>NZ_JAJHIZ010000003.1 GCF_021538615.1 Niabella agricola
ATCTCCTACATGCGGCACCACCGGAATCCCATATTTACGGCAAAGCAGGCTGACAGTGATGAATTCGCTTACGCCGCCCAACCGAACCGCATCGGCCTGGATAAAGCCCACGCATTTTGCCTGCAGGTAGTTTTTAAAGATCACCCTGTTAGGTACATGTTCCCCGATTGCCAGCGGCACCGGTGCGATCGCTGCTGCCAGCACGCGATGCGCCGCAATATCATCCGGATGGGTAGGTTCTTCAATCCAGTAAGGGTTTACAGCACTCAATGAGCGGCAGACCTGCAGGGCTTGCGGAAGGGTCCATTGCTGGTTGGCATCCAGCATCACTTTTACGGCATCACCGGCTGTGGCTCTTACGATCTGGGCGCGCCGGATATCGCGACCGGCATCGGCCGATCCTACTTTTAACTTCAGGGCGGAAAAACCATTATCGACCGCCTTACGGCAGTTTTCCCGGATCTGTTCGTCATCATAATTAAACCATCCTACGGAAGTGTCATATCCGGGATATCCTGTTTTTAAAACAGGCTCGCGCAGGGCCCTTGTTACTTCCTGCTCCCGGAGCAGGATAATGGCCGCTTCACGGCTCAATTCATCTTCCAGGTAGCTCAGGTCCAGCGTATTTACCAATTGTTCGGGACTCAGATCTGTCAACAATTTCCAGAGCGGTACCCCTTTTTTTTTCGCCCAGAGATCATAACAGGCATTGGTTACAGATGCCAGGGCCAGGTGTACGATTCCCTTGTGCGGACCCAGCCACCGGAACTGCTGCTCGTTCGATAACCGGTTGAACCAATGACCAAAGTTTGCCATCACTTCTTCAATATCCGACCCCTTTAATGTTTGCGCATAAAATGCAGCGGCCTTACATACCAGGTCATTTCCCGCTCCAAGGGTAAAGGCGAAACCCGTACCCTTTATCCCGCTATCGTCTATCAATTCCGTAACTGCGTATGAATAAACCGGATCACGGTGCACCGCGTCGCTGCCCGCACCTCCCGATAATGAAAACCGCCTGTCCTTAATCGCTATATTCCGAATCATATCTCGTTCCTGTCAATGTTTAATATAAATTAGCATGTTATACAGCCATCATCTTTTATACGGGCTGCCATGTCTTTTCTAACGCCGGTATCCCAGTTCTGCCCCACCCCCTACGGGCAGGATACAGCCTGTTATAAACCGTGCTTTTTCGGATACCAGGTATACGCAGGCATCGGCAATCACATCACCTTCGGGGCAATAGCCCAAGGCATGAATCTCATCCAGATAGGTTTCAATACCTGTGGTATCAGGTTGCGCTGCCGCCCATTCCCGCAACAGCGGCGTCCACACGCCGGCCGGAGCCACAGCGTTTACCCGGATTCCATAGACTGCATAATCCAGCGCCATCGATTTTGTAAGTGCATCTACAGCGCCCTTGGTGGCCGTATATGCTGCATGACTAGCCTGTCCGATGCTTCCTACCATACTGCTTGTATTTAAGATACAGCCTTTTGATCGCTGTAATGCGGCGAGCGCGTACCGGGTGGTTAAATAGATACTGAATACGTTTACCTGCATCAGTGCCTGCCATTCGTCAACCGAGGTTTCGTGCAGCGGTTTGGCCGGTGCAGCGATGCCTGCATTATTGTGGATGCAATCGATCGTTCCGTAATGTTGTTCAATATGTGCGATGGCTTTTTTCACCTGTACCTCGTCAGACACATCGCAGTGCAGATATAGATGTGACTTGCCGGATTCCTCCCTTAACCGTTCAGGGGCTTCCCGCCGCACATCCAGCACCGCCACCTGTGCGCCTTCGCTGATATAGGCTTTTACACATTCGTAACCGATACCGCCGGCCCCGCCCGTAACAACAATCACTTTATTTGATAATACCATGGCAACTCCGTTCTTCATAACAAAGAAATAAAATAATCCACAGCAAAGGCCGCATTGTATGTGCCATTGCCTACACTATTTTAACATAAATGGTTTATTTTTAGCTCTCAAAGGAATATCTTCAGGTATGAAACCGATTCTTCTTAAAATTACGTCCGGTCCGGCGATCTCGTTCAGTGCGCGATCCGATAGTAAATCGTATAAGAACAACAGCTGGCATTACCACCCGGAGTTCGAACTCATTCATATAGTAAAGGGTGGAGGCACGTTGTTTGCCGGAGACGGGATTCATCATTTCAAAAGCGGCGACCTGGTTTTTATCGGCAGCTATCTTCCGCATTACTGGAAGTTTGACAGCCTGTACACATCGGAGGTTCCGGCGAAATCTTATATTGAACTGACGCAGTTCCGTGAGGATTTCTGGGGTAAGGATTTCCTGGACATACCGGAGAATCAAAAGATCGCAGCGCTTCTGGATAAGAGTAAAAAAGGACTGGTACTCCGCGGCGCAAAGGCTGAAGCAGCCAAAGGGATCCTTACCGAACTGATTGCAGCCACGGATACGAAACGAATTGTGCTGCTCCTGGAACTGCTGATCTGCCTTTCGGAATGTAAAAAAACCGGCACCATTTCCTCCGCCTATCAAAGCAACAACCCTTTTACCCAATCGGAGCGTATCAACAAGATCTATAACTATACCCTTCAACATTTCAAGTCTACGATTTATATTAAAGAGGTTGCTGCCATTACCAATCTTACGGTGAATTCTTTTTGCCGGTATTTTAAATCCTGTACCCGGAAAAGCTATACTCAGTTTATTGCAGAACTGCGGATCGGTCATGCCTGTAAACTATTATCTGAAGGCCAGAAAAGTATTAAAGAGATCTGCTACGAAAGCGGGTTTAATAACATTACCCATTTTAACCGGCTGTTTAAAAAAATGAAACATATCCAGCCGAACGAATACCGGAAACTGATTCATACATAAGAACTGCTGACCCAATGCCGATACAATATTTTTATCGCTACAGATGCACAGATAATATGTTGCAGGTTAATTGGCCGCCAGGGCCTTTGAGGCCGCAGCCCTTGTAATTGCAGCAAGCTTATTTACTGCTGAACCCAAGCAACAATTTTTCGCGGTTTGTTCAGCCAGACGGCGGTTTTCTTTTTACAACCAGAAGATTTCCACCTTTTGTCCCCAGGATATTTTCCGGCGGCTCCAAACTGTTTTTTGTGCAGGATATTTTGATACTTTTATATGGAGTAATTCGTACAACCGGTATGAAGACGCTTACATAAACAGTCATTAAATATGAACATTGCTGCTTTATTTCCAGAATTTGAATACGGCCACGCGCAGCTGAACAAATTTGTGGAGTCTGCGGGCTTTTTTACGATCCTCCTTAAATCGGGAGAAATCATTCATTTCTCGCCGGAACGCCCGGAAGAATTCCGCGAATGGCTGCATATTCATAAGATCGCTGCCATCAACGTCAGCAATTAATATCTATACACACCTGCAGACGTCTTTCAAGCAACGGCGCAGAAGGGCAACAGCGCAGCGCGGCCGCCGGTCACCACAAAGGTTCAACAGCACAAAGAGACACTAAGGTCAAGCCTTGTCTTTGTGTTATCCGGCCTTCGTGGCAATATACCTATACCCCACCGTCTGTGACCATATCATACACCACTACCCGCTCCCACAGATGACTGCATTTTTCTACAAAGGCTTTATGCAGGGGATGTACCTGGTAATCATCCTGGTCTTTAATGCTGTTAAAATACATAAGCTCTGAAACCTGGAAACTGTTGTCCACCACCTCCCGCTTTACGGTTGATGCTGGCATGCCAATAAGCAATTGCCGCACCTGCGGAATTGCTTTCAGCGTTTTGAGCCCGGCCACCAGCGCTGCTTTGTCGGCTTCAGCCCCGGGATTCTTTAACCAAAAGAACACATGATGAATCACCTGTTGCCGGGGTGCTTCCGGGAGCCGGCTAACGGCTGCGGGTGAGGCCGCTAATACGGCGGCATGTTTGATAAATCTTCTGCGGGTATTTGAATGTCGCTTTTTTTGCTGCATGGTCGTTAAATATTAAAACCGGTTTTACGGAATAAAGATAAAAAAGAGCGCCCATTCCCGACCAAAAAACGGCAATTTCATTTATTAATCGTAATATTGCAATATCATAAGCATTATTGCTGACGCTCCATGTTCAGCAAAATTAACCGGCTGCAGTGTTGAACACATTGGTGCCCCCGCGCTTCTGCAACACCTGGTAACAGCCCCCTGTTTCTGCATCAACCGGAAAATTTGAAGTCACATATCAGGCCAGTGTCGGTAAGTCTGGGTTTTGACAGGCAGGTTTTATCGGCATTGCGATATAAAAATCATATATGAATCGTAAACAACACTGGGAATCCATTTACCAGACGAAGGCTCCGTATGCATTTAGCTGGTACCAGGAAAAACCCCACACATCCCTGTCCATCCTGGACCAGCTCCGGGTTCACCACACGGCAAAGATTATTGACATCGGTGGAGGAGACAGTACCTTTGCAGATCATCTGCTCGACCGCGGCTACCAGAACATTACCGTACTGGATATATCTGCATCCGCCATCGAAAGAGCGCAGCGGCGACTGGGTGAACGGGCCTCAAAAATTACATGGATCGTTGCTGATGCGGCTCAATTCAAACCTACTATGGCCTACGATTTCTGGCACGATCGCGCAGCCTTTCATTTCCTTACGGATGAGCAGGAGGTTTCGAACTATATTCAGGCCGCACAACAAGGTATTGTGCCGGGCGGCATCCTAGTGATTGGTACATTTTCCGAAAAAGGTCCCACCCAATGCAGCGGTATTGAGGTAAAGCGCTATTCCGCCCGCACAATGACAAACCGTCTGGAAGGGTTTTTCAAAAAAATAAAATGCCTGACCACAGAGCACCTTACACCTTTCCAGACCGTTCAACAATTTGTATTCTGCAGCTTTAAAAAATTGTCAATCTGATGCAAAAAAATCCGGCTCTGTGTACAAAAAACAGCTGTCGCAGCCAGATGACTGACGCATATTATATATTTCGCTCCGGTCGCAACCGGGAGCACAATGCCGGATCAAAACGCGCGGCGCGCATCCGGTGCAAAGAGGACAGACGAGCAGATCGGAAAATGACTCCGTTGAACCTGTAAACAGATAACGACGATTTCCTGGTTTTTGTAACGGATTATTTTAACCGTCCATGCCATCGATCGCACCCCCTTTTAGGCGCAGGAAATCTTTTTAAACAAGGGTTATTGTGCAATGACCAGGTTACTGAAATAGACCTTTGCATCGTTCTCGGTCTTAATCGGCGCGCTGATAAAAAAGTACTTGACGGCATCAGTGGTAAACATTTTTGCATCCAGCACCTTGGTTTTGCCCAGATATACTTTCATTTGCTCATTATTTACTGCAATAGATACATGCAGCTTATCATTCGCATATGGCTTAAGGTCATATTCCGTATTGATATATTTATCTGCCGGCCCTGCAAAACTGGTGATCTGGTTTTCATTATAGAATTCCAACTCGGTATGTGCAATATCGCCTTCGTTAAAACCGCTGACGCTATTGTTTCCGGCAAAACCAAAACTTACCGGGCTGATATCACGAATTTTATCACAGGCTGTTAACAGATCAAATTCGACGGTAAACACTTTGGGTAATTTTGTATTGTTATTAAGCTTGTAAGTAGCCCCGGTCTGCATTTCCAGCCAGGTGCCGGCAATATCACCCGATTTGACCAGTTGCCCGCTCCCGTTGGTTTTGAGGGTTGCAGGCATGCTGCCGGTATTCAATTGCTCGAACTGGCTGGCATACAGCACTGTGCTGCCAGCTTTAAAATCAAACCCGGCATCAAACGATACTCTTTTTTTACCGGTTGTATTGCCAGCTGTTCCTGCGGTTGCACCTGAGCTGCCTTTTGCCGAAACGCTGCTATTGGCGATCACTTCACCGGCTTTTTGAGCCACTTTTTCTCCGGCTTTGTTGAGTATGCCGCCTAGCTGGCCGTTACTTTGCTGCGTGGTCAGCGTCAGCATTACCAATGCTACGGACCCCAAAATGAACGTGTTTGTCATGTTTGCTTAAATGATGTTTAGTTTAAATATGATCCGGCTACCTCGCCTGGAATCAACACAACGGGTACGGATCTGACTTCAGAGAAGTTTAGCACATCATTAACAGCAAGAATAATACCAACCTGTCTGTAGCAGATGGTCTGAAAAACAAGCGCTTTATACTTCCGATTTATAGTATTTATACAATTCCCGGTGCACACCTTTTATACGGGCGATACGGGCCAGAATGCCAAATACGCTTTTCTGAATCCGGAGCGGCAGGCCGGGAAGATAACTTTCGCCTTTTTGAAACAGGATGGCCAGATGCCAGATATGCGGCAATCCTTTTTTATTGGTTTTACCATCGACTGCCAACCCGTAAGCAATGCGCAGCATCACTTCAAAATGCCGCGCCGGCTGAATGGTTACTCTGAATTTAACGGGGTGCCGGGAGCTCTTGTTAAAAAAACGATGGACCATTTTTTTGGGTATGGTTACCGTATCTCCGGGGTTCAGGTACTGCTCCGCTTTTCCGCATTGCACGCCCAATACACCTTCCAGTACTTCAAATATTTCAATATAATCTACATGATAATGCAGATCATTGCCCCCACCAGGCAGCAATACCACTTCTACCAGGGTATATGTGCCATTCGTTTCGGCGGCAGTTTTCAAAAAGGTCACCGTGTCTCCTACCTGCGGATGGGTGATGGTTCTTGGTAATGGCTGCATACTTGTTGCCTTTATCTTTTATTTGTGATGCTGTAACATTTCCGGCAGTCTTTTAAGACAACTGCCGGAAACTCAGGTCTTACTCATTTGCTTTTATAGCCCGGATATCCAGATGGATCGTTACTTCGGGTAGAATATAAAGTGGCTGTTCCGGATCGCTGAAACTGTTCATTCCCCAGTTCAGCCGGTTCAGGTCCAATGTGGCTTCCGTCCGGACCGTGTCACCGGTGATAGCAACCTTTGCCGGGAAACTAAGCCGGTGTGTTTGCCCGATCAGCGTAAAATCACCGGTTACCAGGGTATTGGCACCGCTGATGGCTCCTGCATCCGCCGGGGTGTAAGGGTGTACTTCGGTAACGCGGAAGCGGGCTTCGGAATAAACCAGCAGGTTAAAAAAGTCGGCGCTTTTTAAATGGGTCAGCAATTGTTCCTTCAAAGGCTCCTCCAGGTCAAAATTCCGGATGCTGGCGATCGGGATCCGGAATGTTCCGCTCTTTATCTGGCCATGACGGTTGGCTGTTAAAGAACCGGTTACATTAAAAGCACCGGTATGAAAGTGATCGGGGGCTGAACCTTTCCATTCTATAGAGGAGGTCGCGGCATCTACTTCAAAAGTAGTGCTGATACCGGCACCGTTACGAGCACAGGAAAACAGAGAACATACGAGCGCGGTAAAAAGAACATGTTTGATTTTCATTTTTCTTTATGATTGTTTGGTGATAAAATTTATGAAGGAAAATTACCGGGCTTGCGGCAGTGCTGAGCACCTGCTTTATTGGTCCTCATAAGATCCGTTCGATACCTCTGCATTTCAAATTCATCAGAATACTCCAGCACACCTTCAGATTCGCGGTCATTACATTATTACCGCCGCCCACACAGCCGGTTATTTAAGCGAACGGAAGTATTGGTACAAAGAGGCCAGCTCCTTATCCGTATACCGGGCCGTCATCTGCCAGGGCATATCTTCATTTTTCATGGAATGCCCGGAGGGTGTGGTACCCGTACGAAGGGTATGTATAAATTGTTCCGGTGTCCATTTACCGGCATTGCCGCTGAAACTGAAATCCGGTGCCGGCAGCATGCCCGGCAGCAGCGCATCACCGCCTTTCAGATCTGAACCATGACAGCCGGAGCAGGAGGCTGCCAGGTATTTGCCCTGACCGATACCTTCGAGGGTATCCGCAACCTTATCCGGCGTTCTTAAATGGTCGATTTTTTCAACAGGTAACAGCGGGATCTTGTCAAAAAATGCCAGGATGCGTGCAGCAGGGCCAATGCGGGTGGATGGCAGTTGATTGTGAACAGGCGGCAACCGGTTGCAATATGCAATGATGGCGGCGATATCGCTTTCTGACATCAGGGTTGTTTCCTGCGCCGGCATCAGCACGAGCGGACGGCCATCCTTCCCAATACCGTGCTGCAGTGCCCGGAACCAGTCTTCGGATGTATAATCCGCAGGAAGCCCTCCCTTTCCCCTGGTAAGATTGGCTGCTGTAATCCGGCCAATCATGCCGTCGTTGGCAACGATCTTACCGGCCATCTGTGTGCCATGACATTCGTAGCAACCTTTTATCGCCAGCAGGTGTGCGCCTCTGAGGAGCGTGGCGCTGTCGGAAGGTATCGAAACAGGTGCAACCGCATAGGCATATCGTTCCTGCATCCGGTTGCGAAGATTCAGCGAAATACCGGCGTATGCCACCAATATTAATACCAGCACAGCGGCCAGTACCACACCGCACCATTTGAATATTTTTCTAAGCATGATAAAATGATTTACTTTTGCGCAAATTTCAGCTGCATCCCATAACTACAGGGTACGCCAAACGGATTGATCATTACGCCAAACGGATTTATGGCTTTTAAATTATTGAATACAGACATTCTTGATTTCGAGCTGCTTTCCAACCTGGAGCCGGGCGCTCCCAATCCGTTACGGGAACAAGTTACCAGCCTGCACCCACGCGCAGGAGCATTACAACTGCATACAGACACTTTTCCGCATATTCATTTATCGCAGATTCAATGGAACACAGCAGAGGACCTGGAAATGCATGGGGCTACCAGCAGCGATACCATCAATATCAATTTCCAACTGGGCGGTCAAATGTATTCCCGGTTTACGGGGATCAATCATCCAATGGATATGCAGACAAACCGGCACAACCTGGTATACGCGCCGGAGGCTGGTGATCATCATCACATCGCCGGCAATCATTCACTGTCGTTGCTGCATGTTATTATTGACAAGGACTTTTTTACTGCTTCGATCGGCTGTAACGACCGCTGGAGTGAACAGGTACATCGCAACCTGGAAGCGCAGCGCCCTTTTTCAGGCGCGCCGGAGGCCCGGCCTGTTTCAAACAAAATGCAGCTATTGCTGGACAGTATTCTGAACTGTGCAGAAACCGGAACCATGCGCCGCCTGTTACTGCAATCTCGGATGCTGGAATTGCTGGCACTTGAAATCGAACAGTTCTGCACGCCGCTCAGCAGCGCAGCCATTCCCTGGGAGGAACAGGAGCGGTTGCAACAGCTAAAAGCCTATATCGGTATCCATTACCTCTCGGATCTTAGTCTGCACCAGCTCAGCCGGGTGAGCCTGCTAAATGAGTTCAAGCTGAAGAAAGGATTTAAGCAGCTTTTTGGAGAAACCCTGTTTACTTACATTCACCGTTTGCGCATGGAGCATGCCGCCCTGCTGCTGCGGGACACAAAGAGCACCATTGATGAAATTGCATTGGTGGTGGGCTATGCCTATGCACATCATTTTTCCACGGCATTTAAGAAGCATTTTAAGATAAGTCCCCTAAAATACCGCACCGGATGACCGCCTTTCGTTCCATGTCTCCTGAAAGGGACGTGGAAAACCCCAATACTCATCCCGCAGCGTCCTCTGCGGGAGACGCTGCGGGGAACGGAATCATCTTTCGTTCCATGTCTCCCGGAAGGGACGTGGAAAGTGCTATTACTCACCCGCAGCGTCCTCTGCGAGAGACGCCGCGGGGAACGGGATCATCTTTCGTTCCATGTCTCCTGAAAGGGGACGTGGAAAGTGCCAATACTCATCCGCAGTGTCCACTGCGGGAGACGCCGCGGGGAACGGGATCATCTTTCTCGTTCCATGTCTCCTGAAAGAGACGTGGAACATGCCAATACTCATCCGCAGCGTCCTCTGCGAGAGACGCCGCGGGGAACGGGATCATCTTTCTCGTTCCATGTCTCCTGAAAGGGACGTGGAAAGTGCCAATACTCATCCGCTGCGTCCTCTGCGAGAGACGCCGCGGGGAACGGGATCATCTTTCGTTCCATGTCTCCTGAAAGGGACGTGGAAAGTGCTATTACTCATCCGCAGCGTCCTCTGCGGGAGACGCCGCGGGGAGCGGGATCATAATGGACGTGTCAGGTCGATATCTGCAAGTTTGCAATAATGCCAAATATCATAAACGCCCTGTATTCCGGAAATATAATATTGAGCAGAACTATGCATATAATCTGCAGGAGCGGGTGCAAGCATCCATCTGCCCTTGCAGGGATTATCATGTATATAATTCAATTTTTGAAGCATGAAGGCATTTGTCCGGCATTCTTTCCAATCGAACGAACGTTCCCATACTTCATGCATTTTATGTTTTATTTGACCGCTTTTGCCAACCGCGGATGATAATTGTGCCAACAGTCGGCCTGCCCCGCCTCTTTTCAGACGGTCGATAATACCATACGCGATAAAACGTTTCCCATTCCCTACAATCGTATTAATCAATTGACCGGTATTCCCGGAATGCGATTAATGCATGCACATGATTGGGCATAATCACATACCCGCAGATGTAGTGGCCTTTACATTTTAAATGATCAAACCATTTGTAAATCATATCGTATGCATCCGCAATAGCGATCAATCGCATCCATCGATAACAGGTAAACGTTATAAAATATACGCCTTCGGTTGCTGTTATGGTGTGTTTCACAGGCATAAGCGAAATTAACGATTTTTCCATATGATACCCGTCCGCAGCGTCCTCTGCGGGAGACGCCGCGGGGAACGGACCGGATGACCACTTTCCTTTCCATGTCTCCTGAAAGGGACTGGAAAGCCCCAATACTCATCCGCAGTGTCCACTGCGGGAGACGCCGCGGGGAACGGGATCATCTTTCGTTCCATGTCTCCTGAAAGGGGACGTGGAACATGCCGATACTCATCCGCAGTGTCCTCTGGGGGAGACGCCGCGGGGAACAATCAGGAAGCCTTCTTCATCTGCTTTTGCAGTTCCTTAATGGTCATATTATACATGATACTATGCCGGTTGTTCACCCGCTGTGCCAGGTGTACATGGGCAATATAATCCTGTACGATCTGAATCTTGTCGCTGGGCGTTACCACCAGTAATTGTAAATGCAATTGTTTGCACAGCTCCATCAGGTAGGTGGCTTTATCCTCATCCTGGTTGCTGAAACTTTCGTCCACGGCAATAAACCGCAAACTACGGCTGTTCTTTCCTTCACGGGTAATACCAAACTGGTAGGCAATGGCACTACAGAGAATGGTATAGGTAAGCTGCGCCTTTTCTCCCCCGGATAGTTGTCCCATCTGGCGGTAGGTTTTCTTAAGCTCTCCGGTATTCCGGTATTTTTCATCTGCCCAAAACTCAAACCAGTTCCGTACATCCATTACCCGCGCACGGTAGGTTTCGCTTTCATCCAGGCTATCGATGAGCGGTTGTACTTTCTGACGGAAATGCAATGCCTTATCCTCAAAGCTGCTTTGCTGCCAGTTAGCGGCCTGGGGTAAGGCATCCAGCAGCGCACTGCGGAAGGCATTTACCGTGGCATCCTGCACCTTCCGTTTTCCCAGTTGGATATAGGTATCCGGGAGTTTGTTAAAATTGATCCCTCCCAGCGACTGGTTGAGCTTGTTGACACTGTTATTAATCTCCCGTTCCCATTTCTCCATTTCTTCATTCAGCCCCCCGATTTTATAGGTAATAGTGTCGTTGACAAAACTTTCAAAATCCCGGCGGTATTTGGGAAGATTCTCACTGCTGAGTTTATCCAGCCATTCCTTAAATTCTTCCGCATGTTCGGCCTCCTCCGGCAGGAACTGCACATCGCTGTACCAGTCGGGAAAGCGCTGCAGCAACGCCGGGGAAGGATTTTTGATCTGGCTGATACTGCGGTTCAGGTGTGTTTCTTCCTTGTGGAGCAAACGTTGCACTTCCTGGGCTTCGTGCTCCAGCTTTGTTTTAAACTGCGCATATACGGCTTCTATGTTTTCCAGCGTTACGGCGGCCAGCATCAGGGCATGCTGCTGTTGAAATTGAAGCAACGCTTCCTTATCCGTTTCCGTTATATGCTGCAACAGCAGCTGGAGCTGCTCACGCTGCTGCTCCATGGCCAGTGCACGGTTTTGCAGGGTCGTTTTCTCCTGCGCGGCCCGTTCCCATTTTTTCTCGGCTTCCTGCCGCTGCTGTACAAGCGCTTCCAGCTGATCTGTTAACTCCTGTAACTGGTTATTGCTTTTACTCAGTGCCCTGATCTGCTCTTCTGTTTTATGAATATTGCGCTGTATGCCGGCTACATCCAGCAATGCAAAACCACCATGCTCCTGTAAGCGGTTCAGCGCATAAAACTGCTTTTGCAAACGGGCCGCCCGGTTACGGCACCGTTCAATGATCTCCACAGTATTGGAAAGTTCATCTGCCAGCCGGTTCCGTTCCCGGATCAGCGCCTCCTTCTTGCTTTCATTGTTCCAGCCCATCACATAACGTCCGGGATCAATGCTGCCCGGCCGGTCATCTTTTTCATGCCGGTCGCGGTTCTTGATGAGACCGTTAATGGTAATGGCCTTATCGTAACGTTCCATCGGCTTTTCATCTTCCAGGCAGGTAAAAGAAAACTGCTGCACCACCTGCTGCTGTACCCATCCGGAAAGGGGATGTTCGGGGTGAAAATCGAGTTTGTAGTACACAGTTCCATCCTCGGCCAGGGCGTGAAAAGTATCCAGTACCCGGTAGTATACCAGCCGGGTGCCGGTGTTGGTCTGGTTAATATAGCGGGTTACTTTTTTATAATGCTGATCCGGCACCAGCAGCCGGAGCGCAAAGCCATGTAGTAATTTTTCAATCGCCGGCTGCCAGCGCTGTTCCTCCGGCTTTACCTGCATCAACTCTCCGGCGAAAGGCAGTTCCGCTGTATCCAGTTTCAGCGCCGCGCATAATTGCTTACGAAGCTGCACGAGGTGAACAGGAATATTGCTTTTGCTGTGCAGCAGGATGTTCAGCTCTTCTTCCAGTCTGGTCTTTGCTTCAGCTGCTTTTTTATGCTGGTTTTTGGCATCAAAGTCATCGGTTTCATTCAGCCGGTTTTCTTTTTCAAGGCGTTGCGCCGCCTGCACAGCTTCCTTTAGTACCCGCTTATATGCATCTTCATCCGAAGCGCTTTTATCCTCCAGGTGCAGGGTGCCGCACCAATCGGTAAATAATGACAGGTTATTTTCGGCTTCCGTCCTTTTACCCTTCAGGGCCTGCAACTCCTGTTCCAGCTGCTTCAGACGCTGCCCGGCCTGGTTCTGATCGATCTGGTTGCGGGTAGTTCGTTCTTCTTCATGCAGGGCATCGATCGCGGCTTTTGCTGCGGTGGTTTTTTCTTCCAGGTCCTTAATACCTGCGCGGGCTTCTTCCAGTGCCTGTAGCAGCAGCTGATCCTGGGTGAAGCCCTTCCATGCGGCGGCAGTATGCAGGGCTTTCTGTACTTCCTCCTGCCGTACCTGTAAGCTTTTAAACCCTGTATAATGTTCCTGTACGGGTTGCAATAACCGGATCTGCTCTTCCGCTTTCTCAATGTTGCGCTGGGCATCCAGCAAAGTGGCCAGGTGCTTTTTGAGTTCCTGGAACAACGATTCCATATCCCGCGGCTCCAGCATATGGGTACGGATAAAATCGTCCAGATTGCCCAGTACTTTAATGCCCACGGTTTGGTTAAACAGGGTAAGGGCCTGGATGCTTTGCATGCCCAGCACGTCTACCAGCCGGTAAGCATATTTACTGGCGGCGTCAAACCATTCCACCTGTTTCCGGTTTCCTTTATTGTATTGCTGATCCAGCCGGCGTTTCCAGGCATTTCCGAGGTCGAAGGGTTTAAAATCCTCTTCAATATGCAGGCTTTTATGCGCCACCCCAAACACCCGTTTCATATCCCCGTTGTTAAAATAACGGACCTGGAATAAGGTTACCTCCTGCATGGCCTCGTTGGTAAAATTGGCCAGCAGGATGCTGTAGGCTTCTTCACGGTTCTCCCGGAGATAGAGTGCCCGGGTAACACCACTTTCACTGTTAATGGTACCATAACCGCCCAGTACATAGGTTTCCTCTGTACGGTCGCCTTTCTTTTCACTCCCGCTGCTCTGGTTATAAAACCGGTATTTCTTTTCCGGAACGATCAGGGTTAACAGGGCGTCCACAAAGGTGGTTTTCCCGCTCCCGTTGGATCCGGTCAGTAAGCTGGTTTCGCCGCCTGGGATGATGGTATGGATCTGTTCGTCAAAGGTTCCCCAGTTAAAAACCTCCATATATTGCAGGCGAAAGCCGCTTTTTTCATTATCCGTGCTGAATACGCTTAGCTGCATGTGCTGTTAATTGCTGTTTAAAATCTTCTAAAACCTCACTATCTACCCGGGCCTTGATCAGTTTTTTGATCCGGAACTTCTGTTCATCGGGTACTTCATGTGTGCCGGAACGTTCCAGGAAGCCGTTTTCCACTGCCCGCTCAATCAACCGGTCAATGTCCTTCAGCATCTTTACCCGGCTGGCGTTTTCCTTAAAAAACAATTCGGCATATTCTTTTATCTCCCGCCGCTTTTTGATCAGTTCACGCTGGGTGGCCTCTCCCACTTCAAACTCCGCCATCATATCGCGCAGCAATACCAGCATCACGCTTTCATCATAGGCCAGCGCCCGGCGTTGTACCCAGCTTACGCTGGTGGCATCTTCTTCCGAAATGGTATGTCTGATATAAGCGTATCCATCCTGTTCATCCAGCACCAGTGTAAGCCCCAGCCGCTGTAAAAAAACAGTGAGTTCTGCTTTGTATTGCAGCAGTTTTTCCCAGGTGCTTTTCTCAAGATATTCCACCGGTCCTTTTAGCAGTTTGATAAATACGGGGGTAAATGCGTGTATTTTTTCAACCATCCGATTCCTTCTATTTACTAAATAACAAATAAGGCACTTCTACAAACTTGTCGGCATTACTGTTCAGCGGGATCAGCTCCACCGCATTGCCCACCACCTGTACCTTTTTTGATTTTTCCTTTAAAAAACTATAATAACTGATCACTTCCGCCAGACCGTGCTCCAGTTGGGTCGCCTCAATGATTTCTTTCAGCGTAGCCGTTTGCTTATGCTCCAGTACCCGCTCTACTTTTTTCCAAAGCTGCTTTTTATCAATAAAGCTGGTGTTCAGCAGCCGGTTGAACCGGTCGATATCAGCGATCTTCTCTACGGCAGCGGCGGGTTGTTTTAGCGTGCCCGCCGTTTTTTTGGCTTCCAGCGTCAGTGCACGATCCATCACCATCCGTATATCGGATGCCTCATCCAACACCAGGCCGGCCGTAACCGGATCTTCTTCCATCAGATCAAAAATCAGTTCCTTGATGCCGCTGATCTGTTGACGCAGCCGCCGGTGCCGCGCAATTTCCTTTTCTGTAATGATGCGGCTGAGCTTTTCGGCCATCCGGTCATTGGCATCATAAACAGACCGGCCCTGTTCCAGGAGGAAGGATTTGATGTTCTGCAGAAATTCGGTATCGGCTTCCAGCTGCCGATCTTCGAGCAGCGAAAGCAATTGTTCGGTCAATTGCCGCCATTCTTCCTGGCCGCTGCGCGAAATAAGAAAATCCCAGAAGGCATAAAAGCTTTTTCCCTGGTTACTGCTGCGCAGCGCATCGTACGATTCAAACGCAAAGCCCACAATAGCACCTTTGTTTTGTTCGGCGCGGGTATGTTGCTCCACGATGCTGCGGTGGATCTGTTTAAAATTATCTTCCACTTCGCGGAAATCACCGATCAGTTCATAGCAAAGCTTGATGAACAGATCGAGCCGCTCCTGTACCTGCGCATTGTTGTACCGCTGGGGGGCCACGCCCAGTTCCAGTGCTTTAATCTCTTTATCGATCTCTGCTTTCCGGTCTTTGAGGATCTGCAGTTTCCGCTCCCGGTCGTCTTCTGTATTTTCTACCATATCACGAAGGGATGAAAACAGCATTTTAAAGCGGCTTTCCGTACCCACATGGTGCTGCCCCAGCTGCAGGTTCTGCATCCATTGAAATACCTTTTCCGTATGCGCGCTCAGCTGGTAATTGGTGTTTCCTTCGGTATCCGGAAAATCCTGCAGGATCCTTTTTTGTACCCAGTTCAACAAATATTTACGGCTGCGGCTTTCTTCATCTTCCCCAAAATCGATCCGGGCTTCCTCCCAGTCTTCCGTTCCATCTGCATGGGCGCCCAGGGTTTCCGCCAGCAGGGGCACCAGCTGGTCTTCGCGGACCACCATCCTCCGGTTTTCTTTAAAAACGGTATATAAAAATGGTAACACCCAGCCCGCATTACGCAGCCGTAACATTTGCAGTGCCGGTGAAGCATTGATTAAAAACGCAATTTGCTCGCTTGTCATATCCCTACAAAACCACCTCTTTATAATGGGAAGCCTGCAAAATAAGATAATCTGCCGAGATTTTCCCGCAGAACATTCAGGTATACGGCCGGCCTGCAACCTATGCCGGGTGTATTCAGTTACAGGAGCATGATTTCCGTTATCAAAGCAATAGCATGCGGCACGATTTATTTAATATTAAATTGGATAAAATAAAATATAATTATTGAAAATTAATTTATTATAAATTTTATGTACAAAATAAAATAAGGCTAAATATTGAATCATCCGGATGCTCTTTCGCGGGGTGCCTAAACCCTACCTGCGGGATGTGTTCCGACCGGATTGCAATTCCCTGATCAGTACCGACTGCACTACGCCCGGCCGCGTGTCCTTAATCTGCCTGCCATTGAGGAAAACTGCGGGCGTTCCATCGATGCCCAATAAGGCTCCCTGGCGGATACCGGCCTGGAGAACGGCGGAAGCCAGCGGGCCGTTCCGGAACGATTCAAAATCCGGTAACCGAAGGCCGCATTTCCGTGCTGCAGCCACCAGGTCGGTTTTTCCGGTACTGTTGAACAGCAGATCGTGGAATTCCATATACTTACCCTGCTGTGCGGCGGCGAGGGCGGCCCGGGCAGCGTCGCAGGCACCGGCGTGGATATTTTTGTTTATGGTCGCATTACATTCCGTGCTTAACGGGAACTGTTTAAATACAATAAAACACGCCCTACCGAATTTTTTCACGATCGAGTCGGTTTCGGCCGAAAACATACGGCAGGCCGGACAATAAAAATCGGTAAAGATCACCAGTTTCATCGGACCCGAGGAATTACCGGCGACGGCGTCTTCCTTAGCAACGGGGATTTCCCTCACCGGCTGGCTGTCGTAATCTGCAAATACTTTTTTAAAATCGACTTTTTGCGCCGCCGCCGTGGAAAGCGCCAGCGCCTTTAACCCGAAGAAGGCAGACACCATAAAGAATCCGGCGATGAGGAACCCGAAGGGCTTCCAGAATCCGGCTAAAATAAAGACAGATGCGGCGCGACGTATGCGCAGGCTGTTAAAAAACCGGGAAAACCCATATCCGTTTACTTTTATCAGCAGGAAGAATAACAGAAAATTGATGCCATGGACGAGGGTACATAGCGGACAAAAAAGAGCCGGGCGCCAAAGCATTAACCCGGTATAGAACAGGCCCGCAAGGACACTGCAAAGACTTAATACAAAAATAAAAAAGCGGCTTCCGGTTAAAAATTCTTTTCCAAAAACCCACGGAACAAGGAAAAACACACCGAGGATAAAATAATACAGCAGGCCCCAGCCTCCAAGCGGAAGGCCCAACACCTCCGCGAAGGAGCCCGAGAGTGCTGCATTACAGCTATTACCAAAGACGGCCGAGCAAACATCCGGCCCGGCCAGGTTCAGATGTTTGTAGAACAGGTAGCGGCAAATAATGACGCCTAATAAAATCAGAACAACGACCGCAGTTTTTGGCAGCATTTTTTTCATACGCATCGGTTGGGTAAACAAAAAATAAGGCACCACAGTTTGTGATGCGGTGCCTTGTCTCATAGTTACGGCAGTTTTCTTATTGCGGATGTACTTTGCAGATCAGGGTGGCATTGCCATCAGCGCTGATTACTTCCTGCCAGTCGTCGGTGATACCGGCTTGTGTAAAGCACCAGCCGCCGGTAATGTCACCGCCATACTTAACGGCCTTACCTGTTGAATTGGGCACGCCGGAAGCCTGGCATTTGAAATTGCCATTGCCGCTGCTTGTGATAACTATAGAACTGTTATCCGTAAAAAATGGATTGCCGTTGCCATCGGAAAATCCGCATCCAAAATCTGTAATGCGAACTGCTGCATTATCAGCTGCTTTCCAGCTGATGGTTGCTACAGCAATGGCAATAACTGCAGCAAAAAGAATGCTTACTTTTTTCATTGTAATTTTTTTTGAATTGTGAAAAGAAGGATGTACGGAACTGACGTATACGTTTTGGTTGTACTTTAGTGAATGCACCAACAGCTATCTGCCGGTGTTTGAGTTTAAATGAATGAATCTCGGATATCCATAACGAAGGTAGCCTTTTCATCAACCGGTTTCCAAATTTCAGGGGTCACCAATTTAAGTGACTTCTGAGAATTAAGAACAGGAAGTCCTTTGCCAACTACTTACAGTCGATGGTTGTTTCACCAACAGTGGCGGTTACATCTCCGTTTGCATTCACCGTTACATGAACGAGCATATGTACCAAATAATTATTGCCCGATCCCTGGCCGATGATCCGGAAATTATTCACGAAAGTGAAATTGGAACTACCGTTTACAAACGAGGTCTTTGTGGTGCTTTGCGTAACCCCGGTGGCATTGTATTTATCGCCGGTTACCGAGCCCTCCCCTGTAACACCTTGTGGCTGGGCGTGCACCTTTACCACAGCATTGTTATCGTTAATGGTTACATTGCTCAGGAGGTGCAGATCGCCGGACAGCGCTACCCATTCACCTGCGCAGGGAATAAACACATTCATATTAAAAGGCACGGAAGTACTGGAGGCTCCGTCGTTAGCAGCAGTTTTGACAACTGATGTCCAGCCGATAGATAGTACCGCTGCAGCAATGACTGCAGTGAAAAGAATGCTTAATTTTTTCATTGTAAATTGTTTTTGAGATAAAAATGATTTGGCCGAAATGAACGTATACGTTTTGGTTGGTCGTTCAGAATTGCGCCGGCAGCTGCCTGTCAGCGTTTTGGTTGATAATTAATTTGCTTGCAGACGTCTGTAGCGAAGGTAACCTGTTTACAGGCCGGTTCCCAAATTTCAGGGGTCGCCAATTTCAGCGATGGGCCGGAAATATTTAGTGCACAAAAAGGAGCGCATGCCCCTGTGCCGCGCTCCTTTTCTGAATGCCGGAGGCCGTTATTTTTCCAACGAAACGGTTGTAAACGCCCTGCGGACCCGGTCTCCTGTTTTACTTTCTATCTCTTCGGCCTGGCTTGCCGTATCCGCCAGCCGGAACGGGCTTTCTTTGATCAGCTGTTCCATTTTTTCATCATCGTAAAGGGTAAAGCCATATTTTGTAAAGGGGAGCATTTGCATAAAATGTTCCTGCGCAAACGTAATGTTCAACCGCCCGCCCGGCTTCAGCACCCGGTGCAATTCCGCCAGCAGCAATCCCGGTTCCTCCCAGAAGTAAACCGTATTCACGGTGAAGATCCGGTCAAAATAGAGATCTTCAAAAGGCAGGTGCAGACCATCATACAATTGAAAAACGGCCTTTCCCTGTTCTGCCAAAGTCTTATTGACTGCCGCGGCCAGCCGGTTCATATCACCGGAGATTTCCAGTCCGTAATAGGTTAATCCTTCTTTTTGCTGCAGCAGGTACGGAAGATGTTTGCCACTCCCGTGTCCCAGTTCCAGGATAAGGTCGTTTGCTGCAACGGAAAGCCGGTCGATAGCATGAATAGTCATACCAATATTGGTTGCATGCATCATGTCGGCCACTTCTGCACCCATGGTTCCGTGTGGCTGCCGCAGCTGTCCGGCCAGGGCCTTTAAATCGGCATCACTCATCATTTGTTTGCTTTATGAATCTTTACCGTTCCGATCCCTTTCGGGTTCATGCCTAATTAAACAACTCTTTTAGTTTTGCCTGCAATTCCTCACCGGAGATGTTTTTTGCAATAATTTTCCCCGTAGGATCGATCAGGAGGTTTTGAGGAATGGCTTCAATGCCATATTGTTTGGCAACCGCGTTGTCCCAAAACTTCAGATCACTGACATGCGTCCAGGTTAAACCATCCTTATGAATGGCTTCCAGCCATTTTTCTTTTCCATCGGCGCGGTCCAGCGATACGCCCAGCACTGTAAAGTTTTTGTCCCTGTATTGCTGAAACGCTTTTACCACATTGGGATTCTCCGCGCGGCAGGGCCCGCACCAGCTTGCCCAAAAATCGAGCAATACATACTTCCCCTTAAAGGAACTGAGACTTACCGGATGTCCCAGGGTATCATGCTGTGTAAAATTGAGCGCAAAATTGCCTACCGATGTGGCTTTGGCTTTTTCAATCTTTTCTTTCATGAGCAAACCGGAGGGAGCTGCTTTTGAAGATGCCGGCAATTTTTTAAACAGCGGCTCTATTTTATTAGGATCCATATCATATCCTGCATAATCTCTCAACACATGTAAGGCAATGGGTGATTGCAGGTGTGTGGCCAGGTAGGGTGCTACTACTTTTTCTTTTCGATGGTTGTCTACGCTGTCCATCTGGGATTCCACCAGCTTCATCCCCGTTTCATTTTTTTCCTCACGGTAGGCGACATAACTGCGCCTCAGACGCTGCAGGGCGTCGTTATCAGGCTTTTGCGCTGCCATGTATCCTTCATAGGCTTTATGGGCCGCAGAACCCGATACGGTGGCCAGCTTCAGGGAATCGCGGACGGTTACCGTAGTGACCCCCGGTTGTAAAAACAGTGGCAGCAACTCGTACCGGTACTTCCCTTTTTCCTCGTCCCGGCGCGCAAACCGGGCTCTTAAATAGCTTAGTGAAGGCTCCTGTACGGGAACTGTGAATTGAAAACTCCCGTTTACAGGCTCCGTACTGTCTGTGATCATTTTCCGGGTCTCATAATGCACCAGGTAAATCATGTTGGGCTGTTCCGCCATATGGAACTGCCCCTTTACCACTACCGGTTTTCCTTTTTGTGCAAATACAGCTGCCGGCAGCGCCACAAGCAAGAGGAATAGTTGTTTCATGTATTGCTTTTATTATCAGTAGATAAATATACGTTATTGAATGATTCCGGATACAGATTGTTTTCATAGGTTCCATGAAACGCCCGGACCGGACGGTAGCGGTGCTTTTACCGGCTGTTTCACCGTCCGTGCCGGGCGTTTAAAGATGGAAACATCTGCCTTATGACAGGACGGATCAGCGTAAGGCCTGATCCCGGAACGACTGGCAGGAGCTGCTTCGTTTGCGCCAGGAAATCATTAAACCAGTGTTCTGGGCAACGAAAAATAAAACGCAGCCCCTTCTTCCGGCACACCTTCTGCCCATACGCGGCCTTTGTAGCGGGCAATGATCCGTTCAACCAGCGACAGCCCGATGCCGTTGCCTTCAAACTCCTGGTCGCTGTGCAATCGCTGGAAAGCGCTGAACAGCTTATCGTATTGCGCCATCTCAAAACCGCTGCCCTTATCTTTTACAAAATAGACGATATCCGCCGGTGTTTCCAGGAATCCCACCTCAATGACCGTTTTGGCTTTTTTGCGACTGTATTTTATAGCATTTCCCAAAAGGTTCAGCCATACCTGCTTGATTAGGGCCACATCCACATAAGCATGGGGCAGGTTGCTGATCGAAAATTCAAAAGACCGTTCCGGTGGTTCCTGTTTTCTCAGCAGGTTGAAATATTCAATAGCCATTTCCTTCATCAAAACCTCCACACTGCGCAGTTCTTTTTTTGAAGTGGTAAAAAACACCAGCAGGTTGTCGATCAGATGCGCCATATTTTTAACGCTTTGTTCGATCAGATCCGTTAGCTCTTTACCATCCTTATCCAGCAAAACGCCGTATTCCTCCTGCAGTACCTGCACCAATCCCTGTATGCCCGCCAAAGGGCTTCTCAGGTCATGAGATACCGAATAGGAAAACGCTTCCAGCTGTTTGTTTGCTATTTCCAGTTCAGCCGTCCGATGCTTTACCCGCTCCTCCAGCTCGCTGTAGATCTGAACATTTTCCAGTGTTACCGCCGTGATATCTGCCAGCGACTGTAAAATCTGGGCTTCATCTTCTGTGGCGTGATGGTATCTTGCCCAGTAATTACCGATTGCCCCGATCGGGTTCATTGTACGGATCGGCACCATCACCAGGCTTTTTACAAAGGTGGGCCGGTAGGCTTCGGCGGGAATACGGTCATCTTTGTAAATATCCGGGATGATCACTGATCTGCGGTTGAGCATTGTCCAGCCGCTAACACAGGTTTCTATAGGAAAACGGCTGCCCTTCCACAGGGGACTGATGGCATCCTCGTCTACATAAAAACATTTATCCTTGTCCCTTAATACAAACGTGGCGCCATCTGCACCAGTGAGCTCCCGGGCAGCAGTGCGCACAATACGGGTTACGGTTTCCAGATTGCGTGCCAGTGACAATTCCTGCACAACATTCACGAGCCGTTGTAATCGTTTATCGGGAGTGGTTTCCGTCATCAGGGGATCAGGAGTCATTGAAGGCGAATTTGTAAACGAATATAGAAAAATAAAGCTGAACACTGTACCTTTGAACCCGTTAACAATTATTTAAACACATATATATGATGCTTGCAGCAAAAGAGCCTACCGGCGCCGTTTCGCGCCGTTATTTTTTAAGAAAAAGTGGTTTGGCCTCACTAGGTTTATTAACGGCCCCTTCCCTTTTAAAAGCCGGAAGCCTGTTGACGGGTCCCGGTTCAAAAATTTCGGGCGTCCAGATCGGTGTCATCACTTATTCTTACCGGAGCATGCCGGGAAGCCTGCAGGAGGTTTTACAACATACAGTAAATAGCGGTATCAGTGCCGTTGAGCTGATGGGCGATGCCGTAGAGCAATATGCCGGCTGTCCTGCCGATAAAAACCAGGTAGCAGACTGGCGTGCCACGGTATCCATGGAAAAGTTCAAGGCTGTGAAAAAGCTGTTTAACAAGGCCGGTGTATCTATCTATGCCTACAAGCCGAATGCCCTGGGTGCTCAAAACACGGATGCAGAAATTGAATATGCCCTCCGGGCCGCAAAAGCACTGGGAGCAAGGTCGGTTACGGTAGAACTGCCGAAAGATCCGCAGCAAACGGAACGCCTGGGCAAATTAGGAGCCAAACATAAAGTATATATCGGATACCATGCCCATACACAGGCAACCGATACCCTATGGGATACAGCGCTGGCACAATCACCCTACAATTCCATGAACCTGGACTGCGGCCATTATATTGCGGCAAAGGGGCATAGCACGGAATCCCTGCTGGCATTGATCAAAAAACGGCACAACCGGATTACTTCCATGCATTTGAAAGACCGGCAGGCAGCAGCCAATGGCGGAGCCAACCTGCCCTGGGGCGAAGGAGATACTCCTATTAAAGAAATTTTGTCGCTGCTTAAAACCAGCAAGTATCCAATTCCCGTTACCATTGAACTGGAGTATAAGATCCCCGAAGGATCGGATGCGGTGCAGGAGGTAAAAAAATGCCTGGCCTACGCTAAAAAAGCATTGAGTGCCTGAGCGCAGAGGTGATGACTACTGATACCGGATGCCCGACCGGAACATACAATACTCCTGGCAACAATGCAACAGACCTTCCTATTCCCCAATGGGAACAGGAAGGTCTGTTCCTGTTTTTACCGGAACGCCAAAGTCAGGCGTGCCGTCTGCATTCCAGTTAAACGATTGCATACGGGTGGTACGGGTACCGCCGGGCGTATTGGCCGTGCTCCGGGCATGGTAAACAAGCCAGTTATCGGTGTGAACAATATTATTAGGGTCTGTATAACTGCTGGTAAAAAACCCATTATGACCGGGCCCGTAAACGGAATTGGTCGTACTCTTAACAAATACCTGCTTTTTATTGGTCCAGCTGGCGGCCAGTTTCGGGTCTGCACCCGGCGTTAACTGAATTTGTGCCAGGCAATAATTATCGCTATTATATCTGCTGGCAGAAAAAATAAGGCAAACCGGACTGGAGGCGTCTTTTCTTAAAATAATGGGGCCTTCGTTTACACCCAGTCCCAGCGATCCATCGCCCTCGTATTTCTCCCAGTTATTAGTGGGCGAAGATATTTTAACCCTGGCGCCGGTAATGGTCCAGGGGTTAGACATGCTGGCGATATAAATATACTGTTTGTATTTTGTGGCCAGGCTCTCCCAGCCAGACCACACAAACCATCTTGAGCTGCCAATGGTCAGCACCGTACCATCGATGGCCCATTGGTCCGAAGCATCCGTGATCTTTCCTTTTACCACCCAGGTGCCGGTGGTGGGATCTGCATTGGCATTTTCAAGCACAAACATGCGGTGGTTATCGTCTGTACCATTGTCTGCAGCAAAATAGATATACCACTTGCCATCCAGGAAATGCAGTTCCGGCGCCCATATATGAGAGGAATAAGCCGTTCCGGCAGGCGGCGTCCAAACGGTAATCTCCGGCATAGCATTTAATAAAGACATATCCGGAGTCTTAATAATGGTGATTCGGTTTCCCTTGGTACTTAAAAAATAATAGTAGCCGTTACGCGCTGCCACATAGGGATCCGGGCGCCCGCCGTTGATAACCGGATTTTTAAAATACAGGTTATGAAACTCAAAACGGTCTGCAGTGCCCGTTACGCTGGCTGTTTGCCGGATCTTGCGCCCCGGCACGCTATCATTCGTGCCCAGTACGGCTTTCATGCCGGTGGCCTTATTGGTGAGGGTATAAAAATTATCCCCGGTATGGTCAATCCTCCATCGCTGAAGATCTGCTCCATCGTCTGTCCCCTGTTGTAATATCGCCCACTCACTGGCGGAAGGCGCTTCAAGACACTTGGCACTGGTAAGATTTACCAGTTTCCAGTAGACGGTATCGACTTTTACCAGTTTCCATTTTTGTCCGTTGTTCGGGAACCAGGACCATTGCTGTATCTGTGCCCCCTCGGCCGTTGTATTACCGGTTACTTCCACCACCGGTCCGGCGGGTTGAGATGCCAGGGCACGGATACGGTAGATGCCGCTATCGGTTAGCGTACCAGGCAGCGATGCTGCAGCAAGGCTGAAGCCGGATGCAGCGGATGCGTCTGTTGGAAGTGATGGAATGGAGGCCTTTTTACAGGCATAAAATGAAAAAGTTGTGAGCAGTAAAAACAGAAAGGACTTCATGGCGCAGGTTTTTGTTTAAAAAAGGGTACTTAAAAATAACGCATTCTCAAACAAGAACGGGCATTATTTCTTTTTTAAGTTATCTGCCGCACCGGTATCATCACTTTTACCTTTGATATTTCTTATTGGTTGTTTTACATTCCGGAAGGGGGAAAGTTCCAGACTGCATCTTCTACACTCAATGATCTATTCACTATTGACTGTTTAAAGTTTGAAGTTGGATTCGTTTTTAGACTTCGTGTAAGACGTTAGATATTAGACGCCGGATGTTAGATCGTGTACGTTTTTATCCTTGATGTACTTCACTTCTTTCTACCCACTATTCCCGATTGCCTGCGGGTTACGGGGAAACAGGTCGCCCACTACGGGGCTTTATTCCGCTCCTATTCTGTATTACCCATATAAAGCCCTTACAGGGCCGCAGCGATAAAATAACTCCTGTCGTGAAATTGAAGTCCAACTAGCAGATTTTTCCTGTTTTATGCTAGGTGTACTTTTAAAAGGTTAACGTTCAAAATTGGACCTTTCTACACTCGATGATCTATTCACTATTGACTGTTTAAAGTTCCAGGCGTGCCTGCCACGGCAGGTTGGATCCGCTTTTAGGCTTCATGTAAGACGTTAGATATTAGACGCTGGATGTTAGATCGTGTACGTTTTTATGCTTGACGGAATTAACTTCTCCCTGCTTTTTATTCGCCTTTTCCTAATTATCTTCAGATACCGACCGGAGGAAGGGCCGTAGAGCAGGAACGGGATCTTCATTTTCACATTTTCAAATTTTCAAATCAAGTTCTCCATCCTTTATATTAAATATTCTTTATTGGATATTTTAAATTCCCCAAGGGCAGTAACGACCGCCCCCTTCCCTCATTCTTACATCTCCACTCAATAGCTACCAGGATTCAAATTTTCAAATCCCCCTAATACTCCACCTTATAATCCTTCTTCACCGGCTGTCCGCTCCATGCCTTTTTGCTGGTCCAGTCAGCGGGCGGATCGGTCCAGAATTTATGATCGGCCGGCAGCCCCAGCGGCAAAAATCCCAGCGTGGCCATATATAAGCTGCCGGTAGAGGTATATACATCGGCCATCATCGGTTGATGCCCGTTAAAACCCAGTACCAGCCATCCGTTGGCATCAAAATTCTGGTTGCCGTCAAACATATTGGAAAATACCTTGGTGAGCGCACAACGCACCTGCGCCGGCTGAATATGCCCGGGCAATTTTTCCATCAGCGCCACCTGGCCCAATACCTGGAACGCCGCGGTGCGGTAGGTAACCGACCTTCCAAAAGCCGGGTAGGTTCCGTCCGGTGCTATGATGCGCTCCAGGAATTCGGCGTGCCGTACCATCCGGCGCAGGGCCGTTTCATAGTCTCCTGCCGTTACGTGCACTTTCCCTGGGCGTTTTTCCAGCAGTGTCCGGATCAGATCGGTCAGCATGGGATGAATTACATATGAATTATAATAGTCCATGCTAAACAGGTCGCCATCCTTGTACCAGCTATCGCCGGTGTACCAGTCCTTCATTTTATTTAAGGCATAATCGATGCGCACCGGATCATAGTCTTCCCCGATGTACCGCAAAAAGCCTTCGGTAAGTGCAGCAAATACCAACCAGTTGTTGTAGGCACCGCTGCGGTTGCGCAACGATTTAAAAGCATCGATATAGCGTTGTTTGGTTACCGTATCCAGTGGCTGCCACAGGGCCCTGGGAGCTCTCAGGAAGGCATGCGATAAATACGCTGCGTCTACGATGGGCTGACTCTGCTTTTTAAAGTTCAGGCAATCCGGGTTACCGGGATCAACTGCATTTTTCAGTCCCTGCAGCAGCTCCTTGCGCATTTTTGCACGCAACAGGCCTTCTTCGGTCTGGTCATCCGGAAGCTCCAGCCAGGGCGCGATCCCAGCAACCGTGCGGCCCACGGCCTCAAGATACGTTACATCCTTTACTACCAGGTTATAAGAAGGACCCTGCTCCAGCGGAAGGTTCTTTTTTAATGTGCCTTCTGCAAGATTATGTACCACAGGATACGCAATTTTGTAAATATTCCTTACCCATTGAGCGCGGTCCCGGGCGCCGCTGGTCGCACCAGGATTTACCAATCCTAGCTTCGGATTACGTTTTGGCTGGCTGCTTGCCGTAACAGCCACCAGCAACAACATGGCCCCTAATAGCCCGGTTTTATTTTGTATACACTTCATGTCTAAAAAAGATTAATACGACAAATATGCTGATTTTATCAATGCTGCCTTTTATTCCTCAAACAGTTTTTCGTTGTGCGCAATTTTGCGATACCGCAGTAATGCTTCCAGGAAATAATAGTCGGCGTATACCAGGGGCACATCAATTTCATTGTTATGCGGAATACTGCCCACACTGTGCTTCAGGATAAAGTTGCCGTTGGTATGCGCTTTTGCACGGTATTCCGGACCGGCTAACGACTGCAATGTTGCGATGGCAAATTGTTTGTATGAGCCGGCTTTCCGGTCATCTACATAGCCGCTCAGCTCCAGCAATGCCGATGCGGTGATGGCTGCGGCCGAAGCATCGCGGTATGGTGTCTTTACATTCGGCGCATTGGATTTTATACCCGGTGTATAACCCGGCTGATCAATATTAAAGTCCCAGTACGGGATCTTATCCGCCGGCAGGTTTTTATGGTTGATATAGAAATCAGCGAGTCCGGCTGCGGTTTTCAGAAATTGCGGGTCTTTTGTAAAACGGTAAATCATGGTGAACCCGTAAATGGCCCAGGCCTGTCCCCTCGCCCAGGTAGAATTATCGGCATAGCCCTGTGCCGTTTCCCGCCCCACTACAGCCGGCGATGCAGGATCATAGCAAACCACATGATAGGTGCTGTAATCGGGGCGTACCTGGTTCTTCATGGCATTTCGTGCATGCGTTACAGCCACATGCCTGTAGGTAGTATCGCCCGAAACCTCCGAAGCAAAAAACAACAACTCAAGGTTCATTAAATTATCCACGATTACCGGATAATAATAGGTCTTATTCCCGTGCCAGGAAACAAAGCGGTTCCAGGATTTGATACTGCCGACCCTAGGGTCAAAACGGGTGGCCAGCGAGCGTGCGGATTGTACCAGGATCTCTTTATATGCGGGGTTATGCGTAAGCCTGTAAGCATTGCCATAGCTGCAATACATCATAAATCCCAGGTCATGATGCTCCGTAAAGGTTTTCAGAGGTTCCATTTTTTCCGTCCACCGGAGTGCTTCCTTTTTCAGCGTTTCATCTTTTGAATACTCGTAAGCATACCAAAGATTACCAGGGAAGAACCCGGGTGTCCAGTCGTACATGGAGGTCGTCACCAACTTTCCGTTTTTATCCGTAGTACGGGGATAGGCCCCTTTGGGAGCAGCGAATTGAAGATCTGCAACTTTTAATTGCATACCAAGCATCTGTCTGGCATACGTCATATTGTCTTCTACAAAACGATCGGGAGTATCCTTCGATGCGGATTGCATTTGTTTTCCGTGAGCACAAGAAAGTAAAATCAGAAACAAGCAGAAGACAACTGCAATTTTTTTCTTTTGATACATGTTTTTATGGTTAATCATTAAAATACCGGCAGAAGGAAATAGTCTATCGCCAGGACGTTCACTATAACAATACGGACGCAAAGATTGCTACAGCTCTGCGCTGTTTGCAAAACAACATTGTCTTTGCATCCGTATCTACCAATCATCCATTACCAGTTTGGATTCTGAGTAAGGGTATTATTACTGAGTCCGATCTGGTTAGACGGCAATGGCCATAAATAGTCCCGCTGAGGATTAAACTTCCTTTTATCAGATGCCTGCATCAGTACATATCCGTTCAGCATGGTTGGTTTGGTACTACCCCCATAATCCAGACCTTCAAAATATTTACGTTCAAGAAGAGGCTTTACCAACTCTGTTTCTGCAGTTTTCCATCTTATCAGGTCCCAATAACGGAATCCTTCATAAGCCAGTTCCACTGAACGTTCTCTCCGGATTTCATCACGCATATTGAGCCCGTTTGCAGTAACAAACGCGTTGGTTAATAAAGGCAACTTTGAATTATCGTTATTCGTGGCCCTTTGCCGGAGCAGGTTGATTGTTTTATTTAGATCTGCGTCTGAGATATTATCGTTTAGTTCGTAAACGGCCTCAGCATAGTTCAGCAGTACTTCCGCGTAACGAATTGCGATGAAATCCAGAAACAGGTTGGGACTCGCCAAAAAGTCGGCCTGCCCGGTCCAGTATTTTTGCTGGTGGTAGTAATAAGTATTACGGTATAAAGGATTGCCACCTGCTATCGACGCATAGGGATCTCCTACCTTAAATAACGTTTGCACCAATCGGGGATCCCTGTTTTGATAATCGGTCAATAACCCTGTTTCTTTTCCATTGGAATCTAACGACGATTTCCCTGCTGGGAGCCCGTCGGAATAAAGCGCGGTTAACACAAATGCCCGCGTAGCCGCATTACGGCCGTCTGTTAAATAAGGCCGCATGTAGCCCCCGTTATTCGATACATTGTTGGCAATATCTTTTCCGTACAACCGTGCCAGTATATTTTCTTTATTATTGGCATAGGTTTCACCCGGATACCGGAAAAGGTTTTGAAAACTCAACGCTCCGCCGGCGGTATACAAACCATGTTTCCCTTCATTTATTACCGTCAATGCAGCATCCCGGGCTATAGTGAAATGTTTTGCGGGATCCTTATCGCCCTGTAACTCGGGCGCGCCGTGAAACTTCTGCCAGCTGCCCTCATTCAATGCCACACGCGACTTAAACGCCAGGGCAGCACTGCGGGTAATGCGACCATACTCTTTACCAACTGCTCCCGAAGCCGAAGTACTGGCCGGCAATTCATCTGCCTGGGGACAATTTGATGCTGCGAAATCGAGATCAGCATATATAGAATCAACAACCGCCCTTCTATTTGTTCTGGGCGTATACAAGGCCTCGTCTTCGCGCCCCGTAATGGTTCTTCCAATATACGGAACATCTCCATAGGCTCTTACCAGCCGGAAATAATTCAGCGCCCGGAAAAAACGGGCTTGCGCGATGCAATAGGTTTTCATCGGGCTGGCCGCAATTCCCGCTGATTTTTCAATTACATTATTTGCGGCTCTTATGTATGAATAGGAGTTCGTCCATACTCCGTCGTTTGATGGCACCGTTCGCGAACCATCGCTGATTGTATTCAGTGATCCTCCGAATACATCCACAGAAAAATCGCTGTATAAGTCTTCTACTGGAGTGTCAAAATTAGGCAAACTGTTATAGAGGTAGTTTGTTCCACCTATCAGATCACTTTCTGTTTTCCAAAAAACAGGGTCGGTAATCACTGTTTGTGTATTTTGATCCAGCATTTTGGTACAACTGCTTGCTATAGCAACTGCGCCTGTTAAGATTGCAACGATAAATAAATCGTTTTTATTAAAATGTATTGCCATTATGTGTCTTGTTAATCGATTTACAATTTTTTAGCCCAGCTTCTTAAAAACTGATGTTTAATCCTGCTGCATAGCTCCGCCACAGCGGGTATCCAAACGTTACCCTGTCTGTATTTTCGGGGTCAAAGTAGTTAAACCACATTCCGGTTTTTTCCCACAGGTCCTGGCCCGAGAAATAAACACGTATATCACCTACTGCTTTTATGTGGTGCATTCGCTTTGACAACGTATATCCGACCTGTAAATTTTTAAGACGTATATAGCTGGCATCCTGTACCCAGTGAGAAGACACGACATCATTTACCCGGTCGCTCATCCGTATCGCCGGGAATTTTGCATTTGGATTCTCCGGAGTCCAGTAATCTTCATGGATTGCCCAGGGCATTCTCCAGCCGTCGTAAAAAGCAATCGTAGCATAAGGCTCTAATAAGAGGCTCCTTTTTCCGACACCATTAAACAACACAGAAAAATCAAATCCTTTCCAGTTCACCCCGGCATTGAAACCAAAAACATAGCGCGAGTTTGTATTGCCCAGGTATACCAGGTCCCCGTGGTTTGCAGCCGTGTTGATTCCCTGATTGATAAACCCATCGTTATTGATGTCAACTAATTTAATGTCGCCCACTCCAGTGTTGGTGGTTCTAACCGGAACGCTCTTCAGTTCATCCTGTGTGTCGAAATACCCATCTGCTTTGTATCCGAAAATTGAATTGGTTGACATTCCGGGAATTGCAGAGTTGATTCCGGCATTATAAGATACTGAACCATCGTACCGAACAACTTTATTTTTATCATCGCTGAGATTCGCTGATATAAAATAGCTTCCGTTCTTAAACCGGTCATTCCAGTTTACTGTTACGCCCCATCCTTTCACCTGTACTGCTGCCAGGTTCGCCTGATTAGGTGTAACCCCTAAGAGTGCTGGAAGTTGCTGTCCAACAAATACGTTATTATTCTTTTTAATAAAGTAATCATAGTGAATGGTCAGTCTTCTTTTCAGTACTTCAAGGTCAAATCCAAAATTTGCGGTTGAGATTACTTCCCAGGCCTTGCTTTCTGACGGAAGGCTGCCCTGGAAGAAATAAGCGGTACGTGAATCATTAAATGGATAGTATCCCCTTGAAAGCGGGCTTTGGAAATCATAATTGTTCACATTCGGATCTGCAGTTTGCGCACCACCAGCAGTACCATAGGACACAGCAAGCTTTAATTCATTTACCCAGGGCAATGCATTCTTAAACCAGTCCTCCTGCGCCACCCGCCAAAAAGCATTACCCGCATAAAATGTCTGAAATTTATGACCGGGAGCCAGACGGGAACTACCATCCTGTCTTAATGTACCTTCAAAATAATACTTGTTTGCAAAGTTATAAGACAATCTTCCGAAATAAGAAAGCCACGTGTTTATCTGCATATTATCTCCCACATTTCCCACATCGGCTGTGGCTAGTGTCGTATAATTCAATGTTGGGAAATCGTTTAACAGCAACGCACGTTGAATGGCCTGTATCCAGTCATACTTATAGGATTTGAATTCATAGCCGCCCAGCAAATGAAAACTGTGCCGGTCAACCTTATAATCATAATCAGCCGTTGCATAAAAATTTTGAGTAATTGTAAACGGCCTTGTTTTACTTAAAGAATTTACCTGGTTAATAGGTGTCCCTGCTACCGGGTTCATATCTTTATCAATTGTATAACGGGGCACGGTCCGGTTAAAAATTGCCCGGTTTGATAATACCATTCCCGGGCTATACACGGCTTTCAGGTCAAGCCCGCGTAACAGCTGTTTTGCCGATAAGCTGAATACCCCATTCAGATTATATTTATCCTCCCGGTCGTATCCTCCGTCTTTCAATATAGGATAGGCTGTGGAGATGGTTCCGATATACGCATATTTTGTCTCGCCGGTACCCGGTGTAAATATCGGGTTGCGTGCCGCCCGGATAGAATATACGCCATACATGAGCCCCTCTCCTGTTACTCCGGTTGGGGGAGCGTCAATATTCTCCCTTGCAAATGAAAGTCTTGAGTCCAAACTGAAGATCTTAGACAATTTTGTGTTATAATTCAGACGGGCGTTGAACTTGTTATAACTGTCCGGTCCGAATTTAAACACCCCCTGCTGGTCCATGTATCCTAAAGAAAACAGAAAGGTAGATTTATCTCCACCGCCACTGGCGGTGAGGTTAATGTTGCGCTGCGGACTCTGTTTGCGCATCAAAATATCTTCCAGATTATAATTATAATAATAATCCCAGGTGCTGGTATTGGTATTCCACACTTCGTTAATTTTCGGATCATCCAGCCAATTCAGTTGCTCCTCCGTAAAATCCGGGTTCTGATTTGCAAACTTTCTCGCAGCATTTTGCAGCTCCGCCTGTTTCCTGGAACTAATCAGCTCGGGTCGGGCATAAGGCGTTCTCCAGGTATACATAGATGTAATATCCACCTGGGTCCTTTGATTGGCACGCCCGCCTTTGGTTGTTACCAATATTACACCGCCACCGGCTTTGGCTCCGTATATAGAGGCCGATGCTGCATCTTCCAACACGGATATAGATTGTATATCATTGGGATTTAAGGAGTTGATATCACCTTCGATTCCATCGATGATTACAAGTGGCGAGTTCCCAGCGCCGAGCGAAGTAATCCCTCTTATACGGGCCGACAAACCCTCTCTCCCCGGCTGACCATTGGTACGGGTAATCACAAGCCCTGGAGCAGTTCCCTGAAGCGCAGCAAGCGTATTGGTCACAGGTCTGTCTTTTAGCACCTTCTGATCAACCGACAGAACAGCTCCGCCTACATCCCGCTTACTTTTAGACCCATACCCTACCACTACCACATCTTCCAGGCTTGTTGAGGTCGCATTTAACTTCACCGTAAGCGATGTCTGCGATCCCACCGTGGTGGTGGCGGTTTCATAGTTGATCGCTGAAATCTCCAGCGCGTCGGCTGCGGAAGCATTGATCCTGAACCGCCCCTCAATATTAGTGGCCACGCCCTGTCCGGTGGTTTTATTGATAACAGATGCGTTGGGTACCGGGATATTGTTCGCATCGGTTACAACACCCTGAATTGGCCTCGACTGCGCATGTAGCAGCGTAGGCACCAGTAAAAATAGTACGGCAATCAACCAGCAACCGCGCTGGCGAAGCCCATGGCCTGAATCCTTAAATGGCATAAGCACAAACTTTTAAAAATGAAAAATGACAGCAGATGTAATGATTGACAGCAATAAAGACAAGCATTTCTTTCATATACAATCTCCGGACCTGCAATATCTGCCACGGATGTTCCGGCCCGGGATGAAAATTCTAAAAGATTGGGGGTGTTTTTTTAAACCAAGATTTAACAATTTGATAATCAATCAAATATTTTTATTTACATAAAGTCCTTTCTCTCCTTATCTTTAATTGTTTTTAAATTACATGGGGTGGTAAAAAGAGCTTTTGCGATGTGCTGCGGGTTTCCGGGTTTTAGAACCCTGTCTTCTTATATTATAAAGAGTGGGCTTTTATGCTGTCTTTCGATACTTACAATCATTTGTAAGGGACAGGCCATTCGTTTTAATCACCTGACATCGGAAAACGGTTTGTCGAATAACTCGGTACTTTCCATAACCCAGGATGCGCAGGGCTTTATCTGGCTGGGTACCTCTAACGGATTGAACCGGTATGATGGATCCCAGATCAAAACGTACACAGCCGGCACCGACCAGTCGGGTCTTAGTTCTAACAATATCATCTCGCTTTTTCGCGATTCCCGGCAGCAGCTTTGGGTAGGGTCCAGCATGGGGCTGAACCGGTATAATGATAAAAAAGACAATTTTGAAAAAATCCGCCTGCCGGCAACAGCTCCCGTAGCCGTTAACTGTATTTTTGAAGACCGGCAGCAACGGCTTTGGATCGGAACCTCAAAAGGTGTGTTTGCACTTACCGGGCGGCGCCGGGAGCGCATTACCTGTTTTTTTACACCCGGGAGCCAGCCGCTGGCGGGGAGCGTGATCAAAACGATCTTCCAGGACCAGGCAGGGAGCATCTGGATCGGTTCTACTACCAGCCTGGTGCGGATGTGGGAAGCCGGCGGCCGCTATTATTATGAGCCATTCTACCATCGTCCTGCCGATCCCCGAAGCCTGAGCAGCGACAATATCTCAGCTATTTGTGAAGATCGCTCGAACAATCTTTGGATCGGCACGCAAAGTTCAGGCCTCAATCTTTACGACCCGGTAACAAAAACATTCACCCGGTTCTCCAAAAATAACAGCCCGCAGGGACTGATTCACAACAATATTCGTACCCTGATGATGCAGAACGACAGTTCCCTCTGGATAGGTACCCAGGAAGGGCTGAGCATCCTGGATACCCGTACCCGGCAAATGGTTTCTTTTCAAAACCAGGGCGGCGATCCTAAAAGCCTCAGCCAGAATTCGATTTACAGCTTATACAAAGATGCTAACGGTTCCGTCTGGATCGGAACTTATTTCGGAGGGGCCAATCGTGCCGATGCGTTTACCACAGGATTCAGTATCATCCAAAATGACGGCAGCTCCAACGCTTTGGCCAATAATGTGGTCAGCAGTATCCTGGAAGACCGCAATACGGATCTGTGGATCGGTACCGAGGGTGGCGGACTGGTATTATATAACCGCAGAACCGGGCAATTCCGTACTTTTAAAAATGACCGGGATGACCCGGGAAGCATTGCCTCCAATCTTGTAAAAGTGGTTTACATCGATAAACCAGGATATATTTGGTGCGGTACACACGGTGGCGGGCTGAACGTGCTTGACCCGGCAACCGGTAAATTCCGCCATTATTTATACAAACCCGAAGATGTGGAAAGCGCCGGCCTGGAGATCGGCTCACTGGAAGAGGATGATGAGGGCCGGTTCTGGCTGGCTACAAATGCCGGGATCCGTCTTTTTAAAAAATCGGGGCCGGAGCTGGAACCACTTCCCCCGATCGACGAAAAATTAAAACAGTTTTCTGCAAGCAAGATCTATAAAGACCGGGAAGGTACGATTTGGCTGGGCGGTACGTCCGGACTTTTTACCATACGCCATAACCAGCTTCATGCCGTTAACGCCACCCTGTCTGTAAATACCTTCTTCGAGGATGCTGCCGGTAATATATGGGCCGGAGCCCGGAATGGCCGGCTTGTTTTTTACGACAAAACAAAGCAGACACTTGCTCAGTTTACCATACTTTCCGGGCAATCAAAAAATATTGTAGGCATCCTGCAGGATCGCCATGGATTTTTATGGCTGAGCACCGATGAAGGACTGGTAAGATTTGACCCTGCCACAAAGGCCGTACTTTCTTATACCGTTGCCGATGGCCTTGCAGGCAGGGAATTTAATTACAATTCCTATTTAAAAGACAGTAAAGGCGTATTTTATTTTGGCGGATACCGGGGCATTACCTACTTCTTCCCGAACCGGATCGAAGTGAACCGCTACCTGGCGCCCCTGGTATTTACCAGTTTACGGCTCAACAATACAGATGTGCGCATTGGTGCTTCCGATGGATTGCTGGAACGCAACATCAGTCAGACCCGGCAGATCCGCTTTAACCATAATCAAAACCTGTTTACCATCCATTTTGCATTGCTCAATTTTATAAAAAGCAATAAGAACCGCTATTCCTATAAACTGGAAGGATTTGATAAGGCGTGGAAACAGGTGCGTACCCCTTCCGCTACCTATACCAATCTGCCTCCCGGTGATTATACGTTTTCTGTGCGGGGCGCTAATAATGATGGATTGTGGACACAGCCCATCAGCATGAAGATTACAGTGCTGCCGCCCTTCTGGCGTACCTGGTGGGCTTATACAATTTACCTCTTGCTGTTAATGGGGGTGCTCTTCTTTATTACCCGTTTTCTGTTCCTTCGCGCATTGCTGAAAAAAGAAGATGAACTCCACCAGGTAAAACTTAATTTTTTTACCAATGTCTCCCACGAACTGCGGACCCATTTGTCGCTGATTATGGCGCCGGTTGAAAAGCTGCTCGATATAAACCGGTCGGACCAGTTCACTACCCAGCAGATCATCCAGATAAAAAACAACTCCAACCGGCTGCTGAAACTGGTTAGTGAACTGATGGACTTCCGCAAAGCGGAGTCGGATCACCTGAAACTGGAAGTAAAAGAACAGGACCTTATTTCCTTCCTGCAGGAGATCTATTCCAGCTTCAGCGAATTGTCGCTGGCAAAAAATATCCGGATCGCCTTTACACACGATACAGAAACGGCATTGCTGTATTTTGATGAAACGCAACTGGAAAAAGTATTCTTCAACCTGTTGGCCAATGCCTTCAAGTTTACTCCGGAAGGCGGAAGTATTACGGTATCCGTTCATCAGCAGGCAACCGCCACGGAAATCCGGGTAGCCGACACCGGGCGGGGGATTGCCGCTGCTTATTTAAACAAGCTGTTTACCAACTATTACCAGGTGGCCGATCACGGGATGCAAAACACGGGGTATGGAATCGGTTTAGCGCTTTCAAAAAAAATTACCAAACTGCATGGAGGTCATATCCGCGTGGAAAGTACGCCGGCCGAAAACGGCAACAGCGGGTTTACCTGTTTCTTTGTAACGCTCCGGCATGGCAAAAAGCATTTTGAAACGGACCCGCATGTTTCGATCCGCGAACAGCAGGTACCACCGGTTTTCCTGAACAATGAACCACCACCCGGAACCGCAACAACCATCACCCCCCTGTTGCCGGCAAACCGGCAGCATACGGTTCTGGTTGTGGAAGACAATCCTGAATTGCGCGCGCTTATTTGTCAGCAACTGGAACCCGGTTATATTGTGCAAGCGGCTGCCGATGGACTGCAGGGATGGGAAATGGCCGTGGCAGCCATCCCCGATCTGATCATCAGTGATGTGATGATGCCCGGGCTCAACGGTATGGAGCTTTGCACGCGCTTAAAAACGGATTCGCGCACCAGTCATATCCCGGTGATCCTGCTGACCGCAAAAAGCACGCAGGCCGACCAGGTTGCAGGCCTTGAACAGGGCGCAGATATTTATATTACCAAGCCCTTCAGCACAAAGATCCTGGAATTACATATCCGCAACCTGCTGGAAGCCCGCAGGAAATTACAGCGACGCACCATCCGGGAGTTTACCCTGCGCGCCGTACCAGACCGGCCACAGGAAACAACCGGCATAGTGCGTAATAAAATCGATGCCGACTTTTTACAGAACGTCATCGGAATTATCGACGCGCACCTGGAAGACGCAGATTTTGGGGTAGATAAACTTTCGCGTAAAGTGGGCATGAGCGCTCCGGTTCTGTATAAAAAACTGCGGGCCCTTACCAATATGTCTGTGAATGAATTTATCAAAACACGCCGGTTTAAAAAGGCAGCCGAACTGATCCTTCAAAAAGATCTGACCATTAATGAAGTGTCTTATGCAGTGGGATACGAAGACCGGAAATACTTCAGCCGGGAATTTAAAAAATACTTTGGTGTTGCTCCGAGTGATTTTACGCAGCAGACCCTGCAACGACATCAGGCAGATAAAACCGAGGAAACAGCCGATGATTAATTCCTCTGCGCATAAAGACAAAGCCACATACTGATTTCTTCGCAAAACCCTTGCGCTCTTTGCAGTTATTTTTTTTACTGCTAACAACTTAGCGTTAAAATCCCAACCAAAACAAACGCGAAGCATTCGCAACGATCATCGCCGGCTATCCTGTTATACGATCAGGAGTGCAGTATATTATTTCCTGTGAATTTTTGGAACAGCGATTCGCTGCGCTTTATAAATGCCGGAATGCCCGCTAAAATAATATGCGGTGAAACAGGCAACGGCGAAATAAAGGATGTTTTCACCTCCAAACAGCTCCACGCCCATTACCATACAGGCAATGGGTGTATTAGTGGCAGCCGCAAATACGGCGATAAATCCAAGCCCGGCAAAAAGATCAGCGGGTGCACCGGCTAAAACCGCCAACGTATTTCCCAAAGCAGCACCGATAAAGAATAAGGGCGTTACCTCTCCGCCTTTAAAACCGGCACTGAGTGTAACCGCAGTAAACAACAACTTCCATAACCAGCTCCAGGTATCTACACCACCGGTAGTAAACGCACTTACAATACTGTTGTGCCCGTTTGGATTGACCACCCCCAATCCGAGGTAATCAAAATTACCCAGCAGATAACAACCTCCGATAATAAGCAGGCCGCCGGCCACGGGAATCAGCCATTTCACCGGTATCAGTTTTACCCAAAACTGTTTCAGCAAGTGGGTGCAGCGGGCAAACGCCATACCGGCCAACCCGAAAGCAATTCCCGCTCCAATCACTTTTAACAACAAGGACAGATCGAAAGAAAAACCGCCGGGGACCCAGGTAGCAACAGATTGAATCATTTTAGCACTAATGGCGTAGTGCGTATGATGAATGCCGTAACTGCTGCAAACAATATGGGCCAGCACGGCAGAGATCAAACAGGGTATCAGCGCGTGATATTTCATGCGACCGATAAACAGGACCTCCATGGCAAACAATGCACCTGCCACGGGGGTACCAAATACGGCCCCGAAGCCCGCAGCCATTCCGCACATCAGCAGCATACTACGGTCTTCTTTTTTTAGCTGGTACCATTTTGCAAAAAGATCCGCAATACTGCCGCCCATCTGCACAGCAGTGCCTTCCCGGCCTGCCGAGCCTCCGAACAAATGCGTAACGATCGTGCCGGCCAGCACCAGCGGGGTCATACGGGTGGGCACCCCTCCTCCCGGTTCATGGATTTCGTCCATAACCAGGTTATTACCGGCTTCCGCATCTTTACCGAAGTAGTGATACAATGCCCAAATAAAAATACCCGCCAGGGGCAGCAAAAAAAGCAGCCACAGATGCTGCCAACGGGTATGGGTAGCCCAATCCAGCAGCCATAAAAACAAAGCAACCAATGATCCTATAACAAATGAAAGGGGTACAAGCCGGATGGTCCAGTGTGCCAACTGGTAAAAGATTTTTCCCTGCTCCGTTTTAAATTGATACATCCTACAAATAGGTTAATGGTGTAATAAAATATTACTATTTGCAGGCGCCATCAGATCCCGCGCAAGGCGTGAACGGTTGGTTCAGGAAGACACCATTTCCTGTTTTGTATGGTACAAAGATACGGGTTACCAGCATTCTTCGGGGAATGTAAAATAACCAATAAGAAATATTAAATATAAAAGGGAGGGAATTTGAAAATGTGGAAATGAAGATGCCGGTGCTCCTCTGTGAATTTTCTTCCAATCTGCATTTATAGGGAATTGCGTATAAAACAGCCTGGATCATGCGGGGATGGCGCCAATCCTTAAATATTGAACGTTCAACCGGAAAGCACATTAGGCATGAAACGAAACCCCACCCGAAACCTATTCCGTAGCCGCCACCGCTTCCTGTCCGTACATCTGGTCTTTATATTTCAGGGAAGGAGAAGGGATAAAGGGTCCGATCCCCAGCGATTCCCATTTTTCATCCACGGTTTGAATCGTGGTATCATCGGCTACAATTATATTGGGCCAATCGCGCTGAAAATTATCAAATGCCCTGGTCTTGATGGTACCATCCAACCCCATACAGCTATACCCTTCTTTTGAAGTGGGCGCCAACAGGTGGTCCCGTACGGGATCCAGGTTATTGCAAAAACGCCAGAGCGCCAGTGCCAGATCGGAAGCAGGCACGGTGTGTTCCACGTACAGGATCATTTTTATATACTCCATCCCCGGCAGGGCCGCAATTTCCTGGTGCAGTGCTTTTATATGTCCCTTCCGGTTTTTTTTCACGGAAATAATCAAGCAGGGGATCTGTTCTTTTGGCAGTGCATCATTCACACCGGTGATCTCGCTAAACCGGCCCGTAAGAAGGGCTGCATAGTTTGTTGCCACATCTGTAGCCAGCACCGTATAGCCATCCTGGGTTTCCTCTTCAAACTTCAGCGTACCATCGATGCACATCTTTCCGCCAAAGCCCATTTTGCTGCAACTGTGATCCAGTACATCCATTGGTCCCTGGCTGAACGACAGGTCGGTTGCGGGATTCAGATTCTTAAAGATCTCCCGGGCACAGGCTTTATAATCACCCAACTTCAGCGCACTTCCGTCAGCGGTTTGCGATACCAGCACAAGGATTTTATTAAACATCATTTGTCCCGCTCCCCACATGGCATTCATTACTTTCTGCCCCTGCCCGGCGTAGTCCTTGTGGATCTTTGTAATCACAAGATTATGGAATACACCTTCCACGGGCATTTCCATATCCTCTATCTCCGGAACCAGCGTCATTTTGATGGGTGCCAGGAAAATGCGTTCCGTAGCCTTCCCCAGCCAGGCATCTTCCTGGGGTGGAATGCCCACGATCGTTGCCGGGTATACCGGGTTCTTTTTATGGGTAATAGCAGTAATATGAAATTTGGGATACCAATCCGGAAGTGAATAATAACCGGTATGGTCACCAAAGGGACCTTCCCAAAGCAGGTCATCGGCCGGGTCCACATAGCCTTCAATCACAAAATCAGCATCAGCCGGCACTTCAATTTCCGGTTGCGTGATGCATTTTACCAGCTCTACTTTTTTCTTTCGAAGAAAGCCGGCCAGCATGTATTCATCCACATTTTCAGGTAACGGCGCCGTAGCCGAATAGGCATAAACGGGGTCTCCACCCAATGCTACGGCTACCGGCATTTTTTTATTCAGCTTTTTGTATTCGTTGAAATGTTTTGCCGACACCTTGTGCTTATGCCAGTGCATGGCCGTAAGCTGCGGTCCGAAGACCTGCATCCGGTACATCCCTACATTCCGGATATGATTATTGGGGTCCTTGGTGTTGATAATGGGCAGGGTAATGAACGGCCCGCCGTCCTGCGGCCAGCAGGTGATCACCGGAAGCCTGGTAATATCCGGATTATCGGTAATGACCACTTCCTGACAGGCACCCCTTCCCTTTTTTACTTTCGGCATCCAGGAGGCAAAAGCACTGAGTTTGGGCAATAACTTCAGCTTATCGATAAGGCCTTCCTTGGGGGCCGCTAATAACTTAAACAAATTTTCAATATCGCGGGCCACATCATCCAGCTCATTTACACCCAATGCCAGGCACATCCGCTTTTCGCTGCCATAGGCATTCATGAGTACGGGGAAATCATAACCGGTATTTTCGAAAAGAATGGCGTTGCCGCCACCCGGTTCCTTACTCATCCGGTCCGTGATCTCCGCCATTTCCAGTTTCGGATTCACATAAGTTTTAATGCGTACCAGTTCACCGGCTTTTTCGATCGCTTCAATAAATTCCTGTTGATTTTTATACGACATTTCAGATTTGAGATTTGAGATTTGAGATTTGAGACTTCAGATTTCAGATTCGTTCCGGAGACATGACCCTCCAGCCCTGTGCAGTGTACCTTACTTTTCAAACAATCCCTTATAGGCTATCCCCAGTCCGGGTTCGTTGCTATAAATGAGTTTTCCGTAATCGAATCCCAACCCGGTTGCAACATCCTCTTCCAGCAGCAGGGGCCCGTCTACATCCACATGATCAATAAAGGGGGCCAGGTGCGCGATGGCGGCTGAACCTACCGTGCTTTCATTCATACAGCCCATCATGATCTTTAACCCCTGCTTACGGGCCTGCTGAATCATGCGCAGGGCCGGGGTAATGCCACTGCATTTGGTGAGCTTTATATTGATGCCATGAAAATGCCCCACACATTTTTCCACATCCTGTTCGAAAACGCAGGACTCATCTGCATACAGGGGCAGCAAAGATTTTTCATACAATACTTTCATTCCCTTCCAATTATCCTTGGCCAGGGGTTGTTCTACATACTCCACGCCCAGCGCTTCCAGTTCGGGGATCAGTTTTAATGCTGTATCCAGGTCCCAGCCTGCGTTTGCATCCACGCGCAACGGCACATCTGTTGCTGCACGTAAGGCCCTTACAATGGCCAGGTCGTCTGCAGTACCCACTTTTACCTTGTATACCGGCCATGGACGTTCTTTAAGCTTTGCCACCATTTTATCAACCGTATCAATCCCGATGGTAAAATCCGTTAACGGGCTATCGGCCGGGTCGCCTTTCAGAAGCTGGTATAATGGTTTCCCGCTCATGCGTGCCCATATATCCCAGGCGGCCATATCCAGTGCACAAACAAGAAAGGGGTTATTGGGCAACAGGTGATGCAGAAAATGCCAGTACCGGTCCGGTTCTGTAAATGCAAACCGCTCGATCATCGCTTTTTTTGCCTCCAGATCCCGGATCATATCCTCTACCGTAATGTGATAATAGGTAATGGCCGGGGCTTCACCATATCCCCTGATGCCGAAATGCTCCAGTTCAACGATCAATGTGGGCTGGTGCGTTTTTGTCCCTTTGGATATGGTAAAGGGATGTCTGAATTTTAAATTAAACGGATAATATTGACACTTCACCTTTCTTTAACCGGTATCCCCCGGCCGGGTTTTGGCAAATGTAAGACAAAGGAAGGGAATCGCTGCTGCTTGCGATGAACGTATCGGCGGCCTCCTCCTTAAGAAGCGCTGTTTCCCCGGCGGGAATGCTGCGGAGCGGTTCGGGCATTACGATCTGCGCAGCAGCGCCACAGGAAAACGAAGCGGTACCCAGGCCGGCGGATCCAAATTTTACAGCCTGAAAGAAATCAGCTGAATCAAAGGAAAACCGCTGCATTTTTCGTAAATTTAAGGGAGCAAAAACGGCGGATTATGAAAAAGCTATTGGTTGTTACCGATTTTTCTGACGCAGCCGGCCATGCAGTAGATTATGCCTGCAACCTGGTCAACCGGTTAAACGCAACCCATTTTTTTATACTGAATACCTACGAGAGCGTACCCATTTACGACTCAGGAGAGGCCGGCTCTCTTGCTTTGAGTATGCAGGAGGCGGATGCATTGGAGGCCGGGAGGCAGGAAGAGTTGCAGCTGCTTAAAGAACGGGTCCGGAATCAGCTGAAGCACCCGGCTACGCTTAACACGATGGTGGTAAATGATGCCCTGGCCCAGGCCGTGAACCAGGTTTGTGCAGATGAGGATATCGATCTTGTGATTATGGGGTTTAAGCCTAAGGATGAATGGGAGACCTTATTAGTGGGTGATAATGTGCAGCGGGGTGTAGACAAGATCCGCTATCCGGTATTACTGGTACCTCAATATGCCCCTATTACCATTCCGGATAACATTGTACTGGCCTCCGACTTCAGAGCTCCGCTCAGCAAATCCGTCCGTACAAGGCTGCATACATTCCTGAACCGGTTAAATGCCCGGGTAACGGCGGTGCACCGTTGCCTCAAAAATGAACTGAACGAAAAAGAAAACCAGCTGGCCCGTGAACTGCAGCTCGAATTGCAAAACTATCATTTCCGGCTGCATGTAGCCAACAACGAGGAAGATCTGCCTACAGTTGTGAATGATTTTGCAAAAAAAGACCATGCATCGCTGATCATCTCCATCCATAAAATGCGGAGTTTTCTTTCCGGTCTGTTTCACAAAAGCGTAACAAAAAACCTGGCCTGGCGCAGTGAAGTACCGGTGTTGGTGTTACATATGGAATAGGTTTGTTTCAGGTTTCAGGCGTGCCCGCCGCGGCAGGTTGGATCTACTTTTAGGCTTCATGTAAGACGTCAGATATTAGACGCTGGATGTTAGATCGTGTACGTTTTTAAACTTGATGTACTTCACTTCTTCCTACCCACTATTCCCGATTGCCTGCGGGTTACGGGGAAACAGGTCGCCCACTACGGGGCTTTATTCCGCCCCTATTCTGTGTTACCCATATAAAGCCCTTACAGGGCCACAGCGACAAATAACCCTGTCGCAAAATTGAAGTCCACTAGCAGATTTATCCCGTTTTATGCCAGGTGTATTTTTAAAAGGTTAACGTTCAAAGTTGGATCTTTCTACACTCGATGATCCATTCACTGTTCACTATTGACTGTTTAAAGTTTCAGGCGTGCCCGCCGCGGCAGGTTGGATCTACTTTTAGGCTTCATGTAAGACGTTAGATATTAGACGCTGGATGTTAGATCGTGTACGTTTTTATGCTTGATGTGCTTCACTTCTTCCTACACGCTATTCCCGATTGCCTGCGGGTTACGGGAAAACAGGTCGCCCACTACGGGGCTTTATTCCGCTCCTATTCTGTGTTACCCATATAAAGCCCTTACAGGGCCACAGCGACAAATAACCCCTGTCGCAAAATTGAAGTCCAACTAGCAGATTTATCCCGTTTTATGCCAGGTGTATTTTTAAAAGGTTAACGTTCAAAGTTGGATCTTTCTACACTCGATGATCCATTCACTGTTCACTATTGACTGTTTAAAGTTTCAGGCGTGCCCGCCGCGGCGGTTGGATCTACTTTTAGGCTTCATGCAAGACGTTAGATATTAGACGCTGGATGTTAGGTAGTGTACGTTTTTATGCTTGATGTGCTTCACTTCTTCCTGCTTACTATTCGCCTTTTCCTAATTATCTTCAGATACCGACCGGAGGAAAGGCCATAGAGCAGGAACGGGATCTTTATTTTCACATTTCCACATTTTCAAATCAAATTCTCGATCCTCTTACATTTAATATTCTTTATAGGTTATTCTAAATTTCTGCAGGCGCCTCGTCATCCGGCAGCACTTCCAGTTCCGCCAGGTATTTTTCCGGGATCTGTTTACTGGTTTTGGCTTCGAGGCTTTTGATCCGCTCAAATCGGCCGATAATGGTATGCCCTTTTTTGGTGCCGGCGCTTAAATGATTCATGGCATCCCGGTGCGCTTTAGAGGCCAGTGAAAGCGCGTGCTCCACACGGTCCATTTCGTCCAGGAAAAGCACAAACTTATTATACAGCTCCCCGCATTGGCGGAAGATCTCCTCCACATTCTTTACCTGGTTTTCCTTCTGCCATAGCAACCGAACGACTTTCAGGGTTGCCACCAGTGTGGTTGGCGTAATGAGGACCACTTTTCTTTTTAATGCCTGGTTGAAAAGTTCGGGATTCTGATTCAGCGCCAGGGTCAGCGCCGATTCAACCGGCATAAAAAGGAATACATAATCCGGTGTATTCAATCCTGCCAGCGACTGGTAATTTTTATCTGCAAGCCGTTCGATGTGTTCGGTAATACTGCGGGTATGTTGCCGGAGGTATTCCTGCTTGGCAGGCAGATCACCTGCATTGAAATAGTTTACATACGCCGTGAGGGAAACTTTACTGTCAATAACAATGTGTTTGCTGTTGGGAAGCCGGAGAACAAAATCCGGTCGCCGGATCTGTTCGTCGGCACCATCCCGGTATACTTCCTCCCTGGTATAATCAATATACTTTTGAAGGCCCTCCGTTTCCAGGATCATATTCAACCGGTCTTCTCCCCAGTTGCCCTGCATTTTCACTTCTGCCTTCAGCGCGGTGGCTAAACTTCGGGCTTCATCTCCCAGTTGCAGGTTTAATTTCTGCAGCAGTTCGATCTCTTTTTTCAATGAGGTGAACTCCTGGATATCTTCCTTCCGGGTAGCTTCCACTTTTTCGCGAAACTGGTCCAGGTTTGCCTTTAGCGGCTCCAGGATGGCGCTCAGCTCTTTTTTATTGGCCTCTGTAAATGTTCTCTTTTTTTCTTCCAGCACATCGGTTGCCAGTGTTTTAAACTGCTCTTTTGAAAGCTGGTGCAGTTTTTCCAGTTCCGCGGCAAATAGGTCCATCTTTTCCCTGAGCGCCGCCTCCTTTTCCCTGGCGCCCGCCAGCTCGTTGTTCAACTGCAGGATTTTTTGGTCGCGCTCCTCCACTGCTGCTTTTGAAAATTTTTGTTCGGAAGCCCTGGTCAGATCCAGGATCTCTTTTTGCTGCTGTAATACCGCCCACTTTTCATCCTTTAAGGCTTCCTGCAGAATACGTATATTTTCCTGCAGCAGTTCCCCGGTTTCGCGGGAAATATATTGTTGCTGTATTTCTTCCCGCGAAAGACGGGCTGCGTTAGACTGCTCCAGCGCACTGATTTTTTTTTGTAATTCGTCGGCAACCGACCGCGGTATAAAAGCCGCCGTCAATAATTTCCGGGCCAGCAGATAGCCGGCGCCGGCACCGATGATGATTCCAAGAAGTAGGTATAAACTTTCCATAGTCAGATCCGTTCTGTTAAATAAAGCCCGTCCTATAAATTCAACTGCAAAAGTTCAGCTTTTTTTTGAGATTCCGGCATCAAAAAGCAAATTTGCCTTCCGGTTTACATGAGTATGTTATTCACAGGAACGATCGGTTCCGGCAGGTTTTCTTCTCCCAGCATCTCCCGGAGATCTATCTCGATGGTGCGGCTCATAGAGGTCATCGGGATATCATTTGCACCACCCTCGAATGGGTTCTCTGTGCTCTCCCCTACCTGTTCCAGCACCAGGAAGATCCAGCCCACCAATACACTGAAAGGAATGGCCAGCCACACAAAACCTGGCCCCAGTTTTGAAAATTCGCTGATAAACCCCAGGGGCAGCAATAAGGTGAGCAGGTATACAAAATACAGGTTGATACTGGCAAACTGCCGGGGGTAGGGAAAATTTTTGATCCGCTCGCATTTGCCCTGCTGGTCATAAAGATCTTTCAACAGCCGCTCCATCTCCACATAATTCAGATCGCTGATGCTTCCTGCTTCATTCAACTGCCTTAACTGTGCCGACTGAGCGGCGATCAGCTGCGTGGCACGATTCTTCTTTTTTAAAATGGCGTTGCATTCTGATTCGCTTAAATAAGGCTGTAGCAGCTCCTTCAGTTGGGTGTCCCATTCCGGTACCTGGTAGTGCTTTAAATAACGCCGGTTATAGCTTTTGGTTTTTATATGCTCCCAGCCACGCGTCTCCCGCAGCTGGAAGCGCAGTGCGGCCAGCCAGGCAAAATGCCGGTACAGCAGTGTTTTTCGCAGGCCCATCTCTGTCGTATCCTCTGTTCTTACAAAGTCCATTACCATGATGCCCCAGGTCCGGCTGCAGTTAATGATCGCACCCCATATCTGCCTTGCCTCCCAAAGGCGGTTATAGGTTTGGGTATTACGAAACCCGGCCACAAAGGCAGCCGCCGTACCCACAAGGGCTACCGGTACCCAGGGCACGGCCAGCCATTTCCAACCGGTGCCGTAATAGATCGCCGTAGGAATGCTGCTGACCAGCAGCATAAAACCGATCTTTGACCAGGTCCAGGGAATAAATTCGCTCAACTTATAATGTGTTCCCGTATGCATCTTTTGGGTTTTACTTGTATTGATTTTTACTTTATGGCGTTAAGATTTCAATGGATGACGCAGCCAGATGATAATCAGGTTCAGCAGCAGGAAGGGCATTTCAATCAGCGCTCCCCTGATGTTATGAGTGGTCAGCTGTATGCAGGCTACAAGCAATATGCCTGCGGCCATCAGAAAATTGCCCCAGATAAATGTTTTTGGAAAAAGTATCAGCAGGGCTGCAAATATAGTGATACAGCCATTGATCTTTACCCCTGTTGGGCCTAAGCCTCCTTTACCAAACAGTTCGAGCATTTCCGGCTTACCGGAAAACATGGCATAGCCCTGCTTTAGCCCCATGAATACGGCAGTTAGTATCAGGATCGTGTTAATAATTTTTAGTGTCATAATCTGTTATTGAATGCATGGCCAAAGACCATCCTTGTCTAAATTACAATAATAGTTTTAAAACCCCGTGTATTCAATATTACGTCCCGGCATCTTCACCCCGCCGGTTTGTTTTACTGGTTCGCACCAACGCTTACATTGATGCAGACCGGCCCGGCACCGGCTCCCCGTGGAGGCGATTCAATAAATTCATCGTCCGTTTTATCGTATCTTTTTTCGTTTACCCGCAAAAGATCATATCTTCCGCTTTTAAAGGTCTCCTTTGGTTTAAACAGCAAACCTGCTTGATGAACGAAATCAAAAAACGTACCGGCGCCCGGTCAGTAAAAGATATTCCCCCTTCGATCCTGGAGCAACTTAATACCGGGAAAATCGCTACCGTTAATCTTACAGAATGGCTGGCTGTTGATCAAAAACTATTGTTCCGGAATCTGCTGCAACAACTGGACCGTGCAAACTACATCCAGCCGGTGATGAACGCTATCGGGCAGCTAAAAAGACAGACCGTCAATACCATCAACGAAACCATCGGCTCCGGGCTTCTAACACTTATCATTAAAAACAAGGACCATGAACTCCGGCAATTGTTAAGTGCCCATCCTGCGGATATGGTGCGTTGCTGGGCGGCCTATATGATCGGCAACGACCCCGGCCCGGATACCGGTCAGCTGTTACACCAGATACGGCCCTTTGCGGCCGACGGGCATTTTGGAGTACGCGAAATTGCATGGATGGCGGTAAGGCCCGGCATCACAAACAACCTGAAGGAAAGTATAAAGATCCTTTCGGAATGGGTACGGGACAACGATGCGAATGTCCGGCGCTTTGCAAGCGAAGCAACACGCCCGCGCGGTGTGTGGTGCGCGCATATCACAACATTGAAGCAGATGCCCCAACAGGGTTTGCCCATCCTTGAACCATTAATGGCCGACTGCTCGCGATATGTGCAGGACAGTGTGGGCAACTGGCTGAACGATGCAGGCAAAACACAACCTGGTTTTGTAACCGATCTCTGCAACCGGTGGAATACAATCAGCCCCACAAAGGCAACAACCTATATAACAAAGAAAGCACTGCGCAATATTGTGTAAAAAGAGGAATCGAAAATCCCGGGGTCGCATAAAATAAAGGAGCAGGCCCTATATGATGTCTCCTGTTGCGGCCTGCTCCTTTCCAAAGGTAAATACTCCCTGCTATCGCGTTGTATATCCCCCGTTTGCAAAAATGGTTTGCCCGGTGATCCACCAGCCTTCGGTTACAAGGAATTCCACCAGCGGTGCAATGTCTTTGATATCTGTTAACCCTCCCAGGGCAGAAGCCGATTTATGATAGGCTACGGCATCTGGTGTTTCCTGGCCATAGAAGAAAGGCGTATCCATCGGCCCCGGTGCAACAGCGGTAACCGAAATCCCCCGTCCGCCGAACTCTTTTGAGGCCATACGGGTAAAATGCTCTACCGGCGCCTTAGCGCCTGCATAAGTGGAATACAACCCGGTATAGGCTGCGAGTAACGAGGTAACAATGGTACAGATCTTCCCATGATCATTCAGCTTTTTCCCCGCTTCCTGGATGAAGAAGTAGGCCACTTTGGAGTTGATGTTAAACATGGTGTCATACTCCGCCTCCGTGGTATCCACAAAGGGCTTTTTCAATACCATGCCTACAGTGTTGATGGCGATATCGATGCCGCCGAAGCGCGCAATCGCTTCGTCGAAAAGCCGGGTAATATTTTCCACTTTTGTCAGGTCCGCCTGAAACAGAAACGCTTCGGCTCCCGCTGCCTGTACTGCGGCCAGCGTTTCTTCACTATCGGCTTTTGATGCTTCACTGTTATAATGGATGGCCAGCTTTGCTCCCTGGGCTGCAAAGTCACGGCTCAGCAATCCGCCCAGGTTCTTGCCGCCCCCGGCGATCAATACCACTTTTCCTTTTAGATCTTTTTGTGTCATACGGTTGTTTTTTATTAAAAATTATTCAACAACCAAAGATCAGCCAGGCGGCCCGATGTATTATGGTGAACTTTTCGGTTTTTTCATGGGATCCTGCGCCCGGTAGGCACCAGGAGTCATCCCGGTAAATTTCCGGAAGAATTTGGAGAAATTGGAGGGATCATAGGTCAGCTTCAGCGCGATGGCAGCAACCGGCCAGTCCGTATCCCGGAGCATCTGCCGGGCACGGTCTATAATTTTCAGATCGTAAAAATAGCAGGGATGATGACCGGTGGTCTTCTGAACCGTATCGGTAAGGTGCTGATGCGAAATAAAAAGCCGCGGGGCAATTTCGGCCAGTTGCATCATTTCTGTAGCATGCCCGCTCACGATATCGTCCAGGTGCTGATCCAGGAACTGCAGATAGCGGTCGGTAATTTCGTCGCCGCGTTTAACGGCCTCGTCTTTTTTATCCATATCGGTATTCATCAAACTGCATTAAAAACGTTTCATTACAGATTTTAGTATGCCTGCAGCAGGTTTATCCCATTTTTATACTGTTTGAACCCATTTTTATACAATACCGGGTTGCTTGTTTTATATTGCTTTTAAAAACAGGTCCATGCGTATAAAGTTCATTTTAATGTTGCTGCTTGTTGCCACGCTTTCCTGCGGAGGCAGCAACAACACCCGTATTTCTGTAAATGATCAAGACGGTGAGCTCCGTATCCGGGTTTATATCCGAAAAGGCTGGCACAATGTAGTGAATTACGATCAGCGCTTCCCCAGTGCCGGGCTGAATAAGGAGCAGCGGGACCGCCTGGTCAGTCATATCGTGGATTCGCTGAAACAGCAATAAACAGGAATATCAGAGCCCCATCCAACGAAAAAAAGTGTCTTTATAATGCGTGCCGATCGGAACCTCCCTTTTTCCGATAAGAATCCGGTTGCCTTCAATCCCGGAGATCTTTCGTTTATTGATGATATAGGAACGGTGTACGCGGGCAAATAAAGACTCCGGCAACATGTTTTCGAGCAGTTTTAAATGAAGGCCGGCCAACAGGGTTTTATCCTGCAGAAAGATCTTTGTGAAGTCGCGCTGCGCTTCAAAATAAAGCAGTTCCTCAAAGTTCAGCCGGATATGCCGGTTGTCAATTTTCAGGAATAAGTGATCCGATACCAGGGGTACCGCACCCGATGCCTGTTCCTGAATCGTAACTACCGGGCTCGCTAACACTTCCTGTGCCTTTACGATTGCCTGTGTAAAGCGTTCAAAGGTGATCGGTTTCAGCAGGTAGTCGGCCACCTTAAGGTCGAATCCTTCCACGGCATAATGGGAGTAAGCGGTTGTAAGAATCACTACCGGCGGACATTTGAGGGAACGCAATAATTCCAGGCCGCTGATGCCGGGCATCTGGATATCGAGGAACATGACCTGGATCTCAAGTTCCTGTATGGCCTGCCATGCTTCTGCTGCGTTGATGCATTCCCGCTGCATTTTCCAGTTGGGCAACCGGCTCAGGTGCTGCGCCAGGATATTTCTTGCCAGGGGCTCATCATCTACTACGATACAATGAATCATAGGCATTTTGAATTTCGATCACCACAGTGTAAATATTTTTTTCGTTATGGATCACAAATGTATGGTTCCCTCCGTAATAATACTGCAACCGCCTGCGTATATTATCATGTCCGATACCGCCACTTTCCGGATGGGGTTTGCTCCCCACTGTGTTGGCTACAGAGATATAGAGATAACCCTTGCGCAGAACCAGTTGCATCCAGATCCAGCTATCGGCTTCGGGACTGTCCGGACAAAACTTGAACGCATTTTCCAGAACGGGCATCAGCAACAGCGGCGGAAAGAACAGGGAAGGATCATCGGCTTCAAACGTAAAATTCACCAATGCATGATTCAGCCTTATTTTTTCCAGCTCCATATAATCCTGCAGCATCCGGATCTCCCTGCCGAGCGTATGGTCATCCGTATCCGGATAAAGCGAGTAACGCAGGAAACTGGCCAGCTGTGCCACTGTAGCGGCCGACCGTTTGCGGTCGTCATGCAGGATCAGGCCATAGATATTGTTAAGCGTATTGAAAAGAAAGTGCGGAGCGATCTGGGAGCGGAGAAAATGCAACTCCAGTTCTTTGTTTTCCTTTTCCAGTTTAACGGTGGTTAACCGTTGCTGAAAATAGGCCATAGCTATTTTTATGCCGATGGGTATGGCAAGCTGCACCATTAGCTGATAGAGGAACCCCAGACTGATCAGCCGCGTAAGAGCGATACCCAACAGCCCCCGGTGCAGATAATTGTAATAATCCGGTTGTTTTATGCGCAGTTGCTCCCAGCAGGCGGAACATACATTCAGAATGCGGATCTCCCAGTATGCATCCATAAAAACAAATACTCCGAACAATAGCAAGGACCAGAAGATACCCTGCCGGTATTTTTTTCGGGCAAAGAAACGAGGAATGATCCAGTACATCAACGGGTAAAAAACCAGGGCAGCGCCAGCTATGAGGCGTAACGGATTTAAAAACATGGCCGGTGCGATCTTAAGGCCTGGCACCGAAACCAGTCCGTAATAAAACTGCAGCAGGTAAAAGGCCATCCAGAAAAGCATATGCCGTAATACCCGCCTTGTTGTTTTTAAATGCTGTTGCTGTAATGGACCGGCTTTCATCCGGTAAAATTCGCGATTAAAGCGTAGCGGTCAAATTTTATCGACCAACTGGGCTTCACCGGCAACAAACGGGCTGCAGGCCGGAACAAATCGTTGTAAAAAGGTCATATTCCGTTGGTCTGCTGTAATCCGAAGCTGGCAGCCATTTGTTGTTCACCGGTCGATTTCATTTTTCTACCCGCTATTATCCATTCTACTTTACAGAAAAATACAATTATGTTTACTTTTTTAAGAGCCGCATATGAAAACCTCGCGCAAACAGGATCCTTTGTAGAAAGTTCTTCCCGGCTGGCGGGTCGTATGACCCGGTTCGTTGACTTCGGCCAGCCCATGCAAATAGTGGAGCTGGGAGCCGGCACGGGAAGCATTACCCGTCATTTGCTGAATCAGATGCATGCGGGCTCCCGGCTTACATCATTCGAAATTAACCCGCAGCTTTTTTATAAATTGAGCACCTTACAATGCCAGCAATTTGTGGCCGTCAATGATGATGTATGCCGGATGCAACGGTATGTTTGTAATGGCAGCGCTGATTATGTCATTTCCGGCCTGCCGCTTGCCAACCTGAATATCCGGACAAAAGAGCAGATTCTCGGCGCTGTAAAATCTATATTAAAGCCCGGGGGGTTCTATATCCAGTTTCAATATTCGCTGAATGACAGAGCGCTGCTGCGGCGCAATTTTCCACTGATGCAGCTGGGCTTTGAGCCCATTAATATTCCCCCGGCTTTTATTTACTATGCGCAGAAACAATAAAGTACCGGAACGAAAGATCCGGAAATGGCTTCGCATCCTGTGGGTGCTATTGATTACCGGCGGCGTGCTTTTTTACCTGTGCAACCGGCAATATTTTACACAGGAAGCCATCGCTGCATACCTGTTTCAACACCGGCAGCAGGCCTGGCTGTTGTATTTTGGGCTCTGTATCCTGAGAGGAATATTTCTGCTGCCCTCCACCCCATTTCTTTTCGCGGGCATCCTTATCTTCAAAGATAGTCCCCTGATGTTGTTTGGCGTATTTATGCTGAGCATTTGGGTAGTCGCCGCCTTTATTTACTATGCAGCGGGTTACCTGCGTTTTTCCGGTTTACAGGAGGCACCCAAACTACAGCGCATTCAGCAGGGCTTGCAGCATAAGCAGGGATTTTGGCTGATCCTGGGTTGGGCCTTTATGCCGTTTACGCCTACAGACCTGGTTTGTTATGCAGCGGGATTGTTGCGCATCCGGTTCTGGCATTTTATACTGCCACTGTTGCTGGGCGAAGCGGTGATTTGTGCGCTTTATATTATGAACGGGAGGCTGATCTTTTCCTGAGCACCGGTGCCCCGTATGTGGAAACCCAAAGAAATTGAAAGAAGAACCGGCCCGCTTATGACACAAGGAACCCATGCCGGTAATCGCAGCCATATAAAACTGCTGCCCCCTGCTCTTTTGCGTCATTGCGTGCGGTCATACAGCCGCTCACACCGCCCGCTTCGCCACCGGCCTTGCTTTCATCCACCGCCTCCCTTTTTGTTTCTGAAAGAGCCGGGCAACCGGTTGGGGGGCCGCTGGTTTTTGATCCGCTGCCGGCCGGGGGGCAGGAATCAGCGGTATTACGGCTGCTGACTCCGGTTGAACAGCTGTCTCCGGCCGGAGGGTAGCTGCCTCCTGCAGCAATTCGGAACGGTTTGCTTCATAGGCCAACCGGTATTGCGCAGCCTGTTCCAGCGCGTGGAGGACTTCACCCAGATCAAATTGTATCATCGCCAGTGCCGGCAGCCGATCTTCCAGGCGCAGCTCCAACTGCTGAATGCGACCGGTTGCCAGAGTGATACGGCAGCGGCATTCCCGAGCACGGCGTCCGTCTGTCATACTTGTTAATGCTGTGTGCAGCCGGGATAACTCCCATTGCAGTTTACCGATTTCATCCCTCGTTTTGGAAATCACTTGCCGATGGGCTTCTACCCGGTCTTCGAGCCGGTGTTGCTTAGCCGTAAGTTTCCGGGTTACTGCAGATAGCTTTTGGAGGGCTGCATCGCATTGGGCGACGGTTAACAGCCGCGGTATTTCATCAATGGCCATAACATTTCATTTTAGGTTAAACAATACAATAAATATACATTTTTTTTAATCCAAAAACAACCAAATTTTGTTAAAAGCAACTGCCTGTTGCGGCCAACAACAGGTATCCAAACACAAAAAAACCCGGAACTGACTTTAGAAAAAGCCGGAGCCGGGCTTGATAACGAATTGCTTGTTTTAATAATGTAAAGTAAAAAAGAATCCCGGGGTCAGCATTCAATTGGCTTACCCGTTTTATAAACAAAATGATCATAAACGATTCCGGACCGCCCCCCGCTGCCTACCTGCTGATATTACCGGGTTTTTAGCTCCAGGTGCATCAGTTGCTGATTGCGGATAATGGTAACCGGAAGATGCCCCTTCCAGTTACCGGAGCTGTATGCGTCCAAAAGATCTTTCAGGTTCTTTACGGACTTTCCGTCTGCACTGCGGATCACATCTTTTTCCTGCAGGCCGGACCGGGCCAGCAGGCTTTTATCTCCAACAGCCATCACCACCACTCCGGATTCATCAGGTAACCCATAGGCCGAGCGGTCGCCCAGACCTTCAACGGACTTGATCTTACCGCCCAGGAAATCGGCTATTGCCATAGCCGTACCTGCATCCCCGGTGTTTATTTCAGGAAAGGAAGGTTGCTGTGCGATCCTTTTCAAGGCGGGACGCTGTACACCAAACTTCATGGGAAAATTGGCAAAGCCGGTCTTCAATGCCGGCGATCCCGGGGCAACCGTATAGTTGCCCTGCGCGGCATTCCGGAACAGGGGATCTCCAAAAAGGCTGTGCTTATCGGTGCCGTTGCGTTGCGCCAGCTCCAGGGCTGTTGCATCAGGAAACAGGTTGGAATCAACAGCAAGTCCCCAGTATTTGATCTGTATAGGGAAGTACTTCTTCATTACAATATTACGCCGGAATACATCCCCGCTGTTCCGAAACCATACATGCGGATGAAAGGAATTATTCACCATGATGTTGTTTTCCACAATCCGGTAAAAGCCTTCTCTTAATTTGATTCCACCGTTCAGACAAACATTGTTGTAAATATGATAATTGGAAGACCCGTCATCGAGGTCGATATCCCAGCCATGATCACAGCGGAACCGGTTGTTCCGAATAACAGTCTGCGCACGGGCATCCAGCAGGATCAGCTCCGGATGCAGCGCTACAATGCTGTCCATGTAGCGGCGGTTTGCGGCCCAGTACCGGTCTCTGCCCCATGAATTAAAGGCCCCGTGATCGCCCGTTTCCAGTACGGTATTGAATACATCATTGTGCTCCAGCAGGTGCCCGCCAAATGCACCGTCGCCGATATTAAGGCCGGCGCGGGGCGTATTGTAAATGCTGTTATAACGTACCGTGATGGCAGCCGCCATTTCTATTTGTACACCGGTTGCCTGTTTTTCAATCCGCCCCAGGTCGTGCAACAGGTTATCCGATACCACACATTGCTGCGGATAATTCCCGGTAAGTGGTCCGGGCCTTTGATCCAGCTGATCATAGGGTACATAATCCTCATACCGGAACGAAGGCGAGCGCAGGGCTTTGGCATCCCCGATAAAGCTAACAGCATTGGCACCGATCCATGAAATATGACAGCCGCTGATGGTATCCCTTTTATTATAATTGCTGACCATGATCGCATTGCCACCAAGCCCCGTAAAATTGCAGTTTTTGATAATACAGTCTTCGGTGCCCTCCATCAACACCGCTCCCCCCCGGTAGATCGTCCAGTCGCTGCGCACCAGGGGTTCACGGGTTTCCATAAAACTACGTTCATTGTGTAAAAAATCCAAGCCTTCCAGGCGTACCCGGCGCAGGGGCTCTTCACGCGTGCCTTTTAATACGATGCTGTTCTTTAAGGCAGCCACTACGACGGCGGCCGCCTGTAACCGAAGGTCTTTGGGCGGATAGTAATACAATTCATTTTTTGAACGATCCAGGAACCATTCCCCGGGCGCATCCAGCTCTTCAACAATATTTTCTACAAACCGGTACTGCGGATGCATGGAGGCCGGACGGTTGTTCTGCCATCCGCCTTCCAACTCCAGGCTGCCGTCCTGCTTTACCCCGCTGATCCGGTAATGGAAGCCACCCCATTCATGCGCATGCAGGGCATGTACATATCCGCCAACAGGATTCTTCCACTGCCGGATCTTTTCCATACTGATCGCATCGGCACTGGTACCCTGAAACACCCGGGCAGCGCTGTCGTAATTGGGATAACGCGCCAATACCTGCAAGCGGTTATTGACATAGAGTTGTTCAAATACAGTACCGCCAGGCACGGTGGCCTTATAGATCCCATTGCCACAGGCTTCCCAGCGAAGCTGCAAAGGCTTTCCAGCACTGATGGTTACCGGCTCGTTGTGATAGCCGGTAATGGTAAGCGAAGCCGCCTCAAATGTAGCGGCGTCAATGGTAACGGTTTTATCCAGGTAATAAACACCTTCCCGGAGGAAAATGGTGATGGCATCTTTTCCCGCAGCCGCAACGGACAGGGCTTTTTCAAGGCTCCTGAGCGGGGCATGCAGCGTACCAGCATTCCGGTCGTTCCCGGTAGTAGCTACAAAGATCTTTGTTTGGGCAAACGCGGTCTGCAGCAGCCCCTGCAGTATGAGCAGTAAAAGGACTGCAGTTCTTTTTCTATGCATATGGTTCCCTGTTGTTACCTGCTATTGGTTTTAGAAATGAATCTTTCTTTTGAATGCGTACAGCCCAGAAGCCTTGTTTAAGCATTCATTATTCAGCAATGAAAGCATGTGTGTTCCATTGATCCGAATTCAACCCGGAGTCCTGTTGGCAGATTGATCATCCGGTGATTTTATGGATGCCGGTTACAATACGTTCTTTAATTTTATTACCAGTAATTCTCCAGGCAGTTCTCCCGGCTTAAACCCGGAAAGATCGATCCAGCAGTCTTTACCAGCATTCTTTACCTTAACTTCCTTATTATTGGCCAGCACTACGGCTGTCGTATTTGCCGGTACATTCAGGTCTTTGATCCGTAACCTGGGCTGGTAATCGGGCAGCATGCAGTACAGGTCGCGGCCCTTACGGGTAAAGAATAATTCAATATGTGCTGTATCTTTTTTGGGTGCTACCAGTGCTGCTGCACTATAACCCGCCATATAGCTTTTACCGCTTTTACCGGGAATGATTCCGGCGCTCCATTGCACCGGCCGGCTATACGCCTGCGTGCCATAGATCGCATCGCCGTTTACCTTTAACCAGTTGCCCATAGCGGTCAGCCGCTGCTGCATAATCACAGGTATCCGGCCGTCTGCTGTTGGCCCGATATCCAGCAACAGGTTTCCGCCCCTGGAAACGATGTCAACCAGCATCAGGATCAGCTCGCGTTCCGTTTTATAATCAGTTAATTTTTCGTTCCGGTTATAGCCATAGGAATGCCCGATGCCCTGGCTTTCTTCCCATACCCGACTGGCATCCATACCGCCGCCATATTCGGAAGTAGTATAGGTAGCCCCGGTATTCCGCTCGCGGGTATTGCTGCCCCAGCGGTCGTTTACCACAACATCTTTTGCAACCGGAGACTCGTTAAACAACCAGGCCAGGAGCTCCGGACTATGCCAGGCCGTATCCGGCAGGTCCCATTCGCCATCGGCAAAAATGAGCGATGGCTGGTATTTATTTACAAGATCTTTTAACTGTGGCAGCATATGCTCAGTTACATATCGCTTGCGATCCTTTTGCCAAAGCGGGTTATACCATTCGTACAGCGAATAATAGTAGCCCATTTTTAACCCGGCACCTTTTACCGCGCTGGTCAGATCTCCCAGCAGGTCGCGACGAGGCGTTCCGGTTACGGCGTTCCAGGAACGGCCCCAGCTGCGGTCGGCCTCCGCGCTGTTCCAAAGGCAGTATCCTTCATGATGTTTTGAAGTAAGCACCACATAACGGGCACCCGATGCTTTGAAAACATCGGCCCATTGCACAGGGTTAAACAGTTCCGCTTTAAACATCGGTTCAAAACGGGGGTAGTCAAAATCTGCCCCATAATTTTTAGTATGAAAGGGCATGAAGTTCTTGTTCTTTTCAGCCAGCCGGTACCAATACCATTCGGCATAGCTTTCCCCGCTATTGGGGATGACCGGCGCATAGGACGGCACGGCATACAGGCCCCAGTGAATAAAAATGCCGAATTTGTCTTGCCCGAACCACTCGGGTATCTTGCGGGTATTGAGCGAAGCCCAGTTTGGTTGATATGTCTGGGCAGCAATCGTGTAGCTTGCCAGAATCAGGCAAAAGAGCAGATACTTTTTTTTCACGTTCGTTTTGAATTTTTATGTTTATGAAGGTTTCTATAAATGTTTTTTTCCGCCTGAACATTTTTATCACGGCCCTCAAACGGTTTGTCCCTCCTGTATCCATTTACGGTAACCGGCAGGCGTTGTATGCTGAATCTGTTTAAAAAATTTATGAAAATTCGCCGTTGTATTATACCCGCATTCGTAGCAGATGGCGGAAATCGAATGTGTTTCATCCTGTAACAGTTCACAGGCATAACCGATCCGCAGTTCATTCAGGAAGCGGGTAAAGGGTTTATTGGTGCGGCTTTTAAAAAAACGACAGAATGAATTGGTGGTCATATGACAGAGATCCGCAACTTCCTTGAGCGAAATATCCCTCTTAAAGTTCTTTAACAGGTGCTGGTACACCGTAAAAATGCGCCCCGCATCCTTTTCATCGTAGCGGTTATTATACAAAACGGTGGCCAGGGCACTGAACTCTGCCGAAGCGGTAAGCAGATCGATTACCCTCAGGAAACTGATGATCTTTTCAATGCCTTCTGCTTCCGTGATTTTTGACAGCAATTTCACAGCCTTTTTACGGGTTTCACCGTGAAAAAGCATGCCTCTCCGCGATTTCTGGATCATTTGCCTGAACCGGTCGAGCGTGGCCGTTTCGTCTGTTAAATGGGAAAGAAAATCCGGATCAAAATAAATAGTGGTGGACTTTACAAAATCCAGTTCCGCATCGCTTCTCCAGATATGCGGCAGGTTGGGTGCCATCAGCACCAGGTCGTTTTTTTTGAAATTGGAAACCGAATCGCCTATGATCCGCGTGCCGAATCCTTCCTCCACCCATACCAGTTCGCATAAATGATGAAAATGAAACGGACCGTCAAACCTCGATTTGACTGTTTTTTTTACCTGGATCTTCCCGGCTTTTGAAAATATGATATCAACAAACTGTGGCTTCACGTTTCCAATAAATAATCAACTGCAAAATATCCGGAATGGCAACCTGGCTGCAACCGTTGTACCGGCATCGGATCCGCCATCCCTTACTCACCCATTTTTACAAAATTCGTTTCTCAAAAGTAGGCCTTCAACACGGTCCCGCCATACTTTTTCTTATCCGGTATATAAACTATTTTACCCTCATTCATCAAATGCATTACCCCAAAAATAGAGCTATCCAAATAAAAAAGCAGAAAGCCGGTGCATCCGTAACGGTTGCTTATCTTTCAGCCTGAAATCATCCGGTTTTCAAAATGAATGTAATATGAAAAAAATCCTTCTCCCTGTTGTTATAACAGCCTTGTTCATCTTTGGTGCCTGCAACAGCAGGAGACCGGCCCAAACAGAGACGGGCGCAGAAAATAACGAGCTTCCAGACGGAGCGGCAATTCCATTTACCAGGGCGACGCATTATTTCGTACGCAATGATTTCAGGGAAGGTCAACTGGAGGATTCCCGGATTACCACCAAGGCTCGCTTTGATTCGATTTTTGGAACGGCGGCTACAATGGGGCGCGACGGACAGCCCACCCCGATCGATTTTACAAAGCAGGACGTGATTGCTGTGATTGATTCTGTATCGGACAATGCGGTTTCGTATGAAAACCTTTCGCTTCGGAAAGACGGCGGCTACCTGGCGCTGTCATACGACCTAACCAAGGGTGCAAAACAATCGTTTAGCACCCGTCCTTTTTTATTACTGGTTATCGATAAAAAATATAAACAAACGGTTATTCCTGTTATAAAGAAATAACCGTTCGCCTATTGTTATTTTAAGCCTGAGATTATGGGGATACCAGTCCCTTATTGTATAGCTGCTGATGCAGGCCGAACATTTTTTCTTTAGGAAATTTCAGCACCTTCCGGTCATAGGTATACAATCCGTTTGTTTCAACTTCCACATCGGTGGTTTGTGTATAAACAGCTGCGGAAAGGCCTCTTTTGATAAGGTCCGGCATCCGGTTAATGAATTCTTCGTACTTATTATAAAGTTCGGTCTGATTTTTAAAACTCTGATAGCCCCAATTGCCACTCGACACCCAGGTATGTCCTTCCACCGGCAAACCCAGTCCGCCAAATTCACCCAGCACAAGGATCTGCTTATCTCCATAGATCTCCGGGTCTGGCATCATCGGTGCGGGGTAGCGATGCAGGTCCATAATATGACCGGGCAGTCCCTTAATATAGTTTCCTCCGCTTGCAGCATTTACCAGTCTGGAAGGATCGTAGGCTACGGTCCAGTCAACAATTTCCTTTGTTTTAAACTGTCCCCAGGCTTCGTTAAACGGCACCCAGCAAACAATACTGGGGTAGTTGTACAAATGATCCATAATGGCTTTCCATTCTTTTTTATGAATGGCTTCCGACTCGGGCGTGCGCGCTTTATCCAGCGGAAGACCTGAAATGAATCCCGGGTACTGATCCCATACATTTCCGCCCCTGTCGCCGCTGGGCATATCCTGCCAAACCAATACCCCCAGCTGGTCGCAGTATTGATACCAGCGCGCCGGCTCTACCTTTATATGTTTGCGGATCATGTTAAAACCCAGCGCTTTTGTTTGTTCCACATCAAATTTTAATGCCTCATCTGTTGGCGCTGTGTACAAACCATCCGGCCACCATCCCTGGTCCAGTGGCCCGTACTGAAACAGGAACTGGTTGTTGAGCATCATCCGCTGAATACCGTTTGCATCTTTGGTCATGGATATCTTACGCATTCCAAAATAGGAACCGGCTTCATCGATGGTTTTCCCTTTCCGTTTTATAGCCACTTTCAGGTCATACAAAAAAGGCGTTTGAGGCGACCATAGTTTGGGATCAGGAATTCGCAGCACCATATTCCCCCCGTCAGCCGAAGTTTGGCTTGCCACCGGTTTTGTGCCGTCCCAGGCCGATACAGAAACCTCATCACCGGGCTGAAGACCGGCAGTCTTCACCGAAACCTGCAGTTGCTGCTGATCAATATCCGGTATTTGCCGGGTAGCAACAATATAGGTTTCCGGTACATTTTCGAGCCATACGGTTTGCCAGATACCGGTAACCGGTGTATACCAGATACCGTGCGGATTTTTCACCTGCTTCCCGGCGGGCTGAGGGCCATCATCCGTGGGATCCCATACCCGTACTGCAACCGACTGACGGGCGCCCTTTTTAACCGCCGCAGTGATGTCGATTGAAAAAGGGTCGTATCCGCCTTCATGCTCCCCTACCCTGATCCCGTTTACATAGACCTGTGCCGCCCAGTCAACGGCGCCAAAATGTAACATCAGTTTTCCTTTACGCATGGAAGCCGGTACTTCTATCACCCGGTTGTACCATAGTACACTGTCCTTACCTACGGTTCGCCCAACGCCGCTCAGCGCCGATTCAATGGCATAAGGTACCAGGATATTGCCCTGGAACTGCGTTGGAATGACGTTGCTCCCGCTTCTGGGAATTACAGCATACTGCCACAGCCCGTTTAAATTTTTCCAGTTGTGATTGCGAACCAACTGGGGACGCGGATATTCTGGCAATGGGTTTGCGGCATTTACCTTTTCGGCCCAGGATGTTGTAATTTTTCCGCTAACAGGTTTCCATTGGGCGTTCAGGCCACTGGTTCCCATCACAGCGGCAAGTAGCAGGTAGAAAATTTTCTTTTTCACTTGTTGATTGTAGTTGTTTAAAATAATCGTTAATGCAGGTAATACGGCTATCGTATTCGGCAATCAATTCCTTCAAAAATACAACTCCGGGATTAAAAAACACCGGTCAGCCTGAATTGTGTGATAACATTTTTGGGGAGCGGCGTTTTTAAATAGCAAATGACAAATTTCAAATAACAAATAGCAAAAACTGGCGGGAAGGTTCGCTATGAGCCGACGATTTTTCCGGGCTTCAAAGCACCATCTGCTACAGCGGGTGTCCCAAATATTCCACACAAAGCTTTAAACCTTCCTGTCGGAAATATGACAACAGTACCCAATGTCAAATATAAAAATGAAGATGCCGTTACGGTTTAGAGATCATCCCGGGAGCAGATAGCGCGCTTCCCTGATGCCATGCGGGAATGTATAAGCCTAATGCAGCGTCAGCCATTTAAAAACTTCCCTGGTAATTAATAAAACATTATCGGCAAGATCATCCAGTGTGCAATAGCGGATGGCCTTTACAACACGGGACTTATCCCGTTGATCAACCAGGCACATCCTTAGCACATATGCACTATGGGAGGTCTCCGGTATCATTCCTGTTAATGAATAAAAAACCGTATCCGCCCGCTCTTTGTCCTGGCCAATAAAAAACTGGCAATAGGTAATATACCCGTTGGGCGTTTTCATGTCTACCACAATATAAAAACGGGTTTTATCCATACGTTTACACAGTAGTATTGATCATTTTAAAATAATAAACAGGGCCGCTTAAAAACAAAACCGTTAAAGCTGCTATGCGAAGGCCCTGACCGCATAGCAGCTTACGGCATTGCTATCGCAGCACAGAACGCTGCTGTTACCGGGCACCGCAGGCCGGGTGCTATACAAACCCTATGCAGCGGCCGGCCCGCTGCCTTCAGTTCAGGCCGGTAAACGGTCCGGGCTGCCAGCCGGTTGTCGCCGATCGGTTACAATACAATATTTTTTACCGTCGATCTCTTCGGTATGCCATACCCATTCTTTAATGTTAAAAGCGTTCGTTAAGGAAGAAAGATGCTGAATAGCGTCTCCGGTGAATGTTACCGGCAAATAATGGCGCGAATCTTTGTCAAAAAAACCAACCTTGTTTTCTTTCATTGCAGGTCTCATACGATTACATTATTTAAACATTAAAAAATATTGACGTTTAAATACAGTACCGCATTTTATTCGTACTGGGTGCCTTCACGGTCTGGTATTTAACATATACGTTCGATCTATTTAACAACCCGTAAAGAAAAAGGTTTAAAAAATCCGACCGAACTTTTATTACGGTTAGTCTTGCTGGGTCCAGGTAAGCCTGGAAACCGGGAATCCAAAATCCCGGGCTATGTGCAGATAATGTTCTTTTACAGCCGCGGGCATGGTCTTTTGCCGGGAGAGCAGCCACAGGTATTTCCTGCTTTTACCGCAAACAAGCGCATACTGGTAACCGGGATCGATGGCTATTACATTATAGCCTGCATAAAAAGGTCCGAAAAAAGAAACGACCAGACTTCCGGTATGCTCGTCACCTGTAAATTTTGCCCGGCCGGTCGATTGCTGCCATTTGGATTTATAGTAATCAAAGCCCCGGTTTACCACTTCTATGGTGCCGTCATCCCTGCTTGTATAGGTAGCGGTTACCAGGCTCAGGTGTTTCTCAAAATAGAAATCAAAACGGGCTATTTCAAACCAGCGCCCCAGGTACCGGTCTTTTTCAAAGCCGGCTACGGCCTTCACACCTTTAGGTATGGTCCGTCGTTTTATCACTGCGGCAATGGCTGCCCCCAGGGCTGCCAGTACCAGTCCCTTCATCCATTGTTTTTTTTGCATGCTTTTGTTTTTAACCGATTGCAGCATCCGCCCCCCAAATAAGGTCATTATTTCGTCTCAAAAGTTGTGCCTGGAATCATTATAAAGGGGCATTTGCGGTGTTGCGCTGTGTGCGCCAGGGCCGTTTAAAATATTCCGGTTGATTCCGGATACGCTGCTTATCCGGGAGAACCTGGTGTTTAATGTTTATTCATGCATCATTCTTTTTCAGGAAGCATAATGCCTGTTGCTTCGTTATGCAGTAACCGGAACATTGCCTGAATAAAAAACAGCGCTCCTCACTTGTGCAGAGCGCTGTTAAAAAACCGGTACAAATCCGGCTAATGTACGTTTAGCTGTTTAGATGCGTCTTTTTTCTCAAGGTTCACCACGCCGGTGGTGCCGCCGCCCTTCAGTGTCAACTCTACAGGGGCGTTGGTTTTCCAGGCACCGCGGGTAAAATCGGGGATATCCACGCTGGAAGAGCGTTTGGCAATGGATCGGCCGCTTAGCGGGAATATACAACTCCAGGCCACACCGTCATATACGTCCTGGTCAAGCGGCAGCCCGTTACGCAAACAGTCGATCAACCGCCAGTCCATCATAAAGTCCATACCGCCATGCCCCCCGATCTGTTTGGCAAGGTCGCCGATTTTCCGGACGATCTCGGGGGTATATTGGTCGTACAGTTTTTTGAGTTCTTCGCTGCTGATCCATTCATGACCGAAAGCGATGCGTTCGGGATCCGGCCATTTCTGCGCCACCCCTTTGGTGCCGCTTACGAGGTGGATGCGGGAATACGGGCGGGGCGAAGTTACATCATGCTGAATCATGATGGTTTTTCCTTTATTGGTTTTAATGGTGGTCGTATTCATGTTGCCGCGGTAGGGCTTGCCCACAAACTGCTTGAAATATGGATCTTTGGCGGCCAGGTCTTTGGCCATCTGTCCCATCTGGAAATCGTTGCTGGACACGGATACCAGCCAGTCCATTTTATCGCCCCGGTTGATGTTCATGCACTGTGCCACCGGACCCAGGCCGTGTGTGGGATACAGGCAACCGTTATGCTCATAATTCTGGCGAAGGCGCCACATATTCTGGTAACCCGTGTCTTTTTTGAAGTTCAGGTCCCGCAGATCATGAATGTATGCTCCCTCGGCATGCACCAGCTCGCCAAACATACCCTGGCGGGCCATGTTGAGGGTCAGCAGCTCGAAGAAATCGTAGCAGCAGTTCTCCAGCATCATACAATGTTTACGGGTGCGTTCGGAGGTTTCCACCAGTTTCCAGCAATCTTCCAGGGTAAGGGCAATGGGCACTTCGGAAGCGGCGTGGCAGCCGTTTTCCATGGCGAAAAGCGCCATGGGTGTGTGGAGGTTCCAGGGCGTCGTAATGTACACCAGGTCCAGCTCCTCTTTCCGGATCATGTCTTTCCATCCATTTTCACCGGAATATTCCTTGGCAGCTGGGCGGCCGGTTTTCTGCACCAGGGCATTGGATTTCGTGGCACGTTCGGGGATCAGGTCGCAAATAGCAACGATCTCCACCCCATCAATATGCGACATCCGCTGAACGGCGCCCGGACCGCGCATGCCCTGACCGATAAAGCCGATACGCACCCGGTCGATCTTTGGTGCGCCGTAGCCACTCATGTTAAAACGGGCACCCGTTTTTTCCCGTTCATAAGAGTGTTGCATATCGTCATCGTTAATGGCCAGGGCAGGCAGATTGACGGCAAGTGCGCCGGTTCCCACAGCAATGTGTTTAAGAAAGCTTCTTCGGTTACTCATAATGGAAGTATTTTGTTATTTAGAATGTTTATAAAAATAGCCATTATAATACTATAGCCCTTGTGCAAACGGTTGCTCTTCCGGTTTTAAGCCCGGAAAGAAGGAAGATGCCTTGTTTCCGGGTTCTATCGCGCACCTATAGGTTAAGGCTTCATCAGGCATTGAGATAGGCGCAGAGTGCTGGTAATAACATAAGCTTGCATGACCGGATGCACGAAATCATTGCTGCAGCTGGATCGTCTTCCACATAAAAAAAATCCCGGTAATTGCTTACCGGGATCACGTTCTGCTATTAAAATAGTTATTTCACTTCTTCAAAAGGAACATCTGTAACATCATCAGCACCACCTGCATTTCCACCGGCAGCCTGCTCGCCTCCGGGCTGTCCTGCCTGGGCTTGTGCCCCCTCAGCGCCCTGTCCGGATTTATAGATATCCTCGCTGGCTGCTGTCCAGGCGGCGTTCAGTTCTTCAGTAGCCTTATCAATAGCGGCAATATCCTGTTGTTTATGCGCTTCTTTTAATTTAGCTACCGCTCCTTCAATCACGGTTTTCTTATCTGCCGGAACCTTATCGCCATATTCTTTCAGCTGCTTTTCGGTCTGGAACACCAGGCTATCTGCAGCATTCAGCTTATCGATCTTTTCACGCTCTGCTTTATCGGTGGCTTCATTGGCTTTTGCCTCGGCCTTCATTTTCTCCACTTCTTCCTTGCTCAAACCACTTCCCGCTTCAATATGGATCTTCTGTTCCTTACCGGTTCCTTTATCTTTTGCCGTTACATGCATGATACCGTTGGCATCGATATCGAAGATCACTTCGATCTGCGGTACGCCCCTGGGGGCTGGCGGAATGCCATCGAGGTTAAAGATCCCCAGACTCTTGTTGTCTTTTGCCATGGAGCGTTCACCCTGCAATACATGAATCTGCACGCCGGGCTGGTTATCACTTGCAGTAGAAAACACTTCCGATTTCTTTGTAGGAATGGTAGTGTTGGAAGGGATCAGCGTGGTCATCACACCGCCCATGGTTTCGATACCCAGGGAAAGCGGGGTTACATCCAGCAGCAATACATCTTTTACTTCGCCGGTTAATACCGCGCCCTGAATAGCTGCACCAACGGCCACTACCTCATCCGGGTTTACACCACGGTTGGGCTTTTTGCCAAAGAATTTTTCTACAATTTCCTGTACTTTAGGAATCCGGGTGCTGCCGCCTACGAGAATCACCTCGTCGATCTCAGAAGCATTCATACCTGCATCTTTCAACGCCGCTTCACAGGGTTTTAAACAACGGGCGAACAGGTTATCTGCCAATTGCTCAAATTTGGCGCGGGTCAGTTTTTTTACCAGGTGTTTCGGCACTCCGTCAACGGCTGTAATGTAGGGCAGGTTGATTTCGGTTTCGCTGGAAGAAGACAATTCGATCTTGGCTTTTTCTGCCGCTTCTTTCAAACGCTGCAGTGCCATGGGATCCTTTCTTAAGTCAATACCTTCTTCAGATTTAAACTCTTCAGCCAGCCAGTCCATAATTACTTTATCGAAGTCGTCACCTCCCAGGTGTGTATCACCGTTGGTAGATTTTACTTCAAACACACCGTCACCCAACTCCAGGATCGAGATATCAAACGTACCGCCACCCAGGTCAAATACAGCAATTTTGTGATCTTTACCGCCTTTATCAAGCCCATAGGCCAATGCAGCAGCAGTTGGTTCGTTTACAATACGGCGTACAGTTAACCCTGCAATTTCACCGGCTTCTTTGGTAGCCTGGCGTTGCGCATCGTTAAAATATGCCGGAACAGTAATCACCGCTTCGGTTACTTCCTGCCCCAGGTAATCCTCGGCTGTTTTTTTCATTTTTTGTAATACCATGGCAGATATTTCCTGCGGGGTATACAAACGTCCATCAATATCGATACGAACGGTATTATTGTCACCCTGTGCAACCTTGTAGCTCCAGTGGCTGATCTCTTCAGAAACCTCATCAAAACGACGGCCCATAAAGCGCTTTACAGACATGATCGTATTTTGCGGATTGGTGATCGCCTGCCTTTTCGCAGGATCCCCTACTTTACGCTCGCCGTTTTTCAAAAAAGCAACAACGGATGGGGTTGTACGGCGCCCTTCATCGTTGGCAATCACCACCGGCTCGTTACCTTCCATTACCGCAACGCAGCTGTTGGTGGTTCCTAAGTCAATACCAATAATTTTACCCATAATATTTAAATTTCTCCTTTTATTAAAAATTACCACAATCTGTGGCAGAAATTAACTTTCAATGATTATGCCGCAGTATCGGAATATGAAAAAATGTCAGAAATCTTTGCAAATCCCCATCAAACAGACGCCGTGTCGGGAACCTGGCTTCTATCCTGTCATTTTAAACGCTCAACAGCAAGCAGTTATGATCAGGGTTGTATAAAACGGCGCTATCTGCAGGAACCAATGCTATTGTTTATTCCTGCCATTGATTTCCTATTTTAGCGCCAGATTTGAAAATATGAAGAACGGACTCCTTCTTTTATGCGCCCTCTGCCTGTTTATCGCAGGGTACCCGCAGGATATCGATTCCCCGGCCCCCTTGTTGTCGCCGCCCGAATACCCGGCTGCCGTCGTCCCCGAGTCGGAGCTCAACCTCCCGGTTCAAGTTGACCTGGCTCCGTTCTTTGCTCTGGCCAATAAAAAGGTAGACACGCTCTTTACTTCTCCCCGGTTTCCCAACGACTGGGTGCAGCAGGGTTGTGATACCCGGTATAAATACAGTTTCCGGCGCGGACCATTACAGTTCAGTTTAAAAAACACCACCCTCGACATCGCTTTTACCGGCTACTACAAAATTATCGGGTCTACGCGTGCCTGTGTCAACGGCAAGGCCGTTACGCCCTGGACACCGGCTTGCCAGTGCGGCGTTGATGAAGGCGAACGGAAAGTGAAAGTCGGCTTTACCATTGCCATCTCGATGTTGACCAACTATACGATAAAAATGCAGGTAACCCGGAAAGAGCCGGAGCCGGTAGATAAGTGCGCTGTTTGCTTTTGGGGGCAGGACATTACCCCGGTGATCATGGACGCGCTCAAAAAGGAACTGGATGGATCAAAAGCCGACCTGGAAAAGAGTTATGGCCGGGTCGATCTGAAGCCGCATTTTCAAACCCTGTGGAACCAGCTCAATGCGCCGTATAATATCAACAACATGGGCTGGTTGCAGATCAACCCTCAAAAGATCCGCATCAACAGCATTCAGGCAGCCGGCAGCCAGTTGCAGATCAATGTGGGATTGGCAGCCAAACCGGTGGTACGGTTTGAAAAGCCTGCTACCGCTATCGCGCCTGTACCGCATATCAGCAATTTCAGCCGCAACCGGGGATTCCAGGTTTATGCCGACCTGGTAATGAACTATGATTCGCTCAGTCGCATCCTCACCAGCCAGATTGCCGGAAAAGAATTCACTTTTAGCAAGGCCTTTATTAAAAAACGGTTTATTTTCCTGGAGTGCAAGCTTCTTGGCAGCAGGGATAACCGCCTGGTCATGCAGGTAAAGTTTACCGGCTCCAACGACGGCACCTTTTACGTAACCGGTAAACCCCTGTATTATGCCGATACAAAAACACTGCAGGTAGCCGATGTCGATTTTGATATCCAGTCGCGGAATGCGTTGTTAAAAACAGCAGACTGGCTGTTTTCCAAAAAGATCACCGGCGAAATTGAAAAAATGGCCCGATATGACCTGAACCAACTGCTTTCCACGGCCCGGACCAATATGAACCAGCAGTTGAACCGGCAGTTTATGAAAGGAATCTCCGGCAGCGGAAGCGTTAGAGACATCCGTGTGGCCGGCATTTTTCCGCAATCCGGCTGGCTGGCCGTGAGGGCTTACTGTGATGGGGATTTTTCGTTAAAGGTGGCCGCACTGAACCTTTGATCGCTCCGCTCCTACTATAGATCAGGGTTTTAAAGTTCAATGTTCCCCATTGGTTTTCGTTCCGGCTTGGTGAGATGTCAGATGCCAGACACCAGACGTCAGATATCAGATATTAACATATCGATCGGCGGAGGTTTACAGAGCAGGAACGCATCTTCACTTTTACATTTAATATTTCTTATTGGTTATTTTACATTCCCCGAAGGGGAAGGTTCCAGGCGTGCCCGACATGGTGGGTTGGATCCGTTTTCTGCCTGATGACCTTCGCCGCTGCCGACCCGCTATCAGCTATTCCCTGTTATCTGCGGGTGGGTTATGGGGAAACAGGTCGCCCACTACGGGGCTTTTATTCTGCTTCTGTTCTGAGTTACCAATAGGAAGCCCTTACAGGGGCTGCACCATGGACTATTGTGCAGTACCGGATCTTTACTTTTGCATTTAATATTTCTTATTGGTTATTCTACATTCCCCGAAGGGGAAGGCTCCAGGCGTGCCCGACATGGTGGGCTGGATCCGTTTCCTGCCTGATGACCTTCGCCGCTGCCGACCCGCTATCAGCCATTCCCTGTTATCTGCGGGTGGGTTATGGGGAAACAGGTCGCCCACTACGGGGCTTTTATTCTGCTTCTGTTCTGAGTTACCAATAGGAAGCCCTTACAGGGCTGCACCATAGACTAACGGGCAGTACCGCATCTTCACTTTTACATTTAATATTTCTTATTGGTTATTTTACATTCCCCGAAGGGAACCCCATTTCCACATTTTACAAGGGTGTTTTATAACTCCTCCTCTTCCAAGTAGGTAGGCTCCGGCACCCTTTTAAAACTGAAATGCCGCTGTGCCAGGTAACTGACCAGCACCACCACCACCGTAGTACCGATTTGCGCAAAAATGGGATAAATGCCCCAGACCTCTACCATTATCTTCAGCAACACATAATTAATGGTGAGGTTAAACACACATACCAGCAGGTAACGGAACAGCTGCACCCGGCCGCGGATGCGGCTATCGTCGAATACCACGTATTTCATCAGGAAAAAGCCTACCAGGAAGCTCACCACAAAGGACACGCCCAGGGCCGCCACGTGTGATTTTAACGCATAAAAACCAAAATGAAAATCCTGTTCCCGGAAAATAAACTTATAGGCAATATAATAAGACAGCAGCCCGAGAAAGGTATTGGATGCCCCGGAAACCGCATACCGGAAGGTTTGCAGCGGCATGATCCGTTTAAATGGCGGGTAAAAAAAGTCGATCAACGGGAGCAACCGGTCCCTTACACTATATAAATGCTGCCTCATCGGCAGCGAAGATATTCCTTATTAACATGATTTCTGCGCCCGTGTTCCTTATTTTTGCATCAAAATTGTTAAGAATGAGCATTGTAGATACATTGAGGCCGATTGTTGCGGATGCATTAAAAGAATTGTATCAAAAAGATCTGACCCCTTCGTCGATCGCCATAAACAGTACAAAGCCTGAATTTGAAGGCGATTATACCATCGTTTTATTTTCCCTTATAAAAGAACTGAAGAAAAAACCGGAGGAACTGGGTGCAGAGATCGGGCAATTCCTGGCAGACCGACGTCCCAACCTCATCCGTTCGTTTAATGTAATCAAAGGATTTCTGAACCTGTCCATTGCAGACGATTTCTGGACGGCTTTCCTGAATACCAGCTATACCGATCCGTCGCTGGGGAAATCGGAACAGCAGGCTTCGAAAGTAATGGTAGAATATTCTTCTCCCAATACCAATAAGCCCCTGCACCTGGGGCATCTGCGCAATAATTTTTTGGGCTGGTCCATTGCAGAGATTCTGAAAGCAACAGGCAGCGAGATAAAAAAATGCTGTATTTCCAACGACCGGGGTATCCATATTTCCAAATCGATGGTGGCCTGGCAACTCTATGGCAACGGCGCCACGCCGGAATCTACCGGCATTAAGGGCGATCACCTGGTAGGCGATTACTACGTGTTGTTTGGAGTGAAGCATAAGGAACAGATGGCGGAACTCATCGAAAAAGGGATGAGCAAGGAAGACGCCGAAAAGAATGCGCCCATTATGAAAGCCGCGCAGCAAATGCTGGTGGATTGGGAAAACGGCGACCCCGAAGTAATAGCCCTCTGGGAAAAGATGAATCGCTGGGTATATGCCGGCTTTGATCAAACCTATAAGCGCATCGGCACCGATTTTGACAAGATCTATTATGAAAGCGATACCTATATATTAGGAAAACAATTTGTGGAAGAAGGACTGAAAGACGGTGTCTTCTTTAAAAAAGAGGATGGCAGTGTGTGGATTGATCTTACTGCAGAAGGACTGGATGAAAAACTGGTGCTGCGGAAGGATGGCACGGCCGTGTACATTACCCAGGACCTGGGACTGGCCGATGAAAAATACAAGGATTTCCCATACGATCAAAGCATTTATGTAATTGCCGATGAGCAGAATTACCATATGAAGGTATTACAGCTCATCCTGCAAAAACTTCGTAAACCCTATGCCGGTGGTATTTACCATATGAGTTATGGAATGGTGGAATTGCCCAGCGGACGCATGAAAACCCGGGAAGGCACGGTGGTAGATGCCGATGACCTGCTGGATGAACTGGTAAAAGTGGCAGCGGCAAAAACAGAAGAACTGGGCAAGGTGAAGGACTTCTCCGAAACCGAACTTAAAGAATTGTATGACACCATTGCATTGGGGGCATTGAAATTCTTCCTTCTGCGGGTGGACCCCAAAAAACGGATGGTGTTTAACCCGGAAGAAAGTATCGATTTTCAGGGCTTTACCGGTCCGTTTATCCAGTATACCCATGCCCGCATCCGGTCGATCCTGCGGAATGAGCCGCTGGCAGCAGGAATTGCCGACCCGGAGCAACTGGAGCCCCTGGAAAAAGAGCTGATCATCCTGCTGGAGCAATACCACACACAGGTAAAGCAGGCCGCTGCTGAGCACAACCCTTCCCTGCTGGCTATTTATGCCTTCAGCGTTGCAAAGCTGTTTAATAGTTTTTATACCGCGCATTCTGTGCGCAATGCAGCAACACCGGAGAAAAAAAACCTACGGCTGAAAATCTGTACACTTACCGCCGGAACCATCGCAGCCTCTATGGCCCTCCTGGGTATCCGGGTGCCTGAGCGGATGTAACGGTTCAGGGAGACCTACATATATAAAGCGATCCGCAGAAGCATTCCTGGTCTTCTGTTGGAGGTTCGTTTCACGCGACGGCGCCAAGGAGCAGGAACGCAACGAAGCCTTCTTGTTTCTTTATACCGGTCTTTGTGTTGCGGTTTCTGCTAACTGTACAAGGGCGATGAGTTTTCGTTCCCATCAGCTTTTTACAAGCCCCCGCGGACTCAATGACTGTTTCGCGGTGGCGCAATATTCTTACCACCATCGGCTCCGGTTCACTCAAAAATAACGTTCAAACAGCAGGCCGTAGGTAAACAACAGGTTCTCTTTATGGGTGCGGGCGATACGGTTGTAATGCAGCCGGGTTGATAAGGAAAGCCACCTGACCAACCTTAGATTCAGTCCCAGCTGGCTGGTAATAATCGCATCGCTGATACGCTTTAACGATGGCTGCCAGAATGAAGTGCTTTCAAAAGAGAGCACCTTGTACGGATGCCACCGGAGTTGCAAACGCAGCGAGTTCCGGAAGGTATGGTAGCGCTCCCGCGTACTGTCGCTGGGAGCAATATCGCTTTGTTCAAATAAAATACCATCACTCAACCGGAAATAGAGCTTTCCGTTATCCACCAGCTTCCAGGCCACTCCCAATCCGGACTGGAACTGACTGCGGATTCTTAAGGAGTAGCTGCTGGCATATGCAGCAAGTCCCCAGTAATTTAAACGCGCGGCCGTATCCTTGTAAATGTTAAAATCAAGCGCCGTGGTAACATCATTATTCGTGAGCCCCTCCCTGTTCTGGCCGTAGATCCAGGCAGCACTCGCATTCAGCTCTGTCTTCCGTTTATAAAATCTGTATTTTAATGCATTATTCAAAAGATAATTCCTGCTGCCCGAAGACTGGTTCAGCGTACCCGATAAACCGGCATTCAGGTAGTGGCGTACCGAATCATTAAACTGCGCAATTGCTAGGCACGGCAGCAGCAAAAACAATAGCATCAAACAGCGCTCACCCATACCCGCGAATATAACACGGATCACCTAAAATAATTGTGCAGCGATTGACCGGATGCATCCATCCATTTAGCCCCGCTCCTCATGTACTGCAGGTGGCGCCCACACCAAATGACATCTGAAACAGGGATTTCCTACCACGCTTTTATTGTTCATACATAATCACATAAAAGCTTTATTTGCGGGTAACCACGGGCCTCCCTGCACCGTTCGCCGGTGAATGGTTGCCATAAAATCATGAAAGATAGCAGGGAACCAATTATTTGCCATTCTTTTTTGTATCTTTCATCAGCCGCTGGTATGCTCCATATGTATAGTGCCATAACGGGCGTTAAATGTTTAAATAGTTCTATTTTTGTCCTTAAGCATTAAAACAATGAAACTTTCGCTGGACCATAAAAATCATGTTCCGCTTCATGTACAGGCAGAACAACTCCTTCGCAACCTGATCAAGGACCCCCAGTTTGCCAATGGGAAATTATTGCCAAACGAGGTTGATCTGGCCAAGCAGCTGGCCATTTCGCGTACTACATTGCGGCAGGCATTGAATAAACTGGTGTATGACGGATTATTGATCCGCAAGAAAGGGATCGGTACCCGTGTTGCCGGAACCGCAGTAAGTTCAAAATCCAACAACTGGCTGAGTTTTTCGCAGGAAATGCAAACCAGGGGCATTCCCATTAAAAATTATGAATTGCATGTAAGCTGGGTACACCCGGAAGAAGCCATTGCTCAATTTTTCCAGATCGCGCCCGATAAGAAAATCCTGAAGCTGGAGCGTCTGCGCGGACGTCCGGAGGCGCCCTTTGTTTATTTTGTTTCTTTTTTTCATCCCCGGATCGGTTTAACCGGTGAAGAAGATTTTAATACGCCGCTGTATGAAATGCTGGAGAAAAATCACCACATTGTGGTAAATCTTTCCAAAGAGGAGATCAGTGCGAAACCTGCATCAAAATTTATTGCCGAAAAACTGGAGATTCCCCAGGGAGATCCGGTATTATTTCGTAAACGGTTTGTGTACGACCGGGGCGAACGCCCTATTGAATACAATCTCGGCTATTATAAAGCCGATTCATTTGTATACACCGTCGAAAGCCGCAGGGATCAGTAACAGATTTGCTACTTCTTTGCAACCTTCCTTAACACGAATGGCGATATTATTAAAACAGGTTTTTTGAAAGCAGGGCGATGGCCAGTACAAAGGGCAGAAAAACCAGCAGGATGGCTAATGAGAGCGAGAGATATTTCAACAATCCTTTTACCGGCTTTTTGAGTATAACCAGCAACCACCCGCCTGTCAGGAATGCCAGCAGCGCCATCACTACGTTTACAATAACCGGAATGCCGGTATACAATACGGCAAACAACGCCGGTTCAATTACGATCCCCGAAAGAACCCCGTAAAGTCCTCCTGCCAGCAGGGCCGATCCCAGCAACAGCGCCCCGTATTTCAATCCTTTTTTAAAATAAACAAGAAAATAACGGGCTGCCGGTAATGCGCCAATGGTCTGTAATACCGCTTCATCTTTAGGCGGCCTGGGTGGCACGGCGCCCTTTTTCCCCTGCTGTTTTTTAAACCGGGGCCACCAGATAATAAAGCCCGTTACAAATAATAACAACGGAACCAACCCTCCTAAAAAGGCCAGGATGCGGGTAGGCAGCCCCCCAAATGTACCCAGGTGTAGCGGAACCAGCCAGGTTAGATAGCTGTTGCCAATATTCGGGAAATCGGTTTCGCTGTTCAATAATAGTTTACCCGTATACTGATCGATGCTCAGCATGATCCGGTTGCCTTCCTTCGATACGCCGTCAGACCGCATATCAAACCGGTAGGCGGCCGTGCTGTCTGCTGGGTACGCAATGCCCCGGATAACGGCACGCGGAAATTGCGCCCGTGCAACGGTTGCCGCCCCCGTGGGGGTTAATGCCCTCTGCCCCTGCCCCCATGCAGATTTTTGCCCGAAGATCTGTTGCACCGATTGCGGCGACCGGCCGGTAAGGATAAATAGCAGTGCAATAAAAACCGGCCCGAACGTTAGCGCAAATCCCGTTAGCGATAACATGACGACTACCGGCGCCGAGTACACCCCCAGCACATTGTGCCAGTCGTAATTTTGCCGTTTCCACCCGGATCTGAAACTTACGGTAAGCACCGACCGCCATTGTTTCCATTTCCGGTATTGCTGCGGCACCCAAAGCCGCAGGCCGCTGACGGTAAGCACCAGAAGGCAAAGCGTTGCCAGCCCCACGATATATTGCCCCGGACCGTGCATCAGCAGGTTGGTATGCAGCTCGGTAACAAACCCGATAAACGAACTGTGATGCAGGCGCTTACCTGTGAGAGCTGCCGTGTAGGGGTTGATAAAAAATTGCTCTTCGGTGGTAAAGTTGTAACAAACATAACTGATATTGGGGTCTCCCTCCTTCGGCAGGAACACGTAGTCCACTTTTTTTCCGGGATACTTTTGCGGCACCAAAGTGGCAATTTCCTCGATCGAATACCGGCGCTGGTGCTCCATCGCCCGGAACAGGTCTTTATTCAAAGCCTGGTCGATTTCATCTGCAAAAACCAGGATACTGCCGGTAAGTCCCACTACGCAAAGTACCGCACCGGCAATGATGCCCAGGTAGAGATGCCATTTTCCAAACCAGCGTTTCTGGTGAACGGCCCATTGCAGTCTTTTATTTTTTCGTTCCATTTTGAAAGATTGAAGCCGGTGCAGCTTTCTGATTCCCGCAGATAATTGCCGGGCTTTGTACTGATTTCGCAAAAACTCGGTCCACGGTGTATTGATCTGTTTCAATCAGCCGGAAACGCTGCTGCCCGATTCCGGTAAATATGGAAGCAGCTTTATTCAAAAAAAACACCTCGGTCAATGGTTACCCGGAGCATATCCTTTAAAATTTATAGGCAATGGTCCCGATCAGTTGCCGGGACATCTGCGGAATAAAATTGGTCCAACCCTTCCAATATTTTTCGTTACCCGCGTTGTTCACTTTCAACCCGATCCGGTACCGTTTGCGGTCGTATGTAAGATGCGCCCCCAGGATGGTGGCGGCCGGAAGGATCAGCCTGCCATCAAAATTGCTGTTTACGGCGTTCGATTCGCCGGAATGATTCAGGCTGAAGCCCACACCCAGTCCATCCAGTACGGTAGTGGTAAACGTATAATTCGTCCAGAAATTAAACGTATGATAAGGTCCCGCAGGTACCGGGCGCAGTCCGTTCACATCGGCATCGGCCTTTTGCATCTTGCTGTCGTTATAACCATAGCCGAAGAGCAGTGTCCAGCCCCTGTAAGGGTTAGCCAGCACTTCTACCTCCACCCCTTTGCTGTGCTGTTCTCCGTCCTGGATGCTGAAATTGGGCGCTGCCGGATCCTGGCGCACCACATTTTTTACAAGAATATCATAATAGCTGATACTTCCGGTGAGCTTATTTTTAAAGAGCGCATATTTAATCCCAACCTCTTTCTGGTTGGCCGCTTCGGGGTCAAAAGCAATGCTGTCCCTGCTCAGTCCAAACTGGTTGGTAAAACCGTTCTGATAGTTGGCAAACAGCGACAGCTGGTCCTTAACCGGCATGAAAATCAATCCGAATTTTGGAGAAACCTTGGTTTGTACCGGCTTTACTTTTTCGGGGACCGCATCCTTTTGTTTATTGTCAAACCGGTCTACCCGAACACCTGCCGAAACGATCAGCTGATCCGTAATATTGGTGATATTATTGATATAACCGCTGAATACATCCGAATGCTGGATATAAGGACTGGCATTTACATTACCCCTTGTCTGGTAGGCATTATCGATATTCGGTTTGTTGTAAACGAGGCCCGATCCGGCCCTGCCGCCGGCATCTGCCACATCAAAAAGATAAGGATAGGGCGCTACCCCATGTAACAACCCGCTGAAATAATAATAGGTCACATCGGAGCGGTAAGAAAGGTAGTCGAGTCCCGCAACCATACGGTTCCGCAGTTTGCCGAAGGTATAGTCGGAAACAAAGTTTTGCTGTATGTCGAAGGTCTTGGTACTTCCTACGGGCTTCCAAACCATACGGGCGATGCTATCGGTACCCGGTACACCAAAATCAGGCGTACCGCCGGCCAGCGTATGCAGCAGGTTTGCGGGATAGTTGGGAAGCAGGTACTGGAATGCGGCATATCCCCTGTTATGACTCAGGCTATAGGTAACGGCTGTTTGAGAAGTCCAGTTACCAGACAGCTGGTAACGGGCATCCGCAAAAAATGAGTTGGTATTGGTTTTGGAATAAACATCGTTTGCGATGAAGGACCGGTTATAATCCAGCTTCAGTTCGTTGATCCGGTCTGTGCCATAAGCCTCTTTCAGTGTTTTGGGCGCCCGGGCCATAATCCCGTCTGCTGTTTCCCTGGGCAACCGGGCATACAGCATAGAGCCCAGCAAGGCATTGATGGTGCTCGGCGGCAGGATGAACATAAAATTGCCGCCATTGCTGTTTCCTTTAGAGCCGGCAATCTCTGCATCGGCATTCAGTGTAAAGCGGTCATTGGGCTTGTAAATAAAAGAGGGCGCAAGAATATAGTTTTGCTGGAAACCGGCATCCTGCCAGCTGTCCTGGTTCTGCCCGGCCACATTTATCCGGAAGGCCATCTGGTCTTTTTTCAACACCACGTTAGCATCGGCAGAAGCCCGCATAAAGTTATAAGAGCCGTAAGCCACATCAGCATACCCTCCGTTGTAGAAGTATGGCCGTTTGGTAATGCGGTTGATCAACCCGCCATAGGAATTTACGATGCTTCCAAATAGGGTACCCGAAGGGCCTTTCAGCACTTCGATACGGTCCAGGTTGGCCATTTCAACATTCGTATTTACAATATTGGGCAATCCGTTACGGGCCTTGGTGGTGGTCTGAAAGCCCCGGCTCACAAAAATGGAACCGCCGTCCGGGCGGTTGGTCGCATCCCAGATCTTCGACATTCCGGTTGCATTTTTCATAGCATCTTCCAGGCTCATGGCGATCTGCTTCCGCAGGATCACATCCGGGATCGCCGTTACGACCTGTGCATTTTCCAGGTTAGCAAGCGGCATCTTATTCGAGTACACGCTTGCCCGGTTCATGATCTTGCTGGTTTCCACGATCACCTCGCTGAGGTCTTTAGAGGTTTCCCGGATGCGGAAATGTAATTCTAAATTGGTGCCGGGGTGTAAAGAAACCGCTTTTTGTTCCCGGATATCTCCCGTAAACGAAAGTTCCAGCGTATATTCCCCGGGCTTAATGTTTTTGATCTGGAACAAGCCGTTCTCATTGGAAACAGTTCCCCATTTGGTGTCTTTGAGCACAATGCTGATCTGCGATACCGGCTGTCCGTCTGCAGTAGTTACGGTTCCATGGATAGAGGCCTGTTGCGCACATAAAAACAAAGCGTTACTTATAAAAAGCAACGCCATCACTAACTTCTTTATCATATATCGTCTTATTTAAAATCAGGAGGCAAATTTACCCGCGGTTGCGGCCAGCCCCGTTCCGAGATCGGGAAAAATAAGACGTGTATTTTTTTTTCGGATTGCGTAAATGAGATGTAGGAATTGAGATGCGAGACACGAGAATGGAGCTGCGAGAATTCATATCTGAAATCTGACATCTGAAATCTTGTGTCTCCTATCCAAAAAGCGAACTGCTCAGATACCGGTCGCCGCGGTCGCAGGCAATAAAAACAATGGTACCTTCCTCCAGTTCGGACGCAACCCGGAACGCCGCCGCCGCCGCACCACCCGTGCTCATTCCCGCAAATACTCCTTCTTCCTTCGCCAAACGCCTTGTGTAACCGATGGCTTCCTGCTCGGTAATATCCATCACACGATCTACCCGCTGCGGTTCAAATATCTTCGGCAAGTAGGCTTCGGGCCATCTGCGGATGCCGGGTATGGAGGCCTCTTCCGTGGGCTGGCACCCGATGATCTGGACGCCGGGGTTTTGTTCCTTTAAATACCGGGAACATCCCATAATGGTGCCCGTGGTACCCATGGCGCTTACAAAATGAGTGATCGTTCCCTGGGTATCGTTCCATATTTCGGGACCGGTAGTTTTATAATGTGCACGCCAGTTGTCGTTATTCGCAAACTGGTTTAAGATAAAGGCCTCTCCCTTTGCCGCTTTTTCTTCTGCATAATCACGGCAGGTTTCCATTCCGTTGAGCAAGGTTACCCGGGCTCCAAAAGCTTCCATGGTCAGCGTGCGCTCCCGCGTAGAGGTATCGGGCATCACCAGCTCCAGGTCCAGGTTATAAAACCGGGCAATCATGGCCAGGGCAATGCCCGTATTGCCACTGGTCGCTTCCACCATTTTGTCGCCGGGTTTGATATCACCCCGCTCCAGGGCAGACGCAATCATGTTTAAGGCGGCACGGTCTTTTACGCTGCCCCCCGGGTTGTTACCCTCGAGTTTGGCGTATATTTTTATGCTGGGATTACGATTGAGGTTTTTTAATTCCACCATCGGCGTATGGCCGATCAGTTCCAGTAATGAAGCCATTTTTTGATAAATTCTAAATCCTAAATATCAAGTTCCAAATATCAAATGTCAAATATCAAATTCTAAATGCCAGCAAACGGCTACCGGCTCTTACTCCAGTATATCCTGTTCTACCAGGTCGATCGACGGACGGTGATAAACCTTCGAATTGGGTGGAATACTCCGGGTAAGCCATACATTTCCGCCTACAATACTATTGCTGCCGATCACCGTATCCCCACCCAGGATAGTGGCATTGGAGTAAATGACCACACCGTCTTCCACTGTAGGATGCCGTTTGCGGTCCATCAGGCTCTTGTCTACGCTAAGCGCCCCCAGGGTTACCCCCTGGTAAATTTTTACATGATTGCCGATAACAGTCGACTCCCCGATTACCGTACCGCTGCCATGATCAATACAGAAATAGGCGCCGATGGCAGCACCGGGGTGAATATCAATACCGGTAATGCCGTGTGCGTGCTCCGTGAGGATCCGCGGCAAATGCGGTACCTGCAAGGCAAGCAGGGCATTGGCGATCCTGTAATACGCAATGGCAAAAAAACCCGGGTAGGCCCGGATCACTTCAAAACGGGTTTTAGCTGCCGGATCACCCGAAAGGATGGCTTCGATATCTGTATTTAACAAGCGATACAGATCGGGCAACCGGTGAAAAAAATCATGCGCCTTGTTCGATACCTGTTTGCAGGTATCCGTAACTGCAAGGATCGATTCCAGCTCCTTCTGCCGGAGACCGAATTTATGCTGCACTTCTTCCGTACTGATGGGGAAGCAATCGGCACGCTCGGGAAATAATAAACAAATCAGCGCATCTGCCCAGGATGAAATTACCTGGTTGGGAGGTACGGCGGGCACGCCCTTCTGCGATTCAAATATCTGTTGATAAAAATTTGGGTCCATAATCACCTGATCATACCCCACAAATCTACCATAATAATTAAAAACCGTTGCTAAAAAAATACAAAACAAGCAGAACGGGTATAAAATCGGTTTTACAAAACAGCGCAGCATTCCTTCACCTGTTGAGCGGGCGGCCGGTGCACTTATATTTTTAGGATATGCAGTAAAAAAAAGTGCATCAACAATGAGTGCATCTGCAGCCAACATGAATTCCGGCCATATTTTACGGCAGAACGGCGAAAATCCCGGGCATTTCATCGAATAATAAAACAACCGGCCTTGAACTGTATTATTTTTATGACGGTTTAGAGGGCTTAAGAGGGCTACAGGATTTTTCCAGATCATTGTATTCCCTCTTATTTTTTTGTCCCGTTTACCCCAATATCTTTGGTTCCTGCTGATTCTGTAATTCGGATTGGATACAAAACAAAGCCAGGGTGGAAACCCCGGCGGAACTCTAAGTTTTAATCTTGTTCAATTGTGGAAGCAAATTATTCAATATTCCGATATACGCGTATCACGAATTTTAGTGACAAAAACCTCCGGTGTACGCATCAAGGATCACATCATTTGCCGCAAATCCATGCGCTGCCACCCTGGTCGGCCGGTTTAGCCGGCAGGCAGGCATTCAGATCGTTTTAATCCTCCAGATTGAGCCGTTTTTGGTGGTCTGCTTTTCCAGTACGCCCGACCTACTTAACGCGTTCAATATTTTTTCACTCTCTGCACGGGGCGTGTCCGAAAGTACTGAAAACTCTTTTGCCGTTAAGCTGGGGTACTTCGAGAAAAGAGATTCCCAGTTTTTGCTATAGGTCGTTTTGGCGGCGACGGGATGAAGTTTTAAAACCGCTGCTTCATAAACGGCGTAAGGCTTTGTGCCATATACAAGCTCTTTGTTTCCATATGGATCGATAAAAAACAGGGTGGGAAACCCACGTACGCCCAGCATTCCTGCAACATTCAGATCTTCTTCAAAAACCGTTTTGGCCGTTCCCCCGAAGTCCGTTTTCAGTCGAACGGGATCCAGCCCTGTTTTTTTGGCTGCTGCTTCCAAATGCTCCCAGCGGGTAATATTCTTTTTTTGCAGGAAAACCATTTCGCGGATCGTTCTTAAAAACCATACAGCTTTTTCCCGGCTCTGCAGCTGCGCTGCCTTGAATGCGATGGAAGGCGGATAAGAAGAAGCCAGCGGATCCTCCAACCAAATGTCGCCATCAATTGGCATATCGTAATAAACGCTTACTTCGTCCCAATGATGCGCAACATCCGAAGGCTTGCTGATGCCGCCGCTGTTATAGCTCCAATCGGGCAGCAGGCCGCCCATGTGGTATTCGATTTCAATGCAGCCGGCATATTCCAGCTTCAGCTTTCGCAATTGCGGCTCAATGCCCCAGCAGGAAGAGCAAATCGGGTCTGTGAAATAAAGAATCTGAACCGGTGTTCCGGCATCCTGAACAGGAATTTGTTTTTCCACGGTACCGGCAGGTATTCCGCAGATTCCTTCGGCCGGGTCGCAAAGAAGCGGGTGATCTTGCTGTTGCATCGTTTAATTTATTTTTATCTTTGTGCAAAGTTGCATCGTATAGCGCTTTCCCGCAATAAGTCAGAAATTTATGACCACTCAGAATTTGACAAACAACCCGGAAACCTGTCCTGCACAGGGGCTTTTAAAAGCACTGGCAGGCAAATGGAAACCCGAAATTTTCCGTCTGGCCATGGAGACACCACTGCGGTTCAATGGTTTGCTGCGCCAGATCCGGGGTTCCAACAAACAAACCCTGTCACTTGCCTTAAAAGAGCTGGAAGAGCTCGGCTTGTTGGAAAAAATCATTATCCGGCAGAAGCCATTGCATATAGAATATCATTTAACCGGAAAAGGAAGATCGCTGGTTCCTGTTTTCCTGCAACTGGAAGGGATCGTATAGAAACAGGAATAGGTTACCGAGATAGGAGCTTTAAATAGCGCCTGTCGCTGATATTGTTCAACAACCGGCAACCGGCACATAAGAAAGGGTTGCAAGCGTATTGGTTACAACCATGCGCGTCCGGGACCGGGTTTATTTATGATTAAAAATCAAATACTTTAACCGCTTTATTTGTCAAAATACCTGTCAAAAGAATAATCCTTCATTTAACTTACGATTTCTAACTGCTGATGCGAAGGGAAAGAGTTAAGGCTTGGTTTGAAAATATTCCAAGTCAAGCGTTCGTAGTTCATTGTGAAGCACAAAAATTCAGGCGAAGTCAGTAACGGGTTCTTATATAACATGGAACGTACGTTATCCTGTATTTTTTGAAACTTACTGAAAGAATGAATACCGGTCAATGAACGCATCTGTTATAATGCGCATTGAAGAAACGGAAACTATAGTGCGGAGATTATAAAAAGAAAAACAACAATAAAAACATCAGAATCATTTAAAACACCATTGCCACTATTGAACATTCCAGCAGATTGGTTTTAAATGCGGCGCAGTTTTAAGAAGTTATAGCTCATTTATATTAAACGTACGCTCCACAGGCTGGGCCGACTGAACTTTCTCTCTAACTCCGTATTGCCATGCCACCACTGTTACCTTTACCGGGAATTTTGCCCGCGGCGGTATTTTGGTGAATATTATTTCATCCCCCTTTAAACAAGCCGGGCCTTCTTTGATGTAATAAAGAACCGGTAAGCCACTATCACTCCTGGCGTTCAATTTAACCGACACGGTACTCCTCGTCACATCGTTTATTGCAGGAAAGAATATTTCCTGCCGCTTTCCATCTGTAAGCGGATAGGGTATTTTATAGTTAAACTGTTGCACGGAAGTTTTATAAACAGCGTTGCCTCCGGCAGACGCAAAAAGCCAGGCATCATTGGTTCGTTTGGAATTATCCAATCCCATCCGGTAAAATGCCAGGCGAAATGTAGTATCGTTGATCTTTTCAACAGGCCCGCAGATACGATCAATAGCAATCCGGGTAGCAGCATGGACATCAGACAATACCCTGTGGGTAGCATCGGTAAAAGTAGCAGATAAATGATAAGTGAGGCCATCCTCTGCCGGAAGGATGGGACTGTTACCATATTGCGCATGCGTGGCGCTGCTGAAAGGCAACAACTTTCCCATCCATTGAAACCCCAGGTACTGCATCTTTCTGCCTCTTTTCCTACTGTAATAGTTTTCTGTAGCTACCGCCATCTCTTTGTCAAAATACCAAAATGCGTCATGCACATCTCCTTTATAAGAAACAAATGGCGCAGCACCCGCCCTTTGTTTTTGATTGGGGTGCCAGCGTTCTGCCAGCCATCCTTTTTTATTATCTATTTTAATAAGTTGTACCGGCTTATCCAGGGAGTTGCTCAGGGACAATCTGAAAGCCACTGCTTTTTTTATAAATAGCGCCATATATGCTACTACTTCATCTGTAACGTCGAAATGGCCGTGGCCGGCGTCACCAAGAAAAGAAATACAGCTTTCGGGGTACATGACGCGAAATGCCAGCGCCGGAGTGACCCGCGCTTCCCACCATTCGTATTCCCCTTCGATCATTAAACCGGGAATACCGTCAATATTCCGGTTGCGCCCCCATTCAAGATTCTCCCGTCCATAACCTGTAAGGTTGGTACGCGGTGCATCGCCTTTGTACGATATAACTGCTAAGGTCCTGCCAGCGTTCCAGGCAGCAAAGTTCCACGGAAACGTGGCCATTGCAGAATGTCCAAGGGGAATAACCGGCGCATGGTTTAATTCGCTATAACCGCTTTTCTGAGCCAGGTCGCTCATCATATTGTCAAATACTGCCTGGCATCCGTTCCTGATATCCCATTGCTGGTCTATACCGGGCGTGATCCAAATAATAGCAATACCCAATTCCGACAAGGCCTTTCTAAAAGTGCCATGGTCAAAAATGGTTTCCTCGCACATATTGTGTTGCCCCAGCACTACAGCCTTCACCTGCCGGCAATCCGGAGGTATCCACAAAAATGCCTGGGCGTAGTCATTCGTTTCAGACGATACAAATCCTTTTACTTTGGTCGACCACTGGTATTCTGCACCTTGTACCTGTTGAAAAAGCAGGATTAAAAGAGGCATGAAAATGATCCATCGTGTTGAAGTCATTGAATGTTTTTTTATGCGCATAGAAGATTCAGGATGACCGCTGAAACCTGCTGCGTGAAGACACATGCATTGTCAGGCAATGAAAATAGAATCCAAGCCCATCATTTAAATACTACATTTTCCACATGCGCTCCAATAAATATCCGGGCCATATCCCCTGTTTTATACCAGGCGGGCTTACCGGGCATGTTATCAGCAATCTTTTTGCCGTTGATGAGCAAATTTTCAAAAATGATATTTTTAACCATCCGGGAGCTGTCATATCCGGCGATCACAGAGAGCTCCGCGTTGTTCCCGTTATAAACGATGTCTTTAAACAGCACATTTTCTATTCCTGAACCGGGGGCCTTACAATACTTTTTATTATAAAAGATACGGATATTCAAAAGTTGTCCCTGCCGGAAATCTTCTACCCGTATATCTTCAAATCTTACATCCCTTATCAAATTATTATCTCCTGCATTAATGGCAAAACAACCCTGATAGTCCAACTGCGCTTCTTTATGATCCAATATATCAATATTACGGTAAACCAGGTTTTGTATTGTATCCGGGTTTTCAGCGTTACCGTGAATGCCAATCATGATGGGGTGCGCCACATCCGCCCAAAGCGTAGCATTTTTCATAACAATATTACGGCACCCGCCCACGAAGCCCTTGCGGGTGGCATACACCGTAGTACAGTCGTCGGAGTTACGGCAAAACACACCGTCGTACAAAACATTATTGCTTGCAAAAACATTCATACCATCGCCCCAGCCATAGTAGCTGATGCTTTTTACATTTTTTATGGTGACACTGTCCGACCCTCCTACAGGGCATTGGGTAAGCGCTAATCCCTCCACTAATATATTCCGGGATCTTTCAATCTGCACAGCACCCTTTATCGAAAAATCGATAATACCCCTGCCGATGATCTTTACATCGCGCACCCCGCTTACCACCAACTGCCCTTTAATAACGGCTCCACCTGCCACATACACTGTTTTCCCCGAAGCGATCATTAATTTACCTCCTGGCACTTCATGCACACCAGGCCCGAAATATATCAGGTTCCTGTCTTTTTTATGAAGCTTAAAGTCTGGCATTGGATTGGCAAACAAATGAAGGTTATGAAAAATATCACCGTTGATCTCCACAGAAAGATTGACGGGCCTCGTTAGTTTAAAATAAAGGGTATTCCCTGATATTTTATGAGTGATATTATGTGAAAGTGGCCGGATACGTGCCGTATTTATCTGGCTGTTATTAGGAGTTACCGCTACTTCCACTTCGCCGGAAAAATCGAAGCTACACATAGAAGCCTGCATTACCGTATGCCTGGTATCTTTTACCTCGTCCACTTTTATGTTGTACTCATACAAGTCCTGCCATGCCCCTCCGGGTTTTCTCACTTTAACCGTAAAATCTTCATTATGCAAGGGGTCCGTTTCCGGGGCCGGGGCAGGATATACTGTTAGTTGCTGAGCCCCTGCAAATGAAACCATTGCCAGCCACGCCGCCATGGCTATGCTTTTCTTTAAGTTCATCAATGCCATTTTAAGACCCTTCTTTGTTTGTAACTAATAAGCGTTTCCATCATTAAAACAGTAACTATTGCCGGTTCAGTTTCCCTGTCGTATTAACTTTTTTTCCAGCTCCTCCAGCGAAATACTCTTGGTTTCAGGCACTTTAACCAACACCCACACTAACTGTAACGCCATCATCAATGCAAAAAACAAAAAGATGGGCCAGGGATTATCTTTAAAGATCCCGTTATCTGCGTCCAAAAAAACCGGGGTGATCAATGTAATAACTGCCGCAAACACCCAATGCACACTGGCGCCAAAAGCCTGCCCCGCTGCCCGCACTTTTGTGGGAAAGATTTCGGAAATAAATACCCATATCACCGCTCCCTGCCCAATCGCATGTGCGGCGATAAACAGCATCAGGAATACCAAAAGGAAATTGGCGCCTGCACCGGTGTAAAAAGCCCAGGCAACCATGGCCAGGCTTATTATATAACCCAGCGAGCCAATTATTAAAAGCGTTTTACGGCCGGCCCGGTCAATAAAATATAACCCGATAAAAGTAAAAATGAGATTCGTTAAGCCGATGAGAATTGAATTGCCCAAAGAATCTCTGGAGGCTAAACCGGCACGTTCGAGTATCTCTGGTGCGTAGTACAGGATGAAGTTAATCCCGCTCCACTGGTTGAAAAAAGCTATAAAAAATGCCAGCCACAAAACCACCCGATACCTGGGCGAAAAAATGCTCATCGCAGCTACCTGTCCGGCCTTCTTCTTTTCAACTTCGTTAATTGCTTCAATTTCCTTGTCGGGGTCCACCACACCCAGGCGGAGCAATACCATTTTGGCAGCCACTGTATTATTTTTTACCGATAGCAACCAACGCGGACTTTCGGGAATGCTAAAAACCATCAATGTATAAATCAAAGATGGAATGGCCATTACGCCCAGCATCCAGCGCCAGTCGTTGTTGCCACCTACGCCCTGCAGGAAATAATTAGACAGGAATGCGATCAATATTCCAAACACAATATTAAACTGGTACATAGCACCCAACCGTCCTCTTGTTTTGGGCGTTGAGATTTCCGAAATATAGGTAGGGGCAGCAACCGAAGAAACGCCGATACCCAGTCCTCCAATAAAACGAAAGAAAGAAAACGTATAGGGATCCTGCGCCAATGCCGAACCGATTGCTGAAACGCTAAACAATAGGCCAATCCATAGCAGCACCTTTTTCCGGCCATATTTCTGTGTGGGCATTCCTCCCAGCAAAGCCCCGGCTACCGTTCCCCACAAAGCCATCGACATAATAAAGAAACCGTGAAACCAGGGTGAGGTATGCCATAACGCTTTAATGGGTAAATTGGCGCCTGAAATCACAACGGTATCGAATCCAAAAATAAACCCCGCCAGGGCAGCAATCAATGAAATGCCCCAAAGATTCTTTCCTCCTCTTGCCGTTGCACCCAAACGATCATTTGTTGATATCTGCATAATTATTGAATTAAGATTTTATATAATTCACAGAGGCTTTAGCCAGATTGCCTGCCCGCCTGAAGCTTTCAGCGATTCCTGCAATACTGTTTTAGAATTTACCGTTACTTTCCTGACACCAACCTTGGTTTTAGTAGCAACCTTGTCATCATCACTATAGATGGTTGCCAGGTACTTTCTGCCTGCCGGCAAAAAGTCAAAATTCACGCTCACCGTGCGGGGGCTTGTGTTATTTAAGGTTCCGACAAACCACTCCGCTCCGCTCCTTCTTGCTACGGTTACAAATTCCCCAATGGCTCCATCCAGTGCCTTCGTATCATCCCAAACGGTTTTTACCTTATCAAAAAATTCAATTTCCGGCTCGCCCGTATACATTTTTGGATGATCGTACCAATATAAAAACTGCAGCGGACTATAGTATACCGCAGCCATGGCCAGCTGGTGTGCATGTGTGGTTTTGATACGGTTGTTGTAATAACAGATCGTATAGTCTGCGGCGCCGGCAACAAATCTTGTAAACGGTAACGTAGTATTATGGATGGCATCAGGCATTTCTTCGTTTCCCCTTATGCCCTCCTGCGTTAACAGGTTAGGATACGTGCGACTGAAACCCGTGGGCCGGTATTCATCATGGATATCGACCAACAAGCCGTAATCGGCACATTTTTTTACAGCATCATGGATCCAGGTACTCCATTGCTGGTTCCCCACCTGAACGAAGCCGAACTTAATCCCCTTAATTCCCCATTTTTTTAAAACCGGTAGTAGCGTATCCATCTGCCTGTACAAAGCACGTTGGTTGATGTATACAAATATACCGATATCCTTACTTGCTGCATACTGTGTCAAAGCAGGAAAATCGATGTCTTTATCCGGATAGACTTTAGTTGCATCCGATTGCGCTCTTATTTCAGGTCCATACCAACCTGCATCCAGGTGCACGTATTGCAGGCCGTGCTGCGCTGCAAAATCCACGCAGGCAATGGCTTCACGCTGACTTAAGCCAGACCGCATTGCCTTGCCCGGTTTGATCCATGAAACATCTTTGATCCGGTTCTCCGGGTTCAGGTTGAGTATGATGTAATTATTGTTGACCAAATCAACCGGGCGCTCAGCCACCATAATTACCCGCCAGGGCGTATTGTACGCTGTAATAATATCTGCACCTGCATACATCGAAAGCTGAAGCGTGTTTAATTTTTCTTTGCTTAGCGCAAACTTTCCCCTTGTATAATCAACCATATTGGCTTCGACTAAAGCCACCGTCAATCCGTTGGTTAATTTCAGGGTAAGCGGGCGTTCGGATTCTTCTGTCCATCCTTTTAAAGGCATTAAACAAAACGGTCCCTGCGCCCAGCTTTCATGCCAGGCCAATGTACCCTCGGGAAAAGCAAATTGCGTCTGCTCTCCCGTAATATGAAGAAAGAGCCCGTTTTCTGCTTCCGGAAAATGATAGCGGAAAGCCACGCCTTCGTTGTAGGCTCGAATTTCCACATTCATAAAATAATAACGGCGTTTGTCATAACCGTCGCTAACACCCGCGCCTTCCATATTTCCTTTCCTGAACTTTAACACCGCCTGCCGGTAGCGGTCACGAATCAATGACCGTTCACCATATACAGGTTTCCACACCTGGTTGACAACAGATGTATCAATTCCTGTCAATTGCAGGTTATCTCCCCAGTGTTTCAATGTATCATTGGGTATGGCCATAGCCGACTCAAGCAGGTGGTTATCGATCAATACACCGATCTCCGATTCAAGGATCACCTCCTTTCCTTTATAAGCAACTGTGTAATATAATTGCCTGCTTCCATCTTGCTTTTTCTTTTGATAGCAGGAGAAGCTATAATTGCCATCTGGCGACTTCAATACCATCTTTGTATCGGCTATCACTGTTTCCTGCGAAAAAAGCGACGTCAAACAAAAAAAGAACAGCAGTGTTAGAAAGATACTTTTCATCATAAAAATTTATTGTTTTCCTTAATGCTTTTTAACCGCAATAAAGCTTCTAAATAATAATAATCTGCATAAATAATAGCCGCATCCACCTCTCCGCCGTTAGGCTTATGTCCTGAGCTGTGTAGCAAAAAAGCATCATTAACCCCACGGCTTTGATATCTTTCCGAAGATAGTTCTGTCAGCATATGCACCGCCTTATCATAATAAGTTTTTGCTTTAGGTTTATCGTCCATTAAAGTAGAAAGCTGCAACAATGCAGCTGCTACAACTGCAGCTGCGGAGGCATCGCGGGGCGCCTGCGGAATACCTGGATCATCAAAATCCCAATAAGGGATGCCGTCTTCCGGAAGCCGCGACAGATAAACGTCCGTTACTTTTTGAGCAAAGTCGAGAAACTGCGGATTCCTGGTTTCTCGGTATACCATGGTATAGCCATAGATAGCCCAGGCTTGCCCACGGGCCCACATGCTGCTGTCATTGAAACCCTGGTGTGTCATTCCTTTTATCTTCCTGCCCGTAGCCGTATCATAAATAACTACATGGTAAGAGGCATAGTCGGGCCTGAATTGATTTTTCATGGTGGTAACAGCATGATCGACGGCTATATCATAAAGGCGTTTACCGCCGCCATTTTTAGCTGCCCAAAACAAAAGATCCAGGTTGATCATATTATCCATAATAGTATTATGACGTAATGGCCAATCTACACCCGGCACTTTGCGAGGCCAGGAGAGGATGGTTCCTACTTTGGGATTAAATAATGTAGCTAAGGAGTCTGCTGCACGTAATAGTATTTGCCTGTAAGTACTATCCCCGGTCAGCCGGTATCCATTGCCTGCGCTGCAAAATAACTGAAAGCCGATGTCATGATCAATTGCTGATGAGTCAACAAGCGGATATAGTGCCCGCGCGCTTTTTACAGCGGCTGCCTTCCACTCCTCCTTATTGCTACACTCATAGGCGTACCACAAAATGCCGGGCCAGAAACCGCTGGTCCAGTCGCGGTAGTTCACGAGACGCCAGGCAGTATCACCATGGGCGATACTGCGGGGCATCATTACCGAATCTTTCAGAGAGGACAAGGTTTTTTGCGCCTGCTTCAGGCAATAATCCAGTTCTTTTTCAACGCTAAAAGCACGGGATCCGGCACAGCCTGCCAGCACAACAATTACTGCAATACCAAAAAAAAATATTTTCTTCATCCGTATGTATTTTCATTTGTCCGCTACAGCGAACTTTCTGCCCGGACATTCTTAAAGCATCCGGCTCCCGGTTATCATAAACAGGTATCAAAATTATTCTTACATATAGTTTAACCTCCTCCTTCGAGCCAGTGGAGACACTGGCCAAGGCTATGCTAAGGTTTGTGCCTCCACAAACCAGTTGGATGCATTCAATAAAATTGATGTCGGTTTATTATTACCGGCCCGCCGGCGAAAGGCATCCTTTTATTTTGTGTGAGCCGTAATATTTCCGGAACATCCGCTCCGTCCATCTGTCTTATTCCCAACGGTTGAAAAGAAGCGTACCATATCCGGGATTATCCGCGCCGGCGGGCGCCTTTTCCGGCCTTAACTGCTGCAATACCTGCACTGTATAAGGCATCGCTTGCCCTTTTTTCACCACATAGTGATTGTACGCGATTTCAAAGACAGAACGGAAATTGGTGGAACGGGCCGAAATAGATTCCGGTGTATAGTCTTTATAACGCTCATGATAATCGTACCAGGTACGAAACGGCACCTCATTACCCAGGTTGTATGCTGCCGTATATTCATACCCGCGCATGATGGCGTTGTTGGAGGCTTCATATAACGGGATGCCCTGGTTTTCGGCAATTTCACACAATTCAGAAAGGCAGCCCAGCGCCAACGTGGTATGAGGCTGATCGCGGTTACTTTCCTGCAGCTGGCCGGCATCTGACACCACGTACTGATTGATGCTTCCGTTTCCTTCTCCATGATAGAAATAAGTAACTACGCGGTTGAGCATATCCACATCTTCCGTATAAACGGCGATAGCCATCAGGGCTTTCATACAAATGATGTCCCAGTTCCCATGTGCATAGGGCCTGAAATTCCGAAGGGTTGGGTAGAATGCTTGCTGTAACATTTTGCCGAATTGCACCGCCGATGCTTCAGGCCATTGATTGTACGTGTACCGCATGATCTCTCCGGCATTGGCCAAAATAAAGCCATACAATCCATTTAGTTCTGCGTCGGCACCCACAATACCAATCGCCTTATTGGCATAGGCCTCTAATATCTGCACCGATTTGCGGGCATGTAATGTGTCTTTGGTGATGTACCACATCAGGGCATTGTAATAGGCGCCCAGCACATCGCGTTCTACAAGCCCTTTCACGGCGCCGCCCCGTAGCCCGTCTACGGTTATATTATTATCTCTTGTAAAATAGGTGAACGGGCCTCTCAGCTGATAATCATAACGAGAGCGATAATCATTTTTCAGCAACTGGTAGCAGGCATAGGCATTCGGTTTTTGTTCCAACACCAAAGAGCGGATACGGTTTAGATCCGCTTGGGAATGCAGCAGCCCGGGGTGTTTGATTTTTTTAATAAAAGAATAGGCAGGCGGCGTGGGAATATTCAGTTGCGCACGCATATCTTCCACCGATCTGAAACTTTTTATCCACGATACGGTGTAGCCGATATCGCCTGCTGCCAGTTGTGCCCTGGTTAATTCAACTTCTGCCAGTTTAAACTGGAAACGCCACAGGAACACATCGCCATCCGGAACGGGGTTACTGCCCAGCCCGCCATAGCGCAGGTCCCAGTAGTAGATATTGCTGCCATCCGGCTGTTTGATAACGGTGTGGTTATTGTTGCGGTTATTATAGGAGCCGAGATTGGTATCGAAAAAGAAATTGGACCGGGGCGGTTTTCTCATTTTGATGGCGATTACGGGAAAATTGGCTTTATTGATAACAAGCCCGTTTTTCCGGCTAAAATCACCACGGTAATACGGAACCGTTGCATTTTGCAGCCACATGGTTGCTGCCAGTTTCCCATTTTCAAGCCTGCCCGAGGGGGCATTCCAGTTCAGTGTATCCATTTTGCTGAAATCGTCATTGATGTAGCCGGGTAGCGTGGTATCTACCGGCATCAGTTCGGGCGCCGTGTTGGAGTTAACAGCAGCCAACAATGATTCAGGGTCATTTGCCCGCATATTTTTTTTGCAGGCTGTAAAGCTTATCATCAAGGACAATAAACCGGGTAATAGTTTTGCAATCATTTTCATATGTATTTGGAGTTATCAAATGGTCCCGAAAGCCATCGGGATGGAATAAAGATTTACATCGTCTTCAGTATCATCTGATTGATTTTCATAATTATCTTATTTTATATTCTGAAGGATCAATTTTACCACCCGGGGTTTTGCTCCAGTTTCGGGTTGAGCTGTAACTGCTGGCTGGGCAGCGGCAGCAGGTAATTCTTTTCAGCCCATACCCTGCCGCTTTCAAAAATGAGGTTTCCATTGGCATCCAGGGGAAAGGGGGCATTACCACCGCTAACGGTATAACGGGTTTGCCACCTGGTACCGGTCCATTTTACTCCGGTAACATTCATTGGCATTTCGATTTCCGCGGTTTTCCATCGTTTCAGATCATCAAGACGGAAGCCTTCCAGACATAGCTCAATGGCCCTTTCCCGTCTTATTTCAAAACGCATGTCTAATCCATTGGCCGCTACCAGGGCATTACTAAGTTTAGGCATGGATTTGTTGACCCGGTTTCTTACCAGGTTGAGCGACTTATTAAGATCGTCATCCGATATGAACCCGTTCCTTTCAAAAATGGCCTCAGCATAATTTAAATACACTTCTGCCAGCCGTATCACCGGCCAGTCGTATCCTTCTTCATTATCATTTAACCTTCTTTCTGATGCCCATTTCTGGGTTTGATAGCCGGTACCCGAAGCGCCGTTATGCCGCCCGCGCGAGTTCGCGATATCGGCCGCATCGCCCGTCCAGTTGATGCGGGAACCGGGGTTTTCATTATCCCAGTAATAGTTAGAATCGATCATCATGGTATAGCGCATGCGGTTGTCCCTGTTGGTGTATTCCGACCTGGTGGAAGCATCGCCCTGAAACAAAGGAGATTTATCAACAGGCAAGCCGTCCTGGCAGAGAAACAACCGGGCAAATTTCCCGGTGGTGCCCGCACCCAGCCAGGTATGTGTAACGTTATTCCTGATCTGCCTTTGTGTGAAGGAATACCGGTTGGCCAGGATATATTCTTTATTGGCCGACTTGCCAATGCTGGCAGGGTTCGACCGCTCATCTTCAAGAATAAACAAATACTTAAGGGCAGAGTCGCCCAACGCTGCTGGTGCAAACAACTGGTAAAGATTGCTGGCTATAACAGCATCACTATTGGCAATGGACTTATCCAGCAAGGTATTGGCGCGGGCGCTGTTATTCCTGAATTTCTGCCAGGTACCTTCATAGAGGGTTACGCGCCCCAGGAAAGCCTGCGCAGCGCCTTTACTGATGCGGCCTTTATCTGAGGCATTGATCGCAGTTTCAAGCGGAAGCATTGCTATGGCTTCTTCCAGATCTTTTACGACCTGGTCTATCACTTCATCCCGGCTGTTCCGGGGTGCCTGTAATGCCCCGGCATTAATATCTAACGGACTGGTAACAATAGGAACACCGCCAAATAATTGTAACAGGTCGAAATATACATAGGCCCTGAAAAATTTTGCCTCCGCTACGTAACGCTCTATCTCGGCGGGATTGCCGTAAGCAGTTGCCTTCTGCAGCAGGTAATTAATAGCTCTCAGCCGGGCATAACCGCCATTCCAGCTACCATCTGTTTGAGGCACGGTGTTAGTACCGTTGCCAAAATTGTTCCTGGCGAGCGAGAAATCACTCCTGAGATCCGAATGCGGACCATCATACAATACATTACCAAACGTGAGCAGGTAGGTGTAAAACTCATTCGCTGCCAATTTAAATTGTTCTGGCGTTTTCCAGTAGTCTGCGTCTGAAATTTCGTTAAGCGGCTTTAAATCGAGCAGCTTATTGCAGCTGTACTGTAAGGACAACACCGTTATCAAAGCCAGGGTATATATAACTTTTACCATTTTCATTATTATAATGTTTCAGATTTAGAAAGTAAGATTAAGGCCAAAAGTGAGATATCGATAGAAGGGGTATCGGGCGCTGAAAGTGCTTACACCATTATTAGAGCCATCGCCTGAATTTGCTACGTTTCTTGAAGCTTCAGGATCCCAGCCATCCCTGATTTTTGAAGTCTCCCACAGGTCATTACCGGCGAAGTATACCCGCACTTTTTGCAGGCTGGCTTTTTGCGTCAGGGCGGCCGGCAACGTGTATCCCAATACCAGGTTTTTTAACCGGAGATACGCTCCGTTTTCGGCAACCCAATCAGAAGGGAAATAGTTATAATTATTAATCGTGCCGGTAGACGAGATGCGCGGCAACCAGGCATCCGTTCGTTCCGGGGTCCACCATTGATGTGCATATGCTGCATTCTGAGCCTGGAAGATGGTACCTGCCGGAACGCGCCAGCTTCCATCACGAACAATGATTCTTTTACCCACACCCTGGAAAATCATATTCAGATCAAACCCTTTCCAGCCAAGCCCTGCGTTGAAAGAATAGGCAAAACGCGGATCGTCTGTACCTAAAAAGACAGCATCTTCGGGAAACGTTATCTTACCGTCGCCATTAACATCTTTAAACATATTATCACCCAGCGACAGCCGGTTGTTCGCCTGCGAGCTGGCGGGCCCGGCAGGCATATTGATATTATTCCCTGTAATAAATGCCCTGTAAGCAGTTAATTGTTCTTCCGTCTGTATGCGGCCATTATATACCAACCCAAAATACGACCCTATAGGATATCCTTCTACTGCATTATTCAGGCCCCTGTTACCGGAGCCGATGATTTTCTGGCCTCCAAAATCGGAAAGCATGGTTTTGTATGAGGACATATTACCTCCGATATGATAACTCAACGCGCCCATCTTGTCGCTCCAGTTTAAAGAAACCTCCCATCCCCTGGTTTCCAGCCGACCATTATTTCCTGCGGGTGCATTTACACCCAATACGGCCGGATACGTTCGGGCAATCAGCATATTGTTATTATTTTTTTGAAACAATTCAGCCGTACCACCCAGCCTGTTGTTTAATAAAGCAAAATCAAGGGCCAGGTTACCGGTGGTAACGCGCTCCCAGGTTCTGTCCAGGGCTACCAGACCACCTGGTGTAATCCTAACAGCGGGGCTTGTACCCAGGATCGGGAATCCGGACTGACCTGCACCGGTAGAAAAGCTAAGATTGAGCAACTGTGTGTATTCATACAGGCTGATGCCACCCTGGTTACCCACATTACCCCAGGAAGCCCGCAGTTTCAGATCATTAATCATCTTTATGTTTTTCATGAATGCCTCTTTCGAAATGCGCCAGCCTCCTGAAAAGCCGTAAAAGAATTTCCAGCGGTCATCTTCAATAAACCTTGAGGTTCCGTCGTACCGGGCATTGACTTCAAAAAGATACCTGCCCCGGTATGTATAATTCAGGCGGCTAAAATACCCGGCCAGGGCTGAATGATATTGAGCTTCTGCAACAGATTTCGATGCAGGATCGCCAAAGCTATTGCTCAAAGATGGGGGAACGCCAGGTACAATATCGAGTGTCCGTCCAAAAAACCGGTTGTACTCCTGTCGCTCATATTGCGTACCCGCCATCAATTTAAGGTCATGGTTGGCATTAAACTTCCTGCTATATTCGAGGTAAGAACTTAAATTGTAATAAGCATCTTTGGCGTTAGATCTTTGATAAAAACTTCTACCCTGGCCCGACGGAGAAAGGTTGGAAACATTGCTTGCCCCCGCATAATCATACCAGCTGATCACATTTTCCAGGGTTTTGTAATCTGTTACTTTATAATAGTATCCTGCGGTACCTACAGCCTTTAAATGCCTGTTAAAAGTGTAGGTCAGGTTAAAACTGGTGTTGATGGCCGTGTTTAACTCCTTATTATCTCCTCCAAAATTGGCTATCGCAACCGTGGAAGCATTGGCAATACCCGAACCCCATACATAAGGCTTACCCGTACTGCCCAAACCGTTTGAAGGCATGCCGGGCTGTATGCCATTATTCATAACCGCTCCGATATTTGAAGGCTGAATAATATCGTTCTTTTCAAGGGAAATATTACTTTGCAGGTTAAGCCTGGAAGAAAAATTATAATCGTGGGTTAGCCTTATATTGTACCGTTTATTAGCGTTATTGCCTACTTTCAACAGGCTGCCGTCATCTAAAAAACCTAATGAAATACGGTAGCCCGATTTTTCATTTTTGCCTGAAATGCTTAGCTGGTGCTCGTTTGAAGTGGCGTTACCAAACATAAAATCCTGCATCGTTCCGGGGAAGAAAACAAAATCCCTTACGTCAGTAAAAAAGCCTGCCTGTTCCAACCCCAGGTTGGCCAGCGCCTGCGCCGCCTCGGGCCTTGTCATTACCGTTATGCCATTACTGGTGGCATACTGGGCCAGCATGGCGTATTTGTACCAAAGGTCTGCATTAGTAAAACCGTCGGCTACCCTGGCCTCCTCCATCATCGGCCCCCAGCCATTGATATCAACAAGCTTTGGCTGCAGACCGATGATTTTCCGCGATACTGACCCGTTATAGTCGATTACCGGCTTCCCGGCTTTGGCTCTTTTAGTAGTGATGAGCACAACGCCCCCGGCCGCCCTTGCTCCGTAAATAGAGGTGGCGGCTGCATCTTTTAAAAAAGAAATATTCTCAATATCAGCGGGGTTGAACGTATTTAAGGCACTGGTGCCCGGGAGTGTCAGGCCATCAATAATAATGAGTGGTTCACCACCATTTACAGATGAGTTACCGCGAACCAGGAAATTCCAGGACTCCCTGCCCGGCTGCGCCGAACTCCGTGTAACGGTTACCCCAGGCACTTGTCCCTGCAAGGCAGCCAGCGGACTGGCAAGTGGCCCGCGGTTGGCAAAGACCTTTGCGTCTACAGTTGAAACAGCACCCGTGAGCGAGGTCTTTTTTTGAGTGCCGTATCCCACCACCACCACCTGGTCCAGCTCCTTTGACTCGGAAGTCAGCCGGATATTTTCCAGTGATGCTCCGGCATTCATTTCCAGCTGCTTATAACCGATGGCGGATATAAGCAATACAGCACTGTCACCAACATTAATGGTGAAAGTGCCGGCATCTCCCGTGCGTGTACCAAGCGTAGTTCCTTTAACTATAACCGAGGCGCCCGTAACCGGTTTGGAAGTTGTGGCGTCTATAAGATTCCCGGAAACCACTTTAGTTTGACAAAAACCAGTGAAGGGAAAACTGATCAACAGGATATGAGCAGCTACAATGCTCATCATTTTTTGCAATCGCGTTAATTTTTTCATTTGTAATTTTTGATTTGTGAATCACCTCAATTACTGAATAGGGATACTGTCAGTCATTTCAAGCCGCATCTTCGATACCGCTTATGGATACCCTGTCATCTGTATTACTGTAAATAACAGATGCCTACTGAAAACCTACTTAAGAAATGATGGGATCTTATTGCGTTCCTGTATCCATTTTTCAGCGCAGGTTGTTATATATCCATTAAAGCAGATTGAACCCGGCCTAAAACTTCAGACCTTCCAAAGGCAACAATCACAATGCAATAATAACAAGGGGAAATGAGCAAAGAGGGGGGGTATATATCAAAAAAAGGTGGGTAAAATGATATTTTCAACAAGACAATGCATATAAATACGCCTGTATCCGTTTTTTTTAAAATGCCTCCACCATCAACTCAGCATAAAAGTAACCGGAGCCATGGAGCCATTTTGAAGAGTGAATTATTATGATATCATCTTCAGCGCTTTTATCAACTTCCTTGCGTCGCACACTTCAACTTCAGTAATACTATCATTGCTTTAGAAAGTGGTTACTCCCCGTTTGATCGATCTCCGGGGGCCAGTGGGCTTGGATATGAATCGTCCTCGGCGCCAGGGCAACAGATAACCAAACACCTCTGCCCGACCCTGAAACGTTCGTATGTGCATAGCACTTCTCTTTTAACACAGCCGCAAGGCCCGAAGCATTAAACATTCGACCCAGCCGGGGCCGCACCGTCCATGTATTCTTTCCCCCGGCTAGCACCGGGGTTATTCATTATTCATATTGCAGCCCTCCAGGCGACTCTTGTTTTACCTGGATGGATTTTTAGCTCAACGGCTATGGGGAAACACAAATCACGGCATAACCACGCTCTGTGTCTACCTGACCAGAAGAAATATCGTATTGTAAACAATTTACCTGACCGGCAATTATTTCCCGTTAGTTTTTATGTTATCAATAGTAACACGCGTAGCATTAGGCATCCCCGAGCTTACGGCAATGCCGATCAGCGATTGATCATCAAACGGCTGACTGGTACGTCCTATTTCCACCCAACTGCTTCCATTACCGCATGCATACGCCACGAGCTGCCGGCGCTTTCTTTCGAGCTTCAGCCAATAATAACCTGTAAGGCGACCAAAACTAACCGCGGGAGCCGATAAGATACTGCCTTTGCCGGCCAATATGGTTTTACCGGCAGTCCGTTCGCGGGTTTCCAGCCGGGTATGCCACTCGGGCTCTTCAATCTGGGCTGTCTTTCCGGGATATAAGGTGAGGGCTGCAAAACGGGCATGATGACTGGTGTCGCTGCGTATCATCAGACCTATCATGGAGAACTGCGAGGTTGGCTGGGCATGAATCCTGACAGAGAGGTTGGCGATACCTTTAAAAGGCAGATAGGTGTAGTGAAAGCTGTCTGATGAATCACCGATTCCACTGCCAAAAGCTTCTATACTAAAATGTGCGCCATCAAAAAACGTGTTTCCAGTTTTGATATTACCCACGTCTTTCTGCAACCAACCTGCAGGCAAACCTGCCATTGCCTGCTGTGGAAATGCAGGTTGGCTTTGCTTTCCTTCATGTTCTTCAGTAACGGTATAATAATACCGCCTGCCGGGCAGCACGTTTTTATCGACAAACCGGTTGTCAATAAGTTCTTCAGCAATCGTTTGGAACTTCCCGTGAGGATCTGAAGAACGCTGCACGGAATAGGTGCAGGGAAAAGCAGCGGCAACCCATTCCAGTTCAATACGCTGCCCTGTCCCCGAGGCTATTAAGCCACCCGGGGCAAAGGAACGGATATCCACTTTATTTTCGCCTTCATTACCTTTTAAGCCATCGCCTGCAAAGAATAAAGTACCGAACCCCGGATGATCCGCCCCCGGGTGGCCAGCACCTTCCGGGCGTATTTTTTTTACAGCGGCCTCTACATAAGGCGCCTTCAATCGCTTTACTCCTACGTAGTGGGCATATACCTGCTCATATAAGGGGCGCAATGCCCCCCGCCCTTTGTCGGAAATTGTATAATGATGGTATTTACCTGTTCTGTCCAGCCACTCCTGAAAAGGCATATCATCATTTCCAAGGTTATATTTTGCAGTATATTCAAAACCCTTGAGCAGGCGGTTATCTTCAAAGCCATATAAATCCAATCCCTGATTCCAGGCAATGGCACAACATTCTGCAAGCATACCAATTCCTAACTGGGCATGAGGCTGATCACGCCCGCTTTCCTGGATCTGGCCATTTGCATTAATGACATAATTCAATATACTTCCGTTTCCGCCTCCTTTTGTATAATAACGCAAGGCATCTTCGAATATAGCCCGGTCGTTACAGAATACGCCAATGGCCATGGCCGTTTTTAATGCAGCAGCATCCCAGTTACCGTTGGCAAATGGTGCATAATTTTTTATTACCGGGTAAATCACTTCTTTAAAATGCTTTTCTGCATTTGTTATATCAGCCTTACTCCAGCCTGCATTGGTATAACGAATGATTTCTGCGGCATTTACCATCTTGAAGGGCCCCAAACCTGCCATCAGTACCGCATCGCGCCCCCTGATAGCCTTTAAGGTAGCGGACCAGCTATTGATAATTTCAATAGCTTTCTGCGCATAACGATTATCGCCGGTAACAGCCCACATGATGGCGTTTTGATGGGCGGCATTCGCATCACTATCATAGATGCCCTGCCCCACTGTAGGATTCCGGCTTACAGTGTCTAACGGTCCTTTGATCTTATACGTGTATTGTGAACACGGATCTTTTGCAAAAATCCCGTACCCGCTGAAAGCAGGCTCTTTTTGCGCCTGTATGGCCGTTTTCATTCGTGCCAGGTCTTCCCGGCTATGAAGAATACCGGGATGAATAAAGGACTGCCCGTTGACCACCAGGGAAAAGGCAAACAATAAAAATGTAAAAAGTAAAAAAGGTATAAAACGCATCATATCGAAGTACTGTTTAACCACATAGATACATAGAGTGGCCTAACAAAGATTTTTATTGATTAAATATATCCCTGTTTATGGTAAACTTATTTGAAAAAGAGTTCCTGTATTTTTTTATAAAATCGGATGGATTCATATTAAACTGCCTGCTAAACTGTTCGCGAAAGTAACGGGCATCGTAAATGCCTACCAGGTTGGCTACTTCATTTACATTATAATTGGTATCAATAAACAGCCTGGCGGCCTTTCTTAGCCTGATAAACCTTATAAAACTATTCAAAGATTGTCCTGAAATCGCTTTTACTTTCTTAGTGATAGAGGAGTAACTCATACCCAGCTCCGATGCCAGTTTCCTGCTGCTGAATTGTTCGTCGTCCAAATGATCTTCTACAACCTTTATACAGGTTTCCAGGAACTGCCGGTATTGTTCAGGTATTTTGGCATCCTGGTTATGAAGCGTTATTTCATTGTAAAAGTAGCGCTGCATACTATTCCTGTTTTTAAGGAGATTTTCAACCCTGGCCAGCAGCAGATCTTTATCAAAGGGCTTCATTATGTAATCATCGGCCCCTTCCCTCACTCCTTCGAGTTTTATTGTTTCGCTGGTTGTGCCGGTTAATAAGATTACCGGTATATGGCTCAGCGCAGGGTTTTGCTTTATCTGGCTGCACAAATTAATGCCGTTGGTATTTCCCATCATGATATCTGATATAATGATATCGGGAAATATCCGTTCGGCTAACTCAAATCCCTGGTCGCCATTTACTGCCTGGTATACCTGGTACATCGGTGAAAATAGCAGGATCAGGTATTCACGGATGGTTTCATCGTCGTCAACAACCAGGATAGACTGTTTATCGGTAGCTAAAACATGCTCGGTAGGTTTAGATACTTCGCTAAGCATGGGCGCCCGATCCTCTTCTTTTGTTTCTTCATTCAACGTTTCAAGTAAAGATATTTTTTCAGTGGTTGAAGCGCTGATTTGACCGAACTGATCATTAGGAAAATGATTCATTCCCTTACGGAGCTCCACCAGGAAAAGACTTCCTCCGGACACATTATTCCTGTATTGAATACTTCCTCCATGCAGGTTGGTAAACTGTTTGGCCAGGTAAAGCCCAATACCAAATCCCGGCTGCGTAACATTGTCTAAACCTCTAGCCTGGTAGAATTTATCAAAGATCTTTAACTGCGCACTGCTCTGTATTCCCGGACCATTGTCGGAAACACCTACGGTTACTGTCTCCGGCGATTCATTCAGCGTAAAATATACCTGGCCGCCATAGGGCGCATATTTTAATGCGTTGGACAACAGGTTATAAAATACGATCTCCAGCTTTTCTCTGTCGCCATAAATATAGACCGGTGTTTCCTGCTTTATCAATTCGTAAGTGAGTTCCTTTTGACGGGCCTGATAAATAAAGCATAAATATACATCTTTACAAAGTTCAGAGAGATTTAGCTGCTGAGGATAAATGCGGTCCATGCCTGTTTCTTCCCTTCTGAACATCAGCAGCTGATTGGTCAGACTCAGCATCCTTTTTGCATTGCGATAAACGATCTTTAGCTCGCGCTCTTCCTTCTCCGGTAAAATCCCATCCTTATCAAGGATGTCCTTAATAGGATTAATTATTAAAGACAACGGCGTGCGAAACTCATGGGATATATTCGTAAAAAATGCCGCTCTTCGTTCATCCACTTCTTTTTCTTTATCGGCTATCGCTTTTTCAGCTTCTCTTTCAGACCGCTCCAAAGCCCGTTGCGTTCGCTCACTGGCCAATTCAGCAGCATATCTTTCGTGCTCCGACTTCTCGAGGGCCAGCTCGGCTGCTGCCCGGTCCCGTTCGGCTTTCTGATTCTGCACCTCCAGCTTTTGCAGGGTAACCTCATACAATAATTTCGCCTGCCTTGCGCGGTATTTTATATACAAATAGAATAATGCAACGAAAACGCTTAAATAAAACAAATAAGCCCAGATACTGCGGTACCAGGGAGGATACACCCGAACCGGTATGGCAATCTCTTCCACCCATTTACCATCGCCATTAGTACTTTTCACCCGAAATACGTAACGCCCTTCGCTGAGATGTGTATAGGTTGCCGTCCGGGTCTGGCCGCTGTAGTTCCATCCTTTATCCCACCCATCCATGTAGTAGGCATAAGATATTTTGTTGGGAACCGCATACTCAAGCGCTGCAAAACTGAATGAAAATACTGCATGGTCGTAAGGAACGGCAATAGCGCCGGGGGTACCGTTGGATACATCAATAATATAATCCGGTGTATTTTCAAGTCTTCTTCCGTCAACACTTATTGCGGTGAGGCGTAAAGGTGCTTTTTGCCTGGAAAAATGTATGCTATCCGGATAAAACACGTTGTAACCGCTAATACCCCCAAACACAAAAGCGCCTGATCTAAGTTTAGTGGCAGCGTTAAAATGAAACTGGTCGCTTTGTAATCCATCGCTTCTATAAAAATTCTTAAACTTTCTGCTGCTGATATTAAACCTGGAAAGTCCGTTAAAAGTACCTAACCACAGGTTCCCGTTGTTGTCCTGCAGGGTTGAAAAAATACTATTATTAGATAACCCTTCGGCTACGGTATAGCGTGCTTTAATCTTTTTCTTATCCCGATCAAATAACACAAGGCCGCCCCCTTCTGTACCCAGCCAAAGATTTCCGAGACCATCATCTGTAATGGTTCTGATAAACTGGCCTATGTAAAAATATTCGTGTTGCCGGGTTTTCTTATTAATTTTAACCAGGTCGGTAAGACCTCCCCCCCAGAAATTTCCCTGGCGGTCTTCCAACAAAGAGAATAAATCGGAAAGGCGATCGTCAAAAATCTCGAATTTATCCGCCGATCGGTTATACCGGTACAACGCACCAAAATGATTGCCTCTCCTCAGAGCCGACGCCCAGAGTGTTCCGGACCGGTCTTCATATAGTGTATTAAATACCTTGTTCTCCAGGTTTTTCTCAGGATTAATAGCAATATATCTTTTAAACTTCCGGGTGGAAGGCTCAAAACGGCAGATCCCATCTGTATAAGTGGCCAGCCATATATTTCCACCACGATCAATAGTAATATTATTTACATTATTACTCGATATGGAATTTACATCTCCTGGTTTAAATTGGTAATTGGCAAAGTAATCGGCACCAGGCTCTTTTACATTTAAACCATTTTCTTCGGTAGCCACAAATAAGGTACCTGTGGAAGACTCCGCTACAGATGTAATAAAATTCCCGGAAAGGCCTTGCTTATTACCAGGCTCGTGGCTGATCGTTTGAAATTGCCTGCGCCCTTTGCCCACTATATTGATACCGCCTCTTCTTGTTCCCAGCCATACCCTTGCTCCTTCATCAACAAATAATGAGTAAATACCACTACTTGTCAGATCGGTTTTGCTATCGCCGCCGCTAATGCGTTCCATTTTGCCGGTTGCCTTGTCATAGATGTAAAGGCCCGCGCCCATCGTTGCCACATAAACAGATTGCTGGTTATCTGATGCCAGCGCAAAAACCAGGTTTGACTGTATTTTGCCATTGCCCGTATTAAACACAGCAGTAAAAGCATTGTTATCCAGGCTATAACAATAAACGCCATCATTGGTAGCCATCCATATATTATCAGCATCCGCCAGCATCCCGTTTACATACCCGAGCCCCGCATTTAATAACTTCAGCTTGTTACTTTCATAGTCAAGCATATAAAGGCCTTTATCCTGAACAAAAACCAGGGTGCGGCCGTATCTGTCGTAACACAAAGCCTGTACTCCATAATTGTACAGTGCGGCATTCCGGCTGTCTGTAAGCGGAACCTGGATTGCTGTTGTGGAAGCATTACCACAAATCATCAACCCTCTCAGCTCCGAAGCTATCAGAATATTATTAAAACGATCACAAGAAATCGTTTTGATAACCTCCCTGTCGAGTCTGACAGATTGCAGGGTTCCGGGCTTTCGATAGTAAACGGTAGCAAATTTGTCGTATAAGCGGTTAAGCCGGCACACACCCAATCTCGTTGCCAGCCAAATATTTCCAACTCGATCTTCGGTCACTCCATATACTACGTTACTCAATAAAGAGGAACTATCCCCAAAAACATTATGATAGGTCTTAAAATCGTATCCGTCAAAACGATTGAGCCCGTCAAGTGTTCCAAACCACATAAATCCTTTGCTATCCTGAAAAATAGAACGAACCGTTTCGTTGGACAGCCCTTCTCTTACCCCCAGCTTACTAATGACCAACTGAGCGTTGAGCTTGGTAACGCATAAACAAATCAACAATAAACAGGCTTTATAAAACCGAAACATACCTTCAATAAGATCACCAATAATAATATTTTTTTTGCAGCTTTTTGAAACAACCGGCAATGAGTACCGGAACTGACGCGTAAATTTATTTTTTGCAGGATTTAATGCCCCGGATGCACGAATAGGCGCCACAGGCGCATTAGTGATATTATCATTCCGAATATTAAAACACACATCTTATCCCCGTGGCCCAATATTCATGCATCCACCCTGCAATGGTGCATGATTATTGTATTAGTTGGAGTACTGATAATTAAAATAATCCACATCAATAAAACCACTTTCCTCTTTTACGTTGTAATTAAAAACACCGATCCTGTCTCCGCGATAGCTGCCCCATGTTAATGTTGACCTACCTCCAAAACCCTCGAATTTTTTGCCATCCAGGCTATAGGCATATACATTTTCCCCGTTAAGATCCCAATGAGATCGCAGCCAAATATATTGACCAGGAAGGATAATTCCAGTTGTATCAACATTATTCTGTCTAAAAAACAACCGGCGCACCCCCCGCTCCCTTTTGACGCCCAGCAAGTTGTGAGATGTGGTAGAAAAATGCGTAATGCCTGCATACTGACCGTCAGCCATTGACCTGATATCTAATTTAACCGTTACGGTGTTGGACGTCGTGCGTAAGCTACGCTGTGTAAGCGTATTTCCCGCCCGCAATATAATATTTCGTGTATCTTTTGGATTCAACGGCTGAAAGGCATATAAACGTAAAAATCCGTTGCGTTGGGTTAATGACCATTTGTCGGCACGAGGCTGATAGTTCCACTCCCATTGCGGTAATAGCTTTTGTGCTGAAAAGTCATCACTTGTATGAAGTTTAATCTTTGCTGATTTTGACAGGATTGGTTTCCGGCCGGTCCATACCATATTGCCGATGGTATCCGCACCAACCTTTCCGATGACGGGCCAACCGTTTACCCAATGAACCGGCAAGAGGCTTGCTGCCCGGCCCTCCCAGCTACCGGTGCCATGATGTGTAAAAAACCACCACCGGTTATTGTCCAGCTGTATAAGGCCTCCCTGGTTCGGCTCTTTGTCTGTTTTACTATCGACATGATTCAGTTGTTTGACTTCCCAGGGGCCATTTATATTATTAGAGCGTTGCATCATAATGACACGCCCTTCAGAAGTAACCTGGCTGAAGTAATGGTAATACAAGCCATTAATCTTGTAAAGTTTGTTAGCTTCGCTGCCGTTTGCCTGGTAAATGATGGTATCTGACTCCATGACCAGTTGTTTCCCGTCCGGTGTCATCTTAAACAGGTGAATATTGTATTTCCTGTTGTTTTTTGGATCCAGGGCGAATTGGGTGGCGATAAAATATAACTGCCCGTCATCATCGCAAAAGCTGCAGCAATCGTCCCAGCCTTTTACATTCCATAACCGATGTAAAGGCTCCCAGGGCCCCGCCGGATTGGTTGCCGAGCTCATGAAGAAACCATCGTCGGGGGTACCAAAGTACACCCAGAATCTTTCCTTATAGTAGCGTATCGAACCAGCCCAGACGCCCTTACCATAACTATTCATTTTATCCCAGTTCAGGCTGGAGCTAATACGGGTTAAATCATCTGCAACATGCCCTATTATCTGCCAGTTAACCAGGTCTCTGGAATGCAGCACTGCCATGCCTGGTGAAAATTGCATGGTAGATGAAATGGCGTAAAAGTCATTACCCACTTTTATTGCATCCAGATCGCTAAAATCCCCGGGCAGCACGGGATTCACATAAGTGCCATTACCCCGATCACCCCATTTATCCGTAAACTGCGCTGAAAGGCTATACGCTATCAATTGTACATATATTATAACCAGCAATATTTTTTTCATCCGCTTTTTTATTTTAATACAGGTTCCACTCCCAAATGCCTTTTACACCACCGGTGATACGGACCCGTAAATAACGGGCCTTTATTTTTACCTGATCTGTATGAGGGGATTGCGTTTTCAAATCGGCATGTCCACCGCAGGGTATCCAGTTATCAGCATCAACGCTGTATTCTAAAATATAAGCATGCCCGGCCGTAGGGCGCACAAAGTAAACATCGCTGCGTTTTACCGGCTGCACTTTGCCTAAATCCATCATAAGCCAGCTGGCCGTATCACCAGATGCGGGCATCCAGCGGGAACCATTGGCGCCATCCGTGGCAAATTGGGGTGCAAACGATTCGGTACGTCTGAAAAGTGTATCACCTTCCGGTTTAATAACCAGGTTGGGGCGAACACTGGATGCAAATACGTCAGCAACAGGTAAAGAGTGCAGGCTTTTTGTTTTTTTTAATGCGCCTACCCCTTCCATTGTAAGGCTTACGGGATGTATCGTACCATCTGCATTAAACCCGAGTTTGTTGACATAAGTTTGGCGGTTGGTACTCCCCCGGCCAAACTCCAGATAAGCGAAATAATAATCGTCGGTTCCGGGTATATTGAATACCGAACCATGCCCCGGCCCAAATATATGGCGCTTATAATCGGTGGTTGAAATAATATTGCTGCCAGTGGGCGCGGTAAAAGGACCAAGGGGGGAATGATGGCCCATCACATAAGCATACTGGTATTTTTCAGCGCCGCCCACCGTATATAAATAATAATAAATACCCTTTCGCTTAAAGAAAATGGGGCCTTCAGAATATACCGTATGCGGCGTTTTAATCATTGTGATAGCGGAATCGACGGTAACCATATCCGCATGAAGTTTAGCCGCCTTGCGAAGCTGCCAGTAGATATAGGCCTGCTTATCATCATCTACAAAAATTTCGGCATCGATGCCATGGGGTGGCTTGCCCTCTCCCGATTTTAATAATGTAGCCGGTGTATAGGGCAGATAGAATGTATCTTTTCCTGTAGCCAGCTTAAAGGGTCCTTCCGGCTTATCTGCAACAGCGGCATACATAAACCCGTTAATAGTCGGATACAGGAAATATTTGCCATGCGCTGCAATAGCTGCACTGGGAGCCCAATACTTATGACCAAAAGCTGAAGGAAATAAGCAACCAGAAAAACGCCAGTTTACAAAATCTTCAGATTTCCATACCACCGGCGGACCGGAAGTCTTCAATCCATTATCATATCCATCGGTGGTAGCGTAGCAGTAAAAACTGCCATTTATTACCTGAATGCTGGCATCGGCAATCATATCGGGTATCAATGCATGGCCAAAAGGGTTAGGCGGCGGCACCTGCCGGAAATGCGTAATCTGCCGGCTTATAACAGCTGCCCGGGCAATTGCTTCCCCTACAGGCCTTCCTTTATTCATCCCCGCGCTGTTAAATCCCATATGGTTCAGCCACGCATCTTTTAAAATCTCCTGGCGTTGACGGACCAGCTTCATGATGGTATCGTGCTCCGGCACAAAATACAGCGCATCCTGTATACTACCGGCCTTGGCCAGTTCTTTTTGGCCTAATGATAACAGTATTTCCTTGGAAATAATAAAATGCCAATCCTCTCCGGGATGCATAGCCTCTTTGGCCACTGGCAACGCCGGCTCTTTGCGTTTGTTCTCCAAATAGCGTTTCATCGGCCCGTAAATGTCTATCACGTTCCATTCAGCAGTGTACCGCTGGCTAATCAGCCAGTCAGCATATGTATCCAACACATTACCATATATATTACCATTATAAACCGGGGGTGTTACATGAATAATGGAGGCACCGGATTTTTTCACCGCGTCATGTAACCGTATGATCCCATCTTTAAACTTTTGAAATCGTTCTTCATTAAAAGGCTTATAAGCCCCCTCGTTCATGCCATAACAGGCCACTACCAGATCGGGCTTTAACTGTGTTAATATTTTTTGCAGCCTGGTGTGTACATCGGGTCGCGCAGAGCTTCCACCTGCATGTTCCGGCTCTGAAGACCCGAATACCGTTTCGCCTGGTACCCCCAGGTTCATCAATTCGTATTGTTTGTAAGGATATTTCAGGCTAAGGAATGCGTCGATATTGGAAATATATTGGCCCTGGCAGGTAATACTGTCACCAATAAAAACAATACGTTTCACATGCCGGGGTATCTGGTAAGGTTGACTACAGCAGCCCAAGTGAACGCCGATCGCAACGATAACCAATAATAAAACTTTACTGACCCCTTTAGGATCGTATAACCAGTTTATATGCTTTTTACTTTTTGCCGGCATTTTATTTTTTGTTCCTTTTATCTTTCAAAACGCAGTCCTTCCGTATACGGCCCCACCTTCATATTTGCCTGTTCCGGGTTCAGCATTATTTTCCCATTTATATTAAAGTTCTTTAAAAGTATATTACGGATCTTTCTTTGCGCATCATACCCAGTAACCACAGATGGGTTAGGCAGCGTACCTTTGTAAAAAATATTTTTAAAGGTCACATGCTCTATAGAGCGGCCTGCACCGTTTCCATATTTGGGATCCAGCACCACTTTTAAACTAAACAGCTGTCCTTCTTCAATTTCATCTATCCGCACTTCTTCAAAAAGTATATTACTGATATAATTTTTATCCCCGGAAGTAATCGCCATTGTTCCCTGGGCACTTCTATCGTCTTCGTCATGTTCCAGTATATCAATGTTTCTAAAAGTCAGGTTACTGATCGTATCGCCCTCCTCCTGCACATTTCCATGCACACCTATATTAACGGGATGCGCAATATCGGCCCACAGAATGGCATTGCTCACGCGTACATTCGTTGTATTTCCAAAAAAGCTCCAGCGATGCGCATAAATAGCAATACAGTCATCTGAAGTACGCAGGAAAACGTCATCAATAGTAACATCAGAACAACTCATCATATCAATTCCGTCTGTCCAGGATCCCAAACTAAAAGCGGTAACATCTTTAATGGTAACATTTTGAGAACCGCCCAGGTAAATAGAATAATGCCTGGGGTTGATTATTTTTATCCCTTCTACTGTAATATTCCGGGAGTGGGTAATTTCCACACCTCTGACTCCCTGGTCGATAATCCCCCTGCCTATAATTTTTACATTTTCTACTTTATTGCAAAGCAGCTTCCCCTGTATCAATGCGCCCCCGTCAATATACACCGTTGTATTGGATGGAATCACGAAAACATCACCTGGAATATCTCCCGGCTTATGAACGCCAGGTCCGAAATACATTACATTCTTATCGTTGGGCGAAGGAGCATCTTTTACCATGGCATTGGCAATAACGTGCAGGTTGTTCAGTTTATTACCATTCACTTCTACCGAAAGTTTCTGAGGTTTTTTGAGCCTGAATGTAAACTGGTTGCCTTGAATGACAGGAGTGATACCTGCTTTATCAGGCCTTATCTTAACTTTTTGCAGGGTGCCGTTATTTAATCTTACTTTCAGCTCCACCTCTTTATCGAAATCAAAGCTAACCATCGAAACTTTTGACCGGGTATCATTATCTACATTTACGTCAAATTCATACAGGTCCTGCCATTCTCCGCCGGGTGTACGCACCTGTACCGTGAAGTCATCGTTATGCCGCCCGTACACTATCGATGCGGGCACCGGATATACTTTAAGCTGCTGTGCAGATAACACCCCCACTACCACTGTCAATAAAAACCCTAATATGATTGTCCTTTTCATGCTCGTATAATAATAATTGCCCGCGATTGATTGCACTACCTGGTCCGAAGTAAAATCCCTATTCCCGGCCAACCCCATATTCATGGAACCCATTATATGAGGTGCCGATATATAGGAGTAATTTTACCGGTTCCGCTGTTGAGCCTCTGTACGGTCGATATGGACTGCAAGGATCGGTTCCTGGTTTCCTGGCCAAAAGGTAGCTCAACCTTATTGGATTGCATCAGCGAATCTGCAAAAGAAGCTAACCTGGCTGTATTCCTGACAATTTGTCCGAACAGGAAAGAGACCTTAAGAATGACCAGTAGCAGCACCAACAACACTTTTCCAGACAGGTGAAATTTTCTTTTGATCATACATCAAAAACTTGACTTTAGCAAGGACTCGTTATTAGATTATTTTTCAAAATACATTTTGCAAAAGCAGCAACCCATTAAAAAGATTCATAAACTATCTGGCCTTAAGAAAAGATGCTGGTTATAAATGACATTATTCGATACCAAGGCAATGCGCAATCCTGATTTTTTCTCAAATGGCATGAATGGTACGTTGACCAGACTATCGTTGCTGCATATTATACAAAGATCGTTGCTGCAATTTAGAATGATATTCAAGCGTCTGAGAGGGGGTAACTGTCAAAAAAAGGGGGGTAAAATATCATTTTTGCTTTTCTCCCTTGCAATCTAAAAAAAAAGCTGCAGCTACCAATCCTGCTGAAGGCTTTACAGAACCTGTCTATGAACGCACCCGATAGCTGTCTTCATTATTTATGCATCCAAACCGGGCATAAAGATTGCCGGAAAAAATTTTCTGCTATCATTTAAGATCATTGAAAGCCTGACCGGGAAGGCTCTTTAAGGGTTCCTATCTATAATCCGGTAGCCTTCGTGTGCAGGTAATTGGAGCTGCAACAACATTATTTATCGCAAAAGCGGTACGTACGCTCTACAAAGGTTCCTTTTCAGATTAAAAGATAAATGCCACCAGGCTTTGTTTTAAATCTCAGCACATAAAATGCCCCCTCCTTTTGAGCGGCCTCACCCGTTGCGGCTATTTTCAATGGCCTTGCTGACCTGATAACACATTGGTTGCCATTCAGGGATTTGATCTGAGCCTGTTCAATGTTACCATTTTGCCATTTCATATCTACTTCAAAACCACCCCGGGCTTTTAAGCCCCGGACACTGCCCTTTGCCCAGGCCTGGGGTAATGCAGGCAATAAATGAATCAATCCTGAATGACTTTGCAATAACATCTCTGCCATTCCTGCAGTTCCTGCGAAATTTCCATCTATCTGAAAAGGTGGGTGCGCATCAAAAAAATTAGGATAGGTTCCGCCTCCTTTATGCATATCCAATTTCCCGTTATCCGTATACTTCAGTAGCTGCCTCACCAGGTAATAAGCATGATTCCCATCCTGTAAACGGGCCCACCAGTTGATCTTCCACCCACGGCTCCATCCGGTACCCTCGTCTCCGCGGACTTGCAATGTTTTCTTTGAAGCCTCAAAAAATCCAGGCGTCCCATCGGCTGTTATCTGGTACCCGGGGTAAAGCCCAAACAAATGTGAAACATGCCGGTGCTGCGGATCCGTTTCCTCAAACTCTTTATACCATTCCAATAGCTGTCCTTTTTTTCCTACCTGCATAGGAAACAGCTTTGAGCGCTTCTCCAGAACGGAGTCCCTGAACGCTTTATCGGTGCCCAGTATTTTAGAGGCCGCTGCTATATTGGTAAAAAGATCCCAAATAATCGCCATATCCATTGTTGAGGCTACAGAAACACTTTGAGATTTGCCTTTTGCATCTTTGAACCTGTTTTCAGGCGATACCGAAGGGGCGGTAACCCAATATCCGTTTCCATCTGGTACCAGCCAATCGAACATAAACGCTGCGGCCCCCCTCATTAAAGGATATGCCGTTTTCTTTAAGAACACTTTATCACCGGTATAATTATAGTGCTCCCACAAGTGCCGGACCAGCCAGGCGCCGCCCAATGGCCAATTGGCCCAAACGGGATCGCCTTTACCAAAATCTCCTACCGGATTCGAAAGCGCCCATATATCTGAGTTGTGATTGGCCGCCCATCCTCTTGCACCATAAAATTCCCTGGCGGTGCGGGTACCGGTTACAGACAGGTCTTTTAAAAAGTCGAGCAAGGGCTGATGCATTTCAGAAAGATTGGTGAGCTCCGCCGGCCAATAATTCATCTGCGTATTGATATTGATGGTGTAGTTAGAACTCCAGGGAGCCCTCAGTTCCTTATTCCAGATGCCCTGTAAGTTGGCGGGCGGAGATCCGGGACGGCTGCTGGAAATCAGCAGATACCTGCCATACTGAAAATACAATGTTTCCAGAAAAGGATCCGAGGCGCCATTCGAATAGTTGAGCAACCGCCGGTCTGATGGCAACGTTGCCTGCGGGTTATTGTTTCCCAAACTATCGGCAAGCGTTAATGACACCCTGTTAAAGTATTTTCTATAATCAGCCAGGTGTTGCTGCAACAGTTGTCTATAACCGGTTTTTAAAGCGCCCGCCAAATAAGATTGAGAAAGGGCTTTTTCATCTTTCCCCTCGCTATCAGGGCATTTATCGAATCCATTAAAACTGGTTGCCGCTGTAAAATACAATACGACTTCGGTGGCATTTTTAACCGCCAGTTCCCCGCCTTCCTGCTTTACAGTGCCTGTATTGGTTACTACTTTTAACCTGGCCTGGAAGCGCATCCCACTGCAACCTGAGGTATCAGCCTGAATAATGTGCTCGCGGTCTTTGGGGTTATAATAGCTGGGATCCACATGTGCAGGAGCTTTGCCGGTTAGCACCAGTTCATCATTTTTAAACATAGCCTGGGAAGACTGCAGGGGACTGACAGCGCTAACATTAAATGTAAGCGCGCCGGGTTTACTGGCTGTAATTTTAACGACCATTACGTTTGCCGGCGCTGAAGCAAATACCTCGCGGGTGTATACAATATTGTCCACTTGAAACCTGGTGGTTGCAACGGCGCTTTCTATATCGAGATCGCGGTAATAGGCTGTAGCGCTTTTACCTCCAAAATTTTGGGTTATTTTCAAATCGCCCAGGGGCATATAAGATTGGGTAAACGGTCCCTGCATTTTTCTTGTCAGCTGGTCAGCCGTCCCATAATCTTCATTTTCTAACAGCGCTTTTCGTATTTCAGGTAAGTATTCAGAAGCCCCGGGAGCAATCTGCTTTGGCAATGGTCCCCCGCTATATAACGAACTCTCATTAAGCTGCAATAGTTCATTTTCCACCCCGCCAAAAACCATAGCACCAATTCTCCCATTACCTACGGGCAACGCTTCTACCCATTGCGTTGCAGGTTTGCCATACCATAGCTTAAGCGGTTGTGCATTTCCCGGTTTAGCTACCAGCATGGCAAACATGGAAAACAAAGCAACTATATCCTTCTTTTTCATTTCAACAATTTTTCAATCAGTTTTCTTTATAAACGATCAACATTATGGCTCATTTTTATTAATGTAAGTGCCCGTTTATGTGTTTGTTGCAACTTACAGAAAATGTTCCGCAAATATCAGGCGCTATAGTAACACCGGCCATTATTATCAGGTTGTTCCTACCCCTTCCCCAACACTTCCTGAATTTCCGGGTAATAAATTTATCACCATCCACCGTTTACCTTACTCCACTTATTACCTGATCATGGCGCGATAAACAGAACACAGGAACAGTACCATACAGTAACCCGGAAAAGCTTCAGGAAATTTCACAACCCTGATTCCCGGCAACTTCAATAAACCCGCCATTGTATGAACCACTATAACAAGAAAAAAAATGCAAGTCATCGCTAAACGTATACTTAGTACCTTTATAAGAACGTAAATTTACAGGGTGCTTTTTTTTTGCGGGTATATTGAAACGACTTTCCAATATACAAATCCGACTATCATTTAACTTTATAAAGGTGGCCAGAAGAGTTTTAACCCATAATTACTCACTTTTACATGTAGATCATGTAATACTTGATAAAAAATGGAATTACCAGAATGTGATCAGCCCGTATATCCGGATTTATTATATTGACGAGGGTGAAGGTTATATCTCCGGTAACTTCAGGAAAATAAGACTGGAAAGCGGCTACCTGTATATTATCCCCAGCTTTACGCTTTGTAACCTGGAGTGTGCCGAAAAACTAAGCCAGTACTTTATACATCTTTTTGAAGACTCCGCTTCGGGTATTTCTCTATTCCAGCATCGCCGCAGCCCTGTTAAAATCAAGGCCAACGATCTGACGGCTGCATGTTTTAAACAACTGTTAAAAATCAATCCCCACAGGAAGATATACCGGTCCGATAACCCGAAGGTATATGAGCAAAATGTCTTCTACAGGGAATATCAAAAGCTAAACAACGAACAACCCCTGGATGTTTTTATGGAAACACAGGGCATACTGCTGCAGCTGCTTTCAAGATTTTTATCGCCGGCAGACCGGCAGCAGGATCATCCGTCAGCCATCCCTTCAGTTATACTGGATGCTATGCAATACATCCAGATCAACCTGGCCTCGCCGATTACCGTACAACAGTTGTCAAAAAGAGCAAACCTGCAAACTGACTATTTCTCCCGGATATTTTTGAAACATACAGGAGAAAGACCCCTGGAATATCTTCACAGCAAAAGAATTGAAAGAGCACAATACCTGATGATGACGAAGCACCTAACCTTTGCCCAAATAGCAGAGGAAACCGGTTTTCAAAACCTGCCTTATTTTTTCCGGGTTTTTAAAAAGATCACCAATCAAACACCTACCGAATACTGCAATAACAATCATTTCATTTAAGACCGTATCAACCATCCGCAGTTTTTAAACAAACTTATAACTGAAATATTTTCTGCATCTTCACCCACTTTTCACCTGCCGCCGCCCAGGGCAAGGGTTGCTGAAACCGGCTCATCAAATCCTCCCACCGCTGTACAAACGGGTTTGAGGCGTCTTGCTCCGCTTTTTTTCCGGGATCGAACCGATCGGAAGTTTCCATGATCATAAACAGGCGGGTACCCGTTCTGTAAATTTCCATGGAATGAATACCCGATGCCCTGATACTGTCGCCAATTTCAGGCCAGCTATTTTCAGGCAGATGCCATTGTTCATATTCCGCAATAAGCTCAGGGTCGTCCTTAAGATCAAGGGCCAGGCAATATCTTTTCATTTTATGTACACAAGCGCTCTGACTACGGGTTTTAACCCTACAATGTTTGCAGCAATATGAAGGCGGGCAAAAACCAGTTATACAGATAATTAAACAATTTTTAAAACATTAGCGTAAGCAAATTGAGGGGGTCTTTCCGGAAACTTAACCCATAACCCGTCCTGCTGTTTTTCAAACTCCAAGGACACCCCCGAATCAAGCCAGGTAACCTGGTTGACTTTCTGCGGATATAAAGGTGACATTGACCCGAGGTTTTTGATCAACACCGTTCTGTCTTCAGGCCACTTCATGATGGTAGCATACAAGGTTTGCCCTTTTTGTGTAAAACGGATATCTGCCGCTGAAAACTTTATTTTTCCCTCATTAAAACCTTGTCCGTTTAGTTTCGCCTGATTCTGTGTAGATGGCCCTTCGCCATAAATGTTCCACGGCCGTGTGTCGTAAATACTTTCGCTATTTAATTTCATCCATCCCGTAATTTCGCCAACGATCTTACGTTCCAGTTCATCTATGCTCCCATCTCCGCGAACAGGCACATTTAGTAAATAATTGCCGTTCTTACTAACAACATCCACCAACGTTTGTACCACCATCTCCGGAGTTTTGTACGCTTTTCTGTCAAAAACCGATCGATCATAATGCCAGTTTCCCAAACAGGTATCTGTTTGCCATACATCCGGCAATATATCATTCGCCTGTCCCCGTTCAATATCCCAAACCAATGCCCTACGTTGGTTTTCATCAAGGATCTTACCGTTTACCACCGCCCGGAGTTCACCATACTTTTTTAAGCTTTTATTGTAATGATGGGCAGCAATACGCAATCCCGCATCGCTAATGGGCCAAAAAGGCAACTGGGAATCGTCGAAGTAAAGTAAATCGGGCTCGTATTTATTGATCAGCTGAATGGTTCTATTGACAAATTTTTCCATGTACGCTTTTGAAGGCGGGTACACTCCTTCACCCCAATGCCATTGCCCGTGTATAGAGCCGTTGTTCCAGCTATCCTTGCTCAGCGGGTGATTTTGCGCATACAGCTCCTGTGGATCCAGCCCCTCCCACCATTTTCCCTTCCCGTCCTTCCGGGTAAGGTTGCCATCGTAAGGAATCCCGGCAAAATCCCCGTTTTTATCATGCCGCTGTGCCGTTTCAAACCAGCGCCAGGCATGCGCCGCATGAATACTACATCCGAAAGGCAGGCTGTTATTTTTAGCTGCTTTAGCCCAGCCTCCGATAATATCTTTCTTTGGGCCTACTTTTAGAGCATTCCAGCTCTGCTGATATTTTGAATCATATAAGTCAAGATTGTCGTGATGATTGGCCATTGCAAAAAAGTACTTCGCACCTGCATTCTTATAAAGCGCCACCAATTCCTCCGGATTCCATTGATCAGCCTTCCACTCGTTAATTACATCTTTGAAACCAAATTTAGATGGATGCCCGTATTTCTGTAAATGATACTTATATTGATGACTGCCCTCTTCATACATTCCTCTGGCATACCAATCTCCGGCTTCGGGTTGGCATTGCGGCCCCCAATGTGCCCAGATACCAAACTTGGCATTGCGGTACCAATCGGGTACTTTATAACCCTGCAGCGATTGCCAGGTAGGTTTAAATGGACCGGTCAATATTTTTTCATTTCCAGACAGGTCATTAAAAAAACCACCTGCTTTACTCAGATCCGAAGCAGCAAGAGCGGAGAATACCATTCCCATCTGTTTAATTAATAAGCGTCTGTTCATAATTATCAATATGCGTTGATTCGTATTTCACCTTCCATTCATTCTTAAATGAGAGCGATTTGTTTACTCGGCTTAAAACTTATAGTGGCAAGCAGCCTCGCTTATTGCTGGCAAAAGCTACCTGCAAATCTAGGAACCTTCAAATCGATTTTTTTTACATAAAGGCGACTTTATTTTATACAAAACCGACTTACGCCGCCCCCTTCCGACTAATCACTACTTTTATGCAGAACGGGCCTGGTATACCATAAAGTTAAAAACCATCCGGTATATAACACTTACAGCCCGACACATTTAAACCAAAGGGGCATAGTATTGGTTTACATTAATGCTTATAAAAAGTCAAAAATCCGCAGTTAAAAATGCCTATATCAAAAGTAAAGTCTGGTAAAATAAATATGCTGCTATCCCGTATTTTAAGAAGCGCTGTTCTTATAACAGGATGTATCCGTTTAGTCTTTTTATAAACTGTGCAACTACATGATTGACGAGTTGTATAAATGCCAGCAGGCAATGGTTACTTAAGCGCATTCCCCGAAAAGTTTTTGATACGCTGGAAGAAAAATCCGGCCGAGTTTGGGCTCCTTATTATACTTTTCATAAATTAATGCAGGGACTTCTTGATGTGTATACCCGTACCGGCAACGAAAAGTGGTATGAATTGGTTTGTGATACGGCGGCCTATGTATCCAAAAGGATGCGCTTACCAAGCCCCTAAACCATTGAGAAAATGCTTTATACACCGCAAGCCAATCCATCGAACGAAGCCAGCGCTATGAATAAGGTCCCTTTAAAACCTTTTCGAAGTATCGCACAACCCGAAACATCTGGTTCTTGCCAGGGTTTTCGAACGTGGCTGGTTCCTGCTTTCCCTTGCAAGAAATAAGAATATCCTTTCGGGTCTTCATTCCAACACGCTCCTGGTTTTGGTAAACGGTTTTGCAAAAGGATATATGCGCACGGGCCGGAAATTTTATTATCGGGCTGCGCAAAATTTTTGGAAAATGCTGATCCTTCACCAAACCTATGCCAATGGATCCAGGAGCGGTCCCCGCCCAACGTAGTATTGCCCACATCTCGCAGTGCTGAACACTGGGTGGGACAATTGTCCTACCGGGAACGGGATTTTTCCTCATTTTTGCAGCATTCCTAAAAAACAGGGCATATGAACGTTTTGGTAACTGGCAGCGCCGGTCATCTTGGAGAAGCGCTGGTACGCACATTAAGGCAACATTCTGCTGAAGTGATCGGGTTGGATATCCGCCCCTCGGCATTTACTACTCATGTAGGTTCCATTGAAAACCGCTCCTTCGTTAGAGAGTGCATGAAAGGAGTAACCACCGTTTTACATGGGGCCACCCTGCATAAGCCCCATGTGGCCACGCATACTATGCAGCAATTCGTAGATACCAATATTACGGGCACGCTTAACCTCTTGCAGGAAGCAGTAGCCGCCGGCGTGCAGGCTTTTGTTTTTACCAGTACGACCAGTGTTTTTGGAGATGCATTAGTGCCGCCTCCCGGAGCGCCTGCGGCCTGGATTACGGAGGACGTAAAGCCTCAGCCCAAAAATATTTACGGGGTAACCAAAAAAGCAGCGGAAGATCTTTGTCAGCTCTTCTACAGAAATTTCGGTCTGCCCTGCCTGGTACTTCGCACTTCCCGTTTCTTTCCTGAAAAAGACGACGACAAACATATGCGGGAAACTTTTCCGGACGAGAACCTGAAGGCCAACGAGTTTCTGTTTCGAAGAGTAGAGCTGGAAGACGCGGTACATGCACATTTGCTGGCGGCAGAAAAGGCTCCCTCCATCGGGTGGGGCGTTTATATTATCAGTGCTACAACACCGTTCTGCCCGGCAGATCTGCCTGCCCTGCGCCACAATGCGCCGGAGGTAGTACTGCGCACCGTACCGGCTTATGAAACAGCGTATAGCCACCGCGGATGGAAGATCCACCAAAGCATAGACCGGGTATATGTAAATGAGAAAGCAAGGAAAGACCTGGGTTGGGAACCCAAATATGATTTCGCCTACGTAATAGCGCGTATAAACGCAGGAGAAAATTTACGCAGCCCGCTTGCACAATTAACCGGCTCAAAAGGATATCATGCAGAGCGCTTTACGGATGGACCCTATCCGATCAACTAGTCTGTAAATAATCCATACATCTTTAATTCATGACCACATTGCCGGAAAAGATTTGCTCATTGAAACAGATATAGCTGAACAAAAATGGCCGCCGCCCCAAATCCTTGTTGCAGCAGGGCGTTTGTAGTAACCAGACACCATCATCACCCTCCATTTTTTTTCATGCCCGTTGAAGGATTTATAATTGCGCTTACATTTTCATCGGGTTCCTGTGAAAATATCTATCTTTTGCAGCAGCCCTAATGACCCGCTTAAATCGAGCGTAATAATGCATCGGCGTTTTCCAGTAAAACGATCAGGCTGGAATTGGAAACCCGGGGGGATATCCCCAAATACGGAAGCAAAAAAAGTCTGTCATACCGCCTGTCATTTTTCTGTCAGAAATAGCGGTAGGAAGCGTAAAAAAGTGAAGAAATTCGACGGTGCTTAAATGAAAAAAGCCTTACAAATCAATGACTTGTAAGGCCTTCCGGTGCCCGGGACTGGATTCGAACCAGCACATCCTTGCGAACGCTGCCACCTGAAGACAGTGCGTCTACCAATTTCGCCACCCGGGCATTTATATGCAGATCTTCTTGATTTTTTAGCGGCCCTGGATTGGTTATCCATACCTTTAAAAAAACAAAGATCCTGTTTACCAAACAAAAGAACTAAACTGCGTTGCGGCGCTGTTTCCAGATCACTGCCGCGGCAGGGGTTGCAAATATAGGTAAAATTCAAAATCCAATCACAAACAGTGGTAGTTTTTTTAAAAAAAATATGGTTCCTGATCGCGCCCCCGTTCTGTTACCGTGTTTGGCACCGGAGCTTTGACCGCAATCATCGGTGCGGCCAATATCCGTCATTGTAACCGGCTTGTTTTAAACCGTAGTTTGCAGGTAAAAAGGGGCCCCGCCTCCGGCAGAACGCCAACAGCATTTTTATGAAAAAGATACTTTTTGTATGCGATGAAAATCATTATCCGCAAGGCGCCTTTGAATGGATCAAGGCCCTGCGCAAACAGGAAGCCATACAGGTGAAAGGGCTGTTTTTTACGGCAGCCGGAAGTATAACCGAGCACCGGCCGGAAGCCGGCGGCGCCCCGGATTTTCATAGCCGGGAGCCGAAGCTGTTTATGGATCAATGCGGGAGCTGCGACATACCCTCCCAGGCCATTGAAAAAACCAAATCCGATTGGCAAAAGTCATTCTGGGAGCAGGAAAGCCGGTATGCAGACCTGCTGCTCTTCAGTCAGGAATTACTTTATGCAGGTATCAGCGGTAACCAGCCCAATAGCTATATGCAGCAGTTGCTGCGCTGGGCAGCCTGCCCGGTACTTGCTATTCCGGAAAACACAGTTGCTACCGAGCATCTCCTGGTAGCCTATGATGGCAGCCCGCAAAGTATCCATGCCTTAAAACAGTGCTGTTTATTATTTCCGCAATACCGGGAACTGCCTGTGCGGATTGCTTATGTGAAGGAAGAAGACAGTGACAGTATCCCGCAGCTTCAGCTGTTAACGGAATATGCCCTTGCACATTTCACAAACGTCAGGATCCTGAAACTGCACTGGGACTCGGAAAAGCATTTCAGCACCTGGGTCGAATGCTTCCGCAACCCGCTGCTGGTTACCGGGGCATTCGGGCGTTCTGCGCTGTCTGCTTCGTTCAGGGAAAGCTTTATTACCAGCATCATTCGCGGTCATGTGGCTCCTGTGTTCATTGCACATTAACCGTTCGGCATACAAGTTTCGCAAACAAATGCAATCCAATGCATCTGCCGCATATACATCGCGCGATGCAGGGATGACAAAAATCAGTAAGGGCGCTAATCCTGCTCATTGCCTCACCAGCGCAACAGGTCTACTTTAGCATTTTAAATACAACAAGCAGTAATGAAAACAGATCATTTGAGGAATGAAGAACAGGCTGCCTATCCCGGAGGATTCGTACCAGCCGTGAATGCCGGCAGCATTACCGAAATCCTGCAGTCGGTGGATACTGAAACGATTCCTCCGCGGGTAAATATTACCGAACTGAAAGACGGTTATAAGATTGACCTGGAGGCCCCGGGACTGAAAAAGGAAAACTTTATCATACAGGCCAACAAGCAGATCCTGACCATTTTTGCCGAAAACAAGAATCAGGGACTGGCGGCCGGGACCAGCTACCGCCTGCATGAGTTCAACAACCGGTACCTGTACCGGGATATTGTACTGCCTCCCGATGTAAGTACCCTGTTCTTTCACATACAATACGATGCCGGTATTTTAACCATTCATTTATGTAAGACAACAGGAGTTCCGGAAGACGCACAAACCACGGCCTGTGTATACTAAGCGTAATAAAACAAACAGCGGCCGGATGCAAGTGTAAACCGGCTGATTCCTGATCAATAAAATATATTCTGAATGGAATATCAATCCCAGCGCCCCGCTTCAAAAATGTTGCGGGACCATACAGCCAGACCAATTGCTATTGTGTAAGCAGGGCTAAGCCTGCTCAATGAGCCGTGTTCTGTTGAACATGGCTTTTATTACTAAAAAAAGTTTTTAGAATAATATGAACGACCCGAAATTTCAACAGATACAATACGAATGCGATACCTGGAAACGGGCGGTAACGTTCATGATGGAGGAATCCATCATTATGAAAAACCGGTTATCTGAGGTATTAAGAACCCATTTTAACCGGAACCTGCTGGAAGGCATCGAACTCCTGCTCAACAAGTTGATCCGGAATGACGAACGGATCGGTATCTTCCGCGACGATCTCAAGTTACTGGAAGCATCAGGTACCGGGCATTTTACAGAACAGGATGAAAAACTCTTCGAAAGCCGGATCCGCCTGCTGCACAACGATCTTTTGCAAATGGAAAAGCAGTTCGCCAGGCTCAAATCAGAATTTAATCATTATTTACTGGACCAGATAAAACGCTCGGGCAATCCACAAAAGTAGGTTCAAAGAGCGCAGGCTGCCCGAAGTTTGCTACATTCGTTCTTATTAGCTTTATCGATATCGCGCAGGTTTTATGTTCAGACACAAGGGAAAGGCCCGCCGGCCCGTTCATAACCTCAAACTGGCTTCGTTGTTGTCATTTGTAGCAGGCATTGTAAATGTAACGGGGTTTTTCTCCGTAAAAGTGCTTACTACAAATGTAACGGGGCATTTTGCCTATTTTGCAGACGACGTAATAAGGCAGGATTTTGAAACCGCAGGAATTTTCCTCCTCTATATCCTTGCCTTTCTTTCGGGTGCTTTTGTATCTAATACCCTTGTGGAAGCCACTCAAAAAAACCACCCGCGTTATACCGACGCGGTTCCCGTATTTACAGAAATCCTATTACTTACCGGAGTGGCACTCCTGGCACCTTCTGCCATCCATCGTTTTGCACCGCTGGTTGCCGGGATCCTTTTATTTGCTATGGGACTTCAAAATGCAATGGTTACCCGTATCTCTAATGCAGTGGTGCGCACCACACATCTCACCGGGTTGTTTACCGATCTTGGTATTGAACTTTCGCAGTTATTGTTTTACAGGAAGCCCGAGCAACAGCAAAAGTTGAAAACCTCTGTAAAGTTACGTTTTGCCATCATCAGCTTTTTCTTCCTGGGATGCATCGCCGGGGGCGTTGGCTTTACCAGGTTTCATACACGGATTCTTTTTCTTGCTGTAGCCGTCCTTTTTACCGGCATTATTTATAGTGATATCCGGTACCGGATCCTGCTGCTAAAAAAGAGGACTTTATCGGAAAGCGCCACCTCTCGGCGGTAAGTGGGTTCTCCGGCACCTGCAAAGGCTGTTTATTGATAACCATGAAAGGACATCCGTCAGTTGAGCAGGAGCTCCAGCTTTTTGCGATTTAAAATAATGATATTTCCCTCCCGGATATCGATCAGTTTTTCGCTTTTGAAATCGCTCAGCGTACGAATGAGTGATTCCGTGGCCGTGCCTGCAATGGCCGCCAGTCCTTCGCGGCTGATCGTAATGGAGAAAGCATCTTCGTCTTCCCGGCGGTATTTTTTTTCCAGCAATAATAAAGCATCGGCTACTTTCTTCCGCAGCGAATTATAGGCCAGCCCCAGCAGCTGCTCCTCTTTTGCAGAGATATTCTTTGCCAGCAACCGGATAAACTTTTGGGCTACAATCCGGTTATTGTCGATCAATTCCGTAAATTCTTCCCGGGGAATGATGGCCAGCTCCGACGCATCCAGCGCCTCGGCCGTGTCCTTGTAAGCGGTTCCTTCCAGCAAGGCAATATATCCCAAAAAATCACCGGCACTGTAAAGTGCCGTTGTCAGCTCCTTACCGTCGTCATTGGTACGATAGGTTTTTACCTTCCCTTTCAGCACATAGTACAAACGGGAAGGGTGGTTCCCCTCGGTATAAATGATCTGCTTTTTTTTATACTTATTGATATCCCGGTCTTCGGTCAATGCGGTCAAAGCAGCCTTATTATCCGAAAGCTTCAGCAATTGGTCCAATCCATTCAGATCGGGCGAAAACTCCTGTTTCAGCAAATCGGCTTTCTTTAACCTTCCGTCTACGGCACTCAGCAATTCCGTACCGCTGAACGGTTTGGTAATATAATCATCCGCACCCAGTTCCATTCCCTTGCGAAAATCGCTGCGTTCTGTTTTGGCTGTCAGGAAGATAAACGGTACGTTCCGGATGGTTTCGTTCTTTTGAATGGCATGCAATACGCCATAACCGTCCAGTACCGGCATCATGATATCGCAGATAATGAGATCCGGAACATGCGTTATGGCCAGTTCCACTCCCAGCTTGCCATTTGCCGCCGTAATAACCGTATAGTTCGACAACTCCAGTATCTCCGCCGTATTATTCCGGATATCTTCATTGTCTTCAATCAGTAATATTTTTTTCATCAGATGATTGCTTTCTGTTTGTTTAACCTGCTATTTTGTATCAGATGTTTCCTGAACTGCTGATCGCTTTTGCGGCCCTTTTATCAAATGTAATAATAAACTCCGTTCCCTGGTTCAGTTCGCTGACGCATGTTATGGTACCATTCATCAATTCGGTATACTTTGAAATGATGTGCAGGCCCAGCCCCGTTCCCTGGATATTCCCGGCATTGGCCGCCCTGAAAAAACGTTCCATTAAATGTTTCTGATCTTCCTGTGAAATACCAATACCATTATCCTTTACCGAAAGCCGCACCTGGTCTGGTGCCCCGGAAGTTTCAATAACAATGCGCCCGTCTTCCGCCGAAAACTTACTGGCATTGGATACCAGGTTCATAACGATATGTTTCAGCAGCGAGGCATCCAGTTCCGCTATCGGATTGCCGTCATGATGATACACCAGCTCCTGGTTCTTTTTCAAAGTAACCTCCAGTTCCCGCACCATACCGGAAACCAGTTCTTGGATGTCCAGCCTGCTGAACCGCACCTGGATTTTCCCCTCCTCAATTTTCCCAACGCTCAGGAAATCGTTCAGGATATCGGTGAGCAATTGCACCGAAGACACAATCCGCTGGAGGTGCTTTTCACGCCGGGGCTGCTCTTCGGTGGTGGTATACCGTTCAATCAGGTAAGCGGAAGAGAGGATCGTGCTCAACGGGGTCCTGAATTCATGGGAGGCAATGGTAACAAAACGCGACTTCAGTTCACCCAGTTCCTTTTCCCGTTCCAGCAGCTTTGACAATTCATCTTTCGATTGCTCCAGATCCTGCATGGCAGCGGTAAGCTGTCGGGTACGCTGTTCTACAGTCGACTCCAGCTTATTATTTAGTTCTTCGATTTCTGCTTCCGCTTTTTTCCGGATGGAAATATCACTGATAAAAGCAATAATAAATTGCTTGCCCTCGTCCTCATAATTACTCAAACTCACTTCCACCGGAAATTCGCTGCCATCTTTTTTTACGGCAAACAGGTCCATCCCTACCCCCATCGGCCGGGTTTTTGGATTATGCGTATAGCCGTCCCTATGTGTAACATGCCGGCTATGATACCGGCCGGGGATCAGCAATTCGATGGGTTGCTGCAGCAATTCGTCCAGCGAATACCCGAATAAAGCCAGTGCAAAAGGATTGGCCGATTGGATCTCAGCCTTATGATTCACTACAATAATACCCATTGAGGCCTGGTTAAATAGGGCCTCGTAGCGATAACTTTCCTGCGTTGTTTGTTCAGTATCTTCCATGAATAAAAAAACAGCTCGGTGCTATATAAGATGCATAAAGGTAACAAAATAAGGCATTTAAAATTTGAAAGCGAAGCAAATAGCGGTTATAAAACGAAACCATTGCTCACCCGTTCCATTTTATGACCACACAACCCGCGTCATACATACCATTGATATGTATAAACTGTATGTATAGCCGCCGATGTTTTTTTATCCGTTAACCGTCAAAACCCTGCTTTAAACAATTCTTTATACTTAAATTTACGTTGCTGAGTGCCATTTTCAGCAACACACCTTTTTAGATTACAGCGATGAAACTTACGACGTTTGCCAGCATTACTTTAATGGTGTTCATACTTACTGAGCTTGCTGCCGGTTGCGGCAACCGGGTAAAAAAACGCAATGACAGGAACAGGATCAGCTACAACTATGACGTTCGTCCCATTCTTTCAGACAAATGTTTCGTCTGCCATGGTCCCGACAAAAACAAACAGGAAGCCGGTTTACGACTGGACATAGAAGCGAATGCAAAAGCACCGTTAAGGGAAACAAAAGGGGCCTATGCCATCGTTCCCGGGAAGCCGGAAGCTTCTGAGCTCATCAAAAGGATTACATCTGCAGATCCTTCTTACCAGATGCCTACACCGGAATCGCACCTGGGGGTGCTGAATGAAAATGAGATCCGGATCCTTACCCGCTGGATCGAACAGGGCGCTCCTTATGAAAAGCACTGGGCCTTTATTGCTCCCCGGAAATTACCGCTGCCCGATATCGGCAATAAGGAATGGGCGCGGAATGAAATTGATTATTTTATTGCAGAAAAAATGGAGGAACACCAGTTGCAACCCAATGCCGCGGCAGACAAAAGCATGCTGTTAAAACGGGTATCGCTGGATCTTACAGGACTGCTTCCCGACCTGCAAATGCAGCAGGCTTTCGAAAACGACCACAGCAGCACGGCCTATGAGAAAGCAGTAGACCGGCTTCTGGCGAGTCCCCAGTTCGGTGAAAAGATGGCCCTGCACTGGCTGGACGTTTCGCGTTATGCCGACAGCTATGGTTACCAGGATGACGATATCCGCACCCAATGGCCTTATCGCGATTGGGTGATTCATGCGTTCAACAGCAATATGCCTTACGATCAGTTTATAACCTGGCAGCTGGCCGGAGACCTGCTGCCCAATGCCGGAAAAGAGCAGCTGCTGGCCACCGCCTTTCTGCGCAACCACAAGATAACAGAAGAAGGCGGCGTAATCCCCGAGGAGTACCGCGTGGAATATATTATAGACAAAGTAAAGACCTATTCCAAGGGCATACTGGCCATGACCGCGGAATGCGCCCAGTGCCATGATCACAAATATGATCCCATATCCCAAAAAGACTATTACCGGCTGTTTGCTTTTTTTAATACCAGCAGGGAACAGGGATTGGAAGGACTTGTCAATTCTGGACCGGCAAAAACCCCCATGCTTACATTAACCACCGAGGACACCCAAAACCTCCTTCGCTTTATCAACCGGAAAGATACCACCCGTATCAATGTATCGGTAATGGGCGAACTGGATACCCCGCGTACCACGTATATACTAAACCGCGGTGTTTACGACCAGCATGGCCCCCCGGTAACAGTCGGGGCATTGCAGGCGGTTATGCGTTTCGATACGATGGCGTACCCGAAAAACAGGCTGGGACTGGCGCAATGGACCGTAAACAAACAAAACCCGCTTACCGCAAGGGTATTTGTAAACCAGCTCTGGGAGCAGTTTTTTGGCAAAGGCATTGTAAAAACAGTGGGTGATTTTGGAATGCAGGGCCATTTGCCTACACATCCCGGATTGCTGGACTGGCTGGCGGTGGATTTTATGGAGCAGGGATGGAACATTAAAAAGCTGGTCCGCAAAATGGTGTTGTCTGCCACCTACCGGCAATCTTCAAAGATTGATCCACGGGCCATGGAAAAAGACCCGGACAACGTGTACTATGCCCGGTCTCCGCGCATCCGCCTGGCTGCAGAAAGCATCCGTGATGTGGTACTGGGCAGCAGCGGCCTGTTGAATAAAACCATCGGTGGGCCCAGCGTAAAACCGTACCAGCCCAAAGGACTCTGGGAAGCTGCCACTTCCGGGCGGGGAGCCCTCACGACTTACAGCCAGGACAGCGACAGTGACCTTTACCGCAGGGGCATTTATACGTTTATAAAACTTACAGTGCCCCCACCCTCCATGATCATTTTCGATGCCAGCAACCGTGATCAGTGCGAAGTAAGCCGGCTCACCACCAATACCCCCCTGCAGGCACTGATCATGATGAATGACCCCACCGTACTGGAAGCATCCAGGGTGTTTGCAGAAAGGCTTTCGGCAAACGATCCCCGGGCGGCCATCGGCACCGCCTTTGAAAGCATTCTCTGCCGCAGGCCAACCGCAACGGAAATGGATATTCTCAAAAAATATTATGCAGACCAGCTTCAGGTATTTAACAGTAAGAAAAAAGAAGCGGAGCGAACGATCGCCGTTGGTGAATACCCACATCACAGTAAACCGTCCGATATTGTAAAAACCGCTGCCCTCATGCGGGTAATCAATATGATCTACAATATGGAGGAAGCCATTGTAAAAGTATAAACCGACCACAGCATTTAAACCGGGTAATATGGAAAAAGAAGTATTGGAACATGGACTCAACCTCAACCGCCGCCGCTTTCTTACAAAGCTGGGTATGGGTATTGGAGGTGCCGCACTGGGCACCTTACTAATTCCCGAACTGTTTAGCAGCAGGGATGTTGAAGAAGCCCTCGTTTCCGGGCTCCCGCATTTTGCGCCCAAAGCCAAACGCATTATTTATCTTTTCCAGAACGGAGCCCCGTCACAACTGGACCTGTTTGATTATAAACCCAAGCTGAACGAGATGCAGGGCCAGGATCTGCCGGAGTCGGTACGGCAAGGGCAACGACTTACCGGAATGACAGCTAACCAGTCTAAATTCCCACTGGCCGGTACGGTATTTAAATTCAATCAATACGGCGAGCACCGTGCCTGGATCAGTGATCTCCTTCCTTATACAGCCAAAATTGTGGACGATCTGTGTATTGTAAAAAGCCTCTACACAGAAGCCATCAATCACGACCCCGCCCTCACCTTCTTCCAAACCGGAGCCCAGGTAGGCAACCGCCCCAGCATGGGTGCCTGGCTCAGCTATGGCCTTGGCAGCGAAAACAAAAACCTGCCGGCCTTTTGTGTGCTTCTCTCCAAAGGAAAGGGTAACGGGCAGGGCGTTTACTCCAAACTCTGGACCAATGGTTTTTTGGACTCCATTCACCAGGGCGTTCAATTCAGCAACGGGGAGAACCCCGTACTCTACCTCAATGACCCCGATGGTATGGACAAAACGGAAAGAAGAAAAATGCTGGATCATCTTTCAGAACTGAATCATGAAAGTTATGGCGTTGTAGGTGATCCGGAAATAAAAGCCAAAGTACAGCAATATGAAATGGCCTACCGCATGCAGACCGCCGTGCCGGAAGTAACCGATCTGAGCAAAGAACCGGAGTCTATTATTAAACTTTATGGGCCCGACTGCCTGGTGCCCGGCACCTATGCAGCCAATTGCCTCTTAGCTCGCAAATTGTCGGAGAACGGGGTACGCTTTGTACAACTGTATCACCAGGGATGGGACAGCCATGGCAATCTTCCCAATGAGCTGGCCGGTCAATGCAGGGATACGGACCAGGCATCCGCGGCGCTGGTCACCGACCTGAAGCAAAGAGGCCTGCTGGATGAAACCCTGGTCATCTGGGGCGGTGAGTTTGGCCGCACCAATTACTGCCAGGGGACCCTTTCAAAAGACAACTACGGGCGGGATCACCATCCGCGCTGCTTTACCATGTGGATGGCCGGTGGGGGCATCAAACCCGGTGTATACGGAGAAACCGATGAATTTGGCTATAATATCATTGCTGATCCTGTGCATGTGCACGATTTTCACGCAACGGCCCTGCACCTGATGGGACTCGACCATGAGCGCCTGGTATATAAGCACCTCGGACGCCGCTACCGGCTGACTGATGTTGCAGGCAAAGTGATAACGGGCTTAATGGTGTAGGCTTATTTGACATAACAAGCATTAAATATCAAATAACAGGTAACAAATAGCAAATACAAAATAGCAAGTACCGATTAACAAGCGTCAAATTACAAATAGTAAATAACAAATAGCAAGTAGTAAAACACCAGGCTGCCGGCATTAAACAACAAATAGCAGTCATAACTACCCGGTACCAGGCATCTGGTGTTAAATACTGTAAAACAAAAACATGAATAGAAAACATTTTATCCGCAATACAGCCTTAGGCTTTGCCGGCCTCCTGTATACCCCCGACTGGCTGATAAAGAACGATGTTGTGTTGGGTCAGGGTAATAAACGCTACCGGTTAAATGCCCATTGGAGCCAGGCAGATGTGGCCCGGTACCCGGTTAACGATTGTCATGAAATGGTACAGGACAGTAAAGGCCGCATCCTGTTGCTGACCAACGAAACAAAGAACAATGTGATTATTTACGATAAGAAAGGCCAATTATTAAGTACCTGGGGGACCGAATACCCGGGAGCTCACGGCCTTACTATTTTTAACGAAAACGGAACGGATGTACTGTTTATCTGCGATAACAAACGGCACCAGGTCATCAAAACCACGCTCAACGGCCGGGTGTTACTCACATTGAATTATCCCAAAGAAACCGGAGCATATACCACGGCTGAAGAATATATACCCACAGAAACAGCAATAGCGCAAAACGGCGACATCTACGTGGTGGACGGATACGGGAAGGACTTTGTGATCCAGTACGATCAAAAAGGGCGCTATATCCGGCATTTTGGCGGCAGGGGCAATGCGCCAAAGCACCTGCTGAACGCACATGGAATCTGTATCGACCATCGGAATAAAAAGCCGGTACTGATCGTAACTTCCCGGAAGGAAAACGCATTTAAACGCTATTCGATGGACGGCGTATATATCGATACCATCGCCATGCCGGGGGCCTGGGTATGCCGCCCGGTTATCAAAGGCGATCATTTATACGCGGCGGTATTACAAAGTAACAGCAAAACGGATCAGCGATCCGGTTTTATAACCATTCTTGACAAAAACAACCAGGTCATATCCAACCTGGCCGGTTGTGCGCCCCGGTATGCAGACGGCCGGTTACAGGAGCTGTATCAGACCGACCCGGTTTTCCAGTATCCACACGATGTATGCATCGATGATGAAGAAAACCTGTATGTGGCACAGTGGAATTCGGGGAAAGTATATCCTTATAAGCTGGAACCGGTGGTTTAAAACCTGATGCCTTAAAATGTTGGAGCAAACAAACCAATCATGAAGCAACTGAAGTGGCGGGAAATTATTTTTAATGCATGCATTGCCCTGAATGGCCTCTTGCTTATACTGGTTATTTTTGACCGTTACCTTAAAATACCGGCCGTTCTCCAGGTTGCCGGCAGGGCGCATCCATTGGTACTGCACTTTCCTATCGTGTTATTGCTGCTCGCCTTTCTATTTGAAATGCAGCTCCGTGCACCCCGGCACGCGGCGCTTCAGCAACTTGCTGACGGTCTGCTGCTGGCTGCTTCCTTTACTACGGTTGTGGCCGCCCTGATGGGAATCCTTTTGTCGAAGGAAACAGGATATGATCCTGCAGCCATCGGCGTGCATAAGTGGATGGGTGTTCTTTCTGCTTTTATCAGCTTCTTATGGTATAGCTTCCGCAACCAGATACGGGCACACAGCAGCAGGGTCATTGCAGCAGGGCTTTTGTCAACCACTGTATTGCTGATTGCCGGACATCAAGGTGCTACCATCACGCACGGCGATAATTTTCTTTTATCCCCGGTTATTTCGGCCGATAAAGGCCCCGAAGTACCCCTGGAAGCCGCCGTTATTTATACCCACCTCGTGCAACCGATCCTCAAAAACAAATGTATGAGTTGCCACAACAGCAATAAGGCTAAGGGTGAACTGGTAATGGAAACCACCCGGCTACTCCTCAAAGGAGGAAAGAACGGAAAACTGTGGGACACCGCCGCCGCCGACCTTGGGTTAATGATGCAGCGTATCCATCTTCCGCCCGAAAGCAAAGAACACATGCCCCCCAGGGGTAAGCCCCAGCTTACAGAAGAAGAAGCCCGCATCCTCTATTTATGGATAAAGGGCGGCGCCCATCTCACAAAAAAGGTAACCGATCTTCCCGGAAACGATACGCTCCGGATGATTGCCGCCAGGCTCTTTAAAAGTGGCGAACCCGAAGATTATGATTTTAAAGCAGCAGCTGAACAACTGGTAGCGGAGCTCAATACAACCTACCGGGTCATTACCCCGCTGTCGCAGGGCTCTCCTGCTCTTGCTGTTAATTTTTACGGCAGTTCCCGGTTTCATTCAGCACAGCTCAAAGAACTTGAAAAAATAAAAGACAATATTGTATCCTTACAGCTGGCCAAAATGCCGGTAACAGATGCGGATCTTAAAACGATCGGAACATTCGCTCATTTACGCACACTCAATCTGGCATTTACCGCTGTTAAGGGTGATGGGCTGCGGCACCTCAGCAGTTTGCAATATCTGAAGCAGCTCTCCCTCTCCGGTACCGGCGTACGGCCCGCGCAACTATCGGCACTGGCGCCGCTGAAAGACCTGCGATCCGTCCAGGTCTGGAACACCGCATTTACAGCGCAGGATTTAGCAGCACTAAAAAACCGGTTCCCCAAAACCGATTTTGATCTCGGGTATAAGGGCGACACCGTGATTGCAAAGCTGAGTACTCCTGTGTTAAAAACGGAACAGCGGATCTTCAAAAATACACTTACAATCGAAATTAAGAACCCGGTAAAGGGTGCTGAAACCCGCTACACGCTGGATGGCAGCGAGCCAGACAGCCTCCGCTCTCCCGTATATACCGCCCCTGTTACGCTTCATAAAGCAGCCACCCTTAAAGCGCGGTCCTATCTTGCCGGGTGGATCACCAGCGATCCTGCTAATGAAACGTTTTATAAAAGCAGCATACAACCCGATAGTATCCGGCTGATAACCCCACCTTCAAAAGAATACCTGGCCAGGGCACGGAACGGGAAGGCACTGATTGACGGACAGCTGGGAAAAGAAAACCCGGGTACCAGGGAATGGGTGGGCTATAGAGAAGCGCCTTTTGAAGCGCTCCTGTTTTTTAAAGCGCCGGTTACGATCAGCACTGTTACCTTCAGTTCATTGGTTGCCATCGACAGTTATGTGATGCCTGCACATGAACTGCAGGTTTGGGGCGGCCCTGCGGTTGAGTCGTTAAAATTACTAGGCCATTCGGAACCCCGGCAACCGGCAGCCCCGGCTCCGGCTTATACTACGGGTTATGAGTGCCGCTTTACACCTCAGCCGGTTCATGTAATTAAATTAATTGCCAAGCCCGTCAACCGCCTCCCTTCCTGGCACCGTGGTAAGGGTGATAAAGGCTGGATATTTTTAGATGAGCTGTTGCTGAATTAGCGGGCATTGGATAACAGAAAACCAGGCAGACTTCACCAAGCACTGTTTTTTTCGACGCGTTTTCAGGCTGGCAAAAAATTTGGACGCACTCCTGAAAAAAGATGATGGTAATTATACTTTTTACAGCGTTGCTGGGCAATAGCAATAATACTGCTATTGTCCTTCCTGCTCCTCAAACCCAGAAAGTAATGGTTTCCTCCGGCGATAGTACCTGTATCCGGGCGGGAGTATGGGTGCTACACAAACCGTTTACCGCTGCCTATAACACCGGCAGGTCTTCGCAGCAGGTTAGGGTATTTCTTCATTGGCCATATCCACGGGTTTTGATTGGGGCGACCCCATTTGGCGGAACCAAATGGATAACAATACAATACTGGCCACAGCAAGAAATTCGCTTTGCCAGTTTTGAAAAGATTCGAACCAGAAACGCTGCTCACGAATATATTCAAACGCGGTTGCCGTGGGGGCTCCTTTTTCCACTGCTTCCTGGTTATAATCTTTAAGGCTGCCGTAAAAATGCGCTAAAAAACTGGCAATAAATAAAACAGCGAAGGCCAGTGAAAGCGATCGCTTATACCACCACAACCAGCGGCCGCCTTTTTTCACCGGCCATGGTGCTTGTGGATGCGGACCCGGCTCCCGGTCTACATCTTCTGCCTTATCAAGACTTTTGGATTCAGCAGATCCTTTCTGGCGCAAAAAAACAGTAAGTATCACATATAACATCATCTGCAGAAATTCACTTTCCCAGTTCTCAAAAGTAGCCTGGATGAAATGCCCGCTATGGAGGTATTCCCAAAATCCCGGTGCCGGCAAACCCAGTTCTGCCTGGTCTTCGCTAAACACCTTCCATCCGGTCAGCATCTGGCCAAACCAGAACAAACACATCAAAGCCAGCAAAACTATACTCAAACTGTTGCGATAAAGAAACCCTTTTCTTTTCATATCTGTTGGTTATAAAAAAGCCCCCCGCCTGTAGCGGGGGACAAATTTTCTTTCTTCCTTCGCCGGTATGATCCGTTTCAGGTTCAACGGGTTTATTCTCAGCGCCTATCTTTCGATAAAAACACACCCCGGAAGAAAACTTACTTATAGAAATCAAAATATAGTGCCAAACCCGTTTTTTCCCGGCAGCCCGGCAACTGCTACCGGGCAATGCTTTCATACCTAATTCATTAACGCCCCATACGCGGGTTTAGAAATTCGGCACCACCAGCTGCAGCGTGTAGCAACACATGCCACTTCCGGATTTTTTTTCCCATTTTGTGTAACGTAATCCGCAGTACCCAAGGTTGTACAGAAGCTGCTGGAAAATACACAAAGCTCCATTATATTCACCGCCGGCGACGAAGCAGCCGCCGGACCATCCACCATAACGTATAAACCGCCAGCACTGCCAGGAGCACCTGTTTCCCGCTCCGCGTTTGCTCCCTGGGTTGCTGTTTATGTATACGCCGGATCCCTTTTACAAAACCACTGATTCCCTTATCGGAATACATACCATATGCATCCAGCAATGTACCCCTTACCCCATCTCTTGTCCTGATGAGATAAAGGATCGAACTGTCAGCAGGATCGCTTTCCCCTTCAAACCGGTAAAAATTGCGGATGCTGACGGCCTCCGGAGGATAGATCTGTTTTGAGCCTTTATAAGAGAGCCCGTTTTCCTGCACAAAAAAATCCACTACATATCCCGACTGCGCGGCCTTACGGAGACACTCAGAAATGGTATTCATTTTCTCCGATGATGTTTCTTTTTCCATAATAGTTTTTTTACTATCCTTTTTTTGCAAAAATGCTGCCTGCATCGTTCTTTCCCTGCAACCGGTTCAATAACACCTGTAACAAAAACTAATGGTCACCGGACAATATAAATCATCAGCGTTTCCGTCCTGCATCATTCGAGCATGCCGGATAAGGTTCTTGCATTGGCTACTGCATATCCCTCCTGGTCATTGTCAAAATACACATATACATCCTTTCCATCAGCCTGCCATTCTTTACACCGCTTCATCCAGGTTTTTAATACAGGAGTACGATACCGGCCCTGGTATTTCCCGGCAGGACCATGCAGCCGGACATAAACAAAATCGGCGGTCACCATCAATGGTGACAGGTGCTTATCAAGATGATAAATGCAGAAGGCACAATGATATTTTTTCAGCAACGCGTAAATCTGTTCATCATACCAGGTAGCGTTCCGGAATTCAAAAGTGTACCGGTATTTCCGCGGAAGCTTTTGCAGCAACAGCTCCAGCCGTTCGGGATTTACTTTCCACAGCGGAGGCAATTGAAACAATACCGGCCCCAGTTTTTCCTTTAGCTGCCGCACATGTTTAAAAAAAGGCTGCAGGTCGCCTTTGGTAACATGCAGCTTTTTCATATGGGTAAAAAAACGGCTGGCTTTTACCGAAAAAACAAAATCCCCGGCAACCGCCGACCTCCACGCTTTAAAGGTTTCTGGAGAAGGAAGGTGGTAAAAACTATTGTTGATCTCAACTGTTTTGAAATGGCTTTGGTAATACGCCAACTGGTCTGGTTCACGCACTGTATCCGGATAAAATACCTGCTTCCAGTGTTTGTAATGCCAGCCCGAGGTGCCGATATAGATCTTTCCTTTTTTCATGGTGTCTCCTTATAAACTATGAGCCTGGAAGAGCAGGATTCCGGCACCGTTAATAGGTCCGGCGCTGCTGCATCACCATACTATCTATCCGTTTTACATAATCCAGGTGTGCTTCCAGAGCCGGCAGCCGGAGAATGGCCCAGTGAAGAAGATCAGAATCTTTACCGGCGCTGATATACCGTTTAAATTGCTCAATATCGGTTTCCTGCATTTTTTTTACCTGTTGCAGGTACCGGTCGTCAAACGCCGCACCCTTTAATGACCGCAGCCCGCGCAGCACCGCTCCGTCTGGAGGTGCTGCCGGGATACTGATATTTTTCTTTGCCGCAATCTGCTTGAGTTCGGCGTTTGCGGCTCCATATGCATGTGCCATACTGTCGCCCAGCTGCCGCACCAGCTTTTCAAATGCTTTATCAGCCGCTACCATGCCCAATTCAGCCCCGGTCATGCCCGATCCGGCAGCGACCACCGCAAAACGGGCGTCCCGTTCCAGGGTGGCCGCCACCGTACTGCTGCTCCGCTGTTTAAACCGTGCAGCATTGCTATCGCTGATAGTTCCCTTCTGATCAGCAGGGCGCGGATTGCAGGACAAAATGCCCGTGGAAAGGCCATATAAAAGCATCATAAAAAATAGATATAGTCGCATGGGAAAGAGGATTAGAAGTGAATGGATAATTTCATTAAAAACGGGGAGTACATTAGCACTCCCCCCGATTCCGGATGCTTGAAACCTCGAATTACCGGAAACTGCTTCTTCACCATCCAAAGCGCAAGCAGCGGGCCAAAATCAGTTCGGCCCGCTCTGTTCTTTGTTATGACCGGCAAGCGCCTCCATTCTTTCCGGCGCCAGCTTTCTCTTTGGTAAATTTTTCCACATCACATGTAGTCTTCCGTTCCCACAGCCCTCTTCCCGATCTCCTGTTACACCGCCGGGATATTTTTTATTTGTCCGGCCCGGTTTTGGATTTATAAAGCAAAAAACGATTTAACCGTACCGTAAAAATAAACATGTTCATTTGCGTTTAGCAACCATTCATACCACCCTGCCCATGACTCATCACTTGTCCGGGATCCTTGCGGGGGATCCGGTAAAAACTGCCGCTGCTGCTTCGTTGATCTATATTACAGCAAACGGATCCGGCATCCGCCGGATCAAAAAAGGAAAGGGATTCATTTATTTAAAGGATACACTACCGGTAAAAGACGCGGATACCCTTTCCCGGATCCGGAGCCTCGTAATTCCGCCTGCATGGCGGGATGTATGGATCTGCGAAAATCCGAACGGACATCTCCAGTGCACCGGAATAGATTTAAAAGGCCGCCGGCAATACCGGTATCACCCAATATGGAGCGCATTGCGGAATGAAACAAAATTTCACCGCCTTGTGTTATTTGGAAAAGCACTGCCGCAAATAAGGAAAACGATCCGCAAACACCTCCGGGAAAAAGGCTGGTCCAAGCAAAAAGTACTGGCCGCCGCGGTTAGCATCATGGACAAAACAGGACTCCGGGTTGGTAATCATTTTTACGAAAAACTGTATGGTTCGTTTGGACTTTCTACCCTTCAGAACCGGCACCTGAAGATCCGGGGGAACCAGCTCCTGTTCAGTTTCAGGGGCAAAAAAGGAATTGAGCAAAGGGTAACACTCCGAAGCGCACGACTGGCCCGCATCATCGCCAAATGCAGGGAAATCCCCGGCAAGGAATTATTCCAGTACGTCGATGAGGCCGGTCAGCACCAGGCCATTCACAGTGAAGATATCAATACCTATATCCGGGAAGTATCCGGCGACCTCTTTTCCAGCAAGGATTTCCGTACCTGGGTAGCAACCGTTACCTGTGTTGAGGCATTACTGCAGGCCGGCCCGGCTGAAACAGAAAAGCAAAAAAATGAATGCATCCTGCAGGCCCTGGATAAAGTAGCCGCAACCCTGGGTAACACAAGAGCCGTTTGTAAAAAGCACTATGTTCATCCGCTGGTACTTACGGCTTATGAAACAGGAAGATTATTCCGGTATGCATTGCGAACTGCTACAGCGACACCGGGCAATTCCCGTGCAGAATCCCTGTTGCTTAAACTGCTCAAAAAGGAAGCTGCCTAAGCGCTCCGGGAAACTCCTGCCGGATCTGCGAGCACTGGCAATGAACTCTGCCCGGTTGTTTCCGGATGCGGCAACCGGTCGGTAACCACACAATATTCCACACCATTGATCACTTCAATATGCCAGATCCATTCCCGGATATCAAATAATGCTGGTTCGGAGGCGCTCAATTGGTTAATGGCATCGCCGGTAAAACTTACCGGGAATTTATGACGAAAATCCGGGCTGAAGATTCCATCTTCTTTAGGTTTTGCAGGTGGTCTCATGTTTTATCAATTATTTAGATGTTTTATCGGGCGGTGCCTGTTTTTCATATAACAGCAACTACTTCTGGCTTTAAATACCAGGGAGCGTAACCTATCAGAAAGGAACAAAAGGTTTGCCAAATCCGCTAAAAGTCAACAGGCAAGAGGCGATGCCGATGATTTTCCGGGAAGCAGTATTGAGCAGCAACCGATAAGCATTTTATTTTTCAGAATAATTTTTTTATCTCCGGATTCGCGATTCGAACACCAGCCTGTTTTTTTATTGAGCAATGCCGCTATATTCCTCAATCTGAGATCACCTGTAGGGAACGATTTCCACACTGGTCCGTGCTCATTTGCGGGAATAGCATCAGATCGCCCGGTCAAACCGGCGCTGTATAATTGCCTGCGAATTGTGCAAATGTTTCCAGGATATATTTCCATCCCTTATCCGAATCCATATTCCGCGCATAATCAGCGGCTCCTTCTCCATGGTTTTCAAAGCCCGTGTGCCAAAGCGTTACCCGGGTAGCGCCCTGTTCTATCACCTCAAACTGTACCTGTACCAGGCTGGCCTTGTCGGGATCAGGTTCGGGTGTCCTTAATGGACTGATCTGCCAGAGGAAAACGAGCTTTTCTCCGGTTACCACCTGCAGCACCCGTCCCCAATCGCAGCGAAAGCCGAGCGGCCCGGTTTCCGTACACCAGCCGTCAACCCTGGCATCAATCCGGATCTCAACCAATGCATCCCCGGACCAGGTATATGCCCGGGGCCACCAGTTATGAAGCCGGTTTACAAAAAGGTCAAAAACAAGAGGGCTTCGTTTGAATACTTCGATGCTTTTTTGTACGCCTTTCATCTTTGTGTACCTGTCATCTTTTTTGCGACGCGCTCAGCGGTGCGGCAATACGCACCGCTGAGACCTCCAAGTATGACCTGTTACAAAATCACAAAGACTATACCAGCAGCCTTTCTGGCACTGCATTACCGACACTGTTTGGCGCAATAGTTGAGCTCAGATAAAATGCTTTATTCTGGAGAACAGCTACACGGGAACGGCCATTAATACACCATTTTGTAAACCGATAAAAAACAGATGTTATGAATTATCAGGACCACAGCATGTTGTTAAACGATTTGATCCGTATCAACAATGACCGCATTGCAGGATACGAAAAAATAACCAGCGAATTGAGGGAAGGGTACGATAGCGATCTCAAAATCCTTTTTAGCAAAATGATCCTCAACAGTAATGATCTGAATGCCGATCTTTCAAAAATGGTTAGCTTCCTGGGAGGCGAGCCGGCAACCGGCACCACGGGTTCAGGCAAGCTGTACCGGCTTTGGCTGGACATAAAATCTGCCTTCACCATTACAACCGACCGGAAGACGGCGCTGAAAAATGGTGAGCAGATTGAAGATGCGGTGCAAAGCGCCTACGATGATGCATTAAATGAGCCCGGGCTACCGGCGGAGATCGAAACCTTGCTTTTATCGCAAAAAGCGTCCTTGCTTGAAGCACATAACCAGATCAAGGTATTGAGAGACCTGCAGCCGGGCTAAGGAGCATCAGTTTTAGGCATTTTGCCAGGCCAATACGATACCAACGGTCAGGATGTTTCCTCAACCCGGAAAGAGATCTTACAGATGACACCATACGACTCAATCCCCCCTTCATTCAGGTGCACTTTAAAATCCTTTACATATAGGGAATCCATGTTCCGGATCGTTTTTGAAACCTCATTTACGGCATTTTGAATGGCACCTTCAAAACTCTCCGGAGAGGAGCCAATCACTTCGGTGACTTTTACAACAGGCATAAAAATAGTTTTATTTATTCAATGTGCTACCCTGCGTCATATGCCGGGTAATTGTAGCGGGTACTTCAGCACGCGGGGACTGTAAATGTTAAAACATATCTTTGACATAGCAGCAACCGCTATCCATTTATCGGCGATGCTGCATTGCCTGAACCGATTGTTCATAACCGCTCTATTTATTACCCGAAAATAAAATGCCAGTATTGGGCTATTTCCTAAAAAATCATTCATTGCCATGCCGGGGCATCCGGGACTGAGCATAAAACGGCATTATTTTTTTATTCTTATTCCTGTCCGATGCTCCCTCAGCATCAAGGGACCTGCCCATTTATTTAATGACCATAAAAAAAATTAAAATGAAAACTATAAGTACCATATTTGTGACAGCGATGTTGCTTTTGTCCTGCGGTCAGCATCCGAAGACGCCCATTGCCGAAGCGGATTCCACCAACCAGGTAAAGCAGGACAGTTCGGCGGGAGGCCTCACCGTAACTGCCGATAGTATTAGTGCCGCTTTTTTGGTAAGAGCTGCAGACAACACCCTGAAGGAAGGCGACCTGGCGGCACTGGCCCAACAAAAAGCCACGATTCCCACCGTAAAGGACTTTGCAGGCATGCTATCGCGGGAACATAAAAAATTAAACGAAACCATCAAGGACCTGGCCGCAAAGAAGAATATTACCATTCCGCCCGTATCCGGCGATGAGCGCACCATGAGCCGGTTATCGGATCGCTCCGGGAGCGGTTTCGACAGGGCGTATATCAATGAAGTAATCGACGAACACAAAAGCGCTGTTTCCAGATTCGAAGACGCTGTAAAGCAGGCGCAGGACCCCGACATAAAGGCCTTTGCTGACCAAACCCTTCCGGAACTTCAGAAACACCTGGATTCTGCAAAAAGTATAAAGGAAAAATACTGGAAATAGCGGAAGATGCCGGATTGGGTTTTATTGAAACAGCATGCGATGGCAGTCCGGGAAAGGGCCGGTTACTTATTCCTGTAAAAGGCGTCAACAGATCTGCTCAGCCTACCGGATCAGTTTTTCAGGTTTTTCCGCGCATGTTGTTTCTCCTTGCGGTTATGTGTTACATCATCGCCCTTGGATAATTGTTCCTCCCCTTCGCGGCTATCCAGTTCGTCTTTGTTCTGGCGTCGGCTGACCATCCGTCCGGGTGTCCGGTCCGGCTTGGACTGGGTTTTCTTATTTGTTTGCATAATCGTATTTTTAAAAAAGTATCGGAGGGATGACCGGCGGTAGTGATTCCTGTGTGTCCTGCTGGTAAGGAATTCCGTTGATAAAGTTAACCAGGTCTTTATTCAGCCGCCCCCGGTGCGTATAGAACAACCCGTGAGGTGCATCAGCATATACGGCATATTGCACCTGCGGCAACAACTCTGTAAGCCGGTCTGAACTTGCTTCCCGGGGCACCACTGCATCTTTATCTCCATGTACCAGCAACACGGGGAGATCCATCGCTTCAAGGTCCGGTCTGAAATCGGTGGCTGAAAAACTGGTAATACAATGAACAGTAGCATGCATGGCCGCCCGTGCGGCCAGCCCCCGGTAATATTCCTGCAAAGGTTTATCAACCGGTTTATTCAGCAACGAAGTGCCAAAGAAATCCTTTAGAAAAGTTTCCAGGAACCCGATCCGGTCGGTTTTAATACCAGAGATCATCTCTGAAAAAACGGCGGGGTCCACACCGCTGGGATTTCCATTCGTTTTCATCAGGAAGGGCAATACCGGGCTAATCAACACCACGCTACTGATGCGGTTGCGTCCATAGTGTTTCAGGTATCTTGCTACTTCACCACTGCCCATAGAAAAACCCACCAGTATTACCTCCCGCAGGTCCAGGTTTACAATCAGGGCATCCAGATCTGCTGCCAGGCTGTCGTAATCGTATCCGAGCCAGGGCTTGCTGCTGCTTCCAAAACCCCGCCGGTCATAGGAAATTACCCGGTTACCATTATCAACAAGATCAGACCACTGATACTCCCACATCTCTTTACTTAGCGGCCATCCGTGTATCAGCACAACCGGCTGACCGGAACCATAATCACAATAGGCGATCCCGATCAATTCCTGTTGTACCGGGTCTTTATAAGAAATGGTTTTCATAATGCTTTATTTTGATGATTCGCCAGGATAGCAGCTCCAAGAAATAAGCCCGAAATCTGCCTGAGGCCGGGTTGCTTTCAGAAGGGGACTGACGGGGACCAGCTGTGGATTTTCTTACGCATCCGGGTAAAAAAATCCACACAAGCATCGCATACAAAGCCTGCGGGCATTTTTATTGATTGTTAAAAACCGGTAACAGGTGTTCACTAAGATGTTCCGGTTATTTTTGCCTTTCATGGTTTAACGGTGCATTATTCCACAATCTGGTTCATGGCCGCTTCATGCGCCGGGTTATAAAAAAAGAAACCACCATCACTCCGTTTGACATGAGGTGTTAAACAAAATCTGCCGGTACCACCTCGCTGCCGGCATGATGGAAAGATCACCCACCGGCGATAATGATGCGGCTTATATGATCCGTATGATATGCACGATTTGCAGGGGGAATGATCAATAACAACCGGTTACCCTATGGTTCCGAGGACCGGTAAAAATCATTCCATCCCCTGAAACAACTTCAATTTATTATACAAGGTTTTCCGGTCGATTTTCAGCAACTCCGCGGCTTTTTTCTTATTAAAATTCACCTTCTGTAACACCGACATGATCACCTGGTATTCCGCCCGGCCGGCCACTTCCTTTAGCAGATCCTGCTCCTGAACGGGCAGCGGTTCTGCTTCGCCGGTGCTCAGCTCCATATTATTATAAGAAATGATCTCCGGCAATAACACATCTTCCTCAATAGTACCGCCGGAATTTGTGAGCAATACAGCCCGGCGTACAGCATTGCGCAATTCCCGGAGATTACCCGGCCAGTCGTAGCGTTGAAAAGCAGCCAGCACCCGTTCCGAAAAATGCTCCACCTGTTTTTCGCTTTCCTCACAGGACTTTTTCAAGAAGAATTCCGCCAATGGCCGGATATCTTCTTTCCGGTCGCGCAGCGCCGGCAAATGAATGGCAAACTCGTTTAACCGGTGATACAGATCTTCCCGGAACCGTCCCTTTTGACAGGCCATTTTTAGCTCTTCATTGGATGCTACAATGATCCGTACATCGGCAGCGATCTCGCGGTTGCCTCCCACCCGTTTAAACTTCCGTTCCTGAATGATCCGGAGCAGGATCGCCTGGATATCTGTAGAAAGATTGGCGATTTCATCCAGGAAAAGCGTTCCGCCATTCGCCATTTCAAAATGACCTTCTTTATCCTGCAACGCACCGGTAAATGCGCCCTTTACATGCCCAAACAATTCACTGCCCGCCAGTTCCCTGGAAAGCGTGCCACAGTCGAGGGCTACAAAGGGTTTTCCGGCGCGCTTGCTATTCTGGTGAATGGTACGTGCGATTACTTCCTTACCGGTACCGCTTTCACCATATAAAATAACACTGTAGTCCGTAGGCGCCACTACTTTTACCTGCTGGTACAATACTGTAGTGGGCCGGGATTTGCCGATATAATAATCCTCGGCAAAGGCGCTGCTGCGGTGCATCGAAGGCTGTCCTTCTTCCCTGGATTGCTGAAACGTGGTCATCTTCTTCAGCAGTTCCAGCACTTCTTCAGGAACCAGGGGCTTGGGGATATAATCAAACACACCCAGGCGGGTGACTTCAATCGCCTGGCGGATATCTGAATAACCGGTAATGACCAACACAGCCACCTTACTGTTCAACTCCTTTAATTCCCGCACCAACTGGGCACCATCCATATCCCCCAGCCGGTAATCCGCAATCACCGCATCAAAATGATCCGCTTTATATTTGGCAAGTCCCTTGTTGCCAGAATAAGCGGTGTCCACATCATAGCCATTTTTTAAAAGATAACGTGCCAGCAGCTGGCACAAATCAACATCATCATCAATAATAAGTAGCTTAGTGGGCATATTCTGAGGTTTTTTTTACACATCCAATTTACAGCGCAAATCGTGCCGACTTTTACAATTCAAAAAAATTCAAATTCCATGCACCGGATTTGGCAGAATAATTGCCGGTAATTGAAAAAGTGGAAAGTAATTTTTTTCCATACAATTCCGTACACCCGCCGCAAAAGCCGTCGCTAAAAACGCTGATCATTGATGACGAAGACGATATGTATTATCTTCTCCGTAATATACTGAAACAACGAAATATTGACGCCGTATATGCCGGATCCATCCGCGACGGGTTAAGGGTTCTGAAACAGGACCCGGGCATCTCTTTGATCTTTCTCGACAACCGCCTGCCCGACGGCCTGGGCGTGCAACACATCCGGCAATTCAAAGCCATTTCGGATGTGAATATCGTAATGATGACCGCCTATGACACCAGTTACGATCAGAAAATGGCCATCAATAACGGCGCAGATAATTTTATCGGGAAACCCTTTACCAAACAAACCATTCTTTCCATCGTTGATCAAATTGCATCGTCGCACAATACCGAACCGGGAGATCTTATGCCAGGTCCAGGGAAACCGTAAAAATAGTTCCATTCCCCTTTGCACTCTGCACGCGGATACTCCCTTTATGATTCAATACAATATTCTGCGTATTCGTAAGCCCCAGCCCGTTTCCTTTACTTTTTAAGGTAAAATACGGTTCAAAAAGGTTCTGCAGGGTATTTTCATCCATTCCGCTTCCGTTGTCGCGCACTTCCACAATGCATTTTCCATCGGCGCTCCGGGTAACCAGTTCAAGCACTCCGTCCTCCTCACGCATGGCTTCAATCGCATTTACAATGATATTCAGAAAAGCCAGTTTTATCCGCTCCTTGTCTACCATCACATCACAAAGATCCGGAGAATAATCTTTAATTACCCGTATTTTCTGCAGCAACAAGCGGTCCTTTGCCATATCCAGACTTTCATCCAGTATATCATTGATATTTTCCCGCTGCTTATCCAGCTGCATAAATTTCGTTGCATTGAGCAGGTCGGCTACCATCTGACTGATGCGTGTTGAATTCCGCTTAATGATATTAATCAGCAGTTGTCCTTCCTCATCCTGTTCGATACAGGAAAGATCGCGTAGCTGCTCCGTAGCCAGGGTGATATTGGTAAGCGGGTTGCGGACCTCATGCGCTACCACCCGCGATACCCGGCCAATGGCCGCCAGTTTTTCGATTCCTTTCAGTTCATTCAGCTCTGTATTCTTATCACTCAGTTCCTTTATATTACTTTCCAGCTCTATCCGGTATTGATTGGCAATGGTATTGGCCTTCTTTTTCTGCCGGTACTGGCTGTTGAAGGTAATCACCGCGTATGCCACGGCAATCAGTGCCATACATAACGACAGCAGGGTCATGGCCTCCGTGCTGGTATAAAAATTATTTAGTTTCGACATCCGTTTTTTCATGAGTGCTTCTTCAACCGAGGTCATCTTTCCGATCTGCTCATAGATACTGTCTGCCTGCGCAAGCTTGGCCTGACCAACGGTAGACATACGCAGCGCGGCCGACGAATGCCGATTCAGTAAAACGGAGCTGGAAAGCTCCGAAAGCCGGCGCCTGGTCATTGAATAAAGATGGTCTTCATTCGCCGACTGGACCGGATCCATCTGCGTAAGTTTTTTCATTTCACGATGCAGCTGTTCCAGGGCAGACCGGGCAGCGTAAAAACTGTCCAGGAAAGGAGCTTGTTTATTAATGATATATCCCCTTACATTAGATTCTGCCTCGCTCATAGCTATCTTGATGGCCCCCATCTTATTGATCAGCGTATAGTTGTTCACAATCCAGTTCTTTTCCTGCTGCAACCGGCGGTTGGTTGAAAAAATCAGGATATAGGAAACGAGGAGCAACAGGGAAGATAGGGCGTATCCAAGCCTTATTTTGTTTAAAGATAATATCATACTAAAGCGATTAATATATAAGGACCGGACAACAACGCAATAAAGGAACTATTATAAGTGGCAGGCCCCGGGCCGGAAGGAATACATATGTGCCTGTCATGTTCGTCGTTCTTACATAGTGTCATTTATCTATTCCGAGGGAATGGAATATAGAAACAGGGATCGTAAATATACAAAACTTTTTTCACTTATAGAAGGATGGGGGAAATTTTACGGATATGATCCTGCTTAACCTGCAATGCATCTGTAGCACTGCGGCCATTAACAAGACTATTGCATGAGCTCTTTGATCGCCGACCGATGAATGTGAAGCGCCTGTAATCCCTTAATTACTTCGAGGAATTAATTCCCCATTCTATTGGCTCCTGTTCTATTTCTTGCCGGTTTTAAAAAAGAAACAGAAGCTTCTTTACAGCAGAACCGGGTTATTTGCGGATGGCGGGTTATTTGTTGATATCACCAGTAATAAATAACCTGTCAAATTTTGAGTCATGTATACATTAGGGATCAATGCTGCGTTTCACGACTCAGCAGCATGTATTGTAAAAGATGGAAGGCTGATTGCCGCAGCCGAAGAGGAACGGTTTACGCAGATCAAACACGGCAAACGGCCCATACCCTTCTCTGCATATGAGCTCCCCTATCATGCCATTGATTATTGTCTGCAGGCCGCCGGTATCCATATTAATGAAGTCGACCATATGGCCTATTCCTTTGATCCCCGTTTACTGTTGAACGGATCGGCAACAAAGGATGAAATACAGTTGCCCCTGCGGTCGCCGGTGCAGGATGCCGACAACGAGCCCGTAGCCTGGGAGCCGCTGTTCCTTTCTTATATCCTCAATGCACCGGCACACCTGGTTGACGGATACCCGCATCACTTACAGGAACGTTTTTACCAGGCCCGGGTGCGGCCCGGGCACTGGCATTTTATCGACCATCACCTGGCGCATGCGGCCAGTGCCTTTTTGCCTTCTCCGTTTCATGAGGCGGCCATCCTAACCCTCGATGGAAGAGGTGAACAAGCCACTACCACTTTTAATGTGGGCACCGGCACAGATATACAACGGATCCGTCAGGTAAATATGCCGCATTCGCTGGGATTGCTTTATGAGCGGGTAACCCGCCACCTCGGGTTTTTACATTCCTCGGATGAATACCGGGTAATGGCCCTGGCCTCTTTTGGAAAGCCCGTGTTTGTAAACGACTTCCGGGAAATGATCACGTTGAACAACGACGGCACTTATACCATCAGCCAGGAAGATTTTACCCGGCGCTTCGGGGCAGCCCGGCAAAGAGGCGCCCCGTTTACAAGCCATCATTTTAATATTGCACATTCCGCGCAGATAGTATTACAGGAAGCAGCGCTGGAGCTGGCCAGCTGGCTGAAAAAAGAAACCGGACAGCAACACCTTTGCCTGGCCGGAGGTGTGGCACTCAACTGTGTGCTGAACGCCTGTATCCGCGATGCCAAACTGTTTAAAGAGATCTGGATACAACCTGCTGCCGGTGACGCGGGCACCGCATTGGGCGCCGCTTTATGGGCAGATGCACAACTAAGGGGCGATGAACCGGTCCGCAACTTTAAGATGGAGCATGCCTTCTGGGGTCCCGGTTATACCGACGAGGCCATCGAAAACTTTTTGAAATGGACGAAAACACCCTATAAAAAATTAACGGATATAGCAACCGAAACAGCCTCGCTGCTGGCACAGGGGCGCATCATCGGATGGTACCAGGGGCGCATGGAATTTGGCCCAAGAGCCCTTGGAGCACGATCCATCCTGGCTTCTCCGATCATGCCTTCCATGCAGGACCGTTTGAACGAACTGAAAGACCGGGAAGATTTCCGGCCCGTAGCACCGGTAGTACTGGAAGAAGAAGCAGCCAATTGGTTTGAAGCAGCGCATGTTTCCCCCTTTATGTTGTTTACACACCAGGTACGGCCAGAGGTCCGCAACCGGATACCTGCAGTTTGTCATGTAGACGGCTCCGCCCGGATCCAGACCATCAACCGTGAACAGCATCCCCGTTATTATGAAACCCTCCGGGCCTTTCAGTCGCTTACGGGAGTGCCCATCCTGGTGAATACTTCTTTTAACTCGCTGGGCAAGCCCATCGTTTGCACGCCAAGGGATGCGCTTGAATGTTTCTGGACCACGCCTTTCGACGACCTTATTATCGGCAATTGCCATGTTTCCAAATCCTGACCGATGTGCATAACGGCGGATGCAACGTTAATGAAAAATACAGTTGATACACCTAAATACCTTTCTTATGTACGTGCTTATTTCTGTAGTAATTCCTACCTATCGCCGGCCGCAACTTCTGGCACGCTGCCTGTCGGCCCTGGCCGCTCAAACACTTAACAATGCATGGTTTGAAATAGTTATTGTATGCGATGGCCCCGATCCGGCCACCACCTCCATTTTAAGTGCCTTCCGTAAAACGGCAGGGATGCAAGCAGAATATATCGTACTGCCCCGGAATTCGGGTCCTGCCGCAGCCCGCAATGCCGGCTGGATGCACGCCCATGGTAAATATATTGCGTTTACAGATGATGATTGCATCCCCGACCCCCAATGGCTTGAAGCGATCCTGAACGCCTTTGAAAGCGGGAAGGGACAGGCCTTCCACGGAAGGGTAAAAGTGCCCATGCCGGAACGGCCTACCGACCATGAATGGAACACCCATCTGCTGGAGGAAGCGCAATTTATTACCGCCAATGCAGCCTGCACCAGGGCTGCCCTGCTAGAGACCGGCGGATTCGACGAACGGTTCCGGATGGCCTGGCGGGAAGACAGTGACCTGGAGTTTGCGTTGCGAGATACCGGCATCACTCCCCGGTTTCTGCCCGATGCACTGGTAGTACACCCGGTACGCACTCCTGGCTGGGGCATCAGCATGAAAGAACAAAAAAAAGCCTTGTACAATGCCCTGCTTTATAAAAAATATCCCCTGTATTACAAAAAGTATATCCGGCAGTTTATACCACCGCTCTATTATATAACCGTTACGGCAGCGCTGGGCAGTTTCCTGTGTTTTCTTCTAAAGATGCACACATGGGCTTATACCTTCCTGCTTATATGGGTCATTTGCCTGGTTGCTTTTACATTTAAACGGCTCCGTCATACCAAACGTTCAGCAGATCATGTACTGGAAATGATCTGTACATCGGTGTGCATCCCCTTCTCCTCCATTTACTGGAACCTGCAGGGCCGCTGGAAATTCAAAGATGTATACACCTTACAAAAGAGCGCATGAATATTGTTGTTTTCAGGGTATTGAAACTGGGCGATCTTCTTTGTACGGTTCCGGCATTCCGGGCCCTGCGGCGGGCATTTCCCAAAGCGCATATCACGCTTTTGGGTATGCCCTGGGCAACGGCTTTCGTAAAAAGATATGCGGCCTATATCGACGCATTCCTTCATTTCCCCGGCTATCCCGGCCTGCCCGAACAGGAGGTGACACCGCGTGCATTCCAGCTTTTTTTTTCAGCCATTAAAAAGAAAAAGATTGACCTTCTTTTACAACTCCAGGGCGATGGTTCGATTGTGAATGACCTGCTGGAACAGTTCGGTGCGCGGCTCCTGGCCGGCTTTTGTGTTCCGGGCGACCATCGTGCTGAGAAAAGAAGTTTTCTTGAATATCCCGATCACCTGCACGAAATTCACCGCCATCTTGCGCTACTGCAACAGCTTTCCATACCCGCTGCCGGCGACGAACTGGAATTCCCCCTGCTTCAGAATGATTTTACGGAATTTGACCGGATTCAACACCTGCTGCCTGCAACCGGTTATTTATGCATCCATCCCGGGGCATCCGTGCCGGAACGACAGTGGCCGCCCCGCTATTTTGCAAAACTTGCAGATCACTTTGCGGCCTTAGGATATCCAATCGTGTTAACTGGTACTGCAGCAGAAAAAACGCTCACGGCAACGGTTGCCGGCATGATGCATGCCCCTGCAATCGATCTGGCCGGCGCCACTACTTTGGGCAGTATGGGCGTATTGCTTAGCCGTGCAGAAGGGCTCGTAACCAATTGTACCGGGGTTTCGCACCTGGCAGCAGCTTTAAAGCTCCGGAGTGTGGTCATCAGCATGGATGGAGCACCACATCGCTGGGGGCCACTGAACCAGCAATTCCACCAAACCATCGACTGGACTACCTGTACCAACTATGACGCCGTGGTTGCAGTAGCCGGGCGGCTCTTCCTTAGCAGCGCCTGAGCAGCAGCCAATACATTCTGGGGTGAAACCGGCGACCCTTTCCAGGAATAATGCCGGTGCATAAATTGCAGGATCTCGTTCCTGCTGCGTTGATTTTCGGGCACGTCAAAAAACAACGTCTCAGCCGGCACCTGCCAGGGTAAATGCTGGGGATTGGTTTTCGCATAAAGCGCCACCACGGGTGTTTGAACCGCTGCCGCCACATGCATCGGCAGCGAATTGATGCTGATTAGAAGTGCACTCTTGCTTATAAGATGAACAAACGCTCCTAATTCCAGTTTACCCGCAAGAGCATAACTACCCGCGCCAATCCGTTGCCGGAGTTCCTTTACTTCCTCCACATCGTCTACGCTGCCGGTAAGCAATAAGGGCATATCCAGGTTCCGGAGCAGGGTAACGCCGATATCTACCCACGCATCTGCCGGCAATTTACGGCGAAGATCGCGCGTTCCGGGATGTAGGACACACCAGCCGCCTGCCGGATCAACGCCCAGTGCTGTAAGTTGTTCTGTTAAATCCTTCTCCGGTGCTGCGGCCGGTTTCAATTGCAATTCCCGGTTCGTTGTATGGGCGCCGATGAAACCCACCAGGTCCAGGTCGCGCTGTACCTGGTGTTTGTCCATACAGCGGAGCGGTTCCGGATCCGGCACCCAATGTGTTAACAAGCGATACGGATTTTCGCGGCAATAGGCCAGTCGCAACGGGATGCCGGCCATATATGCCAGCATTGCCGAAGGAAGCGGGTTCTGGCTGCTAACCGTAAAAATTACGGCCAGATCAAAAGCGCCATCCCGTAAGCACGCTACCAGCTGCAATACCTCCGCTTCTGCGCCGTTATGCTGCACCCAGGGTGCATTAAAAAGCAATACTTCATCAACGAAAGGAATAAGGGGGGCAATGGCCCCTCCCTGTTCAGATGTAAGCAGGGTAATGGAGGCATTGAACGTTTCCTTCAACGCCCGCATGGCAGGTGTACTCATCAGCACATCACCCATATTGTCCGGGCGTATACACAACACTTTCCGGATCGGGATCGGCAACCGCATATCAGGAACCAGTTTTGAGTGCCAGGGATGGGTTAATTTTATGAAGCATACCGGAAGTAGAACGGCCGGGCATTAATGGCAGGATCTGCACCCGGCCGCCTCTTGCTTCCACCAGTGATGCCTCGGGCAGTTTTTCCAGGGAGTAGTCACCACCTTTCACATAAATATCCGGCTCAATCCAATCGATCAGTTCTCTTGCCGTATCATCGCCGGCACTGCCAAACGGAACAATATGGGTCACACATTCCAGCGCGGCCAGCACCGCCTTCCGGTCTGCCAGCGGGTTTACCGGCCGGTGTACTCCTTTCAGCCGTCGCACGCTTTCATCAAAATTAATCCCCACAATCAACACATCCCCCAGTGCCCGCGCCTGCGAAAGATAACTGATATGCCCCCGGTGCAGGATATCGAAACAACCGTTGGTAAACACGATCCGATTTCCCATCGAACGGTAGCACGCCACCAGTGACCGTACCTGCTCCTGAGTTGAAAGCTCCTTGGTTTGCCTTGAGAAAAACGCAGCCAGCTCTGCAGTGGTACAACAACAGGTGCGGCCGGATTGGGCCATACCCACGGCCGCCGCTGCCGATGCTATATCCAGCGCCTGAAGTTCGGGGGCTCCCGAAAGATGCGCAAGCGCAAACGCACTGAAGAATACATCGCCGGCTCCTACCACATTCACCTGCTCACGTTGATACGGCGGGCAATGCCCTATCAATGTGCCCTTATTAAAAACAAAAGCGCCGTCTTTATCCGCCGTCAATGCCAGTATACGGGCATTGGTTAATGCATGCAGCGGCCGGCCTAAAGCGGGTACCTGCTCCATGCGCCCTTCGCTTTTAAACGGCTCCTTTAACAATTGCAGCGCCTCGCCGTAATTGGGTTTTGCAAATGCCGGTTCCAGCTCCCGGAACCATTCCAGTCTTTTTGAATCAACAGCAATATACCTTGGGTATGCTGGTTTCAGTTGCTTAATGAGCGTAATGATCTCTGCTGTTAATGTACCCTTATCGTAATCTGAAATGATGATCGCGTCATGCCTGGGGATTTCCTGCATCAGCACTGATTGAAGCCAGCCGGCCGTTTCCGGAGATACCGGTGCAGCAGTACCGGAATCGAACCGTGCCAGTAACTGCCGGCCTGCCACCAGCCTTGTTTTTAACAGGGTGCGGCGTCCGGGGTCTTTGAATACTTTTACCTGTATCTGCTGATCCTCCAGCATTTTTATGGCCGTTGCGGCTTCCGGGTCTGCTCCTGCCACGCTGCAAAAGGTTACCTGGGCGGAAAGGCAGGAAAAATTAAGCGCAACGTTGGCACTTCCGCCCAGGGCATACTGACGCTGCATGACTTCTACAACCGGCACGGGTCCTTCGGGGCACAGGCGCTGCGTTTCCCCCTGTACATAATGATCCAGGATCAGATCACCGATCACCAGGACCTTCCATTTTTTAAATTGTTCCACTATCTCACTAGGAAAACAGTTCATATGCGATGTTTTTAAGAATAATTGATGTTGCTTCAAAAAGGTCGGGCACCACAAAATCCGGTGTACGGTAAGGGCCCATTTTCCATTCGGTTTCTCCTCCGTTGTCTAAAAGGATGGTCCGGCATCCCGCGCGCTTACCGGCCTCCATATCATCCAGGATATCGCCGATCATCCAGGAATGTTTCAGGCTAATCCGCTCTGCTACTGCGGCTTCCAGGAACATTCCCGGCGAAGGCTTGCGACAATTACAGCTCCGGTTATAAGGAGCAACCGATCCATCCGGATGATGCGGACAATAAAAAACGCTGTCGAATATGGCACCGGCAGCCTTTTCCATAGCCGTAACCGCTGTTTTAAATTCCGCTTCTGAAAAATAGCCCAATGCAATCCCGGGCTGGTTGGTTACCAGTATGATCTTAAATCCACAGGCTCGTACCAGCTTACAAAAGAATGCAGCTCCCTTATTTAATTCGATCCGGTCCGGATCTATATTGTACGGAACATTCTTTATAAAACATCCGTCTTTGTCTATGAATATTGCGCGGTCCATAAATTCATCCGGTTCAGACTCAAACTACTTTTTCCATTCCCATATTGGCATCGGCCGTAATTTCCTGGTAGACTCCTGCCATTTTGCGGGCAATCCGCTCCCAGGTAAACAACGTTTGCACCCTTGCCAGTCCTCTGCTGCCCAGGGTTTTTAAATAACCAGGTTGGCTGCAAAGCTCCAAAACGGCATCGGCAAGAGCATCCGGATCCTCCGGCGGCACCAGCGCCCCGGTTTCTCCCTCCTTCACACTGTAGGTAATGCCTCCCACCCGCGAGCCGATCACCGGTGTTTGACAGGCCATGGCTTCCAACGGCGTAATACCAAAGGGTTCGTACCAGGGAGTGGTTATAAAAATGTCCGCAGCCGAATAATAATACTTGAGTTTCTGTTGCTCCTTCTGTCCTTCAAAACGGATCCATGCTGCTACCCCCAGGTCCGTACCGGTCTTTTTCAGGCGGCTCAGTTCAGTATCCCGGTCCAGATCCTTCAGGTCGCCGCCGACGATCAGGAGGCGGGCGTCCAGGTTCCGGTTCCGCAACACGGCAAGCGCCCGTATAACATTCTCTATTCCTTTCCGCGGCACGATCCTTCCCAGTTGCAAAAGCGTACAATCAGCATCCGGCAGATTCAGGCGCTGCCTGGCTGCCTCTTTCGGAATGCGGTAAAATTCGCTGGTGTTTACTCCACAGGGCACCACCACGATTTTTTCTGCGGGCGCATGATAATGCTGAATCAGATCTTCCCGGTCCTGCGGGCATTCGGCAATGATCCGGTCGGCAAACCGGATGGCATCCCGTTCAATGCGCATGCGCTCGGCCGGAAAGCGGTCGTTGGTTCCCTGGTGCAAACGGCGTATATGCCCCAGGGCATGAAATGTAACAACGAAGGGAATACCCAGGATCATTTTAACTTCCATAGCCACCTGGGCCGACATAAAGAAGTTCGCATGGATCAGTTCATAATTCAGTCCCTGCTGCAGGATAAAATCTACAAGATGACGCCGGAAGCCGTTCATATACGGCAACAGCTGCTCCTTTTCTATGTATTGCTTTGGTCCTGCAGGAATATGCACTACCCGTATGCGGTCGTTACAACGCACTACCTGGGGCATATACGCATGCTCCCACCTTGTAAAAATATCAACCTGATACCCAATCTTCGCCAGTTCCCGGGTCAGTTCCATAACATACACATTCTGGCCACCAGAATCCGTACTTCCCGGCATCGCCAATGGAGATGCATGTTCGCTTATGAATGCGATTCTTTTTTCCATAATTCAAAATTTAACCTTGTAAAAAGGGAGACTTTAATGTGCGTTTCCTTAAGAGTGCGGTTTCAAATACTTCCATCCACCGGCCAATAAACGTATCGATGTCAAAAAGCCGGCGGGCCGTTTCCTGCCCCGCAGTCCCGATCTTCTTTGCCAGTGCAGGATCTTCCAGGAGGCAGCTCATTTTTTCTTTCAGGTATTCCGGATCTGTATGAATAAACCCATTTTTGCCGTTTTCAATGACCGTAACCAGCTCGGTCGTAGCCAGCCCCACCACCGGAACCCCATGCATCATGGCCTCGCAAACGGCCAGCGCCAGGCTGGTGTGGCGCACGGGATGGAACAGGAAACGGTAGTAACTCCGGAACAACGGGAGCTGGGGGTGCAGTACCTCACCAATCCCGTCTTTGCCATTGCCCATGCCCGCCAGATCAATTGGAATGGTCTTTATCATCTGCTGATAAATATCCCATCCCAGGGTACGCCCCCGTTGTTCCAGGTGATTGATCACAACCAGTCCTTTTTGAAGCGTTCCCTTATACGGCACCCCGTAGTCCGTAACACCATGCGGGATTACCGTTACAGGTGTTTGGTGATTGTCCCACATCAGGCGATTAAAATGTGTGACATGTACCAATAAAACATCCGGATCATCTACCCAATGCCGGGTATTGACCGCAGGCCCATGCGGCGTATTGTGCTCCAGGAAAATGCGGGGCAACTTACGTTGGGCAGACGTAAGCAGCTCATACTGATCCTTGAGGTAATTACGGGCCGACTGATAGAGCACCAGGTCAAACTCCATGTCTTTTACGGCTTCGGCCGGAACCTCCTTTACGTTGGCGCCAAATGGAAACGTATTGCCTCTGCCGTAGTAGCCCTCGCCGCCATCCTGTTTAACGGGGATGAAAATTTCAAAAGGACCTTGCGACAGGTAGAAAAGATAACTTCCATGTACATGCCAGGTAAAAATCCGGAACCGGTCTTCTTTTGCGATCATAGGAAACACTTTCCCTTAAATGTTCAAACATGAAGCCATTTCATTACAGCCCTAAGAATGGCCGGATCAGTAGTTATCTGTTGCTTTTTCTGCCCAACTGCTCAATTGATTGGTCATTTTTTTCCTCGGATCAATAAGAAATCAAACTGTTAAAAACAACCCATCGATCCGGAGACTGAACCCAACTCGGCGGTGACCGGCATTAAGGCAGCATTTTTGAGGTGGATCTGAATAAATACCCATTATGCCTGTAGCATCATTAAAAACGCGTCGGAAAAAAACCAAGCCTGTAAAGAGCCGGCAGGATTACGACTCCTTTAAAGAATTCGGCGGCCAGCTTTATACCGGTATGCAGGTTGGCCGGAGTCATAAATGGAATTACGATAAAGGGGTTTGGCAGGAACGGAAAGCAACACCCGATCAATGGGATCTCACTTATTCGGTGATCAAGCGGCGCGCCGGCAAGGCACCAGAGGGCTCCGGCGTTCCGGTAGGCACCGGTTATCACTGGTTCATCTTATCGCACCAGTTCGTGCATAAACTCAATGCCAATGATTACAGCACGGCGATGACGGGAATTAAATTCAAGATTGCACATAAACGGGCAGATAAGGATACGTGGAATATTTCAGAAGCCGCCAAACGGAAGCTGCTGATAAAAATGCTGAAGGCATTTGTCACCAGCCTGGAAAATGAGCCGGAAAAGACTGAAGTGATCCCTCTGAACTTAGAGTTCCAGTCTAAGAAATACCAGGGAAGAGCGGTACCCCTGTTCACCACCTGCGCCAACGGAATCTGCAGGGACCTGGACATCACCTTGAACGACCAGCATTTCGGCATCATCCGCTGCACAAAGAATGGCTGGCGCATGACGGATGTAAAGCCTCAGAAACTGGTAAATACCATTGGGGAGCAGATCGCTCTTTGGTACGAATAATACTTTTATGCGGATTTTTTTATGCTGGTACCTTTACCGGTACCACTTTATAAAATGTGCTTTATCTAAGCGTGTCTTAGCAAGCGATAGCTGAAGCACCCAATGCCGGGCGATTGTCAGCCGGGCCCTCATTCGTTCAGGCGGTTGTAAGGCCTGAACCATCCAGGCATAAAAACACCCATTTATTAACCATGTCGGCCAAGATGTTCGCAAGTATTTGCTTCTCTAACAGAGGGCGTCACCGGACAATTGAGGAAACCAGGAATATAGAACTACGCGACCGCCACCAGTCACCGGATACGTGGAATGCCATAGATTTTGTTATACAGGACATTAAATGGATCAGAGGTTGCTCCATAAAACCGGCTGATTTCACCTGCTGAAGATCGCAGCTCCAGGATCGTGGCATCTTTACCGGATGCTTCATGGTGTCTCAGGCATACTACTTCAAATCGGTCGTTTAAAAAACTGATAAACAGTTTGCCTTCTGCCTGCAAATATTCCAAAAAATACGATGCATCATAATTTGATGCAGTGGAATCTGCAGCATATGTTATTTTAATTCTGCCACGTTTACTTTCAATTGGAACAAGATTAAAACAGATGAAATAATACGAAACGGAAAGATTGTCATTGAGCCAGTGAAAACGAAACAGAAGAAGGTATTGCTCGCTAAACAGCACTACCCGGTATGCGCTTGGTGGTACCGGAAATCTATTATTCATATCCATAAGGCATCAAAACAACGAATATAAGGTTTCCATTTTCTTCTCAGCATGATATATATCATTGTTGGTGTCGCATTTCCGTTTAGCAGTGCTTCCCCCATCAGCGCGTCTGTCAAAAGGTGATAAAGTGCAGTTTTCTGGCATATCCAAAAAATGAACGTCGGAGTAAAGGGCCGCCTTTCTTGAGAATATAATTTATCATTCCTGAAGCCCCGGCTGTTTTGCTTGAATACAGCCCGTGCGGAAAGCGATCACCACAAAATAAAACAGTAGTGCGGATAACAAATCCTGATAAATATCAGGAATATGCATTTTTTGTCTTTACCGGATCCTGCTCGTACCGTTTCCGGTCATGTCGCGCGAAAAACGACAGCCACACACTTTTCGCAATACGCATAAAACAGGCTGCAAACCAACCAGAAAGATCGAATTAAAGCCAAGCCAATACAGCCAACGGTCATCGCGAGCGCGTAACCCGACAATCACCCACCAAGGTAGCAACACTTAACGCATAGGCCAAATAGCCAGCCCCAAAATAAAAGCCTGTTTCAAGCTCAAAGAGCTGTTTACAATCCGGAAAGGCCTGTGCATTTGCAATAAACCCGGCCATGAGATCCTTTCCAAACTGCCCGGCGGTTGTACTTCTTTAATGCAGGGAACAGCTATGTGCAACCATTTTCCTAAGATGATTTGCGCACATACTTCGTAAGAATTACAATAGTTTGTTCATTGATCTTTCCTTCAATTTGCTCCACATTACCGGGAACTAATCGTATTTTTCTAACAATTGTACCTTTGGGAGCCGAAAAATTTGTTCCTTTTACATTCAGGGCCTGTGTCAGCACAACGGTGTCGCCGGTGGTTAATTCGATACCGTTGCTATCCTTATGAAGTTCTTTTTTTTCAAAAGCCGTTAATGCCCAATGGATCACCTGTTCATCCAATTCAACGGAAACGATGATGTCGCGCGCCCATTCCTCTTTTTGATGCCGGTGAAGAATCCGGTAGCTCAATGCTTGCACGCTGGGCTCAACATTCCAGATACTTCCCGCCAGGCACCGCCAGTAATTTTGTGCATGCTCACGTTGAAAGTGATCCAAACAATCATAACATAGGGCCACCTCATTCTCGATGGCATCACTGCTTTTTGGGCTAACGGCGTAAGCAACGGTTGCAGCTCCATTATTACAAAGCTCACAGGTTCCCTCGCAGCGCGACTGTAATTTTGGGGTAATCATTGTACTTATTCGTTTTATTACTTATTCCGTTATGCCTTAACCGATACCAGGCGGTATTTACCGTTCAGCTTTTATCCAGAATTTAAGCCGATTGCTTCTGGAACTTTCCACAACGTGATATCCCCGGGGCATTTCATCCTCAAGACTGTGAAACGTTGCAACGCGTGTACCAATCGGCTTTTGATTCAACTGATGGTACAGATAACGGTTGTAGTAGTTAAATAACTCAAGCGAATAATCGATACTATCATCAATTCGTTCCATTTGATCCAGGTTTTCATAAAAAGAATTGAAGAAATAAAAGTGATCGAAGTTTGTAAAATTTAATTGGGTAAAGTTGGCATGAATAAATGTTACGTTATTACCTCCTAATGCTTCTTTTGCTTTGTTCGCATGCGACAGCAGGTATTTTCGTTGCTCTACGCCAAAAAAATGAGCCCTGGGTGCATAATAGCCCGCCGATAAACAATATTTTCCTACTCCGCAACCAATGTCGAGTATCCGGGCATTGTCTTCTGCGGCCAGGAATTGAGTCGCCTTTACGGCAACTTCCAACGGCGTCCAGTGATACCGGTCCAGTGCCCGGATGGATGGAGGATAGAGTTTATTAAATGCATCGTCAGACTCAAAATAACCTGTAATAGCCTCCTGAAGAGGCTTCTTGCATTCCGTTTCCGTCATCAAATGCATTTCTTTATTGCCGGTCATACAGATCTTCTTTTATATTTTTGACTGTACGCGCTTTCCGGTAACAACCTCGTATTATGTTCTTTCTCCCAGGGCGTTATTACTGCAATCCAGCCCTCGCTTTCAGGGGTGTTTAATAACTGCGCACCATCGAGTGTCTCATTTACTTTAACAATATACCCATCCACCGGCATATGTGCCGTTATCTGGTAATCATTACAGATAATGACCGCCAGCGGTTCTCCTTCCCGCCTGAAACCTGTAAAAGGTTTTACGAATGAAATTTTATCTATTTTCCGGATTCCGATCAATTTAAACCAGCTGACACCTGTTGTCAGGTGGGTTTCATAGAAATCGACCCATTCGTGATCCCGGGTATACCTGCGTTCTTTAACTACATTATCCTCCATATCTTCAAGCTGCCAAAGATCGGGGATGAGCGCCTCCAAATAAATGTTTTTTCTTAGTTAAAAAACTGCGATTTATCAGTTTTAAAATCAACTAAATTTGCGTTGTGAGTATAAAGGGCGTTTTTCCAATAGAACAATGGAATTTCGGAAGTAATTCGATCTTTTCCGGTTTGTGTTTAGACGACCTGGACCTCTTGATGAGGCACCAGCTGGAACAAGTTTATAAAAAAGGAGAAATCATTTTCAGAGAAGGCATGCTTGCGCAGGGGATTTTTTATATTATGAACGGGGTGGTGAAAAAGTTTAAGGGGAATAACCATAACAAAGAACAAATCTTTTACGTTGCTAATGCCGGGGAACTGATTGGGTATCATTCTGTACTTTCCGGGGACCGTTATTTCGATTCTGCGGCGGCCCTGGAAGAAAGCAAAATTATTTTTATACCGAAGGAAGATTTTCTAAATACGTTGCAATCTTCGAAAGATCTGAGTGGCAGATTATTGAAAATCCTTAGCCATGAGTTCGCGGTACTCGTAAACGGGTTAAGCCTCATTAGCCAAAAACCGGTCAGAGAACGCCTTGCGCTTCAACTGATCGTATTGCGGGAAAAATACAAAGTGGATTTTCAGCCCGGCATGCCGGTAGTCATTAATATGAGCCGTGAAGACCTTGCAAACCTCGTTGGCACCGCCACGGAGAACGCTATACGGATATTAACCGAATTTAAAGAAGAAGGGATTCTTGAAACAACAGGCCGGAAAATATTTATTCACGATGTGGCCAAATTAATCAAGATTGCGGATTACAAATAATGAACGTCCCATATTTTAACGAAGTGCTCAAATACCAGAACCTTACCGGCCTTATAACAACGGCAATCGTCTCCTTGTAAAAACAGCAATAACGAACAAGATGGCAATGATGGTATTATCCTTTGGCAAAAGCCGTGGGATCGGTTTTCCGCAGGCCTGAGCGGATCTTTTATATGCCTCTAACTGGCAAGGCTTTTGTTTAGCATTTAATAAAACATGCGATCATGGCAAAGTATTCGAAAAAAGCAGGTGATAAAGTTGAAAAAACCATGCATGAAATGAAAAAAGGCGAACTGAAAAGCGGCAGCGGCAAAAAAGTAACCAGTCGCAGACAGGCCATTGCCATTGGTTTGTCGGAAGCCCGGAAAGAAGGCGCGAAGGTTCCGAAAAAAGCCAGCAGCAAAAAGACTCAAAAAGCCTGATGACCTACTGTGCTTCCGGCTGCTGTTCCCCGGCTCCGGTTTTTGAAGCCGTACCGGTTTCCTGTACCTGAGCCGAAGTACCCGCTGATGACGCATTGTGCCGGCTCCTGTGCTCATTGATTTTACCCGATAGCCGTTGATAGTACCGGTGTAATACTTCCAGCTCATCCTCTGTAAGATCCTCAACGTTTACCATACGGTTGCTGGCTTCCTTGCTGGCCGCAATCAATTCATCCAGCTTCAGCTGCGTAGCCCTTGAATCTTTATTCTGTGTCTTTTGGATCAGGAACACCATCAGGAACGTGATAATGGTTGTACCCGTATTGATCACCAGTTGCCAGGTGTCGGAGTAATGAAACACCGGTCCCAATACCAGCCAGGTCAATACCGTGGCAAAGGCAAAGCCAAATGCCGCAAAACTTCCGGCCCAATAAGTAATGCGGGCTGCAAGCTGTTCAAAAAAATTAATTTTCTTTTTTTTCATGATCCTGTTTTTACTGTATATATGTCCGTTAACTACGTCTGCCATGCATGCGTTTTATGCATCATGTTGCGGCGCCTCCAAAAGAACAGAAACGTTTTAACGAACACCAAATGTTCCAGTCTATGCAGGCTTATCCGGGAGCAACGCATCGATGATCATTTTTGCGGTGTAGGAAATTGTTTGAAGAATGATCGCCTCGGGTGATCCGGCAAATACCATTCGCTCCGAAAAGATCCTGTTCCCGGTCTTCATTCCATAAACAAACATTGTACCGACCGGTTTCTCAGGGGACTCACTACCCCCCGGAGCGGTGAGCCCGGTAACGCCTACATGAATGTCCGCAGGGATCAGCGGTACTAATCCCCGGGTTATGGCTTCGGTTACCGCCTCAGACTCGGGCGTATACGCTTCCACAAGCTTCCCTGGCACATTTAATACAGTTTCCTTCAGGGATGCATCATAACAGACAAACCCTCCCTTTAAAAATTTACCGGCATCCGGCAACAGGGCAAATTCCGCGGTGAGTCGCCCTGCGGTAGCGCTTTCAGCAAATGCGATCGTAAGCTTCCGTTGCAGGAGCCAGTTTCCACATTCATTAAGATACTGATCCGTCATAGACAAAAATTTTAAAACAGCAGGAGTCTAATCCCGGTTTGGCTTGATTTTTTTCCTGTTTTATGCATACAATAAACAATTATAAACATTCAATGCATATCGTATGCTGCGTATTTAAAACCACAAAAAACAACAACTATGACACAAACAAAATCAGGAAGGACCATGTCCACCGGGAAACGTCCGGAGCAACAATCTGCAAATAACGCTCCTGAAATGCAACACAGCGAATTTCACCGGTTCTTTGTAGACGAGCTCAAAGATATTTACTGGGCTGAAAAACATTTGGCAAAATCGCTCCCAAAAATGCAGAAAGCCAGCAATAGTGAGGATCTGGCTGCTGCGTTTGAGAAGCATACAAGGGAAACAGAAACACATGTAACCACACTTGAAAAAGTTTTCGGGCTCCTGAATGAAAAAGCCAGCGCACAAAAATGCGAGGCCATGCAGGGGCTTCTGGAGGAAGCAGAGGCGGTCATTTCCGATACCGAAAGCGATACCTTTACCAGGGATGCAGGGCTCATCCTGGCCGCACAGAAAGTAGAGCACTATGAAATTGCTACTTATGGCACCCTGCATGCTTTTGCAGCGCAAATGGGACACACAGCGGTTGCGAAATTGCTGCAACAAACACTAGACAGTGAAAAAGCAACCGATGTGGCGCTAACCAGTATCGCCGAAAGTTTTGTAAATGAACAGGCCGTGGCTGAATAAAGCTACCGCGCCCCAGCTGTGATTCCAAAAATGGCTGTGTCAGGCTCCGGCTGACGGTTTTTGACACAGCCGTTTTAATTTCAGGAACCGCTACGCCGCATGCGGAAAAACGAACACAATACTGTAGAAATAATTCCTCAAATTACCGGATGTGCATGGTTTTTGATACTTTAGCCATGCAGACATTCCGGGGCATCCTGTTTCAGTAAAAAGAACCACGGAACACTTCCTATACTGAACATTAAACCATTTAACAAATGAAAGCGATATGGACCGGCGCCATTGGTTTTGGCCTTGTAAACATTCCTGTAAAAATGTATGCTGCTACGGAAGAAAGCAGCCTGGATCTCGACATGCTGGATAAAAAAGACCTCAGCAATATCCGTTTTAAACGAGTAAATGAGCATACCGGTAAAGAAGTAGACTGGGAAAACATTGTAAAAGCCTACGATTATGAAGGCAAATACATTGTACTGGATAAGGCTGATTTTGAAAAGGCCATGCCGGAGAAAACCAAATTGCTGACGATTGATCAGTTTGTAAAAGCAGAAGAGATCGATAGTATTCTTTATGAAGCTCCTTACTACCTGGAGCCGCAGAAAGGCGGAGAAGCTGCATATGGCCTTTTAACTGAAGCATTAAAGAAAACAGGAATGGCCGGTGTGGGCACTTTTGTATTGCGCAATAAAGAGGCCCTGGGAGTGTTGCGTTTTTATGAAGACCTGCTGCTTTTTCAACGCATCCGGTATGCACAGGAAGTAAGAGACAGCAAGGAATTAAATATCCCGAAGCGAACGATCAAACCATCGGAACTCAAAATGGCTACGGCATTGATCAGCCAGCTATCCCAATCATTTGATATCAGCGCTTATAAGGATCATTATACCGATGAACTGCTGAAGATCATCCGTTCCAAGGCAAAGGGCAAAAAAATAACCAAGCCCAAAATGAAAGTGGTTTACAACAAATCCAAAGATCTTATGGAGCAATTAAAAGCCAGTCTTGCTGCCTCAAAAACAAAAAAGGTTTCATAAATCTTTTTACAAAACGTCAAACGTTCACCAGTCTTGGCCACATTAAAAAAATACCAGCAGAAACGGGATTTTAAAGAAACCCCGGAACCCAGGGGAACGTCAGCCACCTCGGAAAAACGGGCGCTGCATTTCGTTATACAGCGGCATGCTGCCAGCCGCCTGCATTACGATTTCCGGTTGGAAATGGATGGTGTACTAAAGAGTTGGGCGGTTCCGAAAGGGCCGTCACTTAACCCCACCGACAAACGGCTGGCCATGATGGTGGAAGACCATCCTTACGACTATCAGTACTTTGAAGGCACCATTCCGGAAGGCAACTATGGTGCAGGGGAAGTAGAAATCTGGGATAAGGGCACATACGAAGCCCTGGAAAAACAGCCCCGGAAAAAGGAAGAAACGGTTTTATTGCAAGCCTTAAAAAACGGCTCCCTGAAATTCATCCTGCACGGCCAAAAGCTAAAAGGCGAATTTGCGCTGGTACGAATGAAAAATAACCAGGAAGATAATGCCTGGCTTCTGCTGAAACACAGGGATGCCTATGCTGTTGACACGCCTTATGATGCCGAGGCGCATGTAAAAAAAAAATCAAAAGTAACCACCGCGGTCCTCGAGAAAAAGGCCAAAAAAAATAAGACCATCGCTTCTGCCACCTCCGGGAAACGGCCGGCAGCAGCAACCAACCCAAAAAAATACAGCCGCTTCATAAAACCCATGTTGGCGACCCTGTCTTCCCGGCCATTTAATGATAAGGACTGGATCTTTGAAATAAAATGGGATGGATACCGTGCTATTGCCGAAACCGGGAAAGAGTTCCGGTTCTATTCCCGCAACGGGCTCAACTTTTCGGGAAGGTACCCCGTTCTTGCAGAAGCGTTGCAGCAGCAGGAACAGGACATGATTATAGACGGGGAAATAGTTGCTTACAATGATGCCGGGCTTCCCGATTTCCAGACCCTGCAATACTACGGAGAACACCCCGATGTTCCGATCATCTACCATGTATTTGACCTGCTTTATCTGAACGGGCACCGCACAGAGGAACTGCCGCTGCTGCAGCGGAAAGAACTCCTCAAGCAGGCGCTGGTAGAAAACGATTGGGTACGCTATTGCGATCATATCATGGCAGAGGGCGTCCCATTCTTTAAAATGATTCAAAAGAAAAATCTTGAAGGGATGATCGCCAAACGGTCAGACAGCCATTATGCCGAAGGGAAAAGAAGTGCTGCATGGCTCAAGATTAAGCATCATCATACCGAAGAAGTGGTGATTGCCGGTTATACCGCTCCAAGAGGTTCCAGAAAAAAATTCGGCGCATTGATCCTTGGAAGGTACCAGGATGGAAAGCTTGTATATGCCGGCCATACGGGCACGGGTTTTAACGCCCATTCCCTGAAAGCGCTCTACGAAGCCATGCAGCCGCTTGTAGTGCAACAATCTCCTTTTGAACAACCACCAAAGACCAATATGCCTGCAGTTTGGGTGCGTCCCAAACTGGTTTGTACGATTAAATTCTCCGAGCTCACCAAAGAACATATTTTCCGCCAGCCGGTGTTCCAGGGTCTCCGGGAAGACAAAGCGGCAACAGAAGTGGTGATTCCTGAAAACGAAAATACCATGACAGATAAAACAACGGTTAAGAAAAAGCCGGCATCCTCAAGGGCTGTTGCTTCCGGGGAAAAAGAAACGATTATAAAAGCCAACGGCAAAGCCGTAAAACTCTCCAACCCGCAAAAAGTGTACTGGCCGGAAGAAGGCTATACAAAGAGCGACCTGGTCGATTATTACAACCGGATTGCGCCGTTCATACTTCCCTATCTTAAAGATCGCCCCGAAAGCCTGAACCGTTTCCCGGACGGTATTTTGGGGGAAAGCTTTTATCAAAAAGACGCCGGGGCCGCGGTGCCCGGCTGGATCACAACCGTTCCCATCTATTCGGAAAGCAACCATAAAGAAATCAATTATGTGGTATGCAATGACCGGGCCTCAATGCTTTACCTGGCCAACCTGGGTTGTATTGAGCTGAACCCCTGGAACAGTACCACCAAAAAGCCAAACGCGCCTACATATATGATCATGGACATTGACCCTTCTGAAAAAAACACTTTTGAACAGGTAATTGAAGCCACCCTTGCAGTGAAACAGGTACTGGATGATTGCGGAGCGATTTCTTTTTGCAAGACCTCCGGTTCCACCGGTCTGCATGTATACATTCCAATGGGCAATCAATACGAGTACGAACAGGTAAAAGATTTTGCACACCTCATTGCTATGCAGGTAACAGGCCTGCTGCCGGAAACCACAACCCTGGAGCGAAACCTGAAAAAAAGAGGCAATAAAAAAATATATATCGACTACCTGCAAAACCGGAGGGGTCAAACCGTTGCCTGTGCCTACAGCGTGCGGCCAAGGCCGGGGGCCACTGTATCGACCCCATTGCGCTGGGAAGAGGTAAGGCCAGGGCTGGATCCGCGCCGGTTTACAATAAAAAACATACACCGGCGCCTGGAACAGAACGGCGACCTGTTCCGCCCTGTTTTGGGCAAGGGCATCAACATGCTGCAATGCATCAAAAAGCTTTCGGGTTAAAAACGGGGCAGTTCTAAATTTGGCGCAATACTTGAAAATCTTAATGAAGGGGCTATTCCTTCTTACCATTCTAAAGAAACGCCATGCACAATACACGAAACAAGATCCGGGAAATGGAAGCGCTGAATGACCTGATACAGATCCATGCAGATAAAATTGAAATTTATGAAAAATGCAGGCAATACTGCGCCGGATGTTACCTGGCTGAATTTGTAGAAGACCTGGTGCAGCAAGGGCACTATTTCATCTGGCTCATGAGTTCCTATCTGCGTAAAACAAATGCGGGAGAGCCCGATTTCGTAAACCGCAGTGTTTACCGTGCCTGGCACGAGCTCCGGGCGCTTTATGCCGTTCACAAAACAACGGGCTTACTGGCCGCATTTGAATATAATGAGGATGCTACCATAAGGGCATATGAGATCGTGCTGGCCGATCTCGCCCCGGATCATGAACTAAAGCAAATCCTGCATCACCAGAAACAGATCCTCATCGATAATCAACGCCATATCCGTCGTATGCAGGATCCACCAGGTCAATATGCCTACCCTTAACCTGGTTAGCAACTACTCAGGGATTCTTTTGAGGCGGAATAAACAGCACTACGATCACACCAAAAAACAACACGAAAAAGAACACCCTGCAAACCATTGCCAGGTCTGGGTTCACCAGCCTTCCAAATGCGGGAACCGCCATCAGAAAAGCGCCCAGCAAAAAAAATACTGCCAAACGTTGCATAAAAAATATAAAGAAGGACCTCGTCCGTCTGCCGCAGCAGACCTCGCGGGTCCTGTTTGTTTTAAAAGACTTCAAAACTACCAGCGGCTTTCGCGGGCTCAACGATGCCAGTGTACCGGTACCTCCATCAACGAACCGTGTCCGTGCTTCCCAGGCTACCGGGTTTGCATACATGCTCCCTATCAGTGTTTCAGCAGGCTGTCTACCTGCTGTGCATGCTGCAGGTGCGTTTCTAACACCGGTAGCTTTCCCTTAGCCCATTGCACCAGGTTTTGATCAGCGCCTTTATCTGTATAATGCCGGAACGCATCTACATCTTCCTGGTGATCCGCTACCATCAGTTTGATGTATTCTTTGTCAAAAGCAGCGCCTTTCAGATCGCGGAGCCGGTCGTATTTCCGCTTCATCCCCTCACTGAGAGAATCAGGCAATGAAATATTTTTTTGTGCAGCCAACGCCTTTAATTCACTATTGGCTGCCGAATGATCCTTTTCCATCATCCGGCCAAAATCTTTTACTTCCTGCCGTTGGCCATTACGCTGCGCCAGTTGGCCCAGCTCCACTTCCATCCGTCCGCCATCAGCGGCCGTTACCGCAAAATCCGCATCTTTTTCAAGTGTTGCTGTAGACGGATTGGCCGTGTCGCTTTTGTTAAATTTGACTTCATTGGAGTCTTGTGCGGCCTTCCTGCTGTCAGGCCCCGTATTACAGGCCGTGGCGATGGCGCCCAGCACCATTACCACGCATACCAAAAGGGAAAAAATAGACTGTTTCATACCTATCATTTTTAAATCGTTCTGTAATCAGATTCACTCCGGCCGCTCCCTACCCGGCCAGCGGAGCTCCTACTCTGCGCCTGCCCCGCGATCCGGCCGTCTTCGAACCAGCGAACGGTACCAGCCCGTAAGCCGGTCCTTTCTCCTCCGGCCTCCGGATCCGTCCAATATTATTTGCTGATCAATTACTGTTTCAGAACGTCTGTCTGCACCGGCTGCATCTGGTTCCGGTACGGCTACCCGCGGGTTCGCGGCCGTTTTAAAAAAATACCATTTGTTCATAGTTTAGGGTTTTTTCATTTAGAAAATCCGGCAGCTTAGCCGTTAATAATTTCTCCACCGTTGGGATGCAGTACCTGGCCGGTCATAAAACTGGCGTCATCACTGGCCAGGAATACATAACAGGGCGCAATTTCATTCGGTTCGCCCGCCCGTTCCATTGGCACATCATTACCAAAGGAGGCTACCTTTTCTTTATCAAATGAAGCTACGATCAAAGGGGTCCAGACGGGTCCGGGTGCCACTGCATTTACGCGGATTCCCTTTTTTACCAGGTTACCGGCAAGGCTCCTGGTGAAAGCCACAATGGCGCCCTTTGTAGCTGCGTAATCTAATAAGTGGGGGCTGCCCCTGTAAGCAGTCACCGAAGTGGTGTTGACAATGGCAGCTCCCTTTTTCATATAGCCTACTGCATATTTCGACATCCAGAAACAGGAAAAAAAATTGGTGTGGAACGTTTGCAGCAACTGTTCGGTACTGATCCCTTCAATAGAGGACTGTTCCCACTGTGTGCCCGCATTGTTCACCAAAATATCCAATTCACCGAATAGCTGTACTGTTTCTTTCACAGTTTGCTGGCAGGCTGCCTCTTTACTAAGATCTGCTTTAATGAGCCGGCAGGTACCTCCAAGGGTTGTAATCTGGTTTTGAGTATACACGGCGTCTTCATCTTCATTCAGATAAGCTACCGCCACACGAGCCCCTTCCTTTGCAAACAGCAGAGCAACCGCCCTCCCGATACCGCTGTCGCCGCCGGTGATCAAGGCTGTTTTGCCCGCCAGCTTTCCGTCCGCATAGGGCTTCGGATCACTCTGGGGACGCGGCTGCATTTCATTTTCAATACCCGGCTTTGCCTGTACCTGGCCCGGCCGCAGTTTTTCTTCCTTTTCGTTTTCCATATTGTTGTTTTATATCCGTTAAACAAGAACGCCCAACCCGGATGAAGACCATCCGCAAACCCCGTATAGCCACCAACCGGCGGGTTGTCTTTTTAAAAGACGTTCCTTTATCATGCCCTACATCAGTGCTGTAAACCGGTACCCGCTTTTAAGCAATACAGCCCGGCGTTAACGACGGCCTGTGGACTTTCTTCCGGATCCGCCGTTGCCGGCATGAGCGGCCTGTCCTCCTTTTCTTGCAATACGTGTGCGTTGTTGTTTACTCATGGCTGCAAATCCCTGCCTTGAGCCCCCCCCGGAGGAAGACCTGTTTCCACTCCGATCTTTTCCGGAGCCGGAAGACCGGCTGCTGCTGCTTTTGCGGGTACCGGTATCCTCATTCTCCACATTCGCTTCCATGTCCTCTTCCTCACCTTCGTGACCGGCACTGACTTCATAATCATCGTACTCATCTTCATATTCTGAGAAATCATCGTCATATTCATCCTCTTCATTCGCATCTTCAAACCCATGTTTATAGCCCAGTTTGTAGATCTCTTCAAAAACCGAACTCTCCGGCTGATGCCGTTTTGCACCTCGTGCTTCCTGCTTTGCTTTCATAATACAATTTTTAGGTTTAACAATAGATTCCAACGCTTTAACCAAAACGAAACAATCAATGCGCCAATACCCGTTTCAGCGCTCTTTAAACCCCGGAGTGACACAGGAAGCGATCTTTTTCGGCCGTGGTACAAACGCATGGAATGCACAGAACACGCGGATCCTGGAACACAAGGAACCGTTCCGGCGGGGAAAACCGGCGCGATTAAATCTTTTTGTTAAATTACCGGGGATAACTTCTGCCCTTCCGTTTTACCGGAAGCAGGAAAATATCGCAACACTCATTGAGGAAAAACCGCCTCAACCCCTGCCATCCGGGCTATTGCCCGGTTTTATCCGGAACAACCTTCCGGGTGGCACCGGATAATAAGGCTGTATATTTAACCGTGAAGCGGCCGGTGCTTACAAGAGTATACCGTTCGGTTACGGCCGTTCAAATCAACACAAACGGCTGAAACGGGTAGCAGGACTGCTCCGCTTCGGAGATGAAACGGATATTCTACATGGGATCTTCAGGAACCAAGGGCAGGTACTTACCGGTTGATTACACGCATTTGGTCTATATCAAAGCGGTCGTTTGAAAACGAAACGGAGAAATGCTTTACATAGTTTGCAAATACGTCCATGTCCAGGATGCCTTTAAACTTTTTAACCGGCAGCTCTCCGCGGGTTTCCGGTTGCTCACCGGCGGCATGTGCGTATAAGGTTATGGTAAGATGTTCTTTACCGAAAGCCACTTTGATGGATACGGGAACAAAGCGTTGGGGGTTGTAATTGGGAAATATGGCAGTTAAAAACGCATCCTGCCCGCTTTTCAGGTCAAGCGACGCATATCCCACCAGGTCATGCTCGCTTGATTCAAAAGGTTGTTCCTTCATGTAAATCTTTTATCATTTTTAATAATCGGGACTACCGCTGGCAGGCTGCCCGCAGATTACCGCATCGCTGGCTGCGGGGTATGCAGAACCCGTAGCGGAGGAAGTCAATCTTTATCTTGCAAATAATCATGCCGCTTTCCCTAGGGCGACAGTAGTCATTGCATCGTGTAGCATTTAATGCCCGTTATGGGGATTTTTTTCCACAGATTTTTAAATTAAACAGCAACCGGCATTGGATTTTGTTCTGTTTTAAAATAGTTAAAAGCCACCACTGTATGTTTTTTTACAGATACCTCAATGTAAAAATCAAAAACCTGGTACCGTGTATAAAGCACTTCATCTTCCCATCTTTCTGAAACAAACCGGGCGTTCCATAAAATACGAAGCTGCTCTGCTTCGCTTTCCTGAAGAAATTGTTCGAGTGTCATAAGGCTGTTTTGTGGTTTAGATGTTATAAAGAAGGCAGTGCGCGTCAGCCGGCAATAAGCCCGGGCATTTTATGCATACGCCTTTTATAAAAAACGCCCGCCAACGCACCAGCTGCTATCACTACACCAAGTCCGATCTTCAGATACCGGCTCAGTTTCATCTTTATATGCGGTGCCTGTTTCTGTATTTCATTGACCTCTTTTATAAACCGGGCAATACGCTCTTCCGCATAGGGGCCATAGGCGTCCAGTAAAGTACCTTTGGCCCCGTCCTGCGTTCGCATCAGGTATAGAATGGAATTATCGGCCGGATCGCTTTCTCCCTCAAACCGGTAAAAGTTTTCTATGGTCACCTCATCCGGACCATATATTTTTCCGGCACCGCTATAGGATAGTCCTTCTTCGGTAATGAAAAAATCATGAGTATACCCGGTTTTAACTGCATTCTGAATGCATTCGCTGATGGTATTCATTTCCTGGGATGACGATTCTCTGTTCATAGCTGGCCATTTACCTTTGTTGTTGCAAAAATGTTGCCGCACGCGAGCTCATGGCCGCCGGACTCTTTTGATATCAGGAAGCAAATCCGAGCGAGCAGTTATCAGCGGTACAAAAACCGCCGGAAGCCGCAAAAACCCGCTAACCAGGACAATCGTCAATCTGGAAAGGTATCTTCAAGGGGAGAACAACAGGCTGTGGCATATGGCCGGCTGAAGTATCCGTGCAAGCAGGGAAAAGCGATGGTTGTCACCCTTATCCGGGAGATATTTCTTCCGGACAAAGATACAAAAATGGCCTGCGTTTAGTTATTATATCTTGCTGTTGTAACTGTTGACCCGCCGCTATTTTTTATCATTTTTAATATCCGGTGATTTCTGGTGTAACGATTTTTTTCAAACACGTTTACCATCGCTAGTCCTGTAGCTCCTCCCGCAGGGTTTTTAAACCACTGAGTAGATCCGGATGTCCGGATGCTGTTGCAGGCAGGGCTCCAGGGCCAGCACCACATTTTTATTAAACAGATCACTTAACAGGTATTCCTGTGCATCCGCATAGGTTTCAAATCCATGAAGCACCTGCACACCCTCGGCATGCAGCAATAACTCCTTCGATACCGCTCCCTTTACCGTTTGAAGAAACGGCGCGCGGTATTGGTGATACACTTTAGTAGCGCTTTCCCGGTCTGCCGGGTGAATATGCATGCAAATCTGTAAATATGCCTTTATCATCGTGAATCGGTTTAAATATGTACCATGCAAAGGTGTGTCGCCTGCAACATCTGAAAAATGTACAAAACCGAAAAGCTATGGTAGATTCAGGAAACCGATTTCCGGAATTCGGAAGGCGATATTTGGGTATATTTTTTAAAATACTTTACAAAGTAGGAAGGATCGTCAAACCCCAGCCGGTAACCAATTTGATTAACGTTTAAGTTCGAATGCAGCAGCAGGCGCTGCGCCTCCAGGATCATCCGTTCCTGTATCATCTGCGAGGGTGTTTTACCAAGGGTCTCATGTATAAGATCAGACAAAGTCCGGGTGGAAATATGAAGCAGGTCTGCATATTCGGATACCGTCATGCCCTTATGGTAGTTCTTTTCAAGCAGGTTTACAAACAGCAACAGCTGCGTTCTTTTTTCATCGGGCATATACGGTATCCTGCCCTCCTGTTTTTCCAATGCATTCCGGGCGCGTTGTGCCTGAATCAGGAAGGCTTTCAGATAGATGCGTAATAATTCTTCTCTGGCAAAAGTTTCTTCATGTTTCCATTCGGTTTTTATTAGTTCCAGGCAGGTATCCAGCAATGCTTCCTGGTCCGTTTCAACAGGGCAACAGGGCATTTGATACGGATTATTAAACAGGCTGCAACCTACCAGGAAATCAAATCCACGATCATTGTTTCCCAGGAACAACTCATTAAAATGAATCAATACGCCTTCGTAATGGGTTTGCTGGTCGAAATAATGTACCTGGTTTTTAGCAATAAAAAACAGGGTATTCCGGGAAACGCGATATGCTTTAAAGTCTACAAAATGCGTTCCGGTGCCCCGCCGGAACCAAATAAGCTGGTAAAAACTATGGATATGCGGTTGGGTCGTATCGCTTCGATGCTCTTTCAGGTAATTGCCCAGGTCGTGAAGAGCCAGTTGCAGCCGATCCGGCCGGTGCGCGTTCAGATGATACTCTGTAATAATGGATTCTTTTTTCTTTACCATAGTACCGTCAACCAATTTATACCAACCTGCTGCCATGCCAGTAGATTGCTAAAATACGAAACAGAAGCCGGCAAAAATAATATGCCTTTCAAAAGGCGGGGTTACAACCACAACATTGCTTATAACTACCATTATTTTTCCGATATCTACCATAAACCTTTTATCATATCCGGGCAATTTTGCATCATGAAACAGGACACAACAGTAGCGATCATTGGCGGCGGGCTGAGCGGGCTTACCCTGGCCTGGTTATTACATCAAAAGAATATCCGGGCAACGGTTTTAGAGGCCTCAGGCCGGCTGGGGGGACGCATTCATACCATTAGCGGGTGTGACGGAACACCCATGGAGCTGGGTGCCACCTGGTTTTGCGGTCAGCACTCCAACCTGCTGACGCTTCTCAGGGATTTACAGCAGGAGAAATTCCTTCAATACTCGGAAGGCATCTCCCTGTTTCAAACCAAATCGTTCGAGCCTCCGCAAAAATTCTTTGTACCCGCTTCCGAAAGTCCGTCGTACCGGGTAACTGGCGGAACCCAAAAACTGACCGACGCCCTGGCCCAAAAGCTGCCGGATGCTGTTCACCTGAATACACGGGTAACCGCTATAAGAGAGACCAACGGCCAGTTATTACTGGAAACCGCCTGCGGCCGTGTATGGGCGGCGAACCAGGTTGCCATTTGTATTCCTCCACAGCTGGCGGCCGCTGCAATTACCTTCCACCCGGGCTTGCCGGAAGCACTTCAAACGGTATTGGCCACGGTTCAGACGTGGATGGCCGGGGCCATCAAATTTACACTGGAATATCCTGAACCGTTCTGGAGGAAGGAAGGGTATTCCGGTATGCTGTACAGCCATGCAGGAATTATTTCGGAAATGTATGATCATACAAATTTTGAAGAAAATAAATTTGGTTTTACCGGGTTTCTGAATGGAGGCGCAGCGTCCTATCCCCCGGATATCAGAAAAACATTGGTATTACAGCAATTGAATGAACTGCTGGGCGCCAATGCCCTCTCGGCACTTTCCTATTTTGACAAGGTATGGAACGATGCTTTTATCCACGAAGGCAGCCCGGTCTTTCAGCGACCGCATCATAACAATGGGCACCCATTATTGCAGGAATCTTTTATGAATGAAAAGCTATACTTTGGCGGAACAGAAACCGCTACTGCCTTTCCCGGCTATATGGAAGGTGCTGTGATCGCCGCACAACAACTAGCGGCAAGGCTTGGTTAGCACAAGCCCTGCCCCTTTAAACCCTATTGTGACAGAATCAATACCGATTGTATGGGCAACATAAGAGCCCCCGAAAGCAGCTGGCAAGCGTTAAAAGAAATTGCGTTGTCCTGCCTCAAACTGGGATGTTTGGGTTTTGGAGGCATTGCCGGTATGGTGGCCACCAGCATTTTGCCGATGTATTAAGCGCCTCGTATATCATTCCCGGCCCAAACGCTGTTGAAATCATTATGCATTGCGGGATGGAACGCGGAAGCCGCGCCGGGTTAGTGATTGCCGGCATCTGTTATATCCTTCCTGCCATGCTGATTTGTTTATTCCTGGGCTACCTCTATCAGCAATACAGTGCGCTTCCCGATATTCAGGACTTTATATTCGGGCTTCGTCCCGCCACAACCGCGCTGGTCACCGGAACCGTTCTCCGCCTTTCGAAAAACCTGCTGGCAAAAAGCAATGCTCTGCTCCTGCTTTGCCTGCTGGTATTTGCAGGAGCGTTTTCAGGGGTTAATGAAGGGATCTTAATAATAACAGCCGGCCTGCTTAATTACGCAGTACACCGGTCTAAAGGGTCATTACCAGTAGTGGCCATACTACCGGCGTTTTCAGCTATATCCCATGTCGCCGGCAGATATACGCATGAAAAGTTTTTTTTTATTTTTCTTAAAATCGGAGCGCTTCTTTATGGAAGCGGTTATGTATTGTTCGCCTATATGGATGCATCACTTGTCGGCAGGCATCATTGGCTCACTCATCAGCAACTAACAGATGCCATTGCCGTGGGTCAGATCACACCAGGTCCCATTTTATCCAGCGCCACATTTGCCGGCTACCTGGTACATGGGATCAGCGGCGGTATTTGGGCCACGGCCGGTATTTTCCTGCCATCGTTTTTTTTATCCTTCTTTCTTCATAAACTACTGTCCTATGCAAGAAAAAGCCAGCGCCTCAGGGCCTTCCTGGATGGCTTAAGCGCCGCTTCCGTTTCCATCATTGCCGTAGTGGGTTTACACCTGCTTTCCTCCTCCCTTGAAAACTGGCGTAGCACCCTGATACTGGTCCTTTGTCTGGTACCTACCTTCTTGCTAAAAAAGCTCAATACGGTTTATATTATCCTGCTGAGCAGCCTGGGCGGCTTTCTGCTCCGGTGTTTGTAAAACACCTGTGTCCCGGCTGGACCACCGCAGCATTTCAACACTTTTTACAGCGACTTCCAGCAAGTCGAACGGATTTGCAAACCGGCTGCCCCGATTGAGTTTTTACTATAAATATATTGAGGATTTACTGTTTTTTAATGGTCTTAAGCGAAGCGCCTTTAGTTTTGTTCCGGACTTCCTGTAATGCACCTGCTTTTACACAGGAGCGGCGGAACAATGATTTTCGAACGACCCGTATACTTCAATAGCGGAGGGCGATATCCGGATTTACCGGACCGTCTTTCAGGGCATGCAACAGGTAGGGCTCAAACCGGTCATTGGTACAAATGCGATCCGACGTTATGTGCAGTGTGCCGGTTACCAAAGCAATTCCGTTTTGTAAAAATAAACCGGGCGTATTTAACTATTCAATACATCCTAAATTTTCAGCGCGTTATCCTGTACGGACCTGGCACCACCACGGTTCATACACCATCGGGACAGCTTCATAATATGAACCGCAATAGCTCCATGCAGGAAGCAACAGGGTTATTGCAACAATGGCGATTGTGGGAATGACACAGCGGGAATATCAAACCTGTGCCCCATCCATCACAGCCTGACGGACAAACCACAAAAAGGTACTAAAGGGCAAGAGTGCGGCTCCGGATTTTTCCAGGTCATGGTTCCGCCTCTTTCTTTTCAAAAGTGATCTTTTCCGGCAGCGATGCTGCACCGAAAAAGAAAACAAAAGTACGCTCAAATTGCAGGCCTGTACAACAGGCTCACTTTTCAACCCCGTACTGCTGACCTTCCCAGAAGTATCGCGGAATAACATCAGAGAGGCGGACAAACAGCAAATATGCTCAGGAACCCTCCAATAAATTTTTAAGGCCGTTCAACATTACGCCCCAGTTTTGCTCCGACTCTGCCTTGCTTTTTTCAGTTTCGTTTTTATCCTGCTCCAGCTTTACCTGCGTTTGATTGCCATGGCTGTTCAGGACAATGGTTACCGTATGATAATTTTCCGGGATATCCGGCTTACCGGACAGAGCGCTAAAATGACTATATACCAGCCGCTTTTCCGGCAGGACCTCCAGCAGAACTCCTTTATCCTCATATTCTTTCCCGTTGAACATTCCTTTCCAGGTGATCTTGCTCCCCTGGGTCCAGTTGGAACTTACCGCGGCCCCAAACATATACTTTTTGATCAAATCGGGGTTCACCAGCGCGTCCCAAACCTTACTAACAGGAGCGTTCACGGTTATCTGTGCTGTAGCAATCAAATTTTTCGGGTTCATAACATTGTGATTTATTGTTCCAAATAACGCCTGGCCCAAAGCACATATTCTCTGATTTTGACGTCATCTGATGCAAATACAAAAACCGCACCCAACCCTTCCCTTTCCGCGGGCTTTTATAAAACAGCGGAATCGGGTTCTCTTCATTGGGAAGCATCCCACTCCCGGGCGAGCAATTGTCCGGAACATTGCTTTCCAGGGTTTCTGTTATTATTCCTGGTGCTGGTGCGGCCAGGGCCAGCCCCTGCCGGTTTATACCTTCAAAAGCCGGATCAGTGCTTCCACCCCCTTTGTAGCCGGCTTTTCGATAACCTGCAGATTGGGCAGCTGCCGCAGCGCCGGGATAGATGTATCAATAATATATTTCGGAGCGTCGTTTGCCACATAATCGATCAGCCCTGCGGCAGGATAGACAAGCATCGAGGTTCCGATGACCACAAAAATATCTGCTTCTGCTGCCAGCCGGGAGGCGGGGGCGATCATTGGTACCGCTTCTCCAAACCAAACAATATCTGGTCGCAGCTGGCTGCCGTCGGGAGCTTTATCGCCCAAACGGATATCGCCCCGGATCTCATAAGAAGGTTTATGCAACCGTTCGCTGCGCATTTTAAAGATCTCTCCATGCAGGTGCAACACATGGGTAGAGCCTGCCCGCTCATGCAGATCGTCGATATTCTGTGTAATGATATGCACTTCATAGTCGGTTTCCAAAGCGGCCAACCCGTAATGCGCGGCATTGGGTAGCGCATCTGCTACATTTTTACGCCGCATATTGTAAAAGTCCAGCACCAGCCCGGGATCCTTTATCCAGCCTTCCGGTGACGCAACTTCCATAACGTCGTATCCTTCCCATAAACCACCACTATCGCGAAAGGTTTTGATACCGCTTTCGGCGCTGATGCCCGCACCGGTCAATACGATCAGTTTCTTTTTGTTCATAGCGTAAACTTACCGGTTTTTATGCAAACGCAACCAGCTCCTTTTCCTTAACAGCCATAGCAGTAAAAAACCAATTAACCACATCGGCCACAGATAGAGTAACCCTACCATCAGGTTACCCAATCCACCTGCGCCTTCTTTTAAAGCCGCTGTCATTCTGCCTCCCAGGCTTCGTTGGCTTGCCGAAGTATAACCTGCCTTTGGCTCAAAATAGTTCAATTCAACCGTGCTGTAATGCGCCTGTCCCGAAAGCCAAGCCAGGCGGCTTTCTGCAGATTCAATTTCTTCCTGTAAGGCATTCACTTCATTTTGAACTTTAAGAACCTCATCTACGTTCTTTCCCTGCTTCATAAATTCCAGGTATTTATCCCTTGTTTGCTTTTTCGTAAATAAGCGTGCCCGGGTGTCTACGATCTGCCCGCTTACTTCTTCCGAACGGATGCTCCGTTCCAGTTGTTTTGCATCGGCCCCGGGCAATTCATTCATCAGGTCTTCAAAATAAAGTACCGGTACTTTAACCGTAACCAGGGCATCTTTTTTTCATCCGTTTCCCTGTTCTCTTCTTTTGCTATATAGGCGCCGTATTTTTTTATAACGGACTTTAATTTTTGTGCATGCTGCTCATAATTTTCCACTTCAAGTGTTACCGTCGCGGTTTTAATCATCTTTTTATCCGGGTCCGTCATCAGGCCCGGTATATGCTCATTCGCAGAAGAGACAACTGCAGTATCTTCTACCGGTATGGTAACATCTGCTGTTTCCCTGACGACATCACGAGACCGTTTATTTAAAGAGAAGCGCTCTGACGCGCTGTTACAGGCAAATAAGATCCAGGGCAATATTGCTATTGCAAAAAGAAGGCGTTTCATAAAAAATTATTTAGAAATTAACAGGTAATTGCTATGCAGATGTTCAAGGAGCACACCGATCATTTGTTGCTTCGCGGTACTGCGCTCAGTCCGGTTCTCCGGAAGACTGTACTTTGGAAGCTGCGCCGGTTGATGCATCGCATGCTGAAAGGCGGGCTGCAAAATGCCTTGTTGTGTCAGTTAATCCACAGTGTTCATTTTTGTTTCATTTAAGATCATCAGAAATGAAGTAACCAGGAACCGGTTGTCATGGAATTCCGGGGATCCCAGGTATAGCCGTTGTTATACTTGCTTATGGTCTTATTTTTGGCAAGGCCTGTCAAAGCCGGTCATTGCTGCTTGCAGGTTTGCTGCTTTGTTGTCGGGCGCGCTGCAGCACGCTTTCATCTTAATACCAACCGGGGAAAAAAGTAACCGGGATCCTACTGTTAATAAATACAAAAAGCTCCCGATGTATCAGGAGCCTTTACATGTTCCGTCCGCAACCGGACAGGAAACCGCACATGCGGCGGTCATCAAGAGTCTGTTGTTAAACGGCTACTATTTTACCTGGAGCCGTTTGCTGTTTATTAAAATAGTGCCGGTACTTTTCCCTTGTTTCCGGCGATTGTTTTTGGCCGTTGATATAAAGCTCATTCTCTCTGAACTGGATCCTGTTATTGGGACCCCGTTCAATCAATCCATCCCGTTCCATTTCCTGATAAGCATCCTTCAGCCGCTGAAGCTGCTTCCTGGTATCCCTCAATTCATTACTAATGCCCGGAGCCAGTTGTTGCATTTCATGATTCAGATCGCGCTGCTGCAACCACAGGTCTTTACGGGCCGTTTCCAGTTGTTTTTTTATTTGATCCAGACGAATGTCTTTTATAGCAGCACTGATTTCAGCTCTTAATTGCGCCGCATCTATATTTTTAACAGAAGCCACTGCACAGGACAAATCCCGTTCCATCTTTGCTTTATCAATGCCAGCCATGGCTGTTTCAATATCTTTGTTTAACTGTTCAAAATTGATCTTCTTGACCGCTGCTTTTGCGTCTGCCTGTAGTTTTGCCAGGTCAATTTCAGATAACGCATGGGCGACCTGCTGCTGAACCTGTTTGCTTTTTGTATTCCATTGCCCGCCATGGGTCCGGATCTGCTCATCTACATAATTCAACGCCGCATCCAGCCGGCCGGTTTCAAATTCTGTAATGGCCGGTATAGTATCGCTGCTATAGGGCGCGCCCGGATTGGACGCGGGGCCTGGTCCCGGTGATGTAAAGGACAGCGAAGTGATGCAGACAAAGGAAAGAAAGGTCCATGCAGCTGTCTGTAAAAGCGATCTCTTTTTCATTAGTTGGGTTTTAGACAAGAAAGTAACGAAATTCTTCGTAGCTAAAGTACGAACAGATACGTAAAAAACGTTGTTAACGAAATGATAATTTATTTCCGGACATAAAGCAGCAGGATAGGCTCCTGCACCATGTCCTCCGTCCGATCTTTCCCTGATGACGGCTTCGGGTAACGATGCCTCCAATTTGCGTGACGGTCTGCCGGCTATTTTCAGCGCTGCTCACGCCGGCCCAACGCAGATTCGGGATCCCTGCGCTGCGCACCAGATGATGAACGGTTACCGCCGAAGTCAGATCCGGCTCAACAATACCTGCCAGGCTTTACCGGTGGCGCCCTCGCGGATCAATTGCTGCGCATAGCGGTGTATCCGCTCCTCACTGTTCTCCAGTTGCAATAATGCCGTTAATGTGGGATCCGTAAATTCAGGATCAACAGCAGGCATCGCCGTAGCATTGGCCAGCACCCCCAGATCATTTCCGGTAAGCACCCCGCTGTTGCGGATGGGAGCCGGCAGTGCATCTATTCCCATTCCTAATTGGGTATTGGGTTTTTCCACTTCAAAAAGATTGTCGGGCGTTACCTTACAGTACCAGTTGCCTCCTAACCGCGCTACATGATGCAGTTTTCGCTGATCGACCCGGTTAGCTTCGTCTAAAATGGCTTCATCTATATGCACCAGCAATACTTCGCAAATCACCAGGTTGCCGGCACCGCCGCTGTTCCCTAATGGCTTTACTTCCAGCACCCGGCATTCCATTTTGGCCTTACTTTCTTTAACAAGAGGCGGCCGGATCCGACGCGACGGCTCCATCGTGAAGCCGGCTTTTATAAATTCATTGGTATGCTTCGGAAACTCGCAACTGGCGAGCGAAACCTGCTGCACCATATCATAATCTACAATATTAATGGCTACTTCCGGTACTGCCAGTACATTCTGAAGCGTATGCTTGGTGGTATTATCCCGTACCCTTCGGGAAGGGCTAAACACCACTACCGGCGGATTTGTAGAGAACAGGTTAAAAAAACTGAACGGACTCAGGTTAATATTCCCGTCCTGGTCAGTGGTACTCGCAAAACAGATAGGCCTGGGCGCAATGATGTGCTGCAGGTAATGCTGTGTATCTAATGGTGTAAGAGTAGTTAAATCTATAGTCATATTAACCGCAGGAGCGCTAAGGCCGAGGTTTACTTATTAATATTGTCCAAATCAGCAGCTTTTATAGCTTCGTTGTACTTTCAATGTGGCATAACTGAAAACAACGAATCTAATAATTATTAGCCATACGTTTAAATCCATTCCGCAATAAAGAAACATTAACGTTCATCAGGAATCTGAGTCCCCTTCGCGCCCCCGCGCCCTTGCGGCTAAACCTTTTTATGTTCCAAGATACTAAAATCCGTTGCTTCTTTTTCGATCCTGTTCTCCAGCTGACCGAGTTCCTCAACCTCCATAACAACCTTATCCCCCGGCTGCAGCCATTGCTCTTTATAGCCGGGATCTTCCAGTTTCCCGGTGCCATTCAATTCCAAAAAACAACCGGTTCCCACTGTACCGCTCCCGATCACATCGCCGGGGTAGAGATCGGCTCCATAAGAAGCCCGTTCTATAAGTTCTGCGAAGGTCCAGTCCATATCCGCCAGGTTGCCCACGCTTACCTGGATGCCGTTTACAAAGCATTCATTTCCAGGTTCCAGCATTTACCCGTATGCCCAGACGCGGGTGATACCTCCCGGGATGCCAGGGCATCCGTTGTTACCAGCCAGGGGCCAATTGCGGTGGCAAAGTCCTTTCCTTTGGCCGGCCCCAGGTTTAATATCATTTCTTCCATCTGCAGGGTACGGGCGCTAAAGTCATTCATGATCATCAGCCCCCCGATATATGCATCTGCATCCGCAGCTTTTATATTCCTGCCTTTTTTACAAATCGCAATGGCCACCTCCAGTTCAAAATCCAGTTTCTGGAAATGATCCGGCATACAGGTTATAATTCCGGGACCGGCGACGCTGTGGTGATTGGTAAAGTAAAATACCGGATACTGATCAAACTCCGGGATCATAGGCACTTTACGGTTTCTGCGCGCTGTTGCTACGTGTTGCCGGAACGCATAACCGTCCCTGCAGGAAGCAGGATGCGGTACAGGCGCCAGTAGCTGAACACGGCTTAAGGCCACTCCTGCTTCCGGAGATTTTCCGGCTACGAGGGTTTCATTTGCTTCAACCAGTAAGGGGAAATACGTTTCCCAGTTTTCGAGCAGCCGATTCATGGTGCCCGGTGCACCGGGCACCAGCAACGAAGGATCATGGATACGGTCCCTGACCAGCAATCCTAATTGTTCATTTCCGTTGCTTAAATAAGATACCAGTTTCATCAGAAATAAAATTTAATACATTCATCAATAGTAACAATAACCAGGCTTACGTCCATTGTTGCCTCCTTCGTCACCGGCGTATTCATTTAGTGTTGGCCGGTCCTCTGTACCGGTTCCGTATACAGTTCCAGTACTTTTTGCAAACTGCCGAGCATCGGTTCTATGTCTTCCATCCTGCAGGTGCCCACGCTTAACCGGTACCAGTTGCGGGCATGTGCCGCGCCAAATACGCTAAAAGGCAGCAGGGCAATGCCTGCTTCCTCCAGCAGCAGCGTTGTCATATCCTGTGGCAATGCTATTTTAACAGAAAGATAAATAGAAGCCGCTGGTGCAATCGCATCAACCGGCAATCCTTTCTTTTTCATTTCCAGGAGACCTTTGTAAATTTTTGTCAGCCGCAGTAACAGCGCCTCCTTAAACCCGGTCAAATAGGCTACAACCTCCGTGTGATTATCTAAAAACGCCGCTACCGCCTTCTGCTCCGCCATCGGTGCCCAGGCGCCTACATGGTTAAGCATGGTTTTTATCTTGCTGATCACCGGCTCCGGGCCATAACACCAACCCACGCGCACACCCGTTGCCGCAAAAGCCTTGCTGATGGCATCAATATAGATCGTATAGGGTTGAACTTCCGGGCAAACGCTTACCGGGCTTACGTGTGCTTGCCGGCCATAATTGAGCAGGTAATACATTTGATCATACAGAATATACAGCTTTTTTTCACCAGCGCCGCGCCGTGCATTCTCGTTCACTACCATGTCACAGATCGATTTTAATTGCGGCTCAGAAAAGCAGGTACCGGTTGGATTCTGAGGTGAACAAAGGGCCAGCAGCACAGCGTCCTTTATAAAAGGCCGTATTTCATCCACCGTAGGCATAAAATTGTGCTCCGGCTTTGTTTCTACAATACATGGCAGCGCGCCGGTAAGCTGTACATAAAAATGGTTATTCCAGGAAGGCACGGGATAGATCACGGTATCGCCGGGATCAACGATCATCTGATACGCAGCAAAGAGCAAAGGCCGGCCGCCGCTTCCGATCATAAACTCCTGCGGAGTATAGGAAAGCCCCTGCTGTTGTTTTATAAACGCGGCAATGGCAGCGCGCAGATCCTCGTTCCCGTCGGTTGCCGGGTAGTTGGTTTGCCGGTTGCGATAAGCCCTTACAATTTCATCTTCCAGTAATTTCGGAATCGGAAACAGCCAGGGATCGAAATCACCAACCGTGTAATTCAGGAGCCGTTCACCGGCAGCCGCTCTTTTTTTTACCGCATTGCTGATCGCCAGAATACCCGAAGGCGGCGTGTTTTCAGCCAGTCGTGATAATTTCATGGTATGTGGTAGACTTGAGATATGTGATATGAGATGTGAGATGTGGGATTTGGAGCTTGAGATTTTTGAATATATGCGTTCTCGATCCTGGTTACAAATTTCCTCTTGCTTCCTGTTCCCGCTCCAGCGCTTCAAACAAGGCTTTGAAATTTCCCTTACCGAAGCTCTTTGCACCTTTACGCTGGATGATCTCAAAAAATAAAGTGGGCCGGTCTTCCACCGGTTTGGAAAAGATCTGTAGTAAATACCCTTCCTCATCCCGATCGATCAGGATGCCCAGTTCTTTTAACGGCACAAGATCCTCATCAATTGTACCTACGCGATCCAGGACTGTATCGTAATAGGTAGCAGGGATCTTCAGAAATTCTACCCCCCGGTGTTGCAGCGCACGTACCGTTTCAATAATATTTCCGGTAGCCAGTGCCACATGCTGCACCCCTTCCCCGTTATAAAAATCAAGGTATTCTTCCACCTGTGATTTTTCTTGCCTTCGGCCGGTTCATTGATCGGGAATTTTACATACCCGTTACCATTGCTCATTACCTTGCTCATGAGTGCAGAATACTCCGTTGAAATGTCCTTATCATCAAAGGAAAGGATGTTCCGAAAGCCCATCACCTCCTCATAAAAACGCACCCATTTGTTCATTTGGTTCCACCCAACATTGCCTACACAATGGTCTACATACAGTAACCCGGTTTCCGGCGGATTGTAGGCCGATTCCCATTTCCGGTACCCGGGTAAAAAAGGACCATTGTAATCTTTACGCTCGATAAAAAGGTGGATTGTATCGCCATACGTATGAATACCGCTCATTATCAACCTTCCGTACTCATCTTCCATGGTAACCGGCTCCATATAACTTTTGCCTCCCCGCTTTGTGGTTTGCACCCAGGCATCGGTAGCATCATCTACCCGCAGCGCCAGCATCCTTACACCGTCACCATGCCGGGCAATATGCGCTTCCACTTCTGCACAGTTCCGGATGGGTGTGGTAAATACAAAAGTGAGTTTGTTCTGACGCAGCACATAACTGGCTTTTTCCTTAACGCCGGTTTCCGGCCCGGCATATGCCAGCGATTGAAAGCCGAAAGCCGTTTTATAGAAATGAGCGGCCTGTTTGGCATTGCCCACATAGAACTCAATATAGTCGGTTCCCTGCAGGGGAAGAAAATCAGCTGTAGCCGGAACAGCTGCAGCCACCTTACTTGTGTCAAGCATGTTCAATTATTTTAACAGTAAATAAAATGTAAAAAGGGAACGGATTAAATGTGGCCTCGGTCAGTAGCCAGGGCTTCTATCAGCAACACGTAGTTTACGCGCTTATCTGAAAATATCTTGTATGGATAATCGGGTCTCAACGTTCAAAATAATAACAAATGTACGTTATTGTTTTGAAAGTGGTAATTTTGTACCAGAAATTATTTGATGCCTTACTTCAGGAACTTCATATACTGGAAGGATAAACGACGCTGGAAATACTACTTCCTGCTGGCCACTCTGGCCATGGGGAGGCAACGTATTCTCTCACAGGCAATACCTGGTGATGCCATTTGCATCGCAGACGAAGTGATTGCGACGCAAAACTGACGCCATTTGTTCCACAGCAGGTATCTTACCGCTTATCTTCTCCTAACGCTAAACGTTATATTTCATGCCGTATTATTATACATTGGGATCCATTCCCCATAAACGTCACACCCAGTTCCGCAAACCTGATGGCGGGCTTTACAGCGAGCAGCTTTTTTCCACGGAAGGATTCAGCAACGACTACGCGCTTTTGTATCATTGTCACCCGCCCACGCAAATCATCAAAACAGAACCACAGCAGGATGTGCGTCCGCATATTGCAGAAGAAAAAATGTTACAGCACCGCAGTTTTGAAGGATTTAAGATCAAACCTGCAGCAGATTACCTGGAAAGCCGTATTCCCATACTGGTCAACAACGATTGTCACCTGGTGCTGGCCGCTCCCCAGCAAAGCATGGAGGATTACTTTTATAAAAATACCGATGGCGACGAGCTGATTTTTGTGCATGAAGGATCCGGCGTGGTAGCCACACAATATGGATTACTTCCTTTCAGTTCCGGCGACTATATTGTTTTGCCACGAGGCACCATTTACCAGATCCGGTTCAATGACGCAGATAACCGGCTCTTTATTGTAGAATCGTTCACTCCGCTCCGTTTTCCAAAACGTTATCTCAGCAAGAACGGACAACTGATGGAACATGCGCCGTATTGTGAACGGGATATCCGCCCCCCGCAAGACCTGGAAACCATTGATCAAAAAGGCGATTACCGCATCAGGGCGAAAAAGAAAGGCGTACTCTACGGACTGCATTACGGCACCCACCCTTTTGATGTAATTGGCTGGGACGGCTGTTGCTATCCTTTTATCTTTTCCATACACGATTTTGAGCCCATTACCGGGCGGGTGCACCAGCCTCCACCCGTGCATCAGACTTTTGAAACCAATGCCTTTGTGGTTTGCTCCTTCGTGCCGCGTTTATTCGACTATCATCCTCAATCCATCCCTGCTCCTTATAACCACAGCAATATCGATAGCGACGAAGTGATTTACTATGTGGACGGCGACTTTATGAGCCGCAAAAATGTTACCCGGGGAATGATCACCTTACACCCGGCCGGCATTCCGCACGGGCCGCATCCGGGCGCTGTTGAAAAAAGTATCGGTGCAAAAGAAACAAAAGAACTGGCGGTAATGGTAGACACGTTTCATCCACTGATGCTTACCAAGGAAGCACTTGAAATTGAAAACCCGGATTATGTTATGAGCTGGGCAGAGTGATTGAGTCGTGAATGGGCAATAGTGAATGGGGAAAATGCCGGTTTCTTCCCGCCATGGGCGCAATGGATCTGCAACGGTCGCAACAGGAACCTGAATATTGAAAATCCCCATAGGTACCTTGCGAGGTTCCTTGGAGCTGCATGCCGCCACCAGGATGCCAGGGCGGGACAAGTTGTGCTGATTGCATGCCATCACGAAGATATTTTTGATATGACTAAAGCGCTGGTTCAATTTAGCCGCGATGGGCGCAACGGGTTCACAACGGTCGCTACGGGAACCTGAATGTTGAAAATTCCTATAGGTTCCTTGCGAGACCCCTATTCACCATTCACTATTAGCCTATCCCCCTTAAAACCCACGGCTATCCGCTGATGGTCCGTAAATAGAAGGCACCGCTATATCATTCAGCCGCATATAAACGGTAAGCTGCCCCCGGTGATGCACCAGGTGATTGATGGTAGATTCCAGGCTTTCTCTTTTCGAAGACTGAAAAACGACCTGACCGTTACTCTTCAGATAGAACAGGGCTTCCAGATCTCCATCCTCCACTTCTGACAGTGCGGTTTTTGCTTTTTCCATATTTTGATCGAAATGTGCTACCAGCTCCTCCGTGCTGGCCGGGTGGATATGCTCAAAAGTGGCAAAGTCGATCTCATTGCCGCGTACCATCGTAGCAATCCACAACGGAATTTCCGCAACCAGTACCGATAAATAACCTAGGGGCATTGACTTTTCGTGCGGCCCGCCACTCGGACAATGTAAGGGGAATGCGTTCCAGGCAGTTACGGGTAGCGCGTGTTTCCATTTCCAGCTCCTGGATGAATGCCATTGCAAAAGTTGAATCGTTCATTACAAGTGATATTTATGATTAAAAAAATATACGCGTGGTTATCCCGGATCATTGTGCCGGGTTTATGCCTGGCAGGATGTCAATTTGCATTAATGTATGCAGACCGTCATCGATCAGCTTTTTAAGTTCAGGCTTCCGGTGTTGTAAGCGGGTAAGATTTTGTATAATGCGTTCCTGTAATAACGGCGCTTCATTACGATCTTTCAGGATCTCCAGAATTTCCAGCAGGCAAAGCCAATCGTCCGGGTAGGTGGTTTCCAGCATGGCAGCAATCTGATCCAGCTGTATGCTGTATGCTCCGTTTTCCCGGGTCTCCCGCACCTGCCGGTATAGTTCGTGCAGGGCCTTTGTTTTATCATCGTATACGGAACGCGGCATTTCCCGGGGAACGATGGTTACCTCTTCATACGCTTCCTTATCGGCGGCACCGGAAAACACCGATACGATTGCTGCACCTACGGCCATGTCGTAGATCCCCCATTCGGGCTGAAACAGCTGGCGGGCCGTAATATTGTCAATCACCGTACATCCCGAAAAGCGGATCAGGATGATCTTCCCGTTCTTTACCAGTATTTCTTCTACCAATCCGTGCACCTGTAGACCATTGCGGAACAGCAGCGCCGCCTGTTTGCCGGTTTCAATACCGGCGTTCTTCAAATCGTCGGTTGTAAAATCTTCCAGCGGCAGATCATAATCGCGCAATATTCCTACCGGTGATCCAAAACCCTGCGGATGCTCCTTTTTCCCATGTCCCTCCAGCTGGCGGTCTTCAAAGGCCAGGGCCGTTGGTCCCGTGGTTACAACATAAGTGCCCCTTCCGATATCTGTTTCAATAAAAATGCCCGAGACCTGCAACCCCGAGCTATACACTACAGTGCACAATAAACCGCAGCCGATGGCCATTTGCAGTCCATACGTTCCACCCCGGCGGTAGGAAAGCCTATCCGCAAAGGTATCCAGTACCTGCACCAGGTTCTTGAAATCGGGGGTTACAAATAGCTGCGGTTGTGGCTTGGTTATATCATAAGGATAATTTACGGCCTCAATAGTGTATGGGATCTTTTTTACTCCCGGGCCCATACAGGTAACACTCTCGCCAATCGATGATAATAAACCGGCTCCATAAATCTTATACTGTTCGAGGGTTCCGATGAGGCCGTATTCCACCGTCCACCAATGCAACCGGGCCAGAAGCGCCATTTCGGAGGGTGCTCCCATATTTTGCTGGATGCTTGCCAGTTCCGCTTCCGCTTTTTGAATTTCCTTTTCCGCGGTACCAGCCAGTTCTTTCAGTACCGCCAGCCGGCGGATGGCTTCAAACAGCTCCTGGTCTTTTTTAGAACGCATGGCCTTGGTTCCCACCTCTCCGGTAAACTGCAGGTATGCAGCATATTCCGGTTCTCCGATGATCGGAGCGTGTCCTGCTGATTCGTGAATAATATCAGGCGCGGGTGTATATTCAATATGTTGTATCTGCCGGATATCGGCGGCAATGATCAATACCCGGTATGCCTGAAACTCCATAAACGCCTGTGAGGGAATAAAACCGTTCACGGTAACAGCTCCCCATCCAATCTTCCTCAGGTGATCGTTCATGGTTTGCAGATCGGGGATCCGTTCAATGGTAAGGCCTGCTTTTTTCAATCCAGGGATATAGGGATAATACGCCACGTCTTTCAGATAACTGTAGTTCTGCCGCATCACATACCGCCAAACAGCATGATCAACTGCAGTATAATGTTCATAATGCTGTGCAACGATATATTGCTTCAGGTGACGGGGAAGCCGGTCGATGATCGGATTGTTATAATTGTTCATACAACAAAAACATGCAATTTAAAACAAACAAACGTAAGTTAATTAAATTCAGCAACGTTTTCCCGCTCATTTTTTAAGGCAAAGAGGAACTGGCAGTATTCAGATCGTTTCGCCACTCATTTTGAGAATCAGCTCCCATTCTTCTGGTTTCACGGTTTGTACCGACAGGCGGCCCAGGCGTACCAGGTCCATATTTTTTAATTGCGGCACCTCCTTAATGTCTGACAATGGTACGGCTTTCTTCAATTTTTTATAGGGGGCCACTTCCACGGCTACCCAACGCTCATCCGTTGTAGTAGGATCCTGAAAGGCCTCCTTCACTATTTTGGCAATCGCCACAATTTCCACACCTTCATTGCTGTGATAAAAAAAAGTCAGATCCCCTTTCTTCATGGCCCGCAGGTTCAGCCGTGCAGCATAGTTCCGCACTCCGTCCCAAACGGTCTTTTTGTCTTTTACCAGTTGATCGTAGCTGTATTTAAAAGGTTCGGATTTTATAAGCCAGTAAGCCATAAAAAATTTAAAATATTAAATTTAAAATATTGAGTTTAGAATGATGTGTGGTTCCTGCCTGTAATCAGTAATTTTATGATTTATAAATAAAAATAACTAACAATTACGAATCCGCAACATCAAATAAGTATTTGGGAGCAGGAGGCTTTTTATGCCCCCCAGGATATCGTTATTATCGGGGCTGGTTTCACAGGGCTGTGGACGGCCATTTACCTGCGACAAAAATTTCCCTCTAAAAATATTTTAGTAGTGGAACGGGGTGTAACGCCTGCGGGAGCTTCGGCACGCAATGCGGGGTTTGCCTGTTTTGGCAGTCCCACGGAAATTCTATCCGATGTAGCTGTTATGGGAAAAGAGAAAGCGCTGCAGTTGTTAACCATGCGCTTTGAAGGTCTGCGGATCATACAAAAGATCTTTGCAAATGGCCTGATTGACTTTTCGATTTGTAAGGGATACGAATTGCTCGACAATCCGCAATACCTGGAGCGGCTTTCTACGCTAAATGAGTGGCTTTACGAGCTTACCGGCGCACCTCAAACTTTTTGCCAGCAGGATGAGCTGATACCGGTTTTTGGATTTGCACATACAGCCCACCTGGTTGAAAACCGTTTTGAGGGTTGCCTGCACCCCGGCAAACTTTTAAACGCCCTGCACCAGCTCGCCGGCAAAATGCAGATCCGTTTCTTGTTTGCTACCGAAGTGCGTGAAGTGGAAGAACGCCCGCAGGGCGTAAAGCTTTTTCTGGCAAAGGGGCCGGGGCTTCATGCAGAGCGGATCGTTTACTGTACGAATGCCTTTAGCAATCGGTTCCTGCCGGAAATGGACCTGGTGCCCGCGAGAGGCCAGGTATTGCTTACCGAGCCGGTTCCCGGCTTAAAATTTAACGGCACGTTTCATTACCAGGAAGGATACTATTATTTCCGCAACCTGGGCAACCGTATTTTGCTGGGCGGAGCGCGCAATACTTCCTTTCAGGCGGAATATACCCTGGAACCGTTTACCACCCTGCCAATACAACAGGCATTGGAGGCCTTCTTATCCAATGTGATCCTGCCCGGGGAACGGCCGCAGATCACACACCGCTGGGCCGGCATTATGGCTATGGGCAAAGAAAAGTATCCTATAGTGGAACAGCTTACCGATCGTTCATTTTGTGCGCTCCGGATGAGTGGTATGGGGGTAGCCCTGGCTCCTGCTGCGGGAAAAAAGATTGCCGAAATGATGCCCTGATCACTTCCGCAATCATTTGTCTTTATGTACGCTCCCATTGTGAACAATAAGGAATAATCAATTATCTTTCCCACAAAAATGAAGTTCGGACAAGTAAGCAATCCCGGAGCTGTTGATTTTACCCTCCCCGGAGATCATCCCGAAACTGCAAGGGTTCTTGGTGCTGCTAAAAAGCAGGAAGCGTTTGAAGTATTTACCGGCTGCGCCAAGTGGAACCGGACCGACCTGAAAGGTTTTTATCCGCGGGGTGTAAAGGATGAATTAAAGTACTATGCAACCCAGTTCAATGCCATTGAACTGAATGCTACTTTTTATAAAATGCCTGATTCGAAGCAGGTGGAAACCTGGAAGAATAAGACACCGCAGGGATTCAAATTTTTTCCTAAACTCACCAATACGATCAGCCATTATAAACGACTGATTGATGTGAAGCAGGAGATTGAAGTATTTTGCGATGCCATCAGCAATTTTGAAGACCGGCTGGGTATGGCATTTCTCCAATTGCATGATCATTTTAAACCGGAGCATTTTGACCGGATACAAAAAGTACTGGAGCAATTTCCCAAGGGCATTCCTTTAGCTGTGGAAGTCCGGAATGAAGAATGGTTTTCCGATCGCGGGATCCATCACCGGTATTGCCTGCTCCTGGAAAAACTGGGCATGGCGCATATCATTGTAGACACTGCCGGCCGCCGGGATATGCTGCATATGCGGCTGACAGCGCCCACGGCTTTTGTGCGGTATGTTGGCGCCAACCATCCTACTGATGTTATACGTTTGGACGACTGGGTCGAACGGATCAAAAAATGGAGGAAGGAAGGACTGCAGCAATTGTACTTTTTTGTGCATCAGAATGTAGAACTGGAATCGCCGCTGCTTGCCGCACATTTCATCCGGGCTATGAACCAAAGCTTTGACCTTTCATTAAAGATACCCGATAAAGCCGGAGAGCAAGGTGCTTTGTTTTAATTATAGCCGGAGCCTTGCCACTGAAACGCAGAAACACTGAAGACACTTGCTGAAGAGCACATCAAAAGATCTGGCTTCTGTGGCAATCAAAAATAACGCAACAGGAGGCTTCTGTCAATACCCCGGATCAAACAGTACCAGCCGGTCATTGGGCAAATCATATGCGTAGAGCTGTTCCTGCTCCCGGTCATAATACAACCATTGAATGGGTCCTGCTGAATGATTCCCAGGACTCACAGACAATCCCAGTACCGTATATTGCCGCTGTTCCCGCTCCTGCTCTTCAATTGAAAAACCAATGTCTTCATTTCCTTCTGTTGCCAGCTGAAGCAGCTTATTTTCTGCGCCGGCAAGATAGTATTCCACCATCCGGTAAAGCTTCTTCTTATAATCGTCACTATACTCATCATTGCCTGCCCACCAGTACGTAAGCTCCTTTTTATATTTTTCACGAAACAGGGAAACGGCACCGTCTTTTATTTTCCGCACGGCCATTACCCATTTCGCCAGTTCCGGCCGCTCGCCATCGCCGGCTATATAAATGGTATCCTCCTTCCACTGCACGCGTATCTGATCACCCCGCAGCAGGCTCCGGTCTTCGTTCCTGTCATTTATAAAATAGTAATGGTCTTCTCCATTCCTGCAGCTCAGCTGTGTATAATCCCCGTCATCATTGTACCCGGTAAATGTACAGGCCAGCGTCTTGCTGTTGGTACGGTTTTTATCTACCGGCGGGCCGGCGGGCATGGTGCCCGAAGCAGCATGGGGGGAACGCGAAACTTTTCCATCGGTTACTTCTGTGCAGGATAACAGCCCCGGCATTATCCAAATAAGCGGCCAATAATATTTCATCCTTTTTATTTTGCCGCAAGCAGCAGCTCGCTGTGAACCACCCCTCTACGGTGCTCCCGAAGATAGGCCTTTAAAGCGTCCTTTTCTTTCAATCGTTCTGTACCATTGCTGTTGGTAATGACAATGGAATCAATATTACCGGCCAGCCGGTCCAGGTCTGTGTCGCTCCAACTCCCCATATCAAAATAAAAGGTTCTGCGGGTGGTATCGTTCCGAGGGGTCCGCACCACTACCTTTTTCGGCCCGGCGGAGGCCCCTCTTCCTTTCATCTCCCTGTTGCCATAGAGGGTTATAGAATTGTTGCTTTCGCCCCCAGCCTGTACAATCAACACCTGGGCATGATCACAGCTTGTCAGCATCACGATTCCAGTCAGGAAAATGGCTGCAGGCAACAGCCGGCTAATGGTTTTCTTTTTCATTTTTTACGGTTTCACAACAGCAGTACGATTCTTAATACAGGAACCGCCTGCAGGTAACCCTTAAAACAAAAGAGGCCCAAAACAGCCCGGTTTATTACGCGGTGCTGCTGGGCCTCCATATCCAAGCGGATCATAAATTATTGCGGCTGCAGTACTTCAATATCTTTCAGTGCAACCGTCAGTTCTTCATCAGTAAATGAATGATTCACCAACTTGCCGTCAAAATAATCCTGGTAAGCCGCCATGTCTACAAAACCATGTCCGCAAAGGTTAAACAGGATGGTTTTTTGTACGCCTTCCTCACGTGCCCTGTTTACCTCACGGATCACCTGCGCAATTCCATGGTTCGCTTCCGGAGCCGGCACAATGCCTTCTGCTTTTGCAAACAGCACGCCAGCTTCAAAGCATTCCAGCTGCTGAATGGCATTGGCTTCGATCAAACCGTCTTTCAGCAGTTGACTGCACAATACGCTGGCGCCATGGTACCGCAGCCCTCCTGCATGTATGGCAGCCGGGGTAAACGTATGTCCTAATGTAAACATCGGTAACAACGGTGTATAACCCTGCGTATCTCCAAAATCGTACATAAATTTCCCCTTGGTCAGCTTGGGACAGGAAGCCGGCTCCACGGCCACGCAGCGCACCTGTTTCCCCTCGATCTTATCCTTTACAAAGGGGAAGGACAAACCCGCAAAATTAGACCCTCCGCCCAATGGTGCGATGATCACATCCGGATAGTCGCCCGTATATTCCAGTTGCTTTTTAGCCTCCTGGCCAATGATCGTCTGGTGCAGCAATACATGGTTCAGCACCGATCCCAGCGCGTACTTGGTATCCTCATCGCCAGCGGCAATCTCAATGGCTTCCGAGATGGCCAGTCCCAGGCTGCCCGGCGTATCGGGGTTGACCTCCAGCGCATTTCTTCCGGCCTGTGTATTGGTGCTGGGTGAAGCATATACTTTGGCGCCAAATGTATTCATCAATATTTTCCGGTAAGGCTTCTGGTTAAAACTGATGCGTACCATATACACTTCGCAATCGATCCCGAAATGGGCACAGGCAAAACTTAAGGCCGTTCCCCATTGCCCGGCACCGGTTTCAGTAATGATCCGTTTCACCCCGGCCTTCTTATTATAATAAGCCTGCGGGATGGCTGTGTTGGGCTTGTGTGAGCCGCTGGGACTGGTGCCTTCATACTTATAATAGATCTTACAATCCGTCTTCAATGCTTTTTCCAGCTCCGTTGCGCGGATCAATGGAGTCGGACGCCAGATGCGGTAGGCTTCCTGCACTTCCTCCGGTATATCAATATACCGCTCTGCAGATACTTCCTGCTGGATCAGGTCCATCGGAAATAACGGGGCCAGATCTTCCCCGCTAATCGGTTGCTTCGTGCCCGGATGCAGCGGCGGTAATGGTTTATTGGGCATATCTGCCACTATATTATACCACTGGGTGGGCATATCTTTTTCATTCAGAAGGATTTTCTTTTCCATTAAATTATATTTATTTTTTGGTTGAATTATGAAAGACTAATATAAGTTAGTTCTGTTATTTAAACAATTCGTGGTTAAAAAATCACTATTTCATCAGAACCTGATGGATAACGTTCCCCTATTTATTCAACAACCTGATCACAAGGAGACCCGGGGACATTACCAACATGCAGGTTTACTATAAGGCAAGCAATCTTTTCTCTATACAAAATGGAACAGGCATGGCAAAGCAATAGTCTGCCTAAACTTCCCTCATATACATTCTTGTGTTCTTTTGTGGCAATTTAAACCGTAAACGGACGGCCGCTACCAACCGCTGGCCAGCACATCGGCCAGGTGCATGGTTTTAATGGAGTATTTTTTATGATCGATATATCCCTGCAAATGCATCAGGCAGGAAAGGTCGGTGCTGATCAGGTAATCGGCACCGGTGGCAATGGCATTTTCAACTTTTTGTTCGCCCATATTAATGGAGATGGACGGGAATTTTACAGCAAAGGTCCCCCCGAAACCACAGCAGGTTTCCACATCTTTCAATTCGTTTAATATTAAGCCCCGCACATTGGCCAGGAGCGCCCGTGGCTCGGATTTGATCCTGCATTCACGTAAACCGGCGCAGCTGTCATGATAGGTAGCGTTGCCGCTGAGAGTAGCACCGGTATCCGTCACCTTCAGTACATGGACCAGGAACTCAGAAAATTCGTAGATTCTTGCTCCCAGGGCTTTGACTTCATTGTGCACGGAGGAATTATCAAAAAGGGTTGGATAATAATTGCGTACAAACCCTACGCAACTGGCACTGGGCGCCACAATATAATCGCTGCCTTTAAAATCATTCAGGAATTTAGAGCAAACCGCTTTTGATTCCTCCCGGAACCCTGCATTAAAGGCCGGTTGTCCGCAACAGGTCTGGTTGGCATTATAACTGACGGAACACCCGAATTTCTCCAACACTTTTATCATGTTAAAGCCGGTATCCGGGTAAAGCTGATCTACAAAACAGGGTATAAAAATCTGTACATTCATTTTATTGCTGTTGAGCTTTTTGATATTCGGCGATCGTCAGCTGATCGCCGCTAACCGGGTCCATTATCTTTATCCCGAAGGTTTGCGGATTCACAATGAAAAAATAATAGGTCTCAAAACGAAGATCACCATTATATCCGGCTCTAAAGTTAACTTCTTTATCAGAAACCGTATCTATTAAAAACGCAATGCCCTGTTTATGATGAGTAAACGAATCGATATACCGATGGCTTTCCGCAACGAAGGGAATCTTTCTCAGGCTGTCGATCACCCCGGCTTCTGTGGCATGACCGATGGGGGGAGCAGCAACCGGGGTATCTGCCAGCGGAATGCTGCGGCTAACCATGGAATCGATACCCGCCGACTCCTTTTCCGGGCCAGATCCATTGCAGGAAGCCGTCACTAACAATATCACCGGCAAACCATAAAAGAAACGCCGGGAAACCATCAGGAATGAATCATTTTCAGCGCTGTAATGGCAGCCTCCTCACCTTTATGTCCATGTGCCCCCCCAATCCGCTCCCGGGCCTGTTCTTCGGTATTAACCGTCAACACTCCAAAAATGGTAGGTACCGGCAGCATCAGATTTAATTGTAATACTCCTTGTGTTACGGAATCACACACATAATCAAAATGGGGAGTATCGCCTTTGATCACACAACCCAGGGCAATAAATGCGTCGGGAGCCGCGCCGTCTTTGGTACGCTCCCAGTGCCGTTTTATGGCAAAGGGCAGCTCCACAGCGCCGGGCACTACCAGCGTCTGGTACCGGATCTTATACTGGTCAAAAATTCTTTTACAACCATCCTCCAATGCATCTACGATGGCTGCATTCCATTCTGTTTTCACTAAAATAACACAGGCATTCTCTTTCAGAATGCCTGTGTCAATATGATATAAAGAACTGTTTCCTTGTGTTGCCATTTTTTAGTTTACGTTATAAACACCTAGCTGGGCCAGATACTTATCTGCATCAAATCCAGGCTGGGTGCGCGGATATTTTTCTTTTAATTCTTTGTAAAGACCAATCGCCTCTTCCTTTTTATTGAGAACATGCTGCGCCAGGTATGCTGCGCTAAACAAGGCATCGGCGCTGGCGATCTGATCAGCCTCAAACTCTTTTGCGGCTTTTTTATAATTTTCCAGGGCTTCGGCACCTTTGCCCATATCGCCATAAGCATCACCTAATAATTTATAGGCCCGTTGCTGGATCTGTTTTGAATCCGTTTTGAAATCTTTCAGAAAGCTCACCGCCTTGTCATTCTGATTCAGTTTTACATAACATACACCCGCATAAAAATTGGCCAGGTTACCAGTGGGTGTACCGCTGTATTTTTTTGAGATCGCTATAAAGCCGGGATTCACACCATCGCCATTGAGGGCAAGATTAAATGAATCCTTTTTAAAATACTCTTCTGCTTTAAAGCTTTTATCCAGCGCTTCTTCAATCTTGGGTTTCTGCACAAAGGTCTTATAAAGCATATACCCGCCTCCCAAAACCACGATCACCCCAAGGATAGCAGCAATTTTTTTACTGTTCTTCAGCCAGAACACCCTTAAATTATCAACAGCGTTTGAATCCGCAACGTGCTCGTTTACAGCTTCATTATTTCGCTTATCTGTCATTTTGATATATATTATTTAGTTAGTTTTAATCTACAATGAACGGATAGTGCTGATCCATATATACGTCCTTTAATACCTCATCATCGGACGGGAACGGGCTTTCTTCGGCAAATACCACAGAGGCCGCTACCACCTCGTCGCAACGGGTATCGATTTCTTTTACCTGCGCTTCGGTTGCCAGCTTGGTATCCAGGATATTTTTCCGCAACAGGTTGATCGGATCTTTTGACTTGTACTCATCCACCTCATCCTTGGTACGGTATTTCTGGGGATCGCTGATGGAGTGCCCTTTGTACCGGTAGGTTTTAATTTCCAGTAAGGTAGGTCCGCCTTTTTCACGCGCCCGTTTTACAGCTTTGGCTACAGCATCATGTACCGTTTCCGGATTCATGCCGTCCACTACTTCGGAAGGCATTTCGTAAGCAGCACCCAGTTTATAGATATCATGGATATTGGAAGTCCGCTCCACGGAAGTCCCCATCGCATAATTGTTGTTCTCACAAATGTAAATTACAGGCAACTTCCATAACATGGCCAGGTTAAAGGACTCGTGCAAAATCCCCTGGCGTGCGGCACCGTCTCCAAAGAAGCAGAGCACCACATTATCGGTACCCTTGTAATTCTCGGCAAAAGCCAGGCCGGTACCGGTACCGATCTGCGCGCCTACGATCCCGTGGCCCCCATAAAAATGCTGCTCTTTACCAAAGAAGTGCATACTGCCTCCCTTTCCTTTCGCGCAACCGGTAGCTTTTCCGTACAACTCTGCCATACAGCTATCTACTGAAACGCCTTTGGCGATGGCCAATCCGTGATCACGATAGGCCGTAATAAAAATATCCTCCGGCTTCGTGGCGGTCATACAACCCGCGGCAATGGCCTCCTGCCCTACGTAGGCATGAAAAAAACCACGGATCTTTCCCTCCATCTTATACTTTTCTTCCGCTGTAAGCTCAAACGTGCGGATCAGCTGCATCAATTCGTACCAGTACAGGTAGGTTTCTTTTGAAAATTTTGTTGCCACGGCTAAAAATTTGAGTAGCAAATGTAAGGGAAAATTTCTGATTTATACCCTCTTGTAATGCCCTTAAACCTTTTTTTATACGGGGGTGCTTTGTTTTTTGTTTCCTGGCCGGGGTACTGGTGGCATCTGCCTTTGCGTCGCACACTTGCGCTGCAGCACAAGCCCGGCAGGGACACCCGCAGCCGCCTGATTTTCTTGAAAATTATACGGTCAATAACATGACAATTAGTAATTTAGCCTGCAGACCGCAGCTATGTCGTTCCAGCTTAATTCCATATCATTGCTCCAGTTTAAAAATTACACCAACCGGAGTTTCCTTTTTCCAAAAAAGGTGATCGCGATTTGTGGGAAAAACGGTGTGGGAAAAACCAACATCCTGGATGCGATCCATTATCTCTGTTTTACCAAAAGTTATTTCAGCGGTACCGACGCTGTGAATGTGCAGCAAGGTGCCCGGGGCTTTCGGATCGATGGCGTATTTGAACAAAACGGACATACTGAAAGTGCGGCCTGTATTCTCCGCGAAACGGGCAAAAAGGAGTTTTCTGTAAACGGGGAGCTGTATGATAAATTTTCAAAGCACATCGGCCGCTATCCCTGCGTTATTATTGCGCCCGACGATGCGGTGCTTATCACCGGTGGCAGTGAAGAGCGGCGGGGCTTTATAGATGCCCTGCTTTCGCAGCTGGATCCGGAATACCTGAAGCGGCTGATCTTTTACAACAGAGTATTGCAACAGCGCAATAGCTTTTTGAAGACCGCCGCCGAACAGGGATCGCTGGATGAATCCCTGCTTTCCGTGCTGGATGAACAACTGGTACCGGCTGGAAATTTTATCTTTAACAAAAGACGCGATGCCATGGTGGCTTTCCTGCCCCGCGTAAAACGGATGTACACCGAAATTGCACAACGGGAAGAACACCTCTCGCTCCTGTATGAAAGCCGCCTGCTGGAAGCCGGTTTTGACGAACTGCTGAAAGCGGCCCGGCAAAAGGACCTGGCGCTGCAGCGCACCACCCTGGGCATCCACCGCGACGACATCACCCTGCAGCTCGGCAACCAGCCCTTTAAAAATATTGCCTCACAAGGGCAACGGAAGAGCCTGCTTTTTGCCTTAAAACTTACGGAACTGGAAGTACTGGCTGCAGAAAAAAAATTTACTCCGCTCCTGTTACTGGATGACGTTTTTGAAAAACTGGATGAAGACCGGATCAGCAGCCTCCTGGCTCAGGTATGCGTGGAAAAGGACGGTCAGGTTTTTATTACGGATACCAATAAGGAACGGGTGCTGCAACACATGCAGGCCATTGGTGTGGAGGTGCACCTGGTGGAACTTTAATTGGCACGCATTCCATTTCGCACTAATTTTAATGCATTATCAGTCTCCATCAATCCATTTTGTATGAACCAGCCTGCGCCCGCGCGTTTTCTTGCCCTTGATGTGTTCCGGGGCCTTACGATCTGTTTTATGATCATCGTCAATACCGGCGGCCCCAATCCCTTTCATGAGTTGCGGCATGCGCAATGGAACGGGTTTACATTAACCGACCTCGTGTTTCCCTCCTTTTTATTTGCAGTAGGTAATGCCATTAGCTTTTCAACCTCAAAATGGGAATTACAACCCCGGCAAACCGTGGTCCTCAAAATACTTAAACGTACGTTGCTTCTGTTTTTGATCGGTTACCTGATGTATTGGCTGCCTTTTGTAAAAATAGATCCGCAGAACCATCTGCATCCCTTTCCTATTGGCGAAACCCGGATCTTTGGCGTACTGCAGCGCATTGCGCTTTGCTACGGGATCGGCGCCCTGATCATTTATTTTGCGTCCCGCAGAACCGTCCTTATTACTGCAGCGGGACTGCTATTGGGATACTGGCTCCTGGCAGCAATTTTTGGAGACTATACCCTCAATGGTGCAGCCACTACCAAACTGGATATCCTCACATTAACACCACCACACCTGTACAAAAAAGGACCGGAAAATGCGTTTGATCCCGAAGGACTGCTCAGCACCCTGCCGGCGATTGTCAATGTGCTGATCGGGTACTTTGCAGGTGCCCATATAAAAAAGAATCCCCGGAGTTTTGAAATGCTGGCCTTACTGGCCATTGCGGGGTTCCTGCTCCTGTCTGCGGGGTATCTATGGAATCTTGTTTTCCCAATTAATAAAAAGCTATGGACGAGCAGCTTTGCATGCCTTACAACGGGCCTTGATTGCCTGATACTGACCACCATTCTGTATTTCATTGACTTCAGGGGCAACCGGACCGGTGTTCATTTTTTTGAAGTATTTGGTAAAAATGCATTGTTTATTTATTTATTCAGCGAAGTGATCCCGATACTGCTTTCCAGTTTTTATACAGCAGACCAGCAGCCGCTTTTCAAGGCCCTTTATTCGGTTACCTGGGGACAGCTTGGAACCGGCCCCGTTCCCTCCCTGCTATGGTCCGTAAGCTTCATGCTTTGTTGCTGGCTGATGGGATATGTACTTTATAAAAGAAAAATATTTATCCGGCTTTAAAACCATGCGGGGTTCCTGACGCATCTTGTGGGGGATTATTAAACCGCTATGGACGCAAGGCATCCGCAAAGGCGATGAAAGTCGTTAAGGCATATGTCCGGGCTCTTTGCCCTTGCAGCCCCTTACGTGTATTGTGCCAATAATTAAACCGCAGAGAACGCACATGAAATGAATGAAAGATTTTTAAATACTTATCGGCAGCATACCTGGCGTCCTTGCGATCCCATTGTGCATTGCGGTGATCATTGAACCGCCGCGTGCGAAGAATCCGTATGGAATCCTTCCTTTAAAAGGCTACCTTTGCAGAAACAGATCAACCGTGGCAGAATATTCTTTAGGCGAAGCACTGAATGAATTTTTGAATAAAAGCCGTCTTAAAGGCGATATACAGGCCCTGCGCATCGATGGGGTTTGGGAAGAGATCATGGGCAAAACGGTGGCCCGATACACGGACAAACTGCAGATCTTTGGCGATAAGCTAATCATTTCCACAACCGTTGCCCCACTTAAGAACGAACTGATCTATCAACGGGAAAAAATCATTCAACGCGTAAATGAAGCGCTGGGACAAAAGGTAATCAGGGAGATCATTGTTAAATAGTGTTTAAAATTCTATGCCCTAAAGTCCAAATCTCGAATCTCAAGTCTCAAATCTGGAATCTGAATCTCGAATCCCCTCTTTAAAGATCAGGTGTGGACGGTGTTTGCCAGCTTTGAAAGGCGCCCACCTCATATTCAAGCACTCCTGTTTTGGCATTATACGACGATTGGGACAACAGTGGAAGCGGCATGGGTATCTTTGACTGTTCCGGGTGATGTGTACGGTTATGATAGGTTTGCACTTTCAGCGGATGGATCTGTTTTCCGTTCATTTGAATATTGCTAATGCTGAGACGCACTACCGGCAGCTCTTTGTAGTTGGTGATCCTTCCTCCGATCGCCGGTTTTTGCTCCGCAAAATTTATTACTGTTCCGTATTGCTCCAGGAAGATACCCTCCCAGCTGCCAAACCGCAGGTGCTTTCCCGGAAAAGCCAGGGAGCCGATAACAAATTTTTCATGCCTGTCTAAATCTTCTACTTCCATAGTCACCCAGCTATGTTCATACTCGCCCCAGGAAAAAATAATCGCCTTCGATGAAAAGGAATCCGGCACCGGCTTCCCGGGCACATAGCCCGATTTATATAAGGTGAGGCGGTAATTCCCTTTGTCCCATTTTACCTTATTGCGCACACTGATGAAATCCCCCTCAGCATCGCTGCTGGCATAGTACCCGTTTGTTTTTAATGCATTGCGGTTCCGTTCCATCCAGCGGGAAAAGATACCGCCCCGGCCGATACCCTGACTGCTGCCGCCGCCGATCGGCCTTCCATCGGACGCCGTCTGTATGCCTCCATAGAACTGCATCCGGTTTAATGTACCGTTAAATGGCGAAATGTAAAAACGGTAGTCATCGGGTATGCGTGTTTTGATATGCACATCCAAAGAAAAACGCTCAAAGAATACCGCAGGCGTATCCATGGTAATGGTCGTATTGATGAAATGTAGCGGCGCCAATATAATACTGTCCGGATAACTGCGATCCGTAGCCATTTTTTTCTTCAGTTCTTTATGGATATCGGAATTTTCATACTTTTTCCGGAGCGCCGTTTTTGAAGTATCTTCCTGGGCAGCAACTGTTCCACCCAACAGGGCGGTCACAAGCAGTAGTAAACCGTATTGTTTCATATCAATCTTTAAGCATATGCAATAAAATCCATCCCCCGTTTATAACTTAAATCCGTACCCTTGGATCAAACACCCCATACAGGATGTCCGCAACAATATTCATGATCACAAAGAAGGCTGCCGAGATAAGGACAGAGCCCATTACTACCGGATAATCGAGCTTCTCCAATGCATCCACTGTTACTTTACCGATTCCCTGCCAGCCAAAAATATATTCTACAAAAAAAGCGCCGGCAAGTAATTCTGCAAACCAGCCGGTAACGGCGGTGATCACAGGGTTCAGTGCATTTTTCAATCCATGCTTCCATATTACCGTTTGTTTGCGCAGCCCTTTGGCATAAGCAGTGCGGATATAGTCCTGATCCAGCACATCCAGCATCGCGCTCCTGGTAAGCTGGGTAATAATGGCCAGCGGGCGGATGCCCAGTGTGATGGCCGGCAGGATCAGGTTCTTTAACGTAAGCACCCGCTTGCCCGTTACGGGGTCGATATCGAACCAATTACCGGTAATGTGGAGGCCTGTATATTTCGTAAGTACAAAACCAAAAACATAGGCAATGATGATACCCATAAAAAAGGAGGGCGCCGAAATGCCTACAATGCTGGAAAAAATAGCACTGGTGTCCAGCCAGGAATTTTGCCGCACAGCTGCAACCACGCCTAAAGGAATACCAACCACCACTGCCAGCGCCATGGCAGCCAGCGTCAGCATCAGGGTTCCGGGCAGTGCTTCCATCAGGACACTGGTTACCGCTCTTTTGGTTTGATAAGACCGGCGCAGGTAAGGCACTTTAAAGGCGAGCTTGGTTGCTCCGCCGATAAAAAAACCTTTTAGCTGCTTGGATGCGATCTCCTCCCGGCTATGTATGGCCAGCGGCGATACATCGTTTACATACAGCAGGAACTGCCTCCATTTCGGTTGATCGAGATACAACTCCCTGCGGATATTTTCCTGCGTTTTCTGATCACCACTCTGCCCCATTATCAAACGGGAAGGGTCGCCAAAGCCCTGGAATAAAAAAAACACCAGCAGTACCACCCCTGCCATAACCAGCAGGCCATATATTGCTTTTCTAATAATGTATCCTAGCATAAAGAAAACTGCTTACTCAACCGATGGTGTTATTTATTACCCGATATTAATGCACCGTTGCTATCCTTTCCAGTTCCTGTAAGGCATCATTAAAATTTTTATAGCTCCATTTCCCTGCAACCGTCCCCTTTTTCAACAGGTATATTGTAGGATTGGTTCTTGCCGCCATACGAATCATTACCCGGTCGCCGGCCAGTACTTCCAGGTCTTTGAACGAAGCGCCGGCAATCGACTGTTTTACCGGTATGGCTGTACTGCTGATGATATACATTGGTATTCCCTGCGCACGGGCCTTCTGATAGATGGGCTCAAATCCACGCTTCCAGTCGTTTACCGGGTGCGACATATCTTCATGAAACAGCAGCAGGACATATTCGGCTCCCAGAAGCTGCTGCGTAACATTATTACCAGTGGCATCTGCAAAATCAAATCCCCGGATTTCCGGAATATTGTTTGACCCGGCCTTGATCAATTTATCATAACGGTTAATAAACTTATACGTGCTGTCATTGAAATCTGCCGGGAATTGTTCCGCGTTGAACTCAACTTTTTTACCGTCTTTTTCATATACAAATACGATCTCCGTACTGTCCGGAATCGCATTGGCCGGAATCTTTAGCTTATCGGGAATAAAACTTCCTTTCTTAAAAGGCAGGCAGTCCAGCACCGGCAGGTATTTCAACGTATACCATTGACCTGCGAAAGAAAACCCGGTGATCATCACCATCAGCACCGCAGTAGTCCTTGCTGAAAAAACCGGCTGTACATAGCGGAGGTTTATAAAGAGAAAAAGGATCAGCACCAGTAGCACCAGGTCTTTTATAAAAGAGGTTTTTGATGTAATGGGAATACAATCCCCAAAACAGCCGCAGTTTGTAAACTTGCCTGAGAAATGGGCATAGCCGGTTAAAAAAGTAAAAAAAACGATCAGCAGCAACAAGAGCCAGGCAACCGGTTTCTTTTTCCATCCCAGCAACAACGCAGCCCCGGCAATGATCTCGAATGCGATCATAAGTACGGAAAGGGTGAGGGTAATACCGTTCAGTGCACTCATTCTCCAAAGTTCAAAGAACTCCTGCATTTTGTAACTGAGTCCAATCGGGTCATTTGCTTTGATAAGACCCGAAAAAATGAACAGAACTCCTACAATGACCCGTACAATTGCCACCAGTATTTTCATGCTGTTTCCCGTTTTTTGCCGTTTGCTTCCTCCTGTAAAATCAATGCAAAAACAGCATAGTTAATAATATCATTGTAGTTGGCGTCGATCCCCTCACTGATCAGCGTTTTCTGATCGTTGTCGAGGATCTGCCGTATACGCTGTAACTTCATCAGGATCAGGTCTACAAAACTTTCCTGGCTCATGCTCCGCCAGGCTTCGCCATAGTCGTGGTTTTTATCCTGCATCAGCTTTTGGGCGGCACCCGTATACTGGTCGTAATAAGTTTGTACGGTTGTTTCGGGGAGGTCTGCCGGCGCCTCTTTGGGCAATTCCAGTTGTATCAGCCCAATCACGCCATAATTAATGATCCCCTTAAACTCGCCCGCTATATCATCGGCTACTTTTTGCTGTTTCAGGTCCTGTATGGTACGGATACGCTGGGCTTTGATATAGATCTGGTCTACGATTGAAATGGTACGGAGCACCCGCCAGGCGGTTCCATAATCTTTGTTCTTTTTTAAAAATACATCCCTGCATTCACTGATTACACGCTCGTATTGTGCATTTGTTTTATTCATAAACGGTATTTCCTCAAACTTTAAATCGCCTGGCGATGCTGGCTTTAAACCAGCAACAACAGCTTATCTTTACGCTCAAAAATAACAAACAAATCGGGATGTTTACGCTTAATTGCCGGGGAAACTTACTTTCGCTTCAAAAGCCAGTTGTAATGGGCATTTTAAATGTGGCCCATGATTCTTTTTATGCGCCGAGCCGGCACGCAGTAAATGAGTCTTTATTACACACTGCAGAAAAGATGTTGAAGGCCGGTGCAGCGATCCTTGACATCGGTGGCCAAAGCACCCGCCCGGGCAGCATTACCTTATCCGCGCAGGAAGAAGCCGGGGCCGTGATTCCCGCAGTGACGGCGCTGCACAAGGCGTTCCCCGATGCCCTTCTTTCTATCGATACCTTTTACAGCGCCGTGGCCACGGAAGCCGTTGCAGCAGGCGCCGTCATTATAAATGATATCAGTGCCGGAACCATCGACCCAAACATGTTCCCTGCCGTTGCGGCATTGAACGTGCCCTATATCCTGATGCATATGCAGGGCCGCCCGGATACCATGCAACTGCGGCCCCGTTATAAAGATGTAACGCTGGAGCTGCTGGACTTTTTTATTGAAAAGCTGGCATTACTAAGAACTGCGGGAGTACGGGATGTAGTGATTGACCCCGGCTTCGGTTTCGGGAAAACCAATGTCCATAATTTTACGCTTTTAAAAAACCTCCGGCACTTTTCAATGCTTAACTGTCCTCTGCTATTAGGTGTAAGCCGCAAAGGAACCATTTACCGAACCTTGGGAACAACCGCAGAAGATGCCCTGAACGGCACCACTGTTCTGCATACAATCGGACTTATGAACGGGGCAAACATACTACGGGTGCACGATGTACGGGAGGCGATGGAAGCCATCCTTCTGACAGACCGGTACCAGCAATCCTGATCACCGGTGTTGCTCATACATTTTTAGCGCATCCAGTTCCGCAGCAATAAGCAACTGCCATTCCTGCTGGCGCTGACGGTTCAGGCCGTGATCGGTTTCTTCGTCATAGACATCATTTCTTTTTGCCATTTGTTTTCCGATATCCCTGCTCATGCGTTTTACAGCTTCCTGTAGCTCAAGAACATTTATGCCAGACTGCTCCAGTTGCTGCTGCAATTTCCGGCGGTACAGCTCCGCTATATCAAAATGGCATTGCTCATGTGCCAGCGTTGTGCTATCGCCCCTGGCACGCGGGCGCACCCAGCTTTTATAGCAATTGAACACCGCCTCCGTATAAAATTTCGGCTTTTTGAAAACGCTGAGGCTATTGGTTTCCATTTTTAGATCGCAGGAGGATACTGCTCCAAAATTAAAATAGCTGGTGGCAGATGGGGTGCCTTTAAAATCATCCCAGGCCAGTTTTCTTTGCGGCGACCAATAGATCTCCCCCTCATGTTTTCTAAAATCCGGCACCCTGTAAATATCGGCCCAAATGCGCTCACAGGTACTCTTCTTATCCGGGAGCTCGTCTCTGGTTATCTTTATTACATTGGCACCGTTCCGGCGCGCCATTTGCCGGAGTTTTTCAATGATTTCATAATAAGAACAATTTACCGAAAATCCGTTGTCGGCAGAGCGGATGCTCCCCACTTTTACACCGTCATTTTCAAACCGGTCCATTGCTTTTAATACAAGCACAAAGGCCGTATCAGCCAGGGGTGCCTGCGGAGCCACGATCCGGCTACCCATTTTGGGTGCACATGCTCCTGACAACAACAACAGGCCCGTTAGCAGGTATCGTATCATACAGCTAGTTTATTTTATTAAGACAGTGCGCTTAAACAACAGATTTGAGGATCCCCGTAAGTTGTGTGGCAGGAATCACCCCGCTTTGCCGCCAAACGATCTGCCCTTTCTTAAATAATATGAGGGTTGGTACACTTTGCACGTGATAAAACGCCGCCGCCTGGGGACTTTGATCGATATCCACCTTTATAATAGTTACTTTTTCACCCATGTTGGATTTTACTTCTTCCAAAACCGGCTTCATCATCTTACAGGGACCGCACCAGGTGGCTGTAAAATCAACCAGCACCGGTTTTTCACCGTTGATCAATGTTTGAAAATTAGCTGCCATCTTTTTTTTACAAAAGTAGAACAATCGCATCATTTCATATAAAAACGGCCATCCTCCGGGATGGCCGTTCAAATATCAAATACAATATGTTATTTCTTGCCACCGGCTTTTGCAGAATCAGCCTTCGGCGCTTCCTGGGGTACCGGCATTACCGGCTGCTGTTGCTGCGGAGGAGCATCTCCCACATGGGTAATTTCCACTTCAAAATACAACCCATCATATGCTTTAAACGGTGCACCGGGAGGCACGCCCTGTGTATAGGCCAGGAACCCGGGGATATAAATCACACCCTTTCCGCCCTCTTTAAACTGTTTCAGACCGTCTTCGAAGCCCGGGATTGCCCCACCGGAGCCTACCTGAGCCGTCATGGTATTGGAATCGAACGGCTTGTCACCGTCTACTGTTTTACCAGTATACTTCAACGTAACGAATTTGCCATCGGTTACCTGTGCTCCGTTGCCGGGATTGTCTATTTTAACAAACGTACCCAGGGCTGATTTTACTGCTGTAATATTCTTCTTTTTCAGATATGCTTCCATATCCTTGATCTGCTTATCTTTTCCACCAGCTTTTTCAAATGCATCCACTACGGCTTTTTGTTTGGCTTCCTCTCTTTTCTGATAGGCTTCTCCCTCTTTCTGACGGTCCGCCATAGCAAGACTGTCATTTTTAAATACATTCAACACCTTAAAGGTAAACGTAATTTTGTCTCCCTTTTTCAGGAAGGCAGGCATCTGGGCTTCCTGTATCTGTCCTTTCTTGATAAGAGAATCTACAAAAAGAATGGCAATAAGGCTGTCTCCTTTTTTCAATTTGGGCAGCACTTCCAGCGGGCTGTAGTTGGTTTGCTCTGGCATCAGTTGCTGAACAGGCATATACTCCGGCATGGTAGTATACGAGTTATACATAACGGTATCCTTTGCGCCTGAAATTTTTTGAATTACATGGAACTTCAATACGTCGCCGGTTTTTGTAGAATCCTTGCTACCGCCGTCGATGATTTTATATTTCAGACCGCTTGCCGTCGTTTTAAAATCCGCATTCTTACAGGCTGTAAACGCAGCTGCTGTGAACAGGCACAACCCGATTGTTTTTAATTGTTTCATTTTTGTTTTTGTGTTATTTTTTATTCAGATGTTACATTGCTTAAAAAACCGGAAACTACTGTCATTAACCAGCCGCCCCGATTTCATCCTAAAGACGGCCGGCTCCTGATTATTTCTTCTTCTCTTTTCCAGGGGAAGCTATTTTTTGAGCAGCTGCAGGCGGCATTTGAGGCGCAGGCATGGAATCGCTCACTTCAGTAATTTCTACCTCAAAATACAAAGGTTCAAATTCTTTAAACGGCGATCCCGGAGGCGGGGTTTTTCCGTAGGCAAGAAATCCGGGAATATAAATCACGCCTTTCCCTCCTTGTTTGAACTGCCTTAATCCGTCTTCAAAACCGCGTATCGCCCCGTTTACCCCAATCTGCGTGGTGAAGGAGTTCGGACCTTCAAAAGTGCTGTCGTTCAATACTTTTTTTCCGGTATATTTTACTGAAACAAATTTCTTATCTGCCACCGGCGCACCAGTACCGGGATTATCTATCTTTACAAAAGCCCCCAATGGTGTTTTTACTGCATTGATGTTTTTGCTTTTCAGATAATTTTCTACTTCTGTGGTTTGTTTTGCTTTTTCACCCGATTTTTCCAGGGCCAGTTCTTCGTTCTTTTGTAATTTTTCGATTTCGGCCTTATAATCGTTACGTGCCAGGCTGTCGCTGGAAAATACATCCAGCACTTTATAGGTATAGATGATTTGGTCGCCTTTTTTGAAATAAGGAGGCATTTGCGCCTCCGGCAACATTCCTTTCCGGATAGCCGAATCGATATAAACAATGGCCACCATACTGTCTCCTTTTTTCAGGTATTTGAATACTTCAGCTGGGTCATATATCGGCTGATTGGGCTGGTAAGGCCGTGCCCCTGTAAAGAAGGGAAGCTTACCATAAGTATCTGCCAATACGGTATCCTTATGCCCCTTAACTTTCACTGTCATGTTCATCTTTAAAACAGCGGTCTCTGCCAGGCTGTCCTTTCCCCCGCTTCCAAAGATTTTATATTTAAGCCCACTGGATGTGGTCTTAAACTCCGTATTCTTGCAAGCTGTAAAAACCAAGACAGCAAACAGGAATAGCCCGATTTTTTGTAGTTGTTTCATTTTTGTTTTTGCGTTTTTATGACTCGGATATTTCTTGTTTGATATAATGAAAAACTTTTACATCAAAATGGCTGCCTCATTCAATAATAAAGACAGCCAATTTGAACGGTTTTCTTCCTTAATTATTTTTTTTCCTTTTCGGCAGGCGGCGCTACCGGCGGCAATTGAGGCGCAGGCATGCTATCACTTACTGCCGCAATTTCAACCTCAAAAGACAAGGGCTCATATTCTTTAAACGGCGCACCCGGAGGAGGCGTTTTGCCATAAGCCAGGTAACCAGGAATATAAACTGTTCCCTTCCCTCCTTGCCTGAATTGCTTTAATCCATCTTCCAGTCCCCGGATAATACCCCCGATTCCCACCTTGGTGGTGAAAGAGCTGGGCCCTTCAAAGGTACTATCATTCAGCATCTTTTTCCCTGTATATTTTACGGTCACGTATTTAGCGTCCGCAACCTGCGCTCCTGTTCCCGGACTGTCCAGTTTTATAAATGCGCCCAATGGGGTTTTACTGGCATTAATGCCTTTTTGCTTAAGAATGCCCTCAACAAATGCAGTTTGCTTTGCTTTCTCTCCCGATTGTTCCAGTGCTGCATCTTCTGCTTTTTGAGCGGCCTCCTTTTCGTCCTTCATCTTCATCATCATGGCCTCCTGCTCTTTTTGCTGGCGCGGTGCATCTTTGATCATTTCCTTCTGGTAATCGGCCCGGGCAATGCTATCGGATTTAAAGATCTCCAAAACCTTGTAGGTATATGTTAGTTTATCCCCCTTCTTTAAATAAGGCGGCAGCTGTGCTTCAGGTAACATCCCTTTTTGAATGGCTGAATCCACATAGATCAATACCACAAGGCTGTCACCTTTTTTTAGCCGGGGAAACAATTCTGATGGATCATATAGCGATTGCCCCGGGGGCAGCGCGCGAACCGCTGTGTAAAAAGGAAGCTTGCCATACGTATCTGCCAGTACGGTATCCTTATTCCCGCTGAGCCGTACCTTCATGTTTAGCTTTAAAACATTTCCTACCGCGGCACTGTCTTTCCCTTCTCCGGGAATTATCATATACTTGAGACCGCTGGGTAAGGTTTTGAATTCTGTATTTTTGCAAGCAGTAAAGGCAATCGCCGTAAACAGGAACAGCCCAATAGTTCTGAATCGTTTCATTATCGCTTTTTGTGTTAATTATTGTAATAAATGCTCGTTCTCTTTTAATGCCTGTTTAAACTTATTAATGGTTTCAGGCAGGCTGTCTTTTGATCCGCCGCCGGAGGCATTAAAGTGCCCGCCTCCGTTAAAGTAGGTACGGGCAAACGTGTTGCAATCAAAATCGTCCTTGCTGCGAAAACTCCATTTCCGCTCTTCTTCCCGGTCTATTACCAGTGCGGCCAGTTTGATCCCCTGTACCGACAACGGGAAATTTACCAGGCCTTCGGTGTCTCCGGTTTTTATTTCATACTTTATGATGTCATATTTGGGAATTGCGATAAGCGCCGTATTGTATTCGTAAAAAAATTCGAGGCGGTGCGAAAACACATGCCCCATAAAACGCAGTCGGTTTTCCAGGAAATTATCGAACAGCAAACTATGAATTTCGGTATGCCGGATCCCCTGTTCCATCAACCGGGCAGCCATTTCATGTACCGCAGGCGTAGTGGCATCAAACCGGAAAGAGCCGGTATCTGCGATCAGCCCGGCATACAAACAGGCACTGATCTCTTTGTCCAGCATCGCTTCGTCTCCTGCCGCCAGGATCAGGTCAAAGATCATTTCACAGGTAGAACTTTTGGCCACATTACTGATGCCAAAATCAAAAGACTGTACATCCGGTTCCCGGTGGTGATCGATCAGTACCTTTAAACACTGCGCCTTGTACAGATCCTGTTCAAAATTCTTGGTACGATGAAAAATATTAAAATCCAGGCAAAATAACCAGGCCGCTTCAGCAAGGGCCGCCTGTGCCTTCTCGCGTTCCTTATCGTAGTTCAGTACCTGACCTGCACCTGGCATCCAGTTCAGCCAGGGTGCCCAGTTGGTGGGCGATACCACCGTAATTGTATGTCCCAGTTTTTTAAGATAATGCGCCCACCCCAGGGAAGCACCCATAGCATCCGCATCTGGCTTCTGGTGCATGGTTATCACCACTTTAGCCGGCTGTCTTAAAATCGGAAATATGTCTGTTATTGGTTTCAATGAGGCGCAAAAATAGGTAAATCTATGATTTAGAGTGGAGGATTTTTCCTAAATTTGCCGGCCAAATTAAATTAAATCTTAAAATGAGTAATCGTACTTTTACTATGATCAAGCCGGATGCCATGAAAAACGGACATGCGGGCGTTATTATTGATCGTTTTATTAAAGAAGGCTATAAAATCGTTGCATTGAAAGTAACCCGGTTATCAGCCGACAAAGCCGGTGAATTTTATGCCGTACATAAAGAGCGTCCTTTTTACGGGGAGCTGGTAGCGTTCATGAGCAGCGGACCTATTGTTGCCGCTATTCTCGAAAAAGAAAATGCTGTTGCCGCCTTCCGGGAACTGATCGGCGCTACCGACCCTGCCAAGGCCGCAGAAGGCACCATCCGTAAATTATATGCTACCTCCTTAGGCGAAAATGCTGTTCATGGCAGTGACAGCGATGAAAATGCCAAAATCGAAGGTGATTTCTTTTTCAGCGGACTGGAAAGGGTACTCTAATTTCATAGAGGAATTAATCATAATGAAAAAGCCGGCTCTTGTAGGAGGCCGGCTTTTTGATGCTCTTTACATCCCTATCGCACTTCCGGTATGGAAATGACATTTGAGGATAAAACCACATTCTGCGACAATCCTCTTTGATGAACGGGATGGTACGTTGCCATTTTTTCTTCTTCCTGCATACGGTGATTGGCAATGAATAAAAGAGAGGGCACTGACGTAAGAAAGATCAGTAATAGAATAGAAAATAAGCGTTTCATAAAACCGGTTTTTAATATAGTTAACTTGGAATAAAAGGCTGGCGGCAAGGTAGCGAAAAAAACGCTGTGACTACCGCCTCTGCCATTATTAATTTATTAAGTCCTTCAAACGTGCACGGGATTTATTGAATACATTCCGACCGAGATCGATCCCTTTCCGCATTTCTTTTTGCTGCTCTTCCGGCAGGTGTATAAACTCCTGGCAGTCTGTACTGCAGCAGCTGTCGTACTTTTTTTTACATTCCTCACATTGGATAAATAACAGGTGACAAGCGTCGTTCACACAATTTACATGCGTGTCGGAAGGTTTGCCACACTGGTGGCAACTGGCGATGATTTCGTCCGTTACCCGTTCACCCAACCGCTGGTCAAAAACAAAATTCTTGCCATGAAATTTGTTTACCAGCTTTTTTTCCTTGATCTGGTTTACATAATTGATGATTCCTCCTTCGAGGTGGTACACATTCTTAAACCCCCTATGCAACATGTAAGCGGAGGCTTTTTCGCATCGGATCCCTCCCGTACAGTACATAATAATATTTTTATCCATGTGTTCCTGCATCATATCCACTGCCATCGGCAACTGATCACGAAACGTATCGCTGGGGATCTCTATAGCATTTTCAAAATGTCCTACTTCAAACTCATAGTGATTCCTCATGTCGATCACAATCGTTTCCGGATCATTTGTTAAATTGTTAAATGCACCGGCATCAACATATTTTCCTTTTTTGGACATATCGAAGCCGGGGTCGTCGATACCGTCTGCAACGATTTTCTCACGTACTTTTATATCCAGCACATAAAACGATTTTCCGTCATCATCCACCGCAATATTCAAACGGAGTCCCTCCAATGCCGGCGTACCGCTTAAGACGGACCGGAGCTGTTCAAGGTTGTCAGAAGGCACACTTATTTGTGCATTAATTCCTTCAGCAGCAATATAGATGCGCCCCAATACGCCAATAGCCGAAAACGATTTATAGAGCGCATTACGATAAGCAACAGGGTCTTCTATTTTGAAATAGCAATAAAAAGAGATTGTGGTGCGCGGTGTGGTATCTGTTAATATGCGCTCCTTTAATTCCTTGCGTGATATGCGGTTATGCAATGCCATATTGTGCTGAAATTTGAACCACGAATGCCGTGATAATTAAAAACTTTTAATTGGGCAGTTGCAGGCTGCACCAAATTTCAGCGCAAAAGTACTGATTTCCTTTTAACCAGGCAAATCCAAATCGACTGTGGCTCCGCCGTTTATACGCCGCATACCTGCTCAATTCAATAAAACTAAAAAAATAGTTGTAAAACTAAATATTTAGTTTTACCTTGCTCCAAAATACGATTTTATGAAACAACTTACAAAAGCGGAAGAGCAGATTATGCAGGCGCTATGGCAGCAAGGACCGATGTTTTTAAGAGAGATCCTCGAACTGCTGCCCCCTCCCAAACCCCACCAGAATACCGTGGCCACCATTTTGAAGATTCTGGTGGAAAAAGCATTTGTAACTGTAAATGTGTTTGGACGTCAGCACCAGTATGTACCGGCTGTAAGCAAGGAGGCGTATTCAAAAAAAACAATGAAGCAGATGGTAAAAGGATATTTTGAGGGGTCTTTCAGCAACGTTGTTTCCTTTATGGTTAAGGAAAACAACCTAAGTATTGAAGAGCTTGAGCAATTACTGGAACAGATCAAACGTCAGCAAGCGTCGAAAAAGTGATCCTGTACACCGGAGCCGCTTACGACTATTACCATTTCATTTAAGAAAAGGACGGTTTCATCAAAAACAATTTTACAGCTACCCATTCATTTTTCAACAACCAATTAAAACGAAGAATCGCCATGTTTACAAAAATCAACAAGACCACCTGCCGCTCTCTGTGCAAGATAATAGTACGCCCCATCCCCGTGCTCGTATTTTGCCTGTTTGCCTTTACCTGTTGCGCTGTCCCAAAGACGATGAACAATATGCGGCCAGCATTTTTACCAACACCGGACACCATCCCTGAAAAAGCCACGGGGCAACCTGACATCTTTACAAAAGTAGACCAGGATGCGAAATATGCAGGCGATTGGATGCATTTTCTAACAACCAATCTACGGGGAGACACGCCCCTTAAGAATGGCGCAAAACCCGGCAAGTACCTGGTGATCGTTCAGTTTGTAGTAGACACAAAAGGTAATGTTAGTGATATAAAAGTATTAAAAGACCCCGGCTTTGGCATAGGCGAGGAAGCCGTAAGAGTCATCAGCATTTCAGGGAAATGGATACCGGCCATGCAAAACAAACGCCCGGTAAAAGCCTACCGGAAACAACCGATCACGTTTATGGTAAACTGATTGTAATTTAAAACGCCATTTTTATGAAAACAATTGCCATTTATTTTCTGCAGCTCTTTTTATGTTCCGGCCTGCTTTATGCCTATTACCTACTCTTTCTCAAGAACAGAAAACTGCACCGGTTTAACCGTTTCTTTTTGCTCGGCAGCTTTTTGTTCAGCATTGCGGTACCGTTTATTAAAGTGCCGTTCTATGTTTCTTTAACAAAGGACAGCAACATCAGCATTCAAACACTGGTAAAATATAATGAGCTGTTGCTGCCTGAAGTAATGGTATCTTCCCGGTCCTCTTCCGGGGCGGATGGCATCCAGTTCTGGTACCTGCTTTACATGGGCATTGCTTTTTTTCTCATGGTAAAGATTGCCGCCGGTGTTGTTGCGCTTATAAAAAAACGCGTGAGCAGCACCGTTCAGCACTGGCATTCCATTACGATTATTGAAACGCAGGATCCTTCCGCCCCCTATTCTTTTTTTAACTGGCTGTTCTGGGCACGCAGCGTGGACGAGCATTCCGAAGGAGGTAAAAAAATATTGCAACACGAATATCATCACATTCGCCAGCGGCATAGTATTGATGTGTTATTTACAGAGATCATTACCGCTATTGCATGGATCAATCCTTTTTTCTGGCTGATGAAAAACGAGCTGAAAACCGTGCATGAATTTTCTGCGGATGCATTTGCGGCCGGCAATACGAACGGGTTTGAATACGCCACCCTCCTGGTTACAGAAGCCATTCATATGAAACAAACACGGCTGGTACACTCCTTTTATAACCACCAGCTAAAAAGAAGAATTGCCATGTTAACAAGCGCAAACCGCCACCGGTATGATGCATTACGGCAATGGATGGCAATGCTCCTGTTCCTGTTTGCGGCTGCTCTGTTTATGATTAGCTGCCAGTCGGCCAATATGCCTCCGAAGCAGGCTGCAACGCTGCAGGCGTCCCAGCCAACCGTTGCAACATCGGATAGTACACAGGTGCTCGCCCCTGCCGTTTCAGAGAGCACGGCAGTCGCCGCGGCAGACTCCATTAAAACAGAAGTAAAAAAATTCACCCCGCCCAAAATTGTAAAAGATGCGGAAGCGAAAGCAACCAAACGCTTTACTACTCCTGTTGTGGTAAAGGATAATGAACCAGAAGTGTATACTAAGGTCGAACAGGATGCACGGTATTCGGGCGACTGGTCGCGTTACCTGACCACCAACCTCCGGGGCGAGGTACCTGTAGAAAACGGGGCCGTTCCGGGCAATTACCAAATCATCGTGCAATTCATAGTGGATGTTGAAGGCAATATCAGTGATGCGAAAGTGATAAAGGATCCGGGTTTCGGAATGGGCGCCGAAGCCTTGCGTGTTATTAAGCAATCCGGCAAATGGACGCCGGCCACCATGAACGGTAAAAACGTAAAAGCATACCGCAAACAGCCGATCACATTCCAGGTTACTGAAGGATAGTGGAGAACTGTTCAATAAGGATATTCCCGGTCATCAAAACATCCGGGGTATTCATTGCATGTGATGAGGATGTCTTAGCCATAGGCATCCTCTTTTGTTGGCGGGCATCACATTTTTGGGAACAGGCATTGACATGCTACGGGTCATTTTTTTATACGCGGGTGAAGGTAAGATGCGCTAAGAGCCCCCAGCCCCGCCACCACCCCGCCAATAACGCCGGTAATCACTGCCAGCAGCAGGGGACTTTTTCCAATACCCAGCAATAAACCAATGCGGCCGGCGAGGATGCCGTCGTTGGCTGCATTTATGCGCCAGGCCAGGAACAACCAAAGAAGGAATACGCCGATAAAACCCGACCAAAAAGAAAGTGCCGGCTTTTGCTGCAATAATACGGCTACCACAAAACCAGCCACCGCTATCCCCCACCAGGGAAGATAAATACCGGAGATATACGATAATACACTGATGGAAACAATGCTGACAAAAAATTTCATGTTCATTTCTATTAAAACGGTGGCCGGCGATCATCCGGCGCCAATGATTATTTTACAAAATTCATCCGCCATTTTACGCGGGCATCCCCCTGCTCACTCCTGTTCATCATCCACAACCGGTAATAATTACCCGTGGCCCAGGTATTGATCGCGTTGTCATAAAAACGGCTTCCGGGATTTCCGCTTTGCCCGCCGGGATAAACCCCATAGGCTTCCGTTGGTGTACCCAGCTGCACCACCATCCGCCAGCTGGGACCATGGCTTTTTTTAACCGCATTGATGATATTCCCCCATCCTCCTACATTGAGCCCTGTGTGGGCAAAGGGTAACAGCGCCTCCTTCAGTAAATGATAAACGCTTACATCTTTAAATTTTGCCCATTCCGCCCGCCCTTCTTTTTCTATACCGGCCAGCATCTTTGCCGTTTTATTGAGGGCATCCGTTACCTGCATTTGCAGGGTTTCCTGCTCCGGCGTATTGATGTTATCAACATACCCCATAGCAGCGGAATCCTTTTTCAAGAGTTCCATCAGTGTTTCCTCCGCCGGCATTTCTACTTTAAAACCTGCCCTGGCCAATTCGTCCTGCCATACATTGGTGGAAAGCGAATCCATCCATGTCTGATAAATTGTTTGCCCTATGGAAAGCGGTCCTGCAAACAGGTCCCAACTCCTTACCTGGTCATAATATTTTTTTGCACCAGGAGTCAGCAGGCTTGTATCGGTATAGCTGAGCAACAGGGGCATCATATCCCGGGCCATGATATTAAAATAATTGTTCTGCAGCTTCATCATATCTGCTGCAGTAATATGGTTCATCGAGCGCAGGTACAGCTCTATTGCGCTGGCCCTGGGAGTGATATAAGCTCCCGGTATGTAATACGGATACGCGCCGTCTGCCGGGCGTTGATTGGCACTAAACAGGTAGCCGCGTGCCGGGTTTAGCGCATGGGGATTTTCCACCTGGGGAATATCGCCCTGCCAGTCATAGCGCCGATCCGTTCCGGGCATAACATACATGCCCTGGTTGTTCCATCGTGCCGGGAACCGGCCCTGCTGCCACAGCGCGATAGTGCCCGACTTGGAGGCGAAAACAAAATTCTGACCCGGGCATTCGAAGAATTGAATGGCATTTACATAGTCGTCGTAATTCTTTGCCCGGTTCAGCAGGTAGAAGGTGTTTCCATCATCACCGGTATGATGTGCTGTCCATTTAACAGCCAGCCCGTTCTGTTTGGTTAAGGTATCCCGGAAGCTTTCGTCGTACATCACCGGGCCAAAAACGGTATAGGCTACCGTATCATAAACGGTAGCGCCGCCTTTTACTTTAATGGCTTCAATCCGCTGCTGCGCCAGCTTCCACCGGTTTTCGAACCAGTACGCATTGCGCAGGCTGTCTTTAAACCGGATGGCATAATAATCCTTTACATCCCGTTGGGCGTTGGTAACGCCCCAGGCAATGCTGTCGTTAAAACCAATGATTACAAACGGACTACCTGGCAGGGTTGCTCCATAGGTGTTACCTTGCGGGGTACTAAGTTGCATCTCGTACCATATCGATGGCAGCGATAATTCGAGGTGAGGATCATTGGCCAGGATGGGCGCGCTGCTCGCTGTTTTACTGCCCGCCACTACCCAGTTATTGCTGCCGTTATCCCTGTCGGGAGTATATTGTTCAAAAGCAGTTACCGGCGGCACTTCTTTAAAATAGGCTGAATCTGCGTCAGCAGGCATCACTGGTGTGATGGCCGGTTTGGCAAAGGCATCACCCGGTGGCACAATCGGCTTCAGGGAGTCCGGTATCTGCGGGTACAGCAGATTGATCTGACTGGTTGAAAAAACCTGGTGCAGCCGGGAGTAGGCCAGATCTTTTTCAGTTCCCGAAGCCAGCATCTTGGCCATCATTTTCAGCAGCAGCGCTGTTCTTAAATTGGTCCATTCCTCAGGTTCAAAATTCAGGATCTTATATTCGAGCGGAAGATCACTTTTTTTTAGTGAGTGGATATAAGCATTAACCCCTGCGGTATAAGCCGTATATACTGCACGCGCCTTCGGGTCCTTTTCCATCGTATGCAACGAGTTCTCCGCCGCGAACTTCATTCCCAGCCGCCGCTGTTCGCGGTCATAGTTGATCGCTTTCGCCCCTGCAATTTCACTCACCCTGCCTTCCGCGGCCTTTGTCTGCAGGTCCATTTGAAACAACCTGAATTTCGCATGCAGGTAGCCCTGTACAAAATAAAGATCTTCGTCATTTTCTGCAAATACATGCGGCACCAGGCGTTCATCAAAATAAACTTCCGCTTTTCCCTTTAACTGTGGAAATGAAAGATCGGCGTTAAAACCGGCGGCAGTGTCTTCGGCATTTTGCCAGAAACCTGTTTGCGGGCTTAAGAAATTACCAACAGGCATGGGCACTTTATCGCCCAGGGGTCGGTTCAGCAAATATACCAGCAATACAGTAGCAGCAGTAGTGAACAGGAACGAAATGATTCTCATAAATAGACCTTGTATCAGCAAGTTAAGGATTAAAAGCCAATCCGGAAAAAGCCCCTTCCCAAAATAAACCAGAAAGTCCCGGTTTATTTCTTCCTGGCCGGTGCATCCTCCTGCTCCTTTGGCTTTTTCCTGCCCGATTCGATCAGCGCCCGTTGCAACAGGTATTCGATCTGCCCGTTCACACTCCTGAACTCGTCAGCAGCCCACTTCTCCAGTAAATTGTACGCTGCCTGATCGATCCGCAATACAAAGCTCTTCTTCTCTTTCAAGGTCCCGTTTTTATTGATACAATGTTCCGGCATTTAATACCGGTGTTGCCGCTTTCTCACCACAGAGCACTACCATCAGGTTGCTGACCATGGCAGCTTTCCGTTCGTCATCCAGTTCCACAATATTTTCCTGCGACAATTTTTTCAATGCCAGGTCAACCATGCCCACAGCGCCTTCTACGATCTTGATCCTGGCTGCAACAATAGCTGTTGCCTGCTGCCGTTGCAACATGGCGCCGGCTATTTCCGGAGCATAGGCCAGGTGACTGATGCGCGCTTCCTGTATAACAATGCCCGCCGGTTCCAGGCGTTCGGCCAGCTCCTGCTCCAGGATCTTGTTTACCCGCTCACCGCCATCCCGTAGCGTGATCTCTGCCTGTTCATCCTCCATGCTGTCGTAAGCAAAACTTACAGCGAGGTGCCGCACCGCCGCTTCACTTTGGGTGCGCACATAATCGATATAATTGGCTACCTGGTAGGCCGCCTTATAGGTATCGCCTACCCGCCAAACAATCACCGCCCCTATCTCAATTGGGTTGCCCATTTTATCATTCACCTTTAAGGTTTGGCCCTGGAAGTTCTGGTATCGCAAGCTGAGCTTATAACTACCATACAGCGGATTTACAAAGAACAGCCCGTTCTCTTTGACAGAGCCTACATACTTCCCGAAAAAATTCAACACCCTCGAATGGTTGGGCTGTATGATCATGAGCCCTTTCAGAAAAAACATACTCAGCAGCATCAGCAAAATACCACCAACCAACCACGGAACCTGATGCTCCGCGTTTACAAGCAGGTAGATACCAATTCCGGTCAGCGCAATGGCGATTACCAGTGCAAGGTAACCGGACATGGGTTTTAATGATTTTTCCATAGTTTTAATTTGATATTAAAATAATATCATAAAGATACAAAGGATTTCCCGCGTTCAAAATTTTATTTTCCGGATGTTTCAGGGCTGTTTCGAAAGCAGCGACACAATGCGGCGGGCAATGATCCGGTTTCCTTTATCGGAAGGATGCAGGCCGTCATAGGTAAGGCCGATGGCCGCTTCAGGGTATGGATATTCATCCGTTTCGGGGTTAAACGGGATTTTTTGAAAATCAGGAAACTCATAACGGCGATATTTACCGGTGGCAGGATCCTTCAACCATTTAAAACGGACCAGGTCTTTTTCCCTGAGTTCAGGATCATTATAAAGATCGATACACTCCAGTCCTTCCATTGCAGCAATGTTTTTAACAGCAGCAGCCACCTGCTTTAACGACTGGCCATCTTTATCTTTATAAGATCCCCATGCATTGTTTTTCATATTGAACAGGTAAACAAAATCGGTCCGCTGCAACGGTGTTATCAAAATAATCCGGGCATTGGGATTGCTCTTGCGCAGACCGCTCACAATGATCCGGAACGACCCATAAATGGTGCCTTCACCGGATGCAGCTTTATAATCATTCACCGATCCAACCGGCCGGCCCTGCCACCAGTCGTTGGTTCCCAGTAATACCGTGTATACATCCGCAAAGGGTATGTACAACGAATCAAAATTTGCGGCAATACGCCCTGCCGTCCAGCCGTTATACCCCTTATTTGTATAATGCACAAAGGGCAATTGCTCTGTTACCAGTGTCAGATATCCTTTCGCAACCCGGTTACCGGTTTCATTCAAATGTTCATTCAGGTAGGTGATGCTGTCGCCAATGGCCACCCATTTAATATCCTGCTTTTTAAACCCGCTAATCAGGAGGAAAAAGAACAGCAATGCAATCGTTCGTTTTTTCATTTTCATGGAATAATTTCAAACAGGAATACCTGTGTTTTTTCTTCCTTGCTAAAATTGTTGTCGGCGATCAGCAACAACGAATAATGCCCATTGGCCAATTTCGGACCCAGTGTAATCCCTTCTACATTGTCGATATAGCGGTTGAGATCATTCATATTGAGCAACAATTTTTTTGAAACCGGCTGGTATGTTTTATCGGTATCCAGGCCGCTTTTCCCGAATACATCCGTTGCTCCGTCCAGGTCCGCTATGTAAATCTTTATCGTGCAATAGGAATTCCCCATCGAAAACGAGCGTTCCATCACCAGCAAGCGGTGTTCATCAAGCACCATGATTTCGGAAATACCGTTTACGCGGAAAGCCGTGGCCGGATTGGGTTTACGGGCTACAGCATCCAGCAGGTAGGCATATTGCGCAATTGGTTTGTGAGACACCGCATCATATTTCAGGATCCGTACCGGGGCGCCGGCGTAATCCACATCCGCCCTCGGGCCATCTTCATACAAAGGCTCTTCTACACTTACAAAAAGATGGCGGTAATCGTTTGTGAAACCCAGCCCTTCAAATACGCCGTTTACCCGCGGACCGTTTTCCGTTGTGTGCACATGCATGTTTGGCGGTAACGCAAAACTATCCAGGTACTGACCCTGCAGGTCCATTTCCCACACCCAGGGGTCTTTTATATTGATGGTGCCATTCCGCTCTGCACGGTCTCCCTCGCTGGACCATACCAACCGGTTGGTTCTCGGATTAAAGCGGATGGATTCCGGATCGGCTGCTTCCTGAGCGCCTTCTTTTAAGGATGGAAACGTTTTGCCGTTGGCCATTTTAAGGGTTTGCACACCGGTAAAGAAAATGGTATCGATCTTATTGCCGGAGATCCGGATGCGCGCCGTATAAAAACGCGAAGGACTGGTGGCGGACCGTTCATCACTAATGATAAAATACTGATCGCTGCTGCGGTCGTAATCAATACCCGATAAGCCCCCCACCCAGGTATTTTTATATTGCAGCTCAAAAGGAAGCTCATATTCATCCAGGAATTTCAATTGTGTGATGGACAGGGGTGCCGCCGGATGTGGTAAGGAAGCAGTGTTCCGCTGTACGGCACATCCGGTTATCAGGAAGATAAACACAGCTAAAATTGAAGATTTCATAGCTTTAAAACAGGTACAAAACTAAAGTTTTTTTACCAAGTGCGCGGTGTTCCGGGCCTGTTGAACGATACCTGCAAATGCAGTAACCAGTTTGACAAAACAGTCTATAAAAAAACGACGCAGCGCACGCTTGCTACAATACGAAAAGTTGAATGGTACTTCATCAAGCAGGATGGCGATCTCATATAAAACTCCGGGGCAGCTGACAAGCCTGCTAACGCATCCGGATAGCAGAAAAAAATGTTACAAGCCTGTAAGCCGGATTCTGTATCCCGCCCGGGGCGGGATGGTTATCATTTATCTGTTCAGAGAGTTGCCTCAATGAATCCATCTACCTACCCTTCCTGCCATCCCGCCGTAGCGGAATTGTAAACGAGCAGCTCACATTTTAAAACAGACCGTTTTAAAAAGCAGGATTTACATGGTATTTCAGCATACAAGGTTTACCCGTATTCAACATTACTGTTAAACACCGTGAGCTCTTACCTCACATTTTCACCCTCATGGCGCCTGTGGCGCCACAGTTATTTTCTGTGGCACTGTCTGTTGTTCCGCCCGGGGCGAAACACCCGGCTATTCACCGGTGTATTGCTCTGTGCTGTCCGGACTTTCCTCCCATCGCAACGCGAAAGGCGATAACCCGGCTTGTAACCCTGCAAAGTTAGAATCTAAAATTCAGAATGCAAAACCAGGCATTACCCGGTGCGCCAAAACTGCTGCTCTTAATATTTAAAATGGATCTCCGTAGCGCCGTAACCATAAGACGGATGATACTGGTTTACAAAATAACGCACCTCTTTTTTCCGCCGCAATGCATCATGGATTTCATCCCGGAGCCGTCCGGTTCCTACCCCATGAATAATGGTGAGCATGGGTTGCATATGGGCCACGGCCAGGTTGTAAAATTTTTCAAACGTATCCAGCTGAAGCGTCAGCATTTCAAAATTGTCCATGCGTGCCGCATTGTCCGTTAATTTCTCGATGTGCAGATCCACCACGCTTCTGGCCGGTTCCAGGTGCTTGCGGGCTTCCTTTGCATTGTACACTTTAAATTTTTCCCCCAGTTTACTGAGCGATATTTCCATGGGATCGGCCTCCGGCGCTTTGTCGGGATAAGCATCAAACAACCTGTATGAAAAAGTTGCCAGGTTTTTCTGCCGTAGTTCTTCAATTTTTGCAAAAAGTTGTTTGGGCTTTATTTTAACGGCGGTTTCAAAATGCGTTGCTTTCTGTTTATTGGGCTGTGCCAGTGAAAATTCAAACTCGAAAGAAGGGCTGTCACTCATATCCTCAAAGGGAACATCGTGGATATAAAAACTCTGAAACGGCTGTATGGTATTCTTTAACTCAAATTCAGGTGCACCAAAAAAGCCCAGTGCATATTTAAACTGGTAGGCGGTGCGTGTATTGTTTACAAGATGCACTTTGAGCAGTTCCACCACCTCGTCGCCAAACTCGTCCGTATCTGAAACGGGCAAAAAATTCAGCCATACCCCGTCCTCCTTTTTTTCGGGGAGTTTTTTTTCCTTCTTCAGGTCGTCAATAAACCGGCGGGGCGCTGCCGGTGATTGTTTTTTCTTTTGTGTAAAATTCTTAAAATATGGAAAATCGATCTGGTCCAGGTACACCGGAAACTTCACCCCGCGTACATCCACCATTACCATTTTGTCGTTTATAAAATCAACAATGATTCCTTCTTCGTCCGAATGCAGGATCAACACTTTATCGCCTATCTGATATTTCACAAGCAAATATACGTAGCTCCCGGTTACCAATACAGCCACCGCTAAGAAATGAAGATGCTCCAGGCAGATCTTTAACACCTGTGCAACGGAACACCTTGTTTTTTCGCTGCATGGCAGCTGCGCTTAGGGATGGGCAGGCTGTCAGCCTGCTTTTTTTGCCAGCTTACTGTTCCGGTACCCGTATAAAAAATAGATCGTCAATCCGATCGCCATCCATACAAAGAACCACAGCCAGCTGATGGCCGGAATTTCGGTCAGCAGATAAAGACAGGATAAAACACCCATTACCGGAACAAATGAGTATTTCCGGATGACCGTTTTAACGGCAATAACCGTGGCCATAACGAGGAACAACAGAAAGAGGATTTCCTGATAACCCTCATTACCAATATTGCGAAACGACTGAACGGTTCGCTCCCGGAACAGGTAAATAAATATGATCAGCAATATCGGAATGATATAACGGCCATTGAGATAAGGGATTCTAAATTTACCGGCTTCTTTGCCTACCGGCGGCAGGATGAGTAGTCCGCCGCAAACCAGGATGAATGCAAATAAGGTTCCGATGCTTGTTAAGTCAGTCATCAGACTGCTTTCCAGAAACAACGCACCAAATCCTACAATGGCCCCTGTTAACAAGGTAGAGAAAGATGGCGTTTTATAACGGGGATGAATCTTTTGAAAGACCCGGGGTAGCAACCCGTCCCGGCTCATGCTCATCCAGATCCTTGGCTGACCGATCTGAAACACCAGCAACACTGATGTTGTTGCCACCACTGCACTAACAGAAACAATTTTCTCCACCCAGGGCGCTCTTTTTTCAAAGACAAAGGCCAGTGGATCCGAAACATTTTTAAACGATGCATAGTTTTCGATTCCTGTGAGTACAAGTGCAACCGCAATATACAGTACTGTGCAGATCAGCAATGAATAGATCATACTTCGTGGCAGGTCACGCTGCGGATTCCGGCATTCTTCCGCCGTTGTAGAAATGGCATCAAACCCTATATACGCATAAAAGACTGCTGAAACACCTTTCAAAACACCCTCAAAACGATTGGGTAAAAAGGGCGTCCAGTTATTGGTATCTACGAAAAAAGCACCAACAACAATAATAAAGATGATTACCGCAATCTTGAACATGACCATAAAATTGGCCGATTGCTTACTTTCTTTGATTCCAATATACGCGAGCCAGGTAATGAGTGCCGTAATGATAAAGGCAGGAAGATTCAGGAATACGGGCATGGATCCAATCCTTGGCGCGTTGTTATATGCATCAACAGCAAACCGGTAATTTTTCAGCTCCTCCGGTGCAAGTCCGGCTGTGTTTCCTGCAAGCGCTTTTACTGCTCCCTGGTAGGCATTGATTGCCGTTTCCGGATCCACCAGCAACCAATCCGGCAGGTGGATATGAAATACATGCACCAGCAAATTATTAAAATAACCGCTCCAGGAAATGGCCACCACAATATTACCGATCGCGTATTCCAGGATAAGCGCCCATCCTATTACCCAGGCCACAATTTCACCAAAACTAACATAAGAGTATGTGTATGCACTGCCTGATACCGGAACCCGGCTGGCAAACTCCGCATAACATAAGGCCGAAAAACCACAGGTAACGGCTGTAATAATAAATAACAACGAAACACCCGGCCCCCCATGATAAGCGGCGCTTCCGATGGTTGAAAAAATGCCGGCTCCCACTACTGCCGCGATTCCCAGAAACGTTAGATCTTTTACAGTTAGTATTTTATTAAGGCCGTGCAGCTGTTCTTCCGGCTCGGCAATAATGTTTTCTATCTTTTTCTTTCGAAAGATCGAGCCCCCCATCTATGATGAATTTTAGTGAAAATATTATAAAATGATGAGTTTTTGTAATTTATCTACCTAATTTTCTCTTTTTACCAGTTGCTGGGCCAACTCTTTCAGCGGCATTTTTCTTTTAGAAACCACCGCCATATCATCAAAATGTTGCAGCGCCTCATTTAAAAACCGGTGTTTGAGCTCAATAGCCCAACCATCAATATTACAGTCCCTGTAAATTTTTAACACCCGGGTTACCTTATCCGGGTCATTTCCAGCCAGGAGCGCATCCAGTTCTTGTTTTTGCGCGCCCTTAGCTTCGGCAAGGGCCTTTATCAGCAGGAAGGTTTTTTTATTGGCGAGGATATCGCCCCCTGCCTGTTTACCAAACTTTTCGGGATTACCAAAGGCATCCAGGTAATCGTCCTGAACCTGGAAAGCCAGCCCGATCTTTTTTCCCGCCTGGTATAAAAGATCGAGGTTGCCATAGCTCCCTCCACCCAGGATGCCGCCCATCTGTAAACTGGCCGCAAGCAACACAGACGTTTTTTGAGTGATCATTTCCAGGTACTCCTCCATCGTTACATCCCCGCGCTGCTCAAAATCCATATCCAGCTGCTGTCCTTCGCAAACTGCAACCGCCGTATGATTAAACAGTTCCAATATCCGCTGTACCAGCACAACATCAACACGGGAAATATATTCATAAGCCCGGATCATCATTACGTCGCCGGCAAGGATGGCCGTACTTTCGCTATACTTGGTATGTACCGTTTGCTGCCCCCGGCGCAGCGGCGCTTTATCCATAATATCATCATGGATCAATGTAAAATTGTGAAATAATTCAATGGCTGTGGCTACATTCCAGGCATCGGGATGTATATCTCCGAATAACTCGTTTGCCATCAGGCAGAGCACCGGACGTAACCGTTTTCCTCCAAGTGATAAAAAATAGTTATTGGGCTCATAGAGGGTATGCGGCTCCTGCGGAAAATGTGTTTTTTCAAATGTTTCGGAAAATAAGGCGGATAATTCTTCGAATGTATGCATGGCTCAAAAATAATGGTTCTTGCTCAAAAAACAGCTTTTCAACGATCCCGGTTGCGGCTCCCTGCCTGCCTGCTAAAATGAACCGCGGCCGGGATATCGAATGGCAGCATCGCTGGTCATGGGCGGTTGCTATCCCATAGAGAATCGGCGTTCGTACCGCTGCAATTCCATTGCCCAATACGGGATCAAACAATGTTCCGGATCATTATCGCATTTCCAATTTTTAACTCTGCAGCGTGTCTTTTATTGGATAGCCGGCATTGGCTTTTTATATTTTTGATTGATACCGTTGCTGTATATATACAGAAAACAATGTGATGGGGATCTTAGCACTGAGCACCCTCCACTCTGCCATATGGCAGCTTTTTTGAAAGCCGGAGAACGCGCGGATAAAGACATGCTCTATGGCATTCCTTACAACGCAATCTCCCTTTTCATAAATCCTGTCTACAATTCGCATACATTTTATCACAACGGGCAGGTTATGCGCTGCAAGCATTCTTTTTACAAAACCAACCAGTACGTTCATAATATGAGGGCTATTTTCCAACCCGAGGGGTGTTTTCAACGCACCATATACCGCCGGCAATTCGTCTTCAATCAGCGCCCGGATTTCATATCGATTCATCTCTGTTTATTTATGGCTACCTGCGGCTAAATTCATTCCATTTATCCAATCAAAAATAAAATTTTGATAACCAATACATTAGAAGCAAGAATATCAGATTATATCAAATAACAGCCGATCAAAATGAAAAATACCATTTCATTTTGAAATGGTATGAATACAGTTTTCCGTTACCGCTTGATTTTATGGAGATTATTTCTTCTTTTTCGACCTGCTATTTTTAACAGGAGTGTTCAATGTGGCCGGTTTCACCCAATGATAGTCCAGATAACGTTTTTCGAGATTTGCAGCCACAACCTGAATGCGGACCTTATCTCCCATGGTAAACCGGATGCCGGTGCGCATGCCCACGATGGCATAATCGGCCTCCGAATGTTTAAATACATCATATTCCGCAAGGCTGGTCATGCCCACCATGCCTTCACACAAATGATCCACGGTTTCGGCCCAGAAACCAAATTTGGAAACTCCGCTTATAATGGCATCGAATTCCTCTCCGACGAACTGTTGCATATACTCCACCTGCTTGTATTTATTGGCACTGCGCTCGGCTTCCATGGCTGCCCGTTCACGCTCGCTGCAATGCTTGCATTTCTCTTCGAGCTTCTTGTCTATTTTCGCCTTGTCTTCAAGGATCTCCAGCAGGATGCGGTGTACCATAATATCCGGGTAACGCCGTATGGGCGAAGTAAAATGACAATAATTCTCAAAGCCGAGCCCGTAGTGCCCGATATTGGAAGAAGTATATTTTGCCTTGGCCATCGTGCGTATACCCAGCTGCTGCAGTACCGCTTCTTCCGGCCGGCCCTTGATATCTTTTAATAATTTATCAAAAGAGGCTGCAATGGTCTCGGCACTTGAAATGTCAAATTTATACCCGAACTTATGGGCAAAGGCTACAAAGGGCAATAATTTTTCCTCATCCGGGGTATCATGGATCCGGTACGGGAATGGTAAGGTTTTATTGTTAATCTTTACTTTTGAAGCTGTTTCTGCTACGTACTTGTTGGCCAGCAGCATCAGTTCCTCAATCAGCTGGTGTGCTTCCTTACTTACTTTTAATACAATGCCGGTGGGCACGCCATTCGCATCCAGTTTAAACCGGACCTCGGTGGAGTTGAAGTTGATCGCGCCTTCATCAAAACGGTTCTGACGCAGCCGCTGCGACAATTTGTTTACCAGGCCAATCACTTCTGCATGATCGCCCTGGCCGGTTTCAATGATCGTCTGCGCCTCTTCGTAAGTAAAACGCCTTTTTGAGCGGATCACTGTTTTCCCCAGCCAATACTGCTTTACTTCCGCTTTTTCGTTTAGCTGGAAGATGGCAGAAAAGGTGAGCTTGTCTTCATCCGGCCTCAAAGAACATAAGATATTGGATATATGTTCCGGCAACATCGGGTTTACCCGGTCGGGCAGGTAAACCGAAGTAGCCCGCAGGTATGCTTCATCATCCAGCGCTGTACCCGGAACTACATAATGACTTACATCAGCGATATGCACCCCTACTTCGTAATTGCCGTTTTTCAATATCCGGAATGAAATAGCATCGTCGAAATCTTTGGCATCTTCAGGATCGATGGTAAAGGTGAGAATGTTGCGAATGTCTTTCCGCTTTGCCAGGTCTTCTTTTGTAATCGCATCCGGAATACGATTGGCCACTTCCATGGCGTCCTCAGAAAAGGATAATGGAAACCCTTTTTCGAGCAGGGTCTCTTTCATGGCTATATCACCGGAACGCGCTTCGTCCAGTATGGAAACAATGGCTCCTACCGGGCGCTTGTCTTCTTTTTCCCAGCGCAGCATTTTGGCTACTACTTTTTGTCCGTTCAATGCTCCGTTCAGGTGCTCTTCCGCTATATAAATATCCGGCAATCCTTTTTCTTTGTCGCCCAGTACAAAACCAAATCCCCGGTTTAGCTGAAGGGTGCCGATAAACTCTGTACGGTTCCGCTGCACTACTTCCATGATCTTTCCCTTGAGTTTGGCATCATAACCAGACGTAAGTTTTACCCGAACCACATCCCCGTCCATCGCATTACGCAGATCTTCGGGACGGATCAGCACATCTTCCTCCAGACCCGGAACGATCACAAAACCCCTTCCGGATTTTGTAACCTCCAGTGTTCCTTTCAACAATTGCTCTCCACCAGAAGATGTTTTACTTTTTTTCTTCTTTACTTTTTTTGCCATAGCATATTTGTGATTTTTCAAAGTTTTGAATAAAATCCCCGATCAAGGTATCAAATTTTTTGCTCCCATCCAATAAAAAGCGATGACGCACGGGCAACGCGAACAGCGCTACCGCCTCCAGCTGCGCTTTAAACCGAAGTAATCGCACGCTGTCTTTTTCAGTGGTAATGAATGCCGCGGTTCCGTTTTTAAAGGCGTTGTAGTCAAGCAGCAGCCGGTCGATATCTTCCGGCCGGAAGTCATAATGATCTTCAAAGTAAAAGGTCCGGATCTCTTTTTTGTACTGTTGCAGCTGTTCTTTCAGCGGCTCGGGGTTTGCGATCCCGGTTACCAGCAGCAGCGTATCAATACCATCCGGCGACCATTCTTTTTCTCCGAAAACGGGGTATAAATTTCCGTATTCTAATGCTGCAAAAAAAACCAGCTGGCCGGGCAGCGGGTTGATTTCATACCGAATTGCCTGTTGTTCCGCCTCCGGTAATACCGGGGGACATTTGGTGACCACAATACAATCGGCTTTTTTATAGTGCGACTTAAGATCCCGCAACTGTCCCGCCGGCAGGTACGCGTCACCGGTGAACCGGTTATCATATGCTGTAAGAAGGATATTCAGTCCCGATGTAACAGCCCGATGCTGAAAGGCATCATCCAGCAGGATTACCTCCGGCGGCTCTCGCCGGAGCAGTTCTTCAATGGCCGTTGCCCTTTTTTCTGCCACGGCTACGGTGATCTCCGGAAATTTTGTATGAAACTGCATGGGTTCATCCCCGATCATGACCGCTGTAGCATCATTACCTGCTACCAGGAATCCGCGGGTTCTTCTACCATATCCACGACTGACGGTTGCCAGCCGGTACCGGTCTTTTAATAAACGTACGATATATTCCACCATGGGCGACTTGCCGGTGCCTCCTACCGAAAGGTTACCGATACAGATCACCGGCAGCGGATAGGAGCGGCTTTTTTTTAAGCCCGAATCATACAAAAAGCTAAAAATGCGAACGCCTGCAATATAAAGCCATGAAACTGGTAACAGTAATTTATATTTTTTTTTGATAACGTTCTTAAAACTCATAAATCCGTTGCGGCGTAATACAATAGTTTAAAGGTACGTCAAATTTATCGGTATCTGCGATCAGAGGCAGCGGTTCAAAATAACTTAACCCAACCAGGAGGGTATCTGGCCGTACATTTTTCAAATACCGGTCATATACACCCTTCCCGTATCCCACCCGGTATCCACGTTCATCAAAGCATAACAGGGGCACAAACACAAGGTCCAGTTCCCTGGGTTGAGCCACGGTGCCGTTCAGTGGTTCGCTGATTCCAAATTCATTTACATTAAATAAAGTCTCGTCATCTACCCAAACCGCTTCCATTACAGAAGTTCGGGAATCATATACCGGGTAGGCGATCCGCATGCCGGGGTTCCGGAATTCGAGATAACCAAGCATGGCCTCGGTGCTGATCTCTTTGCGGCGTTCAATGGCCGCATAGCTCAATACCGCATGCAAGGGTGGCATGGGAAGTTGCTGTATCTTAATCAATAACAGATCATCCCATACAGCCTGTTGCTTTAATGTAATCCGGGCGCGTTTCTGCAAATATTCTGTCCTTGCTTCCGACTTGAGCATTGGTAAAGGTACTAAAAACCTGCGAGCTTGCTTTCCGTTTTCAAAACTACCGGCTATTCCGGCTGATTGATAAAAACGGAAAAAATGGTAGTGCCGTAGTTTTTCTCAAAGCTGTATTGCTCAAATTGCTTGTAGTCGTTCCTTGGTGTATGTTCCAGTACAAACCAACCGTTCTCCTTTAGCAGTTGTCTGCCAATAATTAGCTTTGGCAGCTCATCAATGGTTGTAAGTGCATAAGGCGGACCGGCAAAAATGAAATCATATTGGGTCGTGCAACTTTCGAGGTATTTAAAAACATCCATTTTTACAAATTTCATGTTTTCAATTTTGAGGGTGGCGGCTGTTTTTTTTATAAATTCAAACATCACATTGTCTTTTTCCACGATGGTCAGGTCGCCCGCACCCCGGCTGGCCAGTTCATAACTGATGCTGCCGGTACCACCAAACAGATCCAGGGTTTTGATATCGTCAAAATCGATCCGGTGCTGCAATACGTTAAAGAGTCCTTCTTTGGCTACATCTGTGGTGGGCCTTGTATAAGGCATTTTAGCGGGGGGATTAATCTTTCTTCCGCCTAGTGCACCGGCGATAATTCGCATAGGGCAATTTGTTTTAAAGTCGTAAAATAATGCGGCGGGCAGGGTTGTTCTGTTTCGGCCATCCAACCAGCATTCATCAGCCGGATATTCAGGAAATAGGCATACAGCATTTTATACAACTGAGAATCGGCGTCTACCAATCCTGAGATATTTAACTGCACTTCTGTTTGCGACAGCTGATGCATTTCGGCGATCTTTAACAGGTAAAACAAGAGGTCTTCCGGCGCCCGGTAGGTATAATGCTGCGCCAGCAGTAGTGCACCATTGCTTACCACTACTACTGAAAATGTATGATCAATCACATTCACATCCATAACAGATCCGCTGCCGTCCTGCATCGCTTCTGCAATGCGGATTTTTTGCAGGTGCCAGTACGAGGCACCCGGTATATGATGAATGCACTGGTTCAGCAATGTAAAAGGCACGGAATAATTCAGAGAGATATCGTTTCCCACGTGCTCACTTAAAATGTGATCCTGCGGATCACCACCGGCAAGGTGCAGCAGGGCACTATTGTCGCCCCGGTTCAACGCCGCCGGCAGCAGGGTATACGCCGGAAAATCAAAAGCAATGATCTTTTTCTGGAAGGGATTTTGGATTTCAGGAATTTCCGACAGCAGTTCCTGCAGGCTGCTTTTTTCTGTCGAAAACCATTTTAGTGTTCCCAGTTTCGACCCCAATGCATCGCAAACCGCATAGGCCAGATACCCCGGGCCGGTTTGAACAGCTAAAACACTGTATTCCGGGTCTAAAAAATATGTTCCGTTTATTTCAAATCGAGCCTGCACTTACTTTTTTTATTAGGGAGCAAACGTACATAAAATTTTCCATTTCGGTTGTTGTATTGCAGCCGGAGGGCTATCGCCACAGATCCGCTGAACCATAGAAATTCTGCGACGGCCGCGGAGAACTTTCCCGCCGCTCTTCGCAGATTTTTTACGCAGATGGGGTCAGTCTACCTGCCGCGGCCTGCTATTTATGAACAGATATCATATCGCGTACTTAGAAACATCAGCAAAGATCCGCGAAACAATCAGCGCTGTCAGCTGGAAAGCGATCACATTACGGATACAGTAAATATTGTTTCCGCATCTTTTTATACGCTGACAGTCCCGGTTCCCAGCTCTTCCGGATCTCTTCCTCGGACCGGCCCTCGACGATCTGTTTTTTAAATTCATAAACACCCGCCAGTTTATCAATATCACCAATCTGGTTGCTTTGGGTCTTATCGAAAAATTTGGAGGGATCCGGATAGGCCTTGTACAGTTCCATCATCCACCGGATATTAATCCTGCGATCCCGCATCAGTTCTGTCATATCATATTCCCGCAGATCCAGCCCGTAACAAACCTGGTCTTTATGCAGCGGGGTGGCGCTCATTCCCTTAATGGCTACCGGTGTAAATGAGAACGCGTACCTTCCCTTCAGCGCCGGCGCACCCAATACGGTAAAGGGATACTGCGTTCCGCGTCCCTGGCTGATAATGGTTCCCTCAAACAAACAAAGTGAGGGATACAATAAGATGCTTTGCTGGGTGTTCAGGTTGGGAGACGGAGCCACCGGCAATGTGTATGGCAGATCGTGCTTATAATGTGCTACCGGAATGATCTTTATATTCGCTTTCATTTTATTCGGCAGCCATCCTTCGCCGTTAATCATTTGCGCCAGCTCCCCGATAGTGAGCCCATGCGCAATAGGGATGGGATAGGCACCAATGCCCGACTTCAGCCGCATATCCAGCACGGGACCGTCTACGAGGTAACCATTCGGGTTGGGCCGGTCAAGGATCAATAGTTCTTTATTATTTTCAGCACAGGCTTCCATGATCCTTCCCATCACATTGATATAGGTATAAAACCGGGTACCCACATCCTGTACATCAAAGATCATGATATCCACATCAGCCAGGTCTTCCTTTGAGGGCTTACTCTTTTTACCATATAATGAAATAACAGGAATACCGGTTTTGGCATCCACAGCATCGCTCACCGAAGCCCCCGCGTCGGCATCTCCACGAAAGCCATGCTCGGGACCAAATACTTTTACGATTTTAACACCCCGTTCCAGCAAACTGTCTACCAGGTGCCGGTGCCCGATACGCGTAGTAGGATTGGCCAGCACTCCTACCCTTTTACCGCTCAGGTAGGGGACATATTTTTCGGTTTGATCGGCACCGGTTTTGATGGTCCGTTCCGGGTTCGCAGGCAGCGTTTTGGAAACCCTGGCTGTGGCACAGGACACACATGTTGCAATCAGTAACAAATTTAAAAGAATCAGCTTCATATTGTTTATTTATCATTCAATCAGGCAGCTGCTAAAATACAGCTTCATCGGGATATAACCGGCAGGTATCGGGAGGCCCGTATGCAAACCGGGCATCAGAGACAAAACTAACACTTGTTATTAAAAAGAAATTTCCCCTACATTTGTCAAAACAAAAACAAGATGTTACCCAAAGAAATATATGTCCTCTCCGCCGTTCGTACCCCTATCGGCAGCTTTGGAGGAGCGCTAAAAGAGCTAAGTGCTACCCAACTGGGGGCGATTGTTATTAAAGGCGCGCTTGCGAAAGCCGGTATTGCCCCGGAACAGGTCAACGATGTGATTATGGGGTCGGTGCTACAGGCGAACCTGGGACAGGCTCCGGCCCGCCAGGCAGCGAAATTTGCGGGTTTGCCGGACCAGGTCAATTGTACTACCATCAACAAGGTTTGTGCGAGCGGTATGAAGGCGATTGCCAGTGCTGTGCAGCACATTGCCCTGGGGGATGCCGATATTGTGATTGCCGGTGGTATGGAAAGCATGAGCAATGTACCGTTTTACCTCGACAAAATGCGCTGGGGCAATAAATACGGAAATGTAGCGGCTGTTGATGGTTTGGCAAAAGATGGCTTAACCGATGTATACAATGGTGACGCTATGGGCATGGCAGCAGAATTATGTGCCGGTGAATGTGGTATTTCAAGGGAAGAACAGGATGCCTTTGCCGCTGAAAGCTATCGCCGCAGCCAGCATGCCTGGGAAGCGGGGAAATTTGATGAAGAAGTGATACCGGTTGAAATCCCATCCCGTAAAGGAGCTCCCATTACCATATCCAAAGATGAAGAACCGTTTAACGTGAAGTTTGATAAAATAGCAACCCTGAAACCCGCGTTTAAAAAGGACGGTACGGTTACCGCGGCAAACGCCAGTACCATGAATGATGGTGCCGCCGCACTGGTGCTTATCAGCAAAGAAAAAGCCGAAGCACTGGGATTGCGCCCCATTGCAAAGATCCTGTCTTACGCCGATGCCGAACAGGCCCCCGAATGGTTTACTACAACGCCCTCCCTGGCCGTTCCCAAGGCGGTTGAAAAAGCGGGATTGAAAATGACCGATATTGATTTTTGGGAACTGAACGAAGCCTTCAGCGTGGTGGGCATTGAAAATACCCGGCGGATGAAGCTGAACCCCGAAGTCGTAAATGTAAACGGAGGGGCTGTGTCCATCGGGCATCCCCTTGGTGCCAGCGGCGCGCGCATCATTGTAACATTGATCCATGTGCTGCAACAGAACAAGAGTCGCTATGGCGCAGCAGGCATTTGTAACGGTGGTGGCGGCGCCAGCGCAATGGTAGTAGAGCGGATAATTTAAAAATGAGGTAATGGGTCAGCGACCATGAGTCCAGTTGAGGTTAGGGAGAAGTTTTGGTCAGAAGTATAGGATATCAGTCTTCAGTTTTTCGTTATGAGCATCATACAAAATCTGATGTTAAGCCTTAAACGTTGAATCTGGAACAAGCGTTCATCGTTTAGCCTTCAGTTTTTAGTAGCGACACCAGATATCATACAGGATCTAATGTGAAACCAGCGGATTATAACATTTTCCCTTCCATCAGTCTCCCTGTCGCCCAAAAACATATGAAAATGTGTATGTGTGCAAATATGGAAATGGGATTGCATCGCAAGCATGCAACAATATCCAACGTTAAACCTTGAACTTGGAACCTGAAACAAGCGTTCAGCCCTCAGCGTTTAGCTTTCAGCCTGACGGCTGATCGCCTTTATGATCTTCACCGCATGCTCCCGCGAATTTTCAATAAACAAGCGGTGCGTGTTCATACCGCCGCAAATGACGCCGGCCAAATAAACGCCCTTTACGCTTGATTCGTGTGTTTCCGGATTCAGGATCGGGCAACGTACTGCATCCCTGCTCAGCTCGATACCCATATCCTCCAGAAATTGCAGATTGGGCTGATACCCGGTCGCTGCTATTACAAAATCATTCTTCAAAGTGACCATTCCTTCAGGTGTGTCAATGTCCACCTCATGTTCCCTTATTTCCCTTACAGTGGAATTAAAGAATGCCCGGATGGAACCCTCATGAATGCGGTTCTCAATATCCGGACGTACCCAGTATTTTACCCGGGTTCCTATTTCAGATCCGCGGACTACCATGGTAACCCGTGCACCTTTTCGCCAGGTTTCCAGCGCCGCATCCACGCCGGAATTCATCGCCCCCACTACAATCACATCCTGGAAGGCATAAAAATGCGGGTCCTTATAATAATGAGTCACCTTGGGTAGTTCTTCTCCCGGTACATTCAGCAAGTAAGGTATGTCATAAAAACCGGTAGCAATGATGATATGATCTGCTGTATATGTACTCCGGGTTGTGATCACCTCAAAAAGATCCACCGTCCGTTCTACCTGTTGCACGGTTTCAAACAACCGGATGTTCAGCTGAAAGGTGCTGGTTACCCGGCGGTAATATTCGAGCGCTTCGTTCCGCGTGGGTTTAGGATTATTGGAAACAAAAGGCACTCCGCCAATCTCCAGCCGCTCCGAAGTGGAGAAAAAGGTCATGTTTACGGGATAATTGTAAAGCGAATTTACCAGGCTCCCCTTTTCCAAAACAACATAGTCAAGGCCTGCTTTTTGTGCTTCAATGGCGCAGGCCAGACCAATCGGGCCGCCTCCGATAATGATGATCGAAAAATGCTGCATCCTGCAAATTTCAAGGTTCAGCTTCCCAATACCAAATTTTATGCGGAACAGGGTATGACCAGGGCGAAGACCAGGGCAAAACGGGCGCCCATGTTTAGATCACCACAACAAATGTGGTCACCTGTGTTTCCGGAATACCGGTCCTTGAAAAGCAAGGTTCGTCCATATACGCAACGGAAAACAGGGAATAATCCTTCTTTGGTATTCTGACGCATCTCACTTAAATTTGCCACTCTTAAAAATGACAATTTACAAAGTATGGCAAGGAGTATAGCTTTCAGAGAAGCCCTCAGAGAGGCAATGACCGAAGAAATGAGAAGAGACGACCGCGTGTTTCTGATGGGTGAGGAAGTAGCTGAATATAATGGTGCTTACAAAGTAAGCCAGGGAATGCTGGCCGAATTTGGTGACAAACGGGTGATTGACACTCCGATTTCCGAGTTAGGTTTTGCTGCAGTTGGTGTAGGTGCCGCTCAAAACGGCCTCCGTCCGATTGTGGAGTTCATGACCTGGAACTTTGCTGTTCTGGCCCTGGATCAAATTTTAAATACCGCTTCTAAAATGCTGGCAATGAGCGGGGGGCAAGTTTCATGTCCAATTGTTTTCCGTGGCGGAAACGGCTCGGCAGGACAGTTGGGCGCACAGCACTCCACCGCATTCGAAGCGCTGTACGCCAATATTCCGGGCATCAAGGTGGTTTCTCCAAGCACGCCTTACGATGCCAAAGGGCTTTTAAAACAGGCCATCCGGTACGAAGAAGACCCGGTAATGTTTATGGAAAGTGAAGTCATGTATGGCGATAAAATGGAAGTGCCGGAAGAAGAATATTATATTGAACTGGGCAAGGCCGATGTAAAAAAAGCCGGAACCGATGTGACCATTATTTCTTTTAATAAAATGATGAAAGTGGCGCTGGGTGCTGCTGCCGAGCTGGAAAAAGAAGGCATCAGCGCGGAAGTGATCGACCTGAGAACCATCCGGCCGCTGGATATGGATACCATCCTTGCCAGCGTACGCAAAACCAACCGGCTGGTGATCGTGGAAGAACAATGGCCCTTTGCCTCCGTTTCCTCTGAGATCTCTTACCGGGTTCAGAAAGATGCCTTTGACTACCTGGATGCGCCCATACGCCGGATTACAGCCGCGGACGCTCCGCTGCACTACGCCCCCAACCTGGTAGCAGCAGCGTTACCCGATGTTCCCCGTACAGTAAAACTGGTGAAAGAAGTGATGTATATGAAGAAGTAACCCGTTGATCGGGCCCTGCTGGAATGCTCCCGGATGTTGTGTATCCTGATTATTTATTTAAAAAGATCCTGTGCCAAAAAATAAAAACAACGATAATCAACACGAGATTCTGATCATAGACGACGAAGCATCCATAAGAAAAACGCTGTCGGAGATCCTTTCCTTTGAAGGATATAAAATTTCTGAAGCTACCGACGGCGAAGAAGGATTGAAGTTATTTTCAGAAAAAGCATTTAATGCCGTTTTGTGCGACATTAAAATGCCCAAGATGGACGGCCTTGAGTTCCTCGAAAAAGCTACGGCCCTTTCACCCGACGTTCCGGTTATTATGATTTCGGGCCACGGCACCATCGAAACCGCGGTTGAGGCCGTTAAAAAAGGCGCCTATGATTTTATTTCCAAACCACCGGATCTGAACCGCCTCCTGATCACCATTCGCAATGCCATGGAAAAAACATCCCTGGTTGCGGAAACCAAGGTACTCCGGAAAAAAGTATCCAAGGTTCAGGAAATCGTAGGTACTTCAGCCCCTATTCAAAAAATTAAAGAAACCATCAATAAAGTGGCTCCCACCGAGGCGCGCGTGCTGGTAACCGGCGCCAATGGTGTTGGAAAAGAATTGGTGGCCCGCTGGATCCATGAATTAAGCAACCGCTCCAACAGCCCGCTCGTGGAAGTGAACTGCGCCGCAATACCAACCGAATTAATTGAATCTGAATTATTTGGACACGAAAAAGGATCTTTTACTTCAGCAATAAAACAGCGCATTGGAAAATTCGAGCAGGCCAATGGCGGCACCCTGTTCCTGGATGAGATCGGCGATATGAGTCTGAATGCACAGGCCAAAGTGCTGCGTGCCTTACAGGAAGGAAAGATCACCCGGGTGGGTGCCGATAAAGATATTAATGTAGACGTTCGGGTTATAGCGGCTACTAACAAGGACCTGCTCCAGGAAGTTGAAGATAAAAACTTCCGGCTGGATCTGTACCACCGGTTGAGTGTGATCCTCATCAATGTTCCTTCCCTTAATGAGCGGAAAGATGACATCCCGCTGCTGGTAGACCAGTTCCTGGACGACATTTGCAAGGATTATGGCATCGCAAAAAAGGGCATTGATGCGGGCGCTATCGAATCGCTGCAGCAATACAACTGGACCGGTAATATCCGCGAGCTCAGGAATGTGGTAGAACGGCTGGTGATCCTGAGTGGTAAAACCATTACGGCCGCAGACGTGCAGAATTATGTAGCCATTGGCTAAATAATGACAACTGGCCCCGGTATCCGGAAGCCGGCTGTTATGGGAGCGCCATCGCATCGCCAGGTAGCTTTTTTACGGTATATCATGATCAGAAAAGGCATTATCTACTTGTTAGCCAAAAGCCCGGCTCCTTTCAGAGACTTTCTGTTCAGCCTGAAGCGGTATACTCTGTTCGGAAGGCCCGTATCTCCCCCATCTTTTTTTTTGATACTGGTCGATGGCCGGAATTTCCATGGTGGTTTTGCAGACCGGATGAAGGGCATTGTTTCCTCTTTTGCTTTTTGCCTCCAGCGCCAAATCCCGTTCCGGATCCATTATACCTTTCCTTTTACATTAACCGATTTTCTGATCCCGAACACCTATGACTGGACCTTACAAAAAGGCGAAGCCATAGCGGAACATATCGCAGATGTGCGATACCTCAACCTTGTGGGGTCCTCTTCCATCCAACGCCTCCTCCGTTTAAAGAAAGCGCAAGGACAGGTGCATTGCTATGCCAACCGCGATATACTGGAAGCGCTCAACGCCCATTACCATACCCGGTATAACTGGGGCGATCTGTTCCGGCAGCTTTTCCGTCCGGCCCCCATCCTGGAGGAGGAACTCCTCAAAAAAAGAAGCATGCTGCCTTCCGGGTATATCGGCATTGCCTTCCGTTTTCAAAACCTGCTGGGCGATTTTGAAGAATACCAGGTAGCCGCGTTGCCGGAAGCCGCACAAACGGCATTAATACAGCAATGCAGCAACTTTCTGATCCGTTTTCAACAGGAGATCAGGGCGCCATTGCTGGTCACCTCCGACAGCTACCGTTTTTCCTGCTCCCTTGCGGGGCTGGAGCAGATTTATTGCTTTCCCGGGCAGAACCACCACCTCGATCACCAAACAAAAAAGTCCGCGGAAACCTATCTGAAATCCTTTACGGATTTTTTCCTGCTGTCGGAAAGCCTGAAAGTTTATGCCGCGGGAACCGCAAATATGTACCGGACCGAGTTTCCCATGTATGCGGCCCGCCTTAATGAAATACCCTTTGAACGGATCCTTATCGAATGAGTACTTGCGGAGCCAGCACCCTTAGCCACTTGCCTGCCGGCAATATTGCAACAACAGGATTTAATTGACATTTAACCTATAAATTTACAGCATGATCATTTATGTTATCCAGCATGCATCCGTTAATTATTGGTTGTGGAAGTAAACTTCAAATATAATTTCCGGGGGTATTTCCGTTTTTATTATTCCATTCTTGGCAACAAAATATACCTGTTCCTGTTACTGAATGTGCTGGTTGGTTTGCTAGATGGAATCGGGCTGGCATTGATCGTGCCGTTGTTCTCCTCGCTTTTTGGCGCCGGCAATGAAGGGCTGCTGAATACCGGCAAAATGCATTATATAACAGACCTGCTTTCCGGAGCAGGAATCCCGCTTACCATCACCAACACCGTTTTCGTCGTTGTCCTGGTATTTTCGATCAAAGGACTTTTCCGTTTTTTGCAAATGCGTTATTCATCCCGGATACGTTTCCTCTTCATTCGGGAACTGCGTGTGCAAATGCTGTATCTGCTAAATAATCTTTCCTATGCCGGCTTTCTGAAACTGAATGCAGGAAAAATACAGAATGCGCTTACCACGGAGATCAGCGGCCTCTATTATACCCTTACAGCGTATTTAAGTACGCTGCAATGCGTGGGCATCCTCATTACCTATTTCACATTAGCCTGCATGACCAACCTGCAATTTGCCATTATGGTGCTGGTTTTTGGTGCCACAAGCAACCTGCTGTACCGGAAGCTGTTTTCAAAAACCCAGAAGATCTCCGCCAACGTATCTAAAGAAAGCGATACCTTTATCAGTTACCTGATTCAATCGATAACGCATTACCGGTATCTGAAAGCCACCAACTATTTTAAACGTTACCTGGGGAAATTAAAAAAAGTCATTGAGGAAATCGAACTGCTGAATTTCCGGATGGGGTTCTTCAGCGCCCTGTCGGAAGGCATTAAGGAGCCGGTAGCCATTGTAATGATCAGCCTGATACTTGGGCTGCAATTTTACCTGTTTCCCGGTAGTGATAAAAATGCGATCCTCGTATGCCTCCTGTTGTTTTATCGTTCGCTGGCACAACTGGGCCAGCTGCAAACAAGCTGGCAGTTCTTTGCACAGAACACCGGCAGCATCCGCTCCGTAACCGGGTTGATCCGCGAGGTACAACAATCAAAAGAGCCGGCACCCAAAGACTTGTCTCCGCTCAGCGAAGTGGGTGAAATCCGGCTTTCCGAAGTTTCCGTCGCATACACCGGACGTGCCATACTGGAAGATATCAACCTCCATATTCCACGGCACCGGACCGTTGCCTTTATAGGGGAAAGCGGTTCCGGAAAAACAACGCTGGCCCATGTCATCATCGGGCTCATCACCCCAACAACGGGCACGGTATCTATCGGTAGCAGCCCAATCGGCACAATAAGCCTGGATGCTTACCGGGATAAGATCGGCTATATTGCCCAGGACCCTGTAGTATTTAGCGATACCATCTTTAACAATGTTACCTTTTTCGATGATCCTACACCAGAAAACCGGCAACGATTTCAAAAAGCGGTGCAACAGGCCTCGCTGGATGGTTTTATCGACACCCTTCCCGAAAAAGAGCATACACAGGTAGGTGATAACGGCATTTATATTTCCGGCGGCCAAAAGCAACGCCTGTCCATTGCCCGCGAATTATATAAAAATGTAGAAGTCCTGGTTTTAGATGAGGCCACTTCGGCACTGGATTCCGCCACGGAAAACATCATTCAAAAAAGCCTGGAGCTGCTGCACGGGCATTGTACCATCATCATCATCGCTCACCGCCTGGCCACCATCAAAATGGCGGACACGATCTTTTTAATCCGGAACAAAACCGTTGCGGCACAAGGATCCTTCGATGCATTAAAGGAATCTTCGGAAGATTTCCGCCAAATGATCGCGGCCCAGCGTTTCTGATATACTTCCTGGGCGGTGCGAACGATGAAACGGCTAAGGATTTATCAACGAATGCATGTCTTTCTGAATTAGGACGGATTCTTCAGGCCTTGATACCAGCGGTCAATTTGTTGCCCCACCACAGCATAGGAAAAACGCGTCGATGCATCTGAGGCAATTTTCGTGGCGTTGTAGTCAGGATAGTGCGCTTCAACAAAGCGGATCGCATTTACCAACGCTGCTTCATCTCCGGCAGGTATCATCAATCCGTTTTGATCATTGATCAGTTCTGAAATGCCCCCCACATCACTCGATACTACAGGCACTCCACAACAAAGCGCCTCACCGATCACACAAGGTGAGTTCTCCGCGTTGCTAAAAACAATCAGCAGGTCGGCCTCCTGCAGCTCCCGCGCAACGATATTATAAGGTTGCACTCCTATCCATCGGATCCAAGGGTATCGCTCCTTGTAAGCCACATTCAGCCTGGGTTCAAGCCCGATAACTGTTAAGGAAAATGATGATGCCGGCAGCTGCCCGAACGCTCGGATGATCCCCTCTATATTTTTTTTGGGAGCCCCGCTGGAAATATGCACGCACCTGAACTGCTGCTGCCGCTCTTTTTGTTTCTTAAAAAAAATACGGGTATCTGCCACGTTCGGTATTACAACAGATGGAATTTCTTTGCCCAGCTGATTAATTTCGCGTACCAGGTAACGGCTCACCGAATGAAAGCCGGTTGCCTTATGAAACGTATTCCGTACGATTGACCGGAACCAGCGTGGACGCTCGTAAAAATTATCGTCTACCACCGTATTATACCCATCCCAATGTTCGGTAACCACGTAAGGGATTCCGTATTTCTTTTTGATCCATTGTGCTACCAGCCCCGATTTAAACGGGATGTGCACATGAACCAGATCCGGCTTGCCATAGACGCTGATATAACGCCGGACCGCTTTTTTATAAAGATGGAACCAGTAAAAATACGAACGCAGTTTTCCAGACACCCCAGGCTTTTTCGGATAGTAGATATGCTCTTCAGTCAGGTTGGGGTATTCCGTGTTTTGCTGTTGTTCAAAAGTAACGCCCAGATCTTCCGGATCGGGCGTTACTTTAATAACATGAATCCGGTGATACAAGGAAGCTGCCTGGGCATGACGCTGCACAAAGTCACCTTCAAACGGAGCCCGTTTATTGGGGTACCAGCTACAGAGCCAGAGCACCTTCAGCATGCCCGCTTATTTCAATGCTTTGATAATTTCCACAAAATCCACCGCTACCAGGGATGCGCCCCCAACAAGACCGCCATCCACATCAGGACAGGAAAACAGTTCTTTCGCGTTATTTGCTTTTACGCTTCCTCCATAAAGGATGGATATACCATCGGCTGCCTCCTGGCCATATTGTTTTGCAATCACCGAACGGAGGTACGCATGAATTTCCTGGGCCTGTTCGGTGGTAGCCGTTTTGCCCGTCCCGATCGCCCAAATGGGTTCATATGCAATCACCACATTTTTCAGATCTTCTGCAGACAGATGGAACAAGGACTCCCGCAGTTGTTTTTCCACGTACTCATTTTGCGTACCGGCCTCCCGGATGCTCAGGGGTTCTCCGCAGCAGAAAATGGGCTTTAAACCTGCGCCCAGCAGAAGATCCAGTTTTTCAGAAAGCTCCAGGTTCGATTCGTTAAAATACTCCCGGCGCTCGCTGTGGCCGATAATGCAATACTGGATATTGATTGATTTCAGCATGTCTACAGAAACTTCACCGGTGTATGCACCCGACTTCTTATTCGAGCAATTCTGTGCGGCCACATAAAAATTCTTCAGGGTATTTACCTTTTCATTAGCCATCATCAGGTAAGGAAAAGGAACTCCAAAGATCACCAACTGGTTTTCGGTCGTTTCAATGTTTTCGCCCAGGATATCGTTTAGCAATTGCTGGCCTTCCACATACGTTAAGTTCATTTTCCAGTTAGCCGCTGCTATTTGCTGTCTCATGATTTCTTTGTTTTTGTTTGATTATAAATTAGGGTAATACGTTCTTTTTCTTCTTCTGTAAGTGTTTGTTTTTTGGTTTGCATCCATCGCTCCAGGTGCACCAGTGCCTGGTCAAGCTGGTAAGGGGTGTCGTCGCTGTATCCCCAGGAAAAGGATGGAATCCATTTAGGACTTAACCCCGCACCGAAAATATTTGCACAAATCCCCGTAACGGTTCCGGAATTAAACGATGTATTGATCGCGGCTCTGGAATAATCCCCCATCAATACCCCGCATTTCATACCCGCCTGATAGTTTCCCGAGGGTAAAGTTATGCGAATATTTCCGGCTGTGTTTTTTAAATTGCTGTTGCTGGTGCCGGCGCCCAGGTTACACCACCGGCCGATCACTGAATCGCCCAGGTAACCGTCGTGGGCTTTATTGGAGAACGGAAACAAAACCGAGTTCTTAATTTCTCCGCCCACGGTGCAAAAAGCCCCGATGGTGGTGCCCCCATAGATCCGGGTACCCATTTTTACCACCGCTCCTTCACCAATGAACACGGGTCCGCGAATACAGGATCCTTCCATGACCAGTGCATTCTTCGAAATATAAACCGGTCCTTCCTCTGCATTGATAATCGAAAACCGGATATCGGCGCCCGGTTCTATAAACACCTTTGCTTCGTTGACCACCCGGTTGCCAGCCGTCAGCGGCGCAGACTCCCGTTCAGAAGTCAGCAATGCAAAATCGAAATGCAGCAGCCGGGCATTCATTTCAAAGATCTCCCAGCTATAGCTGATAAAATCAACAGCTGTTACAGGTAGCACACCGGATGGCTTTCCCGAAAAATCCGCCTCCGAAGTACCGTAGCCGATCACCGCTCCATTCTCAATATGCAGAAAATCACCTGGGGAAAAAGCACGCAGTTGATCCAACAGCCGGGCCGATGGAAGTAGATTGGCCGGTATAAACCAGCTGACGCCCGGCCGATCGTTCAGATCGTTTTTTACGATCTGTTCCCAGCGCCGGCGATTGGTCATCATTCCCGCAGGAATGGTTTCCATGGAGGTTGTCAGACTAAACGGGAACAAATGCTCTGCCCGGTACTGTTTATGGGTGAAAATAACTGCGCTCATAAATTGAGGTGCCTAAGATAAACAGAAATATGGGCAAAACAAAACCCCGGTAAGTTCCGGGGTTTGTAAAAATATAAAAACAACACCAGTTATTTTTTGGCGTATTTTCTTTTGAACTTGTCGATACGACCGGCAGTATCTACCAGTACATTCTTACCAGTAAAGAAAGGGTGAGAAGTGCTTGAAATTTCCAGTTTGATTACCGGATATTCATTCCCGTCTTCCCATTGAATGGTTTCTTTTGAATTGGCAGTAGAGCGGCTTAAAAAGGTATCGCCGTTACTCATGTCTTTGAAAACTACTAAACGGTAGCTTTCCGGATGGAGCCCTTGTTTCATAATTATATGATTTTTAAGGTTGTACGGATTTGGCCGTACGGTTATTAATAAAATTTGAGGTGCAAAGGTAAGAAAAATATTAAATGTAGAATAATGAATATCAAATTAAATAAATGGCCCGAGTCGCTTTAGCTGTACTCCCCTTTTTCCGCTCCGGAATTCAATTTCCATATTTCCACATTCTCAAATTCCCTTAACTCCGCATATTTTCGATTTGCAGCGGTACGCCCAGCGCCCAGCCTTTTGAGGCCTGGATCACGCTTTGCAGGTCGTCGATCTTTTTTCCGGTTACCCGCACCACATCTTCATGAATAGATGCCTGTACCTTCAGCCCCGCATCCTTAATCAACTTCACGATTTTTTTGGCGTCTTCCTGTTTAATACCGTTACGTACTTCCACTTCCTTCTTCCAGGCCTTGCCAATCTGGCTGCCAGCCTTGCTCAGGTCAAATGCTTCCGGAGCTATCCCCTGCTTATGTGCACGGTTCACCAATACATCCAGTAACTGTGTCATCTTCATATCATCTTCCGTTTCGACGTTGATCTTAAACGTCTTTTTATCAAGATCGATCACGACGTGTGATCCCTTAAAATCAAAACGGTTGGTAATTTCTTTTTTTACCACGTTTACGGCGTTATCCAGCGCCTGTGCGTCTACTTTACTGGCAAAATCAAAAGAAGGCATATCTGAAGAATTTAGAATATTGAATTTAATGTGAAATTTAAAAGTACTAAGAACTTCGGGAAATGTAAAATATCGGTATGAAATGTTGTTGGCCAGCCAGATCTGTGGTTCGTTTTACCGCAATGGACAAAGTATCCGCAACAGTCGCATAGAAACCTGATATTGAAAATCTCCTTGGCATTCCCTGTCTGGCCTTTGCCGTTGCATTCAGCCACCAGGGTGTGGGATGTATAAAAAGTAGCTGCTACACTTTTATACTTTTGAGGTCGCTGTAAGGAAACGACATTGATTCACATGCTCACATTCCCAGCCCCCATTCCTTCCGCAACTGCTGATGGTAGGGCGTATCCGCCGCTGTCTGATACATTCCGGCAGCCGATCGCTGACGAAACGCTTCATAAATACTGACGGCGCAGGCAACACTGATGTTCAACGACTGAATAATGCCAACCTGGGGAATGATGAAATTGCCATCGGCCAGGGCCCTTATTTCTTCGCTTACACCTGCATGCTCGTTGCCAAAAACCAGCGCAATATTTTGTACAAGATCCAGTTCATACAACGGAATGGCACCAGCACCAAGGTGCGTGGTAAACACTTTATTGTACCGGCTTTTTAATGTTAGGAAACAAGTTTCAGCATCGTCAAACTGATGTACCGACAACCATTTTGCGGCACCAGAACTGCTCCGGGCACCCCATTTTTTATGGCGAGGAATCCGGGTATTTAATATATATACATCCTGGATGCCTACGGCATCGCAGCTGCGCATTACGGCGGAAACATTATGCGGGTCGAAAACATTTTCCAGTACAATGCCCAGTCCCGGCTGACGCTTGCTGATTACGCTTTCCAGTTTTTCTCTTCGTTCATTGGTCATGAAAGCTCCATCTGGTGAACCGCAAATGTAGCCACAAATGACGGATATGACGGTGCGCCTCCCGCCGGTATTCCTTTACGGAACATAGCAGGCCGCCGGAAATCCTTAATAATAATTTAAAACGCAACGAATCTAAACACCGATTATTCCCCGTAATTCTGCCGATAAAGTGTTATTATTGTGAGTATACACCGAAAAGATATGCAGAAGGTTATCCCCAGGGACATCAGTTGGCTGGCCTTTAACGGCCGGGTATTGCAAGAAGCCGCAGACCCTACCGTTCCGTTGAATGAGCGGATCAAATTTCTTGGGATCTTTTCCAACAACAGGGATGAATTTTTCAGGGTCCGGATCGCCTCTCTGAAGCGGATGCTGCGGATCGAATCCAAGCTAAACATGCATCCTGAAAAAAACCCAAAAAAGATCTTGGACCAGATCCAACGCCTGATGACCGATCAACAGGAAGAATTTGAGCGGGTTTGGAAAAATGTACAACGCAGCCTGAACCGGAATAAGATCTATTTAAAAACCGAAGCGCAGCTAACGGTAACGCAGAAGAAATTCATCCGGGATTTTTATGAAACGGAGATCAGCCCGAATATTATTCCGCTGATGATTGAAAACATTAAAAAATTTCCCACGCTTCGCGATAAATCTATTTTTCTGGGTGTGGTGATGCGGAAAAGCTTTAACCGTCAAGACCGGAAATATGCGATCATCGAGGTTCCTGTAACGGCCGTTGGACGCTTTATTGAACTGCCTTCCCGCGCCAGCCAGCATGATATCATGCTGCTGGAAGACGCCATCATTTCCAACCTGCCGGATATTTTCCGTTTTCTGGGCTATGATGAGTTTAGGGCACATATTTTTAAATTTACAAGAGATGCCGAACTGGATATCGATACCGCCGATAATACCTCGATCATCCAGAAACTGGAAACCGGTCTTAAAAACAGGAAGAAAGGCACCCCCGTTCGTTTCACCTATGATGAGCGTATGGATCCCGATCTCCTGAATTACCTGGTAACACGCATGGGTTTTGGTAAGCAGGATGCCATCAGCCCCGCCGGCGCCATTCATAATTTCCGGCATTTTATCGACTTTCCATCAAAAGTATTTAAAAATGTAAGCCGGAGAAAAGAGCCGTTTGACCATCCCCTTTTACTGGAGCAACGTATTTCCGATGTGATCATGCACCGTGATGTGATGCTGAGTTATCCCTATCATAATTTTACGCCCACCATTGACCTGATCCGCGAAGCAGCCTTTGACCCGGATGTGGTATCCATCAAGATCACCTGCTACCGCCTGGCCGCACAATCAAAAATCATCAACGCGCTGATCAATGCCGTGCGTAATGGCAAGGAGGTTACGGTAATGCTGGAGCTAAAAGCCCGCTTCGACGAGGAGGCCAATATGGAGTGGAAGCAACGGCTGGAGGATGTGGGAGCTACTGTTTTGACGGGTTTTCCCAATATGAAAGTGCATGCCAAACTATGTGTTATCAAAAAACGGAAGGGAACCAAGACCGAACATTATGGATTTGTAAGTACCGGCAATCTGAATGAAAAAACAGCACGTATCTATGCGGATCATTGCCTGCTGACCTCCAACAAAAAAATAATGGCCGATATCAACCGCATCTTTGCTTACCTGGAAAATCCCAAATCCCACGAACTGGTATTGCAGAAATGTACGACGATCATTCCGAGTCCTTACCTGGTTCGCACCTTCCTGGTAAAATTGATCGATCATGAAATTGCCATGGCGCGGAAAGGGAAAAAGGCAGAGATGATCATTAAAATGAATTCACTTTCCGACATCGACATGATCCAAAAGCTTTATGAGGCAGCACGCGCCGGCGTGGTGGTAAAGCTGATCGTTCGCGGTATCTTCTGCATGCTGTCGCAGAACAAGAAATTCAAACACAAAGTAACGGCCATCAGCATTGTAGATGAATACCTGGAGCATGCCCGTGTTTTTGTTTTCCATAACGGCGGCAAACCCCGTGTTTTTCTTTCCTCTGCCGACTGGATGCTGCGAAATATAGAGCACCGCGTGGAGGCTACCTGCCCTGTACTGGACCCCTTGTTAAAAAATGAGCTGATCGACATCCTGAACATCCAGCTGAGCGATAACGTAAAAGCCCGGATCCTTGACAATGAACTTAAAAATAAATATGTACATTCGGCCTCTAAAAAGGTAAGATCGCAGGAGGCTATTTATCATTACCTCATTAATAAAAAATATTCATAGTTGAAATTAGCGGCCATTGACATAGGCAGTAACGCCGCCCGTTTGCTGATCACAGACGTGCGGATGATCAAAAAGAATAAACCGGAGTTTATCAAGTCCAACCTGATCCGGGTGCCTTTGCGACTGGGCTTTGATGTTTTTGAAACCGGAGAGATCTCCCGTGAAAAAACGGCGCATATCCTCAGCACCATGAAGGCTTACCGGAATCTGCTGGACGCCTATGAGGTGCAGCAGGTGAAGGTTTGCGCTACGGCTGCTATGCGCGATGCGCGGAACGGGCAACAGATCATTGAGCAGGTGGCCAGAGAAACCGGCCTGCAGATTGAGATCATTTCCGGCGACCGGGAAGCGGCACTGATCTACGAAAGTCATGTGGCCGAAAACCTAACGCAGGAAGCCGCCTACCTGTATATTGATGTAGGTGGCGGCAGCACTGAACTAACCTGCTTTGTAAACGGCGCAATGAACTTTAAACGGTCCTTCAACATCGGAACCATCCGGCTGCTGAAGCAACAGGTGGCAGAAACGCAATGGGAGGAAATGAAGACGTATATCCGGAACAATACCCGGAGTATAAAAAAGATCACCGGCATTGGTTCCGGAGGTAATATCAATAAGATCTTTTCGCTGTCGAAACGCAAGGAAGGCCGGCCGCTTTCGCTGGACCTGCTCCGTGATTATTATAAAGAATTCAGCAGCATGACGCTCACCGAACGGATGAGCAATTATAAATTACGGGAAGACCGGGCCGATGTGATCGTTCCGGCCTTACTTATTTATATTAACGTGCTCAAATGGGCCGGTGCAGAAGAGATCCTGGTTCCCAAGATCGGGTTGGCAGACGGACTGATCCAGAGTTTGTATGATGAGATCTGCGCGCAGGGGAACGTTTAGTTTTCAATGACGAGTTTTCAGCCATCAATTGTCAGTTTTCAGCCATCAGCATTTAGCCTTGGTGATCGAGTATGTAATGGGATCTAACCGGAAACTTGGAACCTGAAACTTTAAACAAATAATATGTCCATCAATAAAGAAGTTAAAAGAGTAACTACACATACACTGGCAAAAATGAAAGAAGCCGGTGAAAAGATCAGCATGCTTACAGCATATGACTTTTCATTTTCCCGCATTATTGACGGTGCCGGTATTGATGTAATCCTCGTGGGTGATTCTGCCTCCAACGTGATGGCAGGACATGAAACCACATTGCCCATTACACTGGATCAGATGATCTACCACGCGCAGTCTGTGATCCGTGGGGCCAAACGCTGCCTGGTGGTGGTGGACCTACCTTTCGGAGCCTACCAGTCCAATTCGGAAATTGCCCTGGCCTCGGCGATCCGTATCATGAAGGAAACCGGTGCACATGCTGTAAAACTGGAAGGCGGCGAAGAGGTAGTGGAATCGGTTCGGAAAATTGTATCGGCTGGTATCCCGGTGATGGGGCACCTGGGACTTACCCCTCAATCCATCTACAAATTCGGCACTTATGCCGTGCGGGCAAAAGAAGACGCCGAAGCCAATAAGTTACGAAAAGATGTACAACTGCTGCAAGAGGCCGGTTGTTTTTCCATTGTGCTGGAAAAAATACCTGCGCTCCTCGCAAAAGAAGTAACCGAAAGCCTCTATATCCCTACCATCGGCATCGGAGCCGGCAAATATTGCGATGGCCAGGTACTGGTAATGCACGATATGCTGGGGATCAATACGGAATTCAAACCTAAATTTTTAAGACAATATCTCAATATCTTTGAACAGGCTACCTCCGCGGTTCAGCATTATATTTCGGACGTGCGTGCCGGCAATTTCCCGAATGAGCAGGAGCAGTATTAATAGTTATTTTTATAATATATCTACAGAAGAAAGACAGGTGCGCATAAGCCGGGAGCTAAGAAGCAGCCTGTACATTATCCGGGAAGGATAAAAAATATTTCCTATCTTTAATACCCTTTGTAACTAAAACACCGGGACATTACATGATAAAGGAAAAAAAATTTCAATTCTCTTATACCCTGGTTGAAGACAGCGATGCATTGAACGAGGAGGACGCCGCATTATTGCAACTGGCGCGCAAAACAACCAAAAAAGCTTACGCACCCTATTCCCGGTTCAATGTGGCCTGCGCTGCCAAACTGGCCAACGGCAAAACGGTGGTGGGCTCCAATCAGGAGAATGCATCTTATCCTGTGGGTATTTGTGCGGAAAGGGCACTGTTGGCAACTGTAGGTACGCAATATACCGATGAGCCCATTGTTACACTTGCAGTTACCTATCATTCTGAGAACGGAAGCAATGACCGGCCGATATCGCCCTGCGGTATGTGCCGGCAGGCTTTATCTGAATATGAAAAACGTACCGGAAGCCCTATCCGGTTATTACTGGCGGGTATGGAAGGCCCTGTCTATATCATTAATACAATTAAGGATTTACTGCCACTGGCGTTCAGCAATGAAGACCTGGGCAATGGCTGATTTCTTTATAGCACTAGCCTGGCGGTAGCACTTCGTTAAAATAGCGGGTAACGGTTACCTGCGCAATATGCTTTCCCGGATAACGGGCTTTATACTGCCTCGTTAGGTCCTGCGTTAGCCCGATAACATTGTACTGTACCGGTTGAAGCGGAATCTCTTCCTGCCACCCTTCATGATTCAGGGTAAGCTTCCAGTTGTTAAACGTATATCCCACCTTGTAGAGCTGCCGGTTCCGGGAGTATTCCGCAACCTCGTTTGAACGGAAAATAAACCCGTTGCCCGTGGCTTCGCTTTTTAACGAATCGAGCAGCTGCTGGCGCAGCGTACGGGCTTCGGCGGCCCGCCGGGCTTTTACGGTAACGGCTGTTTTCCATTGATCATTCTCTATCCGCCTCCAGCCGTAGGCAGTTTCTACAGATCTCGAAAAAACAGCAATATAGAGAAGCGGTTTCCCTGCCTCCGCGCTTCGCAAGGTAATGGTGGTATTGCCGGTAGCATGAGCGGTTACCAAAACCCGGTCGCCCAGCCAGGCAGCCGTAGCAATTGCAGCATCCTTTGAAACCAGCACGGCATCATTTCCCGCATAGGATGGTAAGATCAATTGCTTTTCTGTTTCAGCCCACAAAGAAACGGTTTCCCGTTCCGCTACCTCGGGCAACCTGGTATCATTTTTACTACAGGCCATCGCCAGTAGTATTAACGAAATCAAAACAGGAAAGCATTGTTTTTTCATAAACGACAGTAAACGATGCCACAAGATAGAAAACAAACAAACAGTGTCGTTGAGTGCAAATCAGAAAGTAGTGTTAAAAGCAACAGGGTGTCCTCCATCACAGCAGATTTCCGTTTGCATTTTCAAGTTCAAAATGGCTGCCCCCGATCGGAAATAAAGCAGGCCGGTGACTTGAGCTACGCACCATTCTTGCTGCAGCATGCCAGGGAAATTGCCGCTAACCAAAAACCTGCAAAACGGCATCCGCAGCAGATCACTGTTTTGCTAAAACCGGCGCTCCAGTTCCACGCCTACTTTTCCTGCAAACCCGTCGATGGGAACCGTTAGCTTATAAAGGCTCATCCGTAGCAGCGAAATCACCGGGAACCGCTCTTTTAATTTATCGGCCAGTTCTGTAAGGAAGGTTTCCAGCAGCTCGCGAGGTTCCCGCATTTCGGTTTTTACCAGGTGATAGATTTCGGCATAGTTTAGCGTATCTTCCAGCTTAACGATCAATCCATCTTCCTTTGGAAACGAAACGGTCAGGTTCATTTCAAAAGCGTTGCCCGTTTTTTTTTCTTCAGCATATAAACCATGCCCTGCAAAAAAACGAAGCTGCTCCAGGTGTATCGTAACGAGTTGTGCCATTGGATTTATTTTTTGGCATTGCGGCTATAAAGGGAACATACAGTGCACGGGGTAGCCAGATAATCGCCGCATCCTGCCGGATGGATGTCACTAGTTTTCCTTCTGTTCTTACTGCATCTGCGGCCGTACTGTTTTAATGAATCCCTTTTTCACCAAGATAACGCTCAGCATCCAGGGCCGCCATACATCCGCTTCCCGCAGCTGTTACGGCCTGACGGTAAATCTTGTCCTGCACATCGCCTGAAGCAAAAACGCCTTCTATATTGGTTTTAGAGGTACCCGGTGTGGTTTTAATATACCCAGCCTCATCCATATCGAGGAAGCCTTTAAAGATATCAGAATTGGGCTGATGACCAATGGCCACAAAAAAGCCGCTTACCGGAATATCCTGCGTTTCGCCGGTTTGATTATTCCTGACGCGAACACCATGAACGGTTTTATCACCCAGCACCTCTTCGGTTTCCGTATTGAAGTAGATTTTAATATTCGGTGTGTTCAGCACCCGGTCCTGCATCACCTTCGACGCCCGCATTGCGTCCTTCCGAACCAGCATATGAACGGTGGTGCAAAGCTTGGAAAGGTAGAGAGCCTCTTCGGCTGCCGTATCGCCGGCTCCTACAATAGCCACTTCTTTTCCTCTGAAGAAGAAACCGTCGCAAACTGCACAGGCGCTTACACCAAAACCATTCAGCCGTTCTTCGCTGGAAAGCCCCAGCCATTTTGCAGAAGCACCGGTGGAAATAATCACCGCATCGGCTTCGATCAGTTTTTCATCATCGATCCAAACCTTATGTGGGAGGCTCGAAAAATCAACCTTTGTAGCAATCCCAAAGCGGATATCTGCCCCCATGCGTTTGGCCTGTTTTTCAAAATCGATCATCATTTCCGGTCCCTGAATTCCATCCGGATATCCGGGGTAATTTTCTACTTCGGTTGTAATGGTTAATTGCCCGCCCGGCTGGATCCCCTGGTATAAAACCGGGTTCAGATTGGCGCGGGAAGCATAGATAGCCGCAGTATAACCTGCTGGCCCTGAACCTATTATCAAACATTTAATGCGTTCTGCTCCTGTTTCCTGTGTCATATAGATGGTTTATAAAAATGCCGAACGATTTCGGCATAACACTATTATTCACAAATTTTTATGTTGTATCTATTACAAAAATAAAGGGAAAATGTTTACATGGGGTAAACGCTTCCCCACATCGCATCTCAAAGATGTGGATATCCGGATCTTCTCCGCCGCATCATCCCAGGGCGGGCTGATTGTCCGCTATTTTTTAAAACGATGCGCGGCCGTTTTTCTCCGGCTCCGCCAGAAACGGCAGGAACATCATGTAGAAGGTTTTCTGATAAGCCGCAACGGCCTTTTTTTCATTGAGCCGGTCGGTTAATTCGTTATTGGAAAGCCAGAAATCGGCTACGATGAACAGCTGTTTTACCAATGCCGGCCATATTGAGGGCGGCAGATCCGTCCGAAAGATACCGCTTTCGATCAATCGCTGAAAGATCCGGGTAAACTCCCGGGTACGGCGCCTGGTAAGCGCCTGGTAGTCTTTTCCAATTCCGGGAATCCGCCATACAATTTCTACAAAATGCAGGAAAATAAACCGGTACCGGTATACCAGCTGAAAAGATCTGGCCGACAAATCAAGTATTGCATTCATAGTAACCGTTGCCGATTGCTGCAACTGTATCAATTCAAGATCAAACGCCACTGCCAAACGCGCATAAAGCGCCCGGATAATGTCATCTGTATGTTTAAAATGATAATGCAGGTTTCCGGGACTCATATTGAGGTGTGCAGCTATATGCCGGGTCGTGATCGTACGTATCCCTTGCGTGTTATAGAGCTCCAGGGCGGCCTCCAGTATCCGGTCTTTGGTATCCATGCCCAAATTTAGAACATTTGATCTAATTCTGAAAAATTAGTACATTTGTTCTAAAATAGTCATCATGGAAGATCCTGTTGCGGCGGAAGAAAAGAAATCCTTGTACCGGAAGCTGAGAGAAAACATCCTGCCGGTGAAACAAACAGACAGCCCAATGATAAAACTGGGGAAGCACACCGGTTTCGCCATCGTGCTGGTATTACTGACGGTTGTATCTGCAGCAATTATGATTGCGGTATCCTTCGCGTTATAGATGAAACGATTATTGGACCCGTTATTCCGGGGGTACGGCCTGGCGTGGTGGCTGATTCATAGCTTCCGTTGGGCAGGTGCCCCCATTCCCTTCCTGAACAGCTATCTCACCGATTTTGTATTTGTGCCATTAGTGGCACACGTGGCCCTGCGGGTCATACGGGTCTTTGTTGTGCAAAATGAAACGTACCGGATTCCATGCTCCTATTTACTTTTTATGGCATTGTATATATCGGTTGTATTTGAAGGGCTCATGCCGGCCATTGCTAAAACCTATACCCGAGATGCGGGCGATGTGCTGGCTTATTTTGCAGGAGCCTTCTTTTATTACGGTATTCATCAGCCGCGGTGGGATTCTGCTTACCGGGAGCCCTGACGCATTTTTTCCCGGTAGACCCGGTCCAATTCGCTCACCAGCGTATCATACGCCTGCCGGTCGGCAAATAATGCCGGATTGTACGGACCGCCTGGTAAATGCTTCTCCAAGAGCTTAAACTGGCTGGCGTGTGCAGCTACCCAAAGATCAAACGATTGCTTTTTCAAGGCATCCAGTGTATAGGCATAATCCTGCGCAATACCCGGATAGGCCGGAATGGCATCCAGCCGCTTTTCTGTAATAATGGTAGGCATATTGGCGATCAAAATCCGGTAGGAACGGTTATTATCTTTTACCGTGACCAGGAAGCTGCTGGATCCTTTTGTATGGCCCGGGTGGTGCAACAGGATCACATGGGTATTACCCAGTGTAATGGTATCCCCGTTATGCAATAACCTGTCGGCGGATACCGGCTCAAACTGCACGCCGTATTTGCCCATTTCATAGTCAGACCGTCCGCCATCTGCCAATACAGGTGCATCCTTCGCATTTACCATCATGTGTGCACCGGTTAACCGCTTAATAGCCGCCATGGCACCCACATGATCATAATGTACCTGGGAGGTGAGCAGGATCTTTATATCGGAAAACCGGAAACCTAATGTTTCAATGCTCTTTCTGATCAGAGGTAGTGATCCCGCCAGCCCGGTGTTGATGAGTATATTTCCTTTAGAAGTAACAAGCAGGTAGCAGGCCAGGTCGCGGGTGCCTACATAGTACAGATTACCGGCGATCCGGAAGGGCGGATAAGGCTCCGACCATTCTGCCGGAACATCTTTAGGCTCACTGACCCGCTGTGCGGCAACGGGGTTTGTGGTTATAAATAAGAAGCACACCATGCCGATCAGGAACAAAGCCTTTCTTTTATTTTTCATTTTTCTCAAACAGGTTTATCATAGAAGACAAAAAGCAGGCCGTAAATCAACTTATTTAACAACCTGCTTTTTCGTTTTATAGCCGCTTTCCGGATTAGGATTTCATCAATCAGCAAACTTTTTCCGTAGGGCATCCAGGCTCGACTGGAAGTTATTACGGCCCGCAGCTGCTGTTTTTGCAGGCTGTTTCTGCTGATTGCCCGCCGGTTTTGTTTTGCCTTCACCGGCCGCATCTTTCATACTCAGCGAGATCCGCTTCCGCGCAGGATCTACTTCCAACACGGATACCATCACTTTCTGATTCAGCTTTACCACCTCATTAGGATCGCTCACAAATTTATTTGCCAGGTGCGATACATGCACCAATCCGTCCTGCTTTACACCTACATCCACAAAGGCTCCGAAATTGGTGATATTGGTTACAATGCCTGGAACCTTCATGCCCGGCTTCAGGTCTTCGATTGCAGAAAGCCCCTCTGCAAAACTGAATTCTTCAATCGCCTCCCGCGGATCACGGCCCGGCTTTTCCAGTTCCTTTAAGATATCTTCAATAGTGTATTGTCCAACTGTTTCCGTAACAAAATCCCTGGCCCTGATTCCCTTTCGCAGTTCGGGCTTTGTGATCAATTCGCCCACCGTACAGTTTAAATTATCCGCCATAGCTTCTACCACCGGGTAGCTTTCGGGGTGCACCGCCGAATTGTCCAGCGGGTTGGATGCATTAGGGATGCGTAAAAATCCGGCACATTGTTCAAATGCCTTTGGGCCCAGCATCGATACTTTCAGCAATTCTTCCCGGCTTTTGAACGCTCCATTCTTTACCCGGTATTCTACAATATTCTTTGCTGTGGTTGATGTTAAGCCCGATACATACATCAGCAGGTGTTTACTGGCGGTATTTACGTCTACGCCCACATAGTTCACACAGCTTTGCACCACCTGGTCCAGGCTGTCCTTTAACCGGTTCTGGTTTACATCGTGCTGGTACTGACCTACCCCAATGCTTTTGGCATCAATTTTCACCAGCTCACTCAGCGGGTCCAGCAACCGGCGTCCGATGCTGATGGCTCCGCGTACGGTTACATCTTCATCCGGAAATTCTTCCCGAGCCACTTCGCTGGCAGAATAAATGGAAGCACCACTTTCATTCACCATAAAAATGGAGACGGGTTTTCCGAAGTCGATGCTCCTAACCAGTTTTTCCGTTTCCTTACTGGCCGTTCCGTTTCCATAACCAATGGCCTCAATATCGTATTTGCTTGCCAACCGTTTTAATGCCTCCGTTGCACCGCGCCAGTCATTTTGCGGTGCATGCGGAAATATGGTTTCATATTTAAGAAAAGTGCCGCTTTCATCCAGGCATACCACTTTGCAGCCGGTTCTAAAACCCGGATCAATGGCCAGCACCCGTTTTTGTCCCAGCGGAGAGGCCAGTAACAGCTGCCGCAGGTTTTCTGCAAACACTTTGATGGCTTCTTCATCTGCGGAAGTTTTGCTGCTCATCCGGAATTCGGTTTCGATAGCCGGCTTCAGCAACCGCGCATAAGCGTCTTCAACAGCCAATGCGACCTGGCCGCCCGCCGCGCCCGAAGAGGTAACAAATTCGCTTTTTAACGACCCGATGGCTGAATCCTTCTCGATGGAGATATCCATAATCAGGAATCCTTCCTTTTCGCCACGGCGGATGGCCAGGATCCGGTGGGAAGGACATTTTGAAAGGGGTTCTTTAAAATCAAAATAATCGCGGTATTTCTGTGCATCGGCCTCTTCTTTTTTTGTGGTCAGCACACGGGACGCAACCACGGATGTTTCTTCAAACATCGATCGCACGAGGGTACGGGCCTGTTCACTTTCTGCCACTCGTTCCGCCACAATATCCCGGGCACCCTGCAATGCCTCCGCAATATCCGCAACCTGCTCATTCAGGAATTTCGCGGCCGCTTCCTCAACACGTGTATTCCCCTGTGCCCATAGCAGATCTGCCAGCGGCTCCAATCCTTTTTCAATAGCTACCGAGGCTTTTGTTTTCCGCTTGGGTTTATACGGCAGGTAAATATCCTCCAGTTCCGTGGCGCTGATACAGGCATCGATCCGGCTCTTTAATTCAGGTGTTAGCTTTCCTGCAGCTTCGATCGTTTTCAAAACCGTTTCCTTCCGCTTTTCCAATTCGTCATAGTAGCGGATCTTATCAATCACATTTCCTACCTGTACCTCGTCCATATTGCCGGTGGCCTCTTTCCGGTAACGGCTGATAAAAGGGATGGTAGCCCCTTCTGCATGCAGCTGTCCTACATTGCCTACCTGCTTTAAGGGCAGGTTCAGGTCTGCCGCAATCTGATGTATATATTTTGTATCCATTTTTAAAATAGTTGGGGTGCAAATGTAAGCGGTGCCGCTAAAGAAACAAAGGGCTGTGCATAACAATCTCCGCTTTTGCAGGTCCTGTAACTGTAAGCCATAAAAGCGTCCTGGCCACAATGGGCTCTTTTCCGGAAATGGTTAAAAAAAACGTAAAGATTTTACCTTCCGAACAACCGGATTTGTCAGATTGCATACGCCGCCGTATATTTGTCTACAAATTTAGTAGACTAATATACTACAGGTAGTATTCCAGAGTGTTTGTTCTGTTAGGGTGAGCCGATTTAATAAACACTTAAAAGCAAAAAAATGGCGGCATACTCCATCCTGATCAATGTTCCGAAAGCCGCGGACATTATCCTGATACAACTGGTCCGGCTATTAAAAGAAGCGGTTTATACCCGCAGTGTAAAATGCTCTTCCGGGGCCATTGCCTCCGATCAGCAAAGCATTGAATGGAATATTGAAGGCAGCATCAGCTTTCATGATATCTGTAATTTTATCAATGGCATTACCCGTAATATCCATGCGCCCTACCGGTATTCCATCATCAACCAGGACCCGGCCCTGTTGCCGCGGAACTAAAATGCCTCGCAAATGCACCTTAATTTTATTGCACTTGCTGTGCCCCTGTTCCTGTTGTTTATGGCGCTGGAATACCGTTACGCGTTAAAAAAGAATAGGTCCGTTTTTCACTGGAGGGAGTCCATTGCCAATTTGAATGTAGGCATTGCCGAACGGCTTTGCGACCTGCTTACTTCCGGTTCCTTCTTTTTCGTATTTGTGTGGATCCACCGGCATTATGCCCTGATGGATATACAGCCCACCGTGCTTACCTGGATCCTTCTTTTTTTGGTAACGGACCTGGTATGGTACTGGTATCACCGGTTCGGACATGTGGTAAACCTGTTCTGGAGCGCCCATGTAGTACATCATCAAAGCGAAGATTTTAATTACACCGTATCGGCCCGGATTACGGTATTTCAATCGGTGCTGCGCGGGCTTTTCTGGAGTGTGTTACCGCTGATCGGGTTTCCTCCTCATATGATCACCCTGCTCCTGCTGATCCATGGCGCCTATCCGTTTTTTACGCATACCCAACTGGTCGGAAAGCTGGGCTGGCTGGAGTATGTTTTGGTGACCCCCTCCCATCACCGGGTACATCACAGCAGCAATCCGGAGTACCTCGACAAAAATTACGGCGATGTACTGATCATATGGGATAAACTGTTTGGCACCTTTAAAGCAGAGGATCAAACTCCGGTTTACGGACTTACCCAACCCCTCAACAGTCACAGCTTCCTGTGGCAGCATTTTCATTTTTTAATGGAACTCTGTATAGCAGTAAAAAGAGAACCCGGCCTGTTGAATAAAATAAAACTGCTGTTCGGAAAACCGGATAGGGTCGACGCATCGATCCGCCCGGTACTGGAACGAAAATTCCAGCGCAAAAAAAAGCCCGTATCCACCCCCGTTTCACTACTGAAAGCCATTTCGCTTCAAACAGCGTTTACCCTTGCTATCCTGTTCTTTACTATTTTATTTTCATACCACATGCAGTCACTGCAATTATTCATAGCAGCAATCTTTATCCTTCTCAGTGTCATTGCTACGGGTGCCATGCTGGAGCAAAAACAATGGGTTTTTCCTTTGGAATATATTCGCTTGCTGCTGTTATGCCTGTTCCTGTGTGTTACGGTTCCAAACAAGTATGTATGGCTATGCAGTACCGGCCTGCTGCTGGTGCTCCTGCTCTATTACCAAAGTTTAAAAAGCCGTTATTATGCACTCTACCCGGCATCCTGATTTTTTGATCTGGATCATCTATTAAGCGGCGGAGACAACCTTTGCTGCATTCTTCCGGTCTGTTTTGCGGGTACTGACTTTTATGCAATGATACAGGATTTCGCATCCTGGTATTGCAAACAGGGAACCAATCGTTTAACCATAAAACAGTAATGATGAAAAAATTTCAATTAGCAGGCTTTTTATTCTTCGCAATGGCGCTGATCTCCTGCAGTACTACCAAAAAAACAGTAAACACTATAGAAAAAAATGAAGATGCCCAAAAACAACTGGAGCATTTTCCAAAAGAAAAAAAAGGATATAAGCGGTACGTGATCCTTTTACCAGCTAAAGGTGCATCCGAAGCGGATTTTAAGCTGGAACTGATACCGGGTAAAGTAATGCCTACCGACTGTAATACCCGCTCTCTGAATGGCAAAATCGTTGAAAAAGACGTTCAGGGCTGGGGCTATACCTACTACGAGTTCTCTTCTAACGGAACCGTGGTATCTACGATGATGGCATGCCCGGATGGTAAAAAAACAGAAAAGTTTGTTGGAGCCAAACCCGAGCAAATCCGCTACAACAGCAAACTTCCGGTAGTTGTATTTGTTCCGGACGGATATGCATTAAAATACCGGATCTGGAACGCAGGTGATACCTCGGATGCCAATGTAAAATAAAGCAGGTTCATAAAGCAGTAACCTATAAAAAGCAGCCGCCTCAATATTTTTGAGACGGCTTTTTTTATGTTATGCGCTCCATAAAAGGCAAAAGGTGGATATCCCTGGCGTTAAAAGAGCGGCAGAGATGCTATCCTGGCCACTGGCCATTTATTCGGACTCATTTATTTTCATGGAGCAGTTCGTGGTTAAGACAAACCACACCGGAACTGAATACATGCGTTTTCAGCAGCTTCAAGGATTGTTTTTCCTTAATGCCCTTAAACACCGGGATGCCTTCACCCAGCAAGACCGGATTCACAAAAAGCCAACATTCATCAATGAGGTTTTCTGCCAGAAGCGCATGCGCTGTGCGGGGACTTCCGAATAACAAAATCTCGCCGGTTGTTTCCGCTTTCAGTTTGCGAACCGCGGCGGCAAAGTCTTTTCCGATCACCGTTGTATGGGTAAGTGCTGAAGGATCCAGGGTCGTTGATAATACCACTTTATGTGCACTCTTGTACCAGGCAGCATGCTCCTTATCATGTTTGGTGGCTCCCGGCTGCTCCGCTGCCGTTGGCCAATAACTTTCCATCATCTGAAAAGTAACTCTTCCATATAGCGCTGTATTGGTTTTGGAGATCCGCTCAGCCCCGAAATCAAAAATTTCCTGGTCTACATGAATCCATCCCATTTCACCATTTGTACCGGCGGCAAAGCCATCGAGCGATGTATGCATAAATAATACGATCCTTGACATATTGGGTCCTGTTTAAATTTACGTATGTTTAATAAATGCGATTGTCGGGTGATTGCATTATCGCTGGTGCAAATCTCATAAAATAATCGGTAATAGCGTTGGGCAATTCCGACAAATAGCGGGTAATTCCGACAAATAGCGGTTTGCGGATCCGGATGAACATGTATTAAGAAAAGGCGGCTCCATATTTTGCAACATCTTTTTACTTTTTATGTTTGGGATTTAGACACCAAATGAAAAACAATGTCACATTTTAGAGTCACGAGAAAAAATTTTTTTTTATATATATAAAAACACCCATATTTGTTCCTGTTGTTTTTTATTCTGTTATACTAAACAACAGCTATTAAGAACCTATAAAAATTATTTATGAAGCTAATTCAAAACACAGTGCTTAGCAGCCTCTTGCTTTTTTTTGTATTTACATTTGTTTCCTGTAAAAAAAATGGGAATTATGCTCTTCAAGATGAAACACCTGACAGCAATTCTCCCGGCTTTTTAGTTTTACGAAATGGTGAGGAATTAAGTAATTTGATTTCAAAGGTTTCCAAAATGTCTGATAGTTCATATCAGGAGTGGAAAAAAGAAAATCAACTTAAGATCACTCTGTATGACAGATATATAGAAACCGCCAACAAGGTAGATCGAAATAAAAATGCTAGCATAGATTCCAATTATTTTTATTTAAAAAATAATATTTTATATAGCAAAAATGGAATACTCCTCGACAGAGTCTTAAATAAGAACGGAGTAATTCAAATTGGAAAATATATTTTAAGATATGTAAACAACAATGTCTTTTATACTACTGCTGGTGCAGCAAATGCACCAGACATAGATCAAAATATGTTATCGAGAAAAACAGAGAATATGTTTAAAAAAGCTGAGCCATTCGACGTCAAACGGGTTAATAAGTCCAAATCGTTGGAGCCTGGACAAAAATTAATGAGTGCAGCCAGCAATGTTCTTATGACGGGCATTGATCATCGAATAGCTGATCCACAAACCGGAAATCAATTCAACTATGAATTAAAATACCAAGAGGATAATATCGGGCCCATGTATCGGTATCGGACCTGGTTATTTGAAAACTTTATTATTTACCCAACCGGAAACACAGGGCAAAATGGACTCCCCATCTGGAATGTCTCTTATCGGCTTTATCTTCAATATGGTCTGCAAAAAAATGCAGGATTTGGATGGGCGAATGCTGGTTGTACTGCTGGCCTCAGTTACTTCCACATAGAGTCCTTAAGCAAAATGACACCAGCTGGGGATGCTGTGTATGAGGGATTTTATTATTATCCAGGAACGATTCAGAATCCCAGTGAGCTTTCTAACAATCCCATTTATGTAACTTCCACACAATTTAATTTTACCGACGACTCAGGTCTTGGCGGCTTAGCAACATTTGGCGAATATCCAACATGGGAAATATATAAAACAGACAGCGATGTACCCACAGTTTCTAAGTCCAATAGAGGTGGCGCAACATACAGTATTTACCTTTTCACCGGGCGTTTTAAACTAGATATAAAACATTACAGAGAACCGGCACTTGGGTTCTCGCTTGGAAATAAAGATTTTTATTACGAATTTCAATAAATTAAAATTTTCTTACTCAGACCGATCACTCCAATATTTTATTGGAGTGATCGGTCTGACTGCTTATAATCAAATAAATTCATATAAATGTATAAAAAAAGCCGCCTTTGAAGGCGGCTTCCTAAGTATAAGAACCAGACTAAAAAATTTATTTTACAGAAGGGATCGGTGTACCGGTACGTCTTTCCAGGCTTACCTTCGTATTACTGAATGCCTTTGCATATCCTTCCTGATCCTCTCTCCGGATTACGGCATTGATCGCATCATTTTTATAGTCGAAGAACGCATCCACCTCTAAACGGATATTGAATCCGGCGGTTTTATTATACAGGGTCCGGCCGCCGCCCACCGAAAAATCGCCGTAGATCACGTCCTTCATTCTAGGCCAGTAATAACTATCTTTTTCCTGGCTGAAAACAACAGCGTAAGAACCATCATAATCCATCCGGACCACGGAATAAGGCGATCCCACTTCGGAAATATATTCTGTAATTCCGGTCTCATTCTGAAAGCGGTCATCATCCCGATAATGATCCCGTTTGGAACAACTCGCCAAAACAACAACGGCCAAAACCGATACGATTGAAAATGTAAGAACCCGTTTCATGGTAGTTAAAGTTTAATTGTTTATATATTCGTGATTGAATGTCTTTGATATATAGAAGCCAGATCGGTTATAAAAATTGCATGGGGTTTGTTAAAAAACAGATAAAAGCAGCCGGGCCTATCGAGTATAAAATTCCCGGCCTCAAACCTTAAAACTTATCGTAATTTTGCATTTCAATTTTTTACATGAAACCCTTCTTTTTCGCATTCCTTATGCTATCACTGGCGGCTACCATGAACGCTGCGTTCGGTCAGTATCTTGTAGTAGGTACCTATACCCATCAAAACAGCAGCAGTAAAGGCATTTATATTTATGACTTTGATCCAAAAACGGGAGACCTGAAAATTGCCGGTGAAACAACAACGGCAAACCCTTCTTACCAGGTAATAGCGGCCAGCCGGCATTTTGTTTATTCGGTGAATGAAACCCGTGATGGCGGGATTAGTGCTTTTTCCATTGATCCCAATACCGGTACACTGACCTTGCTGAATTCCGTAAAAAGCATGGGCGACGATCCCTGTTACCTGGAAATTGACCGGAGCGGTAAATGGCTGTTTGTTTCCAACTATTCCAGCGGCAGCTTCGCCATCTACCATATTCAAAAAGACGGATCACTGGGTAGCCTGTCGCAGGTTATCCAACACGAGGGCAGCGGGCCCGACAGCTCTCGGCAACAGGCGCCCCATGTACATAGCACCACCATTGCACCCGATAACCGGTTTGTGTTCGTGTGCGACCTGGGCACCGATAAAATTGTAACGTATCCTTTCAACGCAACAACCGGTAAAGTAGATACCGCAAAGGCATTTTTTACGCGCACAGCACCTGGAGCCGGCCCCCGGCATATGGTCATATCAAACAATAAAAAGTTTGTTTACAATGTAGATGAAATGTTTGGTACTGTAAACGTTTATACCCTCCGAAAAGGAAGACTGCAACCATTGCAAACGGAAAATGCATTGAACGCTGAAAAAGGGAAAGCCGCGGGCGCAGACATCCATCTTTCCCCCAACGGCCAATTCCTTTATGTATCCCAACGCAGTAACAGCACGATTGAAGTGTATAAAACAGACCGCAAAACCGGAAAGATCCGTTTTGTGGGCTGCCAGTCTACCAACGGCAACTTCCCCCGGAATTTCACCATTCATCCTTCCGGGCGCTGGCTGATTGCCGCCAACCAGAAAAGCGACAATATCACTGTTTTTAAAATCGATCCGGAAACCGGTATGCCGGAACCTACCGGTAAAGAAATAAAAACCGGCATTCCTGTATCCTTAAAATGGGTATTAAAATAGCGCCGCCGCCAGCAAATCCGTTGCTGTTAAATAGCGCCGAGCAGAATATTCTTATAAAGTATAGACGTAATGACCAGGCCCCAATGCGGGACGATAGGCATTGGAATTATCAGACGGCTGCGATCACCTCTTTTAATGCAAGATTTTTAATATCCTCCAGCCGCATAACGGTTTCGGTTAACCGATGCTTGGGGATACCGATATCCATTACACAAAACAACTGAAGTTCCTGTTTAATAATGGTGCAGTCAAACTGTTTTACCACATTCATCACTTCGTTAAGCTGGGTATAATCAAACTGAAGGTGAAATGTTTTCAGCACGGGTTTGCGTACCAGATGCGTTACCTGTAATGCCATCGCTGCGGCGGATTTATAGGCATTGATGAGCCCCGGAACCCCCAACAGCGTTCCGCCAAAATAGCGCACCACAATGATCAGTGCATCCGTTACCTGCCGGCTATCGATCTGCCCCAATATAGGTCTGCCCGCTGTTCCGGATGGTTCCCCGGCGTCGCTTACGCGGAAGGTATTGCCATCCGTTCCCAGGCGATAGGCAAAACAATGATGGTTGGCCTTGGGATGTTCTTTCTTTACGGCAGCCAGTATGCTTTTAAACTCTTCGGTATTTTTAAGCGGATAGGCTATGGCAATAAAACGGCTTCCCCGGTCCTTAAATTCTGCCTGCCCGCTGGTTTCAATGGTTTGATAGTAGTTCCCCTGCTCCATCTTAAACTATAAACTGATTATGTATATTCTTATAAACGGTTATTTCATCGGTATCGATCGTGCTTGTTTGCAGGAGCGCCTGTTGCCTTAACAAAGGCGCCCGCAATCCGCCGCCTGCGATCATAGCGGTGTTGGTAATGACTCTGGCTTCATCCCATACGCCGGCATCCACGAAGGATTGCAGCAGCTGACGACCGCCTTCTACAAAAACGCTCTGGATCTGCCGCTCAAATAAAATATCCAGCATGCCCGCCACCAGGTCCGCTTCTGCCACAGGGATCCATTCAGCTAACCCCTGCTGCCGGGCCTGCCCATGGGTAAATATCCAGGTGGTATTTCCTGAATGCAACAACTTCAACACTCCTGGTAAATTACCGGAGCCGGATACTACGATCTTTACCGGCGTTTTTCCAAACCAGTGCCGGTTATCCAGCAGGGGATCATCTTTGATGGCGGTCGAAGCGCCTACCATAATGGCGGCTTCTTCGGAACGCCAGCGGTGCACCAGCCGGTCGGTTACAGGGTTGGTGATCTTTAACCGTTCTGTACCGCCGGAACCCATGATCCCATCCCTTGTCTGCGCCCATTTCAAAATTATATATGGGCGTTTTAATCCATGAAAGGTAAAAAAGCGCTTATTGAGCGTTATGGCTTCCTTTGTGGCAATCTGTTCGATCACTTCCACGCCGGCATTTCGCAACTTTTCAATGCCCTTGCCGTTAACGGCCTCAAAACTATCGCGGCAGCCTATCACTACCCTTGGAATCCGGTGCCGGATGATCAGGTCTGCACAGGGAGGCGTTTTACCGTAGTGTGCGCAGGGCTCCAGTGACACATAAAGGGTCGCTTTTTCAATAAGCCCGGCATGCTGCTCCAGCGCATTCTCAATACAATGTACTTCTGCATGCGCCTCTCCATACCGCTGATGATATCCTTCCCCGATGATCTGGTTCTCGTATACCAATACGGCACCCACCATCGGGTTGGGCGCCACGTTTCCTGCGCCCAGCTTTGCCAGCTGAAAACAACGCCTGAGATAGATGTTATGTATTCCAGTATCCATTTTTGCAAAAGTAAAAGAATTAAGTTTGCAGCATGTCTTTAAAAAACATAGAAAAGAGCTTTGTAAAGGACCTGGAGGTGCTTTATCCGGAGAACGAGGCGCGACAAATCTGGTATTTGGCCGTTGAAAATCTTACCGGGTTTGATTTACGAACAAACAGAAGCCAGCGCTTTAACCCAGACCCCTGTATGCTGAATATGTTGGAGGCGATCAAAAAACGGCTGCTGAAAGCTGAGCCCATCCAATATATTCTAAACGAAGCCTGGTTTTATGATATTCCCCTTTTTGTAAATAAGCAGGTACTGATTCCGCGGCCGGAAACAGAAGAACTGGTTGAACTGATTATTCGCGAGTACCAGTCCTTACCCCCGGTACGCATACTGGATATCGGCACCGGAAGTGGTTGTATTCCCGTTACTTTAAAAAGAAAGCTTCCGGAAGCAATAGTTACCGCCTGTGATATCAGCTCCAATGCCCTGGCAGTGGCCCGTAAAAACGCGGCGAAATATCAGCTGGACATCCGCTTTATAGAGATCGACTTTTTAGAGGAAACCAACTGGACACAGCTTCCCCGGGTTGAGGTACTGGTAAGCAACCCTCCTTATATTCCTGTTGCCGATAAAACATCCATGCACAAAAATGTATTGGACCACGAACCAGAGCTGGCGCTATTTGTGCCCGATGAGGAGCCCCTGTTATTCTACCGGAAAATAGCAGACGCGGCTCAGTCTATCCTTGTACCGGAAGGTCAGATCTACCTGGAAGTGCATGAACGGCTGGCTGAAGAAACCCGGCAACTTTTTGAGGCAAGAGGCTTCTTTGCATGGATTAAAACAGATATGCAGGGAAAACAGCGGTTTGTGGTGGCCCGCTTTGCAGGTGACACTGATCGTCTATAACTCTTAGTTGCCTTTCTTTAACGTATCTGTACCGGAGGGGCGCATCATCATGGCCTGGAATTGTTTCATGGTATGTTCCATTCCCTCTGTGCTTCCATCCAGGAAAATAACATTTCCTTTCCCATATTCTGCAAAGTTCTTGATGGCTTCGGTCCACATGCTGAACAAGATGAAATTCGTATCCAGGTTGGCCTGGCGCAGTTCTACCGCTGCAGACGACACGCCTTTTGCCACTTCTTCGCGGAACAGGGCAATCCCCTGCCCTCTCAGCCGCGCAGCTTCGCGCTCAGCTTCAGCACTGATCTTGATTGCGTTTCCCTCCGCCTCGGCTGATTTGGTCTTCGTGATCAACAAGGCCTGACCTTCATTTTCCGCTGCTGCCTTAAGGTTATTACTGGCCACTACCTTGCTCATGGAGTCCAATATCATTTTGTCGAAGGTAATATCGTTGATTTGCAGGTCGAGCAGATGGTAGCCCCATTCTTCAAGGGTATGATCAATTTCTACTTTTACATATTGTACAATTTCACGGCGTAGCCCAAGCACTTCCGCCTGTTTTTTTGTAGCAACAAAAGCCCGGATATTCCCCTCAATGGTACGAACCAGCGCCTGCATGAGGTTCCGTTCATCAATAAATTTGAAGGCTACTTTTTTTACGGTTTCCTCCAGTTCATTTTGTACGGCATATAGCAACATGCTTTTAAAATACACGTTGGCCTGATCCTGGGTTACCGCCTGAAACTCGAGTTCTACAGACCGGTTCTGAACAGAAACCCGCCGGTAGACTCTTTCAATGAAAGGAATTTTTATATTTAAACCCGGCCTTACAATGCGGCGGTATTTTCCAAACATGGTGATCACGCCGATATAACCCTGGTTTATGGTAAACAACCCGCTGAGCACTACAAGTAAAAGAATGATGACCCACCAAAAGTTTGCAAGGAATTCCATAACAATAATTTATTTTTATAAAGGTACGCATTAACCCATATGCGCGGTCAAGCTTTTTATCTCCCTGAATCAGGCGGGTTCTTACCATAAAAGCACTCCCGCAGCTGAACTTCCTGAAATCCGTTACGTGTGTATTTGTTTTTGCAACGCTTGGAATACCGGGAGATCAGGAGCCTGCTTTTTCTTCCCATACCTGCACCAGGTGGATCAGCGTTTCAACAGATTTTTGCATATCCTGGATGCTCACGTATTCATGTTTACCGTGGAACGCCATTTCCCCGGTGAAAATGTCCGGGAAAGGAATGCCCATAAAAGATAACCGAGAGCCATCTGTGCCACCTCTCGCACTGCCTTTCTTAAAAACAACACCGCTCCGCTCCATAGCGATCTTTACATATTCCCCTATCTGAGGATGCAGATCCACTACCTCTTTCATATTCCGGTACTGCTCCCGGCTTTCAAATTCATACCGGCTTCCCGGGTACCTGCCGGTGGCCTGCCTGGCAAATTGCTCCAGCCGGGCCTCGTGTAATTTCAGTTGCGCCGTTTCAAAATCCCGGACAATAAAACTCAGAGAGGCTTTTTCTGCTCCGCCTTCGATGTGAACGGGATGTACAAATCCTTCGCGGTCTTCTGTGGTCTCTGGACTAAAGCCATCCTTTGGCAGCAGATCCAGGAAGGTGCCCGCAACTTTTATAGCGTTGATAAGTTTATCCTTGGCATAGCCGGGATGAATGCTGTTTCCAAAAAAATGAATGGTAACACCATTGGCACTAAACGTCTCGTCCGTATAACTGCCTCTTTCACCTCCGTCGAGTGTATACCCAAAATCGGCACCCAGCTTCTCCAGGTCTACATGATCAACTCCGCGACCGATCTCCTCATCCGGCGTAAACAAAATTTTGATGGTTCCATGTTTTACGTCCGGATGCATGGTCAGGTAATAGGCCAGGTCCATAATAATGGCTACACCGGCTTTGTCATCGGCTCCCAGAAGTGTGGTACCGGATGCCGTGATGATATCTTCGCCCCGTTTCGTTTTCAAATAAGGGTGGTCTCCCGGTCGTATGATTTGCCGGGGGTCATCTGGCAATACAATATCTCTGCAATCATAGTTTTGATGTACAATGGGTTTCACATCTTTACCTGAACAATCGGAAGAAGTGTCAACATGACTGCAAAAGCAGATCACCGGAACCTGCTTCTCGGTATTTGCCGGTATGGTAGCATATACATAGCCAAAATCATCCAGAATAGCATCCGTTATGCCCATTGCTTTTAATTCTTCAACCAGGATCTTACTTAAGTCCTTTTGCCGGGCTGTAGAGGGCACTGTATCTGATTGGGGATCGCTTTGGGTGTCAATCGTAACATACTTTAAAAAACGGTCAGAAACCGTAAAATTATAGGTCATGGTCGCTAATTCAATAAACAACAAAGGTACTTAAAAAATCAATATGCATCCACAAAAAACAAACATTATCAGCATATTATCGAAAACAGTTGAAATAAAAATAAACACAAAAGCAGCTCTGAAGCTGCTTTTAATCAAATGGAATATTGCCGGTTGTTAAGGCATAATGATCAAGGGGCTTCCGCCTTCTATTTCTACCAGTTCCAGGTCGAAAACAAGATCTTTTCCCGCAAGGGGGTGATTGGCATCCAACACAATTTTATCATCGGTTATCTCTTTTACAGTCACCTGAAATTGCTGTCCCTGAGGATCGCTCATTACCAGGGGCATTCCTACTTCCACTTCCATATCCTGGGGCAGGCGGTCCTTTGGCATTTCGATGATCATATCCGGGTTTACTGGTCCGTAAGCCTCTTCTGCAGGAATGGTAATGGTCTTTTTATCACCAACAGCCATACCGGTAACCCCATCATCGAACCCTTTGATCACCATGCCGCTCCCGATCTCAAATGGCAGCGGATCCCGGCCTTCGGAAGAATCGAATGTTTCCCCGGTGGTCAGTTTTCCGTGGTAGTGAACCTTTACTTTATCGCCTTTTTTTGCTTGTTGCATTGATTGAATTTAAAATGAATAAACTGATTTGTGGGCAAGGTAGGTTTTTTTATGCAGATGCCATAATTTGAAATCCCGCTGCTCTTTCCCGATTCAACTATTTCTTTGGAAATCCCGGGCTTTTCATTACCTCTTCGATCTGCAGCGTGTGTCGCTCGCTGTGCGCCGCCAGCAACAGGAACCCCTGGAACACGTTGAGGGTTCCTGCAGGAGTTTGCATATAGTGTGTTTCCATCGGTTCCTGTGTTGTTCTCAGGAACTGGATGATTGAATCTCTTTTTGAAACATACGCTGCCAACGCCTCTTTCGCACCGGTAAACTGGTTACCAGGCCGCAAAACCTCCGGGGCCTGCGCCTTTTTAGACCGGTCGGTTACTCCCGCAATTAGTTGCTCATTGGTAAGTGGCCTTTCCGGCATTATCAACATAGCTGAATCATTTTTAAGCGTCATCATGCACCACTGCCATATTCCGTTTTCTGCCAATGCAATATGTTCAATACATTGAGCAACGGACCAGCGTGTGGAATCCGGTTTGTAATTCAACTGCGCATCACTTAGCTTTTGTACATCGTTCAGCAGCCGCTGCTTTGTTTTCAGAAAATAATCGATCGCAAACTTCCGGTCTGCCGGCGTGATCTCTTTTTTCTCAGAACCTGCAAAGCCGCTGATAAGGATAAATGATAAACCCAGGAATAGCTGTTTCATAAAATAATTTTAAGTGATTGAAATGATAAGTGGCAGGAATATAAAACAAGCCGGTTCAGCGACCCTTTGCCAGGAGAACAGGAAACGTATCACTCCCTTCCGGTTTGGTTACCTAAAGATAGACGATTTACCATTATTTTTGCGGGATGATGTTGAATGAGCAGGCAAAAAATTTACGGATCGTATTTATGGGAACACCGGAATTTGCGGTTGCAAGTTTGGATGCTCTCGTCAGGGCGGGAAGCACCATCGTGGGAGTGATCACCGCCCCGGACAAACCGGCCGGAAGAGGCATGGAGTTGCAGCAAAGTGCTGTCAAAAAATACGCCCTGGAGCATCAGTTGCCGGTGCTGCAGCCGGAGAGGCTGAAGAATCCGGAATTTTTGAATGCCCTGCGGAATCTAAATGCAGATCTCCAGATCTGTGTCGCCTTCCGGATGTTGCCGGAAATAGTATGGAACATGCCGCCTATGGGCACCATTAACCTGCATGGCTCCCTGCTGCCACAATACCGGGGCGCAGCGCCGATTAACTGGGCAGTGATCAACGGCGAAAAAGAAACGGGGGTTACCACGTTTAAACTGCAACACGAGATTGATACAGGGAACGTTTTGTTGCAGGACCGCTTTCCTATCGGCGCGGAAGACACGGCCGGAACAGTGCACGACACGATGAAGGAAATTGGCGCCCGCCTGCTGGTAAGAACGGTGCAGGGACTGGCAGACGGCACCCTTATAGAAACGCCTCAGCAAACACCGGCCGGTATAGAGCTGCACCACGCCCCAAAGATCTTTACCGAAACCTGCCAGATCGATTTTAATCAACCGGTTACCTGTGTATATAACCTGGTCAGAGGACTTTCTCCTTACCCGGGAGCCTTCACTTTTTTTAATGAGAAAAAATTGAAGATCTTCAGCGCAACCGCAAAAACAGCAACACCTGGCATCCCGGCGGGGGAATATGTAACGGACAGAAAAACGCAACTTTCCTTTGCCTGCTCCGATGGATTCCTTGAAGTAAAAGAAATACAACTGGAAGGGAAAAAACGAATGACAATAGCCGATTTTTTGCGCGGCTACCAGTTTAAATAATCATGCCGTATTACCAGGAATGATTCTTAGCTGCAGGCATCCGCAAATAAAAACCTGCTTTGTCCCTGCATAGTTTAGCATAAAGTTTGTAGCGTTACAGGCATATGGGAATCCTCTATTTCTAAAAGCCCAACTATGAAAAAAGCATATACACTGATCCTGTTTTTCTACATCATTGCATTCGCTATTGTTTTCGCATTCGTAAAGTTAAGCCCGGATCATGGCGATGGCACACCGGGGCTCGGCAGCACTGCACTAATCTTTTTTATGGTATTGATTGCCCTGCTGGTAATCATTAATATCATTAAAGGGTTTACAACAGGAAGAAGCTTTTTTCTTGTTGCGCTGCTGCACGCGCTTGCATTATTTCTGATCTATTTCGGATTATTATATCGCTGATTTCAGCCTTTGTAATTTCTTTTTAGAAAATCATATGCCGTTTGCACTTCAAGAATTGAAAAGTAAAAGTCCCTCGTATTTTCGGTTATAATATGTGTACAGCCGGCATTATATGCCGCAAAATACTGCAATCCGTCTTCAAAGTCAGTTACATGTTTATCCATTGCGGCCTGCTGTACTTCTTTAGTGCCGCACTCTGCAACAAAAAAACGTGCTGCCAGCATTCCTATCCGTTCTTTTGCGGACCGGGCGCCATGTTTCTTTTCCGCAAAATAATAAGTGATTGCTAAACTTACCGACGTGGTCACTAACTGATATCCCTTCGCTGACGCCCAGCTTAAAACACGAGAAGCATAGGTAAACAATGGGTATTCCTTATTGATTACAGCAACCAGGATATTGGCGTCTATAAATAACTTCATTGCAATGGTTATTTATGACGTTTATAATACGCTGCTTTTTGCTTTTTGCCAAGTGGTTTGGCATTGTAAGCAGCAGGCCCTTCCGCCACCATGCTTACCCAATCTTCAATAGGAATGTGCTCAATGTTGTGATGCTGACCGCTAGCTATAACCTTTTGTAAAAGCAATTCTACAAGTCGGGAGAGACTTAACCCCTGGGAAGCAGCATATGTCTTTGCATCCTCAATGACAACACGGTTAAAACTTAAGGTAATTTTGGCGTCCATGGTTTTATATTTATACGACAAATCTAAAAATTTTATACGTATAAATGCAAATATTCTTTTAAACATCAGGACTGATTGCCAGCGGGAGACCGCCCACCATTAAACAGGTGATCTCCGTCCAATGCTTATCAAAAACCCTACATAAACCAAGGAAAATTAATGAGAAACGACTACATCGAAATCTGATGCATTGATCCGAAGCGCCGTTGCGGCGGCATCACTGATGCGGGCTGCCGGTCCGTTCTTCTGTTTCAGGCTTTTAATATCACCCAACACTTTGGCATAAACGGTTGTTTTGGCCTTAGGATTCGTCAGCTTTATGATCGTTCCCGAAGGAACATCATCGATCAATGCATAATATTTTCCATCGTCCCAGCCCTTATCGGTTTTGAATACCCCGGCATGTACCGATCGCTCCGTAGTAGATCCGGCATTCGTCTGGGCCTCGTAGTCATTTTTAAAGAATCCGGTTTCATCAAAACCAGCCGGAGGAGGCGCTACATCCGCTACAGGGGCAGAAGATACCGGCTCTGAAGATTTTCCTTTAGACGGCCTGGCCGGCTCTGTTTTAGTGATGGCTTCCGGTGCCGGTTCAGTTTTTGCTTCGCGGGCCCTCTGCTCCTGAAGCGCAGCAGCCTGTTCAGCAGTACCAAGGAAACGGGAAGCAATATATCCGGTGATGCCCTGGCTGGTGCGTATGGCCGCCCATTCATTGTTGGTATCACCAGTTACTGTAACCATTTCACTGTTCTCTGCTTTTCCAACTATAGGTTCGCTGGTTGCAGGTCCTTTACGGATATTAATGCCGGAGCCCACAATCGCCATTTGCTTTTCAACTTTTGCAGCGGGCTCCTCTTTTTTAGCCACCGGACGTTCCGGGGCTTCAGCAGAAGGGTCAATAAGGTATTGCGCGGCGGCATATCCGTCCACACCGTCATTGGTACGTACTGCAGCCCACTCATCATTCACCCGGCGCACCAGGGTAAGGATCTCATCTTTCTGTGCCTGTCCAACCACGGGCTGGTCAGTACCCGGTCCTTTACGAATATTGATATAGGTATCCGTAGCAGCTTTCACTTTCTGCCCTGTGGCTTTTTTGGTCTCCGTTCGTGCTATTTCTTTTTTCTCCGTATTATTTTCTTCAGTTACCGCTTCAACAAACTGAGAAGCGATATAACCTTTTTTACCATCATTTGTGCGGATCGCAGCCCATTCGTCATTGATTTTACGGGTCACGGTAACCACCTCATCTTTTTCAACCCGGCCTATAACCGGTTCATCTGTTCCGGGTCCCCTCCGGATATTTACCGCCGAGGTCGCCGTTACTTTCTTTCCTGCATTTAAATCAACAGGCGTCTTAGCAGTTCCCTTTTCCTCCTCAGGCTGTTTTGTTGTTGCTGCCGGCTCCAGGAACTGAGTAGCCATATAGCCTTTTTTGCCGTCACCGGTACGTACTTCTGCCCAATCGCTGTTCGTCATGCGAACAATGGTAACCACTTCATCCTTTTGCAAAGTACCTACAACCGGCTGGCTGGTGCTTGCTCCTTTCCGGATGTTAACAGCAGAGGTTACTGTTACCTTTTTCCCCGCTTTTAAGGCAGCCCCCGTATTGTTTTTAGCTGTTTCCTTTTTCTCATCCTCAACCTTTTCCTTTTTAGCCGCAGCGTTATCCGTCAGATATCCTACAAGAATATCCTGGCCTTTGGAGACATCGTCCTTCCTTAGCTTATTCCATGATTTCAGGGTTTTTACATCTACCCTGTTAAATTTCCGGCTGATACTGTTCAGGTTATCTTTCGCCCCTGCTTCATAATACACCGGTATACCTTTTCTTGATTTTGTATTCAGATTTGAAGCGGTTACAGGAACCTTCACCGTTTGCCCGATCCGAAGGTCCTGACTGGTTTTCATGCCGTTAGCTTTTGCCAACGAAGAAAGAGAAACTCCGTATTTCGTACTCAAATACTGTAATGACTCCCCGGATGTAACCCGGTGCTCCACCACCGCTCCTCGGGAAGTGGTAACAGCAGTTAGTTTTCTTTGCGCCTGGGCAGATCCCATCAATAATATCAATCCGGCCGTAACAATAAACGATTTCATGTGTTCAAGATGTGTCTTAAAAAAAATCCTTACTAATCCACGAATTTACAATAATATTTAGAACTAAACAGCTTTAGAATTTGTTAACAAAACGAATATTCCGGCAGAAAAGACCATATATTTTGGAAATTTGTAACTTTGCGCCCCTATGTTTATAGAAGTTTTTAAATCCAAGATCCACAGAGCTGTTGTAACCGAGGCTTTTCTCAATTACATGGGCAGCATTACCATTGATGAAGACCTCATGGATGCAGCCAACCTGATTGAAAATGAAAAGGTTCAGGTTGTGAATGTGCACAACGGAGAACGACTGGAAACCTATGTGATCAAAGGAAAAAGGGGTTCTGGCACCATTTGTCTTAATGGCCCTGCTGCCCGGAAGGCACAGGTGGGCGATCCGGTGATTATTATTTCCTACGCCTCTATGGATATTGAAGAAGCCAGAAAACACCAACCTACAATCGTTTTTCCTAAGGAAGGCAATAAGCTTTAGATGAAAAAAAGTATAATACTGCTGCTCATTCGTTTTTCATAAAGCAGGTTCAATTTTAAATACAGAATAAACCTGGTTAGCCTCGTGAAAAGGTCCCGCGCATTCCCAATTATCATTGTGTTTATGCTTACATCCCTGCTGTTGTTGCCATCAAAAGCACAGGCTTGCAGGTGTCATCAGCTGTCATTATCTGAAGAAATCACAAACGCAGATCACATTTTTATTGGTACTGTTGTAAAAAAGGTAGCAGGAAATACAATGAGCTATGCTTTCGCTGTTTCCACAATATTTAAAGGCGAAAAAAAAGACACCATAACGATCCTTACAGGGTTTGGAGGGCCGGACTGCGGAATGATCTTTGAAACTGGAAAAACCTACCTGGTTTATTCCAAAAACAATCAAACAACCAGATGCCGTAGAAACGGGCTTGCCGCTGATCATCCCGATATCAGCGGGTTACGCACGCGCTTCAGTCAAAATAACACACGCATTGCGCCCGAAACAGAGCCCAAAAGGCGAACAACTCCTGCCTCCTAAAGTAGCCCTGTTATTGCGCATGAAAAATCAACCGGGTGTTCCCGATCCAGAAATAATCACCATCCTTTAACAATACTTCCGTAGTGTCCGACAAGCGGATCGAATTCTTTTCTGAATTGAAAAAGGTTCCATTCTTGCTGGGTGCTTTATCCTGTAAAAAATAGGCATATCCATCTGTTGCATCCGGCTTCCGAAGAATCTGGCAATGATTTTTTGATATAAACCGGTCCGAGGTCCGGATACCGAAATCAGCCGTCGCTCCCGGCAGATCATTCCACCGTCCGATCGTAACCAGGTCCTTATTGATAAAAAAATGCTGCCCCTCTGTAAGAATATTCGGTTCTACCTCAATATAGGCTCCCGCATTTTTCCCCGGGATCGCGGGATCAATATCAATGACCGCTGTATGCTGCTGCGGCGTCTCTATCTTTCCATCCAACCCGTTGTAAAAAAACTGGCTTAACTCCCTGCCGGTCTTGAAACGGTTCAGCGGATTCTTTTCCAGGCAGCGCCGCACCAGCATTTCCAGCCAGGCCGGGATATCACATTCCTCCGGACGCTGCCCTTCTTTTTTTTCGATGGCCTCCATCCGCTTCCGGCAGATATCCGGCACGGGCGCACTCTTATGTTTTTCCTCCAGTGCCAACATTTCGTTGGCCTGTTTATAATCTTTTACAGGAAAGGGCACCTGTCCGGCAAGCAGTTCGTAAATAACGATCCCCAGACTGTAGATATCAGAAGGCGTATCTACCAGCTGCCCGCGCCATTTCTCAGGCGCTTTGTACTCAGCCATACCATCTTCCTTTTTGCTATGCCGCACCGCATCGGGGTCTGCAAACGACAATCCGAAATCAATAAGCACATACCGGCATGAGCCATCCTCATTCTTTGTACGGATAATATTCTTTGGGTTGATATCATTGTGAATAATAGCATCCCGGTTAATGATGACCGAATCCGAAAGCCAGTGCTGAGGCGGCGAATCATAAGTATGATAATGATGGCAATAACTTAAAGCTGAAGCCATTTGAGTGATCATCTCCAGCGTATCTTCTATAGAAAAATACCCTTCCCGCTGAATAATGGATTCCAGCGTTTCGCCGTCTACATATTCCATTTCCAGGGAGGGCTTATTGTCTAGTATGTATTCGTCATAGATTTTTACAATATTGGGATGATCCAGTCGCTTCAGGATCTCGACTTCATTTTTAAAATCACGGTATTCTTTAGCGTCTTCGTTTTCAAGTACAAAATCCAGCTGTTTCAGCGCCACCACATGCCCCGGATCTTCCTTGCTCCTTGCCTTAAATACCGCCGAAAAACCGCCATGACCAACCACCTTAAGAATATCGTATTTTGATGCTAACTCCTGCATTCCATTTCTAATTTCTTATTTTTGATTTCTCATTTCTCATCTCTCATCTCTGATTTCTGATCTCTGATTTCTGATTTCTGATTTCTGATCTTTCATTTCCCATCAGGATTCCAGCAACTGGAACTCCAGGACAATGGTATCATTAAAACAGATCGAATCGCCGTTTTTTAATATATGCGGCACCGTTGCATTGCTTAAACTGATCCCCGAAAAATCATCCAGCGAAGCATTAAAAACCTTTATTTTATTTGAAGGATTGTTCAGAAACTTTGAGCGGAACAGTTTATAGGCCCCGATCTCTTTATCAAACACTATTGCCGCATTGGAACGGCTTATAAAATTATTGATCTTATATTGCTCTTCATTCTTTTCCTCAATTCCCACAAACGCGATATCATTGTGGATCTTAGGTCCGTTTTCAATCTTGGGATCTTTTCCCCGGCCGATAAAATAATGTTTGCCGCTGGGCTCCAGGATATATTCCGGCTCCCAGGTAATACCCTCCGTTGCCACAATCCTGGCCCTCTGTTTTTTCAGGATATCTTTGGGGGTTAGTACTTCCACTCCAATCCCGTCCGTAATGGCGGTCACTGTTGCAGTGTCCGGCGATTCATGTTTTACATCAATGCTCAGATCCTCTTTGCAGGCAATGCCTCTTGATTTAAATTCCCGTTTGATCCGGTTGATGAACTGCGGATCTTTCACCAGGCTCATCAATCCTACATTTTCGATGGCATTATCTTTAAAGGCCGAGTGAAATACCAGTCCCGAGATCACGGTCTTGCTATAACCCAGCATCCGCACCGTTTGAGAAATCGCACCCAGTGTGATCTCTTTTAACTCCTCTATATTATCTGCCCGGGAAGCTGCGCGCTCCGGAGCTTTCGGAATTCCAGGAGTATTCCCGGAAGCTTCAGGCAGTTTTTTTTCCGGCGGCCCAAAGGAGGTATCATCTGCATTGAGCTTCTCTGAAAACTGTTCAAATTTTTTCTTAAACCAATTCATGTTATTGAGATTTGAGACTTGAGATTTGAGTTTTGAGATTTAAACCTCCGTTAAATTTTAAAACATGTTCAACAACCAACCTCAAACATGGAACCTTTTAGCTTTTAACTGACCGCTAAAAATACCCCGCCGCTTTCAACTGTTTTAAAATCTCCACCGCCAGTGTCTTCGCGTACTCCGAATTCCCGATCTCTTCAATACGGATCGTAAACGCAATCGGGGCCTTTAATTTAGGCGAAGCTACAAAAAATGTATACCAGGAATCGGTAACCCGCTTCAGTTCTGTCTTTTCGCCTTTTTTTACCAGCTTGTCCCGCTCCGGGCTGCCGGTTTTTCCATGCACTTCCAGTCCTGAAGCCGCCGATACCTTGGCGGATTGTTCCCGCATAAAATCGCTGATCAGCGCAGCAATCCGGGGCTGGGCCGTCACAGCGGTTTCCTTTTGCGGAACCAGCTTATTGTTCCAGCTTTTAAAGAGGAAACGGGAAGGTTGTAAGATGCCGCTGTCTGCCAGTGCGCCCGACATTTTAGCCAGATGCAGTGGTGTTGCGGAGAGCTCACCCTGCCCCCAGGCAATATCTGAATAAGGCGACTGCAGCCTCCGCCTCGTGTTCATCAGCCGCTGACTGTTAAAGATATTTTTACCCCGGACCACAAAAGCCCCCCATTCCTTAAAATAGGTTTCACTATCGTAATCCTCCGGCCGCTGAAAATGAAACCCTCCGCGGTTCAGGATATTCATCCCCAGCGCATCGTATATATTAAACAAAGACGACTGCAAATTTTTATCGTTCGCCAGTTTGATGAAATATACATTACTGGAATGTACAATGGCCGTACGCATATCTACATTCATATTTACCGGCTCGCCCTGATGGATCACTTCCGCAGGATAAATAAAATAACTGAACTGCGCGGCAGAAGGGCCATATTGGTTCATAGCAGCCGCTGCATCTATGATCTTAACGGTAGATCCCGGCCTGGAGTTAAAGGTAATGCCCAGATCCTGCGGCACCACTACCCGGTCCTGGAAAATCTGCTTAAAAATGGTGCGGTAATCAGAAGGATCAATATTGCTGATCAGTTTCAGATCCTTATAGGAAGGCGCCGGGTTTGAAGCAGAAGCCAGCACATCACCTGTACTGGCATTAACAGCAACCACCGAAGTCCGGAACGGGGCAGATGCAGCCGTATTCTGGATAACCGCGCTGATCTTCTGGTTCAATGCCGCATCCAGCGAGAGCTGGATATCCTTGTCTTTATTATTTTGCAGCTCCACCCATTGGCCGTCCCTGCCCTCTTTCAGAATGGGGGCCAGGGCGCTGTAATCGTATTTTACCAGCTCGGACTCTTTGCGCGTTGCCGGTAAAAAACGGTCTTCCCGGTAACGATCCGATGTTTTTTGCGAAGTAGTATAGGTAACGTCAAATCCTTTCAGCAGGGTATAATGCCGGTATTCCGCAGCATACCCCGCTTCCTCTTCATTGGCGATTTCTTTGTTATAATCTCCCAGCCAAAATAAAAGATCCGCGCCAAAAGGATAGTAACGGTTCTGATCCCGTTTTAATTGCTCCGCATAAAGTACCGGGTTCGCTCCTAAAGGAATCAGTTTATTCTTAACCTTATCAAAATTAGCCTTACTGGATGTGGCCAGCAGCACACCGTTACGGTCGTAAATATTACCGGAACGGATCTCCCGCAAAAAGATGCCGATGCGGGGATTATAGCTGTATTGCCAGGCGCCTTTGCGGTTTAATACCAGCGCCGGTTTGGTAATGTAGGTATTGGACTTATACTGGTACCAGAACAAGGTGCCAATGAAAAAGATCAATACCGCAAAAAAAGTAAGAATCGCATAAGCATTTACATTGTCATAGTTCTTTTTCACATATTCCATTTCGAGGGCATCCCCTTTTTCGTTGGAAAGCAATAATACCATAATGAATGCTGCCAGCGTAATAATAATACCCGCATTACCCTTGCTAAGAAAGGGCACAGAAATACCCGTGAGCGGTATTAGCCCCAGGGTGCCTGCCGTAATCAGAAAAAACTGGATCATAGTGGCAATGGCAATACCCGCTACCAGGTAAAAAAGAAAGGGTTTACCAGTGCGCCGGGCGGCCAATAAAGACCGGTAAGTGAGCAACCCGAATGCCAGGAAGACAGCAATCAGCGCAACAAGCCCCAGCTCCTCACCCATGCTTTCCAGAATCATATCGGTATGATATGCAGGCATTACACTGGAAAAACCCTTACCCAGGCCCTGCCCAAGGAAGCCGCCTGCATTCAGGGACCAGATTCCCTGCGCTACCTGGTCGCCCCCTATGAGCTTATTCTCCCAGATATCCTTGAACATCCCGTTCCGGTCGGCCAGGCGCTGCGTAAATTCAAAGGGCAATGCCGCCAGCAGGATGAAAGATGAAATGATCAGCACAATAAAGAAAACAGATTCATACCGCTTTTTAAAGAAGGCATAGCCCAGGGTGCCTGCGCAGGCGAGGGCAGCCAGCAAGGGGAGATAATTATGTTGCGCATTATTGATGAAACGGGAGGTAATCATCAGTGCAATCACATAAATCACGGCAGCCAGTACCATCTGGAAAAATTCTTCTTTGGCAAATGCATAAAAGAATAGGAAGGTCAGACAAAGCACGATGGCCGGGCCCAGGTCGCCCAACAAGGCATATATACCCAGGAGGAATACAAATAACAGCAACATTTTTATATTATTCCGTGTAAGCCAGCGGTTATCCGGAATGTTCCGGAAGTATTCGGCATTGACAGCGAAATATGCGGCGAAGAATACCACCATGCAGATCTTTGATAGTTCACTTACCTGGAATCCGAACAGGTTTACTTTTACGCCGCTCCCCTCCGGCCCCGTACCGATGAACGCAAGCAGCAGCATCAGGAATATGGACAACAGCATCCAGGAATAACCGCGCGGAGCCTTCAGCCCGCCGGATATGGGCAGCAGGTTATACAACGGATCAAACCATTTTGAATGGTAAAATCGCATCACCGCATGTTCTTTAAGAAAGAACAACACCACAGAAAAGAACAACAGTACCCCCACCACGCATTGTGCCATACCGCTTCCGTGAATGATATCGCGCAGCGGGTCCTGCATGCTGTAGAGCACAATGATTCCTGTACCGGAAAGAAAAAACAACAGCGGCAGGATGAACTGATCGCTCCGATAGTTCTTTAGCCAAAGCACAAAATGCAGTATCCAAAAAGCCAGTACAAACAACACCAGGTGTGTAAAATATTCTTTCTTAAAATCGGCAGGCGTGCGTACCGTAAAGATCTTATCACTCTTAATCTGGCGGAACTCGGTACGGTCCAGGATGCGGATCCGGTGTGTTTTTCCGGTAAAATGAAAGGACTGGTCTCCCTGGATGGCCGCAATGCCTTTTGCCGGACCAAAATCAAACCCTGGCTTTATGGCCACTACCCGGTAATTGCTGTTTTCTTTAAGATTGTAAAATTCATAGGATCCGTTTTCATTAGTGCGCGCAAAGAATTCGACCGGGTCATTTCCGGCCTGCGTGCTCAGGGTATCATAATAATTCGAGGGAAAAATCTCGGTCATTTTTACCAGCACGCCGGCTCCTACCTGTCCTCCGCTGCTGTCGGAGGCCGCCAGCCGGATCTTACCATGGATGGACAATTTCGTCTTGGTGTTCTGCACCGCAACCTCATCGGGATACTTTGCAGGATTTTTTAATTCTGTTGCATATAATGCACTGTCCATATCCAGCTGGGTGATCGCATTTAAAAAACGGAGCTTCCCCGACTCACTGGAAGTGTTTAAGAACTCCGCAGCCGGTATCATCAGGCTGTTTTTATTCAGTGCGCCCAGGTTGGGCAATTGCCCCTGCTTTTCTACCAGGTTCTTTATTTTTCCGGCAACAAAGCGAATGTATTCCTCATCCGTAAAATAGCCGCCTTTTGCAAAGATCTGCTGCAGCGTGGAAGCCTGCACCGGTGCAACAAGATTGACCATTTTACCACTTTCGTACCCATATTCCGAATTGATAAAATCATCTTTCTTATGCTGGTAGTACTGGAAGGCCATAATGCCCATCAACAAGGTAACCGCAGCCAGCAGTACACGTTCTATTCTTCTTGGGTATAATGTAACTTTCTTCTTCATTTCTTAATAACCTTGCAGTGCATTGCGGCGAACACTATCCCGGTAGATGGTATCCGTTGCATTGATCAATGTGTCCAGTTGCTGTAACCGGGCGCTGTCTGTTACCGGCAGACTATCTACCGGAATTGCTGTTGTATCCGGCAGAGCCGCTGGAGGTTCATTTGTTTTGAAAAAAAATTTAGTTCCCGTCCAGTTTGCCAAAAAGCCAACGATAAACGCGATGATCACGGGAAGAATGCTTATTTTTTTTTTGGAGGAGGTTGTAGGCATAACAGACATTGCTTCATTGGGTTCGTCATCGGTTGTTGCAATCGGGATCTCAATAGCCTCTTTCGTTCTTTTGCGGCCCGGCTTTTTAGCGGCCGCATACGTAGCCAGCACCACTGTAATATTGTCTTTTCCACCCAGTGCATTGGCCTTATCGATCAGCTGTTGCGTTTTAAGCCGGAGCGAGCCGGAGGAGGCCAGTATTTCTGCCATCTGGGCCTGTGTCACCAGGTCTGTGAGCCCGTCGGAACAAAACAGCGCGATGTCTCCCGGCAAAAAACTGTGTTCCGTAATATCGAAATAATGATTGGAATCCTCCGCATCCAGGAACTGCTCCCCCGCCATTTTGCTGATCTCGTTGCGGCGCGGATGTTGCATTGCTTCGGCTTCTGTAAGATATCCGCTATCTTCCTTCATACCTACGGAAGAATGATCACGGGTAATTTTTAGCATATTTCCATTGCGGTAAACATAACCGCGGCTATCGCCCACATGCGCCACATACATCATTTCTTTATCTGCATCCAGCACCGCCACCGAAAATACACAGCTCATGCGACTCAGCGCTGTATTTGCTCTCCGCTCCTCGAATATTTTATTATTGGCAGCGATCGCTGCTTCTTTCAGTAGCTGCAGCGGCGCTCCAAAACTGAAATGCTGCAGATATCCCTCTATCGTTTCCCTGGCTATAAGGGCGGCTTCCGCGCCTCCCTCGTAACCGCCAACACCATCAATGGCACCGGCCAGCGCACGCGAGGGTGTTTCCCAAAGACCGGGAACAGCAATGAAATTATCTTCATTTTCCTCCCGTCTGCGGCCCAGATCTGTTTGTCCGTATAAATCGACCGTTCTGCTCATTATTTCACTTTAGATTGTAACAGAAACACCAGGATGATAAATATCAGCATTATGGTACCCAGCATAGTTTCCCAGAATTAAGAATTAAAATAACAAATCTGTGAGCAGAACCGGTTATACTGCCGCCTTAAAGTCCAGCTGAAAGATGCCGCAAACGATCATAGATTCACTTTTAAGCGGGTGCCATACCGGGTGCTCGCCCACACGGCTCAGTTCCAGCTTTTGTTCATTCACAAAGGCGTCTGCAAACAGTGCAATATAAAATGCCCGGGCAGCGTCATCGTACCGGATCATCATATGCTCTTTTTGCAAGCTCCCGCTCGGCTCATTGATGCACAGTACAGTAGCCGTACTGGTCATGCCGTCGATCGCCTTTGTAATTCTCAATTGCTTTTCACGCATCGGAAAACTATAACGCTGTTTGTTTAATACAAACTGAACCGTAGCCAGTTTGTCCGGAGCCACGCTGTTACGCGAGCCTCCGGGCGGCGCCTGCACCGAGGTAAAATCGCCCAGGAACTCCTTACGAAACTTCACACGAAAATGACCTTTGGATAAAATATCGATATTCGAAAAAGTAGTGGGGTTCAGATCATATTTAGAGTACTTGGAGTGCTTACTGCTTACGGATACTTTGATATGTTCAGATGAAAGCTCTGACCATGATTTTTCCGAAGTGGGCGTACTCACCACCTGGATGGTTCCCGGCTCGATCTCGCGGTTGTCGACCCCGCGTTCTGCCGGGCAATACTGGAAATCCCAAAAACTTCCAATGGGCTCATAGCGCGGATACTGGTCCTTGCGCTGATTGATATAGTCGTAAAACTCATCCAGAATTCCCTCCGTAATACCGGCCAGCCGTAACTCTGCATGCTTGTAATCCTCCGGCCGCATCAGGATGAGGTAACTGCAATCATACATCATCCGTTTATTAAAGGATTCCCGCTCCACTGTTTCTTTAAAGGAAGTCAATACCTGATCCACCAGCGCCTGATTGGTCAGCCGTACCACCTCTTCCTCCTCCTCATCATCCGGCAGCAGCCATCTTTTTAATTTATCAAACATAGTTTCAATTTTCAATTTGAGATTTGCAATTTGAATCTTGCTCCTCAAAGCTTCTCAATCCTTCGCTCCACAATCCGAACGATCTTCATTTCCTTATCAAATACCACCGATACATCAATATTATAGGGAATCCAGTCATCCTCTTCATTTTGTTTAATCTTATACAGCATGCTGAAATCCACATAGGTATTTCCATTAGGATTGTAGGTAAATACATACGATGAATTGGTGATATCGGCCTCTGTGAACCGCCATTTGCCATGATAGGCCACGCATTCTTTTTGAATACGGGTCAGTAATTCATTGGAGCGGTTATAATATTGCTGTACCGTGTCTCTAAAAAACCGGGACAAACTGCCACAGTCCTGCCGCATGCGATAATAATCATTAATCCTGTTTTTAATTGCAGCTTCTTTCTGTCCCAGGTCTTCACTGGTAAGCACCTGCGTTGAAGTCATGGTATCATTCTGTGCAGTTGCGGTATCCTCCGGCTGAATCAGCAGCGGCTCCGGCTGCGCTTGTTTTTTCTGACGCGGCCTGGACGCAGGCATTTCTGTTTCAGGCTTTTTGGCATCGGGGGTTACTCCAAACATTGAAAGAATGTCATCCTTGTTCAGTGCAAAAACAATCAGTCCGCTCACAATCAGGAACACCAGGAAGATATATGCAAAACGGTTGGAACCGGTCTTTTTCGCCGGATGAGTAGACAGGGGTGGGTAAATTTGTTCGATGGGTTGCGGAGGTACCGGGGTGAATATTATCGTTTCGTCGTTCTTTGTAGCGGCATCTAATTTCCGAAGCTCTTTCCGATCCTCCGGATTTTTACCGAGGTACAGCGGTAGTAGTCCCCGCCAGGGTTCCGGAAGTACCGACGTATCGATGTTTTTACGCACAATATTTTCCTGGATCTCAAAATCGGATATTTTGGACGCATCGTAAGGCGCCGTTCCGCTAACAAGATGGTAGAACGTTACCGCGAGCGAATAAATATCCGTTTTATACGACAATGTTTTTACATCGTAAACCTGCTCCGGGCTCATATACATCAGCGTTCCCATCCGGGAGCCGGTTTGTGTTACCGTTACATTATCCCGGAGCTTGGCAATTCCAAAATCCAGGATCTTGATCTGTCCGTCTTCGGTCAGAAAAAGATTTGAGGGCTTTATATCACGGTGTATAATGTTTTTACGATGGGTATACTGAAGCGCATCCACCAGATCATTCCACCAGGTGATCAGCTGCAGATTGGAAAACCGGGAGCCCTCTTTCATCCGCTGCGCAAGATCTTTGCCTTCCAGGTATTCCATGATCATACAGGGGCAGCCGGCTACAGTAGAATAATCATAAATATTCCGGATATGCGGATGATTCAGATGCACCATCAGCCGGGCCTCGTTTTCAAAACGGCCCACCACTTCAGGCATCCCGCAAAAACGCTTTTGAAGTACCTTTACAGCAGCCGGCTTTTGCAGGTAGTTTTCTGCATACCATACCTCGGCCATTCCCCCCTCGCCCAATTTATACTTCAGCTTATAACCGTTGATGGTTGTATTCTCCATTCCTTGTTTTACTTGCTTGATCTGCTTATAATAATCCAGCCTTAACGGCACCCGCCAATGATATTCCAAACTTACTTTAAATATTTGGATTCCGAACATTCCACGACCCGATGCCTTGTTTTCAAAAAACCGGACAATTCCATTTATAATACCTGTTTCCCACGATGGTAACCTGTAAAATAACAGCCCTTTTGCGATCTAAACTCTAAAATTGGGATAAAACCGGTGAATGGCGTGTTCAAAACGGTCAGTGGCAGCAACAGCATTTCCCGAAATCTGTTTTAACTTGCTGTTTATGATCCCCCATGCCATTCTCCAGGAGCTGCAGATGCCCGATGCTACCTGCCACCCCGTTCAGGGGGGCGATATCAGCCGTTCCTGCCGTTTATATACAGGCCATTCGAATTACTTCCTGAAGATCAATCAACACCATCCCTGTACCGGGTTATTTGAAAAAGAAGCCGCCGGTTTACGCATGCTCGCAGATGCCGGTGTTTTGCGGGTTCCGGCTCCGCTGCGATACGGGGCAACCGGCACCCACCAATACCTGCTGCTGGAGTGGCTGGATGTCCGCGCCCCGGCGCAAAATTCCTGGAAATTGCTGGGAAGCGGCCTGGCAAAAATGCACCGCAAACCACAGCACTTTTACGGCCTTAACGGGAACAATTACCTGGCAATATGGCCCCAGGACAATACACCTGCGGAAACCTGGCCCGAATTCTACAGTACCCGGAGGGTGCTTCCACTGGTAAGGGAGCTTGTAGATATGGGTAACCTGGGCAAAAAAGATCTCGTAAATGCCGACAATTTTTGCAGGCGGCTGCCAGATCTTTTCCCGGAAGAGCATCCGGCACTCCTGCACGGTGATCTGTGGAGCGGGAACCTGTTGTTCCTGCCCGATGGCAGTCCGGCGATATTTGACCCGGCGGTGTATTACGGCCACCGGGAAATAGATATTGGTATGACCTGCCTGTTTGGCGGATTTGACAGGATCTTCTATGAAGCGTATCATCAAACCTACCCGCTGCACCCCGGATGGCAGCAGCGCATACCCTATGCACAACTTTATCCGCTGTTGTTACACGCCTGGCTTTTTAACGGGCACTATACCGGTGAGGTAAAGCGGATCCTTGGGTCGTTCTCATAGGCAAAACCCTGCTGCTATTTTATTTTGTGTCATCCTTCAGGGTCGCTTCAGCCTTTATTGCGGGTATCACCGTCCGGAACCTCGCCGTTTAAACATTTTCACACAAACGACCGTTAAGTTTTAATAATCTTTAAATAACCGCAAACACTACAGAACAAAAATCAATTTCTCTTATATTTGCGCACTTAAGTTATAATAAATTTTATATGGAGAAAAGTATTGTAATTCTTGCCGGCGGTGGTCCTGCACCCGGTATCAACACGGTAATCGGTTCTGTAGCAAAAACGTTTTTGAAAGACGGCTACCGGGTAATTGGTTTGCACGACGGTTATAAGAACCTGTTCAACGGAAAAGGCGTCACCACCGATATCGATTTTAAACTGGCAGATGATATCTTCAGCCGCGGAGGTTCTTTTCTGCGTATGAGCCGGTACAAACCAAAAGACGACGAGTTTACAAGCGATTTCTTTGAAAAAAACAATATCAAGTTATTGGTGACCATCGGGGGCGACGATACCGCATCTACGGCCAACCGCATTGCCACGTTCCTCAGAAATAAAAACGTACCTGTTCAAAACTTACACGTACCAAAAACCATCGACAATGATCTTCCGCTTCCTTACGGCCAGCCTACGTTTGGCTACCAGAGCGCACGGGAAGAAGGTGTAAAACTGGGCAAAACCATTTATGAAGATGCCCGCACCTCCGGTAACTGGTTTGTGGTTTCTGCCATGGGCCGCGAAGCTGGTCACCTGGCTTTTGGAATCGGCGTTGCCTGTCATTACCCGATGATCGTGATTCCTGAAATGTTCAATAAAACCAAGCTGACGCTGGATAAGATCACTAAACTGATCGTTTCTTCAATCGTAAAAAGAAACATCCTGGATATTCCTTACGGTGTTGCGGTGGTAAGTGAGGGGGTGTTCCACTTTATGAGCGATGACGACATTGCGGCATCCGGTATCCAGTTCACCTACGATGATCACGGTCATCCGGAACTCGGAAACGTAAGCAAGGCGCATATCTACAACATTCTTTTACAGAACGAATTAAAAAAACTGAACATTTCGGTAAAAAGCCGCCCGGTAGAATTGGGGTATGAACTCCGTTGCCTGGCCCCCACCGCTTTCGACCTGGAATATTGCACTTACCTGGGCATGGGTGTAAAGCAATTGTTTGATCAAAGTGTTACCGGTGCGGTAGTTACTGTTGACGCAACCGGGAACGTTAAACCGCTTTACCTCAAAGATGTAGCAGATGAGAAGGGCAAGGTAAAACCCCGTTTGATCGATATGCAAAGCGCAGATACAAAGACTGTTTTTGCAAACGCCCTGCATTATCTGACGGAAGCAGATAAAGAAGCTGCCAAGAAGTATCTTGAGAATCCGGACGAATACCTGTTCAACAACATCCTGGAGTGGAACTAAAATTAAAGCCAGATACAATTAAAACCGCCTTTGCTGCGCGGTTTTTTGTTTTTAATTTGTAGCTTCCGGTTTTAATCAGCAATCCCTGTTCCGATGCCATCGGAATATTAACATTAGAAATCGAAAAATGACAGAAACTCAAAAAGTTCGCAAAAAGTCTTTAGAAACGGCAACCGTTTCAAAGGATACAGACCACAGCTTCAACCGCACAAAGATCGTGGCCACGGTAGGGCCGGCCTGTAATACTTATGATAAACTGCTTGATCTTGTAAAAGCAGGTGTAAATGTTTTTCGTCTGAATTTTTCTCATGGAGTACATGAAGAAAAAAAACAGATCATCGAATACATCCGCGAGATCAATCGCAAGGAAAAAACAACGGTGGCTATCCTGGGTGATCTGCAGGGTCCCAAACTCCGCGTTGGCGAAATGGAAGGTGGCGGTATCATTGTAGAACCGGGCGATACCTTCATCTTTACCAACAAGAAAATGGTAGGTACCAAGGAGAAGATTTATATCTCCTACCCCAATTTCCACAAAGATGTAAAAGTAGGCAACAAGATCATGATCGACGATGGAAAGCTCGAAGTGATTGTTCGCAAGATCCTACCCAATAATGATGTAAAAGTCGAAGTAGTGCTGGGTGGATTTCTGTCTTCCAAAAAAGGCGTAAACCTTCCCGATACCAAAATTTCATTACCCGCGTTGACACCCAAGGATCTGGCAGACCTTGATTTTATTATAAAAGAGCAACTGGGATGGGTAGCATTGTCATTTGTGCGCCAGGTGGATGATATCAAAAAACTCCGCAAGATCCTGGACAAGCACAAAAGCAAGGCTAAGATCATTGCAAAGATCGAAATGCCGGAAGCAATTCCCAATATCCGGGAAATCATCCATGCGTCCGACGGTATTATGATTGCCCGGGGTGACCTGGGTGTGGAACTTCCGGTTGAAAAAGTGCCGCTGATCCAGAAAAGCATTATCCGCAAATGTATTCACCGCGCCAAACCTGTGATTGTGGCCACGCAGATGATGGAAAGCATGATCGACCGTTCCAAACCCAACCGCAGCGAGATCACCGATGTGGCCAATGCCGTACTGGAAGGAACCGATGCCGTAATGCTGAGTGCCGAAACCGCCAGCGGTAAGCACCCTACATTGGTTGTACAAACCATGCGGAAGATCATTCTTGAAATTGAAAAAACAGAGTATCATTACGACCTGGCGAATGAGTTGCAGCCACAGCCGCACTCTCCATCGCTTTCCAGTGATGCCATTTGTTATAACGCCTGTAACCTGGCTAAGGACACAAGGGCCGACGCATTGATCGGTATGACGCAGAGTGGCTATACCGGTTTTATGCTCAGCAGCTACCGGCCTAAAGTGCCTTTGTATGTATTTACAAAGAGCCATACACTTATTGATCAGCTTAGCCTGAGCTGGGGTATCCGTGCTTTTTTCTATGACGATGACCAGCATGATCTGGATACCATTTTTGCAGACCAGATCAATATCCTGAAAAAAAATGGATTCCTGAAACGTGGGGATACCGCCGTAAGCACCGGCAGTACCCCGGTTCATTTGAAACTGCATACGAATACAATCAAAGTCACCGAAGTTCAATAAAAAAAAGCCTCCTTACGGAGGCTTTTTTCATTATTTAACAACCGGTTAGTCCGCAGCAGGCACATCTTCCAGTCTGTAGTATACTTTTAATCCCTTTTCAAGCGCAATACGGACATCCTGATCTGCTCCGGCAGAAGCGCCTTCCAGGCGCAATACCGCATCACATTTATCAAGCAACCGGTGCGCGACCGGATACTGGATCTGCGTCCAGATGGCATCACCGGGTGCCGAAGATCCGGCAAGACGCAGCAAGGGAAGCGCCACCCATTCGCCGATCATCGGCACATGCCCCTTTTCAAATAACGGCAATGCCGCTGCCTCCAGGCGATCCAGGTTTTGCTGCATCAGCACCGGATCATCATCTGTGCCGCCTCTGTACGGCCCCGCAATAAGTATCAACATAGTAATTGTTTTTCACAAAGAAAAGCCACAGCTATGTTATGAAAAATTAAGATAGTTTAAGAAATGCTGCGCAAAACCTTATTCTTCCTGATGTAACTTAAAAACTCCGGGGTGATTCCCAGATAGGAGGCAATTTGTTTTTGCGTTACCTGCTTTACAATCTGCGGGTACTTGGTCAGGAACTTATCATATTTTTCTTCAGCAGACAACGATAAATTATCAATGATCCGCAGCTGCTCCCTGGTATAGGCATTCTGCATCAGGATCCTGAAAAAACGCTCAAACTTCGGAGCTTCTTCAAAAAGGCGATCCAGGTCATCTTTCGACAATTGAAACACACAGCTATCGCCGGTGGCTTCGATACAGGTCATTGCCGGCTTTCGGTTCAGGAAACAATACATATCGGTAATCCACCAGTCTGCTGTTGCAAACATCACGGTAGATTCTTTACCGTTTTTATCGATATAAAAAGCTCTTAGTGCACCGGAGTGTACATAGTAAATTACGTTACAGGGTCTTCCCGCCTTAAGCAAACAGGTGCGTTTCCTGACTTCCGAATACTCAAGAACAGAAAGAAACAGATTTGTTTCTTTTTTATTTAGTGGAGTGTGCCGGGTAATGTTACCCAGAATCAGATCATAGTCCATGCTCCGGTCAAAATTTTTGTATCAAAAACACGCGCCCTTTGAAAAGAGGAACGGCAATCCTTAAACAATTCTTTCTCTGAGCCGGAATACTCACCTGACACGCTGTTTTAGTAAACGAGCCTCGTCTTAATGGTATACTTTACATTATTAAGAATCGATGCTGCTTTTTTCGATACACCTTTCTCCACATCCAGCACAACATAGCCTATTTCATCATTTGTTTTCAGGTATTGCCCGGTAATATTGATATTGTTGTTCGACAACAGCGTATTGATCTCTGAAAGAACACCGGGTTTATTATAGTGAATATGAAGAATCCGGTGTACCCCTTCCTGGGAAGGCAATGCCAGGGCCGGAACCGTATGAGATCCGTTAGAGATTCCCTTTTCAATAAAATTAAACAGCTTGGAACTTACATCCACACCAATATTTTCCTGTGCCTCCTCTGTGCTTCCTCCGATATGCGGTGTCAGGATCACGTTGGGTAGGTTTTGCATCGGACTGGTAAACTTATCACCGTTCTTTTCCGGTTCCCAGGGAAACACATCCAGCGCAGCGCCACTGATATGGCCCTCTTTCATAAATTTAGCAAGGTCATCCAGGTTTACCACTTCTCCTCGTGCATAGTTAATAAGAATCGCTCCTTTCTTAAAATACTTCAGATTATTTTTTGTGATCAGATTTTTTGTTTGCGGGTTATCCGGAACATGCAGGGTTACTACATCCGATTGCTGTAACAGCTCTTTCAGTGTTTTCGCATCCTTGGCATTCCCCAATGGCAGTTTGGTTTCCACATCATAAAACAACACTTTCATTCCCATAGCTTCCGCCAGCACACTTACCTGTGAACCAATATTTCCATAACCAATAATACCCAGTGTTTTACCTCTTAATTCATAACTACCTTTGGAGTCCTTCATCCAAATGCCCTCATGTGCCGCTTTGATTTTATCGGGTAATCTCCTGATAAGCATTATCGAATTGGCAATCACCAGTTCTGCAACCGAACGGGTATTACTGTACGGTGCATTAAACACCACTACGCCCTTTTCAGTGGCGGCCGCCAGATCAACCTGGTTTACTCCAATACAAAAACAGCCAATCGCTTGCAATTTTTCTGCCGCATCCAATACTTTTTTAGTAATATGTGTTTTAGACCGGATACCCAGAATGTGTACATTCTTTATTTCCTTGATCAGTTCTTCTTCTGAGAGTGCTTTCGACAGTTTTTCTACCTTCGAATAGCCTTCGTCTTTAAAACGTTGTACAGCAAAATCACTGATATTTTCCAGAAACAAAATCCGGATTTTCTCTTTCGGGTAACTGGTCTCTTTTTTATTTGTCATACGAGCAAATATCCAAATAAGTTAACAAAAATTAAAATTTTAGGAACATTAGTTTTATGCAGTGGCAGATACGGTTAAATTTGTTCCTTTAAAAATCTTTGTACCTTGAGAGTTGTTGCAGTTATTATAGCATGGACATTATTAACGATTGGTTGTAAGTCGAAAACACAGGCCCAGAAAGACAAAACGGAAGATATACAATCCAACGCCCTTTCTTTTGATGTGGAACAAATGACAGAAGCGGATAAGGCGCGCTATCAGAAAGTGCTCAGCGACTTTTTTGATTCGGCATTGATCCGACGCGGATTTAACGGCGGAATCCTTGTCGCAAAGGGAGGCAATATACTTTATGAATCCTACCATGGCTTCCGGGATCCCAACAGGAAAAACGATACCATCGATGCGCAAACACAGTTTCACCTGGCATCCACCAGTAAGCCGTTTACTGCCGTTACGGTGCTGAAGTTAGTCCAGGATTCCAGGATTGGTTTGCAGGACCCGGTTACCCGGTATTTTCCTGCGTTCCCCTATCCCACTGTTACCGTTGAACAACTGCTGTCGCATAGAAGCGGGCTTCCCAATTATCTTTCTGTAATGGAAGATAAAACCAAATGGAACCCCAAGCAGATGATCTCTAATGAGGATGTATTGCATTTCCTTGAACAATATAAACCGGCTCCCATGTTTAAAGCCGGCAGCCGTTTTGCTTATTGCAACACCAACTTTGTTTTACTGGCGTTAATCGTCGAAAAGGTGACAGGAAAAAAATTCCCGCAATACGTGAAAGAAACCATTTTTGACCCGCTGCAGATGCACCATTCATTTGTGTATACTCCTGCAGACAGCGGCAAGGTAATTATGTCGTACAAGCCCTCGGGGGCGCTTTGGGTTAATGATCAGTTTGACAACACCTATGGCGATAAAAATATCTACAGCACGCCGGAAGATATGTTTAAATGGGACCAGGCATTATACAATCCCGGCTTTATCCGGCAATCGCTGCTCGATTCTGCTTATCAGCCACACAGCCATGAAAAACCGTCCATCCATAATTATGGGCTGGGCTGGCGGATGCTGAATTTGCCTAATGGCAAAAATGTGATTTACCACAACGGAAAATGGCATGGCTTTACACCCGCTTTTGGAAGGCTCCTGGATGAAAAAGCGGTAATCATCATTCTGGGCAATAAAATGAACTCCAATATTTATAATATGGCGCGTAAGGCCTATGATTTTTTTGGAGACTACATGCAGAACCAGGTAAGCGGTGGTGAGGAAGAAACCGAAAGCCGGACCGCTGCAGCAACGGCTATGCCGGAATCCACTGTAAAACCAGCGCCGCATCCTGCAAAAAAAACAGTAAAGGCCGCGCCTGCAAAAAAAAAACCGTACCTCCGGCAGAGCCACTACAAAACAATCCGTTAAGAAAGCTCCCGAAAAAAAGACAGCTTCCGCTAAAAAAAGAACCACCGGAACCCAAAAGAAAACAAAGAGATAAAGGCTGCCGGGTTTCAACAATACAGGCACAAAGAGGCCTACCCATTGAAGCCGCCGGTTTTTTGCCCGCAAACAAGCGGTGGCTTCCCGGCCCCATGCACACGCAACGACCCCGCAGTATTTCCGGGCTTCAACGGCAAAAACCTAACATAAAACCCGAAACCTTCCTATCTTCGCGCCCTTATGAAGTATCACGAGGAGATCATGCACCGGCGCACCTTCGCAATCATTAGTCACCCGGACGCCGGTAAGACCACGCTTACAGAAAAGTTCCTTTTATTTGGCGGAGCCATCCAGGTTGCCGGTGCTGTAAAGAGCAATAAAATAAAGAAATCAGCTACATCGGATTTTATGGAAATCGAGCGGCAACGGGGAATCTCCGTAGCCACATCGGTAATGAGTTTTGAATACCAGAATATTTTGATCAATCTCCTGGATACACCGGGTCACAAGGACTTCGCAGAGGATACGTTTCGTACCCTTACTGCCGTAGATAGCGTAATCCTCGTTGTAGACAGTGTGAACGGCGTTGAGGAACAAACCCGCCGTTTGATGGAAGTGTGCCGGATGCGTGACACACCGGTGATCGTATTCATTAACAAAATGGACCGCGATGGAAAGAACCGGTTCGACCTTCTGGAAGAAATCGAAAAAGAACTGAATATTTCCCTGCACCCCATGACCTGGCCCATCAACAGCGGGAAGGATTTTAAGGGCGTATACAACCTTTACGACAAAAACATCCGGCTGTTCACCGCCAATACCAAGGCCGAGGAAGAAGACACACTGGCCATTTCAGACATTCAAGACCCCATCCTGGATAGCCGGCTGGGGCAGACCGATGCGACCATCCTGAGGGAGGATGTAGAGCTGGTGGATGGCGTGAATGGCGAACTGAATGTGGCCGATTACCTGGCTGCTAAAGTTTCGCCGGTATTCTTTGGAAGCGCCATCAACAACTTTGGAGTAAAGGAAATGCTGGACACCTTTATCCGCATTGCCCCACCACCGCAAAGCCGCGAAACCACCACCCGGGAAGTGAATGTGGAAGAAGAAAAACTCAGCGGGTTCATTTTTAAAATTCATGCCAACCTCGATCCCAAACACCGCGACCGGATCGCGTTTTTCAGGGTTTGCTCGGGGAAGTTTGAACGCAATAAATATTTTCACCATGTGCGTTTAAATAAAGATGTACGCTTTAGTAATCCCTACTCCTTTATGGCCCGGGATAAAAGCATCATCCAGGATGCCTATGCCGGCGATGTGGTAGGTTTATTTGATACCGGGAACTTTAAGATCGGTGATACGTTAACAGAAGGGGAAAATTTCTATTTTACCGGGATTCCTTCCTTCTCCCCAGAAATTTTCAAAGAGGTTGTTAATAAAGACCCCATGAAAACCAAACAACTGGAGAAAGGGTTACTGCAGCTGACAGACGAAGGAGTAGCACAGTTGTTTACCCAATTTGGAGGTACCCGGAAAATTGTAGGCTGTGTAGGAGAACTCCAGTTTGAAGTGATCCAGTACCGCCTCCTGCATGAATACGGAGCTTCCGTCGAGTTCAGGGCCTTGCCTTTTTACAAAGCCTGCTGGCTTACCAGCAAGGACTCCAAAAAGCTGGAAGACTTTGGAAAATTTAAACAAACCAATACCGGCGAAGACAAGGATGGCAATATGGTGTACCTGGCACAAAGCGAGTGGTTCCTGAATACCGAAATTACCAATAACCCCGATATCGAGTTTCACTTCAGCAGTGAGATCCATCAGTAACAAACGCATGATACCGGTTAATTTTTGCTCCTGGTTACGCGGATGATTTCGCTGGTCTTTGCGTTGCACTACGGCCTGGGCTCCGCGCGATTTCCCGAGGCAGAGACTGTTCATTTTTTGCATACGATCTGCAGGAACAATTTTTCCTGATGACCGGCTGCCGTTGCCGCCGCAATCACATTTTTTACTACCTTTCTTTTTAAAATCATACGCATGCGCATTTTCAGGCTTCTTTTCCCGGCATTGATCCCGGTTCTACATTTATCGGCCCAAAGCACCTTCAACGCTGCTGCGGTGGAAAAGACCATCCGCTTTCTTGCCGCCGACGAAATGAAAGGACGGACGGTTTATTCCCCCGAAATCGATAAAGCTGCCGATTTTATTGCAGCCTCTTTTAAGAAAAGCGGCTTGCAACCCTTACAGGGTAATTCCTTTTTGCAGCCCTTTGTGGTGTACAGTGCAGCATTCAGAGGACTTACCGCACGGGTGGATCAAAAGGATGTTTCAAAAGATAATGTGATCGTGATCACCGGTGAACCGGAACTGGAAGTAACAGAAAAATCGGGGTATGCCATCAGCGCAATCCCGGCAGGCAGCTCGCTCTTCCGCGAAGCATCTACAACTGTTAACAATGGCAAGAATAACATTGTACTGGTAGATGAAAGTTTTGCCTCCGACTTTAAGCGGCTGGTCTTCTTTAAACGGAACTTTTTTAAACGGGCGGGTTCTACAGTTTTTATACTGGGCAAACCGGCGCTGCAAACGTACACTATCAAGGCCTCACACCTGATTACAGAGCACAAACTTGCCAACGTGGCCGGGCTGCTTCCGGGAACGTCACGTAAAGATGAATATGTAATCTTTTCTGCCCATTATGATCATATTGGCATTGGCAAGCCCGTGAACGGCGATTCCATTTACAATGGCGCCAATGATGATGCATCCGGAACAACGGCCGTAATCATGCTTGCAGATCATTTTGCTGCTTTAAAAAACAACGAGCGCTCCATCATTTTTGTAGCCTTTACTGCCGAAGAATCCGGGGGCTTTGGTTCCCAATATTTCAGCAGGCAACTGGACCCGTCTAAAATTGCAGCAATGCTGAACATTGAAATGATCGGTACCGATAGCAAATGGGGAAAGAACTCGGCATACATCACCGGCTTCGGGAAATCTTCGCTGGGCACGATTCTTCAGCAAAACCTGTCCGGAACGGGTTTTGAATTTCATCCCGATCCCTACCCCGATCAAAACCTGTTTTATCGTTCCGACAATGCCACACTTGCAAAACTGGGTGTTCCGGCCCACACCATTTCTACTTCAAAAATGGACAATGAACCACATTATCACCAGCCCAGCGATGCTGTAGAAACCCTGGACCTCGCCAATATGACAGAAATCATCCGGTCCATCGGAATCAGCGCACACTCTATTATTGCCGGTAAAGACACTCCTTCCCGGGTAAAAGAAGAATAACGTTCCGCCGGTTTTCCAGACACTGAGCCGTTTTTATTTTTTACGGCAGGCCGTATGTAATTTCATTCATAACCGCATCTTTCCACAAACAGCAGTTATGAATATCATCATTCCTGAGCCCTGCCAAGAGAACTGGGAACATATGCAGCCTGAAGAAAAAGGGCGTTTCTGCAGTGCCTGTTGCAAAACCGTCATCGATTTTACGGGTATGAGTCCGGCGGCCATCCGTGCATATCTTGAGGCGCATCGCTCACAGCGGGTTTGCGGACGGCTTACAGCAAGCCAGCTCACCATCCAAAAGACAACGCTCCTGTCTTTAACAAAATCGGTATGGCAATCTGCCCTTGGTTACACACGAAAACTGGCAGCAGTGTTCTTATTGTTTTTTGCATTCAGCCAGGATCCGCAGGCACAAACCGCCACCAAAACCTCAGGGAAAGATTCGGTAACCGCAGCCCCGGAGCGAGTAGTCGGAAAAATAGCGGTCTGCCCACCCAAACCGGAACCCGTAAAAAAGAAAACGCCCTACAAAGCAGAACGGCTGCCGGTTTTGAAAAGCGATCGTTCCATTACCAGGAAAGAAATCATCACCACGGGCATCATTGTAATCAGCCATCAGAAAAAATAACAGCTATGAAAATTCAGATTCCAACGCCCTGTCATGAAAACTGGGAAACCATGCATCCCGGTGAAAACGGCCGTTATTGCAACACCTGCTGCAAAACCGTCGTGAATTTTACAAATATGACACCCGGTGAAATTTCGGCCTACCTGGTACAATATCAATCGCAGAAAATATGCGGGCGGTTTACTGAAAAGCAGCTAACCGTAGAGTATGATACAGGCCTTTACATGGCTGCCAGGCATATCGCCCGCTCCGGATGGCCATCTATGAAAAAGATCGCTGCTGTTTTTGTATTGCTTTTTGCCCTATCCCTGAAAGGGAGCGCACAGGCACCTCAAAAAGACACGCAGAGCGTTCTCACCGTAACAGGCGGGGTTAAGCGATCAGCGAAGATAACGCCGGATGCCAATCCGTTTACAACAGCCGTGCCTCAACTTCCTGCACTGCCGGTTCAATGTCTTGAAGGTAAGCTTGGAGGTGTGGTGATAACGCAGCAAAAAAAACTTAGAATAGTGAAAAACACCCGGAAACCACGGAGGATCGCTCACGTAAAGCGCAACGCCGATAAAAAGAAGGCCTGCACACCCGTCACTCCTGTTTCCGAAAAAAACATCACCAATATGGGCCTTGTGGCAGCTGATACTAATTGGTATGACAACCTGTAGGATCTCTTTTTAGTACTTTGCCACGATCCCTGTGTAATTATGCGGGGTAATTTGCCGGAGCTCTTTCTTCAGATCAGCAGAGATCTTCAATCCCTTTATAAATGCATGAATGGCGGCTTTGGTGATGCCGGCCTTTCCTCTTGTAAGCGCTTTTAATGCCTCATACGGATTGGGATATTTTTCCCTGCGCAGAATGGTTTGTATGGCTTCGGCTACCACGGCCCAGTTATCTTCCAGGTCCTGCTTCAGTTTGGCTTCATTCAGCACCAGTTTGCCCAGCCCTTTTTCAATACTTTTGATGGCAATGATGGTGTGAGCCACCGGCACTCCGATATTGCGCAATACCGTGCTGTCTGTAAGATCCCGTTGCAGACGGCTCACCGGAAGCTTGGCCGAAAGATGCTCAAGCAATGCATTCGCAATACCCAGGTTACCTTCCGCATTTTCAAAATCGATCGGGTTTACCTTATGCGGCATGGCAGAAGAGCCCACTTCTCCGGCCTTGGTTTTCTGTTTAAAATAATCCATACTGATATAGGTCCATATATCGCGGCAAAGGTCCAGCAGGATCGTGTTTATCCGTTTGATCGCATCAAAATGCGCCGCCAGATTGTCGTAGTGTTCAATCTGGGTAGTGTATTGCATCCGCTGTAATCCCAGGACCTCATCTACAAATTCATTCCCGAACTTGATCCAGTCCATTTTGGGGTAAGCCACATGGTGGGCGTTAAAATTACCGGTGGCACCTCCAAATTTAGCCGCAAAAGGGATATAAGAGAATTGCTGCACCTGGTTATCGATTCGCTCTACAAAAACCATAAACTCCTTTCCGAGCTTGGTAGGAGAAGCAGGCTGTCCGTGGGTTTTAGCCAGCATCGATACATCACTCCATTGTTTCGCCAACTCCTTCAGTTGCGACTGCAGGTTAACATAAGCAGGCACCAGCTCCTGCTCCATACTGCCTTTCCATAGCATTGGAATGGCTGTATTGTTCACATCCTGCGAGGTAAGCCCAAAATGGATCCATTCCTTCGCTTCTTTTGCATCGGTTTTGTCCAGTTCCGCTTTCAGAAAATACTCTACCGCCTTTACATCGTGATTGGTTGTTTTCTCAATTTCCTTAATCGCTTTTGCCTGATCGGTACCGAAATTTTCAATCACCGCCCGCAGGTGTTTTTTTGCCGCAGCGGATAATTTCAGAAATTTCTTTTCCGCCAGAAAAAAAAGATACTCGATTTCCACAATCACACGATATTTGATCAGTGCATATTCACTGTAATATTCCTGCAGTTGCTGTACCTGTTTATGATAACGGCCGTCTACCGGCGAAATTGCTGTTAAAGACATACTTAAAGTTCCAGGTTTGAGGTTCCAGGTTTAAAGTTTAACGCCAAACATTGAATTTTAAGCCTGAAACAAATTAATTTTGCACAAAAATAAAGGATTCGGCGTGGAAGAAAAGATAAGAGTTGGAATAATTAATTACCTCAATACGAGACCCCTTTTATACGGTTTACAGTTTCCCCCCATCACAGAAAAGATTGAACTGATCGAAGACGTACCCGCAAAACTGGCGGAGCTGCTGCTGAATGACCAGATTGATGTGGGATTGGTTCCGGTAGCCATTACACAAAAGCTGCCGCAGTACTATATCAACGGCAACTACTGCATCGGTGCCATCGGCAACGTCGCTTCCGTTTGCGTATTCAGCCAGGTCCCTCTTGAACGGGTGGAAAAAATTCACCTCGATTATCAAAGCCGGTCGTCGGTGGCCCTATGCCGGTGGCTGATTCAAAACCACTGGAAGATCCAGCCGGAGATCGTCGATGCCCGCAATGAGTCGTTTCTCAACGAGATAAAGGGTACTACTGCGGGTTTGGTCATTGGCGACCGGGCCTTGCAGCAACGTACAAAATTTGAATACATTTATGATCTGGCGGGGGAATGGAAAAACGCAACCGGCCTGCCCTTCGTTTTTGCCGCCTGGGTAAGTACCCGGAAACTACCGGATCATTTTATCACTGAATTTGATAAAGCCAACGCTTACGGCCTGGACCACCTGGATGAGGTGATTGCGCGGATACCGGAGGGCATCTATGATCTCAAAAAGTATTACTCACAGGACCTCAGCTATATCCTTGATGAAGAAAAACGCAAAGGACTGGAGCGCTTTTTACAGATCCTTGCCACGCCGGCATAATCTCATAATGCGTAGCAATCATCTTGGAAAATCCGGCTTCATGCTCTCGCAACGATGCTGATTTATGCGCTGGAAACTGCGGTTTAATAAACGCACGAGGCAGGGTACCCCCGCAGCAATGCGGCGTTGGCCGGGCAAACGGCATCGCTTTACTTTCATCAAACTGCCAGCCCCGCGCAGGCACCCGATAAAACAGGAGCCTCCGCATACCGTGTCCCACAGGTAGCAATTATTATTGCATGACAGTACATGACGGTTAATTCATATGGATCGATTATTTTGATAGATCATTTGAATGTTTGGTTAAAACGATTGCGATGTACCGGAATATTTACCTTCTGTTTCTCTGGATTGCACCTGTTTGCCTTTGCGGCACCGCTGATGCACAACAAAAAAAGAATGCGCTTGAGCAATTGAAGACCGGTTTTATAAATCCCCCGGATGCCGCAAAGCCAGGTGTGTACTGGTACTTTATGGATGGTAACCTTTCCGCAAAGGGCATCAGGGAGGATCTGAGCGCCATGAAAGCAGCAGGCATCGGGCACGTTATATTTCTTGAAGTAAATGTCGGCGTTCCCAGGGGGCGGGTCAATTTTCTCAGCAAGGAATGGTTATTGCTTTTTAAACAACTTGAGAACGAAGCGGAAAAACAAGGCATTGCTGTTACCCTAGGTATTGGACCCGGTTGGGCAGGCAGCGGCGGGCCCTGGGTCAGCCCGGAACTTTCCATGCAGCACCTGGTAAGCAGCAGCATTAATGTGACCGCAAACGATCCGGGTCCTTTGTTGTTACCCGTTCCGCCGCCCAAGCGTCCTTTCTTTGGCGACGGGGCTTTAACACCCGGGCTCACAAGGATACGCAATAACTTTTATAAGGATGTAGCAGTGCTTGCCTTCCCAACACCTGCTCCGGGCGAAAACATCTCTGATATTGATAACCGGGCACTTTATTATCGCGCGCCCTTTAGCTCCGCCAACAATGTACCGGCCTATTATATACCCGTTTCCGGCAACAACGCCTCCGAAGGCACGGCTATTCAAAAGGCAACAGTGATCGACCTTACAGACCGTTTCACCGCAGACGGAAAACTCCATTGGAAGCCCTCTTCCGGCACCTGGACGGTTATGCGTTTTGGAGTACGTAACAATGGAGCAGGAACCAGGCCGGCGCCGTTGCCGGGATTAGGGTTCGAAGCCGACAAATTTGACACCCTTGCACTGAGCCGGCATTTAAACTTTTATGTAGGCAAGATTCTGAAAGCAATAGGGCCTGTTAACAAAAGGAAGGCCGGAGGACTTAAAGCGCTCCACATAGACAGCTGGGAAATGGGCGCGCAAAACTGGACAAAAAACTTCCGGCAGGAATTCATAAAGCGGCGCGGGTATGACCCCCTCCCTTTTTATCCCGTGTATGCCGGCCGGATCATTGGAAACGCTGCAATCAGCGATCGGTTTTTGTGGGATTTACGTAAAACAGCCATGGACCTGGTGTTGGAGCGCCATGCATTATATGTTAAAAAATACGCCCATCGCAACGGGCTACAGTTATCCATTGAACCGTACGATATGAATCCTACTGCGGACCTGGAGCTGGGGGCCTGTGCGGATATTCCCATGTGTGAATTCTGGAGCAGCGGCTTTGGATTCAATACACAATTCAGCTGTGTGGAAGCTTCGTCACTGGGGCATTTGCAAGGGAAGCCGGTAATTGCAGCAGAGGCATTTACCGCACAAAACAACGAGGCATGGAAGCAATACCCGGGATCCATGAAAAACCAGGGCGACTGGGCGTTTGCCGCAGGAATCAATCATTTTTTTTACCATACCTATCAAAGCCAGCCGCTACCCGATTCTTTAAAACCAGGTATGACGATGGGACCGTACGGTGTACAATGGAACCGCAATCAAACCTGGTGGCCTATGGTGGGAAGCTATCATCAATATATAGCACGTTGCTCCTATTTACTGCAACAGGGCAATACGGTAGCAGACATTCTGTATCTGACTCCGGAGGAAGCCCCCTTTGTCTTCACTCCCCCGGCATCCGCATTAAAAGGAAATAACGACCTGAAAGACCGGAAGGGATACAATTTTGACGCTTGTCCGCCCGGCCTGCTAAAGAAAGCCTGGGTGCAGAACGGCAAAATCTGTTTTCCCGGCGGAGCCTCTTATTACCTGCTGGTACTGCCCTGGTACCCAGCAATGTCGGAATCATTGCTTCAGAAAATCAGTTCACTTATTGCGCAGGGCGCCACGGTTGTTGGTCCCCCGCCTCAAAAAGCACCGGGTCTTTCCGGTTATCCGCTGAGTGATGCCGTCATACAAAAACAGGTTGCAGCCTTGTGGGGACCGTTGCTTCAGGAGGCAGCTATAACAAAACGTAAAGTTGGCAAGGGGCAGCTGATATGGGGCAAAGCACTGGAACACCAAATGGACCAGCTGTATTGTAATTATGAAGTGTTGGCCGGCATACTCCAGGGTGAAAAAATCAGTGAAAATTTCAGCAGTGATCAGCCCATCCGTTATACACAGCGGAAATTGATCCAGGCAGACCTCTTTTTTATCTCGAATACCACAAAAGATTTCCGCACGGCCTCCTGCCGGTTTCGAACCGGCAAAAAAAAGGCAGAGTTATGGGATCCGCTCCGCGGCACATTCATGCCTGTTCATGCACTCCAAAGAACAGGACAACAGATAGTCATGGACATATCGTTGCTGCCCGAGCAAAGCTATTTTGTTGTTTTTACAGATCTGCCAACCACCACCATCACCCCAATCAGCAATGCACCGCAAACCGATACGCTTACCGGAAGCTGGAGTGTTTCATTCGATCCCAAATGGGGCGGTCCGGCGCAAACCACATTCAACAGCCTGACCGACTGGAAAGACAACGCGGACAAGGGCATCCGGTTTTATTCTGGCATCGCCGTATACCGGAAAACATTTGACGCACCAGCCCTGTTCAATAAAAAAGGTCCGGCTTACCTGGACCTCGGAGATGTAAAATACCTGGCAAGTGTGCGATTAAACGGGAAGGACCTCGGTGTATTATGGACGGTTCCCTGGCGGGTCGATGTGGCGCCATGGCTCAAAGAAAAAAATAATTTGCTGGAAGTCAGTGTAGCCAACCTTTGGATCAACCGGCTGATCGGAGACCAGCAATTTCCTGATGACGGCGTTAAAGATGGCAGGTGGCCGTCATGGTTGCTGGAAGGGAAACCCCGCACCAGCAATCGTTTTACATTCACCACGTTTAATCCTTATAAAAAGAATGACCCGCTGATCAGCTCCGGTTTGCTGGGGCCAGTAACCTTAGTAAGGGAGCGATAAATACCATTAAGGCCGGAATTTTTTCTTAAAATGATTGGGAGCGTCACCGGTCTTAGCCTTAAAAATCCTGGAAAAAGAATAGGCCGATTCAAAACCCAGCTCATCCGCTATTTGCTTAACAGAAGCATCAGAATGCATGAGTAACGCCTTTGCCTTATTCAGTTTTAACTGCAGAAAGTATTGATGCGGAGACATACCGGTATATAACTTAAACACTTTCCGGAACGAAGAGTAACTGGTACAAAAATCACCCGCCAGTTTTTCAAACGAGAGGTACGAATGAACATGGGCATGCATTACGGACATGGCCCGGCTGATCATCTCCTCATGTTTATTTTTCTTATCAAACTGCAATTGTTTGGACAACGCGAATATTTTTCCAAACAGGTGCAGCAACATCCCGGACACCAACTGCTGGTAGCCCGTCTTTTCGGACCTTGTCTGTTCAATCACCTCTGTAAATAAGCCGATCACCGATTCGTTGATCCCCAGGTAATATACCGGCGTTTCTTTGGGGAAAAAATGACGGTTATAGATATTTTGCAGGATGCTACCTTTACATCCGATCCAGTACTCTTCCCAGCCCGTATCATTATTGGGTTTAAAACGATGCCATTCATACGGGTACAGCATCAGCAGGGTTCCGGATTTCACCGGTATCAGCGGGCAGCTCTTTGATTCAAATACCCCCTCGCCGTTTAATATATAAATCAGCTGGAATTCATCCAGCACACGGCCATCTTCCCATTTAAAATAGTGATGTGAGGGATGATCGCCGGCGGGGTAACACTGCGCCTTTGCGATCCGCGTACGCCCGACGTTCACAACGTATAACCCCCAGCTTTTATCCTGGTTGCTGGTAGGGAGATATTTGTAATAGTTGTCCATGGGGTTTCAAATTTATCAAAAAATACAGGTTAAAGATCATTTTAGATATTGACGGGGCGCATAACATCCCGGATCTTTGTATTCCGGTAAAAATGCCATGATTCAATGATTGCGATAAAAATAAACCACAGGAAAAGCATAGACAGCACGGTGCCCGTATTCTTTTTTGCATTGCTCTTTGCAACCGGCCTGCAGGCACAGTCGTTGCGGAAGCCCGTTCCTCCCGTTTCTTTTTCAACCATCCGCAGTAACTTCACTAATCCCGGTAAGGAGTTCCAGACGGCCCCCCTCTGGGTATGGAACACAAAAGTGACCACCGGTATCATCGATTCCATGCTTCAGGAGTTTAAAGCCAATGCCTTTGGTGGTGTGTTTATACATCCCCGTCCCGGGCTGATTACTGAATACCTTAGCGAAGACTGGCTGCACCTGTATAAGCATGCTGTTCAAAAAGCGGCTGCGTTAGACATGCATGTGTGGATCTACGACGAAAACTCCTACCCTACGGGGTTTGCCGGCGGCCTGGTACCAGACCAGATGCCCGCTTCCTATAACCAGGGCCAGATGCTTCAGCTGGTTAAAACAGATACCATACCGCAAGACAGAAACGCTTATTTTATTTGCTTAAAAAAAGAACGGGACCGGTTTACAGACATTACCGCCCATGCAGCACAGCAAAAAAACACAAAGGGCAACTACTATCTGTTCCGGAAACTTAATTATGCCAAACAGGCCGGTATGGTGGGCCCACCGGATTATCCATTGGTGGACCTCCTGGTGAAAGGCGTTACAGAAAAATTTATTGATGTAACCTTTGGCCCTTATAAAAAAGCATTTGGAAACGCTTTTGGGAAAACGGTGCCCGGAACCTTCTCCGACGAGCCCAGCATACCCACACATGGCAGTCAGACTACGCGGTGGACCCCGGATCTTTTTGCCGTGTTCAGTGAAAAATGGGGATACGACCTGGTGCCGCACCTGCCTTCACTTTTTGAAGAAACCGGCGACTGGCAAAAAATCCGGCACAATTACCAGGAAACCCTGCTCCAGTTATTCATTGACCGGTGGTCGAAACCCATGCAGGCCTTTACCCAAAAAAATCAGCTGAAATGGACCGGCCACTATTGGGAACATGGCTGGCCCGACCCAGGCGAAGGTCCCGACAATATGGCCATGTATGCCTGGCACGACCAACCCGGAATCGACATGCTGTTTAACCAGTTCAATGAGTCCAGCCCGAATGCGCAGTTTGGAAATATCCGCTCCGTAAAGGAGTTATCCAGTGTGGCCAACCAGCTGGGAAAGGAACGGACGCTTTGCGAAACCTATGGCGGGGCCGGCTGGGATTTAACCTTCAGGGATATGAAACGGCTGGGCGACTGGCAGGCTGCATTGGGTGTTAATTTCATGAACCAACACCTCTCCTGGATGAGCATGGCCGGGGCCCGGAAATATGACTATCCCACCACTTTTTCTTATCAAAATTCCTGGTGGCCTTTTTACAAGCCGCTCAATGCGTACTTTGCACGGTTGTCCTATGTGCTTTCCCGCGGCGTTCAAAAAAATACCGTACTGATCCTTGAACCAACATCCACTGCCTGGATGTATCACAGTCGTGTTAAAAGCAACGGGCGTTTCTTTGAAACGGGCAACCGGTTCCAGGCCTTTATCACAAAACTGGAAAAGGCACAGGCCGAGTATGATCTGGGATCGGAGCATATCATTAAAGACCACGGGTCCGCCATCAAAAATCAATTCAGGATTGGCAATGCTACCTATACAACGGTGGTTATTCCTCCTGGAATGGAAAATATAAACCGGTCTACTTATCTCCTGTTAAAAAAATTTGTAGCCAGTGGCGGAAGACTGATTCTTTTCAACCCGCTAAGCCACATCGATGGCAGGGCCATGACCTCTGCAGAACAGTTTTCCGAAGGTCAGCAAAACATTACGGCTTATGCACAGCTTGATTCCCGGGTAATGGAACAGGTTTTCCGGACTCCGGGTTTTAAGATCCAAATGACCACACCCGTTATGGAAAATGGCAGCCTCCTGCACCACCGGCGCATCATCCGCGATGGTCAATTACTGTTTTTATCCAATGCCAACCTTACCCAACCCGCCGCGGGGCATGTAGAAGTAAGTGGTGCTAAATCCATCATACGGATGGATCTTAATACCGGAAAGATCCTGAAATACCCGGAAAGCAAAAATGCCCAAGGCACCCGTTTTGCCTTTGATATTCCTCCTGCCGGTAGTGCGTTATTCTTTATTGCAAACAGCGCACAAAAGACTTCCGGTGTTTATGGCCCGCTCCTGGAAAAAGAGGAAATCAGCGGAACGGCGATCAGCGTGGAGCGGCCTTCGGAAAATACATTAATGATCGACTTTTGTGACGTCCGGATCCGGGATACCGAAAAGAAGGATATCCATGTCAAAGACGCCACACAACTGGTATTTAAGGAAAACGGGTTCCCCGGAGATCCCTGGGATCATCAGATGCAATTTAAAACCAGGTTTGTACAGCGGGATACCTTTTCCAGAGGTTCCGGCTTTATCGTAACCTATCATTTCGCTATAGATCAGGACGTCAATACCCAAAACTTCAGAGCAGTGATTGAACAAGGGCACTTATGGAACACGATCCGGGTGAACGGCTACAAAATTACACCCGGAACCGGCTGGTGGATGGACCGTTCCTTTACCGTTTTACAAATAGGACCTTATCTGAAACCGGGGGCGAATACGATTTCGCTTGCCATTGAGCCGATGCGTATCTATGCAGAGATAGGCCCGCTCTTTATCCTGGGAAATTATAACCTTGAATCAGCTGAAAAAGGCTGGAAGATCGTTGCACCGGCATCCCTGAACACGGGAAGCTGGAAAAAACAGGGGCTGCCGATGTACGGTCATACGGTGGCCTACAAAAGGGAATACTCGCTGACAACCGAAGGAAGCTATTTTCTACACATCGATTCCTTAAAGGGGTCTGTAGCAGCAGTTCGTGTAAACGGGCGGAAGGCCGGGATCATCTATGCGGAACCTTACCAACTCGATGTATCAGATCTGATAAAAAAGGGCAGGAACCAGATTGAAGTAACCGTGGTGGGCAGTTTACGCAATTTAATGGGCCCCCATTATAAAACATACCGGCAGGGATACACCGGCCCCGACAGCTGGAACGGTATTACAGCGTACCCGCCGGGCAACAGCTATATCCTGTTCGACTACGGGCTCAATGACATGCGCTTGTTCCGGAGCAAAGATTAAAAAACATACATATAAAGGATCAGGATAAAAAAATATATATGCCAGCATCTGTTTTAAAAATCGGATTAATGGGAATTGGCCTGGATGCATACTGGGACCAGTTTGAAGGGCTGCAACAGCGGCTAGAAGGATACCTCCGGGTAGTGGAAACGAGAATCCGCGCAATTCACCCGACTGTGGTCAATGCCGGGTTGGTAGATCATGTAGACAAAGCCTTCGCCGCCGGAAGCCGGTTCCGGCAGGAAGAAGTGGACCTGATATTTCTTTATGTGACCACTTATGCGCTTTCAGCCACGGTGTTACCGGCTGTACAACGCGTTAAAGTGCCTGTCATTATTCTAAACCTGTCGCCCGGCCCGCATATCGACTATACGGCCTTTAATGCCATGGAAGACCGGACAAAGATGACCGGCGAATGGCTAGCCTGGTGCTCGGCATGCCCGGTACCCGAAATCGCCAACGTATTTAAGCGAACCGGCATTCAGTTTTACCAGGTAACCGGCATGCTGCATCAGGATGACAGCTGCTGGAACGAGATACGGGAATGGGTGGAAGCCGCAAAAGTGGCGCATACAATGGCGCATAACCGGTTGGGCTGCCTGGGACATTATTACAGTGGCATGCTGGACATTTATACCGACCTTACCCTGCAGTATGCCGTCTTTGGCGGCCATATAGAATTGCTGGAGGTAGACGAGCTTTCGGCCTTACGGAAAAATGTTTCAGAAAAGGAAATTACAGAGCGCGCCGGTCTTTTCAGGGAGCTGTTTGATGTACAGCCCGACTGCCAGGAAACGGAACTGCTGCGTGCAGCCCGAACATCCCTGGCGCTGGACAAACTGGTGGAAAAATACGAGCTTGGCTCTATGGCCTATTATTACAAGGGCACGGGAAATGCGGAAAATGAAGACACGATGAGTTCGATTATCCTGGGCAATTCGCTGCTGACGACCCGGGGCATTCCTGTAGCCGGGGAATATGAGATCAAAAATGCTCAGGCCATGAAGATCATGGATAGCCTGGGAGCAGGCGGTTCGTTTACGGAGTATTATGCGATGGACTTTGACGACGATGTAGTGCTGATGGGGCACGATGGCCCGGGCCACCTGGCCATTGCCGAAGGCAAAACCAAGGTACGCCCGCTGGTGGTATATCATGGAAAAGTAGGCTGGGGCTTATCGGTTGAAATGAGTGTCAAACACGGCCCGGTAACCCTCCTGTCTGTTGCAGAAACAAAAGAAGGCAAACTGCTGTTGCTGACAGCAGAAGCCATATCTGTACCAGGTCCGGTTTTACAGATCGGCAATACCAACAGCCGCTACCGGTTCCCGTCCGGAGCAAGAAATTTTGTAAACAACTGGAATGCGTATGGCCCGGCGCACCATTGCGCCGTAGGAGTAGGACATGTTGCTTCCAAAATCCGGAAACTGGGAAATCTGTTAAATATAGAAGTAATTACAATATCCGGTTAATTTGGTATAATGTAAACAAAAGCAGCCAACCCGCTCAATAAACCGCATATTTATTTCGCGTATTTCACGTTAAAATATCCCGAATCCTTTCCCCAGGTGCTATTCAACCACTTTCCATTGCTCAACGTTTGCGAGCGCTTGTGAAAAACAGCAGTAAAGGTCTGCTCCACTCCAAGATTATAATAAATACCCAGCAAGGTCTTAATACGGGCAGAAAATAACGAATCTTTCATGGTCCATGTGCCCACTGCGTAATGCCGAACACCTAGTGCCGTACCTTCGGTACTGATGGTAGAATCCGATTTAATAAAAAGGGTGTAGTCCTGATACCCGTTATCTACGGTATAGCTGGCAATATTTCCCTGCCATACACCTGTTATCGGGTAGTCTGCCGGAGGGGTGCTTTCCTTATAAATAGTTTCTGTTTCTTTTTTGCAGGACCATAAGACCACCACAAAAACGACTGTACACAAAAGCGATAACATAGATTTAGCCTTCATAAGTGTTAATTTTAAGACGGTATTTTTTACATTCGGTGGCAAATCTAATGAAATTCACCACAAGAACAATTATTTTTGCCCCCATACTCAGGCTAAATCAGCATCAATATGAAAGTAGTCATTTTTGCGGGGGGATTGGGTACCCGTTTATCGGAGGAAACCGACGTGCGGCCCAAGCCCATGGTAGAGATCGGAGGGAAACCGATCCTGTGGCATATTATGAAAATTTACAGCCATTACGGGTTTAATGAGTTTATTGTATGCCTCGGTTATAAAGGATATATCATTAAAGAATACTTTACACAATATTTCCTTCATAACGCGGATCTTACCGTAGACCTCGCAAATAACTCGATTGCCTATCATGCCAGCTCCAGCGAGCATTTTAAGGTAACCCTGGTGGAAACAGGCGCGCTTACCAAAACGGCGGGAAGGCTGCAACAGGTTCAAAAATACATTGGCAACGAAGATTTCATGCTTACCTATGGCGATGGCGTCAGCGATGTAAATATCCCGCGGCTGCTTAATTATCATCAACAGCATAATAAGATTGCCACAGTTACGGCAATTCAGATGGATTCGCGCTTTGGCGGGCTCGAGTTAGACGCCGATGATAATGTATCTGCATTCCGCGAGAAGGCCAAAGATGAGGGTAAATGGATCAATGGCGGTTTTTTCGTTTTGAAACAGGAAGTGTTTAACTATCTCCGCGGTGATATGAGCAACATGATGTGGGAAGACGAGCCGCTGGAGCAACTTGCCAACGATGCGCAACTGGCTGCATTTAAACATACCGGCTTCTGGAAGCCAATGGACGCCCTGCGGGATAAGATTGAACTGGAGGACATGTGGAAAAATAATAATGCGAAATGGAAAGTGTGGTAAATAGAACGGAGCTGTCGGCAGCTTACGCCGGTAAAAAAGTCTTTATAACGGGGCATACCGGGTTCAAAGGTACCTGGTTATCTTTATGGCTCAGGGAACTGGGAGCTCATATAAAAGGCTATGCACTGGCGCCGGAAAACGAGCAATGTATTTTTAATGTCACACAGCCGTATACAGCGGAAGCAAGCATTATTGCCGACATCCGCAGCAGAAACCGGCTGTCTGAAGCCATTGAGGCCTTTCAGCCGGATTATATGTTCCATCTGGCGGCCCAGCCGCTCGTACGCCGGAGTTATGAAATTCCGGCAGAAACATTTGAAGTAAATGTTGCGGGAACTGCCAACCTCCTTGAAGCGGTGCAAAAAGTAAATGGAAAATGTACGGTACTGGTCATTACCACCGACAAAGTTTACGAAAATAAGGAGCAGCCGATTCTTTATACAGAAGAGGACGTCCTGGGAGGATACGATCCGTACAGTGCCAGCAAGGCATGCGCGGAGCTGGTGGTAGGATCATTCCGGAACGCTTTTTTCAATACGGCTAGCTATAGCGAACATCAGAAAGCCCTTGGTGCTGTAAGAGCCGGAAATGTGATCGGAGGCGGAGACTTCAGTAAAGACCGGATTATTCCGGATCTTGTAAACGCCCTGAAAATGCAGCAGGAAATTATTGTACGCAATCCGGCTGCCGTAAGGCCCTGGCAGCATGTACTGGAGCCGTTGGGGGGCTACCTGCTGCTGGCGGCAAAATTGCATAACGATCTTTCATTTAGTGGTGCCTGGAATTTCGGACCAGAGCCGGCAGATCACCTTACCGTACAGCAACTGGTTACGCAGGCCATTGCTACCTGGGGAAGCGGCAGTTGGAAAGACGGCAGCGATCCCGGAGCTCCGCATGAGGCTCACCTGTTGCAGTTAAGTATCAATAAGGCCAAACAACAATTAAACTGGAAGCCCAAATTGAACGCAGCAGAAGCCATTAACTGGACCATCGACTGGTACCGGCAACCAGCTGAACATGCAGCAGCCTTTACTATTAACCAGATCAACCGTTATATGGCGTTATGATATTTTCCCCCACCCCGTTATCCGGCAGTTTTGTAATCATGCCAAAAGTCCTGGGAGACAGCCGCGGATGGTTTATGCGTACCTATAGCAAAGATCGGTTTGCAGAGATCGGCCACAGCAAGGAATGGGTACAGATGAATCACTCTTACACCGCCTTAAAAGGCACCGTTCGGGGAATGCATTTTCAGCAGCCGCCATATGAAGAAATTAAGCTCGTACGCTGTATTGCAGGATCCGCCTACGATGTCATTGTTGATCTCAGGAAAAACTCGGCAACGTATTTGCAGTGGTTTGGTGCCGAAATCTCGGCATCCAATAAACAAATGATGTATATACCGGAAGGATTTGCACACGGCTTCCAGGCCCTTACCGATGGAGTGGAATTGGTATACTGTCATTCTGAATTTTATACACCGGCGTCGGAATCCGGCATCCGGTATAACGACCCTAAAATAAATATACAATGGCCGCTGGCAGCGATTGAATTATCCGCGCGCGATCAGCAGCACCCGTTACTATAAAAGCAACACAATGAATTGCAGATTTTGTAAAACTGAACTAAACAATGTATTTATAGACCTGGGAAACTCTCCGGCCTCCAATTCCTTTCTAACAAAGGAGGCATTGAATGAACCGGAGACCTTCTACCCGCTAAAAGTGTATACCTGCCCAGCCTGTTTTCTGGTACAGGTGGATGAATATAAAAAATCCGATGCCATTTTTGACAGCAGCTATGTTTACTTCTCCTCCTACTCTACCAGCTGGCTGGCACATGCAAAGGCTTATGTAGAAAAGATGCAGCAGCGGTTTCAATATACAAAAGACGCACTGGTTATTGAAATTGCCAGTAATGATGGCTACCTGTTGCAGTATTTCAGGGAAAAGGGCATTCCTGTATTGGGCGTAGAACCCACGGCCAATACAGCGGCAGCAGCTGCTGAAAAAGGTGTTCCCTCGGTGGTGGACTTTTTCGGAGTGCGTCTTGCCCGCCAGTTGGCCACCGAAGGAAAAAAAGCAGATTTGCTGCTGGGCAATAACGTACTGGCGCATGTTCCGGACATTGTGGATTTCGTAGGGGGGATGAAACTTTTGTTAAAAGAAACCGGCGTCATCACCATGGAGTTTCCACATCTCATGCAGCTGGTAGACAATAACCAGTTTGACACCATCTACCATGAGCATTTCTCTTATTTATCATTTTACACCGTTAAACAGATATTTGAAGCCGCCGGTCTCGAACTCTTCGACGTAGAGGAACTACCTACGCATGGCGGATCGCTCCGGATCTATGCCAGACACCAGGAAGATCCTACCAAACCGGTTACCGAACAGGTAGCCGCATTACTGGCGAAAGAAAAAGGCAAGGGCATGCAGGATATGTCCTACTACACCCATTTTCAGCAAAAAGCCTTTGCCATAAAAAAGGAATTGCTGCAGTTTTTACTGGATCAGAAAAAATCGGGGAAGACCGTTGCGGCCTATGGCGCTGCAGCCAAGGGGAACACCCTGCTGAATTACTGTGGTATCAAAAGCGATTTCATCGACTTCGTGGTGGATGCCAATCCGCATAAACAGCATAAATTCCTTCCCGCCAGTCATATTCCGGTAGTGGAAGAAGCGCATTTAAAGGAGGCTAAACCCGATTATGTCCTGATTTTACCCTGGAACCTCCGGGAAGAAATCACAAATCAATTGGCGTATATTAAAGACTGGGGCGGACAATTTGTGACCGCCATTCCCGCGCTGCAGATAACATGAGAAAAGTACTTGTTACAGGAGCCACGGGTTTCATTGGTAAATACGTTATTCAATCGCTGTTGGAACAGGAGGTGGAAATTATTGCCAGCGCACGCAACATCAGCCGTACCGGCATTTTCGATCATCCAAGGATACGGGCAAAAGCCTTTGACCTGCACCAGCAAAATACCTCCCTGAATCTATACGAATATTTTGAACAGCCAGACCTGCTCATTCATCTGGCCTGGGAAGGATTACCCAATTATAAGCAGGCCTTTCATGTCGACAACAATCTTCCCGCCCATAAGCGGTTTCTTTGGGACCTGATTGAACAGGGCATAGCCGATATTACAGTTTCGGGCACTTGTTTTGAATATGGAATGCAGGAAGGAAGCCTGAATGAAAACCTTCCCGCCCTGCCCGGCAATTTTTATGCACAGGCCAAAAACGAGCTGAGAAAGGCGCTGGAGCTTTTTCAAAAGCAAAAAACGTTCTCCCTGAAATGGGTACGCCTTTTTTATATGTATGGCGAAGGCCAGAACCCCCAGTCCCTGATACCACAACTGGATGCCGCATTGGAAAAAGGAGCGCCCGTTTTCAATATGAGTGGAGGTGAACAAACCCGGGATTTTATGCCCGTGGAAAAAGTAGCAGCGGCCATCGTTAAAATTGCCCTTCAGAAAAACGTTGAAGGCATTATAAATGTGTCCAGCAACCATCCGGTTACCGTAAAGCAATTTGTTTTAGACCATCTTCGTTTAAAAAACAAGAAGATTCAACTAAATTTGGGCTTTTATCCTTATCCCGATTTCGAGCCCATGCATTTTTGGGGGGATAACAGTAAATTAAAATCAATCAAATAATATCGATGAGCAACCCGGTAGAGGCATTTATACAGGAATGTAAAGACAGAGTAAACAGTTACGAAAGCAATGAAGCGCTAAAAGACGCCGCAACAGCGTTCAATACTGCATCTAACAAGGCCCAGTACTCCTATAACTTTAAATGGATGGGACGCCCTATTATCCAGTACCCCCAGGATATGATTGCCATGCAGGAGCTGATCTGGGAAATACAGCCGGATCTGATTATCGAAACCGGCATTGCGCATGGCGGATCCCTGATCTTTTATGCATCCCTGCTCGAATTGATCGGAAAAGGTGAAGTACTGGGCATCGACATAGATATCCGCGAGCACAACCGCAGGGAAATCGAAAAGCATCCCATGTATAAGCGGATTAAGATGATCCAGGGCTCCTCGGTAGATGAAGCAACCGTAAACCTGGTGCGCGAAGCGGCCGCAGGCAAAGGCACCGTATTAGTGGTACTGGACTCCAATCACACCCATGCGCATGTATTGGATGAATTGCGTTTTTATGCCCCCCTGGTATCCCTAAATTCATATATCGTGGTTTTTGACACGATTGTTGAAAACCTTCCGAATAATTATATCCCCGGAATGGAACGTCCCTGGAGCATCGGTAATAATCCAATGACCGCTGTGGATGCCTTTTTAGCAGAAAATGATCAGTTTGAAATCAATAAGGATATCGATAATAAAATATTGATCAGCGTAGCGCCGAGAGGTTATTTAAAACGGATCAAATAATCATTGTAACATGTATCAGCCGTTGGTAAGTTTTTGCATGAGCACTTATAAGCGACCCGATCTCTTATACAATCAGCTTCATTGCATCCTTGAGCAGACTTATCCGCATTTTGAAATTGTCATTTCAGATAACGACACGGAGCAATCCGGCAAACAGGCTGTTGAAAAGATAAATGACCCGCGCGTAAAATATTTCCCCAACAATGCCAATCTCGGTATGGTGGCCAGTTTCAATGCCAGTATCGGGCGATCCAACGGCGAATTTATCGTCATGATCACAGACGATGATCCGGCCTACCCGCATATGCTCACAGACCTGGTGGCATTGCTAAACCAACACCCCGGTTATGGAGTATACGGCGGCTGTGGCGACTGGATGGTCGAAAACGAATTTGCGGCTAAAACATTGCATTTACCTGTGGGCAAAACCACCCATCTGCTTAAAACAATGCAGGAAGATGAGGTGAAGCTGATGCCTGCTGACCAGTTTGCCGCAGCGTATCTTAATGGATTTTTCTCAACAACATTCCTGTTATGGAGCTGCCTGATGGTGGAACGCTCCATTTTACTGGAAATAAAAGGGATGCCCAATTATGGCAGCGAATTATTGACGGACCATGCTTTTGTAATTGCAGCAGGGTCAAAAAAAGGGATGGCTTACCAGAACAAGGCCATGGGCGGGCAGGTCGTACATGGCGACAACTTCGGCTATAACATCTTTAAGCTGCGCGACAAATACATCCATACGCCTCAATGGTTTTATGACTACCTGGCGCTCCAGTTAAACCAGCGCTCAGACTGGCAGGCCTTAGTCCCCAAGATATGGAATTTTGCAGGACGCTCCTGGGTCGAATACACCCTTCTGGTTGCAAGAGCCAATACCGGTAAGGACCAGAAAAAGGAACTTAACAAACTCATCCCTGAAGCATTTAAGAATAAAAATATCCATAAATGGATCTATAAATTTTACCTGAAATATTATTTCCCATCGCTTTTCAACATCCTTTTATCCGTAAAAAAGATATGGAAATAACCTTTTCCGTCATATTACCGGTAAAAAATGGTGGTGCATATGTAAAGGAATGCATCGAAAGCGTGCTTGCGCAAACTCACCGGGACTTTAATTTTATCATTCTTGACAACAACAGCACCGACGGAACCACGGCTTACATCGAATCGCTAAAAGATCCCCGTATTCTTCATTTACGATCAAATGAAGACCTGTCAATGCCAGACAACTGGAAAAGAGCCCTGAAGTTGCCCTCGAATGAATATATAACCTTTATCGGGCACGATGACCTGCTGTACAAGGATTATCTCCGGACCATGCAACAGCTCATCCTGGAGTATCCGGAAGCCTCTATATACCAAACGCATTTCACTTATATGAATGCGGCGGGAGCGCCGGTGCGGCCCTGCCAGCCCATGCCCCGAACCATGGATATTGAAGCCTTTTTAGAAGGTGAATTCAGACAAACAATCGACAGTATGGGCACGGGTTATATGTTCCGGTCTTCAGATTTTATGCAATGCGGAGGTTTTGATACCAGCTATCCAAACCTGCTTTTTGCCGATTACCAGTTGTTTGCTGAACTTACCGCAGGTTCTTTTATGGCAGTGTCTCCGGCCATCTGTTTTGCATACCGGCTGCATACCAGCCTTTCCATCAGCACCGGCGTGGATCTTTACAGAAAAGCTTTTGAACGATACATCGGTTTTCTAAACAGGCTTAGAAAAGAAAATGCTCTTGCAGACCAGGCAATAAAAAACTGGGGGGCGCATTTTTTGTCGTTTTATTGCCGCAGCCTGAGTCACCGCCTGGCAAAAGCACCCCTGCAAAACCGGTATACCGTGGGGAGGTTTGTACAGGCATGCCGGCAATACGCCCGGCTGCTGGGCATAGCGGAAAAATTTAAGCCTTACCGGGATCCCACCATCGTTCTTGCAGCTTTGCTGGACGCGACCCCGGTTACGGGAAATTTATACCGGCTGTTACGCCGTTAAATCCGTCTAAAACGAAAGCCGAATGCCTGGTTTATGATCCGTATTTTTGACATATGAACATTGCTGTTAATTGCTGGAATCTCCGGAATAAAAATATCGATGGCATTGGAAATGTGATCATCGAAACCATTTCCCGGCTGATTCAACAGCACCCGGAAATCCACTTCCAGTTGCTGTGCGATAAAAGTTTCGACAGAAGTTATTTTGATTTCCCCAATGCCCGGAAGCATTTGATATTCCCCCCCTATCGCCATCCGTTGCTGTACCTGTTTTACCTGGAAGGAAAGCTCCCTTCCTTTTTAAAAAAGAACAAAACAGATCTGTTCATAGGAATGGATGGCATGATCAGCCTGCGCACCAACTGTAAGCAGATCGCCGTTATGCATGACCTCAATTTTGAATACCACCCCAAAGATCTTTTATTACGGAACCGGCTTTATTACCGTTTTTTCTTTAAACGGTTTGCACAAAAATCATCCCGCATTGTAGCGGTTTCCGAATATACCAAAAACGACATTATGGACCGTTATCACATCGACGCAGGCAAGATCGATGTCATGTACCTGGGTGTAAAAACCATATTCCATCCGTTAACAACCAACGAAATTCAAGCTGTACGGAATAAGTATTCCAACGGGCTACCGTACTTTTTCTTCGTAGGATCAATGCACCCGCGTAAAAATATTCCCCGCCTTCTGGCTGCTTTCGAACTATTTAAAATGGAAACCGGCAGCCATACGAAACTATTGCTTGCCGGTAACCTCCAGTGGAAAACGGACGTACTACAGCATGCCCTTCAATACCTGAAATACCGGGATGATATCCATTTCACGGGAAGAGTCAGCGATGCGGAACTGAACCAACTCCTTGCCGCCAGCCAGGGCCTTGTATTTGTTCCAACATTTGAAGGGTTCGGATTGCCCATTATTGAAGGCTTCCAGGCCGGCGTTCCGGTCATCTGCAGCAACACTACGTCTATGCCTGAAGTGGCCGGGGGCGCAGCGTTGCTGGTAAATCCGCTCAACACAAATGAAATTGCCGCAGCCATGAGCCGGGTTGACACCGATAAGAAATACAGGATCGGATTAATTGAAAAAGGAACACTGCGTAAAGCCCTATTCAACTGGGAGCAAAGCAGCGTACAACTGTATGCAAGCATTTTGAAAACATTCGGACAATAAAGGTTATAGACTGATCTGCGCTTATGCTATTAAGGAACGCTTTCCGTGAGCCGGTATGCGTTGGTAAACAAGAGTAGGAAACTGCCGGGCCGGAAATACGTCTATAATCATTATAAAGGACTTCCTCCCCTGCAGCGGGTAATTACGGGACTTTTATTGATCCTTCCGGCATGCTATTCCCGGTGATCAAACCTTTATTTTTTTGATAGCTTCCACTCCCCGCTGCGCAATGCTATCCCAGCTGAAATAATCATAAAAGGATTCCGGTATGTCGCCGTTTTGCTCATTTAACGCAGCAATCATTGCGTTTACGAATTGAGAGTCATCCCTATCTTCTACTACCCGGAGATGCGTGCCGGTGAGCGCTGCGGGCACTCCGAAGGCCCCTTTTTTATAGGACACGGCAGGCGTATTACTGCCAAGGGCTTCCACCAGTTTGGTTTTAATCCCCCCCCCGTCTGCAACAGGATTAATAAACAGATCCGCAGCAGAAAAGTAAAGCTGGATGTCTTCCACAAATCCTCTGTACAGAATATCATGTTGCTCCTGTTCCTTCATTTCCGCTAAAAGGGCATCAGGAAGACCTTTTCCGCAGATGAGGATCTTATAAGGTTTTGAGAACTGTTGCCGTAGCAACGGGTTGATCGATCTTAAAATGGCAGTTACGGCATTCAGGTTGGGCCGGTAACTGAGGGTTCCGTTAAAGAGCACCAGGCGGGTGTTGATGTCGATGCCCAGTTCACTGCACAAAACGCGCTTTGCTTCCTTTTTTGTTTCTGCCGAAACCCATGTAAGCTCTATACCATAAGGCAAAACGATACATTTCTCCGGCGATAACTGATAATGCTGTAATGCAAAACTGCGATCCTCCGGCGAAATAAAGAAGCTAAGGTCCGCAAACCGGTGTACCATCTTTTCATAACGGAACAACCACTTCCACCACCATTTCTTCAGGTCTTTGAAACGGAATGCTTCAATATTGTGAGAGTGAATAATAAACTTTATGCCAGCCAGCCGTTGCAGCAGCATACCCAGCCATCCAAAGTACGGATGTTCCATCGTCAGGTAACGGATCCCCTGCTCTTTCAGCAACCGGCGCAACCTGAAAAACAGCAGGGGGTTGATGTACCTGAATTTATTGCGGCTGCTTCCCAATACGGGAAGCGTAGGGTACAGCGTATTGAGCTGCTCATTTTCAGCAACGGTAAAACAGGTCATTCTTCCCAATACGGCAAGATGCTTTAAAAAATAGTACCCTGCTTTTTCCCCGCCGGTTACCGGAGGAACGATTTTATAAGGAACCAAGGAAGCTATCTTTATCAAGCCGCTGTCTTATTTTTCATTTTATGATCCACCCACCATTGCATGCCAAAACCACCCAGCACCAATATGACTACAAGGATAGAGCTAATATAAGAAATCGTAATTCCTTTTTTAACCGTTTGCGGTTCAAACACCAGTTTTACGGTATGCTTTCCTGCCGGAATGGCCACTCCCCGCATAAAATAATTGGTTTTAATAATGGCCGCCTCTTTTCCGTCAATAGTTGCTTTCCAGCCTGCAGGGTAATATACCTCGCTGAAAACGGCAAACTGGGCTGTGTTGCTAACACTGGTATACTCGGCCTCATCGTTGGTATATTTCACCAAGCTGATCGTTGCGGTAGAATCAGGTTGAATAGGACCAATTGAAGCCACGGCTGCCTGGGGCACAATGGCCGTATCTTTTAAGTGTGTATTGCCAACCGCCTGCAATTCATGCGCGGCATCCGCTTCCGGTTTTAAGCCTTTTACAAACCAGGCAGCGCCATACGCATTCGGGTTGGGCACCAGCAAAGGCTGCGCCTGCTGGTTCTGGGCGATGATATACCGTGTATCCAGCGCATTGAGCAGCTCCTGCGGTGGTTGGCCTGTGCTCATATACCGCTCAATAATATCCTGGTAAATGCGCAGTTTCGCCGGGTGGTAGCCCAGTATGGAACGATGGAAATATGCGGCATGATTGCTGTTAAATCCATTGACAACATCAAACACCCGGAAATGCGGATCTTTATCCTGCAGGATCTGATCATCCGTAGCCGTCTTCACAAAATTTTGCGCTTCCGCCGTTTCTTTTGGAATATAGTTATCATCCGTAAGGTATTTTTTATCCACTGCCCAAAGGTCGATAAACAGGATGGCCGCCAGGATCACTGTTGCCACCTGCGGCTTAAAGGTATTCCTCAGATACAGGAAAAGAACCCCAACCAGCAATGCAGCAAATAAGATGGTGCGCAATAGTTGCCCGCCAAACATGGACTGGCGTTCGGATTTAAGCCCGCCCAGGAGGATCCGCTTTATATCGTCCGGGTAAGGAGAATCTGCAATCTGCTGATCAAAATACGAGCTGTACGACTGGCCGACATATACCAGCCCGATGACCACAACCGTTCCCCCCAGTATATAAAGTATTTTTCTGAAGTCTTGCTGCAGCAACGCTTTTCCGTTTGCTGTAAAGAAAAGCTGCTGAACAGTGAAAGCAGCCATTATGGTAAGGGTCAACTGCGGAATTACCAGGGCCATCGACGGCGCCCGGAATTTATTATACAGGGGAAGGTGGTGTAACAGTATCTGGTTAAACCCCGCAAAATAACTACCCCAGCTCATCATAATTCCCAATGCCGTTGCGATCAGCAGTCCCCATTTCAGGGGTCCCTTTATAATCACAAAGCCAATCAGCGCCAGCAATACCACTATTGCACCGGCATAAGGAGGTCCGGATGTTCCTTCACTTGGCTTCGACATGCCACCCCAGTACGCGGGTAATTGTCCTACCAGCTGTCCTGCCACTGAATTCAGCTGGGGATTTCCAAGTGCCGTTAATTTTTCGGTGATCTTTTCCTGTGCTTTTTCGCTAAGCGGATCAGCACTGCTTCCCCCGTAAGCTTTGGGCATTAGCATTACCAGCGGTTCGGGCATATACATGCTATAAGAAAACGCATAGCTCTCGTCCAACCCGGAGGTTTTAGTATTGGTAACCTGGTCACCCTTTATCTCCACCGATTTACCACCCCTCATTGTAAATGCTGTATATTCTTTTGTAGCAGCATAACTCAGGTAGTAACCACCCAGCCCCACGAGTGCCGCCACCCCGCTCAGCACAATAACGATCCCGATATGTTTAAACTCTTTTTGCCGGATCCATTTCACCAGGTAAAATATGGTTACAAAAACGGCGATAATAAAAAAGTAATAGTTGATCTGCGGATGGTTCGACATCAGTTCCTGGTAAGCTCCCAGGGTAGCTATGGCCAAACCGATCCAGTAACGTTTATTGAAGATCAACAGCAACCCCGCCATCAGCAGGGGCATAAAGCCGATGGCATACATCTTGGTTTCATGCCCTGCGGAAAGAATCACCGGGTTATAGGTAGAAAACCCATAAGCCAGGGCGCCCAAAACAGCCGCCAGCGGATTCAGTCCCATCGCCAAGGCCAGGATATAAAAACAAATACAGGCAATGAACAGAAAATTGGCCGGGTTGGGCAGCCCCAATCCAAAGATCTTTGTAAGGTTGGGCAACACCGATTTCCCTTCCATATAGATCTGGTAATTGGGCATTCCGCTAAAAAGTCCGGTGTTCCAGAGAGGTGCCTGCCCTGTTTTTGCTTTCGCATCCAACGCGTTCTGTGCAGCGCCTTTCCAGCCAACGATATCATGTTGATTCAATACATTTCCTTCCAGCACCGGCTTGCAGAATACCAGCGATACTACAATAAAGATGACAACAGCAACCAGATGCGGAATGACTTTTTTGACCCAATTATTTTTCATTTCTTCCCTTGTTTATTAGCAGGTGTAATTGGTTTACCGGTTGTGCTATGAAGCTGTATACCATTATGCTAAACCAAAAACCTGGCATATATTTGGGCAAAATAATGCTATTTTACAAGAAATCGGCTTATGCGTTGGTTAATATTTTTATCGAGAGTGGCGTTTTTATGCGGGGTTATGGTGATCCTGGCGCTTTCACTTCTTTTTAATGAATGGAATAAAGGGGAAACCATCAGCAGCGCTATTATTACATCCGGATATGCGCTGGGAATGGTCCTTATCCCGCTCGTAAATCTTATTTACCTGATTAGCTGGATTGCGGGGAAAAAGCCCGGTACCATCGTTCCGCGGTGGCTGATTCTTTTCAATATCGGCTGCCTCCTGCTTATTTTTGTATACATATTCTTTGTGAATGATCCATACTATTACCAAAAATAAACCCACCCGGCTTTTTATATTACTGGGGTCTTTTTTTGTTGCGAATGCTATCATCGCCGAAGTAATCGGGGTGAAAATCTTTTCCCTTGAAAAGACAATCGGGATTGCTCCTTTTAACCTGAACCTTTTTGGTAATGCCTTTTCTTTTAACCTGACAGCAGGTGTACTCCTATGGCCGGTTGTGTTTATAATGACGGATATCATCAATGAATACTACGGTATGAAAGGCGTCCGTTTTCTTTCTTTTCTTGCTGCAGGGCTGATCGGGTACACGTTCCTGATGTTCCAGGGTGCCATTGTGCTTACGCCTGCCGATTTCTGGGTATCCAATTATACTAAAAACAATGTGCCCAATGCCGATCATGCCTACCGGGTGATGCTGGGTCAGGGATCCTGGATCATCATCGGCTCCCTGAGCGCTTTTTTGCTGGGACAGATTCTTGACGTAGCGGTGTTTCATCGCATCAAAAAGGCTACGGGAGAAAAAGCCATCTGGCTCCGGGCCACCGGCTCCACCCTCGTCTCCCAGCTGGTTGACAGCTTTCTCGTACTTTTCATTGCGTTCTATATCGGTCCCCGGGTTTCTTCGAACCAGGGGGAACCCTGGAGCCTGGTGCTCGTGCTCAGCATTTGTGTGGGCAATTATATTTACAAGTTTATTATTGCCGTTATCATGACTCCGGTAATTTATTGGGTGCACAATGCTATTGAAAAGTTCCTGGGGCCGGAACTTGCTGCCCAAATGAAACAGGAAGCCATGGCAAAAGGATTATAAAATCTAAAATTATACCTCCGATATCAGAATTTTTCTTTTATCTTCGCGTGATTTTTTAAATTTATAATCAATATAAATGCCTGATAATCAATCTCCAGCAATTTTATTATTAGAAGACGGAACCATCTGTTCCGGTAAGGCCTTTGGCGCCATTGGCACCACTACCGGTGAAATCTGTTTTAATACCGGCATGACCGGGTACCAGGAAGTGTTTACCGATCCCAGCTATTACGGTCAGATCGTGATCATGAATGCCGTACATGTGGGAAATTATGGGGTAATCGATGAAGATGTGGAGTCAGACAGTGTAAAGATCCTGGGCGTGATTGCCAAGAACCTGAATGAAAATTATTCCAGGAAAAGAGCCAATGGCTCACTGAACGACTATCTGAAACAAAATAATATTGTTTCCATTCATGATGTGGATACAAGGGCGTTGGTAACGCATGTTCGTACCAAGGGCGCTATGAACTGTATCATCTCTTCGGAGATCTTTGATGTGGAAGAACTGAAAAAGCGGCTTGCTGAGGTTCCCTCTATGGATGGATTGGAACTGGCTTCCAAGGTGAGCACCCGGGAAGTTTATGAATCCGGCGATCCCCAGGCCGGGATTCGTATTGCGGTGATGGATTACGGGATCAAACGCAATATCATTAAATGCATGACCGACCGCGGCGCCTTTGTAAAAGTATTTCCCGCCAAAACACCTTTAGAAGAAGTAAAGGCATTTAACCCCGACGGATATTTTATCTCCAATGGTCCCGGAGATCCGGCCGCCATGGACTATGCTGTAGAACAACTGAAGCAGATCCTGAATGAAGGCAAACCGATGTTTGGCATCTGTCTGGGGCACCAGCTCCTGGCCCTGGCTCATGGTATTTCTACATTTAAAATGCATCATGGTCATCGCGGACTGAACCATCCTGTAAAAAATTTAATTACCGGAAGATCGGAGATTACCACTCAAAATCATGGTTTTGGAGTAGACCCGGAATCTGTAAAGGCTTCCGAACTGGTAGAAATCACACACTTAAATCTGAATGATCAATCCATCGAAGGCATCCGGATCAAAGGCAAACCGGCTTTTTCGGTTCAATACCACCCCGAAAGCACACCCGGCCCTTACGATTCCCGGTACCTGTTCGACGATTTTATCAACCTGATCAAACAGTCCAAAAATAACTAAACAGGAACGCCCCGGAAACGGGGCGTTTTTATAAATACAGCCCTGGGCAATCAACAGCAGAAACCGGCATTTTGCCGTTGCAAACACGGCAAATTCGCAATGGGTAATGGTCAGTTTGCAGCTGCTGCATCGGCTCTTCCGGCCAACGTACTGCCATCGGTAGCCTCCAGCCGAAAAAAGATGAGCCCGGCCAATGCAGTAATGCCTCCCATGGTCAGAAAAGTATACCGGAACACAGTGACAGAATCTCCTGCCTGGATCCAGGATGCGCTTCCATACTTTGATAAAAGATAAGCCCCCACAGACACGCCCAAGCTTATCGACAGTTGCTGCATCACCAGCAGCAAGCTGTTGCCCATACTTGCATTTTCATTGTTCAGATCAGACAAAGCAAGTGTGTTCATGGTAGCCATTTGAATGGAATTGACGGCCCCGAATAATACCAGACAGGGAATTAACAATGGCAGCGGCGTGTGCGCATCGGGGATTGAAAAAAGTGCAATGACCGTGGCAATGAGCATGGTGTTCACGATCAGCGTTTTTTTATATCCAAAGCGCCTCACAATCGGCACTACCCAGGGCTTTACCATAATGGTTGTAATGGCAGAGGGAATCAGCATCATACCGGATACCATGGCAGTATGTCCGAACCCAACCTGAAAAAACAGGGGCAATAACAACGGCATGCCGCCAATACCCAGGCGGGTCAGCAGGTTGCCAAAAACACCAATGCGCAGGGTCCGGATCCGGATCAGGTGCAGGTCAATCAGCGGATATTTCTGTTTTTTGAAATGCCGGTAATACGCATGCATCATTATAATACCCAACACAGCAATGCCTACCAGGTACCACCCTTCTACCAGTTTTTCGGATCCCAGTTCGATCGCTATCGTGATGCAAACCAGTGACCCGCCGAAAAGCAGCATTCCCAGTGTATCAAAAGGTTTCCCCCGGTATATATAATTGGGCATCACTTTCCAGGCAAACGCCATACCGATAATGCCCACGGGAATATTGATCAGAAAGATCCAGTGCCAGCTGGCCACATCCACCAGCCACCCTCCTAATGTGGGCCCGATAATAGGCCCCACCAGGCCGGGAATCGTAATAAAATTGATCACGCCCAACAGCTTATCTTTTGAATAGGTATAGAGGATCGCCAGCCTTGCCACCGGCACCATCATGGAACCGCCAACGGCCTGTACCACCCGCGAAAAGATGAGCGCAGCCAAACTGCCGGAAAGTGCACTGAGCAAAGAGCCAAGGGTAAACAATCCGACGGCCCAAATAAAAATCTTCCGGGAACCAAAATGATCCGACATCCATCCGCTCAATGGAATCAGCAGCGCCAGGATGAGCACGTAGCTAACAATGATGGACTGCATACCTAAGGGCGAGCGATGCAAATCTGCAGCAATAGAAGGCAACGCCGTATTCAGGATCGTACCGTCCAGCGATTGCATAAAAATTGCAAGAGCCGCTATCCAAGGCAGTGCACGATATACAACGGGAGCATTTTCTGTTTCCAAAACATCCGGTTTACTGGTTATGTTACGGCTGCAATTTTTGATGCGTCCACCGGTCCTCCTTCCATTCAAAATAATTGCGGTCGTGCAAACGGGTTTCCGAAAAAATCATCAGCTCTATCCGCACCGGCGCAATGGCATAACCACCCCAATTTTCTGGCCGCTTGTTGCCCGCCGTTTTATCCATCAATGCCTGCTGAAACTGAGCCCACATCAGATCATAAGCAGCCACCGGTTTTCCCTGTGTACAAATCGTTGACACAATCCTTGCCGCACGGTCGCGCTCTGCAAAGTAAAGATCTGCAGCGCTTGGGGTAATGGGAGTTGCAATACCCTGGATCCGGACCTGCTTACCGGTAACCGGCCACCAAAAGGCCAATGCCACTTTAGGTGCTGCAGCCATTTCCTGTCCTTTTCGCGCATCCATTGGACCTGTAATTACAAAACGCCCCTCCTTTACTTCCTTTAGCGAAACAAAACGACTGTTTGGGAACCCATCCAACCCCAGGGTGGTTAAACAACAGGCCCCCGGAAGCATAACACCGGATGCCTTCCGCTCCTCCTGGTACCAGCTGTTGAAAAGTTCCAGTGGATCCATTTCCTTTTTTAATCAGATTTTTAATTCGCCCAGCTGTTGCAATGCATAGAGCATACAGGTTACATGCATGGATTGGATGAATTGGTTTGTCCGGAACATTTCTTTGAAATCTTCCATCGATATTAGCTCGATGTGAATCTCTTCACTCGGATCCAGCTCCTGGTCGCCGGTCTTCCTCCCACCCGTTGCTAAAAACATATGCATCCAGTTATTATTCGTTGAAGGATTTGCACAGGTTTTGCCCAGGTAGGTATAGTTCGAAAATTCGTAGCCGGTTTCTTCTTTTAATTCTCGTTTAATAGCCGCCTCAAGACTGGCATCCGTATCATCCACACAACCGCCGGGAATTTCATAACGGGTTTCACCAATCCCGTGCCTGTATTGTCTTTCCAGCAATACCTGGTTATCCTCTGTAAGCGCAAAAGCAGTTACCCAGGTAGGGAATTCATACACATAATAGGGATCTACGATCTTTCCCTGGGGCGTTTCACAACGCTCCCGGCGCACGGTAAACCATAGATCTTTAAATAAGTATTCAGAAGAAATCGTTTTCCAGTTCATGATTGCCATTTTCGTTTTTCTCTCAAATAATTGATCTGTGCCACATGGTGTTTGCCGTGCCAGGCATACAGTTGCAGGTAATGGGAAAGCGGCCGCGCTTTGCCCGTAGCCGGGTGCACAATTGTACGGGCCCATTGTGCATCATCGAGGTCTTTAATAGCCGCATACCACCGGGCGTGCAATGCATAAAGAAGAGTGACCGAAAGATTTACGGGCAAGGAGCGCACGTCACCCAGCTCCGCCCAGGCTTTTTCGTCATAGGCTTTAATTACCGGGTTTTCCTCTGTTAACCCCAGTTTAAAACGGGTATATGCATTTAAATGGCTGTCTGCAACATGATGCACCAACTGATGCACCGTCCACCCACCTTCCCGGTAAGGCGTTTGCAATTGCGGCTCCTCCATTCCGGAAACAGCCGCTTCCAGCATGTTGGGCAGGAACCGGATGGCAGCCAGGCATTCCTGCTGTACTGCCGCTGAAAACCTGCGTTCCTCAAACTTCCCAATGGGATATTGATTCTCGATCATAACGGAAATTGATAAAAAAATTACGAAGCGTTTGAACATCCTGTCAGCGTCCAAACTTATTTCAGCCATTTTAATTTACCTGTAACAGTTCCACTTCAAATAGCAATGTGGCTCCGCCCGGAATATCCCGGCCCGCGCCCCTGTCGCCATAAGCCAGATCCGATGGAATCCACAGGCGCCAATGACTGCCTTCTTTCATCAACGGGATTGCGATCTGCCATCCTTTAATTAATGCGCTCAACGGGGCAGAGAACGGCTGGTTCCTTTTAAAGGAACTGTCAAACTCCGTTCCGTCCAGCAGGGCGCCCCGGTAATGTGCCGTAACCGACTGCTGTACGGTGGGCTGCTTACCTGTTCCTTCCTTGAGCACTTCATACTGAATGCCCTCCGGAAGCGTTTGCACGCCCTCTTTGTCTTTATTGGCTTCCAGAAATTTCCTTCCGGCTTCTTTTTGTGCTTCTACTTTGTTATTCATAAATGCTTTTAATTTATCCTGTAATCCCATATTTTTATTGTGTCATTTTTATGAAAGTAAATAGCTGCAAAGGTAACGAATCCGGTACAAAGCACGCTGTGTTTAAGCGCTTTTTCATTGCACCTGCAAAACGGGCTGCCAGCCGCAACATTTTTTGAAAAAGCCCCTCTAAACAGCAGATTCTTCAAAATTATATTTCGCCAAAACCGGATTTTTTTTACAGTTTTGGCGAAATATAAGCAGCATCGTTAATCGGCGCAGCTGCAAATCCAACCATCCTGCAGTCATCCCAGACACAACACTAAGGTATTCAAAGGAACGGCTTCTACCGCCAACACGGTATATCACAGACAGACAAACAAAATGATACCGGTTTTATATTCCGCCAAAACAGGGTATTTTTTGTAGTTTTGGCGAAATATAAATTATGGGAGCAATCGTTGGAAGAACTGAAGAACTCCAGGTACTCTCCGATATAAAAAAGACACCCGAAGCAGAACTGGTTGCTGTTCACGGGAGAAGAAGGGTAGGCAAAACCTACCTGGTCCGGAGCATTTTTGAAAAGGAGATCGTATTTGAAATCTCCGGATTACACAATGCTTCCCTGCAGGAGCAATTGGAACATTTTAAAGATTGCCTTTCAAAAACAGCGCGCAAAAAGAAACTGCCCATACCCGAAACCTGGCTGCAGGCATTTCAACAGCTGATCAGGGCTCTTCCGCCCGGAACGGCAAAAAGCAAAAAGGTGGTGTTTTTTGATGAGTTTCCCTGGCTCGATTCTCCGCGGTCTGGTTTTATGCCGGCCTTTGAAAATTTCTGGAACAGCTGGGCGTGCCGGCAAAAAAATCTTATAGTGATCATTTGCGGATCCGCAGCCTCCTGGATGATCCGCAAAATTGTAAATAATAGCGGTGCCCTGCATAACCGGCTTACCCGGCAGATCCGTCTGCTGCCCTTTTCATTGGCCGAAACCGAACAGTTCTTCCGGGCACAGGCAATTAAACTGGACCGGTACCAGGTGCTGCAGTTATATATGGCAATGGGAGGTGTACCGCAATATCTCAAACAGGTCAAACGCGGTGAAAGTGCCGTACAGGCCATCGACCGGATTTGCTTCACCAGGGGCGGTTACCTGTCCAATGAGTTCAGCAATCTTTACTGTTCTCTTTTCGACAGTGCCCAACCTCATATTCGTATTGTGAAAGCCCTCGCCCAAAAGCCCTCAGGACTTACCCGGAATGCGATCATTGATATGCTTCGCCTGTCGTCCGGAGGGGGCATTACGCAAATCCTTGATGAACTGACAGAATCCGGGTTTATCAAATCCTATATCCCCTTCGGGAAAACCGTTAAGAACAGCATTTACAAACTAACCGATGAATACTCCTTGTTCTACCTGAAGTTTATAGCTCCCAACAAGTATTCAGGGAAAAGCACCTGGATCAAACTGTTCAATACGTCTTCCTGGAAAAGCTGGAGCAGCTATGCATTTGAAGCCATCTGTCAAAAACACCTGGAACAGCTAAAAGCGGCGCTTGGTATTTCCGGCATTCATACCCGGGAAAGTATCTGGCGGGCTGCAGCTCCAACCCCTGCCAGGCAGGATGCCCAGATCGACCTGGTTATCGACCGCAACGACCGTTGCATCAATCTTTTTGAAATGAAGTTCTCTTCCAGTCAGTTTGTAATCTCCAAATCATACCGGACTACCTTATTCAATAAGCGGGAACTTTTTATCGAAACGACGGGAACAAAGAAAACGGTGTTTACAGGGTTTATGACCACCTTCGGGGTAAAAAATGCAGATGATTATGCCGGCCTCATCCAGCATCAGCTTACGATGGATATCCTCTTCCGCCCCGCCGAATCCTCCGTTTAGTCCTCTCTTAAATGCTTTCCGGTTAGGTGAATGAATACATCTTCGAGATTGGCCTTCTTTACTTCCTTTGGACGTTCAAAACCGGTTGCTACCAGGTTATCGATTAACTGGTCGGGGGTATCGAGGGCAACAATTTCGCCGGAATCAATGATCGCGATCCGGTTGCACAGGTATTCGGCTTCATCCATATAATGCGTGGTGATAATGACCGTGGTTCCCTCCGCATTGATCTTCCGGATTAACTCCCAAAGGTTTCTCCGGGCCTGCGGATCAAGACCGGTAGTGGGCTCATCTAAAAAAATCACCCGGGGTTTATTGATTAATGTGGTGGCAACCGAAAACCGCTGCTTCTGCCCTCCGCTCAGGTCCTTGAATTTTGCCCGCGCTTTCTCTTCCAGATTCACCGCTTTCAACAGGTCCATCGCATTCACCCGCTGGTTGTATAAACCCGCAAAAAGATCAACCAACTGCAAAAGATTCAGACCGGGGTAGTATCCGCTGGCCTGAAGCTGCACGCCGATAATCCCCTTAATGGCATCCGGCTCCTTATCCAGGTCATACCCTCCCACCATCACTGCGCCGCCTGTTTTCTCCCTCAATGTTTCGATAATCTCCAGCGTTGTGGATTTCCCCGCACCATTAGGGCCCAGCAGCCCAAATATTTCACCTTCATACACTTCAAAAGAAATGCCCTTTACTGCGCGAAACTGATCGTAATCCTTTACCAGGTTGCTAACTGAAATGATGGGAGTTGCCATGCGCTAAAACTACAAATAAGTTGGTAATTGTTAGCGGGATTATTTTTGGTACAGGTGACGGGTATCAGCTATCAGCAATCAGAGGATCTCATTTGGGATACGATACACTATTTTGCGATGTAGCGCCTTCATTGATCTGTTATTATCCAGCCGAAGCAGCACTGCTGAAAACTAAACGCGCTCCTTCCCCGGTAATCAGATTTATTTTTCCGCGCCTTCCTGTATTTCTTAAAAAAGGGCGACCTTCGCCCGCAAATAAAAACAATGAAGGTATATAAGTTCGGCGGTGCCTCTGTAAACAGCGCAGAGCGGGTTTCCAATGTAGCAACCATCCTGGAGCGTTTTCCTGATGAGGAACTGGTCATTGTTATTTCTGCGATGGGCAAAACCACCAATGCCCTTGAAAAAGTGGTGCATGCATATTACGATCATAAGAAGGAAGAAGCCCTGCAACTTTTTGATGAAATCAAAAGACAACATATTACTACAGCTAAATACCTGCTGGTAACACATTACCTGGCTTGCGAAGCTCGATTAAAGGATTTTTTTACCGAGGTAGAGTGGATGATGCATGACCAGCCGGTTCGCGAATTTGATTATTACTACGACCAGGTGGTGAGCATTGGCGAACTATTGTCTACCTGTATTGTGAGCGCTTACCTTTCAGAACGGGGAATTTCAAATGAATGGATCGATGTGCGGGATATTTTCCGGACAGATGATAATTTCAGGGATGCCAATATCAACTGGAACTATACCCAGCAGCAAATTGATGCGAGGATCCGCCCCATTCTCCAGTCAAAAAAATGGATCGTCACACAGGGATTTGTTGGTGCTACCGATGAAAACGAAAGTACCACCCTCGGCCGGGAAGGCAGTGATTATTCCGCAGCCCTTTTTGCAAACATGCTCAACGCAACAAGTCTTACCATCTGGAAAGATGTCGAAAGTGTCATGAGCGCCGACCCTAAAAAAATCCCGGATGCCGTGCCCATCCATGAGCTGAGCTATAACGAGGTTATTGAGATGGCGTATTACGGGGCCCAGGTTATTCACCCCAAAACCATCAAACCCTTACAAAACAAAAATATTCCTTTATATGTAAAATGCTTTCTGGATGCGGACCTTCCGGGCACCGTGATCCGTGACCGCATGAGCAAAGGCCTGCCTCCGATTATCGTTATTAAAGAGAACCAGGTAATGATGGAATTAAAAACAAAAGATTTTTCCTTTGTAGGCGATGCACATGCCTACCAGTTGTACCAATGGTTTAACGAGCATTCCCTGAGACCCACGCTTACACAAAACGGGGCCATCAGTCTTATTTTTGCTTTTGATAACTGGGAGGAAAAGATCGGCCGGTTTTCATCAGCAGCAGCAGAAGTGTTTGATGTACATATAACACCCGGGCTTACCCTGACAACCATCCGGCATTACAATCAAACCGCGTTAGACCGCTATATTGGAAATAAGGAAATACTGGTACGGCAGCAAACACAAAAGAACATCCGCGTGCTGCATCGTTAGTGCCGTCGAGTGCTTATTCGCCGCCAACGGTAATTGTTTGAACCATTTTCTTTGCCACCGGTTTTTCACGTAAAATGGCGGGCGTCCAAGCCGGCATTTTTTCCATTTTTGACAGCAGCACTTTATCAAAATAGTCGTCAACCCCACCCTTCAGAATTTTAAAGTTCACCGGGCTTCCGTCTTTATCTACAATAAATTCCAATTGCACATATGCATGTGTAACACTGTCGGGCAATTCTTTTGACATTTCGGTGCCAACGCGTTTTACAAATGCCGAAAATGCCGCAGCACCACCGGGATACTCCGGCCATTTGGCCACCGCATCCGCCACAAAATCTACCTTCCGGTGGCTTGGAACAAAATTCGACTTGGGACGTTGTTTCGGCTGGAACCGGGGCGCCAGCACAGGGGCATCGCTGATCACATACTCGCCGTTGTCTTTCGTCATAACCACCGGCAGCTGCTTATGCTGTTCAAAATACTCAAATGCCTCTTCCAGCTTTACATTGAGCGCCTTATAAGAAGGATCGGCTTCCAGCATTTTATTCAGATACTCATAACTTTTCTTTACACTATAATTAACCGGGAAGATATGAACGGGTATATAGTCGAGCCCTGCGCTCTTGGCACTGGCCGTCAGGATATATAACTCGTCGATCTGATCATTTTTAATAGGGATACAGCCCACCGTTGCACATCCTCCGTGAATAAAGATATCCCCACCCGGCTTTGCCTGGTCGGCAAGAATGCGATCGGATGCATTGGGATAATTCAGCCCCAGTGATAAATAATAAGTGCTGTTGGGGTTGAATTCATTGATATAATAAAATCCTTCCGGCACCTGGTAATCACCTTCGAATCGCTTAGGGCCCAGGGATCCGGCCAGCGCGCATACTTTATAAATTTTCAGAAGCTTGTATTCTTCTTTAATCGAGTTCTTTACCCATACCTCCAGTTGACTGTCGTATTTGAAAGAGCGGAGGTATACATACTTTGCCGGCCAGTCGAGCCCCTTTAATTTAAACAGGCTTTTCAGATACTCTCCCTTTTTCTGAAAAGACTCTTTAGGGCGCGGCAAACTGGTCTGCGCGTCAAAAAAAGCACCATAAGACGCCGCGGATGAATAAGAAGTTTGAGCTGCGCTGAATATTGAAAATGCAAAAATGCTGGTTATTGCAATAAATCCCTTTTTTCCTCTCAGTTTTAAAGCCATTTTAAATCAATAATAATTCGCCGGATAATAAATCGCCGCTTGTTTAAAGAATCGTTCCTACACTAACGGTCTCTACGCTCATTACAACGAAAAAACGAGACAGATATTTCGGTAACACGTTACAAATTATCTACAAATTTAGCTTTTCTATGTTAAAAAATATGTAATATGACTTTCATCATTGAATTTCATTTACTTACCTGTCTTCTGCAAATTTGCGGTCCGGATGACGGAAGGTTCTTTCAAAATCCTAATTTTGGAATCCGATGATTGATTTACGTTCAGATACTGTTACCCGCCCCGCCCCCCGCATGCTGCAGGCCATGATGACGGCCACAACGGGGGATGATGTTTTTGGAGAAGACCCTACCGTGAACGAGCTAGAGGCCCGCTGTGCCGCACTGTTTGATATGGAAGCCGCCCTATTTTGTTCCAGTGGCACCCAAACAAACCAGATCGCCATTAAATGTCATACGCAACCCGGTGATGAGGTCATCTGTGATGCGGAGGCACATATATACCAGTATGAGGCCGGAGGCATTGCCTTTAACTCCGGCGCGTCGGTTCGCCTGCTACAGGGCGACCGAGGGCGCATTACAGCGGTCCAGGTAGCAGCCGCCATCAATCCGGACGATATACATAAATCTGCAAGCAAACTGGTATGTATTGAGAATACCAGCAACCGGGGCGGCGGCAGCTGTTATGAGATAGAAGAATTGAAACGGATTCAGGGTGTTTGCAGAGAACAGGGATTGAGCTTTCATCTCGACGGCGCGCGTTTATTTAATGCGCTTGTTGCCAGAAACGAAACACCGGAACAATACGGCCGGTTATTTGACAGTATCTCGGTATGTTTTTCCAAAGGACTAGGATGCCCGGTTGGCAGCATGCTCCTGGGCAGTAAGCCGTTTATTGCCCGGGCAAGGCGCTTTCGCAAAGTATTCGGAGGCGGCATGCGCCAGGCGGGCATTCTTGCTGCCGCAGGCCTTTATGCCCTCGAACATCATATTCCGCGGCTACAAACCGACCATGCACACGCAGCAGCCATTGCCAGCGCGCTCCGGGATTGCCGCTTTGTTGAAAACATTTTACCGGTAGAAACAAATATCATTATTTTTGAAACGAAGGACATTGCAGCTGCCGACCTGGTTGCCCGCCTTGCGGCAAACGGAATCCGTTGTAATGCCGTTGCCCCCTGCAGGGTCCGTTTTGTATTGCACCTGGATATTACAGAAACAATGGTACACCAGGTGATTGAAAAGATCAGCAAACTTTAAAACTAGTAAAGAAAAAGATATGTTACCAACCCAAAATCCGTCCAAAACCAAAAGCTGGAAAAAATTAGCCGCGCATGCAGCAACTATGAAACAGGTGCATATGCGGAACCTGTTTGCTGCCGACGCACAACGCTTTCAAAAATATTCGCTTCAGCACGAAGATCTTCTTTTTGATTACTCGAAGAACCGGATCACAGACGAAACCCTTCAATTGTTAACGGAACTGGCCAGGGAAACCCGTTTGCAGGAAGCGATCCGGGCGATGTTTTCCGGAGCGCTCATCAATCAGACCGAACAACGGTCTGTGCTGCATATCGCGTTGCGGTATTTTGGAAAAGAGGCCATCCTCAGCAATGGCGAAAATGTGATGCCGGCGGTGCGCAGGGTGCAGCAGAAAATGAAGCGCTTTTGCGAAGCTGTACATAATGGAACCCATGTGGGCTATACCGGAAAAAAAATCAAATCCATTGTAAATATCGGCATTGGCGGAAGCGACCTGGGCCCCTTTATGGTTACGGAAGCCCTGAAGCCCTACACCGTTAAAGGCATTGAAGCGTATTTTGTTTCCAATGTGGATGGCACCCAGATCACAGAAACGCTAAAAAAACTGAATCCCGAAACCACCCTTTTCCTGATTGCCTCCAAAACCTTTACCACCCAGGAAACCATGACCAATGCGCATACCGCCCGGGATTGGTTTTTAAAAAAGGCCAAAGACAGCAAGCAGGTATCCAAACACTTTGTAGCGCTGAGCACTAATGAAAAAGAAGTAAAAAAGTTCGGTATCGACACAAAGAACATGTTTGAATTCTGGGATTGGGTTGGCGGCCGTTATTCATTATGGTCGGCTATCGGTTTGTCCATCGCCCTCACCATCGGCTACAACCACTTCGAGGAGCTCTTAAAAGGAGCCCACAATATTGATACGCATTTTAGAACCGCCCCGTTTGAACAAAACATCCCCATAATAATGGCCCTCACCGGGCTATGGTATACCGATTTTTTTGGCGCAGAAACGGAAGCCATTCTCCCCTACGACCAGTACCTACACCGCTTCCCCGCTTATTTCCAGCAGGGTAATATGGAAAGTAACGGAAAAAGTGTGGACCGCAACGGGAAAAGGGTTACCTATGCCACCGGGCCGGTGATCTGGGGCGAACCCGGCACCAACGGGCAGCATGCCTTTTATCAGCTCATACACCAGGGCACGCCACTGATCCCCTGCGACTTTATTGCACCCGCTCAAACCCACAATCCGGTGGGTGATCATCATCAAAAACTCCTGAGCAATTTCTTTGCGCAGACCGAAGCCCTGATGAACGGGAAAACCCTAAAGGAGGTAAAAGACGAATTGAAAAAATCGGGACTTCCAAAATCCGACATCGATCGACTGGCGCCATTTAAGGTTTTTGAAGGCAATAAGCCCACCAATTCCTTCCTGGTAAAAATGATCACACCGTATACATTAGGGCAGCTGATCGCGTTATATGAGCATAAGATCTTTGTACAGGGCGTAATCTGGAACATTTACAGTTTCGACCAATGGGGTGTGGAGCTGGGAAAACAGCTGGCCAATAAGATCCTGCCGGCCCTGGAAACGGATACACCTGTTACGGGACACGACAGCAGTACCTCGGGCCTGATCAATGCCTACAAAAAAATGCGTGGGTGACCACAGCCCGGCCGCACTGTTTTTTATCCCCCTAAACCGGATTCCGGAGCGTAAAAAATGGTTATATTTGTCGGTTAAATACCTCCGTATTTAAGAATTGGTGATATATGAAAAAAATCGAGTTAGAAATTGTGGCCTTGTCACACAGCATTACGCAAACCCATTCCTACGCCGTGGTGTTGGGCGAAGTGAATGGGTTGCGGCGTTTGCCGATTGTGATTGGCGGGTTTGAGGCGCAGGCCATAGCGGTAGCCCTTGAAAAAATGAACCCCAGCCGGCCGCTGACTCATGACCTCATGAAAAACTTCCTGGTGGCCTTTAATATCGACCTGCATGAAATCATCATTTCAGATTTGCAGGAAGGCATTTTTTTCAGTAAGCTGATTTGCTCATCGGATCATGATACGGTAGAGATCGACAGTCGCACTTCCGACGCCATCGCCCTGGCAGTCCGTTTTGGATGCCCGATTTATACCTACGAGAATATACTGGAAACCGCGGGTATTGTAATGGACGAAAAAGGAGAACCCAAACCAACAAAGGAAGAAGCCGTGGGTGGTACAACCAGTGAACCTTCAAGAGACGATCTGAAAACCCTTACTCTTGAAGAGCTCAATGCCATGCTGAACGAGGTACTGGAAAATGAAGATTATATCCGCGCCATTGCGATACGGGATGAGATCAACAGCCGGACTCAAAAATAGCCAGCCCTTTATCATCTAATACTCCGCCACGTGGTATTCTTTTCCAACTGTAAGATAAATCTGGGGTTGCATATAACAGCCAAACGTGCTGACGGGTTTCATGACCTGGAGACCGTTTTTTATCCTCTTCCGCTTTATGATGTGCTGGAGCTGATGCCCTCCGACAAAACTGAGCTGCTGCTGTACGGACTCCCCGTCCCCGGCAATAAGGAACAAAACGTGGTATGGAAAGCCTGGCACCTGCTAAAACAGGAGCTTCCGCAATTGCCTCCGGTTTGCTTTCACCTCTTAAAAAACATCCCGGCGGGCGCCGGCCTGGGAGCCGGAAGTGCCAACGGAGCCACGGCTTTGACCGCATTGAACCGTTTCTTTGATCTTCAATTGTCGCAAAAACAATTATTAAAATACGCCTTGCACCTGGGCAGTGACTGTCCGTTTTTTGTGCTTAACACGCCCAGTTACGCCACGGGCCGTGGTGAAGAACTGCACCCCCTTTTATTGAATCTCGCTGAATATCACCTCGTGGTTGTAAACCCGGGCATTCACATCAGCACCCCCTGGGCTTTCAGTCGTATCAACCCGGCACCCCCCGTGCGCTCCCTTGAAGCGCTGCCCGACCTGCCTCCATCAGCGTGGGAGCAGCTGGTCTTTAATGACTTTGAACCGCTGGTATTTGAAGCATACCCGGAAGTGGGTGCAATCAAAACCCGGTTGCTGAACATGGGCGCAGTCTTTGCCGCCATGACGGGCACCGGAAGCACCGTGTTTGGTTTGTTTAAGGAGCATCCGGATGTACCAGCGTTCCCGGATAATTATTTTGTCAAATGCATTTCCCTGGGTGAACCATTACTGCATTAGGAACGGGCAAAGATTCTTCAGGTATGCGCTCCGAATCAATAGCAGCGCCTTCACCGCTACATTTTATACTTGACACTGATATTTGCCATTTGCTATTTGAAATTTGTTTTTTAATTACTCCCCCTTACCATCTCACATTTCCACATTCCCAAATTTTCAAATTTCTAATTCAAATTTTCCGTATCTTGCAACCATGCTTATAGCAGGTATCCGCCAACTTCCGTTTTTGCGACAGCATCTTGATCTGTTGAACCACTGACATCCGTCAGGGTATACCGCCGGCTCAGTTCCGGCAATCCTTACGTTTTCTGATCCTCATTTTTTTATTTCTAATTTCTAATTTTTCTGTTTATGTCTGCAATTGCCCAAAATACAGGTAGTTATTTTATGGACCTGGAGGAAGTTTATGGCGCTCATAATTATCATCCCATTCCCGTGGTATTATCTAAAGGAAAAGGCGTTTTTGTATGGGATGTGGATGATAACCGGTATTATGATTTTCTAAGCGGTTATTCCGCCGTAAACCAGGGGCACTGCCATCCCCGCATTGTTGCTGCGTTTGTAGAACAGGCACAGCGGTTAACCCTTACAAGTCGCGCGTTCTACAATGACAAGCTGGGAGATTTTGAAAAATACATTACCACGCTGCTGGGTTATAATAAGGTGCTGCCCATGAACACCGGCGTTGAAGCGGTGGAAACGGGTATCAAGCTTTGCAGGAAATGGGCTTACGAAGTAAAAGGTATCCCTGAAAACGAAGCGGTGATCATTGTTTGCGAGCAGAACTTCCACGGAAGAACCACAACTGTAATTTCTTTTAGCAGTGATCCTTCATCAAAGAAAAATTTCGGCCCCTTTACGGATGGTTTTCTAAAAATCCCCTATAATGATCTGCCTTCATTGGCCGACGCGCTTAAGCAAAAAAACATTGCAGGTTTCCTGGTAGAACCCATACAAGGGGAGGCTGGTGTAATTGTACCGGACGAGGGTTACCTGTCTACTGCCAAACAGCTTTGCGAAGAAGCCGGTGTATTATTTATTGCCGATGAAATACAAACCGGCCTCTGCCGCACCGGGCATCTGCTGGCCTGCGATGCGGAGCAGGTAAAACCTGACATTGTGTTACTGGGTAAGGCCTTGAGCGGTGGCATGATGCCGGTGAGTGCGGTATTGGCCAATGACGAAATCATGTTAACCATTAAGCCCGGGGAACATGGTTCCACCTACGGTGGCAACCCGCTGGCGGCGGTTACTGCCATTGCTTCCTTACAGGTATTGATTGACGAAGATATGGCGGGCAATGCCCTTGAACTGGGTGCTTTTTTCCGCAAACAGCTCCAGGACCTTTCTTCACCCCATATACGCACCGTAAGAGGTAAAGGGCTGTTAAACGCTATTGAGATCAACGCAGAAGATCCGGAGGCAGCCTGGAAGCTTTGCCTGGAAATGAAAAAAAACGGGCTGCTCGCAAAACCTACACATGGAGATAAGATCCGGTTTGCGCCTCCTCTTTGCATTACAAAAGCACAGCTGGAAGACGCTGTTGAAATCATTCGCCTTTCCTTAAACAGTCTCAATGCCTAAAATCCCCACTCATTACTTTTCTTCACTGCTGATCGGCATCATTGATGGGATCATTATTCCGCTTACCGTGTTTTGTTTTCTTACGGGCCTGGGATACCCCTCTTCCGAAGCCTGGCTCTATACCGCGTATACGGCTCTGGCAACCGCTTTTTTGATGGCCGCCGGCGGCTTTTTTACCCGCCGGGAGGAGCTGTCGCATACGCATGATAAGCGGATCCTGAAGGTTTATAGAGGGCTGGATGTAGCAGATCATATCAAGGAAGACCTTATCAAAGATGCGCAACGGGAAAGTGATGAATGGAAAAGGGAATGGCATCAGAAAGCTGCTCCCGAAGAACCCCTGGCTCCTTTTAGCTACGCATTATCCATTTTTACGGGCTGTATTGCCGGCGGACTTCTGGTGCTCTTCAACGCACAACGGCAGCTTTTACCGGCCTATACCTTTTTCGTGGTTCCGGCAGTAGTATTAATTGTAACCGGGTTCCTGAAATACCGGTTATTCGGCCGGCCGGTTTGGGGAGGAATTGTTTTAACGGCGGGAGGAGGTGTTATTGCGGCTGTGGGGGCCTATTGGATTGGAACACTTATTTGATTTGAAATAGCAAAAATCAAATAACAAATAGCAAATTTTAAATGCTGTAGCGAAGATCCGGTTTATAGACTTTAGACAACAGATATCAGATGATTGACATTTAACGTCTGAAGCCAGAAAGCACCCCAGGCATGCACACGATTCACCCTGGAGCTTTAAAAATTGAACGTTACCCCCTAAACCACATCAAGCATCAAAACGGATCTCAACATGAACCGTTAAACCTGGCACCATTCTAATCCTCCTGCGCCCCATCCTCTTTTAATTCCATCTTTGGAAACAGGATGGTCAGCATCAGGATCACGGCCGCCAGCAATACCAGGTAAAGGCCAACCTGCCGTTCGGGACAATCGCCCGCTTCGCAACGACCAAAAAGAATAAAGTTCCGGATGGCCCAGGCCAGGTTTAACACGCCAAACAGGAGGTTCAGCCGCTTGGCCCAGATCCGGGCAATAAATGTGAGCAAAAGAATCACCGCCGTCAATATAAAATGGTTATACGCCGGGCTTCCGTACCGGGTACCGGTGGTATCTACCCCGGATAAAACCAGGCCCATTGACTGGATCTTTGACCAGGGCATAAAACATGCAATCGCGAGAATAATTGCAGCCAGTAGTGCGAGCCATTGAGAGCGACTAAAAATTTTCATCCTGCAAATAAAGAACAATCAGTTCTATAAAACAAGAGCGCTCCGTTGAAAAGAGCGCTCTTAAAATTTTATAGGATAAACGGTTGAATGGTCGCGTATTAAAATCAGAAGAGAACTACGCTGATCTTTTTGACCATGGGATGCAGCAACGGCCTACCCTATTAATCTAAATATTATGCCAAAATTGAAAAAGCACACTTTTCAAACTATAAATATTTATTTAGCAATAAGTTATAGGCATAGCAAGGGAATTATCGGCAAACAGGATTCCCCAAACAGGCAGCCCGATTCCCACTCTTGTTTTTCTAAAAAGCCGGTTTCCCTGTCTGGTAAGGACGCTGTTTTCGCAGATATTTACCAATCAACCCGAAGCTTGAGGAAAAAAAAATTATCTTGCAACAGTTAAAAGTCATCCCATCGGCTTTTCGTCCATTTGAGTAACATCATCAGCATACCTGTAGCCGCAGCAACCAGCGATGCGGAGCTTCTGGATCAGTTTAAACTTAAAGGAGATCAGGAGGCTTTGGCGCATTTATACCTGAGATACAGCGACTTAATTTATGGGGTTTGCCTGAAATACCTGGAAGATGCGGAAGACGCAAAAGACGCCGTGATGAATATCTATGAGGAGCTCGGAAATAAGCTGCTGAAGCATGAGGTTCAGAACTTTAAAAGCTGGTTATACGTTTTGGCCAAGAATCATTGCCTGATGATCCTGCGAGCCGCCAGGAAAAATATAACGGTTAATTTAGATACGCAGCTTGTGCAATCGGGCGATTTTTCGCATCTGGATGATATCATTGAAAAAGAAGAAGCATTTAAAAAGCTGGAAAAATGTATGAAAGCGCTTCCGTCGGAACAGGAAAAGACGATCCGCCTGTTTTATTATGATAATAAATGCTATAATGAAATAGCGGAAACAACAGGAATGGAATGGAATAAAGTACGTAGCCTGATCCAGAATGGAAGAAGGAATTTAAAAAACTGCATGGATAAAAATGCCAACTGATCCTACATATCAGTATACAATTGAAGATATCCGGCGCTATCTCAGCGGCAGTATGTCTTCTGCAGAAATGCATGACATGGAGAAAGCCGCATTGTCGGATCCGTTTCTGGCGGATGCACTGGATGGTTACGGAACGGCCACACCCGCTGTAACTGATATGCACCTGAATGAGATCCGGGGCCGTATCAGCGGACAAAAAGTTGAAACGACCCGGCGGGCTCCGGTGGTGGCACTGCATAGAACCAAATGGTGGCGCGGCCTGGCTGCTGCTGCGGTTATTGGTATTATGGCAGCCGGAGCCTGGTTTTTTATGCGCCCCGATGCCGCTACCACCGGTCAGATCGCCGGAAACACCCCACTGGTAACAGCTCCTGTTTCCCGGCCCTCCACCGATTCCGCCACGGTTCAAAGCGATCGCCTTGCAAACACTGCAGTTGAATCCCAACAGCTTCCGCCAACGGCTGCAGAAAAAAAAGCGCAGCAACCCGATATAGCAAAGAAAAGCGATATCCGGCCCAATGCTCCATTGCCTCAGGCCGCAGCAGCAAGCACTGCCGTTGCCGACAATGCAGCAGCCGCTCCGGCGCTTGAGGAAGCTGCGGCAATTCAGCCGGCTGCACCCACCCCGCAGGCAACTGCTTTAAACGCAGCCGACTCCCCGATCCGTATACGTGGTGTTCGTTCAATGACGAAGACCGCTCCGGCAAAAGAAAACGGTTTCATGATGACGGGTCCCCTCGAACAATATTATATTGGAAAAGTAACAGATAAAAGTGGAATCCCCATTCCGGGCGTCACCATCACCGCGCCTCAAAACCATTCAACCATTTCCAATGTTGACGGAAGTTTTCGCCTGCCTGCGCAGGACTCGGCCGGCAACCTGGCGTTTACAGCCCCCGGCTACATGTATAAAATGCAGCAACTCATGGCCGGAAAAACAGCCGGTATCCAGCTATCCCAAGCCGACAGCTCCCTCAGTGATGTAGTTGTTGTGGGCTACGGACAACAAAAAAAACGGGCGCTTACAAGCACCATCAGCAGTTATAAAGTAGACACCCTCCCCTATAAAGAATCCCCGTACCCGCAGGGTGGCTGGGATAGTTTTTATAATAACCTCTCCAATGAAATGGGTATAAATAAGGGAAATGCCTCCAAAGACCTGCACCTCCGGTTTACGGTGGAAAACGGCTTACCCGAAAAATTCACGGTTCTTAAAACGCCGGACGAGGCCACTGCCCAAAAGGCCATTTCGATTATTAGGAAGGGGCCCAAATGGAAAACAAGCAAGCGAAAAAAGAAAGTGGATGTAAAAATTAAGGTAGATTAAGAGACTCCAAAATCATCAAACAGGGCCGGCATGTTGACATTTTTTTAACCTACATACTTGTAAATAAATCTTCGTATGTTGTTTTGTTGACAACTTTTTTGTTTACAAAAATCCTGTAAACAATTTTCTTGTAAACAGATATGCGTTCTTTGAGCGGCCGTCAAATCACCAGTCCTCCACGGATTATGGAGTCAGGTTCCGGTCTTCAAAACCAGGGAAAGGCCTTAAACCCCGGCATTCTGCACCATAACCCGTCCGCGCCGGCAAACCGGGTCAGCTGCCAACACAAAGGGCCCTTACGGGCCCTCTGTCAGCTATTTTAAAACATCGTAGTTATTTCGCAGGCGTAATCACGATCTTGCGGAATTCAATCGGACCATGGTCGCCCTGGATATAGATCGGTCCGGGTTCGCCTTCATTGCTGTCCAATGCACCGCCGGTGATGCCCGGTATTTCCTGGTTACTGATCACCGTTTTGCCGTTTACCACAACGGTAACCATCCTGCCGATCAGCGTAATATCATAGCTTTGCCACTGATCCGGCCCTTTTGCGTTGATTTCGCTGGGGGTTAAAAATCCATAAATACCACTGAACAATACGCTTGATGGATGCGCATCTTTAGGACTGTCTTCAATCTGGGTTTCGTACCTTCCTCTGAGATAAACACCACTGTTACTTCCCTTATGGTAACGGAATTCAACGTGTAATTTAAAATCCGTGAACTTTTGATCAGAGATCAGGTTGGCACCGGAGTGCGGGCTCGTCAGCACACCATTCTTAACGATCCATTGATTATCGGCTCCTACGGCTTTCCAGCCACTAAGATCCTTTCCGTTGAACAGGTTGAGGGGTTTATCCCAAACCGGAGCTGATGCTCTTTTTAAGAGCGGTGCTTTTACGCCTTTCCAATTGTATTTTTTCCCCTCACTGGTTACCACGGTACCTTCAATACCTCCATTGTTCAGCGTTCCTTCAATCACAAAATCCTGGTTGCCTTCTTCCCATTGAGGAGGAATGGAAAAGCTGAATTTACCGTTATCAAAATTCACTTTGGCTACAGGACGGGCACTGCCGGTAACGCCTACAAAATAGCCTACCAATGTTCTGGTGCCTGATAGCTTTACCTCCAGCCAGGATGGCGAGGGCTTGCCATCCACATCTACGGTAATATCCCAGCGGCCGATGAGGTCTTTCGCTTCTGCCGCAGCAGCGCGCACGGGCTGTGGTTTTTCTCCGGAAACCGGGCTACCATGAACGGAAGCCGCCGCCAGCAAACAACTCACACCAAAAACAAGAAAACGTTTACGCATAAAAATGATTTATTATTTAATGATTCAGTTGTTGACAACCGGGTGTAACAAAATCACACGGCCTAACAAAACCGGAAGATAAGATTTATTTCTTTTTCTTCGCCCATCGATCCATAAGCGGTTTCACCTCCTCAACCGCTGTGCTATTGTTGCCCGTAAGCGGCAAAGCCGTCAAAGATCTTCTTTAATGCGGCGGCTCTTTCCTTATGGGTATCGATCAGGTTTACTCTTTCTGATGGATCTTCATCCAGGTTGAACAGCTCCTTTACTGCCGGAATCCATTGTCCCGTAACCGGGTGCTCCCATGCCGGGGCTTCCCGGTATTTCCACTGCTTTAACTTTACAGCTTCGGGCTTGCCGTGATTCACAAGAAAGATGGGCCGGTGCTCAAAACTACCAGGCGCCGTTTTACCTTCCAGTAACCGGCCGATATCCTGCCCATCGAGCTCCCGGTTTTCAGGAAGTGGCGTGCCGGTCCATTGCGCAAGCGTTGGCAACACATCTACATTGCTGATGGCCTCGGAAAGTCGCACCCCTCCCGGAATCCGGTTTTTCCAATAAATGATAAACGGTACCCGGGCACCGCCTTCATAAGACTGAGCCTTGGATCCCCTGAAAACACCTGCGGCCCCCACATCCGAGCGTTTCGTAACCCCATCCTTTTCCATCCGCGGCGGGTATTCGCTCCAGGGACCGTTGTCACTGGAAAAAATAAAGATTGTATTGTCGGCCATGTTTTTTTGTTCCAATACATTCCAGATGGCAGCCAGGCCTTCGTCGATTTCGGTAATCACTTTTCCCAGCGGGCCGCCTGCCTTTTCCTTAAGCCCCTTGGCCGCCGCCGCATAAGCCACGGGTAAATGAGGCAGATTATGCGCCAGGTACAGGAAGAAGGGTTTTCCCGGTTGTTGCTGTTCAATAAACCGGATCGATTCCTGTGTATACAACCGCGTTAACAAAGAGTCGGCCGGTTTTTCCAACTCAGGCCTCGTATTCCGGAAAATTTTAATAACCGTATCGGTGCTCACATAAGGAAACCGGTAGTCATGACTATACAGCAATCCATAAAAGGAATCAAATCCCTGGCCATTGGGTTTATTGTATGCTTTTTGATCTCCAAGATGCCATTTCCCCACCATTCCTGTCTGATACCCGTTTTTCTTCAGCAATTCGGCAAGGGTTACTTCTGCATCCGGCAATCCCAGCGGGGACCCCGGCGCAATCGGATCGGGAAGATTATAGCGCGATGCATAACGACCGGTTAAAAGGGAAGCCCGTGACGGTGTACAGGACGGACTGGTAACCACATAATTGGTGGCCAGTAATCCGCTACCGGCCATTTTATCCAGGAATGGCGTCCGGATTACCGGATTGCCATAGCAGCCGATATCCGAATAGCCCAGGTCGTCCGTCAGCACAAAAATGATATTGGGCCGTTGCTGGGCACCGCCTTTCAACGCTGTAAACAGCAGCAAAAAAAAATAGAGATGTCGCATTTGATTCAATCGCAATTTTTATATTGTCTTCTAACAATTTTATCTTCCGTTTTTACATCGCCTGCCGGCCGGGATCCGTCAACTGCAATACAGCGTTCAATACGGCACTTTCGATCCGCTTCTGCCGCCGGTTGCTGCCGTCGATGGCATGCAGCGCTATCTTATACTTTACGAAATCCTTGCCGATATCTGCGATCCGCACCAACACTTCCCCGCCCGGCACGAGGTCGGGCAAGGTCTTCAGCACCGGCTCCAGCTTTCTGCCCAGGGTTTGTACATCCATCCTGTCTGCCAGGGGAAGTTCAAACCGAACCGTTAGCTTATCGGATACCTGTGCCGACTTATTAATCACCGTGGCAGTAAAAACAAGATTATTTGGCACCAGTACCATATCCTCCTCCTCATTCAGCACCACGATATTTGCAAAAGTGATATCAATGATCTTACCGGAATGATCGCCTACTCGGATATGATCCCCGATAGAGAACTGTTCGGAAAACATTACGATCAAACCACTGATCAGATTGGTAATGTATTCTCTGAAAATTACTGCAATGGCCATGGCCACAATGGTCACGCTGGTAATAAAATCCCTGGGATTGATGCCCAGCGCAATCATCACCGACACTACTGCAAAAACAGCATTCAATATGGCTGCCACCCGGTTTATTCCCAGTACAAAATTTCCACGCACTTTATTGGAAGCATGCCTGCGATTGTAAAAGGAAACGATAATAAACTTACCGATCGAAATGATTACGCTCGCCGTAAGGAAGGTATTCAGTCCGTATGCCAGTTGCAGCAGATAGGGATGCGCAGCATAAAAATCATTGAACACAGGAAATGAAATGCTCAGCAGCACCCAGGCCAAAAGCCTCAGCATAAACGATACCGGTATTGCTCCCCTGCGTTGTTCCATCAACCATGATTTAGCCGCCAAGCTAATCATTTTGGATGAATTTAAAAACAGTTTGAGCCAACCCGCAATACAACACCGATACAGCCGCTTGTAAACGCGGGGCATCTGAATCTTTTTCAGACAGGTAAACAAGCGGTGCTATTGTTATGCACGGATGTGGATTTATATTTTTGTTCTGCAGCCGGCGGCCGGCTATCTTTGAACGGATGGATGATAAAAACGAAGTAAATGCATTACTCAATCTGATTGATGACCCCGATAGTGAAATCTACGAGGCCGTTAGTAACCGCATTATTACTTATGGGCTTCCGATGATCCCAAACCTGGAACACCTCTGGGAAACCACGGAAGACAAGGAAGTACAGGAACGCATCGAATTGCTCATTCACCGGCTTTACTTTTCCGGCTTGCATACCGATTTTAAGCAATGGAATGAGGCGGGGCATCATGAACTGACACCGGCATTGCTTTTAATTGCCAAATTTCTTTATCCCGAGCTACAGGCTGCCAAGGTGCTGCATCATGTGGAACGGCTGCGCCGGAATATCTGGCTGGAGATTAATAATTACCTGACGCCGCTGGAACAGGTGCACATTATTAACAGCATCATCTACAACTATATTGGCATTAAGGGGAATACCAATAATCCCGAGCGACCGACTGAATACCTGCTTCCACAGATACTCGAATCCAAAAGAGGTAATCAAACCGGCATTGGTTCGCTTTATTTACTGCTGGTAGAACTGTTGGATATTCCCATCCGGCTGATGCGTATCCCCCACCAGTTTGTGCTGGGATATTGCAAACCCGGACTGGGCGATGCCACGGGCAATTATGACGTTGATTTTTTTATTGAGCCTTCCTTGGGCCAGATTTTTACACATACCGACCTGCAACATTATCTTACAAAAATCGCAGTCCCGAACACCCCGGATTTGCTCCGCCCCCAATCGAACCGGGAGGTCATCCAACAGGTGCTCACCGATTTCCGGGAATGTTTTAACAATGAACTTCAAAAAGTACAGTACCAGGAATTAGAATCGCTGATTCACCTACTGGATTAATTTCCAAAAGGATACAACCGGCCACCGCCTGCTGTTGGCTTATTTGTATTTTTTAGAGGCAACCCCCGCTTTTATTTTACGGTCTAACCCTTTTATAAATGTTGTATCATGAAAAAATACGCAAAGCCGTTCCTGATCGTTCTATTTGTAACAGGCCTTACGATGGCCGGCCAGTCCCAGACAGCAAAAGATATTTCCGGCCAGAAACCAGCCCCGGAAACACCCGGCAATACTGACAGTACGGGCGGAGGAAAAGAGCTGGAAGCGAGTCTTGCAAAGGCTGCTGCCGCAGCGGAACGGGCAGCCGGTAAAATCCGGAGCATTATTGAAAACAAGGCCGACAAACTTGCAAAAAGCAGTCAGCCATATGTTGACAGTCTTGCATCCTCCACTGCAAACCTGATCGAAAAGCTGGCGCGGGAACTGGATCAGATGGTGGATGCCAACCCTCCTCAAAAAAGAAAGTAGGCGCTCATTTTACCGGATGACAATCAACAGCGCCAACATGTGCGGGAAAAGCAGGACTGACATAAGGGATGCCCAGGTTCAACCCCCGCAGCACCATTAATACTGCAACAACAGCTACAAAATAAGGCAACATTTTTTTGATACGAAGCCTGAGTGAAAATGAAAGATGATGCCCGGTAAGCATCAGGACCGCCATAAGCGGTATCGTGCCCAGGCCAAATGCTGCCATAAAAACACCCGATGTAAATGAATGGCCAATTACCAGGGCCGTAGCAATGGCCATATAAACCAGCCCGCAGGGCAATAATCCATTGAGCATACCGATCGCCAGAAATGAAAATGGCCGGTTGCGACGGGTGAGAAAGCGGGCCAGACTTCCTTTAATGCGCTGCTGCAGCTGTTTGAACCATTTTATTTCCGGCAGGTACCGGGCAGGAAGCAACATCAACAGTAATACCATGCCCATTGCAATGGAAAAATACTGTTGGTACCCGATGATGGCAAACCGGTACCCGGCCCATCCAAGGATCACTCCCATCAGGAAATAGGTCAGCATCCTTCCAAGATTGTAAAGCAATATCGAAAGCAGGCGGGCAAAGGAACTGGTGGCATCCAACGGAATTGATAATGCCAGCGGCCCGCACATACCGATGCAGTGAAAGCTGCCCGCAATGCCCATGCCCAGGCCCCCAAGTAGTGCTTCTACCATTTACGGAATTTGAACGTTTTCCTCAAAATAATAACCCACCTGATTGTTTGTCCACGTAACGCTTACATGATACCAGCCTTTTACAAAGGAGGTACGCGGCAACGAATACACCGCTCCGCTTCCCGGCCGGATGGATATACGGCGATCTGCAGCACTGGACGACAGCCGGAGAAAATCAATATACCCGGAATCCAGATGGCCGGATGCCGGTTCCGGAAGCCGCACCCATATGCTGCCGGCGGAATCGGTGACGGATACGCGTTGCCCTAATGCGGCCAATTGCTGCTTCCCGTCGATCACCTGCTGATATTTCAGTTCTTTATCATAATAATTTGCATCCACAGTTTCATTGGTTTGCCGCATTGCGAGCCCCACCATAAACGTCATTCCGGCTAAAAAAAGCACCAATACAATAACCACTCTGATTCCCCAGTTCATATATATACATTTTAAATAAAGGGTCCTAAAAATTTTGATTTTATAGTTGCCGTTTTTTCGCCGTTGGTATATACACCGATCTGGATATCTGTAGAGCGGGCCTTGATTCCTGATGCCGGCATTACGATAAAAAAGGTACGGTCACTTAAGCTTTCTTTTTTAAGTATATTATGTGTGGCATCGATCATGCGAACCTGCCCTGGCACGGGACCTTCTACTTTTAATTCGAACCGTACATCTTGCCGTGTTTTATTGATGATCTTTGCCTGAAAAAGATTCGACAGCGAATCCTTTCCTACTTCCTGGTACAATTGTCCCTTTACCCGGGAAATGGTGGTATCGATACTCTTTCTGGAAAGAATAAGAAAACTCATCAGCGTTACCAAAATCACCAGGATAAAGGAATAGAATTTCATTCTCCCATTAAAATGAAACGGTTGTTTTTTTGAGATCTGGTTTTCTGAGGCCATGCGGATTAATCCCTCCGGCCGGCCGATCCGGAACATCACATCATTACAGGCATCTATACACGCCGTGCAGCCCACACATTCCATTTGTACCCCGTTCCGGATATCAATCCCGGTGGGGCATACATGTACGCAAAGCTTACAATCGATACAATCGCCCAGTGCCTGCTGTTCTTTTTTTGACCGCTTTCCCCTCGGTTCACCCCGGTTATAATCATACGATACCTGCATGGTATCCTTATCATACAATACGCCCTGAAGCCTTCCGTAGGGGCAAACCGTTGTACAAACAATATCCCGGACAAAAGCAAAAACAAAATAGAAAAGACCGGTAAAAAACAAGAGTCCTGCAAAAAGACCGATATTCTCCGATACCGGGCTCCGCATCAATGCCAGCACTTCGTTTACGCCAAGGATATACGAAAGAAAAGTGTGCGCAATTAAAAAGGAAACGACAAAGAAGATCAGGTGTTTTATCGTTTTTTTGAAAATTTTCTGAACGCTTAAAGGCGCAGCGTTTAGCTTTCGCTGTTGCGTGGGCGTTCCCTCGATCCACCATTCAATCTTCCGGAAAACAAATTCCATGAATACCGTTTGCGGACAAACCCAGCCGCAAAAAACACGCCCGTAAATAACGGTAAACAGGGCCACAAATACGATGGCCAGCACCATTGCCACAGCAAAGATGAAAAAATCATCCGGCCAGAATATTTTTCCAAACAGGATAAAGCGGGCTTCGGGAAAGTTCAGCTCCACGGCCGGCATGCCGTTGATTTTTACAAACGGCAATGCAAAAAACAACAAGAGGTATCCTGCCGACAACCATTGCCGGTACCGGTATAATTTACCCTTTGGCCGGAGCGCATAGATCCAGTTGCGCTTTCCTTTTTCATTTACATTGCTGTGCCGGTCTCTAAAGCTGTTACTGACTTTTTGCGGACCCACGGCTTCATCTTCTGCCTTCATCCTTTATGCTTCTTTTTATGATTGGATCAGTGGGTAGCACTGCTATCCTTCCTGGCTGTACTGTCGGTTCCGGCAGGAGCGTCTTTAAAGAGTGCGCCCTGTGGCTCCTTTGCACCCGCAGGATTGCTGCCATGAATGGACTTGATGTAGCTGGCGATTTCCGCGATCTGCTCCGCGGAGAATACGTCCTTCCAGCTCATCATCCCTTTTTCTACCACACCCAGTTTAATTGTTTTAAACACATCACCAATGGCGCCGCCATGCAGCCAGTAATCATCTGTAAGATTAGGTCCTACACCTCCCTGTCCGGCGTTCCCATGGCAGGCCGTACAATTATTCATGAATAACTTTTTCCCGGCTTCAATACCCGCAGCATCGGCCATTACAACGGTATTTTCATTAACTGCATCTCCTTTTGATTTCATGTATGCGGCCAGTTTCAGATTGCTTTTAGTTACCGCAATCTCATACTCTTCATACTGGTTGGGCGCCGCATGCAGCACATGATACCGCCACAGGTAACCGATGCCAAATACAATAGAGGCCACAAAGGCGATGGTAAACCAGGGGGGTGTGGCATTATCCAGCTCGCGGATGCCATCATAGCTGTGCCCTACATCGAGGGATTGCTCCTCTTCCATCGGCTTTAGCTTATTGGCCTTGCGCCACCAGGCCGTCAATCCTTTGTAGGCTTCTTTTTTGGAACTGAGGCGTGCCTTGCGCATTTCTTCAATACCGGTAAAAAAGCGGATCCAGTAGATAAATGCAAAGATTGTTAACAGCTCCAGGGCAATCACTCCCACCAAAATATAGCGCAGGATGTTTGCGTCTGAAAACGGATTGGAAACGGTTGCCGCCGCCGCCATGTCCTCTTGTCCAAACACCTGCATGCTTACAAACACCGCTATAAATGTCAACAAGGGTTTAACAGACGCTGCTTCTTTATTTTTTTGATCATCACCACCCGCCTTCTGATTTTTTTTTCGCTCCCGGTACACATCCATCGATGCCCTCAGCGTGAAGCCCAACATACCAATAATGAATAACAGGAAAACAATCACGATGACCAATACCATGTTTACATCCAGTATCAACCGGGGTGTTTGAGCAGCCTGCTCTGCGGCCATTACCGGCAATGCAACCAGGCTTATCCCTCCTGTAAGTGCTATGATTTTATTTAAACGTTTTATTTCTTTCATTGCAGCTCTATTTAAGTTCATCAAATGGCAGGTTTTCCATTTCAGATATGCTTTCCTCGCTCGTTTTCATTGCATACATAAAAACAGCGATGAACAGCAACGAAAACAACACCAGGGAAATAATGGGATAAATACTCACCCCGCTGATCTTTTCTAAATAGTTTATAAATTTCATGGTATGACTTATTCGGGTTTATGTTCTGCTTTAATATCTTTTCCAAGGCGCTGCAGGTATGCGATCAGGGCCACGATCTGCTTATCACTGCCGATGGTAATTTTTTCCTTTTTCAACCGGCCGGTGATCTCATTGGCCTGCAGTTTCAGGTCATTTACCGCATCGGCCTCATAGCCCTCGGGATACGGCACACCAAGTTTACGCATGGCATATATTTTAGAATTGGTAGACCCGATATCAATCTTTTTTTCAAACAGCCAGGGATAAGGCGGCATTACAGATCCCGGGGCCATCGAAACCGGTTCCAGCATATGATTGAAGTGCCAGCTGTCCGGATACTTGCCGCCTACGCGGGCCAGATCGGGCCCCGTGCGCTTGCTGCCCCAGAGGTGCGGATGATCATATACCGATTCGCCTGCTTTGGAATACTCGCCATACCGCGCCACTTCATACCGGAAAGGACGGATCATTTGGGTATGACAATTATTACAACCTTCCTGTATGTAGATATCCCTTCCCTGCAATTCAAGCGGCGTATAAGGCTTTACACTGGCAATGGTGGGTACGTTTTCTTTAACCAGGAAGGTGGGCACCATTTCGATCAACCCTCCGATGGCAACCACAATAAAACTCAACACCAGCAGCATAACCGGTTTGCGCTCAATTTTGGAATGCCAGTGCGCCCGGGCGGGAGCTTTATAGGTGCGAAGCAAGGGCGGAGCACTGGCTTCCTCGCTTTCAACAAAACGGCCCCTTCTTGCGGTTTTAACCAGGTTATATACCATTAGCAGCACTCCGATCAGATAGATACTTCCGCCGATGGCCCTTAATGCATAGAAAGGCACCACAGATTGTACTACGTCGATGAACTGATACTGCAGTTGTCCTTCCGGCGTAAATGCGGTCATCATAAAATACGTTCTGAACGCCGCCCAGTACATCGGAACCGCATACAGCACGATACCAAAAGTACCGATCAAAAAATGCGTGCCTGCCAGTTTGGTAGAATACAGTTTGGTATTGAACAGCCGCGGAATCAACCAGTACATCATCCCGAACGTAAGGAAGCCATTCCATCCGAGGGCCCCGATATGCACGTGTGCCACCGTCCAGTCGCTATAGTGTGAAATCGCATTTACGTTTTTCAAGGAAAGCATCGGCCCCTCAAATGTGGCCATTCCGTAACAGATCACTGCTACCACGATAAATTTCAGGACAGGATCTTCGCGTACTTTATCCCATGCACCTCTGAGTGTAAACAATCCGTTGAGCATGCCACCCCAGCTGGGCAACAGTAACATCAGCGAAAGTGCTGTACCCAGCGACTGTGCCCATTCCGGCAGGGCTGTATACAGCAGGTGGTGCGGGCCGGCCCAGATATAGATAAAGATCAGGCTCCAAAAATGGATAATACTTAGCCGGTACGAATAAATCGGCCGGTTGGCTGCTTTAGGAAGAAAATAATACATCATTCCCAGAAAAGGGGTGGTGAGGAAAAACGCAACCGCATTATGTCCGTACCACCATTGCACAAGGGCGTCCTGAACACCGGCATACCAGGAATAACTCTTCATAAAGGAAACCGGAAGTTCAAAAGAGTTTACGATATGCAGCATGGCCACCGTAACCCAGGAAGCCAAGTAAAACCAGATCGCTACATATAAATGCCGCTCGCGCCGCGTTAAGATAGTGCCCATCATATTAACGCCAAACACCACCCAAACGATCGTAATGGCGATATCAATCTGCCATTCCAGCTCTGCATATTCTTTGCTGGTTGTATATCCCATCAGCAGTGAGACAGCAGCCGCCACAATGATCAGCTGCCATCCCCAGAAATGTACGCGGCCGAGCATCCTGCTCCACATGGGCGTTTTGAGCAACCGGGGCATTGAATAATAGACGGCAGTGAAAATGGCGTTCCCTACAAAGGCAAAGATTACCGCATTGGTGTGCACAGGCCGCACCCTTCCGAAAGTCGTATACTCCGTATTGAGATTCATTACCGGAAAAGCCAGCTGAAATGCCGCCAGCACGCCCGCCAGCATCCCTATTACACCCCAGCTGATGGTCGCAATGGCAAACAGCCTGGGAATCCGGTTATCATAACTAAATTTCTGAACTTCCATACATTTTGGTTATTTATTTTTTGATGCGTTTTTTTCTTCAAACAGGATGCGGTTGGGCGGTGCATAGTCATCTTCAAATTGTCCGTCTTTTATGCTCCAGATCAGGCCTGCCAAAAAAATGACAGCGATCAGGAGACTTACAATGGCGGTGATGATGATGATATTCATTACGCGGTAAAGGTGCACTGATAAAAGCGGTTACAAATTGACCCTGCACAGGCCAACAGATGATATTGATCAGGATGCGTTTGTTTTTAATTTCCGGCCATACCACTCCGTAAGCAGGAAGGTAATGAGGATAATGCCGATGGAACTGACGGGCATCAGGATGGCCGCCACCACCGGGGTAAGCAATCCCTGCAGGGCAAAGCTCAGGCCGATGATATTATAAACAACCGAGTATACAAAACTGATCTTGATGACCGTATCCGCTTTGCCGGCAAACCACAGCAGCTGATCGAGCCGGGTAAGCGCCCCTGCGCTGATGATGGCATCGGAAGCCGGAGTAAAATGCCCGCCTTCCTCCATTACAGCAATGCCAACCTGGGCCTGGCGCAATGCTCCTGCATCGTTTAAACCGTCACCGGCCATCAATACGTTTTGATGATCCTGTTCCTGCAGTTTTTTTATATAATGGTATTTGTCTTCGGGAGACTGGTTAAAGTGAATCGCTGCGTCCGTCCCGGTCAGTTTTATGAGGCGGGCTTGCTCCGCATTATTATCACCGCTAAGTATGGATAACGATGCCTTTTGCTGGATCCGTTCCGCAAAAGCGGCAAAACCTTCCCGGTAGGTATTCCGCAGCTCAAAAAAGCCCGGCACAATGCCGTCGATGCTGATATACACACAAGAGCTGTCCTCCCCGGTTACGGGCCGGTTGGCGCCCTGAACAAATATCCGGCTTCCGGCCTTTACATGCTGTTCCTGTACCCATCCTTCAATGCCCATTCCCGGCACATTCCGGAAGCTGTCTACCGGAACATCCGGCGCCGTCTTCAGCTCTTTCAGCACCGCCCTGCTCAGCGGATGCGTGGAATGCCGCAGCAGGGATGCCACCTGTGATGCCTGTTGCGGATTCATCGCAAGGCCATTATAGGTCACCTTAAAATGCTTATTCAGGGTAATGGTTCCGGTTTTATCCAATACGATATGATCGATGGCCGCCATAGCCGCGATGACATCAGCATTTTTAAGAAAAAGTCCCGATCTTTTTAAGATCCGCATTACATTTCCATTGGTAAAAGTGGCGGCCAGCAGCAACGCGCAGGGACAGGCAACAATCAGCGTGGTCGTCAGCGCATTCCACATGGTACCGGTTTCTCCACGAACATACCAGAACAGCGCGGCCGAAAGGGTCAGCAACAGCACACAAGCGGTAAATAGATTGGATGCCTTATACAGAAAACTCCCCTTTACGTCCTTTTTCAATGTTTCCCGGTTCCACAAGTTGGTCAGGTATCCCTGGTCCGATCTTTTTAGTACCATCAACTCCAGCTTTTCTCCTACCTGCCGGCCACCGGCGTAGATCATCCCACCCGGCTCCACCAGTTTCGGCAGGCTCTCACCTGTTACAAAACTATAGTCAATCAGGGCCCTGCCTTTGACCAGTACGGCGTCTGCGGGGATGATCTCCCGGTCATAGATTTCAATCTGATCTTTTTCCTTCAGCGCACCGATCAGTACCGGCTCCGTACCCTGATCCCGTTTTACATTTACAGCAATCGGGAAAAAGGACCGGTAATCCCTGTCGAAAACCAAAAAGCGTTGGGTTCTGTCCTGCGCCCATCTACCGATCAGCATAAAAAAAACAATACCGCTCATGCTGTCAAAATAGGTATTGCCATCCAGTAGAAACAGGTTATAAAGACTTCTGAAGAATGTAACTGCAATTGCCAGTGCAATGGAAAGGTCTATATTCAGCGTGCCGCTCCGGAGCCCTTTCCAGGCATTGGAAAAAAACTCCCGTGCACAATAAAAGAAAACCGGAAGGGCGAGCAGCAGCCCGATATAACGGAAAGCGGCTCCTACCCGGTCCTGCAGGTATCCAGCCACGGAAAAATACTCCGGCAGGCTCAGCATCATGATATTGGCGAAGCAAAATCCGGCAATACCGATTTGCACCATACGCACCCGGCTCTTCGTTCCGTCATCCTTTTTACCGCCCGGCGACAAATAGGGTTCATACCCGATACCAGTCATGGTTTCCACCACTTCCCGTACGGAAGTTTGTAGCGGGTCCATTACGATAAAAACTTCTTTAGCCGAAAAATTAACCCTTGAAGACAGGATCCCCGGTTGCAGCCGGTTCAGATTTTCCAATAACCACAGGCAACTGCTGCAATGCATATGTGGTACCTGTAGGGTCAGGTGCATTTGGGTACTGTCTGAATAGGACACCAGGGTGCCGGCGATGGCTGCATCATCCAGGAATGCAAACCTCCCCACCCGGCCCGGATGCCGCTGCGACCGCCCCGGGTGGGTGTTCAGATCATAATAGGCACAAAGCGCATTTTCATTTAATATTTCGTAAACCAGCTTGCAGCCCTGACAACAGAAATACTTATCATCTGTTTTTAAGTGCTGGTCGGTGCAGGGATCCCCGCAATGATAACAGGCTATTTTTGTATCGATCATTTCCCGGTGCTATTTGCTCCGGCAAAAGTCCTGAACCGCCCCCGCAAGCCCTCTGTCAGCCGTCATACGGCAATATGATCTCGGTCATCAATCACCGTTCATACCAGACGGGCACCAGCTCCCCGCATGAGCACGGTTTTACAGCTCCAAAAATTTGTTAAAAAGCGACTAAATGCCCGCACGCCTCTTTTCGCATACGAAATAAATCGTAAATTGCGATTAAAAGAACAAAGTCATGCCGGATAACAAATCATTGAAACCCACGGAAAGTGAATTGGAAATTCTGCAGGTTTTATGGGATAAAGGAAGCGCCACTGTAAGAGAAGTTCACGAAAACCTGCTGAATTTTAAAGATGTAGGCTATACCACAACGCTGAAGCTGATGCAGATTATGAACGAGAAAGGACTGGTAAAACGTAATGATTCGTTCCGTACGCATATTTACAAAGCCGCTGTGAATAAGGAAGTGACCCAGAAATATATGTTGCACAAATTTGTGAGTAATTTATTTGGGGGCTCGTCTTCGCAACTCGTTATGCAGGCACTTGGAGACGGCAAAGTGACCCAGGAAGAACTGGATGAGATTCAACTGATGCTCGATCAGCTTAAAAAGAAAGACTAAAACATGCAAGAGGAACTGTACCATTTATTTACTGCTCTGGGAAATGCATTGTTTTGCAGTCTTTGGCAAATGGGTATCATTTGGCTGATGATAGCGGTTTATACCTATTTGCGGCCTGCCGCTTCTGATGCGGCCAATAGCCTGTTGCGGTTTGCCGGTTTGATGGCCGGCTTTGCCCTTTTTCTGATTACCTTTTTTGTTTCCCTCAAAACCGCTCCTGCTGAACAACCCATTTTAAAATGGGGGATCAGCCCAGAATGGAGCCATTCTTTATTGAACTATTGCGCCATTCTTTATCTGCTGCTGCTGATATTTCCACTCCGGAATATTCTTAAAAATTCGACGCGGCTGCGCCGTCTTCGGAAAAACGGCATCGGCCGCGTACCTGGTGCCCTGAAGATCTTTATGCTGGATGCTGCCGGCTATCTCAATATTAAAAGAAAGGTAAGGTTATATACCTCGTCCATTATTTCATCGCCGCTGACCATTGGTTTTTTAAAACCGGTGATCCTGCTTCCCCTGGCCCTCATCAACCAGCTGACGCCACAGCAGCTCGAGGCCATCATCCTGCACGAACTGGCACATATCCGGCGCAATGATTACCTGATTAACCTCGTTACGCAGATCGTTCTTACCCTGTTATATTTCAACCCGTTTGCACGAATGCTGGTCAAAGCCCAGGAACTGGATCGCGAAAAATCGGCCGATCAATGGGTGTTGCGTTTTGAATACGGACGTTATATGTACGCTTCCACCCTTTTGCAACTCGCCCGGAACCCGGCACCTGCCGGTGATTTCGCCCTGCATGTGACGGGAAAAGAAAGCCAGTTAAGTAACCGTGTAGCCGCTATTATGGACGGTGGTATTGCCAGGCCGGTGCTTCCATTTAAAAAAATGGGCATACTGGCCTGTGTGCTGTTATTATCCGGCGGACTTTTTCTCGTCCGGAACACACAGCCACCTGTATCGTCAACCGCTGTACGCCAGTCCCGGTCTATGCCTATAGCAACGGCCGACGCCACTGATGTAGCACCTGTTTTTGCCGCCGCTTCCACCACCGCTGCGGATGAAAAGAATTACGAGGTGCGCCCGATACCTGTACTTGAGAAACCTGACCGGAAACCGGCAAACGATGCCATTTACCTGAAAATATGTGAAGACCCAAGCGGAAAAATGCAGGCACCAGCTCCCCCGGCACCAGCGCCCCCGGCTGATCCCGCTCAGCCCCTGGTTCTTTTTGCAGATCATCCTGTGATCGTTGTACCCGATCTTGACAGTGCAGCCGAAGACAAGGTGCAGCAATCCATTGAATCCTTTAAGAAACTGATCACTGAACTTAGTTGGAAGCATGTTGAAAACAGCCTCGCAGAAACCGTTACTGAACAGCAGAAAAAGGCCTTAAAAAATCAGTTAACACGGGTCATGGACCAGATGAACTGGGAACAGAATGCCAATATCCTGCGTTCTTTTTATAAAGATATCAATTGGGAACAGGCCGATGACCAGTTGAAAGCCAGCCTGGACGCGCTGCTCTATGCCCGCTCCGAACAATACCGCGCGGCCTTAAAGCAAGCTACAGCCGAACAGCAGCACAGGGCCGCCGACAGTAGTTACGGCTATACCCTTGAACTGCGGAAACGTGCAGACTCTCTTCACCTGGCTTTACGCAAAAAAGACAGCATTCAAAACCGGATAAAGGTGGTTGACCTGTAACCCGGCTCCTCAACAAATGCTGCCCTTTTAAAAGTTTGGCCGGCTCCGCTTTCGGCATAAACCGTTTGTTGTGCGCTCCGATTGTATCCTTTTGCAGCTTCTTTTTATTAGTTATCTTTACCTTCAATTTGAACGAATATGAGAGTAACCGCAGATAACCGTTTCAGAAAATTAATTGTCATTGGCGACCGGCTGCTGATTCAGCCCGTTAAAGGTAATGAACGTACAGAAAGTGGGTTGTACCTGCCACCGGGTGTTCAGGAAAAGGAGAAGGTGCAACAGGGATATGTCATTAAAACCGGGCCCGGATATGCCATCCCCGTACCGGTTGAAGACGAGCCCTGGAAATCGGATGAAGACCAGGTGAAATATGTTCCGTTACAGGCCAGGGAAGGCGATCTTGCCATTTTCCTGCTCAGTGGTGCCACTGAAGTTATGTATGAAGGTGAAAAATATTTTATCGTTCCGCAAAGCGCGATCCTGATGCTGGAGCGGGAAGAAGAATTATAACCCTAAAACAAGTGCTATGAAAGGCTTTCACGCCCATATTGAAAACGACACGCTGGCTAATGATGCCTTTAGGAAAGTGTTGTATACTGCAAAGCAACTGCAATTGGTTCTGATGACCCTGCAGCCGGGGGAAGAGATCGGTGCCGAGGTGCACCCGGAAAATGATCAGTTCTTCCGGTTTGAGAGTGGTACGGGTACCTGTGTGATCGATGATCAGGAATACGCCGTTAGCGACGGTTTTGCGATCATCGTTCCTTTAGGCGCCCGGCACAATGTGATCAATACAGGCAACAAGCCTTTAAAAATGTACACGATTTACGCTCCGCCCCACCATAAGGACGGTATTGTGCGCAATACCAAAAAGGAGGCCGAAGAAAACGAGGAAGCGTTTGACGGCATCACCAGTGAACAATAATGCCTACCGGCACAACCTGCTCCCACTCTGAGCCGGCCTCTCCGTTCGTGGCCCGATGGATCGCAATTGCGATCTTATGACGGACCCACCTGTTTGGAAAGCATGCAGATGCTACCATGATCTTAAGGAAATAAAAAACGGCACTGCAGAGGAAGGCATAATTTTCCCAGCAGCAAATATCCTGTGTCCTGCTGACGATCATACCGGATCATTTTTACTGCATCATGGAAACGGTTGCAAAACAACCGAAACAGTCAGCCGTCTTTTAAAATGGCCACCGGGGAGACAACCGATGCCTGCATACGGGCTGGGGTAACACATGGACGGTGATCTTATGGATGAAAACAATATCGGGAATGAAAAGGGCGTGATTGACCAGTGCGGTGTTACCGTTTCACCATTTTTGTTTTCAGGATCCGTACATTCCGGATCGGGCGATCCCGGTCTTTGGCTTTACTGGTTGGTACTGCTGCTATCTGGTCCAATACTTCATACCCTTTTATCAACTGGCCAAATACCGTATAATTTTGATCGAGGTGCGGGGTACCACCCACCGTTGTATACACTTGCCGGTACGCCGCGGGGATTTTGCGCCCGTTCAGCCGTTTTACTTCAAGCGTATCCAATCCTCCATTGGTCCATACCTTCCCCTGTACAATATAAAACTGGCTGCCACTACTGGCTTTCAGGGGATTTACATCATCGCCCTCCCGCGCTGCAGCCAGGGCACCTTTCCGGTGAAACAGACCTGCCCGGAACTCGGCCGGCACGGTATATCCCGGACCGCCTTCTCCCAGCGGTTTTCCTCCCGGTGCCTTACGACTATCCGGATCTCCCGACTGGATCATAAAATACTGAATCACCCGGTGAAAAAGCACATCTTTATAATACCGGCGCTTTACCAGTTTAATAAAATTATCCCGGTGTAAAGGCGTTTCATCGCTCAGCCGCAATACCATATCCCCATAATTGGTACGCAGCAATACATCTTTTTTGTAATCTGCCGGAACCGGCCGACCGGTAGCACAGCTACTTAATAACCAGCCCGCATAACAGATCAGCAGGCGGCTTTTCACTTTCAAAAAAACTTTTCCTGTTATGGAACACCTTATAAGAGCAGCCATGTTCAACAGATCATTATTTCGCACGCTTTTTAAGATCCGCCACTTTTATCGTCATCTGACGGCCGATCTCTTTTTTCCCTTTGTAAGTAATAATGCGCAGCTCGTCGGCATCCTTAGGTATCTGTAAGGGTTCTTTATATTTCGGATAAAAACGATCCGGAGCTGAATTGTCAAAGCTGGTATAAATGTCAAGCCCCTCGATCTCAGGTGTCAGCGTTACAAAATAAGCGCCCTCTTTTTTGGAAACCGCAACAATGGGATCATAAATTGCCGGTGAATATTTGATCTCGGCCGCATCAAAGCGACTGAAGAATGCCTCTGTTTTTGCCGCAAATTTTTTCCAGTCTTTTTTTTCCAGTGGAGACCATACAGACTCAGCGATTGCCAATCCCCGTGGCCAGGTCATGTATTCGGCCTGACGTATGGTGTATACATTTTCTGTCCACAAATTGGCCTGGCCTCCCAGGATGTATTTTGCGTTGGCCCCCGCCGGCACGGGATTGAATTTATAGGTCTGTGATAACCGAAGGGATGCATAAATGGGTACTTCCGTACTAACATCACCCTGCATGTAATCAATATAGGCGAATTGTGTGGGACTCATGACCACATAGTGTTTCGACTTTGATGCTTCAATGCCGTGTTGCTCTCCCCGCCAGCTCATCAATGCTGCTGTGGGTGAAATGCCCCCCTCCAGGATCTCGTCCCAGCCCATCAGCTTTTTACCTTTGGCATTTACAATCTTTTCAAGACGCTTTTCAAAATAAGCCTGTACCTGTGGTATGGTTTTTAACTTTTCCTTTTTCATCAGTGCCTGCACCTGCGGGCTTTTTTCCCAGAAATTATGCGGTGCTTCATCACCACCTACGTGGATATACGGGAACGGGAATAACTGAGCCACTTCCGTCATTACTTTATCCATAAAGCCGTATACCTTTTCGTTGGCCGGACAAAGCGTATTATCGATCAGCGCTATTGGAGGAGCACCGTGCGACCAGTCCATGATCGGCTCACCGGAACGCACCTGGTATTTATCGGCACCTTCGGTACAGGAAAGCTCCGGATAAGCTGCAATAGCCGCAAGGCTATGCCCCGGAACGTCAATTTCGGGAATGATATTGATAAACCGGGCCTTTGCATAGGCCACCAGTTCTTTGATATCTTCATGTGTATAATAGCCTCCATAAGATTTTGGCTCGTCCGGCTGGGGCGGTGTAAATGTATTGAACAGTCCCACTTTATTCACCCGCCATGCACCCACTTCTGTAAGTTTGGGCAGGCTTTTAATCTGCAATCTCCAGCCCTCATCGTCGGTAAGATGAAAATGAAACATATTATATTTAAACCGCGACATGTTATCGATGTACTTTTTCACTTCGTCTACAGTAAAAAAGTGCCGGGACACGTCCAGCATCAATCCCCGCCATCCTAATTTCGGGTAATCTACAATTTCAACGGCTGGCGCCTGCAACCGCATCCCATCAACCCGTTCCACGCTTTCGATCTGGGGAGGCAGCAGCTGTAAAAATGTTTGTACCCCGTAAAACAACCCGGCCGGCTTATTGGCTTTTACCGTTACCTGGTCCGGTGTTACAGAAAGCGTATAGCCTTCGTCGCCCAGCCGGCTGTCCGTGCGCTTGTTCAGTATAAGGTTGATGGAAGCCTTTCCATTGCCCTTCTGTTCCTGTACTGTAGCGCCCGTGTTGGCGATCCGGTCTTTTAAAAGTGCATACGTATGCCCCAGGTCTGCGTTCTCCGGAACACCGATGGTTACATTCTGCGGCAATATAAAAATGCCCGGCTGTGCGGTTACCGAAACTGGCTCGGGTATCAATGCTATTGACGGCGATGGTTGCTGAGCGGCGCCTAATAACGAAAAAGCTACAGCAAAAACCGTCAGGAAAATTCTGTTCATTATATCAATTATTATAAGATTTGGCTTCAACTGCTAATATAGCCAATTCACCCCGGAATCCCTTCACATTTAGTTACGGTTTTTCAGCGCTTCAAAGCCTGCTGAAGCCGTATCGGCCACGGTTCCGTTTGCTTTTGTGTAGATGAAATAGCCTTCCATTCCGGGATGTTCTTTTAAAAAGGCAAAAGCTTCATTGAGGTGTAGTCCCATAAATACGTTATCATAGGCATCTGCCGTTATCCCATCCTTAGCCAGGATCGTTACGCTGATCATTTCATTTTGAAGCGTGTAGCCGGTACGGGGGTCGATGAGGTGGGATATCTTTTTATTGCCGTTCTGGTAAAAATTGCGGTATTTACCGGAAGTGGTCACCGCACCATTATCCAAAAAAATCGTTTTGATTAATACCGGCTGGTTTCCATCTTCCTGATCAGAAGGACTTTCCACACCTATTTTCATACGCTCCCCCGAGGGCTGCTTTCGGCCTTTTATCCGTATTTCTCCTCCTACTTCAACCAGGTAATGCTGAACGCCCCTGTCTTCCAGGAAACCGGCAATCACATCTACGGTATATCCCTGGGCAATTCCATTTACATCAATTGTGATCCGCGGGTCTTTTTTCAGCAGGCTATCCCCCTTAAAATACAATTTCTGATAGCCTACATAGGACAGCACAGCTTTCACCTGCTGCGGGGTGGGCACCGTTTTGGATCTTCCATCGGGCCCAAAGCCCCAGAGCTTCACCAGCGGCATCACGGTAATATCAAAAATACCTTTTGAAGCCCTGGAAACCTCGTGTGCCTTTGTTACCACTTTTTTCAGGTGCTTATCCGGCACCAGCCCCCGTTTTTCTTTATTGAATCTTGTAATCAGCGAATAGGGCTTGTAAACAGATAGAGAACTGTCAATAGCCGTAAAAATGCTGTCTGTCTGCTCTCGGGTCAGGCTGCTGTCCGGTGCGTAATACGTAATATGGTACGTAGTGCCCTGGGCAAAACCGTTAATATGAAAAGCTTTGAGCGGCGATGCTTTTTTAAATCCCGCAACTACAAAAACCAGCAAAATACCGCCCAATAAGCAACCGCCTGCTTGTAAAATTCTCCGCATAACGGCCAAAGATAAGGCAGAACGGGGAAATGGAGGAATGGCTAACTTTGTAAATATTCCAAAGGGGATTGAGCCTGATAACACTTCGTCATTGCCGAAGCAAATCCGATTTATGAGCGGCTAAGGCGAATACTCAGACAGCAGCCGCCTCATATTCGTTTCCATCGAAACTAAGGTCCTCACACAAGCCTATTTTTTCTCCGTGCGATACCGGAGATTGTCGAAAAGACGTTCAATCAACCGCCTTTTGTTAGCAACGATCTCTCCAGCCCCCTTTAAATCATATTGGAATTTTAATTTTGTCCCATAATTTGTTTTCAGGCTATCGGGAAAGCCAACCAGCACCAAGTAGTCATTCGGAGTCGTTGTCTGCGTTTTTAAAGCCTGGTCCTGGCCGGATTTTTGTTTGGGTATTTGGGAAACCGACAAAACCGTTCCATTTATTGAGCCGAACTCTTCATAAGGATAATTATCCAGTTTTACTATTACCTCGCTGCCCACTTTTACCTTTCCAGCTCCAATTGTTGGTAAATACATTTCACCCCTCAAGCCTGTTTTTTCAGGAACTACCGCCATAATTTCCTGCCCCGTTAAAACATAGTCATTATTTTTAATAAATCCTAACAACTCAATTTTCCCCGAAATGGGAGCTTTAATTACATATTTTTCTTCCCATAGCAAAAAGTTACTCAGCATTGCATCATAAGATGATACCAATGATAACTGAAGCTCGTTTTCCTTAGCGCTTTTTGTTATCTGCAATTGTGTTATTTTATCGGCATTTCCAATAATATTCTCCCTGTTAGCTTCCATTTCTTTATGCAACTGATAATGCGCTGCAACTGAAGATTTATGTGAAAGAGATGATTTGTCATAATCTACGTCTGAAAGCACTTCCTGCTGGTGCAGAACAGAGTCCCTTGTTAATAACCGATACGAAATGGAAAGGTTTTCATTTTTCTGAGCGAGCTCATCTTGCTGATAAGACAAAATTTTCCGGCTCTGCTCCGTCTGGTTTTTTAAACCGTGTATCTCCTGACCAATGGCATTCAAGGAATAAAAATCGTGACAATCATTAATTGCTTTTAGTAAGCCATAATAATAGGGATTTAACTCTCCTAGTGAAACATTTTTCGGAAGTATCCTCAAAAGATACCCATAATTATAAAGCTTGTTCCTGTTGCTTCTCAGTATGGAAATAATTTTCGAAAGCTCTCCGGAATCTGCAGCATTCTGCATAACCGCAAGGTACTGTCCCTCTTTAACTGCGGTATTATTCCGGATATCGTTGCTGTAATGTATTTTTCCGGTTGCATTCGCTGTCAACTTTACGGGGGTGTAAGTACCCCCTTTTTCAGACAGCTATAAGTTGAGTATTTTTCTTTTCACCAGCCAACTTTTTGTATTCAAGCGGTGTCAGGTTGTCCAGTGACTCGTGTGGTCTTTTGTGATTGTATTCTTCCATCCATTCCTGTGTTAGTACCCTTACCTGGTAGAGATCAAAAAACAAATATGCATCCAATACAGCTTCCCTGTAAAGTCGGTTAAATCGTTCAATGTAGCCGTTTTGCATAGGTCTTCCGGGTTGGATATACAGGATACTAATCCCTTGTCCCTTCGCCCACAGTTCAAAATCCTTTGAGGTAAACTCCGGACCATTATCCACTCTTACGGCCATGGGCTTACCATTGCTTTCGATAACCCTGTTGAGTGTCCTGATCACCCGCCTTGAAGATATTGAGGTATCCACTTCAATAGCCAATGCCTCCCGACTGCAATCATCGATTACATTGAAGGTTCTGAACTTCCGGTTACCTGTCATGCTATCGCTCATAAAATCCATACTCCATACTTTATTTACCGTTTCGGGTTGTTGCAGGGGATGTTTTATACGTGCCGGGAGTCTTCTTTTACCCTTGCGCTTTTTGTTAAGTTTTAACTGCTTATACACACGATAAACCTTTTTATGGTTCCAGTTTTTTCCTGAGCGCCGTAAATATGCAAAGAGCTTCCTGAAGCCATACGATGGATGGGCAAATGCCAACTCCTGCAAGGCTTCTATTACTGCTGAATCGTCCTTGACTGACGCATAATAATATTGGGATCGTGGTAATGAGATTATCTTACAGGCCCGGCTCACCGGTATCTTTCGCTCCTTTACAAGCTCCTTGCTTAATTGCCTTTTGGTGGCAGGGCCCAGCCTTTTTTTGAGAACAAATCCCTTAATATCTCGTTATCCATTGCCAGGTTCGCATACATGCGTTTTAACCGGGCATTCTCTTCTTCCAACTCTTTCATGCGCTTCACATCTGAGGCTTCCATGCCGCCATACTTACTCTTCCAATTGTAGAAAGTGGCTTCGGATATACCCAGTTCACGACAGAGTTCTTTGGTCGGTATACCGCCTTCCTGGCGCTTTAAGACTGAAACAATCTGTGTCTCTGTGAATCTTGTCTTTTTCATTTTTTACAGTTTAAATTTAGTAAATCTTTCTAATTTTAAACTGTCTGGTTTTTAGGGATACTTACAGGGGCACGTTCGGCGGTTATATTAATACTTCCGGACACAGTATCCGGGTACCGGATAATCCATCCAAAAATAATCATCAAAACGGCCAGAATCAAAATAATAAAGGAAATTGCAATGCCAAATTTCATTGGCATCTTTTCTATGATATCATTTGCCTCCTCTCCCCTTTCCGAAAGTTCCTGCTTCAATTTATCCAGAGATTTGTCCGTATCCATATTTACCATTACTTATGATTAAAGCGTAGAAGATGCAAATTGAGCCATTACCAATTGTGTATAGTAGCCTTTTCGCTTCAGCAATTCTAATCAAAACAACTACTTCAAGGCAAAAATTGAAAACATATCTTCTTTATACGAGTATATTTTCAAAATGAAGCTGCTCGAATTTTATATGGGCAAAAAAGCGGTCTTAGATGATTCGAAGTAAGCGGCAAGATTCTTGTTTCTATTATATCAAAAAAACTCCATACAAAACCTCCTCTAGCAAAACCTTTAATAGAGAGGGATTAAATTTAATTAGTTTAGGATTATTGTTGTACCCATACTTAATTAAGCCAGCGAATCGGATCATACAAAGAGATCCAACCACTCAAATTCTGTGTAAGGTATTCAATTTAACTGAATGCTTCGATAACGGTATTGAGCTCTGTAATGAACTGCGCGGAGCTTTTTTTAGCAACAGATGACTATAGCTCAGTGCTATGTTTGTCTTAGACCAACGATCATTAAAAAGCGTTGGGAGTCTGAATGAAGCGATAAATCCTTTTTGTTGAAGGTGTTGCAAATAAGGACTTAAGAACGGAATCGGAGAAACATTAAGAAATAAAATAAGCCTCCGAAAGTCATGTACCAAAGTTAAAGCCTGGCAATACTTTACCGGTAAATTGTAAAATTCTCATCTACATTTCACCCGACACCCATCAAAAGAATTTATTTACTTTAGCAATGCCTTCCCTGAATTCCTCAACTAAATGATATTGTAAACATTAATTATGGTACAACATTCACGGTAAATCCCGCCGTCATACCATTATAAGTACCAAATATTTTTGCACGGCCGGTTATCGTGCCGGCGGTAAACGTAGTTCCCGAAATCACTCCCAAATCTTCACCACCGCTTAACGTAACTCCACTGGCATAAGAAGCAACAATATGGCCGTATCGGTTTAATCCATAAAATCTTGGAGCAATTATTCCATTTGTCTTTACCCGAACTGAATACAGATCCGCCACCAGTTTTACGACGGTAGCATCATCCGGTGCGGTGGATATAACAAACATACCGTTGCCCACATTGGGTGCCGTGGTTGTATTACCCGGAAGGTTTACAAGCCCGGCATTATTATAACCAGCGCCTTTTACATACATTGTGCTGAAGGCTCCGCCATTAAGGTTGACTGCATCTGAAGCGCCATACAATTTTAAAATATCCGCAAGGTCTGTAGTGGAGGCTCCTACAGAAACACCTGGAATCAGGTCTATAACACAAAATACAACCGTCGATTTATCAGCTGATGCGCCAATAGCGGTTCTTGCGGCCCTGGCTATACCCGGGCTTTGCTGATTTCCGTTTTTCAGAATCCGCAGATCTCCAGAAATCATCTGTTGCGCTATAGTTCCGTCTTCAGTTCGTTTTGCATAATTCACCACGGTTAAGATATCGCCCACATTGGCAGCATTTAAAATATCCGCAGAAAAGTCATGTGCGGAAATAACCGCTCCACCTGCAGGAATTGGCATACTACCTTTGTTGTCTGCTCTTATAGTTTTTGCATTCACACGCACCTGAGCATTTGTGTAATCACCCCACGAAGTTACCGGAGTCACACTCATTTCCGTACCAAAAGGGTTGGTAATGGTATGCTTTCCTTTAACTGCATTGTAAAGAATTAAATCATCCTGAGCTCTATTATTATTTATGTTCTTAATGTCAATTTTTTGACCATTAGGTAACCGCACATAAGAATTGAACTCAAATTCATCAAAGTAAATGGAATTTCCTTTAAAATACACCGGGGCATAGGCGGGGAAATTATAGTTTATATTTGTTATAAGGCCATCAATAATACAGGAGCCGTTAACTCTACCCTGGTGATTGATGCCAGGAGGAGCTGTAAAGGTGTTATTAAATAAATCCCCATTGATTCCAACGAAATACCTGCTTCCCGCTTTAGATTTTCTTACCGCCATATTGGGAACAGTTTCCATACTTGGAACTGTATCCTTACCAAGCACAGGCTTGAACGACAGATAAGGGTTGCCTGCATCCATAAATGTCAGATGTACTTTTAAATGATTGTCGGTATACTTATCTCTCAGATTCAGGAGCATATATTTTGTTCCAGGGCCGATCTCTATTAGCGAAGCTGTATCAACCTCATAGTAATTATCTCCGATCCTGACCCCCTCTTTTGCAGGAGGGAGGTTATAGGTAAAAGTCACCTTGTTTGACCTCAGAGCTCCGGCGTTCACGGAGACAAAGGCACTTCCGGTACCATAAGGCACTACCACCACGATTTCGGTTTCATTTGCTGAGACCACGCTTAGCTGTTGGTTGCCAAAAAAAACATCGCCTCCCTTTGGAAAAGTACCCATGATCTTCAGCGTGTCGCCGATATCGCCCGTAACCCGGCTCAAACCGGTAATGGACGGTGCTCCCTTATCGCCAACGAGTGCTGTGCTGGTATCTTTATAATCTTTATTACAGGAAATCAAGACTCCTGCCAGCAGCAGTAATTTCCAGTTCTTAAAGCTTTTCATCTATATCTTGTTTAATATCTTCAAAATCGTTTTTCGTTCCTTTATGCCTGTTGGTGTTGGTTGCTCCTTTCAAAATGATCTTATCACCTACCTATCGCTACTCGTTAGCTGTGTAAAACCCGTAAATATCAAAATTCTTGTAGCGTATCAGATCGCCGTTCTTACGTATGGCTATCAGATCGCGTAATTTATATGAAATGAAATGATAGTAATTCCAGAACCCGTTGCCGATCTGCCAGCGATTGGATGTGAACGTGGCGCCGCCCGGGTTCATCAGGTAAAGCAGCAATCCTGTAGGATGATTTGCCACTACCCCGTTGTTAATCGTGCACATTCCTTTGTAAACGTCTCTGTGAAAGCCGGAACCAATATTGTTTCTTGCAGCCGCTGTACCACTGGCGTTTAAGCCGATAAAGCCGTAAAAGAGCGTGGCCAGCGGCACCGGGGTATAATGAGTACCATACCACACCCCATTTTCAGCCGGAAAGAAACTATTTCCAAACCGGTCGATATAATCGGTTGACTTATATGCCAGGAACGGGTCGCCGATCTTTACATCAGGCATGTTGGTAATGGTCCAGCTCACAATACAATTTGCATACAGCCCATCAGTTACAATGCCTATGAGCCGGTTATAACCCGCATTAAAAAATAAGGAAATCACATTTCCAAACCCTGTTGCCACTTTTACAGGCTCACCGATCGTTTCCCGACCTTTCAGCGGATATACCCATAAATTTCCGGCTGTATCCCGCAACATCAGGTCATCATAGAAATCAAAGAGCCGTGCCCGCGGGTCTGTGACCTGCGGAATATTGCCCATATACTTACCCACCGGGAGCAGCTTACAGGTAAATACGTAATACGCTACCTGCTTTTGCGCATCCACTTCATAAGCCGGATCACTACTTACAAATTTTACCGGCAATATATATACATCTCCGTTTGATAACCCATCCAGTTTTATTTTGATCGGCAGCGTGCCCGTTGTACTGGTTCCCCGTTTTATTACCACATCTTTATCCAGCACATAATTAGCCTGTGGCAGCAATTTTGCCGACATCGATTTCTGGTTATTATAGGCGTCTACATAAGACTGGTCCAGCACCTGGAACTGTACCGGCACATCATGATCGGCCGGTTCCATACCTCCAAGCGTTACATTCATCAGGTTGAAGGCGGTATCTCTTTTATCCGTATCTACATAAAGCCTGAAATTAATATTTCCGGTGAGGCTGGCCTGTACAAAATATAATTTCCCATAAGATTGAAGTTCCGCTTCTGCAGCCGGAAGGTTTTCTTTTGCACAGGAAGCCATCCCCAGTAACAGCAGGATCGCCATATAGTTCCTGACCCTTTTTAATTTATCCATAATGCATTCCATTTGTCTTCGTATTACTTTGTTAAAAACTCCAGCTCAAAACGATCCAGCCAGGAGCTTCCGCTGACCATCGTATTGGGCTTGGAAACCTGCAACCAATAAAGCATTATTGCCGCCAGGTCTTCATTTTTTGCTACAATTGCGGGATTTAGTTTTGTGATATCCTGGCCCGAGAACCCTTTGTGATGTGCGATGATAAAACTGGGAATTTTAAGCGGTGAATCCTGCCAGTTTTTTGTAGTCAGCAATGTGTCGCTCACCTGGGTTGTGGTCACTACCGTCAGCCATTTTTCAGCGTTGTATGTCGGCCGGCTTTTCAACGCACTCATGATATCGCCGATATAGGTATCTACGGTTCTGATGGCTGCTTCATATTCGGCACCGGTTTTATAGCCGTATTGACTTCCTGCTTTTTGTACGGAAGAAAACCGGGCAAATACCACATCCATGTTCTCCGACCTGAGTATGTTTTCAACACTGGTCTTTGTTTCCGCATCGCTTGTAGTGACTACTTTTTTGTCGGCATCACCCAGTAAGGTTTTCACCAGGTTCGGCCAATCCGCAACAGCCGCCAGCTTTTTTGAAGGGAACACGTCGTGGATATAACGGAATGCTGTCATATTTAAGGGCACCGGAATGGTGTTGGTGCTGTCTACCGGTACCGCATAAAATGTACTGTCCCACAAGCGGGTTTCAAAATTGCCGGTAAACATGGAGCCGAGGGCCGCCGTATTATTCACCGGCAGGTTGGTTGCCGTGCTAAAAGAATATTTTCCATTTTGCAGGAGCGATTGAAGGGTTGCAGGTTTTAGCGCCTGCAACACATCCGCCGCCAGCCCATCGATATTAATCAGCAGCATCTTCCGCTGGTTTGAAACCGACCGTACGGTTGTATCAGCTTTGTACTCCTCGATCTGTACTCCGGGATCTGCAAACTTTTTACATCCTGCCAGCAACACACTTCCTACAAAGACGCCTGTTGCGATGCTGTATAATTTCTTTCTCATCATAAAAGTTGATTCGTCAGTTATTGTTATTCCGCGGTTGGCGGGTACACCGGATCCTGTGGCTTGTCGCCGGTTGAAATGCCCCGCAGCGCTCCGAACTCTGCTGTTGAAACCGTATTAACCACCGGGCTCGCGGGGTATGCAAATGCTGCTTCAAAGCGAATGTAACGTACGCCCACATACCGTTTGTTACCGTCAAAGTTCGCTGTGTTTACCGTTCCCGCACCGATATCCCATCCGGCACCAGTATAAGCCTGCGTCCAGTTAATATTATCCCAACTCACCCATACTTTTATATTACGCGGGCGGAACGTAGAGGCGCCGTTTACATAATAAAATCCGCCTACATCCGCAATCGTTCCCATATCGAAGGTCACCGTATGCGGTGTGTGATTCTCTCTTGTTTGCCAACGGGTATTGATATCTCCATCGAGTAAATTCACAGCATACAACTTCGCTGTTGTAGCTTCCTGGCAACAGAAACCGGACACCGTCCAGGCTGTTCGTTCCAGCTCTCTTGGCTTGGGCATCAGCGAATCTTTAACACCGGTTTTGGTAATGGGGTTGTACAAGAAGACCGTCTTGGTCATAAACGGATACTTCTTTTCCATTGAATCAGCTACCGACGCAGATACCTGAATTGACCAGGCCCTGAAAAAGGCGGAAAGATCTGTCTTTGTATAGTCGCAGGCCTTTGTAAAAAAGTAATCCATTTTTTGCCGGTCATTCAGTGCGCCCTCTGTATAATGGCGCGCGTCGTATTCAATAGCGCGCATTAACCCATAGCCATAATACTCAAAGAGCTGTACAAAGGGAAGCAACTTAATCAGGTCGCCGTTAGTCCGGTTACTCAGATCGCGGTTGAACTGACTGGCATAGTTCTTCGGCTGCCGGGTATACCAGAGCCCGGTGTCTACGGCAAGTTTCATGGCCGGAACCAGGTTGGCATAATTAATGCCCAGCCTGTTAGCCATCTTAGCAGAAAATAAATTGCCCGCCGTAGCACTAAGGCCATTAAACTGCCAGAAACCCGTGCTGTTATTCCGGCCTATTTCATACAGTGTTCTCCAGGCCCCCTTGGTAGTTAGTGCCTGATAATTTGCAATTTCACTGGTAAACAGGTTTTCATCCATCTGCATTACTACCGGAAAAGAATTATGTGCATATGTTAACCGCGGCTGGGCATCCATGATCACGCGTATGGCATGGTTAGGCGCCTTGTTCAGCGAGTCCGCCGAAATGTCTTCCAGTCCTTTCCATTGATAAATATCTTCCGCAATGATGCGATCCCATTCCTGCATTAACGCGGTAGGATTGGCAATGGGATATTTGTCCAAAAAGATCTTTGGCAGTTCAAAAATAATGCGCCTTCCTCTCAACTGAAACCAGGGCACCGCCGATTTCCGTACCTGCGCGTTCCAATCTTCATCCGTAGAAGTTCCGAGAATAAAATCCGGAGACCGCACAGCGCCGGAAACTTTTACAGAAACTGCACCCAACTCTTTTACGGTACCGTTGGTTCTAAGATACAGGGTCCCTCCATACAAATTCCGGATCACATTTTTTCCCGGCTGTAATGCCAGCTGGTTATAAATCAACGGGTCTCTTTTGGTGGCGGGTACGCCGTTCAGATTATCGGTCCATCCGCCGATCACCGCCACAATACCACTTATACCCTGGGGCGCCTCAATGGTAATGGGCTCACCCGTTGGTGCATACAGGCCGGTGCTGTACCAGGGCTGCGGGGAGGCATTGATCCGGATGTCTGAACCGGGTACATAGCGCGCCGAAAAGTCAACGGTCACGTCTACATTATTCAAACGGGGTTCTTGATCCCCAACCAGTCCCGGAAAATTACGGGCCGCATTCAGCTTTGAAAGATCCTTGCCCAAAGAGTCAGATTGCCCCCCGGGCATATTGGCTTTGTCTAATCCTTCCTCGTAGCCATCGGCAAAATTGTACCCGTACTTGTTACAGGCTGTAAACCCGATAAGGATCAAACCCATCAGCAGCGATACATATTTAAATTGCTTCTTCATAACTGTGCCATTTATTTTGGTTCTAAACCAATTCTGATGATATTACCTACGGTTTCGTTATCAAACAGGTTGAAATTTCCAACAAGGAGCAGCGCTCGTTTTGCGCCGGATTTTGTTTCCAGGATATCGAAGATGGTTCCGCTCATTGCCCCGGTATTATTCAGGCCTGCTGCCAGGGTGCCATCAGCGTTCAGGATCATAAAGTTCTGACGGGTTACGAAATTTTCCGTTCCGGGTGACTTGTACTTATCAAAACTGCCACCGATCACGATCTTACCATCATTCAGTTGTCCCGCATACGAGATCCAGTTCCCACCAAAGCTATTGGTACGCGCCAATTCTCCTATGGTAAAAGAAAAATCAGTTGTACCGTCCTCATTGATCATTGCGATACCGGTAGGCGTAGCCACTCCGTTAAATTCGGTAAAGATTCCCATCACCAGCAACTTCCGGGTAACCGGGTTGTATGTAATCCTGTTGATGGCGCCATTGGCCCGGGCCTTGAAGGAAGGATCCGGCTGGCCGTTATCATCCAGCATCATGATCCGTTGTACAGGAATATTATTGAAAGCTGTAAAACCACCTACTACAATAATTTTACCATAGGGCGAATTGCCATCCCGGATCTGTACGGCGTCTGTAATTTTCTCATTAGCACCTTTCAACACCTGTCCCCGGGTACGATCATAGTTGTACGTGGTATCCAGGTTTCCGTTCTGATCCATCGCCCCCACATTCGGCATATACGTAATCTGGCGCACCACATTCGTATAGGTAGAGAGATTATAGAGATTTTTCCGGTGGTTCAAAAAGTTGCCAACACTGATAATGCGGCGGTTCTTATCCAGGAATGCTTTCAATACCCCGTCATTAAAACCGCCGATAAAAGCAGGAAGTGTGTCTACATTATATTGCGGCTCCAGCGGGTTGGGGTTATACACGTTCTGTACTACCGAATCCATCATACCATTGGTATAGATGCGGGTCATATTGTTTACCCCGTCGCGGTTATTATACAATGCAAAGTCTCCATAAATAAGATAACCGGGATATTGAGTGAGCGGCAAGAGTCCCATCACAATACCGCTGGGTCCGGCTCCTTTGGCAAAATCGGTCTTAATGGCCCCATCGGCGGGGTTTAGCTTCAGGACATAACTTCTACGGGATGGAATGACCCCGGTGGCGGAAGGTGCATCATAGGATGGGAGGTTATTATACTGGGTAAAGTTGCCCATAATATAAATACTCTGAACCGTGCCAATATCCTCCTGGTAAATCCTTGTAATGGTATTATTAGTACCGGCGCCCAGCACGATATTTCCCTGCTGATCATTGGCCAGCCGGTTGAAGGTAGAATCCAGCCATACATCGCCTTTTACCTTAAACTGCGGACCAAAATACATCCGGTCTTTTACCACAATGGTAGCAGCACCCGAGGAAGCATTATCCGGAACCACGATCGTAATCGTGCTATCGGATGGCGATATCTGCTCAATTTTAGCTTCAATCCCGTTTAATAAGAACTGTACATCCCCCGGAGCCAGGTGGACCAATGAGTCTAATCCGGCCACCTTAAATTTCACCAGTGTTCCGGAAAATCCAGAGCCGGGCATGGGGGCAGCGCCGGAAAACTTTACATAGGATTTTACCGCAGGTTTATATGCGCCTGAAAAGCTTTCCCTGTTCTTTTTAGAACAGTATGCTCCCGCCAGCAACAGCAGTACCAGGGCCGTTGACAAACGCATGCTATTACTCAATTGATTCATGATTCTCAGTTTCAGTTCGTTTGTTTTTTAATTCCATAATATCTTGCCAGCACCCAGGCATCAACAGGATTGAATCCAAAATAATGCGGCGAGTATCCAATGCCGTCGATCCTGTCGTTGGCATCCGGTGCATAAGCCAGTACATGCACGATTCCGTTTTTGGGTTTAATATTACAGGTGGCTACCCGGGCCGATATCCAGGAATTGTAAGGTGCTGCCTCGTTGGGCACATAGGAAATATTCAGATACCGGTACCCCTGGTATTTAACGCCGCGCGCACTGGTAAATATCCCCCCGATATTCATGACACGGCCACCCACAGAACGGGAAAATTCCCCCGGGAAAGCCTGTTTATTCAACAGATCCAGCTGCGGATAGTCTTCCAGCCCCTTTACACTCCGGAAGATATAATTGTGGAGGGTGGCTTTCCAGAATTCGGGTTTCAGATCGGAAAGCGCCGCAATGGTATCCTCTCCCAGGCGTTTCAATTCAAAATTAAAGTACTGTACAGTACTGTTAATGGTGGAGTCTGCCGGGGCAAAAAATGTAAAACTACTGTCGCGGAAATTGGATTCCAGACCTGCCAGTTTGATCACCTGCACCAGGGTATCAAAAAGAATGGGTTTTGACTCCAGATATTCCATCATCGATCCGTTAAATTCCGGCCGGCTCAGCCCGGAATCAAAATAGTACTCTTTTTGACAGGCCGTTGCCAGCAGCATTACGGCCAGTATACTTCCCAATAATGTATATTTCAATTTGCTTTTCATTTGTTTTGTTTTACATCCAGAATGGATTGGGTTTAACTTTTGGATTGGCCAGCATCACATCCTGATGGATCGGATAGGTCCAGGCGCCGTTCAGGAATTCATCGAAAGTAATCGGAAACGGCGTGTATTGCCCGCTCAATATCCGCTTGGTCCGCACCAGGTCATAGAAGGTGGAGCTTTCGCCCATCAGCTCACGTTCGCGCTCCCACCAGATGGCGTCGGAAAGCTGCTGCCCGAACTGGTTTGTTTCGAGGCCTGTGTACAATTCGGCCCCTGCCCGGTTCCGGATTACATTTACATCTGCAATGGCTTCTGCATAGCGTCCCAGTTTCTCCAGTGCTTCCGCCCGCAACAGATAGGCATCCACATACCGGAACAGGATCTTGGCATCGTTCGGGTTTTCAGTTTCCTGCTGGGTGGCAAACGTATTCAGGAACTTTTTAAATACAAACTGGCCGGTATTGTTGTACATATTGGGCTGCTCAAACCAATTGTCGATCCGTTTATCTGTTTGGCCGTTCATCTCCGGCTCGTAGAGTTGCATCAGGTACGGAGTAGCATAATACAGGTAGGTTACGTTTACATTTTTCTTGTAGGGCGTTCTTAATACGATATCGGCAATGGTGGCCAGCAACCCAAAGGTTTCGCCAAAATTGTAATCCTGGCCAATCTCAAACAGGCTTTCTTTTGATGAGCCCTTAAAGATCTCTTTAAAGTTTTCCAGGGGTAAGAGCTCATATGCGCCGCCGTTCTGATCGATCAGTTCCGTGCCCAGGTTGACGGTTTCCTGATAATAAGTTTTTTCATTATCTGCGTCAAAACAAGCCATCCACATATTCATTTCCATCATCAGCGCCAGGGCCCCGCCGCGCATGGCGCGAACGCCCCGTAAGGTAGGATCGGGATAGGTCCAGGGCAGATCATTTTTCGTGGCTTTCAATGCAGCCAGACAATTCTTAAACACCTCTATCTGGTTCATCCGTTCATGTGGTGTATCATCGGAAGGATCTGTAACATAAGGGACATCTCCCCAATGACGTACCATCAGGAAATAAGTAAGACAGCGGAGAAAGATTGCTTCTGCTTTGTATTTTTTACGTTCTTCTTCCGTTATATCCAGAATATCCTTGCTGTCGATATTGGCGATAACCGTGTTGGCCGATGTAACGATCCGGTACATATATCCCCAGTTGGACATATTTTTAAACCCGAATGTGTTTTTGCTTTGATCGAAATCACCGTATCCACCCGAGGTGCTTGCAGTGGAACTCAATACATTTTTGATCCGGTTATTATTCAGATCGCTGATGTAAAGCCTTCCGGTTCCCTGTGTGGATGGCACCCAGGCTGTACACCGGTAATCGGCCATCGCCAGCAGCGAATATCCGTCCATACATGTGTAATTGCGCAGCAGGATATAGGCCCCGGTCATAAATTTTTCTACATCATCCTTGCTTTTCCAGAAATTATTTCCAGACATGGAGTCTACCGGATCTACATTGAGAAACTTCTTACAACCTGTGCCGGTCATCATTCCTGCTATCAGCAGCAGCATCAGTACATATTTTCTATGTTGCATAAGTTGAATTTTATAAAGTCACGTTAATACCAAGAGAAAATTTACGAGGGTTCGGATACCCGTTTGGCTGATCCCGGCCCAGATCGGAAACGTTCTCCGGGTTGGGCCCGGAATAATTGGAAATCACCCAAAGATTATACCCCGTAAAAAACACCCTTGCCGTTTTCAGGCGGATCCTGCTGATGAGGTCCTTATTTAAACTATAGCTAAGCGTAAATGTGTTGAGCTTAAAATAAGATCCGTCTTCCATAAACAGGGTTTGATTGTAGCGATAGGATCCGATGGCCACGTTTTGCTCATAAGAATAAGGATTGGGATAAGTAGCCACATCACCCGGTTGCTTCCAGTAATTATAATTATCAATCAAGGGCAGTGAGGATAAAGAATAAGGATTATAAAAATACTGGAACCGTGCGGCCAACGGCGTGTTGAGCACATCCCGGAACAGGGTGTACGACCATTGCAGGGACATGGACCAGTTTTTATACGTAAGGTTATTGATAAAGCCCCCGGTTACTTTCGGTTGCGGGTCACCCACGGCTACCCGGTCATTATTGTCGATTACATAATCCCCATTCAGATCCGCAAAAATCGGGTCCCCGCCTCTCAACGGACGACCGTTGATCTGCTGCCGCTGTCCGGTAAGCGGATGCACCGGCACATCTGCATCTGTTGCATAAACGCCCTTGGTATTAAACATATAATTGGTGAGCGCATTGCTTCCAAGACGGTACAAAACAGGAAGCCCTAAAACGTCTGTAGAATTGACCACCAGTTGCCGTGCATCATTGGGCAGGTGCGTGAGCACGTTTTTATTATACGCGCCGTTTATGTTCATGTTCCAGGTAAAGTTTTTGGTTTGAATGGGCTTGAAACGCAACGACAATTCATGTCCATAGTTTACCATACTGATCTCGTTGGTGGGCTTATCGCCATAGCCGGATTCAGTAACAATGTCTACCTTCCGGAACATGTTTTCAACAGTACGGTAATAAACGTCGTATTCAATTGCAAACTTACCTTTCAGGAAACCGGCCTCCAAACCGCCGTTCCAGGAATTGGAGGTATTGGGCAGGAAGTACGGGTTGGGCGCTGTACCAAAACTTAGTCCCACGGAAGGTTGTCCCATATACGTACCTCCGGGGAAATACTTTCCATAAATGGCATAAACATCTCCCTGCGGTACAATGTTCCGGCCCCAGCTTCCCCGGAAAGAAGCATAATCTACCCAGTTTACATCCTGCATAAATTTTTCTTTGTACAGGTTCCATTTAAAAGATGCGGTAGGGTTATGACTGTAGCCAGACAAGGGCCCGTTGGTAGAAGTACCATCGATCCGGTAGCTGAGCTCCAGCACATACCGTTGCTCATATGCATAACTCACATTACCTCCGTAACCAAATACCCGGCTGTTCCTGGGTACCCCATTGGTTCCGAAACGGGAATTGGAAAGGTTATAACCGATAGGACCTGAAATATAATCATTAGGAGCACCATATAGCAGCAATGCATTGCTACGGACCATATCTACTGAAAGATCGGAGAATGCATAGGCACTGATATAATGTTTCTCCTGATTAAAGGTTTTATTATACGTTAACACGTTGCGGTTATAATATCCGTTGCCGATCCTTGAAAACGTATTGTACTGGGCCAGCGGGTTTGTGCCGGTAGGCAGGTAATAAGAACTACCACTGTTCAGCCAGGATGGGTAGAATGTATTACTGTTGGAATGCGAATAGGAATGGCTTCCTTGTGCCTGGAACCGCAGGTTTTTAAGAATCGTCAAATCGAACTGCAGGTTCGACATGATGGTGGCCGTTTTGTTATCTTCTTCGATCTGGAAGGCGGCGAGGGCATCACTGTTCTCCGTATAAATACTGGGAGGAGGCAGCGTGGTAGATGCCATACCACTGGTAGCAACACCTGTTTGCAGCAACCCTATCCCACTTCCGTTATTACGGATGGAATTATTGGCATTGATGCTGGCCGTCAGTTTCATCTTTTTAGACTTAGGCTCATAGATGGTATTCATCCCCAGGGTATACCGCGACATCCCGGTATTTTCAATAATCCCTTTTTCATTATAATATCCCAGGTTTATTTTATAATTAAAGCTGGGGTCTCCTCCTTTGATACTCAGGTTATGATTCTGGTTGTTGGTGCTTTTGAAGAAATAAGACTGCCAGTTTGTAGAGTTATTGAGATAGGGATTCAGGCTGTCAGAGAGATATGGGTTTGCATTTACCATTGCCCACCCGGCATACTCGGAAAGATACTGGTTATACCGGAGTATCTGATCGATCTTCGTCATCCGTTCAATACGCCCCCCGTATATATCCCGTAATTTTGGTACAGTGCTTACAAAAAAGTTGGAGATATAATTGATCTCGGGCTTCCCGGAGCGTCCTTTCTTGGTATTGATGATCCAGACCCCATATGCGCCGCGCGATCCGTAAACCGAAATGGCGGCAGCGTCTTTCAGGATCTGCACATCCTCAATATCTTCTGCGGGAATCAGGGTCAGGGGGCTCACACCCGCACCTGCTGTGGCAAACCCATACTCATAATCCGTATTCGGATCAATCGGCACACCATCAATAATGATCAGCGGCTGGGTGGAAGCCAGGTACGCTTCGTTACCAGAACCGGAAACATCTACAGAACTCAAACCCCGCTGAAAAATCGAACTACGGGCACCCGGCATCCCGCTGTTGGTTTGAATATTTACCCCGGGCACTTTTCCCTGCAACAGGTCTGCCAGGTTGGCGGCGGGAACGTCCTTGATATCATCCGAGGTAATTACGACCGACGACCCGGTTGAGAGTACTTTACTCTTTTTTGCAAATCCCATTACCACTACATCGTTCATGGCACTCTTGGCATCATCCGAAACCAGGTAGATTGTCAGATCATTTTCATCGCTGCCCAGCTTATAGGTTTGCTTTTTGTATTCCACATAGGAAAAATTCAGAATTTCCGTGCGGGTCATCTTTACGGAGAACTGTCCCAGCGAGTCTGTATGTGTGCCGCGGTTGCCTACCACTACAGAAACACCTTCTATCGGCTGCTGCGTTTTATCGTCTACTACCTTCCCACGTATTTCCACCTGTTGCGCATACAGCAGGTGTACTGAGAAACAAAAAAGTGTAAGCAATAAGCCCTTCAATATCCTCATAGCTTTTCGTTTATATTGTCTATAAGCAGATTAATCATTCGTGAATTTGGGTGACGTATTCTTAAAGTGGAAGGCAATCTCCCAATCTCCCTTTTGATATATAGCAAAATTGAATCCCAGAGACGCCGTTACACCGAAGCCACCGGGTCCGAGGCGGTAATACCCAAATTTCACTGCAGCCCGGCTGCCGTTCCCATTGGTATACGGCGTAGGCGTTGATGTGAGCGGAATGGGATAGGCTACCGTATATTTTACTTCTGTATCGGTTAGTTTCATATCAAAGCCGTGCACCAGGCGATCCCATTGGGTTTGATTAAACAACCTGGGGTTGATCGGTGCATAAGCGGAATCGAGAAATTTAAACGTCAGCGTATTGCCGCTGCCCCCCACCAGTTTATTAAAATATACGTCTACCTCCGTAGCAGACATCGCTACATTATCCTTGCTTCTTGCAAAGTTGATCAGCGAAATACCGCTGGTATTTGCATTCAGTGCCGGCCCGGAAGCCATACCGGTGTTCAGGTCGTAATTATGCGGGTCATGCGGCACGGGTTTGTAAGGCATAAAACGCAGGTTATAAAAATAACGGGTGGCGCCGCTATTGGATACTTTTACATCAAACACATAACCGGAATCGGGCCGCGTTCTGAGCTTTGATGTATTCACATCACCCCATACCACTACGTCGCCCGAATTTTTACGCATTTCGAAGATGCGGTGATTTTCGATCGTACGTTTGGCTTCGATCTCCGCCAATGAAGTTTCTGTACCGGTATACGATCCGGCACCGGTGGTTTTCCAAACAGTAACCGGGTAAATATCATCGGTTAATTCCGGAGCCGGCTCGCCGTTAAACCTTCGCATGTTCACAATTTCAAAATCCAGCGGCAGGGTCGACTGGCCATAGCTGAACGGATTTCTGGCGATATAGTTCCGGCCCAGGATGGGCGAAAAATTGGTTGACAAAAATGTAGCCGACCGATCGATTGCATCCAGTTGACTTGGAAGCAGCTTTTTACAGGATGTTCCTGTTATCAGTACCAGCAATATCGCTACAAAAGAAGTTTTGTTCATAATGTATCAAAAAATAGATTAATAAAGCATCCAGATCTCATCAAGATTCGAATAAGGACGGTCTGTATACAGCCTTCCCGAAAACACCTGGTTCACTATAAAGCGGAAATATCTTGCTTCAACTTTTGGGGTAAAGAAAAATTTGTGCGGTAGTTTAATCGAAGCGTTATCGACTGTTTGGCTGTAATCGAAACGATGCCGGATCCATACAGAAGAATCTGCAAGATTGGCGCCTTCGGGAGCAAACTCCACCGTAAAATCAACCGGTGAACCATCATGCCCGCCGTCTTTACGGCACTGGATGGTAACCCCGCCGATCAACAGCGTTTTCTTCATATCCACCGTAAAATACAGTGGTAACGGAGGCGGGTTTGAAGTAAGGGTATGCCAGCGGGTATCGCCGTCGTTATCCAGGGCATGCGCCACCGTGCCTCCCCAGGATCCCAGGTATTGCGAGTGCCAGGCGATGGGTGTCCACCCCGTCCGGTCCCAGGATGGTTCCAGTAATTTATCCGCAAAACTGGCAAAGCCAAATTCATGATTTTGCGTTAACGTATGTACCAGGGCATTACTGGTTTGCACCGCAGCAATGGTGCTGGTTAATGCCGATTTCCAGAAACGGTTAAAGATGGAATTGTTCATGTCGCTTAACTCAATTACTTTAGGACCATCTTTAATGGCGCCTACTGCATTTTGCTGCACGGCTCTGAGGTTCATATCATACCCCAGGATGGAAGGCGAACGCAAACCGGTAGTTGACACCGCCAGTTCTTCATAGGTATAAACCCTGTTAAAAATATATCGTGCAATCAGTTTTTCAAGTCCCAGGTAATGAAACATCCCAGAATCCGGCCGGCTCAGGTCATTGGGAGAAAAATACAGCGGTGCACTGTCCAGCTTTTCCCGTTCCCGGTTAAAGTTGGTCACCGCCACCTGGAATGCCGCGTTGGGGATCGCAAACACGGTCATGGAACCTGGCGACGACAACAGCTGTTCCAGATGCGGAAAGCGCTTGATCACCACTACCATCGAATCGTAGATCCCTTTCTGGCTCTCAAGATATTGCAATACGGTACCGTCGAACCGGACGGTTTCTGTTATTTCTGATTTATAATAAGGACTGCCTCCTTTATTGCAACCTGCAGCCAGCATAAATAGTATCAGGAGTATCGCTGTTACTGGTAAGATTTGCTTTTTCATATTGATTCCAATTACCGTTTCCAATAAGAATTTTGTTCGATCAGGGGGTTTTTACTGATGATTTCCTGGTCGATCGGCCAGTAGATTCCTCCTTCGTCCAGCAGCTTGTTAAACTGCGGATTGTTACGCGCCAACCGGTTGTAACGGATCTGGTCGTACCACCAGCTTCCCTCGCCCGCAAGCTCTACCCTGCGCTCCCGGAAAATATTATAAAGGATCCCGCCTTCCATGCTGGCTTCTGTGGGTTGTAACGTAAACCCGGCGCGGGTCTGGCTGGGCCGTCCATAAAAGAAACCCGGTGAGTTACGGGGTTCCCGAACATCATTTAACCGGTCGAAAGCGGCCCGCATATCGCCCAGTACATAGTTGGCTTCTGCCATCAGGAGGAGGTTGTCTTCCCATCGGAAAATGGGAATGGCGGAACCATAGATCGGGAAATTGCTGGACCCGGTGGCAATGTTTTTGAATTTGGCGAAAATGGGAATATTCCCATAATAGTTGGAGAAATAGATATCCTCGTAGTTACCAAATTCCGACTGAAACGGATGCCGCACATCACCTACATAATGAAACCAGCGGGCAATGGTATCCCTGGGCACATAAATATCCGGTTTGGAGCGTACCACATAGGGACTTGCAAGGGTAAGCGATTCTATATGCCCCACGCCGCTGGGTCCGGATTCCCTGTTGTTCATATTGTAAGGGAAGGCAATCATCTGGTAGCATAGATTGCCCTTTATACCATTGCTGTAGAACAAACTGTTCCGGCCCGCCAGGTACCCCCTGGAATTGGAGTAACTGATTAATCCGGTACGTGCTGCAGCAGCATTGGCATTGATTTCCGTAGTTGTAATAAGCACCGATTGATAATCCCCGATCCAGGCATACATATGTGCCAGCAATCCAAGGCACTGATAATAGCCCCAGAATGCATTGCCCCAATTACTCCAGGTTTGCCCGTAATAAAGTCCATCATAGTTTAGCTTGGACCTGTCATCTCCCCCATATTCCGTAGGCAAACTATCCTTGTATTGTTTTAGCTCGCGGATACAAAAATCCATTACCTGGTCCTGCGGTGTACGCGCTACCTGAACGGTCTCCCCGTTTTTTGAGGCTGTGGTAATCAACGGCACATCACCCCAGATCCGAACAATATAGAAATACAAAAAGGAACGCAACATATGGGCCTGCGCAATATCCACCTTACAGTTCAAATCAGAATAACGCAGATCCACCTTGCATCGTTCTGCATTTTCGATGAATGTGTTGCAGGCATCTATGGCCGCATAAAAACGGCGCCAGTTTGTTAATTGCTTGATTTGCGTAAATCCTTTGTTCAGCTCGTTCTTAATGATGGCATCAAGATAGTTTCCGCTGGAAGTTGCTACGAAGTCGCCCTTCCTCAGATCACCGTACATCCAGTGTCCATTATTTTCTGCTAATGCAGCACGCGACAGCCCATACAGCGCTACTAAACCATTGCGTGCATCGTCGTAAGACTGCCACATCCTGGAAGCAGATTCCGCCGATGAAACCACAGTATCCAGTTTTTTATTGCAACCGGAAACCGCCAGCAACAGGATGCCGGACAATAACAGGATCATTTGCTTTGGATATTTAATAACCATAACTCAATACTCTTTTTATTTAAAAGTCCAATTTCAATCCAATAATAAAGGATTTGGGAATCGGCAGGCTTCTGCCGTTGTAATATCCCATATAATCCACCTGCTCGGGGTCTCCGCCCGAAAAAGAAGACAGGGTGAACAGGTTGGATGCAGTAACATATAACAGTGCTTTGTTAAACTTCGCTTTTGAAATATATGGAAGTTGCGAACAATCATAACCCAGGGTAAGACTGCGCAGCTTCAGATAACCTGCATTTTCCAGGAACAGGTCCTGATCAACCCGGTAAGGAATGGTGCTGCTCCAGGGATTGTACATCGGGTAATCATTATAGTCGAAGGTTTTTTGCCAGAACGTAACTTCTTTGATATAGCTGATATCCCTTGAATTTTCGTTGTTGACAAAATCGAGTTTGCCGGAGGTCTGACGGTTGAGCAGTTTATGTCCGAACGCCATATAAAACAGCACATCCAGCGTAAACCGCTTGTATACCAGGTTGCTTCCCAATCCCCCGGTATATACCGGCAGGGCGTTTCCTTTCAGCACTTTGTCATTTTCATCAATGGTGCCATCGTTATTATGATCCGCCCACAATGCATCACCCGGCGAAAAGCTGATCAGTCCGCTAAAAGTAAGCGGATCGTAGGTTCCGTTGAGGTTCAGTTTACCCTTCGGTATCTCGCTTTCGCTATTGATAATCCCTTTGTTTTCATACACCCAGTAGGCATCCACTGGTTTACCTACTTCTATTTTCTTATTGCCATAAACGAGTGAACTGAGACCATAAGGCAACTGCAGCAATTTGTTTTTATTCCAGCTGAAATTACCGAACAGGTTCCAGCCGAAATCTTTTTGATGCTTTACTACTTCGGCATTCATTGTAAAATTCAGTCCGCTGTTCTGAACCGTCATTCCCTGTACGTATTTATGCGAAAAGCCGTTCTCAGCAGGCATGCTTGTGGGTACGATCAGGTTTTTATTTTTATTGTTGTAATAATCCAGCCCCAATAAAATGCGGTTCTCGTATAAACCGATTTCTGTACCGATATTCATACGCACGCTGTAAGGCCAGTTATAATATTCATTTACCCATCCAAAGGAATATGGTTGCGAAATCCCGGCCAAACCGGCATAGCTACCCAGGGTTGGCTCATCAGAGTAACCGAGATCTACGCGGTATTGAGGACCGATCTTAAACCGGTTATCGGCCAACAGATTGCCAAACTGCCCCCAGGACCCCTTTAATACGAGGGTGCTCACTACTTCATTTTTCAGCAGTTCGTGCACATTAAACCGTGCGCTGGCCACGGGTGTAAACAACCATCGGGCATATTCTGAGAAATTAGAGTACCCATCGTACCGGCCAACAAAATCCAGGTCCAGCAGCTTTTTGAAGGAATAGCCGATCCGCCCGTATAAGGAAGAAAGATTGGCTTTTGCTTTATCCGTAAAAGGATAACCAAAGATATCGTTACGATTCATATACAGATCCGGAGTAAAGTCTGTATTAAGGAATATCTCTTTAATTTTTATAAAATCGTTTGGTGTATTATAGGCTACCAGATAGTCGTACTTAATAAAATCTGATATGTATTGCTGACCGGCCTCCAAGCGGATCTCCTGGGTATTATTATTAACCGGCAATGTGTATTTAATATTGTTCATTACCGTAAACCGTTGGTTAAAGCCGGTATAAACTGATCCGAAATTGTTATTGTCCATCAGAGCCTTTCCATAAAACACATCCCGTAATGATTCTTCATAATCTGCTGCCAGCCGGGTATTCAACTCCAGTTTATCAAACTTTGCCCGCGCGCTAAATGACCCGAAGAATGAGTTATTGATATTGTTGTCTACCGAGCCGGTGTATTTCCGCAAAAAGTTGTTGTAGGCCGCTACATTGGGGGCCAGGGGGTTGGCAAGGTCCGGAACAAATCTTGTTTCAGCAAAACGGTCCCTGAGACTACGGTTACGATCCCGGTCCATGCGTGTAGCGTTTACGTTACCGGATACAGTCAGCCATTTAGCAGGCAGCATGTTGATGCCAAAAACGATATTATACCGGTTCAATGAAGTGGCATCAAAGTTCTGGTCTTTTGTTTTGCTGATGTTGAACATGAAGTTGGCACGATCCATACCCCCCAGCAATCCTACGCCGAGGTAGTGCACTGGCTTTGCCTTATAGTAAACATCCGTCCAGTTGGAAGGCCCATAAAAATTAGGGTCCAGTGTATTGGCCACATACAACGGTTTGTTCTGAATCTGATCCAGTGTGGCATATTTTTGATAATAGCGATCCCGGAACTCATTTTCATACTGGCTGTTGATACTATATACTGAAGGTCTTTTCAGGATTCCGAAATAGGTATCTACATTAATTTTACGGAAACCGGACTGGGCGTTTTTGGTGGTAATCCAGATGGCTCCGTTGCTTGCGATGGGGCCCAGTACCGCCAGGTCGGAAGGCGTTTTCAGCACCTCTATCTTCTCTATATTGTTTACGTCGATCGTAGAAAGAAAGTTGGTGCCGGAACCGATGCTGTTAAAATCATAACGCTGGATATTATACGTTAACGCATTTGCCTGTACAAGCGGTACCCCGTTTACAAAAACAGCCGGTTGCTGCGCGATGAGATCCTGCTTATTGAATATCGGCATATTGAGTCCGCGGATATACATAAACTGTTCCGCACCTGGTTCTCCGCTTTCTTCATTCACGTATAACCCGGCAGCATTTCCTTTCAGGTACTGCTGCACACTAATGAACGGTGTTTTTTTTATGCCCGACAAATTGATCAATGTCAGCAGGGAGGTGCTATCGCTTAGTCCGGGATGATTGGAACGTTTTAATTCCTGATTGAACTTCTGACTGGCAGTCGCCTTCAGTATAGAATCCTGCTTCTCAGCATCGGTGAGCGTATCGACCTGGGCCATTCCATTTAAAGTTATTCCCAGCAGCAAAACAACAATCAATTGCCTTCCGCAGCGTACAAACAGCTTTTTCAATTGCATACTAAACAGTTAATCAATTCAGAAAGAAATCTTTTATATAGTCAACTCTTAAATTATTAAGGCCTGGCTTCATAAAAAAAAGCCGTTGCTTCCCAATAGTCAACACAAAGTCCACTCATCGTTGCCAAATGCCAGGGCATTTAGAACAAAGGTTCTTTATCCACCAAATAAAGGCTCCTGAGAGCGAGAAAAATACACAAGTAAGCGTTCGTCAATAATCCCAATTCGTTCTGTTAAACCCTGCACTGATTCATTTCAAATACATTTAAAAATGTTTATTTCATTTTAACAGATTTCAAATATATAAGACTAAAATGTATCCAGCAAAACTTATTTAAAGTTTTTTATAATAATTTTTTTGTTAAAATACAATTAATAAATCCTTAATGTTAAAGTAAAATAACCAACAACGGCTTTCAATCTTTTATAAAAAAATACTATAACTAATTAAAACTTAATTAAAAAAGACAAACCCTGTTTTTATTCCTACCATTGTTTCAAAATATTTTGCTTGCTTTCTTTCCGAAAAACGTATTAAAACTTACGTAAGTAATAAAAACCATTCGCAATATTCCCGAAACGTTCCCAACGGCGAAACGTTTGTGGCCGGGCAATGCCGCAGCCTGGCGTTCTCTCTGTTTAAGATGAAACGCCTGTGTACAGGCCTTTCAAACAGTAAGTTCCTGCAATTAAAAAAGACCGCCCCAAACGAGAGACGGTCCTTTATTTTATGCACTCTGTAATAGTTTGCGCCAGCCTATTGTTTCACTGAAAACTTATAATAAGAAACGGTATGATAAGTTGCGCCTGGCTTTAACTCTACACTTGGAAAAGCCGGCTGATTTGGAGAATCAGGGAAATGCTGCGTCTCGGCACAGAAAGCGCCACGATGAATATCTTTTGCGCCGGATTTCAACGTATTCTTGCCTTCATTAAAGTTCCCGCTGTAAAATTGCAGGCCAGGCTCCTGTGTATAGACATCCATTACCACTCCCGACTGATCGCCGGTAAATGTAGCAGCATGTGTTAAACCATAAGCCCCTTTGGTTCCGTTGAGCACATAATTATGATCGTACCCTTTACCATATTTCAGTTGAATATTGTCGGTTCCGATGCGGGCCCCTATGGCTTCCGGCTTTGTAAAATCAAAAGGCGTGCCTGCCACAGGTTCCAGTTTGCCGGTAGGAATTAAGGTGGAATCTACCGGCGTGTATTTATCGGCATAGATCTGTGCCGTGTGTTTCAGGATATCGCCGCTACCTTCGCCGTTAAGGTTAAAGTAAGCGTGATTGGTCAGGTTCACAACGGTGTTTTTATTGGTTTGCGCACTATAACCCATCTTTATTGCGTTGTCTGATGTTACACTATAGGTCACTTTCACCTTCAGTTCACCCGGAAACCCTTCCTCCAAATCGGGACTGGTGTAACTCAATTCCAGCGTACTGTCATTGGGCTGTACCGCATCCCATACCACGTACTGGAACCCCTTCTTGCCTCCGTGCAGGTTGTTAGGCCCGTTGTTGGCTGCCAGCGTATACTCCTTACCATCCAGCTTAAAACGGGCATGTGCGATACGGTTACCATAACGGCCGATTGTAGCACCCAGATAGGCCTCCGTTGCTTTCTCATATCCTTCCACGCTGCTGAGCCCGATTACTACATCCGTAGGTTTACCGGATTTATCGGGTACCCAAAGCCCTACAATACGGCCTCCATAACTGGTAATGGCCACCCGCATTCCATTATTGTTCTTTAGGGTATACAACCCTGTTTTCTTTCCGTCGATGGTGGCTTCAAAGCTTGCAGGATTCAGCTCTGAGGCGCTACCGGTAGCAGCTGCAGTGGTGGAGTCGGTGCCGCTTTGTGCACTTTCTTTATTTTCCGGGGTTTTACAGGAAAGAATGCCTGCCGCCATCAGCGAAAAGGTTACCAATTTAAGCGTTTGATTCATGTGTATCATTTTTCAATTTGTTTTTGCGTATAAAATTACTGATCCTTTCCTAAGGTACTACCGGGAATGCCACCACCCTCAAGCGGGTAAACCCGTAAGGAATCAGGACCAGCGGAACTTCTTCCGCAGCAACCGTTCCTTTGTAGATCCCCTCGCGGTCAGATACAGGCTGGTCGGCCACGCTTCCTTTTCCGGCATACCAGGCCGGTATTTGTTTTCCGGTAACTGTAATGGTAACCGGCGCCATTTCCTGTACCCACTTAAAATCACTGCGCAACGGTTGTTCCGCTACTTTGAGTTGCGAAGGGTTTTCAATGATCCGCTTTACCAGTCCATAGTTCCAGGAATCTGTAGTCGTTAATGTTTCATAAACCCCTTCAGCGGCTTCTGTATCTGTGGCTACCTGCTCCTTCAACTTCAGCGCATATACAAGGGGGCCGCGCTCAATGGCTCTTGAATTCCTTCCCCAGTTGCTCACCTGGATACGCATCGGCAATTTAAGCCGCACCACATCGCCAGTCTTCCAGGTCCGGTGCAGGGTTACCAGTCCCTGATGTATATCCGGCCGCTGCACTTCGCTGTTGATCCATAATTCCGGTTTTTGACACCAGGAAGGAATCCGCAATAAAAAGGGGAACGGAATGGCAGCGTCTGTTTTTATCTCAAACCGGATCTCATCGCTGAACGGGTAGCTGGTTTTTTCCGCGATCGTTACAGACCGGCCGCCGATGGTTGTGGTCAGTTCGCTTGGAGCATACACAAGCGCTGCAATTCCATTGTGTGTGGTTTTATACCACAGGTTCCCGGCAAACTTCGGCCAGCCCTGGTGCATATTCGACAGGCAGCAACTATACCCGCTGCGGGCGCCAAATACATTATTCATCTGCCGGTCGAAGGGCAAAGAAAAATCATATACCCCCCGCTCCACGGCCACCTGGTTAGCGATCTGGAAATATTGTTTTTTGTTAAAATCAGCTGTGGTTTGGGGCGGAAACGCATTAAAGGTCATCCGTTCCAATGCATCGGCAAACTTCAGATCACCGGTAACGGAAAGGGCTTCCTCCATGGAGAACATCGTTTCCACGATTGCACATAACTCGGTACCTTGTGTGGGAAGATTGCCGTGCAGGTCTTCATCTGCCGAAAAGATTCCGTTGGGCAATCCATGCAATAACATGATGTCGTTCCAACCCGTATTTAGTATATCTATATATTTTTTATTACCAGTCCGCTCGTAATTAAGCGCCGGTTCTTTGATGGCCATGCCTACATTTACGCCATGACGGGTCATCCAGGCTTTGTTATTCTGGAATGCGGCTGCATGCATTACCCAGTCGCGCCCTCCCAACATGGAACTCCATGGCAGAGACTGATCCCTGATCACCGCTGCCAGTTGTAATAGGAACGGCTCTTTGGTAACACTGTACAGCCATTGTGCCACCAGCATATTTTCAGACCCGCGGGACACCGCCCACTCCGTCCACTTTGACAGCGGAGCTTTTTTTAATGCCGCTTCCTGGTAACGGAAATAACGCAACATAAACGGCAATACCCTTTTGTCTTTAGTGGCACTGTAATATTGCTGCAGCACTTTCAGCATTACCATCTTCGGCCACCAGTCTTCGCCTTTATCGGCAATTTCGGCGGTGATCGTCTTCCCGGTTTCCCGCTCATACGTCGTGAGCGGGCCAAAATATCCGGAAGGCCGCTGATGATCCAGTGTCCAATTAATATACTTCAGCACCTTCGCTTTTAACTGCGGATCGTTCAGCAGGTAGGCCACCGGTACGGCGCCGTCTAACCAATACGGCGTTTCCTCCCATCCGTCACCTTTCCCACCCAACCATCCATTGTCTTTCCTGATTTTATCATGTGTTTCATCCAGGTGTCCTGTCGAATTCAGGGCCACTGTTTTAAGCTGATCCAGCAGCCAGCCGGCGGGTTTTATGGCCCCGATATCAAAGGGCTCGTAAATACGCGGCACATAGCGCACCGCTTCTGCCTGTTGCTGTGCACCGGCCAACTGTACTAAAAACAATAAACTGATACCGCAAAGAATATGCAATCGCATGTGCAATCATTAATAAAGGTCAAATATACAATAAATCACTCCCTGGCAGCCCTACAAATTACCGCTTTTTTCAATGCGGCCAAACCGGATTTTTATATCATGTCCTCCCCCGGCCCTTTTTCTTGATGTTACAATACCAATCGTATGCGCATCAAACTGATACATACTTTGCCATAGAGTTTGTGTCCAGTCGGTTTGAAAAAGTACCGGATGATTCCAGGGCATGGGCTGTTTTTTCCAGGTACGCCCATAATCGCCACTCACCGTTACCATTCCCAGGTTGGACGAAAGCAGGAGGTTCCCATCCAAAAGCGCCAACACATAGGGCGCCGCCTTTTGATCCGGTGCTTTTGTTCCCAACCCTTCTTCCCAGCGAAGGCCATCTGCACTTGTTTTACAATAGATGCCACATTCCTCCGGACCACAAACCTCGTATACCGCAATGAAGTTCCCATTTTGCATCCGGTCTACAACCGGCATACCGGGCCTCGATTGCGGATGGCCGGGTGTATGCGCCACCCATATTTCCTTTCCCCAGGTTTTTCCAAAATCGTCCGAAACTTTTTGCGCAATGATCTGGCTATAAGAAGGCGACGCTGTAACATGCTTTTCACTGGCATACATCACTGCCAGCCGCCCATCTTTTAAAAAATAAAAATGCGGCTCATAAATGCCTTTGTCGGGTTTTCCCAGGGCACCCGGGGCACCTTCGTTGGCATCGATGACGCTGAGCAGCTGCCAGCTGCTTCCATTATCAAGGCTCTTATATACGGGCAGCCGGTATGACTCCTGCCACCGAACCGATCGGCCTGCCAGCAACACCGTTCCATCCGGTAAACGGATCATCTGCGCATTGTCCAGATCCCTCCCCGGATCTGTGATCCAGCTGATGGGCTTCCAGGTTTTTCCCCGGTTACGGCTTTCTGCAATTTCCAGTTCCAACCCACCTTTGGGATCCTGCCGGTAGCCCTTGTTGCGCAATACTGTATAGGCGGCCAGCCAGTGATCTTTCGCAAGCTGCAACAGTCTTGGGTATTGCGCTCCATAGTTCGGCAATACTTCTCCGGATGTAGTTTTCCGGTAACCGGTACTAACGGTCACACTATCTGTCCATCGTACGGAAACAGCCGGAGTCTTTTGCTGTACCACAACAGGCCATCCGTTCCGGTACTCGATCCGGTCGATGTACATAATCCTTCCGTATCGCTTTTGATCAAATGCATCTTTCGGTATCGCGTGGTAGGCGATCCATTTTTTACCGCTCCAGTCTTTTATGATGGAGTTATGTCCGGGAGCAATGATCGCGTCATCACTTTTGAGAATCACACTGCTTTTGTTGGCAGCCACCATTCCCAGGCGCGTATACGGGCCCTGGATATTCCTCGATCGGGCCACCATTACCGCATAGTGCGCATCAATGCCGCAACAATTATCCCCCGAGTAATACAGGTAATAATAGCCGCCATTATAATCGATCCAGGCACCTTCCACCAGTCTTCCATAATCCTTATCGGCTCCCGCCTGTATCACGGCCCGGTCGGCTGATCCCGTTGCAAATCTTGTCATCGACGGATCCATCTCGCGGATCCGCAGCGGCTGAAAGCCCGATCCCCAAACCATATAAAATTTTCCGGATTGCGGATCCCTGATCACCATCGGGTCAATGGCTTCAAATTCGGGTCGCACAATCAGTGGTTTTCCGGAATCTTTAAAAGGCCCCTCCGGCCGGTCGGCAAAAGCCACACCAATGGCCTTGCCCGCGGCGGTATCCACCGTTTCAGCAGAATAGAACAGCACATATTTCTTCAGGTATTCATTGTACAAAACATGCGGAGCCCAGAAATCCTTATATCCCCATACCGGCTTTTCCGGCAGCGCATCTCCGATGATCTCCCAGTTTTCCAGGTCTTCAGAAACGGCTACCTGTATATGAAAGAATTTTCCGGCCGGACCGGAGTTGGTAGCATACGCATAATACTTTCCGCCGGCAGCAATTATGGTAGGATCGGGAAAATCTGTATGGATGACCGCCTGGCGCTGGGCACCGGCCTGCAGCCAACACACCATCGCCAGGAAACAAAGAACTTTTTTCATGTTATTTCTTTTTCGATGGCTCTGGTAAAGGCGTACTTGTTGGCAGCGGGCGACCAAAATCCGGTGTACCATCTCTGCGCCAGGTAAACTGTTGTGCACGGGGTGAACGGTGCCCGCCGCATCCCTGACCAGGTTGCGGGTTGGCATGATAAAGGATCCAGTCTTCTTTACCATCCGGCGATTTGAAGAAGGAGTTATGCCCCGCAGCATACACGCCGTTTTCAGGAGCGGCTTTAAATACGGGCTCGGGACTTTTTACCCAATTGTTCCGGTTGAGGAGATCTTTATTATCCTTAAGGGTTAGCATACCCAGTGTATAATTTTCGGTCCAGCAGCCACTGGCCGAATACACGATAAAAATACGGTCGTTGCGGATCAGGAATTGCGGTCCTTCATTTACATACACATGATCGGGTGTTTCGCCCTTCAGGTATCCGTATTTTTCCCATTTGTGCTCGGGTTCCGAGATCAGCACCCGCTCCCCTTCGATCGTCCAGGGATTGCTCATTTTGGCGATATAAATATTCTGCTGGCCGTTGGTGTCACCCGCCCATCCGGACCAGATCATATATAGCTGCCCTTTATATTCAAACACATCTCCGTCAATGGCCCATTTATCTGATGGATCCGCCACTTTTCCTTTAAACACCCATGCTCCCTGCATCGGGTCTGCAGCGCTGTTTTCGAGCACATACATGCGGTGGTTGTGATTATTGCCGTCATCGGCTGCAAAGTACATATACCATTTGCCGCGCAAAAACAGGATCTCAGGTGCCCACAGCTCTTTTGAATACCGGGTATTACGCGGCGGTGTCCAGATGGTTTTTTGTTCCGCATTTTTCAGGTCGGAAAGATTCCGGGTCTTCCATAATACCAACCGGTTCTGTGCGGTATGGGTATAGTAATAATAGCCGTCCTTATAAAAACTGTAAGGATCTGCACCGGAAGGTAACAAGGGATTGGTAAACCTGTGTACAGCTGTAGTTGTTCTGGAGCCGGAACACCCGGCCATCATTATCACAAAAAGGAGAAAAGAAAAAAATCGAATCATTATTGAAGATTTAAAAATCGGAATGTTTCAGGATCAGCGGTGATGGTTTCATTTTGATTTTGAGGCAGCAGCATCTGTATGATGGCAGTTTTACGGGGACCTACCTTTGTGCTGGAGAAATGGGTATGCAATACGTACTGCCAGTTGCCTTTTTTATCTTTAAAAAGATCGCCATGACCTGTGCCATTAAAACCCGTATTTTTTTTTGAGATGATCGGATTTCCCGGCTCCTTTTTCCAGGGGCCCACCGGAGCGGTGCTTGTTGCCACGCCGATCGCATAGTCCGGATTCCGAAAATCGTTTGCCGAGTAAAGCATGTAATAGCGAGCTCCTTTTTTTAAAACCGTGGGGCCTTCTGTAACCCCCCATTTTGCAGCTGCCGTATTTTCCCAGGGATCTGCGGCATGCACACATTCGCGGGCGGTTGCCTCCTTTATATGTTGCAACGTTGCATCCATTTCCGCAACAAAAATCCGGTTGCCCTCCTGCAGCCGCACATGATACAAATAGACCCTTCCCTTATCAAAAAACACAAAGGGATCGATCATCCGTACCGGGGCTTCCAGGGGCTTTAACTCCTTTTGTTTAAAGGGCCCCAGCGGGCTCTCGGCCATAGCAATGGCGATGTGCTCGTTCGCCGTATAGGCCATATAAAAACGTCCCTTATAGGTAAATACCTGCGGTGCCCAGAATCCCCTGGTTCCAAACGCCTCACCGGGCGTCAGAACCGGCCCTGCGGCTTTCCAGGTCAACAGATCCGTGGAAGTATATGCCGTAAATCCGTTGTTAGAGTTATGCCCGTTGGTACCATAGAGATAATAGACGCCTTTGTGGTAAAAGATTGTCGGATCTGCTACCAGCGGGTTGGGAGCTTCGGGCAACTGGCCCGCCACTTTAAAAGACGTTGTTGCCAGGCAGATCAGGCAGCTAAAGAAAAATCGATACACGTGTTGCAGGGTTTTGCAGTTCAAGATACAGAAACCGAAGATCGAAAAAAAGTCTTTATGAGCGTTCTCCGGGACTATTTATCCGGATCCCCGTTCGTGATGCGACACAAACGGGGATCCGGTTTCAGGAAACAACTACTTGTTTTTAATTTCCCATGTTATGGTTTCCCGGTCATGGATTTTATAAAGTCCACTTCTTCCTGTTTATAAGGGGTACCGTCCTTCCTGAATATATCATGGAACCACAGCGGCGGTTCTCCGGTATAGGTTTTTGTCCAGCTATCCCACGGATAGATAGTTTGTGATTTACCATCTACAAATCCCCAGTTGATCATGGCCACTTTATATTCCTTACCAATAGGCAACGAGCTCTGGAACGTACTCTTATTCGGCCGTGCCATATACTCGGTGCACCACATGGGTTTGTTGTATCTTTTCAGCTGGCTGATCTTTTTGCGAAGCGTTACCGAATCATCATAACAATGAAAGGAAACGATATCCGACTCTTCCAGCTGCAAGCGCTCGATGGGCTTCAGCGTGCTGTCGGCCTCCCAGTTGCCCGCCCAAACACCGGAGGTAAGGGGTTGTGAAGGATTGGCACTACGGGCCCATTCAAATGTTTTTTTCAGCAACGGCAATACCAGTGCTACCTTATTGGGGATTTCAACCTTTTCGTAGGATGCGCCGGTCATATTGTCCGGTTCGTTCCAAACATCCCAGGCAACAATTCGTTGATCATTGGCAAACTTACCAACAATGGATTTCACATACTGTTCCAGTGCGGGGTATTGGGTAGAATCTTTCAGCACGGCCTGCCCGGGGCTTTGTACCCACCCGGAGTTATGCGTAAACGGTTTGGGATCTCTTTGTTTGCCGGCTTTGGGAAAGGGGTCCCAGCAGGAATCGAAGATCGTAAACAGTATTTTTATTTTATGACGGTCGGCAATTTCCAGGAACTTATTGATCCGGTCATAAAATCCCTGCTCGTCATTTTTAAACACCAGATCATGCAGGTATACCCGCATTACATTCATCCCAATAGAAGCAGCTAAAGCCAGTTCCTTATCAATAGTAGCCGTATCAAAGGTTTCTGCCTGCCACATTTCCAGCTGGTTGATGGCGGTACTCGGCAAAAAATTGGCCCCTACATACCAGGGTTGGTTGGCATACCAATCGTTGGCCTGCTGCGCGCTCCATATGGCCCGGGCAGCAACCGGTTCTTCAGTTTCATCGCCGCCTCCGGCTTCCGGGTTGTTACAGGAAGCGAACAGCAGGACCGCGGCTACCCATACCATTGTTTTTTTCATCACATGTCTGAGGTTCAACTTTTTCATAATTGCACTATGGTTTTATATAATTGTTTTATTGCTGAAGCATGTATTCATTTTACGATGAACGGCCGTACTGCCCCAAATTTCCCAAATTGTTTTAGATCAACGGCAGCAGTACCGGGCTTCTTTTGACAGCCCCCGCATTCATCAATAACCCGGATTCTGTTTCAGGTTTGGATTGTTCAACACTTCTGTTTGCGGTAACGGCAGGCGTATATGTTTACCCACGGTAAAGTTTTTAAAATCCGGATCCCGCTGTGCTACCACATCCACTTTCTGCTGCGTTTCCAGGTCGCCCCAGCGTTTCAGATCGGCCCAGCGTACGCTTTCGCCACAAAGCTCCAGGGCCCGCTCCACCTTTAACCGTTCACGGAAATTATCCTTACTTAAAATAGCCGTGGGATATGCTGTGGCCAGCGATGCCATTCCCGACCGGGCCCTTACCTGGTCTACATATGGCACTGCAGTAACGGTTTGCCCCAGTTCATTCAATACTTCTGCATACATCAATAAAATATCCGCATAGCGAACCAGCCGGTTATTTACCTCCGAATAATAATCCTCATTATTGCGATAGTAGTCTCTCGAGTATTTTTTAAACCAGGCTTCATCCTGACCCCATTTCCCCTCTGCCCAGGTTTTGCCATATATCTTATCTCCGAAATCTTTTTCCAGGTCAGGATAAAACAGGGAGTAGCGCAACCGTGGATCAATTTCTCCACTAAGCGTTTTTTCTTTTTTAAACTCCTGCACCAGCCAGAAGCGGGCCTGTCCATCGGACCAGCCGATGCCGCGCGGCGCGAAGAATTGGGTCCGGTTGCTTCCCATATTGGCGTTCACACCGTCGCCCTCCCCTGTTTTGTTGGCATCGGAAAACTGGATCTCAAATACAGATTCCGCGTTATTTTCCTGTGTTGCCCGGAAGTTTTCTTTAAAGTCTACCAACTGGTACAATCCCTTTCCTTCGCCTGTAAAGAAATAATCCAGGGCGGTTTTTGCCTCAGCCCACTTATGTTGCTGCATATACATCCGCGCCAGGTAAGCATTTACAGCGCCCTTGGTAGGACGTCCTGCATTTGGATTATCCCAGGTTACCGGAAGGTCCGGCAATGCCTCTTTGAGATCTTTTTCAACCTGGGTCCACACATCAGCTAATGTACCGGCAGGGGGTGTATATCCCGGATCATCCAGATGCGGATCGGTCATTACAGGCATGTTTTCCCAAAGCAACGCGCCATAAAAATAATAAAACGCTCTAAAAAATTTTGCCTGGGCCAGGATGGCCGCTTTTTTCTTTTCGTCCGCAAAAGGGATATCCGGAACAAATTTCAATACCTGGTTTGCCCGGAAGATGGCTTTGTAGGTATCTTTCCAGGTGTTTCCATTGCCTTCGAAAAAATTATAATTTACATAATTAAAACGCGTCCAGTCTGCCAGTTCCACCCAGGGACTCTTGCTCATTCCCTCATCGGAGGTAAGGTCCAGCCTGAAATAGATCCAGCGGTTCCAGCTGCCGTTCTGATAAAACATCGCATAAATAGCATTCACCCCTTTCTGGGCATCATCTTCTGTTTTCCAGAACTGTGAAACCGGCATGGCGTTCGGGTTTAACTGGTCCAGCACGGATTTACTGCAGGAGCTCAGTAACAGTACAATTAGTATAATGAATAAACTCTTTTTCATCGGAATATTTTTTAGTAGTTACCGGTATGTTACCAACCGGAATAGCACTTTAATCAGCTCGTTTTAAAAACCGAAGTTTAATCCTACAGAGAACGTTTTAAGGTTGGGATATGCACCAAAATCATATCCTCTTTCATAAATATTCGTATTGTTAAACTCAGGATCCAGCCCGGTATATTTGGTAATAGTGATTAGATTCTGACCGGAAACGGATAATTGCGCATTGGTAAACCCGATCTTTGAGAGCCATTCTTTTGGCAGATCATAAGACAGGCTGATCAGCTTTAACCGAACGAAAGAACCGTTCTCCAGCCAGCGGTCAATATCACCTCTTGAATTTAATGTGGAAGCATATAATGCCCTTGGGGTATTTGTATTAGGGTTTTCGGGTGTCCAGGGTTGTATGCCTTTGCGATAGTTGGCGTTATCAGAAAAACCGTCCATTGCAATGCGCGGGCCATTGATCACCTTGGCACCAAAAGAACCAAACCAGTCCATTGCCAAAGCGAACCCCTTATAAGAGCCAAACAGGTTAAGCCCGGTTTCGAATTTTGGCCATGCATGTCCCATATCCATTTTATCGCTGTTGGTAATCTGTCCGTCATCATTCAGATCAATAAACCGCAGGTCGCCCGGTTTTGCATTGGGTTGTATCACCTGCCCCTTTGAGTTTTTGTAATTGTTCACTTCATCCTGCGTTTGGAAGATTCCATCTGTTTTCAGCAGGTACCAGATCCCCAGCGGCTGCCCCACGGTGGTGCGGGTCAGCCCGGTATAAAGGTCATTACCCTGGTAGCCCAGCTTCAATACCTTATTGCGCACGGATGTAAAATTCAGCGTGCCCCTGTATTTAAACTCATCCGCATTGTCCTGGTACGTTAATGCCAGTTCCAGGCCATTATTTTGCAGCGAGAGGGCATTTACCAGCGGGTTACCGCCATCATTACCGGTGGTCATTGCAATCGGTGCCTCATAAAGCACATCACGGGTTTTTGCAATAAAATAATCCCCGGTTAAAGTTAATTTATTGTTGAGCACCGAAATATCAAATCCATAGTTTTGCTGCTCCAGCGTTTCCCAGCGAAGATCGGGATTGGTAAGTTTAACCTGTGTTCCAAGGTGCTCTATATGCTGATCTTTTCCCATGGCGATGGTTGGGAATGTATTGATCACAGGGAACGGGTCATAATACCCGATATTGGAGCTACCCAATGTACCATAGTTCGCTCTTAACTTTAAATCACTGATCCAGCTTACGTTGAAGAATTTTTCCTCACTGATGCGCCATGCGGCGGAAACGGAAGGAAAATAACCGGTTTTATGACCGGTACCCAGTCGCGATGTTCCATCGTAACGTAATACGCCGTTTATCAGGTAGCGGTTATCATATGCATACTCTACCCGGCCAAAGTAAGAGATCAGATCCGCTTCCTGGCGGTAGCCGCCCAATTGTCCGCCATCACCCTGATCCAGCACATCATAATAATGACCAGAGGCATCCTGTACAATATTGCGTTTTGATCCCCAGATCTGGGCATAATTTATTTTCTGATAAGATTGCCCGGCAATAGCTGTAATATCGTGCTTTCCAAACTTTTCCTTAAAGGACAGTGTATTTTCAACCAGCTTATTTTCATAAGAGGCCCGGTTCTCATTGGCAATAGAAGGATCATAGGACTGGTTTAGGGTCCAGTAACCATCTTTTTTCAGGTATTTATAATGATCCCGGCTGGTTTCATAACCCAGGTTCAGCCGGTACTTTAAAAACGATGTAAATTTCAACTCGCTCCACAGATTGCCTCTCACACGAAAGTTGTCTACTCCAGAATTGACAATATTGGCTATTGCCAGCGGGTTGGTACCAAAGGTTCTCGCTTTTTGTTCATCGCCATATCCATACCCGCCAGGGTGCGTATTATCATACACTGGTATTGTGGGCAACAAGCGGTACACATCTACCACCGGGTTGCCCTGCATGTCAGCCACATTGGCATTGCTAATTGCCAGGTTTTCTCCGATACTAAATATACCTTTTGAGCCCTGTGTATTTACACGCAGATTATACCGGTCAAATTTTGTTCCGATCACCGTTCCTTTGTTTCCGAAATAGCCGCCGGAAACATAATAAGAACCGCTTTCACCACCTCCGGAAAAACTCATATTCAGATCTTTCATGGATCCTGTGCGGAACGCTACATCCTGCCAGTTGGTATTAACAGTACTATCCAGTTTCTGTCGCGGAACGCCTGCGTTATCATAGGCCTGGTAATTCAGCTTTATGAACTCGGGTGTTTCCATCAGGTCATACAGCGGCATTTTCTGAACAGTATACCGAGCCGACGCCTGGATCTGCATTGGTCCACTTTTCCCTTGCTTTGTCGTAATAATGATCACCCCGTTTGCAGCTCTGGACCCATAAATGGCAGCTGCAGAAGCATCTTTCAGAATCTGGATGGACTGGATGTCGAAACTGTTAAAGTCACGATTCGCGTCGGTGATCAACCCGTCGATCACATACAGCGGGGTGGTTCCTGTAAGATTTTTTGCACCCCGAATCTGTATCAGCGCTTCCGAACCCGGCCGGCCACCGCCTCTTACGCGAATACCGGTAACCAATCCCTGCAATGCTTCCGCCACCGTGGTAGACTGACGCTTTAATACATCCGAAGTCCTTACAACGGATACTGCACCCGTCAGGTCTTTTTTCAATTGTGTTCCATAACCCACCACTACTACTTCATTAAGATCCGTAGCGGACGACTTCAGTACCACATTGATTTCAGACTGGCCCTTTACCGGTATTTCCTGGGAAGTATACCCAACATTGGAAACGACGAGCGTGCCATTAGCCGGTACAGTAATCCGGTACGCTCCGTTTTCTCCTGCCAAAGTTGAGTTGGTTGTTCCTTTCACAGAAATACTGGCACCGATCAACACAGCTCCTCGTTCATCGGTAACCGTACCGGTAACCGGTTGTGCATTCTGTGCCGTTACTGTATTAAATAAAGAGCAGAAAAAAAAGAAGAACAATAAATACTGCCCGTAACGGACCCAATCCGATGGCATTTTAAATCTACATTTCATATAGCGTAAAATTTAACAATCAACGTTCTCTCAAAAGTAGCATACTCAAAACCTGATCCTTCCATATTTTGTCTCAATCTTTCATCAAATTGTATCAACCAAATCCCAAATGTTAAAAGACAAGATCCAAAAGCAAAATACAAACTGACAAAAGACAAAATCCAAGAACCAACTTCGGATACGGCACCGAAATCTAAAGGCTGAGCATCGACTGCTGACAGCCAAAAACACCGAATAAGAAATTTTATGTAGGTTTGAAAAAAATCAGTTCCGGTTGTACACCCGTATCATTCATTGCCTGTTACTTTGCCTGGGGATGGCCTTTTCGCTCGGGGCACAACCATATTATTTTGAACATTTCCAGGTGGAAAGGGGCCTGTCGAACAATACGGCCACCTGCATCATCCAGGATAAAAAAGGGTTTATCTGGATCGGCACCAAGGACGGGCTGAACCGTTTTGACGGCTATAGTTTTAAAGTGTTCCGTAATATTGCCGGTGATACCACCAGCCTGGGAAATAATTCGGTCTGGCAACTGCATGCAGGAAAAGACGGAACCATCTGGGTGGGAACCGAGCACGGCATTTATGCATACAATCCCGAAAATGAAACCTTCTCACATTTACGCAACACACCGCGGCAACTGGTACGGGCCATCGCTGAAGACCAGCAAGGCAATCTCTGGGTGGTAATCAATTTTAAACTTTACCAGTTTCCCCGAAACGGCCATGAAGCCCGGCTGCACCGGGGCGAAGGAAGGGAACTGTGTACCACACTTACCGTTTCCAATAACAACGAGCTTTGGATGGGTACCCTATCTGGTATGGTAGGGCGCTATGACACGACCACCGGCCAATTCCATTTTCGGTCGGTCTTTGCTCATTCACGCCCTGCCGTATCTACCTGGCTGGAACGGATCTACGATACCGGCGAGGGATATTTTTTGATTGGCACCGCCACACAGGGCATTAAGAAATTTAATGTTGCCTCCGAAACCTATGAGGACCTTCTCACCTTTAATACCGATAAGACAGAAATTTATGCCCGGGATTTTGTGCAATCGAAAGCGGGTGAATACTGGATCGCAACCGAAAGTGGTATTTATATTTACAATGCGCAGCAGCACCGGTTTACCAACCTGAAAAAAAACTATCAAAGCCCCTATGCGCTTACCGACAACGCGGTTTATTCTTTTTGCAAAGACCGCGAAGGAGGTATCTGGATCGGCACGTATTTTGGCGGGATCAATTATTATCCAAAAGAGATTCCCGTTTTTGAAAAATATTTCCCCGGAAGCGGGCCTGGCTCCATTCGTGGAAATGCTGTCCGCGAGATCACATCCGATAACATGGGGCATCTGTGGATTGGAACGGAAGATGAGGGATTGAATAAATTTGACATCGCTTCCGGTACCTTTACAAATTTTAAGCCTACCGGTGCAAACACCGGCATCGCGCATACCAATATCCACGGCCTGCTGCATGAAGGACAGCGCCTCTGGATCGGCACTTTTGAGCATGGCCTGGACCTGATGGACCTGCGCACAACATCTGTGATCCGCCATTTTACCGCCGGACCAGGTCCCCATGACCTGCGCAGTAACTTTATTCATAGCTTGTATAAGACATCCGACAACCGGGTTTGGATTGGCACTTCCAATGGCATTTACATTTACAACGACCGCAATCATAACTTTATATCACCGGGTTACTTCCCCAGAGGGGGATTTTATTCCAGCATACTGGAAACAACGGATGGCACCATCTGGGCCGGTACCTTCCAGGACGGGCTGCATTACTACAATCCCCGGAAAAATATTTTTGGACGACTGCAGGTGGTACAACAGGGTAAGGACCGGCTTGCAGAGAACCGGATCACCTATATCCATGAATCGTCTGACAAAACACTTTGGATTGCAACCGAAGATGGTCTGTACAACCTTCATCCTTTCACTAAAAAAGTAAAAATTTATACCACAGCAACCGGGCTTCCCAGCAACCTTATTTATACTATTACAGAAGACGACCAGCGCCGGCATTGGATCACTACTTCCAAAGGCCTGGTATTATTGGATCAACACAACCATACGCTTCGCACATTTACCAAAACAAGCGGGTTGCTGGGGGATCAGTTCAATTACTCCTCCGGTTTCAAAGCTTCGGATGGCCGTATTTACTATGGCAGTGTGAAAGGGATGATCAGCTTTGACCCGGCCCAACTGCAGCCCGACAATTATATCCCGCCGGTTTATATTACCAACTTTTCGGTGTTCAATGTACCCTTAACCATTTCCACGCGTAAGGGAGCCTTGTCACAATCGTTGTTACTTACCCGTCACATTACACTGACGCATGACCAGTCTACATTCAATATCGATTTTGCAGCCATTAATTTCACCGCTCCCGACAACGTGGAATATGCTTATAAGCTGGAAGGACTGGATAAAGACTGGAACTATATAAAGACCAACCGGAGCGTTTACTTTACCAATCTGCCGCATGGCGAATATGTTTTTAAGGTACGCTCCACCAACAGCAGCGGCCGCTGGCAAAATAACGAGCGAATGCTTCGCATTACCATTCGTCCGCCCTTATGGAAAACACCATTTGCCTACCTGATGTATTTATTATTAGCCGGTTCCGCAACCTACCTGATCGTTCGCACTTACCGCCGTAACCTGGCCAACAGGCAAAAACGAAAAATGCAACTGTATGCTATGCAAAAAGAAAAAGAGCTGGTGGAATCAAAAATTGATTTTTTTACCAAGGTAGCGCATGAAATACGCACACCGCTTACATTGATCAAAGCCCCGCTGGAAAAGATCTCGGGGCAAATTGACAAAACACCGCAAACAGAAAAATACCTCAACAGCATGCATCGGAATACCGAACGGCTACTGGAACTAACCAACCAGCTTCTCGACTTCCGCAAAATCGAGGAAAAACAACTGTCGCTGAATTTTATAAAAACGAATATCACCCAGTTGCTGACGGATATCTGGAGCAGTTTTCAACCCACTGCTGAAAATAAGAATATCGATTTCAGGCTTACGGTTCCTCCCTCCCCCTTCCATGCGTTTGTAGACCGCGACGCCTTCACAAAAATCATCAGTAACCTGCTAAATAATGCACTGAAATACGGGAAAACGAACGTATCTACAAAATTAACAGAACCCGGCCCGGATAAGCATTTCAAGATTACTATCAGCAATGACGGCGATCCGATTCCCTTTGCCGACCAGCAAAGGATCTTCGAACTGTTCTTCCGCTCAAAACGCACGGAAACCATTGCAGGAACCGGTATCGGCCTCTATCTTGCCAAATCGCTTACCGAATTGCATCAGGGAGACATCCGACTTGTAAATGATGAAAGACAGGTTTGTTTTGAGCTGGCATTTCCGGATCACCTGGAGATGGCATCGCAAACCAACCGTTAAAATTTTGTGCGATTGTGAAGCCTGCCGGATTTATAAAACCAATTTATCCTAGCTTTTACCTGCAGTTTAATTAAATTTACCGCTTATTGTCTATTTGAACGATTTATACATATGAAACAACGACTTGCTTTTGTAACAATTCACAACAACCCTGTATTACATTTTCTGATTTTATTTTGCTCCCTGTTGGTGTGGGGCCATACAATGGCTCAAACAAAAAGTGAACCGGCGATTATACCGCGGCCCGCGGTTGTAACCACACAGCCGGGCTACTTCCAGTTGAATACAGCCACAAAAATTGGCGTTTCCGCCGGTAACGCACCCGCCCGTAAACTGGGCGAAATGCTGTCGCAGGCAGTAAAAGATCAAACGGGGCTTTTCATTCCGGTAACAGAAAAAAAGGGGCCTGCACCCAATACACTTTTTATTGAGCTGGTGTCACAACCGGATTCACTGGGTAAAGAAGGTTACCAGCTAAACGTTGATAACAAAGGGATCATACTCCGCGCATCTGAAAGTAGTGGCGCCTTTTACGGGATACAAACGTTGTTGCAATTACTGCCTGCTGATCCGGAAGCGCTGGCAAAGCGCCCGGTGCAGATCCCGGCTGTAACGATTAAGGACCGGCCGCGTTTTGAGTGGCGGGGGTTGATGCTGGATTGCGGCCGTTACTATTACTCCATGAACTTTTTAAAAAAGCTGATCGACTACATGGCGATGCATAAAATGAATGTGTTTCACTGGCATCTTACGGAAGATCATGGCTGGCGGCTTGAGATCAAAAAATATCCAAGACTGACAGATATCGGTGCCTGGAGAACCGCTACGGAATTCTCCCAGGGGCGGTTAAACGGTACTCCCACCGGCGGTTATTACACACAGGCACAAGCCAGGGAGCTGGTGGCCTACGCTGCGGAGCGCTATGTAACCATTGTACCGGAAATAGAAATGCCCGGGCATGCTTCTGCCGCATTGGTTGCGTATCCCGAACTGTCCTGCACCGGCGGTCCCTTCAAAACCCTTACCCGCTGGGGCATTCAAAAAGACATCTTTTGTGCCGGCAATGAAAAAACCTTTGCTTTCCTGGAAGACGTGCTTAAAGAAGTAACGGCTATTTTTCCGGGAGCCGTTGTTCATATGGGTGGAGATGAAGCACCTAAGGACCGCTGGAAAAGCTGCCCCAAGTGCCAGACACGGATTCGTGAAGAGCACCTGAAAGATGAACACGAATTACAAAGCTATTTTGTAAAGCGTGTTGAAAAAATATTTACTGCTCAAAAAAGAAATTATATCGGGTGGGATGAGATCCTCGAAGGCGGGCTGGCGCCCAACGCCTGGGTAATGAGCTGGCGCGGAATTAAGGGTGGCATTGAAGCCGCCCGGCAGGGACACAATGTGGTGATGACGCCCTATGATTATTACTATCTTGATTATTATCAGGGGAAACCCTCCCTGGAGCCCAATGCCATTTTTGATCACGCCATCAATACCCTGGAAAAAGTGTATGGCTTTGAGCCCTGCCCCCAGGAGCTAACAGCGGATGAAGCCCGTTTTATAAAAGGCGTGCAGGGAAATGTGTGGAGCGAATTCATCCATACGCCCGAAAAAGTAACATACATGACCTTTCCCCGTGCTGCAGCGATTGCAGAAACCGGGTGGACTCCAAAGGACCGCAAGCAATGGACCGACTTTACCCGGCGCATGGAAACACAATACAACCGCTACGATCTTCTGCACATCAACTACGCGAAAAGCGCTTATAATGTATGGCAGACCACCATTCTTGACAGCGTTACCAATACAGCAACCATCAGTTTCAAAACCAATAGTTATCAGCCGGAAATCCGGTATAGCACCGATGGCAATGAGCCTACAGCTCAATCTACATTATATGCCGGACCCTTTAAGGTTAAAGCCCCGGTATTGATAAAATCGGCAACGTTTAAAAACGGAAAGATGGTCAGCAACGTGTATGAAGAAGCGGTGCTCAGCAAATAAGGCGAAATAAAAAGAAATCCAGCCGATCTTCGCAGATCCATTGCAGTGCAAATGCCGGGCAATTGCTTTCTGCATTCATCTGCTGAAAAAATCAGCGCCGGTCTGCGGGAAACGAGTGGATGCTACTACAAAAAACAACAAAGCGGCTTGTTTTTTTACCGCATCAGTAAATGATCTTACCTTCCCGCTGATCTTCGCAGGTCAAATACAGCACAAATCCCGGCCGGTTGCCGCCACGTTCACCACGGAAAAATCAGCGCCGGACTGCTGGAAAGAGGTCAAACAGATTTAAAAATTAAAATCTTGAATCACACAGAGCACAGTAATCGCCCCGATATGTTTACCATTCTGCTGGTAGACGATAACGAAGAGATTCTCGACTTCCTGAAAGATGACCTGGAAGAGAAATATGCTGTTCTGACAGCTACGAACGGCCATGAAGCCATAGAGCAGTTGAATACGCATATTGTGCACCTGATCATCAGTGATATTATGATGCCGGGAATGGACGGACTGGAATTTTGCGATTATGTAAAATCACATTTCGAATGGAGCCATATCCCCATTGTGTTGCTGACCGCAAAAAATACACTGCAATCAAAAATAGAGGGGCTGGATGCCGGTGCCGACGCCTACATAGAAAAACCATTTTCCCCGGAACATCTGAACGCGCAGGTGGCCAGTTTGCTCAGCAACCGGATGAAGCTGAAAGACTATTTTGCCCAATCGCCGCTGGCGCATATTAAAACCATGGCGCATACAAAGATGGATGAGCAGTTTTTAGAAAAGCTGCAACAACTCATTGAAGCGCATTTGTCCGATACGCTCCTGGATGTTGAATTCCTGGCGCAACGGCTCAACATGAGCCGGCCCACCCTTTACCGGAAAATAAAATCCATTTCTGATCTGTCGCCCAATGAAATGATCAATCTTACGCGGCTAAAAAAAGCGGCCGTACTGATCAGTCAGGGACATCATCATATGAATGAAATCGCAGAAACGGTGGGCTATAATTCCCTTACCCAGTTTGGACGGAACTTTCACAAGCAATTCGGCATGACCCCCACGGATTATGCAAAGAAAATGAACCCTTAAGCTGCCGATAACTGTACCATTGCACGGGCCGCTACAAAACCGGAGCTCCAGGCATGCTGAAAATTGTATCCGCCGGTAATCCCATCCACATCGATCACCTCGCCCGTAAAAAACAGCCCCGGAACTTTTTTGCTCATCATAGTTTGCGGATCCAGATCCGGAAGAATAATGCCTCCTGCAGTAACAAACTCATCCTTATAGGTTGTTTTTCCCTCAACCGGCAACTCAAAAGTGCCGATGTTTTTGATCAGCTGGTTTTGGTTTTTTGAAGGCAGATCGGCCCAGCGTTTTTGCGCATCAATGCCGGACTGCTCCAGCAAAAATTCCCATAAACGGTTTGGCAATCCCAGTTGATTTTTGCTTCCCACCTTTTGTGCCGCCTTTTCCAACCGCCATTGCCCCATGCGCTCCCTTAATAAAGGCTCGGGAACCTCCGGCAGCCAGTTGATAATCGCCCTGAAGTTCCAGTTCAACGCCGCCAGCTCCCGGGCGCCCCAGGCGCTTAGCCGCAACACAACCGGTCCGCTGATGCCCCAATGGGTGATCAGCAACGGTCCGCGCTGTTGCAGTTTTGTACCGGTCACTGTAACCTTTGCATCAGGTATACTTACGCCCATCAATGCGGTAACGGGATGGCGGGGGCTGTTAAATGTAAATAAAGAAGGCACCGGTTCTGCTATCGTGTGCCCCAGGTTTTTTAACCATTGGAACTGTTCAGTCCTGGGAAAACCGCCGCAGGCCACGCATACATAGTCGCCATGGAACACTTCTTTGGCCGTATAAATGGCAAACCCTTCAGCGGTTCGCTCAAGCCCTGTTACCCCGCACTGCATGCGGATCTCCACACCATACCTGCCCGCCTCATTCAACAAACAATCGATGATGGTTTGCGAGGAATCCGACACCGGGAACATACGGCCGTCGGCTTCTGTTTTCAGTTGCACTCCCCGGTCCTTAAACCAGGCAATCGTATCGTTGGTAAAGAACTGGTGAAACAATTTTTTCACAAAATGCCCGCCGCGCGGATAACGCCGGGTCATCTCTACAATATCATAACAGGCATGAGTTACATTGCAACGCCCGCCCCCGCTGATCTTTACCTTAGATAACAGTTTATTGCTTTTTTCAAGAATGACTACCTTCAGCTGCGGGTTCATGCGCGCAGCATTTACAGCGCAAAAAAAACCCGAAGCCCCTCCTCCAATGATATAAACTGTTTTTCGCAATGTTCAATTTTTGCCAAAGATAAGACACCGGATTTTTAGTCATACTGTCATTTCAAAAGCAGTCAGCTTTCATCCGGACTCCTGCTTGCTGTTTAAACTCCCGGGGGGTAGACAGCATGAAAACAAAAACTATTGGCCGTTTTAGTAAGTTGTAATATTTTCGGTCTGAAACAGCAACATATGTCTTTCTGTAAATGCTCTTGTTTTCTTATCGTATGCTGGGCTGCCTTGTCCTGTTCTGCCCAATCCTATTCCTTCCCGATTCTGCGATCCGGAGCAGACTACCAGGATGCTGTCCGTAAAAACGCTGATAATCGCCTGGTGGAACTAAAAACCAAGATACCCGGTATGGTTTATGATCTCCGGTATGCCACTACCGATAATTTTATGCACCGCCTGATGTACCCGCGAAACACACACGTTACTTTTTTACGAAAGCCGGCTGCCGAAGCGCTGGCTGCGGTACAGGCAGCGCTAAAACCGGAAGGGCTGGGATTAAAAATATTTGATGCCTATCGCCCCTTTTCCGTTTCCGAAAAGTTCTGGGAGCTGGTAAAGGATGAACGGTATGTGGCCAACCCTGCAAAAGGAAGCAACCATAACCGGGGAACAGCGGTAGACCTAACATTGATCGATCTCAAAACCGGCAGGGAATTACCAATGGGTACGGGGTTCGACAATTTTACCGATACCGCACATCATAGCTTTACCGCATTGCCGCCACAGGTACTCCGTAACCGCGAGCGTTTAAAAAACGTAATGCAAATGCATGGCTTTAAGCCCCTCGATTCCGAGTGGTGGCACTATACGTATGCCACCGGAGCCTTTGATGTGCTGGATCTTTCATTTAAACAACTCAATAAATGTCCTAAATGATCGTTGACCGTTTTCACATCCTCACCGGCGGACCGGGATCAGGAAAAACCACGTTGCTGACCGTACTGGAAGGCCCGTATTTTCATATTGTACCGGAAGTAGCCCGGGAGATCATCCGCGAGCAAATGGCAGCCGGAGGCACCGCGTTGCCCTGGAAAGATCAGGACCTTTACACCAGCCTGATGCTGGAGCGATCCCTAGAAAGCTATCAGGCAACCCTAAAACAGCTACAAAGCAACCCAAATCAGCACTTTTTCTTCGATCGCGGTATACCCGATACCCTGTGTTATGCCACCCTTACCGGCCAGGGCATTTCTGAAGACATGAACAAAGCAGCATCAATACACCGGTACAACCCAACCGTATTTATGTTACCTCCCTGGAAAGAAATTTATACCACCGATACCGAACGGAAACAAAGCTGGGAGGAAGCAGTGGTTACCTATGAACAGCTGAAAGCAACTTATACCAATTATCAATATAAAGTAGTGGAAGTACCAACCGGCCCCCCGCAGCAACGCAGTAATTTTATTATCGCAAGCCTGGGACTTTAATTATACCGGCAGCCATCAGTTATACGAATCCCGTTGCGGCATCAGCAACTGCAGCAAAAAACTAATTCCCCAAACTAGTAAGGCCCCGATGGCATTCAGCCACAGGAATCCCAGTGCAATCACTTTGTATTCATTCAGAAAAAATAAAACAACCACGATCAGTTCGGCAATCATAGCGGCCCAGAACACTGCATTTCCCTTTATTTGTTTGGAGTAAAACGCAACCAGGAAAATACCGAGGATCGTACCATAGAACAGCGAGCCCAGCACATTTACCACTTCTATCAGGCTGTTGCCCCAATTGGAAACAAACATGGCCACAGCAATACAGAAGAGTCCCCATAAAAGCGTATAGTGCTTTGAAATCCGGTAGTCCTTTTCATCCGGGTTCTTTTTTGCGGAAAACCGTTTATGAAAATCGATCACTGTACTGGATGCCAGGGAATTCAACGCAGCAGCAATACTTCCCCAACTGGCAAGGAATATAATGGCAATGATCAGTCCCACCAGCCCGGCCGGCAAATAGTCCACCACAAAATGCAGGAAAATATAGTTGGTATCATTATCCGCCCCTCCGTTCTTTTTTACCAACCCTTTGATCTGCATCCGCACCGTATCGGTTTCCTGCTGAAGTGCCTGCAGCTGTTGAAAAACCGTTTCCTGCTGACCGGGATACAATGCCAGCGCCGCATTCTTCCGTTGCTGAATGGATTGCAGTTCCAGCTTTAAATGATGCAGGGAGTCGCTGTAGACCGATTGTTCCAGCCGTTTTAATTCCAGTTCATTAAAAAATGCCGGCGCTTTATTGAACTGGTAAAACGCAAAAACCAGCACGCCGATCAATAAAATAAAGAACTGCATGGGTACCTTTACAATTCCGTTCATCAACAGCCCCAACCGGCTTTCCGTAAGGCTCCGGGCGGTAAGATAACGGCCCACCTGCGACTGATCGGTTCCAAAATAGGACAATAAAAGGAAAAAGCCACCAATCATACCGCTGAAAATATTGTACCGGTCGCCCCAGTCAAATGTGCCCTCCCTGAATCCGGAGGTGAGTACATTCATCTTTCCCAGCTTTCCTCCAACCAGCAATGCATCGCTGAACCCAATACCGGGCGGCAGGTCTTTTACTATAAAATATCCGGCCGTAACCATAGCGCCGATAATGATCAGGAACTGGAAGGTTTGGGTATAGGCTACCGCGCGGGCGCCGCCGGTAACGGTGTATATGATCAGCAACCCGCCCATAAAAAGATTGGTAAGATAAATATTCCAGCCCAGCAACACAGACAGGATAATGGAAGGCGCATAAATGCTGATACCGGTAGACAGTCCCCGTTGCAGCAGAAACAGGAAGGAGGTTAGCGTCCGGGTTTTCAGGTCGAAGCGCTGCTCCAGGTATTCGTAAGCCGTAAATACTTTAAGCCGGCTAAAAACCGGAACAAAGGAAATGCAAATAACAATGGCAGCCAGCGGTAACCCGAAGTAATACTGAACAAACCGCATACCGTCCGTATAAGCTTGTCCTGGTGCTGCAAGAAACGTGATGGCGCTTGCCTGGGTGCCCATGATACTCAGCAGGATCAGGTACCACGGCATACTGCGATTGGAAAGGAAATACCCGTCGAGGTCACGTGTGGTGCGGCTTTTATATACCCCGTAAAGGATGATGGCAGCCAATGTTATAACCAGTACAAACCAATCCAGTGATTTCATGAATAGTTTTTTGTAATCCAGTAAAAGCAGGCAATCAGCAGCAACAGCACCAGGATCACAAGCACATACCATCTTGTCCAGGACCCGAGCAGGGGCGCTTTTTCTTCATCTTGTATATCCTTATTCTGTTGCATTTATCTGCGTTAAAGATTCATCATCCGTATCCCGCCGTTCCCATTCACTGTTGCCTATTCATGATTCAATGCCGTTTTCCTAAGCGCTTTTATGATTGCCGCAGATACGCTGATTGCGTCGGTGGCGGCGGCTCTGCGCTATTTTGAGTACTACTAAAGCTGTTACCAAATCTGCGCATCTGCGCTTTAAGGAAACAACATTGATCCCCTATTCACCATTGCCTATTCGTCCCTCTCACCGCTTCGCCCGCAAACTATTCATAAATACGATCCCCAGCCCGATGATCAGTCCCAGCATCAGTCCCAGCCTTATTTTTTTTATAAGTGTTCCTACTACCAGCCCGATCACGATGGCCACCAGAAACGCCATTTCGCCCCGGCGGATACCCATGAATTCCTTTTTCTTATCTGCCATTTATAGTTGTTGAAGTCTGCGAATTTAGCGCAATAATATTTGCAAATAAACGAATCGCTCCCGGAACAGCCGCCGGCAATTGCCGGAAGAACGCAAGTCCGCAGTAGGTAAAGTACCCTTTTCCGAATCTCCCTGTCAGCAAGGCGCCGGAGTCTTCCGGTTCACCCGGATCGCGCATGGCCAATACCGGTGTCAAATGCGCATCCCACCCCGCACCATGATAGGTGCTGCGCTCCTGCACCCAGCCGAGGAAGTCCTCCGGAGTAATTTTATTCGGATAGTTCAGCACGGGCATGGAAGCATCTATAAAGCGCACCGCAGCCCGCTCATCCGTGATCCGGTTTCGTGAAATGGAAAAATCATAGGGGCCTATCTTTGCTTTTACGGGTCCGATATTATTGTTGGTATTGTATTGCACAATCAGGTTCCCTCCATTGCGTACATAGTTCATTAACTGGTTATACGCATCATTTAACCATTCGTGGATATTATAGGCCCGCACGCCGGTTATGATGGCATCAAAGACCGAAAGATCCGTTGTCATCAGCCGGTTCCGGTCCAGCAATACCACCTGGTACCCCATCGCCGTCAATACATCCGGCACCTTATCTCCGGCGCCGGGTATATACCCGATCGTTTTCCCGGATGTTTTCAGATCGATATTGAGCAGCTTAACGGAATCGGTAAAGAAATAATTGATATAAGGTATATGATCGTAATGAATCGATTTGAGTGCCTGTGAATATTTTTTCCCCGGCGCTGCCTGATCCCAAACCGTTCCGTATACCGCGGTTACCGGCTTTGTCAGCTGCTGGTTGCTCACGGGCACCTGCATCCCCGTGCCGGTATCTGCCACGGCTGCTGCAGTTTCAGGAAGCCCCGTTACCCCCCCACCCGGTTGTCCCTGCAACGGTTTGTTGATCACCGGTTGAAGTTTTAACAGCCGGGTTTCGGTCTTCCCTTTTTGAAAAAGTACCAGCTTTGGCGTTAACTGTACCGTCACTTTGGGAGCTACGATCAGCGGTTCGTATAATTCTCCTTTCACCGGATCGGTAAAATTATACAATACCGGCTCTGTAAAGGTGAACGGAACATCTTCCACCGTAATCGTTATTTCGGCCGTGTAAGCCGGAATGGCATCCGGGCTGCCGATCTGCTGTTGATCCCGCACGGTATAATTCGCCGGTTCCATTGGATTGCGCAGCCAGTAGGGCTGTGTAAGCGCTGCCGTATCGGCAATAGCCACAGTTACCAGCTGGTTTACATTCCGGTTCTTTTCCAGTAACTGGTCCGGGGTTGAAATACTGTTACCGATCTTTAAGCGCTTCAGCAGCACCCGGGCATCCGAACGGTTAATGATATTGGCGTTTAGTTTTATGGTTTCCCCGGGGAACACCATCTGCACGCTGCTGGTAGCCCGCATAAACAGGCCGCAGCACTGGCGGATGAGCTCCTGGACTTCTTCCATTTTTTTATGCTTCCAGTAAGACGCCGGCAATTGCGCCATCTGCTGATACAGCGCCGCTAGCGGCTTTATGGATGTTTCCGGGTTCAAAACCGAGAACCCCGCCTCTATTTTAGTTACAGCTTCCGCGATCTTTTTCCCCTCCGGACCGATACGGTTCCAGCTTAGATCAACACCGTCCATCAGGCCCTTCTCAGGTGCACTACCGCCGGTGGTTTTAAAATATTCCCAGCTCTCCCCCCGGGTTCCGGCAGAACCAAATCCCTGGCTCTTATGCTGACTCCGGCTGAGCGCTGCCATTTCCCCATAGCTTTTTCCAAGGGGAGCATTGTAGCCACCGGCATCAATTTTAAACTGGGAAGGAGCGGTAGTATTGGTTCCCCCGAAGTTAAAGGTGTTCCATAAGATCCGGCGTGCCTGCCAGGGCTTTACATATTGCAGTTGCTCCGGGTACTGGCGCGGATCTGCTGCCAGCCTGAACGCTTCATTGGCAAGAATCGCAGATGCGGTATGATGCCCATGGCCGCCTTCTCCGGTGGTAGGAAACCGGGTAATGATCACATCCGGCTGAAACTTCCGGATCACCCAAACCACATCACTCAGAACCAGCGCCCGGTTCCAGATGGTAAATGTTTCCTCCGGATTTTTTGAAAATCCAAAATCAAAGGCACGTGTAAAAAATTGCTCGCCTCCGTCGATCCGTCGGGCTGCAAGCAATTCCTGTGTGCGGATCAGCCCCAATTCGATGCCCTGCTCCTCTCCGATCAGGTTCTGCCCCCCGTCTCCGCGGGTGAGCGATAAATAACCAGTACGATAAAATTTTTCATTTGCAAGGTAGGTAATCAACCGCGTATTTTCATCATCCGGGTGTGCGGCCAGGTAAAGCACGGAACCCAGCACGTTGAGCTTCCGGATGCCCTGCAAAATTTCGCTGCCCGACCAGCTCCGGGGCCCCTGGGCAAAGACTGTTCCACAAAAACAAGCTAAGAACAAAGAATACACAATACGCTTCATCTTACGAATATACAATGGAGAGTTGAGAATCGAGATTCCAGAGTTGAGAATTGAGAAGTCAGATTCGAGATTTCAGATTTGAGAATTCAGAATTCAGATTCGGATTTCGGATCTGAGCTCGTATTGCTTTATATTATGCTTAGCTCAATTCTCACAACTCAATCAGAAACTTTTTTTACCTTTCGCTAAATTTCAGTTACATGCGCTATTCCATTGCTACCGGCATCTTGCTATTGTTGACGGCCTGCACCGCCGCAAAAAAAAACGGCCGGCCCGTCCGCTTCCGGTATCGACGCCTATCATTATACCATTACTAAAAACAGTATTGCATCCAACGGAGCTGTCGTATCTGCACACCCGCTGGCCAGCCTTGCAGGACTGGAAATGTTAAAAAAGGGAGGAAACGCTATAGACGCGGCTATTGCCACACAATGGGCTTTAGCGGTGGTTTACCCCGGAGCCGGCAATATTGGTGGCGGCGGCTTTATGGTTGCCCGCCTGGCCAACAACGAAAACATAGCGCTGGATTACCGGGAAACAGCACCGGCCAAAGCACACCGCGATATGTACCTGGATGCCAACGGCAATGCCGTTGCCGAAAAAAGCTTAAACGGGCATCTTTCCTCCGGCGTACCAGGAACCGTGGCTGGTTTGTATGCCGCCCACCGGTATGCCCGGCTGCCCATGGAAGTGCTGATACAGCCGGCCATTGATTTTGCCGAACAGGGTTTTGCGATCACCGCAGCCGAAGCCCATGGACTAAATGCCAACCGGGAGGATTTTCAAAAACTCAGCACCCGGCCTACAGCTTTTGTAAAAAAAGCCCCCTGGCAAAAAGGCGACACCCTCGTACAGAAGGAGCTGGCAGCTACCTTAAAACGGATCCAAAAAGATGGACAGCGGGGGTTTTACGAAGGAACTACCGCCCGTCTTATTGTTGAAGAAATGCAGCGCGGCAACGGCATTATCAGTCTGAACGATCTGAAAGCCTACCAGGCAAAACCGCGCCAGCCGCTTCTTTTTACATACCGGGGATATGAGGTCATGGGCATGCCCATGCCCAGCAGCGGTGGATTGCTGCTGAACCAGATGCTGAAAATGATTGAGCCCTACGATATCGGAGCCATGGGATTTGCATCCCCGGCAGCCGTCCAATTGATGACGGAAGCCGAGCGCAGGGCTTATGCAGACCGCGCCCGCTATATGGGCGATGCCGATTTTGTGCAGGTTCCTGTTGCCGCACTCACAAGCGACGCCTACCTCAAAAACAGGATGAAGGATTATGATCCGCAAAAAGCCGGCAGCAGCAAACAAACCGGAAGAGGCATTGTTGCCGGTTATGAAAGTGAAGAAACCACACATCTGAGTATTTTGGATAAAGAAGGCAATGCCGTAGCGGTAACCACCACCCTCAACAATAACTATGGCAGCCGGACCGTTGTAGGAGGCGCCGGCTTTCTTTTAAATGATGAAATGGATGATTTCAGTGCCAAGCCCGGATCCCCCAATCTTTTTGGTGCCGTAGGCGGAAAGGCCAATGCCATTGCTCCCGGCAAACGCATGCTCAGCTCCATGGCTCCTACCCTGGTATTAAAAAGCGGAAAACCCTACCTCGTAGTGGGCACACCGGGAGGAACCACCATTCCCACTTCCGTGTTTCAGACAATCGTAAACATCATCGATTTTAAGATGAATACGGATGAAGCAGTGAACAAGCCAAAATTTCATCACCAGTGGCTGCCCGACCGCATCGATATCGAAAGCGGCTTTCCGGAAAACACAGCCGCAGCGTTGAAAAAAATGGGCTATGCTCTATACGATCGTAAACAAATCGGCCGCACAGAGGTTATTAAAATACAGCCGGACGGGAAACTGGAAGCCGTTGCGGATCACCGGGGCGATGACAGTGCGGCAGGATTCTAATAAGTTCCAGGCTTAATGTTTTGGCGAAAGCCGGACGGAAAAAACTGATTACAACAAATTCAAACCAATGAATGAAACAATATTCATACAAAGCGCCATTCAGCAATTCAAAGACTATAAAGCGCTTGCGGAAAAAACATTTGCACAGTTGAGCGATGCCGACTTCCATTTTCAGCCGGATGACGCCAATAATAACCTTGCGGTAAACATTACGCATATGCACGGCAATATGCTCAGCCGCTGGACTAATTTTCTTACGGAAGACGGCGAAAAAGAATGGCGGAAAAGAGATGAAGAGTTTGAAGAACAGCAGCTGGACCGGGCTCGTTTAATGACGCTTTGGGAAGAAGGATGGCAGTGCCTGTTTAACGCACTGGAATCGTTGAAACCGGAAGACCTTGACCGGACCATCACCATCCGCACCAAACCCCTGACGGTGATTGAGGCCGTTCATCGCCAGTTAACGCATTATGCCTATCATGTGGGACAGATCGTTTTTATCGGCAAACATATCCGGAACGATCAGTGGCAGAGCCTTTCCATAAAAAAAGGTGATTCCAAGGCATTCAACGAACAGTTAAAATCCGGAACCCGATAACGATGGCGGAAGATCTTACCATACATACCGGCTCAAAAGATGCCCAATACAGCGCATTGCTTCCGCAGATCGAAGCAATCATAGCGGGAGAACCCGATCTGATCGCCAATCTTTCCAATATCGCAGCAGCACTAAAGGAACAGTTTCAGTGGTGGTGGGTAGGCTTTTACCTGGTCAAAAACGATGAACTGGTGCTGGGCCCCTTTCAGGGACCGGTAGCCTGTACCCGGATCCGGAAAGGACGCGGCGTTTGCGGTGCGGCATGGGAACAGGCTGTAACCCTTATTGTGCCCGATGTGGAGCAGTTCCCGGGGCATATCGCCTGCAGCAGTTTCTCAAAATCGGAGATCGTGGTGCCCATTATACGCAACGGTCAAGTGATGGGCGTGTTGGACGTGGATAGCGAAAAGCCGGATCATTTTGATGCCGTGGACCAGCAATACCTCGAAACACTGGTCAGCCGTATTTCTTTTTCAACTTTTTAAACCCGTATATGAGCACAAAAAAAATTATTGTAACCGGAGCCGTACAAGGCGTTTTTTTTCGTAAAACGGCCAAGCAACAGGCCGATATCATGGGAATTTTGGGATCTGCACAAAACCAGCCGGACGGATCTGTACTCATTTACGCATATGGTGATGCGGAACCGCTGCAACGCTTTATCGACTGGTGCAGACAGGGACCGGCCGGCGCAAAGGTAGAAAACGTAACGGTAACCGATGTTCCCGAAACGGAAGAATACCGTTGGTTCGAGATCCTGGGCTAGCGCATTCCCGGGCATACGGGATGATTTATATCCATCCTTAGAATCTTAAATAATCTCCATCTGAATGCAGCAATGAATCCCTTCTGAAATCGTTGCTTGTACCCCGGCTTAAACCACTTGCTGCAAAATCATACAACAATAATTTCCCATAAATTGTCCAAATAAACGGTTGCGCCGTTTTTTTTGCGCTATTCTGTGTTAAAAGTGCCCGCATCTGTGCAGCTTCGGCTATTATTTACCTATCTTTGACCACACCTCTTTTTCAAATGCATGCCCTTTGGCTGCAGACGCCGCCGTTATTCTTCATGTTTATCCCGGCAGGTCGGCAACAGGAATATTGAGAACATCAAAATGCATCTAATGATCACAAAAGAAATTACCATCCGGCACCACAGTATTGGCACTATTTTACCGGCCGTGCTTCAGTTGAAAGCCGAAGAGCTGGATATTACCGGCACGATAAATACCAGTAAACAATCCACGATTACCTTACTGATTTCAGGTAAGAAAAAGGACCTGGAGGCTTATATTGCCTGGTGTGAAACTGCAGCGATCGGGCGGGGAGCAACGGTTGCCGAAACCAGGGACCGGGCCTTTAAAGCCTTCTATAATTTTTCCCGGGTATAATCGTTTCGCTCCCGACACCATTGATCCCCCATCTCCGACCGGTGATCATTTTCCGTTTGAAAAAAAATCTGGGCGGTGCTTTAGTTCTCACCGATATTGTGTAAGTTGCCTCTTATTTAATCAATTTTCTTTACTCATGAAAAAGCAACTCTATGTAGCGTTTGCGGTGCTCTGTGCCGGCGGCCCTTCCCTGTATGCACAAAACGGCGACCCCAAGATCACCGAAGTATGGAATCCGGAACCCAGGATTGTAACCCCTGGTGCCACAAGCGCAGATGCTCCATCCGATGCCATTGTGCTCTTTGACGGATCCGGTCTTTCGAACTGGGAGCGCGCGGATGGAAAAGGGCCTGCAAGCTGGAAACTGGACAATAAAGCAATGACCGTGGCGAAGGGATCGGGGGCTATCCGCACCAAACAAAGTTTTGGCGACTGCCAGCTCCACGTTGAATGGCGTACGCCGGCTGAAGTGAAGGGCGACGGCCAGGGAAGAGGAAACAGCGGCATCTTCTTAATGAGCAATTATGAACTGCAGGTACTGGACAGTTATAAGAACCGCACCTATAGTAACGGCCAGGCAGGCAGCATCTATAAGCAACTGATCCCGCTGGCCAATGCATCGCGTAAACCCGGAGAGTGGCAGACTTATGATATCATTTTTATTGCTCCCCGTTTTAATAAAGACAGCACCCTCAAGTCGCAGGCAAGAATCACGGTGATCCACAATGGCGTACTGGTACAAAACAACGCTGCCATCCTCGGCGCCACCCAGTATATCGGCATTCCTCAAAATACATTTCATAAAGAAAAAGAGCCCATCATCCTGCAGGACCACGGCGACCCGGTAAGCTTCCGGAACATCTGGATACGGGAACTGGAGTAATAGCGAATCCTGTAATTACCTTTTAAAAATAGCCGGAGCTCTTTTAGTATGAGCCCCGGCTATTTTATTGGAACGAGGAATGAATTCGATGAGAAAAGACCCCCATCCGGAGCGGAAGACGGGACTCGAACCCGCTACCTGCAGCTTGGGAAGCTGCCGCTCTACCAGGTGAGCTACTTCCGCTTACAAGCGCCATAAATATACTGAAGTTGTTTAAATTTTTCAAAAACGGTAATCTTAAATATACCTACAGGGTAACAATGGCTACATCCCGTTGATATTCCCTGTAAAGCATTATCCGCCCCGTAAACGGCCATTGTACCGGATCAGGTAATTCCGGCTTAAGGAAACGCATGGATACTTTAAATATCCTGGTAAACAACGCGCGTCCGGTATCAGTTGTCATTTACAAACGGAGGAGCAGGAAGAAGGCGATCGGGTGGTTGATACGTTTCGTCTTCTTCCTTTATTGCAGAAAAAGATTGCCGGCCGGCAAATACGGCCATTGCTGCCTGCAGCATGCCTGCTCCTGAGAAATTCAAAACAATCCCGTAGCCAATAAACTATTAAAGTGCCCGTACCTTACTGCCTCGATGATCCTGACCTTCAAAACATTACCAGCCTTACATTTTAAACAGGAGCATCCAATCTTTTACATGCGCCCTTCTTGCCGGAGCCGGGAAGCCCTTTTCTTCTTTTTGTTTACCTTAGCAATACTGCATCCAAATTTCTAAATATGAAACAACTCTTCATCATTGGTATTTGCTTGTTTACACTTTGTTTATACAGCTGTGGTTTTGAGGAACGGAGAAAACAGCTGGATGAGCGGGAGCAGTCGCTGAACCTGCGTGAACAGGCACTAATGCTTAAAGAAAAAGAAGTCAAACTTAAAGAAGACAGCCTTAGCAAATTTGCAGCAACGATCGATTCTGCAAACCGCCTGCCGGTGCCATCCGGCATTCCGCTACCGGACTCCCTGGCGGGCAACTGGAATGCAGCCATGGTTTGCACCCAAACCAATTGCTCCGGCTTTGCCGTAGGCGATATCCGCAAGGAAACCTGGCTCATCGCCGGAAATGGCACGGCCGTAACGGTACGGGCCATGCAGGGCGACAAACTGATCCGCGTTTACACCGGTATTTTCACAGGCAGCGATCTGAAGCTCTCCACTCCCGAGCCGGAGGGTACGCAACCTTCGGCTTCCATGAAAGTGGAACTAAAAGTCGATCAGAAGAATCGGCTGAGCGGTCAGCGGCTGATTACCCAGGCAGACGGTTGTGAAACCACCTTTAAAATAGACCTGGATAAATCGAAGCACCCCTAATCTTAACCTTTCCCGATCATGCTGTTAAGTATTATTGACACCACACTTCCGGTTACCGACCCGATCTTAAGATACCTGATTGTAATTCTGATTGTATTGCTGGCACCAATCCTGCTGAACAAATTAAAGATCCCCCACCTGATCGGCCTGATCATTGCTGGTGCCCTTACCGGCCCCAATGGGTTGGGCATACTGGACCGGGACAGTAGTATCGTGGTTTCAGGCACCACCGGGTTGTTGTACATTATGTTTTTAGCCGGGCTGGAGATCGACCTGATCGAATTCAAAAAAAACAAATGGAAGAGCATTACTTTCGGTATGTATACCTTTTGCATCCCAATGATCATCGGTACCCTGGGCAGCTATTACCTGCTGCATTTCAACTGGATGACCTCGATCCTGCTGGGCAGTCTGATCTCCTCGCACACACTTCTGGCCTATCCCATCGTTAGTAAACTGGGCATTGCCAAAGACCGGTCGGTCAACATTACCGTAGGTGGCACCATGATCACCGATACACTGGCATTGCTCGTGCTTGCAGTGATTGTTGGAATGACCAAGGGACAGGTAGATGCCGCTTTCTGGCTGCGGCTTACGCTTTCCATTCTGGCTTTCGGACTCATTGTATGGTTTTTATTTCCCATTATCGGAAGATGGTTTTTTAAAAAAGTGCAGGACAAGATCTCCCAGTTTATTTTTGTATTGGTAATGGTATACCTGGGTGCCGTGCTCGCCGAACTGGCCGGTGTGGAAGGCATTATCGGAGCATTCCTTTCCGGCCTCGCATTAAACCGGTTGATACCGGCCACCTCACCGCTGATGAACCGGGTAGAATTTGTAGGCAATGCGCTCTTTATTCCATTTTTCCTCATCAGCGTGGGTATGCTGATCGATTTTAAGGCTTTTGTAAAAGATACAGAAACCATAAAAGTAGCCGCTGTGCTTACCGTTGGAGTTATTGTGGCAAAATACCTGGCCGCCTGGGCCACGGCTAAAACCTTCCGGCTCAACAAGCCGCAGCTTCGGGTGATCTTTGGATTGAGTGTGGCACAAGCCGCTGCCACCCTTGCCGCTGTAATGGTGGGTTATAATATCATCATTTCCGAAACACCCGACGGGGAACCCATCCGGCTGCTGAACGAAGCTGTGCTCAACGGTTCCATCCTGGTAATTCTTATTACCTGTACGCTGGCTTCATTAACAGCCCAGAAAGGCGGACAGGAGCTGGCAAAAGAAACCGGCGGCGGAACGGAAGAAAGCAACAACAACAATGAAGACGGTGAAAAAATAATGATCGCCACCAATGCATTGGACAAAACCGAACATCTTGTACAGCTGGCGCTTTCCATTAAATCGGCCCCAAATACAGACCAGATCTACGCCTTGCATATCATAAACAAGCACGACGCACCCGATGGATCGGACAGAGCAGGCAAAAAAATGCTGGAGCTGGCTGTACACACCGGTGCAGCGGCTGATGTTAAAGTGACCGATATTCTCCGCTACGACGATAATGTCATCAATGGAATCACTGGTGAACTCAAGGCCAATAAAATCACCGATCTCATCCTGGGATATAGCACCAGACCCTACAACTCGGTGAAAAGTTTCGCGCTGATCAATGGCATTCTCGACAATGAAAAAATCACCACCTATGTGTACAATCCCGTTCAGCCTTTATCTACTATCAAAAACAACGTGGTAGTCATTCCGCCAAATGCGGAGCGGGAAGCGGGATTCTTTTACTGGCTTTCGAACCTGTGGACGCTTGCGAAACATTGTGGTGGCGGCGTAAAGTTTTTTGCTCCGGCGAACATCGAACCGCTTTTACAACGGCTTAATGAAAAGAACCCGATCGAATATCGCTTTACAACATTTACCAATTGGGAAGACCTGCTGATCCTTTCCAGGGAAGTTGATAAAAACGATCTCCTTACCGTTGTGCTGAGCCGTCCCCAATATCCTTCCTATAACCCGCATATGGACCGGATCTTTACCTATCTCGACCGGTATTTCCGTTCGGGCAATTTCCTGCTCATCTATCCCATACAGGTAAAACCGGCGGATGCCGATGATTTTTATATCAACGATCACTATTTCCTCAATCCGACCATGGATCTGGAGGGGCTTGGCAAGGATATTGGGCGCATCTTTAACCGCGAACGGTAAGCAGATCTATCCATGTAATCGTTAACCCTTTGCCCGTATAAAACCTTTTGTGTCTTCGGCATTCCTGGTTCTTTTTCATGCAACGACGCGACGCTTTAAGTCTTCGCTACAAAGGTGCATTAAGGAAACTTCTTCTTGGTTCTTATTTCGCGTTCCTGCTTTTAATTTAAAAAAAGCTCCAGGTCTTCAGTGCTTCTGTGGCAATGTCTGTAAAAATCATATATCCTAAAGCCCGGCTGGCACCGGTAACCGGCATTTTTCGTTATCTTCACCTCTATAATATTCAGATATGAAACCTGCACTTTTTTTTCTGTCCATCCTGGCCATTGGATGTTCTTTAAACAGTTACGGGCAGCATACCATTATTCAGGCCTGGCGCACTTCTGATTCCATCCCGGTTCCGGAATCAGTACTGCCGGCATCTAACAGAAATGAGTTATATGTGTCGCTGATTGACGGCAAGGGAAATGAGAAGGACGGCAAAGGCGGTGTAGGCATTATTTATAAAGACGGCAGGGTGAAAAATCTTAACTGGGTGACCGGTTTGAATGCTCCCAAAGGCATGGCCCTGTATAAAAACCGTTTATATGTGGCGGACATTACTGACCTGGTAGTGATCGATGTAAAAAAGGCGCAGGTGATTCAAACGATTCCCGTTCCCGGATCGGTTTTCTTAAATGATGTAACCGTAGACAAAAAAGGAACGGTATATGTATCCGACACCCGTGAAAACAAGATCTATAAGGTAACCGATCATCGGCCTGAAGTATACCTGGAACAGGTGACCGGCGCCAACGGACTGAAGTCGATCGGCACCGACCTCTATGTACTGGCCGGAAAAGAATTATGGAAACTGGATGCCCGGAAAAACAAAACGGTCATCGCCTCCGGTTTTGAACAGGGCGGCGACGGGTTGGAACCAACCGGCGACGGCGGTTTTATCGTTACCTGTTGGGCCGGGCTTATTTACCATGTATCTCCCACCGGCTCCATTTACAAAATGCTGGATGTACAGGGCCGCATGAATACGGCGGATCTTGCTTATGAAGCATCTTCTAAAACCTTATATGTTCCTACGTTTAACAATTACAGCGTAGTTGCCTTTGAATTAAAATAATGCGCCGTAATTCCCGTTTGATTGGGCGATTTCCCACTGCCTCCGGGAAGACAATGGCTCCTTTACTACGCCCCCTTACTGGTATTGAATATACACCGGCCGGGGTTTAAACTGTAAAAGCTCTTTGGGTGTAAACAAACCGGTACTGCCGCGTTTGAGATCATTTTTATAAAACAGCTTGAACCCGGTAAACTGCACCGGCTGACGGTAAACAAAGGCATTATAGGTTCCTGTTTTCAGAGCCTTGCTGCCCCAGCCGTCCATATCGATCACCACCTGTACTTCGGGCACTTTTTTAATTTCTTTATACCCTGTAACCATGTCATTCGTAAACCGATGTATAACCAGTACCTTGGGCGGCAGCTGGTTGTCCCGAACGATTTTGGCAAGATAGTCGATCACAAAATTAATGTCATCGGCGTCAAAGGTTCCGATCCTGCTTCCGGGGGTGGCCCCATCCTTCATGGAAAATTCCGGATCGATCCCGAGATGGAATCCCGGTCGTTTAAAATATTTTTCAAAGCGGGGAATCTCTTCCCGGAGCGTGCTTTGTCCAACCTGCACATCAATAAACGTAAGGGCGCCAATTTCTTTAGACCATTTCAATACGGTATCGATCTGGTGAAACGGCATTCGCAGCCGGTATTTTCCGTCCTTGCCGGGTGTACCCTGTGCCGTTACCGCGATATAATGCAACGCAGGAATCACGGGCATTCCGGGATCTGCTTTTTCCCATTTGGACACCTCCAGTTTTAATTTTTGAAGCATTTCTTTCTTCGGAAGCTCGCCCAGGATGCCCATACCTTTTGAATACAAATTGCCATAATAGGCAATAACCCGGTTGAAGGGAAATACTGCTCCAGGTAAGGGATACGGGGCCTTCGCCGGCCAGCGGCCCGATGCATCGCCATTAGCCAGCTGCTTCATGCGCGTATCATATCCTGCGGTGTCCAGTACTGCCGTTACGGCCTGGTCTTCAGCAGCGACCTCCGGCTTCGCCGCTACAGGAGTATGCTCCTGCGCAGCGGCGGCGATTTTTTCCTGTGAATCGGAAGCCGTACAGGCCATCAGGCAAACACCGATCAACAATGACTGGATACTTTGAAAACGTTTTATCATACATAACTCTTCGATCATAAAGATAGGTTTCATAAAGGGCAGTGCCCTGCTGTGTTGCTGTTAAAACAAACTTAAGAAGCGGTAAAATCTTTGCCGTCTTCCAACATTCGCATGCGATAGGCATTCATTGCGGTGCTCCCCAGCTTTTTCACCAGTCCGTAGTTGGCAATAAAACCTACAGGGGCACCTATTACCGGCAAGAGCTGTGCCATTTTTGCAAGGTCGATATAATCGCGGTACTCCTGTTGAAAGCGCCGCCAGTCGAAAGCAGCAACATCCGCAGGCATCTGTTTCATTTTTTCATCCCAGTGCTCCATTTTCCGGTATACGTCATTGCGATGTTGTGCGCTTGAAAATGCCAGCTCAAAAATATGCAGCAGGTATACGCGCTCCCGGTAATCCTCAAGGTCGATGCCATATAAGGAAGCAATTTCATATAATAGTTTCAGCTTGAGCGCCAGCAGCAACGGGAAATCTGCAAGCCCCATTAAAACCCCTCCCGCACCGGTTACCCCGCCTTCAACCGCCGCTGCATTCCGGTAAAATTTTATCTTTTCCTTTATCTTCTGTTCTCTTAAAATAAATGCTGCATCCTTTAGCGGCTTCGCTGTAGTATGTTTGGCTCCAAACAGCACTGCGTGGATCATTTGCTTGATCACTACTGTAATCCCCTTGTGGATTTTCTCCGGTATCAGCGCATTGATCTTATCCTGTGTTTTTTTTGAAAAACGGTGAAACATCCCCGGTGGGCGCTGCATCTCAAACTGCCAGCGCTTCAATTCGGCCAGTGCGATCTGTTCATATCGGTTCATAATCCTTAATTTAAAAGAGCAGGAACAGCCTGCTCTTTTAAAACAACCAAAACAAAATAAAGGTTACCAGTACGCGGAATATAATGCAACCAGCATAGCTACAATAATCAGCGATCCGACGGCAAAACCGGTGGAAGTTTTGAACATACCGGTGTCCACCTCAAGCCCTTTAGATACCACGCCTCTTTTATGCTGGTAAATACTGATCAGATACATACCAATCGCGCAAATCAGGAATACGATCACCATACGGTCCATAAACGGAATTTCGTAGATACCCGCTCCATTTGGTACCGACCAGCCAAACTGGTACAGGAATGAAAGATTAACCCAGCCCGGCAGAAATTTCAGAACAACGGAAGCAATAAAGCCACCGATCGTTGCAAACAACGCCGCGCTGGAGGTGGTCTTTTTCCAGAAGAACCCGAAAATAAACATGGCAAAAATACCCGGTGATACAAAACCGGTATATTCCTGTATGTACTGGAATCCCTGCTTTCCCTCGCCCATCAGCGCGTCACCCACCACCAGGGATAACAGCACCGCAAATAACATAGACACAATTACAGAGATCTTTCCTACACTTACCAGGTTGCGCTCGCTGGCATTGGTATTAAATACTTTTTTATAGATGTCCAGGGTAAAGATCGTAGCAATGCTATTGGCCTTACCGGCAAGGGAGGCCACGATGGCGGCCGTTAATGCGGCAAAAGACAGTCCTTTAAGTCCCGCCGGTAATAATGAAATGAGTGCCGGGTACGCTTTATTGGGATCCTGCACGCCCGTGGTAGTAAGCAGCTGATCGGGGGTAATACCACCCAGGTTCTCTTTTACGATATAATATACGGCAATACCCGGCAACACCACGATGATGGGCATCAGCATTTTAAGAAAAGCTGCAAACAGCAACCCCTTACGGGCAACCGGCAGTGAGGCTCCCAGGGCACGCTGGGTGATATACTGGTTACACCCCCAATAACTCAGGTTGGCGATCCACATACCGCCGATGAGTACGCTTAAACCCGGCAGATCGATGTAGTTGGGATTGTCTTTTTTAAAGATCAGGTGAAAATGCTCCGAGGCCTTGGATTGTAATACATTAAAGCCGGCACCGATGCCTTTTCCTCCGGAGATCAGGTTTAAGGCAATATAAGTTGCCACCAATCCGCCCAGTACCAGGAAGAATACCTGTATCACATCGGTGAAGCCGATCACCTTCATACCTCCCAGCGTAATAACAATCGCGAAAATGGCCAGGGCCATGATACAAAAAGTAATATTAATACCGGAGATACCGCTGATGGCCAGCGCACCCAGGTAAAGGATCGACATCAGGTTTACCACAATGTACAGCATCAGCCAGAACACGGCCATGATCATGGCCACTTTGGAATTATACCGCTGGCTGAGAAATTGCGGCATGGTAAAGATCTTATTCTTCAGGTACACCGGCATAAAAAAGATTGCCACAATAATCAGCGTGGCAGCTGCCATCCATTCATAGGCCGAAATGGCCAGCCCCAGTTTGAAGCCAGACCCGCTCATGCCGATCATTTGTTCGGCCGAGATATTGGAAGCGATCAGTGATGCGCCGATCGCCCACCAGGTGAGCGACCCCTCTGCCAGGAAATAGTCGTGCGAAGCCGAAACCGATTCCTGTTTCTTCCTGCGGTATACCCAATACCCGTAGGAAGCTACCACAATAAAGTAAATAAAGAAAACCAGATAATCTGAACCTTTCATATAAACAAGTTTAATTTCGTTAAAAGGAGCGCTAATATATTATTTTTAGCCCGATCCGGGGAAATATTTTAAAATTTCTAAAAACTCAGCGGATTCGTCAAAAAAATTGAAATCGAATACATTAGGGCAAAAAAAGCCGGACCAGGAAATAAGTACCTGGTCCGGCCGGCAAAAGAATAACTTTTTACCAGAACCGCACGTACAAAGCGGCGAGTATCATTAGTGTAATTACAATTAATACAATGGTACGGGGTTGCAATTTAAACATCGCCTTGTCAATTTCAAATGCTTTGGGATTGTCTTTGGGGCCGGCCAGGCTAATGGCCACCATGGCCAATACAGTGAAAAAGAAGGACCAGCCCATATTGATCAGGAAGGGGATTTCTGTTATGGTATGCAGTACTCCGCCTTCCATTTTTTCGTACGTGAAGGCTGTATACAGCCAGGTTTCTTTCCCGAAAATTCCCACGGCGTAGTTATTAAAGAAAATGGCCAGTACAAATCCCAGGATCACTCCAACCAGGGCTGCAGTTCCGGTGGTCCGCTTCCAAAACATACCCAGTAGAAACATAGCAAATACACCCGGACTGATAAAGCCGGTGTATTTCTGTATAAAGGTAAAACCACCTTCACCGCCGATACCCAGTACATCTGTCCAGGTAAACACCAGCGCCACGATCATGGAAAGGATCACCACCCAGCGGCCGATACGTACCGATTGCAGTTCGGTCATGGATTTGCTCAGGTATTTTTTATGCACATCCAGCGTCCAGATGGTGGCAATACTGTTTACCTTTCCTGCCAGGGAGGCTACAATCGCTGCCGTTAATGCGGCAATGGCCAGTCCTTTTAAACCTGCGGGCAGGAAGCCCAGGATAGCTGAGTAGGCTCCATCTTTTACGCCACTGAAACCCGGCAAGTGGTTATGCTTATACAGTACATACGCCGCAATGCCCGGCAACATCACAATAATGGGCATCAGTAACTTCAGGAAGCCGGCAAATAAGATACCGGTACGCGCGGTTTGCAGATCGGCACCCAAGGCCCGTTGGGTGATGTATTGGTTACAGCCCCAATAGTTCAGGTTTACAATCCACTGCCCCGCAAAATACATGGCAATACCCGGCAATACCACGTATTTCTGCACATTCAGGTTCTGCGGATGATCGATGGTGGTTTGTGTCACCGATGGTTTTTCCAGCATTAGTTTAAAATGATCCGGAGCCTGTTGCAGCAAGGTTTTAAACCCGGCAATGGCACTGCCGCTGGTGGCGCCATTGATGCGCATGTCTACAATCTGCAGCGCCATGTATACCGTAGCCAGCCCGCCCAGGATCAATACGCCCACCTGAATGACATCGGTAAAACCAATCACCTTCATACCCCCAAGGGTAATGATCAGCGCCATCAGCAGTAACACGATCATAATCACATGCAGATAACCGCCACCTAACAAAGCGTTAATGGCCACCGCTCCCAGGTATAAAATAGACGTGAGGTTTACGAATACATAGAGCAACAGCCAGAACACAGCCATGATCAGCGATACGGTCTGGTTGTAACGCCGGTTCAGGAATTGCGGCATGGTATAGATCTTGTTCTTCAGGTATACCGGTATGAACCAGACCGCCACAATGATGAGAGCCACTGCAGCGATCCACTCATAGGCGGCTACCGCTACCCCAACAAAAAAGCCTTCGCCACTCATTCCGATGAACTGCTCTGCAGAAATATTGGATGCAATCAACGATGCACCGATGGCCCACCAGGTAAGTGATCCCTCCGCGAGGAAATAATCGTGCGATGCAGAAACCGCAGCCTTCTTCTTCCGGACATATACCCAGTACCCATAAGAAGCCACTACTACAAAATAGATAAAGAACACCAGAATGTCCTGCCAGGCTAAATTTTCTTTCATATGTGCAATTGTTATTAATGTAAAAGAAGGCCTCTAAAAAGTCCGTTTAAACCATCCCGGCAAAAGCAACTTCCCAGACACCTGCAACAATTTAATGATTAATTTTTGTTGAGCTGATAATACATATCGTTCCAGCGGAGTTCATTTTTAAAATGGTACAAATCCGTCTTTTGATTGATCAATACACATTCGATTCCCGCCATTCCGGCAAAATCTTCCAGGTGCTCCGCCGTTAGATTTTGCGAATAGCAGGTATGATGCGCGCCTCCTGCCAGGATCCAGGCCGCACAACCGGTGTGCATATCAGGATAAGGCTTCCAGAATACCCGGGCCACCGGCAACTTCGGCAGGTCTTGCGGGGGCGCCATAGCTTCTACTTCATTCACCAGTAACCGGAAGCGGTTCCCCATATCCATCAGCGCGGCATTCAGTGCAGGGCCACCTTTTACATTAAACACCAACCGTACGGGATCCGCTTTTCCGCCAATCCCCAGGGGATGGATTTCGCAGGAGGGCTTCCCGTTTGCAATACTGGAACAAATCTCCAGCATATGCGATCCCAACACCAATGGATCTCTGGGGTCAAAATGATAGGTATAATCTTCCATAAAGGAATTTCCGCCTTCAAGGCCTGTTGCCATCACCTTCATTGCCCGTACCAGTGCCGCGGTTTTCCAATCGCCTTCTCCGGCAAAACCATAGCCTTGTTCCATCAGGCGCTGTACTGCAATACCGGGCAGCTGCACCATCCCATGCAGGTCTTCAAAAGTATCGGAAAATCCTTTATAATTCCCCTGCTCCAGGAATTGTTTCAAACCCAGTTCAATACGCGCAGCATCCAGCAGCGACCGGTACTGTGCTCCGTCGCTTTTCAGCAGTGAAGCAACATTGTAGGTATCCAGGTATACCTGTGCCAGTGCTTCGGTTTCTTTGTCACTTACCTCGTTGATCACCGCTACCAGGTCGCCGATCCCATGGGTATTTACGCTGTATCCGAATTTGAGCTCGGCCTCTACTTTATCGCCATCTGTTACGGCCACGTAACGCATATTATCTCCAAAACGTACAAACCGCGCCCCCTGCCAGTCGTGCCAGCCGGTAGCCGCACGGCACCATGCAGCAATACGATCTAATACCTGGTCATCTTTCCAGTGCCCCACAACCACTTTCCGGTGTTTGTTCATCCGGCTTAACATAAAGCCAAACTCCCGGTCGCCATGGGCTGATTGATTGGTATTCATAAAATCCATATCGATCGCGTTCCAGGGAATATCCCGGTTAAACTGGGTATGAAACTGAAGCAAGGGCTTATGAAAGATCTTGAGTCCGTTGATCCACATCTTTGCAGGAGAAAACGTATGCATCCACGCAATTACCCCGATACAGGACCTGTTGAAATTGGCGTCGGCAAATACCTGCTGAATCTCCTCCGGAGTTTTTACAGTGTCTTTCCAAACCAGCTTAACGGGTATTTTTGTTGTAGCGTTCATATGCTGAACGATTTCCTGTGAATGTGCCGCTACTTCTTTTAAGGTATCGGCTCCGTAGAGATGCTGACTCCCGGTTACAAACCACAATTCTAATGGTTCCAGATTGATCATGTTGTATATTTTCGGTATTGTTGATTATTGTCCGTAATAGCTGTTGGGCCCATGCTTGCGCTGGTAATGCTTATCCATAAGGGCTTTCTTCAGCAAGGGTACCTGCGGGTTGATCTGTTCGGTGAGATAGGCCATTTTTGCAACTTGCTCCAACACGGCACTGTTGTGCACGGCCTTGGCCGCATTTTTTCCCCAGGTAAAAGGTGCATGATTGCCGATCAGGATCATTTCAACTTCCCGGTAATCCAAACCGTTCTCTTTAAAATGATTCAATACCTGGTGCCCCGTTTCCACTTCATACTCCCCCTGTATCATGGCATCATCCATCGGAAGTGCGCAGGGAATGTTTACAATATTATAGTCGGCATGTGTGGTTCCGTAAATAGGAATGGCTCTTAACGATTGGGCCCATGCAGTTGCATAGGTAGAATGCGTATGCACAATACCGCCGGTCTCCCTCCAGTGCTTATAAAGCACCGCATGTGTTTGCGTATCGGAACTGGGATTCAGCGTACCGTCTACCGTTTTCCCGTCAAAATCCACAATCACCATTTTCTCAGGTGTAAGGTCCGTGTATGCGACTCCGCTGGGTTTAATGGCAAATATCCCTTCGTTGTGATCCGCTTCACTGGCGTTTCCAAATGTAAAAAGTACCAGTCCCAGTTCGGGTAACTGCATATTGGCCTCAAATGCTTTTTGGCGGATCGCTTCGTACTTCATGATTACAGGTTATTATGTTCTAAAAAGGCGCCTATTTTTTTATAAGTCGCCATGCGTTCTTTATAGTATGCATGTTTTTCAGGAGTGGGAAAGTATTCTTTGTCGAATCCCTGCCCCATGGCCTTCATGGCATCTTCAACTTTCGGATAGATGCCTGCAACGGTTGCGGCAAACATAGCAGCTCCGATGGCGCAGGTTTGTTCTGAGCGGTGAATGCGGATCGGCATATTCATCACATCTGCCATTACCTGCATGATATAGGCCGATTTCCGCGCTACACCTCCTACACCAATCAGTCCTTTAATGGGTACTCCTTCTTCTTCAAAGCGGTCAACAATTGCCTTGGCGCCAAAACAGGTGGCCTCCACCAGCGCTTTGAATATCCTCGGCGCATCAGTTCCCAGGCTTAAACCCGTTAAAGCACCATGCAACAGCTGATTGGCGTCCGGTGTTCTGCGCCCATTCAGCCAGTCGATGGCAAAAGGATCCGTTGGCTCCAGGGGCAATGCCGCTGCCGCAGCCGCCAGTGCAGGTAATATCCGGTCTTCCACTTCTTCAGTCAATGCAGCTGCAGCGGATGCTGATTGTTCACTGTTCCCTTTTAATAACTGCAACGGCCAGGCCAATAGGTTCTTCAGCCAGGCGTAGGCATCTCCGAAAGCGCTTTGCCCGGCCTCCAGTCCTGTCATGCCCGGAATCACCGATCCCGTTACCTGGCCGCAGATGCCTTTTACTGTTTTATTTCCTGAAAGATCTTCCGGCGGCACCACCAGCATGTCACAGGTGGAGGTTCCCATTACCTTGCTTAAATGGTAGGGGTCAATCTGTCCGCCCACAGCGCCCATATGCGCATCCATGGCACCAATTCCCACGACCACCGCTGTGCTCAGTCCCAGCCGCGCTGCCCATTCGGCACAAAGCGTTCCGGCAGCTTCATCCGCAGCATAGGTTTTTACCGGCAGATGCTCTACAAATCCATCCAGCACCGGGTCTAGTGTTGCAAAGAAATCATTGGGCGGAAAGCCGCCAAAGGCTTCTGACCACAGTGCTTTATGGCCCGCTGTACACACGCCTCTTTTCAGTTGCTGTATATCGTTTCCTCCGGTAAGCAGGAAGGGCAGCCAGTCTGCATGCTCTACCCAGCTGGCCGTATTTGCTCTTACCTTATCGTCTGTTTTAAAAATATGCAACAGCTTGGCCCAGTACCATTCACTGGAATAGATGCCCCCCACATACTGGAGGAAATTGGTTTCAAACCGTTCTGCATGTTTGTTGATTGCTGCAGCCTCCGCGGTAGCCGTATGATCTTTCCACAATACAAACATCGCATTGGGATTCTCTGCAAATTCTGCGGACAATGCCAGGGGCTGCCCCTGCAGATCAACCGCTACCGGGGTTGAACCGGTTGTGTCAATAGAAATCCCCTTAACATGCGCCGCAGCAGCGGGGCCGGCCTTGGCAATACACGCTTTTATAGTTGTTTCCAGTCCTTCTATATAATCCAGCGGATGCTGGCGGAATTGATTTTTTGAGGGGATACAATACAGCCCCTGTTTCCAGCGGGGATATTGAAATACGGCAGCGGCCACCTCCTCGCCGTTTAACGCATTTACCATAACGGAGCGAACAGAATCCGTACCAAAATCCACTCCGATCACGTATGCTTCTTTCATTGACTACGATCGTTTAAAGGTTAAAAATACAATTTATTTTCAATAATTGTAAAATAGACAATTATTTTTAGAAAAGTGTTATAACAATTCCTTCAGCCTTTTATCGGTATAATCCGGAACATAAAACAGTACGTTCGCCTGCTGTCCGAATTGCTCCGGTTTATGCCCCGTGGTAAGGATGACCGTATCCATCCCCGCATTTGCTGCGGCTTCTGCTCCCTTGGGCGCATCTTCAAACACCAGGCAACCGGAAGGCGGAATCTGCAGCAACCGGGCACAGTTAAGAAAGGTTTCGGGATCCGGCTTGCTTTTTAATACATCATCGGCCGTTACCAGGGCTTTAAAATAAGAGCGGATGCCCAGCTGGTCCAGCACAAAATCCACATTAAACGGAATGGCTGCCGTGCCAATAGCCATGGGAATGCCCTTTGCGGCGGCAGCTTTTAAAAAGCCGGCTAAACCCGGTAACAAGGTTAGATGGGGAAGGTACGCCTCCTGGTAAAGCTGTTCTTTTCGCAGGGAAAGCGCCTGCTTTTCGGTATCCGAAAACCGTTCCGGACCAAAAATGCGGTCGAGCAATTCGCTGTTCTTGCCATACATATGACTGTTCACCTCTTCCCGGCTCATACCGGCCCCTAATTCGTCGTTCAGGATCCGGAACCAGGCTTCCTCATGAAAGGCCATATCGTCAATAACGGTTCCGTTCAAATCAAAAATAAAGGCACTATATTGCATTGCTTTAACGTTTCAGCATGAAAGATACATAGAAATATGGAGTTTACTGTATCGATTCGGATTTGCGATGGTGTAGTTGAACCAGCAAGCGGTCCGGTGCCGGTAGGGCGTAAAAGCGGCAGCTTAAACAGTGAATATGGGCAACATACCGAACAGCCATGATCAGAGTGGGCGCCGGGGCACTCCTTTACGGGTTAGTACTACCGGTTGTATCGATCCATCCTTATTGAAATAAAGATGCTCGATGCAGGTTTCCCGGGAGTTTCCGTCCTTTTCCGTAAGTGGCCGTCGATGGTAGATAATATACCATTCATCCCTGCCCGGAACCTGTATCACCGAATGATGGCCCGCGCCGGTGGCGATGGCCGGGTCTTGCTGCAACACCTTTCCCACCCGTTTAAAAGGCCCCAGGGGAGAATCGGCCACTGCATAAGCCACACTGTAATCCGGACCGGTCCATCCGCCCTCCGACCACATAAAATAATACTTCCCGTTACGGATAAACATTACCGGGCCTTCTACATATTTTTCGGGTGTGATTTCTTTAAATGTACTACCATCCTTAAAGGGTATAAATCCGGTAAAATCGTCTTTCAATCTTGCAATATTGCAATGCCTCCAGCCTCCGTAAATAAGATAATAAGCACCATCCTTGTCTTTAAATACAAACTGGTCAATCGGCTGCGCGCCGTTATGGAACCGGTCTACCAGCGGGCGTCCGAGATAGTCCTTAAAAGGCCCTTCCGGCTTTGAGGCTACTGCAACACCGATTCCGCCGGTTTGCTGATCGTTCTGAATATCATTGGCACCAAAGAACAAAAAGTACTGGTGTTTCTTTTTTACGATCGCAGGAGCCCATAATGCCCGGCGTGCCCATTTTACGCTCGCCGTATCCAGGATCCGTTCATGTTTTTTCCAGTGCACCAGGTCCGGGGATGAAAACGCATCCAGAAACACCTGTTTATGATAGGGTGCGGAAAACGTGGGATAAACCCAGTAGGTCTTGTTAAAGATCACGCCTTCCGGATCGGCATACCAGCCTGGGAAGAGCGGATTACCGGAATATTGTTTCTGTCCGTATACGATAACGCTTGTAAGGATCCATGCCAGCAGCAGCATCTTTTTTTTCATACGCTTTTTTTGGAGCTCCGTTATTAAAACCGGAGCGGGAGTATTTATTTCAGCAATCGTTCGGCAACAAAGCTAATGGCTGTTTTACCATGCGGCGCCGGCTTGCCGTTTTTATCCAGGTTTACAAAAACCATCCGGTCGATGGAAAGAATGGGCTCATGGGTCATTTTATTCCGGACTTCACAACGAAGGGTAAGGGACGTATTTCCAAACTTGGTGGCTACAATGCCGATTTCAATAATATCGCCCTGCCGGGGCGAAGCGATAAAATTAATTTCCGAGATAAACTTGGTGACCACATGCGTATTCTCCAACTGAATGATGGCATACAAGGCCGCTTCTTCGTCGATCCATTGCAGGAGGCGCCCGCCAAAAAGCGATTGGTTTGGATTGAGATCTTCCGGCTTTACCCATTTACGGGTATGAAACCGCATTTCATGTTCGTTATACATTTTATCGTCCATAACAAATGATCCGTTGCTGATTTGAAAATTTTGTTTACCGGTATACGTACAGAACGTTGATCCGGATGACTGCATCTATTGCCCCGATCAACGTCAATATACAGATAATTTCTTACAGCGGCTTCAGGAGTTTCTTTTTTTGTATGCGGCGATCACTTTTTCCAGGTGCGTTTTAAAACGCCCTTTCAGATCGGGAAGCGGATCATAAGGAAATCCTTCTGGTGCCAGGCGTTCTTCTTTTCCATCCAGGAAAAAATAAAAGGGCTGGGTATTCGACCCAAAACGCGAGAGCTGTATATCCGTATTCAATTCTCCCAGGGTTTCGATTTTCTTCCCGAGCTCTTTCGATTGATACTGCTCTGCCTCGGGGATATCAACTCCATTATGCACATCCACAAATAAGGATGCAATCACAAACTCCTCTTTCAGCAGTTTCATTACAGCCGGGTCGCTCCATACCTGGGCTTCCATTTTCCGGCAATTCACACAGTTAATGCCCGTAAAGTCCAGCATCAGCGGCTTCTTTAATTTACGCGCTACCTCCAGCGCTTCCCGATAATCAAAATAAGTTACGAGCCCGTTATTAACCACTACATCCGGTTCGTTCTTCTTCATGATGGCCGCATATTTTACGGGGGCGGGCATTCCTTCTTCATAATGTGCCGTGTCTCCTGCTCCAGCTTGCCGGCTGGTGAGCGATTTTACATCAATTCCAGATGGCAGGTCATCCGCATTAAAATCCTGGGTGCCCATCGGCGGCAAAAATGTGCCCAGCCCTTTCAATGGCGCACCAAACAATCCGGGGATCAGATACACAACCATAAAGAAGGACGCGATTGCGAAAGATAACCGTGTTACCGTAAGGTACGGCAGGCCGAAATCATTTTTGGGTAACTCATCATCATGTTTAAACTTGAGTTTTCCCAGCAGGTACAATCCCAGCAGGAAGAAGATCACTACCCACAATACAATAAATATTTCGCGGTCCAGGATCCGCCAGTTCTTTGCCAGATCGGCGTTGGAGAGAAACTTAAGGGCCAATGCCAGCTCCACAAATCCCAGTGTAACTTTTATCGAATTCATCCATCCTCCGGGTTTGCTTAAACTGTTTAGCCAGGAAGGGAAAAATGCAAATAATGCAAACGGGATCGACAAGGCCAGCGAAAAACCAAAGAATCCGATCAGCGGACCAATATAGCCACCTTTAAAAATGATGGGCAGCAGAAAGCCCAGTATTGGACCGGTACAGCTGAATGAAACGATGACCAACACGAGGGCCATAAAAAATATTCCCAGGAAACTGGATGTATTGGCTTTCGCATCGGCACGGTTAGACCAGGAAGCGGGCAGCGTAATTTCAAAAGCCCCTAAAAATGAAATGCCGAATATTAAAAACAAGATGAATATGGCCAGATTAAAAATCCAGTTCGTGGAAATGTTATTCAATGCTGCCGGTCCCCAGATAAGGGTAATTAAAAAACCAATAAAGGTGAATATAAATACGATCGAGGAGGAATAGATCAATGCATTTTTTCGCCCTTCTGCTTTTGTTTTACTTCGCTTGGTAAAGAAACTCACTGTAACGGGAATCATTGAATACACACAGGGAGTGAGCAGTGCCAGCAGTCCGCCTCCAAAGGCCCCCAGGAATATCCAGATCAACGACTGGCTGTCGTTTGATGTAGCTCCGTTTTTTATACCTGCAGTTACCGACGCAGCTCCTGTCTCCCCCAGGTTTTTTACATAAAACTTAAACGGTTCTTCAAAAGACGCAAATGCGTCCCCTGCCAGGTACATATAGGTAATGGCTCCTTTAATCACAGTGCTGTCTCCTTTTTTCAATGTTACGGCTTGTATCCATTGAATAGAATCTTTTGAAAACAAAACAGGCGCATTCAGCACAGGATCGGTTTGGGAAACCAGGTTGCCTTTCTGCACCAGGCTATCTTTCAAATGCGGGGTTGCTGTACTGTCGAAGACAACTGTTGAAAAAGCATCCTTATTTTGAGGCATTTGAAGGCCAAACAACTTCACATCCGTTCCATTTACATGAGCGGTGATAATCAAACGGATCTCTTCTTCACCGGTTTGTTGCTGCGTATAGGAAAAGGTCACTTTGGAGCTATCCTGTGCCACGGAAAACAAAGAGAGCAACATAAGGGGCAGGGCCCATAAGATCCGCTTCATATATTTTTTTTTAAATAGTGAGATCCGCAAATTTATATAAACAAAAAACGCTAACAAATGTTATAAAATGAAAGCGTCTTTATTTATAGAATATTAAAAAGAAACTGCTTTCCGGTTAAGAACCATTAACAGCCACAAGCTTTTACGGGAAATATTTTCACCGGGTAAGTATTTTGATACATTCTGTTAAACTACTTACCCAGTAGGGTGTACGTACTCCGTATGCTTCTTTTATAGAAGTGGTGTCTAAAACCGAATAAGCCGGCCGTTTTGCGGGTGTTGGATAGGCTTCAGACGGGATGGGATTTACCACACAGGCGCTATGAATGTGTTCTTTTATCGCCATCGCAAAATCGTACCAGCTGATGACGCCCTCATTGGTATAATGATAGGTTCCCGGTATCCAATGAGGGGCGGCAATGATATCGAGAATGGCCCGGGCCAGATCTCTCGCATAGGTAGGCGCTCCCAACTGGTCGTTGACCACGCTGATGGCCGGACGTTCGTTCATCAGGCGGATCATTGTTTTTACAAAATTCTTTCCAAACGATGAATATACCCATGCGGTCCGGATCACAACCGCATCCGTATGTTCACGGGCCAGCTGTTCTCCTTTTAATTTGGTAGCGCCATATACGCTCAGCGGATGGGTCGCATCCTCCGGCTTATAGGGAGCCGAAGCGGTTCCGTCAAAAACGTAGTCCGTAGAAATGTGAATGAATTTAGTACCATGAATGGTACAGGCCCTGGCAAGATGGCCCACGGCTATAGCATTAATACGTTCAGCAATTTCGGATTCACCGGGTTCTTCCGCCTTGTCAACCGCTGTATAAGCCGCGCAATTGATGCAGTAATCCGGTTGAAATGCCTCGAAGTGCCGCTGGATGGCTTCGGCATCCGTTACCGGCAGCCGGTCGCGGCCGGCAAAATCAAAGATCATTTCATGGTGGGCGGTGGCCAGCTCCCTGATCTCGGTAGCCAGCTGGCCGTTGGCGCCGGTGACCAGAACCTTTACGGGCTGTTGCATCTTAAAAATTATTTAGTGCGTCTTTAAATCCGGGAAGCGCCAGGTCCTTTTCGGAAAGAAGCTGCTTTCCTTCCGGTATCTGCCAGTCGATTGCCAAATCCGCGTCGTTATAGATAATACCGCCCTCACTTTCCTTATGATAGAAGGCATCGCATTTATACAGTACCGTTGCCGTAGCACTCAATACAGAAAACCCGTGTGCAAATCCGTGCGGGATCAGCAATTGTTTTTTATTCTCCGCAGACAGTTCTACAGAAAAAACCTTGCCATAGGTGGGCGAATGTTTCCGTACATCCACCGCCACATCCAGGATCCGGCCCTGAAGCACCCGCACCAGTTTACATTGGGCGTTGGGGTTTAGCTGGTAATGCAGCCCGCGTATCACCCCGTATACGGAATGCGATTGGTTGTCCTGTATAAACCGGTAGCGTATACCGGCTTCTTCAAAAACCGACTGGTTATATGCTTCAAAAAAGTGCCCGCGTGCGTCTTCAAAAACGCGGGGCTCAAACAACAACAAATCTTCAATAGTCGTACGAATAATGGACATTATAAGCTAGAATAATTTCGGTTGAATTTAGAGAATCGACAATACGGTGTCCGTAATAAACTTTAGCTGTTCTTCGTCCATTTCGGTATGAATGGGCAGCGAAATCACCCGCTCTGTTAAATAGGTGGTCAGCGGCAGTTCCAGTGCACTTACTCCAAATTGCTCAAACATTTTTTGCTTATGAGCCGGCACCGGGTAGTAAATCATAGAAGGAACCCCTTTTTTATCCAGTTCCGCTTTAAATGCATCACGGTTTACGCCTTCCAGCAGGATGGTATATTGATGATATACGTGATCGGAATTCGCCGCTTTGAACGGTGTGATGATCTTATCGGTTGTTGCAAATGCCTGGTCATAATAGGCAGCCACCTCCTGCCGCGCTTTACAGTAATCATCCAGATAGGGCAGCTTTACATTCAGGATGGCGGCCTGGATACTGTCCAGCCGGCTGTTGCAGCCTACCACTTCATGATAGTACCGCTCCTTCTGACCATGGTTGGCGATCATCCGCAGTTTCTCCGCCAACAGGTCATCATTGGTGCACATCGCACCCCCATCGCCAAAAGCGCCCAGGTTTTTGCTGGGATAAAAAGAAGTGCAGCCGACATGACCGATGGTACCTGTTTTCTTTGAAGTGCCATCAGAAAAATGGAAACTGCAACCAATGGCCTGCGCATTATCTTCTACCACAGCCAGATTGTACTTTTCGGCGATCTTCAGAATGGCTTCCATATCAGCAGACTGACCGTATAAATGTACCGGCACGATGGCCTTTGTTTTTGGGGAAATTGCTTTTTCAATGGCAACAGGGTCTACACAGAATGTTTGGGGATCCACCTCAACAAAAACAGGTGTCAACTTCAGCAAGGCAATTACTTCTGTTGTGGCAATATAAGTAAAGGAGGGGGTGATCACTTCATCTCCCGGCTGCAATCCCAGCGCCATCAGGGCGATCTGCAAAGCATCCGTTCCATTTGCACAGGGGATCACATGTTTTACGCCTAAATATCCCGCCAGGTTATCAGCAAATTCCTTTACAGCTTTACCATTAATAAAGGCCGTGCTTTCCATTACGTCCAGAACGGCTTTGTCTACCTGGTGTTTTATCTTATGATACTGAGAATGCGTATCAACCATATATAAGGGTCTCATATATACATCTTTAATTGGGTTGCAAAGGTAACTAAATTTACTGCAGTATAGCCGCTCATTTGCAATGCTTGGCCTTCCCTCACTACATTTGCAAAAAACAACAAGTGTCACGATTACTTTACCTGCTTTTTTTATACAGCTACCGGGTGGCGATCTTTATTGCATCTTTTTTTAACAGAAAGGCCGGGCTATGGCGTTCCGGCAGGAAACACCTGCTTCAGCGCCTGGAAGAAGCCCTGGGCGGCAACAAGGCTCCGGTGATTTGGGTGCATTGCGCTTCTCTTGGAGAATTTGAGCAGGGACGCACTATCCTCGAAACACTTAAAAAAGAATATCCCGATTTCCGCGTGCTGCTTACGTTTTTTTCCCCCTCGGGATACGAGATCCGGAAAAACTATGCGAATGCAGACTGGGTCTTTTATCTTCCCCTGGATACCCCGTATAATGCCCGGCGGTTCGTGCAGATCGTAAAGCCCTCGCTGGCCCTGTTTGTTAAATACGAATACTGGTATCACCTGCTGCAGGCATTGAAGAAGACGGGGACACCCACCCTGCTCGTTTCTGCGCTTTTCCGGGAAAACGCTATTTTCTTTAAGCCATATGGAAGTTTTCACCGCAAAATGCTCCGCTGCTTTACGCATATTTTTGTTCAGGATATGGCAAGCAAGAGCCGTCTGGCTGCCATTATTCCGGCGGAACAGGTAACGGTAGCCGGCGATACGCGGTTCGACCGTGTTGTTCAGATTGCTGCTGAGTTTACACCTATTCCCCTTATCGAGACCTTTATCAACCAAAAGTCCTTTGTTATAGTAGCCGGAAGCACCTGGCCTGATGATGAACGGCACCTGGCCTCCTATCTCAAAGTAAAAAACAACAACACTTCATTAATCATTGCCCCTCACGAAATTAACAAGGAGCATATTGATGAAATATTGAGCCGGTTCCCGGGTGCACAACTCTTTTCCAAGTTAAAAGAAGAACCGCTGTTAAAAGGTGATGTACTGATTATCGATAATATCGGCATGCTGTCGCGACTGTACTATTACGCAGCGATTACTTATATTGGAGGGGGGTTTAACAAAGCCGGGATCCACAACACACTCGAAGCTGCCGTATTTTTCAAACCAGTCATTTTCGGCCCCAACTATCAAAAGTTTGCAGAAGCAAAAACACTTATTAAAAATGGAGGTGCTACAAGCTATAGCAATGAAGGTCAATTAGTAGAAATAATAGAAACACTAAAAAACAACCTCCCTGTCCGGGAAACATCAGGCAGGTCTGCCGGCCGTTTTGTAGCTGAGAATACCGGCGCTACGGCGATCATATCCGGTTATATCCGCGAAAACCTGCGATAGATCAGCCGGTCGAAATACTCCACATCCCGGTTGTTGCTCCATCCAAGTTTTGTTTTTAGCTCCCGCTTTACCCAGTATTCGGCTTCGTCCAGGGTATCAAAATTGTTGATGGTCTTAATGCTGCGGTTATACATGATTTCATCACCCCGGAAAAGGTTTTTTACAAATCGCTCCTTATCCAAATCCGGAATATCGCTGGCGAGGTCTTCAATTGACCTGGCCGAGCTGCCATCTGTCAGCTGCTCGGTAACAGTGCTACCCCCGGGTTTAACTTCCCTGTCTGCAGCGCCCTTTTGTATTTGCTGAAAGAGTGTTGGCACCTCGATAAGCGGATCGAACAACCTGTTTGTAAACGAATGCGTTTTTTTAGCTGCGTTTTCATAAGCGTTAGCTTCTGCTGCCTGGGGATAGAGCCCTGCCTCATGCTGCAGCTCCAGCAAGCGCAATTCTTCTTCATCAGCCTCCTCCTCATTCAAACCGTCTAACTGAAAATATTCCTTCTCCGTACCATTCCTGTCTTTAATGATTACCCCTTTGGCAACCGGTGGTGTATTGGGCAAAAAAACCGCTACATTACTGCTGCCCAAAACAGCCGTCTCCCTCATGGCGCCGTTGATCTCCTTCTGAATCATTTGTGTGGTGATCAGCAATTGAGATAAATCCGCCTTATTATTAAATTGAGTTCTTAATTTTTCGATCAGTGCTTCTATTCGCTGCATTATCCTACTTTTGAACAATTATGGACACAATGTAATTATAGCAATATACAAATAACACTCCAAAAATTGTTGTAGTACCAATAAAAACAGCAGATGTTTATTGAACCGAATCTTACAGGAGACCGTCGGGGGTGGATCGAAGTCATTTGTGGCTCCATGTTTAGCGGCAAAACAGAGGAACTGATCCGGAGGTTAAAGCGCGTGAAATTTGCCAACCTGAATGTTGAAATTTTTAAACCCGCGATGGATACCCGTTACGATGAGGAGCAGATTGTTTCGCATGATACCAATGCCATCTTATCAACACCCGTCGATAATTCGCAAAAGATTCTCTTGCTGGGCCAGGGCGCTGATGTTATTGGGATTGATGAGGCCCAGTTCTTTGACCCGGAGCTGCCGGATGTCTGCGACCGCCTGGCTTACCAGGGCATTAGGGTGATTGTAGCAGGATTGGACATGGATTACACTGGAAAACCCTTTGGCCAGATGCCTTTTTTACTGGCAAAAGCCGATTATATCACCAAATTGCATGCAATCTGCGTAAAATGCGGAAACATTGCCAACTACTCCTATCGCAAAATTCCGGATGATGAACAGATTATGCTGGGTGCCACGGATGCATATGAGCCCCGCTGCCGTAAGTGTTATTTTGACAAAGTTTAAATATAAAGAACGATTTTGTTACACCCTATTATACATTTAATAAGAAAAGATATATTGTTGGAAGTAAGACAACAATATAGTTTTTATGGAATTCTATTATATATAGCAGCAACTGTTTTTGTGCTTTTCCTGGTCATTGACGAACCGGAAGGAAATATCTGGAACGGGCTGTTTTGGGTGATCCAGCTCTTCATCTGCATCAATGCAGTGGCAAAAAGTTTTTTGCAGGAAAGCCGGGGAAGGATGCTTTATTTTTATACAATCGCCTCGCCCGTTCATTTTGTACTGGCCAAACTGCTGTTTAATTCCGTATTGATGCTGCTGATGTCGCTGATTAGCCTGCTGCTCTTTTTTGCACTGCTGGGAAACCCGGTTCAAAAGATCCCTGCTTTTACCAGCCTGGTCTTATTAGGCGGCTGGAGCCTGAGCATGGTATTTACGTTTTTAGCGGCCATTGCCGCAAAAGCACAGCAAAATGCGGCCATCATGGCAATACTTGGGTTCCCGATCATTGTGCCGCAGCTCATGCTGCTGATGAAGATCACCAATGCGGCGTTTAACCCGGAGCTGGCCATCCTCTGGAACGATATTGCATTACTGGTAGCGCTCGACATACTGGTGGCCCTTCTTTCTGTAATCCTCTTCCCTTTTTTGTGGAGGGATTAATGCCGGTTTCCCCTGCCATCACCATTTACCAGTGACCGATTTCTAAACGGTTTACGGAACAACATTTCGATTTTTTATTGATCAAAATCCGTGGAAGAGGATACCGGTCTTACTTAATTTCTATAAGAACCTGCTTTTCTTTATGCAATTTGCAAATTTGGTTTCGTAAACAACTTTACGCTTACTTTTGTGTTTTGTAGAATACTAAGGTGTACTGTTAAGACTTGAATATGTATAAAACGTGGTGGAAATTCCTCTGTATCATCCTGTTGGTATACGCGCTTGTAGCCGGACTGCTTATTAAAGTTCCCAATCTGCCAATTCTTGGAGAAACCAGTCGTAACCTGTTTTACCATGTAGGTATGTGGGCCGCTATGATGGTACTCTTTATTTGTTCGCTGGCACACTCTATCCGGTATCTGCGTACGATGAATCTGAAATACGATATCGCTGCAAAAAATTACGCGACGGTGGGTATTTTTTTCGGATTACTGGGCTACGCAACGGGCGCCATATGGGCCAGCTATACCTGGGCAGACCCGAACAATCCGGCCTTCCAGTCGTTCAGTGCCGTGGCCCGCGAACCCAAGCTGATCGGAACAGCGGTAGCACTGCTGATCTACTTTGCTTACCATATTTTAAGAGACTCTATAAACGACCTGGACAAACGGGCAAGGGTGAGCGCTGTGTACAATATTTTTGCCTTTGCCATGCTTTTCCCCACCATTTTTATTATCCCAAGACTGTTGCCCAGTCTGCATCCCGGACAGGAAGGCAACCCGGCGCTGAATTTTAAAGATGTAAGTCCACAGATGCGTATGGTTGAATACCCCGCATTCATTGGCTGGGCCCTGCTGGGCGTATGGATCGCTACGTTAAAGATCCGCATCAATTTATTGAAAGAAAAATCGCTTTTGAAAAAATGAAAAAATCTATTATCCGTTTCTTCGCTTTTATACTGATGCTGTCCCTGCCCGGTCTTGCCATGGCACAACCCGCTTCAGAAAACCTTATGAGAAGTAACGGAAGAATTTACGTGGTCATTGCCGTATTGCTGGTGATCCTGCTGGGAATTTTCCTTTATATGTTCCGGGTAGAAAAAAAGCTGAAAAAGCTGGAACAGGATTCCGGGAAATAAGTGCCCCGGATAACTATTGCGTAAATTGCTAATTGAAAATATACAACTATGTCTGAAATTCAGTACAACTTTTTTGAAGCCGTAGAAAAAAGCTTTCACAAGGCAGCGAAATTCACCAAATGGGATCAGGGCTTGCTGGAACAGATCAGCGCCTGTAATTCCGTATACCGGATGCGTTTTCCCATTAAGCGCGAAAACGGGACCATCGAAGTAATTGAGGCTTATCGGGTACAGCATTCACATCATAAAACGCCCTGTAAAGGCGGCATCCGGTTCTCCATGCAGGTAACACAGGATGAGGTGATGGCGCTGGCCGCATTGATGACTTATAAATGCGCCATTGTGAACGTTCCTTTCGGGGGCGGCAAGGGCGGCATAAAGATCGATCCGAAAAATTACACCCCATACGAACTGGAAAAAATCACCCGCCGTTATACATCGGAACTGATCAAGAAAAATTTTATCGGCCCGGCTACGGACGTACCGGCCCCCGACTATGGTACAGGCGAACGGGAAATGGCCTGGATCGTGGATACCTACAGCGCCATGAACCCGCAGGAAATTGACGCGGCCGGATGTGTAACCGGGAAGCCCGTGAGCCAGGGCGGCGTAAGAGGGCGGCGGGAGGCTACCGGACTCGGCGTATTTTTTGGCATCCGGGAGGTTTGCAATATGCCGGAGGAAATGGAAAAGCTGGGACTGGCAACAGGTGTAGCCGGTAAAAAAGTAATTGTACAGGGCCTTGGAAATGTGGGCTATCATACCGCAAAATTTTTCCAGGAAGCCGGCGCAATCATTGTGGGCATTGCCGAATACGAAGGCGGCATCAGCAATAACAACGGGCTGGATGTGGAAGAAGTATTCCTGCACAGAAGACGCACCGGGTCGATCCTCGACTTCAAAGGTGCTACCAACCACAAAAGCTCACTGGAAACCCTGGAACTGGAATGCGATATCCTGATTCCTGCAGCGCTCGAAAATGTCATTGACAAGAACAACGCCCCCCGCATAAAAGCAAAGATCATAGGGGAAGCAGCCAACGGCCCGTTAACGCCAGAAGCCGATGAGATCTTCCTGCAAAAAGGTGTGCTCGTGGTTCCGGATATGTATCTGAATGCCGGAGGGGTTACCGTTTCGTATTTTGAATGGCTGAAAAACCTCAGTCATGTGCGGTACGGGCGCCTGGAAAAAAGATTTACCGAAAATGTAAATACAACCATCCTGGAGGAGCTGGAGCACCTTTCCGGGAAAAAAGTAGGAGAAAAAAACCGCAAAATGATTATGCACGGAGCCGATGAGGTAGACCTTGTATACAGCGGACTGGAAGAAACCATGATTGGTGCCACACGGGAGATCATGGAAGAATGGCGGAACAACCCCGAAATCCCGGACATGCGAACCGCGGCTTATGTGGTGGCAATCAATAAGGTAGCAACTACCTACGCTGAGCTGGGAATTTTCCCGTAATCGTCTTCTTAACCTTTGGGGGTTTAAAAACCGGACCGGTTAAAATTGATCCAACGTCAATTAGGCTGTTTCAAATATATTACGTACTTTTGCATCCCTTAAATACAGGGAGGAGTTGAGCCATGGCTTACCGAAGAGAGTATGATATCGCCTTTGTGGGTTTAAAACCGGGAATTCATGAGTTCAACTATGAAATAACAGACAGGTTCTTTGAGGCATTTCAACAGCAGGACTTTACCAACTGCAACGCATATATAAAGCTGTCGCTTGATAAAAAGAGCAGCTTTATGATGCTGAAGTTTGAGGTGGGTGGCAAACTGGACGTGGTTTGCGACCGCTGCAATAATACTATTTCGCTGGACCTCTGGGATGAATTTGTCATCACAGTGAAAATGGCAGAAGAGCCGGAACTGATGAACGACCAGGAAGATGATCCGGACGTTTATTATATCAGCCGGGGAGAAAGTCACCTGAACGTGGAGAACTGGATTTATGAATTCATAAACCTGAGTATCCCGATGCATAAAACCTGTGGTTTTGATAATGCTGATGGGCCGCAATGCAATCCCGAAGCGTTGAAAATGCTGAATAAACTGGAGGCGGAAGCCAAATCTCAGAAAGATAGCAACCCGCTCTGGAAGGATCTTGAAAAATTCAAAGATCTGGACAATTAAGTTTGTGTAAAAGAAGAAAAAAATAATTTAGAACTATTTAATTTCATTAGTTATGCCAAATCCTAAACGCAGGCACAGCCAGCAAAGAAGCGCAAAACGCAGGACTCACTATAAAGCAACTTCGGCTACTTTAACAACAGATGCAACAACCGGTGAAACGCATGTACGTCATCGCGCTTATGTAAATGAAGGAAAACTGATTTACAAAGGAAAGGTTGTTGCTGAAAAAGCGCCTTCAAAAGCTTAAAAAAAACGTTAAGTCCCGTTTACTTAACTTGTTCATTCCAAATTCATTGACGACCTTTGGTTGGTAATGCATTTGGAATTTTTAATTTTAGTCCGTATATGATGAATATTGGAATTGATACAATGGGGGGCGATTTTGCCCCGCTTGAGGCATTGCGTGGGATTAAAAAATATCTTTCTGAAAATAAAAGCGGGGCGGTTCAATTAACCTTGTTCGGGGATAAGGCCGCATTGAACGAGATTATGGCTGCGGAAGCTATTCCTGCCGGCAATATACAGATCGTGCCTACCACACAGGTCATCGATATGCAGGAACACCCCACCAAGGCATTAAAGGAGAAGCCCCACTCTTCCATTGCCACCGGTTTTCAATACCTGGCAAAGGATAAAACCGATGCCTTTATCAGCGCCGGTAATACTGGTGCCATGTTGGTGGGCGCTTTATTTAATTTAAAAACCATTGAAGGAATCCTGCGCCCGGTCATCTCTTCTATTATTCCCAAGCAAGGCGGTCGTACAGGACTGATTCTCGACGTAGGATTGAATGCAGATTGCAAGCCCGAGCAGTTGAACCAGTTTGCAACCCTGGGATCTGTATATGCCCGGCACATCCTGGAAATTGAAGATCCAAAAGTAGGTCTTGTAAATGTGGGCGAAGAAGAAGGCAAGGGCAACCTTCTCACACAGGGCGCCTATCCGCTTCTGAAAGCCAATCGCACGATTCATTTTATTGGCAATATCGAAGGGCGCGACACCTTCAACGACAAGGCAGATGTAATGGTTTGCGATGGCTTTACAGGAAATATTATTTTGAAATTAGCCGAGTCTATCTATGATATTTCAAAAAATGAAAGATTAGCAAATGCGTATTTAGATCGTTTTAACTTTGAGATATACGGCGGCACCCCGGTACTGGGAATTGAAAAGCCGGTGATCATCGGACATGGCATTTCAAGGGCTACGGCTTTTTGCAACATGATTTACGTGGCCGAAAAAATGCTGCAGACCGGCGTATTACAAAAACTAAAAGAAGCGGTCCAACAGGGTTAAACCGCTTCAAAAAAACTCATGGTGCTTACTACTGGTACCGAACGGTAACCGGTACGTCAATGGTATAGTTATATGGCGTTACCACCTTCAATATTATATCATACGTACCTTTTGAGATAATGGAGTTGCTTCCTACCGGAGTCATTTCCCATTCTACCGAGTAGAATTTTCCAGAGCCGTCCAGCAACCGGCCCAGGTTTCCAAACATGCTGATCAATTGTTGGGCGTCTTTCGCATACATAAATGCACCACCGGTAGCAACGGCCTGATCATACAGGTATTCATCAGAAGAGGCGCCCAGCCCAACGTTGTACAAACGCACCTGATTGCCTTTTGCAAAAGCCTCCACCTGTGCACTTGTTTTAACACCCCGGTTATCTTCCCCATCGGTGAATGTAAGCAGGGCCTTTGTTGGCTTAGTGCCACTCTTTATCAATGCATCTGTAGCAGCATACTGAGCGCCATAAAGGTTCGTACCGCCTTTTCCAAGGTTCCGCACACTTTCCACATCTTTTACCAGGACTGTTGTATCCGATTTAAAGCCCGTGCCTACGGCTTTGTAATCATCGGAAAACCACCAAACCCAGGATTCATGCTCCTGTCCCATATTCCGGCAAAAGATCTTCCCGGCATCGATCCGAAGGTCATCCGGATCAGTACTGCCGGTGCTGCCGCTTTGATCCATTAACATGATGGAAGAATAACGGGTGGCTGTTCCACCTCCGGAAAGCGCAGCTCGCACCGGTTTAAAGGCATAGGAACCCAGGAAGGTATCGATCCGGAACTGACCGGTACCAAATCCGTACTCCATGTTTTTAGAATCCTTAAACACTGCCAGGTCTACAGAGAACCTCAGTTTTTTTTCGCCGGCTTCCAGTACTTTCACCTTATAGACCGCTGCGGAGGGCAGCGAATTGTCGTTGAGCGGGGGTGTAAATTTTACAGTATCGTCCTTTTTACAGGAGGCGCACAAGGCTGTGGCAACAACAGCTGCCAGCAGCGGACCGCGTAAACGGCCGGTAAGGTTCATTCGCATGAGGTTTACATTTGCTGCGAAAATAACCCTGGTGATGAAAATAGAAAATACAGGTAAACCGGTATTTTGCCGTCATTAAGCGATGCCTTATCAGAAGTCAGTGTCGATTGCTGATGCAGCATGAATGGAAGCAATAAGCAAAGCTGCAGAAGAAATTTTTCTTTCAGGTCTCCGGTTTAAAATTCCAGGTTTGATTCCGTTTGACAACCTGATACGTCATCCCATTCGCACATTCCACATTTTTCAACTTCTCGAATCAAATCACCCCAGCCCTATTTCAAAATGCCGTTCGGGAATCAGTACATCTACAAACCCTTTTTTTACCAGTCGCTGCTTAAATGCTACCTGTACGTCGGGCTCTCCATGCACCAGGAATAATTGCTTTACGGCTTGAGGATCCTGACAGGCCAGCCATTGGCTCATGTCTTCATAGTCACCGTGAGCACTCATGCTCCGGATCTGCCCGATTTCGGCATTTACCTGGTGCTCTACTCCAAAAATACCCACTTCCTTTGCTCCATCCAGCAGGCGGCCTCCCAACGAATGCGGTTCGCAATAACCGGTCATCACAATGGCATTCCTCGAATTTTCAATATTGTTACTGATATGATGTTTTACCCTTCCCGCGTCGGCCATTCCGCTTGCGGAAATAATCACCAGCGGCCCATTTTTAAAGTTCAGTGCCTTTGATTCATCTACGGATTTAATATAAATAAGCCCCGGAAAGCTAAACGGATCATCATCGTTCTTCAGTACGTTTTGAATTTGCCGGTTAAAGTACAGGGGAAACCGTTTCACCACATCCGTTGCCTCAATACTCAATGGGCTATCCACATAAAACGGGATCTTTGGAAGTACTCCTTGTGCATACAGCTGATTCAGTGCATACAGGATCTCCTGGGTGCGCCCAACACTGAACGCCGGGAAAATAAGTTTACCTTTCCGTTCCACACAAACCTTCCGGATCCATTCCAGCAACATCTGCGGCGTATCCCTTATATCTTCATGCAGGCTATTTCCATAAGTAGATTCCATAATAATGTAGTCTGCCTGCGGAAACACTTCAGGCGATCTCAGGATCACATCGCGGTAGCGCCCCAGGTCACCGCTGAATGTGATACGGGTTTCTTTACCATCCTCCTGGATGCGCAGATGCACACACTGGCTTCCAATGATATGACCAGCATCCGTAAACATCGCTTTTACACCATCGGTTACATCAAACCAGGCTCCATATTCCCTTGAGTCAAACAGCTCCATTGCTTTTTTTGCATCCTCAATCGTGTACAACGGCTGTAGCAGATCCGGCGCCATTCCCTGCCTTTTCTTTTCGAGGAACCGCATTTCACTTTCCTGGATCTCAGCGCTATCCATCAGCAAAATATTTGTAAGGTCCTTTGTAGCAGGCGTGCAAAAGATCGTTCCATGAAAACCCTGTTTTACCAGGCGGGGAATTAACCCGGAATGGTCGATATGGGCATGGGAAAGGATCATCACATCTACTTCACTGCTCACAAAACCGAAGTCGCGGTTCAACGCGTCAGTCTGGTCGCCCATCCCCTGGTACATACCACAATCCAGTAAGATCTTTTTACCATTCTTAAGCGTTATGAGATGTTTGGAACCCGTTACCGTTTGGGCAGCACCATGAAAAGCAATCTTCATATTATTTCACTTTTTGTTGGATAAGATTTTTATCCAACAAGATATAAAAAGAATTTTACATCCCGGCGCATTTATTATTTCTTTAACCCCTGGCCTTGAACGACCAGGTAATGTGAAAAGTAGCCACTGGCTCACCGTTTTCGTTAACACCAACAGAAGTTGCCATAAACTGTTGCGGCTGATTTTCATCGACGGCCTTTTGAACCATGCGGCGCAAGGCATCGCCATCTTTACAGGTAAATAAGGTATGGCCCGTGGCTTTCTTAAAATATTCCGACTCCAGCCTTACCACCAGCAGCGACACCTTTACCGGATGGCCGATAGTGGCAGCCATTGCCAGCACACCTGTACTCAGCTCAGCCGCCATAGCCAATGCTGCAAAATAGGTAGAGCGGAACGGGTTTTTATTCATCCACTTGTATGGAATGCTCACTACGCATTGCTGTGCATTCACTTCACGGATGCGCAAACCGGCAAACAGTGCAAGCGGCAGCTTTGATAACAAAAACATCCTGAATTTTACAGGATGTTTTAAGATCTTAAAAAATGCGGCAGCGTTCATACAACGGATTTAAATTCGAAGTTTATTCTTTATACTTTTCAGGTTTCAGTGCGTCCGGCGTCCAGTTGATTAAAAAATCAGACACTTTTTCTGCGCTGTATCCCTTTCCTTGCTCTAAATATCCTGAATTCTGTGTATGGATCCGCTTACCGTCTTTATCCAACACCAGAAAGACCGGAAAGCCAAAGCGCTGGGGAAAACCATAGGAGGCCAGAACAGGCTGGTTCTTATTTTCTTTGCTGTAGTTCAGATGATATACTACATAAGATTGCTTTAAAATTGAATCAACACTCCTGTCTGTTTTTGAAAACTGATCAAACCGCGCACACCAGATACACCAGTTCCCGCCAATCTGCACCAGCACATGTTTGTTTTCCTTTTTTGCCCGGGCTACAGCTTTCCGGATTCCTTCTTTTGCATCCGCAGCCGGATCATATGCATGATAGGGTTGCTGATCCTGAGCCTTTGCTGTCAGAGCTGCAAGAAGGACCACTGAAAATAGTAATTGTTTTATCATTATTTATTGCAGATTATGTGTTTGCTGCAACAAATATAACTACAGTTCTGCTATTTAATTTTCCAGGCAAACGGAAGGATCAGTCTTGCCGTAAAATTTCGGCCCATATTAAATACCCCTGTCCTGCCCGTAACCGGGTTCTCGGGTGCATACTTCAACCGGCTCAGGTGCTGCTGGTAGGCCACATCCCCGATATTATTTATCGCCAGGATCACAGTGGCCCGTTTTGTTCCGCCCCAGTAGATATCGCTTCCGATGCCCGCATTGAACAACGTATAAGCCGGCGTGGCTGTTTCCGTACCATAGCCGGAAAAATACTGGTTCTGAGCTCCTACATTATCCATCTCCGCTTTTGCATAAAAATTGCGGAAAGCTTTCAGTTGCGACGGAAACTCAGCCCGCAGCTCTGTCAGCAAGCGCAACGGTGCAATCAGCGGGAGGTTGTCTGAGCCATCAACAGCGTTGGTAAACACGCCCCTTGTCCAGCTGAATGAGTTTTCAAAATGTAACCAGTCAAGTGGGTGCGGGTGTATATCCAGCGTGGCTTCTACCCCATACAGATTGGCACTTTGTTGTGTAAACTTATAGACATATAAATCCCCTATAGAGGAGTCAGCTCCTGCACTGTTCTGCAGTTTCTGGTAATAGATGTAATTATTGATGTGATTGATATAAGGGGATACATTCAGCGAAACGTGCTGGGTATTCACGTCCAGGCCAAGATCGAACGAGTAGGAATCTTCGCTTTTCAGCTCCCGGTTCCCGATTTCATAGCGAAACGTACCCTCATGCACCCCGTTGGCTGCCAGCTCTGCCATATTCGGAGCTCTGAAACCCTTGCTGGCATTTGCCTTCAACGTAATGTGCTCATTAAAATCATGCGCCAGCCCGATGCTTCCCGAAACACTGGAAAGACTTCTAGTAAAAGGTTGAAATTTTTCCTCACCATCTTCATAGGTCAGTTTGCTGCTGATATTGCGGTTATCAAACCGCAGTCCCCCGCTAATGGTAGTGCGGTTAACAGTTTTGGAAGTATACCCATACACGCCGATATCAAAAAGCCGGTAATCCGGGATCAGCGCTTCATCCGCCCTGTTGCTGTTCTGCTGGCTCATGCCGTTTACACCAAAAGAAGTTTTCCAGCCGTTCATCACCGGCCAGTGATAGGCAGCCGAATAGTTGATGGTCTTGAGGTCGAAATATGCCTCGGGATCATTGGGGTTGGCCACATCCCCGAATTCTTTCCGCTGATTCCGCTGAAAGCCAACCAGGGCTGTTATACGGCTTCCGTTATCAAAGGTAAAATTATTATCCAGTGCTATTTTAAAATGCTGTATCCGCTGGTTGGGGATCAACGGGCTTTTACTGTTCGTTTGTTTGCTACCAGGCTCGTATCCGTCTAATATAAAATGGCCTTCATCGTCACGCTCACCCTCAACGAGGCCCAGGTGCTGATCAAAGTTCGAAATCACCAGATGGGTATATCCCCACTGCTTGTTCAGCCCCAGGTAACCGCCCACATTCTTTTCCTTAAACCGGCTGTTGAGCACGTTTCCATCATATTTATTGTTGTAGTCCCCGGCACCTTTTACACTTCCGTAGGCATTCCAGTTAAACCCATTGATATTTCCTGCTACATTAGCATAGCCACCCTGCATGTTGTTGTTGTTGTTAAGACTTCCGGAGAGGTTGGCCTTTACTGTATTTTCCGGAACAGGAACATTAGTGAGGATATTCAGCACCCCGCCGATCGCATCGCTTCCATACATGAGGGAAGCCGGCCCGCGTAACACTTCAATTTTCTGGGCACTGTATTCGTCTATCTCAATGCCATGTTCATCGCCCCACTGCTGTCCTTCCTGGCGTACGCCGTCGTTTAAAGTAACCACCCGGTTATAGCCGAGCCCTCTGATAGAAGGTTTGGCGATGGCTGGTCCGGTAGTGATAATGGCCACCCCGGGCACTTTTGCCACCGCATCCAGCAATCCCGTTCCCGATGATTGCTGCAATTCTTTTTGAGATAACACGGAAATATGGGTAGGCATGTGTTTTAACTGTGTAGATGCCGAAACCCCGGTAACGACCACCGCATCATTTTCAACTACCGATACTTTTAATTTAAAGTCCTGGGTTGTTTCGCCGTTGATGACCACCACTCCCACAAATGAGCGGTATCCTACAAAGGATACCGAAACCGTATACCGTCCGTTAGGCAGGGAGCGTATAAAATAGACACCGTTTTTATCGGCTGTAACATCTATTTTCAGATCGGGGAATGAGATGGTGGCTTCCGGTAATGGCAGCCCGGTTGCGTCGTCTGTTACTACCCCTTTCAGCGATCCCGCCGGCGCTGCTTCTTTATAAGTAACCGGAGCGGCATTCCCAATAATAAAAATGAACCATTGCAGGACGATAAGCCCTAATATTTTCTTTTGCATCACTATATTTAATAAATAGAATAATATGGTTTGAAAAAACCGTTATACCAGGTGTGTTTTTCCCGGGAAGCTTCAGTATTATTAAATAATAGCGGGTGGACCTCTTAATGTAGCTTGCGCTGCAAAGCGATAACAAAGACCGGCAGTGGGTTCAGCCGGATACATATTTGCCGGCACAGATACAATCGACCGAATGAACAACGCGGCCTCTAAAAAAGGCGTAGTACCTTCGATATTTATAAATCCGCAACTGTACTCAAAAGACCGGATGCTCTTCTCCTGTTTGCCTGCGCCGCTAAACAGCTGATCCTTATGATGTGTAAAGGCGTCGTGAAGATAAATTTTCGGGGTAATGCTGATCATGAATATCACCAGTAATACCCAACCCAGAAAACGCTGTATTTTGTTCCGTTTCTTCAATGCCTTTTTGAATCTTCGTTGCAAAAATAGCGCTCTATTCGTTCACATCAAAAAAAATGCGGTTTTTATTCAACCGTAATCTGGAATACGCTTTCGTCTTCCAATATTCCCTCCAGTACATCGCCGGTTACGACTTCTCCTACTCCTTCCGGTGTACCCGTGAAAATGATATCCCCAATATTGAGGGTAAAATATTTGGAAACGTGTGATAAAATAGATTCGAAATTGTGGATCATTTTTGAAGAATTGCCGTGTTGTACCAATTCTTCATTTTTATACAGCCCGAAATTAATGTTTTTGGTATTTTCGAAATCATTGACCGGTCTCCATTTACCGATCACAGCGGAATTATCCCAGGCCTTTGCCTTTTCCCAGGGCAACCCTTTCTTCTTTAGCTCGTTCTGCAGGTCTCGCGCTGTAAAATCGATTCCCAGTGTAATGGCATCATAGTATTGATTGGCGTATCTCCGGTTGATATACCGCCCGTTCTTGGATACCCGGATCACCAGTTCGCATTCGTAATGCAATTCATTGGTAAACTCGGGGTAATAAAATGGAAGGTGCGGTCTTAACAGTGCACTTTTCGGTTTTAAAAATACCACCGGTTCCTCCGGAACCTCATTTCCCAGTTCCCTGGCATGCGCCGCATAATTTCGCCCGATACAAATAATTTTCATAATACAGTAGGATTTATATCTGTCTTTACAACGTAAATTCTTTGCTATTTATTTCGTTCATTGCAGCTTCGATACCCTGAAATATGAATGTTTCAATGGCTGTTACCGCTTTCTCGATTTTCAGTTTTACCAGGGGTTCCTCCTCTTTTTTCCATTTCCCCAGCACAAACTCGGCCTGCATGCCTTTAGGAAACGTGTTACCAATTCCAAATCTCAATTTTGGGTACGCGGTAGTATTTAACAACGCCTGAATACTCCTCAATCCGTTATGTCCTCCGTCGCTACCTGCAGGCTTTATCCGCATTTTGGATAAAGGCAGTGCTAAATCATCCAACACCGTCAACGAACGTTCCAATGGAATCTTTTCTTTTTCCAGCCAAAATTTAAGCGCTTTTCCACTTAAATTCATGTAGGTAGTCGGACAAATACAAATACCGGTACGGCCTTTTATCTTTACTTCTGCCACATATGCCAGACGGTCGTTTCTAAATTCCCCGCCATGTTTGTGAACAAATGCAGCGATGATATCAAAACCAATATTATGCCGGGTATGCGCATATTCATTTCCGATGTTTCCTAAACCTGCTAATAAATATTTCATCCCGTTTATCAAAAATATTAAAAATAAAAAAACCTACATCAATTTGATGCAGGCTTTTTTACGCTTTGTTAAAAAAAGTTATTTTTTAGCTGCCGCTTCTTCCTGTTTCAGCTGTCTTGTCATTACGATAGAAGCGATAGGAATACGTGGAGAGTTCAGAATTTCCATGTTTTCAGCTTTTACGTCTTCTACACGGATATTGCCGTTCAGTTCCAGGTTATCGATCGGTACTTCAATCACTTCTTTCAGATCTTTCGGAAGGGTTTTCACTTTCAGCGATTTGATCTTAGACACAAAGCGTCCGCCATCTTTAACCCCTTTAGCGCTTCCGGTGAATTTCAGCGGAATTGTCGCAATCACTTTTTTGTCATCTGTCAGTTCCAGAAGATCTACGTGGATCAGTTGATCGGTAACCTTGTCAAACTGCAGATCTTTCAAAATGCATTTGTAGGTAGCGCCGTCCAGCTTTATTTCAGCCAGCTGAAAATTAGGTGTATACACCAGTCCTTTAAATGCTGCTGCCGGCGCACTGAAATTGATTTCTTTAGCACCCCCGTAAATTACAGCAGGCACAGCGTCCTGAGAGCGGATCTGGCGGGTGGCTCTTTTGCCAAATTCGGTCCTCAGTTGTCCTTCGATTGTAATTGTTTTCATTTATGATATTGTTTTAATTTACTATGGATTGGACGTTCTTAAATTGGAGTGTACAAACAAACTTGTAATACTCTTGTTTTCAAAAGCGTGTTTAATTGCAATTGCAAATAAATTGGCTACGGAAATCACCCGGATCTTGGGGGTTGTTCTCTGAAGCGGAATGGTGTTACACACCACCAGCTCATCCAGCACGCTGTTCTCAATATTTTCGTATGCGTTACCGCTCAAAATCGGGTGCGTGATCATGGCTCTTACACTCTTCGCTCCTTTTTCCATCAACAATCCCGCACTTTTGGCCAGCGTACCTCCTGTATCGCAGATGTCATCGATAATGACCACATTCCTGCCTTCCACATCTCCAATTACCCGCATGCTGGCAATTTCATTTGCCCGTTTCCGGTGCTTATCACAAATCACCATTTCAGCATTGAAATAGGAGGCAATTTCCCGGATCCGGTTTGTTGCTCCTACGTCGGGGGCTGCAAAGGTAAGGTTTTCCAGCTGTAATTGCTCTACATAAGGGATAAAAACTGCATGACTGTCCAGGTGATCCACCGGAATGTCGAAATATCCCTGGATTTGAGGAGCATGCAGGTCCATGGTAACAATCCTGTCAGCCCCGGCAGCCGTTAACATGTTGGCAACCAGCTTACTACCAATCGCCACCCGCGGGCGGTCCTTCCGGTCCTGACGGGCATACCCGTAATACGGCATTACCACGATCACTTTATAGGCCGATGCACGCTTAGCCGCATCGATCATTAAAAGCAACTCCATCAGGTTATCCGACGGCGCATAAGTACTTTGCACCAGGAATACATAATCACCACGAACGCTTTCTAAAAAATTTACATAAATCTCTCCATCACTAAAACGTTGCGTATGAATCTGTCCTAACTGACAGCCATACTTCTGGCATATTTCTTCTGCTAACTGGCGCGATGCCGTACCGGCAAAAATTTTGGCTGTATGCATATTTATAAGCGGAGACTCCATTTGTTACTAAATGAGCGGCGAAGATATTAATAACCGCAGCAAAATTCCAAGCAAAATCCGGTCATTAAAAAAAATTTTTTGAACACGAAACATTCTGTAACTTGTATAGATGAAAAACACCAACAGCATCCGGAACTGGGCGGAAGACGACCGTCCGCGTGAGAGACTGATTGCCCATGGAGCCAGTGCGCTCAGCAACTCCGAGTTGCTGGCAATCCTTATCAACAATGGCACCCGCGAACAGTCTGCCCTGGACCTGGCAAAAGAAATCCTCAAACTCGGCGACAACAACCTGAATGAACTCGGTAAGCAAAGCATCTCAACACTCATGAAAATAAAGGGTATCGGTGAAGCCAAAGCAGTAACCCTTAGTGCCGCGCTGGAACTGGGACGCAGAAGGCAATCCGGAGCATTGCCCCAACGCCCCATGATGAACACCAGCAAACAGATCGGGGAATACCTGAGAAGCCGGCTGAAGGACCTGATGCACGAAGTCTTTGCCGTTATATTTCTCAATCAGAACAATGCCGCCATCCATTTTGAAGTTGTTAGTGAAGGTGGCATTACAGGCACAGTGGCAGATCCGCGCATTATTCTGAGAAAAGCGCTGGAGAAAAATGCTGTGGGGATTATCCTTGCGCATAACCACCCTTCCGGTAATCTTTCGCCCAGCAAGGCAGATGAGTACCTTACCATTAAGATCCGCGAAGCCGCAAAGTTCCTCGATATCCGGGTAATGGATCATATTATTGTAAGCGATGAAGGTTATTACAGCTTTGCCGACGAAGGAATGTTTGGTTAAAAGCAACCGTATTTCCACATGCAGTTGAGCGGCTGGCACACTAACTTTTCCTGCCGCATACAGAAAACTAATAATTGTTCGTTTCTTATTACTTTCGCGGTTAATTCATAACCGTTTTTTATATGAGGCGAATATTCCTGGTTATTTCCATTCTCGCATTGATCATTACTTTTCTGCTTTCCTGGTACATCAGCAAAAACTGGTACGTTGTATTTGGGGCCCTGCTTATCTTTTCCTGTATGGGGTATTACGATATGTTACAAACCAAACATACCATCCGGAGGATTTACCCCATTTTTGGCCGCCTCCGTTACGTAATGGAAGAGCTGCGGCCCAAGATTTATCAATATTTTATCGAATCGGATATCGATGGAAGACCTATCAACCGCATTGACCGGTCTACCGTATACCAGCGCGCCAAACTGGATAACGATACCATGCCGTTTGGCACGCAACTGGATGTATATGCGCCCGGCTACGAATGGATCTGCCATTCCATTGCCCCTAAAAGCTTTAAAACCCTCGATCATAATCCGCGCGTGCTGTTCGGGAACAAGGATTGTAAGCAACCTTATAGCGGAAGCATTTTGAATATTTCTGCAATGAGTTATGGCTCGCTCAGCGCCAATGCAGTTGAAGCTATGAATGGCGGTGCCAAAATCGGCAACTTTGCGCATAACACCGGCGAAGGCGGCCTTAGCGACTTCCATCTTAAACAGGGAGGTGACATTATCTGGCAGATCGGTACAGGGTATTTTGGTTGCCGGGATGAGGAGGGCAATTTCGCGCCAGCGCTGTTTGCCGAAAAAGCCCGGATTCCAAATGTAAAGATGATCGAAATCAAGATCTCCCAGGGCGCCAAACCCGGGCATGGCGGCATTTTGCCGGCGGCTAAAAACACCCCGGAAATCGCCCGCATCCGGCATATCCAGCCAGGCACCACGGTAGAATCGCCCCCCTATCATACGGCTTTTAACTCGCCAAAGGAACTCATCTATTTTATAAAACAACTACGGGAACTTTCCGGGGGGAAACCGGTAGGGTTTAAATTATGCATTGGTCATAAAAGTGAATTCATTGCCATCTGCAAGGCCATGATCAGCCAGGACACCTATCCCGATTTTATTACGGTGGACGGCGGCGAAGGCGGCACCGGTGCAGCACCGCAGGAGTTTTCCAATTATGTAGGAGCCCCGCTGCTGGACGGGCTGGCCTTTGTAGATGATATCCTGCGGGGTTTGAACATCCGGCAGCATATAAAGATCATTGCATCGGGCAAGATCATGACGGGTTTTCATATTGCACGGGCTGCGGCACTGGGCGCCGATGCCTGTAACTGCGCCCGGGCGATGATGCTGGCTGTGGGCTGCATCCAGGCCTTGCAATGCAATACGAACCGCTGCCCTACTGGTGTGGCCACGCAGGATCCCAAACTAACAAAAGGCCTCGTTGTGGAAGACAAAAAACTGCGTGTGGCCAACTATCACAAGTATACCGTAAAAACATTTGTGGAAATGATGGGTGCAGCAGGGTTAAGCAAGATGCAGGATATTACCCGCTCGCATGTGTATCGCCGCATCAGTCTTACATCTATGTTCACTTTTGAGGAAATCTACCCTTCCATCCCTCCCGGCGCCCTCATCAAGGGAGCCATTCCGGAGAAGCATCAACACGATTTTGCGTACGCAGACGAAGATCATTGGGGATGGCCCAGTATCGGAAGCTGGAGCGAGGAAGGCACCAAGGATAAAGCCGCCGGTTAAAATGGCGATCCTTGCGGTTTAATATGAACCACGAAGACTCAAAGACATAAAAACACAAAGAGAAACCTAACCTTTGTGCGCTTCGTACCTTAGCGCCTTCGTGGCGAAAACCAGACCGCCGTGCCTTTGCCCTTTCACCGTTGCGTGAAAAAAAACATTAAGATCCTTTGTGTTACCACAGCGGTTTTACCAGCCTAATGGAATCCTCCGCTATTCTTATAGCGCCCTCGCGGATTCCCCGCCTTGCGGTTTACTATCCACTGCTAAAAGGTAAAATTCGTTAAATTGCTGATGCACTAATTCAATTTCATATCCGCAATGATACCCTCAATTTTGGCATCCAGCCGCTGATCCACGGCATCAAACTGATCCGCGCTTTCCAATTTTTCCTTTACGCTGAAATAAAATTTAATCTTTGGCTCGGTGCCGCTGGGCCGGGCAGAAACCAGGCTGCCATCTTCCAGAGCAAACTGCAATACATTGGATTTGGGGAGACGAATCTCAGTAACATCACCGGTATGAGGGTCCGTTGACTTACTGCTTTGATAATCCAGCACACGCACAACTTTAATGCCATTGATGGTTTTGGGAAGATGATTGCGGTAGTCCTGCATCATGGCTGCGATCTGCTGCTGACCATCCATTCCTTTTTTCGTAATGGAAATAAGCTTTTCTTTATAAAAACCAAACTTTATATAGAGCTCAATCAGTTTATCAAACAGGGTTTTGCCCTTGTTCTTTTCATAGGCCGCCATCTCGCAAAGCAGGGCCACCGCGCTTACGGCATCTTTATCCCGCACCTTATCGCCGATCATCAGGCCAAAGCTCTCTTCCCCGCCGGTGATATAATATTCTTTCCCCTCTTTTTCACGGATCATTTCGGCAATCCACTTAAAACCGGTCAATACCCGGTAACAGTGAACTCCGTAACCGGCAGCCAGGTCATCTACCATACCAGTGGTTACAATAGTAGTAATAATCATATCATTGGGCCGGGCGATCCCTTTCTCCTTCCGTGCTTCCAGCAGGTAGTTAAATGCCAGTACCGCTGTTTGATTCCCGTTCATCAGCACCCAATCGCCATGGTTATTCTTAATACCAATACCCACGCGGTCGGCATCCGGATCGGTGCCCAGTAATATATCCGCATCCAGTTCCTTTGCCTTTGCAAGACCAATGCTCATAGTTTCCTTCTCCTCAGGATTGGGATAAGCTACGGTAGGAAAGTTACCATCCGGCGTCTTTTGTTCCTCTACAATATGCACATTTTTAAACCCAAAGCGTTCCAGCACCTGGGGCACCAGGGTGATTCCGGTACCGTGTATGGGTGTGTACACAATCTTAAGATCGCTTTGTTTTTCGATCACCTCAGGAAATACACTCAATCCTTTCACCATTTCAATATACTGTTCATCGATTTCTTTCCCGATCAACGTAATATTGGCATCTCCCCCGCTCCATTGCACATCGTCAACCGAGGCGATCCCTTCCACTTCTTTGATCACATTTTTATCATGGGGAGGTACCAGCTGCCCTCCGTCATTCCAGTAGGCCTTATACCCGTTGTACTCTTTGGGGTTATGCGAGGCCGTGCATACCACACCGCCCTGACATTTCAGGGTACGGATCGCAAATGAAAGCTCCGGCGTTGGCCGCAGCGCTTCAAACAGGAATACTTTGATCCCATTGGCCGCAAAGACATGGGCGGTGGTTTCTGCAAAGAAACGACTGTTATTACGGCTGTCGTGGGCGATAGCCACACGCACTTCTTCACCCGGGTAAGATTGCAACAAGTAATTGGCATACCCCTGCGTAGCCATTCCTACCGTATATTTATTCATCCGGTTCGTGCCCACTCCCATAATCCCCCTGAGCCCGCCGGTTCCGAATTCCAGATTCTGATAAAATGCATCGGCCAGCTCCTTCGGATCCTCCTGCTGAAGCCTTTCTATGCTGTCCTTGGTATCCTGGTCATAATTGCCCTGCAACCATCGATCCACTTTCTGCTGAATTGCGCTATCCATATTTTCGAATCATTTTATTGAACTGAAGATAATTACTATTTTGATTTAAAATTTGAAATCAGCTTTTTTCCAAGAAAAATAATGGCGAAATCTTTGGGAATTGAATTTGGATGTATCTTCGTTTGCACTTAACCACAGATGGGTATTTAATTGCTTATGCCAAAATGCTTTTTTTGGTTATTGATCACAGGAATGTCAATAACACTTGCCTGTAACAAGGAAGAAGAAGTTTTATACGCGGAGGATGTTCCCCTGGCAATGGGGAACCACCATTATACGGAACTGCCGGATTATACGGTAGATATCGGAGACGTAAATGTTTCGACGGTAGCCAACGGGAATTATAGCGGGGTAACCGACCCGTTTTTTATCCGGAACATCTCCCGGCCCAATGATGGTTACTGTCATCCCGATATACAGTATTTCCCGGAGGGATTTAACGGTTACAAATACTGGATGGTATTTACGCCCTATTTTGGATCTGTGGGTATAACGCCGCATCATATAAGGTTTGAAAACCCGACGGTTGTAGTTTCCAATGATGGTCTGAACTGGGCGGAGCCGGCCGGCATCAAAAACCCGCTGGCACGCACGCCCTCTATCCAGGAAAGCTTTCTGGAAAATAAAAAAGGACACAAACAAGGTTTTTGGTCAGATGTGGACTGGTTTTTTACCAATAATACGTTTTACCTCTATTACCGGGGCAGCTTTATTACCGCACAGGCCTTAAAAAAAAGAGGCGCTAAAAGCCAAAACAACAACGACAAGTTAAAACAAAGCGCACAAAGAACGATTGTCCGGCAAACTTCTGCAGACGGCGTGCACTGGACACCGTTGGAAGTAGTCTACTCCAGTAACCCGCCCTATACACCCAAGAATGACCACCTGCTGTCGCCTTCATTTATAAAGACCGGAAATACATTTCTCAGTTACGAAGTGGAGTTGAACCGTGGCGGAAAGGTTTTTACCGGAAATGAGCCTTCTTATGTGATTCAACGGACGTCAACCGATGGACTAAACTTTAGCATTTTCAAAAAGAGTAAGATCGTAAATTTTATAAATGCTCCCTGGAAAGATATTAATCCAAAATATGCCCCCTGGCATTTGCAGGCGACCTATATCGACGGCTTTTATTTCCTCTGCCTGGCAACGGGTGATGTAACGAAATACACCGCTGATGCATTGTTTCTTGCGTATTCCAAAGACGGAGTTAACTTTACAGTGCTACCACGTGCGATGGTAACACAAAATGCATACCGGTCGGCTGTGTTTCCCATGAAGAGCGATGATCAAAAAATTGAATTTGGAGCCATCGTTGGTTACAAAACAGGACAATTTAAATACCGGGAATTTTCACTTAAAAAAGCGGAGCTAAACAGTACCTTGAAATAGAAGGCTGCTTTTTCTACAGCGAACTGTTATTACAAATTAAGAACCAAAATCGACTCATCCCTGAATGACAACCAAGGCGGAAAATATAATGGTATCGGTCATTATGCCGGTGTATAATGTAGAAGCTTTTTTAGGCGCTGCCATCCAGAGTGTTCTCGACCAAAGCATTAAAGACCTGGAGCTAATTTTAGTGAATGATGGAAGTATCGATGGTTCGGTTTCGGTTTGTCACGCGTATCTGCAAAAAGATCCCCGGATACAGTTTATTAACCAGGAGAACAGCGGCGTTTCCATAGCACGGAACAACGGGCTGCTCCGTGCAACCGGATCCTATGTTTTCTTTATGGACTCGGATGACACGTTGGATCCGGAATTCTTTAAAACTTCGCTGGAAGCCGCTCGAAAAGACAACAGCGACATTACCGTCATCGGGACCTATTTTTGTAAATGGGGTCCGCTTTTTACAGCGTTGCCTACCTGTGCTCAATTGATTCGCATGGATTTTTTAAAGCAGCACTCTGAGCTCCGGTTTCCTCCCCATATTCAGCCCTGTGAAGATGGTCTATTCTCACATCAACTGCTTGCACTTACATCAAAAATCGGTTTAAATCCATGTGGCATTTATCATTACCGCCGGCATGTCCATCAAAATCATATCCGCATCAACAATAATTGTTGGACTGTTCTCCGGCAGATCCCTGTATGGCTACAGATTTTAGAGGATTTCTATACCCGCCATCAGCTGCTTCCCTCACATACCCTGCATCTGGCACGCTTTATCCAACATGAGCCGTTTGAGCTACGTTACCTGAGGATGCCATTTAACAAGGAGCAAAAAACTTATCTTCACTCCCTCATTATAACGTTCATGGACCGGATAGTGCTGCCCACGCTCACGACATCTGAAAAGAGACAACTAAGCAGGCCTTTCCGTTATTTTCTTGATTTACGAAATCCTGCCCGCTTCGACGCGTTCTACCGCTCCTATTGCATTCAAAAAAAAAGACGCCGCGGATTTTACCTGTTCCTCACGCGGTTTATTCCGTTTACACAATTGAGAAGAAAAACAAGAAAAGCAGTTGCCGAAAAGTATTAAGCCATGAAGATCCTGCTAATACAACATCAAGGGTTTATCAATGGACAAGGAGGAACTGAAAAGGTCTGCTCCTTTTTAGCTGATCATTTCGCCGGAGCCGGACATGCAGTGGAAATCGCCACTTGTGAAAACAGAACAGGGAAAGCGGTTTATGTACGCCATCCCCATGTAACGATCACTAATATCTATACACCGGATATTATCCAGAAACATCCGCGGCAGCTGTGGAACTATACCGGGAAGAACCCTTTGCTTTGGATATATTATAAGATCCGAAAAAAAAGAGACAAGCTATTTAACCACTTACTCTATAAGAAATTAAACGGAAAAGACGGGCTTTACCTGTTCAATCTCCAACAACGCGCCAGCGCCTGGAAACAATTTATTGATGCAAGGAAGCCGGATCTGATCATGACCATGTCATTAAGCTCGGTTTTGGAGATCACTTATAACAACACCTATGCGATTCCCATTGTGAACTCTACCAACGGCCGACCGGATTACGATTATACAGATCTGCTATGGTACCGTAGCTCTATCGACATGTATTACCTGAAGGCTGCTTATCGACACCTGGCCGTCATCCAGGTATTGTTCAGCAGCTACCGCTCGTTTATCCCGGAAACCTTCAAGGGGAAATGTTTTACTATTCCCAATCCCGTGCCTCAGATCAAAGAGGAAGAGCGGGCGGATCTCCAGGTATCAAAAAAACGTTATAAAATAGTAAGCATTGCCTCTCTGATCACCAGTTGCAAACAGCAGGATCTTTCTATTGAAATTTTTTCCGCCATCGCGCATATATACCCGGAATGGGATCTGTTTTTTTGGGGAACAGGGCCCGACGAAAAAGCGTTGCGCGATCTGATTAAAAAGAAGGGATTGCAAAACCGAATTTTTCTAGAGGGATTCACCAGTGCCCCTTTGGAAAAATTAAAACAGGCAGACATCTTTATTTTCCCCAGCAAATTTGAAGGATTTCCGCTGGCATTGACGGAAGCCATGGCTTCGGGTTTACCCTGCCTTGGGCTACGCAGTTGTTCGGGGGTTAACGAATTGATCCAACATGGCGAGAATGGCTTTTTAGCAACGGATCAAGCGGAACTACAGCAGCAATTGGAAATACTGATCAGCCAGCCGGAAACCCGGTCGCGAATGGGCACCAATGCACATTTATCCATGCAGTGCTATGCGCCGGAGACCGTCATTGAAAAATGGAACGCGCTGATCTGGGAGACACATCCGGGTTGATGTCCTTTACCGGCTTTCTCTTTCCTGGGGAAGTGCTCCCGGAGCTGCTGCTTCGCACAGACTGCGCTCCTCTTCTGCTGCCGGTACCGGTACTTGTTTTCCGCCGGATACGGTTTTAGCGGCTTTCCTATCCCGTTCTCTTTTTGCAAGATTGGTAAAGAACACACTGCCCAGAATGATCACCAGGCCGGCGAGTTGCAGGACTGTAAGATGGTCGCCATTGATGAGTACACCCAGCAATACCGCTACCAATGGATTCACATATGCATAGCTGCTTACCTGCGCCGCGCTGCGCACGCTTAGTAAAAATACATACGCGCTGTAGCCAATGATCGAGCCAAAGAAAATCAGATACAACAATGCGCCCCATCCTTCTGCCGGAATAGCCGACCAGTTTACCCGGGCAATACTGCCGTTGCTAAAGCCAATAATAAAAAACACCATTCCGGCAGAAAGGATCTGCCAGGCAGAATTGACAGAAGGTGAGATATGCTTTACTTTATATTTTGAATAGAGCGAGCCCAGCACCCACCCGATATTCCCGATAAAAATCGCCAGCAATGGTACCAGTCCCTGTTTACTGTCATCTCCCGTTATCTTTTCATAAAACAGCGCGATAACTCCGATCAATCCTATTGATACGCCCAGCAATGTATACCGGTTGGTAAAATTATCCGCCCAGTTTGGTTTATCAAATACGAGGAACCAGATCGGTGCCGACGCCAGGAAAATAGCAACGAAGGAGCTGTGCAGGTATTGTTCCGCCCAGATCACAGCACCATTCCCAACAAAAAGCATCAATATCCCGCTAACAACAGAATGCAGGATCACAGAGCGGTTCCAGATCTTCTCGCCCTTCAGGCCCACCCATGCCAGCATGAGGATACCCGCTGTAACAAAGCGCAATCCGCCCAGCAGCATGGGCGGAATAAATTTTACCGCACGCTCAATAAAAAAGTAGGTTGATCCCCAAATGAGGTATACCGCTGCAAATGCCAGCACCACCAGTAAAACGGAAGGCGCTTTTTTCTGAGTCATAAAATCAGTCGATTGAAATGTGAGAAGATTCTTTTACCGTTTCCAATACGATGGTAGTGCGCATGGAAATAATATTGGCTATTTTACTGAAACGCGAACGTTTGAGCTCCATCAACTCTGTAGGGCCGGAAACCCGCGCTTTGATAAGATAGCAGTCGTCCCCCGCAATATGATGCACCTCCATCACCTGCGGGATGGCCGCCAGTAACCGGGCAGATTTATCATCTGCAAAGCTATCCTTCGTTTTAATAAAAATAAACACCAACAGGTCCTTGCCGACCCACAGGGGGTCTACAATGGCGCTATACCCCTTTATGATTCCTTTTTCTTCTAGTTTCCGCACCCGTTCCAGTGTAGCCGAAGGCGCCATTTTCAGTTGTCCGGCCAGGGCCACATTGGTGATCCGGGCGTCCTCCTGCAAAAGTTTCAGGATGGCCAGGTCCGTTTCATCCAGGTTAATTTCTTTTACACGCATGCCTCAAATTTAACAATATTCTGAATAAAATCAAAAAACAGAATATTATTCTATACAACAGCATATATTCAGTTGATAGTTCACATAAAAAGGTTTACCATTTTAAGCGCTGTTTCCTGTTAAACCTTGCGGTCTGATCCCTTATTCTTTGTAAGTTTCTTTATTTTTGCATCCGCCTTTAAGGCGATAAATCAATCAATATGATCAAAAGATCCTTTTTCTCAGTACTGGTTATGGTTATGGCACTACTCTTATCCTGTAACGGAGATGATAAAACACCCGCACCAACGCCGGAAACGCCCGCCGCCAGTAATGTAAAAAACATTGGTATTGCTGTAATCAATACCTATCCACATGATACGGGTTCTTTTACCCAGGGACTGGTCATCTATAAAGGACAGCTTTATGAAGGAACAGGCGGATCGGATTATGCACCGGAAGGAAGAGCTTCCGAACTGCTGAAAGTAAACCTGCAGAACGGAAAAGCAGAAAAAACACTGGCCCTGGATAAAAAATATTTTGGTGAAGGGATCACCATTCTCAACGATACCCTGTACCAGCTCACCTGGAGGGAGAAAGTGGTATTTGTGTATACACTTCCCGATTTTAAAAAAGTAAAGGAGTTTCCGATCAATACCGAAGGCTGGGGCATTACAACAGATGGCAAGGAATTAATTGTTAGCGATGGCTCCAGCAACCTGTACTATTACAATCCCTCCACCTTCCAACTGCTGCGCACCCAATCGGTAACCGCAAACGGCGACTTCCTGGATTCGATCAATGAGCTGGAATTTATAGATGGCTTTGTTTATGCCAACCAGTGGAACCGGCCTTATATTTTCAAAATCGACCCCGCAAGCGGCCTGGCGGTTGGAAAGATTGATCTGAGCCCGATCTGGGACCGGCTGAAAAGCAGGGATTCCAAAAATGAAGAAAATGTCCCCAACGGCATTGCCTACGACCACGACATCAAAAAGATCTATATCACCGGCAAAAAATGGCCGGAGCTGTACGAAGTGCAGTTGGGGAATTAGCATTGTTTCACGCAGCGACGCAAGGAGGCAAAGAACGCGGCGGCATTTACAGCTTTCGCTTCTTTGAGTCTTCGAGGCTTTGTGGCAAAAGGGGATTTTACTTCATGCAACGATGCAGAGGAGCAAAGACGCAGCGGTGTTTACAGCTCAGTGCTTCTTTGAGTATGCATATTTTTTGGCAATCAATGATTTATTGCACGCAACGACGCGGGAATGCAAAGACGCAGCAGTTTATATGGGAATAAATTCCTATCCGGGTAACAGGAGGGCGGGGAGGCAGGTTTCGCTGCGGCATCAGATCATCTTTTACCCAAATGATTTGCGGCCCGGTTTTACATTTTATATTCAACGCTTTTCGGTTCTTTATTTTTCGCCGGCCTATCCTTCTTTCCTGATCACATAAATCATCGAACTGCACTCCTTTGTGTTGCGCGTGGCATTGATATTGGACGATAGCCCGTGCAGTCCCGCTCCTATGTACTGGGTTTTACCATATTTGTATTTGCTGCTGAGCAGGCTTACATAAAAACTATCGAACCACATGGGCAGCATTTTTTTGATGCGGAGCCCATGCCGTTCTGTAAGCACTTCCATCGCCTTTGGCGAAAAATGATACAAATGCCGGGGCACATCATACGCAGCCCAATACTGTTCATAAACATCTGCATCGCCACTGGTATAGTTTGGAACCGCGATCAGCAATACGCCGTCCGGTTTTAATATTTTCTTCAATTGCTCCATGTACGCATGCAGCTCGTGTACATGTTCCAGCACATGCCAAAGCGTAATGGCATCAAATTGTTCCCCGTTTAGCTGGTATAATTCGTGGGATGGTGCTATATCCAGGTGATAAAGCTGTTTGGCCATTTTACGGGCATCTGCATCCGGCTCGAGACCTGCAACCTCCCAGCCCCGGTTTTTCATGGTATTCAGAAATGTGCCGGTTCCGCAACCCAGGTCCAGTAAAAGGCCTTTACGCTTCTGTGCATACCGCTCCACAAGCGCTGCCTTCTGTTGCGTTGTTCGGGTGCGCACCATTTGGTACATCCGGCTTATAAATCCTTTACGGGTGTTGGAATGGGAAATATAGTCTTCCGACTTATAATAAGGCCCTATGGATAACTGATCCGGAACATCCTGGGTAAACCGGAGCGAACAGGAGCGGCATTCTTCAACCGGAAACACCTCTCCGCTCACGGTATAATCCTTTACTAAAAAAACCGGCCGGATCTGCGCACTACCGCAAACTGGGCAGGCTTGATAATGTATCGGAGGCATGTATTGGGTTTAAACGGCAAAACTGGTTCCGCAGCCACAGGTGCTGGAAGCATTGGGGTTCGAAAATGTGAATCCACGGTTATTCAGCCCCTCCGACCAGTCGACTTCCATACCCGCCAGGTATATTTCATGCGCCTTATTAATAATACAGGGAATGCCTTCAACCTCAAACTCCCGGTCATTGGTCTCTTTTTGATCAAATCCAAGCATATAACTCAGTCCGGAGCATCCTCCGCCTTTTACCCCTACCCGAAGGTACTGACTGGCGTCAAAATCAGGCGCCGCCATTAGTCTTTTTATTTCTTTTACAGCACCTTCTGTAAGCGTTACCGGTGCTGCTTCAACTATGCGATTTTCCATTTGGCAAAATTAATCATTTTATAGCCATTTTACTACCGGTACACCGGATAGCGGCGGAAACACTGAAAAAGGCCCTGTGATTGAATTTTACTGCAAAACATTCGATACCACCTGGTTGGGGGCACAATGGATTCATGCACGCCGTTCCATTCATTACGCGCCGTAACGAACAGGGCTTGAAACATGGTTCCATTTCCAGCCTCGAACGGCAATATTCAATAATTTTTAACGTAGCTGCAACAATTCCCTAATTGTAATGTTACTGTAAAATATGAGGGTCATTTGATGTACCTTTGCCAAAATTTTAAATCCCGGTAATGAAAAAGATTCATATCATCCTGCTGATACTTGTGGCTGCCGCCATTGCAGTCCTGGTAAGCTTTTTAAAGACTACCACTACTTACGATACGGTAGCCACTGCCAAGGCTAAACCGGGTAAATTCGTTCATTTGATGGCCAAATGGGATAAAAGCGAACCGCTGGAATATGATGCCATTAAAAACCCGAATTACCTTGCATTTACAGCTGTCGACAGCCTGGGACAAAAAGTGAATGTAGTATACCATAATCCCAAACCTGAGAATTTTGAGTTGAGCGAACGCCTGGTAATGAAAGGCAAATATGTGGGCAATGTATTTGAATGCCAGAGCATCCAAACCAAGTGCCCCAGCAAGTATAAGGACCAGGACCCTTCCAAGCATGTTCCCCAGGGAGATACTAAAACTACATATAATAATGCCCCGTCTTCCGCTATAGCGGACAAACAATAGAACGAATGAATTATATCGGAGAGGATTTACTGCCCGGACAAATAGGACATTTCTTTGTAATCGTATCCCTTGTTGCGTCGCTGGCAGCCAGTTTCGCGTATTTTAAAGCCACAAAGGTGGCTATTCCTGAAGACCGGAAATCCTGGTTAAAACTGGCGCGTAGTGCGTTCATCGTTGAAGTAGCCGCCGTCTTCATCATTTTTGCGGCGCTGCTCCATATCCTCTATCACCACCTCTTTGAGTATAAATACGCCTGGCAGCACAGCAGCCGGTCTCTGGAATTAAAATATATACTGAGCGCTTTCTGGGAAGGCCAGGAAGGCAGTACCCTGCTTTGGACCATCTGGCACTGTATACTGGGGCTGATCGTGATCCGGAAAGACAAGGAATGGGAAGCACCGGTAATGATGATCGTGAGCTTTGCCCAATTTTTCCTTGCCACCATGATTCTCGGGGTTTACATTTTTGATGTAAAGATCGGGTCGAACCCTTTTATCCTTTTAAGGAACTCCGGCGTGCTGGACAATGCCCCGGTGATGCATGTGGGCTTTGATATGGCTAATCCGATACGGCCGGATTATATGACATTGATCAAGGATGGCAACGATCTGAACCCACTGCTTCAGAATTACTGGATGACCATTCACCCCCCGGTACTGTTCCTTGGGTATGCCTCCACCCTTTTCCCCTTTGCTTATGCGATGGCGGGGTTATGGACCGGCAAAACAAAGGAATGGGTTCACAAAGCCCTGCCCTGGGCGCTGTTTTCCGTAGCCATTTTTGGACTGGGGATTATGATGGGCGCCAAATGGGCGTATGAATCGCTGAACTTTGCGGGATACTGGTCCTGGGACCCTGTAGAAAATGCATCGCTGGTGCCCTGGCTGATGCTGGTAGCAGGTGTACATACATTGCTCGTTTTTAAACATACCGGTTTCTCATTAAGAGCTACCTTTCTGTTTTTTGGTTTAGAGTTCCTTTTTGTACTCTATGCCACCTTTCTTACCAAAAGTGGTATTTTGGGAGAATCGTCCGTGCATGCATTCGCTGATATCGGCATGAACGGTCAGCTCTTTTTGTTTCTGTTGATATTTGTATGGGTCATGCCGTTTGTAGCAGCCACCACCAAACGCCAGCGTATTACGATCGGCACTGTGGCAGCGGCGCTTTCCATAGGAACCTATTTCCTGGCCGAAGTAATTCCCGGTTTTCCGCTCTATGTGATCCTGGCCGGGATCATTACATTCATTGTATTGATGAATAAACAAGTGCCGGCAGTAAAAAAAGAAGAAAGCGCCAGCTCAAGAGAGTTCTGGATGTTTATCGGGGCCCTGGTACTGTTCCTTTCTTCGCTTATTATTATATTCCAGACCTCCCTTCCTGTATTCAATAAACTTTTCAAACTCAATACTGCTCCGGGCGAAAACAATGAATTTGCCTATAACCAGATCCAGGTGCTGGTGGCTATCATTATCGGCGTACTCACCGCCATTGTACAATACTTCCGGTACAAAAACACTCCCGGGAATATCTTCTTGAAGAAGATTGCACTGCCCACTTTTATCAGCGCCGTGATTGCCACCTTTATCCTTGTGGTAATAAAGATCAATTATGATAAAGAAGGACTGGGATTTCTGATCAATATCTGGATCGCGCTGGTGGCCGGGGTGTACGCCGTTGTAGCCAACCTGCTTTACATATTTACCAGCCTGAAAGGCAATATTAAAAACAGCGGAGGTTCTATTGCTCACTTTGGCTTCGGACTTGTGCTGGTAGGCATTTTGCTCTCTTCAGGAAAGAAAGAAGTACTGTCGCATAACACCAGCGGCATCGCCATCGATTTCGGCAAAGGAAGTAAGGAGATATCGGGGGAGAACCTCACGCTCATAAAAGGCGTTCCCATGACGATGGGAAAATACAAGGTAACTTATGAAGGCGATTCTGCGCATCCCAAGAAGGCGCTTACCTACTTTAAGATCCATTTCAGGTCACCCGCAGATAGCTTCACCCTCTACCCCAATGCCTTTATCAATTATAAAGGAAACGAAGGCCTGATGGCCAATCCTTCGGCACGGCATTACTGGGACCATGATGTATTTGCTTATGTATCGGCCCTGCCCGATCCCAGTAAAAATAAAGACACCGCGCAGTTTGCTGTAAGTACAAAAAAAGTGGGAGATACGATCTATTACAGTCGCGGATTCATTATACTGGAAAAGCTGGTTGGGAAAGATAATCTTCCGCTTCAAAATTTTGACCGTTCGGATACAGGCTATACGGCATCGCTGAAAGTACAATCGATTAACGGACCATCTTATCAGTCGGACCTTCTGATGATTAAAGGCAAGGGACAAACCCTGTTCCAGTCCCAGGATACGGTAATGGCACAGAGCCTGGTTTTACAGCTTAATGATGTGAAAAACGGTGTTGCGCAGATTGGCGTAAAAGAATCTTCTGCTGTGATGGAATACGTTACGCTGAAGGCCTATAAATTTCCCTTTATCAACCTGCTCTGGGGCGGCGTGATCATAACGGTGATTGGCACATTGATCAGTATGGTTCGAAGACTGCGACTGAACCGGGGCCGGTAATTCGATTTAGTTTAAGGTTAGACCCGTTGGTACACGATGATCTATTGCCCGCTGACTATCTCCCTTGCTTAGGGGGACATACGGACTTGGGAGACCATGGAATTATTTCTAGTTTAACGCCCGCCTGACCGGACGGGTCGGTTCAAAGTTCCGGGCGTGCCCGCCGTACCGGGTTCGCTTTCATCTCAGACTCAATGCCGGTTTCCAATTCTCTGTTCTAACTAAAAACTGAAGACTGATAGCTGAAAACTAAACGTAACGCGCATGTTCTAGTTAGATACCGTTTCATACTCAATGTACAAGCCATTCTCACATTTCCACATTTTCAAATCTTCAAATTTCAATGCTGCAACACCTCTGGCATATATTGTTTGCTTTGCTCAATCGCATCCATGAGCTGGTTGGTGATCTCCTGTGCAGAAGCATCGTAGTCGATATTCATCGGCGGCTTAAAGGTTACGGTAAGCAGTGTACCTCTTCTTTTTAGGGTGATACCGGTTTTGTTAAATGCGCGCGAAAAGCCACTAATGACCACCGGAATGACAATGGGCTTATGATGTTTAATGATCAGTGCGGTACCCTTTCTTGCCGGCGCATAAGGCGTTGTGGTGCCTTGCGGAAAGGTAATCACCCAGTTCTTATCCAGGGCCCGCTGGATCTTCCGGGTATCAGACGGATCCAGCCCGGCACGCTTTTCATTGCTGTTTTCATTCCAGGTACGCTTTACCGTAAGTCCCCCGGCCAGCAAGAACAGGCGGCTCAGCCAGCTGCTTTTCATTGTTTGCTCCGCAGCCACATAATTCACCCGGTATAAGGATTTAAAAAATAATAAGGCACCCCCAGGCGATCCTTCTTGCCCCATTTGCGTGCAGAAAGAATATGAAAAAACGTGATCACGTCCACAAAATACGTCTGGTGATTGCTTACAAACAATACGTTATTCGGAGGCAGGCCCTTGAGGTGTTCAATGCCATGGATCCGCAGTTTGTTGGCGATTGCGATACCGGGATACGTAAAAATGCCTACTGTAAAATGAACAAACTTTCTTACAATATTAAAATGCCTTACGCGACTACCCGGTTTGCTCATACTTCGATTTACATTACTACAGATTAAAAAAAACAGTTTTCAGCCCCCATAAATCGGGTGACAAATGTAACGGAATTCCATTGTATTCGTCCGTGGTCTGTTATGACAAAACATCTCTGATCTCTTTTACTTTTTCAAATACCGACTTTGCAAAAGGGCAAAGCGGCAGCACTTTTATATGACCGGCTCTTGCGAAAGCAACCAACTGCATCAGCAGTTGTCTTCCCACCCCTTTACCTGAAAAATGCGGATCTACTTCCGTATGATCGATGATCAGCTTGGCATCCCCGGCCCACACATACGTCATTTCTCCGGCAACTGCACCTTCACTCATTGCCTTAAAACTACCCTTTCGCCCATCGTCCTGCTGTATAATTTTCATACCGCCTTTTAGTATCTGATTCAAAAAATTATTTTTCCGCCGCCGGTTTCCACGACAAAGCCCCGGAAGGGCAATGCGCAATCTGGAGCTTTAACGCCTCTGTACTGGCATTCCCCGGCGTCACCCAGGGCGACTCCTTTGGTTTATATACCTGCGGCAACATTTTCACACAGATGCCCGAATGAATGCACAACTCCGGCTTCCAGATGACCACGATCTCCCCATTGGAATATTCTTTAACCATATTGCATTTTACAATTAAATATACCTGAAAAACAGGAGATTTCCAACAGGCACAAAAAAACCCCGGCCAGAGCCGGGGCTTTCGTATTCTATCGGGTTACTGGTATTATGCAGTAACTTTTCCTTTTGCTTTTGCAATCACCTCTTCGGCGATATTCGTAGGAGCCGGAGTATAGTGCGAGAATTCCATGGTGCTGGATGCACGTCCGGAAGTTAAGGAACGCAGCTGCGTTACATACCCGAACATTTCGCTCAGGGGCACCTGTGCTTTAATCACCTGCGCACCGGCACGGGTATCCATACCTTCCATCATACCCCGACGACGGTTCAGGTCACCGGTAACATCACCCATGTATTGCTCGGGGGTGATTACTTCTACCTTCATGATAGGCTCCAGCAACACGGGTTTTGCTTTACGGGCTGCTTCGCGGAAACCTTGTTTTGCACAAAGCTCAAACGACATAGAGTCCGAATCCACCGCGTGGAAGCTTCCGTCAAATACACGGATTTTCATATTATCTACCGGATAGCTTGCCAGTACACCGCTGGTCATTGAGGTTTCAAAACCTTTCTGAATCGCCGGTACAAACTCTCTCGGGATGGCACCACCAAAGATATCGTTTACGAACTGGTAGTTCTTATCAGGGTTCTCTTTCTTCCACTCTTCATCTACCGGGCCCAGGCTGAACTGGATATCCGCAAACTTACCACGACCACCGGTTTGTTTCTTCAGGGTTTCCCTGTGCTCAATGGTAGCATTGAACGCTTCTTTATAAGCTACCTGGGGAGCACCCTGGTTTACTTCTACCTTAAATTCGCGACGCATACGGTCTACGATGATTTCGAGGTGCAGCTCACCCATTCCACTGAGGATGGTTTGGCCGGTATCTTCGTCGGTCTTTACGCGTAATGTAGGATCTTCTTCTACCAGTTTCGCGATGGCCATACCCATTTTATCAACGTCGGCCTGGGTTTTAGGCTCTACCGCTACAGAGATCACCGGTTCCGGAATGAACATGTTTTCCAGAACGATCGGGTGGTTTTCGTCGCAAAGGGTATCCCCGGTTTTGATTTCTTTAAAACCAACCGCAGCCCCAATATCACCGGCTTCGATAAAGTCGATCGGGTTTTGTTTGTTTGCAAACATTTTCATGATCCGGCTGATACGTTCTTTTTTACCGCTTCTTACGTTCAGTACATAAGAGCCCGCATCCAAATGACCGCTGTAACAACGGAAGAATGCGAGACGGCCCACAAACGGATCGGTCATGATCTTAAATGCCAGTGCCGCAAACGGTTCTTTTGCATCCGGTTTCCGGGTCAATACTTTTTCCGGATCATTCGGATCGTGGCCCTCGATTGCTTCAACATCTACCGGGGAAGGCAGGTAACGGCAAACGGCATCTAATGCAGTTTGCACCCCTTTATTTTTGAAAGAAGAACCGCACATCATCGGTACAATGCTCAGATCGATGGTTGCTTTACGGATCGCCTCATGGATCTCTTTTTCAGAGATTGAATTGGGATCTTCAAAGAATTTTTCCATTAACTGATCATCGTATTCAGCCACCGCTTCAATCAACTGGGCTCTCCACTCTTCCACTTCTGCTTTCATATCATCCGGAATCGGTACTTCCGTATAGGTCATGCCTTCAGTAGCATCGTCCCAGATAATACCTGTATTTTTGATCAGGTCCACCACTCCTTTGAAATTATCTTCAGCACCAATGGGCAGCTGCAGCGGCACTGCTTTTGCACCCAGCATATCCCGAACCTGTTTTACCACATTCAGAAAATCAGCCCCCTGACGGTCCATTTTATTTACAAAGCCGATGCGGGGTACGCGGTAACGGTTGGCCTGGCGCCATACGGTTTCAGACTGAGGTTCTACTCCGTCTACCGCAGAAAATAACGCGATCAAACCATCCAGCACACGCATGGAGCGCTCCACTTCTACAGTGAAATCCACGTGACCGGGCGTATCAATAATGTTGAATGAGTATTTTTTTGTATCTGCTGTAGCTTTTCCTTTATCCGTAGGAAAATTCCACTGGCAGCTAACCGCAGCAGAAGTAATGGTAATACCACGTTCTTTTTCCTGTTCCATCCAGTCGGTTGTAGCAGCACCTTCATGCACTTCACCAATCCTGTGAATCATACCGGTGTAACGTAAAATACGTTCAGTTGTAGTGGTTTTACCCGCATCGATGTGAGCGGCAATACCAAAGTTTCTTTGAAATTTTAAATCTGCCATGATTTTTCTAAAGTTGAAATTATTTGATTTCGAACCCCACTCTATTCATTTTCAATGACTTAAAAAAACTAAAGTCATATCGGAACAAAATGAATGGAATTTAAGGCTGCAAAGGTAGGAAAAAATGAGAAATACCAAGGGCTTCCATTTGGTATATTTTCCACAACCGCTTCCGGCAGGTGTTATAGTTTTGTAAACCCAAACGCCGTCCGCCGGGTATTCAGTCCCAGTCTGCCGCCACAGCTTCGGCAAGAATCTTCCCTGCCGCGTCTTTAAACCTTATAAAATGACCGTTTAGTTCGTAGGAGCGGATCTGAGGTAACAAGGCCTGGTACCGCTCCTCCACTTTCATAAACTTCGTACAAAACTTTTTGGTGGTAGCGATGGCTGAAAAACGAATGGATGCACCCGCTCCGGTTTTCACCGTAAACAGGGCCCGGTTGCATCCGGCCATACCGCCCGTTTGGCCAGGATTGGTCAGGTTGATGGAAGCCCCGGATCGAATCACCAGCGCCCCGTCAACGCCATCCAGTTTTTTCAGCATCCATTCCCGGCGCAGCGGATCCCAGGTGCTTCCCTGCAGGTCGGCTCCAGGGTCGTCCGCCGCCACCGCCTCCAGTAATAATGCGTTTTCCTTATCGAATAATTTCATCCGGTGACCAATCACCTGGTATTTTGCTACCAACGGCAGCGCTTTGATGAGGACCGACTCAAAACCGGCTGCATCCCTGCAATATTTATAGGTGCCTGAAACACGGGATATCGAAATGGAAAACGGCGCTGCAATAGTTGTTGTAAACCGGAGTTGGTTACAGCCTACAAAAGCGGCAGATGCCGAAAGATCGGTAAAATCGATAAACGGATGCCGGAGGGCAAAGCTGTCGGAACTCACATTGATCATTTTTACGATGCTCCACCAGCGCCGGATACTTCCCTTTTCATCTTCCGGACCAATGACGGCCTTTAAAAGACTGCGTCCCTGCCGGCTGATCAGTTCCAGTTGTCCACCGTTAAGGTTAAAGCGATAGGCTGCAGCCAGATTTTCTTTCAGCACTTTGCTCAGGGCATCGTTTCTGCAGTTCCGGCTGCCGCTATAAACCATCAATTCATCCAGTGCAATGCGGTTATGATGACCAAAACGCGGTGTAAAGGCTAAGGTGTCGCAACCTGCCACTGCAAACGAGCGGTATACATTCCGCAGGTCAAGCCCCGTTTGCGGAAGTGGCTGTGCATAACCATCCAATTCTGTGATCCTCCATTTATGATGGAGTTCCTCTGTTTTCAGGGTGCTAACCAGAGGGGGCGTTTTCCGGTTACAGGCAGTAAGGATCGCTGCACACAAAAGAACCGGGTAGATTAAGTATATTTTCATATTTTTTATAAGACCGTGAGAATATCACAACCAGTGTGCTGTTCTCCGAAGATTATATAATTCAACACTAAAACTAATGAAAATCAGCTTGAATTATTATGCCTTGAGAAACACATTTCTTTTTGAGAACCGGCGTCCAGGAGAAGGATAAAAAATCATGCGTCTCAACTCCGCCAGCGCTCCCTACTTCGCCCTGTGTGATATAACCCTGCAGCTTTTGCAAAAAACAGGAACTCCATCAAATGCTTCTGCTTGTATAAAACGGGATCAAAATACCATATCGTCCACCTCCAGGCTCCCGAGTTCATGGGTTTCAAAGTTGGGTAATGTTCTTAATTTATGCCTGCCCTTTTTTGAGGTTGTGGTTTCCGCTGGTTCATACTGGCTGGTTTCCTTTATATAATCACCGGTGCTTAAATTGTAATCAATACTGGCAGTATACGATGCTTCACTGGAAGTGTATGAACAGCCGATCAGGTAAAACCCACCATCCTGGTAGCGGTATTTATATGTACAACCGCCTCTTAAAAAATCCATTTGCAGCACAAGGATACCTTTCTTTATTTCGATACCGGAGAAGTAAACGTTATGGGCGGCTTCGGGTGCAATGGCTTTTTTACTTTCTGCCGCCAGTCTGAAGCTGCCATCCGCTTGTTTAAATAAAATACGGGCGATGCGCTCTGTGTTCCGGAACCGTTCCAGCAACTTCTCCGGCTGGTACACGATTACCAGGTCGTCCAGTCCGTCTTTATTCAAATCGCCCCTCGTTACCGTGTCCAACACCATATGCGCCGGTAAAAAATCCTTCCAGTTTTCGGATGCACCCTGTTTTGAAAAATATGCCACAGCCGGTTGCTTGCGGGCACGGTCCTGAAAGCTCCTGTAGGCTTCTTCTGCTTTTATTACGCTGGCAGCGGCCTGCTGCTGAAATTGCTGAATAACGCCCTCCGTGCCCCTGAACACGGGATCTTTATAATCCGGCTCGGTTCCATACCAGATCCTCCGTGTAATGGTACTTCCTGAAAAATCATCATATACGGACCGGAGCTCCGTCCAGTTATCCTTTTGATCATACCGGTACAGGTATTTGATCGTTGACTTTTTTTTGGACTCCGAATAGCGTTCTTCGCGTACCCGGTCGCCCTGTTTATTATAAAAGAACAATTGCTTATTCAGGTAATTATCCTGCGGTATCTTATCAAAATATCCATATACCTTTTTAACGGGCCGCCCGCCTGCATCATAGAACCATTGCGTACCAAACGGAGAAATTTCGTTGCCTCCATAGATGAACAGCTCCTGCACTTCCTGTTTGCCATTGTAGCGCGTCCATACACCTTTGCCGGCATCATATGCGTCGCTGGCGTTATATCCCAGTTCTATTTTTTCAGCACCGCGGGTGAGCGTATATTCCACCCGGTGAGCAAGCTTGTTTTGGACCTCGTATGATGTATCCTGCACATCGTACCCGCTAATAACAGTTCCCTGCCAGTCTGCAGGAACGAAGACCTGCGGAATTGTTTCGGGCTTCAGCGGTCGCCGGTATTTGGAGGAATAGGGTTCGAGGTTTGTGTTCCGTCCCGAAAAGCATCGCTCTACCAACACATCACCCGTTTTTGTTCTTAATACCAGGGAACTGCTTCCGGAAGCACTGATTTCCGCATCAATGGTCTCCAGCCCGGCTGCCCCGCGCTGTTTTACGGTTGCCGCCATAACGCTATCCCCTTTATGATACCGGACAATAATATAAGGTTCCGTTTCCTTTTTATCATAATGAAATTCCTGGTAATACCAGCGCCCGCTATCGTAGGCCGACCAGTAGCGTTCCCCGTAAAATGCCACCCGGCCTGCCCTGTCGAAATAAACAAGCGTTTGCTTTTTTGTATTGCTGCCTGTTAGTTGCTGCCGGATCTCCAATTTACGCGCGCCATTACGCACCTGGTATTCTTCCTCTGCAAAACGTTGTGCCCCGGTTTGCCCGGTAATAAAAAAGAGCATCCCTAAGAAGTTGCTCTTTAAAAAAATTGTTAGCCCGTATTTCATGCGCCTTTTATTTCCAACTACCGGAGGTACCCAAGGATTTTCAGCATACTCTGCGAGGTTTGCTCTTTGGCATATACCCACTCAATCAGCTTGCCGTTCTTATCATATTCGAGAATGATGTGCTTGGGTGAAGGAATGAGGCAATGCTTGATTCCGCCGTATCCGCTGATCTGATCCTGGTAGGCGCCGGTATGAAAAAAACCTACATACAGCGGTTCCGCATCGCTCTCTGCATTCTTTGGAGTGGCTTCAATGGCTGGAACCCCCAGTCCGCCAACGCGGTTATCGTTATTGATTTTAGGCAGGAACACTTCGTTGATATGCTCTTCCGAGTCATAATAATCATGCCCGTCGCAGGTGATGCCGCCCAATACCACCCGCTGGTATTCGTTGTTCCATTTATTGATCGGCAACATCAGGAATTTTTCACCAATACCCCAGGTATCCGGCAGGGTGGTAATGAAGGAAGAATCGATCATATACCAGGTTTCGCGGTCATTCTGTACTTTTTCGCCGATCACACTATAAATATGCGCCATGCTCTCTCCCACTGTAAAGCTTCCAAATTCAGTGTAAATATTAGGCACCGGCACTTTGGCCTTCTTGCAGGCCGATTTGATATTAGCGATGATCTCATTGATCATAAACTGGTAATCGTATTCAAATGCCAGGCTGTGCTTGATGGGGAACCCACCGCCTATATTGATCGAATCCAGCTCGGGACAGATCTTTTTGAGCTGGCAATACAGGTTGATGCTTTTACGCAGCTCACTCCAGTAATAGATATCGTCCTTGATTCCCTTGTTCAGGAAGATATGCAGCATTTTCAGCTGGAACTTATCCTCGTTCCCCTCAATTTCATCCACATAAAACTCAAGCACATCTTTGGCCCTGATTCCCAAACGAGAGGTATAGAACGGAAACGTAGGTTCTTCTTCTGCAGCAATGCGGATGCCCAGCTTAAACGGTTCCTTGCTCTTTACACTCCGCTTGTACATCTGCAATTCCTCCTTATTGTCCAGCACCGGGATCACATTTTTAAACCCACTGTTGATCAGCTTTGCAATGCGCGAAGTATAGGCTTTTTGCTTAAAGCCATTGCAAACGATGTTGATGTCTTTGGTGATCTTTCTTCTCTTGTACAATTGATTAATGATATCGATATCGTAGGCAAAGGAAGTTTCCAGGTGGATGTTGTGCTTTAGCGCTTCTTCCACAACAAATGAAAAATGCGAGCTCTTGGTACAGTAACAATAAAAATATTGTCCTTCATACTTATGCCGTTTCATGGCGGTGGCAAAGTATTGCTTTGCCTTATTGATGTTGATCCCTATTTTGGGCAGGTAACTAACCTTGAGGGGGGTGCCGTGCTTTTTGATCAGGGCCTTCAGATCGATACCATTAAATTTCAAATAGCCATCTTCTACTTCAATTCCTTCCTGCGGAAAGTTAAAGGTCTGGTCTACTAAGCCTAAGTATGAATTATTCATTACCCAACAAATCCGGTGAATGCCGGCAGCTTTTAAGTTTTTTTTAAATTGCCCGCTAAATTAGGCATTTCCTCAAAAAACTCTGATAAAATTCGGATTTAAGTTGAAGCGCCTTCCAACCGGAATCGGGGGCCTGATTGGGTACTGATTATTTTTCATTGCTGTTGATGAACGATACGCAGCCGGCCGGTAAAGTCCGTCTTCCCAACGAAATATAATTCCTTTAGTTTTGCAGCAAATTCAAACCTTATGAGCCTGTTAAAACTACTGCTTTCTCTCTTGCTTTTTTTTATGATCCCTACTGCCCATAGCCAGGTACACTGGTTCATCCGGCCCGAAGGAAATCTTTCAATCATCAGGAAAACCGATAATACAACGTCCTACCCTACAACTATAGACAATGTAACAGTACGGGCTAACGTTAGCGCGCAGTCCGATTTTAACCGCCAGTTGAGCGCGGGACTTTCGGGGGGCATGCGGATTCCAACAATTGTTAAGCGCCTTTCACTGGAAACGTCCGCAGGTCTTGTAATGACCAGCTACCGGGCCCATACAATCCTTAAATTCATTTCAACCGGTGATATTTACCGTCTGAATGCGCCCGGTTCCAGAACCATCCTGTTAATATTCGACGGCTATGCCGGGGGTTTTACCGGAGACCCGGTTAATGGAAACTTCTCGTATACCGTTTCCCCCGAAACCACCGAAAAAAATTTCAAACTAGGACAGGTTCACCATCTTTATGCCCAACTCAACCTAGGTGCAAACTACCAACTGCTAAAACATACAGCAATCGGGTTGAGCGCAGCGCCCTACCTGTTGGTAAAAAGTACCACACACATGTATACGAAATCCGCACAACCACCGCTTAACCCTCCTTTATTTAAAGAAACCAAAAGCAGTTCTAAAGACAACTATCACCCGACCGGTTTGGCCGGACGTGCAGCAATAGAGCAAACAGTTAGCACCCGGCTTGCTATACAGGCTTCCTTTACGCACCACTTTTCAAAGATCTATAAGGGGCGCCCTAACGACATACCGGGCAGAAAACCCCGGATGCAATATGCTGCGCTGGGGCTGAGCTACTATTTTCATTAAAAAAGCCCGTCGTTTCCGACGGGCTTTCCCTATATAAAAAGCTTTTTTTATTTAACTGAAGCAACCAGCGCTTTGAACGACTCGGGGTTGTTCATTGCAAGATCCGCCAGTACTTTCCGGTCCAGATCAATTTGCTTTTCTTTCAGTTTGTTGATAAAAACAGAATAAGTCAATCCTTCTTCACGAACCGCTGCGTTGATACGCGCAATCCACAAAGCACGGTAATCTCTTTTCTTTAATTTACGACCCACATACATGTAGGTCATCCCTTTTTCAACAACGTTTTTGGCAACGGTAAATACATTTTTACGTTTGCCATAGAAGCCCTTGGCTTGCTTTAATATTTTTTTCCGGCGGGCTTTAGAAGCTGCAGAGTTTACTGAACGTGGCATATCTGAATAATTTTAATTGTAAATAATAAAATAAAAATCAAGCAATCGCTTACTTTAAACGTAATAAGCGCTGTACAAAATTCATATTGGATTTTGCAACAACACCATCAATACGCATACCGCGTTTACGCTTGGTTGATTTTTTGGTCAGAATGTGACGTTTGAAACTTTTTTGGTGTGTGATCTTACCAGTAGCGGTTACTTTAAAACGCTTTTTTGCACTGGAATTCGTTTTTACTTTAGGCATGATACCTTTGTTTTTTTGTGACACCTTTGAGGTGTTGACGCCCGGGCGCCATCCTTTTTGGACCTCTTCAGTAATGCTTCCGTTTTAAAACGGGATGCAAAGGTAAGTAAATAATTGAAAAACCGCTTATTTCCATGTAAAAATAGAGGCGGCGGCCGGATCTTCATTAAAATTATCATAAAATTGGGGTTCCGATGTGCCGGCAATTACCGCACAAATGTTAATTTTCGCTTTTACTATGATGATAAGATTAAAGCATTCAGCCTTTTATACAAAATATTTGCTGCTTGCACTGGCGGTTTCCGGTGTATTCCAGTCCCTGAAAGCACAGGACATAATGGGACATATTGAACGTTTTGCCAGTGCATTCCCCCCTGAGCGGGCCTATATCCATTACGACAAAAGCAGTTATTCACCCGGGGAAACGATCTGGTTTAAAGCGTACCTGATGACGGAAGTGGTACCGGCGGAAGCCAGCAAAACCTTTTATATTGACTGGATCGATGATAAAGGCAAGATTCTGCAGCATACCACCGGTCCACTGGTAAACGGCATGACCAACGGCCAGTTTGAGCTTCCGGCCGGTTATACGGGTAAATCCCTTACCGTAAAAGCCTATACCAGCTGGATGCTCAATTTCGACTCCGCCTTCCTTTATACAAAAAAGATCCCTGTAGTAACAGATGCTCCACCTGCAGGCAAGGCAGGCGCCGACCTGAAACCGACTCTTACGTTTTTCCCTGAAGGCGGGGATGCCGTGGCGGGGCTTCCCAACAAAATCGCATTTAAAGCGATAAATGCCTTTGGAGACCCGGTAAAGCTTTCCGGTGTGGTTGTAGATGAGTCCGGGAAATTTGTAGACAGCCTCCGGAACATTCATGACGGTATGGGCTACCTCCTGCTTACTCCCAAAGCCAATACCACCTATACCGCCAAATGGAAAGACGATAAAAAAACAGAATATACCACCTCCCTCCCCGCCATCCGACCAGAAGGTGTTATTATAAAAGTAGCCCTGGCGCCCGGAAAACGGAATTTTGAAGTACAGGCCTCACCCGGTGCCGCATCCGGAACAGACAGTGTACATATTATTGGCACCATGTACCAGCATGCGGTGTTCAGCATCAGCAGGGCACTTAAAGGCGCCCCTGTAAGCGGCAGCATTCCGCTGGAAAATCTTCCGTATGGTATTCTAACGATCACGGTTTTTGACAAAAGCTGGAAACCCCTGGCCGAACGGATCACCTATATAGATAATAACCGTGCCTATTCCTGGCCGGCAACCATGGAAGTAGAGCACTGGGGGCTGAGTCATCGCGGCCGGAATGAACTGATCATTTCGCTGCCCGAAGCCGCTCCGGCCTCCCTTTCGGTTGCCGTTACCGATCTGGCCATTGGTGTAGACAGCAGTGAAAACATCCTTTCGGGGCTGATGCTCACCGGGGAACTCAAAGGAAAGGTTAATAATCCAGCCTATTATTTTAAAGACAGCTCACTGCTAACCCAGCAGAAGCTGGACCTGGTAATGCTTACCAACGGATGGCGCCGTTTTAACTGGAGCAAACTACTATCTGGTGAGCTGCCGGCTATCCGGTATCCGAGAGACTCCGCTTATATTACAGTTTCCGGAAAGCTGGCCGGCATTATGCCGTCTTCCATTTCCTCCGCCTCTTCGATTTTTGTGATGATGAAGCAAAAAGATACGGAAGGCAAGATGCTGATGATGCCCATTACAAAGGACGGACGGTTTAATGACCCTGCTGCAGTCTTTTTCGACACCGCGCAGGTTGCGTATAAAATACAGGACAAAACGCTCGACGGATCCATGGTACAGTTCATGCCCGACAAACTGCGTGTACCGGAACCGGGGAATGCCTGGATGACTCCGTTCAAAGCCGATACTGCCGGCAGTGCCTACCACCTCAAACTGGCGGCTGCGGCCAACGCCATTGCTGAAAAAAATAAATACAAGGAACTGGAAGCCGTTACGGTTGCTGCCAAAACCAAGTCGCCGGTGCAGGTCCTGGACGAAAAATACGCTTCCGGATTGTTTAAGGGCGATATGAACTCCATCCAGATGGATGTATTGAATGATCCTTTTGCCAAAAGCGCCATGGATGTGTTCACCTATCTTCAGGGAAAGGTGGCCGGACTGCAGATCTCCGGAAGCGGCTCCAACGCTTCTTTAAACTGGAGAGGCGGCGCTCCCCAGATCTATATTGACGAAATGCCGGCGGATGTAAGTTTTGCCTCCTCGATCAATGTGAACGATATCGCCTATATCAAGGCGTTCCGCCCGCCATTTATGGGCGGCACCAACGGCGCCAATGGAGCCATTGCCATTTATACAAGAAGAGGTGGCGATGTAAAATCTGAGCCCGGAAAAGGATTGTCGGCAAGCCGTATTGAAGGATACACCGCTATTAAGGAATTTTATACCCCCAAGTACTACAGCCAGTTTGTTTCGCCGGAAGCCGACAAGGATGTACGTACCACCATATACTGGAACCCCAACGTGGTGATAGATCCCAAAAAGAACCAGGTGCTGATTTCATTTTACAATAACGATGTCAGTGATGCATTCCGGGTAGTGATTCAGGGTATGACGCTGGATGGGAAGCTCATCCATCATGAAGAAAACATGGAATAATATATCTTTTTACAGGATTTAAAAATCCTCCAATCCGGGCATATACCCTTTCTGAAAAGAAAGGGTATATTTGTAATGGCTCATTCCTATTTAACAAATGAAGCATTATTTTTTATACAACAGATGCGTGCCGGCCGGAAGCAGCCTGGAAAATCAATAGCCACCATGAATCCCAGACTACTGCTGTTTTTTATGTTTTTTGCTGCATTTTCATCGCCTACCGCGGCACAACAGGATACAGCAATCTGGATCCGATTAAACCGTATCCGAACAAACCTTACTTCCATTCCGCTTAAGAACTTTTCATTACAATATGAACGCGTCCTGGGGAAGCGTTTTTCTGCAGCTATCTCCGGCAGACTGATGCCGGAAAGCTCCTTGCCGTTAAAACGGCTTATACTGTCCGCTATTGATGAAAACCAGGTTACAAAGGATCTTATCGGAAAAATGCATGTAAGCAACTGGGCTATCACCCCGGAGCTCCGATTTTACCCCGGGAAAAAGGGATATGGACAAGGATGGTATATTGCGCTGTTTTACCGGCATGCGCAATACACGTCTAATGATTTTATCGTCCGCTATGCTGATTACGGAGGTACGGATGGCACTGTGCTGCTATCAGGAAAACTGGTAAGCAATACCGGCGGACTGCTGCTGGGTTTACAAAAAATGCTTGGGAAAAGCCTTTCCCTCGATCTTTGGTTACTGGGTCCGCATATAGGAGGAGGCCGGGGCGATTTCACTGGTATACCCGACCGGCCATTGACGGCAGATGAACAAGAAGAACTCCGCGAGGCATTGGAAGACATCCAGATATCTCATGTTCGCTCATCAGCAACTGTGGATAGCCATTTTGCCAGCCTGAAATTAAATGGGCTTTGGGGAGGCGTTCGTGCCGGAGTATCCCTCGGGGTTCGGTTCTAACACAAGAAACAGGAAGCAAGGGTTTGCAGCAACGTCCGGATATTCTCCTTTATAAAAACAAAAAATCGGCCCCGGAAACGGAGCCGATTTCATACACTTTAAATTATGAAAAACTAAACCTTACCCATCTTAAAATCTTCTGCCGTTCTCCGAGCGGCCCCTTCCACCACCGTCACCTCCACGGGCACCACCACCTCTTGAGTAACCACCGGCGTCACCTCTTTGGGGTGCACTTCTTTGCACCTGCACCTCCTGGCTGCGGGCTGCTTCCTGACGCTGTGCGCTTTCCCGCTGGCGCATTTGCTCCATGCGTTGCGCGTTTTCCTGGTTGCGGCGGGCTTCCATTTGCTGATCGCGTTGCTGACGCATCTGTTCCATACGCTGCGTATTCTCCTGGCTGCGGCGGGCTTCCATTTGCTGGTCGCGTTGCTGACGCATCTGTTCCATACGCTGCGTATTCTCCTGGCTGCGGCGGGCTTCCATTTGCTGGTCACGTTGCTGACGCATCTGTTCGGCCCGGTCGCGTATTTGCTGATCCCGCTGCTGGCCTACCGCATCGCTGCCCCGTCCATTCTCAATATTCCCCCGGCGCTGCCGGATGACATCCTGTTGCCTGCCAACCGGGTTATTATCCATGCCGCGGCCATCCTGTATACGTCCATCGTTCATTTGCCCATTGCCACGGCCACGGCCCATGCTATTCCGCTCATCTCTCCTGTCTGCACTGTTGTTGTTATTTCCATAACGGCCTGAGGTTTCCCCTCTTCTTCCCGCTTCTATACTTCCACGGCCGCTATTGCCCCGGTCTACCCGGGCTGCATTCCGGTCATATTCCTGTATACTTCTGGGAGCGTAGCGCGTATTATCACTCCCTCTTTGAACCGAAGGACGGTATACCGAAACTTCGTTCCGGCCGATTGAGGTACGCCCGGGGCGGCTGGCGTCCCGAACACGCACCGATTGGATCCGGCCGGCATAGCGTTCTACATCGGCGCGGCGCGGACCATTGGTGTAGTATCCTCCTCTACGATAATTCCGGCCTCCATAATTATTAATGATCGTGGTATTATTAATAATCGTCACATTATTCCGGTAGGGATAATAGTACCGGTTAATATAACGGGAACCCATATAGCGGCAGGGCGCAAAGGTCCAGTAATCATAAGGCGGGTTATAATTCCCAAACCCGATGCTGATGCTGATACCAGGACGCAGCGGGGCCCATCCATAATAATCGCCACCTCCCCTCCAGGCTACCCAACCAGGTGACCATTCATAACCGGGAACCCAGAGCCATCCGTAAAACGGATCATAAAACCAGCGGCCATAATGGAACGGTGCCCATCCCCAGTCATAATCCGATGCCCACATCCAGTCGTCGGTATCTGAATAGACCCAACTGCCGTTCGTGGAGTAGGGACGGAAATCGGAGCTCACCCTTGGGCGCCAGGTATATCCGTAATCCGGATAATCGATCCATTCCCCGTAAGGGCTCAGCTCGTCATAGAAGGTCTGGAAATTGATGCTAACCCCAACCCTCGGCTGGGCCACAGCCTTCTGAGAAACAGACAAAGCCAGCGCCAGGAATAAACCAAAGCTCCATGTGGTAATAAGTCGTTTCATGTTGAAAAATTATTTTGTTTTGAGTAAAAATTGTTACCCGAGGCGGCAGGCATTTAGTTGCTGTTGCTTTCTCTTATTTTATAGACGGTAATTTATTGTTGAAGTTGCCCAATACCTTAAAAACGAACAATTGTTATGAAATATTTAAGTAAAAACTATTAACATTTGAGCGAGCGTGCTTAGCTGTTCGCAATCAGCGTTTAGCCATCAGCCCACAGCGATGCAACCGGGCTGATTACTACAACGGAAAACTGATCGCTAATGCCCGATTACACAGATGACGAACTGCTGATGGTCAGGTGCTAACAGCCGAACACTGCCTTTACTGCCGTAAATTTGTAGCTAAACAGTTTTTTTTGAAGGATTATTACCAGATACTGGGGCTCCCGCCCTCTGCCACGATCGGCGAAATAAAAATGGCCTACCGGAAGCTGGCACACCTTTATCATCCTGACAAAAACCCGTCCGATGATTACGCTGCAGTACAGTTCAGCCTCGTTAAAGAAGCGTACGATACGCTTACCCGGGCCGATCTCAAGGCGCAATACCTGCAGGAGCGCTGGCTTCACCAAACCATGGGCCAGCGTATGGCACCGGCCGTCACCACGCCTCCCCAGGTATTGCAGGCCCTGTTGCAGGCTCATCAGCAGCTGATTCATTATGATGCATACCGGGTTGATAAAAAAGGATTGTACCAGACCCTGGAAGCACTTATTGCGCCCTCCCGGATCGATATCCTCAACCACTTTAAAGAGGAGCAGGTCAACAAAGAAGTGATCCGGTGGATGGCCGACAGCATTTTTTTATTATACCCCGAAGATCAGTTGCGGATTCTGGATCAGCTCAAACAGATCAACGCACCTGCCGGAAGCCGGGACCTTATTGAAGAAAAAGAAAAAATGATCCGGCGCACGATCCGCCTGAACCGGTACAAGCCCTTTTTGATTTTAGGCTTAATTATCCTACTTTGCATGATCATCGCGTATTCTTTATAACAAGCCATTGGTTAATTTTAAACTCTATCCGTTATGATGCCAATCGGGGACGATAATACCGGGCGCACCCTTACACCCTATGTCAATTACCTACTTATTGCCCTTAATATTTTTGTTTTTGTTTATTACCAGCGCCTGGGTACCAATATTGATTTTTTACTGAGTTATGCAGCCGTACCCGGGGAATTGCTTACCGGTGCAGATATCGTGGGCACCAATGGCCTGGGGCCCAGCCCTTCTCCCGTGTACACGACCATCTTTACGTCGATGTTTATGCATGGAAGCATTGCGCATATTTTTGGCAACATGCTCTACCTTTCGATCTTTGGCGACAATATTGAAAACGCCATGGGGCATTTCAGATACCTGGCCTTCTACCTTTTATGCGGTGTGCTGGCCTCCCTTGCCCATGTACTGATGTCGGCCGTACTCGGAGATGGACTGTTGGTTCCCAGCCTTGGTGCCTCCGGTGCAATTTCCGGTATACTCGGCGGGTACCTTGTTTTGTTCCCCCGGAACCGGATACGGATCTGGGCCTTGCTTTTCACGTTCCGTGTACCGGCAATCATTACGTTGGGTATCTGGATTGCCATGCAGATCGTAAGCCAGGTGAATATGATCGGGGGCAGCGAACAATCCGGCGTTGCCTATGCCGCGCATATCGGGGGATTCCTGGCAGGTATGTTGCTGGTGCGGCTTTTTGTAAAGCAGAGGGAAATTTGAGAATTTGAAAATGTGGAATGAAGATACCATTCCTGCTCGATCATCGCATTTCTGTAAAAAATCATAAGATCCGGAAATGACATCTCATGCCAAGCAGAAACGAAAAACCATCCAACCTTAACCCTTCCTCCTTTGGAGAATGAAAAATATTAAATGTAAAAGTGAAGCTGTCCTTCCTCTTCGATGCTATATGTCCTGATGGCATACCGGGATTAGCAATTGGAAATCAGAAATGAGAACAAAAATCCATTAAGCGTAAAAACGGATCTAACTGTAAAACTTTAAACCTCCCATCTTCCTTCCAGCCAGCTTTTAAAAAGCGCCACGCGTTCCCGGCTTACTACAGTATCAGTTTCAGCCTCGGGATTCAGCTGCAGGATCAGGCGGCTATTATAATAGCTATTGATTTTTACAATAGCGTCAACACATACAATCATTTTCCGGTTGATGCGAAAGAACATGGTTTTATTCAGCATCTTATCCATCTGGTCCAGCGAGTAATCCAGGGGCAGTTTCCGGCCGGCATGGGTAACGGCCTTTGTAATCCCATCCGCATAACAAACACAGGCGATGTCCTTTGATTTTACATAAACGATCTGGTTATTGGTGCGACCAATAAAACGGGTATTTTCCTGCCGGTAGAACGCTTCCGCTATACGGGAAAGATCCAGTACCTGCCTGGATCCGGTTTGTGGTCTGAAATAACTGAACTTCTGCAATGCCCGCTCCAGTTCCGTTTTATCAATCGGTTTCATCAGGTAATCGATACTATGTACTTTAAATGCCTGCAGGGCAAATTTATCATAGGCCGTTGTAAAGATCACCGGCATCCGGACCTCCGCCTGGTGAAAAAGCTCAAAGCAATTGCCATCGGAAAGCTGTATATCCATAAAGGCAAGATCCGCCAGGGCTCCATAGGCCGCCAGCCATTTAACACCCTCGTCCACCGATTCAATCACCTTAAGCACTTTTAATTCAGGTACCATCCCTTCCAGCAACTGGATCAGCCGGTCTGCATTTAATTTTTCATCTTCAAATATGATCACGTTCATGTCATTCCTGTTTTAAAACTGGTCTTTTAATATTTCCGGAAGAAACGGAAGCTGCACCATAAAATTATCGTCGGTCTCACGGATCTCCACCTGCTCGCCGGTAATCAATTCATATCGTTTCCGGATATTGGAAAGGCCCACGCCCGTAGAAAACCGGATGCCATTCCGCTTGCGCAGATCATTGGTAACAATGATGTGCTGATCCGTAAAACGAATGGTTACGTGCAACGGATCATTTACTGCAAAACGGTTATGTTTTACTGCATTTTCCACCAGCATCTGCAATGCCGAAGGCGGCAGCAGTGAGTGTTGTTGCTTTAAAGAAGGTATATCAATATGAAAAACAATGGAGTTTTGATGCCTGATGCGAATAAGGAATAAATATGATTCGAGGAAAGACAGCTCGGTTTGCAGCGAAACCAGGTTCTCTTCTTTCTGATCAAGGATATAACGGTAGCATTTCGAAAGTTGTGTAATATACTCGGCAGAAAGATCAGCGCTCTTATAAACAAGCCCGGTAAGCACACTTAACGAATTAAAAAAGAAATGCGGGTCGATCTGGCTTTTTAATACGTCATAGCGGGCCTGCATATTTTCCCTTTTTAACCGCTCGGCGTTCAAACGTGCTTCCTGCCAGTTTTTATAATAAAACAGGATGCCGTTAAAGCTTAATATCAACAGGTAAAAAATGAAAGCACCAAAAATCAGATCATAGCTTAACCGGCTAAAGCTTTTCCAGGCTTCATAGTTGTCAAAAAAATAAATATCAAAAAACGAATAGGTCAGTCCGAACAGCAACGCGGCCAATACGCCAAATATTACCAACCCAAGGCAGGGAAGAATGATGGTGTAAGGAAATTTCTTTTTGGCCGTACGTCGCTGTAAGAACCCGGACAAACGTTCCCCGGCCGTCCAGATCAGCAATCCCAGCAGTACAAACATCAAACTGAAGGACTGCGCTCTGAAAAACGATGCGCCGCCGGCCTCGGTGAACGACATATCAAAAGACCGGAACACCACACTAAAACCATAAAGAATGATGATCCGCGCCAGGTATTTGACCAACACATGCTGTAACAGCATTTCTATTTGCCGGCGCGTCATTTTCCGCAGCATCAGTATCAGGGCCCCTAGTATCATACGCGCGTATTGTCGTTTTTCTCAAACCATTCCAATGCTTCCTCAACCGCAACCGTTATGGGCGTATAACGCAGCCCCAGTGCCCGGGAAGCCTTCTGACCGGAGTAATAATTCTGCAAACACAACAAATATGCTGATGCATAATTCAATTTCAGCCGCCGGCCCAACAACCGGCCCATGGCCGTACCCAGCAATCCACCGATCTTCAATGCAATGCCCGGAATTCGCAGCATTACGGTTTTCTGACATGCCAGGCGGTTTACCATCCGGAAAAATTCGCGGTAGCTCAGGTTTTCACCTGCGATGAGAAAACAGGCGCCGTTTTCCCCGTGCAGGCAGGCAAAAACAATAGCCCTGCTTACATCCCTTACATGTACAAAGTTTTTTCCGCCCGGAGGATAAAACAGGAGGCCCTTGCCCAGTGCATATTTCAGCAGCTTGCCGGAACTGGGCTTCTGATCGTGGGCACCAATCATAAAGGTAGGATTCAGGACCACTGCCGGCAGCCCCTTTTCCACCACGGCTTCCAGCACTTTTTGCTGTGCAATGTATTTCGTGTTGATATAGGGTGAATTGATTTTAAAAAGTGAGAAAGCGTTTAGCTCAGTACCTGGATATTCAAGAGAACCAGGAGCAATGGTATTGGCCGTGCTGATATACACCAGCCGCTTTACATTGTGAAGCAGGCAGGCGCGAATGATATTTTCCGTTCCCCGGATGTTCACCGTTTCATACTCGGTTAACCTGATCCCCCATTGTTCCGTAAGGGAAGCCGTGTGCACTACATAATCACAACCGCTTACCGCTTCGCTAACCGCTGCGGCATCTTCAACGGTCCCATAATAAACTTCACAGAAAAGTCCGTTCAGCAGGTTGGTATTGGAAGACCGCCGGATCAGCACCCGCACTTCAAAACCATTTCTGCAGCATTCCAGCGCAGCATTATATCCCAGCAGGCCGCTGGCCCCTGTAATCAGTACTTTGGGCATATTTAATGTATTAATTGCAGTTCACGTTTGATGGCACCGGAGATCAGGCGTACTTTAACCGTTGATGGAATCACTCCCATCAATGCATGGTTCATCCGGTTCCACCATCCGGGAACAATCTCCGCCCTGCCGGCCAGGGTTTGCCGGATGATCCGGCCGGCCAGGTCAGCCGTGGAGAAAAGCCCAAGCCGGCCTTTGTAGCCCTGGAGCAGGATCCTGCGTGAGGTATCGGAATTGGTCATGATCGGCCCCGGATAGGCCACGCTTACAGAGATTCCCGTTCCCTGCAGTTCTTCCCGCAGTCCTAAAGAGAAGGAAGACACAAAGGCCTTGGAAGCCGGGTAAACGGTTTTATAAGCGATGGGGGAAAATGCCGCCATACTTGCAATGTTGAGAATAAAACTCTTTTCCTGTTGTAACAGCAGCGGCAACAGCTCCCGCGTAAGCAAAGCGGTACAGCCGATATTCAGCTGGATGATCTTATCGATCAGCTGCGGTGCACAATCCAGCATCGATACGGTTCCACCCATGCCGGCGTTATTGATCAAAAAACGCACCGGGTATTCTTTTTTTATAATAGCAATATGCGCCTCAAAAGCTGCCCGGTCCGTAAGATCAAATTCAAATACCCGCACATCAATTCCATACAAACGGATCAGTTCCCCTGCAGTGTCCTTAATAGAACTTCCCGGTAAGGCAATCAGGATCAGGTGCATCTTCAAACGGGCACAACAATGGGCAAAAGCACTTCCCAGTCCGCTGCTGGCACCCGTAATCAACGTGTAATGTTTATTCATAGTTCTTTAATGATGCTGAAGTAATGATTTAAACCGTACCATTGTTGTAATGATGTTATCGTATACAATCGGGTCGGAGATCCAACGTGGTACCGTACCACTTTTATTCGTAAGAATCTGGTAAGTAATGCGTGATTGCCGGTTTTCCAGCTGATCGACCACCCATTTCCCCGACGTGCCTTCCAGACGGGTCACATTTTTAAACCTGGGGTGCTGAACGCTTTCAAAATAAATCGTATGAGACCCTGTTGCTGCCGCCGTTGTGTTATAAAAATATTTCAAACTGCAATCCTGGTCTTCCATCGGCCATGGCAGGGAATAACGGATATAGTTCAGCCACACACGCTCATCGGGCGTTTTGGTAACCTTATACTGACTGGATCTTACATTCCAGCTGCTGCCCTTCCCGGCATCTTTCAAAAGCGATACTACATCTGACACCCCGGCAGCTGCAACATTGAAACAAACCTTCAGCTCCCGTACCTTATTGCCATTATGCATCACCCACCGTTCATACAACGCAATACCGTCAGAAGTTTTTACCAATTTAAAATCCGCCGGAGCTGCTGCGTTTAAAAAGCTGCTATACAGCACCAGCAGCCATAAGAACCCTATCTTTTTCATAAACTATTTTTTTTTACAAACATAGATGTGTCTTCAACCCTTTAAAAACAATAATGGATGAGCCGTAAGATTACAGGGCTGGAATGTTGGTTTTTTCCATGAACCGGTATCCTGTTTTTAATCAAGCCTCCTTCAATTTTCTATTTAAATAAACGTTAACAATATGAGTTACCTGCAGGTATTGCACGAACCGGCAAGCCCTGCTTTCATCGGTTACCGCTTTAATACAAACATCAAAGTGCTTTTACATTTCCCGAACCGGTAATAGTGGCAGCAACAACAGGTGTGCCTGCGTAACGTACATTTCCACTTCCGGTGATGGTTACGTTTAACTGGTCTTTTGCCCACAGTTTGGCATTGCCCGAGCCCGTGATCCTTACCTTTGCGTCTCTGCTCTGCATTTGATGCGCATTGCAATTACCACTTCCGGTGATGGTTATGTCCTGGATATCGCTTTCTCCATTGCTGATGTTTATGTCTCCGTCACCGCTGAGCCGGGATTTAACTGAGCCTGCTTTTAACCGGGCGATCGTCATATTGCCCGAACCCGTAAGTGCCAGATCTATGGCGCCGGTTTCTATTTCATCAACGGCCGTAAAGTTCCCGCTTCCGGTAAGCGTTATTGCAGTGAGCGAGGGTGCGGTTACATATACGGTCACACTGCCTCTTTTGATCGATACATTGTTGGGTGTACGGATCACCAGTTTATCATCAATCACTTCTGTGATCACGTACCGCTGTATATTATCTGCAGCCAATACTTCAACTTTAGATGCGCCTGTACGGTACTCCACCTGCGCACTGAAAGTAGTTTCAATTTTTCCAAATCCTCCTACATTGCGCGTTTCTTTTACCGCGGGCCCGTCGGGATACACCTTTTTACAGCCCTGGACGAAGGTGAACAGTACAGCAATAAAAACTAAAAAAAGCGTTTGTTTCATTTGTTTTGATTTTTATAAATGTTTGGTGAATGAATTAAAGCCTGATATTAATCCCTGCCACCGCTCCCGGCGCCAGGAGGAGGAAGGATTCCCTTTTTTTGAATTTCCAGATATAGTGCCCCGCAAATAATTCTGAGTCGGATTGTTCGGTAAGGTACATCGCCGGCCCGATGGTGAGCTCCAGCGCCGGGGTAATCTTCCAACCTGCCAGCACTCTTAAAGATTCAACATGCCTGATGAAATTGTGCACATCGGTACGCGCCATAATCACCGCTTCTGTATTCATACGCAGGCGGCGGGCCAGCGGGATCCGGTATCCCAGCCCGGTTTCCATTTGCAGCACCGTTTTTTTCCGATCCCTGGCCAGGCCAGCCCCAACGATGCCATAGGTTTTATAACTACCCGTACGCAGCAGCACGCTTGCCGATACATCATCATACACCTGCACTCCGATCTGCTGTTCGCCATTTTTTATGAAGTTTAAAATACCCACAGGATATGCTGAACTGTCAGCGATATTGATCAGGCCAGACAATTGGAACCCTCTTACCGTTTTGGCCCTGTTAACAAGTCCGGCAATTTGATATCCCGCATGATGCGTGGTGTTGATCAACCCTGCGATTTGCAGCAGGCTATAGTGACTACTGTTGCTTAACCCGCCCACCTGTAAAAATCCGTTGCCTGTGTTTTGGTTGTGCAACCCGGCAACCTGTATGCCTCTTCCATTTTGAGCGGCATTCACCAGGCCGGCAAGGGCCACTCCTTTATCCGATCCTTTTACCCGGTTCATCAAACCACTGACCATTACCCCGCGGTTGCTTCCGTAAAGAGTAGTATGCAATCCTGCGATAGCAACACCTTTGTTATCCCTGTTAACGCCCTGTAAGGCATGCAATGCAAATGCAGGGCTTATTTCCCGGGCATGTATACCCTGGGTACTGATGGGGGTAACCAATCCCAGATGAACCGCTTTTCCGGCTTCTTCCTGGGCAGCGAGCTGTAAGCCTGTAATGATAAATGCTGGTAGTAAAATGCAATTTTTTATTTTCATATCTTTAGTAATGTATACCAGTAATACATCCTAAAGTGGTTTTACCCCTACTCCCTCGTTAAAAAATATTGACCCCTACCATACAGCCAAGATCCAGGGGATGGTGCACGCTCCTGTTTAAAGCGATCATATTGGTGCGAAAACCGCCATAGGCTGCTGGTGCACCGTTCTGTGCCGGCAGTTGGTATTGCAACCGTGGCCCTGCAAACAACTGCAGTTTTTTATGAGCCTGCCAGATGAATACAGGCTGGAAGCAGATATTGTTATAGTCAGTATCAAAGCCATGAGCCGGTGTATAAAACAAGCTCACCAGCTCCGCCGCCATTTTTACATTCCGCTTCAGGGTCCATTCGCTGCCCAGTCCGTACCCAAACAGGTAATAAGTCACCGGAGTATGCGCGTTAATCCAGCCGACCTGCAGGATATTGTACAAGGCCTTGCTGCCCGATTTATAACTGATATTAATCTGGCCGTTTTCCTGCGCCGACACGGAGAAAGCATGCTTACCGTTCCGCTGATAGTTAAATGGCCCCAGGGCTACGCCCTGCAGTGTATCGGCAATATTGAACACGCCCACCTGCAGACCGTTGATTTTTTTTGCATAGTTTACCAGGCCGGAAAGCTGAACGCCTTTGCCTATCGCGCCGGCAATATTTACCAACCCCGAAAGCTGCAGACCGCTTTCAAAAACCGGAGTATGGTTTACAATCCCCGCCAGCTGCATTCCTTTTCCAACCCTTGCAGCATGGTTTACGACGCCCCCGATCTGTAAACCGGTGAAGGACTTGCTTTCATTATACCAGCCGGCGATCTGCACACCGCTTACAGCGTTTTTATCGGCATTTGCCAGACCACCGATCTGCAAACCGCGTACGGTGTCGCCGACATAATTATACAACCCACCGATCTGCACCCCGTTTACGCTGCCGCCCACAAGATTTGCCAGGCCGCCCACCTGTACCGACCGCACATGTTTTTGTACGATATTAAACAGCCCCCCGATTTCCAGTGCATCTACCTGCGCGGCATATCCGCCCAATACGTTAAAAGAAAGTTTATTTTCCTGTTGACCCTTCAGTACATTTTTGGTGGCAATGCCCGGCAGCAGGCCCAGCTGGAATTTCTGCTGATAAAAATAATTCTTAAGATTGATACTGCTAAGCCGCTGCCGTGTACCAATCAGCCTGCGGGCCAGCCAGTGCCGCTGCACCGATTTAAGGAGCACTTCATTTTCCTCCATGATCCGGGGCGCCAGCGGAACGGTCAGCTCGGGGTTATTCCTGCTATCGATCGTCAACAGCGTATCGTAATAGGAAACACGGTTAACCGTTAATGCCAGGTGCTGCGCCAGGGGTATCCGCAATGAAAAGAACCCCTGCTCATCCGACATGGTTCCGATCTGCAGTTCCGGTATGTATACGCTAACATAGGCCACCGGCGTTTGATCCGTTTGATCCACAAACCGGCCCCGCACCACAATATGTGGCACTTCTTTTTTGCGGATCACAACCTTATTATTCTGAATGATGTATTGATATTCGTTATCAAACAACAGATCCAGGATTTCATACACCGGTTTATTGGCTGCCGTAAACGACACCCGTTTCTGGTTTTTGATCAGCTGGTTATCATAAGAAAAATAAAACCCTGCTTTGGCTTCAATCTGCATCAGTGCATCATACATCGTGATGTTTCTGAAATCGACGGTAATCACTTTTTGCAACATAGCCGGCTGTGCCGAGGCCCAGATGCCGGAAATAAACAGCAGTACGGTAAAAAGGAACTTTTTCAAAAAGGTTTATTTAGTAATGATATAATGGTCGCCTTGTTTACGCCAGGTAGCATTGATCATCAGTGCGATGTTCTCCATTACCTGCTCCGGAGATTCATAGGATAAATAGGTGCTTGTAATGCGTTTGCTGCCAATAGCCGGATCGAACTGAACATCTACATTATAAAGCTCCCTCAAAATATTCGCCAGGCTGTCGATGCGCATATTATTGCAGCGAATGGTTTGCGTTTTCAATACGGATTCAATCGGCGTTTGGATTTCTCGCAGCAGTAATTGACGGGTTTTGTTATCCTGTACAATCTTTTGACCAGCCACCGCCGTTACAGTCTGATTCCCCAGCGTTGCTTTTACCTTCCCCGAATGTACATACACGGTATTAAACGCCATGCGTTGCTGTATGGTGAAGGCAGTACCCAGTACCTGTACCTCCATCTTTTTATTGTGAATAATGAACGGCTTATCGGGGTTGCGGGCAATATCAAAACGCGCATCGCCTTTTAAGGTTACAGTTCTCGTTTTTCTGTTAAACGCCCGGTCTACTTCCAGCACACCGTTCGCGTATAGTTCAATGGTGCTGTTATCTTTTAAATGCAATTCCCGGGTGCCGGCATCGGCAATATATACCCGCGGTTCCGGGCGCAACCATACCAGGAAAAACAATACGATCCCCGCAAGAGAGGCCGCAACAGCAGCCACCTGCCACCATTTTAAAGCAGCGAACCGGCCGCGGCCCGCCGCTGCAGGAACCTGATCGATCTGCGCCTGGATCTTATCCCAGGCCCGCTCCTTGTTATAATAGGTATACGCCAATGGATTCCTGGATTGTTCCCATATCCGGATGGTTTTGTCATAAATGCCCTGATGCGCAGGATCCTGCCGCAACCATTGCTCCACCGCTTTCCGTTCCGAAGCATCCAACAGCTGCTCATGATAGGCTATCAGTTTATGCTCCATATCTTATACATTGAAAAGTTGATAAATGAATAAAAACAGCAGGCTTACCAGATAGGTTGCCAGGCCGCCGCGCAGGAACTTCAATGCTTTGGTCATATGATTTTCCACCGTTTTTATCGACAGGTCCAGTTCCTCCGCCACCTCCCGGTAGCTCAGTCCCAATTGCCGGCACATATAAAAAACGGTAGCACATTTCTCAGGCAGGCGATCTAAAAGACCCTGGATATGCTCCTGTAACTCCTTTTGCTCCGCCCTATTGCCGTGGTCGGCTTCCGTTCCAGTAACCTTTGCCGTATGCGCGTATACCGCCTGCACTCCTTTGTGCTTTAGCTGATTAAGGCACTCATTGCGCACTGCTGTATACAGGTATGCTTTTACAGATACCACCTGTATGGTATTGCGGGTTTCCCAAAGCTTTATAAAAATATTCTGTAAAATATCTTCCACATACACTTCCGATCTCAGTATGGAACAGGCATACCCGTACAATGCCTCATAATGAAGATCAAAAACATGTTTATATTGAGCCTGGTCCAAAGCCATTCTAACCTGCAAATATACTAGCGCTGTTACTGAATACAATCGAAAGTGCTTTTCCCCCTATCCCCGAAAAAGATTTTTTTCTTTTCCTGCCTTCCGGCTTCTAAACCCTGCGTTAAAACCAGCCGTTTATGCTATTCCCCTGCCATTTTTTAGCTATCTTTAAAAAAATGTGTGCATGAAGAAGATTTTTACGCTGATCCTTACCCTTGTTGTCACTGTTGGTTTTGCCCAGGACAGTTACTGGCAGCAACACCTGAAATACGATATGCAGGTAACCCTCGATGATAAAACCCGGTCCTTAACGGGCAAACAGGCCATCCAATACAAAAACAATTCGCCGGAAACGCTCCATTTTATCTGGTACCATATCTGGCCCAATGCCTACAAAAACGATTCTACAGCTTTGTTTAAACAGATCCGGAGCGATCTTTCACGGACTGAAAAACTGGATGCTGTCACTTATGGTTCCATCGACGGCCTTAATTTTAAGGTGGACGGGAAGCCGGCGAAAACAGCACCGCATTCCAACCCGGAATACATCGACATTATAAAGGTATTGCTGCCCGAGCCTTTAAAACCCGGGGCAACTGTGACTATTACCACTGATTTCAATGTAAAACTGCCCTCCTATTTTTCAAGATCCGGCTTTGCCGATGGCGAGTTCATGATCTGCCAGTGGTATCCCAAACCGGCTGTATTTGATAAAAGCGGGTGGCATGAATTCCCTTACCTGGATATGGGTGAGTTTTACAGCGAATACGCCGATTACCAGGTGAAAATAACATTGCCGTCTGATTATGTGGTGGGCGCCACCGGGGTGTTGCAGGACAAGGAAGAGCTGGAGCGGTACAAATCGGTGGGCGCCATGAATGCTGCTGGCAGGAATGCTTCGCCCAAACTTTACAAACCGACAAAAGCGGGACTGAAAACGCTAACCTACAAGGCAGAAAACGTACCGGACTTTGCATGGTTTGCCGAAAAAGGCCTGGTAATCCAGTACGACACGATCCGGTTAACGAATAAAACAGTGGATGCCTTTACCTATTATCATAACCAGCCCGGCACTTTATGGAACAACAGCATCGATTATGTAAAAGATGCTGTACACCATTACAGCAAATGGATTGGCGAATACCAGTACCCGACGGTACAGGCGTTTGAGGGTCCAAAAAATAATTCCAGCGGGGGTATGGAATACCCGATGATTACATTGATCACCTGTCCGGATGCTACAAAGGAATACCTGGATGGCGTTATCGCTCACGAAGTTGGTCATAACTGGTTTATGAGCATGCTGGGGTCTAATGAGCGCGCACATACCTGGCAGGATGAAGGATTGAATACGTATTACCAGTTCCGGTACGAAGCAGAAAAATACCACTACAATTCGGTGGCCCGGGAATCGATACCGGAAGCCATCAAAAAACTGCCGGTGCCGGAGTTCCAGGAACGGATTTATTTTGCACTTTCACAGATTCCTATGCAAAGTGCAATTGAGCAGCCTGCCGCTGATTTTAAAACCTCCGAAGATTACGGGTTGGTTTCTTATCTCAAAACCTCCATCTGGATGTATCTGCTCGAACGCCGGTTTGGCCAGGATAAGGTAGACCAGGCCTTCCGCGATTACTTTAACACCTGGAACAACAAACACCCGCAGCCGGAAGACCTGAAAGCTTCTTTTGAGAAGAGCCTGGGCACCAACCTGGATCAATTTTTCGCGCTTTTGAAAAAGCAGGGATCCCTTATTCAATAGATCAGTATGCAAATTTCTTTAAAAGACAAAAAGGCGCTGGTGGGCGCCAGCAGCAGCGGGCTGGGGAAAGCCATTGCTATACAACTGGCGGCTTCCGGGGCCACCGTAACCCTCGTGGCCCGAAGAGAAGCGGTATTGCAAGCACTGCAGGCGGCATTGCCGCGCCCGGAGCAACAGCAACATCAGTACATCGTTGCCGATTTTTCAGACATCGATGCGTATAAACAAACGGTTGACGCCTATTTTGCAGCCAACCAGGTTGATATATTGGTCAATAATACCAGCGGGCCCAGTCCGGGCACGGCGCTTGAAAAAAAAGACGCCGACTATGTAACCGCATTTAACCTGTTGTTCCGAACGGTTCAATATACCACCGAAAAAGCATTACCACAGATGATTACCAACCGGTTCGGACGTATCATCAACCTCACTTCCCGCTCTGTGAAAGAACCGATTGAAGCACTGGCTTTGTCCAATACCATCCGCTCGGCAGTAGTCACCTGGGGCAAGACCCTGGCTACCCAGGTAGCAAAAGACCATATTACTGTAAATAATATCCTTACCGGAAACTTTGAAACCGACCGTATCCTGGAACTATACGAGCGGGAAGCTGCTGCTAAAGGACTGCCGCTGGAAACCTACAAAGCCCAGGCCCTGGAAACCATACCCATGAAGCGATTGGGAAAACCCGAAGAGATGGGAAACCTGGTTACTTTCCTCGCTTCGGAACAGGCTGCCTATATTACCGGAACCAGTATTGCCATCGACGGGGGGCTCATAAAGAGCGTTTAAAGTTTAAGGTTCAAGGTTTCACCACTTACGCATTCCGCTTGCCTTAACAAACTTTTGAAGATTGATAGCGGCTTACTGTATAGTTTTTTTAGCACCGTTTTATGCGCGGGCTGTCTTAAACTTTAAACCTTAAACATTGAACTTCCTTACCTTTGCCGGATGCATTATGTTTCTGCGGAAGGATTAGGAAAAAGTTACGGGATCCAACCCCTGTTCTCAAATATTTCATTTCATATTGAAGAGGGTGATAAAGTAGCCATAGTTGCCCGCAATGGTACAGGCAAATCTACCCTGTTAAAAATTCTGGCCGGAAAGGAAACACCGGATAGCGGTAAATTATGGATCCACAAAGACGTAGAAGTGATCCTTTTTGAACAGGAACCCGACCTGGAAGAGGCACTCACCGTTTCCGACAATATTTTTTTCCATGACCATCCCACCGTAAAAGCCATCCGGGAGTATGAGCTGGCCAGCGAAAGCGGCAACGCAGATCGTATTGGCCAGGCGCTCGTTCGGATGGATGAACTAAACGCCTGGGATTTTGATTCCCGGGTGAAACAGATCTTCGGCAAACTCAATATCCATCAGCTCGATCAGAAAGTAAACACCCTGAGCGGCGGACAGAAAAAAAGAGTTGCACTTGCCCGCACCCTGATCGACATCGGCTTTGAGCACAAACATGTATTGCTGATTATGGATGAACCAACCAACCACCTGGACGTGGGCATGGTGGAATGGCTGGAACATTTTCTCGGAAAGGAAAACGTAACCCTGGTACTCGTCACCCACGACCGGTATTTCCTGGACGCGGTTTGTAACGAGATCTGGGAAATAGAGGGCGGTGAATTGTATGTACACCGGGGCGATTATGAATATTATCTTGATAAAAAGGCACAGCGTATCGAAAACCTGAATGCCTCCATTGATAAAGCCAAGAACCTTTACCGCCGCGAACTGGAATGGATGCGCAAACAGCCCAAAGCCCGCACCACCAAATCGAAAAGCAGGGAAGATAATTTTTACAATATTGAAAAAACCGCCAAACAACAGGTAACCGATGATCAGGTACAGTTGCAGATGAAAATGAACCGCCTGGGCGGAAAGATCGTAGAGCTAAAAAAAGTATACAAATCCTTTGGCACTAAAACAATACTCAACGGCTTTGATTACACGTTTAAAAAAGGCGAACGGGTGGGCGTGATCGGGAAAAACGGCGCGGGCAAATCAACATTTATCAACATCCTGCAGGGCGTGGAACAGGCAGACAGTGGCAAGATCAACGTAGGTGACACCGTGGTATTCGGAAATTATTCGCAGCAGGGCCTGGTGCTAAAAGAGGACATGCGGGTGATCGAGTTTGTAAAGAACATTGCGGAGAATTTTCCACTGGCCGATGGAAGCACACTCAGCGCCTCCCAGTTCCTGCAACTATTCCTTTTCGACCCGGATAAACAATACACCTATGTCAGCAAATTAAGCGGGGGTGAAAAACGTCGGTTGCATTTACTTTCCATTTTGTTCCGCAATCCCAATTTCCTGATCCTGGATGAGCCGACCAATGACCTCGACCTTCCCACGCTTTCCGTACTGGAAAACTTCCTGAGTGAATACCCCGGCTGCCTGCTGATCGTTTCCCACGACCGGTATTTTATGGACCGCCTGGTGGATCACCTGTTTGTTTTTGAAGGAGACGGTGTGATCACCGACTTTCCCGGGAACTATACCCAATACCGCCTGCAGGAAAAGAATCCACCGCCTTCCGCAGCGGTTCCGCCCAAAGGAACTTCCCCTGCGGACGCCCCTTCCCAAAAACCAGTTAGCAAAAAAGTATCTTTTAAAGAAAAAAGAGAATACGAACTGCTGGAAAAAGAGATTGCCGCGCTAAGCGCCGAGAAGGAATCCATCACGGCCCAGCTATCCGCCGGCAATACGGATTTTGAAGCACTGGAATCCCTGTCCCGCAGGATCGGGGAAATCACCCAACTATTGGACGAAAAAGAAATGCGCTGGCTGGAGCTGAGCGAATTGATTGAGGGATAGACCGGTTGCAGGTTCAAGGTTTCACGTTTAAACTTCAACGGAAGATCCGTTTTATAATACGATGTTTATTTCTTCAAAGGAAAAGACTCCGAAGCTGTAATGAAATCATCACTTCAACATTTAAAATTTTCCACTCCATATTTTTCATTCCCCACAGGATCGTATTTTCGCCCTGATCAGCATTTATAAAATATGGACGATTATCTTATCGGTATCGGGAAGCGCATCAAAGAGATCCGCAAAAAGAAAGGGCTTACCATTAACAATATTGCAGGCAAAGCAGACCTGAGCAACGGCCTGATCTCCCGTATTGAGAACGGGAGAACAATCCCCTCACTTCCCGTTTTGCTCAGCATCGTCAACGTACTGGATATTGCTGTTCCTGATTTCTTTAAAGACATCCCGTTATCCGGTGCGAAAAGCTTTATCGTTTCCCGCAGGGAAGATCATACTGTTATTGAAAAAGAGGATGAGGCAAAAGGCTTTGAATACCGCTCACTTCTTGGCAAACAGGTTGCATCCGTTGGCTTTGAGGCATTGCTGCTGGAAGTACAACCCGGCTCACAAAGGGAAAAGGTAGAAACAGATGCCTTTGAGTTTAAGTACATCTTATCCGGCGAATGCCTGTATCAAATCGGGGATGAAGAAGTATTGCTTAAGGAAGGTGATGCACTTTTCTTTGACGGGCGCATCCCGCATGTGCCGGTGAACACGGGAATCGTCTCCGCTAAAATGCTTGTGATGTATTTCTTCCTTCCCCGGCAGGATTGAGCTCCCCGGAACAAACATTAGCCATTCAAAAGAATCGCATCCAGCTCGGTTACGGCATTGAATATATAATCCGGCCTCGCCTGTTCCAGCTGTGCCCGTGTTTGGGCACCGCTCAATACCCCTACGGTGATACCGCAACCAGCATTTTTCCCTTCTTCAATATCGATCACAGAGTCGCCGGCCTTTAATACAAATCCCGCATCCGTGATCCCGAACCGCTTCATTGCATGTTCGATCATATCCGGGAAGGGACGGCCTCTTTCCACATCATCGGCTGTGATCAACAGATCGAAATCCTGTTCTACCCGCCAATGTAGTTTATCAATCAGTTTGATAGCAGTCTTCCGGTCATATCCCGTATTCAGCGTCACAAGAATTCCATGACTCCGGACTTTTTCAAAAAAGAGTTCCATCCCGGTAAACGTACCGACCTCCTGTTCATCATAAGCCAGTTCCAGCGCTTCTTTAAACGCCGCAAAGGCCTGATCGGCCACCGGGGTTACCGGTGCTAAATCCGTACAGGCCGCCAGTACATCGGTGATGGCCTTATACTTCTCTTTTCCTGCGCCATGCAACAGTACATCATCCAGCGTAAGATCAAATCCCTGGTCATTGATCACTTTTAATACCGTATGGTATACCAGGTTCTTTTCATCCACGGTGGTGCCCGCCATATCCAGAACAACCATCTTAATATTGCTCATACTTTTCATTTAAATTAAATACCTGCTTTATATGTTCCTTTGAAAATCCCGCGCTCCCCGTCATTCCCTTTCCTCCAATACCAGTAACAATATGAATGTGCTTATCGATCGTATGCTGAAACAGGTCCTGCCGCTTACATTGGGAATAGATTCCATACCACCGGTGCTGAATCTCGTAGCTGGGCAGTTCTATGATTTTTTTTGCTTCGGCAATCATAAATGCATCAATATCGGCACGCAGGTCAAAACCCAGGGCATCGGCATTGGCCGCGTCGGCATACTCATGCGAATCTCCGATGATTACGGAGCCGTCCGTTGCCTGTTTAAACAAAATATGAATGCCCCATTTCTTTTCAAAGGAACCGGGGTCTTCTTTTGATTGAATGTTCGCAAACGAAGAGCATTCGTAAAATGCCTCATACCTTCTTATCGACAAGCCGGTCAGGATCGAACCATTTAGTACATACCCTTTCTGCGGAACAGTTTGCAGCATCTGCAGCTTCGATACTTCAAGATCACTTCCGGCAAACAGAGCCGGGTACAGGGTTTTAAACGCTGCCCCGCTGCAGATGATTACCTTTGCGGCATAAAAGATAGCGCCCGCGGCTGTATGCACCTCCACGCCGTCTGTTAAGGCCGTGCAATTCAATACCAGGGTATCATTATAATAATCCAAGCCCTTGTCTCCGACCAGGTAGGCCAATAACCGACCGATCATTACCCGGGGTTCTACCGTTACTTCTTCCGGAAAGAACAGACCCGCCTTTACATATTCCGGCTTTAGCCCCGGGTATCTTTCCAGGCATTCCCGCGTGCTCAGTAACTGCGAAGCGTACCCGTTTTTTTGATTGATGCAACGAAGTTCTTCAAGCAACTGCACCTCCGCTTCATTGGAAGCCAGGTATACCGATCCGTTTTGCCGCACCGAAATATCAAACCGGTTCTGGATCTCTTTATAAATCCGAAGACTCTCCCTTCCGTAAAGCTGCCATTTGGTATTCATACCGGAAGGCACCACCTGCCCGAAATTCCGAACGGTGGCGTGCTGCGGCTGCCGGTCTTTTTCAATAAGCGCAACACTTAAGCCCAACTCCAAAGCATGGTAAGCATGAAATGCGCCCAGCACACCACCCCCCACAATGATCAAATCGTACTTTTTATTCATTATTTTGTTATTCATCATTATGCTATGCTGCCGGCGCCACGCATTGGTCTTTCCGCATAACGCGCCGGTCAAAATACCAGCGTACAAATCCTGCCAGCAGCAGGATGCACACGGCACATTGAATGTCCACTGAAATAAAGAACCGGGTCCAGCTCTGTTTTACGCCAACTACTTCTTTAAGCAGCAGGATCACCACACTACCCAGGTAGCCCAAAGCATCTGCCAGATAAAATAAAAAGCCTACATTCCCTTTAAGCTGCAGCAAGGCTACCAGCCGTTCAAAAATGAGGCAATGAAACAGGATATAGGGCAGATAAGCACCAATGCCTGACAATATCATCCACCAAACGGGTGACAGCATCGACCGATAAAATAAATACGTAGAAAGAAGCACCAATACCGCTCCTGCGGCAACCAGGGTCATTCCGATTCCAAATGCCTTGTTATTGTTGCGCACCCATATACCGGCTGCAGCTACCATCAATACAACAACAGCCACTGGGATTTCTGTAAGCGTTACCACCTGCGGAGTACCGGCCATTCCCTGTTCTGACCAGAATTCTACGATAAAATTATCTCTTAGATCCCTTATGATGGTGAGCAGGATATAAATGGCCACCAGTCCAAGATATCCCCATCCGTTCTGGAGCAAAAACCGCCGCCGGTCTTTGCCATACATTGGCACCCGTTGTGTTCGCTGTTTCTTGTCCGTTTCATCGGGGCTTTTTATTTGATTCAAAATAACCACAGATACCAGAAACAACGGAAAGAACAGCAGGCCGGTCCAAAATGGCATTTCATATTCGCTCAGATGAAAACGCTCCATCAGCAGCAACCCAACAGTCTTCACCAACCCGGTTGAAAAAATAAAGGTGGCACTGAGCGCTGCTGCCAGTAACTCTGTATTCTTCCGGCCCTCAATGTATGAAAATACGATTCCGAAAACCATTCCCAACGGTATTCCATTTAAGAAAATCGTGATCCATTTCGAAGATGGTGGCACTACCGCAAACAAACCCAACATCAACAGCCCAAAAGCTACCAGTCCGATCAGCCAGCGGCTGCGTTTTTCCTGTTGCATTTCCGAGATCACTTTAATTCCCGCAAATTTGGAAATCATATACCCCAGTACCTGGCTGATCACCAGCATCGTTTTAGCATCCAGCCCATACTCCAGATGAAGATCGGTAAACTGCCCGGCTAAAAACGATTTCCGGATGGCGTACATGGCGGTATAACACAAAAATACGGAGAGCACCATCCACACCGTCTGAATTTTACTATTTGTAATTTTTTTTTCAACAAAAAGCATGAAATTGCGATTGAGCAATCAAAATTAAACCATTCAAATACGCGGCTTGTTATGCCCGTATCAACTTAAAGTTAACGAATTGTAAAGCCAGGGAGCATTATCGCATTTTCAGTATTCTTGCAAAACAATCAACACAACATTCTAATAAACAGAACATTAAATAGAATAAAATCAAATCATCAACTTTCAACCGGAAACAAAAAGCCCCGCAAACGCTGGTGTAAGCCTACTTTACTGAACCATCGTTAACAGGCGGGCCGGGCGGGCAGGCCAGACGCTCAAAATATTACAAATAGTAAAACAAAACACATGACCCCCAAGGCAACATCCATGGTATTCACCGGCACCGGCCAGCCGTTCCGGAAAAAACAATCCAGTCTTCCGTACCCCGGTCCGGGTGAGATACTGGTGCAGATCACCTATACCACAATCTGCACCAGTGACCTTCACACGTATTCCGGACGACGCAACGCCCCATGCCCTTGTGTATTGGGACATGAGATCATTGGCCGCATTGCAGTTTGCGGAACAGGTAAGCATACAGACGATACCGGAATACCGTTATATGCCGGCGACCTCATTACCTGGTGCGTATATGCCGTTGACGCCACCAGCGAAATGGCACGCAAAGGCATGCCTCAAAAATCACCCGGCCTTTATAAATACGGGCATCAGCAATTTTCAGATACGGATAGCCTCAATGGCGGCTTTGCGAGTCATTGCCTGTTAAAAAAGGGAACGGCAGTTTTTAAACTACCGGATGCGATCAACCCCAAAATAGCAGCGCCCATCAATTGTACGCATGCTACCATTGCCGGCGCCCTGCGACTGGCGGGCAGTGTGGCCGGCAAAAACATCCTGGTTACCGGCGCCGGTATGCTCGGACTTTCGGCGTGCGCCATGGCAAAAGCGGGAGGAGCCGCCCATGTATATACCCTGGATCAGCACCCGGATCGCCTTGCATTTTCAAAAAAATTCGGAATCACGCAAACATTCTCCAGCAACCTGACGACGCACGAAATCGATGCCCGGCTTTCAGCAACAGAAAAGATCGACGTGGTGATTGACACTACCGGCAGGCCGGAGGTGATGACAAAAGGATTGGAATTACTTTCCACCGGCGGATGCGCTATTTGGGTAGGTGCGGTATTTACCCAGCCCGCCACACGGGTCAATGCAGAAATGGTGGTACGAAAACTACTAACGATCAAAGGACTTCATAACTACACGATTCCTGACCTGGAGGCTGCGGTAGGTTTCATAACACTTCACCAGCATGATTATCCATTTGACGCACTGGTTGGCGCTACTTTTGCGCTTGACCATCTTAACGAAGCGTTTGCCGCTGCGGGTAACGGATCCTATTACAGGGTCGGTATCAGTCAATGAAGGGATTATCCGGTATAAAGAACAACTACAACGCCCGTCGCATCTCCAGCAGGTTGGCACGGAAACCGATCTTCTGGTACGATCTTTTTGCGGCTATATTTTCCTCGTAAACCTCCAGCCGCGCCTCCTTCAGCCCTTTTGCTTTAGCCCATTCAAGCAGGGCTTGTATGATCCGCTGGTTTACCCCCCTACCCCGGAAAGCGGGCTTTACATACATAAACCCCAGGTAGGCATATTCCTTATATTGCTGGTAGGGCTTTGCCGGTACTATTTTTGCATAACCGGAACCGATGATTTCGTCACCGGCAACAGCAAGGAGCACAGTGGCCGCCGGGGACCGGATCAGTTCAAGAAGGTCATAATAATGAATGGTCCCTTCTTTTAAAGAATCATCAAAAGGCCGCTCCGCCTCTATAATCTTTTGCTCAAATTCTAAAAGTATTTCAGCATCCTCCGGTGTAGCCGCTCTTATAAACACTTCCATATCAAAAATTATTGCCACCTGGTTAGAAGTTCCGTGTTCTCTTCTGGCAAATCTTTAGCAAATTACTGATTTTATATTTATCAAAGGCCGAAGAAGCGGCTTATGCGTCCGATGATGGGAATTGCAATTCATCAGGGGATAATATCCGGCTGTTACAGAGAAATGCCCGACCTGTTAAAACACCTGATCCTTCCTGTATAAAAAGGCATTTATTAATCCGGATATAAAAGATATTTTGCCCGTATCGCTTTAAATTTCTGCAGCCCGGGTTCCCAGCTTTTTCGAATATCTGCTTCCGATACACCTGCTATGATCTGCTTTCGTAACTGGTTGGTACCAATGCGCAGATCAAAGGCGGATATATCCTGATTCGCTCTTCCGGGAGTGAAGAAACGGGCTTTATCCGGGTAGGCATTGTATAATTCAATGACCCATGCTAAATTAATCTGCCGACTTTGCCGAAGCTTGTTTATATCATAATTGCGCAGGTCCAGCCCATAACAAACGGTGTCCTTGTGATTGGGTCGCTCACTCATCCCGGAATACTTACCGGCTTGTACGAAAATGAATATTTGTCTTTCAACGCGGGTGCGCCCAATATGGTAAACGGCATATACGTTCCCCGGCCTTCATTAATAACTGTTCCTTCAAACATGCATAGGCTGGGAAAAAGCATTACAGCCTGCTGCGTATTTAAATTGGGCGAAGGATGTACGGGGAGTACGTACGGCATGGTATGATTGTAATGGGCAACTTTTATAATTTTTATTTTGCAGGGCTTTTTAAGATATCCTTCGCCGTTCAGATATTGCGCAAATTCTCCGATTGTCATACCATGGGTCATCGGTGTGTAGTGGATTCCAATGGCCGATTTAAATCGGTCTTCCGTCATCACCGGGCCGTCTACTACATATCCGTTAGGATTTGGCCGGTCAAGGATGAGCAGTTCTTTACCGTTTTCGGCACAGGCCTCCATCACATATTCAAGTGTATTGATATTTGTATAATAGCGGCAGCCCACGTCCTGAATATCAAAGACCATAAGGTCGATATCAGCCAGTTGTTCTTTAGTTGGCTTCTCGTTTCTGCCATATAATGAAATGATTGGAATGCCCGTTTTAGCATCCTTTTCATCGCTCACCACCGCTCCATTGCTGGCATTACCTCTAAAGCCATGTTCGGGGCCAAACACTTTTACAATTTTAATTCCAAGGCTTAATAAACTGTCTACACTGCTTGTTTTACCGATTATGGAACTTTGATTTGCCACCAGGCCAATCCGTTTTCCTTTTAGATAAGGCACATATTTTCCCGTTTGATCGGCACCTGTAATAATTCCTGGCTTTTCCGGCACACCGGGAACCGTCGACGCGTAAGAGGTACACTCTATGTGGCTCATTGCCAGAAGCGCTAAAAAAAGCATCGAAGTAAATTGCATCATTTTAAAAAGGATTGTAAATGCTACATTGACTTGTAAAAACATTATTTAAACAGGTCCAACCTATACGCAACAACAAGTATTGGCCAGGATCGCCATCGCGTAATGTGACCGTTATAAATGTAACCAAATATTTCTTATAAGGAATAAAATCGCTGTTTTAATGCTATAAACGGCCTCCGGAAATGCCAAAACACTTTTATCGATTTCGCAACCAATCTTCGATCTGATCCGCTTTTGATTCGAAAGAAATTGCAAACCGGATATGTCGCTTACCGGTTTCCAATAAACAAAAAGCGGCCGTGCAAAAAACGACCGCTTCTTATTTTGTAGATCCTGGTTACCGTCAGGATCCGCTCATTACTTTTTTCAGCAGGGCCAGCGTTGCACGGATACCATCATACTCGCTGAGCTCGTTCCCTTCATATTCAATACCCACAATACCCGAGAATCCGGATGTTTTCATGATATCAAAGATCCGCTTATAGTCGGTTTCTATACAGTTGCCATTGGCATCAAAATCGTAGGATTTGGCGCTTACTCCTTTGGCAAAAGGCAACAGTTCCTTTACACCCAGGTAGCGGTCATACTCTTCCACGCATTTCCAGTTCTCGCCGCGTTTCAGGCAGAAATTTCCAAAATCAGGAAGCGTGCCCACTGTTTTCTTACCAATCGTTTTCATCACACCGCTCAGCCATTTTCCATCAGATGAGTACCCGCCATGGTTTTCCACAATCACGTTGATTTTTTCTTTCGCGGCATATTCTCCCAGGCGGCTCAGCCCATCCACCGCAGCTTTCGCCACTTCTTCGGCACTGCCATTACCGGCAGCATTTACCCGTATGGTTTTACATCCAAGGTATTTGGCGGCATGCACCCATTTGTAGTGGTTCTCTACTGCTTTTTTCCGCTCGGCATCGTTGGTATTGCCCAGTTCGCCTTCTCCATCGCACATGATGAGATGGTTGGTAACGCCGTTATCCTTACATACCGTAAGCAACTGGTTCAGGTAGGCCGTATCTTCTGCCTTATCCTTAAAAAACTGGTTCACATATTCAACAATCGAAATTCCGAATTCTTTCTTCGCAATCCGGGGAAAATCAAGGTTGGTGATCTGCTTTTTCTGCAGCGCGCGGTGCAGCGACCATTCCGCCAGCGAGATGGGATAGGTTTTCGGTTTTCCTGTTCCGGCAATCAGTGAAGGACCGGCTAAAACTCCGGCAGCCAGGACAGATGTTCTTTTCAAAAATTCTTTCCGGTTGATATGCATGCTGAAAATTTAAATTTGAATCAATTGAAATAAAAAGCCGCAGATTCGCTGATTGCGCCACAGCACAATTGGTATCAGCGGATCTGCGGCAATTAAGGTATAAACAGCGACGCCACCTGATGTGCCCTGTTATATGGATTTTTACAGCGCCCAGGCTTTGTCTCCTTTTTTATAAGGATAGGCCCCGTCAAATTTTCCCGGGGTTTCTACATAACGCAGGGCCTGTGTGGCTCCGGGTTTAGAAGTAAAGTACCCCCACAGCGTCAACTGCTTGATCATGGAAAAATAATGCGGCGGATAGCTTTGCTTCAGCTTTACTGCACCAAAATTCTTTTTGGCTTCCTCTGCTTTTACCCATTCATCCTGTTTGGCATCGAAGGCTTCTTTTTCTTTTTTGTAAGCATCCGTTTTTACAAATGCCTTCGCCTCTTTGTCCAGTTCCGTCAGGAATGCGGTTTTTTCGGTTGCAGACAGTTCGTTAAATCCTTTTTTGTATTTTGCTTCGCAGGCTTCCTGCAATTTGCCAATGCCCTCATGGAAGGCTTTTTGTTCGTTTTCGCGGTAACAATCGGTTACGATGGTTTTCATAAAATTACCGATCTGCGCCGCTTTTGCGCCGGGAGAATCCGGTGTGGTGGGAATGATGGTTTCTCCTATTTCATCCAACAGCGCAACGATCTCAGGTGAAAAAGACCCGGCTTTAACGGCCGTATTTTTACAACCCGACAAAAAAACTTCAGCACCAATAACGGTACCTCCTAACAAAATACCAACACGTGATAAAGCTTCTCTTCTGTTCATTTATCTGTAGTTTAAAAACCTGCAAGGTCTGTAACACCTTACAGGTTCTATGATTAAAGATTTTGTTTTTTCAATTCATTAACGGCATAGTCCACCGCCCGGGCAGTAAAGGCCATATAAGTTAAGGATGGGTTTACGCAATTTGCCGAAGTCATAAAGGAACCATCGGTTACAAATACGTTCGGCGCATCCCAAACCTGGTTCCATTTATTAACCACGGATGTTTTTGGATCTGCGCCCATACGTGCTGTGCCCATTTCATGAATTCCACGGCCGATTGTACCATCGCCATCCCTGCCCTTTACATCTTTAACACCGGCTTTTTCCAGCATTTCGATGGCATCGTTCTTCATATCAACGCGCATCTTCCGTTCGTTCTCCTTCCACTCGGCATCAATCGCCAGTACATTCAGGCCCCATTTATCCTTTTTGTTTTTATCCAGCGTTACCTGGTTTTCATGGTAGGGCAGGATCTCTCCGAAACCGCCGATATTCATGGTCCAGGATCCCGGCTCTGTTAAGGACTCTTTCAGGGCTACGCCAATGGTTTGCTCTTCTGCAGAGGCGTTGCCACGGCCGCGGCCGCCGCCGCCCTGGTAGCCGAAACCACGCAGGTAATCGCGCTTGTCGCCATTCATATTCCGGAACCGCGGTATATAGATACCATTGGCCCGGCGTCCAAATGTGTACTTATCTTCAAACCCTTCCACCCGTCCGGCTGCACCCACGCCCAGGTGATGATCCATCAGGTTATGGCCCAGCTCGCCACTGGAACTGCCCAGCCCGCCCGGCCAGATATCCGTGGCCGAGTTCATCAGGATCCAGGTACTGTTCAATGTAGATGCATTTAAGAAAATAATCTTTGCATTGTATACATAGGTCTTATTGGTTTCAGCATCCAGCACTTCCACCCCGGTTGCCTTCTTTTTATCTTTATCATACAGAATCTTTGTAACGATACTCCAGGGTCTCAATGTAAGGTTACCGGTTTTCATGGCTGCCGGCAAGGTAGATGATTGTGTGCTGAAATAGCCTCCAAACGGACAACCCAGCCAGCATTTATTCCGGTACTGGCAATTGGTACGGCCTGGTAACGGCTGGGTGATATTGGCCACCCGCCCGATAATCATATGCCGCGATCCTTTATAAATATCCTTGATGCGGGCAGCGATATCCTTTTCTACAATCGTCATGTCCATCGGCGGCAGAAACTGTCCGTCGGGCAAATGCGGAATACCATCCCGGTTCCCGCTGATCCCCGCAAATTTCTCCACGTAATCATACCAGGGGGCTATGTCTTTATAACGCACCGGCCAGTCAACGGCAACGCCTTCTTTAGCATTGGCTTCAAAATCCAGGTCGGCCCAGCGATAACTCTGGCGCCCCCATAACAGCGAACGACCGCCTACATGGTACCCGCGGAACCAATCAAAACGCTTTATTTCGGTATAAGGCGATTCCTTTTCATCCACCCACCAATCGAGGTTGGTTTCATTGAGCGGATAGTCGCGGTTCAGCACCGGGTGATCTTTGATCATTTCCTGCGTTTTGCTTCCCCGGTGCGGAAGCTCCCATGGGGCCTTACCGGCATTGACATAGTCTTTTACATGCTCGATGTTTTTACCACGTTCCAGCATGATGACCTTCAATCCTTTTTCTGTAAGTTCTTTTGCAGCCCATCCGCCGGAAACCCCGCTGCCGATGACGATCGCGTCGTAAGTATTATTTTCTGCCATTAAACTGTTTTTAAAAAAATCTAAAAATCGTTAGTGAAAAAATAAACAATCATTTAATAGCTATAAAAGTATTGCTTTAAATTTAAATTACCTGTTATTTTTTTTACAATTACACAAACGGTATTGTGTGTTTAATACATATCTGATTTTGTTTCTTTTTTTTAGATTTTTTTCAATAAAAAGCAGGCGTATGAACCCGCCCTGTATGGCACCGCAGCCATGAGCACCCTCCTTTAAAATTTTGGAGTTTTTCCAACAAAACAATTTCTAAAGGGTGATTGTCCATATTTAAAAATCGTCTTAGCCGGCAATCCCGGTATCTTTTATGAGCGTCTGGTTCGGGCAATATCCGTTTGGGCGTTTTATATCGATTGCCGGCGGTGTCACTGTCAACCGGGTCTTGATGTCCGGCCGGGCGGCGTGGACCGGCCGTCTGTTTTATACGCGGTTTATCCATCCGGATTCCATTCGCCATTTGCCGGATGCGGCCCTGTTACCCGTACGTGGACCAAATCAGGATGAACCCGACTGAAAATCAGCGGAAAAGTTACCCGCCCGCAGATCCGCCAAAATGTGAATCTTTTTTCTGTGAACAAAAAAAAATTCACAGAAAAAAGGTTCACAATTTTTTTTACAACTACCAGAAGCGCTGCCAGAGAGTGATTTATCCGGAATGATTTATCTTTGTATCATGAGTTTAGCCGGTACCAATCCGTTTACAAAAACAGAGGTCGAAACCGATGTGCTCACGGCTGAGGCCAGCTCCTGGCAACTGATCGTGTGGAACGATGATGTAAACACATTCGAATGGGTAATTGAAACCCTGATGGAGGTTTGCGGGCATAGTTATGAGCAGGCCGAACAATGTTCCTACCTTATTCATTTCAAAGGTAAATACGCTGTTAAAGAAGGACAGTACGAAGATCTTGAACCGATGTGCAACGCCATCCTCGACCGGGGGATTTCCGCTACGATCGAAGAACTGGTTTCCTAATCAACACCTCCTATTTCTGTTTCATGGCTATTTTTGCGTTGTCAGACGAACTGTATTTTCCGCCGGTACACCTGGCTGAAAAGGACGGATTACTGGCGATGGGCGGCGACCTTAGCTCCGAACGGTTACTGCTGGCCTATGCCAACGGCATTTTTCCCTGGTATGAAACGCCTCCCATTCTCTGGTGGTGCCCCGATCCGCGTTTTGTGTTGTTTCCCGATGAATTCAGGCGCAGTAAAACGGTACGGTCGCTGATCCATAAAAACGCATTTCAGTTTACAATAAACAAGGCATTTGAAGCCGTAATCCGTCACTGCCAGCAGGTAAAGCGCAGCAACCAGGAAGGCACCTGGATTACCGAAGAGGTGGTGGCTGCATACCATGCGCTGCATTTACAGGGATATGCGCATAGCGCCGAAGTATGGAAGGAAGGAGCATTGGTAGGCGGCCTCTATGGTATCCGGCTGGGCCGGGTATTTTTTGGAGAAAGCATGTTCAGTCTTGTCAGCAATGCCTCCCGCTATGCATTTACCCGATATGTAGCGCATCTGCAAGACGAACAGGTGGCACTGATCGACTGCCAGGTATATTCGGAATACCTCGAAAGCATGGGGGCCCGTATGATTGAAGGGGAAAAATTTGCTACACTCCTGAAACAATATATTCCTGCACGGTAATTCGAATTTGAAGATGTGGCAATGTGAGATTGGTATAGCCTATTTAAGGAACCTGTTTTTAGCTGTCAGTCGTCAATTGATCTGTTCGCGATGATCTGGCAATCAACAGTCAGCTATCAGAACAAAAGTCCATCAAGCCTACAAACGGATCTACCGGGAACCTTTCCCCTCCGGGGAATGTAAAATAAACAATAAGGAATATTAAATATAAAAGTAGCGATTCCGTTCCTGCTCCATAATCTCATCTCAGCAGAAGACCATCTGCAAATTGAGCGTTTCACATCAGGCAATAACCCAACCTGAAACCTTAAACATTAAACCTGGAATATGACTTTTAAAACCGGGTACCGATATAATGTGGCAACATTTCCCTCCAGGTAGGCCAGTCGTGCTTATAATTTTCGCCCCAGTTATCAAATTCATAGTAGATCCCTTTATCATAAAGGATCTTTGCAAATTCACCTCCGGCTCTGGGATCTTCATAAGCACCTGCTCCCGTCAGAATATGAATATGCGGGCTTTTCCGGATCTGTTCCAGTATTTCGTGATCCGTGAGGTTGGGCATATAATGCCAGGGACTGTTGTAATATACCGTATCATTGATAAACCCCTCGGAATAATAGGTAAGATCATATACGCCGCTCATTGCGATAACGCCTGCCAGCAAGTCCGGACGTTTTAGAAACAGGTTCATGCTGTGCAGGGCTCCAAAGGAAGCGCCGCTGATGAATACCGGCGTATCCGCACCCGATGCCATTTTTATATACGGGAGCACTTCATGGTATACATATGCATTCCACTGCTCGTGCCGTTGTGCTTTGTCCCAATTGTTCATGTTTTTGTTCAGCCAGCTTTCATTATTCACACTATCAATAGAGTATATCTTTAATTTACCCTCATTGATAAATGGTGCGAGGCTGTCGATCAGCTGAAAACGCTCATACTCCAGGTAATCTGCCCCGGCTGTAGGCACCAGCAGCAATACGGTGCCAAAATGACCATAAGAAACGACCGGCATCTCCTTTTGCAGGGATGGGCTGAACCAGGAATTGATTTGCTTATTCATAAACCAGATTTTAAATCTCTATACAAAATAAGCATTTTTTGTTATATAATGAGATTGCGCCGGGCTTTCAGTTGTTAGTATTCAGTTATCAGTCACAGTTTTCAGTTGTTCACCAAGCATAAAAGCGGATCCAACGTGAAACATTAAACCTGAAAAAGGCGCTTAGCCGGCTTCAACCGGAAACGCTGCATCCTAAACCAGCAATCATTTCACCCCTTTTGTAATTCCGTTCCACTGGTCTGTACGGAACGGTGAAGCCGGTAGCCCTGCCGCATTCACCAGATTGGCATCCGGGTTATCGGCCCAGGCATAACGCACTGCTACCGGTTGTTTCACCTCCGGAGCCTTTACCGTTATGGTGGATCCATTGATGGCGGCATCTGCCCAGTAAAATTTCTGGTCTGCTCCGGCAATAGCAAATCCCATGAGCTTACCCTGCCCCGCCTTCATTCCTGCAGCATGATCAAAGGTCAGCACGATCCTGTCGCCCGTTATCTTTTGTGTTTTGTAACGCGGTCCGGAGTATTCGATGTTCTTTTTATAATCCCTGTTCAGTGCGATCAATGCCAGCCGGCGTCCTACCTCCTGCTTATTTTTCGGATGAATATCCTTTGCATCACCGATATCAATAATGGTAGCCATACCCGTATTGGAAACCTGTGTGGTCATTAATTGCGCCTCCCGCAGCTCGGCCCATGCAGAAGCCCCCGGCTGATCTGCACGTTTCATAAAGTTGGCTAATTGTACAAAATAGAACGGGAAGTTGCCGGATGCAAATTTCGACCGCCAGTCTTTGATCATTGCCGGGAACAATGTCCGGTATTGATAGGCCCTTCCGGCATTCGATTCGCCCTGGTACCAGATAGCTCCTTTAATGGTATAATCAATGATCGGGTTGATCATTGCATTATAAAGCACGGTCGGCCGGTTGGGATTATTGGGATTTTGCGGCGCCGGAGGCAGGTCTTTCAATACATAAGGCACTTTATACAACCAGTTTCCGGGCAGTTCGATCCGCTGCCCTGCCCCATTCCGGATGAAAAGCTGTGCCGGGGTTCCATAAATACCACCGGCATTGCTGTTATCGGTTACCCGCACCGTAAGGTCGTTGGCTCCCTTCTTTATCAATCGCGCCGGTATGGTATATACCCGTTCCTTATTCCATCCGTTGGTGGCGCCGATCTGCTCACCGTTGAACCAGGTAATATCATCATCATCAACAGGCCCCAGATTCAGTGTCAGATCTTCTGCCGGCCAGTTTTCAGGAATGGACAAACGGCGTTTGAACCAGATCACGCCGTCAAATCCGGGCAACCCGTTCTCTTCCACGAGGCCCGGCACCGGCATCGTTTTCCAGTCTGCCGTATTCAGATCTGCTGCAGCCCAGATCGCTTTTCCGTTCGCCATTCCTTTGTCGGCAGCCAGCCGTTGCTGGTTCCAGTCGGCGAACACTTGTTCAAAGGTCTTTGGATCTACATTGGGTGTTGCTTTTATTTTCTGCGCCGCAGCGGCAAAATCCGGCAATTGCTGCAGGGTTTCATAGCTGGTCCAGGCCTCTGCAATTGTGCCACCCCAGGAACTGTGGATGAGCCCGATGGGGATCTTCGTTTTTTCATAAATCTCCCGGGCAAAAAAATAAGCCACAGAAGAAAACTCCGCCACGGTTGCGGGCGTGCACACATCCCATCCGCTATTGCGTACCGTTAACAATGTCTGAGGTTGGTTTGCGGTAACATGCGTGGCCTGCAATAACCGGATCGATGGATAACCGGCCCTGGCAATCTCTGCCTCGTAATTTAAAATTTTTCCCCAGCCGGCCAGCGGCATTTCCATATTCGACTGACCGGAACACAACCATACATCGCCGATCAGCACATTTTCCAATGTGACCGTATTGTCTTCCGTAATACGGATCGTATAAGGACCACCAAAAGAGGGTGTGTTCACCCGGATCTTCCAGTTGCCAGAAGCGTCGGCTTTCGCCTGATAGGTCCTTTTGTTCCATGAAGTTTGAACTGTTACTGTTTTACCGGCGCCCGCAGTGCCCCATATGGCCGGTGTTGCCTTTTGCTGCAATACCATATTATTGCTGATCACAGCCGGCAGGTTTATTTCGGCAAATACGGGTGTTGAAAAACCAATCCTCAGGGCAAGGCATAATAATGCTACAAAACGGCAAGATTTCATCTGTTTAATTTTTATTTTTAAATGACCGGCAGCAATCCGAAAAACATTACCACCACGGGGCGGCAGGAAACGCAATCACTTTTGAGGGCACTAAAATAAGCATATTCTGCGGACGGAACAAGCAGGGCTTTGTTTCATATAACCGCACAGGAAGTACAGACCGTTCTGATTGCCGAAAACTAAAAGCTGTTGGTCTGGCGCCCGGTCTAAACGCAAGGGATCCGCAACAAGGGATGACCGAATAATCCCCCAATCTTGAAACACCATCCCGAAGGAATGACCGCAACTGAACTGATAACTGATCGCCGAAAACTAAAAGCTGGTGCTCAATGCCCAGCCCGTTGTTTGTAATCCAAATCGGCTTTCCGCTGACGCCCGGCAATAATCGTCGCAAGTTTTTGATACAATGCCTGCATCCGGGGATCGCTGTGCCCAGCCAGCTTCATCATTCCGTCGCCCCCTTCATAATATGCCATCGCTACTTCATCAAGAACGCCTTTTTTTTGAAACCCGTCGATATACGCCAACAACCGTCGCTCAAAACCGGGTTGCGTCACGCGCATATCAAATTCCAGCTCCATCCCCATGCCGTGTTGCTTTGCAAAATCACAGGCTTCATCAATACGGCTATCTGCTATTTTTTCGTCAAAGAAATGATTGGGCTGCTGATAGGCTGCGTCAAAACCGGCCTCTTTCCAGGCACCATGACCTTCTGCTTTCCAGTAAGGAATCCAGTAAAATTTCATTTTTTTTGAACGGATGTATGCAGCAATACGGGGTATTAACGCTTTTCCACCCGTGCTCTGCTCTGCCACCCAGTAAAAGCCGGCAAGCTCCAGTTCCTTCAGGCCGGCCTTGTGCCAGCGCTCCAGCGCGTTATCAATATACCATTTACAAGCCTCGAAACGGTTTTCTTCATTATCGAAACTCAGCATTTTTCCATCCAATATCCCCCAGTCTTTTTGGTTATGGATCGGCTCCGGTAAGGTCAGCACCACTTTTCGTTTACGAACGGGCTTAACTCCTTTTTTTGCTAGGTCCGCCAGCACATCATTTAATGCATGAATGGCTTTCCCTTTTTCAAAGTTCCGGTCCAGCAGCCAGGACCATTCTTCCTTTCCGGCATGTTCTTTCTCATAACCGATGGAATAGTCCTTCCCTTTTCCATTCTTAAACTCAATGAAGAGAAACCCGTCAAATAAAAAATCAGTCTTCTTTCCTCGTTGCCGGTACACATAGGGTGCTATCTGCTCAGCCGTCCAGTCCGGGCGGTGAACACCTCCCTGATAAATGAGGGCCAGATCTGCAATGTAGTCTGTTTTTGGGGAAGCCAGGGGCAGGTATTGTTGCGCATTTGTACATTTCAGCAGCAGCATAAATACCAGGGCAAGCATTAATTTATTTGTCATTTGTGTCGCGGGTTACTATTATTTTTTAAAATTAAGCGTTCAGATAAAAACCGGAAAAATAAACTTTTATACATTATCGTAACAACAATACAATTTTTAATTTACCGGTGCAGCAATCAGCATTTCAGCCACAGTTCGAGCGCTTCCCGAAAACACCACCCGGTGGTTCATTAAGTGCAACTTATCACAAACACGCTTGCAACCGGCTCCATAAAGCATTTCTTTCCTTACCGGAAAACCGGATGGGAGACGTATGACTACTGTCTGATGCCCAGCTTTTTTCAAACGTAAAAAAATCAGGCGGCGATACCGGTTCCCCATTCATTTCTTTTATACAATAATCCATAAAAAGCTCCCATCTCCGGTAATAAAAGGACCTTAACAATCCACTCATCTCCCTGTTGGCATAATCATGCAGATCCGTTTCGGGGTCATTGCTTCCCCAATAGGTAATCAATGTTTTCGCATTCCATTCAAACAATGCTTTTTCTTTATGCGTGCGTCCCTGTTTACGCGCAGCATCCAGCCATTGATTCAAACTAAACGCTTTATGGAGGCTTAACAGCGAATCTTCCAGCAAAATCAAATGTAGAAACGCATCTGCATTTTTTTTGAACCGGTCAACATTTTTTTGCCGAAAGGATTGCTCCAGCGCGTTGTACAGCACATCCCCCTTATTTGAAATGACCTGTCTTGAAAAATCGACGGCATCAATCAGCCAGTTTTCGTTTGTAAAATAATTGGCTCCGATAGACAGGAATTGTTTTACCCCATCCCTGAACAAAGCCGTATCATAGTTCCGTTTGCGGCTTCCCCAGGAAAGACACGTGCCCGATACCCCAGGCCGGCCGGGCACAAAATATGGCTTCGGGCAAACCATCCTCCCGGTTGGGAAAACTTTGGTAAGCCGTTTTTTAGCAGTATCTGCCAGGCCTGCCGAAGCGTATCATTACTGAGCCCGTACCGGCTTTGTATATAATGGGGGATCCAATCCTTTACCTGCGCTTTTTGATCCAGCCACGCCAGGGAAAGCATCCAATCATACACAACCGGATTATTGTGGATGCCTTCCGGCATGACCCCGATACCCTTACAAAGAGACGCATACCGGCTGTTACGGATGCGGCTTATTTCATCAGAAAAATATTGTAGCTTGCCATATAAGCCGGATTTTTCACCAAAATTATTGACGGTATTCCATATAAACGGAGTTCCGTTAAACCCTTTCGTTTTTTCCCAGTCATTCGCTTTTTCGCCCCCCAGTTGCAATACCAGCACCGAAGATTTATCCAGGCCCTGTAATAATTCCGGCCGGGGATTTTCCTGCCAGCCCTGCAACAGCCAGCTACTGTTTGGATATGCTTGCTGCATGCAGGACTGAATGATGTGGCCTGCCTGTGCAAGGTCAACGCCCTGCGTGCTGCCTCCCTCGTGAAACGGATCTCCGCCAAAAAAGCGCAGCTTTGTTCCGTATAACTTCTTTATTTCCGTATAGTAGGCTTCTGCCATCTGCTTAAACAGCGGATCTTCCGGCAACAGAAAATCGGGGCGGTCAAAATTACCAGCCCATTTTCCCTGCTCCCGTATTGCTGCATCCGGAAAGTGTTTCTTTAAAGCACGGGGTACCATACCATAAAAACCCTGCAATACCGGTTCCATATCGAGTTCCCGCATCCGCACCAGTATTTGTTTTTGTAATGCGGTACGCTGGTCGATCATTGGTTGCGTTACGGGTCCACCCCAGCCTTCCAGGTTCCCCATCAGCCACCAGGCTGTAAACCCCGGGCCGGGAATAAACGCTTTTATTTCCGGGTCTGAGAAACCGAACTTTTTCAGTGTATGCTGCCACACCGCCTCTGTACCGGTTGTAGCCAGCATGAGGTTTACACCATTTAGCGCCATCCAATCCAGCTCCCGCTCCCAATCAGCCCAGGAATAAAAGCTCATGGTATAGTTGAGGGTGCAATAATTTAATGCGTACCGGTATTTAAATGGCGATGTGACCCTGACTTTATTTTCTATCACCGGCAGTGGGTACACCGGTGCCAGGTTTGTACCGGTATGTGACATCGACCGGCGGCAGTAATATTTCAAATACCAGTTCACCCCCATGGCTGCACTGTTTGCATTATTGGCCCGGATGACCACCCGGCCATTCTCTGATGAAAGCTCAAATACATCCTGTGTATGGGCTCCCGGCACCTTTTTTAATACCAAATGCCGGCTTAGCCAGGGAACCCTTCGCTGTGCCAGTTGTTCCACCGCTTCAAAATCATTAGCTGCAGCATTCAAAGAGAAAATAAAGACCACTAAAAAGAGAACATATCGTTGCACCATGTTATTGTTTGAAAAAGATAGTTCCAGGGAATTAAGGCACCCGTTTTCTGATCTCGCTTAATGGGCAATTAATTTGCTTGCCCACAGGCGCTCCGTTCCTATAGGTAATCACTCTTATTTCCGTAGCGCCTTTTGGAATGTTTAATGGTGTACCCTTGTACCTGGGCGAGAACTGATCCGGGTTGGTTCCGTTAAACTGATAATGGAGCTCAAGCCCGTCAATTTCTGTTTCCAGGTTTACCAACAGCGAGTCGTTGGCATCCTTTACACCGGTAATTACAGGATCATAGGCGCTCCGGGCGTATTTTACCTGTCCTGCATCCATATAGCGGAACCGCGCTTCCATGCGCCGTACAAAATCATTCCATACCAGCTGTTCCTGCGGCGACCAGAACGCTTCCGCAAGCGCCAGGGATCTTGGCCAGGTCATGTACTCCGCCTGACGGTAATCCGGCACTGACTCCGTCCACAGTACCCCTTCGCCTCCCAGCACCTGGTCGGGGTTCACCCCATTGGGCACAGGGTTCCAGCCATAGCTTCGCTTTAACCGGATTTGGCCATAGGTTGCCGGTTCAATTAAAGGATCACCCTGGCTTAAATCAAGATAGGTATATTCCCAGGGAATCATGATCACCGGGTGGCCTGCTTTGGCTGCAGCAATACAACCGTCAATACCCATCCTTGCCGAAATGATGACATTTGAAGGCAATGTACCCCCTTCCAATACTTCGTCCCAGCCCACCATTTTCTTTCCTTTGGAGGTAATTAACCGTTCCAGTTTCTTCATAAAGAAATGCTGCAGCTCATCCACATGTTTCAACCCGTTTGCCTTCATCAATGCCTGATCCTTCGGGCAGGCATTCCAGAAACTTTTATTGGCCTCATCGCCACCAATGTGAATATAAGGGCCGGGAAACAACCTGGCAACTTCCGTAAATACTTTATCCAGAATCAGCCAGGTGGAATCGTTATTTACACAAAGCACATTATCAATCTTACCATACATTGGGCTGCCAGGGTTTACCGGGTATTGTTGCTGTGTGCAGGATAAAGCGGGATATGATGCAATCATGGAAAGGCTATGCGCCGGAACATCAATTTCCGGAACAATGGTAATAAAGCGCTTGCGGGCATAGTCAATAATTTCCCGGATGTCTTTCTGTGAATAGAAGCCGCCATAAGTGGCTTTCTCCCCCGGTTGCGGTGGAGCAAACTCACCAAATCTTCCAGTACGTGGCACCGACCAGGCACCGGTGCCAGTGAGTTCCGGAAGTCCGTCAAGCTGAATGCGCCAGCCCTGATCATCGGTCAAATGCCAGTGAAATACATTGAATTTATATTTCACCATTTCATCAATATACTTTTTCACTTCTGCCTTGGTAAAAAAATGCCGGCTCACATCCAGCATGAGCCCCCGGTAATGGAAACGCGGGTAATCCAGGATTGCCACACAGGGCACCGGCCATCGCAGCTTCCGTACCACCCCCCTGCTTTCAATATCCGGAGGCATCAGTTGCAGCAGGGTTTGGATACCATAAAATAACCCCTCCGGTTCATTTGCTGTCAGCCGAATACGCTGGGGAGTAACAAGCAGCTTATAGCCGTTCTTAAGGATTTTTGAATCAGGCGTTCTATTCCGCTCCATCAGGATTACGTTCGATGTTTGTGCGCCCGCTTTTTTAACCGGGATCCCGTAGCCCGAAGGACCATTTAAAAACCCCGACAGCAGATCAGCGATACCCCTCAACGCTGTGTCATTAACGGTAATCACCGTAGCCGCATTTAAGTAGAAGGTGCCGGCACCAGCCGCTACAGACACCGGCTGTGGTATAATATGAATAAGTGAGTCGTTGTTCGCAAAGCCATTGATACCAAAAATGACCAATGCTACTCCTATAATTATTTTTTTCATCATTAAGTATAAAAAAAATAAACGCGACCGGTAAATTCAAATAAACAATACCGTGCGTTTTATTTTTGTTATTGAAACGTTATATCCTTTTCTTTTCTCCTGGCTAAAATATCGCCCAATGTATTAAAAGCCCTTTGCACCGCAGTATCTTTATTCAGCGACATACGCAGCCAGGCACCGCCGCCTTCATAGTAAGCAACCGGCTTTGTGTCAAAAATGCCCTGTTTGGCATACTCGTTCAGGTAATCATAAAACTTCCCCATATAGCCTTTATCGGTTGCTAACCGGTCATCAAATTCCATCTCCAGCGCCATCTGATGTTGCTGAGCGAAACTTATTCCACCGGTAAGAATGGTGTAAGGGCTTTTCAGATCAAAAAAATAATTGGGTTGCTGATGGGCAATATCCAAGCCCAGTGCGCGCCAGTCTCGTGCACGGCCCGCTCCGTAATAAGGGATCCAGTAAAAATCCTTTTTTTTATCGCGTACATACGTACTGGTCGCCTTCATCACATCGGCGTCGCTGGCATAATCTACTGATTCGCTTAGCCAGTAGAAGCCGGCAAAATCCAGGTATTTATAGTTTTTTGTATTCCATATTTGCAGTACCTGGTCCATATACCATTTAGAGGCCGCAATGCGGTCATCGTTATTTTTAAAATCAAGTTTTTTTCCTTTTAGGATCCCCCAGGCTGTGTCTCCGTAAACGGGGTTGGGAATGCTGATGATCACTTTTCGTTTATAGGGAGCCCGGTATCCCTGTTTGGCCAGGCCATCCATAACCTCCTCCAATGCATCCGGCCCTTTGCCATCCGCGAACGTCCGGTCAAGCAGCCATTGCCATTGCATTTTACCCGCTGCAGGCGCTACCCCAAAATCATAAAATTTTCCGTCAATCCGGGCTGTGATTTCCAGGAAAAGAAAACCGTCAAACTGCCATTGCAGCTTTCCATTCTGCATCCGGTACACGTAGGGTTTTAGCTGGTCCTTGTTCCATTCCGGCCGGTCGCCGTTTCCATGATATATCAACGCAAGGTCCACCGGGAAGCGCGGGCCTGGTTTTACAGGCATTTCAGGTGGATCGGGCACCACCTCACCGGGCGTGTTGGCCTTACGGGAACAGGCTACCGCAACCACCAGGCCTCCAATAAATAAGCAACATAAAATAAACGTTCTTTTAAGCATATCGTTTGTTTTAATTAAATGGATTATCCTTTTCTTTTACTGAACGGGATATCCCCAAAATGTGATTTCGGAAAAAGACAGATTGGAATTGGAACCCGTCCAATTTTGAAGACATTTTATCCGGATATATTTTACGGCCGGCAACCCGGAAGAAAAGTTTGCCTGGTCCCCGTTTATCCAGGCATTTTTATCTTCAGCAGAGAACTGTCCATTGGGCAGCCCGCTGGGTTTGGTTTGTGTGTAGGCGATCAGCTTTGTCCAGCCCGTCCAGTCTCCGTTGGCGGACGGCTGAGTAGTCCCCCATATTTCATACCTGCGCATATCCCGGTCTTCATAAGCATAATAATGGTTTAACCGGAAGCGGCTCAACTGAGTCACTTTCCCCAGGTCAAATGTAATCCAGGATGCAGGTGCACTTTGAGGATTATTGGTTGTTACATTTAAATAGTTGCCGTAAGGATTATCAAAATCAGTAGACCATGTATCATCCCACCCATACTTCATCGCAATGTTCCACTGAGGATCGCTGGTATAGCAGGGTGCATCACCGGGAAGCACGAGTTCCCTGAATTTCGACTTATCAAGCTGTTGTTCGCATGCCTGGGTCATCAATGGCGCATAAAACGTATCAATGGCCAGCGTATCCGGCTTAAACAGGGTCTGATACTGAAACCGGCTGTCAAATTTATAGTCGGCTAATCTCGTTTCATTTTCAGCATTCCGGATGATTTTCACAACCGTATTATTGTTTTTATCCATATAGGTCAACCGAACGCCCACAACCGATTCTTCCGCCGGCCCCCAATTGATCACCGCGGTATTATCACTAGCCAATACTGCCGAAATCATTCCCCTGTTTATCAGGGAGCTTTTATACGCATCACCAAAAGAGGCACCGGTTACATAAGCCGGAACAGATTTCAGGCCATCTTTATTATACGTATAAATCTCAAAGCTATAAATACCTTCGGCAAGGTTAATCATCTGATTGATCGAATCTACGCCCGGGTTCCGGTGTATGGGAACCGATAGCGAATCGGCGCGGCTGTTCCAATAAATAACGGCACGCACAATATTGGGGTCTGCCTGCAATAGCCAGGACAACTGTAACCGGCCGTCTCCGGGATGCACTTTTAGTGAATCTGCTTTTCCTGCATAACTGAAATTTTTGTGGTCCAGGAATTTTTTATAATCGTCCATTTTTTTGCAGCCCTCCAGCAGCCAGGCAGTTATTGCCAAAACAGCCAGCAGTACCAGGTAATTTTTCTTTCTCATATTTAAAATCGTTTTCTGTATTTATTTTAGCATTTACCGGTCGGACCCCCAGAATGTAATTTCTGAAAAGGACAGATTGCCTCCGTTACCGGCCCAGTTTTCGGTACACTTGATACGAATGTATCGTACCGCAGGCAGGCCAGAAGGGAAGTTAGCCTGATTTCCCAGTACCCAGGCCTGCTTATCAGCACTGGTTGCTGCGGGGTAAGCCAACCCGCTTGGTTTTATATCTTCACAACTGATCAACGGCGTCCATCCGTCCCAGCTTCCGTCAGGATTAGGGTCTGTAGCGCCCCATATCTCATATTTGTGCATATCCTTATACCAGTAGGTATAGTATTTGTTAAGCCGGAACCGGCTTAAATGGGTAACCGTTCCCAGGTCGAATGTAATCCAGGCAGGGCGCCCGTCTTTAGCTACATCTGTTTCAACATTGAGGTAATTTCCATAAGGATCGTCATAATCCGATGACCAGGAACCATCCCATGCAAACCGTATCCCGATATTCGGATAATTGGAGACCACGGCATCTCCCGGCAACCGCACCTCGCGGAACAATGATTTATCCAACATCTTTTCAAAAAGCGGCGCCAGCATCCCATACAGCGTATCGGACCTGTTGCCCCACTTATCCTGCACATATACACCGTACCTGCTTTCCCTTGCTGGCAGTCCCCGGAATGTATAGCTTACTGTTTTCTCATTGGAATAATAACTATTCAGCAAGCCGAATTCTCCCAGCGAATCGGTGCCGCATAACCCGATCATAAGATCCGTATTCACAGCATTGTTCAGCCCGATGTAAATGCCGCCAAAATCCGGGCTCAGCTGCAATGTTTTAAATGCCTCCAGGTAGGGAGGAGTCTGCGGATGTATGGTAACCAAAACAGGATCTGATTTTTTTTCGCTTTTACTTACCGACCGGAGCGACACCTGGTAACCACTGGTATCTGCCAGTCCCTCAATAACCAGTGAATTTGAATAAAAAGAGGATTTAACAACACGCTTTTGCCCGTTCTTATTCATTACTTCGGCGGCTACGTAGAGGGGAGTGCCCCCCTTGGGCAATTCGTAAGTAATCTTTGCACCTCCCGGCATATTTTGCACAACCGGATTTTCAATTTTATCCGGAACACCGGCATCTTCAAAGATCGGCGTATGTACTTCTTCACGCGAGCAACCCTGTAATGCAATACTTGCAGCAAACAGGCCTCCGAATATTATTTTTAATTTCATTTGTCTTTATTTTAGGTTCATGCTACCTCCCTTTACAATAGCTTTTTTACCATCCGGGATTCTGGACGAGATTTGTGTTTACAGTTAGGTTGTACTCCTTAACAGGCCATAGATAATCTCTTGGAGCTATAAACTTCTGGTTATGGATCACAACAGGACGATAGTACAATGCCGCCGTCTTCTGCGAGATATCCCATCCCCTTACCGGCTGGTTTTGCATTTCGACCGCCTGTTTCCACCTGCGTAAATCCCAGATGCGTTCTCCCTGGAAGCACAGTTCTATCGCCCGTTCCCGCTGAATGATCTTCCGGAGGCCTTCTTTGGTTGTAAACTTATCCGGATTAGTAGCATATTTAGTCCAGGAGGCTCTTACGCCCTCTAAACCTGCACGGGCCCTGATCCTGTCGAGATGGTCGATGGCATCATCAGCATTTCCTGTTTCATTGAGCGCCTCTGCATAGAGCAATAAAAGATCGTCCAGTTTAAACACAGGCCATGCATAGTATTGCGTTTGAAAACTCGTTTGGGTTTGCGTAAACCGCCAGTTGGTAAGATTCTTGGCCCAATAGCCTGTTACATTATATAGCTCCACACCTTCCTGTCCCTGAAGCTGTCCCTTTTTTGCCTGAACAAAAAACGTATTTTCGTCGGTACCAGAAGGGCTGCTTTGCAGGTACCATATGCCCCCGTCAAATCCCAGGTTTGCGTAAAAGCGGTTTTCACGGTTAAAATTCAGATAGGCTGTAGTATACCCTTCCTGGATATTAAACCGTTCTTCATGTACCGCAGTCCGCAGCGTATACCGCTGAGAGAAATTCCAGGTTTTATCTTCATCAATCGGCACACCATGGTCGGTATAAAACATTTCCGCCATTTTTAACGTTGGTGAAAGAAACGAAGCCAGGTAGGTATCTTTATATCTGGGATCAATATTATGCGGCATGGCGTAATTCTGCAGACTGCCGCCATTCCGGCCTGTTAATGCCCATATCGCCTCTGTATTCTTATCGGTTTCAGCAGATACACTTCCCCTGATGCTTAACTGGATGGTTGTTGTATCGGATAATTTTGTCAGGGCTCCTGTGAATTGATACAACTGAAAGCCCGCTGCATTGCAAGCCGCCACCGCTTCTTTTCCGGCCGCTGCTGCACGCTGCCATTTAGCAGCATCGTTAACCGGATTGAACAGCGCCACCCCATCTTTATCTTTAAAACCTGCATAATCAGGATTACCGTTAAATAAGGGGCTGGCTGCCATTACAAGCAACTTGGTTTTTAGAAACAGGGCTGCCGACTTTGTGGCTCTTCCGTACTCCGTTGTCCGATTTTTTATATTCAGTGGCAAATCAACCGCTGCTTCATCCAGTAAGCCCGCAACATAGTTTACACAACTGTCGAAAGGAACACGTTTTACTTTTACCTCGGCCGGTGTAGCAGCAATCGGCAGATTTTTGTCTACGATGGGAATGGGTCCGTACATACGCATCAGGTAGAAATGATAGAAGGCCTTTAAAAATTTCACTTCCCCGATCCACCGCTGCTGCTCTTCAGGGTTCAGGTCTACAATGCGCCGTCTTCCGGTTTCATCCACCATATGCTCCAGGAAAATATTGCAATCTCTTATGGCCTTAAAATAAGGTATGGCACTGTTTTCACCGTCCCAGAAATTCACATAAGGGCCCACAATATTCTGCTCGCCCATCGCAATCTTCCACGGCCAGTTATAAGAAGCATTATTGAAACTGTAAGACCATATATCATCTGAACCAAAGAATAAAATATTCAGCGGCCCCACCTCCGGCAGATAAGAATAACAGGTGGCCAGGTATTTTTCTGCTTCCTTTCTATTTTCAAAGGCATTTTCGAGCGTAGCCACATTATCCGGTACTACATCCAAAAATGATTTTTTACAACCGGTAGCACTGTATAGAAGTATGGTCAGAAACAATACCAAGGTTTTTACCGTAATGATGCCGGTTAATGAAATAAATTGATCGGTTAAACGTCTCATATAATAAAGCATTTTAAAATCCTAAATTGATTCCCACATTATATACGCGCTGCACCGGGTATCCCAGCCCGTTTCCACCCATTTCCACATCCCAAAGCCTGAACCTGGAAAATGCAAAAAGATTCAATCCGTTCAGATAAAGGCGCAGCGCATTGATTTTCCATTTCTTCAATTGTTGCATTGGCACATTGTAGCCTAATTCCACTCTTTTGATACGCAGGAACACTCCATTCCGCATCCACCAGGTAGAAGTCACCAGATTATTTCCAATGGACTGGGTAGACAGGCGCGGATAAAAGGCATAAGGATTGGGATCATTTTCGGACCAATGATCCTCGGCTATTACTTTAAGCAGGCCATTTTGCCCCACAAAAGGTTGTATGCTTCCCGGGTCTATAAAGAAAGAAGATCTTCCCGATCCCTGGGCAAAAGCGCTGATATCAAAATTTTTATAGCCAAAAGAAAAACCAGCGCCATATATGATTTCCGGAACTGTCGGATAACCGATGGGCACCATGTCCAGGTTAGTGATCTGCCCGTCTCCGTTAATATCGAGATACTTCAGATCACCGGCCATGTAGCCTCCGTAATTTTGCCTGGGTGAATTATTCACTTCATTTTGATCAATAAAATAACGATCTGCCACCAATCCCCAGGTTTGATAAAGTGAGTAGCCAATGCGGGAAAGGATCTTTTGATTTTCGGGATAATTCGGCTCTTCGTTTACCAGCATTTTGCTGGTAGCGTAGGTAAAGTTCCCTCTTACTTTCAGCCATACATCCTTACTGAAATATTTGCCATAGTCAAGCGATGCGTCCATGCCCTTTCCTTCTGCCTCGCCCACATTCGCCTGTATGGGCGCATTTAATCCCATAGAAGTAGGCACATATCCCCGGGTCATTAAAATATTGGTACGCCGTTCTTTATAAAAATCAATAATCAGATTGAGATTATTATTCCACAGACCCAGATCCATTCCGATATCGGCCTTGTAAGCTTTCTCCCACCCGATATTTTTATTTTCATAGCGCGTAACAACAATACCCGGTTTGGAATAATCCATCTGGGTTCCCCAGGTATATCCTCTTCCACCCGCGTTCATATCTACATTAGACAGGTAGAAAAAGCGATCTGAGGTATTGCCGATCTGGTCGTTTCCCACCAGCCCGTACGTTGCACGAAATTTCAGGTTGGATATCGCAGGTGTCATGAATTCCCAGAATTGCTCCCTGCTTACATTCCAGGCCAAACCGATAGACGGGAAAAAACCAAAGCGATGGTCTTTTGCAAACCGCTCAGAGCCATTGTACCCAAAATCAAACTCCATCAGGTAGCGGCGGTCATATCCGTAGGTAAACCGGCCTGAAACACCCAGGTTCCTTTGGGGAAGCGAGCCTTCGAGATTGCCGGCATTTGCATTCAGGCGATTGCCCAGGATAGACACGACCATTCCCGAAATTTCATGTTTTTCTTTTATGGTCGTATTGTAATTAACAGCCGTTTCCAGGTAGTTGTAAAGATTCACCGTTTTCCCACCCGGGTTATAATTCAGATAGCTGGTGGCGGCATCCTCATTCAGCAAGGTTAATCCATTTAGCCCTACTTCGGGATCCACATTTGCCTGGTAATAGAACGGCGTATAACTCCGGCTCAGGTCAAAGGCCGCACTACGCTGGGTATAAGCCATCAGGCGGGCGGACAAACCCTGTAGCAGGAAGTTAAGGTTTTGTTTCAGTTCAAGTTGGGCAATCAAATCCGAAGTGCTGCTTTGCTGAAACCCGGAAACTGAATTTGCAAACGGGTTTTGATACAATGCGCCCCCTGTTTTGTTATTCCCAAATAGCGGGTGCCTGACATCCGGCAGGAAGCTTTGAGGAAAATATGCCGGGAACATCACCGGGTTGGATTTCAGTATCTGGTCAAAAATGCCTCCGCCGCCTCCAATAGGCCCGTTGTAGTCACCAAATCTTCCGGTTACTCTTACAATAGCCTGGGTGGTGGGTGTCATTTTCACCGTAACGTTCGAGCGCATTTCATAATTCTTATACTGGACATTGCTGTTGAAAGAATTGGAATGGATCGTTTTCAAAACACCATTGTCAATATTGTATGTTCCTGAAATATAGTACTGTACCTTTTCTGTTCCACCGCTGGCATTCATATCGAGGCGTGTATTATTGGTATAAGGCCGGATCATTTGCTTGATCCAGTCGTTATCAGGGTACAGGTAAGGGTTATCACCAGCCGCTGTATGAGCAATTTTACTTGGTGTGTACAGGGCCGGCGATAGCGGGTCCCTGGTGGTAGCGGCTTCATTGGCCAGCTTCATGTACGTAATATTATCAGACAATTTAAAGTTTTGGGTATTAGCGGAAACCGAGTTTTCAAAACGGGCATTAAATCTCGTTTTTCCCGCATCCCCGGTTTTGGTTGTTACCAATACCACACCATTGGCACCACGGGCGCCATAAACAGATGTTGCTGTAGCGTCTTTTAAAACGGAGAAACCGGCAATATCATCTGGTTGCAGCCGCGCCAGGTCATCGGCAGAGCTCTCGCGTCCATCAATAAGGATCAACGGATCTCTTTTACCGGTTCCAAACGTTGTAATACCGCGAATGAAAAACTGGGCATTATCTCTCCCGGGCTCCCCGCTGCGCTGATAGGCAATCATACCTGCTATATTTCCTGCCAGCATGGTGGTTAAATTGCTGGTGGGGCCTTTTAGCTCCTTTGGATTGATGGTGGTTACTGCGCCTACCATGGTCGATTTCTTCTGGATACCAAAAGCCACCACGGCCACCTCCTCCATTTGATCATTTCCTAATTCCAATGTGACATTGATCTGGGCATCGCCATTAATCGCTACTTCCTTGGTTAGATAGCTTACCATCGAAAAAATGAGTTGCCCGTTCGCGGGAGCCAACAATACATAGCTGCCATTCGCATCAGTCTTTGTTGCAACCGTTGAATCATTTTTTAGAACCACACTGGCTCCCGCCAAGGGCCCCTGGGCATCCTGAACCACTCCCTTTACAGAAATCCGGTTGCCCTGGGCATAAGCCGTACCCGATATTAACAGCGGCAATAAGATCCAGATAAGGCAACGGCAAAGAATGCTTTTCTTTTCTCGTAATTTTTGTCTGATCATAGTAAAAAAAGTTAGTTCAGATTACCACAAGGGTTGTTAGCGTGGTAAGCCAATCGTTATTTCGGGCCAAAGAAAATAAATAAATTTAATATAATCAAATTTCTTTTTAAAAAAAATTATAAAGATATTTTTTACACATCGTCTCTATACCGAAAGCGCATTTAAATGCGAAAAATGCACTATTGCCGCGGGTTATAAAAGACCAGCGCGCCTATACATCCCGCCTACATTTACAAAGGGCTGCGACAGTACAGGCATTCAATTTTTCTTAAAAAAGAAAAAGTTTTTAAATTTTTTTATTAATTAGCCATATTTGCAGCATTATAACGAACAGGGTCCGGCATGCAGCCCATAACAGGGGGTCAGCAGCCGGATACAAACCACCCCATATGAACAGATATATCCTTTTAATCAGTATCACGGTTGCCCTCGGTGGGCTGCTTTTTGGTTTTGACACGGCCGTAATTTCAGGAACGCTTACCGATCTTGAACGGGTTTTTCATCTGGACGAAGCCGCACTGGGATGGGTAGTAAGTTCCGCGCTGGTAGGCTGTGTGATCGGCGCATTGTTTGTGGGGAATCTTGCTGACCGGTTTGGCCGAAAACCACTACTGCTGCTCTCCGCTCTTTTTTTCCTGATCTGTGCTATTGGTTCCGGCCGGGCTCAAAGCGCCCAGGTGCTGGTGTTGTTCCGGATTATCGGAGGTATTGCCGTAGGTATGGCCTCGGTGATCTGCCCTATTTATATTTCAGAAATCGCTCCCGCAAAAGAAAGAGGGCGGCTTACAATGATGCAACAGATTGCCATTGTTATCGGGATCCTGCTGGCCTTTGCCTCTAACTGGATCATTGCAAATACCGGACTTGCCAGGAATGTATTTCACACAAACGCGGATAATTACTGGCGGCTAATGTTTGAAGCACAACTTATACCTGCCATTGTTTTCTTTATAGGGCTCCTGCTGGTGCCCGAAAGTCCCCGCTGGTTGCTTACCCGGAATAACGAAACAAAGGCGGTACGTACGCTCCGGTTATTTTACAGCGAAGACGAAGTAGCCGCCGTATTACAACATATAAAGATACATATTAGCGCTGCCGATGCACCAAAAACAAACTGGAAAGAAGTCTTTGCACTCAAAAACCGGAAACGCCTGCTGATCGGTATAACGTTTGCAGGCATTGCGCAGCTTACCGGCATCAATATTATCTTTTACTATGCGCCCAAAATATTTGAGCAAACGCAAACCGGAAGCAGCGTTCTTTTTCAAACCGTGCTTACCGGCATCATTAACCTGGTATTTACATTGCTGGCGCTTTTCTTTATTGACAAACTGGGGCGGAAAAAACTAATGCTTTTTGGTTCGCTGGCAATGGCTGTTTCTATGGCGGTACTAAGCATCATTTTTTACAGGAATACCCTGGACAATTACTTCGTGCTATTCCTTATTTTACTCTACATCGCGTTCTTTGCCGTGTCCTGGGGTGCCACCATTTGGGTCTATATTGCGGAAATTTTCCCTAACAGCATCCGTGGTACGGCCAGTTCTATTGCCACTTTTGCCAACTGGGGCATGAATTTCCTTGTTTCCCTTACCTTTCCCATGCTGTTGTCGCGGCTTGGTGGTGCGGGCACTTTCGGACTGTATGCACTATTTAATTTTATTTCGTTCCTATTTGTTTATAGATTTATCTTTGAAACAAAGGGGGTCTCTCTTGAAGAAATTGAATCCATCCATGTTTGACCCTTTGCATTTGCCGCCCGGTGCATATACAGAGAAATCTTGATAACGAAACGGGTATGGTATCCGGCGCAAAACCACGGGCAGCATTGTTTCCTTAGTGCCGGTGCTTATCATTTGAAAGATACCGGAGACCGATTAAAGTTCACAATTCGTTTTAAAACGCATCCATAAAAGAAACAGACACAACCCATGGCTAAGAAGAAAAAGGAATATGATTTTTTTTCAGATGACTTATCAACCGGAGTTGCTTATAAAAACAAGTCGCGAAAAAGAAAGATCATCAATTATCTGGATAAAAACGGGGAAGCCATTATTGCAGAGCTGGCCCAGGCCATCAACATCAGCACACCTAAAACAACCAGCCTCATCAACGAGCTGATTGAAGAAGGGCTGATCAGTGACTATGGCAAGGTAGATTCAACCGGAGGGCGGCCCGCCAGTATTTATGGACTTGTCGCCGACTCCTGTTTCTTTATCGGCATTGATGTAAAGCAATACTATGTAAACATCGGTCTGCTCGATTTTCAGAAGAACCTCCGCAAGGTGAATATGAAAACCCCATTCCTGCTCGAAAACAATGAGGCGTCGCTGAACACCCTGATTAAACTGATCAAGGATTTTATCAAAACCGCAAATGTAGATAAACATAAAATCCTGTCACTTTGCGTAAACCTTGGCGGGCGCATCAACACCAATAGTGGCGCCAGTTATAGCTATTTTCATTTTAATGAGCACCCCCTGAGCGCCGTGCTTGAAAAGCAGCTGGGCATTAAAAGCTTTATTGAGAACGATTCCCGGGCCATGGCTTACGGTGAGTTCCATAAAGGCATTGTCAAAAATGAAAAGAATGTACTGTATATGAACCTCGATTATGGGCTTGGATTGGGCATTATGATCGAAGGCCAGGTATATTACGGAAAATCGGGATTTAGCGGCGAAATCGGTCATATCCCGTTCTTTAATAATGAGATCATGTGCCATTGCGGTAAAAAGGGATGCCTGGAAACAGAAGCATCCGGGACCGCATTATTGCGACTGTTTAAAGAAAAAACGGAACAGGGCGTTAAATCCAGTATTGGTGCTAAAAAGGATATCCGGCTCAATGATATCATCGACGCTGCTAAAAATGAAGATATGCTCTCTATTGACCTCCTGGCGGACATTGGGGAAAAAATCGGCAGGGGTATTGCGGTCCTGATCAATATCCTCAACTCCGAAATGGTGATCCTGGGTGGTACGCTGGCAACCACGGGTGATTATATTTATCTTCCTGTTAAAACAGCCCTTAATAAATACTCGCTAAATCTTGTAAGCCAGGACACAAAACTGGTATTGTCAGAGTTGGGTGAGAAAGCGGGCCTGATTGGCGGTTGCCTTATTGCGCGGAACAAGCTGTTGTTGTGAGTTATCAGACGTCAGATATCAGCTATCAGAAATAGCTGAAGGCTGGTCCCACTGATTGTTGAAAGCCGGAATCTCAACTCTCAAATCCCGATTTGCCCCCTATCACACAATTTGCTTCCGGCTTGCTTTTTCCGCGGATGCCATGACCTCACCGATACGGATCTGTGCGCCATTTTTCTGCCTGCTGATCTCGGCGGCTTCCATAAAGGCGATGGCCCCGATCGTTTGTTCCCTGGGTACCGGCGATTTGCCGGTTTTAAAAAAATCGATAATTGCGGGTACCAGCGGTGCGTAATCAGTAAAATCCCCCAGCGAGGCACGCTGGCCTTTATCTCCATAGGCATAGCCGCCAAAGCTCCAGGAATTATTACGTAACCCTCTTAGTGTTCCGATCCGCTGGTTATCCCAGGTACCCACCACCATGTCTGACGTTAGCGTATACGTTCTAGTAACCGCCCTGCAATCTGCCCCCAACATTGTATACAACATTTCCACACCATGCACCCCATACCAGAAAAGGTCGGGATGGGTAGGCTCCACCGGCGTGGGGCAAAACACATCGGCGCCGATCACCGTTCCGATCTTCCCCTGAACTACCTCTTGAACGGAAGGGATATACCGAAGCGTTGACGAAGAAAAAATGGGTACATGGTATTTTTCAGCAGCACGGTAAATGGAAAGCGTATCTTTCAGCGTTGCAGCAATGGGCTTATCGATAAACATCGGTTTTCCTGCTCTGAAAACGGGAAGCGCCTGTTCCAGATGTAACCTTCCATCGTTGGTCTCCAGCATCACCAGGTCAACCAGCGGCAGCAATTCACCGATGGTATTTACAATCAATACGCCCTGCGCTTTTATCGCTTCTGTATTCCGGGGAATCATGTCTATGCTGGACCTGATATCCCTACTGCCTCTTGGAGTAGCGGCAACAATCTTAAATCCACCCAGTTCCTCCGGAGCATCGGAGGCATTTAGCAAACGAGCAAATGCTGGCCCGTGTTCGGTATCCAGGCCAATCACCCCGATCCTTTTTCCTGCGGGCGTTTCTTCCTGCAGCCGCGGTGGCGTTACCGAATGACCTTTAAACCCCAGTGCAATTCCTGCTCCGGCCAATGTTGCCTGCTTTATAAAAGAGCGCCGGCTACCTGTATGATCCATGCTATATGCTTTTTATTCCTGAATAAAATGTATCTACTCCTGGCATTCCGTTGTTACACAAATGCTTTATCCCCGGCTTTAAAAGGAATATCGCCGCTAAATTTACCGGGCACCGGTACATACCTCAATGCTTTTGTAGCGCCGGCCTCCGACGTAAAATACCCGGTAATGATCAATCCTTTTATGGTTGCATAATAATGCCTGGGCGGGTCTTCCGGCTTCGCGGGTTTATACGTTGCGGCCTGCTCATCGAGTAACAAAATCATCCTCTGTTTCTCAGGATCCGGAAGCTGTTCAAAGGACTTGCCTGCTTTCAGACGGATCGTTTTCCGGAGCCGGGTTATGCCCGCTAAAAAGAAGTCCTGATCCTTTTTATGAAAACAGTCGGTCACGATGGTTTGAATATAGTCGCCCACCCTGGCTGCAGCAGCCCCAGGCGTCCCGGGAGTTGGGGGCAATAACACATCGCCAACCTGGTCCAACAGCTCTATGTCTTCTGTTTTTAAAATGCCCGGGCTCCGCTCCGGTTCGTTGCAACCGGTAAGCACCCCGGAAAATTCTAAAGCAGTGCCGCCTGCGAGTAAGCTCAATAATGAAATCGCTTTTCTTCTGCGCATCCGATTTATGATTTTAAAGGTTTCCTTTTTTCAATTCTTCTACTGCATGATATGCGGCTCTTGCGGTAATGGCCATAAAGGTTAATGAGGGGTTCTGTGTGCTGGTAGATACCATACAGGCGCCATCGGTAACAAATACATTCGGACAATGATGCAACTGGTTCCATTTATTCAGCAAAGAGGTTGCCGGGTCCTTACCCATGCGCACACCTCCTACTTCATGAATATCCAGCCCCGGTGCCTGTTTGGTGTCTGTTACCGTGATGTTCTTTGCGCCGGCCGTCTCCAGCATCTCAGCCCCGGTATTTAAAAAATCCTTTAGTAACCGCTCGTCATTTTCATCATAATCCACGGACGTGATCAATTGCGGTATACCCCAGGGATCTGTCTGATCCTTACTAAGTCGTACATGATTGCTTTCCTTCGGGATGGTTTCCCCCTGCATCATCATAAATACCCCCCAGCCGCCGGGATCTGCTATAGCAGACTTAAAGTTGCTACCGGCCTGGGCTCCCGGAACCGTATGCCCCCAGCCACTGCGTGCGGCGCTGAAAAACACCATATACCCTCTCTGAAAATCGGTTTCCTGGCGGCGTACATTCCGGAAATTCGGCATCATTACTGCACAGGGCCTTTTCCCGGAATAATAACTGTCTTCCATTCCTTCCAGGGATGCGCTTAGATTACCTCGGTAATTGTGAAAGGCGATATACTTACCCAGTAACCCATTATCATTTCCCAAACCATTAGGAAATCTTCTGGAAACAGAGTTCAGCAGGATCAGGTTGGTACTTAACGTGGAGGCATTTATAAAAATAATTTTTGCAAAATATTCCGTTATTTTTTTTGTATGTACGTCAATGACCCGAACGCCGGTTGCCTTCCCTTTGATGTCATCATAAATAACGGAATGTACAATCGAATCTGGTTTTAACGTAAGGTTACCTGTTTTTTGAGCCCAGGGAAGCGTAGAGGAATTGGAACTGAAGTATCCGCCATAGGGACATCCCCGCTGACACAGGTGCCGGGCCTGGCATTGCATCCGTCCCTGGTTTCTGTGTATTTGTTGAGGAGCAGTCAGGTGAGCACAACGGCCAATGATCACATTCCGGTCGCGGTACCGGGCTTCAATTTTCAAACGCATGGACCGTTCAGCCCGGTTCATTTCCCAGGGCGGCAGAAACTCGCCGTCCGGAAGCGTATCCAGCCCATCCCGGTTACCACTGATGCCGGCAAACAACTCTACATAGCTGTACCAGGGCGCCAACTCCTCATAAGTAAAGGGCCATTCTACCGCAAAACCGTCCCTGCCGGGGCCTTCAAAATCGTAACGGCTCCATCGCTGCGTTTGCCGTGCCCACATCAACGACTTACCGCCTACCTGATCCGGCCGGATCCAGTCAAAAGGCTTTTCCTGAATATACGGCTGATCCTTGTCTTTCAGAAAAAAATGTGCCGCCGTTTCATCATAAGCATAACAACGAGCCGCAATGGGATTTTCTTCGAGTACTTTCAGCGGAAGCCGTCCCCGGTGCGGAAATTCCCAGGGAGCTTTCATGGCCGTTGGATAATCCTTTATATGTTTTACATCTTTTCCCCGGTCCAATAGCAGGGTCCTGATTCCTTTATCACAAAGCTCCTTTGCGGCCCATCCACCGCTGATGCCCGAGCCTACTACAATGGCATCAAAAACATGTTCCGGATGCTGATCGCTCATTACAATCGTTTTAACTGTTTTAACGGTATGCCCGACAAACAACCTGCACGAACAGGTGTTAAATAAATAATTTCTAAAACTGCTCTAAGTTAATGATCATTTTTAAAAATACCAGAATTGCCGGTAGATGCGCCCACAGGGGAAGAAGCGATCTTCTCCAGCGTTTTCCAGCATTGATACAAACCTCGGGGTATATGAAAGCAACCTTTCCATTTTCCGCCCTTCAGTGTCAGCAGCACTTCGCCGCGCCTGCTCAAATACCCGAACCATTCCGGGTACTCCTGATCCTTAAAATGTTTCCAGGTATAATCGTGTATTTTTTTAAACCAGTTCAGGCATTTTTCAGACCCGGTGAGCTGATAGCCTTTTAACAGCGATATCAGGGTTTCCATATGTACCCACCACAATTTCTGATCCCATTCCAATTGCTGCAACGGGTGCCCCAACCAGTCCTTGTAATAAAAGATGCCCCCGTATTGCCGGTCCCATCCATATTCGATCATCCGTATTGTAATATCTACCGCTTTCGCTATCAGCTCCGGACGGCCCAGCCGTTCGCCCAGGTCCATAATAAACCACATGGCTTCAATTGCATGCCCGGGATTTACCAGCCGGCCTTCAAATGTATCGGATAAACTCTCTGTTTCCGCGTCCACGTTCTCCACTATGATTCCCAGTTCGGGCCGGTAAAAAATCTCCATAATTTCATGAATACAGATCTCCGCTGTTTTCAGCAGAAATCCCTCATCCAGCAGGTGCTCGATCTCCAGTGCCAGGTTACACAGGATCATTGGCAATGCAAAATTTTTCAAGTTACGGGTACCCGGATAGGCCTTGCTCCATTGACCTTTGGGGGCATCGACCTTTAAAAGGATTAGATTAAAGGTCTTTTTTGCGATCCGGGCATATTCCGGATCTCCGGTTGCAAGACTTAGCTGGCCAAAAGCCATTGCTGCAAAAGTATAAGAGAAGATGTTATAAGGCGCTACCAGTGGTTTTCCCTCCCTTGTTAGCGAAAAATACCAGTTATACTCCCCATCATGACCATATTTTTTCAGGAACTCACCGCCATGAACCGCCGCTTCCAGCCACTCTTTTTTTTTCTCCACATTGTTGTATAACATAGAGAACATCCATACTTCACGTCCCTGCAACCAGATGAATTTATCGGTATCAAAAACACCGCCATCCCTTTCCAGGCAGGTAAAATACCCGCCCCGTTCCCTGTCAAGAGAATGTTCCAACCAAAACGGCAGTACATTATTTAACAACTCATCTTTATACCGGGTTGCCAGCATCTCAAAATCCATTCGCTGTTCTTTTTTGGGTTCTTGTTTGTATTCCCTGAAATCCGCAGTCCGGAACCGGAAATGAAGCCTGTAATCAGTAACAGAAAAATACCGGCGGGCGGCTTCCATACACTGCAATCGGATTATGGCCTTGACCAACAAATTTAGCAATATTTTTACTTACAAATACATTCTTTTTAAAATAAATTAATAAGTAGCTTCAACAAGCTTTTCCCGGACAGTTCAGGATTATGCGCTGATTTCTGCTTTATTATACCGGTTCCGGTAATCCTGCGGCGACAACCCGGTGATTTTTTTGAATACCTCCCGGAATGCTTTGTCATCGGCATAGCCTACATCGCTCATAATTTCAAAGATGGATTTGCGGCCCCGCTCCAGTTCTTTTTTTGCTGCTTCAACTTTTACGCGCTGCAGGTACTCCACCGGGGTATTGCCGGTTGCTTTTATAAAACGCCGGTCAAAATTGCGCCGGCTGATGGCCAGTTGCACCGCTAATTTTTCAAAAGAAATCCGGGTATCGAGGTGCTCTTCTATATAGGCTTGTGCGTGCTGAACCACCTCATCCTTGTGCTCTTTTTGCACCTGGAAGATCATAAACGGAGATTGCGTAGTTCGTTCCACATCAATTTGAAAAACTTTCGCGCAAAGGATGGCAATGGAGCGGTCGAACAGTTTTTCTACCAGGTACAGCATCAGGTTCAGGAAGGAATAGGCCCCGCCATTGGTATAAATGCCGTTTTCGTCCGTAATGATCTTACCGGTGGCAATGGGCACCCGCGGAAACATGCGTTCAAACTCTTCCTTCTTATTCCAGTGTATGGAGCAGGCCCGGTTGTTGAGCAGGCCGGTAGCCGCCAGCAGGAAACCGCCGGAGCACATGCTGCCCACCTCGGCCCCGCACCGGTATTGCAGCCGGATCCACTCCAGCAGCTCCTGGTTCTGCTGCACAGCTTCCTCATAACCGCCCAGCACGGCCGGTATCAGGATGAGGTCCGTATTCCGGATCTTCCGGATATCCACCGGCCGTATGGCCAGGTACCCGTTATGGCTTTTTACCTCCGGCACAAAACCGGCGATCTCCACCGTTAATAAAGACGGGTGTCCCGCCTGCTTTGCATACTCGTTGGCCCTGCACAGGATATCATAGGCCCCCCCGATGGTATTTACGTTAACCCGGCAATCCGGCACCACAATGGTTACATGCTTCATGTGTCTGTTTTTTTGCTTTAACAGCCTTCCCGGTCCCTGCCTGGCCCGGCAAACACACGGTTTAAAAAATGGCTTTTACAAAGGTATTAAAGATGACTGTCCAAATAGCCCCGCATTAAAGTCCATTTTACACAGCCTGAATATCCCATTTAGCCAATAGTTTTGTTTTCTGCTCAGCGCAGATATGGCAACAGCAATGCCAGCAGCATGAGCCTCGTTTTTTAACCTAAATAAAGAAACAATGGAACAAAACAATTTTACCACCACCATTCACGTGACCGCCACGCCGGGGCAGGTCTTTGAAGCCGTTACCAATGTACGCGGCTGGTGGAGCCAGGAGCTTGAGGGCGGTACCGCACAGCTCAACGATGTATTCCTTTACCACTACAAAGATGTACATATCTGTAAAATACAGCTCATCGAAGTAGTGCCCAACAAACGGGTTGTTTGGCTGGTGCTGGACAACTATTTCAATTTCATCAGCGATCAAAACGAGTGGAAAGGTACTAACGTAATCTTTGATATTAACACCGCTGACGACAGTACCCGGTTGCAGTTTACCCACCAGGGTCTGGTACCGGCGGACGAATGTTATCCCATTTGCCACGATGCCTGGACCAATTATATCCAAAACAGCCTGTACCAGCTCATCACTACCGGCAAGGGCGCCCCCAACCCCAGGGAAGGTGGTTTTAACGAGGAGCTCCTCCAAAAATGGAACCTGCAACCAGCATAAACCTGTTTTTTATTCACCTTATTAATACAATCAATGTATGAATGACCGTAATTTTTCTGTTTCTATTGTAACGGATCAAACACCGGAAATGGTCTTTAATGCTGTAAACAATGTGCGCGGATGGTGGACGGAAAACCTCGATGGAGCAACACTTCAAAAAAACGATGTTTTTGAAGTACGTTTTGGTGATGTGCATTATTCCCGGCAGCAGCTAACAGAGGTAATTCCTAATAAAAAAGTGGTATGGCTGGTTACCGACAGCCGGCTTAATTTCCTGAAGGATCAGTCAGAATGGAATGATACGCAGATCCGCTTTGAGATCTCGGAAGAAGAAGGCCGTACGAGACTTGATTTCACCCACGAGGGCCTGGGTCCAGATGTGGAATGCTACGGTGCCTGCTCTAATGCCTGGTCAGACTTTGTACTCAACAGCCTGCAAAACCTGATCACCAGTGGCCATGGGAGCCCTGCTCCAAAAAAAGATGCCGGTTAAGCAATGTCCTCAGCTCCCGGCGAGGAAAAGCCTGGGCCGGTAGCTGCTGTTATAGATAAAAAGTATGGAACCTTCTTTGATCGTTTCGATAATCGGCTGGCTGAGTTCAACGGGTACTGCCGGGCATCCAAAGCTTCTGCCCAGGTACCCCAACTCCTGAATGCTTTCCTGGCTTACATAACGGGCGCCGTGCAGCACAATGGCGCGTTGCATGGCCCGGTCGTTCAAGCCCGGCTCCAGTCCTTTTAATTTCAGTGAATACCCATTCCCCCCGTAATAAGGCTCATCCGTAAGATAAAAGCCCAGGCTACTTTTATTAGAAGACAGGGTATTACTGAAGGAAGTGGCTACCAGGGTGCCGGACTTCCGTCCATGTGCAGCCCAGGTATTAAAGAGCAGCTTATAATTTTTAACATCCAGGATATACATCCGTTTATTTACACTGGGCTGGTCGAAATCGACGATCGTAATCACCGAATCATTCAGCACTTTGCCTTCCTCCTTTAGTTCCTCCAGGCCTTCCAGGGCATACGTAAATGCTTTCTCGGAGAGCCCTTTCAGATCCAGGTGCAGGCTGTCATAAATCAACTGGTGACTGTTGACCGTTAAACCAAACGTCATCCGGTACATGGGCACAGAACTGATCTCCGCCGACACCGGGAGCATGGCAGGTGCACGCCATGAAATATTTGTCACAGCAACAATTAAAATTACCAGCGGTACTATTTTTTTTGCAATAAAAACCCTCATCATTAAAAAATACTTTTTTTAATTCCTCAAAAAATCCAGACGTAAGGTTTAAATGATCCCAATGCATCATATGGCGACGAAGCACTCAGGTCCGACGGTGATCGGATCGGCTGTAAATAAAAGCAATCAACCAAGCAGCGGTGTCTGCTTTTCTTCACAAACCAGCGCAAAATTAGGGTAGAAAAAGGGTTTTTCTGTTAGCAAAAACCTAAATGAAATATTTAATATAATTAAATTCATATATATCTGCTACTCAATACCCAAAACTTCTTTTGCCAGGCGGATCATCTGAGACTCCCCGGTATGCTTGCCCTTCTCATCGGAGAGTTTTACGGTGGGCACCCACCTTTTGTTATCAAACTGAACAGCTGTTAGTTTCATAACGATATTCATGGGCTTTAACCCTACATCATTGGTAAGATTAGTGCCGATACCGAAGGAGATGCCGATTTTTCCCTTGGTGGCATGCGTGATCTCTGCAACGCGTTCGGTATTTAATCCATCAGAAAAGATAATAAATTTATACGCCGGGTTTATGCCCAGGCTCCGGTAGTGAGCGATCACTTTTTCCGCATATGCAATGGGATCGCCACTGTCGTGCCGCACGCCGTCGAAAAGCTTGGCAAATTTCTTGTCAAACTGTTCGAAGAATACCTCATTGGTATAGGTGTCAGAAAGGGCTACGCCCAGGTCGCCCCGGTATACATCCGTCCAGTGTTCCAGGCTTAGGGCATTGGCCATGGTAAACCCGTATTTCGCTGCATGAAACATAAACCATTCATGCGCATGCGTTCCAATGGGTTTTGTTTTTGAACGCATCGCGAGGTGTACATTGCTGGTGCCTACAAAATTTTTGCCGCCATGTTTGGAAAGCGTATCCACCACCAGTTGCTGTACTTCAAATGAATGCCTGCGCCGGGTACCAAATTCGGCAACGGGCACGTCCAGCTCCTTGTAGATGCTTGTTTTTTCAATGGTGTTGCTGATCACCTGTCCGTCGTCGGTACGTTGCTGTTCTGTAAGTTTATAGTACAGTTCGCTGATCAGAAAAAGCAGGGGTACTTCCCAGAGAATGGTCCGGAACCAATGTCCTTCCACCGAAACCTCCAGTTGTCCTCCCTGTTGAGCAATGCGTACTTCCGAGGGATCATACCGGTATCCGGCCAGCAGGTCAAGATAGGCGGCATTCAGGTAAGGACAGTTCAATGCCAGGTACCGGTGCTCTTCTTTTGTAAGCTGTAAAGCTGCCATTGAAGCTACCTGTGCTTTTAATGCATCGCCAAAACCTTCCGGAAATACATGCGCGCCCCGGTTGATAAAGGTATACCGGGCCTTTACGTCCGGGAACAATTGCATTACTGCACACTGCATCGTGAACTTGTAAAAATCATTGTCGAGGATCGACGGGGAAGGGAAAAGTGTTTCAGTGTTCATTTATCAAACCTACATAAAATTTTGTTTATAGGGGATGGGTAATCAGCAATCAGCGTTCAGCATTCAGCATTGCTTCCCTGAAGCCAAAGATTTGCTGATTTAGTACCAAGTTCAACTGTACTCAAAAAAAATATTGCAGAAAAGACGCCGAAGGCATTATCAGTGTCACTAGTCATACCCGGCCGTGATCCGTGGCATCTATAAGAATCGCTTAAAGGAAATAATATTCATTAGCTTTTATCATTTAGCGTTGAGAGAACTGGGGGCTAAAGGTCGGGAACCAAATGTTCCCAGCTCAAAAATATCCCGGCCCGGATACGCGATATCTGCTTTTTACCGTTCTTTGCAACATGGCAATACAAGTAGGAATTATCATGGGCAGCGACAGTGATTTACCGGTGATGGAGCCGGCCGCCGCCGTTTTAAAGGCATTGGGCATCGATTATGAAGTTACCGTTGTATCTGCGCACCGTACCCCCCTGCGTATGATCCGTTATGCCCAAGGCGCAAAGGAACGGGGATTGAAAGTGATCATTGCCGGCGCCGGCGGGGCCGCGCACCTGCCCGGAATGGTAGCCTCCGTTACGGCGCTTCCTGTGATCGGTGTTCCGGTAAAATCGAGCAATTCAATTGATGGATGGGATTCGGTATTGAGTATTTTACAAATGCCTAACGGAGTGCCTGTTGCCACCGTGGCCCTTAACGCCGCTAAAAATGCCGGCATTCTTGCCGCACAGATCATCGGGGCTGCCGATGATGCCGTTTACCAAAAGATGGCTGCTTATAAACAGGAAATGGAAGCGGAAGTGCTGCAGAAAGTGGAGCGGTTAAAAGAATCGGGACAGCCAAATGCTTTTGATTCCTGAAGACTGAGCTTTCAGACTTTAGCAGTGCGCCATTAGCATTTTGGAACGCTACAACGCTTCCAGTACCACAAACTCCTGCTCCAGGCCCAATGAATGTTGATACAGCGTATCGATCAATGCCCGGCCGTATTGCGCGTAAAACGGGATAAAGTTTTCGATGCGCTCCTGCAGATTGTTTAAAGGAAATAACTGCGCTTTTAATTTTGTTACCTGGTTCATAGCGTCCTGGTGGTTTCTTTTTTCAGCGCGGAGCATCTTCTTGCCCAGCTCGGTGATCCGTTTTGTGGTGTGTGTTTCCAATGCAGTAATATGCTGCAGCAGCGTACCATCAACGGGTGCGGCCTGTGCCTTCAGGTTTGAATAAAGATGCCGGATATTGTCCAGGGCGGCTGTTACATCCAGCTTTTGCCCGGAATGCACCCGTATCCAGTCGTTTTTAAGATCATGCGGCGACTGAAACAACTGCAGGGGCCGATACCCCAGCTTTTGCACCAATGCAGCCTGCTTCCGGTTAATGAGCAAAAACGAATTCCGCAATACCAGCAGCGGATACGGCACTCCATAGTATTCAAATATCTTTTTTAGCTGGATCCAATAGGCCAGCTCCCCTCCCCCGCCTACGAACAAAAGATTGGGCAGGATCATTTCCTGGAATACCGGGCGCAGGATCACATTCGGACTGAACCGTTCGGGGTGTTCATCAACTTCTTTTATCATCTCCGCTTGGGAAAAAGAATGGGCTGTGTCTACCACGTTCCATCGATCACCGGAACGTTCAATCCGGTGACGCCCCTGGTCAGTCAGATAGAACAGGTTGATCTCCCGGCTATGAGCCTGCACCTTATAGCCGGCTGCCGTTAATTGCGCAGCAGTTGTTTCTACCATTGCTGCAGAACGGCCGTTTTGCAATTCATCTTTAAACAATCCTGCTGCAATGGACTTTAATTCCGCATTGTCGGGTATTACTACGATCAGGCCATAACCGGCAAACAGAAAGTGTACAAAGGCAAAAGTGGCCTCCTGTATGGAAACACCAGGCTGATAACAGCTTCGCAGCGCATGGGCAATTTCACTGCCGTAAGGCAATACTCCAATTTGTGCTTCAATTCCATTGATCAGTTCCAGCAGCGCTTTATCTACCTTCATCCTTCCTACTGCACCGGTCTGGTCTGTATCCCAAACCCGCTTCTGCCCATCTACAAAAAAATGCCCCAATTCATCCAAATCGGCATCCTCGCTTCCCATATAATAAACCGGCACAAAATCATATTCGGGATATAATTTTTTGCTTTGCGCTGCAAGCTGGATGGCATGCAGGATCTTATAAATAAAATACAACGGCCCGGTAAAAATATTGGGCTGGTGCGCGGTTACCGTGGTAAATGTGGTCTCTTTTTCCAGCAGGGCAAGGTGGGCATTCACCTGATCTGAAGCCGGAACAGAGCGGTATTGATGGCGCAATGCACGCACCAGCAGTGCCCGGTTGGTTGCCACCGCCTTCCTCCGTCCAATGGCATCCCCAATGGCTGCTGCCGAAGGAAATTCCCCATAAAAAGGTTTCAGTTGGGCGTCTTCATTTAAATAGTCTAATACCAGTTTGCCAAAGAAACCGGTTTCTGCGTAAGAAAGATGTTGGGTCTTACAGTCCATACATTGATATTGCAATCCAAAATGAAAATACAATAACATTTTTAAACTGAAATAGTTTTATTTTTAGCCAATGATCATCTTAATACAATGTATGGACCAGGTGGGTCTGGTAGCTGCCATTTCAAAAGTGATGGCGGATGCGGATCTTAATATCATCTCTATGCGGGAATATGTAAATGTGGAAGCAAACCGCTTTTACCTCCGCCTGGAGATAACGGCCGGCGATATTGATGCTTCGTATGTGGAGACGCGGCTGTTAAAAGTGCTACCTGCCAACAGTTCTATTTTCATTCATACGGCCGTGAAAAAAAAGGTAGCGGTGCTGGTTACAAAAGAGTATCATTGCCTGGGAGATATCCTGCTCCGGAATTATTTCAATACATTGGACGCCTCCGTGGAATGCGTGATCGGCAATCATGAAACGCTGCGTTCACTGACCGATAAGTTTGACATTCCGTTTCATTATGTTGATCACCGTGACCATTCAAAAGAGGCTTTTGAAGCGGCACTGTCGGCAGTATTGAACAATTACCAGTTCGACTACATCATCCTTGCGAAATTTATGCGCATTCTTTCTTCCGGATTTGTGGCAGCCTACCCGCACCGAATCATTAATATCCATCATTCATTTTTGCCGGCCTTTGTAGGTGCCAGTCCTTACCGGCAGGCCCACGAGCGGGGCGTAAAACTGATCGGCGCAACGGCCCATTTTGTTACGGATGTACTGGACGAGGGCCCCATTATTGCACAGCAGATCATTCCTGTGAATCATACGCATTCTGTAAAAGATATGGTAACGCTCGGAAAAGAGATTGAGGAATCGGTGCTGGCAAAGGCACTGCAACTGGTACTGCAGGACCGGGTGATTGTGGATGGGAATAAAACCGTGGTGTTTGAGAATTAAGCCAGGGCTTGGCAGGTGTTTTCCTGCTGATCCGCTCACAGATGTTATTTGCTCACGGATTGCACGGATGTACACGGAATCTTCAGGTTCGGGTTCTTAACCAGCCGTCTGTACGAATCTGTGTAATTTGTGAGAACATGCTATGCCGCTTTTCCTGCTGACCGTACAGATTATTGACGTTGATCTTCGCCGGTTTTTCGTTGATGCTGTATCTGCGCTATCTACGGGAGCATCACGGCAGGTCTGTTCTCTAAAGACCTGCTGCCTCTAAATAAAAAATCCCGCTTTGAAAGCGGGATCTATATCATTAAATGAGGGCAACTTTATCAAACGCCTTTTTTACGGGTAATCATCCCGTAGATCCACAATAAAAGCACCGCTCCTAAAATGGCAAAAGCAAATCCCTTGAATGACCAGTTCCCGTCAATCGGAATGCCCAGCACCTGTGTACCGATCCATCCGCCTACAAAGGCTCCGGCTATGCCGATGATAATGGTCACGATCCAACCGCCGGGATCTTTACCGGGGTGTAAGGCTTTAGCAATAGCACCTGCTATCAATCCAAAAATGATCCAAGATAAGATACCCATAGTTTTTTTGTTTTAACAAGGTGAAATAAAGTTTTCGTCCTTTAAAGTTAATATAAAAAAACATGCCAAAAAAACAATTTACCGTTAAGGAAGGCGGTCGTTATCAACCGGTTATTCACCAGCAATCCGGCTTATTTTCCCGGCCTGCATCATAAAATCGGCCAGTGCTATGGCGGTAACCGCTTCTACAATTACCGGGGCCCTGAGGGCTACACAAAGATCGTGGCGCCCCTTTACGGAAAAGTCTTCCATCTGTCCGGTTTCCCAATTCAGGCTGTGCTGGGGTTTGGGTGTGGATGCCGTTGGTTTTATAGCGATGCGAAACACCAGTTCATTGCCATTGGTAATACCGCCTACAATGCCCCCAGCATGATTAGTGGTGGTTTTGCCTTCATTATTTTCAATGGGATCGTTGTGTTGTGAGCCAAACATTTTTGCGGCTGCAAAACCGGCTCCGAATTCCACGCCTTTCACCGCAGGAATGGTAAACAGAAGATGAGCCAGCACCGACTCTACGGAGTCAAAATAAGGTTCTCCCAGTCCTATCGGCAGTCCATTTACACGGCATTCAATCAATCCGCCCACCGAATCTTTGGCCTCAATCGCCTTCTGCAAACCGCTTTCCGGATCTGGATCCCCTCCTATTTCAATGATCTTTGCTTCAATGGAAACTTCCCGGAGCAGTTTCTTGGCAATGACTCCGGCGGCCACCAATCCTGTTGTCAGCCGCGCGCTGAAATGCCCGCCTCCACGATAGTCCTCAAATCCGCCAAATTTTTTATGGGCTACAAAATCTGCATGTCCCGGGCGGGGGAAACTTCTTAGTTTTTCGTAATCGCCGCTGCGCGTGTTTTTATTTTCAAAATAGATCATGACCGGAAAGCCCGTGGTTTTCCCGTTGAATACGCCGCTTTTAAAAAGCGGGATATCGTCCTCTTTCCGGGGCGTAGCCCCCTTTTGGTTTCCGCCTTTCCGGCGTTCCATATCCGGCAGAAAATCCTCCACCGGTATATCCAGTCCTGCGGGAATACCATCCACTACCACACCCACACATTCACCGTGTGACTCCCCAAAGATCTGAACCCTGAATAATTGTCCGAATGCGTTCATTGTTATGAGATTTGAGATTCGAGATTCGAGATTCGAGATTTGAGCGCACTACTATTAGCCATCAACGATTAACGGTGCGTCATTTTCCCTACCTGCTACTCTCTATTGACTATTGCCTATTCACCATTTCTTATTGCCTATTCACTACCGCTTATTCGCCCGAATAAATCTTGTTTAACGCATCCCGGTATTCCAGTCCACCGGTAACTGTAGTGCCCAGTTCTTTTAAATGATCATAGAAATCGGGATAGGATTTATTGATGGCTTCGGCTTCTTCAATGGTTACAGCGCCATCTGCCTTTAAAGCGGCAGTAGCGCAGGCCATCGCAATGCGGTGATCGTGCCGGGAATGCACCCGGGCTCCTTTCACCGCCCCCCCATGTATGCGCATAAAATCTCCGTCGAGCTCCACGCGGATTCCCATCTTTCCAAATTCCTCCTGAAGCGTCAGCCCCCGGTCACTTTCTTTATGCGCCAGCCGGCTTACTCCTTTAATAACAGTAATACCTTTACAATTGGCCGCCAGTGCCACCAGGGGCGGAAACAGATCCGGGCAGTCCGTAGCATCAAATTCAAACGCTTTCAGCGGGGCTGCATGCAGTACAATGCCTTTAGCTTCCATTGCCATTCCGGCTCCCGCAGCCATCAGGGCTTCGATGATCTTTTTGTCGGCCTGTGTGCTGGTTTGCTGAAGCCCCTGTACCCGGATATCGCCCGCAATAGCGCCGGCCACCAGCAGGAAGGCGCCCCCGCTCCAGTCGCCTTCAACGGTGTAATTGATTGTTTCAGATTTCAGGTTTGAGGTTCCAGGTTTTTCTCCGGGAAATGTAAATGTCTCATAATTGTTGTTTTCCGGAACCTGCAGACCAAATTGTTTCATTACGTTCAGCGTAAGATCGATATAAGGGCGGCTTTTCAGGTCGTTTACCCGGATGGTTACAGGCCCAGTTGTGCGAGCGGCGGCAAATGCCATCAGCAAACCCGTAAGAAACTGCGAACTCAGCGAGCCGTCGATGGTAATATCTTTGGGCTGTAAAGGTCCGTTTACTTTCAGTGGCAATTTACCATCATTAGAAACAATGGATACACCCAATTGGGGCAGTATCTCATCAAAAAAGTCCATCGGGCGGGTTACCAGGCTGCCTTCCCCGTTAATCAGCACTTCATTATTGCACAACGATACAATGGGTGTGAACATCCGGATACTTAAACCGCTTTCACCACAGTTTACTGCATGCTCTTTGGATACAATATGCGCCGGATCATTTAAGAAACGGCTTTCGATGGCGATGGTTTCCTTATCGATCTCCATAATCTCCGCCCCCAGCGCCCTGATGATGCCCATTGCGGCAATATCGTCATTGCTGTGACCAGGATTTTTGATGATCACTTTCTGTGCGGACAGCAACGCGGCTGCACAGGCCCGCTGCATGGAGCTTTTGGAAGCCGCAGCATAAATATTTCCGGATAATTTAGAAGGATGTATGGTTATGTTCATTTGAGATTTCAGATTTCAGACTTCAGATTTGAGATTTGGAATTTGAGCTATCAGCATTTAGCATTCTATAGTTTATTGATTATTTTTTCCAGTTGTTGCATACGGATGGGGGTGATTACACCTTTTCCGATTTTGTCCAGCAATACAAAATTCATTTCCTTTTGCTCGCGTTTTTTATCCATCTTCAGCCCGTTAAACACTTTTTGTTTATCAAAGGCCGCGTAAGTTGGCAGCTCATATTGTTCCAGCAGCGCCACTACTTCAGCGGTTTGCGAAAACCCTCTTAGCTGTTCAGAAATATGACAGGCATAGGTAGTACCAATGGCCACCGCCTGTCCGTGCATCAGTTCATATTCTTTTTCCAACGCATGCCCGATGGTATGGCCCAGGTTCAGTAAACGGCGGTCGCCTTTTTCAAATTCATCTTTCTGCACTACCCTGGTTTTGATGAGCGCATTGCGCTGGATCAGGCTGCTGAGTTTCTTTTTATCTTTTTGATACACTGCCAGTGATTCCTGCTGCAGTTGCTTAAACATGGCGGCGTCTTTAATACAGGCATGTTTAATGATCTCTGCAAAGCCATTTTGCCATTCGTTTTGGGGAAGGGACTGCAGAAAAACCACGTCATGCAAAATGAAAGCGGGCTGCCGGATAATACCTACCAGGTTTTTGTAGCGATCTACATCAATCCCGTTTTTCCCGCCGATAGAAGCATCTACCAGCGCCAGTATGGAAGTGGGTACAAATCCAAACCGGATCCCGCGCATGTAAACAGAAGCGATGTAACCCGTCAGATCCGTGATCACGCCTCCGCCCACACCCACCAGTACCGTCCTCCGGTCGGCCTCCATTTTTATCAGGGTGTCGATCACTTCATCCACGGTGGCCTGTACTTTATATTCTTCGCCGGGTTTTAGCACGATCACATTCAGCCCTTTGAAAGCGGCCGTATGTGCCTTAAAAATATGCTCATCCGTAATCACCACAAGGGACTTTTTATCGATGAGTTTCGTTACCTGTTTAAAGGAACTGTCGAAATAAAAATGCGTGGAAGCGTTTGAAAACTTTATGATTTTTTCCATTCCAGATGGTGAATAATGAATAGTGAATGGTAAATAGTTCATAGTTCATGGAATACCCCATGAACTATGAACCATGATCTATGAACTAGGATGCGTCCATTATATTTTTCTGATGATTGATGCTTTCCAGGTGCACGGCATCCAGGTACTTCATGATAAAATCTTTGCTCAGTCCCAGTTTCTCTCCTTTGGCCATCATTTTATCGAGGATCTCCTGCCACCGGTTGGTTTGAAGAATGGTCAGGTTGTTTTCTTTTTTATACTGTCCGATCTGATCGGCGATCTTCATCCGCTGGGAAAGGATCTGCAGCATTTCATCATCCAGGTGATTGATCTGCTGGCGCAGCTTTTCCAGTCCGCCCTGCAAGGCTGAATTATCGTTATTTTCTTTTCTCCAAACAATGGCCTCCAGCATTTCTTTCAGACGCTCGGGTGTTACTTGTTGTTTGGCATCGCTCCAGGCATTGTCCGGATCGATATGCGATTCGATCATCACGCCGTCGTAGTCCAGGTCGATGGCTTTTTGAGCTACCTCAAACAGGCCTTCGCGGTTACCGCAGATATGAGAAGGGTCATTTATGATCAGCAGTTCGGGGAATCGCAATTTCATTTCAATAGCCAGGTGCCACATCGGGGCATTGCGGTATTGTGTATTACCATAGGAAGAAAACCCGCGATGGATCAGCCCGATGTCCTTGATACCGGCCCGCGCAATGCGCTCTACACCGCCGCTCCACAGTTCCAGGTCGGGGTTGATGGGGTTTTTTACCAGTACCGGTACATCCACGCCCCTTAAGGCATCAGCTATTTCCTGTACGCTGAACGGATTTACCGTAGTACGCGCTCCTACCCATAAAATGTCTACATCAAACGTAAGCGCATCTTCCACCTGCTTGGCGGTGGCTACTTCCACTGCAGTTGGTAACCCGGTAGCTTTTTTTGCCGCCTGCAACCAGGGAAGGCCCTTAGCACCAATTCCTTCAAACATGCCGGGTTTGGTTCTGGGTTTCCAGATGCCTGCACGCAATGCATCTACTTTACCGGTAGCAGCAAGCCGCTGTGCGGTGGCCACCACCTGTTCTTCAGTTTCAGCGCTGCAAGGCCCGCTGATGATGATCGGGCGCTTTGCCCATACCTGTTTTGTTTTTTCTTTATCCGTCATTTCAAGAGTTTTCATTTTTCCTGTGAATTTTTTTGAGTTTATTTATATGCATTATTTAATGATGCGCCGGATCTTATTGGCATCTGCGATCAGTGCCTGCAAGCGGCCGGGATCATTGCCCTGTATGGACTCTTTAAACCGGGTGAGCTGATCGATATGCTCGGTTAATACGTCTATGATATTGTCTTTATTCTGCAAAAAAATGGGCACCCACATATCCGGGTTACTTTTTGCAAGTCGCACCGTACTTTCAAAACCAGCCGAAGCAATCTCAAAAATGGCGCTTTCTACCTTTTCTTTTTCCAGTACCGTATTGGCCAGGGCAAAAGAGGTAATATGACTGATATGACTTACATACGCCACATGAAGGTCGTGTGCTTTTGCTTCCATTTCCACTACCCGCATGCCGATCTTGGCGTACATTTTTTTCACCCAGTCCAGGGCATCCGGATCGGATTCATCCGGATTGCAGATGATCACCGCTTTTCCTTCAAAGGCCCCGCGCACCGCCGATTTCGGACCGCTGTATTCAGTTCCCCACATGGGGTGCGTTGCTACAAAGCGCCCCCGGTTCGGATGATCTTTTAGCACTTCAATAACCGATGCTTTGGTAGACCCCATGTCCATCACGATCTGGTCGGTTACCTTATCCATGATCTGCGGCAGCAAATGTACCATTTTGTTTACCGGTATGGCCAGTACAATGACCTCTGCTTCCGCGATAGCTTCATCCAGTTCCAGGACCTCGTCTACCAGTTCGTATTCCAATGCCTGCTCGGCATGCTCACTGCTGGACTCTACGCCAATCAGTTTGGAGGAGAGTTTTTTCTCATGCAACTGCAGGGCAATCGACCCTCCGATGAGTCCCACTCCTATTATTGCGATTCTTTTGCGATTGCTCATTGCTTCTGTATACTTGTTTCCTGATGTCCGATATTTGATGCCTGCCATTACACAGGCACTAACTTCTGATCTTTGTAATCTGCGCGGCTATCCGGGTGATGGCCTCTTCAAACCGCTGTACAGACCCGCATAAACTGATGCGGATATAGCGGTCGCCGGCATTGCCGAAGATGCCTCCCGGGGTAATAAACACATTGGCATTATATAATACGGCATCCGCCAGTTCATACCCATCTTTATAGCCTTCGGGGATCGCCGCCCATACAAACAGGCCCACCTGCTTTTTAGAATAGCTGCATCCCAGCAGATCCAGCAGGTTATACACTTTTTCCCTTCTTGCACTGTAAACGGCATTCACTTCTTCATACCAGTCGCCGCCCAGGCTCAAAGCCGTTGCTGCGGCCAACTGCAGGGGGAGGAACATCCCGCTGTCCATATTGCTTTTAAAACGCAGGACTTCATTAATCCGCTCAGCCGCCCCGCATAACACTCCCACACGCCAGCCGGCCATGTTGTGCGATTTACTTAGCGAATTGAGCTCCACGGCTACCTCCCGGGCCCCATCGATGCTCAAAATACTAACCGGATGTTCATTGAGGATAAAGCTGTAGGGATTATCGTGCACCAGCAGGATCCCGTGTTTTTTTGCGAAGGCAATAAGCTTCCGGAATACTTCCAGATCCGGCTGCTGCCCCGTTGGCATCTGCGGATAATTTACAAACATCAGCTTAACCTTCGAGAGGTCTTTCGCTGCGATCGCTTCCAGGTCCGGCTGATAGTCATTTGTTTCTTTTAATTCGTAGTCAATGCAAACCCCGCCGGCAATTGTTACATTACTCCGGTAGGTGGGATAGCCGGGATTGGGTACCAGGGCAGCGTCACCTTCGTTCAGGTAGGTCATGCAAAGATGCATGATTCCTTCCTTGCTGCCGATCAGCGGCAATACCTCCGTTTCAGGATTCAGTTCCACACCATACCAACGCTGGTACCAGCCGGCAAATGCTTCGCGTAACACCGGACTGCCTTTATAATTCTGGTACCCGTGTACATTGGATTTCTCGGCTTCTTCCTGAAGCGTACGGATCACTTCGGGGTGCGGGGGCAGGTCGGGGCTGCCGATGCCCAGGTTGATGATATGCTTACCTTGCCTGTTCAGCTCGTCGATCTCTCTCAGCTTTTTGGAGAAATAGTATTCTCCTACTCCCTGTAATCTTTTTGCTATTTCCATGAACCTCTTTTATAAATGCCGTAAATTTTTAAACCGGTGGTCACAGGTTTGATCTTTGCCATCACTTTTTCAAAATCACTGATCTGCTCAAATTCCATATCTGCATGAAACTGGTACCGGAATTCGGTTCCCGGGATGGGGAAACTCTGAAGTTTGGTCAGGTTTACCTCTTCCTTTGCGATAATGGACAGCACCCGGGCCAAACTTCCCTTGGAATGATCGGTATGAAAGTTAATAGATGCTTTGTTACCATCAATCCCTTCTTTCAGGTCCTCTTTCCGGCGCAGTACCAGAAAGCGGGTATAATTATTTTTTAATGTTTGAATCCTGGGGGCAATAATCTTTAGTCCGTAAAGCTCCGCAGCCAGTTTGCTGGCAATTGCGGCAATATGGCGGGCCTTGTGCTGCGCGATATGCCGGGCGCTTAACGCGGTGTCTTCCGAATCGACCAGCTTCCAGCGAAACTGGTCGAGGTATTCATAGCATTGCTGCAGGGCCATGGTATGGGAATGTACTTCCTTGATATCTTCCAGTTCTACATCATGGTTTACCAGCAAATTCTGGTTAATCTGCATATATACTTCACCTGCAATCTGCAGATCACTCGCCTGCAATAAATTATAATTGGGAAGAATGCTGCCTGCGATGGAGTTCTCGATTGCCATCAGGCAGCCGTCTGTACGGTTGGGATCTTTAGCCGCGGCAATCACTTCCTTAAAGGTGTCGCAACACTCCACAGTTACCTTTCTTTTAAAGAACAGGTTGGCTGCTTCCTGGTGAAAACTTCCCTCATAACCCTGAATGGCCATATGCACGGTATCTGCCTGCGTTGTTCCCTTTGTCATTTTTTTCGTCAATTACAAAAAAATCCCGGCCTCTTTCGCCGGGATTCTTTATGTTGAATATGTTGTTATTAAATTATTTCAACAAAAATGCACCCGGCTTTCCGCTAAAGAAGAAAAAGCTAAAATAAAACCAGGTAAAAAATTTTGCTGCCCTCATAATTGAGGCCCAAATATAAAACGAAATTCTAAATTTCAAAATAAATATTCAAAATTATTTTAAAACTAACGCTAGTTTTTAGGTAAATTTTATTTTCCCGGCCGCGATTTTCAAATATATATAACCAGGTATTGATCATCCCCTTTCGGGGTCCTGCACATTGGGTTTTCCCATTTCAGGTCTTAAATCCAGTACCTCGATGCAGCTTTTCAGCAGGTTTGTTAAGGATCGATTTAATCATTCCGGAAAGCCTCGAAAAATTTTATTTTCCCATTAATTATTTTTTAACAAATGCCCATCAAATCATATATTTGCACGTCACTATATATTTACTGCTGTTTCTCTATATTTAAGATCAGCGGAAAGATACCACTGACGAATATATCAAAACCTAAAATATATGAACCATTCCAAAACCGCTCTTCTGGCCCTGGCTATCTGCTCATTTGGCAGTGCGCGCGCACAGGTTAGCGAAACCCATCCTTACAAAGCCCCCCATGCGATTTACGGGCCGGCTTCTGTAACCGACTCTCAATACTATTCGAAGAAAAAGCAGCAGCAGTTCCGCGATTTTGTAAATGGCCGGACCGACTTTCCTCCAAAGCCCCGGGATATGTGGGAAATTGGTATTAAGGGAGGCTTGTTCAGTATAAACGGGGATGTTCGTTCTGAAATGATCAGCCCGGGTTTTGGCGCACATATCCGCAAATCACTGGGACATACCCTGTCTTTGCGACTGGAATACATGTATGGCATTGCCAAGGGACAGGACTGGCGTCCTTCTTCCGGGTATAAATTTACAGGCATGTATAACCCATGGTATTACCGTTACCAGCGAAACAGCGTACTGCCCGGCGGTAGTGTTTGGAACCCGATTAATTTCCCCAAGGTATATTACAACTACAAAACCACGGTACAGGAGCTGAGCCTGCAACTGATTGCCAATCTTCATAACATTCGCTTTTACAAGCCCCAGACTGGTGCTACCTTCTATGTATTGGGAGGTGTAGGTGTTACTACCTGGGATGGCCGTGTAAATGCTATGCATGAAGTAAAAGGTGATGAAGAAAGCGCTGCTTATGACTACAGCAAAATTACAGCTACCACTAAGAAAGACGTTCTGAAACAGTTGAAAGATCTGCAGGACGATATGTATGACACGCCGATCGAAGCGGATCCGAGCATTCGTTACTCGCACCTGTTTGCCGGTTCTATTGCACCGTCTGTTACAGGAGGTATGGGGCTGGCGCTCCGTTTAAGCCCGCGTTTCAACATCGCCCTGGAAGACCGCGTTATCTATAACGGGTCGGACCTGCTGGATGGTCAGCGCTGGACCGACCAGGGCACATTGACTCCTGATAAAGACTTCATGAACTATCTGACCCTGGGTATCAATTATAACATAGGTTCCAAGAAAAGAAGAGTTGAGCCGCTTTACTGGCTGAACCCGCTGAACTATGCGTATGGCGAACTCCGCCGTGTACCCGAGATTGTGCTGCCTGATTCGGACGGTGATGGTGTTACCGACCAATTTGACCAGGAGCAAACACCGGCAGGCTGCCCGGTTGATACACATGGTGTAAGCCGCGACACCGATGGTGACGGCGTTCCTGATTGTAAAGATAAAGAACTGGTTACGCCGACTTACTGCCAGCCGGTTGATGCAGATGGCGTTGGTAAATGCCCCTGCCCTGATGATTGTAAAATTAAAGAACCAGAGTGTGCTGCCCTGCTGGGCGCGTTACCGAGTGTAGCATTCAAAGCAAACTCTAATACGCTTACTGCCGATGCTGCCGCTTCTTTAGCTGTTGTTGCTTCTAAATTAAGAGCAAACCCCAACTGTAAAGTGGTTGTAGTGGGCTACTGCGCTGCTACCAAGAAACAACAACAATTAAGCTGGGATCACGTAAATAAAGTGATCACACACTTACAGGAAAAAGAAGGTATCAGCGGAGACCGTTTTATCTTCTCTTCCGGTCAGGAAGGTGGCGACTGCAACACGGTAGATATCCGTGCAGCTGCACCGGGTGAAGACGGCCCCAACACGGTAGCTCCTCCACATCCCAACCTTCGCAAAAAATAGTCACTTTTTGCTATAACAAATACATCCCTGTCCATTTTGGATGGGGATTTTTTTTGATATTGGGCTCCAGACGCCAGACACCGGATACCAGACATTAGACACTAGATACCAGATACCCGGATAAGATTGATAACAGCTTCTTATGAAACTGTTTCATAACTTTCCCATTAAATTCCATATGAAAAGAGATGCATCCATTTTTTATTTATTCCCGGCTCTTTCGCTTTTATGGCTTGCAGTTGGGTGCACACATGGCAGGCCGGGAGCAATGCTTTCCAAAACCAAAGCAGCCCCTTCACTGATGGATCAGTTGGCGGCCATTGATTATGAGGATCAGCGATACCGCCAGGAAATTGAACCGGTCATCAATGCGGAGCCAATGGATTCTGCAAAGCTCAAAACCCTCTTTAAAAAGATACACCGGGCAGATTCCATCAACCTGCTCGCTATCCGCCATATCCTGGATCATGAAGGCTGGCCCGATCCAAAGCAGGTTGGCATTGAGGGCTCTGTCACGGTTTGGGCGGTACTTCAGCATGCGGATCTGAAAACACGGGAGCAATACCTGGATATGGTAACGCAGGCAGTAACTGACAAAAAACTGGAGCCGAAATATCGGGGCTACCTGGAAGACAGGATTGCAGGGGATAAAGGTATGAAACAGCGATATGGTACCCAGCAATTTCTTATCAGCAAACATAAAACGGTGCTGGCCCCGCTCCTTGATCCCGACAAGGTTGATTCCTGGCGAAAGGAGGTCGGCATGGAGCCTTTACTGGATCATTTAAAACGGTCTATAGACTCCTCGTGGACCTGGGACCAATACTACCGGGACCTGCCGGAGGGTGAAGCCATATTGAAAAAGAAAAAGGAATATTTTGACGCGCATAAGGCACTTCAGCCATGATCATCCACAGGGATGCATTTTTTATTTAATATCCGGTAGTTTTATATTTCATCTGCATTCCGGAGCCGGATCTCAAATACCTCCTCGAAATTTTTCCTTAGCTGCTGCTTTACTTCTTCCATATCCAGCTTTCGGCCCAGTTCTTTCTGCAAGGATGTAACCTGTTTGTTCTGGATGCCGCAGGGGATGATGAAATTAAAATATTCAAGGTTGGTGTTCACATTCAACGCAAAACCATGCATGGTAATCCACCGGCTGGTGCGTACCCCTATGGCGCAGATCTTCCGCTCACGGCCTCTTACAGATGGATCCAGCCATACGCCGGTTTCTCCCGGCGACCGTTCCCCCTTGAGGCCATAATTGGCAAGTGTGCGGATTACTACTTCTTCAATATTGCGCAGGTAGCGGCCGATATCGGTATAAAACCGCTCCAGGTCAAAGATGGGATAGCCCACGATCTGTCCCGGTCCGTGGTAGGTAATATCCCCTCCCCGGTTGATCCGGAAAAAATCAATCCCCCTTTTTGCCAGGTTTTCTTCGCTCAGAAGCACGTTTTCCATATGCCCGCTCTTACCGAGCGTGTATACATGCGGATGCTCTACAAACAATAAATGGTTTGAGGTTTGATGGTTGACATTTGATGTTTCGCCCTTATCCTGCGCCTCACGCAGCGCGGTTTTAATAGCCACATTTTCCTGTAATAACTGCTCCTGGTAATCCCATGCATCTTTATACCGCATGGCACCCATATCTTTAAACCAAACTTCCTGATAACTCATAATTGATCTGTAAAGGTACCAAGAAAAACGGATGTCTTACATTTGCAGGGTTTGGAAGATGTAAACAACATTTTCGTTAATGTTAAAAACGCTGTTTATCAATGAAGCTGAATGAAACAGAAGCGCTGGATGATTTTCCGGCAAGTGCGGATGGCAACGACGAACTGTACCAGAAGTTTGTATACCGGACCGATAAGGGACAGGAACCCTTTCGGATCGATAAATATTTAATGAACCGGATCGAAGGTGCTACCCGGAACAAGATCCAGCAGGCGATCCGCAACCATATGGTACTGGTAGACGGCAAAGAGGTAAAGCCCAATTATAAATTGAAAGGCGCCCAGGAAATTGTGGTGTATACCGATATCGCTCCGGATGAAAACGAGATCGTTCCGGAAAATATTCCTTTGAATATTGCCTATGAGGATGCCGCCGTTTTGATTATTAATAAGGCTCCCGGCATGGTAGTGCATCCCGGATCGGGCAATCCCAATGGCACACTGATCAATGCCGTAGCTTATCATTTGCAACAACAAAACGCGGCCATCAACGAAGAGACCCTTCCTCGTTTTGGTATGGTACACCGTATTGATAAGAATACCAGCGGGCTCCTGGTGCTTGCGAAAACCGAAAAGGCTATGCGCTCGCTTGCAAAACAGTTTTTTGATCATACCGTAAGCCGGAAATACATTGCGCTGGTTTGGGGGGATATGGAAGCCGATGAAGGCACCATTATCGCTCATGTGGGCCGCAATCTCCGGTTCCGTAAGCTCTTTGAAGCCTATCCTGAGGGCGACCACGGCAAGGAAGCCATCACTCATTATAAAGTACTGGAACGCTTTGGTTATGTAACCCTGGTGCAATGCATTTTGGAAACGGGCCGTACCCATCAGATCCGTGTGCATATGAAATACATTGGTCATCCGCTCTTTAATGACGACTTTTACGGGGGCGACAAGATTGTAAAAGGTACGGTGTATGCCAAGTACAAGCAATTTGTAGACAATTGTTTTGAGCTTTGTCCCCGGCAGGCGCTACATGCTAAAACATTGGGCTTCGTACATCCCGATACCGGTGAAGAAATACTGTTTAACAGTGCACTGCCGCAGGATATGGAAGCGGTAATTGAGAAGTGGCGGAAGTATACCAATCGTGCTTAATAATTTGAAAATTTGGGGATGCCAAATGACTAATAGGCCATCGGGATCAGCAATCAGCGATCAGAAATGAGGACAAAAGCTCATCAAGCAAAAGAGAAGACCAACCTGAAACACTAAATGTTAAGCCAGGCCCTTCCTTCGGGAATGTAAAATATCCAAAGACGAATATTAAATGTAAAAGTGAAAATACCGTTGCTGCTCCGATGATCTTCACTCCGGCCGATATTTCTCAGATAACGGGAATAGCCAGCAAAGACTGAACCAGGTGTAAAAAATGGATCCAACCTGAAACTTTAAACGTTGAACCTAAAAACGCCTCCGGCGTTTGCCGGCGTTATTCCAGTTCAATGCTTTTTTTAAGCCGGATATCCTCCGAAGAGCTGCCGATCATGATATCGAACGTGCCGGGCTCCACTACGAAATGCATATCCTTATCCAGGATGGAAAGATCGCCGGGCGTTAATTTGAAATGAACGGTTTTTACGGCTCCAGGGTTTAACGATATGCGTTCAAATCCCCGCAGCACCGACTCATAAGTGGTTACACTGCTTACTCGGTCTTTTACGTATAATTGCACTACTTCATCGCCTTTTACCCCCCCGGTGTTTTTTATATCCACCGCCACCCGGATCTCCGATTGAGTTTTGCCTTTCTCCGGTGATACCCGCAAATTGGAATATTCAAAACGGGTATAGCTTAATCCGTAGCCGAAAGAATACAATGAACCTACCACCGCCGTGCGACCGTAGCCATTGGGGCCGTCACCTGGCTGCCCGGCATGTGATGCGGGTTTAAACGGAAAATTCAATTCTATCTGACCGGTGGTTTTGGGAAAGGTTATGGTGAGCTTTCCCCCGGGATTATACGCTCCAAAAAGGGCCTCAGCCACAGCCGTTCCGCCCTGCGGGCCCGGGAACCAGGCCTCCAGGATCGCATCCAGGTAACGGTTTTCCCAGTTGATGGTAAGCGGCTGACCATTGACCAGCACCATCACGATGGGTTTGCCTGTTCTCTTCAGCTCCTGCAACAGCTTTAATTGCCTTCCCGGCAGGTTCAGCCCCGTACGCGAAAGACTCTCACCCACCCGCTTATCATCTTCCCCAACCACGGCAATCACCACATCACTTTGTGCTGCTGCCTCTACTGCTTTATTGATGGCGGCAGTCTCGGCTTCTGTAAGCGGAGTTTCAATGATCTCACTTTCGGGCCAGGTAGCATCGGCTACATCGCATCCCTTTACATATTGTACCGCGGCTTTATCGCCTACATAGCTCCGGATGCCCTCCCATACAGAGATCACTTCTTTATTGGAGGGGCCGTAGCGACTGATGGCATGACTTTTTTCATCGGCCAGCGGCCCGGTCACCAGGATCTTTTTATACTGGTTGATGGAAAGGGGCAGCAAGGGCTGTGTTTGTCCCTGGGGTGCCGCATTTTTAAGCAATACCAGTGCCTCCCGGTTCAGCTGCAATGCCACAGCTTCCGATTCCTTTGTGGCCACGATACGATCTGCCGCCTTTGGATCGTGCACATAGGGATGATCAAACAAGCCCAATCTAAATTTCACCCGCAATACTTCCGTCACCCGCTGGTTAAGGGTTTCCATCGACAGCGCTCCTTCCTTTACCAGTTCGCGCAATGGGCCTATAAAAGTTTCCGGCGTATCAAATTCGGTACGTACATTTAATCCTGCTTCCAGCACCATCTTTACGGCCTCTTTATAATCCTTTGCCACGTGGTGCTTTTCCGATACGAATTCCACGGCCCTGCTGTCTGACACCACATAACCGTTAAATCCATATTGATGCCGCAGCAACTCCGTTAAAAAATAGGAACTGGCGGTAATGGGCACGCCGTCCCAATCGTTGTAACTGCTCATGATGCCCATCGGGTGTGCACTTTCGATCACTTTCCTGAAGGGATACAGGAACAACTGATGCATTTCCCGGGGAGCCACATGCGGATCGGTGCGGGCATTACCATCGCGCCCGCCCTTGGGAATGCTGTATACTGCAAAATGTTTTAACGTAGATGCCACTCCGTTTTCCTGGATCCCCCCGGCCATTTCCGTACCCAGTTGTCCAATTAAATACGGCTCCTCACCATAGGTTTCCACTACCCTTCCCCAACGCTGATCGCGGGCTACATCCAGGATGGGGGCATATACATTGGTATATCCAAGGGCTTTTGCTTCCTGTCCTACGATTTGTCCCATCTGGCGAATCAGGCGCCTGTTCCAGGAGGACCCGATCCCGATTGGTGCCGGGAATGCTGTGGCGTGATCGTGGTTCAGACCATGTATGCCTTCATTAGTAAAATCTACCGGTATACCCAGCCGGGTTTCTTCTACAAACCAGCGCTGCACATTGTTAATAGCTGTTGCGTGTGCACTAAACGGGTATGAGTATTTTGTTTGCGCTTTTTTATTCCGGGCCAGCCCGTTCAGCATTTCATCAATATTGGCAATTCCATCCTTCCATACTTCATTCTTCCAACCGGCAGTGGGCTGCTCATCTTTCAAAACCCTTCCAAAACCATACAGGGTGGCCGTCTGGCAGGTTTTTTCGTCGATGGTCATCTGTGCCAGCAAGTCCTTTACCCTTTCCTCAAGGGGGGCTGCAGGGTCTTCATAATGATCTTTATGCCCGTTCTTATTAAAATCGATCCAATCCTTATGGTAAATATTCTTCTGAGCAAGCAGCGTGGCGGATGTTGCCAGCATCGTAAAAGCCGTAACAATAAATTTCATTCAATAATATTTGCAGGAATGCAAGATAGATCATTCAGGTAAGCAACAAAACCAATTATTCTTTTTCTGATTCGTTGGGACGCGAATCATCACGGAAGGAACCTGGTGACCGGAGGTCCCTGCAAACAGGTGGCGCCCGCAAAAAGAAGCTGTTCTCAAAAGTCCGAACCGTCATTTCCACTGAAGCGAAGGGGTCCCGATTGCCATCGGGAGAAGAAATCTCATTGCCTGGAAATGATGTATGGGAGATTTTTCGGCTTCACTACATGACGCTCGAAATGACAGACTTTTGAGACAGCCTCATCATTATTCAATATGTTACACGACGAGATTATTCAACATTCTCGGCTGTTGCATCCAGCGCCTTTTTTGCAGCTTCAGCCGCTTCTTTTTCCTTCGCCTTTTTCTTTCCGCTCATCAGCTTCAGAACTACCGGCGCCGTGGTTACCACCACAATACCCAACACAATATATTCCAGGTGCTGCTTCAGATCGAACTGGAACGCGCTCATCAGCCATTTCTGCAGGAAATGCCCGGCAAATAACATCGAGAACACCCAGGCGACACAACCCACGATATTATAAAAGGTAAATTTAGCCCGATTCATGCCTACAATACCCGCGATAATGGGTGCAAACGTGCGTATAAATGGCAGGAAGCGTGCTACAATAATAGCGCCCCCTCCGTGTTTTTCATAAAAATCGTGCGCCTGTTCCAGGTACCGGCGTTTGAAAAAGAAGTTTTCTTTCCAGTGATACATGGCCGGCCCCACTTTACGGCCGGTCCAATATCCAACCATATTCCCCAGGATACCGCAAAGCGAGATCAGGGCCCACAGCACAAACAGATCCAGCCATTCATTTTGAATATGTCCTAAATTAAACAGTTTTAAAAACTGGTACGTCAGCCCCGGTTCCGCAGCGGCACCTTCGCCAATCTTGTGGGCATAAATTCCTGCAATAAACAAAAGCGTATCACCCGGGAGAAAAAAACCGGCAAACAGACCGGTTTCTGCAAACACCACGAAAAGTAAAAGCCATAAACCGCCATTCTCAATATACCATTGCGGTTGTAACAAATCCGTCCAGCTAAAGCTGTTTAAAAGTTCGATCATTATTTGGTTTTAATTATCCTCTACAAAATTCAAGGCTTTTTGTTCATCAAATTCGCCTTCCCATCGTGCAATAACACAACTTGCCAATGTATTCCCGATCACATTTACTGATGTTCGGGCCATATCCATCAGTTCATCGATACCGTAAATCGCCATGATGGGCCACAATGGCAAATTAAAAGTATGTGCTGTGGCAATTAGGATCACCAGGGAGGCCCTTGGCACTGCCGCAACCCCTTTGCTGCTGAGCATCAGCGACAAGCCGATCATCAGTTGCTCTCCAAATGACAAATGAATGCCGGCCGCCTGCGCTACAAATACCGATGCCAGTGATAAATAAAGTGTGGTTCCGTCCAGATTAAAGGTATATCCCGTGGGAATCACAAACGAAACTATTTTTCGAGGTACACCGAATTTTTCCATGTTTGCCAGCGCTTTAGGTAAAGCAGAGTCGGAGCTGGTGGTGGCAAAGGCGATGGAAACCGGCTCCTTAATCGCCTGGATGAATTTTCGTAAAGGAATCCTGGCCGCAAACAGGGCAATGGGTACCAATACCACTAATATAAAGGCAAACAATGCCAGGTACAGGGTAATCAGCAACAATCCCAGGTTTTTTAAAATATCGATGCCCAGGTGTCCCACCGTAACCGAAATGGCAGCACCTACACCAAAGGGCGCAAAATGCATGATCAGGTTGGTAAATTTGAACATGGTTTCGGAAAGACTTTCCGTAAAATCGATCAGCGGTTTTTTCCGCTGTTCCGAAAGCATGGCCAGCGAGATCCCGAATATCAGGCTGAATACCACAATGGGCAATACATTACCTTCATAAACCGATTTGATGATATTCTCCGGAAAGATATCTACGATATGATCCTGCCAGGTTTTTTCAGAAGGATCGGGCAGCTTGTCAATTAAATGCGGTGGCACTGATACTCCGGCACTGTCCATAATGGTAATCACCTTTTGCTGTAGCAGTTTTTCCTGTGACCGTGGCAGATCTTTTAATAAGGCTTCGGGTACATTGATACCTGTTCCTGCCTTTGTAATATTTATAAATACCAACCCTATTATCAGCGCAAAAGTGGTTACTATCTCAAAATAAAGTATAGACTTCCACCCCATTCGTCCTACCTGTTTCAGATTACTGTGACTGGCAATACCAACCACCAGGGTGGAAAACAATAAAGGTGCTACAATGGTCTTGATCAGCCGCAGGAAGATCGTGCTCAGGAATTTAAGGTTTTGAGAAAAGGCCGGGAAATCCACTCCAATCTCGATTCCGATCGCCATGGCCACAAAGATCCAGGTGGTTAGTGACCGTTTATATCCTGCAAAAAGGATCAGGCTGCCGATCACGATCCATCTCAGGCTAAAAAGTAACGCTCCCGGCATTGGGGTCCATTCTTCATGTATCAGGTGAAAAGCAGCAGCAATTGTAAAAAGGATAATCGAAAGAAACCCGGCTTTTCTTTTATTCATAGTCGAGTAGTTATTTGCCAAAACTAGGGGTTTAGCCTGAAAAAGGCAGTTCCTGTTTTAATAATTTTTTAAAAAAATGGGATAAGTTTTCTCCGGGAAGCGTATTATTGCTTACTTTTCACTGGAAAATAACATTTATTTAAAAAAACAGACTACTCATTAAAGAAGCAATCTTATGGGATTATTTGTAAAAAAGCCATTGAACGTATTGTTAGCCGAAACTGAAGACCATGATAAGAGTCTGAAAAAAACCCTTGGAGCCTGGGGACTTGTTGCCCTGGGCATTGGTGCCATTATTGGTGCGGGGCTTTTTTCCATCACCGGTGGTGCTGCGGCCAATAATGCGGGTCCGGCCATTACCCTTTCGTTTGTTATTGCAGCATTGGGTTGTGCTTTTGCAGGTCTCTGCTATGCCGAATTCGCCAGCATGATCCCCGTTGCCGGTAGTGCCTACACCTATAGTTATGCTACGATGGGTGAGTTTATAGCCTGGATCATCGGCTGGGACCTGGTGCTGGAATATGCCGTTGGTGCCGCTACGGTATCCATCAGCTGGAGCCGCTACCTGCATAAGTTTCTCGAAGGCTTCAATATACACCTTCCCGAAGCGTTGATGGCCGGACCCTGGGATGGGGGGATGGTCAATCTTCCCGCTGTTTTTGTTGTTATTTTAATGAGTCTGTTACTAATCAGAGGTACCAAAGAAAGTGCTACCGTAAACGGGATCATTGTGGCCCTGAAAGTGTCGGTGGTATTGATTTTTATCGTGCTGGGCTGGGGCTATATCAATTATGCAAACTACGACCCCTATATTCCTGCCAATGAAGGCAACGGTGTTTTTGGATTTTCGGGCATCATGCGTGCTGCGGGTATCGTATTTTTTGCCTATATCGGCTTTGATGCAGTGAGCACTGCGGCCCAGGAAGCTAAAAACCCCGGCAGGGATATGCCCAAGGGGATTTTGATCTCCCTTCTGATCTGTACCCTGCTATATATATTATTTGCGCATGTCATGACCGGAGTTACCTCCTATAAGTCGTTCCAGGGGCAGGATGGTATTGCCCCGGTGGCCGTGGCTATTGAGCATATGGGTAAACAGGATGCCAGTGGCGTGTATCATGCCGATTACCCCTGGCTCAACCGTGCAATTATCGTAGCAATCCTGGCCGGCTATATGTCGGTGATCCTGGTGATGCTGATGGGCCAGAGTCGTGTGTTTTACAGTATGAGTCGCGATGGCCTGGTACCCAAGGTGTTCAGCTCTGTACATCCCAAATATCGTACTCCCGCCAAAAACAACCTGGTATTTATGCTGTTGGTGAGCTTGTTTGCTGCCTTTATCCCGGCCCGGATCGTGGGTGAAATGACCAGCATCGGTACCCTTTTTGCCTTTATCCTCGTTTGTATCGGTATTATCGTTATGCGTAAGCAGATGCCCAACGCGCCACGGGCCTTCCGCACACCGCTGGTGCCGCTGGTACCCATCCTGGGGATTATCACCTGCCTGTACATGATGATCGCCCTTCCGCCCGATACCTGGATCCGGTTATTTGTATGGATGATCATCGGCTTCGACATTTATCTTACCTATGGTGCCGCCAAGAGTAAACTCGGCAACGGCACTTTCAAACGCGAGGGCATGACGATCGCTATCGTTTCAGCGATGGTACTTTGTGTGCTGTTATTTATTTCGGCATGGTGGCACCATTATGATCTGCAGCAGCAGCTAGCGATTGCTACCGAAAAACTGACTACAGCCAAAGCCCAGGCGCTGCCCAATATCGGCGAACTGGAAAAAAAAGCAGCGGATATCAGTGATACCATCCAGAACGATTACCTGGTAGAGATCGCCAATGTATTGGGCGCCCTCCACCTGGTGTTCTTTGCTGGTTTGTATTTTGTACGGAGAAAGAAGGCCTGATTGGCAGCCTACATTTTTTTTGGAAGCCGCGTATTGCGGCTTCTTTTTTGGGAGCTGGGGCCATTGCAATACCATACCTATCCTCCCATGTTGCTGCCACAGATGAACTGATTTTTTGAATTGATGACCAGAAGTACAGATAGCGCAGCGCTTTCTTCTCCGCATCAGCAGCAAAACGCCCGCTACAGCAGCTTAAAAACACAGCAATACATACTGGCACTATAAGAAAATGCTGCTCAGATATTTTTGCCCTGCGATTCTCCCGCCTTTATTCCTCTAGAAATCTTAAATTTGCGTCCTTAAAATAATCGTATTATCAATTTATATGGGAAGGATATTTGAAGTTCGCAAGGCCAGTATGTTTGCCCGCTACGACCGCATGGCCAAACAATTTACGCGTATCGGTAAGGAAATTGCCATTGCGGTGAAGGCCGGTGGCCCCGACCCCGCAACCAACGCGGCGTTGCGCCGTTGCATGCAGAACGCCAAAAGCGTTAACATGCCCAAGGACCGCGTTGAAGCCGCGATCAAGCGGGCGCAGGGCAAGGAAATGGAGAATTATGATGAAATTCTTTATGAAGGATATGGACCGCATGGAGTGGCCATCCTTGTAGAAACGGCAACAGACAACCACGTACGCACTGTTGCGAATGTAAAATCGCATTTTAATAAGGGTGGCGGCACCCTGGGCAATAGCGGCAGTGTGGCCTTCCAGTTTACCAAAATGGGCGTATTTAAATTAAATCCGCAAGGATTGAATGCTGAGGATCTGGAGTTGGAGTTGATCGATGCAGGTTTGGAAGAGTTGGGTGAAAGCACGGATGAGAACGGCAAAGAGATCCTGGTGGTACGGGTAGCGTTCACCGATTTCGGAAATATGCAAAAAGCCCTGGAAGAACGGAATATTACGCCCATCAGCGCAGAAGTAGAATGGATCCCCGGCACTACCGTTCCGGTAACAGACGAACAGGCTGAAGAGGTAAGTAAGCTGATTGAGCGCCTGGAGCAGGATGATGATGTACAGAAGGTATTTCACAATATGCAATAGTTTCACAATAGATGAACTGGATTCCCCTGGAAAATGAAGCACAGCTGGAGGCGATCGACCAGGCTTCGGAAAGCCGGCCTCAGCTGATTTTCAAGCACAGTACCCGTTGCTCCATCAGCAGCGTGATAAAAAGCCGGCTGAATAAAGGGAGCTTACCGGAGACGGTTGATTTTTATTACCTCGACCTGATCGCCTACAGGCCCATATCCAACGCCATCGCTGAACGCTATGGAATCCGGCATGAATCACCCCAGGTGCTGCTGATCAAAAACGGGAAATGCGTGTATGATGAAAGTCATAGTGCCGTATATATGGAAGACATTATGGATGCAGCCGGCAGTTAAACATTTTTCAGAAAATTCGGAAATTGATTTCCGAATTACAGCAAGAATGACTATTTTTGCGGCCCGGTAATCGGGTTTTTGACAATGGCGGGGTAGCTCAGGTGGTTAGAGCGTTGGATTCATATCCGCCGCGGCGGACTCGGGTTCAACTCCCGGTCCGGCTACAAAAAGTTCTTGATTAAATGTGCATAATAATGGCGGGGTAGCTCAGGTGGTTAGAGCGTTGGATTCATATCCGCCGCGGCGGACTCGGGTTCAACTCCCGGTCCGGCTACAAAAAGTTCTTGATTAAATGTGCATAATAATGGCGGGGTAGCTCAGGTGGTTAGAGCGTTGGATTCATAACCCAAAGGTCTCGGGTTCAACTCCCGATCCCGCTACAAAGGCTCCTTAAAAGGAGCTTTTTTTATGCTTATGATCTATACCGTTTATGTATTGTATGCCCCCGCATATGACAAACACTATACAGGCTTCACGGCCAATATTGAGCTGCGGTTAAAATCACACAACGAGTTCGGAAAAGACTGGACCGCACGACACAGGCCCTGGAAATTAATTTACACAAGAGATTTTGATAACAAGGTTCAGGCAATGGATTTTGAAAAGTGGTTAAAAACCGGTGCAGGACGCGACTTCATTAAAACGCTGCCTTACTAAAAAATTCCGCCGGATTCATATCCGCCGCGGACTCGGGTTCAACTCCCGATCCCGCTACAACAAAGCCAAATGGCGCCACTTAAAACCAAGTAGCGCCATTTGCTTTTCATAAGCTTATAATTAGCAAAATAGAACGAAGCTGAATCCTTAGGTAATAAAAAATGGGGCAGCTTTGAGATTTGAAAATTAGTCTTCTCTTCGGAAACTCCATTAAGAGGATAGTTTCTATACACTGAATTATCCTTGCGATAGTTCGACACTTTTTCTTCAAAATCAAATGCTTTAACCGCACCCATCTTATAAGGCTTTGATAATGATAAAAATCCTTTACTATATTAGTAAAAAATGTGCTGGCAAAGCCACGGTTGCCTAGATTGCCTTATCAATGAAATTCATCAGGAGCAGCTTTCTATTATCGATAAGCATATTGGAAGTATTTTATGTAGCCTGGAGTACGGTAAACGGTTTGTACGCAGTGAGTATAAAGCAAAACCTATAAGACATCATAAGCCAATGGCAGAAAACCTCCATAAGAAACTACTAAACATATATGGCGTAGACGTCAATTGCGTTCCGGGTATTACAGATTATACGCTATTAAAGCTTTTGGGTGAGACCGGTACCGATATGAGCCGTTTTTCAACAGTAAAACACTTTGTAAGTTGGTGTGGACTTGCTTCAGGACATAATCAATGTGGCGCCAAAAGCAGAAAATCAAAGACAAAAAATCGCCCCAATGCAGGTCAGATATTCAGGGAGGTATTGCAATAAAGACCGGGAAAACAATAATGGTAGACATTGCGATGGTTCAGAACACGGGATATGGCATCACTATCCATCCCAGCAATAGTAAAAACGTAAGCGCAGCCGGTACCAGGCTCCTTCTGAGGTTGTCGAAGATCTTCCATCGTGAAAGCGCAGATAAGGAGTCCTCGTCCAGCGCTTTGCCGCTGCAGGCACCTAAGGTAAAGACCATGCCAATATCTGCCAATCTCCACGGACCCACCGCATCCTTGTCTTCATATCTGACCGATAGGTACCCGGGTACTGCTCAAATAATTGCACGTCGCTTACCAGCGCCGGCCTGACGTAACATCCTTCCAACAGGTCGTGGCTAAGAATCCTATTTTCAAGGAACCTGCCATTGAGTACCTGAAAAATATCCACGTCATAGATTCCTTTGCCAATAAAGGACCTCTCCGCAAATAAGTCCTGGTATACATCAGAGGAAGCCCTGGTGTTGGGATCGATGCCTGTCTGAGTACTGTACATACGCCGGTATCTGCTGCTGGAAGCATCGGGTATGCTCAAAGTAACCCTCGGTTGAAGAACTCCATAGCCTTCCACCACTTTTTTTCTCAGCATGTCGAGCAAAGGACGGTTGAGCGGATGGGCCATTGTACCTATGAGTTTCCAGGCGGCGTTAAGCGGCAGTGGGGTGTCAGCATCCAAAGTTATTACATACTTGATCGACGCAAACACCGTCTGCTCGCCCACTATGACGCTAAATTGATCTATCCTGTCCTCCCGGAGCAGTGCGTTCAGGTCGCAGAATTTACCTCTTTTACGTTCGTACCCCATCCATCGTTCTTCCCGCGGATTGCATCGCCTGGGACGGTGGAAGAGGTAGAACAGATCATTATCCCCGCGTCCGTACTTTTCGTTAAGTTTTAGGATACGGGCGCGGGCATGGCTGACCAATTCATCATCCATAGGTTGATGCTCAAGCAGTGAATCTTCAAAATCCGTGAGCAGACCAAAGTGCAGGTTCTTATCTCTGTTGGCCAGATAACGTACTTCAAGACCGTCAACCAGTCCGTCAATCGCTTCGACGGTTCTAAGCATGGCAGGAATCACCACCAGCGACTTGGCCTCAAAGGGAATCGCCTTTGAAAAATCCATCCTGGGAAGTGGCAATGGCTTCACAAATTGGGTCACGAAGAAATTTACGACCGAGATTGCAAGCTGGCTCAGACATAAAATGATCAGCAGCACAAGCGCTACAATCAACCATGTATTTCTGACACCCGCAGCATAGGAGTTAAGTAAAGCAACAGTACTGCCGGCAGCCGTTATCAGCAGAATAGTGCCGAGATACAGTGCCAGGATCATGCCGCTGCTGCCAGGAGGCTTTACAAGCAAGGAAGCTGGGGCTCCGGCCAGCGTTTGCGTCTGGCGAACACCTTTCCCCACCAGAAAATAACCAACATGGCTCTGGCGCTCCCGTGATCCGCCGGCGGCTTTAGCATCTTGCGCCAGGCGAACCGCCAGGCTTGCCACTTCCCACTCGCCGGAACCGCTTCTTTTAGAAATATACTCGACTACATGCCTGTAACGGTCCCTGGTATTGAAATCCATCAAAGCATAAGTTCCATGACCGTCACCGCGAAGGATGTGCTCAACGATACTGTGGCGTTCAACAAACTCACGCCAATCGTTGACCGCCAGCGCCCTGAGACTACTTATGCTGTTACTTATTGAAACCTGGTCGGCAGACTGCTTTGGGTTTTCGATATTAAACATCCCGGTACTACTTGAACCTATGGTGATTAACTGCTGGTCGATCCAGTTAAGCACAAGCGCAAACTCAGGGCCTTTGCCGCGAAGCTGCCCAATCATCTTGCACACAAAGGCACTTTCCAACGGGGGATGAGCGGCTACCATCTCGGCCACCGTAAATATCAATCGTTCCGGATCTTCCTCATTTGTACGCAAAAAATATCATCGGAATGGGACTGAATGCGGGTGTCAGGAAGGATTTGAGCAACTTTTTATGCAATCGCCGCCATAGAGGAAGCCGCCGCTCACGGCACGGCTCCAGGAAAGAGACCATTAAATATCCCGTCACAACGGCTATTGCTATTTTCCGTTGCTGCTCTGCTCGCGAATGATAGCGCCATCTTCCATTTCAATGAGACGGCTGGTTCTGCAGGCAAACTCCAGGTCATGCGTAACAATCAGCAAGGACTGGTGATAGCTTGCCGCCAGATCGGAAAATATGCCAAAGACAATGTCGCTGTTTTTTTTATCGAGATTACCCGTTGGCTCATCGCCCATCAGGATAGCGGGGTCGTTGATCAGCGCCCTGGCGATAGCTACCCTTTGCTTTTCCCCGCCTGAAAGCTGGTTGGGTGTTTTCAGCGCCTCTTTTTCAATATGCAGTATTTTGAGCTTTTCATAAGCCCGGTGCTCTACTTCTTCGGGTGGATACATGGCCAGGTTGAGGCCTGGCAGCATTACGTTCTTTAAAACGGAAAATTCGTTGAGCAGGTAATGGAACTGGAAAACGAAACCAATATACTTGCTGCGCACGAAGGCCAGCTCCGCCTCCTTTTTCCCTTTCATGGTTATGCCGTCAATAAGCACTTCGCCCTCATAATCTGTATCCATAGTGGAGAGGATATAAAGCAACGTAGATTTTCCACATCCCGACTTGCCTGTTACCGAAACGAACTCTCCTTTGCGGATGCTCAGGCTTACGTCGCGGAGCACCTGAACGTCGACAGGGTCATGAAAATATTTGGTAACTTTCCTTGCCTCTAATACAATTGATTGTTCCATTGGTTATTTCCCCCTTATGATAATGACCGGGTCGACCCTGCTTGCCTTACGCGCAGGGAAAAAGCCGGCAAAATAAGTTGTGATAACAGAAAAGAATCCTGCGATCAGGTAAAAATGTATGCTGTAACTAACGGGATAGGTATTGATCGTGGGCAGGGAGGGTGTTACGAAGGGTACCTGGTCGATGAGCGCCGATAAGGCCCACCCGAATAAGAGTCCCAGCAGGCCGCCGAAGAAGCCGATGCTCAGGGCAATGATGAGGAAAACGCGCTGTACGTCGCTGCCCGAAAACCCGGTTGCTTTCAGTATGGCGATGGAGTCCATTTTTTCATAGATCATCATATTGAGGATGTTATAAATGCCGAACCCTGCAACGATCAGGAGCGTGATGCCTACGGCGTAGGATATCAGCGTCCTGATAAAGCTCCCGGTTTCAAATTGCGCGTTTGCAGCCTGGATATCCATGGCCTGAACACCAAAAAGTGAAGCAAACTCCCTGGCGACAGCGGGCGCCTGCTTCAGGTCCTTAAGTTGCACCTGGATATCAGTAAGGTAATTGCCCGGCTCGTTAACCATTTTTTGAGCAGTCGTTATAGAAACATAGCTCTGCACTTTGTCTATCTCCGCCAATCCCGATTCAAATATCCCGACGACCTTAAGCTGAAACCGGTCGCCCTTCGGCGTAGTGAGCTGTATAATATCGCCGGTGCCGGTAAGCATATTATCGGCAATACCTTTGCCGATGATAATGCTGTTGGGCACATTTTTCAGATCGATATAGCTTCCAGCTATTATGTAGTCGCTGAAACGGAAGAGCCTATTTTCCTCTACCACGTCAATACCGCTGATCATGCCGGTCAGATCGGTCAGGCCCGCATTGTAAAAAGCCTGGGTTACTATTTTAGGGGCAATGCCGGTTACGCGTTCATCGGCCTCAAGGGCCCTGATGATGTTACCGCTGTTGCGGAGCGCCAGCAGATCGCTTTTTAGCTTTACCGATCTGACGATATTATAACCTTTACTGTATTCCGGCGCTATTGCTACCGGCTGCCGTTCGGCGGCCTGCAGCTCCTTATACAACCGCACATGCGGCGTCCTGTTCAGTACAAGGCCGTCCAAAAGGTCGTTGAGGCCCGTCATAAAACCGAGTAATGCTATGAACATAGTGATGCTGAAGGTTACGCCTATGGCGGCAACGAGCGTTTGCCTGCGGCGGGCTAATAATAAAGATCCCGCAATGCTGATGAGTAGTTTTAACTTCATGGCCCGGGAATTTTCAATTCGTCGCCTGGAGTCAAGCCAGAGACAATCTCTACCATCTGGTAGTCTTTAAGACCTGTTTTTACCACTACTTTATCACCGTTAGATCGTATAACTGTTGAGTCATCGAGCATACAGCTCCGAGGAACAAGCAGGGCTTTGCTTTTGGCACGTGTAACGATATTTGCTTCAAAGGTCATGTGCGGATATAGCATGGGCGGTGGCTTCGTGAACTGTGCCTCTACGATAAATGTTTTACTGCGTTCATTCATCAGGGGATCGATTTTGGTAACGGAAGCGCGGAACAGCTCCCCCTTGTAGCTGTCCATGGTAACGAGCACAGGCATGCCAGGTTTGACCTGTATGATATCGTATTCATCTACCTGCAGCTCCAATACAAAGCGACCTGCCTCCCCAATGAGGGCCAGGGGCGTTTGCGGCCCTACGATCTCTCCTTTTTTTCCTGGGAGTTTATAAACGAGACCGTCTATCTCGCTGCGCAGCGTATAATCCTCTGTTAAGCGGGTAGAGATAGCCAGGTTGTTGCGCGACTGCCTGGCGTTTAGCCTGACCTGCCGCTCCAGGTCCTCGTAGGCTACCACGGCCGCTGCAAACATATTCCTTGAATTTTGCAATGCAAGCTCGCGCTGCTCCAATTCAACTTTGGTGCCGATGTCGTGCTGCCAGAGGTGCAATTGCCGTTGGTATAGTAAGGAGTCATTGCTTAGCCTCCCGGAAGCCAGGTCGATGGCCATCCTGGCATCATTAAGTTTTCCGCGATTGGAAGCGATATCAGAGAACTCCGCCGCAAGCTCCGAATTATGCTTGCTAAGCACCTGTGCCTCGTTACCGATGTGGAGTAGAGGTGTGCCTTTCCGCACGCTATCGCCCTCGGCAACATACACCGCTTCGATAATACCGCTTACGGCCGCATAGGCTTCGTACTGACCAACGCTTTTGACCGTTCCAGAGGCATAGACCGATTCGGTGATGTCCCTGATTTCGGGTCTTATCTTTTGTACCTGTCCGTTGCAGGCAACGAACAGGATGCAGCAAAAGGCTATATTTTTGAGCAGGGTCATCGGAAAATAAATCAATCTTAAAATTACGGTGCAAGCGACAGCAAAAAATTGACAAATGTTCTGTTACAAAATGGTCTTCATTAAGCCGCCTGTTGATTATTCGACCGGTTGATAGACATCAGTCTGGATTTCCTCGGGGCTTTTTACCAGGTCAGGATCATTTACATACACTTCAAAAGGTGCGCTTTTTGCTTTGCGGTTGTTTTCCTTCAACCACTTTTCAATTTGCATGTAGGCCTGTCCAACCTGGCCATACGGTCCGTACGTGTGCGCGATGATCACTTCGCCACGGGGCACTTTCCTGAACTTTATGCGGCCACTGAGTTGCGTAGGTTCACGGTTTGTTTCTACTGCTACGTCCACAGGCCAGGGTGGCTGCATGGCGTAATACCAGGCTATGAATTTTACAGGTTGTAGTTTGTTAGCCTGTATAAAGTGTATCAGCTCGACATAACCTCCTCCTAATACGTCGTGGATATCCTCAGTCGTGTTGGCAGTGTCGCTGATATATACCACATTCATGTCTTTGATCACCGTTTTCTCTAATGCTATTTTTGGAACTATAGTATCGTGTATCACGGGCTTTCCACTTGCTTTTGGGAACAGGGAAAATGCGGCTGATATTGGAAGAATTCCAACCACAACAATGGCAACGATGGCTATTACAGCAGGAAGCCGAATGAAAGAGCATTTCATACGCCTTAAATTTTAATGTGAAATTATGCTCGTAGAGGTGCGGAAACGTTGATGACCATCATGTGTATAAATGATTGCTATTAATTTTTTGAATTTTTTCGGGCTTTATGCGTAAAATGGGGATGGCTATTTTTTACTAGTGCATTATCAGGCGCACAACATCTATTTCCTTTCGGCCTGCCTTAGCTAATTTTTTTGAAAGGGTCAAGCCGTTAATCACAATCATTGTTTTTACTTCCAGCTTCTCTGAGGCCCGAGCTCCCATCAATGCCTTATACATGTCTTTCGACCTGATTCGTATGGACTCCAATTTCTGCTCAATGTATTCTTCGGAAGTATATTCGTAGGGTGTGATGAAATAATTTGAAAGACGTAGCGCTCCAATGGAATTATTCTTTATTCTCCGGTGGCCGACGGCAGTCATAATTTAGAGCTAATAGACCATAATTGTAATCTCAATTTCGTACCGGAAATTTGCTTACATCAAAAGCATTTTGAAGTACCCAATAGCCTTTCAACCATTTTACAAAGATCACTTATGATCAACCAATTAGCTCACAAAAAAGAACAAAGTCTTGCACTATTCGGTTAGATAATTTTTCCTATTCTGGCTACAAAGGCTCCTTAAAAGGAGCGTTTTCTTTATATAAATAAAAACCTATTTAAGATCCGGAGGAAAAATCAGAGGATAATCGGGCGAAATATATCTGTTAATATCAGAATAAATGAGCGTTAATTTAATTAATGGCTTTTTCGACATTGGGCTACAATTCATTAATGGATATAAAATTTTCAATCACTTGTTTGTTTATAGAAGCACTCAAACCATAAATTGTTGCATCATTTTCGTTTAACCATCAGCGATAATAATTTTGGTACTCCAGCGCCCACTTTTCCAAGGAAAAAACGCCATTTATTATATTATATAAGCGCGTATCATCAGCCGGGATTTTCAGATTCTGCGTCCCATAAAACTCCGTCCGGGTCTGACACCCACATAAGTTTAAATATTTTTTAAATCGCCATCTTCTAAAAGCTGAACTTTTTGAACTACTTGTTACCAGCTTTAGCATCTCGCTCAATTTGTTTTGGCGTCTTAATCTTTCACTGTTGGAAGTTCCAACTTCCTTACAACGGCAAAGCGTCCAAAAAAAATACTGGTGCATTTGATTACTGTTCCTTTGCTGAAGCACCGGGTTTAATCATCCTCCGCTTTGCGGATGACCAATATTCAACAGCAACATCTTTAAAAAGCATTAATCAAACACCAGCGTATAATACCGGTGCAGTTCATGAAAGGATTTTTGAACCGGCGCCCAGGCCCACTTCACCATAGCGTCACTGTCATAGTCGAGCCGGCAAAAATTAGCTTTCCAACGCACCCCTTTTATGGGCGGCATATTTTGAAAAGCACTGAGCAGACCGTAGGGAAAAAACACTTCGGCAGTCCAGGACCGAATGGGCGCACCCGGCTTCATTTTCCCGCCGGAGACATGAACTGCGTGTTGTACTTTTTTGGGGTCTTCATAAAGCTGCGGCACCTGCCCGGCGATCCGTCCGTCCTCGCTGCTCATGTATAAAACCAGCTCTTTATCCAGGGGGCTGATTTCATATTCGATGTACCGGGGTATGGATGAATCGGGATGAAAAAACACTTCAAACACGTCTCCAAGGAATAGTTTCTCAAAATCTTTTTTAAAAGAAGAAGAGATACGCGCATCGTCTCCATAAAAAAGCACATAAAGGCCGGTAGCCGAATAAAGTATTTTAAACCGGCTGTTATAGCTGGCGCCCCCCGGATCCAGTTTTTGCAGATCGATCCATGCCGCTTTTTTCCATTGCGCATTCCGCCCTTTGCCCGTAATACGGAAGTCCCTGCAGGATCGGACAACCAGAATTGTATCCGAAATGAGCGGATCACGCTCCCGGGCAATACCAGATAAGGTCACCAGCATCGCCGCAAAAAAACTAATAAAGGGCTTCCACATTGTTCAATGATTTAATAACTGCTACAGTAACATATAAAATACAACCCAGGTGCAGTTATGCAGCGTGCTTCATCTGTCGGGCGGCATCCACAGGAAAGATACAAAACAAAAGCAAGAATTGCCATCCGCTCCGGTCGCACCTACAAACCTGCGGCATAACGGCTTGCATAAAAAAACATGATGCTTGTGCCCGTCCCGCTTTTGTTATTTTTGGGTTACAATTTACAACAAATATGAAGAAATATATTATGGCATTGCTGGTAACGGCGCTTGTTCCGTTGGCCCTGCATGCGCAGCTCTTGATCCATAAGGACCCGGCGATAGAAAAAATGGTCGCCGCCGTATCAGCCGATTCTCTCAGATCCTGTATTAATGCACTGGCGGGCTTTAAGACAAGACATACATTGAGTACCCAGAAGGATCCCGCTGGAGGCATCGGTGCAGCACAGCAATGGGTACTTCATAAATTCCGGCAATTTGCTGCCGCCTCCGGCGAAAGGCTTTCTGCCTTTATCGATACCGTCACGTATAGGCCAGATGGTAAAAGAGTGGACCGGCCTTTTGTATTAGGGAACGTGATGGGCATTTTAAAAGGCACCGATCCGCTCGACCGGCGCATACTGATGATCACCGGGCACCTCGACAGCCGGCGCAGTGATGTGATGGACCGTGCGGGCATTGCACCCGGTGCCAATGACGACGGAAGTGGTGTGGCGGCCCTTTTGGAGTGCGCCCGGATCATGAGCCGGCAACCGCCGCCGGTAACGGTTGTTTTTGTAGCTACTTCGGGCGAAGAACAGGGACTGCTGGGGGCACGTTTCCTGGCAGACCAGGTAACAACAAAAAACTGGCAGCTGGAAGCATTACTGAACAATGATATCATTGGAAGCAATCACAGCAATGAAACCAGGATCGTCAACAATACCCAGGTGCGCGTTTTCAGCGAAGGGCTTCCATTAAATGCCAACCGGGATGATCTTCTGAAGATCCGTTCCCTGGGTTTGGAAAACGATGGTGCTCCCCGGCAACTGGCGCGTTACTTTAAGGAAACAGGCGAACGTTACATCGACCATATGACCGTAAAGCTGGTATACCGCAATGACCGTTTTCTCCGCAACGGCGATCAAAGTCCTTTTGTTGAAAAAGGATATACAGCTGTACGGATTACGGAAATGAATGAAAACTTTGAACATCAGCATCAGGACCTCCGCACAGAAAGAGCAGTTCCGTATGGCGACCTGCCCGAGTTTATGGACTTCGAATACCTGAGAAAGAATACCGCCCTCAACCTCGCAACATTGACCAATCTGGCAAAGGCGCCATCGGTGCCGCAAAACGTTGTATACATTACCCGGGGCCTGGAAAATTCAACGACTATCAAGTGGAACCCTCCTGCTACGGGCGCCTGCGCGGGTTATTACCTGCTGATGCGGGAAACCAGCAGCCCGCAGTGGGAGAAAAAGATCTTCACCGCTGCAACCACCATCACCGTTCCGTATTCAAAAGATAATTATTTTTTTGCAGTACAATCGGTAAGCGCAGCTGGTAATGAAAGTCTGCCGGCATTACCAGGGCTACCCGGTAACGCATATAAAAAAGCTGTACCAAATTTCTCACCCATCGATTCTCCGTCAAGGATGATTTTGATACAGCTTTCTTTAATAACGCGAAGAATGTTATTTTACATTCGCGCTTACGATCTTGGCCAGGTCGAACATAGACACCTGTGATTTGCCGCCAAACAAGGTTTTTAATTTATCATCGGCATTGATCATTCTCTTATTTGCCGCATCCTGTAAGCCTTGCTTTTTAATATATGCCCATATTTTTTTGATGATGTCCGGGCGGGATGCTGGTTTGTTACCGATCACAGCTGCCAATGCAGGACTGGGTGTAAGCGGTTGTAACAGGGCCGGGTTTATCTTTCTTTTTTTCTTTGGAGCGGCTTTCTTTGCAGCTACTTTTTTGGGTGCTGCTTTCTTAGCCGCAGCTTTTTTGGGAGCCGCTTTTTTTACGGGTGCTTTTGCTGCTTTCTTAGGAGCGGCCTTTTTTGCGGCTGCTTTTTTGGGAGCTGCTTTTTTTGCAGTGGTTTTTTTTGCTGTTGCCATGATAATGGGTTAAAGTTTGAAATTAAAATAACCCAATAAAGTTAGCTAAAACATCGATTAAAAAGCAAACATATCGGACCGGATTTTAAGCGGCGGCTCTGTTAAGCAATAACTGCCGCCGCTCTCTGCCGCAGGTATCCCCTTTAACAATGGAACTCCGCGGAAAACCATTACCATGTATTACAGGCAAAAAATCGAGAAAAAAAATGCCGCCGGATAAGAGCAACACCACCGAACACCCCAATAACCAACTGAAAAACAATCATATAAACCTCATTCAGCGACCGACTGCTTGCCGCAGTCCTGGTGAATTGAATTTATCTTTATCACCCGGGCCCCAGCCTATCCTATCCAAGCTACACCACACCTGCTGACGGTTCGCCTCTGTTCATGCCTGTAACATGAGAACAATCCGGTTTCAAAATGATAAAAAATCGTGGTTTCATCAGCCTTTAATATCTTTATCAGAATCCCAAAAAACGATGCGAATGCCAGATCAGCCACCGCAACCAAACAAAAATCCCTGCTCCCGAATTTATCTCTATTTTATTGCAGGTCTTTTAAACGGACTGAAAACACAATTCCTGAGGACCCGGAATTTATCGTATTTTCTTGCCCTTTGGCAGCTTTCTTTAGCCACGGCAAACGCAGCAAGGCCCATTACGCCCAATGATTTTAAGGGAACAGATACCGAACGCATTCAAAAAGCGATCGACCGGGCAAGACAGTCGGCAAAAACGATCACCATCCCCGCATTTAATGCTAATGGCTCCACTATCTGGAAAATTGACAAAGCCATCCTCCTGCCTTCAGATATGACCGTCGTACTGGATAACTGTGTGCTTCAATTATCCGACAGCTGCCGCGACAACCTGTTTCGCAGTGATAATACCGGAGCAGGTATTACCCACCCCGTATGGAATAAAAACATTGCATTGATCGGGATCGGTAATGTTATTTTAAAAGGAGCTGATAACCCAAGGGCTACCGGTGACGGTTTGCGCAGACTGGTTCCTGCCGATGAAGCCAATCGTAGCAGGGAACGCATCAGTTATGGAAGCGATGCGGGGAAGCCCGGAAGAAAACAGCTTTCCGACTGGCGGAATTTTATGATCCTGATGGCCTATGTGGATGGCTTTAAACTGAAGAATATCCGGTTTGAATATGCGCACGCCTGGGCTGTAACCTTCGAACGGGTGCATCATGCAGAACTTTCGGATCTGACGTTTTTTACACCGCAGTTCCGGTGGATCAGGGGAGAAAAAGTTGCTACTTATAATAATGATGCCATCAATTTGAGAGAGGGCTGCAAATATTTCCACATCAACAATATCACCGGAATCAATGGCGATGACTGCATTGCTTTATCGGCGCTTGACCTCGGTGCTGCCTATCATACAAACGGGAACCTTTATTCCTACCAGGCCACTTCCACCAAACACAATGGCATTGAAGATGATATTGAACATATTCATATCACGAACATAAAAACAAACTATACAGGAGTGGCCATGCGGGCAAGCGACAGCGCCAGCATCCACCATATTTTTATCAACGGCGTCACTACCATTACAGACCCGGAAATACCACCGCCTTACAAGGGCAGTCCTTACACGATCCTGCTCGGAAATGTTGGGTACGGACAACCACCCATTGCCTATAAGATCCATCACATCTATGTTTCCAATATTATCGGGGATGGGTTGAATTTGATTGAAGTAAAATCGCCGGTTGCCGATTGTGTATTTATGAATGGCGTTTATACCGGTTCAAAAGCAGCAAGCGCCATTACGTATCAGGGGGAAGCCCAGGTGCTGAGCCGGCATGTCCGGGAAATGAACCTTATAAAAACAGATGCTACATTAAGTACCTCCCTGTAAGATGAAGGTACGCTTCTATTCTAAGATGAACCTGCTCCCGTGTTGATGCGGCCGGTGTCGTCTGAATTCAACCGGGGTATTTCTTGAGGGTCTTGTTTGTTATATAATAACAGCGGAGCCGGCACCCGCCTTTTGACTGGAAATCTGCTTTAGATGGAACAGCTCAGGTGGAACCGGCAACCGGTTCCAATACCGGTGCAATACCAGGGCTGCCCCCAATGCCGTCCCCTGGTTCATGGCAGCAGCAAATACTTCCTGTTGTGAAAATTCCTGCGCCAGCAGGTACATAAACAGTTCGTTCTTACTAAATCCCCCATCTACATAGATGCTTTTTACCGGGCTGTCTGCAATTACGAGTTGGGAAGAAGCCTTTTGCTGCAGCACCAGATCCATCATCAACCGATAGTAGGCGGCCTCAGGCGTTTTAAAGGTGTTTAGCTCCCGCCGCCGGAACTTGCAGGGCACCGTGGCCCCGAGGTCGCTGCCGGCATTTCCGTCTGCACCCTTCACCTCTCCCATTGCTTCCAGCATAGAAGGTTCTGCTGTTACAGATTTATAAAAATCAGGAGATATATTAAAATGATCGGCGATGCGCTTTACCTGCTGTTCATGGTCATTTCCCAAAAACAACATCGATACCCTTACCGGGCGGCCCTGGCAGGTAAGATAACTGAGACCGCCGTTTGCAAGGGCTGTTTTATCCGGCAACTGCTGGTTAAAGGGATTCAGACTAATAGCCCAGGTACCTGTAGACAGGATCATAAAGGGCCCGGTAAAGGTTTGCAGGTAAGGAATCATCGCCGCTGAGCTGTCATGCAGTCCGGTTCCTACCGCGATCCATTCCCCCGTCAGCTCATTTTGTACCATCATAGCAGTATCCCCCGGAGTAATGGGACATAACTTATCCAGCAGTCTTTCCTCCTGTATCCAGGTATGATACTGATGCTGCCGGAAGTTCCACATTGCGGAATGGCTGCCAATATGCGTCATTTCTGCAACCAGCTTTCCTGTAAGCAAAAAGCTCAGGTACTGGGGCAAATGCAGGATTTTTGAAATATCCGCATACAACCCGGGCTTGCTGTTTTTGAGCCAGAACAACTGCATCCCCGCATTTAAATGCCCCATGAATGGCGAACAGGTATCCAGTACAAATATAGCTGCACCTCCCCTTCGGTCAGCAAACGCCTGCCACAGCTCCGCAGGATAAGGTTTCAGGTAATTATAAAGATATCCTACCCGTTTCCCGGCGGCATCCACATATACCAGCGAAGCGCCGTAAGTGGTAAAATTGACGGCCTTCAGCTGATACACCCGGGAGGCCTTTAATTGCTGGAAATGCTCCAGCATCCACAAAGCAAGCGCATCCAGGTCTTCACAGGGAAAGCCATCGTCATCCGCTATTTCCTTAAAAACAACCAGTTCCTCCTTTACAACATGGTATTGCTCGTCAAAGACCAGCATCTTCTTATTGGTCTTTCCGATATCAAAAACAACACTGACAGGTATTCTTGTTTGCATAGTTATCCATGTATCAGCTTACGCAGAAACCGGGAGGTTTTCACCGCATCATTCTCGCGGATAAGCGCGTCGATCTCATCGTAATGCTCCTCCACGATCTGTTCGTATTTTTTCACCCACCAGATGCTTTCCGCAATCGCATCTACTGCGTCCTCCCGGTAGGGATACTGGTCCATGGAGATCCAGCCCTCATAACCCGTTTTCTTTAGCCAGAACAGCAGCTCCACATAGGTGGTAAAATGCACGCTGCTTACGATCATATCGTCATCCCAGCTCCCATGGTTATCATTAAAATGCATATGGTATAACAGGTTGCCGGCCCGTTTTGCCAAAACAACCGCTTCCGCAACATTCTCACCGGCATAAAAGCTGTGTCCTGTATCAATGGTTATTCCAACATTCTTACAACCGGTTTCTTTTACTGCCAGAATCGTATCGGCCATACGTGCATGATAGGAAAAATTGCGGGGCTCCTTTGGTTTGTATTCCAGAGCATACCTTAGTGAAGGGAACTCGCTGGCCAGGACCCTTGTGCTTTCTGTAAGCCAGTTCCGTTCCTGGTCGTAATCGGTTGCCAGTAAATAATCATAGCCATCCTGGCCCAGCCAGAGGTTTACAATATTACAATGCATGGCCAGCGCCACTTCGCTCATCTGCCGCAGATAGTCCAGTGCTGCCTGCCGCACCTTAGGGTCGATATTCGTAAGACTCCCTTTACCAAAAAGCGGGTTCCCAAAGGTGTCGGGGATGATGCTGGCACAGGCAACACCCGCATCGTCCAGCCGTTTCTTCATATCCGATACATTATCCGGCCGGATATCCCAGCTGCCCACCAGCTCAATGCCCCGGATCTGCGGCATCCGTTCCAGCGCCTGCTTTAACATCTCTTCTGAACTGGGGTTTTGCTTATACCCTTTGCAAAAACGATCCCTTGTGTTTCCCAGGTTTCCCAATATAATGGCATATTTATGGCTCATAACAATACGATTCTATACGATGATTGCAAATTGCAGTGCTTATATTTTCCATTCGTAGTTTTTCCAACGGCTCATTACCTTACCCAGTGCTTCAATCTCATGGTCTTCGATAGGAACCATTGCTCCCAGCGATGCAGACAATATTAATGATTTTGCACTGAATTCCGCCACTTCAAGATAATCAAAAGCCTGTAAGAGTTTGTTACCGGTAACCAACACGCATTCGTTTTTAATAATCATTACCGGCGCATCTTCCGACATCACCGGTCGCGGTTCGCCTTCTCCGGAAAACAGGCATCCAAGCTCGTTCATTTGTACATCCTGAAGATAGATCCAGGTTTCGGGTATCGTGCGCACATTAAAACGGGCGCCGGTTATAGCAAAGGAAGTCAGGTAAGTAGGCTGTGTAATAATAATGGCATTCATCTCCGGGTACTGCTCATAAATGGCTTTATGCAATAACACGGACTTATCCGGTATTTTTCCTTTTTCCCTTTTTCCATTCCGGATCTGCACCAGATCCTCAGGAGTGAGATCCCATTTAGACAAATGATCCGGCGTAATAATGAAATCATTGCCTTCCCATCTTACCGACATCGACCCATATGCGCCTAACATCAGGCCCTGTCGGCAGGCGCGGGTAATAATTTTATGCAGCGCGGTCCGTTTTTCCCGGTTAACCGTTGAAAAGCGCTGCGCCGACGCTTCCTCGGGCAGGTTGTTATCAAACTGCTTTAAATGCCTTTCGATCACATGTTCGGTCAGGGAATGTGTTGTTCCGATCCTGCTTCCATAGAGGATCGATTTCGCAGTAGCCTCCATCAACTCAAACTTCTGGTAAGCATCGGAAATATCGGCTCCGCCAATGACCGTACCATGATTTTCCATAATAACCACAGAAACGCCGGCCTTAAATTCATCCGCAATATTTTCTCCCAGGGCTTCCGTTCCGGGCATGGCATAGGGCGCGTATCCAATCGACCCGCAAAGTGCGTGTACCTGCGGCAGTACACGGGTATCGGGTACTTTACGTACAATACTGAATGCCACAATACCGGGTGGATGCCCATGTATCACAGATCTGATATCCGGGCGTTTTTTATAAATGGCCCGGTGAAACGGGCACTCCGATGATGGAGGGTGCTTACCAATGACGGTACCATCCTTTTTTACACAAACAATATCCGATGGATCCAATACGCCTTTATCAACTCCGGCCGGTGTTATCCAGATATCGCCTTCTTCATCACAAATGGATAAATTACCTCCCGATGTAGTAGTGAGCTTCCGGTCATAAATGCGTTTCATCATCAAGGCTATCTGCTCCCGGGGATGCATTGTTTTTGTATTCAGCAAGCGCTCCATAAATCGTATTAAATCGTTTAAGTACCAACAAACTTAAAAAAGCTCTGGTGGATTGCTATCCTGCATTGACCCGATGACACAAACCAAAGCAAGGCAATGTTACTGCACAACTGCTGGTTTACATTTCCCTGCTTAAAACACCCACACTTCAATGCTACCCGCAACGACGCTATTTTTTGCGCTCATGATTTAATAGTATATTGTACTTTTAAATCACCAATTCCTTTTTAATGAAAAAACAACGTTTGCTGGATTTGATCCATGTAGATCCCTATTCGAGCACGCCAAAATATCTTCAGATCGTTAACGCTGTTCTCAAAGAAATAGAAAAAGGAACCATAAAAGCGGGTGACTCCATGCCTTCCATCAATGAGTTCAGCATTGAGCTCGATATTGCCCGGGATACGGTAGAACGCGGCTATAAACAACTACGCCGGCTGGGCATCATCAATGCAGTTCCCAGAAGGGGTTATTTTATTGAAAGCACCGAATTTCAGCGGCCGCTACGGGTATTCCTGCTTTTTAACAAACTAAGCACCCCCAAAAAAATGGTGTATGATGCACTGGTAAATGAATTAGGAGACAAAGCGGGTATTGATTTTTATATTTACAATAACGATTTCCAATTATTCAAACGCCTTCTTTCGGGCAGTAAGGACCATTATACCCATTATGTGATCATTCCACATTTTATTGAGGGAGGTGACCATGCTTATGAGATTATTGATACCATTCCAAAAGATAAACTGATCCTGCTGGACAAGCTGGTACCGGGCGTACATGGCAGCTATAGCTCCATTTATATCGACTATCAAAACGATATTTACCAGGCGCTTCATGAAGCGCTTGAACATCTTGAAAAATACCACACCATCAAGCTGATCTTCCCGGACAACAGCTACTATCCGAAAGAAATAAAAAAAGGATTTGCACATTTTTGCCAGGACAATGCCTTCTCCTACCGGATCATTCACAATATTGAAAACGAACCCATCAAACAGGGCGAAGTGTACATTAATATGATCGAAGAAGACCTGGTTACGCTTATTGAAAAAATACAACCTACCTCCCTGAAAATTGGTGCCCAGGTTGGGATTATTTCCTATAACGAAACGCCGTTCAAGCGGGTAATCCTTAATGGCATTACAACGATCTCTTCTGATTTTTATGCGATGGGGGTATTAACAGCCCAGGCCATTCTTTCCGGATCTACAGAACGGCAAAAAGTTCCTTTTAAACTTATCCGCAGACCCTCTTTATAAAGGGTACGAGAACAGGAAAGCGCCCGCCGGCGAAACCTGGATCCAAATCTATTGGTCTATGTGATCTGCCGGGCAATAGCGGCTATCAGAACGCGTATTGCAATGCTAAATCAACATCACCCATTGCTGGAAGCCACACAGTCACCATCCTTGGCTGGCATCCGGATGTGATACTTTTAACGGGAAACAAACTGATAGCGGCCAGACCCAACCTGAACAATGGTATATCCATCTTTGACGGACAATACCCGGAGGTCTTTTACCATCCGGATGTTTTTGCCAGATTCCGTAACAGATGCACCCGCAACAGTAGGAATCCATATTTCTGCGCTGGTATTAGCAGGAATGTCAACGGTCAGCTGGTAACCGCCGTCTTCCTTCTTCCAGCTGCTTTGAATGCGCCCTGCTACAGAACGGTAGGCACCGCTGGCATAGGTAAGGTTTCCGGCCGGCTGAGGTTGAATGCGGATCTTCTGAAAACCTGGTGCAGCAGCGTTAATACCTAATAAAGAGCGGTAAAACCATTCGCCCACCGAACCAAACATGGGATGATTTTGAGAGTATGTGTTATCTGAATATTTCCAGGTTTCCCAAAGCGTGGTGGACCCTCCTTCAATCATATGGCCCCAGCCCGGAAAATCGCGCTGATCTGCGATAGTGTAAGCCAGATCATTCCGGTTGTGCAACCGTAACACATCAAAAAGCATTTTCGTACCAAAGATCCCGGTAGACAGATGATCACCTCTTTTTGCCACGGCGTTTTGCATCGCCTCCAGGGCCCTGGTCTTGTCTGCCCCTCCAGGCAACAGGTCATTCCATAAACCAAAGAACTGCGCAGACTGGGTGCCATTGTCAAAAATACCCGTTTGCGGATTATAGAACTTTTTAGTGATGGCTTCCCGGATGGAAATGGCTAACTGCCGGTATTTCTTCACATCTGCTGGTTTACCCAGTATACTTGCAAATTCACGCATCAACTTCACATGGTGTAAGTAAAAACAGGATGCGGTGAAGGCCACCGGCTTTTCATCAAGAGACTCATGATCGCTTAGTTCAACATCATAGAGATGCCCTTTTGCGCTGTCCATTAAAAACCGGATCTGGCGGCTAAGCGCCGCATAATGCTTCCGGATTACCCGGTCATCTCCATAAAAATCATATACCTGTTTAATTACATACGGGAAGCCCAATTGAAAGCCCAGCGGACCTGACTGATCACCCGGACTTGCATCTGCAATTCCGACATAAGGCGCCGTTTCGGTAATACCACCAAGGGGCCGCTGATCGTCTTCATGATCCTGCAGCACTTTTTTGTAAAAGTTGCCCATATCGAAGTTGAAATTAAACGCATCCGAAGAACAAAACATATCTCCGCCGTAGCCATATTTCTCCCTTGCAGGGCAATCAGATTGCACACTAAATACATTACTCAAGAAAGTCCACCGGATATTTTCGGCCAACTGATTAAACATGGCGTTGGAACACTGAAAGCTCCCGGCGTCCTCAACAGCCGCACTCATTCTCAAACCCTCTATATCGGAAAGCTGGGGCACGCCGGGCCATCCTTTTATTTCCACATAGCGGAATCCGTGAAATGTAAAGCGGGGATTCCAAACTTCCACGCCATTACCGGCGGCGGTATAACGATCTTCCTGCCAGGCCACATAGGGTGCACCAGCTCCTCCATTACCATTTTTCACCTGTCCCGCTACAGCCGTCATCCCATTCAGACTGCCGTCTTTATAGATATCTTCGCCATACCTGAGGACTATTTGGGTACCGGCAGCGGCCTTCAGTCTTACGCGTAAAACACCCGCAAAATTTTGCCCCATATCTGCTATAAACAACCCCGGTTTGATTTCCGTAATTTTAACCGGCTTTACAATCCGGGTTACTTCAACACCTGGTTGTAGTTGTGCGGTGAGTTTGCCAAGCGGTCCGCGCACCAAGACCGCCGGTTTTGTTGTTGCCCAAACGCCATCGTTGCCCTGCCATTTCGCTATTTCTTTTCTGGCATCGTAATGTTCTCCTAAATACACATTGTTTCTTATAACCGGCCCCGGTACCACTTCCCAGCTTTTATCAGAACAAATGATTTCATTTGAACCATCTCCGTATTCGATCCGCATCATCGCGGCAAAACATGGTTCCCCTATGGTTATCCGCTCTCTTAAATTACGGCTGCCCCACATACGCAAAGGAAGTGGATTGTACCAGCCGTTACCCAGCATAACGCCGACTGCATTCGCACCCGGTTTAAATAATGATGTAACGTCGAACGTACGGTACAATACGGTTTTATCAAAACTCGTCCAGCCGGGGGCCAGCATTTCCCTGCCAATCTTCTGTCCATTCAAGTAGGCCTCATAATATCCCAAGCCGGTGATGTACAACCGGGCATTTTTAATTTCTTTTTGCACCTGGAACTGTCTTCGGAATACGGGAGCTGGCCGGTCTTTATAGAAGTCTTCCTCTCTATCCGGTGCTTTATTGCCATCTCCGATCCATTGTCCGTTCCACGCCGTACCAGGCAAAACCGCTGTTTCGAACCAGGTGTTCTGACTCCAGGGAGCGGGTTTTCCATCCTGATCCCAAACCCGCAATTTCCAATAATACCTGGTAAAGGACTTTAAAGGCCTGCCCTTGTAAACGATGGCATTGCTTTTCGACGTGTATACCTTGCCTGAACGCCAGCTTGGGTTCCTGTACAGGCTGTCTGTAGCCACGATTAGTTCATAGGCCGACTGTTTCCGGTTTCTCCCGCTGGCGGTAAACTCCCAGCTTAACGCCGGTTGGGGAATATCAATTCCAAGCGGGTTTACCATATATTCACATCTGAGCCCATCAGGATACAGCGTTTGAGCAGCAAGATGATTGCCCGTATAGATTCCGGGCAGTCCGATTGATACTGCTAAAAAAAATGTCTTTTTTACGCAATCGCAAAAGGAATGCTGAATTATCTGAACCAGGAACTGTGATAACCAAATCATTTTTATCTTTTAAAAACCTTATAGAAATAACTGTCTCGTATGGGTATGGTTGCCGGTAATCGTGCAGGTGACAACCAAACTATCATCAGTGTTTTTTTACCAACGCGTTTAAAACAATATAAGGACAGGATACGGATGTTAAATATACCGGCCCGCGGGTATACGATGGTGGATGAAAACATTCAAGGGGGCCGGCATACTGGCCGCCCTTCCGGAAATCCGTAGCCCTCAGCTCAGCAATATACTCCTTTACCAGCTTCCGGGCATTTTGCTGATCCACCAGCCCAATAGCACACGCCACCCAGCCCACCGGCGTGTGCCAGTAAGCACCGTTCTGGTACTGGTTCAAAGGAGCGCCGGGTATAGCACCCTCCCAGGCGGTAGTGGAACTGAAATCATCGGTTGTAAGCACATGCCGTATACCACCTTTATATGCCAGGGTGCCCGTTGCATAGGCGCCGGAAAGCACAACAGCAGCTTTTTCCGCTGCTTTGCCGGAAAGTATCTTTAAATAGATAGCGAGAGCAGTGCCCCATACATCTTTTTGCCCGCTCTTGCCGGTAGATGCCCGCAACATACCGCCGGCATCTGTAAAGATTTTTGGTATGGCCGACTTCAGCCTGGCTGCGATCGTTTCATACTGCGCCGCCTTTGCCGGGTTGTTCTTTTTCTTAAAGATCGCAGAAAGCTCCAGCGCGGCTTCATACTTCAATAAGGAAGGATACAGCAGGTCGCCGGTAATATGAATGGCGTCCCTGAATCCAAAATCAACCGCACGATATGCTTCAATAGAATGTACGATATGGGTACCGGTACGTGCCGGAGGAACCCGGAATGCGATCTCCAGCCGGTCGGCCAGCGTTGTGCCGTTGATCACTTTATCCAAAACAGCCCAGTCGCCGGTGGCAGCCATATAATGTTTGGCCATCCTAATGAAATAAAACTGATCACAGTAAGGCGGAAAAAACCCAAATTCATGTGTTCCCTGTTCGTTTACATCATAGGTACCGGCAAAATAAACCGGCATCCGGTTATCGGCCAGGATATGGTCTGCAATCGCCCCGTAGGGAATCATACCGCCGCCTTTGGTAATGCGCGTCTGATCGCATTGTGTAGCAGCCGTAAGCAGCAGCATATGCTTTTGCTCATCCGCGGTCACAAAACCTGTTTCCAGGCTCATCACATAATCCCTGATCCAAAAAGCCGGATAAGTGGCCCGCCCTCCCGGGCGGATCAGAGTACCACCGGTTTTGTTCATACCGAAAGGTGCAGGCATGGCTTCTCCGGAACGCACCCGTGCACTATCAAGTACTGTTTGTGTAAGCTTTTTTAAAAAATCCAGGTCTTCAATATTTATTATTGGCGCTTCCTGTGCACACAAAGAATGCGTGTATAAAAATGAAGTTGTAAAAATAAAGCGACCGAAGCGCTGTGCTTTTAACAGGCCCCGGAAAATCTTTCTTTTAAATCGCATTGTTTTTATTTTGTTCCGATACATTACCAACTCCCCTTTAACGCGTACAGTTTACCCTCCCCCGGCAGCAACATATCCGTAAAGACCGCCCCCCGCCTGTACCGAGTTGTATATTGTTTTCCATCCCGCGCCGATACCAGATCTACTTTTCTTATACCGCTGCCTAAATGAAAGGAAAACGCTTCCTTGTTTTTCAGCGATTTGTTGACCACCATTACAAACGATTGCCCGGTACGGCGATCTTTAAATTGCGTAAGGATCATGCGTTGGTGACCATCTACCGGTTTCCAGAAAAAATTGTCCGGCAGGGTCAGCCCCGCAGTGCCATCGAGCGTATCTGAATGATATACTTCTACCGCATCCAGCCATTCCGTAGTTTTACCCAGCTGCTTTAATTCAGCATTTAGCTTCTTAAAAGGCTCGTATAAATCAGTCTTATTGCCCAAGCTGTCAATGATCGCATTGGTGAAGCGTTCCACGGGCTGCCTTACAGGTGTATTGTAGGTAAACCACACGAGGTTCCTGATTCCATAGGCCAATGCCGTGTAGGCGCTATACCGCAATTCATTGCTATCGGGTCGCCTGTAGGCATGTACAATGCCCATGGATTGCGGGTACATGGAAGTTGCAATACCATACCGTAAGCCAACACGCCGGATCACATCCATGTTCTTAAAATACGCCGGACCGAACGCCCCATTCGCCAGTAACGGGTAATGATCGAAGGAAAGCAGTTTCAGGTTTTCCTTTCCCACCTTGCGGACCCAGGCCTCTACATAGGCCTGCTCATAATCAGGGTAAACAAAACTGGGGAACAGGTTTACGGATGGAGTGCCTGCCGGATCGTATTTCAACAAGGCTTTATACGCATTGGCCGGCCAGTCGAGGTTGTCCTTACCCGGTTCGTCAACGATAAAGTAACCGCCCAGTCCCGGATGCATTTTATAGGCATTCACCATAGCTGCTATGTCTGCTTCACCACCCTTTACGCGGGGATCACGCACGAAATAACGGAGCCCGTGGCGGGCCGACAGATCGAGTATGTGACGATTCCTGCGCTCGGCAATCGCCGCATCTTTATTAAAATCAAACAGACTGTCCCCTATAAACTGGATAAAATCCACATTCGCTTCTTTGATCCACCGGAACTGCTCGTCATTGGCCATTTCCGGCATGGGTCCGTAAAAAATTCCTATAGAGAACGGGCGGGGAAGCGAGTCTTTTACAATCGCTGCCTGAGTGGGAAAAACAAAGCTCCACCATACCAACACCCCAAAAATGCTTTTCATGCACATACGTTTCATTATTTTATGAACAAGGAACCGGGTGATCAGGGCGTGCTATAGTTACCCATTAATTCTATTTCCATCAGCTGTATGGGTTGATCTGGTTTGGGGTTCCAAGTAGAAAGCACTTGTATCCTTATATACCGGTATGCCCCTGCGCCAGGCGGAATAAGGAACAGCTCTCCGGCCGTAACATTATGCGTACCCGAGGCAAAATCGCCGATCTTGGTCCAGGTACTCCAGCTGCCATCTGCCGGCGGGTTATTACTGCCCCATAACACAAATGTTTTGGGATTGCCCTCGGAATAGGTAGATCCCCAGTCCGTACGCTGCCATAACCGGAAGGAGTAAAGGGAATAGTCGGATGTACCCAGTTCAAATGTAACATGTGCCGGCTTTGCAATATTGGGTGAGTGATAACCCGGATCTGCATTGGTTCTGCCATCCCACATATTTTCAATGCGCCAGGTAGGGAAAATGGAAGCCATTTCACCGGCATCACCAGGAAGCCGCACTGCCTTGAACTTTGATTTGTCCAGTTTATATACAATAGCTTTTGACGGAATCAGCGCAGGATTGGTTTTTAGCGTATCAACAGAGGTTGTATCCGCCCGGTACCAGGTCGTGTAGGAAATATCTGTTCCCGATTTATAGTCAGCAAGCGTGGTAGCAGCAGATTCAGGAGTTACAAATAGTTTTTTGACCACACCTGTTACATCCGTATAGGTAAGCTCATGACCGATGCTTCCGTTATAGGTATCCGCGCCACCCCAGGCCAGCAAAAGTTTTCCGGTTGCGTTATCTACAAAGCTTTGGCTCAGCGGGCGGTTAAACATATTGGACAAAAACGTAGCACCAATAGAACGTCCCTGTACTTCTACAGGAACGGACTGTTTACCCGTGTCATCAAAGGTTTTAATAATAAAGGAATACATACCCTCGGGTATATTTAGAAAATAAGAAACGCTATCCACGTTGCCCGGTATCCTGAACTCTGCTGAATCTGCAAAATTATTCCAGTAGATGCGGGCCCTGGATACCGTGGGATCCACCGGTGCCTTCCAGGTAAACTTAACCCGGTTCAGACCCGAATATGTTTTTACCGCTTTGGCGCGCTCTACATAAGTGACGCCTTCGGGCACCACATACTTCTTATACGTATCATCCATTTTCTTGCAGCCGGTAATTACGATTGCACTCCATGCTGCAATAAACAGGCTTATGTTGACTTTCATATTGCTCGAGTTGACTTTATGATAGAATGATTATTGTCCATCCTGGCCCCAGAGGGTCAATTCCTGTATAACGATCTGCGTTTGACCGCTGGAAATACCCCAGGTATCTAAGGTTTTAAACCGGATATACCTTACGGTTGGGATTCCGGCTTCAAACTCAAACTCTTCTCCCCTGTTTAAGGCATAATCCCTGTCTTCCGGTGTAACCGGTCCCTCACCCGATGGTTTAAAGGAACTGAATGTGCCTAATTTCACCCAATTGCTGCGGTAGATCTTATTTTCAAGGTCTACATAATCTCCATCCGGATCCACACTGTTGGAGCCCCATATCTCAAAATTTTTCGGATGTGATCCCTGGTAAGCGCCTTCGGGATGCAGCCAGGTTCGCATACGGCTGATCGCTACCGGCCGGCCCAGATCCAGGGTAAAGGTTTGCGGCAATTGATAGCTCCGGGTGGCAAAAAGACAGCAGTAGCCAAAGCCTCCGTCAAATATTTTACGCAAGGGATAATTTTCCACATATTCATAGTTATCCCCCGGCAGTTCCATTGCCTTCCAGGAGCCCTTATCGATCTGCTTTTCAAACCATGGCTTTATGATCGCTTCCTTTTGCGTGGTCTTATTATTCCAGCGGTCTCTTAACAATACAGCAAATTTTCTCGCCGTAGTATCCATTCCCCTCACGGAAAAATTAACACGATCCGCGGATGTATAATAAGTGGTCAGCTCGCTGTAGTTCCCGTTACGAAGGGTATCCTGCAGGATCACAACCGCCAGGTTGGCACGTTCCGGATTTTGCAGTTTTACGTTAATCCCGCCAAAAGTTCCAGCAATATTCAGGGTTTCATACACCGATTGAATAGCCGGCATCAGCGGCTTTACCTTTACGACCAGAGGCTCGGACGCTTTTTCATTTTTACCAACGCTGTATAAGGCTACATCGTATTCCCCGGTGCCGCCGAAACCTTCTACTTTGAGGGTATCTGTATAGTAAGAAGACTTCACCTCCCATTGGGAACCGGGTGAAGTTTCATATACGGCTTTTACATACCTTAGATTGGGATCTTTCGGTATTTTGTATACGATATAGGCGCCGCCGCTCACGGGAATAATCCTTACATCCTGCACCTGTGCCGGGGCAGGCAGGCCGGCATCTGTATAGTTGATATAACCTTCCTTCCGGTTACAGCTCAGAACCACCAGCGAAAGAAACGCCCAAAACCATACCTGATATTTTCGTTCCATCATTGATAATTTTTTTAAATGTTACAGTTGTTATTGTTACCAGCCGATATTTTGCACCAGATTGGTATTTACATTCAGATTGTTTTCCGATATAGGCCAGAAATAATCCTTTACACCAAAGCGCTGCTGAAAAATATTGGTGGGCCGGTAATACGATTCAGTCGTGGAGCCATAAACGTTCCATCCGGTAATGGTTTTATTCATTTCTGTAAGCGCCAGCTTCCAGCGGCGCAGGTCCCAGAAACGCTGTTGCTCAAACGCCAGCTCATTCAGCCGTTCGCGCTGGATAATTTCCCGTACACCGTTCTTGGTGGTTACTTTTGCGGGGTTGGTTGAGAAATCGGACCAGGCCTTAAGTACCCCGGGAATACCGGCCCGCTCCCTAACTTTATCCAGATACAGGAACACTTCCGCGTCCGGGCCTTTTACTTCATTAAGGCATTCACTAAACAAAAGATACAGATCGGCAAGGCGCATCAGCGGCCATGGATAACGGATGGTTGTATAACTGGAAGGGCTTCGCACATTATCGGGGTGTATCCATTTTTTAATCGGGTAACCGGTAACCGGGCCATTGAAGGCAGATGTTTTCCCGATCGGATCGCCCAACTTGAACCGCAGCCAATAAAGATCGCTCTCCTTTTTATCGTTAAATTTCCCCTGCCCATACCAGATGCCACCATCGAAGCCCAGGTTAGCATAAAACCTTGGCTCACGGTTAAAATTGAGCGCAGCCGTCGTAAAGCCGCTTCTCAAATACAGGCGGTGTGCGGCCGTAGCCTGCCGGGTGGTGTAACGGTCTGCATATGGCCATGTTTTATCTTCATTGATGGGTAAACCGTTACTGGTATAAAACTGTTCTGCTATTTTCAACGGTGCGTTGTACCGGTTATCCATCCATACCCGGGCTTGCGGACTGGGATCCCAATCCGGTGACGCCAGGACCTGCATCCGGTCGATCCAGCTTTGGGTATTGGCCCAGATGATTTCTGAGTTCCATTTTTCTGAAAAAGCCATCCGCAGACTCAGTTCTGTTTGCGTTGTATCGCTGATCAAGAATGCGGCCTTTACATTGGGATGCTTATACAGCGTAATGCCTGCGGCTTCGCATATAGCAATCGCCTCCCGGCATGCATCAGCGGCTCGCTGCCATTTGGCCTCAGCATAAGCCGGGCTAAACAGCTGGGTTCCGTCCGGGTTTTTCAAACTGGCCTCCTCAGCATTGCCGTTAAAGAGCGGACTGGCTGCAAAGGTGAGCAGTTTTGCCTTGAGGCTATACGCAACAGGCTGTGTTATCTTTCCGTAATACTGCGGATCTACTATAACCTTGGGCAGATCCTCTTTGGCTTCATCCAATAGTTGTACCATATAATTGAAGCAAGAGTCTACCGGTTCACGAAGCACTTTTACTTCGTTAACGCCTGCCGAAACCGGCAGGTTCGTTCTCACAACCGGTATAGGGCCGTACATGCGCAGCAGCAGGAAATGGTAAAAAGCCTTGAGTACTTTTACCTCCGCAATCCATTGCCGTTTTTCACGGGGTTCCATGTCCGGCACCCGGCCAATATGCTCCAGGAAAATATTGCAGTCACGGATGGCACGATACATGTTTGTCCAGTAATCGCCGCCAATAGGGCTGATTACATTCTGGTCGCCTTCTGCCAGGCGCCGGTATATACTGGTTTCGTTAATATCCGGAAGCTCCCATATTTCGTCCCCCCCAAATAAGGCGGGACCACCATTGGGCTCAGCATCCTTGGGCATATAGGAGTAGCAGGTAAATAAATACTTTTCTGCCTCACCGCGCATCGAAAAGGCATTATCAAGTGTTGCCACATTATCAGGAACAATGTCGAGGTATTTCTTACAGGAAGAAAAACAGCATAGAACTCCTATAAAAACGCTAACGGCAATTTTTTTCATTTTATGCATTTTAATCTGTTAATTAAAATTTAAGTGAACACCCAGGTTATATACCTTTTGAATCGGATAAGCAAGACCATTGCCACCCATTTCCACATCCCAGAGTTTAAATTTGCTGAATGTAAGCAGGTTGTTCCCGCTAAAATAAATGCGGATGCCGGAGGAACGTATTTTATTAGTCAGCTTTTGCGGAAGCGTATATCCGAACTCCACGGTTTTGAGGCGCAGCAACGCTCCGTTCCGCATAAACCAGGTGCTTGTCTGATTATTGTTGGGGTGTACAAAATTGCTGAGCCGGGGCCAGAACGCATAAATGTCCTGGTTTTGTTCGCTCCAGAAATCATCGGCGATCACCTTCAATGCCTGCCGGTCATCAACAAAGGGCGTGATCGTACTGTAATCGATCCAGAATGATTCATTGGCCAGCCCCTGGAAAAATAAGGACAGGTCAAATCCCTTATAAGTAGCAGATGGTCCAAACCCATATACAATTTCCGGTACAGTAGGATAACCGATGGGCACCTGGTCAGCTTCTGTGATCCGCCCATCGCCGTTTACATCCAGGAATTTAATATCGCCCCCCAGCACCGGCCGGCCAAAATTCTGGGCCGGTGAATTATATGCATCCTCATCATCTACAAAAAGGCGTTCGGCAATATACCCGTAAGCCTGGTTTATATTCTGCCCCACTTTGGAGCGCCAGGGTTCTTTATACAGCGGCTCTTCATTTACAAGGTACTTATTGGTGGCATAGGTGAAATTACCCATCGCCGACAAAAACAGCCCGTTATCGAAAGATTTGCTTACAGTAAGCGACGCGTCAATTCCCTGGGAAGAAGCCTCTCCCACATTCGCCCGGATGGGGGCCGACAATCCCATAGTGGTGGGGATAAATGCCCGCGTCATCAGGATATTGGTACGGTGCTGCTTGAAAAAGTCTACATTTAGTGTAATGGCATTGAACAAGCCCAGCTCCAGTCCAAGGTTTTGCTGGTATGATTTCTCCCAGGTAATATCTTCATTAGCGTATCTTTTAACCAAAACTCCGGGCAGGTACCGGCTGGCGCCTGAAAGATCCCTTCCAAAGTTGGCGCCGCGTTCTCCGGCATTCATATTCACTTCTGATAAATAGAAGAAACGGTCATCCGGGGAACCTATGGCATCATTACCGATAATGCCATAGGTGTAGCGTAACTTGAGCGTATTAATGGTATTCCTCAACTTTTCAAAGAAAGGCTCATTATGAATGGTCCAGGCGACACCCCCTGAAGGAAAAAAACCAAAACGCTTGTCCTGGTAAAACCGTTCGGAACCATTATATCCGAAATTAAACTCTGCATGATACCGGCTGTCATAGCCATAGGTAAATCTTCCGGAGAGGCCCGTATTTCTCAATGGCAGCGAGGTCAGCAGCGTATTAGCCGCCGAATTGAGCCGCTGCTGCACAATGCCAACCAGCATCCCGCTGATGGAATGCTTTTCACCGATCCGGTTATCGTAATTCAATACCCCCTGGGCATAAAAATTAGAGTTCACCTCCCGGTCCCCCGGCGCAAAATTCAGATATTCCGTTCCTATAGGGCCTACCGGTTGCGGATTAGCAGAAGAATTGATCACATTATAGGAATAGTTTTGAGTAATCGGGTCATAATTCGACACCTCGTAGTAAAAGGGGTTATAGAACCGGGTGATGCTATTGAAGGCATAACGTTCTACATTCAGCATTCCTCTAAAATTGAGCCCTTTTATCCATCCCCCCAGGTTCTGGGCCACTTCCAGCTGCGCCATCATTTTGGACCGGTTCCAGTCGCGGTAACCTCTTACCATCTCCGCATAAGGGTTCAGGTAGAGCGAACCGCGGTTACTGCGGGTAACATTATTACCGAAAAGAATATGCTTTACATAAGCGTGCGCCGAGTCCTTGGGAAAAGTAGCCGGGAACTGCACCGGGTTGGAGCGCATCACCATTCCGTACATTTCTTCGCCGTTGTAGATCGGACCACGGTAGTCGTCAAAATTACCATACAGCCGCACGGTAAGCATGGTCGTTTTGGTAAGGTCTATATCGATATTGGAGCGCAACGAATAACTTTTCAGATTGATATTACTGTTAAAGTTATTTACAGGATCCACCTTCAGTACCCCGTTGTCCTGGTTTAATGCCCCGGAAACAAAATAGCGGGCAACGCCTCCACCGCCGCTTATATTGAGTGCATAGCGCTGGTTGCTGGTATAGTCTTTAAACAATATTTTTCTCCAGTCATTGGCGGGATACAAATAAGGGTTGGAGCCTTGTTGCCCGGTCCGGTTAATTTTATCATCTGAATAGAGGATGGTTCCCAGCCGGTCCCTTGTCAGCACGGCCTCATTGGCCATTTTCATATAAGTAACGGGGTCTGCAAGCTCTATATTTTTCGTAGGCATTGAAAAGGCCTGATCCATCCGAAGGGATATTTTAGCACTGCCCACTTTTCCTTTTTTAGTGTTTACGAGGATCACTCCGTTTGCCCCTCGGGCTCCGTATACGGCGGTAGAAGTAGCATCTTTTAAAATAGAAAAAGCAGCAATATCATCCACTGTTAACCGGGCCAGGTCGGTACTGCTGGACTCGATCCCATCAATCAAAATCAGCGGGCCGTTCTTATAGCCAAAGGTAGTAACACCTCTTACAAAAAACTCGGCATTATCACGACCAGGTTCGCCGGTACGTTGATAGCCAATAACACCGGCCACCCTTCCGGCCAGCGCCGTAGTAAGGTTACTGGAAGGAATCCGCAACTCTTCGGGGTTTACCGATGTTACCGCGCCCACTACCTGTTCCTTTCTTCGCGATTCAAACCCGACCTGCACCACTACCTGGTCAAGCGCCTGCACCTTTTCATCAGATTCCAGCACCACTACCAGTTCCCTGCCCGTACGGACCAGTACGGTTTTGGGTTTATAATTCACCGCCGACGCTTCGATGGAGTCTTTATCAGAAGAAGCCGTAATAAAAAAATTGCCGTTTTGATCAGTGGCCATTCCTCTGGACGTTCCTTTGACATTTACAGAGGCATTTTCTACTGCAGCGCCGTCGGTATTTATTACTTTACCAAACACCTTAATTGTGTCCTGCGCCTGCATAACTCCTGTTGTTATGCAAACCAACATACAACTGAGCACCAGGCCAAGAACAAGTTGTTTCATTCCTGAAAAACACAGCAGGATTTTCGTTTTCATGTTTTGATTTATTTTTTTGTTTGGATATAGGCCCATCAGGCATGCGTTCGAGCACGCTCTACAAGTAAACCGCATTTGATGGTATTTTTATCGTTTTTAACAGCGGCGTTTCTGAATGGCTGTTACATTCATACCGTTACACTTTATATGTAAACAAAACAATCGTTTAATTATTCGTTCTTATTAATAGTTTTTCAGATACCGGATTTAAAAATAAATAAACGGAATAAGCTTACTGTCCTGCACTGTACTGAAAACAGAAAAAAACAAGCGACCACAGTGTGCGTCTGTTGCTTCGCCTGGAAGACAGCATTGCTTATCAGCCGGCTGTTTCAAAAATAATTTTACTCAATGTTTGTATATGCCGGTTTATAACGCTGCGGGAATCCGCTCTGATTCGAGGCCGAAATGATTGACGGTGCTTACCGCAATCCTTCCTGGATCATTTTCAGGATATGCCAGCTCCTGTTTCATTTCGGGCAATACAAGCGGCTCCGCATTGTCGCCGTTTGTATCAAACTGTTGAAATGACCCTGTCGAAGGCAGTCGTGCGATAAGGACATTGTTCCTGTAAATATTAAAATGACTGATCCCGGACTCTATGTCAGCATCAGCCTTCCAGGTAACCATCGCCCTGCCGTGCGGCTTCCTTGTACGTTGCAGGCTGTAAGGCGGTGGCGGCGGTGTTTGATCAATGACGGTTCCGGTGAGCACATACTCCCGCCACTTCGCGGCCGTTGCAGCATCAGGTAACCAGGCGGCGCAAAGCGAAGCTCCGGGGTAGGTTGCAGCAGGATACAGATTATAATGCATGGTATCGGCCAACCATGCTTTGGAGTCATCTACCGGTTGCATGGCTGTATACGGAGCGCCTTGTTCGGAAGGGAGCCGTTGCTGCATCACGGCTTCATAAAATGGGATGGCCATATAACGCACATAACTATAATTATGGGTTTGACGCGGTGTATATGCAATGCCGGCATATCCGCCCCGGGAACGAAGTTTACCAAACTCTTTTATAGAGGTCTGCCAGCAACAGGTATCACCTTCCGGCCCGGCATGCCGTAGCATCACAGGCACCTTAAATGCAGCCGGAGGATAGGCTCCGGGATCAAAGGCAGGCGAATAACCAAATACAGCCAGTATTCTCTCGGGATACCGCTGAAGCATAGACAAGGCCCAATAGCCGCCACCAGAATGTCCCCAAAGCAGCCAGGGAAGCGTTACCAGCCTGCGATTCCCCGATACGGTTCCAATATCGTCCAGGGCTTTGATCAGGGCCGTTCCCGATCCCGACGCCACATCGCGCCAGTTATGGCAATTTCCTTTCGCGGAATACAGATCCGGACCAACGATCGCCAGGTGCCATTTCTTTGCAAATGCCTGGTATTGCAAATCATAGGCAGCAGCTGCGCCTGTTCCTTCCATGGTACACCCATGCTGATGTATAAAGACGCCATTAAGGGATGGCATGCTATCCGGAATAAATATTGTGTACCGGGCTGAGTCAAAGGTATAATGCGGGTCCGTTTGAACAATGCTGTAAATTTTACCATTGGGTACCTGCTGCACCCGGAACGCAGGCAGCACTTTCTTTTGGGCCGGTGCAATCAACGACAGGAGCATCAGCACACCCGCTATCATCCACTGTCCTGCATTATTCATAAATTTCAGGTATATCTGTTAAGGTTTGCAGATACATCAGCCGCGCACCTTTGCCGTTGGGATGATGATAGATCTGGCTAAAATCATAATCCTCCTGCCACATTGTGGTCCTGTCTACCGTGATGCCGTCAAAATTCAGTGAAGTGGCATGATCAAATCTTGCGCCGCTGATCTGATACTTCCGGCGAACCTTTTCAATAACTGCGTTAACCGGCACCTGGCTGCCGCTTTCATTTGCAGGAATGTTATTAAGGATGGGGATGGCTCCCTGCGACCGGATGTATTCGACCAGGCCGCTCAGATTCTCCTCCGTATTGCCGCCGTTGGTACCAATCGTCACCATCACATATTTCGCTTTCAGAAAGGGCAACTCATTTTTTATCCGGTTGAACAATTCGTTAATCGTCGTTCCGCCACGCCCGCTGGCAATTACGGATCCCCGGACCCGGTGGCGGATCAGCTGCGTCCAGGATGTGGAGAAAACGGATGTTGGAAAATAACTTTCCGGCTCCGTAATTGAATCACCGTACAACAGCAATTTTATATTACAGGCTTTTGAAAGAACCATCATCTGCTTTATCCAAATGCCGCTGCCTCCTGCTAATCCAAAACAATAATAATCGTGCTGAAGCCCCACAAAAAAACCAGAACCTACAGCTCCGGCCCGTACACCGCCTTGCCCATCCATCGTTGCAGCAACGCTGTCCTCTTCACCAGTATACAGATCGATCAACTTCAGCATCGATGTCTGGTAGTTGTGGTGCACTTCCACCAGGTAATCGTGCCCAGGGTTTAAAAAAGGAACCGCTTTTCGGATTTCCGGTGTTGTACGGATCGAAATGCTTTGATTTGTCATATCCACATGCGCTTTAAAATCACCCTGGTCGCTTTGGAACACCGCATCGGCATCTGCTGAAAACCGCACCCGGTAACGTACCAGCCGCTGGGCAAGCGAGTAGTATTTATTCAACCGGGCCAGCTGCCCTTTACCGCTCAGTTGCATTCCGTTTTCAGTAAAACGGGCGCCGGATGGCGGCAAGATCAAATCCGGGAAACTTCCGCCTGCATTAAACACCTGATTGTATAATACAACAGTGCCGCCACCGGGTTGTGCACCAACCGGATCTGTTGCAAAGCACCAAACAAACAAGCAGCACAAGAGTTGGCGTGCAGGCCTTTTCATGGCGTTAATATTTTCCTTTTTGCCGGGTGATATATCCTTTATCCATCCATATGCGTTCAAGCGGAATCAGCCTTTTCCTGAAATCCTCATAAGATCTTTTTGCATCCTGCGCCATCCATCCTGCTTCGGCCAGTGCCGCAATGCGTGGAAACGTTTGATAATAGAGCCGCTCACTGGTGGGAATAAACTCGCCCCACATCTGCGCACCGATTCCCAGTATTTTTTGCTGGTCCGCCTTAGCAATCTCCTGCGGCACCGGGTTGAACGAGTAGGCCTTCTCCAAGGAAGTTGTTTCATAGGGATAATCGAGGTAGGTATAATGCCGGTCTGAATTGACCACGTCATAGCCCTGGGCAATTGCTTTATTTACCAGTGCTACTTTCCCGTCCCAGAACTGCACCAGCGTTCCTTTCGCCAGGCGCTCCGATTGCCCGGCCTTTACATGTGCTTCCTCCCGTATGTTATCCCCGGTAATTTCATTCCATCCGATCATGCGGTATCCCTTTGATGCGATGTATTGCGACATCCGGTTGATGGCCCATACCTGCAGATCGGAATACGTAGGAATCGAATGCGCCTTCATAAAATCGTTTACCGGTTTTGAAGCTTCCCAGCGACGGTAATCTGCTTCATCACCTCCAATATGAACGATCCGGTCGGGGAAAAGAGCCATCACTTCGTTCAGCACATCATGCAGGAACTGCTCTACCTTAGGATCCGTAACATCATACAGGTCTCCATGCACCGGCTTACCGGTCAGCTTACTGCTAGCGCCCAGCCAGGGATAAGCAAAAATGGAGGCCGAAGCGTGGCCAGGCACTTCAATTTCAGGAATAACCACGATGCCCCGCGCATGCGCATAAGCAACGATCTCCCGGATATCTTTTTGAAAATAGAATTGTGCCGGAGGTTCCAGGAACAAACTATCCAGGCGGCTTTCAGCACTTTGAAAATGCACCATATGTTCAAAGTTTCCCCTTGAAGCAATACGGGTCAGCAGCGGATACTTTTTGATTTCGATCCGCCAGGCCGGGTCGTCTACCAGGTGCCAGTGAAAGGTATTCAGTTTTAAACGGGCCATTTCATCCAACAACCGCTTTACCATCTCCTTTCCATGAAAGTTACGGCTCTCATCCAGCATAAAGGCCCGCCAGGGAAAAGCAGGTTTATCGGAAATGACACAAGCCGGGAACAACACTTCATCCGCGCCCCGTTTCTGCACCAGTTGGCGCAGGGTTTGCAGTGCGTACAGCAATCCATTACCGCCATTGGCCTGTGCACGCAGTTCCGGCCACTGCCCTCTGTTCCGCACCTCCAGCGTATAGGATTCATCTTTCGAAGAAAGCGTCCCGCTATTCAACCGGAAACTGATTATTGCTTTCTGTGGATCGCTCACCCACCGGAAGCCGATCCCCGCCTCCTTCAGTACCGCCTCCCAGTAGGCAGTGTCAATGGGTAATCGCTGATCCACATAAAGGGCAGCCGTTGAATTCAGTTTTACCGTTTCCTTTTTCAGCCGGACAGATGCCGGTTTGGGAATCAGGCTTAATGAGCCCTCCTGTTCCTGCGCTGGCAACACTGTAGCGCATATATTCAAGCATAAACAAATGACCAATCCTTTCATATTTCTATCATTTAAAACAGCCGTTATTTACATACACAGTATGGTGAACCGGGCGTTAGCGCCGGATATGTCTTGCAGACCACTTCCACCCAATACATGCTGCTGGTAGTGGCAGGGATAGCATCCTCTGTTTAGTGTCGAACACGGGAGGAACTCCGCTTTCGCAATCGTTACATACAAACTTACGTTTTCCACCTATCTGGCGTGAATGTAGCACATTCTTTCCTCTCAACTAACCTGCACTGTACTGATTGGCTGAAATTGCTATTGTCGCTCAGGAAATAAGTACACAAAAACAACGGCATTTCCTGACCCTTACGTCATGAATCGCAGATCCTGAAATTGTAAGTGACACCGCCGCTGGAATATACTATACAGAACGAAGGCCAAATTATTTTTTTACGTAACCAAATAGTTACATATATTTGTAACCGAAAGGTTACATAATATGAGAAGAGATGTTTTTCAGGCCATCGCCGATTCCACCCGCAGGGAGATCCTTCAGTTGCTGGCGCACCAGCAACTGAACCTGAACGCGGTTGCCGCCAACTTCGACATCAGCCGGCCGGCGATATCCAAGCACATTAAAATACTTACGGAATGCGGGCTGCTCGTGATTCATCAGCAGGGCCGGGAGCGTTATTGCCAGGCCAATCTTAATAAGTTGAAAGAAGTACAGGACTGGGTTGCCCAATACAGTGCGTTCTGGGACAAGAAGCTGCAGGCACTAAACAGCTTCCTGGTTAAAGAAAAAAAGAACCGTAAATAACTCACCTAAAAAAATAAACGATGGAATCAACGCAACTTAACACAACAACCGTCAGAAAGGAAGTAGTACTGGATGCTTCCAGCGATCGCGTATGGCGCGCGCTCACAGACAAGGACCAGATGAAAGAATGGTATTTTACGCTTACAGACTTTAAACCGGAAGTCGGATTTGAATTCAGTTTTTCGGGAACGGGTTCCAAGGGCGACGAATATGTACACCTATGCCGCGTTACCCAGGCAATTCCCGGGAAACTGCTGCAATACACCTGGACCTATAAAACATACGCGGGCACCTCCCTTGTAACGTTTGAACTGACGCCAGAAGGTAACAAAACCAGGCTCCGGCTCACGCATGAGGGACTTGAATCATTTGCTCAGAACGGCCCCGATTTCCTGGCAAGCAGCTTCAACCAGGGCTGGTCAGCATTGATTGAAGAAGGTATTGGTACCTATCTTAAAAGAACAGCCTGATCTATAACCTCGGATCAAAAGAGACGGCCCTGCTACGGACCGTTTCTTTTGATTCTTTCCTGATCCCGTATTTGGAGACCTCCATACCCGGTGTACTTCCTGCTACAAGCAGCGGAACGACACGTTATTTTTTAAAGGCGCTGTCCAACACCTGAAATGCGGCTTTTGTTACATCCGGAGGAAAGTCATGTCCGGCTTCGGGGAAAAAGGCATACAGGGCACCGGGCGCATGATACAGTTCATAGACTTTCCGTATGTTTTTCAGCCCGGCTCTTACCCCTTCAATACTAAAGTTGGCATCCCGTAATGGGGAATTGGTCAAGAAGATCCGCGGTGCAATAGCGGCGATGACCTCATCAAAGTCAAACGGGATCTTTTCAGCATTTAAATGATATTTTTCTTTTAGCAGGGGCATATACCGTTTTTGCGACCAGGGTCCCAGCTTTCCGCCATATTGCTTTTCCATAGCCGGCCCCAGGTCGTAGTATGGGAATAAGGTCCATCCGCAGCTGGCGATAACGACCTTTACCCGCTGATCAAAGGCGCCCAGGAAAATGGCATTATGTCCGCCCAGCGAATGCCCGATTACCGCTATTTTATCCGGGTTCACAAAAGACAGTGACTGTAAATAATCCACACAACGGATATGATTAAAAATACCTTTCATAGTGCCCGACTGATAGCGGTCTCTGTCAAAGTCATAATTTACCAGGTCGCCAAAACTGGGATAGTCCGGGGCCAGTACTACGTATCCCCGCTCAGCCAGTTTTTTGGCATAATCCCTGTTGGCCAATGCGCTTTGTCCTGCAACCGATAGTTTTCCCAGCCTATCGGTCCCATGCAAGGCTATCACGGCCGGAGCGCGCCCTCCTGTTGTATACCCGGCAGGTACATATAACAGGGCCGGCAACGCTTCACCTTTTTCAACAGTAAATTTTATGGTATACCTTGTATAAGTGGATTCCATTACACTGTCAAGAACCAGGGTATTAAATGGAGGATGATTCTTTAACCGAGGTAAGGGCCCCATCGCTTCCTGCATATGCGCCAGCACCGCTTTCCGTTTTTTATTCCATTGATCAACCGTTGTGATGGGCGTTCCACGGTACACCAGGAGCTCCTGATGTCTGATGTTCTTCTTGCTCACCATGCAGGCTGCTGCAAACATCAGGATACAGAACCCGGGAATCATCCTGTTATAAATAGTAGCTAACATCTTACTTTTTTTAAAGAAACATACATTACTAAGGAAACCACCGCTTGCCGACCGGTTCCTTTGCGGTTGCCATTAATTGCTTCCGGGAACAGGAGCCGCGCTATGCCGGTATACTAAAGCGGATCAGGTCCGACACCGTTTTACCCGCCCTTGTAACACGGGCAATGGTATAGATATAACCATCGGCACTTACCGCTATGGCATTCACATAGGCGGGTCTTCCGCCATCCGCATAGAACACAGGCCCGTGATCCCGGTAAGCTTCCGATGGAATATGATAAGTAACCAGGTGCAGGTTTTCGGGTCCCCGTGCAGCACCTTTGGCAATGGCGGCTGCTCCCCTCAGCCATTTTCCTTTTTCATAAATCGGTCCGCCTGTAAGATAATAAATGGTTTCATTGTCCGGTCCCAGGGCAAAGCCCAGGTATCCATAACTAAACTGATCATACATACCGCTGCGTCTGGATGGTTCAGACGTCAATCTTGGGCCGAGCGACAGGTCCTGCGTTAATGGATCAAACTTAAACAGATATCCTGAATTGCCGTGAACGCCGTACACCTGCTTCGATTGCGGGTGCCAGAACACTTTTCTCCAGTTATAGGCCATACTGCCCGGCTGTGTAAAATCATAAACACCGAAATAATCCTTCTTCAGATCCACCTGCTCCAAGCCATACAAAGCATCTGCAGCAGGATTATAACACAAAACAGCACCCTCTGCTGTTGATGCGAATACATGCCCGCTCCGGGGGTCAACCACCAAAGAACGGCATAATGAACGGAAATCTTTCCCCGGAATACCATTTTCCCCTTCCCCGCTTATCCTCCCTTTATTTTTCAGCACACCGGTTTTCACATCATAAAAAATAAAGTTACCCGTGGGCCAGCTAATACAAAAAATATGGCCCCGGATGGTATCCATTACCATAGACACCGCTCCTTCGCCACCCGGGATCATTGCCCGTGATGTTGTGCGACCTGTGACTGTGTCATACGATAAAATATGCCCACCCCGGTACAACCCATAGCCGGGTGGTGGATTACGCGGCAACCGGTCCATTCCATCGATCAGCTCGTAATAGCCAATATGTGTGGCAAAAAACAATTTTCCGTCATACTCATAAAACGATACGTGGCTTTTTCCCTGGGCAATGCATTGCGCGCTATCTTCACCGCATAGCTCAGATAGATCTCCCATACACCGGGTAGTAACCGCAGCCGGATCAAAAACAAAAAACCGGCCTGCCACATTGTGTTTTTCAGACGAAAGCACATAATACACCTTACCGTCACCGGCAATGGTAACAGCATTATAGGTATCATGCGCATCCGCAAAACCGGAGTCAAATACTTCGGCGATCATTGTCCTTTCTGCAACTGGAAGCTCCAGGGTACTTACCGGCATCATGCTCTTTTTTTTATTCGCTGCGTGTTTGTGGTACTGATCAGCGATGGTTATGAAACATTAGGGTTATTCTACTTAAGTCATGCCTGCACCAGGATGCAAGCGTATATTGCAGCCGGCATAAATATCCTGATCCGGCCGGCCCGTTGCTATACCGCAAAAATGGCTTTATCTTCTAAACGGCGGTATTGCCACAATCGTATTTTTATGCGTACTTAGTCTTCAAAAAATCATCTGTTCAACCGTTTAAAATTGTATTTTTCGGCATACTTTCGTTTACGTACACGAAAATACTCCATATGAAGAAATTATTCCTGATTCCACTACTGGTTTTGATAGCGACCGGGAGCAATGGCCAGAACCACCGGTCGTTAACGATTGTCACTTTCGGAAACTCGACCACCGCTTTAAGAGCCAATGTAAAGAAAGTATATGCCCAGCGGCTGCACGAGCAGCTGGACGCTCTCGGCATTGCAAATACAGTCATTAATTCGGGCGTACCCAGCAGTCACAGCGGATCCATCAAAGACAACAGTTTTGCAAAAGTGATTCACGCTATGGACCGCTTTGATACGGCCGTCTTAAAACATCATCCCGACTGGGTAACGATTAATTTCGGCCTTAATGATGCCTACCAGGACAAAGGAAAAGGAACGCCCTCCCGCATCCCGCTGAAACAATTCAAAAAAAACATCCATTACTTTATTCGCCGGATCGAAAAGCAAGGCGGACGGGTCATCTTACTGACCCCCAACCCGCTGGGCAGCAGGTTCGAACAATACCGGTACGACCGTGTAAAAGCATATGCAAATACCATCCGGAAAATCGCCCGGAAAAAACACCTCCACCTGGTCGATTCCTGGCTGCTTTTTTACAACTATACCAATGCCCTTCACCAACGGGTTGATGTACTGTTTACAGACAGCATCCATCCCAACGACGAAGGCCACCAGCTCATCGCTACAGCTTTAGCCCAGATCATCAGCGGGCAGCAACAACATCCATAAAGAAAGAACTCAACCTTTTTTATCCGTATGAGGCTGGGCCTCATACGGATTCATATTTAAATCCCCTACCTCAGGCTACGATCTCATCCGCCATATCGGGTCCAACGCTACCCGGGCGCCGGAAAGTCAAACCGGAGCAGGTGCATTGTAACGATTAAAAAAACATTCCTTATCCACCCTCCGGACCTGCATTATTGCAAGCTAAGGTGCTCCTTCTCAATCGTTGCATTCCTGATGATCAGATGTCCCAGACCCGCATTCGGAGCATGATAGGAAATTTTTAATTGACGGGCTTTATCATAAAACAACATGCCGTGTCCGCCGTCATCGTTATTCAGGGCCGTGTCAGATTGTATCCAGGGGCCCGTCACCTTCCCTGAGGGCGCATACGCTGCGCCCATGGCGTATCTGCCATTCTTATCAAAGCTCGACCAAAGCATAACCAGCTTATCTTTGTTTACACGGTGTATAAAGGGAGCATCGGTAATCATTCCCTTTTTGTTCAGCTCCCTGGAGTAAATCGCTTTTACCCAGGGCGCCTCGCTGGCCCGGAACAGCAATACCGGCTCCCCCGCCGCATTTTTTAAATTGCGGCTCATCTGCTGTGCATAGATCTCCCCGTCGGTAACCTCCAGCCATTCGCGGCTGAACAGGATCCAGGGGGTATCATCCTTATCTATATACAATGACGCATCCAGGCACATCCAGTGTGCAGGTGTAACGGGTGCATTTACCAGCGGGCGGAACTGCTGATCCGGTGCGTCGGCCACCAATACAGATGTACCACGCATCCGGTTACTTCCGGAAAACGTAACAAACAGGTAATACTTTCCCTGATAGTAATAACAATCGGGTGCCCAAAAATCCTGTTTTCCCCAGAAGCTTGTATCTGCGGTAAATACATTTCCCACCGGTTCCCACTGTTCCAGGTCACTGCTGCGATAGGCTTTTATCGATGGCCGGTTATTGACGTACGTATAGTATTTTCCCGAACGCCGGTCATACAGTATAAAGGGATCGCGCAACCGCATGGCGCTGGTGGCGATGAATGGCTGCTGCGCAGCAACGGCAGCAGAACCCCGTCCTTTGCCTGCCCCGGAGCAGGCCCAGCCATTGAATAAAAGTAATAAAAGGAACAAACACCAGCCTAACCACCAGAACCAGCTTTCTATGCTATCGTTTTCATGCACGGGCGAAACAAATCAATATTAAACAACTTTATTTTTTTGCGATCTCCGCGGCATATTTCTGAATTTTACGCATAGCCTCTGCGATCTGTTCCATATCTGTTTTTGTTCCGAGCAGCATATTCTGAAACAGCCATACCGACTGTTCGGAGGTCAACAGATCGTTCTGAGGACATTGATTTCTCTCCAGCCACTGCTGCATGGTCTTTTCACCGTATATTTTCAGATAATGTTTATTGGTTGCCAATGCCGTCACATAGCCGCTTTTGTTCATCTGCCCGTACCCCGCAGAATTGGGCACGCCTTCTGCGCTCAATGCCTGCAGGAATTTTTCACGGCTTAATCCTGCAAAATGCTTCCTATCGTACCGGAACATATACAGATGATAGGCACTCCTGGTAGTGCCCGGGTACAATTTTGCCGGAGTGATTCCCGGTATCTCTTTTAATAACCGGGACAGATATTGTGCGTTTTCCCAGCGGCGGTTACTTTGTTCTGTTACACGGGTCATTTGAGCCAGCAGCAGACTCCCCTGAAACTCGGTCAGCCGCAGGTTGGTGCCACGGGTGCCCACACCTGTGGAAAAAGAAGTGGATCGTCCTCCCTGCCCCTGATTATGGAACGTATAACAGTTGGTAATAAAATCGTCGTTATTCGTAATAACGGCTCCGCCTTCGGCACAATTCAGGTTTTTAGATGATTGAAAGCTGAACGCACCGGCCAGTCCGTAGTTTCCCACTTTAACGCCTTTCCATTCTGCCAGATGCGCCTGGCAGGCATCTTCAACCACAGGTATGTTGTGTTGCTTTCCCATAGCTACAAAGGCATCAAGGTCTACAGGCGATCCGCCAATATGAACGGGCATGATCGCCCTGGTTTGGGCGGTAATCGCCGCCTTTGCCTTAGCTGCATCCATCTGAAAGGACTCTATATCCGTATCTACAAGGATGGGCAATGCATAGTTTAATACCACCACATTGTATGTGGCCACAAAAGTGTACACCGGTATGGCTACCTCATCTCCCGGCCCTATATCCAATGCGCCTAAGATGGTAGTGAGTGCGCTGGTACCGCTGGAAACGCCCAGGCTGTGCTTCACTCCAAACAATTTACTGTACTCCTTTTCGAATGTGGCCATCCGGCTTCCATCTAACCGCCCCCACTTCTTACTTTGCAACACTTCCGTTAATCCTTTTTCCTCAATGACACTCTCTACCGGCCATGAAGGGAATGCTCCGGCATGCGCCTTGGGTCCGCCCAGGATCGCAGGCTTGGTATTATCGGTGCCGGCCGAAACGATGTGTGGAGCTCCGATGGCCAGGCCGGTGCCAACGATTGCTACATTACTGATAAATTTCCTGCGATTGAGCGCACTACTCATGATAGATATTTTTAGATTCGATAGAAATGATTACAAGTAAACAACGACTATGATTTCCTGGCAAAGCACAGCATTCAAAGTACAAATATATGAACCGCCAGTGGCTGTAAGATTTTTTTATTTGTTGCTGACAGATTAATCACAACCGCATCTGTTTTACTGGTGTTGCTGGCGATTATATATTTTTTCCCGCCCCCCTGTTTTATTAAAACATGACGATGCCCCCGGGCTTCCATTGCAACCGTAGGCAGCCGGATGATCTCCATATTGGCATTGAGTTCCGCCAGCATAGGCAACAGCGCACTAAACACATCCGGCTTTTTTGACCAGTCGTTCCAAAAAAGAATCCCCGTAGCTCCATGAATGATCGAGGTATATATTTGACATTTGACCATGTTTATATAGGCTTCCGGTGAAACCTGTGCAGGTTTGGCATAGCCATTTCCGTCGAAGTACAGCCATACAGGTACATCTTTTCCCAATCCCGCTTTAAGCGCATCAGTGGTCACAGCAGACATGATGGGGTTGGCATTAAAATCCATAAATGCATTCATCCCAAAGACATCCCCGCTGCTCTTATATGCTTCCGCAACCAGACTTACATTTTCGAACCATAACTGTTTCAGGGCTTCAAGATCGTAGTTCCTGTAAGCATACTTTCCGTCATCATCAAACTGGTATACAGGCGTCCCGTCGGAGGCCTGAAAAAAGCCCAGCAGCGGGATGTTTTTATTCGCCAAGGCCTGCGTATCCAGCAGCTCGTAAGGAGGAGCCTGCGGCAAGGCACTGTTTTTTGCCAGGTAGTTCTGCTCAAAAAAATAAGTGCTTCCCCTGCCATGTCCCAGCAGATCCACGAAAACCAGGGCTTTTTTATCTGCGTTCCGGACACGTTCATAAATTTTGGCCCCTACAGCGGGGGGAACCATCCATTTACTAACACCGCCCAAAGCAATTTCGTCAATATGCGAATAAATGTATTTGCCATTGGGCAGCTGCTTCATCAGCACTCCGATCGCCGAATCCAGGTAATGATCAAATTCCGGTTTGTTTACTTCCTTTTTTAAAACCTGACTTCTGTAATAGTCTTTGTCCTTCCCTTTCGGCAGATCCGGTATCCGATCCAGATAATGATGCAGCATGGGTGAAAAAGGATTCAGTATCTGTATCTTTTCCGACATGTACTCTTTTTGCTGTCCGGGTGTAACAAATACCATATTGAACGGCGCTGTTCTGGTTTTAAACAGGTTGGCGTTCTTTGTTGCCACCGTATGGGTTTCTGCCGAATCCGTAAAAGAATAACCCGGAACATGCCAGGTACCGATCGCAAAGAACCGCTCATATTTTTCACTGCCGGCATTTTTCTTAAGAATCCACCCATCGCCGCTTTGTTTCCACTGAAGGGGCTGCGAAAACAGCACCGTGGCAAAACAAAGCAAGCTACAATACAGGAAACAAAAACGTACTATATGAATCCGTTGCATTACCTGGTTTTAAATTATAACCCGTAGCTAAACAAATGTGAGCCACAGATAAAATAAAGCCGGTCATTCAGAAAGCTACCTCCGGCTCTGATTGCCTGTGGCGTTTTTGATACCAACCGGATCTCCGCCGTCTTGTGATCTACCCTTGTGATGGCATGTTCAAAAAGGATATACAGATCATCCTGCTTTCCGTTTATAAATACCCTGGGTGATTGCTCACCCACTGCATAACCATAGTCCTTATACATATCCTTCTGATAAATAATCTTTTTTATTGCCGGGTCAAACAGGAAGAAGATCCGCCTGTCGGCAATTCCGTACACCTTCCCGTCTTTCCGGGTTGTCAGGTCAGTATAGGAACGAACACCGGGAATTAACGGCTCTTTCCATTCTACTTTTTTGGACACCGGATCGATAATATACAGGAGCGCCAGGCGGGCCTTCTGTTCCCCGCCTGTTCCCGGCGTTACGGTGGTACCGCCCAGTACCTTGCCACCGGCTATATTTGCAAGGCTCATGGTAGACTGGTCTTTTTCTACATCTTCGTCTGTCAGCAGCACATGCTTGTCTGTGGCAATATCGTAGAACAGTAAGCCTCCACCCGTATAACCATATTGTGGAGTACCGCCTAAAATAACGGTTTTACCATCGGAATGTACCAATACCCGATGCGGGCGGTGTATTACAGGGCTGCACTTCAACAGCACACGCGGGTTGTCTTCTTTGGGATTGGCACTTTGGGTTTTAAACGACTTTTTGGTATCCCACATAATAAGATCTCCACTGGGATAAGATCCAAAGAACACGTTCTTACCGCTTGTGGTTAGTGCATTGTACTGTCCTAACGCAGCCCGCGTACTCCATTTATCTTCCGATACGGTATAATTAAACTGCCGCATAGGAAAAGAACCACCGCCAATCAACGACCGGCGATCCGGCGATGTACCCACCCCCATAACCCATGAGCCTTCAGAGGGGTAATCAAAATTTACGGTATTCTTTTTCCCACTGCGGGTGTCTTCCGTGGTTAATACCTTTTCAATAAGATCCAACTGGGTGATTTTTGTACCATCAGGAAACAACATATGCCGCAGCGCCTGGGAGCCGGTAATCATTGGTTTTTCATTGGGCTGATGCCCGGTACCAATCGGTATTGCAGCACCATTATACAATTCATACCAGGTGCCGTCTTTATCTGCAAGTGCCTGCCCGTATACTTTCCCGTTCTTGTTGCGATACAGGTATGCAGTACCTCTTTTTCGTTCGCCGGGTTGTAAAAGCTGGTTTACCTGCCTGGACGCGGGATTAAAGGCGATCAGCTGGCTATTGGTATTTCCCAGTGCAAAATACACCCAGCCCTGGTCGTCAACCGCCAGGTATCGCTGATATTGCGCCCAGTTCTCTTTATGTACATACCCATAATCAGTAAAATCAGCAGTTGCCGGGTCATAACAAATAACACCGCTGTTGGGATAGGTCACCGCCCAAATCCGTCCCTTATCATCTTCTGTCATTCCCATCGCCATCTGCGGTGCCGTTTTATGATGAAATGTAAATGCCCGCCTGACCGGATCGAACTCAACGAAGTTTCCGTTAAAAAGAGTGTAGAACCTTCCTTTAGAAGAAAAAATCGAGGAAAAGGGACAATCGCCCCCCGGATTAAACGGCATTGGAAATACTTCACTCTTCCCGGTTGCTGCATCTACCATTAATAAAGCATATCCACCCCTTACATCAAAAAGCCAGGACAGCACTACATTACGGCCGTTGCCGTCAACTGCCGCCACGTTTCCACGGGTAGTGCTGTAGGGAGAGGCCGGACCGTGGTCTGTAAACGAAGCATTCGTCGTAAGCGGTTCCTTTTTTCCCCGCAGTGGCTGCGCCTTTAAAAAAGCAGGGACTGAAAGGATAGCAGCAATCAGAAGATATTTTGTTATGTCCATTCCGGTTTCAGGATATTAATAGTTAAAAATAAAAGGATACCGACTTTCTACGGTAATTGTGCCGCTATTTAATTTACGATCCAGTATTTATCAGTTGCGTCAAAATTACTGTACACATAAAAATCCCCGCTGGCTTCCATACCATACAGCTTTGTTCCTACACAGATGATCTTTGCAAACCGGTTCCATCCCAGGCCCATCCGGCTTTTGGAGCCAATAGACCCCGTAGCCATTACAGGAACTGTCCATAAATACCCCGTTGCATCCACTCCCAACAATGTCTGGTAGTCGAACAATGCGTAAGGAGTATACGTAAATCCGGTGCCTACTACTGTTCCGTTTGGTGTGCCCCAGGTAGCATTGGGAAGCGCAAACCAGAATTTCATCTCACCCGTTGTTTCAGCAATGGAATAAAAAAAGCCTCTGGCCGGCACATACTTCAGGAAAGTAAAGCCCGCACCAAAATTATCCACCCCTGCCGGTGTTTTAACGATTGTTAAAATACCGTTTACGATCTGGTACATATATACATTGTTATTGGTTTGAATGCCTATAAACCGGTCGCCATCATAGAAAAAGAAATCCCTGAAAGCCGTGCGTGACACCAGTGCCGGGTACTTCGACTTTTCAGCTAATTCACCATTCGCTCCCACTGCATATACGATCAGATCACCGGAGGTATTCCATTCACACAGATCGTCATTGAAACGAAAATATTTACTATTAACATTTCCTTTCAATGCGATTTTTGTACCACGGTCCGTAACAGCCTCCGGGGCGCTAAAAGCCTGATAATTGTTCCGCACTGTATCGATACCCTGGGGCAGGAAAAATATAGTACGGAATTGAAAGGTTCCGCCAGATGGAAAATCAGGCAGTACAGCAATCGTATCACCCCGGTTAATGGCAACTGTATTGATCGTGTTTGATTTCGTGGTATATGTAATTTCCGAATAGATCACACTGTCTCCGGGCGTTGTTTTAGACAAGGCCAGGTTGTACCGGGATTGATTATAATCATAATCAAATGAAGTTAATGACCGGGCCCGCAGCCCATCCGCAAAACTTGGCCCCCAAACCGTTGCCGTTGCAGATGAAAGCAATGAAGTCTCCCCTTTGTTATTGGTATTTCTGAATTCGATCAGCATTGACCCTTCAGGCAAATGCTCCAGTATCACGGAATCCTTCTGCACGCCCGCGGTTGTACGAACAAATTGCTTAACAACGGAATCGCGGCGCTGGTTCCAATAGATAATGGTACGTTCTACTTTAGGGTCACTGCTTATATACCATACCAACTTGGTCTTTCCAAATCCCGGGTACGATTTTATTGAATCTACTTTTCCAAGGTAAACAGTCTCTTCCTTATCCTCATATTTGCTTTGAATATCATTCATTTTATCGCATGATGACAGCAGCAACATGCAAAAAAGCGGAAGGGCGAGTGCTGTGTAAAATAATATACTGAGCTTTTTCATTTTTAAGATTTTTATGCTACTTTTTCGGCTGCCTTAGTTTTGCGGTACGGTATTGTCCCCGTAAAAGGTAATTTCGCCCATTGAAAAATAATTATTGGACGGCGGAGGCATCATATTACCCACCTGGCGCACAAAAATCCGGACATACCGCACCGGTTTGGCATCAATCGGCATTTCATACTCCGTGCCGTTGGCAGAAATATTTGCTATAGCCTGCTGATCGGGTGGTACCATCAGATCATAACGGGGGATGGCATGCCAGCCCAGGTATTGCCAGTCGTTTTTAAAGCTTGTTGCCGGCAGCACAGTGGTAGGATCCACACCCGCAATAGCCCCCCAGCGTACACTCAGTGAATCCAGCCAGTAAGGGCGGTCGGGCAATTTGGAAAAATCGATTTTATCCGTACCCCAGGCTTCAAACTGCTGAATATTTACCTGACCATAAGGACTGTTTACATGATAGCCATGAATCACAATGCGGCTTAGCTTTACCACCTGTTTCATATCAAACGTGATGGACAAACCACTGCTACCCTGTGTCGTTAGCCAGCCGTGTCCGCTCGTATTTACTACATTATCCCAAAGTGAGCTGAAAGGCTTACCGCTCAACGTAGTTGTATTGTCATAGGGGATGTTGGCGCGGTAGTCTGCATATGGTTTTGGTATAACTGTTTCATAAAATGGGGTTGTCGAATAACGTATTGTATCAGACGTATTTCCCCATTTATCCTCAAACGTGAGTGCAAAATCCGTTGGCTCCGGATCAAATCCTCTGAAAGCATGCTTATCATTTGCAACTGTTGTAAAATACACTTCTTTGGTTTCAAGGTCCTTCCTGATCTCACCGGGAGCCAGCAGGCGCAGTCCCAGCTCCGTACTGGTTTGATTTTCCCAGTTGGCAACGATGCCCCCGAAACCTGGCTGTAACCGTATTGATTTTTTTGCAAGGCTCACCAAGCCTTCCATCGGCTCAAATTCTACTTCCGTAGATTCGGATCGCTGTTCCTGCTTATTTACTTTATACACTTTTGCTTTTACCTTTGTATGCTCGGGCAAATTGAATCCTTCTATCCGAAGCGTATTTTTATACACCGAAGATTTCTCTGTGAATATTTGACCGTTCCGCTCGTACTCTACCATTACATAGAGCAGGTTATCTTCCTTTGGAACATCATAAGCGATGATTGCACCACCATTGATCGGGGTGATGGAGCTAACCGTAACCGGGGCCGAATTCCATACACCGGGGGTCTTTTCCTTTTCTTTTCTGCAAGCGTATAAAAGACCCAAAACGATCAATCCGATTATAAAACTATATTTCTTCATAAGAAAATTCATTGTCATTTATTAAAAAACCGCTCCCTCTACCCGTTATTGCCATCCATAGGTCTGAACCAAATTCGTGTTAGCAAGCAGGTCTGATTTTTTGATCGGGTACAGGTAGTCTTTGTAACTAACCACACGGGTGGGGCCGTATACAAATGGCACATAAAACAAATTCGGATCTGTTGTATTCAACGACCAGGAAGTGGGTGGCAGGCTCCAGTACTGGCTTGCCGTTTTCCAGCGGCGGATATCCCAGAAACGCTGTCCTTCAAATGCCAATTCGATCAGGCGTTCCCGCTGTATGATCTTCCGCATCTCGTTCTTATTAGCGGGAGCCGCGGGATTCAGGGCTGCAGTTTGCCAGGATTGTACGACTCCGTTCAGTCCCGCATTGGCCCGTACTTTATCGATCCATTCATACACTTCAGCATCCGGAGCCCCCTTTACTTCATTCAGCGCCTCGCTGTACAGCAGGTAAAGGTCGGCCAGGCGGAGCAAAGGAAATTGATACGGATATGCCGAAAATGCATTTCCGGTAACGCCCTTACTGGCGGAGCTTTCAAAGGCAATGATCTTTTTAGGCATATACGAAGCATAACCCGAAAACGTACCTACTTCGCCCGCTCTGTGGCGCAGGTACACCCCGAATGTTTTTCCACCGTCAATTGTTGTTGATGCGATCTCAAAATAACCGCGGTCAAAACCCAGGTCGGCATAAAAACGGGGTTCCCGGAAGAAATTCATAGATGCTGTAATTTCCCCTGTTGGAATATAGGTGGTGTGATTATCACTGGCCGTTGCACGACGTGGTTGATACCGGTGGGCATAATCGAATGTTTTATCATCCTCTATGGGCACCCCGTTGTTGGAATAAAATAATTCCGCCATATGCCAGGAAGCAGAGCAATAGTTAACCAGGAAGGCCTGGTCCTGAGCATACATCTGCGGATACAGTGATTTTACCATATTGCCAAGCGCGGCCAAACCCAGCCCCCCGCTTTTACCATCGGCAAACTGCTCTTGGGTAGCCCATATGACACCCGGGTTACGCTCCAGGCTTTCCGTGATCGATTTCCGGATGGTCATTAATTGCACCATGCTGTCATTCATCGCAAAAGTTTGGGCGCCGCCGGAAAATTTATCAAACTTGTATAACCGGAAGCCATTACTTTCGGCAGCATCAATGGCCGCCTTGATAGCCGTAGCAGCGCGTTCCCATTTTTTGGAATCGTATGCAGTAGACACCAATTGCTTCTGCCGGTTATCCGTCCAGCCCGCATAATCGGGATTTCCGTTAAACAGGGGGCTTGCGGCCCATGCCAGTAGCTTTGCTTTTACGCCCAGTGCAATTACCTGGGAAATTCTTCCCTGTTCGGTTGCAGGGTCTGGCAGTACGGGCGGCAGTCCGGAAATCGCTTCGTCGATCAATCCGGCAATATAATCCACGCATTCATCTACCGGCTCCCGGTACACCCTGGTTTGTTCCGGCGGAGCTGAAACAGGAATATTTTCTTTAACCAGTACAATGGGACCATACAGCTGCAACAAAAAGAAATGATAGTAGGCCTTCAGGAATTTCACTTCCGATATCCAGCGGGTGCGTTCATCCTCCGTAATGTCCCTGGGTATATGAGCGTTTTCCAGGAAAATATTACAATCGCGTATGGCCTGGTACATCGCCGTACCTCCATTTCTGCCCGACCAGTAGTCCTGGTAGGGCGTATTTGTATTCTGAAGTCCTCTAGCAATCATACCTCCGGGAGAGTTTGCTGCCCTGCTGTCTGCCCGAAGATCAAATTCATCCCTGCTGGTAAAATAAGTGGGATAAAAGAAAGGATCCGTAGGATCGGGCAGCCAGGAATAACAGGTTCTCAGAAACTTTTCCATTACTGAACGATTTGAAAAAGCATGATCCAGCGTGGGCGTATCATTGGGCACCACGTCCAGAAATTTGTTGCACCCCCAGGCCCCCAGCAACAGAAGAAAGACTCCCAGGATACCCGCCCATTTTGAAAATGATTTATAAATATCTTGTATCATCTTTATATAATTTTAGTTTAGCAGTAAATTAAAAAGTAGCGCTCAATCCAAAGTTGATCACCCGCTGAACAGGATACCCCAGTCCATTCCCTGCCATCTCCGGATCCCACATTTTGAATTTAGACCACAGCAAAAGATTGGTACCACTCAGGTATAAGCGAAACTTGTCAACGCGCGCCTTTTTTGATAACCGGTCAGGAAGGGTATAACCAAACTCAGCTGACTTCAGGCGAACAAACGAACCGTCACGCAGCCAATGCGTACTATATACGTTTTTAGAGGGCTGGCCGTTATTCTGGATCACGTATTCCGACAGCCGCGGCCAAAAGGCATTGATATTCCGATTATTCTCCGACCAGTAGTCGTCTGCTATATATTGCAATACGCCTCTTTGCCCTTGATTCACAAATGGCGTGATCTTTTCCGGATCGATAAAGAAGGAAGACCGGGCAGAACCCTGGAAGAAGAGGGAAAGATCAAAGGATTTATATCCCGCCGTAAAACCGCCCCCATAAATGATCTCCGGAACGGTAGGATAACCGATAGGAACCATATCATCGAAATCGATCTGACCGTCTCCGTTAATGTCTTTGTATTTAATATCTCCTGCACCATACTCCCCAAATAACTGACGGGGTGAGTTCTGCACTTCTTCCTCATCAATAAACAACCGTTCTGCAATTAATCCCATTGGCTGGGAAAGTTTCAGACCAACGCGGGATCTCCAGGGCGTATTGCTATAGTCGGGCTCTTCATATTTCTTATATTTACTGGAAGCATACGTAAACGTACCATTTACCAGCAACCAGAAACCGCTCTGGAAATTCTTGTCATATTTTATTTCCGTTTCAAAACCTTTACCCTGTGCTACGCCTACATTGGCCCAGGGAATCACACGTAGTCCCATCGTGGTTGGTATATCAGCCCGTTCCTGTAGTACATTTTCGCGGGTCTCGGCAAAAAAATCCGTAATCAATGTAAAGTTTCTGAATAACCCCAGCTCCAGTCTTAAATTGGTCTTTTTGGCAATCTCCCAGGTGATCAGATCATTGGCATACCGGCCAATGGTAACCCCCGAACGATAGGCCCTGTTATATCCAAACCAATAACCTGCACCGTTCATATCTACTTGTGGCAGGTAAAAGAAGCGATCGACCACATTTGAGATCAGGTCATCATCCTTTCTACTGGTACCACCGATCTGATCGTTACCTACTTTACCATAGGTACCGCTGATCTTCAATGTACTGATCACCTCTTTCGCGTTCTGCATGAACGTCTCGTTGCTTACCACCCATCCGGCACCTACAGAAGGGAAGAAACCCCACCGGTTCTTTTGGGCAAACCGCTCACTCCCGTTATACCCATAGTTAAACTCCAGGAAATATCGGGAATCATATCCATATGCAACCCTGCCCGCAGAAGAAATATTGCGCTGGGGCAATGAAGCCTGAAGTTGCTGATTGTCGGTAATTCTCGTTCCATCGCTCAGCCGTTCCTTCACAACCTGGCTGGCAGACCGGATGGTTTCTACCAGCGTAACATTAATATCATGCACATCATTGAGCGTTTTGTTATACCCCAGACGTACCTCTCCATATTGAATGGCGCCTACGGTTCTGTTACCTGGACTATAGCTTAGATACTCTGTTCCCCCATCTGGGTTCAGCGGCGTCAGCTGATAAGACCCGTCGATGGTTGTAGCCGGGATATAATAAAACGGATTATATCCCCTGGACTGTTCGTATGAAGCCTTTCGCGTTACATTATATATGCCTTTGAGCGTCGCTCCTTTTAAAGCACCGTTGAATTTATGTTCCATTTCCAGCTGCAGTAACATCATAGACTTTTTTTGCTGCATAAAATTGCTTGCCAGAGTCGCGGCCGGGTTTTTCAAGCTCCTTTCCTGGTTATTTCCAAAAAGGATATGCTTTGTAAACGCATTGGCTGAATCGGGTGGATAATAGGGCAAGAATTCCACAGGCACCGCATTGCGGGCATCCTGGAATACTGCCGCACCACCGCTTGCCGGACCGCTCAGATCATCAAACGACCCATAAGCCCTTACAATGGCTGTTGTGAAAGGAGTGAACTTAATGGTCACATTGGAGCGCAGCTGAAAACGATCAATATTGATATTGTTCTTGATCAGGTTCTCCGGACTTTCCTTGATAATTCCCTGGTCTTTCTGGTAATTGGCCGCCAGGTAATAGAGCACTGTTTGTCCCCCCCCGGTCATATTCAGGTTGGCGCGCCGGTTCACCGCTTTGTTTTTTATCAGGTAGTCGTACCAATCTACAGAAGGATATAAAATGGGATTGGTTCCCAGTTCCGTTTCCCGGATCTTTGTTGGAGAATATGGCAGCATTACCATCGCATCCCGCGTCCTTACCGCCTCATTCCGCAGTTTCATATACGTAATCGGATCGGCTAGTTTCACCAGTTCTGAGTTGTAGGAATTGGACTGCTCTGCCCTGAAGTTGAAGGCCAGCTTATCTACCTTCCCCTCCTTGGTCGTTACCAGGATCACCCCATTGGCTCCGCGGGCACCATAGAGTGCCGCCGCGTTGGCATCTTTCATAATGGAAAATGAGGCAATATCGTCCACATTGATCCGGGCCAGGTCATTCGGTTCCATTTCTATACCATCGATCAAGATCAGCGGATTCTGCTTACCTGAAGAACTAAAGGAAGTAATCCCACGAATAAAAAATTCCGCATTATCCAGCCCCGGCTCGCCCGAACGCTGATAAGCGATTACCCCGGCCAGTCTTCCCGCAAAAGCCGTTGTCAGGTTGCTGGAGGGAACTTTTAAACTGGATGGGTTTACGGTAGTAATGGCGCTTACCACACTTTCCTTTTTTTGTTTTCCATAAGCCACCACCACTACATCGTCTTCGCTTTTAGAAACCGCCTTTAAGGTAATCTCCATATTTTGATTTGTTGGTAATGCCACAGGGACTTCCCTGTCTTCATAACCAACATAGGTCACTACCAGCACCGCCTTGTCTGCCGGAAGTTTTAAAGAGAATTTACCCGCCATATCCGTGTTCGTTCCTGTTGTGGTCCCCTTGATAATAACACTGGCACCAATGATCCCTACTCCTATTTCGTCAACAACCCGGCCGGTAAGGATTTTATCTTCCTGGGCAGATCCCGTCCCGGGTTTCAGTACCAATAAGAAAAACAAGAAGCACAGCAGGGTCCGGCCGTTCAAAAAAGCCAGACAACAAATTCTCATCCGATCATTTTGATAGCTGTCGTAATTTTTATGTTCTTTCATTTTATTTCTGATTATTGTGTCCTTATCAACTTTAAGGGCTTGACTTGTTTGCCCAGTACATAAAGGCCGGTTAAAAAATACCAGTACAAAAGAGAATGCTCAGGTCGGGTACTTATGGTTCTCATAAAAACCGGCCATCAATAAAATGAGAAGAATCATTTTCCGGGAGGAGATAAAAAATCCGGAAAACTTCATAAAGCAATTGCCAATTATCATTTTTTGCAGTTTTTTAGCGGTTTTACAACCAGTATTACACGCAATATAACAGCAAAAGGTGTAAAAAACAAGTTTTTTGCGGATTTTTTGCGGATTTAAATTTTAATTTATGCAAACAAACCGACTAGTCATGGTCTTAAAACCCGGCCTGTCTGTTTTAAAAACGAGGTACGCCGTTTAAAATCAGTAGCTTAGAATCTATACAAGAGCCTGTCAAGCCGTTTAATGTTTAGGTGTGTACGTTACCGGCTTTAATAAATAAAGAAAACACCAGCAACATCTGCATTACCTGCCGCACAGCACCGCTCGTAGCACTGTTTAAATACAGTCATCTTGCTATTTGTTGTTGCCCGCTAAAGTAACCATGCATCGACGTCGCGATCTCCTTACGGTGTTCCACTATTTTACTACTGGTCCTGATTGACAGGAACAAACTATGGTCCTGTTATTACAGGCCTCCCCTGTATATCATGAAGACGGCGACATACCTTTCAATCTTTACATCATACCATCATACTTCCTTATGTTAACACGAATGAAGATTCTGTATCTGTCAGATGATCATCAGTCCTGTTTTTACTAAGGCATTACATTCACTGCTATCTTTTTAACGACCGTCTCCGCTTCTTCAATGGTATTGTTAGCAGCAACAAAAACCGCTTCATACCGGCCGGGGGTATTGTATGTATAGCTATACGCTGTTGGCATTGCTCCATAAATGGATGTCCGAACCGGAATGGACCAATCCTTACCCAGCTCAACCGTACTTAAGGTAACGGGTGCCGAAACCGCCCAGTTCTCACTGTATGGATCATTGTACGGACTATTGGGGTCATAAGGCACATATACCGGCAACACCGCCCCCGGGTTGTATTGCGGACTTTTGGGATCGTAGATCGGGTTCTTCGGGTCAAACACCGGGTTATTAGGATCATAAATGGGATCCGTGGGATTTTTGTATATTGGTCCGTAAAGTGTTACTCTCGTATTGGTAATGGTGGAACGTGCTTTTGCATTCACCGGGTTTTCATCCACGATCCGGAAACCGGCAAGGGCCTGATCGGCAATGGTAACAACCGTACCATTTACTACAGCACCAATACTTTTCAGTAAAAAGTTTTCAATGATCCATTGCCGCGCATAACCATTGGCCACCTGGGGCCGGTTGATATAACGCAGTGCAAAGTAAACCGGCTTGCCGGCCACTACATACCTAGAAAGATCGACCGTGCGGGTAGCCACCATTGCAGCTGAGTTTGCCAGGGCAAAACTATCTGTTATATTTACCCAGGTAGCAGCCTTTACACTGGCAAGGTCGGCATAGTTCCCGCTAAAGTCTGTGGAAAGCAAAATGGAAAACTGATTGGCCTGTGTTCCTGCCGGATTGCCTGCGGCCACACCGTTTGAAAAACTTAGCGTAAGCCCTTTACCAGCTACGTCTACGATCCGGCCATCTTTATACTGATAGTCCTTGTAAATTTCACCGGGGTAAAATGAAACCATCGCCGCTGCTCCCGAAAACTTAAAAACAGCAGGCGTTCCGGCCTTAACCGTCAACTCGGTTGTGGTTACATCAAAGTCGGGCACCGCTACTTCGGCCAGCTCTTTCTGGCAGGATACCAGAACGATTCCTGCCATTGCGATCCAATTTTTTATTTTCATAACGATTATTTTTTGAAACCAGGCATGCATTACCAACCCGGGTTTTGAGTCATTTTTAAATTATTGATCATCTCCTTCTCCGGTATAGGCATCAGCACGTCCCGGGCAGAAGCCCGCGTAAAAGAAAGCACGAAGCCCGCGCCGGGCACATCCTGCTGCGCCTGATTCCCCATATCCTGGTTTATTTTCAGGAAGATTCCCCAGCGAAGCAGGTCTGCCTTCCGGCAACCTTCCATATTGAATTCCCGCATGCGCTCATCCTGGATAAAAGAGAGAAATGCTGCTTTAGAAGCACGTGCGGAAGCAGGCACTTCCCCATCTGCGGCCTTGTAAATAGTGGCCACTGCCGCCGCTCCAGAGCCACCGCCCCCGAGATGGAAACCTGCGGCGCACTGGTGTAACTGCCTTCTTTGAAGAACCGGACACCCGTTGGATCTCTGGTTAAATTCACGGCTACCACTACTCCTCCCTGAACCAGGGCCGTTGCCTCGGCGCTGCTCCCGTTGCCCGCAGCAATGGTTACCGTGGGCGCGCTGGTATAGCCGCTTCCTCCATTGGTAACGGCAATGGATTTTACTCCGGTAGACCAGGCCCGTCTGCGCACAAGGTTCACAGCCGCTATGGCATCCGCCGTAGGCCCCCCGTTGATTTCGTTTTCCGCCTCAGCGAACATCAGGAGGATATCCGAATATCTTATAATCGGCATGTTAGTAGCGGATACTACGGAACTCCCTCTTGGGATGGCCTCGTATTCGCGTCGCCATTTTGCAGGGAACATATACCATTTATCTCTTTCTGTTGCAGGCAACGGGCTCATCAATTTTTCTCCGTTCACCTGGGAATTCACATAGGTAAAATGGGCGATGCTCCACCATTTCCTCAGATCACCTTCTTCAAAAGCATTATAAAATTTTGCAGTAATATTCATATAAGCGACGCCGTTACCGGTAGCAGAACCGGCTGCGGACTGCGGTCCGTTGATATAACCGATATTGGTCCATTCAGAAAAGGCCATAGTGGCAGGATCTGCATTATTTCCATAAAATTCCGCCTCCCACAAATTTTCTTTAATATCGTACTTATCCTGCGCTAATGTTATAAAAATATTGGGATAGCCGGGGTTCAGGCCATGGCCGGCCTCGGCATCATCCATCACCTTTTTTGCCCACATTTTTGCATCCTGATACTTCGTTACATCTTTTAATGGTTCTCCGGCCATCGTAAGGCAAACCCTTGCCAGCATTCCCCGGACGGCCGACTTGTTAACGGCACCGGAAAAACCCAGGCTCCGGATGTTTCGCACCAATGGCTCTGCCGCCGTTATATCCGCAAGTACCTGCGCGTATACTTCCTTTGCCGGAGCCCTGGCCACCGATACTTCAGACGGAGATTTGGTAGACGTTAGCTTGATCGGCACCCCGCCCCAGTATTGCACCAGTGTAAAATAGTAATAGCCTCTTAAAAACAGTGCCTCTCCTTTTACGCGATCTCTTGCAGCCAGCGGAATTGCCGGGTTTTTATCTATATTTTCAAGCAGTACGTTCGCCCGGTTAATCCCATCCCACAATGTAGTCCAAAGCCCTGTCATATACGGATCCGATGCCGAGTAATTGAAGTTAAAGGGACCGTTTAATGTAAGCCGGTTCATATACGCAATATCGGCCTCCCAATCCAGCAGATAATTTGCATAACTGCCCCAGAAACCGCCATTGCCCACCGTATTGTATACCCCCGCCAATGCAAAGTTCAGTTGTTGTTCGGTTTTGTAATAGGTGTCCGTGCCCAGAAAATCTGTGGGTTTGGGTTGTAAAAATTTCTTGCAGCTTCCCAGACCAATAACAGCGAAACACAAAATCGGTAAATAATATTTTCGGTTCATTGTTGAAAAAATAAAGTGATTAAAAAGTCGCTTTCAAACCAAATACGATGGTGCGTACATTTGGATACGCCGAAAAATCATAGCCCGGCATTAACACATTATCCGCGGTAGATACTTCGGGATCAAGGCCGGAATAGCGGGTCCAGGTAACCAGGTTCTGTGCCGAAAGATCGACCGATAAGTTTTTGAGATAGGCTTTCCGGATCAGCCTGGAGGGAAGTGAATAAGACAGCGATACAGTTTTCAGCCTGAGGTAAGAACCGTCCTCGACATTCTTGGATGAAAAATAACCAATGAAGCCCTGCCCGCGTGTCCGGTAATTTTCATTGGTTGGATTTTCCGGGGTCCACCGGTTAACATAGCTGGCGTATTGATTGATATTGGCAAAGCCGTTACTGTTTCCTTCGAGCAACAAGCGGTTGGCATTGTAGATATCATTGCCGTAAGACCACTGAAAAAAAACATTCAGCGAAAATCCCTTGTAATTTAAATTATTTGAAAAACCTCCGATATGTACCGGCTGCCCCCGCCCGATAATGGTCATATCGGACGCATTTACGGTTCCATCACCATTTAGATCCCTAAGCTTGATATCGCCCGGCTGTACCACATTGCGCGCGGTACCATTGGTTGCAACCGTTTTCTTGAGAACGTAGACACCGGGAGCCGGATTATCAAAATCCTCATATTGATAATTTCCGTCCCAGATATAACCGATCATCATTCCTACCGGTCTGCCAACCTCCGAAAGATACAGGGGTTGCCCAAACTGGGAGAGATAGGCAGGCACCCTGCTCAAAGAGGGTTGGCCATAAGCAAGCGACAATACTTTATTTTTATTAAAGCTGATATTAAAACTGCTGGTCCAGTTAAAATCTGTTGTTTTGATGTTGGTAGTATTCAGTGTAAACTCCCAGCCTGTATTACGCAGGCTGCCGATATTTACCTGGGCCGTACCAAAGCCGGAGCTCTGCGGCAGATCTGTATTCAGCAGCAGGTTGGATGCCGTACGGCGATACCAGTCCACTTCCAGCCCGATCCGGTTATCCAGTATGCCAATTTCATAACCGATATCGATCTGTTCGGTTTTCTCCCACTGCAGCAGGGGGTTTCCCAGCGTGGATAAATATGCAGCGGGTACAGGGGCCTGGTTGTTGAAAGAATATCCCTGACCCGTATTGTTTAGCGACAGTTTTGCATAGGCGTCGTAATCACCTACACGATTGTTACCATTCTGACCGTAGCTGGCCCTCAGTTTTGAGTTTGTAATAAATGGCAGTCCTTCCCGGAAAAAATCTTCCTGACCCATGTTCCAGGCAACGGCGCCCCCGGGAAAATAACCCCAGGGCTGAAAAAATTTCGAGGAACCGTCGGCCCTGAAATTCAATGTAAACATATATTTGGATCTGAAATTATAATCCACCCGTGCCGCGTAGGACACCATGGTATTGACGGTATTATAAATACTGGGAGCCGTAAACGTACCGCCCGATGACTCGTCCAATCCGTCCATGCGTTTTGCTTCATTTGGAAGTTGTATACCAGTAAAGGAAGTGTACATTGTTTTATACTGGTTTACGCCAAATAACAACATTCCGTTGATGGAATGGTCCTCCCCGATCAGCGTTTTGTAATTCAGTGTATTTTCATTAAAAAAGCTGTTGGAATTATTGTTGCTCATGCTTCCCCATACGCCATTCTTATTGGAGGGGTTTAACGGGCTCCCCTGTGATGTTTTAGAGTTATAAAACTGTTCGTTGCGTACATTGGATTGCATCAAGCCTGCTGCAGATTTTAAAATGAGTTCCGGGGTAAGGGCATAGCTGACATACGCATCGGCCTGCAACTGGTTACGTATCGTATGCTGGTATTGGTTTTGCAGATCAGTAACGGGGTTGATCCGGAAGTCGCTGCCTGTAACCGCCTGCTGATCGGCATCTTCGCTTAATAAGTCCTGCCCCTCAATAGCCGATACCGGCCGGTACATCCAGGCACGAACGAGGGCGGGAGACGTAGCGTTGCCGCCCCCGTAAATGGAGCGGATCTGCTGGCCGTAAACATCGGTTTGTGTAAGCGCCACATTGGTTCCCACTTTGAACTTTTCCGAAATCACCTGATCCAATGAAAGTCTTCCCGTATACCGGTCCATTCCCGTATTAATGATTACCCCTTTTTGGTTGAATACCGATCCGGACACCGAATATCTTGTTTGTTCCGAACCACCACGGATTCCCAGGTTGTAATTCCGGTACACGCCCGTTTGTAAAATATGGTCCTGCCAGTTAATACCCTGAACATTTTTATAATCATCCAGCGTTTTTCCCAATGCTGTATAAGCCGGCGTATTAAAAGAGTTGGGGTTTAATTCCATTTGGTATTTCACAAACTCATAGGGGCTCATTACGGGAATCAGCGGCGGCTTTAGCTGATAGCCCATAGTACCGCCGATCGTCACCTCCGGTTTGCCCTGCTTTCCCCTACGCGTTTGAATGAGCACCACTCCGTTTGCGCCTCTTGAACCATAAATTGAAGTAGACGAAGCATCTTTCAGGATCGACACCGATGCGATGTCATCCATATTCAGCGTATTGGGATCGAGATTTTCTATGGGAAATCCATCTACCACATACAAGGGGGTAGTACTTTGTGTTAATGACCCCGCTCCGCGGATCATGATATTCATCCCTCCTCCGGGCTGCCCATCTGTACTATTTACCTGTACACCGGCGACCCTTCCGGCCAGCGCCTGCGCAAAGGAAGGCACCGGCGCTTTCTTCATATCTTCCACATTAACAGTTCCTACCGAGCCCGTAAGATCAAGTTTACGAACAGATCCGTAACCAATTACCACCACCTGGTCCAGAGAAGCATTTAAGGGAGTGAGCTGCACATCAATTTTTGACTGTCCGGCAATGGCAACGGCCAGGCGCTCAAAACCTACATGCGAAAACAGGATCGAATCCGTGGAACTGCCGCCACTGAGCTGATAGCTGCCTTCCGCATTCGTAGTGGTTATGGCAGCAGACTTACCATTTACCTGGACCGTAACTCCTTCCAATGGCCGGTTGTCCGTTTTTGCGCGAACCACGCCTTTGATTACCTGCCCATGCACGGAGCCGTTCCCCCATATCCATACCCCGACGCAAAAAAGCAACTTTACAAATAAAATACGCATAAATCGAGATTATTTAGAGTTAAAAGCATCCAATTGCCGGGCAACACCCCAACAGCCATGGTAAGTCAACAAACCGCATCCTTTTCAAACGAGGCCGTTATTCCATTCGCTGTATATTTTGTCCGGCCGCAGGACCGGCAGGTCATCACAGGTAGCGATTCGCTTTGGCCGCCGGGTATGTAAACACATTTCTACCACAAACCGTTCGCATTCATTTATCAGGAGGTCCGGAGAACCCGGACTACAATTGCTTAAAAAAAGGGGCGTCAGCAATTGCGTGTTTGCAATATTTTAGCGGTTTCACAATTGATATATTACGCAATATAACGGCAAAATTTATAAAAACAACATTTTATTGCGTTTTATTTGCGGTATTTTTTATTTTTTTTACGCAAAAAAACCGAGTATCTTGTAGCCGGTATCGTTCCGGCTTCGCCATAAGCGTTTTAAACACATCATTCATCATCACGTAATCGTTTTTGTATGCAGAAGAATCCAACCAGAAGAAATTTTATTAAAATGACCAGTCTTGCAGTTTATAACGCCGCACTGGGGCCAACGGCTTTGAATCAAAAAAAAAGATATGCGCAGGGTGGGCATTATCGGGCTGGACACATCACATTCCACCGAATTTATTAAAGCGCTAAACAACGCAAAGCAAACGACCGCTTATAATGGATATTATGTACCGATCGCCTATCCCTATGGCAGCCGGAAAATAGAAAGCAGTTACAGCCGCATCGGTCAGTATACCAGAGAAGCAAAAGAAAACGGGGTCGCCATTGCAGGTTCTATTGATGAACTGTTGAACAATTGCGATGTTGTATTGCTTGAAACCAACGACGGGTCCCTGCACCTGGAACAGGCCGCTCAAATTTTCAAAAGCAGGAAAAAAGTATTTATGGACAAACCGGCTGCCGCCAAAATAGATGATGTTATCAGTATTTACAAGCTTGCCCAACAATACCATGCCCCGATGTTTTCATCATCATCCCTGCGGTTTATAGAAAAAGCGCAGCAGGTACGTAACCGTAGCTTTGGAAAAGTGTTGGGCGCGAGCACATTTAGCCCTGCCAAAATTGAGGCCTCTCACACCGACCTGTTCTGGTATGGCATCCATGGTGTGGAGTTGTTGTATACGGTCATGGGCACAGGCTGTGTAAGTGTACGCCAGTCCTCAACAACCGATACAGATGTGGTAGTAGGTACCTGGAGCGATGGCAGGATCGGCGTTTTCCGGGGTACGCGGAATGGCAAACACGATTATGGAGGCATCGCACACACAGAAAACGCAACTGTATATATTGACCAATATGAAGGCTATGTACCGTTACTAAAAGAGATCATCAAATTTTTTGAAAACCGGCACCTCTCCGGTTCCTCCCGCAGAAACCCTGGAAATTTACGCATTCATGGATGCAGCCGCCAAAAGTAAAGCAAACAAAGGACAAAATATACCCTTGCAAAAGATGCTGTTATAGTACCGGAACCTTAGTTTTTCCGATATATACTATATATTTACTATTAAATTAACCTGAACAGTTTCAGCGATAAATTGTTAACATGGAAATCACTTGGAACTAAATCATTACTATGCGTAAAGACGAACGGCAAAAGTTAATATTAAAAGAAATCAACCTACACAACAAAGTGTTGTGCGCAGACCTGAGTTTGCAGCTAAAAGTGTCTGACGATACCATCCGGCGGGACATTATTGAGCTGGCCGAAATCGGAAAAGTGGTAAAAGTGCACGGAGGCGCCGTTGGCCCTTCTTTTGTGTCGCCATTTAGCGGACAAAATGAAGTTTACGCCCTGGAATCCAAAAAAATCATTGCAGAAAAGGCTCTAAGACTGATAAAAAATAATTCAACCGTACTCACCGAGGGGGGAACAACCATACTTGAATTAGCCAAAATGATCCCCAAAAATATGAAAGCTACATTCTTTACCATCAGTCCGCAAATCGCCATTACTTTATCGGAATTCGACAATATAGAAGTGATCACCATCGGCGGGCGGCTGCTGAAAAACGCCAACCTGCATGTGGGATCCGGAATGATCAACCAGCTTTCTGAAATAAAAGCAGACCTCTGTTTACTGGGCGCAAACGCTTTCTCCGTCGTCGAAGGGTTAACCGATCTTGACTGGGAAGTAGTTCAGGCCAAAAAGGCCCTGATACGATCTGCAAAAAAAGTGGCCGTTCTTACAATTTCTGAGAAGTTAAATACCATCCAGACGATCAAGATCTGCGATGTAAACCAGGTGAATTACCTGATCACCGAACTGGACCCCGATGACCCCAGCCTGATCAGATACCAGGATACCAATCTCACCCTACTTTAACCACTAGCCGACACTCCTTTGCTGGTTTTGCTGAACCGGGAACAAAGTCAGCAAGACAGCAGCAGCCGGCCAAAACTTATACTCACTTCCAGACCAACAGCTGGCATGGCCGCGTCAAAACAGGTTGTACTTTCACCATACACAACCAAAATCATAATGCCTGTTAATTGGTCCCGGTCAATCAGCTCCCCAATAATGAAGCTAGCCCCCTTTTTTACCAATGGCAGCGGCATTTTTCTGAATCCGCTGAATGGCCGAAACAATCATATCCATGCTTTCCCGGTTGGCGAGTAACACATTCTGCGGCAACCATACGGCTTCCTGGCAAAGCTGTTCATTCCTGGGGCATTGATTATGCTCTTTAAACCGCTCGTAACTCAACTCGGGTGCTGAATACATTTTTTTATAATTCTTGGTTTCAAATGTATTACCCAGATTCTCCACTGTATTCAGGGGTGTATACCCCCCCGAACAAGGAACTCCTTCCGCCTGCAACGCTTTTATGAATTGCGCTTTCGAAAGATCCGCAAAATGCCGCTTATCGTACCTGAAGGGAAACAGGTGGTAAGCCGCCTTTGTTACGCCGGCGTTGAGGGTATGTGGTACAATTCCTTTTATCTGCTTCATCTGCTGCCGTAAATAACCTGCATTTTCGTTCCTGGTGGCGGTTTGAGGTAATAGCCGCTCCATCTGCACCATCCCGATTGCAGCCTGGTATTCCGTCAACCGTAATTTGCTACCCGGACGTGCGGACGCGGTTCCATAGGGTAAACCAAGATTATGATATGACACGCACCGGTCCATAAAGGCCTCATCGTCACTTACAATAGCGCCGCCTTCCCCTATCGGCAGGTTTTTAGAATTCTGAAAGCTGAAACAACCGGCGTGACCAAAAGTGCCTACCTTCTTGTTGTTGATCTCCGCCAGCCAGGCCTGGCAGGCATCTTCAATCACCACCAGGTCGTGCTGCTTCGCAATTTGCATTATACTTCCCATATCTGCGGGCAATCCGCAAATATGCACCGGTAATATGGCCCTCGTGCGGGGTGTGATCTTTTTCTTTATAGCCTCCGGATCGATCAGAAAGGTATCGGGGTTTATATCGGCAAATACAGGCATCGCACCGGCGTTCAGTACTGCAGTAAGGGTGGCAATAAACGTATAGGGCGGTAAAATCACCTCATCCCCGCCTCCGATATCCGATTGCGCCACTGCAGTGATCAGCGCATTGGTTCCGTTAACCGTGGTAAGTGCTCTTTTTGCCCCAATCAGCGCTGCCCATTTTTTTTCGAACAGGGTCACTTTCTCCGCCCGCGACCAAACGCCGCTGCGTAATGCTTCCAAAACAAGCGGCTCATCGGTTTCTTTATTCCAAATGGGCCATTTGGGCCAGGGCGCATTGACCAGAGGTGTTCCGCCCAGCACGGCCGGCGTTGCCCCGGCATTCAAAACAGTGGGCAATACCTTATCAAAGCTGAGTGTTGCTCCCAGTCCGATAACTGCTGACTTTTTTATAAAACTTCTGCGGCCTTTATTGTTCATACTTACAAATTTTAATTATGTTATATTTTTAAACCGTTCCCAGATGATAGCGCATACCGCTCCATACATCTTCGTTTATTTTAATAAAAGGAAATCATGATCAGCTTCGTTTAAACATCCTTTCATAATGATCTGTACCCATAAAGATGCCACCGCTGCGCTTATAAAAATCATCATTCAACTCAAACACCCCTTGCTTCACTTGTTGCCAGGATGCGTTTTGCACGGGGTGAAAGGTTTTCATCAACTCCCAATTCCTGTAATTCATATCCCCATTGGTTTCGATCATCGGCATTCCGATTCCCGGAAATGGCTGTAACCGCCCCGCCAGGTTTTTGTGCCAGTCCAGCAGCAACGGGTTTACGGTAAGATCCGCGCAGATGCAGGCTACATTATTTTCGTGGGCTACCTTGGCTATTTTAAAACTCACACTTAAGGTTTTGGCAATGCCTTTTAACACCAGGGCCTTGTACCCCTGTTGAATTCTTTTGATGGCATCGGCCTCCGTATGTACGCTTTCATCGGCTCCTATAATCACCCCAACATCCTCAACAGTTTCATTATTGGACTCCCAAAACGGTTCTTCAATTAACCGTATCTGGTCAAAAGCACCTATTTTCCGGGCATGATCAAGATACCTCAACAAGCTTTCCTTTTTTTGGTACCGTCCGTTTGCATCCAGTGTGTACACAAGCCGTCCATCCTTTGTTTGAGGCGTTCTTAAATTTTTAAGCGTTTGATGTATAAGCGTAAGCCGCTCTATATCTGATTGGAGCATTTGCTCCTGGTTGCCCGGCATCCCGGTTTTAATTTTAAAAACAAAATACCCCTCCCCGGCAGCCTTTACCAGGTCCGTCATCGGCATACCATAAGGAATCTGATACATGACTGCAATCCTCGGATTATGCATACTGAGTGGCTTCCGGTAAAGAGCCGGGATCATCGTATCGAAATCCGGGCATTTGTTTTCAGATGCATAAACGAGCCAGGCAGCATTGTCTACACTAACCAGGGCATTATAAATAAAATTAAGGTTTACGTTGCTTCGTCCGGTAAGCGACACAGCGTATTTGCGCACCTCGGGCAAGATCGCAGATAAAAGATCTGCCGGCGTTTCGAAGGGCGTTTCTCTTGCCAATTGCAAGGCTTTTTCAGATAGTGCATACATCAATGCATTACCTGCACTTTCCGAGTGTGCCGAAAAGACGTCGGGATCTCCGTACAAAACACTCTGTGTGGCAAGGCCAAGCTTGGGACCGCTTGCAGCAGTTTGCATTAACGCAACCGTTTGCCATAATTCGGTTAAATACCCGCCCTTAAATCCAAAGGGCCGAACCAGGGGTTGCCGCTCAAAATCCGAAGCAATATGATCAATTTTGATTTTCATGTTTGAGGATTGACGGGCCATGCCTGCCAACGGTTTGATGGCTGGCAGCAGCGACCATACAACCGTATCTTTGATAAAAGCCCTTCGTTTCATAACAATCCCTTACCAGACAGCTAGCCTCTATCCTGTTGTAAAAAGGTTGTTACAAAATCATCGTCCACCAGATCCGGATAAGCCCGGGTTACCCGTGTTATTTCATCCGCCTGCCCGGGCGATAACACCTCATTCGGGTTCAGGCACCAGGTTCCCTTTAATAAACCCTGCCTTCTCAATACTTCATGAATACCGGGAATGCATCCGTGAAAACGATTGACCGGATCAAAAATGGCGGCATTCATATCCGTTACCTGAATATTTTTAGTGAGCCAGTCTCCCAGGCCGGCCTGATCGCCGGATTTATAGGCCTTGATGGCATCGAGCAACCTGGCAGCCTTATGTGTCCACACCGCCCAATGCCCCAGCAGGCCGCCCCGAAAATCTTTTTGCACGAGTCTTCCGTTGATATTAAACTGATACGTCGTCAGCAGATCTGCGATGATATTATCATCATTGCCCGTGTACAGCGCAATCTCGTCCGCCCTTTCAGAACTGCAAACCGCCCGCACCACATCCAGTGTCTGATAGCGGTTAAAGGCAGCAATTTTGATGGCCTGTACATTAGGTATTGCTGCAAACTTTCGCCAGAATTCAAAACTCAAAATCCGGCCGCCTACTGCAGGTTGTAAGTAAAACCCAAATACCGGAACAATCTCGGCAACGGCTTTAGCACGCTCGATCAGTGCCTCTTCGGTCAGCGTATTCAGCCCACCCATGCTTAACAATCCAAGGTGATAGCCATATCGCTTTGCCAACCTGGCTTCACTAACGGCCTGGTCCGTTGGTCCGCAGATACCAGCAACCTTTACAAACTGCTCTTTACCGCTTTTCTCAACTTCATCAGCAGCCGTGTACAGCACTTTCTCCAGCAAATTAACCTGAGGCTCTCTTATTTCAAATTGGGTGGAATGCACCGCTACCGCAATTCCCCCGGCACCACTGGCCAGGTAATAGCGGGTCAACCTGCGTTGGATGGCCTCATCAAAATCTCTTTCGGCAGTAAGGGCCAGCGGATGTGCCGGTATTGCAATCCCCTCATGCAATATATTTTTTATTGTATCCGGTAAACTCATAATTGATATTCATTAAAATTGTCCTTGCCGTTCCTGAAAATGAGTAGGCTTGTTTATCTGTCGCCCCTCCAGGCGGATCCAATCGGCTACCAACCGGATCATTTTTCGCAAACTTACACGTGGATAGCCAAAAAGCTGGTGCGCCTCAGACGCATTACTCAACAGAGCCGTATCCTGAACCTGCCCTGTAAACACTGGCTGTTTATCGAACAGGCCCCCAAACTGCGTAGCCAGCCAGGTTAAACTTATGGTTTCCGGACCGGTTACATTTAAAATTTTTGCCGGGGTGCTGCAATGCAAAAAGCTGCGTAATGCGATCTCATTGGCATCGCCCTGCCAGATCACATTTACCGCTCCTGTCGAAATATTGATCGGTGTTCCGTTGTAAACCGATTTCCCTACTTCCAGCAAAACCCCGTAACGCAAATCAACGGCATAATTCAAACGGTAAATCAGCACCGGCGTTTGATAAACCCTGGAAAAATACTGGAATATGCGCTCCCGGCCCAGGCACGACTGGCCGTACTCACCAACGGGATCCGGTTTTGTTTCCTCTGAAAATCCCCCCTGCTCCAATTTGGAAAAGGGGTATACATTGCCGGTGGAAAACGCAACAATCCGGGAGTTTTTATATTTTTCTGCAACACGCCCCGGCAAATACGCATTCATAGCCCAGGTAAAGGGCTCATTTCCGTTTGTTCCAAATTTCGTTCCCGCCAGGTACATTACGTTCTTAACATCCGGCAGTGCCTGCAGTTGTGCATCATCCAGCAGGTCTGCTGCAATAATCTCAACCCCCAGATCCTCTAACTCCTTTTTTGCAGCCTCATCACTAAACCTGGAAACAGCGATCAGTCTTTTAGATAAATTTGCTGCGCGCAATGCTATACTGGCGAGTTTTATCATGCTGGGCCCCATTTTACCACCGGCCCCCAGAAAAATGATATCGCCGTCCAATGCCTGCAGATCTTCCAGCAAGGCCTTCGATGGCTGGTACAATTCGTCTTCTATTAATTGCAATTCATTCATGTGTTTATTTTTATTAATTGAGTCCGGGTACTACCGGGATTTTCACCAACGATCCTGGGTTCTTCGTATGTAAAGACCATCGCTTCTTTTGCAACGTCTTAGGTTTATTTAAAAAATAACTCTTTAATATTAACAACCGCCAAAACCAGCAACAGCAGGAGCCCGACACCCGCAACCAGCTTGGTAAGCGGTGTATTCACATAGCGGCCCATGATGCTGCGGTCGTTGGAAATACTAAACATAGCAATACCCATAAACGGCACCACCAGTATCGTGACGCTTTGCGCCAGCACAATCAGCTCCAGCGGCGCTTTATCAAACTGTAATGCTACAAAAGCACCGATGATCATTACCAGTGCAATCAAAATACGCACAACATTGGAGCTTAGCTGCCCTTTATATCCCAATGCATCTCCCAGCAGTGTGCCACCCACTGAAGCATTACCGATAAGTGAAGAAAAGGAAGCGCCAAATAATCCGATCAGAAAAAGATGTGCCGCGTATTCGCCAAATAAAGGCGCCAGGGTTTTGGACATATCCGTTGCCTTGGTTACCACCACTCCTGCAGGGTGTAAAACCGAAGCAGCACATATCAATACGATACTGGCCATAATGCCCAGGATCAGGATACCCGGAAGGCTGTCTGAGGGCTTTTGTCTCAAATCGGGCGACAAGCGCCGTCGTTCCTGAACCATATATGATTGGTATAAAGCACCAACGATTGAAAACGCAGAAGCAAACAAAGCAATAACCAATCCCAAAGACCCTTCGGGCAAACTGGGAACTAACCCTTTTGCAATGTTACCCGCGGATGGCTTCGCTAAAAAGAACGTAACAATAAACGAACCCAGCATGATCACAATCAGGAGGATCATGATTTTTTCAAGAATCTTATAAAATCCCTTAAAGAATAATAAGGCAATACCCAAGGCATTGGCAAGCAAGATCCACACTTTGGAACTCAAACCGGTTGTTTCCGCCAGTGAGATTCCCACACCGGTTGAATTACCTGCCTGGAAAGAAGCCGTAACCAAAAAAACACCGATCCCAACCAACACGGATACCGGTTTACCCCAGCGATCTTTGATCAGGGATAAAAAAGACCGGTCTGTTGCCAACGCGATACGGGAAGCCATACTTGTAAATACCGCCATAAAAAAAATCGCCACTACAATGGCCCAAAGCAAATCATAACCATATGTAGCACCTAATTTTGAGGTGATCGTCATTTTGCTGGGACCAAAAACCAATGCAGCCGTGATGATTCCTGGGCCTAACACGTGTAACAATCCCGATCTCCGGCGATTTCCCTTGTCATTATTTCCCATAATAAAATAGATTTCCGCTATGTTTTACCTTGCAACCATTAAATACCCTTCAAAAAACGAATATAAAAAATAATTCAACACAATGAGCAGTTTCTGCGTATTTTTAATTTAAAAAACCGCATACAAAACGCAAATCAATTCCCGGTATTCGCTGAACCGGAACTTAAACGGATTGTATCCTTCTCCTGCACCCATGCTATACCAGTTCAATTACAACTACCAACCGTCGTTTTATGATGCGGAAAGAAAGCACATAACAGACCTGATGCTTGCCTCCAAAGCCGCAAACCAGCATTTATTCATTACAGCACACCATCACAACGATCTGTCCTAAAAACGCCCCCTCAATAAATAATGCCGGCCGCAAACAGTCCGGAATAGCTATCTCAACTTACGGGCGGCACAAACCCGCCGGAGCGTACACGGATATTTCCATGAAATACAGCAGCATTCTGCACGGCGTCTTTTTTATCGCCGGCGACCCGATCCGGCATATGCGGACCGGCAGATCCGCCAGGCCGGGATACCAGGGCATTCCTTTCAGCGCCGACCGCCATTTCGAGCCGGTATTTACTGATCACTCCTTACTCTTTCAAAAATCATTGTACCCCTGTATTCCCGGAAAACGTGCCGAACAGCGCAATGGGCGCATCCGTTACAATGAATATTTGGCATAAAAACCGGCCAGTGTATCCGAAAGTGCCCGAACAATGCCACTTTGCAGCAGCATACACATTGCAACCTTACTTTATAGGCCGTGTTGAAAAATTTGTGAGAACAAAACCGTCTCGTCTTCAAACCGATTAAAATCCCGCTACCGGGCTCTGGTCCGTTATGTTCCGATCGCCGCAAAGCAGTGCTCCGGGCAGCCGGGCACCGCAATAACCGTGTCCAAGCAACGCTTGGTGGGCGAAACCGGCAGCGCAACCCGATCAGGAAAACTACAGATATCAATTCCCGCAATTTGCCTTTGCTACCCCGGTAATTTTTAATGGAATAAAAAGCATAAAAAAAGCATTCAAATACAGTATTTGCGTATATTCGCAATAAATTAACGCACAAAAACCGCACGACTCACCAATAAAATGATTTTCATGCAGAATAGAATTACAGAACAGCCATCCGGCTACAGGAGCCTTGAAAAGAAGACAACTGAAGAGTTAACCATGCTGATCAACAGGGAAGATCAGCGGGTTGCGCCTGCGGTGGAAAAAGAATTACCCCGGATCAATGCGTTAATAGAGGCCATTGTAGCAAAAATCACCAATGGCGGAAGACTGTTTTATGTAGGCGCCGGCAGCAGTGGCCGCTTATCTGTTTTAGATGTGATTGAGCTTCCGACTACCTATGGCGTTTCACCTGATTTATTCCAGGTCATCCTCGCCGGAGGCGTAGACCGGTTAGTGGAAGCCCGCGAAGAAATGGAAGATGACAAAAATGAAGCCTGGGAAAAACTGGAAGAAAGAGGGATTAACAAAAAAGATATTGTAGTGGGCATCTCCGCCAGCGGTACCACTCCCTTTGTGTTGGCAGCACTCACACAATGCAGAAAAGCAAACATCGATACCGGATGCATTGTAAGCAATCCGGATAGTCCTATTGCCGCACAGGCGCTGTATCCGGTAGAAGTTATAACCGGACCTGAATTTATAACCGGCAGTACGCGTATGAAATGTGCTACGGCCCACAAAATGATCTTTGACATGATCAGTACCACTACCATGGTGCGTCTGGGGCGCATCATCGATAACCAGATGGTAAATGTAAAGCTCATCAATAATAAAATCACCGACCGGGCCACAAAGATGCTCATGAGGCTGGGGAATATCAACGATTATGATACCGCAAGAGAAATCCTGTTCAGGAATGGCAGCGTGCAGAATGCACTGAAGTCGCTGGACGCCGGCAATTACCCCGTATAAGATTTCAACAAAATCAAAAACATACCTGATAATTCAAAAATATGCCCAGGCAAACGTCAACAATCGCTTCAGGTGAACAGCAGTCGATCAAAAAATCGCTGATCATCATCGGCCTTTTATTTTCCGTATTTGGCTTTGTGACCTGGCTGAGCTCCGTATTGATTCCCTATTTAAAATTAGCATGCGAGTTAAACAATACGCAGGCCTACCTCGTAGCCTTTGCGCTTTATATTTCTTACTTTGTGATGGCCCTGCCCGGAGGCTGGATCCTGAAAAAAACCGGTTTTAAAAAAGGCATATCGCTGGGATTGATCATCATGGCAGTCGGCTCGCTGATCTTCATTCCCGCAGCTTTATCCCGCACCTATCCGGTTTTCTTAACCGGGCTATTTGTACAGGGTGCCGGCCTTTCGATTCTGCAAACCGCATCCAATCCCTATGTAACCATTTTAGGACCTCGTAAAACCGCCGCCAGGCGTATCAGCATTATGGGGATCTGCAACGGGATTGCCGGCATTATCGCACCCATTGTTCTGGGCTCGGTTATTTTAAACGATACCGATGCCATCAGTAAAAACATAGCGCAACTGAACCCCGCGGCGAAAATAGCGGAGCTAAACGCATTGGCACACCGGGTGATCCTTCCGTATATCATAATGGCGATTGTACTCGTGATACTGGCGCTCCTGGTACATTATTCAGGCCTCCCCGAGGTTGAGGAAGAAGAAGATGCAGCAGCAAGCACAGCGGCTAATAACAAAAAATCCATTCTCCAGTTTCCGCATCTTTTAATCGGCGCCTTCACCCTGTTCCTGTATGTTGGAGCGGAAGTCATTTCCGGCAATACGATTATCGACTATGGGTCCTACCAGGGCATTCCCATGGTAACCGCAAAGTTCTTCACAAGCATGACCTTAACCGCCATGCTTATCGGGTATTTAATTGGCATCATCAGCATGCCCAGGTTCCTGTCACAGGAAAAAGCCCTGCAATATTCCGCTTTGGCGGGTATCGTCTTCCTGTTATGCGCTTTATTTACCACGGGCTATCTTTCTGTATTGTTTATCGCGTTGCTGGGATTGGCGAATGCGCTTATGTGGCCGGCTATATGGCCCCTGGCTATCGCAAATCTGGGTCGGTTTACTAAAATCGGATCCTCGTTACTGATCATGAGCATCTGCGGCGGCGCTTTATTACCGCTGGTATACGGGCATTTTGCAGACATCTCCAATCCTCAAAAAGCCTACTGGATTGTAGCTCCCTGTTATTTAATGATTCTTTACTACTCCCTCCGGGGATATAAAATACGCACACAATAACTTCGAAAACAAATTGCCATGAACAAAAAACAATACTCCCGCAGAAAATTCATCTCGGTATTATCTGCCAGCTCAGCAGCCCTTACCATCCCTTCGGTGGTATCAGCCGGACCGCATATTAAAGCCAGCACGGCCAGGCTTGCGATAAGCGGCGGCACACCGGTAAGAACACAACCCTGGCCGCAATGGCCCAACATGATTGTTGACGACAACATGATTGCCAATATCACGACCACCACAAAAAGCGGAGCCTGGAGCAGGATCAGTAATCCCGTTCACGGAACCGTGGCCACTTTTGAAAAAAAATACGCAGCGCTCACCGGTGCAAAATACTGTGTAGGAACCGGCTCGGGAACACAGGCACTGGGTGTTTGCATAGATGCCCTAGGCATACAACCCGGCGATGAGGTCATTACCTCTTCCTATACCGACTTCGGCACCATCTCTGCAATACTGGCCGCCCGGGCACTTCCGATATTTGCTGACCTGGATTACCGAAGCTACCAGATTGATCCGGCAGCAATAGCTCAAAAGATCACTCCAAACACCAAGGCGATTATGCCAGTGCACATTATGGGCTCGGCCTGTAATATGGACGCAATAATGGCGGTAGCCAACAAACACAATATCCCGGTAATTGAAGATGCCTGCCAGGCAAACTTTGCCAAATACAAAGGCCGCCAGTTAGGAACCATCGGTCAGCTGGGATGTTTCAGCTTCCAGGGCAGCAAACAAATCGCTGCCGGCGAAGGCGGTGCTGTTATCGGCAACGATGATGTCCTGATGGATAAAGTGTATACCATACAAAATCACGGCACCAATAAGAAAGGACAGAATACGACCATCGGTCAGAAAATGCGGATGAACGAATTTGAAGGCAGCATCATCCTCTCGCAACTCGATAAAGCCGTTGAACGTTTTGAAAAACGCAATGAAAATGCCAATTACCTGAGCAGCAAAATAAAAAACATACCCGGCCTGACGCCACAGCTCCAATATGAAGGATCTAACAGCTCCGGCTACTACCTATACGCTTTCACCTACGACAAAAAGCATTTTAACAACGTGGAACGGCAGGTATTTCTGAAAGCGTTGAATGCAGAAGGAATACCGGCAGGCGGCTATATCAAAGGTATGCAGCATGATTTGTGGGCCACCAATATTTTGGAACTCGGCAACTACAAAAAAAACTATACCAAACAACAGATCAAACTTTTTAAAGACAGCCTGGTACTGCCCTCCTGCGACAGAGTAACAGAAACGGTTGTGGTGATCAGCGCCGGAGCGATTTTACTCGGTACCAAAGCGGATATGGACGACATCATTAATGCATTGGAAAAAGTATACAACAACAGAAACAGTCTTTCCTGATTCGTTCAATCATTGTAATTACTTATGGCAAAAGAGAAATCAACCCGGAGAGATTTTATCAGGCGATCATCCGTCCTGGGCGCCGGTCTTTTTACGATGGCTTCTGTAAAAGGAGATGTATGGCAGCAGTCGTTGAAAGCCCCCGCCCGGGAAAAAATCATAGACATTCATCAGCATACGGATTATTCAGACCGGAGCAATGAGGCATTATTAGCCCATCAGAAGACAATGGGGGTCGACTATACCGTTCTTCTTCCCTCCGGTCATCCGGTGAGCATGGGCTCTACTCATTATGGCGTTTCAAACGGGTTGCAGGCAAAGGCCACACCCAATGAAGCCTGCTATCAGCTGGCGCAACAATACAAGGGAATTTATTTCTTCGGTGCCAACGAAGTACCCGATGTACCGGACGCTGTAAAAGAAATTGAAAAATATTTAAAACTGGGCGCCTGCGTGATCGGTGAGCTGAAGTTTAATATTGACTGCGATTCAAAAGAAATGCAGGCTATTTACAAGTTAGCACAGGATTACGATGTGCCGGTACTGATCCATTTCCAGTACAAAATGTACAACTGGGGATTTGAACGGTTGCACAATATGCTGCGCAAGTACAAAAAAGTAAATTTCATCGGGCATGCACAAACATGGTGGGCCAATATTGATAAAAATCACAGCAACCAGAACATACTCTACCCTACCGGAAAAGTGACGCCAGGAGGCATGACGGACATGTTGCTCACCCGGTACGATAATGTTTACGGCGACCTCTCCGCCGGCTCGGGCCTGGCCGCAATGACACGTGATGAAGACTTCACAAGGTCGTTCTTAAAACGCCACCAGGATAAGCTGATCTATGGCAGTGATTGTTCAGATTCCGTTGGAACCGGAAAAGCCTGTACCGGTTGGCAGGCCATAGAAGCGATCAGAAAGCTTGCCCCGGATAAAAATGCAGAACGAAAAATGTTTTTTGATAATGCCAACCGGCTGTTCAAGTTAAAATTGTAAATGGCGCTGAAGGAACTATCCATGATGCTTTATAGCAACCCAGCGTAAAACAGAGCCACAGAAGTGCCGATACCAAATCTTTTTTCACGGCACCAAAAAGTTTTTATATAATGATGCAACATCTATTCAACAATATGCGCATGAAGTTTGTACCAACCATTTTTTTTATTTCCCAAAAAGCTGCTGCGCTGCATAAGGTATTTATATTGGCAACCCTCTTGCTGTCAGCTACAGTTCTTTACGCCCAACAGAAAGCAGGTACCCCGGTAACCATCGCCGCCGGTGTAGCCAGCACCGATATTACGCCCCAGTTTCCCATCCGTATGGCCGGTTATGCAGCGCGGCTCAGTACCGATGCCGATAGTGTGCTGCAACCGATCGCCGCAAAGGCACTTGCCCTGGGCAGCGATGCACAACACCCAACCCTGCTGCTCACCGTAGACCTGGTAGGGATCCCCTGGCGCATTACGAAAAATGTAACCGATTTTCTCGCAAAAGAAAAAGGGATCAATCCTTCACAGGTAGCCATTTTCGCCTCCCATACGCATGGCGGGCCCGAGGTAGGCAACCTGATCAATATCCTGCAATACAGGGATGGCCGTTTTACAGATTCCCTTTTAGCGCTGAAACAACTCATAGAGATTACGCAATATACCGAGCAGCTTACACAAAAGCTGAAAGACCTCGCCGTGGCCGCCTTAAACAACCGCAAGCCCTCCCTTATTTCATGGGGCCAGGGACAGGCGCAGTTTGCAAAGAATCGGCGTACCAAGGACGGCCCCGTAGACCTGGCGCTCCCTATCCTGAAAATAACGGATCCCAATGGCGCACTGAAAGCCGTTTTTATGAACTATGCCTGTCATGGTACCACGCTGGGAGGAGATGCGCATAAGATCCACGGCGACTGGATCGCAGAGGCGCACCGGCTTATTGAACAGCGGCATCCCGGCACCACGGCCCTCATCGCATTGGGCTGCGCCGGGGATGCCAACCCCGAGCCACGCGGCACTCTTGAAAATATGCAGCGGCATGGTAAAGAGATTGCCGACAATATCGACAAGCTGCTGACGGCACAGCTGCAACCGCTGCACACCGCACCTTCCGGTACAATGCAGTGGATCAAGCTGCCCTTCTCAAAAGTGCCGTCAGCAGCCGAACTCGTTGAATGGACCAAAGACGCATCCATAAAAGGATACTATGCGCGGCTCGCACTTGAACGGCTGGAAAGAGGAGAAACGATCCCTGCTGCCGTAGATTATTCCTTCCAGGTTTGGAACTTCGATAACAAAATGGCCATGGTAAACCTGGCCGGCGAAGTGGTGGTCGATTATTCAATACGTCTGAAAGAAGCCTACGGTGCCGAACGGCTTTGGGTAAACGCATACGCCAATGACGTGCCTTCCTATATTGCATCGCGCCGCGTTATCGGCGAGGGTGGTTATGAACCCGAAAGCAGTATGTACTGGTACAATAAGCCATCCCCTTTTGTACCTGAAGTGGAAGATATAATCGTAAACGCAGTAGGTGGATTAATGCCCGCAGCATTTAAAGATCAACGGCCCGCCACCAATAAGCTCCAGCCTGTTCAGAAAGAAGAAGACGGTTCCTACAACCTGTCATCGTGGCTGGCCGGAACCGAAGGCAGCCGCATCAAATACATGCCCGAGTGGAAGGCCTTTGGCTGGTTTGATGCAAAAGACAAAGCCATCTGGAATGTCAACATCGCAAAAACAGGAAGATACGATGTATATCTTGAGTGGTCTGTTTCTGACGCTAATGCAGGAAAAACATTTGAAGTTACCGCGGGTGCAAAACGTATCAAAAGCAAGGTAGATAAAACAGGTTCCTGGTTTACTTATCGCACCAAAAAGATCGGGTCCCTGCAATTCCTAAAGGGAATCACCAGCATTGTATTACAGTCAGGCGCTTCAAACGAAAAAGGCTCCATGTTTGATGTAAGAGCACTTAGATTGGTACCCGTAAAATAACAGCGTATATGGCATGAAAAAAAATTGTATTGTATATAGTATTTCTCTTACTGATGAGCAGCCCGGTCCTTTTGGCACAACAGAGAGATCCGGGCTGGGTACGAGAGCAAATGCATGCAAGCAGGCAGCGAAGGCTGGCGCAAAAAACCGCTCAGCCCTTTTATACGATCACCAGATTGTATTCCCATCACAACACAAACGAACCTGATCCTAGAAACAGATCTTCAGGAGTAAACATACAAAAATGAACAAACTGGTACGCTTTCCTGTAGCTTTCATGCTTTTATTTACACTCACTGGGCCCGTTTTATCACAGGAGAAAACTGACTTTTCAAAAAACGGTGCCGTTCATGACCAGGTGATACATGCATGGAATCACTATTTCCGTGATCATTATGCTGCGGAGCTTCAAAAGAGGTTATTTGAACAGGAGGATGTTTATGTTTTATACGATGTGCAAATAGGAGGATTGCAGGCTTTCACAGAGATGACGCGGAGGTGTAAGGATCTCCGGCAGATTGCAGAGCTTGCAGATCTGTTAAGTCCGGTCTTCTCTGTATTAAAACCGATACCAGGCAGCAATAACAGTACCGGCTGGATTTGTTCTGGCGGAAATATATGTACCGCCTACGGCCTTTTGGGTAAAGAGGTGCCGCTTTGCAGTGTGCAGTTCCTGGGCCTGCTAGGCGCATTGGCCACCAGTATATCCGAAAATATTCCTCCTGATCAGCAAACAGTGGCACTGAGGACCTTTGTAAAAAACACTTTCAACACCATGGCTGTTCAACTGGATCGCTGGTTGACCGTTGATTATTTTTCGTCCGTTCAAAAAAGACTCCAGGCAACCGTTGCCGATGTAAAAGACAAAAATTCAGGTTATTATTTTACCGATCGGGATCTCTGGTACCTGACGGTACTTTCTGATCTGTCGGAACTACAGCAGTCAGGAGTTCAGGCTGCATCAGCAGATGGAAAGAATGCTTTTGAAGCATTGCTCAATAAAAAAGGCAACATAAAAAAAATATTCGACCTGTTCGTAGCCCGGAGTTTTCTTACGCAATCGCCAAATGGCATAAGAGCAGAGATAGACAAAGGATTTTGGAAATATCATTTTGATAACCGGTATGCCGGCTATACAGGCACCCAGAGTCCTGTTAGCTGGGAAAAGGAGGGCAACGGGGAATGGAAAATGAGATCACTGGTTCAATGGAACAGTTCTTATCTTGTACAGGATGCCGGATGGGATATCAGTCATTCCAGAAGACTGGTGCCAGCCTTTGAAACGTTCATAAGGAACCGGGAAAATATTAAAAGGGTCTGGGGTGCAGCTTTTGACCCGGTCGTGCTTTGTAAGGCCTATGCTAACCAGATCGTTGAAAAACTATGGAACGGCAATACCCGTTACCCGTTATTTTCCAATTTGTGGAGCGGAGACAATGGTTGGTACCGCGTAGCTTACGCCAGCCAAACCGGAAGACAATTTGCAGGCTACCCGCCCTATGGCCTGAGCTCGTCCATACCGGACGGTGGTTATGCCGTTTGGGGGGCTATCCAACCGACTCTGCATACTATTTTCAGGACTATTTTCCAATTATCACAATCGGATGACACAGGGGCAAAATCGTTCATGGCGCAGTATTACCCGCAACTCTCTGGCAACCGTTCCGATATTATCAAAAGATCCACCAACCATTTCGCCTTTTTATCGGACCTGGTGGAACTTCCTTTGAAGAGTGCAGATAAACAGGAATATTAAGCTTAACCGGAAATTATAAATACAATCAAATCGCTTATCTGTTGATATATGTTGAAAATAAATCGTAGAAAATTTGTAACCGGAACGGCCACCTCAGGTGCTGGGCTGCTGCTGGGCAGCCTGCTAACAGGATTCAACCACAAGGAAGGGCCCTTTTTCAGTGCCGGGGAGTTTTCGGAAAAAAAGAACTTCATGCCGGAGGTGCTGAAGTACCGGAAGATTGATGCGCATGCCCACGCTGATGAAGGCCAGTACAAGACGGCGATTAACCTGGATTTTGCAGACCGCCTGGGTATTGAAAAACTAATGATCTCGAATTTTATAAGGCCCTTTAGCGAAGGAACGCCAGACGACTTCCGATCTAAAAATAATTTTATCATCAAGTGTATGAAGGAATATCCCGGCAGGTTTATCGGTACGGTAGCCCTGAACCCTGCTTTCCAAAAGGAATCACTGGAAGAGATCGACCGCTGCCGGGATGCCGGCATGACAGGACTGGGAGAACTTTACAACCAGGTAAAAATTGACGACCCGCTTTATTACCCGATTATTGAGAAATGCATTGATCTTAACTGGAACATCATGATGCACTCCCCGGTAGGTCATTCCCGCGTAACGCTTTATCCAACTGAGCCAAAGAACATATCCCTGCCGGAGGATTTTGCAAATATTGCCAAAAGATACCCGGAAGCCCTGTTCCAGTTTGCGCATATCGGAGGTGGCATCGATTGGGAATATGCCTGTAAGGTACTGAAAGATGTGCCCAACGTTTTTATCGAAGTATCCGGGAGCAACAATGCTGCCGGCATGATTGATTTCGCGCTGAAATGCGTTGGAGAAGACCGGCTGGTATTTGGGTGCGATTACAGCTTCTATCAGGGCGTAGGCCAGATCTTTTCAGCCCGGCTTACCGATACACAACGAAGAAAGATTTTTTTTGAAAATATGGCCAACCGGTTAAAAAAAGCAGGTATCCAATGTTAATAGACAGCAATGCATATATCGGCCACTGGCCGTTCCTCAAACTAGAATACAACACGCCGGAAACCCTCCTGGGCAGGATGAAGGAATTTGGCACGGACATATCGGTGATCAGTAATCTGAATGGCATTTTTTATAAGAACACACAGCACGCCAACGACGAATTGCAGGAAGCCATCCGCAGTAAAAAAATATACCAGGACCGGTTCATTCCTTTCGCCGTCATCAACCCGGCATACGGCGGCTGGCGCGACGATCTTGAACAGTGCATCACCCGGATGGGAATGAAAGGCATACGGCTTTATCCCCAGTATCATGGCTATGAAATAGCCGCCCCTGCCTGCGTTGAGCTGGTAAAAAGATGCCGCGATAAGGGTCTGCCGGTTGCATTTTGTCTGAGAATGGTCGACAGCAGAACCAGCTCTTGGATGGATCTTGAAAAAGAATGGACGTTAAAAAATATCGTACCCATTGTAAAAGCCGTTCCGGATGCAAAATACCTGGTAGTGAACGCAGCCAACAGCTTAGCATTGAATCCGGAAGAAATGGACCTTTTCAAAAAGGCGGATCTCCTGATCGATTCGTCCGGCAGGAATATCACCAACTGGAGCGACCTGTTCAAATCATTTGGAACGGGCAGCTTCTGTTTCGGCACCCACTCCCCTATCCTTGATTATTTCTCCGGTTTACTCCGCATCGAATCGTCACGAGCAACGGAGACAGACGAAAAAACAAAAGAACAATTAAGATCGGGAAACCTGAAAAGGATGCTGGGCATCTGAACGGGAGACCGGCAGCCGGAATCAACCCGATATTTGTAAACGATCCATTCTAAAATATGTAATCAACTTCGAAAGCCGCAGGCAGCGCACCAACACAATAATAAGTCAACATAATAATTCCTGAACATGAACCGAAGAAATTTTGTTACCCGGGGGGCCGCTGGCATAGCAGGTATGCTGGTGAGCCGGCCGCTAGCCGGGAAATCGGACTCCGTACCATCACATCAAACGGAGGTGCTTTCCGCTGCGCCACAACGCTATGACCTGATGAAAGAAGTTATGAAGTACCGGAAAATTGATGTACATGCGCATATTTACTGGACGGACGACAGCCCCGAAACACAGCTCGATTACGGAAGACGGTTGGGAATCGAAAAGCAGGTCATTTCGCGATACCTGGATGTAATGCCCGGCACTCCCGAAGAATTCCGGAAATTCAATGATCTTACCATCAAGGCAATTAAGAAGTATCCGGATCAGTTGCTGGGCGGCTTTGTATTAAACCCTGTTTATCAAAAAGAATCGCTGGAGGAAATCAAACGCTGTACCGATGCCGGGATGATCGGACCGGGAGAATTGTACTACCAGGTAAAAATCAATGATCCGAAGTATTACCCCATCATTGAAAAACTGATCGATCTGAAGATGATTATCCATTCGCATGGCGAATGCCAGTTGGGCGTAGGCGGATACCGGATGAAATATAACGGATATAAACAACCCAATACCTCCATACCCGAAGACTTTGTGGACATCGCCCGGCGCTATCCGGAAGGCATATTCCAGTATGCACATATTGGAATGGGGGGCGACTGGGAGTATGAATGTAAACTGTTCCGGGAATGTCCTAATATTTATGTAGACACTTCCGGAAGTAACAACGCCGAAAACATGATCGACTTTGCCGTAGAACATCTTGGCGAAGACCGCTTATTTTTTGCTTCCGACAATTCTTACTACCAGGGAGTGGGCAGGATCCTGTCTGCAAACTTAACCGACCGGCAAAAGCAAAAGATATTTTTTGATAATTATAATAATCTCTTAAAAAAAGGAGGCAGAGGTGTTGATTGATATTAATGCATACGTAGGACACTGGCCCTTCATGCAGCTGAAGTACAACAACTGTGCGGCGCTTTTGGAGCGAATGAACAAGTATGGCGTGCAAACATCCGTAATCAGTAACCTGAATGGTATTTTTTATAAAAACACCCAATCCGCCAACCGGGAATTGTACGATGAATTGAAAGCGCTGGGAACACACCGGAAACGCTTTATTCCGTTCGCTGTTATCAATCCCACCTATGCCGGCTGGCAATATGACCTGGAGGAAAGTGTAAAAAAATTCGGGATGAAAGGGGTGCGCGTCTACCCCAAATACCATGATTACGAAATTACCGATCCCGCGCTCATTGAACTGGTAAAAAGAACCCGGGACATGAACCTGCCGGTAGCCTTTAATTATAAAATGGTAGACAGCCGGCAGCGCTCCTGGATGGATATCGACTATGTAGCGTACACGCCCAAGCCGGAATGGTCTTTAAAAAACATTTTCCCGATCATCAAGGCGGTTCCGGATGCAAAATATATGATCCTGAATGTAACCAATAGCATGCAGCTTGATGCAGCAGATGCTGCTTTATTTAAGAAGGCACAGGTGTTGATGGATACCTCCGGAAGAACCATCAACGACCTGGGAAATCTTCTGAAAACACAGGGTACGGAGCGATTTGCTTTTGGAACCCACTCCCCCATCCTCGATTACCTCACCGGAATGTTGCGGATAGAGGCATTAAGAGCGCAGGAAGCCGATGTTACCGTAAAAGAATTATTACGATCGGGAAACGCAAAAAAATTTTTAGGGCTGTAAGAAATCAGGTTCATAGGCTCTTTCCCGTTCCCTGAGGCGCTGGATTCACCGCAGTGGCAATTATCAGCTAAAACGCAGGCAAATACAAAAGCACTTCCCGGATCACTCAGCATTATAAATAATATTTCACTCACTCTAAAGTTTATATAGTGAAAAAACTACTTCTGCTACAATTGGTCCTGCTGGCATTACTCCCCTCCCTGGCCCAGCAGTCATCTGCCACCCGCATCTTTGGGGGGCAGTATTCGGCGGCACGCATCAATAATCTCAGGAACAATTGCCGTAAATATGATTGGGCAAGGCAACAATTAACGGCGGCCGTTGAAAAAGCCAGGCCCTGGCTGGCCAAAACCGATGAAACGCTATGGGCAATGGTTCCGGGCCAGGATCTGCCCAGGACCATCGACGTAGGTTATGATAAATTTGCATCCGGTCCTAAATTTGTAGGTTGTATTGTTTGCGGCGACAAAATCCTTCAATACGGGAATTACCCCTACAATCCTGATTTTGAAAAAAAGCCCTGGAAATTGACCTGCCCCGCATGCGGTTCGGTTTTTCCCACCAATGATTTCGGAAAATATTATCAAAGCGCGCTGGATGAGCAAGGGCTGTTCAACCCGGCCAAAGGAGACACCAGTTTACTCTTTAACACCGATCATCCCGATCCCAAAGACCCGCTGCACAAATTTGGCGTGGATAACGGTTTTGGCTATGTTCATAATGGCCGGGCTTATAAATATATCGGGTATTACAGCTGGAAATACTGGCGCTATATTCAGGAAGGGCTCACAGCCCTTGCCAATGCCTTCCTTTATACAGGAGATCAGCGCTATGCCCATAAAGCAGCTATTTTGTTAGACCGGATCGCAGACGTATATCCGTCGATGGATTGGAGCCCCTATGCCCGCCGGGGCTGGTATCATTCGGATGGTTCGACCGGTCGTGGAAAAATAGAAGGATCCATATGGGAAACCGGAATCGTGCAGGGAATGGCAGATGCCTATGATAAGATCCTGAGCGGCACCCAAAATGATCCGGCATTGTATGCATTTCTAAAACAGCAGGGCCAGCGATACCGGCTCCCCAACTCCAAGGGCACACGGGAACTGTTTGTTACCAATGTGGATGAGGGCATCCTGAAAACGACCTTCCAGGCAGTGCTCGATCAGCGGATCCGCGGAAACCAGGGCATGTATCAGCACACGGTAGCCCTATGCGCGCTTGCCCTGAATACTGCCCCCTTTACCACACAGTGGCTGGATTGGTTGTTTGCCCCCGATGGCGGCGCCATTCCCGAATTAATGATCAACCGCTTCGACAGAGATGGCACTTCCGACGAAGGCGCCCCTGGATACGCCGTAATCTGGGGCCTGCATATTTCGCCTCTGGCCGCGCTGCTCCGTTCCTACCCATCGTACACGAATCATAATATTTTCAGGGATTTCCCACAATTCAAAAACGTTTATACCGTAGCCTATCGCATGGCAGTACTCGGCAAAGCCATTCCCAATATCGGGGATGCCGGCTCAACGGGGCTGGTAGGTATACCCAATGCCGATCCAAAATTTATGGCATTGGGGTACCTGTATACCCGGGATCCGGAAATTGCCGTTGCCGCCTATCGTGCCAACGGCTACTCGGCAAAAGGGCTCGGACTGGACATATTTGCCGAAAACCCCGAAGCCGTCAACCTGGAAATAAAAAAAATAGGAGAAGCGGCCGGCACCCGACCCATAGGAGGCTACCTTATGAGTGGGTTCGGACTGTCGATACTGGAATCCGGACGTGGAGCATCGGGCATCGCATTAGCCAGTAACTACGGGCGCACGATACATCATGCGCATAACGATATGCTTAATTTCGATCTGTTTGCCTTTGGACATTGGCTAACGCCGGACCTGGGATACCCGGAATTTGCCACCAATATACCCAGTGTTACCGAATGGACCCGGAGCACCATTTCACACAACCTGGTGTTCGCCAATAAGCGGCCGCAGGGCTCCGCCTGGAGCGGACACACCCGTCTCTTTAAACAATTGAACGGCTTTGGCGCGTTTGAACTGGACGGAAAAGCGGCTTACCCGGATCTGAAAACATACAGCCGTACCTTGCTCCTCGTAGGTGGCAGCAGCAACAATGCAGCAGACAGCAATGCCTACGTGGTTGACATCTTCAGAGTCAGGGGCGGTAATGACCATGTTTTCAGCTTTCATGGTCCTCCGGGCGCAGTTCGTACAGAAGGACTGCAATTACAGGTACAGGAAAAGGGCACGTACGCAGGCACCCATATTTCCAAAGGTACAAAGGCCGCAGGCTTTCCCTATGGGTATTCATTCCTTTATAACGTGGAAAAAGACACAAGCCCACCGGCCAGTTTCATCGCAGACTGGAAGGCGCAGCCAGGATACCGGGGACTAACGGAAAACGACCATATCCATATCCGGATGCATGCCACGACATCTTCCGATGATGTATCATTGGCCGATGGCGATCCGCCTCAAAACAAACCGGGCAATCCCAAAACACTTCGCTACCTGCTCATGCATCGCGCAGGCAGCGACCTGACCAGCAACTTTGTTACTATTCTTGAACCTTACCGCAATCATCCTTTTATCAAGTCGGTACGGCGGATGGATAACGGCAAGGAAGAAAGCATCAGCATCCGGGTAGAAAAAGCAGACGGCACCGTCGATTACCTGGTATACAATCCCGCTGCACAAAACGGCATACAACTGGCCAACGGTATTGCCGTAACCGGCACTATCGGCTATATACAAGAAAAAAGCAATCGTGTTACAAAGGCCATCCTGATAAACGGCACCGCGCTTACCTACAAAAAAGCAAGCCTTACATCCGCCGGTACCATCGAAGGTCATGTTGTAAAAATGTACCGAGGGCTTGGTGGCGAAGCATGGATCACCGTGGATACCAAACAGCCGGTCAATAAAAGCCTGATTGGTGAGCAAATCATGATTGAAACCAAAGGAGAACGGGATGCCTGTTACCGGATCCGGGACATCAAAAAAGAAGGAACATTCACACGGATCTTTTTTGGTCCCGGTACGTTTGTAAGTAACATAAAAAAAGGGAGTACCGCGAAAAACAAAACGGCAAAAGAACAGGAACAAAACTATAGCTATGACTTTGAAGAAGGCGCTGCATTTAAGATTGCCACCCATGCTTCATGGAATATCAAAAAATGACACCTGCCTGTTTGGCATACGCAGTTTGTTTGCATCGATCGGGCAAAGAACGGGTGCGTTACCGGCCGCAAAAGCATGCTTCCGGGTCAACACATAAAACATACTTAAATATGTCAGCACAACGGGAGCAACAGCATCGTCTTATACTGAAAACATATGCATAAAAATAGCCGTTTATATGTTAAAATAAACCCAAGTTCTTTTGGAAACTGGGCCATCAAATCTTATCTTGTATACGTAATTCTACAACGATGTTTTTACTGATTTTTAATATTATTTTTTGCATTGCCTTTATCGGGTTTGCCTGGGTAAATTTAAATGATAATGATGCCTGGTTATGGGTAAGTATTTATGGCATCCCTGCGGCACTTTGCGGACTGGCAGTGTTTCATAAATATTTCCCAACGGCATACCTGGCAGTGGCGCTTCTGTGCTTCGGTTACGCCATCAGTATTTTTTTTGCTAAAGACGGTGTAAAAGACTGGATCCAAAAATACAATGCACCCAGCCTGGTGGAGTCAATGAAAGCCAATAAACCCTATATTGAAAAGGCAAGAGAATTCTTTGGTTTGTTAATTGTTGTGGCAGTAGTGCTCATTAACTATTTTGTAACCGCTTAACCTGACCGTCATGTTTGCTTTTAATATTGCTTTACTACGAACAATGCTGTCTGAGTTTCTACAAAAAAACAGTACCGCAGAGAGTTTCAGCTGGCTGCTCACCCAAAGCATTACTTCGCAAAATGCAAACAGGAACTTTGCTTTGTCCGGCAGGAAGTTCGGCAAACAAAAACCAGATAGCAGTCCGGATCAATTCATTTATATGAGCGGAAACTTCCCTCAAACCAACTGGTCGAACTGGACGGTGCTGGATATGGCCCGGTTATACCAGCTATTGCAACTGGAAGCAAGCAGCAGGCAGGACTACATCCGCCTGGTTGAGTCCCTCTTTCTTCAGGCAGACCTGGGTGAGCTCTCCATTTTGTACAAATCATTACCTTTCTACGCGTATCCGGAAGCATGGTCTGTGCGTTGTGCTGAAGGCATCCGGAGCAATATGGGACCCGTGCTGGAGGCCATCATGCAGGAAAATAATTATCCGGCCGAACATTTGCCGGAAGCAGCCTGGAATCAAATGATATTGAAAGCCATTTTTACAGGCAAAAACCTGTCACTTATATACGGCCTCAAAAAAAGAAAGAATCCGGCTTTAGCTGCTTCTTTATTAGATTATGCGGAAGAACGGCTGGCCGCGGGAAGAGATATCGATGCGGGGATATGGGACTTGACTGCGCCTTTTTTCCCAGAGGAAACAGAAACTTTAAAATTAAAATTCTTACAAACAAACGAATATGTGTTGCGGAAATAACGACATTGAAAAACGGGCGGAGCTTCCGGATGCCGTAGACATGGAGCTGATAAACGGCCTGTGCTTTTTTGACCCGCATGTGCATATGACCTCTCGCACTACGGACGATTACCAGGCGATGGCAGATAACGGGATCGTGGCGTTGATTGAGCCTTCTTTCTGGCTGGGACAGCCACGCACCCATGTAGGCACGTTTAACGATTATTACAGCTCGCTGCTGGGTTGGGAGCGCTTCCGTTCCGGCCAGTTCGGCATTAAGCACTATTGCACAATCGGCCTCAATTCCAGGGAGGCCAATAATGAAGCGCTGGCAGAAGCGGTAATGGCATTATTACCAACATTTATTTACAAAGAAGGCGTGGTGGGCATCGGCGAAATAGGCTTTGACGACCAGACAACGCTAGAAGAAAAATATTACCGGTTACAATTGGAGCTGGCCAAAGAAGCGGCGCTGCCGGTACAGGTACATACGCCGCATCGCGACAAGAAGAAAGGCACACAACGCAGTATGGACATTGCACTGGAGCACCAGCTGGACCCCTCCATGGTTATTATTGATCACAACAATGAGGAAACCGTGGAAGAAGTGCTCAACCGCGGATTCTGGGCCGCCTTTACCATCTATCCGTTTACAAAAATGGGCAATGAGCGGATGGTAGAAATCATCAAGCAATATGGCTCCGAACGCATCATGATCAATTCTGCTGCCGACTGGGGCATCAGTGATCCGCTGGCCGTTCCCAAAACCGCGATGCTTATGAAGAAAAGAGGCATTGATGCGGCCACTATAAAAGCTGTCACCTATAGCAACGCGATTGCGGCATTTGGCCAAAGCGGGCAGATAGACCCCAATGACTTTATTCATGGGGTTGCCGTTAATCAATCAGAGAAGTTTGAGAACAATTCCATTTTACGCGGAGGTCAACAGCCCCGCATCGACAAAGGTTCCATCATCATCCAATAACAACCGGAATGTGAACAGGCTATTTTATTATATCACACTGTGCCGGCCGGCCAACGTAATTACCGCCATGGCAGATGTACTGGCCGGCAGCAGCATTGCACTGTTTTATAGCAATATAGCGGATACGGAAAATGTTTATCCTCATATTGCCCTGCTGTTGATTGCAACGGCAGCCCTCTATGCCGGAGGAATTGTATTTAACGACATTTTTGATGCCGGCACCGATCGTATTGAACGCCCCGAACGGATGATTCCAAGTGGCCGGATTTCAAAAAAATCTGCAACAATATTTGGAACAGCTCTATTCATCATTGCACTAACCAGCAGCGCCCTGGTCAATGGCACCGCCCTTTTAATAGCTGGCGCCATTGCTTTGTCCGCATTCCTGTACGATTCCAAAAGCAAGCAGCATCCCATTGCCGGACCTTTAACGATGGGTCTTTGCAGGGGACTTAATTTATTACTAGGCATTTCGCTGATGCCTCCGCTCGTAACACAGGAGCTGTATTTGGGCATTGTACCGCTGGTTTATATTTTCGCAGTAACCACCATCAGCCGTGACGAAGTGCATGGCGGCAAAAGGCGCAACCTGGCAATAACTTTTATCCTGTACCTGCTCGTTTTTATCATTCTGGGCATTGTTGGCTGTTATACAAAAGCATATACAGGGCTTTTACTGCTGCTGCCCTTTTTCATTAGTATTATGCGGCCTTTATTTAAGGCCTGGCAAAACCCCCAGGCTAAAAACATCGTACGCGCCGTAAAGGCCGGGGTATTGAGCATTATTCTCTTAGATGCTACCTGGGCCGCTGTTCATCACCAGTTTGTTATTTGTGGCATCATCCTTTGCCTGTTACCGCTTTCGATCTTATTAGGAAAATATTTTGCAGTCACATAACTTTCAGATATGATTATTGAACAACGATTTACTATCAACTATCATTACAATGTGCATTTCATTGCAGATGTTTTTAGTATACACAATACCACATTCAGCGACATCCTGTTAACCCATTCCAACAGCGGGTTTTCCCCTTCCCTGTTATTTGTCATCGACAGCAATGTAGGCATGCGGCACCCGCAACTGCAGCAGGCAATAACGAACTACCTGGATCAACGGAGCCCGGGCAAACTGAACACCTATTTTTTAACCATACCCGGTGGTGAAAAAGCCAAGGAGAACGACCATGCCTACCAGGCCATCCTCCGTGCGATCAACCAATTCAATATCGACCGCCACTCGTTTGTCATCGCCATCGGAGGCGGCGCCGTTTGTGACGTTACCGGTTTTGCCGCAACCGTTGCCCACCGGGGCATTAAGCTGATCCGCATCCCCACTACCACACTGGCTCAAAATGATGCCGCCATCGGTGTAAAAAACGGCATCAATGCATTTGATAAGAAAAACTTTTTAGGAACCTTCGCAACCCCTGTTGCAGTGATCAACGATAGTGCTTTTCTAAAAACACTATCCCAAAGGACCTGGATCTCCGGGATTTCCGAAGCCATAAAAGTGGCCTTAATCAAGGATGCCCGGTTCTTTGAACGGATAGAGCAACTCGCTCCTGCCGTAGCCGAAAGAGATGAAGCGGCGATGCAGGAAACCATTATTGAATGCGCCAGACTGCACCTGCAGCATATTGCAAATGGAGACCCCTTTGAAGCAGGTTCGTCAAGACCACTGGATTTCGGGCATTGGAGCGCACATAAGCTGGAGCGCATGTCGGATTATAAATTACTACATGGGGAAGCCGTTGCCATCGGTATTGCGCTGGATTGCACCTATGCCAACCTGATGGGATACCTGGGTGCCGATGCGCTGGACCGGATACTTGAGCTGTTATGGCATCTTAACCTGCCCATTGCACACCCGCTGCTGGAGCGCACGGAGGAATTGCTGCGCGGGCTGCATGAATTCAGCGCCCACCTGGGCGGCGTATTAACCATACCCCTGTTAACCAGCATTGGCCATGCCCGCAATGTTACGTTTATCGATGAACAGGTAATGCAGCAAGCCGCCAAAAGATTAATCGCCATTTCTCAATCCACATCCCTGGTATAAATATCATGATCACCAACTACGGGCATCTTACCTATTGCAGCAATATTCACTCCGGGGAATCCTGGGCAGCACATTTTGATCAACTCCGGAAATACCTTCCGGAAATTAAAAAAAAATGCAGCCCCCGTTCCGCAATGGGCATCGGTTTAAGGCTGTCGGCCATTGCTGCCCGGGTCCTTTCAAAGAAAAATGAACTCCTGCTGTTTCAAAACTGGTTAAAGGAACAAAACGCTTATGTGTTTACCATTAACGGATTCCCTTATGGAGGCTTCCATAAAACCGTTGTAAAAGACCAGGTGCATACACCAGACTGGACTACGGCAAAACGTGTCGTATACACGAAACAACTCGCAGACATATTGGCTGTCTTATTACCGGACAAAATGGAAGGCAGTATCTCCACCTCACCATTAAGCTACCGCCACTGGTATAAAAATGAAGCCGCAACAAACCGGGCCATCCAAACATCCACATACAACCTGGTTGCTGTTGTTGAACATTTAATAACACTGCATCAACAATCCGGGAAAATCATTTTCATCGCAATTGAACCCGAGCCAGACGGTATTTTAACAGACACCGCAACGTTCATCCATTGGTATAAAAATGCGTTACTGAAAACAGGAGCAAAGCGGCTCAGTCAAAAACTGGATATCCCGCTTTCGAAGGCAGCAACGCTTTTAAAAAAGCATGTCCGGTTGTGTTACGATATCTGTCATGCAGCTGTTAACTATGAAGCGCATGCAGACCAAATCATACAGCTGCAAAGATCGGGGATCAAAATCGGCAAAATACAGATCAGCGCCGCTTTAAAGGCTGGCTTCACCAAAAACAAGAAACAGAACGACACCCTCCTGGAAGCCATCAATCAGTTCCTGGAACCCACTTATCTGCACCAGGTGATCAGCCGCAACGATCAGCAGGAACTTTCGGTATATCCCGACCTGCCGGAAGCACTGAAAAGCGTTGAAGCCGCGCCCGCCAAAGAATGGCGGATCCACTACCATGTGCCCATTTTTACAAAAAGAATTCCGCCCTTATCCACTACCCAGGAAGATATCGTAACGGTTTTAAACATTCATAAACAAACGCCCCTCACCCAACACCTGGAAATTGAAACCTATACCTGGGAGGTTTTACCCAACTCTTTAAAAAGAGACATTGCGGGTTCCATTACCAGGGAAATGAAATGGGTGCTTAAACAACTGAACAAATAGTCATGCAAAAAACGGTTGTCATCAATATCGTAGGGCTATCAAAATCGGTTCTCCACTTAATGCCCTTTGTTAACAACTATGCCGCGCAGCACCACCTGAAGGTTATTGAACCCATGTTGCCGGCGGTAACAACAGCGGTACAATCCACCTACCTCACCGGGAAATGGCCATCGGAAACCGGCATTGTCGGCAATGGATGGTATGATCGTACCGATAGTGAAGTAAAATTCTGGAAACAGTCGAACCACCTGGTGCAATCCAAAAAAATATGGGAGGCAGCAAAAGAGGCCGATCCATCCTTTACCTCCAGCAATATGTTCTGGTGGTACAATATGTATTCATCGGTTGATTACAGCGCCACCCCACGTCCCAACTATCTTGCAGATGGAAGGAAGATACCGGATTGCTATACCCATCCTGCATCCCTCCGAGACCACCTGCAACAGGAACTGGGGAAATTTCCGCTTTTTCAGTTTTGGGGCCCGGGTGCCCATATCAAATCTTCTCAATGGATCGCCGATGCATCTATAAGAACAGACCGGTTATACAACCCTACGCTCACGCTTGTTTATCTGCCGCACCTGGATTATTGCTTGCAAAAATTCGGGAACGATGAAGCACTGATAAAAAACGACTGCCAGGAAGTGGATCTTGTAGTCAGGCAGTTAATACAGTACTATCAGGAACAACAGGCGCGAATCATCTTACTTTCCGAATACGGCATTACTCCTGTTTTCAAACCGGTTCATATAAACCGGATCCTCCGTAGTAAAGGCTATATTGCTGTAAGGGAAGAGCGCGGACTGGAACTGCTGGACGCAGGCGCTTCGAAAGCTTTTGCAGTGGCAGATCATCAGATCGCTCATATTTACATTGCGGATAAGCAGCAGATCCCCGAAATTAAAAGCTTATTTGAAAACACCGACGGAATCGCCGGTGTATTGGATAAGGCAGGTCAGGTTAATGGTCATATACATCATGAACGCTCCGGCGACCTGGTGTTGATAGCTGCCAGCAATAGCTGGTTCACGTATTATTTCTGGGAAGACGACAAACGGGCACCCGATTACGCACGCTGTGTAGATATACATAAAAAACCCGGCTATGACCCGGTGGAATTATTTATGACTTCAAAGCTACGGGCTGCCTATAAATTGCTTAAAAAGAAGCTGGGCATGCGTTATGTAATGGATGTGATTCCGATGGATGCTTCACTGGTCAAAGGTTCACACGGAAGCCCTTTTGTTAAAGATGATTACAAACCGGTACTCATTACCAAGAACGGCACTGCAACACAGCAGGTACGGGCTACCGATATCTATGATATCATCTGGCAGCACCTCTGCTCCTGACATTATCCCTGCTTTGCTGCCCAGTAGGGGCAATATCCATCAGGCGCAATGGGCCCGCGCAGCAACTGGCAACCACCATATTTTTTGTTCTCCCCTTCCGGTTGCAGGTACAGCGCGCAATTTTCACACCGGTTCTCCTCCATCGGCGATTTTTCTACATACCCCAGGTTTTTCCGCTTGTCAAAATCTTCCTGCGTCATTTGAGAGCTGTCGATAATAGCAGGTCCCTGCGCTTCCGGTGCGGCGGCCGGCTTATCGGTCTTTTCGGCTGCAGGATTTTCTTTTGCCGGTTCATTACCGCCACATCCCTGCAACAATGCGGTTCCGAAAGCCGCGGTAGTTGCCGAAAAAAATATGCCCTTCAAAAATTTACGTCGGTCTTGCATAACACGTTTAATTTAATTGATAACTACACAAATGAGAGTCACTTATAAAATATATTTTATTCTTGTAACAGGCGCCGCCGGCTTCAATCTTCACCAGGGATGTTACTACGGTTTCCAGTTTAAAGGATGACCGGTTTACTTTTAAGATACCCTTCCTGCAAATCAGGTAACAATCACCGGTGGAAGGATTTTTTACAAACACCCGCGGCGATTGTACGGTTACAACCGGGCCCAGCTCATCCGGTATGGTTTCCTTATAAATAATGCTCCGCTTTACCGGATCAAAAACAAAAAACAGTTTACTATCCGCAATTCCAAAAACATACTTACCGGCTTTATACAGATCACTATAGGTTTGCGTGCCGGGTAATACATTTTCCTGCCAAATCGGTTTCAGCTTTTTTGCATCGAAAAGATACAGGGTTGCTTCCGTTGCTTTCTTCAGCCCACCAGTACCCGGTGCCGTAGTTGTACCGCAAAGCACCCGGATATCATCCAACGCCGTCATGCTCATTGTAGACTGATCGGGGATCAGCAATGTATCACTCAGGGTTTGTATCTTCCCGTCCTTTTCGTTATAGATCAACATCCCGCCACCGGTATAGCCATATTCCGGTGTACCGGTTAATAAAACCTTGCCCAACCGATCCAATACCAGCACGCGGTGCGGCCGGTGCACATGCTGTTTATCGGCGCCTAACACTACCGGGTTGGTTGCCCCCGCATTACTGCTTACCGGTTGGTTTGCACGGTACCGTACCAGTGCCCCGTAGGGATAAGCGGCAAAATAAATATGGTTTTTAAATGCCACCGAAGCATTGAACTGCCCGTAGGCATTGTAATTTTTAAACGCACGGGTAGCCGGATCAAACTCAAAAAACCGCATCGGAAAGGTGGTACCGCCAATCAGTTTTCCCGTAGAAGCCAGGTCTACGGCCATCACAAGGCTTCCCTCACTGGTATAGGTAAAATTTACTTTCTTTTCGCCTGAATGATTTTTAATCACCAGCTCCCGAAGACGAAAATCCATCGTTTGAATCATTGATCCATCCGGGAATTTTTTATGAAACAATACCTGCGAGCCGGCGATGGAGGGCTTTTCATTCACCACTTTAAATGCTTCCGTAGTAAACGTTGCCGCACCTTTAAACAGTTTGATACATTTACCCGCTTCTTCGATCGATGCAGATCCGTACACGTTACCATCCTGCGCCCGGTACAACGAAGGCCATCCTTTCAACCGTTGCTTTCCGGTGAGCAGTTTCCGGGTTTCTTTTGTTTGGGCATTAAATGCGATAAGCTGGGTTTCGGTAGAGCCCACTCCTACATACACCCAGCCTGCGGCATCCGCAGCAATGGCCCGCGGGTATTGCATCCAGGGTTCCTTGTTTATAAAACCATGATCTACCAACTGCCGGGTGCCGGGGTCATAAGAAACCAGTCCGCAATTGGGATAAGTGGCCGCCCATATCACCCCGTTATCATCCTCCGTAAAGGCCATAGCCGTAAGATCAAAGGCCTTTTGCGAAAAAGTAAACGCATTTTTCACCGGGTCAAATTCTGCAAAATTGCGATTGAAATAGCCGTAAAACTTATTACGGGAAGACAACATAGACGCATACGGAGCATCGCCGGGAGGAAATGGAAGATCAAACTGGCGGGTAGCGCCCGAAGCGGCATCAACAGACAATAAACTATATCCGCCCCTGTGATCAAACAACCAGGCCAATACCACATTTTTTCCGTCGGCCCCGGTGGTCGCTACCACACCCCGGTCGTTGCTTTCAGGACAGGCCACGCCATAATCATAAAAACCATTTCCCAGGTCCTGCGCAGTGCCGGCATAAGTACCTGAAAGGGCAGTAAGAAAAAAACAAAAAAAACGAAGCCGTTGGTACATTTTTAACAAATTAAGATCATAAGCTCCTAACCGATCATGTTCATCACATAATTACGCTGATCGCTGTCATCCGGATAGCCCGGCGTTCTTTTAAGCGCCGGAGCACCCTGCAGTATACAGGAGGAGTACGCGCCCCGGTTCACGCCGGATACGCAAATAACTCCAATAGCCATCACACCACACGGCTAAGAACTTTTTGCCGGTTCCATATAAAACCGGATACCACCTATTTCTTCTCCTGTTTAATTTTCACATATTTGGCGGCGGTATCGGCAATATCCTTTGCCGGACTGGCTTTTAATTTTTCAATTTCCGCCAGGGTTGCCGGGCTTATTTTTATCTTCCCGGTACTGTATACTTTGCCCAATCCTTTTATGACCGCATATTTCCAGCCCGGGTTACCGGCCAATGGTGCTGCATCCATCTGTTTCAGAAGGGTGCTTACTTCGGATGCATTATTGCGCGCAGCAATGATGCTTGCATAATCTTCCACCAGTGCACCTTTATTAGTAGCAAAGTCGTTAAAAAACGTTTTACGGTCGATCAACGATTTAAAGAATCCCGTAGTGCTGCCTTCGGTACTGCTCAATATGGCCGTTTTATACCATGGGTTACTTCCGGCATATTTCTCGGCTACCTGCAACAGCACGTCCTTAACCAGCTGTTTGTTTTTCGAATTGCCGATACTCAGCGCGGCCTGCAATGAAACCCGCGTGGAAGGGTCGTTCAATGCGATTTGGCCGATTTGCTGAGCCAGCTCCGGATAGCGTTCGGCCAGTATCAGGCCGTGCTCCCGCACACCTGGGGCCGCATCCGCCAATGCTGTTTTCACGGCCGCCGCATCCAACGCATTCAGTCCGTCCAAAGTATATATGGCATGTAACCGTTCTAATGGATTGCCGGTCGTTTTAACCAGTTGCTTTAAAGTGTCTACCACGGTTTTATCCTGCTTTGCAATCAATAACCGTTGTGCCTGCAACCGGTACCATTGATTACCATTGCCCAGATACGGCAACAATTGGGCGGGAGTCATTGCTGATAATTTAGCATAATCCGTGATGGCTTTTTTCCCTTTCGGCACAATCCGGTAAATCCGTCCCATATCGCTGCCACGCATAAAATCCATGTCCTTTTTAAGACTATCGGGAATCGACATCGGCGTTTCAATATGCTGCCGGTAATAATCGATCACGTATAAATACCCGTCGGGCCCAACGGTAAAGCCCACCGGCCGGAACCAGGAGTCGGTAGTCGCCAGGAACTCCTTGTCTTTTTCGCTTGCTGCCCGCTTGGCGGTATAAACAGCGCTCTGCAGATCCAGGTTCATTACATCGCGGTGCACCAGGCTTCCGGCAACATCACCGGTAAACACATTTCCATAAAATTCTTTAGGGAACGCATCGGCATCATATACCGTTCCACCAGAAGACCCGGTAAAATGATCCCTGGCATATTCGATCTGTTTCGATCCCTGCTTTTTGAAGTTTGCATTACGCGCATCCGTACGCGCCTGGCGCCAGTACGGTGTTTCGGTTTTTTGATACATTATAGGATCGTGATCGGAAATATTAATAATGGCCCTTGGATTTTTTAAATACTCGATGCGGTGTGTATACCTCCAGGGAATTACCGATTCCTGGATATGGATGGAATTCTCTGTAAAGAACCGGTGTCCCCAATCGTTAATGGTTTGCCCGAACTGCCCGGGCCCCGTTTCCTGCTCAAATTTCTTCTGGTCCAGGCGAAACCTGAAATCAGCACCCTGCATATTGATGGGTGACACATTCGGTTCATCGGGAGCACTCACTTCACCTGCCTGTCCGCGGTTATTGGCATAAATCCAGTTATCTACGGAGTAACGCAGACTGGTGATCTGCGCTTCCGAGTTGGCCTTGTAAAAGCCGGTATACAATACTTCTTTGATGTCGGCCCGATAATCGTTATTGGTATCTTTTAAAAACAAAATATCGGGCGCTGCAGTTACGATCAGCCCGCCCTTCCAGGGCAATATGCTGGTTGCTTCAGAAAGTTTATCGGCAAACACAACGGACGAATCTACCCTGCCGTCTTTATTCAGATCCAGCAGCGCCCGGATATTGCCTTTTTCTTCCCCGGGTTTGGGAGGAAAAGGATAGTCCGGCATTCCCACGGCATATGCCACCCCGTCTTCATCAAAAGCCAGGTCAACCGGGTCGGTAATATATGGCTCCGCCGCAAATACCTGTATCTCGAAATTCGGATCCAGTTCAAATTTTTTTAATGCTTCTTCAGCGGTCAGCGGTTCAGCGTAAAGCGGCTTTTGCCCCTGTTTCCCGTCTTTACTCTTGCAGGAAAAAAAAGCAAGCAGGCAAAGTGCAGCTACTACAGACAATAAACTAAACGTTCTTTTCATAAATCATTAGATTGATTATATTTTTTTTAAGCAAGACGGGCTATACCAAAATATTTCTGTTTATTTCCTGTATTCTGACCGCTTTTTGAACGGTAGCAACCACAATACAGTGAAGGTTGCCGATACCTATACGAACAGATTTCAGCGTTGATATTGGCAATCATTCTATCTTGCAGTATTTTAGCCCTTTACTAAAATGATAACGCAATATAGCTGCAAAAGCTAGAAAAAACAATTATTTTGCGGATTTTTTGCGGATTTATATTTTATTTTACGCAAACAAACCGACATTTCATTCTTGTAAATCTCCCTTAAAATAAAAATCAATTAATTAAAAATCAAAAATTTATAGTTAAAATGCCACACTTTATCGTCAAAACAAAATTTTGCGGTTTTTTGGACAGTACCGATCCACGACACCGGTTCCTGCCGGACCGCACGATCCGGTGCTGTTTAAAGTAAATCATCCAATTCATCTTAAAAATTCGCGCTACAATGATCCTAATCGCAGATGGCGGTGCCACACGAACATCCTGGAGTTTCATCGATGACCAATCGGTTTTTCATTTTGAAACCGAGGGCTATCACCCCTTCTTTGTCGATGCAAGGTATATTGCCCAATCCCTTCAAAAAGCCTTACCCGGTACGTTGGCCCGCCATAGCGGCAATATAAAAGCGGTTTATTTTTACAGTGCCGGCTCCGGCTATTCGAAGGAGGCAGATGCCGTGTTGGAAGAAGGCATTGCAGCGGTATTTCATAATGCCGAAATTGTGCTTGAAACCGACTTACTGGCGGCGGCCCGGGCTTTGCTGCAAAAAGAAGCCGGCTTCGCTGCCATATTGGGAACAGGCAGCAACAGCGGGTTGTATAATGGCTCCCATATTACCCATAATATAGAATCCGGCGGGTTCCTGCTGGGCGATGAAGGCAGCGGGTCCTATCTTGGAAAAATGGTCATCGCCGGGTATATACGGGGAGAGATGCCCAAGGAATTGCAACATCTCTTTGAGGACCGGTACCGGCTGACACCCGAACAGCTGATCAACGAAGTGTACACTTCAAAAACACCAAACCGGTATTGTGCCGGGTTTGCAACATTTGCCGGCGATCACATCCACCATCCTTATTGCAGAGCGCTGGCCATTGCCAATTTCGATGATTTCTTCAAAAAGATCATTACCCGGTATCCAGACTATCAGCACTATTCCATCAACACTGTAGGATCAGTGGGTTATCATCTGAAAGATATCTTTATACAGGTAGCAGCACAGCATAAAGTGCGCGTAGGCAATATATTCCCTTCCGCTATAGAGGGGCTTACCCGGTACCATCGCGGCTACTGATATAATACGGGGTCTTCTTACAACTGCCTGCATAAAAGCAGCCCGGCACACTGCGGCTTTTTATATCTTTGTGCCTTTACCCTCCGGGCGGTCAATTCAAATGAAGAAAAACCACTTAAGAAAATATCATAGCTTTTTAAGATTCAAAAGGGATTTTACCCGGTACAGCATCCGTAAAGTCAAAAGTTACGAGGTGGTTTTGCATTGGCTAAAAAGCCGGATGAGCCGGACGCAGTTTCTTATTCTTTCGGGCATCCTGGTAGGTATTACTTCCGGCCTGGCCGGAGTAGCCTTAAAATCACTGGTGCATCATATTCATTATTTCATCACACATAAGATTCACTTTGAATACCAGATCCTGTTTTATATTATTTTTCCGTTCCTGGGCATTGTACTGACAACAGCGATCGTTATCTCCTTTTTTAAAGGCCAGTCCCGCAAAGGGATCGGGGCCATCCTTTACGAAATTGCACAAAACTCCAGCATTGTTTCACCGGTTAAAATGTACTCGCAGGTTTTTCAAAGTGCCATAACGGTAGGATTGGGTGGTTCCGCAGGTCTCGAAAGCCCGATAGCGGTTACCGGCGCCGCTATTGGCTCTAACTTTGCCCAAACCTATAAACTCAATTATAAAGAGCGTACGTTGCTGTTGGCTGCCGGCGCTACCGCAGGTATCGCATCGGCCTTTAACGCACCGATAGCCGGTATTATGTTTGCTTTTGAAATTCTGCTGACCGGAGTGGTATTCACAGACTTTATTCCGCTGGTTGTTGCAGCCATCTGCGGCAGCCTGGTATCAAAGATCATATTGCAGGAAGATGCCTTATTCCGCTTTCACGCCAGGGAACCGTTCAATTACCTCAATACCCTGTACTACCTGGCACTGGGATTGCTGACCGCTTTCTATGCCCGGTATTTTCTCCTCATCAGTCAAAAAGTGGAACACTGGTTTCAACGGATAAAAGGCTCCAAAATGCAACGGGCAATGGTAGGCGGCATATTGCTTTCCATCCTTTGTGTATTGCTGCCACCCCTGTTCGGCGAAGGATATGATGCGATCAAAGCATTTAGCAACGGGCAGGTATCCGCCATCCTGCACAACAGCTTTCTCCGCTACTTCGATGTCAATGAGTGGACGGTTATCCTTTTCCTGGCATTGATCTGCATCCTCAAAGCTTTTGCTACACCTTTTACGATATTTGGCGGAGGAAACGGGGGCAACTTTGCTCCTTCCCTATTTGCCGGTGGCACATTGGGCTACCTGTTTGCGCTGCTTTGCAAACTGGCAGGATTTGAACAGGTACCCGAAACCAACCTGGTGCTGGCAGGCATGGCCGGGGTAATGAGCGGTGTATTGTACGCACCCCTGACTGCTATATTTCTTATTGCAGAATCCAGCTTCGGGTACGACCTTTTTATTCCGCTGATGATCGTATCCGTAATCTCTTATCTGATCGCAAAGCGCTTTTCTCCCATATCGCCGGACCTCAAACCGCTTGCCGATGAAGGAAAGATCTTTACCCGGGCACACGACAAAAACCTGTTATCACTGCTTCATATTGCAGACCTTATCGATAAGCAGGCACAGCGCCTTTCGCCTGGTGATTCTTTAAGTACGTTGCTTGAACTTATTAAGACGGGAAACAAGAATATTTTTGCAGTTGTTGATACAGCCGGACAGCTTTGCGGCGTGCTTACACTCGACGACATCCGGCAGGTATTGTTTGCTCCCGATCCCGGCTCTATAAAGATCGCTTCCCTCATGAAACCGCCGCCAACCGTTATACATATTAACGACGACATGTTTCAGGCAGTTAAAGCATTCGACGAAACCGGTGCATGGCAACTGCCGGTGATCAGCAACGACGAAACCTTTATCGGCTTTATTTCCAAATCCAATATCCTTTTACACTACCGGAAGCTGATGCAGGCCTATTCAGAGTAACAACATAACCCATCCGTTTATCCTGGCTAAAAATCTGCGCGTTACCCACAGCTTGACATGCGGGTATTTTAAGTACCTTCCGGCGGTATGCAGGCATTGATCCACTACTTTTTACATTTTATTTTTCCGGCTGCCATCGCCTACGGGTTTTACCGGAAAAACTGGCTGAAGATTTATGGGATACTGGTAGCTACCATGCTGGTTGATTTGGACCACCTGTTAGCCACGCCCGTTTTTGAAGCCTGCCGTTGCAGTATCAACTTTCATCCTCTGCATAGTTACTGGGCGATCGGTGCTTACATCCTCCTGCTGTGTTTTCGCGGCCCGAGGGTGATTGCGCTGGGGCTATTGCTACACATGGGTACAGATGCGCTTGACTGTATGTTCAGCCGGCTTTATTGCGGTTAATGCTTACTGCTCTCGCTTTATTGAACTTTCTCATCCGGAAAAGGAACCGGCTTCCCGGTTAATTTTTCAACCGGCATCTGAGCCGATCGTTCTTTTAATGTTTTCCCAAAGATCAGCGCCAGCTTTTTCAGCTGATCTTTGTTCGTTTCAGCGAGGTTCTGTGTTTCCTGCAGATCCTTTGAAAGGTCATAGAGCTCAAACTCCTGGGTGCGCATCCGGTAGATCAGTTTCCAATGTCCATAGCGCATCGCTGTATAATAATTGATACCCAGCTTGGCTTCTTCATCCTTATGGATATGGATCCATTTATTGGGATAATGAAAGATCAGCGGCCGTGCCACTACGGTTCTTTGCGCCGTTTTTAATATCGGCACAAAGCTCCTGCCATCTATTTGCTGAATGATACGCCCGGCACCCACCTTTGCCATTTCCAGGATGGAAGGAAAAAAATCCTCGATCATCACCGGAGCCGGGTTTGTGGTACCGCCCCGGGTCACCCCCGGCCATTTAACAATCATCGGCTCCCGTATGCCTCCTTCATAAACAGCACCCTTTCCCGAACGAAGCGGGTAGTTATGCGTATTAAACAACCCTCCCCGCTGATGATGATCCAAACCGCCGTTATCGCTCATAAAAATGATGATGGTATTGCCGGCAACCCTTTTACTTTGCAAATAATCCATTATATCTCCCAAACTTTTATCCATGCCTTCTACTAAGCTGGCGTATGCGGCTTCAACACTGTCTAAGCCCGCATTATAGTACCGTTGAACAAACCGGGGATCAGCCATAATGGGTGTATGCACGGCGTACTGGCACATGTTCAGATAAAAAGGCTCTCCCCGGCGGATCGGACGCTCCAGTGCTTTAAGCGCTTCCCGGGTCAGCGCTTCTGTTAGAAAAGTATGGGTATCATAATATTCCTCCAGATCCGGAACCGCTTGCAGCTGAGCCTTCCCTGGCATGTTGCCGTAATGCTGTTCCGATAAATAACTTTGCGGATGACCGCCTGCATGACCGGCGATATTAACCATAAAACCCAGGTTATAAGGATTGGCCCCCGGCGTGCCGGCTGCACCCCAATGCGCCTTGCCTACCTGAATGGTATAATACCCCGCGTCTTTTAACAATTGTGGAAACGGGGTGGCATAAACCGTATGCACGATACCCGGTACGCTGCTTAAACCATTCCGGTTCCAGCTTAATGCCGCAAACTGATCATCGGACACATCGGAGTCTACATTCTTATTGGGTGACGTCCAGTTCGTAACCCGCGTACGGGCCGCGTTCATACCGGTTAGCATACTGGTACGCGATGGCGTGCAAACCGGCTGGGCATAAGCGTTGGTAAATTTCACACCCTCAGCAGCCAACCGTTTCATATTGGGCGTATGGTACCGTTGATTCAACGGCATAATGCTATCGGCAAACGGAACCGATGTATCCATCCACCCCATATCGTCCACCAAAAATACGATGATATTGGGAGCCCTGCCCGTTTGCGCGATGCCGCTCCCTCCCAACAGTACCATAAGAAGCAGCAGGATAATTTTTTTCATTTGTATATCTTTATTGATGATCGCCGGCTACCGCTCAGGAAGCAGGGCCCGTTTTGGCAATCAAGTTACAAACTGATGTTGAATTGTGGTGGCTTATTTTTCTGCGGCCGGTTCCTGTTAACTTGGGCCGCTCCCTTTTTCACGCACCTGAATGATTATACCCGCACCTTGGCTGGATGCGGGTATTGCAACAACGGGCTTTACATTCCGGTTGCCGACAAGCAACAGAGACTGTTTTATCGACGTCCGTTCATGACTGAACCATCAAAAACGGTCATTCGTCGAATACCACCGTTAACAACGGGCAGTTCCATTTAGGCTTGTTAATTTTATAATGGTTTAGAGGGCTAAGAGTGGGTTGCGTAATCTTTCCAGACCAACGTATTCCCCTCTTTTTTTATGGATTCCGGGCGGCAATTATAACAACCTGTTCTTTCAGGATCTAATCGTATTCCCTCCCGCAAATAACGGTCAGGCTCAATTATGCATCCTTATCTTTTTTCTTTTTCGGCTTTTGCGGCTCCGGTTGATCAAATACCTTTTCCAGTTGACGGGTAGGTGTGGACACGGGACCTTTCATTTCTTCCTGTGGATCTGTCTTGTTCAGGGTTTCCGGATCCGGCTTGATATCCGGTTTCTTTCTAGTGTTTTTTTTCGCCATATACTGTTATTATTGTTCAGGAAATAGCACAAATTACCGGCCAGCTTTCAGAGCCACCGATCGCAGCTCCGTGCATACACAAAAATGCTATACCGGCTTTTGGCGGTCCCCCGTATATAAACCACTTCGCGCTTCCAGAACCTTCTGCATGTTTACGGTGTGTTGCCGGAGAACCGGTTGATACCCCAGGCTACGGTATCTCTACGGCACAATCGTTACTATCCTCCCGTCGCGGCAACCTGAAATATGTGGAAATAGGACTACAAAACGGGGAATTTTATCGCACTACAGGATACCTGGCGCCGCCAAAAAAATAGACCCCTGTGGAAACAGGGGTCGCAACCAAAACTAACTGCTTATGAGAAAATTTAAATATCTTTTTAATCGTCTTTGATCGTTCTTAGATATGAACCAAGTACTTTATAAACGCCCTTGCAGATCGATTATTGTGCGGTTCTGAAAATTTTTAGATAATTTTTACATTAAAGCATCTGTTTAAAATACATATACGCCAAAAAATCCGGAATTTCGCGACCGATTATTGATATGGAACATTTTTTTGAATTACCGGTGATGTACAAGGATGAGGAGTTGTTGCTAAAAGGCCGGCTTGTGACATTTGCTTATACTTACAAATTTTATGTAATTGTTCACGGACAGGAGCTGATCTTTGAGCGAGACGATGAGCAGAAATTCCGCGTATTGAGCGGGATCAACGATAACCAGCCGCAGATCGACCCGGGATTGGTAGCGCAAATCGTAATGGTGCTCAACCAACTGCAATCGTAAACGGCAGCGGTCTATTTCCTTTAATTCGTAGCTATTCGAACTGTGTGCTTAACAAAGAACAGATATTCCTATGCGTTATGCAGGAAATCTTTTTAAGCCGGAACGGAACCGTTGTTGAGAAAGAATATGCAGCCGGTCAGGTCCTTTAATCAACGCTAAACCGACCGTCTTCGAGGGAACGAAGGCAAAGAGCCGGGCATAACCTCCCGCATAGCAGTTATTATTTTTCAGCCTTCCACTTTTTATATTTTTCCGGCAGGCAATGGCCGCATGGACGATAACCGGCAGCGAATGCTTCGGTTTCATCCGCGAAAAAAACCCGGTTCACTACTTTCATTTTTTTACCGGATGAACAACTCAGCAGTCCAAAGATTCGCGCCTTTTTATACCCGCCCAGCCGGATATGACCGCTACGAATCAGCGACCGGATTTCTTTGCGGCGCTCTTCAGGACCGCCTTTCAAGTCTTCATAATACAGCATTACCACTCATTAATACCATTTATACACTTACACGACACACAGGCTCCGGATATTCCTGATTCCTGCAATGCCAGACCGGTCTTCCATAGCCTTGAAAGATTCAGCTTAGCCCGTCATGAAAAATAATACCAAGGCTATGCCTGTTTCCGCTATGCAGCGGGCTTACGCCGTGCTTCATATTTACCCGGTAATACCCCTTGCTTCCTTTTACCGGCCGGAAACTGGTGGTTAAAATAACCATATCTCCCAGGGCGGGTTGCAGTACATTCGCCTTGGACTGTGCACGCGGTATCTGCTCGGTGATCACCAATTCTCCACCGGTATAATCTTCTGCTACCTGGCTCAACATAAACACCACCTGCATGGGAAAATAGATCTCCCCGTAAAGATCCTGGTGCAGGGTATTGTAGTCTCCCGTTCCGTATTTTAAAATCAGCGCAGTGGGCTTATCCTGGCCGTGCCGCCAACAGAGCGCTTTCATTGCCGGATGCGTAGCCGGGAACTGCTTATCCATTGCCAATGCGTGCATCCATTGATTGGCTACCGGAACGATCTTCGCATAAACCTGTTCCCGCAGTTCTGCAATCAACTCCGGTAAGGGGTATTGAAAATATTTATATTCGCCCCGGCCGAAGCGATAACGTTCCATTTGGATCGTTTTGCGGTAAACGCCTTTCGAGTCATAGCCGGCTATCAATGCCGCACATTCTTCTTTTGTCAATACATCGTTCACTACCACAAACCCGTTGTCGTATAATGCTGCCGTAATCAATGGCCAGTCCTTTGCGTCCAGCCGTACTCCGATACGTTCCTTCATGCTATTCATGCAGTAAAGATCGCCTTTCAGTAAGCCCTATAAAACCCGGAACTTGCGTTTTTTGAGAGCGCCGGACAGCAATAAAAGGACTGTCTTAACAGGAAGCACCGATCTATCCGGCGGCTGCCATCAATAACAGGAGGCCCCCTGCAACTCCCATACAGCCGTTATGCTTATTGCCCGCTCATCATTGCCTCCATCCTTTCCAGGGCATCCTTTGCATGCAGCATTTCCGTGTTGGCCAGCGTAAACCGGGTAACTTCCGAAGCTCTTTCCAGCATGCCCTTTTCATAATGGGCGATGGCTTCCTGAAGGCTCACAAAGCCGGAGCCGGTTATACAATCGGACAGTTCAAAAGCGTCCTGCATTGCCATATTCACCCCCTCCCCCGCATAAGGCGGCATCCGGTGCGCAGCATCCCCCAGCATTGTAAGATTGGGCAGGGCACTCCAATGCTGATCCAACGGAAAATGATACTGCGGCCTTGGTATGAACCCCGCCTCGCCGTTCCCAAACAGCTCCTGCCAAACCTCATTCCACGATCCATACGCCGTTTTGAACCATTTAAAAACCTGTGCACTGTTACTAAAATCAACGCCGCATTCCTGCGCCCAGGTTTCAGGCACCTTACAGCCGGTGTAAAAAGACAAACTGCCCTCCCCCTTTGCACTAAGGATCAGCGATTGTTCACTGCCGAAAGCAAAGATCTTTCCGCCCTTTACCAGGGCCCAAAGGTTAGGTGCATGTTGCTCCGCTTGGTATACCTGGCCTTCCACAATCGTAACACCGGAGTAGATGGGCTGAATTGCTGTAATATAAGGGCGGATCTTTGAGCGGGCACCGTCTGCCCCGATTACCAGGTCTGCATATACGGTGGTTCCGTTTTTGAAATACAACTGCCAGCCATCCTTTTCTTTCTCCATCGAAATAAAATGACGATCCCATACAACAGTTCCAGGTTCCAAAGATTGCAACAGCAGATCCCGCAGAGGCGCCCGGTCGATTTCAGGGCGACTTTCCGTGTACCCGGTTCCGGCAGCATGATCGTCTGAATGAATCTTCGCCTGTTTATCCAACACCCTCACCTTACCGGCATCCGGACGATAATGCGCATAGAATGCGTCCATTAAACCAGCCCTTCGAAGCGCTTCGAGGCCTGACGCTTCATGCAGATCAAGTGTTGCTCCCTGCACGCGGACCCTCTTATTTATATCCCGTTCAAATACCTGCACATCCGCACCCTGCAGTTGCAAAAGCCGGGCAAGCGTAAGTCCTCCGGGGCCACCGCCTACAATGGCGATCTTTTTATTCTGAAATAATATACCGAATACTTTTATAGCACAAAACTATTCAGCACCAAGCGTTGTAAATTGTATAAATCGGTCGTTTTGGTTCCGGCTCAGTTCCTTTGGAAGTACACCCGAGCGCTTTTTTACTTCCCTGATAAAATGCGACTGATCTGCAAAGTTTTCCTCCGGGAACAATTTACCAGCCCTGAGGTGCTGAAAGGAAGCCCGGAACCGGAGGATACTGCAGTATGTTTTTAATGAGAGCCCGAATTGCTGCTGAAAATAACGGTTGATCTGCCGGCTGCTCCAGAATACGCTTTCCGAAAGCGCTTTTACGGTAAGCGCCCCTTTAGAACGATAGATCAGGCGAAAAAGCTCCAGCTTCCTGTTATCGGTCTGGCCCGGGAATGCAGACCGGATCTTTTCTGTGGCCTTTTTGCGGAATCGTTCAAGATCCACCAGGTCTGTTGCATTAAAATCCCAGAAGCCCGCGGGCAAAAAGGCCGCCGTATTCAGCAACCGGGAAACAGAATGATGAAAAATATATTCCACCGCCGGTAATTTGAAACTGATGGCGCACATTTTTATGCCGGCAGTGATCATCACGTTGTCGGGCAAGGTACCAATCCCCAATAAGGTGATATAAAAGGGTGCTGTTATCGGCTGCGCAAGAATGCAATCAACCCGGCCATCGGGCAAAACGACAATTTCTTTAACAGCACCCGACCTGTTTTCTAAAAACCAAAAGCCTTCTACAAAATCGGCGAGTGATGGGTCCGGCCCGATCCATTTATATACTAAATCCTTATCCACGTTTTTTTCGTATTGATCCTGGAAATGCTCCCGGTATTATTTGAACGGCATACAAAGGTAAAAATTCAAAGGAACACCGGAGTTCCAGCGCCGCATGATTCAAAAACATACCGGCCTTTTAAACAAAGCAAAATAGGACTTTTGAACAAAATGCCCGGAGATACAGTGATGTAGTTTTGTTTCAACAAAAAATAAAAGATATGGAAAAGAACAACTACAATGGTGCCCTCCAAAAGCCCATGGGCTCCGGTTTTAGTAAAACATCTACTACCCGCGAGGTGATCGAAGGCATCGATCTTACCGGGAAAACGGCAATTGTTACCGGCGGAAATACGTGCATTGGCCTGGAAACGGCAAAAACCCTGGCAGCAGCAGGCGCCACCGTTATTATACCCGCAAGAGATATTGAAAAAGCGAAAAAAAACCTCGGAGGGATAGCCAACATTGAACTTGAGTCAATGGACCTGGCAGATCCTTTGTCGATTGATGCATTTGCCCGGGAATTCCTCGGTTCCGGAAGACCGCTTCACCTGCTGATCAATAACGCCGGCATTATGTGGGTTCCGCTGAGAAGAGATGCCCGGGGTATTGAATCGCAGCTCGCGATCAATTACCTGGCCTCTTTCCAGCTCACCGCCCGGTTGTGGCCGGCATTGAAAAAAGCCGGATCGGCCCGGGTAGTCAATGTATCCTCCCATGGTCATCAGTTTGCGCCGTTCAATTTTGAAGATCCCAACTTTATGCACCGGCAATATGAAACCCTGCTGGGCTATGGCCAGTCAAAAACTGCTGTCAACCTGTTTTCGCTTGAACTCGACAACCGGGCCAGGGGATATGGCGTACGGGCTTATTCCCTGCACCCAGGTTCCATCAATGGTACGGAGCTGGCCCGGGAAGCTCCCATTGAATTATTTCAGCAACTGGGATTCCTGGATGCAGACGGGAACCTGCTGCCGCAGGTAGCAGCATCGCTCAAAACGATCCCGCAGGGAGCAGCAACAACCGTCTGGTGTGCCACCAGTCCTTTACTAGATGATACCGGAGGTGTATATTGTGAAGATGCAGATATTGCGGCACTGGCCACCGACGCATCTACGCCCGGTGGTGTAGAAGCCTACTCCCTGGATGCGGTTGCTGCAAAAAAACTATGGACGCTTAGCGAATCATTAACAGGCATCACATTTCAACCTACAGATAACCATTAAATCAATGTAACATGGCTCCATTTAAAAATAAAATCGCGGTAGTCACCGGTGGTAACAGCGGCATCGGGTATGCCACTGCCCAAAAACTACAGGCCATGGGCGCCACCGTCATCATCACGGGCAGAAGAAAAGCAGCGGTGGAAAAAGCCGCTTCCGAATTACAGGTAACGGGCGTCACTGCCGATCAGTCCAGCCTGGCAGACATCAGCAGGCTCGCATCAACGATTAAAGCACAATTTGATCTGATAGACATCCTGCTCATCAACGCGGGCATTACCAAATTTGCCCCGGTGGCGTCTATGCAGGAAACCGTCTTCGATGAGATCATGAACGTAAACTTTAAAGGCGCCTATTTTACGCTGAGCAAATGCATTCCGCTGCTCCGGAACGGAGCTTCTGTGATCCTGTTATCCTCTACATCAGCCACCATTTCACCACAAAGTGCATCCGTGTACGCTGCCAGCAAGGCCGCGCTCAACGCCGTAATGAAAATTGCGGCGCTGGAACTGGCCCCGCGCGGCATCCGTGTAAATGCGGTGAGCCCCGGCCGGTAGCTACTGCAATCATGGGTAAGATCGGGATGAACGAAGATCTGGAAGTGCAACTGATCCATAGCGTACCCCTGGGCCGGCTGGGCCAGCCCGGTGAAGTAGCGGATCTGATCACCTACCTGGCCGGCGACAGCGCCTCCTTTATTACCGGCGCTAACCTGCTCGTCGATGGCGGACAATCCATTTAACAAAACTGCCGGTTCTGATCTATTTTTGCAATCAGTTATTCTCATGGGGATATAAAAAACAGGTAATGGAGTATAAAGCAAAATATATTACAACCGATATTAAACTATCCTGCTACGAGGACCGTTTTTTCAAGTCGGACATCCTGTTCGACCAGCATATGCTGATCTGGTTTATTTCCGGCGAAACCAAGATCGTTCAGGCCGATGCCACCTATTTCTTTAAAAAAGGCGATATCTTTTTAATCCCCCGGAACCAGCTGGCCACCATCATCAACTACCCGAAAGACGGACAACCGCATAAAACAGTGGTGATGCATCTGACTACAGAGCGGCTGAAGGCTTATTATGCAACAGTGAAGATCCAGCCAAGGGCAGAGGCATCACCAAAGATCCTTTGCTATAATAATCATCCGCTGCTCACAAGCTGCCTGTCTTCCTTAATTCCCTATTTTGAAATGCAGGAACTACCGGAAGATATCGCCACCCTTAAAATAACAGAAGCCATCAGCATCCTCCGCACGATCGACAGAAACCTCGACAACGTACTGGCGAATTTTGAAGAACCGGGAAAGATCAGTTTAACCGATTATATGGAAAAGAATTTTATGTTTAACCTGCCCATAGAAAAATTCGGTTATCTTACGGGAAGAAGTCTTACCACTTTTAAGCGGGATTTTAAAAAAGCATTCAATGCCACCCCGCAACGCTGGCTTACGCAAAAGCGATTGGAACTGGCACATTATCAGTTTGTGGAAAAGAAAAAAAAGCCCATCGATGTTTGTTATGAAGTCGGCTTTGAGAACCTTTCGCATTTTTCCTATGCCTTCAAAAAGCATTTCGGCTATGCGCCTACCGCGTTGCTGACAAAGGAAGCGGCTTCATAACCTCCGCGGGCCAGGAAACTCCGAAAGGGTTAAATCACGATATCGATTACCAATCGCTTATCGACCCGCCTTAAGACAATTTTAATTTTTCTTCCTCCAGGTCCAGCTGCATCAGCTGGCGGCGGACCACATCTTCATCCGTCTTCAGATCCCTGTTCCACTCATGCAGCCAGTCCCGTTGCTTACCCAGCACTTCCAGATACACATTCCGGCAAACCCGATTCAGTTGTTCGTTACCGCTGAGTTCTTTTTTTTGCTTCCAGACCTGTGCAATCTTTTGCAGGGCGGGCTGTGTATCAAGCTCAACAGCGTAATGCTGCTGCAGGTATTCCAGGCTTTGATCTGCCAGTTTCCGACTGAGCATTTTATGTTCCGCTTCGTGTGTGGGATGATGGTCCGGATCTTCCAGCTGCAGCAATTTTATAAACCAGGGCATGGTTAATCCCTGCACCACCAGCGTCAGCAATATCACAACAAATGTAATGAAGAGGATCAGGTTCCGTTGCGGAAAAGGAATGGTTGTTCCGGTAATGAAAACAGGTATAGACAGCGCCGCGGCCAGTGATACCACGCCACGCATGCCAGACCAGCCAAAGATAAAAGGTCCTCTCCAGTTCCGGGGCGCCCCGGCCGTGGTGATATACCGGCTGATAAAAATGGTAAAGGCGATGGCCCCGTATGCCGACAATAAGCGACCCACAATTAATACGCCGGTAATCAGTACCCCATAGCCGATCGCCTCTTCCATGCTTACCGGACCCAGACCTTTAGAAATGGCCGGCAGTGCCAGCCCGATCAACATAAATACCAGTCCGTTCAGCACAAAGCCCAGGGCAGACCATACACTGGTAACCCGCAGCCGGCTGCTGCTATTCATGATCCGGTGCTGGTGGGTAGACAGGAACAATCCGCCGCTCACCACAGCCAGCACACCGGATACATGGATCGATTCCGCTGCCAGGTACATCGCATACGGCGCTACCAGGGTAAAGACCAGGTCGATATTCACATCCGTGGGCAGCCAGCGGTGCAGCAGGTAAAACACAATTGCTACAGCAAGTCCGATTGCAATACCCGCCAGTATGACCCAGAAAAAACTGAGCGCCGCATCGCGAAATACAAAATGGCCGGTTTCCACCGCTATCAATGCAAAGCGGAATACAATCAAACTGGAGGCATCATTTAAAAGGCTCTCGCCTTCAACGATCGCTTCCAGCGATTTGGGCACTTTTACCGATTTCATGATGGCAGCCGCACTCACCGCATCCGGAGGCGATACGATACCGCCCAGTAAAAAGCCCAGGGCCAGACTGAAACCCGGAATAAAACTGCTGGCTACCCAGGCCACGACCAGGGAGGTAAGCAGTACGATCAGGAATGCAAAGCTGCTGATGATGCGCCGGAACCTCCAGAACTCCTTCCAGGAGGTTTGCCAGGCGGCCTCGTATAAAAGCGGAGGCAGGAAGATCAGGAAAATCAATTCGGGATTGATTTCCACCACCGGGATGGCCGGAATGAGGCTAAGCAGCAAACCTCCTAAAACCAGTATAATCGGGTATGCCACGCGAATGCGGTTTGCCAGCATAATCAGCAGCATGATGAACAGCACCAGCAGCAGGTAAAAAGGAAACTGATGTAACATACGCTGAATCTACAAAAAACCGGCGAAACGAATGCAAAAAGCCTGTTTTTAAAACGATCGCCGTTATCATATCCCTCCCAGCCGCAGAACTGCAGCAAACAGGCAGGTACGATGCAACGGCATTGGTTATTGCACGTGTTAAAATCATTGCGATAAATACAGCGCGGCCGGCCCTTCGGCTTTGTTTACAGGCGATATAGCGATCAGCGCGGGCATTTCGTCGAATAAATAAAAAAAAGAATATAATCCGTACTACTTTTATCACGGTTTAGAGGGCTTAAGAGGGCTGCAGGATCTTTCCAGATCATCGCATTCCCTCTTATTTTTTTATACCTGCTGCTTCAGCCATTCCCTGGAAAAGCCGGATCAAAAAACGGCTCACCTCGGTAACTATGCATGCCTGCATTATGTTAACCAACGCATCGGTATCTTTGCTATGCATAAATGCATTTCAATACCAAAGCCATGACATTACGGAACTTGTTTTTCTCAAAGGACCAGGTTTTATCGCCTCCGGCCAGTCTCCCTGCAAAACAGAAGCCGGGTATAACCGGTCGGTCGGCTCCTGTTTTTGCAGCCGATCCCACGCTTATGGCATATTATAACCGGCTTCAAAAGTTGAGCCCCCGCCTTTATCCTTAAAATATGCTTATGCAAGCAACGCTTTCAAACCTCGACCAGCACCTTTCTGCTCTAAGGCCCTCGCTCTATCCAGACCTGCAGCCATCGTTAAATGAAACCGATTTTAACATATTGGAACGGCAATATAGGGCCCCCGTTCCAGTTGACGTTCGGGCGCTCTACCAATGGAAAAACGGTCAGCGGGATCTGTCCTTTGATTCGTTTGTAAATAACTCCGTCTTTCTGCCCCTGCAGCAAGCCCTGGAAACTGCAAATGCTCTTTCTGCCATGATCGGGTTCGACTTCCGGATCAAGAACTGGTGGAATGAAGCCTGGCTGCCGCTTTTTCACAATGGCGGAGGCGATTATATCTGTTTTGACGCAGATGGCATTTTTACGGGGCAGCAGGGACAGATCATTGAATTTTGGCATGCGGCTAATAACCGCAATGTGATTGCCCCATCACTGGAAGCATTCCTCGGATCCTTAAACCGGTACTACGCCACTACCCCGCCCGATGCATTTGATGACTATTTTGAAGTAGTTCCTCCGGAGGGCTTTCCAAAGCGCTTTTATGTAACGTAACCCGCAAGCAAAGGTCTTGGTCATTAAAAACGGTTTTGATCATATTTTATGAGGCCTTAAAAACAAAAAGGACGCCATTGCGCCCCTTTTTCAAACTGAATTGCCGGGAAAAAATTTATTCCTGCACCAACGCGAAAAAAACTTAAATTGATGAGCCTGCCGTTCAAAGCAGATGTCGCGGAGTGGTAACCGCATCATCCCTTTTACATTTAATATTTTGCATTCAATATTCAAAATCCTCAAAGGGAAGATTTGGCCTGATCTTGGTGGCACAAAACAGTGGATCAGCCTGTTTTAATACTTTCCGTAAACCTTAAGAATACCCGTAACTAAAAATATATTTTATGACTCCATTAGATGGCGAAGTGCTCAATGATATGATTCGTATTAATGCCGATCGTATTGCGGGTTATCAGCGGGCGATCGCTGAGTTAACCGATCTGGAGGACAACGACCTGCGGGTTCTGTTCCAGCGCTATATCGACGACAGCACTATTTTTGTGCGGGAGCTAACCGCCGCCTTAGAAAAAATGAAGCTGCCGGCATCCACCGGCAATACCGCAATGGGAAAAATTTACCGGGCGTGGATGGAAATCAAAGCCTTTTTCACAGGCGATGAACGGCAAACCATCCTCAACAGCTGCGAGGCAATGGAAGACGCGGTGAAAAAAGCCTATGAAAGCGCTTTAAACCAGCCCGGCCTGTTTCCGGAGATCTTCGAATTGATCAAGGCGCAGAACAAGCAGTTGCAAAAGGCCCATTTCCAAATAAAACGATTGCGGGATTCCTGAAAATGGATACCTTCAGTGATGGTTACCACACATTATAGAACAGGGATCATATGAAAGCAAGCGCCGGAATTTTATTGTATAAAAAAGAAGAGCAGGATCTTTATTTTTTCCTGGTGCATCCCGGAGGTCCCTTTTGGAAAAACAAAGACTTGGGAGCCTGGTCTATTCCTAAAGGAGAACTACTGGCCAATGAAGCCCCCCTTACACGGGCGCGGATTGAGTTTGAAGAAGAAACCGGGCAAGCCATTAACGGCACCTTTTTACCATTGACGTCCATAAAACAAAAAGGTGGGAAAACGGTAATGGCCTGGGCCGTGTCCGGCGATATTGATCCGGCTGTATTACACAGCAACAGTTTTCTGCTTGAATGGCCGCCCCGGTCCGGCAGGAAGACCGAAATACCGGAGGTCGATCAATGGGCCTGGTTCACCTCGGAAGAAGCCAAACGGCGGATCAACCCGGCCCAGGTGGCTTTTATTTTGGAAATAATCGCCCTGGTTCGTAACAAACAGGGCTGAACACTTTAGCGGTACTCTGGTCTTTGATCGACCGATGGCTTTTCTTTTTTTACACGTTCATAATGTCCATACTCCGTTTCAAAATTTGTATTTTGCAGGCAATCCGTGTATACAGCTCTTGCACAGATGCGATGACGATTGCCCGGCCTCCCGATTTATACCAATATTAAACTATGACCATGCGTATTTTATTTGTAAGCATTTTTACCATTTTATCCGCCGCTATAGCTGCGCAAAACAACACGATTCCTCCACGTGTGAATATCTGTGTATATGGCGGTACTTCCGCAGGAGTGATGGCCGCCTACAGTGCCGCCAAACTCGGCAAGACCGTTGTTCTGATAGAGCCTGGCAACCGTTTGGGGGGTCTTACTTCCGGCGGCCTGGGCTTTACCGACATTGGAAACAAATATGCGATCAGCGGGCTGGCATTGGATTTTTACCGGAAAACAGGCGCTCATTACGGCCGGTTTGAACAATGGATTTTTGAGCCATCGGTTGCGGAGCAGTTGTTTAAAAACTATATCAAAGCAGCCAAGGTTCCCGTGGTTTACAATTTTCAGCTGAAAGATGTGAAAAAGAAACGCAATAAGATCGCCGGCATCTTCATTGAACCAACGGAAAGAGCGGGTGGCAGGCCGGCATACCTGGAAGCTGATATATTTATCGACTGCTCCTATGAAGGCGACCTGATGGCAAAGGCCGGAGTCTCTTATCATGTGGGACGGGAAGGTAATGCTGTATACAAGGAAACCTACAATGGCGTGCAGCTCATGAACAAGCACCAATTCCCCGACGGCATCGATCCTTATAAAATACCCGGCGATGCATCCAGCGGGCTGCTTTGGGGCATCAGCAACACGGCCCTTGCTACTACCGGTTCCGCCGACCGGAAGGTACAGGCCTATAATTACCGGATCTGTTTAACCAACGATCCCGCCAACCGCATACCGGTTACACGTCCCCCCGGGTATGACGCTACAAAATTTGAATTACTGCTCCGGTACATCCGGCAGGCCAATATCCAGAGTATAAAATCCGTGCTAAAGCTGGATCAGATGCCTAATCATAAAACCGATATCAACAATAACGGACCTTTTTCCACGGATATGATCGGCTGGAGCAACGATTATCCCGAAGCCAGTTACAATAAACGGAAGCAATTGCTGAACGCACTGGAATTATATAACAAATCGCTTCTGTATTTCCTGGGGCACGACAGCCGGCTGCCCGCGACGATCCGTGAGCAGATGCTGGAATGGGGTTACCCAAAAGATGAATACACCAACAATCATCACTGGACGCCACAGGCCTATATCAGGGAATCGCGCAGGATGATCGGTGCCTATGTAATGACGCAACACAATTGCCAGGGCCGGGAAACCGTAACCGATGGCGTAGGTGTGGCGGCCTATACCATGGACTCGCACAATTGCCAGCGGATCGTTATTGAAAAGGATGGCGTAAAAATGGTTAAAAATGAGGGGGATGTTCAGATCGGCGGATTTGCCCCCTACCCGATCTCTTATCGCGCAATCACACCCCGGGAACAGGAATGCAATAACCTGCTGGTACCGGTATGCCTCTCGGCAAGCCATATAGCTTATGGTTCCATCCGGATGGAACCGGTTTTTATGGTATTGGCCCAATCCGCCGCCGTTGCCGCTTGCCTGGCCATCGACAACAGCCGGACCGTGCAACAGATCGATGTTGCCGCTGTACAACAAAAACTTCAGGCAGACCCGCTTCTGGATGGTACGCCGCCGGATCTTATCATAGACGATGCAGATACAGATCAGGTACAGTTCTCAGGCGACTGGAAGCGGCAGACCCAGGGAAGTTACGGACCTTCGATGATGCTTGCCAATACACCGGACGCAACAGCCCGGTTCCTGTTACCCGCTACAACCGAAGGGCGCTACGATGTTTATCTATACCTGCCCCGGATTAAGGATGCCGCCAGGGAAATAAAAATCACGGTTTTCGATGGTGTCGAAACAACCGGTCACCTGGTGTCTGCCGAGGCGGTAAAAGTGCTGGGGCAAACATCCGGCGAATGGCATCATATCGGAAATTTCAATCTGAAAAAGGGGCGGCAACCTTATCTGCAGATCACTGCCGCCGGGAACGGCGGAACCATTGCGGCAGACGCATTGTTGTTGCAACAAAAACGGTAGTATCCTCCTGCAAAACCATCTTTAAGAATCGCAACAAACAGTCAGGCCGGGTTTCCTCCACGGATATTCGCCGGCCTGCCGTCCTGCCTTTTGCGGAACTTCATCAGCGCCTTTACCTGTTCATGCAGGTTTATGATATTCCCGATGATAAAATACTCTTTCAGGTTATTCCGGATACTGGTACGCATGATCCTTTTGACAATATCCTTCTGTACTTCGCCTACTTCCCTTACCCGCATCAATAATTCCAGCGACAACAGCGCCAGAAGCGCACCGATCAGAAAGAGGAAATTCCACTCATGCAGCGCCACAAGCCGGATGGCCTTATCCATATGCGGGCTGCTCCACTGCACCAGTATGGAAAGTTTAATATTGGTAAAATAGTCGGCCAGTACACCGCCCAGCAACGGTCCCAGCGAAGAGAAAATGGCCGTAACAATATTCTTCACCGATAAGTAAACAATCGCGTCCGCCTTTGGCGCCAGCTTAAGACCGATATTGGTAAGCGACAGGTTAATACCGGCGGTAGCAATGCCGCTGAAGATATGAATCAGCACCAACAGCGCCATGTTCAGGTACGCTTGCTTGTAGATGCCCACAAAGCACCAGCCGATAATGCACATAATATAAATAGGTGCACTCAATGCAATAATACTTTTATTGCTGTACCGGTCGGAGAAGATTCCCCAGATACGGATTGTAAAGATGCTGAAAAGCTGGCTGATCACGGTTAATACAATGATATAGGAAATCGGTAATTTCAGACTCTTCATCATAAACACCATAAAGAAAGGGATGGCGATATTGATAGCAAATACCCAAGCGGAATTGAACAGCAGCAAGGTCCTGAAATTAGCATTACGCAGCGGAAGTTTCAGCAATGCAAAGGTATTCATCCCCGACAGTTGCGAACGTGGCTCGGGAGCCTTGGAAAGCAGAAATCCGCCAATTACACCAATAATACCCGCAATAATAAAAAATTGCGCATATACTTCCAGCTCCTGTTGCGGATGATGTTCCTTTACATAATCCAGTAATAAAGCCAGCAGGATACTGAGTACTACATTCAATGTTTGTGTATACCGCGTTCTGCGGGAGAAATAAGCACCGAGCAGGTGCTCCGGCACCAGGTCCTTCATCCAGGAGTTCCAGCTGGGCCCTGCAATTGAACCAAAAAAATAATAAAACAACAGAAAAAACAATAACAGGTTGATGGAAGTATACGGCAATATCCATACCAGCACGCCAATGATGATCAAAGGAACTCTTGCCAGATACGCCCCGTATACGGCAATCATTTTCCGGTTATTGTACCGGCGAACCAGCCAAATGGAAATCAGCTGCGATACGTTGGTAATCATGGGCAGGGCTGCCAACAGACCGATCTGCACATTACTGGCACCCAACAGCAGGGCCATCGCCACAAGAAAGGCACCGCCGGTAAACGAGGTCATTACCTCGGCAGCCAATCCGTCCCAGATAACCATTTTCAACCCCTGTTGAACTTCCTTCTCTGATAATATTTCCTTGGGCTGCAAAGACACTGCTGTACATTATCATCGAAAATAAAAAATCTGCCCTGCAAGGGCGCCTTTCAACACTTCGCTGCCTGCCGTACCGGCATCCGCCTGCGATCCGTATTAGCCGGAAAAATCAAAAAACATACCATGTAAAACCGTCTTTTGAATCAGGGGTCTATATCTTAGCAAAGAAAAGATGCTGTAGAAATTAATCCCGATGCGTGCAAGGATTCCACGCCCGGGGAGATATCGTCCGGCAGATACCTGTCTTCGGATCCTGTAACGAACCCCCTCAGCAGTATCCAAAAAAATCTGCAAAAGCCGGCGGGGAAACAACCGCAGACAATGCAGATCTTATACGGGTTTACTTTTTGTATCGGGGCGATCAGGCGTCCGGAATTTCCGGCTCTACCAGTTTTGCCAGTTTCTCCAGGGATTCCTGCCAGCCCAGGTAGCACATTTCCACGGGGATGGCCGCCGGTATACCCTCCTGTTCTACCTTTAACTCGGTGCCTGCAACGGTTTTCTTCAACCAGACCGTAGTGGTCATCGTACCCGGCAGGTTCGGATCATCGAACTGGTCCGTATACTTCAGGAACGTATTGGGTTGCAGTTCCACATATTCGCCGCCAAATGAATGACTGTTGCCCGTTGAAAAATTCTGGAATGACATTTTATAGGTTCCGCCTACTTTGGCATCCAGCTCGTGCACCGTACAAAGAAAACCATAGGGTGGCAGCCAGGAGGCGATCGCAAGGGCGTCGGTAAAAGCGCGATATACCTTTTCCGGAGTTGTCTTCAGCATCCGGTGCAATGAAACTTTGTTGTCTGACATAAAATTATTTTTATGGGGTCCTACTCTTCTGGCTTTTCGGTTCCGCCCGTTTTTAGGTGGGTGCTGCTCCACTGGTCCGGCCGATCATTTACATCAACCTTTCCAGAACAAAGTTGGCTGTAAAATCTGGTTTTCAAAGAGGCCGTATGCGACAAACTACCGGGCTTTTTACGAAGCCCCAATCAATATCAAACGGTTTCCAATAGCTCCGTTATTTAAAATGGAGTAAGGCCAGCGTTTCTTCACCGCGAAGTTCCCTTGCGGTATAATACAGACTTAACTCCTGCTGCAGATGCGCCCGTTCTAATTGCAGCAGTTCTTTTACAGGAACCAACATGCCCTGATCGGAGCCTGTGGCATTGGGAAAAGTCCATTTTTTCAACAGGCGCCCTTTTTCATCCTTTACCGCAATGCTTCTGTTGGTACCAATATTGGGTGCATGGCAATGCCTGTAATAGATCCGCAGCTCATCATTCGCACCCGCTTTATTTAACTGCAATTTTCTGAGATTCACAGGCTGGTTCACCGACTGCTGTAAGAGCAACTTGTTGTTAAGATAGATCTCATAACTGTCAAGCCCCAGCTTCGTAGTAAAACTAAACACTGTAAAACAGCACACCATCAGTGTAAATAATTTAATAAACGGCCGGTTAAATGTAGTAGATTGCATTGTAGAATGTTTTAAGTTAAAAATGTTGTTTGAATGTACACGGTACAATATTAGAATACAGGCGGGCAGATTTAAAAAATAGTAGATCAGCGTTCAGAAAAATCGATCAATGAGGACGCAACACACCGTTGTTTTCTTTTTCAGAATGTTCCTCTACGATCGGCGCCGTTGGTCGACATAATTTTGCAGAAACGGCTGCTTTGATTTTTTTTACTCCAAACAACCGGCCCATGAATTTATGGAGCAAAAGCATAGCGCTGCCGTTTTCTAAACGGCGTGTGTCGACCAGGTACCTGCTGGCGCATAGCGCCTATTGGGTATTAGCAACCGCCTTCTTTCTTTACGAAAAGCGATATCTTATTCACAAGGCCAGTCTGCCCTATTTTTTCGCCTGCGTTTCTGTACGGGTCCTGCTGCTGATCCTGATCGCCTATTTCAACCTGCACTATTTTTTACCGCGCTACCTGTTGAAGAAGCGCTATGGCGCATATAGTGTCGCCCTGCTGTTGTCGGTAGCCGGTTATCTCACCCTGCAAAGCCTGTTTGATTATTATCTCTATGGATATGTGGTCGGCCCGATGCGTAACAGTGACCTGATAGAAGCCTTGTCCTATAACTTTTTCAGTACGCTTTGGTATCTGGCGCTGATGCTGGCATTGAAACTTAGCATGGACTGGTACGATCAGCAGCTCCTGATCCAAAAGATCACCGTAGAGAAGCTGCATGCAGAAGTAGCATTTCTGCGATCCCAGGTAAACCCGCATTTTCTTTTCAACGCGCTGAACAATTTATATGCGCTTACATTAAAGAAATCGGATGAAGCGCCGGGCGTGGTGCTCAAGCTATCGGAATTGATGGAATACATGCTGTATGAAAGCAATGAAGCTTACATCCCTTTAGAAATGGAACTGGGATACCTGCATAATTACATGGAACTGGAGCGGCTGCGCACCAATCATCAGGCCGACATCCGCGTCCATGTTGAAGGCGTTGCCGAGCGCTGTTTTATCCCCCCCTTCCTGATCCTGCCCCTGCTGGAAAACGCCATTAAACATGGCCTTGGCCGGGCAAACGGCAATGCCTTTCTGCACCTGGATATCCAGATCGACGGCGCATTGACCGTTATCCTGACCAATAGCACGGCGCACTCTACCAGTGCTGAACGGAAAGGGGGCATCGGCTTACAGAATTTAAAAAAGAGATTGGAATTGTTATACCCCGGTCGCTATACCCTGCAGACAAAAGAACCGCCCGGCGTCTATATTGCCTTTTTAAAAATCCTGTTATGATCCTCAATTGTGTTATTGTAGATGACGAACCGCTGGCCCGGGAAATATTAGCCGGCTTCATCGGACCTTTACCCGGTGTAATGCTGGCAGGTGCTTTTGGAAATGCGTTCGAAGCCCTGCATTTTTTGAAAACGCATCCGGTTGATGCCTTATTCCTGGATATTGAAATGCCCGAGATCAGCGGCATCGCCTTGTTGCGCAGTTTACCGCAGCCACCGATCACCGTGTTTACCACCGCTTTCCGCGACTATGCTTTTGAAGGTTTTGAACTGGGCGTGATCGATTTTTTACTAAAGCCGATCGCACAGGAGCGGTTCCTTCGTTCACTGGAAAAGATTACCGATTTCCTTGCATTACAAAAAAAAGAAGCCGGTCTCGAGCGGAATCCCGGGCATGATGAATCCATTTTTGTAAAAAGCGGGGTGGAAAAAATAAAACTGGTGCTGACCGATATCCTTTTTATCCAGGGGCTAAAAGACTATGCCATCATTCACTCCATTTCAGGAAAAACGGTTGTAAAAGGCTCTGTAAAATCTATGCAGGAGCTTTTTCCAGAACCGTTTTTTATACGCGTGCACAAATCTTTTATTGTAGCATGTCACCGGATCCGGCGCATTTCCAGGAACCGGATCCTGATCGGTGGGCACTCCATTCCCATTGGAAAGGTTTACCGGGAGCAATTGTTAAAGCAGCTGCCCGGCTTTTCATAAGCACTTCCCCTTAGCGTTGTCACAGAAGCAGTATAGCTACCGGACCGGCGTATGTTTTATGTTACGAAACATACTGAACCGGTGTTACATTGCGTTCAAAGTATCTTTGTTATGCTTTATTTTTTAACGCCGTTCCGATCTTCTCACCGGTCCTTACGAGGTTCGATTTTGTTTGGCGGATCGCCTCTTCGAGCGCTAGGGGTTGCTCGTTAATTGAAAGCAGCCAGGAGAAATATGCCTGCAACCCCGGGCTTACCCGGTCCGGCAGTTTTCCCGCGATCCCGATCACGGGAATCCCTTTTTGTTTGGCCATTGCTGCCACACCAAAAGGCGCCTTCCCTTCCAGTGTCTGAAGGTCAATTGCACCTTCGCCGGTAATCACCCAATCGGTATTTTCCAGCTCCTGTTCAAAACCGATCTTCTGTAAAAAATAGCGGATGCCATCTACTATCTTAACCTTGCAAAAAGCGGCCAGACCGGCCGCCATACCACCGGCCGCCCCACTGGATTCCAGCCGATCCATATCCGTTCCCGTAGTTTGCAGAACAATCCGCCGCCATTGTTGCAGCGCCGTTTCCAGCAACAAAACCTCGCGGACGCCGGCGCCTTTCTGCGGACCAAAAACCGCTGCCGCCCCCTTTTCGCCCAGTAAATGATTCTTTACATCACAGAGGATGGTGATCGTTATCCCATGCAGCCGTTGATCCAAGCGGGAGCGATCTATATTATGCAGCCTGATCAAATCTACAGGAAGTGGAGACAGCAGTGTTCCGTCCCTGTCATACAACTGCAATCCCAGCGCGCTCAATGCCCCCGCACCTCCGTCTACCGTTGCGCTACCGCCGATACAGAGCAGTAGTTCCGTTGCGCCCTGGTCCAGGGCCGCCTTAATCAGTTGCCCGCAGCCCAGCGTGGAAGCATGCAGCGGGTCGTATTCCTCCGGGCGCAGTAAACGCAGCCCGGAAGCATCGGCCATTTCAAGAATGGCCGTTTTGGTCTTACTTACCCATCCGAAGGAAGCCCTCACACTTCTCCCCAACGGATCCGCAACATCTGCAAACAGCAGCTCCGCGTCCAGGTATTGTGTCAGCAGGCTTCCGGTACCATCACCGCCATCGCCAACCGGACAACAAACCAATGTACCGGTATAGCCGCTACGCCGGATTCCCTCTTCCAAAGCAGCGGCAACCGCCGCAGCCGGAAGGCTGTTCTTAAACGCATTAGGCGCTATAACAATTTTCATTTACAACATGATTAAGGATAGTATATATACGGCCACCATACCAGTAAGCGCCATCCAGATGGTAGCCATACTGTACACCTGCAGCACCGGTTTCAGCTCCTGTCCCGAAAAATTGGTAATCACCCAAAAGTAGGCATCATTGACGTGCGATATGGCCATCGAACCCGCTCCCATGGCCAGTACCGCAAGTACCCGTCCATTTTCCGTGTTCAGGCCCAGGCCCGGTAAAAAGGGCAGTACAATAGAAGCCGCCGTTAATACTGCAACTGTAGAAGATCCCTGTGCCGTTTTGAGGATCAGTGCTACCAGAAACGGGAAAAATACACCAAGGGCTTTTACGCCCTGCATTGCAGCCAGGTGATCCTGGAGTTTCAGGGCATTGATGACCATACCGAATGCACCGCCGGCTCCAATGATCACCAGAATACCGCCGGCCTTTTCCAATCCATGATGCATTAACCGGCCCGGGGCTCCTTTTTCCCATTTATGCGGAATGCACAATGCCAATACAAGGCCAACAGCAAGAGCAACGGCCGGCTCACCGGTTATGAGCGCCGATTGAAGCACCCGGCTTTCCGGTACCGGGATCAATGCCCTACAGGCAATGAGCAACACGGGCACGACCACCGGAATAAATGCCGACAGGGTAGCGGGCAATGGCCTGCCTGTATCGGGTAACGGCGCACCGGGATCACCCGCTCCCAACGCCTCCGGATACTTCCGGCCTTTCCACACAGCCCAGTAATAACCGGTCAGCATTGCGGGAACAGCCGTCAATAATCCCAGCAGGATTACCCGACCGATTTCAGCATGAACCGTTCCTACTGCGGCTGTAATGCCCGGATGCGGCGGGATCAAACAATGCACGGCATAGAGTCCTGTGGCCATCGCCGTACTCATGATCGCAGTAGCCATCCCGGTGCGACGGATCATGGATTGATTCAGCCCGTTAAGCACCACATACCCCGAGTCGCAGAAGATGGGAAGACCTACAACAAAACCGGTAAGGCTCAGTGCAAAGGCAGACCGTCGGACGCCCACCCACCGGATAATCGCATTTGCCATAGCCGTAGTGGCCCCATTTGCCTGTAATACCATGCCCAGCGCGGTACCAAGAACAATGATAAAACCCAGGGAGCTCATGATCTTTCCAAACCCCTCTTTCATTACAGAAAGAATGGACAGAACATCCAGCCCACCCAGGCCTCCGGTTACAAAACAAGCCAGGCACAGGGAAAAGAACGGGTGCACTTTGTACCGCGTCGTTAAGAGAATGATCAGGCCGATGCCGATCAGCAGCGCCAATACGATAAAAAAAACGGGTGAAGCAAGCATCCGGCAATTTATTATTTAATTCTGAATACCCTTTCTTTTTTGCAAAGTCTTGCAACAATAAACCATACACAAAGACTACTATATATTCCCGGCTCATCTCCAACCCATTGCAGCGTCAAATAAACACCATCCCCACTGGAGGCATCTGATACCCCGTTCGGGGTAGGGTTTCAAAACGTGCTCATTGAAGCCAACGCCTTATTTTAAACGCTTCAGCATCGGTTAACCGATTTACTTCTCCGGGAAAATCAGCCGCTCCATTTTGCCGAAAAAAACGGGGCATTCATCGAATTTAATATGAAAAAAAATAGACAGCCTGATAGTTTTGTGTACCGTTCCACAAGGAAAACAATCTTATGTAGTCCGTTTTCATTTCGTAGGATTTTTTTCAGTATTGTTTACAAGAATTCCAAAACAACGTCGCGGCCGGCCCAACTATTCCCGGTGCTTCTTTCAGAAGCGGGAGAGATAAGGAGGGCGGCAATGATAAAATATTGCGCGCGCGGCAATGGCCGTCGCTCTAAAGAGAGGTTTATAATGCAAAATAAACCCCCGGGTAATTCTTTACGCTGGGGGTTTTGCTATTTGCAGACAACCCTGGTCAATGATTCCATTCAGCTGAATGTTGCTGAGTTACAAAAACAGGAAAAGAGATGCGGCAGACCAAGCCCGCAGTGCCAAAAAAATGGCCGGCCACAAAAGATAAAAAAACAGCTAAAAATATTAGGGACTTTTTAGCGGCCTATCGTCAGGCAATACGCATTTCCCGGAGCTGCTTTACTTTTTCTGATATACCCGTACATAGTCTATCAGATACCGGTTCGGGAATCGGGTAGCTTCAGGATCGCCACCGTTATCGCCGCCAATAGCCAGATTGAGGAGCATATAGTGCGGTTGCCGGAAAGGATTGAATCCATCAGGGTTTGCAAGCTGACTCAATGGAACCTGGTTCAGCAGGATATCGTCTACATACAATTTAATTTCCTTTTCATCCCAGTCCATCCGCCAGATGTGAAATGCATCTTCCCAATTCTTCCCAAGTGCTTCAAGAGGTTTCTTAACGGTAAACCATTTGGCCTTATATCGCTCGGTGGTGCCGCAGGCGATGTTGGCCAGTAAGGTTCCCCGGTAATATTCCATAATATCGATTTCTCCATTTGAAGGCCATTCCCGTTTAACTCCGAGCGTCCAGAATGCCGGCCAGAGACCGTTATCCGTTTGAATCTTCGCCCGCATCACAAAGCGGCCGTATTGCCAGGTTTTGCGGCCACGGGTATTAATACTGGCAGCGGTATACCGGATCTCCTTCCGCTGCTCCCTCCAGTCCGGGCTGTTGCTATTGTAGCGCGGATTGGGCTTTGTTTCCCGCCGGGCCTCTATCACCAGAAAACCATTGGCGCACCAGGCATTCTCCGGCTGGTACCACTGCAGTTCATGATTGCGTTCAAAACCGTTTTCAAAATTCCATGTGGCAGTGTCTACCGCACCGGTTCTGTTAAACTCATCGGCCCAAACCAGGCGGTACCCCTCCGCTTTTAACTGCCGCTGGTATCCGCAGGCATTCAAGAGCGCGAGACACCCGATTAACAGAAGCGGCCTATTGTTCAATTTTCTCATGGTTGTATTTTTTGCAAATGTATGCATGAATATTGCAGGCAGGTCTTGTTTACCGGTACGGGCCGGGCTCCGATCACCAGATGAATTTTAGATTTTTGTAAGTGCCGAACCTTTATGAGCGGCAATATGATCCGTCTTACTGCTTTTGATTTCATACTGGGGCGCTTCAGCAGTAGCATGATGTGTATACCCTTTATACTGAAAATCCTTTGTATGCACTTTAATAATGGTACCGGAAACCCTTCCCGCTTCAGAGTTCCAGCTTACCTTGTCGCCTACTTTAAACGTTGCTTCCATACCCATCGTTTTTATACCGCCTGCATCTTTCTGTTACTTTATTGAACGCCCCAGGAGCTGACCAGGGATGACCGGATACAGGCGCGTGAATGAATTGAGCTGCCCCTAAAGCATTCCCGCAAATATAATACCGTCTGTCAGCATTTATATTTCATGCCCGTTCTCTGAATTTCTGCAAAATCGGCAAAAGATTCTTTATATTGGATCACAAAAACATTCAGCATGAAGGCAGCTGCATACGCATCCCAAAACGTAACCGATTATCCCAATAACAATACCATATTCGCGATCTGGAAATTTAAAGAAGTACCGGGCATCCCTGCCGCCTTCGAACGGCTTTGCGGACTGGTAGACAACCTCAATCATTCATTTACCATAAGGGTTCCTTCCGGCCGCGCCAGTTGTGTAATGGGCATTGGGCACGACGCCTGGGTACAGCTGGGCCTGCCCAGCCCCCTGCCTAAGGAGCTGAAGCCCTTTGAAGCCATTACCGGCGCTAAACATACCGCCGTAACCACACCGGCAGATCTGCATTTTCATTTGCGCGGACCAGATATGGCCGTTTGTTTTGACATGCTGATTGCGATCACCGAAGTGCTGGCACCGGTAGCCGATTGCCTGGAAGAAATTCATGGGTTCCGGTATTGGGACGGACGCTCCATTCTTGGATTTGTAGACGGCACGGAAAACCCCGTGGGCGCAGAGCGGCAGCAGTTTGCCATCGTTGGTGATGAAGATCCCGCTTTTAAAGGCGGCAGCTATCTCTTTGTACAGAAATACCTGCACCAGATGGAAGCCTGGACCCGCCTTCCGGTAGAAGAGCAGGAAAAGGTAATCGGGCGCTATAAGCTCAGTGATATTGAAATGACGGATGCCGTGAAACCGGGCAACTCACACAGCGCGCTCGCCAGTCTTGAAGATGAACAGGGCAATGAACTGAAGATCGTGCGGGATAATATGCCTTTTGGAAATCCCTCAAAAAAAGAAATAGGCACCTATTTTATAGCCTATGCAAATACGTTTAGCACTACCCGTAGAATGCTGGAACGGATGTTTATTGGCGTGCCGGCAGGAAATTACGACCGGATCCTGGATTTCAGCACTGCAATCACCGGGAGCCTTTTCTTTGTTCCCACAATGGACCTGCTCGGTCAGTACTCGGCAGGCGACGCTTCCTGAAAACCCGGTATCTGCCCGGAATAGGGTATCCTTTTATTTTGGAACCGCTGCAATCAGCTGCTCCAGCACATAATAGGTAATCGGACAAAACTCACTGTTCTTAAGGGTTAGCGCCGGACGTTTGATCAGCACATCTTCATCAGTATAGGGAAACCGGGCGCAGTCCGAGGGTCTTACTTCGTAAATCGAACAAGTATTATCTTCATTCAGAAAAGGACAGGGTGATTGTTTTACTACAAAATCCCCCTCCTCATCCACCTTCAGATAATTGTCGATAAAAACGCTTTCCTTCAATCCAAGACTCCGGGCAATGCGTTTTACATCGGGCGTTTTAAACCGGGGGGAATACCCCTTACAGCAATTGGCGCAGCTCAAACAATCCACCGCTTTGAAAGCTTCCTCATGTAACGCCGGCAGCAGCTTCAGTACCTGGTTCTTTTGAGCGCGCTTTAAAAACTGCTGATAGCGCTTCCGGTGCTCCTTTGCCTTTTTTTCCCAGTGTTGTAAAGTATCCGCCGCCATGCTCAATTTCCTGAATTTAATTGTTGCAAAATTAGCTGTTTGCCGGTGAAACCTACATATAGTCCATGAGCTGTTATAAATGATAAGAAGCTTATTTTTGATTTATGAAAAACACACCAAAGGGCATTCCCCGCCTGTAGGGCGGTATATGGACCTGCTAACCGACTTCGGCTTTAAAAAAGTTTTTGGTACCGAGCCGAATAAAGACCTGCTGATCGCATTTCTCAACGAGTTGTTTAAAGGACGTAAAGTAATACGCGACCTGGTGTATAACCCGCAGGAAAAGAACGGCCCAGTAAAGGAATACCGGAAAGCGATTTTTGATCTTACCTGTACCGGCGCGGACGGTGAAACGTTTATTATCGAGGTGCAACGGGCTCATCAGAAATACTTCACCGACCGGGCCGTTTTTTACGTTGCCAGTAAATTGTATGAGCAGGGGCCAAAAGGCAACAAGGAATGGAACTTTGATTTGAAAAAAGTATACCTGATCGCCGTAATGGACTCAACTTTGACCATACCTTCGCTGTAAACACCTGCACTGTATAAGACTGGCAGACCTGGAACGCCGGCTATATGTGCTGCGTAATATGGAAAACTTGCAGCAAATTCCGGTAACCATGCATAAGGGAGATCTTTCAGAAATTATTCCAGATCTCCGAAGTGGCCAACCTGAAAAAGAAGACTATATGTTATACAAAAAAGACCTTTTTGACAAATAGACCGAATATGCCGTACTAAAGAGTGCAGAAGAAAAGGGTATGGAAAGCGGCCTGGAAAAGGGAATAAAAAGCCAAAACTGAACATACGCAATCTGAATACCAACTGAATTTTACGGACGAGCAGATTGCAGACCTCAAAGAGTTTTCGATCGGTTTTGTGAAAAAGATCCGATTTTTCTAAAGAAAAAGTAGCGTCTTAATGATCATATCCGGAAGCGATACCTTCTGCCGGGCGTCGTTTTCTGTTAGCACCGGAAACTGTCTTCCTTATTCATTGCCGGTTGGTGCACGCCGGATGTGCAATCGTTTGAATTGTTTTCACTATGAACATTTCATTTTTGAAAACTTGCAATAAACCATAGCCTTTACTAAACGAATAAATACAAACAGAAGAAATATTTAAACAGTCCATAAAAAAAAGACCGCTCCGGGCCTCCGGCTGTTATTTACAACCGGCTGCCGCCTGTTTTGCGCAACAGATGCAAACAATATTTTCTCGTGAAATGCGTGTACCTTTGCACACCTCAATGATACTTAATACCCCATACGTTATATGAATATTTTAGACGTTCAATCGACAGAGTTTTTAAAACGCCATATTGGTCCGGATGAAAAAGAAACTGCAAAAATGCTGACGCAAACCGGTCTTGACAGTCTGGATGCGCTCATGGAGCAAACAGTTCCTTCCGGAATCCGGATGCAGGACCAACTGAACATTCCCAAACCGATGAGTGAGCATGAGTACCTGCGGCATATCAAGAACGTGTCGCTGAAAAATAAAATCTTTCATACTTATATCGGGCAGGGCTATTATGGTACCATTACGCCGTCTGTGATCCTGCGCAATGTTTTTGAGAACCCGGGATGGTACACCCAATACACCCCGTACCAGGCCGAAATCTCACAGGGCCGGCTGGAAAGCCTGCTGAACTATCAGACCGTAGTTAGCGATCTTACGGCCCTGCCGCTGGCTAATGCATCCCTGCTGGACGAAGCTACTGCAGCTGCTGAAGCAATGGGTATGTTCTTTCATCTCAAAAACCGTTCGGAGCAGATTCAGAAACCAAAGTTTTTTATCGACGCCGAGATCTTTCCGCAAACGAAAGATGTGTTGTATACCCGCGCGGAGCCCTTTGGTATCGAGATCGTAGAGGGCGATTACAAAACCGCAGCCATAACCGAAGCATTTTTTGGGGCCCTGGTACAATATCCCAATAATAAAGGCAGTATTGAAGATTACCGTTCATTTATTGAAACGGTGCATGCTGCCGGTGGTTATGTAGCTATGGCTACAGACCTGCTGGCATTAACCCTGTTAACACCTCCCGGTGAACTGGGGGCGGATGTAGCAGTAGGCTCGGCACAACGGTTTGGCGTTCCGCTGGGCTACGGAGGCCCGCACGCCGCCTTTATGACGGCTACCGACGAATTCAAACGCAATATCCCCGGACGGATTATTGGCGTTAGTGAAGACGCAGAAGGTAACCGGGCACTGCGTATGGCATTGCAAACCCGGGAACAACATATCAAACGTGAAAAGGCCACTTCCAATATTTGTACGGCCCAGGCCCTGCTGGCCAATATGGCGGCGATGTATGCCGTATATCATGGTCCGGACGGATTGAAGCGTATTGCAGAGCGGGTGGCCATTTATACCCAGATCGTAGGGGAAGCCATTGAGGCACGCGGCTTTAAACTGGTAAGCGACCAGTACTTTGATACCCTTGTGGTGGAAGTAAGCAACACCGCTGCCATTATTGAAAAAGCAACACAGCAAAAAATCAACCTGCGGCAGATCGATCACCAGCACATTGGCATCTCGCTGGATGAAACGGTTATCATCGAAGACCTTTATGATCTCATCAATTGTTTCGAGAATGATGCTGATCCCGTTTCATTCTCGTTAAGCGCCGAGGAAGAATTGCGTCATATTCCCGGGTCGCTTTCCCGCACTTCAGCCTACCTTACCCACCCGGTGTTCAATACGTATCATAGTGAAAGTAAAATGATGCGGTATATTAAATACCTCGAGAATAAAGATTTATCGCTGAATACTTCTATGATCTCTTTGGGCAGCTGTACCATGAAGCTGAATGCCGCCACAGAGATGATCCCGCTCAGCTGGTCGCATTGGGCCAATATCCACCCTTTTGCACCTGCCAGTCAAACCGGGGGGTACAAACAGATTGTGGATGAACTGAGCCAGTATCTATGCGCGATCACCGCTTTTGATGCCTGCAGCCTGCAGCCTAACAGCGGTGCCCAGGGCGAGTATGCAGGCCTGCTGACCATCAAAGCATATCACGAAGCCCAGGGGAATCCGCAGCGGAACGTGATGCTGATCCCCATTTCCGCGCATGGTACCAACCCGGCTTCAGCGGTAATGGCAGGGATGAAAGTGGTGGTTGTAAAGGCGCTGGAAAATGGGTATATTGATGTGGAAGATCTGAAGGCAAAAGCAGCACAATACCGTGATTCTTTATCCGGCATCATGATCACCTACCCGAGCACCTATGGTGTATATGAAGAAACCGTAAAAGAGATTACCCGGATCATTCATGAAAATGGCGGCCAGGTATATATGGACGGCGCCAATATGAACGCCCAGGTAGGGCTTACGGCCCCCGGCCTGATTGGTGCGGATGTATGCCACCTCAACCTCCATAAGACCTTTGCCATCCCGCATGGTGGCGGCGGTCCCGGCATGGGACCTATTTGTGTAAAAGCGCATCTGGCGCAACATCTGCCAGGCCATGTTTCCATACATAAAGCAAAAACCATTGCGTTGAACGGCAACGGTCAAACCCCGGATACAGCACCGGCTGGTGCTCATGCCGGTGCTGTATCGGCAGCACCTTATGGATCGGCCTCTATCCTGCTGATCTCTTATGCCTATATCCGTATGTTAGGCGCCGGAGGACTAAAAGCCGCGACCGAATACGCAATTCTGAATGCCAATTATATGCGTGCCCGGCTGGCGGAAGACTTTGATATCTTGTATACCAATGCCAACAATCTCTGTGCTCATGAATTCATTGTAGATCTCCGTCCATTTAAGAAAACCGCACAGATCGAAGCAGAGGATGTGGCCAAGAGACTGATGGACTATGGGTTTCATGCACCAACCATGAGCTTCCCCGTTCCAGGCACCATCATGATTGAGCCCACCGAAAGTGAGGACAAAGCCGAACTCGACCGGTTTTGTGATGCCCTGCAGCAGATCCGGAAAGAGATCCGGAAAATAGAAGCAGGTGAATGGGACGTAAAAGACAACCCTTTAAAGAATGCACCGCATACCCAGCAAGCCGTTATCAGCAGTAACTGGGTGCATAGCTATTCCAGGGAGGAAGCGGCATTTCCGCTGCCGTATGTGGCACACAATAAGTTCTGGCCTTCTGTTGCCCGGGTGAATAATACGCTGGGCGACCGGAACCTGATCTGTACCTGCGAGCCGGTGGAGGCCTATATGGAAGCTTAAGACGATCAACATCCAATAAAAAAGGGCTGTTTCAAAAATATTTGGGACAGCCCTTTTTGCGGGTCTGTGGTTTCTATTTCACCCAACAGTGCATAGAAGCAGCGACGCAGCAGGACCGGTGTCCGCCACAAAGGCGCTGAGACATTAAGAGGCACAAGATCAAGTCATTCTTGGTCTTTCTTTGTGCCTTCCTGTCTTCGCGGTTGCCATTTCACGCATCGGCGCAAAAAGCGATGACGCGGCGGCATTCGGCATTGCCGCAAAGACCGGTTATCTGCGAAAATCAGTGAACGTTCATTTGTGCAAATCCGCAGGAAACAGCTTAAACAGAACAAAAAAAAATCGCAAAAGCCCCATTTCAGGAACGGGGCTTCTACGATAAAAACAATTAAAAAATTCCTATTTCTTTTTTGCCGGTTTTGGGGCGATCATTGCCAGCATACGGCGCCCTTCCAGCTTAGGCAGGTTTTCCAGCGTTCCGAAATCAGCCAGCCGCTCTGCAAATTTCAGCAACAGCAATTGGCCGCGATCCTGAAACTGGATGGCCCTTCCCTTAAACTGCACATAGGCCTTAACCTTATTGCCATCTTTCAAAAAACCTTCCGCATGCTTTGCCTTGAAATCAAAATCATGTTCATCCGTATTGGGTGTAAAACGGATCTCTTTGATTTCAGTAGCCTTGCTTTTAGCCTTTAGTTCTTTATCCTTTTTCTTTTTATCGTATAAAAACTTATTGTAATCAATGATGCGGCAAACAGGAGGATCTACCTTGGGTGAAATCTCCACCAGATCCAGTTCCATATCCTGGGCCATTTTCAGGGCCTCCTGGGTGTTGTAAATACCCTGTTCAACATTGTCGCCAACGAGTCGTACTTGTGGAACGCGGATGAATTGATTGATGCGGTGTTCTGCCTCCTTCTGTGGTTGAAACCGTCCTTTAAAGAAGCCTTTAGGCCTGTTGTTGTTATTGCCCCCTGGCCGGAATCCTGTGCCAGGTGGTCTGTAGGCTGGTTTTTGTGGTACTGCCATTTAACTTTTTAAATTCTCCCCGCTGCTCCGCCCGCGAGCAACGCAAATTTTGTTTTTCGAATGAGCCTTCCGGGCAAGGCGAAAAATATTTAATAACAAATATGATAAAATATTGTCAGTCCTGCAATTTTATTTTTTGGGGATTTTTTAACCTTTGGCCGGATCAGGAGCCATACCCGTATTCTTTCAGGTACAATTCGTTGTCGCGCCATTTAGGTTTCACCTTAATAAATAACTCCAGGAATACTTTTTGGTTCAAAAATGCTTCGATATCTTTTCGGGCAGCCATCCCGATCTTTTTTACCATGCTGCCCTTTTCCCCGATCAGGATTGCCTTTTGAGTCTCCCGGTGCACGATAATATCGGCCACAATCTTTACCAGGGTCTGTTTCTCCTTAAATTCCCTGATTAAAACAGCGGTATGATAAGGGATCTCATCCTGCGCCACTTCGTAGATCTTTTCCCGGATCAGCTCGCTGACAAAAAACTTGGTGGGCAGGTCACTGATATCGTCGGAATCATAAAACGGCTCGCCTTCCGGGAGCAATTCCACCACCGGCTGGATGAATTGGTCGATACCCGCCCCTTTCAACGCGGAGATGGCCACTACCCTCCTGCAATAGGGTTTCTCCCTGAAATACTCCATGCAGGCCGCTATTTTCTCTGCGGGCGCTTTATCTATTTTATTGATCACCAGCACACAAGGCACCCTAAGCTTCAGCCCGGAAAAGATCTGATCGCTTTCCTCCCAGTTATCGTTCACATCCACGATCAGCAGCGCCACATCGGCATCTTCGAGGGCACTTTTTACCGACTGCATCATTTTTTCATGCAATTTGTACTTCGGCTCGATGATGCCGGGCGTATCCGAGAAAATGATCTGATAATCCGGTTCGGTCAGGATCGCCTTGATCCGATGCCGGGTGGTTTGCACTTTGGATGAAACAATGGCTAACTTTTCCCCCATCAATGCGTTCAGCAAGGTACTTTTTCCTGCATTGGGCTTGCCAAATATATTTACAAAACCGGATTTCATAACTGCAAAAATAACTCAAAGAAACCACTGAAACACAGAATTAACTTTTGCCGCATAAATACATCTCGGCTGCCAATGGACCGTTAATCATCCATTATAAACGCGTGCCATTCTAACCTTAAATCTGCCAGTCCGGCTCCGGCATTCATGAAAAGGCGATTGTTTTTTTGTTTTTTGCTGTTACAACCATCATCCATTCCGATGGTTCCTCCTCTACGATCCGCAACAACATACCGGAGCCAGCCTATCGCACCCCGCGGCCCTGTGACCGTTCTTTTTCAAACATTGCATCTGATACCTTAAAAATATAGCTGATACCGATACGCCCTGCTAAGCGACCGCCTCATTCTTAAACCCGATCCCGGAGAGGCCCGGTGTCCTTTTAAATGCCGGCCAACACCCCACTCAGAATAGCTCGCATCAACTGCAGACCAGTGTTCTGACAAAGGAACAATTTCTCTGACAGCCGGTATTAAACAAAAAGTAATCATAAACGTATCCAACGATTTATAAGATCCATTGGAATTCACGCGTTATCCCATGCGGTCACCTTTAAAATGGATATACAAGTTAGAAGGGTTAATATAAATAAAACCCGCTACTATAGCGGGTTTTATCCTTTAGTTGCGAAGCCAGGGATCGAACCTGGGACCTTCGGGTTATGAGCCCGACGAGCTACCGCTGCTCTACCTCGCACTGCAAATATAGGACAAAAATCTGAACGTACAAAACAATTGCATAAATACTTTACATTTTTATTGTTTTAATATTCAATTCCGGAAGTCACTTATAAAAAAGGAATGTCAGATCCGGCCAATGGCGGCGCTGACATTCCTTTAATTGTACCCGCAATATGCCGAAGCATATTCGGATCTACTGCTTTATTTTAAAAAGCGGGGCTTACCATTTGCTGGCATAAGAGCGGTTATTGCTCTTTTCTTCTCTCGGCCGGGCTTCTGTAACTTTAATTGCGCGTCCGTCTACAGTACCGCCGTCCAGTTCTTTGATCGCCTTACGGGCGGCTTCATCATCCGGCATCTCCACAAATCCAAAACCACGGCTGCGGCCGGTAGCTTTGTCGGTAATCACCCGTGCGGAGCTTACTTCACCATACTCAACAAAAAACTCTCTGAGATCTTCATCCCGAACGATGAAGCTTAAATTTGAAACATAAATGTTCATAAAAATGAAAAAAATTTAAAATAAAAAATCTTTGAAAAAAAACAGTGTAAGGAGAGGCCTGTAAACCAGATACAGCGATTGCTTAGCAGATCAGGTAGCAAACATTACAAAATGTATTCCCTTCAAACGAACCGCGCAAAGGTACGTGGTTACCGCTACAAACAATGGGTTTTGTGGAGTAGTATGTCAAATTTTTGCTAAATGGCGCGTCTTTTTTCAAATACTCTCAACGGCGCTGCGTTATAACCCGCAAAATACAGCAGGAATACACCAGCCGCTCGATTTTTAGGCAACAGATTGTTTTGTCGTTAAATTTCAATAGCTTTGCGCCGTTCATAAGAGCATCGCTGGCAATACCGCCAGTTTGAATGAGATTTTTAAGACGCAGTATGATGATTATTTTATACTGCTTCTGGTTCCCGGGGTGCTGGATCCTCGCGCAAGCGGGGCTGACGGCTGAGATGATACCCGTAAACCTGATCAGGGTAATGCCTGCGCAGGGAAGGATGGTTCCTTTCTTTTCAGCATTTCCCTCTCATTATTTTTTTTAACCCGCTCCGCAAATAACTGTGGAGTCAAAAAAATGAAAAAAACAAATGAAGAGGCTTTTCATTTCCGGCTGCCTGCTAGGGGCAGCACAGATCGCTTTTGCTCAAACCGATTCTACCACAGCAAAAGCTGACAGTTTTTATTTAATGTCGCCGGTTGAGGTGCGGTCGCTGCGGCTCAGTAACAAAGCGCCTTTTGCCACCTCCAATGTTACCTCCAGAGATCTCGAAAAACAAAACCTGGGACAGAACATGCCTTACCTGTTGAACCAGACGCCATCAGTGGTCGTAAACTCAGACGACGGTGCCGGTGTGGGTTACTCTTCGTTAAGAATCCGCGGAACGGATATGACGCGCATTAATGTAACGATGAACGGCATACCGGTTAATGATGCCGAATCGCAGGCGGCTATTTTTGTAGACCTGCCGGATCTGGCATCCTCCACTACTACCGTGCAGATTCAGCGCGGCGTGGGTTCTTCTACCAACGGCTCCGGCGCCTTTGGCGGTTCTATCAATATTGCCAACCTCGAACAAAGTAAAACACCGGGAGTATCCCTGAGCAATTCCTATGGTTCCTTTGATACCTGGAAACACACGCTGCAGGCCGGCACCGGTTTATTAAAGGGCGGTTTCCAGTTTGATGTACGGCTGTCCAAACTCAGCTCCAATGGCTATATCGACCGTGCTTTCTCAGATCTGCTGGCAGCCCATGTGATCGGGTCCTGGACCTCAAAAAATGAAGCCACTAATATCAAATTCAATTACCTTACCGGTAAAGAACGGACCGGACAGGCCTGGAACGGACTGGGCATTGTGTTTACCGACAAGGACCAGCCGGTTAATTACCAAAAGGAACTGGAAAAACAGGGCCGGAATACCAATACACTGGGCGCAATCAGTGACGGCGTTTATTATAAGGACCAGACAGACAACTACTGGCAGGATTACTACCAGCTGTTTCTCAATCAAAAGCTTCACTCCAACTGGGACCTGAATATCGGAACCTTCTTAACAAGAGGCAAGGGCTATTATAACGAGTACAAAAAAGATGAAGCGTTTGCAGACTATGGAATTCCGGATTACGTAAAAGCACCCGGCGACACGCTGCGCAAGGTGAACCTTACCCGGCAGCTATGGCTGGACAATTATTATTACGGGACGGTTTTTTCTACTACCTACCACACCTCCCGTACGCAATTTGTTTTTGGAGGCGCATATACCCGGTACGACGGCCGACATTATGGTTTTGTAAAGTGGGCGGCATACGGCGTTCCGCTGGATTACCGGTGGTACCGCCTGACGGCTTTTAAAAATGACTACAATGTATACGCGAAATTACAGCAACAGCTGCTTCCCGACCTGTACGCTTTTGCAGACCTGCAGTACCGCAATGTAGCTTATACCATCAACGGGTTCCGGAAATCCCCTTCCCTTCCTCCTATCGAAAACAGGTACCGGTTTTTTAATCCTAAAGTTGGAGCAAGTTATTTTATTCATCATGGCAATGGGGCATCCAGCAAACTTTATGCATCCTATGCCATTGCCAATAAAGAACCGAACCGGGACGATTTTGAAGCATCGGAAACAGAAAAACCGCGACCCGAACAACTGCAGGATCTGGAAGCCGGCTACCAGTACAGTACCCCCGTTTTCCAGGCCGGTGTGAACGGCTATTATATGCGTTATAAGGACCAGCTGATCCTTACCGGCAAGATCAATGATGTGGGCGCCTATGCCCGTACCAATGTTCCCGACAGTTACCGGGCCGGTCTTGAATTTACAGCCGGGCTACAACCGCTGCAGTGGTTGCAACTGAATGCCAACGCTACATTCAGTAAGAACAAAATCCAAGCCATTACACAATACGGCGATGATTATGATAATGGCGGACAGGTAGCCAAGGCGTACCGGAACACCGATATTTCTTTTTCTCCCAACACGGTTGCCGGAGCAAGCCTGACACTGGAACCTCTGTACCAGATCTCGGGCCATCATCATTTTTTTATCGACCTGCTGGAAAAATACGTAAGCCGCCAATACCTGGATAACGCATCTGACCAACAAAAAAGCATCAACCCCTATGCGCTTACCGATCTTCGCTTGCGTTACCAGACCAGCTCCCAAACATTTAAGCAAATTGGGATCATTCTCATGGTAAACAACCTGCTGGATAAAAAATATGAGAACAACGGTTATACCTATAGCTACCTTGCAGGAGGAGCCTATACCACCGAGAATTATTATTTCCCCCAGGCCGGTATCAACTGGAATATCGGGTTAAGTTTTGGGTTTTGAGATTCGAGATTCGAGATTTGAGTTAAATTTTCAGTTATTAGCGATCAGCGCTCAGTTATCAGTTCATTGTCACTGATTGCTGAGCGCTGATCGCTGATTGCTGAGAGCTGGGAGCTATTTTGCCTTAAACAGTTCTTCTTTCGGTACCACTTTTACCCTGGTGTCATCTTTTAAGGTTTGACTAACGGCACTGTAGGGACCGGTAACCACCTCATCTCCTGCCTTCAGCCCGCTGGCGATCTCGATATAATTAATATCCTGTATCCCGGTTTTAACAATCCGTTTTTTTACCACACCGTCCTTCATCACCAGGTATACCACTTCTTCCATTTCGCCGGCACTGCGTTCTTCTTCCGGGCTGTTATTCCCATTGCCTTTCTGTTCCTGCTGCTCTTTGCGGGTATCGCTCAGACTTTTGTCGCTTCCCTTTACCCGGGCATTTACTGCTGAAATCGGAACCGTAACAATGTTCTCTTTCCGCTTGGTTTTGATATCGGCACTCGCATTCATTCCCGGCCGGAAAGGAAATTTTCTTGGCTTCTCGGGATCGATCAGGTCCTGGTAAGAATGTTTATCGATCCGGATACGTACTTCGTAGTTTGTTACGTCGTTGCTGGTTGCGGCGCCGGTCGTTAACGCACTTTTCACACTGCTGGCAATCTTGGTAACGATGCCGGTGAATTTCCGTCCGCTGTATGCGTCTACCTCAATATCGGCATTGTCGCCAATGCTTACTTTTACAATATCATTTTCCCCCACATTTACACGCACTTCCATGGTATTCATATCGGCCACTGTCATCATTTCCGTACCGGCCATTTGAGCGGTACCCACTACCCGTTCGCCTTTTTCAACCTTCAGCGAAGAAATAATACCGCTGATAGGAGAAAAAATGGTAGCCCGGCCCAATACTTTATTGGCTGCCACCAGCCCTGTTTGCGAGGAGCGTACCCCCGCCTGTAAACTGCGGATATTCTGTAAGCTGGCGTTATAACTGGCTTTAGCGGATGCCAGGTCAGTTTCGTATTGTTCAAATTCAGCTTTTGAGATCACCCGGTCATCGTACAGCTGCTTGTTACGGTTATAGGCCTGCTGCGCCCGTTCCAGCGTAGCTTTCTGAACGCCGAGCGCCGCCTGGCTATTGGCCACATTCGCCTGTGATTGGCCCACGCGCGCCGAAGCCTCGTCGCGGTCCAGCGCGTAGTTGTCGGCATATACCCTTGCCAGCACCTGCCCCTTCCGCACGCTGTCGCCTTCCTGCACGTTGAGCTCCGTAATTTCACCACTCACGTCGGGACTTATTTTCACTTCGTATTCCGGGTAAATCTGTCCGCTGGCTGTTACGGTTTCCGTGATGGAGCGGATCGCCGCCTTCTCCGCAGAAACTTTTACCAGGTTTTTATCCTTACCGGAAAACAATGCATACAACACCAGCAATACAATTACACCGGCTATTATCCATAAAATTCGCTTCCATTTCTTTTTCATGATCAAAATTTAAACGGGATCTCCGTTAATGATGCAATTTAATACCGCGCCCTTTGTAAAACTCCAGCAGCTTCAGCTTGAATACATAGTCGTATTGGGCTGAAAGCATATTTATTTTTGCCTTGAATAAATTATTTTGGTTGGTGATCAGATCGATCGGTTTCAGCAACCCTACCTCGAACCGCTTCCGGGCAAAATCGTAGGCTTTTTGAGCCGAAGCTGCGGCGATCCGAGCAGCATTATATTTTTCAATGGCCGCAATGGCGTTGGTGTGCGCCTGGTAGATATCCTGCTTCAGGGTTTGCGCATCCTGTTCCTGGAGCAGTTGCTGCGATTCCACATTTAGTTTAGCTTTCTTCCAGTTGGTGCGGGCCTGGTTGCCGTTAAAGATCGGAATGTTGAGCCCAATGCCCAGGTTCTGGCTGAAGTTTGCGGACAACTGGTTAAAATAGTTCCCTTTTTTAAAACTGACCGGATAAGTCTGGGGTTCAATTGAGGTTACCGGATAATGTTTGCCGTCCAGCATTATAATCCCGATTGGTACAATTCCTTTCTGATAGGAATCGGGAATCAGCTTCTGTGCATTTGAGTATCGGGAATCCAAACCGCCAAATAATCCGAATGAAGGATACATGGCCGCTTTTGTTACCAGCACATTCTTTTCTGCTGCTTTTACATTCAGTTCATTGATCTTTTGCTGGGGCAGGTTTACCAGTGCGGAAGCGAACACCGCCGCAGGGTCCAGTTCGGCCAGTGGCTCTACGGGAATACTGTCAACCGGGGGGGCCTGCACATCAAAGGCCATTGCCGCATCCAGGTTTAACAAGGCCTGCAGTTGCAACAGCCGTAGCCGGTAATCCGCACGCGCGCTGATCAGGGTTGCACTGTCATTGGCCAGCTGTGTTTCCATTTCCGCAAGGTTCAGCTCCGGAAGCGCCCCGGCCAGCACCTGTTTATTCACGTTATCGCGTTGCTCACGGCTTTGCTGCAGCTGTACCGTTGCCACGTTGATCTGCTCATGCGATAATAAAGCAGCCAGGTAGGCATTGGACACATTCAGCGCCACATCGTTCCGGGCTTTGTCAAATTTTGCTACGGCCGCTTCATAGGAAAACCCGTTTGCGGCCACGGTATTCCGCTTGCGAAACCAGTTGAACAGGTCTGCATTTATATTCAGCGAATGGTTGGCGAAAAGAATTTCATTGGTTGTAAACTGGTTGGAAGTAGGATCAATAGAACGTCCGAATTGATACCCGGCACTGTGCTGGGAGTTGGCCGTTGGATATAACGCCGCCTTGCTCTGGTCCAGTGTCAGCCGGTCCATACGGGCCTGTACATCGGCCTGTTTAACCGATATATTGTGTTCCACCGCATACTCCACGCACTGCTCCAGGCTCCATTTTACCTGGGCGCCGGCGGTGATGGTTATTCCCAAAGCGGTTAATGTCAGAAATGTATTCTTCATTTCACAAAAATAGACGAAAAGGCAGAAAATCGGGTTCAATGAACAGGGCTGATAAACAAATATTGATTGCCTCCTGCTTAAAGCATGCTTTTTTGGTCTGCGGGTATTCATTGGTTACCATCACCAACCGGGTACAGCTCGGAGATACTCTTACATGCTGCAATCCGCCGTCCTTTACCCGGGATGCGGTTGCCCGTCTCCGGTTTCTGTAAAAAAATGCTCCGGCGGCAAACGCTGCACCTCCATCATCCGGTGGTCCTGCAGACCGGCTTAAAGCCGCTTCAAAACTGTACACCGGCTTTGAATCAACGGCGCTACAACTTTTCTTCTTCCTGAAAAAATGGGGTTGCCGGTGTAACAGCCCCTTGTGTCCGCGTGCTTTTTCCGATTACTAAAAAAAATAATGTACATCAAACCGGGAACCTTACTTTTGCACCGGATCTGGTTTCCCGTAAGCGGGAATGAAAAGGGAAGTCCGGTGTAAGTCCGGCGCTATCCCCGTAGCTGTAAGGGGTTCTTTATTATCCGGATAAGATAAGAAGACCGCTTTAAAAGATACCACTGCGGCGTTTTGCGCTGCGGGAAGGTTTTAAAGTAATCCCCAAGCCAGAAGACCTGCCAGACCGGTATTCCGTCACCGCGGAAAGAACAATATTCAGCTTTCGGGAGAAAAGTATAATATGAGCGGCATTTGAGCGGGTAATAAGCCTTACCCGATTGAACAGTCTCCTGCTATTTTATTTCCACCGGAAGCAGTCATTTAAGATCCATTTAAAATGAAGAAAACGATTTTAATGATGGCTGCTGTGTTTTGCAGCGGCCAGCTGCTGGCACAGGATCAGCAAACGGCAAACCTCGATGAAGTATCCGTTACAGCTTCGAAAACTCCGTTAAAACAAAACCAGACAGGCAAGGTGGTAACGATCATTGACCAGACGACACTGCAGCGGAATTTAGACAAGTCACTAACCGAAATCCTTAATACACAGGCCGCGATTTTTACTGCAGGAGCAAATAATACCATTGGAAGTAACCAGGAACTTTATTTCAGAGGAAGCGCTACGGGCAATACGCTGATCCTGATTGACGGAATCCCGATCAATGATCCTTCGCAGAACAGCAGTGCGCCAATTGACATCAACAACATCAATGTCGGGCAAATTGAACGGATTGAGATCCTCAAAGGATCGCAAAGCACCCTTTGGGGAAGCAACGCCATGGCTGGCGTCATCAATATTGTTACTAAAAAAGGCGGAACGGATAAAATAATGCCCAATGCACATCTGAGCTATGGTTCCTACCAAACTTTCAAAGGCAATATCGGGATCAGGGGCACCATTGATCGGTTCGACTATAATATTTCGTACAACCAGATCAACTCCAAAGGATTTTCTGCTGCATATGACAGCATGAAAAGTAACAATTTTGATCGGGATGGATTCAATCAAAATAATATCCAGGCTAATCTTGGTTATAAAATATCCAATCGGTTTTCCGCAGCCTATATGGGAATGTTCAGTAAATATAAAGCCGATGGCGATGCGGGGGCTTTTACGGACGACAGGGACTACCGTATTAACAGCCAAAATCTGATAAATACGCTGAAGCTACAATACAAGAGTACCCAAACAGCAATCACACTTTCTCAAAGCATCGTCAGCAGTGAAAGAGTATATAGCGACGATAGCGCTCATGTTGGCGGGTTTGCGAAATGGTCCTATGGTTTATACAAGGGGCATTCCTACATCACCGATCTTTTTGGCAACTATTATTTCAGTAGTCATGTTTCGTTTCTGGCCGGGCTTCAGTATACGGCAATCAATACCGACCAGCAATATAAAAGTATTTCGTCCTTCGGCCCCTACGAAGCAGCCCCTCTTGGAAAAGACGCTGCCAGGTTCAATAATTTTGCTGGATACATTTCGCTTCTATTGTTGGATTTAAAAGGATTTAATAACGAAATGGGGATACGGGTCAATAAGAACAGCAAGTACGGATCGAATGCCACATTTTCCATTAATCCATCCTATAATATCAGTAATAACACCAAATTATTTGTGAATATATCGAGTGGCTTCCGGGAGCCCTCCCTGTACCAACTGTACGGCGAATACCATAATAAAACAACCGAACTGAAGCCGGAAAAAAGCACTAACTATGAAGCAGGTGTACAAACAAATTTTGACGAGGGGAGAAGCTGGTTCCGCATTGTAGGTTTTAAAAGAGATATTAAAGATCTGATTATTTATTATACCGACGCCACCACTTTTGAAAGTTATTATATGAACCAGAACGAGCAACATGACTACGGCTTTGAAATGGAGAGTTCTATAGCAATAGGCCAGATCGGAAGCTTTTCAAACAACCTGAGTTATGTGGATGGTCAGGGCAAAAATAATTCCGGCTCGATCAATAACCTCTATCGCCGGCCTAATTTCATCTTCAACAGCAGCTTGGTGCTCACTCCCGTAAAAAAGCTTACGATCAATCCTGCGTTCCGCTTTATCGGCAATCGCCTTAAGGGCGAGTTTGATGCTGGGACACCGGTACTACCGCATTATTACACCCTTGACTTTTATGCTTCATATGCTTTTACGCCCAAAGTCAAAATATATACTGACTTCAGGAATATGACAGACCAGGTCTATTTTGACACACCGGGGTATAATACAAGGCGCTTTAATTTTATGGGCGGTCTTCTTATCAACTTATAGCGCCGGTGCAAAAAAAAATCCCGATCCTGCTTAGCTGGAGTGGCGGCAAGGATGCCGCTTACACCCTGTACCGCCTGCAACAGGAGGGGCTGTATGAGGTCCGCTACCTGCTGACGGTTTTGAATGCAGACCGGAGGTCTTCGATGCATGAGATTCCCGAGTCCCTTATCACCGCACAGGCCTTAAGCGCCGGCATCCCGCTGCTGAAAATAGATGTTTCCACCAGTACCCGGCACAGTTATGAAACGGAAATGCGGCGGGTGCTGAAGCAGGCAAAACAGGAAGGGATCCATACCGTGGCGTTTGGCGACCTCTTTCTGGAGGACCTGCGGCAATACCGGGAGCAACAGTTGCAGCAGGTTGCTATGAAGGGCCTTTTTCCCCTTTGGCAGATGGATTCCCGGATCTATCTCCGGCATTTTTTTCAATCCGGGTTCGAAGCGGTAATCTGTTGTGTGAACGGGTCAATGCTGGATATGGAATATTGCGGAAAACAGTTATCTCCGGCGCTGATAGCCGCTTTTCCGGCGCCGGCCGATCCCTGCGGCGAAAACGGGGAATACCATAGTTTTTGTTATGCAGGTCCGGTTTTCCGTAAGCCGGTCCCCTACCGTTCCGAGGGCTGGCGGCACCGGTTCTTTCCATCACCAGTGAATGAACAGGAGCAGGTTTGTTTCCGTCATCTCCGGTTCGGCGATCAGTAACCACCATTTATGGCAGCCTTTTCTACAGCAGGGTCCTTATTTTAAACGGTACCAGGTCTGCAGGGGTAAGCGGAATATTCCGGTAAGCCCCATCGTTCGCGTCCGCAGATCCGGTATTCAACGGTTTTATACCCCTAACAATTTACCTTTGCAGGAAAACCTTCAGGCATGGATTCATTGAATTATAAAGCCATACTCACTGTTACTTTTACACTTTTTGCCATCATTGATATCATCGGATCTATTCCCATCCTGATTTCGATGAAGAACAAGATCGGTGGCATCCGGGAATTCAAAGTAACCCTGATTGCCGGTTCCCTCATGATCCTCTTTCTTTTTCTTGGGGAGCCCATCCTGAATGTACTGGGGCTGGATGTAAAATCCTTTGCCGTAGCGGGCTCCATCGTCATTTTCATTCTCGGCATGGAAATGGTGCTGGGCGTGGAATTTTTTAAACCGGACGGAGATGTGAAAGCCTCTACCCTGGTGCCTCTGGCTTTTCCGCTGATTGCCGGTTCCGGCACGCTGACTACGATCATGTCGTTAAAAGCCAACTACAAAGAAGTAACCATCCTGATCGCTATCCTGCTCAACCTGCTGATCATTTATATTGTATTAAAATCCCTTACCCGGCTGGCCAAATTACTGGGACCGAGCGGCCTTATCGCCATCCGGAAATTTTTCGGAGTGATCCTGCTGGCCATTGCCATCAAGATTTTTGCCTCCAATGCAGCCGGTTTATTTCAACATACACAATAATTTGGTGTAATTGTAATAAAGTTCTTTATATTTGCCGACCCTTAAGCGGTATGGCCTCGTAGTACAATGGATAGTATAAGAGTTTCCGAAGCTCCAGATACAGGTTCGATTCCTGTCGAGGCTACTAAAGCACAGCGTAAATGCTGTGTTTTTTCATTTACAGGCAAAATTACCCCAATATTGACTTTGGATAGCTTTGCTTGCTAAATTTATGCCTCATTTTTTTTATTTCAAAGCAAACCATTCTGTTTAACCGGATGAACTACAAAACTTTATCGCAAAGAGTATATATGCCTGAACTTGATGGTCTTAGATTCTTTGCATTTTTATTGGTCTTTATTCACCATACAACCTCCTTTGTTGATGTAAAAGAAATTTCTGTGCTTCACAAGACCGGATGGATTGGTGTTGATCTATTTTTTGCGTTATCAGCGTACTTATTTACTAAACTTCTAACGATTGAGTTCGATAGAACAGGAGTTATAAACTTTAAAAAATTCTACCTTAGAAGGATTTTTAGAATATGGCCAATTTATATATTATTTATACTACTGTCTGTATCTGTGTACATGTTTTCCGGAGGTGATTTGGGTTATAGTACAAAAATCAGGATTATTGGTCTATTGACGTTTACAGATAATATTATTGCGGCTGTATATGGATACAATCCACTTCCGTTTGTTAGTCACTTATGGACGATATCATATGAAGAACAATTTTACGTGTTCATTCCTTTTATGGTGCTGTTGCTGATGGGCATCGCAACAAAGAAAAGAATTTATGTTTTGGCAATCTCGTTTGTTGTATTAAATATCATAAGACTGGTTTTTATACAACACCACGCTGATCACCCTGCAATTTGGGTACTCCCGGTTACACATTTTGAATCTATATTGCTGGGTATGGTTATCGGATTTGGCGGTTTTGATCGGTTATTTAAAAAAGTAAATTCATTCATTCTATTTTTAATTGCGTGCGCACTACTGTTTATTATATCGCTGCTTCCAGGAGTAGAAACCATCTCATATTCGCTGATTTTGCTGTATACACTAGTTGGTGTTTGTACGTCATTCTTTCTATATACCGCATTAAATAATATATTTTTGAAGAGGGTACTCTCCTTTAAATTATTTGTTTTTCTGGGCAAAAGGTCCTACGGACTATATGTATATCATTTGTTGGGAAATGCGATTGCGTTGTACATTGTAAAACACATTAGGTTAGCGCCAAAGGACCCAGTATTTACTTTTATGTACTCATTGGGCTTTACAATTGTGTCGGCGATTGTATCATATTTTTTAATTGAAAAGCCGTTTCTTCGGATCAAATCCCGATTTGAAATAATTAAAACCAGACCAATATAAGCTGTCTTACTGTAGCTTCTCCTACCTGTTCATTCCATAGATGACAAGCTAAACCGATTGCCGCTGATGTAAAGCAACCTCAACCGTTACCTCAAATTCATTTTTTTACGGACAAATTGAATTCCAGCAAGAGCCCCAAAATGCTGTGTTTTTTCATTTACAGAAGATTACAACTTCCACATATTCTATATTTATCCTGTAAATCCAGTATTTTCGTGCCTCGGTCATGCCGCGCGGTTCGGGCACCAAAACGCTTTTGCTTATTAAAAAGGACACATCCTGAATCAGGCCAAAAGCAACCGGTCGTAACTCGTTACCGGGAGATCGTATTAACAACAGCAACATTTGAAAGAACAACAAACAGATCTCGGTGAAAAACAATATTACATAATTACTAAAACAACTATTATGAAAAATCTAACGCTTTTACTGTTACTGCTGGGCATTTACGCTTGCCAGAAAGACCGCTCGGCCAAACCGGCACCGCTGTCTTCAATAACGGTAACCAATGCGATCTCCACGCTGAAAGTCAGCAACCATTTTACAATAGAGTATCAATTAACGCCGGCAAATACCTACGATAGTACAATAATATGGACCTCATCCGACCCTTCCATTGCATTTGTAGACGGCCAAACAGTCTACGGAATAAAAGAAGGCACCTGCCAAATTACCGGTAAAAGTAAAGTCGATGGCGTTGAGGTGAAAATAAATTTAACGGTTGAGTACCTATATATTGAATCGGTCCAATTCATGGAAGATGAATACGCGTTTGCGGTGGGCCAGACCCCTGCATATGTCACTTACAGTTACAATCCAGATAATGCCAACAGAAAGGATCTCATTTTTTCTATCGCTCCTGAGTCTGTAGCCACTATTGACCAGGATGGGAACATCAAATGTATCGCTCCGGGAGAAGCGACGGTTACACTAAAAACAAAGAACAGCACTGCAATGGCCATATGCAAAGTAAAGATCCATCCAATCCCCAATCCAAATTAGCGCGTATCCCCTGTAGTTTTCACTATTACAACAAAGGCTGTTTGACCGGGTAAAGATTGTAGCGTAATTGAATGTTCCCTGAGCTCAGGACCGGAATAGGCTCCCTGCGGCTGAAAGACCTGATTGCTAAGAAAGAAGGATTTTATGTACCTTTATTTCAAGCCTTACTATTATACACGAATATGAAATCAATGCACCTAAAAATCTTTATTATACTGACCATTTTATCGCAGTACTGCAGTGGACAAGAGGCGCAATCAGCTATTAAAAGTGATAACCCGCTAAAAACGCCGCTTGACCGTTTGGTTCAGCGCGCAGCTGAGCATTATATGCAATCTCCGGTAACATTCGACTTGTCGATCGGCATCATCAAAAACGGCGCACCGCATCAGTATACTTTTCATCACGGAACAGGCCCCATCAGTCAACCTATTTCGTTATTCGGCCTGGGTTCAATCGCAAAAACCTTCGTAGGTATCCTGCTGGCCCAGGCAGTTATCGAAAAGAAAGTACAACTAACCGATGATATCCGGAAGTATCTGCCCGGCAGCTACCCCAATTTACAGTACAAGGGGCACCCGGTTCGGCTGGTAGATCTGGCCAACCACACTTCTGCCTTGCCTGCCATGTCGAGAGATTACGACGATAAATATATAGACAGTGTTTCCAAATTGAAACCCGAAGCCTTCCGGAAATTTTACCAGGCATATACCGTTGATAGCCTGTATCGGGATATGCATCATTTTACACTGGATACAGTTCCCGGAACCAGGTATCGTTATAACGGAAACGCGATGATGGTTCTTATCGCAATTTTACAGCGTGTTTATCAGAAGCCGTTCGATCAGTTGATTACTGCTCTCCTGAAGGACCAGGCAGGAATCGTACATACCAAACCCCGGCTGACATCAAAAGAGGAAACACAACTGGTACCAGGCCACGATGAGCAGGGTAAAGTTTTGACATTTATCCCCGATAATGGGTTCAGAGCCGCACCATCTATGTTTTCGACCCCGGCGGACATGCTTCGGTATGCTGCCTTTAATTTAAACAGGAAAAATCCCGCCATTAACCTGAGCCATACTGTTACTTTTACAAAACCGGATGGCATGAGTATAGGATTGGGGTGGATGTTGGGCAAGGAAGATAATGGCCTGCCCTTCATTATGCATACAGGAAGAGACGGATGTGGTTTTACTGCCCTTTGCTATCTCTATCCGGATAATGATGCAGCCATTATCCTGCTGGTAAATGACAGCAGTGGCCAGGAAAGACTGGCAGCGCTGAAGGATGAACTGATTTCAGATATGTTGCAACTTTAGTAGCCTGGCAAATCTTATTCATTTGAATCGCTCCAAAAGGTTCCGACAGGATAAGTGCTGTTGAAAATACCGGGGCGCCAGCTTTATAGCGCTAAGAAAAAGCCGTTCCGGGGTTTAGCAGTTGGTCTTTTGATTATCTTTGCAAAAACTTCTGTTTATGTACTGCTACAAGCTTGTGGTTCAACCCCGGCACGTGAATAATAATCTTTCTTATGTGTTTTTGCACGCTTCTCAAAAAGAACTGTCTCCTTCAGCAAATGAATACTTGTCGGAACTGATCAGCAGCCGATTTACCAACGGTTCCTTCGCTTACATGGTTGCTATTTCGGAAGAAACATTCAACGAACTCAAACAGACAATACTGGAACTTGCCTGAGACCGGCATTTTCAGGCAATCCCCTTCAGGAATGCGACCAGGTCGGTTTCTTTGTCAAGATCAAATTTTTGTTTTAACCGGTACTTGGTCATGCGTACACTTTTGGGCTCCACGTGCAGCAACCCGGCAATCTGCTTGGTATCCATACCCAGGTATAAATAGGCACAATACTTCAGATCGAGCGAGGTAAGCTTTTGAACAGAACGTTCATGGATATTTTTAAAAAAGTTAGGGTGCACTTCCTGGATACTGAATTGGGCTTTTTCGAAATCGCCATCCAGTAAATCTTCATCCCGGATGATCTGCTGGATATTCACCGGCTGCGCTTCCTTTAATTTTTCTTTCAGCTGTAGCAGCAATTCGTTTTTATGCTGCACCTGCAACTGGCTCATCATGATCTCGTCGCGTAGTTTTTGCTGTTGCAGTTCCAGCAATTCCTGTTCGGCTTTTAAGCGTGCGCTTTCTGCCAGCTGCAGACGCAGACGGGTTTGCGCATCATGCTGCTCCGCCTCCAGCTTTTTCTCACGTTCCACCGAATATTTCAGGTTAAAATGATACGAGCGGAACATAAAAAAGGCGCCCAGCAACCCGATGCCGGCCAGACCGAAATAGAGATGCTGCGCCTTCTGCTGGCTGCGGGCCTTGTCTTTTAACACCTGCACTTCCTGCTCTTTTTTCGCCGCCTGGTATTGCGCTTCCAGCTTATTCACCATCAGCGCCTGGTCTTCATCAAATAACTTTGTATTGTTCTCCAGCAGTTCCTTTTCCAGTTCATAAGCCTTTGAGTAATGCCCCTGCGCGGCATACAGGGCCGCCATATCCGATAACAGGGTGTTGCGGGTATGGTAAAATGGTTTGGCTGCTGTATCCAGCGTTTGCTTGGCCTGCAGGTAGTAACGCTCTGCCTGGGCAAAATCATTAGCGCGCCTGGCCAATGTTCCCAGCATGCCATAACAACTGGCAATAATATCCTGGTTATCTGCCACCCCCTTTGCGGCAAACTGAAGCACCGACCGAAGGGTATCTGTAATGACCTGGCGGATCTGCGGATCGTTGGCGGTATCATACTTGAGATAATAGCTCGAAAGGTTCATCCGTGCCAGCGCATAGGTATGATAGGCCACTTTTCCGGGGTACTTAAAGAACAGGTCACCGGCGGCCCGCGAATAATACATGGTAGAGTCCAGATCGGCCTGCTTTTTTTCTTTGTCGTACCGGTAAGGATACACGACGGCAAGCGCCGAATAGGCAGAACTCAGCAGGTTTTGATCGCCTGCCGCGGCCGCCGCTGTTGCTGCTTTGCTTGCATAATACAGGCTTTTGGGAAAATCATTATAGGTGGTATAAACAGCATATAAATAATAATAACACTTGGCCATCAGAAAAGGATCCTTGCCGGCAGGCTCTACATCCTTTAAGATTTGCTGGCAAAGGGTAACCAACATATCATCTTTATCAATATTATAATAGAACACCGCTTTTGCCAGCAGAGCGTAATCTTTTACCAGGGAAGCATTTGACATCCCCGCGATCTTCTCTGCCGAATCCAGGTACTGCTGTGCCAGCTTATAATCGCCTTTGTTTAGCTGAATATGCGTGAGCAATCCATAAGCCTTCGCTTGCTCCAGGTTATTCCTTTGGGACTCCGCCATTGCGGCATAGCTTTTGGCGGTGGCCACAGCCTGCTCATAGTCATCATTGTACCGGTACGCTTCGGCCAGTTTAAAATACAGGCCCGTTGTGGGAGCCACGGCCAGCTCTTTTTTCAAACTGTCGATATAGGGATTCTGAGCTCCGGCATTCAAAAAGAACAAGACCAGGACTGTTACAACGCTTTTCATGAGGTGAATTTATAGAATTCTTGCTGTCCGGCATTATATCTTCCAAAAAACAACACCCCAACTCTTTTGATAAAAATATGTGTATCAACAATTTAAAATCATTGTAGACATTTTGTAGACACCCCTTACTCCGAATGTAGCCATTATGTAATGGCATAAAATTTTGCCGGAAGCTCATCCCTATGCAGTTTTACCCCGGTATCAATTACGCTTTAAACAAAAAAAAATGAGTAACAAAGACCTATCCGTAATCTCCTATCTTACTATTTTCGGCTGGCTTTACGCCTATATTAAGGGAAAAGAACAGCCCGACCGCTTGCTGAAATATCATCTGCGACAATTCCTCGGACTTTTCCTCCTATCGCTTGTTGTTAATATCGCTGTTGGCATCCTGACTCGTCTTATTCCCGGGATCAGTGTTCTTTCCTACCTGAGCGGTATTGCATTCCTTATTTTATGGATCTTCGGCCTGCTGAATGCCATCAACGGCGTCGAAAAAAACATTCCCCTGGTCGGAAAATTCTTTGAAAACAAATTTGCTTTCATCGGTTAAAAAAGATCCAGGCAAATATTTCTCCTGATACCGGCCGTTGCCCGCTGTTTCATAAAGAAACAGAAAAACACCACTCATACATTCGCTCTTTATTCATTGCCGGCTTTTACCTGGATGGGAAACAAAAAGGTTGTACATTCACGGGCAGGATCTGCAAGGGAGCCTGCAGGAACTTATGAATGAATGACCTTTCCGGTCCACCGGAATCTAAAAATTAAAACATGAGCTTACCTTTTATTGAAATTATCGAGTCGCCCACTCCCGACCCGAACCTCCTGATGTGGAAATTTGCCGACAAAGACAAGGAAATTAAAAATGGCGCTAAATTAACCGTAAGAGAAAGCCAGCAGGCATTATTGCTGAACGAAGGACAGCTGGCAGATATTTTCTTGCCCGGGCTGCATACCCTGTCAACAGAAAATATTCCCATCATCAGCCGGCTTAAGGGATGGAAGTATGGTTTCGAAAGTCCCTTCAAAGCGGATGTTTACTTTTTTAACACCCATCATTTTATCACTAATAAATGGGGCACGCCTGCACCCATCTTAATGAACGACCCCCGGTTTGGACAGGTGCGTATACGAGCCTTTGGCAGTTTTGACATTAAAATCGCAGATCCCGGTACTTTTTTCAGCACCTATGCCGGCACATTCCCCCGCCTGACCATTTTTGAGCTACAGGCCCAGTTGCGCGATTTTGTGGCGCCGAAATTCGGAGAAGTCCTCGCAAAAGAACAGATCCCTGTAACCGCTGTGGCCGGCAATATAACCGATCTTGGCAAGAAGATCGAACCGCACCTGAAACCCTATTTTGCTTCCCTGGGCCTTGAGCTGACGCAGTTCATCATTACCAGTGTTACGCTGCCGGAAGAAGTAACCGCGTTTTACGATAAAGTTACCAATATGAATATGGTAACGGACATGGATAAATTCACAAAGTTCAATACAGCCAATGCAATCGGGGATAAAGGCACGGTCCTGAACGATGCGACGCAAACGGCGATGGCCATGGGCCTGATGATGAACCAGCTTCAGCAAAACCGGACGGATATTGCAACACCGGCAGCCGCACCCAAGGAAGACATTACGGCAAAGCTGCAAAAGCTCAAAACACTTTTTGAAAACGGCCTGATCGACGATGAAGAATACAAAGCCAAAAAAGCCGAGCTATTAACACAGTTATAATGGAAGAAAAGAAAGCACAATCCTTTTTAGAAAAACTCAAAGCCAGGGCACAGGCCCAGGAAAAATACGGCGGCCCTATAACAGAAAAAGAAGCCCATATCGGAGCGCGCACCTGCCCCAACTGCGGGGCCGGGAGGGCCAAGGACGACGGCATCAGCCATTGCGCTTATTGCGGTTTCGAATTTTTGCAGGTAACGCTCACGGATGGGCTGCATATTAAAAAAGAAGACAACTCAAGAGAACATCAATAAAACCGATTCGTGATTATACGGCGCGGTATCCACTTAAAAAAGAACAGCCGGCAAATTATGGTACCAGCGTTTAACCCGTTCAAAAAAACACGAAGACCTTTCAGCACTTCCTCGTAAAACAGGCGCGATCGCCGCCGGCAAAGCAGGCCGCGGCCCGCGGAAAGAACAATAAAGTTCAGAAACGGATCAAAGCATTACAACGCTCCGGTAATTCAAAAAGCATAAAACAATGTTTGGTTTATTTGGCAACAAAAAAGAGACCGGGAACCCGGTACCGTCAGAATGGACACAGCAGATGCGCGAGACGCAGGATCGGTGGTTTGCGTTTCTTCAGAAACTGGAAGAACGGGTTGAAGAGCTCTGCCTGGCGGCCATACCCGAGCTAAAAGCCATGCGCAGCAGCACCGATGCCATATATGAAGCCAATATCGGCCAGGTTTGGAGCGGCATCCGCGGACAAATCAACCAGGTGCGGGAAAAAGCCCGGCAAACAGAAGCACAAAAGATCCGTCCTTTTTATTACCAGATGGATAACGCGGGTCTTTCCTATACCGCAACCCTGCAGTTCAGCGAGACCTGCGCCGAGCGCTACCGGAGATTCGAGGATTTTTGCAATCACTGGCAGGAACAAGTTGAAGCCGCCACCAGGCAGGACCACGAAGCCCTGTATCAAAAAATCCTGGATGAGCATGCGCAACTGAAAAACCAGTTCAAATGCCAGCAATGTGGCGCGCCCATTGAACTGGAAAAAATTTATTTCACCACCAGTTACCTGCAATGCCCGGCATGTCGCACGCAAAACACCTACGAACCCAGTACACTGGCAAAAAGCCTGAGCTGGATTGCACGGGATCTTGCAGAGGAACGCACGGCGCATTTGCTGGAGGCCTACCATAACGACTCCGGCCGGAACCCGGATCTTTACCGTTACTATTTGCGGAGCATGTTCGACGAATGGAACCGGATCGTTCCCGATATGGCAGCTTCCAACGAAAAATTTTACCAGCGACAACTTGACGATTTCAATAAATCTGTCTGACCACCATCTATTTATAACACTTTAAAGCAAGGATCATGTTTAAAAAATTCCTGAACAATCTCCTCAGCAACGAAGCTGAACAGCAAAAAGAACAAGTACAGGGAGCCAACCCGTTCCATCAGCCCTTCAACCCGCATGCAAATAAAGCAAACGATGATAACGACATGCCGGCACCGGGAAATCATCACCAGTTTGACCCCCAAACACAGCACGGCACCCATTACACCAAAGAAGCCTTTGATGCTGCAGCAAACCGGCATTATGAAGAACTGCTGGCCAACCAGGATGAAGTCCTCAGTGAAAACGAAAAACGGAACTTAAAAAGAGAAGCCATTAAGCAGTTATACCTTCAGTGGAACGGGCATAACTACGACCAGCTTATACAATTTGAAATGGCCAACTCCATGGAGCTTACCGGTTATGCCACCCAGGGATTTAACCAGGTGCAGGAAGAAGGGAATCCGCTGTACGAACCAATCCATGGCATTTCGCTGTACGACTATGCCGGCATTGCACATGCTACCACACAGGGCATTCCTGAAGAAACGATCCTGAAAGCCATGGGTATTGAAAAAGCGGTATGGGAAGAAGTAAACCTCCTTTGGCCGGAACGGATGAAAGAAGATGCCAGCTTTGGCATCATGACCAAATATGGCGAATACTTTGCCATTGCCGGCGAACATCCCAAACTGGCCGGCCTGAAACCGGCTGCTGCAGCCGCACCGGATGGAAACGCCAACCTGGAAAAATTAAAAACTGACCGGTATTTTTACGAAGAACTTTGCGGTGCAAGAACTGCAGCTTACGAATACGGGTTGGATGGCGCTCAATGGATACTGGAACACTTCGGCATTAACCTTTCCGACTTCCAGTCTGTTGCCATGAACTGGATGACCGCACAAAACCAGCAGTTCAATAGTAACGAGATTCAACATTATATGGATTATCAGCTACAGAAGCAAAAAGAATATGCGGAACGATTTGCAAAAGAGCAGGGCGGAAATATTGCCGACGACGTAACCTTCTAAACCGGTAGCAGCCAGCAGTTATGCTTTTATAATCCGGGCCCGGGGTGATCAGACGACACCGGTCAAATGGAATAAAATAGTTGCGCGGCCACCCCTTTTCTGCAAGCAGCAACCGTTCATACAAAGGTAAAACCCATCACTCCGGTAATGCATCGGTTCATCCGGTGCGCAACATTATTTTCTTACTACAAAACAGTTGATAAAAAACGCACATGCAATCATTCAAACACTTTACAGCCGAGGGCAATGTATACAAAATGAAGCCCTCCTATTTTTTGCCCATTGCGCTGATCATTTTTTTACCGCTGCTCAGCTACCTGATACTCCGTGAGGGCAAATACCCCGTTATTGGCTGGCTCTTGCTCGCATTCGCCGCATTAGGGTTTGCGGGCATGATCTCTCGGTCGCTGGTCATTGATCTGAACAACCGCGAGATACGCGCCAAAGCCGCCTTGCTGCGGCCCGCCGTTCGGATTCCCCTGTCCGACTTTCAAAGCTTTGAGCTGCATCAGTTAAAACAGGGCTTGTTTACCACCAATACTTCTTTGAATATATGCTACCTGAAAGACGGGAAAACAAAACGAGCCCTTATCGCCCAGGGCGTTACTACCCGGGCAATGCAGCGCATCTTAAACGAAATCGACGAAATCATCAGCAATCATGACCGCCAGAGATAAATATAAAATTGAAGAAACGCCGCAATCTGTTTCGCTGCAACCGCATTATCATCTGTTAAAAAGCCTGTACTGGTTTGTAGCAGCAATAGCAGGCCTCGCAGGCGCTGTTTATATCTTCTATCAGCAATTGGGCGAAGGCGGCCGCGTGCTCGGGTATTCAATAATCGCTTACCTGTTCCTGCATGGGCTGTATGATTTTATTTTCCGCGTCAATGTGCGTTATGTATTCGACAAAACCCGCAATGCGGTTTTTAAGATCAATACACCCTTTCCTGAAAAACAATTAATGACCCTGGACGAACTGGTCATCTTTGTCAGTTCAGAACAGTGCGGCTGGCATTACGCCATGGGGGCAAGAAAAAAACAATTCATAAAAAATTATGCCATCAGCGAAGACTTTGGTTCCGGGAAAAAAAGTGAGCGGTTGCTGGGGGCCTATGAAGCGGAGGTTTTAGACCCCATTTTGCGGCTAAGCGCTGTATCTTCGGTGGACGGCATGCATACGCCTGCCGGTTAAATTTTCAATGCGCGAAAACAGGTTCGTTATCTCATGCTACCATCTATTATGCCCGAGCGTTATCGCGAACACAGATGGTTGAAGTTCTGGAAAAAAGGGAACCCTTCATATATAGGCTCCCTTTTTCAATAATGCCGGCAATACCATTTATAAGCCGGGAAGCGGCCCGGTGTTTAAAAAATGGAGTGAACGAGAAGCCGCCCGCTGCGAGGTTTTTATAAAAGCCATTCCGTTTGTATAAAAAATAACGTTTTTATGTATTTTGAGAGCCGGCATATTATTAAATACATCAACTTTGCCGGCAACCAATTCAATCATACCATGAACGGAAACGAATTCAGCAATAACCGGCGGTCCTTTTTAAAAGGTGGCCTTACCCTGGGCGGCATGGCCCTGCTAAACCCTCAAAAAGCCCTGGCTGCTGCAACTGAAAAAGAAGAAGCCTTCAGGATCCTTGCAGGCCCCTACCTGCAGACCAATTTTGGCAACAGCATCTCCATTTTATGGATCACCAATAAAAACGCTGCAAGCTGGGTCAGCTATGGAACTTCAGCCGATGCACTGCATCAAACGGCATTTGGCAAAAGCGAACTGGGATTAAAACCCGCGGGGAGGATCAATTGCGTTACCCTCACCAACCTGAAGCCCGGGACAACTTATTATTACAAGATCGCTTCTAAAGAAATAAAAGATTTTCAGCCCTATAAACTTACATACGGAGCAGCACTAAACGGAGACACCGAGCAGTTTGTAAACGCCGACCCCGCTAAAGATTCCGTTTCCTTTGTAATGCTGAACGATATTCATGACCGTCCCCAATCCATACCGCACCTGCTGAACCTCGACAAAGGCAACCGGCGCGATTTTGTTTTTTTTAACGGCGACATTTTTGATTATCAAACCGACGAGCAACAAATTATCGACCATATGCTTCAGCCCTGCGATCTGTTTGCACGGAGCCTTCCCTTTGTGTATGTACGGGGCAACCATGAAACCCGCGGGAAGTTTGCACGAGACTTTTCAGCATATTTCCATCATGTAGGCCATACTGCATTTACACTGGGGCCCGCGCGCTTTGTGATCCTGGACACCGGTGAAGACAAGGACGATACGCATCCTGTTTATGCGGGTATCGTGGATTTTGATGTCTATCGCCTGGAACAGGCCCGTTGGCTGGAGCAGGAGATGCGCAGCAACGCATTTAAGAAAGCGTCGTTCCGCATTGTGATGATGCATATTCCACCCCGTTATTCCGGAGATGCACACGGAGCTGTGCATTGCACCCAGGTATTTGAACCGCTATTAAATAAAGGCAAGGTGGATCTTGTACTGAGTGGTCATACACACCGGTACAAGATCCACGAACCGGACAAGCATGGCAACCACTACCCAATCATTATCGGTGGCGGTCCCAGGGACGGTTCGCGCACTATTACACAGGTTACCGCCTCCAAAAAGGAAGTGCGGGTTCGTATGCTCGATGATTCCGGCAAAGAAGTGGGTAGCTACCTGGTAACAAAAAAATAATCCGTGTAAAGTAACTCATAAAAGCCCGGTATGCCGGCTGGCAGGTGTCAGCCCCGGTTACCGGGCTTGATTTTACATTTACCATTGGGCATTTTATCTTTCTTTCGCTGCTCCTAATAACGATGTACGATGTACTCGTTCTCCACCCTTCCATCTGCATAGAGTTTAAGAATAGCATAACCGGGAGGCGTTTCCTGGTAATAATAGGGAGCGGCCGATTTTTCATTACCCTTTCCCCACCAGAACCCACTCATGGCTCCGTTACAGAAGTAATGAACATCATTGTACCAGGCATGGTCCAGCAGGTGCTGATGCCCGCTGAGGCAAACCCGTACTTTATCCTTATGCTGATAAAACAGCTGCTTTAGTTCCTTGTGATCCTTATGCTGCCCGCCTTCCCAGGTATTGGTAACGGTAAGTATCGGGAAATGCGACATCAGCAATACATGCGTTCCGGCCGGGGTAGTTTCCAGCTGGCGCTGTAACCACTGCAGCTGCTCCTGATCCAGCGCTATGCCGTTATTGTTCCCGTCAAGAATAATAAACCGCCAGTTTTTTTTATCAACACTGTAATAGCGGTGCGGCATACCTGCCCGTTTTGCGGCGTAGTTCACCCCGTACATTGCATCTTCTTTGGAAGGCGCTGCCCACCAGTTATCGTGGTTGCCCACACAGCTGTACACTTCGTAGCCCTTAAGCGCCTGCATGCATGTATCCCAGCATTCCCATTGCTCCAGCACCCGCTCTCGGGTAATATCTTTATAATCGGCTGCATGTATAGAATCGCCTCCGTTCAGGAAAAAATCAACCTTTCTTTTTTTGATCTCCTCCAGGCATTTTACAAACCGTGCCGGCACTTCTTCATCCGGCCTTACGTGCACATCGGTAATATGCGCAAGGGTAAGCACCGGTTGATTCCGCCTGCTGCCAGCCCCTGCTGTCCGGGAAAGGGCCAGTGCGCCCGCTGTTAAAGAAATGCTTTTTAAAAAACCGCTGCGTTTCATTGTCATTTTTTTTAAATGGAGAAAGCCTTTCATACTGAAAAGCTTTCTCCGGGTTTAATGATCGTTGTGATTACCAGCCGCTGGGCTGTGTCAGGTTCTTATTCAATACGGTCTGTTCAACCGGGATCGGGAAATAATAATACTTCGGGTCTACAAAATTACGCGGCTGCACTTTATCCTTGGCAAATACGATCCGTCCGGAGGTTGTATTTGACAAATAAAACTCGCCGTCAGCAATATAATATTTCACGATTTTCGCTTTTACATTTTCGGGCAGTCCGGCAATCGGCCCCTCATCATTTTTAGACTGCAGGATAGCGATATCTTCCACCCCGTCGCCGGTAACATCGTAGCCACCCAGCGCCGGTATATACATACCGCTGGAAGCTTGTCCCAAGAGCGGTCCGGCCTTCCAACGGTAAAGATCATCAAAGCGAAAGCCCTCGCAGGCCAGCTCTACCCGGCGCTCCCGTCGTATTTCCAGGATCACACCTTTATTGCTACCGGTAACCAGGGGATACATAGCTCCAAGATAAGCATCCGGTGCGGCATTGGCTGCCACCATATTCAGCGCCGGCATGCCTACGCGGTTACGGATCTTGTTTACCGTTGCATTGATATCGCCCTGGGTAAGGGTACCCAGCTCCGCTTTAGCTTCCGCGTTGATCAATAATACTTCGGCATACCGGAAGATCGGCAGATCCGTATAATTCAGTTCCCAGCCACCTCTTAACGCCGGATCGCGCGGATAAAATTTCACCTGCAGGTAACCGCCAAAACTTGGCCGGGTAATATATGCACTGTTAGCAGGAGCTGTAGTAAACCCGGGCGGCATAATGGTCTCCGCCAGGCGGGGATCGCGGTTATTGAACATTTCTGTAAATGTTTTTTTATCATACCCGGCCACGGAAGTATAAGGGGTTCCGTCTTTCGTCAGGAATTCATCGGCCAGGCTGGAGCTCAAAGCCCACTGCCAGTCTAACACCACATGGGTGTTGTTGGCAACTCCCAGGTCTTTGCTGTTCTTCTGAAGAAAGATCACTTCTTTATTTGCGGCAATGTTATTGCTGGAGAACAGGGCCCTGTAATCAGCGGCACTGCTTCCGGAGATATCAAACCCTCCGTTGTCGATGATAGCCTGTGAAGCCGAAACCGCGCGCTGCAAAAATGTTTGGGCAGATGCCTGCAGGTTCAGCTCTGTATGGTATTTACGGTAAGTACCTTCATGCAGCGCCACCCGTGCAAGCAGGGTTAATGCGGCCCACTGGGTCAGGTAGGTGTTTCTGGGACTGGCATTTGCCGGGTACGTATTTTTTATATTGGCAACTGCATATTCCAGGTCGGCCATTACTGAATCTACTACCACCGTACGGGGATCTTTGGCTTTATACAGCAATTCGTCGTTGGTACCCATCACATGCGAGTACCAGGGCACATCCCCATATCGCTTTACCATATTGTAGTAAAAATTTGCCCGGAAAAAACGCGCCACGCCAATATAATGATTGATTGCGGCCTGATCTCCGGTAGTTTTCCCTACGTTGTCCAGCAAATAGTTGATGCTGCGCAGATTGCCCCAGTTATTCCAGCCACCAACGGTTGCAGGACTAAGGCCCCCGCGGATCAGGTTATCGACCTCACTGCCACCTGTGTTTACAGATATATTATCCGAATAGAGATCATTCCAGTTTGCTCTTAGCTGCCCGTATAATCCATTCGTATAGGTTTCCAGATCGGCCGGTGTATTAAAAAATATGTCTTTGGTAACAGAGGTTTGGGGACTGCGCTGCAAAAAATCTTTTTTACAGGAAACGCCCAGTAAGGTGGCCGCTAATAGTATATATGAAATACGTTTCATCTTAAAAAGTTAAATGCATTAAAAATTCAGGTTTAATCCAAAGGAATAGGTTCGCTGGAAGGGATAAGCAGCCTGCGCTCTGTTTCCCTCACCAATCGATTCGGGATCCAGTTTCACCTTCAGATGTGAGATTTCAAAAATATTTTCAGCACTGATATAAAACCGCACTTTATCCAGTTTCAGCCTCGTTAAAACAGCGGACGGCAATGTATATCCCAGGGTTACATTCTTTACCCGCATATAGGCGCCGTTCTGCATATACTTCTTATTGGGAATGGCCAGTGGCGACATGGCATCTTCCGCCGTATAGGCCCGTATCGCCGGAAAATAGGCATTGGGGTTCTCCGGTGTCCAATGGTCCAGATTCAATGTGGTTACATTGGTCCAGGGTTGCGCATACACGCCCCAGAAATAAATATTGGAGCTGCCGGGATACCAGTCGCGTTTGCCGATGCCCTGCAGAAAAATACGCAGGTCAACACCTTTCCATCCTCCCGAAAGATCGATACTGTATGGATAACGCGCACTCCGGTTGCCGATAATATGCATATCCCCGGGGTTTTCCAGGGTTTTATTACCCAGGTCGATGGAACCATTATGGTTCCGGTCTGCAAACTTCAGATCACCGGGATAAAAATTATAGCCCTGGTCGTCTTCACCAACAGCCCGCTGGTTGGGTGAATTTGCTACATCCTGTGCATCTTTAAAATAACCCAGTACATCCAGTCCCCAGATCTCGCCGATCTCCATTCCTTCGTAGTAGCTGAGGCTTCCTGTATTATTATTAAAGGAACCGCCCAGGTATTTTGTGGGGTTATCAAAACGGGTGATCCAGGCACGGCTGTCTGCCAGCGTTAAGGCCAGGTTGTACCAGAACGGCGAACCTGCCAGTTGCCCGTTATCTCTCCAGTTCAGCCGCAGTTCCCATCCCTTTGTTTTCAGGTCGCCCGCATTTTCTCTCGGAACGGCGGTTCCGAATACAGCGGGCAGGGTTTTACCCTGTATCAGCATATCATTGGTATAGCGGGTATATTTATCAAAATTGACGGCCAGCCGGTTGTTAAGAAGGGCCAGATCAATCCCCATGTTGACGGTAGCAATACTCTCCCAGCTAAAATTATCAGAAACCGCTCCGGGTGCATACACGGCCTGCGGCCGTCCTGCGCCCAGTATATATCCTACCTGCCCGTTGCTCATCGTAGGAATATAACCATACTCCGATACCGAAGCCTGGTTCCCCAGGGAGCCATATGACCCCCGAAGCTTTAGCATATTCAATGCCAGGGCATTTTTTACCGGCGCAAAAAAACTTTCTTCAGATATCAACCAGCCTGCAGATGCCGACGGAAAAAATCCCCATCTTTTTCCCGGGGGGAAGCGTGAAGATCCGTCATACCGGCTGTTCAATTCCAACAGGTACTTTCCTTTATAGTTATACCCCAGTCTTGAAAACACCCCCTGAACCGCCCAATCCCGGATGGTTTCGCTATTGGTGATATCCCCGGTGCTTACGCCGGGAGACGGTAACGTATTTGCGATAAGATTATTACGGCGGGTCCAGAAATCATTTGAATTAAAGTATTCCTGGTTAAACCCAACCAGTGCCTGCAGGTAATGTGCTCCGAAATTTTTGTGAAAATCGGTGTACACGTTATACACATTGTACAAACTGGTTATATTCTGATCCCGGGCCCAGGTATTGGAGAACGTGTATTGTACCGGGTTATTGGGACCTGTTTTATAAGGTACAGGAATATCATACGACCGGATGAGCGTAGATCCGCGCCGGAAGGTTGCATCGGCATTCAGATCCCATACATCTTTTATCAACGCTGCTTTTGCAGAAAAGGTAGTCAGGTACTCATTCAGTTTTTCCCGGCGGCGGCCGCCTTGTTGCAAGGCCCCCAATACCTGGGCGCCGGCACTTGTCCAGCTGCCGTCCGGGTTCTTAGGCACGTCCAGCGAATTGGTACGGTTTACATTCCAAAAGAAATCGCCATCCAGAAAAACGGGAGCTTCATAGTCGGTACTTGTCAGCAAAGTATTATTGGAAAACTTCAACCACCGGGTTACATCAAAATCAACCTTCCCTCTTACGTTATACCGCTTGTATATGTCATTTCCATATTTCAGCAACCCGTCCTGCCGGTAATAATCGCCCGAGAAATAATAACTCAGTTTGTCTGCCCGTTTGGAAATGCTGAGGTTGGCATTATACGTAGGTGCTGTTTTATTGTAGGCTTCATCCAACCAGTCTGTAGCACCATAGTAGGCCCAGTTATTGGTATTGGTCGGGTTCAGAATGACTGCAGGCAGCGAAGGATCCTCCGAACGTTTTTTTGCATACTCACGTACCGATTCGGGGTACAGGTTGTATAAGGGTTTACCGGCTTCGTTCTTGGCATCCATCACCTGGTATGGATCGGTTACAAGATCCGGCAATTTGCCGCGGGTGCGGTATCCGACCATTGCGTTTAATGCCACATTCAGATCATTTCCTTTTGCTTTTTTTGTGGTAATCAACACCACACCAAAGGAAGCCCGTGCTCCGTAGATGGCGGCCGCTGCAGCATCTTTTAATACAGAAACGGTCTCTACATCATTGGGATTGAGCCGTGCCACTTCGGCCATGGTAAACGGAATATTATCCACAATGATCAGCGGATCACCGCCATTAATACTGGTAAAGCCCCGGATATTGAAGTTAGGATTGGTAGTAGCCCTTCCATTGGAGATCGTTATATTCAGGTTGGGAATCAATCCCTGCAAACCCGCGCCCAGGTTTGAAATGGGCCGGCTTTCCAATTGTTTGGAGGTAATCATATCCACGGCTCCGGTCAGGTTTACTTTCTTCTGCACACCAAAGCCTACCACTACGATCTCATCCAGGTTTTTATCGCCCGGCACCAGCTGGATATTGCCCAGGTCTCCCGCATTTGTTTTTATTTCCTGCGTAATATACCCGATATAGGAAACCTCCAGTATGCTGTTTTCCGGTGCTTCAATAGAGAAACTGCCATCCTCCGCAGTTACCACACCTACCGTAGTACCTTTAATGCGGATGCTTACACCTGCCAGCGGCTTGCCGCCCGCTCCCGTAACCCTTCCGGTAATCCGTTGATCACCGCTTGCGAGGCGGGCCAGGTCGTTCCCATCGCGCTTTTTTATGATCACCACCCGGTCTTTGATCTCGTAGGTTACCGGCTGATCCTTACAAACCGCGTCCATGGCTTCTTTCAGCGAAACATTGAATACACGGACCGTTACAGGTTTTGTATTTCGCAAATGCGATTTTACATAAAAGAAATTATAGCCTGTTTGCGTGCGGATATCTTCCATCACTTTTTCAAAGGCCGCGTTCTTCTCGGAAAGGTTGAGTCGCTGGGCATAACCGCCGGCGCTTACCTGCAAAAAGCAAAGCAGCAGCAGACAGGAAAATACCTTTCTCATAAATAAAATGCGGTTTCCCGGCCGGGTGCCGGAACCTACCGTTTGGTTATTAAAGCACATACGATTTATTTTAGAACATGATTAATTGAAGGAATGATGCGCGCCGGACCGATTGCCCGTAACGCTGTTTTTGCATTGAAAAATTGTAAACGACGGCTCCGCCGCTGGTTAAGTATCCATGCGCCTGGTTTAATAATTATGAATAAATGTTGTTTTCGGGCAACAGATCCACTCAGGTTCGGGTAACGTAAATTTTCTTCCCGTCGATACGGAACGAAAACAATCCCGTGGCCTCCATGATCCCCAATACACCGGACACATTCTGAAAGCGCGACATAGCCCCTTTCATCTTATCCAATGGCATATTACCCTCATAAATTACCTGTACATCATACCAACGTGCAACCTTGGTCATGATCTCATATACATTTTCATCGTTAAATTCAAAGTACCCGTTCTTCCATGCAACCGAAGCATCGGTATTTACTTTTGAGACGGCCACCAGCCCCCTGCCATTAACCAACGCCTGCTCGCCAGGTTTCAATGTTTGCCGTCCGTTTATTTTCACGGACCCCTCCAGCAAAGTAGTGCGTGCTTCCGGTTCATCAGCATAACTGCTCACATTGAAATGCGTACCCAATACTTTAACATCCTGCCGGCCCGAGTGTACAATAAAGGGTTTACGGGCATCCTTTGCCACTTCAAAATAGGCCTCACCTTCCAGCTCTACCCGCCGCTCCCTTAAGCCTGTAAAGTTTACCGGAAATTTCAGGGAAGTGGCTGCATTCAGCCAAACCTTCGATCCGTCGGGAAGTGTGATCCCGAATTGCTGCGCGCGGGCAGTGATTAACGTATTGTATGCCGTTGCACCTGCAGCAACCGGACGATCCGCCAGCGCAAACGCATCCGGCTGATATACAATCGTACTATCGGTAACCTTCGTAACAATGACGCCTTTCTGCCCGGCCAGTTTTCCGTTACCACCTTCTGAAAGCAGGATCCGGCGGCCGTCCGCAAGAACAAGGGTGGCCATATTGGTTCCCGGGGCAATATCCGGTTTTATTTCGGGGGCAGCAACAACACCGGTCCGTTGTTTAAACGAAGTGTTTACCCACCTGAAGACACCCGTCAAACAAGCCGCCAGCAGTACTGCAGCTGCCGCAATCCGGATCCAGGTTCTTAAAGGAGCCGCCTTGCCATCTATTCTCCGGCTGATTTCCCGGAACATCTGCCTTTCCTTTGCATCAAGGTCTGCGGCATCCGGCTCCCTGCCCTGCTGCTGATTGCACCAGGCGTTGTATGATTGCAGATCGCTGTCGGAGGCCTTGCCCTCCTCAATGCGTTGCATAATTTTTAAAAGTTCTTCCGGGTTCACCATATTTAACGGAAACCTTAGGCCTCCTATCATTAAGAGACATCATGGGTTCGCATCCCCCAAGGAAATGTTTATTTTTTTTTGACCTCATAAACCGGCGGAGATGCCTCTTCTTCAACAAACCCGATGGAAGAAGAACGCAGCTGATAAAGGGTGCGGCTTCGGGACATCAACCAATAGAAAAAAAGACAAAGCCCGGTACAGGAGGATTTACGCTACCGCTATAAAATAATAAAGGTACCGGGCATACCCACCGGCCCTGGCAATATAAAGAAACGGAACCTGATCTGCAAGCGGCACAATACCACTCTTTATGAGCTGGGCGTTTAGAGGAAAACGCTCCAGAACGACATTTTACCCAGATGCAGTTTTAGTTTTTTCAACGTAATGGTCATCTGGTTTTCAACCGTTTTTTCGGCAATACCCAGCCGGGCGGCTATTTCTTTATTGCTCATGTATTGTTCGCGACTTAACTTGTAGATCTCCCGCGCCCGCTGCGGCAGCGTATTCACAAAATCATGGATCGCTGCCTTCAGCTCCTTGATCTCAATGCCTTCTTCCATACGGGCTTCTTCCGCTACAGATTGCATTGCAAAGACCTGGTTAAGGATCGCGGTTCTTCTTTTGCTGGATAAAATCACACGGGTAAGTTTATACTTCACGGCAGCCATCAGGTATGCTTTTAGGCAGGTGATGTTTAGTTTATCATGGTTTACCCACAGCCAAACAAACAGATCCTGTACCGCATCCGTACATTCATCCTCATCTTTCAGGATGTTGAACGCATAACGGTACAGCAGGGAAGCATAACGGGAATAGATCGTATTGAACGCCATCCGGTCGCGCTCCTTCAGCAAACCAGTCAATTCCTCATCATTATATTGCCTGTAATCGATCATGATAAAATTTTACCCGGGTGGAAACCGGGAGGCGGTATGAAATACATTGCAATAATATTACATCCCGTTACGCTATCACTTAAAATCAAATTATATTTATATTAACTTGGAAGCACTGACACCTGTTTGAATGCATGATTCATTTCTCATTTTTAACAGTCACTTCACGCCAACCAAAAAATAGCAAGCAAACCACGTCTTTCGATCCGTGAGCGATATTAGCAGAAAATTTTGACATCTGGTACTACTTTAGTGTGCAACCGTTTGCACGTTATCCGGCGCCCTGGTTCTGGTTTTATGTAGCAACCGTTCCGGGCTGCTTATTTGGTACTACCAAACTGGTCCTTATAAGCCTTGGGAGTAACCCCGGTTATCTTCTTAAAGGAGGTGGAAAAATAGGAAGGGCTCGAAAACCCGGTCTGGTAAGCTATTTCAGCAAATGAAAGTGTTCCCTGGCGGATCAGGTACTGTGCTTTCTGAATGCGCTGATTAAGGATGTACTCATGAATACCCGCCTGCAGCAGGGGTTTGGCTTTCCGGTACAACTGGATCTTGGAAAGTCCCAGGGCCCGGCAAAGATCCTGGATCGAAAACTGTTCATTAGCCAGGTTTTTTTCGATGACCGCATTCAAATCTGCCAGAAAACGTTTTTCATTTTTTCCCCCCGTTTGTTGTACCTCTTTGGGAATAGCAGCCGTAAGGTGTTCTTTTAAATGTTGCCGGTTCTTCAGCAACCCGCGAATGGTTTGCTCCAGCACATCCATGCGGAAGGGCTTCACCAGGTAGGCGTCTGCGTTGGTACGCAATCCCTCTACCTGGTTGTCATCAGTCGTTTTTGCAGTGAGCAGTACTACAGGAATATGTGCCGTACGGATATCCGACTTCAATACATTGGCCAGTTGCAGGCCATCCGTGTCCGGCATCATAATATCAGACAATACGAGGTCCGGAAATTCCTCAAAGGTCGTGCGAATGCCTTCACTGCCGTTTCTTGCAGTTATAACATGGTATTCGCCCTGCAGCCGCTCCGAAAGGAACCGGCGCAGATCGTCGTTATCTTCCACTACCAGGATACTTCCCATCCGGTCTTGCCGGATTGCCGGCTCCGGTGCGTCCGGCAAAGGCTGGGGAAGTGCGTTGTTTTCGATATGAAAATGTTCTACCCATTCAGGCATATTGCTGTGATAGCCGGAAGGGTCAGCCCTCAGAACGCCCGGCTCCCGAAGCAGCGCATCGCCCAGCGGCAAGGCAACCACAAATACAGCGCCCCGGTGTTTCTCGCTTTCCACCCATATGGAGCCTTTATGCAGCTCTACCAGCTCTTTTGACAGGGCCAGCCCCACCCCACTTCCGTTCTGGCTGCGTACATTACCCTGGTAAAAAAATTCAAACAGTCTTGCCTGTTCCTCCCCACTCAGGCCGGCACCGGAATCCGCTACTTTTATAAGTGCCCGGCTACCTTGCAAATCGGTTTCAAGGGTTACATATACATGGCCGGAATCCGGTGTGAATTTGAAGGCATTCGAAAACAGATTGAACAATACCTTCTCCATCTTTTCGGGATCGATCCAGCACTTTAAAGAGGTTTCCTTTGTAAGCAGGCGAAAATCGATGTTCCGCTGCTGGGCCAACCCTCCAAAAGCCCCCAGCAATTCGTTTACAAACAATACCAGGTCCGTTTCCTGTACCCGGAGGGTCATTTTGTTCAGTTCCAGTTTCCGAAAATCCATCAGTTGGTTTACAAGCAGCAACAGGCGGGACGCATTTTTTCGGATCAGCGCAAACTGCCCCCGCAGGTAAGCGGGTGTGCGTGTATTCCGGAGCGCTTCATCTGCGGGTGCCAGGATGAGTGTCAGCGGCGTTTTCAATTCATGCGACACATTGGTAAAAAAGTTCAGCTTCTGTTCGCTGGCTTCCTGTACCTGTTGCGCCATTGCATTGATCTGCTCGCTTTGGGAACGGATCTCATGATTCTGCGCACGCAGCAATTTATAGGCCCGGATATTTTTCCGCCTGAGATAGATCAGCAGGCCGGATAACATCAACAGCAGGAAGAGGGTTCCCAGCAGGACACCGATCAGGTTTTTTTGAGTACGGAAGGTTTTTGCCTGGCGCTTTAGCAGCAGATCCTGCCGTACGATATCTTTTTGCTGATCGATCACTTTATTAAATTGTTGTTGCAGCATTACCACGTTCGTGCTGTCAACGATGATCGTTCTTAAAAAGTCGCGTTTGGGCACTTCCTGTTTATGCAGGATCCGGGCTGCCGCCCGGATCGCTTCTCCTCCCCCCGTAGGGTAAAGTACGGAAGCCAGGAGGGCCTTATGCTCTACAAATTTCAATCCCGTTCCCGGCTGTGCATCTACCCCAATGACCCGGATACCGGGAAAGCCCAGCTGCCGGCAGATCGCAGCCGCCGTATTAGCCATTACATCGTTATGCGCAAAGATCAGTTGTGTATGGCGAAGCTGCGCTGTTAAAGCAGGCAACTGCTTCTGTACACTTCCCTCGAGCCAGTCGCCCCGGATCACCTGTACTTTTATCTGGGGAAAATCCTTCATGACATCTGCAAAACCTTTTTCCCGCTGCCGTGCAGGTGTAGACGACTGCAATCCGGTGATTTCGAGAATGTTTCCCTTTTGTTCCAGGAAATCGGCGGCATACATGCCCGCCAGCCGGCCTACCTCCGTGTTGTCTGCCCCTATAAAACTGGTATAAGAGCCCGAGTTGATATTCCGGTCAACCGTGATCACGGGGATGCCGCTTTTATATACGCTGTCGATAATGGGTGTAAGGGGCGCCGCTTCATTTGGTGAAACAATCAACAGGTCGATCTTCTTCCGCACCAGCTCCCGGATCTGTTGCACCTGGGTCTGGCTGTTATAATCCGCCTGGCGGTAAACGATCCGGAGATCCGGGTTAAAGACCAGTTCCCGGTCCATTTCTGCTCTCATCTCCTTTCTCCAGGCATCCGCATCACCCAGCTGTGAAATGCCGATTACAAATGGCTGCTTCGCCTGCCGCGCACAGCCGGCAAACAGGATCAGAATCAGAAAAACAGCTGTTTTCCTTCCCAATGCAATCGCTTGTAGGAGTATCATGATTCAAATTTAACAGGAACCTGCTACAATATTAAAATTTATTGATACAAGAATAAAAAGCAGTGTTTTCAATTTCCTCAAAGCAAAAATCCAACAAACTGATAATCAGTATAGAAAAATCACAATGTTCTAATTTCAAAATTTTAAAAGGAATTGATACGAAATCAAAACAGAACAGGCTCCGGAGCTTCCTATTTTCACGGCACGATTAAAAACAACGATTGGTATATGAAAAGTAAACTTTTGTTCTGGAGTATCGTCATTGCCCTCGGAGGCCTCTTATTCGGGATGGATGTGGCGGTTATTTCCGGCGCCGAACAACAAATACAACAGGTATGGCGGTTGAGCGATGTACTCCATGGCCAGGCGCTGGCTGCCGCTTTATATGGTACGATTATCGGCGCCTTATTCGGCGGTATCCCGGCCGAACGTTATGGCCGAAAGAAAGTGCTGCTCTGGATCGGAATCGCATTCTTTATCGCTTCGGTAGGCTCTGCCCTCGCCCAGGATGTGATTACATTCATGGCCTTCCGTTTCCTGGGAGGATTGGGGGTGGGCGCCTCCTCAGTAGTAGCGCCCATGTTTATCTCGGAAATCGCCCCGGCAAAAAACCGCGGCAAACTGGTAGCCACTTTCCAGTTCAACATCGTTTTCGGGATCCTGCTGGCTTATTTATCCAATTATCTGCTGAGTGGTTTAGGTGCCGAAGCCTGGCGCTGGATGCTGGGGATCCTGGCCCTCCCTGCAGCTCTTTTTGTAGTGCTGCTGTATTTTGTACCCGAAAGTCCCCGTTGGTTAATGGTGCATCAAAACGATTATGCCGGGGCCCGGAAGATCCTGGAGGTATCGGATCCCGAAGGAGTGGAAGCAGCGATCCGATCCATACAGCAGGAGGTGGAAGCAGACCGCAAAAAAGCCAGCCTCGCTGTTTTCTTTTCCAAACGATTTATAAAACCCATCATCATGGCCACCCTGATAGCCTTGTTCAACCAGCTATCTGGTATCAATGCCATTATTTATTTCGCCCCGCGGGTCTTTGAACTGGCCGGGCTGGGCAAAAGTGCTGCTTTTTTACAAAGCGCCGGTGTAGGATTGGTAAACCTCGTATTTACCATGCTGGGACTTTACCTGATCGATCGCCTGGGCCGTAAAAAATTAATGCTCATTGGCTCGCTGGGATATATTGTTTCGCTGGGCGCCATCGCTGCCGCCTTTTATTTCCAGTACCTCGGCGGGATGATTGTACCCCTGCTCGTTTTTATGTTTATCGCTGCCCATGCCATTGGCCAGGGAGCCGTGATCTGGGTCTTTATCTCCGAGATCTTTCCCAACCAGGTACGTTCCTACGGCCAGTCTCTGGGCAGTTCTGTGCACTGGGTAATGGCAGCCATCATTACCAGCGTATTCCCCTTTTTCGCCAATAGCCCTGCCATCGGCCCGGCGAAGATCTTCCTTTTCTTTACGCTTATGATGATCCTGCAACTGCTGTGGGTACTGTTTAAAATGCCGGAAACAAAAGGCGTTTCCCTTGAGGAGATGGAACAAACCCTCCGGCGGGATCCGGGAGAATGACCTCCCAATAGATAATCCATCAAGAATGGTCACTTATGAATGAATGGCAGGCAACTGCCCATTCCCTGCTCACTATTGCCCATTCCCTGCAATTACTTTCTTTAATTATCAATATCGATTGCGATGACCAACAAAAACAATGGAATTGTATGCTTTGGCGAGCTCCTCTGGGATGTACTGCCCGACCGCGAATTGCCGGGCGGAGCGCCTATGAATGTGGCCTATCACCTGTCAAAGCTGGGACACCCCACCACCCTGATCTCACGCCTGGGAAATGATGAACACGGTCGCCGGCTGCGCGCTATACTCAACAACCGGCAGATCGATACCAGCCTTGTGCAAACTGATGCGCACTATAAGACCAGCGTGGTGCTGGCCACACCCAATGAAGCGGGCGACATGAAATACCAGATCGTTGAAAATGTGGCCTGGGATTTTATCGAGCTGGAACCTCTTCATGCTGCACGCATTGCCAACGCCCGGTATTTTGTCTTCGGGAGCCTGGCCACGCGGAACAAGGTATCGCAGGATACCCTTTTCCAGCTGATGGATATTCCCTGCAGGAAAGTACTGGACATTAACCTCAGGGCACCGTTTATCTACAAAGAACGGCTGGAGTACCAGCTTCACAAAACCCAGGTGCTCAAGATGAACGAAGAGGAACTGAACCTGGTGACCGGATGGTACAGCCGTCTGAGCCGCATTGAAGACAGGATGCAATTGCTGCAGGATCGCTTTCATATCGAAACGCTGATTGTGACCCGTGGTGCCAAAGGCGCAATAGTCAATTACAATAACCGGTTTTACGCCCATGATGGGTTTACCGTAAAAGTAGCAGATACCATCGGCAGCGGCGACAGCTTCCTCGCGGGTTTTCTTTCAAAATTTATAGCAGGTTCCTCCATCGATGTGGCATTAACCTTTGCCTGCTCCGTGGGGGCTTTTATTGCTACGCGAGAGGGCGGCTGCCCGGACTATGATGTGGGTGAAATTACCGCAGCCTTCAACACCATAACAACTTCCAAAGAAAAGATCTGATTGTTTTAAACCTACTAACAAGTATAATATGAAACAAATTCTCACATTTATTTTATCCTGCATGGCAGGCATCTGCATTGCCCAGCAAATTACGGTAACAGGTACCGTGCGGGGCAAAAGCACACAAGAGCCGGTTTCCGGTGTTACCGTTAAAGCCGCCAACAGCATTGTAATGACAGATACAGCTGGGCATTTTTCCATCCGCACCTCCATCAACGGGCAGCTTACCTTTAGTCATGTAAGCATGAAGCCCCTTACTATAACCGTAACCGACGCCGGCAGTGCGCTGCTGGTGGAAATGGAAGAACTGGTAGAACTGGGCCAGCAGGTGATCGTGGTGGGCTATTCTACCCAGCGCAAACAGGATGTAACAGGCGCCGTAGCGGTAGTGGATCTCAATCCCGTAAAGAACACCAGTTCCGGTAATACGATGCAGGCGCTCCAGGGCCGCGTCGCCGGTCTGTATATCGAAAAGGACGGATCGCCCAATGGCGCCAACAGCCGCATCCTGATCCGCGGGGCCAACACCCTGGGCAATACCGATCCCCTTTACATCATCGACGGCGTTCCTACCACACGCCCGGAAGTGTTCCAGAACTTAAACCCGGCCAGCATTGCCTCGGTGCAGATCTTAAAGGATGCCTCTGCCGCATCTATCTACGGATCGCGGGCATCCAACGGCGTGGTGATCGTAACCACAAAGAACGGCGGTAATACAGAAGGCAGAGTTAACTTTCAACTCAATACCAGCCTGTCGGCACAATCTGAAAAATATGCCCGTTATAAAATGCTGGATGCGGTTGGCCGCGGCAAGGCGCTCTGGCAGGCTTCTGTAAATGATCGCATTAACCCGGCCGACGCGTATGGGGAGATCTACACCTTCGACTGGAACCATAATTTTGACAATCCCGTACTAAACAGCGTTGCGCCTAAACCTTTTGTGGGGGGCGACCCGAATGTGCCCGTTGGAAATACCGACTGGCAAGACGTAATGTATAAAACCGGATACGTCTCCAATACCACGCTTACAGCTGCTGCCGGTAACCGCAATTCCTCCATGGAGATCAACCTCGGCTATCTCAAAAATACCGGCATGCTGCGTTACACCGGCTACGACCGGTTGAGCGGAGGCATCAGCGCTATCACCCGTGCATTTGACGACAAGCTGACATTCGGCGTAAACTTCAATATTGCAAATTCTGATGAAACCCTGGCTACAAAAGATATCGGCGGCGCACCCACTACGTTCCTTGCCGTAACACTGGCACCAACCATTCCGGTATATAAAAAGAATGGCGTTACTTTTGCGGGTCCGGTGGGTGCCGGCTATTCAGACCGGAACAACCCGCTGCATATGCAATACCTGGCCCGGTGGAACAACGCCAACCGCCTCAGCGCTTTTGGAAATGTGTTTGCAGAAATACAGCCGGTAAAAAACCTGTTCTTTAAAACCAGCATCGGTTCCGATAATGCGTTCTTCAAAAGCAAGATCATTGAGCCGTCGTTTAATGAATACGCTCCCAGCCGCAGCACCAATAGTCTTACGTTTGATGAGAACCGGTATACCAGCATTACATTTTCCAATACGCTGCGCTACAATTTAAACCTGGGGGCAAGCCGTTTTAAATTCCTGGCAGGCGCCGAATATATAAAAACCGATCTCGACATCCGGTATACCCGTAAAGAAAACTTCAGTTTACAAACCGAAGATTATTTTACCCTGGATGCAGGAACCGGCAAAACCACAGCACTGGGAAGATCCACCGGCAACCGGCTCTTTTCGCAGTTTGGAAGAATTGACTACAGCTATGCAGACCGGTATCTTGCGGCCCTTACGGTAAGAAGAGATGGTTCCTCCCGTTTTGGTTCCGAGAACCAGTATGGGATCTTTCCGGCTGCTTCGCTGGGATGGCGGGTAGATAAAGAAGCCTTTATGAAAAACAACGCCCTGTTCTCCGAACTGAAATTACGGGTAGGTGCCGGACGGGTGGGCAACCAGCAGATTGGGGATATAGCACGGTTCCTGCTCTTCGCTACCCGTTATGGCACCACGCAGAATGAACTAACACCCGGCTTCTGGGAGCAATACATGAATATCGGAACGGCTTATTCCCTTTCCGGAGCGAATACGGGTGCGTTACCCTCGGGTTTTGCACAGATACAGGCCGCCAATCCTGCCCTGAAATGGGAGACCACCGACGAAATCAACGCCGGTATCGATTTCTCCATTCTGAAAAACAGGATCTATGGTTCCTTTGATTACTTTAGCCGAAACACCACCGGTATCCTGATCATTCCGCCGGTGGCATCGGCCCTGGGAGAAGGAAAACAGCGGCCGGTGAATGGCGCTTCCAAAACCAATAAAGGCTGGGAATTTGTGCTGGGCTACCGCGGCGACCATTCCGCAGATATCGGCTACAATGTGCAGCTGAACCTTGCCCATTTCCGCGACCGTATTACCGAACTGCCGGAAGAAGTACGTCCGGCTTACCCGGGTAATGTTGAAAATACAATCATCGGCCATTCCCAGTTCGATATTTTCGGATACAAGACCGCAGGACTGTTCCAGTCGCAGGCCGAAGTGGACGCCGCACCTACACAGGTGGGCGCCGGCCCCGGTCGCATCCGTTATGTGGATATCAATAAAGACGGGATGATCGATGACAAAGACCGCACCTGGATCGGCACCACGCTTCCCAAGCTGGAGTACGGGCTCCGGATCGATGTGAATTATAAAAAACTCGATGCATCTGTATTCGGCTCCGGGGTGGCCGGCCGCAATGGATACGACGGCTATACCGATTTCAACAACCTCATGAAGAGCCGCGAGAACGTAGGCCCTGGTGTGCTCAACGGATGGACACCGCAGCATACCAATACCGATATCCCCGCATTGACCCTTAAGGACAACAACAACGAGCGGCGGACCTCCGATTATTTTATCGTAAGCACCTCCTACTTTAAACTGCGGAACTTACAGATCGGGTACACCATTGATCCCCGGAAATTTTTCACAAGGGTGCGGCTGTTCGTAATGGGTGAAAACCTGGTAACAATGAAGAATAAAAAGTACCTGAGCCCCGATCCCGAAAGAATCTCCATGGATCCCATACCGGTTCCCCGCACGTTCACCTTCGGCATTAATGCCTCCTTTTAATACAATCCAAAAAATATAAGTATGAAACATATTCAGATCATTACAATAATGCTTTTCACGATGGCCATTGCATCGTGCAAAAAAGCCCTGGACTATACACCCAAGGGATACCTGGTTGCAGAAGACATCAGCGGTCCCGCGGCTATTGAAGGATTGGTAACGGCCGCTTACGCTGCTATTGGCAACGGCGATATGATCGGTCCCATTTACAGTAAATGGGCTTATGGCGGGGTACGCTCCGATGACTGTTATAAAGGCGGTGGTGGCACCGGCGATGTGGGCGAAGTAGATGCGATGGAGCACTACAACCTGGTAGTACCTACCATGGATGCTTTTGTATCCCGTACCTGGAAGAACCTGTTCAAATCCATTTCAAGAGCCAATGCCGGTTTACGGGCTGTGAATGCAGCCGATGAAGCCAGCTTCCCCAACAAAAAGATCCGCCAGGCCGAGCTCCGGTTCCTGAGAGCACACAGCTATTTTACGATGAAGCTGCTTTATAAGAACATCCCCATTTTTGATGAAAATGCCACCGATGCCGATATCCTGAAAACAGCCAACGACCTTAGCAATGATGAGTCATGGAACCGTATTGCCGCCGATTTCCAGTTTGCAGCAGATAACCTTCCGGAGGAGCAGGCAGAAAAAGCAAGAGCCAATAAATATGCGGCACAGGCTTATCTAGCCAAAGTAAGACTGTACCAGGCTTATGAGCAGGACGACCGGCACCATGTAACAAAGATTAATACTGCCCGGCTGCAGGAAGTGGTAACGCTCACCCAATCCGTTATTGCATCAGGAAAATACCATCTCAGTGCCGATATCGCCGACAATTTTTTACCCGAAACCGAAAACGGTCCGGAATCCGTATTCGCGATTCAGTTTACCATTAATGATGGCACTACAACAGGCCGGCTGAATTTCGAAGACGGGCTCAATTATCCGCATGGCGCTCCCCAGTACGGCTGCTGCGGGTTCTATGCCGCCAGCCAGAACCTGGTAAATGCGCATACCACCGACGCCAACGGCTTGCCCAATTTCAACACCTTCAATAACAGCATTGCCGATCTGAATAGCGCTACTGTTGATCCCCGGCTGGACCATACTGTGGGCATTGACGGACACCCCTACAAATATGATGCTACCAAACCTTTTAGCAACAGCTGGGTGAGAGACCCGGGTGTTTACGGGAATTTTCATACCATGCGCAACCAGCAGCTGGCCACCAGCGCATCCTATCTGAAGCAGGGGCCGTTTATGGGCTCCGCTAAAAACTCTGATGTGCTCCGCTTCGACGATGTATTGCTGATGCAGGCCGAAGCCTATATTGAGTTGGGGCAGCAAGACAAAGCCCTCCCGCTCATCAATGACATCCGGAAAAGAGCTGCGGCCAGCACCGGCCGGCTAAAGAAGCTGGACGGTAACTTTCCGTCTAAATACCGGATCGGGGAATACAGCAGCAACGGGTGGACACAGGATTTTGCCCGCAAGGCCCTGCAGTGGGAACGGCGGATGGAATTTGCCACCGAGGGCGACCGGTTTTTCGACCTGGTACGATGGGGTATTGCAGAACCTGTTCTGAATGCCTATATTGCAGTGGAGAAACAACGGCGGCCCTTCCTGGCAACGGCCAAATTTACAGCAGGAAGGGATGAGTACCTGCCCATACCACAATCGGAGATCACATTTACCAAGGGGTTGTATAAACAAAATCCGGGATATTAAACGATATGCTTCACTGGTCAGTTATAAAAACAGGAAGATCGGCTTCCCGCCTGGCGGGGATCATCTTCCTGTTTACAATTATTGCGATAACGGCTGATGCCCAGTCCGGCAAACTGCCGCCTTTCCGAATGATACAGGCAAACGGACAGCTCTTTAAGGCACAGCAGCTGCCTATGGGCAAACCGATCCTGCTGGTGTACTTTTCTCCCGGCTGCGATCATTGTGAAAAGCTGCTACAGCAAATGCGAAAGCACCGGCAGCATCTCGAAAAGCTTTCAGTGGTCCTGATCACGTACTGGCCCGTAAAGGATGTGGCCGCTTTTGTAAAGCAATTTTCATTGCAGCAGTATTCAAATTTTTATATTGGTACCGAGGGTAATTCGTTCTTTGTAAGGAGTTATTACCATTTGGAAAAGTTGCCCTTTATGGCCCTGTTTACCAAAAACGGCGCTCTCGTTACACAGTACCATTCTGAACACGGATGGAACAACCTGTTACAACAAATTAAAAACCTGAAATGATGGGTGGTCAATGGTGAATGGTGAATTGAAATAACCATAAAACATGAACAATGAACCCTAAACCATCGACTATCACATTCTTAAAACAATTACACGATGCGTTACAACAACTATTTAATGACGCTTGCCACTGCGCTGATTTTGACACAGGCACCCCTCACTGCCCAGCAAAAAGCCGAACCACACCGCCCCCAGCTTCACTTTTCACCCAAAAAGGGCTGGATGAATGACCCCAATGGCATGGTATTCATCAATGGCCAATACCACCTGTTCTTCCAGCACAATCCCGATGCTACCGTATGGGGACCCATGCATTGGGGGCACGCTATCAGTACCGACCTAGTGCACTGGAAGGAGCAGGCGATAGCACTATACCCCGATTCGCTGGGCACCATTTTTTCCGGCAGCGCCGTGATCGATGTAAACAATACAGCGGGTTTTGGCAAGAATGCCATGGTAGCTGTTTATACCAATCACAGTCATGAAGGTGAAAAAGCCGGCTCGGATAAATTTCAGAACCAGAGCATTGCCTATAGCCTCGACGAAGGAAAAACATGGACAAAATACAAAGGGAATCCAGTTCTGAAGAACCCGGGCATCCGGGACTTCAGAGACCCCAAGGTTTCCTGGTATGCACCCGGAAAAAAATGGATCATGACGCTTGCAACACTGGACCATATCACCTTTTATTCATCACCGGATCTGAAAAACTGGAAAGAAGAAAGCCGGTTTGGCAGAACCCTGGGCGCACATGGCGGCGTATGGGAATGCCCCGACCTGATCTCCTTCAACGACAAGGGCAAACCCATTTGGGTACTGATCGTGAACCTGAACCCCGGCGGACCGAATGGCGGCTCCGCAACCCAGTACTTTACCGGAAGTTTTAATGGACATACATTTACACCCGATGATACTACCACCAAATGGCTGGATTACGGACCGGATGAGTATGCCGGCATTACCTGGAGCAATACCGGTAACCGCAAACTGTTTCTCGGATGGATGAGCAACTGGCAGTATGCAAATGTAGTGCCTACAAAGAACTGGCGGAGCGCGATGACCCTTCCCCGGGAGCTTACAGTTAAAAAGATCAACGGGCGGTACTTTGTTGCATCAACACTGGTAAAAGAGGTGGATGCTGTTCTGCGTCCGGTAAGGAACGCCTCCGATATACGGGTAACCGGCCGCTATGAAGTGGTACCGGCTTCTGCCGCTGCCAATGGGTTGTTTCGCCTTGACCTGAGGGGAATACCTGCGGCCGATTTCTCCATGGCGCTAACCAATACAAAAGGCGAAGAAGTTGTCGTGGGCTTTGACAAGGCGACCAACCAGTTCTATATCGACCGTACCCGATCCGGGAATACCGGTTTTGAAAAAGGCTTTGCAAAGCGGCATGTGGCACCGAGGATTGCAGCTAACGCTGGCATGAATCTTACGCTCATTGGAGACGCTGCGTCGCTGGAGCTTTTCGCAGATGACGGGCTAACGGTAATGACCAGTATCTTTTTCCCATCTGAACCCTTATCCGGTATTACAATAAAAGCACCCGGCAACCTGCAGATAAAACAATTGAAGTATGGTGTACTCGTAACAAAGCCGCAAAACCGTTAAGCAAGACGGCCTTGATTGCAGTTCAAATTTTTAACGCTAAGAACACGCAGGGCACACAAGAAGATGTCCTGCCGCTTCATTGCATCCTTTGCGCGGACTTCGCTTAGTGGTTCATTTTTTTTAAGCTAATAGCGCAAGAGAACACGCATGTACGAAAGGAGATGCCCTGCAGCTTTATTGTATTCACCGCATCCTTTGCGCAGGCTTTGCGACATTTTCGGTTCATTTTTTTAACGCCAAGAGTGCAAGGTATACAGCAAAATATGCCGCGGCTAGGCAGACAACTCTTTATTATAACGCTTCTTGTATTCAAAGGGTGTCATGCCGGTAAATCTTTTAAAATGCCGGTAAAAATTCGACACGTTATTAAATCCGCATTCGTAGCAGATCATCGCAATCGGATAGCGGTCTTCGATGATCATCCTGCGGGTATGACTGATCCTCACCTCAGTAAGAAAGTCGAGATAGGTCTTATTGGTAATCATCTTAAAATACCGGCAAAAGGAAGTAACACTCAAATTACTTACTGCGGCAACCTCGTCCAGCGTAATTTCTCTTTTAAAATTGGCCAGCGTAAACACCAGTACATTGTTCAACCGTACCGACTCATGTTCATTGGGTTTATAGAATGCATGTGCCGAAGCAATCGTGGAGAACTCTTCCCGTTCACTGATCACCTGCAAAATTTGCAGCAGGATAAGGATCCGTTCAAAGCGGGCTGCTTTTACAGAACGGTACATCAATGCTTTTATCTGTTCGGCCAACTCCCCGTAAAAAAGCAATCCCTTCTTCGCCAGTTCAAAAATCCGGGGGAGCAGATAAGCTTCCGGCAATTGAAAAAAATCCGCCCCCAGGCAGTCGGCAGAAAACTGTATCACGATCGCCTCCACCCAGGAATCCTCCGGTGCATCTCCGGTTCCATTTTCTTTTCCCCGCCAGGCATGGGGCAGATTTTCCCCCAGCAGGATCACCTCCCCTTCTTTAAAATGGGATACATCGTCGCCGATCAGCCGGATCCCTGTCCCCTTTATTGTAAAATGCAATTCCAGTTCAGGATGATAATGGAGCGGCCTTCCAAAATTCGGTGCACGATCGTGTCTTATCGAAAAGGAATCCTGTAGCGGTACCGGCACTTTGTGAAAGTGAAGTTTCATAAACTGCAAACGTTAAGAATTAAAACAGGCAACCCCTATAACAGCTTTTTTTACACCAATCATCCCGGAAACAATCCTTGCCATTACAGGTATCGATACGAATTTAGTGCTTATTTTTTGTGAAACAAGCATCCCCCGGAAATCATCACCGGATGAAGCGCTTCAATGTCCTCCCTGTACCCGTTAGTTTGTACACCGCATCCTATAGAAGATATTGTGCGAAGCCCTCATTCGTGCAATACAACAGCCTTTATCTGCAGCCATTGCGCTGCCCCCTGGGCAACATATTGATTAAAAACCACCATCCGTCCGTCCGGGGAAAAGGAAGGTGCCCCTGCAACCTTGGGATCCTCCGGCTGGTTCGATGTCAACCGCTTGTTTTTATTCGTCCGCAGATCCAGCAGATAAACGTTATTGTTCATTATATAAGCAATGTGGTTCCCTTCTTTGTCCAGGTTAAATGGATAATCCACCGGTGCGGTGTTCCTGGTAAGATAACGGATCCGGCCGCCGTTAACTGTACAACTGATGATCTGCGCCACCCCGTTTTCATCCGGGGCAAGGGCATAAATCAACCGGCCGTCGGGAGAAGAGCGCAGCCAATGCCGCACGGGCGACAAGCCTTTTGCAGTATGGCTGATCCGTTGTACATACGCCCCGCCGGGAACATGTGGCCGTTCACCTGGAAAACCCACAGCCGCTGTATCGTTTAGCACCCCGGCGGCGGCGATGTCTGCAATAAAAATTTCGGCGATGGTCTCCCCTTTTTCATTCCGGGTATTTCCCTGGAAAGCAATGGCATAAGGAATCCTATGGCCTTTGCTGTTGGTATAACCGCTGCTTCCCACCCAACACTCATCAAATGCCTTGCTGATTTCATCGGATCCCGGCCGGGGCTGCGAAACCACTGCTGCAACAACAACTGCATAAAGCGCACCGTCGTTATTCCCTGCAGCCCTGTCTGTTAAAACCGGCGCTCCTGCATTCAACATTACGCCCACGGTGCGAAGACCAGGCTCTACCAGCGCATCATTGTAGGTAAAGCTGATCATACGGCCATCCCCGCTCCAGCAATGGGAATGCGTTCCTCCTCTTAACGAACCCGGCGTGTAAGGCGGCGTTTGATCCCTTGCATCCATAAAGACCGGTTGATACGGACGTTCCAGGTCAACGGCCACACCGGTTCTACGGGATATATCGTAAGGAAGTTCTTTATCCGCGTGCATCAGCCCATGAATAAATATTACCCTGTTGGCAGCCGGACTAAACGAAGCCGCCCCCACGCCTGGACCGTAGCGGGTGGGATTTTTCGTTTGATAGATCATTTTCTCCTCTCCTGTATGCAGGTTCACCACTCCGATTACAGACGTCTCGCCGATCCGGGTATCTTCATTTCTTCCGTCGAAGACGATCCATTGGCCGTCTGCAGAAAATACCCCGTTATGATGCAGCGTATGCCCCATCCCGGAATGGGTCAGCTGAATGATTGCAGATTCTTTATGCCCTGATGTACAACCGGCTACCATAAGAATAAAAATAAATGAACAAAACCAAGGTTTATTTCTGAACATTGTGTTCCGTTTATTTCAAGCTTCTGAAATTGATGATCCGGTGGAAGGTGAGAAAATTTGCATCGTGGTTGTTGTGTGCATCCTCCTTTCCGTCGAAATACGCGGTCCTGCAAAGCACGATGATATCCCTTCCTTCAAAGGACCAGTCTACATACTGAAACCCGTGTTTTAATACATCCGGGTGTTCCAGTACTGTTTGTACATCCTGCCAGTGCAACAGGTCGCTGGACTTTCGCAACATCAATACATTACGGAAGGTTGCAGGATTGCGTCCGGGATACTGATCCCTGTATTTCCGGGGAATCGAATTGGTTAACGTATAATAATACCGGGAAACACTATCATATTTTATTACGAATTTCTTACTGCCTCCATCAAAGGGAACAAACCCGTTTTCGCGATCAAAGCTAAGTGTTTTGCCATCGGGCGACAGTGCTACCATGGCCGCCTTTTCTTCAAGGTTGCTTTTATCGTCTACCCGTAACAATTCCCACATCCCGCCGTTTCTATCCACCACAAAATTCCCTTCCAGCCAGCCGCCAAAATTGCCGTTCAGGTAGGTGCTGTCGTAATAAAGCACACTGCTGGTGCTCCAGGATTTTGCATTTAACAGATCGGCATCTACCGGCGCCGACATGACCATGGCACCGTAACGCTTCCCCCATTGCAGGATGGGACCGTGCGCGGTTTCCATGGGCCGCCACAACCGGCCGTTATATTCCACCACCGGCATCGGTGCACAGTGATACATTCCCTGAAGCAGTAACCCGTTGCCTGACCCGGTGGGCTTTGTCCAGGTAGCGCCGCCATCTTCAGAACGCCGGATCAACACCGTACCATGATGCCGGTCCGGCCCCAGCAGGTACAGTTTTCCCTGGTGCACGAAGAGGCTCGACCAAAAGGCCCCGGACACCTCACTCACCTGCTTCCAGGTTTTGCCCTTATCTCCCGAACGGAAAATGCGGGTAACAGCCTGTACAAATTCAGAACTGTTGGGACCAAAAAAATCATGCGAAGCTACATAAGACCCGTCCGGAAGTACAGCCAGACTGGGCGAACCGATATACTGCATACCGGCAGCGGGGCTATAGGTAACAACGGTGCCAGGTACATGCTTGAATGAACCCGGTTGCGCACTCACTACAGAGTACAGGAACAGAAAAAACGGAAGTAAATAAAAATGCCTCATTTTAAATGCTGATTATTATTTGAGTTGATCGTAATGATCAACACCTCTTCAAAAATACAGGGGAAGATGCAGATCAACATACACAAATTTCGTGTAAGCCCGCCCCGATACGGATCAATACCCTTCGTTCTGAATCAATAAAGGGTCTGAATCCATCACCGCCTGCGGAATGGGGAACAGGACATGAAAGGGCCTGGCATTGGTCTTTCCCCGGGCCAGGGCACCAGGTACAAATCGATGCATCCGTATCAGGTCCATCCGGCGATGTCCTTCTGAATAAAATTCCCAACCCCGCTCCTTCAGGATATGATCCCGCAGGAATTCCTTTGAAACCACATCACTCATCTTTATGTTCCCTAATCCCGCCCGGTTGCGTACCAGGTTGATCAGGTCCAGGGATTCCTGCGAAGGGCCGCTTAGTTCATTCAATGCCTCAGCCCTAGAAAGTAATATATCCGCATACCGGATCTCCGGAATATCGTTTCCATGTGATGCCCCCTGGGCATTGGGATCGGGTAAATATTTAAAAGACCGGATATTGTCATTCCCCAGCAAGGATACGGTTTGCCCGGAAGTATTGGTGTATGAGGTAACCAGCAGGTTGCGTCGTTTGTCTCCGGACTCAAACGAATTATAAAAAGCATCATAGATCCTGAATTCGTTTGGCCAGTTCACATACGTGGACAGGAACTTAACGCCCAGGGCCGGGGCCTCTGCAAAATTATCCGGAAACGCGGTATTCATCCAGCTATTAGCTGTGGCCCGGTCACTGCTGGCCATGGCAGGCCGCACCCAGATATATTCATTATTGCGCTCATTGGCCACACTAAACAGCATTTGATAATCGCCGAAGAGTCCATAATGAAACTGGTTCATAATCTGGGCCGCAACATCGGCACATTGCTGCCATTGTTGGGTGTTCAGGTAAAATTTGCAAAGGAATCCCAATGCAGCTGCTTTGTGTGCCCGTCCGTATGGCAGCTTCCCTCCGGGATCGGGCAATGCGGTAGCTGCGGCGACCAGCTCTGATTCAATAAACTGCTTCATTTCATGGTCAGTAGCGCGTTTCAGCTGCAGTTCGCTGGTAGCCTCTGTGCGTAAGGGCACCGGGCCAAAGAAGCAATAAAGTTTGTAGTAGCTGATCGCTCTCAGAAAACGGAATTCTGCTGTATAAGCGGCCTTCGCCTGTGAAGACACCGGTACGGCGTCGATACTCTTCAGCAGCAAATTTGCATCGCGGATCGCCTGGTAGGGGGCATCCCAGTTATTGCTGATAAAATCGATGGTAGGGTCCCACGAAAAGTTAATAAAATTCCGGGCATCGCGTTCTACATTATCTCCGGACTGGTACAAAATATCCGTTGTCCATTCCTGTGGAGCGATCACATAAATGGAATTATTGGTATTCATATTGGCCGCCCGGGCATAGGCATCATTCAACAGTGATTTTATACCATCTTCTGTATTCAGGAAATTGTCCGGCGCCAGCTGCGAATATATTTTTTCTTCCAGGAATTTCTTACAGGAAGTGGCAAGCAGCAGTGTACAACTGAATGCAGTGATATAAAAGCGTTTTTTCAGGATCATAACTCAGATTTTTATTTTAAAGGTCAATCGTTACACCCGCCAAAAATGTTTTGGAAGACGGGTAGGCATTCCAGTCAATTCTGAAATTTGCGCCGCCATATGGATTCAGCGCCGGGTCATAGCCGGTATAGTCAGTAAGGGTCCATATATTCTGTGCCGAAGCATATATGGTAGCCCCTTTAATTACGCCTTTTTTCAACGGAAGGGCATAACTCAGCCGGATCGTGTTCAGCCGCAGATAGGACGCGTCTTCCACCGTATAGGTATTTACCGTTTTCTGCCCTTGTGCATTGGGCGCAACAAAGGAAGGATAGATCGTTGATGGATGCGCTTCCGTCCACCGGTTGAGCAGCGGGGTTGCCAGCCGGTTCCGTTTCAGGTTTGCAGGAAAATAGGTATCCACCATATTATTATTGAGCATGAAAGCCCCTTTTACGCCTTCCACAAAAACATACAACTGGAAATTTTTATAACCGAAACTGCTGGTAAAAGACCCCATCATGTCCGGAAAAGATTTCCCGATGATCACCCGGTCATCTGCATTTACCAATCCATCGCCGGTCATATCCCGGAACTTCAGATCCCCCGGTTGTACGTTATCCTTGGTTTGGGTAAAATCCTCATCTTGCTGCCAAACGCCATCAATGATATATCCATAAAATGCATTAATGGGTGCCCCCACTTTTGTGATCGCGATCTGGCTGGTGGAGCCCGCACTGCCCGAAATAATATTGGCAATACCGCCCAAATTCAAGACCCGGTTTTTTAGCGTACTGAAGGAGGCATTGGCATTCCAGGTAAAAGGTCCCGTTAGGATATCGCCGGACAACATGATTTCAACCCCTGTATTTCGCATACTTCCCGCGTTGCTTAACATTGTGGCAAAACCTGTAGAACGCGGAATGGGCAGATTCAGCAACATGTCGCGCGTCGTTTTTGCATACCATTCCAGGCTTCCGGACAACCGGTTCCCAAACAACCCGAAATCCACACCGATATTCAGCTGTTCAGAACTTTCCCATTTCAGATCCGGGTTGGCAATCCTTGACGGCGTTACCGATGTTACCTGTACATTGTCGATTACGGTTTTCAGGCCGGTTCCAAACGTAGACATAGATTGATAGTTTCCGATTTCCTGGTTACCGGTAATTCCCCAGCTGGCCCTTAACTTTAAATTGCTGATTTCAGACAGATTGCTCAGGAACGGTTCTTCGTTTACCTTCCATCCCAATGCTACTGACGGAAAATGACCGAACTTATTATTCGCACCAAATCTGGAGGAACCATCAATCCGCATGGTACCCGTAAGAAGATATTTGTTATCGAATACATAGTTGATGCGGCCCAGGTAAGAGAGCAAACTGTTTTCGCTTTTGCTGCTGGCATTTACAGCAGCCGCCGGATTTCCCAATCCCAGGTTATCGGTACCAATTGCATCCGAAGGGAAGCCCCGGCCCTCGGCTGTTGAAGAATTTTCAATAAACCGCTGTCCCGTCATACCTACTACCGCATTGATTGAACTTTTGGGCAGTTCTTTTTTATAGTTCAATGTGCCCTCCATCAAATAATTACTGTTCTTGCCGTTGATGATACTGGCGATACCCCCCGCAGCAGCCCCGTCAATTGTTAACCGTCCCACGTAGGTATCCCTGCGCTGGTTTACCACATCGCCACCGATATTCAATTTTGCAGACAGACCTTTCAGTACCACATACTCACCGTAAATGGTCCCAAAGGTTCTGTAAAGATTGGAAACACCTGTTTTCCCATTTGCAATGGCCAGGGGATTATCGATATTCATATCCTTGGAAAGCGTGTACTTTCCCTGCTCGTCATACACAGAAAGCGAGGGGTCGTAGTTGATGGCTGCATAAACAATGCCGGCACGTTCATTCAGATCCATTCCATTGGGCACGTACCGGTCTTTTACATAGCCGGTACTTATATTGATGCCCATTTTGAATTTTTCCGATGCCCGGTGTTCCAGGTTCACACGGGCGGTGTAGCGTTTATTGTTCGAGTTAATCAGGATCCCGTCCTGATCGTAATAATTCAGCGAGGCCATGAAAGAGGTTTTATCATTACCTCCCGAAAGCGACAGGTTATGGTTTTGAATACCCGCATTGGGCTGATAGACCTGTTCCAGCCAGTTGGTGCCGCCGCCGGATAAAGCGGTTACTTTCTGGGCAGCATTACCACCGCCTTCATCAATGATACTATTGATGATCCGCATATATTCCTCCCCGTTCAGCAACCGTATTTTATGTGCCACATTCTGGATGCCCGCATACACATCGTAATTCACTTTTAAAGCGCCCGACTTGCCGCTCTTTGTAGTAATCAGCACCACGCCATTAGCGCCCCTTGAACCGTAGATCGCAGTAGCGGAGGCGTCTTTTAAGATTTCGATGGAAGCGATATCATTCGGATTAATAGAATTGAGCGGATTTCGGGGCGTCTTCATTCCGGTAAAATTGGTGCCGGATCCACTCACCGCCGATGCGTTATCCAAAGGTAACCCATCAATCACATATAGCGGACTGTTGCCGCCATTAATGGATCCCACACCCCGGATATTTACAGAAATGCCGCCGCCCGGCTCACCGCTGTTCTGCACCACCTGCACTCCGCGGCCTTACCGGCAATGAGCTGGTCTGCCGAAGTAATGGCGCCCTTATTAAAGTCTTTTGCCGACAAAGCAACAACGGCACCGTCAGATCCTTCTTCTTTACCGTTCCATACCCTACCACCACCACTTCATCCATCCGGGAATCGACCGGGTCCAGCAGCACCAACCCCTTCTGCTCACTTACCAGTTTTGCAGCCAGCTCCTTTTCCTGATAACCCACCCTGGAGAAGACCAGTATATCTTCCGGATGCGCTGCAATATGAAAATAGCCATCCCGGTCTGAAGCAGTTATGGCGGCGGTACCGCGCACCTGTATGGTGGCGGCGCTAAGCCCGGTACCGGCCGGGTCCCTTACCTGGCCCTTAATATCCACCGGGCCGTTTTGGGCAGTTACACGAATAGCAACACAACCGGCAATCAATGGAAGGCTCCATAGAACCTTCAATAAAAAACGATCAATCTTCATATGGAAATATTCTTTTTTTACTGGCGGAATAAAGTCACCTTCATCCCAACTGTTGATGCTATTTTTTAAATAGCGATGAATGATACAGCCTTCGTTAACAGATACTTCAAATTTATTATGGTCACGGTTCAAATACTTATAGGCGATTATCCCAAGTTTATACAATCTTAGCCTTTTGCCAGCACCACTTTTTATGGCTACGCGTATTTCAAAAGCACTCCGGCCTTCCCGAATGTATTATGGAAGCGATAATAACCCGTGGTACCGGAGCTTGTTATTTACCGGCAAACACCGCAGCGATCTGTTCCGCCAGGCGTTGATACCTCCATTCCAATCCTTCAATACCATTTTTAATGTCATAAGCAATTTCGCTGTTCCCGGACTCCCGGGTATAAATGGAAATATTCATCCCTTTTTTCCAGAGATAATATTTAGCTGCCTTGGGGTAATCTTTATGCATCAGCTCCATTTCATCCATAAAAAACTGTTGCACCAGTTGCACTTCTTTTCTCAGGCCCGGCTGATTGTAGTGTTCACACAGCCAGGCCACCAGCTCCGGAAAATAATTTCCCTGAATACAGGAAAGACCGGCAGAACCGGATTGCAACGAAGCAACAGCATGGCCCATGTAAGCATCATAGAGCCCAAACACTTCATTTCCGGAGCACAGCCGGTTCTTGGCGCGTACCTGGGCAATATCGAGGCAGGTATCTTTATGGTAGATCACCCGCCCGGTTTTTACCAGCCGGCCTAATAATTCCGGGGACAGTATGATCTTGTATGGAACCGGACATTCGTAAAACCCAACCGGTATCTGTCCGGTAAGTGCCAGCAGTTTCATGATAGCTGCTTCCAAAACAGGCTCCGGCTCCTGCTGCTTTACCAGCTGATTGGTAAGCAGGATTACTGCGTCTGTTCCCAATGCGTGTACCGCTTTTATAAATGCAGCCTGTTCAGATAGTGTGCTACCAAAATTCCCCGTTGCCACAACCGGTACTTTGCCCGCAACCGTTTTTATAACATGTGCAATAATCTGTAACCGTTCTTCCGGCAACAGGGCAAACATCTCGCTCGACTGGCAGTTGGCGAATAATCCCTTTGCCCCATTTTTCAAATACCAGTTTGTTAACCGTGTCAGCCCATCAAAGTCAATGGATCCGTTTTCATTAAAGGGGGTTAACATCACCGGGATGAACCCTTTTACTACTTTCATTTTATTTTTTTTAAGATTTGCCGGCATCCAAATGCTGCCGGTTGGGCCCAAAGCGCCCGTGCTGCGATCCGGTCCGGGACTGCAGGCGCATCTGGATATCCGATATATGATCAGGAATATTTTTTCTGCTGCAATTTCGTAAACAACAGCCCTGCCAGGAAAATCGTTAATGTACCGATGACAATGATCATATTTGCGTGCAGCGTACTGCGTACATAATGGTACTGCTCGGGGATCCAGGCAGAGAAGGTCATCCACAGGATCACCATGATGCCGGTGATAGTAGCCAGCAATGCAGCAGTATTGCCTGTTTTTTTACTGATGATCCCTAAAAGGAAAAGACCCAGCATACCACCGGCGAAGATGCCGGAGAGCTGCCACCAGATATCCAGTACACTTTTTACCCCGATCATCAGCACCCCCGCAATCATTCCTAAAAGGCCGAATACAACGGTGGCAATGTGTAATAACCGCAGCCCCTGTTTATCGTTTACATTCCGTTTAAAATATCTTTTATAAATATCTTCAGCAAATACGGTGGCAGATGCGTTCATACCCGAACTGATGGTGCTCATACCGGCTGATAAGATCGCAGAAATGATCAGTCCTACCAAACCTGCAGGGATCATGGTTACCATAAAATGCGGCATTACTTTATCACCATAATCACCGGGGACCAGCGTAGCGGCCAATGCCGAAACCTGTTCTGACGCTGCTCCCTGTCCCAGCCGTTCTGCAGCCACCTGTAATTTCACGGTGTCCAGCAGCGCCGGATTTAACTGGTAATAGGCATAGAGACAGGTACCAATAATAAAGAACAATAAGGATGCCGGGATATAGATCCATACACAAAGCCAAACTGACTTTGCGGCTTCTTTTTTTGAAGTGGCGGTATGGTAGCGTTGCACATAATTCTGGTCCATTCCAAAATTATTAAGATTGATGAAGAAGCCGTATAACAGCACTACCCAGAAACCGGAGCTGGTGAAGTCCAGTGCCATGCCCCCCAGGCTGAACTTATGATTGGCCTTCCCGATCTCCAGGATGGTGTTCACGCCACCGTTCACATTGGAGATCACCAGGTATACGATAAGTATAGCCCCCAGCGTTTTCAAAATACCCTGCACCACCTCCGTCCAGATCACCGCTTCAATTCCTCCCATAACCGTATACAGGATGATACAAGCTCCGGTGATCAGCATAATAACCTGCATGTTGTACCCGGTAAGTGCCTGGAGGGTGAGTGATAATCCAAAAAATATAGAGCCCATACGGGCGATCTGCGTCAGCAAAAAGCAAATAACCGCATAGGTACGCGCCCAGGGGCCAAAGCGTTTTTCCAGGTTGGTATAGGCCGATACTTCTCCTATATTCCGGTAAAACGGAACAAAATATTTTGCTGCAACCCAGGCCGCCAGGGGCATCGAGAGGCTAAAAGCGAAAGCGTTCCAGTTGCTCCCGAATGCCTTTCCCGGCACTCCCAGGAAGGTGTTACTGCTTAAAAAAGTAGCATAAATCGAAAGTCCCACGGCCCAGCCCGGGATCCGTCCGGAAGCAGTAGTAAACTGATCCGCATTTTTATTTTTTCTCGAAAACAGGTATCCCACCAGCACCATAGCCACCAGGTAAACCAGGATCACAGTTAAATCAATCAAAGGCAATGTCTTCATCTGAAAATTTTATCAATCAATGGAAGCGCTTCGTTCTGTATGTAAAAATATTGCAACACGCCGGTCGGGCAATTTAAATATTTATCCTTTTTTTATACGATTCTATCTAATGCGTTTTACCATTTCAGTTATCAGTTCCGGCTCATTATTCCGCTACCGCTTTTACCGTATGGCTGTAAACGCCCTTCCCATCTGGCTTTCCGTTATGTATCGGCAAGCATCCGGAATGGTTGTAGAAAACAGGATCCTGTTATCGGCAGTGCTGCTGTGGTAGGGTTTCGTTAGCAATCGTTCTGTGCAATGGAGGCACAGCAGCCTGAAGCCAATGATAAGATTGAGCGGCCGCGCCGGGATTGAAATAGAACGACGGTAATGATCCGGGCCAGGTGCCGGCAGCCCCATCGCATTGCCATGGCAAGAGCGACGCCGGCAATGCATACCGGATACTTCCTTTGCTCCGGAACAACGGCGATGCTCAACGAATCTTTCAGGCCGGCCATACCCGGTTTTCTAGTAAAGTGAGGTTATATGAAGAGCCGTACGCTAAAGGCAGGGCCTTATTGCCAGACTGTTTTAATGTTTACAAATTCCTTAATACCAAAACTGCCCAGTTCACGCCCATAACCCGATTGCTGAATGCCACCAAAGGGTACACGCGGATCCGATTTAACCAGGGTATTCACAAAACAGGCCCCGGCCTGCAGCTGTTCCCGTGCAATGCGCGTTCCTTTTTTTATGTCCCTGGTGAACACGGCTGCTCCCAGACCGAAGCGGGTATCATTTGCAATTTCAATGGCATGCGCTTCATTCCGCGCAGTGATCACACAGGCAACCGGACCAAACAGCTCTTCTTCATAGCCAGACATCCCCTTTTTTACACCAGTTAAGATTGTAGGTGCATAAAATGCATGTTTCCCTTTAAATTCAGGAATGTTGCCCCCTAAAATGCAGGTTGCGCCTGCTGCAATATTTTCCTGTACCTGCCGGTGCAGTTCATCCCGGAGATCTGCACGGGACATCGGGCCCAGCTCCGTTTGTACGTCGAGAGGATCTCCCAGTTTTTTATTACGCATTTGTTCAAGAAAAAGCCGTGTAAATTCTTTTTCAACTTTTTTCACTACAATAAACCGTTTTGCCGCAATGCAGCTTTGCCCGTTATTGATTAACCGGCTCTGCGCGCAAACCCTTGCGGCCAGTTCCAGGTCCGCATCTTCCAGGATCAGGTAGGGATCACTGCCGCCCAGCTCCAGTACGGTTTTCTTTATCTGCCGGCCGGCCTGTGCGGCAACCTGGCTGCCTGCCGCAGTACTCCCGGTTAACGTAATGGCTTTTACGAACGGATGACCGATGACGCCATTGACTGCGTTGCTTCCCACCAGCAGGGTTTGAAATACACCCTTGGGGAAGCCCGCCTTTAACAGCAACGCTTCAATGGAAAGGGCGCAACCCGGCACATTGGAAGCATGTTTCAGCAGCCCCGTATTCCCGGCCATCAAAGCCGGCGCAATAAAGCGAAAGCATTGCCAGTAAGGAAAGTTCCAGGGCATCACGGCCAACACCACACCCAGGGGCTGATACGTAACAAAACTGTTCCGGGCATCGGTTTTTACTTGTTCATCGTTTAAAAAAGCGGCTCCCTTCTGCGCATAATAGGTACATACCGCGGCACACTTTTCAATTTCAGCAACACCATCCCTTAGCGGTTTCCCCATTTCCATTGCCATTAAAACCGCCAGGTCCTTTTTTTGTTGTTCCAACACGGCGGCCGTTTGCAACAACAGACGGGCCCGCTCTTCAAAACCTGTATTACGCCATTTCAGCCAGGCCTTGTGGCCTGCTTCAATTTTTTCTCTCACCACTTTTGCAGTATCCGCTTTATATTTTTTTATCCGCTTCCCGTTTAGCGGGTTGATTGATTGTATAGCCATACTATTATTTTCAGAAATTCAGGCTGTCGGCGCCTTTTTGGTTTTTAACGGCAACTGATCAGCGATCTGCCCTAAAGGTACTTTATTTGTGGATTTAGCAACGGAGATGCTCTTCCTGGCAGCATAACCAGTTTCCCCTATCCGGTCCTGACACCCGGGCCGGATAGACAGCGCTCTGGCCACGGAGGAAAGGCCGGGCGCGCAGCAGGGGCGGCCAAAATAAAAAATGAGATCAATAAAATACCGGATCAACACAGCCTCGGTCTCAACCTTTTCCACCACGGGTCAACATTGTGAACCCTTTTTTGTGAGCAAAAAAATAAGTTCACAAAAAAAGGTTCACAAAAAAAGCGGCAAGGACCGCTGTACGCCAGTTGTCTTTACTTTATTTCAGGAGTTTATTTAACGGGATACGGGTAAAATAGATATTCGCTTTCCCTTTATGTGAAGAATAATAACTCACCCAAAGCGCTTTTCCCCGGATCAGCAATCCGGGATAGCTGCAGTCGCCACCACTCTCCAGCACCTGCGTTTTAAGCAACTTACCATCAAGACCGGTGACAAGAATACCCGTTTTGGCTCCACCGGCTACATACAGGCGGGTGCCGATGATCAGTTTTTTCTGGTCCGGCGTAAATATAAAATCAGGGCCGCCCAACCGGTAATCCAGCTTTTGGTAACTGAATGTTGTAAACGGCGCCCTGCCTGTAGCCAGCACCCCCAGCTGATCGCCCTGCTCCCTTCGGATCAGAATGAACATGGTTCCTTTCTTATCAAACCGGATCGTTGATTCATTGGGCATTCCATCGATATCCAGGTTCGCCGCCCTGGTAAAATTGTGCCCATCGGTTGTTTTTACCAGTGTGGCTGCACCTCCGCCTCCGTAATCAATCCCATATCCCGTGCCTTTATACCAGGTAAGCCGCCAGATCCAATTGTGACCATTGTTTTTGAGTACCGCTTTTTCCGGTGTGGTAAATTTCATATCCGCTCCCATAAAAGCCACATGCGGATGCATTGCCAACAGGCGCGATGGCTTCTTTGTTGTATCGTATACAGAACCGCCCATGAGACAGAGCATGCGCCCATCCGGCATTACGGAAATCTTCTGATCCCTGAGGTCAATGCCGTCCTTGCGGATGAGGGCAAAAGACTCCCAGTTATTACCGTCCCTGGTGCGGAGAATCCGTCCCACCCCGTTGACACCGGGTACATGTCCCGAGCCTTCCCGGAAACTGCAATATAGATACCCTTTATATTCGATCAGATCGGTAAAGGCATTGTGCGCTGCTCCGCTCCAGATTTCCCTACCCGGCCATACGGTAGCGGGAAGGGTTGCCGGGAATTGTGCCGGGCAAAGCCGGGCCCAAAGCAGCGCGAATGTAAGTACAGACCATTTTTTCATTTGTTTTGCTTTAAAGTCTAACCGATTCTTAAACACCATCCGTATTATACAGGAACCTGGCGCGCCGCGGAAGCGCCATCCAGGATTTCTCCCGGAGGACCTGCAGATGCTTAGGGTGTAAATAATTCCTGTACCGGAGCATCATCAATAAACACTTCAAAATCATCAAACCAGGCTTTACCGGTACCCGTCATTTTACACCCGAATACAACCGACTGTACGTTTCCTGAAATGGGAAGCTCAATGGAATATTTTTTCCAGTCCGAATTACCCTGAGCACTTTGCGCATCACTGTTCTTATCTGCAATAATAGCACCGATACCATTAAGTTGCATCCAGATACTGGCGACCCCGTTTGCAAGCCCCTCGGTTTTAATAAAACCCGTTACCCGGATGGTCTTCTTTCCGCTTACCATGTTTTGTGCGAGGTGGGTGTTGCACAACCCGCTTCCCCGCTCAGCCGGAGCTTCCGGCTTTGGCGTAATCAGCACCGATCCAAACCCGGAGTGCCCGGTTAAACTGGGAAGAATCAGGTACTGACCTTTTGTATTCTGCGGAAGCCAGCTGATCAGTTTGCCGCCAACATCAAACCACTCGAATCCATAATTCCGGATTATTTTCTGTGCCGACCCCTTTAAGGCAAAGACTGTGCAAAGCAGAACGGCCGATAGTTTTTTCACGATCATAAGAAGTTGTTTTTTTTAATGTATGCCAACCCGTTGCTCCTCAACGGTTGCAAGCCGGGTTATGGCAGCCCGTTCAGCTAAAATAATAAATATATGAGATACCGGTGTATTTTCAGGTTCCCGGAATCCCGACCGCCCCTTCCCGGCAAAGGCATCGTAACCGCCTCATTCCGAGAGGTATAATTTAGTTTACCTAAAGATGTATTTTTTGGTGCTGCTTTTGTATCTTCGCCGCTATGCCTTTCCGGATAAATAAAATGCCGGTTGGTATTATGTTTTAATGAATTATAGAATCTTTTTCTGAAAAGAAAAATAAAAAATGAAATTAAATGGATCCTTTAATAATTGTTTACATCCTTGGCGGCCTCGTACTGGGCATTATCGCCGGTAAATTGATCTTTGCAAAAAATACGCAGCAGAAAATTGAAGAAGCAGAGTTACATTCCAAAAACATCCTCAAAGAAGCAGAACTAAAGGCAGAAACGATCCGGAAGGAAAAAGAACTTGAAGCCAAAGAGCGGTTTGTTTCGTTGAAAGCGGCACATGAAAAAGAGGTGAATGAGCGCAACCGGAAACTGGCTGAATCCGAAAACCGCATCAAACAGAAAGAACAGTCGCTCAGCCAGAAAGAGGCCAATGCAGAAAAACAGATCAAGGAAAATGATGCGATCAAAGAAAACCTGAACCGCCAGATAGAGGTCGTAAATAAAAAACGTACCGAACTGGAAAAACACCAGGAGGAGCATATCCGCCGCCTGGAAAAAATTGCAGGACTCTCTGCCGAGGAAGCCAAAAGCCAACTGGTTGAGAGCCTGAAAAACGAAGCACAAACACAGGCGATCGGTATCCAGCAGGAAATTATTGATGAAGCCAAACAAAAAGCCAATAAAGAGGCCCGTAAAATCATCATCCAAACCATCCAGCGTACTGCCGCCGAACAGGCGATTGAAAACTCGATCACTGTTTTCAACCTGGAAAGCGATGAAGTAAAAGGCCAGATCATTGGCCGCGAAGGACGCAATATCCGGGCCCTGGAAGCTGCTACCGGCGTGGATCTGATTGTAGACGACACTCCGGAAGCCATCCTGCTTTCCTGTTTTGACCCGCTGCGCCGTGAGATTGCACGACTGAGTTTACAGCGCCTGGTTACCGACGGACGGATTCACCCGGCCCGTATTGAAGAAGTGGTGGAAAAGACCCGTAAACAGATTGAGGAACAGGTAATGGAAATTGGTGAACGTACCGTGATTGACCTGGGTATTCATGGATTGCATAAAGAACTGGTGCGGATGGTAGGCCGGATGCGTTATCGTTCTTCTTACGGACAAAACCTGCTGATGCATAGCCGGGAAACCGCCAATCTTTGCGCCATCATGGCTTCCGAACTGGGTCTGAATCCCAAGCTGGCGAAACGCGCCGGGTTATTGCATGATATTGGTAAGGTACCGGATGAAGAATCGGAGCTGAGCCACGCCCTGCTGGGGGCAAAACTGGCCGAAAAATACGGCGAGAACCCGGCAGTTGTAAATGCCATCGCCGCGCACCACGATGAGGTGGAAATGCAATACGTGATTTCTCCCATTGTACAGGCCTGCGATGCCATCAGCGGCGCCCGTCCGGGAGCCCGCCGGGAGATCATGCAGCAATACCTGCAACGGATCAAAGACCTGGAAAACCTGGCCACCAGTTATCCCGGTGTGGAGAAGGCTTATGCGATCCAGGCGGGCCGTGAACTGCGGGTAATTGTAGAGTCGGATAAAGTTTCCGACCAGGACAGTGATAAACTCTCTTTTGAGATTGCGCAGAAGATCCAAACAGAAATGACCTTCCCCGGTCAAATCAAGGTAACCGTAATCCGGGAAAAAAGAGCGGTGAACGTAGCCCGATAAAAAGATATCAACCCTGCAACAACCGTTTCAGCATTCCTGAGGCGGTTTTTTTTATGCCCAATGTTCAGCTCAAGGCCGATCTCTGGGATCATTTATTTCGCAGGTTATCGAAACAAATGTATTTTTTTGTTGACTCCGGACGATTGCCATCCTGTCGTAATAGATCCAGCCAGACCGTATATCTACCGCAATCGCCCGGCAATACTTGATCGGCTGGCCATCTTGTTTTTCCCGGTACTGAAACAATAGCACCTGCCAAATCAAACAATCCTGAAAAGGGTCATGAAACAGCCTTTCCCCTGCACTTTTTGTCTTGTATCCTTTTGTTGCTGCATATTGCGATACCTGCTTTACGGCCTCCGATCTCCCATTTAAAACGGCTACCGTATAAGATCCGTTTCTCGGTAACCCATATTTCAGTACCTGGCCATACACATCAAAATTTAACTCAAAACTATACTGCACCTTACTGTTTTTGGAGTTCATATAAATGTAATGCAGGTGATACCTGGGGATAGGCGTATAATGAATTGCTTCGTCTTCCGTTAAGCAACAGGCATCAAGATCATACAACACGGCCGTATTGAACCGTGCGTCCGCGCTGTGTTCAGCCAGGGAATTCTGTATGATTTTTGTCGCGCGGCGCTGTATATCAACAGGCAGTTTCTCAAATTCGGTAATAATTTCCGGGGGAGGGTGCTTTGATTTTTTTGGCTTCATCAATTAAATTTAGAATAAAACCGAGCTACTCCCTCAAATAATCCTCCCAGGGGCAGCATCAGCGATTTCGAACGGTTCATTGTACCCATCAATCATTCAGAATCTTTACTATATGTGAAGACTTTTTTATTTACATTTTATTCTGATAATCATTCGTTAAAGCCGTTCTCAGAAGTTATGGTTTCCCTATTTTTGGATCCTTGTTCAAAATTGACTTTTTAACCTTCAAAAACTAAATTTATGAAGACAAAACTACTCACCGTAGCCTTGCTGACATGCACGTATTTTTATTCGAACGCCCAGGTTGAAAAAGGGTCTACGCTTTTGGGTGGCCAGCTTGGCTTTACTACACAAGGCGACACATCCAGTAAAAACAACACCAATGGGCAGATCAATATCCGGGCGGGCAAAGCCTATAAGGATAATATGGTATTCGGCATCAGCCTGGGATATGCCGGTGCTAAGAATGAAATGAATCCCGATGTGAATGACCAAAAAAATACAAGTTATACAGCAGGCATTTTTAACCGGTGTTATAAAGAGCTGGGGCATGATTTCTACTTTTTCGGTGAAGCCGGCCTCGGTTATTCCTACGGAAAAACAACATGGACGGACAACCTGCCTTCTTCCCAAAAAAAACGCAGCCTAACCTCCTCTTCGGTAGGACTGGGAGTTACGCCGGGGATCGCATACCGGGTATTGGATCACCTACATATGGAGCTTCTCATTCCCTCGTTGTTAGCGGTCAATTACAGCAGCAATAAATTAAAATCGGAGGGAACAGAATCATATAAAAACCACACCTTCAGCTTTAATACCGCCTTCAACAGGAACCCGCTGGAATCTCTAGGTGTTGGATTCAGTCTTATTTTTTAAATCTGAAGCCAGTATCATGATTAAAAAAATAGTTACGCTCCTTTTGGTGTTGGTTTGCACTTCCGGGGCAGTCTTTTCCCAAATAGACAAAGGCGCTTTTTTAACCCGGTTCTCGGTAAACAACAATAAGGCGACACTCAATTATGAGGGTAACATAAATAACCATATAAAAGGTAATACATACGCGTTAGCTCCGGGATATGCGATCAAAAATAACCTGGTGCTGGGTTTATTCGGAGGATTGGGGCATTACAAAACTGAAACCATAAGCGCATTCACTACGGCGCAAACGAAATCAAAAAACTATGTTGCCGGGGCCTTTATAAAAATGTACCGCTCCCTGCCCAACCGGTTTTTTGTGTTCGGAGAAGCCAGCCTTTCCCATGCATGGAATGATGTGACCAGTCAACACCATTATCAGCCGGTCAATGGCCCCGAACAGGTCACTAACTACGCTGCAAAAGGGAACAACAGTAATGCCTCATTTAAGCCGGGAATCGCATACCAGGTGTTTTCCGGGCTTCAATTTGAATTGTTATTGCCCGATCTGCTAGTCGTTGGCTACAACCGGTCTAAAACGGAAAGCGAGGGCAAAACCAATACGGCGAAATCATGGAATGCGTTTACCGGCCTGGATAAACACCCCTTGAAACAATTGAGTTTTGGTGCCACCCTTTTGCTTTGATGAATCCGGTTGTAATCCTGCAGATTTCAAATGACCGGTATAATCAAATCTGCGCACCCATAATTTAAGCAGCCATTTTCCATAACCTTACCCGTACCTTTGCTCCTGATTTATGAAGGAGCAAAGGTTTATTCGTTTACTGATACTGGGTTTGCTATCTGCTATCGGTCCGTTTTCTATTGATATGTACCTCCCCGGCTTCCCGGATATTGCAAAAGACCTGCATACCAATGTAAGCAATGTTTCACTCACGCTTTCCGGTTTTTTCATTGGCATATCGATCGGCCAGCTGCTCTATGGCCCCCTTCTGGATAAATACGGCCGTAAAAAGCCCCTGTACTTTGGAATGGCCGTATATATATTAACGTCCTTTGGCTGTGCGATGGTCGGTTCTATCGAAATGCTGATTGCCCTGCGTTTTTTTCAGGCCATCGGCGGCTGTGTGGGCATGGTAGCCTCCCGGGCTATTGTAAGGGATCTTTTCGACGTAAGCGAAAACGCCAAAATATTCTCCCTGCTGATGCTGGTAGTAGGAGTATCCCCCATTATAGCCCCAACCGCAGGCGGATACCTTGCCGCGGCCTTCGGATGGCAGGCCATTTTCATCGTACTGGGCATCATCGGCACCGTTATCCTCTGCATGGTGGTATTCCTTTTGCCCGAATCAAAAAAGCCCGACCCCCACTACTCCCTTTATCCAAGGTCTATTCTTGGAAAATTCGGAATGGTGTTCCGGGAGCGGCAGTTTGTTACCTATGCCATTGCAGGATCGTTTACAGCCGCCGGGCTTTATGCGTATATCGCAGGTTCTCCCCATGTATTTATGGAGCTCTTTGGTGTAAGTGAAAAAGTGTATGGCTGGATCTTTACGATTGTAGCCGCTGGACTGGTAATGGCTACCCAGATCAATGCCCGCATCCTGCGAACATATTCCAGCGAATACATCATTCCCCGGGCCATCAGCTTTCAAACCCTTACCGGGATCCTGCTGCTGTCAGGGTTTGCGCTGAACTGGTGGGGATTGTACAGCAGCATTGTACTCTGTTGTATCTTCCTGGCCTGCCAGGGCTTTACTTTTCCCAATGCCTCTGCCCTGGCCATTGCTCCTTTTCATGAAAACGCAGGAAGCGCTTCCGCCCTTCTGGGTTGCATCCAGATGGCCGTGGGGGCTTTCAGCACAGTAATGGTGAGCTTATTTCACAACGAAACGGCGGTTCCGATGGGCGGAATCATGGCGTTTTGTGCCTTTACAGCGCTCTGTATCCTGCTTTTTGGCCGGCGGGCAATCCGGAAACGAAGGGAACCTATTGAATCACAAACAGTTGATATGCTTAAGCGCCTGTAAATAGCTTTCGAAGCAATATCTGCTCTTTTTTTTGGAAAATATTAATTTCCTTGCTACCTTTGCATCCCGATAATTAAAATCGGGACTAAAAATTTTGAGTTATGAGCAGCGCTATAGACTTTGTACACGAACAACTGACTCCCAAAAAGGCATTCCCCGCTTTTAAAGCCGGAGACAATATTACCGTTAATTATAAAATTATTGAAGGTAACAAGGAGCGGATCCAGTCTTTTAAAGGAGATGTGATTAAAAAACAGGGCAAAGGAAGCACTGCAACTTTTACTGTTCGGAAGATCTCTGACGGTATCGGTGTAGAAAGACTGTTCCCCTTCACTTCTCCTAACATTGAATCCATTGTTTTAAACAAAGTAGGCCAGGTGCGCCGTGCAAAACTGTTCTATCAAAGAGAGCGTTTTGGTAAAAGCGCCCGTATCCGCGAGAAGCGTATGGCTGTGGCTGACGTTAAGAAAGCTGAAAAAGCGTAAGCAATACCGCAATATAATATTCAGGATCCCGCCTTGGCGGGATTTTTTATGCCTGCTTTCCAGGCCTTCCAAACCGCTTTTTCTGCAAGCTGTTGTTTTTTATCCGTTTACACCGGATTCGCTCCTCCGATAAAAAATATCAAAATAATTCCGTCCTTTTTAAAACAATTGTATTTTTTTGGCGTAATAATCTTTGTAATCTTCAATCTTATATTTAATCGTTCAGATTACGATACAAAACGTATATTTGAACACTAATTTTTACAGATCATGGCAAATTTTCAATTATTGGGTGCTTTGGGAACCAACGAAATCATTATCATAATGGTTATTGTGCTGTTGTTATTCGGAGGCCGTAAAATTCCTGAATTGATGAGAGGTTTGGGTAAAGGAGTACGCGAATTCAATGACGCAAAAGACAATGTGAAGCGGGAGATCGAAGAGAGCGCCAATACGATTTCTTCTGAGCCGAAAAGAACTTCCCCCCAGGAATAAGACCTTTTTTAATATTTTCTATCTGACTACAAAAGCGATTTTCTTTTGCAGGACTTTATTTCTATTGCCCGGTACCAAACGCAACTGCAAAATGGTGAAACCACCTGTAAGGCTGCGGTTGAAACTTACCTGAAGAAGATTGAAGAAAGCAAACACCTCAATGCCTTTGTTGAAGTGTATGCCGCTGAGGCGCTGCAACGTGCATCCGAACTGGATCTGCTGCCGGCTCCTCAGGGGAGACTGCATGGAGTTGTGGTAGCCATCAAGGATGTGATCTGCCATAAGGGCCACGCCGTTACGGCGGCATCCCGGATACTGGAAGGATTCACTTCTGTATTCTCCGCTACAGCGGTAGAACGGCTGCTGGCGGAAGGTGCCATCATCATCGGAAGGGTCAACTGTGATGAGTTTGCGATGGGCTCCACCAATGAAAATTCGGCTTATGGAAAGGTTTTGAATGCAGCAGACGAAAGCCGTATCCCCGGCGGGTCTTCGGGCGGTTCGGCAGTAGCCGTACAGGCCGGGCTCTGCATGGCAGCATTGGGAAGCGATACGGGCGGTTCGGTACGGCAACCAGCCGACTTTTGTGGTATCATCGGGCTGAAGCCTACCTACGGACGGGTATCACGCTACGGTTTGATTGCCTATGCCTCTTCTTTTGACCAGATCGGCGTATTTGCCAAAAACATCCCGGACACTGCACTGATACTGGAGGTGATCGCCGGAGTCGACGACTATGATAGCACCGTTTCCCAAAAGCCGGTTCCTGCTTATTCCCAACAGCTTGAAAAAGACCGCCGGTATAAAATTGCCTATTTCCCCGAAGCCCTCGAGCACGAGAGCCTTGACCCGGAGATCGGCAATGCTATAAAAGGACGATTGCTGCAATGGGAGGCCGAAGGGCATATCGTAGCTCCGGTACATTTTAATTTGCTGGACTATATCGTTCCTACGTATTATGTGCTCACTACCGCTGAAGCATCTTCCAATCTCTCCCGGTTCGACGGTGTAAAGTACGGGCATCGCTCAACAGGAAGCGATCTTACCGAACTGGACGATTTTTATAAAAAAAACCGATCAGAAGGATTTGGCAAAGAAGTAAAAAGAAGAATCCTCCTGGGGAATTTTGTACTCAGTTCCGGCTATTACGATGCTTATTTCACCCAGGCACAAAAAGTCCGGCGCATTTTAACAAATAATTTACAACTGATTTTCAAGGAGTTCGACTTTATTTGTTTACCCACCTCCCCTTCAGTAGCCTTTAAGATTGGAGAAAAATCGAAGGACCCGATTGCAATGTATATTGCTGATATTTACACCGTTATGGCTAATCTTGCCGGCGTTCCGGCCATTTCGCTGCCACTGTTTACCCATCCAACCCAACAGATGCCTTTTGGCGTCCAGTTAATGGCAGCACCTTTTAATGAATTATCTTTGCTGTCTTTTAGCAACAATAATTTAGCTTCATAATCGTTATTTTAAAGCTTACACTCCAGACTGCGTTTTTTATAAACTTTCGATTATTAAAACACGACAGAAAAATAATGAGCAGGAATAAGGTAACTGTTTTTATAGGCAGCTCAATCATGTCGCTTTGTGCCTTCACATCGGCACATGCCCAGTTGAGCCCGGTAAAAGAAACAGCAGCAGTACCGGCAGCACCGGTTGAGCAGCTGGTAAAAGCCGATCCCAAAGCCGGATTTAAAGATCTTTTTGAAAATACCGAGCTCAAAGCAACCAGCTTTAAAGGCATTAAAACGGAACACCTCAATCCCAAGGCTATCAGTTTTGTGAAAGATTATATCGACCGCAATGCAAGAGAGCTGAATGAGCTGAAGACCTGGGCGCGTCCGTATTTTGATATGATGGACGATGTATTGTCGCAAAGCGGGATCCCTAAAGAATTAAAATACCTGGCGGTAATTGAGTCGCATTTACGCGCCAACCTGGTTTCCTGGGCCGGCGCCGTGGGCCCCTGGCAGTTTATGCCGGAAACCGCACGTGGGCTGGGCCTGAATGTTTCCCGCGGCCGTGATGAACGCACCGATTACCTGAAAAGCACCAGGGCCGCCAGCAAATACCTGAATTATCTCTTTAATATCTACAAAGACTGGTTACTGGTAGTGGCTGCCTATAACTGCGGTCCGGGCCGTGTAAACTCAGCCATTAATAAAGCCGGCAGCAATGATTTCTGGGACCTGCAATATTACCTGCCGGCCGAAAGCAGGAATCATGTAAAGAAATTTATTGCCACCCACTACATTATGGAAGGTCAGGGCGGCGTAACCACCGTTTCGAGAGACCAGGCACTGGCCATGATGAAAACCGTAAAGGATGAGGTTACCCAGCAAAATGTAAAGGTACAAACCATCAGCGGACGCTATAATGCTACTGCTATCGCCAAATATCTGGAGATGTCCCTTGCTGATTTTAATAAGCTAAACCCGAGCCTGGATAAGGTTTTGGCCTCCAATAGCACTTACCAGTTAAAGCTTCCGGAGGATAAGGTAAACCTCTTCCTTGAAAAAAAGAATGAAATGCTGAATGAATCCATTCAGATGCTGATTAATCCGGAATACAGGAATTGAGATTCGAATTGAGATTTGAGATTCGAGACATGATATTTGAAGCTGTCTCAAAAGTCCGAAACCGTCATTTCGACTGAAGCCAAGCAATCCCGATTGCTATCAGGAGGAGAAATCTCATTGCCTGGAAATGATGTATGGGAGATTTCCCGGCTTCACTACATGACGCTCGAAATGACAGACTTTTGAGACAGCCTCTTTTATTTAAGCAGCCCCCGGGTATTTTGTTTTACCACAGAACTTAGTTAATTTTAAAAACGGATCCTTAAACAGGTGCCTGTGAAACCTGCCTCCTGTTATCAAGACTGATGTCTGGGACCAATATTCAAAAATTAAATTCATGCTTATGAAACAACTGTTTCTATTCCTGGCAACCATATGTTGCACCCCGTTTGGTTTTTCCCAGGCCCGTTTAATGGAAAAGGTAGCCGCCAGTGACCAGGACGTAGTGATCCCCTACAGCCGCTATCAACTGCCCAACGGACTTACATTGATTGTTCATGAAGACCACAGTGATCCGCTGGTGCATGTAGACGTGACTTATCATGTGGGCTCGGCAAGGGAAGAGATCGGCAAATCGGGTTTTGCGCATTTCTTTGAACATATGATGTTCCAGGGATCGGATCATGTGGCCGATGAACAGCACTTTAAAATCATCACCGAAGCCGGCGGCACCCTCAACGGGACTACCAACCGCGACCGGACCAATTATTTTGAAACCGTTCCCAAGAACCAGCTGGAAAAAATGTTGTGGCTGGAAGCCGACCGGATGGGCTTTTTGCTGGATGCGGTCACCCAGCAAAAATTTGAGGTACAACGTGCCACGGTTAAAAATGAAAGAGGCCAGAACTATGACAACCAGCCTTACGGCCTTGTTTTTGAAAACTCCAGCAAGAACCTCTACCCCTATGGCCACCCCTATTCCTGGCTTACCATCGGCTATATCGATGACCTGAACCGGGGGAACGTAACCGATCTGAAAAATTTCTTTTTGCGCTGGTATGGCCCGAACAATGCGGTATTGACGGTTGGAGGAGATGTGCAAACCGCCGACGTGGTAAAGATGGTGGAGCAATATTTTGGCAGCATTCCTGCCGGACCGGCTGTAAAGAACATGGGACCGATGGTACCCTCCCTGGACAAGGACCGGTATGTGACCATGGTGGATCAATATGCCAAATTACCCCGCCTGCAGATCGTATACCCGGCTCCGGAAATGTATACGAAAGAAGAGGCCGCACTCGACTGCCTGGCTGAAATTATCGGACAGGGAAATAATTCGCTGCTCTATCAGAAACTGGTTAAAACCCAGCAGGCCTTAAGCGCCAGTGCCTACAATATGGGCGCAGAACTGGCGAGCGAATTCACCATCAGCCTTACCCCCGCAAAAGGCAAATCACTGAAGGATATGGACGAGGCCGTGAAGCAGGTATTTTTAGATTTTGAACAAAGGGGCGTTACCCAGGCGGATATTGATAAATTCAAAGCCGGAATTGAATCTCAAACGATTTACGGGCTGGAATCCGTGAGCGGAAAAGTGTCGCGCCTCGCTGCGTTTTACACGTTTACCGGCAACGCCAACTTCATTACCAAGTACCTGGAAAATTATCGCTCCATTACACCCGAAGCCGTTATGAACGCTTATCATAAATACATCAAAGGAAAAGGCGCCGTACGGCTGAGCGTAGCTACAAAGGACGCCCCTGCTAATATTGCCGGGGATTCTAAATATGAAATCGATAAAAGCGACTATACGGCTCCTGATTATGGTTACGCAGGGCTTACCTACAATAAGGCCAAAGACCATTTTGATCGCAGTATAATGCCTCCCGCAGGAAACGACCTCGCGGTGGCGGCTCCTGAATTCTGGAAAGCGCAAAAGAACGGCATCCAGTATATCGGAAGTCCGCTTAAAGAAATACCCGTTGTAAATATCATGATTGGCATTAAAGGTGGAAAACTGGCCGAGCCCGCCGAAAAAAGTGGTCTGGCAGCCTTATTCGCTGCCATGATGAATGAAGATACCAAAACCCGTTCGGCAGAAGACTTCAGCAAAGCGCTGGATCTGCTGGGCAGCAGCATTTCCGTAAGCCCCGCCATAGATGCCACCAATATTGTAGTACGCAGTCTTGAAAAGAACCTCAACAAAACGCTGGCGCTCCTGGAAGAACGTATCCTGCAACCGAAATTTACCGAAGCAGCATTTACCCGGATCAAAAACCAGTATATGGAAGGTTATAAGAACAACCTTACCCGGCCGGCAAGCGTAGCTACTTCTGTTTATAACAAATTGCTTTATGGCAACACGGCCTTTGGCAGGAATTTCTCCGGTACTGATCAGACACTTGCCGGCATTACATTGGCCGACGTTGAAAATTTCTATACACGGTGCTTCACCTCCGGGGACGCGGAAGTGGTTGTCATCGGCGACCTTACCCAACAGGAGATCCAAAACAAAACCGCTTTCCTGGCAAAGCTTCCTAAAACAGCGCCGGCAATCGGGCAGCTGCCCAGCTTTAAGCCCCAACCGGCTGCAGGCGGCAAACCCGTTCTTTACATGGTTGATTTTCCGAAGTCGGCCCAAACGGAATTCCGGATCGGAAACCGCACCGGTATGAAGTTTGACGGTATGGGCGACTATTATAAATCGGGTATCATGAACTACCCGCTGGGTGGTGTGTTTAACAGCCGGCTCAATCTTTACCTGAGAGAGGACAAAGGCTGGACCTATGGTGCCGGCTCCTATTTCAGCGGAAGCAAGTACACCGGCGCCTATACCTTCTATTCCGGTATCAAGGCTGCCGCTACTGATAGCGCATTGCACGATGTGCTCCGCATCATTAGCTCCTACAGGGATCAGGGCGCCACACAAGAGGAACTGAATTTTACCAAGAGCGCCAAATTGCAAAGCGAAGCCCGTAAATATGAAACCGGTTATCAGAAGGCCTACTATCTGAGCGACATCCTGGAGTATAACCTTCCCAATGACATCGCTGCAAAACAAACGGCCATTTTAAAGAACTTCAAACTGAAAGAACTGAACCGCCTTGCAAAATCAAAACTCGCCGGCCTGCCCAACCTGGTCATCCTGCTGGTGGGCGACCAAGCCTTATTGAGCGACCGGACCAAAGCGCAATTCCAGGTAGTGCTTTTAGACAAGGAAGGCAATCCTGTTCAGAAATAGTTGTATACCGGTTTTGACGGAGGCGCCGGGAATGGCAGGAAGTGGAATCAACATGGCTACAGCCCATCAAATGCACATATTCCAGCCGTTCCCCGCATCCCGATCATGCATTTCCTGCCGTTTTTATATCCTCATTAACAAAACGTGAAATGGCAATGTTTTATCTTAGGCTCCATTAAATCACCACAGCATGCTGGAGATCACATCGCTTACCAAGCGGTACAACTATCAGTTGATCCTCAACATTCCGTCCCTGCAGTTGCCTCAGGGCATCTACTGGTTAAAAGGAGAAAATGGCTCCGGCAAAACAACTTTTTTGAAAATGGCAGCGGCATTGATCCCCTTTGACGGATTCATTGCGGTTGATGGGATCTCACAAAAAACGGCACCGCTCCGTTACCGGCAACGCATCAGCTGGGCGGAAGCTGAGCCGCTGTACCCGGGCTTTTTAACCGGTAACGAGTTAATAGCACTTTATCAAAAGATCCGTGAATCGTCTCCGGAAGAGAGCGCTGCATTGGTGCGCCGGTTTGGTGCAACATCTTATATCCATAACCCCATAGCAACGTATTCTGCAGGCATGCTCAAAAAACTATCGCTGATCCTGGCCTTTACAGGGGCCTCTGAACTCAACCTGGTATTGCTGGATGAGCCCTTTATCACACTGGATGCGCAGGCCTGTAACCAGCTGGCACAATTGCTGCTGGAGCATCACCAGCAGGGACGCTCCATTATCCTGAGTTCGCACCAGGATCCGGGCCCGGATTTGTTGCCTTGCTGCAAGGAACTCGTTGTTGACAATAAAACAGTTCGCTGTTGAGCCCCTTCTTCCGCATATGTCATCAATCTTTTGTAAAACCCTTCTACCGGGAAAATGCGGGCACCTTTGTGTTTATTTTTACCATGTTCTTTTTTGTGGTGGGAACGGTGGACGGTGCCGGGCTTTTTAAATATCATTACGGACTGATCAAAGCCTTATTGAGCATTCCTTCTTTCCTGGCGGCAGCGTTGCTGCTATGGGCCCTTTATGCGCGCAAATGCGCCGTATTTATAACGCAGCTGCTGCAACAGCCCCCTTACCGGTTCCTCTCTGTGCTCCGGAGCCTGCCCCGGCGAAGGCTGTACACACTCTTTGCCCTTACCGATTTCATCCTGCTGCTACCATTGATCTTTTACCTGGTGTTGGTGATCACAGAAGGAATTTACCTACACCGCCTGACCGCAACAATAATTGTAACGGCGTTGCTGGCCGGTTGCTGCATCCTGCTTCCGGCCTGGCACGTATATGTATTGAACCATCCCGAAAGAGCAGTGCTTAACATGACACTGGCAGGTCCTGTGCGTAACCCTGTTCTTTTTTATTCGGGCATACTCATCCGCTCGGCCCAGCAAACACAGAAACTTGCCTGGCTGGGCATCAAGCTGTATACCTGTACTGTTTTATATTTCACAACTGTAAACAACCAGCTGGCGCCCGACGATCTGCAACTCGCTTTTCTGCTTTTTAGTTTTGGCATCCTCGCCAACGGCGTTTTTATAAACCGGCTTCGCCGGTACGAGGATCAGTACCTTTCTTTTTACAGGGGGCTTCCGGTACCTGTTGCAAGCTGGTTGATCGCTTATGCGATATATTGCTTTGTGCTGGTGCTTCCGGAAATGCTGCTGCTGGTATTTCTGTCAACCCGGTACATCAGCGGCCGTACTGCTGTTTCCTTTGGATGCTATGCCTTTTCCACCATGCTGCTGCTGCTGAGTATCAGCTTTGTAAGGAAAATGACCCTGAAACACCTGGTAACCATCTTATTACTGTTGTTTTTCTCCGGGTATTTTATCCTTATGCTCAGCAGTATCGCGGCAATCAGCCTCCTGTTTCTCTCCTGCGCTATTGTTCTTTTTATGACCCGCTATTACCAATCGGAAATAACGGCATCCTGAGTCCTCCCTTAGTCGGGCCGGCATCGTAAAGTGGATGCCCCGGCCCTGTTTTGTCGCAACAATTGCCGCGTTGGTCTACGTTGCGCCCCAACCCGCTTACCGCCGGTCTACTTTTGTTTTGCAATGCTGCCGGCACCGTTCAACATTCCGGCAGCCTTTATCCACGATTAAAACAAAAGTTATGTTCATTACATTTTTTATCATCAGCCGCGTACTTCTGATCGCCTGCTTTGTACTGATCCTTGGTTATATTTTCGGATCCTTTGCCAGCAACAAAACACTGGCCCGTCTTACTAAAATAGCAGCAGTACTCCTGCTGGCAGGCTTTATTGCCTCGCATATTTTTATTTTCCGGTTCCGGCAGGGCTACTCGCGTTTCAGCGATCAACAATGCTGGAGCCATCAGCAGGCAGACTCTATCCAATACAAAAGCAACAAGGCTCCTTAACGGGAGCCTCTTTCCCCCCTTACAGGAATCCCTGTGTCAATAGGCACCAATATGCTCCTGCTCTTTAAATACCCCTTAAAGCAAGGGCCGTTTTCACCATCTTCAAACAACCCATACCATGAAATATTTTTTACTACTGATATTCTTTTTTGAGTTTAGTTCCGCTGCATTCGCTCAAAACAATACAAGACCCGGATCTATTCCCGCCAGCGGCCACCTATACGGGAAGGTAACAGATGAAAACGATGCGGGCCTGGCCCATGCGTCTGTAATGCTGATGACCCTGCAGCCCGATTCTGCCCGGAACCGCCGCCCGGAACGGCTGATAAAAGCCACGGTGAGCAAGGCAAACGGCGAGTTCAGTTTAGAAAACCTGCCTGCCGGAGGCGCCATGCAGCTGCTCATTACCGCGATTGGCTATAAAACCTTCAAGCAACCGTTTTCCTTTATACCCAAAGGCCCTACAGGCATGCGGTCAGCAGCAGCTCCCCCACAAAAAAATAATGGTGGTGCACAGGGCTTTATCAACCCGTTTGATAAAGATATCGGAAATATAAAACTGTTTAAAGAAGTGAAGAACCTGCAAACTGTAACCGTAACTTCGGCGGCTCCCTTGCTCAAATTGGATACCGACAAAAAAGTATTCCAGGTGAGCCGGAATATTACGGCAGCCGGCGGCACGGCTGTGGAAGTACTGCGCAACGTACCATCCGTACAGGTTGATGTGGATGGCAATGTGCGGGTACGCAATGCCACCCCGCAGATCTATCTGAACGGGCGGCCTTCCGCACTCCTTCCGGACCAGGTGCCTGCATCGGAAATAGAACAGGTTGAGGTAATAACCAACCCTTCTGCAAAATACGATGCCTCCGGTGGCCATGCGGGCATTATCAACCTTGTACTTAAAAAAAATAAAGCCACCGGGTATAACGGCATGCTGAGCGCCGGCGCAGACAGCAGGGGCGGCTTCAATGCCGGAGGCAACTTTAATGTCAAAACCGGAAAGTTTAACTTCAGCCTCTCGGCCTTTACCAACCAGATCCGGAACCGGACAACCGGAAGCACACAGCGAATGACCCGGGCAGATACAGCACTTTCAGTGTCCCAAACGAATCTCAATAAAACAACAGGAGGTTTTACATTTGGGAAACTGGGCATTGACTACTTCATTACCAATCGCACCACACTGTCTTTTACCGCCACCCAAACCTATGGGCAATTTAAACCCGCCGAAACGATTGATATACGCGTGGATACCCTGTTTGACACCGGCATTAAAAGTTTTACCGGTAGCCGTTATGCCAGCGGTAACCGGAAAATCACCGGATCCAGTTTCCAGTTAAGTGCCAAGCATAATTTTCCCCGGCCCGGTCGGGAATGGACCGCAGACATCACCTATTCTACAAGAAACGTAGACGGTACCGGTTTTATCGATACCTACCCGCATCCTTCTACATGGGAACTGTTGCAACAAAAAAACAACATGAAGGCCCGGGTAAAATTGCTGGTTGCACAAACCGATTATATAAATCCGGTATCCGCCGGTTTTAAACTGGAAACCGGTATACGGATGCAACTCAACCCCATCACCAACGACAACGAAAATTTCATCCGGATCCCTCCCGGGGATTTTGAAAAAATTGATGCCGCAACAACCCTCTTTAAGACACACAACACCGTATATGCCGCCTATGCAAATGCATCCGGACAGCTTAATCAGCAACTACATTACCAGCTTGGACTAAGAGCAGAAAGTTCAAAACTCACGGGAGCGCAAACCCATACCGGAGATGTATTTAAGACCGAATACCCCATCAGTCTTTTTCCCTCCCTGTTCTTAAATATGAACCTGAAAAAAGAGCAGCAGTTGCAGTTCAGCGCTACACGAAAGATCAACCGGCCTTCGTTTTACCAGCTGACTCCTTATACAGATTATACCGACGAGCTAAATATCACCCGGGGCAACCCGGGGTTGACCCCCGAATTCATAACGAGTACGGAACTCTCCTATATCAAAAAGGTCAATGAAAAGAACACGGTACTGGCATCTGTATATTATAAGTACATCAGTCATCTTATCGCCCGGTACCTGATTGCGGGAGAAAACCCGTTAACAGGGAAAGCTACATTGATCAGCACCTTTGTCAATACCGGTGCCGGCGAACGGTACGGAGCAGAACTGACATCGGTAAACACCCTTCAAACATGGTGGGAGCTTACCACCAATATCAATCTTTACCGGTCGGGCATCCGCAGCACCGATCGCAACCCGATGCCTCAAACCCGTTTGTGGAGCCTGTTTGCAAAAATGAATCACAATTTTAACCTGCCGGCCGGGTTTACGATCCAGCTGGCAGCAGATTACCAGGGAAAGACCAACCTTCCGGTAAACACCAATGAGGGTTTCGGGCCGCCTTCTCAGGCACAAACAGCCGCACAGGGCTATATAAAGGCGTTCTATGGGATTGATATGGCCATCAAAAAAGCCTTTCTTAAAAACAACGCCGCATCGGTAAGTATCAGCGTCAGCGACCTTTTCCGGAGCCGCAGATCAATGGTTTACGCTGAGGGCCCCGGATTTACACAATACTCCAACCGGCTCAATAACCCACAGCTCTTCCGTTTAAATCTCAGCTACCGGTTTGGCAAGACGGACCCTGCTGTTTTTAAAAGGAAAAACATGAAAGCACAAAATGAAGGCACCATACAGGACCTGTAAAACAGCAGGCGCACAAGCGCGTACACCATCCGGATGATGGCCTCAGGAAATGCAATGTTCCACCCACCTGAAACAGAACAACGATGAAACATGGTATATTACAAACCCGCAGCTGGCACCTGTATTATCTGATCTGGCGGTTCCGGGCAAAATACCGCATCCGCAGAAGATTTTTTCAACAGCATGTATCCGTCATTTTTAGTTGACGCGGCGGATTTCCTCACCCGAATGGTACTGCCCGGCGTCCGGCCGAAAGAGCTACAGCACCACTATCCGAGCGTCGCAAACAGGCAGCCGTGAAATCTGTCAAAAAGTGTAGCTTTAATTGGTAAAACAGGGTCAGCGCTCATGCTCAGTCATTGTAAAACGATGCGCATACAAAAACAATACATAAACGGAATCTTTCACCTGCTGATATGGGGTGCACTGTTATTGCTTCCGTATTTCATCGGATCTGCTGCAGACCAGTATAAAATCGGGCTGCTGCCGGGTGTGGTCTTCACGTTGTTCGGCATCATCCATATGTTTATTTTTTATATCAATGCCTACTATCTTGCCCCGCAGTTCCTGAATCGCAAGCGTTGGTGGATTTATATACCCGCAGCAGCCGCATTGCTTGTGTTGTCGTTTATGGTCAAATATACCGTACTCAAAACAGGCTACCCCTGGTTACTCGCAAATCACGCCATTTACCGTTTTGCCTTTGCGCCGTCAGTGGGTATATTTCTGATCAGCCTGGTTTACCGGAAAGTGATCGATCGGATCCATTTTGAAAAGCTGCAAAGGGAAAAGGAGGCAAGCATGCTGATGACCGAATTAAAATTTCTCCGTTCACAGATCAGTCCGCACTTTTTGTTTAATGTAATGACCAACCTTGTAGCCCTGGCCCGCAGACGGTCTGACCAGCTGGAACCCGCGCTCATCACCTTGTCTGAGTTCATGCGTTATATGGTTTATGACACGCAGGGTAAAAAAGTAGCGCTGTCGAAGGAAACCGGCCACTTGAAAAGTTATCTTTCTCTTCAACGAATGCGGTTTGGAAACGAGCTGCTGATTGAGGAACACCTCGAACCGGTTGCAGAGGAATACCAGATCGAGCCCATGCTGTTAATTCCTTTTGTTGAAAACGCTTTTAAACATGGAGCCGTACAGGGGGAACGGGCCAGGATCAGCATCCGGCTGACCATCGCTAACGGCATCTTGCATTTTGACGTACAAAACGCCATTGCCGCTCAAAAAAATGACACCGGCCCTGAAAGCTCGGGCGTCGGTTTCACAAATGTGGTTTCCAGGCTCAACTTGTTATATCCTCAAAAACATGAGCTGCAGGTCAACCATAATGATGACACCTTTCATGTGCATTTAAAACTTGAATTATGACGATCCGTTCTGTAATTGTGGACGATGAACCATTAATACGGGAATTGCTGGAAGACAGCCTGGCACAGATCCCCTTTATAAAAGTGGTACGCAGCTGTAAGAATGCGCTGGAGCTTGCACAGTACCTGCAAACAGAACCGATCGATCTGCTGTTTATGGACGTCCAGATGCCCGGGATCAGCGGCATCCAGTTCCTGAACACACTGGAGCAGCCACCGATGATCATCATGGTCACCGCTTATGAACAATATGCTCTGCAGGGGTTTGAGCTTAATGTTGTGGATTATATTTTAAAACCGTTCTCGTTTGAACGGATCCTGAAAGCCTGCAACCGCGCACAGGAATTGTTTCAACTTAAAAAAATAAAAAACACAGGATCGGAACCCCAGGCCCAGTATCTTTTTGTAAATGTTGAATACACGCTTGTTAAAATAGCGATCGCAGATATCTGCTATATTGAAGGATTGAAAGACTACATAAAAATCCATCTATCCGCTGCCCGCAAACCGGTTCTTACAAGAATGACGATGAAAGCAATGGAAGAAAAACTGCCCCAAGGGGCCTTTGCGCGCACCCACAAATCCTACCTGGTAGCCCTTTCAAAAATTACGGTTATCAAGCGCGATCTGGTTTGCATCGACCAGGTGGAGATCCCCATAAGCGAGTCCTATAAAGAACCGTTCCTGCAGGCTGTAAAAAAAATCGAAAGTCCCCAATAACAAGCTATGCCTCCTCCTCATGCGCACCCTTCAGCACGGCTTCAATGGCTTTTGCCTTTAACAGGCACTCTTCCCATTCCGCTTCCGGATCGCTATAAATCGTGATCCCCGATCCAACCTTGTAAGAAAGATAGTGCGATTGCGCATTATACATTAAACTACGGATCACCACATTGAAATCAAAATCACCACCAGGCTGTATATAGCCCAACGCCCCTGAAAAAATCCCGCGTGCTGTTTTTTCATATTGACGGATCAGTTGCATAACGCGCATCTTCGGAGCGCCGGTCATAGACCCCATCGGGAATGCGGCCTTTAAAATATCGGTTAGGGTGACCGATTCCTCCAGGATCCCCGATACGGTTGAAATCATCTGGTGTACCTGCGCAAAACTGTAGATGCCGAATAACTCATCTACCTGAACCGACCCCTCGCGGCAGATGCGCGACAGATCATTCCGTACCAGGTCCACCACCATTACATTTTCTGCGCGGTCTTTACCGCTGTTTGCCAGCTGTTGTTGCTCTGCACGCAAACTTTCAGCATCTGTTCCCTTCCGCAAAAGGGTGCCTTTTATCGGCTGACTGATCAGCCGGCTGCCGGTCTTTTTTAAAAACCGTTCGGGACTTGCACAGATCAGCCAATAATCATCCACCCGGTAAAGCCCCGAAAACGGATTGGGTGAGCTTCCCGTTAGTTGAGTATATACATCAAAAGGATCCATTCGGGCAGCCTCTGAAAAAAACTCCATACAGTAATTGATTTCATAACAATCGCCGCGGTGGATATGGGCCTGCAATTGCCGGATCGTTTCGAGGTAAGTTTCTTTGCTAACCCGGCTGCGCACGGGCTGCTGCAACTGCAAAGGCAAAGCCGGCACAAGCGGTTCCTGCAGCAATTCGTTATACAAACGCTCCGAATCTTCCCCTTCAATATAAAGCCGGTCTTCTTTTACATAAAGGACCCATTCCGGCTCAAAGAAAAACCCATCGGGAAACCCAACGGCGTCAATTTGCCCCGGATAACCACCCCCCTCGCCGGTTGGCAGCTCATAATTCCAGTGCCCCATTAGCCAGGCACCGCTCTTTTCCGAAAAATCTGCAAAAGCATTAAGGCCTCCTGTTCCCGCAAGCACCACCCTGCGCTTTACGCCGGCACCGGCTAAAAACACAAAGCGCTCCCCGGAAAAACCACAGGAGTCCAGAAAGCAAAAGGTGTTAAACTGTCTTAACCAGTTTAACACCTTTTGCTTTATCAAGACACCGTCACTTAACGGAAAACTTTGGCCTGCTGTTCGTTCACTATCCAATGTCTCTTATTAAAAACGGTCCTGTTCGATTTCTATCTGAAATCATCGTCGTCATCAAAATCATCATCGTTGTTACCGAACAGGTCATCAAACTCTTCGTCCGGCTTAAAATCATCCTCGTCTTCATCATACGATTTTTTTCCTTTACCAACACCCCCTGATTTTGATTTCGATTTCGGAATGTCAAATTCTTCAAAATCCTTATCCCAATCTTCGTCTTCATCTACTTTGTCCCACTCATCGTCCTCATCAAAATCGTCCTCATCATCGTCATCATCCTTGGTCGCCTTGCCTTTTTTTCCTTTTACAGGGGTTTCATCATCCTCCTCGTAAAGGTCATCATCATCTTCCAGTTCCTCTTCTTTTTTCTTCGATTTGGAAGATGCCTTTTCCGCAGGTGCGTTTCCCGCATTTGTCTTCTTGTCTGTTCCAGCTGACTTATTTGATTTTGCCATAACCTAATAAAATCTGATAAATGAAAATGTAAATTTTAATCGAAGTTTTTAATTCTCCAAATTTTTTAAACTGATTTTTTTTGAATTAAATTTTGATCAGTTGCTCGCGTTCGGGCCCGTTGGAAATATACTTTACAGGCACTCCCAGGTAGTTGTCAATAAAGCGGATATAGCGCTGCATTTTCTCCGGCAAGGTATCGTAAGCAGTTGCCTGGGAAATATCGGTATGCCATCCTTCAAAAGCCTCAAATACGGGCTGATAAGGCGCCAGGTCCAGCCGCAGGGGTACTTCCCGGATCTCTTTACCGTTCAGGGAATAAGCGCTGCAAACCTCCAGTTTTTCAAAATGATCCAGCACATCCGCCTTGGTCATTACCAGTTGCGTAACCCCGTTGATCATGCAGGCAAAATTCAGGGCCACCAGGTCGATCCAGCCACAGCGTCTTGGCCGGCCGGTAACGGCTCCGTATTCTTTACCTATATCCCGCAGGCGTTGTCCGTCTTCATTATCCAGTTCAGACGGGAAGGGCCCGCTTCCTACGCGTGTACAATAGGCTTTGGTGATACCGATCACTTCTTTAATATGCTGCGGTGCCACACCCAGTCCGCTACACACACCGGCGGAAATGGTATTGGAAGATGTCACAAACGGGAAGGTTCCGAAATCTACGTCCAGCATGCTGCCCTGAGCGCCTTCGGCCAGTACCTTTTTCCCTTCTTTCAGCAATTTATTGATAAAGTATTCACCATTAACAATATTCAGTGTTTTCAGGAACTCTATAGCTTTAAAGAAATCGGCTTCATCCTGGCTGATATCTTCGTCGAACCCGTAGGAATTCAGGATCACATAATGCTTTTCCTTCAATGCCTCGTACATATTTTTAAAGTCGGGATTCAGGATATCTCCCACACGTAAGGCATTACGACCGGTTTTGTCCATATAGGCCGGACTGATCCCTTTTAACGTAGATCCGATCTTGCTGTTTCCCTTGGCCAGTTCCGATGCTTTATCCAATGCCCGGTGCGTGGGAATGATCAGGTTGGTCCGTTCCGCCACATAGAGATTTTTTTTCAGGTCGCCTTCAAATTTGGTCAGCTGTTCGCATTCTTTTTCCAAAGAAATGGGATCCAGCACCACCCCGTTGCCGATGAGGTTGATCTTCCCTTCATTGAAGATTCCCGAAGGGATCTGGCGCAGTACCAGCTTTTCTCCGTTCCGGTAAAGGGTATGACCAGCGTTGGGTCCGCCCTGAAAACGTGCTACCACGTCATAGTCTTTCGCGAAAAAGTCTACAATTTTGCCTTTGCCTTCGTCGCCCCATTGCAGACCCAAAATAACATCTATCATTATGAACTTTTTATTAACGATTCTTAAAGCTGCAAAAATAGAGGTTTGCACGCGAAACGCCTGCAGGGAAAAAAAAATATTGAATGGTCAAATATTAAATGTAGAATGGAGGTGCTGTTTCTGCTCTGAATTTGAAAATGTGAAAATGTGTGAATGTGGAAATCTGGGAATGAAGGGGCCGTTCCTGCTTCGTAATACCTTCCCGGAAGGTCGCAAGGTTCAACGATCCAATAGATAAATTTCAAATCCCGGTATCATCAATTGATTACCGATCACTAACGACTGATCGCCGAACAGCGGGCGCGCCTGGAAACTTCCCTGCGGAAATGTAAAATATTGAAAATTTGAAAAATGTGCGAATGTGAAAATGTGGGGATGAAGGGACCGTTCCTGCTTCGTAATACCTTCTGAAACTTTAAACTTAAACCTAAACTTCCTCACTTCCCCGGCAGATCTTCGGTGTCGTACCGTTCTACCGACTCGATCCCGCTCAGATCCTTCAGCCGGTTTACCAGTTCATCCAGCTCTTCTTTATCGTGCACGTATACTTTTATGTTTCCTTCAAATAATCCTTCGGAGGCCTCAATGGTCAATGCTGCTATATTTATTTTCAGTTCGGCAGAGATCAGGCCGGTGATCTTGCTTACCACACCCACATCATCCATACCAATAATGCGCACGCCCGTAAGGAAAGAAATCTCTTTGTTCTTCGCCCACTTGGTTTTTACAATGCGGTGGCCGTAATTGGCCAGCAGTTTTGGTGCATTGGGACAATTGGTACGGTGGATGGCCAGTCCCTTCCCGGTAGTGATAAACCCGAATACATCATCCCCCGGTATCGGCTTGCAGCAATTGGCCAGGTGATACATGATCTTGTCGCTGCTTTCTCCGAAAATAATCAGCTCGGTATCCTGTTTATTATTGCTCTGCGCCGGTGTATGGCTTTCGATCTTATGCTCCTGCACAATCTTCACCGGCCGCGGGTACTCGATCCGGTCGCCGATCACCTTAAATTCTTTCAGCTCCCGGAGATCGATATTTTTGATGGCCACCTGGTAAAACAGCTCCAGGTTCGAATGCAGCTTATAAAACTGTACCAACTCGTCCAGGTTGGCCTGCTGCATGGAAACGCCCATTCCTTCCAGTTTACGCTGGATGGTATAGCGGCCCTCATCGGCTACTTTTTTCTTCTCCTCCTTCAGGGCCTCTTTTACCTTAGCCTTGGCCTTGGCGGTCATCACAAACGAAAGCCAGTCTTCTGAAGGCGTTTGTTTATTGCTGGTGATGATCTCCACCTGGTCGCCACTACGCAGTTTATAACTGATGGGAACCAGTTTATGATTAACCTTTGCACCGATGGTTTTGGCGCCGATGGCGGTATGAATGGCAAACGCAAAATCCAGTGCGGTACTGCCCACCGGCAGCATTTTAATATCTCCTTTAGGTGTATAAATGTAAATTTCCTCGGTAAGGAAGCTCATTTTGAAATCCTGCAGGAAATCCACGCTGTCTGCATCCTGGTTGTACAATACTTCCCGGATCTGCTGGAACCATTTATCAAAGCGGTTTTCATTGGCGCTTCCCTCTTTGTATTTCCAGTGAGCGGCCAGCCCTTTTTCCGCAATCTCGTTCATGCGTTTTGTCCGGATCTGCACTTCCACCCATTTTCCTCTTGGTCCCATCACAGTAGTATGCAGGGCTTCATACCCGTTGGATTTGGGGTTGCTTACCCAGTCGCGCAGGCGCTCTATCGAAGGCGTATATTCATCCGTGATGAGGGAATACACTTTCCAGCAGTCTTCTTTTTCCCGTTCCGGCGGTGAGTTCAGGATGATGCGGATGGCAAAGAGATCGTATACTTCTTCAAAAGTGATACCCTTTTTCTTCATCTTATTCCAGATGGAATGGATGTTCTTCGGGCGGCCGTAGATCTCAAAGTCGAACTTATTTTTCTCCAGCTTCTCCTTTATGGGCTTTATAAACTCATTGATATAACGGGTGCGGTCGCGTTTGGTTTCTGCCAGTTTTTTTGCAATTTCCTTATAGGTATCCGGCTCCAGGTATTTCATCGCCAGGTCTTCCAGTTCCGTTTTGATACTGTACAGGCCCATACGATGGGCCAGGGGAGCAAAGATATAAACCGTTTCGGAAGCGATTTTCAACTGCTTTTCCCGCTTCATGCTGTCCAGTGTGCGCATATTGTTCAGGCGGTCGGCCAGCTTAATCAGGATCACCCGGGGATCGTCTGTAAGCGTTAGGAGAATCTTTTTAAAATTCTCTGCCTGCTGGGAAGCAGAAGAGTCAATAACATTGGAGATTTTTGTAAGCCCGTCCACGATCCGTGCAATTTCGGATCCAAACTCCCGTTCTATATCCTGCAGGGTGATATCAGTATCCTCTACGGTATCATGCAGCAGGGCGCACACAGTTGACCGTACCCCCAGACCGATTTCCTCAATGCATATTTTGGCTACAGCGATCGGATGCAGGATATACGGTTCCCCGCTTTTCCGCCGCATACTGCTGTGCGCATCGGCGGCCATTTCAAAAGCCCTCCGGAGAATATCTTTGTCACCCGGCTTGATCTTGTCCTTCAGCGCGCGCAACAGCGACCGGTATTCCCTTAAAATCAGCTTTTTTTCCTGCTCCTCGTTCAGACTATATTTAGGTTTTTGCTCTACAGTTTTCATGTGATAATGGACACACTCCTCTTCCGTTTATTTCTTTGATAACGATTCAATCCTCCGGTTAAAATTACAGAAATTCTGCTGCGCAGCGTCACATCGGCATAAACAACAAAAATTGAGGAGTCGCCGGCTATAGTAACGTTGCTCCTTTTAAGCGGCAGCCAGTTACACACCTGAATTTTATTATATTATTTTTTGATCGCATTTATGATTGAATGACATCGCGGCCGGAACTCCTGACCAACGTCTGTCAACCCGTCTTCATAGCGGCAGATTCGCTGGTTCCGGTTGGATCTCATTGAAAAATTTGCGCCGGGGCGTATACCGCATAGTGCCGGCAAGCTATTTTACGCTGTTATAAAAAGCATGCAGCAACCATTTTTCCTGCGCGAACCATATGAACGTTCTAGTCATTTTGAGGCGCTTCAATGTTAAAAGTCTAAAATCTGTGCATCCGCGGCGATATTTATGCTCCTGAACGCAAATGCAAGACTTTTTTGAGCCAATAAGCATTGCTGCGGCTCCATTGTTCCCTGTATTTTTTCCGCAAACAGTGTTTTTTTATAGCAGAATATACTACATTTGCAGCCCGAAATAGAGTTCTTATCCGGATGTGGTGGAATTGGTAGACACGTCAGACTTAGGATCTGATGCCGCAAGGTGTGGGGGTTCGAGTCCCTTCATCCGGACTTCACAGGTTTGAGGTTTAATGTTTAAAGTTAAAATGAATAACCTTAAACATTGAACCTTTAAGCATTAAACAATACAAATGGCGACAATTACACAAGAAAAAATTGGCCCTCTTCATGAAAAGCTCAGCGTAAAGCTGGAAAAAACGGATTATTTGCCCGGGTTTGAAAAGTCTTTAAAGGAGTATAGCAAAAAAGCCAATATTCCCGGCTTCCGTCCCGGAAAAGTTCCCGCCGGTTTGATAAAAAAGATGTACGGCCCTTCCCTGTTTATGGACGAAGTGCTGCGCGCAATTGATAAAGAAATTCTGGGCTACCTGGATACCAACAAGGTTGACATTTTCGCCCAACCCCTTCCTTTGGAAAATGACATGTCGAAACTGGACGTGAGCAATCCTGGGGATTATGATTTTCATTTTGAGATCGGTTTGAAACCCGACTTTAAAATGCTGGATCTGGCCAAACTGGATATCACCGGTTATAACATCGATATTACCGATGAAATGGTAAAAGAAGAAATCGAACGTCTGCAAAACCGCTATGGTAATATGACGGATAAAGATGCCGTTGAGGAAGATGACAACGTGGTGAATGTAACCTTTACTGAAATTGGTGCGGATGGTAACGCCATTGAGGATGGTATTAAGAAGGACAACTCCCTGCTGGTAAAATATTTTGCACCGGCAGTAAGAACAGCGCTGATTGGCAAAAAAGCCGGCGACCGCATCAACATCACCCTGGGCGAGGCTTTTGAAGAAAAAGAACTGGAATTTATTGCACAGGACCTGGGGCTGAACAAAGACGAAGCCGCTACTAAAGAAAAAACCTTTACGCTTGAAATCACCAAAGTTGGGTTGCTGGAGAAAAAGGAACTGAACGAAGAGTTCTTCAACCAGCTCTATCCTGCAGGCGATGTAAAAACTGAGGAAGATTTTAAAGCAAAAATAAAAGACGAGATCTATAACTACTGGGCGGCTCAAAGCCGGAACCAGATCCACGATCAGCTGTTCCATAAACTGGTAGATGATACTAAAATAGAGTTCCCGGAATCCTTCCTGAAAAACTGGCTCATCACCCAAAACAACCAACCCCAGGAAGGCGAAAACCCGCAGCCAGCCAAAACGCCGGAGCAGATCGAAGCAGAAATGCCTTCTTTCCTGAACCAGCTGAAATGGACCCTGATCACCGAAAAGATCGTAGCAGACAACGGCATCCAGGTGGGCCCCGATGAGATCCGGAACTTTGCCAAACAACAGCTGTTCCAGTACATGGGCGGCGCGATGGGCATGACCGATGACCAGCCCTGGGTGAATGATTATGTAGAGCGGATGATGAAAGACCGGAAATACGTGGAGGATGCTTATAACCGGCTGCAGTCGCAAAAGGTGTTTGAATGGGCCGAAACCAAGGTAAAACCCAAAGCAACTTCCATCTCTGTTGAGGACTTTTCTAAAATGGTAAGTGAGCACCAGCATCACCACCATTAATCGAAATAGATCGAAAGATCAGAACCGCCCTCCGGGGCGGTTTTTTATTGTTCGCCATAAGACAGCGCAAAACGGCGTCTTTTGAAGTGTTTGATCTATTTTTGGGTTGTATGACTGCATTCAGGTGTAAACTGCAATACAAGAACTATGAGCCAGGAGAATTTACAGACATGACTCCACACACCTGCGAAGCAGTTTTTGAACTGATCCGTAATTTTCCCTGGCAGCAACAGCGGGAGCAACTTGTTGTTGATTTTACAACGCCGTCCGTTACCATACAGGACGATGATGGAAGCTATTTAAAGCTTGCTTTGTACTACAATGGCAAATACATCCTGTACTACTATAATGCTGTTCACCAGCTATTCGTTAAGAGCCTGACAAACCCTGAAGACAGCTTTCCATTCATCAGCGCATATTACAACAACCCGGGAGTTCCCCCTGACGGATTAAAGCGGGAACATACCTGGCATAAAGCAAAGCGGATTCATTTTGTTACAAACGACTTTGTTTATAAGGCCGGCAAAAACAGGCTTCGGCACTACCTGATACAAAGCAGCGGCTTCAATCTCGTATTATCCCTTATGCTGGTACCGCTCATGATATATATCCATCCTGCGGGCAACGCAACCTGGATGCAACTTATTATCTTCCTGGTGCTATTCTTTCTCGTTGTTGGAATGAATCTTTTGTTCATATGGAATCATTACCAAACCGACAAAGGCAAAACACTGATCCTTTCCAAAGGAAAGCCACATTTCCTTTTTGGCACGGGAAACCAACTTACTCTATACAAAAAGCAGGAGATCATGTCCATAGATATCTGGCACATCCGCAGGAACAGCAAGAGTCCGCTTACAGACTTCGCCTGTTTTACCATTTACCTGGCAGATCAAACCCGGTTGCAGTTTACCAGCCTGCTTATTTCCGAAGCCGACTTCCGGGCAAAGATGGCAGGTCAGCATATTATTGATGTATATATCCTTCCCTGGATGTCAAAAGCAGACAGAACCGCATTATAAAACCGCACGGTTTATTTGTGCATCCGGATTCATAATGTACGTAAGCACACTGCCATCTTCCAGCAATTCCACTACCCGGAATCCCTGGTATGGGGTGCCCCAGTTACCACCCACATGAGCATCAAAAACAAAGGGGATATCCAGCTTTTTTTTAATGCCGTCCTCATCATGATCATGCCCGTTAAAAACCGCCCTTACATTTTTATACCGTTTCAGTAATGCCAGGAACTCGGGACAATCGATGCCATGGGTGGTCAGCTTCGCCGGGTTGATGTGCACGATCACGAAAAGATTCTTTGCCTTTTTATGCTGTTCGAGTTTACCCTCCATCCATTTCAGGTCCGGGCAAATATACTTCCCCTTTTCATCGGAGGTGGTTCCCGCAAGGAACACCGTGCCATTCACCACAAAATCATAGTTCACCGGCCGGTTCCAGATGCGCTGCCAATGCTCCGGCGTTACCATATCGTGGTTTCCGGGCGTTACGTAATAGTTCATCTTCAATTGCTCAATCAGCGCCTTAGCAGCGGGGTAATATACCGGATCATTGTGCACTATATCCCCATTCAGCATACAGAAATCAAAAGGCGTTTTGGCATGCGCTTCGTTGATCCGCGTAATGGCATTTTTGAGCAGGCGGTCGTAATCCGTACCTGGCTGCCCGTAATGAATATCGGATGCAATGGCAAACCGCACCCGTTTTTTCTTCTTTAGCAACTCGTTCACCTGCGCTCCGGCCTTTACAATATTTCCATTTGCCAGCAGCAAAAAGGCCGGCGTTGCAATTCTTAAAAATTCTTTGCGCTTCATGACTGGGATTATTTATTGGTTGTCTAAAGATATTGTATTTGTAACAATTAGCAGGCTATAGCCAGCACTTGTTAATGGTCGGTAAGCGCGTTCAGGAATGCAATCACCTGCCTGATTTCCTGGTCCGACAAATGCAACGCATCCGCTGAAAGCGTTTGATTGGGCAGGTGGATACCCACTCCTGCTCCCCCGCCACGGTTATAGAACGCCATAACCTCTTCAAGGCTTTTGTAAACTCCATTGTGCATGTATGGAGCCGTAAGGGCAATATTGCGCAGTGTGGGTGTTTTAAAAGCATACCGGTATAAGCTGATCTTTCTCAGGTCATATTTCCCCGGGTCCGGATCTACCGTTTTCCCATTTGTACGTTCCGGCACGCCCAGCACTTCGGTTTCAATAGCCGTAAACTCAGGTGGCAGGGTACCATTAAACAGCGGCATAAAATGACAGCTGCCGCAGCGGGCCTTTCCCATATAGAGATTAAACCCCTTGACCTGCTCATCATTCAGCTGCTGCAGGTTGCCCCGCATGTATTGGTCGAACGGGGCATTAAATGCATTGAGCGTACGCACGTAGCTGCCGAGTGCATTTAACAGGGTGCGGGTACTTACCACTTCTTTTTCATTGTGGAATGCTTTCCGGAATAATACCCGGTAAGCGCTGTCCTGCTTCAGCTGCAAAACCGCCCGCTCCAGCGAGCCGTGCATCTCATCTTTATTCCCGATCACTTCCCGGGCCTGGTCTTCCAGGTAATTGACGCGGTTATCATAAAAAAGCGCCGGCTGTAAGCCTGCATATAAAAGCGTGGGAGTGTTCCTCCGGATCTGTGAAGTACCGTCCAGGGTCATTTGTTTTTTTACGCCATCGGCAAATGCCTTGTCCGGCCGGTGACAGGAGGCACAGGAACGTTGCCCGTTGTCAGAAAGTAACACATCATAAAACAGTTTCTTTCCCAGGATCCGCTTGTCCGAAGAACCAAAATCCTGTTCACGGGCCGTATAATAATCCGGGTTAAAGGCACCCGTATCAAAAAGGGTGCGGGCTTTTACCTTTAGCGGCCGCAGGTCTCCGGGCAATGTTATGTTCAGCGCGGCAGCGCAGTCCAGCAATAGCGCAGACGCCCGGTTACCGTAGTTGCGTATAAATTCCATGCGATTAAACGTGTTGAAGTCGCTGTGTTGTTGCAGGTAGGCGATCGCGTTTTTAAACAGCCTGCGGGCAGTACCCAATACCGAATCGCGGGCCTTTTCCTTTTGTTCATAAAGCGCCAGCACCTGCTCAATAGCCTGGTAAGCGGCCGCTGTTTCCAACACCCCGGTCTGTGCCATGGGTGCATCAAAACCGCTCAGGCACAGCGTCATGGTCCGGAACACCTCCAGCCTCAGGGCATCAAAAACCTGGGGGCCGGCCAGCTCCTGCTGTTCGGCCATCAGCTTCAGCCGCTTAAAATTGGACCGCAGCTGCGCTGTTTTTGTCAGCAGCTCCTGCCGGTTTGCGGTATCCACCACGGGAAACACCAGGGGTTCTATCACCTGCAGGCCTTCCGGCGCTTCAATTGTATGCTGGTCGTTTTCGTCAACAGACGGCAGGGGTGCCCCATTGATTGATTTGGCCGTTAGTGGTGTATAATAGGCCGCAAAAAGCTCCGTTTTTTTGTATGCCAGCCGCAAGGCTTTAAACAGTTGCTGCAGCGTTGCGGGGTTTGCCGTTTCCCTTGATACGGACCGCTGAAATACTCCGGCAGTTGAATCGGCGGCGCTGATCATTTCCAGGTAATAATTTTTAACGCGCAGCTCAGGTTTTTGAACCGAAGTGTGCCCGCAGGAAAATACCCCAGTGATCATCGCGGACCACAAGGGTATTTTTAGCCATATATTGTTCAGGTTGCTGCCAGCCATTCTTACCGGGGTAGTCCTTTTATCAAAACAACCTGGCTGCCCTGGTTCTCATTAGGGCGCTTGGTTCCTTTATCAGGGTTTTGAAAGGCCGGGCTTTTTTTCCAGGTATGCGGTTGTATACAAAGTGAAAACGTATTGGGTATGCCGATAATATCGGAAAGATCCACCAGGGCACCATACTCCCAGTTCCCCTTGGTGGCGGTTGCCATAAAGTTTGCATCTCCTCTCCGGTGATCCAGTTCAAACACTTTTTTCAGTGCCTTCGTTGCAATATCATACTGGTAAATATAGGCGTCGTGGGTTTCATCGCCATAGGTATTGGCGTCTTCCTGTATGTACACGTAGTTGCTGGTAACACAGATGTTATCCGGGTTCTGAAATGTCTTGGCCGGACCCGACTTATCATCACCATCCAGGATACACTCCAGTTTTCCTTTAAGCGGATTTCCGGCATCCAGTACCAGCCGGTACACACGGCCGTATTTTGTCCTGGAGTGATCGGCATTGGCATCTTTATAATCCTGACCGGTTACATTAAAATAAAGCTCCCTTGCCTTTGCGGCATCGCCCTTGCGGTAATCCAGGTCTTCCACCCTGCCGAACTTGATCGCCCTGAGCGGGTTTACCAGGGCCTGGATCTGTGCGCCGGTAAGTGTTTTATGATTTTCGATCTTTACAAATTCAACGTCATACACAGACCCGGGCTTCATGGTCATTTCGTTCTGTTCCCCGTCTGTCCGGCGCAGCATATACTGGCTTCCGTTATCAAGGTCTCCAACCGTATTCGACTGGTAAAGCACTACCTGCCCGCCGGTTTCTGTATCATCATCCTCCCCCATAATGACAACGGTTTTACCAGGATAAGCATTCCGGTTCAGCGGTACAGCGTTTTCGCCGCTCCAGTGCCCCAGTCCTGCCGTAGCCGTGGAAGATTGAACGCCCGTGGCCAGCGGGTCGATCTTATGTGTTTGGGCTTCCGCCGAACTTTCCCCCACACAAAGATAATAGGGCCCAAACCCATGCTCTTCCCTGGTTGCCATTGTGCCGGAGCACAGCCGCCACTGGCCGGCGTCGGAATTCAGTGCGTACTCCCCTTTTACCGGTTTAAAATTCCGGTCGAGCGTGATTTTTGAAAGGGCATAGTTATCTTCATTATTGACCATCATAATAAAACCATCGCCATTGGGGTTTTTGATGGTTCCTGATCCGTCTGCCGTTCCGCCAAACACATAATCGGGCGATTCGGGAAGTTTGTCTTCACTGCTGATCAGCGGATAGACTTCAAGATTTTCAAACCCATCCAGTTTTTTGATCAGGGCGGGTATTTGGGAGTAACTCTTCAACGTTATTTTTGAATCGGTCTTTACATCCTGGTTGCGGTTGCAGGCAACAATAGCACACCCCATTGCTGCAAACAGAGCGAGGCTTAAAACCGACGCAGGTTTCATTTTTGTTTCTAGGATCATTGTTTGGCTGATTTTGTGGATCAAAACTATTCCCCGGATGTTAACGAAATTTTAAGCCGAGGTTAAGAAAAAGATACGGCCCCGGCAAGCCGGCTCCGCCTGATGATTATCAGCAGTAAAAAATGTCCGACTGACGTTTTCGCCTGTCAAACCAGCCAACTTGGCATTTAAAACCACTATTTTGTAAATGGAGAAATATTTGATTACTTTTAAAAGCTGTTTGCTTCCTGCCCAGGCAAAAGAACCGGGCTGAAGCCGGCAGCGATTCAATTTTAACCTGTAACTTAAGATTATTATGACGTATAACTCGGAATTTGAAAAATATGCGGTAAAGCACCGGGGCATTTCAAGCAATACCCTGCACAGCTACGGTAACCACCTGGTAACCGCATTAACGCCCAATATCATTGAAGAACGTCCCATGAATGTGGCGGTGATGGATGTATACAGCCGGCTGATGATGGACCGCATCATTTTCCTCGGCTACCCTATCAATGATGAAGTAGCCAATATCGTAACGGCGCAGTTACTGTTCCTTGACAGTACCGACCGCGTGCGGGATATCAATATGTACATTAACAGCCCCGGCGGAAGCGTTTATGCGGGACTGGGTGTATATGATACCATGCAGTATGTAACCCCGGATGTGGCGACCATCTGTATCGGCATGGCCGCGTCGATGTCCTGCGTGCTGCTGGGTGCCGGCACCCATGGTAAACGCGCCGCTCTGAAGCATGCACGCATCATGATGCATCAGCCCAGCGGTGGCATTGGCGGACAAGCCAGCGATATTGAGATCACCGTGAACGAGATCCGCAAATTAAAAAGAGAACTGTACGAGATCGTAAATCACCATACCGACAAACCGATCGAGCAGATCGAAAAAGATTTTGAGCGGGATAAATGGATGACCGCTGCGGAGGCTAAGGAATATGGTTTTGTAGATGAAGTATTGCTGGTAAATAAGAAGAAAAAGTAAAACAGTTTACGGGTTGAAACTTTAACGGGTCGTTGGTGTACCGCCCTCAAGGTTCCAACCAATTAACTTACCCACTAAAAAGAAACAATATGATATCCAATTTAAATAAAGATAAATGGCTAAACCCGCTTCGTTTTGATGGTGACGGAGAAGAAGAAGAACCAAAAGAGGCGAATGACAAACGGGATGACCTGATGATGTTGAACAAACGCCTGGAACAACTGTTCTTTGAGAAAAGAGCCGTGTACCTTTGGGGCGTTGTGGATGATAAAAGTGCGCGTGAAGTAACCACCAAACTCCTGTTGCTGGAAGCTGACAAGCCGGGGGAAGAAATCAAATTCTATATCAACAGCCCCGGTGGCGTGGTTACCAGCGGCATGGTCATTTATGATACCATGAAGATGATCAAAAGCCCTGTGAGTACCATTTGCATGGGTTTGGCGGCCTCCATGGGAAGCATTTTACTCAGTGGCGGCGAAAAAGGGAAACGCTATATTTATCCGCATGGGGAAGTAATGATTCACCAGCCTTCGCTGGGTGGTTTTATCCGTGGCGTAAGTTCCGATCTGGAGATACAAGCCAAACAAACTCAACGGGTTAAAATGATCGGCGCCCAGATTCTGGCGGAAAACTGCGATAAAACGGTGGATGAGATTCTCCGGGATTTTGACCGTGATTACTGGATGGACGCCCAGGAAGCAATTGCTTACGGCATTGCAGACAAGGTTGTAACCCAGTTATAAACGCATCCAGAAAAGTATTAATTAAATCATAAAAAATGGAAAATCGCTGTATTCGCAGCGATTTTTTTAACTTTGCACATTCATTCTTTAATCACTGGACTATGCCGGATAACGTGTTGAAATGTTCATTTTGCGGAAGAAACCGGGACGAGGTAGAAATACTGATCGCCGGGCAGGATGGACATATTTGCGAAAACTGTGTGGAACATGCACAGGAAATTATTAACCAGGAGCTTCATTTCAGGGAAGATACCCGGAGCGTCAGTGGCTTTAATCAGTCGATCCGGAAACCGATGGAGATCAAAGCCTTCCTGGACGACTATGTGATCGGTCAGAACGATGCCAAAAAAGTACTGGCAGTAGCCGTTTACAATCACTATAAACGGTTAAAACAGAAGAACCGTGAGCTCGACAATCACAATGATGTGGAAATCGAGAAAAGCAATATTATTATGGTGGGCGAAACCGGAACCGGCAAAACCCTCCTGGCCCGGAGCATTGCAAAAATGCTGAATGTACCCTTTGCTATTGTAGATGCCACAGTGTTTACAGAGGCCGGATACGTAGGCGAAGATGTGGAAAGCATCTTAACCCGCTTATTGCAGGTTTGCAACTATGACGTGGAAGCAGCTGAGCGCGGTATTGTTTACATTGATGAGCTGGATAAAGTGGCCCGTAAAAGCGACAACCCCAGCATTACCCGCGATGTAAGCGGTGAAGGGGTGCAACAGGGGTTGCTGAAACTGCTGGAAGGAACCGATGTATTGGTACCTCCCCAGGGCGGTCGTAAACACCCGGATCAAAAACTGATCAAGGTCAATACCCAGAATATTCTTTTTATATGCGGCGGAGCCTTTGACGGCGTGGACAAGATCATCGCACGCAGGGTACAAACCAATACGATCGGTTTTAATGTAGATAAAGAAGAGCAGGAAGATATGAAGAAGAACCTGCTGCGCTTTGTAAATGCTCAGGATCTGAAAACCTTCGGACTGATCCCGGAATTACTGGGCCGGTTGCCTGTGGTTACCCACCTGGATCCGCTGGATGCCATCACACTGCGGGCGATACTCACTGAACCCAGGAACGCCTTGATGAAACAATACAAAAAATTATTTGAACTGGAAGGCATTGAACTGGAGATTGAACCTGCGGTACTTGATTTTATGGTAGACAAAGCGGTTGAATATAAGCTGGGTGCCCGCGGACTGCGCAGTATCTGTGAAAGTATTTTAACCGATGCCATGTATGAGTTGCCCTCGGCGTCAGAAACACGGTTTACCTTAACCAGGGATTATGCGCGGCGTAAATTTGAAAAAAGCAAAATGGGACTTGTAAAAGCCGCATAGCAGGTTTAACGCCGGACCAATCAATCCCTCTTTATTTAAAACATTAAACGCTTTATATGCAGGAATTAATCGACAAATTAAAAGCAGACGCGCTGTTGAATGATGAGCAGGCACAAAAAGCCATCGAAGCTGTAAAGAACTATATTATTGAAAAATTTCCGATGCTGGAAGGCGCTGTAGCCAACCTCTTTGAACAGGGCTGATCGTTCAGCCGGTACGATATATGACATATTAAGAGGCTGTCTCAAAAGTCCGTCATTTCGAGCACCATGTAGCGAAGCAGGGAAATCTCCAACACATAATTTCCAGGCAATGAGATTTCTCCGTTTCGCTCCGCTTCAGTCGAAATGACGGTTTCGGACTTTTGAGACAGTTTCTTTTTGCAGCAGCTGCTACAGCTGCCGGGCACCATACATTCTTAAGCCGGTAATCCAGGAAAACACCGCGTTTTGCCGATAATGCTGTTCAGCATCCGGATGTATCTTCATTCCCCTTTAAGGATTCCGCGATGCCAGGCATCATCCCTCGTAAAAACGGTAATTTTCCTTTGTAAGAATATCAATAGGCATAAATACCTGCTGTGCTACGGCCTCCCCCTTGATCAGCTTATTGTAAAGCGCCATCACGCCCCTGTATGCCTGTTCCCTTGGCTTTTGTGAGATGATAAAATCAATCCGCCCGCTTTCAAGGCAGTTGATATTTTTATCGATCAGATCAAAACCGATCAGCCGGATGTTTTTAATGCCCGCTTCTTCCAGGAACCGTGCCACATAGAACACCCTTGAATTCGTTACAAAGATCAGGTCAACCCGCTGCGCCTTCAGCACCGCCGTCAGCTCTTTTTTTATCGAACCGTAGTCTGTTCGCTGGATATCGGATTTTAAGATCCGTCCTTTTTTGCGGTCCTTAAAATACGCACGGAAACCCTTTTCCTTTTCCAGCAAATGATAGTAACTGTCCGGTGTCTTTGAAATATGTACAATCAGGAAGGTACTGCCTTCTTTAGAGATGAAATCAGCCAACTGGCCTCCCAAAAATCCACTTCGATACAAATTCGGACCGATATAGCTCAGGCTATTTTGACCCGGAACATCTGAATTAATGTACACAAAAGGGATCTTCCGTTCAGTAAGCTGACCCGAAAACACTTCCGCATCACCTTCAAAATGGGGTGCCATCAACACACCATCGGCCTTGCTCTTCAGGATCCTTTTTGCCTGGTGAACAAAACTTTGTTTATCATTCAGGTCGAAAAAATATTTTTCAATCGTAATTCCGAACTGCCGCACCTCTGCTTCCGCCTGGCTGATACCATCCAATGGTGCCTGCCAGTAAGTGGTTTCTTTGGAAACTGCCGGGATCAGTATTGCCAGCTTTACAACCTTCCGTGAGGCCAGTGTACGGGCCAGGATATTAGGCCGGTAATCATATTTCTTTATGATCGCTTTGATCTTTTTTTCGGTAGCCAATGCCACCCCCGGCCGGTTGTGCAATACCCGGTCTACCGTAGCAATGGACACATTGGTCATCCTTGCAATATCTTTAACACCTATGCGCGCCCCTGACTTCATTTGATTTGGTTTTACGATCAAATATAACGTTAATTTACAGCATGTGCCTCGCCAAAAAGGCCCGTTACACACTCTTTTTTTCCACCCTTATCCGTAATGTGCAAACCGGCAGAAACGGCAGGTTTCTTCCGGAACTAGATGACTGTTCCAGGATGCAGTGCCTGGCCGTTTTTTATAGCCTATCCATCCTGAAGCTGCTTTAAATTTGCCCGTCTTTCTTCTGCCATCAGAGAATGAACGTATATGTAAGCGTAGGATACGAAGACGGGCATACCATTGAAGACAACAACGAAGTAGAAATGCATCAGCAAAAAGTGCAAACCCCGGCCGTTATTCCCAAACAGTTCTTTATGCAGCAGCAACAGTAAGCGGGAGCCGGCATTGAGCACCTGGTTTTCAGCGGCCGGCCTCAGCTGTCAGCGATCAGTTATCGTTCATGTTTTGAAATTCGTTTTTAGCATCAGGACTGAGCATTTAGTATTTAGATTAGGCTTTCATAAAATCCTTACCATGGCAACCCGGGATCCCAGGCACGACATTTACATCTCCAACGCACAATCCTTTGCCAAACCCGTCCTGGGGCATATCCGGAAACTGGTACACCGGGCTTGTCCGGATGTTGAGGAAACCATGAAATGGTCCTTCCCCCATTTCGACTACCATGGCAAAATACTGTGCAGTATGGCTTCCTTTAAACAACATGCCGTACTCAACTTCTGGTTAAGCAGCCGTATCGGGGCATTAAGGCCCTACCTTATTACCGAAGGTGCTGCCAAGGCAATGGGACAGCTTGGCAGACTGACTTCGGTAAAAGACCTGCCGCCGGACAGGGTACTATTGCAGGCGTTGAAGGAAGCGATGGTATTGATCGATGCGGGTGCTTCTTTAAAGAAAGCACCACCCCAAAAGGCGGCCGAACTGCTGGTGCCAGACGCGCTCAAAAAGGCGTTGTCCAATAATAAAACGGCCAAAGCCGTTTTTGAAAACTTTCCGCCTTCCCATCGCAAGGAATACATCCAGTGGATCACTGAGGCCAAAACCGATACAACCCGGAACAAACGCATTGCCACTGCACTCGAATGGCTCGCTGAAGGCAAGAACCGTAACTGGAAGTATGAACGGAAAAATCAAAAGCACAGACCTAAATCTTAAATACTAAAAGACCTTATTCAAACAGCAAGCCTAAGAACCAAATATCAAAAGGCAAATATCAAAAGGCAAAACCTGACATTGCCAACCGATGGTTGATGGCTGACACTGATAACTAATCGCTGACAGCTGAAACCCAAAATTACCGGTCCTCAATCCGTATCCTTCGCAGCTCCAGTAAATTCAATGCATTGGGCTGATATCCTTTGATATTGGGCTGCAGCAATTGTATCACCTTATCATACCAGAGCGGCACCACCGGTGCATCGTTGATTGCGATCTGATCGGCCTTCTGGTACAGCCGGTAGCGCAGGGAGTCATTGGTTTCCTTAATTGCCGCTTCAAACACTGCATCAAATGCAGGATTTTTATACCGTGTATAATTCGGTGGTGCCGGGTTTTTTGAATAAAAGACGGACAGGTAATTTTCCGCATCCGGATAATCGGCGATCCACCCGCCCCTGAAAAAAGCCACTCTCGAACTCGCCGTCATTTCAAACAACAGGGATTTCTGTACTACCTCCACCTGCACCTTCATACCAATCGCCTCCAGTTGTTTGGCAATGAAGTTGGCAAAGTCTGCATAAATGGAAATCGTAAGCAACCGGATCAGGGGCAGCCCCCGGCCATTTGGATAGCCGGCTTCCTTTAACAATCCCATCGCCTTTACCGGATCATAATAATACCCCCGCACCAGGGAATCATTAAAAGAAGGCAAACCCTTGGGCACAAAACCAGATTCTGCCGGCGTTCCCAGCGAATTGCGCAGATAGAGGATCATTTTCCGTCGGTCAAATCCATAATTGATGGCCTGCCGTACCTTTTTCATCCGGAGGGGAGATTGTGCTACCAGGGGATTTAGGGAATCGACCAAAATACCCAGGTATTCAATATTCAGATAGGGCTGTGTTTTCAATACGAGCTTTCCTTCCCATTCTTTTTTAAGCGTTCCTTTTTTGGTCAGCACCTCATCTTTAAAACTGGGGTCTAACTCGTTTATAAAATCAAGATGGCCCTGGCGCAGCAGCAGGAATTCTGTGGCCCGGCTGTCTTTAAAACTGATTTTAACTCCATCGATATACGGTAGCCGGTTCCCAGCACTGTCTGTTTCAAAATAACGGGGATTCTTTTTAAACACCAGCCCCTGCCCTTCTTCCCAGGCTACAAACTGGAAGGGACCGGTGCCCACCGGGTGGCTCCTGAAATCCACACCGAATTGCTCCACCGCTTCCCGGGCAACCACCGAACAATACTGCATGGAAAGAATGCCCAGTATTGGCTGGTAGGGCCGCACAAGCCTCAGCTGAAACACCGTATCATTAAGAGCAGTAAAGGCTTGCAGGGAGTCTACCTTTCCGTTAAAAATCCATCCGCCCGGGCTTGCCACCCGGGGATCAATGATCCGGCTCAGGCTAAAAACCACATCAGCCGCTACCATTTTTCTTCCCCGGGCGTTTGGAAACACCGGATCGTCATGAAAAAAAACATCATTCCTTAAATAAAAGGTATACGTGCGTTTATCCTCCGAAATCTCCCAGCGCTTCGCCAGCGAAGGCCGGATATTCAGGCTGTCATTGATTTCCACCAGCGTATTATACAGCTGATGAGCCGGCCACATGGTAGATTGGTTTTTAGCAAATGCGGGATCCAGCGAAGCGATGCCCGTATACTCGTTGTAGCGGAACACTTTTCTTTTATCACGGGCATCATCGCCACAACCCATGGAGAGCAGGTAAAAAACCAGCAACAGCCATCTCCTGGCAACAATGGTGCTGTGGAAACAGTTCTTTAACGTGCAGTTATCTTTATGATCTCTTCCCTGTTGCGTTAAAACAACCGTTGCACTGCGGCGCATAAAAACAGGAAGCCTCCAATATAGTCGGGTCATTTTCATCATGAACGTTTAAATTTACAATTCAAACCATTCCGGTAATGATTTTTTTGAAAAATATTCTGAAAACGCTGAGTCTGCTGCTGCTGACCACGGTATCCATACATGCACAACTCCTGAACCAGGAAACAACCTTCACCCGGCAGGACAGTCTGAGGGGCGGTTATGGCACAGGAAGAAGCTGGTGGGATGTGCTCCAATATAATATCCAGCTGCATGTTGATCTGGAAAACAAAGCGGTAAGCGGGTACAATGATATTACCTATGCCATTATCAAAGACACAAAAGCGCCTTTGCAACTGGACCTTCAGGAGCCGATGCAGATCGAAAAAATTGAAGACCGGGATACCCGGCAGCCCATTCGTTTTCAGCGGGAAGGAAATGTATTCTGGCTCAATATACCGCGCGATGCCGGCAACCGGAAAACCCGTACCATCCGGGTTTATTTCCGGGGCAACCCCATTGTAGCCAAAACTCCGCCATGGGACGGCGGCTGGATTTTTACCAAGGACGCGGAGGGACGGTCATGGGCAAGCACGGCCACGCAGGGAATCGGCGCCAGCACCTGGCTCCCCTGTAAAGACCACCAGGCCGACGAAGCGGACCGCGGCATTACCCTTACCATTCATGTACCGGATAGCCTCGCCGCCGTAAGCAACGGCCGGCTGACTTCAAAAACGCCTGCCCCGGATGGAACCACCGCCTGGAAATGGACGGTGTCGCAACCCATCAACACCTACCTGATTACGCCTTATATCGGGCATTATGTAAATTTCAACGACACCCTCCAGGGGGAGAAAGGGCGGCTGGATATCGGCTACTGGGTACTGGATTATAACCTGGAAAAAGCCAAAGAGCATTTTAAGATTGTAAAACCCATGCTCCGTTGTTTTGAGCACTGGATGGGGCCCTATCCTTTTTATGAGGACAGTTACAAACTGATCGACGCGCCGCACCTTGGTATGGAGCACCAGAGCGGGGTGGCATATGGCAATAAATATTTAAACGGATACCTGGGCAAGGACCGGTCAGGTACCGGATGGGGCGACGACTGGGATTTTATTATCGTGCATGAAAGCGGCCATGAATGGTTTGCCAATAACATTACCACCAAGGATATTGCGGACATGTGGGTGCATGAGGCCTTTACTACCTATACCGAAACCCTGTTTGTACAATGCCGGCATGGCCTGAAAGCCGCCAACGAATACCTGGCCGGCCAGCGAAAGAATATCCGGAATGATGTGCCCGTGATTGGTCCTTATGGCGTAAATAAGGAGGGCAGCAGCGACATGTATGATAAGGGTGCCAGTATGATCCATATCATCCGCCAGCTTATTAACGACGACGAAAAATTCCGCGGGTTATTGCGGGGCCTCAACCGCGACTTCTATCATCAAACGGTAACCGGCAAACAAATCGAAAGCTATATTATCCGTAAGACCGGTAAGCCGCTGCAAAAAATATTTGACCAATACCTGCGCACCACCGATATCCCGGTACTAACATATACCGTTAACGGCAGCAAGGTCCGTTATAAATGGACCAATTGTGTACCAGGGTTCAACATGCCGGTGCAGCTGGGCGGCGGGCAATGGCTCACCCCTAAAGAACAGTACCAGGAAGCACCGGCCAGCATCCTGACGGACGGTACGCTGCAGGTAAATCCTAATTTTTATATCCGGGTAGCACAGGCTTCTTAATTCATTTCAATGAGCGCACAAATCAGGAAGCATAGCATCATTTCATCGGCGGTTATTTATATCGGGTTTGCTATAGGTGCCTTAAACACCTATCTTTTTACTAAAGAAGGCTTTTTTACGGAAGAGCAGTATGGCCTGACCCAATTGTTTGTGACCACCTCCCAGCTGATCGTATCCTTTGCTTCATTGGGAATGCCCTCCTATATTTACAAGTTCTATCATTATTATAACGACCACCTGGAGCCCCGTAAAAATGATATGATTGCCTGGGCTTTGTTAACCGGCCTGGTTTGTTTTGCTATTGTTTTTGCATTGGGGATTGCTTTTGAAAGTCTTTTTGCGCGGAAATTCAGCAACGGCTCCGCCCTGGCTGTTTATTACTATTACTGGATGTACCCAATGTCGCTGGGATTAACCATTTTTGGAATCCTCGAAGCATATGGCTGGAGCTTAAGAAAGTCGATACTTACTAATTTTTTAAAAGAAGTGCAATGGCGGGCATTGGTTACGATATTGATCCTTTTATTTATTGTAAAAATCATTCCCGATTTTGACCGTTTCATCAAACTCTACTCCTTTGCTTATCCCATTATTGCCTTAACCTTGTTGGTTTACCTCATCGCCACTAAAAAAATACACCTTACGTTTCGGGTAAGTAAAGTAACCCGCCGCTTTTTCAGACCTATCATCCGTTTTGTAGCTTTTATTTATTCCGGGATGCTGGTATTTACCATTTCTCAACAGTTCGATTCACTGGTGTTGGCATCCGTTACCAAAACCGGTCTAAAAAATCTGGGGATTTTTACATTGGCCCAATTCCTAACCAGTCTGATACAGGCGCCGCAACGCAGTATCATAGCGGCTTCCATGCCTTATATCTCCAAGGCCTGGAAAGACAAAAAGATCGGCCAGATCCAAAGCATTTACCAGCGCTCTTCCATTAACCAGCTGATCTTCGCCTGCCTGCTGTTTACACTAATCGCCCTGAATTATACGGATGCCATTCTTACATTCAAACTAAAACAGAGCTTTTTGCTGGGCTTTGCTCCCTTTATTTTATTGGGATTAACAAAGGTGGTAGACATGGGCACCGGTGTAAATGCCCAGATCATTGGCACATCCACCTACTGGAAATTTGATTTTATCAGCGGCATCATACTGCTGCTGTTTATGCTGCCGCTCACTTATATTTTTACCAAACGTTACGGGCTTATTGGCCCCCCAATTGCAAACCTGATTTCCATTACCCTCTACAATATCATTCGCATCGTTTTCTTATGGAAAAAGTTCCGGCTCTTTCCGTTTACAAAACAATCGCTGTACACGGTGATCCTCAGCGCAGTGGTATACCTGGCGGCCTGGCTGCTCTTCCGCAATCTTCATAGTTTTACCGGTTTGTTTACCCGCAGTATTTTTATTGTGGCGCTCTTTACCGGCAGCGTTTACCGGCTCAACCTCACGCCGGATCTGAAACCGGTACTGGAATCACTGAGGAAACGGCTAAGGAAAAGAATTTGAAAATGTGGAAGTGTGAGAAGGTGCGAATGAAACTGGGGTTTCACATTAACAGTATTTCCGTATTTTGATTTGAGGTTTGATTTAGTTTCTAGATTTCAGTGTTTCTGTGGCATCAAACAAAAAAAGCGCTCCTTTTCAGAAACGCTTTTCCTGCTAATAAAAAAATCATTAATTACTTACCCCGGAAGATCCGTTGTTATTGCGAACCAGGTATTCTTCAGATGCAGCTTCAATACGGCCTGCGCCGATAAAACGTGAAAGATAGTAGGTTTCGTAAAGATCACTGATAGTAACGCCTTTACTGGTAGACGCATGAACAAATTTATTGTTCCCCAGGTACATTCCTACATGGGAAACGCCACCGGTGGTATTAAAAAACACCAGGTCGCCCTCCTTCAGTTCTGTACTCGAAATTTTGCGGGCGCGGCCATATTGTTCCCGGGCCGTCCTGGGAAGTTCAATCCCGAAAGCACCCCGGTACATTTCGCGCGTAAAAGCACTGCAATCGATCCCGTATTTAGTAGTACCCCCATATTGATAGCGGGTACCATACCAATCATCCATTGTTTCCAACAGATCGTTATTGCTGATCGAATTGGGCAGTACATTCAAAATCGCTGCATATTTCTTCTGCAGTTCGGTGGCCGGGGCTGTGCGCGGCACCAGGATCGCTGCATGCACGGCTTTTACATCCCGCACCTCACTGGAGGCAATGGTCTGTTCAATGCGTTGCATCCGCGTATCAGATTTTGAATTCCTGGGAGAAATGGTCACCTGCTCCATATAAGCATTTGCAGCAGGACTGGGCTTTTGAGTGGGTTGCAGCTCAGATTTTGTATTGGTTTTATTTGATGAGGCAAAAAATTTAGAGGCGGTTGAGCAGCTAGCCATCAGCACCATCAAGCTAAATCCCGTCAATATATGTCTCAAAATAAAATGTTTAAATAATTTACCAATTGTCAGCATTCAAACATACACAAGCCGAAATGCCAATTTTCAAATATCTATAAACGTTGATTGGGATCATTTATTGCCTCATCCTCAAATATTTTTAAACTTTGTTAATAACTAATTGATAATCAATATATAAAAATATCTTCTACAATTTCTGTCTTTCCCGAACCCTGGCCCTGTTTCCGTTGTTTTCTTTTGCAGATGTGTATAAAAAGATCGCTGTTTTTTACCGTTTTTATAGGACTTTAGCAGCCGGAAGAAACCGGGAAAGAAAACCGGCGCCGGTTTCTAAATGATTTATAAAAAATTGATCTTCAACATATAAATACAAAGGAACCAACAATATGAAATTCTCGCATCTACACGTTCATACCCAATATTCCCTGCTTGATGGCGCGGCGCCGATCGGCTCTTTGTATAAAAAGGCCATTGCAGACGGAATGCCTGCCCTGGCTATCAGCGATCATGGAAACATGTACGGAGCGTTCCAGTTTGTGGCAGAGGCGTATAAACACTTGGATGAAAACGGGAAACCCAAGGTAAAACCGGTGGTGGGCTGCGAATTTTATCTGGTAGAGAACCGGCACGAAAAGACGTTTACCAAGGAAAAAAAAGACAAACGGTATCACCAGATCCTGCTGGCCAAAAATGAGCAGGGATACCGCAACCTTACAAAACTGACTTCTCTTGGCTTTATTGAAGGCCTGTATGGTAAATATCCCCGTATCGATAAAGAACTGATCCTGCAATACCACGAAGGGTTGATCGCTACTACCTGTTGCCTGGGCGCTTCTGTTCCGCAGGCGATTTTACGCAAGGGGGAAGCAGAGGCTGAGGCGGAATTTAAATGGTGGCTGGATCTCTTCGGGGAAGATTTTTATGTAGAGTTACAACGGCACGGAATCGGCGACCAGGACAAGGTAAACGAAGTGCTGATCCACTTTGCGTACAAATACAAGGTGCCCATTATTGCCAGCAACGACTCGCATTATGTAGAACAGGACGATTTTAACGCGCACGACATCCTTCTTTGTATCAATACCGGGGAAAAGCAGTCTACGCCCGCCTTTCGCGGCGACTTTGCAGACGATGACGTAAACATGAAGAATATGCGTTTTGCGTTTGCCAATGATCAGTTCTACTTTAAGAATACGGAAGAAATGAGCAAACTGTTTCACGACCTTCCGGAAGCCATTGATAACACCAATGCCATTGTTGATAAAATTGAATTACTGGACCTGAAACGCAGTATCCTGCTGCCCAACTTCCCCATCCCCGAAGATTTTAAGCGTCATACCGAAGATGAAAAAACAGATAAGGGAGTGGTAACCGCCGATTCGCTCAACCAGTGGGAATACCTCCGGCATCTGACCTATGAAGGCGCGCGGCAACGGTATGGCATCATCTCCGACAGTACCCAGGAACGGATCGACTTTGAATTATTCACCATTAAAACCATGGGATTTGCCGGGTACTTCCTGATTGTAAGTGATTTTATCAAGGCCGGGCGCGACAGCGGTGTATTTATCGGGCCGGGACGGGGTTCGGCCGCAGGATCCGTAGTAGCCTATTGTATCGGCATTACCAATATCGACCCGATTAAGTACAACCTCCTGTTTGAGCGTTTCCTGAACCCCGACCGTAAATCGATGCCGGATATCGATACCGACTTTGACGATGAAGGCCGCCAGCGGGTAATCGATTACGTAGTGCAGAAATACGGGAAGAACCAGGTAGCACAGATTATTACCTATGGTACCATGGCCGCAAAAATGAGTATCAAGGACGTGGCCCGGGTAATGGACCTGCCGCTGGCTGATTCCAATGCCCTGGCAAAGCTGGTTCCGGAAAAACCGGGTATTTCATTAAAACGGGTATTACACGCACCGCTTTCCCCAAAAGCCGGCGAAAAAACGCTGATCGAAAAAGAGGGACTGGGTGCCGATGATATTGAAAACGTAAAACGGATCCGCGATGTATACAATGGGAATGATCTCCAGGCCAAGGTTCTGCATGAAGCCGAGATCCTGGAGGGATCCGTGCGCAACACCGGTATCCATGCTGCGGGCATCATCATTGCCCCCAAAGACCTTACCGAGCTCATCCCGGTAAGTACGGCCAAGGATTCCGATCTCTGGGTTACCCAGATTGAAGGAAGCGTGATTGAAGAGGCCGGCGTTATTAAAATGGACTTCCTGGGCTTAAAAACCCTTACCATCATCAAAGACGCGTTGAAGCTGATCAAACAGAATTACGACCTGGACATCGTTATAGACGATATTCCGCTGGATGATGAAAAGACTTATGAACTTTACCAGAAAGGAGAAACCAACGCCACATTCCAGTTTGAAAGTGCGGGGATGCAGAAATACCTGCGGGAACTGAAGCCCGACCGTTTTGACGACCTTATTGCCATGAACGCCCTGTACCGGCCGGGTCCACTGGCGTATATTCCGGACTATATCGAGCGGAAGCACGGCCGCCAGGAAGTGGTCTTTGACCTTCCGGAGATGGAAGAAGATCTGAAGGACACCTACGGGATTACCGTATACCAGGAGCAGGTGATGCTGCTGAGCCAGAAACTGGCCGGCTTCAGTAAAGGGGATGCCGATGTACTTCGGAAAGCGATGGGTAAAAAGCAAAAGGCGGTACTGGACAAAATGAAAAAGCAGTTTGTGGAAGGCGCCACGCAAAAAGGGCATCCAGCAGACAAGCTGGACAAGATCTGGACCGACTGGGAGGCCTTTGCGCAATATGCGTTCAACAAATCGCATGCTACCTGTTATGCCTTTGTAGCTTACCAAACCGCTTACCTGAAAGCCCACTACCCCAGCGAATATATGGCCGGGGTATTGAATAACGCCGGGTCCCTGGAAAAGATCACCTTCTTTATGGAAGAGTGTAAACGGATGGGATTACCGGTACTGGGGCCGGATATCAATGAATCGCAGAAAGGATTTGCGGTAAACAAAAAAGGTGAGATTCGTTTTGGATTGGGCGGTTTAAAAGGTGTGGGTGAAGCGGCGGTGGAAAGCCTGATCCAGGAGCGGGATGAAAACGGGCCCTATGCCTCCATCTTTGATATGATTAAACGGGTAAACCAGCGTACCGTGAACAAAAAAACACTGGAAAGCCTGGCCTATGCCGGGGCCTTTGATTGTTTTACCGACCTGCACCGTGCCCAGTATTTTCATGTGCCGGTTGGTGATACCACCAACGGCCTTGAAAAAATTGTGAAATACGGCCAGATCTGTCAGACACAGGCGCAAACCACTACAAATACGCTTTTTGGCGATCTCGCTGAAGTGATGGAGGTACAGATACCCAAGATCCCCGAATGCACGCCATGGCCGCTGGTGGTACAACTCGACCACGAAAAGCAGGTAACCGGGATCTTTATCAGCGGCCATCCGCTGGATGATTACCGGTTTGAGATGGAGCATTACGGCATCACCAAGATCTCTTACGTTAACGATTACAAAAACCAGGAAAAAGAAAAAGTGAGCTCCGCGGCCACCTTTAAAATTATGGGGCTGGTGTCGGATGCACAACACCGCGTTTCCCGCACCGGCAACAAATTCGGGAGTTTTATCATTGAAGATTACAGCGGTAAGCTGGATATGGTACTGTTTTCTGAAGATTATATGAAGTATTCGCCCATGCTGCAACTGGGTACAACCGTATACCTCACAGGCTTTTTTAAACAGCGCTTTAACGGCGATTTTGATTTTAAGATCACCTCCATCTGCCTGGCGGAAAGTGTGATAAAGAACCAGACCAAAAACTTGAAGATCGAATTACCGGTGGAGGAGATCACAAAGGAAACGGTTGAATTCATTCACGAAAACCTGAAGGCACATAAAGGCCCCAGTACCTTGAAACTGTCTATAAAAGATGCAGTAGACGACGTTACGGTAGATCTGTTAACCCGCGGAAAGGGATTTGAGATGAACAATGAACTGATTGAATACCTCTCCAAACAGGCCAACTGGAATATAGCGGTGGAATTGAATTAGAGTAATCCGGGGCCCGAACATAGTCCTCTGTCATTTCGAGCCTGACCCACTGTCATTTCGAGCTTGTCGAGAAACCGCTACAAGATCACTCTCCTATCCGGGTCTTAAAACATCCTTGTGCCCGGTGATCACGGAGAGGTCTCTCCGTTTCGGTCGGGACGACCGTGTTTTTCCGTCGTTTCGAGCCTGTCGAGAAACCTCTATGGCAACAAGCTTCACGTGTCAGTATAAAAGACTATAAACCTCATCACATACTTCTTCATTCAAAAACCTCCATTCGGGGTTTTTACTGTTTACCAGCGCTGTTTTCTTTATTCCTGACCACCGCTTTAACTGTTTCTCTCGCTCATTAGCCGTAGTGATCGAGCCGAATCATTCGTAATAAACAAGACAGGTAATATTGTACTGATCGGTAAAACTATTTTGATTTTCGTGATGCACATGCTCCCATATTCTTCGCCGAAGGTTGGACGTTACCCCGACATATAAAACTGTTTTAAGCTTATTGGTCAAAATGTAAATAAACCCTCCTTATTCATAGGTAACTTTTGGTGTTTAAATAGGTTTATTAAAAATACAAAAGCTATCGTCGTTTCGGGTTTACCGGGAAACCGCTCGAAAACATACTCTCATAAAGAGTTTAAAATTCCCTTCGGCTTGATGATCAAGCAGCGATCTCTCCGCTGCGGTCGAGATGACGGTGTGCTTTTCGTCGTTTTGGACGCAGTCTATCGTCGTTTCGGGTTTGCCGGGAAACCGCTACGAAAACATACTCTCATAAAGAGTTTAAAATTCCCTTCGGCTTGATGATCAAGCAGCGATCTCTCCGCTGCGGTCGAGATGACGGTGTGCTTTTCGTCGTTTTGGGCGCAGTCCATCATCGTTTTGGGTTTACCGGGAAACCGCTACGAAACCAGACTCCCTCACATTCTCCAGTTTGATGATAACAGAAAAGTCGCCCCGCTTCGGTCAAGACGACGGTACATTCATTGCGTTTATAATTCCGCCTTCAGGTACTGCCCGGTATAACTTTCCTTACATTTCACCAGGGCCTCCGGTGTTCCTTCAAACAGGATACGCCCGCCGCCATCGCCACCCTCCGGCCCAAGGTCAATAATATGATCCGCCACCTTGATCACGTCCATATTATGTTCTATCACCAATACCGTATTGCCTTTGTCTACCAGTTTATTCAATACCTGCAACAGGTGCTTGATGTCTTCAAAATGCAGGCCCGTGGTCGGCTCGTCCAAAATATAAAACGTTTTGCCCGTATCTTTTTTACTCAGTTCTGTACTCAGTTTTACCCGTTGGGCTTCGCCCCCGCTAAGGGTTACCGCGCTTTGTCCGAGTGTAATATAGCCTAATCCCACATCCTGCAGGGTCTTTATTTTCCGGTAAATCGAAGGCACGGCCTGGAAAAACTCCACGGCATCATCCACCGTCATATCCAGCACATCAGAAATCGACTTGCCTTTATACCGGATCTCCAGTGTTTCGCGGTTGTATCGTTTCCCATTACATTTTTCACAGGGCACATATACATCCGGGAGAAAGTTCATTTCAATCACCCGCATCCCCCCACCTTCACATACATCACAACGGCCTGTTTTTACATTGAATGAAAAACGCCCCGCATTGTATCCCCGGATCTTCGCCTCCGGCACTGCAGCAAACAGGGTACGGATGTCGGTAAAAAATCCGCAGTAGGTAGCCGGATTGCTCCGCGGCGTACGGCCAATAGGCGACTGATCGATTTCCACTACCTTATCAATATGCTCCAGCCCCTTTACCGATTTATAGGCCATCGGCGTCTTTTTGGAATGATACGCGTGTTGCGATAAAATGGGATACAGGGTTTCATTGATCAGTGTTGATTTACCGCTGCCGCTGACCCCGGTTACCACAATCAGTTTACCCAGTGGAAACTTCACACTCACGTTCTTCAAGTTATTTCCGGTGGCCCCTTTCAGTTCCAGGATTTTCCCGTTACCAGGCCTCCGCTCCGCGGGTGTTTCTATTTTCAGGTGCCCGTTCAGATAACCGGCGGTGATCGTATCCAGCTTCAGGATCTCTTTGGGCGATCCCTTGGCAACCACACGTCCGCCATGGTATCCGGCCTTGGGACCGATATCGATCAGGTAATCGGCTGCCAGCATGATATCCTTATCATGCTCCACTACCAGCACGCTGTTGCCTATATCCCGCAGGTTTTGCAGGGAGGTGATCAGCCGGTGATTATCGCGCTGGTGCAACCCGATTGAAGGCTCATCCAGGATATAGGTAATCCCCTGCAGCTGTGAACCAATCTGTGTGGCCAGCCGGATCCGCTGCGATTCGCCGCCGCTCAGCGTACGGGAAGGGCGGTAAAGAGTTAAATAAGTAAGTCCCACATCCAGCAGGAACTGCAGCCGTTCGCGAATCTCTTTTAAAATATCCTTGGCAATGGCATTCTGTTTTTTCGACAACCGGGACTCGATTCCATTCAGCCATACGCCCAGCTTATCCAGGTTCAGGTTACTAAGCTCTGCAATATTTTTTTCATCCACCCGGAACCAAAGGCTCTCCTTTTTCAGTCGGTCGCCATTGCAGGAAGGACAAGCTTTCAGCATCATAAACTGTTCTACCCATTCCCGCAACCATTCCGATGTTTGAGTGGAAAAGAACCAGCGTTTCAGCATCGGGATAATCCCTTCATAACTGCCGGTGTAAATATCCGGGATCGAGTCATCGGAGCCATCGAGGTCCAGTTCCTGGCTGGCACCTCCATCTCCATACAATAACAATTCCAGTTGCCCGGCGGGCAATGCTTCCACCGGTTTATTCATATTGATCTTATGCTTTTTGGCAAAGGCCACCACCTGTTGAAACACGCTTGCATTGCGTTCTTCCCCCAGGGGGGCAATACCGCCTTCACTGATGCTTAAGGCGCGATCCGGCAATACCGCTTCCATATCGATGGCGTAGGCCGTTCCGATCCCTTTACAATATGGACAGGCCCCATAAGGTGAATTAAACGAAAATGAATTGGGAGAAGGTTCTTCATAACTGATACCGGTATCTTCGCACATCAGCTGTTTACTGTATTGCACCGGTTGATCCGTTTGATCCACCAGTAAAAACATCAGCTCCTTTCCCAGTTTTAATGTAGCTTGTACACTCTGGCTCAACCTTGCTTTGGATGCAGTGTTCACTTCCAACCGGTCCACCACAATTTCAATATCATGGATCTTGTAACGGTCTACCTGCATTTTTGGCGCCAGGTCCTTTATCTCACTGTCTACCCGAACCTTCAGATAGCCCTTCTTACGGATATCTTCAAACAGTTCGCGATAATGTCCCTTACGTCCGCGCACCACGGGTGCCAGCAGGTTGATCTTTTGACCGCGGAACCGTTCAAAAATATTTTCAACAATTTCCTCCTCGCTCCACTTTACCATTTTCTTCCCGGTATTATACGAATAGGCTTCGCCGACACGGGCAAACAGCAACCGGAAAAAATCATACACTTCAGTAATGGTGCCCACGGTAGAACGGGGGTTTTTGTTGGTTGTTTTCTGTTCGATAGAAATCACGGGAGAAAGCCCGGTGATCTTGTCTACATCCGGACGTTCCATATCCCCGATAAACTGCCGGGCATAAGCGCCGAATGTTTCCATATAGCGGCGCTGCCCCTCAGAATAAATCGTGTCAAAAGCCAGGGATGATTTGCCACTGCCACTGATGCCTGTGATCACCACCAGCTCGTTTTTCGGAATCGAAATATCAATATTCTTCAAATTGTGCACCCGCGCGCCGGATACCTCAATTACTTCATTTTCAGCTTTCAATTGTATATGAATTTGGAATGACGGTAAAAAACAAGGCACAAACCTACATAAATTTTCTTTCCCAATCCGGGAAAGAAACCGAAATCGGAAACGAAAAACCGTCCCGCGATTTTTTCACCCAGGAAAAGGGGCTCCGGTGTTTCCGGAGTTGCAATTCCTGGTTCGGGAAGTACTAGGAATCAACGGTACAGATCATAAGCAAAAATTAAAATATATATTTTTCAGGGCAAACGCCCGGTTTGGCATAATAATTTCAGTAACTAGAATAATTTGAATCATTTTTAAATAAAACGTATTTATGAAAAAAAGGTCGTTTCTTACATTCTTTTTAGCAATAGCCATTGCGATGGCAACGGTTGCTCAAACAAGCACTACTCCTGAAGTTCCAAAAAATTATAAACCACAACCCAAGGAATTACTTCCCATGCCAGACTCGATGACTGAAAACGAAATATTTCCGGTACTGGGCAATTTTGATGTAACCGACAAAAAAGGAACCACTTCGCATGTAACCATCACCAGGGATGGAGAAAACAAAGGCATTGTTTGGGTAAGCGGACTGCCCCAGGGAAAATTCAAAGCCCTGATCAAAGACGCACCCGCAACCTATAAGATCCCCGCTCAAAAAACCCTGGCGAACGACGAAGATGCCATGGCTACAACCGAAGCGGATGATGCAGCAGCTACAAAAACAAAAAGTAAAGTCGTAAGCGGGCGTGCCATCCAGGAAGGCACTCTTATTTTTGACAAAGATGCCAACACCCTGTATGTAAATATCGGCAACAAATACAACGAGGAACAACCCGCTGCAGTTTTTCCCGAAATGACCGTTACAGAAGAGGCCGCCGCCACCAACGAAACAGAGGCTACTGACGATACTACTAAAAAACCCAAAAAGACCACCACTAAAAAACCGGTGATCAAGGGCGTTACCTATACCGGCACTAAAACAGATGCGCCGGCAGCAGCCGTTGAGGCGGCACCTGCCCAGAATTAATCCGGATCAATAAAAATGTTAAAATCAAAGGGTTGTCTGAATACAGGCAACCCTTTTTGATGGAAACAGGTCTTTATTCCAAACTGTCAAATTTTCAAACTTCGTTTTGGCATATTATTTGGCAAAACTTGAATATCAAAAGAAAAAACATGAAACAACTGAGAAATTTATCCCTGGGAATCGCATTAACCGGTTTAACCCTTGCAGGTTGCGACTCCATGAACCGGACTCAAAAAGGGGCCATTATCGGAACCGGAGGGGGCGCTGCTATGGGAGCCGTAATTGGTAAAGCGGCAGGTAATGCAGGTCTTGGCGCTATTATCGGAGCTACCGTAGGCGGTGTAACCGGTGCCATTATTGGTAAAAAAATGGACAAACAGGCAGAGGAGATCAAGCAACAGGTGCCCGGTGCTAAAGTAGAACGGGTAGGCGAAGGAATCACCGTAGAATTTAACAGTGCCGTGCTGTTTGGCTTTGACCAGTCTTCCCTTTCCGGAGCGGCTCAAAACACCCTGAACGATCTGATTACAATCCTGAATAAATACCCCGATACCGACCTGGAGATCCAGGGCCATACGGACAATACCGGTACTGCCAAATACAACCAGGCCTTATCGGAAAGAAGGGCATCCAGCGTAGCCAACTACCTGGGCTCTCATGGCATTTCCCTGGAGCGCATGACCACTAAGGGATATGGCTTCAGTGTTCCCAAGTACTCTAATGATACCCCCGACGGCCGGGCACAGAACCGTCGTGTGGAATTTGTGATCTCTGCGAATGAAAAGATGAAAGCAGATGCAGCCACAGAAGCCAAAAAAGGATAATTGCCTAACACAAACATTGATTATTAAACCTATATTTTATGAAAAAGAAGAATCAGTTATTGAAAGCGTTAATGGTAGCCGCTGCGGTGAGTATATCGGGTGCAGCAATGTCGCAGGTAGAGATCGGTCTTCGCGCAGGCGCTAATTTTTCAAATGCCACTATCAAAGATGCCAACGGTAAAAAAGCAGATACCAAACTGAACCCGGGCTGGCATGCCGGAGTAACCTTTGATATTCCGGTAGCGGATGAGTTCTATGTGCAGCCGGGCGCCTTGTTTAGCACGAAAGGTTTTAAAACTTCCGGTAGTGGAAACATTGGCGGAGCCAGCTTTAGCGGAGAATCAAAATGGAATGCTTCTTATATTGAAGTACCGGTTAATTTCATTTACAAACCCGAGCTTGGAACAGGAAAATTATTACTGGGCGCTGGACCTTATGTAGCTTATGGCATTGGTGGTAAATTAAAGACAACGGGCGACTTCTCCTGGGGCGGTGTAAGCGGCAGCAGTTCAGACAGCAGGGATCTTGAATTCAAAAATGATTACAAGGACGGATCTGACAATAAAGTCATTTATGGCAAACCATTTGACGCCGGTGCGAACCTGCTCTTTGGTTATGAATTCGCCAACAAACTGTCCTTTCAGTTAAACGGGCAACTGGGTCTTGTGAATATTGTACCCAAAAATGATGGTACAAAACCTGATGCCAAAATGAAAAACTCCGGATTTGGAATTTCCGTTGGATATAAATTCTAAAGTACCGTTAGTCCACAACTCATGAAACATAGAGCCACCCCCTGGGGTGGCTTTTAATTTTAACCAAACTTTGCATAAGTGCCTTACAGAACTTTTCGAAAACCAGGCTAACTTAACACCATTAAAACAACCCATTTTATTTTCTGCTTATGAAAACTATAAAACAATCGCTTTGTTTCCTGGTCTGCAGCGTATGTTGTTTATATGGTTTATCTGCGAGGGGGCAGGTTACAGTTAGCATGAGGGCAGGTTTTAATGCATCCAAAGTAGTCTGGAAGGAAACGCGTAACGGCGCCGCTATCAAAAACAAATTCAACCCCGGTTATCAGCTTGGTCTGCTCACTCATATACCTCTGTCGCTAAACCAACATGCCATTACCCTGCAAACTGGGTTACAGTTCAGCACCAAGGGATACCGGCAGGATTACGGCGATGAAACCCGCTACGGTGTTTTATGCGTTACTCCCTGGTATATAGAGCTGCCGTTAAACCTTATCTATTACCTTCCCGGAGATATTGAGCGCTTTTTCATTGGAGCCGGCGGCTATTTTGCCTGGGGTGTTGGCGGCCGGTGGACGCAGCAATACAAAAGCGCCTGGGGATGGAATACCGGCGCTATCGAATATACAGACCTAAGTAACCAGGATCCGGACGACGATAAATTCAATTATGGCCGCCGGGCAGACCTGGGCGTCAACCTGCTGGCCGGCGTGAACATCAGCCCTTCAATATACATGCAGCTGAACGGTCAGGTTGGCTTGCGAAATATCGCCCCGCTGGAAAACAAAAAATTAACCAGCGAAGAATTCAGAAATATGGGACTCAGTTTTGCCGTAGGTTATAATTTCCAATAAGGCCGTTGCCACCTCAAAAAAAACACAAACAAAAGCGCCGGTACATACCATGATGCGCTATGCTGCGTCTATAAAAACATTTCTTTTTTAACGTAAAGTGCAAGGAACCCGCAAAGCACGCAACAGGAAAACTACGACAGGCCATCTTAGAACCTTGCCAGGGATCGTAGCATCGCTGCCTGAAACTCAAAGACCTCGGCATCGTTAGCACGAAGATACAAGACCCAAAAATCAAAAGGACCAAAACGCACAAGAGCCCTTGTGGCATTGACCATTTGCGCCGTCGCGTGAAATCAAAAAGCTGCTGCTCCTGTAAAAACGCTTCTTTTTAACCGCGGAGCGCGCAAGGAACCCGCAAAGAACGCAACAGGGAACCTACGACAGGCCATCTTAGAACCTTGCCTCAGGTCGTACGTTGCCGCCTGAAATCAAAAGATTTCTGCGTTGGTATCACGAAAATACAAGACCCAAAAATCAAAAACACAGAGCCCTTGCGGCGTTGCCCCTTTGCGCCGTCGCGTGAAATCAAAAGATTTCTCCCGGCTCCTGCCAACCACAGGCCAAAGAAAATCATTCCCATGGTTGAACCATACTGCTTTTCGCCCCTATCTTTGGGTAATGATGCAACAGGAAAAAACCATAATCAGAAAAGCTTTAAAAAAAGAAGCGGTCCTTGTTCACCAGTTAGCGCTCAACATCTGGCCCAAAGCCTTTGAGCAGATCCTTAGTAAAGCACAAATGGATTATATGATACAGATGATGTATGCCCCCGATGTGCTGGAAAAAGAAATGGAACGGGGCGTGGAATTCTACATCCTCCGTTACAATGGAACGGACATGGGCTATACCGCCATTGAACAAAAAGTACCCGGCGCCTGGAAGCTCCACAAGATCTACCTGTCGCAACAACTGCATGGAAAGGGAATCGGAAAGTTCCAGCTAAGAAGTATGGAAGAAGTTGTAAAGGGCTACGGTGCAAAAGAACTGTGGCTAAACGTAAACCGCCAGAACAAAGCGGTTGATTTTTACAAAAGCCAGGGGTACGAGGTTCAAAAAACCGAAGATATTGATATTGGCAACGGCTATTTTATGAACGATTATCAGATGCGGAAAATATTGGATTAAACCGGTATGATCCGTGTTGCAAAGCATACATGTTGTGACTTTGACATTTAAAAAAACCAAAAACACCGTAGCCATAATAGCGCTGCACCGCAGCACCAGCACATTGAATTTTTCATTCTCATATTCCCATATTTCCAAATTTTCAAATTCACTACATCCGGTTTTCTTATAAATCTTCTGTCCAAAGCCTTCACCGGTCACTCGCCGTTCCAACTTATTTTTTATTTCGATACGCTATCCAAACCGGCGCTCCGCGATTGTAAACTGCAGCGACGGATGCGCCTGTAAAATAAAAAACGAACCACAAACAACTGATAATCAATTCAAAAAACCTCACATTGAATTTAAAATTCGAAATTTTCAAATTTTCAAATCCGAAAAGATTTTACATTTTCCAAAAATTCAAACAAGCAGGACCGTTTGCTAAATAGACGCCCTGCATTGCACCTTTCCATTAAAAATTTGTCTAATTTTACAGGCACTCAATTGGATATATTTAAATAACAATTCAAGTTTTATAATGAGCAACGCGACTACTTTGTTTGATAAGGTGTGGGATGCCCACGTGGTACGCCATATTGAAGATGGCCCGGATGTACTGTTTATCGATCGGCATTTTATTCATGAGGTAACCAGCCCGGTGGCCTTCCTCGGTCTGGAACAAAGAGGTATTCCGGTAATGTATCCGCAGCGTACTTTCGCCACAGCGGATCACAATACCCCTACTATGAACCAGGATCAGCCGGTAAAAGATCCCCTGTCTGCAAACCAGCTGGCGGCACTGTCCAGCAACGCAGCCAAATGGGGCATTTCACTGTGGGCATTGGGAAGTCCCAAAAATGGGATCGTACACGTGGTGGGACCCGAAAATGGCATTACCCAGCCGGGGATGACCATTGTTTGCGGCGACTCTCATACTTCTACCCACGGGGCTTTTGGAAGTATCGCGTTTGGCATCGGAACCTCGGAAGTAGAAATGGTGCTCTCCTCCCAGTGCATCATGCAGCCCAAGCCCAAAAAGATGCGTATTACGATCAATGGTAAACTGGGCAAAGGCGTGCTGCCGAAAGACGTAGCCCTGTACATGATTGCGCAGATCACCGCAAGTGGTGCTACCGGTTACTTTGTGGAATATGCCGGTGAAGTATTTGAAAACATGACCATGGAAGGCCGGATGACCGTTTGCAATATGAGCATCGAAATGGGTGCCCGCGGCGGTATGATTGCCCCGGATCAAACCACATTTGATTATATCAACGGAAGAGATAAGGCCCCTAAGGGAGCCGACTGGGATATTGCACTCGCCTACTGGAAAACCCTGAAAACCGACGACGACGCCGTGTTTGACAAAGAACTGCATTTTGATGCTGTCGATATCGAGCCCCAGATTACCTATGGTACCAATCCCGGCCTGGGAACCGGTATTACCAACCATATTCCAAAGGCATCTGAAGTAAAAGACGGCGAGGCTTCTTATAAAAAATCGCTGGCGTATATGAATTTTGCAGAGGGTGAAGCCCTGCTCGGTAAAAAGATCGACTACGTATTCCTGGGCAGCTGCACTAACGGCCGTATTGAAGATTTCCGCGCTTTTGCTTCTATTGTAAAAGGCAAGAAGAAAGCCGACAATATCACTGCATGGCTCGTACCGGGTTCGCATATCGTGGAAGAGCAGATCAAATCCGAAGGCATTCTCGACATACTGAATGAAGCCGGTTTCGAACTGCGCCAACCCGGATGCTCGGCTTGTCTGGCCATGAATGAAGACAAGATCCCTGCGGGCAAATATGCGGTAAGTACCAGCAACCGCAACTTCGAAGGCCGCCAGGGCCCCGGTGCACGCACTTTGCTGGCCAGCCCTTATGTGGCTGCTGCCGTAGCAGTAACCGGTGTGGTAACCGATCCCCGCGATTTAATAGAGAGCGTTTAAAGTTCAGGGGTTAAAGGTTCAGCGGATACCGTTAAACTTTAAACACAATTTTAAATCTCAAACTTTAAACTTTAAACAAAAAAAGAAATGGCTTACGATAAATTTACAATATTAACCTCCACAGCAGTTCCGTTACCCATCGAAAATGTGGATACCGACCAGATCATCCCCGCCCGCTTCCTGAAAGCCACGGAGCGTAAGGGTTTTGGCGATAACCTGTTTCGCGATTGGCGCTATAACGCAGACGATACACCGAAACAGGATTTTGTACTTAACAACCCCATCTACTCCGGAAAGATCCTGGTGGGTGGTAAAAATTTTGGCAGCGGCAGCAGCCGCGAGCATGCTGCCTGGGCGATTTACGACTATGGGTTCCGCTGCGTAATCTCCAGCTTTTTTGCGGACATCTTTAAAGGGAACTCGCTCAACATCGGCTTACTACCCGTAACCGTAAGTGAAGCCTTCCTCGATAAAATCTTCAGGGCTATTGAAGCCGATCCCAAAACAGAGATCGAAGTCAATCTTCCCAGGCAATCCGTTACCATCCTGGCAACCGGTGATACAGAAAGCTTCGATATCAATGGCTATAAAAAGCATAATATGATGAACGGCTTTGATGACATCGATTACCTGCAATCCATGAAGCAGGATATCAACGCATTTGCAGAAAAGAGCCTGTATTAGGCCCCACCTGTTGAAGGCATTTTATAAAATCGTATCATGCTTCGCCTCCCGGGATGAATCCCAGGAACAGTGCAGCATGATACGATCATTGAGCACACTCCTCACCGGGCAGTTATACCAACAAGCCCGGATAATACACCGGAAAGATGAAACAACGATCGATTGAAATAATGGATACCACGCTTCGGGACGGAGAACAGACCAGCGGTGTATCTTTTTCGGCAACGGAAAAACTAACCCTTGCCCAGTTGCTTTTAACAGAAGTAAAAGTAGACCGGATCGAGATTGCATCCGCGCGCGTTTCCGAAGGAGAATTCCAGGCGGTAAAACGCATAACCGATTGGGCTAAAGAAAACGGCCACCTGCATAAGATAGAAGTACTCACCTTTGTAGATGGAGACACGTCCATCAACTGGTTGGAAAAGGCCGGTGCAAAAGTGATGAATATCCTTACAAAAGGTTCGCTGAATCACCTGACCCACCAGCTCAAAAAAACACCGGACGAACATTTTAAAGACATTGCGGCCGTTATAAAGAAGGCACAAAAAAAGGGCATCGAATCGAATGTATACCTGGAGGACTGGAGCAACGGCATGCGCAATTCCAAAGAGTATGTGTTTCGTTACCTGGATTTTATAGCAAAGCAGCCCATTAAACGTGTGCTGTTGCCCGATACACTGGGCATTTTAATTCCCTCCGAAACCTATGCTTATATCGCAGAGATCACAGAACGGTATCCGCAGCTGCATTTCGATTTTCATGGCCACAACGACTACGACCTGGGCGTTGCCAATGCCCTGGAGGCTGTAAAAGCCGGTGCCCGTGGGTTGCACCTGACCATTAACGGCATGGGTGAACGGGCCGGGAACACGCCCCTGGCCAGCATTGTAGCCGTATTGAACGATTTCCAGAAAGATGTAAAAACCAACGTAAACGAGAAAGCCCTATACAAGATCAGCAAACTGGTAGAAGCTTTTTCCGGCTTCCGCGTATCGCCGAATAAACCCGTGGTAGGCGAAAATGTATTTACCCAAACCGCAGGCATTCACGCCGATGGCGATAAGAAAAAGAATCTTTATTACAACGACCTGATGCCCGAACGTTTCGGGCGCAAACGCAAATACGCACTGGGTAAAACCTCGGGCAAGGCCAACATTGAAAATAACCTGCAGCAACTGGGGATCCAGCTCCCTGATGAAGACCTGAAAAAAGTAACCCAGCGCATCATTGAACTGGGCGATAAAAAAGAAACCGTTACCCAGGACGATCTGCCCTTTATTATCTCGGATGTGCTGGACAGCAACACTACAACGGAAAAAGTATATGTTGAGGATTATGTATTGACCCATTCAAAGAATATGCGCCCGTCCACTACGGTACGCATCCGGTTTGAGGATGGCGTTGTTGAAGAGAACGCGCAGGGTGACGGGCAATACGATGCGTTTATGAATGCGCTCCGCAAAATCTATACACAGAAAAAACTGCCATTGGCCAAACTCAGCGACTACATTGTGCGGATCCCCCCCGGAGGGAAATCCGATGCACTTTGTGAAACCATTATTACCTGGAACCTTAACGGGCGTGAATTTACCACCACCGGGCTGGATAGCGACCAGACGGTAGCCGCCATCAAAGCCACGCAGAAAATGCTGAACCTGGTGTAAAACCGGAGAAAACTTGAAATATCAGATATAAATAAATACACCCTAAGGAGCCCTGTTGCAACGGGCAACCCGCTTCCGGGGCAAGCGTATTATTTCCGGATATTACATGTACCAGGCATGCCCCGGCACCAGCATTAAAACACCGGATGCAAAGCACCCCGCTAAAAAGCCCAGGGCCTCCGGAATTTACTACCGCTGAAATTATGTATTTTAGCAGGAGCGGCATCATAGCCCAAAATATAATCATGAAAAAATTACTACTGCTCCTGTGTTTCTATACGGCATTCTTTTTTAGCGCAACAGCCCAAGACAATTCCGGCAACCCGGATGATTCCAAATCTGAAAGCATTATAAAAACGAGACGCCTTCTGCTAGACCGGCTGATCGCCGATAATAAAATAGGCATTACGCTGGAGAAGGAGCGGCTGCTGTCACTGGATGATGAAGACTACATCGCCATTTACCCCGTAGAATTCTGGCTGCTCTCTTACTGGACCAACGACTATCGATCCATTCTGCGTACAACACAGGGCATGGACCACCTTAAAGAAAACAAAATCCGTATCCCTCCTCCCCGGGACTATCTGGCAGCAAAACTTATCGAAATCCTAACCCTCCAACAGGACAGCCTGTTGAAAGAAATCACCCAGACCAATCTTCCGGAAGAGCAGAAAACCTTTTTAACCATGCATCTCAAATACCTGCTGAGCAATACACCGGATCAACAAGCTGTATTGAATAACCTGGCCGATCGGTTTATCGACCGTTACCCGGAGAGTAATTATACACCCTTTATAAAATCTCATATCCGGAATAAATACGTGCTGTCAGCCAATGGAGGTAGCATCTCGTTTCATGGAGGACAGTTCCGGTTTGCCGGTGCCTTAACCGGCTATTATAAAAGCCTGACCTCTTTCGGACTTACATTTGACCTGGTGCGTAACCACTGGCTGGGTCAGTTTAACCTGGCCGTTGGATCCGGCCGCACCAAAACCGAGATGCCGCTTGCCAACGGAGGTACCTGGCCCGCGGGTTCAAAAGTTACAGGCGGCTACCTGATGCTCACTGTTGGGAAATATATCACCCAAAGCCACCTTATCGATGTTGCTCCCATCGCCGGCGCCGGTATTTTTGGCGTCGATCCGAACGAAAACACAAAGGAACAGCCCGAACTGAAAGGCGCCGGCATAAGAACCACCATTGCCGGCAGCCTGGGTATTATTGGTGATATCAAACTCAAGAAAATGGATCCCGCTAAACAGCAATACCCGTTCCAGGGCGTTCAGGTTCCTTTTATAAGAGTTGGATACGAATACATCGCCTCTCCCTTAAGAAGCAAATCGGTATCCTATAGTGGCAGTGTGCATAAACTGACACTGGGAATTGGCATTATGGGCCGCCGGCTCAACCGGGTATATTAGAAAGAGCTCCCGGTTAAAAGTTCACGTCAACGGTCAAGCCACCGTTTAAACCCTGGTGCTTTTTCCCTGCTGATATCTACCTCCAGCCTTAACGCGGGTTGCAGCAAAAGCGTCAGTTTCTGGTTTTCATGTGGCCGCACGCTTTGTATGGCATTGATATGTACAATATACTGCCGGTTGGCACGGTAAAACACAGAGGGATCCAGCAACTCCTCTATTTCCTCCAGTGTGATATAATCCAATATATACTTCTCTCCCGAGAAGGTATAAAGATAATTCAGGTGCTCCCGGTAAAAACAGGCAACATCAGATACCGATACCGGAATCCAGTTATTACGCACACGCACAATAAATTTTCTTTGTACAGCGTTTTTTTGATGTTCGCTGTAATGAACGTACCAGATCCTGTATGGCGGCCGGCGGCATTTGAGCCCCCCGATAATTCTTTTGGCCCTGTGAAACAGGAGGGGCATAAAAGGAACGGGGCGTGTCGTTGCCTGCTGTATTCCGTATGCTGCGGTCGTTTTGAAACGGACTCTCTTCTGGTTCCGTTTATTTCCGGATTTATGAGATTACCGTCATCCGTTTTTTTTATTTGGGTTGGTAATAAATCATGCGATGATGACGGCCGCTGCTTTATTGCCCGGCCGGAAAGAAGAAGGCTGCTCCGGTTATGAAGCGGCCTTAATGGTGCTTCTCCTTACATTCTTTGCCCCGGGGTCAGAGCCTGTCTACCCTGCTGTTCCGGATCATAATATCGGCCACCTCCTGGTAGCAGGCAGCCCAGGCAGCCGCCACATCGGCATTCCAGTCTTTTCCCAATCCCTGCTGCAGCGTCCATAACAGGGCGTTTCCCACCAGCACATAATGCGCTTCTTTCACACCATATCCGGTATGGCGTTTCGCCAACGCGGCAAGATACCCCGTAATCTCCTCTGTTTTTTCCAGGCGGGCTACCAGTACATTCAGGGATACATTCAGTTTCCGGTATTGGCCTTCCATATCAGAAGGAAACAGTTTTCTTAAACCCGGACTATCGGCAAACAATTTCCCATAGAAAGCACTACCCACTGCCGCTGGTGGAACAAAGCGGAATAATCTCCAGGTTTTTTTTATAAGTATGATTTGTTCCTGTGTCATTCGTTATCTTGAGTCTCCGCTAATGGAAAAGTTCATTGTGCTAACGGCAAAATTTACCCGCGGCATCGGCAACCCGCCTTCTTACGATCGTAAAAACAATGCTGTCTATAGCACCTGTAACGACCCGCCGACCGTATTCATTCCCAAGAATGATTATCATTCCCGTTTATAAAAATGAAAAACCGCAGCAACCCGGGGAAATAAAAACCGCGCAAGCAGCTTAATTACGCATTGAAGCGGATAAGAAAGGGAATGATGCGTAATAAGGGAGTGGGCTGACGGGATTCCTAAAATTGACCGGCAGGCCTGGCGCCGTAAAATGATTTTTTTTTTGAAAAAATAATCCGGTATCCAGTATCTTAGGGGGCCGCCTGGACAGCTTTTTAGAAATTCTCTAAAAGGCCGCCAGCGCTGGTAGAAATCAAATAAAAAAGACGCATGAAAAAAAATATTCTCATTGTACCCGGGGACGGGATCGGGCAGGAAGTAACTGCAGTAGGTAAAAAAGTACTGGATAAGATCGCTGAAAAATATGGTCATGAATTTACGTATGATGAAGCGCTGATCGGCCACGCAGCCATCGAAGCCACCGGCAACCCGCTGCCCGATGAAAGCCTCGAGAAAATGAAAAAATCGGATGCGGTGCTGTTTGGTGCCGTTGGCCATCCCAAATACGACAACGACCCTTCCGCTAAGGTACGCCCCGAACAGGGTTTACTGAAAATGCGCAAAGAGCTGGGGCTTTATGCCAACCTGCGCCCGATCAAATTGTTTGATGAGCTCCTGGGCGCCTCCAGCATCAAGCCGGAGATCTTAAAAGGAGCCGATATCCTGTTTTTCAGGGAGCTGACCGGTGATATTTATTTTGGTGAAAAAGGCCGCAAGGATAACGGGGATACGGCTTTCGACATTGCACAGTACAGCCGCTTTGAAGTAGAGCGCATCGCCCGTAAAGCATTTGAAGCCGCAATGACGCGCGGCAAGAAATTGTGCTCGGTAGATAAAGCAAACGTGATTGAAACCAGCCGCCTCTGGCGCGAAGTGGTACAACAGGTGGCCAAAGAATATCCTGAAGTAACCGTAGAGCATCAGTTTGTAGACGCTACAGCGATGCTGCTGATCAAAGACCCCAAACGTTTCGATGTAGTGGTTACCGCCAACCTGTTTGGCGACATTCTTACGGATGAAGCTTCACAGATTGCCGGTTCCATGGGTATGCTGGCTTCCGCTTCAATCGGTGACGGTACCGGTGTTTACGAACCGATCCATGGTTCGGCCCACGATATCACCGGTAAGGGAATCGCCAACCCCATGGCTTCTGTATTATCCGCAGCCCTGTTGCTGGACATCTCCTTTGGTTTAAAACAGGAAGGCGAGGACGTGATCAACGCCGTGGACCAGGTATTGAAAGCCGGGTTCCGCACCGGGGATATTGCAGATGCCTCAACACCGAAAGATAAGATCCTGGGCACCGATGCCATTGGGGAAGAGATCCTGAAGCGGCTTTAAGCAATGCGATGGATGCCTGCCATCCATAATTGCTGTACAAATATTATGATAAAGAGGGTGTCTAAAAAAGACGCCTTCTTTTTTTTTAATGGCTATTTTTTCTTTGCCGGTTCATTGCGCCGATATTCCGGTTTAAGTATTTGCATTTATCCTTTCTTTGTTTTGCATGCATCCTAACGACAATCCCAATTATAAAACACTCCTGAAAAATCTTTATTTGCAAAATCAACGGGGGCAATGAAGAAGTTACCAACGCCTGCATCTCCCCACATAATATGTTCATCGGAACCCATTTGAAACAGCAGCAAATAATCCGCAGTTAATGCATCCCCTTCACGGAGATCGCGTTGAGTAAAATAGGCATAGCCGCCAAGCTTATGTTTCACCGGAGAAAAATGAAGGAATAGGGCACCTCTAACCCCGTTCCTGAATACCTGACAATAACGATCAGCAATGTAAGGTTTCTGACAGATCATCTATAGGGTATTTTACAATATTGGTTACGGGAATCATTATCGCTTGAGAAAATCCTGCAGCACAGTGGCACTCCTTTAAAAATAATTGGTCATATTGCACGGAAAACCATTTTTTTGAAGTAACTTACTGGAACAAAGCCGCTTTTTCAAAAACGGCTCTATGCAATGGATTTTGATGAGGACAGGAATTTGTTTCAAAATAAAACTTGTCGTTATGTTCCAGCATCAGGTATTTCCCCGTAACAAACATTTCGGAACGCTCATTTCAATGTCACCCCCGAACAACTGCATTTTTTTGAGCACCGCATGGCTACTTTTTGTCTTTACCCTCACCCTCTTTGCCGGTTGCTCGTCCGGCGCGGAAGATAAGGGGCAAACCGGAAAAACACTACAGGCCGATAAAGATTCCATCATGGCTACCATCGAAAAAGAAACGCGCTCGTTTTTTGCACGTGATTACGAAAGCTGGAAGTCTACCTACGTACATGAAGACTACGCCTTCCAGGCCTGGAGCAACCGGGACGGCACGTTTGATGCAAGCGTTGGATGGCCCGGCATCGATAACTCCGTAGGACGATATATCCACGATAATCCGGAGCCGCAAACGGGCACCAACCCCATTGTGGAGCGGAGAAGGATCACCTTCAAATTCTACGGTAAGGACGCCTGCTATTTAACATGGGATCAGTACAACAGCAACAAGGATGGCAATTTCAGGCACAGTAAGGAAGTGCGGGTAATGGAAAAACAGAACGGCCAATGGAAGATCGTTTGCGTGGCCGCTTTCTGGGATTACGTAAATATCATACCCGCGAACCAGTTAAAAGATATCCAAAGCCTGGATAAGGAGAACCGGGGCACCAACAAACTGTAAAGCTTGCAACGGTGCGGGCATCCGCTGCAATCGCTTATTATAATTGTACCTGCACGCAACGGGCAGGGGGATTGTCTGTGACCGGGATTGATGATTCAAAACCATCGGTCACGGGCCGCCGGCGATCATTCCGGCACTTTGTGAAAAGTAATGGCCACCCGGTTCAGCATATTCATATGCGCAACAGCCAGCGCAAGATCGACCAGGTCTTTATCCTGGAAATGCTGTCTTGCTTCATTATAAACGGTCTCGCTCACTTCCTGGCCGGGCAATAGGGTGATGGCTTCTGCATAGGCCAGCGCCGCTTTCTCCTGCGGGGTAAAAAAAGGCATATATTTCCAATTAGATACGCCGTTAAGCCTCCGGGGATCCTCCCCTTCCCGTATGGCATCCTTCCAATGCAGGTCTACACAGTACGGACATCCGTTGATCTGCGAAACGCGGAGGTATACCAGGTGTAAAAGAGCGGGTGCCAGATCGGTTTTCTTCAGATATCCATACATGGCCAGCAGGGTTCTATATCCTTCCGGAGCAGTTATCGCATAATCGATACGCATAAATAATTTTTGCGCTAAAGTAATGATATTTTACACGCAGGTTGGAGACAGGCCCTTCGGGAAGGTAAAATAACCAATAAGAAATAATAAATGTTGAAGTAAGGTTACCGTTACTGCTTGGTGATCTTGCTCCAAATCTAAACTTTAAACTTTGAATGTTAAACCTCTCCCTGCAGAATGTGAAATAGTCAGTGTAAAATTTTAAATGTAAAAGTGATGATGCCGCTACTGTTGGGTAATTTCAGCTCTGTAAAAGATCAAAAGACCCTGGAATTGAGCATCGCACTTCAAGCAGAAACGAATGCACAACCTGAAACTTAAATCTGGAACCTGAAACCTCTAAAAGCACATGCATAAAAACGGGATTTCACATACCGAATCGCAAACTCCCTATCTTTGCGCCATGCAAAAAGTAGGTATTCTTGGCGGCGGCCAGTTAGGAAGGATGTTGTTGCAGGCAGCGGCAAACTACCCTGTTGAAACATATGTGCTGGAAAACGACCCCCATGCTCCGGCAGCGCATCTCTGCCATCATTTTGTCCAGGGAGATATCCGGGATTACGAAACGGTTTACAATTTTGGGAAAGGCCTGGATGCACTGACCATTGAGATTGAAAATGTAAATGTAGATGCACTGGAAGCACTGGAAAATGAAGGAGTAAATGTCATTCCCCGTCCTTCAGTACTGCGCACCATCCGGAATAAAGCCACGCAAAAAAAATATTATACCGACCACCAGATCCCTACCTCCCCCTACCTGCTTACCCACAATATCCAGGAGCTGGCGGAACAACAGGCATTTTTCCCGGCCGTGCACAAAATTGCCGAAGGCGGATACGACGGGCGCGGCGTTCAGATCATCCATGACGAAACCGATGTTCCCAAGGGTTTTGACGCCCTGTCGGTGCTGGAAAAACTGGTAGATGTGGAAAAAGAGATCGCCATGATGATCGCCGTGGGCCAGTCTGGCGAAATTGCCATTTACCCTGCCGTTCAAATGGTTTTTGACAAAAGCCTCAACCTGCTCGACTTTCAGTTATGCCCAGCCGATATTGAAGAAAAGACCTACTGGAAAGCAGAGGCCATTGCACTGACCACGGTTAAGAATTTCAACTCACCCGGTATTTTCGCCGTAGAACTGTTTGTTACGCCCGGCGGGGATGTGCTGGTAAACGAAACAGCTCCGCGTGTGCATAACAGCGGACACCATACCATTGAAGCACATTATAGTTCCCAGTTCGATATGGTTTGGCGGATCCTGCTGAGTTATCCGTTGGGCAACACCGAAGCCATCCTCCCTTCCGTAATGCTCAATATCATCGGCAAAGAAGGTTATTCCGGCGATGCGGTATACCAGGGACTGGATGAGATGCTGAAGATTGAAAACGCTTTTTTTCACCTGTATGGAAAAAGGCAAACCAAACCCGGACGTAAAATGGGGCATGTGACCGTCATCAGTAAGGAGAAGGCGGATCTTTTACACAAAGCGAATAAGATCAAACACGGGCTTTCGGTGATCGCCGGAAATTAAATGCGTTAAGCAGCCTGTGTAAAAAGCCGGTGCGCAAGCATCTTTACAGCAATAATTTTTTTTCAGAAACAAAACCATTGATGATGAAACGATGGCTTGCATTTTTGATTTTCCTTGCTGCTGCAACAACGCAATTATCAGCACAACTGCCCGCCCACCAGGAAGTAGTGAACAGCGCGCCACTTTTTATTGTTGACTCGGTGGTCATCGATAACATAGGCGATTTACGGCCTGAAGATATTGACTCTCTTTCCATTTTAAAAGGACAGGAAGCCATTGCCTATGCCGCCCGTTTGGGCAGAAATGCCGCCGGCGGTGTCGTACTCATCAAAATGAAAGATCCCCGGCGTTATCTTCCTGTAACAGCTGTTTTATTGCTGCGCAACCTAAAGCTAACCGCTCATACCCTTGTGATGGTAGATAACAAACTGATCGAAGATCCTATGCACTACCGGTTAGACACCTCAAAACCGGTACAGGTCTCTATAGAAGACATCAACCGTTTCGGCTATATCGACACTTTGTATAAGCGACTGAAGATTATAAAAATAGTTACAAATCCGGCCAACTTCCGAACGGCTCCTGAAGGCCGCCTACGCAGGGATGTTCCGGCAGAAGGGCAGAAACGGAGCGTCTATATTCGTGGCACCAATTCTCAGGCTACTACAGCAAACCAATAACACTGCATCACCGGTCATGATCACTCACCAGCCTGAAAATAAGATCCGCTGCCAGCTTCGCGGTCCGTTGGTCGATGTCAAATGCAGGATTTAATTCGGCAATATCAAACGAAATGAGTTTTGGCGAACCATAAACCTGTTTGAACAGGGTTTGAAAACAATGTCCTGGTTCGATACCGTTAAAAGCCGTAGCACTGACACCAGGGGCATAGGGTGCAGCAAATACATCCATATCAATGGTCAGGTACAGCTCATCAACCTTGTTGATGAACTGCTGCAGTTGTTGTTGCAGAGCGGGCAGGTGCTCCGGACAGATGGCATTTGCTTCTATATGGGGTACACCCAGTGCCGCCGCCGTTTGAAATAATTGCGGCGTATTGCTGACCCGCTGGATTCCGACAGAGAAGTATGCCAATGCCTGTTGCTGCAGTCCCAGTTCGCCGGCAATCTGGTAAAACCCGGTACCCGAGCTGACCCCGGCCGCTCCCGGCGCCCTCAGGTCAAAATGCGCATCAAAGTTGATGATCCCGGTTATGCCTTTATTGTGCCCCCTTTCCCGAATCCCCTTGAAATGTCCGTATACCACTTCATGCCCACCTCCCAGTACAACCGGGAAACCCTTTCCTTTTAAGATTGTACCTACCGCAACCGCCAGCTGTTCCTGGGCGGCTTCCAGGTTACCGTCTTCACAGGTAATATCTCCCGCATCGTAAAGTATTACCTCCGGGCCATGATGTACCGGCAGGTTCCTTAAAACCGAACGGATGGCTTCGGGTCCCTGTGCGGCTCCCGGCCTTCCCTCGTTGCGCCGCACGCCTTCATCGCAGGCAAACCCCAGCAATACAAAGGCCCCTGCCAGGCCGGAAACAGGTGCATTTAAATTCAGTAACCGAACCACCTGGTGCCAGCGCTGGTATGCAGGCGCCGTACCATCAACACGTCCGTGCCAGCATGCTGCATTCGAAAGTTGGTATCGCTCTATCATGAGATTTGAATTATCGTTTTTAGTATCATCAAGTATTAAACGAAGTTTAATCTGGAACTTCTGGTTTTTAGCCAGGTGATCGGGCTCTGTGTTGAGCTTTGAATTTTGTTTTTTGAGTCTTTAGTTTTGCTTTTGAGTCTTTTAGAATTTATCCATGCCATCAGTCTTCCGTATCATCAAGTGTAAAACGGAGCTTGCCCTTGAACTTTAAACCAGGAACCTTAAACCAATCCCTCCAGCAGCCGGTCATCTACCAGATGCGGGCGCGTTACGTTTAACAAAGGTGTGCGTTCCAGCTCCCGTTCCAGGGCTTCCAGTGCCTCCGGGTTGCGGGCCCAGGCCCTGCGGGCGATACCGTTGTTTACATCAAAAAATAACATCGACTGCAACTGCCGGTCTGTGGTTACTGTACCATCCAGCACCATTCCGAAACCACCATTAATCACCTCTCCCCAGCCCACGCCGCCGCCGTTGTGAACCGATACCCATGTAGCTCCCCGAAAGCTATCGCCGATCACGTTGTGAATGGCCATATCGGCTGTAAAGCGGCTGCCGTCGTAAATATTGCTGGTTTCCCGGTAAGGCGAGTCGGTGCCGCTTACATCATGATGATCCCGTCCCAGCACTACCGGGGCCGATAAGCGTCCGTCTCTTATCGCCTCATTAAAAACCCTTGCAATCCGGATCCTTCCCGCAGCATCCGCATAAAGGATGCGGGCCTGGGACCCCACCACCAGCCTGTTCCTGCCCGCTTCCCAGATCCAGCGGATATTATCCTCCAATTGCTGCCGGATGCTGATGGGCGCCTGTTCTTTTAATTCCGTCAACACCTGCAGTGCCAGCTGATCCGTAAGCGCCAGGTCTGCGGCCCTGCCCGAAGTGCATACCCAGCGAAACGGGCCAAAGCCATAATCGAAACAGAGCGGCCCAAGGATATCCTGTACATAGGACGGATATTTAAACTGATGCTTATGGCCGGCAAATACATCTGCTCCAGCTCTTCCGGCCTCCAGCAGAAAGGCGTTACCGTAGTCGAAAAAATAAGTACCTCTTTCCGCATGCCGGTTAATGGCGGCTACCTGCCGGATCAGCGATGCCTTTACCTGCTCCCGGAACTGCTCCGGATTCTCCGCCATCATCTGGTTGGCGGCCTCAAAAGAAAGACCGGCCGGATAATATCCTCCGGACCATGGATTATGCAGGGAGGTTTGATCGCTGCCTACCGTTATAAAGATAGTTTCTGTATAAAACCGTTCCCAAAGGTCTACCACATTCCCGATAAAGGCCAGCGACACCACTTCTTTTTTTTCCATGGCGGTCCGGGTTCGCTGTACCAGGGCATCAATGTCTTCAAACAGTTCATCCACCCATCCCTGCGCATACCGCTTCTTTGCCGCTGCCGGGTTAATTTCCGCACACACGGTCACGCATCCGGCAATCGTTCCTGCCTTGGGTTGTGCACCGCTCATTCCACCCAAACCGGAAGTAAGAAAAAGCCGGCCGCCAAAATCCGCTCCCTGCCCTAACCGGCGCCGCATCGCGTTCATTAACGTAATGGTGGTGCCATGCACGATGCCCTGCGGACCAATATACATATAGGAACCCGCTGTCATTTGTCCGTACTGCGTTACACCCAGTGCATTGAACCGCTCCCAGTCATCCGGTTTTGAATAATTGGGAATCATCATCCCGTTGGTAATCACTACCCGTGGTGCTGCCGGTGACGATGGGAAAAGCCCCATTGGGTGACCGCTGTACATATGCAGTGTTTGCTCATCGGTCATTTGTGATAAATACTGCATCGTTAGCCGGTATTGCGCCCAGTTTTGAAACACGGCACCATTACCTCCATATGTAATCAGCTCCTGCGGATGCTGGGCCACGGCCGGATCCAGGTTATTCTGGATCATCAGCATCAGCGCCGCTGCCTGTTGAACCCGGGCAGGATATGCATCAATGGAACGCGCATAAATGGGATGTTGCGGCATAAACCGGTACATATAGATGCGTCCGTACCGCTGCAGTTCCTCCAGGAACTCTGCCGCCAACGTTGCATGCCATGCAGCCGGAAAATAACGCAGCGCATTGCGAAGCGCCAGTTGCTGTTCCTCCCGGTTCAATATGGCTTTGCGTTTGGGCGCATGACTCAGGGCCGGGTCCGGTTGCTGATACGCGGGTAATGCATCCGGTATCCCCTGTTGTATTTCTTCCTGAAAGGTCATGTAGGTAAGAATTGATATTTGAGACTTGAGATTTGAGACTTGAAATCTGCGCATTGAGCATCCACCAGGCATTCAAACCAGCATCGACCTGGAATTGGGAACTTAAAAACCGGGTACTTACAACGTCAAACTATCCGCGCTCCACTTTTCCACACCTGCGCCGGCTGTAACCTTCCCTGCTGGTAGGGAATTTCCTGATAACTATCCGCATCATAAACAATAAAATCGGCGCGGTAACCCGGGGCCAGTACACCCCGGTCCTTAAAACCCAGGGCCGCGGCAGCCCGGTATGTGATCGCTGCCAGCACCTCGGCATTGGTCAGCTTTTCAAAACTCGCCAGCACCGACGCCTGCAGCATCAGGTTCCCCATGGGTGCAGAACCCGGATTCCAGTCGGTAGCAATGGCCACACTGCAACCGGCATCCAGTAATTTACGAACCGGGGCAAATTTGCAGCCTAACCCCATTGAGGCCCCGGGTAAGGCTACCGCCGCTACATCAGCATGCGCCAGCAGCGCAATTTCTTTATCCGTTGAATGCTCCAGGTGATCCGCACTTCTGGCACCCACCGTTATGGCTACTTCCGTTCCCGAAGGAGTAAACTGGTCGGCATGTACCGTAATATCAAAGCCCATTGCTTTTGCGCTCTTAAAATAAGGCAGGATCTGTGCAGCTGAAAAGGCACTTCGTTCTATAAAGGCATCCACCCGTCGCGCCAGTTGTTCTTCTTTTATAACCGGCAGCAATTCGTTTACCATCAGTTCCAGGTAGGCAGCTACGGAACCGTTAAAGTCGGCCGGCAGCATATGCGCTGCCAGGCAGGTGGCCACGAGGCTTGCGCCGGTTATCCGCCGCGCTTCAGCAATAGCCCGTAAGCATTTTAGTTCTTCTGCAACACTCAACCCATAACCGCTTTTTACCTCAATCGTTGTTACGCCCTGCTGTAACAACGCGTTGGCCCTTTGCGCCGTCAGCGCTGCCAGTGCTTCTATCGTTAATGCCCGGGTAGCTTTTACCGTACTCCAGATACCGCCGCCGCTTTCAGCAATCTCCAGGTAGGTGCTGCCGCTATTCCGGAGTGCAAAGTCTGCCGCCCTGCTTCCTCCAAATGCAAGATGCGTGTGCATATCGATAAAGCCCGGCAATACCACGCCCTTTATCATCTGTTCCATAACGGTAACACCCGGTCTTGAAGCCAGCGTTTCAAAATCATCCACGGCTTCGATCCAGCCTTCTTTCCAAAGGATACCGCCGTTCCGGATTATGCGGAGGGCGCTGTCTTTCAGGGCGCCTTTCAGCGGCAGCGCCTGCATCGTAACAAGTTCCCGGAAGGGGCCGGCCAGGTAATATGCGATCTCCATATGCATGCTCAATACGTATCAAAAAGGTTTCCAAGTTCCGTGATATACGGCAGTCCTTCCTCCTGCGCAATGTGACGGGCCAGCGCAACCAAGGTTCCGGATTGTACCAGCTGCTGTACCTGCTCCAGGTAAGGCGTTAATACCTGGTCGGCTTCCAGATGCGGGATTACGCTCCTGATCCTCCGGTGCAATTGTTCCACAATGGGTGTGGGCTTCAGTGGTGCATGAAAGTCCAGGGCCTGCGCCGCACAAAGCAGCTCAATGGCCTGTATCTTTTCTACATTTCCCAGTACCTGCAACAGCTTCCGCCCGCTAACAGATCCCATGCTCACATGATCTTCCTGCCCGAGGGAGGTTGGAATACTGTCGGCACTGGCGGGAAAGCACAGGCTTTTATTTTCACTGGCCAGGGCTGCGGTAGTATACTGCAGGATCATAAAACCGGAGTTCAGCCCGGTAGACCGCATGAGCAGCCTGGGAACGCCCGGAGTGTCGCCTTCCAGTGAAAGGTATACCCGGCGATCCGCGATATTCCCCAGCTCTGCTGTGGCCAGGCAGGCATAGTCCAGCGCCATAGCCAGCGGCTGGCCGTGAAAATTACCACCGCTGATCGTAAGCGCTTCGTCGATCAGTAGCGGGTTATCGGTTACAGAGTTGATCTCGGTCTCCACCAATTCTTTTAAATGCAGCCAGGCCGTACGTGAAGCTCCATGTACCTGCGGAATACAACGCAGCGAATAAGGGTCCTGCACCCGCGAACAATGGGCATGCGATTGTACGATCGCCGATCCGTTCAGCAGGTTATAAATGGTAGCAGCCACAAACTGGTTGCCCTTAAACGGGCGCAGCGCATGCAACTCCGGATAAAAAGGTTTACCCGATGCACTGAGCCCTTCCAGCATCAGTACTGCATTCAGATCGGCCTGCATCAGCAACTGGTGAAAACGGGCCACACCTGTAACCGCATGCGCAGCGATAAACTGCGTACCATTGATCAGCGCCAACCCTTCCTTTGCATGCAACCGCAGGGGTTGTTGCTGTAACAGCGCCAATACTTCCGCTGCCGGCCGGATTTCTTTTTTATAAAAAACACGTCCCTCGCCGATCAATGGCAGGAACAGATGCGCTAACGGCGCCAGGTCGCCGGAGGCACCTACAGAGCCCTGACTGGGTACTACGGGAATGATACCGGTTTCTATATGCCAGATGATCCGGTCGATGGTTTCCTCCCGGATGCCTGAATATCCTTTGGCCAATGCATGTACTTTAAGTACCAGCATAAGCATCGACAATGCCTGCGGAATAGGCGCCCCCATACCCACGGCATGGCTCTTCAGGATGTTTTCCTGCAGACGGGCCGTATCTGCGCTGTTAATGGAAGTGGTGCACAACGGACCGAAGCCGGTGTTGATACCATAAACCACCTGTGCTGAAGCCACGATCTGCTCCACGAGCGCAGCACCTCTCCGGACCTGTTGCCGGCCTTTCTCAGACAGTACGCCTCTTAAGGTACCACCCGCAATGGCCAGCGCGGCGGAGATGGTCAGATGGTCCTCTCCATAAAGAAACGACTGTGTATGTATTGTATTCATTAAAGAGCTGCTTATGGTGAACGCCTCCGCCCCCGGAATCGTTCCGGCAGGCATGGTTTGCGCTTGTTCATACCTCAAAGTTATTCCGGATTCATAATAACCAATAATACTATCTTTATCAATAATTAATAACCATGAGTTATCAAATAGAATTGCGACACTTGACCTATTTCAATGTGCTGGCAGAGGAGCTTCACTTTCGCAAGGCTGCGGAACGGCTGTTTATTTCCCAGCCGGGGCTCACCCGCCAGATCCGGCAATTGGAAACCCTGTTCGGCGCACTGCTGTTTGAGCGGGGCAAGCGTTTTGTAAAACTGACCGATGCAGGACGGTTTTTGAAATCTGAAACGGACATCCTGTTCAGCCAGCTGGATTATATCCGTGTGCAGTTGAAAAAAATGGGAGAAGGCAAACGGGCCGCACTCCGCGTAGGTTTTATCGGCTCTGCGGCGCAAACGGTGATACCGGATATCCTGTACCGTCTTAACCGGAAACATCCAGACATTGACGTTAGCTTAAACGAACTGCCCAACGATGCGCAGGTAGCGGCACTGCTGGAGCACAAACTGGATTTTGGATTTGTCCGCCAGCGCCAGGCACCGGCCGGCTTGTTGCTGCAAAAAATATCCGAAGAACCCTTTGCGCTGGTCGTTCCGGCCAAACATCCGGTACATGCAAAAAATTTCCGGTCCCTGCTGCAATTTGAAAAGGAAAACTTTATCCTGTTTGGCAGGGATTACAGCAATGATTATTACCAGTTGGTGATGAGTATTTTCAGCGATTGCAATTTTACACCAAGCGTACACCATCAAACCGTAAATGCGCTTACCATTTTCAAACTGGTTGAGAAAGGCATGGGCGTAGCCATTGTTCCGGCCTCTCTAAAAAAAGGATATGATGTTCCGGTACGCTTTATTGAACTGAACCGGATCCGCCAGCGCAGCCAGCTTTCACTGATCTGGAACCCGGCCAGCCGCAACCTGGGAATCAGGGCCCTGCTGGAGCTGATTCGGTAAACGGGGTAACGCCGGCGTCGCTGCCGTTCCTTCAATACTTAAAGGCCTGTTCCCATGTGGAATCTTCAGCTATTGTATGCATCTTTGCAACAGGTCGTATAAAAATCGCATTAAGGTGACTGTTTAAGACAACTGGCATGCATGAAACCAATTGAATTGATTCAAAAAATACAGGAGTTTGAGCCGCATGCCAAGAAACGGGTATTGAAACGGAATGCCTTGCTCCTTCCTAAAAACAACTGCGATACGCATATTTATTTTGTCGAGAGCGGTACCATCCGGATGTTTGTGGAAGACGGAGATGCGGAACAAAACATCCGTTTTGGATACCGGGGGGATATCGTGGTGTTTATGGATGCATTCTTTTCCGGGAACCCTACCGCATACAGCATGCAGGCACTGAAAAAAACAACGCTGACCGTACTTACAAAGGCAGCGCTTCAACGGTTCCTGGAGCAGGAACCTGCCCACCTCCGGATCTGGCTGGCAATGCTGGAAGACCTGGTACTGCAACTCCTGGAACGGGAAAAAGACATTCTAACCACTACGCCCAGGGAGCGCTATCAACGGTTGCTGCAGCGCAGTCCGCAGTTGTTCCAGGAGATCTCGAACCGGCATATCGCCAACTACCTCCGCATGAGCCCCGAAACGCTTTCACGGCTCAAAAAACATTGACATTTATCAATACTTTTTTATTTCCGCCGCCGGAATTTTGTAAAAAAAAGATGACTATTCAATCGCAACCCCTGCTGGACGTATTAACAGGCCTTTCAAAAGAACATATCCGTTTTGCGGAAACGCTGCATACCCTTCCCGACGCAACCCTTACCCGAAGGCCGGCTGCCGGAGGCTGGAATGTGCTGGAATGTATGGAACATCTGAACCGGTACAGCGCCTTTTACCTGGATGCTATTCAAACCTGTATCCGGAATGCGGACTCCAAACCAGCCGCGGTTTATAAACCGGGAAGGCTGGGCAATTATTTTTCAAAGATGATTCACCCCGATACTTCCGCAAAAAAAATGAAAACGCCCAAGCCCATGAATACACTGAACGCGCCACTTAGCCGGTCTGTGCTCACCGAATTTATTAGCAACCAGCAACAACTGACTAAACTCCTTGAAAAAGCGCAGCAGGTAGATCTTGGAAAAGAGAAAACAGGAACCAGCCTTTCGCGGCTGATCCGCCTAAAACTGGGCGACACCCTGCGCTTTGTTGTTTATCACAACGAACGGCATACCCGGCAGGCTAAAAAGGCCCTTGCAGGGGCCTGATAACGCACTGTATCAATATTACTTTTATTCCCGGTCAGTGAGACAATGACCAAGGCAGCAGCAATGGCCTGTGTGCTCACAAACCTTCAGCAGCGTACACATTTTTAATATAATGGATGCGGGTTTATCATGAAGGCTTGCTGCAGTTATGCCTTGCGGTCAGAGTTCCCGCAAATTTAGCCGTTCGTTTCACCTACCTGGGTATGATGCTTACCGGCAGGATGAACTCATAAAACCAGCTTTGTCCCGGTTTCACCAGGTCTTTTGTAAGCAGTCTTCCTACCCTGAAACCAAAGCTGAGCGGATGCTGGTTCCACCATTGTGTATCTACAAAAAACTCACCTCCGGCGCTTTGCAGCCGTCGCTGAAACCCGGTACCTGCGCCGCCGGCGGCGGTATAGTCATAAAAGGCAGCGCCTCTTACCCGTTGCAGGTAACAAATATTTCCAAAACCCCAGTCGGGATACCAAAGCGGTAAATGATAAGCCGCACTAAGCGTAGCCATCCGCGCGGAGTCTACCCCGCTAAAACCCCGGGCTATGTTAACCCGGCTTGAAAAAATACGGTATTTCAGGGAAGCCTGCTGATAGGCAGCAGACAATACCAGACTTTGCGCCGGAGCAATTCCAGGAAGGTAGGCCGTTCCGCGTACAAAAAACTGCTGGCTGTTCCATTTATTAACCGCATAACGGTACTGCGTATTTAGGGTAAAGCCCCAGCGCGGATAAATATCCTGTACGGCCCGCTGCACCTGGGTTCCAAGGTTCAGGCTATGCGCCATATAACCAAAGCCCGCAGAAGGAAATGCATTCCGGTTTATTCCCCTGGCCAGATCCTCGCGATAACCCGCATTGGTACCCATTGTTAAAAACCGGAAGGTTCGGCCATGATTCCAGCTTAACGGAACTGTTAGCGACAGGTAATGATCCCACTGGTCCCATTCCTTTAGTTTCTTCTGCACCTGCTGCTTCCGGTTGAACGTATATTCGGAACCCAGTCCGATATAGGGAAAGAGTCCGCCGTAGGTGACGCTGGCACCGGCTGCATGGGTACGGTCGTTTTCGTTATATATGTAGTACACCTGCGTTTGTGTCGTATTTAAGGTATTGTTTCCATATAACGTGAAACTGAATTCGGGATCCTCATAATTTGGCCGCCAGCTGTGAAAATTAAACGGCCTTGTAAAACGGGCATATTTCTTTGAGGCCGGCATCACCGGATGCAACTCCAGCGGCCCCTCTGCCACGGGCATGGAATCGCTTACCATACCGGTTGTTCCGGCAGCAAATACTTCCGGGCCAAGCGTCGTCCACAAGGCATCCTTTATATCCAGACGGCGAAGCTGGTATCCATCCGCGGTAAAAAGCGCCCAGTTGAGTTTTCCAAAGCCCGCGTTTACAAAATACCGGTTACCGCTACCGTTTTCCAGTTTTCGCAATACACGGGTAGAGAGATCCACCGAAAAAAGGGCATCGGTTAACCCGTAGGCCGCGGTAAAATAAACGGTATTATCGGAAATACTGATTTGCCCGGCTATCTTGAAACTGGCAGGCGTTATCTGCTCCACCCGTTTGTGGTTAAAATCAACAAGACCGATATAAACCCTCCCATCCTTTTGCCGGATCGCCGCAACCACCGTTTCGGGATCCTTTATTTTGGGATTTGCGAAATAATCAATTTCCGGATCGGAAAATTCGCGCAGCACAGCGCCATCCTCCGTATTCAGCACCACAAGCGAGGACCGGCCCTTCAGGTCTACCTTATTAGCAACCACCAGCCGGCCATCCGCCGAAATATCCGGGGCAAAGTACCGGGTCTTTTTTGATATCTTTTTTTGTACCCCCGATGCAATATCCAGTACCCGCAGCACGCTATAGGTTCTCCAGCTCCAGCGCGGATCGGATTCCACGGCTGTATATACAATGCGGCCATTGGCATAGCTGAACTGACGTTCGCTTCCGATATCCCGGTACCGCAACAGGTGTTCGCCCTGCTGATCCAGCACATAAAAGGCCGGCCGCTTTTTATTCGACAGCTTTAAATACAACAGCGAATCCTTCCCGATCTGGTGCGGATAATAATACTGGGTCAATGTTTGATCATTCACCGGCAAAACGGTCTGCACCCCGGAATCCCTTGCAACACCCGGTGTATGCAGACCGTAACGGTCTTTGTAATAGTCAAAAGCATTTGTGATAAATTTTTTATACGGCAGGCCAGTATGCCGTTTAACCGCCCGTTGCATCGGATAAAACAGTCCCCGGTAAGCCGCAGCGTCCGAGGTCACTTTACCCCAGAAATCCGGTCCGTATGTTGCATAGCCATAATTGGTCAGCAGGTACCCCAGGTCGTAATGGTTCGGTACATAATCTTTAAACGAGCCATTTCTCAGCTTCATCCAGCTATATTGCTTTCCGTCATTCCAAAGCGCCGGAAAGGCCTTGAGGAAGGAAGGCATACGTCCCCTTCCCTGGGCCGACAGGCTGGTTTCCTGGTACACCGCATCGCCTTCAAAAAACCAGTTGGGTACCGCAGCATTGATGGCCACCGCATATCCCTCCTGGCCGAAAAGTGTTTTCATCACCCTGCTGAGGCCCCGGTTAAAATTATTGTATTGCTCCACGTGCCGGTATTCGTGCAGCGCCAGCTGATCGGCCCAGTGCAGGCTGCCCTGGTCAAAATTATCGCTGGGCGGGGTCAGGTAAAACTCGCTCCGGAAAGGCCCCAGGCTTACATAACCGTTGGAAGTTACCGGTTGCGGTTGTAACACAATATCGATCTTCTTTACCCGTTTTCCTAAAGGATGCGCATTGATGGCCGCTACTCGGTGCACAATGGCAGCAATACGGCTTGCGGTAGAATCCAGTCCGCGCGGATAGATTACCCGTACCGTATCTGTATTTACCTGCCGCCATTTCACAGATGGAGGGTTGCCTCCAAATTGCTGAGCCCCGGCCCCACCTGCCATCCAAAAAAGCACGAACACACACAGTAGTTTACGCATACCTGATTTTTAAATATACGGTCCGGCAGCATACCCTGTTTATTCCATTGGCACCGGATCATTATAACTAAAATATAAAATTAAACAGAGATCTCCTGCAAATTTGTATGTACTCCTTGAATAAAGTACTTTTACAAATATTTTAATTCAATAGTTTACTGAAGAAATTAAGAAAGATATTGCTCATTGTTACAGGAAGTCTTCTAGGCCTTGTAATCATCCTCTGGCTGGCCTTGCAAACGCCCGGTGTACAAAACTGGCTGATCGGCAAGGTAACAAAACGGTTGTCCAAAGATCTCCAGACGCGGATCGATATCCGGCACGTAGATTTTTCCCTGTTCAACAAAATGTATTTGCAGGGCGTACTGGTAGAAGACCGTAAAAAAGATACGATCCTGAGTGCAGGGGAGATCACGGTTAACATCACCGACTGGTTCTTTCTGAAAAAAAATATCGAGCTCAAATATATCGGGCTTACCGACGCCTATATCCAGCTGCAGCGCACTGACTCTGTATGGCGACACCAGTTCCTGCTGGATTATTTCAGCACACCCGCAAGCAAGAGCCCCAAAAAAGAAGGCGCCATCAATATTGCCTTCCGGAAGGTAGATCTGCGGAACATTCTCTTCAAAAAAAAGGATGCGTGGACCGGAGAAGATCTCACATTTTCACTAACTTCACTGCACGTAGATCCTAAAAATATCGACTTCGACCGGAAGCTGATCGATATCAACGCCCTAACCATTAACAAGCCCTATGTGGCACTGCGATCGTACGAAGGAAATAAGCCCGAAACGGAAGACCGTAACGAAGCGCCTTCAAAGCCGGCAAAGCCGAAGTCCACCGGTGCACAGGAACTGGAATGGAATGCCGGCCGCTGGGAGGTGAATGCAGCCCATGTTGAAATCAATAACGGCACCTTCAAAACAGATAATGATACCATCCCCCCCGATCCCGGCGTATTTGAAGGAAAGCATATCGAGTTTGCAAAGATCGACATCGATCTCCGGAAAGTACGGTGGTGGATGGACACAATTACTACCCGGATCGATCTGACAACGGCCGAAAGAAGCGGACTGCTGGTAAAAAAACTGGCGGCCAATGCCCGGGTAACGCCCAAGGAAATCACGTTTAATGATCTCGATCTGCAAACGAACGACAGCCGGCTCACGGATTATTTCAGTATGAAGTTTTCCAGTTTCGCAAGCATGAACCGCTTTATTTCGGATGTGCATATGGAAGGCCGGTTTAAAAAAGCAGAAGTCAACAGCGATGATATCGCCTTTTTTGCGCCCGCCATGCGTACCTGGAAAAAGAAGATCGTTTTAAGCGGCGATATCAAGGGCCCCGTAGCATCGCTTACCGGCCATAAACTGGAGATCCAGGCTGGCAACCAAACCTATTTTGCGGGAGATGCTACCCTAAGCGGCCTGCCCGATATCAATGAAACGTTTATCGATATTAAGGCGAATGATTTCCGCACCACCTATGCAGACGCCCTGGCTTTTGCCCCGGCACTTAAAAAAGTAACCGTACCCGACCTGGCAAGACTGCAATACCTGAACTTTGTAGGCAGCTATACCGGTTTTATCCGCGACTTTGTAACCTATGGAACATTGCGCACGGCATTGGGAACCGTAAAAACGGATGTCAACATGAAGATCCCGGCAACGGGAAACCCCGTATACTCGGGCAATGTTTCAACCGACAACTTCAACCTCGGTCCTCTTTTAAAGAACCAGGACCTGGGCTATGTGAGCTTTAATGCCAAACTCAAAGGGGCCGGCTTTGACCCAACCAGCGGGAGCGTGGCGCTTTCGGCCACGGTCAATTATGTAGATTTCAATCAATACCGCTACAAAAATATCACGGCCGACGGGGAGATTAACAATAAAGTTTTTGACGGCAAGCTGAAGATCAGCGACCCCAATGCCGACCTGGATCTGAACGGGCTGGTAGACTTCAGTAAGGCAACACCCGCCTTTAATTTCGTGTCTGATATCCGTAAGATCCGGTTTAAAACCCTGAACCTTTTCCAGGAAAACGTGGAGCTTACCGGCAAGATCAATGCCCAGTTCACGGGAAAATCGATCGATGATTTCCTGGGCCACGCCACGGTTACCGATGCTGTGCTGATACGCAATGATGCCCCCCTTTCCTTTGATTCGCTGGCCATTCATTCTTCGCTGGAAGATGATAAAAAAAGGCTTCATATTGCGTCTAACGAATTTTCCGTGAACCTGTTTGGCATTTATAATATCCGGGATCTGCCCAATTCCGTTATCGGGTTCCTGAACCGTTATTACCCCGCTTATATAAAACCGCCCAGCCGGTCTGTAAAGGAACAGGCATTTTCGTTTGAAATCAAAACCCATAATTTCGACGCCTTTACACCCATTATCGACAGCAGCCTGGGCGGCTTCAACAACGCCTCGGTTACCGGAAGCATCAACACGTTTACCAACAGCCTGGCACTGGATGCGGAGGTTCCCTTTTTCAGTTACGACCGTTTTAAGTTTAATGATGTTACGCTAACCGGAAGAGGCAATTACGACAGCCTTTCTCTAACGGGAAGAACCACCAATATCCTGATCGGCGACAGCTTGAATGTTCCGCTGGCGCTGTTTAATATTGCTGCCAGGAATGATGTATCGCGGGTAATGATTTACTCCGGGGGTGCTGCAGGGCTCGACCAGGCCCGGCTGAACACCATTGTGCGCACCTACAGTAATGGCGTCAAGATCGATTTTGCCCCCTCCTCCTTTGTACTGAATGGCAAAACCTGGACCATCGATAATAACGGCGAGCTGGAATTCCGGCAGAATGTTCCCGCACACGGACAACTGGTACTGCGGGAAAGCAGCCAGGAAATACGCATCCGTACCCTGCCTTCTGATGTAGGCAGCTGGAACGATATTGCCGTTACCTTAAAAGACCTCAACCTCGGCGACCTTTCCAAATATATTGTACCGGACAACCGGCTGGAAGGGATGGCTTCCGGAGATTTCCTGCTGGAGAACCCGGGAAAGAATATGCGGATCATCTCTAATAATTTTATGGGGAGGTCCATCCGCTTTGATAACGATTCCCTCGGCGACCTGTCGGCCCGGATGGTCTTTGATCTTGCATCCAGGGAACTGGTGGTAAATGGCAAAACCCTGCATCCCCAGCAAAAAGACCTGGCTTTTAATATCAACCTCTTTTTAAAAGACCGCCAAAGCCAGCAAAACAATATCATTTCCCTCAACGCCAACAGCTTCGACATTAAATATATCAACCGGTTCCTGGGCTTTTTATTCTCGGATATGCAGGGAGAAATTACCGGAAAATTTGATCTGAAAGGACCTTTTGACCAACTGAATATCGTGGGCAAGGGGCGCCTGCATAAGGCGGGGCTCCGCGTAAACTTTACCCAGTGTTATTATGCCCTGGAAGACAATGACATTGAGTTAAAGGAAAATGAGATCAACCTTGATGGCATTGTATTGCGGGATACGATCACCAATAACCCGGTATACCTCCAGGGAAGTATTGCACACAATTCTTTTAAGAATATGTTCTTTGATGTGAACGTGTCTACCCGTAAACCCGGCACCCGTGGCGCCGCCAATAACCAGCCGGTACAGGTGCTGAACACCACGTATAATGACAACAAAACATTCTATGGCAAAGTGAGAGCCACCGGCTCGTTTTCGCTGGTAGGCCCGGAGGAGAACGCGTATATGAAGATCGATGCCATCGCCTCCAGCAAGGATGAAAGCACTTTTACCATTGCCTCTTCCAGCTCCAAAGCCGGCCAGATGCCTGACTGGCTGGTAGAACGGAAATTCGGAGAAGCAATCGGCGACAGTACTTACCGGGATAAAACCAGTAAGATCACTTATGACCTGGATGTAACCGCAAACCCGAAAGTAGAAATGAAATTTGTGATGGACGACCTTACGGGCGATGAGATCAAAGGACGGGGGTCGGGCACGCTGAACATCCACTCCTCCACCGCAGAGCCCCTGAGCATTCACGGACGTTTTGACATTACCGAAGGAAGTTATAACTACACCTTCCAGTCCTTCTTTAAAAAACCTTTTGAAATAAAAAAAGGAGGTGAAAACTATATCTCCTGGACGGGAGACCCCATCAAGGCCAATCTCAACCTGGAAGCCCAGTACAGGGCCGAACGTGTAAGTTTCTCGCCCCTGGCAAAGATCAATATCGACCAGGCCTATGCCAATACCCGGGAGAATGTTTATGTAACGGCAATGCTTACCGGGTTGCTGTCAAAACCCGATTTTAAATTCCGCCTGGAACTGGATCCCAACAGTAAGTACCGGAACGATTTTAACATCACCAATGCCCTGCAGCAGATCGAAACCAATGAAACCGAAGTAACCCGCCAGGTAACCTACCTGATCGTTTTCAATAGTTTTGCCCCGCCGGAAACCGGCTCCAATTTCGGAAGCACCGTAAATGAATTCACGTATAATACCATATCCAGTTTATCCGGGCTCTTCTTTAACGAGATCAATAAAAAGCTGAATAACGAGCTTACAAAGATCCTGGGCGCCGATGTAAGTGTGGTCTTTAACGGTTCGGTATACAACCGGAATATCTTATCAACACCCAGCAACAATTTTGACATCAACCAGGCCAATGTGAACGGTGCGATACTGGTTCCCCTGTTTAAAGACCGTTTTGTAATTTCCCTGGGCAGCTCAATGGAAGTACCGCTGGCATCTTCCATCCAGCAAAGCGTTCAGTTCCTGCCCGACGTAACGGCCGCCTGGATGCTGAACCAGAGCGGTACCATCCGGCTGAACTTTTTTTACCGGGAAAACCTGGATTACCTCACCACCAACAGTACCGGGGCCGCCAAGCTGAAACGGACCGGCGGCGGTATTTCCTTCCGGAAAGAATTTGATACCCTGGGCGAAATTTTCCGCAATGTACGTAAACAGATGCAGCGGGAAATACTGTTGCAGAACCCTGCCCGAACGGATTCTTCCAGGCCGGTACCATCCGATTCCTCACTGCAAAAACGGGTGGAGCCTGCGCTTATGGAAAAGAAGAAAGAACCGCTTTCGGCTACCCCGAAGCAGAAGGTGGATTGATATCAGCTGTCAGACTTCAGACAATTACGTCCGGGATCAGGAACGGGCATAAATCATCGGGTATTAAAAAAATTGAAAACGGAACGTTAAACCGGGAACAATTTATCGTCAGCCGTCAGATATCAGCTATCAGACTTCAGACAATAACATCCGGGATCAGGAACGGGCATAAATCATCGGGTATTAAAAAAATCGAACCTGGAACCTTGAACATTAAACCTTAACCCCTCCCATTGTAACTGTTATTTTTTCGCGCATCATTTCCCGTACAGCTGCCACAATACCTTCGGCATCGTAACCACACTCGCGTTGCAGCTCTTTGGGTGTGCCATGCTCTACGATCCGGTCGGGGATTCCAAGGATCCGCACTTCATTCTTATATCCATGCCTGGCCATAAATTCCAGTACGGCCGCTCCGATGCCACCGATAATGGTACCATCTTCCACAGTGATCAGTTTGGGATATTTTTGACAGGCTTCGTGCAGCAATGCTTCATCCAGCGGCTTTGCAAAACGCAGGTCGTAATGACCCGGCAAAATGCCGTCCTGGTGCAGGGTCCGGATCGCCGATGCTGCAAAATTCCCCGGGTGGCCAAAGCTGAGGATGGCAATGTCTTTTCCTTCCTTTAACCTGCGGCCTTTGCCAATGGTGATCTCTTCCATAGGAGTACGCCATTCCGGCATCACGCCTTCACCACGCGGGTAGCGGATCACAAAGGGATGATCGTTTTTTTCCAGCTGGGCGGTATACATCAGGTTCCGCAACTCAGCTTCATTCATTGGAGCGCTGACGATCATATTGGGAATACAGCGGAAATAGGCAATATCGTAACAGCCATGATGGGTGGGACCATCATCGCCGACCAACCCCGCGCGGTCCAGGCAAAAAATCACTGGCAGTTTCTGGATGGCCACATCATGCACCGCCTGGTCATAGGCCCGCTGCATAAAGGAAGAATAAATATTACAAAAAACACGCAATCCCTGGGTAGCCATGCCCGCACTGAGGGTAACGGCATGTTGCTCGCAAATGCCTACATCCAATGCCCGGTTCGGCATTGCTTCCATCATGTATTTTAATGAACTCCCCGACGGCATGGCCGGGGTAATTCCAAAGATCCGGTCGTTCTTTTCTGCCAGCTCAATGATTGTTTTGCCAAATACATCCTGGTACTTGGGCGGCTGGGGTGTTTCAAAGGTTTTCTTAATGATCTCACCCGTTACTTTATCAAACAAGCCCGGTGCATGCCATTTGGTCTGGTCTTTCTCCGCCAGTGCATAGCCTTTTCCCTTTGTGGTGATCACATGCAGGATCTTGGGCCCGCCGATCTGTTTCAGATCCTTTAGGGTATCTACCAGTTTGGTAATATTATGCCCGTCGATAGGCCCGAAATACCGCAGCTTCAGCGATTCAAAAAGATTGGAATTGCTGTTCAGCATGCCCTTCAATCCTTCCGCCAGTTTATGCGCAATGCTCTTGGAAATGCTTTTGCCCACAGGCAGCTTGTTCAACGCATTCCATACATCGTCTTTAAACTTGTTGTACTTTGGAGAAACGGTGATATCTGTAAGGTATTCTTTTAAAGCGCCTACATTCGGATCAATGCCAATGCCATTATCATTGAGGATGATCAGCATATCGGTGTTGGACACGCCGGCATGGTTCATTGCTTCGAAGGCCATACCCGCCGTCATGGAGCCATCGCCGATCACCGCCACTACCTTGCGGTCTTTTTCTCCCTTGTATTTGGCTGCAATGGCCATACCCAATGCCGCCGAAATAGAAGTAGAGGAGTGCCCTACTCCAAAGGTATCATACTCACTTTCCGAAATCTTGGGAAACCCGCTCAGTCCGTTGTATTTCCGGTTGGTTTCAAAACGGTCCCGGCGGCCGGTAATGATCTTGTGGCCGTAAGCCTGGTGCCCCACGTCCCAAACCAGCAGGTCTTCCGGCGTATGGTACACATAGTGCAGGGCCGTGGTCAGTTCCACCACACCCAAACTTGCGGCAAAATGCCCGCCGTGCACACTTACCACATCAATGATGTACTGCCTGAGCTCATCGCAAAATAGGTGAAGTTGGTCTTCCGGTATCTTTTTCAGATCCGCAGGTGTATTCACTTGTTGCAAAAGAGGTCCTGGAGTTATTGCCATTTGCATCCGATTATGCTGCAAAAGTACATAAATATTCCCTTTATCCGGGAGTTTTCCTTCCCCGGCCAGGAAGCCACAGACACACCGAAGCGCAGAAGTTTAAACACCTGCCGTGGACCAAAGACATAAATCAGCAATAAGACGTCCTTTCCGGTATTACCATATTTTATGTTCCCCGCAGACTTCGTAACTTCCTGGTTCCCGGCGTATTCGCTGCTTTATTCCGTGCAACGACGCAATGATGCAACGATCCTGAAAAAAAATCGTTGCATCATTGCCGCTGTGGCCACTCCCTCAGGAGAGATCCAATGTTTCATAAGCCGTGAGTCTATCATCAAAGACCGAAAAAACAGCCGGGTATCCTTTTTTTATAAACCCGATGTGGTCTTCCATCCGGATGGCCCGGGCAGGCCGGCAGGTAGCCATTTCCACGGCCTCCTGCAGCGAGGCGCCTACAAAATCGATTGCATTTTTTATCGCTTCTGGCATTGATATGGCGGCACCGGCCAGGCTTCCGGCCTTATCCCGGTAATAGCCATTGGTCATTTCAATGTCTAACCCCGCCCAGTCGAACCGGGGCTTCCGGCGCCCCAAGAAAGAAGCATCACTGATGAGAAAAAGCTTATCCCTTTTCTGGCGGTAAGCGATCCGTGCCGCCGCATAATGGCAATGCCCGCCATCCAGTATGATGGGCGCATACACGGCGTCATTATCAAAAGCCGCGCCCACCAGGCCGCATTCCCGGTGCCCCATCTGTGTCATAGCATTATACAAATGCGTCACCAGGTGAATGCCCATCGAAAAATAACGCTGTGCCTGTTCATAGTGCATCATCGAATGACCGGCCGACAATACGATATCCGTTTTGAGCAGGCGCTCGAGTTGTGCATCGGTAAAACATTCGGGGGCAATGGTCATCACCTGTATCACACCCCTGCCCCATTCGATGATTTCATCCAGCTCGCGGTCGGTAGGCTTACGGATGATCCGTTCATTATGTGCACCTCTCTTTGCCGGGTTCATAAAAGGTCCTTCCAGGTGCATGCCCAGGGTTCCGGGTTGTACCTCATTAAACCGCCGGATGGCTTCTATAGCCATATGTATGGTCTCCTGCGGAGAACTAATCAGGGTGGTCAGAAAAAAGGGAGTGGCATAAGCCCTGCTGGCCTGGTACATATCCTGCAAGGTTTCGGCATCCGGGTCTTTTGAAAAATACCGGTCTGCTCCGCCGTTCAGCTGGATATCGATAAAACCAGCAGAAATATTCTTCCCTTTCAGATCAACGGATTCGGCGGCTTCGGGCATCTCCTTTTGTACAGCAAGGATCCGGCCTTTATCCACCAGGATACAATGATTGGTTAATACTTCGCCGCCCGTGTAGATAATGCCGTTACAGATCGCCTTCATAGTGATGAGGTTTCTGCAAATATAGCACAAGAGCGGTTTCAGGTTAGCTTCCGTTTCTGCCTGAAGGGAACTGCTCATTCCCGGGGATTGTGATTTTCTACAGAGATAAAATTATCAAGCAGGAGCGGCATCATCACTTTTATATTTGATATTTTTTATTCGATGTTTTACATTCCGTAAGGGAAGAAGGTTTCACATCAGATCCGGTTTTATGTCTGGTAGACTTTTGTTCAAGGTACAGGTTCTCATTTCTGAATTCTGACTTCTGACTGCGGTATTTCACCAGAATATATACCTCCGAACAGGAACGGCATCTCCATTCCCACATTTTCAAATTTCCCAACCCGCACTTCTCATGCAAGATTTCCATTCAATATTTTTCATTCCCGCCGGGGAACGTATATTTACCACAATTGCAACAAGATGACAAAGAGAACCAATTATATTTCCTGGGATGAATATTTTATGGGCGTGGCCCTGTTATCCGGAAAACGGAGCAAGGACCCCTCCACACAGGTAGGCGCCTGCATTGTAAATCAGCAGCACAAGATCGTTGGTGTAGGCTATAACGGTTTGCCCACCGGCATCAGTGATGACCAGTTCCCCTGGGAAAAAGAGGGCGATTTCCTGGAAACCAAGTATCCTTATGTTTGTCATGCAGAGCTTAATGCAATCCTGAATAATATTGGCATAAACCTGAGCGGTTGTAAAATCTACACCGCATTATTTCCCTGCAACGAATGCAGTAAGGCCATTATCCAATCCGGCATTGGGGAGGTTATTTACCTGTCGGATAAATACGCCAGTAAGGAAAGCTTTATTGCAGCCAAACGCATGCTGCAGACAGCAGGTGTTCAACTGCGGAAGATGACGCCGGGTGTAAATGAAGTTACCCTCTCTTTTGATGAAAAGAGCGTATGACCTGCCGGGCACCCTTTCGCAGGCTCTGAAAGACGAAATCCAAGAACAGCTATGTTGCCGGAGGCTGCACAGTTGCAACGCACTAATGCTTTGTATACCGCAACTGCAGCACATCATTACCCAAACGCTCCTGCCCGACAAAACGGAGGTTGATATTCAATGCACCGTTCCCACCCAGCACACCTCCGGCGGTGATCATTGGCATCACGTTAAAAACCACGTCTGTAACCAGGTCCTTTTCCAGAAATACGTTACAGGTTTCCGTTCCGCCTCCGATCAGTATTTCATCAAAACCCCTTTCTTCCAGGTATGTTACGGCTGCCTCAGGACTGGGGGCAACTTTATAAGCACTGGTTGTTTCCCGGGTTGCAGAAAGCCATACAAATACCACATCCGGCAGTACTTCCCTTACCCTGTCGATTCCACCAAAAGCCGTCACAAAATGTTCAAATGATTTTCTTCCCATTACCAGGTTGCCCACCCGGTTGATCTGCTGCAGGGAAAGACCGATAATGTCCGGCGGTACCTGGTGGTTGGGGTTATCAGATAACAACAGTTTTCCGTTTACTGAAACATTCGCATACAATGTTATTTTCATAAAAAGCGTTTATATCATCAAAAATATCAGCGAATTCTTTTATTTTCATTATCCGTTAACGGCGGGTAACTACTTACTTGGAAGTAACTATGCAGGTAAAAAAACTACCAATAACAAGACCGGAATGCACACAAAATCTGTTGGCACTAAGAGACAGTTTGGAACTTTTAGGCGGCAAGTGGAAACTTTTGATCGTACTGCATATCAGCTGCCGGCCAAAAGAATTGCTGCATTTTAAAAAGCTAGAGAAAGTAATTGCCGGCATATCGGCCAAAATGCTTTCTAAAGAATTGAAGACACTTGAAGAAAATAAGATTATAACCCGTACTATCCAGAATACCCGGCCTATTACGGTTACCTATGCCCTCACCGCATACGGGCAATCACTCATTCCCATTGCAAATGCGTTGCAACAATGGGGATTGAATCACCGGAAAATGATCAAGGGAAAATAACAAGAACAGCACACGCGGCTAGTAATAAGCCGGCACAGGAAGCGCCAGGTTCTAATGAAAGATGCCGTTCATTTCTGTTAGTACGATCGGCTTGCCGCCCGTTACCACAACCGTATGTTCATGCTGCGCCATATAACCGCCTTTATCGCCAACCAGGGTCCAGCCATCACTCAATTCCGTTGCATAGGTTGAGCTTGTAGCAATAAAAGTTTCAATGGCTACAACAGAGTTCTTTTTAAACCGGCGCTGGTCAAACCGGTTCCGGTAATTGAGCAGTTCCTCCGGCTGTTCATGCAGGCGGCTGCCAATACCATGCCCGCCAAGATTTTTAATCACCATAAACCCCTTCTTTTTAGCTGCGGTTTCCATAATATATCCGATATCGGCAATCTTTACGCCGCCTTTAATATGTTCAAGCGCCTGTTTCAATATCTCCCTGGACGCCTCTACCAAGGGCTGATGCTGATGAAGGTCATTCCCCAGAACAAACGAAGCACCATTATCTGCCCAAAAGCCGTTCAGCTCTGCAGACACATCAATATTTACCAGGTCGCCTTCTTTTAAGATCCGTTTATCAGACGGTATGCCATGGCAAAATTCCTGGTCAACGCTGATACAGGCACATCCCGGAAATCCATAGGTAAGCCGGGGAGCTGGTCTTGCTCCAAAACCGGCAAGTATCCTTGCCCCGTAATCGTCCAGTTCCTTGGTGCTCATTCCCGGCCGGGCATACTCCATCATTTGTTTTAACGTATGTGCAACCGCGTTACCCGCGTGTTGCATACCAATCAGTTCAGCCTCTTTTGTTATCGACATCGTGCTTATTTTTAATTAAAACCCCGTTCCCATTAGCGAATATACCATTTAATTATTGCAGGCGCCACCAGCTCCGTTGAGTGCCTTATTCAAATATCTTGTCAATTTGCGCCGAAGGGTCGGCAAAAAATGCTTTAACGCTGCACAATTCTTTAAACTCCTGGTGCTCATAGTCGGCAAAGGCAAGGCATTTCTTTTTAGGATACCAAACCAAAAAACCATCACTACCGTAATGATCCACCGTGCTCAGCAGGTCTAAGAACTTATGTTTCATCCAATGTACTTCCTTAACATTCAAAAGAGAGTTGAATACAATATATCCCACGTTTTTATTACCGGGTAATTCCAGTTTCCGGTCCGTACTGCGCAATACCTGTAACAGTGCTTCGGGTATTTTGTAGCTCTTTAGATCTGCCAGCCGTTGTTCCTCGTTGTGCCACTGCTCCGGCTCCAGTGCCTTCAGAAATGCCCTCATCTCCTCATTCCGGTTGGCCACGGCGCAATTATAAGGGCGTTCCCCGTAATGATCCTTTATCGTTACATCCGCTCCATGTGCTACCAGGCGTTTTACCATTTCCAGATCGTTGTTTCCTGCTGCGATATGCACCGGCGTGGAGTTATAAGGAAACACCATATCCGGTTTGCAAAAATTCACGTCTGCCCCATGTTCCAGCAGCAATGCGATGGCCTTATACTGCCGGTTGAAAACAGCCTGCCGCAAGGAGCTGCCATCATTTTTAAGATCATAGCCGGCTTCGATCAGCAGCGGGATAAGGTCATAGTTATTGCCGTATAAGGCAGCATTCATGGCAGACTTCCCCGTTTTGTGCCGGGCATTTACATCGGCACCGCCCTCAATCAGACGCTTTACCGTTTTTGCATCGGTGTTGGAACAGGCCAGTAAAATGGCGGGCTGATCGTTATCGTTCAATGCTACATTTTTTAAAAGCAGCCAGTCCAGTACTTTTTTCTTTTTCTCACACAATGCAAGAGTAAGCGGTGTTTCAATAATCCGGTCGGTGATCGGGATCTTTTGGTTTAGGTCCCATCCCTTTGCCACTTTCTGTTCCAGGGCCACAATATCTTCAGTCATGATCTGCCGGGCGGTTTCGGTCAGTTCAGCGTTGGGTCCAAATAATTTCATCCTGTTATTTTTTGATGCAATTGTTCATTTGTTTACACCGATAGCCGGCACAAGATATCAATTTTAAGCATACGATGTCGCAGCCATAAACGGGTGTATGCCCGGTTGTAGTCGGCGTGCCAGTACGAAGCGGATGCACTTTCCGGGCTGACTGCCCCTCAGCGGATCCCGCTATAGAACATCATTCCCAGGGCCAGTATTGAAAACAGCGTGCGGATATGATTGTACCGGTTCCAAGGGATCTCGAATCGGGAACGAACAGCCTCAGCCGTCTCCGGATCCAATGTATCGATACGTTGCCGGTCCAGGTAGTTGTTCAAGGGAACATTGCAGAACATAGTCACCATAAACACGCCGCCTGTATAAACCAGGGTAGTCACCAGCATCCACATAAACAGCCATCGATCCTCAAAAAAACGGATCATGGTGGTTCCGATAAGCAACAGCGGCGCACCGATAAAGCACAAGAGGAATACGGGGTTCAGGATCGCTTTGTTGATCTTTTGCATCGCCCACAGATAGCTTTTATCATCCAGTTTTTTTAAGCCGCGCGTTACTGCAACGCTAAACGAAAAGAACAGTCCTGCCATCAGCGCCACCAGCAGCAGGGCTATAAAAAAACAGCTGTTACCCAGTATCATATCGCAAAGTTTTACAATGTTTATTACCGTACGCAAAGCAGGGCGGCGGCCACCACACCGGCCGTTTCCGTACGCAGCCTGGTAGTGCCAAGAGTCACCGGCTGGTATCCGTTTGCCAATGCAGCGCCGATCTCCTCTGTTGTAAAATCGCCCTCCGGCCCAATAAGAATGATGCTATCGTCCGCTGCGGCCTGGTCCTTCAGGGAATGTTTTTCATCTTCCAGGCAATGAGCAATAAATTTCCGCGTCATAGAATGAGCCCCGTGATCCTTTATAAAATCAGCATATTTTACAGGCTCCGGCATCTGCGGCAGCCATACCTGTTGGCTTTGCAATAAAGCGCTGATCAGTATCTGCTGCAATCGTTCCGTTTTCGCCCGTTCTTTTTCTGTGCGATCACTGATCAGGGGGATGATGGCCGCAACGCCGATCTCGGTTGCTTTTTCGAGAAACCATTCAAAACGGTTCGCGTTTTTTAACAGGGAAATTGCGATGGTAACCCGCGGATGGCGGGGTGGTGAAAAAACAGTGTCGGCGACCATTACGGAACAATGCTTTTTATGCGGTGCTGCAATAACTGCGGTAAGCAAATGGCCTTTACCATCCGTTAAGTGTAGGGCTTCTCCCGTCTGCATCCGCAATACCTGTACTACGTGACGGGAATTGTTTTCATCCAGCACGATATGTTGCGCACCGGGTGTATACTCATTAATATAGAAAAAAGGAAGCTGCAAAACGGGCGTTTGATTTGAGGTTGGATGTTCAAACTTTAAGGTCCTACGTTAAACCTTAAACAAATTAAAAAGGCGCATCTTCCAGATCATCAAACTCATCATCCTTCATCTTATTCATCTTGCTCTCTACCTGGAACAACTTGGCGCCGCCGCCACCGCCTTCTTCTTCATCGATCCGCTTCCAGCTGCTGCCTGGTGCGGCCATAATATTGTACGGGTCCTCTTCCCAACTGATAAACTTCTGAATATGTAACAATGCCTTCAGCTTAATGGTTTCAAGTGAGCCATTCCGGTGCTTGGCGATCTTTACTTCTGTCAACCCCCGCTGGTCCTCCCCTTCGGCATTGGTGTTCATATCATAGTAATCCGGCCGGTACAGGAACATTACCATATCCGCATCCTGTTCGATGGCTCCGGACTCCCGCAGGTCACTCAGCTGTGGTACCCGGTTACCATCCTTGGAGCCCCGTTGTTCCACAGCACGGCTTAACTGGGAAAGTGCAATAATAGGCACGCTTAGTTCCTTGGCCAATCCCTTCAGGTTCCGGCTGATAGAACTGATCTCCTGCTCGCGGTTTCCTTTAGAATCCCCGGATCCGCTCATCAGCTGCAGGTAGTCGATAATGATCATCCCAATATTGTGCTTATTCTTCAGCTTCCGGCATTTGGCCCGTAACTCAAAAATATTCAGCGCCGGTGTATCATCGATAAAAAGCGGAGCCTGCGACAATCGTTGGATCCCCTTGGTGTACAGCTGCTTCATTTCATGATCTTCCATCTTACCACGGGCAATCTTTTCCAGCATGATCTCGCTTTCGGCCGATAGTACCCGCTGCACCAGCTGGGCCGCACTCATCTCCAATGAAAAGAAGGCCACCGGGGTGGGGTGCTCCTTAATCTTGTTCATAACAGCATTGCGTGCCAGGTTGAGCGCAAAAGCGGTCTTCCCCACCGCAGGACGTGCCGCAAGGATGATCAGGTCCGTATTCTGCCATCCATAGGTTACCTTATCCAGCATTTTAAATCCGCTGGGCACACCGGTCACATCTTCGTTCCGGTGGCGCAGGTCTTCAATCCGTTGTATGGTTTGCACCAGTACCGAATCAATCGGTTGTATGGTACTGCGCAGGTGCGAGTTGGTTATTTCAAATAACTTAGATTCGGCGTCGTCCAGCAATTCAAATACATCCGTGCTGTCTTCAAATGCATCGTTGATGATTTCCCCGCTGATCCGGATCAACTCCCTTTGTATAAATTTTTGCAGTACGATCCGCGCATGCGATTCGATATTCGCCGCTGAAACGACCGCATTGGTAAGGCGGGTAACATAGTAAGCGCCCCCTACCATTTCCAGCTCCTCCCGCATCCGCAATTCTTCCACCACGGTCAGGATATCGATGGGCTGACTTTTATGAGCCAGCGACTGCATGGCCCGGAAAATACGCTGGTTGGCGTCTACATAAAAACAGTCCGGTTTTAATACTTCGATAACAGCGTCAAAGGCATTCTTCTCCAGCATGATGGCCCCCAGGATGGCTTCCTCCAGCTCTCTGGCCTGGGGAGGTACTTTTCCGTAAACCATGGTTCCCAGGTCAACCGCCGTTCTGCGTTTCTGCTTCCGATCTTTATTTATATCCTTTAAATCCATTATATTAAAACAACTGTTTTTCTGACTTTTGAGACAAAAATCCCGCTATCATCAGCGATACACCAATGATTTCTTGGATCATTTTTCAACCTTAAATTTATCAATTTTAGGGGAGACTGCATGATGGTCCCTTGAAATCAGGAAGCGAATTTAGACCCTTAAAAGGGGAGAAACAAATCTTTATTTCTGGACCAATTATTAACAGGGTTATGCACAGGCGCTTTTTTGTTTCAGGTTTAACCTTCAGAAGTTTAACGTTGGATTCCGATCCCAAACTTGACGTCAAATCACTAATCCCGATAATCGCCAACCGGAAACTTGTTGCAAGGTACGGTTTGAGGTTGAAAGCCCGCCTGACGGGCAGGTTTCTGTTCCATACCCGATATGCTTCGCTTCTTCCTGCTCGCGGCTTGCTGTTCCCACTTGCAGCTATCGAACGGAGCGCAGGTCAGCAGGCCTTAATGGATTTCTATTTTTACATCTTCAAATGCTTACGACAACCCCTACCCTCCTAAATTTGGAATGGTCTCCGACTGATGAGCAGATCATAGAACCGGAACGGCCGCTGCATTTTCAAATTTTCAAATTTCCAAAAAACGCTTTCTTTGCAGTATGAACATCGTGCAGAAATACTTTGATGATTTTACAGCTACGCAGCTGGACCAGCTAAAGGCTTTAGAGGGATTGTACCGCGACTGGAACGAAAAAATAAATGTAATCAGCCGCAAGGATATTGACAGCCTTTATGAAAAACATGTGCTGCACTCGCTTAGCATTGCCGCGGTATTTAACTTTCCGCCGGGCACACAGGTGGCAGACCTGGGCGCAGGTGGCGGCTTTCCCGGTATTCCGCTGGCTATTTTTTTTCCCGAAGTCGATTTTTTACTGGTAGACAGCATTGGTAAAAAATTAAAAGTGGTGGATGCGGTCAGCGAGGCCATCGGTTTAAAAAACCTCCGGACCCGGCACTGCCGTATCGAGGACGTAAAAGATAAAAAATTTGATTTTGTAGTGTCCCGGGCTGTGGCGCCGTTAAAAGAACTATGGCAATGGAGCAAACCGCTGATCCGGAAAGACCCCGCCAGACAGCATACGCGCCTGGTTGAAAAAGGAGACCATGCCCCGGGACTGATCTGCCTGAAAGGCGGCGATCTTACAAAAGAAATCTTTGAAAGCGGCACCCGGCCCCATATAATGGCCATCAGCGATTTGTTTACCGAGCCCTTCTTTGAAGAAAAATACCTCGTGTACGTGCCGAAGTAGGTCCGTACTTTATTGCACAGGAGGAGGAGGAGGTCCTTCTTCTTCATCTTCCAACCAAGGAAGATCCTCTTCAATGGCCGTAAAACATACTACCTGTATCTTTTTACCATTCCATATTGTTTCTGAAATAACTGTTTCTTTTTCCATACGCGCCGGAACTTTACTGGAAGTGGCATGCAATTCCTGGTCATAGATCACCATATTGAACATCAGGTCTACAATGACCACACGGATTCTCTTTTGATTAACCACAGCGGTATCAGCCTCTTTTTGAAGATAATAAAATTCCCAGTTCAACCTGCCAGAGTCCGCAGCATATTTAAGTTCGAGGTCAATAAGATCCGGCTTATAGTTTTTGGCCTTTACATATTCAAGTGCAAGTTTATGCCCCCGTTCATATTCATTCAACGTTTGTTCCAGATAAAACAGGTAGCGCGGAAAATCAAATTTTAAAATCTGGCGGTATTGATCAAAGCTCATCTCAAAGCAATACTCTTTTATCCGTTTTTCGGAAAAAGAAAATACAAACCAGAGCTGGTATTTCGGCACCAGCCTGTAATTAGACTGCGCCAGGATCTCACCCTTAAAAAACCGTTCAGGCCGGTATATATTGGCACTGTGAAATACAACCTTCCCGGCCCATTGTTCAAGACTATCCTCCAGTACACGCTTTGCGATGGTTTGAATCTTTAGAGGAAGTTTATCAAACTGTTTCACCTCCCTGGGATGATGCTCCCATTCGTCCTTGCTATAATCATCCGGACCACACCTGATGCGATGAAAAGAACCATACCCCATATAAGGCTGGTATACTATCGGATCTTCAGGATCAAAAGGTTCGGGGCGATAAGGATCGTTCATAAGCGGTATTTGAATAAAGTTAAAAACTTTTTGAACACCAAATTTAAATATCCAACAAGAACAATCAGATTTAAAAGCGTCAACGGTTCCGTTCATTGGCAGACGGCAAGACGATTTCCACTTTTGAATGCCTCATTCAATGTCGTTTACTTAAGCAACTTTTTATCATTGCGGCAGATACGCTGATTGCGCCTGCGGCGCTTTCACTGCGATGTTCTGAGTACTATTAAAGCCGGTACCATACCTGCGTATCTGCGACCTTAACGAAACAACAGTGATGCCTTATTGCAATTACATATGCAGCATTTCCCCTCCCGCATCATAGGCCATAAAAAAATAGTTATATCCTTTTTCAAACTGACCGATGAACTCATGCCGGTTAAAACCGGGCTGGCCTTTCAGAAAATATTGCTGTAAGGTAAGCGTATAGCCCAGCCCATCAAAAAAATCAAACATCAGTTCCGGTGTGGCACCATAAAGATCACTTCCACCCTTTCCAAACTCAAACAATACCACCGGCCGGTGTTGCCGCAGGATCCGTTCCGCACCTTTCAATACTTCCAGCTCTGCTCCTTCCACATCGATCTTGATCAAACGGATGGGCATATCCGGTGGAACCGCCTCTTCCAGCCGCTCTACCTTTACCCGGATCTTTTCCGTAGCATATTGCGCATGTTCAAAGTTCCGCTCTCTTAAACCGCTTACCGCCGGCCGGTCTTTAAATACCGTAAATTCCGCCTCGCCAGCCTCGCTGGAAAGGGCTGTGTTGAAAAGACGTACCCGGTTGCCGTATTTTTTTTGCAGCTGGGCAAACAGGTACGGGATGGGTTCAAACCCCATATGCTGCCCCTGCGGCGCTCTTTTCAGAATGACAGACAGAATCTCCCCCTTGTGCGCCCCGATATCGATGCAGTTACTATCCGCTTTTAATATCCGTTTGATGACGTCAAAGGTTTCAAAATCATACCGGTCAAATGGTGGTTGTAACACCTTCTCTGAAAAATGATAAAAACGATAGGCCATTTTTTTGGCCGCGGTTGTTACCACCTGTGGAACATATTTACGTTTCATGAATTGTAAAAATAGGGCATTTAACCACAAAGGGCACCAGGGCACACAAAGAACTTCGACATCATGTCGTTTTCTACGGCCGGTCTTTAAAGCAGGAAAACTACCGGCAGCCAATGCCATCTGTGGTGACGGGCTCAGGGCGATTATGAACGGCTACTGCGCTTGCGGGCGCAGGCTAAACGCCCGCTTCTACAATCAGTGCTTTTATCTGGTTAAACCAGTTTTGGTTGGCATTTCCGAAAAAGTGATAGTCAATAAAAAAATACATTACCTGCCCGTTACTGGTGGTAATGCGTAATGGCTGACCACTCAAACCGAAATTAGGCATCAGTGTTTTCGTATAGTATTCATCAAACCCGATATACAATTGAGAGATGCAATCCAGCGGAACCGAATAATATTCATTGCCCGATAACTCGATAGCCTTTTCTGTAAGTGCTATATCCGTTGCATGCTGATGAAAAGGTAGCGCTCCGGTAATAAAAAGCCCTCCAACACGTTCCTTATTACGCGTTAACACCTCATGTTTAAAACACCACAAGGCAGTACCGGTTATCAATAGTGTTTCCATGCCTTAATAATGCACTTTAAAGGTACAGCTTTTTATTTTTTAACCGAAAGTGCCTATATTGGTGCAGCGCGTACACAGAAACCTTACCGCCACAGCGGCGCCGGTGATTCCTGAGCCATCAGCGCAGGCCCAAATAGCTGCGATCATCCTGTACTGTTTATGCGTCCGCGCCAATATGCTACAACTAATTTTTTTTATATGAACAGATCTGTTTCCCAGCTTTTTTGCATAGCGTTTTTGCTAACCAGTCCATTCCTGTCTGCGCAACCGGCGCCTCAGCCGCAGGAAAACCTGTTACCCATCGTGGAAAAAATAGTAGATGAGGTGCAGCAGCATTCCCAACTGGAAAAACTGGCCGGTGAGTTGCTGGATGGCATCGGCCCCCGGCTGGTGGGTACACCGGAAATGCAAAAGGCCGGTGACTGGGCCATTGCCAGGTTTGAGAGCTGGGGGATCCGTAGCAATAAACAATCCTTTGGTGAATGGCGCGGCTGGCAACGGGGCATTTCCCAGGTTGATATGATTGCCCCCCGCATCAAAAGCCTGGAAGCTACGCAGCTGGCCTGGAGCCCGGCCACCAAAACACCGGTACAGGGTGAGGTTGTACCATTGCCCTTTGTAAACAATGCTGGTGAGTTTACAGCATGGTTAAAAACGATAAAGGGAAAAGTGGTATTGATTTCCCAATACCAGCGCTCAGGCCGGCCAGATTATCAGATCAAAGAGTTTGCCTCCCCTGAGCTTTACGAAAAGATGATGAAGGAACGGGCTGATGATGCTGAAGCCTTTCGCAAGGCCATGATCAATACCGGCTACACCAGCAGCACCTTGCCGGAAGCCCTCGAAAAGGCCGGCGCCGCTGCGCTCGCCATTTCCAACTGGACGGGTATTATGGGTGCCAACCGCGTTTTTGGAGCGCGCACCAAAAAAATCCCTACCATCGATATCTCGGTAGAGGACTATGGTATGTTGTACCGGATGGCGGTAAACGGATTAGCTCCCCGGATCCGGATCCACGTACAATCCAAAGAACTGGGAATGGTGCCCACCTTTAACATCATCGGCCGCATCGACGGAAAGGAAAAACCGGATGAATATGTGATCCTTTCCGCGCATTTTGATTCCTGGGACGGAGCCCAGGGTGCCACCGACAACGGCACAGGAACCATCACCATGATGGAGACCATACGGATATTGAAAAAACTGTACCCGGATAACAAACGCACCATACTGATTTGTCTTTGGGGAAGCGAAGAGCAGGGATTAAATGGCTCACGCGCTTTTGTAAAAGATAATCCGCAGATCACAAAGAATATCCAGGCGGTATTTAACCAGGACAATGGCACTGGGCGCATTGCCAATATCAGCGGCCAGGGGTTTGTAAATGCATACGACTACCTGGGCAGATGGCTGGCAGCAGCTCCTAAAAAAATCACTGCGGGTATTGAAACCAGCTTCCCGGGAATGCCCGGCAGCGGTGGATCGGATCACGCTTCATTTGTAGCCGCAGGTGTACCGGCATTTGTATTAAGCTCTCTAAGCTGGGGATACGGTGGCTATACCTGGCATACCAATCGCGATACATATGATAAAATTGTTTTTGATGAAGTAAAAAACAATGTGATCCTTACTGCGGTACTGGCATATATGGCGTCTGAAGATCCCCGGCCGGCGAACCGCGATCAGCGTGTGTTACCGGTTATCAACGGAAAACAAATTACCTGGCCGGAAATAAAAGAACCGGAGCGCCGCGGTGGCATTGAAAAATAGCGTGGCTCTTTTCAGCCGCTCTTACGGGGCTCCTGAAAAGCCGGGATTTCAATAATCCGATGCTGCGGAATTGCATGTCATCACCCCTCACTGGCTGTCTGGAATCGATATGGCTGCTTCTATTTTAAATTCCGTTCTTTTAGCAATTGTTCCAGCGCCTTATTTTTATTCCTGTTCCCGGCAGCAACCGGAATGTAAACCAGGGGAAGAAAACTGAGCAGGCCGAAACCATTTTTAACGGTACTAAAAACGGCCACTCCAATTAAGAACCCAAAGAGTACAGCATCGAAAAGCTTCGTTGATTTACTTTTTTTTGCTTCCCGCAACAACGCTTCGTTGGTTAATGTTGCCAGTTCTTTTTGATTCATTGATATCATTTATTTTACTTGTTAAGTCTGTTAAGCAGTGTGCTGATATTACCGCTACCAGTAAAACAGCTGATGCATTTTCTTTCCGTCATCACTGGTTTGAAGTAATACACAGTTGAAACATTCCTCCAATGCCAGCCCGGGATGGCTATCATACCGCTTTATTTTCCGGCTTATGAAACAATATTCCTGCGCAGCAAATTGCGGAAGCGGTTAATACTTCAGCTCCAGCCGGTTGTTCCTCCGGTTTACATCTGCCATACGCTGCGAAGGATCGATTTCTGCAATAACAATCTCCGTTAACCGGTGATCGGTTACTATGGTATAATATTTATTAGTCCAGGGCCAGGGTTGGTATACCTTCCATTTTATTGTTTTATTTTCCGCCGGCTTGGCATGATACATCAGGTCCAGCGGCACATTATGCATTTCTTTTGTACTGTCTTTAAACGTAATCAAAAAATCAACCGGCATCGGCATCATACCGTCATTCCGTAAGCGGATCTTTGTCTGGCCGCCTTCTTCCCAGAGACTGTCGATCGCATAATCGATAGTACGGGTAGTGTAGATCCAGTAATCCCGGTACCAGTCCAGCTTTGTACCGCTGGTACGCTCTGCCACCCGCAGAAGATCATCCGGGTCGGGGTGTTTAAATTTCCATTGCTGGTAATAGTTGAGCAATATGCGGTCCCGCACATCTTCTCCCAGGATGTATCCCAGCTGTACAAGAAACAGCGCACCCTTGATGTAGCTGCCCTGTCCATATGCATAGTTCGTATTGAAATGATCGGCGGGGGTGCTTAACGCTTCCTCTTTGCCACTTTTCACCAGGTTCAGATAATAGATGTAGGTAGAATCCGGCCGGCTGTAGCCCGGCACGCCCTGCTGGTTCAGCCAGTGGGCAACACGGGTATCCGCATAGTCGGCTCCGCCTTCATCCATCCAGGAATACCTTGTTTCATTAGTAGCCAGCCGTCCGTAAAACCATTCATGCATCCACTCGTGCAGCCAGGCACCGGGAGAGGCCAGTAAGGTAGCCATCGGGTATTCCATACCGCCATCCCCTCCGGTTATAAACGAATATTGTTTGTATGGATAGCGGCCAAAGGTTTGTTCTATATAGGGCAGCGCCTGCTCTGCATCGGATAACACTTTTTCCCATTTATCGGCCTTAAACTTTGCCTCCTTATACAGCAGGTGCAGTGTAAGATCGCTCCGAACTTTTTTGCTTTTGTGAATAAACCCGGGATCTGCGGCCCACATAAAATCATGCACTTCCGGCGCAGTAAACTTCCAGGTCAGCCGGTCGCCCGCCGGCCGTTTAACAGTGGCGCCCTCGGCTTCATACCCATAACCGATCTGGTTGGCGTTGGTCAGATAACCGGTTCCTCCCAGGATATAATTCTTATCAATCGTGATGTTCACCTCAAAGTCACCGAAATTTCCAAAAAATTCACGCCCTACATAAGGGGTGGGATGCCAGCCGTCTTTGTCATATACACTGATCTTCGGGTACCACTGGCTCATGGAATAACGCACTTTGGTATTGGGGTTATCCCTGCCGCTTCTCCGGATCTGCAAGGGCACCTGCGCCTCGAAATTCATATCAAAGATTACTTTTTGCCCCGGAAGGATGGGGCGGGTAAGCGTTACGATCAAAATGGTACCCTGTACTTCATAAGGCTGCGGCACCCCATTCATCCGCAGTGTATTCACTTTCTGGTACCCGATCTCATCCGGCTTCAGGTTAAAAATACGGTCCTTCACCCGCTGGTCCCAATCCGGTTTCTCCCCGATCAGGATCTTCCCCTGCCTCCTGCTGCGCTCATCCATCATACTTCCGGGCTGAAAAGCATTCCAGAATAAGTGGTAGTACACCCGGTCCAGGGTATCCGGCGAATGGTTCCAGTACTCCAGCTGCTGTTTCCCTGTGAACCGGTTGGTGGCTACATTCATATCCACATCCATCGTATACTTCACCCGCTGCTGCCAGTAACCGTTTTGTGCATTTACCGAAATCACGAGGCCCGCCAGTAATAAAAACAATAACCCTTTTGAGGTACGCATGATTAAAATTTTAAATTCCGGCGGAAAATAATCAAAAAAACAGAAAGGCCTGCGGGAAAATAGATAAACGTCCTTAGTACTGATATGGAGGCGCATGGAGCCGTTTCCCGGATTCGCTGAAATAATGATACCGCGGTGTTGTATCAGCATTTTTCAATAAGAGCCGGTAGGTTTCATATCCGCTTGGAATATAGACCACATCTACGTCTGCTACATGGGCGGCGTCCAGCCGGGAACGCCGGAAGCCTGATTTTATCTTTTCGGGGAGCCGGTCAAAACTAAAACTCATGACCGTATATTCCCACTCATTTTTTTTATAAATGGCTTCATATTGCTCGTTTTTCATCAGGAAGTCCACTACGGTCCGGTTTCCGTTTACCCGGCATTTAAGATCCGTTGCATAGGGGTACTGGATATAAAACAGTTCTGCAATGCCAGTGGGAACACCGGGTACCTGGGCCTTTGCCACCTGTATTGCGGCGGCCAGGCAGGCCCCTGCAAGGCACAAAAACCGGCACATCCTGCGCCCACCCTGTGAATAAAAGAAACGATATCGCATTTTATATAGCTTCATAATGAATACCGGAATATACGCCCGCTCCCGCAAACGGTCGGTTGATAAACATTTCCGCAATGCAAAACAGCGCCACCGGTTTTTAACGGCCCAGTTCATTTCGAAGTGTGCGGATCTCGGTTTGCAGTGCCTGCACCTTGCCCAGCAAATGCGCGATGGTTTCAAGCCCCTCCATGTTGATGTCGAGATCATAATGCATATGCATGTATTTCTCAAGGTCCGTCAGTTGTTCAAACCCGATAAATACGCCTTCTTCCCGTTGCGTCAGTTCAATCAGCCCGTGCTCACTCAGAGACTGAACAAAAGACACCTCGATACTGTAATAGGAGCAGCATTGTTCTACAGATATGCTGTGGATGTGTTCTGTCATGATTTACTTTCTGCCTCCTTTGCTAGTTCTTTAAACAATTCTTTTTCTTTTTCGGATAAATTTTTGGGTAATTGTACCTGGTAAGTAATGTACAAATCGCCAAAACGCCCTTCGTTCTTATACACCGGAAAGCCCTTCCCCTTCAGGCGTACTTTTGTGTCATTCTGCGTTTCCGGCGGAATGGTTAATTTCACTTTCCCATCCATGGTATCAATGGTTTCCGTTCCTCCTAAAACGGCCTTGTACAGGCTGACCGGAACGTTGGAGTACAGATCATTTCCCTTTCTGACGAATGGCGTATCGTTCTGTACGGTAAATGTAATGTACAGATCTCCGTTAGGTCCCCCGTTCACACCGGGAGCTCCATAACCGGCGATCCTGATCTCCTGGCCGTTCTCGATACCTGCCGGTACGGTGATCCGGATATGCTTCCCGTTTACGGTAAACGTCTGCTGATGCGTTTTATAGGCATCCGAAAGGTTCAGGGTCACTGAAGCTTTATAATCCTGGCCTTTAAACCGGGTGGCCGACCGGCCGCTGCGGCCTGCGCCCTGTCCGAACAGCGACGAAAAGAAATCGGAGAAATCACCTTCGTCACCAGACTGGTAACTGTAATATTCTCCGCCCTCAAAAGGCGCTCCCTGCTGTCTCTCTGAAGCTTGCTGCTTCCGAGCCTGTTCAAACTGATCGGCATGCTTCCATTCGGCCCCGTACTGGTCGTACTTTTTTCGTTTTTCGGGGTCACTCAACACCTCATGTGCTTCATTGATCTGCTGAAAGAGCTTTACCGCTTCCTTATCATCCGGGTTCAGATCCGGGTGATGCTTCCGCGCCAGTTTGCGGTATGCTTTTTTTATATCCTCCGCCGAAGCATCCCTGGCAACTCCCAGGATCTTATAATAGTCGATATAATCCATTTACTCAAAATATGTTTCAAGTTAAAACATAAATGGAAGAGTTCCAACAAACACCCCTTGATAATTTTTATGCGAACAGGAGATAGATCGCCGCAATGGCCAGTAGGGAAATCAGCCATAGGCTCACCAGGGAAACTTTCAGGATCGTAACATATTTTTCCTTAAACAACCGATCCTTCAAAAAAATATACATCGTAATCGAATAAATGCTGTTTGCAACAATCCAGACTACGGGAAATAACAGAAAGGGATTCATCTGAAGTGGTTTAGCGTGATAATAAAAATAGCCAAAATCAGCAACCCCGCGCCCCTGTAACTGTTAATTTAGTGATTTCATAACATCCCCCGGATATTCTTCATACCTAGAAAGCTACAAACCAGCCAGATACCTGGTTTCAACAAATGTTTGCGTTTCTGAACAGAGTTATTATTTTTACTCAAATTAGCAGCATGGAAGTAGCAATTGAGCAATCCTGGAAGAAAGAACTACAGGAAGAATTTCAGAAACCCTATTTTGAAACGCTGGCAACCCACCTAAAAACAGAAAAACAGGCGGGCAAGACCATTTATCCTGCCGGCAAGCATATCTTCAATGCTTTTAATACCACTCCCTTTGACCAGGTAAAAGTACTGCTGCTGGGACAGGATCCTTATCATGGACCCGGCCAGGCGCATGGTCTCTGCTTTTCAGTGCAGAAGGGCGTTCCGCCTCCACCATCACTGGTAAATATTTACAAGGAGCTGCATGCGGACCTGGGTGTTCCCATTCCTAAAAGCGGGGACCTGACCCACTGGGCGCAGCAGGGCGTTTTTATGCTCAATGCTTCTTTAACGGTAAGGGCAGGCGAACCGATGAGCCATGCAAAGATTGGCTGGGCAACATTTACGGATGCCGTAATCCGGAAGGTATCGGAACATAAACAACATGTAGTTTTTATTTTATGGGGCCGGTTTGCACAGGAAAAAGCATCCTTTATTGATGCATCCAAACACTTCATCATTAAATCGGCGCATCCCTCCCCTCTTTCTGCACATAACGGGTTCTTTGGGAGCCGGCCGTTCTCCAAAACCAATGAGTACCTGGTAGCCCAGGGAATTGATCCCATTGACTGGAAGATCGATGGATAGGGATTTGAGAATTGAGATTTTAGATCTGTGGGCTGACGGCTGAAGTCTGATATCTGATATCTGAATTCTAGTTTATATTTGCATTTTATGTACCATCTTTTACGCAAGCTTTATTTTACATTTCCTCCCGAACGTGCTCACTATATGGCCATGCACCATTTGCAGCTGTTTACCAAAAACAGGTTTGGGAAAACCATTGTCCGTTCTTTCACCGATGCCCCGGTAAAAGAGACGCGCTTTTTGAACCTCACCTTTAAAAACCCGGTAGGTCTGGGAGCCGGCTTTGATAAGAATGCCGTCTTTTTGAATGAGCTGGAAGCCCTTGGATTTGGTTTCGTGGAGATCGGCACTGTTACGCCGTTGCCGCAGGACGGCAATGAGCAGCCCCGCCTGTTTCGCCTTCCGGCAGACAAAGCACTGATTAACCGGATGGGATTTAACAACGATGGGGTTGAAAAAATTGCGCAACGCCTGGAAGCCTGGCGTACAAAAAAGGCAGGCAGCAAGGAGCCATACCCGCTGATCATCGGGGGCAATATCGGCAAAAATAAGATCACTCCTAATGAAAACGCCTGGCAGGATTATGCCACCTGTTTTACCAGGCTCCATCCTTTTGTTGATTATTTCGTGGTAAATGTGAGCAGCCCCAATACCCCTGGTCTCCGGGAACTGCAGGACAAGGATGCGCTTCGTAAAATTCTGCTGAACCTGGCCATGATCAACAACGGAAAAGCGTTTGCCAAACCCATCCTGCTGAAAATTGCGCCAGACCTCAGCCAGGAGCAGATCGATGATGTTATTTCCCTGGCACTGGAAATTAAGCTCGACGGGTTAGTGGCCACTAATACCACTATCGACCGGAGTAACCTGGTTACGCCTGCGAGTGAAGTGGAGGCCATTGGAGCCGGAGGACTGAGCGGCAAACCCGTGCAGCAAAAAAGCACCGCAATCGTGAAATACATTACCGAGCAAACCAATGGTGCCATCCCGATTATTGCGTCTGGCGGCATTTTTACAGCGGCAGACGCCAAAGAGAAGCTGGCAGCAGGCGCCTCGCTGGTACAGATCTGGACCGGCTTTATCTATGAAGGTCCTACGATTGTAAAAAATATCTGCTCCCAATTATAAACCAAATCATATTATGACTCCAATATTTATTTCAACTGCTGAGCTGTTTACTATGGATTCACTCATCAGTTTCCTGATCCTTTCGATTTTAGAAGTGGTGCTGGGGATCGATAATGTTATTTTTGTTAGCATCATTCTTAACCGGCTGCACAAAGACTCAAGGAAAAAGGCCCGTCGCGTGTGGATGGTTACCGGTATTTTATCCCGCTGCCTGTTACTGATGGGACTGAGCTGGCTGCTGGCCCAAAAAGGTAAACACATCATTCCGGAATCCTGGTTTGGTAAAGGGTTCGACCTGGCAAGCATTGTTATGCTGGCGGGCGGACTTTTCCTGATTTATAAATCGGTTAAAGAAATTCACCATAAACTGGAAGGTGAAGATCCTTCAGCTGCTACGCAAAACCAAAAACAAATCAGCTTTGGACAGGCCATTGGCCAGATCCTGGTGATTGATGCCGTTTTTTCATTTGACAGTGTCATCACAGCAGGCGGAACCGCCAAACATATCGAGATCATGATTGCTGCCGTAATTGTAGCCATGACCGTGATGTTTACATTCAGCGCAAAAATTTCCGACTTTATCCACAACCATCCCACTATTAAAATGCTGGCACTCTCCTTCCTGGTTATGATTGGCGTGAGCCTGATCGTGGAAGGATGGAATTCAGAAATGGCGCATGAGCTGCATTTAAAGAACTACATTTATTTTGCGATGGCATTTTCTTTTATTGTAGAGTTGCTGAATTTGTTTATGCGGAAAAAACAACAACAGCATGTGGTACAGCTAAACGGCCCGGTATTGCCTAAAAACGAAGAAGAAAAGACAGAATAGTTATGGTTCACTATCGGCATCTTCTTATCAACCGACGGGCGGCAGCCAGGCATAGGTTTCAGGTTTGATCCATTTTACACCTGATGTGCTTCTGCACCTGCTGGCTAAATATTGGTCGGAGTAAAGATCATCGGAGCAGCAACGGCATCTTCATTTTTACATTTCCCGAAGAAGAAGGTTTCACATTGGCCTCGTTTCGTACTTGATGCAGGTATCAAGTCCTCCATACCAAACGCAATGTCGTGTCCTGAAAAAAGTGGACAGGTTTTGTGTGTTATAAAATGTTGTTTCTGATTCAAGGCATTAATAAAAGTTAACCTTAGAAAATACACCGCCGCGCGGCGAGCGCACCTGTTTTTGTGATAAGACTTACTACGCAGCCTGGTGGATCTGGGCGGGAAAGGCTAATTTCAATGACCAGTGCGGACGACGGTAATTGTAAGTACAGATAGCCTCTCTAACAGCTCTTAACGCCTCTTGCTGGTTATCAAAGGTCCTGTCCAGCAAAAATTCTTGTTTCAAAATACCATTGACCCGCTCTGCACAGGCATTTTCATAACAATGATTTTGTTCGGTCATACTGATTTCCATGCCCGCCTTTTGCAGCAAGGACACATACGTCCCACAGCAATATTGAATGCCCCGGTCAGAATGATGAATAACACCTTTGGTAACAGCGCATTGTTTTAGGCTCATTTTAAGAGCAGCAACAGCTCCTTCTATGGCCAGGCTATTGCTTAGATGCCAGCCCGTGATCTTGCGCGACCAGGCATCCATCTGCAAAAACAAATAAAGAAAACCCTGCTCTGTTCTCAAATAGGTAATATCACTGACAAAAGCCTGATTCGGACCTGTTAATACCCTGTCTCTCAGCTCGTTCTTATACTTGTAAAACCGATGATAAGAGTCCGTCGTCCTCACGTACTTCTTTGTCCTTTTGACCAGTAAACCCCGCTTGCGTAGTATCTCAAAGAACTTATCACGACCCATCCCGGCTACACTTTTAGCCAGCCCCTCCCTTAAGAGCCAATAGAGTTTTTTACCCCCGATCATCGGCTGATCACGACGGATGGCCATCACTAAATCCAAAACCTGTTCACTCTTAAAACGGGCCTTAAGGCATGCTTTTAATGATTTATAATACGCCGACCGGCTGTACGCAAAGCACGCACACAACTTCCTTATTTCCCAGCCTTGCTGTCCCGCTCTTTGGATGACTGTGGTCCTAAATTTTTTTTTACATCCGTATCATAATGCTCATTGACCACATCTATGAGTATTTCCAATGTCCGCTTCTCCAACGTGCTGTCTGCCAAGGCCAACTTAAGCTTGCTAACCTCTGCTTCCAATGCCTTGATCCGGTCTTTTTCTTCTCGTGTTTCCACTCGTACTACTTTGTTTAATAAATGAGTTTTACCATATCGCTTTAACCAGCTTTGGACCGTTTGGGACCCGGGGATCCCATACCGTAACCTGATCTCCGATATGGTCAAACCCTCCGTTTCTATCTCCCGAACTACCTTCTGCTTAAAGCTAATACTGTACCGAATAACCGTTCTGCCTGATTTTGTCATCTTCATTGACCGCTTTTGCCAAAAATCATGTCAACCTATTTCAGGACATGACACAATCAACTGATAGCTGATTACTGACAACTAATGGCCAAAGCAGAAAGCATTTTCACATTCCCACACTCCTGCCATTTCAAACTTTCAAATCACCGCTCCATGTTATTAAATTCCCCCGAAATTGTGTAATTTACAATCAGATCGCATCATAGATAAAACAGTTTTTATGAAAACAATACATCGTCCGTTGCTGATCTTTTTGTCAGCAATCGTTATGCTCAACGCCTGCTCCACACAACAGCAAGCAACCGGTTCATCCACCGCAGTATCGGATGCTGTTACCGCGCGTAATTATACATTTATTGCCACCAGTGTTTTCCCAACAGAAGACAGCCGGTTCAACCCCCGGCTCTTGTTTCCTAATGCCGCCAATCTTTACCAGCTCACATCCCGTTATGACGTAAGGGTAACGCCGGATTCGGTGGTTGCCTACCTGCCTTTTTTTGGCCGGTCGTATACAGCACCGATGGATCCGACCAAGGGAGGGATAAAATTCACCTCCACCAGATTCGACTATAAAAAAACACAACGGAAAAGCAATTATGAAATTGAGATCACACCAAAAGACAACACGGAAGTACGGTCGCTCTACCTCACTGTTGCCCCGTCGGGATTCGCCTCTCTTCGTGTGCTCAGCACCAATAAGACGCCTATATCCTTCAACGGGAATGTAGAGGCAAATTAGCAAATAAGCAGCCCTGTTTTTGTTGCACAAGTGAAGGAAGCAGCTACCCAAGGCTTTAGAAAGCGCAGCTTCTGACCTGCACTTGTGCAACTTGCTTTTCTGTTGGCAGTGAGATGCAGATCCGCTGGATCTGCCGAAATCTGCAGGAAACGCGCCGGCCCAAAAGATCCGCCCGGCCGGCGGAAATAAAAAACCAGTACTCCCGTGTTTCCATGGAAAAACAAAAATCATTATTTTCGGGATCATGATGACCGCGCCCCTGAAAACAACGATCAAAAATATTGTTTTTATTACGCTCCTGGCATTCCTCGAACTTCCCGGGCGCGCCATTACCATACCCCCGGGAGATAGCGCCCGCAGGAGCACCCCTGCCCAGGCCCTGCAGTACCTGGGCAGCATTAAAGACCTGCAGCAAAGCAAATGGTGGCCCAATGTTCCCCCGGCCCAGTTACTGAATAACCTGCGGACCTTTACGATCGAACCGCTCGCCTTTTATGAAGGCAAAACCACTAATTTTTGTTCTTATTCAGCACTTACCTATATACCGCTTACCTACGACCCGCTGGGCTTTGCCCGCTTTATGATTGAACTGTATAAGAACGGGCAGGCTAATTTTGGCAAGAACCAGTTAAAGCCCAGCAAACCTGTGCGGATGGAGGCAGGACTGTTGCGTTACAAGGGATCCCTGGATATCAACCCTGCAGGGCAGATGTGGTTTCTTACTCTGGCGGACCACTATAAAGGCTATCTGAATTTTTTTAACCGGCGCTTTCAAAAAGGCGATGAAAATACGTTTTGGGCCTCCACAAATTTTGCAAAATTCAACCGGATGCTCCGGCGCCTTTTCAAAGGGACGATAAAAGCCCAGGGTGCCGATTTGTTCCGCCCCGCGATAAAGGATCTGCCGTCTTACCTGGAAACCCAAATGCAGAAGGGCCTGGTATTTCTTTACCTGAACAACAAAAAACTTTACCGGAAATCGCATAAACAATCCCTGATCAGTACGCCCACACACTACGTATTGCTGACCAATATCCGGAAACTCCCCGATGGCAATATCGAGTTCGAGTACTGGGACTACGGGGCAAGAGCCCTGCAGCAACTATCTCCTGAATTTTTAAAAAACATCATCTATGGGGTCAGCGTCTGGACCCCGCGGGTTTCAAAATGAAGAAATATACTTACATATTCACCGGAATTTACGGGCTGCTCAGCATACTGGTGTCCTGTTCATATCCAAGAAATTTCCCAACAAATTTCTACGCCCGGAACGAATCCAGGCTGGAAGCCATTAAGAATGACTTCAGCCAACTGTATGCCCGGCATCCGTTTTCCATTCTCTTCGAAGAAAAATCGTTCACCCATATATCCTTCGAGTTTAATGAAGACAGTATCAAATATATTTACCATTTTAACATCCACGAACGGGCATTCACCGATAGCCTGAAAGCACATCATTACAATGCGCCGGCAGTAAAAAAACTGGTAGAGGATATGCGTGCCATCCAATGCACATGGATTGCAAACGTAGATTATTATGAAGGTTTCCAGGCACGAAAACTGGTACAGATGTCGGTAAGAAATAAAGCCCTCAACAATAAACTAAAAGGGGAAAGTTATTGTATCCTGGTATTTTTTGAAACGCCGCAACCTTTTAACAATAAAGGTATTTTCCTGGACCGTTCCGACCGGAAACGACGCCGGCAAATCAATGGGAATCTGCTAAAAAGAGTCAACGACAAGGTAGGATTTGCCATCAATAAACAATACCGGTAAGTGTTAAATATACACAGTTGTTAGTAATTCTTGACCGGGATTAAGTACCATTAGGGCTTCAATCGTTATTTTTGCAGGATGTTGATGGAAAAAGAATGTGTTCGTTTTGCGATCCTCGACCTGAATGCAGGGCTTCCCAACCAGGGCATGCGCTGTATCCGGGAAATTGTAGAAAGGTGGGCAAACGAAAAACAGGTTGACCTGATTTATGATGTATTTGATGTTCGGGTTAAGAACGAATTACCGGACCTCTCATACGACATCTACATTTCAAGCGGCGGGCCCGGAGATCCATTGAGCACCCGTTTTGACGATTGGGATATTAACTGGAATAAATGGCTGAAGGAAACGTTGCGGTGGAATGAAAACCCCGGGAACGAGCAAAAAAAATATGTTTTTTTTATCTGCCATTCTTTTCAATTGGCCAGCAGGTATTTTAATGCCGGACTGATTTGCAAACGTAAGTCCACTTCCTTTGGTGTGTTTCCCATGCATATGCTGCCGGAAGCTGGCGACAACCCGGTATTTGAAAACCTGAGTGATCCGTTTTATGCGGTGGACAGCCGCGACTTTCAGCTGATTCAACCCAATTTCGATATCTTAAATGAAATGGGAGCCTATATCACCTGTATAGAAAAGGAGCGCCCGCATGTGCCTTACGAAAGAGCGGTAATGGGTATTTCATTTAACCCATACATGTTCGGTACCCAGTTTCATCCCGAAGCAGATGCCGCAGGTATGCTGAAGCATTTTCAATCGGAAGACAAACGCAACATGGTGATCGAAAATCACGGAGCGCAGAAGCTATCCAGTATGATCGATCAGCTGAAAGATCCGGATAAGATCATGTGGACCAACCGGCACCTAATCCCCAATTTTTTAAACGAAGCCTACAGTCATATTGTATCTGTAAGCCTTGTTGAATCTTAACCATTGCGGTATAATGGCCCTGCAGCTAAGACTTAACACAAAGGGCACAAAAGAGTCGAAAAGGACGCTATATTACAGCAACGCTTTGCGGACCTTGTGTAAACCACCACGTTCTTTGTGGTAAAAAAAATCTCCGCGACCTCCACGGTAAAAAAATCTCCACAAAAAAAGAGGCCGCTCCTTCCGGGAACAGCCTCTTTATACGTTCTTCAATGATGCTTTAGAACTTCAGTTCCGGCCATCCTTCACGATAGGTACGTTTTACGTACTGGTTAGCCGGCTCAAAATTGGTTACTTTCATCTTGGCACCATCCCATTGCAGGGTAATACCTCTTCCGGGGAATTTGCCATTCGCGTCTTTGTAATTAAAGCTGCGGATCGCCAGGTTGCCCATCAGTATGCTTTCGGTAAGCGGCACCGCATAACCTATAAAGGGAGAATCTACCATTTTGCTTCCCTTTTCATAGCCCGCAATACAGGCATCCACCCATTGCTTATAATGTCCTTCAGCACCACCGGGAATACGCGCGTACTTTTTGGCCACTTTTAATCCGTTCATTTTGGAAACTGGCAGCAATGTAGGATCCTGTCCGTACACACCGCACATCATCTTTCCTTTGGTTCCGATAAACAGCGCGCCGTTACCCACATCACCCTTGCCCCCCATGATGTCATTCGGGCCCAGTTCATCCGGGCGCTCCGGCTGCATACCTCCGTCCATCCAATGCACTTTGATATTTTTGCCGTTCTTGCCCTTGTATTTAAAATGAATGGATGAGGAAACCGGCGGACTATCCGGCGCATACACCTGGTTCCAGTTCTTAACATAGGGCGTAGAAACACTGCAGGTCACTTCTTCGGGGAAGCCCAATCCCAATACCTTAAATACAGGCCCCACGATATGGCAGGCCATATCCCCTAATGCCCCGGTACCGTAATCCCACCATCCACGCCAATTAAAAGGCACTACATTATCTTCATAGGCACGATAAGGTGCCGTACCCAGCCAAAGGTCCCAATTCAACCCTTCCGGAACGGCGGGTTTTTCCTGGGGCCATGTAATTCCCTGCGGCCATACCGGGCGGTTTGTCCAGCAATATACCGATTCCACCTCTCCGATCAGTCCCGCCTCATACCATTCCCGCAGGTCACGGACACCATCGTTCGAAGAACCCTGGTCGCCCATCTGGGTAACCACCTTGTAACGCTTGGCAGCCTCGCCCAGCATCCGCGATTCCCAGATGTCGTGCGTAAGCGGCTTTTGCACGTATACGTGTTTGTTGAGCTGCATGGCATGGAAGGCCACGATTGCATGCGTATGGTCCGGCGTACTAACACTTACGGCGTCAAAATGCTTGCTTTCTTTATCGAGCAGCTCTCTCCAGTCTGCATAGTACTTTGCCTTTGGAAACCGTTTCCTGCTACCGGCCGCCTGTCGGTCATCCACATCGCATAAAAACCCGATCTCCGCATTGCCGCCTTTATAAAAACTGTTGATATCGCCGGCACCCTTTCCGCCAACGCCCACACCGGCCACTACCAGCTTATCGCTGGGCGCCACATAACCTCTTCCCAGTACATGCCGCGGCACAATAAAAAATGCGCCGCCTGCAAGCGCAGCGTTCTGTATGAATTTTCTCCGTGAGTTATCTTTTTTTTGATCCATAATCGCGTTAAAAATAGTTTGAATCCCCTTACAGGTTCAGGCTCCATCCTTCCCTGTAGGTTCTTTTTACAAATTGGTTGGCTTCATCAAAGTTGGTGATCTTCATATTCTTTGCATCCCAAAGCAGTTTTTTCCGGCCGGTAAATTTGCTTTTGCCCCAACCGGATATACTTGGATCCATATAGAGAGCACTGCGGATGGCCAGGTTCCCCATCAGGATGCTTTCGGTAAACGGACCGGCATACTCAAACGGAGAACTGGTTACCCCTTTGCCATAACCCGCGATACAGGCGTTCACCCACTGCAGGTAATGCCCGTCGGTTCCACCCGGCACACGGGCAATGGTTTGTTTCACCGCTTTTGCACTTTCATTCTTTGATAAAGGCAGCAACCTTGGGTTTGCTCCATAGCAATCGGCCAGCAATTTACCCTTGGTTCCGATAAACAGTACCCCACCATCCCAGTTACCAAACGATTCTTCCGGCTGCAGTTCATCCGGACGCTTGGGCAGTAAGCCCCCATCGTACCAGGAAACTTTCAGCGTTCCTTTTTTATCTTTCCGCGGATACTCGAGATGAATGATGGATGCCACAGGGCAGCTGGCGCTATTGTTCGCTTCCTGGTTCATACCCGTCCACTGGTTGGCAATGCTGCACTCGGCCGATGTTGGATAATCGATGGGCAGGATCCGGTAAATAGGATCCATGATATGACAGGCCATATCACCCAGGGCTCCGGTGCCATAGGCCCAGAATCCCCGCCAGTTAAATGGCACATAGGCCGGGTTGTAATCTTCCTTCGGCGCAGTTCCCAGCCACAGGTCCCAATCCAGTTCACTGGGCACCGGATGATTTCCCGAAGGTTTGGGTACGCCCTGCGGCCAGATGGGCCGGTTGGTCCAGGCCTGCGCTTCTACAATGTCACCGATCAAACCGGCATTGTACAATTCTTTCATCCTCCTTACACCATCTCCGGAACCGCCCTGGTTGCCCATTTGGGTAACCACCTTATATTTCTTGGCTGCTTCCGCCAGGATACGCGCTTCATAGATATCGTGCGTTAATGGCTTTTGCGTATATACGTGCTTTCCTAATTGCATCGCCGCAAGGGTAGCCACTGCATGTGTATGGTCCGGTGTACTGATACTACAGGCATCTATATTCTTCGCTTCTTTTTGCAGCATCTCCCGGAAGTCTTTGTAGTAATTAGCCTTTGGGAAATTTTTCCTTGAGTTGACTGCCTGGCGGTCATCCACATCACAAAGCGCCACAATATTTACATTGGGGCTTTTTGCAAAAGACGCCAGATCGCTTTCACCTTTTCCTCCTGCACCAATTCCCGCGATATTCAGCTTATCACTGGGAGCCACATGCCCCCGTCCCAGTACATGCCGGGGCACAATAAAAAAGGCACTGCCGGCCAGCGCTGAGTTGCGGATAAATTTTCTCCTGGATTGATTTTTTGGTTTCATAATGGCGAAAAAATTTAAATTTAGTTTTAAAAAACGATCAAAATAATGAATTTCATTTAAACAGCATATTAACGGTTGATAGTTTTTGCAGTTTTTTCGAAATTATTTAATTCAGCGGGCGGTTTACCTTGCTTTTTATTTCATCTTTGAAAACGATCGACACCTTATACTGCATCGGGGCATAGTATTGTTCCAGTACTTTCCGGATTTTTTCTTTTGCCTGTTCTATATACAGGGTATAGGTTTCCATTTGTTTGCGGGTATCGGTATACAGTTTTTTTTCCACCGTACTGTATGAAGCATCTCCCGGGTTTACCAGCAATCCCCTCCGGGTCATGGCATCTGCCCGGTCAAGCCGCAACTCATAACTCAGCAGTTGCGGTACCGGCAATACAATATATACCTGTTTATTTTTTTCTTCAATGGTAAGTTGCTGTGCCTTCAGGTTTACCCCGTACTTGGCAATATAGGGAACCGTTATATTCAGGGTTTGCTCGGTGAATATTTTCCGGAACTCATCACTCAGGCTGCCGTCATTGGCAATATTGGAGGTTTTGATACTGGCCGAGCCCTGTACCTCCAGCGAAGCCAGCTCCGCCACTTCCTGAACAAAGGCTGCATTCAATGCAATATGATCAACCGTTTTGGTACCATTTTTTTTTCCCAGGAAATAGGCCAGTATCCCAATGCCCGCCACACAAAATAAGATCACCACAGGTAAACAGCTTTTTTGCATAAGTACACATTTTGTCGGTTTCAAATTCCCGTTAAAATTAGCCGAAAATCACTGAAAACCATGTTCCGGTTCAAGACTTAAAAAATAGGATTTATAATTATAAACATTTCATTGTATATTGGGTCTCCATTTTAAAAAAAATTAAACAGGCCATCTGAATATGAAAGAATTGCAAATTAAGAAACAGGGCAAAAAATATGATGTGGTGATTGTGGGATCGGGCGCCGGTGGCGGTATGGCTGCATATACGCTGTCAAAAGCCGGATTGAGTGTATGTGTGCTGGAGGCAGGCCCTATGTACGACCCTCAAAAAGAAATCTATCAGTTGAAAAACCCCTGGGAATCAAAACGCAGGGGCCGCTCTACAAAATACCGCCCGTTTGGTGATTTTGACGCCTGTTATGGCGGATGGGAGATTGAAGGCGAACCTTACACCAAAGAGAACGGAACAGAGTGGGAATGGTTCCGGGCCCGCATGCTTGGAGGCCGCACCAACCACTGGGGGCGTATCTCCCTTCGTTTCGGTCCAAGGGATTTTAAAGGCTACAGCCACGATGGTATTGGAGCCGACTGGCCCATCAGCTATGAGGATATCAAACCCTATTATGACAAAGTAGATCAGCTGATCGGGATCTTCGGCAGCGTGGAAAACCTGCCCAACGAACCGGACGGTATCTTTCTGCCACCACCCAAACCCCGCCTTCATGAGCTTTTTATAAAAAAAGGCGCACAGAAATCAAACGTGCCCATCATCCCTTCACGCCTTTCCATCCTTACCAAAAAACTAAACGATGAGCGGGGCTCCTGTTTCTTCTGTGCCCAATGCGGCCGGAACTGCAGTATGGCCAAGGCCGACTTCTCCGCTTCAAATGTATTGATCTATCCCGCATTAAAAACCGGGAAGCTCGAAGTGATCGCCAACGCCATGGCCCGTGAGGTGTTGACCAACTCCGAGGGCATTGCAACCGGTGTTTCCTACGTAAACAAGGATGATATGCTGGAATACCAGGTAGAAGGACGGGTGGTGATCCTGGCGGCCAGTGCCTGCGAAACGGCCCGGCTCCTGCTGAACTCCAAATCGCAACGTCATCCCAACGGGCTGGCCAACAGCAGCAATGTGGTAGGCAAATACCTGCAGGACAGTACGGGCGCGGCCATGGGCGGATATATTCCGGAACTCTTTGGCCGGAAGCGGTATAATGAAGATGGTGTGGGCGGCATGCACGTATATTCACCCTGGTGGGGCGACGATAAAAAACTGGACTTTCCAAGGGGTTATCATATCGAGTACTGGGGCGGCTTCGGTCAGCCCGCCTACGGGTTTGGCATGGGCATCGAATCCTTCAATGGCAAATACCCGGTAAACGGCAAGAAAAAAGAAGCCGGGGGCTACGGGAAATCGTTAAAAGAGGATCAGCGTTATTTTTATGGCGCTACCGTAGGTATGGCCGGGCGCGGAGAAGCGATTGCTTTTGAGCATAACCGCTGCGAGATTGACCCGAATGTAGTGGATAAATATGGCATCCCCGTGTTGAAGTTTAATGTGAAGCTCAGCGATTATGAAGTTAAGCAGGCCAAGCACATGAAAGAAACCTTTAAGGAAATCATGCATAATATGGGTGCCGTGATCACCTGGGGAGACGATGGCCCGGAAAATAATTACGGCATTGATAAACCGGGGTATATCATTCATGAAGCAGGAACTGCACGCATGGGTGATGACGCCAAAACTTCGGCCCTTAATAAATGGAGCCAGGCCCATGATTGTAAAAACCTCTTCTGTGTAGACGGAAGCCAGTTTACCTCACAGGCCAATAAGAACATCACCTGGACGATCCTGGCATTGAGCATGCGGGCCAGCGAATACATTATCGAGGAAATGAAAAAACAGAATTTGTAGGATTCGGCATACAGAATTCAGTATACAGACAGCATACAGCATCAAAAATCAAATGGATAACAATGAAAAGACGTGATTCACTCAAATATATAGCCGCCGGTGCCCTGGCAACCGGAACCCTGGCCATTGGTTGTAAAACCGAAGAGAAGAAAAACGATACCGCTGCCGCGGCGCCCGACAAGAAAACCGGGCTTCACCGGTACGAGGATGAAAAAGCGCATGAAGAAGACGTAGATAAAATGCCCGATTTTTTCAACGCACACGAAATGGCCACTATTACCGTTTTGGCCGATATCATCATTCCCAAAGACGAAGTAAGCGGCAGCGCCAGCGATGCAAAAGTGCCAGACTTCATCCATTTCACCGTAAAGGATCAGCCCAGGCTGCAAACGCCCCTGCGTGGAGGCCTTCGCTGGCTGGATGTGCAATGCCTGAACAAATTCGGCAAGCCTTTTAAGGATTGCAGCGCGGAGCAGCAAATTCAGCTGGTGGACCTGATCGCCTACCCCGACCGGGCAAAGGACAAACCGGAGCTGAGCCAGGGTGTAGCGTTCTTTAAGCAGATGCGCGACCTTACCTGCACCGGCTTTTATACTTCAGAGATCGGGATCAAAGACATTGGATATGCCGGCAATAAACCCAATCAATGGAACGGTGTGCCAGACGATGTATTAAAACAATACGGCCTGGCCTATACCGAAAAAGAGTTAAAAGAATGCGTCAGCTTCAGTTGATCCGCATCGTAATAAACCAGAAAGCCATCTCTTCGGAAGATGGCTTTTTTTATGCAATGGCTGCCGGTGTTACCGGATGCGACTGACCTGCTGAACCGGGCCGCTTTTTTCGGGACGCGTCAATCTGTTGCACTTTTTTATGTTGCAATTATTTCTGCAACAAAATTGTCTGCAACAAAACCTGAATGCCCCTGCAGCAGAAACACCTTAAGACACCCGTTTTAGTTTATCTTAGCAGAGCAAAGACCTGTTTGAGATCGATGCTGAACGCAAAGCACAATGGCTTTCAAATCAATATCCCCATGACACAACGCATATACCAGGTAGATGCTTTTACCAATACGGTTTTTTCCGGTAACCCGGCCGCTGTATGCCCGCTGGAGTACTGGCTGCCGGATGATCTGCTGCAAAAGATCGCCATGGAAAACAACCTGGCCGAAACGGCGTTTTATGTACCACAGGCAGACCAGTTCGGGATCCGGTGGTTTACGCCAACCGTAGAAGTAGACCTTTGCGGCCATGCCACGCTGGCGGCTGCCTTTGTATTGTTTCACCGGGAAGAATATGCCGGCACCACTATCCGGTTCCACTCTCCCAGAAGCGGCATTTTAACGGTTAGACGCGAGGAAACATGGCTGACCCTCGATTTTCCCGCGGACGCCTTGCAAGAAGTGCCGTTGACCGAACAGCTGAAAAGCTGCTTTAATGAGGAGCCCCGCCTGGCTTTTAAAGGCAAAACCGATTACATGCTGGTATTTGAAACAGCCGATGCAATCACCAACCTGCAACCCGATTTTGGCGCTATCAGCTTACTGGATGCCCGTGGAGTGATTGTGACCGCACCGGGGCAAGCCACCGATTTTGTATCCCGCTTTTTTGCGCCGCAATCCGGCATCCCGGAAGATCCTGTTACCGGCTCTGCACATACCAGCCTGGTCCCTTATTGGGCCAAACTGCTGAACAAAAAGCAGCTCTCCGCGTTGCAACTTTCCGAACGGCAGGGCTTTTTGCAATGCCACTACCTGGATGACCGTGTGGAGATCAGCGGACAGGGAAAACTGTACCTCACCGGCGAAATCTACCTCGATTAGCCCGGTCCCGAAGGAATATTTAGTTCTTTTTTACCGGCAATCCTTGTAATTTCGGCCCGTGATTTCACAGAATACCATACAGGAGATTTTAGCCCGGATCGACATCCTGGACGTAGTAGGCGAATTTGTTAAGTTAAAGAAAAGAGGCGCCAACTACCTGGGTGTTTGTCCCTTTCATAATGAAAAGACCCCTTCCTTTACCGTATCCCCTTCCAAGGAAATTTACAAATGCTTCGGATGCGGCAAAAGCGGCAATACCATCAGCTTCATTATGGAGCATGAAAAATACAGCTATGTAGAAACCCTCAAATGGCTGGCTAACCGCTATGGAATTGAAGTGGAAGAAACCTTTGCCAGCGCGGAGCAAAAAGAACAATACCAGATCGCAGACAGTCTGTTTATCATTAATAATTTTGCCGAACAATATTTTTCACGGGCGTTAATGCAATCGGAAGAGGGCCGGGCTATCGGTCTCAGTTATTTCAAGGAGCGTGGATTCCGCGAAGGGATTATTGAAAAATTCAAACTCGGTTATGCCCCGGCCGAACGGGATGCATTTACCAAAGAAGCCCTGGCCAAACAATACAATAAAGACCTGTTGATCAAAACAGGGCTGGTGGTAGAGCGGAACGGCACCCTGCTCGACAATTACCGGGGAAGGGTGATCTTTCCCGTCCACAATCACAGCGGTAAGGTAATGGGCTTTGGCGCCCGGATTTTAAAAACCACGGATAAAGCGCCCAAATACATTAATACACCCGAGAACGAGATCTATATCAAAAGCAAGATCCTTTACGGTTCCTATTTTGCCCGCACGGCTATTGAAAAAGCAGATGAATGCCTGCTCGTGGAAGGATATACCGACGTGGTATCCCTGCACCAGGCCGGCATTGAAAACGTGGTTGCATCAGGGGGCACCTCCCTTACGGTAGACCAGCTGCGTTTGATTAAAAAGTACACCAACAACCTCACCATTATTTACGACGGGGATGCGGCCGGCGTAAAGGCCGCACTGCGGGGCCTCGACCTGGCACTGGAGGAAAGCCTCAATGTAAAGCTGGTGCTGATACCGGATAAGGAAGACCCGGACAGCTATGTAAACAAAGTAGGTGCCACTGCCTTTACGGAGTTTATCAAAAAGAACAAGAAAGACTTTATCCTGTTTCAACTGGAATCATCTTTAACGGCCATCGGCGATGACCCGGTAAAAAAATCGGAACTCGTGAATAAGATCGCCGAATCGATCAGCCGGATCAATAAAGCGGAGGATTTTACCAAACAGCAGGACTATATCAAGGAGTCTGCCGCTATTTTACAGATCGATGAAGCCGGCCTGCATGCGTTGGTTAACAAATACATCCGGGACAAAGTAACAGCCCTGGAACGCAAAGCAGCCGGCAACACCCGGAAAGAAGCTTCCGCCCCGGAAACGGAGATCAGCAGTTATGATGATGCCACTTTTGACCTGCTGTTTAAAGACCAGTTGCAGGAAAAGGAGCTGGCACGGGTGCTGCTGGAATACGGGAACCGGCAATGGGATGAAAATTCATTGATCGCCCAGCATATCTTTGATGAAATCGACGAACTGGAGATTGAAGACCCTGAAGTAAATCTTTTGATTGCATCCATTAAACAGTTGCTGCGTAACCATCCTGAACAACTGAGCGATAAATATTTTATCTACAACCAGGATAAAGAACTCAGCGCCTTTGCTGTATCGCTGCTCAACCATCCTTACGAAGAAAGCGAACGCTGGGCCGCCGATTTTAGTCCCAATACCGGTTACCAGCGCGACCTTTTCAAACAAAGCTTCGAGGCTTTTTCACAGGTAATCAGCAAAGGGAATGAAAAGGACCTGAACAAATACAAACTCATTTCAGAAGACCGGACCAATCAAAAAGTAGCATCGGCCATTCAATACCTCAAACTGAAAAAGATTCGCCGCATGCTGTTGCAAAACCAGAATGATATGGCAGGTCCCCTGAGTGATCATAAATTCAAGGAGCTTCATTTTATCCATAAATCGTTAAAAGATATGGAACGGGAGATTACCAATATTTTGGGAACCGTGATCCTGCATTAGGGTTCCGGAACCATTTCTGGTTTCAAGTGCTGCTTTCAACCGTTGGGGCCTTTTTTGCTTGACCAACTTTTGTTCAAAGTACAGGTTCTGATTTCTGACTTCTGATTTCTCATTTCTCATCCCGTGAAACCTTACGCCCCTTACGGGAACGTAAAAGTGAAGCTACCGTGCCTGCTCCGTGAACTTCCTACAGTCAATATCTATCGCCTGGCATCTAGTGTCTGGCATTCAAGACCTTAATTCCAACCCACCCTGGAACTTTAAACCTTAAACAACTCTCATCCACATGGGCTTCTTCTTAAGGATCTTTTTATACGTAGGGCAATCTTCTGCATGACAGCCGGGCAGGTAACCGGTGCTCATCAGGAACTCGTTGACAATTTCGCCCCCGGTAAACCTAAAATGCTTTTTAAACAGTTTTACCCACTCGTCCTTTGTTTTGGGATGATGTTGATCCAGCCAGTTTTTAAAAGACCCAAATTCCTTTTGCATACCGGTGATTACTTTGGCATTCTCAATGGCAGCCTGAATTTTCAGCCGGTTCCGGATGATACCGGCATCCGCCATCAGTGCATCGAACTTTTTTTGTGTGTACCGGCTCACCTTTTTAATATCAAACTGGTCGAACGCGGTGTAGAACGCTTCTTTCTTTTTCAGGATTGTTTCCCAGCTTAAACCCGCCTGGTTGATCTCCAGCACCAGCCGGGCAAATAACTCGTTATCCGATTCCAGCGGAAAGCCGTATTCGGTATCGTGATAAACCTCATGAACCGTCCCTTTTCCCTTTTCCTTAACAAATGTGCAGTAAAATGACATACTGCAAAATGCAATAAAATTTTTTTAAAAAATATTTTGAATATAAGAAAACTTCCCCTTATCTTTGCAATCCATTTACGGGACAACACACTGTAAAACAGGGACAAAGAAACTTCAAAAGAAGTATTTGACATATCGGGAGTTTAGCTCAGTTGGTTCAGAGCATCTGCCTTACAAGCAGAGGGTCGGCGGTTCGAGCCCGTCAACTCCCACTACAGCCTCGCAAATTTGCGGGGCTTTTTTATTGCCTGTGTTTTACACTTATATGTTATACTCCCACCCAAAAAAAAGCTACTACATCTGTTTTACCGGCAAGGATCTTAAAGAACGTTTAGGGATACATCTGCCGCAACGAATGGCAGGAAGCAAATAAAAAAGAACAGGTTTTGAAGTAATGATCAATGCGTCAATTCCAGATCAGTCCTTATTGAATCCTTTGTCTTTTATCGTTCTCCCAAGCGCTTCATTTACGGCTTTAGCAAATTTTCCTTTATTCTGAAGATGCTCTTCCAAAAAAGCTGCAGTCAATTTCAGCGCCGATAAATAACGCATATTACCCGGGCAACCGCCGGCCTTAGGAACTATATACGAGAAACAATCAAAATCTTCATGCTTTGCAAAATCGATAGTAAAGATTTGAGCATGGAGAATATGATGGCCTGAAAAATTATAAACAGAATCCTTTTTAACGGGATTTGCTGGCGGCGCACTCTCCAGCCGGAGATAGGGCAGCATTAACCGCATTTTTTTAAACGCTTCATTCTTTTTGATCTCATCGAAATCCTCATCGCCTTTTTTGTCGTTTCCATAATGATGAAACTCTGATCCTTCGAGGGAAACCAGGCAACGCAATCCTTCGATTTTGTTTGCCAACAGGACGCCGGCCAACCCTCCCCAGCTGTACCCAACAATTCCAACGTTCTTAAAGTCAATATTTGAGTCCATTCTCAGCATTTTAACAGCGGTTTCTGCATCTCTTACCTGTTCCATGAGGTCCTGCGATTTCATAGTCATATCTCCCGGAAAACGACCAATTGAACTTATCGATACAACAACGATCCCCTTTCTTGCTAATTGCTCAAACAGGTAGAAGTTTTCATAACTCATCCCATTAAAAGCTGTCATATATATAACAAGGGGAAACCTGCCTTTAGCAGCGGCGGCGTTCCTGCGGCTACTTGTTTTGAAATGAAGCAATTCGACCGGAGACCCGCATTTGAAAGTTTCACTGAAAAATTGAGCTAGTTGCAGCGCTATTCCGTTCCCGATGTTTGATCCGGAATAAAAATTAGCGCGTGTTTCAAGTAATCCAAGGAGGTCATTCACGCGCAACATACTATCGGCCGGATGCTCATAAGCAGGGTACCAGAGATCTAAATCGACAATTCTGTAATGCAATGGATCGCCTGTTTTTGTATCAGGCTTGTATGTTCTTGAAGAATCAACAACGCTTTTGGTGGTAAACCCTACCGGGTAATTTCGACCGGTCACTTTTTGTGCCTTTAAACATTGGGCAGTAAACAATATTAAAAACAATAAATAGCAGCTTCTCATTATTGATCTTTTAATATGAAATTTACTCTTATTTTCATCCATATTTTGTTAAAGTCGGTTAACAAGTTAAATTGAATCTACAATTTCCATCTGTGCACACATACCGGAATGGGATTACAGATCCCGACAACTAACAAATGACAGCATTGGAAATATTCAGAATTATCTGCCTGGTTTTAGTTTGTTTTAGCGGTGCTATAACAGTTACCATTGACATGCTCCAGAAACCCAAACCGCCAGGCATCGGCAAAGATGATAAAAGAGCATTGAAAATCGACCGGATTAACCCCTGGGAATATCTAATCATTATTCTTCCGGGTACACTACTGTTAATCGGGTTATTTGCGACTGACAGAGCGGAAAAACTTACCAGTTTTGCAATACTTGGGCTTGTTCCTGCATGTTTAATTTTGTCGCCTTACAACAACCGGTTTAGCATACCCTGGGTGTATAAGACCGTTTTCGTAATGAGCCTGACACCTGCCCTAATTGCATATTCGCTTTCCAGGACTGACTATAATTATGAGCTTCAAACAGGCGTAAGTGCAATAACAATAATGTCGTTGCCAATATTGCTGTATACTTACATCATAGCTGCCCGGATAATCATTAAACGGGCCACAAAAACATATCCCCTGACACTTGGCGGGGACCCTCGCTCCCGGCCTGGGCGCTTCTCAACAAGGTTGAACCGAAAAGCAAATTACTGGGATCCGATCTGGACAATCTGGAATATTATGTGAATTCCCGCAATAATTGTCTATTTTGTATTAATAAGAAAGTAACGAAATGGGCTGTATAAAACGTATTTTTTTTACATCCCGGTTTCCCCAAAACACAAAGGGTTCCGGCAAACCTGAACCCTTTTTTCGAACTTCCAACGCACCCCTACCGATGTTGCACTTAACATGGAGCTCTGCTCCTGTCATTTCATTTGGCACAAGGTAGCGGTCATACCGGTTAACCATGCGCTCCGGCGTATTACTCATAGGTCAATTCTACCGTTGACGTTTCTCCGGCAGTTAAAATATCTACCGTGTATTTAGCTACCGATCCGTCATTAGCCATTGTATAATTGGTTTTGGTATGCCAGTAGAGGTTACCATTTGTTTGAAAAGTTTTAGCTTCTACCACCAGGTTTTTTGATGGTTTGCCAAACAACGTTGTTACTGGCCAGTACGCATAAAAACCACCGGGTTGTTTATTGGCCACATTATTGAACAAATACTGCTTATTGTAGATCGCGCCTCCGCTGAACGTGGTTTTGGAAGCAATATAATTTCCATCTTTAAGTTCAGGCGCTTCTTCGAAACTGCTTGTCCCACTGGAGCCTTTTACACCCGTCATATAACCATCGCTGTTGTAAGTGTACGTATACGTGTAGGTAACGACACCCGCTGTATTTTTAAACCGCATTTCAGTAATGGCACCCTGTTCATTTAACGTGCATTCGTAGGTCCGGCTCGGTACGTTGCCGGGCAGATCATATTCAGCAACCAGTAACCGGTCTGTTGACTGAAAATCAAAAACGTCTTTTTTGCTGTCGCTTGTATAAATGGCAGGCCTCCCCTTGGCATCATACGTCAATGTATAGGTTTCTTTACTACCATCCGAATAGGTTTCTACTGATTTTGAAATCCGTTTAAACGCTACCGGCACCTTTTCAGCAGGAATGTCTTTTACATCTTTTTTACAGCTTGCAATACCCAGTGCAACCGTCATCATCACTCCGAAGATTTTTAATACTTTCATGGTCTTGTTTTTTTATTGATCATTTTTGTTTTGTAATACAAAAATGCTATCCATGCACACCGTATTCAAAAAACAGTTATATCAAACGGATAAACAACACATCGAAGTGATCGTTTGCATCATTCAGGCAGGTGGAGATATGGCCAGCAATCATGCAACAGAATGCCCACCCAGACACAGTTGCGCTTTATAAGAACATCGGCAGCTCAAATTACCGGTCGATCCATTTTTTAAACAACGGCGCTTTCTCGCGGCTGATGTCAATTTCAAGCTTTAAGGGGTGTTTTAATTGGATGACCAGTTTTTGATTACCATGCGGTTTTACCGACTGGATGGAGTAAATATTGATAATGGCCTGTCGGTTCGCTCTGAAAAAAACAGCAGGATCCAGCACTTCTTCGATATCTTCCAATGCCGAAAAATCGTAGATAAACCGATCCCCGTTGAAGGTATATACATAATTAAGATTATCCTTATAAAAAAGCGCGATATCCTTTGTTTCCACCGGCGCCCATTTACTACCGGAATTGATTACAAACCGTTCTTTATATTGTGTTTTTGCAAGCGAAGGGTTGGAAAAATATTGCATCAGCTGCTGCAGGTTGCCCGGAATAAAGCTTTTATCCGCGCTCATGCTTCTTACTTTATCAATGGCTCGCTTCAGATCTTCCTCCTGTACTGGTTTTAGCAAGTAGTCCACACCGTTTACTTTAAATGCGCGGATGGCATATTCTTCATAAGCTGTGCAGAAAATAACCGGGCACTGCAATGTAAACTCGTCAAAGAGCTCAAAACTCAATCCATCACCTAAACGGATATCCATAAACAGCAAATCGGGTACAGCATTGCTCATAAACCATTTACGGGCCGTTTTTAGACTGGGCAGCATTTCGATCACCTGCACATCGCCGGCCAGCACAGTAATATTCGCCTTCATTTCTTCCGCAATCAGGCTTTCATCTTCTATAATTACAGCTTTCATGTATATCTTTTTTTATCGGTTTCAATCACCCGGCCATCTGATCGGGCTTGCAGTATTGTTAGATAAACATGCCCCCAATCAATCTGTAAACCGGCAGATGAATTTAGTCTTCAGAGCCCTCTCATAATAAGGGTATTTTAACAATAAAAAACCGGCCGTCTTCAATGATCTGCACCGGCTTATCGGAATAATAACGGTACAGGGTTTGCAGATTGGCCAGGCCCCGTTTATTGCTTGTTTCAACGATGCGGTACCGCTGCAGGTTATTGCGCACAACCACATAATCCGTCTCTGTATAAATGCAAATCCGCAGCGGACTGTCTATATCCGCTGTATTATGTTTTATCGCATTTTCCACTAGGTTCTGCAGCGTTACGGGCACCATATATTTATTAAGGAATGCATCAGGCACCTCAATAGCCACTGCCAACCCTTCTTTAAAACGGATCTTCTGTAACTCTACAAAGGTGGTAACAAATCCGAGCTCGTCCCCAAGGTACACCAGCTCCTGTTCATCGCTCTTTAACACATAGCGGTACACCCTGCTCATTCCATCCAGGAAGGCGGTGGCGGTTTTGGCGTCCGTTTTAATCAAACTGCGCAAGGCGGTTAACGAGTTAAACAGGAAATGCGGGTTCAAATGTTGTTTTAAACTTTCATATTGCACCAGCGTCTTTTCTTTTTCCAACGATTCAGCTTTTGTTTCAAGACTCATGATCTGCCGCTGCTTGTTCATTCGGAAACGGTAAGTCATAAAAGCCGAAGCAACGATGAGCAGGAACACAATGATTTTAAACCACCCGGTTTTGTAAAAAACATCGGCTACCTGTAACCTGAGCTGCTTTTCCCTACCACCCCAGTCGCTTATATTGGTAGAGGCCTTATATTTAAACGTATAATCACCACCTGGTACACTGCTATATACCACTTTCGGGTCTTGTGTATAGTGCCAGTCTTTTTCGAGGCCTTCCATTTTATAGGCATACCACAAAGGCGCATTGAAATGTACCGCCTCCAGTTCAATAGTAAAAAAGTTTTCATCATCTTTCAATGCAATGGCACCGTTCCCATTGATCCTGCGCATGGGGATATGTTTATTTCCGCCGATACCGATATCGGCAATAAAACAGTTAACAGCGCTGCTATCCGTCTTATACTGTAAGGGATCAAACTGTACATAGCCTTTACGGGAAGGCATTATATATTCACCGTTCTTTAATTTAAAAGCCGGATGCTCCACAAAATCGGTAATCAGCAATCCTGCACCGGCGCCTATGGGGGTAAAAAAGCGTCTTGATTGTTCCAGCATGACCATACCAGCCGCTGTACCCAGCCAGATCCGGTTACGATCGTCAACAGCAATCCCTCCCACACTGTTACTGGGCAAGCCATTCTTTACCGTATAAGAGGTAAAGGTATATTTGTCGGTATCGATGCAGGTAATGCCATTCAGGGTAGCTACCCATATCCTGCCGGATTTATCTTCGTTAATACTAACAACCACATCACCGATAATGGTATTGGGTGTTTTGTCTGTGCTTCGCCAAAGTTGGGTGGTGCCGGTTGCCGGATCATACAACGACAAGCCATCGCCGTTATAACCAAACCAAATTCTTTTTCTGCGATCCTCGAAAACAAAACGCACCGCATACCCGGCATACTTTTTCAATACAGGGTGGCTGGTGATACTGTGAAATTTCTTTTCCGCCGGCAGATAAAAATAAAGCCCGTCATAATCCCGCGCGCCAAACCATACCGTACCGTCACTTGTTTTGTTCGCGCTAAAATAAAACGACTGCGGTATAGAATCTTTAATGGTGAGGAAATCCATGCCGCCGGTTGCCCGGTTCAGGCGATTCACTCCTGCTCCCGTAGCCACCCAGATATCATGATTTATATCTTCCACAACGGCACGAACGGAGTTGAAATAGATCATATCCTGCTTGCCGGGCTGGTTTTGCCAAACCTTGTAGGTGCCCTCCCGCACATTGTACCTGGAGATGCCGTTTCCGGTGGTAAACCAAAGGTTTCCTTCATGGTCTTCTTCAATGCCCCGGGTAACAGCATGTGCCCGGGCGTTGCCAAAGGGATACCCCACCCGGAATATATTCCGCTGCTGATCTATATAATTAACACCGATATCCGTCCCCAGCCAGATCCTTTTATCCTTCCCCCTCCAGATGGAATACATCAGGTTACTGAGCAACGAATTTTTTGCGCCCGGATCATACCGGTAATGCTCCAGCTTTTTTTGCTGCGGGTTATAACAAAGCACCCCATTCAGGTTGGTAATGATCCAGATCGTATGACGTTCATCTTCGGCAAATCCATTTACAAGACTTTTTACATCGCGCTGGTCTTTCACCAGGAAATGGTCCAGCACCTCCGTCTGGTGCGTTTGCCCGTCAATCCGCAGCAAGCGGAAACCGGCATGGCTGGCCAGCCAAAGATCGCCGGAAGCCGATACCATAATTTTATTAACAGCTTTTCCTTCCAGCGCTTTTACTTCGTGATAACTGGCCATTCCCGATCGTACGTTATAAATCACATAACAGCCATCGCCGCCGATATACAGGTCGCTTCCTTTCAAAAACGCGCTGCCGGCCTTTATTGTTTTCAATAACCGGCTGGAGGCAGCGTCACCGCTCAGCGCTTCAAACCGGTCGGCAACGGGATTATAGCAGCGCAAACCGGATCTTGACACCAGGTATAACCGGTCGGCGGCAACGGGCACAATTGTGTTTACATTAAAACCGGAGGCCTTTTTTATCTTCCGGAATGCAAAAGAGGAATAGTCAAATTCCACGATCTCGTTCCAAAAACTAAACCAGAGCCGGCCGTCGGCGCCACAGGCAATCGCGCTACAAACCGAAGCCGGGGGCGATGTACTGTCGGTACGGTCGTAACCAAACTGTTTGATCGTTCTTCCATTATAACGATTTAATGCACCACCCGAAGCAAACCACATGTAGCCATATTTATCCTGGCAGATGGCATGAATCCAGCCATCGTTCAAACCATCGGCAGTGGTAATCTGATGAAAGACAGCCGGTTGCTGCGCAGGCAGCCGGCCTCCAAAAAACAGCAGCAAAACAAGGATGCTCTTTTTCATTAAACTCAAAATAACAAGGAAGCGTTCTATGTACAAAAGCAGTATTGCCAACCGGATATTTTCTGGTCCAAACCGGATCAATTATCCACCGAAGCGTTCGGCTAAAGAATCGATTCGCACGACCTCGTTGACATCTTTACGAAGCTAACCCGGACACTTAACAGGACTAAAAATCACTGGCCGGTAGATCCCGGCAGGAATAAGCCGACTGCTTTTTGGTCCGCAACAAAGCGCAGCATCCCAGCCATTGTCCGTAAAACTGATGATGGTACTATTTGAAATACCTTCGGTTCTTAAAATAGTCGTATACCCCGTAAAGGCAATATCGCCGGTTGAAAGCCGTTGTGCAGTTCCCTTGCTGACGCTGCCAAACAACAAAAACACCAGGATCATACGCAGGTAGGATTTTCTCATTTGCAGGAAGATTTAAAATGCAAGTTAAACCGATGGCGTACATATTTAAAATAAAATTACCGGAGTCCCGTCTGGCTTCACTTCCCGGATCCCGGCGAAAGGGGAAAACAGCCGTTTCCCTTTAACGACTGATTTTTGATGAAATGTAGGTTCCGGGTCATCCTCAATTGCCAGGGAGCAATATATTAAAACAGGCTGCGGGAATGGTTTCCCGCAGCCTGTTTAGTCGCATGAATTACGGTTGCGTTATAAAACGATATGCGTTTTTTTACTCCGCCATTATCTTTTCCAACAGTGTCTTAAGCTCCTGCACCCGTTGCGGATATTTTGCAGCGAGGTTCGCCTGTTCTCCCGGATCCTTTTTCAGATCGTATAACTGCCCCTCCGGGCTGTACCCGGTTTCGATATTCACCGCTCCCATCAATGCGGGTCCTTTTGAAGGCGACAGGTATTTCCAGCCGTCCTTCACGATGCACAACGCACTGTTGGCCGGCTGTTCCACAATAAAATCGCGGGATTTCATGCTTTGGCCCATTAAAGTTGAAAAATAGTTCCGGCTGTCGGTAAACTCCCCGCCGGGCAGCTTTACCTGAAGGAATGCGGCAAACGAAGCCATGAGGTCGATTTGGCTCACCAGGGCATCCGATCTTTTGCCAGCGGCGATCTTTGCCGGCCACTGTACAATAAAGGGCACCCTTGTACCGGCTTCAAAAGCACTGTACTTACCGCCCCGGTATACACCTCCCGGTTTATGATTGAGGGCCGTGGCCGTTTCTGCAGACTGGTCCATATAGCCATCATTGAGTACCGGGCCATTGTCACTGCTGAAAATAACGATGGTGTTCTTCAATACCCCCCGTTCCTTCAATGCAGCCATCACCACGCCTACGCTATGGTCCATCTCAAGGATCACGTCCCCCCGGTATCCCAGCTTGCTCTTTCCTTTGAATTCCGTTCCAGGCATCCGGGGCACATGGATGTTATGAATGGCATAATAAAGGAAGAAGGGCTTTTTATGTTTCAGGCTCTGGTCGATAAAATCGACGGCCTTGTTATTAAACACATATCCCAGTTCTTCGTCTGTCCATTCACTGCGTGTCCCACCTTGCATAAACCCGATACGGCCAATACCGTTTACAATATGCCCGTCGTGCCCCTGCCGGGGATCACTGGGCTGCTTTAATAATTCAGGATGTTCTTTTCCCGTTCGTTCACCGGGGAATGCTTTTTGATAGTCAACGGCGATCGGATCTTTTTCCTCCAAACCAAGGGCCTTTTGATTTTCCATAAAGATCGTGGGAACCCGGTCGGCCGTTGCAGGAAATATAAAAGAATAATCAAACCCTACTTCTCTTGGTCCGGGTGCAACTTCCTTATTCCAGTCTACCGGCGATTGATTGCCCAGCCCCAGGTGCCATTTCCCTACAACCCCGGTGATATAGCCGGCCCGCTGAAACACTTTGGGCAGCGTGGTAATATCAGTAGGAATTATCAGGTTGGCATCACCCGGAAGGATATTGGTTCCTTTCTTACGCCAGGCATACCTGCCCGAAAGCAGGGAATACCGGGAGGGCGTACAAGTAGAGGCCGTTGCATGCGCGTTGGAAAAATTAATTCCGTTTTGCGCCAGCTGGTCGATATTGGGCGTTGCAATCACTTTAGCCCCATTGCAACTCAGGTCTCCGTAACCTACATCATCGGTATAAATGATCAGCACATTTGGGCGGTTGTTGGTTTGGGAAAAACCAGCTAGCATACTCCAGGCGAGCATTGCGGTAAGTATCCATTTTTTCTGCATCATCAAAAATATAATTTATTTCAGATTGGGGTTAATATTTACTTCAGCCTGTGGCACCGGCCAGGGATAATTTTCGGCTTTAAAATTCTTAGTTGTCACATACCAGCGGCTGTTGGGATCAGTAGCCCCGTCAGGAGCCTTTCTTAAGTTTTTTGCGCCGGGATAAGCGGCACCGAAGAATTTACCCTGCAGTACCGTTACGGCATCGTTCCAGCGGTAGAGATCCCATAAACGGGTGCCTTCCAGCGCCAGCTCCACGCGGCGTTCTTTCTTCAGAATGGCCATCAGCTTTACCGGATCCTGTTCGGTAACCGGGGGCATGGATACAGAAGCGCGGGCACGCACTTTATTAATCGTTTCGTCCAGCAGGCCCTGCCCTGCAATACCCATCCGCACCTGTGCTTCCAGGTAACTGAGCAGCACCTCTGCATAGCGGATAATCGGCAGGTCGATACCGGAATTCTGCAGATCACCGCCTCCAAATCCATCATAGGCAAATTTCCGCATGCTGAAACCCGTTCTCGTAGCTTGTTTACTCAGCGTTAGCTGATCCGGAGAAGAGGTCACATCCGGATGACTGATATACGGCGCTCCTTTAAAAAGCGCATTGCTGTAAAGGATAGTTGCGGCCAGCCGCGGATCACGGTTCTTTCCAAAATCTGCGGGATCGTACTGCGGACTGTTATACGAAAACGCGCTGCCATCTTTAAAATCATATGCTTCGGCCAGGCTTCCGAGCGGACAAAAAATACCCCACCCCGCTGACATTGCCGGAAAGAAATGCTGTAACATCCCATTGGGTGCCAGGTCAACCAGGTACTGCGTTGCAAAGATGATTTCCTTGCTGCTTTCGTTGGTGCCGTTAAACAAACTGGCATAATCCGGATCAATCAGGTGCTCATTCAGATCTATGATCTTTTTATAAGTGACCGCCGCCTGTTGCCAGTTTTCCTGGTTCAGGTACAGGCGCCCCAAAAAAGCAAGTGCCGCCTGTTGGGTAGCTCGTCCTCTTTCCGGTGCAGCCAGTTGTTTGGCTGTTGGGAGGTCGGCGGCCGCGTCCGTGAGTTCTTTTGCTACAAAAGCCTGCACCTCGCTTAAAGGGGCTTTGGTTACCTTATTGGCCTGCTCGGGTTGCAATACCGCAGTAACCAACGGAACAGCGCCAAAATACGTGGACAGATACAGATACTGTGTGGCGCGCAGAAACCGGGCCTCAGCAATCACCCGCTTTCTGAGGGCATCCCCGATGGCCGCTTTACCGATATTATCCAGGAAATAATTGCAGCGCGAAATCCTGGAGTAACTGTTGCTCCAGTAATTAGGATAATCACCAGTATTGGCAGTAAGCGTTCCGTTGGTAAGTTTGTTAAAGTTGGAGTTATCGCCTCTGCGGTCATATGCATTATCGGTTGCAAACTCTAGAAACAGCAACCCGTTGTAAGACCACCAGTCGGTTGGCCCGAACTCAGCGGCTTTCTGCATCTGGATGTTTCCGCGGTACAAAGCGGTCAGTGCAACGTTTACGTTGGCCTCACTGGTCCAGAAAACATCATTGGCAAACTGATCCCTGGGATACAGGTCCAGCTTTTTGGCACAGGAGCAAAAAGTAACAATAACCAGGGCCACATAAGCCCAAACAAGGTCTTTTTTTTGAACTATCATTTGTTTCATTGTCGTAAAGTTTATGCACGGTTTCACAATCGGAAGCGGGTATTAAAAATTCACATTTACACCCAGGGTAAAGTTGGCCAGGATAGGGTAATAATCTCCGGCTGTATTGATCTCCGGATCCCATCCTCTCGGATAGCGGCTAAAGGTTGCCAGGTTTTCGGCTGCTGCAAATATCCGCAGCGACTGTATCCTCATCCATTTAAGATTTTTATCCCCCAGGGTATAACCCAGTTGAATGTTTTTAATACGGAGATAGCTGCCGTTCAGCAACCAGAAATCCGATAGCAGGGTATTGGGCGTACCTGTATTGGCAATTTCTTCCATACGGGGATAACGTGCATTCCGGTCAGGATCCTGCGCCGTCCATCTTCCATCCAGTTGCCACCGCTGAATGTTCCCGTTCTGGTACATGGCGTAGCCTGCATAGTTGGTCAGACGGCCATTTACGCCGCTTACACCCTGCAGCAAGGCACTGAAATCCACTCCGGCATATCCTGCATGTAATGCGATCCCGTAGGTATATTTGGGAATATTGGTGCCCAGTATTGCCCGGTCGTAAGTGGCATCCACCTTGCCATCCGGCTTTCCGTCGGGACCGCTGATATCTTTATAACGGATATCTCCCGGTTTCGGCTTGGGATTGATCGCCGTTTGATTGGCGTACGCGTCAATATCTGCCTGGTCTACAAACAAACCGTCTGCGCGATACCCGTAATACAGATCGATCGGATAGCCCAGGAAGCGGCTGGAACCATTTCCTACCAGGCCGTTGGGTTGCGGAATATTCAGCCCTGGTCCCAGGTCCAGTACCTTGTTCCGGATCACCGAAAGGTTAGCCCGCATTCCATAGGTGAATTTGTTCCGGGTTTCATTATATCCCAGTTCAAATTCCCAGCCTTTATTGCTCAGTTTACCGGCATTGATGGTTCCCACACCAAATCCCAGCACCGCAGAATAACTGCTTCCGGGGTTGGCCAGGATATCGTACCCATAGCGGTCGAAATACGCCGCGCTGAAACTTAGCCGCCCCTTTAGCGCGGTTCCCTCCAATGCAATATCCTTGGTACGGGTAGACTCCCAGTGAAGCGTGGTATCTGTAAGCGTGGTTAAGATAGAACCGGCCGCAATCGTATTTCCGAACGGATAACTGTAATTGCCGCCCAGCGCCAGCACCAGCTGCCAGGGATAATTACCAATATTCTGATTGCCCAGCGTACCATAAGAAGCCCGGAGCTTGAGTTCATTGATCCACGGAATATGTTGCTTAAAAAACGGTTCCTCAGAAATACGCCAGCCCAAGGCATAGCCGGGAAAATCAGCATAACGGAGTGTGGGCGGGAACCGTGAGGATCCATCCCTACGTACAGTCACTTCGGCCAGGTAACGTGTTGCATAATTGTATTGAAGCCGGCCAAAATAAGAATCCATGGCCCACTCCGTTTTATTACCGGAATTGGTTTGGGTTCCGGGATCACCTGCGTTTAGCTCGGTAAGACTGTTGGATACATACCCGTTCCGGAAATTGGAAGAAACGCGATCGCCGTTGTATTCATAGGTATGGCCCAGCAATACGTTGACCGCATGCTGCCCAAAGGTGTTTTTATATTCCAGTAATTGCTGCAGGGTTTTATATTCTACTTCTTCATTGTTCTGGGTCAGGTTCCCCGGCCCCAGCCTCACCGCGGCATTCAATACCTGGCTCGATAAGAACCGCCGCGACCAGTTGGAGCTGTTGGTATATCCGCCGATGCCGGAAAGCGTAAGCCCGTGCACAATCTCCCAGTCGAGCCGCAGATTACCCGCCAGGTTCGTCCACTTTGAGTTAAAGAAGGACTCATTATTAAGATAGGTATAAGGCGTACCCTTGTTGGCAAGGCCCGTACCAAAATCGCCATTGCTGAGCAGATAAGGAAAGGTTGCCGGTATCCGCACCACCTGGCTGATGGCCGTAAGCATATCACTGAAGTCCTGGGTAGCCGACGGAGCGGGCTGATCATTGAGCTCCTGCGTGGCAGACAGTCTTGTTGAAAGCTTTAATTTTTCGGCCAGCCGGTTCGACATATTAAAACGCAGGTTGTAGCGCTGGTAATCATTCCGGGCAACAATACCGTTTTGATAAAGATAGCCCAGCGACAGCAGGTAATCGGTATTGGCGGTTTTATTCGCCACAGACAAATTATGCCCCGTTTGTAACGTACCTTTTTTAAACATCAGGTCGATATAATTTACATCCGGGTAATGATCTGGATCCGAGCCATCGCGAAACTTCCGGATCTCCTCTTCCGTATAAGTACCGGGTGTGGCTTCGTTGCGTGCCTGCGCGTATTCCCATGAATGCACAAACTCCGGATATTGCGTGGCCCGTTGCGTGCCGATATAACCATTATAACTGATCTTTATTTTTCCATTCATCCCCTGTCCGGATTTTGTGGTAACCAGGATCACACCATTTGCCGCCCTTGAACCGTAGATTGCTGCCGATGCAGCGTCTTTTAGCACCGATATGCTTGATATATCATTCGGGTCTATATTGCTTAGCTGACCGGGAATACCGTCGATCAATACCAATGCATCCGGGTTGGCACCAAAGGATGCAACGCCACGGATCCGGATCGTTCCTGCACTGCCCCCTCCCGGCTGCCCCGAACGCTGGATGACCGTAACACCCGGCATCTGACCGGTGAGTGCCTGGGTAGCCTGTGTAACCGCCCGGTTATTGAGGTCCTTAGCGTTTACCTGTGAAATGGCACCGATCACGTTTACCCTTCTTTGCGTACCATATCCCACTACCACCACTTCATCCATTTGACCGGGTAAGGCCGCCAGCCGCATCATAATGCTGCTTTTTTCCCCGGCATTCAGTGAAAAACGTTTCAATGAGTCGTTCCGGTATCCCACGAACGAAAAATAAAGATCATAGGAACGTCCATACACCATCTGGGCGGCAAACCCGCCCGTTGCATCCGTGACCTGGTGCACTACCGTTGCAGGATTTTGTACATCTACGATCCTAACCGAAGCGCCCGGAAGCGGCTCGCCTCCCTGGCTCAATACCAATCCCCGCACTTCGGCATTGTGTTGTGCCATGCCCTGCAGGGAGCAAAGCATGACCAGTGCGATTAAAACGCGATAAAATTTTAACTGCATAGTTACCTGTCTTTTATATTCAATAAAATAGTTGTTCAAAACGCATGTGCTTTTGTTCGTCCCTGTTCAGCACAGTGACGCTGCTTTAAAAAATGAACGGAATGCTCCTGTAAAGGAATGGCAGTTATCCGTATGCCCACAGGGTCAATCGTTTTTCTCTATTGTAATTTGGTTCTCACTTTTTTGATACCGCAATCCGTTCAACTGGCAAAGTTGTTCCAGTAAAACATCCAGCGAATCGCTATACATGATCGTTCCTGTAAACAGGTAATCTCCGATCTCCTTTGTTTTTAATACAATCGTTACGTGGTACCGTTGTTCGATCCGGTCGAATACCCGGCGCAATGTTTCGCGGTTAAACGAATAGGCCTTATTTCCCCACACTACCGCTCCATGCGCGGATGTTAACTGCCCGCGGGCCGCTGGGGTTGCTTTATGAGCCGCCATCCCGGCGGCATCCTTCCGGGCGGGCCGTATAACCCGGGCCACGCCATTCCTGCGGTCTACCAGCACGCCTTCCCCCGGCACCAGGATCACGGGCTCCAGTATGGCCGCATGATCCAGATCGCGCACCGCTATTTTTCCTTCCGTCAGATCTACCTGTATCGTTGCCTGCTCCCGGTTTTCCTGTACCCAAAACTCGGTACCCAGTGCCCGCACACGTATGCCGTTTGCCTCTACAAGAAAAGGATGCAGTGAATCTTTCGCTACTTTGAAATAAGCTGTTCCTGTTAAGCACAATTGCCGCTGCTCCTTAAATGTGCCCGCATACTCTACCCGGCTGCCGGGTTGCAACCGCAGCACAGATCCATCGGGTAATTGCAGCGCCGTTTCTTTTCCGGAAGGATTTTCAACAACCGTAAATGCAGGTTCCGTATGGCGGATTCCCCGCTTGCCGCCACCCAGGAAATTTAACAACGCATATCCTGCCAAAACCAGTGCCAGCACGGCTGCCGCTGCCAGCATCTTTTGTAAATAGCGCGTTTTTTTCTTCTTGTTGATCCCCTGTGCTACAGCCTTCCACATTGCTGCTTTCCACGGCTCCTCCAGCTGCTGTGTTTCCGGCATCTGGCGGAATGCCGCATCCGGAATATAGTGCTGCAGTACTTCGGGGTGCGCTTTGAGAAATGCCGTTACTTTTTCAGCCTCTGCCTCATCCGATTGATTGTCGAAGAACCGCTCCACCATCTCCTTTGTGACAGCATTATCCATTTTCATTTATGTATAACGTTTGCAAATAAAAAATCCCCTAGCGGAAAAAAAAAATTATAAAAAAAAGAATACAGTGGTCAGCATCCTGCGCAATTGTTTCAGCGCCTGCCGCACATGGTTATCTACTGTTTTAACCGACAGGTTCATTAAAACAGCAATTTCTTTATAGGAATAGCCTTCCAGGTGCTTTAAGCGGATCACTTTACGGCGCATTGCCGGCAGCCGCCGGATAGCAAGATGCAGCTGTTCATGATCCGTTAATACTGCCGGGGATTGTGTATAAAATGCTTCGGCCACGGCCCGGCGTTTCCGTTGCGTGGCCTCTTTACGCAACCAGTCGATAAATACCAGCCGGGCATTCTGGAACAGCATGGTTTCTAATGAATGGGTATCGGAGAGTCCGGAGCGGTATTGCCACATCTTAATAAACGTCTGTTGGGTAAGGTCGGCAGCATCGGCCTCGTTGCCGGTTTTTTTCAGAAAAAGAAAAAAAACACGCTCCGACCAAAGCGCATAGAACGCCTCGAACGCTTTTTGGTTTCCATCCCTGATATCTTGTACCTGGTTCAACATATACATTTACAACAAACAAAATGCGCTGCCGCGATAAGGACAGCCAATAGCCGCCATTCTGTTTCCATTACGCCCTCCTTCATATAATATACAACACCCACCCGGCTTTCCCGGTTCCTGCAGACGCGCTTAAGTACGAATTTCTTTAAACAAGCAGCACTGGCAAACACTGGCGCAAAGTAAATTTAAAATATTGAGAGTATTGAAGACTGTACGAAAAAATCAGCACCGGTGTGCATTCGTTTGCACAAACAACACCAACAGCCATGCGGCTTTTTACAAATACATTACCTTCGTGCCTGCTCGTTCCATTTTGTAACCCGCTGATCTCCGCCGGCCGGTCTCAGGAGCATGATCTCAAAATACAATTACAAAACCATACTGGCTCCTGCCAGTAAAATACAGATCATTGTGAAAAAAATACTGCTCATTATGACCGGGCTGTTTGTATATGTTACTACCATCACTGCCCAACAAAAACCCAATGTCATTTACATTTATGCCGATGATATGGGCTACGGGGAATTGGGTTGCTACGGTCAACAAAAAATCAAAACGCCACACCTGGATCAGATGGCCGCCGAGGGCATGCGGTTTATCCAACACTACTCCGGCACACCGGTATGCGCACCGGCACGTTGTATGCTGCTGACCGGAAAAAATGGGGGACATTCCTACATAAGAGGCAACTATGAACTGGGAGGCTTCCCGGACAGTTTGGAAGGCGGCCAGATGCCGCTGCCCGAAGGCAGTTTCACCCTGGGACATCTTTTTAAGAATGCGGGGTATGCAACAGCAGCCATCGGAAAATGGGGCTTGGGATCTGTACATACCACGGGGCACCCATTATTGCAGGGCTTCGATTATTTTTATGGATACCTCGATCAGAAACAGGCGCACAATTACTATCCCACACATCTTTGGGAAAACCATACATGGGACACGCTGAACAACCCCAACATCTGGGTACACCGGCAGCTCAACCCGCAAACCGCCACCGATAGCGACTTTGATTATTTCAAAGGCAATGTGTATTCCATTGATAAGATGACGGAGAAAGCACTGGGGTTTATCCGTACACACCGGCAACAACCTTTCTTTCTTTACCTGCCCTACACCATTCCGCATGTCTCACTGCAGGTACCGGAAAAATACATCAATATGTACAAGGGACAGTTTGATGAAAAGCCCTACTATGGGCAAAATGGCTATGCAGCATCTAAATACCCGCTATCCACCTATGCCGGCATGATTACCTGTCTCGACGACCAGGTAGGCCTCATTATGAATGAGATCAAAAAGCTGGGACTGGATCAAAATACCCTGATCCTGTTCTCCAGCGATAACGGAGCTACTTTTAACGGCGGGGTTGACGCCGCTTTTTTTAACAGCGTACAGGGACTACGCGGTTTGAAAATGGATGTTTATGAAGGCGGCTTCAGGGAGCCCTTTATCGCCCGCTGGCCGGGCAAGATTCCTGCGGGCAAAACCAGTGCCCTGCTTTCCGTGCAATATGATATGATGCCCACATTTGCCGAGCTTATCCGGCAACGGTTGCCCTATGCCGTTAACGGCCTTTCGCTGCTACCGGAGCTATTGGGCAAAGGAACCCAGCAACAACACCCCTATCTTTATTTTGAATATCCTGAAAAGGGAGGTCAGGTGGCAATCCGGATTGGAAAATGGAAAGGCATACGTACCGGTGTACAGAAAGACAAAGGGGCATCCTGGCAGCTTTACAACCTGGAAACAGATTTGCGTGAAACAGATGATATTGCCACTCGGCACCCCGGCATTATCCAACAGATGCAGGCCATTGCAACAAAAGAGCATCAGCATCCGCATATAAAAGAATGGGAATTTATAGACCCGAAATTTGAGAAGGCCGCAGAGGCGCAGAAACGCTGAAGTTTTTTTGTATTTCTTGTGGTTTGTTCTTTACCGCAACGGTTGCAAAGCATCCGCAAAGAACGCAATGAGAACCGGAGCGAGCATCGTTACAACCTCCTTCGCTACTTTGCGAAAATCCTCGCGTATTTTCGTGGTTTGTTTTTTACAGCAACGATCGCAAAGAAAGCCGGATTAATCATCGCTCAAAAACACATAGCACACTTCGCGAACATCCTTGCGATCTTTGCGGTTCGTTTTTACCAACAAGCACCGCAACGATCCCAATGAAAACCGGTGGCAGCATCGTTATCGCGCTGCGTTGGTTGCGGTTAGCTATCGCTAAGAAAGCGCCGAACAATTATATGCCTGTAAAAACGGTGCCATAAAAAAAGCCACTGTTACCAGTGGCTCCTTCATAAAACAAACACTAGCTTTCTATCAACGTTTCGGTCCGGCCGCCGTTACTGCTGCTGCAACTATAGTTTCGTAGCTTTCAAAGTTCTTTATAAACTGTGCTGCCAGGTTCTGCGCCTGGGCATCATAGGCCTCCGGGTGCTGCCACGTCTGGCTCGGGTTTAATACGTTCGGATCCACACCGGGGCAGGTACCCGGTATCATCAGGCCGAAAACAGGATCTTTGTGATAAATGACATTATCCAGGCTTCCGTTCAGCGCAGCCCGGATCATTGCCCGGGAGTCTGCAAGTTTCATCCGGCTTCCGGTGCCATAAGCGCCACCCGTCCAGCCGGTATTCACCATCCATACTTTTACACCGTGCTGGGCAATGCGGTCGCCCAGCATCGTTGCATAACGCGCAGGATGCAGCGGCAGAAAGGGGGCACCGAAGCAGGCACTGAAAGTAGCTTTGGGTTCCGTAACCCCGGTTTCAGTGCCCGCTACTTTTGCAGTGTAGCCGCTGATAAAATAATACAGCGCCTGCTCGCGCGAGAGCCGGGCAATGGGCGGCAGCACTCCATAAGCATCACAGGTTAAAAAGAATAGATTCCTGGGAATGCCACCGGTTCCTTCCGGAACACTGTTCTCCACAAAATCGATGGGATAGGCTACCCTTGTATTTTCAGTAACCGAAGCATCATCAAAATTGATCCGGTTGGTACCCGGGAAAAAGCTAACATTTTCAACAAGCGCCCCTTTTCTTACTGCACGATAGATTTCCGGCTCCTTTTCCGCAGAAAGTCCGATACACTTTGCATAGCAGCCTCCTTCAAAGTTAAACACACCGTTATCATCCCAGCCATGCTCATCATCGCCGATCAGTTTCCGGTCCGGGTCCGTACTCAGGGTTGTTTTTCCCGTACCGCTCAATCCGAAGAACAGGGCTGTATCACCCTTCTTTCCCTTGTTGGCGGCACAATGCATACTAAGCACGCCGCGGGTTTGCGGCAGCAGGTAATTCAATATTGAAAAAACCCCTTTTTTGATTTCGCCAGTATAGGCACTGCCGGCAATCAGGATCATTTTATGTTTAAAGCTTACAACAGTAGTGTTGCCCTGCCGGGTGCCGCAACGTACCGGATCCAGCTCCAGGGAAGGCGCGGACAGAATATGCCAGTCCGGCTCAAAATGCTCCAGCTCCTCTTCAGAAGGTCGTAAAAAAAGATGGTGCGCGAACAGGTTCATCCAGGGCAGCTCGTTTACGACCCGGATATTCAGCCGGTATTCCGGTGCGGCACAGGCATAGGCATCTCTTACCCACAACTCTTTGCGGCTGTTTAAATAATTGCGCACGTCTTCCAGGATCCGGTCGAAATAGAATTCCTCGATCGGGTTATTAAAATTTCCCCAATCGATGGTTGCTGCTGTTACAGCATCTTTCACAACAAATTTGTCGCGGGGCGAACGTCCGGTGAACCTGCCGGTAGAAATAACCAGGGCCCCGGTATCATTCAGCCTCCCCTGGTGATTCATAAGCGCATCATCTACCAGCTCATCAGGGGACAACTGGTAATGGATCTGGTTGTTTAGGTTTAACCCCGCTGCCTTGAGCTGTTTTCCGGGGATTTCGAATGGCTTTGTAAGCATATTGCGTTGAAACTTTGTTGAAACAGCAAAAATATAATTTGAAAAAATCTAAAAAAAATATATTTTAAAGATCAACAATTAGATATTTTAAAACAAACAACGAATAAATAAAGAATAATTTTCAACATTTAATTATTAAGCTAACAATTGTTTGCATTTCTGTCTGAAATACAATTTCTTAGCCCGGGATTGATCCTGGGCTTTTTTCTTTCCTTTTTGTTTCCTACCTTTGCGCCGGCCTGGTAAAGGTTATTTATAGTTCTTTTTATTTTCCCGCCCCGGCGGGAAACCTTATCAAGAAAGGCAGAGGGTTTGGCCCTGTGAAGCCTTGGCAACCTGTTATGAGGATAACAAGGTGCCAATTCCAGCTCCCGCAAAACGGGAGGAAGATAAGTCGGATCGTAGCATATTAAAAAACTTAATAGAACAGCTCATCTGGTTTATCCGGGTGGGCTTTTTTTATGCAACGGCGAACTGCTGCCTGTAATTTTTTTGAATATGAAACAAAACTCTACTAAATTCGTAGTCTGCATGAAACAAAACGCAACATATCCTATTTTGTACATTACGCCCGTAATGTGTTGCTGCATCTGCTGTATGCCCTAGCCGGCATACCTTCTACCTTATACCCCAACAGGTGTTCTTTAACGACCCTTACATATTTCAACATCATTCTTCACTTTATTAAATGCATCATTTTTTATGAGTAACCAACTACATTTCGACACCTTGCAAGTGCATGCCGGCCAGCAACCGGATCCTACAACCGGAAGCCGTGCCGTACCGATTTACCAGACTACTTCTTATGTTTTTAAAAATGCAGATCATGCTGCCAATCTTTTTGGTTTAAAGGAATTTGGCAATATCTATACACGGATCATGAATCCGACCACCGATGTATTTGAGCAGCGGGTTGCCGCACTGGAAGGAGGCGTTGCTGCGCTGGCTACCTCATCCGGGCAGGCCGCACAATTCCTGGCCATCACCAACCTGTTGCAGGCCGGCGAAAATTTTGTCACTTCTCCTTTCTTATACGGGGGCACATTTAACCAGTTTAAAGTTTCTTTTAAACGGCTGGGTATTGACGTACGGTTTGCGGCTGATGACAATATAGACAGCTTCCGTCCGCTGATCGACGATAAAACAAAAGCCATCTATATTGAAACGCTGGGTAACCCGCGGCTGAATGTGCCCGACTTTGAAAAATTTGCCGCACTGGCAAAAGAATATGATCTGCCGCTGATCGTAGACAATACCTTCGGTGCCGGCGGTTACCTGTTCCAACCTCTTAAGCATGGCGCGAACATTGTAGTGGAAGCAGCCACCAAATGGATCGGCGGGCACGGCAACAGCATCGGCGGCATCATTGTAGACGGAGGCAATTATAATTGGGGGAACGGTAAATTCCCGCAGTTTTCCGAGCCGTCGGAAGGTTATCATGGGCTTAATTTCTGGCAGGTATTTGGAGAAGGCAACCCGCTGGGACTGCCCAATATCGCTTTTGCCATCCGCGCCCGGGTAGAAGGCCTCCGCGATTTCGGACCTGCGTTGAGCCCTTTCAATTCTTTCCTGCTGCTTCAGGGCCTGGAAACGCTTTCCCTGCGTGTACAACGCACAGTAGACAATGCCCTTGCTCTTGCAGAATGGCTGGAACAGCACGATAAAGTTGAGTTTGTATGGTACCCGGGTCTGGAAAGTAGTCCTTATCACAACCTGGCCAAAAAATATCTTACTAACGGCTTTGGCGGTGTGTTGCAATTTGGCATCAAAGGCGGAATTGAAAACGGAAGGTCCTTTATCAATAACCTGAAGCTGGTAAGCCACCTGGCAAACGTGGGCGATTCCAAAACACTGGCCATTCATCCCGCCTCTACCACACACGAGCAGCTCAGTGAAGCCGAAAGAGCCAGTGCCGGTGTATTAGACAACCTGATCCGCATCAGCCTTGGTATTGAGCATATCGAAGACATTAAAGCAGATTTTGAGCAGGCTTTTGCGGCTGTTTTTAACAAGTAAAAAACAAGACCTGCAAGATTTCCCCTTATTCAGATCGGTGAACATCTTGCAGGTCTTTCAAAAAGAATGCAACAACACGTATTTACATATTCAGCTCCCTTTGTATTGGAAAGCGGTGTCCGCTTTCAGAACCTGCGGCTGGCGTATACAACCTATGGCAGCATCAATGAAGAACAATCCAATATTGTATGGATTTTTCATGCGCTGACGGCCAACAGCAACCCGCATGAATGGTGGCCCGAAATGATTGGTGCAGGAAGGGCTTTTGATCCCGCAAAGGATTTTATTATTTGCGTAAATATGCCGGGCAGCTGTTACGGAAGCAGCAGTCCGCTGGATCTGAACCCGGCAACCGGAGAGCCGTACTATCATGACTTTCCGTTCTTCACGATCCGCGACATGGCACGCGCCTACCAGCTGTTACAAAAAGAGCTGGGCATTCAAAAAATCAAGATCGGTATTGGCGGCAGCACCGGTGGTCAACAACTCCTGGAATGGGCGGTACTGGACCCTGAGCTCTTTGAATACATCGTTCCGCTGGCCACCAACGCGGTACATTCGCCCTGGGGGAAAGCCTTTAACGCTTCCCAGCGGTTTGCCATTGAAGCCGATCAAACCTGGCAAACGAAAAATCCGGAAGCAGGATTGAAAGGCATGGAAGTAGCACGGGGTATTGCCCTGCTTTCCTATCGTAATGCTACGGCCTATAATAAAACGCAATCCGAACATTCTGATGAACAACTGGAAGCTTTCCGGAGTGAAAGTTACCAGCGCTACCAGGGCACCAAGCTAGCAGCACGGTTCAATGCGTTCAGCTATTATGCCCTTAGTAAAAGTATGGACAGCCATAACCTGGGCCGCGGCCGTGGCGGCGTGATTAAGGCACTGGAAACCATTAAGGCAAAAACCCTGGCGCTGGCCCTGGAAGGCGATCTGTTATTTCCCCCGGAAGAACAGGAATTTTTAGCCGAACATATTCCCGGAGCGATTGAGAAACTGATCCGCTCCGACTACGGGCACGACGGATTCCTGCTGGAATTTGACCAGATATCAGAGGCAATAAAAAAATTCACAACCCGTCATGCCAAGAGCGTGGCGATAAAATAAAAATAATGGGCGAACATAGAGAATTAGTGATCGGGCTATTTGGCTTTGGTGTTGTAGGAGAAGGATTGTATAAGGTATTGCAGCAAACGCCTTCTTTGAAAGCCTCGATCAAAAAAGTCTGCATCAAGCATCCCGGAAAAAAAAGAAATGCTCCGGAAGACCTGTTTACAACCGACCGCAATGAGCTGTTAAACGACACCTCCATCAACCTGATCGTAGAGGTGATCGACGACGCTGTTGCCGGCTTTGAAATTGTAAGCACTGCATTAAAAAATGGAAAGGACGTAGTTAGCTCTTCCAAAAAAATGATCGCGGAAAACCTGCCGGCGTTGCTGCAGCTGCAACAAAAAACCGGGAGGTCCCTGTTGTACGAATCCTCTGCCTGCGCCTCCATACCCGTTATCCGGAACCTGGAGGAATATTACGACAATGATCTTTTACACAGTATCCGTGCCATCGTAAACGGAAGCACCAACTTTATACTTACCAAGATCTTTGAAGAGAACCTGGCGTTTAAAGACGCGTTGCTCCTGGCGCAACAGCTGGGCTTTGCAGAAAGCGATCCCACCCTGGATGTAGAAGGATACGATGCCCTCAATAAATGGACCATCCTGCTGCTTCATGCCTATGGAATTGTGGCGCACCCGGATCATATCCTGTTTAACGGCATTCAGAATATTGCCAAAACCGACGCAGCGGTAGCCAAGGCACGCGGACAGCAGATCAAGCTGGTAGCACAAGCTAAAAAACTGATCAACGGCGGCGTGGGCGCTTATGTACTGCCCCAGTTTGTAAATACCGACAGTCCGCTGTCCTTTGTAAAAAATGAGTACAACGGTGTGGTCATCGAAAGCGGGTTTGCAGATCAGCAGTTCTTTTATGGTAAAGGTGCAGGCAGCTTTCCTACCGCTTCTGCAGTACTCAGCGATATCTCTGCCCTGCGTTATGAATACCGCTACGAGTATAAAAAACTCTACCATCACAAGCCGCATCAACTCAACGATGCCATTTACCTCAAAGTATTTGTAAGCTTCACCGACCTGGCGAATATTCCCAAAGAAGACTTCGAATGGATCGAGGAATGGCATGCCCAGGAGAGCCGCAAATATTTATCCGGCGTAATTGCATTACAGAAATTAAAACAAAATTCCTGGTGGAAAGAGAACAGCACTTCCTTAATTGTGGAAGCCGATGGCATTATTGAAGATATCGAGGAACGGAAGTTAAAGAAGAAAAGCCTGGAGCTGGCAGGGCTGCTATAAGTTCCAGGTTCCTGGTTTCAAGTTCCTGGTTCAAAGTTCAGGTTTGGTCTAAACATTGAACCAGGAACGCTGAACTAAAATCCCCGCGCCATAGAGGGCACCGACAGATCTGCAAAATCATGCACCAGGTATTTATAGTACCCGGTGATGGCGATCATACCGGCATTGTCGGTGCAATACTGAAAATCGGGAATAAAGGTATTCCAGCCTTTCTGTTCGCCCATTTCCTTGAAAGCCTTGCGCAGCCCGCTATTGGCAGATACGCCGCCAGCGATACAAAGATCTTTTATCCCCAGGTCTTTTGCAGCCTTGCTCAATTTGTTCAACAAGATTGAGATGATCCGGTTCTGAATGGAAGCACAGATATCCCGCAGGTTTTCATCTATAAAACGTTGGCGTTCCTCCGTGGTGGCAGCAAACGCTTCTTTATACACCTGGGCAGTACCTGCGTTTCTCAGGAAATAAAGAATAGCGGTCTTCAGTCCGCTGAAGCTGAAATTGTACCCCGGTATTTTTGGCTCGGGAAACTGAAAGCGCTCCGGGTTACCCTCTTTTGCATATTTATCTACCAGGGGTCCGCCCGGGTAAGGCAGCCCCAGCATTTTTGCAGCCTTATCGAAAGCCTCACCTGCTGCGTCATCAATGGTTTCTCCGATAATTTCCAGTTGAGTCGGTGAAACACATTTTACGATTTGTGTATGGCCGCCGCTTACCGTTAAGCAAAGAAAAGGGAACGATGGTTTATCGTCAGGAATCAGGTTTGCCAGTACATGCGCCTGCATATGGTTTACCGCAATCAATGGTTTATTTAATGCCAGCGACAGCGATTTGGCAAACTGCCCGCCCACCAGCAAACTCCCGATCAGCCCCGGGGCCTGGGTAAAGGCGATCGCGTTCATCTCCTCCAGCTGCAAACCGCTTTGCTTTAAGGCTACATCCACCACCGGTACGATGTGTTGCATATGTGCCCGCGATGCCAGCTCCGGAACGACGCCCCCATGCTCGGCATGTACCGCCTGTGTGGCGATCCGGTTGGATAATATTTTTCCATCGCTGCAAACTGCAGCAGAAGTTTCGTCACAACTCGATTCAATTGCCAGTATATTGATCTTGCTCATTGTTTTATTTTATTCGATATCTATTCACATTCAATGCCGGTTTCTTTACCGTTTTTTATAGCTGCTGCAGATCACCTCCGGGCGCGACAAGTTGCGCTGATTGCGTCTACAGTGCCGTATAATATATTGTTGAATACGACCAAAGCTGCTGCCAAATCTGAAGTTCAGATTTAACGCGATGGACGCAAAGTTTCTACAACGGCCGCAATGGGAGCCTGGATGTTAAAAATCCCCTTCGTGTTCCTTGGAAACGACATTGATTCACCATTAACTATTAACCATTGACTATTGCCTGCTACCCTCAACTCCGGATCGCCACCACCGGGTTCATTTTTGCCGCCTGCACCGCCGGAACAATGCCCGCAACCACGCCCACGATTACGCAGATCAGAAAGGTCCAGATCATATTTCCAATGGATATAAATACCGGGAAATCGAGCGCCCTGCTCAGGATCTGTGCCAGCAGGTATACCAGGAACAAACCGATCAACCCGCCCAGCATACAGAGAAAGGCCGATTCCAGCAAAAACTCTGTGAGGATGATCTGACGCTTGGCCCCGAGGGCTTTTTTTAAACCGATCTGCGAAGTTCGTTCTTTTACGGTAACAAACATGATATTGGCCACGCCAAACAACCCAACGATCAAACTGATTCCTCCGATCACGGCCCCTCCGATATTCAATCCCGCAAATGCCTCTTCCACCTGGTCGCCGATATCATTGATATCATTCAACGCAAAATTATCCTCCTGCTTCGGGCTAAGTTTATGAAGGCTTCGCATGGTTACCATCAGCTCATCCTTCAACCCCTTACTGGTGATCTGCTCCCGGCCCTGCACCATAATCACCGGGTCCGTCTTTTCTTCATTGTAGATGGTACGCCCAAACAGAAAAGGCAGGATCACGCTTTGATCAAATCCCCAGCCACCGATCATCTGCTTCCCCTGTTTCTCGATCACCCCGGCCACCATGATCTTTTTTCCGGCAATGGTGATGATTTTATTAACCGCCAGTTCCGGTTCATTAAACAACTTTTCAGCGATCTCGTAGCCGATCACAGCCACATTGGTACCATAGTTAAACTCAGCATCAGAAATAAATCGACCAAATCCCATGGTCAGCGGCTGGATCTTGATGTATTCTTCGCTCACACTATACACGTTCACTCCGTTTAACAGGTACCCCGAAAACTCCACGTTACCCTTCCCCTGCAGGGTAAAAGCCACATACCGGGCATTAGGCGTCCGCTCTTTAATCGGCTTTACTTCATCGTAACGGGGAACCGGCCGGTTCACATATTTCCACCAGGGATAGTCCGGTCCGCCCCCATAATCCCATTTATCCACATAGATCGTATTGGATCCCAGAGTCTTTATTTCATTCTGTATGTTTTGTTGCAGGCTGTTTACTGTAGCCAGAACCCCGATGATGCAAAAGATACCAATGGTGATACCGAAAAGCGACAGGAAGGTACGCAGCTTGTTTTTCCATAACTCCTGCATGGCCATACGAAAACTACTGCTTATGATTTCCAGTGGGCGCCTTAACATAGGTACAAATATAGCTACGTTTTGATTGCTTTTTACAACAGAAGCGTTGAAGCGTATTTACCACCGGCGGCCAAGCCCCCCTGTTGCAATGCGATGGCGTTCGGGAGCCGCCCCTGGCATCGCGGACAAGATTGCAGGCCGTAAAAAAACTGATCCGGTAGTCAAATACGTAGCTAACTACCTATATTTGCATTTTAAAACACATTTTACCATGTTTACAATCCGGCAACTGAACAACGCCGATATACCGCAGGTTATCGAATTGATCTTACACATCCAGCAGGTAGAATTCAATGTACCCGTTACGCTGGAAGGCCAGCCTGATCTGCAGGATATTGAACGCTTCTATATAGAACCCGGCGGAAATTTCTGGGGTGCTTTTTCCGGCAGCACCCTGGCCGGCACCATTGCCCTGATCCGCGCCGAAGCACAAACCGGTGTGATCCGGAAAATGTTTGTAAAAAAAGAATACCGGGGTGCGCAGCCAGGAATAGCCCGGGAACTGCTGGATACCCTGATCCGCTATTGCCGGCAACAGCAGATTAAAACCCTTTACCTGGGCACGGTTCACCTGCTAAAAGCTGCAATGCGGTTTTATGAAAAGCAGGGCTTTACCCCGGTAGCCGAGACGGAACTTCCCTCCTTTTTTCCAAGGATGCCGGTTGACAACCGGTTTTATACCCTTTCACTTAAAAACCCATAAAGAGATGCATATAATTGACGAAGCGGGCATCCTGGCACTGGCCACCCGGCTACAGCGACTGAGCGAGCGCATCCGCAAACAGGGACATGAAGTATACCAGGCCTGCGGCATTGACTTTGACCCCAAATGGTTTCCCGTGATTTACGCGCTTCATAAAAAAAGCGTGCTGGGTGTAATGGAGCTGGCGGGGGAAATCGGATACACCCACCCTTCTACCATCAGTCTTTTAAAGGAGCTGGAGAAAAAAAAGCTGATCCGTTCAAAAAAACACCCGGCCGACGAGCGAAAACGCCTCCTGAGCCTTTCTTCCCAGGGGCAGTTACTGGTAGCAAAAATGCAGCCGGTATGGACATTGCTGGTGCAGGCCATTACACAGGTAACCGATACACGGAACAACCTGTTTAAATCCATTGTGGAAGTAGAGCAACAGCTGGGCCAGACCGCATTGGTAGATGCTGCATTACAGTTGCAGCAGAAAAGAACCGGCGGCTAAGCCAGCAATACCCGGAGTTTCTTTTTGAATTCCGGAAGCCGCGAACCGCCGGTTGACATAACCAGATTGAGGATTGGTGATTTCCGGCCGGCCTGCCCTATGCATTCCGGGAACCTTCCGCTTCCCGGTAGCACCAGCGGATGATCTGCTCTATCGCTTTAAAAATCTGTTCCCGCCCCTTTTTGGCAGTAGCATCAATACCGCAGATCGTATTGTTATGATACCGGGAATGCAGGGTAATGTAGTAAATCGCCGACACGAGGAGCGCGTTCACCGCCCGGAAGTTTACCGAAGATCCTTTAAAATACTTATCAGACAGCTTGAACAGCTGTTCACCAAAGCGTTCGCGCTCACCCAGAATATCCTGTAGCAGCGGGTTCTTTTCACTCAATTCCCACAGGATGATGTGCTGCATCTCCGGCGAATGCTCCAGGAATGTAAACTGCCCTTTTAAAATCTCTATTACCGTTTCTGCCGGCAGGTCGGTAAGCGGCGACTGCTCCGTTATTAACTCCGTGCGCTTCCAGAAATCATTTTCTTTCAGATACGCGTCAATCAGGCCACTCAAACTTCCGTAATAATTATAGATGAGTTTTTTATCAAGCTTTGCATGCGCCGCAATACGATGTGCTTTTAACGCCTTGTACCCGTCTTTCTCAAGGATTGCCCCTACCGAATGCAGCAATTTTTGCATGGATTTCTGCTTATCCCGCTTCGGCTCCTGTGTATTTTTTTGTTTTGTTTTCATGGTAACAAACTTCAAAGGCCATGATGGTTGGGAAGCAGGCCCCCGGGACCCGCATTAGATATATTAGAAATATTTTCAACAAAAAACTAAATATTTACAAAAAATAGACCCGGCTTTTGCACACAACACGCAATTCTCAGCAAGTAAGTATATTTTTTCAATTATCCGGAACTGCTTAATCGTTTTAAGTCAACGGCCGGTGACTTATAATGATTAAAGATATACCTTTGCTTCATTCAAAATTGCAGAACCTGTAAAAAATTTACGATTCCTGTTTTTTTGATGCAAATGTGCCGTTGCTAGTTAAAACAAGCCAACTGAGGTGCTTTTGAGACGCATGGTAGCTACAGGTTGATAATGGATATGCTCGTATGCTTAGTATGTCCATTTTTTTGTACCTGTGCATGCTAACATTACATGTTTCTTACCATTTACACACCGCTAACCTACTTTACATCTCCCGTGCCGCTCCCAATCATACCCGAGCCCTTAGCATGCCCCTTCCCTTCCACTACACCCCCTGTTTCACCGGCCTGGTGATTCTTTCCGGAAATGATCATCCAGGAAAGAAAAATAGACCAACGTGTTTAACTGATTTAAATAAGAAAAGAGCGCATATCAATGGTGGGTGGTATTCAAACGACGCTGTTTTACAGCCGTGCCCCTGGCCGGTAGCCCTTACGCCCCCATAAAACCCCAAGTAATCCCTATAAATTGCCTGATCATCTGCCTAAAGTCATCACTTTCTATGATCCAGATCATAAAACAAGCACCCCTTCACAAACTACTTTTGAACCCGAATCAAAATCAATGATAAAATGAAGAAGAAAATTGCGCCCATCCTCAGCCTGGCATTTATGATTGTTTTAAGCTCCTGTGGCAACTCCGGGAATACCGGAGCGGTAACGGAAAAAGCAATTGCCTCACCCGCTCAAAATGCGGCACAGGAGCCTGCTGCATATGATCCCAAACGCGGAGAAGGAAAATTTGACGAAACCAACGTAAAGCTGGAAGCCCCGGATGCCGCAAGAGCGGGACAGGGTAAAGCCATTGCTCAAACCAAGTGTTTTTCCTGCCACAAAACAACCACAGAAAAGCTGGTTGGTCCCGGATGGAAAGGAGTGACCGAGCGCAGAGCGCCGCACTGGATCCTGAACTTTATTACCAATCCCGATCCGATGATTGACAAAGACCCCCAGGTTCAGGCACAATTGGAGCTTTGCCTGGTGCGTATGCCGAACCAAAACCTTTCGGAGGATGAAGCCAGAAGTATTCTTGAATTCATGCGCCAGAATGACGGTGCCAAATAAAACCCGAACAATATAAAACAGCGAAACAAAGGATTGTTCCGGTACTGTTCATTTTCAGATGTTGCATCCTTCCATAACCTTTACCTAAAACGTATATATATTATGTTTACAAAAATAAATAAACCTTCACTGCTGATATTGAGCCTAGTCCTGCTATCTGCAGCTTCATGCAAACCCAAAAGCGCCGGCAATGCCGTGAGTAAGGATGCTGCTTCAAAGGTATATGTTCCCCCGGGCAAATATGATGAATTCTACAATTTTGTTTCCGGTGGATTTAGCGGGCAGCTCAGCGTTTATGGTTTGCCCAGCGGGCGGCTGCTGCGCGTGATCCCCGTTTTTTCTGTCGATCCTGAAAAAGGCTGGGGTTATAGCGAAGAAACAAAACCGATGCTCAATACCTCACATGGTTTTGTACCCTGGGACGACCTGCACCACGTGGAAATGTCGATGACCGATGGCCAGGCCGACGGGAAATGGGTATTCGTAAACGGAAACAATACGCCAAGGCTTGCACGCGTCGATTTGAAAACGTTTCGCACGGCCGAAATCATTGAGCTTCCCAATAGCGCCGGCAATCACAGTTCTCCCTTCGGCACCGAAAATTCGGAATATATTGTTGCCGGCACCCGGTTTAGCGTTCCCGAAGACGGCGAAGCCGGAGATGTACCCATCAGCACCTATAAAGAAAATTTCAAAGGTCATATCAGTTTTGTAAGCGTTAATAAGGAAACCGGCGATATGAATATTGCCTTCCAGCTAAAAACGCCGGGAGTGAACTTCGACCTGGCCCGCAGCGGAAAGGGAAAATCAAACGGCTGGTTCTTTTTCAGCTGTTATAATTCTGAACAGGCCAACACCCTGCTGGAAGTAAACGCCTCGAAAAGAGATAAAGACTTTATTATGGCGGTTAACTGGAAAAAAGCGGAGGAGTACATAAAGGCCGGGAAAGGGAAAAAACAAGCCGTGAAATATGCGCATAATAAATATGACGAACAAACACATACCGCTACATCTGAAATCAAAACAGAAGTAACCGTACTGGACGTTACCGAGTTCCCCGACATCGTTTATTTCATCCCCTGCCCTAAATCACCTCACGGTTGTGATGTGGATCCCACCGGAGAGTATATCGTAGGCAGCGGTAAGCTGGCCGCACTATTACCCGTATTCAGTTATGACAAAATCCAAAAAGCCATCGCTGAAAAAAACTTCGAACCGGAAAAATATTCCGGTCTGCCTGTGATCAAATACGAAGCAGCACTGTACGGCGAAGTACAAAAACCGGGACTGGGACCACTACATACTGAGTTTGACGCCAACGGTAATGCCTATACTTCCTTCTTTGTATCTTCCGAAGTGGTAAAATGGAATATAAAAGATCTTAAAGTACTTGACCGGCAACCAACTTACTATTCTGTAGGGCACCTGATGATACCGGGCGGCAATACCAAAAAGCCTTTCGGCAAATACCTGGTGGCGTATAATAAGATTACTAAAGACCGTTACCTGCCCACGGGACCGGAATTATCGCAAAGTGCGCAGCTCTATGATATAAGCGGCGACAAAATGGAACTGATCCTTGACTTTCCCACTATTGGCGAACCTCACTACGCACAGGCAGTACCGGCTTCATTGCTGCTGCCGAAACAATTAAAGATCTTCGACATCAATGCCAACAGACATCCTTATGCTGCAAAAGGGGAGGCCGAAACAAAAGTGATACGCCGGGGCAACCAAATACATGTATATATTACCGCGGTCCGCTCGCACTTTGCCCCCGATAATATCGAGGGCGTACAATTGGGAGATGAAGTGTATTTCCATGTCACCAACCTGGAGCAGGACTGGGATGTTCCACACGGATTTGGGGTAAAAGGGGCTGCCAACGGAGAGCTGCTTATTATGCCCGGCGAAACCCTTACGCTTAAATGGATCCCCGATCGTACCGGCATGTTCCCGATCTATTGCACCGATTTCTGTTCTGCGCTTCACCAGGAAATGTCGGGCTATGTAAGAGTTTCCCCCAAGGGCAGCAATGTACCACTGAGCTTTAGCCTGGGCGACAAGCCGAAGAAAGCAGAACCGGCCGTCCAATAAAATGAACATCAGCCATGTTCAGGAAAAGGGCGGCGCGTTTAACACGTAATGCCCTTTTTTATTTCAAAACAACACGCCTTATCTTCCGGCGCTTCATTGTTCGTGTATATAAATATCATTGTAATGCATCCAAAGATTTCATCCTTATCCAAAGCCCTTCTGGTACTGGCAGCCCTGATGCTGATTGCGTCGCTTTTTGTGCCACTGTGGAGTATTTACCTTAACGCTCCACAATACCCGGAAGGGCTGGAACTGCAAATATGGGCTTATAAAATCGCCGGCGACATTGACATCATTAATGGCCTCAACCATTATATCGGCATGAAAACCTTACACAGTAAGGACTTCACCGAGTTCGCCGTTCTTCCCTATATCATTGTTGCTTATGCCGCCTGCTTTCTCCTTGTGGCGCTTACCGGTCGCAAAAAGGGGCTTTATATACTTTTAGCTGCTTTTTTATTGTTTGGCATTGTGGCAATGGCCGATTTTTGGAAATGGGAATTCGATTATGGCCGCAACCTCGATCCCAGTGCGGCAATAAAGGTTCCGGGCATGGCCTATCAGCCACCGCTTATCGGGGCCAAGCAATTGCTCAACTTTTATGCCTACTCCATCCCCGCTATTGGCGGCTGGCTCTTTATAGGTGCAGGCATCCTGGCGCTTGCCGCCGTATTGACCGAAGGCCGGCTCCTGAGCAGGCGGCACCGCATGCCCCAACCTGCCTTCATCATCACTCTTATCTGCGTATGCGGTATATCCTGCAACAGCGCCGCTCCCGTTCCGATTACCTTACACCGGGATGCCTGCGATTTCTGTAAAATGACCATATCCGACGGAAGGTTCGCCGCAGAACTCGTTACCGTAAAAGGCCGCGTTTATAAATTTGATGACCTGGCCTGTATGATCCGCTATGCCGCCTCAGCGCAACTATCGGAAAAAACACACTATTACATCAGTGATTTTACAGAAGAGAACCGGCTTACCGAGGCTGCCACAGCATGGTACCTGCAACACGAGTTACTGCGTAGCCCGATGGGTGGAAACAGTGCCGCGTTTGCAAACCGTAACGCAGCGGTTGCTCGCGCAACCGCTTATCAAACAACCCCGATAAGCTGGCCGGATGTGTGCCGGAGCCTGCAATCTCAAAAAAGCAATAATCATGATGGGCTGCACTAAGCATCTTCCTCGTCTGCTGTTATTCTTCCTGATATGGGTACCCGGCGCGGGAACCTTCGCCAGCACCCTGCACGTGGGCAAGGGCCGGCCGTTTGCAAGTATCCGGGCAGCACTGGCAGCCAGTAAAAAAGGTGACAGCATCATCATTGATCATGGAATTTATAAAGAAGGCAACCTCATTATCGACAAACCAGTATATATAGCCGGCAATGGAAGGCCCGTACTGGATGGTGCACTCCGGTGTGAAATCCTTTCTGTGAAAAGCGACGATGTGACCATAAAAGGGTTAACACTTCGGAATTCCGGGCGGTCGGCAATGACAGACCCCGGGGCCATTAAGGTATACGATGCCAATCGTGTGGTTATCGAACAGAATATACTACTCAATAACTATTTTGGCATTTATCTGCAGTATGCAGCAAACTGTATTATCAGAAACAATGTACTGGCTGCGTCACAAAAAGAAGAACATCTTTCCGGGAATGGCATTCATTGCTGGAAAAGCGACAGCATCCAAGTAACCGGCAACCGGATCAGTGGCCACAGGGATGGAATCTATTTTGAGTTTGTAACACACTCAGTCATCTGGCGGAATATTGCAGCAAACAATCTCCGCTACGGATTACACTTTATGTTTTCGCACAACAATGCATACATCACCAATTATTTTAAAAATAACGGCGCCGGAGTAGCGGTGATGTTCACAAAAAATGTAGTGATGATGAACAATACCTTCGAAGGCAGCTGGGGTGATGCTGCTTATGGAGTATTGTTTAAGGAGCTATCGGATTGTTACCTTTCCGGTAACCGGTTCCTCAAAAACACCACCGGCATTTTCTTTGATGGCAGCAACCGCATCCTTACCGAGCATAATCTATTCCAGGCAAACGGATGGGGCATGCGCTTACAGGCAAACTGTATAGATAATACAATCCGGTGTAACAATTTCACCGGCAATACATTTGACCTTGCCACCAACGGAACCCTTACGCTGAACAGCTTTTCGGAAAACTACTGGGACAAGTATGAAGGCTATGACCTCAACCGGGATCAGACCGGAGATATACCTTACCGTCCGCTCAGCCTGTATTCCATGATCGTGGAGCAGAATCCCCCCGTGATGTTATTGTACCGGAGTTTTATGGCCACACTACTCGACCGGTCTGAAAAAATAATCCCGACACTGACACCAGAGCACTTTATTGACAACAAACCACACATGATCCCCTATAATTTATGATCTCGATACAAAATATCAGTAAACGTTTTGGAAGACTGCAGGTACTGGACAACCTGAATCTCCACCTGGAACGCGGGGCCTGCATCGCTCTTACAGGCCCAAACGGCTGTGGCAAAACCACACTGATAAAGTCTATACTTGGCATGGTACTGCCCGACAAAGGGAGCATCGTATTTAATGGCAGGGATATAAAAAATGACACCTTGTACCGTCAACAAATCGGCTACATGCCTCAGATTGGCCGATACCCCGAAAATATGACTATCGGGCAGATACTGGACATGATTCAACACATCCGCAATTGCAGTGAGCCGGCCGATTACGAATTGTTTCATCATTTTAACATTGCCGGAATGCTTCAAAAGAAAATGCGTACCCTCAGTGGGGGAACCACGCAAAAAGTAAGTGCTACGCTGGCATTCCTGTTTCGTCCTCCCGTATTGATCCTGGATGAACCGACGGCAGGCCTGGATCCTGTAGCCGCCGAAATACTCAAACGCAAAATAACGGAGGCAAAACATAAAGGAAGTCTCATACTCATCACCTCTCATTTACTGAGCGAACTGGAAGACCTGGTCACCCAGATCATCTTTATGCAGGAAGGCAAGTTATTACTCCACCAGGATATTGCAGCACTCAAAACGTCCACCGGCCAAAACTCCATCAAAGCAGCGCTCGTTCATCTTTTAAAAAACGGAACCGCATGATCCGAATCCTGAAATACGTAACCCTCGACATCTTAAAAAACCGGATCATCATCGTGTATACGGTAATACTGGCACTCTTCTCCTGGAGCGCTTTTGGTCTGGAAGGCAATGCTTCAAAAGGTTTACTAACCGTGCTCCATATCGTGTTACTGGCCGTACCCCTGGTTGCTGTATTATTCGCCACCATTTATGTTTACAATAATAACGAGTTTATAGAACTGCTGGTTAGCCACCCCGTAAAACGCAGTATGATCTGGAAAGCGTTATTCGCCGGGCTTTCGCTTAGCATGACGGTCGCCTACCTTCTGGGAGTAGGAATCCCGTTGCTTGTTTTTGCGGATGCCGCTACGGCCGGTATCATGATCACGGCCGGAGTGCTGCTTTCAATGATATTTGTGGCCATCGCTTTTCTTGGCAGCATGCTCACCCGTGATAAAGCCAAGGGGGTAGGCATCTCCATCCTCCTTTGGCTGTATTTCACCCTGTTGTTTGACGGTCTGATCCTCTTCCTCTATCTTCAGTTTGCCGACTACCCCATAGAAAAACCGACAGTGCTGCTTTGCGCACTAAGCCCGGTAGACCTTTGCCGTATCCTTGTTTTGCTCCGGCTGGATGAATCGGCCATGATGGGATATACCGGGGCCGTCTTCCGGATTTTTTTTGGTGACACCGGTGGCCTGGTGCTTTCCGGTCTTCTTTTGGGCTTGTGGATACTGCTCCCCTTTCGTCTTTCACTCAAAAAATTCAGGAAGAAAGATCTGTAATGATTAAGGCCCGACCAGTTCCGCCCTATTGTCAACATTCATAAGCATCCGGCATGAATGTTGGCCAGCAACCTTGCTCAGCTTCGGGTTCTTTGCGAAAAAAACAGTCCACCAGCTCCGGTCAGCAACAGCAGGGCTGCAACCAGCAACATTTCATTCATAAAAGGAACCGGGATATATCCAAAGGCGGCAAAGCCCTGTACGGCCAGGAGAAGCTCGTTCAGTACGACACCTGACACAAAAACAAAGGCTGCCACTTTCGCTGGCAGTGTATAACTGATTGCCCGCTGCACAATATAAAAGCCGGTTAAAAATATACTGTATACACCCAACAATACTAAATGCAAATAAGCGATAACAACCGGGCGAAAACCAAATACAAGGCGACTGACCGAAGGAATTACGGAAATGACCTGTAACAGGAACTTTAACGTTAGGGCCAGCGCAGCCATATAAAAAAAGATCCGCGCCTGAGGTACAAATAACCGGCATCTGTTTTGTTGTCGCAGCAGGTATGCACGTACCAGCAATACCAACCATGCACCCAGCTGTAACAGAGCGCCGGCAACTGCTGCCAGATATAACCATCCGGGAAGACCAGCCCAAAGTATCGACAGGAAAAAAGTGGGCACAGCTGCTATGATAAATATCCGGAAATATTTTACCGACGGGGCGAAAAAAGCGGGCATTAAGGCGGCCGCAAGCGCCATACTGCCAAAGAAAAACCATCCGTTGTATTGAAAATGCAAATAAAAATATATAGCGCCCATGTAGTACTGGGCGTTTGTATTGCCGGTGGCCATCATATAGCCAAGAAAAAAAGGACCCGCCGACGAAAGGATATTGAATAGTAAGCCCCCGGTTGCCCAGGGCACAGAGGGGTGCATTGCGGGCAGTCGCTTGCGGTCTCCGATAAAAAGCACTGCAAACCCCATGGCAACAAAAACCGACAGCGTGGAAAAGGCAATGGACAGGACCTGATAACCCTGCAGGGTAAATGCCACCAGCATACCAAAGGCACAGACAAGATTCACTGCGATAAGGCGATCATAGTACTTTCGCCTTGGAGCTGTAAGATAGGGTTTGGCTATAAGTGCCAAACCGGCATATAACAGGTGACTGATCCACCCGCTAAAAGCAAAATGTGAATGTGCATGCAACAGGTTTTTTTGCTCCAGATACGGAAAATTAAATGCAATCTTATAGCGCATCAGGGTACCGTACAAGGCTACCAGGGCCAGGTTCAGCAATCCCCACCGCAGCCATTTTTTCGATCTGTTGTCTTCCATCGATAATCAATAATACAATTTATGCCTCAGGATCTTTACTTTTCCGTCGTTGCTCATCCGGATCAGCGTCCGGATCACTGTTTCCACGCGAAGGCCGGTGAAGTCAGCGATTTGTTGCCGGGTATAAGGCACTTGCAGCGGTTTTTCTATTGTTGCCGCGCTCCGGCCCTGCTCCAGAAAATGAACGATCTTTTCCTCGGGCGTTTGCCGTACCCAAATCTGGGCCGCCATCGCCTTGCTATAAATCCTCCTGGCAAATGTGTAAAGTAAGGCATTCGCAATCTCTGGATAGTCTTGCAGGATCTTGCAGTATTTTTCCTTCCGGATCTTAACCAGCACACAGGGTGTAACTGCCTGCGCCGTGCTGGGATACGCTTTATCCAGTAATAACGGGGGCTCTCCAAAACTCTGCCCCGACCCGAAAATGCCCTGCGTCAGATCCTTTCCCTCTGCATTTGTTGTATACAGCTTTACGGTACCCTCCACCAACTGGTAAAAAAAATACGGCATGTTTCCTTCGTGGAAAAGGATCGCACCTTTCTCTACCTTCCGTGCAACACCCCCATAAGCGATTAGTATATTATAGTCGATCTGCATCTTGATGCCACGTCAGAATCTGGATTAATTGACTTTTTCCTGTTCCATTTTAACCGCCTTGGGAAACAGGATATTGTTTTCCAGGTGTACATGCAGGTGCAGATCTTCTTCAAATTCCTTTAGTAAAGAAAAGGTAACCCGGCAGGTACTGCAGGCATCCTCCGGGGGAGTATAGTTGCCTGTAAGGGCCGCGATCTTCTCAAAACGTTCGCCTTCCATATGATGTTCATGCATCATCACGCTGATCGGGTCCTCTACCGTTTCAAAAGGTGCACGGGTAGTTCCGTTTGACGCCAGGCTCCTGATATAGGGAAACAGTATCATTTCCTCTTTTTGCATATGCGCCGATAGTTCAGCAGCACTGTCTTTAAACAGCGCTTCCACTGCTTTCAACTCAGGATGCCGGCTCCCGTGTACTGTTGCCACTTTTTCAAGAAAGGGAGTAATCTCCGCAATTTTCGCGGTCACATAACGGTGATGTTTTTTTTCAATATAGTCCGCCAGTAAATCCGCCGGCCAGCTGGTATATGCCAGCCCCTCCGTTCCCTGCTGGCTCCGCGCCTGTTCCAATGCGCCGATCAGAATCTCCGGCCCCTGCCCTTTTTTTGCACAGGCTTCCGCAATAGTGCGGTTACCATTGCAGCAGAAATCGATGCCATAGGTCTTAAAAACAGTGGCGGTGCGGTAGTCTTCAGCCACCAGCGCTCCGATAACGGTTTGTTCATTAATATCCATACAATTATTTATTTGAATGTTATACTTTGCCATGCGCATCCGCCGTTCGCTTATCGCCGGTAGCGACGCGGCTATAAAACGCGTTTGTGCTTCCTATTCCAGATATCCATACCTAACTATCAGCGGCGCTGCTTCTTTATTCCTGAAGCACTTTTATGAACCCTATACAAAGATAGGAACAAAAAAATAATAAAAGACAAAAATATCTTTTATTATCCTAACAGACTTGTCCGGCCTCCACTCTTCAAAAAATCTCTCTTTAGCGTACGCACCTTTCAGATACAACCAATAGCTCCCGAAACGGACAATTCAGATCAGCTTCCGGCAGGCCTTATACAATTTCCCGGCGAATGAGCTTAATAAGGATCGCGATACTCTTTGCGGCAAATATTTTAACCAGGCTTTTACGATGCGTCTTACAGTGTGCATGCTTATAAAAGCAGCTCAAAATCCCTGCATCAGTAGGATCGTTTCCATCAATCGCATATTCCTCGTTTCAGGCAGCTTTAGTACTTTTACCATAAATGCATATAATATGGTTGAAAATCACTTAAAAACCGCTGACGACACCCGCAGACCAAGCTCAAATGCTCGCTTTAACTGGCTGATCTTTGCATTTGTTTTCATCCATTCATCAATGCCGTTACAGGCCCAGGATGATAACCTTCCCCAAAGAGATCAAAAGAAGGTAGTGTTCACATCAAAAATCCTGAACGAGCAACGGTCCTTATGGATCTATACGCCTGCGAACTATCAATCATCCCGTGAAAAATATCCGGTGCTGTATTTGTTGGATCCGGATCAGAACTTCGCTTATGTAACAGAACTGGAGCGCTTTTTATCGGACAGGTACCGCATTCCCCAGTTGATCGTTGTTGGCATTGTAAACAACGACCGCAAGAAAGATTTCACTCCTATACACTCCCTAATCTTTAATGGCCGGATAGACAGTAGCCTGGCAACTACCGGCGGCGGGAAAGATTTTCTCAACTTTATCAAAAACGAACTCATTCCTTATGTAGACAGGAACTACAGAACCCAGCCTTACCGCATACTTTCAGGACATTCCCTGGGCGGTCTGTTTGCAGTGTACTGCAAAGAAGCAGACCCCGGCCTCTTCCAATCGGAGATTGTGATCAGCCCGGCGATCTATGGCGGGAATATGGAAATCCTCGGCCGGTTTTCCGGTTTCCTGAGAACGCATTCTGAGCTCACTGGCTACCTATCTTTATCGCTGGGAAATGAACCAGGTGGGAAGTTGGCTGCAGATTCGCTTGTTACTCAGTTAAAGCAGTTCGCCCCAAAATTCCTTAAATGGCAATATAACACGTATATGAATGAAGATCATTTTTCTGTAGGATACAAGAGTATGTACGATGGGTTACGGTTCATTTTTGGAGACTGGTTTATTAATCCACAGGATACTGCCTCAGTAAGATCTTACCAGGATATAGCGTTACACTTCGCGCGCCTTTCAAAACAATACGGATACACCATACAAGCTCCGGAAGATTTCATGAATGAATGTGGTTATCAGCGGCTCAATGGAGGACATGTAGATCAGGCCATTGAAATATTTGCCCGGAATGTCGAAAATCATCCCGGCTCGTCAAACGCCTATGATAGTTTGGGTGAAGCCTACTATTTAAAAGGAGATTTGAAGAGCGCACTAAAAAATTATAGAAAATCGGTATTGTTAAATCCCCAGAACCAGAACGGAAAGAATTTGATCAGGAAGATCGAAGATAAACTACAGCATCGCTAAGTTTGGAAAAGCCGTATCAGCAATTTCGCTAAAATCCCGGACACATCCGGTATTTAAAAGGGTGCATTTTTATTTATAGCCGGCAAAGAAGAACCGGATGAAACAGAGCGTCCAGAAGGCTTGCGCAGCAAAAAAAAAGCAACATTTTTTTGTCATCAAATTACCAACCCTTACTTTTGCCGCGGAGAGATGGCAGAGTGGTCGAATGCGGCGGTCTTGAAAACCGTTGACTGTAACAGGTCCGGGGGTTCGAATCCCTCTCTCTCCGCCAGAAACAGAAAGCGCTGAAACAGCGCTTTCTGTTTTACTGAATGCTTCAGTGGCTAGCATCACCCCTGACGAACAATAACTCCAGATCGTTCAAAAGGGCCATGTAGGATATTGGGGGGATTGCCCAAATTGGGCATAAAAATTAGCGAACCTTAAATAGGAAAAACGAAATACCTGTTACACCCCAGGATTCCGCTTTAGAACACCTTATTTTTACATTAAGATGTTACCGGGATATTGACGCTCCGGTTGTCAAAACAATTACCGGCTTGGAGAACCCAGCGAATTTAGCCCATAGTTCGGAACAGGTTGAACCCGGGATCCTCAACTTCACTATACCAGCATGCCCGCTTCCGCTCATCCCAAAAAATCTGTTTTCACATTTGGCTGATGCATTTCAAAGGAAATGCTTATTTCAGTCTTGCATCGTTGCCGGATGGGATACAGATTCTTCCGTTCAAGCAACTGCTCCGATCTCCGGTGTTCCCGGTTTCGAAAAATTGCAATAAAATAGCTCCTTCTAAATAGTTTACTGGTAACGGACGGGCAAACAATTTGAAGCTTGCCTTTGAGTTGGTTTTCCAGTGCCCGATCCGGCTGTAACAGTCCTTTCCACCCGCCTGTGTTAAACAGAAGATTTCAGGTTTGTAATACAGTGGAACGCCAGCCATTCATGGAACTTTTGTATATACTCCGGTTTAAAATGAATAATGCGGCCATTTTTGAGCATTATGGTGAAAATTCCGGCTGCTTCAATATACTTTTCAAGTTCAGAATAAGAAAAATTAAACCCTGGGAATATGTCAGTATTGTTCACGATTATATGATTTACTCTATATTAATAGACAACCGCAAGTTATAGATATTGCTAAAGCCGGGCAATCGCTTAAGTATTTTTACTATAAGTTTATTGAAAATATACGGATATCAGATCAGATAGCGCCAACGGTTATTTTTTAAAACGTCCTTTTCATCATTATTCCTTTTCTTTGTACAGTCATTTGAATCATTTTAATTCAATCATTTACGTTGGCCAATCGACGTTCGATGAATATAATGACACCGCAAATGAACCCATCTCCGGAGCTGCAATGAACACCTAAGAAACACAACCAGGTTGCGATCATTTACCATACCAGGGTAAAGGACGGCAGGATAAAAAAAACGAGACATGAATTTGAAGAATATTATACAAAGCCGCCATGGCTTTAAAGGAGCACAGGTGATCTCAAATCAGTATCCTGGCAGATACTTGTTTTCTTGCACTTATTGCATAGTTAAAATCATATAAAAGACATCTTATATTGTGTAATCCGTTTAGCAAATTTTAATGGAAACCACTCATTTATCATACAAGTCGATATTGGTTATTGATGACCATAAAATGGTTGCTAATGGTATAAAACTGATAGCAGGCCGGTTGTTTGAATCGTTCTATATGGCACATAGCGGGGCATCGGGCATGAGCCAGGCGCTTCAGAATTTTCCGGAGCTAATCATCGTAGATTTTTATCTTCCCGATATCCCGGGCGATTCGCTTGTGCGGCAGCTAAAAGAGAAATTACCATCCGCAAGGATAATGGCCTATTCGTTTTCCTATAGTCCTGACATCATTATAAAAATGCTAAAGGCCGGGATTGATGGTTATATTATCAAACGCGAGGATGATGAAGAATTTATAAAAGCGATTCATATGCTAATGCGGGGCCGAGACTATTTCTGCAAAGAGGCCCGAGCGCATATAGTAAATCGTTTTTCCACGGCCACCGACGATTTCACCGTTAAACACCTTATTGGTAATACTAAATTTTCCGGAAAAGAACTGGAGCTGATCCGTCTGTTATGCAAGCAGATGACCACGAAAGAGATCGGTCATTACCTAAGCCTTTCAGAACGTACCATAGAACAATACCGAAGCAATATCATGCGTAAATTAAATGCCAAAACACTTGCAGGCGTTATCAAGTTTGCCATTCAGAATGGGGTGGTAATGCTTGATGAACTCTAGTTGAACACCGGGCTTGATGCGCTCCGGATACAGCTTAAAGTAATTCCGCACAGGTTCGTCGGGGCTGAGCGGCCCGATTTCACCTTGCATTTAAAGTGATATGCCGATCGGATAAAGTTGACGCATAAGCGTAAAACGATTTGAAAATACATCTCCGGGCATATATATAATCAGGGGAAGCTACATGGTATGCGCACAAAGCAAAAGAGGGTGTAAAGACTTACCCCTCTTCTACTTTGGACAAATATGCAGCTATTGCCTGTTTAAAATTTATTCTGCGGTCACTTTTACTACTTTACTAAATGACTGTGTGCCATCCACATCCACCTGTACAATCCGCAGGAAAAGTGGCCCTTTATTAACCTGATCCGCAGACACCTTTTTACAACCAGCAATGGTAAGTGTACTGCCAACAATCATCGCCAAAACAACCAGCCCCTTGCGCTTGCGTCTGAAACAAAGCGCCAACCCTCCAAGCGTAAGGATACCAATGCCTAAAATGGCCGTACTGCTCGTTAAGTCCATTTCATATTTATAGTCAGTTGTGCCGGTTGAAGTTCCGTTTGGCGCGCTGCTTTTTACAGTTGCTATTTTAGTGAAACTGGTACCATCCTTTGAAATCTCGATATCAAAATGGTCATTATTGGTTTCACTCATTGTACTCCAGTTTACAACAAGCTTTCCATTAACGATCTTCGCAGAAATGGCTCCGAATGTCACTGGCAACACCAATGGATCATTGCTAATTCCAAAGTTTACGTTTGCAACAGTACTATTATCTGCCGCGGTGCTTAGATCCCCTAAACTGGCTTTCCCGGTACGGTTGGTAGCATCTGCGGTGTTATCGGCGCCCCGGTTGGTTCCCGTATAGCCATAACCATTAGCGGGAGTGTCAGCACTTTGAAGTTGCACGCCCTGTTGCCTGCTGCTGTTGGTCAACACTACTGAATAAGTTCCGGTCTCCGTAAGCAACGATTTACTTACTATAAACGTATAAGTGCCGTCTGCATTAATTTTTACTGAGGCTATCACAGCACCATCAGGTCCTACCAGGTTGGCCCACATATTATTGGCAATACCATTTTCCCCGGTTTCGGTTTTGGCATCCCCATCGCTGTCATTCCAGACCTTTCCACTGATGGTGACGGTTGGGGTACAGGTAACTACGTTAAAAGTACGCACAACTTCAACCGGGTTGGGACAGCCCGCGCTGTTAACCGTATAACTTACGGTTACCAATCCGGCGCCTGTAAAACTTAAAATGCTATCCGCCAGGGTTGCATAAGCAGCCCCGGATTTTATGGCAAGGGTGCCGCCGGCAGGCGTAGGCAATAGTTGTACCGAAGTGCCGCGGCAGTATTCCCCATTGCTGTTAACAGAGGGAGCATTGGCCAGCTTTATTTCCGGCAAATTGGGCTGCTCGGCACCGCAAACCTTGAGACCATTGGTTCCGTAGCTATAGTTGCTCTGGTAGCCATCAGCTGATGTTCCATCTCCCATGCTTCCTGCCCTTTTATGTCCCACGTAACCGAAATTGGCCTGGCATTTATTCAGTACCATGGTTGTGTGTCCACCGGTTTCCACAATCGATATACCTCCGGCTACCAAATCTGCAGGTTCACCGGGGTTGAGCGCTCCATCCGCAGACCGTCCCAGATTACCTCCATTTTGTATGCCCCAGGCAAACACACGGTTATTATCACTGGTAATAACATTCATGCTCGGATAAGTGGGATCATGCTCGTTCGGCGAAATCCAAAGGATATTGTCCATTGGTGCTCCTGCAACATTTGCATTTGCGGTACTCGGGTAAGAAGGTGTTACCCAGTTGCCGTTGCTGGTCGTTGTAAAATCGCCTTTTTGCCTGGAAACATTGTCGCCGGTAGAAAGCAATTTTCCATTCTCATATAGTACATAATAGGTTGCTTGAGGCAAATTAACAGCAGCTGTTGCTCCTATCATTTTTATAGGGCCATTGGTTGTGGAAGGAGCCTGCATCAGCGTGGCCTGTGTCCTTGAGGCTGCTGCCTGATCTCCGGAGCCTAACCAGGTTCTGTTGCCCCAGGTGTAAATTTCTCCAGTGCTGGTAAGTGCCATAAGTACGCCCCATGCACCTCTGGTGGCAACTACATTTGTAAGAGGTGTGCCATCGGTTTTTTGAACGCGTGCCCAGGTTGTATTCCAGTTGGCGGGGGTTCCCGTGGTTCCATCCCCGCGCATGGCCCCTGTATGACCGGTAAGTACCCAAACACCTCCGCTACAGGTAGTAATGGCCAGTGTTTGATAGGTGGCGAACAGCATTTTTACATCCGAGGGCGAAACGCCGGATGGCAGCCCAAGGCTCACTTTACCAAACTTCGAATCGCTCTTTACGGCCGCCGGAATTACTCCCCCTGCGCTTCCCCAGGCCCATAGCCCGTCAGTTGTCAACAAAACATTCTGGAAAGCATTGACATAATAACTTCCGATTGACGCCTTTAGGGGTGTGCCGGTAAGACCCGGAAAGTTAATGCTATTGACAATGGTAGGAGATAACAGGTTCCCGGTGCCATTTGCAGCTGTTCTCTCTCCCCATATTTTAAGGTCGCCCGAAGCGTCCCGGACTACACTTTGGTGAAAGGCAGACACAAAATTGTCATACTCCAAAGTGGCTGCAGAAGAGGAATTGATTCCAAAATTACTATAGTCCTGGCATCCGCTGCTGCTATAGCAAGTCTGTCCATAAGAAGAATTGGCAGACCAAATGCTAATGAATGTTAGCAATAGGATTGTTGCTGTACGCATTGTTTTCATGTTTTTTAGTTTGATATTAGGCTTTGTCGTGAATTCAGGATTTGGTTCTTAAGAGTTCAACTTTTAGTTTATAAGATGGATAGCGGCTTCTGATAAATAATTCTCATAAGTAAATGGCACTTATTGAAGTACTATCGCTGCAATATACTGGCTGTTAAAAACGCAATAAAAAAGTATAGTAGAACTTGAATAACCTTTAAGGGAAAGTACGAATAGGCAGCACAGCCAGTTCTGGACGTTCCGATTTCTATTCAATGCTGCTGATTATTAGAACGCCATGATCAACGATCTTTTCAGCTTTACGAATTTCCTTTGCGGGTCTATTGCATGTTGCGGCTTAGCTCTATTGGCTCTGTCTGCATATTCTCATAAATTATCCTGTAATTTTGCCCGGCTTTTACTACATGCTATGGCTAATGACTATTGTCGCTTTTATTTGAAAGGAGCGATAAAATTCGGATTACTTCTTTTATGTTTCCTTTTTCAAAGCGTGGTATATCCACAGGCAGATCATTACGTAATAAAACAGTACAACTCGGAAAACGGCTTACCCCAAAATAGTGTCAAAGCGATTCAATTCGATAAAAGTGGATTCTGCTGGCTGGCTACAGAAGCAGGCATTGTCCGGTTTGACAACAACAACTTCAGGCAGTATGGAAGTGACCTTATAAAGGGCCTTAAAGGAGAAAGGATAGTCGCCATGATAGCCGATACGGCAGGAACGATATTTGCGCAGACTATTGATTTTCAAAATATTAAAATAGCGGGAAGCACATCCATATATATGCACATACCCGAATTGGCTGGCACCGACAGTCTTAGCTTTGTTACTACCGGCTACATTGCAAAAAATCTCAAATTCGATAGTGTTTGGCAGCGCATATATAGTAGTACCACAATTCCTCTTGTAAAAAAGTCGGGAGGATTGAGAAACGGAGATATTTATTTTTTCCAGGGAAGTGATGCTTATTTTTTCCAAAAAAACCATATAAAGAAATTAACGCCAAACGAAATGGAACCGTTGGGTAGTTTAATACTGAATGATCATTATTTCCTACAGGTATGGGCAGGCAACCAGACCAGATGCTGGAATAATGGCATGGATCATACAGGACGTATTCAGGGAGTAATTGCCCGCAATAAACCCTTCCTTAACGGCGATTTCAAAGCCTTATGGTGCGAGCAGGGAGCTTTTATATACGCCGGGGGAAATCTTTATGAACTCTTTTACAGGAATGGCGCAGTAGACAGCAAATGTGTTTTAAGTAATTTAAACCTGGAAATGCCGCTTTGCATCGCCTACCGGCCGGATATCAAGACTTATTTTATCGGAACCGGTACACAAGGGTTGTACACTATAAAAGTGTCGGATTTTATTTATCCTGAAATGCCCGAAAAATCAGGCCCGGAAAACTACTATACCATCGCGAAGACATCCGAAGACGACATCGTTGTAAACAACGCGCGCGTGCACCGCGATAATACGTCCTCGTATGTACCGTTGTATAACAGCGATAGCAGGGCAACCTACACCGATAGTGCGGACAGGATTTTTTTTGAAAATGGCTATCAGTTATCCCGGTATCATTCGAGAACCGGGATCATAGACAGAAACCTTCTCCAGCTTGATAACCGCCTGATGGTAATTATACCGGTTAAGGAAGATAGCACCTTATTATTATGCACACATTCTTCTTTATACAAAACAACGGCAGAAGGAAAACTAATCTACCAGAGAAAATTCCCTTCAGGCATCATAGCAACGGCATTGGTGCCGTTAAAAAACGGGATGTACCTGCTGGCAACCGCTACCGGGCTGAAATGGTATGATCTTAAAACTCATACGATTTTCAGGTCTGTACTTGATTCCCTTTCTATCCGGACCGTCTATCCGGACAAACAAAACAGGCTATGGATTGGCACGGATGGCAAAGGTTCTTTTTTATACACAAATAATGCATTGTATCCGCTACCGCCTGGTCCCAGGAGGGCGTTTAGCTCCATTCACGCGTTTATAGAAGACAATCACGGGAATTTCTGGCTGCCTACCAATAACGGGTTATATAAAGTACCCGTTCAGGCATTGGCCGATTTCGTAACCGGTAAAACCAATTCTGTTTTTTGGTTTACGTTTAATAAAGGAAATGGATTAAGAACGAATGAATTTAATGGCGGAGCAAATCCTAATTTTCAATGGCTAAAAGACAGCACGCTGGTATTGCCTTCGATCGATGGCCTGATAAAATTTTATCCTAACCGGCTTGTAACTGATTTTCCCCGGGAAAAAATTTTTATTGATGAAATAAGCATCGACGGACAGCAGCTTTCTCTGGACAGCATCAATGGCCCGATCCGGTTAAAACCCGTATTTCAGACCCTGCATATTAAAATAGCTTGTCCCTTTTTCGGTAATAAGGAAGATCTGAAACTGGAATACAAAATAGGTTCTGGAGCGTGGATTTTGGTTCCTTCTTCCGGGATTGTTTCTATAAATACATTGCCAGCCGGAGACTACACATTAATGTTCCGGAAGGCCGGAAGCGATGACCATGCGTCGAATGGCCATATTGCCATCCATATAACCGTTACGCCCTTTTTCTATAAAACAGGCTGGTTCTTTGTAGGTATCGTGTTGCTGGTTATTGGCCTGGGATATGTATTCCTGAGAAGACGCCTGGCCAAACTGGAAAAAGAGAAATTGAAAATCGAAAAAGTAGTAGCACTCCGGACAGAGAAGTTGCTTACGGCCGTACAACAGCTGGAGGATTCAGAAATAGCGCTAAAGAAGAGTAATGAAGTTAAAGAGCAGATCATTTCAACAGTATTACATGATATCCGGTCGCCGTTATTTTCCATGAGAATTACCGGAAAATCGTTGATCAGGAATTGGGGAAGCAACAACGAGGATAATTTAAACCAGGTGATCGGCCTGAATCAATTAATTGGCGAATTAAGCCGCTTCACCGACCAGTTTTTCTCCTGGGCGGTAAGTCAGCAGGAGCATTTCAATGTAAAAAAGACCTATTTTCCGCTGCAACAACTTTTCGGCGATATTGAGGCGTTATTCCGGGAAATCCTGCAGACCAATAACAATAAATTTGCCATACACAAAACAGCGATACAGGTCTATACAGATAAAGATATATTGATACTGATTCTAAGGAACCTGGTGGATAACGCCAACAAGAATACGGAAAATGGCACCATCAGTATAGCAGCAGCACCGGCACCGGAAGGTTTACAAATAGAGATCTCCGACACAGGAAGGGGACTCAACGCGTTCCAGATTGAAAATTTCCTGAATAGAGATAAAGCCGTAAAAAACGGCAGAATGGGAAGCGCTATCATTTTGGAAATGCTTGATAAGATTAACGGAACGTTGTCCGTTACCTCCGAACAAGGCAAAGGAGCGATTTTTACAATAACACTAAAGCAAGACCGTACAGAGCGGGTTTAGGAGCCGGCCGGGTGGTTTTTACAGCCGACGAATTTATGATATTCCTACCGTCCGCCTTTTGCAGTCTGCTGATGTATCATCACGGAGCCCCGCATCCGGGACAACGTCCTGCATTTTTATCTTAAAATACGGATCCCTTTTGGCGCCTGTACCGTAGTGATCACTTTGCCGGTTTTACCCTTTGTGTGTTTTACCCGTATCACACCCAGTGCAGTTGGAAAAGTTCCCTCTGCGTAAGAAAGATCGCCCAGGTTGGGTTTCAACCGGAATACCTTCCCTCCCGGTTCCACAGCTTTCAACCCCAAAACATGTTCCGACAACCATACCGTTGGACCGGACGCCCATCCATGACAAAAACTATGACGATGACCTACATAGCAATAATCGCCATACGCAGCATGTACATCTGTTTTTCCGGCCGGCACCAGCTCATCGATACGGGCTGCATTTTTCATCCAGCCAATATCAAAATCTTCCCAAAAAGTAGTAGCGCCCAGATCCAGCATACCCCCCCAATACTCCGAAATAAGATCCATCGCTTCCTGGTATTTTCCAGCCCTGGCCATTGCCTCCAGCATATAATATCCATAGAAGGTAGAAAAGCCTTTTGCTCCGCCCAAAGACAAGACAGCCGAATAAGCCTTGCCGGCATCCATCATTCCTACCAGGGAAAGCAGGGCAGCTGCCTGTTTGCTATTATTATGCGGTGGAACGATCTTTCGCATTTCGGTCACGGTTTCCCTGCATCGTTTCGCGGTTTCCATATCCCCTAGAACAGTACATAATGCGCCTCCCCGCTCGAGGCTCCATATTGTCATTGCCTGTAACCCGGCATGAATGGCAACGGAATCCTTACTGGAAGGCCAATCCAGGAAACGGTTCCCATCCATTTGTTCTTTACCATTCACAACCTTTCCCATAATCTGTTGCAATAATCCCTTCAGATAAGCTTGTTGTTCCTTAAGGTACCGAAGGTCGCCATGATGCATATACCAGTCATGCTGAATGATGATCCACCACATCGAATAGGTACTGATTCCACTCATCCATCCGGGCAGCGGTGTGGTGTTACGGGCCAGATCGAGGCTTCTGGGCACCACTTCATTATAACCAAAAACCGTATTTACGGTAGACACTTCCGGATGCAGATCGCCCACCCATACCAACCGGTCGCGCTTGATCCCATCCCACAGATAATCCTGCATATTCAGATGAACCGTATATGCGCCCACTTCCCAGATCTTATTCAACCGTTCGTTGCTGCTTTTAAAGGAACCTAGGTAAGGAATGTCCCGGTAGGTGGAAATCACCCTTACTTCTTTCAATTGCGCTTCAGCATTTACATCCAGCAAATCAATTCTTGCAAAACGGAAACCCGATTCCCCGCTTTGTACTTTTCCCAGCCAGGGCAGCATCAGGTTAAAATCCCGGATCGCGTGATCATTGGTGGATCCATGCACACCCAGTTCCGCCATTGCCTCGCTAACTGATTCTCCAAAGCGAATCCTTACTTTTCTTGGACCATTGGGAGCAGGCCACATGCCTGTGATGATTTCCAGCGCCCCATTCATTTCTCTGCCAAAATCCAGCAAAACGCTGGCCAGCCCTTTCTCGGTTGTTTTTAACACAATCACATCGGAATTATTCAGACTGGCCTGGCCGATGCCTTTCTTTAATAACTGTTCCGTTCCTGTAACCTGGCCTTGCTGCCAAACAATCCGCGTTGGATATACATACTCCCGCACTAACGGACTTTTCAGTTTACTGTTTGCCGGCTGCTGGGCTAAAGCAATCCCCGATGGCAAAGAGCCACATATCCAAAGAGCAAAAAACAATATTCTTTTTTTCATTATTACCATTTTACGATTGTCCGCATTCCTGTTTATTTACCAGTTAATATAGCTCCAATGTGACCGGTCCGGTTAACCCGGCTTTATGTAACGGACTGTTGCCATCGTAAGGATTTACGATAGACCATGTGCTTCGTTTTTCCTTAGGCAGTCGCAGATCTCCGATCAAACGGTTGACCCAGGTATTGACCACTTTCACCTGCAAGGTGTTTTCACCATTGGTTAAATAACCGGTGATATCCAGTTTATAAGGAGGCGTCCATAAATTACCTATTTCCTTCCCGTTTATTGAAACGGTTCCGATGGCCACCAGTTCACCCAGATTCAACAACACCTGCTGCGCTTTTGTTGTCGTTAACTCAGGCAGGACAATTTTATAAGTAGCTGCACCGGAAAAATATCGGATGGCTGAATCTTTGTGTTGAGACCAGTCTGTCAGCGCATCCATTTTAACCTCGAAACTACCTGTAACAGGGCTTTCAAAAGTTACCGCCCAGGTTCCGGAGACCGGTATCACTTTTTGAGGTTCCGAAAAATTGCGGTTCCCGTTGCTTTTTGCAGGCCTGGATTTCCGGAAAACTATAAACGCGCTTTCGAACCTGTCCAGCTCCAGCGGCACAGTGGTTTGCGTACCATTATCCGAAAATTCCGGCAATGGCCGCATCGTTCCTTTTACACCATCCCAGAGCTCCGGCACGTTGCCGGAAACACGGAATGCGGGTGCTACACGGATCTTTTTATCAGATTGGTTGGCGATAAAGTAGAGCTCGCCATCTTTTAAAGTACGATGCAGGTATACAACAGGATCTTCCTGTTTCAGTTTCACATCCGGAATCATCGAAAGACGATCCATAACTGCACCCAGTGTCAGCCCGTCCAGTACGATCCCTTTCTGGTATTTATTTTCCGTCTTAACCTTACCATCAACCCCATTCCACATGGCTGCCGCAATGCGCTGCACTTCTTCATCGGCCTTTTCATAATTTGCCAAGCTGGGCGAGCGCTTCGGTTGTGGCCCCAACACCACGCCGCCTTCTTTAACCAATGTTTCAATTTTGCGCAGCACCTCGGGCCGGATGGTCTCCAGTTTTGGCAACACCAATATTTTGTATGAAAGTCCATCAGGAAGCGTAAAGCGCCCGTTCTTCACAGTAACCCGGTTTAGCAGTACTTCGGCATTTATATAATCAAAGGCGTAGCCCCTTGGCATTGCCGGATCCTGCACACCGGTCATTTTAGGCGCATCTTCTCCGATAAAATAAGCCACATCTGCTACATAGCGCCCCTGCTGCAACAGGTAGTTGCTTCTTTTGATATAGCGTATAAAGCCCCCCATATCATAGAACCAGGTATTGTAGCGGTTAAACTCATTTCCAAACCAGGCGTTTACCCCCGGCATCTTCCCTTCGTAAGGCTGATGGATGTATACATGCAGTAAGGTATTATTGATCCCTTCTGCAAAGAAGCGGTCGCCCCTCTCTTTAAACATGGCCGGATAACGGCCAAATGTGTTGCCGGCCGCTGTAAATGATTCGGCCGATACTTTTGTTTTTCCATAAATATGCGCAGCAGAGGATGCGGCGCGGTTCTCTATATTTCCCAGCTCTCCTTCGCTCCAAAACTCCCCGCCAATTTCATCAGATTGTCCGCCATACTGTAAAAACTCCCCTGGAAATCCCCAATGCCCATAATTTTCCAGCCATATCGTTAAGCCGTGCTTATGACTAATATCACGCAGGCCCCCTACATACTCATAGGCCACCATATCTGCAATCAGCCGGCGCACATCCCACAGAAAACGGTCCGACTGTTCCTGGCTACCGATTACAAAACCATGAAACACGGGCGTAAAAGGTATGGGATCGTAGCCGTATACTTTTTTGAATTTTGATGCAAATGCATCGGTCCAGTTTTGGCCACCGGTTTCATAACTGTCCTGTACGGCCACTTTAAAGGATTTACGATCCTGCTCCGGTATTCTTCTTAAAATTTCACCAAGGAACGCATCAAAATGCGCCAGCACATGTTCCTGGTTCATTTTATCAATTTCAAGTCCTACGCCTTCCGGACTTGCCGGACCATTTGTTACGCCGGTAGGCACCATTCCTGCATTTAAGATCACCCAAGCCCCTTCCGGAACATTCCATGTAAGCACACCGCTCTGATCCACATAACTGGTAAGATTCAGTACATCCTGTGGCTTTATTACATAGCCGGCATCCCTTACCGCTGCCTGCGGCGCCCATTGATAATCGTGCCAGTAAGGAAGTGGTGTGGGATGCATACGTACCAGCGTTTTTTCTTTAAATCGTTCCACCCGCGGTGTTGCAGCAATTTCCACTTCAGCAATTCCTCCATCGCCGTGCACGTTCTTTATTGAAATCTTATAGGCATTCGCTTCAACGGCCTCAAAAGAAACCGTTACTGGGGCAAATGGCTCAAATCCTACATTCAGATTGTTATTGCTCCGGTCCAGCCGGAATGATTTTACCGGCACAAACCGGTTGCCCTTTTTTGCCTCCAGTACCACATCAAAACTCATATTGCGCTTGGCGGGATACAGGGTAACGCTCCTTGCTGTAAATGTTTGGGCGGCAGTAATGGTCAGTTCATTCAACTTGTCTTTCGCCAAGGCCACCTCGGTATTCACATCGTTGTCGATGAGATTTTGTAGCACCGGCCCCTGCAGATTTGATTCTATCCGGGGATGCAGGGCTGTAATGGTTGAGCCATAGTCTTTGGGAGCTCGAAACGCCAGCACATGCACGGGTTGAAAATCTTTATCCGGAGCCGTTAACTTTGCCTGAAACCGGCCGCCCCCCTTCACGAGGGTGTCTGTGATTGCCAGATAGCGCATGGCCTGGGCCGGCTTCACCCAGGGACCTCCGGACTGGCTCCAACCCGGGCTATTAAACAACCCGATATCAATATTAAGTTCGGTTGCTGTTTTTAAAGCCGTATGCAAAATATCCCACCATTCATCTGTAAAGATTTTCACTTTGCCATAAACATTCCCCGGCAGGTCGTTTAACCCAATATTTCCGATAAATGCCCGGTTGATCCCCACCGCTTTCATCGCCTGTAGGTCTTTGATAACACCCTCTTTTGAAAGATGGTCGGATATCCAATACCAGTACACACTGGTTTGAATGGAATCCGGGGCATGTGTAAATACGCGTTCCATACGATTCCAGTCGCTGCTCTTTCTGGTAATGCTGCACGCGCCTAACAGCAAAAAACAAAAACCCGTCAGGTATAAATGGCAAACTCTCATAATGAATATTTTTCCGGCGCTTACAAATAAAGCGCATTAAAAGCAGACAACCGTCCTGCTCTTCCCTGCATAAAAACCAACCGCATCCATGGCCAGCTTACCGGCAACGACCTCTTAAACGGTTCCGGTAACGGCTCCGATTCCTGAGATACATTATTGCTTTATGAATAACAGCTACTTCAAACGTAGCAGCAGATTCATCCGGCCACCGGGCGCTGCATCCCCGCTGGTGTACCAATCCAACGGATCTGCTTTCTGCATATTATCGGACCATTTAAATTCCAGCAGGGCATCTTTACCAGGAATGCCAATCAGGGCATAAGGGATCTCTGTCATCAACTGGTGCTCCCGCATGGTGAAGCTTACCGTAGCTATTGTTTTCCATGTTTGATTGATGAACCGCTGCAACTGATTTCCGGCAATGACCCGGTAATCATATCCCAACCAGCCCGATGTATAGGACTGATCGGTGTTCAACCAAAGCGTCATCCAGTTCTCACCCGAAACAGTTGTTAATGGGTTCATGGTACTTATATAAAAATAAAGCCGTTCCTTTCCGGCTGCAACCTTTACCGTTTTTAAATCATTTCTTCCGGTTGTATTTGTATAAATAACCGCAGGTTCTGTTTGTGCCCCCGGGTGGGAACGATGCAGTGTATCCCCCGTATAATCTTCGTACACCACCGGTACGGTCTCCCAATCGTTCCAGTTGCGGATCACTTCTTTTTTGAATACCGGCGGAATACCGGGTGATCCTTTATACCTCCGGATATTTGCCACCAGCTGCATGTAATAGTGGTCGCGCAACCCGGCCGTTAGTGAAGGTTCGATATCTCTGCTGTATTCAGGACTGGCCTGATCTACAAACAATGCCTGGTTTTTATTTCCGGATTGCCGTTTCCATTTACCGGCAATCCATTCATTCCATCCTGTAACAAATACAAACGGCACATCCTGGCTGATTGCAAAATCCCACTGTTCCTGTATATTGTACCCATAGTGTAAGTCCTGCTCTGGGTTACCGGGGGTACCCTTCCGGTAACTGCGGCCCCAGTTGCCGGAAGCGCCATAAAAAGCAGAACCACCCATGGATGCATCCAGGTTGGGATGTTGTGCGGTGGAAACATTAATGATTTCTTTTTGTCCTTTTTGATTATAATAAACCTGTTGGGGACGCTGAAACTCAATCCAGGGCCAGCCATTTGCCTTCTTGGCCTCATTTGGCCACTGCGACTCACGGAAGGTAAAAAAATGTTCATAATCTTTCCCCTTTGCTTCTGCAGATAATCCGATGATCAATGGTTTCCCGTCAAGATAAAACCAACAGTTCGGATAACGGTACCGCGCGCCCTCTTTATAATAAGTATCGAAAATTTCCTGCATTGCAGCACCGGATGCGGTATTTGTATAATACACTACTTTTGGAGGCTTTTTCCCCTGTAAACGAACGGCCTCTATTGCCTTAAAGAGCGCCGCTGATTGTGTTGGATAAATCAGCCGGTTGGTGGCGTCAATCACTAAAAAATCGACACCGGCATCGGTTAATAGTTGTATATTTTTCAACTGCACCCAATAATCATCGCCCCTGTAGTATCCATACACAGGCGCGCCCCAGAAATAATACCGCCCGGCAATGCCCGCACCGCCACCCCAGCCGGGATGATTAAAGTCCTGGAAAACATCGGGCGTCTTCAAATAGACTTCACTTAAGTCCCAAACGCGCTCCGAGGTAGGTGAATGCACGTCGCCCTGCCACAGGAAATAAAACAGGCCAACCTGCTTTTTGTGATTGACTTCACCAACGGTGTTCTGCTGTGGCAACACACGTCCCAGATCATCCACGCCGCTAAAAACCTGGCACCGGGAAGTAGTCCCCCAACAACATAAAAAACCAATACAAATAAACAGTCGTATCACCGGTATTCATTTTTTCAGTTACGCTCCGTCGCGCAGATCGAGGGTACTCCAGTAAGCAATCGGTTAATAAACGACTGAAGTATACGCCGCGGTTGAGCACACGATCAAAGCATTCCTGCTGATTAGAAAGAACCCTGCACACAACGGGAATGGCAAACACTTGATTAAAGCTGCAGGATGCACGAATAAATAAAACTTGCGGGATATAACTGTCCTGTACTTACCTGCAGGAGCAGCTGTACCCAACGTCTTTACGCTGTTACAACTTGTGTGGTATGTTTGTTAGCGGGTTGTTCAGGGAGTGGTAAACCCGTATTTCTTATAAATCCTTTTTGCTGCTGCACTTTGCAGGAACTGCATAAAGTCTTTTGCTGCCTGCGGATGCGGCGCTGTCTTCAGCCGGCCCGCCATATAGGTTGCCTGGATATTTTCCTCGTCCGGGATGGGAATCAGCTCTACCGGATGCTGTAACAAGGTTTGGTAATAGGCTTCAGAATACCAAACCGGCCCTGCGTCACTTTTCTGATAAAGGATCTGCATGGGCGTTTGCCGGTGATGGATCTGGGTGAGCCAGGTGCTGCCGTCCTTTACTTTATTCTCCATAATTACCTGTTTTAGCGCCTCGCCGCCGGCCTTTACATAGGCCGCCTCTATCCGCTTGCCGATTCCTTCAAACTCCGGGTTGGGCATCACGACCTGCACATCCTTTCTTCCCAGGTCTTTCAGTCCTTTTATGTTTTTCGGGTTTCCTTTCTGTACCATAATGGCCAGTTTATTATACGCATAGGCTGCGGTATCGCTGAACAAGGGTGTCATTATATCGATCCGGCTTTTACCGGCCGTGTATACATCCGGCTTCAGGGTAATACGCAGGTTACCCATGGTTAAAGAGCCGGTTTCAATCTGTTTTGCCAGGATACCGGGCGGCAGTGTTTCTGCAAAAACCCGTGTGTAACGGGGATACGCCTTCTTAAATGCCGCAATCAATTCATCGATACACATAAACTGGTTGCCCGCAAAAAATACAACCAGCTGCGGGTCATGAATATCTCCAAACAGATCCGGTACATTATCCACACCGGGTACAGTAAACATAACCCCACTCGGGGGTGGTGTATTCCAGGGTGGGTCAAAACGATGTTCCTGCGCCACTGCAGCTTCTATAAACAGCTGGCAGGCTGCCAGCATCATGATCCATTTTTTTTTCATTGGTAATTGTTTAGTAAAATAGCGAGGTACCGTCCGCGCTTCAGGTTTCCTTGCACAGCAATAAAGCAATGGTTTCCGCTACCAGGTAGCTGTACCCGGTTTTAAAGAGTTTCAATCCCCATCCTTCCGTCAGGGCTTGATCACAGACCAGCCTTCGGCCTGACGCAGGATCAGTTCACCGTTGCCGCTGGGTACAATACCGATAAAATCGTAGATCTTTCCCCGCTCTATATTCCGTTCGTGAAGGGTATTGGCGCACTGGGCCACGATCACGCCCTTTTCTACCAGGCTTTTCAGTGCTTCTTCATATTTCCCCCCCTTCAGGAAGGCATCTGTTCCTCCGCTGAATGCCACCAGTTCGGCCTTTAGTTTTCCTTTCAACCGGGGATCGTTTAAAGCATTGTTCAGGTTCCGGATTACCTTTTCGATGATCTTCGGATCTCCGTTATCCATCTGATAAATGACCCGGTATTGCTTTTCTACGGCCACCGCACCGGTAAAGTTCCGGTTCTGCTCCTCTGCTCTTGTCAGTTGCTGCGCCTCCACCATTACGGTTAGTAACAGGCCGCCAACGACCATTAAAATCTGCTTCATATTTTTAATTTTTATTCTACGCTCATTTAGTTTGCCCTATCTGTTTTTTTACAGCCGCCTGTGCGATCTCGATCGGACCATAGGGACCGTATTTGTGCTGCTGTTCAGAAAAGCTGTCGACATAAGGGCCGTAAGGCGCATCCAGCGGCTTTTTACTTAGGATCTGCCAGTCTTCATGCTGATCAAACCGGGGGCGCGCATGGCTATTGATATACGCTGCAATATCCCAGGCCTCCTCATCCGTAAGCTGCGGATTGCGGTAGGTAGTTCCCCATGGCATATTGTTTTTTATAAAGCCAGCCATGCGGCTCAGCCGGAACAACCCGGCCCCGTCATTAAAACTATGATCCCCCCATAAAGGCGGATACAGGTAACCGGTGCCTTCCGGGTTTAGGGTTCCGCTCCCATCTGCTCCATGACAACTTACGCATTTTATCTGGTATACAGACTCCCCTCGCCGGGGATCAGCCGCCCGGTTCATGTACGGTAGTTTCATAATGGAAGTACCGGGCAATACTTTGCCTTTGGGCACCTCCTCCCCAACCCATTGAATATAGGCATAGATCGCCCGCATTTCGCGGGAAGCTGTATCCAGCTTTTCTCCGTTCAAACTCCGCTGAAAACAATCATTCACCCGCTCGTAAATATCCTGAACACCGTTATTGCGTGCCCGGTACAACGGATAGGTTGCAAACACTTTTCCAAAATTATTTCCATAAGGCACGGTACCGCCTTTAAGATGACAGTTCTGACAATTCATACCATTGGTTAATGCGGCAACGGTCCCTTTTGGTCCCAGATAATGCGCCGTGTTGGCGATCAGTTCATAACCATATTGAATTTCCCGCCCCGCTTCTGTGTAATCCGGGATCTGGTAATGATTCCAGCCCGTCCACACGCCGCCCTCCGGACGCTTTGCCGCAGCCTCTGGCTGCAAAGGCGCCGCCTCATTCGCTTTTCCGGCGCACCCGTCTTCTGCAAACAATGTTATGATCATTGCCAGAAATATCGCTGCCGGTATCCAAAACGCTTTCATGTACTGCCTTGTTTTATGAAACAAAACTAAGCAGCCACACAAAAAGGCAGAAATGAATAAAGACAATCGGCCATAACTTAAAGTTATAGCTGCATCAATCTACTATTCCGATAGGATATTATAGAACCAGGGGAGCGCCGTTTATTAACCGAATTTTTAGGTTATTGCTGCTCCAGCTGCGTCCGGTATTGCTGTACATGTTCGGTTACTTCAGGCCCCGGTTCGGGATACCGGATTTCTTGATAGGTTTTCAGGCGTTCCAAAAGAATCGAAGCTACAAGATAGCGGCAGATATCTTTGTCGTCCGCGGGAATCGCATACCAGGGCGCTTTTGCCGGGCTTGTATGCCGGATGGCATCTTCATAGCAGCCCATATACCGGTTCCACAGTTCCCGCTCTGCAAGGTCACCCGGGGAAAATTTCCACTGATGCTTTTCCTTTTCCAGTCGTCGCAGAAGCCGCGCCTTTTGTTCTTCCTTGCTGAGATGAAGGAAGAATTTAAACAGGATGGTGCCATTACCGATCAGCTGCTCCTCAAAATGATTGATCTGTTCGAAGCGCTTCTTCCAGAAATCCTTGGGAAGATCTTTTACCGCCTCGATTCCCGGCATATTTTCCTTGAGCAAATATTCCGGATGCACCCTTGTAACCAGTACATTTTCATAATGAGTCCGGTTAAATACGCCAAACTTTCCCTTTTCCGGCAATGCTATGACATGGCGCCACAGATAGTCGTGCTGCAATTCCAGTACCGAAGGGGTTTTAAAACTGTTTACCACCACCCCTCTTACATTGAACGCCTTAAACACCTGCCGGATCAGGCTGTCTTTACCTGCAGTATCCATTCCCTGTAAACATACCAATACACTGTACCGGTTGTGGGCGTACAGTTTTTCCTGGAAGGCACTCAGCTCTTTGCGGATTTCTTTCAATGCATCTTTTGCATCGGCCGCGTTGATCTTATGGGAAATATCGGTAGGGTGATCGGCCAGTTTAAAATTGTCCGACACGCTGAATTGTTTTGCGAAGCCTGTTTTCATATGCATTTCTTTGAATACGGGAAGATACGACAATCGAAATTCTAAATACAAATTTTAACAGGGAACAGGCGTTCAGCTTTTAGCTTTCAGCATTTAGCCGATCATCATGAAGCGTAAAACGGACCCAACGCGAAACTTGAACCTGGAATATCAAACCAAATCTTTCCGCCGGTTATTCCGCTTCAGGATCACCGCATGCAGGATCAATGTAAGGCTGATGATCGTAAAACCGAGGTAAAACCCGCTGTTCAGCGCTTTATTTTCTTTAAGGATGATGAACGCCATCAGAATCCCATACAATGGCTCCAGGTTGTAGGACAAGCTTACCGTAAAAGCCGAAAGCTTTTTGAGTGCGCTCATAGAAAACTGGAACGCCACAACCGAACAAAGCCAGGCCAGCACCAGCAGCCATAAAAAATCGGGCAGTGATGGCAACAAGGTAGTCACGGGAAACAGGTGTAAATACAACGGCATCACCAGGGAAAGCGTGATGAACCCGCCGGTCATCTGCCAGGTAAGCACCGTTTGCATGTTGGTGCGCTTCATGGAAGATTTGAGCAGGATCGGAAAAAGGGCTGCAAAAAAAGAGGAAATAAATCCCAATATGATCCCCAGCTTGTATTGCGCATCAAAATGGAAAATAAGATAAATTCCAAAAACAGAACAAAGTCCCAGTATCAGTTCGGTTTTCTTAATAGGCTCCCGGTTGAAAAGGGGCTCGAGAATGGCGGAGAAAAAACCAACGGCCGAAAGACAGACCAGCCCGATGGAAACATTCCCATACTTAATGGAGGCGTAAAAAAACACCCAGTGCAGAGCCGACAAAAAACCGATACCGCAGATCTTCAGCGCCTCTTTGACGGATAGTCGCTGCAATTTACCGGTGGCCCACATCAGTACCCATAACGTTACCGCCGCAATCATCAGCCGGTACCATACCAGCAATCCTTCGTTGAGAGTAATCAACTCGCCCAAAATACCCGTAAAACCCGCCAGCAGTACTGCAATATGCAATTGTAAAAACGCTTTCCTCATCCGCCTGCAAGCTAATTAAATTACAGAACTTTGATCACAAACATTCATTGCCTTATTTTTGTTAATAACAGACGTTAGCGTTTCAATAACCTTATATGCAAATAAATGTAACATCGGAAATTGGTTTATTAAAAAAATTACTGGTACACAGCCCCGACAGCGGCATCGGAAAAGTGATTCCCTCGAAAGCGCAGGACTGGTTATTTGAAGACATTGTGCACCTGGATACGATCCGGCGTAAGGAATATGATTATTATACAAAACTATTATTGTATTTCCTGGACCCCATGCTGATAAAGGGGCGCTTAAAATCGATAGACGATCCAAAAAATGATTACCGCTTTTTTAAACCAGGTAGTGCGGGCTTCCATCACTCAAAAAATGTGATCGAGATCGAGGTACTGCTGGCGGAGATACTCCGCAACGCCGCGATCCGGCAAAAACTGGTGGCTTCGGTTTGCGCCATTGAGAATTGCTCCTACCAGACGCAGGAAATGCTGCTGACACAAAAACCGGAGGAGTTGGCCCGGATCTTTATCAGCGGTACCGGCTCCAACCTGGAAATGCTGTTTCCGCCCGTGCCGAATTTCATTTTCACCCGGGATATCGGTATTGTGATAAAGGATCATATCCTTTTAAATAAGCCAGCCAAAAAGGCACGCCTGCGCGAGGCGCTGCTGATGAAATATATTTTCTTCAACCATCCGCTTTTTAAAGATTACCGGAACAAAATCATTGAGCTTTCAGACAGTCCTTATCATTTCCTGCTGCCCGTAGATGCCGATGAATACAATGTGACACTGGAAGGCGGCGATGTAATGGTGGTGAGCAGTGAGCATGTAGTGATCGGTATCAGCGAACGTACCAGTATGGCCGCGGCCCACCAGGTAGCTACCACACTTTTTAAAAAGAATATTGTAAGCAAAGTAACCCTGGTGCAGATCCCCCAGAAACGGGAGTATATGCATATCGACACGATCTTTACACAGGTAAAAAAAGACACCTGGGTAATGCTGGGTGCCTTTTCAAAAAAACAGGCTAAAAAAGAAATGAGCGACCTGATCTTAAGGGCCATTGAGGATCAGAAACCGGAAACAGCTGTTTCCATTATCCAGTTCCACAAGAATAATATTTCAAAGCCGGTGCGTTTTGCCCACCTGGAAGACCTGCTGGTAGATATCAGCAAAAAAGACCTGAAAGTAAGGGGAAAGGTGACGATCATTCACTCCGGTAACGACGAGTTCCCTTTTGATCTCCGTGAGCAATGGACCGACAGCTGTAACCTGCTGGCCCTGAAAGATGGTGTAGTGGTGGGCTATGACCGGAATGATAAAACACTGGAAGCCTTCCGGGATGAGGGTTTTGCCATTGTAGACATTAAGACACTGCTTCCGCAACTGGAAAGCGGAGCAGTAGATCCAGCAACGCTGAAAAATACATTTATAACTATTCCTTCGGCGGAACTTTCCAGAGCCCGCGGCGGCTTTCATTGTATGAGCATGCCCCTGTTGCGCGATACGATTTAGGCATGCAACGCAAAGCGCCCGCTATGTGATCGCAGCTGCGATCTTAAAATATTTTTTAATATGCAAACAACCTCCCACTTATTGATGATCCGGCCCATTGCCTTTGGCTTTAATGCCGAAACGGCCGTAAATAACGCTTTTCAAAAAGCCACCGACGACTGGGATGTAAATGAAAAGGCCCAGCAAGAGTTTGACCAGCTGGCGACCCTTCTCAGCCGTCACCAGGTTGACGTACACGTGATACAGGACCAGCCCCAGCCTTATACACCGGATTCGGTTTTTCCCAATAACTGGATCTCCATGCATAGCGACGGGCAAATCGTCCTTTACCCGATGTTTGCCGCCAACCGGAGAACAGAGCGGACCAAGGGCATCATTCATCAGTTAACAGAACAGTTCATTATTTATTCGAGGGTAGATCTTACCGGCTATGAAAAAGAGCATCGCTTCCTGGAGGGCACAGGTAGTATGGTACTGGACCGTGTGCATCAGAAGGCTTATGCCTGTCTCTCGCCCCGTACGGATGAACAGGTCTTACTTGATTTTTGCGGTGTGCTCGATTTTACGCCGGTGATCTTTCATGCAACAGATGGTAACGGCACCCCAATCTACCATACCAATGTAATGATGAGCGTGGCAGAAGATTATGCGATCATTGCTGCAGATGCGATTACCGACAAAACCGAGCGGACACAGGTATTACAGGCGCTGAAGGAAACCGGTAAGGAAATTGTACGGATCAGCCTGGAACAAATGGAGCATTTTGCCGGCAATGCCCTGCAGGTAAGAAATACGGAAGGTCAGCGGTTCCTGGTGATGTCTTCTGCCGCATACCAATCCCTTTCTGAAACACAAAAGCAACAACTGGAAACCTATAACCCTATTTTGCATACGCCGCTGACCACCATTGAGCAGAACGGAGGCGGCAGTGCCCGTTGTATGATCGCCGAAATATTTTTACCCCGGCAACCGGCACCGCATGCTCATTAAAAAACACATCTATGAAACAAGTATTTCTTTATCTCGCGGTATTATTCACAACCATTGCCGCCAATGCGCAGGATCTCTACAAAGACAGCGTCGATCATTTTATAGCGGATTACGTAAAGAACCACCAGGTGGTTACGGGCGCCGACAAACAATACTTCCGTTTTTTTCCGGTAGATGAACGTTACCGGGTGACCGCTCGTTTTCAAAAAGAAGCCAGGGGCGATTGGTTTCCTGTTCCCACTTCCAGCGGCAAACCCAAACAATACCGCGTTTACGGATGGCTGCTGTTTACGCTGAACGGGAGCCCGCAGAAACTGGCCGTTTACCAGTCGCAGTTTCTTCTGCAGAAAGAAGAATATTACGACTACCTGTTTCTGCCGTTTAAAGACGCCACCAATGGCAAAGAAAGTTATGAAACCGGCCGTTACCTGGATCTGAAAACAACCGATATCAAAAACGATGCAATAGTGCTGGATTTTAACAAGGCTTATAACCCTTATTGCGCTTATGTAAGCACTGGTTACAGCTGTCCCATTCCGCCCCGGGAAAATCATTTAAAGATTGCGGTCAATGCTGGCGAAAAACAATTTGCCCGGGCACATTAAACGCCCGCAGTGCCTTCCAGCGTCCGGCGTACTCCCTCCCGCAACGACAATGGCGCATAGTCCAGTTGCTGCTGCGCCTTAGATATATCCAATCCGCTTTTTAGCGGACGTTGTGCCAGCGCCGGCAGGTCGGCCGTGTGTACGGGTTTCAGCTGATGCGAACGGATCCCCAAAAAATCTGCCGTCTCCATCGCCATCTGAAACGGGGAACAGATTTCTTTCCCGCAAAGATGAAATACACCGGTAGCCTTTTTCTCAATGATTGCTGCAATGCCTTTGGCCAGGTCGGGCGCATAGGTAGGTGTACGTTCCTGGTCATCTGTAACAGCATAGGCCTCATGATTCCGGAGCTTTTTTGCGATCATCGTAATAAAGCAATCCCGGCCATACAGCGGCTTTCCGTAAACAAATACCGTGCGCACAATGGCCCATTCGTACGCATAGGTTTTTACGGCTTCTTCTGCTTCCAGCTTGGTACACCCGTAATAACTGATCGGGTCTGCCGGATCATCCTCGCGGTGCATACCCTGCTTCCCGTTAAAAATAAAATCGGTGGAAAGGAAAATAAAAAAACTTTTATAGTCGGCGGCGTTCAACAGCAATTGCAGGGTTCCTGCGGTGTTTATAGTATAAGCTTCCGACTGGTTTTGCTCACAATCGTCTGGTTTACTCATGGCTCCGCTGTGCACCACCACTTCCGGCTTTATCGCTTCAAAAACGGCATCCAGCATATACGGGTCCGTAAAATCCAGCTGAACAAACCGGTAGCCGGGATGTTCGCTAAAGGCCGAAAGATCCGGCGTTCTGGAAGACGCAAACACCTGATGCCCCTCCTCCAGTAATTGTTTTACCACATAGCTACCTACCAGACCATTGGAACCTGTTACCAAGATTTTCATAATACAATAATAGCAACATAAAATGGAAATACAACCTTGATTGGGATTTGAGAATTGAAATCCGGGATTTGAGACTTGAGCTGTCAGCAATCAGCGTTTAGTGTCGTGTCCAGGCCATCGAGTATGAAACGAATCTAACCTGAAACTTTAACCTGGAACATAGAACATGCACTTAAACAAAAAAAGCCCCGGCATCCCGGAGCTTTTATCTCTTTGTTATTGTATGCTGCTTATCCCAGGTAGGATTTCAGCGCACTGCTATACCGTGCTTTTTGTAATCTTTTAATAGCGCGTTCCTTTATTTGACGGATGCGCTCCTTGGTCAGGTCATATTTCTGACCAATTTGCTCAATGGTAACACCGTTTTCACCATCCAGTCCGAAATAGGCATTAACAATTTCAGCTTCTCTCGGAGAAAGGGATTTTAATACACGACGGATCTCATTGCGCAGCGAATCCTTCATTACATCATCATCGGTATCTGAGCCTCCTTCCAGCAGATCACCCATGGCCACATCCTCTGCTTCGTGTACCGGAGCATCTAATGACGTGTGACGGGTATTGCTCTGGAAGATATTATTGATTTCGGTCTCACTCATTTCCAGCAATTCAGAAAGCTCTTCGGTAGAAGGTTCCCGCTCGTGCTCCTGCTCAAATGCCATATACGCCTTATTGGCCTTGTTATAGGTACCGATCTTGTTCTGAGGTAAACGCACCAGCCGGCCCTGCTCGGCCAACGCCTGCAGGATGGACTGACGGATCCACCAAACTGCATAGGAGATAAATTTAAACCCTTGGTTTCGTCGAAACGCTGCGCAGCCTTAATCAATCCCAGGTTTCCTTCGTTAATCAGGTCGCTCAGGGAAAGGCCCTGGTGCTGATATTGCTTTGCCACGGACACTACAAAACGCAGGTTCGCCTGAACCAGCTTATCCAGCGCACGCTGATCGCCCATTTTGATCTTCTGGGCCAGTGTTGTTTCTTCTTCGGGCGTGATCATGGAGATTTTTGAAATCTCCTGGAGATATTTTTCCACCGCCTGAGAGTCACGGTTAGTAATTTGTGTAGCAATTTTTAGCTGGCGCATAATAGAATTAAATTATAAGAACCGTCCCCTGAGAGGGCCGGATTTCCGATAGAACAATATTAACAGTTTTTTAAAAACATTCAAAGATACAACAGAATTTGCGAAAAACCATTCGGTTCCCCGAAACTTCCTTGTAATATAACAGTTTTTTAGAAAGTTAGTTACAATTGATTAGGACGTTTTTTCAACAGTTTTTCCTTCGGGATACCGGCGTTTTAACCATACAATCATTGCTACTCCTGCAATGATCATCAAAAAAGAGATCAATTCAGCCTGGGTAATATGCATCCCCAGGAAGTTCATTTTTACATTCACCCGGATCTTTTCAATAAAGAACCGCTCCAACCCATTTAATATCAAATAAATACCAAAAAGCACGCCAGGTATTCCAAAACGCTTGCGAATGGCCCAGATCAGTCCGAAAAGAATCAGGCCCATGATGATTTCATAAAGCGAGGTGGGAAATACCGGAACGGGCAGGTGATTGCAGTACTTGCCGGTGCAACCGGCCAGCGGCACCCCGGCTTCATTTACATTGTGCGGAAAATCATAGGCAAAAAACCAATCGGGCAGGAAACTCAGGAAACCCGGTTTGGGAAAGAATGCATGATGTGTGGAATTGTGTGCAAAAAAACCGGCTTGCTGGGCTACCGTTGCCTGGAAATCGCTCATAGTGGCTGGAAGAACGCCTCCGTTAGCAGTGGTTTTAAACGCCGCGTTGTAAATGCCCCAGTCTCCGTCGCCCGAAACCTGGCAACCGATACGTCCCAGGCCATAGGCCAGCAGCATGACCGGAGCCATTACGTCAAGAAAATGCAGGAATGGGATCTGGTGTTTGCGGGTATACCACCAAAGCGCAATGCCGGCACAGATAAGCCCGCCGTAAAAGGTAAGCCCCGACATAGAGAAGATAGACGAAGGATCCTTAAGAAAAGAATCCCAGTTTTCAAAAGTATCGAACAATTTAGCGCCCAGCAATCCGAAGATAATGGCGATCATCGTAATCTCCCCCACCCTGTCGTGCGGCCAAACCCGGATGGTGCGGGTTTCAGGCGTAGCCAGTTTCTGCCGGTTCTTCTCGCGCCATTTAATAAAAGCAAACACGGCTCCCAGCCCGATGCCGGCCAGCAGGTTGCCCTGGGATGAAAAAATATATTCCTGTGGGTTTACCATGCTGCCCCTGGTCAGGAACAACCCAAGAATCTTGTATCCAAGTAAAAAACCAAGACCGAAGTTGGTGGCCAGTTCTGTAGCCGATGCCGGTTTTCCAACTATTACCTTTTCCTCCACCGGCCCTAGCAGTCCCTCCTTTCCTTTACGCCGCAATTCCTTCGCTAACACAACGGAGCAGATGATAAAGGCCAGTGCAACAAAAAAACCAAAGGAATTTACAAAATGCAGAAAGTTCCACTCAATACCGAAAAAGTCTTTAAAAACGTAATACAGGTTTGGATACATGTGTTAAAGTTGAGCGCAATATTACAAATATAAGGCAGGTTTCAGGTTTAAACGCTTAAAAGTTTTCCATTCAGAGGATTAGAATCTTCAATAGGCGCAAAAGAAAAGGTCCTGCATGTGCCATGTAGGACCTTTATTCGTTAAACCTTAGGGGATCAGTTGCAGTACTCGTCAAAAGCAGCGATTAGGTTCTGGGCAATCATCTGTGCGGAGCGGCCCTCGATCTGATGACGCTCGATAAAATGTACGAGCTCACCATCCTTAAACAAGGCAATAGCAGGTGAAGACGGCGGATAAGGCAGCAGGTGCTCCCGCACTTTGCTTACCGCATCAATATCAAATCCTGCAAAACTGGTGGTAAGATGATCCGGCTTTTTATCGGTATTGGCCACCGCCATCAATACACCGGGACGCGCCGTACCAGCGGAACATCCGCATACTGAGTTAATTACCAATAGATTGGTGCCTTTTTGCGCCAATGAGGCCTCTACCGCTTCCGGGGTGGAGAGATTTTCAAAACCATTATCGGTTAATTCCTCCATCATCGGGATCACTATTTCCTGTGGATACATAATTTATATAGATTTTAAAACGATAACACAAAAATAGATAAAAAGTTAAAACCAAGGGTGGCGGATGCGCCCGGTTCCTTGAATCAGCGAATCTCCGGCAGGTTTTAAAAGCTGATGCGTTGATTGTTTGCCGACTTTAACTTTCGATTGAGTGCCTGACAATAAGCACTTTCGAAAATTATATAAATGACATTATGTCAAATTAATTCAACAAATTATGCCATTATTTCCGAATCATCCAGTTGGTGTTGAATTTGATCCCTGCATATACAAATCAAAATTTTAAAACTTATTAAAACGAATAGCAATGACAAACGTAAAATTCAACGGAACTCCCTTCGAAAAAACATTGACCAGTCTGGTGGATGATTTTATAACTGAAATACCCGCCATTTTTAAGGCAGAAGTTAAAAACCCCAACACCCGCGGCTTTGTACCGGTAAATATCAAAGAAAAAGAAAACGAATACCAGATTGAAGTAGTAGCTCCCGGGTTTGAAAAAACAGATTTTAAAATCAATATTGATCAACAAATCCTTTCGATTTCTGTTGATAAAAGCGAAGAAACCACAGCCACAACAGACAAGAATATCCGCAAAGAATTCTGGACCCGGTCTTTTAAAAGAACCTTTACAGTTGATGACAAAGTGGATACAGATAAAATAGAAGCTAAATATGTTAACGGTATCTTAATAGTTACCATTCAGAAAAAGGAAAACATAAAAACAGCGTCAAAAGATATAGAAGTTCTTTAATGATCAAAAAAGTATAAAAATTTTTCTCATAAGCAGTTAGTTTTGGTTTAGAGCCCGTTGTTTCTACAATGGGCTTTTTTTATTTCGCACTGAAAATGAACCTTATTTCCTTCCAGTTCGTCATAATCCAGTAAATTCGCAAATCATTTTAACCGCCCATTATGATCATGCTCAAAAAAATAATATTTTTTACAGCATTTATGCTTTCCGCATTTGGAGCGCTCAATGCCCAGGTTACAAATGACTCGGTAAATCTTCCATCTATCAACACCAATATTTACCGTCATGCAGACACTGCTTTGAGGATCATCAACCTCAATCCATTTTTTTCATTGCATGTAGACTCCAGTCTTTCTTATAAACTCCAGATCAATAAACCGGTTAAAAGTTACTACTGGTTCCTGAAAGACGCACCTACCGGGTTAAGAATCGATAAGGATAACGGCACGCTTTCCTTTAAAGCCAATAAGTCGTTATTTATGGCGGGGCGGCTAAAATATGATACCAAGTACCCCGTACAGATTGGCGTGCAGAGCCTTTCGGATCCCAATGACCGCGTAGATACCTCGTTTACTATTTCCTTTTACAGTACGGATATTATTTTTCCTCGCGTAAAACCATCGGTGGTAAGCCCTGTATATGTAGAAGAAGGAAATAAGCTGGCATTTAATATCCTTTGTGACAACGGAAACTTTTCAATTGAGCGGATTCTGGTATCCAGCAATATATCAATCGGAAACTTTAAACTACCCAAATCCTGCGACGACACTTTTGAATGGGCTCCCGGTTATGATTTTGTAAGTGAAAAAGACTCAGCGCAGGTCAAGATCGTGAACCTGATGTTTATCGGTACCACACAGTTCAATTTTACCGATACTGCCCGGGTACGGGTAGTGGTGCGGAATGCCCTGAACTTTGATATTGCTACCAGAGAATATAACGACGCTGCCGAAAATATGAACCGCTGGTTATTGCGGTACAAATATACCTTCCTGCAACTGGACAAAAAGTTGAAGAATACCAAAAGCTGGAGATCTGGATTTGATATTACCACTGCCACTACTACCTTAACGGGAACAGTGCTGGCCACTACGGCTGATCCAAAAAATGACAAGGATAAAGGTAAGGCCAATACAGGCAAAATTCTTCCCAGCATTGGTGTGGTCGCCCTGCCGGTAAAAGAAGCCGCGGCCCCTGTAAAAAATGTAGAACAGAACCAGGCCACCCTCCTTCGTGCTAACATCAAACGCCTGGAATATGTGCTTTTCGACAATAAGCTGTCGAGTGATCGCGATCCAAATATTGCTGTTAAAACTGAAACGCTAAAAAAAGAGTTGCGGCAAAGCCAGACTCAGTTAGCAGAAGTTCCTACTGAAATAGCCGAAACCATGTCGGAGGAGCAGATCAATAAATACTTTGACAGTCCCCGGGTACAACGTAAATATCGTTTAAAATAGCGGCGGTTAAGCACTACATTCTAAATAGCAACGCGAAATTTTAAATTCTCAAACCCAAAACCCAGCCCCGGAGATTGGGTTTAAGAACGCAAAAGAAGAAATAACAGGAGCCAGCTACTTACCTTCCAGGGCAATCGTTAAAAATCACTAAAAACCCTACTGTCCCGCATCGGTCAACCAGGACTCTGATCATTAAAAACCAGTTTGAATACGTGGCTCAGGAACAACTGGCCAGTCGTTTTATCGTGGCAAAGAACTCCCATTATCAGGAGTAAAGAATGGAATATTTTACACATTGCCTGGGATTTACTAACCCTGTCTTTTTAGCTTTTATCCCTCAGACTCATTCCGTTTTTCACCCAGCTTTAGGTTTGCAACAGACGCAATATAATAAAACGATTTCCCGGAATTTTAAGATTTGAGCGTAGGGATCCGGAAGGAGAACATAGAATGTCGTATACAGGCCACAGATCTTGAAATTTAGGCAAAAGCCGATGTGGAAATCTCCAACCGAAATTAATTCCATTAACTTCGTCTTGGCCGTTTTTGGCGCAGTTTCTGTTTTTATAGTGTTGATATTCCAATTTTCGCTCTCCAAATTATTGTCTTATGGAACAAAAAACAGAAATGACCACCCTCACCAAGGTGTTAGAAAAATTAAAGCAACGCGGAATCGACCAGGAGATTACCATGAATGATCAGAAACAGATGGTTTCAGAAAAAAACCAGCGGGTGTATCAGCCGGAAGATCTGCTTATTATCCGCACTTTCCGCTTCGAGGATGAATCAGATCCGGATAACAACACGGTGCTTTATGTAACCCAGGACCCACAGGGCTCCCGGGCCTATATATTGGATGTATACGGCCCCTACAGCAATCATGAAGGACCGGAGTTTGACGACTTTATTAAAAAGATCCCCATGGCCGAACGGGAAGAACAGGAACTGTTTGAATAAAAGCAGATCCTCATATATAATAAAAGGATCGCAAGGCTGCGGTCCTTTTTATTTATGTTTCCGCTTTACATCTTTTCCATGCTTCTTTTTCAGATCTTCCTCAGAAGAAGGAGGATGCGGAAAGCCGGGCATATCCTGATCAATCCTCGGGTCATTACTTTTTTCTACCTCTTCCTTTTTATCGATCGGGCCGGGGTGCTTATGTTTTTTAAGGGTCGTCATATTACTGTTTTTATAATACGGTTAAATATGATGCCAAACAACTGATTAACCCCTATTTAAATGCAAATATTTTGTCGTCGCTGATCACAAAATAATCCGCCCCCATCCGCTTTTCAAATGTTGTACAGAGGCCCGTAAACGCACTAAATGCCGGCAGCAATAAATGACAGGTATCATATACAAAACAGGGAAGACAGAGTGATTGCCGGGCTTTTCCGGAGAGCTGATAACCGGGGTGTATATGGCCGGATATTATAAGCCGCTCGTTCTGCAGTTTGTCCATGGCATGCACAAAATGAAAAGGAGCTACAACATGTTCCGGATCGGTAACCCGTATCGCCAGGTCGCCGTAATCAACAGGCATATGCCGGTCATGATTTCCCGGAACCAATACAAACGCTAATTCCTTATACGATTGCCGCCAGTTTTTAAAAATAAGCACATCCTTATTAAACTGATGATGAAACATATCTCCAGCCACCAATACCTGTTCCGGCTTAAACTGTTCAATTAACCCTGCAAGGCGTTTCAGGTCATCTTCCATTACCCCTGTAGAAACCGGAATACCATGTGCCCTGAAGTAACCGGTTTTACCAAGATGCAGATCGGCCAGTATCAACATTTTTTGGGCGGGCCAGTATGCAGCCCTGGCCGCCGACAGGATAATGATTTCGTCTTTATAATGTATTGTTATTGTATTCCTTCCCGGCATGCTTTTTCTTTGTTTTATTTGCTTCTTCCTGCATCCGCCGGATCTTTGCATCCAGCTCTTCGCTGCTCAGGTTCTGACGCAAGCTGTCTACTTTTATTGGAAAGCTTAACGGTGTAAACGCCCCTGCCTTCACAATCACGATCCGACTTCTCAGTATCCGCTGCAGGGCGGCCATCAGCCGTGGTTCTTCCAGTTGCTGATAAAACACTTCGTCAAACGCCTGTCTTAATAACAGGTTCTGCGGGTCATATTGTTCAAAAATTCGGAAGATCAATCCTGAAGAAGACTGAAGATTTTTGTTATTCTTTAAATGCCCTGCATAATTGCGCATCACCAGTCCAGCAATAACCGAAATATCGCGGAATTTACGACCCGCCATCTCTGCAGCATTGATGCTTTTGCTGATATCCGCCGTCAGGTTTTCTGTTGAAAAGATTGTTTTAAGTTGTTCACCGGTAAGTTCCAGTGGCTGGTCGCTCAGCAGCTCAAAGCCATAATCATTCATCGCCATGGAAAAGCTAATGGGTTGTACCCTGCTAAAGCGGTACGCCACCAATGCCGCCATCACCTCATGCACCAACCGTCCTTCAAAAGGGTACATATAAATGTGATGGCCGTCTTTTGTTTCGATCTGTTCCACCAGGAATTCATCTTCCCGGGGTACATGCGAAACGGCCTGTTGTTGTACAAACAACGGATGCAATGCTTTAAGTTCTTTATCACCAGCGGTGGGGTTCAGCGCACTGCTATACTTATGCCGCAATAACGCACTTAAATTAGAAGAAAGCGGCAGGCGTCCGCCCATCCAGCTGGGTGTAATGGCCCGCTTGGCCTTGCTGTGGCGCACAAGAACGGTAAGGTCGCGGATCATTACAAATTCCACGACCTTACCGGCCAAACCGAAGGTATCGCCGGGCAACAGGCGGGCTACAAAATACTCCTCAACCATACCGATATACCCCCCCGACACATATTTTACCTTCAGCATGGGGTCGCTAACGATCACCCCCAGGTTCATACGGTGCATCATGGCGATCTTACGGCTTTTAACCACATAGAGCCCCTGTTCTATCACTACTTTCTGAAACTCATCATACGCGTGCAGTACTTCCCCACCCCTGGTTACAAACTGCAGCATCCAGCGCCACTCCTCCGGTTCCAAACCGGCAAAACAATAGGTCTGCCGTACTTCTTCAAACAGCTCCTTTTCCCTGAAACCCTCTCCTACGGCCAATGTTACCAGATATTGCACCAATACATCAAACGTGAGCAAAAGCGGTACACGGCTTTCAATGATCTTTTCTCTGGCCGCCTCCTTAAGGGCGGCTGCCTCCACCAGCTCCAGGGAATGTGTTGGCAAAAAATAGATTTTTGAAGTTTCAAAGGGAGAATGGCCGCTGCGCCCAGCTCTTTGTAAAAACCGCGCCACGCCTTTAGGAGAGCCGATCTGTATCACGGTATCCACCGGCTTAAAATCCACGCCGAGGTCCAGTGACGAAGTGCAGATTACTACTTTTAGCTGGCCGGTATGCAGCCGCTCTTCGATCCAGGAACGCAATTCCGCATCCACGGAACCGTGGTGCAATGCCAGCTGTCCGGCCAGATCGGGCGCCGCACTCAGTAATACCTGGTACCATAATTCCGATTGTCCCCGGGTATTGGTAAAAATAAGGGTGGTCTTACTTTCCGCGATCACCGGCAACAAGCGGTCTGCCAACCGGGTTCCCAGATGGCCAGCCCAGGGCAACTCCTCAATTTTGTCCGGGATAATGGAAATGATTTCCGTTCTTTTTTCTTCTTTAGCCCGGATCATGACCCGGCGTGTTGTCTTATCCGGCAGCAATACATCCAGCGCTTCGTCTGTATTGCCGATGGTGGCCGATATACCCCATATCTTAACTCCCGGCGCTATCCGTTTCAGCCGGGCGATGGCCAGCTCTGTTAATACGCCTCTTTTACTTCCCAGTAGTTCATGCCATTCGTCTACAGCGATGCATTGCAGGGATCTGAAGAGTGCCGTATTATTTTTCTGCGCAAACAACAGGTGCATGCTTTCCGGGGTAATGATGAGTACCTCCGGCATTTTCTTCTTCTGGCGCTGGCGCTCCGCCACCGGGGTATCTCCGCTCCGGACACCTACTTCCCAATCGAGTCCGATTTCTTCCAGGGCGGTTTTCATGGCCCTGCCCAGGTCTTTTGCCAGGGAACGCAATGGTGTCACCCACAGCAATTTCAGTCCGTTTCCATAGCGCTCCGGATGATTCAGATAGTGAATCACCAGGGCCAGGAATACAGAAAAGGTTTTACCAAAACCCGTTGGGGCAATCACCAGGCCGGAATATCCTTCCTGGAATTTCTTCCAGGTCTGTTTTTGAAAATGAAAGGGGCTCCTGGAAGCCTGCTGCATCCATTCCCTGACAATCTGATATCCATCGGAGCTTTCAAAACGCGCCACAACATATTCTTTTTACCGGATGTTCCAAGTGCTCTCAATTCATCTTAAATTGAGGACGAAACAGGTAAAATTACATGAAATGAGCCATAAAAATGACCGGGTAATTTATACCCAAAACGATGGTATTTTTAGGATGTATTCCAGTCCATCAATAAAAATAAACAGATGAAAAATGCGGTTAAGAACTTTTGAATCCTTTTGGTTACTCAAAAACGGATTGCTTTACAGCTATCCTTCCCTGCAGGAAGATCTCGGTTCGGATATCGTCGTTATCGGTGGTGGCATTACCGGTGCGTTGATCAGTCATGCATTACTGCAAGCCGGTTACGAGGTAACGGTTCTGGACAAGAGAGATATCGCACAAGGTAGTACGGCGGCCACCACCTCCATGTTGCAATATGAAATCGATGTACCGTTGTACCAGCTGGCCGACCGTATCGGAACAGAAAACGCCGTGCGCTGTTATCAGGCCGGCATCCGGGCCATTGAAGACCTTGCCGTACTTGTTTCCGATGAACAAATCGATTGCGGATTTACCCAAAAACAATCGCTTTACTTTGCGCATGATGAAAAAGCCGCAACAACACTCCGGCAGGAGTATGCGATCCGCCGGCAATATGGGTTAGGCGTAAGCTGGCTGTCACCGGCAACCATTGCACAACAGTACCAGCTGCAAACATCTGGTGGTATCCTTTCTGATACAGCAGCCAGTATGGATGCCTACCGGTTTACACATGAACTGTTTCAAAAAAACCAGCAGCGGGGATTACGCATTTATGATCAAACCGAAATCAGCAACATCAGCTACCAGGCTTCCGGCGTGCAGCTTGAGCTCACCAATGGCTGCGTGGTACGCGGCAAGAAGATCGTGTTTTGCTCCGGTTATGAAACGGTGGCCATGTTCCCCGAAAAGACGGCCCGGCTGTTCAGCACTTTTGCCTGCATCAGCGAAGCGGATGCGCAGCTTTCATCAGAGTTGAAGCAATTGTTGATTTGGAATACCGAAAAACCCTATACCTACATGCGTACCACCGACGACAACCGGCTGCTAATTGGCGGTGCAGACAGTCCGTTTAACTCCGGCTCTTTCCGGGAGCGCGTTAAGGATAAAAAAACAAAGCTACTGATGGAAAAACTGAACCGCTTTATGCCAGGCACGTCGTTTATCGACGATTTTTCCTGGGCCGGTTGCTTTGGATCTACAGCTGATGGATTGCCCTATATTGGCCAGCATGAAAAATATCCCAATGCCTATTTTGTACTGGGATTTGGCGGAAATGGCATTACGTTTTCGGTTCAGGGCATGAAACTGCTCCTCAAGTTGCTTCGTGATGAAACGGACCCATTACTGCCACTGTACCGTTTTGGAAGATCCTGAGCAGGGAGCGGGTTTACCGTTTGAGGTTGGACCCGTTTTACACTCGGTGATCAGTCAACAGTTGTCAGTTGATGATGCAGGGATTTGAAATTTGTCTTTCGGATCGTTGACCCATTTTTATGCTTGATAGACTTTCGTGATTTCTGATTGCTCATCCCAACCCGGTATTCCCATCAACATACGCAGCACTGAACGGGAGCGGAATCTTCATTCCCACATTTTCACATTTCCAAATGCTCACATTCCCAAAGGAAAATCCCACTAATTCACCTTGCTCCGCCCAATGCTTTCATAATGGAAGCCCAGCTCTTTCATTTTTTCAAGCGTGTATACGTTCCTCCCGTCAAAAATAACCGGGGCCTTCAGGTGTTGTTTTATTTTTTCGAAATCCGGGTTACGGAACTCACTCCATTCTGTCAAAATAAGCAAGGCATCTGCATCCCGTAATGCTTCGTACTGGTTTCCGGAGTAATCCAGCTGGTCGCCAAACAGCTGGCGTACATTTTCAGTAGCCACCGGGTCATATACTTTTATATGCGCTCCTGCAGCCAGTAATTCCCCGATAATCTCTATGGAAGGCGCATCCCGGATGTCGTCGGTTTCCGGTTTAAAGGCCAGTCCCCATAATGCTAACTGTTTGCCTTGCAGATTGTGATCAAAATACTGGCTGAGCTTTTGAACCAATCGTTTTTTTTGTAGTGCGTTCACCGTGAGTACCGATTGCAGTAATTTAAAATCGTATTTATGCTCCTGTGCGGTAAGGTTCAATGCCAGTACATCTTTCGGAAAGCAGCTGCCGCCATAACCGATGCCGGGAAAAAGAAACCGTTTACCAATGCGCTGATCACTGCCGATGCCAATACGTACCCAATCCACGTTCGCACCCGTCCGCTCGCAAAGGTTGGCAATCTCATTCATAAAGGAGATCTTCATCGCAAGGAAGGAATTAGCCGCATACTTGGTCATCTCGGCGCTACGGGCATCCATAAAATAAATGGGGTTTCCCTGCCGTACAAAAGGATTGTACAGGTCGCTCATAATTTTGACCGCCCGTTCCGACGCTGTGCCGACAACAACCCGCTCCGGCTTCAGAAAATCGTCTACCGCAACGCCCTCCCTCAAAAATTCAGGGTTGGAAACCACATCAAACAAGGACGAAGGCAGTTTCTCTGATAAAATAGCGGCTACTTTTTCGGCAGTACCAACAGGCACTGTACTTTTATTAACAATAATTTTATAAGAGGTAATCAGGTCTCCGAGCTCTCCGGCTACCTTTAATACATACTTCAGATCCGCTGCACCATCGGCGCCGGAAGGCGTTGGAAGGGCCAGGAACACCACCAGCGCGTCTTTCACCGCATTGGCCAGATCATCCGTAAAGCGGATTCGCTCTTCCCGGATATTCCGGGCCAGCAATACATCCAGTCCCGGTTCGTAAATAGGTGTTTTACCGTTTTGCAATGCAGCGATCTTCTTCTGGTCCACGTCCACGCAAACCACCTGGTTGCCCGTTTCCGCAAAGCAGGTGCCTGTTACCAGTCCCACATATCCTGTTCCAATAACCGCTATTTTCATATGTTTTCCTTAAAGATTAAAAATTAAAACCTTCCGCGTTTAATACGATAAATCAGGCTTTAAGTGTGCAGACAAATAATTCGGGGTTCTGTTGTTCTGCTTCCTCGATGGTTGCGTAGTTGGAAAGCACATCTGCCTTTCCCGGACGCACACATACATCATGTTCGAAATGCACAGAAGGACTTCCATCCTTTGTACGCACCGTCCAGCCATCACTTTCCGTAAACACCTCCTTCTTTCCAAGGTTAATCATTGGTTCAATAGCCAGTACCATTCCGCTTTGCAGCTTCATACCCGTACCTCGTTTTCCATAGTTGGGTACCTGCGGATCCTCGTGCATTTTCTGCCCCAGTCCATGTCCCACCAGTTCTCTTACCACACCATAACCATGTTCTTTTTCAGTATAATGCTGAATTGCAAAACCAATATCCCCGATGCGATGCCCGGTGGTGGCTTTTTCGATTCCCTTATACAACGACTCCTTGGTAACCGCAATCAGTTGCTGTGCCTCCGGCGTTGGCTCACCGATGGCGAAGGTATATGCATGATCGCCATGCCACTTATCCAGGATCACTCCTACATCGATCGAAACAATATCTCCCGGTTTTAACTCCGTTTTATTAGGGAAGCCATGCACCACCACATCATTAACCGATATACAGGAATTGAAGGGATAACCATTATAGTTGAGAAAGGAAGGGATCGCCTTATGATCGGCTATAAATTCACCGATCATCTTATCCAGGCTCAGTGTTGTGATGCCGGGTTTCAGGATCTTTGCAATTTCAGTCAGTGTTTTGCTTACCAGCAGTGCACTCCTGCGCATCAATGCCACCTGGTCATCTGATTTGATTTTTACCATATTATTTATTAAAAAAGTCCCGCAACTTACGCTGCGGGACTGCAAAGTTATTGAATTTCTTATAACGAATTAAATCTGAATCGCAGAAGAACTTTGGCGTCCCTGGATCCGGCCGCTCTTCATCAATCCATCGTACTGACGCATCATCAGTTGTGTTTCGATCTGCTGTAAAGTATCCAGCACCACACCCACCATGATCAGCAGTGATGTACCTCCAAAGAACATAGAGAAACCCTGCGTCATACCAAACATTTTCTGGATCAAACCAGGCAGGATGCCTACAAAAGCCAGTAACACAGCCCCCGGGAACGTGATCCGGTCCATAATGGTACCAATATAGTCCGTTGTAGGCTGACCAGGTTTTACACCGGGTATAAAGCCGTTATTCTGCTTCAGGTTGTCGGATATCTGCTTGGGGTTAAAGATCAATGCTGTATACAGAAATGTAAAGCCGATCACCACGGTAGCATAAATGAGCATGTACCAACCATTCGTATGATCGGTGAACATTCTTCCCAGGTCGGCATTCTTGCTGCCCATTGTAAACAGGGTAGGCACAAACATGATGGCCTGCGCAAAAATGATGGGCATTACACCGGCACTGTTTACTTTCAGCGGCAGGAACTGGCGCGCACCGCCGAACTGACGGTTGCCAACAATCTGCTTTGCATAGTTTACCGGTACTTTGCGTACACCCTGTACCAGCAGGATGGATCCCATAATAATACCCACAAACAGCGCGATCTCAATAATAAAAATCAGGATATCACCGGTACGGGTGGAGCGGAAGGTAAGCTCCTGTGCCACCGACTGCGGCAAACGTCCCAGAATCCCAACCATAATAATAAGGGAAGTACCATTACCTAAACCTTTATCCGTGATCTTTTCACCCAGCCACATTACAAACAAGGTTCCTGTAGTGAGCAGGATAATTGTTGTTAATGAGAAATAGAAACTGCCGTATCCGGGCATAATGGCCGGCCCGGAGGTTTGCTGCAGGTAAGCCAGGTAGGCAAATGCCTGTACGAAAGTAACCACTACGGTAAGGTACCGGGTGATCTGGTTGATCTTTTTACGGCCGCTTTCCCCTTCCTTCTGCATTTTCTGGAAAGAAGGTACCAGAACGGTCATCAGCTGCATAAAGATTGATGCTGTAATATACGGCATCACACCCAATGCAAAAATAGAAGCCTGTTCAAACGCACCACCGGCAAATGTATTGATCAGGTCAAGGATGCCGTTTTGTGCGTTGTTCTTTTGCAGCGCCTCCAGTGTAACCGGGTTGATACCAGGCAATGGTATGTATTTACCGATCCGGTAAATAAAGACAAGCAATAAAGTGAAAAGAATTTTACTCCTTAGCTCTTCGATGCTCCATATATTCTTAAGTGTAGTAATTAGTTTTTTCACCTGATTCTTCTTAAATTAGTCAATTCTCCAAAATTAAAAGACGCACTACGTGCGTCAAAATTTATTTTTGAGAAATCATTTTAAAACCTCAACGGATCCACCAGCACTTTCAATTGCGGCCTTCGCTTTTTCGCTGATAGCGTGAACCTTGAAAGTGAATTTACCCTTAATTTCACCATTACCCAAAACCTTTACTTTATCCGTTTTACCGATAAAGCCCATTGCGTAAAGGTTCTCAGCAGAAAAATCAGAAATATTATGTGTTTCGGCCCACTGATCTACCTGGCCGATGTTAATAATCTTGTAAACGATCTTATCCGGATTCTTAAACCCTCTTTTCGGAGTACGGCGCTGGATCGGCATCTGGCCACCCTCATGTCCTATTTTACGTTTGTAACCGGCGCGGCTTTGCCCCCCCTTGTTACCTTTTGTAGAAGTGCCGCCATAACCGCTACCTTCACCACGACCAATTCTTTTTTCTTTGTGTACAGCACCTTTTGCAGGTTTTAATTCATGTAATTTCATTGCTTTATTTTTTACTTACGCTCCAAAAGCGGGAGCTCGCTTGTTTAATAATGCCGGTTTAAAACGGTTCGTAATAGCCGGAAAGTTGCAAATATAACGCCTCGGGGCGAAAAATTACAATTCTTCTACTTTAACCATATGCTCCACCTTACGGATCATACCCAGGATTTGCGGAGTGGCTTCTACTTCTTTGCTGCTGTTGGTTTTATTCAATCCTAAAGCCTTTAGTGTAAGTTTTTGCCGTTCCGGGCGGTCGATCGGGCTTTTTACTAACGTAACTTTTATCTTTTTCATAATCTCAGATTTAGTCCCGATAACTATCGGGATGAGACTTGAGATTTGAGATTTTTTTGAAACCTCAAATCGTAAATCTCAAACCATAAATATTTCTTATCCGTTAAATACTTTCTTTAAACCTAAAGAGCGGGTTTTAGCTACATGTACAGGCTCCCGCATCATTGCCAGGGCTTTAAAGGTCGCTTTTACCACATTATGCGGATTTGCTGACCCCAGGTTCTTCGCCAACACATCTGTAAGACCTGCAGCCTCCAGTACAGCGCGCATAGAGCCTCCGGCGATTACACCGGTACCCGCAGAAGCCGGCTTCACCATTACTTTTGCAGCGCCCTCTTTCGCCCACTGATCGTGAGGGATGGTTCCCTTCATGATGGGAACTTTAATGAGGTTTTTCTTCGCATCTTCGATCCCTTTGGTAATGGCTTCCTGAACCTCTTTCGCCTTTCCTAAACCATGCCCTACAACACCATTGCCATCTCCTACAACAACTAATGCAGAAAAGCTGAATGCACGGCCTCCTTTGGTTGTTTTTACTACACGATTAATAGCAACAACCTTGTCTTTTAATTCAAGATCGCCGGCCTTAACATTGTTGAAATTAACTGTTGACATTATTTCGTTTTAGATTGAATAACTTTTTAAAATTGCAAACCACCTTCTCTTGCACCTTCCGCAACTGCCTTCACCCGTCCGTGGTATAAATAACCACCTCTGTCAAAAACCACTGTTGTAACTTTCAGATCCGCAGCTTTGCGGGCAATAGCAGCCCCCACCAGCTTGCTCAGCTCAGATTTGGTACCGGATTGGGCTTTAATATCCTTGTCTTTTGTAGACGCAGCTGCAATTGTAAGTCCCTGCACGTCGTCGATCAATTGTGCGTAAATATCCGTATTGCTCCGAAACACAGCCAGTCTCGGCTTTTGTGATGTACCGCTCACTTTCTGACGAATGATACGGCGGATGCTGGTTCTTCTTTTAACTTTTGCGTTTGACATTGTTTCTTTATTTATTTCCCTGATACTGCCAGGGCTTTTTATGTTTCATGTTTCAAGTTCGAGGTTTCAGGTTTTAGTTCTAACATGAAACTTAAAACCTGAAACCTGAAACTTCAATTATTTACCTGCAGACTTACCTGCTTTCTTCCGTACGATTTCACCTACAAAGCGTACCCCTTTTCCTTTATAAGGCTCGGGCTTACGCAGGCTACGGATTTTAGCGCATACCGCACCCACCAGCTGTTTGTCGCTGCCGCTGATGGTAATGGTAGGGTTTTGTCCCTTTACGGTTTCTGTTGCAACGGTCAATTCTTTAGGAATATCAAAGATGATATTGTGAGAATATCCCAGAGAAAGATCCAGCTGGTTTCCCTGGTTGGTGGCTTTATAACCTACACCCACCAATTCCATCTTTTTCTCAAATCCTTTTGTAACGCCTTCCACCAGGTTGGCCACCAATGCGCGGGTTAACCCATGCAGGGCGCGGTGCTGGATCTGGTCTGAAGGACGGGTGATCGCGATCTGACCGTCTTTTACTTCTACTTTAATATCCGCATTTACGGCTTGTTTCAACTCCCCTTTTTTACCTTTAACAGTAACAACATTGTCGCTGCCTACTGCTACAGTAACTCCTTCCGGAATGGCGATCACTTGTTTACCTATACGAGACATAATATTAATTTGAAAATTTGAAGATTATATAATTAATCCGGGAAAACCCCGAAAGAAAATGTAGGTATGAATGTTTTCAGTTACCGTATAAAAAACTTAGATTCCCATTCATCCCTTGAGGCTATTTGAAAACCATTTTCAAATTTTCAAATATTCCGGCTGCACATTAATAAATGTGGCACAGAACTTCACCGCCTACATTCTGAGACCGCGCATCCTTATCAGTCATTACTCCTTTGGAAGTAGATAGGATAGCAATTCCCAGACCGTTTTTCACACGGCGGATATCCGCGGGCTTAGCGTATTGACGCAATCCCGGGCGGCTTACTCTTTCCAGGCTCTGAATAGCGGGCTGCTTGGTAGTAGCATCGTATTTCAAAGCGATTTTAATTACCCCTTGCTTGTTGTCTTCCTCAAACTTATACTTCAGGATATAGCCCTGATTATATAAGATCTCGGTCATACGTTTTTTCAGGTTAGAAGCAGGAATGTCCACAATCCGGTGACCTGCCATCTGAGCGTTACGTATTCTCGTTAAAAAGTCTGCAATTGGATCTGTTACCATTGTATATATGAATTATATCAGTTCAAAATTTAGTGGGTGGATTGTTTTAAAAGCCCATACCCTGTCTTACGGCTTTGTGCTGCTGAAAATTACCAGCTTGCTTTCTTTAAGCCCGGAATTTTACCATTCAAAGCCATGTCTCTTAATGCTACCCGGGAAATTCCAAAGTAACGTACATAACCTTTAGGACGTCCTGTTAATTGGCAACGGTTTTTCAAACGCACTTTAGAAGAGTTTTTAGGCAGCTTGTCCAAAGCGGCATAATCACCTGCTTTTTTCAGCTCCTCTCTTTTAGCGGCGTATTGCTCCACCATTTTTTCTCTTTTTAACTGACGGGCTTTAATTGAAGTTTTTGCCATGTTTCTTTAAATTCTAAATTCCAAATTCTAAGTTTCCGGGCGATTACCGTAGCAAGCTTAAGAACTTGTGATTTGTGATTTTATAATATTACTTTTTAGCGTTTTTAAAGGGCATTCCCAGTTCCTTCAACAGTTCGTATGCCTCTTCATCTGTTTGGGCGGTAGTCACAAACGTGATGTCCATACCCGTGATCTTATTCACTTTATCGATATCGATTTCAGGGAAGATGATCTGCTCGGTAACACCCATGGTATAGTTTCCGCGACCGTCGAAAGATTTTTCATTGATCCCTTTAAAATCACGCACACGGGGTAAAGCCACCGCAATCAGGCGATCCAGGAATTCGTACATCTTTTCTCCGCGCAGGGTAACACGCGCACCAATCGGCATGCTCTTACGCAGTTTAAAGTTTGAAATATCTTTTTTAGAGTTGGTTACCACCGCTTTCTGGCCTGTGATGGTGGTCAGCTCATCTACCGCCACGTCAACCAGCTTTTTGTCGGTTACGGCACCATTTACACCACGGTTGATGCAGATCTTTTCCAGTTTAGGAGCCTGCATTACAGATTTGTAAGCAAACTTCTTCACTAATGCCGGAACCACTTCATTTTTATATTTTGTGGCCAGCCTGGGGATATATGTTTTAGTACTCATGGTCTATTACTTTATTTGCGATACACAAAAGATTAGATTTTTTCTCCTGATTTTTTAAAGATGCGCAGTGTTTTACCCTCTTCGCGCTGGCGCTTTACTTTAGAAGGCGCTTTGGCTTTCGCATCCCACAGCATCACATTGCTGATATGAATCGGAGCTTCTACTTTTACAATACCACCCTTTGTATTCTGGGCGGAGGGTTTGGTATGTTTGGTTTTGATGTTCACACCCTCAACCAGCACTTTTCCTTCTTCAACCAATACCTCTTTCACTAACCGTGGTTTATATTCAAACTTACCGTTATCATCCTTGCGGGGTTTTGCAGCACCGCTGATAACAATAACCAAATCGCCTTTTTTAATATTGTACTTGGGTTTAAATCTTTTGCTCATTTTTTTATGCTTTCTTTATGCTTAATGCGCGGGCTCAAGGCTTAACGCTATTTTTTATGGATGGAATGCCTTCAGCACTTTGCATTAGGCATTTAGCTCATTTATAACACCTCCGGAGCTAATGACACGATCCTCATATATCCTTTATCACGAAGCTCCCGGGCAACAGGTCCGAAGATACGGGTACCTCTTGGTTCATCAGATGCGTTCAAAATAACAACAGCGTTGTCATCAAAACGAATGTACGAACCATCTTTACGGCGCAATTTGTTGGTAGTGCGTACGATCACCGCTTTGGCTACGGTTCCTTTCTTGATACCCCCTGCCGGAGCTGCGTCTTTTACTGTTACAACGATTTTATCGCCAATTTTTGCATAGCGTTGTCCGCTGTTACCCAGTACGCGGATACAAAGAACTTCTTTTGCGCCACTATTATCCGCCACGTTCAACCGGCTTTCTTGCTGAATCATTTTCTTAAAGATTTGAGATTTGAGAGTTGAGAGTTGAGATGCTCATTCCCCAAAATCTATTTTAAAAAATATTATCTGTTTTCTAAATTCTGAATACTGATATCTCAATACCCAATTCTTATTTTACTTTTTCGATAACCTCAACCAGTCTCCAGCGCTTCAATTTGCTCAAGGGGCGGGTTTCCATAATTTTAACGGTATCCCCAATGCTGCACTCATTCTTCTCATCGTGCGCGTGGAACTTGGTCGTTTTTTTAAGGAACTTACCGTAAATAGGGTGCTTTACTTTTCTTTCCACAGCAACGGTGATGGTTTTTGTCATCTTGTTGCTGGTAACCACGCCTATTCTTGTTTTTCTTAAATTTCTTTCAGACATTTTATTTACCTTTTGGCTTGTACAAAATTGCTGTTACGCTTTCGCAGCTTCGCTGCCTTGACTTTGTTTTAAAAACGTTTCAATCCGGGCGATATCTTTGCGCAGTGCACGGATAGACATCGGATTTTCCAGCGGAGAGATCGCGTGTGCAAACTCCAGTTTCTTCAGGCGCTGCTTGGACTGCTCCAGCTGAACCTTTAAATCTTCCGCGTTTAATCCTTTTATGCTGCCTATAAATTCTTGTTTCTTTGACATCTTAATTTGATTTATTAATTAGTAACTAAATCCCTACGCATGGTGAACTTAGTCTTGATCGGCAATTTACCAGATGCTAAAGACAGTGCTCTGCGTGCAACTTCCTCGCTTACACCGTCCACTTCAAAAATGATACGGCCGGGTTGTACAACAGCAGCCCAATATTCAAGGTTACCTTTACCTTTACCCATACGAACCTCTGCAGGCTTTTTGGTGATGGGCTTATCAGGGAAAATGCGGATCCATACGTTCCCTTCCCTTTTCATGCTACGGGTAAGTGCCTGACGGGCAGCCTCAATCTGGCGGTCCGTAATCCAGTGAGAATCCTGGGCTTTTAAAGCATAAGAACCAAACGAAATGGTAGTCCCTCTTTTCGCGTCGCCTTTCATGCGACCTTTTTGCATTTTCCTGTGCTTTGTTCTCTTCGGTTGTAACATTCTATTGAGATTTGAGATTTGAGATTTGAGATTTATTGAATCTCAGATTTCAAACTGTTTTATATATTATTAATTCCTTTTGTCTCTTCCACCACCACGGCGATCGCCTCTGCGGTCATCTCTGCGATGATCTCTTCTTTCACCACCGCCTACATTTTTGTCGTTGCCGGAGATAAAGTTGGGATTCAGATCACGCTTTGCCAGCACTTCACCTTTACAGATCCAAACCTTGATACCGATCTTTCCATAAACGGTTTGAGCAAATACATTGGCGTAATCGATGTCCATCCGGAACGTGTGCAGGGGCACCCGACCTTGTTTGAATTCTTCGCTACGGGCAATTTCAGCACCACCCAAACGGCCGCTCAGCTTTACCTTAATTCCTTCCGCACCCATGCGCAGCGCAGAAGCAATGGCCATTTTGGTGGCACGCTTAAAGTTGATCCGGTTCTCGATCTGGCGGGCAATAGTATCACCAACGATCATGGCATCGGTTTCAGGACGACGGATTTCCAGGATATTGATCTGTACATCATCATTCTGAGTCAGCTTCTTCAGTTCTTCCTTGATGCGATCTACCTCGCCACCACCTTTACCGATGATAATGCCGGGCTTGGAAGTATGAATGGTAATAATTAATTTCCCTAAGGTTCTTTCGATAACAATTTTAGAGATACCTCCCTTATTGATACGGGCGTTCAGGTATGTTCTGATTTTATTGTCTTCGATTAACTTAGAAGCAAAATCTTTTTTGCTTCCATACCAGTTAGATTCCCATCCACGGATGATGCCTAACCTGTTACCAATTGGATTTGCTTTTTGACCCATATTTATTGGTTATGCTTTTTTAGATTCTTTAGTTGACTTTTTTGCAGCAGCCTTCTTCTTAGCCGGGGCTTTTGCACTTGCTTCCTTCACTTCTTCAACAGGCGCTGCTTTAGCGGCGGCCTTTACCTTTTTTGCGGCTTTTTTATCTTCACCAGCCACATCTACCACGAGGGTTACATGGTTGCTGCGTTTACGAACACGGTAGCCACGGCCTTGCGGAGCGGGGCGCATGCGCTTTAATGTACGGCCACCGTCTACATAAATGGTTTTTACCACTAAGCCTGATTCATCTGCTCCTTCATTGGCCTGCTTCCAGTTTACAATGGCGCTTAATACCAGCTTGCGCAAAGGTACTGCGGGGTGTTTGGGGTTGTGCTCCAGTTCGGCCAACACCAAATCCACTCTTTGGCCACGAATCAAATCAGCCAACAACCTCATTTTACGAGGCGAAGTCGGATAATTTCTAAGTTTTGCTACTGCTTCCATTATATTAATTTCTTAACGTATGCGTTCTGTTGATGATTTATTTTTTATCGCCCGCGTGTCCTTTAAAGTTGCGGGTAGGTGCAAATTCACCCAGTTTATGGCCTACCATAAACTCCGTAACATATACGGGGATGAATTTATTTCCATTATGCACGGCAAATGTGTGGCCTACAAAATCGGGTGTAATTGTAGAGCGGCGGCTCCAGGTTTTAATTACAGCCTTTTTTCCTTTTCCTTCGTTAATAGCCAACACTTTTTTTTCCAAGTGAGTTGCTACATAAGGACCTTTTTTTATCGAACGAGCCATATTTATTTTTTAAATTCTAAAGTTCAAATACTAAATGTCAAATTACTTAGCCAGTTTGCTACCGTTTTTACGCTGAAGGATGAGCTTATCACTTGATTTACCCACTGTTCTTGTCTTCTCACCTTTTGCGTATTTACCGGTACGGCTGCGCGGATGACCTCCGGAAGCACGTCCTTCACCACCACCCATCGGGTGATCTACTGGGTTCATGGCCACACCACGGTTTCTGGGGCGGATACCCTTCCAGCGGTTTCTACCGGCTTTACCCATGCTCTGAAGACTGTGGTCGCTGTTGCTTACCACTCCAACGGTTGCAAAACAATTGATCAGTACTTTTCTCAGCTCACCGGAAGGCATTTTCAATACAGCGTATTTTTCTTCCTTGTTGGTTAACTGTGCAGAAGCACCGGCGCTACGGGAGATCTTTCCACCCTGACCCGGGTTCAGCTCAATGTTGTGCACATTGGTACCCAGGGGCATATTTTTCAATTGCAGCGCATTTCCAATTTCAGGAGCCACAGCATTACCGCTGATCACTTCTGTACCTACAACCAATCCCTGTGGAGCAATGATATAACGCTTTTCGCCATCAGCATATTCCAAAAGCGCGATGAACGCTGTACGGTTTGGATCGTATTCGATGCTTACCACTTTAGCGGCCACATCATGCTTATCTCTCTTAAAATCAACAATACGATATTTCTTCTTATGACCACCACCTCTGTAACGCATGGTTAAATGACCTGAAGAGTTCCGTCCACCGGTGCTCTTTTTGGTTTCCAGCAGGCTTTTTTCAGGCTTGTTGGTAGTCACCTCGGAATATGAATTCCCGATTCTCCAACGCGTACCGGCAGTTACCGGCTTAAATTTTCTTACTGACATCTTGTTAAAAATTTCAAATTTCAAAAGTCAAATCTCAACTTCAGATCGCTTACTATTTGCTTTTGTTATTTGGCTCTTGTTATTTTTATAAATTCAACACTTCGCGGCGGTTGATTGCCCTTCTGTTCAGAAATTAAATATTTGCATACAGGTCAATCTCTTCACCTTCGGCAACGGTTACATATGCCTTTTTGTAACCAGCCTTCCGTCCCTGGATAAATCCTGCTTTTGTATAGCGGGTTTTATTTTTTGCGGGAGCCACAACTGTATTCACGCTGGTAACGGTAACACCGTAAAAAGTTTCAATTGCTTTTTTAATTTCCAGCTTATTTGATTTTTTTGCTACCTTAAAAGCGTACCGGCGCAGTTTCTCCTGCTGAGCATTTGCTTTTTCGGTTAAAATCGGTTTGATTAATATCTCAGATGGTTTCATGACCAAATCTTTTTTTCGGGGTTAAACTCTTAAGCTTCTACAGCCTCTTCTAAATCTTCAGAAAATATTTTTGCAGCACCTTCAGAAAGTACCAGCACCTCTGAATTTACAATATCATACGTATTGATATCGCTCAGCGGTAACGCCAGTACAGAAGGTACATTGCGCAATGACAATTCAATATTTTCATTGGGCTCGGCTAAAATGAACATTGACTTCTTTTCACCTACATTCCATTTGCTTAAAGCAGTGGCCAATGTTTTTGTTTTAGGCGCTTCCAGGCTGATATCTTCTACCACCAGGATGGCGTTTGCCTTTGCTTTATAGGAAAGTGCAGAGATCTTTGCCAGGTCTTTTACTTTCTTATTCAGCTTAAAGCTATAGTCGCGGGGTTTGGGTCCAAAAATGGTACCACCACCTTTGTATAAAGGGTTACGGATATTACCTTTACGGCTGCCTCCGGTTCCTTTTTGCTTGTGCAGCTTCCGGCTGGCGCCCTGTACTTCCGCACGGGTTTTTACTTTGTGGGTTCCCTGACGCTGTGCAGCTAAATACTGCTTAACAGCCAGATAAATTACATGGTCATTAGGCTCCGCTCCAAAAATATCATCAGGCAGTTCAACAGAACGACCGGTGCTTTTACCTTCTATATTTAAAACTTCAATTTGCATTTTCAAAAAATTTTATGTGTTACAGGATACCGGATCTTATTTTTGAATGAAAACAATGGAACCGATATGGCCCGGTACAGAACCGCTTACCAGGATGTAATTTTTTTCAGCGAAGATCTTTACCACTTTCAAACCTTTCAGCTTTACGCGGTCGCCACCCATACGGCCGGCCATGCGCATACCTTTCATTACTCGGCTGGCATCGGAAGAGTTACCCAAAGAACCGGGAGCGCGCTGGCGATCGTGCTGACCGTGTGACTGCTCACCTACCCCGTGGAAACCATGACGTTTTACAACACCCTGGAAACCTTTACCCTTTGTTGTACCTACAACATCAACTTTTTCACCTTCTTCGAAGATGTCTACAGTAATGGTATCACCAAGATTTTTTTCTAAGGAATAATCTCTGAACTCTTTTGAGAATTTTTTTGCGGAAGTGTTAGCTTTAGCGAAGTGATTTTTCTCTGGTTGTGTAGTGCGGCTTTCTTTTTTATCGCCGAAAGAGATTTGCAAGGCGTTGTAACCATCTGAGTCTGTTGTCTTTACCTGCGTTACAACACAAGGACCTGCTTCAATGATCGTGCAGGCTGTTTGTTTACCTGAGGGATCATAGATGCTGGTCATTCCCAATTTTTTCCCAATAATACCTTTCATTGTTATGTAGTTTTACGCCTTGCAGGATTATTGGGACTTCCGACAATACGCCGGAATCGATCCCCGTTTGCTACCGACCTTTTCCGTTGTTTTCCACTTATTGCAGAATTGGGAAGTACCGATAGTAAACAAACCCTGAATGGCTTGTTTTTATGTTTTACTTCGTTTGATACTTAAGAAGTTGAATTTCAGAGCTCTTTTCTGACACTTGCGGTGCCATTGAGAGATAAAAAAATGCTTTAAAAAAGAACTAACGCCACAGGCTTATCGCCGGCCGGGACTTAGGCCTTGATCTCAACTTCCACGCCACTGGGCAGATCCAGCTTCGACAGCGCATCTACCGTACGGGAAGAAGAAGTATAGATATCCAATAATCTTTTATGAGTAGCTAACTGAAACTGCTCACGGCTCTTCTTATTTACGTGTGGAGAACGCAACACAGTAAAAATTTTACGGTGAGTGGGCAAAGGAATAGGCCCGGTAACAACTGCACCAGTGCTGCGCACTGTTTTTACGATTTTCTCTGCTGATTTGTCAACCAGGTTGTGATCGTAAGACTGTAATTTAATTCTGATTCTCTGTGACATTGGATAAACCCAATTTTATTTGGGAGTGCAAATGTAGACTGATTTTTTTAAATAAACTAATTTTTAGTATTTTATTTACCGGCAAACCATAAAATTTATCAACAATTGTGGTTCTTCCAATCAGTTTTCCTTAAAACCAGGCATTCCCTGTGGGCAGCAACACCCCTTTTTAGGGATTCGGTTCCAACATAAGCGGCAATAAATCAATATGTTACCGGGGAAGCTGTTCTGGCCCTTTGAGAAATGTAGCCAATTCAGCGATCCTGTCGGTATTGATATAACCGACACCCAGTTTCCGGAACATTTCCCAGGCTTCTTTATTGTCCGGTGCCCCCCAGAAACGGATAGGCGTGCCGGCCTTACGGGCAACCTGAATGGCTACTTCAAGGGTGACTTTTGAGGCACTATCCAGATTTCCCGTACCGTTCCACGCCGAATAATTTTTAAAATTGGCGCTGAACAGCGCTACCCGGGCCAGGTTCTTCCGGGTATATATATTGGTTAGTTCCCCATCAAACCAGATGAAGGAGGGATAATAAATTAAGGAGTCCTTATTGGGCCGGTTGCCGGTGATTACGATCCGAACCGTTTTATTGCCCGTGATCTCAGGGTACCGTTTTAATGTGCTAATAATGGCATTTAGCGTAGCAACACCTTCCGTTTTGCAATCGATCAGCAACTGCAGTTTTTTACTCCGGTCTGCGTAAACCGTCCCGTTGTTCTTCCGGATACATGCCTTTATCGGATCGAGGTAAAGGCTTTTCAGATCCCTGTCCGGGCGGATGTCCCTGGCATTATGAGCCACCGGCAGGGTACCATTTACAAGAAACACATCGGCCTCAATGGAACCAAACCCGTTGTCATAGGCCAGCCCAAAAGGCCGTTTTTGCTCATAATCATTATGAGAATGTGCCTGCTGAACGGTATAGGTCCGCTGCTGGGCACTGGCTCCGGACGCAATCAGGCAACAAAGAAGAAACATCCAAATCTTCATAACATATAGTATAACAGGGAGTTCTGATTCGAAGGATGGTACTAATTAAAAGACATTTTATAGTCTACACGGATTTTCCCGTTGGAAATATCATTCAGTTTCCCCTTGATCAGCTTTTTCCGCAACGGGGGCAGGTAATCAATAAATAGTTTTCCCTCTATATGATCGTATTCGTGTAAGATAACGCGGGCCGTGATACCACTGAAGGTACGCGTGTGCTGTTGAAAATTTTCATCCTGGTAGGTAAGCGTCACTGTTTGATTGCGTGCCACGTCTTCCCGTATTTTAGGGATGCTCAGGCACCCCTCGTTGTAACTCCATAGCTCGCCTTCAAGCGTTTGGATATGTGCATTAATAAAGGTCTGCACGATGCCTTCATCTCCGGGATAGAGATCCGCTTCATCTTCTTCCAGGTTTTCGATGATCTGCTTGCTGTCTACTACGAAAAGCCGAATCGGCCGGTTTACCTGCGGCGCAGCCAGCCCTACCCCATTGCTGGCATACATGGTTTCCCACATAGACGCAATCAGCGATTCCAGCTCAGGATACTGCGGATCAATATCTTCTGCTACTTTTCTTAAAACGGGGTTGCCGTAGGCAACGATTGGTAATATCATTTTGCAAAGTTACCAAAAATTAGGCTGCCGGAAAGCATCTTACTTTGTTTTGGGAGACGGAGAGACAAGCGAAACAAAGGAATTTTGCAGTAAAATTGACGGTGGAATGCCTGTCAGCTTTTAGCATTCAGCGTTCAGCTATCAAATCAGCTGTCTTATTACTTCCGATTTCCGTATCTAAAACCAAACCATCGATCACCGATGGTTACCGCGGATGACAGATCACCGACAGCTAACCGCTAACAACAACAGCTGATAACTGAAGACTGAGCGTTAAGAAACCCGTCCCAAATACTCCTGCAGCATAATGGTAGCGGCAATTTCATCTACCAGGGCCTTATTCCGGCGTTGCATCTTCTTCAGCCCCATTTCCAGCATGGCATCCTTTGCCATTTTCGAGGTATACCGTTCATCAACCGTTTCCAGTGGCAGGTTGGGAAAGTGCTTTTTTATCTCTTTAATGGCCTTTTTTACCAGCGGAGTGGCATGGGTGTCCGAATCGTCCCAGTTTTTGGGTTCACCGATAATGATTTTTTCCACCTGCTCCTGTGCGCAATACGTTTTCAAAAACGGGATCAGTTCCCGCGAATTGATGGTCGTTAATCCGGTGGCAATGATTTGCAAGGGATCCGTAACAGCAATTCCTGTACGTTTTAAACCATAGTCGATGGCGATGATTCTGGACATGGAGCATTGAGATTTGAGACTTCAGATTTCAGACTTAAGATTTGAGATTTTTTAAGATCATGCTACCGCAAAAACATATCTGCGATTACAAACACCGCAAAAACCACCGATGCAATACCATTGGCGGTCATAAAAGCAAGGTTTACCCGACGAAGATCGTTCGGCTTTACGATACTGTGCTGATAAACCAACATGCCCACAAAAACGGAAACCCCGGCCCAGTACCATCCCCCGAAAGCGCCCTTAAAAGCTGCGGCAATCACAGCTGTGGCGCTCAGCAGGTGCAGCAGCTCGGATACCCGAAGCGCCCGTTTACCGCCCAATACAGATGGTATCGAATACAGCTGGTTCGACCGGTCGAAGCCCTCATCCTGCAATGCGTAAATAATATCAAAACCGCTCACCCAGAAAAGAACGGCAAAAGAGAAAAGAATCGGCAGGGTGTCAAATACTCCGGTTACCGCCAGATACGCACCTATTGGAGCCAGCGAAAGCCCCAGGCCCAATACCAGGTGGCAAAGCGCCGTAAACCGTTTGGTATAGCTATAGCCCAGCACTACCAGTAAGGCCACCGGCGACAAATAAAAACAAATGGGGTTGATAAAATAGGTAGCTACAATAAACAATACGCTGTTCAGAATGGTAAACCACAAGACACTGCTGGCAGACAAGACACCGGCAGGTATTTCCCGGACCGCCGTACGTGGATTCAGCGCATCGTATTTCCGGTCGAGGTACCGGTTAAACGACATGGCGGCATTGCGGGCAAAAATCATACAAAGGAGCACCAATAAAAACACCCAGCCTTTTTCACGAAAAAAATAGATGGTTTTATTCCACATTGTGGGCATAATACCAGTAGCATTGGGCGACTGATCGCTGGTATCCGTGTTGCGGACCCCCAGGAAAAAGCCAATCAATGCAAAAGGCATGGCAAAAATGGTATGGGAAAACTTTACGAGGCTTAGGTAATTCTTTGTAACAGACATTCAGCAAATGTAGGGTTCTTTCCATTTATTGAAATGCCCTTTTTAAACTTGGAAGGGAATTGGAAAATGCAGAAATGTGAAAATGAAGATCCCGTTCCTGTTGGGCGCCGGATATCCTGATGGAATACCGGGGTGAGCAATGAGCAATCCGCAATCAGAACGAGCAATCAGACGTCAGAAATCAGAACCTCAAATCTGAATCGTGAATGATCAACGGATCATGGAGGGTATAACTGGAATTTTAAACCTGAAACCGTCATCAGTTTTCGGCCATTACGCAGCGGATCACAGGCCGGCATTGAGTGTAAGGCGAAATCTGATCTGGAACTTCAAACTTTAAAACGTGAAATAAATAAGTCCATCTGGCATAAACCTGCCTGTTCAATTCCATTCCCAAATTTCTCAAGGTATCTTTTTCCTGACCAGTTCCCACAGCACCACCCCCGCTGCCGTAGCAATATTCAGGGAATGTTTCACGCCCAGTTGTGGAATTTCCAGGCAGCCGTCGCATAAGGCAATCGTCGATTGCTCTACTCCGCTCACTTCATTTCCAAATACCACGGCAATTTTGGTTTGCCCATCCCAGTTTAACTGGTGCAGCTTTGTACTCCCTTCAACCTGTTCTACAGCCAGTATGGTGTGATTCGATTCCCGCAATGCGGCAATGGCTTCCCCTGCATTTGCAAAATGCATCCAGCTTACGGTTTCCTCCGCTCCCAGGGCGGTCTTCTTCACTTCTTTATGAGGAGGTTTTGCCGAGTAACCGGTAATATAGATCGCTTCCACCCGGAACGCATCGGAGGTCCGGAACACGCTACCCACGTTATAGGCGCTGCGGATATTTTCCAGGACAACCACGATCGGGATTTTTTCCGACTCCTTGAACGCCTCCACCGACATCCGCCCCAACTCTTCCATGCTTAACTTACGCATGGCGCAAAAATAAACGGATACCAGTGAAATTGCAATAAAAAGGCTGCATCAACGTTGAACACTTTCCCCGGGCTACGTGGCGCCGGGATAATAATTGCCAACTTTGATACAGCCCTGCACTTTTTGCTATATCAGGAACTATTTCATGTCGTTACGCATTTGCTTGAGCTTGGACCCAGGCAGATAAATCTGAAAACCCAATCCCAGTTCAGGGCGGAACGATACACCGTTGCTGCCTGCCCCGGTAATAATATTCGCTTTTGCGAGTGCTTCCAGGGCAATGTTCTCATTTACAAAAAACGCCAGTCCGGGTCCAATACCTGCCCCAAAACCGTTGGTCGATTTACCACCGGCATTGTTACCACTGACACCAGCATCCGCTTCTGCAAAAACACGGGTTTGCTTGGGTGTATTTACCTGCTGCTCTCCAAAATAGTAACGGGCCATTGGTCCTACAAAATAATTGATCGACGGCTTCTGTGCCCTTCCGGCCTTAAACCCCAGGTCAACCTTACCTCCGATGGCTAAATCCTCCTGTACAAACCACGCAACTTTCGGCGTAATATTCATCTGAAAGCTTTTTTCATTGGTACTTCCGGATAACAAAGCAAGATTACCACCAATCAGATAATATCCTTTCTGTGTTTGCGCGTTGGCCCCATAAGCTGTAGCCGCTAAAATCAGGGCGGAAAGCATGATTTTCTTCATAAATTATAATTTTACTAATATAAAACTCAACAATTATGCCACAACCAGCAATCTTCCTGTAAATCAAGCTGTTTCTTGATGAACGGCATCTCTGAACAAGCGTTTTTGATGCCTGCCTTCCGGTTATTAAACGCCGTTTTCCCCTATTTTTGCGCTCCATGGCAAAGGCAAAAAATAACAACCCGCAGGACACTCCGCTCATGCAGCAGCACAAGGCGATTAAACAAAAATATCCGGATGCTGTATTGCTGTTTCGTGTAGGTGATTTTTATGAAACCTTTGGCCAGGATGCCGTTATCGCATCCCAGGTACTGGGCATAACCCTTACCAAAAGAAACAACGGGGCTGCCGCTTCGCTGGACCTTGCCGGCTTTCCGCACCATTCACTGGACACCTACCTGCATAAGCTTGTAAAGGCAGGCTACCGGGTGGCCATCTGCGATCAGCTGGAAGACCCCAAACAGGCGAAAGGGCTCGTAAAACGGGGCGTAACAGAAATGCTGACCCCCGGCACTGCCATCAACGACAAACTCCTCGAACACAATAGCAACAACTTCCTGGCGGGAATCCATTTTGCGGACGACGAACAATTCGGCCTCGCTTTTCTTGATCTTTCCACCGGGGAATTTTTTGTAGCGGAGGGCGACCGCGAATATGCCGATAAACTGTTACAAAGTTTCCGGCCGGCGGAAGTGGTGTTCCAACGCCATCAGCAAAAAAAATACAAGGAATACTTTGCCAGTAAGACCTATATCTACACCCTGGATGAGTGGATCTTCGACAAGCAGTATGCGCAGGACGTGCTGTTAAAACATTTCCAGACCCACTCGCTGAAAGGTTTTGGAATCGGCGAAATGGAAAAAGGCATCACGGCCGCCGGCGCTGTTATCCATTACCTGAAAGATACCGAGCATCCCAACCTGCAACATATTACCTCCATCGGTAGTATTCATAAGAACGAGTTTCTGTGGATGGATAAATTCACCATCCGCAACCTGGAACTGGCAGGCGGACCGGCAGATGGACATACACTTTTAAAAGTGCTCGACAATACCGTATCGCCCATGGGCGCTCGCCTGTTAAAACGGTGGATCATCTTTCCCCTGATCGATCTTCACAAGATCAACGAACGGCTGGATGTGGTGGAAACCATGATCAAGGATCCTGAGCTCCGGCAGCTGCTGACCCAATCCATTAAACTTTGCGGAGATATTGAGCGGCTGGTGGCCAAGATTCCCACCAAAAAGATCAATCCCCGGGAAATACTGCAACTGGCCCGGGGCCTGCAGCAGGTGGCCATCATCAAAGAGACCTGCCTGGCCCAATCGAACACCTACCTGCAACGGGTGGGTGACGCACTCAATCCCTGCCCCGTTATTGCGGAAAAAATCAGCCGCGAAATCGTTGAGCAGCCACCGGCTACCATTGCCAAAGGAGGCGTAATCCAAAGCGGGATACTGGAAGAACTGGATGAGCTGCGCATCATTTCCAGCGATGGAAAGGCCTACCTTACCAAATTACAGGTAAAGGAGGCGGAAGCAACCGGAATCAGTTCGCTTAAAGTTGGATTTAATAATGTATTCGGATACTACCTTGAAGTAACCAATGTTCACAAGAATAAAGTACCGGAAAACTGGATCCGGAAACAAACCCTGGCCAATGCCGAGCGTTATATCACCCCGGAATTAAAAGAGTATGAAGAAAAGATCACAGGAGCCGAAGAAAAAATATTATTGCTGGAACAACAGTTATACGACCAGCTGCTCAACGAGTTGTTCGAATACCTGGCGCCCGTACAGGCCAACGGTAATTTAATTGCAATACTCGATTGTTTGGCCTGTTTTGCCCACAACGCCATTCATTACCAGTACAAAAAACCAAAGGTTTACGAGGATTCGGTATGGAGCGTGAAAGAAGGCCGGCACCCCGTAATTGAGCGGAACCTGGCCGTTGGCGAAAGTTATATACACAACGATCTGGAGCTCAATAAGGCCGATCAGCAGATCATCATTCTTACGGGACCTAATATGAGCGGTAAATCGGCCTTGCTGCGCCAAACCGCGCTCATAACACTTATGGCGCATATGGGCAGCTTCGTTCCGGCCACGGAAGCACATATTTCGCTGACCGATAAGATTTTTACCCGGGTTGGCGCCTCTGACAATTTAAGCGGCGGAGAGAGCACTTTTATGGTGGAAATGAATGAAACCGCCTCTATCATTAATAATATTACCGACCGAAGCCTGGTACTGCTGGATGAGATCGGCCGGGGTACTTCCACTTACGACGGAATCTCTATTGCCTGGAGCATTGCAGAGTATCTCCATCAGTCGCCCCATCAGCCCAAGACCCTGTTTGCCACCCATTACCATGAGCTTAACGAACTGGAAGAAAAGCTGGAACGGGTAAAGAATTACCATGTTACCAATAAAGAGATCGGTAATAAAATCATTTTTCTCCGCAAACTGGCCCGGGGCGGCAGTACCCACAGTTTCGGGATCCATGTGGCCAAAATGGCTGGTATGCCGCCCGCATTGATCCAGCGGGCAAACGAGATTCTTGCCCAGCTGGAAAATAAGCACATGCATGAAGACGGGGCCGGAAAAAACATCCAGGAAAAGATCAGGGATGTAAATGCGCCTCAGTTCCAGTTGTCGATCTTTGACGCCCACAGCGAAACCTTTGATTCGATCCGCAAAGCGCTTGCCGATATTGACATTAACCGTCTCACACCTGTGGAAGCATTGCTGAAATTGCAGGAGATCAAGGCGAAGATCCAGTAATCCCCGGTTGCGCTTGGCTACATCTTCTGTAAAACATCGCGGCTGGTGTTGTTGCGAACGGCTGTCGCCGCACGTCTTATAGGGTAGACTAATCTTTATTAATGACCGGAATCAACCATATGAAGCAACTGTATAAACGAATCTGTAGCCTGGGAATCATCGGCCTCATTTTCAGTCTTATCTTTTCCTCCTGCCAGAAGGAAGACCTGCAGCCGCCCATGGTGATCGATCCCATTGAGGGACGCATCCTTGCAGCAGACACATTACGGTCTGGCAGCTTTTTGGGAATGCAGATCGGCGATGCACATGAAGCGGTGTATGAAAAAATCAAGGGCATTGCGCTGGAAAAAAACATTGACATGCTTTGGGTAACCAACCCGCAGTTCTCTGGGATTGAAGTGTTAAAGGGAAAACTGGGTTATTATTCCGACCTGCGGCTGAGCAATCAATCGCAGCCGTCGGAATATGTACTCTTTCAAATTGAGGGCGACCGGGTAAAGACCATTTATAACCCGGAGGGCCGGCAGCTTCCCAAATGGCCAGAAGGCAGGCAATACGGTTATACGATCAGTATCGGTGATTCCGTTGGAGTGCTTTATCCCAAACTGCTGCAACTACAGTCCAATGCCCGGTATAAGGCCTATTTCTCTGCCATATCTGCGTTTGCAAAGTTCATCAGCAAGCCTTATGATACCCGGATGTCGGCTTCTGCAGAATGGTATTTGAATTACCGGCAACCCGATAAAAAAACAGTGACGAGAAACACGCTGCTCTTTAAAGACGGAAGCTTGCGGGAAATACGCACCCTGGTACAGGCAACCCCTTAAACACGTCCAAGGCTCCCGGCAGTTTCATTGCACCCCGTGATTGAAATTGAACTCTCGAGGAGGCTTGCTTCCCGTTGAAAGGCGTCAATCGTCATTCTCCACCCCTGGCCCCGAACATTCTGCTTTTTCTTTTGTTTCTTTGCCAATATAGAGCAAACAGGCTTCATGCCTGTTACAAAAACAAACAATCGTTCATGAAATTAGATATACTCGCTATTGGCGTTCATCCGGATGATGTAGAGCTTTGTTGTTCCGGAACATTGTTGAAAGAAATCCAGGCCGGTAAAAAAGCCGGCATTGTTGATCTCACCCAGGGCGAACTGGGAACCAGGGGAACCAAAGAAACCCGTCACGCGGAGGCAGTTGATGCAGCCCGGATCATGGGGGTTTCCGTACGGGAGAACCTGAAAATGCGGGATGGCTTTTTCCGCAACGACGAGGAGCACCAGCTCCGACTGATCAAAGTGATCCGCAAATACCAACCCGATATCATTTTAGGTAATGTGCTGGAAGACCGCCATCCGGATCACGGGCGTGCCGGACACCTGATCAATGATGCCTGCTTTTTATCGGGCCTTTCGAAAATTGAAACAACAGATGATAACGGCACTCCCCAACAGAAATGGCGGCCCTCCTATTTTTTCCAGTATATGCAGGACTGGTATCATGAACCCAGTGTGCTCATCGATATCTCATCGGTGATCGACATGAAGATGAAAGCCATTGAGGCCTACAGCACACAGTTTTATACAGGAACTTCCAACCCCGGCGACACCGAACCCCAAACCTATATTTCCACACCGGATTTCCGGGAAAGTATCCTGGCCCGGAGCCGGATGCTGGGTAAACGTATCGGGGTAAAACATGCTGAAGGGCTGATGACTACCAAGATTATCGGCATGGAAAACCTTTCATCGGTGATCCTTAACGAAACCTAAGTGTAAATGTTAAAATAAAGGCGAATATTTTACCAGAATTAGATGTGCGGGGCTGACGTATTTTAGCTACCTTTGCACCCCAATAAAATATAATTTCTAACAATGGCTTTTCCCAAGTTTGCAACGCCCCCTCCTCCTTCGTTCCATACGGTTCTTAAAAATCGCATACACGATTATTTTGAATCGAAAGGCGTACGCAGCACCGGCAATTTCCGCCTGTACTCAAAAGCCTTGTTCCTGGTGGCCGGGTTTCTGGCCGTTTATATACACCTGGTCTTTTTTACGCCACCCACAGTCTGGGCCATTATTGAATGCCTGCTGCTGGGATTATTTACCTCGGCTATTGGCTTTAATATTATGCACGATGGTGCGCACGGAAGCTTTAGCAGCAAACCCTGGGTAAATACACTTGCCGCTTCTTCATTAAACTTTTTGGGAGCTAACACATTTATGTGGAAGATGAAGCACAATGTCATTCACCATGCCTATACCAACATTGATGGCATTGACGACGACCTGGATGCCAAACCCTTTTTAAGATTGTGCGAAACCCAGAAATACCACAAAATGCATCGTTACCAGCATTTTTACTTCTGGCTGGCTTATTCCTTTTTGTATCTTTTCTGGATCTTTTTTTCTGATTATAAAAAATACTTTACCGGTAAAGTCGGTGAAATTCCGTTGAAGAAGATGAAAACAAAGGATCACATCACTTTCTGGGGATTCAAGTTGCTGCATATTTTTTTATTTGTAGCACTGCCTATTTATGTACTGGGCTTTGAAAACTGGCTGATCGGCTTCCTGGTGTATACACTTTTTGCTGGCTTTGTATTGAGCGTGGTATTTCAATTGGCGCATACCGTAGAGCACACCCATTTTCCGGTGGTAAATGCGCAAAACAATAAGGTAGACGATGAGTGGGCCATTCACCAGTTGAAAACCACGGCTAATTTTGCTACCCGGAACCGGCTGGCCTGCTGGTTTATGGGTGGATTGAATTTCCAGGTAGAGCACCATCTTTTTCCCAAGATATCGCATATCCATTATCCCCGGATCAACAAGATCATTAAAAGCACCTGCGCCGAGTTCAACGTGCAATACATCGAATACCGGCGGGTACACAATGCATTTGCTTCGCATGTGTCTTATTTAAAGGAGCTGAGCCGGCCTGGCAGTATGCATCACCACCATTAAGGTGCCGGGTGCGCTGCTTTTTAGCTTTGGCAATTGGTTGTACTCCAACCTGCATACAGGAATACGCACGGACTTAATCACTACTCTTTTAGCAGCCCCGCATATAAGAGATATTACAATGATCTTCAAATTCGGCAGCGGTGCTGCAGGTTCTCGTTTATAAAATCAATACATTTGATCTTATAAACGTATATTTCCTGTCATGAAAAGAGTTCCGTTCATTCTTATTTTCACCGTTGTTTCCGTTATGAAGTTATTCGCCCAGCAAAAAAACGACCGGCCGGTTGTTTTATCCAATCACCAGGCCATTTACGTAACCGACCTTAAAAAAGCCGCGGCTTTTTACGCGGATATTATTGGCCTGGAGCAAGTAGATGAGCCTTTTAAAATAGGCAAACATGCCTGGTTCAAAACCGGTCCCAAAACCACGCTGCACATTATCCTGGGCGCCGACAAACCCAAGGAGTATTTCAAGAACAACCATATGTGCTTTACCGTGGCCTCCCTGGAAGCATTCGTCCGCAAGCTCGACCAGCATAAAGTACCTTATGAAGATGTAAGCGGCAAATTATCATCCGTTACAACACGCGTAGATGGGGTAAAACAGATCTGGCTCCGTGACCCCGACAATTACTGGATCGAGATCAATAATGATCCGTCGATGTTTGAGTAGGCGGTTCGCTTTGAGCTACCAGTTATCAGCCATCAGATGCTAACGGGCGGTGCCCTGCAATACTGATCCCTGTTTTTTGATTTTTGGTTTTTGAGATTTAGGATTTAAGATTTGGACTTTAGCAATTGTATTCAGATCCCATCTGTACATCAAACCTTTATTCAGATTCCCTTCAACGCTTTTTTAACCAATTGTTCCAAACCGGTCTCAGGCTCCTGTGCCAGCACTTTCTGCACTGCCTGTTCTGCCGGTACCCGTTGAATACCGAGGGCAAGTAATGCCTCTACTGCATCCTGCCTTACGGAAGGCACCACTGTTAATGCCTGCTCTGCCGGCAGATCGATATGTAGCTTACCCAGCTTATCCTTTAATTCCAGCACAGCCCGCTCTGCAGTTTTTTTCCCGATGCCTTTTATCCGCTCCAGGCTTTTTGCATCCCCGTAAGTGATGGCTTTTACCACCTCATCCGGCTTCATATAAGACAGGATTAACCGGGCCGTACCTGCCCCGATTCCCGAAACACTGATCAAACCAAGGAAAATTTCTTTTTCATGGGTTCCTGCAAATCCATATAATAACTGGGCATCCTCCCGTATAAGCAGATGTGTAAAAAGCAACCCCTCGTCGAGGGCCTCAATCGCCGAGTAGGTGTTCAAACTGATGTTTACCTCATAGCCTACACCATTCACATCTACGATTACAGCAGATGGCGTTTTATAAGTGAATTTCCCTTTCAGATATGCATACATGTCGCGAATTTAAATTTCTAATTCCGGATTTTCATTTCTAATTTATGATTTCTGATTCCCATACATTCACCCTAACTTTGGCGCTAAATTTTTTTTACCAGATGAGCAACAAAGTTACAGCAGCCATCACGGCAGTGGGCGGATATGTTCCTGAAGACAAATTAACCAATTTTGACCTGGAGAAGATTGTAGATACCACCGACGAATGGATCCGCACCCGAACGGGGATCACTGAACGCAGGATCCTGAAAGGAGAAGGAAAAGGAACCTCCGAAATGATTGTGCCTGCTGTAAAACAACTTTGTGAAAAACGAGGGATCGACCCAATGGAGATCGATTGCCTGATTGTAGCCACCGTTACTCCAGACATGGTATTTCCGGCCACCGCTAATATTGTTTGCGACAAGATCGGCGCAAAAAACGCCTGGGGCTTTGATGTATCTGCAGCCTGTTCCGGTTTCTTATATACGCTAACCCTGGGTGCATCACTTATTGAAAGCGGACGCTATAAAAAAGTAGTAGTGGTGGGAGCTGATAAAATGAGTTCGATCATCGACTATACAGACCGCGCGACCTGTATTATTTTTGGTGACGGCGCCGCCGCGGTTTTGCTGGAGCCCAGCCAGAACGGCTACGGCATAAAAGACAGCATTTTAAAAAGCGACGGAAGTGGTGCCCAGTACCTGAGAATGAAAGCAGGCGGGTCGAGGTATCCTGCCAGTGCTGAAACCGTTGCCGCGCGCGAGCACTATGCCTACCAGGAAGGAAAGACGGTTTTCAAATTCGCGGTTACCGGTATGGCAGATGTTAGCGCCCAACTTCTTGAACGCAACCATTTGACCGGTGACGACATTGCCTGGCTGGCACCGCATCAGGCTAATCTCCGGATCATTGATGCTACAGCGCAACGCATCGGTCTTCCCCGCGAAAAAGTAATGATCAATATTCAGAAATTTGGCAATACCACTGCAGCTACCATTCCACTTTGTCTTTGGGAATGGGAAAATCAATTAAGAACCGGAGACAAGATCGTTCTGGCAGCCTTTGGCGGTGGTTTTACCTGGGGTGCTACACTGGTGGAATGGGCTTATGACCCTGCGGGAATTTAAAATATTCAATGTAAATAGTAAATATTGAAGTAAGACATCAGAAATGCAGAACCGGAATGCTGTTACTCCATGATCCTGGTTTCATGCCGCACTTCGTTTTAATTGATACCCGTAAATGACGGATAAAGCCGCCAGCAAGGGAGCGATCTCTTTCAGCGGTAAATGCTGGATCCCCGAAAAATGCACCAGGAGTGCTGCCACAAGTGCAGCGATGGCAAAACCGAAATAATACTTCTTCACCCGCTTACTCCTGATAAAAACAACAACCGTATTCAGCGGCAGGGCCCATAGAACATTCCAGTTATCGGCACAGGACTGATGGTTGGTAAAAAACCACATAAACAACAGTTGCATCCCAATCAGTCCTGTAATAAAAAGGATCGCCGCACGCACCATTTTCCGGCATCTCCGCAACACGGGTATAAAATAAACGGCGAATACCAGTAATAACAACAGCAAAAAAATCAGGAGTGGCGTATTAACAGCCTGTGTTGGCGCAGCAATTTTTTCTTTCAGCAATACCTTGCTGGTAACAAAGGGCCGGTCTCCATGCCGCGCCTGCTGCAACGCGGCATACAGGTAATCCGGCAGGAACATGGAATGCAACTCATTCATTTGAGCATCCACCGGCCGCCCCAATATAATATCAATTCCCAAACGCTGCCATGGTTTTGCTGCCAGGTACCGATCGATTACCTCCCGGTAACTGTGCTGCTTTCCGCCCAGCACCACTCCAAAATGAAAGGAGGTATCCAGCGTAGCCGGGAAAATATCGCGTACTCTTGTAGCACAATTGTCAAAAAGAAAATCATACCGGTATGCCCGGTTGGCAGGCAGGAGGTTTCTTTCTAAAAACATCCGAACCCTTTTATTACCGGCCGGATCCAGTTGCAATACCTGCTCCGTAACCCTTCTTCCCTCCCGGGCATAGCTGTATAAAAAACGGTCGAAGTCCTCAGCATCCAGGAAGTACAGCAGCTTACCGAGTGTAAATTTGGTATAGAAATCCGGATCGTTGAAATCAAAGGTACCATAGTTGTAAACGATATCAGTGCCGTTAACGCTATCGGTCACCCTTACGGCCGTATGACCAAAAGAGGAATACAACTCCGCTCCTGTTCCGCAGGTAAGCACACTGATCCTGTAGCGCTCATTTGCAGTGCTGGTCCTGCCTGTCTGCGCCCGTACACCCGGAGCCATGGAGAAAAGCAACAGCCAGCACAGGAGTATTCTTGTCATAGGAAAAGAACGCCCGTTATTTTTTTGCAAGCACCGAAAGCATCACCGTTACTTTATCCGCCATGGTAATACTGCTCCTGCCGATCTTATAATCGAGCCGGTTCAATGAAAAATTAGCAGTAAATAAGTATCCGCCGTCGGCAGGTTTGGCTATAAAATCGAATTTAATGGCTTTAGAAATGCCGTGCATGGTCAGCATTGCTTCCGCATAGTAGATATTCCCCTGTTTGGGCAGGATGCGGGTAGATTGAATGCGAATCTCCGGATATTGTGCCGCGTCGAAAAAATCAGCCTGTTTCAGGTGATTGTCGCGTCGCTGGATATTGGTATTAACTGTATTCACATCTACGGTTACGTCAAAGGAGCTCTTGCTCCAGTCGGCTGTATTGACATGGATCATTCCTTTTAATCCCTGAAAACTGCCATCTACATCCACTCCCATATTCTTGATTACAAATCCAACCTTGCTTTCCGCTTCCACCGGTTTTAAAGATTGCGCCTGCAGCACATTGTTGCATATAACCGCTGCAATCAGCAATAGCATCGTTTTTCCCATAGCTTTCCAGTTTTATATTTAAAATTGATTGGTTGTTAACAATACCAGGGTACAGGCTTCCACCGGTTCAATGCCCTGTTGTTTTGCTTTTGCGGCCAGTGCCTCATTTTCCGCGCCCGGGTTAAAAATGATCCGCCGGGGATGCAGTTTCAAAATATAATCTTCATATTGCTGCTGATGCGCAGGATTCAGATAAAGCGTTACCGTGTCCACCCCTTTTTCATCCGTTTGCTCCTTTTGTATTGTCACATCACCAATCCGGCCCTCCCGCTTGCCGATGGCCACCACCTCATGGTTATGTGCCCGCAACCGTTTAACAGCCATATTGCTGTAGCGCGCCGGATTTTCAGAAGCCCCCAGTACAATTGTTTTCTTGTTCATACGTTTTCTTCTCCATATAATAGAACAGGCTGCTCCTTTAAAGGTTGCAGCCCGTTCTGTTTATTTGACGATCCTTTTGCTTATACCAGCATCCGGAGCGGTTCTTCCAGCAACTGCTTCAGGGTTTGAAGGAAGGCGGCGCCGGTAGCACCGTCCACCACCCGGTGATCGCAGGTAAGAGTCACTTTCATAATATTGCCAATCCCGATCTGTCCGTTTTTCACAACAGGCACTTCATTGATCGCGCCTATAGCCAGGATACAAGAGGCCGGAGGATTGATGATCGCTGTAAATTCTTCTATTCCAAACATCCCCAGGTTAGAGATCGTAAAGGTATTTCCTTCCCAGTCTGAGGGTTGCAGTTTTTTATTCTTTGCTCTTTGAGCAAAATCTTTCACTTCACCTGCAATCTGAGATAACGATTTGGTGTCAGCGAAACGCACGACTGGAACCAACAGACCATCTTCCACAGCTACTGCTACCCCAATGCTTACATGATGGTTTACACGGATGGATTCTCCCATCCAGCTGCTGTTGATGGCAGGATGCTTTTTCAATGCCAGGGCACAGGCTTTCAGTACCATGTCGTTAAACGAGATTTTGTTGGTGGAAACCTCATTCATCTGGGCACGGCTGGCTACAGCCTTATCCATATTGATTTCCATAGTGAGGTAAAACTCCGGAGCGGAGAATTTCACTTCAGAAAGCCGGCGGCTGATGGTTTTACGCATCTGCGAAACCGGAACGTCTTCGAAGCTTTCCTGTCCGGCGGGAGCTGCCGCCGCTGCAGGAGCAGTTGCGGGCGATGAGGCCTTGCTTTGTGCCGCCGCCGGTTGATAGTTATCAATATCGGATTTAATGATCCTTCCATTATCGCCGCTTCCTTTTACCTGGCTCAGGTCAACACCTTTTTCGGCTGCCAGTTTTTTTGCCAGCGGCGATGCTTTTATACGCCCGTCACCGGAAGCAACCGGAACTGCAGCGGCTTCAGGGGCCGGTGCTGCGGCCTGTGCCTCAGGGCCAGCACTTGCCGTTTCGGTCGCCGCAGGCGCCGCGCCGCCACCTTTTACAGCAGCAACGATCGCATTTACATCTACTTTACCGGCGTCCCCGATGATGCACAGCAGGTCGTTCACCTGGATCTTCTCCCCTTTAGCCGCTCCCTGGTAAAGCAATGTTCCGTTCTTATAGCTTTCCAGTTCCATAGTGGCCTTATCGGTTTCGATCTCCGCCAGCAAATCACCTTTTTTAACCGGATCTCCGATATTTTTTGCCCAGCTGGCGATCACGCCTTCGGTCATGGTATCGCTCAAACGGGGCATCAGCACCACTTCTTCCATTTTTGATACATCCAGGGCCGGGGTTGCCGCAGCCTGTGATTCTTTCGGGGTTTCGTTGGGCGCCTCAGCAGCCGGGGCCGTATTTTTTGCAGCAGGAGCGGCATTACCACCATTTCCTCCAAGCAGGCCGGAAATATCTTCACCAGCCTCGCCTACTATTGCCAACAGGTCATCTACCTGTAATTTACTTCCTTTGGGGCCACCTAAGTGGAGGATCACTCCATCTTTATAGCTTTCCAGCTCCATAGTGGCTTTATCTGTTTCAATCTCCGCCAGCAAATCGCCTTTTTTTACGGGATCTCCTACTTTTTTATGCCAATCTGCGATAACTCCTTCAGTCATGGTATCACTCAATCGGGGCATTAATATCTTCTCGGCCATTACCTATTTTATTTTCGCCGAAATTAAGATAAAATGATGAATTTGCAGGAAAAGATCCCCAGCTTTTAATGGAAGTGCAGAGGGGTAAAGCAGGAACACTACACCGCTCTGTCGGACACTCAGCCAAGATTCTATTTTTTCATACGCAACCATTTCCTTAATTTGGCTCGTCTGTACAATGCATTGAATGGAAATGAAAAAAACAGCTTTAACAGTATTGACGGGAATCTTGTTAAGTACCGCAATTTGGGGGCAGAAAAAACTGACTGAGGCTACGATTTATTACGATATTGTGATCAATACGAACAGCAGTAAACCCGGTAAGGCAGATATGATGGATGGAGCGACCAGCGTTACTTACCTGAAGGGAAATGCCGGCCGGTCGGATATGATCAGTTCGCTGGGCACGCAGTCCGTTATTTTTGACGGCAAAACCGGCAGCGCTACCATTTTAACCAGTTACGGGGAGCAAAAGTTTATGAAACAGCTAACCCCGGACGACTGGAAGGATCATAACAAAAAGTACGAGAACATCACCTACACTATTGAAAACGAGTTCAAAACCATCGCTAATTATAATTGTCAGAAGGCTGTTGGCAAATTGAGCGACGGCACCACATTTACCGTTTATTTTACTAAGGACCTGATTCCGGTAAATACAGCATTCCTGTATATGAATAAAAATCTGCCCGGCCTGGTAATGGAGTATGAAGCTACTGACGGTAAAACAAAAGTGACCAATACCGTTTCGAGTATTGATTTCGGAGCCGTGCCCATGTCCAAATTCGATCTCCCGGAATCCGGGTACCGGTTGATCCCCTACAATGATAAAAGCAAAAAGTGATCCTATAAAAAAAGTGCCTCCTGGCACTTTTTAGTTTTATCAGTAACGAAACAATGCTTTATTGTCCGAACGCATCCTGCCAGGCCAGCACGCCGCCTTCTACATTCACGGTATTCTTAAAACCCATTGAGTCCAGCAAGATGCAGGCCGCGGCACTCCGTTTTCCGCTACGGCAGTGAATGATCACCTCCTCTTCTTTTAAAGATTCCAGTTCATCCAACTCCATGTTTTGAATGTTTCCCAGCGGAATCAGTTTTCCGCCAATATTATATTCTTCGTATTCTGCCGGTTCTCTTACATCGATCAGGTTGATTTTTTCACCATTGTCGAGTCTTTTTTTAAGCTCCTGAACAGTAATCGTATTCATATTTCTGTATTTTAAAGTGATCAAACGATTATTCCGGTGTTCCGGGTGTGTCTTTTTGCAGCGAGTCGCCCTTATTACCACCGCCGGTAGAGTCTACCACCGGGCGTTCTACGCTCAGCCATATATCCACGATCTGTCCCGGCCGTATCGATTGCGCATTGCCATCTACATCAAAGCGCTCCGGATTCTGCCGGTATATAAATGCAGCCGCAGTATCCGTTATCCCCCCGGAGGTAATCACAGATCCAACCCCGATCCCTTTGCCATCCAGCAGCGCTTTTGCGTCCGCATAAGTAAGCCCTACCAGGTTGGGCACCAGGAAGGAGGCCCCCAGCCCGCTGCCGATCACCAGGTCAACCCTTGACCCCTGTCTTATTTTGGCCCCCGGCTGGATGGCCACACCGTTATAAAGCTGTTGCAACACGGTATTTTTTGCAAAATCAGGTTTAAAAGTAGTATCGCCCAGTTTCAGCCCCATATTATTCAGGGTAAATTCAGCGCTTCTCAGGCTATAACCAACAATATTGGGCATTTCTACTAACGGAGGTTCCGCCCGGTTAATGGTGAGGTATACGGTTCTATTGGACTTCACTACCTCATATTCATCGGGCACCTGGCGCACGATCTGCAATGGCTTTAAGGTATCATTAAAGATGCTGTCCTGTACCACCAGTTCAAAGCCCGCATCAGCCAGTATTTTTTCCGCCTGGGCAAGGGTTTTGCCCAGCAACGGGGGAACGGTTTTAGCATCATTGTGATGGGTAAGCCATCCCAGTGAAAGAATTACGATTGAAAAACCGCCAGCGCCAGAACAATCCCCGCCAGTATGTTTATCCAAAGTGGTCTTCTTGTTATAAAACGAAACATGTGTTGATTATTCTCGGTAAATATAGGATAATTCGGCTATCGGCTTTGAAATTTGAAAATGTGGGATGACTGAGAAACCGAATCATCCAGACTTTAAAAACACTCCTCCACCAGAAGACTGTAAAAATCGGTAAGACTTCCCCCCGCAGCGGCCACCTGCTGCGGTACGATGCTGGCCGCGCTTTGACCGGGAATGGTATTTACCTCCAGCATATAGGGCCGGGCTTCTGCTTCATTATAGATAAAATCGATCCGGACCACTCCCCGGCAGTTAAAGACCTCGTATACTTTCCTCGCAGCAGCCCGTACTTTTTCGGCAATCGCTTCATCGACTAATGCCGGAGTCACCTCGGTAGATTTACCTTCATACTTGGCTTCAAAATCGAAAAATGACTGGCCGTCATGCGCCTTTACTTCCGTCAGCGGAAGTACATGGATAGCGCCGTTTGCCTTATAAACGCCTACGGTAAATTCCCGCCCCGAGATCATTTGCTCTATCAGCACCTGGCTGTCTTCCCTGAACGCTTTTGCAACAGCGGCTTCCAGTTCAGCAGCCTCCTGTACTTTACTCATCCCGATACTGGATCCCCCGTTATTGGGTTTTACAAACACCGGCAGCTTTAGCTGTTCCAGTATCGTGGCAGCCGGTACCGGTGTATGGGCAAACAGGTGCATGGAATTGGCCACACCAATTCCCGCCATTTTGGCCACCGCTACGGCATACCGCTTATTAAAGGTAATGGCAGAGCTGGCGGCATCACAGCCTGTATAAGGAATGCCCAGCATATCAAAGTACCCCTGGAGTTTCCCGTCTTCTCCGGGCGTTCCATGCATTCCGATCAGTACGGCGTCGAACCGGATCTTTTGATCATTCTCCACAATGGAAAAATCATCTTTTGCAACGGCAGATTTTTGTCCGGCCTGATCTGTATAAAACCATCCTTCCGGATTAATGTCTATCACATACACCTCGTACTTTTCACGGTCAAGGTGCTTTTCAATCGTAGCGGCGCTTTTATAGGAAATCACCGACTCCCCGGAAAGCCCTCCTGTTACCAACGCGATCGTTTTCTTCATATTATCCGTTAAAGAACAGGATACGCCAAACGCTCCTGCTGTATCATTCTTTTGGAGATTATAAATGTAATTTTTCTTTTTTAGCCAGTAACTCTTCTACCGTTTCCTGGTACATTTCATCGGGAACACAGCAGTCTACCGGGCAAACCGAGGCGCACTGCGGCTCTTCATGAAACCCCTGGCACTCGGTACATTTATCCGGAACAATATAGTAGGTATCGTCGCTGATGGGTGCATTTTTAAAGTGCGCATCCACCACATTCCCATTAACAGTTTAAATTCACCTGTAACTGTATTTTCCATCAGAGATGGTCCATTCCACCCCGCCCTCATAAATAGCATTGTTCGGACACTCCGGTTCACAGGCTCCACAATTAATGCACTCTTCTGTTATTTTTATAGCCATATTCGAATAATTATAATTTGAATGAACGTATGCTGTAACGCTTTATTTTGTACAAAATTAATCATTGAAGATGACATTATTGCAACGCATCCGTTTATTAACCAAATTGGGTGTTTATATGCAGGAGGACAGCGACGAATGGCAGGCGGTAAAAGAACGGGCCTTCCGCAACAACGGCTGGTTTTTACCGGAGTTTATTGACGGGCGGTACAAAATATTACAGTAGCTTTTTTACAGGAGCCGGTATTAAAAAATGGACAAACAGCTATCCGAAGCTGGAACAGATCAGCACACTCCCAGGCTTGTAGGTTTGGTAATGGCCGGTAATATCCCCCTGGTAGGCTTTCATGATCTTTTGTGTGTGTTTATTGCCGACACAAATGCCTGATCAAGGCCTCCTCAAAAGAAAATTCTTATTCAGCACCTGGTGGCAAAAATGATTGCTGGGAGCCGGAACTGACTTCATGGATCCGGTTCGAACCTTGCTAAAGGCTGCGACGCCTATATTGCCACAGGGAGTGATAATACAGCCGGCTATTTTGATTATTACTTTGCAAAATACCCGCACCTCATCCGTCGTAACCGCACTTCTGCAGCGGTACTTACAGGCAGGGAAACACCGGAAGAACTGAATGCATTGGCAGACGATGTATTTCTTTACTTCGGCATGGGATGCCGGAACGTAACCAAGATCTATGTGCCCGAGCAATACGACTTTGAGCCACTGCTGCAGGTGTTTAAAATACGATTACCTGGCGGAAGTGCATAAGTACAAGAACAACTACGATTATAACCTTGCCCTGCACTTGCTTAACAAGCGTTTTTATATGAGCACGCCGGCATTGTTGCTGGTAGAAGACGCCGGATTGTTTTCTCCCGTAAGCCAGCTCAACTATGCGTTTTACAGCAATAAGTCCAACCTGGTTGGGGAGCTTGTCAATAATCCATCTGTTCAATGCATCGTTGGCCACGATTGTATGCCCTTCGGACAGGCCCAGTGCCCGGCCATTAACCAGTATGCAGATGGTGAAGACACGCTTGCATTCCTGCTTTTCTTTGAACGGATGATCAACGGCAACGCAGTTGCCGGCAACAGTGCGTGCCCGGGGAATTTTCAAAGTACGAAGACTTTAGTAAAAGTTTGTTAAACTGACTGACAGAACTTCCGAATATGCGGCACAGTTTGTTACTTTGTACCTGCAAGGCATAATTTTTGAAAACGAAATTTTTAAATGAATCGTAAAATGAAATTGAAACAAATTCTTTTGGTGATTGTGGTAAGTATGCTCTCTGCCTTTGCAGGCGTTTTTCTTTATGGAAAATTTGCACGCAATGGCGCCAGCACTACCGGGTTACCGGTAGATGGAAAATTGCCGGCCAACTATGCCAGTTTCTTTGACAATAAAGGCAATGCGGCGGAACCTACGGATTTTACAAAAGCAGCGGAATCAGCGATTCCTGCTGTGGTGCATATCAAAACAAAGATCCCCGCAAAAAAGCTCGATAATAACCTGCCTAACAGAGGCCGAACGGGGGATCCTTTTGAAGACTTTTTTGGCGACATGTTTGGCCTGGGCCCGCAGATTCGCCCGGAACAACGCGCATCCGGCAGTGGTGTAATCATCAGCCAGGACGGCTATATTGTTACCAATAACCACGTGGTTTCTGATGGCGCTGATGGAGTGGCCTCGGAAATAAAAGTAACCCTGAACGAAGGGCGCAAGACCTATACCGCAAAAGTGGTTGGACGCGACCCCAGCAGCGATATCGCTGTTTTAAAAGTTGAGGCAAATAACCTTCCATATATGATCTATGGTAACGTAGATGACGTAAAACTGGGGCAATGGGTGCTGGCAGTAGGTTATCCATTTAACCTGGAAGCAACGGTTACTGCCGGTATCATTAGTGCCAAAGGGCGCAGCATCGGTATTAACGGACAACAAAGCATGTCGCCTGTTGAATCATTTATACAAACAGATGCGGCGGTAAACCAGGGCAACAGTGGTGGTGCGCTGATCAATACCAACGGGCAGCTGGTAGGTATTAACTCTGCCATACTGGCACCAAGCGGTACTTATGCTGGCTATTCCTTTGCGATTCCCGTAAATATTGTAAAAAAAGTGGTAAATGACATCATCAAATATGGCGATGTAAAGCGTGGCTACTTAGGCATCAGCTATTTTGATGAGCAAAAGACCCCGGGTGAAAATGAGCGCCGTCTGAAACAGGCCGGCCTGCAAGGCGGAGATGGAGTGTATGTACTAGAGGCTCCCGATGGCGGCGGTGCGTCCAAAGCCGGTGTCAAAAAAGGCGACATCATCACCAAGGTGAATGGTACGCCGGTTGCTTCGGGCCTGCAAATGTCGGGAATCATTGCCAGTGCACAACCGGGAGATAAGGTAAGGCTCACCTACCTGAGGGGTGGAAAAGAAGCGAATGCTGATGTAACGCTTTCCGACAAGCCGAGTGTGAGCAAGCTGACCAGTGCCGATCAGATTGCCGACCAGTTGGGTGTGGAACTGGCAAATGTAGAGGCAAAACGCGCTGAGCAATTGCGCATCAATGGTGGGGGTGTTGAGATTAAAAACATCCGTCCCAATGGATTGCTGAGCAAGAGCAGAATCGACAAAGGCTTTATCATCACTGCGGCTAACGGTCAGCGGGTAAAATCAATTGAAGAACTGGCAAAGGTCCTGAGCAGCAGCCGGAGCAGCAAAGTGGAACTGGAAGGTATCTATCCCGGCTACAGCGGACTGTATTCTTACCAGATCAATCTGGACGGGGATGATGACTCCGGTGCGTTCTAGCAAATATTCTTATATATCCCCAAAAAAAGCGGCGGTCTTAATAGCAGAGACCGCCGCTTTTTTTGAAACAGTCGTTCCGGAACTGCTGGGTTCAGCACTTCTTTACAAAACAGTTATGTCATTCCTCCGAATCCGCATCTCCTTTCCCAGGCGGCCTTTTTTTTGTATATTTATGCTGCACAACCCGCCATCTCAACCGGCTGTCCTTTTACCTTGTTTGCGAGCGAATATTAAAAGCGCAGACAGTACCGGTAGTGGCTTCTAAAAACAAGCACATGAAAAAGATCCTGGCGCTTACCGATTTTTCAAAAAACGCAGCACATGCTATTGAGTATGCATTAAGCCTGGCACCGCTTTGGCAAACAGAAGTCCTAACCCTGTTGCATGTATATGAAGCACCTGTTATTTTTCAGCCAGACCCCTCCGGCGGCATGAGTCCAGACGGCGCGCCAGGCTTGGTTAACTATGCCCTGATCGCCGAGCAATCCGAAGCACTTGCAGCAAATAGCCGACAGCAAATCAACGCATTTAGGGAGCAGCTTTCGACCCGCTACTCCTCTATTTCCATCACTGCAGAAGTGGTGGAAGGGCTACTGGGCGATGTGGTAAACGAGCGGCTCCAATCGACTGGTTCAGACCTGGTGGTAATGGGGATCGGAGAAAAATCAGGACTCGAGAAGGTACTCATCGGCAGCAATGCCATCAAAGCCATCGAAGGCATTGATGGCCCATTGCTGATCGTACCAGAACAGGCGACAGATAACGTTCCGAAAAAGATAGCGCTGGCATCTGATCTTGAAATACTAAGCGATACCAATATCCGGCAGCTGGAACAGTTTGTAATGCGCTTACCGGCAAATGAGCTGCAGGTCATTAATGTGAATATGAATCCTGCCGACCCTGTGAACCAGGAAAGGGTCAGCGCCATTAAAGCACAATTGCATCGATTGAATGTGGTAACGCATCTTCAGCAAGCTTCAAACGTGGAAGCCGGGCTGGAGGAGTTTGTTATCCAACATCAGATTTCCCTGCTGGTATTTCTTCATCACGAACGCAGTTTTTTGGGACAGTTGTTTCATAAAAGTATCGGTAAACAAATCGCCTGGCATACCAGGATACCCATACTGCGGTTGAAAGGATAAACATTTGCTGGTTAAGACGGCAATACCCGGTTGATAATGGCACTGATCTCCGGGGCACGGTTCCAAACCATCATATGTGTGCCCTCTTTGATGACATAATCCGGTGTAATATACTTTATGGGGAAGATCCGATCGCGGTCACCGTGAATGTGGACAACATTTTTAAAGCCATTGGTGTTTCTCCAGTTGAGGATCTTATCAAACGACCAGTTTACATAACTAAGCTTTGCTGTTTTCCGATAGGTATTTGCAAATTCCTGTTCTTCGGGCGTATAAGCGCCCAGTCTCCGGTTAGCAATCCGGTATGCCGCCTCGCTTTGCTGGATCTTTCTTACGGGAAAGATCCGGTTCAACCGAAGCGCCCCTGCAAGCCGCATTTCCAGCGGCATTTCAGCTCGTTGCTTGATACTGGAAATCAGGATCACCTGTTTAATATTCCGGAAGCCGGCAATTTCCAGCGCCACCATTCCTCCAAATGAAATTCCCATCAAAATGGCATCTTCATCCTTAATGCCTGCTGCCATACGCCGCGCATAAGCATTGAATGACTCCTTCGGATCAGGATCAAGCCAGTTTAGAAAGCATAGCTCAGCCTTATCAATAACCAGGTTACTATAGATGCGCTCGTCTACCCCAAATCCCGGTATGCAGTAAAGGTTCACTTTTAAGTACTAAGTCCTAAATTCTAAAATTTCAAGATATAAACAGCGCGCGTTCCTGTCCCTTTAATAAATCATAAAATATAAAGACTAAGCTTTAATGACCAAACGCTAAATACTAAACACTAAAACCGAAGTCCAAAAACCACAGGCACCAGAAAGTATCTCCCATTCACAATTCACTTCTCACTATCCATCCCCAACAACTCACCGCTCACAATCCCCCTGCTAATCCAGCCCAAACATTCCCTTATTCAGTTGCTTCAGCAGGTGCACTTTTTCGTCGGCGCTTACCAGCAACGATATATTATGCGGACTTCCTCCATAGGATACCATGCGAATGGGTACATTGCGGATGGAACCGAACAGTTTCTTGATGATCTCTTCCGTTTCGCTGATACGGTACCCTACCACGGAAACAATAGTTTGATCGGTGTCGACCGTTACGGTTCCCAGCACCTCCAGTTCTTTTATGATTTGTTCCAGGTGATCTGCATTGTCGATGGTCAAAGACACCGCCACTTCCGATGTCGTGATCATATCGATAGAGGTTTTGTATTTTTCAAACACCTCAAATACTTTCCGAAGGAATCCATACGCCAGCAACATGCGGCTGCTTTTTATGCGAATGGCATAAATATGGTCTTTGGCAGCCACGGCCTTCACGCCGGTGCCGGAAGCCTCCTGCGTAATTAGCGTTCCTTTAGCCTCTGGCTCCATGGTATTGAGCAGCTTTACCGGTATCTTATATTGCTGGGCCGGCCATATCGATGCCGGGTGCAGGATCTTTGCTCCAAAATAGGCCAGCTCGGCAGCTTCTTCAAAACTAAGCTGTTCCACCGGACGGGTAGTACCTACAACCCTTGGATCGTTGTTATGCATACCGTCTATATCGGTCCATATTTCGCAAACGGAAGCGCTGATCGCTGCCGCAATCAGAGACGCAGAATAATCACTGCCTCCACGCTTAAGGTTATCTACCTCCCCTCTTGCATTGCGGCAAATATATCCCTGTGTAACCAGTATTTTTTTATCTGCATGCTGGGCCAGCAGCTGTGTTAATTTGATGCGGATGCTACCGATCTGCGGCTCCTCATTTTCATCGATGCTCATAAACTCCAGCGCCGGGAGCAGGGCATAAGATTCACCTTGTTCTTCCAGATAGGTAGCGAATATTTTAGTGGACAGCAGTTCACCCTGGGCAAGAATGTCCTTGCTCAGCGCCTCGGAAAAGGAGATCTTCAAAATAATATTTAAGAATTCGAAATGTTCATCTACAATGGCCTGTGCCTTTGCCAGGGCTGTTTCTTTCGTAAAAAGTTCTTTAAGGAATGTATTGTAATGTTCCTGCAGATTGTTGATCGATTGCTGTGCCGAATGACGGTCGCCGCGCGCAATGGCGTTTCCGATTTCTACCAGGGCATTTGTAGTACCGGAAAGAGCGGAAAGTACCACAACAGCGGTTTCCTCTTCTTTCTGCAAAAGCGAAGCAATATGTTTCATCCGTTCTGGTTTACCAACACTGGTACCTCCAAATTTCATTACCTTCATGACTCTTCTTATTTATTTCTTTTTACTATTTAGTTTATTGTCTGCAATCGGTTGCCGGCCTCTCCGCTCTAATGGACTACGGCAGTTCTTTCATTACGCATCCGGGCCAACCCTGTTTGTGCTTACATGCTGCAGCCGGGTTCAGCCCGGCCGCGAATTTCGCAAAAATTTGCCAGTAAACAGCATCCTTTTTAAAATAGCACTCCCAGCTTCGCTCCCAGTGTTTTCAAATCCTCTGCCACAGCCGGCAGCAACGGAATACCGTTACGCCTTCTTTCGGCTTCCATTTCCCGTTCCGGATCTCCCGGTACCAGCACCCGTTCCTGCCCGGGTATAGGAGCGGCCTTGCGAAACCCTCCGATCCAGTCGTCCATATCCCGTTTGTAATCCCCCACTGTACGAAATGCATCCACACGCAGGGCACCGAAGAAATGGCCGATCCCTTTTCCGGGCTGGCGTTCAGGCATGGCTACATAGGCTGGAAAAGGCGGAACCCAGGGCGCATAATTGGCGCCGCTCAATAGGGCTGAAAAAATATCCACCACGGCTCCCAATGCATAGCCCTTATGACTGCCATGTTCCCGGTCGCCGCCCAGTGGTAACAAGGCGCCGCCTTTTTTAAGAATATTGGCATCGGTGCTACTATTTCCTTCGGCATCCTGCACCCATCCGCGGGGAGCTGCTTCATTTTTACGCTGCAATATTTCGAGCTTCCCATTTGCGGCAGTGGTTGTGGCGAGGTCTGCTACAAAGGCCGGTTCGCTACCGGCAGGAGCTGCTACACAAATGGGATTGGTGCCTAACATTTTTGACGTGGAAAAGGTAGGCGCCACCAGCGGACTGGCATTGGTCATGGAAATACCGATCATATCATGCGCTAATGCCTTCATGGCGTGCGCAGCCGCAATACCATAATGGTTGCTGTGCTGCACGCTTACCCAGCCGGTACCTACCTGCCGGGCTTTTTCAATTGCCAGCTGCATGGCAAAGGGCGCTACTACAAGCCCTAATCCACCGTCACCATCCACGACCGCAGTTGACGGTGTTTCATGAATGATCTTTATCTGAGGGGTTGCATTGACGCGCTTCGCCTCCCAAAGCCGCACATAACCCGCCAGCCGGGCCACACCGTGTGAATCGACGCCCCGCAGGTCTGCGGAAAGCAATACTTCCGCCGCAGTAACCGCATCGGTTTGCGGGCAGCCTATCTTTCTAAAAATCTGAATGGTAAAATCAAGTAACTGCTGATACGCATAATTTATTTCCTGCATACGCACAAAATAACAATAAAGGCTTAAATTATTTTATAAATGTTTCCGAGCGTACCCTTTACGCCTGGTATGGCGTAAGACTGCATAGCGTGCATCATAGATGGACCAAGGAATTGATGAATACAACCCTGTTTTATTTTTTAACGCCTGCATCGTGAACATCTTTCCCCACATTTAACTCAATAACCTCAGCCAGATTTTTCATAAACCCGGCATAGGCCAGCATATAATTTTTTTCATTGGGATACGGACGGGTATTCAAATACTCCTTCAGCAGGGAATATGCTGTTTCTGCATCTCCGGCATTATAAAATAAAGCAGCAAAAGCAGACGACGGATCAAAAGCTTTTAAACCGATGCCGCCATTGTAATAAGAAAAAGGCAGGTGGAACTTGCGGGTATCGAAGTAATCACTGCTGGAATTACTAAGCGCCTGAAGGTATACTCCGTCATACCGCAGCAGGCTGGCAACCCGCGCTGCTACCTGCGTCCTTGTTTCAGGCCCCTGTGGCGGTTGCCGCCATTGGTTCAGCGATGCATGTCCAAGATCCACACCTTCATACTGGTCTGCATTTACCCGGTAACAGGCCAGTAAGGCATCGGTATGCTTTTTCTTATAGTCGACCCTCACTGAAAGCGTAAGAATGCTGTCAGATAAACCAACGATCTCCCATACCAGATCTTCTTCCTGCATGCCGATCATATCGGGCGGTAACAATTTCCAGGTTCGTTTTTGCTGCCGGCCCAGACTATCTTCCAGGAACAGCTGATGCGGCAAAATGGTAAGCGCTGTCAGTTCAAAACGATTCTTTAGCCGGGTAAGCGTATCCAGCAAGGGCTCCAGCTGCTTTTCGGAAGCTTCCTTAGTGCCTACTTTATAGATCAGCCAGCTTCCCTGTATTTTTTTTTCAATCTGGTTTGGAGAAAGCGCTTTAATATCGCCCGGTGCCGTAACTACCGGCCCGCATCGGGTCATCAAACATAAAAATAAAAAAAAGAAAATCAGGCGCATTGGTTTTGGCTTTTGACAGGTTTCAAAAAAGCCCCAGTATATGGGGCTTTTTTTCAGATAATGCTACATTTTAAAACGGAAGATCATCGGCGGTATCATCATTGCCGGTCCCGGATGGTGCTGTACCGGTCGTTCCGGCATTATAGCCGCCCCCCGCAACAGGCACCCCGCCTTCTCCGCGTCCGCCCAGTAATTGCACCTCTCTTACCCTCAATGATAAAACGGCGCCATTGGTTCCATCGGTACGGGTAAAACTTCTTACCTCGGGTGTACCTTCCGCATACACCTGTTTTCCTTTTGTCAGGTATTGTGATATTGCAGTACGGTCTGTCCACCAGGCACAATCCACCCAGGTTGTTTTTTCCTGGTTATTGCCCTGAGCATCCCGGAAACGTTCCGTATGCGCTACCGTAAAATTGATAACGCTTTTCCCGTTCACATTATTTACCACACAATCCCGGCCCAGGTTCCCAATGATCTGCATCTTTAACATAGTGCTCAAATTTTGATTTATAAAAAATAATTTAGCAAGATAATGTTTTCGGGCAGAATCACCTAAAATTTTACGAAACCGTGATAATCGCACCAACCGCTGATTTACAGCACATTACCCCCATTTATACCCAGGAAAAGAGTTACAGAAACAGCCCTCTTCTGCCAGGCTCCCCAATTCTGGAATCTTAGTTTATCTTTGCAGCTTATAATTATGAGCAAGAAAGGAAAAGTTTTAGTGGCGATGAGCGGTGGTATCGACAGCACAGTGGCGGCACTGATGCTGAATGACCAGGGCTATGAAGTGATTGGCATTACCATGAAAACATGGGATTATACCGGAAGCGGCGGTGGTAAAAAGGAAACCGGCTGCTGTAATGTAGACAGCTTTAATGATGCCCGCATGGCAGCGGTGCAGCATGGTTTTCCCCATTTCATCCTGGATATCCGGGAGGAATTTGGTGATTTTGTAGTGAACGATTTTGTAGAAGAATACCTGGCCGGGCGTACCCCCAACCCCTGTGTGCTTTGCAATACCCATATAAAATGGAAGGCGCTGCTGAAGCGGGCTGATGCGTTGGGTTGTGATTTCATTGCAACCGGGCATTACGCCAAAGTGCGTCGTCATGATAACGACCGGTTTGTGATCAGCAAAGCGGTAGACCATACCAAGGATCAAAGCTATGTGCTTTGGGGAGTAGACCAGGCGCTGCTGGCCCGCACTATTTTACCCCTGGGCGGTTATCATAAGACGGAGATCCGGCAAATGGCCATGGACTATGGCTATCCCGAACTGGCCAAAAAGAGCGAAAGTTATGAGATCTGCTTTGTTCCGGATAACGACTATCGGGGCTTTTTAAAAAGAAGGGTTGAAGGTTTGGAAGAGCGGGTAAACGGGGGTAACTTTATTGACAAAAACGGAAAAGTGCTGGGCCAGCATAAAGGCTATCCGTTTTATACGATTGGGCAACGGAAAGGTCTCGACATTGCGCTGGGGCGTCCCGTTTTTGTAACGGAAATCAACCCGGACAATAATACGGTTGTTTTAGGTGATGAAGAAGACCTGGAAAAAAATGAAATGCTGGTTACGCGGATCAACTATATAAATATGACACCATAACACCCGGTATGGAAGCTGTTACAAAAATCCGTTACAAGGACAGTGGCACACTGTCTAACCTGTATATGGAAGAGGATGATGTAAAAGTAGCGTTCTACCAGGATGCCAAGGGCATTGCTCCGGGGCAAAGTGCAGTATTTTATGAAGGAGATGATGTGATCGGAGGCGGCATCATCCGCTCCGGAAGAAAACATCCTTCCTTTAACTAATACTTACAATTCAACCATCGATGCACAAACTGTTTAACCAACTTCCCTTGCTGCTGGCTACCCTGTTGCTGTTTTCCTGTGGTGAAAAGAATGATGCTTTTTCTCCAGAAGCCCAGGTAAAAGATTATTTCCCTGTGCAGATCGGAAAATCGATCACCTATCGTCTTGATTCGACTGTATTTGTCAGGAGCGGAAGCGTAATGGAAAAACACCGGTACCAGGTGAAGCACAGCATTACCGATACCACCAGGGATAATCAGAAACGGTTAACTTATATTGTACAGCGCATGATCCGGAATGCAGACGGCAGTGGCAGCTGGACCGATAATGGCCGCTATTATATCACACCGCTTGATCATAAAGTGGAGGTCATTGAAGACAACCTGCGCGTTATTAAAATTGCGGGGCCAATGCTTGTGGGCAGCACCTGGAAAGGCAATACCTACCTGCCGCTATCGCCTTATGAAGCGGCATTTGGGACACAGGCAGGTGCGGAAATGAATGCCTGGGAATTTACGCACAAGGGCCTGGGTAATGAAACCATCGAAGGGCAGCAGTATACAAACGTATGGACCATTGAACAGGCCAATACGGTACGCAACCTTCCGCCCCCGGCATCCAACCCCGGATACGGTTCAATGGAAGTATCTTCTGAAAAATATTCAAAGGGCATTGGCCTGGTTTACCGGAATTATCAGATCTATGATTTCCAGCCGCCAAACCAGGGCGTTCCGCAGGGAACCTATGCCGGCTTTGGTATTACCATGTGGATGATCGATCATAATTAAAGCCCGGAACGGGTATCTGGCAAACCGTTTAAATGATCATGATCCTGCAAACGATTGAAGCACCCGGGTTTCGTTAAGCAAACAGTTCGCAATGAAAAATTATATCTTCCTGTTCCTGGCCATTATTTTTGAAACCATTGCCACATCCATGCTTAAAACTTCCGAGCAGTTTACCCGGCCGGTCCCCAGCATTATTACGGTTGCCTGCTATGCCGGTGCTTTTTATTTTCTCAGTCTCACTTTAAAAACCATTCCGGTTGGTATCGCATATGCGCTTTGGTCGGCCGTGGGCATCGTACTTATCACACTGGTGGGCATCCTGGTATTTAAACAGGTTCCCGATCTGCCCGCAATCATTGGCATCCTGCTGATCATTGCCGGTGTTGTAATCATTAATGTTTTTTCAAAAACAGCCGCATGATTTATACAAATATTCCGACAGTCAAACAGGTTACACAACCCCGGCAGTCCGAATACTAAACAGCCGGTTCAATTTCTATGCGGTCTTTTTTAAAAATAGTCAAACGGGTTATGATCTTCCTTTTAAGCTTTTTGCTGCTGCTAAGCCTAAGTATTTATTGCTACATGCAGTTACCTAAATTTGGCAAAGCCCCCTCAGGAGCCCGCCTGGAGCGCATCCTGAAGTCGCCGCATTATAAAGACGGCAAATTCCAGAACCGCCATTTTACCCCTACCCTTACCGAAGGGTATAGCATGGTGGGCGTCCTCAGAGAACAGTTGTTTAAAAAATTACCCCGCAGAAGGCCGGTTGACCCTATCCCCTCGATTAAAACCGACCTGCTGCAGCTGCCGGCAGATAGTAATGTGCTGGTTTGGTTCGGACACTCTTCCTATTGGATCCAGGTCGACGGGAAGCGGCTGCTCATCGACCCCGTATTTAGTGGCAATGCATCACCCATCCCCGGTACCAATACGGCGTTCAGGGGAAGCGATGCCTACACCGCCGACGATTTTCCGCCTGTTGATTACCTGTTGATCACTCACGATCATTATGATCATCTCGATTACGAAACCATCACCGCCCTGCGCAATAAAGTAAAATTGGTGATTTGTGGATTGGGTGTAGGTGCTCATTTGGAACATTGGGGTTATGATACATCAAGAATCACGGAAATGGATTGGGATGAAGCCCTGCCGCTCGACAGCGGTTTCCTGCTGCACTCAGCTTGCGCCCGGCATTTTTCCGGAAGAGGGTTCACCCGCAACAATACATTGTGGCTGTCTTATATTCTTCAAACGCCATCCAAAACCATTTACCTGGGCGGAGACAGCGGCTATGATTCACATTTTTTCGAAATTGGAAAAAAATTCGATTCCATCGATCTTGCCATTCTTGAAAACGGACAGTACAACAAAGCCTGGCAGGCGATCCATATGCTACCCCCGGAAGTGTTACAGGCAGGAAGAGACCTGAAAGCCCGGCAGATATTCCCGGTACATTCCTCCAAATTCATGCTGGCACAGCATCCCTGGGATGAGCCGCTGAAAGAGATCACCCGGCTCAACAAAGAACATCCCCTTCCGCTCATCACACCGGTTATCGGGGAGTTGGTGAATCTCAATCACACTGCTGTTCCTTTTGAACCCTGGTGGGAAAAGATCCGGTAAGAGCTTCGCAAAAAAACTTTATCCATTCAGTTGCACTGTAAAAAAAATCCGTCGTGCTGCCCGGTCCGGATGTATTATTTTTGACAGTACCAGAAGAATATAGGCATGCAAATAAAACAATTATCCACGGCCGGTTTGGTGGTTATCAGCGAAGGAAAATTATTACTGGCCTACAGTAAAAATAAACACGCATGGTATTTGCCCGGCGGAAAAATAGAGGCCGGCGAAACTCCGGTGCACTCGCTGATACGGGAAATAAAGGAAGAACTGAACCTCGATATTCAACCGGCCGAGCTTACCTATTACGGCCACATTACAGCACCCGCCTACGGGGAGGCCGCAAATATTCTTATGGAACAGGAATGCTTTCTTTACCAGGTTGCTGCGCCCATAGAACCCGGCAGTGAGATCGATGCTGTGGCTTATTTTGATGAACCATCTTACAAACAACAACCGGCCCAGGTACCGGGTGTCCTGCAACTTTTCGAGCGGTTGAAACAAGACCAGCTTATTGGTTCTGCCGATATTCGTTAACTTAGGATCAAACAATTCATCTATTTTGAAAAATTGGCTGTTCCTCCTGTTTATGGTTTTGGCGTCTGCCTCCATCAGCGCCCAGCAAAGCAATTATAAAGTGGTTGCGTATTATTCCGGAGACAGCGCCAGCCTGCTGCAATACGATTTTAAAAATATTACACACCTGATCTACGGCTTTGCACATATAGACAGTTTGGGAAAACTGGCCGTATTCCGTGCTAAAGACACCGCCGTTTTAAAAGCCTTTGACGATATCCGGAAGCAATATCCGCACATCCGAACCCTTATCGCTCTGGGAGGATGGGGCGGTTGCAGGTCGTGCTCCGGCACCTTTAGTCACCCGGATAGCATCGATGCATTTGCAGCTTCTGTAAAAACATTTCTCCAGCGTTTCCGTCTTGACGGCATTGATCTCGATTGGGAATACCCTGCCATTCCGGGAGTTCCCGGCCACCCTTTTGCAGCAAGCGACCGTCCCAATTTTACCCGCCTGCTCCTTCGCCTCCGGCAAAAACTGGGCGCAAAGAAACTGATCACTTTTGCAGCCGGCGGCTTTCAGCAATACCTGGATCAGTCCGTCGAATGGAAGAAGATCGAAAAAAACGTCGACTTCGTCAACCTGATGACTTATGACCTGGTGCATGGCTATTCTGAGAGGACCGGTCACCAGTCTTCCCTTTACACTGCAGCAGCTAACGAAGCGTCGGTTGACCGCTGTGTGCAGTTCTTTAAAAAAATACAGTTCCCATTACAGAAAGTGGTGGTTGGTGTTCCGTTTTACATCCGGGTCTTTGAAGTAACCAGTAACCATAACAACGGGCTTTTCCAGCCCGGCAGATTCCTCTACATGCGCGGGTACCGGCGTAACCTGGATTCCCTGACAGTTGCCAATGGTTTTGTCCGTTATTGGGATGACCGTGCAAAAGCTCCTTATTGGTTCAATGCAGCACGGAATCTTTTTGTTACCGGCGACGACCAACAATCGTTTCAATATAAACTGGATTATATACGGCAGCAGCAGCTGGGAGGTATTATGTTCTGGGAACTCTATTATGATACCTTCCAAAACGGACTGCTGGAATTATTACGTTTCTAATATAGTATCGGTACCGGAATCCTGAACGGCCTAACCGCCCTTCCTCCAAATAGCTGCCTGCTATTAAAAGGCGTTTGTACCGGTTCATGCATTAGGCAGGATACCTGCCTGATTGATGCCGTTTAATTTTCATATACCTGCTTTAAACAACACAATTCCTCCTTAAAAGGCCTTTTACGAATAGCAATTATCATTATCTTTATACAGCCTCCATACTATAAGCCTTAGACCAAATTATTGTATTATGAGCCCCAGACTATTGTTCCTGTTTGCCTTCCTGATCCTGTCCAGCATCAGCGCCAGTGCGCAAAAAGCCATTTGCGGGTTTGACGGCATCAATCAGCGCTTAAAACAAAATGCGGAATACCTAAGCGGCATTACGCTAACGGAAAGCAAGATCCGGCAAAAGGTAGCAGAGATTGCTGCAAACCGACAAGCGATGCGGAACATGAATGTACTGGCCGGCGCGCTTTACGAGATTCCGGTAGTAGTACATGTTATTTATAAAACCGGGGATGGCATTCCAGGATCATCATCCAATCCCACAGACGCGCAAATACAGGCGGCTATCGACCGCTTGAACGCCAACTTTGCTGCGGCCGCCAATTCGGGGAATATCGGGGCCAGTATACCCATAAGGTTTGCCCTTGCTAAAAGAAGGCCGGATTGTGGCAGTACCAGCGGTATTGAGCGGATCAACGGCGGTTCCATCAGCGGATATGATGCAAACGGGGTTTCTGCTCCGGGATCGGGTGCATCCGGGGCCAATGAAACGGCGGTAAAAAACCTTAGCACCTGGTCCGAAAAGTCTTATTATAATATCTGGGTGGTATGGAAGATCAGCTCCAATGTAACGGGATCGGGCTTTGTGGCCGGCTATGCCAGTTTGCCCTATATTGGTGACGACTACCATATTTTCCCTGCGGAAGGGATGGTGATCCTCGGGCAACAGATGAGCCCGGGCGCTCCTACACTCACCCATGAAATGGGACATGCATTTGGATTGTATCATACATTTGAAGGAGGCAACGAAGTTTCCTGCCCTGTAAACGGGAGCTGTAGTGAAGACGGCGATAAAGTGTGTGATACAGATCCCGTGAAGAATCTGTTAAGCATTCCCTGCCCTGCCGCAACAGATATCAACCCCTGCACCAATACCCCATACGGAACCGCTCAAAACAATATTATGGGCTACGGTGCCTGCCTGAACCGGTTTACGCAGGGGCAGAGCGACCGGATGATGGCCACGCTTCTAACAGCAAGAGGTGGCCTTATTAATTCCCTGGCAACAGTGCCGCCGCCGCCAACACCGGTAAAGGCTGCGATACAAATACCGCCCAACATCCGGAACATCAACAACACCAACAATATTGGGCCTTGTACCATTACCCTTGGCAATATGTCCTATGCCTCTTACGGATACAACCAGGATGGTTACAATTATTATTCCGACAACAGCTGCAATATAGGAACCAATCTCTTTGTAGCTTCCAACCAATACCTCAGCGTTACCACACAAACCAATACCCAGGTTTGTAAGGCATGGATCGACGCCAACAATGATGGGCAGTTCAGCAATGACGAGCTGGTTCTGAACAGTACGGCTACCAGCCCCAACTATACGCACACTACTGTCATACCAGTCGACCTTCTCTATGGTGCAGCTAAAAACACGCTACTGCGCATGCGCGTAATGGCAGATGTGGCCTTTAATAATGACTTTACGGCCGGCAGTCAGTTATTCTATGGGCAAACAGAAGATTTCTGGGTAAACATCGATCAGGCCCTGCCGGTTGTTTTTGAACGGATTGACGCCCGGATACGGAACCAGCTACTGGAAGTAGAATGGAATACCAGTACAGAAACCAACAATGACCATTTTATCATTGAAGCCTCTGCCGACGGAACTAACTTTCTTCCCCTGGCCCGGGTGGCAAGTAAGGCCCGGAACGGCAGCTCTGATCATTCGCTGCAATACCATATTTCAGTTGAGGGGAATGGTCAACTGGCACTGGCATTTGGATTGATAGCCCTCCTCCTTTCGGTACAGCCCGGCCACAACCGCAGGAAATGGCTGTTTGTAGTGAGTGCCGTGCTCCTTTGTCTATTTATCACCTGTAACAAACACGAGATAACTGATACCGAAGCCGGAGATCAGCCGCGCTTTATCCGGATTGCCCAGGTAGATAAGAACGGAGTTAAGCAATACAGTAAGACGGTGCGCATTGTAGCGGAATAAGCCTGCGGTCAGCATCCGGTTATCAGCACCGGTGACCTTCCCCAATTCAAATCGGGATTTTAAAATAGCGAATGAAAAATATTAAGTGTAATAGTGGGATTGTGCAAATTTGAAAATGTGGAAATAGAGTCCTTATTCCTGTTCGGTGCTACGTATCCTTATGGAATTCTGGAAGCAGAAATGAGAAGCCAGAACTTTAAACCTCAAATCTGGAATTTTCTCCTGCTGTTATCCCGGCTTTGAAAGAAAGTATAAAGCAATCAGCACCAGAATCCCGATAATAACGGCCGTTGCTATTTTCGATACCGATAAGGGTTTACTACCACTGATAGCTCCCGTTTGCCCGTTGATGATGAAATGATAGGTCTTTCCCTTGAACACGTATTGACATAGCCATACCGGCAGGATGATCTGCTTAAATGTTTCTCCTGTGTACCGCGTTTCTACCCGGAGATCACGATAGGTATCTTCAACCAGCCGGGAAATAGCGTCTTCCTCAATCTTCCGGTCCATAACGGAGCGGGCCACCCGGTAGGTTTCGGAAAGATCTTTATCATAAGCCCGGGCATTCCACCCCAGCAGGTATTCCTCATCAAACACCACCACATCCTTTAACAGGTAGGGATATATATCATTAATACGGTCCTGGGGAATGGCTTTATTTCCGCATACCAGTACATCATCAAAAAAGCGTTCGAAAGATCCCGAACGCCAGTTCCAGTCTGTATGCCGTACCTGCTCCGTTACCTCCTCGCCGTTGGCGTTTCGCCGGCGCACGGTTTCATAATAATAGCGCCCGGAGTATCCGCTCCAATCGTTTTCCGTACAACAGTCAAAGGTCCAGAAAGGCACATAATGCCCTTCCAGCTTATCCGTTAGTGAAAGTTTTTTCAAATCACTGTCGTTCCAGAATCCTTTGCCGATCCAGCTGGCAAAGCGGTCCAGCGCTTCCTGCTTGGAGAGCTTAAAGGGAATGATGCCCGCAGGGCTGATATTGCGTGTAGCGTAGGCCGCCGGGTTTACTACATTGTTGCCGCAGCTCCGGCATTCAAAAAATGCTACGTCTCCCTCTTCCGGGGTTTCCTGTCCGCACTTACTACAGCGGTAAACCACTACCCGTACCGGCGCTATTGGAATGCGTTCCGCGTCTTTAAAAATGCTGATCTTTCGTTCTTCGATCACCTCCGTGCTTTGCTGAATGGCAAAGGCCGTTCCGCAATGGAGACATTTCAGGGCGCTTTTGGACGCATCATAATTCAGCTCTGATCCGCAATTCGGACAGGGATATTCTTCAAATGCCTGCATAAAATATGTTCATTACAACCGGGCCAGGATTTCTTTTTTCTTTTCTGCAAACTCTTCTTCCGTGATGATGCCCTGGCTTTTCAGTTCGCCCAGTTGTTTTAAAACATCCATCAGATCCGTTTTGCTTGCTGCCGCAGCAGGTTGTTGCGGCTGACCGGCCTGCGCCATCAGGTTGGTGAGCACCACACCAGCCCCCACACCGCCCATATTACCTGCAGCGTCATTGTTTGAAAGGTTTTCCAATGCAATGCCGCCCTGCATCTGGTTAAATTCGTTCAGGTTTCCTTTCAGGATATTCAGTTCCGTTTTCTTATCCAGGATCTTTTCTACTTCTTCCGGCAATGAAATATTTTCGATGAAAAATTTTTCAAGAGAAAGTCCATAGCTATCCAACTCTTTCTGAAATTCCGGTTTTAGCTGAGCGCCCAGCGCCTGGTAATTGGCAGCCAGTTCCAGCACAGAGATCTTTGCCTTCGCCAGCACTTCAGCAAAATGACTGGAAAGAATGCCCTGCAACACTTCTTCCACGCCATCCACGCGTACAAAGGGATTGGTTCCGGCAAACTCGGTAATAAACTTTTTGGCATCGCTGATGCGGATGGCAAAATTACCAAAAGCCTTCAGGCGCACCTGTCCCAGCTCCGCATCCCTTATCAGCACCGGACCGGATGTACCCCATTTCAGATCGGTAAACTGGCGGGTATTGACAAAATAGATATCTACTTTAAACGGCGATTCGAAGCCGTACTTCCAGGATTTTAACGTGGTGGTGATGGGCATATTGCTGGTAGACAGCGTATGCAGGCCCGGCTGATATACATCACCGAATTCGCCTTCATTCATTAATACCACCAGCTGACTTTCCCGGACGGTCAGCTTTGCTCCGCTTTTTATATTGTTTCCTTTATCCTGGAATTTCCAAACCAGGGTGTTACTGGAGGTATCTACCCATTCAATAACTTCAATAAATTCATTCTTAATAAAGTCAAATAATCCCATGAGGTTGCTGTTTTATTAATTGAAATTAAGGGAAAATAGTGATAGTTGTGCTGCCGCTGTTTTTGGGTGGTGCATAACATTTTTCAGATGAAGCACACGCGCTGTTCCGCGAATAGAAACAGATGCATCTGTTTTAAAAAATGTGATGATATCGCAGCCTATCGCTTTTGCTTAAACAGCCATTCAGGTATAGCGTCATTGCAAAGAAAAGGAACCGGAATGGAGTTGTGATTGAAATGACGGTATGTTGTAAACAAAAGCCGCTGGTTTTTCTTCAGCAGGTTAAACAGCAGCACGCTTCCGGAATAAGGATTTTCATCATCTGCTTCACCATGGATCAACCAGATTGGTTTGTGGGCCACTCCCCGGATGTTTGAAAGATCCGGTACACCAGCGATGGAAACCAGGGCTGCAAACAGATCCGGCTCCATGCTGAACAGATGCTGCCCGGTTGAAGCGCCCATGGAATACCCTACAATATAGATGCACCGGCGGTCAATTTCTGGATGGTCTTTTATCAGGTCCTTCACCAGGCTCAGCACCAGGGCTACATCCGCGGAAGGAGCGGCGGCCAGAGCTCCTTTTGATGAGTCGATGGAATAATTGGACGAGCGAACGGCAAATTGCGGTGCCACCACAAATGCTGGGTATTTTTCCCGGATCTCCTTCCGCAGCCATATACGCGCCAGGGGTTCCAGTTGTTTTTCATTATCGCTACCGATCCTGCTGGAATTATGCAGTGTAATCACCAGTGGATATTTTTGATGCACCTCAGGGCGCAATGGTTTCAGCAGCCGGTAGGGCAGCCGGGCTTGGTCTTTAGTATATATTTTCTTTTGATAGCCGGTGTCTGAAAGGTTGTTCAGATGTGCTCGTATACGTACGGCAGCACTGCTGTCGAAAATGACGGTTGAAACAATCATTTGCTGACCCGATGCTACTACTGTAATCAGCAGGCACAAAAGGCAGGGAACGGTCCATTTCAAGGCTTGATGCATTGTCCTGTTTTTTGATAGATGGTACCTATTTTAGAGTGCTTTCTTTTTCTGCAGCAATGCCCCAAACATCGTGTCTGCTTTCAATTCATATCCTTTCAGCAGTTGCTGCTCCGTCGTATCCCATCCCTGCTGCTGCAGCCAGCTTACCTGGTCTTCATTCTCGGCTTTAAATACGGAACAGGTAATATAAAGCAGGAAGCCTCCGGGTTTTACAGACGGTGTTATATTTTTTAAGATCCTGCGCTGTAAGGTGGCATAGGTCTTTATTTCTTCCGTATTGAAAAAATGCAACCGTTCCGGTGTACGGCTCCAGGTTCCGCTTCCCGAACAAGGTACATCGGCTATTACCAGATCAAATCGTTCGCGGACAATCGGTTCGTTCGGATTAGCGGCATCCGCAACCAGGGCGCGGAAATTTTTGATGCCGGCTTCATGAAAACGCTTTTTTAAGTTGGCAATAATGGAAGAACGGATATCCGAAACCGTCAGGGCAATGTCTCCCAGCTCGTCGGCCGTCAGAATCGATTTACCGCCGCTGGCGGCACAGCAATCCCAAATCGTACGCACCGGTGTTTGCCCGCCGTTTAGGGATTTTAACCTGCCAAAAAAGCTTCCTATTTTTTGCGAACTCAGGTCCTGGATCACCACTTCCGAATTTATGGAAAGCAGTTCGCTAACCTTTGCCGTATTAGACAATCGCAACGCATTCCCTTCCCTTTCAAAAGGAAGCGCAGCCTGTTCCAGTTTCTTGATCACCTGTGTCTCATTTCCCGGACGGATGCGTAAAAACAGGTCGGGCTGCACCCAAAAAGAGCGTTCAAAGGCTATGGGATCCATGTGCGCACTGAGCCGGTCCTTCCAGGGAAAGACAGCACCAGGAAAGGTTTCCGGTACTTTATAAATGGCAAACAACTCCTTCCAGGGCGCTGCCATTTCTTTTGCAGAGCAGCGCAGTCCTAATAAAATCCGTTGTTCAAAAGAAAGATCCGCAAAGGACTTGCCCAGCCGGTAATACGCATAGCACAATTGTGTTACTTCTTTCCGGTCTTTGCTACCATATTTTTTTTCCCGGGAAAAATAGTTTTTAAGGAAATGCGATAAGGGCTCATTGCCTTTATATTCGACAATAATCTTTACAGCGCTGTTCAGGTAAGAGTAAAAGCGCCCTAACCCTTTTGGAGGTTCGTATAACATAACTATACCTATGAGATCTTAAGACCTCACAGGTTAGCAGGTTTTTATAATTCCAGTAACGTTTTAATCGGATCCTGCTGTATCAGCAGCAGGGTTGGGTTTTCCAGTAATTCTTTTACACGCACAAGGAAGCTTACTGACTCGCGTCCGTCCACGATCCGGTGATCATAACTTAACGCGATATACATCATCGGCCGGATTACCACCTGCCCGTTTTCTGCGATGGGGCGCTCCACAATATTGTGCATACCCAGGATGGCACTCTGCGGCAGGTTGATGATCGGTGTACTGATCAGGGAGCCGAATACACCTCCATTGGTGATGGTAAAGGTTCCCCCGGTAAGATCTTCTGCTGTTAACTTACTGTCACGTGCTTTTTTAGCCAGATCCAGTACGGCTTTCTCTACACCGGCCATGCTCAGGCTTTCCACATTACGGATCACCGGAACAGTAAGTCCGCGAGGGGTGCTTACCGCAATGCTGATATCGGCATAATCGTGAAACAGGATCTGGTCACCATCGATATAGGCGTTTACTGAAGGCCATTCAGCAAGGGCGATGGCACAGGCCTTTGCAAAAAAGCTCATAAAGCCCAGTCCCACGCCATGTATTTCTTTAAACTTGTCTTTGTATTTAGCCCGGATATCCATGATCGGCTTCATGTTCACTTCGTTAAAAGTGGTCAGCATGGCCGTGGTGTTTTTTGCCTCCACCAACCGGCGGCTGATGGTTTTACGAAGGCTGGTCATTTTCTGGGGCCGTTCGTTGCGGCTATATAATTCACCGCCGGAGAACGCTTTCCGTCCCGGGTTTGCCAGGGCCGCCAGTACGTCTTCCTTTACAATTTTACCAGAAAATCCGGAAGGGGTTACATCTTTAGGATTCACACCTTTGTCCGCAATAATGGCCGAAGCTACCGGTGTGGCTTTTACAGCAGCAGTGCTGTTCCCGGAAGTTGCCACCGGCTTTTCTTTTTCAGGATCGGGTGCCGGTTTTTTAGCTTCAACGGGTACTTTATCTGCCGGAGCCTGTTCCGCTCCGGGGGCAGACTCGGGTTTTACAGCAGTATCATCAATAGAGGCAATGATATCACCGATGTTCAATGTATCGCCCTCGGCTGCATTGGTGGTAAGCACGCCTGATTTTTCCGCATTCACTTCAAAGGTTGCCTTCTCACTTTCCAGTTCCGCGATCACTTCGTCCCGCTCCACATATTCCCCTGTATTTTTCACCCATTTCAATAAGGTTACTTCACTAATCGATTCCCCTACCGTGGGAACTTTTATATCAATTGCCATAAAAAAACCGCTTTTTAAAAGGTACGGCAAAGTACGGTAAAAAAATGTAAACTTCTACGTTCTGACCGGAGATTTGAGGGCTTAGCGTTCAGCATTCAGCTTTTTGCCGATAGCCGACCGTAAGGCCAAACGCATAACACTGACTGCTAAATGCCCGCCTCTGGACGCTCAATGCCCGATTCTGAAATCCGGGAGCTTCATTCTCCGAAAAATATCACACAAATTGGCGATACGCTGCAATTTTTAATACCGTAATTTTATAATATGAATATGACAACCATACGCGTGGCTGTTTTTGATGATAACGCGTACCGGAGGGATAGTTTATGTATGCTCATCAATGCATCACCCCATATGATCTGCACAGGTACTTTTTTTGATTGCAGCAATGTGATCACGGATGTAAGAAAGGCAGATCCGGACGTGGTATTGATGGATATTGATATGCCCAATGTGAATGGCATTGAAGGGGTAAAAATCATTAAGGTTAATTTTCCAAAGATCCAGGTGCTGATGCAAACCGTTTATGAAGACGATAATAAGATCTTTGCATCCATTTGCGCCGGGGCATCCGGCTATATTTTAAAAAAATCGCCTCCGGCCCAGTTGCTTCAGGCTATTGAAGATGTATATAATGGGGACGCAGCTATGACTGCTTCTATTGCCAAAAAAGTGCTGACTGCTTTTCAAAAGAATGTCTTCTTTGAAAACAATGAGGAGGTGGAGCTTACGGGCAGGGAAAAGGAAATCCTCAACCTGCTGGTAAAAGGTTATACGCGTAAGATGGTAGCTTCGGCCTGCAACCTGAGCATCCATACAGTCAACACCCACATCAAGAATGTGTATGAAAAATTACAGGTAAATTCCGTTTCAGAGGCTGTTGTAAAAGCCCTGAATCAGAAGCTGCTATAAACGCTCATGTTTAGTTTTGAATAGATAAAAAAAGGGCGGAATTTCTATTCCGCCTGCTATTTCCCGTTACATTGAAAAGGCTGTGTTAATGATTTCTTCCTGCTCGGCCTTATGCACTTTCATAAATCCGGAAGCAGGTGCAGCACTGGGTTTGCGGCCGATGATACCATAATTGATATCTTTAAGGTTCATCTGGAGGAAGGAGGCAGCGCCCATATTGAGCGGCTCTTCCTGCACCCAATACCATACAGCATTTTTGTACTTTGCATACAGTGCATCCAGCTGCTTTTTGGGAAGCGGATACAACTGCTCCAGCCGAATAATGGCCACATTTTTCCGGTTATCTTTCTGCTGTTTTTCTGCCAGGTCGAAATAAATTTTCCCTGAACAGAATAATACGGTTTTTACAGCTACCGGATCATCCGCATAAGTATCGTCGATCACTTCCCGGAACCGTCCATTGGTAAACGCCTCTTTTGAAGAATAGCTGCCGGGGTGCCGGAGGTTGGCCTTGGGCGCAAAATTCACCATAGGCTTGCGGAAGGGCCACCGCAGCTGCCGGCGCAGTGCATGAAAATAGTTTGCCGAAGTGGTAATATTGGTTACTACAATGTTCAGCTCGGCACAGGACTGTAAAAAGCGTTCGATCCGGGCACTGCTGTGCTCGGGCCCCTGCCCTTCAAAACCGTGTGGCAGCAGCATGACCAACCCGTTCATCCGGTTCCATTTCTGCTCGGCACTGGTAATAAACTGATCAATCATGGTTTGTGCGCCGTTTACAAAATCGCCAAACTGGGCTTCCCAAAGCACCAGTACATTGGGAGATGCAAGGGCAAAACCGTATTCGAACCCGAGCACGGCGTATTCACTCAGCAGGGAGTTAAAGATCCGGAACTTTTTATCTGTAGGTAAATTACTCAGGCGATTATAGGAGGCATCCGTTACCTCATCTCTCAATATGGCGTGGCGGGAACTAAAGGTACCGCGGCCCACATCCTGGCCGGTCATACGTACATCAAAGCCATCCATCAACAAGCTGCCAAATGCCATTAATTCACCAGTAGCCCAATCTACTTTTTGCTCGGTCTCCAATAATTTCACTTTATCCTGCAGCAGTTTAGCCACTTTTTTTAAAGGTGTAAACCCTTCGGGAACGGTCATCAATCCGTCGAAAACCATTTTAAACAACTCCGGGCTAATGGCCGTATCCGGGCTCTGGTCAAAATCAGCCGGTGTGGCCTTGCGGAGGCTTTTCCATTGCAGTTCCGGTTCCTGGTACGTATACGGCAGGGGCTTTTGCTTTACCTCATCCAGCCGATCCTGAAGATCGGCCCAGAACTTTTTCTCCATCTCTTTTGCCAGCTCCTTCGCATCTTCCTCGCCATTATCCAGCAGGTATTTCACATATACTTCCCGTGGATTGGCGTGTTTATCAATCAACGCATACATCGCGGGCTGGGTAAACTTCGGATCATCTCCTTCGTTATGTCCGTGCCTGCGGTAGCAAACCATATCAATAAATACATCCGCATGAAACTCGTTCCGATAGCGGGTGGCGATCTCTGCACATTTTACTACAGCCTCGGGATCATCTCCATTCACATGCAGCACGGGCGACTGCACCATTGCGGCAAGCGAAGTACAATAGTCCGCACTCCGGGCATCAGAAAAATCGGTGGTAAAACCAATTTGGTTATTGATTACAAAATGGATGGTACCGCCGGTATAAAAACCATTCAGTTTCGACATTTGCAGCAACTCATATACCACCCCCTGTCCGGCCAGGGCCGCATCGCCGTGTATCAGTATCGGCAAAACGCTTTCGTAACGCTCGCCGTGCAGGATATTAGCGCTGCTTCTTGCAAAGCCCAGAACCACCGGGTCCACCGCCTCCAGATGCGAGGGATTGGGCATTAATTTTAAATGTACTTTTTCACCATTTGTGGCTTCGATTACACTTCCGAAACCCAGATGATATTTAACATCCCCGCTTCCCATGGTCTGGTTAATCTCGCCGGTTCCCTCAAACTCACTAAAGATCTGCTCATAGGTTTTCCCTAAAATATTGGCCAGTACGTTCAGCCGCCCGCGGTGAGCCATACCGATCACCACTTCCTTTACTTCCAGGGCCGCACCTTTGTTAATAATGGCATCGAGCGCTGCAATCGTTGTTTCGCCTCCTTCAAGCGAAAAGCGTTTCTGGCCTACATACTTTGTGTGAAGAAACTTCTCGAACATTACTCCCTCATTCAGTTTCTGCAGAATGCGCTTTTTTTGTTCCAGTGGCAGCGGGTTGGTAAATTTTTTCTCCATTTCATTGGTCAGCCAGTCTACCTTCTTCTGATCGCTGATATACTTGAACTCGATCCCCACATGCCCCGCATAGCATTTTTTCAGATGCGCCAGGATATTTCTGAGCGAAGTGGTTCCTAACCCGATCAGGTTTCCCGCTTCATATTCATGGTCCAGGTCAGCTTCCGACAGCCCAAAAAAAGGAAGATCCAGGTTGGCGCCACGGTCTTTTCGTTGTTTTATAGGATTGGTATCTGCCAGCAAATGACCTTTATTCCGGTATCCCAAAATAAGCCGGTATACAGCAATCTCCTTTTTCCAGTCGGATCCTCCCCCTGTGCCGGAAACCGCCGCCGGCGCCCCGTTCTTCTGCGCCAGGCCGTTTCCTACGGCAAAATCAAAGCCCTCAAAAAACTTTTTCAATTCAACGTCTACATTCTCGGGGTTATTTACAAACTCCTTGTACATGTTTTCTATAAATTCCGGGGAAGAGCTTGTAATGTACGAAAAATCCTTCATTGTAAATCAGCTATTTATATATTGTTTGTCGTATAATATTTGATGAGAAAAAATCTTCGGAAATTGCCCCACAAGATACGCAATATTCGATCAATCACCGCGTTCTATTTTTTGATTTTAAGGTATGTTTAGAAAATAAGAACCCGGGTATGGTGCCGTCGGAAAGAAAAAAGGAAGATTTTATCAATATTTGATTTATTTCCGTTACCTTTGCCGTCCAAAAAAAGAGATCAATGGCGAATCATAAAGCTACAAAGAAACATGCACGTCAGGCCTTAAAGCGTCGCGACAGAAATAAGTATTATGGTAAAACAACCCGTAATGCCATTAAAAGTCTGAGGGCTACGGAAGGTGCTGAAGCCAAAGAACAATTGCCTTTGGTAGAGAGCATGATCGACAAATTAGCTAAAAGAGGGGTTATCCACCGCAACAAAGCGGCAAACCTGAAGAGCAAACTGGCTAAAAAGATCAACGCGGCTGCGGCAGCCTAATACGAATACTTCATCTTTTTAAGAAATAAAAAAGGAAGAGCTTCACTCTTCCTTTTGTTGTTATATTTATTTTCACTGTTTCTTAAAAATAGAAACGGCCCTTTTGAGCCCTCATTTCCCATTGGGATTATTCTGAAGCACACACTTTGAACCCGGATATTCCCGGTCCTTATACCCACCCCTGGCCGGAACCGGCCGGGCTTCGGCATGATACAGGCACCTTATGCAAGAAAACGTCCTGCTTTAATGCGTTTGAGCCTGGTTGTAAGCAATCACCGCGTTCTTGACACTTTTATTTTCCAGCAACAGCTGTTTGGCATGTTCATAATCCTTTAGTCCTGTTTTTTCCATTACCATTTTGGTGCCGCGGTCAACCAGTTTATCATTGGTCAGCTGCATGTTCACCATCCGGTTTCCTTCTACCCGGCCCAACTGGATCATTACCGTAGTGGAGATCATATTCAGCACCAGTTTTTGGGCGGTACCGCTTTTCATACGGGTACTTCCTGTAACAAACTCAGGGCCTACGATTACCTCTACCGGAAAATCGGCCACCGCACTAACCGGGGCATTGGGATTGGAACTGATGCTTCCGGTAACAATGCCTTTTTTCTGGCATTCGCGCAGCGCTCCAATTACATAAGGGGTCGAGCCGCTGGCGGCTACGCCTACAACTACATCTTTTTCATTTACGCCATGCGCTTCCAGGTCTCTCCAGCCCTGCGCTTCATCATCCTCGGCATTTTCAACCGGGGTGGTGATTGCTTTCCAGCCACCTGCAATGATACCAATTACAACACCTGTGGGCAACCCATAGGTGGGTGGAATTTCGCTGGCATCCAGAATGCCCAAACGCCCGCTGGTACCAGCCCCTATGTAAAACAACCGTCCGCCTCCGATCATATTTTCCACGATCGCCTCGATCAGTTTCTCAATCTCGGGAATCACTTTCTGAACAGCCAGCGGTACCGCCTGGTCTTCCTTGTTCATAGACGTAAGCAACTCATGTACCGACATTTTTTCCAGGTGATCATATCTGCTAGCCTGCTCCGTGATCTTTTCTCCTGCCATATAACCGATTAATTTCTTTTAAACAATTCAGGAATGATATTCAACAAGCCCTTTCATGGGCTTTTGAAGCACCTTACCCAACTCAAAACTATAACTGCTGCAAAGTTCTTTCAATACATCTTTAAAACCAAAAGCGATGCTTCCAACAAAGCTGATCGGGTACCTCCAGGCTTCCTGGAATTTGCAAAGGTGCGTAAAAAAGAAATCATTTAAACCATCTTCAATAATATTCTCAACCATATAATGTCCGCGATTGTCTGCCAGGAACTTTGCAAAACCCGCCAGATATCGGTTGGGCAGCGGTTGTTTATATACCCGTTCCAATATTTCCGTGGCATTGGTTACATAGGCGGCGTCAAAACGGGCGCGCAGATCTTCATCAAAGGTGTTATACAAAAAGTACTGGATCACCTTTCTTCCCAGGTAGGCGCCACTCCCCTCATCACCCAGCACATATCCCAGCCCCGGGCTGTTTTTCTGAATTTTCCGCCCGTCGTAGTAACAGGCACTGGACCCTGTACCCAGGATACAGGCAACCCCTTTGCTCCGCCCACAAAGACCACGGGCCGCACCTTCCACATCGTGCCAAACCTGTACCTTGGCTCCTTTAAACAACCCCCGCAGGCTTTTTTGCACCATTTTTCGGTTATCGGGGTTCAAACAGCCGGTACCATAATAAAAAACTTCTTCAACGGCCGCATTTTTTAGCTTTGGAAGCAACTCCTTTGTTAATAATGCCGCAATCTGATCCCCGTTTAAAAAATAAGGACTCACGCCGCTGGTAAGCACCGTTTTTGTTTTCCCATTATTGAGAAGACACCATTCCACTTTCGTAGATCCCGCATCTGCGATAAGTTGCACTTTTGACATTGAGACTGGAGTTTAGTACCGATAGTTTATCCGGGTAAATTTACACCGCATTAAGTATCAAAAATAGCTTATTTATAAAATAATCAGAAAATGATTTGATTTCTAAAATAAACAGCAAAGTTTGTCTATTTTGCAGCCTCGCATAAATCACACGAATGAAAAAGAAATTTGAGGTCTGGCTGCCGCTGCTGTTCTCGCTGGTAATGATCCTTGGAATGTTTATCGGTTACAAGCTGCGCGGGGCACAACCCAACGGAGGATTTGCAAAATCCGGGCGCAGCACAGCACTGGAAGAAGCACTTGAAATCATCCGCCAGAAATATGTGGACTCTGTAAAACTGGATACCCTGGAGGCCAATGCCATCCGGGAAATGATGGATGAACTGGATCCTCACTCCGTATACCTTCCGCCAATGGATCTTAAAGAAACCAATGAGGCGCTTTCGGGCAAATTTGAAGGCATTGGCGTTGAGTACAACCAGATCCGGGATACGGTCAACATCACTTATGTATTAAAAGGAGGCCCCAGCGAAAAAGCCGGGTTAAAAATCGGCGACCAGATCATCAAGGTAAATGATTCGCTCCTGGCGGGTAAAAAAACCAGCAGTACCACGGTTCGCAACCTGATCCGGGGAGAAAAAGGAACCGTTGTAAATCTCCAGATCCTGCGGGACAAAGCCCTCCTGAACGTTCCGGTAACCCGGAATAATATACCAACCCCTACCCTGGTGGCCGCTTATATGATCAACAAAGAGGCCGGATATATTAAGCTGGATAAATTTGGCTCTACCACTTACCGAGAGTTTATGGAAACCATGGAGCGCCTTAAAAAAGAGGGGCTCACCGAGCTGGTACTGGATCTGCGGGGCAATCCCGGCGGTTATATGGAGCAGGCCATTGATATTGCAGACGAGTTTCTGAGCGGCGACAAACTGGTGGTATATACCCAGGGCACTAACAGTCCTAAAAAAGAATACCGCTGTAAACGGCCCGGGATTTTTGAAACCGGGAAGTTGACGGTACTGGTAGATGAACTTTCGGCCAGCGCCAGCGAGATCCTGAGCGGAGCCTTACAGGACTGGGACAGGGCCACCATCATTGGCCGCCGGACCTTTGGAAAGGGCCTGGTACAGGAGATTTTCCCGCTAAGCGACGGCTCGGCATTAAAACTGACGGTATCCCGCTATTATACCCCGCTGGGCAGAAGCATTCAGCGTCCTTACAATAAAGGAAGAAAAGTATATATGGATGAGATCTGGGAGCGTTACGCCAATGGTCAGGCCTATTTTGCAGACAGCAATAAAGTGCATACCGGCAAACAATACAAAACCCCCGGGGGCCGCATTCTTTATGGCGGCGGCGGTATTATGCCGGATGTTTTTGTAGGCCTGGATACTTCCAAAACATCAAAAGAAATCAACCGTTTATTCTTTAATGGAGCGTTTACCGATTTTGTCTTCCATTATTACCTCAATAATCAGAAAGTAATGGAGCCTTATACCTCCCCGGTTTCCTTTTCCCAGGCCTTTGATCCGGGAAAGGCCATGTGGCAACAGTTTGTAAGCCGGGCTCAAAAAGATACCGTAAATTTAACACATATCCCGGAGGCTGAGAAACTGCGTGTATCCAACCGGATGGAAGCCTACCTGGCACGGTTTAAATGGAGAGACAGCGGATATTACCAGATCCTGAACCTTACCGATTCAGTTGTGTTAAAAGCGGTAGACCTTTTAAAAACTAAATAAGATGGATATTAAAAATAATATACTGGAAACCATCGGCAATACGCCCCTGATCCGTTTAAACCGCATCACCCGGGAATTGCCCTGTACCGTAGCGGCTAAAGTAGATTATTTTAATCCCGGCAATAGCATCAAAGACCGCATGGCCATTAAGATGATCGAAGTGGCGGAAGCGGAAGGACACCTGAAACCGGGAGGCACCATCATTGAAGGCACCAGCGGCAACACGGGGATGGGCCTGGCCCTGGGCGCCATCGTAAAAGGGTATAAATGCATTTTTGTAACCACCGATAAACAATCCAAAGAAAAGGCCGATGTGTTGAAGGCCATGGGCGCCGAAGTGATTGTTTGTCCTACCAACGTAGAACCTGAGGATCCGCAGAGTTATTACAGCGTGGCGGCACGGCTGGCCAAGGAAACCCCCAATGCCTATCATATGAACCAGTATGATAACCTGGCCAACAGACTGGCACATTATGAAACCACGGGGCCGGAGATCTGGAAACAGACCGAGGGTAAAATCACCCACCTGGTGTGCACGGCAGGTACCGGCGGTACCATTACCGGTACGGCTCAATACCTGAAGGAGCAAAACCCCAATATAAAGGTATGGGCCGTGGATGCTTATGGTTCCCTGTTGACCAAGTACTTTCATACCGGTGAGGTGGATATGAACGAAGTATATCCTTATTTCAGCGAGGGTTTTGGTGAGGATTTTGTACCGAAGAACTACGACATGCGTGTGATCGATGCATTTACGCAGGTTACCGATAAGGACGGCGCCATTATGGCCCGTAAACTGGCCAAGGAGGAAGGATTGTTTTGCGGGTACAGTGCGGGAAGCTGCATCAAAGGACTGCTGCAACTCAAAGACAGTCTTACCAAAGACGATCTTGTGGTTTGCATTTTTCATGACCATGGCAGCCGCTATGTGGCGAAGATCTATAACGACCAATGGATGATGGAGCGGGGATTTATGGAAGTGAAAACCTTTAAAGACATTATCAGTAGCCGCAGCAACCGTCCCCTGGTAACCATACAGCAAACAGCACCGGTATCGGAAGCGGTGGAGCTGATGCGCAAATACGATATTGAGCACATCCCGGTTATGGAGAACGGCAGCGTGATCGGTGCTGTAAGCGAAGGCGGCCTGTTCCAGAAAATCTTTTCCGATCCGAATATTAAAAATGAGAGCCTGCAACATATCCTGGAACCCTCCTACCCCATTGTAGCTTTTGATACACCGGTGGAGCGCATCGGGTCGCTGATCAGCAAGGCCAACGGAGCCGTGCTGGCACAGGATGAAGCCGGCAATTATCATATTGTTACCAAGTACGACATCGTGCAAAGTATAGCCAAATAAAATTTGTATACCATATGGCTTATGCACAAAAATATTGCCGCATTATACATATGATGACTGGGTGCATTGGGAAGGCCGCCGGGAGTTGATCGACGGCATTCCGATTGCCATGGGTCCCATGCCGCAGCCAAAGCACCAGCGTGTGGCTGTTGAAATCCGGTATGCCTTTATAAACACATTGAAAGCCTGTTCCTGTCAACAATGCCATTCTTATGATCGCTGGATTATAAGATCTCTGAAGATACCATTCTGGTTCCGGATGTACTGATCGTATGCGGTGCAATCACCAAAGCCTACCTGGATTCTGCTACTGTATTAGTGGTGGAAGTATTATCACCTGCTACCGCATTGCGCGACCGGCATACCAAATATGCGTTATACGAACAGCAGGGCATTCTTTATTACCTGATCGCCGACCCTGAAAAAGAAGCCCTCGAAATTTATCAGCTTGTAAACAACCGATATGAGCTGCAGCCGGCCACATCGGCTTTTTCATTTGACCTTGAGAAAGATAATGGGATCCATGTTGACTATGCGGCTATCTGGAGTTAAAGAACCCGCTTTTCTTTTTAAATACTGTCACAATAACGCTGCATCCCTGTTGAGCCGAAACATGTATCTTTGGCGCCCAAATCAAAAACCACTTTTGTATGAAATTTACCAATCCAACAGGAAGAACATTAACAGAAATACAGAGCAACTTATCTTTTCACTATCCGAATATTAAAACAAGAAAAGCGTTTTTTAATGCATTCGGCCCCCAGCATCTCCTGGTTCCATCCGGGGCAGTAAAACATGTAATCCGCCCAACCAAAAATAACACCGTCCTGGTTACTGATTTTATTCCACCGGTATTCATCACCCTCGCGGCGCTGCTTGTAAGCATTATCGTTGTTTCACTGATTCTTACCCTGCTCCTGAAAGTACCGGTATTTGGAGGCGCGGGTGGCCTGGGATTTATACTTATATTCCTTTTGATAAAGGCCATTTACAAATCGGCTAATAAAGAGAAGTTTGAAAAGTTTCATACCGACCTGGAGCTGGCATTGACCAGCTCGAACCAGCCTGGCTCTATTTTCTAACAATTACATCAGCGGGGCATGGAAAGGATATAATCTTTAGCCGCATAGGGCTGCAACGCCTTTAACCGCTGTGCTATAAGCAGGTTCCAGATTTCCTGGTTGTTTTTATTGCGCCCATTCGCTGTTTCTGTATCATATTTTTTTTGAAAAGTATCCAGCTCCTTAAACAGCCAGTTCATTTCATTGGTCATGCGCTCCATGGGCGTTTTACCCAGAGACTGTGTCCGTACAAAGCGCGATAATTCCCGGGCGTAGATCTCTGAAATGTCAAAATGTTTTTGCTCGTGATTCAACAGGTAGGCTCGGTCTTCCAAGCTCCCGTTTGCAACCGCTGCAACCATATAGGAATGCGCAGGGGTCATTTGCGCATAAATGCGGATCATAGCCTTTCCCTTATTGGCACCGGAGGTGATCCGCGTTAAGGTATACACAAACCCTGTACGGGTTACAGCCATATTCCTTCCCAGGGCTGCAGGCGGTTCCTGACCGGGTTTTATAATCGTATAGTCCGACAGGCGCAGCATACGCGAAGGCGACCACCGGATGACCGGTGTTTGCGCCGTGACCAGTTGCACCCAGAACAGGCCGGCTACGGCTAACAAAATTTTCCTCATACGCTAAAACACAAAATCCCGTCGCGCCATGTTCCATCGTAAGCCAACAGACAACCACTTGGTAGTTTGATCCGGCACTGTTTCGATGCGGTATTTCCGGTACATGCCTGTAACATCAAAAAACAGGTTTTGCAGGATCTCATAGGAAACCGTCATTGAGCCGATCATCCCTTTATTACTGATTCCCCCTCCGATAAAATAGCCTTCCTCGCGCTCACGTCCATCGGTATAGTTCCGGAACAGATCGCCGCCGTAACTGGGCGAATGCCAGGCCGTATTATAGTTTACTGTATCCAGTCCCTTATTATACATTACCAGCATGGCTTTTAAATACAAGCGTGGCAGCGGCTGGTAGTGTGCAATGCCCACAAATTCCTTAAAGTTGGCTCCCAGCGGGTGCGCCAGCGGTTGATTGTAATGCAGGAAATTATTCTGCGCCCACTTATCCGTATAAGTAAAGGGACGTACAAAGTTTCCCTCCACCTGCAGGTCAAGGTTCTTAACAGTAAAAGCATCGGCATATTTTGCGCCGATCTGGTAGCCAAATTTATTCACCCAAGGGCCACCGGATTTAAACACTTTACTGACCACAAATTCATTGATCAGCCACTGCCCGTAAGCCTGGAAGTGTTTTGCAAAATTGGCCTTCACATCGAGCCCGATGCTGGATTTGGCGCTGTTACCGGTATAGGAGGAATACGCCCGGTTAAACATAGAAGGGTTGAGATAGCCTACCTGCAACCCACCGTTCTTTTTGCTATTGTACATGGTGCTTTCAAAAAAGCCCAGCTTCAGCCAGTTGGTGGGCTGCCAGGTAAGATAGTGGAACATCATGTAATTCCGGGGCCGGGTAGAGTCTTTTCCGAAGTAAAAATTCTCAAATGGAGCGATCGTTTGTGCAGCTACTGAAGTCAGCTGAAAATTTCCGGCCTGAACGCCAAGCTTTAAGAACGGATAGGGGGCGCTGAAATCGCTGATGAATAGGGTGCGGTACCCGTCACCGATAAAAAATTTATCATGCGCGATCTGAAAGTCGATATACTTCCCGGCATGGAACGTTACACCTCCACGCACATCCCAGTAATCAAATCCATCGCCTTTAAATGTTTTATAATATCCCAGGCCCGGCACACTCACATGCGCCTTATTATAATCCTGTACATACAATGGGTCGCGCTCCTGGTTTTCAGAGAAATAGAGGTAATACCCCACCCGCTGATCGATCTGCCCCCGCACACGGAGCCCCCGGGTATTCACAAACGTCTTTGTACCGGTGGCTTTGCCCAATTCAAAGTTGATCACCGGGTCAATAATCAGGCTATACTGATCCCGCTTGTCTACCGCATACAAATGGGCGGGGTTTTTAAAAAAAGCGCCCAGGATCGGCTTGCGTTGAAAAGAATCGGCATAATTATTTGTCCAGTCGGAATTGTTCATCATCATACTGCGGATATTATACCGGTCGATGCGGGTCAGTACGCCCTCCAGCGCCCCGGCCTTGTCCAGTGAATCGATCCGTTCTACACGCTCCGTGGCCCGTTTGCGGCCATAGGGCTTCACCGTTGTAAACTGCAGGACAGAATCTCCCCTCAGCTTTATGTCAAGCCGGTTAATGAGCCGGTTTTGTTTATCACTCAGCTCGATATTGTCGGTTTGGGCCTGACTGTAAAACGGCAACAGGATCAGCGCAAGCTTTAGGAGTTTTTTGATTTGCATATACGTAAGATAAGGTTTCATGATTTTTTTCTACGGCCTTCCTATGGCAAAGATAAGACCATCAAGGTATTAGAACCGGATTCCCTTCAATTGATTAATTTCGGAGTTTTTTTGTACTTTACCGACATTGGTGCACTTAATAACAAAAACCATGCAAACATTTCTGATCAGGAACATACATATTGTAAATGAAGGACAAATCAGTACAGGCGACGTGCTGATCCGGAACGGAAAAATTGAAAAGATCGCCGGCAGTATTGCTGTTCAAACCGGCCTGACCGAAATCAACGGGGAAGGCAGGTACCTACTGCCCGGCGTTATTGACGACCAGGTACATTTCCGCGAGCCGGGACTCACGCATAAAGCCACTATTTATACCGAAAGCAAGGCCGCGGTAGCCGGCGGTGTAACCAGTTTTATGGAAATGCCCAATACCGTCCCCCCTGCCTTTACCCTGGACTTACTTGAACATAAATATGAGATCGCGCGCAATACTTCGCTGGCCAATTATTCTTTTTTTATCGGCACCAACAACCAGAATGCAGATGATGCGCTGATGGCCAATCAATATAAGGACCGGATCTGCGGCATTAAGGCGTTTATGGGCTCCAGCACCGGGAACCTGCTGGTAGATAATCCCCTGGTACTGGAAAAACTATTTGCCGGAAGTGAGCTGCTGATCGCCACCCATTGTGAAGATGAACGCATCATTAAAGCCAATATGCAAAAAGCCCTTGAGTCCGGAAAGGAACTTACGGCTGCCGACCACCCGGTGATCCGTGACGCGGAAGCCTGCTTTGAATCTTCATTTTATGCCGTTCAGCTGGCCAAAAAACATGGTTCCCGCCTGCATATCCTGCACATCAGCACAGAAAAGGAATTGCAGCTGTTTACCAATATGTTGCCGCTTAAAGAGAAACGGATCACCGCCGAGGTATGCGTGCATCATCTTCATTTTACGGCGGATGATTATGCCATCCAGGGAAATCTTATTAAATGCAATCCCGCTATTAAAGCACCGCACAACCGGGAGGCCCTGTGGAATGCGCTGCTGGACGACCGGCTGGACCTCATTGCTACCGATCATGCTCCCCATACCTGGGAAGAAAAACAAGAACCCTATCTCAAAGCCCATGCAGGCGTACCCCTGGTTCAGCATTCGTTGCCGCTGATGCTTTATTATGTAAAACAGGGAAGGATCTCTATCGAAAAAGTGGTGGAAAAAATGAGCCATGCTGTAGCTGACTGCTTCCAGATCAAAGACCGTGGTTACATTCGTGAGGGGTACCAGGCCGACCTGGTCATTGCAGACATGAATGCTCCTTTTGCCGTAAAAAAGGACAATATTTTATATAAATGCGGCTGGAGCCCTTTTGAAAACATAGACGGCAGGGGCACTCCTTTCGAATTTCCGGCAAGCATCAGCCATACCTTCGTAAACGGAAATTTAGTTTATGGAAATGGACAATGGAATGAGTCTGTAAAAGGAGCGCGGTTACTATTTAACCGGTAACGGGCTGCGCCGGGGGACTCCAGGTTCAACGTTCAAAGTTTAAAGTTGGCGCCAACGTTGAACGCTAAACCTTAAACAAAATTTATGCAGATCGACGGCATCTCTTTTAACGACATCGCTATCTTTCATCCGGAAGAGGATTATTCCATCTTTCACAAACTGAACTTCACCCGCACCTTTGGGGGACGGGAATGGTTGCGGCATTTTTTCTCTAATCCGTTCAACGATATCGAAAAGATACGGGGCACACAACGCATCCTCAGTAAACTGATCCTGCATGTAGATGAGTGGCCGGAGGATATTACCAACGGAACCATCCTGGTAATGGACCGGTTTCTGGATTACGCACTGGATCGCGTCAGCAACAGTCCAAACGCGCTGGATGCCGCTATTTACAGGGTGCTGCACCATGCCGATTATGCCATGGTGCGCTTTTCGATCAATCATTTTGCCGATTTTTTCCGAAGCATCCGGAAGATCGCCTCCCTGTTAAACGGAGTGGCATTGCCCGCAAGCTTCAGCATCTATATAGAGCGGATCGAACAGCTCCTGAAGATAGAAGCTTTTAGCCAGTTGTCTGAATCGGTAAAGGATCAATCTTTTTCCATGAGCAAGAACCTGTATTACGCCGGCCAGCTACGGGAAGCTCATAAACACGCCATACAGGAACTGATGGACATTTACAGCCGCCTGGATGCATGGTATTCGATGGCGATGGCTGTAAAGCAGTATAACCTGGCCTTCCCGGAATTTACCGACCAGAACACCCCGGTGATTGAAGCAAAGGGACTTTACCATATCCTGCTTCAAAAACCTGTTCCCTATGATCTGGACATCACACAAAAAAACAACTTCCTGTTTCTTACGGGGGCGAATATGGCGGGCAAAAGCACCCTTATCAAATCAGTAGGCGCCGCTGTATTCCTGGCCCATATCGGCATGGGCGTACCGGCCCGGTCGATGAAGCTGACCCTTTTCGACGGCCTGATCAGCAATATTAATGTAGTGGACAACATTGTAAAAGGCGAAAGTTTTTTCTTTAACGAAGTACAGCGGATCCGGAACACTGTAGAAAAAGTAAGCAATGGCCAGAAATGGCTGGTACTGATCGACGAATTGTTTAAAGGCACCAATGTACAGGATGCCATGCGCTGCTCCCTGGCGGTCATCCGCGGATTGCTGAAAGTAAAAAGCTCGCTGTTTATACTTTCTACCCATTTATACGAAATCGGAGAAGAACTGGAAACCACCCCGGCCATTTCTTTTAAACATTTTGAAACCACCATAAATGATGATACACTTTCCTTCAGCTACCAGCTAAAAGAAGGCATCAGCAAGGACCGCCTGGGATATTTTATCCTGAAAAAAGAAAAGGTAGTGGAAATGCTGGACCGGCTGTAATGCTCATCCCGCCCCGATTTCACCCTGTAACCATGCGGGTTATTCATTAATAATGGACCTTCCATAGTACCGCTGGCCCGATACCAATGGTAATGCTCCTGCTCGCTATATAGAACAACGTTCCACCGATCAAATTGCATTTTTTTGCGAGAGCCCGTGATCATCATTTCCAAAGCCCGGAGATAAGCGAACCGGTTATTAAGGCAATGCAGGATACCCAACCCCGCAATCAGCCCCAGGTCTGTTTCGTTATCAACAACAGTTTTTTGGAGCCTTTTTATTTTTGAAGACCGCCGCCCAGCTCTGTCTCCCATATACAATCCAACTCCATACCGGCATCTGCAAATGGCCGTATTTTCCACGTTTGATTAAATAGACGCCTAGCAAAGAGTGCCACTTTTAGTAGCAGGTATTCTCCACACGGCGTGTATCCAGATTCGGATGCTTTCCGCGCAGCAAAAAAGCCGGGGAGCCCCCGCCCACCCGGCCTAAGACCCACATCGGGGTACTTAACACTGATGCTTTAATCATGGGCATGATCTCCGGCCGCCACCGTTTTCAACTGCAGCACGGTTTTGAAATCTTCACTCCCATACGTATTATAGTTGGGATCGTTCCATTCCCGCTGCACGGCTTTATTGATGCCGTGACGCAGGGAGGCTGTCAGCGACAGATCTTTGCCGGTTTGTAATACATTGAAGTCGCCGGTAAACCCAACACGGTCATCCTAATAAACGTAATTCAGTACCCCGCTTACAGAAGGCAGGAAAAAAAACTGGTGAATAGCAGCCTCCTCCAGAAACTCACCATTCAGCAGGTCTCCATCCGCCGCATAGAATTTTACCTGCAGCCCCTCTCAGGTCAAACTCCTTCCGCTGGTCTTCCTGATAAGCATACCAGCATTCTATGCGATTGCTGTCGCTTAACTGATACCGTGCCGTCGTTTTGTATAACCGGTGTACCACCTGCTGCCGGGGCGCATCGATCCGATAGGAAAAGTTTCCCGTTTCAAAAGGCATTTCATGTTGCATACGCACTTTAAGGTCTGCGGTATCCCCTATATGCGCGCCGGAAAAAATACCCAGCGCTGTATGCACGTAACTTCCATAGGCCGATAGCATCCACCGTTTTTTCCGGAACCCGGCTTCTGCAGAAAAGTTCAATTCTCTTACGCCGGTGTTGTTCAGAAAATAATCAGCTGTTTTAAAATTGCCGCTTTTCCTGCTGCTTCCCTGTATACGCCAGGCCCATTCCGGATGATTCACCCAGCCGCCCTTCAAGGTAAATCCGCCGCCAAACATGCGCCCGTTCGATGCCCATGCAGTGCCTGCTTCACCACTAACCTGTTTCCCAAAAGGAAGCTTCGGCGGATCCAGCACAATTACACCTCCCATGGCTTCAGCTCCGTAGCGTACGCCGGCCGCACCTTTTAATACATGGATCGCTCCTGCAATAGCCGGATCAATCTCCGGGGCATGCTCCGCCCCCCATTGTTGTCCTTCCTGCTTTACGCCGTTATTGATGAGAAGGATACGATTACCATGCAGGCCATTGATCACCGGTTTGGAAATAGTCGCTCCTGTTTGAAGCATGGATATACCTGGTACATCCTGCAGCACCTGCGCCAGGTTTTGTCCGCTCCTCTTTCTCAATTCGTTCCCCGAAAGCACGGCAACCGGAAGCGTTTTGTTCATTTGATGATTCTTGCTGCCGGATACCGTCACCATTTTCAACACCATTGTATCCCCAGCGGCCGTTGCTGAAGTGCTTTCTTTTGTTTGTGCCGCCATATTCAGCTGTGCCAGCAAACCCGCCAGCAGCGCGCATCTTAAAAATTTCTGATATACAAAACACCGATGCAACATTGTTGCAAATATATATAAATGCATCATCGTTGCAAAAAAAATTGATTTTTTTTATTCCATTCCGGTACCTGTTAGCTGAACCGGATTAACTGCTTAGCTAATGAGTAGCCATGATTGACCTACGAAAAAATTGAATACAGGGAATAATGGGCAGGTATTGCAGATTCCGGCATCAGCCATTAAGGCTCTGCGGCTTCAGCAATGTATTAAAGAAAAATGTTTTTATGCTACCGCATCACCGGTGTTCAAGGTGGCTATATATCCCAGCACTTCGTCCCTTCCCAGTTTGTCTACGGCGGAAGTCACAAAATACGGCGGCAATGCTTCCCAACTATCTTTCAGCATATTCAAAAACGCTTCCACTGTGCGGATAGTCGCACCCGGCTTGTTTTTGTCGGCTTTGGTAAACACCAATGCAAAAGGAATACCCCATTCACCCAGTTGATTGATAAATTCCAGGTCGAGTTTTTGTGGTTCATGACGACTGTCGATCAATACAAATAAACTTACCAGGTTCTCCCTTTTAAGAATATATTTTTCAATCATCATCGACCATCCTTTGCGTTGTTTTTGCGAGACCTTGGCATATCCATAGCCGGGAAGGTCCACCAGGTACCAGGATTTGCGTTCCATTTTTCCGCTCTTATCCCGGTACCCCGAAATAATTTCAAAATGATTGATCAGTTGTGTTTTACCCGGGGCCGCAGATGTTTTAGCCAGCGCCTTTTTATTGCAGAGCATATTGATGAGTGAGGACTTACCCACATTACTTCTTCCGATAAAAGCATATTCGGGCCGGTCGGCCTTGGGGCACTGCATATATTCCGCGCTGCTTTTAACGTAAGCAGCAGATACTATTTCCATAGCTGCAAATTTACAGGGAAGGGCGCAATCGTAAATGAAAAGGCACGGCAACCTGCCGTTTTTCGCCGCTGAGAATGAGCCGGGCGGTCTCCTCACCCATTGCGGCAAAATCGGTAGAAAAGGTGGTGATTCCCCGGAGGATCAGTCGCTTCAGGGGCGTTTCATTGTAACTGATGACACCCACATCCTCGCCAATCTCCAGCCGGGCGGCCATAATTTTATCTACCAGCGTTACCAGGTCATCTTCCATTAAGCAGATATATACTTCTTTAGAAGCGATGGGTTCCTTCTGAATATGATGCACTACTTCGCCATGAAAAGCATATTGCCCGCAAAACCGCTTAAAGCCTTTGGTAATTTCTTCAGGAAAATAGGAATACTCCGGTACTATGATTTTTATTGTTTCATATTGGCGCAGCCGGCCCAGTGCCTGTTCCAGCGCCTGGTAAATATCTTCTTCAAAATTTTCGTATACAGCGCTGAAATCGCCGCTGATGCCGGGTACCAGCTTATCTAACAGGATTAACTTTTCTTTCGGAAGGCCATTGATGATCTCCGATGCACCTGCTCCTCCTTCCAAAAAATGTGGAATGATCACAAAATGAGTATACGGTTTCTCGATTCCGGACAGCAACTTTTTAAACAGATTGAAATCATTGTTGTAAATGTAAAAATCAATAAGCGCTGCAGGGCCCAATGTTTTTACGAACGCATCATAAATAATCTTCTTGTGCGTGCTCAGTTTATTAAACAGCAGGAAAATTTTCAGTGAGCTCTGGAGTTCTGCAGTTTTTACAAAATACCCTTTCCCCGGCACTGACCCCAGCACCCCCATCCGTTTCAGCTGTTTGTACGCTTTTTCTGCTGTATCGCGGGAAATCTCAAACTCATAACTCAATTCATTAATCGAAGGCAAAAGATCGTTTTGCTGAATGCTGCCATCTGCAATGGCATTCATAATGGACTGAGCCAATTGCTGATACTTAGGTGTGGCAGATAAAACATCCAGTTCAATATATTTAAAAATACTCATTTCTATAATGACATGCTGAACAAATAAAAATAGGAAAAATAATGAAGACGCCGGGAAGAAATACATCGCTGCTTCCGGAGGATGCCCGGCACCATCGCCGGAAAATAAAAATCATACAGCCAGCAAAGAAAACAGGTGTTCGCCATCCCGCCGGCGAAATCCCCCTGCATCACTGTATAAAATCTTGTTACCTTTGCGGTTTATGACAGAATTTTCGCACGATCATATCATTCCTTATCAAGGATCTGAAAAAACAAAGAAAGAACAGGTTGCTGAAATGTTTGACCGCATTGCACCCCGGTATGACCTTACCAACCGCGTGCTTTCGGGCCGCACAGATGTAGCCTGGCGCAGGAAAGCGATCGGCATGCTGAAGAAATACCGGCCGCAGCAAATACTGGATATTGCCACCGGAACCGGCGACATGGCATTGCGGGCGTATAAGATGCTGGAGCCGCAACAGGTAACCGGTGTTGATATCTCTGCCCAGATGCTGGAGGTAGGCCGGCAAAAAATTTCCAGAGAAGGACTGAGCGACCGGATCACTCTTGAACCGGGTGACTCTGAAAACCTGCAGTTTCCCAATAACCGCTTTGATGCAGCCATGGCTGCGTTCGGTGTCCGCAATTTTGAAAACCTGGAAAAAGGTTTATCGGAAATGTACCGGGTATTAAAACCCGGCGGTCAATTGCTCATCATCGAATTTTCGAGGCCTAAACCCGGGTTGTTTAAAGGGTTGTACCAGATTTATATGAACGTAGTGGCGCCGCAGATCGCCGGCCTTTTGAAACAGAATAAAGAAGCCTACCAGTACCTCAACAAATCGGCGCGGGCATTTCCGGAACGGAAGGATTTTACTGATATCCTGCAAAAAGTAGGCTTTTCCAATGCACGGTATAAAGCGCTTACGCTGGGTATCTGCTGCATATATACGGCGGAAAAACGATAATGCACACTTGAATAAGCAGCGGTCAGGCCCGGACTGTCCGGTTTGAGATTCAATGAGCCGGTGTCAGGAATACCTTCTAACCTTAAACCTGAACTTCAAACGTGAGAATCGTATCCCTTGTTCCATCAATAACAGAACTTTTATACACCCTGGGGTTGGAACAGGAAGTGATCGGCATCACTAAATTCTGTATTCATCCCCAGGCCTGGTTCCGGACCAAAACACGTGTGGGCGGCACCAAAACACTGAACCTGGAAAAAATCATTGCGTTAAAACCCGATCTGATCATCGCCAATAAGGAGGAGAATGTAAAAGAACAGGTGGAAGTACTGGCCGGCAGGTTCCCTGTTCTTCTCACCGATGTAAACGATTATACAGGTGCACTGGCAATGATCCGCGAACTCGGCGATCATACCAACCGGAAAGAAGAAGCCCATGCACTAACTGCAGTCATCGAAGATGCCTTTGCAAGCCTTGACACCGGTCCTCCCTGCACTGCGGTATATTTTATCTGGAAAGATCCCTGGATGACTGTTGGGGGCGACACGTTTATCAATGATATGATGCAAAAGGCAGGCTTTATCAATTTATATGCCCCCTTCAACCGGTACCCTGTAGCAGACCTGAACGCCTTACAGGCACACCCGCCTGAATACTTCATCCTTGCTTCCGAACCATACCCGTTCGGAGAGCAGCATAAAGCCGCATTACAGGAGCTTTACCCGGATGTAAAAATCCTGCTGGCCGATGGAGAACTCTTCAGCTGGTATGGCAGCCGGATGCTCAAAGCGCCGGCGTATTTCCGGCGGTTACGGATGCCTCGGTAAGAGCGGTTACCGATGTATCAACACTTACAGTGGCCGTTCCATACCCGTATTACCCGTACAGAACCACAAATGTATTGCGGTGCCGGATATTTTTACCGGTGAAAAACAGGCGGCGGATCCATTCTTTGTAAGCGTACATCACATTGCCTGCAACTGCCCGCATAACATCCCTTCCCCGGTGATCTGATAACGCTACGGGAACAAAATTGCAAAACACCCGATAAATTTAATAAGATATTGCCCCGCTTCTTTTCTAAATTTGCGCGCTCAATTTCTCTGGTATTTATGATAAAACAGCATTACAGCCATTTAAAAAAGAATCACCCGCTCAAAGGTATTTTACTGGCACTCTCCGGGGCCTCTTTATGGGGTATATCCGGTACTTTCAGCCAGTTTCTTTTCCAACAGCGGAACATCAACGTAGAATGGCTGATGGCTATGCGAATGCTGGTCTCCGGTGTACTGTTGCTTGCCTTTTCCGGCATGAAAAAAAACAACGACCTGTGGAAGATCTGGCAAACAAAAAAAGACAGGCTTCAGCTGTCTGTATTTGGCCTTACCGGCATGCTGGCGGTACAGTATACGTATTTTGCTGCCATCCGCCATTCCAATGCGGCCACCGCTACGGTGCTGCAATACGCCGGCCCGGTGATGATTGCGGGGTACCTGGCTCTTAAAAACAAAAAAGTACCTACCCGGCTGGAGTGTTTTGCAATCCTTCTGGCCGTATCCGGTACTTTTTTGCTGGTAACCCATGGCAAGGCCAACAGCCTGAACATTTCAAAAACGGCGCTGGTATTGGGTATCGCCTCCGCCGTAGCGCTGGCCATTTACACGCTGCAGCCGGTCGCCCTGTTAAAAAAATACAGCTCCGCCACGGTCATTGGCTGGGGCCTGCTGATTGGAGGCGTGGCGATTTCGTTTATTAAGGCCCCCTGGCAAGCAGAAGGTATCTGGGATGGTTATACGTACAGCTATACCTTGTTTGTTATCCTTTTGGGAACGCTGGTTCCTTTTTATGCCTACCTCTCTGCAGTAAAGATCATTGGCGGACAAAAAGCCAGTCTGCTGGCTTCGGCCGAGCCGCTTTCTGCAACGGTTATTGCCGTTCTGTGGCTGCAGGTACCTTTCGGTCTTACAGACTGGATCGGCAGCGGTTTAATTATTGCAACGGTATTTTTGCTGAGCCGTAAAGCGCGTAACGCAGCACCGCCGACCATTGTTGGCGATAAAAATTCCGCGGACAAGGACGCGGCTCACAGGCCTGCGCCCCTGTCCGCGGGATGATTAATGCAGAGTAGGGTCAAAAGAGCCACCCCAGTCTTTATTCTGTTCCAGCTTGGTGGTTTTATTAATGATACTTTGGGCTATCGGATAAAAATAATACTTATCCGGAACGATATTTTTTTGTACGCCTGTTTGCGGTACCTGTACTACGGAATACTTAAAGTTATCTTCGGACAGGCTGAACGTACTCGCCTGTTGCTGCGCCTGCAGAATGGGCATTTCGGAACCATTGGCATTGACGGCAATGGCTTCCACCCCATTCTTTGTTTTCTGATCCAGCAGGCTGAACAAACGCCAGCGGCGAAGGTCGTTGAAGCGATGCCCCTCAAAGCACAGCTCAATATTCCGTTCGTTCATAATGGCTTCCCGCACATCTGCCCTTGACACCGCGGTAATGCCATACATGCTTCCCGCTCCCGGTTCAATACCGGCGCGTTTCCGGATTTCGCGCAGCAGAACCAGTGCATCTGCAGTATGGCCCGTTTCGTTTGCTGCTTCCGCATAGTTCAGCATGACTTCCGCAAAACGCATCAGCACAAAATCGATATCATACTGCTGCACATTCGGCTGTGTAAGGCTCAGGTTGCAGTTCTTCAGAATAAAAAAACCGGTGTAGGTATTGTTATTGGTTGATTTATCCGCAACGTTGGGATTGATCCCGAAATTATCATTGGCCGAAGCGATGCCTACGCTGGTGTACTGCTTATATCCTTTGGGTGTGCCGGCAACCGGAAAGGTCCTTGCATTCCAGAGAACGGATTTTTCAAAGCGCGGATCCCGGCTCTTCCAGTAAGACTGAAGAAATGCCGCATCTGTTTTGTAATAGGCACCTGTGGGATCATTGTAACGTTTGCCATCCTTCATGGGGAATTCCTTTACAAATTCCCAGGTAGGACATGCCGAAGCATTGCCCCTGCTTAAGGAACCCGGCCGTGCACCAAAATCCCAATTGGCGGTTTTACCGGGAAACTTATTGATTACCGGAAACACGATCTCCGAATTCTTTTCAGACAAAGCAATTTTTGCATAATCCTCGATCAGTCCGTATCCCTGGCTCTTCAGGCTTTCGTATGCTTTTTTGTTCTCTGTATAAGCACCGGCCCAATAAGCATTGTTCCATGGATTGCCCGGATTGAACAACGGTGAGGCTTTATACAACAGTACTTTTGCCTTGAACGCCTGTGCAAAATTCCCGTCGATATGCCCCCAGTCGGGAGAAGTTACATCAATCTTGGCCGGTAGCAGTGCGAGGGCCTTATCCAGGTCTTCAATAATAAAATCAAAACATTCTTTTGTGGAATTGCGGGGCAGATCCAGATCATCCTGGTAACGGTCCAGCGGCATCGTTACGATCGGCACCCCACCGTATTCTTTCACCATTGAAAAATAAGTATAGGCACGCATAAAATACGCTTGTGCCAGGATGCTTTCCTTTTCTGCCTGGCTCAGTGTTCCGGCCTGCACATCGCGGATCGCCAGGTTGGCCAGCCGCACATTGGCATAATCCCAGTTAGCGGTAGAGGCGCCGGTTACCGTTATAGCGTCCTCACCAAAGGTAATACCGGAGAGTTGCTCACTGTTGCGGTCTGCACCCACATTCCAGTTCCCGAATTTATTATATAAATTAGCCACAAACGCATTGGCCTGTTGCAGATCATTCCAGACCTGTTCCGGCTGATAGTTGTTCACATCTTCAATATCCAGCACCTTGGAACAGCGGGTACCCAGGGCAACAATGCATAAAAATAAACATAGCTTTTTCATTTGAATATCTGTTTGAGGTCATTTAAAAGGTAAGGTTCAAACCAGCGGTAAGTGTTTTCATCACCGGGTAAGAATCATAGTTCTTCTGCTCGGGATCCTGGAACTCCTTGAGCTTCGAAATCGCAAAGAGATTGGTGCCGTTCAGGAACACCTGAGCATTTACCAGTTTCAGGTGGCTGATCCACCGCTCCGGAAGCGTGTAACCAATGTTCAGGTTCTTCAAACGCATGTAAGCGCCGTTCCGGATCCAGAAGGTGGAGCCATCGCTGCCGGATTCCAGCCAGTTCTGCCCCACCACGCGCGGATACCGGGCATCAGGATTTTCGGGGGTCCACACATCACTGGCCCAGATGGGATAATATACGCGGAAGTTGCCGCCCCACTGCCGGATACCCGGCCCGTCCTGGTTACTGATCATCACATCATAGGAAGTTACCCCCTGAAAATGTGCATCCAGCGAAAGTCCTTTCCAGGATACATTGAAACCAAATCCGTAGTTGACCCTGGGTTTTCCGTTCTTGCTCAGCAATTGTACATCATTCCCATCGATCCTTCCATCGGCACCGGCCGTGTAACCATCGCCTCTTATGTCTTCATAGATAATGGCCCCCATATAAGGTTTGCGGCCATAATAGTTATAGCCTTCCGCCGTCAGCTTATCAAGTTGCTCCTGCGTGCGGATAATACCCAGTGCCTTAAAACCATAGATACGGTCTTCGGGCTGGCCAATGCGGGTGCGGAAATGCTCCACGCCATCCGGTCCGTAGGCCACCGGCTCATCCAGCACATCCCAGCGGTCACGGGCATAGCCCATATTGGCATATACGGCATAAGACCATTCCTTTCCGGCGCGGTCATTCCATTGCACATCAAACTCCGCGCCTTTGAAAGAACGGACTGCATAGTTCTCCGGCGCAGGCGTAGTACCATAAACATCCGGTATTGCCACCACCCGCGAAGCCAGGATGTCCTTCATCCGGTTGGTAAAGAAGTCAAGTCTCCCGGAAAGCCGGCTGTTCAGCGTGGCAAAGTCCAGACCGATGTTCTTGTTCTCCACTGTGGCCCAGGTCAGACCGGGCACCGGTACCGGGCTGGGGCGGATGGTTTTATACAGGCGGTCGCCAAACACATAGGGTGTACTGTTCTGATAGGTTTCCTTATACAGGAATCCCTGAATGGTTTGCGGATCGCCGATATTGGAATAATTCAGGTCATTTCCTGTGGTACCATAAGAGGCTCTTAGTTTCAGCTCATTCAAAAAAGCCACATGGTATTTGAAGAAAGATTCCTGCGAAAGCCGCCAGGCCAGTGACACAGACGGGTATGCGCCCCATTTGTGCCCTTTGGCAAAAGCACTATTGCCATCATACCGCAGCGATGCTTCTACAATGTACCGATTGGCATAATTATAATTCAGCCTTCCGATCCAGGACTGCGCGGCGCCCAGTCCTTCCAGCCCATCGGCAAACCGGTCGGCAGGGTCTGCAGAATAAGGAAAGAACTGATCGATATTTGCTATAGGATTATATGCTGTAGAAATTGACCGGTAAAAATGATCCTGCCGCTGCTCAAATACTGCAAGGGCATCCACCGTATGCTTTCCAAAACTACGATTATAGGTCAGGAAGGCATTGAACTGATACTTCCAGCCATTGTCCTGCTGATAGCGCAAAAATGGCGCCTGCTGGCTAAAATTAAAAATATTGACCTTGTTGGGATCCGGCGGACCCGGCACGAACCGGTTCTTCGGATCGCCCTGTATGAACACATAGTTTTTCTGGAAAGTCATATACCATTTCCGCAGAAAATCATTGGCTTCATAGTTACCCACAATTTTAGCGGCCAGGCCCCGGGTGATCTTGTGCAGGTTAATATCGAGGGTTGCGATGGTATTCAACTGGCGCTTCCTTGTTTTGATATAACGATCGCCCATTACCTGGTCAATCACGCTCCAGGCCTGCCAGCTGCCCATCGGGGTTTGTACAGGGTAATCGGTAATATGATCGGCCGGAGTTCCGTCGGCATTGATATAAAACGGATAGAGCTTGGGCCAGTTAAAGGTTACCCGGTAAAAATCCGATACATCATAATCATCGTCCGGGGAAAAGGGCCAGTAAAACTTATCTGAGTTTTGTTGTGCCGCAGCAATATTCATGTTCAGCTTGATATCGTTGGTGATTTTTGCGGTAATGTTTGAACGAAGATTGAATTTCTTATACCCGAGGTTCTCATACGACCCATTTTCACCGGTATAGCTGACCATGTTATAATAATTCAGTTTTTCACTTCCCCCGGAAACATCCAGCAGATATTTCTGCACCGTCGGATTGCGCCAAACCCAGTCGTTTACATTATAGTTCTTATCCCTGAAATAATTAAACTCCGTTTCACCATTGGGCAGCGGATCATTTTTTTTATTGTACTCATTATTGAACTGCACCACCCGGTTCTGATAGATCAGTTCATCAATGGCTGTGGTACGATCGCTCAGCAAGGTTCTTGTAGGGGTAGATCTTGAATACGAGGTTTGAAAATGCAAGGTTGGCTTTTGGGCGGTTCCTTTTTTTGTCGTTACTACAATTACACCGTTACCTGCTCTCGAACCATAGATCGAAGCCGTTGCCGCATCCTTTAACACGTTTAACTGATCGATCTCATTAGGATCCAGCGCATCAAACTCCGCCTTGCCTTTAATTACACCATCAATTACATACAGCGGCTCGCCATTAGCGCCCCGGATACGGATACTGGAGCTGGCGCCGGAAAGACCGGAGGTATTCGTAACGGTTACACCCGGAGCGCGGCCTGCAAGCGTATTGGACATATTCGCTGCCGGTATATCGGTTAATTTTTTGGTACTGATGCTGGTAACGGCTCCTGTAAGATTGGAACGTTTTTGCGCACCATACCCCACTACCACCACTTCATCGAGGGCTGCAGCAACAGCGGAAAGTCGGATCTGCAAGGAGGTTTCATTACCTACCGTTATTTCCTGTGATTGAAAACCAATGGCAGATATTTCCAGTATCTCGCCAGGAGTTGTATTGATCCGGAATGAACCGTCGGCAGCTGTGGCAACGGCTGATGTCTTCCCTTTGATCTTAACAGTAGCACCGGCTACAGGGTTGCCGGCAGAGTCGGTTACTTTTCCTTCAACAGGCGATGCCTGAATCGGGACCGGAATGCGGTTACCGGTAACGGGTTTTGCGGCATGCAGGATATTCCCCTTCAACAAAAGGCAACATAGCAATAGCGGCAAACCCAACAAATACTTCTTGAGTCTTGTTTGCATAAGCGCTCGTAATTTTTTGAGTTTAATAAATTGAGGTACATTTCTGGCAGGTAAAAGGCCGGTTATAGCAATAATCCAGCATGGCAGGCCTGCATATGCAGACGCGCTTTACATTCTCAGGCACATCTTTACTTCGAGATTTTTCTTTTTTACTTAAAACCGGAGCTGAATCAGGTCTGATTTTTTTGGGTCATAGAAGGTTCGGGGGTTCGTTAAAAAATAGTGAATAGCAAGACAAATGTTATCGAAAAAAATACACGAACAAAATTTTTTTGCTTATTTTTTAAAATAAAAATGACAAAAGATTATTATTTCTATAATAGATCCGGATCTTTATTAAAAAAATCAACAAACATCTCTTCGAGAGTATTGCCATCCATAGCCTATCCTGTTGCACCCCGCCCGTTATTGGAAAAGACAATGGCAAACAAAGACGGCTGCTTATACCCGAATGCAGAAAAGTTATAACCTGCTTTTGACGCCGGTTAAAATCGCCGGCCGTCGTGCCTGGAAACAAACCGGATCCAGCCAGCAAACAGATCTGATTTTTGCGAGGATTATTTTTTAGTGTAAAAAATCTCGTCAAAAATTTGGTAGCCTCAATAAATAGTCTATAATTTTGCTGCAGTTCTTGAAAATATTCTTATCCAGAAAGACCGAGGGACTTGACCCAATGACGTCTTGGCAACCTCCGCTCACGCGGGAAGGTGCCACCTTCAACCACACTTGTGGAAAGATAAGTTAGAAAAAGCCTTTTCATTTATTTGTAAAATAGTTGAATGCGCTTCTGACTTGTCGGGAGTGCATTTTTTTTTGCTCCCGGCATTCCTTTTCGTTTTTCCGGATGGATTTTCATGAGCATTCTTCACCGTTAAAAACAAAAAAATGAAAGTGCAAACAAAGATCTTACACAGCATTCCGGCAGATGAACTGACCGGCGCCATTTCCACCCCCATTTATCAAACTTCCACCTTTGTACAGGAGGCGCCCGGCATGCACCGCGGTTATGACTACTCGCGTACCAATAATCCCACACGTGCCGCACTGGAAAAACTGATCGCCGAACTGGAAGGCGGCAGCCGTGGATTTGCATTTGCCAGCGGCCTGGCAGCCATTGATGCAGTTGTAAAACTCCTTGCTGCAGGCGATGAGATCCTGGCAGTAGATGACATTTACGGCGGCGCCTTCCGCCTGTTTACCCATGTATACCAGAAGTTTGGTATCGGAGTACGGTACACAGACACCACCGACGTAACAAAGGTAGCAGCTGCCATCACTCCAAAAACAAAGCTGATCTGGATTGAAACGCCCACCAATCCCACATTAAAAATTTCAGATATCCGTGCAATTGCCAACATTGCAAAAACGCAGGGCATTTTGCTTTGTGTAGACAATACCTTTGCCTCTCCCGCTGCCCAAAAACCATTGGACTTGGGAGCCGATATCGTAGTGCACAGTGCTACCAAATATCTTGCGGGACATAGCGATGTGATTGCCGGGATCGTTGTAACCAAAACAGACGAGCTTGACGATCAGATCAAATTCATTCAAAATGCGTCCGGTGCCATCCTCGGACCTTTTGACAGCTGGCTTGCCATCCGGGGAATAGAAACACTTCCTTTGCGCATTGCCCAACACTCAAAGAATGCCCAGGCTATCGCCGAATTTCTGCAAACCCAGGACCTTGTAAAAAATGTATACTATCCCGGGCTTCCGGACCATCACAATCATGCCATTGCCCAACAACAGCAACAATATTTTGGCGGTGTTGTAAGCTTCGATCTGAAGGTAGACGAAACGGGTGTTGCAACCCAGCTGGTTAAATCTACCCGCTATTTCCAACTGGCTGAAAGCCTCGGCGGCGTAAAAAGTTTGATCTGTTTACCCAGTGAAATGACCCATAAATCCATTCCTGCAGCCATCCGTCGCCGCGCGGGTGTTACCGATAGCCTGGTGCGGCTTTCTGTTGGTTTGGAAGATGCAGAAGACCTGGTCCGGGACCTTGAAAAGGCCCTGCGCATTGCAACCGGAAGACTTACCGTTGCAGCACGATAGCAAGTTGAGCCAGGACCTGTTAGGCTTAAATGCCTGACAGGTCTGTTGGTGAATACGCGCTGGCCGCGTTCAGTGTTGCCAGGGCATCATCTGATAGCTGCAGCCTCACGGCATCCGTCATTCCCAGCATCTGCGCTATACTGGTGGCACTTACAATGGGCGCCGTAATGGAAGGACGGGACAGAAGCCATGCCAGCGCCACTGCTGCAGGAGACGTACGGTAAGCGTCCGATACCCCATCCAGGGCCGCCAGAATCTTCCTTCCCCGTTCATCCAGCATCTTCCTGATGCCGGCTCCCCGGGTGCTTTTTGCAAGATCTGCCTCACTCCGGTACTTTCCTGTCAGGAACCCACTGGCCAATGCGTAATAAGCGATGACACCTAACCCCTGGGCTTTTACGATAGGCTCATACTGTGTTTCATATCGTTCCCGCTGATAAAGGTTGTATTCCGGCTGCAAGGTTTGATAAACCGGTAACTGAAGCCCAGCGGATGCTTTCAGCGAAGCATTCAGGCGCTGTGGCGATAAATTGGAGGCGCCGATCCAGCGTACTTTTCCTTCTTTAATCAGTTGCGCATAAGCCTCCAGTGTCTCTTCTACCGGAACATCCTCATTATCAAAATGCGTTTGGTAAAGATCGATGGTATCTGTCTGCAATCGCTTTAATGAAAGTTCTACCTGTTTCAGAATATATGCTTTTGAGGTATCCGGTTGCGGCTGACCCGTCATGCTTCCTCCTACCTTTGTAGCAATCAACACAGCATTTCTTTTGCCGGTTTTCTTCAGCCAGTTACCAATGATCGTTTCTGATTCGCCACCTTTATTGCCGGGTGCCCAATAGGAGTATTGATTGGCCGTATCAATCATATTAAACCCTTCATCTACGAAATGATCCAGCAGTTGGAATGAAGTGCGTTCGTCTATGGTCCATCCAAAAACGTTTCCACCAAATACAACTGGTGCAATCTGCAAATCTGTACGTCCCAGTACTCTCTTGTTCATACGCTGGTTTTAATAACTAAAACAGGCCGATAGGGAGAATTGTTCGGATCTGTCCTGGAAAGGTTGAATCATCTTTTTGCCCGATCAGCCAACCCTTTCATGACTGAACTATCTTTATGCGCTTGTTGCAGTTATCCGCTGAAACCATCTTATTAGGTTATATTTGTAACTACATTCGATTTAAACCAGTAATAACATGAATAAATCAGCCATTCATCCCATGCCGGCGTATTTCGACCGTTACATTAACCAGGTACCGGAAGAACTGGAAATTGTACCCGCTATTCAAAAAAGCATTCTTGATGTTTACCAGCTGGATAAAGAAAAGATCAACAGTCTGGGCGACCAGGTATACGCACCCGGCAAGTGGACGATCAAGCAACTCCTTTTACATATTGCCGATACCGAGCGGGTGTTTATTTACCGGGCATTGCGTTTCGCCCGGAAGGACAGCACTCCGGCCCAATCATTTGATGAGAACCTCTTTGCCAACAATTCCAATGCCGGCGAAAGAACCCTTGAATCCCTGCTGGATGAGCTGGTGGCGGTTCGCCAGAGTACCCTTGCGTTTTATAAAAATCTCAGCAACGAGCAGCTGCTTTCCATCGGCCATACCTATAATACAGAAATGTCTGTACTCGCAGTGGGTTTCACGATTGTAGGACACCAGGCACATCATTTTAAGATCATTGAAGAACGTTATTTCCCGTTGCTGAATGCCCAGTAAATGAATTTTTATTTCCGTTTACAGTTCCGGCTGCTCAACCGACAGTTAAAGGACTTTGGTCTGCACCCCTTATGGGGATGGGTATTGGGTACTGCAGGCTTTATTCTGGTGTCATGGTTGTTATTCTTAAAGACCAGCGCAGCCGTTTATCTTTACCTGTTTACTGCAGCTTCCTGGATGCTACAGCTTGGCACCCAGAAAAGAACCGATTTTCTCCGCATCACTTTTCCGCAAAAATCCCTGCGCAGGATTCGGCTGGCCGAAAACGCCATTGTAGTAACGCCTTTTGTGCTGTTTTTACTCTGCAGTCACTATTTCATTACAGGATTACTGCTGTTGCCGGCGGCCCTGTTGCTGAGCCTGATCAATCAGGTACCGGATATCAGCACCACTATACCAACACCGTTTGGAAAACGGCCTTTTGAGTTTCTGACCGGTTTCCGTCAATCGTTGTTGCTTATTCTGGGGGCATATGCCCTGATGGGCATCGGCATTTTCGTTAACAATTTCAATCTCTGCCTGTTTGCACAAGGAGGTATAATCCTGCTGATCTGCTCCTTTTATACCAAGCCGGAGCCTTTGTTTTATGTGTGGAACTTCGCTTGCAGTCCTGCTGGTTTTTTAAAGGAAAAAATAAAGACTGCAGTATGGCATAGCACCCTCTTAACCTTTCTTCCCCTGGCAGCATTATTCATCGCTTTTCCTGAAAAATGGTGGGTGACCGCCGGTATCCAATTATTGAGCTATGCATACATTACACAGATCATCCTGGTAAAATACATCGCCTACCCTGGTGAGATCCAGCTGGTACAGCTGCTCATTTTTTTGGCCAGTATCTTCTTCCCTCCCCTGCTGCTAGGCCTCATTCCTTTTTTTTATTCCCGGTCTGTTGACCGGCTTGCAACATATCTTTCATGATCCAGATCACATCCCTTTCCAAGAGCTTCGGCCACCATGTCGTTTTAAACAACATCGCTGCTACGTTTCACACCGGACGCGTATATGGTATTGTTGGTGAAAATGGTGCAGGGAAAACCACCCTGTTTAATTGTATTGCAGGTATCGAAGCATACGAAGGACAGATCACCGCCGACCACCTTCCGCTGAAAAACCACCTGGGTCTTTTGCAGACAGAACCGTTTTTCTTTTCAAAAATCACCGGGGCAGAATACCTGGAGCTGCTCTGCAGGGCAAGGCATAAACTCCTTGTACAACCGGAACAAAAAAACATTTTCGACCTGCCCTTACACCAATATGCCGCTACCTATTCTACAGGTATGAAGAAGAAGCTGGCACTGATGGCGATCCTGATGCAGGAGAATGATTACTTCATTTTAGACGAGCCTTTTAACGGAGTAGATATACAAAGCAACCTGCTGATTACAGCCATCATTCAAAAATTGAAGGAACTGGGAAAAACCATCCTGATCTCTTCGCATATTTTCTCCACGCTGCATGAAACCTGCGACGAAATACTCCTGCTCCAAAACGGGTTGTTCACAAAAAAAGTGCTGCGGGCCGACTTTGATCTGCTGGAACAGGAAATGAAACAGGTATCCATCGGTAATAAGATCGAGCAGATGGCATTGAAATAAGCCGTCAACAGCCGTTTCCTTTCTATTTCTTGAACCTTACGGCAGCAAAAAAACACCTTAATTTATTAACTTAAGTCAAGGTTTTTTTGATAAAAAAACAGTTGCTTTGCAGTACAATATCCAATACACAACTGGCTGCTTTACAAAGGGTTTGAATATACTATTATCCCTATATAAAAGATTGAGAATCTATCAAAGACAGCCGGGAGTGTTCATCAGGACACTCTTTTTTTGCTATCTGCAGTACATCTTTCACAGCAACCGTTAACAGACTGCATATATTCCTGTCTGCTCATTTATTCCGGCTGACTGATTTTGAGCAATGCCACACTTTTATTACCATCAACACAAATTTTATTTGCCGCAGACGCTACGCAATCAGAGCATGCAGGCAACTTATTTGCGTACATTCGACGTCAAAAACTCCAGTCCCTCCAGGCAAAACCATCCTCCTGCTGAACAACGCAAGAATCGGGTTTCCTTTTACAGCCGTAGTCCTCAATTTTGTGTTATAAATTCGTATTATGAAGGTACAGGAAGCAATAAATTTCACCAAGGTGGCAACGGCCATCGAATACATCCGAAGCCATTTTAAGGAGCAGCCTGATCTGGAAGCCATTGCAAAGGCCGCCCACACCAGCCCTTATCATTTTCAACGCATCTTTACCGATTGGGCCGGGATCAGTCCGAAAAAATTCCTACAATACATCAGTCTGGAACATGCCAAGCAGGTATTGAAAAGCAGCCAGGCTTCTGTTGCAGACGCTGCTTTTGAAACAGGGCTTTCCGGAACCGGGCGGTTACACGACCTGTTTATCAATATCGAAGGGATGACACCCGCCGAATACAAAAATGGAGGTAGCAACCTACACATCCATTATAGTTTTGCAACCAGCCCCTTTGGCAACCTGATGGTAGCATCCACTTCCCGGGGGATCTGTCATATGGTTTTTTATGATGACGCTCCAACCGCATTGCAGGAATTGAAACAACGATTTCCGAATGCAAGCTTCCTGGAGCGCCTGGACCGGCTGCAACAAAACGCGCTGGCGATTTTTCAAAACAATGACCTGCCGCTGCCCGAAATCAAATTACACCTGAAAGGCACCGATTTTCAGCTAAAGGTTTGGGAAAGCCTGCTGAAGATTCCTATGGGGCAGCTAACCACCTACGGCTCGCTGGCCGCACAGATCGGAAGCCCGAATGCATCCCGTGCCGTGGGCACCGCAATCGGAAGCAATCCCGTAGCTTATCTTATCCCCTGTCACCGTGTTATCCAGTCTACCGGGCATACCGGGGGTTATATGTGGGGAGCGTTGCGAAAAGCGGCCATTATTGGTTGGGAACAGGCCAGGACTAAAGATTAAGTTCTAAATACTAAAAAGGCGGTGGTTGCAGACTTTATAAAATACGATTTTCTTTATGCAGAATCTTCTTCCCTTTGACGGCATGGTACATTATTATGGCCGGATCTTTACACCGGAAACAGCAGCTACTTATTTTAACCGGCTGATGGAGACCATTGAATGGCGGAATGACGAAGCCGTGATCTTCGGAAAGCGGATCATTACCAAAAGAGAGGTGGCCTGGTATGGCAATAAGAACTTTGCATACACGTACTCCAACGCTACCAAAACAGCATTGCCCTGGACAAAGGAGTTGCTGGAGCTAAAACAATTAAGTGAAGAAAAAACCGGCGAGCAATATAATTCCTGCCTGCTCAATCTCTACCATACCGGTACCGAGGGCATGGCCTGGCACTGCGATGAGGAACGGGAACTAAAGAAAAACGGAGCCATTGCCTCGCTGAGTTTTGGCGCAGAACGGAAATTTGCGTTCAAGCATAAAACCAGCGGAGAGCGGGTCGATTGCTTCCTGGAGCATGGGAGTTTGCTTGTCATGAAAGGAACTACCCAAACCCACTGGCTGCACCGCCTGCCCCCCACGAAGAAGGTGCTGAAGCCCCGGGTCAATCTCACGTTCCGGAGCATACGCGAGACTTGAGTATGGCATTTTGTTTAACGCTTCCGGATGACACCCCGTTTGCTTTTGGCGATCAGTTTTCAGCCATTGGCCCTCAACTATAAGCTAACGGTTTTCAATTAGTTTAGGATACAGGCAGCAAATAGGATAGTGATAATGGTATCTGTTTTTGAGATTTGTCTTTTGGATCTTGGAAGTTACCGCTTACGATTTAACTCCCCAATTTTACGTATTCACCATTGCCTGTTGACCATTGCGGTAAAAAAGCCATCCTGATCAAATCAGGACGGCCTTTCTAACAAAATAAGCAAAAACAAATTACCAGATTTTTGCCCGTTCATTTTCGGGTTTATACATTTTATCACCCGGTTTTACATTAAAGGCTTTATACCAGGGTTCAAAATTTGTTAAGGGTCCGTTTCCTCTCCATTCAGCAGGTGCATGCGGATCTATTTTGATAAGTTGCTTCGCACGCTCCGGAGTTGACTTGCTTCTCCATATCTGGCCCCAGCTCATAAAAAAGCGCTGGTCCGGAGTAAAGCCATCAATGAGCTCGTTACCCTGTCCCTGTTTGGTTTTTTTAAACGCATCGTAGGCGATCGCGATTCCGCCCAGGTCGGCAATATTCTCACCCAGGGTAAGCGCGCCGTTTACGTGTATGGAATCCAGTACGGTGTAACGATTGAACTGTTCTTCTACCATTTTTGTTTTCTCCCTGAACTTCTTCTCGTCTTCCGGGGTCCACCAGTTTTTCAGGTTCCCGTCCGCTGCATACTGTGCGCCCTGGTCGTCGAAACCATGGGTCATTTCATGACCGATTACCGCGCCGATACCTCCATAGTTTACGGCATCATCTGCACCAAAATCAAAGAAAGGGAATTGCAGGATTGCCGCAGGAAAAACAATTTCATTAAATGCCGGGTTATAATAGGCATTGACGGTATTGGGCGTCATGCCCCATTCCGTGCGGTCCACCGGTTTTCCCAGTTTGGCCAGGTTGCGTTGATATTCAAAGGCGGCAGCATTCAGCACATTCTGTGCATAACGGTCCGGAGCGATTTCCAGCCCGGAATATTCCTTCCAGTGGTCAGGGTAGCCGATCTTTTTCATAAAGGCGCCCAGCTTGGCCTGCGCCTTCTGTTTGGTGGCATCGCTCATCCAGTCGAGGTTTTTGATGCGGTTGCTAAAGGCATCCTGCAGGTTCTGCACCAGCTCCACCATCTTCTGCTTGGCCTCCGGTTTAAAATACCGGTCTACATACAGCTTTCCCAGTTGTTCTCCAATCGAATTATTGATCACTTGCATTACCCGCTCCCATCGCGGCTTTTGCTCTTTTTGTCCGCTCAGGGTTTTATCATAAAAATTGAAGTGCGCTTCGTCAAAACTCCGTCCCAGGTAGGGGGCCATATCGGAAAGAAGGTTATAGGTGAGGTAGCTTTTCCAGGTATCCAGCGGTATGGAAGTCAGCAGCCCCGAAAGGGCCTTATAATATTGCGGTACGGCAACAAGGAGTGAATCCTGCCCGCTGATATCCATTTTTGCAAAAACGTCTTTCCAGGAAATACCAGGTGTTTGGCGGGAAAGTGCATCCAGGTTGAATTTATTGTACATCTTTTGCGGGTCCCGCATCTCTTTCGGATACAGGGAAGCCGCTGCCAGCTTTTGCTCCAAATCAAAGATAGCGCCGGCACTTTTTGCAGCGTTTACCGAATCGGCACCACCCAATTGCAGTATCTGTTTGATATACGCTTTATAGGCTTCGCGGTTCTTTTCGGCACCGGCGTCCTTATCAGTATAATAGTCCTTCGACGGCAATCCCAATCCGCCCTGTGTAAACTGGATGATATTCTGGGAAACATTTTTGTCATCCGGCCCGATAAAATGAGGAAAAACGGTCTGCAGTCCCATTTTACCGTTTGCAATGATCACATCCAGCAGTTGCTGAGGGCTAGTGATGGCATTAATGGCATCCAGTTGCTGCTGAAGTACGGAGCTACCGGCCTTATCGATGGCCGCCGTATCCATACCGCTTTTATAAAATGCCGCCACATTGAATGAAGCCGTGCCCGCCGTTGCCGTTTCTTTTGCTACTGCTTCCAGCAAGGTATGAACGGATTTGTTGGTTTTATCCCGCAGCTCATCAAAGCTCCCCCAACGGGTTTTATCACCTGGTATGGGTGTATTTCGCACCCAGGTACCATTTACATACAGGAAGAAATCATCCCCCGGCTTTACTGTTGTATCCATATTGGCCCTGCTCAGGTAAGTGGCAGGTTCTGCGGTCGCTTGCTCACCAGGCTTGCCGGGAGTTACACCACAGCCCGCTGCTCCTGCGGCGAGAACCCCTGCAACCAGTATTTTTTTGTATTGCATATGCTATTAATTATCCGTCAAAGTTAATTATCCGGTATTGTATCGGGTACATATTTACACAAACGGCAGGCAGGCGGGAAAACGCCTCCGGGCAGCTCCATTTCTTTACTCAATGGTTCAACATCAACTTAATCCAGGTTAAGTTATTTTTAAACCGCTTCCGTTCCTGAGCTCCTGGTTCATATTGGTATAAACTTTGTGCCTTTTTCCATACCGTTCCTGTTCTGTAAGAAATACCCGTTTTATAGAATAAGAAACCATCCGCAGGAGGAACTGCAGCCCTTTCATCCCTCCCGCAGGAAAGTTCTTTTACCTTTTGCGCACGCATTCCATAACCGACAAAAAACTTATTTATGGCTCAGCTTACCCAACCCTTGTTCAGCATCAACGGGAAACCCATTGCTCAATTCACGGCATTTTCCTTAAACCAGGCAATCTTTGACCACCATCGTTTTACACTTACCTGTCCGGCGCAAACCATCGACGGGAAGGCCGGCATCTTCAACAGTTCCAAAAATATGATCGGCGCCTCTTTTGGCGCACGGATTGCAGGTGTGGGTACTGCCGGCGCCCTGTTATTTAATGGCGTTGTAACCGGCGTGGAAACAGCGCGGTTTACCGGGCATCACGGAGATGTGATCATTACCGGATACAGTCCAACTATTATTCTTGACAGCGGCCCGCATTGCAAAAGCTGGGAAAAGAAAGCGGTTAAAAACATTGCACAGGATGTGCTTAAATTTTTTCCACAAAACCTGCTGGAACCCAAAATACAGGTCGCTTACGGAGAAACCCTGGCTTACATGGTACAATACAAGGAAACCGCCTGGCAGTTCTTAAAACGGCTCTGCAGCACTTTTGGAGAATGGCTTTTCTGGAATGGGCGGAACCTGGTGATGGGGCAGCCGGCTGCCGGCGCAACCGCCTCCCTGGTATACGGAAGCCACCTCAGCAGCTTTAATATTTCATTGCAGGCCCGGCCTACGCAAATGCAAATGATGGGATGGGATTATATGAATAGCCAGGTGTATACCAGCGCGCCCAATGGCGTTGAACAAAAAGCTGGGCTCAATCCCTGGGGGGAGCAGGTGTATAAAGCCGGGCAAACCGTTTACAGCACCCAGCCTAAAATCTGGAATAACCAGTTCCTTACCAATAAGAAACAACAGGACGAGCTGCTCAATATCCGCAGCGCCATGGAAAGCAGCAGGCTGGTGCGTTTTAACGGCCAAAGCGGGCATCCGGGTGTTGCAGTGGGCGGTACCATTGAGGTAAAAGGCAATAATGTATTCAGCAGCCAGTCTGAAGGGTATGGCGATTATCTGGTAACAGCGGTTAACCACTATGTGGATGCACAGGGCAATTATGAAAATGATTTTTCCGCCGTTCCTGCCAGTATAAAAATGCCTCCGGTTGAAGCACAACCAGACCCCGTTTGCGAAACCCAGAGTGCCATTGTTACCGATAATAATGATTACAATGGCCTGGGCCGGATCCGTGTAAAGTTCCATTGGATGAACGGATCGGAACGAACGCCCTGGATCCGTGTAACCACGCCGCATGCAGGAGGCGGAAAAGGCATGTTCCTGCTCCCCGAAGTTGGAGAAGAAGTGATTGTAGGATTTGAAGGCGACAGCGCCACCAAACCCTATGTGATCGGCGCCGTATACCATGGCAAGGCCAATAGCAGTTTTGGCAATGCCGGTAACGACATTAAAGCCCTGCAGAGCCGCAGCGGAAACAAACTGGTATTGAACGATAATGAAGGCAGCGTGCACCTGACAGATAAAGGTGGTGCCGATATGAAATTTGACGGCGCCGGGAATGCCGTTACCAATACCAACAGCGACTACACCGTAAATGCGGGTGCCAATCATACCAACAAAGTGGGCACCAACCAAACCAACAAAGTAGGTTCTGTTCAAACCAATAATGTAGGAGAAAAACATACAACGGACGTAGGAAATGGCAGCAGCGTGCTCACCATGGACAATGCGGGCAATGTCACCATCAATGGAAAAACAAGTGTAAAAATCGCTGTAGGAGCCCATCAGCTCATCATCGATAATTCCGGAAAAGTAACGCTCGACGGAGCTAACCTGCACGCTACCATGACCGGTCAGCTAAATATGAGCGCCCCCAATAATCATATAAAAGGGATTACCAAGCTGGATGGCGGAGATGTATTTGTAAACTAATAACAGCCTTATGAGTGGAATCATTAATATCAATGAGCCGTTTTCAGAAAAGTATACATTGATCATTGAAACCGATATGCGGGCGGTGAATATCACCAGCTATTCCCGAGCCCGGATCCGCTGGGACTTCCGGGTGCTGCGGGTAATGCCTGAAGAACTGGAAGTGGAGTTAATCCGGCTTGACAACCTGTTACTGGAAGCAACCAACCCCCTTACAAAAGAAGTGCAGCAGGTAAGCGATGTATTTGGACGGATGTATAATGAGCTGCACCTGATCCTTGACCACCGGGGCCAGGTAAAAAGAGTATTGAACCAGGATATTATCCTCGATAAATGGACCACTGTTAAAGAAGAAATGCAACAACATATTGAACATACTCCGGAAATAAAAGACGTAATTCTTTTAAACGACAATTTGTTTCAAAGCCCTGACAAAGTAGTAACGGCAATACAGCACAATGAATTTTTCATGCTCTATTTTAACCATCTTTATGGCAACTATTTTCCGTTTCGCGCAAAGCGAGAGCAGCAGTATAACTTTTTTAATACAGCGATGCTTCAGATGCAATTTGGCGGGCACCTGATTTCAGAAGGCAGCCATACCCTGCAACTGGAGATCCGCGGCACTCCGCTTTTCGCGCTCGGAGGATTTACCAGGAAAGCGTACGCACAGTTTGCTGATCAGCTCCCATTACACAAACTGGAGCCTGAAATTGCAGACAACAGCCATTATCTGCTGGATAAAAAGACCGGCAAGATCCTTGAAGCAGCGCGCCAGAAACAGGAGATCGCCGATGAAAAGAACCTCTATCTCAAACTGGATTATCATTTTCTGTCTGAAGAAAAATACAGGGAGCGGTTAAAGGCGCAGCCGGCATTTTACGAACCTGTTTAATAAATATTGTCTTCACCATGCAGGAAAAAACACAACAGATGAAAACCTTTCAGATTGGAAACAGGCATTTCCAGTGGAACCGTTCCGGCCGTTGCTACACCCTTGCCCTGCTGACGCAGAAAGCGACCGGCGACATTTTAAAACGAAGCGCCCGCATACTCCGGTTATCGATTGCTCCGGGCGGCCGCATCCGTGTTGAATGGCATCAACGTACGCAAACCCTCCAAAAACGCAGCAGCTATGGGCAATAAGATCATCACCGAAAAAGACTTCTGGATCTGCAGTGAAGGGAATATGCCCGCGCCCTTCCAGGGAACAAGGCTGGGACTTAAAAAAAAGAGCGGCGATATTTATATTACTACAGAAGACAAGTCTACCAGCAGCTGTGTGGATTTTAGCTGCAAAAAATACATGCTCCTGATGGCCCTTGCCGCAGCCGTGCTGGTAGTAGGTGCCATCCTTTTAGGCGTACTTACGGTGGCTACGGGAGGCGCGGCGCTGATTGCCATCGGTGCACTGGCCGGGCTTGCAGGTGCCGCGATCGGAGCGGTGGTAGGCGCCATGCTCTGCGGACAGAAGATGGCAGGCAAACGTACCTGGGTGGGCGGGAAACAAAATTTTATTTCCCAGGGAACCCGCACTATTACCGGCGATCATATAATGACCTGCCCCATCGGGGGCGTGATTACTTTTGCCCCCCAGATCAAGAACTGGAGCCAGGCGCTTTCAGTTGGGGCCGCAAATTACATTGGCGGACTGATGGAAGGTATGATGGCAGGTGCCGCGGTGGGAATGGGAGGTGCCGCCCTTAGCGGCGGAGCGGCGGCGATGGGCGGCGGCGCCGGGGTGCGCGGGCTGGGTCAGGCGGCCTTGCAGTTTGCCAAAAGTATGCCCAATAATTTTCTGGTAAATGCGATTCAGAGCTTTGGTAAATTTGGTCTGGCCCTGAGAGGGGTTATGGGTGCGCAGAGCACGGCAGCCGCTTATGGCAATACGGGCACAGCAGGCGCCGGAGACTTTACATCCGGTTTTTTCGGCATGGAAACCGGAGCCTTGCAATCGGTAAAAAACGTATTTACCGGCGGCGGCTCCTGGCAAGACTTTGCTGGCATTGCGCTTATGTTCAGCCCGGTTGGTAAAGGCCTGCGGGATCTTGAAGGGAAAAGCAAACCCGGGGCTGAAGAGCCGGCTGGCTCCAGGGCGGAGGAAGGGGAAACCCAAAAACCCGAAGATGAAAATGGCAAGCCACAGCCGGAGGCGCAGAAAACGGAAGCCGCCAAACAGGAAGGTGACGGAGCTTATGAAGCAGAAAAAGTACCGCTGACCCGGGAACAGGCCATCCGTGAATCCAGGGATGCCTATAACAAAGCCAACAATAATGCCGGTAAACTGCCCGTTAGTCAAAACGGCAAAACAACCGCATCAGACGGCATCAATACGGTTAGCGGTTATGCTCCGGACAGGATCAGTCAAAGAACAAGGACCAATATGGGGGGCGTTACTGATGTGCCCCCACAGGATGTCATCAACCATTCCAACAACATTAATCATACACTCAATGAAAATGCAAGCATTGATAATGGAGTACCCGGGCAGGCCAGCGCCAGCCATGCGGAAAAACAGGTAATGACCAATAACCCAGGAGACCCCGTTGGGGTTTCGCGGCCTATGTGCAGCAACTGTCGTGAATTTGCACAGAAGCAGGCAGATGCCCTGGGACAGGACGTAGTGATCACAGATCCAAACGGAACGCATATTTTTGAGCCGGGTGGAACGGAACCCATTGACATCGGATGGGATCCTATTGATTAATAAAAACAGCAAACATGCTTGAACAAGTATTAGCAGCAGCAGTAGAAGCGTTGAATGAAAATCCGCAGGGGCATCTTCCATTAAAGCACCGGGTGGCCGTTATGAAAAGTCTGAACAATTCGGACATCGTTAACAAACTCTTTCTCGAATGTACCAAAAAAGTACTTCCGGTCTGGTACCAGGATTTCCCGGAAAATGCATCTATGACCGCCATGCTGACCAGGGCCGACGCATTTCTTTACAATCAGGAGCCAACCGATTTTATGAAACTGGGGGATCAGTACCGGAACTATATGGAAAGCACCCCGGGCATGGCCGGTATGGCCGGACTCAGTGCGGTATCGTTGTGCTACAGTATCGCCACCGGTGCTGCAATGATCCTGGATATTGAAGACTATGATGGTCAGGATGACGGCTCTTTTGACTGGGACACCTGGAATCCCGACTTCTATGCTTCTATAGCTTTTGCCGGTGGCAATCCTTTTGTAAACGAGGGCAATCCCCAAAAACGGCGGGCATTTTGGCAATGGTATCTCGAGGCTATTGACCAGCTGGCGCAGCAACCCGGCGAGCGGTTATCTGATATACCCAAAACGGAGGCCGTTGTTTCAGAAACCTTCAGCCGCACGCAAACCTATAGGCAGCCGGCGCTGGTGGACCTGCTCAAAAAAGTCATTGAGCTCTCACTAGCCGATCTTCAAAAGAGTGATCCGGATGTTCAATGGGAACAACTGGAGTTAAGTGGTGAGTGTATGAAGGCCGGGATCGGAATGAAGGGGTTTTATATATCCGGCGGGAATAAAGTTCCGTTTAAACTGAAGTATTTTCTTCAGAAAGGCGATCAGTCTACCATTATCCTAATGAACAAAATCAAATATGCCATGTATGAGCAGGCACCAAAAGAAGGCGCCTGGATGGGCTTCCGCCTTGTGGCCGAAAAGAACCAGGACTTTACATTGGACCTGAATTATGATCTGCGCACGGCCCTTCCCGAAAGCAGGCAGGACCCCGAAAACTTCAAGCAGGAATTTGAAGCTTTTCCAAGGGCAAAAGCATATACTCCTGATTGGTGGCAGGCGATCCTGGGAAAAAAAGCGGCCTATCTGTAAACCATATACAGTAATGATTGGGTAACCCCGCTCGATTTTATAAAAGATTTTGAAACATATGGCTGGGATGCGGCCTTTACACCGCAATGGCGGAGAGATATCCTGGGTTTAACCAGCCGCTAACAGATTCATACGGGCAGTGTTCAGGTTTCAAGTGACGGAATCTTTAAACATTAAACCCTGAACGCTTCCTGCAGCCGGCACTGATTTATAAAGCCAATGTGCTTAATACTGCAGGTAACAGGTTTATTTCCGAAGAGCAATTCAGGAGCATGCAATCATACCGGGCTTAGTCTTTTTGTTTGCCTTCAGGTAGGATAAAATTTGTAACTTCAACACATGATTGAAGCTGTTATAAACGGGTTCGACCTGGAAGCCATCGCTACCCAACTGATTATGATCTGCGTTTCCATACTGATCGGTATGATCATCGGCGCTGAAAGAGAATATAAAAACAAGTCAGCGGGTTTAAGAACCTTTATCCTGGTATCCTTCGGTTCCTGTATTTTTACGATCTTATCCATCCGGATAGGAATTAACAACCCCGACCGGCTTGCTGCAAATATCATTACCGGTATTGGCTTCCTGGGGGCCGGCGTTATTTTCAAAGACCGCACTAAAATCGAGGGCATTACCACTGCCACTACTATTTGGGCTACGGCTTCCCTGGGGATGAGTGTAGGCGCCGGGTATATTTATCTTGCCCTGGTGGGTACCGTCATCGTTATTGTCATTCTGAAGCTGCTGATGCCGGTTCAGAAATTCATCGACAACCGTCATAAGATCCGGGAATATAAAATTGCAACAGCAACCATTGCGGATCTTGATAGTTGTATTGCCTGGTTCCGCGAAAACCATTTAAAAATCTTGTTATTGAATGAACAAAAAAGGCCGGAAGGATTTTCGCGAACCTGGCAGGTCAGGGGCCCGCTTAAAAACCACGACCAGTTGGTTGCCCGGCTGGTGCAGGACCCGAAGATCATTTCCTATCAATTTTAAAAGTCATTGAAAAAAATGAGCCTGAACAGGAACGGCTGATAGCCTTGACGCCCGAAGCATCCGCGGTATTATGCTTCCCGGAGGCCGGATTTCAGGATATGTTCCCAGTTATAGAATACATACCGGTGAATACTTTTCAGACCGATCCACATAGGCAGCGCACCCCAGCGGCGGGCTCCGGGTTTCAATTTAAATTCAGTGGTACGCGTCATCCGGGTTGTTGTCACATTCACAGGATTCAGAACAAAGGTTTCCACGATAGTGTCCACACAAGGGCCAAAATAGATGTTGGTTTCACGCATCTCAAACCGAAGTTTTTCCTCCGGCATCCATTCCAGGATGGTTTGCCGGATCACACCCTTGTCGGAAATGCACTCCCGGGTAGCACCCACACCTCCGCGCTCATCCACCAGCCGGCATTCAATGGGCTTGGGAAGCCCCAAACGAAAATAACAGGGCCTTTGATCCTTCATTTTTGAATGAAACAACAACGGCCACAACCGGTCCGGGGCAGCACTGAATTTCCATGTGGTTTGAACCTGCATAAAAAGACGGTTAAAATTCTCTAGTGGTTAGGACTCATCGGCTAACGCCCTGCCAAACTGCGTTACAATTGTTGCAGACATATCTGCAACCGTAGTAAGCGGCAATTCCGTTCCGGCCCACAGACTGGTAAACTCCGGATCATTCTGCGCCTGGGCCTTTTTACGAAGCGCAGTTGTTAAGGCATTCTGATATGGGTAGGGAAGCACGGGTATACCTGAGGTTTCGATCGCCCTGATAAAAGCATTGGACAACCCTCTTGCCCACCGCCCGGAAAAGGCAGTCGTTAACACGGACCGCATTTCCGTTTTCCCGCTCAGCAATTGTTTATATCCGGGAATGGCCTGGCTTTCCCTTGTAGGAATAAAAAGCGTTCCTAACTGAACGGCGGCGGCCCCCAGATCAATCATCTTTTTTGCTCCTGCCACGTCCCGTATTCCGCCAGCAGCGATCACGGGAATATGTATGTCGGTCTTCATGTCCTGTAATAAAGCTTCCAGCGATTGTTGCGGAAGATCATCGCCCAGGTGCAAAAAACTGCCCCGATGCCCGCCGGCCTCAATACCCTGTGCCACTACCATATCGATACCTTTATCCTGTAACCAGGCGGCTTCTTTCAAACTGGTAGCCGTACCGGTCAGCAATAGGTTATGAGTCTTCAGCAACCGGATACTGTCATCGTCCGGGCACCCGAAAGTAAAGCTCACCAGGCGCACGTCTTCCTTAACCAGTACATCCAGCTGGTCTTTATACGTATACAGACGGGGCAGCCGGAGATCAGCATCGGTCAATATATATCCGCGTTCAGCCGCCAAGCGTTGTATCAGCTGCTGCATAGGCTCCGGAGTTGCAGCATCCAGCTCCGGGACATTGTGCACAAACAGGTTAACGGCAAAGGGTTTTGAAGTTAGCGCCCGCGTCTGGTCCAGCAAGGTTGCAACAGCATCCGGTGAAAGACCACCTACCGCAAGCGATCCCAGTCCGCCTGCATTGGATGCAGCCGCGGCCATTTCCGGGGTTGACACTCCCAGCATCGGTGCCTGTATCACCGGGTACCGGATCTGCAGTTGCCGAAGTAATGTGTGGGTATGCATATCTTAATTTTTGTATTATCCGCACCGCCACTACGTAAAGCGCTGCAGTAAACTATGGCTTTTCCGCTGTTTCTTTTTCTTTCACCACTACCAGGTCTGCCAGTTCAACCTGCATAGGCAATAAGCCAATTTTTACCACCGCGCGTTTACTCTTGATCTCCAGCACTTCTCCCACCTGGTGGTTCCGCTTCATCTTTACCGTGTCCCCTACTTTTATATCCCCGCCCACTTCCTGGTATTTGGATTCGATTTTTTTCTGAATCTTTCCCACCGCTTTCTTTTCCTGCTTATTGAAGAGCAGGTTGTTGATCTGCTTAATGAGTTTTTGTTTATCCTCCTCCTTCTTCCATTCAATGGTGATCTGCTTGAGCTTGCGCTCCATATCTTTCAGATAGGTGATCCGTTCTTCAGATATCTTATTCTGCTCCCGCAGTACGCTCATCTGTTGCCGGTGTTTTTCTTTATCCATCACCCGCTCCATTTCCTTTTTCAGCCGCTCATTTTCTTTGATCAGCCGTTCAAGTTCCTTGTCTTTCTTCGTCAGGTCGCGCAGGTTCTGCTCTGTTTTATTCAGTAGTTTATCCAGCCGGTACTGATCATCATCCACCATTTGCCTTGCCTGGTTGATCAGGCGCTTATCCAGCCCGATCCGCTCTGCAATCGAAAACGTATAAGAGCTTCCCGGACGCCCTACCACCAGCTGGAACATGGGTAACAGGTTCTTTTCGTCAAAGGCCATGGCCCCGTTCACAATGCCATGTGTTTTCCCTGCCATCACTTTCAGATTCAGGTAATGGGTGGTTACAATTCCATAGGAATGCTTTTTCAGCAATTCCAGCAGGATTACTTCTGCAAAAGCTCCGCCAAGGTTGGGGTCACTACCGCTACCCAGCTCATCGATAAAGAACAGGGTTTTACCATTGGCATGCTCCATAAAATATTTCATATGGATGAGATGGCTGCTGTAGGTACTGAGCTCAAACTCCAGGCTCTGCGTATCACCGATGTGGATCATCAATTGTTTAAACACCCCAAACTCGCTGTTGGGATGTACCGGAACCAGTAAACCGCTTTGCACCATCATCTGCAACAATCCCACCGTTTTCATCGTAACGGTTTTTCCGCCTGCGTTCGGGCCGCTTACCACCAGTATCCGCTGGTTTTCATCCAGGGTAATGGACACCGGAAAAGTGGGTTTGCCGGAGCGTTTGTTGTATAAATATAACAGCGGGTGGTACGCATTTACCAGGTGTACCTGGGCCTTATCGGCAACTACTGGAAATTCTCCATTAATATCCCCGGCAAATTTGGCCTTGGCACGTATAAAATCATATTCACCAAGCACCGTATGCCAGGTTTGAAGTAAAGAGGCATAGGTTGACAATGTAGCGGTAAGCTGCCGCAGGATACGGTCTACCTCCTTGCGCTCTTCATGCTCCAGGTCGGCCACTTCATTGTTCAGGTGCATGGTTTCTTCCGGCTCAATAAACGCCGTTTTACGACTATCGCTCTCGCCATGAAGAATTCCTTTTACCGCCCGCTTCTGTTCTGCAAATACCGCAATCACGCGGCGTCCGTTCATAAAACTTTCTTCAATCTCCGCCAGGTACCCCTGCTTGTTGAGTTTTGAAACAATCTTGTCAAAGATGCGCCGCAACTCGGTACGCTTGCGATAGAGGCTCAGCCGGATTTCCTTCAGAGCCGGCGAGGCACTGTCCTTCACCTGCCCAATTTCATCTACGACCTCATCGATCAGGCTGATAATGGCTTTTTCATAATAAGTATCTTTTATCACCCGGTACAGGCTTTCATATGCCAGCTTCCGTTCCGCATCAAACCAGCGGAAGATTTTTTCAATACTCTCCGCCAGCTTCCGGATCTGCAGCAATTGTTCTCCTGTAAGCAAGGCGCCGGCAATGGAAAGCAGCTTCAGCTCCCTGGCCAGGTTTAAAATATAATCATTGGGGAAATAAACGGCGTTCTGTAGCAACTGCTTAAACTCATGCGACTGCTTCAGCTCTTCGTCAATAAACCGTTTATGCGTATGGATGCGCAGCTGTTCGGCCTTACGTTGCGCATAATCCGTTTCACAGTGCTTTGCCAGCAATTCTCTGATCTTATCAAACTCTAATTGTATATATGCCGATTCCGGGTATAATTTCATAAACGTGCGCTACAAATTTTCAAGCCTGCAAAGATACGAGAGGAAACACTAAATACTAAATAGCAAATGCAAAACTCCAAATTCTAAAAAAGTGCTCTGCACGGCTCCGGTCGCGCAACATATTAAACTTTCTGCCGCCAACGCTTGTTATTAAGTTGTAAATTAACGTTCGAATCTGTAATTTACAGTCAGTAATACATTGAAAACTGTTATTCCCATATTAATATTGATCGCGCTGGCGGCAACAGCCTGTGCACAGAAAAAAAAGGAGCCCGTGGTTTTTGCAGGGCCGGCAGCAAAATCTTCTACAATGAGTCAACAAACAGACACAGCCACTTTCGCCAACGGATGCTTCTGGTGCACAGAAGCGATTTTTCAGGATGTAAAAGGTGTATCCTCGGTTACCAGCGGCTATACAGACGGGCATACAAAAAATCCTACCTATAAGGAAGTATGTACCGGCAATACAGGACATGCCGAGGCTTTACAGATCGTTTATGACCCTTCGGTTGTTTCTTTTGACGAGCTGCTGGAGATCTTCTGGAAAACCCATGATCCTACCACACTGAACCGGCAGGGCGGGGATGTAGGCACACAATACCGCAGCGGGATTTATTATCATAATGCCGACCAGAAAGCAAAAGCGGAACATTACAAGCAGGAACTGGACAAAAGCGGGGCTTTTGACAACCCGATTGTAACGGAAATAAAACCCTTTACCGTATTTTACCCGGCAGAGGACTACCATCAGTCGTATTTTAACAATAACGAAAATAAAAATCCCTATTGCACCATGGTTATCCGGCCAAAAGTGGATAAATTTCGTAAAGTATTCAAAGACAAGCTGAAATAGAAGGCGGAATTGAGGTTTGAGATTTCAGATATGAGATATCCAAATTGATATGCCTGTAAAGGTCTCATTTCCCGGCTCTCCATACTCAAACCTCAGGATATAACAAACGTTAATTGTTGCCGGATGCGATAAAAAGCGCATAACTTTGCGCCTTCCAAAAAAAGGAGACAATAATGTTGGACATAACAAATTTCGATCAGAACTGTGTAGCCAACCCGAACAACAACATTTTTGGGCTGCCCAGTACCGAAGAAAACGCCGACCTGATCATTATCAACGTTCCCTGGGAAGTAACCGTAAGCTACGGTGCCGGAACGGCCCGGGCGCCGGAATCCATCCTGAAAGCCAGCCTGCAGGTTGATCTGTATGATCCCGATTATCCCAATGCCTGGAAAAGAGGGTATTATCTGCAACCAACCGATCGGACGGTGCTCCTGAAAAGTGATTTCCTGCGCAAAGAAGCCGAACTCTATATTGACTATATCTCCAAGGGTGAAGAACTGGGCAAGAACCAGTTTATGTGCCGCACCATCAAAGAAGTAAACGAAGGCGGTGTTTATTTGAATAACTGGGTGTATGACCAGGCCAGGGTATTGCTGAATGACAATAAACTGGTAGGACTGCTGGGAGGCGACCATAGTACTCCCCTGGGATTGTTTAAGGCACTGGCAGAAAAACACGGTGAATTCGGGATTCTTCAGATCGATGCCCACTGTGATCTGCGGAAAGCCTATGAAGGGTTTGTTTACTCCCATGCCAGCATTATGTACAATGCCCTGAATGAAATTCCGCAGATCAAAAACATCGTGCAGGTAGGCGTTCGTGACCTTGGACAGGACGAGTGGGAATATATAAAAAACAGTGAATACAGGGTCATTACCTATTTTGACCAGGAAATAAAAGAGCGTCAGTTTGATGGGGATACATTTAAGAATATCGCTGAAGAGATTGTAGGCAAGCTGCCGCAGAAAGTACATATCAGTTTTGATATAGACGGGCTCGACCCCAAATTATGTCCCGATACCGGCACTCCTGTGCCCGGCGGATTTGAACTGGACCGCGTTTTCTTCCTCTTTAAGAAGATCGTGGAAAGCGGCCGCCAGCTGATCGGGTTCGATCTGGTGGAAGTCGGCACCGGGGAAACAGACTGGAATGCAAACGTGGGAGCAAGAGCGCTTTACAAATTATGCAACCTGCTTGCAGATAGCAATCAATAACCCCTTCGCGGAATAAAATTATCCAGCTATTGAGTCATCCGGCACCAGATCACAAACCCGCAGCCACCGTAACCGATGCCGGCCGGGAGTACCGTTTTGAGATCCCGAATGCCCGGGTACTGATCTACCAGGTTTTTGCCTATGGCATTATTTTTTTTAATATCCTGGGACAGTTGTTGATGGATTATCAGCGCAATAGTCCTAATTTAAAGGTCAGCGTGCTTGTGTGTGTGCTGCTTTTTGTACTGTTCATCCTTCGTGATATTTACTTCTTAAGAAAAAGAAATACCCTACAATCACTGGGTATCGTTCTCCTCATCCTGGGTTTCCGATGGTATCAGTATGCGCTGGGATGGGGATTTGCGATCAACGTGCTCTTGTGGTTTCTTTATCTGGTAGCACGCAGGCAGCTGGTCATAACAATAACAGCGGAGGAAATCCGTTACCCTTCCTTTCCCGTTAAAAAAATCGCCTGGAGCGAGGTCAGCAACCTGGTTCTTAAAGCCGGCATTCTTACCATCGACCTTAAGAATAATAAAATATACCAGCATTTTATAAAAGATGCGGATCAGATCGTTTCTGAAGAAATATTTAACGAATTTTGCAGGAAGCAGCTGGCTGTGCAAAGCTGTTAACTAACAGTTATCAGCGATTAGCTTTTAGCTTTCAGATGATCCGGTTCTGCTTGAATTTTGTCTTTTGATCTTTGTTTTTTTAATCTTTCGAAATTTAGAATTTAGCGTTTAGTATTAAAATAATGGCATTAACATCCTCCCCGTACCTGTTGTACTCTGATGGCAACGGAAATATTTTTGAAGATACCAGTCTCTACGCTGTTGGGCGCAGCGGGTGGGATGCCTTGCCCGTACCAGTAGAAGACTGGATCGAGTTGCCGGACGGCGGCTCGCTTTATGAGTTGCCTGAACGGATAGGGATTGGCATTGATGTCATAACCGGTGAATTACGACTTTGTGATAAAGGCTGGGCCGTGGCCGCCTTTATCCCGCCGGCGCATACAGGCTTTTATATTGCCGCTTACGAAACCAAGCCAGAGGCGCCTACCCTGCCGCTGTTTTGCTACACCGCCGTATCCTGGCAGAACGACAAATTCTATGTTCCCGCCATCCGTATCGAACAGGACATCCGCCAGGAATGTGCCGGTTTTGATGCAGACAAAGTAAAACTGGGCGTAGCACAACTCACAAAAGCCTACCCGCACAACCGGCTGGTTCATCACCTGGCGAACAATTGTGCGCTCACCTATCATTGTCCTGCTGCAAGAAACTATTTTATCGGCCGCTGGGAATGCCCCGTGCCTGCATCACCAGCCTGCAATGCCAATTGTGTAGGTTGCATTTCGCTTCAACCCGATGAGGAAACCATCGTGTCTACCCAGGACCGTCTGCAGTTTAAACCCTCCGTGGAAGAGATTGTGGAATTTACGGTGCCGCATCTTGAAACCGCGCCATATCCGCTGATCAGTTTCGGCCAGGGCTGCGAAGGCGAACCGCTGCTAATGTGGGAAACACTGGAAAAAGCAATCATCGAGATCCGCAAGCATACTTCAAAAGGGAGTATCAACATCAATACCAACGGGTCACGTCCCGATGCGGTAAAACGTCTTTGCGAAGCGGGGTTAAACTCAATCCGGGTAAGTACCAACAGTGCCCGAAGCGAGATCTATATGCCGTATTACCGTCCTAATAATTACCAGTTTGAGGATATTGTAGAAAGCCTGAAAATAGTAAATGGCTTTGGTGGCTGGACCTCTATCAACTATTTTGTGTTCCCCGGCATGACGGACAGTGTTGCCGAATACGAGGCCTTGCGGAAACTGATCCGGGATACAGGATTGAAGATGATCCAATGGCGCAACTTCAACATTGATCCCGACTGGTACCTGGGCAAGATCGGGGTTAGTGAGACCGGCGAGTTCATGGGGGTAAAACAACTGATGGAACTGATCAAAGAAGAATTCCCGCACCTGAAATACGGGTATTATAACCCGCCCATGGAACGGATAAAGGGCAACTACGAAGTGGATTTTGCGCATTATTAATCACAGGCAATTTTGTTTCACGCAATGGAGCAAAGACGCAGCGGTTTAGCTGTTGCCACAAAGGTATGAAGACTCTAAGATGCACAAAGGTTAACATTCTTCGTGGGTCTTTGTGTCTCCCGTCTTCGTGGTTCTTATTTCATGCAACGACGCAAAGAAGCAAAGACACGGCAGTTGACTTCTGCAAATAACAGGGCTTCATGTCCGCCCGGCGGATAAAATTTCTAAAGGACTCAAGAGTCAAAAATCAGGAGCCAAAATTCCAAACCACACGGGTTATCTGAAAGCTAAAAGCTGACCGCCGATCACGCTTCTCTACATATAAATATCTTGGTGCTTTACCAGCCAAGGCACTGCCACGGTTGCAAAAATGCCCGAAATGATCGTCAGGCCGAGCAACAGTTCGTGAAACTCGGTGGTCACCACCGGATCTGGCGAACGATGCACCTGGAGCACGCCATAAACACAGAGCAATGTAAATACCGCGGACAGCGACACATAAATCGGGGTTCCGTTCCTGAAATACCGATCAATAAACGCAAATGCCACACCGGCCAGGGGTAACGCAAAAAGCGTGGCAAAGATGATGGTGGACACATTGATCAGATCGTGCAGGGGAAACGCTGTCTGCTCCCGGAAAAGCACATCATATACCAGGTTAAAAACGGTGGCAATGTAGCCTGCAAATAAACCGGCCATCAGCGGTTTATAAATATGGCCATTGTAATTTTTTGTTTCCATGATACAAAAATATGATATAAATCACATTTTTAAAACCACGCATCATTTTTTAACCATCGCTGCACCAGCAGCAATTATTGATGCCCCCTGAAAATCATGGAGCACCAGCCTTTCCGCCAGGACCGTCTCAAAGCCCGACCCGGCAACCGGAAAAGGCTATTTCATATTCGACTCTGCCAGTTTCATCAGCTGCTTCTCCTTCAGAAGGGCAATATTTTTACCGCTGGTACGGATCAGTTTTTCGGCTTCCAGTTCGCTAATTGTACGGGAAATGGTTTCATAGGTAGTACCAACAAAGGAGGCCATATCCTGCCGGGTGAGTTTGATATCAATATACCCTGCATCATTTACACCAAAGCGCTCGTGCAGCATGAGGATGGCCTCAGCAATCCTCCCTTTCACCTCCATATGCGCCATATTGCGCACCCGTTTTTCTGTGGCTTCTAGCTCATTTGCATAAAAATCCATCAGCGCGTACGTTAGCCGGGGATTAACCTGCAGGGTAGCTTCAAAGAACGGGATATCCAGATACATCAGTTCCGTATCTTCAAGCGCTGTAGCCGATACCGGGTACACCTTTCCTTTTCCCAGCCCCCGGTAACCAATCATATCCCCGTTTTTTGCAAACCGGATGATGAGTTCTTTTTCATTGCCCCAGCGTTGGTGAATTTTTACTTTTCCCTTCCGGATAAAGAACACGCCTTTTACTATCTCCTTTTCTGAAAAAACGGGCTGACCTTTTTTTACGACGAGCAGTTGCCGGTTGGCATCCACCGTTGTGCGCCATTCGGGCATGCAGTGGCGGTATAAAATATTATCATCGGATGAGACTTCCTGCTTTTCTTTCATTGCTGTTTTCAAAAATAAAAAAATACTGTTAAGAATTGTTTTGAGAATCAATGTTCTTCCTCCAGATTAAAGGAATTCTTTCTTCTTTTACAGAAAAAATGTGATTTAAATCATATTTTTGCAGCTTCTTTTTAGAATAAACATTTATGAGCATTCCGATTTCAACTTCGCTTCAATCCACCCTGGCCTCCGAACAAATGGAGCAACGGCCCTCCTCAAAAAAGATCCGGCTCGTATTCATTTCCCTGCTGGCCATCGGCATCGGTGCATTGGTAAGCCTGGTAGCAAAACTCCTGATCAGCCTGATCAACCTGGTAACCAATTTGGCTTTCTTTGGTACATTTTCAGCGGCCGATGCCTCTCCCGGCGAGCATCACCTGGGCATGTGGGTAATGGTCATACCTGTGATCGGCGGCATCATGGTTGGCTTTATGGCACTGTATGGTTCCCGGGCCATCAGAGGGCATGGAATTCCCGAGGCCATGGAACAGATCCTTACCAACAACAGTAAAATAAAACCCACCATCACTTATTTAAAGCCGCTTTCCGCTGCTATTGCCATTGGAACAGGGGGGCCCTTTGGCGCAGAAGGCCCGATCATTGCCACCGGCGGTGCATTGGGTTCCACGCTGGGACAGCTGCTCAAAATATCGCACCAGGAACGGAAGGTATTGCTGGCTGCCGGTGCTACCGCGGGTATGTCGGCCATCTTCGGAAGCCCTATTGCCGCTATTTTCCTGGCGATCGAGCTCCTGCTGTTTGAATTTTCTGCTGCTTCCATTTTGCCGGTAGCCCTGGCCTGCATCACCGGAGCAGCCGGGCATCACTTCCTGTTTAGCAGTGAACCTGTATTTGCCATCACACAAACCATCGCCACGCCTTCAAATCCGGCGTTATTCCTATACAGCATCGAAGGAGTCCTGATCGGTTTGCTTGCTGTAGTGGTTACCAAGGCCGTATACGGACTCGAAGCGCTCTTTGAACGCCTGCCGATACACTGGATGTGGTGGCCGGCTATTGGCGGATTGGCGGTAGGCATCATCGGCTATTTTTATCCCAATACACTAGGTGTGGGTTACAACAACATTACCGACGTATTATCCGGTAGTCCCCCCCTTAAGATGATCGCGCTGCTGTTTCTCTTTAAATTTCTATCCTGGGCCATCGCTTTATCCAGTGGCACTTCGGGTGGCACCCTGGCTCCGCTACTTACCATCGGAGGGGCCGCAGGAGCCCTTACCGGTATGGCATTGCACTATTTTTTTCCGCAACTGGATGTTTCGGTTTCTCTTGCAGCACTTATTGGTATGTCGGCCATGTTTGCCGGAGCATCCCGGGCCCTGCTGACTTCAATCCTTTTTGCGCTTGAAACCACGGGACAGGTACATGCGCTGCTGGCATTGTTGGCAGCCTGTGCGCTGGCCTATTTCATTTCTTTTTACCTGATGGAGCATACCATCATGACTGAAAAAATTGCGCGCCGAGGTGTACGCACCCCGGTGAACTATACGCCGGATGTGCTGGAACAATACCAGGTAAAAGATGTCATGAGCAACGAGGCCCTGCTTATCAATAATGATAACCAGATCGCCGATGTCAGGCGCTGGCTCGATCAGCACCCGGATGCCCGCGCCAGCTATTTTATTATTGCCGGCAGCGATCATCAACTCAGAGGTGTGGTCAGTTCTTCCAGTTTGCAGAGCGAGCATCAGGATCCAACCGCCCGTGTAGATACCCTTATCAAACGCAAATCGGTATGGGTACGGGAAAACGGGTCTCTGAAAACAGCGGTGGAAATCATGCTCCGGTTTAATGTGGATCTGCTACCTGTAACGAACAAGGACCAGGTAGTAATCGGCAGCATCAATTACAAAAATATCATGACTGCTTACCAGCATGTACGGAACGCCAGTGAGCAGAAACAGGTACACATTTCATTGAAGCGGCAAACGCTGAAGCTGCTGATAAAAGGAAACCGGCTGGTACGCCGGAATCCCGGCCAACCACGGAACCAGGAAAAAGTGTAATCCTCCAGGCATGAACTGAGCAGATCTTCTTGTTTCTGTCTTATAACCTGTGAAATAGCAGGCAGCCGGTCACAATTGCAACCAGAGTCTTAAGCGGAATGCGTAAACTATAAATGCTGCGGATAATACAGCATGTTGTGTAATCGCTCCCTTGCTGGCATATTAGCATAAAACGCAATGAAAACAGTTTCCTGTTGCTACTTCTGGGCTGCATGATGCACCTATTATTCGCGCAGCCCGGTCATCAGATCACGACTTATCAACAGCACAACCTATGGATGAAACAGCTATCCCGGCAACCGGTAACCGGTCAGCGGGCAATGATCGCAGCCCGGTTGCTTTCCGATACGCAAACTGTGGTACCCCGGCCAGCCTGTAATGTTGGCCTCCAGACCGTAACCCGGCAAGCACAGCTTCCACAACAACAACAGCAGGCCCTGTACAGCAACGACCGGCACATTCCCACACCCCTTGTCTTGATCGACGACTATCCGCTCCGGCGGGATTCCTGCGAATCACTACCAGCTGCCACGGCCCCAGCCCTTGCCGCCTTAATCCGGGAAACAGCCTTTACGCGTATCACGCAAATAACCGGTACTACAGCTACAGCGCTTTATGGCAGCCGGGGCGCAAACGGGGTATTGCTGATGGAGCTAAAGGCAAAAGAGGATCTCCAGTGGTTTAAGGCCGTCTGGCAGGCTTCTATTCCGGTTCCATAGCTTGCCAGATAAGCGCTGCCGGCCTTTAAAGATAATTCTGTGGCATAAAGTTTGACTTTTATTCCTGAAAACCGTATCGAACGTATGAACCGTATCGCATCCTTTGCGCTGATCCTGTGTGTTGCAGTGATGGCTTGTTCTTCTTCAAAACAACCCCGGTTTGCAGGAGATAATAAGAGTCCTGTCGGCAGGAGCCTTTTACAACAGATCAACGCTGTTCGCGCGAAAGGATGTAATTGCGGCGGCCGTAGATACCCGGCAGCACCGCCTTTAAGCTGGAATAATAAGCTGGAAACTGCTGCCGAAGCACACAGTAATTATATGCAGCGCAGCGGCCAGCTCACGCATCGCGGACGCAATGGAATGATGCCGGAAAAAAGGGTTTCAGCTTCGGGATACCCGTGGAGCTATGTTGCCGAAAATATTGCTATGGGACAACAAAGCAATACCGAGGTCATTCAAAGCTGGTTGCAAAGCCCCCAGCATTGCAGGAATATGATGAGCCGGAATGTAACTGAAATCGGCGCTGCCCGCGCCGGGACCTACTGGACCTTAATCCTGGCCGCGCCTGCCAACAGATAAAAGAAGCAGTAAGGAATTACCGCCCCGGCATAGGATAGCCCTTTAGTATTTTAATACCGCTCTTTTTACGTTATCCATTCCCTACTGGTTTATTACGTAGTCTTTTATGCAATGACTCCAGGCTCTGCTTTTAACTGAATACCGGCAGATAACATCCGGCGTTGACTGTGCATTATTTTTTGCCAAAACCGGACGGGATAAAATGGCACTTTGTTACCTACAATAATTCCCCTGCAAGATATACTCTGCCATAACGGGAACCAATGACTGCAATCAGGGGAATGCATGTATTCCATCAAAACCCTGTTTTATACTTTTAAAGCAAGACCCCAGGAAGCGATGCCGGCCGCGCAGAACCGGAGACTTGTTCATAGTTCCAGGCCGCATATATAACCGGCAGCTCTTTTCCTGCAATACAAGCGGTGCATTTATCACCGGCTTTTGTCAGGACCGGCCCCGGAGGCTAGTCCGGTACTATGATTGACGGAAAGGATTTTAAGGAGCAACCGATCTCCCCGAAACAAGCCAACCCGGTGTTTTTTCATAACAGAAAATGAACGACGCTCTCAATTCTGAAAAAAATGGGCCCTTCTGAATACTGTTGGTCTGCTCTTAAAAGACAAGACCTCATTCTGGAATAACAGAATGAGGTCTTACCCATTTTTTAATTACCATTAACTTAAACCAATTCTGCCCTTCTTTTACCTTTCGCACGGGCGCTGCTGTCGCGCTCCGTTTCACAACATTTTTCAAATCGGGTCGCGGTCCACACATGATCCAGCTCCACACTATCCATTCCTGCATAACCCTTGTCGGTAAGTTGGCACCAGCTACGCTCTCTGTTCAGATCGGTTACGATCTTGGAAGTAGATTTCGGGTGCGCCACCCAAAATTTTGTATTCTCCTTTAAACAAGGCATTACTTCATTCAAAATTCCATTCAGCTGATTTTCGTTTACCGCAAACACCAACGCAAAATCAAGCTTCCTTGATTTCAACAAAGGGGTCATGTTCTTGGCAAAGGATAATTTACTGAATTGTTTTTCGATGGATGAGGGGAGTCCTTGAATTAAGAGATTTTTTTCTTCCGCGTACTGTAATTTTTCGAACACTGTTTGAGTCATAAGAACTTGAAGGGGTTTATTAAAAAAATCTGACTTAAATACTCAATTAGCAAACAAGATTCATCTAATTAAAGTGCAAAAGTACGAAAAATTCAAGTTTTAGACAAGCTTTTACAGACAAAACCCCTACTTTGATGAAAGTAAGGGCTTTATCTATTCAAATACATGTTGCTTATTTACCTACCGGACGGTAATATTTCATAGCTTCCGGCATAAACTTTTGCAGTTGTTCAATTCTACGCTCGGGCCCGGGGTGCGTACTTAAGAATTCAGGAGGCCGGCTACCCTGCGCCTGGGCCTGCATCCGCTGCCAGAGACCGATGGCTTCCTGGGGGTTATAGCCTGCCATCGCAGCCCAGATCATTCCATAGTGGTCGGCCTCCAGCTCCTGCTTACGGGAAAATGCCAGAATACCAACCTGTGAGCCCAATCCAACCGCTGTACCAAATAACTGCCGCATTCCACTGGATGTTTTATTAGCCATAAACGCATCCAGGATATTGGTACCATATTGTGCTGCAACGGTCTGGCTCATCCGCTCATTGGTATGTCCGAATAATGCATGGCTTACTTCATGTCCCATTACATTAGCCAACGCTGCCTCGTTTTGAGTGATCGGTAATAACCCGGTATACACCACAATTTTCCCTCCCGGCATGCACCAGGCATTGGCTTCGTTGCTCTGAACCAGTTTGGTTTCCCATTTATAACCGCTCAGGTCACCGCTCAGGTTGTTCTGCCGGTAAAATGCGGTTACAGCGTTAATGATCCGTTGTCCTACCCGGTTTACCATTTCTGCATCCCGGTTGCTGGAACTGGCCACTACTTTATTGGAAGAAAGAAAGGTTTGGTATTCAGATACCGCCATCTGCTGCAACTCCGATTCCGGCAATAACTTCATCTGGCTACGCCCGGTAATGGCATTGGTAGAACATCCTGCTCCTACTGCTGCTGCAGCGATAAAGATGAACAAGTTCTTGATCATAGTGAAGGATTTTAATTTGCAAATAAACAATCTTTGTACCAAAAAAAAGAAGCAATCAGCCTTTAGCTATTAGCTTTCAGTGTCTGGTTTTCAGTTTTGGCGACAGCTGATGGCTATTTGCTGACCGCTGTACCGGGCCCTGCCGGCTATTGGTTGCGCTGTCTGCGGCGGTCTCTGTTTTTAAAGATCGGCACTTTATTTTCGGCACCTTTGAGAATACGCCCGATGTTTTTCTGATGTGTGAGGATCACCAGCAATGCCACAGCCACAGCAAATACCCGGTAAAAATGATTGTCTACATTAAAGATAACCAATATAAAAACCGGAAACGCCAGGCTGGCCAGTATGGAGCTCAGGGATACAAAACGTGTGAGATACAAGACCAGCAAAAAAATACCGGAGCATGCCAAGGCCGTCCAGGGACTGATACCGATAACCAGGCCAAATAAAGTTGCCACTCCTTTCCCCCCACGGAAATTAGCCCATACGGGGAATATATGCCCCAATACCGCCGCAATTCCAAAGATGAGCTGAATGTTTAAAAAAGCAATATCATTATCTGCAAACTGAGGAAGAAACAGGGCCAGTTTTACCGCCAGAAATCCTTTCAGGGAATCACAGATCATCACAAAAGAGCCCCACCGAGGTCCCAGTACCCTGAAGGTATTAGTGGCCCCGGCATTACCACTGCCATAATCCCGGATATCGATTCCAAAAAAACCTTTACTCACCCAAACCGCAGTAGGAATACTGCCTAAACAATACGCTAATAAAAAGAGTAGTACATAATTCATGTATATCCAGCTAAGTGAAATACAAAAATAGCGATAAAAAGCTAACCGGCACTTAATAAATATTTAACATTGTTATAAAATTTTACACATGAAACCTGAGACATAACCATTTGTCTTTCAGAAACTTACCATCAAGCACCAACCCAGCTTCCACGGCCCGTTCCACAATTCCGGGTTCATCCGCTTCCAGTAAACCACTTAAAAGCAAAAGGCCTCCGGCAACCAGTTGCAGCTTTAATTGAGGTATGGTTTCCATGAGCACATTTTTATTAATATTAGCAAGAATCACGTCAAAATTTTCACTTTGCACTGCTGAACCGGACTGCCGTAACCGGATTCCGGTACAATGGTTGATCTCAAAATTCTCCCGGGCATTTTCGATGCTCCATTCATCAATATCGGTTGCCAGAACCGCAGCAGCACCCAGTTTTTGGGCCAGGATCGCCAGTATACCCGTACCCGTGCCAAAGTCAAACACCCGCTTGCCGCCAAAGGAAATGCCGCGCATTTGCTGCATCATCAGCCAGGTGGTAGCATGGTGTCCGGTGCCGAAACTCATTTTGGGATTGATCACAATTTCCTGCTCCACGTTTTCGAAAGACGGGTGAAAAGAGGCCCGTACCGCCACAAAATCGCCGACCACTACGGGTTCAAAATTAGATTCCCAAAGCGCGTTCCAGTTCTGCGACTCCAGCTTGCTGATCTCGTAACCGATCTGTAACGGACTGCAAACCGCATCAAGTTCATCCCGGGTAATCCGGCCTTCACCAAAGAACGCCTTCAACAGGGTATCTCCTTCTTCAAACCCGTCTGCTTTATCGGCAAGCGCCGCAATCAGCAATTCTGAAATCGTTGCCGTAGTGTTCAAAAACACCACCTCTGTATATGTTGCACCAACGCTCATTTTTATAAATTTAATGCTCGTCTAAAAATCAAAGCAGGCCAAGGTATCGCAAATCGACAGCATCTGCAAATTCTTTTACGATCCGGGATAGCCGTCGGCGCTTTATATGATAGTTTCCTGCTGGTAAAAAAAAGTCACTTGCAGCAATAGAGCAGTTTATATTATCAATATCTTTATACGATAACGTTTCATTTAAACCAATTATTTAGCAAGGCATATGACGAATCCTGCACAGCAGTTGAAAAGAACGCTTAATGCAACCATGTTATGGGGCCTGGGCGTAGGGTATGTTATTTCGGGAATGTATTTTGGCTGGAACCTGGGTCTTGAAAAAGGAGGCACCCTCGGCATGGGCATTGCCACCCTGTTTATTGCACTTATGTATGTAGCATTTACGTTCAGCTATACAGAACTGGCCTGTGCCATTCCCAAGGCAGGAGGAGCTTTCGACTACGCCGGCCGTACGCTGGGAAAAGACCTGGCTTTTTTTGCAGGTATGGCCCAAAATATTGAATTCATCTTCGCGCCGCCGGCCATTGCTTTTGCTATTGGTGCTTATTTTAATTTATTCTTTCCCCAGCTTCCGGTGTTGGGCATCGCCATTGCCGTGTATATTATTTTTACCGCGTTGAATATATCCGGTGTAAAAGCAGCCGCAACATTCGAACTGGTGATCACGATTATGGCTGTGGGCGAGCTATTGCTGTTTGCCGGTATTACGCTGCCGCATTTTGATGCGGTGCATCTCAAAAAAAATGCGCTCCCTGCGGGATGGGCCGGTATCTTTCCCAGCATCCCGTTTGCCATCTGGTTTTTCCTGGGTATAGAAGGTATCGCTAATGTAGCAGAAGAAACCAAGAACCCGCAGCGCACCATCCTAAAGGGATTTGGATCAGCTATTTTCACACTGGTGGTTCTTTGCGCACTTACTTTTATCAGCTCAGTTGGAGTTGCTGGCTGGGAGGCCGTGGTATATACAAAGGAAGGCGCTACATCCGACTCTCCCCTTCCGCTGGCCCTGTCACATATTGTTACCAATAACGCCTTCCTGTACCACATGCTCATCACTGTCGGGTTATTTGGATTGGTGGCATCCTTTCACGGTATTATCCTCGCCGCAGGACGGTCTTCATTCGAATTCGGAAGGGCCCGCTTTGCACCGCAATGGCTGGGAAAGGTAAACCACCGGTTTCAGACGCCCTCCAACGCGCTCATTGCAAATATGGTCGTAGGCATTATTGCACTGCTTACCGGGAAGACCGGGGAAATCATCATCCTCTCGGTATTCGGTGCGCTGACCCTTTATATCATTTCCATGATTGCCGTTATCCGACTGAGGCGAAAAGAGCCCGCACTGGAGCGTCCCTTTAAAGTACCCTTTTACCCGTTGTTTCCTTTTATTGCATTGATACTCGCTGGCATCTCCTTTATTGCGGTGATCGTTTATAATTTCAAACTCGGGCTGGTTTACCTGGGGCTGCTGCTGATCAGTTATATTTTATTCAGCCTGTTTTTCAAGAAATCTTTATGACAACAAAAGAAATTTTACAGTACGTTAAAACCCACAAATCAGGAAAAGTAAAAATCGCCTATGTGGATATTGACGGCATTCTCCGCGGAAAATATATTTCTGCAAAAAAATTCCTGGGCATCGCAGAAAAAGAAACTTCTTTTTGTGATGTGATTTTTGGCTGGGATTCCGGTGACGTGTCCTATACCAATTGCAGCTATACGGGCTGGCATACGGGCTACCCCGATGCGCCTGCGCGGATCGACCTCAGCACCTTCCGCAAGATCCCCTGGGAAAACGGGCTTCCTTTCTTTCTTGGAGCGATCATTGACAGCAAAGGGGCACCAGCCTGTGTTTGTCCGCGACAACTATTGAAAAAAGTGCTTGGCGATGCCCAGCAGCAGGGATTTACACCTTACGCAGCACAGGAATTTGAGTGGTACAATTTTGCCGAAACACCACAAACTATTGCGGAGAAGGGGTTTCAACAGCTTACCCCCCTTACTCCAGGCATGTTTGGCTATTCCATTTTAAGAAGTTCGCTCAACAACCGCTTTTTTACGGCGCTGTTTGACCAGTTGCGCGATTTTGACATCCCCATCGAAGGCATTCATACCGAAACCGGGCCGGGCACGTATGAAGCCGCTATTGAATATTCCGATATCCTTACAGCTGCAGACCGGGCCGCATTGTTTAAAACCGCGGTAAAAGAAATCGCGTACCAGCATGGTATCATGGCCACGTTTATGGCAAAAATCCATGAAAGTCTTCCAGGCTGCGGCGGACATGTGCATCAAAGCCTGCGGGATAAAACCGGTAAAAAAAATGTGTTCTACAACGGCAAAGACAAACAGCAGATTAGCGCTACATTCCGGCATTATATAGCCGGTCAGCTTTACTGCCTGCCACAGATCCTGCCGATGTTTGCCCCCACCGTCAACAGTTACAAACGATTGGTAGAAGGTGCCTGGGCTCCCACCACCATCACCTGGGGAATCGACAACCGCACGGTGGCCTTACGGGTATTGCAGCAAAGTGAAGCAGCCTGCCGGCTGGAAACAAGGGTGATCGGCGCCGATGCCAACCCCTACCTTGCTATGGCTGCTGCTATAGCATCCGGTTTGTATGGCATCCGGCACAAACTCGATCTCCAGGAAGCCGTAACCGGCAACGGGTATACCGACGAATCTCACGGTGTACTGCCGCGTACCCTGGAACAAGCTACAGCGGCCATGAAAGCATCGACAGTGGCCCGGGAACTGTTTGGCGAAAAATTCACGGAACACTTTGTAACCACCCGTGAATGGGAATGGAAACAACATCTAAAAACCGTAACCGACTGGGAAATGAGACGCTATTTTGAAATCATATAAAAGCTTCGGTCCTTTTGCAGCCGGTCAATAGGCCTCCATTGATTTCATCAAGCCAGGTCCCTGAATGGATATACGAGCCTCACCGCGCAATGCAGAAAGCAGACAGGTCATTTCGGGCAGCGGTGAATCAATGCAAACCATCTGTTTGCTGAAATATACCCGGGAGAAAAAAAACAACTTTATTTTATAATATTTTTGCTTTATGGCATTTGACAAAATCTATCAATACAATTTCCCAACCACCATCCGTTTTGGAGCTGGATCCAGCAACGAGCTCGGCGACTATTTAAAAAAGCAGGCACTGGATCGCCCGTTAATTGTAACGGATCCGGTGATTGCGCAACTGGATTTTTTTAAGAAAATTTTGACATCCCTGCGGGCAGGCGGAGCTTCGGTGGAAGTCTTTCACGACATCCATAAAAATCCCGTAAAATCGGATGTATACCGGGGTACCGATTTGTACGACGCTACCGCACGGGATGCCGTAATTGGCATTGGAGGCGGCGCTGCGCTGGATGTGGCCCGGGCCATCGTACTGCGGGTGCACCACCGCGAAGACCTGTTTAAGTACGACGATCTTATAGGAGGCGATATATACGTTACCAATGATGTGCCGCATTTTATTACCATCCCTACCACAGCCGGCACCGGCAGTGAAGTGGGCCGGAGCGCCATTATTGCCGATGACGAAACCCATCAAAAGAAAATACTGTTCTCGCCCAAACTGCTGGCAAGAGTAGTATTCGCCGACCCCCTGCTTACAATGGATATCCCGCCTGCCATTACCGCTGCAACCGGTATGGACGCGCTTACCCATAACCTGGAAGCTTACCTGGTAAATATGGAACACCCTATGTGCGATGGCATTGCCCTGCAAGGCATTTCGCTGATCGGTGAATCCATTGCAACAGCTGTACGCAGGCCGGACCTCGAATCCCGTAGTAAAATGCTGATTGCTTCGCTGATGGGTGCCGTGGCCTTTCAGAAAGGCCTGGGCGTGGTGCATTCGCTCGCGCATCCGCTGTCGTCCCTGCTGGATACCCACCATGGCCTGGCCAATGCGGTTAACCTGCCCTATGGCATGCGCTTCAATATAGAGGGGCAAGAAGCGAAATTTAAAAAAATTGCCGCAGCTTTAAACCTGGAAGGATCAGACGGAAAAGATGTGGTGGATTACCTGTTTGAACTGAATACCACCATCGGTGTTCCGCATCATTTATCGGCGATCGGCGTTAAAGAAGAGTATGTAGAAACCCTGGCCGACCTGGCCATTGCAGACTTTGCACATCCCAATAACCCCAAACCGGTATCAAGGGAACAGTTCAAACAACTTTACCTGGAAGCATTGTAACGTATGAAGATCGGATTAACATATACGGGGTCAGAGCTCAAACATGCTAATTATGTCAACTGGCTCAAAGGAACAGACCCCATAGAAGTCATCACCCTTTCGGCGGAACTCAACAACCTCAACGCCGCGGCCAGTTGCGATGGTATTGTACTTTCCGGAGGAATCGACCTTGCACCTGAATACTATTCCGGGAAGACCGGCTATCCCAATGCGCCGGAACAATTCCAGGAAGAACGGGATGCTTTTGAAACCGCTGTTTTCCGCCAGGCACAGGAACAAAACACACCTGTACTAGGTATTTGCCGAGGCATGCAGCTCATCAATTGCATCTATGGCGGCACCCTTGTTCAGGACCTTGAAACAAAGAATGAAGTACACCGGGTGGCCAACAGCCAGGACAAGGTACACGGCATTCATATAAAACCGGACAGTATCCTGCACGAAGCATTAGGCAGCGAGCACTGTGCCGTAAACAGCGCACACCACCAGGCCATCGGCAACCTTGGCTGGAACTTACAGATTACCGCCACAGCGCCGGATGGAGTTGCCGAAGCACTGGAACGGACCGAAACAACCGGCTATCCGTTCCTGCTTTGTGTACAGTGGCACCCGGAACGGATGTATCATTTCGGACTGCAACAAACTCCGCCCTCGGACGGAATACGTAAAAAATTTTTGGAAGCCATACAACATAATTAATACATGGAAGTTATTAACCCCGCCACGGAAGAGCGGATCGCCACACTTACAGAAGACAATACGCAATCCCTCCTGGAAAAATGGCAGCGGCTGAAAGCTGCCCAACCCAACTGGAAAGCCCGCCCGCTGGAAGAACGCGTTGCCATCGTAAAAAAATTCGCTGAATTACTGGAAGCCAATTGTGCCGTCCTGTCGCAGGTGCTCACCAGCGAAGTAGGAAAACCGCTAACCCAATCGGCCAACGAGATCCGGGGTGCCATTGGCCGCATTAACTGGCTCACCGGGAATGCGGCAAAGTATCTTAGTGACGAGGTAATGAATGTAGCACCGGATATGGAAGAGCGCATTGTATACGAGCCCCTGGGTGTGATTGCAAATATCTCCGCCTGGAACTATCCCTACCTGGTAGGCGTAAATGTATTTGTTCCTGCCCTGCTGGCAGGCAATGCAGTTCTGTACAAACCTTCAGAATACGCATCGCTTACCGGGCTGGAAATAGAACGCCTGTGGAAGCAAGCCGGATTGGATGCCGGCCTGTTTTTAACCGCTATCGGCACCGGTAGTGTGGGAGCGGCGCTTTTAGATATGCCCTTCGACGGCTATTATTTTACCGGTAGCTATAAGACCGGCAGTTTCATTTACAATAAAGTGGCGGCCAAGATGGTACCCTGCCAGTGCGAACTGGGCGGCAAAGACCCGCTCTATGTAGCAGACGATATAACGGATATTGCAGCCGTTGCAGCGGCCACTGCAGACGGGGCTTTTTATAACAACGGGCAAAGCTGTTGCTCGGTAGAACGGATCTATGTGCATGCAAATAAATACGACGCTTATGTGGAAGCCTTTGTAAAGGAACTGCGTTCCTGGAAGACCGGAGCGCCTACAGAGGACGGCGTGTATTTTGGTCCGCTTACCCGCAAAGAGCAGATTGCAGTGCTGGAAGCCCAGGTTGATGATGCTTTACAAAAAGGCGCCACACTACTTACCGGTGGGAAAAAAACCGAAGGGAAGGGCTATTATTTTCAGCCAACGGTTCTTACTAACGTAACCGCCGATATGCGCGTCATGAAAGAGGAATCCTTTGGGCCGATTATCGGGATCATGGAGGTAAAAGATGATGCAGCGGCCATCGCGCAAATGAACGATACGGAATATGGTCTTACCGCATCTGTGTATAGCAGTGACCAGGCAAGAGCCGCAACCATCCTGCAACAGGTAAATGCCGGAACAGGATATTGGAATTGCTGCGACCGTGTAAGTGCGGCGCTACCCTGGAGCGGCCGCAACCATTCGGGTTTTGGTGCCACGCTGTCCCATGCGGGATTAAGAGCTTTTACGAAACCCAAGGCTTACCACCTCAGGAAGGCTTAACGCGCATTTCTTACAATAATCTGCTGATGGTGTAAATGAGCAGGCCAACAATGCCTCCCACCAGGGTGCCATTGATGCGGATAAACTGCAGGTCTTTCCCTACTTCCAGTTCCAGCTTATTGCTCAACTCCTTCCCTTCCCAGTTACCAACGGTATTGCTGATGAGCGCGCCCGCCTGCTTCGTATTACGGAGGATATAGTGATAGGCGTTATAACGGATCCAGCGATCGATCTTGGTGCGCATTTCGGCATCCTGCTGCAGGTTGGCAGCCAGTTCCTCTACTGATTTTTTAAAATACCGGCGCAGCGCCGAATCTTCCGACGAAAGATCCTGAAGCGCGTGTGCCTGCAACCGCTTCCAGATATCTCCGGCATATTGCTCCAATTTTTGTGGAGTAAGCAGGTCATTTTTCAACGATTCCAGGTCGCGCTGCCACTCGGGGCTGGTTTTGAGCGTTTCGGCAAACACCAGTAATTGCTTATTAAAATCCTTCCGGATCTTGTGCTGCGGATCTTTTTCGATCTCCTGCAAATAGTTGGCAATACCGGCCGTGAGTTTGGTAGCGATATAATTATTTACAAATCCGGGAATCAGGAAATGGCTCCCTTCCTTTACCCGCTGCTTTACCAGTGCTTCATTTTCGATTACATAATTGCGCACCTTTCCAAGTACAAAATTCAGAACGCGCTCATGATCACCTCGTTCTACAATCAGCCCCAGACCATTCGCCACAACCTCATTCAACCGCACGCCATCCAGGAGCTCCCCGGCCTTACGGGCTATAAAACCAGTGATCAGCTGGGCATCCGATGTTTCTATCATCCGCTTCAGCAACCTCGAAGCTTCGGTAACCAGTAATTGTACATGCTGCGCTTTGACCAGCCAGGCAGCGGCCACGGAGCTCAACTCCAGCCGTTCGATATAAGGACGCAGTGTTTTAGCATTCAGAAAATTGCTCACTACAAAATTTCCAAGGTTATCACCGATACGTTTCTTGCTGTTCTCAATCAGGTTGGTATGTGGTATGGGCAGCCCCATGGGGTGATGAAACAGGGCGGTTACCGCAAACCAGTCGGCCAATGCGCCCACCATCGCCGCCTCAGCAAACGCTTTTACATACCCGATCCATATATCGGTACGACTTTTTAACAGATATACACAACCCAGGAATACCAACGCCATCAGTAAAAACAGGCCGGTAGCCAGCGCCTTATGTTTTTTTAGTTGCGCAGCTTTTATTGCATCTGCCGATTTTATTTCATTATTCATGGTTGAAGAGTTGAGAATCGGGATTTGAGAAGTGAAATGAGAAATTCTGGAATTTAGATTCTGAATTCCCGATTCTCAATACCCGATTCCCGAAAGTATAAAAAATTATGCCGTTTAATGTGATCCCTCATTTATGAATGCTAATTTTGCCCGTCTATGAATTACAAGAAAGAGGCCAGAAATACGTTACTGCTCGCGTTTCCCATTATTCTTGGCGAAATTGCGCAAATCTCCTTACACCTGGTAGACACCGCAATGATCGGCGCGCTGGGATACAAGGAACTGGCTGCTGCAGCCCTGGTATTGAACGTAATCAATATTCCCTTTGTATTGGGCATCGGTGTTACCATTTCGGTAGCACAGATGGTTTCTCTGGCGCATGGGAAATACGACCGCCAGCTGATCTCTCATTACCTCTACAACGGGTTTATTCTCTGCACCCTTGCCGCCATTATTATTGCCGCGGCGATTGTAGCCGGCACTGAGGTCTTATACCACCTGGACCAGGATCCCGAGGTAGTAACTTATGCAGCTCCCCTGATGCGGGTTATGGGCATTTCGATCATTCCCATGATCCTGTTTATGACCCTAAAACAATTTGCTGACGGCCTGCAGTATACCAAAACAGCCATGGTGCTGTCACTCGCCGCCATACCATTGAATGCGCTCCTTAACTGGGTTTTTATTTACGGGCATTGGGGTGTACCTGAATTTGGATTAATCGGCGCAGGTTATGCCACCCTCATCACCCGTACCGCTATTTTTGTAGCGCTGGCTCTGGTGATCCTTAATCATCGCGTATTCAGGCCCTATATTGCCGTAGCCAGGAACCAATGGAAACTGAACGGCACTACTTTCCGGCAGCTATTAAAAATCGGTATTCCCAGCAGTCTGCAGATCGGGATGGAAGCCGGGGCCTTCGCGGTGTCAGGTATATTGATGGGTACCATTCACGCCACTACACAAGCGGCGCACCAGATTGCATTGAGCTGTGCTTCATTTACATTTATGGTATCTATGGGGCTATCGCAAGCCGGCTCTATCCGCGTAAGCACCGCCTTTGGTGCCAGGGACCTGAAACGCATTTCCGTAATCGGCAAAAGCACCATTGTGCTCGCGCTGATTTACGGTTCGTTTTGCTGCTTATTATTCATTTTGTTACGTAACCAGCTACCGCACCTCTTTAACAATAATACGGAAGTGCTTTCGCTGGCGGCCACCTTCCTGCTGCTGGCGGCCGTTTTCCAGATCTCCGATTCCATCCAGGCCATCAGCGCTGGTTTGCTAAGGGGTATCAAAGACGTAAATGTACCCACTATTTTTATTGCCATTGCCTACTGGGTATTAGGCATTCCGATCGGATGCCTGCTGGCTTTTCATTTTAAGATGGGCGGGGTAGGTATCTGGCTGGGATTGATCGTAGGGCTTACGGTTTCGGCGTTGTTTTTAACGCTTCGTTTTTTGAAGAAAGCGAAAGAGCGAAATATGAACCACGAAGGCTGAAAGACACCAGGAAACACAAAAAAGAACTAGACTGAGTCCATTTTCGTGCCTTGGTGGCAAACGCCTAAGCCGCTGCATCTTCGCTCCTCTGCGCCGTTGCGTGAAATAAAAACCACGACAGAAAGACACCAGCAAACACAAAGAAGAACCTAGACTGAGTCCATCTTCGTGCCTTGGTGCCCTTGTGGCGGACATCAAAACCGCAGGTTCGCTAAAGATCAATCATCATCCCCTTTCTTTTTCTTTTCCGGGAACTTCAGGAACGCCGCCCGAACAGGAGAAGGTGCCGGTGTACCTTTAATGCCCATCCAAAGGATATCATTAAATACCAGGTCCGGAACGGCATCTTCTTTCGACCAGTCAAACTGCTCGCTCCAGGCGGCCAGCCTCCCTTGCGCAGGATTACGCTCCAGCAGGTTCATATTTGCAGGCAAATGATCAAATGCAGTAAAATCCGGTACAGCGGTAAAACAGCGCCACATGGGCGTTGCAGCAGCATCATACTGCGTCATAGGTGGCATACCCAGGATCAGTTCTATGGTACGCAGCATGCCGGAAGTGGAATACATAGTATGATCTACAGACCGCCGTTTTACATAGGGACTGATTACATAGGCCGTACTCCGGTGGGCATCCACATGATCCGGCCCATTTTGGGCATCGTCTTCCAGGATAAAGATGGCGCATTCTTTCCAGATGGGACTCTTACTTATGTAATCGACAAACATTCCCACAGCCAGGTCATTATCGGCCACATGGGCAAAAGGCGTCTTGCGGCCCGCCCGCATTCCTTCCGTATGATCATTACCAAAACGTAAAGTAGTCAGCTGAGGAAGCGCATTGGCCGCCACCAACGAGTCAAAGTCCTGCTTCCACTGACGGAAGCGGGTGGTATCTGCCACACTCAGATCGTAGCCGGTATAACCCCGGGCAAAATGTCCGCTGAGCACATCCAGCTTTGCTTTCCCATCATCCACAAACTCGCCATAGGTACGGAAAGAGACCTTACTCCTTGCCGCATGATCCCAGATAAACCCATCGCGGTTATTGGCAACCTTCCGCTCGCCCTCTCCACCGTATGTACCACCACGGCCGCCATAACTCGAGGGCCAGGTTTTTTCCAGATAGTCGGTGGCATAGGCGCCCATGCTCCAGTTATGCCCGTCGGCGCTTACTTCCGCATCCACATAAAAATTATCCAACAGTACAAAGTCGCTCACAATCTTATGCTGGTTCGGCGTAATCCGTTCACCAAACAGGCAAAGACTGCTGTCGCCGTTTCCGCGTGCAACATCTCCCAGCACCTGGTCGTAGGTCCGGTTTTCCTTGATCACATAAAACACGTGCTTAATGGGAGAAGGAGCGCCCACTTTCATGGGAACCGGATTACCCGCTTCACCCTGTGCATTCAGTTCTTTGCTTTTCGAATAGGGCGTATTTTGGTAGACGGAACGCGCATATACCGCCAGTTGCTGTGGTGTGGGTGTATGAATAAAACTCAGGCTGCCCCGAAACAGCCCGGCTATATACTGCACTTTTGCAGAACGACTGCTATCGCCCGCATGCCGCAGTACCACTTCTTTTTTATTCACCGGGTTGGGACCATAAGGGTTGGCCATGGATGACAGCCCCTTACCATTGGTAACCAGGATCTGCTTCCCCACCACCTTCACATTGGTGGGATACCAGCCTACGGGGATAAATCCCTTTGAAACCGATTTTGACGGCACCGATACATCAAACACTGCCAGGCAGTTGTTATCAGCGTTAGCTACATACAGCGTCTTCTCATCCGCTGAAAGCGCCACTCCGTTGCTGGTAGAACCACTGGGGGCATTGGGATAAAGAGCCGCATTCAACGTCTCCGTCACTTTGTTGTTTGCCGTGTTGATCACAGACACCGAGTTGTCATTAGCGTTGGCCACATAAAGCAGCTTTCCATTCTTACTGATACAGATCTCATTCGGATGATTTCCGGTAGCGATCGTTGCTGTGATCTTTTGCCTGGCCACATCCCATACAAGCAATTTGCCTCCGCCCCAAATACTGATATAAAGCTTTTTCCGGTCGGGAGACAGTTTGCAGGTATAGGCTTCCGATCCAAGCCCGGTTTTACACTTTATTTTTTTAGTGGCCAGGTCAAATATATAGAGGCTACTGTCTTCCCGGGTAACCACATACAGCTGGTTGGTGCTTTTATCATCCACATCCAAACCAGCAGTTCCGATACGGTTCGGCCATTTTTCACCCAATACAAAAGAGTCCTTTAAAGCCAGGCGGTTGTTTTGTAGCGCATATCTTTTTACCACATTATCATGGCCGCCGGATGCATAGAGATAATGGTCGTTACTGCTAAAAGCCAGTCCGTACCAGGATTTCGCTATGATGATGCTGTCGATTCTTTTTTTTGTCATCAGATCCACCAGATCGATTGTCTGCGTGCTCTGCCCGTTATTGGTAACGGCCGCCAGACGTCGGTTATTGCTGATCACCAGATTCAGTGGCAGATCACCCAGGGGAAGCTGGGTTCCGGCCGGAGTCAGCGACCAGCCATTGGGAAGTAAAATTTTATCACGTTCAACCCGGGGCTGCGAAAAGCCGGGAACAACCATTATAGCCAGTACTATTGCAGCAATAAAACAGGATACTCGATTCATGTTACAAATTAATCGTTTTTGCCTTTACTGATCACCAGGAACGATGATAAATAAGGCAAAGTTAATATGGAGGAATCTGAGAATTTGAAAATCTGGAAAATGTGAACATGTTGTGGCCATGAAGATCCATTATCACTATCTGGCATCATTCCTATGGCACCCTGGTATCCCTGCCCCCCAAACCAACCACAATAACTTTTAATTTACTCATGAAAGCCTACCCTGAAACATTGAACCTTAAACCTGAAACAAAACATTCCCTGTCCCCTGAACAACTCAACCAAGAAACACGCATTCAGTATTCGGCTTTTAACCCATATCATCAAGCATCAAACGGGATCCAACCTTGAACATTAAACCTAAAACATGTCCTTAACCTGACAAAATGACCTTAACACCGGCGATGGTATTGCATTTGATGTAAAACGAAAAAAATTTCTAGGCATTATGATACAAGAAAAAGGCTCAATTTCCATTCATACGGAGAACATTTTCCCGATTATTAAAAAATTCCTTTATTCGGATCATGAGATCTTTCTTCGCGAATTGGTTTCCAATGCGGTAGATGCGATTCAAAAAGCAAAGCGCCTGGCGTCACTGGGCCAGTTTAGCGGTGAGATCGGCGCTCCTTTAGTGGAGATAAAACTGAATAAGGAATCAAAGACGATTACCATCTCTGATAATGGGATCGGTATGACCGCTGAAGAAATAAAAAAATACATCAACCAGATCGCTTTCTCCGGTGCGGAGGAGTTTATGGAGAAATTCAAAGAAGCAAAAGACGCTTCCGAGATCATTGGCCGTTTCGGACTTGGATTTTATTCGGCCTTTATGGTGGCCGACCGGGTGGAAATCCAGACCTTAAGTTTCCAACCCGGAGCGGAACCTGCAAAATGGTCCTGCGATGGCAGCACTGAATTTGAGATCAGCGAAGGTAGCCGCACCACCAGGGGTACCGATGTGATCCTTTACGTAAATGATGAGAACAAAGACTTCCTGGAGCCCCACCGCATTGAAAGCATCCTCGAAAAATATGCAAAGTTCCTGCCGGTACCCGTTCAGTTTGGCACTAAAACAGAAAGCGAACCCGATGGTGAAGACGAAGAAGGCAAACCCAAATATAAAAGCGTAGAGGTACCCAATATCGTTAACACCGGTGTTCCTATCTGGACAAAGGCGCCCAGCGAACTGAAAGATGAGGATTACCTGAATTTTTACCGGGAGCTGTACCCCATGAGCGAAGACCCCCTGTTCTGGATCCACCTGAATGTGGACTACCCCTTCCATCTGACCGGGGTGCTTTATTTTCCCAAGATCAAAAACGATATCGAACTGCAGCGCAATAAGATCAAGCTGTACAGTCGCCAGGTATTTATTACCGATGAGGTGAAAGACATTGTACCTGAATTCCTGATGTTGTTGCACGGGGTAATCGATTCTCCTGATATCCCGCTGAACGTTTCCCGCTCCTTCCTGCAGTCAGACGGTAATGTAAAAAAGATCAATACCTATATTACTAAAAAAGTAGCAGATAAACTGGCAGAGCTCTTTAAGAACGACCGCAAGAGCTATGAAGAAAAATGGAATGATATCGGCGTATTTGTAAAATATGGGGCTATCAGTGAACCCAAATTCTGGGAGCGGGCAAAAGACTTTGTATTGCTGGGTAACACAAAGAAAGAGTTTTATACCCTAAATGAATACAAGGATAAAGTAACACCGGCTCAAAAAGATAAAGACGATAACCTGGTATACCTGTACACCCCCAATGCAGAAAGGCAGGACGGATATATACAGGCGGCCAATAAAAAAGGCTATGACGTACTGCTGATGGACAGTCCGCTCGACAACCATTTTATCAGCCACCTGGAACGTGACCTGGAAAAAACGCAGATCAAACGGGTGGATGCCGATGTTCTGGAAAAACTGATCGACAAGGGTGAGACCCTTTCCAGCAATTTATCCGAAGAACAAACCAAGGAGATCAAAGAAGTTTTTGAAAAGGCCATTACCAAACCAGGTATGGACGTAAGCGTGGAAACACTTTCTGCCGAAGCCATGCCGGTAACCGTTACCATGGATGAGTTTATGCGCCGGATGAAAGATATGGCTGCCATGGGCGGCGGCATGAGTTTTTACGGAACCCTTCCTGATAAATATAAAGTAGCTATCAATGCCAACCACCCACTGGCTACAAAGATCCTGGCTGAAACCAATGCTGATGCACGGCAGGCGTTGGCACGGCAGGCTTTTGACCTGGCCTTATTAGCGCAGGGCATGCTCACCGGAGCAGACCTTACTTCATTTGTAGAAAGAAGCGTGAAGATGATCTAAAGATTTTCCGCATAGTATTAAAAAGCAGCTCGTATTTAAGAGCCGCTTTTTTTATTTCGGAAGTAACCGTTTCTTCCTGGAGTTTACTTTTCTATTTTGCCGGTACGATGCTGAGCTGGTCGACCAATTTGCCCATCGGATCAAAAATGCGAAAGCGGGCTTCCGATTCGGTAATACTTGCTTTAATGATATGATTATTGGAATTTACAATAATGGGAAACCGCGTAGCATCTGAAGGTTGTTGAATGCGGTGCCGGTGTTCGTGCGCGCTCAGCATTACCTGGATGCCAGCCTCATTAAGAATGGGCACCCATTTTTTTGTAATCTCCTGGTTTCCGTGCCAACCGTTGGCAGGCGGGATATGACAAATGGCGATCTTATATTTGGCCTTTTGGAATGCATCGGTTTGTATGATAGCACGCAGCCATTTTGCCTGTTCGGTCCGGTAGGCATCCATGTCCGTAATGCCACTGTATTCAATATCCGAATCGGGCTTATCTTCTCCTCCATCTAAAACAATAAAACAGGCGTCCCCCCGGGTAAACATATAATAAAGACGCCCGTTATTGCCCGGAAAATATTCGGGAAACTGCGCTGCAAATGGTCCCCGGGTTTCATGATTTCCGCGGGCATAATACATTGGTATCTCACTGGCGAATAATAAGGTGGCTGTGTCCATAAAACCACGGAACACCTGCTCCTCGCTCAAAGAGCTGTTGACCATATCGCCGTTAAATACCACAAACCCGGTTCTCGAAAAATCAACCTGCCCCAGCAATTGCTTCAATACCGGGTTCCGTTCGTGAATATCATTGACCACCGCAAACTCAAAAGGGCCGGGCGTTCCGTTGGTACGGAACATGAGCGGCTTTCTCTGGTATACGGCTGTAGCGGCCACATCGCCATATTGCACTTTTACCCATTCGTGCTTCAGCACTTCCTGGCTATACACCCGGTAGCGGTAATGCGTGTCGGCCGTTAAATCCGTCAGCGTTACCCGGTGCACTGTACCCACCTTCTTTAACCCGTTAGCGGCACTGAAATATTTGGGACGCTCTTTCTGGTAAAAATGACTGTCATCATCCGGAGCCAGTTCTACCCAGGCTGTTGCCGGTTTGTTCGTAGTCCATATGATGGATACACTGGAATCGGTCATCGCCTGCAGATAAGGCCCATGCGTGATCTGTATTTTTTCCTGTGCCCTACTGCTTAATGAAACGGTAAGAAAAAGCAACCAAAGCGTCATCTTTACCGGAAGCGGGCTTACCCGGAGTCCTTTCATTTTCATAAACATCTTTTGTTTTGTTAAACATACCTGAATATTCAGGTGCATCCTATTCTTCCTGGCCGGGCAGTGAAGACACTACCCGAGGCTTCCCTATTTTACCAGTTCCAGCGTAACCAATACCGGCTTATGATCGGAAGCGTCTTCATTACCGATCACTTCTACTTTTTTTACATTCCACGTTCTTCCCTGGTTTAGGAAAATATAATCCAGCCGGATCTTTGGCTTGGTATAGGGGAACGTAAGCTGCGGATTACCGAACCGCACGGCAGCATCGTCCATTCGCTGCGTAATGATCGCATACGCTTTGGATTCCGGCGTAATATTAAAGTCGCCGCCAACCGCCACCGGCAGGTTCATCCCCAACAAAATATCGGCAACAGCCTTTGCCTGTGCCTGCCGGTTTTCATCAAATTCATGACAAAGATGCGTACCGGCAAATACCATCTTTTTTCCGTTTGGGAACCGGTGCTCAATGGTGATCAGCGCTCTTCCTTCGCCCCCGGCGGGAATAGGCAGGTGATGCACCACAGGTTTACCAGGATAGCGCGATAACAAGCCTTCACCATAACCGCCCTCGCTATAGTCCATTGCCTTTGCAAAGTATCCATGCATACCAGTCATTTTTGCCAGTTCCGCTACCAGGTCCTTTTTAACACCACCGTTAAAGGACGCCGTTCTTTTGGTCATGCTGTCTACCTCCTGCATAGCCACAAAATCGGGCTTATACCGGTTGATTACCGCTGCAATCTTTTTGAGATTGCTCTTTCCATTCGCATAATGTTCTTCTCCATGATAGACATTATAGGTAAGTACTTTTATGGTTTGGGCACGGGCAACAGTACCACATGCTGCAGTAAATAAAAGCAGGACTGCGAATAAATAATTTCTGCTCATCGTTATGCTGTTTCTGTTTTGCAATTTTGAAAAGAGATGATACCGGTATGAAAATACCAGTATCATCTTCTTTTTGATTCGACCCTGGTTACTTCCAGTTAGGATTTTGTACCAGGCTGGGGTTTAACTGGATTTCCTGTACCGGGATCGGCTCCAGGTAATCCCGGTCTTCATTAAATATCTTGGCAACCTGGGGATTTACCAGGATCGCACCTCCATTTGTATTATTTTCCAGGATGACCTCACTGCCCAGTTTCAGGTACTGCGGCCCGCTTTCCGGCGGCCTTGTTCCGGTATAAATATATACATCCACCTTGCCATCCCCGTCCAGGTCATAAGGGCCTACGCCCGGGAAATACATGCCTTTAAACTGCTCTGCAAAAAGATGTCCTTCCTTCCATCGTAACAGGTCCCGGCGACGGAAGCTTTCCATCACCAGCTCGATCCTTCGTTCGCGGCGGACTTCAAGAATGATTCCCTTATTAGCACCTGAAACATGGGTATACTGCGCGGCCAGATAGCTATCGGGAGTTGCGTTGGCAGCTACCAGATTCAGATTGGGCATTCCCACACGATCGCGTAGCAATTTTATTGATTTATCGATATCCGCCTGCGTCAGTGTACCCAACTCCGCCTTGGCTTCTGCAAAATTCAGCAGCACCTCCGCATAGCGCATAACAGGCATGTCGTTGGTCGACCGGTTATAAAAATCTTCCGCTTCTGTGGTCACGAATTTTATCAGCTGATACCCGGTAACAGTTCCGGTAAAATCCGGCGGCAATTTTTTTGTATTCCCGGTACGGGTATATCCGGGAGTCCGGATGGTTTGAGATAATCTCGGATCACGGTTCTGTACTTCATTAAAGAAAGTAAGGGTATTGTAACCGGCTTTGTCTGTAAACCTTGAACCATCCTTCATCAGGTAACTGTTTACAAGCTTCTTTTCCAGCCCCGGCCGGCCGTAAGATGCCGTCAGCGTATAATAATTTACATTATGCCATATCTGCAGATCATTACTGAACCGGCGCGTCAGGATCACTTCTTTTTCGATCGCCGACTTTGAGGCAAACAGCTCCTGGTAAGCTTTGTCTGGTGTGCTCGAATACAGTTCATAAGAACCGCTGTTAATCAGTATTTCCGCGGCTTTAGCGGCCTCTGTCAAAAACCGGTCTGCATCCGGCAAATTAAACTCGGGGTGGTATTTGCGAAAGGTGCCTTCAAACAGGCAGATCCTCGATTTATAAGCAAGGGCCGTCCATTTTGTGACTTTTTCAACAGATTTTTTTGTATCCATCCAGCTGATCGCCGTATCCAGATCGGCCAGTATACTGTCCATCACCAGGGTTCGTTTATCCCGGGGCCGGTTTAGTAATGAAGAGTCCTTTATATCGATCACCGCGCTATACCAGGGAACATCTCCAAACGTAGCTACCTTATCAAAATAAAAAAGGGCCCGGAACAGGTGCGCCACCCCACCATAGTGTTTCGCGCCGGGCACTTGCGCCTTTTGGTAGTTTAATAAAAAATAATTGATATTCCTTAAATAATACCAGTTCCAGCTTCCGCCCGAAACGGGGACCACCCGCTTGCCGGTTAAAAAATCACTCAAGCTGTTTTTGATCACGTTGTCATCATCTTCGTTATAAACTCCTTCAGCAGTCGGTATCGCCGCAGTATTGGCGTAGAAAGAATTCGTATACAATTCCAGGTCCTTTTCGGTGTTAAAAAAGATCTCCGGGATAATTTCACTTTGTGGCGCCCGGTCCAGGAATCCTTTTTTACACTGAACCAGGAAACCCGACATAAAAATAAACAGCACGACTATTTTATATTGCTTCATATCGTTTGAATTTTAAAAAGAAAGATCCAGTCCAAAAGAATAAATTTTGCTGATCGGATAGATCCGTCCGTTGGCTTCCGCCGCTGCCATTTCCGGATCGATGTATTTTGTTTTAAGCTTGGTGGCTGTAAAAATATTGTCGCCGCTCAGGTAGATCCGACACCTGGAGATCTTTGCTTTTGACAATAATCCGGCCGGAAGCGAGTAACCAACGGTCAGGTTCTTCAGCCGGATATAGGCCAGGTTTTGCAGATAGCGGTCGTTCGGTGCATTCAGTGAACCACCGGCATTCAATGCTTCATAGCCACGCAGCTTGGGAAAATAGGCATCGGGCCGGTCTTCACTCCAGACCTTTTCTTCAAAGTCAACCGGTATAAAGGAATAATAAGGCCGGGAATATGGTCCCCAGAATTTATCGGCATTTGCTCCCGGATACCAGTATTGTTTGGCAATGCCCTGCAGGAATAGGGAAAGGTCAAAACCATTCCAGTCGGCCCCCATGTTAACACCAAATGTATAGCGGGGCTGTTTATTTCCTATTTTGATAAGATCTCCATGATCCTCCAATGTATTTTTCCCGTTGTTTACGATACCATCCCCGTTTACATCAATGAACTTCAGATCGCCGGCCATTAATTTCGACCAGTTGCCCGGTGCTCCCAGCCGCTGCTTGTTTACAAAATCCTGGTTCACCGTTTTCTGGTATTCGGCGGCTTCGGCATCGGTTTTAAAATATCCGCCGATCTTGTATCCCCAGATCTCTCCCAGCTCCTGTCCTACATAGTAATTGCTCAACAGGTTTTGCGGGTTATCAAAACGGGTAATCTTTGCCTTGTAATCGCCAATACCTACACTTACATTATAGTTAAAAGGTTTGCCCGCTACTGATACATGATCGTTCCAGGCCACTAATAGTTCCCAGCCCCTTGTTTGCATGTCGCCGGCGTTGGTCTTGGGAGATGCTTCTCCGTAGACGGCCGGCAGGGTCTTCCCGGGGATGAGCATATCCAGCGTATTGCGTACATACCAGTCGTAGGTAACTGCAAGCCGGTTATTTACCATACCAAGGTCTACACCAAAATCAACCGACTTTGAGCGCTCCCAGGTGAGGTTTTGTACAATCGGCTTAGGAACAGCAAGGGACTGACCCTTTGCACCGTTGAAAATATAGTTCATGGTTTCGCGGCGCATCGTAAGAATATATCCGTAAGGATCTGCCTCCTGTTGGTTGCCAAGCGATCCGTACGAAGCCCTTAATTTGAATTCATTGACTGCTCCTTTTAAGGCATTCCAGAAGGGCTCCTGGCTCACCCGCCAGCCTCCGGATATAGAAGGGAAAAAGCCAAAGCGCTGGCCCTTGGGGAAACGGGAAGATCCGTCATAGCGGCCGTTAAACTCCAGCAGGTACTTTCCGTTAAAATCATAATTTAGTCTTGAAAAATACCCCTGCAAGGCCCATTCTTCTGCTTGCCCATCGAGTGTTGCCTGCCCGGTAGCCAACCGGAAATCATTTAGGTCTTCGGAGAGCAGGTCGGTATTTCTTGCTGAGATCTGTTTGAACGTGCGCAGTTCCTGGTTATAACCAGCCATGATCTTAAAGTTGTGATCGCCTATTTTTTTTCCGTAACTGCCAAACAGGTTTACCGCCTGATATTGCACGAGGTTGGCGGATTCCGCCAGGTAATCATTTCCCACAAAACTGATCACCCCGGGATTAATAGACCAGGGAGCCTTTGTTCTGCGCTGCATGGTGGAATAGGGATTAAACGTGTAGGAGTAGTTTCCTGTGATCTCCATTCCTTTAATGGGCTTAAAAGTGGCGCCTACCAGGTTAATCAGCTCCATCCGTTTTTCATCTCCCTTGGATTTGCCATGGAAAAGATCGGCAAAAATGCCATCGCCGATGGAATAGCTGTTCAATCCCGAGCTGTAGGTTGCGGTACCATCCGGGTTCAAGGGCACATAGGAAGGCAGGGCATGTACCGTAATGGATACAAAATTGCTGTTCCATCCCCAGCCCGGGTACGTATACTTATTGGTATTGAAATAGGTATTGGTAAACAGTTCCAGTTTGTCGGATAAACGGGCCGTGATCTTAGCCCTGAAATTATACGAAGTGTATTGATCCTGATTGATCTGCATCATCCCGTCTTTCCCGTACGCCCTTCCGGAAATCAGGAAGTCGATCTTTTCCGAACCACCGGTAATGGTAAGCGCATGTTCCCTGGACGGCTGCCAGTCGCGGAACATGGTATGCCACCAATCCGTGTTTCCATAATACATATACTGATCTTTACCGTTGCGGTTGGTGATCACTACATTCGGCAGGGATTTGTCGGTTTGTCGCTTTTTCAGCTCTTCATAATCTTCTTCCGTATAACGGGTATAGGTGTTGCCTGTAGCCCGTAAAAAAGCCTCGTCATTCAGCTTTGCCGAGGTATAGCCATCGGTAATAAAATCGGTACGGGTGGTTAGACCGGCCCAGCCAAAATTGTTGGAATAGTTCACCGTCATCTTACCCCGCTTTGCTTTCTTGGTGGTCACCAGGATCACCCCAAATGATCCGCGAGCCCCATAAATAGCCGCAGAGGCGGCATCTTTCAGTACGCTGATGTTTTCCACATCCCGCGGGTTGATGTTATTAAGGTTTCCCGGTACTCCGTCGATGAGGATGAGCGGCGCGCCTCCGCCGTTAATGGAAGTATTGCCCCGGATATTGAAACTTCCTTCTGCCCCTGGTCTTCCGGTGTTAAAATTGATGTTCACGTTCGGAATGGCGCCCTGTAAGGCCTGTGAAATATTGGCCACCGGCCGGTTTTCCAGCGCCTCGGCTCCTACCTGACTTACAGCCCCGGTAAGGTTCACCTTTTTCTGCGTTCCATATCCAACCACGATCACCTCGTCCAGCTTATTCTCTTCTTTCTTTAGCACAACGCGGAAATCGCGCTGCGTCTTTACAGTTATTTCCTGTATCACATACCCAACCGTAGAGACGATCAGCACGGCATTTTCATCCTTTACATTTAACGAAAAACTTCCGTCCTCCCCTGAGGAAGTACCATTAGCTGTTCCTTTCTCGATAATGCTGACACCGGCCAACGGACTGCCGTTTTCATCCGTTATATGCCCCTTTACCTGCAGCGCTGCAATACCTGCAGGCTGACCGATGATCACCACCAGGCCGTTATTCATTTTTTTATACGAATAACCGGTCACACCTAATAGTTGCTCCATTACATAATCGATGGTTGCATTTTTTGCCAACAGATCAATCTTTTTGTTATTCAGACCGAGTTCATCCGTATAAAAGAACCGGTACTCATACCGGGATTGGATCTTGTTCAGGATCGCTGATATCGAGGTGTTCTTTACCTCCATGGTGATCCTGCTCTGGGATATACCATTGATTGAAAATGCCTGGAAGGACGTGGCAAGCAGCACAACAAAACTGAGCTTCATCAACAATAGATATTTGATAATCAAATGCCCTGGCATAGCACTCCCAGGGCAATCACTTTTTTTCATATTTTTGTTTTAAGGATGAGATAGAAAAAATGATTGCAGATCCTGCAATTATGTACTGTCTTTCGATGGGGAATGTTCCAGCATTTCCCATTTTTTTTTAAGCATTATGTTGTACCGGTCATAGTATTTATTTTATTAAGGTTTGATTTAATTTAAAAGTACTCCGGATATCCGGAGGCAAGTTTCAGGGACCGAAAAGGCTTTATTGGGGATGTGCGGGCGAAGGTAATATGGATTATCTGAATTCACATCATCCGGAAGCGCGCTTAAAAATTATTTAATATGGCAGGCCCCTCTCTTTCCTTATATACCTTCTCTTATGCAAAAGCGTTCCCCACAGCAGCTTTAAATCCAGTGCTGCTGTACATTACAGGCATCATGCAAAGTGCATCAGACCGGTCTGTTGCAGACATATCCGCAAACTTGCCGCCGTTCGAAACTCTAATAAAAGGTCACCACCTCTTTTTCGATTTTATATCTGATGCCTGCAGACAGTTGTAGTGACTGTAATACGTCTTCAAGCTTATCGTTTTCAAATGTTCCACTGAAGGTTTGAGTAATGGGCTTATTCCTGCACACTATTCTTATATTATACCACCGCTCCAGTACCGGAATGATCTGCTCCAGATGGTCTTTATCAAATACCAGTTTATTGTTAACCCATTCGGTTTCCGACACAAAAGAATCCACTGGGTTGGAGTTTACTGCCAGCAACTCAATCTGAGGAAGATGCGCCTGTTCCCCATTTAATGATTGCACAGGGTAAGTATTTTGAATCACCAGTTTTTCTCCCGGCGCCAGCATAATTTTTTTATCTTTTGCGTGCTTCAGGCTAACCTGAACAGCCCCTCTTATCAATGTAGTTTGCGTACTCGGTTCGTTTGCATAACTCCGTACATTAAATGCAGTTCCCAGCACTCTTACGTCAATATTTTTTGTATGCACGATAAACGGGCGTTTTGAGTCGTGCACCACATCAAAATAGGCTTCTCCGGTTAATTCCACCTCCCTTGTATCCCGGCCAAATAAAGCGGCATAGGCCAGGCGGCTGTCTGCATTAACCCAAACCTTTGTACCATCGGGAAGTACAATATTGGTTTTGTTCCCCTTCCTGGTAGCCACTACGTTCGGTACGGTATTACCAGCGTCCCTGCTGCGGTAATAGCCGATGCCCGTCAGCACCAGGATCAGCACCGCTGCCGCGGCACCCAGCCACCGGTTGATCTGAAAACGCCGTCCCCCCTTCCTTTTCCGGGCAATCTTCTGATGCACCTGGTTGATGAATTCATCCACTGCTTTTTCGGGAACCGTCTCCGCGTATGAGGTAGGAACCGTCATCAACTCCTCCAGGGCCAGCGAAAACAACTGGTCATCGGGATGCTCTTTCAGAAGCTGCCCCAACTCGATCTGCTCCTTCAAAGTGAGTTCACCTGCACTTCTTTTGCCTAATAGTTCCAATAACCGGTCGTTATCCATATAAAGCCTTCGCCTTTATATAGTGTGTTTTTTAAGGGCAAACCCCTAAACGAACGATGTTTTTTTTAAGAAGACCCGGTTTTTTTTGAAAAAAAATTGTTCCGGTACTCAGGGAAAGCAGCCTGAAGACTTAAGGAAAGCGCCCTTAATGCGATGGTCATCTGTGCTTCCACAGTTTTTACAGATATATCTAAAATGCTGGCCACCTCGCTGTACTTGAGCCCCTCGTCTTTTATCAGCCGGAAGATCAGCCGGCACCGGGGCGGCAATTTGCTAATGGCTTCTGCAATATATTTTAAACTTTCCTCGCTGAGAATCTTCGAATCGGATTTGGTGTAGGCCATCGCCAGTGATTCGCCCAGATCGCCATAATGAATCCGTTTCTTTTTGGATAATTCTGCCAGGCAGGAATATTTTACCGCCCGGTATAAATAATTGGATAAATTATTGATAGCAGGAAGTGTTTTTTTATTTTCCCAGATCTGCACGAAGATGTCCTGGATTACCTCTTCGGCAAGTGCTCGGTCGTTGAGAATGGAATTTGCAAAAGATAACAACCCGGGATAATAATAGCGCATCAGTTCATTGAATGCATGCTCATCATTTTCCCCGGAGATCAGCCCGATCAGATATGGCAATTGCTCTTTTTGCATCAGCTGGCTAAAATAGGCAATATACGGTAAACCCAAAAAAGAAGCCGAACGGTTCCAGGCATAGTCATCAACCTGGATGCTTCCCGTGGCAACCTTTACTTCCTTTCTTATAAAACAAATCTTTTGAGCAACAGGTCTACCACTCCATCCATAACCAGCGCCTTTCCCGGGTGCACTTTCGAACATTGGATCATGGTACTGCGTGTAGCGGTAAGCCAGCGAAAACGGGAAGGCGCATCCAATAGAGCAATCCCCGACCCTGATTTTGGATCGCCGGCGGCAATTTCCCTGAACGCTCTTAAATTGCTTTCAATACATTCCAGATCGATTTCGGGGTGAACGCAATGCAGCTTTTCCCGGTTTATTGAAATCAGGCTTTCCAAATACCTTGTTTTTTTACAGAACGCGATCACCCCAACATTGATAAATTCTTCACGTTCTACCCGTGGCACTACACGGATCACCGCATACTCATATACCAGCAACTCTTGCATCCAGCGCCGTTTTTAAAAAAGTGGAAGAATGATTTAACCGCCAGGTGAGAAATTTCAAATACACTTCGCGTGCTGCTTCAGGATCACCAAGTGTTTCTTCATACATCAGCCACTCCATCGGGATCGCATTTACAACTTCATGCAGCCGCTGCTCTGTGAGCACGCTTCTGCAAAAAGCATCCGCGGCTTCCAGCTCCGAAGCATTTTTCAGCAGCACATGATCTTTTATAAGCGGAAAGCTGCTTTTCATCTGTTCAGGCCAGCTTTCCCAGTTATGATGAAAATACAGACAGGCGCCGTGATCGATCAGCCAGAGTTCACGGTGCCATAATAACATATTTGTGTTTCTTACCGTTCGATCCATGTTCGTGAGGAAGGCATCCAGCCATACAATTGTTGAGGCCAGGAGCGGCGCTACTTCGGTAACCGCGGGATCAAAGGTAACCGAGCCGCTCAGGTAATGCAGGGCCAGGTTCCAGCCCTCGCTGGCCTTTAGCAGGTCCTGGATCTCTTCGTCGCCCTCAGTACGACCGAATGCTTCGTCGAGATAGGCGAACACCAGTTCGGGTACTTTCAGTTGCAGCAGACGGGCCACCTCTCCGCCGATGAATTCAGCCACCAGCGCCTTTACACCCTGGCCGGCGCCCCTGAATTTAAGAGCGTATAAAAAACCATCATCAGCTTCCGCGATGGCGGGCAGCGAACCGCCTTCACGCAGTGGTGTCACGTATCGGGTTACCTGTACAGAACGGATATCGGGCATAAATGCAGATCAAATTTGGATCAAATGTAGCTAATCTCCTTCATTTGCTGATTGGGCAATCAAAAGCAGGGCCAACCGCGCCTGATACCAAAACGGGCTGTGCTGCAGTTTGCTTTACAATATTTACCGTGCAGTTCGGATAAAATATATTTCCCGGGCTGTTGCACCATGGTTCTGTTTTGCGTTATACCCGGGAAACATGCTTACGAATACATTATGAAAAAAGGATACCTGGCGATCATTGCCCTTTGCTGTGCGGCAATGGCTTGCCAAAAAAACGCTGGAGAAATTGAAAAAAACGACGCTAAAGAGCCCCCGGTATTAAAACTATGGGCTGGCGCCGATTCCACGGTTCCGCTCGCAAGCCTGAAGCTGACCGGAAGCGCCTTTACTGTTTCCAACGATCATCCAGAAATTGCGCAGGTGACTACCGACGGTCATCACCTTACGATCCGCTCTCATAAACCAGGTAAGGCAACCGTTTTATTGAAGAATGAGCAACAACAACAGTTTAAAGTGCTGGTATGGCCTATCGATATGCTGAGTGACTACCCCGGGAATTGGGTTTCGGTAGCAAAAGACGGCATGAAAAGTTATGTTACGGTAAGAACCGGCGACCAGAAGCTTACGGATTCATTGTACCAGGCTTTATCGCTGAAGCTGTATGATAACGGGGTTTCCGGAACATTCCGGTATGCTTTCACCACCGGACAATTTCGTTTTACAGCAACAAAAACCGCCCATGGTATTAAAGAAGGCACCTGGACCTATGACAGACTCCGGCTTACATTAAATTATACCGATGCAAAGGAACTATACCAGGTTATCCCGGTGCAATCTATTAACGTTATTGAGTTGCGGAGCGTGTTAACAGAAGCGCTGCAACAACAGTTTCCAGATGCCGGTATTACCGAAGTATCCACCCATCAATATCTTGCCTACCAGCGATTTCTTTAGCTTTCTGTTACTTTTGAGCTACTATTTATCATTTTAAATGAATACAGTTCATTCCTGCATGAAAAAAATACAATACCTGCTGCTGGTATTGACCCTTTCTGTTGCTGGATTGCCGGCGTGTAACAGGAAGCATCATGCCGCAAGAGCAACAATTACCAAAGACCATCTGCCCATACAGTACCAGGGCTTATTAATGCCCGGCTCCCTACGTTTAAAAAACGATTCGGTTTTCATGGCCTTATATCCTTCCGCGACTCTATATTACCTCGACTTAAGATTGAAGAGCAGCACCCGTTATCACACCGTATTAAAGCAGGCCGTGCGAGCCAATGCTCCTGTACATGCCTGGGTTTTTATAGAAAATAAAAGCCCGGTAGAAGTCGCTAAAATTGAGCCCGCCTCCGGGTATGAACTCAAAAAGTGGAATAAGACCTGGATCACGCCGCAGCGTTAAAACCGTGCTATTCCTGTTCTTCATTTCGGCGGAGTGAATTACAGCGCTGTTCCGGAAAGATTAAGAAGCAGCAACGGAATGCTTATTTTTACATTCAGTTTCACCGACGATTTAAATTCCTGAAGGGAACGTATGAAGCTCCTTTTTCATCACATTGAACAATACTACCCGCTAAGCGTCACTGCCCGGGAAGCGCTTGCCGAAAACTTTGAGGAGCGGGTATTGGCAAAAGGAAAATTCCTGATCACAGAAGGCCAGGTATGCAAACAACTTTACTTTTTGCAACAGGGCGCATTACGGGGTTATATCAATGTGGATGGAAAAGAGCTCACCAACTGGTTTGGGTTTGAAGCGCATTTTATTACATCCTTTCACAGCTTTATCACACAGCAACCCAGCATGGAGAACATTCAACTTTTGGAAGGCTGTATATTATGGAGTATATCAAAAGAACAACTAACCCGCCTGTTTGACACCCATCATGAAATAGAACGCCTGGTACGGATCATTTATGAACAATACTATATCCGGCTGGAAGAACGTTATGTAAATGCCCAGTTGCGAACAGCCACCGAACGCTATGCACACCTGATGGAGGAAGCGCCGCATATCCTGGAACGCGTACCGCTGGGACAGATCTCTTCTTACCTCGGTGTCAGTCCCGAAACACTTAGCCGGATCCGGAGCCGCTTTTAACAATTCAAGGAAGGCTTTTTGACATTTGTCAAAAAAAGACATTGTGTGTCCTTATAGATTTGTGCTCATAAAATAAGAATTATGAAACAAACGCAACAACCATCCAATGCTTTTATCGCCGCCTCCTGGTTTGCCCTGCTAACCGGTGTAACGGCTTATATTATCGGTTTGTGGAATGCCGAAATGCAGCTAAATGAAAAAGGCTACTATTTTACCGTGTTAATGTTCGGACTTTTTTCCGCCATATCTGTACAAAAAGCGGTTAGGGATCAACTGGAAGGTATTCCGGTTACCAATCTCTATTATGGCATTGCCTGGTTTACAACCGTCCTGTCCATTGTTTTGCTGACGGTTGGATTGTGGAATGCCACGCTTACAAAAAGTGAAAAAGGATTTTATGCCATATCCTTTACCCTCAGCATTTTTGCGGCTATTGCGGTACAAAAAAATACGCGGGATAGCCGGGCGGCCTTTTCTGATGATTCAAAATCACATACCCCAGACGCAGCGGCTTTTTCCAGGAATGAGCCTTTTTAGACAATTTGTTTGAATGTATACCACTAACCCCTCCAAACACCGGGCGACAGCACTGTCGCCCTTTTTTGCAGGACATAAAAAAAGCCGTAACATCGTTACGGCCTTTTCCCTTCACAATCATTTTATTTAGAAAAACACACCGAGACGCAATGCCCAACGGTTCAACGCTACTTTATCATCCTTCCAGTCTTTGTTTCTGGTAATATCGGTAAATCCGTTTTCAAAACCCAGTCCAAAATACAGATCCGTTTTTTCTGCAAGCCGGTATTCACCACCCGCCCCTAAAAGCAGCCCCATATTCAATTTATTGGTCTTGCTCATTGCATTTACATTGTCTTCAGATTTGTCTCCTGAAGTGTAATCTAACCGGGAGCCGATCAGCGCCCCCATGTACGTACCAAATTGTCCCCACCAGCGGAGACCGTTGATATCATTGGTCTTTAGTTTTACACTCAGCGGGATCTGCAGATACTGCAGTTTCAATTTATACTTCTGGTTGTCGTTGCCGGAGTACAATCCTTTTGAAGCATCTTTGATCAGGATGGAGGAAGATGCATGTGCAACTTCCAAACCCGTTGCGAAAGCGCCGCGCGTATCCGAGAACTGCACATCGGCCATCAGCCCATAGTTCACACCAAAACCGGAACCATCTTTTTCCAGGCCGTTTTCAAGAGGGCGCAGGGTATTTACAAATACGGGATCAACCTTAAATCCCAAACGTACAGGGCGACCATAAAAACTTCTTTGTGCAAACAGGGTCATTCCTGTAAACACGCAGGCCATTGTTAGCAATAAAGATTTTTTCATTTTTACAAAATTTGCGCAAAAGTAGGTATTTTGAGATGAAAGCACTAAATTCTCAACGCTAAATACAAAGAGCTAAATTCTAAAAGCAAAATCTGGCTGTGGATGGAGCATTGAAAAATATCAGCATACAAATAACAAGAACCAAATGAAGCACTAAATTCTAAATACTAAAATCTGATCGCCGATAACTGATGGCTATATTTTAAATAATATTTACTTCCGGGTGCAATTCCACACCGTACTTTTTCATCACCGAATCGATTACCTGATTGCACAACTCAAGGATCTCACTGCCGGTGGCTTTCCCGTAGTTTACCAGTACCAGGGCTTGTTTTTCATGCACCCCTGCGTCGCCCTTCCGGTAGCCCTTCCATCCGGCCTGCTCAATGAGCCAGCCTGCCGCCAGCTTCATGCTTCCGTCTTCATTTTCATAGGCTACCAGTTCGGGATTGACGGTTTTCAGTGCCTCATATTTCGCCCGGTCGACTGAAGGATTTTTAAAAAAGCTTCCGGCATTTCCAATCACTGCTGGATCCGGAAGTTTTGAAGAGCGGATATTGATTACGGCCCTTGCTATGGCCTGTATCGAAAGTTCTGAAACACGCAATCGCTCCAACTCCTGGCGTATGGCACCGTACTCAATATTAAATACGGGTTTTGTCCGGAGGCGGTAGGTTACATCCGTGATCACAAACTGATCCCGGTATGTATTCTTAAAAACACTTTCCCGGTATCCAAATGCACATTCTTCATTGGAAAATATGCGGGTATATCCTTCATGTCGGTGTACCGCAGTCAGCTCCTGGAATACATCCCGGATCTCCACGCCATATGCACCAATATTCTGCATCGGGGAGGCGCCCACACAACCGGGGATCAATGCCAGGTTTTCTACTCCTGCATATTGATGTTCCAGGCAATGCATTACAAACTGGTGCCATACTTCCCCTGCGCATACTTTTACAAAAATAAAATCGTCATCCCTGCTTAACACTTCGTACCCCAGCAACTCATTTTTTATAACCAGCCCGTTATAGGGCTCCGTTAAAAGGATATTACTTCCTCCTCCGATCACCAGTGTGGGTAATGTTCGCTTTTCAGCCCATTCAAGCGCTTCCTTTAATTCGGCAACGGAAGTTGTTTGAACAAAATACCGGGCCTCAGCCTGAATACCAAAACTGTTATAGGGTTTTAAAGAAAAATGATCTAAAATTTCCATAGCTTTAAACTATTGCAAAGTAACATTATTCTTTTTATGGGAAAAAAAACCGCAGCAATCATCGGATCCGGAGGTCTTATCGGATCGCATTTGCTAGAGGAACTCGTCCGCGATCCGGAATATGGAAGGGTAAAAACACTGGTGCGATGGCCGTCGGAACCGATACACGCCAAACAGGAAATAAAGCTGGTTGACTTCAATGACGCCGAATCGCTGCTGCTGGCTCTCATAGATGTGGATGTAGTGTTTTGTGCGATTGGCACCACCCTTAAAAAAATGGGCGGCGATAAAAAACGATACTGGCAAATTGATCATGATATCCCGCTGCGGGTATGCAGGATGGCGCAGGAAACAGGCTGCCGGAAAATGGTACTGGTATCTGCTGTAGGTGCCAACAGCAGCAGTCGTAACTTTTATCTGCAACTGAAAGGAAAAACAGAAGCAGATCTTATTGCTTCCGGTATGCCCTGTTTGCATATTATGCAACCGGCCCTGTTACTGGGTAACAGAAAAGAAAAGCGACGGATAGAAGCCATCAGCCAGCGGATCATGAAGCCCGCATCGGCTTTATTTTCCGGTTCCTGGACCAAATACAAAGCCATTGAAGCAAACGATGTGGCCCGGGCAATGATCGGCGCAGCAAGGCAGGAACAACCGGGTGTATACCGGTATACATTTAATGAGATGCAGGCCCTTGCCAGAACTGTATAAAAGGAAAACAGCAACCAGAGTCCTTTACAGCGAGCCGTGTTCAACAGCGCTTTTTTATGCAATATGGCATTGCGGATGCCGAAATCTGCAAACTTCAATTGTGTTATCCGCCGCCAGTGAAAATCAAACAAGCCGGCGCTTCTAAGGCAATACGACCATACCGGCCAGCGCCCACCTTCAAAAATCAATTATTGGTTCTTAAAATTGGTGTAACTTACAGTATGAACTGGGATGTGCAAACCTTCTCTGCGGCCGCCTTGGGCATTGCATTGGCCGCCTGCTGCGGTTTCAGGGTTTTTGTACCCATGCTGGTGGCCGGGCTTGCTGGGCGGTTCGATCTCTTTCACTTCTCTGAAAGTTTCCTCTGGCTTTCTTCTACGCCTGCATTGGTGGCATTAGGCATTGCCACGGTCTTCGAAATTGCCGGCTACTATATTCCCTTTATCGACAATATCCTGGATACCATTGCAACACCTTTAGCCGCGGTTGCCGGTACCCTGCTGGCCACCTCGGTGATCCCAATTGAAAACGACTGGATGAAATGGATCATTGGTATTATTGCCGGTGGCGGCGGTGCCGGCCTGATTGCTTCAGGAACCGGTTTGTTGCGGCTGCTGAGTAGTAAAACAACACTGGGTATGGGCAACAATGTGGTGGCCACCGGTGAAAATGCCGCTGCCGTAGGCGGGTCGATTCTAAGTTTCCTGATACCGGTTATCATGGCAGTATTGTTCGTCCTGTTCTTTATCTGGATCATCAAAAAAATGATCCGGAAGATTCGTGGCAAGCCACTAGTAGCCGGAAAACCCTGACACAGCAGTAGCTCGTACGACTTCCCTTTTTCCGGGCGGCCCCTTGAGTTTCTCTACAGCAAACCCGACCTCAGCCAGGGTTCTACGCACTACGGATTTGGAACAATACGTAACCAGTACCCCGCCATCTCTCATATGGCTTCGTATTTTTTTGAAAACTCCAGGCGTCCATAGTTCAGGTTGATCATCCGGCGCAAACGCATCAAAATAACAAATATCGTATACGCCCTCCGGCTGATATTCCAGTAAATCTGCCCGAATTTTTTGCAGCAGCAGGCGCTCCCCGATTGGTACTTCACGGTTCCAGGAAGCCGTCATCAATTGCTGATATATACCAGTGCTCCCGGCAAATGTATCGTAATTAAGCCGGCCGTAAACCATCGCCGGCAACGGGTACCGGTCGATACTTGTATAACGGGTGTAAAGCTGTGGCATACTTAAAGCCAGTACAGTCAGCAAGGCATTTAACCCTGTACCGAAACCAATCTCAAGTATGTTAAGTTCTGCTGGCTGGTATTGTTCCAAATAATATTTCAGGCCATTTTCAATGAACACCTGCATCGACTCTGTGAAAGCTCCCCGTGTTGAATGAAAACTGATCGTTGTTCCGGAGATCCCCACACTATCGGAGCCATCACCGGAATGAATAATATGATAATCCGCAGGCTCCATTAATTGCTGATTTGTAGTACGACTATCTTCCCATCCATGGTTGTTATGGCTATTTTGTGGTCGTTGATAAACTGAAGATCATGCACCAGGCAATTGGCTACTTTATGCACCCACACGGTAGCGCCGGTTTTGCGGTCAAATGCGGCAATTACGCCTTTATCGCTAAAGGCATATACCCGCCCTTTCTGCTCGGTGATTGTTGAAGGGTTGAGTTCATAGTTAAATACATTTTCTGTTTTCCAGACAACAACAGCGCTATCGGCTTTAGTATCTACACCCACCAGGTGTCCTTGCATGGTTTTGGCAAATACCAGTTTTTTATCTGCCGACAGCCCCATTGACTCCCGCACCCAGTGCTCATTCCAGCGGTGTTTCCAGATCAGCTTGCCGGTGGTAGCATCCAATACCGTCATATACCGGTCTGGCGCCACCATAAAAATGCGGCCAAAAGCAGTAACCGGCAAACAGGATGCCGGCGAAAGCATCCGGTTGCTGTAGCCGTCCCGGAAGACCCATTCTGCCTTCCCGGTTTTGCTACTGAGGGCATACAATTCGTTACCCCAACTACCAAAGATCAGTTTACCTTCTGTATAAAGCGGAACCGCTTTTACAAAGTTTTTTATAGCATCATATTCCCATATTGCTTTCCCATCCGATAACCGGAGTGCCCTGAACTTACCTTCGGAAGATCCCACAAACACAGCTCCATTTCTTATAACCGGCGTAGCAACGATCGATTTTGCGGTAGGCACGGACCAAAGTAAAGAACCGTTGTCTGCATTCAAACAATAAATGGTGCCATCCGTTGAAGGGATGACGATCCTGTTTTTTTCTATAGCTGGAGCTGCGTAGATCTTTCCGCCTGTTACAAACCGCCATACTACCCGGTTGGCATCCGGATCAATGGCCAGCACCCTCCCGCGGCTGTCGGGCGTAATGATCCGGTTTTTATACAATACGAACCCATTCCCGATATCCGAAGAATCCTGGTAGCGCCAGATTTCTTTTACCTGAGGATAGCGCTGGTTTATTGCATACGATGGCCGGAACCAGCTACGTGTATCCCTTTCCAGGTGATGATCTTTTAATACCACGGCAGCCCACTCTTTTTTTGTTTCCATCCCCGGCTTCCGCTCGCGGTAAGTGGCACGTCCGTTTTCGATGGTGATGATATTGTAGCCCCCGATGCTATCTTTTGCCCGCAGGTTCGAACGTCCCATTACACCAGGTATCCCTTCAAAATCATACCGGCGATTCTGATGGCCATGGCCGCACATGTAAAGCTGTATATTGTGCTTTTTCAACCGGTCGGCGATCTCGTACCAGTTGTTTAACGAAGAATCCAGGGGATAGTGATCTACAAATATCACCGGCTCCCTTGCAGGAATGGTGGCAAGCACTGAATCTAACCATACGATATTACCGTATGGCACCTGTCCCGGACTCATTTTCATATTGGGACCGCAGTTGGCGCCCAAAAAATGAATGCCCCCATAACTGAAGGCAAATACTTCATTGCCAAATACGCGGTTAAAGGTATTAGTGCCACTCTCGGACCAGTTGTCGTCATGATTACCCGGAACGATGTACCAGGGCTTGTTCAGTGAGTCCAGAATTTGTTTCGCCAGTTTTATTTCTGCATCCGCTCCAAACTCGGTGATATCGCCGGAAGCGATCACAAACCGAATATCCGGATTGGCATTGATATCTTTTACGGTTCGCCGGAGATCTTCGTCGGCGTTATTGGAACCGATATGCAGATCAGAGATCTGGGCAAACTGAAAGGAGGCCTGGGCAGCAGCCAGTTTTACAAAAAAGCAGCAAAGAACAATACAAAGAATTCGTTTCATTATAGCAAGATAGGCAAGATCCGTATAACAGCAAATCCGTCCTTCAAAAAATCAATATCAATTATTCGTTAAGCAGGAGCCGGCTGAGGTCTTCTACGGTCATCAGCAAGTGATCCGGCCCGTGTTCCAGCAGTTCGGCCTCGGTACCGTACCCGTACAATACACCGGCAGTTGCGACCCTGTTGTTTTTTGCTCCTATAATATCATATTTCCGGTCGCCCACCATCAGGGTCTTTTCCGGATCCAGCTGATGCAATGACAGGGTGTATCGGATCAGTTCTGTTTTATCCGTAAGGGTATTGTCAAGCCGGCTGCCCGTAACCTGCTCAAAAAAAGGCTCCAGGTCAAAATGGGTAACGATCCTTCGTGCAAATACTTCTGGTTTTGAAGTAACCACAAATAGCCGGTATTTTTTTGCCAGCCCGTTTAACATGATGCTTATACCGGAGTAAACCTGGTTTTCGGCCCATCCTTTTTCACTGAAGTATTCCCTGTAAAAGCGCACGGCCCTGTCCGTATCCTTATCGGTAAGGGCATAGCGGGTACTAAAGGTGTGATGCAACGGAGGTCCGATAAATCGCGACAGTTCGTCCGGATGCGGCTCCTCGATTGCCATTTTCTCCAGCGCATATAACACGGAATTGATGATTCCGGTTCCGGAATCGGTTAAAGTACCATCCAGATCAAAGAAAATATTTTCCCGGCCTGTGTGCCCGGAAACCGGACCTGCCATAGCACCGCGCTGTTCATCTGTAAGTATATCCCGCATCTCTGGTTTGTTTGATTATCGATCGTAACAGCGCTAAGATAGTAAATGGTGCGGAACCCGCATATCGGCCTGCCGCTATAAAAATATTTCTCTCCGATTTCCTGCTTCTTGCTACCTTACAACAGCTGATCGTATTATTATTGACAAGGTGTATAACAAGCTTCGTAAAATCCAAAAACAACGTCATGAGCATTATCGCACAATTAGCTACATCCATGGGGCGCAACGATGAAGTGCCCAACCAGGAACTGGCAACACAAATAGCAATAACAAATAATAAAAAAGCCGTCCGGGAGCTTGTGGAAAACCTGTCCAATAAAAACAAAGACATTCAGCACGATTGCATCAAAACCCTGTATGAGGTCGGCAACTTGAAGCCCACCCTCATTGCACCCTATTTTAGTGACTTTATCCGGCTCCTTGGCAGCAAAAACAACCGGCTACAATGGGGCGCCATGGCGGCACTAAATTACATTGCCGCTGAAAATTCCAAGGCGGTCTTCCAGGCCCTTCCGGCAATGGCGGCCGCGGCGGAGGGCGGCTCCGTAATTACAAGAGATCATTTTGTAGCCATCCTCATCCGGCTATGTGCGGTAAAGCAATATGCAGCTGGTGCATTTAGCCTCTTAAATGAACAATTAGGCTATTGCCCTGCCAACCAGTTGCCCATGTATGCAGAAAATGCTGTATCTATTATTAACGAACACAATAAAGCAGCCTTTATTCAAACGCTTTCAGCGCGGCTGAACGATTTTGAAAAAGAAAGCAAACGGAAACGCGTGGAAAAAGTATTAAAAAAAATCAGATAAGCGGTAGCTACTTTAAAAAGAAAAATGAAGCACTGCAGCAAACACAATTGAACGTCATAAATCTGCTGATTAATCCGTACCTTTGTATGCTGATTTTTGAATGAACAACCGCCAGGGGGCGTTTGGTTTTGACAGCGTAGATCTTTGAAGGTAGAAGCATGCCGGGCGTTGTGTAATTAGCCCGTAAATCTGAATACTCAAACTATAAATGGCAATACTCAGTATGCCATGGCTGCCTAATCAGTGATTAAGTAGTCATTAGGGCCGCGTTGAGCCGGTTGTTCTGTTACCACGCTCCGCCGCCGACTCATCAAACAAAAACAGGATGCTGCTGCAATAGGCTGTGCCTGTAGCAAAAGACGCATACAGCTAAGCGTTTCATTGGTTTGTCCTTTTCCGGTGCTGCGCCGACAAATAATATAAGGAATAAGCATGTAGAAGGCCTTTGGAGGATATGTTTGGACAGGGGTTCGACTCCCCTCGCCTCCACAAATTAGACCCAAGTTTCTGAAAATCAGTTTCTTGGGTTTTTATTACCTTACCGACCTGTAAGTCATGTATTGACCATAATGTAAAAAATGGACGTAAGGGTATTACAACAAAGAGCAGGGCGATTATATTTTTTAACCGGCAAGAGCCAGCCATCTATTAGAGGAACCCTCCGGGGTATAGAACACTATTCAAAATGAATATTCCTCTTGAGCAGCTTGCAGCGCAAACAAGACCGGATTGCCGGAAAAGCGTTGGCACATCGGTGGCATCCGTCACGTTATCTCGCGCGGTTTAGCACCTCCCAGTTATCTCCCTGTTTTTCATTCTCGGTAATGAGTACATCAACACGGACCGACAACACGCCGTCAGCCTGCCTCCGGATCCAAACCGAACCCGAAAGCCGGTCATCCACATTCACCCCGCCCTCCTGGTAACCATGTGCTTCATAATAGTGCGCCAGTTGCGTAAGCTCCCTGGCAAACCGGGTACTGCCTGTAAGGGATTGCAATAGTGTAAGCAATAATTCTTTTTTTGCAGCAACGCTGCTGGTATCAGTGTTGCTATGGGGAATGCCCACTTCAAAATCGAGCTGGGTATTATCACAACCCGATAAACTGGCGGTGATACTGGTATCTCCGGCGCGTTTTTTCTCTTCCAGTGTTTCGGTAAAATTATGCTGGTTGATGCTGCGTTTCCGTATCACGGTTACCGGCCCTTCAAAGAAAATATATTTATCCTTCTGTTTCCCAAGCGTGCAGTTGGTAAGATAGCTGGTTTCATAAAGGTTGCCGTCTTTATAAACAAAACTGAAATCATGCGGTGGCGTTTCATTAGCATCCGGATAGGTCCGGAAGTTTTTTGAAAGTGAAACAGTTAGCACATCTTTATCAAACCGGTAATCTGAAATGATGTTATAAGAAAATGGCGCATATGTTAGTATGGAATGCCGCTGGGCGTACCGGAGGCTGTCCTTCATGATATAATAATCCAGCTGACTGTTGGTTTGTGCACTTCCTCCCAACATCCCCTCCGATTCTCTCCGGACTATGTAATCCGGAATCCGGTCTCCGTTCAGATCTTCTCTGGCAACAATAGAGTAGTAAACTGTATAAGGCATCCCCTCTTCTTCCAGCGCAATAAAGAAAGGCAGGCTGTCAAGGTTCAGCTCCTTATACCGGCCATCCGGCGCCTCACTCATTACCAACCCCTTTATAAACTGATAGGACGTGGTAGCTGTATCCAGTGTCTGTTTTAATAACCGGGGGGACGATGGCACTGCAACAACGGTATCCTTTTTGCTTACCACCGGTGCGGCCTGCTCCTCCTCCGTATTGCAGGCAATGAGGAACACGGTCAGGCAAAGGGCCATTGCTTTTCCCAGGTTTGATTGCATTTGTTGCAGGATTATGATTTCCCAATAGCGGCAGGCCTTATTTAAAAAGCCTGAAAATATCAAGCCCCAGCGCATAGGCCATTAGTCCCAGCAATAACACCATACCTACCATTTGGGCATATTCCATAAATTTATCGCCCGGCTTCCGTCCGGTGATCATTTCGTATAAGGTAAACAGCGCATGGCCGCCATCAAGCGCCGGTATCGGCAGCACGTTCATAAAGGCCAGGATGATGGAGAATAAACCCGTCATGGTCCAGAAGCGCTCCCAGTCCCAGGATCCGCCAAAGGTTTTACCAATGCTGATCACACTACCCAGGTTATCGCTTACCGCATGTTCTTTTGATGTGAACAACAGTTTGATGCCCTCAATATATTCCAGCAACCGGTTCACGCCATATTTAATTCCGGCGGGGATGGACTCCAGGAAACCGTATTCTTTCTTTTCAAAACTGATGAACTTTAAAGCAGACTGGGTGCTGTATCCCACTTTCCCGGCATCATTCAGTTTAGCTCCAACCTGTACCGTGTCTGTATTATTGCGAAGCACAGTAAGGGTAACCACCTGGTTCTTGTAGTTTTTTACCCGCTTTGCAAAATCGCTATAATACAATGCCGGCACCCCGTTAATGCCAACGATGCGGTCGCCTTTTAGCAACTGGCCGGAAGTAAATTTCGCAATGGACTCATCTACGCTGTCTACTACATTGGGAAAACGCACAGAAACAAAATTCTTTAGCTGGTTACGGCTCAGTTCTTTCAAAAATCCGGGAGGAAAATTGATCATCGTATCCTTACCATCTCTTGTTACGCTAAGCGTATTTTTTTCGCTCAGCAGCAGCCGTTTGGGCAGTTCGTCAAAATATTTCAGCTCCTGCCCATTCACCTTCGTTATGATGTCACCGTCCCGTAATCCTACTTTCAGCGCCATGGAATCGGCGGCAATTCCATATTTCATATTAGCCACCGGCAATTTTTCCTCTCCCCATACAAAAAGGATCATCGCAAATATGATCAGTGCCAATACAAAGTTGATGATCACCCCAGCTAACATAATGATCAGGCGCTGCCAGGCGGGCTTTGAACGGAACTCCCAGGGCTGTGCCGGCTGTTTCATGGCTTCCTTGTCCATGCTTTCATCGATCATACCACTAATCTTCACGTAGCCGCCGAGAGGCACCCAACCGATACCATATTCTGTTTCTCCTATTTTCTTTTTCCAGAGGGAGAACCAGGGATTAAAGAACAGGTAAAATTTTTCAACGCGGCAGCCAAACCATTTGGCCGTAATAAAATGTCCAAACTCGTGTAAAGCAATCAGAATGGAGAATGACAATATAAACTGACCTATATTGGCACCAAGGGCCGACCAGTTAAATGCTAATAAAACCATGTATTATTAAGATATATCATTTATTAAGATGGCAAAGATAGGGTGATAAAATTCTAAACGCTACATTCTAAATTCTAAGCCCTAAATTCTAAAATATCAAAATCCAAATATCAGGTATCAAATTTAAAATAACCGGCGCAGGGCAACAATTAACAATTGCTTATAACCGGATGATGTCGGCCGCCAGGGTGCGGGCTTCGGCATCGCTTTCAAAATAATCGGACAGTGTGGGTTGTTGTATATGTATTACCTGTGCCATTACTTTTTCGATCACATCGGTCATTTCCAGGAATCCGATCCGGTTCTTCAAGAACGCGTATACCGCAATTTCGTTTGCGGCGTTCATGATACAGGGCAGGTTTCCACCGGTTTCCAGCGCTTCCATGGCCAGGGCCAGGTTGCGGAATGTTTTCAGATCGGGTTCTTCAAACGTAAATGTATTCATCCGCTTAAAATCAAAGCGTGGGTGGTCATTCAGGATCCGCGACGGAAATCCCATGGCATACTGGATGGGCAACCGCATATCCGGCAACCCGATCTGCGCTTTGATGCTGCCATCCTCAAATTGCACCATGCTGTGAATGGCACTTTGCGGATGAATAAGCACATCGATCTGATTGGGCTTCAGGTTAAAAAGCCATTTTGCCTCAATCATTTCCAACCCTTTGTTCATTAAGGTAGCAGAGTCGATGGAGATCTTGGCCCCCATTTCCCAGTTAGGATGCTGGAGGGCATGCTCTCTTTTAACATTAACGAGGTAGTTGGGCTTCCGTCCGATAAATGGTCCGCCTGAAGCTGTGAGGTATACCTTTTCGATCTTATTGCGGGTTTCCCCGATCAGGCACTGGAAGATTGCGGAGTGCTCGGAATCTACCGGGATGATGGGTACACGGTTGTCCACCGCCATTTGCATCACTATATCCCCCGCAACTACGAGGGTTTCTTTATTAGCCAGGGCAATGGCCTTTCCATTCTCTATCGCTTTAATGGTTGGCTTAAACCCGGCAAAGCCCACAATAGCCGCCAGCATCAGGTCGTATACATCCATGCCGGCCACTTCTTCCAATGCATCTTCACCGGCAAAGACCTTAATATCTGTTTTTGCCAACGCGTCTTTTACAGCGCCATATTTGTTTTCATCGCCGATGACAACAATATTCGGGTTATACGTCAGCGCCTGTTCAATCAGCAACTGATCATTTGAAAACGCCGTTAATACTTCTACAGAAAACTGATCCGGGTTCTTTTCTATGACATCCAAAGCCTGCTTTCCGATAGAACCGGTGGAGCCAAAAATGGCGATTCGTTTTATCATACGTTCGTCTCCCATTTACTTTTCTAGTGTTCTTTTCTTAAGGCGGCTAAGATAGGGGCTGTTTCAAGAATAAAAAAATGCTTAATTCCGGAGCCATTGCGTCAGGCCTTCGGCGATTTTGCGGTCGTTGCTCAAACGGGGTACTTTATTCTGTCCCCCCAGTTTTCCAATAGAGCGCATATAATCGATAAACCCGTTTTTCTTTACAGGCGTAATGATCAGCTGCTGCAGAATATTCCCCGAAATCAGGTCATCATAATAGGAGTTCTTTTCCCGGAGATACTGATCTACCTTTTGCGAAAAATGCTGCAGATCTTCCGGCTCATTTTCAAATTCAACAAACCACTGATGGTACGATTTCCCAGCATCCGAACTTACATATGGGGCCACGGTAAATTCCGTAATATGTATATTGTGTTCTTTGGCTGCCCGCAACAGGCTGTATTCCACTTCCTCCCCGATCACATGCTCTCCAAAGGCCGAAATAAAATGCTTGGTACGCCCTGTAACCACCAACCGGTAAGGATTCACTGACACAAATTTTACCATATCTCCGATATCGTATCCCCACAAACCCGCATTGCTATTGATGATCAGCGCATAGTTCACTCCTGTTTCCACTTCTCCCAGCGATAGCCGCCGCGGGTTTTCCTTGCCGATGTCCTCTGCGGGGATAAACTCAAAAAAGATGCCGCTGTTGGTATTGAGCAATAATCCCGGTTCGGTTTGCGTATCCTGGAAAGCGAAAAATCCCTCGGATGCCGGAAAGGTTTCGATACCGTCCACTTTCCGCCCGATACTTTGAAATAATTTTGCCTGATAGGGTTCAAAATTCACTCCGCCGTAGACCATTACCGAAAAATTCGGGAACAGCTCCCCAACAGGCTTACCGGACCGCCGGATCAGCTCATCAAAGTACATTTGCATCCATGGTGGAATACCGCTGATCAATGTCATATCCTGCCGGATGGTTTCGTCTACGATTTTCCCCAGCTTGGTTTCCCAATCTTCAATGCAATTAGTTTCATATTCCGGAAGCTGGTTTTTCCGCAGATACCGGGGTACATGATGGTTTACAATACCGCTCAAACGGCCGGTAGGAATACCGCCTACCCGCTCCAAAACCGGCGAACCGCTTAAAAAAATCAGTTTTCCATCCGCAAAAGCGGTATTCCCGGTTTCCGCCATATAACATAATAAGGCGTTCCGCGCCCCGTTGATATGGTTGCTGATCGATTCTTTGGAAATCGGTATATACTTGGTGCCGCTTACCGTACCAGAGGTTTTGGCAAAATACAGCGGCTGCCCCTTCCAGAGTACATTGTGCTTACCAGCCTTTATTTCTTCAATGTATGATTTGAGCTCCTCGTAATTGCGGACAGGAACAGCTTGCCTAAATTGTTTGTAATCATTAAGTTCCGAAAACTTATGCTCTTTCCCAAACTGGGTGGGCCTCGCCGTTTTAATCAGGTATTTCAGAATATTTTCCTGGTCTTCAACCGCCGTCTGCATTCCTTTTTTAATATTTTTGGAAACAATCGATGCAAAGGGCTTGGCCAGGAAGGATTTGAATTTCATTGCATTAATTCATTTTTTCGATGCTGCCGGCGTACCGGAACCACAAATATAATGCTTGTTAAGAGAGAAGGGATCGATAAAGGAAGATATATTTAAAGGTTCTGTTTGCAAAATTAAAAAATCTCCTTACCTTTGCCGTCCTAATTTTTAGACAATGATAGCAATTATTAAGGTGGCCGGTCAACAATTTAAAGTTGAAAAAGATCAAACTCTGTTTGTGCCACATATCGAAGGCAATTCCGGTGACGCTGTGAACCTGGAAGTTTTACTGGCCCACGTTGATGGAACGTTATCTGTCGGCGGTAATGTTGCCACTAAAGTAAGTGCAGAAATTGTAGACCACGTTAAAGGGGATACAGTGATTGCCTACAAGACAAAAAGAAGAAAGGGCTTTCACAAAAAGAAAGGGCACCGTACCGCTTATACAAAAATTAAAGTAACGAATATCGCTTAATAAAAGCGTTCATTTAAATTGAATAGTAAACGGGCTGATGTATGATCATCCTGTGAGCTTTTTAATCGTATCAACTTTTAAACTCGTAAAAAATGGCACATAAGAAAGGAGAAGGTAGCGTTAAAAACGGCCGTGATTCAGAAAGCAAGCGTCTTGGAGTGAAAATCTTCGGAGGACAGCCTGCGATTGCCGGTAATGTTATCATTCGTCAGCGTGGCACCGTTTACCATCCTGGTAAAAATGTAGGCGTTGGAAAAGATTTCACCCTGTTTGCTTTGTCTGATGGTATCGTTGAATTCAGAAAAGGAAGGAAGAACAGAACCTTTGTTTCTGTAAGCGAAGCCCAGGCGTAATGATGCTTTTTGCTGTGACTGAATAAATTGTGGAAAAAAAATTTGGCGGCATTAAATAATTGTATAATTTTACCGCCGATAATCCATTATTTACTAATCATTAAATTCAAAAAAAATGGCAGTTAAAAAAGCAGCAGCAAAGAAAGCAGCTCCTAAAAAAGCAGCAGCAAAAAAAGCAGCTCCTAAAAAAGCAGCAGTAAAGAAAGCGGCTCCTAAAAAAGCAGCAGCAAAAAAAGCAGCTCCTAAAAAAGCAGCAGCAAAAAAAGCGGCTCCTAAAAAAGCAGCAGCAAAAAAAGCAGCTCCTAAAAAGGCAGCAGCGAAGAAAAAATAAGAATCTCTTTTCAAAAAGAAATTCAAAGGCCTTCCGGATGGAAGGCTTTTTTTATTGCGCCTGCTTTCCTACTTTGCAGTCATGAACAACAGTACCATTGCCAGTCATTTTGAATTGCTGGCCAAATTAATGGATATCCACGGCGAGAATGCGTTTAAGGCCAAAACCTACTCAATCGCCGCCTTCCATATCGAACGACTCGAAGAACAGCTAACAGCAATGGACCGCAGCAGTTATGCGGGGATCAAAGGGCTGGGTGCGTCCGTGGCCGCAAAGATCATTGAATTGATGGACACAGGGAAAATGAAGGTCCTGGAAGATCTTTTGGCCGATACGCCTCCGGGAGTTACCGAAATGCTTGAGTTGAAAGGGCTGGGGCCCAAAAAAATCCATGTCATCTGGAAAGAGATGGGGATCATTTCTGTGGGCGAACTAGAATATGCCTGTATCGAGAACCGACTAACGCGTTATAAAGGGTTTGGGGAAAAGACCCAGGTAAAAATATTAGAATCCATCAATTTTTATACGCAGCATAAAGGGCATTTCCTTTATGCACAGATCCATGAGCTCTTTCCCTCTATTCAAAACTATCTTGAAAAGCTTTTTGGAACTGATAAGGTATGGAATACCGGTAATTACTACCGGCAGCTGCCTACCCTGCATGAGCTGGAATTTATTATAGCAGACCAGCTGGACACCATTAAGCAAAAGTTTCAAACAGCCTATCCTCCCGAACTGCTGGAAGAAACAGACCAAAGTGTTCTCTATAAATTAAACAACGGGCTTCGCCTCCGGGTATATGCTGTTCAGGAGCGCATTCCCCAGTTTTTATTTACCACTTCTTCATCACCAGAGTTCTCGGCGGCTTTCCTGCAACGGTTTTATCCCGGCAATTTTGAATCTACTGCTTTCAACAGTGAATCCGAGATCTTTGAAAAAGCAACACTCCCCTATATCCCCGCCTGTTTACGTGAATCTGTTTCCATAATCGACCATGCTGCGAAGAATGAGCTCCCCCAACTGATCCAGGTTAGCGACATCAGGGGAATCGTGCACAATCACAGCACCTGGTCCGATGGGCTCTTTACAATAGAGGAAATGGCCAAAGCGCTGATCGATAAAAAAATGGAGTACCTGGTCATCTCCGACCACTCCAAATCGGCGGCCTATGCTAATGGGCTTACCGAAGAACGTATTATACAGCAGCATCAGGCCATCGATATGCTGAATGAAAAGCTGGCGCCCTTCAAAATTTATAAAAGTATCGAGTGTGATATCCTTGGCGACGGCAGCCTGGATTACAGCAATGAAGTACTGGCCACATTTGACCTTGTGATCGCTTCCATACACAGCAACCTGTACATGAACGAAACAAAAGCTATGGAGCGGCTGATAAAAGCCATAGAAAACCCCTATACCACGATCCTGGGCCATCTTACCGGTAGGCTGTTGCTGAGCCGCAACGGCTACCCTATTGATCATAAAAAAATTATTGACGCCTGTGTGGCCAACCAGGTGGTTATCGAGATCAATGCCAATCCGCATCGCCTCGACCTGGACTGGAGTTGGATTTCATATGCGATGGACAGCGGCGCCTTACTTTCTATTAACCCCGATGCCCACACCATTGAAGGGTTTGACGATATCCGGTTTGGCGTGATTGCCGCACAAAAAGGCGGGCTGACACCGGCCTATAATTTAAGCAGTTTTCCGTTACCTGCATTTGAAGATTTTATCACAAAAAGGAAGGCAGCAATCCGTTGAATTTGTTCCAAAATTCAGGGTTTAACGGTCCAGGTATGCCGGCCACGGCGGGTTGGATCCGTTTTATACTCTGTGATCCATTGACCATTCACTATTTATTATTTCAGGTTTGAAATTCAGCTTCTCGTGTTTCGTGTCTGATTTCTGGCTTCTGGTTTTTGGTTTTTGATCCCATCAGGATACGTATCACCATCTTATTCCCACATTCTCACATTTTCAAATTCTCCGCTTCCGCATTCACTATTTTTCATCGGTTATTCTAAATTTCCAACGGACTGATCAGTGGCAGCCTCACAAAGAAAGTAGTGCCCACTCCCAGCTCGGTCTCAAACCAGATCCTGCCATTTGCTTTTTCCACAATACCCTTGCACATAGCCAGCCCCAGACCAGTACCGGAGCTTTTGGTAGTAAAATTAGGCGTAAAGATTTTACTGCGCATGGCTTCACCGATGCCCGATCCATTATCCGTAACACTGATGGTTACCGCTCCGCCTTCCACCGATTCTTTTACTGTAATAATGCCTCTTGCATTTTTTTCACAGGCATCAATGGCATTTACAAAAAGATTGGTGAACAAGCGGTTCATCTGGGTTTTATCGGCCCGGATCGCAACCTCTCCCGGCAGCAAGTGCCAGTGGAATTCGACATCAGGATTTTTACTGTAAATGCTCGCCAGCGGCTGCAATACCTCATGCAAATCAAAGATCATTTCATTCACATGGTTGATATTGGCAAACTGCGAAAAATCAGCAGCGATCTTTGAAAGATAGTCGATCTGCTCTACAAGGGTTTTTGCAACATTAGAGGTGAGCTGCTGCACGTTGGAACTATTTTCAGCAATTGCTTTCTGAAGGTACTGGAGGCTGAGCTTCATGGGCGTAAGCGGGTTCTTGATCTCATGAGCAACCTGCCGTGCCATTTCCCGCCAGGCTTCCTCACGCTCCGATTTTGCCAGGATGTCGGCACTTTTCTGCAACTGCGAAACCATCTTATTATATTCCTTTACCAATTGCCCGATCTCATCATTCCGCTCCCATACAATTTCCTCATTAACACGGGAAAGACTGATCTCCTTCATTTTATTACTGATCACCGTAAATGATCCCGTAATACGGTTGGTGATCAGCAGGGCCAGCAGCCCGGTTAAAAGAAATATGAAAGCGTACAAATTGATCAGCGTGATCAGGAAATTAGAAATTTCCTGGTTGAGCTCCTGCTGCGAGGCAAAATAGGGAATGCTGAGATATGCATACGGAGCTGCACTGTTTGCTCCTACCGGAGCATAGATCGTATTGTAAGAAAGCTCCGAAACACGCTCCCGCTGAATATACTGCGCTCTGCGCAGCCTTAACAGGCTATAAAAGGCCCGGGGCGACATCCGGGTGCTCAAAACACCCTGGCTATACACTTCGGCCTGACTGGTAGCTCTTAACTCACCGGTAAAATCATACACGTTTACATCCAGCCCGTGAATATCCGATACTTTTTTTATAATGGCATTAAATGCATTGGCCTGGAACAAGTCTTCAGCTGACGATCCGCCGGCCGATATGGTTCTCAGTGTATCGTGCAGGTTGATCTCATTCAGCATGATATTCATCGTTCTGCTCAGCCGATCATTATTCGACTCCTCAAACCGGTTTACAAAGAACGAAATGGTTGCCGCTCCCACCACAACGAAGGCCAGCACATTGATCAGGATGAATGTACCATGGATCTGGCTGCGGATCGTTGGGAAAAATGTTGAGTTACGAAGCAGTTTTTTGTTCATGAATGCCCCCAGCATGATCATCAGTACATTGATCAACGCCACCAGGAACAGGAACGAACAAAAAAGATAAGAGAATAAGGTGGTCGCTTCCAGGAACATTTCGCTCTTGCGCGCCATAATAATCACCTTGGAAGCACTGGCGCGATACCAAACTTCATTATACCCGGCCCGCTCCCGCAGTTCAACCTTTTTTTGCGGGAACTGCCCCGGTGTAAGCAGGGTTGTAAATGGGTATTTCTTGGAAACGGAGGAAGAGGTCAGCTGGTTGTTGTGATAGATTGCAAACTGGTACACTGCGGGAATAGAGAACTCGCCCTGTTTGAACTGCTTAAACAGTTCCGGTTTAATATTGGCGACGGCAAACCTGCGGGGATTGGAAACGATATAGACGGTACCGATAAGCCGGCCGGTTTCAGCGTTCTGAATGACCCTGCGTGTGATATACGCAAAATTATCAAAGGCCTCCGACTCATAAAAGTACATATCGGGTAAAGAAGTAGACCTCGACCGGTTGGCGATGGTAGTGTTCAGGGAGGCCACCGTTTGCGGAAATGGATTGAATAACGGGTTGTCGAGACTGTCGAAGATGTACAGGTTGGTTACATAGTTATTCAGGTACCCGATATAGTTCCGTTGGCGGATACTATCTCTCAAATAGGCATTCTGATCCTCATCATATAAGCGGTGAAAGTTATTCCGGAAATAATTACTATCCAGGTACCGGTTCGCAATACTGATCAGCCGCTCACTGGCCGGATCCGTTTGCGTGGCAAGTTTCTGGCAATACAATACCCGCAGATTCATTTCCGCCTTTGTAATTTCATTCAGCATTAACAGGCACAGGCTGATGGAAAATATAAAGATCCAGAGGACCGTTCCGGATACACTGAATTTTATAAACCGGTTGATGCGCGCTTCCCTGGTAAAAATAAATGTATAGGCCAGCAGCCACAACAGCACCGGCAAACAAAAAGTAACATCCCTTCCATTGACAAATACGGAGATAGACAACAATCCCAATACGGCGGTCCAAAGATACACCTGCCAGATACGGGTCCGGAAAACGGCGAAAATGTATTTATAAAGCGTTCGGCTGAGATAATAAAAACCCAAGCAAAGACAGGCAAGAATCAGGAATCCCACCATTGTAAATACGCTCAGACTGTCGATATTGGTTACATCAAATGAGATCTTCGACTTGGAGATGCTGTCTTTGATCACTCCTGCGATACTGAAAGTGGCTGCAATCAGTATTACCAGGCAGCTTATACCTGCTATCCGGGCTATTTTCTTTGAGTAGGTTCCCGGATCAAATGGGCGAACCGAAAGACGGTTCCACACAAATACCGCGATCCAGCAAAAAAGCAGGCTATTGATCAGCAGGTCGCCAAATGAGGGCAGGAGAAAACCGGAGCTGTACAGGTCCGGATCGAACAACCGGAATTCGGAAAAATTCCAGACAGCGCTCATGATGTACATTCCAACTCTGAATGCCAGCAGGCAGGCCAGCAACAGCCAGATCTGCAGCCGGTAATTGGAAGCTGCAAACCGCTTGGCCAGCAACAGGTAGCAGGAAAGAAAAAACAGGAAGAGACCAAGAATTTTTAAAACCACGGAAAAGGGAGAGTCCTGCGATAGTGTCTTTGGAGCATATCGCCCGTGCATGCCAACCGTTGCAACCGGATCGCCCCCATCCAGTTCCCGGGCAAATTTTTCCTCGGGCTTTTTTTTCAGGTAAAACACCGGAGCACCACTGATGCCGTGGATCACATGGGCAGTGGGTATAGTGTCAATATCCATAACCTGATCCATTGTCCTGTCGAAGGGGTAAGAATCTCTCAGATAATCGGTTTGCACAAAAAAGGACGACTTCATCAGCACCAGGCAAAATGCCGTAAAGTCGGGATGATTGGGCACCGGCTTCCGGATAGCATAATAATAGCCATTCGCCAGCTTAATGCCTTCCTCGTCGCGATCACTGTATAGAAGCTCATCCGAAGGCACCACGAGCCCCGTATTCCAGAATCGCAGGAACTGTTTATCCTGGTCATTTTTATACAAGTAGAAATAAAAGCGACTGTCGGGCAAATTGGCAAGATCCCGGAGTGATTCCCGCGACTGGGTCAACCGGTCCATTAAATCACGATTGGCCAACACCTGTTCAAACTGGCGCACCTTTTCTTTTATCTCCTTCTCAAAAATTTTGGTTTGAGCATCCAGTGAAGTGTTTTTCAGGTAGCTGGAACTCAGCAAAAGCGCCCCTGCGAAAAAAGCCAGGGCGGTCAATAAAAGCAGCAGCTCCCATAGATATTTATTTCTGCTGCGCCGTTTCATATTAATGCGGTTCTGTTTTTATACGGTTCCATAAGGCATCCATTTCTTCCAGCGTTAGTGCGGAAAGCGAGCTGCCGTTTTCTCCCGCTAGTTGTTCCATCCTGGTAAACCGGTGGATGAACTTCTTATTGGTGCGTTCCAGCGCAGCTTCCGCATCTATCTTCAAAAACCGTGCGTAGTTGATCAGAGAAAACAATAAATCACCGAACTCTTCCGTTATTTTTTCGGATGCTCCCTGCTCTACAGCTTCCATGAGTTCCCCTGTTTCTTCGGTTACCTTTTCCCAAACCTGTGGCGCCGATTCCCATTCAAAGCCTACCTGCCGGGCCTTTTCCTGTAACCGCATGGCTTTTACCACAGCCGGCAGTGAACGGGGCACTCCGCTTAATACGGAAGTTTTGCCTTCCTTTAACTTTAGCTGCTCCCAGTTCTTTTTTACATCTTCCTCTGAGCGCACTTCTTTTAAACCGTCAATCGCCTCCTTTGGCGGATAAATATGCGGATGTCGTTTAATCAGCTTTTCTGCTATGCCGGTCAGCACATCTTCAATCGTAAACTGTTCCTGTTCTGTAGCAATTTTGGAATAGAAAACAATGTGCAGCAGGAGATCTCCCAGTTCTTCACGGATATCCTTCCAGTTTTCGTCGATAATCGCATCACCCAACTCATAGGTTTCTTCAATGGTCATTTGCCGCAACGTATGAATGGTTTGTTTGCGATCCCAGGGACACTGTTCTCTGAGCTCATTCATGATCTGCACCAATCGGTTAAAAGCTTCCTGACTCATACGCTGATTTTAATGATTGTTTTCCCGGTCAGGGAATCTGGTGGATAAATTTACCGTCTGTACTATTTTCCTGCCTCGGGTTCCGAGAAAAAGCGGTCCATAAATAATAGCTGATAATAGATCGCATTTTGCCAGTAGGTTGAGTTATGCGCTCCCGGCCGGGTAATATAATCATGCGGAATATTGCGCAATAATAACTCCTGATGCAGGTTTTCGTTTACCTTGTAAAAAAAATCCTCGGTACCGCAATCAATAATAATTTTCAATGTTTTGGGTTCGATCAGATACAACATATTAATGACGGTATTTTTTTCCCAGCGTTCGGGATCATCTTTGTATTTGCCCAACCGTTTGGCCATATCCCAGTTATTTGGAAAAGGCCGGATATCCACTCCTCCGCTCATGCTTCCGGTAGCGCCAAACACATCCGGATGTTTTATGGCCAGATAGAGCGCGCCGTGTCCACCCATGCTAAGGCCGGCAATTCCCCTGCCTTTAGCCGATGCAATGGTAGCATAATTCTTATCTACCCAGGCTACCAGTTCCCCGGAAACAAAGGTTTCATATTGAAAGGAAGGGTCAACCGGGCTATCCCAGTACCAGCTACCATATCCCCCATCCGGGCATACCAGGATCATTTGGTACCGGTCTGCACCAGCCAGCGCTCCTTTTACACTGGGCCAGTAAGCATAGCTGTTGCTGTATCCATGCAGCAGGTACACTACCGGGTACATTTTGGCTTTTGTATAACCATCCGGTAAGATCACCGAGGTTTTAATATTCTTTTTCATAGAAGGGCTGTACACTTCCAGCGTATCTACTTTTGCTGCCCACAGATTCAAACCCGCCAATAACAGGAGCCCGATAATCAAACACTTTTTCATTGTTTCGGATGCATTTAATATTAATACGGACGAATTTATACAAAAAATGGTAAGTACCGGTAACAAATCAAAAGGCAGGTGGAGCTGCCACCTGCCTTTATTTATTCATTGATCCTGCTATCAGAAGCGTTTTTGATTGATCAATGCTTCTTTTACTCCAGGATATTCTGTAATAACAGCCAGTTCATATCCGGGTTTTGCCTTTAGCTTCCGGATGAATTCATGTAGCTTTAGTGAGTCTGCAGACGATTTCCACATCTGGTCGTGCGCCAGTATGACCAGGTTATCGGGTTTCATCGTTTTATTGGAAGCAAACAAGTGATCGACCTGCTGGATCAGCTGATCGGGGCTCTGCAGAGCCTGCGAGTTTTTATGATTGAACTGCCACTCCAGATCCCAACCAATAAGCACATATCCGCCTTTTTGCTGAAGCGAGTCAATCACCGACTTATTCTTCAGCAGATCGGTACGGCTGATGCTGTCGATACGCCAAGCATTGCGGCCAGGGGTACGGGCGATGGGTTCTTTCAGCATCATCATCGCCTGCGCCCGATTAAAATCGGAAATGACCGAATCGGGGTTTTTATAAAAACCGGTAAACCGGTTTCTCCAGGCATGCGAATAGCTGTGGTTAAAAAGCTCGATACCGGGGAAGGTCTGCAATTGCTCCCACATAAGTTTTTGCTCGGGGCTGGCCTTCGTATGCAGCCCGATCAAAAACATCGTAGCTGGCACTTTCTCCTCTTTCAGAATCGTTAGCAGGTTGCGGGTTCCCAGGTTGGGGCCGTCGTCAAAAGTCATAAAGATCCGCTTCTTTTTTTCGGGTACTTTTTCCGTTTGGGGATCTTTCAGATTGATTTCCACAGAGTCCGGGATATCAAGATCCGCTCCCAGTTTTTGCCCCTTTGTAGTAGAATCATTACAGGAGTGAAACAGCAGGAACAACAGGAAACCCAATAAGCAATAGCATTTCCTCATAAAACCAGGATGCCCTTTATGGGCGCTCCCTTTCGTCAATAGTTTCATATTTCTTAAAATCAAAGAAATTGTAAAACCAGGCGGTGCCAATGGTGGGGTCAGCTAAGGTCAGAAGTCTCCTAAACAGCAGGCAGACTTTCCAAATGTGCATTCCATGTTATTTTACAATTCGGGTGTAAAACTAGTCAAAGCACTTATGATTTCAAAAAAATCTTCCAATGATTCCGGTCAAGATCTTTGCCTGCCGGTTAGCGGCCAAAAGTATCATAATTGTCCTGGGCATATTTTTCAAAGCGTTTCAATAACGCTACATTCTTTTGCTCCACCTCCGTAAGCACTCCGTCAATGCTGTTGGTTACCGGCACATACCAGTCTACCTGGTCAAAGAACTGCCGCACGCCTTTACTTTTAAACGAATACCCATGCCGTGCAAAAATGGTATTGCGGATGATCTCCAGGTCCAGCTTCTTTAGGTTTTTGAGTTGTTTTTCAGAAAATTCTTCCGTCGATCCGTTTAACCTGTACACCTCTTCCGAAGCCGCCCGGTAAACCTTGTTTATAGACGTATCTACCGTTCCATCCTCATTGGTGTAAAGTTCCGTTTGAGTACGTCCGTTTTCATAATCCACATACTCCCAATCCTCCGGGAGCATCAGGCTTGCATTGTAGCGAAACGGCTTTTTCACAAGCGTAAACTCTTTTACAGGGTGCTTCACTTCAGCAGTTTTATAGGCCTTCCATTTCCCTTTAAGGGTGTCGCCTACAATGGAAAATTCAAACCGGCCATCGTGCCGGTCGTTGCCGGGTTCGTCCATCACAAAGGAATATTGACTTCCGGTAATGGCTAGTGTTCCCTTCATGGGCCGGTCGTTCCCCTTTACCACGCTCCGGCCTTCTACTCCTTCGGCGGTGATCCGGCTCAACCGGATGTTGATCCGGGCCACATCTTCATAATCCGGCGTTCCGTCGGACATACTTACAAAATCGCCCACCCAGTTACCATAGAGCTCCGTATGCAATTCCGGAGGTAATTCCTGCACCAGAGCCGCCGGTTTCCGGTCTTCACCTGGTTTCTTTTTTGAGTTACACGCAAAAAACGGGATTAAAAAAAACAGTACGAGCGAGCCGGTATATTTCATTTTGACTTGATTTTACAGATCAGATATTCGGCAACCAGCCAATTGGGAATCCAACCCAAGCCGGCTACGATTATGTATACGTCCATGGGGGCGGGATGAAAAAGCTGTACTAAAAGCCATTTCCACAGCCGCAGGGTAATGGCCGATAATGTGAGCGCATAGCTCCGGATCATCATGAACCGGTGCCGCCTGAAATCTCTTTTCCGGGCGGCCCTCACCGCCTGTAATGTGCACCACCACCATAACACCGATAAGGTGGTAAAGCATAAAACGGCCACCCATCCTCCATTCGCATGCATTCCCATTACAAAACCGGTTGGGGCCGAAAAGCACAACACCACTACCACGTATATATATCCCATTGTCCGGTGCAGGTTACGCTGCTTTTGAAGCAGGTAAGGACTGAACTGGGTAAAGCCCGCTGCCAGGCAGCAGATGGAAGCATAGACGTGCGTATAAAATACCGGGAGATAATACCAGAGGCCTTCTACCTCGGTTTGTTTTATCTGCAGGAATGCGGCTGTACTCCTGGCCGGAACATAGCGCAGCGTGATCTCCAGCATTAAAAAGCTGAAGAAACCCAACACCAACAGCGCAAGGAACTGAGCAGTTGTTTTATGTTTTTTTGTTAGCTGCAACACGGAAATTTATCGCAAAAATAGCATTATTTCAGGACGCCTTGTTTTTGCAATACCGCCATCTGCGCCAATAACTCCAGCATCCCACCCTGGGGCACCAGGTTCTGGGATCTGCCGTCCTTGCCTATCAAACCTTGTGGTGTTTTGTGCGCAATGGCATGATCTATGGCAGCCCGGAAGGCTTCCAGGTAGCGTGCATCTCCGTCTACACGCCAAAGACGCAGGAAACCCCTCAATAATACGGCGTTGAACCAGAAATTATCTTTTAGCTCCTGGTTCTTCAGAAAATAGGTATCGGCGTCTGCCGCCATTTTTTGAGCAGCAGTAAGATAGGTTGCATTACGGGTGATTTCATAAAAAAGCACATTGGCTTCAAGCATGGTTCCGGTGTTATAAGAATAAACCCGTTTATCGACTCGCTGCTCCTTTACATTCAAATGATCATAATACAAGCCCAGGGGCGTACGGAGCCAATGGTTCACCCACTGATATAAGGAAGTCGCCGTTTTTAGATACCCGCGATTGCCCGTTGCTTTGTATAACTGTAGCGCCAGCAGGATGCCGGGGCCATTGCTGCAGGTGTTCTTTGTACGCGTATCCCCTTCCTGCCAGTAAAGTCCGCCTCCGGAAACCGTATCCAGTCCGGTCATCATAAAACGGTAGATCCCGGTTGCAGCTTTCAGCCATTTCGGGTCCCTGGAGGTTTCATACTGACGCATGGCGGTAATTCCGATCCATTGATTGTCATCATAAAAACGATCGCCCCCGCCCAATTCCGGAGGATACGATGCATACCCGGCCGCGGGCGCCCGCGGATCATAGTATTTCCGGATAATGCCGAACGTCTGTTCAACATCTTTGGCACCCGTTTCCACGAGGGCTCCTACCTGGTAGGCCTCAAAAAGCGCACAGAGCGGCCAGAGATAAGAAGCTTTCCGGTCGCCGGGCCGGGCCGGTACCTGCTCTGCGTAGTACTGCAACGCCGGCTTATAATAATGTTTTATGATCTGCTCTTTGAGCTGTATGTATTCCTGTGTATAGTTCCGCGGCTGAGCCATTGTGCTATTTATCCAAAAAAGAAAAATGGCCGGAACCCATCCGCAGTACCAGGAAATTGCATTTCGTTTACGATTCATCATTCGGTTTTGAGCACAATTCCGTCAGCACTCCATGGGTTGACTTTGGATGTAAAAATGCGATCTGCAATCCTTCCGCACCAGGTCTGGGCGCAGTGTCAATAAGGGTAATGCCTTTTTCCTTTGCAGCTTGCAACGCTTCTTCAAGATGATCCACCGCAAATGCAATATGATGTACGCCCTCCCCTTTCTTTTCAATAAACCGGGCAACCGGTCCGTCTGCGTCCATAGATTCCAGCAGCTCGATCTTGGTATCCCCGATCTTAAAAAATGCGGTCCGCACTTTCTGGTCTGCCACTTCCTCTACCCGGTAGCATTGCAGTCCGAAAACGTCTTCCCAATAGCGAATGCTTTCTTCCAGATTGCGAACAGCCAAACCAATATGCTCGATGTGTGATGGCTTCATTTTTTATCGTTTATATAACAATCCGATCATTATTTAATATAGATTTCTTTTTTTTCAAAGGTATTGGCACTGAAATATCCCAATGCGCCGCCCCGGATATTTGAGGCCGGGTTTCCAGGAGAAGCGCTCTGATTTTGGCCTAACCCACTTTGTGTTAAACTGTACCAGAAGTCATAATTATCTTTACTGATGCAGCGCATTTCCACGCGCAGGTTATCTCCTTTTTTCAGATCGGAATCTCCATCCCCTGAAAAAATCATCAATTCATAAACCACGTTGCGCCCATCGATCAGTTTGTCATTGGTTACAAAAATGGTATTCTCTTTCCGTCCGTCTACAAATTGTGTAAACCGGTATGCATTCCCCTCTCCTGGTGGATCCTTGAACTCCACCGTAGCAATGAGCCGCTGCCGGCCCACAAATACCCGGCTGGTGGTGTATAGCGAATCCATTGATACTTTCTGCGGCATCCTGGAGCTGGCTGTAAAAACCTCGTTTCCGATTTTAACCGAAAGCTGATAGGTAGCGCCCGGCTTTCCTGAAGCATTGGCCCGGTAAAGCCCGTTGCCTTTATGCTGGAGCAACACGGGCGCCTTGCCTACTTCGGCAATGGTTACAAAAGCATTCTCAACCCCTTCAAAGACATTGAGATCCGATACATTCAGTGTTTTAGAAACAATTACACTGTAAGAATCGTCGTTATCCGTCAGCGTACCTTCAATCACATATTTTTTATTGACACTGTTGATGTCTACCTGGATCACTTTTTGACAACCTGTTACCGCTAAAAGTAGAAAGCCAAACAAACCGTAAATAAAAAAAACGTTTCGATTCATGTTACCCTAAAATTTAAAATGCCAGGAAATAGACGGCACAAAACGGAAAAGAGAGGTCTGTACGGCTTCCGTTATATCAGTGTTCTTGTCGTTTTGCTGGAACGTGATGAGGTAAGCATTTTCCCGTCCGTAGGCATTAAACAAACTGAAAGCCAGCTCCGACGATGTATTCTTACGCCGGGTTTTCAGCTGCCGTGTAGCACCCAGGTCCAGCCGGTGATAAGCCGGCATCCGGTAAGCATTGCGTTTGGTGTAATAAAACACAATTTGCTTATCGATTACATATTTGCCACTGGGAAAAGTAACGGCATCGCCGGTGTAATACACCCAATTGGCAGAAAGATTCCATTTTTTATTCAACTGGTAATTGGTAACGATGGCCACGTCATGAGTACGGTCCTGCCGGGCATTGTACCATTCCCCGTCGTTAATACCGGCAATCTTTCTCTCGGTTTTAGAAAGCGTATAGCCTACCCAGCCGGTGAGTCTTCCCTGTTTTTTTTTCAGCAGCAATTCGAGGCCATAGGCTCTCCCGATGCCCGACAACAACTGCGTTTCTATAGCGTCATTGGTATATACATCGGCTCCAGTGCGGTAATCGATCTGATTCTGGAAAGCTTTGTAATACACTTCTGCAGTGAGCTCGTATCGGTTACCGGAAAGATTTTTATACCAGCCCAGTGAATAAATATCTACGACCTCGGGTTTGATGCTGTTGGTGCTTGCCACCCATTTATCAGTCGGAAAATTTGCAGCCGAATTGGAGATGAGGTGCAGGTTCTGGGCGTTGCGGGCATAGGACGCTTTTAACGACGTACTGCTGTTTAGAATAAAACTGGCGGCAAGCCGGGGCTCCAGGTTCCAATAGTTTTTTACCAGTGCGCCTTTACGGTAGCTTAATGTATCGGTAATCGTACCATTTCCGTCTACTTCATAAAAATCGCCCGGCCCAAAAATGGCAAAGGACGACAGACGCATACCAAAGGTCAGGTTCAACCAGGAAGCCGCATTCCAGGTATCCGTGGCAAAAACCGCCGTTTCCCAGGAATACCGGTCTTGCAGGTACAGGTTATTATAGCTTGTTTTGCCAGAGCTGGTGATCTCCCCGGGCGTGATCGTATGATAAATGGAATTAAATCCAAAACGGAGCGAATGGCGTGAGCCGGCATACCATTGAATTTCTTCCTTCAGGTTCAGATCGCGTATCTGGGAAAAAATATTCAGGTCGTTGTTGGCATTATTGATCGCTATATTATAGTTAAAATCGCTGTAGATGAACGAGGTATTGGAAAAGAGCCGGTCGTTGAATATATGATTCCAGCGCAGGGTGCCGGTTTTATTTCCCCAATCCAAACCAAATTGCTTTTCAAGTTTCAGCACATCCCGCCCCAGGTAACCGGAAAGATACAGCCGGTCCTTTTTACCAAGCGTATAATTCATCTTGGCATTCACATCATAAAAAAACAAGCGGGTATTCTTATTCGTGGAATCGCCCAAAAGCGGCAGGAAGAAATCGGCGTAAGTGCGCCTGCCGGATACCAGGAAGGAAGAGCGGTCCTCCTGTATAGGCCCTTCCACATTGAGCTTGGCGGATATCAATCCCAAGCCGCCGCTTACCGCATACCGCTGATTATTGCCTTCATTCATTTTTACGTCCAGCACAGAAGAAAGCCTTCCCCCGTATTGCGCCGGCATACCGCCTTTATAAACTGTTACATCTTTTACAATATCCGAATTAAACGTGGAAAAGAACCCCATGAGATGTGAGGCATTGTACACATTGGCTTCGTCGAGCAGGATCAGGTTCTGATCGGTAGAGCCTCCTCTTACATAGAAACCGCTGTTTCCATCTCCGGCAGATTTAATTCCCGGCAGCAACTGGATGGCTTTTAAAATATCCCGTTCTCCCAGCAACATCGGAATAGTATTGATTTCCTTCATGGTCAGCCGCTCTACCCCCATCTGGGTACCACGGATGGTGCGGCCCTTTGTATTGGCGGTTACCTGCACATCATCCAGGTTTACCACCTGGTCCGGCAGCAATACATTTTGTAATTTATTTCCGTCCAGCCGGATGGTTTCTGTTACCGTTTCATAGCCAACGGCAGAATAGGAAACCGTATAACTTCCCTTTGAAAGTGTAAGCGAATAGAACCCATACTCATTGGAAGTGGTGCCGGCAGCACCGCCCTGTATCTCTACACTTGCATTGATCAGTGTTTCCCCGCTTGCGGCCGACTTTATGGTGCCGCTAAGGGTAACCTTTTCCTGCGCAAAGGAAACCAGGGTGCACAATATGGCGATAAAAAGAATACCTGTCTGCTTCATAAATGATGTCATAAACAACCTCAATTCAACAAAAATAACCGAACTGCGGCAGATTATTATTGTCAAGCTCCACGAGGCGGAATGATAAAGGATAAGGGCTTTTTAAAAAAATGCCGTACAATGATACGGATCAGCTCGGGATAACGCCGCAACTGAATGCCTCTTGATTTAACGGCTACGAAAAAAGCCAGAGAAAAACTCACCAGGAAATTAAAGAAACCGATTCCCAGAACACCCAGGAACACCGTTACTAAATAACCCGTGGGAATGTTTCCGATACCCAGTCCGTAAACGCCAATGGCCATATTACCGGATGAGATGGTAATATGCCGGATATCGAAGGGCACACCGAATATTTTACCCACATTGGCCGCCATTCCCAGGAAAAATCCCAGGCTGATGTTCCCGGCATAGGAACCTGCATTCCTTTCGATAAAACCTGCCCACCAACCCCTTTTTTTGGCGGAAGTACTGCTGTGCCATCCCGGATGATGAGCCAGCCGGCTGCCGATATTGCTGAATCGCATCTTATTCTGCACGTATCCTGCAATGATACCGCTCAAAAACAAAAACACCCCGGTATTGCAGGCATATAACAATGAAAGACTTTGAAAAGGGTGTTGGTCCTGCAGCAGTGTAAAAGCAGCTTTACCGGATACCAGCTTTTGCCCCATTAATTGGTGATAGGCCCATGCCAGCAGGTAGGTGCCGGGAAATACGACAATGAGATTTCCCACAAAAGAGGCTGTTTGGCTCCGGATCACTTTGGCCACCGTAAACGCCAGGCTTTGAAGATCGGGCTGGTCCAGGTGTTTTTTTGAGTCCAGCGAAACCGCCACGGCATTTGCTGTAAACGCCGGTTGCTTGGTAGCCAGCGTGGAACCGGTTTGATCAATTAACACAAACCCCGCACTATAGTTGATACTGTACCAGAAACCCTGCCAGAAATAGGCATAATGCAGCTTACCAAGGATATTTTTAACAACAGCTACAAAACAGATAATAAGTCCGCCCCACATGGCACTGGCGAGCATATTCAGGTAGTCCCTGCGGGTGCTGGTAATATACTTGCCGCCCCTTTGCCCCTTGTGTTCCGCAATCTGATATGCAATATAGCCCACCCCCTGCGAAATAAACTGACGAATACTGTTCTTGAGATTTTCGTTCCGAACCAGCAATTTAAAAAGGTCCACAAAACGGCCGATATCAAAATGATCATCATTATCAATCGTATCTAACAGGATGTGCATGCGTTCAATGCGCGCGCTAAGGATCAGCAATAAATAACTTTGTCGGATACTGGTGCCCCGCTGGTCCTGGTGCAGCCGGATATAGCGGATCTCATTTTCAATTTCAAAAAGCGTTTGCTTTAGCTGGTTGACTACTTCCCGGATCTTATACGGATCGGGTTTTTCGTGTTGCTGCAGTTCATGCAACAGACGGCTTTGTAACAGAAAAGGGTTTTCCGGTATCGAACGAAAAGGAGCAATATAACCGGAGATCTCTTTTTCCAGTCCGTTGTTGGCCACCTGAAAGGATAACACGGTAAGGGCGTCGATAAGGTGTTCTGTCAAACGCGGATCCTTCGCCTGTAAGGTAAACTGCAGCAATTCAAAAAAACTGATCCAGGTGGCACGCCGGATCGCCTCGACCCATATGTGGTCATTTTTCTTATGAAACACCCGGTCGAGCACGTATACAAAATCATCCTTATTCTGTTCTTTAGGGAGCAGTTTATGTTTTAGCTTACCAATCAGTTCATCCCAAAAACCGCTGCTGAGCGGGATACCACTTTCTGTAAATGCGCCTTCCAGCCGGGTATTGATCAGCTGTACAAGGATCGATTGCTGCAACCTGGAAACGAGCGTCGGATGCGCCTCCAGGAAAAGAATCATTTCATTCATCCGTGCATCCGCCAGGTGCTGTTCTTTTTTTGGCGGCCGCAGGTCGCCAAAAAAAGCAATCAGGAAATGAAGGCTTTCTTCTTTTGTACGGATTTCGTAAGCCGATTCATCCTCCAGTACTTTTTCACAAAAGCTTTTTTCTTTTCTTTTTCGTTTAAATAAATGCATCCGTTTCTTTTAACCGGACTCCGGGAACGCCGGGTCATTGCCCTGCCTAAAAATAGTAAAAACTATTTTTGTACAACTACCGGATAACTTATGAAATTATTGTTACGGACCAGGTTCTTTCAAAGTGCCGGCCAGGCTCCAATACATTGATGCCCTCCTTCTTGGTAAAATCCTGGCCGGCGCCTACCGTGTCGGCAATACCGCACCAGGGTTCAATACAAACAAAATCAGCGCCCGGAACTGCCCATATACCCAGATAGGGAAAGCCCTCCCAGCTAAAATCAAAGCCCTTTCCGGTTTTATCAGAGCGCAACCGCAACTTTCGTGATTTAAGATCTTTCAGCACCACCGCATCTTTTGCAAACAGGCCTTTATTTAAACGCAGCACATTGGTATCATTGAAAAAGGGAACGGGGTTCTGCGCCAGCAATCCGCCTTCTTCGATGGGCCATCTCCGGGCATCTTCCTTTTCTTCAAACTCAAGGTAGTATTCCACATAAGCATCGCCTTTAAACAAAGGTAATTTAAATGCGGGATGCCCACCTACGGAAAACCACATATTCTTGCTGCCGGTATTCTGCACATCATAGGTAACGCTTAGGGTCTTCCCTTCAAGCCGGTATCTTAATTTAAGATCAAAGTCAAAAGGATATAATTCCAGTGTATCTGCCGTGCTTTTCAGCGCAAAAACCAGTTCATCGGCCAGCTGTCCTACCGGCAAAAAATTCATTTCACGTGCAAAGCCATGACGGTTCAGGTGATAGCTGCGTCCTTCAAACTGATAGGCATTATCCTTAAGTGCGCCTACAATCGGAAACAATACGGGAGAATGCTTGCCCCATACTACCGGGTCGCCGCTCCACATATATTCCTGACCGGTACTCCTATCAATCAGACTTTGCAGTTCCGCACCTTTTTCTGAAACAGCGATTTTCAATACACTGTTTTCAATCTGGTATATTTTTGCCATAGCATGCCAATTTGAACAATAAACGGAAAATATACCATTTTAGTATCTGTTTTTACAATAAATTCCTGTTTTTCAATGTTTGGCAATTGTAAAAACCAAATTATCTGCTGATATCCCAGTTGGGGGGCGCCTTGAATGTTGCTCTTCCCTGTTCGTAGGGCGGCACTTTTTCTGCAGGAATAATCGCCTGATATTTTTTTGATGCATCCATTAGTGTCTTTACCTGCCCCGGGTAACGGGCGACCAGGTTTTCTTTTTCGTAAGGGTCTTTATCAATAGCAAAAAGCTGGGCTGCTGTTTGCGAAACTGCAGGTTTGGGCGCCACCAGTTTCCATCCATTCTTGATCAGTGTGCCATTACCGAGATAGAACTCACGGGGATCATTTCTTTGTGCTTTAAGATTTTTCAAAATAGAAACGCCGTCATAGGGTTGAGGAGGAGGTGTTCGTATACCGGCAATCTCCCGGAGCGTGGGCGCTATATCGATATAACCGGCCACTTGCTCAGAGGTCCAGCCACCTTTAAACCCGGCGGGCCACCGGATTACTGCAGGTACCCGCACCCCGCCTTCCCACTCCTGGAATTTAAAGCCGCGCAGGGGCTGATTCCGTCCGCCCTCTTTCTGAGCGGCCCCGTTATCGCTTTGGAATAATACCAGTGTATTTTTTTCGATACCAGCCTTCCGGAGCGCCTCCATGATCCTGCCGATGCCCGCATCCATTGCGGTAACCATTGCCGCGTAGGTTTGCCGGCGCGTATTTCCTCTTCCCATGGCGCCTTCGTTTCCGGCCGGCTCCTTACCGAAGACCGGTTTGGAAGGATCAAAGCCATACTGAAGGAGATCCGCTTCTTTCGCCTGAAGCGGTCCATGCGGCGCATTATAGGCGATGTATAAAAAGAATGGCCCATGGTTTTTATAATTGCCGATGCATCGTACTGCCTCCCCGGTGATCAGGTCCGTAGTATAGCCGGTATCCTTTGATGCTTCCCAGTCGTTATGCCAATCCAGTTCTCCTTCGCGCTTGTGTGTAAAATAGTCGATGGCGCCGTTGTAGTGCCCATAAAAATGGGTAAATCCCCTGCTCAAAGGAAGGTATTTTCTTTTTGAGTGCCCCAGGTGCCATTTCCCGATCGCCGCCCGGTTTTTATAGCCGGCCTGAGCCAGCATCTGTGGCAGAAATTCGGCCGCTGTATCTACACCAAAATCCAGCCAGGGGGCGATCACATTTTCCCGCAATCCGTAGCGTTCCGGCAATCGCCCGGTCATGATACCGGTGCGCGTGGGCGAGCAGATCGGACTAACATAATACCGGTTCAGGATTACGCCCTCACGGGCCAGCTGGTCGATATGCGGAGTTCGGATCTCACTGCCGTGAAACCCTACATCTCCCCAGCCCATATCATCGGCCACAATAATCACTATATTGGGCCGGGACTGCTGGGCCCGGACCTGTAACAGCAGAAAGGAGCAAATGAACAGCATTCCGATATTATGCCTGGTCCTTTCGAAAGATGGAATCTTTATATGCATGCTCTGATAAATATTTTTCAACAAATTCACTAGGGGTTACACCAAACTGAAGTGTAAAACATTTGGTAAAATAAGAGGGCGAGTTAAAGCCGGTCCGGTATCCGGCTTCAGAAACATTGCATTGACCCGATAACAATAATTTAGCAGCTTCTTTTAACCGGATCACCCGGATAAATTCATTCGGGCTATTGCCTGAAACCGCTTTTAGCTTCTTATGCAATGTAGAACGGCTCATCGCAACCGCCTTGCTGAGTTCTTCTACCGACAACTGGTAATCATCCAGCCGCTCTTCAATAATTGCTGTAATCTTTTCAATGAAGATCTTGTCGCTGGGATTATTGTAAAGGGTATCTGCCTCCACAAAGGGGTGAGCGCTGAATTTCTCTTTCAGGCGGGCTCTTGTCTCCAGCAGGTTCTTGATTGTAGCCGTGAGCTGCTTCCACTTGAACGGCTTCATGATATAGGCATCGGCGCCACTTTCCAGCGCCTGCAACTCCGCGTCTGTGGTACCTTTTGCTGTAAGCAGCACTACCGGTATATGGCTGCTGCTGATCTGTTCCCTGATCCGCCGGCACAGGGCGATACCATCCAGTTCGGGCATCATTACATCAGACAATACCAGCTCGATCTGCCGGGTGTGCAAAATACCAAGTGCTTCTTTTCCATTGATCGCACAACAGGTATGATACCCCTCTCCCTTCAGACTGGATGAAATAAAATCCAGCATATTGAGATCATCTTCTACTACGAGGATCGTTGTTCTGCCAGCCTCATCCCCCACTATTGTTTCCGCAACCGGCAACGCAGACTCCTCACTGGTTACAACCGTTTCAAAAGGAAGTGTAAGCACGAAGGTTGTAAAGCCGTCCTTCCCGTTTATTGCCACTAATGATCCGGCATGTTTTTCGGCAAGCGCCTTTGCCAGTGAAAGCCCGATGCCGGTACCGCCGGCATTATTCAGTTGCCCGGTGATATTTGCCACTTTATAAAAGGGTTTGAATACGGTAACCAGCTCCGTCTCCGGTATGCCAATACCGTCGTCTTTTACCTGTATAGAAACAGCCCCCTGCCCCCTGGTATCCGGCTCCTGCTGATGCACACGAAGCTCCACTTCCGATGCCGCAAATTTAAAAGCATTCATCAGCAGGTTATTGAGTATTTTTTGCAATGCCTCCGGATCTGCATCGATCGTGAAACGGTCTATATCTGTTGTTAACAGGAACCTGATTTTCTTTTGTGCAGCAATGATACCAAAACGGGCGTAAAGCGCCTGCACAAAAGAGATCAATTCCAGCGGCTCCTTGCGTATGGTATAAATATCACTCTCGATCCTGCGAAAATCGAGCAACTGGTTTACCAGCGATTGCAGGCGTTCGCTATTCTCCTCCATTACCTTCAAATGCCTCCGCTGATCGCTTTGCAGTCCGGCCTCTTTGAGGTTTTCCAGGGGCGCCATAATCAGTGAAAGCGGGGTTCGTATTTCATGCGCCATCGTCGTAAAGAAATCCATTTTTTGTTGATAGAATTCTTTCTCCCGCTGTACTTTCATTTTTTCCAGCCGCACTTCATTTTTCCGGATCTCGCGCCGTTTGTAATAATTGCGTAGTAAAAAAACGGCCGCCACCAACATCACAGCGTACAGGATATAGGCCAGGTTGGTTCGGTAAAACGGGGGCCGAACCCGAACCGCTACCACTGCCTCCCTATTGTTCCAGTTGCCGTAGATATCGGTTGCCTTAACTTTAAAAGTATATGCTCCCGGGGGCAGATTGGTATAGGTAGCCACCCGTTGGGGGCCTACATTATTCCATTGTTTATCGAAGCCCTCCATTTTGTAGGCGTATTTTATTTTACCTGGATCTTTAAAATCCAGGAGTGCATATTCAAAGCTGATCACCGATTGACTATATGCAAGCTGGATCTTTTGCGTAAATCCGACCAGCTGTTGCAGAACGCTTTTTTTATCCTCCAGATCCGGTTCATGATCAAAGATCTTAAAGCTGGTCAGGATCAGGTTACTCTGCAATGTTTCGGTCCGTATTTTTTCCGGGTAAAACGCGTTGAACCCATTGATGCCGCCTAGGAAAATACGACCATCCCGGGCGCGGTAATAGGCATTGTAATTATAGAGCTTTCCCTGCAGGTTGTTAAGGCCGGTAAACGACCAGACCCGTCCATTCTTCTTCGAAAAGCGAAGCAATCCGTTGTTGGTTGAAAGCCACAAAAAACCATTATTATCCGGCACGATACCAAAGACCACATTGCTCATTCCCTGGCCTGGTCCGTACCTCGTACAGATACCCGTCCGTTTATCGAGCCGGTTTAACCCGCCGCCATCGGTACCGGCCCATAGCTGACCCTCCGGATCATCATACAGGGAAATGATCTTGTTAGAACTGATGGATGCCGCATGATCTGTTGTACGGAACTGCTGCCATTTTCCGGTTTTAACATCCCTTTTTATAAGCCCATTTTCATAGGTTGCGATCCACAGGCAGCGGTCGGCATCTTCGTATATTTTATAGATACAGCTGTTATGCAGATCCATATCCGCAACCTTTACAAATTGATTCTTTACCGGATCAAAAATATTCAATCCCTTTACTGTTCCCACCCAAACAACACCGCTGCGGTCTTCGTAAATGCTGTAGATACTGTTGGAACTGATACTACCCGGGTCGGTCGGGTTGTGATGATATTGTGTTACGGCCCCGGTGTTGAGGTCTACTACATTCAATCCTCCGGAAAATGTACCTACCCAAAGCCGGTTATTACGGTCTTTATATAAAGCGTGAATATTGGAATAAGAAAGCGGCTGCGTATAGGGAGCGAAGGGGTACTTATAGAACTTTCCGGTGGCCGTTTCAAAATAATTTAACCCGCCATTCTCCGTGCCCACCCAGAAATTTCCCGGTCGGTCTTCCAGGAAACAGCTTACAGCGCTACCCGATAGCCCATAGCTGTTACCGTTGGGATAATACAGCTCAAACGATGCATCTCCGGGTGAAAAATAATTGACGCCGCCAAAATAGGTACCCACCCAGATACCGCCCTGGCGGTCTTCATAAATAGAATAAATGGCGTTATCGCTGATGGTATACGGATCACCGCGATTATTTTTGTAACTCGTAAACGTGCCCGTAGCCGTATTCAATACATTCAGGCCCTTTTCTGTTGCCACATATACCTGCCCGGATAAGGGCTGATATACCGCCCGCACAATATCGTCGCTGATCGACCCGCTACCACCTGTACGAAATACCTGGAAGTGCTGCTCCTGCGCCACCCATTTATTCAGGCCACCCGAAAGCGTGCCCGCCCATACATTGCCTTCCCGGTCCTTATAAAGCGAAAGAATAAAATTGCTGGACAGGCATCCGGCCCCGGCTGCGGCCTTATGATGCACAAACCGGTTTGTTGCTGGGTTCAGTACATCAATGCCTTCGCCGAAGGTGCCCATCCAGATATTTCCGCGGGCATCTTCTACCAGTTTCCGTACCTGGTTTAATGAAAGGCCACCGGGCATAGCACGATAATTGTGTACTTTGCCGCTACGGGGATCAAAGCGGTACACTCCATTGCTGCGGGTAGCAACCCAGGTTTCTCCATTTGAAGACCTCAGGATATCGAAGATCAGGTCTTGTTTTGCAAAAGCAATGCGTGAAAATTTTTCACGGCTCAGATCAAAGGAATAAAGCCCTTCTTCCGTACCCACCCAGAAGGTGGTACTGCTCATCCTGCAAATGGAATGGATCAGGCTGTTGTCCGCATGATCCCGGTCTTCGCGTACCTGGTAGATCTTAAAGTTATACCCGTCAAACCGGTTCAGTCCATTCTTGGTTCCAAACCAAATATACCCCTGGTCATCCTGCAAAATATTCCAGACGGTGTTGGAAGACATTCCGTTTCGGACGCTGTAATTTTTAAACAGCAATTGCTGGGCCCGTAACAACGGAGCGCCCAACAACATGACCATGACCAGGAACCACTGCCCTCCTTTCCTTACGCGACGGCCAGGATGTCCGCTACTGCTGTTATGTAAGGATCCTTTCAATCCATTTATTTTTTTACTTTCTTTCTTATGGCAGTGTCCGGCACTTCTGCATCCACCATCTTCAGCCATTGTTCCAGTTTCTTTTTAAGCTCCGCTGTCTTCTCCGGCATCCGGGCTGCAAGATCTGTTTGCTCCGAAGGATCGTTCTTCAGGTTGTATAATTCTGTGCGATCCGCTTTGTAGAAATACAATAATTTATAATCACCATCGCGTACCGCACTGCACATACGGTTTATCCAACGGCCGGTTTCAGAGGGGTAATGCCAGAAGAACGGCTCACGTTCTGTCATGATTTTTCCCTGCAGCAGGGGTACTATGCTTTTACCATCCAGCAGGATATTTTTCCGGTTTTTTGTTTGGGCCAGTTCCAGGAAGGTAGGATAAAAATCAGTGGCCATTACGCGTGTGTCTACTGTGGTATGCGGCCGGATGGTTGCCGGCCAGCGCGCGATCAGGTTTTCGCGGATACCGCCTTCATACAACCAGGACTTACCGGCCCTAAGCGGCCCATTATTGCCCAGGTGCCATACGCCGCCGTTGTCTGAAAAAAAGATCACGAGTGTGTTTTTATCGATCCCTCCTTTTTTCAGCGTTTCCATAATGGAACCCACACCTGCATCGATCCGTTCGATCATGGCGGCGAGATAGGGATTGTCCAGGTGATCTGCCTCATGCCGTTCATTCTGCGGGCCAAACAGGGATTCAGCTTTTCCTTCGCCATATTTTGCATCAAACTTTGCCTTATACTTTTTCACCAGGGCCTCGGGGGCATCCAGTTTAGTGTGCACGCTATAAAAGGTAAGATAAAGAAAGAAGGGATTTGCTTTGTTACGCATAATAAATTTGGAGGCTTCACTGCACTGCCGGTCTGTAAGATACTCCCCTTCTTTGCCTGTATCAAAAGTGCTTATTTTATCGTACGGGTAAAAATAATCTCCATCTGCGATATACTTTGTTTCGGAGCCGATCACCTCATCAAAGCCATGTTGCTGCGGGTTGCCCTTCGGCGCATCGAATTTTGTATCAAGGTGCCACTTACCAATAATTCCGGTATGGTACCCCGTTGCCGACAATGCCCGGTTAATGGTATAAGACTTTGCCGGATCCAGGTAACGATCGGCATTGTTATCCAGGAAATCCGTAATCCGCACCCGGGCCGGGTACTGCCCCGTCATGATGCCGGCACGGGAAGGTGAGCAAATGGGTGCCGCCGAGTAGGCCTGTGTAAATCGTGCCCCTTCCCCGGCCAGCTTGTCCAGGTTCGGGGTTTCGTTAAACGTATTGCCATAGCATCCCAGTTCTGCCGATCCCAGGTCATCGGCCATAATAAAAATAATATTCGGCCGTTGCTGCGCTTCCGCAACCGCGGTCCACAGGCTTACAACCATTAAAACGAGCCATCTTGTTTTTTTCATCTGTTTATGTTCAGTGGTTTAAATTTCGAATCTGTTCACAGGCTGATGGGATTATTTCCGCTCAAACGGGATGTCCAGTGTTGCCCCCGGATCTCCCTGTTGTTTCATCCAGCTTTGCAGCTTTTGGCGATATGCGGCTATCTGCGCTGCATATTTTTTATCGCCGGCCAGGTTGTGCAACTCATAGGGATCGTTTTCAAGGTCATAAAATTCCATTGCGGGCCGGTGAATATTGCGTTCCACCAGTATTTTATCTTTGGGAGAGGTCTCGGCTTTTTCCTTCCAGCTCACCCAATACGCATTTTTAGGATTCATCATATACTTGATGTGATAATTTTTACCGGGTGTGAGATTCAGCAACAACTTATACCGGCCATCGCGAATGCTGCGGATCGGATACGGCGGACCTTCCGGCAAATTATTATGAATGCCAAAAGCTACATTCCTGGCCTGCTGCGTTTTACCCTGCAGTACTCCCAGGAAGCTGCGGCCGTCCAGGTGTGCAACAGGATTACCGCCTGCGATATTAATAAATGTAGGCGTAATATCTTCATATTGTACAATGGCACTGGTAGCTGTTTTGGGTTGTACCACGCCGGGCCAGCGTACGATCATGGAACTTTTTTGCCCTGCATCCCAGAGCGTCCATTTGGCACCGGGAAACTGAGCGCCCTGTTCTCCAAGAAAGACAAACACCGTATTATCTTCCTTTCCTGTTTCTTTTACCGCCTGCATTAGTTCTCCTACCTGGTTGTCCAGCCGGCGCACTTCAGCCAGGTATTTCTGGAATTGTTTTCTTGTAGGCTTGGTATCTACCCAGTGCGGCGGCAGGATCAGTTTCTCCGGATCAAACTCGGTGGTATCTCCTACCGTCCAGGGCGCATGGGGGTTGATGCTCATTACAAAAAGACAAAAAGGCGTCTGTTGCCCGCTCATAAAAGCTTTTACGTCGGCCAGCGAATAATCATCTGTGGGCGATACACAGTTGGGCTCAAAGCCTTTAATGATCTCGAACGGGAACACTGCCCGGGGCTTTGTGCTATGGTCTTTTCCGGTTAGAGCAACCGTGTATCCCAAACCGGAAAGGTAATGCCCGATACTTTTTAAGGTATCGTATACCGGTTTGTGATTCTGATAAGATCCATGCCGTACCGGATACAAACCGGTGAACAAAGAGGCGCGCGTAGGCACACACATAGCCTCTGATGCGATCATGTTATTGAATTGCATTCCCTGCTCCGCCAGCCGGTCGATATGGGTGGTTTTCAAATTCCGGCCGCCATAGCAGCTGAGCTGCCGTGAATCCAGATCGTCGGCCATGATCACAACGATATTTGGCTGTTTGCCACCCTGCGCCTGGCTTTTAATAACAATGCCTGTTAACAGCAGTACAAACAATAAGAGCCCCGTTCTTTTTGTCATATAATCATCTTTTATCGGTTTGAAAAAATATCGGGCAAGGCATTGGAGCTACCGCCAATGGATGGTATGCCCAGCAATCGGCAGATCAGCGGTGCAATATCCAGCATGCGCAGCCGCGCCAGCGCACTGCCTTTTTTAACACCATAACCTGCAGCAATAAACCCGGTAGAGATCTGATCGAAATCGGGATAATAACCGTGTGCACCGCCCAATGTTTTATTGCGGATCAGGGGTCCCTTGACGGCATTGCTGGCTACAACTCCTTTTTTCATGGCCAAGGCCAGCGCCACTTCGGGGTTTGCGCTTATATTCTTAAGCTCTTTCTTTGTTACGATGCGGAACCATTGATCACTTTCGGGTAACCGACGTAACAATTGTTCCACCTGCCGGGCCGTGACAGCATCACCGGCTTTCTTTGTATATAGAAAGGCGGAGCCACCTGCAGTATAAAACTTTGCCTTCCAATTCTCGCCGCTGATCAGCCCATTCTTTTCCAGCAGCACATTTGGCGCAAAGCTTTGTGTAGCATCTACAAACCCGTGATCTCCCGTCACAATGATGGTTGTATTTGATGCCTGCCCGGCCTCTTTTATCGTGGTTATCACCTGCCCGATCATACTATCAATCAGAGCCACTGCTTCTTTTACTTCCGGGGCATCGCGGCCATGCTCATGCTGGGCATGGTCGGCCTGTATGAAATGAATGGCCAGCAATGCCGGTTCGTACTGCTTAAATATAAAGGCGGCCATCCGGCCAATGGTACGGTCCACATTCCTGTATTTAAAATCATCCGCAGTAACTGTTCCGCTACCGGAGGCCGCCATCTGATCCAGCATCTGGACCGGTGTGATGTAAGGCCGGGTTACAGAAAGCTGGTCCGTTTTTTCATCACCGTCGGCACGGCGCACCGGAAAATTATAGTCAATGGGAGCTCCAACCGTCACGGGCCACATCACGGCCCCGGATGTAAGACCTGCGTTCTTAACTGCCTTCCAGAGTGTGGGTGCCCTTATCGCACTGTCTTCCCAATACCAGCGACCCTTTGGCGCTTCAAAAGGGACATTATAATAAATACCATGTTTGCCTGGTGGCTGACCGGTAACAATCGATGTATGCGAGGGGTATGTTATGGTTGGGAATACGCCAACCACCTGGCGGGCATAAACCCCCTGTTGTTTTAGCTGCTTCAGATGGGGAGCAGGCCATGCAGGATCCAGGTAAAATTCCGGCCGGAGCCCATCAATACTGATCAGTACTACATGTTTTGAAGATTGCGCCTTTACCTGCGTTATTAGGCTAAAGGCCAATACAACAAAAAATATTCTTTTAATCAACATATTATTTCTTTATAGGCACTAATTCCACATCATCGATCCACAACCTGGTGCCGGCGGCTGCCGTTCCAAAATAAAGACCCACCCGGTACATACCATTTTCAGGAATGGCTTCGGATGCAAATTCAAACTGTTCCTTATGCGGTTTTAATTCTACTTCCCGGTCAATCACTTTCCCTGCCCCCGGGGCGGTGCTTTCCAGGCGGACGAAGAAGTGGGTGTTTTGTAGCGCGGTTGCCTTCAGTCTTACTAAAAAACGTTCGCCCTGTTGCGCTCTAAAGGGCCACAGCATTGAGAGACTCGCAGGCCTGGCGGCAGGCTGCGCTACCGTAATGTATGCCGACCTTTCCCCGGAGATACGGCTATTGTCATCAATTGCTATCGAGCCTTTCATTTCTTCCGCACGGTGTACATTCCAACCACCCAGGTTGTCATCAAAACCTCCATTAATATTCCTGCGGTAGGCCTGCATCCGCACGTTATACTCCCTTGTATCCAGGGGGAAGGCGCCTATCTTACGGGCCCATGCTTCCCAATCGGCATACATGGCTGTTACCCTCCGGGGATCCGTTCGGCCCAGGTTGTTCATCTCCGTAGGATCTGCTTCCATATCATACAATTGTAACGAGTCCATTGAAAAAGCGGCACCCTCCGGCGTTTTGGCCACCAACTTCCATTTGCCATTGCGCAGGGCGATATTGGCTTCATGCTCCCAGTAGATCCGGCCACGGTTATTGGACTGACCCGAAAAATGCGGAAGGAGACTTTTTCCCTCCATCGGATGAATCTTGTGCCCCCGAAAAACGGATGGGTACCGTGCACCTGACACGGCCACACAGGTAGCCATAATATCGGTGATATGCCCGTAACCGGAAACGAACTGATCATTCAGGCGGGCGTTGATGCCTTCCGGCCAGTGCACAATCAGCGGTGTGGCAATTCCTCCTTCATGCGTGAAATGTTTATACTGCTGAAACGGCGTGCTACTCACATTGGCCCAGGGCAGGCGGTAACTTTCAAATGTTTCAGCGGTTCCATCCACCGCCTTGCTTTCACCACTGCTGATAAACTCTGCACAGGCGCCGTTATCACTAAGAAAAAAGATCAACGTATTGTCCAGTGCATTGTTTTCTTTCAGCGTTTGCATGATCTTCCCAATGCCCTCATCCATGATATCGATCTGCGCGGCGTAGATTGCCATGCGCATGCTCATTTCCTCCTGCTCCTTATCTGTCAGCCGGTCCCATGCGGAAACTGTGGCGTCTCTCGGCGTACATACAGCCGAAGCGGGGAACAAACCGATCTCTTTTTGTTTTTTAAAACGTTCGGCTCTTATGGCATCCCAGCCTTTTTTATACGTTTCCCTGTATTTATCGATCCGTTCTTTAAGCGCGTGCAGCGGCCAGTGTGGTGCGGTATACGCCACGTACATAAAAAACGGGGCTTTTTTTTCGCCACGGAAATGATCATTCAAAAAACGCACACTGGTATCGGAGATCGCATTAGTCAGATAAAAATGATCCGGTGCCTTATATTTCCGGTTATCGCTGTAAAGCATTGGAGTAAAGTAATTGGCACCACCGGGTATGATACCGAAATAACGGTCGAATCCCCGTTGCCGGGGCCAGCTATCGGTTACTGCACCGTCTATCTTCCGCTCATTGGTCACATGCCATTTGCCAGTCATGTAGGTACTGTAGCCTGCTGTTTTCAGCACTTCAGCAATAGTGACACATTCGTTGTTCAGGTTATCCTGGTAAGCCGGACCGGTTCCCAGATCTGCTGCCGCCATCCAGCCCATCCCCGCCTGGTGTGGATAAAGACCTGTCAGCAGCGACGCCCGCGTTGGGCAACATCTTGCCGCATTATAAAATTGCCGGTAACGGATGCCTTCTTTTGCCAGCTGATCAAGATGCGGTGTTTTAATTTCCCCGCCGTAGGCTCCTATATCGGAATAGCCCATATCATCTGCCATTATGAGCAGGATATTAGGCTTTACCTGCGCGCCGGCAAACACGGAAACGCCCAATAAAAGTATAAAGACTGAAAAGCGGAACATTCGTTATTAAAATTTAAAGTTAGACCTTCTTTTGATTCCCGGGTTTAAATTACCACCCAGGATTCTGATTGGCAGTTCCGATATTCGGATTTTGCGTGATCTCATCGGCCGGCAGCGGGTACAGCAGGCTTTTGGGCATCTCAATACTCATCTGCGGCGCATTGACGGCAAATTCATTGGTATACTTTTTTGTGGTCGTATTGTACGTCGGCATCTTTTGCGGGTATTTTGACAGCACTTCTTTAAACTGGTATTCAAACATGGTTTGTGACGGGCTCAGCGGACTGCGCATGCGAACGAGATCGAACCAGCGCTGTCCTTCCCCTGCCAGTTCAAGACCACGGTCGTCAAATACCTTCACCCGGAATGCATCTTTGGATATCCCCGGCTCAATATTGGCCGGCACAGCCCGTTGAATACCATTTGCGTTCCGGGCCCGCGCCCTTACCTTATTGAAGGCTTCAAGCGCTGTTGCAGTGGGTCCGTTCAATTCATTTTCTGCTTCAGCTTTTATCAGGTAGATCTCTGCAAAACGAATAACAAAAAAATCATTCCCGTTATTACGCCCATCTTTGCCATTGGGATCAATATACTTGCTGATCAGCGGCGTGGTGATGGTCCCTTCATCTGCCGCAGGCAGGTTGGGATACACAGCATAATATTTTTTTTGGGTAACATTATACCCTTTCTGAAAAAAAGCGCCTTCGTTACGGTAATCGATGACCTTTATCCCGTTGATCAATGAATCGTAATCACCGGTACGATAATAATCCGCTACCCAGGGCATTACCCGCATAGAACCATCTCCCGCTCCATTGGGCGGATTGCCACAAACCTGATGCGTATTGGGTGCACCAAAGCGCAATGCAAACTCTGAGCCTGCTGCCGGTTGAGCCCGGTCCTGCTGATCTACCATAAACCGCACACCGAAGATCACTTCGTTGTAGGCATCATTCTCTCGGTTGATGTCAAACAGGTCTTTGTAATTCGCCAGCAACTGGTACTGGTTGCTTTGGATCACTGAATCGGCATAGGTTATAGTTTTCTGATAATAGGTATTTCCATCCTGTCCTTTTAACGCCAGCTGATTGCCATAGGTTAATGCGGCCTGGGCGTAAATGGCCTGCGCCGCTCCTTTGGATGCACGGCCCAGTTCTGCCACCGGGATGTTTTTTGCCAGGGGCAACAATGCAGCCGCTCTTTCCAGGTCAGAAAAGATCTGCGTATACACTTCCTGTACTGAGCTGCGCGGCAGGTAGAAATCAGCATCAACATCCGTAGCCTTCAACCGTAGCGGTACGCCACCATATAACCGTACCAGGTAATAGTAGCAGAACGCCCTGATAAAATATGCGTCTCCGTAAGCACGTTGTTCCGCCGCGGGATCGAGGTTTTTTGCATCCAGCTGTGCGATCAGGTCATTGGCACTGCCGATGGTAAAATACAACACGCTCCAAAAACCTGATACATTTACCGAAGTAAGGGTACGATCCGAAAAAGGCAGCAACTCACCAGACGCAGCGGCATACAAATCATCTGCGGAAAGAAATAACATGGCCATGCCCCGGAATTTAAAGGCATTGGAATTATTCAGGCGCGCATACAATCCCTTTACTACCACTTCCAGGTCCCGTTCACTGTTGATGGTAGCCGGAGTGGGCACATCGAGCAGGTCTTCCTTTAAGCTGCAGCCTTCTAATACAGCGACTGTCAGCAGTAATGCAATAATATATTTCATGAATTCTTTTTTATACAATGAATGAATGATCACAACCCTAGTTCTAATCCGGCCGAGAACGTACGGGGCAGCGGTAACGTACCATAATCCATACCACTGCCAAGCGCATCGCTATCAAACGCATTGATGTTTGGGTCATACCAGGAATAATTGGTAAAGGTGTAAAGATTTGTAGCAGACACAAATACCCGCAATCCCTGAATGGGCGCCTTCTTTTTCAAATTAAAAGCATATCCCAGGCGCACGGTCTGAATCCTCAGGAAGGAGGCATCTTCCACCATCCAATCGGGAAACCGCTGCGAAAAGCGAATCGTATTATTGGTGGGGCGGGTATATTGATTGCTGGTGCCGGGGCCGGTCCAGCGGCGGTCCCAGGCTTCCTGCGTGGCATTGAAATTACCGCTGGTATTGTTGGCACCTACCATCCATTGATTCAGGTTGATAAGCTGGTTGCCCCTGCTTCCAATAACGTTAATCCCGAATGAAAAATTTTTATAGGTAAACTCATGGCTCATCCCATATGTAAAATCGGGCGCAGGATTTCCGATAATCGTTTTATCATCTTCCGTGATCTGCCCGTCGCCATTCACATCTACAAACCGGGTCATACCTGGTTTTGTCTTTCCCTTTTCAGGACCGGCATCCACTTCTTCCTGCGTTTGGTAAACGCCGTTGGTTTTATACCCCCAGAAAGAAGAAATGGGATAACCGACTTTTGCCACTTGCAGGGGCTGACTAAGAATGATTGCTCCGGCCACCACATAAACGCGGCCATAGGTAATACCCAATGATCCCATATCCAATACTTTATTGGAATACTTGGAGAAGTTGGCGGAAATATTCCAGGTAAGTGGCCCTTTGTTGATTACATTATATGTGGCCTCCATATCAATGCCCTTATTGAGTACTTCTCCTATATTGGTAAACATATCGCTGTAACCGGAGGAGCTGGGTAGGGCCAGGTTAATGAGCAGGTCGGTTGTATTCTTTTTATAATAATCGATCGAAAAACTCAGACGGTCTTTTAAAAAAGAAAGATCCATACCGATATTCAGCTGCTTTGTATTCTCCCAGCCCAGGTTTGGGTTTTGAAAATCGCTGAGTACATAGCCGGGTGCAATACCGCTGCCCAGCACCACATAATCGATTCCATATTTTGCCTGGGTGGCTCCGATGGCCACATTCTCATTTCCGCTGACACCATAGCTGGCGCGGAATTTCAACGTAGAGATTACTTTTTTCCAGGGTTCGAAAAACGCTTCATTTGACGTATTCCATCCTAGTCCTGCAGCTGGAAAGAAGTTCCATTTATTTCCCGGGGCCAGTCGGGACGACCCGTCCGCCCTGCCCGTTAGTGTCACCACATACCGCTGATCATAGGTATAATTGATCCGGCTAAGGAACGACTGCAGTACTTTGGTGCGGGGTCCATTTGTGAGGAATCTCCCGGGCGACAATGCACTATTGAAATTATAGTAGGTCATCTGATCCGAAGGAAAATTCATATTCGTTACGCTGGTCGATTTGTTAATCCAGCGCTGATAGGAGTAGCCCGCCACAATGTTCAGCGAATGTTTTTGGTCCAGTACTTTCCGGTATGTAAGCAGGTGATCTGCCAGATAGTTTGTATTGGAGTTATCTGCCCGGGTAGCATAGCCGTTGGGAGCCGTGTTGCCCACAAAAGTACCGCGCGGATAATATACATTCCGGAGCGAGTACATATCGTTCAACCCCGCGCGCAGCGTGTATTTCAAACCCTTCACAATCTCATAGTCGAGGTTCAGGTTGCTGGTCAGGGTGCGGATCTGCGTTTTATCCTTCACCAATGTAGTTACCAGCACCGGATTATTGGCAAAGGTTTCGTCAAGATCCCCATCCGCCTCAAAAGGCTCCTGAAGCGGGTTGGTGACCAATGCGCCCATTACCGCTGAAGAGCCCATGATACCGGTCCAGTTGGATTGCTGACCATAATACCGGTCTGCCATCGAAAAATAATTTTTAATACTGATCTTCAGTTTGTCGTTGACCTGCCGCGAAAAATTGGCGCGGAAGCCGTAGCGCTTGTACTGTGCATTTTTGATGATGCCCCGCTGGTCCGAATAATTGCCGCTCACCAGATAGTCGTTGCGCCCGTCGCGGCCGGATAAAGCAACCTGGTGGTCCTGCGACAACGCCGTTTCATAGATTGCATCCTGCCAGTCCATGCTGATGCCGGTTGCCAGTATGGAGTCTATTGCATGTTGGGTATACACCGAGTCCTTTCCGTCATTCAGGTTGGCTTCGTTTTTATAGGTCATAAAATCGCGGGCACCTAACATTTTTATTTTCCGGGGCAAACGGCTCAGGTCAAATCTTGTGGTATAGGTAAGTTTATCACGGCCATTCTTACCCGCTTTGCCCGACTTGGTGGTAATCAATACTACACCATTTGCACCCCTCGATCCGTAAATGGCCGTTGATGAAGCATCTTTCAGGATGTCCACGGAAGCAATATCATTCGGATTCAGCGAAGCCAAGGGGTTGGCTGCAGAAATATCCAGCCCTCCATCTACTCCCATACCCGCCTTGGTAGCACCATAACTGGATTCAACGGGCTGTCCGTCGATAACGATCAGCGGCTGGTTATCACCGGTCACCGAAGTTTTCCCCCGGATGTTGAAGGTTACGCCCCCGCCTGGCTCCCCTGTATTGTTGATGATCTGTACTCCGGCCATTCGACCCTGCAACGCTTCGGTTACCGATATGAAGCGATTATCCATTTCCTTGTCCAGGTTCAGTTTGCTTATCGCACCGGTCACATCGCTTTTTTTAAGCTGTCCGTACCCCACAACCACCACCTCATCCATATCAGACACGGTCGAATCCAGGGTAATAAATAATTGTGTTTTATTGCGCACAGCCACTTCTACCCGCTTGTATTGTGCATGTGACACCAGTAATACCGCATTTCCGGGAACATTGAGGGAAAAGGTTCCGTCGGATTTAGATGTAGTTCCGGCACTGCGGCCTTTTACAATCACCGAAGCATCCGGTACGGGATCACCCCATAAATTTTTTATGGTTCCCGTTACCCGGATCCGGTTGTCCTGCGCCCCCGCAGTGATGCCTGCCAGCAATATGGCAAACAGGATCAATAGCTGTTTCCGAAAGCCCGGCGTCCGGCTGTAATTTATTAATACTACAGTTCTCATAATGACATTTTAGCAATTCAATAAAAAGATAGGGTGCTGAATAGCAGCAATACTTCCTGCAATCGTGGCCGCAATATAGCAACAGCCGATACCTGGCACTGTCATTATTGTAGGGATTGCTGTAACAATTGTCTTGCAGTTACCGGATCGCCGGTGGGCGCCGGAACAACCTTTTAAAACAGGGGTCATCATGTCGTTTCTAAATTGTTTGATAAAAATTATAAAAGTCCACAAATTTAGTAGACTTTTACTTTTATTACCAAGGAAAATCAGCCTCAGCACTGTTTTTCCGACATTTGTTACAGCAATCCCTACATTTGTTACAGCCAGATGGTCGACTTATATGGCGCAGATCGGGGAGAGTTGTTTATATTGCGTGAAGCAATCGTACAGGTTAAATGCATTTTTCCAGGCTGAAACGTCATATGATCTTTTTCTCTTTATTGTTGTCCTTATATACGGAGGCACAGCAACGGCCCAATATTATTTTTATCCTCGCCGATGACCTGGGCTATAGCGAACTGGGCAGTTATGGAAATACCTTTAACGAAACGCCTGCATTGGACCGGCTTGCAACCGAAGGCATGCGGTTCTCCTGCTTCTACGCTGCTGCTCCCGTTTGCTCTCCCTACCGCGTGGCATTAATGACCGGCCAATACCCGGCGCGTGTCGGCATTACCGACTACCTGCGTCCCCGGGCTGCCAGGCACCTGGATACCGGTTATGTAACGCTTCCTGAACTGTTAAAAATGCAGGGTTATCATACGGGTATTGTTGGAAAATGGCATTTGTCCGGGTATGTAAAAGAAGGTGCGCCGGAGGAAACGCTCCCAGACCGGCATGGATTTGATGAAGTACTTGTAAGCGAGAACCGGGGGATTGGTGAAGGCACATATTTTTATCCTTATGATTTCAACCGCGAAATTGTAAAACGGCTGCCGGGAACTCATGAATATATTACCGACCGACAAAACCTGGAAGCCCTGGAATTTATAAAGCGGAACCGGAACCAGCCTTTCTTTTTGTTCCTGAGCCATTATGCAGTTCATACAACGGTACACGGCAAACCGGAACTGGTTCGCCATTTTCAGCGAAAAAAAAATGCGGGTGCCAGTCCGCCAAGCCAACAAAACCCGGAAAACGCCCCTTATAAAAAATGGCCTTCCGGCTCAAAAGCCACCCGCAATAATCCGCACCTGGCAGCACAGCTCAAAGGGATCGATGATGGCGTGGGTGCCATTGTGCATCTTTTAAAAGAGCTGCAAATCGATCGCAATACTCTTATTATTTTTACCAGCGACAACGGCGGTGAAACAACCATTACCACCAATGCACCACTGCGGGGCGGCAAAAGTACGTTATATGAAGGCGGCATCCGTGAGCCGTTTATAGCCTGGTGGCCCGGAAAAATACAGGCGAACGCCATTTGCAAACAACCACTTGCCAGTTATGATATTTATCCTACGCTGGCAGCGTTAACCGGTGCCAAAGGCAGGCACCAGCCATTGGACGGCATTTCATTCAGCTCATTGCTACAAAACCCGGAAGGATCTTTGCCTCAACGGGATTTTTACTGGCATTATCCGCTGGAAAAGCCACATTTCTTAGGCGGCCGGTCTGCGGGGAGCATCCGCAGCGGCGCCTGGAAGCTGATTACTTTTTTTGACGACGGACATAAGGAATTATATAACCTGGATGAGGATCCCGGTGAAAAAACCGATCTGGCCGCAGTGTATCCCAGCCGTGTGGCTGCGCTGGATGCCACATTGCAGCAATGGCAGCAATCTGTAAACGCAACCCATTAAATTATTTGATAATGAAACGAACGATTTCGCTATTTTTTCTTTTACTGTCCCTTCAGATCGGGATCGCCCAAAATACCACCGCGGTTTCCAATAATCCGCTGCCCGTTCAATTTGGCGACCCATATGTGTTGCACGTAAAAGGAGACCAATATTATATGTACGGCACAGGCGGCGGCGCAAAAAAAGGGTTCAGCGCTTATTCCTCAAAAGACCTGGTAAACTGGAAACCGGAGGGACAGATTTATTCCGGAGATAATAAAAACGGGTGGGGCATCCATTCGTTCTGGGCGCCAGAGGTATATGAACATAATGGTAAATTTTACCTGTTCTACAGTGCACAATGGAAAGAAAACCCAAACAACGAACTGGAAAATTTCAAGATCGGTGTTGCGGTTGCGGACAAACCCACAGGACCTTTTGTTGACCTATATGCACGGCCGGTTTTTGATCCGGGCTATCCCCTCATCGACGCCAATGTTTTATTTGAACCCGACGGAAAAGTATATCTTTACTATTCCCGCTGCTGTTATAAACACGCCGTTGATAGTGAAATCGCCGACTGGGCCAGGAAAAAGGGCTGGTTTAAAGAGATCGAAGAAAGCTGGGTATACGGGGTGGAGTTGAAACCGGATTTCAGCGGTGTTATTGGTGAACCCGTCTTGCTGCTGCGTCCGCCTGTAAAGATGAGCGACCGGCAATCGGAATGGGAAAGCCGCTCCGTTACCTCAAAAGAAGTGAACCGGCGCTGGACCGAAGGCTCCTTTATCTTTAAGCATAAGAATCTTTACTATATGATGTATTCTGCCAATTATTTTGGCGGTAAAAACTATGCCGTGGGCTATGCTACCTCCAAAACACCATTAGGTCCCTTTAAAAAGGCAGCCAACAACCCGGTATTGCAAAAGAATATTGAAAAAGGCGGCATCGTTACCGGAACCGGGCATAACAGCATTACCTTTTCACCCGATGGCAAACAAATGTATTGCGTTTATCACGCCCGCACCAGCCAGACCGGTGATGAGCGGGTGGTATTTATCGATCCTATGAACATTGATAAAAACGGCTTGCTGAAAGTAGCGGGCCCCACAACGAAGTAGTCTCGCTTTATTTATTCCCGCTGATTTACGCTAAACCGGTACCAGAGGAATCCGCGCCCATCTGCGGGATAAAAATAAGTCATTCGCTTTCTGCGTTATCGCCCTGATCCAGTTGTTTCCGGTCTTTTAGTGGCTGCGGCAGGGGTGCTTTTGTTTGTTTCAACCACTGCAACAGGTCTTTCAGCAGCTCGTCGCGTTTGGCTTTATTCCCCGATGCAAGATTATTCCGCTCCCCCTCGTCTGCTTTGAGGTTGTATAACTCGATGGCATTGTTGTGATCGATAGCCGCATCGCCACCATCCAACAGCCATTCTTCATGATACAGGTGCAGCTTCCAATCTCCTTTCCGGATTACAGTCACCGGTCTTGAACGAAATACCTGATCCCTCCCACGGATCACCGGCTGATCCAGGTAACCAGGAAAATGCCAGAATAGGGCCGGCCTGCGGGTATATCCTGCGCGCCCCGTTAGCAGCGGCAAAAGACTCTCCCCATCCAGGTTTGAGACCGCCCCACCTGCCAGTTCAAGAAAAGTTGGGTACAGATCAATATTGATCACCGGCGTAGCGTTATAGCCCGGTTTTATTTTCCCGGGCCACCAGGCGATAAAGGGTTCGCGGATCCCCCCTTCATAATAACAGCCTTTGTTACCCCGCAGTGGTTCCTGTGAAGACTCCTGCGTAGCCCCATTATCGCTGGTAAAAATCACCAGCGTGTTTGAGGAAAGTCCTGCAGTTTCCAGGTACTGTTTTACTTTTCCGATGCTCTCATCCAGATCGTAGACACAGGCTGCATAAAGCGCCTGGCGGGCAGTTAATCCCTGCTTCCGGAACCGTTCGATGCTGGCAGGTCTTGCCTCCTGGGCCGAATGAATGGCATGATGCGACAGAAACACAAAAAATGGATGTTGCTTGTTTTTCTCCACAAAATTCAAAGCAGCATCTGTTAGGGAAAAGATTCCTTTAGGGTCCTCCGGTTCATTTCTTCGTTTGTTGGGATTGGGGAGCCGGGTATCCACATAAGTGTCAAATCCCTGAGCCAAAGGGCTGGTAGCGGTTTCTTTTCCCAGGTGCCATTTACCAAACAACCCGGTTGCATAGCCCTTTGCCTTTAATGCCTCGGCCATGGTAACGATACCCGGCCGGAGACTGTTTGTATTGGGAACCGGCAGCAGGCGCATCTGATCTTTGGCTCCGCGCGTGGTGCTGCCCACGGCATATACGCCATGCCGGGGCGTATAAAGTCCGCTCATTAAACAGGCTCTTGAAGGGGCACAGTTGCCTGCAGCCGCATAGGCCTGGGTAAACACCATTCCACTGCGCGACAACCCGTCGATCACCGGGGTTTGAAAGGTCTTGCTGCCTGTAAAGCCGCAATCCTTATAACCCAGATCATCTGCAAGTATCAATATGATATTGGGGCGGGCCTGTGCTCCGGCTCCAAAGCAAATGCCTGCAAGCAGCAACAGCCCAATGCCTCTGTAAAACATATATTCAGTTGTGTATTTGCAAAACAAGGCCGTAAAAATGAATGGATACGGCACGCATCGACGTCCGCAACAACGCGTACTTCATTTTAATAAAAATCCTCCCGCTTCAATAACCGTTTCTCGAAACCCGGTCCGCTCCAGTACAGCTCGCCGCCTATGCGCTGCTCCTCTTTTTTAAACGATAACCGGATTGGATGCAAACCTGCTTTAAGTAAAAGTGTCTGCTGCAATTCCGTGCCAGGAATGTATCTATAGTCTGCATCCAGCAAGGCAATATTATGCAGGCGGATAAAAGCTTTTCCCTCCGCCTTTAGATAAAATGTATAGGCTCCATCCGCCGGAACGCGGATATAACCGGTAATAGAGCCTGCGTCGGCATTGGATAAAGCGTTTGTTGCGGTCTTCAGGTCAGTGCGGCCCGACTTTACGGCCGGTAACACTGCAACTTGGGGCACCCATAAAAAGGATCCTTTATAAAGTTGGTAACGGATGCCTTTTTCTGCACCGTTTTCCGGAACTGGCGGAACCGGTACACTGTCGTAGGGGCGCGGTGCTTCTTCGGATCGGATCCGCATTTGCAGGACTTTTTCTTTAAATCTTTTTTGCAGTTCCGGAAGCTCCGACGCCTGGTTCTGCTTTTCTTTCGGATCCTTCACCACATCATAGATCTCAAAATCATCATCACTGTTTTTGATGTCATAACGCACGCCCACATAATCGCCGTCCCGTATAAACTGCATCTGATTGCGCATCCGGTTCCGGCGGCTTTCCTCAAAATCAGCATAACCCGGTGTCTTTCCTTCAACGAAATATTCAGAATAAAGCGTTTGCTTTTGCTGTGTGCCTTTGCCCGTAAGCGCCGGCAATAATGATACGCCATCGGTTCTTGCGGGGGCAACCATGCCCGCCGCATCAAGGAAGGTAGGCATCCAGTCGGACAGAAAAGAGGGTTGCCGCACAGTTTTTCCCGGGGCAACTTTACCCTTCCATTGTACGATCGTAGGTGTACGCATGCCTCCTTCCCATTGATCGCGCTTGATACCGTCAAAGGGCCCATACCCCTGGAAAAATGCTGGTGTATAATCCTCTTTCAGGTAAGATTCCTGCGAAGGGCCATTGTCGGATGTAAACACAACGATCGTGTTTTCGTCGATCCTCAGATCCTTCAGTAATTGTAACAGATCGCCCACCTGCGCATCCAGTCGCTGCACTACTGTTGCATAGCGTTTATTCACATCCTTCCAGGGCGTCATTTTCCCAGTAGCTTTATCAAGGTACTTCGCATTCTTAAATTCGGGCGCCATCCAGGAGTCTATTTCGCCTGAGGCCGTATTGATCATATGCCCAGGCTTACCAATCCATTTCAACCCGCCTGTAAGCCCTCCCCCGGCAGGATACTCTTGTGTAGGCAGTTCGATCACGGCATGCGGAGTGTCATAAGCAAGGTACATAAAGAACGGCGTTCCTTTTTTTGCTTTCCGGTGATCCAGGATCCACTGTTTGGCGCGGGCTGTCCAGAGATCACCGGTATAACATTTATCCAGGCCGTCTGTAACATTCACGGTGTTATCATATACTTCCTTTGTTTTGCGGTAAAGACCTTCCTTGGGATAATGCTCATGACCGTCGCTATGCCGTATATACCCATAATAGTAATCAAACCCTCTTTTCAGCGGATGCCCGGGCCAGTCTTTTTTACCAGTACCCTGCAAGCCCCATTTACCAATGGCCACCGTACTATAGCCCGCTGCTTTCAGAGTGGATGCTATGGTATAATTATTTTCCAGCGCCCGGTCAAACTGGTTATTGCGCACAACAGCATGACCTTGCGTAACGCCGGTAAGCAGGGATGACCTGGAGGATACACATACTGGTGCATTGGCATATTGCTGTGTAACTATGGCCCCGCCGGATGCCATGCGGTCCAGGGAAGGTGTAATCATAAACGGAACGGCCGGATCATGCAGAGCCTTTCGCATGTTCTGGTGAAAGACCCCCACATCCCCATATCCCAGGTCATCGACCAGGATAAAAATGATGTTGGGTCGCTGAGGATTGGATTGAGCCTGTACCCCGGAAGGGAGGAGCATACAGAAAAAAAGAAAGACTTTATACATATGAACCGTTTTCATCTCCTGATCCCGGAATGAGCCGGAGCAGGAAAATAGTTACTCATTTAGACTTTGCCGGTAGCCATTTGTTTAAGGACCCGATTCCAAATATCGCAAAAAAACCCATCCATTTCCAAAACAACCCACTCCCACCTACCTGAAATGCCCGGGGTGTTATACCCGGACACGGATCGCCGAACATTCCGATTGCGCTTTTCTGCAGCTACCGGGCAGCACCCTCCGGCACCGGCAGATGTTTCAATACGGAGCTCATTAAAAGCTGATCTTCAGCACCGCCTGCACCGGCCGGTGATCCGAAGCATAATCTTCAGCAATGACCCGGTGCGAAAGCGCCGAGAACACGTTACCAGGCTTGTACGCAATAAAGTCGATGGCTTGTTTTTCTTTGCCCTCTTCTATTGTAAATGCACAGTTTTTACAGGTTCGGGTAAATGACTGATCCAGTAACTGGATGGTTTCGCTGTTTTCGGTAGCATTAAAATCACCTCCGATAATCACCGGTAGCTTTTCATCGGCAAGGATCCGGTTCACTTCAGTCATCTGCAATTTCCCATTGGTTTTTCCATGAAAATCGAGATGTGTTGAAGCCACCCTGACTTTTTTTCCGTCTGGCAATGTTGCCGTAGCTAATGATAAAACCCGGGGTTCCCCACCTGTTGCGGGGTCTGTGGGTAATTTATGGGTTGACATATCCGATAACGGATATTTTGAAAGGATCATGATTCCATAGTCGCCGCCATCATGATCGATCGATTTTGAAAAGTGAAATGCATGATAACCGGTTTTCTGTGATAATAAGGCCGCCTGGTTGATCTTTCCCGAACGGCCGGTATTGACATCGATTTCCTGCAAGGCCACCACATCGGGATTCTCCCTTTTTATTACCCGCACAATGGCATCCACGTCGATGACGCCTGGCTTGGAAGGAGGATTACAGTGATGCACATTATACGACATAAAAGTAATGGCATCGATACCCGTATTGCTTTTTTCGGGTGCAGTTTTGCGGGCACAGGATAGCATTGCTAATACGGCAACGCATCCCAATATGTTCATTTTTCTCATAATTGTTTTTTAATCTTTCTTAATAGCCCTGTATTTCAATGGGGGCATTCCAATAACCTGTTTGAATCGTTTTGAAAAATAATACGGGTCGTCAAAACCCATAGTGATGGCCACGTCTTTAATGGCCTTATCGGTAAAGTCGAGCAGCTGGCAGGCCTGCTGAATCTTCATCTGCATAAAATAGTCCATAGGCGCATAACCGGTTTTTTGCTTGAATAAATTGGAAAAACGCGATACCGAATAATTGGAGTGCCGGCTCAGGTCTTTTAAGGTAATACTCTCCTGCAGGCGTTCCTGCATATATAAAATAGCGCTATCTACAGCATCCAGCTCTTTTTTCTCCACAACGGGATAATGCCTGCTGTTATAAATAAAATAGGAGAAGAACTGCCGCAGGCTCAGGTTCGCAAAATACAGATTATCGGCACTGTAACCCAACTCCAGCGCTTCATACATTTTATTAAACAGTATGGGAATCTCCCCGTTGTCTTTTACACGGGTAGGCTTGAAACCATCCTTCACCGCATTCATTTCATTAAAATACGGGAGGTTCATTCCTCCGAAATGGATCCAGTAAATGCTCCAGGGATCTTTTTCAGCAGAGCCGTATGCATGTGCTTCATTACAGGGCAGCATAAAAAATTCATTAGGCCCTACGTCAAAATGTTCCCCGCCATATTCAAAAAAACCATGCCCGTCCACACAATAGAACAACATATTTCCGGGCAAACCTTTCTTCCGTTTGGTAAAATGCGCTTTGGCATTGGGATAAAAACCCAGACTGGAAATGTATAAACTGTTCAGCAGTGGGTCTTTCAGGATCTTATCGCGGAGCACCGGGAACGGAATCTCGATCCGTTTACGTCCGATCCCGTACCAGATATTTTTAAAAGATCCCTGCTTCTTTTCTGCTTGTTCCATATTTGTGCGGCAAAAAAATCAGGTCAATAATAATAAACTTTTGGCTTACCATCAACTTTAAGGCAGTATTTGTGACAATCGGCAGCAATCGTTAAAGTTACGCCAGATTCCGATGATCAACGTACAGAACGGTATACATCGGCAAAAATAAAGACTAAAAACCGGTCTTAGAAGGATATTTGATTTACTTTTATAATTGTAGTAATAACAATTATATATCATGCTTCGCTTATTCTTTTGTGTGGGCCTACTCATGCTAACGGGCACAACCCCGGCACAATCCCTGATACAGGATTATGCCGTAGCATGGAATACGCAGAGCAGGAATGCATCAGAATCGATGCCCGTTGGCGGCGGGTCGGTTGGAACCAATCTTTGGGTAGAAAACAACGAGGTGTTGCTCTATTTTTCGCAAAGCGGTGCCTTTGATGAAAACAATACCCTTCTAAAGGGGGGGCGTCTTCGGATCCGGTTATATCCCAACATCTTTGAAAATGGATCCTTCCAGCAACAATTGGATCTTCAAAAGGGATCGGCGGTCATCCGGACAAAAAACGCAAAAGGAACCGCAACATTACAGGTTTGGGTCTCTGTATTTCAACCGGTGGTCCATATCGACATCAACAGCTCGGTTCCGGTTACTGCCGAAGCTGTATACGAAAACTGGCGGTTTGCCGATCGTCTTCAAAAAGGCAAAGAGAACAATGCCAATTCCTGGAAGTGGGCCCGCCATGTAAACGTGATCACAAAAAAAGATACCGTTCGCTTTGATAAGGATCGCATCCTTTTTTATCACCGCAATACCGACTCTACGGTGTTTGATGCTGCGGTAGCGCAGCAAAAGCTAACAGGTGTTAAACAGCAGCTTTTTAACCCGCTCCGCTGGCTTACCTCCGGTGGCATAGTGGAAGGTACTGGCTTTGTTGCCGGAGCAACGGGTGAAGGCATCTATACAAATACGCCCTTTAAAAGCTGGAGCCTGAAAAGCCGCAGCGCGCAGAAGCACCATGCATTGCGAATCACACTGCACAATCATCAAACCCACAGCCTGAGCGCCTGGCTGCGTGAACTGGAAGCACTGGTTCAAAAAAGCCGTTCCGCAGCAAAGGACCAGGCCGCTACATGGCAGTGGTGGCAGCAGTTCTGGAGCCGGAGCTATATCTGCATCAACCCGGATAAAAAAGACCCGGCAGATACCGCCTGGCAGCTGGGGCGCAATTACCAGCTTTTTCGGTATATGCTGGCGGCCAATGCCTACGGCTCCTATCCCACGAAATTTAACGGAGGCCTGTTTACCGTAGACCCGGTATTTACGGATAGCACGATCCGCGGCACACCCGACCACCGGAACTGGGGCGGCGGCACGTTTACCGCGCAGAACCAGCGCCTGGTATACTGGCCGATGCTGAAAAGCGGAGACGCGGAACTGATGAAGCCGCAATTCGATTTTTACAACCGGCTGTTACATACCGCTGAACTGCGCAGCAAGCATTACTGGAATCATAAGGGTGCCAACTTTAATGAGCAGATTGAAAATTTCGGGTTGCCCAATCCTACAGAATATGGCTGGAAACGCCCGGCAGACTTCGACCCTGGCATGGAATACAATGCCTGGCTGGAATACGAATGGGATACCGTGCTGGAGTTTTGCATGATGCTGCTGGAAGCTCAAGACTATGAGGGTATGTCTATTGCTACCTATCTCCCGTTGATCAAAAGCTGCCTGGTTTTCTTTGATGAGCATTACCAATACCTTGCTAAAAAGAGCGGCAATAAAATCCTGGATCAGAATGGCCACCTGGTACTCTATCCTGGTTCCGGTGCAGAAACGTTTAAATTGGCATATAACGCCAGCTCCACCATCGCAGCTTTAAAAACGGTGACTCAAAAATTATTATCAGCACCGGTTCCCTTAACAGATGAAGAACGGAATTATTTCACCGCTTTTCTGAAAAGAATTCCCCCCATTCCCTTTATGCAATACAATGGGAAGACCACCATTGCACCGGCACGGGTATGGGCAAGGATAAACAATACGGAGTCTTCCATGCTTTACCCGGTTTTTCCCTGGGGTATCTTTGGTGTGGGAAGACCTGGTCTGGATACCGCCATCAACACCTATCAGCTGGATACCTTTGCCCTGAAGTTCAGAAGTGCTGTGGGCTGGAAACAGGATCATATTTTTGCCGCCCGGCTTGGATTAACAGTGGAAGCCAGGCGACTGGCGATCTTAAAACTGAAAAACAGCGGCCGCCGCTTTCCCGCGTTCTGGGGGCCGGGTTATGACTGGGTACCTGATCACAACTGGGGTGGTTCGGGCATGATCGGTCTGCAGGAAATGTTGTTACAAGCTGTGGACAACAAGATTTATCTTTTTCCTGCCTGGCCGAAAGAATGGGATGTATCCTTTAAACTTCATGCACCCCGCCAAACAACAGTGGAAGGCATCTTAAAAAACGGTAAACTGACCGCGTTAAAAGTCATTCCCCAAAGCCGGGAAAAAGATGTGGTAAATCTGCTGCACTGATCTGGTGATCTATGAACCATGTATACCCCGGGAGCAAGCGTTGCATTACCGGAACAAACAGACTGTTATAATGCGTCAATGCTTTTAAAACCAGAAGCCACTTTATAACTGCTTCCTTTTTTAAATGCCAAAGGCAGTACGGTGCCATTGTAACGTAAGGTAACCTTGCCATCTGCAATCGCCCTTATAGTAAGCGCTGTAAGCTGTTTGTTTTCCCATTTCAGATCCAGTACCAAGCCTCCGCGGGCATGAATGCCGTTGATCCGACCAGCAGGCAATGCCTCCGGCAGTGCCGGCAGGATATCAACAAATGCGGTATGCGATTGCACCAGCATTTCACCGATACCGGCCGCGCCGCCAAAATTCCCGTCGATCTGGAAGGGTGGGTGCGCATCAAATAGATTAGGGTAGCTTCCTGCACCTCTTCCCGCAGGGCTCAGCAACATCTGAATGAGTTTGTAGGTATGATTGCCATCCTTGAAACGCGCCCAAAGATTGATCTTCCAGCCCAGGCTCCAGCCGGTGGCTGCATCGCCGCGGTAGATCAGCGACTGGCGGGCCGCCTTCATCAGCTCCGGGGTTGTTTCCCAATTGATCTCGTTACCGGGGTATACGCCCCAGAGATGGGACACATGGCGGTGCTTATTCGCAGTATCATCCACGTCCTGCATCCACTCCTGTAACTGGCCATAACGCCCGATTTTATTGGGTGCAATCCGCTTGTATTTATCCTCCAGTTCTTTTCTGAATGCGGCATCCCTGTTTAGGACCTTTGATGCTTCAATCGTATTCTTAAACAAGGCCCGGATGATCTGATGATCCATGGTTGGCCCTGCTACCAACCCACCCTGCTCTGGTGAATTGGAAGGCGTACTGATCAGGTAACCGGTCAGCGGGTCTTTGATGAGGAAGCTGTTAAAGAATAAAGCGGCATCCTTCATCATCGGATAAGCGGTATCTCTCAGAAAGCGTTCGTCTTTTGTAAACAGGTACCGCTCCCAGAGGTGCTCGCAAAACCAGGCGCCACCCGTAACCCAGATACCATGATCAGATGCGTTGATAGGTGCGGTTCCCCGCCAAAGATCCGTGTTATGATGCAACACCCAGCCTGGAGCCTTATAATATTCGCCGGCCGTTTCCCGGCCCGATGCAGCTACTTCCTGTGTCATCTTAAAAAACGCACTGTGCAAAGGCGAAAGTCCCAACAATTCCGCCGGCCAGTAGTTCATCTCTGCATTGATATTCGTAGTGTACTTACTTCCCCAGGGAGGTGACAACAGGTCGTTCCAAATGCCTTGTAAATTCGCCGGATAGGTTCCCGGTCTTGAGCTGCTGATAAGCAGGTAACGCCCGTATTGCAGGTACAGCGCTACGAACTCCGGATCTCCGGTACGAGCAAATTGGGCCAGGCGCTGATCCGTGGGTAATTTTGCATTTACCGTGGGCAGGGCCGGGTTCGAGAAATTAACCGAAAGTGTATTGAAATATTGCCGGTATTCTTTTACATGGTCATTCAATACCGCAGCAAATGATTTTTGTCCGATCTTCTGTAATGTTGCTTTGCAAAGCACAGCCGGTTGTCCCGACACATCTTTGTAACTGCGGTAATTGGTGGCGGCCGCGATCCATACCGTTGCTTCATCGGCGCCATTTACCACCAGGCGGTTGTCGTTTACCGTAACCGTTCCGTTCCTCGTGGTTATCCGCACATAGCTGTCGCCAAACAAAGCGCCGTCTTTTACCTGTACATGAAGTGCCACCGTATGCGGATCTATTTTTGTAAGGATAAAATTCCGGTGCGGACTGGAAAGCAGGGTTTCAAAATGGATGGCGCCGGCCTTGTCGGCTGTAAAGTTAACCGCTATTATCTGGTCGGGTACGCTGGCGATATAGATACGCTTAAATGTTATGTCATTCGTTTTATAAGAAGTGGTTAAGGTAGCATCTTCCAGGTTAAGCGTACGCCGGTACTCCGTAACCGAGGCAGCATCCACGTCAAAATGAAAATGGACATCGCCGAAGGGCTGATATCGGGCCTGGTATTCACCTACAGGTGGTACTTTGTCGGATTGAATCCAATATTTCCACTGCCCGTTCAGCGGGAGTTTTGCATCCGGTTTGCCTGCAGGATAAATGCCGATCGGTTTTCCCGCATCTTTAAATCCCAGGATTCCACCCTTGCCTGCCACATTCAGCACAAGGATCGCAATGCTGTTTTTACCGGGTTTCAATGCAGCCTCCGGTACTTTGTATATACGCGCTTCACTATTGTTTTGCGCGCCCACTTTTATCCCGTTTACAAAACTGATGTCCTCTTCAGAAATCTTGTTCAGGTCCAGTTCCAACGATTTGCCCTTCCAATCTGCAGGCAGTTCAAAGCTGGTGCGGAACCATACGGCACCATCCAGTTCTCCAAGCCCTTCTTTTTCCCAACCGTCATAATTGGGCACATGAATCGTTTTCCAGCTGCGGTCGTTATAAGTTGCTATGGAAGGATTGTTCTTTTGTTTCAGAATATCCTTCATTTTTCTGGACCAGGCTTCGCGGTCGCCTTCGGCGGATTTCAATCCCAGGAATTCACGCCCGGCCAGGTCCTCTGCTTCTTTTTGTTTACCGGCAAACAACAGCCCGCGTATGGAATCGAGGTATTGGTAAGCCCCTTTGCGGTTATAATCCCGTGGCCCACCCGACCATAATGTTTCTTCATTAAACTGGAGCCGGTCATCTGCTATACCGCCAAAAACCATGGCCCCCAGGCGACCATTACCGATGGGTAATGCTTCCACCCATTCCGTTGCTGGCCGATTGTACCAAAGCTTCAACTCCTGTGAATGTGTGGCCGCCCCTTCCAAAAGAACCGCCGCCAGTAAAAACAGATACTTATATTTTTTCATTTTCAGATTTTCTATAAATGATCGGGGTAAAATCTGCGGGAGATGTTTTTGCCCGCTGATCTCATTCGTTGATTACGCAGTATAAATGAATCCTCTTTGCACTCATCTGCAGATCCATCTGCGGGAAAGTTACCCGCTGAGATCCGCTGATCTTGTTCACGGATGAATACAGTATAATGCATCCCCTCGCTGCCTACTCCGCGCTCATCTGCGGAACCATCTGCACTATCTGCGGGAAACCTTGCCCCTCCGGAAAACACTAGTCCAGCTTTACCGCTTCTTTTCTTACCTCGCTCCCCACCCTGATCTGCGCATCTGTTACCACGTTGTCTTCAAACATGATATGATCAGAAGCGCTCCCCGAGATCTCTGCAAATTTTTGTTCGCTACTAAATGGCCAGCAATCCTGGATGCGCGCCCCTTTTACATCATTCAAACGCAACAGGGGCACATCCGCCGGAAGCTTCGCGGCTTCAAAATTAAGGATCGACAGCCGTTCTGCAGCATCCACTTTTAATGCCGGGCCTGTTTGCGTGTTCACCCGTACATTATTAAGTGAAACATCTATCGCATTTTTAAGCGTAATACCTCGTTCCGCTTCAAAGACCGCGTCATTCAGGCTAATCTCCGAAACGGGCATTTCTTTCAGTCCGTTCACATACATGGCTTCCCTGGTATACGCCGTAATATTGCTGAGGCGGATGTTCCGGAAACGGGGCGTTCGCTCCGATACCGGTTCTTCCGGCGCCTTTGCATATTCCATATCCAGCACAATAGCCTGTTGCTTTATATCCTTCATCACAATATTGCTCACCCTTATATCCTCCACCACGCCACCTCTCCCGCGGGTTGTTTTAATACGGATGCCCCGGTCGGTGCCGTCAAATACACAATTACTGATCACAATCTTTTTAATGCCCCCGCTCATCTCACTGCCGATCACCACACCGCCATGCCCGCTAAGCATGGTGCAATTGGTAATGGTGTAGTTTTCTGCCGAGCGGGCCTTTGCCCGTCCCGGGGCATCTTTTCCCGATTTGATGGTAATGCAGTCATCACCCACGCTAATATGGCAATCGCTGATATGCACATTGCTGCAACTTTCGGGGTTTATACCGTCTGTATTGGGAGCGTTCTGACCAGGGTTAATAATAGTAACCGCGTGTACGGTCACATTATCGCAAAACTGCGGGTTGATGGTCCAGAATGGTGAATTTCTGATGGTGATCCCCTGGATAAGAATATTTTTGCTGTGCAGGAACTGGATAAAAGGCGGACGTAGAAATCCACGTTTCATTTGCCGTGGATCATCCGGCAATAAGATATCCTTATTCAGACGGTCAAATTCCAGTTGCCATTTGGAACGTGCCTGCCCTTCTTTATACCCCTCTACAAAATCCCACCATTTCTTACCGTGCCCGTAGATCGTGCCCCTCCCTGTGATCGTAATATTTTCGGCTCTGTTTGCATAAAACAACGGTGAAAAACTCGTCACATCCACACCCTCGTAACGACTTTCTACCATGGGCAGATAATCATCAAAATTATCGCTGAAATGCAGTTCTGCACCGGCATCGATCAGGATGGTAATATTACTTTGCAAATGAATAGGGCCGGTGAGGTATTTTCCAGCCGGAAAATAAACTGTGCCGCCTCCCCCCGCCGATGCGGCTTTGATGGCTTTCACAATAGCAGCTGTTGCTTTCGCACTGCTGTCTTTTTTGGCGCCGAATTTAGTAACATCATAGTATTGCCGGGCACCTCCGGAAAAAAAGGCAAAAAAAGCTGCAACTGCAAAAAAAACCTTCATAATATCTATTCATTATTTAGTTAAGGAATCAACCGCGAAAGAATCATCGCCAGCATCTGCCATCTCTTCGGTTTGTGAAGCTCCCTGTCCGAGGCTTCAAACCGTACCATATTGTTACTCAAACAACCAGTCTACCTGCTTTTTATTGCCACTCTCATACAAACCGGCATCATAAACCTTTACCGGTTGGCTACCCTCTATAAATCCAAGCACAATGGCTACTCCTTTTTCGAGCTTAAGCGTATTGATACCCGGTTTAAATTCGTACATGTGTACATTTAATTGCGGCATACCGGGGATCACCAACGCATTGGCGATCCTGGTTTCTGCCTGACCATAATCATTGGCCAGCGCATTGGTTTCCAGCTCTGGTGCTTTCAGGAAAAATGTATCCTTCGCAAAAGCTGATTTTTGCGGTTGAAAAAAGCCTACGAGCACTTTTACAGGCCGGGTATTACTAAATGTATAGAACGTTCCTTGCTGTAATTGTGCTTTATAAGAAAGCTTCAACCCTTTCAATCCTTTCAGTTCAGGTGCCAATGACCGGATGGATAAGGTGGTGTCTGAAAAAGGTTGTGCAAGGCTGTCAACAAAAAACCGGGCCACCGGTTTGTCTTTGTTCATGATTTTGGCTGCTATGTAGGGCCTTGTCTTAACCGCATTAACCTTCGGATTACTTTTTAGGGAATCCAGTTTGTGTTGAAACACCGTGAGCTCTTTTTCAAACGGGACCAGTACTTCCTTCCATGTTTTAAAAGTGCCATCTACGCCCCGGATCGGGATCTTCCGCTGTTGGGTCTGCATACTGTTGGCATAGAGATATGTTCCCTCCGTTAGTGACACCAGTTTTTTATACCAGTCCACGCTTTCCTTTAACAGTGGCAATGCCTTTTCCAGATCTTTTATATCATCCGAATATTTGTATCGTAATACCAACAAAGCGGCTTCAGTCTTTGCTGCATAATGATAAGCCAGCGCCCTGTAGCAGGCCGCATCGTTTTCAATGCGCGCAAATTCTTCCTTATTTTTTGACACATTCCCGATCGTTTTCAAAGCTGCAACGGCTGCATCGCCATGCGCCCGCACCTCACGTGCGATCTGCACCGGGGTTTCTCCGTGATGAGCGTTCCCCTTCCATTCCTTATCGGCATAGTCGATCAGCATTTCGCCTTCCGGGCTCTCTCCATCATACAACAGGGTAAACAACCCGTAGCGATAGGGGTTGATGAGCTGCGTCATCAGCATGCCCAGCGTCAGTGTTTGCCGGTTACCATCCGTGATGCCAAAGCGGCGTAACAATTTCGGCGCAATCTCACCCATTGCTTCATAGGCCTGTAAGACGGCAGCACCTTTTTCCTTGCCAATGCCAAACTGATCTCCCATCCGCTCACTCCAGAAACCGATTTCTTCCTGCCGGTTACGTTTTGACCGCCAGGCATAGCGGCTCCAGGCCTTATACCAGATCCAGTCGCGTTCAATCTGTAACAGTCGTTCTCCTCCCCGGATACTGTCCGCACTATACGGCCAGTCCCAATAAGAAGATTCGGGATACAGGTGTAACCCATGTGCCCCCAGCACCTCATTCATTCCTAGTACGCTTTGCTGAATAAAATCCGGTGACCCGTACCGGAAAGGCTCCAGGTTAGCCAGGATATGCACATTGGCAATATGCATGCTTCCCAACTGACTCAGCGTTTGGTGAAGCTGCGCCCATGTACCCCTGGGCCTCGGCACGGTTAATGCCTCCCCATTAAACTTTGCCTCCGTGTATAAATTTTTGTATAAGGGCAGCGCTGCCTTCATCACAGCAGGGGCATCGGTATCATGTGCCCGCAATACGATCGGCGGTTCTTCTGTAATGCCCAGGGTCTTCATGCCATCCCGCACCCCTGGAATAATGGTTTTTGTAAACCACTCTATATCGTCATTGCCTATTCCTTCCATGGCTTCGCCCAGGCAGACCATCAGCCCGACATTGGGATATTTTTCTACAAAAGCAGCGATCGACTTACGGGTATAGTCGGCAATAACGGGAATGATGGGCCGCTCACGTTCCTGCGTTTTCAGGTGATTCTTTTCTGCAAAAGGCTTTGACACGATGATATTATAAAACATCTGTATTACCCAGATTCCCCGCTTATCTGCTTCAGTGGTCAGGAAGCGGTACATTTCTTCATTTTTTTTAAAGGTAGCCTCATCTACTTCAACGGCATAAGGGTAATCTTTTAGTTTTACAAGGGACGCAAAGGGATGCCCGTTCCAGAGATATAAGGAATTCATCCGGTTATAAACCATCGAGTCCAGCACCTGGATCCAAAGTTTTTTATCATATAACCAGGGAAAGGTTTGGGGTGTATACGGGTATTCGTACACATTGTGCCCCGGCAGATAATAGGGTTTCTGGATACCGATACATGCGCCGCGTAGCACCATTTCCGGTGCATCTGAAAAGGATAACGCTTTTGGCAGTTCGCCACTTTCTTTAACCTTATCTGCCAGCGCCAAACAGCCATACAAGATTCCAGTAGCATCTGCTCCGGTTATGGTAATCTCTACTCCCCTTGCTTCAATTGAAAAGCTTTCCTTTTTCCCGCCAGCGTCGCTGTGCAAGCCGATATAGGTGCCATTTGCCTGTTTCATTGATGCGGGATTAACATGAACCGTATAACCTGCAGCAATAAGCGTATTTTTCAATTGGTCCGCTCCATACTTTACCCGTTCTGTTGCGGCTGACGGAACACCGATGGTTACAGATCCCTTCCCCGGTAAAGCATACAGTTTTATGGCAAGCGCCAGTAAAAAAATCGTTACTCCTCCTCTCATCCTTCAAGAATTCTATAGTCAATAGTAAAATAATCTGTTCTGTGTTGGGGTTGGCCGGAAGCCACATCATTCATTGGCCACGACATGAGTAATGCGTTCATCGTATCGATGACAACGACACTCCGCCCTGCTCACTGCTGATGTAGGCCGCTTCCACACATCGCATCGTATCATATGCATCTTCAATATGATGCTCCGGCTGTTCAATCATTCCCTTTTTTGCCAACATCATCTGCTCCATGGTACCGATGAATGCGTGGGGAAACCAGGAGCCTTCTATTTTTTTCGATTTCCATTCCGGCACTGTGCCCGGAATGATCGTTATATACTCAAATGTATCCGGTATGCCGTGTGGATAATTGATCAGTGCGCCCAGGCTCATTTTTATGGCACCCTTGGTGCCCTCTATTTTTATATAGGATTTCTGGTGCTGGTACCCAAAATCATGGTGGTGATTGGTATGAATGGTCGCTCTTATAAGATCACCGTAATCCATGATCATAGAGCTCTTAACAGAAGCCAGTTGCAATGCATCCGGGTGCCTGAATGTTTTTGCGTATATACTGGAAGGATTGCCCAGAAAGGAGCGCATCAAATCGATATAATGAATGCTGTGGTAATTGATCTCCATGCGTGGCTTACCAAACAGGAAGGACCAGCGATCCCAGGGTGTATATACATTCACATAGATTTCTATATCTGTAAGGGTTCCAATCTGTCCATTATGGATCATTTTTTTTGCCTCCAGAACTGAGGGCGCAAACCGGAGCTGAAAGTTTACCCCCGCCCGCATATTTTTTGCGTGTGCAGTATCCCGTATGATCCTGGCATCTTCAATACGTTCACCCATCGGCTTCTGAATCAGCACGGTTGCCGCATCCGGCAGCTCCTGTAATACACCCACTATTTCTGAAGCCGGCAAGGCACAGTCGTAAATAACGTGTTCGTCCTGGTCGGCCACCATTGCATCCAGTGAATCGTATACCTTTGGGATATTGAACTTTCCGGCAAGAACAACCGCTTTCTGATGATTACGATCGACGATCCCCTTTACGTTAAACCCTGCAATACGGTAGGCCGGCAAATGCGCATCATTTACAATGCCACCAGCCCCAATCATACATATGTCGACGGCACGTTCATTCATATCAGGATCCTCCAATATAATTACCGTAGGTTAACAAGATCACCGAAAGTAATAAGATCAATAGCGCACTTATCAGTACCTGCCGGGTACGGGCATTGGTAAATTTCCACTCTTTGAATACCATGCCCACCACCGTACTGAACAGCACCAGCAGGATCATGTGTATGGCCCAACTGGAGAACTCATATTTCCCCAGATTCACATGGCCCAGGCCGTAAAAGAAAAACTGTCCATACCAGAAGAACCCGGTGAGCGCCGCCATTAAATAATTCGTGATCAGGGCACCACTCACAACAACCTGTTTATATTCTCCAAATGTGCGATGCTTCCGATGCAGGTTCAACGTATAAAACAGAGTGGTTAAAAATGCGCCCGAATTGGAAAAGATATATACCGCATTTACCTGAAAATTCCCCGCGCCATGGGCAGCAGCAAGATCTGAAATCGGTTTGCCGGCATTGATGGCAAACCCGTAAAAAGCAGAGAGGATGCCTGCTACTATGCATAACGGCAATCCCTTTTTAAAAGAATATCCCTGTGCGCCGCTGAGCGCTTTTTCCTTCATCCGCCCGGCAACCCCACAAAACGCGATACCAACCGCTCCGAGAAAAACCCCGGTAAGGATCCAGTTGCCGCCGCTGCTGTTTATTACCGTACTGATCGAACCATCCATTATCGGAGGAATCAATGTGCCCAGCACGCAGGACAACCCAACAGAAACCGCGTAGGTCAGTGAAAAACCGATGTAACGAATGGCCATACCAAATGCCGTTCCACCCACACCATAGGCCATGCCCAGCAAAAAAGACTGGATCATAGCAGCCCGCGGTGCTTCTTTTAAAACCTGGCCCAGGGACGGCACGGTGATCAAGGCTACCACCACCGGCAGGAGCAGCCAGCAAACAGCAGCCTGCGCCAGCCAATAAGTTTGCCAGGACCAGCCCCTTACTTTTTTTTCCGGCGTATAACACAGTGCCGCAGATGAAGCACCTACTCCGTGAAAAAATATACCGTTGAATAATTGCATCTGTTATTAATTCGTTTATGCCCCGACGCCGGGTCCATAGGAGGCAACAATTGACTTATGCGTTACAGCTTCAAACCATAAAAACCGATCGCATTGCCAGCGTACACAGACGCCAATGCTTCGCCTGAAAGCAAAGACGACAGTACCGTTTTATAAACTTCCCAGGTATACACATAATCCTTTGCCAGCAAGGATACCGGCCAGTCTCCACCGCAAAAACAATGATCTGCACCGAAATGTTCCAGTACAAAGCCAATGTAGGGCTTTAGTTCTTCCGCGGTAAACTTCTGTGCTCCCGCTACTGTTCCCAAACCGGAGATCTTTGCGTATACATTTTTATTTTTTGCTACTTCCTGCATCAATTCCCCCCAACGCCCGTAATGCGCACCGCTACTGATGGGCGGTGCATTCAGGTGATCGAAAACCATTTGCAAATCCGGGACCAGTTCCGTAACTTTTAAAATGGTTTCAATATGTTCTGGCAGCACCCCCACCACATCATACGGAATGTTATGAGCTGCCAGTATTTTCAGGCTTTCTATTACTGCAGGTTGTAATAACCATTGCGGGTCCTTTTCATCATGAATAAGGTGCCGAACGCCGACAAAATATTCATCCTTCAGTAATTTTTCTTCTAACAATTTCGCCGTCCATCCTGTATCTGCCAATGGCAGCCAGCTTACAACGCCTTTGATCCATTCCGAGTTCCGGGCTACTTCCAGCATATGCAATGAATCTTCCATCTGCACATCAGCCTGTACAAAAACCCCCGCATCTATGCCTGCTGTTTTTCTTGCCGCATCCAGCTCATCAATCGTATACGTTCGCTTTAACAGCTCCGGTGCGCCGGATAACCAGCCGTACGATGATTTATTAGTATCCCAGATATGTATATGTGTATCAATGATCATTCTGCTGTCGTTTATTTTTTTAATTGCTTTGTTTAAAATCAACTAAGATACTACAGCGCCTTCTTTCTGCAATTGATTTAATCCAAATTCTTTATCGATGGCCATGGTGTGCTCTCCAAGCAACGGAGCCCCGGTTTTACTGATAAGCAGCTGTCCATCTACCCTGAACGGGCAGCGCGTGGTAGTAATTACCGTACCGTTGCTGTTTTTTACGGTCATTTCCATTTCCAGTTCCTTATATGCCGGATGATTTCTAAGCGCAGCATAGTCCAGTACTTCCGAACACCAGATATCCGCCGGCTCCAGTACTGCCAGCCATTCCTTTGTAGCGCGCTGTTGCAGATGTGCAGCCAATACCTGTTTGATCGCGTCGCGTTGGGTAAACCATTCATTGCTATTCGTATAGGCTAACAGCGCATAGCAATCTGTTAACTGTCCCAGCCGTACAATATCCGTCATCGCCAGCGCCAGCCATGAATCGGCTGTTTTATAAATGCCATAGGGCGCGCCTACATAAGGATGTCCGCCGTTCACCTCGCTGCGCTGTGGCAGTTCGCCGCCATCGTTATAATAACAGGTCAGTAATTCAAACTGAAAATCGAGTGCGCTTTCCAGCATGCTCACCTCTACTTTGCCACCTTCCCCCGATATCATTGTTTGATATAGCAAGGATAAGATTCCCTGGGCCAGGTGCGCCCCTGATAAAATATCGACAATGGAAACACCCAGGGGGGTGGGGTTTTCGTGGGCAGTACCGTTCAACATAGCAATGCCGGTTGTCGATTGCAACAAAAGATCCTGCCCCGGCAGGCCCTTCCAGGGGCCTTCTGTACCAAAACCACTGATGCTGCCATACACTACGGATGGATTCAGCTGTTTTACAGACTCGTAATCCAGGCCCAGCCGCTCCATCACGCCCGGCCGGAAATTGTGGATTACCACATCCGCGTACTTTAGCAACTTTCTTATTTTAAGAAGATCCACCCCATTTTTAAGATCGGCCGTATAACTTTCTTTACTCCGGTTGATCGCCTGAAATATTGAAGACTCCCCGTCGATGACCACATCCGACACATACAGTTCGCGACAGATATCACCGGTAACCGGGCGCTCGATCTTGATCACCCGGGCGCCCAGATCGGCAAGTGTTAGGGAAGCCGATGGCCCGGAAAGGAATTGGCTGAAGTCAACCACCAAGATTTCGTTTAGAAAGCTCATCTACTCTTCAATTAATTGTTTAATGATCGCATCCCGGTGAGCCCCCAGCGCTGGCGCTGCCTTTGATGAAACCAATTTTTCCCCGTTCAGTGTAACCGGACATCTGGTCGTCCGGATCGGTTTATCACCTGCCACCAACGCCTGTTCCATTTTCAGCCCCTGGTATCCTTCTGCTTGTGTAAGATCCTTCCAGTTGTACACTGTAGTGGCCCAAAGTCCGTGCTTCCGCAGGCGCTCCAGCCAAAACTGCGTGGTATTCGTTTTTAATTTTTTTGCGATCTGCATTTTTATTTCATCGCGCTTTTGAAAAACATCCCGCTGCTCAAAGGCGTTCAACTCTTCCCATTCCAATGCCGCCGCAAGGTCTTTCAGATCCATCATCGCCAGTGAAATAAAGTGGTCCGCTGTTTTGTAGATTCCATAAGGTGCTCCCAGTAGGGGATTTCCATTGTTAACCCGGCTGCGGCGAATGCCGTTTTTACTATGAAAGAAGGTTGTAAACAATTCAAATTGCATACCAATCGCCGACTCGATCAGGCTGAGCTCGATATATGCGCCTTTTCCTTCCCGTTGTCTGCGGATCAACGCCCCGAGCACGGCCTGTACCAGGTGGATGCCGCTGATCGCGTCTACGGCCGACAACCCAAAAGGAACCGGAGGTCCTTCACTGTTCCCGGTAGTATAAGCGAGCCCCGATAATGACTGAACCAACAGATCCTGACCCGGCTTTTGGGCCCAGGGGCCTTTACGGCCAAAGCCACTGATCTCTGCGTAAATGACCTTTTCGTTAATCGCCTTTGCATCTTTATAAGCAAGGCCAATCTTTTCCATCACCCCCGGCCGGAAATTATGCGTGATCACATCTGCCTTCACAATCAGCTTTTTTACCAATTCCAGGTCTTCCTTATTTTTCAGATCGGCTGTAAAGCTTTCTTTATTGCGATTAATCGCATGGAAGTTCAGCGCATCTCCATCTACCCATAAATTCTTTACCGCCAGCTTCCGGCAAGGATCACCTCCCTGCGGCCGTTCTATTTTGATAACGCGCGCTCCCAGATCCGCCAGGCGCAGACCAGCAGAAGGACCCGACAAATACTGGCTGAATTCCAGCACAATTAATCCGTTTAATGGTAGTTGCCTCATAGGGTCAATTCCGATTTTAAACTTTCTTCATAAAGCATATTCAATTTAGCAAGCACCATTTGCGGCGACCGGTTGTTTCCTTTCAAATACTCTTGGATATAAAAGCCTCCAGCATCCTGAAAATGCAGGTAGCCATGATAACGCGGGCGCACATATGCCTGTTCCAGGGTTCTGCGTGTATTTTTGAAAAACCCATTGCTTACCTGATTATTCATAGCATCTTCATATCCAAAATCATATCCCGGCTGTCCGCCGGTCAAAATATATTCCGTTCCCTGCCACCCCGGCGCACAAACGAACTGCGCGAAATCCACTGCTACCGATTGATAGCGGCCATGCGCTGATACCGCAATACCGGTACCGCCCAGGGTCGTCTGCAGGGGCTGTCCATTAAATGAAACGACATTCGTATATGTCAGCAGTTCCTTGCTATAATGCCTTCTCGAATAATTGGAATACCCATAAGCAAAGGGACAATACCAGTAATCATCCGAATTGCTCATTGCCTCCGCTACGGCTATGGGATTCATTGAAAAAAAGTGGGGATTCAACAAACTGTAAAATTCTTTCATTGTAGCTAATGCAGTAGCACCTGTTACAGCATCAATCACTTCCCCATCCCGGAACAGGCTGCCTCCATCTGCCCGGCAGAAGGTATAAAAATTCATCAGCAGGTCAATCGGGATAGCTGGTGCTGCAGCCTTTCCTCTTTCTGCTATCGACATCACTTCCTCCCATGTTTGCGGCACAGGTATCTGTTCCTGATTCAACAGATCTGCACGCATGCTTGCAACAGGCGTAGCTGCATCAATGGCCAGGGCCCATTGTTTGCCATCATAAGCATAACTGTTATGAGAAGCACCAACCGAATGCTCCTTAAGTTCATTTAAAAATGTTTCCGGCAGATATTCATCGAGCGGCAATACGCAATTGGTCACGGAAGCACTACCCACCCATGGATGATCAATGATCAACAGATCATAGGTCTCCGTTAGCTTTTCAATGGAGTAATCTGCAAAGGCCTGCAGGCTCCGTTTTTCCCAAAGCACCTGCACATTGGGGTGCAGTTCATTAAACCGCTGCGCCGCAGCCTGTAGCGGTACAATACCCCTGCTGTGATCCCAGGTAATGCCCTTTAGTACCACCTTATCCATGCTGCTCTTTTTTTTCAACCAGTAATAGATGTTCGCAAACCAGCACCAGCTGTCCGTGTTGATTGTGTACTTCCAGCAATTCTGAAACGATGCCGTATCCCGGCTTTTTATGCTCTTTTTTTTCCTTTATTGTCACCGTAGTTCTTATAGTATCATTGATAAAAACCGGAGCGATGAACCGCAACCGTTCGTAACCATAGGTCATGGCCACTTCATTGATGATCCCGGCCGTTGATCCTACTGCTACACTAAAGATCAGCGTACCATGTGCGATCCGTTGTTGAAAAGGCTGTGTTTTACACCATTCTGCGTCCATGTGATGGGGATAAAAGTCACCGGTTTGCCCCGCATGCAATACAATATCGGTCTCAGTAATGGTTCTTCCGGTAGTGATTCGCTTTTCCCCCGGTACAAAATCTTCGAAATATATCTTTACAGCCATATGACAGCATTTAATGGCTACCGGGCGCAATACTCCCTTTTGCCAACAACTCGAAAATAGATCGAATCGCTCTGCCGGGAAATGTTAGGATTCACTAAGCTAATGGAAGATTTTACTATACGATTACGATACCTGGAAGCGGTTGTCTCTAGAATCGACACTTCATCCTTTTATCTTTTTTTGTTAACTTTATAGAGATTGACTGCTAATACAGCAGCGCCAAGACGGAAGTCAATCATTAACAAACCTAAAAACAGCACCGATGGCAAAACAAGAGTTGTAACTTCTGGTGGCCGAACAAAAAATTTTGAACCGGATCTATGTCATCCGTGGCCAAAAAGTAATACAGGACCAGGATCTTGCTGAAATGTACAACGTGGAAACCAGACGCTTAAATGAACAGGTAAAACGTAACGGAACCGTTTTCCAAAGGATTTTATGTTTACGCTCCGGCAAAAGAGTTCGACAACTTGATGTCGCAATTTGCGACATCAAGTTGTTGCGGCAATACGCAGGTAGGATCCGGCCTGCATCATACAGCAAAAAAATCCGGCTCTCCTGGGAAAGCCGGATCCTGTTATAACATTAAAATATCACTATTTATCGTCGCGGCTCATAGAATACGGTACATCTGAATCTGCCGCTCCGCGGGTTTTATTGGGCTGTGCACTCATGGTAAAGTTGATAACGGCTCCCTTTTGCAGCGTACTAAAGCTCAACCAGTTTTTAGTATAGGTTTGTCCGTTAAAAGAAGCAGACTGCACATACCGGTTCTGATCGCTGTTGGCCGGGGCGTTGATGACGATCTTTTTACCGTTCTCCAGATGTACGGTAGCCTTCTTAAATAACGGTGCGCCCACCACATACTGATCCACGCCTGGCGTTACAGGGTAAAAGCCCAGCGCTGAAAATACATACCAGGCACTTGTTTGCCCGTTATCTTCATCGCCACAATAGCCATCCGGCGTTGGTTTATACATCCGGTTTATTGTTTCACGCACCCAGTATTGAGCCTTCCAGGGTGCACCGGCATAATTATACAAATAGATCATATGCTGTATGGGCTGGTTGCCGTGTGCATACTGGCCCATATTAGCGATCTGCATTTCGCGTATCTCATGGATCACGCCGCCATAATAACTGTCGTCAAAAACCGGGGGCAGACTGAACACATTATCCAGCTGTTTTACAAAATTAGATTTCCCGCCCATCAGATCGATCAAACCCTGAATATCGTGAAATACACTCCAGGAGTAATGCCAGCTATTGCCTTCTGTGAACGCATCCCCCCATTTATAAGGGTTAAACGGACTTTGAAATTTACCGTCTTTATTCTTGCCTCTCATCAGGTTGTGCTCCGGGTCAAAAAGATTTTTATAGTTCTGAGAGCGCTTCTTATACAGGGCCAATTCCGCCTTTGGCCGACCCAGGGCCTTGCCCAATTGATAAATGGTGAAGTCGTCATAAGCATACTCCAGGGTACGCGCTGCATTCTCATTGATCTTTACATCATAGGGCACATAACCCAGCTCATTATAATAGGTTACGCCCCGGCGGCCAGTAGCCCTTGGCCCCTCGTTGTTGGCACCGTGCAATAATGCTTCGTACAGTGTATTGATATCGTACCCTCTAAGTCCTTTTAAATAGGCATCCGATACTACCGATGCAGAGTTATTGCCCACCATTACATCCGAATAACCCGGGCTGCTCCACTCCGGCAACCAGCCGCCTTCTTTGTAATCGTTTACGAGCCCGGCCTGCATTTCCTTATTAATGGACGGGTACAGGAAATTCAGGAAGGGATACAATGCGCGAAAGGTATCCCAGAAACCGGTACCAGAAAAACGGTAGCCGGGAAGGATTTTCCCGTTATGTGGACTGTAGTGTACCACCTGGTTGGAAGCATCCAGCTCATACATTTTATGCGGAAAGAACAGGGTACGATACATCGCCGAATAGAAGGTCCGCTGCTGGTCGATGGATGCACCCTCTATCTCAATCCGCCCCAGGCGGTCGTTCCAGGCCTTCTTGGCCTTAGCCATCGTTTGTTCAAAGTCATCGTTGGCCAGCTCGCGTTTCACGTTTAACTCGGCCTGTTCAAAACTGATGAAGGAAGTGCCGATCTTCATATGTACTTTTTCACCTTTAACCGTCTTGAATCCCACGATAGCACCGCTGTGATCAGACGTAAGCTCCAATGCCGATTCATTGAGCTTATTACCCTCCCAGGTATGCGCATTGGCAAATGGCTTGTCGAAATAGATCACAAAGTAGTTCTTAAAATCCGGCAATGGTCCGCGGGCATGTTTGGTAGAATATCCGATGATCTTTTTTTCTGCAGGGATGATCTTAATGTAAGACCCCTTATCAAATGCGTCGATCACTACAAAAGAACTATCGCTCTTTGGGAATGTGAACCGGAATTGTGCCGTCCGCTCGGTAGGTGTGAGCTCGGTTGTTACATTATGATCCGCCAGATACACATTGTAATAATAAGGCTTCGAAACCTCCGCTTTGTGTGAGAACCAGCTGGCACGTGCATCTTGTTCAAAAACCATTCTCCCAGTAACTGGCATAATGGAGATCTGGCCATAGTCGTTCATCCATGGTGAGGGCTGGTGCGTTTGTTTGAAGCCGCGGATCTTATCGGCGTCATACGTATACATCCAACCATCACCCATTTTGCCGGTCTGCGCGCTCCAGAGGTTCATCCCCCAGGGCACGCCCACTGCAGGATAGGTATTCCCATTCGAAAGACTGGGTTTGGACTGGGTACCCATCAGCGGATTCACCAATTCTACAGGATCATTCTTCTGAGCATGTAAGAGGAGCGAAAAGCCTCCGGCCAATAACAAAAAGGCGTAGCGTGCAATCTTCTTCATGAGCAATAATACTATTTTTAAATAACAAAATCGTTTTTGCAATGCCTTACAAAAATAACGGCTTTGTGTTAATTTTGCTGCTTTTTAACGATTTCAGGCCGGGCACACCCGTTTCAGCAGCAATTTGAACAGCACTATTACGTTATTTTTTATCGAAAAAAAAGTCCACGAATTTATACTAATTCGAGCCTCCGGTTGCAATCCAGCTCCGATATCGATGGAAGAACATACCGATCGTCTTTCATACAGACGGCACTTTCATTTCCTGCAAACCAACCGTTGCAAAAAAAACTCCGGATCTGCTCCGGAGTTCCATGAACTCATTATCGCTTGGCGTCAATACATTGCATGATCTATCTATCGTTAACGAGTTGCTCCAAAAATCAACCTTACTGTATCAATGCTTGTGGAAAATCGTGGATGGTCTCACAGCAAAGCTGCTCCATCACTTGTTTCAATTGGGCTTTGAGCATCGCGATGGTATGGTCCCCCCCCGCTTTGCCCAGGGCTCCCACTCCATACATAAAGGGCCGGCCCATAAAGGTAAAATCAGCACCGCAGGCCAGCGACCGGCCTATATCCGGACCCGAGCGAAGCCCGCTGTCGATCATCACCTTGTATTTGTCTTTATACTTTTCAGCCAGTCCTTTTAACGGACGAATGGTTGATTCCCCCGCATCGATCTGGCGACCACCATGGTTGGAAACAATAATGCCGTCCGCCCCAATCTTTGCGCACAACTCGGCATCCTGCTCACTTACCACACCTTTCACTACCAGTTTGCCCTTCCACTTATCCCTTATGGCCGCAACCTTATCCGCATCCACTCTTCCCGTAAATGTAGCATTCATAAACTTGCCCAGCTGTTTCATGTCCATACCCTTTTTCATATAGGGCTTCAATGTAGCAAAGGAAGGAATTCCCACGCGTAGCGTCTCCAATCCCCAGACCGGATGCAGGGCGGCCTGCACAAAATTGCCGATCGTATTTTTAGGAGGCATGGAAAGTCCGGCTTTTATTTCGCGATAGCGCAACCCAAAAGAGGGCACATCAATGAGCACCACCAGGACGGGACAGCTCACGGCTTCCAGCCGGCGCAGGAGATCATCCCGCAATTCATTTTCCGTGGGATGGTATAACTGGAACCAGAATTTGCTTTCGGTAACTTCGGCAATACGCTCAATGCTGCTGGTGGATACCGTACTTAAAATATAAGGGATATTATGCTTTAATGCGGCTTTGGCCAGGATCTCCGGGGCATTGGGCCACATGAGACCCTGCAAACCAACCGGGGCAATTCCGAAGGGCGCATCATAAACATGACCGAATAATTCCGTCCGCATATCCACCCCCCTGTGCTTTTTCAGGTACTGAGGCATCAGGAAAATATGCTTAAAATCCTCTTCATTCCGCCATACATTCAGTTCGTCGTTACATCCCCCTTCGAGATAATCGAAGGCAAATTTCGGAAGCCGTCTTTTGGCCTTTCTTTTCAGATCCGCCACGGAAGGATATTGAGGATTATACTGCAGTAAATTTGTGCTCATAATTCTGTTCGCAAAGAAAACCGTTTATCAAAAACAGCAAGATTAGCAAATAAAATCCAAATCCCTGTCCTGTGCCATCCGGTAGCAGCCTTTCCTGAATAAATTGTTTTATAATTGGTAAAAATGGTTTATTGGAGTGGGATCTTTGGTTGCAGCAGGGGCTTAATTTCATTATTGTTGCCTGCTTTGTGGTTGGGGTGACGGGGAGACATGGGAGACAGGGACCAATACTTTGCTGGCCTGTTATTGAAAGATTTTTTTCAGGTAAGCCACATTGGCGCCATAATTATACTTTACATCCCGGGGGCGTTGTGCGTCGCGGGAACGTTCTACGACCAACCATCCGCTCCATTTCATTTTGTCCAGGGTCTTCTTTATCGTATACAGGTCCAGTTGCGGATCGTTCTGTAACCACACGCTGTCTTTATTGGTGCAATGGATCATGGCAATATTCTTTGCCCCGAGTATCCGGAGTTCCTTATACAGATCCCGGCCTTCTTTCAGCGGATTAGAGAAATTAAAATAGATCTTAATGGCTGGAGAAGCGATCTCTTTTAACAACGCTATCTCTTCTTTTGCCGGCAATGCCGTTTCAATAGCAATGACCACACCAGCATCCTGCGCCATTTTGCCTGCTTCCTTTAAACGGGCTACGACGGCGGGCCGTTTTTCCGGATTTGTTTTCAGATCGCATTGTATACCGAGGGGCAGAAAAGCCATGTTAACATTCATCTGTTTCATCGTGGCAATACAATCGGCGATCGATTCTTTATAGTGTTCCCTACCACAATAGGATTGTGCATAATACCCTGTCATAGCCAGCGAAGGGATCTCCAGATTCAGCTCTTTTGCTTTTTGGAGATACTGCGCTCTTATGGAATCCACGGCCAACTTATTATCGAAGGTGGTGCGGTTACCCAGTCCGCCCATATCAATTTCTATTCCATCGGCATTGAGTCCCTTCGCTAATGGCAGCGCACTGAGCTTTTGGCGTTTTAACAGCATCAGGTCGATCAATGCGATTTTATAGCGTTGCGATTTTTGGGCCATGCCGGCAAGCGGTAGTGCAAGGATGAGAAGATATAAGAGTATTTTTTTCATGTTTAGTAAGTTTAATATTTGCTCGAGACGTGGACGTCTCGAACATCCCTCGAGACAAAATCATCGCCGTTTCGAGCGCAGCCGAGAAACCTTTACAAAATCCATCTCAACAAGTAAGCATCAAAATCATACATATAAGGAGGTATCCGCAAAGACCTCTCCACTTCGGTCGAGGTGACGATAATCCGTTATAGCGGCTATGAGCCATCAACTATACACTATTTCACCGCAGCGTCAAAAATGGTTGATAGATTGTCAAATCCTTTTACCGCATGCGCCGGCAATCGCTCACCATGATCACCAAAGACATACATTTTCTTTTCTTCTTCGATCGTTATCTCTGATTCATCAATCTGCCCTTGTTTATTTTCGATGGCTTTAATATTCAGCCCCAGGTATTGTGCCATAAAACGGTATACCGCCATTCTTTTGTTGATACCGAAGTCGTGCTTTTCGGCGGGCAGGTGTACATTCTGTACATCGGCTTTTTTCCCATACCAGCTGTACATTTTCTGCAGGTAGGGAAAATCATGCTCCGGCATTTTATCCGTCCAGTCGCCCCCATCACTTACGACCAATTGCGGACGCGGAGCAGCCATGGCAGCGATCTCCACATTATCCGTGCCACGGGCGCAACTGTGAATATCCATCCCACTTTCGCAAGGGCAGCCGCCATAAAAATAAGAAGAGAGCGAAACCACGGGAGCTGATACTTTGATACGATCATCAATCGCCGTCATCAATACCGTATGACTTCCGCCGCCGGAGCCGCCCGTAATGCCCACCCGGCTGGTATCGGCGTCTTTTAACGCCAGCATATAATCCAGGATGCGGATGGCCCCCAGTGCCTGTATGGTCATGGCCAGACTGCGGCGATGATCTTCCGTTTTAAACTGTAGTAAGGATTCTCCCCAGGCAAAGAGATCATAACTAAAAGCCATCGCGCCCATTTTGGCAAGCGCCGCACAGCGCAACTGACAATCAGCACGGTACCGCTGTTGCGGCCAATGGCCATCGGGATTCAGGATCACCGGGATCTTTCCTTTATATGTTTCCGGCTTATACAACGATCCGTTAATCCACACACCCGGCAATATTTCCAGCGCGATGTTCGCTACCGTATAGCCATTGTATTTTCTTAACGGGGTGATAATGGGTTTGCTGACAGGCCGGGCAGGTAATTTCGCCAGCCGTAATTTTTCAAGGATGCATTGTTTTAGTTCCTTTTTCCGCGATTCCCATTCCGGTATATTTTTATACTGCGCCGCGATACGATCCAGCTCGGCCCAGCCGTCTTCCACCGACCAGCGATAGTATTCATAATCGCTGATCTTATATTTCTTATCGCCGTCTTTTTTTGCCTTCAGATCAAAAGGTGCCAGCACATTATTGAGCGTTTCCTCCACATCCTGGCGAAAACGCCAGCGGGCATAGTTCAATATCTTTCCTTTTACCAATGCATCCGGGTAACGGATGGCAACGCCATAGCGTGTTTCTATCTTCTTTAATACCTGATCCAACGGCTCCGCATAGCGGTTGTCCGTATTTTCCTGCGCCCTGGAAAAAAAACCGAGCAAGGATACCCAAAGTACAAGAGTGCGACGCAAGTAAAGCATAATAGTAGTACTGAAGCTGACCAAATAATAATAAAATTAACCATAAAGCGGTACGTGCAGACAGGTACCATGGTAAATTACAATCCCACGGGTTGAATCCCTAACCGGTCGCACCAACCCAGGAACCGATTGTAGAGCGCATCCACTTCCTTTTTCTGATCGGGCGTCAAATGCAGCGCATAAGCCCGGCTGATGGTGCGCACCGGCAGTCCGCGCTTTTCCAGGAAATACTTGGCGCTCATGGGATAGGCCTGGTGGATCATGGGATCCACACTTGTAAGTTCCGCCTGTAACCATTTCGCCGTTTGCTGCTGCCCGGGGTTATTTGCGTTCTTCACCATCCACACCAGCACCTCGGGATAAAAGTTCCCAGAGATGGATGACATGCCTACTGCGCCCTGCAACATGCTGAACAAGGCATTGGGCGTATGCGCATCATAGAACTCAAGCGAACTGTTTGTTTCTTTTAACACGCCGAGTTTGGCTATTACGTTTTCATGCGTGATGGACGTATCCTTGTGATAAACCAAGCGGTCGGACTGTAACAGCTGTTTAAACACATCCGCACCCAGTATGCGTTTGTAAGGAGCCGGGCATTCATAAATGCCCAGCGGGATATCGCCTGTAAGCGAAAACAATTTTTCAAAATTGCGTAACAGTACGGCATCGTCCTCTTCCAGTTTTGCAAAATGTCCGCTGATCATGATCACCGCATCCACACCGGTGTCATAGATCTTTTTTGTAAACTGTACTTTATCTTCTATTGCAAGTCCAAAGGAGCCCGTAGCCACCACCGGAACGCGGCCGTTCACGCATTTGACTACATGCTGTGTGAGTGCCAGCCGCTCTTCTTCGGTAATGCTGAACATCTCGCTGCTGAGGCAGTTGGCGAAAAAACCTTCCACACCAGCTTCCAGGTAGAATTCCACTAATTGTGTAACGGCATCATAATCGATACCGGCTTTCAGATCAAAAGGCGTGATCATTACGGGGACAAACTTTCCTGCAATCGCTTTCATGCATCCATTTTTTGAGACCGATAAAGTTTGTACTTTTTTTTATTTAAGAACTGCACGATACTACTAACCAGATGTAGGATTTTGTTATTTTTTGGAGGGCATATGCCTCACGCAATACAGCAACTACCATCCCAACACGTGGTCATTGGGGTAGACCGACCATGCGAAACTTTCTTAATCGTCTGTCACCACGCCTCTCGAGCTGATGGCGCCAGGCCACCGCTTGTTCTTTATGGGAGTAAGTTTCAGCTTTGCCGGATCAAGCTTTACATACTTGATCTTTTGCCGACGCCAGGTGTACACAATGTGCACCATGCCATCCTTTCCCTGGATCACGGAGGGATAGGAATACTGACTAACGGGCGAATCTTCCAGCACCAGGGCTGCCATCCACTGCCTGCCATCCTTTGAAAGTGCTACGTTCAGCGGCGTGCGTGGTCCTTTCCCTTTCTTCCAGGAGGAATCCGGCAGCACATGATTGTACACCAGCAGCTGGCGGCCGTCTTTTAAGGTTACGGCATCCGTACCCGAATTGTTGTTGGGCAGGTCCAGCGCTGTCATGGGCGACCAGGTCATGCCATTGTCTTTACTCTGGCTTTGATAGATCACCGTGTTGCGGGTGCGACCTACCACCTGCAGATCCCCGTTCTTATATTTTAAAATGGAAGGCTGTATGGCCGAAAATTGCACGCCATCGTTGATGGGTGCCGATTTTGTCCAGGTATGACCCCAGTCCTTCGTATATTCAAAATGTACCTTCCAACCATTCTTCTCAGTACTGGACGGACAGATCAAAACGCCATTGACCAGCTCGGGCTTGTTCTTGATGGGTCCCAGGAAGTCATCGGGCAGGGCTTCCCGCTCACTCCAGGTCTTGCCATTGTCTTTGGAACGTTTCAACCAACCCGTCCACCCCGCTACATTGGGTCCTATCTTATAAAACAATAATAATTCTCCCGTAGGTGCATAGTACAACACCGGGTTATAGCAGGCATAGCGCGTAGAGTCGTTCAGCACGCCATCCGCCACCATTTCAGGAGCGGTCCATTGATCGTTTACCAAATGGCTCGTCCAGATGCAGACATCCTTATTGCCTTCCTTTGTACCGCCAAACCAGGCGGCGATCAATCCGTCCGGCGTTTCAGCAATGGTGGAGGCATGCGCCTGCGGGAAGGATGCGGTATCATAGATAAATTCATCTACCAGGATGCCTTGTTTCCAGCGGTTGGCCTGCGCGGTAGCTAAAACGGTTATTAACAAACAAACGATCAACAGGTTTAGTTTTTTTATCATTGTTATTTATGCTTTATCATTATTCATTTTTTGCCCGGCAGCAGTCCCGATAACTATCGGGATGGCGGCTTTACTTGCGCCTGTCCGCCGTGGCGGATCGCACTCTTGTACTGTGGTACGGGAGGCACCGGGTCATGCTTCCCGCCACGACGGACAGGCGGCAGGCTCGGCATGACAGGTAAAATCCACGCTTACAAAGCTCCGCTTTTTTTCTTTTCCTTTTCTGCTTTTACCTTATCCACGTAATTCTTAAACAACTGCCGCCAGTTCCTGCCATTGTTATTCAGGTATTGCTCGCATTTTGTTTTATAGATCTCAAAGATGGCCGAGATCTCTTTCATATTCTTATAGTCGATCGCCTGTTCACGTGCTTGCTCCAGGTTTTTGCGGATCTCGGCGCGTTCTTTTTCGGTAAGGTCCGGCACAATGGCTTCATATCCTTTTAAGGTAAAAGCCGCTTTTCCGATCGTGTACTGGTCCAGGATAAAGGCTACCTGCTCCGCATTCAACTCCGCATTTAATACCTCCATGAGCGATGTATGAATGGTGGCGGGTTTAGAAGAACAAACGATCAACTGCCGGTCGAGATCGGATAACTTATTGCCCGTAGCCGGATTGATCCCGGCAGGAACCTGTGTAAACGGATGGGAATTATGCCAGTCCCTTACCGCTGTAAAATGCGTTACGATTGCTTGTCGTATCTTATCGGCTTTCATTTTATCATTCAGCTTCAGACTGTCTACCCAACGCTGCGCCTTTTGCTGCAATTCATCCGGTGCTCCCGCATCCTGGGCATTTACATTACCAAACAGCAATAACAAACAAAAACACCATACCTGTTTCATTCCTGCCTTATTGATTTAATCTTATTTTAAACGAATACCTGCCACTTCCCAATTCCAGGTGCGTGGTATTATTTTTCCGGTCGGCCACCTGCTTTAATGGTTGACCTGATACCGTTACCTTATCTGACGGAATGCTGATTACCGCCGATGTATTTGGCGGTAGTTCGATCGCCCAATCTAGTGCATTCCCGTCCCGTTTCCAGGAACTTTTTATTAGCCCGTAGGGTGATTCATAAGAGGCATTCACGCTATCCAGACCTTTTGCAAATGCCGGCTGCATGCGGATCTTCTTAAAAGCCGCAGCGCCCGGTTCGGTTTGAATACCCGCCAGGCTTTCAAAACCCCAGGTGACCAGGTCGCCCAGTAGCATCACATGGTTCTGCGAATTCATCTGCGGGTTGGCGGTATTTCCATTCCACAATTCCCAGATGGTGGTAGCTCCTTGTGCTGCCATATACCCCCAGCTGGGATAAGTTTTATTAGTAGCCACTGTAAATGCAGCATCAGCATATTCGTATTTTGTCAACCCGCGCATCAGCCACTGGGTACCGATCACACCGGTGCTGATGTGCATATTATCTTTTTTTAATTTCTGTAACAGCTGCTCTTTCACCGCTGCTATCTTTGGCTTTGGTACCATCCCAAAATACAGTGGCAGCAGGTTAGCGGTTGCCGTATTATTATCATAGTGATTACCATTCTTCAGGAATGTTTTGTTGAAGGCCGCTTTTATGCGGGCCGCCCGCTGATCATAACCGGTCACATCTCCGGGCCTGCCGGTCAACACAGCAAACTGTTTCATTACTTTCAGCAGGTGATAATAATAAGCCGTGGCCAGCAAGGTTCCGTTCGTATTCCGCAGCGGGTCTTTTGAACGGATCAGTTCCAGGCTTTCCGGCGGCACACACCAGTCGCCGTATTTATCCTTTGTGATCAGGTCCTCCTTCCTGTATTTCCGCCACATATATTCCATCCACTTTTTCATGGAAGGATAATGCTTCTCGATCGATTGCCGGTCGCCGTACTGCCGGTACAGCATTTCCGCCACCAGGATATAAGCGGCAGGCCAGGTCACATTGTCGCTGTAATAATTCCAGAAGGCCGGTGCCACATCGGGGACCGCGCCTTCCTCTGTTTGCGATTCCCGGATATCATCCAGCCATTTGGCATATAAGGTAGCGTTGTTAAACAAATAACTTTCACCCAGAGCGCCCTGGGTGCGATCGCCCAGCCAAGGCTGCCGCTCATTGCGCTGCGGACAATCCACCGGCATACCTTTGTAATTGGAAGCAATGCTCCACCAGGCATTTTTCAACACCTGGTTCAGCGTGACATTGGAGGTTTCCAGTTTACCGGTGGTGGCCATCTGATCATAGATCAGCAATCCCATAAAATTATTCACTGATGGAATACCGGGATAGCCGGTGATCTCCACGTAGCGGAATCCATGGTATACAAATGAAGGCTGCCATTGTTCTTCTGCACCGCCTTTTAAGGTATAAATGTCTGTAACCCGCGCATCCCGGAGGTTAGCCGTATAAAGCGATCCATCCGGTTGCAGGCTCTCTGCAAAACGTAATTTTACTTTTTGTCCGCGCATGCCCTTTACTTTCATCCGCAGCCATCCGGCAAAGTTCTGTCCCATGTCCAGGATATAAACGCTATCCTTTAACCGGTTAATTTTTTTTGGCAGCATCGAGTCCATGACCCGCATCCCGGGTGTCAGCTGAGCCCGCAGCCTTCCTTCCGGCGCGCTTACCAGTCGCGGTCGGGTCCATTTTGTGTCGTCAAAAGAGGCGGTTGTCCATCCTGGAAATTCTTTAGTGGCATCATACTCTTCCCCGTCGTATTCGTTGTTGGTGCGGATGGGACCATCTGCCGTAAATTTCCAGGAATCATCCGACACAATCAGCTTCCGACTGCCATCAGCATAAGTGATCTCCAGTTGCAGCAACAGTTTGGGATAGCCAAAGGTGTTGATCTTTTTGGGCTTGTAATTCTGACGCATAGTAAAAAAGCGGCCGTTGCCCAGCACCACACCGATCGCATTTTTTCCATCAACCAGGTTAGCCGATACATCAAAACTATTGTACCGTACCGATTTCCGGTAATCGGTGGGTACGGGCGCCAGTACCTGGCCGCCGATCTTTTTTCCGTTCAGGTAGAGTTCATATACCCCCAAACCCGCAATATGCAATACTGCGGTCTTTATTTTTTGTTCTACATCAAATCCTTTCCGGAAATACCTGGCAGAAAGCCGCGACCATTGTGTAATACTATCCCAGGACGATGCTTTATCATAACCGATCCATTTTGCTTTCCAATCGCCGGCTTGCAATAGTCCCATGCTCCATTGCCCCATATCGCTCCAGGCGCTGTCGTTCTTATTGGAAAAGACCTGCACTTTCCAATAACAATTATCATTACTGGTAAGCGGCTTTCCTTTATATGCAATCAATAATGACTCATCCGAAATAACTTTACCACTGTTCCAGAGATCCGGCTTACCCGTATCCAGCAATGCTTTTGAGGAAGCCACCCATATCCGGTAGGCTGTCTGTTTTACATGGTGCTGATCGCTTTTTAATTGCCAGCTCAGCCGGGGCTGTACCACATCAATGCCAACAGGATTATTGAGCTGCTCGCATTTCAACTCCTGTACGGCCAGCTGGGCCTGCATTACAGCGGGAAAGGCCAGTAGCCATAAGATGATCATCCGCCTGCTCATTGCTTTGTTGTATTTGCGGAAAAATTAAACCACAGGATCATTTTCAGCGCCCTGCCGGGATCTTTCTCGTAATCGTAAAAAATATTTTTTTGCCCCATGGGACCGGTGCTCTCGCTGGTCTGTGTTTTATTGCCGATGGAAGGGATCGCCTGCATAAAGGAAATATCTCCCTCCGGGAAAAGCGGTTCGTAATTGTGCCAGGGATCGGTCTTTGGCGCTGCAGAAAATAACCGCAAAAACAGGTCTTCCGTTTCTGTGGCCACCGTAAACCGCTGGTCTTTTCCATCGAAATACCCGCCATAAAAATTGGAATAATACCCTTTAAATTCCGGGTATACCCACTGTTCGCCGGTCTCCGTATTGTTGTATTGCTTGTTCCAAACACCGAAGGTTGTGCCCTTCATCCGGTTCTTCCATACCCGGTAGGGACCATTGCCCATATAGGTTACCGAGCGCATCTGTGTTTCAGGGTAATCAAAATTAACGCCCAGCATATTCGTGTGCAGTGCTAAAGGGAAATAATGCACCTCCATTTTGATCCATCCGCTGGGATAGATCGTCCACCGCAATGTATTAAAGCTTTCTTTTTTATCAAATGCCGATTCAATAATGAGCTGCTTTCCTTCAAAGCGATGGGAAAAATTCTTAAAATTGGTTACCCCTTCCTGGATGCGGGGACCATTTGCAAGCGGCATCCGCCCTTTTGCATTTTCGACCGACAGCAGCAATCCCGTATTTTTATTGATGCTGAGCTGCACATCACTTACGCGGATTTTATAAATGGAATCTACGGTAACCAGTTGCACCGCCCCTTCTCCGTCTTGCTTTACCATTTCCATCGCCTTTTTATCCGGCAAGCTGATCGGGAAGCTCCAGGTAAAGAGCTCCATTTGATTTTTATCCCTGACCGTTACATACAACACATCATAGGTGTTCCAGTCAGCCGGCAATTGCAGCTCCAGCACACCTTTGCCACCAGGTGCCACAGAGGGCGCCACAGCGGTTCCCTTTTTCTCTGCTGTTGCACTCAGACCTAACCGTTTCAACTCCCAGCTAAAACGGCATTGATCCAGGTTGGTGTACAGGTAGCGGTTCTCGATCGTTAACCTGCCATCAAAATCCGGTGTCAGCTCCCTTCGTTCAACATACACCGGGCTCCAGATCTGTTTCACGGCGTAAAAGCTACCCTCCTTCTCATGGTGCGGCCCCACAATACCATCCGCCCCACGGTGCTTATCGGTATCCAGGGAGTCGTGCAGATCTTTCCGCACCACGGCCTGGTCGGCAAAATCCCACAGGAAGCCGCCTGCATGCAGCGGGTCTCGCCACATTTTATCCCAGTAATCTCCCAGTCCGGCGCCATGACCGCCATCGTATTGTCCGTGTAAAAACTCGGTGGGCAGTACGATATCATGTCCGTTATCATAATTGCCAATTCCGTAATTGTATTGCCGGTAATGCTGAGTTTCGATCCCGTTAAACAACTGCCAGGGATGCACCACCGGTCGCTGCTGCAGATCGAACGCCGTAAACAGGGAGTCCAGTTCAACATTATGCCCCCCTTCATTTCCATTCGACCATAACACAATGGATGGATGATTCACATCATGATCGATCATTTCCTTCAGCAGCTTTGTACCCGTGGGTGTATCATAGTGCCCATGCCAGCCCGCCAGTTCATCCATCACAAACAACCCCAGCGAATCGCATACCTCCAGGAAATGCCCATCGGGCGGGTAATGACTCATCCGCACCGCGTTCATGTTCATTTCCTTTATCAGCAATACATCCTCAATGCTGTTCTGTTTACTTAGTGTACGACCGGTCTCCGGGCGGAAGGAATGCCGGTTGATGCCTTTGAACTTCACTTTTACGCCGTTCACATAAATGCCGTCCCGCTTCCGGAGCTCGACGGTACGGAAACCAAATTTTTTCGACAGGCTATGAACCGGTTGATTACTTTTATATAAAGTAAAAACAGCGGTATACAATTCCGGTGTTTCCGGCGTCCAGGGTCGAATATCGTTTACGGCCTCCGTTATAAAAAAGGAACCCTTTTTCCAGTCAAAAACACCGGACATATTACCAGGCAGTTTTTCACCTTTGCTATTAAGGAGTTCAACCTTTAGCTGTTCCTGTTTAGCAGCATTCGTGTTTACAACAGCAGCAAATGATCCATCCGCTCCCGCATTGATGGCTACTTTGCTGATATGCAAGGGTGGCAAGACTTCCAACCATACCGGGCGGAAGATGCCACCGAAGATCCAGAAATCGCCTTCGCGCTCTGCCGCATTTACCGATTGATTGGCCGAGTGTTTGGCCACCGTTACTTCCAGCAGGTTTTCCTTTCCGTATTTCAACAGCTTGCTGATCTCATACCGGAAGGCATAAAAGGCCCCCTGGTGCACCGGACCGGCCAGCTTTCCGTTCACCTTTACTTCCGCATCCGTCATCACACCCTCAAAAACAATGTTCACCATTTTGTCTTTCCAATCCGCAGGAACGGTGAACCGATGCTTATACAATCCTTTTTCTTTCCCTTTAACGCTCTCCTTTGCAAACCCGTAGTTATATTTCCCAAACCCCTGTAACTCCCAGCAGGAGGGCACTCCGATGGTGGTCCATTTGTTTGCGTTCATACCGCCCGTGCAATAAAAGTTCCACTGCACCATATCGCCGCTTCCCTTGCCAGAAAGGTATTTCACCTCCGTTTGCTGAGCGTTGGCGCTCACAAAGAAGAATAAGAAAAATATATAAATAAGTCTGCGCATTTTTTATGTTGTCATCGGCAGTGCTGCTATCGGCTCCCTTGTTGCCTGTCCGCCGTGGTGGATCACTCACTTCAGCTTCAGTGCAGGTATAATGCCGCGAAACTTATAGTTTCGCGGAGCGGTACGGAACGGCAATGCCGGCAAGCCTTCTTTATTATATAACGATGCCCGGGCATCTTCCCGCCAGGCATAACGCACCGCACGGGGGGCCACCACTCCTGCCGCATGTACCTGAATCTTGCTATCTTTAATAACGGCATCTGCTTTTACATAATCGCCGTTTTCGTTTTCCACTTCAAATCCTTCCAGCGGCCTTCCCTCCCGGCTTATCAGCCCTTTTCCTTTATAGTTAAAATCAATTACAAATGTATCCCCTTTTTTTACGGCGCTTTTAAATACCGGCCCCATTGGCGCAGCACTGCTAACCTTATAAGCAGCACTAAGCGCCGTTCCGGCCATGCGCTTTCCAAGGTCCCATTTATTTACCGGGTGCAGATCCGCCGGATCATCGTTCAGATCCAGGGTGCTGATCATGACCGTATGCGGGATCCTTAAGGCCGCGGCCTGTGCCTCCCAGAACTCCGGTTCACTATATACTGTATAAGGGCGGTCCGTTGCTTTTGAATAATAATAGGGCGCGATCTGCACATAATAAAAAGGTAAATGGTCATTACCCCATTGTTTACGCCAGTACCGGATCAGCGCCTCCATTTTATAACTGTATTGCTGGCGTTCGTTCAAAAAACAGTTGGATTCTCCCTGGTACCATAAAAATCCTTTTAGCGCAAAGGGTATCAACGGTTGGATCATCGTGGTATAAAACTTGCCCGGATCGCCGTCTATTTTATGCGTACTGTCTCTTTGGTTGCTAAAAAAATCAAGTTCCATAAAAGCATCCCTCGGCATCCAGGGTTCAATCCGGCTACCGGGTATGGCCGCGGAGATCACACCTACCGGCACTTTCAGCCGGGCCTGTAATTCTTTTGCAAAGAAATACCCAACGGCTGAAAAGCTGCGCAAGGCCGTTCCTTCCGCCTGATTCCACCCCGCGTGCGTGGAATCAGGCATCATTTTTTTGCGCTCGGCTAAAAAAATGCGGATATGCGTATTATGCGCCGTTTCCAGTTCGTCAACCGGCCAATGCGCCCCCGGTGGCGGCTGTAGCTTACCGATCTTGCGCATGGCAAATTCCATATTTGATTGCCCTGAGCAAAGCCACACTTCCCCTACCAGGATATTTTGTAATCTTATTGTTTCGTTATCCGACCGGATCTCCAGCATCGCCGGATCAAAAGACGCCTTTTCCGGTTTCAGTATAACCTTCCAGTTCCCGGATGCATCTGCCCTGGTTTCTCTTTGCTGTTTCTTAAACCGGATAGTTACAAGTGTTCCTGCCCGAGCCTGTCCCCAAATGGGCAACGGCTGTCCCTGCTGCAATACCATATTGTGACCGATAATCTTTGCAAGGGCTAATTGTGCATCCAGCCTCGGCACAAGTACCATCATCATTATCAGGATCAATCCATATTTTATCATAACTCTCCTGTAATCTTTGTTAACCGTTTGGAACGCTGCACCAGTTTACCATCTGCCCAAACCGACAAGCCTTTTCCTTTATGGTATTTTTTTCCCGTCCTATCCCAGATGATCGTAATGATCTTTCCGTGGTACAAAACATTATCCAGCGCAAACCAATCCCATGTTCCCGCGGGGAGCAAGGGGTTCACTTCGATCCGGTTATCGGCTCTTGGCACCAGGCCGGCGATACCGGAGATCACCAGGTCATTAAACGTGGAATGATTATAATACCGGCTCCGCTCTTCTCCTTTCAGCCAGGCGCCGGTTTTTTCATCGAGGTATTCGCCGATATAAGGTTTCCCATCCCGGTGTTGCGAGCGTACATAGGTATCCATCAACTGGTAGTAATCCTTCCTGGAAATGATCGATTGTTGATAACTGCGCAGGAAATTGCCCATCGCGGTAAGGGTCTGGGCCGTGGCAAAGGGCCATACCGCGCCATCCCATTCGCAATTGCAGCAGCCATGGGTCCGGAAACCGGGATGACTCCGGTCGGCCGTGGTAATGCCAAAAGGAGCATAAAAATGTTTTGCATCCATCAATCGCTTCCAGGCTTTGTTGTATTGACCGCCCGGCATATTGAAGTACCAGGGAATAAATCCGATCTCCTCCATTACATTGGCCAGGGTATCACCCTTTTCTTTCCGTACTTCAAAGAAATCCGCAGCCGGATTCCACAGTAAGGCCTCGGTTTGCTTTTTTATTGTATCTGCTTTTTTATTGAATAAGGCCGCATCCTCAGAGAATCCCTTCATGGTGGCTATTAGCGCCAGTGCTTTTGCGTTGCCATACATATACCCGTTAATGGATGGTCTTGGATTTTTTTCTCTTCTGCCTCCACTGATGGTTTCCTCCATGGCATCCCGCACATCATATTGCCAGAAGAGCCCACTTTTTGCCTTGCGCTCTTCTTCCCATCCTTTGTAATCAGCTTCCAGGTCGGGATACAGATCCAGCAGAAAATTCTTGTCGCCATTTACCAGGTAGCGATGGTAAACCGCATCCGCATTCCAGCCACTGTAAAACCGGAGCTTTTTCATCGGCTTTCCGCCATTTCCCCTGTACCAAATATGCAGGTTATCATCCATGTATTTTTTATCATGTAGCCAGCGGGCTTCATAAATATGATGCCCCAGCCCGCTGCTGATCAGGTTATATTTATCTGCATAAGAACGCTGTACAAGAAATTCGGTGAATACATAGCCCTGATCTGTTTGTTTTATATGCTTGCGCAGGGTCCACCAGCGATAGTAATACAACTCCTCCCAGTTTTTATCCGGACATTCAAAAAGCGGGATATTAGCCTTCATCCATTCCCAGGAAGCCGCATTGGGGATGGCCTGAACAATGTTCTCATCTTCCATGGTATTGAACCGGTCTACATAATGTTTAAATGCATCCGCCTGCAATACCTGGGCTTTTGATCCCGTAGCTATCATCAAGAACAATACACTATATAGCAATCTTACCCGCATGTTACAACTTTGTCGATTTAAAATAATGGACATCAAATACCGCTTCTTTATCTTTTTCACCAGCACCTGGCAGGTCATATAGCTGGTCGGTAGGCGTATCGGCATCGGGAAAACGCCGCACGCTGCCCGTACGGAAACTGATGTGATGCAGCCGGTGTATGGGCGCAAATAAAATATTGTTGGAAGGTTTGCTACCGTTAATGGTCACCGTATAAAAACGGGTGCGGGTATTTACCTCGATCACCAACTCATATTTTTTTCCGGATTCGTACTTCATCAGTCCTTTATCGCGGTAACCCGCTTTTGTGATCAGCGAACCGGTGGAGTCAAAGCTGATACGGATGGCGGGTGTATTCCGCGCATCCTGGAATTCAATATCCAGGCGCCCATGATCCGATTGCCGGGGCGTTACAGCAAACGCGATCCGCATATGTTCCGACTCCGGCACTACCCGCTCCGCCTTTACATAATCGAAAGGATCTTCATCATGCAATCTCAATACGTTTTCGCCCTCCTGTTGTTCAATACCTGCCTTTGCCCACAGCGGGCTGTAAAGATTCCATCCGGCGAGCGCTGTTCCCGCATCCATCTGTGAAAACACTTCGCTTACATCTTCATTTACATAACCGGTGATCTTTTGAGGAATCGCCGCTACCCAGATGTCTTCCTTGTTCATACTATATCCTACCCAGGTCCTGCCATCCGGCGGCGCTCCATTCCCTTCCTGGATGCCGCGTACATACTGGGGTCCATATGATTTATAATTACCTCCATAACGCATGGATGTAATTTCACCATTCACCAGCAACAGATCCTTATAGTTCAGCCCGTCATCGCTTGTAGAAACCGCCAGCGGCCAGCGGAATTCAGAAGGATTATAAACCGTGATATATTTACCGCTCCCTGTCTTTTGTCCCCATATTTTTGCATTGGCATTTACAAAACCGGGCGCGCGCGTAGGGTTGTACTGCCAGGTACGGCCGCCATCGCTGCTGATGCTGGTGAGGGCATATTTCCAAAGACCCACTACACGCTGATCCGGCAAATGGTAATAATTAAAGGCCTTGAATTCTTTCTTCAATGGGATCAGCGGATCATTCCGGTCGGCTTCCTCCACCCATTGCTGCATCTGCAGGGGTTGCGTCAGCAATTCATCACAGGCGGCAACAAAGGCTTTATCTTTCGATCTTTTATAAAAAGGATAATGCGTGTTCTTTTCATTAAAATCATGATTATAACGGATAAAATACACCGGGCCAAAACTGCCGTCCGGCTTTATTTCCCGCACCACGCGACCGATGCCGTTTCCATCATTGGGGTCATCTTTCGGATGCAGGGCAATACCATAATAACCCAGCGCCAGTAGCTTGTTGTTTTTTGTCACATAAAAACCCATGCGCTGGTGCATCACCGCGTCGGTACTTTTTGCAACCACCGAATCCTCTTTCTTTTTAAATCCATCGGGTATCCGATATACCGGGAATAAGGTTACCGGCTTGCTCCAGGTATAACCATCTTTGGAGGTGAGCAGGTAGGTGGCGCCCGGTGCAATATGTTCTCCAACAGGGTCGCTTAAAAAATGAAGATAAAAGGTATGGTTCCAGTAACAGATCATAGGCTGGTGATTGTAGGTCCAGTTCATACCACCCGCCCATTCCGGGTGCTGACGATTGGCGCGGAACACCTGTATATTGTGCACGCCCACTGCCGGCGTCAACTGCCCGTGATGATAATCCACATTGGATAAGATTTCACCGGTATAACGGACGGTATCGTTCTGCGCATGCAGGAGCGATGCTGTTGAAATCAGAAATACCAGTATGTAGTGTTTCAATTGCATGTTGTTTTTATATTTTTCTTTTTCCACTTTTCCAGTCGATGAAAAGTGGAGCAAAAATCTTGTCCGCCGAAAGGTGAATCCCGCCTTCCCTGTTCTTTGTCAGCGAGGCGGGACCAGAAAAATATGCGCTTCAGGCTTTGTCCCGCTTCCAGCGGAACGCCATTCCGCTTGATTTTTCTTTTCACTGTCCGGCGGACGGCCTCCTAAACATAGACCCGTTTCAATACCTTAATCCTGGTTATTGAAGGTACCACACCACTCCTTCCTCATCATTCTTTAAACCACCTGAGCAATCGCCGTACGATCTTTTTCTTTACCGGCACGATCGTACCATGTTTATGTCCCTCCGGTACCGTAACCTGACCGGTGACATCCTCAAAATGATGAAAATCCTTTGTGGCCTTTACCTCGTAGATCTTTTTGCGATAGGAATCATAATAGATCAGCCACCGGTCCTTTACCCTCACTACCGAAGGGCCTTCCGTAAAATTATCGGAGAATGGCTTTGATACGTTTTTCCAGGGTCCTGATGCATTATCTGAAAAAGCCACTTTCAGGTTCCGCTCCGGTCTTGTATTGTCCTTTAACACCAGTACATAATCCTCTTTTTGTTTTTTAACGATCACGGCATCGATCACGCTAAAACCGGGATCCAGGAATAATTTTGCGGGCGTGAATGTTTTAAAATCCTTAGTAGTGGTCACATACATCCGGTGGTTATTGCTGTCTTCTTCCGCGCCCCGCTCAAAACGACCGGGAATGGTGCTGGCCCAGATGATCTTGTAATCCTTTGCCGCATCATCATAAAATAATTCCGGCGCCCATACATTTACTGTTGAAGGCTCCTGTTCCATTACCGGGATCATTCGTTGCTCACTCCAGTGAATCAAATCTTTTGACGAAGCATAACCAAATCCTTTATCGCCCCTCCAGCTGCTGGTCCATACCAAATGAAAAACGCCATCCGGCCCCTGTACCATCGAAGGATCGCGCATTACTTTTTGCTGTCCCACTGTTGGTTTCAGGAAGACCGTATCAAAATCCGTCCAGTGATAGCCGTCGTAACTGTACAGCATACGCAATCCCGCATCCGCCGGTTCATGAAAGGATGTGAAGAGGTAGGCCCGGTTGGAACAGGAGCTGACAGCGATCGCCGTGATTAGTATGATTATAATTCTTTTCAATTGTTCGTTTATTACTCCGGTTCATGCTTCTACAGGCTCAGCATGACAGAAAGTGCTCACGTCATCCTAAGCCTGCCGAAGGGTGACCATTCCATTATTTCTATTCCTCCAACACCAGCACCCGGTCTGTGCCTTCGGCATCTGTCTTCGCCTCCGGCGGATCAAATGACACCACCCCAGCCGGCCGGCTTAATTTTACCGGCGCATATTTTCCATTTGCCGGATAAAACCATTTTGCTTTTGCCGGCTTAAAACCGAGGCGGGAAAGATCTACCTTAAATGGTTTGCCGCTGTATGTATAAACCATCGCGTATCCCCGTCCTTTTGTTGCAAGCAGGTAATTATAGCGTGATCCCTTATTGTCAACAAGGAGCTCCTGTGCGGGAACGCGACTATTATAATCATACGCCAGCAGCAGCTCTTTAATAAACTTCATTTGTTGTGCCCCGGGAGCATGAACGGCCTGCTTCCACCCTTGCGTTACTCCATAGTTGGCGTCCTTAAATCCCTTTGTATTGAACTGCATTACCGCGTTCTCGCCATAGGTAAACCCGGCACCACCGGCAAACACACTCCAGTAGGCATATCGTCGCAGGTCGGCCGCCTTCCATCTTGGTTGTAAGCTATCATGCAATCCATGCGGAATATTTTCATACGAAGGTTCGCCATCCAGTGTGGGCTTTACCGGCTTCAGGCGGTAATCCACGTTGACGTATTTCCAGTTATCTTCTCCGAAATGATTGTTCTCGCTCACACTGGTATCCTGTGCATACGTACGGTGCCCACTTTGAAACATATTAAAATCAAGCCAGGAGGCTGTATGAAACCAGTCGGAAGAAGAATAGCGCCCCCGGGGATGAAAGGTCATCAGGTGACGAGGATCATATTTTTTGATAGTTGATCCGATGGTATTCCACACATTAAGGCCATCGGTCCCTTTTATATCCCCTCCGTTCATCCAGATAATATTGGATTGATCTTTATACCGCTCCGCCAGGAATTTTGCAAATACAGCAGCCTGTGCCGTGGTAACCCTTCCTTCTTTTACATTGCTGCCCCAAACGGGAACCAATGCCATATACAGTCCGCGCTTTGCCGCCTCGCGGATCACGAAATCTATATGGTCCCAGAAATCATAAGCCACGGAGTCGGCCGGATCAGCACCCGGTGTCGTAATGGGTTTGGATGCATCACCGCCTTCAATAGCATCATCGCCATATACATTCCGGGCATTTTTTACATCGTGCAGCACCATCACCTGAATCACGTTAAAGCCCTGTTGCTTCCGGGCATCCAGATAGGTGATCACTTCTTCGCGGGTCAGTCGTACAAACAATAACCACCCCGTATCTCCCAGCCAAAAGAAGGGTTTGCCATCTGCGGTTTGAAAAAAACGTTTATTCCGGGAGATCTTTACCGGTTGCAACTCCTGTGCCTGCACCCCGGCCGGGAGGAGCCATCCGGTCAAAAAGAAAACGAAAATGTACAATAGTCTGCTCATAACAACAAGGCGTTCGATGATACCGGCCGTTAAACATTGCAATCAAAAAAGACAAGCATTTATGGTGCTTAACAGCTATCAACTAAAGATAGAACGGATAGCGGAGAAAAGCAGGCAGCCGGTAAATATTTCCATTAGTTTAGAAAGATATTCCATCAAGAGAAACAGCGGCTTCTCTACATATCTTATGCTTTTAACTCCTGGCAGAAATTCGAATCTCAGCTCACTGCAATTTGCTTATTATTAGTACAGGAGACGGGGAGACTGGTGGGACATGCAGGTGCATATATACGCCGTGCCTACGGCACTCCCTCACTCTGTAGTATGTTCTGCCTCCGGAATAAATTCCAGAGTTGTGAGAATCTCCAGGCTGATGGTCTTTATCTTTTATGCCCCAGCACCAGCGTACTTCTGAATCAAATTTAAACCGAAGATCGATAAGTCTGAAAAGGTAAGAGGCAGCGCCTCGTGCTAATCCTTCAACAACAAACTTCAGTTTGTTGATCAACGCCATCTATGGAACATGGAGAGCCGTAGGCTCGGATCATATAAGTTGCTTTGTATTCTGTTGCTGAAGTGTGTGATCCCGCTTTCAGCGGGACAGGCGCAGGGCTGCCGCCACCTGCACCGCAGCACAAGTGAGTGACACAACGCGGATGCCACTGGCACTACAGCCGGAACAATAAAAAATATGCCACATACCGCCCGGCAATATGTATTTTATCCGGGTCACTTACTGATCCATAACAGCGCAGCATCCTCCGGGAGATCCACTGCTTTGGCTGTACTGGTGGAAGTAACAAGCTCCGTCTTTATGATTTTCCCGGTCTTTGCACTGATATAATGCATCTTCACTTTTCCGGTGAAGGCCTTTAGATCAACCTGAACTTTGCTGCCTTGTAAGGCGTAAACGATCATGCCGTTTGTGCCCTGCAACACGATCCCATCCGAAGTTGCCGGAAGCATTTCCGCCGCGGCTTTCATAAATTCTTTATCGACCGTAGCAGGCAGTGCCGGTAGCGATCCACCGGCCATCAACACCGCCCAACCAAATTTCTCCGCACCATCGGCGGAATACATGACCGCTTTATCCGGATAGTTGAGCCGGTATTCTTTTACCGCGCGGTAAACCTGCTCAAAAGAACTGACTTTGGGTTTTAATAATCGTGCCCACTGACGGGGTGCCAGGTTCTTTCCACCCTCTGGTGCATATACGGAGCCATCGGCCTGGTAATGCCAGTATTTAATGTCGATCACATTTACTACCGATGCATATTCCGGATCCTTTAAAATGGCATCCTGTACATCTTTGGTAGTACTTAACCCAATCAACTCTTTTATATTCTTTTTCTCCCATTCGTTAATGGTTTCCAGCCAAAACTGTACAAAATGCAGGGGACCGGTAAACTCTTCCCCGGTAAACTGGATCACATTGACGCAGCCTCTAAAATTTTCCAGGCATTGCCGGATGTATTGCTGGTGCAGCTTTCGGCGCACGGGGTTGGTGACATCATAAAACTGTTCCGCATAAAAGATACGCTTATCTCCCGCAAAATTCACCGGTTCATTAAACCTGGTGTTGTTGATGTTATTGGCCGTACGCCAGGGAAAATCGGCATAATGCGCGCCAGCCTCGATAATATTATGCTGAAAATAATTCTGATGTAATAAGACCCGGTCATTTATTGCTGCCATTCCGGCAAATTGCTTCATGCGATCCCAGTACCAGGGATTATACTTTGTAAGATCATATTTACTCAATCCATCCCAGGCCGTATCGATCCCGCTTCTTTTAAAAGGCAGTTCATAAAAAGGCGGCCACACTTCGCCATCCATCCTCCGGACCCGCTCATGGTCATCCCGGCGCCGCTCATACCACAGGCCATAGTGCTGGTTCAAACCCACGATATTATTGGCTTTCATCGAATCTACCACGGATTCAAGATCATCTGTAAGCCCCGGCCCCACGCGCCCGGGTACAAAACGGGTGATCGCCAGTTTCTTTGCAGCCTGCTCCAGGTCTCTGCCTTCCACCCCACCATTCCACCAGGGCACTTCCTGTACTGTACCTGTGAGTATATTACCATACATTCCTACCAGCCATCCGTTTACTACCCGCCCAAGGGGCGGATACACAGTCCATTCGCCCTTCGGGGCTTTATCAACAACTTTCGCGCCCTTTGGGTCTACCGCTATCGGATTGTGTATCGCTGCCTCCTTTATCCAGTCGATCAGTTGCACTTTTGGTTGTATGGCCTCCTTTGTGAGCTCTTGTGCCACTTCAACCGACGGACTGCTGGAAGCTTCGGTGCCGGTCTCTAAAATAAAGGATTGCTGCGGATTGGGTTTACCCAGGCGTTGCTGCAACTGGGCATAATAAAAACTCCTTGGATTAAGATGGTTATTCGATTCGCCCCAGTAACCATCGCCCGCAAACTGACTCCAGGAGCCCAAGGCCCAGTTTTGTGCTGTTGGCGGTTTATAACAATCGATGCGCGCCGCTGAACAGTTCCACAACAAGCTGTTGGCTGCGGCCCATCCGGCACCCTGGCCATCCTGCCCGCGGTTACCAAAACGGATCGCATTCCCATCTACAGAAACAATATCAAACAAAACCCCGGAAGCCCATTTATCAATGGCCCCGGAGAAATTGTACGGCCGTTCTGAAACGCACTGTACAAAGGCATTGGGACCGGCAGCTGTGTGCCCTACGGAAAAATCATGATACCCATTAGCTACATAACAGCGCTGGAAGAGTGTTTGCTGACCGCGTGTAAAAAAGGTATACCGCCGCTGCCCGCCGATCTCGGAGACCGGTTCCGTTGAAATGCAATCCTCCACCGTTATGCGTCTTGTTGTTTCCAGCAGGTGTACTGCGGACCCGGCAAAATGTTTAAAAGACAGCTGGCGTACCCAGGCATCTTCCACATTTTCCATGGTGATGGCCATCCAGCGATGGTCTTCATCTTTGGGATTTTTTTTCTCAAATTCAGAAACCAGCGACAGATTCTCGATCCCCACATGATCAATCCTTCCCGGCCATGAAAAAGCGGTTACCGTACCGGCGCCGTATTTTTTATCCAGTGAATTGGTGAGGGGTACGTCAATAGTGATCGTATTTCCTTTAACGGCAGTAATCGTCCGTTCAAAAACCAGGTCGGCATCTCCGGGCTTCCAGCCCAGGGCCGACAAACCACCACCAAAGCTACGGGTACCCAGCACATCGATCCATTCCGCGGTGGACGGACGACGGATCTCCACTCGATCGCCGGGTTTAAAATTGTTTCCATTGGCAACCGTTAATGCTATAGCATTTACCGGCACATAATCCTGTGTAACCTCCGTCTTTGCACCAACTATTTTATCATTTTTTCCCACTACGCGTATCAACGCATCACGGCTGACGCCTGTTCCCAGCAAAACCGTTTCACCAGCGGCGCCGGATCCACGCAATACAATACCCGGTTGACGGATGACCAGCTGTCCGCTTATTGCATAGGTGCCTTTTTGAAGTAGCACCGCGCCCCGGAACCCATCTTTATCCGGGCGAAGCGCAGCTACATAATCAATGGCTGCCTGGATACGCGCGGTGGCGTCTCCAGCCTTAACAGGTACTACGGCCTTTACCGGCACCAATGGTATCGCTGCTTCGGATGCCTTGTACCCACAATAAGAATAATCCGGGATACGGTCCCCCGTTATGGAATCTGCATTGTAAATGAGCTGACCCTTTTCAACCGAAACGGGTAATACCGGTTTGGGCGGTTTTGGTTTTTGTCCGCTTGCTGTAACAAACACAAAACTCAATAAAAGAGAAAGGGAAAACTTCATTATTGCAAATTTACTGCGCTTCTACAAAGCTAATCGGTTGAATTGAGAATCCAGGATTGAGATTTGAGACCTCAGCTATCAGCATTCAGCGCTCAGCCTGCAGCAGCAATAAATCCGGAACGGGGATCCTGGAGTCCTATTTAAACGTAGACAAGGGCTTCCCATTTTCCGGCGTTACCGTCTTCAATGCCACCAGCCCATTCAGATAATTTTCGATATTGCTGTAGCCGTTTTTAGCAATAGCTGCGGCATCGGATGCCTTATTGGGATTTAGTCCCATCTTCTTTTCAACGGCATCCGGTATGCCATCATTATCCGAATCCTTATAAGGCGTGCCGTTATACTCCGGGTAACCGCCTACCTGGGCGATATCGGAAATAATACCGTTCTTATAAGAATCGGCCGGAAGCCGGCGTTTCAGGAACTTTGATACCGGCGCGGTGTGTGCATCCGGACTATACGTGATTGTTCCCGTACGCACATCTTCCACGATCCGTTTGTCTACCGCATCTCGTACCGGTAACAACGCTCCTGCATTTTGCAATACATAACTGTAAGCATCAGCTGCCGGCAACACCGGGAAGGCTGCTATGGGAAATGGCTGGTCAACCCGTATCTGCTGCAGGTATGTTGCAGCATCTTTTACATCTTCCAGCTGTACACCGCCGTCCCAGTTATCCTTTGTTACACGCTCATTCCTTTCTACAATATTCCCGTTCACATAGGCTTTTCCAAACACCAGGCTGTCCTTAAATGCCCTGCCGGATTCCGGTTTTAAAATACGATAACCGATCGGCCGGTCTTTAGGGGTGATGGGCCCGGGTTTGTAGTAGTTATTGATAAAATTATACAGCGATTTATGATCGCCGCCGTCCGCACTGCGGTTCCACCAGTTAAAGATCACGTTGTTTACAAATCCAAAATCGCCATCCATCCCCACGGAAGGGTTTCTGGCGATGTTGTTTGCCCAGAGATTGCGCATAAAGGTGCTGTTGCGTCCGCCAATGGTACTGCCAAATGCATGGTTGTAGGTATCCAGCGCTTCCGAAAAGATCGAATTCTGGATGGTCACATTTACCGTAGGCAGTTTCTCTCCCTTGCCGTCTGCCTTCCGATCGTATACGTGGCGGTAGATGCTCATGTTCTCATCCAGCCCCCAGCTCGCAGACACATGATCAATGATGATATTACCCACAGGATTGCCGCCCAGTCCGTCATCGCGGCGGGTCACTTCTGTGGCGCCACGCCGGAAACGCATAAAGCGGATAATGACATCATGGGTATCGATGAGCACCGATTCTCCGGCGATACAAACCCCATCACCAGGCGCACTTTGTCCCATGATGGTAACATACGGCGCGCGGATGTTTACCGGGCTTTTCAACCGGATGATCCCGGCCACATTAAATACAATGATCCGCGCGCCGCCCTGCTCGCAGGCCCAGCGAAAACTACCGGGGCCACTATCGTTCAGGTTGGTTACTACAAATATTTTGCCCCCTCTTCCGCCCGGCGTATAGGCTCCGCCGCCTTCAGCGCCTGGGAATGCGGGGAGGGCTGCTTTTATCAGATCAGAAGGTTTTGAAGCCCAGGGCACAAAGGGCCTGCCCTGTTTTGCATCCGCTTCAACAGCTGGTAATGCTTTTTCCCAGGCAGCATCGGATAATTTGCGGTAACCTGCCATCACGGCATCGGCAGCATCTTCGACGGATTTGGGTATCACCGGATATTGGGCAGTAGCCTGTTGTTGTAAACCCAGCAGGCTTATAAAACTAAAAAGATAGAACCAATTTCTTTGCATGTAGTTATTTGCTGTTTTATAAAAGGTTCATGAGGACACGAACTGCGACTTCAGGACACGAACCATGGATCCCGGAATCATGTTTCGTCAGGCTCAACATGATATGTAGCCCGGCGGACGCTCTCTAAGAAAGATTATCCAGGCGAAAAGTATTCGCCCGGATATTATCATTTTGAAGGCACCACGTTTTTGATATTCACCACGCTGTTCAGGTAATTCTCTATATTGCTGTAGCCGTTCTTTGCAATGAGCTGCGCATCGGAAGCGCTATTGGGATTTAATCCCACCTTTTTTTCATAATCATCCGGCATGCCGTCATTATCGGAATCCCTATAAGGTGTTCCTTTATAATCCGGGTAGCCACCCGCCTGACAGGGATCGGTAATAATTCCTATCTTGTAGGAATCGATCGGAAGCCGCCGGTGCTCAAACTGGGTTTTGGGCAATGGGCAGGCCGGCACATTATTGATCCTGCCCGTCTCCACCTGTTTTACGATCCGCGCATCGACCGCATCGCGCTTCGGCAAGGTAGCACCAGCATTGGCCAGCACATAGCTTTTGGCCGAATTGGCATCCAGGATGGTGAGCGTCGGCATGATCAGCGGTTTCGGCTGACGGATATAGTCGGTGTACTCCCCGGCATTCTTTTCCTCTTCTACCTGCACACCACCATTCCAGTTATCTTTGGTTACCTCCGGATAACCCTCCATCACATTGCCGTTCACATAGGCCCGGCCATATACTTTGTATTTTAATTTACTACGTCCACTTTCAGGCTTCAAGATCCGGTGCCCGACGTTGGTATTTTTAGGTGTGGCAGGTCCGGGTTTAAAATAGTTATTGATGATATTGAACTGTGCACGGTAATCGCCTCCGTCGATGGAGCGGTGTACCCAGTTAAATACCACGTTGTTTACAAAGTTGAACACCCCGTTCCAGCCTACCGAAGGGTTACGGCCCGTATTATTGGCCCAGAGGTTCCGCATAAAACTGCAGTTCTCCCCGCCCAGTGTACTCCCAAACGCATGATTCCAGGTGTCGAGCGATTCGCCAAAAATGGAATTCTGAATGGTGATATTTACCGTTCCGAATTTATCTTCGATCTTACCGGTACTGTCGTTATACATGTGGCGGTACATGCTCATATTTTCATCCAGCCCCCAGGTGGCAGATACGTGATCGATCATGATGTTTCCAATGGGATTACCGCCGATGGCATCATCCCTTCTTCCCACCCAGGTTTCGCCACGACGGAAACGCATATAACGGATAATGACATCGTGCGTATTGATCCACACGGTTTCGCCGGCAATACAAATCCCGTCACCCGGTGCTGTTTGCCCGGCAATGGTGATATATGGTGCTCTTACAATCACCGGCGATTTCAGCCGGATAATCCCTGCCACATTAAATACCACTACCCGGGCACCGCCCTGCTCGCAGGCCCAGCGGAAACTACCCGGGCCATCATCGTTTAAGTTGGTAACCACGATCACGCGCCCACCGCGGCCGCCTCTTACAAACTTACCACCGCCCTCGGCGCCTGGAAATGCAGGAATATCAGCATGTGGCAATTCGTCATAGCGCGAAGCCCATGGAATATAGGGCCGGCCTTCTCTTGCTTCTTTTTGTATGATCGGGTAGGCAATGGCCCACATAGAATCCGAATGCTTTTCTGCTGCTTCCAGCAGTGCTTTGGAACGCGCCTGGTCCTCCTGTGGTATTTTGGGGTATTGTGCTGCAACGAACCCACTAATTCCAATACAAAATAATAACGATGTAAATTTTAGTCTTTTAATCATTTTCTTTTTTTTAATCAATTCCAAGCACGTATTGGTTTAGTTGTTTCTATTACTGCCGGTAGTTAAATGCTCCTGGAGCATTATTGTAGTCGTTCCAACCAATGGTTTGCTGCAGCCAGGGATTAAGCGACAATGCCGTATTATTCAAACCGGAAATATAATAGTTCTGCCGGAAGGATATAAACAATGGATTACCGGATCCATCCTTATCCATGGGTTGGTCGGTACTTACCACAACCAGATTGTTGTCAAAAAACGTTTTCAGATTATTTAGTTGTGTAGTAAAATCTGCGGCATCGGGATCAACGGCAATGGAACCACGGGCCGCTGCAAGTGGATCGGTACTGTTAGCCGCCATGGTTTTATACTGCCATAGCCGCCCCGTACGCGCGGTTCCGTTAATGGGAGCAATACCCAGTTTTTCGCAGGTATTATTTCCCGCTGCAGCGTCGTCGTTATATAACATCCAGCGTTGTGCATCCCAGAAACGCTTGCCTTCATACGCCAGTTCAACTCTTCGTTCATATAAACATGCTTCGATAGCTGCATATTTGGTGGCTAATGTGCCGATACCATAATTGTTCGCCGACGGGATCCCTACGCGCCCACGGATCTTTCCAAGATAAACAAGTGTGTTTGCAATATCGCCTTTAGCCGCATAACATTCTGCGATATTCAACAGCAACTCCGCATACCTGTATTCCATAATATCGGTACCGGAATAAGCCAGTCCGGATACCGTGCTGGAGCCTGCGGGATTGGTCATCTTACGAACAACCACAGCACTGGAAACCTGGTTACCATCGCTATAAGCCGTTTTATTGGAACTGTACATCCAGCGATACAACCAAACCACATCAGCCGCCGCTTCCTTTGTTGGCCATTTCATACCGGAAAATGCAAACGTGCGGTAGAAGCGCGGATCTCTGTTCATGAAGAAATGTAGTGAATCATAGCCATTAGCGATCGTGGGACGTGAACCATCAGCCAGAGGAAAGAGGTCAACCATTTCTTTGGGAGCAGAAACCCCGCCGGCACCTGTTTGTTTGGTTACCCGTATACTCCGTTCCCATCCGTTGCTGTTTACACCCGATGAGGCTGTAGAGTTTGACAATAGCTGAACCATAATAACTTCTTTATTAAAAGCATTATCATTCTTATACCACATTTCAGCCCAATCCCTTGCAGTAGTGCCATATAAACCGTTACCAGCAGCCGTCAATGCAGTTTCTGCTGCCAGACCCGCATCCAGCGCTTTTTGCCAGCGGTCATTGCCAGGGTTATCCCAATCCGGATTAAACAGCGGACTGGCAAAGGTTAATAACACGCGGCTTTTCATCGCCAGCGCCGCTCCCTTTGTGAACCGGCCATAATCTCCGGCGCCCCAGGCGGTTGGCAACAGCAAGGCCGCTGAGTCAAGATCCGAAATAATCTGGTCAACCACCTCCGAAGTTTTCGCACGCGGATGTTGAATGGATGGATCGCTAGCCGTGGCATTTTCGACCGTGGTCACTATTGGAACACCGCCATAAATACGCATGAGATCAAAATATTGAAGTCCTCTCAGGAAAAGCATTTGTCCTCTTGCTTTATTTTTAAAATCGGCCGACAGGGACTGTCCTTTTTCGTCGATCTTTTGTATCAGGAAGTTTGCTGTCCTGATACGGGTATAGGGTGTATTTCCTGCATTTGCGGCCAGTGCCGTTCCGAAGTATCCGTCTGCCTGACTGGCATCTGTTAGTGTTTTTTGCGAATTGATCATATCCGTAACCGTGCCGCCCATCTCTTCAGTTGACCTGGTTCTTGTATCATTATACAACCCAACAACCGAAACCACCGGCGACTTGTAGGCCGAAAAATAATCATAATAAAGCCGGTCAATATACCAACCGGTTAGTACCTCGTTGCCAAATATGCTTTCGTCATATTTATCGTAGCTCTTCATATCCTCCAAAAAGTCCTTCTTGCAACCGGTGGCTAAAAAAGCCGTCATTACAAGGAAACCATATATTATCTTTTTCATAATTTTGAAAGTATCTTAGTTAAACTATTTTTTTATCAGAAGCTGGCATTAATTCCCAATGACCAGGTACGCAAAGTGGGATAAGCCACTTTAGGATCATCATACATATTACGGTACTTATCGGGATAAGGATTATAAAAATCCCAAAGATTAAACCCGGCCAGGCTTACTCTGAGTGCATCCATTTTAAGCTTTGAAGAAATACGTCTGGGAAGCGTGTACCCTACAACCAGGCTACGCACATAGCTGCGGAAGGAAGAAATCTGCCAGAAATCGGATGAATAGCCATTTTGACTATAATACCCAAGATTGGGCCATCTTCCATTTATATTATCCAAGGTGTCATACATGTTATTTAAATAAGATTCATGCGACCAGAGGATCTGCCCGGAGCTGGTGCCCTGCTTCACATAATCGATACTGTTGTATCCGCCCCATGAAGTAGCAATTTGCGTATTTAAAGTAAATGCTCTCCAGGAAAATCCAAGATTGGCTACAAAGCCCTGAGACCTGTTCTTCCTTGCCAGCTGTGTGTAATCCTGGTGCTCCTCCACCCGGCCATTGGGCCCTGCAATCGTTTTTCCATTCGCGTCCAAAGCTCCTCCCAGGTCCTGGTAAGCCAGCATTCCTTTTTTTATGCTTGTTTTCGTGGTAAAACCAAGATAAGAAGGTGTAGTGCCTGCAGCGGTAGCAAGGTCTGTCAAATAATTCCAGTAGGCATCGATATCTGCATCTGTGCGCAGTAATCCGTCACCGGCTGCATTTCCCTTCCAGGTTAAGAAACCCCAGGCAGGAGTAATTGTAGAATAGCCTTCCTGGGTCTGGTTCTTTGAGGGATAATCAAATGCCACAGGCAGCCATTTTGTAACCCGGTTATCACTGGTACCAAAATTCACTCCTATGCTATAACCAAAATCGCCTACCTGGTCTTTCCACGTAGCGCTGAACTCCGATCCCCATGCTTTTACAGCACCATAATTCTGTTCTGCAAATGCGCCCCCAACGGAAATGGGTACACCTACCATACCGGCCATCGGCATTAACAGGTCATAATTATTTTCCCAGTACCGGTCATAAGTCAGCGTCAGCCTGTTATTAAGAACCGACATATCTACACCTATGTTCTTTTTGATGGTCTTATCCCAGGTCACATTCGGGTTGGGCGTTGCGTCTGGTGTGAGACCAGACACCAAAAGTCCGCCGTTCACGTTTCCAAAGCCAAGTCCTTTATCAGCAGCGTAACCATAGGTTTGCATCCAGCGCCAGGGTTTCAGATTGTCTTTCCCGGTTTTTCCATAAGAAGCTCTCAGTTTCAGGTTATTGATCCAGCTAACATGATCAGCAAACCAACGCTCACGGGATACAACCCAACCCGCCGACACACCCGGGAAAAATCCCCAGTAATTAGCCGGCGCAAATTTTGTAGATGCATCTGAACGGAATACAAACTGCAAAAGATATTTACCATCATAGTCGTAATTCACCCTGCCCAGGTAGGCTAAATTACCACCCTCAGTACGGTTTACATAGGTATTGGATGTATTCAACGTACCTGCAGAGGGTGAAGAGCCATTATAGGCTCCCATGATGGGAGTATCATATATAATAAATTTCTTCTGATAATTTTGCTGCCCCTTTTCTACAGAAGCCATTGCCGAGATGTTATGTTTACCAAATTTATTATCATAGTTGATAAAGAAGTTGGACTGCTGCACTTTGCCGATTTCATCTGAATAGCGTACAGTAGAACGATTGTTATTCACCGCAACATTCCATTGAGAAGAATCCGAATACAGGTGATACCCCATTGCGTTGGTATTGGTAGCGGCCGCCAGTCTTAAACCAAGCATTGCCTGCTCGTTGTTACCGGTCGAATAACTAAGCCCATAAGAAACACGAAACGCCAGTCCTTTAATAAACGGCACATTATACTGCAACGAAAAATTCGCATTGTACGCATTATCATCATCCATGGTAAATGATCCGTTGTTGAGCAATCCAAAATAGTTCCATCCGGAAATATTGTTTTGCCCTGAAGGGTTGGTTTGAACACGATGCGGTCCGAGGGCCGGAGATATATATTCTGTTGCTCCATTAACGGTATATTGCCAGGGGATATACTTAGGCATATGGGCCAGAATAGCGTAATCTGTTTGCTCCGCTCCGGAAGTATAGGCTCCGTCATTGATGCTTATTTTAGTGAATGACTTTTCTACTTTTGAATTATTGGCAGAAACTGTTGCCGACAGTTTTAAATTATTCACAACCTTGACATCCACGCCGGTTCTAAATGACCATTTATTATAATCCTGACTACCAAGATTGGGTTTCTGCGTATAGTAGCCTACCCCGGCAAAATAAGTAGCTCGCTCAGACCCCCCGCTCACATTCAATGAATGCTGCATAGCACCGCCAGGTTTCCATGCCTCTTTCAGCCAATCATAGTTCGTACTTTTCAGGTTTTCCAGCTCTGTTGCGTCAAAAAATGAGGAGGGCGACCAACCGGAGGCACGGCCAAACCGGTTTGCAAAAATACCATGTTCGTAGGCGCTCATGGTTTTCCCAAAGCTGACAGCATCATTAAATTCAAATTTTCCGGAATAGGATATTTTAGGCGCACCTGTTTTTCCTTTTTTGGTCTTTACAATAATAGCACCCTGCGAAGCTCTGGAGCCGTAAATGGCTGCACTGGCATCGCGAAGTACGGTGATGCTTTCCACTTCAGAAGGATCTAGTACATTAAATTGATCCATGGTTGGCAAACCAGAACTGGGGTCCAACTGTATCACATCATCAATAATTATTAGTGGCAGCGGGCTACTGCCATCCTTACTAAATCCGAATTGTTGCCGGATACTCAACGTTGCATTTTCACCCGGACGCTGACTCCCTCCGGTTACATTCAAACCCGGTATTTGTCCCTTGAGCGCTTCAGCAATACTGCTTACCGGAAAATCTGAGATCTTTCCCATATCAACGGTGGCTACTGAACCGGTAAGGTTTTCCCGTTTTTGACTTCCATACCCAATCACCACCACATCATCCAGGTTCACCTCCAGTTTTTTCACCCGGATCACCAGGGCTTCCGCATTGGATGGATCCACCACCCTTTCGCCATACTGGTAGCCTACATGCGAATACTGAAGCGTTGCTCCCTGAGACGGAACATTAAGCGTAAAATTTCCCTGTAGATTCGTTACTGCGGTCTGGGGGCCATTTTTTACTTTAATGGTAACACCCTGCACCGGCGTATTGGTAGAATCCTCCAATACCTGGCCGGTTATTGTTTTTGTTTGGGCCGCAATGCGTAGTCCCCAACAACTAATCGTGCATACAAATACGACCTTTAAAAGAGTCTGATAAAACATATGGCTTTGCTGTTTTAATTTTATGGTTCTGGTTGCTGTTTAGTGCTTTTGACTGGCCTTGACCCGTTCCTGCCAGGCCTTGCTTTCCTTATTCATATCATACCCATGTGCGGAAAGATAGTTATTGATCCTTCCCTTGTATTTGCCAAACCAGGCATGTTTTTTATCCGAAGTACCGGCATCCATGGCATGCTCCCTTGCCTCAACAAGTGCATCCATAATAAATTTCTGTTCCTCTGTTGTGAGCCGGGGAATCATTTCCAGGTATCCCTTATAGGTAATGGGCAGTACGTTATAGGTCATACCGTTTTTTATAACATCGATCTGTTCCCTCGTGAGCAGGGCTGCCAGGTGTCGGATATAGTCGTTGTGCAATTGAATACGGGCCGCTTCTGTTGTCGCCGCCAAACCATTAACCTTTTTTGCCGCAGCTTCTTTATCAGCTGTGGTCTCCTTTATGTTCCGGATGGCGGCTTCCAGCTTCTCATCGAGCCCGCTCAGATTCATATACTGTGTTGCAATCGCCTCTTTCACTTTATAAAACGTCACCGAGTCTTTCAATTTCAGCGGGGCCACAATCTTATACGCCCGCTGGCTGATTGCCTGACGATAGGTTGTATCTTTACTGGTATTTTGCCCACACACATGCAACAGATTAAAAATTGTAGAAACAACAATTAATACACTTTTCGTAAAAATATCCCCGCTTTTTCTTCGGTAAAAAATATACTTCATGACAATCGCTATTTGGCTGAAATCCTTATTCTAAATCCGACGTTAAAAGTAAAACGCCGGAGACCGCTGTGCAATGTACGGTTTCACTAATAAAATGGAAAATATTCCTATTCTCCGCAATGGTTTGCATTGTTTTTATGTACCGAGCGATCGTGCCCAATAAAAAAACAGACGTTGGAGCCTGTTTCAATATTACTTTTAACAAAATGAATTATTTCACCAGAACCTGGATTGATGCCGGCTTCAATCCAGGCGATGTCACGGTAATGACAGCAGTGCCTTTTTTAAGCCCTTTTATAATGGCCAGCCCAAGCCCATTGTATACCCGTCGGCGAGGGATTTGAAATGGCATCAGATCCGCCTGATAACCATTATCCATTGCTACCACCGCTGCAGCGGCAGTATTGGCAACATGTACTTCGTTCCTTGCATCCGGAACCAGGTTCCCATCCTCGTCCAAAATACGGATGGATACAAACGCGCGATCATCTCTTTCCAGTTGCAATACCGGGTTTTCGATCTCCAATACGATCCGCGCCGGTGCACCCGTGGTACGTACAACCTGTTCCAGAACGGCTTTCCCGTTCTTCCGGGAAATTACTTTTAACTCGCCGGGCACATAGGGTACCCGCCACAATACATGAAACGCCGTATCGGCCTTCTTCCTGGTTCCCAGCGAACGACCATTCAGGAACAATTCGGCTTCATCGGCCTTACTGTAATAGACTTTTACATCTACGGGTTGCCCTGCCTCCCAGCCTGTCCCATCGCCTTTAGCCGGATTCCAGTGCGGCGCAATATGCAGTACGGGTTTGCTGGCCCACTCGCTCTGGTACATATAATATACATCCTTTGGAAAGCCAGCCAGGTCTACAATGCCGTAATACGAACTTCGGGCGGGATAAGGATACGGTACGGGCTCTCCCAGGAAATCAAACCCCGACCAAACAAAGAGTCCCGATAAATAGTCATGCTTCTTAATGATGCGCCAGGTCTGTTCATGTGTAGATCCCCAATATGCGGCTACATTGTCGTATGCGGAAACCGTATAATCCGGGTTTCCGTTCTCAACAAATTTAAATTTTGAACTGGATGGCCAAAGGCGCAGCGAATCTGCCGGTCCGTCATAACGCCCACGCGTCGCCAGTCCGGATACATTTTCAGTGGCAATAAATTTTTCGCCGGGATAATTTTTAGGAAAATCTTCATAGGCTTCAATATGATAATTGAGCCCCACCACATCCAGTGCTTTCGACTGATAAATAAAATTTTTCTCCGGACGGTTCTCACTCAATGCACAGGTAACCGGCCGGGTGGTATCCAGGGCCTTTACAATACCCACCAACTCCTTTGCAAGTGTGATCCCTGTGGAATCGAACTGCTCTCTTATTTCGTTCCCGATACTCCACATAAACACGCTTGGATGATTACGGTCGCGTTTTACCATATGTTCCAGGTCGCGCCGGGACCACCCGGGAAAATCGCTGTAGTAATCATATTTATTCTTCTTTTTTGCCCACATATCAAAGGATTCATCCATTACCAGGAATCCCATTTCATCGCAGAGATCCAGGAACTGCGGATCCGGTGGATTGTGCGCAGTACGGATGGCATTCACCCCCATCTCCTGCATAATGCGCAATTGCCGGCGTGCCGCCGACCGGTTAAAGGCTGCACCCAATGCGCCCAGATCATGATGCATGCATACACCCTTTATCTTCATCGGCACACCGTTCAATGAGAACCCCTTTTGTGCATCGAATGCAAAATAGCGGACCCCAAAAGATGTCGCCCATTGATCGGTTTGCCGGCTGCCGTCAACTATTTTAAATACGGCCTTGTAAAGCTGTGGTGCGGCCACCGACCATAACACAGGATCCTTCAATACCGTTTTAAAACGAAACCGGCCGGCTGCCTCCGGCGTTCCGTCGATCACTGCGATTTTTTTTCCGGAAGGGTCGGAAAGTGTACAAGTCACTTTCAGTTTTGATTTACTGGCGGCGGGATTTAAAACTACCGAGGTGGCATGAAATACCATTTGTCTCTTATCGCCCCGGGTCGTATACACAAAAGTTCCCCAGCGTTCAAAAGCAATCTTTTCTGTGATCACCAGCCGGGTACTTCTGTAAATACCGGACCCGGTGTACCATCTTGAATTGGGTTGCCGGCTATTATCAACTCTTACAGCAATGACATTTTTTTGTTTGCCCAACCTGAGGTATGGCGTCAAATCATAATCAAAAGAAGTATACCCATACGGCCATTTCCCAAGATATTGTCCGTTGACCCACACTTCGGCATTGCGGTACACTCCGTCAAATTCAATACGGACTTTGTTTTTAGCCGTAACCTTATCCAACGTAAAGGTCTTGCGGTACCAACCCACTCCTCCGGGCAATGCGCCGCCGGCATTTCCCGCGGGATGGGTGGAATCAAACCGGCCTTCAATACTCCAGTCATGTGGCAGATCCAGCGGCCGCCAAGAAACATCATTCCATTCCTTTTCCTTCCAGGATGCCGCATCGCCCAGGCGGAAGCGCCAGCCTTTGTCAAAATCGATCACCCGGCGAGGGCCCTGCTGCGCAGCGGAAACGGTAATCAATAACAAGCAAATACTTAATGATAACAGGTACTTCATTTTCTTTTTTAAAACCCTGTGAGATTTTACAAACCGCACAGGTCTATTCGTTTGCAAAACGCACCGCACTTTTTCCCTTATCCACCGATGTAGCCACCGCAATGCCCCGCTGATCCTTATCGTTTACCGCGCAGTAAAAATGATAGACCACCCCCTTATGTTTGATCACACAGGGCTTGTGCGCATATTTCCGATCATAGGGCTCCGAAGAGCGGATCAGGTCTGCCCCATTCCAATCCGTCCAATGCACCAGGTCGTACGAACAGGCGAAGCGGTTAAAGGTTTCATTCTTCCTGTTTTCCCAGAACGCACCAAAATAAAACAGCACCCAAAGATCTCCCATTTTTTGCACTACGCCATCTCCGGTGATGCCAATGCGGTGGTGTACTACGGGATCTACCTGGTAGCGTTTCCAGTGCACCATATCCTTTGATACCGCCATACCAATGCGCTCAAACCAGCGCCATTTGGGCGTATTGTGGCTGGTATCTCCATTGGCGTTATAGTACATTACAAAAGGATAGCCCAGGGTCTTTTTTTTATCCCAGATCACGGAGCTCTTATACAGCTTTTTATTCTCCCACCAGCGTGTATCCGGGTCGGTGGCCTTTAATACCGGTTGCTCCAGCGTACGCCATTCATGCGGGCGCTGGATATCGTGCGGCGTATACGCCATACCAATGGACAGCAACCCGGTTTCATAACCGGGTGTATGCCCGCCGATATAGCTCATCCAGTAATTCCCATTGTATGGTTCTGCGCTATAACTTCCGCCCCATGCAGGATCAATCAATGCTATATAGCCCGCTTTCTGGTAACCATCCCATTTTAATGAATCATTCGCCTTGGACAGCATTTTCCCAAGCGGTTTCCAGTGTAGCAGGTCGCTGCTTTGTGCCAGCCAGGTCTCATATCCATCGCCATCAAACTCGATATAGGACATATACCATTTCCCGTTGCTGCAGAACACGGTAGGACAGTCCAGTTTTTTTGACGAGCTCCCCGGAGCCAACACCAGCCCATATTTATATGGGGTTTTTACCGCTTCATATACTTTTTGCATTATGGCCTGCGGCACTTCCCTGTTTTGCGTACAAGCAACATAGTTCAGTAAAATACATCCGATAAACAGAGATGCTCTCATCATTTTTTCTTTGCGGTAAAGCGATAGCTGCCCGATCCTGTTTTTACGGGTGCTTTGTCATAGCCTTGCGGGAAATAAACCGTAGCCGTGGTATTAGCAGGGATCACGACATCGATCGTAAGCTGATCCCCCTGTTTTTGCCAGCGAACATTGATCAACCCACGCACCGAATGATAGCTGGCCTCGGCATGATCCATCGCTCCTACGGGGTGCGGTCTTATTTCAATGTCTTTAAACCCAACGGAACCTTCGGCCTGACGAATGCCGCAAAGGCCGGAATAGAACCATTCCATCAGGTGCCCGAGCATAAAGTGATTATTGGATACTGAAGACAATGCGGCCCAGGATTCTGTAAGCGCGGTAGCCCCATGCGCCAGCTGGTACCCGTATCCCGGTACATCGCTGCGGTTGTTCATATCATAGATCACATCACTGTAGCCCGCGTCTTCAAGGGCACGCAATACATAACGATACCCAACATCACCACCGGTAAGGGCATTGTTGCGGCCGCGAATGTCCTTTACCAGGTTCTGCACTACAGCTTCGCGGTGTTCCGGTTCCACCAGGTTCATGTACAGGGCCATGGCATTGGCTGCCTGGCTGCCTGTAGCATATTGGTTGGTTTGCCGGTTAAAGAATTTTTCATTGAAGGCAGTTTTTACTTCTTTCGCCCAGTTGTCAAAAAATGGCACATCAGTGTTGATTCCCAGCAATGCCGCCACTTTCGAAAGGATGGTCAGGTTGTAGTAGTAAGTAGCGGTAGCCGTAACGCCCATCGGCGTAAGCTGCGAAACACCGGGATGCTCCGGACCGATGTCATACCAGTCGCTCAGCCCAAATTCCAGGATGTGATTTTTGGATTTCGCTTTTAGGTAGGAAACATATTTTTTCATCATCGGATAGGCTTCTTTGAGCAAGGCCGTATCCCCATACCATTGAAAAGCGTACCAGGTAAAGATAATGCCCGCACTGCCCCATTCCGGCGAATCGCGGAAGCCGCCATCAAAATGTACATACTCCGGGGCTATATCAGGGATCAGGCCATCTTCAGTTTGCGCATTGATCATATCCCTTACTACTTTTTTACAAAGCGCCGCAATATCATAATTGTATTGTACCGAGCTGCCCATGAGATGGGTTTCCTCCAGCCAGCCCAGCTTTTCGCGGTGCGGGCAATCGGTAAATACGCTTACCATATTGCTGCGGATTGCCCAGCGGATCAGATCACTGGTTTTATTAAACAATTCGTTGGAGCTATTAAACGCACCGATTTCGGGGGCGCTGTTGCGGATATGCAATCCTTTCAATTCTTTTATTACCGGTAATCCCGAGGTATTTTCCTCCGGTGTAGCGCCTTCCACCTGCACGTAGCGGAATCCATAATAGGTAAACCGGGGCTGCCATTCTTCTACGCCATCTCCTTTAAGTACATAGGTGTAAATATGTGGTGAGCCGGTGGCTTTTTGATTGGCTGTGCCATTTTCACTGATCAGCTCTGCCGGCCGCAGCCGGATGGTATCGCCTTTTTTACCCGTAATTTTTATGGCCGGGATGCCCGAAAAATTTTGTCCCAGGTCATATACACAGGTATCCTTAGCAATCATTTTTTTTGAAACCGGGTTAAAGGTTTGCAGCACCCGCACCGGTTCTGCCAGCTGCGCCTGTAACTGCGGCGGACCACTGGTAACCAGGGCTGCCGTCCAGCCGGCATCGTTGAACTGCGGCCGGTTCCAGCCTGTTTGTTCCAGGTTGGCATCATAATCTTCACCGCCGTAGATGCTGGAAAAACAGATGGGTGATTCCGCGGTTTTCCAGCTTTGGTCCGATACTACCATATCGGCAGAACCGTCTTTATATTCAATCCATAATTTGGCGATCATTTTCGGGAAGCCGTAAGCACCGGTCAGTTTCCGGTAGCGTTCCCCGGGGATATAGTAAAATCCATTGCCCAGCATTACGCCTACGGCATTCGATCCGTTTTGCAGCTGGGTGGTAATATCGAAGGTTACATACTGTGCATGCTTTGTATATTGTGTCCAACCAGGATCGAGGAAATGATCACCGGTTTTGTTCCCGTTCACATACATCTCAAAATGACCCAATCCGCTGACAAAGGCGGTGGCCTGCTTTACCGGTTTTGTAATGGTAAAGCGCTTACGCAGCAACGGCAACACATCCGGGCGTTTGCCCCATTCTTTCTTACCATTGCCATGCGCAAAGGGTACAATGATGCCGGAATCGGGTAATACGTCGCGCGCGATCCACTGGGCGCCGGACCAGTCTGTATTATTGAGCAGTCCCATCTGCCACTGTGCGGACTCGCTGGAAGAAGCCGCGCGTCCGTTTGCGTCCCAGGTCATTACTTTCCAATAATATTTTTTCCCAGAAACCAAGGGTTTGCCGGCGTACCGGATCTGGATAGATGCATCGGAAAGCACTTTGCGGGAATCCCATGCATTGCCAAGGTCTTTTTTCAACAGCTCCGGATCGTCGGCCACAAGGATGCGGTAGGCCGACTGCCGTGCATTTTTCTGACCGCTGTTCAACTCCCAGCTCAGCCGGGGATGCGGATCCTCCACCCCCAGCGGATTTTGCAGGTATTCGCAACGCAGGTATACTGCCTTTAGCTGGGCATTGCCCCAAAGACCGATCCAAAGAAGCCAACCAAGAACAAACCATTTTTTCATACATCAATCGTTTTACTGAATGTCAATTCCGGATACCACCACGCCCTTTGCGCTTTTTAACAAGAGCCGCGCAGTATAAGGTCCGGCATTGATCATGATGCCTGTGGTTACCCTGACCAGGTTCCCCTGACTTATCGGGGCCGGACCGGGTAAATTTAAGTGGAATCTGCTGTTCCACCATCCTGTTGCCTCCTGCATCATTATAATAACCACCTCCCGTCCGCATGGACGCTGTTGCTATAAAAAAATTCCGGATTGCTGCAATCGCTTTCATACATCGCTTCTTCACCAACCCTAAAGATTCGATTTTTTTTGTAAAAACAGCTGTAGAATTCGACTATAATGATGTAGGATCTTGCTACCTTATTAATTCCTTATTATTTTTCCGGGGTCATTTAACAGAGGCGTTGCGCCCTTATATACGGTTAGTACGGCTTCGGGGGTTTCACGGGTTCCCAACCGGTTTATAGCAACCATATACCGGTACAGGTTGTTTGCAAAAGTAATCGTATGATTTCCGCCCGACCCCTGTGCTTCAAAAACACCGTTACACAATACCAGGTCCGGTTCCTGCTTTCTGCTCTTCAAACTCCAGCACGCATAACGCCATTGCCCTCCCGCCAGCTCATCGATCCGGATCCGGTAGCGGTTTGTAACAATCTTATACAGGGGAGCAACAAATTGTTGCAGAGAAGGCGGGAGTTGCTGCTTATCTTTTTGTATGGCTCTTTCCAGGAGTATCTTTTCTTTCTCCGACTGGTAATTAATGGTGGTTATGCCGCCTGTATCATTCATCCAGAGTATACCATTGTCCAGCATCAGGCCTCTCCAACCAACGGCCGACCAATCATCCATTTTAGATCGGGCAATCCGGTGCAGCAATTCATCGTCAAAGACCGTATCAAAACGGATCAGCAGTTCCGCCTTACTTTTTACGTCGGCCAGCGGATACGTTCTTCGTAAAGGGTAAACAACCGCAGTGGCGATCTGCCGCTTATCACCGGCGCTTGCAGCCCGGACCAATTTTTCTACAACCATTTGCTGAGCGCCACTCAATCTGCTCGATTGCGCATACAGTGCCGGTGGTATCATTGTAAACAGCCATAAAAGAAGGGTGCGATATTTCATAGGGTTAAGTTAAAAAAAATCAGCAGAAGATCTGCGCATATGGCTTCTTATTTGCGAAAATGAACACTACCGGGGCGTTTACGTATTTCCGGCCGCTGCAACTCAAATAGAATTCTCCGCGTGGAGCATACAAAAAAAAGCTTAAATTTGAAAGTGCCCGTATCTGCAACATCCATTTTCCACTCAAAAACAGCAATATGCATCCCATCAAAAAAGAAGATATCCGCCAGGAAGTATTTGACTTGTATGATGATTATGCGCATAACCGCATCGACCGCAGAAGCTTTGTGCAACGGCTTTCGACCTATGCCATCGGCGGGCTTACGGTGCCGGCACTCATGAGTTTTCTAATGCCGGACTATGCCACCACCGCACAGGTAAAGCCGGAGGATGGCCGGGTAAAAACGACATATATCCATTACGATTCGCCAAAGGGCGGCGGTTCGATCAAGGCGTTACTGGCATGGCCGGAGGGATTGAAAAAGAAGACCGGTGGTGTGGTTGTGGTACATGAAAACCGTGGACTAAATCCTTATATCGAGGATGTAGCGCGGAGGGTGGCTCTTGCAGGATTTGTTGCACTTGCCCCGGATGCATTAACGCCGCTTGGTGGTTACCCCGGCAATGATGATGCCGGGCGCGACCTCCAGGCTAAGCGCGACAAAAACGAGATGCTGGAAGATTTCATTGCGGCTGCGGATTATTTGAAAACCCAACCCAATTGCAATGGGAAAGTGGGTGTAGTGGGATTTTGTTTTGGCGGATGGATCGCCAATATGATGGCGGTGCGGATGCCGGGTTTATCGGCCGCCGTTCCCTTCTATGGTACACAGCCCGCGGCAGACGATGTTCCAAAGATAAAAGCCCCCCTGTTATTACATTACGGGGCGCTGGATACCCGTGTTAACGAGGGATGGCCCGCTTATGAAGCCACACTAAAAAACAATCATAAAAAGTATACGGCATACATTTATCCCAATGCCAATCATGGCTTTCATAACAACACTACCCCTCGTTATGATAAAGACGCTGCGGATCTGGCCTGGCAACGGACGATTGATTTTTTTAAGAAGCATTTGTTATAAGGCAGAAATTTTATTCAGAACGCCTTAAAGGTCCTGCCAGCGGCGCTCAGGAAGATTACCTGCCCCATACAATCGCCAATGTCAGGCCGAACCAGAAAATGGCCGGCTTCATGCTCGCCCTGCATAATGCTCCATTTTAATGCCAGCATACCCCTAAAAGACCAATAGCGGATACGGGCAAACACACTTGCTCTTGTTGCAACTCGTTTCGTTGCAGTAAAAATAGCAACAAGAAATTTTGCAACATTTTTGTTGCAAACTCTGAAACAATTATTAATACTGCAACAAGCAGTCGGCCCTACGCCCGCGAACTGCAGCCTCCATGGCAGGGCTATAGGGCTGTAGCAAAGGTCCTTTAAACGCAATCTCATTCTGGGTATTTTTATTTGTATAGCAAAATCGAGGAGGCGACGACAAAACACATTTACCATCACCCCGAGGATCTCATCCGGGCTTGTCCAGTATCTATTCCTGTTTCAGGGCCTGGTGAGTGATCATATACTTAGATGCTGAAACAAGTTGCCAATGACAGATGGCAGGGTGTGTTGATAACCAGCCACATTTCATTCTTATTTCTTCCGCTTTGCCTGACCAGGAATGGAGCAAAAGTCAAGCTCATCCGCCGTGGCGGACCGCGTTTGACCAACCACACACTGCAGACCCGAATCGAAAAGCAGCATGCTCCCTTTTTCAAAGGAGCAAGCGGAAGCGCTTGCTCCTTGTTTACTGTACAATATTTACTGCACTGCTTTTTTACAGGCGGGATGCTTCTTTTGAAAACCTCCCCAGGTAAAAAAAAGAAGCTGCGAAACCTGCTGGTGGCTGTAGTTGCCATTCTGTTGCTGAGTAAAAGAATCCTTCCGATGAAAGTAAAACAAGAAAAGGCAACGTGTTCTTTCTTATAAAATAGTTCGCCGGGTAGTGAAAAGGAATCCCGAAGGTTCGGGACGAGCGGAATGGCGGCGGATGCCCCGGGCAACTGTGTAGCCGGCGCCAAAGCCTGAAGCGTCGATTTCCTGCCTGCCTCCTTGCGGAACAGATTTTGCTCCACTTTCCATTGCCGGAAAAGTGAAAAGGAAGGATGCTGGATCTTCCAACATACCGGTTTTTCTGAAGTGTTGTCATTGCCACATTGATTAGGGCCTCCTATCAAAAACTCAGGATGCCCAATAGAAGACTTTTAATAAAGCCCTTTAAAAGAATGCTCAGGTCGACGGCCTTCACATTAATAAGGCTAAAGGCAGCGCGCTCCGGAAACAAGCCTTAAACAAAACCCGGCAGCCTATAAAAAGTAAGAGGCAACGCTTCGTTGCCTCTTACAACAACCGACTTCAGCTTGTTATGAGGACCCATCGCAATGCTGCCGCGTACCAGCGCAAAGCCATGCAACCCGTCTCGGGCTGGAAAGCAAGCACCAGATGCGATCCTTGCTTCATAAGGAAATCATTTAATCGCACATTTTTCCGCATTTCGAAAACGGCGCCAGCCCTGCAGCCGCTACATTTGCAAAAATTTTTGATCCGCTACATGAAGAAGGTTTGCATACTCGGCTCCGGCCTGTTCATTGGTACTATGACCGCTGCACAATCGGTTACCATACAGGGTTCCGTAAAACAACAAAACAAAGTGGTACCCTATGCCACCCTTTCCATAAAAGGTGCAGGTAAAACCACGGCCGATCAAAACGGGCAATACCGGCTGGTATCGGAAAAAACCGGACCGGTTCAGCTGGAGGCATCTGCTGCCGGTTATCTGCCGCAATTCATAAAAATACCAATGCTCGCGCAGGATACGCTGATCAACATTGAGCTCGCTGCGGGTGAAAACAGCCTGGAAGAAGTGATCGTTTCCGCTACACGCCGCCCGCAGGATATCCGGAATGTTGTAGCATCCGTAAGTGTAGTAAACCATGCCACGCTACAGAAAGAGATCGCGCTCAACCCCGATCCAAGCACGATCCTGGCCAACCAGGTACCGGGCTTTGGTCCTACCGCGCAAACCGGCAACAATGTAGGGCAGAACCTGCGCGGACGCCCCATGCTGGTAATGATTGATGGCGTCAGCCAGTCGTCTCCCCTGCGCAATGCAGAAGTAGATCTGCGATCGGTTGACCCCGGTGTGCTGCAACAGATAGAAGTGATTAAAGGTGCTACGGCCATTTATGGGAACGGTGCCGCAGGTGGACTGGTGAACTATACAACTCTGGTACCCGGTACTGCCGACCGCTTTGCCGGCAAAACCCAGCTCAATCTTAACGGATCCCTGGTGAACCTGAAGAACTCGGTTGGCGGACGCATCAGCCAGCAGTTCTACGGGAAACTGAATCAATTCGATTATGTGATCAGCGGCATGTATGAGCAAACAGGAGAATACAAGGACGCTGACGGCGACATTGTAGGGCCCAATTACAGCCTGGGCGAAACAGACAGCTATAATGCTTTTGCCAAGCTGGGCTATACGCCGGTCGCCAACCAGCGCCTGCAACTTATTTATAATTTATACAGCAGTTTGCAGAACAGCAATTTTACCCTGGTGAACGGAGATATTGCCAATGGCAAAAAAGCCACCGGCGTACTGGGCAAGCCTGCAGGCATCCCCACCGGTGTAAAGTACAATCACAACCTGCACCTGACGTACACCATCGACAGCCTGTTTAAAAATACGAGTCTTACGGCAGATGCCTATTATGAAACCCGCAAGGATATTTTTTATGTATCCGTAGGGCGTTTTGATGGCGGCGACGGCCAGTCGTTGGCCACTAATGATAAAAAAGGTGCCCGCCTGTTTTTGCATACACCGGTAGTACAAGGCACGACTGCTAATACCAATCTTTCTTATGGATTTGATTTCCTGAATGACAAAACGGCCCAACCCCTGGTTGACGGCCGCACCTGGGTACCCACCATGAACATGAACAACCTGGCGCCTTTCGTTCAGGCTGATGCCACCCTGTTTCGTCACCTTATTGCAAAAGCGGGCTTTCGCTATGAAAAGGTAAACATAGCGGTAGATGACTACCAGACCCTGCGCATCACCAATGCCAGCGGCGCTACCATAACTCCTTCTTTTGCAGTAACCGGCGGCACGTTAAAATACGATGCCCGGTTGTTTAATGCCGGTCTGAAGTATAATCAATGGGCCATCTTCAGTCCGTATGTGAGTTTCTCCCAGGGCTTTTCCGTAATGGACATCGGGCTGGCACTGCGCGATGCCAAAGTAAACAATATCAACAAGATCAATACCGACGCGGTATTGGTAAACAACTATGAAGCCGGTTTTGATACCCGCATCCGGAATCTTCAATTGACCATATCCGGTTATACCAGCACCTCCAGACTGGGCATCGAGGTGGTATATGATCCGGCCACGGATCTCTTTAACACGGCCCGCAACCCGGAAAAGATCTACGGATTTGAGGCCGCTGCGCAATACACGGTGTCGCCGCAACTGCAGCTGGGTGCTTCTTACAGCTATACAGAAGGCAAGCGCGATATCAACGATAATGGTAAATACAACGATAAGGAGGACAAGTACCTGAACGGACGCCGCATTGCGCCGCCCAAGATTACAGGTATGGTCAGCTATACCCCCCTTACCGACCTCAACTTTACCCTGTATTATACCGGAATTGGCTCCCGTAACCGTTTTGACAAAAATGATAAGGGGGTATACAACGGTAACGAAGGAGCGGTAAAAGCGTACAACCTCTTCAACCTGCTGGGCAGCTATGCAGTGCGTAAAAACACCCGTATCACGCTGGGTGTAGACAACCTGTTTAACGAAGATTATTTCCCTGCCCGTGCGCAGTGGTTCATGCAGCCCGGGTTTTACTCCAAAGGCCGGGGCCGTTCGGTGAATGTAGGGATAACCATCGGTTATTAGACATACAGATTGTTCCACGAAGTTTTCAAATCTACCAGCAACAGGTGCCCGGGCCAACCCGGCATCCCCCGATTCTTAGCGGTAACCCATCATTGGTATTACTTTTGAGGGAGTACCTGAAAGCAGGTACTATGACACATTCCGGAAATCCCATTATCAGGCATCTGTTTACTGCAGACCCTACCGCGCTTGTCTTTAAAGACAGGGTCTATTTGTACACCGGCCATGACGAGGCGCCGGCTGGTACCGAAGCCTATGTAATGAACGACTGGCGCTGCTTCTCCTCCGCCGATCTGCTGCATTGGAAAGAACATGCCCATGTTTTAAAAGCAACGGACTTTAAATGGGCTTCCGGGGGAGCCTATGCCACCAGCATCATCCGGCACAACGACCACTTTTACTGGTATGTTGCGGTGAATCACAAAACCATAGAGGGCTCGGCCATTGGTGTGGCGGTATCCGATGCACCTGATGGAAAATTTCACGATGCGCTCAATGGCGCCCTCATTACCCGTGATATGTTGCCGCCTACGGATAATGAAAAGATCAATCTGGATCCATCTGTTATCATTGACGACGATGGAACGGGCTATATTTTCTGGGGAAACAAGATCTGCCATTATGCAAAACTCAGAAACGATCTTTTAGGACTCAGCAGCGAAATACAACAACTGGACCTCCCGGGATTTGAAGAAGGTGCTCATATCCACAAAAAGAACGGCTGGTATTATTTATCCTATGGCTACGGAATGCCAGAAAAAGTAGCTTATGCCATGAGCCGCAGCATTCACGGCCCGTGGCAGTTTAAAGGCATCCTGAACGAACTGGCCGGCAACTGCGCTACCAACCGGCCCTGTATTGTAGACTTTAAGGGCAGGTCTTATTTCTTTTACCATAATGGCGGGTTGAAAAACGGAGGCAGCCACCGCAGGTCTGTTTGTGCAGATGACCTCTTTTACAACGAAGATGGCACCATGCGGAGAATCATAATGACATCGGAAGGGGTAATCGTCTGACCAGCTAGTCTCGTTTTTTTGTGCAATTCTTTGTAAAGCTGTCCGCTATGTCGCCGCAGGGTTTGCCAGTCGAAACTGTCTCAACAACGCTACCAAACCGAATCAAACATCCCCGTTGGGATGTTCCGTTCCTCTATTTCAGGCCTTCGCCCCTTAACCAGCTCATTTATCGTTATCCAAAGCCCCCGGTTATTTAACCAAAAATCCCTGCCGGCTGAAAGTATCTTTGTAAGCAGGTCCCCGGGAAAATACCGCGCTTCAATAAAAAGATTGGCTTCCAGGTGCTCTATTGCCAGGGGAATAAGATATTGCAGCGAGAATCCCTGCCCGATCATCAGGCACAGATCTTCTATGGAAAATTGACCGAGCGGCACCCGGGTTAATTCAATACAGCGTTTCACCAAACCCGTAGGTGCATCCCCGGGGGTACCAAAATCACGCTGTTCCAACTCGTAGATCGTTTTATGACGCCAGTTATCCTGTATTGCCTGCATTTTTGCCGGTTGATTTACCTGTAAAGCACAAGTGCTCCGCAGGCTGCTTCTTGGTTGATTCCGGAAGATCCGTTTATTGAATAACGCTGATAAAGCGCTGCATTTCATCTAACGTGCCCACTGTTATCCGGGTCCATTGTCCATCCGCTTCATAGATAAAAGTGCCTTGTATGTTATTATTTTTAAGCACACCAAAAAAATCCTTTTTATAACCGGCCAGTGAAAAATAAATAAAATTGGTATGAGAAGGAATGCAGGTGATGCCCAGCCGGGTCAACTGTTCTATGGTATACTTGCGCACGGCTATATTTTGGGCGTAGCATTGTTTTACAAAACCGGTGTCCGATAAGGATGCCAGGGCTGCGGCTCTTGAAACAACGCTTACATCACCGTTTGCCCAGGTTTGTAAAGCGGAAATCCGGCTAATGGTATCTTTGTGGGCAATGGCGTAGCCGGTTCTTGCGCCTGCCAGGCCGTATATCTTGGAAAATGTTCTTACAACGATCAGGTTTTTGTTTTCTGCAACCAGATGGCTTACAGAAGGCTGATCCGTAAAATCGATATAGGCCTCATCCACTATCACGGTTGCTTTTTTTGCAGCAGTCTTAATAAAGCTAAGAAGCGCATTATGTTCACAAAGGGTTCCGGTAGGGTTGTTGGGATTGCACACATAAATCATCCTTGTTGCGGAATTCATGGCAGCCAGCATAGCATCCAGCGGGAGCTGCTTGGCCGGCGTTAAGGGTATTGATCTTTTTTCAAGACCCAGTTGTTCTGCCCGTTTCGTCCAATTGGTATAGGACGGATGGGGCACAATAAAATTTCCGCCCTGAGCGGCGAAAGATTGCACCACCAGGTCCAGAATCACCGTAGAACCCGCAGCAATTAAGATATTATCTTCCGTTACCTGGTTCTTTTGGGCCAGCGCTGCCATTAATTGTTCTGCAGTATTCCAGTTGTACCGGTTACTGCTGCCGATACTCCGGGCCATGGCCTCCCGGGCCAAGGGAGACGGTCCGTAAGGATTTTCATTGGAGCTGAGGCGGATGGCTTGATCGGCTGTAGTGGTCACTGTTGGATGCTTCACTGACGGCAACGCCAGAGCTTTAAACGGTGCCACGCTAAAGCCTGCCGTTACAATACCGATTTGCTGAAGCCAGGTTCGCCTGTTTGTCTGCATCATATTTATTTTTTAATGCGTATAGAGTAGATTGGTCATTCAACGACCTGAAAGGTATGCTAATGTACAAATTTAAAAAGCTGAGCCCACCACCGCTGCCTATTTTTCTCAGGGAGGGTCAGAAATGTTGCAACTATTTTTGTTGCAAAAACAATTGAAACAAAAATCCCTGCAACAGTTTGACTCGTCCTGAAAAAAGTTGACACTTGAATGGTGTTAGTCCTGTTACAAGTTTACAAATATAGTTTAGTCCTGTATATTGTTTACACTGCTGTTTTAAGCCAGTAATAAAACAATATTTTTGTAGCCCACAGCTAAAGAAAATATTGTTTTGCAGGCTAAGCGTTTAGGGTTCTGCCATTGCTACCTCCTTTTTGTTGTAATAATTTTTCCATCGCCGGGTGAGCCTGCCTGTTTGTTGGTGTGCGGCAACCGGGGTTAAATAATCTACACTGCTGTGCGGCCGCTGGTAGTTATAAATGTTTATGGCTCGGGTTATCGCGGTTTGCGCCGCCTGGAAATCAGAATATTGTGCTTCCAGGAATTCTTGTTTTAAGATACCATTAATCCGCTCCGCAATTGCATTTTCCAGCGGATCCCCGTTTTCGGTCATACTGATGGTGATATTATTTTTATTTAAAACACGGACATATTCATTACTGCAGTACTGGATCCCCCTGTCACTATGGTGGATTATGTTGTGATGAGCGGGTAATGACAGCAAGGCCATTTTCAAGGCTTTTACACTACCCGTGGCACCCAGTGTCGGATGCAGATCAAACCCAACAATTTTGCGACTATAAGCATCGGTGATCAGACTCAGGTAGCCAAAACCTTCAGCAAGCGGAATATAAGTAATATCGCTTACCCATAGTTGGTTGGCTGCCATGGGAGTAAATCCTTTTACAATGTTTTTATATTTTCTAAAATGATGAACACTGTCTGTAGTGATTGGTTTTGAACGCTTACGTCTGCGCACCAGCAAGCCATTGCGGCAAAGCAGGTTAAAGAAAGCATCCCGGCCTATAGAGATCTTGTGCTCCTTAAAAAAATTGCCCAGCAGGCCCAGTAGTTTCCTGCCTCCCAGACGCTTTTGCGTCAGGCGGATCATTTGTACCTGTTGTATTATTAGTGCTTCCTTATATGCTTGCTGCTGTTGTTGGCGCCCGCCCTGATAAAGAGCTTGCCGACTATAACCAAGCAATGAACAAAGGGTAGAAATGTTCTTCGGCATCCTTTGTCCTACATTTATAACTGCCTGGTGCCAAACTTTTTTCTGAGCTCAACGCCTGTAAGGTTCTCCGATAAACGCAACATTTCCTCCAATAGCTCATTGTGCAGCTTTGCCCTGCGCAGTTCAGCCTGAAGTTGCTTTACCTCAGTGGGCAATGGTTCTACCGCTTCAATTTCCAATTGCTTCTGCTCTTTCTGATTGTCCTGATGGCATTTTACCCAATAATAAACTCTGCGAGAAGTTATCCCATACTTAGACGCCAGTTTACGAAAACTCGTGCCGCCTGATAAATACTCCGCTACTATTGCCTCTTTTGTTTCCTTATTAACTTTTATCATAACCTGTCCGATTTAAATGTACACCTTTTGTGTAAACCTATTTCAGGACAAGACAGTTTGTGGCAAAACCGGAAGCAGGTATTTGAATTGCAACGCTCGCCGGCAGACCACTGGCAATGAGGTAACCGGTACCAGAATTGCCGGAAATAGTCTCAATTTGAATATCATTCAGCTTTTGGGTTATCAGATCCAATATTGCCCAATCCTTTATTGGGCATTGCAATAGCAGCGCCTCATTCCCTCCCAATTCAGGAGCATTATTGCCTGCTTTACCTTCCCTGAAAGATCATTCCACTGCTGGCTGTTGCCCCGGTGTAAAAAGTATTATCGAAAGGAATAGATATTGCATTTTAGCATTCGATCCTTGCACGGACACCGGTTTTGGTATGATACTCTGCCAAACAAGCCACCCCTCAAACCCAGTATTGGGCGGATCTTCTTAATTTTAGTCCATGACGTTTTATCTACAGGAAATTAACCGGATCCGGAGCACCGTTTATTCAAATGAAGCACACCTGATGGCAGTGATCCGGACCCGGCGTTTTATCAATGCCAATTTTGAAAAGGAACTGAGCCTGGAACAACTGGCCCGGGCCGGTTTTACATCCAAGTTCCATCTGCTGCGGCTTTTTAAACGATACTACGGGCAAACGCCCAAACAATACCTTATCCATAAGCGCATTGTTCAATCCATCGCCTGCCTTAAAAGGGGAATGACGGTGACCGATACCTGCTTTGCGGTGGGTTTTGAATGCCCGAGTTCCTTCAGCACGCTCTTCAAACAAAAAACGGGATTGTCACCGGCCGAATTTCAAAAAAAGCAATTTTTGCAAAGTGCACTGGCCGTTCTTTAAGGAATTTGCCGCTTTAATTTTTAAATCCTGAAGAATGAGAGTAAAAGTCATCAGCATTCCTGTACTGGATCAGCAAAAGGCCCTGGATTTTTATACCGGCAAACTGGGCTTTGTAAAAAAACACGATGTACCCCTTACCGGCGATGACCGGTGGCTGACGGTAGTATCCAAAGAAGAGCCGGATGGTCCGGAGCTATTGCTGGAACCCAGTCCCAACCACCTGGAAGCAGCCAGAGCTTACCAGGAGGCGCTTTTTGATGCCGGGATTCCTTATACCCAATTTAATGTAGACGACGTTGGAGCGGAACACGCGCGGCTTACCCGGCTCGGTGTTGAATTCAGTATAGAACCCACCGAAATGGGCACCGTGAAAATTGCCGTATTCAATGATACCTGCGGCAATCATATACAGCTGGTGGAGATGTTATAACCGCGTTTATCACTTGCAATAACGGCTGAATGCTACACGCGGGATTGAATAACCAAAACATTGCGGTAAATTCAGCCGATCATCTTAATTTTAATACCAGGTTGAAACGCCGGCAACGCAAAAATGAACCCAGCACAGGAATACCCAAAAGTTTATTTGTACCGCAGGATTGTACAGGCAAAGCTGTTTATTGATGCGCACTATGCAGACAAGATCGACCTGGATAATATTTCCGATGAGGCCTATTTTTCAAAGTACCATTTTATACGCCTTTTTAAAACGGTGTACGGCAAAACGCCTCACCAATACCTGAAGGCCACCCGCATTGAAAAAGCCAAGCAATTGCTGCGCCAGGGCAACACGGTATCGGATGCCTGCTTTGAGGTGGGGTTCGACAGCCTGAGCTCTTTCAGCGGTTTATTTAAACGGATGGTAGGCCAGCCCGCTTCTGCCTATGCCGCGCACTACCAGCAGCGCCAGGATCAAAAAGCAAAAACACCGCTGGCCTTTGTACCCGGCTGCTATGCGTACCAGCACGGCTGGACGGAAAATAGCAATTTTGAAGAAACGGAACCACACCCGGCCGGTTAATTTTACTTTCGTTATTCACCACTAAAACGAAAGATATGATCACAAAAATGACCGTTACCAACATCCATGTACTGGACCAGGACAGCGCTTATGATTTTTATGTAAACAAACTGGGCTTTATCCTCGTGGATGATATCCCGATGGGTCCCGACAGCAGGTGGCTTACAGTATCTCCTCCCGATCAGCCGGACCTGCAGCTGGTGCTTTTTCCGGTAAAGGAAAGTAAAATGTTTCCTAAGGAAACCGCAGAAACGCTGACAAGGCTCATCCGGCAGGGCATTTTTGGCTGCGGGGTGCTTACCTGCAACGATATCTTTGCCACGTACGAGGAGCTGAAGGCCAAGGGCGTTGAATTTATAAAGCCTCCCACCAAAGAGTTTTATGGCACCGAAGCTTTGTTCAAGGACGACTCCGGTAATTTTTTCTCACTTCAGCCGTTGAACAATTTTAACAGAGAGGCATAGGATCACCGTTTCTTTGAAATCCATTTTTTACCGGCGGCTGATGCCTCCTTCATCCGAGCCCGCATTCTTCCCTATTTTTCTATATATTGCTGCAGCATGCACCCACTGATACAGCATATACAAAGAATAACGGGCGTCCGAGAGGCTGCCGAAGCATCCATCCTCCCGTTTTTCGAAACCTGCAGCTTCCGGAAAAAAGCTTTTCTTTTGGAAGAAGGCCACCATTGTCATGCGTATTTTTTTGTGATCAGGGGTTGCCTGCGCCTGTTTTTTGCAGACCAGAACGGGATCGAGCAAACGATGCAATTTGCATTGGAGCACTGGTGGATGACCGACCTGGAGGCCTTCCGGTCAGGAAGAAGATCGGCCTATTCCATCCAGGCACTGGAGGCTACAGAGGTAATGATCATCGGCCCGGAAAATTATTCCCGGATGCTGGACGAAGTTCCGCTGATGGAAAAATATTTCCGCCGGGTATACGAACGTGCTTATGCGGCTTCTTTACTTCGTGTGCAGATGATCTCACGGATGCCCAAGCATGAATTTTATGAACTGTTTGAATCAAAATATCCTGATTTTATACAGCGGGTGCCCCAGAAGATCCTGGCCTCTTTCCTGGGCTTTACACCGGAATACCTGAGTGAACTACGTAAAAAGAGAACTGAAAAAAAGCGATGATACCGGAACCGTTACAACTTCATATCCGGAGGCTTGTACCGGAATTTCATATTCCGCTGGCCGCAATGGCACCTTTTCTTAGCACCCGTGTCGTAAAAAAGGAAACGCTGCTTTTAGAAGAAGGGCAGCCCTGCACTCATATTCATTTTGTAAATAAGGGATGCCTGTACCTGTTCTATCACCAGGATCAACGAAAAGAAGTCATCCATTTTGCGCTGGAGAACTGGTGGCTGACCGATTATAAAACCTTCTGTGATGAAGGTACTGCTGTGTATGCAATAGCCGCGCTTGAAGATTCGGAGATCACCAGCATCAGCCGCAACGACTATGAGCAGTTGCTCCTGCGCTTTCCGCTGCTGGCCCTGTACTTTAATAAAATCCATGAGCGGGCTTATGGTGCGGCCCTGTTTAAGCAAAAAACCTATGCCACTTTAACCAAAGCCGACTTTTACCGGTACTTCCGCACGACATATCCCGCAATACTGCAACGCATCCCGGACCCCATTTTTGCCTCTTATATGGGCGTATCCACCGAAGAACTGTGCACCATCCGGGAGGCGTTCATTTCTTAAACCAGCTTAACTTTTCCGGCCATTGCTTATTTCATCTTTGCAGTACTAAAAACCACAAAGATGAAAATAGTAGTTATCGGCGGTACCGGCCTTATTGGTAGTCAGCTAGTGCAACAATTACAAGAAGCCGGGCATGAGGCCATACCGGCATCACCCAATACGGGTGTCAACACCCTTACTGGCGAAGGGTTGAACGAAGTGCTGCAGGGCGCACAGGTAGTTGTAGATGTGTCCAATTCCCCCTCCTTTGCAGATGAACCTGTCATGCATTTTTTCAGAACCTCCAACGAGCACCTGCTTCCGGCAGAAAAAGCAGCCGGCGTGCAACATCATATTGCATTATCTGTTGTTGGAACACAAAAACTGCAGGCCAGCGGCTATTTCCGCGCCAAACAGGTACAGGAAGACCTGATTAAAGCATCAGGCATACCCTATACTATTGTGCATGCCACGCAGTTCTTCGAATTTGCAAGAGGCATTACACAGATGAGCCAGGCCGGCGATCAGGTGGTTTTGCCGGATGCCCAGATACAGCCCATTGCCAGTAAAGATGTAGCCACATTCCTGGCTTCGGTAGCATCGGCCGCCCCTGCCAATAAGATCCTGGAAATTGGCGGCCCCGAGCAGTTCGATATGAACGCATGGATCCAACAATACCTGCAAGCCACTCATAAAAACAATGAAGTGCTTACCAGTAGTACGGCTTTATATTCGGGCGCCCCGCTGGAAACCGATACCCTGGTTCCAGAAGCACCCGCATACCTGGGCGCTACAACATACGCCGACTGGATTACCCAGCCCGGAAATCTGCGATAACCACGCAACTGTATTACAAAATGACAAGAACAGGCAATCCGCTTGTCCTTGTCATTATATGTTACCGATACATCATTCTGTTTCAGTATAACTGAAAATTTCAAAACAAAGAACTCCGGATCGTTGTCAGCCATTACAAACATCGCAGTAAGGAACCCTTGTCTACGCGCACTTTCGTGCTCACCACAAACAACCTGCAACAGGATTAACCCAATAAGCCCGGCCGCTCATTAAAGGTCTTCCAGAGCAATTCTCCAAACAAGGTGTTGGACCAGGCAAACCATTTCCGGGTAAACCTCTTCGGATCATCCTTATGAAAGGATTCATGCATAAAACCGGTACCGCCGTGTGTTTTCCGCAATGTGTCAATACTCCAGCGGATCTCCCGGTCATCACCGGAGGTAAGCGCTTTCATGGTAATGCTCATCGGCCAGATCATGTCTTTGCCGATATGCGGGCCGCCAATACCTTCTGCCGCTCTTCCCTTAAAGAAAAAAGGATTTTCCGATGACCATACATAGTGGCGTGTAGCCTTGTATAAAGGATCGGTATGCAGTACCGCACCCAGATAAGGCAGCGCCAGCAAACTGGGCACATTGGCATCGTCCATCAGGTTATGACTACCGTAACCGTTTACTTCATAAGCATACATTTTTCCCAACTGCGGATGCGTGACAACTGCGTACTTTTTTACCGCTGCTTCCACTTCATTGGCCAGCCGCAGCAGTTCGTTTGCCAGTTTTGCATCGCCTGAAATCGTACCCACCATTTCTGATGCCTGCCGCAGGCTTACTACAGCGAAGAGGTTAGACGGGACCAGGTAAGCAAATATCGTAGCATCATCACTGGGACGGAACATGGAACAGATGAGACCCGCTGGTTTTACCGGGTAGCCATAACCACCCATCGGAATACCATCGGTGGCCCAGGAGGTTTTCCGTTCAAACTTATACGGACCGGGGCCGTCCTTCCGTTGCTGCTCTTTAAACGTTTTTAACGTAAGCGCGATTCCTTCCTTCCAGGAAGCATCAAAAGGAAGCGTGTCGCCGGTTTCCTTCCAGAAACGGTAGGCCAGCCGGATGGGATAACAGAGGGAATCGATCTCCCATTTCCGCTCATGGATACCAGGCTTCATATCGGTAATATCCGTTTCCTTCCATTCGCTCACTTTGCTGTCGTCGTTATAGAACGCATTTGCATAGGGATCCTTTAAAATAAAATGCGTTTGCTTACGGATCACGCCGGCTATCAGCCGGTGCAGCGCCTGGTCCTGTTTCGTAAATGCCAGATAAGGAAATACCTGCGCAGAACTGTCCCGCAGCCACATTGCATCAATATCCCCGGTAATGACATAGGTATCTGGTTTCCCGTCCTTCTCGGTATAAAAAACCGTAGTATCCAGTGTATTGGGAAAGCAGTTATTAAAGAGCCAGCCAAGTTCCTTATTCTTTACTTTCAACTGGAATGCCTTTATCGCCTGTTCTATTGCCGCGCTTTTAAAGTGCCGTTCCCCCTCCGGAACCCGCACCAAAGGAAAATCGTTTTTGCCTTGTGCAAAAGAAAAAGGACTTAATGTTAGCCCGGCGCTTAACACACCTGTATGCTGTAGAAATGTTTTACGGTTCATGGTTTACCTGCTTGGGATGAAGCAAAAATTTGTTGTTTGCTGTAAAGCTACTTGATTTTTCAAAAACCTGGCGGGCCATTCCCAAACCGGCGTTTGTCCTCCGCCCGATCACCGGATCCGGCCGCCGCAGGCCAAGGCCGGAGCAAATGTTTCAACAAAGCGATCTCACCACTCAAAAATTCCGAAAAGTTCACCACAAATTCTACTTTTGATATTGCATATTTGAAATAGGATTCTTTGGGGAACCGTAGTTGCATACTGAAAGAAATCCTTACCATTAAAACACTGGCTAAACGCATAAATATGAGGAAAGACAATACATATAATAAAATTGCCGGCCATGATACCGGTCGCATCATCGCCATCAGCGATGGGGTTTTTGGTGTTGCATTAACCCTGCTGGTGTTGGAGATCCGCATACCCTTCATGGACTCCATCCGCTCTGAGCAGGACCTGATAGCGGCTTTCCTGGCATTAAAGTCCAAGTTCCTGGTATACCTTCTGGCCTTTATGACCACCGGTATTTTTTGGGTAGGCCATTCCTCGCAGTACAAATACATTGAGGGAAGCGACCGGAATCTGAACTGGATCAACCTGCTCTTCCTGCTATCGGTTACCATGTTACCCTTTACCACAGCTTTTTTGGGCGACTACACCCATTTTAAGTTCCCCATTGCCGTATATTGGCTGAATATCTTTTTAATGGGCACCATGTTGTATATCAACTGGGCCTATGCCTGCAGACATCATTTTGTAGACGAAAAAGTAAGAGCAGTAGTAGACATCCCGCTTCGCAGGCGAATTATCACCGCCCAGTCTTTATATCTTTCCGGAGCGTTGTTGTGCTTCATCAGCCCGCTCTTAAGCATTGCGTTTATCATCCTCGTGCAGCTGAATTATGCCTTTGCCTTTCTCTCGCAACGAAAGAGAGGCTCCGGCACTGCAATACCGGAGGAAGACGTTATCCCCTAACGCTAGCTTTTGTTTTGTTTCAGGTTTAAAGTTTAAGGTTCAATGTTTAACACTCAAGGTTAAAATTCATTCCGTAAGAATATCAATATTGACATCGGCCGATGGCAGATCATCGAACAGTCCCCCCCATACTTTTGAATTCGATTTTTAATATTCAATATTTTAAATTCCCGAAGGGAGATTGTAACTTTAGGGAAAATCTTTTCTTATGACCGATCACAACCAGGATACCATTATTGTTATAAGAACATATAGTGATATAGCAGCTGCCGTTTCTGCAAAAGAAAAACTGGAAGAAGCCGGTATCACTGCCACCATTGATGACATGGACGTGGTGGGTATGACGCCGCTGGCCGGCATCGAAGTAAAAATCTTTTCAAAAGACCTTGAAAAAGCCAACCAGGTCCTGGAAGGCTGATGCATGCTGCTTTTCATCGCCTTGCTCCATTTATCAAACGGAGCGGCCTTTTGTATTTTTTTTTAAACCTTTTTTACGTTCCGTTGTTTTAACCTACCAGATGATGGAGCGCCGGAACGTAAAACTATTTTAATATTTTTTTTAAATTGCTTTGTTGCATTTTATTTAAATATTTCTTTACTTCGCGCCATCTGCAAGCTTTTACTAAAAATTTAAATTATTACGGACCCAGGGGAAATGAAGAAATTCGCCCATATACTTGCTTTAATTATACTGTTTATCGGCAGCAGCGCTGACACGCTGGAGGCATTGGTGCCCGCAAAAAATCATACATGTAATTCCGTAGTAAAAGACAGGCAACAACAGAAGAACAGCAATGCGCAGGACTCTGGTGATCATATTATCATCAACCGGTTTTGCAATCATTTTATTAACCGGGCGGACCAGGTATCGCAACGGACTTTTTTCAGCATCCTTTCCCTGCCCCTTTTTCATTTCAATGTAATGCTTCCTGCATGGAAGCACCATAACCCTACACCACTGCAACAGCCGGGCTACGGGCATCTTTTTCGCTACTACCTCTTTTAAGCCCCATATAGCTTCACTTTTCCTCAATCAATACCTGTCTGCGTAATCAGCAATACGCAGTCCGTGCATGTTTTTGCCCATACCGCACCGATCCGCCAGGTATCCATCCCATCGTTTTTAAATTAACTGATCATGATAAAAAATTATATTTTTTACGGGTTTCTCATTACGACCATTGCAGCCTGTCACAGTAATTCCCAGGAAAACAGCACTCCTAACAACAAAGAATACCCGGTCGTTACCCTCCGGCCAAAAGATACCACCCTGGCGATTCCCTATGTAGCCAATATACAGGCGGGTCGCAACATCGAGATCCATCCGCGCATGGATGGATTGCTGGACAGGATTCACATTAAGGAGGGACAGCAGGTACGCAAGGGACAACTCCTGTTTAAGATTAATGACAGCGAACTGCGAATTGAACTGAATAAAGCTGCTGCCGCCTATAAAAGTGCAATGGCCGATGCAAAAGTGGCCCAGGTGGAAGTGGAGCGGGTGCAGATGCTGGTAGACAAAAAAGTGATCACCAATACCGAACTGGACCTCGTTACTGCAAAGTACAAAGCGCTGCTGGCGAAAGCCGATGTAGCACTAGCGGATAAAAACGCCGTACAGCAGCGGATCTCCTATACCAGCATTACCGCCCCCTTTGATGGCGTTGTTGACCGGATCCCGCTTAAAGAAGGCAGTCTGGTTACTACTGCCTCCCTGCTGACCACCATATCGGATGTAAGCACGGTATTCGCTTATTTTAACATTTCGGAAAATGAATACTTCCAGACTTTGCTGAACGGGCGCCAGGCACAACAGATCACTTCGATCAACCTGGTATTGCCGGATGGTACCCGCTATCCTTACGAGGGGCACCTGGAAAGCGCTGAAAGTGAAATTGACGAAAATACCGGCAACATTGCCTATAAGGCCCGCTTCAGCAATCCCGATAAAACGCTGCGGCACGGCGCCTCCGGGAAACTGCTGATTACACGGCCTCTTCAAAATGTGATCCTGCTACCCCAAAAAACGGTTTTTGAAATACAGGACAAAAACTATGTATTCGTATTGGATCGAAACAATATTGCGCGAATGAAAAGTATCCGGGTAGACCAGCGTCTGGCCGATTACTATGTGATCTCCGAAGGATTGAATGCTGAGGACCGCATCGTATACGAAGGCATCAAGACCATCCGCGAGGGTGAAAAGATCACTCCAAAAGGATAACCATCATCTGGTTCCTTTATTGCCGGCCGGGTTTTAAACCATGGCCGCTGAAATTTTATTTATACCATCTGCATAATAAAAAAACATGGTTGAAACTTTTATCCGGAGGCCGGTTCTTTCACTCGTGCTTTCCATTTTTATCACCCTCATTGGTGTACTGGCCCTATTCAGTTTGCCCATTACCCAATTCCCCGATATTGTACCACCTTCCGTGGCGGTAACCGCCCGGTACACCGGTGCCAATGCCGAAGTATCTGTAGACGCCGTGGCTGTTCCCCTGGAACGCGCCATCAACGGGGTTCCCGGCATGACCTATATGTCTACCGTTTCTGGTAACGACGGAGTTACCATGATCACCGTTTACTTTAAGGTAGGTACCGATCCTGATGTAGCAGCCGTGAACGTACAGAACCGGGTTACCACCGTATTGGACGAACTGCCCGAAGAAGTAATCAAGGCAGGGGTTACCACCGAAAAGGAAGTAAACAGCATGCTGATGTACCTGAACATCACCAGTACGGATGCAGCTGCAGATGAAGATTTCATTTATAACTTCACCGACATCAATATCCTGAAAGAGCTGAAACGCATCGACGGCGTGGGCCGCGCCGAGATTATGGGTTATAAAGACTATGCCATGCGGATATGGCTGAATCCTGAAAAATTATTTGCATACAATGTATCCACCGACGAAGTGATCACCGCACTGCGAAACCAGAACGTTTCTGCCGCCCCCGGAAAAACAGGAGAAAGCTCGGGTAAAACAAAGAATGCCTTACAATATGTATTGCGGTACACCGGAAAATTCTCCGAACCCAAACAATATGAGAACATTGCCATCCGCTCCAATAGCGACGGCTCTATTCTTAAATTAAAAGATGTGGCCGATGTGGAATTTGGCGCCATGAGTTACAGCATGGTTTCAAAAAGCGATGGCAGACCGGCGGCATCCATTATGATCAAACAGCGTCCCGGCTCCAATGCCAGCGAGGTGATCGACAATATCAAGCTAAAAATGGAGGAGCTGAAACAAACGAGTTTTCCGCCCGGTATGAACTACAGTATGGCCTATGATGTATCGCGTTTCCTGGATGCTTCCATTAGTGCCGTGCTCACCACGCTGGTAGAGGCATTTGTATTAGTAGCCCTCGTGGTATTCATTTTCCTGCAGGATTGGAGGTCTACCCTGATCCCGGTACTGGCGGTTCCCGTGGCGTTGGTAGGCACTCTTGCGTTTATGCTGCTGCTGGGCTTTTCCATCAACCTGCTGACGCTGTTTGCCCTGGTATTGGCCATCGGTATTGTGGTGGACAATGCCATCGTCGTGGTTGAAGCTGTCCATGTAAAAATGACGGAAGAACACCTGTCTCCCCTGGAAGCCACCATTGCCGCAATGAAGGAGATCACGGGGGCGATCATTGCCATCACCCTGGTAATGTCGGCCGTATTTATACCCGTAGCCTTCCTGAGCGGACCGGTGGGCGTATTCTACCGCCAGTTCTCCCTGACCCTTGCGTTTTCCATTGTCATTTCCGGCATCAACGCCCTTACCCTTACACCCGCGCTTTGCGCCCTGATGCTGAAACACACCGGGCCGCGAAAAAAAGGATGGATGGGCCGGTTCTTCGATGCCTTTAATAGCGGATTCGATAAAACCACCACTCAATACCGCCGGGTGCTTGGTAAAATAGCCGGCCGGCGCATCGTAACGCTCGGCATGCTGGTATTGTTCTTCCTGGCCACCTGGGGCGCAGGCGCCGTGCTTCCCGGAGGCTTTATTCCAACAGAAGACCAGGGCATGATTTATGTAAATGTGACCACCCCACAGGGCGCCACCGTTGAACGTACAGAAAAGGTGCTGGACGAACTGAACGCTGTAACCAAAGACATCGAGGGTGTCGAAAGCGTAACTACCCTTGCCGGTTATAGTCTTACCAATGAAATTGCCGGTGCCTCTTACGGCATGGGCATGATCAACCTGAAATCCTGGAAGGAACGGAAGAAAAACGTAGATCAGATCATTGACGAAATTGAAACGCGGACCGCGAAACTCACGGATGCAAAGATCGAGGTATTTGCGCCTCCAACGGTGCCAGGTTTTGGAAATACCAGCGGTTTTGAATTGCGGTTGCTAAACAGAGGAGGGGATGACATTACGGAAACCTCTGAAATCACCAGGGCTTTTGTTGCTGCCATCGACAGTACCAGAGAAATCAATAATGCCTTTACCAGTTTCGACGCCTCCTTTCCCCAATACCTGATCCATGTGGATTATGACATGGCAGCGAAAAAAAATGTGACCGTAGACAATGCAATGAACACGCTGCAAACCCTGCTGGGCAGCTACTATGCCACCAACTTTATACGTTTTAACCAGATGTATAAGGTAATGGTGCAGGCCAGCCCGCAGTTCCGCGCCGAGCCCGCAGATGTACTTCACCAATATGTAAAGAACAGCAACGGCGAAATGGTACCATTCTCCTCCTTTATCCGTATGGAGCGCGTATACGGACCGGAACAGCTTACCCGTTACAACATGTATACTTCCGCTATGATCAACGGTGAAGCTGCAACCGGCTACAGCAGCAGCGATGCGATTAAAGCAGTGGAAAAGGTGGCCGCGGAGAAGCTACCCCGTGGCTATGATTTTGACTGGAGCGGCATGACGCGCGAAGAGATCCTGTCTGGCAACCAGGCCATATACATTTTTGCGCTTTGCTTATTGTTTGTGTACCTGCTGCTGGCGGCTCAGTACGAAAGCTTTTTACTGCCTTTACCGGTAATCCTGAGTTTACCTGCCGGTATATTCGGGTCCTTCATCTTCCTGAAACTGGCCGGCCTGGATAACAATATTTATGCGCAGGTAGCCCTGGTCATGCTGATCGGGTTATTGGGTAAAAATGCCATCCTGATCATTGAGTTTGCCATCCAGCGCCGCAAAGAAGGAAACTCAATATTGCAGGCAGCAATTGAGGGCGCCACTCAACGGCTGCGTCCCATCCTGATGACTTCCTTTGCTTTTATTGCCGGTCTGATCCCACTGTGTATCGCCACGGGAGCGGGCGCTGTCGGCAACCGCTCCATCGGTGTGGCAGCTGCCGGCGGTATGCTGATCGGGACGGTGTTCGGCCTGCTGATCATCCCCGGCCTCTATGTACTTTTTGCCTCGCTGTCGGAACGTGGTAAAAAGCAGTCTGCCGACGTACCCCTTCAGAAATCCGATATAAAAATCATTGAGCATGAAAATTAACCATTCGCATACCATCCTGGCAGCACTAACGGTTTCCGTACTTTCCGTCGGTTGTGCAGCACCAAAAACAACGGCCGTTAAACCGACAGTCCTGCTTCCTGAACAATATACACAAACTTCCGGCGACAGCCTGAGTATCGCCCGGCTGCAGTATCGCGACTTTTTCAGCGACCAACACCTGGTAGCACTGATCAGCCGGGTGCTGACTCATAATATCGATCACCGGATCGCAGGCGAACGGATAAAAATTGCCGAAGCCTATCTCGAAGTACGGAAGGCCGCCTTGCTACCCTCGGTGACAGCCGGACTGCGCGCTTCCGGAACGCATTATGGCAAGCACACCATGGAAGGCGTAGGCAATTTCGACACCAATCTTTCTTCCAATATTGAAAACAGCCAACGCATCCCCACCGTAATCACACCGGATTACTGGCTGGGATTGAGCGCTTCCTGGGAAATTGATCTTTGGGGTAGGCTTGGAAACCTTCGGGAAGCAGCACGGGAACGGTTCCTGGCCACCCGGCAGGGTAAAGACCTGCTTACCGCAGCCCTGATCACTCATACAGCTACGCTTTATTACGAGCTGATCATGCTCGACAAAGAAGTGGCCATCCTGAATGAGCACATCGACCTGCAACACCGGGCGCTTGAAATCGTAAAAATCCATAAAGAGGTAGGCCGTGCCACCGAACTGGCCGTGCAGCAGTTTGATGCCCAGCTGGCCAACACCAGGGCTGCGCTTTACAGCGTACAGCAGGAGATTACCGCCACCGAAAACAAATTACTGGAACTTACCGGAAGCTATACCGGGTCCATTGAACGCAGCGCCGCTATTGATATCCATGCCATCCGGTATCTGGCAGGCCATGGGCATCCCCGGCAGCTACTGCAATACCGGCCTGATATCCGCGCTGCCTATCACGAACTGAAGGCCAGCCATGCCGATGCACAGGCTGCCCGCGCTGCTTTTTTTCCAACCGTAAACCTGGGTGCTGCAACCGGCTTGCAATCCTTCAATGCCGCCAGGCTCCTGAATCCCACATCAATCGCTGCCCAATTGCTGGGAAGTATCAGTGCGCCGGTATTTCAAAAGAAACAGTTGAAAGCGAACTTTAATATCGCAACGGCAGAACAGGAAATTGCATTCCTGAATTACCAGGGTACGATCAACAAAGCCTTCCAGGAAGTACGCACCCTGCTGAGCTATATGGATACCAATGAAAAAATACTGGCCGAAAAAAACAAGGAGGTAAAAGCGCTCGGTAAGGGCATCGAGGTTTCCAACGATCTTTATGTAACCGCCTATGCCAGTTACCTGGAAATCATTGCCGCACAGAAAAGCAAGATTACAGCAGATCTTGATCTCATCAGGGCCCAGCGGGATCAGGCCCATGTGCTCATCCAGCTGTACAAAGCGCTTGGCGGCGGCGCCGGATAAGCCGCTCAGGAGAAACAGGTAATCATTACCGGCCCCAGCAACCCGGAGGGCAGCAACGGATCATCTTTTTTAAACAGGATATTGGTATTTGTGCTTCGCTCTCCGGGTGGCAACGCTGCATCCCCGATCAACCGGTTGGGCCAGAGATTGATCACTTCGATCCGGAGATCATTGACGCTGCGTTTCAATTTACCGGTCACTTCCACCCGCCAGGGCGCTGTCCATACAATACCCAGATCCATACCATTCAGCCATACCCTGCAGATGTTCTTTACCACGCCCAGTTCAATGAATACGGAGCCGGCGGGCAAGACCTCATTAAATGAGAATTGTTTGCGATAAACCGCCTTCCCCGAGTAATAACGGATGCCGGGATCCGGGTGTGTACTCCAATCCTGCAGGGTTTCAAAGCGGATCATGGCCGGTCCGCCCCATTTAGGATCAAATTGCAATTCCCAGGGACCGGTAAGCTCCTGCAGTTTACGAAACACGCCAGTTGGTTGCCATTGGAGCGATGGCAGCAAAAGTCCTTTGGCCGGTGTTTTTGGAAACACAACAAACACCGACTGGAATACATCCAGCCTTAGTGCCATTTTAGTACGCCCCTCTTCCTGCTGATATAACGGAACGGACCGCTTTCCGCTAACGGGGTCCCAAAGCTCCGGCCGGCGGCCGCTTACACGGAACAGGCAATCGCTTTGCGTCGGTTCTTTTTTCCGGTTGGTGATAAAATAGAGCTCCGCATCTTCCGTAGTACGGTGGATAAAATCGATCCAGACGTTGTCGTTTATAGCTTCAAAATCGGGTACACAGCCGGTGTCTTTTAACACTGCGCGTATGGAACCGGGATAGAACAGCCGCCCTTTACCAACGGCCATACCCTCATCACCTGCTGGTTCCTTCCATAATGCTTTTGCCAGTTGCTGAATTTCGGCATCACATTGCGGGTAGTGCGCCAGGCCGGAGTCGGTTTGCGGGGGCGCTCCCATTACGAGCGCACCCTGCTCCAGAAGCGTTTTTATCTTTTTTAAAATGGCTACCGGCATGCGGGTGCTCTCCGGCAATACGAGCATGCGGTATTGCATACCATCCGGCAAGACCAGTTTCCCGTTGCGAACCTGTACGCGCTCCAGCAATACTTCAGCATTACATACATCATAATCATACCCTTTTCCCAAACGAGGGTCAATGTGTTTTTGTGCCACAAGATTCGGAGCAATATCTCCATTATAAAACAATACATCGGCCACAAAATGCCCCATGCGCAGCAAATGCTGACAACGTGCCACGTAGGAAAAGAAAGGTGCCGAAAATTCCCACCAGGTCACATTGGGATTGAAATGCGTACCGGCACCATATTCATAACCCGGCAATCCATCTTTAGGTCTTGTAGCAGTGGAGGTATGGATCACGATACGATTGATCCCTTCGCAAAAAGCACGATCCAGCGCCTGTTTCAGCGATCCCGGGTAATCCGTCCAATGCCTGAAACTGGTGAAAGCCTCTGCAGACACCAGCTTTCGGCCATAGATATGCGCCGCGGACGCCACCATCTTGGTTACTTTATTCTGTCCGAAATCCAGCCGGGATACGCCATAGGATTTATCATCCGTTAAATTTTCCTGATCTTCATGTTTCGGCGCCAGCCAGAACTCACCTGCCGGCAGATCACTGCGCCCCAGGTTCTTTAACCCGTCGATGCAAATGGTTCCGGAACGGCTGGGACCGGCCGCTTCATTTTGCACAAGCATGCCGTGCCGGTGACAAAGCGCCGCAAAATGCCTGTAATGTTCATCGGCCATACAATCGGCAATGGTACGGCGGTAATCATTTAAAAAGCGATCGGATATATCGGCACTGCCAACCACGTACCCGGATAAAACCGGCAGGTACGGTGTAGCATCATAACCCCGGTAATGCCGGAACTTATCAAGGAGCTGTCCCGTCCAGTTCGGGAACCCGTCTTCAAAACTATCGTCACAAAAATAAGCCGGCTTTGCGCCCACTTTTGCGGCTTCTTCAATAAACACTTTTCCCAGGTGCTCAAACTGAAGTTCCACGCCTTTTTTATCAAACCAGTCGATGGACAATCCGTCTGCTTCCGGTTGCGCAATCATCAGTTTTGATCCCGTCATCCGGTGTCCTGTGCGCACGATCGTCCAGGTGCCCGGCGGCACATCCCAGCGTAGCCGCCCTGTTGCATCCATTTTTCCTGTAAGATTGATTACATCTTTTAGGGGAATGGCCGCATTGTCAGCATTATCGATCCAGGGCGTTTGAACCGGTCCCGTAATCTCGAATGATTTCGCAAAATTGCTGGCATCTTTACGATTGGCCTTTGCTTCCAGCAATGCAGCCTGCGTACCCGCGATCTTGTGTTCCTTTCCTGAAGTGCGGATGGCCACCACAGCGGTATCCCTGTAATCCAGCTTCGACAGGGGGAGATCGATGTACTCTTTGTAGCCCGGAGGGTTAAATACCTTATCGTATCCGACACGATTGCCGGGGAGCGGTAATGCATCGTTAAACTGTTGCGGGCCTTTTAGCTCCAGAGTCGATTGCAGGTACCAACGACTGGCATTTTCCGGTTCGATCCACGGACCGCCCATACACCAGCCGGAACTGAGATTGATGCCCACTTCAATATTAAGCCGTTTGGCCTCTTTCATAGCAAAGCGATAAAGTGCTTTCCACTCTTCTGAAAGGAATTTTGCACCCTGCGGAATACGGGCGCCGCCCAGTCCATCTGACGAATTCACCATCAGTACGCCCCCCATTCCCTTTTCCTTAAAGGCTTCCAGGTCGCGGCGGATGCCTTCCTCGTCTACCAGGCCGTTAAACCACCACCAGTAGCAGGAAGAACGGGCCGTTTCAGGCGGCGCCACAAAACCACTGAACAGTGCATCAGTACCGGCCGGAGCCGTCAGCGGCAGTTGAGGTGCCAACACGGTGTAAAAGCCTGCCAGCCCGCTGATCTTTAAAAAACTTCTTCGTTTTAAACGCATAACGGTTTTGTATTGAAATTGCCAATGGAAGTTGTTTCAACATTCGGATGCGCAGCACTTCCCGAAGGTCTGGGCCGATTTGTCTGCGCTGATTATAGCGAAAATCAATCTGCGAATCGCTGCGGCGTATTCAATCTGCTTGAAACCGACGGGAAAGTCAGCCGCAACATAGCGAAATTACGCAATGGCCCAGCTACTTCACTTCTTCAAACGGCGCACCGCCCTGTCCTGCCCAGCGATACAACCGGAGATCACAATATTGCTTTTTATCCTTCGTTATCCCATTCTGAGAAATGTAAAAATAGCCGTGGCCCAACGCATGCATACCGGTAGCGCCCCAGGGAAATAACCACCCGTACACACCACTATTTTGATCATACATACCGGCTGCAGCCAATTGCAGTACATGGCCCTTTTCCGCGTTATCAAATCCCTTCAAAACCTGTGATTCCGGCCCTCTGGAACCGTCGATAGCAAACAGGCTATAATTGGGAAACCACGCTTTCTTCCCTTTGTAAACGGCGGCCAGCCAATAGCCGGTGTTAGGATCATATTCCAGGTTTTGAATTCCATAAGAAGTGTTCCCTGTGTAAACAAAATACTTGTTCAGCGGTTTCTCCGGCCCCGTTTTATTAAAACCATTTTGCGATAACGGGCGCTCGTACTGCCGGAGACTGTTGGCGTCGTATTGCAGGATCACCTGGTAATCGTTATCGGTACGGCCCGTATCGCCGTATATCCCATAAGCCAGGTTTAAAAAATTCCTTCCCCCTTTTTTTCCAAATTGAGGACCAAAAGCAATTCCGTCAATTCCACTGCAACCATAACGATGTTCTACCTGCTTTCCCTTGTTTGTAACCATCGCCTTATAATCATCGGCCACTTCTTTTAAATAAACCGTATGAATGACGTGCTCTTTTTCTGCGCTCATACCTGGCCGGGTGATCTTATCTCCATCAAAAATGGCAATATAAAAAGAGCTTTCATGATCCTTCGCTTCATCCGGGTTTACACCGGAACCAAGACCCTTTAAGATCCCTTTGCCGATATTATCATTTTTATACTCCAGTGAAGCGTAGACCCGTCCGTCATCGGGATTCACATCCAGGCAGCCCAGGTGACCAATGAACCCGTCTACACTTCCTATAACCCTGCCCTTCAAATCGGTCTTCACTAGCTTTGTGGTAAATGAAAAATAGGCATAGCCCCGTTTAACATCTACCACAACGCCCTGTACATGAAAATTGCCGTCTTCCAGGTAAATCTTACGCGGGAGCGCACTTAATGAAGGCAGCGGTTCTTCATTACCGGCAGACTGATTTTTCTGAACGCCAGCACAACTCCATAAAGAAAGAATAGCGCAGGAAAGCAACCAGGCATGACGTATATTCATCGTTGTAAATGATTAGGGGTTTGAACTTAACCTGGTTTGTGGGGACACAAACCGCGGGAACGGCGTTATAAAGCATCAACACTTATAACGCCGTTGCATTTAATTTTTTTAGTGTAAGCACATTTTGATCATCCAGTTCAAAATAAGATACAGCAGAGTTTTCCATATCAAAACGCCGGTAGTTGGACAATGGCATTCCCAACTTGTACGCCAGGTATAACCGGTTGATGCCATTATGCGCCACTACCATTACCAACTGCCCACTATGTTTGCGGTGCAGGTCCTCAAAAAAATCATTGACCCGGTTAACAATTTCACCGCCGGTCTCACCGATACCACCGGCCCTGGCCACCCCGGGATCGCTCATCCACTGTGCCCAGAGCGAAGGATCCGCTGCATTGAACTCTTCTTTTGTTTTCCCCTCCCACAAACCAAAATCGGCTTCTATCAGCCGTTCGTCGGTGATCACCTCCTGGTTACCGGAAGCGATGGCCGCCGTTGTACGGGCGCGTTGCAAGGGCGATGCATAGACTGCATCCACCGTTACTCCTTTCAGCGCCTCAAACACCTTTGTTGCCTGTGCCACGCCTTTTTCTGTAAGTCCTATATCTGTTCTGCCGCAATACCGGTTGCCATCTGCGTTATACGCCGTTTCACCATGCCGCAATAAAATCACTTTTAACATCCTTTCTATTATTTATTCAAAGTTCATTTTTTCTTTTTCTGAAATCCATCGTCAAATCATTAATACCATAAGCAACATTCAGCGGTTTGACAGGCGTTCAATGTTTTTTTTGACCAAACCCGGTCAAATGGAACCATATATTTTCCGGCCCGAAACAGCCGCAGCAACATTCCCAGGCATTATTGAGCAGTGTTATTTATAAATCCATACGCTTTCATTGTTTTCAGGAACCGATCATACTGATCACTATACTGCTGCCTTGAAACAACCCGCGGTATTACCCATTTCGCTGCCTGTGTAAGGGCTGTCGTTGCTTCGGTAATATCATTAAAACAGGTAGTAGATGCCGCAACAATGGCTGCCCCCACCGCTCCAGACACATGTTTCATTTTACAAACCGGTTTCTGTAAGATATCACTGCGGATCTGCAGCCAGGTATCGCTATTGCTGCCCCCCCCGGCGGTATAGATGGCCTCAACCGGTTCTTCCGAAAGTGATTGAATCAGCTCATAGGCGTACCGTTCCGCAAAGGCCACCCCCTCCATATTGGCGGTGTATAACAGTTCCTTCGACACATCATCCGGTCCAAAACCCTGTGCCTCCGGTGCCACAAACGGGAACCGCTCTCCCTTCTGGATCAGCGGATAGGCAATCTTTCCTGTAGGTGTTAAAGAAGCTGCGGCCGCATTATAATGTGCCAGATCTTCTTTAAAACCCGCTGAAACCCAGTCGGCGCCTATGTTTCCTGCGCCGCCCGGCATCCAGTAGCCGGCCGGGTGCCGGTGGTTATATAACCGGTTTAGCGGATCCTTTATTTCCTTTACAGATACACCTTTAATAACAAGTGTGGTACCGATGGTGGTATTCCATTGTCCCGGCTGCATGGCGCCGGATGCTACCTGCGAGGCGCACCCGTCCGTAACACCTGTAGTAACCGACACATCAGCAGGAAGCCGCAACCCGCGCGCCAGATCCGCGTTCAAGGTTCCGATCACCGTTCCCGAAGGCCGCACCTCCTGCAACCATTCTTTTTTTATACCCAGTGTCTCACTGATATATTCCGGCCACCGGAGCAGTGAAAGATCATACCCGGATTTGAGCACATTGGTATAATCGGTAACATTCCATACGCCGCATAACTTCCCGGTAATATAATCCGCCGCATGAATCCATTGAAAAATATCCGCGGCTTTCTCCGGGAAGGTTTCGGCGAACCATACCATTTTGGCCAGTCCGGTGGAAGTACTGAAGCCGTTAAACCCCTGCGAATGGTATTGCCTTGCTGCGGCCGTACATTTTTTTGCCTGAATGCCTGAACGCTGATCACTGTACATGATGGCCGGGTGCAGCGGCCGATATGCCTCGTTCATAGGAATCACGGTGCCTGAAGTGGAATCCACAGCAATCGCTGTTACCCGGGCCCGCTGCGGCGCCGACAGCTGGCCGATGGCTTTATCCAGACAAGCCCGGCAGATGGTCCACCATTCATCGGGGTCCTGTTCCATCCGCATCTGCGGCGATAACGGGAATCCCTGTTCGGCACTGGCCGCAATGGCGCCCTTTGTATCCAACACTACCACACGCAGTCCCTGTGTACCCAGATCAATCCCTATAACATATGCTTCACTCATTTAAAAGATCTTCTTTAGTAATTCCCGGTGCTCTTTCCAGCGGTCATAAAACGGCGCATGCTTTGCCTCCGCTGCCGGAAGCACCGCTTCATAAAGCTCCGATTGTCCGGCTTCTATCCCCAGCGCCTTATTACAGATCATCACACCTCCTATCACCGATGCATGACGATAATGATCGCGGATGCGGATTTCTTTACCTGTAAGATCCGCAATAAACTGCCGGAGCATTTTGCTCTCCATGCCTCCGCCACAGGTCCATACATACGATTGAGCATTGGGCGTAACCGAAACCAATGTCTTGTAATTTTCAAAAATACTGCAGGCAATATCCCACAAGGTAGCCCAAACCATTCCCGCCCTGGAGAGCTCATGATTCACAGGCGTGTTGAAAATAAACCCGCCTTTAACCAGGGGCTTTTTTTCATCGGCCACCAGCGATCCCAATGACGCTACACATTGAAAATCCGAAACGGACCGCAACTCTTCTTCAATCACCTCATATCCTTCATTGGGATAAAATATTTTTTTCAGCCGCTGGTAATTCAATCCGGTCACCCCAGCATTGGCCTCTACCATGTAGCTATCCGCATCAATATATCTTCCGGTCCAGGTCCGCTGTTGTTCATCCAGATCATAGGACCCGGACAGCTTAATGATCGGTGTTGTGGTACCGGAAACAATGACCATATCCCCTTTATGCGCACGGGTGCTTAATACCGCTAACTGCGTATCGGCACCGCCCACGATCACTTTTGCTTCCGGATCGATGGAGAGCGCTTCTGCCAGTGTTGGCCGGATTTTTCCCAGCACAGTGCCCGAACCGGTTAGTGGCGGCAATAAGGAAAACGGGAACGAGAATACTTCACACAATGTTTCCGACCAGGTCTTTTGCTTCACATCATAGAGCAAGGTTTCCGAAGCCTGCGAGTGCTCATAATGCTCCACACCGCAGAACATATACTCGATCCAGTCGCTGATACTGAGGAAGGTATCCAGCCGTTGCCACCATTCGCTGCTGCCCTCCCGTAAACCAACCAGCTTGAAGGCCGAAAACAAAGAAGTGGGATAGCGCCCCATTAACCGGTACACCCGGTCCTTATCATCTATAAGGTGCTCCCATGCCCTTCCGCGATGGTCAATATTGGGCATGCCTACAACCGGCTCACCCGCAGGATCCAATACCACGATCCCCTCCCGCTGGCTGGTTGCCGTAATGGCCAGGATCCGTACAGAGCCGGCCTGTTTCAGTGCGGTTGTGGTCAGTTCCAGTATCTGGTCCCATAATACCTGCGGGTCAAAATAAATGGAATCTTCATACCGGTTGTCCCTGATATACGGAATGTCTTCCCGGGCTACTCCTAAAACGGCGCCGTTAACGGAGATTACCGCCGCCCGGAGATTCCCCGTACCAAAGTCGATGATGAGATGTGCGTTTGTTAAAGGCATGGTCAGTGATTGGATAAATGTAATGATTTGGCAGATGGATTCTTTGCCCAGTTCAATAATTTTTCATTAAGGATGGCCACATGATGATCTTCTACTTCATCGGTGGCTCCGGCGGTATGCGGCGTAGCCAGCACGTTGGGATGATCAATCAGCCGGTAGTCGATCGCATCCGGAGGTTCATGATCAAACACATCCAGGATGGCCCCCCGGATCCTGTTGTTTTCAATGGCCTCCAGCAACGCATTGCGATCTACCACGCTGGCCCGGGCCGTATTTACAAAGAGGGCACCCGGTTTCATTTTAGCGACGAGCGTTTTATCGATCATGCCAATGGTTGAGGGATTTACCGGAAGATGTATCGAAACGATATCGCAGGTTTCAAAAATCCCTTCAAGACTGGTGCGCTCATAAGCCGGGTCCGGTGATTGCTGGTAAGGGTCATAAAACTTTATCGCGCAGGGAAACGCCTGCACCAATGCCGCGATCCGCTGTCCTACCGCACCAAAGCCTACCATACCGATGGTTTTACCAGCCAGCTCATTTCCTTTAAACTGTAAATAGGAAGCATGCGCCCCTTTTTGCCAGTTGCGTTGTTTCAGCCATTCCATCGCAGGAAGGGTCATCCGCAAAAAAGTGATCACGTTGGCAATAAACAATTCTGCCACGGCCTGTGCATTCCGGGCCGGTGTGTGAAATACTTCAATCCCCAGCTCAGCGGCTGTTTTTACGGCCACATTTGAAGGGGTTCCCCGGCATACTCCAATAAACTTCAGCTGCGGATGCCTGCGGATTACATCTTCCGTTACCTCATCATGTTCGGTGATCAATGCATCAGCCTGCGTTTCATCCAGTAACCGGTTTAGTTCTTCCGCGTTAAACGCGCGCCCGTTTTCTTTCCAAACCCTGTAAATAACCGTTCCGAGGCAGGATTCCAGTTCCCGGCGTCCGGCCTCGTTATACGGCGCTGTAATTAAAATATTCATATATCAATTTAGTACTTGTTAAATAGTTGATGAGCGGCTGTCTGCCACAGCTCTTATCCCTACCCTGCCTCCGGGCTAAAACTTAGACCATTCCGTTTCTAATACCGGATCCGGGTTCTGCGATATTTCCTTTTTCGGCAGGGTTATAAATTTTGTAAGGATCGCGCTGATAAAGTACAGGATCGCGAGGATCCAGATCACCCCTGCATTTCCAGCCGGCCCGATAAAAAGCCGTACGATCAAGGGACCGGCAAACACAGAAAGACCTGCTCCAAGGTTCAGAAATGCCATGGCCGCGCCTTTCCCTTTCGGTACCAGCGAAGGCACCAGGGCCGACAGCGGCACATAACCCGCCAGCAATGCTCCCCAAAGCACTCCACTGAGTAATACCATAGCGAAACTTCCATTAAATAATTGCGGGGAATAATAAAACAACAAGGTTGTTATGCCACAACCAATGCCTCCAAAAAGCGAAATGGTCCGGCGCCATCCAAACCGGTCGCCCACAAATCCGAATATGAGGTTAAAAATAATATTGGCCGTAAAAATGGTCCCCCAGATCTTTAACCAGTCGGCCGTGGTGAAACCATATTTTTCAAAATAGATGGGCATAAACACAGGAAATGCAAACTGGGCCGTTGTATTAATGGTGCGCACAATGCCTCCTAAAAAAACCTTCGGCTCGTTGACGGCAATTTTAATACCGTCGGCCAGCTCCCGGAGTTTGTCTTTTGCCCCTGTCTTTTTTATGCGGTCGCGGTTGATCAGCAACGCAAATAAAGCTCCCAGGGCTACCCAGAAAAGGGAGGTCCACAATGTATTAATATGCCCGAGCCGGTCGATGGCCCAGCTGGAGTAATAGGCTCCAAAAACATTCAGCCCCCGGTGAATACAAACCAGAACCATCCTACAGCAGTCCCCAGCTTGTTCTGTGGCGTGCGATACGTAATCCATACCAGAAAGGTGTATGCAAACAGGGGATAACCAAACCCGCGGATGGCATAGGTCAGCAGCATGATGCTAAAATCCTGATTCTTCAGGCCCAGGCCTACAAACCCGAAGGTACCGGCCACAAAAAGCAAAAAGCCAACCCACATGGCTTTGCGCACCCCCATCCCTTCGGCAAGGATTCCGGAGAGAAAGGAGGAAATAGCCACCGTAAGCCCATAGACACTAAAAAGTGTTGCCGATTGTTCGATAGTGAGTCCACGGTCATGAATAAGATAAGGGCTTAACCAGCCCTGCTCTACACCGTCTCCCATCATAAAGATCAGGATACCCAGGTATCCCCATACAAGATTGGGCGGAAGACCTATTTTTCCGATGAAGTTCTTTTGATCATTCAGTTGATTCATATGGCAATCATTTGAAACAAATTTAAATAAAACAAAACATAATTAAACCAAATTAAATCAAAAAAAATTAAAAAGTTAAATAAAATAACAACGAAAACGTTTTATATACAGTTCTTTTTCATTTCTTTGCATTACAGAATCCTTGGATATGAAGAATATTACGGAAAGACATGAGTTTATCTTAAATAAGCTCAAAAAAGAGGGCAAAGTAAGTATTTTAGACCTGGCAGAAGAGATCCATATATCCAGTGTAACAATCCGGAAGGACTTGAAGATGCTGGAAGACAAAAACCTCCTGTTCCGCACCAAGGGCGGAGGATCGCTTTCCAATCCTTATGCGATCGATAAGCCGATCAATGAAAAGGAGCAAATCAATGCCGATGCCAAAAGGAAGATCGCCAAGGCGGCCCTGCCGCTGATCGGACAGACCGATTCCATTATGATCGGCTCCGGATCCACCGTTTTTGAACTGGCCCGTGTGCTTTACCCCGATCATAAAATGACCGCTATTACTCCAGCGCTGAAAGTGGGATTGGAACTGAATAACCGGCCGAATATTGAGGTGTTGCAACTGGGTGGACTGATCCGCCCCAATTCTTCATCTGTAGCGGGCACCCAGGCGCTGCAGGTACTGGATGAAATTTCCTGCGATCTTTTATTCCTGGGTGTGGATGGCATCGACCTGGAGCATGGTGTTTCCATTTCTAATATTTCGGAAGCCTCGCTGAACCGGAAAATGATCGAAGTTTCGCAGCGGCTGATCCTGCTTGCCGATAGCTCTAAGTTTAACCGGCGGGGATTGGGCAAGATCTGTAACCTGGACCAGGTAGAGGCGATCGTAACCGACAAGAAAATTTCTGAAAAAACACTGTTTGCCCTGCAGGAAAAAGGAATCAAGATCATCCTGGCCTAGTATTGCTGTTGGTCGGGCAGTGAAGACACTGCCTGAGGCGCGGGTAAAGGGCTTGTGTCTTCACAAACCATTTAAAAGAGCTGCCGTTTTAATAAAATAGATATCCATGTAGTATTACAGATAGCAATACCTAAATAAAAACGGGGTTGTTTGTATAGTTACAAAACAACCCCGCAAAAAAATCAACACCCCGGCATTAAAGCCGTCCATCCCGGATCTCGTCTACGATGGCCGGATCCAGCAATGTGGTTGTATCTCCCAGGTTAGAAAGTTCTCCTTCTGCAACTTTGCGCAATATCCTCCGCATAATTTTCCCGCTTCTTGTTTTCGGCAGTCCGCTTACAAACTGGATCTTATCCGGTTTGGCAATCGGTCCGATGATACGGCTCACGGTAGCCAAAATATCCTTTCTTGTAAGATCATCTTCGTCCTTATGGCGTTTCTCGTCCAGTACTACATAGGCGTACACACCCTGTCCTTTTACCTCATGCGGATAGCCCACTACAGCACTTTCAATCACACTCGCATGCATATTGATTGCGTTTTCTACCTCTGCAGTACCCAGCCGGTGACCACTCACATTTAATACATCATCCACACGACCGGTGATTTTATAATTCCCCTGTTCATCTTTCCAGGCACCATCGCCGGTGAAATAAAGATCCTTGTAGGTACTGAAATACGTTTGCCGGCAACGTTCATGATCTCCGTAAGTGGTTCTTAAAATACCGGGCCAGGGAGCGCGCATACATAAGTTACCGCTCATTATCTCATCGGTAAATTCGGTAATTTCTGTTCCTTTTTCATCCACCAGCAAGGGTTGCACACCCGGAAGCGGCAAAGTGGCCCAGCTGGGTCGCGCAGGCGTAACACCTGCCAGGTTAGAGATCAGGATGCCACCGGTTTCAGTTTGCCACCAGGTATCTACAATCGGACATTTCTTTTTACCGATGTGTTCATCATACCAATGCCAGGCTTCTTCATTGATCGGTTCTCCAACGGTGCCCAGCACTTTAAGGGAAGAAAGGTCCTTGTCCTTCAGCGGATCCAATCCATAGCTCATCAGCGACCGGATGGCAGTAGGTGCCGTATATAAAATATTCACCTTGTGCTTGTCTACAATCTCCCAGAACCGGCCTGCATCCGGCCAGGTGGGCACGCCTTCAAACATCAGGCAGGTGGCACCGGATAATAAAGGACCGTATGCAATGTAGCTATGCCCCGTGATCCAGCCGATATCGGCCGTGCAAAAGAAAACATCTTTTGGCTGATACTGGAACACGTTCACAAACGTATAGGTAGTCCAAAGCATATAACCGGCGCAGGTATGCACCACCCCCTTGGGCTTACCGGTACTTCCGGAGGTATACAGGATGAATAACGGATCTTCCGCATCCATTTCTTCTGCCGGTATCGCCAGCACTTCATCATGCATGGTTTCGATAACGTCTTCCACTTCGTCGCGCCACCATACATCGCGGCCCTTGATCATACTTACCGGAGTACGGGTACGGGTATGTACGATTACTCTTTTAACCACTTTATTGCCGATAAGGGCATCGTCAATGATCGATTTTAACGGGATGTCTTTTGCGCCCCTGTAGGCCCCATCGCAGGTGATAATATATTCCGCTCCCGCATCATCTAAACGGTCTGCAATACTCTGCGCCGAAAAACCTCCAAAGATCACCGAGTGAATGGCGCCGATCCGTGCGCAGGCCAACACTGCAATCACCAGCTCGGGGATCATTCCCATATAGATACAAACACGGTCGCCCTTCTTTACACCATTGTTGCGCAACACCTGGGCAAATTCGCATACTTTGCGATGCAATACTTTATAGGTAAGGGTTCTTACTTTTTCATTCGGGTCGTTGGGCTCCCAGATGATGGCAGGCGTGTCTCCTGATGTTTTCAGATGGCGGTCGAGACAATTTTCAGTAATGTTCAGCTTCGCGCCTTCAAACCACTTAATTTTTGGTTCTACGAAGTTCCAGTCTAATACACGGCTACTGAAAGGCTGCTTCTTTTTCCATTCAAACGTATCGGCCACTTCGGACCAAAATCCTTCGGGATCCTCCACACTTCTCTTATACGCTTCCTGGTACTGTTCAATCGTCTTTATCTGAAATGAATATGACATAACTAAAACGTTTTTTTTTCGGGCAATAAAAATAGGCAATAAAAATTATTCAAAATTATTAATATTTTATTGAAAGAAATATTATCTTGACAGCTGTTACCGGTAGCGTTACCGAACGATTGTATTTATTTCATTGCACAAAACAAAAATTACATGAAACAAATGAGTGAAGCAGGCGTGCTTCGTAAAGTCATTGGCGCCTCGTCATTGGGCACTATGATCGAATGGTATGACTTTTACATTTTCGGCATGCTGGCCAAAACCATTTCTACTGAATTTTTCCCCGAAGGCAATAGTACCGCAGCCCTGCTAAGCACCCTGGCCATTTTTGCCGCGGGATTTATTGTGCGTCCCTTCGGCGCCCTGTTTTTCGGGCGGCTGGGTGATCTGCTGGGAAGGAAGTCTACCTTCCTGCTGACACTTGTTTTAATGGGAGGCTCTACATTCCTTATCGGATTGGTGCCCGGCTATCAGACCATTGGCATTGCCGCGCCGCTGATCGTACTGTTGCTGCGTTTGCTGCAGGGCCTGGCCCTTGGCGGCGAATATGGCGGTGCCGCTACCTATGTAGCAGAACATGCACCTCCCGGCAAACGCGGTTTTTATACCAGCTGGATTCAAACTACCGCCACACTGGGATTATTTCTGGCACTGGGTGTCATTATGGTTGTAAAGATGAACATGAGCGATCAGCGTTTTAATGCCGAATGGGGCGGATGGCGTTATCCGTTCTGGTTCTCCATTATACTGGTAGTGGTATCGGTTTATATCCGTTTGAAAATGGAAGAGTCACCCTTGTTTGCCCGTTTAAAAAGCGAAGGAAAAGTTGCCAAGAATCCGCTAAAGGAAAGTTTCCGGAAAAAAGCCAATTTTAAAATGGTACTGCTGGCATTGTTTGGCGCAGCAATGGGCCAGGGGGTTATCTGGTATACCGGGCAGTTTTACGCGCAGAGCTTTTTAGAAACCAAAGTGGCGCTTAACTTTGAGCAAAGCCGTTCCATTTTGCTCTGGGCCATATTGCTGGCAACGCCCTTCTTTATTGTTTTCGGGTGGCTGAGTGACAAGATTGGCCGGAAATGGATCATGCTGGCCGGTATGTTGCTGGGGATCCTTACCTATCGCCCGATCTTTAGCACCTTGCTGAAGGATGCTGGTCCGGATCAATGGAACACCGAGATCAGCAATAGCCAGGTCAAAAAGGAATCGAAGCTGCTGGCCAATAGTTCAGACTCGCTGGTGCAAACCACTACCCATATTGAATTGTCTAATGGGGCCAAATATGCAACTGAACAAACAGATACACTGCGTGTGGCTACCGGAATGATTACAGCAGGAAAGTCATTGATCAAGGATAAAGTATTGCCAAGACCTGTTTACTGGAAATTTGTAGGCCTGGTATTCCTGTTGATCTTATATGTAACCATGGTGTACGGGCCTATTGCTGCTTTCCTGGTGGAATTATTCCCCGTGCATATCCGGTATACTTCTATGTCGCTCCCATACCATATCGGAAACGGAGTATTTGGAGGACTGGTTCCCTTTATCGGGGTTTTGCTTCAAACCACGTTCACTACCGACCCGCTGGTAGGATTGTGGTATCCTATCGGGATCGCTGCATTGAGCTTCGTCATCGGGATGGCATATCTGTCCAACAGTAGGTCCGCCGTGCTAGAGTAACCAGCTGTTTGTTTCAATTACTCACCATGAATATCCGCATTCTTGCATTTGCATTATTCTTTACAGCAATGCTGCCCGCCGCAGGTTTGCTACATGCCCAGAACGCCCAGGCAGATTCCCTGTTTATAAAACCCTGGGACCTTTCCAATCTTATTTTCCAATTAAAAACAATCATAGAAAAAAGCTATTTCGACAAAGAAAAAGCCGCAGTTCTAAATAAAATCCTGGCAGAAAAATTTGCCAATGGCGATTTTAAAAATCTCAGCCCTGAAACTACCACTGAAAAGATAACACAACTGCTTCGAAAAGAAACCAACGATAAGCATTTCAATCTAACGTATTTTAGTACAAAGGCAACCGGAGGTCAACAGCAAAATCAGGCAGCCGATAATGGCGGGATTGCAGAAGTACGGAAACTTAAAAACAACATCGGCTATTTAAAATGGACCGCGTTTATAACAGGGCCCAATGCCTTTAAAAAAATAGTACAGGCTTTAGACCGGTTAAAGGGAAGCAGTGCTATAATTATCGACATCAGCAGTAATTCTGGCGGCAATGGCGAAGCCGGAGGTTTTATGAATGATCATCTTTATAAGTCGAAAGAGTATCAGCAATTGCTTTTAAAAAAATGCAATGGTGAAACCGAATGGCATTTAAGTGAAGTGCCCTACAACAACACGGAAGGCCCCCGGTTTTATGAAACACCGCTATATATCATTACTTCAAAAAACACGTTCTCGGCTGCAGAGTATTTCGCTTTTATTGCCAAAGAAACGGGCAGGGCTGTTATCCTCGGCGATACAACTGCGGGAGCCGGGAACCCGGGGCAGGGTACCGCTTTTATGCGGGGCGGTTCTGATATCGGGTTCTTTATTTTTATCCCCACCTGCCAGATAAAAACAAGAACCGGAAAATCCATTGAGGCGACAGGTGTTCCTCCCGACGTCATTTTAACATCAAAAGACTGGCTCGAAGAGACCTTGAACTTTATCAAATCGAGTGGTACAAAACGTATAAAAAAACAGACAACTTAACATCACAATTCAATGACTATTCTTTTATTAAAAGTTTTATGATGAACTCAATAAGAAAAATATTAGGCATCGTTTGGTTATTACTGGGACCTGTAGTTATCTATTTCCTGTTTACCGGAGCCATACACAATATTGACCCGGACGGGAAAAAAGACATTAATAACCCGGTGATCTGGGTAATCATCATTACGATCTTTTTACCGATTGCCATCGGGTTAATGATCTTTGGCTGGTATGCGCTTAAAGGCGAATACTCCAGAAATGCTTCAGATCTGTAAGCCGGACACACAGACCACAGGCGGACATTAAGCGCCACAGCTAAAAACAGGCAACCGTATCCGGAAAGCGGTATGCATTAGCTGTATCCGCCTCCGGCGCTGCGGCACCATTTGTACAAACCGGTTTACGTTATTAACATTCAGCATGTTAGTTATTTTTTTTCGTTAAAGAATTGTAATATTCCCCGGTTTTCTTGTCTGAAAAAAGGCAATCAACTACTTTTGCATTACATGGTATCGGGCTTACTATACAATAAAACAATATCCAAAGCACTGGCAGTGCTGCTGGGCATTGCCTTATTGTGGCTTACGGTAAGTCTTCCATTTGTATATGAAGCCAAGCTTCACTTAACCGAGCAAACCGATGCCAAGAGTAAAAATCAAGGAAACCCGATGGCTGGCACCACAGAGGAAAAAGTACCCGGCAACCCTACTGTAACCATTACGGAAGAGTACCTGCATCACGGGGCATACGATTTTTCCCTGGCTGAATTTCAAAAAGACATTGCTTACCTCCACGCGCATGAAGGCACTTATATTGCGTTCCATGCGGAATTACACGCTCCCCCTCCCAACGTACAACTTTAAGTATCCGGGCTCTGGTATTCCTTACCAGGGGCTGATTTGTGCTGCAATCACCAGCTGATTCCGGCAGGTCCTTTTATACTTTATCATTCCGATCCCTGTTGCCTGCTATCGCAATAGCATGCCGGGTTATTCCTTAATATCAATTTTATGAATACTCATTCAAAAACAAAGAATATATTTTCCAGCCTGGCTTCTGATATCCCATCGTCTGTGGTTGTATTCCTGGTAGCGCTGCCCTTATGCCTGGGTGTTGCGCTGGCCTCGAATGCGCCCCTGTTCAGTGGAATTATTGCAGGCGTTTGCGGCGGTATTGTGGTAGGTATCCTGAGCGGCTCACAGCTCAGTGTGAGCGGGCCTGCAGCCGGACTCACTGCTATTGTTGCATCTGCCATCATAACGCTTCAATCATTTGAAGCATTCCTGGTAGTAGTGGTGCTGGCAGGTGTGATGCAGGTGATCCTTGGTTTTGCAAAAGCAGGTATCATCGGCGATTATATTCCAAACAGCGTCATCAAAGGGATGCTGGCAGCGATTGGTCTCATCCTCATCATCAACCAGGTTCCGCAGCTGCTTGGCGACAAATCAGCATTACCCACCAACGATGAGGAGTCCATTGCTTCTACAGGAAATATTTTCACCAACTTCTTCAAAGCTTTTGCGCATATTACTCCGGCGGCCTTGCTGATTGGCGCCATCTGCCTGGCCTTCCATTTTATATGGGAGAAACTGGTGGCCGGCAAAAAGGGATTTGCTAAGCTGATCCCCGCACCATTGCTTATCGTTTTTATCGGTGTAGGGTTAAATACCTTATTTACCAGCACCGGACTGTTGCCGGCATTAACAGAAAGCTACCTGGTAAAGATTCCTATGGCCAATTCAGCCAGTGAGTTTGTATCGTTTTTTACCAGCCCCGACTGGAACTCGATCTGGAATTCACAGGTGTGGATCCTGGCGCTTACCATTGCACTGGTTGCCAGCCTGGAAAGCTTGCTGAGCCTGGAAGCCATCGATGATATGGACCCGTACCAACGCGCTAGTCCTACCAACCGGGAATTGAAAGCCCAGGGTGTTGGCAACATTGTTTCAGGACTGCTCGGTGGTATCCCCGTTACCAGCGTTATCGTACGTTCTTCAGCAAATGTAAACTCGGGTGCCAAAACAAAAATGTCTACTATTTTACACGGCCTGCTGCTATTGAGTTCGGTGGCCTTCATTCCCTTTCTGCTCAATATGATTCCCAAGACAGCATTGGCAGCTATCCTGATCTTTACCGGATATAAACTGGCAAAACCAGCGCTGTTTAAGTTGTATTACAAAAAAGGCTGGGATCAGTTTTTGCCTTTTGTAATCACCATTATCGCCATCCTGGCCACCGATCTGCTGAAGGGGGTAATTGTTGGAATCGGGGTGGGTCTGTTCTTTGCGTTTCGTTCCAATTTCAGGAAGGCGGTGTTTGTGGTAAAGGATGACACCCGGTACCTGTTCCGCCTGCGGAAAGATGTTTCATTTTTGAACAAGGCCATCATCAAACAAAACCTGGAAAAAGTACCCGATGGAGCGCAGGTAATCATTGACGCCATGCGCGCTGATTATATCGATAAGGACATTGTAGAAGTGATCGAAGACTTTATCATTCATGCACCTTTAAAAAACATTAGTGTACAACTGGAAACCAGCGGTTTTATTGATCATGGTTTTTCCTATAAAATACTGGCGAACGACAATAAGGATGGACATTTAAGAAGAACATATACCAAAGCGATCACCAGTACAAAACAAGATGCCATGCCGGAAACAAAGCCGGAATTGACTAATTTAGCATCTCAACCTCAATAATTTTAAACAAAAAGATATTCAAAAGACAAATAATTATGAATTCATACGAGAAACTATTACAGAATAACAAAGAATGGGCTGCGGCAAAACTGAAAATTGATCCTCATTTTTTTGATAGCCTGGCGGAGACGCAGAAACCGGAATTTCTTTGGATCGGCTGCAGCGACAGCCGGGTTCCGGCCAATGAAGTAACCGGTACTACGTCCGGCGAGATCTTTGTGCATCGCAATATTGCCAACCTGGTCGTACATACCGATATTAACCTGATCAGTGTTTTAGAATACGCGGTGGCACACCTGAAAGTAAAGCATGTTATCGTATGCGGACATTATGGCTGCGGGGGGGTTAAGGCAGCTATGAGCAATGGTGACTTTCATCAGGTGCTGAATATGTGGCTCCGCGTCATTAAAGATGTATATTATAAACACAAAGATGAGCTCAACGGGATCGCTGATGAAACGGCAAGGGCCAACCGGCTGGTAGAGCTGAACGTAAAAGAACAGGTAGAGAAACTGGCAAAAACCTCTATCATTCAAAAAGCATGGCAGGAGCGGCAGGCGCCGATGCTGCATGGCTGGGTTTATGGGCTGGCCGACGGGCAGTTGCATTCCCTGCACACCATTGCACCCGGCAGCAACCCGGTAGACCCGATTTACGTATACGAGAACCTACAATAAAGCATCTCCCATCCTTATTGAGCCCTCCGCTTTTAACGGAGGGCTTTTTATTGCCTATAAAAACAAGGCATCCATGGTTACTTCAGCCGTCACACGGCCGGTGGCATGCATATTGCTTTGGACACCGTAAGTCGTAAGCAAGGTAAGGAACAATGTTTTCCTCGTGCGGGTGATGCGCCGGAATGTATTCAATTTATGATCCAGGTCCCCGGCATAGGTTTTGTCAATCACAAATGCATCTTCTGAAAATTTCATCTCGCAGATGTTCATACAATGATCCTGGCGGTCGACGACCAGGTCGATCTGCGTGCCTTTTTCCGCATTTCCTTTTGGCGGCTGATATCTCCACCCGGATTCTTCTGTAAACACCCCTTCGATTCCCAGTGCTTTTTTAACCTGCCTAATATGCTTCAGACAAACCGCTTCAAAGGCAAACCCGCACCAGCTTTTATAAGCGGGCGTTTGCCCTCTTCTTAACCAGGAGCCGGTGCCGGCAGCTTTTGCACCCTCAATAAATTTCAGGTAAAACATCGTGTATTCATCCGAAAGCTTATAGATGCTTTCATTGGCACTTTTCCCAAAAGCCACATACGGTGTGATAAAACCTGATTCCTCCAACTCCCGCAGCAGCTTGCTCGTAGTACCGCCGCTCGTAAACCCGCATGCCGTAAGGATCTCATCCCGGGTAAGCCCCTTCCCTTTCTTTGCCAATGCACGCACCACTTTTTCATGCTGCTGCGCATTTACAAACAGGGATTGATACAGGTTTTCAAATTCTTTGCGCAGTACCCCATCCTTGCTAAAGCAAAGCCGGTCGATGATCTGGGCAGCACTTTCTCCTGGTTGCACCGTTTGAAGATAATACGGAATGCCTCCCACAGCCATATAAAGCTGAAGCAGCTGGTAAGCATCCAGCACAGCTCCCAAATGCTTCAGGTAAGCCCTTGTTTCTCCCAGGGTAAAAGGAAGCAGCCGGATCTTTTGGGTGACCCGGTTATGCAGTCCGCCCCTGTTGTTAATGATCTTATCGATCATCCAGGAAGCAGCAGATCCGCAGATGACTACTTTCAGGTTCGGTCGTTTTGTAGCACTGCTGTTCCACCAGTGATCGAAGGCCTGCAGAAAATTCGACCGGGGTGTATGGATCCACGGAAACTCATCAAAAAAAAGTACTGCGGCCCCGCCCTGGCCAAGCGGATCCAGCAGGTATTGATCCAGGTATGTAAACGCCTGCATCCAGCCATCCGGGGAAGCCAGCGGAGCCGGGCTTGCAATGGCTTTCCCCAGGGCTGTGCTGAAATTTTTCAGCTGGTCAGACAATGCGGCGTCATGGATTCCCGACATTTCAAACACCATCTCCTTCCTGAACAATGTTCGGACCAGATAGGTCTTTCCCACTCTCCGGCGGCCATAAACCGCAATCAATTCCGGCCTGGGCGTGCGCAACAGCCGGTTCAACAGCGCCTGCTCTGCTTGTCTTCCTATTATGAGCTCCATGATCGATCTGTTTTCGTTGTTCCGAAGGTATAAAATATGGACAAAATTCAGAACTATAATCAGCCAAAATAACAGAAAATACGACTATTTTGGACAAGTATAAAAATTATGTTCAGCCAAAATATATAAAATAGATGCATTTTGGACAAGTATAAAAATTACAATCAGCCAAAATGATAAAAAACAGGATGGTTTTGATCATAAAAAAAGCCCGTTTAATGCTGAGATCTTACAGGCTTTTATAACAAAAACATAAGCAGCAATCTCAATCGAACCGTTCTGCCATCGTGTTTGCTTCAGCAAGATCGGCCGCATCAATCACATATTGCCTGCGGATGATATTTCCCTTCAATCCCTGGCATCTATCCATTGCCTGCTGTTAAAGAAATTAGTGCTGTCCTTTTCGCAGCGCACTCTTTCTTTATCATTTTCGTTAAAAACATCCACGCAATTTGTGTCGCTTTTTACGCTGTCATCCATGATCATCCGTACAATATTAGAAGGCAATACTTCTTCCGCCAGGGGCGTAAAAGGGCAATTGTCCCGGCACCCGAACTCATCGGTTTGGCCGGCGTTAAGTGTAATCGTTACCGTGCCAACCGTTAGCGTTCCGTCTTTGTCGGAGATGCAATGGCCAAACGCCAGCACGACCGGCATCTTCAAGGTATTTTTATACGCTGTAACGAACTGATACCAGCCCTCTTTATCGTATGATGTTTTTACAGGCGATGCAGGCCATTAAACAAACGGACAGTACAGGAAGTAACCGGTTTTTCTTCATTGTGGTTATTTTTGGTGACACATAAAAAGAGGGATAAAGCGTTGCGAATAATCGGAATATTTCATGCATCACCCCACCCCCTTACCAAAAGAGGCTGTCCCCCACTTTGGGAACAGCCTCCTTTTATTCCGATGCATTAAAATTATTTATTTTGTTTTGCAGCAAATTCCCTCCGGATGATATTCAGCGCTGCGCCGGCTTTAAACCATTCGATTTGCTGGGCATTATAAGAATGATTTACGGTAATGGCTTCAGAAGTGCCATCTTTATGATGCAATACGAGGGATAACGGCGTATTGGGAGCAAACTCCGTAAGCCCGATGATATCGATCGTATCGTCCTCCTGGATCTTTTCATAATCATCTTTATTGGCAAAAGTGAGCGCCAGCATACCTTGTTTTTTCAGGTTGGTTTCATGGATCCGCGCAAAAGATTTTACCAATACAGCGCGAGCTCCCAGGTGGCGGGGCTCCATAGCCGCATGTTCGCGACTGCTGCCTTCTCCGTAGTTCTCATCGCCTACGATCAGGGTGCCGATATTGTTTGCTTTATAAGCCCGTTGCGTGGCTGGTACGGGGCCGTATTCGCCGGTCAACTGATTCTTTACGTTATCGGTTTTATCATTAAAGTAATTCACCGCCCCGATCAAGAGGTTGTTGGAAATATTATCCAGGTGACCGCGGAATTTCAACCAGGGGCCCGCCATGGAAATATGGTCGGTAGTACATTTACCTTTTGCCTTAATCAGCAGTCTCAGCCCTTTCAGATCGGTGCCTTCCCATTCAGGAAATGGGTCCAGCAGCTGGAGGCGTTTGCTATCCGGTGCCACTTTTACCTCAACACCGGAACCATCTGCAGCAGGTGCCTGGTAACCCGGATCATCTACAGCAAATCCTTTAGCCGGCAATTCTTCTCCGCTCGGGGGATCCAGTTTTACGGTCTCCCCTTTTTCATTTACAAGAGTGTCTGTAATGGGGTTAAATGTAAGATCTCCGGCAATAGCCAATGCTGTTACCAGCTCAGGGGACGCCACAAATGCATAGGTATTGGGGTTACCATCTGCCCGTTTGGCAAAGTTCCGGTTGAAGGAATGCACGATGGTATTCTTTTCCTGTTTGTCAGCACCCAAACGGTTCCACATACCAATGCAAGGACCGCAGGCATTTGCAAATACGGTAGCGCCGATACTGGCGAATGTATCCAGGAAACCATCCCGCTCGATGGTATAGCGTACCTGCTCGGAACCCGGCGTAATGGTGAATTCCGCTTTTGTCTTTAACCCTTTTTCATTCACCTGTTTTGCCAGCGATACGGCACGGCTGATATCTTCATAAGAAGAGTTTGTACAGCTTCCGATCAATCCTACTTCTACTTTTGTCGGCCAGTCGTTTGCGGCTGCGGCTTCCTTCATTTTTGAAATCGGGGTAGCCAGGTCCGGGGTAAAGGGCCCGTTCAGATGCGGTTCCAGTTCATCCAGGTTAATCTCAATCACCTGGTCGAAATACTGTTCCGGATTGGCATAAACCTCCGGATCGGCAGTCAGCTGATCTTTGATGGCATCCGCAGCAGCAGCTACATCTGCACGCCCGGTAGCTTTCAGATAACGGCTCATGCTGTCGTCATATGCGAAAGTAGAGGTTGTAGCACCGATTTCAGCGCCCATATTACAAATGGTCCCCTTTCCTGTACAGCTCAGCGCCTGTGCACCCTCACCAAAATATTCCACGATACAACCGGTACCACCCTTTACGGTCAGGATCCCGGCTACTTTCAGAATCACATCCTTTGGCGCCGCCCACCCGTTTAATTTCCCGGTGAGTTTTACGCCGATCAGTTTGGGCATTTTTAATTCCCAGGGAAGGCCCGACATTACATCACAGGCATCAGCTCCGCCTACACCAATCGCAATCATTCCCAATCCTCCGGCATTTACCGTATGGCTATCTGTTCCGATCATCATCCCGCCCGGGAACGCATAATTTTCCAATACTACCTGGTGAATGATACCGGCACCTGGTTTCCAGAACCCGATCCCGTATTTATTGGAAACCGAAGCCAGGAAATCAAACACTTCACTACTGTCTTGTTTAGCCACTGCCAGATCCTGGGCCGCACCTGTTTGTGCCATAATCAGGTGATCGCAATGTACTGTGGAGGGAACCGCCACTTTATCACGACCAGCCTGCATAAACTGCAGCAGCGCCATTTGCGCGGTTGCATCTTGCATGGCCACCCTGTCCGGAGCAAAATCCACATAATCCACTCCCCGCTGGTAAGCCCTTTGAGCAGGTGCGGTCAGGTGTGCATACAGTACTTTTTCGGTAAAGGTTAAAGGCTTGTTCACGAGTTTACGCGCCTCAGCTACCTTCCCTTCAAATTCGGCGTAAACCTTCTTTATCAGGTCAATATCAAATGCCATAAAAAAATCATTTAATTGGATGTGAATGAATTGCGGCGAATTTACAAAATTCTGACGGTTTTTCCGATTAAAATCATTTGATTATGGAGATGATGCGAATGGATCTGCTAGTTTACCGGTAGTTGAAAAACGGCGGGGGCATTGACTCAAAATATCCTTATAATTAAATCATTACCAACCTGTTCTTACAAAAATGCGGTTAAATTCCAATATCCGCGTTCAAAATATGCAGAATTCGAAAAGAATAAATATTTTTGCATTGTCTATTTTGATCGCACTAACTATGAACCGTCTGAAAAGTTTTGTTGAATGGAACGCATTTGGCGTTTGTTCTTCCATCGGGAACCGGATGAATATTTCTCCCAGCCGTATCCGGCAATACTTTATTTATACTTCTGTTTTGACGATGGGTTCACCGATCCTGATCTATATGATCCTGGCGTTCTTCAAGAATGTCAAAAATTATATTCATTCTTCGAAAAGAAATCCCTGGTATTATTTGTAGGTACGGGCGGAATTTGTGGGGTCACCCGTCCGCTTGTATCATGCTTCCTTTAGGCAGCCATACCGTAAAGCAGGTTCCTTCTCCGGGAGCACTTTCCACCTCTATCCGCCCTTTATTCTGGCGCACAAATTCGCTGCAAAGCAGCAGCCCTACCCCTGTGCCCCGTTCCCCAACAGTGCCATAGGCCGGATCCTGAGGGCTATAGAACATTTTTTTTAGCCGCTCTCCGTCTATCCCCATACCATGATCGGCGATAGTAATAACCACCTGGTTGTCCTGCGCTGCAGCTGCAATTTCTACTGCTGCACCGGAAAAGCTGAATTTAACTGCATTGCTCAGCAGATTGCGCAACACCACGGAGATCTGATCCCGGTCGGCGTATAAAGTTATTTCCGCAGCAACCCGGATTGTTGCTTGGATTTTTTTTTGTTGCAGAACCGGGTCAAAGAAACGCGCTACTTCTCCTACCAGCGGTAACAACGGGAAATTTCCGGGAGCGATTTGTACACCCTGCATTCCCCGGGCACTCCAGCGCAGCAAATTATCCAATGTGCCGCTTAACTGGGAAACCCGTTCATGCAGCAACATGGTAGCTGCTTCCATCTCCTCTCCGTTAAGCAAACCGTTCCGGAACTGCTCCAGCAATGCGTCCAGGGTGGCAATCGGACTGCGTATATCATGCGCCACTACGGAAAACAGCCGCTCCTTATCCCGGTTCATTGCGGCCAGGGCCTGCCGCTGTCCGTCAATTTCGTGTTCATAATCGGACTGTATAGATTTAAAAAAGAACAGGGCCAGCACTACAAAAAATAAGGCCGTAGTCACATTGCTCCAAACGCGCTCCCTGGGAACCGGAGGACCAAAAACAGGAGGTTGGGGGAAAAACTGGATCAACAGGTGCGCCGCTATAATCAGCAGGCTTAGTCCTACGATTACCCGCCGGTTATCGTTTGTTAAAATGGCAACAATGAGAATATTGAGTAAAAAATACTGGGCTCCATTGTGAAAATACAGACCACTGAATGTATAAATCAGCAGATTAACGCCAATCAGCACAAACCTTGCACCCAGGTACATACGCCAACGGTGCATGATAAACACCATTACGGCCGACAGGGCATTTGCCAGGTTAAGTCCGGCCAGCACATAACGCTCCTGGGTAAAATTGACCACTGCATAGCAAAACATAAAAGGAATACAGGGCAGTGCCAGCAGATTTAACAATTTGGTTCGCCGGGACTCTACATAGGGCATAGCCGGCAAAATGCCAACATTAACGATACGATTCCAAACCAGGTTTACATACTTCAGCAATAATTGTTTCGCATTCAGGGCCATAAGGACAAAGATAAACCAATGGGACCTATCTGCTCATTTGCCAGGTGCATAGCTGTTGTATACGCACCGGAATGGGGCCGATGCCTAACTACAGCAACCGGTCCAAAAATAATTGATATAATCAAGTGACTATCATAAAATTACGCACATTTTCAAAAAATTGCCAGATCTATGTGTAACATTTTAAAACTTTTTGCTATTATTAGATAAAGGGTAAATTACTTCGTTGGACCAAACTGTAGAAATAGCGAGAGATGAGCAGGTTGAACTTTGCAAAAAGGGAGACAACAGTGCCTATTTCAGCATCTACGAACGGTATGCCAAACCCATGTTAAACAGCAGTATGCGGATCCTGAATAATATTGCAGATGCTGAGGACATGGTACAGGAAGCGTTTATTGATGCGTTCAGCAACCTGGAGTCTTTTACTTACAAGAGCTCATTTGAGGCCTGGTTGCGGCGAATTGTTATTAACAAATCCATCAGCCTGCTCCGGAAACGGAAGATCACCTGGACCGACATTGATCTTTCAGGAGCAGCAGCTACCGACGAACCGGAGAGAACAAATGAGGAGCAATTTGAATTTGATATAGAAAGGGTAAAAGCAGCAATCCGTACGCTCCCCGAAAATTATAGGGTCATTTTTAATTTGTTTGTTATCGATGAGCTGAAGCAGGATGAAATTGCTGCTCTTCTTAATATTTCTCATAATAATGTCCGGACGATTTACCATCGTGCAAAGAAAAAAGTGCTGGACATATTAAATGCGAATGATCATGGATAATCGGTTAGAAGATTTTATTCAAAAGAACAAAAAGGCCTTTGACGACCAGGAGCCCTCTGCGGCTCTCTGGAAGCGTCTGGAAAAAAAAATACATGAACGGGAGCATCAACCGGCGCTGGCCGGGGGATCCACCGATTCCAAATTGGTTAAAGTCAACTGGTGGAAATGGGCCGCCGCAGCCATGATTTTGATTACCGCCGGCGTTCTAAGCAAACCCTACTGGAAGCCTGCTACTTCCGGCCCAACACCCGGATCCTATGCCTACAATGACTCCGGAAGCCGTCATAACGATGATCCCAGAAGCGGCAGCGAAAATACTGCCAATGACAGCGCAGGTTCATATGAAGATAGACAGGCACGCCATCCCGGCAGTAATGACTTGCCGAAGGATACGCCATACCAGGCAGATCAAAAGGCTGGTAACGAAGTAAAGGAAGAGCTTTTTCACTATGCCCGGCTGATAGAAATTAAACAAAAAGAAATTGCCACGTTAAAAAACAACTACCCTGAATTATTTGAACAGTTTTCAAAAGATCTTACCACACTCGACAATTCTTTTGCGGCATTGAAGCATAAGTATGATGAAGGTTTAAACAGCGAACAGTTGCTTAGTGCGATGATTGAGAACCTGAAGTTGCAAACAGAATTGCTGAACCGCCAACTGGAGATCACCAAGAAACTTAAACAACAAAAAAATGAACCCACTTATAAAAATATTTAGCCTGTTTTTCTTGCTTTTGGCGGTTTACAGCAATGCCCGGGCAGCAAGCAACCATCCGGCTATTGCCGGATGGGACGCGGAAAAAAGAAAATCCTTTTCAAAATCGTACCCGTTAACAGACCGTTCGAGGGTTTCTATTAAAAATTCGTTCGGCAATGTAAACGTGTCCAACTGGAACAAAAACGAGGTAAAGGTAGATGTAACCATCACCGTAAAGGCGACGAACGAAGAAATCGCAACGGCTCTCCTGGATGCGATCACCATTAAAGAAAGTGCCGGCACCAATATTTCTTTTGAAACCAGTATCGAATCCAAAAATAACAACAGGCGTGGAAAAAGCTCATCGATGCAGATTGACTATACCGTTTACCTGCCCTCAGCAACCAACCTGAAGGTTGTTAATTCGTTTGGAAATACGCATGTCCCCGACCGTACCGGCAATACTGAACTTTCCCAGTCCTATGGGAACCTGACCACGGGTAGCCTGGCCAATACAGACCGGTTGTCTGTTGAATTTGGAAAACTGATGGCTAAGGAACTGGAAAATACAAAGGTATTTGTAAAGTTCTCGCAGGTAGATATCAACCGGTTATCGGGCAATTTTGATGGTAATTTCCAGTTCTGTACCAAGCCTTCCATTGGGCTTACGCCTACAGTGCAGCATGTGAAAATTGAAACCAAATATTCAGATCTTACCCTTATCCTGCCGAAAACCTTTGATGCACAGGTTGACATTGTTACAAATTTTGGCCGCTTAACCAATAACAGCGATTTGAAGCTGACCGACAGGGATGGCGGAGGGCTAACAGAAACCCGGTATACAAATCCGTCTTCCCGGGCTAACCGCAGGATTTCTATCAGGAGTGAATTCGGCAAGATCCAGCTTAAATAGTGCCGGGCAGTGAAAGGCAAGAAAAAAGGCCATTAAATGATGGCCCTGGGGTGTAGTAAAAGTTAAAAAGGCATTTTCCATTGTCCGGTTATTCTCATTTATTTAAGATGTTTATAGTAAAATGATATTGCTTCTCCCAATGAAGCTACGTGCAGTTTTTCGTAAATTCTTCTGGTATAGGTTCCAACGGTGTTAAACGTGATCTGCAGCTTTTCTGCAATCATCTTATAGCTCAGCCCGTCTGCCAGCAGCTGCAATACCTCTGCTTCCCGTTCGCTTAGTGAGGAAGCAACCACCGGCGGTTTAAAATAATCCAGCACCTTTAACGCAATGCCAGGGTTCATTACTGCACCGCCTTCATGAACATCATGGATGGCCTGCAGTAATTTTTGAGAAGAATCGTTTTTCAATACATACCCGCTGGCGCCATTGCGGATACTGGTAAAAATCTTCTCACTGTCGTCAAAGACCGTCTGCATCAGTACTTTGATCCCTGGGCGTGTAGTTTTGATTGTTTTTAAGCCCTCAAGTCCATTTACCTCTGGCATATTGATGTCCATCAGTACTACATCAGGCTGGGTGTTGTCCATGTCCGCAACGGCATCTTTACAATTCTCTGCCTCACCAACATACTCCAGATCGTCTGTCAGTTGAATCAGGTTCTTGAGACTGTCTCTCCTGGCTATATTGTCATCATATATAAAAACCCTGATCGGCATTGTTCAGGCAAAGATAGAAGAGTTCGTTATATGCCTTTGTCACGAATATTCGTGACAGGAATTTCGACACTAATTTTAGTCCCTTTTTGAAGGAAACTGGCAATCTGAAAAACGCCTCCCAGTTCTTCGGCCCTTTTTTTCATATTCCGCAACCCATTTCCGCTTGATTTTGCGTCTTCCTGGAACCCGATCCCATTGTCTACAATTTCGATCCGGAGCAGATCGTTTTTGGCATAAAGCCGGATGGATACCAGGCTGGCCTTGCTGTATTTTACAATGTTATTTACGGCTTCTTTTACAATAAGGACCACGTTTTTCCGGGCTGTGATATGCTGTACGATATCATTGATTTCGGGATCGATATTGATCTCGTAATGAATTTCCCTGCTCCCTAATACCTCACTTACAAAATTTTTGATACGACTATCTACTGTAAGCATATTCTGCCTGTCTGTACGCATACTCCAGATAATGTCGCCGATATCTTCCAGGATCTTTGAAGAGTTGATCGAGATCTGTTCCAGCAGGTACTTGGTTTTATGCGCGTCCCGCTCCATCATGTTAACCGCTACATCACTGTATACTTTGAGGCTGCTGAGTGTAGACCCGATATCATCATGCAGATCTTCCGTGATCCGGTTGCGCTCCATGTCGATCCGCTTTTTTTGTGCATATTTTCTTTTTTGCCCCAATGTTTTCAACCTGTTTAAAAGCAAGAAAATGATTCCGGTTACCAGGGAAGCTATTACTACTATAAACCAGGCACTCCTGTAATAGGGCGCCCGGATATTAAAATACAGGGTAAGTACATGATGGCTTATTAATCCGTTAATATTTACCGCCCTTACCTTAAGCACGTGCCGGCCCGGGTCCAGGCTCAGGTTCAGGGTATTTCCTACAATTTCCGGCATCGACGAATCCTGGTTAAGCGAGTACACAAAATGATCAAAATAACCCGAAAGATTCACCCCGGAAAAGGTGAGCGTAATGGTCCGGTCGCTGCTCGGAAGATCATAGGATGTAGCAACCGGCAATTGCTTCTGGTTAACCCTAATATCAGTAAGGTATGTTTTTATATCAAACCGGGGAATACTGATATTTGCCGGAATGATGGCGATTCCGCTTTCCGCGGCCAGGTAAATGGAATCATTCCGGTAGGCGATATCCGTAATCACATTATTGGAAACCCCATCTTCATGATTCAGATTGGTGATGGTATAATTGAACCGTCCCTGGTCCATACTGTAATTGATATACGCCGCTCCACGCCGGGTGGTGGTCCATAATAACCCCGGCTTATCGGTTTCCTGAAGCTTTACTACTGAAAAATTCAAGAACCGGGGATCCGATACCTGATATACGACCTGCGTATCTTTCAAAACAAAGACGCCATTGTTCAAGGTTGCCACCCAGATCAGCCCGTCGGGAGTGGCTGTTGTAGATAGAATGCGGGCACTTTTCAGCGGCGTGCTGGCACCTACCTCCGACAATGTATTTAACATGTAATCATACCGCAAAAGGCCTTCTGTAGTTCCGAGATAAATGTATTTACCCTGTACCGCCAGGGTTGATACCCGAAGCAACGGCACTTTCAGCCGGGTGGCGCGTTCGGTTCTGGTATTGATCTTATATAGCCCTCCCTTAGGATCCACTCCCGAAACGATGATAATGCTGTCATTGTAAATCACACCCTTTTTTAATTGGCGGATCGTCTCTGAAGTTTCCAGCCGGACCAGTCGGTTATAATCTACAAAACATCCCCATTCAGATAAAACAAATACTTTATTTTGAGACTTCAGGAGTCCTACAACACGGGTGGTATTTCCTTTTGCATTGATGCTGCGAATGCGCACCGGGCCGTTCCGGGGTTTTTCAATAATTTCGCCGTAGTTGTTACCCCCATATATGGTTCCATCCGAATCTACACAAACAGACCTGAAGTTATTCCTTGTGGGAGGCGGCGGCAATGGCCGGATGATATTCAGCGTGCTTTTTCTAAAAAGGAGGAGGCCTTTATCCATGGTAGACACCCAGATATCACCGTTCTTGTCTCTGAATGACGAATTGGCAAAAAAGTTACCGGATATTTTAAACTTTAGCGAATCGGTTCTGTAATCAAACACGTATATGGAACCTTTAGCGGTGGACACATTGATTTCATTGCCATTTTCCCGGATCATGAGTGGGTTTTCATCAATCTCTTTCTCTACTACATGAATCGGATTCCCGTGGCTGGATTTTTGTATGATATAGATCTTTTCGATTCCCCTTAGCACATACAACTTACTTTTGAGTTGGATATTGATTTCATAAAGCCGCATCTTCTCTTTCTTTTCAAATAACAGTACACTATCCAGGCGGTTCTGGCTTTTGAGATACGCATAATACTTAAGTCCGTTTATATTGCCTGCATACATCCAATTTGGTTTGCCATTCTCAAAAAACCGGTATGCTGTCCGGCTTTCTGAGGGTACCAGTTTTTTATTTTTAAATACCAGCTCACCCCCGGTATTAAAAAAAACAACGCCTCCTTCTTCCAGGCGCCGGGTCCATAACACAAGCCGTACAAAATCTCTTCGAATGTTTACATTTTTCAACGGGTCAATAAACCGGTCGCTTGCTTCATCATAATAGCAGGGGCCTTGTTTAAAGGTGTTGATCCAGATGGTTCCGTCCTTTTCCTTGAGCACTTCCAGCACATCCATATCCGGCACTCCTTCTGCCATGGCATACCGTTTAAAGTACTTGCCATCGAACCGGCAAACACCATTATCAGTAGCCACCCATAAAAAACCCTTGTCGTCCTCGGTACAGGAATACACAAGATTGCTCGCCAATCCTTCGTTTACGGTAAACGCTTTCGCCAGTCTGAGATTCTGGGATGCCGCAGTTGTTGCAACCAGGCAAATCAGCATTAAAGAAAACAGGAGCCCAACATAATGGTTATCATTTTTAGCCTTCCTCATAGCGGCCTTCGGGATTTATCTTGAATCTGCATTACTGACAAAAATATACAATTTTACACATCAATCTGCCCGCCCGGCAGCCCGGGCCGGAAACTGCTGACTGCCGGCAATAACTTTTGATGCACAGGGATCGTGTACATATAGAATAACCGTCCCGGAACCGGCCAATTGAAACTTTTACCCTGCACTGTGACAATCTTCATTCAAAAAAGCAAAAGGCATATATAGCAGTTTATATATCTTAAATACCCCAGACCGTTGTGGTGTATGTACTAAAAAAGGATGCTCCTTTACAGAGCATCCCTTATCTATTGCTTACTGGTTTCTAACTGCATCCAAGGCTGTTGCCACAGTTCAGGCATTTATAACAGGTACCGCTGCGAATGGTAATATGCCCGCAAACATTACATGCGGGCGCATCGCCCTGCATATTTTTTGCAGCGGCATTCACCGCATCAAGTCCTGCCTCGTATTTAGAGCCGGCCACACCCGTCACGGGTTTAGCGACAGCTTTTCCAACTACCCGTACTTCGCTTAGCTCCGGCTTCCGGTCTCCGATAGTGGGCGTGTCCGGCGCCCAATCATCCTCTTCAACGGCTCTGGTTGTTCCGTCCAGCACATGTACAAGATCAGCCCGTCCCAGGTATTCGTAGGCAAGCGCCCGGAACATGAAGTCGATAATGGACGTGGTTGATTTAATGTTCGGGTGCTGTACCATGCCTGATGGTTCAAACCTTGTAAATACAAATTTTTCTACAAATTCTTCCAGGGGCACCCCGTATTGCAACCCGATAGAAACTGCAATAGCAAAACAGTTGAGCATACTTCGCATTGTGGCGCCTTCTTTTGCCATATCAATAAAAATTTCACCCAGGGTGCCATCACCATATTCACCAGTACGCAAAAACAGGGTTTGCCCGTTGATCTTTGCTTTCTGAGTAAACCCTCTCCGTTTTGCGGGAAGCGATCGGCGTTCCACAATCATGGCCAGCTGGCGCTTCAGCGACGTATCGGCGCTGTCCTGTACCCGGCGGTTCACTTCTTCAAGCAACTCGTCGATAGTTAATTTTCCCAGGTCGATGATCGCTGCTTCCTGCGGTGTTTCTTCGATGGCGTCTTTATCTGTTTCTGTTTTTGATTTGGTATCCGCCTTATTGCTCAATGGCTGGCTCAGTTTGGAACCATCACGATACAGGGCACAGGCCTTTAACCCCAGTTCCCAGCTCAATTTATACGCATCTGCAATTTCTTCAATGGAGGCTTCATTCGGCAGGTTGATGGTTTTACTGATGGCACCACTCAGGAAGGGTTGTGCCGCAGCCATCATACGGATATGTCCGTGCGCATGAATATACCGTTGCCCGGTAGGGCCACATTTATTGGCACAGTCAAAAACAGGCAGATGTGCTTCCTGCAAATAAGGTGCTCCTTCCACCGTCATGGTACCACATACATAAATATTGGCCGCTTCGATTTCCTTTTCTGTAAAGCCAAGTGCTTCCAGCATATTCCAGTCAAAGTTATTGTACTCCTCCGGCTTAAAGCCCAGGCGTTGCAGGCAGGCTTCCCCCAGTGAGAATACGTTGAATGCAAACCTGATCTCGAAGGCTGTAACCATTGCAGCATCCAGCTGTTGTATTTCCGCAGCAGTGAATCCTTTTGCCGCTAAGGTTTCGTTGTTAATATAAGGAGCCCCTTTTAATGTAGCATGGCCTTTGGCATAATTCACAATTTCCTGTATCTCATGTTCTGTATATTTTAGCGTACGCAAGGCCTGGGGCACGCTTTGATTAATGATCTTGAAATAACCGCCCCCACTGAGCTTTTTAAATTTAACCAGCGCAAAATCCGGTTCCACGCCGGTGGTATCACAATCCATTACCAACCCAATGGTGCCTGTGGGAGCAATCACCGTTGTTTGTGCGTTACGGTAACCATGCTGTTCTCCCAGCTGCACGGCTGTATCCCAGGCCCTGGTGGCCGCCTTCAAAAGATACTCCGGACAATGCGCGGCACGGATACCCTGGGGTTTGATCTGCAATCCATCATAGGCATCCTCGGCATCATAAGCCGCCGCACGATGATTCCGCATCACCCGCAACATAGGTTCTTTATTTTCTGCATACCGGGGAAACGCGCCCAGGTTGGCCGCCATTTCTGCCGACGTAGCATAAGCCACACCCGTCATGATTGCCGTAATAGCGCCGGCAATTCCGCGTGCAGCGTCGCTGTCATACGGGATGCCGCTTACCATCAGCATCGATCCGATATTGGCATAGCCCAGTCCAAGTGTACGGTAATCATAGCTTAGCTGTGCTACTTCTTTCGAAGGAAATTGTGCCATCAACACCGATATCTCCAGCACTACCGTCCATAAACGACAGGTATATTCAAACCCCGAGACATCAAACAGATTTTGCTGCTCGTTAAAAAACTTACGCAGGTTTACACTGGCCAGGTTGCAGGCCGTATTATCCAGGAACATGTATTCGCTGCAGGGATTGCTGGCACGTATAGGTCCGCCTTCCGGACAGGTATGCCATTCGTTAATCGTTGTATCAAATTGCGTTCCGGGGTCCGCGCAACGCCAGGCGGCATAATTAATCTGGTCCCAGAGGTCTTTTGCTTTCACCGTGCGCATGGTTTTACCGGTGCTTCTTGCTTTCAATTCCCAATCGCCATCTTCGGCCAGGGCTTTAAAAAATGCATTGGGAATGCGTACCGAGTTATTACTGTTCTGTCCGCTTACCGTCCGGTACGCTTCGCCTTCATAGTCGCTGGAATAGCCTGCGGCGATTAACGCAGCTACTTTATTTTCTTCTTCCACCTTCCAGTTTACAAATTCCACGATCTCAGGATGATCCAGGTCCAGGCAAACCATTTTTGCGGCACGCCGTGTTGTTCCACCGCTTTTAATGGCACCAGCAGCACGGTCGCCGATCTTTAAGAAACTCATCAGTCCGCTGGATGTACCGCCGCCGCTGAGCTTTTCCCCTTCCCCGCGAATGCTGCTAAAATTGGTACCCACACCGCTGCCATATTTAAAGATACGGGCCTCGCGCACCCAAAGATCCATCAATCCTCCGTCATTCACCAGGTCATCCTCCACACTCAATATAAAGCAGGCGTGCGGCTGGGGCCGCTCATAAGCTGATGTAGATTTTTTTAATTGTCCGTCCTTCTGATCTACGTAGTAATGCCCCTGGGGTTTACCCGTAATTCCATATACTTCATGTAACCCGGTATTGAACCATTGGGGACTATTGGGTGCGCAGGACTGGTTCAGAATGGAATATACCAATTCATCATAAAAGACCTGTGCGTCCTCCGTTGAAGCAAAATAGTTGTACCGCTCTCCCCACATCCGCCAGCAATGGGCCAGGCGGTGCGCCACCTGTTTTACACTTGTTTCACGCCCCAGGCTGCCATCCGGCTGGGGAACACCTGCTTTCCGGAAATATTTCTGGGCTAATATATCGGTGGCGATCTGGCTCCATTGACGGGGCACTTCCACATCCTCCAATTGAAATACGATTTCACCATTGGGATTTTTGATCACCGAACTGCGGTAGTCGTATTGAAACATGTCGAAGGGACTGATTCCATCCTGAGTGAATTTCCGGGTAAAACTCAGGCCTTTCCGGTTTTGCTTTTTCGTTGGCGCCATTTTATAAAAGTTTGGTTAAGGTTAAAAACACTGAAGCGTGAATAACGAATTTACTTTTACAAAACGGGCTTTCCCAGTGCTAAATATGCACAGTTGTGGATAAAAATGATTTGAAGGGCTCAATGCAAGGAGCGGCGGCCATTTGCCTTGAGCGCCAACCAAAGCAGGGAGCTTGCCGGCTTATTTTCAGAGCGGCAGGCAACCAGGGCGATGGCCGGGCATCGATTAACTGCGCATCAATGCCTCAATCCATTTTAAATCAACTCATCGCGCAGTTGATCCAGCTTCAGGTAGCCTATATCTACCGGATCTTCGCTCAATCCTTCTTCTTTTGTAATCGTGAGCATAAACTGCTCTTTCTGATGCGTGGATAAGATGTCTTCCACATTGAATACATCATCAATATCGACACCGTACTTGTTGTCTATATGACTAACCGCCTTTGCTGCTGCATTGTAATCTTTATAAAAAGCCGTTTGCTTTGCCCGCTGAACGGCAGCGCCCATGTTAGCCGCTACTGTTATCAGTTTATGGTGATGCTCCTCAAAGTTTCCCGGCAGGTATCCCCCGAGATTAATAAAAAATAATTGTTCGGGTTGTGCCCCCCTTGGCGCGCGCTCCTCTACACGGATCCGGTACCCATCAACAGCGGTTACCTCGCGCCAGGCATCGATATGGATTTTCCCCCTGGCCTCCGGCCAAAATGCCTGTATATCCGGAATAAGTTCAGCAAGTTCTTTTCCGATACCAAAAAAAATATCATGCTGCTCTGTATGCCTCCCCGGAGGTGTACAACCCAGCAGCAGGTAAAACAGTTTATATGAGTCCATGGTCATTTACATTGATCAGTGGCGATAATTCGTTTAAGGTCTGAACCGGTCTTTGGCAGGCGTAGTTTTCGCAAAGATAGATCAGCAGCGGGTTTCCGGCTTCTTTACCGGACAGCATCGGAAAACGGTCATCCGCTTCAGTGGCTGCCATAATGATGCTGTTCGGCAGCAACCGGCTCAACAATACCTGGTGGGCTTTTTCATAATCGCCCAGCAGCACGATTTCTTTGAACCCTTTGTGCACAAGATAAAAGTCAAGCATCCAGGCACCAAAGGAGGTGGGATACTTAAGTATGGCATTGCTCAGTTGGGCGATCATCCGTTCGCCCTGCAACTGCCATTCCGGCTTATTAAACAAAAGGGCCAATGTCAGCAGGTTCCTGGCCATTACCGCATTGCCAGAGGGTGTTGCCCCATCGTACACTTCTTTCTTGCGGAGGATCACATCTTCCTGATCACGGGGCGTATAATAAAAATAGCCGGTATCTTCTTCGGCAAAATCAGTCTGAACAATTTCACAGATCGCATTTGCTTGCAGCAGCCAGTTCGGGTCTGTTGTAATGCGATAGAGTTGCAGCAAAGCTTCTATTAAAAAAGCATAATCATCCAGGAATGCCGGGTATTTGGCAACTCCCTCCTTCCATACGTGTAAAAAGCGTCCGTCCTCCGCTTCAAAAGCGTCCAGGAGAAATTGCATACCCTCAACAGCCTTTACCCTGTACGCTTCATTTCCGGTTATCTCAAAGGCCTTGCTATACGCGATATTCATCAATGCGTTCCAACCCAGTATTACTTTATCATCCAGGCCCGGACCCACCCTTTTAGAACGTTCCTGCAACAGCAAAGAGCGCCCATGCTCCAATAGGATATCCAGCTCCTGCACCGTTATTCCCTGTGCCTCCGCTACCTGTTCCTTCGGTTGCAATATCCGGGGTATATTTTTTCCTTCCCAGTTTCCTCCTTCGGTGATATCATAGTAAACGGCAAATGGCAGCGCTTCGTCTCCAAGCGTTTGCTCAATTTCACGCTTGTTCCATACATAGAACTTTCCTTCAACACCTTCACTATCGGCATCCAGGGCGGCATAAAAACCGCCCAGCGGGTGCTCCAGTTCCCGTTCAACAAAGGCAAGCGTTTGCTCCACACAGATTTTATATCGCTCTGCACCGGTTACCTGGTAAGCTTCGCAAAGCGTGGTTACCAGCAGCGCATTGTCATACAGCATTTTTTCAAAATGCGGTACCAGCCATTCGGTATCGGTTGCATACCGGGCAAAGCCGCCTCCTACCTGGTCGTAGATCCCGCCTTCCATCATCTTATCCAGGCTCAGCAGGGCCTGCGCCCTCGCCCTTGCTGCAAAACTTTCGGGGCGTGTGGCTTCCTGGGTTGCGTAATACAACAGGTAGCGGATGGTTTGCGTTTGCGGAAATTTAGGTGCCCGCCCAAAACCGCCCCAGTTGGTGTCCGCCTGTTTCAGGATATTGGAGCAGGCGGCATCCACATCGTCAGTCGTAAACCTTATGGCTCCCGCATCCTGGATCCCCAAGGCATTGGCCTCCACCAAATACCGGGTCAGATTTTCCGCCTGTTTTTCGATCTCGGGTCTTTTTTGCTTAAAGGCCGTTGCCACGGCCTCCAATACGTCTTTCCAGGAAGGACGGTTTGCATAGGCCTGAGGAGGATAATAAGTACCTCCGTAAAAAGGTTTTTTACCGGGTGTTAAAAATACATTCAGCGGCCAGCCGCCGCTGCCCGTCATCGTTTGAACAGCGTCCATATAAATATGATCCAGGTCTGGCCGCTCCTCCCGATCGATCTTTATATTGATAAAATGTGCGTTCATCAATGCGGCTGTTGCCGAATCTTCAAAACTCTCGCGCTCCATTACATGGCACCAATGACAGGCGGCGTAGCCAATACTTACTAATATCGGTTTATCTTCTGCTATTGCCTTTTGCAACGCTTCCGCGCCCCAGGGGTACCAATCTACCGGGTTATGCGCATGTTGCAGTAAATAGGGACTCGTTTCGTTTATGAGATGATTGGACATGGGAACTGTTTCAGGTTTGAAGTTTAAGATTGAAGGCTGAATGCTGTTTAAAGTTTCAGGTTTCAGGTTGATTTTCGTTTCTGCCTGACGTGAGTTGCTCTATTCCCGGATCTTATGATCTTTTACGGAAGTGCGATTATTGAACAGTAACGGAATTCCTCACTTTTACATTTTAAATTTAATATTCCTCATTTTACATTCTTATCTTCCCCATCCCCATTTTAGAAATACCGGCATGGCTTTTCCCCAGGTGGCCACATCATGCCTGCCATCGTCCAGCTCCAGGTAGGACACGTCTTCCGGTCTGTAGCCTTTTTTCATTAATTCTTTTACAATATCACGGGTATCGTCCACTGCATCAATGACGCCATTGTTATTGCGGTCATGCGCTTCATCCATCAGGCCGCATTGCAAAAAGAACTTTAATCCCGGTTTGTAGATCCCGTGGCGAATCTGCTGCTGCATGATGCGATCCCGGTCATCGTCATAGGTCGCATCTTCCTGATCTTTGCTCCGCCACCAGAGTGATCCGGAAAAAATCCCCGTTTTTGAAAACACTTCCGGGTGGTTCCATACTATGTCCAGCGCGCTCAGCCCGCCCAACGAGAAGCCGGCGAACGCCCGCTCTTTAAAGTCCCGCACATGGTATTTATCCAGGATATAGGGAATCAGTTCTTCAAGAACAAAACGGGTATATGCTGTAGCCAGGTCGCCCCGGCCCAGATAATCTGCTTCCGCCGCTACCCCATATTCCCGTTTCCGATCTGGCCCGGCGGTAATGCCCACACAAAGAACCGGAGAAATCAAACCATTAGCATATAACCCGCTCAGTAATTGCTGCAGCCCCATCACGGGCAGGTCCTGACCATCATTGATCATCAACAGGCTAAGGCCAGACAGGTCATCTACCCCGGTTGGGAGGTAAAAATCGACAGTTACTCCTCTCTTCAGAAACGCAGATAAAACGGTTGCCCGCTCTGTTAAATAGTCCAGTTCCTTTACCATATTCATTCGCCCAAAAGTAGTAAAATACCCTAATCCAGTGCCGAAATATTAAGCCGTCCAATAATTTTTTGTGAGGAATTAGAGAATAACTTAAATTCAGTCTTAAATTAAACAAAACAAATATGGAGCCTGAAAAAAAGCGGTACAAAACCAGGTTCACCGGGAACTGCTTTTGTCCTTTGCCGGGCTTTGATATCATGTAAAATCAAAAAAGTATGCGATAACCATAAAATACCGTGGATCTTCCACCCTGTTCCCTATCACCATTTACAGATACGGCCCGGCTACAGCAAGGCCATTGATCATCAAACCGGTTCTGCGATGCAGAGCAATAAACAATAAGAAAATGAAAAAAATCGGAATTCTATTTGGAAAGGAACGCTCTTTCCCTGAAGCATTTGTGCAGCGGGTTAATAGCAAAGGTATCGACGGAATCGTGGCAGAACCTGTGCGTATTGACAAGGCGCTGCAAGGCCAGCCCTCAGGCTACGCAGTTATTATTGACCGCATCAGCCAGGATGTACCGTTTTATCGTACCTGGCTGAAGAATGCCGCGGTAACGGGTACGGCGGTGATCAACAATCCTTTCTGGTGGAGCGCTGATGATAAATATTTCAACAATTGCCTGATGACGCAGATCGGCATTCCCGTGCCCAAAACGGCGATCCTCCCTTCGCATGACCGGCCGGATGATACCTCCGACGAATCGTTCAGCAACCTTGCCTATCCACTCGATTGGGAAGGGATTTTCCGGGAAGTAGGTTTTCCCGCCTATATGAAACCTTTTGCCGGAGGCGGCTGGAAAAATGTGTACAAACTACATGACAAGGAGGAGTTTTTTGAAAAGCACCGGGAAACGGGTCAGTTGGTAATGCTGTTGCAGGAAGAAATTGTTTTTGAAGAATATTACCGTTGTTATTGCATCGGAGGAAAACACGTGCGCATTATGCCCTATGAGCCCCGCAACCCGCACCACCTGCGTTATGTAGCCGATTTTACGCCAACCGCAGAAAAGCTGCAGGAGATGACAGATATTGTGCTGAAAATAAACAGGCACCTGGGCTACGATTTTAACACCGTAGAACTGGCATTGCGGAATGGCGTGCCCTATGCGATCGATTTCTGTAACCCCGCCCCGGACGCGGACATAAAGAGCGTGGGCGCTGAAAATTTTGAATGGGTGGTGGAAACCGCAGCGAACTATGCTATCGAGAAAGCGTTGGGTAACAACGGAGGCGATAACCTGACCTGGGGAGAATATGTAAAGAGAAGTGCAGGGAAATGAATTTGAAAATCTGAAGATCATCAATAGGGGTACTTGCCGGCGGTATGCTACAATTACAAGCGCTTCATTCATTTCCAAGTCTTCAGATCATCACATTTCACATTAATAAAAATGAGCATCAATTATAAAACATTCACGCTCGGCGTGGAAGAGGAATACATGGTTTTAGACAACCAGACCTTTGAATTAAAAAGTCATGAGCAAAAGATCGTACAGGAGGGCCAAAAGATCATTAAGGATAAGGTAAAAGCAGAGATGCACCAGGCGGTGGTAGAGGTTGGCACGGATATATGCCAGGACATTGACGAAGCTTATAACGACGTGGCGCTCCTGCGTAAGACCATATCGGATATCGCCGGCACCCTTGATCTTACCCTTGGTGCATCGGGCACCCACCCTTTCAGTCACTGGGAAAAACAGCTGATCACCGATCACATCCGGTACAACGAAATCGTTGCCGAATTACAGGAAGCGGCGCGCAGTAATCTCATCTTTGGACTGCATGTACATGTAGGTATGGAAAGCCGGGAACTGGCCAATCATATTGCCAACTCCACAAGGTACTTCCTGCCTCACATTTTTGCCTTGAGCACGAACTCACCTTTCTGGGAGGGAAGGACCACCGGCTATAAATCGTATCGCACCAAGGTGTTTGACAAGTTTCCCCGTACCGGCATCCCGGATGCCTTTGAAAGCATTGAGGCCTACGACAACTATGTGAAAATGCTGATCAAAACCAATTGCATCGATAATGCAAAGAAAATATGGTGGGATCTGCGGGTTCATCCCTTTTTCAACACCGTGGAATTCCGCATTTGTGATATCCCCATGACAGTAGACGAAACCATTACCATTGCGGCCCTGTTCCAGGCAGTTTGCGCCAGGATCTATATGCTGCGCAGCAAAAATCTGAATTTCATTCAATACTCGCGCCCCCTTATTAATGAAAATAAATGGCGGGCCAGCCGCTATGGTATCGACGGATACCTGATCGATTTTGGAAAAGAAGAGGAAGTAAATACCCGTGCCCTGATCTACGAGTTGCTGGATTTCCTTGACCCCGTAATCGATCATCTGGGCAGCCGGCACCGTATTGAACATGTGCATAAGATCCTGGAGCGCGGCACCGGGGCTGATCGCCAGCTGGCCCTGTTTGAGCAAACGAAAAATCTTACCGACGTGGGCAGGTATATCAGCGAAAGTTTTCTGGAGGGGTTGTAGATGCAAAAATAAACTAGGGTTACCGCTTCCGCCTGTTGCAGACCGGGACATAAGGCCGCAAACTTTAAAAGAAAAAACGAAGGGTTTTACCTATCTTGCGCGGCCCTATATCAACAACTATGACGGCGCAACGCACTACAGCAATATTACTCACTGCACATAAAGCGGGAGAAAGGCAGGGACTGCTGCAGATCCTTTCGGTAGATAAAAGCAGTAAACCACCCGCTTACGAAAAAGCTACGATCGACTCCCGGTCGGTTGTGGGGCATTTTGGCCGTTTGCCGGACCCACTTATCAAGGCGTTATCGGCCTTTGGCGAAAGCCATTTATCGAAGACCGTAGCTGCCATCAAACAGTACTTTGAAGTTCAGAACAGTCCGCTTGCCTATCGCGATTTCCAGGAGAAAGCGCTGGTCAAACATCACTATGATCTTTTCCGGCAGGTAAAGCCCTGGTTTGATACGCTTAAATGGTATCATAGCTATAAAGGACCTGGCGAACGCTGGATCACCGGTCCCTGTCGCATCAGCGACCGGCGTCCTTATTTAAAATTTGAAGTCATTGAATCTGCAGGTGGCTATTGCCTCCATGCCATTGCGGAAATTGACGGAACCGATCATCCGCTGAAAAGCCTGGAACGCCAGCATTTTTTTTTAAGAAGGAACGAGGAATACTTCCTGATGCCGCTTGCAGATCAGCAAATCCTTGATGAGCTCGAAAAGGAGGCTGCCTTTCACCCGGCTGCTGCTGACGTGCTTCGACCCGTCCTTTTAAAAATTGAAGAACGGTATCCTGTAAAATCCGATGTACTCCAGGAATGCCAGACCATCGAGATGCCTCCCATCCCCTCCGTGCTGCTGAGCGAACTGAGCGATACTTTTTTAATGTTAACGCCTCAGTGGACCTATGATGGTTATACCGTAGAGAACCCATGGGAGCCGGAAACCGAGATTCGCCAAAACGGAGTGCGCATCATTATCCGCCGTAACCAGGCACAGGAGCAGGAGCTAAAAGCCTTGCTGGAGTCGCTTCACCCGCGCTTTCCGGATCAGCATAAAGGCTATTATTACCTACCCTTTGCCGAAGCACAAAAGCGGCAGTGGTTTCCCAAAATATACCACCAGTTGCTATTATCGGGCGTAGACCTGAAGGGTATGGACATGCTGCGGCATTTCCGGTACGCTTCGCACCTTCCGGAAACTGATATTGAATGGCTACAGGAAAAAGACAACCAGCTCACCTGCCGTTTTACGGTACGTTTTGGAAAGGAAAATGTTCCGCTGCAGGAACTGCAGAAAATATTATGGGCAGGCCAGAGCACCGTGCTGCTCAAAGGCGGTACGCTGGGATTATTGAATGAAGGATGGATGAAACAATATGCCACCCTAGTAAAGCATGCAAAGATTCATAAGCAGGAACTAACCATTGCCCGATGGCTTTGTTTTTCCATGCAGGAACCCGGTGATGATACTTCCGTATTTGTGAATAAGAATGCGGAAACCTGGTGGCGGCAATGGCAGCAATGGCAGGGCGACGCACAGGTGTACCCCCTGCCTTCCGCTTTGCAGGCCACGCTCCGTCCTTATCAGCAAAAAGGTTACGAATGGATGTGCCTGATGGCGGATGCCGGTGCCGGTGGCTGCCTGGCAGACGATATGGGATTGGGAAAAACCTTACAGTCCATCTCCTTTTTAGCCCGTGCTATTGAGAACAGACCGGGCATGCAGAACCTGGTCGTATGCCCCGCATCATTGATTTATAATTGGGAGCAGGAATTAAAAAAATTTGCGCCGGGTTTGTCCGTTACGGTGTTTCATGGTCCGCAGCGTGATGCCTCGGTGATCGGCAACCCGGCTCAACAGGTGCTGATCACCAGCTATGGCACCTTCCGCACCGAAGCAGCACAACTTTGTACGCAATCCTATCTCTGCGTTTTCATTGACGAAAGCCAGAACATAAAAAACCCCGTTGCCAAAATCACCCGGGCTGTTGGAGACATCCGGTCTGTTTATTGTTTCACGCTTAGTGGTACACCCGTTGTAAATAACACCTTTGATCTTTATGCACAGCTCCACACGGCCCTTCCGGGCTTGCTGGGCACCAGGGAATTCTTTAAACGGGAATATGCAGACCCGATCGACCGCAACGGGGATGAGGCAAAGAAACAACTGCTGCAAAAACTTATTGCCCCTTTCGTATTGCGGCGAACCAAGGAACAGGTAGCGCCCGATCTTCCTGAAAAAACAGAGATCACATTGTGGTGCGAAATGGATGACGCACAACGCGCCCTGTATGACAATATTAAGGAACAGATCCGCAGCAGCCTTTTCCTGGATATTGAGAAAAAGGGAATGGCCAAAGCCAAGTTGGATGTACTTCAGGGTATTTTAAAGCTACGCCAGGTTTGCAACGCGCCGCAGCTGCTGCCGGAAGCCGCCGGTGATAAAGATGCATCGGTAAAAATGGAGCGGCTTTTTGAGGAACTGGAATTGGTGCTTCCCCGGCACAAAGTACTGATCTTTTCACAGTTCACCGGGGTATTGAACCTGATTGCCGACGTCTGCAAACGACGGTACATCAGCTACTACCATTTTGATGGCCAAACGCCGGCTGCCCAGCGCATGGAAATGGTAAAGGCATTCCAGGAAGAAGGCAATACCACCGGACTGTTCCTGATCAGTTTGAAGGCAGGGAATGCAGGTATTACCTTAACTGCCGCCGACTATGTATTTCTATTCGACCCCTGGTGGAATGAAGCCGTACAACAGCAGGCCATCGACCGCACCCACCGGATCGGACAAACCAAAAACGTATTTGCTTACAAGCTCATCTGCAAGGATACCATTGAAGAAAAGATCCTGCAATTGCAACAACGTAAAAAGCAACTTTCTGCCGACCTTATTTCTACCGATGAGGGCTTTATCAAAAACCTGGCGCAGGAAGATGTGGAATGGTTGTTTGGATAGGATATAAACGATTATCAACAGCACTCAGATCATTTCTCCCACTAAGTGAGATTCTAACCCCAGCCATTGATGACAAACGTAGATGCTTATTAACAGGAAGCACAGCCTAATAAAAGCATGACCAATCGCCGGCAATCGGATCAAGGCTTCAACATCTGTGAGATAGCGTAAAATACGCCGCTACCTGTGGCTATGCCATTTCCAACTGGCACGCCGGATGCGTTGTTTTTCCCTTTAATAGTAAAACTACCAACGGCTCCCTCGATTACGACACTATTAGATGAATAGCGGGTCAGTACACTTCCTGGTTTAAAATCACTTTTGAATATCCGCTGTGGTATCACATGATATCTCAATGTATTGGTTAAGACAGTAGCCGCTGCCCCGGTAATATTGGCAATAGCAGTAGAATCATATCCATTTGCCAGCATCACTGAATTTGGAATAGCGAATACAGTAGACGGCGTAGTTGTAAAACTGGTAGTAGTCGACGTTTTAGCGATAGCTTGCAACATTAAGCTATAATTGCCCAGGGCCTCCATCATTACAAGAGCAGAGCTGAAGTATGGCGGCTGAATAACCTCACCAACATTGTAATACAATCCATTTGAAGTCTGCGTTCCTTTATCCAACAACTCAATTCCATTAATATAAGCTTTATCGCTTTTCACATTACGAGTACCATATTGTACTACGCCTGTTTGCGTACTCATAGTAGCGTTAGGACCTTCAGGTATTTCATAAAATGTTCTTTTTGTTCCCTGAAAATGATACGTTGTTAGTAAGGCAAGAAATAAAGGATCTAGCTTATCTATATCAGCTGTGGTTTTAAGACCAATTTCCGAAAATGCATTATTGTCCGGAATGAAAAAAGTAAAAGGCCCTCCGCCTTTTGTAAATATATCAAGATTCGCTTTCTTGACCGCATACGCGAACATGGAAAACTCAGGATTTGTATTGATCACTTCATCCATATTATGTACAGTTGCAGGAACAGTGTCCTCTTTTTTGCAGGAAGACAACAATAGGATCATGACTACAATGCCAGTACAAAATATTTTTGCGATACTATTTTTCATCATAAAATCTTTATTTGTTTATGATCAGTGATATTGTAGGATTTCTGGGAGTAGTACTGCCTAGGTATCCTCTTGACACCATCGTATAGATTCTTTTATTCGTATTTGTAGCAAGTCTGTAATAAGCAGTTGCCGTTATTGCCGGACCACTAGGAGCACCCGCCGGGCGTATGGCAAATGTGTCGGCAAGAGACGCCGGCAGTTTGATAAGCGGTGTAGTAGACTTATATGCGACGTTTGAGGCTATCAGGCTATCGTTTTTATAAAAATCCAAACTGCCGGAATTGGGAATTAAGTTACCAATTCTGAATAGCGCGTACCCCGAATCCAACACAGCAGGAAAGTCGTCTTCCAACAAGAGCGATGTAGTTGATACTGCAGTATCTGCCATTAATATCGTGTATTTTTTATTTGCGCCGAGCAGCATCGTAGTATCATAAATCCAGCGTTGCACGAAGTTGATATTAGGATATACGATTGCTACATCAAATTTAACATTGCCGGGATCAATTGCCAGATAATCAGCATAGCTATTACCTCCCGTATTAAATCCTCCGCCGGGGTAGCCGTAGGGACTGGCGGCCGACACACTTAGTTTTGTATTATTTTGGTATACAGTAAGTGGAGTACTTGTTGGGTACATGCTGAAGAAACCAAATTTAACCAGTGCTTTTCCTTCGGGGCTTGACCGTTCAGTTTCACTAAACGTATTTTTTTTACAAGAAGCCAGCGCCCCTAAAAAAACAGCCAGAGATATCCCAAAAAATTTAAAATATTTCATTATAAACACATTTAATAGGTTCAAAACTACGGTTGACTGAACCAGCATTCATACGTATGATAGTCATCATTTAACCCACCTAATCTTCTTAGTTCTTCCATATTCCATATATATTCCGAATTGTATCTGGGGCGAACGCGGTAAACGGGTTTGCCATTGTTTGTGGATGCCAATGTGGACGGCAACGCAAAACCTGTATAAACCTGAAGTCCCGTTTCCGGATCGATATCGGTATAATGATACCTTCTAAGATCCACCCAGGTTTCAAAAAATCCCCAGCCCCAGAGAGCAATATACTTTTGCAGCATTATATCAGACAGCCTGAGGGTGGCGGGGTTTTGTCTTACATTGTTCCCCGTTATATAAGCGGTTCGCTCCGCCTGGGTTATCGGGTTATTGGTAAATAACGATGTATTCCCCCGGGGAAAGCTGGGCCGGTTGATAAAATCAAAGTGAAGATTGATTCCATTCAAATAGGCCGTGTATGCGGTTGCTTTATCACCCTTCTTATAAGCTGCTTCAGATTTCATAAATTGAATCTCTGATGCAGTCATCACTGGCATTACAGCCTTATTGCCGAATAAATATTTTTGATAGCTTGTGGAAAATACACTAGCAGAAGGGTTGGCATATGTAGTGTCACCCCAAACGGAAGCCACTTTTTTCCGCGCATTATTGTAGCTTGTAGAGCCCACCGCATAAGTCCACCAATTTGATAATCCGTTATAGGGATCCCCAATTCCCGGATCGACACCCCTGTAACCTCCATTCCCATTCGTTGTGTCATGACTGGCCGACAGCATATGGCGCATCCGGGGATCTCTGTTATAGGCAGTTACCGCGCTTGCCGGGGTATTTGCCAGGGTAGTTCCATCCAAAAGCCGTACAATAAAATTGGATTGCCGGTGATCTGCAAGATTATTGCGGTAGGTTCCAAAAAAATTGGCATCATCATTCCGGGTTGCGTCAAAGGCTACAAGAAAATCATCATCCGTAGTTGCAAGCGACTTATCACAGTAATAAATCACAGAATCCGGGTTATAAGATGCTTTGTTGGAAATCCGATGAAAATTACGCGCCAAAATACCATAAGTATATTTCAGCCACTTGCTTACATTACCATTGTATACATAGTCGCCCTTAGCCAGCCGATCCTGTGTAGGGCTATAATTAGTGTTGTTAAGATATATAATCGCCAATCTGCAGATCGAATCAATTCCCTTGTAAACTGTTTCCTGATCATCAAATCTAAAGGCTGTTTGATTGTCCCTAAACGCTTCCGAAAATATAATATCGCCATGATAATCTGTAGTATATTGATAAATCGCCGCCTGCATAGCCAAAGCGGCGCCTACATAATCCCATTGCTGATTTTTTATGCCTGTTTCTATAATATATTTAAGGTTCCGTCCGAAACCAATATAAGCCTGACGCCAGATATCACCATTCGCATCACTTGCTCCCACATAACCCATACGATCCCAATTGACATTTGTAGCGTTTGTTGTGTATGAACCGAAGTTCTGTATATACCGGCTTGCATATCTTCCGTCCCATTGCAGTCCTCTGGGATAGGCAGCTATCTGTGTAGGAAAAACGGCCGATACATTAGGAAACTGTGGCACAACCGGGTTTGTATTTACATCCAGAAACTTTTTACATCCAAACACCCCTGCAAGAACTGTAAATAAGAATATGTATAAAAAACTCTTTTTCATTGTTCCTTTTTTAATTCATTAAAATCTAACTCTTAGTCCGAAATTAACGCCTCTTGGCATGCTGAGTGCGCCAAAATCAATTCCTACGCCTCCAGCACCTCTACTGGAAGCATTATTTGCGTTGACACTTGGATCCATCCCCGTATAATTGGTAATCATAAACAATTCCGTTCCTGTTACAAAAAGGGAAGCAGAGGATATAAACTTAGTTCGCGCTAACACGTGACCCGGAAGATTATAGGCTAATGTCGCATCACGCAAACGCATCCAGTTTACATTTTCGATAAAATCAGCTTCCGATGAAGCATTCGCTGATGTATAATAATCATCCCTGTTAAATGGCACGATTACAATAGTATTAGGCGTCGGTGTGGTACTGTTCTGCAATCCATCATTCAGTACACCTTTAATAATAATCGGTTGCTCGCGGCTCAGCGTTCTTTTGCTCAGCCCGGTCAGATATAAATAGTACTCCATACCGTTCCAAACATCTCCCCCTCTTCTAAACTCAATATTAAACGACAGGTTAAAGTTTTTATAATTAAAGTTATTGATAAGTCCTACTTTAAAATCGACCTGCCGGTCTCCTACCTGCTGAAAATCGGCGGTGCGGGTTGGCAATCCCGTTGATGCGCTTACCACCACATCTCCATTATTATTTTTTACCACGGTACGGCCGGCTAAATTGTATGGGCTGGCTCCCACAAACATTTGAGAACGAAGATCGCCAAACACCCAGGTATCCGAGTCATAATAGGTAGGTAGGTCTCCGGGCATTTCCAGTACCTTGCCACGGTTCCTGTCAAAATTGGCAGTTATATTCCAGTTAAAATCTTTTGCCCGGATTGCCTTTACATCAAGAATGGCTTCAAATCCTTTATTAGACACCAAACCTCCATTTATAAAACGTATTGCAAACCCGCTTCCATAAGAGTAGCGTGCCGGAATAATCTGATCTTTGCTTCTTAAATCGTACCGGGTCACATCTAGCGACACGCGATCCTTGAATAACCTGATCTCCCCGCCAAACTCAAAGTTCTTGGTAAACTCCGGACGCAACGCATAATTGTTACCAGCGTCGAGTTTATAGGCAAATCCTCCACCAGTACTGATTTGTCCATCAAAGCTATTGTCAATAACATAGGGGCGGTATGGCCCCTTACCCGTGGTACCGTATGAGACCCTTAATTTTCCAAAAGTGAGCCAGGGGAGCTTTGCCTTAACATTTCCAATATCAGAAAAGATAAGACTCGAAGAAGCCGATCCAAAATTATAATACGGATCCTTATCCACAGCTCTGGATACCAGTTTTGAATTCCCCTCCCTGGAACCTGCCAGGGACACATAAAAGAGTTTAGCATAATCAATAGAAAAATTACCAAACCATCGCACTAACCGTTCCACATTGTATACCGTTTTCGCATCTCTACTGACTGGATCAGTATTCAGAATTGAATAAAAATCCCTTTCATAGAAACGCTCTCCTTTTTGCGATTCGATTCTCGTCCTGCGATCATCAAATGCCATCCCGGCGAGAAAACCGCTACTGATCTTTCCGAATGTTTTAGTTGCATTTAATGTGGTATTATTACTAACGTTTCTTGTTGTTTGCTCATATAAAGAATACGTACCATTCAGGGAGAATCCAAAACGCGACAAGGGATGCACAGCACTATAGCCCGTCTGCCCATAATAATCCACACCAAAGTTATTTAACAACGTTAGCCATTTTGCAATATTATAGGTATAATTTGCTGTGAGCGAAGTCCTGTCCAGCTTATCCTGCGATTTATTTTTATTCACATCCCAAAACGGATTATCAAACTCCGCAGTCAGACTGGCGTTTCCGGTTCTATATAATTTTCTGGTACCGTCGGGATTGATCCAGTCTGTTACATCAATATCAGAGGGAAAGTTTATAAGGTTGTACAAATATCCCCCAGCGCCTTTTGTAGCCTTATCAGTAGTTAGTTTGGTATATGCAATGGAAGTTACAAGTTTCATTTTGGGCGATATGGTTAAACCTCCGGTAAGTTTCGCCGAAATCTGATCCTCTCCGGTCATTGGAATCACTCCGTCCTGATCTCTATAACTTAAGGACAACCGGTAAGTAGCTACGTTTGTTCCCCCATCCATATTGATGTTGTGGCGTTGAGACCGTCCGGTTCTGAAAAATGCCCTAACATTATCATATAATTTTGTTCCAACAGGAAATTTATCTCCAAAATAGGCGTAAACCGTTCCGCTGCTAAAAGGATTCCCTGTTGCGGCATCATCGGAAATACCATTCAAACCTCTCGTATACACCTGCTGAATTTCAGGAAGTCTGTAAATTTTTTCAATCCGGAAGCTATTGTCATAACTTACAACCGCACGGCCCGCTTTTCCCTTTTTTGTTGTAATAACAATTGCACCAGATGCCCCCTCCGAGCCATATAACGCAGAGGCTTCGGGCCCTTTTAATACAGTAATGGTCTCGATATCGCTGGGGTTAATATCCGCCGCCCTGTTTCCGTAATCATTATTACGGTTAGCGGCATTCGCATTTCCGATCAGGTTATCCTGGTTCACGGTCTGATTATCATAAGGCACACCATCAACCACAAACAGCGGTTGGTTATTGCCTCCCAGCGAAACGGGGCCTCTCAACACAATGGTCGTTGAAGCACCAGGAGCACCAGAAGAGGGGGTGATATTAGCTCCTGCCACACGGCCAATTAAACCATTAATCCAATTATCACGCTGGGTTCCGGCAATTTCATCCCCGTTTAACTGTTGAGCCTGGTAGGACAATCCCCTTTTATTCTGCCTATTTCCGTATGCAGTTACAATCACCTCATCCAAATCACTTTTGCCCTTTACTAATTGAATATTTGCAACTGCACTGCTGCCGGCCTTGATCGTTTGTGATGTAAATCCAACATAACTCACCACAAGATCCTGCCCAGGTGCTGCGTCTATTGAAAATGTTCCATCCTCCTTAGTAACCGTTGCTCTTGCAGTTCCTTTTATCGCAATCGTAACTCCAGGCATCGGCTTTCCCTCTTCATCGGATACTTTTCCAATAACGGCTTTTGTTTGCCCGACAACCCAATAAGGAAGCGTAAAGAAAAGGATGAACAATACCATCCCCGGTAAAGCGCACTTTCTCATAATTGTCCGTCTATTTTAATTTTTATCGTAAATCAGATCTTCTGCAGGAGGCTCAAAAGAATATCAGCACAATTGTAAAGGTTTACTTCTCCGGATACTTTCCGGAAAACTTACATAAAAATGGCTCCCTGCACACAAATCAAGCAGCTGACTAATGTCCTCCCAATGTCAATAATTCTGGTATTTTGTCAATTTTCTATAAACCCTGTTAAAGATATGTAAAAAAAACCATTAAAACAAGCAGCTTCTATAAAAAACCTGCAAATTCATGCAATTCTGCTCGCGAAGAAGCGGCGGTAAGTATGAAAGTTTTAAGTTTACTTTTCTATCTTACCATCCTGTTGTTTGTGATAATTTATACCCTCTGGACTCATATTCCTGGATCTGCGATGTACCTAAAGGCGACATATATACTTTGTCCGTAAAAGCGTTCCTGTTTGATGCATTTTCAACCATCCAATATCCGATCATATCTGCAGCATTGTTTCCATTATATGTAACAACAGTTCCATCGGCCTTCTTAACCCTTGCTTTATTAACCGTTGTGGCGCTAAGCGCTGAAGGAATCTCCGCTTTTACGTTTACCCATGGTCCAAGGAAATAATCCGGGTTCCTGCTGAAATCCATATACTGAATTTTCTTCCATCTTTTCAAATCCATCAACCTTGCAAATTCGAACACAAACTCCATCCTTCTTTCACGGCGTATTTCCCAAAGCAAGGGCGACACATCGGCATCTCTTGCCGGGTCAGCAGGCAGCGACGACAACATCAGGTGCTTTGTTTTTTGAATACCCTTGGCAATAGCGGCGCCGTCCAGCGGACGGTCACGGATCGCATTGATGGATTTGTCAATATCATCCTGGGTTACGGCCGGGCCTCCAAAATGCTCCGCCAACTCGGCTTTTGCTTCTACCCAGTTCAGCACCACTTCAGCCAACCGTATAACAGGAGCGTCGCTGGTATTGGTATTGCTACCCCAGGCTGGTGGATAAGGTTTACCCAAATAAGTGAGCGCTTCGCGGGATGCGAACTTAAAGCCATATAAAAGTGTAGCCGAACTACCCAATGGCTTGTCAAAGAATGAGGCTTCAAAACGCGGATCACGGGTCTTTATCAAATCAGCAATGGAAAAGCTATTGGCATTTGGCAAAAGGGAATTTTGCCACACCTGGCCATCATTCAGAATAAACGACTTTATAAGCACAAGGTTGGCATCTACCCCCACCACTTCTGTTCCGTTTTGATAAGAGCCGATAGCATGGGTAATATTCTGTGCTGCATCATAAGACCGGTAGAGGATCACTTCTGGATTTCCGGCAAGGTTATCCGATGAAAACAATGCTTTGAAATCACTGGTGAACTTGTATGCGGGGTTACCCATTACTATTCCGGCAGCCTCCACAGCAAATTCCAGGTATTTTTTTGCCCTGGCTTCATCAATTCCATGGTAATGCTCAAATGTACCTTCAAAAAGCATCAGCCTCGAAATAAAGGCCGCTGCAACATACTTATTTAAAAGCTGGGCACCATCATTCTCACGCATGTTGGCCAGCGCATATTTAAAATCATCATACACTTTGTCCATGACCATACCACGGTCATCCCGGTCTTTATAAAGCGCATCCATGTCACTTTGCGCAATCACCTTATCATAATAAGGCACTTTCCCAAATACACTTACCAGACGACTGTACTCAAATCCTCTAAAGAACCGGCCTACCGCGGCCCAGTGTTTGTATGCCTCATCAGAGATCTTTGGTTTCACAACATTATCCAGCCGGTCAAGCAACACATTTGATTTCCGTACCCAGGCAAAATCCCATGTTGGCCCACCATAGTTTTGCAGCCATTCAGCTCCTTCCGAATACGAACCTCTTGAATTGGGAATGGTACTTTCGAAGTTGGTCTGTACGTTCTTTTTTGTCAGGTCATCGTTGAATGTATATCCCCTTACAGGGGTATAGTCAACTGTAAACGAAGTATTATACCCGTTAAAATAGTTGGGATAATAGGTGTTTACATACATGCGAACATCATCTTCACTGCGCCAGTATTTATCATCCATATAATTGGTAAGGGGCGGCCTGTTCAGCACCTCTTTATTACAAGACAAAAAAGCTAAACAGATGGCGATACTATATAAGTATTTCATAATTGCAATATTTAAAAAATCAGTTGAAGTCCGAATGAAACAGATTTAAATGCCGGAACACCGGTTCCGGTACGGCCTGAGTTATAGTTGCTTGAGTTCCACATGGAGTAACCGCTGATACTTTCTGGATCGATAGGCAGATCGCCCAGGTGATCCCATGTAAAGAAGTTCTCCAGGGCTCCATATACCCTCAGTGAGGTCACCCAAACCCGTTTTGTCACTCTTTCCGGTATGGTATACCCCAGGGTAAGATTTTTCAGCCTGGTGTACGCCATATTCAACAGGTACCGGTCCTGCACCTGCATGTTATTTGCGTTATTGCTGCCGGCATTATTATAAGCAGCAGGATAAAAGGCCCCTGTATTATCAGGTCTCCAGTAATTACCCGCAATAGCCTGGGGCATGGCGCCGTCGCTGGCGTTGAATCCGGGAGTGGTCAGGAAGCCTACCCCCCATATCTCGCGCTTACCAACACCCTGGAAGAAAGCACTGATGTCAACACCTTTATAATCCAGCCCTACCCACGCACCCCATTCGTAACGCGGAGTGGAGTTTCCGATCACCTGCAAATCACCGTGATCTTTCAATGATCCTTTACCATCATTTATTTCACCATCACCATTGACGTCCCGGAATTTCACATCGCCAGGTCCAAAAAAGAAGTTATCTGAATTTTGCAAGTAGGGTTGATACACCGGCTTTTCTCCATTAGGTCCAGGCTTTAGCTTATATGCTTTTTTTCCTGCATACAGCGAGCTTTCGTTCGAAGTAAGTGTGATCAATATCGGTTTACCATTGCCATCCAGTTCAAAATCTTCGTTTTGGTAAAGCCTGTCGGTACGGTAGCCCCAAATTTCTCCAATATCTTTTCCATTGTAATTGCCGTTTACCTGCTGTCCTGTTCCGATTCCCGTAAGGACCGTCCGGGCATCTGAAATATTTCCTCTCAGGTTAAGACCGAGCCCGTTCTTAAACCGGTGATTGAAATCTACTGTCAGTTCCCAGCCTTTTGTACTCAATGAACCATAATTACCTAGCGGCGGAGTAGCACCAAAAGTGAACGGGATGCCTTCCAGCGGCACAATCATATCTTCCGTATTTCTTTTAAACAGGTCAAAAGAAACATTGACCTTATTTTCCAGGAATCCCATATCAAACCCAATATTTGAACTTACAATATTCTGCCAGTAGATATTGGGGTCGATTGCTACAGGAGATCCCACATAGGGAACCCTGGCCCCAACGGCATTTACCCAGGTTGACTTTCCACTGGGCATAATGGGAAGGTATAAATTATTCGGTACGGTCTGATCCCCGATAGTACCCCATGAACCCCTGATTTTTAAGAAGCTCAGCACAGGTTTTGCCCAATCCATAAAGGATTCCTCAGTGGCTACCCAACCTGCGGAAAATGAAGGGTACCACCGCCACCACAGATCAGAAGGAAATTTTGAAGATCCGTCGTAGCGCAGGTTTCCTTCCAGTAAATATTTATTTCTGAATGCATAGTTGATGCGACCAAAATAACCCAGCTGTGCTTCCCAGGTTTTATCCCCGGCAACTGTTTCTGTACCCGTACCGAAGGGAAATTGGGGATTTTGAATATTGGACAGGTTATTTATTTGTGAAGACTGCCATTCCGTTGTACCTGCTACCCGGTTCACCCCCAGTATAAATTTAAAATTATGATCAGCCTGTGGTTTCCAGTTATAGGTTGTATAGGCGTTAATCGTGCTGCTGTAAAAATTGGTTACAGTGCGGGCGAAATGATCCGGATTGGAACCCGGAGCGGTATAGGTTTCCAGCGAAAGATCAAAGGCCTTAATGGCCCCCGGATCACTGGCGGCCACCACTTTTCCTTCGCTGTTCACATATACAGGGTTGCCTCCGGCATCCAGCCTTGCCCTTGGCGCTACCCACGAGTTACGGGCCGTAAACCGGGTACCGGGTCTTTTCCAGGTTTCATTCTGGTCGGTATATGTGTAGTCAAAGTCAAACCTCCAGTTTTTCATAAGATGCACCGTTGCGCCCAGATTAAAATTCATGTACTTAGTCATTATGTTCGCTGTGTTGGCTGCAGCTATTTCACTTTCGGGACTGCGAATGGGATCTCCATTCTCATCTTTGCCAAGCGGATATAAAGAGCTCCACCGGTACAGGTAGAGCCAGGGATCTGCAGTGGTAGAGTTGGTGGCATAAGCATATTGCTTATTCCTTGCAGAGTAAATTGCCCCGGCACGAACGGTTACATAATCATTGATTTTTCCTGATATCCGCAGGGATGCATTATCCCGTTTGAAATCATCCAGCTTAGCTGGTTTCAGCATACCACTTTGATTTAAAGTACCAAGTCCTATGTTGTACGAAATCTTCTCTGTTCTTGCACCAATAGATAAATTATGCTGCGATGTCGGAGCCCATTCTCTTACCATATAATCATAGGGATCATATGTTCTGACACCCATTTTTTGATTATTCGCTCCCTGTACATACCAGTCGCGGCCAAAAACCGTAGGATCATCCGGACCAATACTTCCGCCGTACTTATTTTTCCATTCCACCGCTTTTTCATAACTAGCTCTATCTACATAATAAAAAGCACCTACGGGCGTAAAAGTTCCGATACGTTCTGCGGCATCTACCGTATACCGCAAGCCATCCACATCAGCCATTTTCAGATCTTTCCACACATTTTGCCAGCTGAAATTATTGGTATAATAAACAATAGGCTTTCCGGTGCCGGATCCTTTCTTGGTAGTAATAAGTATTACGCCAAAGGCAGCCTTTGCTCCATAAATGGATGCAGAAGCTGCGTCTTTTAATACCGTAATGGATTCTATATCCGTGGGGTTCACTACCTGAATACTTGGAATTTCGACATTATCCAAAAGGATCAATGGTGCACTGCCTCCATTCAAAGACCCGATTTGCCCCCTTATTTTAATGAGCGGATCAGAACCCACTTCGCCGCTGGGAACAATTATACTAAGACCCGATGCAGCGCCCTGCAATGCCCTCCCTACATCTGCGATGGGTCTGCTAGAAAGCGATTTATTCAGGTCTACAGTTGATACGGCTCCTGTCAGGTTTCCTTTCTTTTGAGTGCCATACCCTACTACAACGACCTCATCCAGACTGGATTGCCCGGCCTGCAGCACAACCGAAATGGTATTTTCCTTACCCACTGTAACAGTCTGGCTGAGATACCCTACAAAAGAAAAAACAAGGCTCGATCCTTCCCGGGCCTGAATCTTATACCCCCCCGATTCGTCTGTCATCACAGCCGTTCCTCCGGCGTTCACCGTCACACCCTGCAATGGCGTGCCTTCGGCAGAACTTACCGTTCCCGTTATGGTTTTCGTCTGAGCGCTGCCCAGCAGGGAAAAACAAAGCAACATAACAAGCAGGACGCACCTGTTAAAATAATAATTTCTCATTATGGATTTTTTACATTATGAATTTACAATACCGTTATCCCGGCCCTTACGTAAGGCTGCAGCAACTCATGATCCGGATCCAGTTCAGTAACCAGGTAATCGATCTGTTTCAGTTCACACACCTGCAGTGCCTCAAATGAGTTCAATTTTTCTGCAATGGTTAAACAAACCGTTTTGGCGGCAGTGGCCACCATTGCTCTTTTCAATTCTACCACCTCCCAGTCGCTGTCTGTTATACCCCGGCGCAAATCAATGGCATTCGTACCCAGGATGCACAGATCGGCGTTTACTTCTTTAATCTTGGCGATGGCACTGGCTCCTACCGTGATCTTGGACTCTTTATTTACCTTATCGCCCACCACCACCACATTGATATTGGGATGCGCGATATAAGCGTTCAATACCGGGATGCTCCCTGTAATAAATGTAGCCCGCAGTTGCGGCGGAAGCCGTTTGGCCATCTCGATGATGGTTGTTCCCCCACTCGTAAGCACATACATATTGTCCTTGATCAACCCGATCACTTTCTGCGCTATCACCGCCTTCTGCGTTTGCGAGTACACCGGACTGCTGTTAAAATGAACTTCATTAAAGGCCAGCGACAGTGCACCGCCATGCACTTTTATGAGCCGGCCCGCTTCCGCCAGCTCCTGCAAATCCCTTCGAACCGTGTCTTCAGACACATTCATGTCTACACAAAGCTTGGCACTCAGCACCTTGTTGTGCAGATCCAGGCGGTGGAGAATATATGCTTGTCGTTCTTTCTTTAACACAACCGTTAATTTATTCCTAAAGATAAACAGGAAAACAGCAAAAAGTCGCAAAATGTCAAAAAAAATTGCAGAAAAAAATAAAATACCGCAGTCATGTAAATGCGTACTGGCATGTTTGAAAAAATGAGTATATTTGATTAAATAAGTTGCATAAACAACTATTTTTTGTTATCATTAAAAACACATGCCATGCAAGAAGCATATATTGTTGCCGGCTACCGCACTGCAGTTGGTAAAGCTAAAAAAGGCGGGTTCCGCTTTTACCGTCCGGACGACCTTGCCATCACCGTTATCAAAGGCCTGATGGCTTCCCTGCCGCAGCTGGAGGCCAACCGGGTTGACGATGTGCTGGTAGGGAATGCCGTGCCCGAAGCAGAACAGGGGTTACAGGTAGGACGCATTATCTCCGCCCGCGCCCTGGGCATCGAAGTACCGGGGGCCACCATCAACCGGTATTGCGCCTCAGGACTCGAAACCATTGCCATGGCCACGGCCAAGATCCGCACCGGCCAGGCCGATTGCATTATTGCCGGCGGTACCGAAAGCATGAGCCTGGTACCGGCATCCGGATGGAAAACCGTGCCCTCTTATTCTATTGCCAGTGATGAACCGGACTATTACCTCAACATGGGTTTAACTGCAGAAGCCGTTTCCAAGGAGTTTCATATCAGCCGTGAAGATGCAGATGCGTTCAGCTATCAATCGCACCAGAAAGCCATTAACGCCATCCGGAACGGATATTTTAAAGAAGGCATCCTTCCTGTAGAAGTGGAAGAGGTATATGTAGATCCTAAGGGGAAACGGCAGGTAAAGAAATTTGTGGTAGATACAGACGAAGGCCCCCGTGCAGATACTTCCATGGAAGCCTTGCAAAAGCTAAAGCCGGTTTTTGCTGCTAACGGGGTGGTTACAGCGGGCAATTCTTCACAAACCAGCGATGGCGCAGCCTTCGTGGTGGTGATGAGTGAAAAAATGATGCAGGAGCTACAGCTGCAACCCATTGGCCGGCTGGTAGCCAGCGCCGTGGCCGGGGTACATCCGCGTATTATGGGCATCGGACCGGTAGCGGCTATCCCTAAAGCCTTAAGCCGTGCCGGCCTTGCGCTAAACGATATCGACCTCATCGAATTAAATGAAGCCTTTGGAGCACAATCCCTGGCAGTGATCCGGGAGGCCGGCCTGAATCCTGATATTGTCAACATCAACGGAGGAGCCATCGCCCTGGGACATCCCCTGGGTTGCACCGGCTGCAAACTCACCATCCAGGTACTTGGTGACCTGAAGCGTTTGCACAAAAAGTATGGTATGGTAACGGCCTGTGTGGGAGGCGGACAGGGTATTGCAGGTATCATCGAACGTTTTTAATTTTTTCGGCGTCTAAAAATCCGGTTCACTGTGCATAACGGTAAACCGGACTTTTTTTTACCGGCCGACAGTGCATAGGGCAGCGATCTTGCGACGCTCCATTCAGCTGCTGTGCCCAAATCATAGCATTCACCATTCCCCATTCAAAACGTCCATGTCCAAACCCTTTACAAAAACGCTCAATCTCGCCCATATTGTAACACAGCTCTGGCCCTTCGTGAGACCCTACCGCACCATGATCTTCGGAACACTGGCACTTACGTTGATCGGATCACTTGCAGCGCAGGTAAACCCACTCATCCTGAAATATACCGTAGATCATGTAGACGCACTTTTGCAGCAACCTGATCCCATGCAGGAAGGATTACGCCTCCTGTTGTATATTTCCATTATTCTCTTTACCAAGGAACTGATAAATATCTTTATTCAGTTCGGGCAGAAATTCTATGGTGAAAAGATCCGGATCAATGTCAGCAATCTTCTTTCAGAAGCTGCCATCAGAAAGATACTCACCTATGGCATGGCCTTTTATGCAGCACCGGAAAATCAGTCCGGCCGCCTGCAAACCAGGATCGACCGGGGTGTGGAAAGTTTGACCCGGCTGGTACAAAACTTTTTTATCGATATCCTGCCCCTGTTCTCCAACGCCATCCTCGCCCTGGTGATTATGTACGTGGCCAATGTAAAAGTAGGACTGGTAGCAACGGTCATCCTCCCCGCATACTTTTATGTAAGCAGCCGGCAGGCGCAAAAGCTGCAGGGCGTACGGCGGCAACTGCGCAGGGGGCGGGAAAACAAGAATAACGGACTGCTGAACCTTATTGAATCCGTAACGGTGATCAAAAGTTTTGTGCGCGAGCCTTATGAAGAAAAAAAACAGCTCGAAATTCAGGATCAGCTCACCCGGGATCAACTGTACACCCGCAAGACCAATTTCCGTTACGACGGGATCAAATCCTTTATTGAACAGATCGGGGTGGTGCTCATCATTATCCTGACTACCTACCTCGTACTGGGGCACCAGATCAGCATCGGCGCCATCATGCTGCATATCATGCTCTTCAATAACGTATCGGCCCCCATCCGCCAGCTGCACCGTATTTACGATGAGGTAAACGATGCCTTTATTTATGCCGAAGCCTATTTTCAGATACTGGATGCCGAAGACGCTACCGAAAAATCCGGTACTTATAAAGAAGAAGTGACAAAGGGCAACTTTGCGATGCAGCAGGTAAATTTCACTTACCCCAATGGCACCAGGGCCCTGCACGATGTAACCTTAACAATAGACGGCGGAAAAACCACTGCGCTGGTCGGGTTGAGCGGCGCCGGAAAAAGTACCATCCTCAACCTTCTCAACAAATTTTATGAACCGGACAGTGGCGCCATCATGTTAGACGGCGTGAACCTGGATGCATACAATAACCAGGCATTGAGGACTGAAATCGGGCTGGTGCTGCAAAAGAACCATATTTTTAAAGGCTCTATTGAAGACAATATCCGTTATGGGAAAATGGATGCCACAAAGGAAGCGATCATTGCCGCTGCACAAAAAGCCAGCCTGCACGACCAGATCATAGAGTTGCCGCTACAATATGAAAGTGACGCACAAGCGCTGAGTGGCGGCCAGCAACAACGCATTGCTATTGCCCGGCTGTTCCTGAAGGATCCTCCAATCATTTTTTTAGATGAACCCACTGCCAGCCTGGACGCGATCGCCACCGAACAAATCAAAAACAGCCTGGATGCGATCAAACAAAACAGGACAGTGGTCATCATCTCGCATTCGATTTCACAGATCGTTGATGCTGATATTATTTACGTATTAAAACAGGGTCGTGTGGTAGAACGGGGCACGCATGAACAACTTGTGGCACTTAACGGAACCTATCGCGAAATATTTAATGCGTCCGCACGCAGCCTGAATATAGCCCGGATCGCACAATCATATAGCTAGAACACCTTCGCATCTATGGAAGCCCATTGCATGCGCATTACAACAGGCTGCTGTTGCTTCCCCCGGTGATCCATCTGCGTGTAACGCGGCATATCGAATAATCCCTCCGGAGATTGCCGCTGGATTTTGAAACCTACCCCGATATCAGAATATTTAATTTTCATTAACAGCCGTTAGCGCTTTGTAAACGTCATATAAGTGACGACTTTTTAATCAAGCAACCCAATTAAAAAATGTTATGAAAGTGAAACTAGCCCTGTTGGCATTTGTACTGCTGGTAGTGGGCATCTCGAAATCGGAAGCCCAGCACTACCGGTATGAAAAAAATTATACAAAACATTACAGAAAAAGTTACCGGCACGGCCGCCCTGTAGTGGTGGCTTATTATCCCGTAGCGCACCGGAGCCGGTATTATGAAGGCAGATCATACCCCGTGTACCGGCATCACTATCGTTACCGGCATCACCGGCATATGCCGCCCGGGCACGCAAAAAAATATTACCGTTATCACCGGCAGCACAAACGGGTACATTATTATTAAAGGATAAGCGTATGATTCATAAGCTTTAAAATGGTCCAATAGTCGCCACCCCTACCGGGTGGCTCGACTGTTGGTACAAATTTTGATTCATAGGCCGTTAAAATCCCCAACATGAAAACAACAAGCGTCGCTAAATCCGGAGCAGCAAGCCTGCTGATCATATTGTTTTTATCGATTATATTCAGCTCCTGTGCTGATGTTTATTATCCGTCCAATGGTTATTATGGGCACGGACAGCGGTATTACAAGCAGATGCCTCCGGGCCAGGCAAAAAAATACTACGGTGCACAATCAGCAAGAGACTTTGCCCCCGGGCATAATAAGCGCCGTTATTGATACTAAATCTTTCTTTAACAAAAACAATAGCAGGCAATGAAAATACAATTATTCAATAAAACCCGTCTGCTGGTTACCGGAGCTCTGATCGCGTTAGTAGCAGGCCTTAGTTCCTGTGCGGATACCTACTATCCCTCGGGGGGGTACTACGACGGGTATTATGGCTACAACCCCTATTATTACTATTCTCCGGGGTACTATGGCTACTATGGTAATGGCGGCTATTATTACAATAACCGGTATTACCGTAACAACCGGCATTACCGCCGTTATGAGGACCGCAACAGGTATGATAGCCGGAGAAGGGTATATAGTAATAATAGCCGGGATCGGTACCGGGTGAATACAAATCGCAGCAATGCGGAATATTATCGTCAGCAAAACAATAACCGGATCAATGAACGAAGCAACTCCGGCAATCGGTCTTCTGATGTGCGGTCAAGGGCTGTAACACCTCAACGTTCTTACAGCCCCCCGCCCCCATCCAGGAGCATACAACAGGCGCCTCCGTCTTCCGGCCGAGGTAACCAGGGACGGTCAAACAGCAACAACAGCCGTTCATCAAGGAGGTAAAAAACGTAAAACAGGAAATTATCTACTGCCGCAGGTCATTTTTCGGAAGACCTGCGGTTTTTGTTTTTAACAAAGCTCTTTTCATATAAAGCGATCCAGTCGGCTACTGTAACCTGCTCGCAGAGTTTCGCTATCAAATCAAAAGGGATCTGATCCGGCTTGCTGAACCGGATACAGCTTTTTCCCATGTCCGGTTTTTTGTCGGAAATTTGCTTATATTCTTTTAAGAACCAGCTCATTAGGTCCTGGTCCGCGTATAATCCCATGTGATACAATACAATTCCGTTCTTTTGGGAGGCCATATTTATAAACGGGAGGGGTTGATCAGGGGCGCAGTGATAACCGGCAGGGTAAATTTGATGAGGCACCACATAACCGATCATTCCGTAGTTCATAACTTCCTCGTAGCCTTCAGGTAAATGCCTTCGAATCAGGTTCCGCAACTTTTCAATCGCTGACAATCGCTCTTCCGGTATTTCTTTTAAATAATCCGACACCGTTTTTGCCTTGGATTGCATACTATATGAAATTTATTTTTAGCATTTTTTTTACACATCGCAGCCCGGGACTGCCACCGTTTTGCTGTTTTTTATCGTCCAATAAATATAATAAAAAAACAATGAGTAAAAACGTTATAAAACTGGGAATGTTCCTGCTGGGCGCCAGCCTTTTCCTGGCCATAGACAGTTTTGCACAGTACCGGCGTTATCCGCACCGGGTATACAGAAGCCATTCCTATTACCGGGCACCAAGAATGTCTATTGGTATTGGCGGTGTTTTTGGATGGCCGGCTCCATATTACCGGTATGGTTACGGACCGAATGTTGGGGTTTCAGTAGGCATTGTCCTTCCGCCAATCGGCGCCACTATTTATGCATTGCCACCGGGAGCACGCAGGGTTTATTATGGCGGCGTTCCTTATTACTACCGCAACAACACCTATTTCATGGAGCGGGATAGAGGCGGTTATGAGGTGGTTGCACCCCCACTTGGATCCGTTACCATGCGCCTGCCCAACGGCGCCCGGATGCGTAAAATTGACGGAGATACCTATTATGAATACAACGGCACTTATTACCGCCCCGATATGAATGAAGATGGAGAGCGGATATATGTGGTGGCAGGAGCCAATGGAACACTGGATACGGAAGAAGCAAGAACGCAGCGTTCCAACGACGATAGGATGGATGCTGATGACGAGCCGACCAGCATTGAACCAGCCGCCAATAACGATACGGAAAGAAACGATGCGGTTTATGATACCCGCCCCCAGGTTGGAGACCAGTTTGACCAGCTGCCCAAAAATTCAACCCGGGTCACCATAGACGGTAAAACCCGGTTCCGCTCACCTGCAGGCACTTACTATAAAGAGGTTACGGCTGATGGCAAGACCGTATATGAAGTGGTTCCCTCAAAATAAAGAATGGGTAAAATATATCGGAAAAAAAGTGGCCCTAAGCCGGCCGCTTTTTTTAATGTGCATCAGCTATCTTTAATTTTAAATATGAGGCGGCAACACACCAACAGGTTTAACTATTTAAAGAGAAGGACGCTGCTCCTTTTGTTTACCGGTATTATTTCCGGCCTTTCGTTAAAGGCCCAGGAAGCCCGTTCTTTGCTCTGGAAGATCAGCGGCAATCATTTGCCGGCGCCCTCCTATCTATTAGGCACCATGCACCTGGTTTGTGGAGAAGATTTTGAGGTTCCGCCGAAATTAAAAAGCGTACTCAAAAAGGTACGCACCGTAACATTTGAGGCAGATATCGACGCCATGGATGGAGCCGATCAATTGATGGATCTGATGAAACCCGTGCCCGGCATTTTGGAAAAAGTGCCAAAGGAACAGCGCGAGGCCCTGGACAGCCTGCTGAAAGCATACCAGTTAACGCCCGAAGCATTGAATTATATGTCTCCCTTTGGAATCACTTCGGTGCTGACCCTGAAAACCTTCAATTGTACTGATCCTTCCGCGGTAAAAATGATGGAAAAGGAGCTCTATACCCTGGCCCAGGATGATTCGCTACAGATCGATCACCTGGAATCAGTAGCCTTCCAGATACAGATGATCCGGTCGATGAACACGATCGACGAGTTGTTGAATACCCTGCAAGGAATGAAAGAAGCTCCTCACTTTATCAAAGACCTGGTACAGGTTTACAAAACAGAAGACCTGCCTCGCCTCACCGGTCTGATGAATGACCCGGCCTTTATGAGTACCGTACAACAAACGCGATTGCTCAAAGAGCGCAATCATAACTGGATGAAGCTGCTGCCTGGGAAAATGAAAAAAGCGCCCACGCTGTTCGCCGTTGGTGCAGGACATCTGGGAGGAGAAAACGGGATGATCCGCCTTCTAAAGCAGAACGGGTATGCCGTTACTCCCGTTTTTGAATAAGCGGAAGTATCTTTATATCCTGAACCAGCGGAACAGCCGGTTCCAAAAACAATTTCAAAAGGATTACAATAAAATCAACCCATTATGGAGCAGTCCGTACAACTGGCAAAACGATTCCGGGAAGTACATCTCAATGGCGATTGGGTTGCCGCCACCAATCTCAAAGCCACCCTGTCTGGCCTTGACTGGCAGCAGGCTACTACCCGTATCGGAACGCTTAATACCATTGCAGCACTTGCGTTTCATATCAATTATTATATCGCCGGCATCCTGAACGTATTTGAAGGAGGGACGTTCGATATCCACGACCGGTTTAGTTTTGATGCGCCTCCGATCCGGTCGCAGGAAGACTGGGAACAATTATTAACCAAGCTATGGGCCGATGCCGAAAGGTTTTCGGCATATGTAGCGCAGCTGACTCCGGCACAACTGGATGCAGCATTTACAGACGAAAAATATGGCACCTGGCAACGGAATATTGACGCCATGATCGAGCATGTATACTATCACCTGGGACAGATCGTGCTGCTCGGGAAGCTGGTGCAGCAAACAGCCTATCGCTAAAATTTCAGACACTCATGAAAAGAAATTATTACGTCCTTTTGGTGCTCCTCTTATTCACAGCACTCTTGTCAGGCATATTAACATCCGGTATCTCCCTGGTGGGCCGTGTTGGAGTGAACACCTTTTACAAGAGCTATCGTTTTTTTAAAATATGGTGGCAGGCTGCGCTTGTTTGCCTTTTGGTGCTGCTGCTTGCAACCCTTTTGCTGTATGCCATCGATAAAAAATTCAAAGGGCATAAACGGGTGCTCCTGCTTGCCGCTTTTCTCCTGATCTTCCTGGGCGGACTTTACAGCACCTATTCCGATTTCCGCAATTCACTTTCGCACCGATGGCTCGGAGAACGGTTTCACCTGGGCATCTATTTATACTGGCTGGGGTTTTGTATCGCAGACCTGTTTTTCCTGCTTACCTCAGCACAGATCACGCCTGTGAGCGGCAGCAAGTCCGGTGCGCCCGCTGCTGATGCAGAGGTCCCATCCCGCCCTATTTAAGCCGGTCAAAAGATCGCGGTCAGTGATGCCTTGCCGGTATGTACGGTTTTTGTCGCTCCGGGTTTGCGGCCATCGTACTGAAAATTCAGTTCCAGGTTGCTCATCAGCCGTTTGGTAAGCATAACATTCCATAAATAATTTTTTCCGGGCAATAATCCATCCAGCATGATATAACTTACGGTAGTGGTGTTGGCAGCAGCCGACGTATACTTCAGCTGATCCAGCGTAAAACGGGCTGTCAACGCAGCACTTTGCAGAATATTGTATTTTGTTTCAGCGGTAAGCGCATTGGATACAGCTTTCTCTCCGCCATAGACCGGTTTATTTTTGCGTACTTCATATTTATAACCCGCCATCACCCGGAAGGTGGTTCCGCTGATAAATGAAAGCGAAGGTTCCGCGCTGTTTTTTGTAATTTCATAATTACGGTTATCAAATTGAGCATTGTCCGAATACAGGGCCTGTATCCCATTCCTGCCTTCCAAATTAAATGTAAAACTACTGCCCAAAAACTGCCGGTATTTTAAAGACCATTCTTTGGTTTTACGGCTTTCATAGCCATAGGTCAGCAAGGTTTTCCCGGTATTTTGAAGATTGCTGATATCCACCCCCCAAACCGTACTGAACCGGTTAAACGAAAGGGTATTGACCAGTACCGAACTCATCGCAATCAGGCTGGTATCATTTAATGCATAACGGAACGGATTCAGCTCCACAAGCCCGGTAGCCTGCGCCTTCCGGGAGATCTGCAAAGTGCTGGTCCAGTTAAACCGTGCCAGAAACTGCTGAAACCGGCTGGCCGCTTTATGATTCCACAACAGCTTCGGGTTCAGTCCCAGGCTGTAGTTAAACGTGTTATAGTTGGCTTTTATATACTGGTTGGTAGGTGTATTGATTCGTATAAACCGGGCCTGGTCAGGAAAGGCGGCCAGTTCAAATTCATTCAGTTGTTGTATACTGTCCTGGTTCAGATCGATCCAGGTATACTGACCCGTACCGGCCGGAACTTCAAGGTAGGCATATTCCCTTTTTTGCTCCTGCCCCGAACCTGCTTCATACAGGATATTGCCGGTAAGGAATCCCTTAAACTCATTCATATTATATTCGATCCGGGAAAGCAATGTGTTCTCCTCCTGCTGCTTGCTCACTGCGGCATTGAGTATCTTTAATTTCCGAAGCGTTGTATTGAAGTATAACTGCCGGTGTGCATTCGATAACAACTCGGCCTTAAAATTCAGGTTATAACTGCGATCACCTTTTACAAAATCTTTAAATACCGGGTACTGGTCTTCTCTTGTAAAAAAGCTGATCCCGTAATGGTTTTGTCTGGCTTCATCCGATTTTATGAAAAACGTGTAGGTATCAAATGAAAATGCCGTTGCATTTAAAGTATCTGTTCCTTTATTCCGGCTCTCGTTATGCTCCAGCGTATAGCGGGCGCCGATGCTCCAGTTATCCAGGGCTGGTATTTTTTTACTGACATCCAGCACAGGACGCAGGAAATTACCCTTGTCCAGCATACCGCTGTACTGCGTCATTGTTACCTCGTTGTTGAATGTCCAGTTCCGCCATTGTGTAAACTGCGTTAATGCATTCTGGAAGCCGTTGTAACGGTCGCTGCGGTTATAGTTGGTAAACTGGTATTGCAGGCGGTTGCCGCTCCCGCTTTGCAACCCAGCGGCTGCCCGGATGATGTGCTCATCTACCCGGACTGTTACCAGGGGCAGGCCCCAGTCTCTGGTAAACTCCACGCCGCGTAAGCGCTCCACCGGCTGAAACCGGGCCTGTACCATTTCATAATCGAGTGAAGAAACCAGCTGCAACTTGTCCTTTTCGCGGATAGTAGTAGTATTCGACAGGTTTACTTTAGCCGCAAAACCCTTGTCATCCCCGTTATCCAACCTGGAAAAAGTATTTACATCATAACTGCTGGCAGCCACCTCCGTCTTTAATAATGTGCCCGGTGTTAGCGCATAGTCCACCCCCAGGGTTAGCACCTGTTGCTTTTTGGGTGTGATCAGCGCCATCACAGGTGCGTAATTTCCTTGTTTACGGCCATCTTCCGGCGCCACATACCGGAACACTTTTCCATTGGCATTGGTATTGTCCGGTACATAATCGCCCTTGCCAAATCCTACATCCATAAAGGATACATTATACTGCGCCGAATCCCGGTTGATGGTATATCGATAAAATGAGTCAACCACCTCGGTTCCTTCCATGATATAACTCCGGGCATAAAGCACTTTCCCCGCAGCAAAAGTATCCAGCACCGCCGAGGGATACAACGCATTTTGAATACTGTCGCCAATCTGCGACAGAAACTGTTTTTGCCGATTATCCAGTACCTGATTAATGGAAGAATTTTTTGCATCACTGTTGTTAAAGAACCCAACCCGCAGTTTTACTTTATTATTGAAGTTAAGCTCCTGCATCCCATAGAGGTTCGTATTCAGAAAATTCCGGTCGGCATATTCAAACTCGATCTGTATCCGGCTGTCCTTGGTGATCATGCGGCGCGGTGTAAAACTTACTTCTGCGGTGTTGTAATTGATCACATAATCCTGGTCTTCTCCTCTTTGCAGCAGTTCGCCATCGATAAAAACGCGCTCGGTATTGGCCAGTACAATAAAGAACAGTTCGTTATTGGCTCCCTGTAATTTGTAGGGTCCCTGGTTGCCCTCCAGCCCCTGAAATACATTACGCGTAAATTTTCCTTTAGCGATTGAACCGCTGATCAGGGTGCCGGATGTTGTTTTTCTGGAAAGTGCGTTGGTCGTTTGAAACGACAGTCCCTGCAGGCGTTTATAAAAATTGAGAAAGTAACTGCGGTTTTCCCGGAGGTCCATGTCCCCGATATTGAGCTGCCATTGTTTTTTCTTGAACCGGATATACACTTCATCAAATTCATTTAATTGCTGGGTGTTGCCATCCGGCTGGATGGGAATATTATTGTCGGTAATGGCGGCCTGCAACTCGATGCTATCTGCCAGCATGCCGCTCAGTTGTACATTCAGATTCGAATTTAGCACCAGGCTTTGGTTATTGCCAAATCCCATTTGCCGGCCAAAGCTTCCCTGTGCATTCATATTACCAAAATTAAACAGCTGGCTGCGCGGCCGTACACCGGTTTCGGGGGGAGTTATGGGCGCCGCGGAATTCATAACAAGACTGTCGAAATTCATCCGCTGAACCACAGGATTCAACTTTACCGTAAACACGCGATAATGCACGGTTACGAAGGCTGCTGCCGGCTTATGCATCCAGTACAGCATTGCATTTACAAAATCTAAACGATAACTGCTGCTATCGATGCCCTCCATATGGAAGCTCCCGGGAATAATGCTAACGCTATCCAGCAGCACTTTATCCGCCAGCACGGGCACCTGTTTTGTACGCAGGTTCGATAACACCCGGGAGGAGGTTTCCTCCTGCGCGCTCAAACGTGCCGCCAAACAAAGAAGAAAAAAGAACAATAGTATGCTTCTCAATAGATGCAATGCAGGCTGATTTAATTCAGCAAAAATCGGCTTTTTAGGCATACGCAAACACGGGTTATAAATAATCAGGCTGATTTATATGCCTTCATCCTGAATGTTTTCCTGGTCCGTTAAAGAGTTTCCCCGGGGCGATCGGCGGCTGTCACACCGGCGCATCATACCCAGTTTGCAGTGGAATGGCAGTAAAAGCCCTGCTTTCGCAACCGAGCATAAAAATTGCAGCAACCTTATCCCTGGGAAATTGTTACTTAAAGTATGGAAATTATGAACACAAATAAAATGCAAGTGGAGATCTGGAGTGACGTAATGTGCCCTTTCTGCTATATCGGCAAGCGGCATTTTGAAACAGCACTGGAACAGTTTGCAAATAACCGGGAAGTGGAGATCATCTGGAAAAGCTTCCAGCTGGACCCCGCGCTTCCCGAAAAGGAAGAAATCGATCATGAACAATATCTGGTCGAGCGTAAGGGATTGCCTAAAGACCAGGTGAAGTCCCTGCTGGACCATGTTACACAATCCGCCAGACAGGCCGGGCTCGATTATCGTTTTGACAAAGTGATCACGGTCAATTCCTTCAACGCGCATCGTGTTATTCAGATGGCTAAAACAAAGGGATGGGGTGATGCCGCCGAAGAGCGGTTTTTCAAAGCCTATTTTACAGAAGGCCTTGACATTGCAGACCGGCCTACCCTTACCCGGCTGGGCAAAGAGATTGGCCTTACCGAAGAAGACATAAACGAAGCACTTACCAATGAAGCATATGCCGGCAAGGTGAACCGCGATCTTTATGAAGCGCAGCAGATCGGCGTAAGAGGTGTACCCTTTTTTGTATTTAACCGCAAATATGCAGTTTCAGGAGCCCAGCCCCCGGAAGCATTCACACAAACGCTGGATAAAGCTTTTGCAGAATGGCGCCAGGAGCACCCGTTGCCTTCTTTGGAAATAACGGAAGGACCTTCCTGTACCCCGGATGGCCATTGCAGCTAAGCTCCCCAGATATAAATGTAATGAGGCGTGGCACCGGCTGCCGCGCCTTTTTTTGAATCTTTTTCTTCAATACCGCTCCATAAAAAAAGCCACTCCTTTATGGAGCAGCTTACAACATTTTTAGCTTCCCGGGGGATATTAGTATTCGTCTTCGTTGAACAGGAAATCTTCCTGGGTTGGGTAGTCGGGCCAGATGTCTTCAATAGTTTCATATACATCGCCTTCATCTTCCAGTTCCTGTAAATTTTCAACCACTTCGATGGGCGCTCCACTCCTGATAGCAAAATCAATCAGTTCGTCTTTTGTGGCTGGCCAAGGGGCATCTTCTAAATAAGAGGCTAACTCAAGTGTCCAAAACATACTATATTCGGTTTTTTATTATTAACAGGATACCTGAAACAAGGTTCAGGGTATTCTCAATTTTTTGCAAAAGTAACTGTATTCGGTAATTTAAAAAATACTTATTTTTATTTCTAAAACTTCAAAAAACAGCTGCTTTTTACCCCCATCTACGCTAAACAATATCCAAAAATGCTGAAAAAAATCACTGCTGCCTTGCTAATGACCATCGCCGTTTTTACACTTCATGCACAATCAGAGCAGGACCTGGCTACCCGGTTCCGGATTGCTGCTTCCGGAGGATACGCATACCGCCTGGGAAAAAAACCATTAGCGAACGACTATTATAAAGATATTGCCCGTGGCCCTGTATTTGATGTAGGTCTTTATTACTTCTTCAATCATCAGTCTGGAACGGGAATCAAATATTCCGAATTCAGCAGTTTTGGCTCTGGAAACATTATTACCGGGCAGTTTGTACGCAGCAATGTAAAAATCCGCTATATCGGTCCGGTTTACCAAAGCCGGCTGATTAGTCAATCTGGCAGGTTTCATTTTTTATCAGCCGTCTCACTCGGGTATATGAGCTTCCGGGATAATGCCGCATTTGATCAGGGAAGCGCCACGTTAAAAGGCGGCACACTGGGTGCCATGGCAGAACTGGGAAGCGATCTGCGCATTGTGCGCAACCTGTTTGCCGGTGCCGCTGTCAGTGTATATGGCGGCAGTATCTCTACCATGCATATTAACGGAACACCTGTAAAACTGGAAGCGGAAAAAAGAGAAAGCCTGAGCAGGATTGAGGCCAGCCTGGGCATTCGCTATTACTTTTTTTAATACCCGCGTCTATCGCACAATGCCTATATTTACAGTTATATATCCATACAATGATTTCGGGGAAAAATATACACAAAGCCTATGGTACGGTTCAGGTTCTGAAAGGAGTAGACATTGAAATTGCCAAAGGAGAAGTGGTATCCATTGTGGGCCCTTCAGGCAGCGGAAAGAGTACGCTGTTGCATATACTGGGCACACTCGATAAACCAGACACGGGCTCTGTAACCATGAACCAGACGCCCATCAGCACACTGAACGGAAAACAGCTGGCGGCTTTTCGCAACAAGAACATCGGTTTTGTGTTTCAGTTTCATCATTTATTGCCGGAATTTTCTGCGCTCGAAAATGTTTGCATCCCTGCCTGGTTAGGCGGAGGCCGCAAAAAGGAAGTGGAGGAAAACGCCAGAGCATTGTTAACCATACTTGGGGTAGATCATCGCCTGGAAAATAAACCCAATGAACTCAGCGGGGGTGAGCAGCAGCGTGTAGCAGTGGCACGCGCACTTATTAACCGGCCCGGAATCATTTTTGCAGATGAACCCACCGGAAACCTGGACACCACAAATGCCCGTGAGCTGCATCGCCTGTTTTTTGACCTGCGTGAACGATTTCAGCAGACCTTTTTGATCGTTACCCACAACGAAGAACTGGCACAGCTGAGCGACCGGGCGCTGCATATGAAAGACGGCCTGATCGTATAAAAAAACGGCTCAGTGAGCCGTTCCCGATTTCTTTAACGATGTTATGTTACTGACGTTCCCTGAAAAAGGCCACCACCATCTTTTTCGTTGTAGGGTCCAGCAGCGTTAATGTTTTTGAGGAAGACACAAAATTCTCCTGTATTTCATATTCAACATTGTTCCAGGTCATCCTTTTGGTTCCGTTGTTAAAGGCAAACTGATCGGTCCGGATCTGGTCTCCGCTTACGTTGTAGTAATGAATCAAATGGTCCTGTTTTGAGAATTCGGCGCGGCCGCCGGCAGGAACCAGGTCATTGCCCGCTGCGGTAATCACACTTTTCCAGTTACCGACGGTAACCATGTTTTCGATGGTGTCTGTTCCGATTGCATCGCGGGTACGCGAACAGGCACCCAGGAAAAATACACTCATTACCATAACACCCAGCATCACTTTCGAGATTGTTTTCATATATCTGTTTTTACGGTTTAAAAGTTGGCGTGCATTTAGTAACCCAAGATTTGTGCCAAGGCGGGTAGGCAATCCCGTTCCGCAAAGAACAGGTGTTCAGCATCAATTCCGTAGAAACAGGACGTTTTTTAAATTTTTGTTAAAGCAGTTGCAGTTTTCCCGTTGCTGGATCAGGAGCTGCGCGGCCTCCAGGGAATATCGGCGATTCCGGTAAGATGGCCGGTGTAGCGTGCCAAAACAAACAGGTAGTCGCTCAGCCGGTTTAAATATTTGATAACAAGGGCCTCAACAGGCGCTTCTTCCTTCAGCCGTACACAGGAACGCTCTGCTCTCCGGCAGGTACAGCGGGCGATATGCAGATAAGAAATCGCAACACTGCCTCCCGGCAAAATAAACGATTTCATTTCCGGTAACCGGGCTGTCATGGCATCGATTTCTTTTTCAAGTACGGAAATATCTGCTTCATGCAGGTCGGGCAATATCATTTTGGTGTTTTTCGCCGGATCCCGGGCTAATAGGGCTCCAATGGTAAAAAGGCGGTCCTGTATCTCCCGAAGCAGGTCTGTTGCCGCCACATCACCCTGTACATCCCTGCATAGCCCGATCCAGGAGTTGAGCTCGTCAATGTTTCCATATGCTTCTATCCGCAAATGTGCTTTGGAAACCTTTGTACCACCGATAAGCGCGGTTTTTCCCTGATCCCCGGTTTTTGTATAAATGCGAAATGTCATTTGCTTAATTTGAAAATGTGAATCCCGATGACTATCGGAAGTGTAAGCGTGAAAATGAACAGGTTTCATCCGGATATTGAACCAGGAACCTTATACATGCGAACCGGCCTTTGTCACCGCCTGGTCGCTTTCAATAACCCCGTCGCGAAGCCTTACGATGCGGTGGGCATGATTGGCAATATCCTCTTCATGTGTTACCAATATCACCGTATTTCCATTGTGATGGATCCGGTTAAAGATATCCATGATCTCATAGGAAGTTTTAGTGTCCAGATTCCCGGTGGGCTCATCCGCAAGGATCAGTGAAGGATCATTCACCAGTGCCCGTGCAATGGCTACACGCTGGCACTGACCACCGCTTAGCTCATTGGGCTTGTGGTTAAACCGGTCTGTAAGATTTACCAGTTCCAGCATCTGCATGGCCTTTTCGTTGCGTTCGGTCTTGCGTATTCCGGCGTAGATTAGGGGTAACGCTACATTTTCCAACGCAGTAAGCCGGGGCAACAAGTTAAATTGCTGAAATACGAAGCCGATTTCTTTATTCCGAACTTCAGCCAGCGCATTGTCCTCCATCTTGCTTACATCTTTTCCGTTGAGTACATAACTGCCGGAAGTAGGTGTATCCAGGCAACCCAGGATATTCATCAGCGTGCTTTTTCCACTTCCCGAGGGGCCCATAAGCGCCACATATTCATTCTTATTAATGTTCAACGATACGCCTTTCAGCACCTGCAATTCCTGCGGCCCCATAAAATAGCTTTTGCGCAGATCGGCGATATGAATGATGGAGGATTGCACCTTATTTGCGGATCACTTTGGGTACTTTAAAGAAAACACCATCTGTAGCGGGAGCATTTAATAACGCTTCCTCCCGGGTAATCGATCCCTTTACCTCGTCATCCCGCAGCACATTGATCTCCTCGCTCATATGCATCAATGGTTCCACATCTTTCAGATCCAGTTCATTTAACTTTTCTACAAAACCGATCATTTTTTCAAGATCACCCCGGAATTCAAGCTGCTCTTCCTGCGAAAAGCTAAGTTTGGACAGATGCGCCAGTTTATTGATTAAAGACTCATTTACTTCCATTTGTCAAAGATAAAGCGTAGAAATTTTAAATACTACATAACAAATAGCAAAAATCAAATACTAAATCAGAAATATTAAATGTTTAAGTGAAGATGCCGTTGCTGCTCCATGATCTGCCCCGGCTCAATATCCCAGGAAATGCCTGGTAGCGTGCGAAGTTTGATATACTTAAAAATGCATCTGACCCGAAACTTTAAACCTGAACCACTTTCTCAATCGGTCGGTTACGTCCCAGGATCAGTGATTTGCCTGCCTATCAACCGATCTAACCTGAATGAACATGAAACAATTCAAGCTCCCGCTCCCAGCCACATGGCTCCGCCGGCACTGTCGCGACTGGCTCCGGTTACCGAGCTAAGCACATTGACTTCTTCCCGCCAGCGCAGCACGGCCATCAGCGCCATGATCAGGGCTTCCTTATATAACACCAGCTTTTCGTCCGGAACGATGACCGGTATTTTCAGTACCGCTTTTAACCGGCTGATCAAAAACCCATTCAAGGCCCCGCCTCCGGTTACCAGCAATTGCGCTCCTTCCAGCCCATAATCCGCATCGGTTTCAAGCGCCTGCAACACCTGCTGTATGATGTGCTCCACATAAGTACGCAACTGATCCTTCAACCGGCCTCCCCTGCGTTTTATGATCGGGTAAACCGTGTCCGTTCCAAAATCATTAGCCAGCGATTTGGGCGCCGGCAACTGGTAATAGTTTAAAGCATTCAGCTCAAGGAGCAGCGCTTCATCTACCAAACCGCTTGCAGCCAGGGCGCCGTTTTCATCATAGGCCTTCCCCAATTCACCGGCCAGCAGGTTCAGCACCCGGTTGGCCGCACAAATATCGAAGGCTTTGTAACGTGCTCCCTTTATCGTCAGGTTCGCAATCCCCCCAAGGTTTAATAAGTAGCGGTATTGACCCAGCAACAGCTGCTCTCCTGCCGGCACAATGGGCGCGCCCTGGCCTCCAAGAGCTATATCCAGGGCCCTGAGATCGGATACAACCGTAAGCCCGGTTTCCGCTGCAATGGCGGCCCCATCTCCGATCTGGCCGGTCATTCTGCGCTCCGGCATATGAAACGTCGTATGCCCGTGGGAGCCGATTACCGCTACCTTATAGTGCAAATCATACCGGTCGATAAATTCATTTACCCGTTCCCCGATATAATGACCATAATCTGCATGCAGCAACTGATATTCCAGTGCATTCAATGAAACCGCATTTTCCAGTCTTGATTTCCACTCCGGGGAATAGGGCAAACAATCCGCTTGCTGAATCTCAAACTGCCATTTCCCCCCATTTTCATGAAACTCAACAAACGCAATATCCAGTCCGTCAAGCGAGCTGCCGCTCATCAATCCTATAGCCCTGTAGATCATAATAAAATTTTAGATTCGCCAAAAATAACAGATTGCTGAATGCTAAACGCTAAACGCTGAATGCTGTAGGCTGAAAACTGAAGGCTAAATGCTAAACACCAACGGGCAAAACCTTAAAACCCCACATCTCCAGCCCGTTGCCGAAGACTGAAAGCTGATCACTTTATTCTCAAATATTATCTTATTTTTATTCCGCCGGAAACAGCAATAAACAGTTCCAACATGGTCATAAATTTAAGCGCGCAACACAGCCTGGTAAGCAATTGGGTAAGCGAACTCAGAGATATTGAGGTACAACAGGATCGTATGCGTTTTCGCAGAAACCTGGAGCGTATCGGGGAAGTGATCGCTTATGAAATCAGCCGGGAGCTGCCTTATAAAACAGTAGAAACACAAACCCCGCTTGGCATCTCCAACTCCCTTGTGCTGGAGGAGCAGCCCGTGCTGGCCACCATTCTGCGGGCCGGGCTTCCCCTGCATCAGGGACTGCTGAATTATTTCGACAAGGCCGACAATGCGTTTGTATCGGCCTACCGCAAGCATCATAAAGACGGCAGTTTTACGATCAATGTCGAATACCTCAGCAGCCCGGAGCTGGAAGACCGGATTGTGATCATTTCGGACCCGATGCTGGCCACCGGAGCATCCCTGGTAAAAACCGTCCAGTACCTGCGGGAAGTAGGCCGTCCAAAGCTCATTTATGTAGCTGCTGCCATTGCCTGCACGGAAGGAATCGAATATATCCTGCGCGAAGAACCATCACTGAAACTCTGGTGCGGCGATATCGATGATGAAATCACTGCAAAAGGATATATCGTACCGGGTTTAGGCGATGCCGGCGATCTCGCCTTCGGCGGAAAAGCGCAATACTAACAACATACGCTGCGGGTATCATCCTGTTTTCCTTAATTACTACTGCTGGCAAAAACCGGCTCTCGCTATAAAGTGCGTATCCTTATGAGCTGGCCATCCACCCGGCTGCCCTGGCAGCTTACCCGTTTATAATAAAACCGCGCTCTAAACCCCAAAGACTGAAAAACCATTAAACTTTTCTTCAATTCTGTATAAATATTTCAAAAAAACTAATACCTGTTCAAAAAATATTTTAGTACTTTCCCGCACTAATCCATCTTAGTTTTTTTAAATATGAATGCATTCATCAAACCTTTTATCGAAAAGGTAAGCGCAAGAAATGCCGGAGAACCGGAATTCTTACAGGCGGTTACCGAAGTAGCAGAATCGATTATTCCCTACATTGAAACACAGCCCAAATACAGGGACGGCAAAATCCTGGAACGGATCGTGGAGCCGGAACGGGTAGTTATTTTCAGGGTTCCCTGGCTTGATGATAAGGGAGCGGTACAGGTAAACCGCGGTTTTCGGGTTCAGATGAATAGTTCCATCGGACCTTACAAAGGCGGACTAAGGTTCCACCCAACGGTAACACTGAGCGTTTTAAAATTTCTTGCATTTGAGCAGGTATTCAAGAACAGCCTCACCGGCCTTCCGATGGGTGGTGGAAAAGGAGGGGCCGATTTTGACCCAAAGGGAAAATCCGATAATGAGATCATGAAATTCTGCCAGAGTTTTATGACCGAACTATACCGGCACGTTGGAGATGATATAGATATCCCGGCCGGGGATATTGGAGTGGGCAAACGCGAAATCGGCTACCTGTTTGGCCAGTATAAACGCATTACCGGTACCTTTAACGGTGTTCTCACCGGTAAGGCTTTTGAATGGGGCGGCAGCCTGATACGGCCCGAGGCTACCGGTTATGGACTGATCTATTTTGTGGACGAAATGCTGAAAGTACGGGAAGCGTCCTTATTAGGAAAAAAAGTACTTATTTCCGGATCAGGCAATGTGGCACAGTTTGCCGCGGAAAAATGCATCGAAAAAGGCGCCAAGGTACTAACCATGTCCGACTCCGAAGGCTTTATCTACGACCCGGTGGGCATCGACCAGGAGAAACTGGAATATATTAAGCATCTGAAAGATCATCAGCGTGGACGTATCAAAGAGTATGCGCAGCATTACCCCTGCGAATTTTACCCCGGCAAAAAACCCTGGAGCATTAAATGTGATATTGCGCTCCCCAATGCCACCCAAAATGAACTGGATTTATCCGACGCAGAAATGCTGATCAAAAACGGTTGTATCTGTGTAGCAGAAGGCGCTAACATGCCTTGCACGCCGGAAGCCGTCGCAGCGTTTCACCAGGCAAAGGTATTGTACGCCCCGGGCAAAGCAGCAAATGCCGGCGGCGTGGCCGTTTCCGGTCTTGAAATGTCGCAAAACTCACAGCGCTATTCCTGGGGAAGAACCAAGGTAGACAACAAATTAAAAGAGATCATGAGTGATATCCATCACCGTTGCATGAAATACGGGCATGAAAAGGATGGGCATATCAACTACGAAAAGGGCGCTAATATCGGAGGATTTGTGAAAGTGGCAGAAGCCATGCTTTCGCAGGGAGTTGTATAATTGCGATTTATCGTAACATTGCTGTATGACAGCTACAATTTACCTGATCCCTACCTACTTGCACGAAAGCAACCTGGCGGTGTTGCCCGCCTACCTGCTGGAAGCTATTGAAAAATGTACGGTGCTTTTTGTAGAAAACGAGCGCACTGCCCGGCGCTATTTGAAGCAATTAAAGAAAGAGATCGTTATCGACCATTTTGAGTGGTTCGGCATCCAGAAAGATGAAGCAAATCTATTGCAGCAATTCAGGCAACAACTAAAAGCGGGAAAAACGATCGGTATCATCAGTGAGGCCGGATGCCCGGGTGTGGCAGACCCGGGTCAGCTCCTGGTTGCGGCAGCACAGGAGGCCGGGGCGCAGGTGGTACCGCTGGTGGGCCCCAGTTCCATTTTATTGTCACTGATGGCCAGTGGCTTAAACGGGCAGCAATTCAGCTTTATCGGCTATCTTCCCATCGATAACGGGCAGCGGATCAAAGCCATTAAAGAGCTGGAAAACGAATCGCAACGTAAAAACAGCACCCAGATCTTTATTGAAACACCTTACCGGAATAATCAATTACTGGAAACATTACTTAAACAATGCCAGCCGCAAACCAAGCTATGTATTGCAGCAGATATCACGGGCGGGCAAGAGTTTATTAAAACAAGAACCATTCAGCAGTGGCAAAAAGAAACCATTGACCTGCACAAACGGCCCACTATTTTTTTATTAAAAAGGTGATACACCACCATCCGTCATAGAAATGATGCTGTCTACAATATACACTGTATTGCCCCTCCAGGGCAATACGCCTCTGTATTCTTTATAATGGAGATCAAAGCGTTTGCCGCTGTGTATGGCCAGCGTATCATAAATGCGTTTATTCTCGATAGAAAAAACAAAATTGTTCGACTGTGCACCGCCTCCTACAGCGCCTTTGATACCAGCCTGGATCAGCTCCCCTTCAAATGTTTTAAAAACCTGTCCTTTCCGTACTACATTTTTCAGGATACCCGATTTTACCCCATCGCCAAATACATTGTAATAGTTCCAGTAGATATATCCGCCAGCTAAAATTATAAACACCAGGAGGCCCATAAAAAAATACCGGCGACAACCCGAACGTTTGTTTGCTTTCTTTTGGTTCTCAATTGGTAAGGTTTCCATAAAAAATGGTTTAATTAAAAAAAATTAATGGCACAATATTCAATATTGCATTATTTTTGTACTTCGAAAGTACAATTTGTTTTTAAATGAATAACTTTTTAAAACATACAAAACACGTTGCATTTCATGCAAATATAACCACGGGGATTTACGCCGTGGGATTTGACGTAGCTGTATGTTTTCCACGACCAATGCGCTGTCCTGATTGCTGACAGGACAACCCCTTGACCTGGGCCCTGTCAGTGAAAACGCTCCGAAAAAAAAGCTATCAGGACTGGTCTCCCGCAAATTCATTTTAACTACACATCGTGGACAATCTCAATCAGGAAATTATCGTAAGAGTAGCTGAAGCTGCTGATAAAAAATATTCAAAGATCATTACGGACGAAATGGAATCATCGGCAAAAGCCCGTGGTACCGGCATTGCCAAAAGAAGTCCGGAATACATTGAAAAAAAGATCGACGAAGGCAAGGCTGTTATCGCCCTTACAGACAGTGGAGAATGGGTAGGTTTTTGCTATATCGAAACCTGGAGCCATGGAGAATATGTGGCCAACTCAGGCTTAATCGTAGCACCGCATTTCCGTAAAAGCGGTGTTGCCAAAAAGATCAAACAAACCATTTTTAAGCTCAGCCGTAAATTGTTTCCGGAGGCCAAAATATTTGGATTAACCACCGGCCTTGCGGTAATGAAGATCAATAGTGAACTGGGATACGAACCGGTTACCTATTCGGAGCTCACACAGGATGAGCAGTTCTGGGCCGGCTGCAAAAGCTGTGTCAATTACGAGATCCTTATGAGCAAGGACCGGAAGAACTGCATGTGCACCGCCATGCTGTATGATCCTAAAGACCACTATGAGCCGGAGGAAACCAAGGCCTTCTTTGAAGAAAACAAAACCGGGCTGGAGCGGTTACAGCGTTTTAAACAATGGAAATTTTTAAAGGCCTTTCGTAAAAAAGATAAAGCCGGAGGTGGCAGCGGAGGCGGATCATTAAAATCGTTCTTCAAAAGCGTGTTTCATTTATAACTGAAATGCTGATGCGGGCAATTGCGGAACAATTAGCACAGATCATACATCTATATACTGAAAAAATTCAGCATATAGACGACCCTTCGTTTTCAGTAAAACCAGGCAACGACAAATGGAGTAAGAAAGAAATACTCGGACACCTGGTGGATTCGGCTCAAAACAATATTCAGCGGTTCGTCAGGGTTCAATATGAATCCGAGCCCAATATCGTTTACAATCAGGACGAATGGGTAAAGACACAGTCCTACAATAGCTGGAACCGGGGAGAGCTGCTTGATTTGTGGCAATTATCAAATAAACAGATTGGCTTTATTCTGAAACATTTCCCGGAAGAAAAAAAGACATTAAAGGCGTATATGAATAAAGAACTTTGTACAATAGAATATATTGCACAGGACTATATTCGTCATTTGCTACATCATTTAAATCAAATCATAAGTTAAGAATACTATGGCTAAAAAAGTTGTACTGGGTTTTAGTGGCGGTTTAGATACATCGTTTTGCGTAAAATACCTCACCGAAGAAAAAGGATACGAGGTACACAGCATAATCGTAAACACCGGGGGCTTTAGCGAAGATGAGTTGAAAAAGATTGAAGAGCACGCAAAAAACCTGGGCGTAAAATCGCATAAGACGGTAGATGCTGTCAAAAATTATTATGATTCTATTATCCGATACCTGATATACGGAAATGTACTCAAAAACAACACCTATCCGCTCAGTGTATCTGCAGAACGTTTGAGCCAGGCCCTGCATATTGCCAACTACGCACGGGAACTGAATGCAGACGCCATTGCGCATGGCAGCACCGGTGCAGGAAATGACCAGGTACGGTTCGACATGGTGTTTCATATTATGGCACCGGAACTGGAAATCATCACTCCTATCCGGGATATGAACCTCAGTCGTGCGGCAGAGGTAGAATACCTGAAAAGTAAGGGTGTGGAAATGAATTTTGAGAAATCGGTTTATTCCATCAATAAAGGGCTCTGGGGCACCAGTGTTGGCGGCAAGGAAACACTTACCTCAAACGGCTATCTGCCCGATGAAGCATGGCCTACGCAGGTGACCCAAACCGGCACCGAGGCTGTAAAACTCTCGTTTGAAGAGGGCGAACTGAAAAGCGTAAACGATCAGAATTTTGCGCATCCAACAGAAGCCATACAACACCTCCAGCAAATTGCAGGCCCTTACGGCATTGGGCGCGATATTCATGTGGGCGATACCATTATTGGCATTAAAGGTCGTGTAGGCTTTGAGGCCGCCGCGCCCATTTTGATCATTAAAGCACACCATGCATTGGAGAAACATGTATTAAGCAAATGGCAATTACAGTGGAAAGACCAGATCTCCCAATTTTACGGCACCTGGTTGCACGAAGGTCAGATCCTCGATCCCGTAATGCGGGATATTGAAGCCTACCTGCAAAGCAGCCAGCGCAATGTAACCGGCGATGTATTTCTTCAGCTGCATCCCTACCGCTATCAGGTGTTGGGCATCGAAAGTCCGTATGATCTGATGAACAATGCATTCGGCAGCTATGGCGAAGCCAACAGAAGCTTTACCGGAGAAGATGTAAAAGGCTTTACAAGAATATTTGGTAACCAAACGTCCATCTATCACCTCATAAAAGAAAGTGCCCGGGCAGAAAAATAAAGTAGTCAGCGGCCACACGCCCATAGCTTCCTACCAATGGGGAGCAGGATGCGAAGCGTTTGTACTGACCGGTAATGATCACTTCTCTATAAAAAAAGAACGGATACCACCCGGTAAGGGAGAACAGTTGCATTTGCACAATAAGGCTACCCAGTTTTTTTATATACTGAAAGGAACTGGTTCTTTTGAAATCGACCAGTTGATTTTTACAGTACATGAAGGGCAGGGAGTAGAAATTTATCCGGGGCAACCGCATCGGATTTTCAACAATGAAACCGATTGGCTGGAATTTCTTGTTTGTTCACACCCGCTAACCGAACAAGATCGCTTAAATTTGCAAAGCTGAAAATCAAATAACAAAACAGAAGGCATGAATATAAAAGCTGGAATTATTGGTGGGGCAGGATATACCGGTGGTGAACTGATCCGTTTGTTAATTCATCACCCGTTTGTAACCGTTGCATTTATTCACAGCCGAAGTAACGCAGGAAAGCCGGTAACGGATGTACATGCAGATCTGGTAGGAGATACCGACCTGCGGTTTACAGATGCCATCTCACAGGATATTGATGTGCTGTTCCTTTGCCTGGGACATGGCGAATCCACGAAATTTTTGAAAGAGACGCCCATTGATGCGTCTGTCAGGATCATCGATCTGGCCAATGATTTCCGGTTAAGGAAAGACAGTAACCAGTCGCAACTAAACCGCAGCTTTGTTTACGGGCTTCCCGAACTGAACCGGGAAGCGATCAAAAACGCACAAAATATTGCCAACCCGGGCTGCTTTGCCACCACCATCCAGCTGGGATTATTGCCATTGGCGCATACCGGTATCCTTAAAGATATCTATACTACCGGTATTACCGGTTCTACCGGCGCCGGCCAGAAGCTGGCCGCCACATCACATTTCAGTTGGAGGGCCAATAATATACAGGCTTATAAAACGCTCACACATCAACACCTGGGCGAAATCGGCGAATCACTGGACCAATTACAACCCGGAACAGAGATCGATTTAAGCTTTGTGCCCTGGAGGGGTGATTTTACAAGAGGCATTTTCATCAGCTCCACCATTACCACCGATCTTTCCCTGGAAGAGCTCTATGTGTTGTTTGAAAACTTTTACAACGGCCATCCTTTTACCGTGGTAAGCCGCGCTCCCATCTTCCTGAAACAGATCGTAAATACCAATAAAGCTGTGATCCAGCTTGAAAAAGTGGGCTCCAAGCTGGTGGTGCACTCAGCAGCGGATAACCTGCTAAAAGGCGCCAGCGGACAGGCCGTACAAAACATGAATCTATTGTTTGGCATCGATGAGCGGGCCGGTTTAAATCTGAAACCCGCTGCTTTTTAAAATCAGCGATCAGATTTCAGCCTTCAGATCTGGGTTTCGAGTCTTTAGAAGAAGATTTAAAAACAGGAACCACGTCAAGTGTAAAACCGGAATCCAACCTGGGATTTTAAACATTAAGCCTGGAACCGTCCTTAGTGGCCAGACACTAATTTTTAGACCTCAAACGAACACCGGGATCTTCCTATCCAAATAACCGGTTGTCCAATCCGTAAGAGCGGGATTCGAGGATCTTTACTTTTTTGAAATCAGCATGCAGCGGATTTAATAGGAGATTAAACTCCTCAGGGATCACTGCCGACGGCATTCTTAAAGTGAGGTGTTCTTTTTGAACCAGGAACTGGTCACCCATAAAACGTGTATACTCGGTATCTTCAACCCATTTATTTTTTAATACATTTGGATGGATCTGTACCACCGGACTATCCGGCAGCTCAAGTGTAAGCAGGTAATAATCCGGCAGCATCTTATACATCGTCCGGTCATAATTCACCACAATTTCCAAGGCCGCCAGGGAAATATGTTCAGCAGTATAAAGCGCATACAAACCCTTGGAGTTCCAGCGTCCTCCATATAAAAAGGCTCCATAACCGGAAACATCTTCTTTATAAGGTGCATGCACCAGGCGATAAACAAACATCAGGCAGAAATTCCTTGTTCCATACGATGAAGCAGATCGATGATGGTTTGTATGCCATTGTGAGTGGTTAAATATTCTTTAACCACCGACCCGTTTAAAGAAAATGGCCGGCTATGCAGCCAAAGCCGGAATCCTTCTTTGCCAAAAAAGTCATTGCCGGCATCAATAAGTGCTGACAATAGCAGGATCCGCTCTATTTGCAACCCGTTGAAACCGCTACCCTCTTTTGCATACCGGTGCAAGGATCGCTCGCTGATATAAAGAAGATCAGCCCATTCGTTTAAAGTGAACGGTCCCTTATCTGCAATCTTTTTAAAATGTGCGTAGGTAAAATCCTTAATTGCCGGCTCCACGGGCTCCTTTTTTACCGGCCGGTGACGCACCTGGTACACCGCTTCGAAATCAGACACCACCGAAAGGGGCGGATCCTCAATGAGTGAATATTTTTTTACGACTTTTTTCATATTTCGACTTTTGTCACAAATATACGTGCTTTTTGTCGGTTTTCAATGCCTGCTTTTACCGTTCGTCTGGTGTGGTCTTGGACCATACCTCGTAGATCGGATCGCCCTTGGAACTCAATCCTGTATGGATCCAGTGCCCTTCTTCCAGATGATCTTTAAACTGCAGGGTCATTCCAACCCGGGAACTGTCCCTCGAAAAAAAAGTAATGGTCTCCGTGTAGACCCCGTTTCTGAAGGCATAGGTTCCTCCCCCGGTGCCGGAAAACTCGCCGGTTTCTGTATTGATAGCCGCCCACTGAAACCGGTCGTCCGTAAGAAGCTTCAGGGTACGTCTTGGCGCCAGCTGAATTGCCCGGAGGTCGTTTCCTTCCTTCCGCTTTGTGATCCGCCAAACACCGGCCATCGCACTGCCCGCTTTACCTGCCGGCATCCATTTACCAAGCTCCCCTGACAAATCACTTTCTATATAACCATTTTTTGCATTCCATACAAAAGTACCGGTGGAACCCGTCTTACTCTTGTCGTCTGAATGAAACCGGTAATGCAACCGTAATACGCCCTGCTCCACATGCTGAAACCCACCAAATGTTTTAAAAAATTTTTTGCCGCTGGCATCATAATGAGTAACCATGCAATACTGGTCTGCAGCCATGAATATCCACGATTCATTACCTTTCGTATACTTCCAGCTTCCGGTAACCGAGGTTTTTACTGCCGGCTGCGAAAAACCGGTAAACAGGATCAGGCAAAACAGGTTCAATAGACGGAGCTTACAATATAAATGCATAGGCAATGCTTTTTAAGGCTTGGAAGGATCGTCGGCTACTGTGCCCCGCTCAAAATACGGGATATCTGATTCAGCTCTTCTTGGTTAAAGGTACTATTTTTCAAACAACTTACAGAGTCCAGGAGTTGCGCGCTGCTGCTGGCCCCTACCAATACCGAGGTAACCCTGGGGTCTTTCAGCAACCAGGCCAGTGCCATTTGGGCCAGGCTTTGTCCCCTTTCCATTGCCAGCGCATTCAGCTCCAGGATCTGTTGCAGCCGTTCGCTTGTGATCTGGTCCTTTTGAAGAAAGCCATGTTTTTTTGCGGCTCTAGAGTTTTTGGGAATGCCCTTCAGATAGCGGTTGGTGAGCAATCCCTGGGCGAGGGGCGAAAAAGGAATGCAGCCAACCCCCTCTTTTTCCAGCAGGTCCAGCAGTCCGTCTTCTACCCAGCGCTCGAACATGGAGTACTTGGGTTGATGGATGATACAGGGGGTTCCCAGTTTTTTCAGTATCTTAAACGCTTTCGCTGCTTCTTCCTTCCGGTAATTGGAAATGCCGGCATACAGGGCCTTGCCTTGCCGTACGATCAGGTCCAGCGCACCCATTGTTTCTTCCAGCGGCGTTTCCGGATCCGGCCGGTGGTGATAAAATATATCCACATAGTCCAGCTTCATGCGTTTCAGGCTTTGATCCAGGCTCGATACCAGGTATTTTTTAGATCCCCAGTCCCCGTAAGGCCCCTCCCACATAGTATACCCTGCCTTTGTAGAAATGATCAATTCATCCCGGTGGTGTTTGAAATCCGTATGCAGGATCTTCCCAAAATTGGTTTCTGCAGATCCCGGAGGCGGACCATAATTGTTTGCCAGGTCGAAATGGGTGATACCAGCATCAAACGCACTATGCAGGGTTTTACGATACACTTTTTCGTCATCCACATCACCAAAGTTATGCCATAGCCCCAGCGAAATTGCCGGTAGTTTTAAGCCAGACACCCCGCATCTGCGGTATTGCATTTCAGTATAACGCGATGGATTAAATTTCATGGTATAAACTATTTTATATAAAAATGATTACTTGATTTTCCGTTCACTATTCAATGCCGTTTTTTAGCACACGGACGTCCAATATATGCGCACAGATTCCTCAGATTTTCACAGAACGGCTGTGGCTTATGGTCTACTTTCCAGCAACATACCTTAGGGACAGGTATTGGTTCGCCATTGACGATCCACCATTGACTATTAACGATGCACATTCACTAATTCGCTATTCACTACTTCAGCTCATCCAGCACTTTGTACATTTTCCGGACCAGGGCCAGCTGGCTTCCGTTATAGTTATTTACAAGAAACGAGAAAATGTAGTCCTTCCCATCTTTTGACTTTTGATAGCCTGAAAAGCCTTTCACCCGGTTAATGGTGCCGCTTTTCATCTTCATATCGTTATATAGTGGGAAGCCTTCGTAATAGTCCGCAAACCAGGACTGTTCCCGGGCGTATTTTAAAATAGCAACCTGTGCCCTTGTGGTGATCCTGTTTTGAGGCGACAGGCCCGATCCGTCATACAAATGCAGTTCATCCACATCCACCCCCCTTGTTTTCCAGTGTTCCTGCACGGCCGCTATTCCATTATCGGTAGTAGCCATTCCCTTACGGTTTAGCCCTACCGTTCGTAATAACGCTTCACCGTAAAGATTAATGCTTTTGCGCAAAAACCAGTAAATGATCTTTGAGAGTTCCGGCGAACTGTTTGTGTAAAACCAATGCACCTCCTTTGCCTCCTTATTTGTTGTCGTTACAACATTTCCGGAAAAGCGAACGGTACTTTTTAAACTATTAATCACCGTTTTTACAAATTGGTTAGCAGGATCATAAATCGATCCGGATACCACAAACCCGTTCTGCCCGGCAGGGATCGTTCCCCTGAGCACACCCGTTTGACGGCCCATTGAAGGGTAAAACAACGTGCTGTTGTCTCCTGAATTCTTTTCAGCAGCTGTGGCCAGTGAAGTGATCCGGTAATCGTAGAGATACGGTACTGTTTTTACTACCGAAACCGCGCTGCCCAACGCAGCCCCCGATTTCAACACCAGGTCAAACTGGTTCTCCCGCCAGTTGAGCGCCTGTGCGCCGGCACCATAATAATTTCCCAGGTCCTGCCAGATCCATCCTTCAGGAATGGTTTCATCGCCCCATTTCCCGGTATAAATCACCACATTCCTGAGTTCCCGGATGCCCTCCGCCTGCAATGCGGCTTTAAGCCTTGCCAGGAAAGCACTGTCCTTTGTTTCCGGCCATCGCCAGCTGGCCAAACTGGGATCACCGGATGGCTCAATGTACAGACTTTTGCCGCCGGGCGTTTTTACAATTCCAAACCGGGTTTCGTACCGGTAACCGGCGCCCAGTACATCAAACGCTGTAGCCGCTGTTACAATCTTCTCCGTAGACGCCGTTGCCATGCCCACCTTACTATTCTGATCATAAACGATATCTCCCGTTGCAGCATCAACCACATATAGCGAACTTAATGCATACTTCAACTGCGCATCCGCGTTAAAGGCGTCCATTGCCGTTGCAAGTTTCTGAGCTACCTGCCCCTGCACCGTGGTCCATCCCAGCAGTATTCCTAGAAAAAGTAAACGTTGCATAATCCTCTCATTAAGAAAGGAAAAATACAACATTATTCAGAAGAACGCTGCAGGCATCGGACATTTTTGATTGTACATCCACTGTCGTTTTATTAACGCCCCGGAAGCGTACCGGTGTTAATGGTTAGAGCAGGCGCAATCAACACACCTGCGATAATCCTGAAAACTCAGGAAAACGGTATTCATTCCGTACCTACCAGCAACGCAGTTAAATAAGCAAGTTGCCGGCAACAGCATCTATCTGAAATTAAACAAGGTAGCAGTAAACATACCCCGTTCTCTTTTTTTAAAAATCACATCCCAGTTACCGATATAACGAAGTACCGAAGGCACCAACAGTCGCCCCACTTTTGTTAACTCCACTTCCATGTGCACATCAAAATCATAGGCCCCGGTATTATAGCTCAGATCATAGGTACGACCCATTATTTCAAAAGTACGATCGTTAAACCAGGTGGTCATTTTATCATATACAATCCGGTTCCGGTCAGACCCGCTCAATCCTTCCTTTGCTTTGATTTCAAATTTATAGGCGTTCCTTCCATTGTACGAAACATAGTCAATGATATAATCGTACAGATCCGCGATGCGGGGATCGAAGATATTGCTCTTTTCACCCATTAACGGAATACCGGGTATCTTTTTCCCGGGGTTGAAAAAAAGCATTTTCAGCTGCTCCTTTCGTTTTTCGATGCCCGATTTATCTTTTGGATTCAGGCCGGTACTGCCCACAATATTTGTTTCTCCGCATACTTTACCAACGGTAAAAAAAAGCCCTGCATACAACTCCGCTGTATAATAGTTATACCCGCCATTCTTATCCGCCATATCTCCCGTTGTATTTTCATATTCCCTCGTCATGGTGCGGCAACCGCCCCGATAAGTCTGATGTGTTTTGCTGTTGAGCGAAGCGATCTGCCGTCCCTGCTTATCCTTCATCACAATATTGTTTAACGAAGAAAAACTAAGCATCCTTAAATTCTTAAAGGCTTTATAAAAGGTGGTATCTTTTTTAACCCGGTCGATAAAGCTGGGTACGTTCAGTTTATTATTGACCACCACTTCCGAAAGCGTTACCATCTGTGCCAGGTGCTCATTTTCCAATGAGTCCTGTACAGCTTCGTTTACCTGCGCGCCCAGCCATTGACAGATGCCCTGCAGTAATAAAAGAAAAAAGATTTTTAGTTTCATCATTGAAAAAGAAGCAGGCTCTTTTAAAACGTTAAAGTGCCAACAGGCTACAGCCACGGATATCGCTGTTATCCCGCCTGCCCAATACTTCAAAGGTTCCGTTTGCATGTACAATGCCCAGATCGTCTGTAGCAATAAAGCTGCAGGAATATATATTGGCAAGGTCAATCACATTTAGTACCCCGCGGCCGGGCCCGGTAATCACCGAAAGCGGATCTTCTTCTTCTCTCAGCGCCATTCGCATCCAAGCAGGCGTATCAAAGATCCCTGCTCCTTTCGAATAGGCTTGCGACAGCAACTCCGTCATCCCGTATTCGGAATGAATGGCTGTCGTACCAAGATGTTGGTTTAACCGGTCGTGCACTTCGGCGCGGATCAGCTCACGCCTCCGTCCTTTCATGCCACCTGTTTCCATAACGATCGTATGTTGCAGTGCCCGGGGAAACTGTTCTGCAAAATCAAGCAGCGCATACGTTACCCCAATGAGCAGGGTCTTTTGCCCCTGCTCCTCCAGCTGCTGCAACGTTTGAGCCAGGGATTCAAAATCATGAAGGTAAAAACCACTTTGCGGATGTTTACTATCCCGTATCAACCGGTCTACCATAAACACCAGTGAAGAATGCCCCCGTTCCAGGTAAGAAGGCAGTAAACCCAGGATACAGAAGTCCGCAGCCGGTCCGTAAAACAACTCAAAGGCTCTTGTAAAACTTCTGGTATACAAGGCCGCCTCTTTTACCAGGTGCCTGCTGTTGACCGTGCCGGTAGTGCCACTGCTTTCAAAGTACAATTCCGGCTCAAAAGAGGTAGCGGTCACCGCATGTGTTTTAAAAAAACGGATCGGCAGGAACGGGATATCCTGCAGCCGGGACACCGACGGTACGCTGCAACCGATAGCGTTGACATAACTACGGTAAATTTCGTTATGCTGATATTGAAACAGAAACACCTCTTTTGCAAGGGCTTCGAACCCAGCCGGATCCACGGAAAATAGCGACTCTTTTAATGTTTCCAATTCCATAAGAATAAGCTGCAAAAATACAAATAGGGCACAGATAAATAAAGGATTAAGTTTGCAGCAGAAACCGGGTCTTCATGACGGCAAAGGGCAAAGTTTTTTTTGATTTTATTATTTTCAGCAACCTGTTCATCGCGTGCTGCGCGGTAGCCATGTGTCTTTGCACTGTTGCTGTTTTCGATATCGGAAAACTGCCTGCCGACTATGCGGCATTTGTATTCTTTTCTACCCTTTCCAGCTACAGCATTCACTGGTATCTTACCAATGCCGATGTAGAGATTACTGCCAGCCGCACCGATTGGCTCCGGCAACATAAATGGGTGCACGCTGTTTTCTTTATCATCAGTGCCATTGGCACCGCTTTTTTCCTAATCCGCTTAAAAGCGTACTGGCTGTACATCCTGCCGGCCGTGGGGTTGACGCTGATGTATACCGCTCCAAAATTTCCGCATCCCGTTTTCCGGTCACTGCAACGGTACATTCTCGGCAAAACCTTTCTGCTGGCGGCCATGTGGACCTATGTAACCACCGCGCTGACTTTTTTTGTTCAGCACATCACCTGGCAAACCCGGCATTTTATCTATGTGGCAGACCGGTTTGCCGTGATCTTTGCCATCTGTATTCTCTTTGACTTAAGAGATAAACAATTTGACAAGCAAACCGGAGTAAAAAGCCTTGTAACCATACTGCCGCTCGAAAAAATAAAAATAATTTTCACGGTATTTATCCTCATAAACATTACAGGCTCTTACATACTATATACTTATACTCAAGACCTTATATATTTCATCTTCCTGGCCCTGCCAGCAGTGTTCACCTACCTGCTTTACCCCTTCGCGATAAAATCTAAAAATGATTACCTTTTTTATTTTATTTTAGACGGCCTGATGGCGCTGACATCCGTATTGTACTTTATGAAAACGGTGGTTGAGATGTACATACGATAAGTTAGCACAAAAATTGATAGATATAACTTATGCATACTTCATTTAATAAAATTGTACACTTTACCCGCCTGATAAAAATCAACGGCAGATTACGAGAATTTAATTACCGGAAAAACAACAATGCCGGCAGCTATGTATTTGACGTAGACACAGCGGACGACCGCGGCAACCGTTTATTTTTCAGATTGCTGAAAGAGGATAACGAGTGGCAGCTCACCTCCAAAATGTCGATGCCGGAATGGATCACCGATAACCGGGAGTTATTGATCGCCGAACTGGAGGAAGGCGTACTAAACAATTAATCCTCCGGCATTCCGTTTTACAGCCATGTGTAAATTTTCAACCTCATTTCCGACAAAAAAAATTTACACATGGGTTGTTTCTACTCTTCTCGTGAAAAATAAAAAAGCAAATATCACGAAACCGCTGATAGTCTTACTATTGGCGCTGCTTTTCTCCTGCACTTCACCCCGCCATTCGGCCCGGTCATCAACTGCGGCTTCAATAATACCCATAAACGGTAAGCTCTGGAGTTCTGTGTACCAGCAAAAAGCAGCAGAATATGCAGCACTTTGTTACCAGGCTTATAATGCGGCGCGTATGAGCCTCGACCGATCCCTGGAAGCGGCGTCGCCTGGGAAACCGCCTGCCATTATTACCGATATTGATGAAACCTTCCTGGATAACAGTCCTTATGCGGTTCAACAAGCTTTACACGGCGAGGATTACGACAGCAAAACCTGGCAGCAATGGACAGTAAAAGGTGCAGCCCTGCCGCTTCCGGGAAGTGTTGATTTCTTTAATTATGCGGCTTCAAAGGGTGTTACGGTGTTTTATATTACTAACCGGAACGAACAGGAACGTGCCGGCACTATGGCCAACCTTAAAAAATACAATTATCCTTTTGCCGATCAGGAGCACCTGGTAATGATGCAGGACGAATCTTCAAAAGAAAAACGCCGCCAATCGGTAGCCACCCGCTATAGTATTCTGTTGCTGCTGGGCGATAATCTTGCAGATTTCAGTTCGCTCTGGGATAAAAAAACAACAAAAGAACGATTGCAGCAGGTAACCGATACGGCTGCAGCTTTTGGTACCCGGTTTATCCTGCTTCCGAACCTTACCTATGGCGGATGGGAAGATGCGCTTTACGGCAACCGGCACAGCCTTTCCCCTGCTCAAAAAGATTCCGCCATCAGGGCCAACCTCACCGGTTATTAGTACTTTTATTCCAATCGACAGGACCGCAACCTTACAGCCGCATTCGCCATCAGGAAAACCACAAAATAGTGTACATTGCAACAAGACAGGTTACGAAATGTTCCGAAACCACCCATTTATCAGACCGGAGACCCTGTTCTTCCGCAAAATCTACCAAATATGACAAAATTGTCGGTCAATATTAATAAAATTGCCACACTACGCAATTCCCGTGGCGGCAATAATCCCGATCTTATTAAAATGGCGCTGGATGCGGAAAATTTCGGGGCCGATGGTATTACAGTTCATCCCCGGCCGGATGAACGGCATATCCGTTATAAAGATGTATATGATCTGAAACCGCTGCTTACTACTGAGTTCAATATAGAAGGCAACAGCCGTGAACAAAAGTTCACCGACCTGGTTTTGGAAGTACGCCCTCACCAGGTAACCCTGGTTCCGGATGCTACGGGGCAATTAACATCCGACCACGGGTGGAACACCATTCAACACCAGGAATATCTTAAGACCACCATCCGTCTTTTTAAGGATGCAGGGATCCGGGTATCCATTTTTGTAGATCCTGATACCAGGATGGTTGAGGGTGCGGCAGCAGCAGGAACCGACCGGATAGAGCTTTATACAGAAGGGTATGCAAGAAACTTTCCGGAAAACCGGGAAGCCGCCATTGCACCCTATGTAGCCGCAGCTGAAAAGGCACGGGAGTTAGGGCTGGGGCTGAATGCCGGGCATGACCTGGACCTGAATAACCTGAATTATTTCAGCCAGCAAATTCCCTGGCTCGATGAAGTAAGCATCGGGCATGCGCTGATCTGTGATGCGCTTTACCTGGGTTTTGAGAATACGATTCAATTGTACAAACGACAGCTGGCTATGAGAAGCGGCCTGTAACTTCTTCAACTTTTTTATTTCTATTGACAATGATCCGGATGCTTTCTCTTTTTCTGGTCAACTGCCTGCTTGCTGCGGCAGCTTCTGCGCAAACGCTTACAACTGTTTTTGAAACAAGTGATGGACAGCAAACGCCCGAATATGCCGCCCTTATCCAATGGTGGCAACAACTGGATAAACTATCGGACAAGGTGTCGATGCGTCCCATGGGCATGACGGATGCCGGGTTCCCATTACACCTGGTTACCATCAGCAACCGGCCGGTTACCAGCTTTGCAAAAGCACACGAGCTGCAAAAAACAGTGATCCTCATTAATAACGGCATCCATCCGGGAGAGCCGGATGGCATTGATGCTTCAATGTTGCTGGCGCGCGATATTGCGGAAAACAAACTCCGGCTTCCGGATAACGTAGTACTGGCCCTTATACCGGTTTACAATATTGGTGGATGCCTGAACCGCAGCGCCTATTACCGGGTAGACCAGGACGGTCCCGAAGCATTTGGATCGAGAGGCAATTCACAGAACCTGGATCTGAACCGGGATTTTATTAAATGTGATACAAAGGACGCCCTGGCCTTTACCGAAATATTCCACCTCGTAGATCCGGATATATTTGTTGACAATCATGTAAGCAATGGTGCCGACTATCAACATGTGATGACGCTGCTGTCTTCCCAGCATAATAAACTGGGAGGAAAAATGGGCGTATTTATGAACCGGCAATTTGAACCGGAGCTCTACCTGCGCATGAAAAAAGAAGGCTTTGACCTGATTCCCTATGTAAATGACTTTGGGGATGCTGTTACCAATGGCTGGCCGGCATTCTGGGACAGCCCCCGGTATGCCAGCGGTTACGCCACCCTGTTCCATTCGTTTGCATTTGTGCCCGAAACACATATGCTGAAGCCTTATCCGCAGCGTGTAAAAGCCACTTATGCGCTGATGAAAAGTTTTATTGGTTTTGCAGCCGATCATGGCCGTCAGATACAGGAACTGAGGCGGGAAGCCCGGGCAGAAGTCATACAGGCTTCATCATTTCCAGCAGCCTACAAACTGGATTCGGCAGCCGTTTCCACCATTCTCTTTAAAGGATACGAGGCCACTATGAAGAAAAGTGAAGTATCGGGTTTGCCCCGACTCTATTACGACCGGACAAAGCCGTTTACCAGGAAGATTCCTTTTTATAATGAATACCGTCCTCAGCGTTTTGTAGCCAAACCACGCGCCTATATTATTCCCCAGGGATGGTGGAAGGTTGTGGACCGGTTAAAGGCGAACAAGATAAAGATGCAGCAACTGACCCGTGATACCGCCCTGACTGTTCAGGCTTATTATATCAGCAAATACCGTTCTTCTGCAGTTCCTTACCAAATGCACCACGCCAACACCGATGTGGAAGTGGAAACCAAAGTACAGCGGCTCTCCTTCAGGAAAGGAGATTGGTGGGTCCCCATGAACCAGCCGGCAAACCGGTTCCTGTTTGAAACACTGGAACCGTATTATGAAGACAGCTATTTTGCCTGGAACTTTTTTGACGGGATCTTAAACAACAAGGAATGGTATTCGGCATACAATTATGAAGACATTGCAGCCGCTTATCTGAAAGAACAGCCTTCACTCCGGGCCGCCCTTGAAGAACGACGTAAATCGGATACTGCTTTTGCTAACAGCGCTGTCGCACAGCTAACGTTCATCTTCAATCAATCGCCGTATAAAGACCCCGACTATATGCGTTACCCGGTTTTCCGGATCATGGATTAGCGCCGGGTGCAGCCGCAGGCGCCTTTTCAAGCATAAATCCGTTTTCGGCAGCAAAGCGAACCTGTGTGTCCTGCAAGCGGAGCATCACCTCTTCCTGGGCCACCAGGATCTGGTTCATCCGGTTGCTGGCTTCCATTCGGGCGGGCTCATCCGGTGCATCACCAATCGCCCTGTAGGCCGTATACAAGCTCTTAAAATATTCAAAATAGCGGATGGCTACAGTTTTAAAATCTTCGCCTCCCGTAAATTTTGAGACATCTATTTTTTCAATCTTGTCGATTTTTTCCTGGATGATTGTTTCCATTTTTTCTGCAGCCGCCGAAACGCATTTATAATCCGCACTGTCCGCACATCGCTTAATCGTATTTTCGGTCTGACGTATCGGCTCTGCAAGACTTTGTTCCAGTGTTGCTACCTCGTCACTATACTGTTTCGCAGACATGGTCACTTTTTCCTTGCAGGCTGTTAAAAGAAAGAATCCCAACGTACATAATACTGTGTTCAATCTCAATCGCATTGATGTATTTATTTTGTATCCAATGAGCGGCCCAAAAGCCTTACTCCTGGCCTGGTTTCCCTGCCCGCATGGTGAACTGCTGTTAACCGCCGGTCCTGTTATTGCAACCCCGACCTTACTGCTAACAACCGCTTATCGCTTTAAGGCCATCAGGCACCGGTGTTTCCGTTCGGGGTATTACCGGCTTTCCGGGCATAATAATAATAAATAGGCACTCCAATTATAACAATAACCAGGCCTAATAATGAAGTAAAGGTTTTTTCATATAGCAACCCAATCCCAAGGGTGCCCGCCATCAGGAGGTAAATGATAGGAATTACCGGGTAACCAAACGCTTTGTAGGGCCGTTCCGCATCCGGACGGCTCCGGCGCAGGCGAAAAACCCCTACAATGGTCAGGATGTAAAACACAACCGTAATGAACACCACATAATCCAGCAGTACCCCATACTGTCCGCTAAGACATAACGCACTCGCCCAGATACATTGAGCCCAAAGTGCCCACTGGGGTACGGCATTTTTATTGAGCGTGCCAGCCTGGGGAAGGAATAATTTATCTTTGGCCATGGTATAATACACCCGGGCCCCCGAAAGGATGAGCCCGTTGTTACAGCCGAAAGTTGATATCATGATCATCACCGCGATAATAGCAGCACCGTAATGTCCGAAAATGGAAGACGCAGCGGCTGTGGCCACACGATCCTGGACCGCAAATGCGATATTTGGGTCAGCTACTTCCGGAGCATAGGCGACCATTGAGCCCGTAGCGGGTGGTATCATGGGCAAAACGGCCAGATACATCAGGTTGGCCAGCAGGTACACCACCGTTACCACCAGGGTGCCCAGAAAAAGGCTCAATCCTACATTGCGTTTGGGATTCTTAATTTCCCCTGCAATAAATGTTACATTTTCCCAGGCTACACTACTAAAAACAGACCCCACCATCGCCGCACTGATCAATCCCAGGGCTACCATCATGCTGCCCGGGGTTTGGAATACAGACCAGCCCTGCTTCACACCAGCGGCGTCATGAACCGGAGCGGTAAATTTCATATCAAATCCCGTAGCCCAGTTTGCATTCCAGATATCTGCTTTTGCAGCCATCAGCAATCCGAATATGATCAGACCGAACAATGAAAAAAGTTTAACAATAGTAAAAACCGTCTGAATGATCTTTCCATCCTTTACACCACGTGTGTTTACGTATGTTAGAAAAATAATAAGCGCGATGGAAACCAGCTGTGCAGGAAAGATGCGGATCCAGCCGAATTCAAAAAGCAGGTTCCGTTCATCCATGGTCAGTGCAGGAATAAAATAGCCGGCAAACTTGCTGAACGCAACGCCCACTGCGGCAATGGTTCCGGTTTGAATGACCGAGAAAAAACTCCAGCCGTATAAAAAGCCCAGCATCGGGCTATACGCTTCCTTCAGGTACACATACTGCCCACCCGCCTTGGGAAACATGGAAGAAAGTTCGCCATAAGTTACTGCTGCAAAAACGGTCATTAATCCCGTGATCACCCATAGGGCCACCAGCCAGCCTGCAGATCCTACCTGCCGGGTCATATCAGCGGTTACAATAAAAATACCGGAACCAATCATGGATCCGGCTACGATCATGGTACCGTCGAACAAATTGAGCGATTGTTTAAACGTAACTTTCTCAGCCATTGTTTTAATTTATTAGCTCAAAATAAGATTTTATTGGAAATAAAAGGCAAAAAAATACCCTGCTAAAAAGCAAGGTGATGACTAAAATCCGGCTGAAGGATTATTTCTTTTCGCTCTTGTATTGCTCATTCAAACCCTTGATCACCTCCCTCGTAATGTCATAAGTGCTATCTTTATAATAAAACAACCCCGGTTCATAAGCGAAAATAAAGGAGAAAGTGCCGTCGGCATTAAATACTTTCAGGTATTCTTCAATCTTCTTTTTCACACTCATATTTTTACTGGCTACAAAGTTATTGAATTCATCCATCAGGCTTTGCCGCTTTTCCATCATCTGGTTTTGGGTGGTTTCCACATCCTGGCGCGCAGCTAATGCCTGTTCTTCCGTCATCGCATTACTTTGTTGCTGATAGCCGCCCACCTTTGCTTTAAACGATTTCTCCATCTTATCGAGTTCTCCGGTAATGGCGCTTTTTTTCTTTTCCACCTCCCGCTCTACATTCCTTGCCAGTTCATAATGCTCCTGGATGGAATCCATATCGATATAGGCAAACACCGCATTCTTATGTAATAAGGAATCTTTGCCCTTGGAAAGCAACGGGCCGGCATGCGAAGCCCCGTTGGCACCGGAGGTTCCGCTAAACTGTTTGTATAACAAAAAACCCACGGCAACCACCAGTAATGCATTTACAACAAGGAGCGCATTCTTCATTTCTCAATTTTTACAATAAATATAAAACAACTTGCAATATACCAATGAATTAAACAAAAAAAATATCCGGATGTGTATCTTATGATAGCCTTAACACCACGAAAAAGCCGCCCCAACTGTATCGGGGCGGCTTTGCTTAATATTCTTACAGGGTCTTAAACAATTTTTTCAACCTGCATATAGTTCAGTTCCACCGGTGTTGATCTTCCAAAGATCTTTACGGTAACTTTCAGTTTTTTCTTTTCGTCATTCACTTCTTCAATTACGCCGTTAAAGTCATTAAACGGTCCCTCCACAATCTTGATGGTTTCACCAACAATAAAGGGCTCTACCATGCTTACTCCGCCGGCCTCTGCCATTTCATCCATTCTGCCCAGCATCTTGTTTACTTCAGCTTTACGGAGTGCAATGGGGTTATCCTTTCCCAGAAAATGAATGACACTGTTTGTATTAACCACCAGGTCTCTCAGGTCATCGCTCATTTTTCCATCCAGCACCTCAATCATTACATACCCCGGGTAATAGTTCCGCTCCCGCATTACCTTTTTCCCGTTCTGTACTTTATATACCTTTTCAACGGGAAGGAACACCTGCTTTACCACCTTTTCAAACTCGCTTCTCGAAATTTCCTTGTCCAGATACTCCTTAACCTTCCGCTCTTTACCGCTCACCACCCGCAATACATACCATTTGGTATCCTGCTGGGGTGCTGCCGGAGTCGTATTATCTGTTGTGTTTACACCTTCCATGCTCTAACTATAAAGGATTTTGTATAAAAAATTAAGCCCGCCTCCGGCAATAAAATCCATCAGCCAGATCATCACGGTGATCAGCACTGTAGCGCCCAACACAATCATTGTAGACTGTTGCAGTTCGCCCCAGGTAGGCCAGGTTACTTTTTCTGCCAGCTCCTTATAGCTGTTTTTTACATAATCTCCGAACTTGCTCATCTTAATAATTTATGGTTCATAGTTTACGGTTCATGGTTATGTAGCATTACTATGAACTATTAACGAAAAAACAATGAACGTGTTTAGCACGGGCACAAGGATTCGAACCCTGATCAAAGGTTTTGGAGACCTCTATTCTACCATTGAACTATGCCCGTGTGTAGCCGGGATGAACCCGGCTTGAAGAACTTTTTACAAACAACTGAATAAATAGGATTGTAATCTTTTCTATTCCTGTCTTCCATGTTACCGGAAGAACCATGCCTGTAAACTAATTAGCTAATCAGCGGCTGCCAATTAGCTAATTGGTTATATTTCAAAGAATCTTATCAAAATTATTTGATAATCTCAGTTACCTGACCTGCACCTACTGTACGGCCACCTTCACGAATCGCGAACTTCAAACCTTTTTCCATCGCGATCGGAGTGATCAGTTTTACAGTCAGAGAAGTGTTATCGCCAGGCATGATCATCTCAGTACCTTCAGCTAATGTACACTCACCGGTTACATCCGTTGTACGGAAATAGAACTGAGGACGGTATTTGTTGAAGAACGGAGTGTGACGGCCACCTTCATCTTTGCTCAGTACATAAACCTCAGCTTTGAATTCAGTGTGCGGAGTGATAGATCCGGGTTTGCAGATTACCATACCACGACGGATCTGGGTTTTCTCAATACCACGTAACAACAGACCTGCGTTATCACCAGCTTCACCTTCATCCAGGATCTTACGGAACATTTCCACACCTGTTACAGTAGAAGTCAGAGGTTTTTCCATCAGACCTACGATTTCTACAGGCTCACCGGTTTTGATTTTACCTCTTTCGATACGACCTGTTGCAACAGTACCACGACCAGTGATAGAGAACACGTCCTCAACACTCATCAGGAACGGAAGATCGATCGGACGGGGAGGCAGCGGAATATAGCTGTCTACAGCATCCATCAGTTCAGTGATCGCACCAACCCATTTTTCTTCGCCAGCCAGAGCGCCGGTTGCAGAACCTTTAATGATAGGAGTGTTGTCACCATCGAAACCACGCTTTGTTAACTCATCGCGTACTTCCATTTCAACCAGATCCAACAGTTCAGGATCGTCAACCAGGTCAACTTTATTTAAGAAAACCACCATTTTAGGTACACCAACCTGTGCAGCCAAAAGGATGTGCTCTTTTGTTTGAGGCATCGGACCATCAGTAGCCGCTACCACCAGGATGGCTCCATCCATCTGGGCAGCACCAGTGATCATATTTTTAACGTAGTCAGCGTGACCGGGGCAATCTACGTGTGCGTAGTGACGAGTAGCAGTTTCATATTCTACGTGAGCTGTATTAATTGTAATACCTCTCTCTTTCTCTTCTGGTGCACCATCGATATCGTCATATTTTTTTGCCTGAGCTAAACCTTTCTTAGAAAGAATCTCGGTAATAGCGGCAGTCAAAGTGGTTTTACCATGGTCAACGTGGCCAATGGTACCAATGTTTACGTGGGGTTTCTCCCGCTTAAAGGTCTCTTTTGACATTGTTATCTTTTTTAATTGTTTTTACTAAATTTTTATTTATTCACAAATCCAGCCGGGGCTGGATTGTAATACATCGATGAATCGCTTCTACAGAGGTGCAACTCATCTAAAATACCAAAAGAAGAGCCATTAGTACTGGTTTTACCCAGAATGACTGCTTCTATTTTAGAGCCGTTGATGAGACTTGAACTCACGACCTCTTCCTTACCAAGGAAGTGCTCTACCCCTGAGCTACAACGGCGATCTCAGTTGATAGCTCAGAATCTGTTTAACACAAATCCTTCGCCTGCAACGGGGCAGGCTCAACTACAAACGAAACAGAGCGGGAGACGAGGCTCGAACTCGCCACCTATAGCTTGGAAGGCTATCGCTCTACCAAATGAGCTACTCCCGCTTATCAATTTGAAAATTTGAAGATGAACTAATTTGAACATCAGTCATCCCAAAATCGTCAAATTCAAAGAACTTTCATATTTGAAACGTGTCATTTTCAAATCTTCAAATTCACACATTTTCAAATTGAACAGTGGGCAGAGAAGGATTCGAACCTCCGTACTCCGAAGAGAACAGATTTACAGTCTGTCGCCTTTAACCACTCGGCCATCTACCCAAACCAAAGCCATTCCCGGAGGAATGCTTATGAGCCGAAGAAGGGAGTCGAACCCGCGACCTGCTGATTACAAATCAGCTGCTCTACCAACTGAGCTACTTCGGCTTATAAAAAGAACTAATTTCTGGTAGTTAGTGGCTGAAACACAGTACTGAACAGCTCCAAAAATTGGGAAGGCAAAAGTAAGGCTTTTTTATCATTCAATAAATTTTGTTGCACAATTTTTTTATAATTTTTTATTGCTAAAATAAAACGGATAACCGGTGCCCTTTTTTGCTGTTTACGAAGGCTTTTCTGCTGCAATTAAAATAAAAAGCGGCCGTCGTGTTTCATCCTGCATCCCGGGAAGGTGCAACAGTTCCGGCCCTGGCTGCGGCTCTGCTATTTGCCGGATCCTGAACCCTGTGTCCAGCAAGGTATTGATCCAGGTGGCCATAGTGCGATGGTACTTAACCACTTCGTGATCCAGGAAACGGGTTGTTCTTTGGCCTTCTTCCTGGTAATGGTCTACCGGCCAGTGCAGCCGGTTTCCTGTTGCATCACAAAACCAATCCTGGGCTGCCCGCGCTGTAAACACCGGATGTTCTGCAGAAAAGACAAAAGCACCGCCGGCAGCGAGCATACTCAGCACTTTTGAGCAAATGCTTCTATAATCTGCAACATAATGCAACGCCAGGGAGCTGATGACCACATCAAAGGAATCCGGCGGAAATTCAACGGTCTCAATGGATTGTTGGAAGTACTGAATTTGGATAAACTCTTTATAGCTCCGGGCCTGCTCCAGCATTTTTTCCGACAGATCCACACCAGCTACCCCGGCAGCACCTTGTTCCGCCGCATACCGGCAATGCCACCCATAACCACACCCAAGGTCCAGCACCCGTTTGCCCTTCAGATCCGGCAGCATCGCGCGTAACACCGGCCACTCCCCTGCCGCACTCAACCCCTCTTGTGAACGGGGCATGCGGCTGTAACTCTCAAAAAATGAGGGATCGTCGTATTTGTTCTGTTCCATAGTGCGAAATTACCAGTCTCTTTTTTTAATTACTGCTCTGAAAAAACTATCGACCTTATTACCGAGGGGATCCCCGTATTCATTATAAAAGACAGATTCGAAGGAAATATAGCCATACAGGCTATCCCCTATGGAATAGCCTGCCTTGTCCAATACCAGTTTTTGCCATAACGGAACATTTAGTGGTTCTATCTCCTCGTCATCATTATATCGTCATAATAGCAAGGCATAACGAGGCATTTACGCCCGCACAGGTAAATAGAAAACCCTTTTCCGCCGAATCCGTACCAGACGCCTATTCGAATTTCCAGGGTATCGTTTTTTAAATACGCCTGGCGATTATTGTTCGCCCCTATATTATTTGAAAATAATGATCCTCCCCTTCAAAATAGTTCCGTACAGTAATATAGTGGTCAACTTTGGATGAAGGTTTTGCCGGAAGGGAGCGATCGCCGTTCTCCTTAAAGGGATTTGAAAGGGGTCCTCACTCCTGTTCATCTATTGATAGGCCGTATCCGTTGAAAAATCCAGATTCACTTCAAAGGCGCTCCAGTAACGAGCATCCTGGCAGAAAACGGCAAACCGGTGCAGATTGCGTGTATCGTGCCTGTATACACTGTCTGCAACCATTTCCATCCGGTTACGCGGCAATTGAAGGAATGCATTTTTAACAGGTTTCGACTGGCATTCGACTAAGGCTCCGGTCAATAACAGCATAAAGCATCCGGTACGCGTAGAGATCCGATTTGTCTAATAAGGACCCAGTATCCAAAATATTCTTTATACCCGGTCAGTGCGAACACTGCCCGTGGTGCTTTTAATAAAAAAAGATAGCCGTCTATTATAAGATGCTTTTACCATCAAAAATTGCATAAAAAGGCCTGCCCGGTTCCTCATTGTCTTTATAAAAAAAGAGCGGTTTTTTAAGCCGCTCTTTTGATCTATAAGGTAAAAAAACTTATTCTTCTTCGTCAAAAGACATGGCCTCACGTGCTGTCTGCAGCAGTTCGTATTCTTCCTTGCTTCCTACGATCATGTTCTCAAACTCACGCAGACCGGTACCAGCAGGGATATGGTGGCCTGTGATCACGTTTTCTTTCAGACCCAGCATTTCATCTGCCTTACCATGGATGGCTGCAGAAGACAGCACCTTAGTGGTTTCCTGGAAGGAAGCCGCCGAAATCCAGCTTTGCACACCCAGAGACGCTTTGGTAATCCCCAGCAAGGTAGGCGCCGAAGTGGCCGGCTGTGCATCGCGGTATTCCACCGTTTTCTTGTCGTTACGACGCAGTACGGAGTTTTCTTCGCGCAGTTCCCGAAGGCTGATGATCTGACCTGCACGGAGCTTGGTTGAATCACCCGGATCTGTGATTACTTTTTTCTCGTATACAAAGTCGTTCTCATCCACAAATTCGAACTTATCTACCAGGTCATCTTCCAGGAAGCGGGTATCACCCGGATCCACGATGCTTACCTTACGCATCATCTGGCGAACGATCACCTCGATGTGCTTATCGTTAATACGTACACCCTGTAAGCGGTATACTTCCTGGATCTCATTCACCACGTACTGCTGTACAGCGAACGGTCCCTGGATGGATAGAATATCCTGCGGAGAGATCTGGCCGTCGCTTAATGGACTACCTGCTTTTACAAAGTCGCCATCCTGGGCCAGGATCTGCCTTGTAAGCGGCACCAGGTATTTACGGGTTACACCATCTTTTGCTTCAATGATGATTTCCCGGTTACCCCGTTTAACGGCACCCATCGAAACCACCCCGTCAATTTCCGATACAACAGCCGGGCTGCTGGGGTTCCGTGCTTCAAACAGCTCGGTTACACGCGGCAGACCCCCGGTGATATCTTTCAGTTTACCCAGGATACGCGGTATCTTAACCAGTACACGCCCTGCTTTTACCTCATCACCATCATCCAGCATCAGGTGGCTACCAGTAGGTAAGTTGTACGATTTATTTTCTTTGCCCTCTACTACAATAGAAGGAATCTTTGTCTTATCACGGGTTTCAATAACCACTTTCTCACGGTGGCCGGTTTGTTCGTCGGCTTCTTCGCGGTAGGTTACCCCTTCAATCACATTTTCAAACTTCAGTACTCCGTCAGCTTCCGCAATGATTACGTTGTTATACGGATCCCATGAACAGATCGCATCCCCTTTAGAAATCTTCTGACCATCTTTTACCAATAAGGTAGATCCGTAAGGAATGTTATTGGTAATTAACAGGCGGTCATTTTTTGTATCGATGATACGGGCTTCACCGGTACGGCCGATTACCACACGTACATCATCTCCTTCCGCATTGGTTGTGATTACAGAGCGTACTCCGTCAAACTGGATGGTACCGTCAAACTTAGCAGTCAGGGTAGAATCTACCGATGCAGAACCGGCCACACCACCCACGTGGAATGTACGCAGTGTCAGCTGTGTACCCGGCTCACCAATGGACTGGGCAGCAATGATTCCCACTGCATCTCCTTTCTGGGCCAGGATACCGGATGCCAGGTTCTTACCATAGCATTTTACGCAACAGCCGCGCTTACTTTCGCAGGTCAGTACGGAACGGATCTCGATCGACTCAATACCGGCTGCCTCAATATTACGTGCTTTTTCTGCGGAGATTTCGGTACCCGCTTCCAGCAACAGTTCATCGGTTTGCGGATCATAAATATCATGCAGGGATGTACGTCCCTCGATCCGGTCTGCCAGTGGTTCAATGATGTCCTCATTGTCTTTCAGAGCCGCAATGGAAATGCCTCTTAAGGTACCACAATCTTCTTCGGTGATCACCACATCCTGTGCTACATCCACCAAACGACGGGTCAGGTAACCGGCATCGGCCGTTTTCAGGGCCGTATCCGCAAGACCTTTACGCGCACCGTGGGTAGAGATAAAGTAATCCAATACATTCAGTCCACCTTTAAAGTTGGAAAGGATCGGGTTCTCAATGATCTCAGACCCTGTAGAGCCTGATTTTCTGGGCTTGGCCATCAATCCCCGGATACCGGCCAGCTGTTTGATCTGCTGCTTGCTACCCCGGGCTCCGGAATCCAGCATCATGTATACAGAGTTGAACCCTTGTTTATCGGCGCTCAGTTCGCGGATCAGTGTTTCTGTAAGACGTGTATCCACACGGCTCCAGATATCTACGATCTGGTTGTAACGCTCGTTATTGGTGATCAATCCCATGTTATAGTTATCCCACACCTCGTCTACTTCACTCTTCGCATTTTCCAGCAGTTCTTCTTTAATGTCCGGAATGATCAAGTCATTAATGCTGAAAGACAGACCACCCTGGAAGGCGGTACGGAATCCTAATTGTTTAATATCATCCAGGAACTTCGCTGTTTTTGGAACGTCGGTAATCTCAATGATATCACCGATGATCTCCCGCAGGTTCTTTTTAGTCAGTAAGGCGTTTACAAAACCAACTTCTTCAGGTACAAACTGGTTAAAGATCACACGGCCAACCGTGGTTTCGATCAGTTTTTTCTCCAGCGTCCCGGTCTTCTCATTCCGCACAACACCTTTTACTTTAATCCACGCATGCAGGTCGATCTGCTTTTCGTTATAAGCAATGATTACCTCTTCTGCAGAATAAAAGGCCTTTCCTTCTCCGCGCACCTTCTCGGTTTCGGTCGATTTTTTTCCTTTGGTAATATAGTACAGTCCCAGTACCATGTCCTGCGAAGGCAGGGTGATGGGCGTACCGTTCTGCGGATTCAGGATGTTATGAGAAGCCAGCATCAGCAGTTGAGCTTCCAGGATTGCTGCGTTGCTCAACGGCACGTGTACCGCCATCTGGTCACCATCAAAGTCGGCGTTGAAGGCCGCAGTAACCAGCGGGTGCAGCTGGATCGCTTTACCTTCGATCAGTTTGGGCTGGAAGGCCTGGATCGACAAACGGTGCAGCGTTGGGGCACGATTTAACATGACCGGGTGCCCTTTTAAAATATTTTCAAGGATATCCCAAACCACCGCTTCTTTTTTATCCACCAGCTTGCGGGCCGATTTTACGGTTTTTACGATACCTCTTTCAATCAGTTTACGAATGATGAACGGTTTAAACAATTCCGCCGCCATATCTTTTGGCAGACCGCACTCATGCATTTTCATTTCAGGTCCTACCACAATTACCGAACGGCCGGAGTAGTCTACACGTTTACCCAACAGGTTCTGACGGAAACGTCCCTGTTTTCCTTTCAATACATCACTCAGTGATTTCAATGCCCGTCCGCCTTCAGCTTTAACGGCATTGGATTTTCTTGAGTTATCAAACAGTGAGTCGATCGCTTCCTGCAGCATCCGCTTTTCGTTCCGCAGGATCACTTCAGGGGCTTTGATCTCCATCAGACGCTTCAAACGGTTGTTCCGGATGATTACCCGACGGTACAGGTCGTTCAGATCCGAAGATGCAAAACGGCCGCCATCCAGGGGCACCAGCGGACGCAGTTCTGGTGGAATCACCGGGATGTATTGCATGATCATCCATTCCGGACGGTTGGTGATTCTTGTGTTGGCATCACGGAAGGCTTCTACTACACTCAGCCTTTTTAAAGCGTCTGCTTTACGCTGCTGCGATGTTTCAGTAGCGGCAGAGTTTCTCAGGTCGAAAGACAACTGGTCCAGATCGATGCGCTGCAACAGATCGTGTACGGCTTCAGCCCCCATCTTAGCGATGAACTTTTGCGGATCATCGTCTGGCAGGTACTGGTTATCTTTTGGAAGTGTATCCAGGATATCGAGGTATTCTTCCTCAGTTAACAGGTCTCCATAGTTCTGACCCTTATCTTCACGCACACCCGCCTGGATCACTACATATCTTTCGTAGTAGATAATGGTCTCCAGTTTTTTGGAGCTCATTCCCAGCAGGTAACCAATTTTATTGGGCAGTGACTTGAAGTACCAGATGTGTACCACAGGTACTACCAGTTTGATATGGCCCATCCGCTCACGGCGTACTTTTTTCTCCGTAACCTCTACACCGCAACGATCACACACGATACCTTTATAACGGATGCGCTTGTACTTACCGCAGGCACATTCATAGTCCTTTACGGGACCAAATATTCTTTCGCAAAACAAACCATCACGCTCTGGTTTGTAAGTACGGTAGTTAATAGTTTCGGGCTTTAATACCTCGCCATGACTTTTTTCCAGAATAGTATCCGGAGAAGCAAGACCGATGGTAATTTTTGAAAACGCTGCCTTTGGGCGATTGTCTTTTTTAGTAGCCATAATCTTATTGAAGATTTGAGATTTGAGATTTGAGATCCAAGGCTCTCAAAATCCTGCTCTCTATTTTAATGCTGTTTTTTGCTTTGTTACTGATTCCGATCTGATGATGTATAGTGAAAGCCAACGGTGGATTCACCATTGACTTTTCACTATCCACTGTCTTTATTCAAAGGTCAGGTCTAATCCCAAACCTCTTAACTCGTGTATCAATACATTGAAGGATTCCGGTACACCTGCTCTTGGAATATTATCGCCTTTTACAATGCTCTCATAGGTTTTTGCACGGCCTATGATATCATCCGATTTAATGGTCAACAATTCCTGCAGGATGCTGGACGCGCCATAGGCTTCCAGTGCCCATACCTCCATCTCACCAAAACGCTGACCCCCAAACTGGGCTTTACCACCCAGCGGTTGTTGTGTGATCAAGCTGTATGGTCCGATAGAACGTGCGTGCATCTTGTCATCCACCATGTGGTGCAGTTTGATCATATAGATCACACCCACGGTTGCTTTCTGGTGGAAGCGCTCCCCGGTTTCACCATCGTACAAGTACGTGTGTCCGAATTTGGGAATGGTAGCATCCGCACAATATTTCTCAATCTCTTCCGGCTCGGCACCGTCAAAGATCGGAGTGGCAAATTTCACACCCAGTTCTTTACCCGCCCATCCCAGTACGGTTTCGTAGATCTGTCCCAGGTTCATACGGCTAGGTACCCCCAGCGGGTTCAACACGATATCCACCGGTGAGCCATCTTCGAGGAACGGCATATCCTCCTGGCGAACGATCTTGGCTACGATACCTTTGTTACCGTGGCGGCCCGCCATCTTATCCCCTACTTTCAGCTTCCGCTTCACCGCCAGGTATACTTTAGCCAGTTTCAATACACCTGCAGGCAATTCATCCCCAATGGAGATATTGAATTTCTCGCGTTTGTACCTTCCCAGCTCTTCGTTATACTTGATGTTATAGTTGTGCAGCAGGGTATTGATCTGATCGTTGATCTTTTCATCGTTGGTCCAGCCCAGCGGATTGATGTTGGCATAATCCAGTGAAGCCAGGTTTTTCGCATGGAATTTCGATCCCTTGCCGATTACGATCTCGTCAAAGCTGTTCATTACACCGGCAGAAACCTGGTTTTCCAGGATGGTACCCAGTTTCTCCAACAGTACGTTCAGCAGGTCCTGTTCGTTTTTCTCGTGTGCCTTATCCAGCTTTTCGATCGCTGCCTTTTCACGTACTTTGGCGTTCTTGTCTTTCTTGGCACGCTGGAACAGTTTCTTGCCGATCACCACACCTTCAACTCCGTTCGGTGCTTTTAAAGAAGCGTCTTTGGCATCTCCGGCTTTATCACCAAAGATGGCACGGAGCAGTTTTTCTTCCGGAGTCGGATCGCTTTCTCCTTTCGGAGTGATCTTACCGATCAGGATATCGCCTTCTTTTACCTGGGCACCAATCCGGATGATACCGTTCTCGTCCAGGTCCTTTGTTGCTTCTTCTGAAACGTTCGGGATATCGGAGGTCAGTTCTTCCTCACCCAGTTTTGTATCGCGTACTTCCAGTTCATATTCGGAAATATGGATAGAAGTAAACATATCTTCTTTTACCACGCGCTCGCTGATCACGATGGCATCCTCAAAGTTATAACCTTTCCAGGGCATGAAGGCCACTTTCAGGTTTTTACCCAGGGCCAGTTCACCGTTGCGGGTAGCGTAGCCGTTGGTGAGGAAGTCGCCTGCTTTTACCTTCTGCCCCTTCTTCACGGCCGGGTTCAGGTTCATACAGGTTTCGTGGTTGGTTTTGATGAACTTGGTCAGTTTATACACCTTCAGGTCTTCTTCAAAGCTCACCAGTTTTTCATTTACATCGCGGTCATAGCGTACATGAATCTCGTTGGCATCTACAAACTCTACCACCCCGTTTCCTTCCGCGTGGATCTGGATCCGTGAATCTCTTGCAGCCTTGCCTTCCAGGCCGGTACCAACGATCGGCTCGTCGGGACGCAGCAGCGGAACCGCCTGGCGTTGCATGTTTGATCCCATCAGCGCACGGTTGGCATCATCATGCTCCAGGAACGGGATCAGCGAGGCACTCAGACCCACGATCTGGTTGGGCGCCACGTCCATATATTCAACCTCGCTCTTATCAAGGATCGGGAAGTCACCGGTTTCACGGCTTTCCACGCGCTCGTTCACAAAGTTGCCCTGCTCATCCAGCTTGGCGCTTGCCTGTGCGATCTTTGCGGTATCTTCTTCTTCTGCGCTCAGCAGCTCCAGCTCCTTCATATTTACCTTACCATCGGTAACCTTGCGGTAAGGTGTTTCAATAAAGCCCATTTCATTGATCTTCGCATGTACGCAAAGCGTAGAGATCAGACCAATGTTCGGACCTTCAGGCGTTTCGATGGTACAAAGACGGCCATAGTGTGAGTAGTGTACGTCGCGCACCTCAAACCCGGCGCGTTCACGGCTCAAACCGCCTGGCCCCAGGGCAGAGATACGACGTTTGTGGGTAATCTCTGATAAGGGGTTTGTCTGATCCAGGAACTGTGATAACTGGGAGGTTCCGAAGAATGAGTTGATTACAGAAGAAAGCGTACGCGCATTGATGAGGTCAACCGGTGTAAACACCTCGTTGTCCCTTACGTTCATACGCTCGCGGATGGTACGGGCCATACGGGCCAAACCAACCCCGAACTGTGCATATAACTGCTCCCCTACCGTACGTACACGACGATTGCTCAGGTGATCAATATCATCGATCTCTGCTTTACCGTTGGTTAAACGTACCAGGTATTTAATGATTTCGATAATGTCTTCTTTAGTCAGCGTTTTCTGGGTAACCGGCGCATCAATATTCAATTTGCGGTTGATCTTGTAACGGCCTACTTCACCCAGGTCATAGCGTTTGTCGCTAAAGAATAATTTATCAATGATACCACGGGCGGTTTCGTTATCCGGTGCATCTGCGCCTCTTAACTGACGGTAGATAAACTGAACAGCTTCCAGCTCACTGTTGGAGGTATCTTTATTTAATGTATTATAAATAATGGCATAATCGCCCCCTACATCTTCACGCTGTACAAAGATGCTCTTAACATCCATGTCTGCAATGATGTCGATCGCTTCTTCATCCAGCACCACATCCCGTTCCATCACAATTTCATTCCGCTCGATAGAAACCACTTCACCGGTATCTTCATCTACAAAATCTTCCACCCAGGTACGCAGTACGCGGGCTGCCAGGCGTTTACCCAGCTGCTGTTCCAGCGACTTGCGGTCGCCCGGAACTTCGTCCGCCATACCAAACAGCTCCAGGATGTCCTTATCGGTTTCATACCCAATAGAACGCAGCAATGTGGTCACCGGGAATTTTTTCTTACGGTCGATATACGCATACATCACGTTATTGATGTCTGTCGCAAATTCCATCCAGGACCCTTTAAAAGGGATCACACGCGCAGAATAGATCTTGGTTCCGTTCGGGTGTACGGATTGGCCAAAGAATACGCCGGGTGAACGGTGCAGTTGTGAAACCACCACACGCTCAGCGCCGTTGATCACAAAGGTACCACGGGGCGTCATGTAAGGGATATTTCCGAGAAATACGTCCTGTACAATGGTCTGGAAGTCTACGTGCTCCTCATCATTACAGCTCAGCCGCAGCTTTGCTTTCAAAGGCACCGCATAGGTCAGTCCACGCTCCATACATTCATCGATCGAGTAGCGGGGCGGATCGATAAAGTAATCCAGAAACTCCAGCACAAAGATATTGCGGGTGTCAGTAATGGGGAAGTTGTCCTTAAATACCCGGAACAGGCCCTCAATATTGCGTTTGTCTGGTGTGGTTTCTAATTGGAAAAACTCCTTAAAGGATTGAATCTGAACTTCCAGAAGATCGGGTGTTTCAGCTAAATGCTTGATCTTTCCGAAATTTACTCTTGAATTCACTTTTGTAGATGACATATGTTATAAACCCGGTTTTTTAATAATCGACTATATACAAAATAAAATCAGGATTACTTTTATTGCTAAAAGAAATCCATTGAAATTCAATTACATGAACCTATTTTGTTTAATCAAATTTTTATTGGCCAAAATAAAAGGAAGGCAAAGTTAAGGAAAACTTTGAAAAGAAGAAAACTTCTCACAAGAATATTGCCAGACAGTGACATTTCTGAAAATTTATTGGAAAAAGACCCGGGAATAAAGGTCGCAATTTTGCGCGAAATCCCCGATGAAACCTGGCGATAGGTATATAAATAATTGATCATCAATACCCCAAGGTATACGCAGCAGCAGTCGGTCTCCAGCCACTCTTAAGCCCACCTATAAAAAAAGCAGGTCCGGAAGGAACCCCGGACCTGCCCATATTTCCGGAATCAGCAAGCTGCCGCTTCCGTTTTTCTTAAACTGCTACAAGACGCTTATTCGGCAACCACTTTAACTACCTTTGAATAGTTTGTAATGGTGCCGTCTTTGTTAACCTGCCCAACCCTTACAAACGTGGTGGGATACTCCTCAGGCTTGTCGAGGTCCTTTTTATCTTTGCGGCAACCAATTCCAACAGTAATCAGGAGCGCGAGGGAGAACAGCATAGCTCCTTTTTTAGCACGTTTTGCGGAAACAGCTACGGAAATCACCAGGAGCACCATGATCGCCAGTTGTAGCGGTGAAAAACCAAACTTAGCCGCAATTTCCTGCCAGCTCTTCATATAGGTATATTTAAGCTGCTCATTGGAATTTCCATCAGGTGCCTGGGTGGCTACCTGATCCAGTTCTACAAACTTTTCACCATCCTTGGATCCTTCTACTATAAACGACTTATTATCCTTTTCGGAAAAGGTTTCCCACTCTACTTTCAGTTTACCTCCGGCAAAACTGGCACTGGTAAACCCAAAGGCTACAGGCAACGCACCATCGGTATAAGTGTAGGCTGCAATCTTATCATCAGTCGTTGTTGTATTTCCTCCGTTGCCCGGCTGTATATTTACAATTCCGCCATTACCATTCTGCGCATCCCGGTCCGCTGTTGTTGCAGCCTCGGTAAACACAATATCGATCGTGATTGATCCGGCAAAAGGAGTCGCCGGACCCTGAGCGCCTGGGATCACTTTATTCGCCAGGCCAATAACAGAGTTGGAAGCCTGGTCGTAGCTCCAGTTAAAGTATGAGGCGAGCGTACCGCTTACAACAGGCACACCGCTGTTCAATACCGGTTTTACTTTATTGCACGTAAATGTAACCGAAGAGGGGTTTGCTGCATCATAATTTATAGCTATTGTTGAAGTATTCTGCCAGTTAAACGTAAAGGTACCCTGACCGTTTACCAGTCCCGGACTCGGACTGACCGCGGCTCCGTAAACGGCGGGATTTTGGGCATAAAGGCCTGTATAGGTTGCCAGGGCCAGGATAAAGGTGCAAATTTTTTTCATTTCACTTTGTTTTATGTTGATATCTAAAAATTAATATGTCTGCTACAGTTTTATCGGATCCAGACCCGTTTAAGGATTGTATTGAATAGCTTCGGAATCATTATTGTTGGTGCTATTGCTTTCACCTCCGGAGTTTTCAAAAATGTATGTAATCAAGTTCTCCAGCCCTGCGTTGCTTCCGCCATTGAATGTAAACGTTACACCGAAGGATGAGGTTGAAGAACCGGCAATGACGGTTTTCAGATTGGTTCCACCCAGTTTAAACATATAGTTCACGTTTGATGCATCCATTCCTACATAAGACCAATCTGCATTCTGTACCGGCAAACCAAACATGGTTGTTAAAGCGGGAGCATAAGTATCAAGCATGATGTTCGCTGTCTTTGGTATCAATACATATACATCCGTACCATCCGTTGGACTACTGTTTACTGTTGATACGCTAATACGTACACTTACCGTTTTAGAACCTTTCACCTGTGCCGGCAGGGCCATTGAACTAATGGTGAGGTCGGCGGCACTACCCTTCGTATACACATACAATGTTCCGGTTGCGCTGGCACCCTTATTGTCGCTGATTACATACGTAAACCGCGCAGTGCCCGAGAACCCAACTTTAGGTGTAAATGTATAGGCGCCATCTGAGCCCAGTGTAAACGTGCCGTAAGTGTCATCGGTAAAGCCTTGCGTAGCAACTGTTTGCGGATCGCCTTCCGGATCGATGTCATTGTCTTTTACATTACCGGTTACCGCTGTGCCCGCATTGGTCACAGCAAAATCATCTGTTGCACTGGTGGTATTGATTGCTGCAGGTTTTACCTCAACAAACACGTAGGCATAACCACAAAGGTTGGTACCCGGCGTTTCACAAACTTTATATACAATGGTATCTTTTCCTACAAAACCTGCAGCTGGTGTATATACCACCTGGCTGCCATTGATGGTTGCCGTACCATTTGACCCCTGCTTGAATATTTCCGGTGTACCAAGGGTACCACCCGGATTACCGGCATGATCGTTTACCAGCACATTTACCGTAACCGGAGCACCGGCGTTGGTGGATGCGATATCTGTGTTTACAATCGGCAGGTTGGTGGAAATAGCAGGATCCGTTACCGTAATCGTAAGATTCTGCACTTCTGTAACGGTTCCGTTGCTCACCGTAATATCGTAGCTATAAGAGCCCAGGGCTGTAGCCACAAAGGTGTAGTTACCACTGCCATCCGCATTCAGTGTAAGTGTTCCACCGGAAGGATTGGGTACACCATCGGCACCATTTACTGCCACGGCATTGGTATAGGTAGTTCCGGCAGGAACCTTATCATTGGTAGCTACGGAGCCGGTTACTGGCTTATTAACAGTTGTAAAGTTAATGTCCGGGTTTGTTTTAAAGAGCGGGCAGCTTAATCCCGGGGTACCTGGCGCTACATAGCGGGTATCGATGGTTGCCGAGAATACATCCAGTGATGCAGCAGTAAGTCCCACGTTTGCCAAGCCACCTATCGAGATCTGCATTTCATCAAATGGCTGCGAAGTAATAAACCCGATATTTTTCACACCATAGTCGTTGCCCAACAAGTTCAGCAATACGGTGAGTCCCAGCAGCTGCGAACCGCTCTTCGATTCCACCAGTTGTGATACACCCTGCGCATCTCTTTTATAGGTATTAATGGTAATAATCTTCAGCAGGTTTACCAATGCCAGCGGGTTGCTGCTGTTTTCCCTTACAAGGAACCCTGCATATACACCACCGGGGAATACATTGCTGCCGGAAGCTACAGATATCGATCCTTGTGCAGCTACATTGGCAACGGTTTGAATGCGTGCGTAATCAGAAGTAATATTATTTACCAGATTCCAGGGGTTTTGTACCGATCCTGCAGCATTTACCGCCCCACTAAAACCAGTATGCTGTCCGTTAATAACCACACCATAATCCGGAGCTTTCAAAAGAATGGTTTGGTTACAAGGCAACGGCACTTCACAGTTCTTCTGCCAGATCACATCATAGATCTGAATTAAACCAAGATCCACATTCAGCAGGCTGTTAAAGCTGATCTTTACTTCATCAAAGGGCACCGCTGCAATTACTCCAACGATCTGCCGCGACGGGTCTGTGAGAAGACTGGTGGAAACGCCTGCCAGCAAGGCCGGCCCGGTAGTGGATTGAACCACAGTTCCGTTATTTAAAAGGTCAATGCGTATTGCGTTAGGCACCTGAACATCCAGAAGTGTATTGGTCTGGATATCGAATCCTGCAAATGTTCCGGCGGCATAGGTAGTAACTGCATCGGCAACAGCCAGGCTACCGGTGGTACCTACACCAGCTGTTAAGCTCATTGTAGCTGCGGTACCCGCATTTCCGTCAATCACATTGTCAACACCGGTAAGGTTACATGCGGCACATACAGCACCAGAGAACCCTGAATTAACGGCATCGATATACACCGGCTGTTGTACCGAATTCATCCTTGTTGGCGTATTGCAAACAAGTGACCCGGCGCAGAATTGTTTGATTACTGCATTATAAATAGAAAGAGTTCCGAGATCCACGTTTACCGTTTTCTCCAAAATATACCGAACCTCATTAAAGGGTTTGCTGCTATTGGTTACAAAACCAATCGTTGTTCTTTCATTTGCAGCCAGCAGTGGCGCTGAAAGCAGCAGGTTATTGCCCGACATTTCTTCCTGCAGCGTACCATTCAGATACGTTGCAATTTTAAAATTCGAAAGCAAGCTAAGTGATAATACATTCGAGCTGGCTACATCAAAACCGGCGAAATAGCCGCCGGGGAACTGGGAGCCCGCATTCCTAACAGACACATACGCAGAAGTTCCAACACTGGCTACAGAAGAAGTCATGGTGGCCGCATCGCTGGTGTTGGAATTTACAATGTTCTCTACATTTGAAAAGATGCTGGAACTTCCCAGGTTTAAAGACGCAAGGCCGCTGGAACCAGTGGTTACCACCGCCGGATATGCACTTTGCACCAATGCCGTTTTGGTATTACAAACGGGCACCGGTCCTGCCTGTGGCCTCAGGATCTCCGCGTAATATATATTCCATGTTGAAGCAATCGTCAACCCGTTACTGATGGTAATCCGTACGCTGTTAAACGCCTGGCCGGTTACAAAACCTACTTTAACTTTCTGGCTTCCCAGCAGCGAAACCGCCAGGAGATCATCACCCGCGGTATAGGAATCGCCGGTTGCAACTCCGTTTAAATAAGTAGTCACCGTAACCGTATTCCCTGTTAATTTAACCAGTGAACTGTTGCCGATTACAAAACCGACATAAGCTCCGGCCGGGTATACATTGCCTCCGGTTGCCGCATTATCCGCAACCTGTAACCAGGCACTGCCGCCCAGCACCGCGGTCCAGGAAGCCACATCGGTAGTGGTCGAATTTGTTACATTACCTTTGTTACTAAATTCATCTCCCCCCAGTATCGGAACCTGACTGCTTGTAACCGTCAGATTTGAAAACGTTGGAGAAGTTACTGGTTGATACAGGTTAAAAGGAGCTGCCGTTATCTGTGCATCAGCAACGGATCCTTTTGAGAGGATAATGGCTAGCAATAACAGGCATAAAGCTACCTTTTTCAGGACAGTGTCAAGAGGTTGATTGGTTCTCATAATAGATATAATTATATATAATTTACATCCCTGGACATAACAAGTCCCGGGTATCTTTACAATACAAATACCAATTCCATATTGCACCTGTCGCATACACACGCCCGTAGGCGATGTGCAATTCACCTGCACAATACAGCGCATTAGCCGGCAGCCCTGTTAACAGGACATAGCCTTACCTTTATATTTCGATTTATGTACTCACGTTAGCCGGTTTTGAGCAATCCCAAAAACACAGCGCTTTGGCGCACATTCACAAAACCTAAATGAAGAATAATTACTAAAGGGGCTTCTTCATTTCAAGCTATCACAGTGTGGAAATTAAGTAGTTTTAATAGTTAAAGTAGGTTTACAATGCAATAGCCGAAAGTAAAGATAAACTTCCCAAAGGCAATAAACCAAATTTTGTTAATTTTTTTTTCTTATTTTTTTCTGATCCTTATTTTTATTACATTTAAAGCAACACCTCTCTTTCACCAATGCTAAAATGTTAATCTATGAAAACGTATTTACGGTTTTCAAAAAAAGAACGTATCGGTTTGCTGCTATTAATCCTTGTAGTGTTGCTTTTTGCCATACAGCCTTTTATTGAAACCACAACAGAAAGGAAACCGCTGAAACCTTTATCAGAAGCGGACTTCAGCAAGATCGCCACAACTACTGAAGCGTCCGGTTATCCTGACAAAACGGATACAGACCTGTTGCCTGCCGATGCCACCGCATATAAGAAACGAACCAATCAATCATTGACGGCAATGGTACTTTTTAACTTTGATCCCAACACATTGAACGAAGCAGGTTGGTTAAAACTGGGGTTACGCAAACGTACGGTTCAAACCATTATACGTTACCGCAACAAAGGAGGACACTTCCGCAAACCGGAAGACCTGCAGAAAATTTATGGATTGCGCGCCGATGAATTTGAGCGGATCAGACCTTATATTACCCTTGCTGCAACATCCCGGCGGGCTGGTTATACGCCCCCTGTTGCTTCTCCAGCCGGTAACACCTTTATATATTCAAGGCCACAACCCATCGATATCAATACAGCGGATACCACTGCTTATAAAGCCCTGCATGGTATTGGCAGCAGGCTGGCGGCGAGGATCATTCAATACCGGGAAAAACTGGGTGGCTTTTACAGTATCAGCCAGGTGGGGGAAACCTACGGTGTTCCGGATTCAACGTTTCAAAAAATAAAACCTTTCCTGGTTCTCAATAATACATATCTGCGGAAACTCAACATCAATTCGGCATCTTATGAAGCATTAAATGCACATCCCTATATCAGCAGCAAGCTGGCCTACCTCATCGTTAAACAACGGAAAGCAGCGCCCATCGCCGTAGATGATTTGCCGGCCCTAGTTATGCTAACCAATGATGTGTTTGAAAAACTGAAGCCCTATATTCAGGTAGAAGCCATTGGGGCACCGGAATACTAAAGGTTTGAAGCTGCCGGATCAAGTAACGGTATAAAACCTGCGCCTCTGTGTTTCTGCGGCAAACAAAGCCGCTGAGGCACTGAAGCACCGAAGGTTTAAAGCTCGTCCAATAACGGCCTTGAAAAATCAGAATCTCTGTGTTTCTTGGCAAACAAAAAATGACCTTATGCAAAACAACAACGTTACACCTTAAGCCTATCCCCTGCAGCGGAAACCGCTATCATCATAAAATATGGTATTGGGGTCCATAAGACCCTTGGGTGGTTTTCTTGAAATCGTTTATAAAGACGCGTTCGAATATGAGTTCAGAAAGAACCGCATCCTTTATGAAAGAGAAAGGAAATACCAAATCCAGTACAAAGACGCTGTTTTGCCGCACTTCTTTCGAGCAGACGCCGTCCTGCTCAACCGCATTATTCTTGAAATAAAAGTCAGGGAAGGCAGCTTAGCGGTGGAAGACCTGGTGCAAACCATCAATCATCTGAAATGCTCCAGATGCAAAATAGGGCTTATCCTGAACTTTGGAAAAATGCGGTTACAGATCAGGCGGGTAATTTTTTATTAAAGCCACTGAGGCACTGAAACACTAAAGATATAGAGCGGCCCTAAAAAACGGCGCCGCCGCATTCCTGTGGCAAACAAAAGGCTGCTGAGGTACCGGAATACTGAAGAGCGAAGCGATCCCAGCCAGATAGCAGCAATAAATCCGTGTTTCAGCGTTTTCTGCGGCATCTTCTTCAAAAAAAAGTCCTGTAAGATCCGAAGACCTTACAGGACAAATATGCTTTACAAAAGAATTAAGCCACTTCTACTTCAGCACCTGCTTCTTTCAGTTTAGCAGCGATGTCTTCAGCTTCCGCTTTAGATACACCTTCTTTTACTGGCTTCGGAGCTCCGTCTACCAGTTCTTTTGCTTCTTTCAGACCTAAACCAGTCAGATCTTTAACGATCTTAACCACGTTCAATTTAGAAGCACCTGCATTCTTAAGGATTACGTCAAATGCTGTTTTTTCTTCAGCGGCCGCCGCACCACCTTCACCACCACCAGCTACTACTACCGCAGCTGCAGCAGGCTCGATGCCGTACTCAGTCTTTAAAAAATCTGCTAATTCCTGTACTTCTTTTACAGTTAAACCTACCAGGCTTTCTGCTAATGTTTTGATATCTGCCATTTTGCTTTAATTTTTACCGTCTTCATTTTCACCTGTGGCGAATCCGACGGCGGGTTTAAAAAAATTGTTTATTTATTAAATATAGATCGTAACTATATTAAAATTACTCAGCCGCCGGAGTTGCATCTGCTGCAGGTGCTTCCGCTTCAGGAGCTGCTGCACTTTCAGTTGCCGGGGCTTCTGCTGCTACGGGAGCCGCTTCACCTTCCGGTCTGTTCTGCAACGCACCAATCACACGCTGGATCGGAGACAGTAACAAGCCGATCACTTCACCGATCAGTTCATTCTTCGTTTTGATCTTAACCAGGGCAGCCAGTTGGTTATCGCCGGTATACAGATCGCCGTTAATAAACGCCAGTTTCAGTTCGGGCTTTTCTTTCTTTGCTTCGCTGCGGAAAGAGCTCAGGATTACAGCGGGCTCTTTGGGGTTTTCAGAAAACATCAGGGCTGTTACCTTGTGCAATGAATCATACACACCTGCATATTTTTCTGCATCCAGACTTTCCAGCGCTTTCCGGATCAGGGTGTTCTTGGCCACTTTCATTTCCACGTTCTTATTGAAACAAGCGCGGCGCAATTTGCTTACCTGGTCTACACTAAGCGACTCGGTATCTGTAATATAAAAGTTGCTGTATTGAGAGAATTTCCCCTTCAATACCTCAATTACTTCATTTTTTTGTTCTTTAGTCATTTTATTGCGGTTTGACTGATTTTAAAAATTAGAACCGGTTAAGCCGGGTGATTACTGTACAAAAGATTTTGTATCCAAAGCAATTCCAGGGCCCATAGAGCTGGCCATAGAAATTCCTTTTAAATAAGTACCTTTTGCTGTGGTGGGCTTTGCCTTAATAATGGCATTTAAAAACTCCTGGCCGTTTTCAGCAATCTTTTCGGGGCTGAAGCTTACACGACCGATGGAAGCATGCACGATACCGGCTTTATCCACTTTAAAAGCAATCTTACCACCTTTCACCTCGTTAACAGCAGCAGCTACATCATTGGTAACGGTTCCTGTTTTAGGGTTCGGCATCAGGTTGCGCGGCCCCAGGATCTTACCCAGTTTACCGATCTTCGGCATTACAGCAGGCGTAGCAATCACTACATCCACATCTGTCCAGCCACCTTCAATTTTCTGTACAAATTCGTCCAAACCTACATAGTCAGCGCCGGCGCTGTTTGCGTCCGCTTCTTTATCGGGCGTACAAAGTACCAGCACCCGTTTTGTTTTACCGGTTCCGTGCGGCAGGGTTACCGTACCACGAATGGCCTGATCCGCTTTTTTAGGATCTACACCCAAACGTACGTGCAGATCTACAGAAGCGTCAAACTTTGCCACACTTATATCTTTTACCAATGCAGAGGCTTCTTTCAGGGTGTACGCTTTATTGGCGTCTACCTTTGCATTTGCAACTTTTCTTTTTTTACTAATGAATGCCATTTGTCAATTCTTTTTAGGCCTGCCAGCCGGCAGGCGGGTTCTTAAAATGGATTAATTTTCCCACGGGGCTTTTCCTTCAACATTCAGTCCCATGCTGCGCGCTGTACCGGCTACCATTTTCATAGCAGAATCAACGGTAAAGCAGTTCAGGTCGGGCATTTTGTCTTTTGCAATAGCCTCTACCTGCTCCCAGGTAACCTTACCCACTTTGGCGCGGTTGCTTTCCTTAGAACCTTTCTGAATTTTAGCGGCTTCCATCAGCTGGATGGCTGCAGGAGGCGTTTTGATTACAAATTCAAAACTTTTGTCGCTGTAAACGGTGATTAATACGGGAAGTACTTTTCCCATTTTGTCTTGTGTGCGGGCGTTGAATTGTTTGCAGAATTCCATGATGTTAACACCTTTGGAACCTAACGCCGGCCCAATAGGAGGTGCAGGATTGGCCTGACCGCCTTTACACTGTAGCTTTACAAAGCCAGAGATTTCTTTTGCCATTTTATTCGATTTATTGGTTCAAACGTTCCGGCAATCACCGGAACTCCCAAATTCCTCCGTCCTGTTTTACCCCGGTACTTGCCGGCACAGGAACTATAAAAGAACTGATTGGGGGTGCAAAGGTAGTCATTTTACGATCTTAATGCTTATTATTTAACAGAAAAAACCGCAGTTTTCCCGGGCATACTTATAAACAGCTGGTTTTCAGCCAAAAATAAGACCAGATTCCCCGCCCACGCTTTAAGAAACATGCTTAGGGAGCCACTTTCAGTAATATCTTTTTGTCTAGGAACCAAAGCATGCCCTTTCCCTGGGTTCCCAGGAAAATATCCGGGTTGCCTGTATAATCCGGCTTGCTGAACCGGAGTTCTGCCTGTTGCGCGCTGTCGAGCCAGGAAAAGCTAAACTGCTCTTTTATAGAGTTGCCCTTGGGGAATCCGGCTTCCATATAAGCATTCAGGATCTCCCCGTACGTTTTTTCATCATAATAAAGAACAGCCTCCAGTCCGTTCCTGTTCTGCCCATTCCATTGGTATGTAACGCCCGTAGGCGGATACAGGTTCAGATTGAGCAGGCGCCCCAGTTGTTCCCGGTCTTCGGAAATACCTAACCCCATCTGCGGCAGCAACGGTTGCACTGCGGTATGTGCGGCGGGAGGTGGCTTCCTGTTCTGACAGGCCAGAACAGACACGAGCAGCATCCAATGTATAAGAAATCGTTTCATAAAAATCAGATCAGGGCAACCAGCCTGGGAACAAAGATCAGCAAACCCGCAATGAGTGCACCAGCTGCTGTCAGGAGCACGGCGGCGGCCGATATATCCTTAATATATTGAACCCGGGAATCTGTTTGCGGATGCACCAGGTCACAGATCTTTTCGATGGAGGTGTTGATCAGCTCGGCACCGGTTACGACACTAATGCAAAGAATGATAACAAGCCATTCATAAACCGTTATCCTGAAAACGAAGGCAAGCAATACCGCCAGCAGGGTAGCAACCGCGTGTATCCGGAAATTCTGCTCGAACCGGAATGCGGTTTTTATCCCACGGACTGCATATCCAAAACTTCGCAATAGTTTATTCAGAGAAAATGGGCGCTTCATAGTCAAAGCTACGATAAATGACCAAAACGGAACCTCCGAAGGGTGTATTCTAAATTATGGCATGAAGCAATTATTTTTCTGGACGTCACCTTAACCGTAGGGAGCGGTCTCATATATATTGGGCAGTTGCTTCCATTACAGTCGGCATGACGATCGCGACAATCTGGACTGCCCCCGGAATTGCGTTCTAATACCAATTTTTACTGAACCCATTTAAATCTTCGGGTAATGAATTTTTCGCCGATCTGGCACCTCCGCACTTAAACGGTTCAATCACTTTATTGCTTCTTCTTTACCCCTTTTTTGGGTGTTTCCTTTTTTTCTCCGGTCTTTGCTTTTTGGGCGTCCTGCTCCAATGCCAGTGAAAAGGCTGCCCATACACAACGGCGGCAGCCCAGTTCGCTTCCTTTTTCCAGTACTTCCTTTGCTTTTTCCTGGTTTTGCAGCATGGAATAATATCCGCCCAAAACCGCATACCCCTCCATATCACCCAGCTGCAGTGCTTTTTCGATCAGCGCCAGCACCTCCGGGTCTCCTTCTTTTTTGAGCGGCACATCCTTGCCTTCCAGTATGGCACCAAGCCCTCCCATATTTTCGATCATTTTCAGTCCTGCATAATCCAAACAGGCCTTGGAAAGGCCGCTGTCGCAAAGGTTTTTTATTTCCAGGGAAAAGTCATCTCCTGTTCCGTCCAGGAAAGCCATTTCGTTCTTTGTTGTTACATCATAGTACCGGTTCATCAATCCTGCAATTCGGTCTGCCGCTTCGGGGTCGCTACGTTTATTTTCAACGACTGTATCCTTTACATATATCCAAACACCTCCACCCACCCACTCGGAAACGCCGACCAGCTGATCGCCCTTGACTAAAAATTTAAACATGCTTTTATCCGGGTAAATGATCAGGCTATCGCCCTTCTGAAAATAGTACCCGTCTCCCAGCCCCACAATATCTACTTTACCATTTCCATCGAACGTAAAGTGGCTGTACAAGGTGGTATCAGATGTAGCTTTAAAATACCCCTGCAGCCGGTTAGTGATCTCCTGTGCATTGCTGCGGACAATGCCTGCAAACAACAACAAACCGGCCATCACTCCATACCTGAAATAGCGCGGCCTTAACCGCTCCAACTGCTTTTTCATCATAAAAATTTAGACCGCGTAAATATATTAAAAAGTCCAGCCGGCCAACCAACTCCTGCAACAAGTTAAGCAGGATCAATCATTCCCAATAAAAATGCGGAGCCGACGGGCCCCGCACTCTAAAACAATTAAAAAGATAAGATTTATGCCTCTTCGATGGCCGCAATACCCGGAAGCACCTTACCCTCGAAGAACTCAAGCATGGCGCCGCCACCGGTAGAAACATAGCTTACTTTATCAGCAAAACCAAATTTGTTCACCGCCGATACACTGTCACCACCACCTACCAGTGAGAAGGCGCCGTTCTGCGTAGCCTCTGCAACTGCTTCAGCAATCGCTTTGGTACCCGCCTGGAATTTTTCCATTTCGAACACGCCCATCGGTCCGTTCCACAGGATGGTTTTGGATCTTTTGATCACGTTGGTGAACTGCTCACGGGCGTTTTCAGCAACATCCAGTCCCATCCAACCATCGGGTATGGCGTTGCTGGGTGAGGCCGCCGTATCGGCATCCGCTGCGAATTTATTGGCAATAATGCTATCGCTGGGCAAATGAATACACACGCCTTTTTCCGCTGCTTTGGCCAGGATCTCCCTTGCAGTATCCAGCCGGTCCTCTTCACAAAGAGAAGCACCGATATGCCCTCCCTGCGCTTTATAGAAGGTATAGGCCATTCCACCACCAATAATGATATCCGTAGCTTTTTCCATCAGATTTTCAATGATCAGGATCTTGTCGGAAACCTTTGCCCCGCCCAGGATTGCCGTAAACGGTTTCTCGCTTTGAGTCAATACTTTTTGTGCGCTGTTTACTTCATTCTCCATTAGCAACCCAAACATTTTTTTGTCAGCAGGGAAGAATTTTGCTATTACAGCGGTAGAAGCATGCGCCCGGTGCGCCGTACCAAAAGCATCGTTTACATACACGTCTCCCAGCTTGCTCAGCTTTTCGGCAAAGGCTTCATCGCCTTTCTCTTCTTCTTTGTAGAATCGGAGATTCTCCAGCAACAGCACCTCTCCCGGACGTAACATATCTGCCGTGAGATACGCCTGCTCTCCAATGCAGTCATTGGCAAACAGAACTGTAGCGCCGCTCAGTAATTCACTTAAGTGGTTTACCAGGTGCTTCAGGGAAAATTTATCTTCCGGTCCGCCTTTCGGGCGACCGAGATGCGACATCAGGATCACTTTTCCGCCATCGTTGAGGATCTTTTTGATCGTAGGAACGGCGGCCTTCATACGGGCGTCTGAGGTAATTTCCATTTGCTCATTCAATGGAACATTAAAGTCGACCCGTATCAGCGCCTTCTGATCTTTGAAGTTATAGTCTGAAAATTTTGACATTGTTAACGGTTTTGAGATTTGAGAATTCAGATTTCAGATCTGAGATTTGAGCACCGGTAACTGCCGGGACAGGGCCGCCACATGTGCTGCAGTTAAACTGAGCGTAGCAACAAAGATGCCATTTGTCCTGCAGCCGGTCTAATAAAAGAAAAAGCGGAACAAGCTGTTCCGCCTTTATTATTTATGTAAGCTTTACTTGCTGATCAGTTTCGCAAAATACTCAACCGTGCGAACGAGCTGCGATACATAGCTCATTTCGTTATCATACCAGGAAACGGTACGAACCAGTTGTTTGTCACCTACGGTCATCACTTTGGTTAAGGTAGCATCAAACAAAGAACCATAGTGTGTACCTATCACATCGCTGCTTACGATTTCATCTTCGGTATAACCAAAGCTTTCGTTAGAAGCTGCCTTCATTGCTGCATTGATTTCTTCAGCAGAGGTTTGTTTCTTCAGAGTTACATTCAGCTCGGTAATAGAACCGGTAATGGTAGGCACCCGTTGTGCGCTACCGTCCAGTTTTCCTTTCAGGCTTGGCAATACCAGGCCAATCGCTTTTGCAGCACCAGTGCTGTTGGGAACGATGTTAGCCGCAGCCGCTCTTGCCCTTCTCAGATCACCTTTGGCATGCGGAGCATCCAGGGTGTTCTGATCGTTGGTGTAGGCGTGGATGGTGGTCATGATACCCAGTTCGATACCGAAGGTATCATCCAATACTTTTGCCATCGGAGCCAGACAGTTGGTTGTGCAGGAAGCGCAGCTGATGATGGTTTCGCTTCCGTCCAGGATATCGTGGTTCACGTTGAACACCACGGTTTTCAGGTCACCGGTTGCGGGAGCAGAGATCACCACTCTTTTAGCGCCGGCCGCGAGGTGTGCTTCTGCCTTTGTTTTATCAGTGAAGAAACCGGTACATTCCAGTACTACATCTACATCATGATCTTTCCAGGGAATCAGGGAAGGATCTTTTTGTGCATATATTTTAATCTCATTACCATCAACGATAATGGAATTTTCAGTGCTTTTTACATCTTGATTGAAACCGCCCTGAGCGGAGTCGTATTTTAACAGGTGAGCTAATACTTTGGGGCTGGTCAAATCATTGATCGCAACAACGTCGATACCTTGTTGATTGTAGATTTGACGATAAGCCAAACGGCCGATTCTGCCGAAGCCGTTGATGGCTACTTTTACTGTACTCATAGTTGTGTAAAAAATTTAATTAAAGTAAGAACAATTTTTGGAGGCGTAAAGTTACAGCATTTTGTACGGAATACATATTAAACGATTTCGATTTTTCACCCCTATTTTTTAAAAAGCAATTATTTTTTATTTTTTTTTGGCCAATACGTTTTGGTCCATTATCTTTGCACTCCCAAAAAACGGGTAACGCCGCGTTGGTCAAGGGGTTAAGACGCATCCCTTTCACGGATGAATCACGGGTTCGATTCCCGTACGCGGTACAAAACCGGGCTTTTCAGCCCGGTTTTTTCATGTCTGAAACCGGCAAAAATCCCCTCCCAGCTACGTTACAACCGACACCATCCTGTTTTTATTTCCTTTCATAATGTTTTGGACTCCCGGGCAGCGGTACCGTTACGGATCAGGTTGCCTGAATCAAAAAACTGGTCAACACAACGGATCCAGTACACAGCACCCGCAAGTGCTCCAAAGGGGGCTGCAAAGCCCGGGGCGCTGCAGAAATTTATAAGTCCCGGCATTACGTAAACAGGAGCCGCCGGGGTTCGGCGCCTACCGGACATTGATCCTGGCAGCGCTCTATTAATTCGAAGCTAACCCAGAACCGGCTCGCCGCCAAATCACACATTTGATCAAAGATTTCTGTATTTTCGGCGCGTTCCGGAGGGATGAAAAACTGCAGAAAGGGTACCCAAATGAGTAAACTGACATCCGATTTTACAGCGGCTGATTTATTAAACCAATGTTCATTGGGGGATGAAAAAGCGTTCAAAGAACTTTACGAACGGTATCATTTCCGGCTGCATCAATACATACTCAAAATAGTAAAATCAAAAGAAGCCGCAGAAGAACTGGTGATGGATGTGTTTCTGAAATTGTGGGTAGCGCGGGAGTTGCTGCCTGGTATCGAAAACTTCGACGGATTTTTATTCAAAATTGCTTATAACAAGAGCATCGACTTTTTCAGGGCTGCGGCTAAAGACAAACCCTTTGCCGACATCCTTTGGGAAAAAATGCAGATCCCGGCCCAAAACACCGCAGACGCATCGCTGCTGATGCAGGAATTTAATGCCAAACTGAAGGAAGCAATCGATCTGATGCCGCCCCAGCGCAAGAAGATCTTTCAGCTCAGCCGGGAAGAAAACCTATCGCATGCCCAGATTTCCGAAGCACTGGGCATTTCAAAAAACACCGTTGCCAATACCATTGTAGAAGCCCGTCAATTTATTACCACCTACCTGGGCCGGCATTTTGATGTGCTTAGCATGCTGACCATCCTCTCCGGGATCGCCCAAAAAAATAATTTTTAGGGACCGGTAGTAGCAGGCCCTTTTTTCTTCGTTTATAATTATTAACACGGTTATTGCTGAAAAAGATGAATAACAATTTTTCTGAAAAGGAGATAATGGCGATCGTAGAACGGTATATGAATGATACCTGTTCCAGGGAGGAATTTGAGCAATTGCTGGAGCTGGCCCGTTCAAATGAAACACTTTTGGCAGACGCCCTGAAAATACAATGGGAAAAGACGGCAACGGAAAATCCGGATGAAAAGCCGCATTTTGACAGGCTATTTACCACTATCATGAAGGGGGCCCGCACTGTAGAACGGGTGCGTGGTGGAAAAAGAAGGTTGATGACCCGCATTACCGTGGCAGCCTCCCTGTTGCTGTGTTTATCAACAGCGGGCTGGTGGCTTTGGCAGGAACATGAAAAGTCGAAAACAACCGCGCAGACCCCTGCGCTTATTGTTCCGGGCGGAGATAAAGCCATCCTTACCCTTGCCGATGGCCGGCAAATAGCGCTGGACACAGCTCATAACGGAGATATCACCAACCAGGGTGCTACCAAGGTCATTAAACTGGACGGCAAACTTCATTATAATTCTGACGTAGCAAACAATGCCGAGGCCGCGCTTTATAATACCATTGCCACTCCAAAAGGAGGCCAGTACCAACTGGTGTTGGCGGATGGCAGCAACGTGTGGCTGAACGCTTCTTCCTCCTTAAAATTCCCCACTGCATTTACCGGTAACGAGCGGAATGTGGAATTGCAGGGTGAGGGCTATTTCGAAATAAAACATAACCCCGCCCAACCTTTTCATGTAAAGACCGGCAAAACAACTGTAACCGTATTGGGCACTCATTTTAATATCAACAGCTACCGGGAGGAGGCTGTCGAAAAAACCACGCTGATCGAAGGGCGGGTGGAAGTCAATACTGCCGGCAGACGGGCAACACTGGTTCCGGGACAACAGGCCATTGTAAAGGCCGGACAGGACCCTATTTCCCTGGTACCACAGGTGGATCTGGAAGAGGTACTGGCCTGGAAAAATGGGCTCTTCCTCTATAACGGCACAGACCTGGAAACGGTTATGAACCAGGTGGCCCGATGGTATGATGTAACGATTGTATATGAAAGAAAAATAAATGAAACAATTTCCGGCAGCCTTCCCCGTTCTGGCAATTTCAGGCAACTCCTGAAAATATTAGAAGCTACAGGCAAGGTCAGGTTTGAAATAAACGGCAGAGTCATTACTGTTAAGCCCAATTAATAATTACCTGATCAGTGATCTTTTCATGTGGCAGCGCAACAGCAGTGGCCACACAGGAAACTAATACAATATAGGGAACTGTTAACAACAAAAAGCAACAACACGTATAAACTAAAACGATTCAATATGAAGAAAAGAGCTTCGCTCCTCCTGCTCCTTTTCTGTATGCTGGCAGGGACGGCCGGCTACAGCCAGCAGGTTTCCATCTCGGGTTCCGACATGCCGCTGAAAAAAGTGCTTGCAGATATAAAAAAGCAAAGCGGCTATAATGTAATCTATTTCGATAATGATTTAAAAACTGCCAAAAAAGTAACCATCAACATGCGGGGCGCTTCCCTGAGTGAGGTGTTTGAAAAGATCTTTGAGCAGCAGCCCTTAACCTATACCATTGTTGATAAAACAATCGTGATCAAAGCAAAGCCATCTGCACCGGAGCCCAGAAACGCTGGAAACGTCCCCCAGGTCAGGGCGGCTATCGACATCGCTGGCACTGTAACCGACCAGCGCCGCAGGCCTCTTTCGGGGGCCAGTGTATACCTGCGCTCCAATACATTAATCGGAACCATAACCGATGCTGCCGGATATTTTGGCATCAGCAATATTCCGCGGAAAACAACACTGGTTGTGACGATGCTTGGGTTCCGCAAACGCGAAATAAACCTGGATACTATACAGGACGCCAACCTGAAGCAGCTCCTGGTTTTAATGGAAGAAGACGCTGCAAAAAACGAAAATGAGATCGTTGTTACAGCGGTGGGAAGCCAGAAAAAAATAAGTGTTGTAGGAGCCATCACCACCGTCAATCCGGTAGAACTAAAAGCACCGACAAGATCACTCACCACCCAGCTGGCAGGCCGCGTGGCGGGCGTAACCTTTGTACAGCAATCCGGCCAGCCGGGGCAGGATGGCGCTTCATTTATCATAAGAGGCATCAACTCTGTTACCGGCAATACCACCCCTTTGGTACTCATTGACGGACTGCGGAGAAACCTCGATGATGTTGACCCTAACGACGTAGCTACCTTTTCCATCCTGAAAGACGCATCGGCTACCGCTGTTTACGGGCTTGAAGGCGCCAATGGTATTATTGTGATCACTACAAAAACAGGAAAGGCCGCGCAAAAACCAAGCGTGCGGGCTTCCTACTCCTCATCCATCAACAATGCCTCCTACAAACCCAAATGGGTCGACGCCGTAACCTACGCCCGGCTAAGAAATGAAGCCCTGGAGGTACGGGGTAAAAAACCCTATTATACCGCGGATGATATTGCCAAATTCGGCGATGGCGACAATGATTTTTATCCAAATGTAGACTGGTATAAAACCATGGTAAAACAAAACAATCCCTCCCAAAAAGCAAACTTTAATATCAGCGGCGGAGGCAATGCCGTTACCTATTATATGTCCGGCGGGTTTTATACCGAAAAAGGCATGTTCAACAGCAAAAATGCGTCCAATGCCAACTATAACCAGTTTAATTTCCGTTCCAATCTTAAGGCTGACCTTTCCCCCACCACCGTACTGGGACTGGGGTTTGACGGCCGGTACAATACCACTACGGAACCCGGCCAGGGTGTGAACAGCCTGCTGGACATTATGAACCGGATCAATCCCACCCTCTTCCCTGCAGCATACTCCAACGGCACGGCGCCGGAAGAGCCGCCGGGCATTACCAATCCTTATTCCCTGCTGACGAAAACCGGGTTCCTGAAACGGTATGCAAACTATATGTCCACGAACCTGAACCTTACGCAAAAACTCGACTTCATTACACCCGGGCTGTATGTGAACGGGATCGCCTCATTTACGAAGAGCAATTTTTATGAGCACCATTATGTAAAAAATTACCAGCGGCACGGGCCCGACCCCGACCTGTCGCACAGCTATCATAATACGGGAAGGGATAGTCTTGGCCGCATTGTAACCATTAATAAAACCCCGGATATAGACGACAAAATGGGATTTGTTGCTACTTCCCCTACCGGCGACCGCGTGATTGAAGCCATGGCCAGCATCAATTATGCGCGTACTTTTTTCAGAAACCTGTCCACCACCGGGCTTATTTTATACAAACAAAGAGAAACCATGTCAGACGCGCCTTCAGGCAGCGGCGGCACACTGCTGATCAATGCGCTACCTACCAGGGAGCAATCGATCGCAGGGCGCGTTACGTTCGGTTGGGATAACCGGTATTTCACTGATATCAATTTTGGCGCCACGGGGTCACAGATGTTTACGCCCGATAAGCGATGGTCCGGCTTTCCCTCTATCGGTTTCGCCTGGGTACCTTCCTCCGAAAAGTTCTGGGAACCCCTGTCGGAAACAGTCGATTTCCTGAAATTCAGAGCCTCTTATGGTGTAGTAGGTTCTGTGGGTAATGCCAGCCGTTTCGGCTACCTGGCCACATCCGGCCCGGTAGATGGTTATACTTTCGGGTTTGGCCGTGCAGCCGGCAGCGGTGTTTATATCCCGGGCGTGGGTGAATACCGGCTGGAGCAGCTGGGGCTTACCTGGGAGCGCGACACCAAACTAAACCTGGGAGCGGAGATTGGCTTTTTTCAAAACGTTAAATTAGTACTGGACGCCTACCGGTATGTGAACCGGGATCAACTGATCGACCTGAACAGGCTGCCGGCCACACTGGGCCTGCCTTCCGTACCGAGGGCCAATCTTGGGAAAACACAGTCGGAAGGAATTGACCTCGATCTTACTTATGCCAAATCCTGGAAGCATTTCCGGATCAACTATATCAAGGGGCTGATTAGCTATACCACTAACAAAATCCTTGAAAATGGCCAACTCGACCCCAAAGTGGCCTACCAGAGCGGGATCGGGCTGGATTGGGGCCGGAGCCTGAACTATGTAGCCCTGGGTCTGTTCAAAGATCAGAACGATATTGACAACAGTCCCGTGCAAACCTGGAACAAGGTATTGCCCGGCGACATAAAATATAAGGATATTGACGGTGATGGAATTATTACCCCTAACGACCGCATCTGGGTAGGTAATATTTACCCGAAATGGAGCTATTCATTGGCCATTGACCTGCGTTACAAAAAATGGACATTCGCCACAAGAGCTATCGGTAAGGCCGACCTTTACCGCTCGATCAATGGTGGGCGTATTCCTTTTAATCCTTACAATGCAGGCGGCATCGATGCCGGCGCCGTGTATATCGCCGCCGCAAAAAATCACTTTACACCCGTATCCTATTCCGGCGCCAGAGCCACGGAAAATTTTAACGCCGAGTACCCCCTGCTGGGCTATGGCACCGATAACCAGAACAATGCCCAAACCTCCACCTTCTGGCTGCGGGAAGCCACATATGTACGGATCGCCGACGCGGAACTGGGATATAACTGGCAGCCGAAGGCCAGCCATTCATTATTTAAAACGATCTACTATTACTTCCGCTGTGATAATGTAGTTACCTTCTCCAGGTTCAAAGACTGGAACCCGGAACAGCTGTCCTCTTATGCCTATCCGTTAAAAAGAACTTTTTCTGCAGGCCTGGAAATCGGCTTTGACCTTTAAAAAAAATAGTTATGCAAAAGAATCAATACTTTACCCTTAAACTAATCGTCTTGTGCATCTGCGCACTGCAATTAGCAGGTTGTAAAAAATACCTTTCAGCCGATGAATACCTGCACGAAGTAGACAACCTGAATGATGTATGGACGGAAAGAAGCGATATCCGTAAAGCCTGGGCGGCCTGTTTTGGCGCCATGCCAAATTACACGGATATGATCTGGTCATGGCCCTTTAATTGCAATTACGATGAAGGCCATGCCGGTCTGGACAACTATCCCAGCCTGATTTTCGCCCAGGGAAAATTCAACGCAGACAATCCCCTGTTCGACCTATGGACCAAATATTACAAATCCATCCGGGTCTGTAATGTATTCCTGGAGAATTATAAAAAAGCCGATGATAAATTGTTAGTACCGGGCGAAACAGCCGGCTATGCCGCTGATGCGCGCTACCTGCGGGCCTTTTATTATACCCAGTTGCTGGAACTCTATGGTCCTTTTGTGATTGTGGACAAAACGGTCGACTATTCAAACACTGCGGCCCTTCCTACCAAACGGAATACCGAAGATGATTGTGCGTCCTTTATTGTGGCGCAGTTGGATACCTGTATCGGTACCCTGCCGGCCACGGAAAAGATACTGGGCAACGATATGGGTCGGCCCTCCCGTGAAGCCGCCATGGCCTTGAAAGCAAGGGTATTGCTGTGGAATGCAAGCCCCCTGGTGAACGGGAATCCCGATTATACTTCATTTGTTGACGCCGGCGGAAAGCCCTATTTCCCAACTACTGCGGACCCGGACAAATGGAAGCAAGCAGCGGCGGCAGCAAAAGCCATCATCGACCTGAATAAATTTGAATTGCACACTGTACCTGCAAATGGCACCGGTTATACAACCGTGCCGCTTGGCAATTTTTCCGGCAACGATATACCCTGGCCCAACGGCCCTTCGGGGATCGACCCTTACCGTTCTGTAAAAGGGTTGTTTGCTGGCGGAAAATCATACTGGAACAAGGAAGTGATCTGGGCGGTGAACCTGCCCTCACAAAGCACCAATCTTTCTTCCCTTGGATTTCCGAGAAATTACAATAACGGTGAAGGCGCTACGTATACCGCAAGATTGTATGCCACCCAAAAACTGGTGGATGCCTTTTTCATGAACAATGGTGCCACCATCGAGGAAGAAAATACGCATTTATACAACGACCTTGGCCCCACGGCTACTACAGCCGACGGCGGCGATCAATATTATATTCGCGGAAACGGGCAGGAAGCGGCTACCCCCATCATGACCAATTTCAAACGGGGCGACGCTAATCCCAAACTACCGGTCCCCAATCGCTGCCTCAACCGTGAAGCACGCTTTTATGCCACGATCGGCTTTATCGGAAGGGGTTATTTGCAGAATAACGGCACCATTTACTATGCCGATTACAAAGCCAATGCGCTCGATGGCTACCTCCAGTCAGACAGGCCTTCCACAAGATCGGGCTACCCCATTGTAAAATGGGTGTCGGATGAAGACCAGAAAGTAAACGGTAGTTTTGACAAGCCCTATCCTGTTTTCCGTCTGGCAGAAATCTATCTCGACTATGCAGAGGCTTTGAATGAATACGATCCTGCCAATCCGGATATTATAAAATACCTGAACCTCGTGCGATTCCGGGCGGGCTTGCCAGGTTATACCCTATCTACCCAGGAGGAGAACCGCAACCGGATCCGGCATGAACGATATGTTGAATTTGCATTTGAAGGCAAACGCTATTTCGATTCACGCCGCTGGAAAGAAGCCGCAAAGGCCGATCGCGATATCTGGGGCAACAGCAGGGGAATGGCCGGACAGGTATACGGCTGCAATTACCTTGCCCAGGACGGCCGTTTTTACGATCGCACGGTTATCGACGGATACACATTCAGGTTCAAAAATTATTTTTTACCCATCCCTTATCAGGAAGTGGCTAATCATTGGGGCACCATGACTCAAAATCCCGGTTGGTAAACGCATTAAACTTTTAATATGAATCGCATTCAATATATAGCCGCCTTCGCAATGGGCATGCAACTAATCACCGGTTGCGCTAAACAGGATTATAAGGGCAAGGAGTTTTACAAGCAGGAAGCCTACATTATTGCGTCCGAATCCACCTCCGCCACCGAAAGGGACATCAGCAACCTGCCGGCGCACTCGTTCGTTGACACCATCAAATACAAAGACCTCCAGTACAATTCGGACACCATCAGGGCGAAGGGCACATTTGTGGCCCAGGTAAAGTTCAAAGTAGGAATAGGCGGATCCCTGCCCGCTGCCGAAGACATGAAGATCGTGGTAGGCTTTGATTCAAGCGAACTTACAGATTACAATATCCTGAAAAATACAGGTAAGTATATCCCCGGGCCTTCCCTCTATACCACCAATATCCCTTACAATAACCAGGAGCAGGGGTTCGTGGTGAATATTCCCAAAGGGACTTCGTCTTCCTCCCTTATTTTCAGCGTGCCGCTTAAAAGGGACAGTGTTGCAAAATATGACAGCTTCGCGTTTCCGCTGAAAATATTGCGTGCAGACAAAGTGCCGCTGAGCAGGCAATTCACTTCATTCCTTATTGCCGGGCTATTGGTAGATACCGGCATTGTGGTGAACTGGCAGGGCTTCCCTATACCCAAACTACCCAGGGGCACTTATTATTCGGTAATGGTGGCCGGGAATGCATCAGAAAACAGCAATGATGGCATTCTGCGCACGCATAAGTATATTACGCCATTGGATACAGCCGACAACCCTGCGCTGAATGACAAGTATATGATCTGGGGCACCGCCGCCTGGAGTTTTGATTATTATGGATTTCACAGTGTTGGCTGGATGTATAACAAACTAACCCTGCTCGATAAGGACTTTGGCCTTTACCAGCTGGACCCGATCCTGCCGGGGAACAACGACTTCCCCTATTATACGTTTCAATACGCTACCGAGCAGAAATCGAGCTATGACAATTTTTACGACCCCCGGTTGAAACAACTCACGATCCACTATAAAAATGTGATAGGGAACGACTATACGGATGTGCTTACTTTCGTTAGCCCCGACTTTACCCTGCAGCCTTCTGCCTACTGGGCCTCCCCGCAAAGCTGGGAGCAGGTACGGGCCAGAGGATACAAATACTGGCTGCCCTTATAAAGCATTGTTTAAAATTTATTCCGATCTTACAAACGGTTTAAACGCACAAAAAATATGACCCTTCGCCATTCATCGCGCCGGCAATTTATAAAACAAACGGGATTAGCTGGTTCCGGCTTCCTGCTGCTCACCCCCTTTTCGTGGGCAAAGCGACCGCTCGCTCCCGCCACGCCGCTTCATAATATTCCTGCAGAAAAAAATCTCGACCCGAAATGGGTACGGTCCCTCTATGAGAGAGGCCGGCCGGGCACCTACTACAAAAGCAGGAACGAATTAAAATACATCGGCATGCCCGCCGGCGGCCTGCATGCGGGAACGGTTTACCTGGGTGGCGACGGGCGTTTGTGGTTATGGGGCATTTATAATGATGACCGCGAAGGCGTGGATCCCAAGACCGTCCTCTGGAATGACGGCACCAGGGAAGTACCTGTGCGCAACCGCGATGGAGCCAACTATGTGGAACCAACCATTGCCGATAATAAACGCGTGCTGGCACAAGGCTTTGCCGTAATGGTTAAAACGGGCAAGGACACACTGATCAAGGAACTAAAGGAAGGCGACTGGGAGGAGATCCGGTTTGAAGCTACCTATCCGGTAGCTACCATTCACTACAGCGATCCCGGCTTTCCGTTAGCCGTCGTTGTAAAAGCGGGGGGCATTTTTATCCCGCTGGATGCGGAAAACTCATCGCTGCCCTGCACCATCTATTCCATACAGCTTAAAAACAACACCCATCAGCGCCTGCAGGCCTACGTTACGGGATGGCTGGAGAATGGCGCCCAAAAAATAACCGCCAAAGACGGGGAAGGCAGGAAAGAAAACACGGTGATCAGGGACGAAAGATCGGTCAGCATCTATTCGGTATTTAAGGCAGAACAGGAAGACGTCCGCCGCCGGCGCGATGCGGGCAGCACCTGCCTCACTTATATTGGTACGGATGCCACCGCCAATACCAATGCCCATCCCTGGACACTTACAACCGCATTGTTTGCAAAAACAAATGAACGTCCATCCACAGGCGACGCAACAGAAAAACTGGTAGGCAGCATTACCACATTGAGCGCAATTGAACCCGGTAAAACAGCGGAACTGAATTTTGTGATCAGCTGGCATTTTAATCATCCCCTCCAAAAGCTTAACAAGCTAAAAGAGGTAAGCAGCGGCAATGGCTATTATTTTGGCGCAAAATATAAAAATGCCGCCGAAGTGAGCGCTTATGTTGCGGCACATTTTAAACAACTCCATTCTCAAACCCTTTTATGGCACCAGACCTGGTATGACTCCACCCTGCCCTGGTGGTTCCTGGAAAGAACACTTTTGAATACCGGCACGCTGGCCACGGCCAATACCTATCGTTTTGCCAATGGCCGTTTCTGGGCCTGGGAAGGCGTTAACGCCTGCGAGGGCACATGTACCCATGTGTGGCAATATGCGCAGGCCATGGGCCGGCTGTTTCCGGAATTGGAAAGAGACGCACGGCAACGTACCGACCTTGGCATTGCTATGAGCGCCGACGGCGGCATTATTTTCCGGGCAGAATATGAAGGCCGGCCGGCTATCGACGGGCAGGCAGGCACTATTCTGCGTATCTATCGTGAACACCAAATGAGCAAGGATGACAGCTTCTTAAAAAACAATTGGGAGCAGATCAGGAAGGCCACCCGCTTTATGCTGGCGCAGGATAAAAACGGTGATGGCCTTACGGATACGCCTATGGAAAACACCCTGGATGCCGTGTGGGAAGGAGAAATCGCCTGGATCGCCGGCCTCTGTATTGCAGCCGCGAAAGCCGCACAGCGGATGGCCGAAGAAATGAATGACCAGGCCTTTGCAGCCCTCTGCAGCGATTATGTGCAAAAGGGCTGCCGCAATATGGAACAGCATTTATTTAACGGCGAATATTTCATACACCGGCCGGATCCCGTACAGGGAAGAAAAAAACTGGGCTCCTATAATACCTGCCATATCGACCAGGTCTACGGGCAAAGCTGGGCCTTTCAGGCAGGATTGGGAAGACTTTGGGATCAGCACAAAACGCTGTCGGCCCTCCGGGCGCTCTGGAAATATAATTTCGCCCCGGATGTGGGACCCTATATCCAAACGCATACAGGTGGCCGCCCCTATGCCCTGGCGGGCGAGGGCGGCATGATCATGAATACCAACCCCAAAAACGAACCGCGACCCTACGGCGACAATGTTACCTGGCAACTGGGTTATTTTCATGAGTGCATGAGCGGCTTTGAGCACCAGGTGGCCAGTCATATGATGGCAGAGGGAATGACGGACGAGGCGCTGGTGCTTACCCGGGCTATTCACGACCGCTACCATGCAGCCAAAAGAAATCCTTTTAATGAAATTGAATGCAGCGATCATTACGCCCGGGCCATGGCCAGCTATGGCACATTCATTACCGCTTGCGGTTTCGAGTACCACGGGCCACATGGCTATATCCGGTTTGCACCCAAGTGGAATGCTGCAAACTTCAAGGCACCCTTTACCGCTGCAGAAGGCTGGGGTCGTTATGAGCAATCTGCAAAAGGGGAAAAATGCATACATACCATAACGGTTAGCTATGGGAAGATCGTCCTGCGCACCCTGTCTTTTGCAAATACAACCGGAAAAACCGTGGCAGTAACTGCAGGCAATAAAAACATTCCTGCGAAACTAAGCAGAAACAAAACCGACGTAATCATCGAACTGCAAGATACAGCCACTATTGCCTCCGGGCAATCGCTGATCATCAGCATTACTTAAAACCCCGGAAATAAAAGCAACAGTAATGAAACGATTTCGAACTCCCGCTGCAGTGATAGCGATCACATTTTGTTTTGTGGCCTGCCGGCAACCCGAAGCACCGGCGGCGGGCCCGCACAAGGCAGTTTCCGGCTGGCGACAGCAACTGAAGGCAAGCCTTCCTCTGCTGGGCCATCGCAACTGGATCATCATTGCCGACCAGGCCTATCCTCAGCTGAACGCCGGCGGCATAGAAGTAATCCAGACCAACGAAAAGTTATTGCCGGTATTGCAACAGGTACTACAGCAGGTAAATGCGTCTGCCCACGTGCGGCCCATTATTTACCGCGACCGTGAGCTGCAATTCATTACCGAGAACCAGGCATCTGGAGTAACAAGATTCCTGCAGGCATCCGGCGCCCTTTTCGGGAACGGGCTGGTGCAAACCATTTTGCATGACTCCATTTTTAAAAAGATGGATGATGCCTCACGGCTGTTTAAAATATTAGTACTGAAAACCACAGAAACCATCCCCTATTCATCAGTGTTTCTTCAGTTGGACTGCGCCTATTGGGATGCAGATCGCGAAAAAGAACTGCGTGCTAATATGGAAAACAAGCAACCCTAGACGGATGCTGATAAAAACCATATGGAAGTAAGATGCTTAAAATGCGAACGGTCATTTAGCGCACTATTTCTGCTTCTTTAGGAGCGGGTGCGCCAAATGCTATATTCAATCGGAGGCTTGGTAATTTAAAATTGTACTCAAAAGCTATTCAAAAAAACGTATCCGGGCCCATACTAAAAGCCGGCCGGCTAAACCGGTGTCGGCCGGGAAATTCAGGAGTTGTTATAAAGCAGCCATATAATGCGGGCAGCGTTCACCTGGCTGTTGCAAGATTCAGCCGAATGAAATGATTTTCCAGATGGTTGCGCATGCCATTCCGAAATTCTTCGGGTGTTCCTTTTTCAAGAATACTGATCAGCTGTTTATGGGAAACAAATTTTTTTGGATTCAAAACCGGGGCAAACAGAGAGCTTTTTTCAACATAGTCGAATATCGGCAACAGCAATTTCTGAAACTTCATCAATGTTTCATTCCGGCTGATCTGGTATAATTTCCCGTGAAATGCGATTTCATAGGAAGCCTCAAACATATGATTTCGGGTAGCGGCCGGTTCATTTTTTACAATCTGTTTTAATTCCTTTATATCATCCTCCGTAAGGTACCTGAATAGCAGGTCTGCCATCCCAATTTCAAGCACCAGCCTTATTTCAAAGATCTCCTTTAATGTATCATTGCTCAGAATATAGGGATTCATACTTTTTGCCAGCGTACCAAAAATATCCGGATTGGTAATCACTGCTCCTTTTTTCTTCCGGCTTTCAATCAGACCCATTAAACGGAGCCGCATTAGCGCTTCTCTTATAACCGTTCGGCTAACCCCCAATGCAGTAGACAGTTCCAATTCAGTAGGGATGCTGTCGCCCACCTTCAATTTGCGTTGATGCAATAATTCTATCAGACTGGCTTCTACCTTGTCTACAAGGCTCCTGTTTTCGATTGCGGTAAATATTCGTTCCATGTTATTCAATAATGACGTAAAGTAAATTAAATAAGCGCAGAACCGGATAAAAATTAAAAAAATTTGGCGATTCAAAAATTGCCCTTACCTTTATTATGTTATACATAATACTAAAACGATAAATTGTCGATTATGCAGAAACTCTGCTCTAAAGGATGCTTGCTGATTCTGGCTGTTTTATTTGCGCTGCCGGGATTTTCCCAGGTCAAAACGATTACCGGTGTGATCCGCGATGAAGCCACCGGAGCCGCCTTAGCCGGCGCAACCATTACCATTAAAGGGAAAACCACTACGGCTATTGCAGGTAACGAAGGCGCCTTCTCCATTAATGCCGGCGCGGGCGATGTGCTTCTAATTTCCTATACCGGCTATTCAACAAAGGAAATAACGGTAACCAAAGCAACGGACATGACAATACCGCTTGTTGCTGCCACCTCCAGCCTGGATGACGTGGTCGTTGTCGGTTACGGCACCCAAAAGAAATCCAAGATCACCGGGTCGGTAAGCAAGCTGGATCCACGGGTGCTGGAAACAGGAGTCCGGTCCAATCCTGCATCGGCACTGGCGGGCACCATCCCCGGATTACGTGTGCAGCAGACTTCCGGACGTCCGGGCGCAGTACCGAATATTGTGCTCCGGGGCGGAACCAACTATAACGGATCGGGTTCGCCGCTGGTCGTCGTGGACGGCTTTCTCCGGTCGGGCTTCAGTGAAATTAACCAGGACGATATTGCGTCCATCGAGGTGTTGAAAGATGCATCAGCCACCGCTATTTACGGAGCCCGGGCGAACAACGGAGTGATCCTGATTACTACAAAACAAGGCAAATCGGGTCAATCCAGCATCACTGTAAATGCAAAAGTGGGCATCAATAAATTGAACCTGCCCTTCACCTATTTAAATGCAAAAGATTATTTGTATTGGTCCAGGCTGGCAGTAAAAACCTCCGGTTCTTATGACGCCTCCCGGCTATCACAACTCACAAACTCAGGGCCTTTTGGCACGGGCAATAAATTTCTAGATGCCAACAATAATGTGATAGATGGAAATATGAACACTCTGGGCGTTTGGAGCACCATGATCCTGGATAACACCAACCGCCACAAATTGAACGACGGCTGGCAGACCATGATGGATCCGGTAAACGGAAAAGATACGTTGATTTTCTACGATTTTAATTATCAAAAATATGCGTTACGACCCCGGTCCTTAACGCAGGACTATAATGTTTCCATGTCTGGAGGAAATGAAAAAGGACAGTACTATGCAAGCATTGGTTCATACAACGAGCAGGGGTTGCCGATTCACACATTTTATAAAAGATTTACCTTTCTCTTTAACAGCAAGTATAAGATTAAGCCGTGGCTATCCGCTACATCCAGCCTGAACTTTGCAGATGCCAAGTGGCGCGACCCGGTCACCAACTCCGAAGGCAACTATCTTTCCCGCTCGCTGGGCGCTCCGCCCACGATGCGTGGCTGGAATGAAAACGGGGATCTGCTGGTGGGCCGGGATTTTGGCGATGGGAATCCGGCGGTCAATGATGACAAATTTATCCGCCGTAATAACACCGATAAATTCACCATGATCCAAAGTGTCAAGATTGATTTCCTGACCAATCTGTCGCTGACAGCTTCCGGCAATTTCTTTTACAACGAGGGATATTATGAGAGCTTTAATAAAGATTATCTTCAAAGCCCCGGCAACTATAACCGGACGAGAAACTCCTCTGCATCCTTTGGCAGGGATCTGAGCCAGACTTACAACGGCGTTTTGAACTATTATACGAAACTCGGAAATAAGCATAATATAGACGTTATGGCCGGGTCTGAGTATTACGACATCTATTCCACGGGTTTAGCAGCCTCCGGTTCGCAGGCAGCATCCGATGACTTCATGGCATTGCAATATGTTAAAAGAGATAAAGATGTACAGCCTTCGGTTAGTTCCTCTCACACCCGGCAACGTATTTTGTCATTTCTTGGCCGGGTTAACTATGACTACGATTCCCGATATTTACTTACGCTTTCGGTACGAAGGGATGGCTATTCTAAATTGATCAATAACCGGTGGGGTACTTTTCCAGGCATTTCGGCCGGCTGGAATGTACATAAAGAAAAGTTCTTTCACTCCGGTGTAATAAACAATCTGAAACTTAAAGCAAGCTGGGGACAAAACGGGAATGTTAGCGACATCAGCGCCTATGGCCTGCAGGGTGGATACAACACTACGCGGTACAACTCTGCCGCCGGTTACCTGTTCGCTTCTCCTCCCTTTCCTGATCTGTTATGGGAACGGTCGTCCACCTATGAATATGGCGTTGAGGCCACACTTCTAAATAAGGTGGATATTATCGCTTCGTATTACAACAGAAAAACCAGCGACAAAATTTCGTCGTTCTCACTACCGGCCACCTCCGGAGTGACATCGTTAACTACCAATAACGGTAGTATGCAGAATAAGGGCGTTGAAGTTGCAGTAAATTACCGGGCCGTAAGGAGCAATGACTGGCAGGTGGATCTCTCTGCAAACGTTGCCTATAATGCAAACAAGATTCTCAAACTTCCTGATAACGGATTGGAAAATAACCGGCAGGGAGGGTTTCAGGTATATGATCCCCAATCCGGGAAACTGATCTGGGTGGGTGGGCTCCAGGAAGGGCAGGATCCGAATATAGCATACGCCTACGAGGTATCCGATCTGTACAGAAACCAGGCCCAATTAGAAGCCGACGGAAACAGGGTTGACCTGAACGGCGCAAAGGTATTATTGGGAACAGGCAAATACAATGCCCTTTCAGCAGCAGACCAGGGCAAATATTACCCGATAGCGCTTGGGGACGTTCAATGGCGCGATATCGACAGAAATGATACGATTGACTACCGCGACCGGGTATATATGGGCAGAACGGTTCCCCGCTGGACGGGTGGCTTCAGCGCCTTTGCACGGTGGAAGAACCTGTCGCTGAGTGCACGGTTTGATTATGCATTGGGCTTTGTAAATTATGATGGTCCCAGGGCATGGTTTATGGGCAATGCCCAGGGTACGTTTAACACCATTACGGATGTATACGATACCTGGACTCCGGAAAATGTAAATGCCAAATACCCCACGTATTACTGGGCAGATCAATTGTTCAAAAACAACGTGCTCAGGGAGTCCAGTATGTTTTATCATAAAGGCGATTACCTGGCTTTCCGCGAATTAAACATTGCCTATGCCCTCCCGGTTAACTGGGTACATTCCATCAAAGGACAGGCTGTTAATTTTTCATTAACCGTTCAGAACCTGGGATACCTGAGTAAATCAACGACGTATTCTCCGGAATCAGGAAGTATTCCCAACACTGCAGCAGGCAGCGGTGGATATCCATTACCGCGCGTATTTATTTTAGGGGCACAACTGACATTTTAATTACTTCAACAACAACGCAATGAAAAAGATATTTAACGTACTAATGCTGTTTATATGGATCAGCACCTTTAATGCCTGCAACAAACTGGACCTGGGTCCGGAAGACTTTTATGCAAGCGGCAATTTCTGGAAAACAACCGCACAGGTCGATGGTGCCATGATAGGCATACACAGCCAGCTCAGGGGGAACCAGTTTACTTTTTTTACCCTTAGTGAACTGCGTGGCGGCCATTTCAAAGATGGAACCGGCGCCACGGGAACCTCATCCTTAAACTCCGTTCAGGTTATCCGGCAGGATATCCGGGAGTCGGCCCCCGGTATCAGCAACTGGGGCGGCTTGTACGGTGCCATTTTCCAGGTAAATTTGTTTATTTACCAGGTAGAAAGCGCAACATACTTATCAGATACCGATAAAAAATATTACCTCGGTCAGGCATATGGCATCCGGGCTTTCTACTATTTCCACCTGTTCCGTACTTATGGAAGAGTGCCCCTGGCAACAGAACCCAAAGTCATGATCAATGCGCCTGCTTCTGCTGCCGACGCTTACCTGGCCCGTTCAGCTACAGAGAAAGAAACCCTGGATTTTATCAAGTCGGATATTGACAAATCGGTTACCAACTTCAATGGCGATTACACCATCAGGTTTCAAAAAGCACAATGGTCGCTGGCCGCTACACAGATGCTAAAAGCTGAAGTCTACCTGTGGTCAGCCAAGGTTAAAACAGATGGAGCCAACCCGGCCAACACAACAGCTGATTTAACCACAGCACGGGCCGCGGTTGAAGACGCCCTGACCAGGTGCTCAAAACAAAATAATTTTGCAGATGTATTCAAATACAGCAATAAGGGCAATAATGAGATTATCTTTGCCCTGCGGTATCAGGTAGGTGAAGCCACCAACTCCTTTGGCCAGTTTATATATGCCCAAACTGATCCCATGGCCAGTTTTGTAACTGCAGGCGGTCAGCCGCTTACATCGGATCAGGCTGGTGCATCCGCCTCGGATCCGCTAAAAATAGCCGGTGGCGGCGCGATCATCCGGTATGAATACAGGTATGATCTTTTTGCAAAATACGATACTGCTTCCGACATGCGTGCAAGAAGTACTTTTTTTGATTTTTATAAAAACCCGGTCGCAAATAATAAGTTTGTCAACCTGCGCAAGTTCCTGGGCACAATGGATGGCACAAACCGCTCCTTTGCCGATGACTATCCCATCTACCGCTGGGCGGATGCGATGCTCATCCTTGCTGAAATTAAAAACAAACAGGGACAGGACCCGTCTGTCGAAATCAATGCCGTACGCCAGCGGGGCTACGGAATAAATGCAGCGCCCGTGTATACCAATGGCAGTTTTGAACAAAATGAGCTGGCCATTTTTGACGAACGTGGAAAAGAATTAACCGCGGAAGGCTCAAGGTGGTATGATCTGCGCCGGATGCAAAGCGCCAACGGCGACCCGCTGGCCTTCCGAAAGGATTTGCCGCTGACCGGAGTACTGGACAAAGCCACAGAGGCCTATAAGCTGCTCTGGCCTATTGACCGGTCTACAATGGCACAAGATCCGACCATTGAACAAAACCCGGGGTATCCGGGTACATAAGCGAGCCGGGCCATCCCCGGATCGTTCTTTACCTTGTTTCACCAAAGATCCATTACACATGAATTTTAAACGCTTAGAAGGCTTAATCGCGGCTCCATTTACGCCCATGAAAAAAGACGGAAGTCTTAATCTGAAAATAATACCGGAATATTACCGCTTCTTAAAACATAACCATATCATCGGCGCCTTTATCAATGGTTCCACCGGTGAGGGCGCTTCCCAGACGAGGGAGGAGAAAAAAATGGTGGCCGAAGCCTGGGCCGAAGCTACCCGTGACGATGCAACCTTTAAAGTCATCAATCTGGTAGGCGGCACATCAATGCAGGATTGTATTGAAATGGCAGCACATACTGCCCGTTCGGGATTATATGCTGTTTCTTTTACCGCTCCCTATTATTTTAAACCCCATTCGCCACAGGCGCTTGCCGAGTGTTGCCGGATCGTTGCCGCGGCGGCTCCTCAAACGGCCTTCTATTATTATCATATTCCGGTGTTAACCGGCTGCAATATCAGCATGTACGACTTGCTAAAAGCGGTAGACGGGTCCATTCCAAATTTTGCCGGTATCAAGTATACACATGAGGACTTTATGGACTTTCTTTCCTGCATGTACCTGGATCATGGCAGGTACGATATGCTTTGGGGGCGTGATGAAAATATGCTGTCTGCACTGGCATTGGGAAGCTTTGGCGCGGTAGGCAGTACTTATAACTACGCAGCGCCGTTGTATCATCAACTTATCGATGCGTTTAAAACCGGCGCATTGGAAAAAGCAAGAGACCTGCAGTATCTTTCCATCGAGATGATCCGGTTGTTGGGCAAATACGGAGGCATTGCTACCGGAAAAGCCTTTATGAAACTGGCAGGCGTTGATTGCGGCCGGTTCCGGCTACCAGTGTCTAATATGAACGACGCGGCTTTCGAAAGCTTTAAACAGGAAGCTGCAGCCATTGGTTTTGAAAATTTCCGCTCCCGGCACCCGGCTTAAAATGATTCGCGTAATATGTTCAAAAACATTTCACATCTATATCATTTACTATTTCTAATGATGATGCAATTGATAGCCTGTCATCCCCGGCATGAAAGTAAACCCGCATTTCAATGGAAGCAGTTTGGTGTACTGCCTTCTTCAGGAGGCCTGGCTTCCCTTGGCTATGCCGGTCCGGTTACGGGCATTCAGGGCAATATGCTATTCATTGGGGGTGGCGCCAATTTTCCAAATGGAATGCCCTGGGAAGGCGGTAAAAAACAGTATTATAGCGAAGCTTATGTCACAAGTATTAACGGGACATCTCCTTTTTTCAGCGCGTATAGCCTTCCGTATAAGGTCGCCTACAGCGCAAACTGCAGCACGTCCGAAGGCATCATATGTGCGGGTGGTGAAGCCGATAATGGACCGTCAAATCTGGTGCTGCATATCCGGCTGGAGAAAGGCGTGCCGGTGTTTAGTTTCCTTCCCTCACTGCCCCTGGCGCTTACCAATGCTGCCGCTACGGCAATCGGAAACAATATTTACGTCGCTGGTGGAGAGACCAGAACCGCGGTGTCTTCCCGTTTTTTCAAACTGGATTTAAAAGACACGCTCAAAGGCTGGCAGTCACTACCCGATATTCCGAAACCGGTATCGCATGCGGTATTGGTATCCATCGGAAAAGAGGGAAAAATATTCCTGGCAGGTGGCCGGAAAAAAACACAAACCGGTATCAGCGAACTGTACAACCATCTTTTTGAATATGATATTGCCACCAATCACTGGACGGCAAAACAAAACCTGCCCTATGCATTGAGCGCCGGAACCGGCACTATAATTGAAAACAGGTATATCGCCCTTTTTGGAGGAGACCGGGGAACAACATTTCATAAAGCCGAGCTATTGATCAGTGCAATTAACAAAGAACACGACACTGTTAGAAAGCAAGCCCTGATCCGGCAAAAAAATCAGGTGCAAATAACCCACCCCGGCTTTAGCAACGAATTATTGCTTTACGACATTAATAACGACTTGTGGGCAACAAGCGGGAGGATTCCCTTCAATGTTCCGGTAACAACAACGGCGGTAAAAGACGGCAGCAGGATATGGATTCCATCCGGGGAAATAAAAGCGGGTGTACGCAGCCCGGCCATACTTGAAGCAACGATCCGGTAAAATATGACAACAGATACAACAATTAACAAAAAACAATCCGCCACCTACGCCTGGGTGGTGGTGGCACTATTATGGGTTGTAGCACTGCTCAACTATATGGACCGGCAAATGCTCAGTACCATGCGGGAATCGATGCAGGGCGACATACAGGAGCTTGAATCCGCCAAAAGCTTTGGCTTTCTGATGGCGATCTTTCTGTACATCTATGGCTTTGCCAGCCCGGTGGCAGGCGTCATTGCTGATCGCATCAGCCGTAAATGGCTGATTGTTGGCAGCCTGCTGGTATGGTCTGCCGTTACTTATGGTATGGGCGTTGCCACCAGTTTTAACCAGCTGCTTTGGCTACGGGCCTTTATGGGCCTTAGCGAAGCATTGTACCTGCCTGCCGGCCTGGCAATGATCGCAGATTACCATACCGGCAAAACGCGGTCGCTGGCCATCGGCGTTCATATGACCGGACTATATGCCGGCCAGGCGCTGGGAGGATTCGGCGCAACGGTTGCCGCGGCATATTCCTGGCACACCGCCTTTCACTGGTTTGGCATGATCGGCATTGCCTATGCCTTTGTACTGATGGTGTTTTTAAAAGATATAAAAACGGCACGGAGCAATACCCGGCCGGAAACGCTGCCATTAACCAAAGGCCTTGCAGCGCTTTTCTCCAATTTAGCCTTTTGGGTAATCCTGTTTTACTTTGCAGCGCCCAGCCTTCCCGGGTGGGCCACTAAAAACTGGTTACCCACCTTATTTGCAGAAGCGCTTCAAATCCCCATGGCACAGGCAGGCCCGATGTCGACCATCACCATTGCGGTTGCTTCATTTACCGGTGTCATTTTAGGAGGCATGCTTTCAGACCAGTGGGTGCAACACCATCTTAAAGGACGTGTTTTTACCAGTGCAATCGGACTGGGTCTTACCGTACCGGCCCTGTTGCTTTTAGGCATCGGCCATAGCCTGCCAACGGTCATCGGAGCCGCCGTTTGCTTTGGGCTTGGTTTTGGAATATTTGATGCCAACAATATGCCGATCCTGTGCCAGTTCGTACCCTCAAAACTCCGGGCTACGGCCTATGGGTTTATGAACATGACCGGCGTGTTTGCGGGAGCAGCCGTAACCCAGTTATTAGGCCGGTTTACTGATAAAGGGGCGCTCGGATCCGGGTTCGCCGCACTTGGCGGCATCGTCCTTGTTGCCATATTCCTGCAGTTATGCATCTTAAAACCCCGGGTACAAAACGCAGTATAAAAAAAGTATCATATGAAATCAACGTTACAATACAGGACATTAACATGGACCGGCCTCGTAAGGCTTTTTCGAAGATCAGCTACTTTCTTCCTCGGCACACTGCTGCTTACTGCATCCCTGCAGGCAAATGCACAAAAAGATGTGCCGGTTTTTATTGCCGGCCGGGAGGGGCATAAAAACTACCGTATCCCGGCTATCATCCGGCTGCCTTCGGGCAAGCTGCTGGCTTTTGCAGAAGGCCGGGTACATAACGCAGGGGACTTCGGTGATATTAACATTGTATTAAAAACAAGCGATGACAACGGAAACAGCTGGAGCCCGTTAAAAGTAGTGGTGGATGAAGGTTTGCTGCAAGCCGGGAATCCCGCGCCGGTCGTGGACTTGACAGACCCGATGTATCCGGCAGGACGTATTTTTCTGTTCTATAATACCGGCAATAACCACGAGGGCGAAGTGCGTAAAGGCAATGGATTAAGGGAAGTTTGGTACAAAACTTCAGCCGACGGAGGGCTTACCTGGAGCTCCGCTGTAAATATCACTTTGCAAACACATCGGCCCAGACAGCCAGAAATCAACCCTCAATACAACTTCCCCGAAGACTGGAGAAGCTATGCCAACACGCCGGGCCATGCAATGCAGTTCATATATGGTGCATACAGAGGACGCATTTATGTCGCAGCCAATCATTCTGCCGGCAGTCCCCTGCCCCGCTTTAAGGATTACCGTGCCCACGGGTTCTACACCGATGATCATGGAAAAACCTTTCATATCAGTAACAATGTAAATCTTGAAGGAGGAAATGAGAATATGGCGGCGGAAATCAGCAAAGGAAGGCTGATGCTGAATCTCCGGAATCAGCAGGGCCACGTCAAAGCGCGCTTCACCGCAATCAGCGGCAATGGCGGTGTAAGCTGGCAGCAAGAGCAATTCGACCGGAACCTGCCGGACCCCGTATGCCAGGGTTCGCTCCTCACAATCGGCAAAAACCGGGGCAAAAGCATCCTCGCTTTTTGTAACAATGCAGATACCCTGCAGCGCAATCATCTCACATTACGCATCAGCAAAAACGATGGAAAAAGTTGGACAAAAAAAATACCGGTCTGCTCCCAGGAAAAAAAAGGCGATGTGACCGGCTATTCAGACATTGTAAAAATAAGCGCCAAAAAAATTGGCGTACTCTATGAACGAAATCAGTATACTGAAATCCTATTCACTGTTGTTCAATGGTAATCCCAGTTAAAATAAAACCAGGTCATCCCTTCATCGCGAACAGGTTGCTGTTAACGCTGCTTTTGCTGACGCTCTTCCGTACATCGGATGCAAAAGAGCGGCCGGTCAGAGTCGCCTGTATCGGCAACTCCGTTACTTTTGGATGGGGGTTAAACGCTCCGGAAACTACCGCCTATCCTTCACAGTTGCAGCAATTGCTGGGCGCCACATATATCGTAAAAAACTTCGGACACAGCGGCGCCACCGTATTAAGCAAGGGACATAACCCCTATTTCAGAACCAGGGCTTTCTCCAACATGATGGATTTCGGGCCAGATATAGCGGTGATCCATTTGGGACTTAACGATACGGATCCCAGGGACTTTCCCGGCTACCGCGATGAATTCACCCCCGACTACAACCGGCTGATCGATACCATCAAAAAAAAGAACCCGGGTGTAAAGATCTATATCTGCAGCTTAACGCCCATATTTACCGGACACAGCCGTTTTTTATCCAGCACCTTTACCTGGTATTGGGAGCTGCAGGAACAGATACAAAATATTGCCATCAGCAACAACCTGCGCATCATTGACCTGCACAAAGTCCTGCATAACCGGCCCGATCTTTTTACCGATGCCGCAACCCTGCACCCTAATGAATCCGGTGCCGCCATGATTGCCAAAACGGTCTATCAACACCTGACCGGAAACTTTGGAGGACTGCAACTTCCACCGCTCTTTACTCAAAACATGATACTCCAGCGCGATGAACCAATCAGGATCTGGGGCCTGGCCAACGCCGGCACCCCGGTATCAATAAAATTCATGCATATGAGGCGTTGTGTTGCCGCCGGCTATGATGGTAAATGGCAGGTTTTTTTTCCCGCTTCAAAAGGGATGCACACGCCTCAGGAAATGGAGATTCATAATGAACAAAAAACGATCCGGTTACAAAACATCCTCATTGGAGATGTATGGCTCTGCGCCGGGCAATCCAATATGTACTTCCCGCTATCGCAAAGCACTGGTGGCGATCGCATTTCAGCTCAAGCAAACCCGGCACGTCCCTTACGGCTATTTAACTATACCACTCTTGCAGAAACCGACAACCGCGTATGGACACCTGAAGAACTGAAGCGGGCAAACAACCTGGATTTCTTTTCGGGAAGCTGGGCCACGAACACGAAAGCAGCGGCATCCGGATTTTCGGCCATAGGCTACACATTTGGTACTGAAATCATGAGTAAAGAACAGGTGCCTGTGGGGCTTATTGAAGTGGCCGTTGGAGGCTCCCCGCTGATTTCCTGGGTAAGCCGGCATGCGCTCGAATCAAACCCGTTGTTTGCTCCGGCCTTTAAAAACTGGAGGCAATCGGATTACCTGATGCAATGGTGCAGAGCGCGCGTGGACGTTAATTTAAAGAATGCGACCTCCGTATTTCAACGGCATCCCTATGAGCCGGCATACAATTTTGAGGCGGCAATTGCAAAACTGCTGCCCTTTCCTATTAAAGGCATCATCTGGTACCAGGGAGAAAGCGATGCTGAAAATGCCGAGCTGTACCAAAAACTATTCCCGGTTTTTGTAACCGACTGGCGTAAAAAATGGAACAAACATCTCCCCTTCTATTATGTACAGCTTTCCGGTATTAACCGCCCCTCCTGGAATCATTTCAGGGATACACAAAGAAAATTATTAGCAGATCTCGGCAACTCCGGAATGGTTGTAACCAGTGACCTGGGAGATCCGGAAGACGTACATTACAGGAATAAAATTCCGGTGGGACTGCGACTGGCAAGGCTTGCTTTAAATAAAACCTATCACAAAAACGTTACCGCATCAGGACCAATGGTTCGCCTTATCAAAACGAACGGAACCGAAGTTCAGGTATGTTTTGACTACGCAGCAGGGCTAAAAACAGCCGATGGCAAACCGTTAAGAGGTTTCCAGTTGGTAACGGCGAAAGGATTGTTCATACCAGTAACAGCATTGATAAAAAACAATGCCGTTACAATCCGGCTCCCAAAAGCAACTCCTGTCAAAAAAATTGCCTATGGATGGGAACCCTACACAAACGCAAATCTGGTAAACAAGGATGGGTTGCCTGCAAGCACGTTTATTAAACCATTAAAATAAAAATTGTGGATACAAAAGAGTTAATACAGCTTAAAGATTTTTACAGGTCACAACTGCTGGAAGACACCATTCCTTTTTGGTTTCCCAGAAGCATCGACCAGCAGTTCGGTGGCTATTTGTTCATGCGTGATCAGGACGGTTCTCTAATCGACGATGACAAAGCGGTATGGATCCAGGGGCGCGCCGCATGGTTGCTGGCCACCCTGTACAATACAATGGATTCCAAATCCGAGTGGCTGGCTGCCGCCAAATCCGGAATTGATTTCCTAAACAATTATTGCTTCGACACGGATGGGCAGATGTTTTTTCATGTTACCCGTTGCGGCAAACCGATCAGAAAAAGACGGTACTTTTTTTCTGAAACTTTTGCAGTAATTGCTAATGCTGCCTATGCCAAAGCCAGTGGTGATTTGCAGGCGGCCGACCGGGCCAGGGATCTGTTTACTCAGTGCATCCGGTATGCTGAGGGTGAACGGCAACTGCCTTCCAAATTTACAGAAACCCGGCCGGCAAAAGGCATCGGCGTACCGATGATCATGATCAATACCGCACAACAGTTACGGGAAACCATTGGTGACCCCCGCTGCGATGCGTACATCACAAAATGGATCAGGGAAATAGAAACACATTTTGTAAAAGACGACATTCGTTGCGTAATGGAACAGGTAGCGGCAGACGGCAGTATCATCGATCATATCGACGGCCGCACCCTCAATCCCGGGCACGCAATTGAAGGCGCCTGGTTTATTTTGCATGAAGCCCTTTACAGGAACAACGATCCGCACCTTATTGACCTGGGCTGCCGGATGCTGGACTATATGTGGGAGCGCGGCTGGGACAAGGAACACGGCGGCATTCTTTACTTCCGGGATGTATACAATAAACCGGTGCAGGAGTACTGGCAGGATATGAAATTCTGGTGGCCGCAAAACGAGGCGATCATTGCCACCCTGCTGGCCCATCTTGTTAGCGGAGATGAGAAATATGCTATATGGCACCGGCAGATACATGACTATTCCTACCAGCATTTTCATGACAGAGAACATGGAGAGTGGTTTGGTTACCTGCACCGCGACGGAAGCATCGCCCAAACCGCCAAAGGCAATCTCTTCAAAGGGCCATTTCATTTGCCGCGCCAGGAATGGTACTGCACCCGGCTACTGGAAAACTATCTCAATCAATAATTTTCTGCCTCATTGCAAAAAAAATGTTATTTAAACCTTTCTTCCTCAGTATTGTCCTTCTGCTGTTAAATGGTACTGTTCGGGCGCAGCCCGCGCTGATCCCCCTGCCCAGACAGGTGGTATGGAACAATGGCTTTTTCCGATTTGGCCGGCAAAACACCATCCTGGCAGCGCAAAAAGGCCTGGAACGCGAAACCAATCTCCTGCAGGCATTGATACATGAAAAAGGATATGATGCAGCAATTACCACTTCCGCTCCCGCGGGTAAAAACTATATTGAGCTCCGGCTGGAATCTTCCGGGGCATTCGAAAATGCAGAAGCCTATGAACTGGAGGTAACCGCAGTGCGAATCCTTATTAAAGCAAAGGCTCCTCATGGTATTTTTAACGGCATACAAACGCTCCGGCAATTATGGCGCAGTGGAAATATAATCGACCAGTGTACGGTGAAGGACGCCCCGGCTTTTTTATGGCGCGGCTATATGGTTGATGTGGGCCGGAATTATATGTCGCCCGATCTGCTCAAGGAACAGATCGATGTAATGAGCCACTATAAACTAAATGTATTTCATTTTCATGCAACGGAAGACATCGCCTGGAGAATCGCCATTGACCGGTATCCCGCACTGACAGCACCAGCCAATATGGAGCGTAACAAAGGAATGTATTATTCCAAAAAGGAAATCCAGGACCTGATCGACTATTGCCGGGAGCGGTATATCACCTTTGTTCCGGAAATAGACATGCCAGGGCATAGCGCAGCATTTAAGCGGGCTTTAAAAACCGATATGCAAAGTGACTCGGGGATTAGCTACGTAAAGCAGATCCTCAACGAATTTTGCAATACCTATGATGTTCCGTATATACATATCGGCGCAGATGAAGTAAAAATAACCAACCCCAACTTTGTGCCGGAAATTACCAGGTATCTCGAAGCAAGGGGTAAAAAAGTGATCGGCTGGCAGCCCGGGGGCAACTTTACCAGCAGTACGTTGCTGCAGTTGTGGAAAGACGACCGCCAGGCCTCTTCGCCGCCCGATCAGGTCGGATATATTGATTCCCGGCATCTGTATCTCAATCATATGGATCCTTTAGAAGCGGTAGTTTCGCTGTTTAACCGGAGAATCGGCAAAGAAGGGAAACCTTCTTTTTACGGAGCTACTTTATGCGTATGGCACGACAGGGCGGTACAGGAAGCAACAGATGTTCTAAAAATGAACCCCGTATACCCCGGAATCATTGCCTTTTCGGAACGCATCTGGCGGGGCGGCGGAAAGACCGGCTGGATTGCCAACATCAGCGATGGAGATGAAACCGCGTTCACTGAATTTGAAGACCGGCTGCTCGATCATAAAAAACAATACTTTCGCTATAAGCCTTTTCCGTATACCCAACAGGCGAACCTCCTGTGGAAACTCACCGGTCCGCTGAACAATAATGGAAACCTTTCCCAGTCATTCTTCCCCGAATACGCAGACAGTTGCCAGCTATCGCCGGTGAAAACGGAAAGAGGTGGCACCATTGTACTCCGTCATTGGTGGTACCCGCTGATTAAAGGAGCAGTGGATCATCCCAGAGACAGTACTACCTGGTACGCAAGCACGTCTATCTGGAGTGATGCCGAAGGGGAAAAACCATTCTGGATCGGCTTCAATAATCTTTCGCGCTCAATGGCCACAGATTCCCCACCCGAAGGAGCCTGGGACAACCGGGGAAGCAGCCTGTGGGTAAACGAAAAATTAATCCTCCCTCCCTCCTGGAAAAGGCCGGGGCAAAAAGGCGACCTGGAAATCCCACTTACTGATGAAGGGTATGAATACCGGCCGCCAACCTATATTTTACTCAAAAAAGGCTGGAACAGGGTATTAATAAAATTACCTGTAGGCTCTTTTGCCGCAAAGAACTGGCAAAACCCGGTAAAATGGATGTTTACGTTTGTACCACTATCCGGGTCTGAATTTTAACCGGTCTAGGGTTTCAAACGGATTTTTATTACCCTTTAAATGACACCGCGGTTCCATACCGTTAACGGACCACGGTAATAAAAAACGTTGTATCACTACAACCAGGTCGCATGATTGACACCTGTTGTCCTTCCGCTGCAACTGTCGGGCTGGTCGCCGGCTGTATTTACCGGTTACATCAGACAACCGGAAACATCCATCCTGCCTTGTGGCCTGTTGTTTGCAGATCTTCAAAACAACTGTTGCTTACTACAATACACCATGAATAAAAAAGCAGAAAACATCCTTTTTTGAGCCATCATTAGCCTGGTTTAACCTACGCGCAGCTGATCCGGCCGGTTTATACTTGATCATATTACAGGTTCCGATACAGGGGCTCCGGCTTTTCAAATTTTGTTCATTCTTTTGTCGATTTGTATCATCCGGTGCACCAGCTTGCTCAGAATCCGAACGTGGCGGTTTCAACAAATCCCTGAATTTAAACCGGTACCGTAATCGCCGGTCCGGATGAACGCCACTATCCGCCTGTCCTGTGCTCATTTTATAAACGCCATTATATATATCTTTGAATGAACGAATTATGAGCTTTTATTACCGATGGCCATTAAGTCTGGCATTGCTGCTTGTCACCTCGGTGTGTTCGGGGCAATATTATTTTAAGCATTACCAGGTAGATGACGGGTTAGTCCATAACGCAGTAACCGCAGTGCTGCAGGACAGCAAGGGGTTGATATGGATCGGAACCCGCGGCGGCCTGAACCGTTTTGACGGGTACACTTTTAAAACCTACAAAAACAAAAGAGATCAATTTGGCAGCCTGGGCAACGATGTAATCAACAGCATCGTTGAAGATAAAAACAATATGATCTGGATCGGTACGGGCAAAGGCCTTTTCAAATACGACCCGTACAGGGAAGTGCTTACAGAACTGGAGGCCGCTCCCAAAGAATACACCAACAATCTTGTGGTAGACCAGGATAACAACCTCTGGTTTCTCTGCCAGTTTTCCCTGTACCGGTATATACAGTCTGCACACCGGCTGGAACACCTCAAAACACCAGCCTCCTGTATTGCACTGGATGCAAACAGGAACTTATGGATGGGAGATGATGACGGGAACATTCATATTTACGACCCGCAGAAAAAGCCTGGTACCGCTATCAGGATTGTTCAGAAAACACTGCCTGCAAATGCCCGGTCCATCAGCAAAATATATCCCATCGATCACAACAGGCTATTGATCGGCTGTTTCAAACAGGGCTTAAAAAGCTACAATCCAAGAACCGGCGCCGTTAGCACTTTACCCTTGAGTGCCGAACCAAACAGAGCCATCTTTGTCCGGGATATTGCAACTGACCACAACGGGCGGTACTGGATTGCTACCGAATCGGGAATTTACATTTATGACCTTGCTGCAAATACGAGTATCAACCTTAAAAAACGGGCAGGCGACCCTTATGCCCTTGCAGACAATGCTGTTTATGCCTTGTGCAGGGATCAGCAGGGCGGCATGTGGGCGGGCACCTTTTTCGGCGGGTTGAATTATTACTCAAAAGATAATGCACGGTTCGAAAAATACTATCCGCTACCGGGAGTAAATTCAATCTCGGGCAATGCCGTTCGGGAAATCTGCTCCGACAACCAGGGACATTTATGGATCGGCACTGAAGATGCCGGCATCAGTAGGCTGCATTTGAAAACAGGCGTCTTTACGAACTATACAGCTACTCCCCAAAAAGGGAGCATCTCCTATCCCAATATACACGGTTTGCTGGCCTGGGAAGACAAGTTATTTATCGGTCCCTTTTTACAAGGTCTGGAAATCATGAATATGCGTACCGGTTTGATCACCGACCGGTTTAAGCTGATTGCCGATACGAAAGGGGGGCCGGTAAGCGATTTTATCATCTCCATCTACCGTACAAAGGGCAACCGTTTGCTGGTAGGGTCTGCATATCGCAATGCCGGACTATTTGAATACCATCCGCAACAAAAAACATTCGACCGCGTTCCCCAGATCCCCTTCAATACCTATGTCTATGATATTTTTGAAGATTCACAAGGAAATATCTGGACCGGCAGTGTAAAGGAAGGCGCCTTCTGGTACAACCCCAAAACCGGCCGGCACGGCAGCTTACAGTTCGGCGATACCACGAAGGGGCATACGATCAATGAATTTCCGGTATACAATATTTTTGAGGACAGCAACCATGCGTTATGGTTTGCCACCACCGGTTGCGGACTTATAAAACTAAGCCCCGACCGTAAAACCATAAAGCGATACACCACCGCAAACGGCCTGCCCAGTAACGTTATATATGGTATCCTGGAAGATCATTCGAAAAATTTATGGGTTAGCTCCCTCAAAGGTCTGATTTGTTTAAACACCGTTACCGAAGCGGTTAAAGTCTACACACAAGCCAATGGATTGATTACGGATCAGTTCAACTACAACTCGGCTTACAAACATACAGACGGCAAAATGTACTTCGGTTCCGTTAAGGGCCTGATTGCTTTTGACCCGGCTTTATTTGATCAGCAAGAACCCAGTCCGCCAACCTATATTACCGGCTTTCAGATCAATAATAAAGAAGTGGCCCCCAATGCACAGCACAGCCCCCTCTCCCGGTCCATTTTGTACACCGATACGATCTTGCTGACATACGATCAAAACAATTTCAGCATTGAATTTGCCGCACTGAACTTTTCCGCTCCTGAAGCAACCCGGTATAAATACCAGATGAAGGGTATCGACCAGACCTGGACCTACCTTAACACCAACCGTAATGCCTATTTTACCGATCTGGCGCCGGGTAAATATGAATTTATCGTACAGGCCGAAAGCAATATCAGGAGTTGGACCGGAAAAGAACGCCGGCTTTTTATACGGATCCTGCCGCCCTTCTGGAAAAGCAACACTGCGTACCTTCTATATCTCTTGCTGCTAACTGCAGGAATTCTTATCATTACCCGCTTATACCGTCAATACCTGGAGCGAAAAAATCTCCGGAAACTGCAACTTTTCGAACATGAAAAAGAAAAAGAAATCTACCAGGCAAAAATCGAATTTTTTACCAATATCACGCATGAAATCCAAACCCCGCTTACGCTGATCGCCGGACCGATTGAGTGGCTGAGCAAAAAATTTGGCAAGGAACCTGACATCAGGAAAAGCCTGGCTATCGCAGAAAAAAATACCCGGCGCCTGGTGGCATTAACCAGCCAGCTGCTCGACTTCAGAAAAACGGAGGCAGATCAGTTTAGTTTAAATTTTGTAAAAACAGATATTATTGCACTGATCACTGACCTGGTAACCGGTTTTAAAGAACAAGCCGCGGGCAACCATATCCACCTGAACATGGAATTGCCGGAGCACCATTTTATGGCCTTTGTAGACAGGGAAGCGTTTATAAAAATATGTACGAATATGATATCGAATGCCATTAAATATGCCACCACCAGGGCTATTGTACATATTGAGCCGGTAACCGATCCGGATGCATATTTCAGGATCCGTTTTACTAACGATGGCAAAGGCATTCCTGAAGAATTCCGGCAGCAACTGTTTGAACCGTTTTTCAGGGTACGCGGCAATAACAAGCCCGGAACCGGTATCGGCCTGTCGCTTGCCCGGTCGCTTACAGAACTGCACAACGGATCCCTGCGATTAATTTCCGGTGAACAGGATTTAATTATTTTTGAACTGCAGCTGCCCATCCATCAAAAAATTGAATTTCAGTTAGGCAGCTGGAAAAAGATCAAATAGTATGACAGAAAGCATCCTCATCATTGATGACAACGAAGATATGCTGGAATTCTTATCTGTAATTTTAGGCGATACCTACAAACTGCATCTTGCAGCCAACGGAACAATTGCACAACACATTTTAGACAAAGAGATCATTCACCTGATTATATCAGATATTATGATGCCGGGCATCGATGGATTTGAGCTTTGCAGCCGTCTTAAATCAAGTGTTGAGTATTGCCATATCCCCATCATCTTATTAACCTCGAAAAACACCTACAAGGCACATATCGAGGGGCTGGAGGTTGGCGCTGATGCCTATATTCAAAAGCCCTTCTCATCCGGGTTATTACAGGTACAAATTGCCAACCTGCTCAAAAACCGGAAGAAAATAAAGGATCATTTTGCCAGCTCGCCTTTTGAGGATGTACGGGTAATGGCGCATTCAAAAACCGACGAAGCTTTTTTAAAAAAGCTGGATGCATATATCCAAAGCAATATCCATGAATCCAATATTGATATTGATATGCTGGCTGAACATATGTTTATGAGCCGTACCACGCTGTATCGTAAGATCAAATCACTTTCTTCTTTATCGCCAAAAGAGTTAATCGACATCACACGCCTGAAGAAAGCAGCCAGCCTGATTGCCAAAAATGAATTTTTACTATACGAGATCTCGGAAATGGTGGGATATAGCTCCCAAAGCCTTTTCAGCCGGAATTTTCAGAAACATTTTAAAATGACCCCTACTGAGTATTTCAATGCGTTGCCAAAAGCATAAGTTTCCGGTAAACGGTATCATTTACCTGCGCCCGGATCGTAAACCGCAACCCCCACCCTGCTGTCTGCACAACCATAGTACAGGAACCATTTATTTTTGAAATAAACAAGCCCTTCAATAAAAACAGTGCCGGCCGGGTACTGGCCGCTTTTTTCAAAAGACTCCGTAGGAACAAAAAAAGGTTTATCCAGGCGACCGATGACCCTGGAGGGATCTTCCAGGTCAAACAATACCTGTCCCGCCGCATATGTATTAGCGGTGTAGGAGGTATCCCTGCCAGCGCCCCCTCTGTTTTTGCCATTGTATAAAACCAGGATGCCCTTGTCTGTAACAATTGCAGGCGGGCCACATTCTGTGAGATCGCTATCAAAATACCCCCGTCTGGGCCGTAGGATCATTTCCAGGTTACCCTTTTCATCCACAGCAGGCTTCCAGTTCACGAGGTCATCCGAAGTGGCGATATTCATGAACCGCTCACCCCAATACATCATATACTTCCCCTTCACTTTTGTAATAACCTGCTTCCCCTTTCCTATTTTAGTAACAATGGATGCCGATTTGCTGAATTGATCTTTAAACCGGCCGTTATATGCTTTAAGGAATGCCGGGCCATGTTTCTTCCAGTTTTTCAGATCTTTTGACGTGGCCACCGCCAGGCGTGCCACTTTTCTGTTCCATTGCGTATACAACATTACATACAAGCCATCTTCGGTAACCGCAATACGCGGATCTTCGCATCCTCCCGGCCATTCATATTCCTTTTGCGCGTCTTCATCCGGATAAAATACCGGCTCCGGACTCCTTTTCATTTTAATGCCATCCCGGCTTTCCGCAATCCCCAGCCGGGAAGTCCGCTTACCGATTCCCATCGCGGACCGGTCTTCAGCGCGATACAATACATAGAGCTTGCCGTTCCTTACGGCTGCTGCCGGGTTAAATACATCTCCTGCTTCCCAGGCCAGTTGTTTCCTGCTCATCGGATCAAAAAACACACTTCCTGTATCCGGGGAAAGTACCGGGTTTGCAAAAGCCGGCCTTTTAAACGGGCCCAGTGCCCAGTCCGGGAGCGGATCCTGTGCGGTTGCAAAAAAGGTAATGGAGAATGCAACCCCAAAAAACAGCACTCTTAAAGCCATATGATTCATATCCATGAAATTTTGAAACCTGTTGCTTCCCCTGCAGGCAGCAATCTATCGGGAACATCCCTGTAAAGTTACTCATTTGCCGCTTTCTGTTTAATTACGATAATATCTGCTGTTTCCCGTGTAATGCCGCACTCTGTATAGCAGCCGGCATGCAGTTATTTGCCCATAAGTGCGGCAGCGCACCACAGATAGGGTGCCTGCCCGTGCAGATCTCCCGCGTTGCGCGGGCGGTTACGATAGTGCTGCTGATCATTCTTCTTGCCTGTTCCGATACATACTTCGGTTACATTATTCCGTTCATCGATATACGAAACCATCGCCAGCCAGGCTTTTTTTGCTGCCGGGGCATATTCAGCTGCATCTAACCAGCCCTGCTGAACACCTCTGATGAATGCATAGGTAAACATTGCTGTCCCGGAGGTCTCCGGCCAGAAATCTGCTTCATCGATCAGCTGGTTCCACATACCGTTTGGCCGCTGATAATTTTTCAGGCTGCTCATCATTTTAAGATATCCCTCCATAATGCGTGGGCGGTCTTTGTGATCCCGGGGCAGTTCGCGCAGCAAGTCCGCCATGCCTACTGCCATCCAGCCATCCCCCCGGCCCCAGTAATACGGAACATCAGGAGCATGAAAGAACAAGCCGTTGGGGCGCTGCAACGCATCTAAATAAAGCACCATTTCTTTTGCTGCCCGGTCCAGGTATTTATGGTCGCCGGTAACTTTGTACGCTTCGTTTTGTACTACCGTAATCATATACATATCATCGATCCACATACGTGTTTGCCAGGAATACCCCTTTTCCGCCCAGGTTTTTTCCTGCGACTTTGCGTGCGCCGGTAGCTCCCACTGCGTATCGGCGTAGGTTAACCCCATTTTCCGGTAACGTTCGTCTTTTGTTGCCTGATAAAGTTTCAGCGCAATGCTGCCAAACATATTGTAGTCCACATGATTCATGGGCGGCAATAACGCTTTTTCTTTTGTAAAAAGTGGCTCGAATTTATCCTGTAATAATTTGATCAGCTTCCGGTCATTTATTTTCAATGCAAGGTCCAACGCTCCGTTCCAGGAACAAACTTCCGCATAGTGGATATACTGCCCCGCATACAATTCATGCCGGCCATCTACGAAGTGATAAGCCAGACGCCTGCCTATTTCTTTCGGCTCAAAGCCTTTTGGGAAAGCGGTCAGGGAACTACGCTGGGCATACAAAAACTGAAAAGAGAGCACCGTCAGCAGCGCTAAAAAAAACTTTTTGTGCATGATACTTTTTTTATGGGTCTTATTAAATTTATCTGATCTTTACGCGAACCGGCAAACAAACCCTTCTATGGCATCAACCGGCTTCGCTGCATGAACGTCGCACACCAGGAGGATCATTTTCCGAAAAGGCATGGAACAACAGGCTTCGAGGTTTACTTCCATCATTACCGCCCCCCGGTTATTCTTTATACCGGAAGGTCGATACTTCTGCAAGTCCGGGCTGTTTTTGACTGTCATAACCGGATTTTGGCACCAGCCTGAAGTAACGGAACTGTTTGCGTTGTGGCAGATCGATGAATTGCCGCAGCAGGTTAACATCATTCAGCGTAAACGAACCCAGACTTTCCCATGCGTGATTGTCATTGCCGGCGAATAGCTCCATTTCTTTTATTTTGCGGTCTCCGTCTTTTTGAGAAATAACAAACCCGTCTACAGTTGCAATTTCACCCATGTCCACTGTTATCCAATGGTCCGGGTAATCCGTTGGATCCACCGAATAGCGGGTAATCCATATGGTGGTCAGGTTATCATCAATAATAGAGGCCCCCAGGCGGCCGTTGGCGGGCTCTTCTGAGCTGACTCCGGCAACAGACCATTTGCTTTTGCCGTGTATATAGCGCCAGGGCTCTCCTGATGGCCGCTTCTGCTGTGTGGTCATACTTACAGGAAGACCAAAGTTGGGCGATCCATCCGGGTTCCAGGTAAACCGTTGTATGCGGGGACTGCGTCCGCCGGAGGCGCCCTGGTTGGCCACCGACCGGGCGTGATAGATGATCCAGTCTTCCTTGCTATCGGGCGATTTAAAAAAGCCGTTATGTCCCGGCCCGAAAACACCGCCTTCTGATCTCATGGAAAAAACAGGATGTGCTTTTTTTGACCAGTCGTCCGGGTTCATAGGGTCTCCTCCCTCTTTCAGGGTCAGCTGCCCCAGACAATAGCCGTCTGACCAGTAGCCGCTGCCCGAATAGATGAGGAACACCCGTCCTTTGGGATTAACGAGCACCTGCGGGCCTTCGTTAATGGGATTGCCATTTTTTTCCCAGGCAAAACCGGGTGTTGCAATCATTACTTTTTCACTGGCGATGGTCCACGGATTGCTCATCTTTGCGATATAAATATGCTGCGGCGGTGCTCCGCCATTGCCCCCCGACCAAATCATGTACTGTTGTCCATTGTAGCGAAGTATGGTGCCATCGATAGCCCACATATTGGTCGGGTCGGCCAGTTTTCCCTTAAATTCCCAATTGCCTTCTACCGGGGTAGGTGAAGTGTTTTCCAGCACATACATGCGGTGATTGGCATTGTCACCGTCATCGGCGGCAAAATAAAAATACCATTTGCCATCTATTTCATGCAGCTCCGGCGCCCAAAGGTTTTTTGAATACGGACGACCGGCCGGCGGGGTCCACACATCATACCGGCGCGCCGACGCCAGTTCCGATAAATTCCTGGTCACGAGGATCACCAGTTTACTGCCCTGTGTATAGGTGTAGTAGTAGGTTCCGTTTTTTTGTGTCACCCAGGGGTCCGGGCCGCCCGGCATTACCGGGTTGCTGAACGTACTGTCCAGGGTATAAACCCACCACTCGCCCTTGGGAATCTCCGGCTCCTGTGGTTTTTCGGGTATGGGGTCGTAATACGGTTGTTTTGTTTTCTGACAGGCGTTCGATAGTAATAAACACCCAAGGATGCATCCCGTTATTAGAAATTGTTTCATTGTTTGTACTTTTTACTGATGCTAGTTAGGGGCTGTATTTTACCAGTCAATGGCCTGATCTTCGTCCGGTATCAATATATTCCGTTGCCGCTCCATAGTCATTGTCCCTTCAGCCCGGTACCGCACCGGTGTGCCGGGCATGGTGGTAATATCATCATACTTATACCGCAGGTTTACGGTGCAATATTGCTTTACCAGGTATTTTTTGGTAGGATCTACTGTTTGGGTAATCTTATAGGTGGGCTGCCCCAGCATTTCAAAATGGATGGCGTCATTGGTGGCGTAAACGTTTAATGCGCCTACTTTATCGCCGTTGGCCTCCGTTACAGGTTCCAGAAACTCCATGACAATTTTATATGCGCCGCGCGCTTCAGATTTTTCTTCGGTGACACCCGCATAAAAGAAAACCGATTTTTCGTCCACCACCCATGCCGTACGGGTACTTGATACCAGGGGATTGGTGGTTTGACCATCCAGGTATACGTTCATCGAGGTAGCAGAGTAATTACCTGAATAATCGTTAAACGGTATCACATTCAACAGGGCTTTCCGCCATCCCTTCCGGTAGTTGGAAATATAGGAAGGATCATCTATAATGGTAAGTGGCAGTACATAACGCTCCACCAGGTCTAAGTTGTCAAACTTAAATTTCACCGGATAGTTCACCGCACTGGATCCTTTGGGGATAAAACAGGTTGGTGAGGGCAGTTCAAAAAACTGACCGGGCAACTGTTTAAAATACAGATCGGCCCGATGCTGGAACTTTTCACGGTTGTAAATACCCAGTGTATCATTATCCACTCCTACTTTAACCTGTATATCCTGATGACTGGGTTGCGACCCGCTTACAATCACCGGCAGGTTATAGATCACCTCGCCGTTTTTATTGTACCGCAGGTAAACCGGGGAAACGCCCTCACTGTTTAACCGGGCTTTAAAAGAAACCATCTGTATATAAAGCTCATCTTTCCACTCATTATTACAAGCGCTGAACACAAGGCTCAATGCTGCTGTCAGGATGTATATGCGTAAACTTTTCATTCGTTTATTTTTTTATCTGGCACCCGCCTCACCAGACGGGCAGAGACGTTTATATAACAAGATCCAACCGTTTTTAAATTAATCAAATGAAGGCCAGCCGGGTGCCTGGGTCAGGCGCTTGTTTTTCTTCAATTCATCCCAGTCGACCGGCCAGAAGTACATTTTCCTGGAGAACGTAGTTTGTAAGAGCGGTACGCGTATGGGCGTGTAAAAAAGAGAGGCCTGATCTCTGGTCATAAAAGTATTAAAGCCGTATATCTGCTCAGCCTCATCCCCCGGTGCGTCTTTCCAGCGCCGCAGGTCATAGTAGCGCTGGTTTTCACCCAGCAGTTCCACCTGCCGTTCATGTTTTATTTTTATACGCAACGCTTCCCTGCTGTTATATACAATCATATCATAATTGGGCACGCCCGCGCGGATGCGTACCTGCCCGAGGGCTTTTTTCATTTCATCTGTGTTCCTGGATATGGCATGGGTGGTGTTACCGTCCCATGAAGGAATATTGTAGGAGCTACCCAGCTCGTTGAGCGCTTCGGCATACATCAGCAGGATGTCTGCATAACGAATGGCCAGGTCTACTTTTGGAAAGATCCGCCCGCCGTTGCCACTGTTATTGTCTTTGGGATTTACAAACTTCATGATACCAATACCAGTGGGCAACCAGGTATCACCGTTCATATAGCCATTGAATTCACCACGATAATAGAAGATTTGCTGGTTGGTAACGGTGGGCAGGTTGTTTACCGCGCTGGACATGGTCCAAAGTGCGCCGCTAAAAGCCACCGAAGCATAAAAGCGCGGCTCACGGTTGGCAAACTCTTTCCATACATTGGCCAGCAACGGCTTAAAGCTGTTTACTTCATCGGGCTGTACAAACATGTTAGCCCCGTATTTGCTCCGTATTTCCTGGCGGTCAAAAGGCGTTCCGTCGTTCATAGCGTAGGCATCGCACTGCTTCAGGGTTAGACCGTGCGAATTATAACCACCCCCGGTTTTTGGCATCTGGAGTCTTGCCAGGGCCATCACGCCTCCTTCTGAACTGATCTGGTTATCACCCCTGGTAAAGATCATTTCCGGATTTTCAGAAGCATACAGTTCTCCATTGAACAATGATCTGTAAGATTCGAAGGGATCAATATCGGCCCAGCCATCGGGAAAATTCTTTTCAGAATATTCAGCATGATATGGGGGAGGAATCGTGGCCGGATAGTCCGTGGTTCCCCGGGTTTTGAACACCGCGGTGTACAATTTATACGTGCCCAGGTCGATTACGTCCTTGCAGGCCGCTGCTGCTTTCGCCCATTTTTCTTCGTTATATTGCTGCGCAATTAATGCGTTCCCCTTATCGTTGGTAAAATCGGCCATTTCGGTATTGCCGTTTGCCAGCGGGCTTGCAGCAAAAAGCAGTGCTTTGGCACGGGTAGCCAGTGCGGCGCCACGTGTTGGACGGGCAATATTGCGGTTGTCCCGCTTCAACGGAAGATCCTTTGCGGCCAAAGCCATTTCCCCGGCGATATAATTGGCCACTTCGTCGTAGGTATTACGGGGGTACGACAGGTTATCATAGCTGTCATCATAGTTTACGCCTTTATCGGGCATAATCGGCACCGGGCCATATTTGCGCAACAACAGCCAGTACAGGTAAGCGCGTACGAACCGCGCCTGCGCTTTATAACCCGCTACTTCCTTTGCAGTGAATGTGCCGCCCTCAGCCATGCGGTTAATCATGACCGACGCCTGGCGGATGCCGCCATAGGATTGCGACCAGGACTGAAGCCAGGTGTGGTCGTATTCCCCGAATTTAAACCTGCGGTACCGGTCACCATTGCCTCCGCCCGACTCGTTAAAGTACATATCGTCTGAATAATTGGTAATGTTATTACCGGTGTTCCCCATTTCCAGGTTGTTATTCAGTAACGCATTGTAGGCGTTGGCGAGCCATTGTTCGGTATAATCCTTGCTGTTGAAGATGCGCTCCTCGCTCTGGCGGTCATCAAAGTAATGTTCCACGCTGAGATATTTGCGGCAGGAACCTAAAGAGGCCATTACTCCTGTCAGGAATATGCCTATTATGATCTGTTTTTTCTTCATGGCCTTTTATGTTAAAGGTTTATGGTTAACCCCAATGTAAATGTTTTAGCCAGCGGATATGCCTGGCCGTTTGTGCTGTTCATTTCAGGATCCCACATCTTAAATTTTGAAAATGTAAGCAGGTTGGTGCCCAGGAAGTAAACACGCATTGTTTTTATGCCCATCCGGTTGGTAAAGATCTTTGGAAAAGTATATCCGGCATCCACCGTTTTTACCCGCATGTACGAGCTTTCACGCAGCCAGTAAGAGGAAGCACGGTAATTGTTGGCACTTCCGCCATAGCTCAGCCTGGGATAGCCGGCGTTAGGGTCTTCATTTTCACCCAGGATCCAACGGTTGGAGGTTACCACATCTGTAAGGATATTGCCCCAGTCGCCCTGGCTGAAAGGATATACGGTAAAGCCATTGATAAAGAACGACGACTTGCCGGCTCCCTGGAACAGTACACTGGCATCAAAACCTTTCCAGTTGGCAGACAACCCAAAACCGTACACAAGGTTGGGATAGCGGGTGGCGCCTACGGCCACGATGTCATTGTCGTCAATAGTACCATCGCCGTTGATATCCTTGTATTTGATGTCGCCGGGGGCAACCCTGCCAAAATTCTGGGTCGGGCTGTTGCGGATATCTTCATAATCTTTAAAAAGCCCAAGGGCCACCAGTCCCTTGTTCTGATTTACCCTAAATCCGGCACGGGTGGTGTAGGGGTAATTGCTATACTGTTCATCGGCTTCCAGGATTTCATTCCGGCTGTAGGTCATGGTACCGCGCGCGGTCAGGTTCAGTTTGTTAATCTGCTGTGAAAACTTCAATTGTCCGTCGAAACCTTTCGATAGGGTAGAGCCTACATTGGCCCGGGGATCCTGCCCCCGAAGGCCCACTATATCCGGAATGTATTGCCGCTCCATGTAAATCCCATCGCGCTGCTCATGAAAATAATCGAGGGCACCGCTGAACTTATCGCCAAAAAAAGAAAAGTCAAGCCCGAGATCATGCTTTGTTGACACTTCCCAGGTAATGGTATTGGATGCGATCCTTGAATAGGTAAGACCGGAGTATGCATTTCCGCTTTCGAGATCGCCCCAGTTATATCCGCCGGCAGAATCGGTAAACGAAGCAAGATAGGGAAAGCGGATCGGCTGATTATCGCTGCCTCCGATATAATCGTTCCCCACTCTTCCGTATGAATAACGGATCTTGAACATATCCATCCATTTCAGGTGATCCTGGATGAACTTCTCTTCGGCTACGTTCCAGGCACCGGAAACAGCGGGGAACAGCCCGAACTGATGGCCCGTGGCAAAGTTTTCAGAACCGTTGTATCCAAAGTTAACATCGAAGAAATACCGCGACTGGTAACCATAGGTAAACCGGCCGGCCACACGCTGGTTACGACGTTCTATGCCTTGCATAATATCGGTGCCATAATTGGAGGTATTCACTTTTTTCTCCTGGGTATATTGCAATATGCCTCCCAGGGTATGCTGTTGAATCGTTTTAGTATAGTGCAACTCTCCCTGTAAGGTTTCGGCCCGGTCCCCGCTAGCTTCAGACCGCTGAGTAAGCAATTGTTCGGTAATGGTACGCCTTAGCCGGAGATCCCCGTTGGATTCCCGCTGCCGCTCGGCAATCCAGCCCTCCGGCCATTTCATCCGGCGGATATAGTTTTTGTTGTTATTATCGTAACCGAAACGCCCTACAAAGCGCAGGCCGGGCATGATAAATTTAAGGTTTTGCTCCAGGGTCACATTGGTCTGGATCTTGTTTTCCCAGTTTTCAATATAGCCCTGTTGGGTAATAAGCACCCAGGGGTTCTGCTTTTCGGCGCCGCCACGGGAGGCTACCTTACCGTTAGAATATTTAATGGGAATGGAAATCGGGTTTTGTCCCATCAGTGAGGCCCATATTTCGTTGTAGGTTCCCCCCGGCAGGTTTTGTTTGCCCAAAGAACCGCTTATCCCCACCCGCACAAGGGTTGTTTTGGTAAGGTTCATATCTACGTTGGCGCGGTAGTTCCATCTTTTATAATTGGCGTTGGTGTTGTAGCTTTTCAGGTTCTCATCGGTTTCGTACATGCCACCTTCATTGATATAGCTGCCGGATACAAAGTAACGGGCCAGGGCACCGCCGCCGTCAAAATTGAGCGAGGTGCGCTGGGTAAACGCGCCGGGCTTCAGGAACAGGTCCATCCAGCTAATATCAGGAAAGAGGTCAGGATCCAACTGATTCCGGATCAGGGTAAGATCCTCAGGGGAATAGAACGCCTCCTCGTTCCGGGTGATGCGGGCTTCGTTCATGAGGCTGGCGTAGGTATACCCATCTACAAATTTAGGTGTAAACGTACGGGTATTGTAGGAGGCTTCGTATTTACCATTGATACTAACCTTATCCATCTTCCCTTTTTTGGTAGTAATCAACACCACTCCGTTTGCTCCGCGGGAACCATATATAGCCGTGGTGGAAGCGTCTTTAAGCACGGTAAAAGTTTCGATGTCCTCTATGTTTATTTCGGTGAGACTTCTTTCAAAACCATCCACCAATACAAGGGCGGATGTACCTGCGCCAAAAGTTGAGATACCTCGTATCCAGAACTCGGAGGAGTTACTGCCTGGCTGCCCGCTTCCCTGCATGGCCAGCACCCCGGACACGTTACCCGCGAGTGCATTGGTAATGCTGGAAGTGGGTGTTTTAAGCGTAGTAAGATCAACTGTAGTAATGGCACCAGTCACCGTGGCCTTTTTCTGCCGGCCCAACGCCGTTACCACAATTTCATCCATGGCCTTTTGTTCCGATGCCTTTAATGTTACATTTATTTTCAAGGCATCTTTTATCAGGATCTCCTGCTGTTCGTAGCCCACGTAAGAAAATACCAGCCACTGGTATTTATTAGCGTTTATCGTATAGGCCCCTTTTTCGTTGGTACTGATACCCAGCCCGGGCTGATCCTTAACGGCAACGGTTACACCCTGCATCGGTTCATGCTGCTCATTGAGCACCGTACCGGTAATAGTAACAGCCACCTGGGTAGTATCCTGCGCATAGGCGCCGGCAGCAATGCCAACAATCGCTATCAGTATAAAAACAATTTGTCTCATTAATCGGTATTCAGTAATTGCCTGGCAGTTTCATCCCTAAAACCTGGGGGACTTCGTTCATCAAGACAATTGGTTAAAAATAAAGATGATCAACAGTGGTTTTTATTCTACGGTTATAGTACGGATGCGTTTATTGTCGCGCTCCGCGATATAGAAGATTTTACGTTCCGCGTCATAATCAATTCCGGTCGGATCTGCAAAACGAGCCTCCTTCCTTGGGTCGCCGTCGATATAACCTTTAACGCTGCCATCGGGTGTGGGACTCCCCTTGCCTGCAAACGTGCTCACCACCCCGGCGGGCGACAGTGTACGGATGCTTTGATTGTTCTGGTCGCAGAAATAAAAATCATATTCATCCGCCTGCCCGGCATAAGCCGGGTTTTTTACAAATACACCCTGGTATCCCCTGCCGATCCTCGCCGAAGTGCCGATAGCATCCACATCGCCTGCAGTGGCGCTGCCGGCAAAGAGAATAGGCGGCTCCAGTTCCCTCGTCTGCCAATTGTAAATGCTTTTATAAATGCGGGTAAATGATACGATATAGGCATAGTCACCGGAGGGATGGAAAAAAATCAACGAAGACTGGTTGGTACTGCCGCCTACCCTGAACAGTAATTTCGGGGTTAGCTCCCCGGTTACCGGGTCCGGTATCGCTTTCTTGATACCGATGCCTTGCAGGCCATTATAAAACATCTCGTTGGTTACCGGATGCGGAGCTGTGGAAAAGCAGGCCGGGTCATAAATATAGGGATGTACACGGCGATAGTTTTCCGAACGCAGGGTATACGCCACTGCAACCTTGGTTCTGCTGGTAAGATTTCCGTTGTCGTCTGAAAGAAACAATGTGTCTTTGTTAGCGCTAAGCGTGGTGGTCTGCATCTTGGTAAAGGCCGCCTGTCCGTTGGTAATAAGGGTTGATACCATTTGTGCATTCAGATCAACTCTTCTTACCGCGCGATCCAGCTCTGTTACAAACAACACATTGCTTTCCGGTTCGTAGGTTACCCAGGCCGGGTAAGAAAACCGGGCATTTTCAAAATCTCCATCCACGATGGAAGAGTTGCCCAACTCATCCACATTACCCACCAGTGTACCCACCGTGGTACTTTTGATGTAAGTGAAGACATCCTTAAATGTATGCGCTACCGGCGTAGCAGAGCCGCCATCTATAACCACCCGTACCTGCCCGGTATTGGTTTGACCGGGAACCCAACAATAGATCTGCTTTCCATTAGCGCCTACTACTTTGAGCTCCTTGTCGCCGATATATACATGTATCCTGGAAACATCGGTCCCAAAATTATCTCCATAGATATAAAGGCGGGTTCTTATGGCACCCTGCTTTGGTGAAAAATCAGTAAACACCGTGGGTTTTCCCGGATCATAATTATCCGTCCTGATTAAATCCTTGTCTTTGCAGGCATGAAAAAAACTGCCGAAAAACAGCAAGAACATGAAAAAGCAATGTTTTCTTTTTTGAAATTTCATATGGCGTTATCTCGTGTTTATAAATCAATATATGGCTGGGCGGACCTGCATCCGCAATACACTATTTTTGAATCTCCTGGATTTCAATAAACAGTTCTTCTTTCGTTAAGCCCTGAAATAAAACTTCAATTACAAACAATGCGTCTGAGCAAAAAAGGCAAGCTATTTCAGTTAGCTTCATTATCGAACAAAGGAAATAAATACACCCGATATATTCTGTTCAACATTTTGTCGAATCGTTCCAAAATCGCCAACCGCAATCCTGCAGGATGCCGCGGGCGCCATACAGCTATCGGTTTTTTAAAACAAAATCTTTGAAAAATGCGGCGTTTCCGATATCTCCTTTCGAAACCAATCCCACACGCAGGGCCCGGTCCCAGGGAGGGAGGTAATAAATATCCGCCGGCAGGTTATTTAATGTATGAAACTTCCTGCCATCCATACTGTACGTAAAAAAAGCCTGCGTATTATTTACCACCTTCACTTTAAATACAAGCCGCACAGGCCTATTGATCTTCTTTTCTGCCAGCACCTCCGCTTTATCCTGCTTTAATTGCGTCAAACGTAGCATACCGTTGTAAAGGGTTGCAGCAACCATATTCCGGTCATCACCAATCAATGCAAGTCCGGCTGCTGAAGAAGATTTACCAAGCAGTGTCACCTGTGCTTCATAATCGGAGGTTAAAACAGATTGACCAATATAGGCGCCGCAGGCAACAGGCAGCGCCTGCAGCTTCAATGTATTTCCGGCAACCGAGCAGTTCACTTCCCGGAAGATGCTCCAGTGCCAGTTACCAGCCAGCCGGTCTGCTGAAAAATGATCGTTAATGGTATGACTCATTACTGCTTCTGTCTCATCGGGTTGATTCAGGAAGCGCAACCATCCATCGGCAGTAAATTCAAACTCGTTTAACAGGCCCTGCCGCCCGGCGTATACATCGCTGCCGGTGCTATATGCATGATACAGGAAATAAAACCGGCCATCTTTTTCAACCGGGGTTCCATGTCCCGGACATTTCCATTTGCTATTTCCAATCAGTACCGGGTTCCCCGGGTATTTTTCCCAGGGGCCATACAGGCTTTTTGAACGGGCCACTCCGGTACCATAGCTACAGGTTCTGCCGCAGCATGCCGCACCGGCATAAAACGCATAAAAATAATCCCGGTGCCTGATTACAGACACACCTTCCACCAAGCCCCGCTCCCAGGGCATATCAGCCCTGAATAGTTCCCTTTTTCTTCCAATCAGGCCCGTCCGGTCCTCTTTCATTTCGGCTGCCCAGATAGGAGTCGGTTTTCCTGCGCTATTCCCATCTTCTTTCCACAGGATATGCAACTTTCCCTTTTCATCCCGTACAGGAAACGCATCGATCGATCCATCCGCCTCGCACATTAAAGGTCCAAGATCACGATACGGACCTTCCGGCTGGTGAGCAACGGCTGCAGCAATACACATACTTCCTTCTTTCTTACGTGCAGCATAATAAATGTACACTTTACCGTTGTCATAACTAATTTCCGGAGCCCACATATAATAGCCGGCCCAACCCGGCATCTTTGTAAAGACGTGCCCTGCAGCCGTCCAGCTTACAAGATCCCTGGAGCGATACAACGTAAACGCCGGGAACCAGTTTGAAGTGGTACCTGCGGCCCAGTATTCATCGCCTATTTTAACCACGGAAGGATCGGGGTGATCGCCCGGTAATACCAATTGCTGGGCATTTGAATAAATGGCAAGAATGAACAAAAAAAACAATAGTGGCAAACGCATCTCAAATATTTCTAACGCTGAATTGAACAATTTCTCCAGGCATTACACCCGGATGTAAAGTGCAGCGAAGAAAATAAATACCGGCGGATTATTTTGTTCAATATTTTGTCGAATCGTTCCAGGCTACCCGAAATAAAAGCTGCAGTTTTCAGGGTAGCGCATGCCAGGCGATTCATAGTACAGGCAGGTAAGCCCCATACCGGCAGGCCGATAAAAAGGCGCCGGTAAAATCTGGGCACAACTGCTTTTAATGGTTCTTTAATTGTACAACCGTTGATCTGTAGTGCAATAAAAGCTACGCCGCTTCGTTTTACCCGTGTACTTTTTTACCAGTTGCGCTCCGCATTTCGGGCAAATGCGTTTTGTATGCACCAGCCAATGTTGCTTTAATACAAATGCGCGTTTCCACTCCAGGAATTCAAAGCTGTAGTTCCGGGCCTCTGTGATCACTGCATTTAGTTTTGTAGAAGGTAAGCTTCCTACCAAGCTTTCCGGCTGCACCCCGATCCTGAACAGCACTTCATTTTTGATGATATTTCCTACTCCCGAAAAAACATCCTGCTCCAGCAAGGCATCGCAAACCATCATATCAGGCAGTTGCTTTAATTTTTTTCTGGCATGGCCGGCATCCCAGTCGCTGCCTAAAACATCGGCCTTCCAGTCGATCGTCTCCAGGAATGCATTTTCCACCAGCCTTATGGCACAGGTATAAAAATACATGGCACCCGTTTTAAAAAACAATGCCAGGCGCAGGCTTTTATCCGGCTTTGTTTGTTCGTTAACACTATAGGAGCCAAACATGAGTAGATGGATCCTGACACTTACAGTATCCAAAACAAGGAAGGTTTGCTTTCCAAAGGTTTTTATTTCAATCAGCTTTTTTCCTTTCAGCACTCCCATATCTATTTTGGCATTTCCCCGCGCATTGGTGATCCGTGCACCTGCAAACGGTTGCAGTACTTCTTTCATCAATAATATGGATGGACCTTCAGGCAAAGCGGCTATTTCTTTAAGGGAGGCTTTAAACCAACGCTATTTCAGGTATCGGGAGCAGACGAACGTCCGGTGATCGCCCGGATGCATATGCTGTCCGCTCCCGGGTTGTTCCCGCTCTTCGACCTGCTTTCTTCTAATATGCAGAATTGACCGGGAACAACGGAGCTACAGGCAACAGACTTTGCCAGCCCTTTCCACCTGAAAGACGATGCGCTTCTTATTCTTCCAGCGCCTCTATGTTAACGCTGTTTTCAGCAATGCTGGTCAATGTTTCATCGGCTTCTTTTTCTTCCGCCAGCGTCTGATCCAGCAGATTCGCTACATCGATCAGGCGCAGGGTTTTGGCCAGTACCGAAAGCCCTCCATAGGTTGCGATTTCATAATGCTCTGTTTTTTGTGCCGCAAGAATAATTCCAACATCCCGTGTGGCAGTTCCGGCTTCCGTATCCTCAAGCACACTGGCTCCTTCCTGTGCCAGCCCTTCCATGGCTTCGCATTTTTTTGCCTGCGGCCGTTTATCCAGTAACTCAAAAACCTCTTCCAGTCTTGAAACATGCGTTTTGGTTATTTCCAGATGTTCATTAATTGCATCTTTTAAAGCTTCAGATGCGGCACCCTTCGCAAGCTTTGGCAATGTTTTTACCAGGTGTTTTTCCGCCCAATAGATGTCTTTTATTTCATCCACAAATAGCTCCATCAATGCCGATTCCGCTTCAGACATGTTCCCGTTGTTTTTTTGAGACCGGGTTGTTTTTTTTTGTGTCGATTTCTTAGTAGCTGCCATAATTCCTGTTTTTTATTTTTAGATATTTGATTTATCCGGGATCTGTAGAAACAAAAGCTCAGGCCCTGCGTTCAAACGGGTAAACATCTTTTATATACTGGTTGAAATAAGTACCCTTACTTGAGGCCGTCTTCAATTCCTGGTATATGGTTTCGGGCACCTCATAGTAATCATATACTGCCCCGGAAACAAAACGGATCTTCAGTGTTTTTGTTTCAGCATGATAATTGAAGTGTGCAATAACGGTGGAAGGCATGACTCCTGTTTTTCGGCTGCTTAATACACCTCTTATGCCCATCCAACCAAAAAAAATGCCGATTTTAAAAGCGTTTACAGTCAGTGCTAACGTTACCGGACCGTTGGTAAAAATTTCTGGAACAGCTTTCCGACCTACACATCAAAACGCGCTATTTCATTTATGAGCGGATAAACTTTCGGATTGTTCATTTACCAGGCCAATCAACCTTCGGGCCGTAGCACCTGCAGAAAGCGGGTTCTGCCCTGTTACCAGCAGGCCATCTACTTCCACATGGCTCACAAAAGGCAAGGCTGCACTACGAAAATCCGCACCCAATTCCTTCAGCCTGGTTTCCAGTTTATAGGGGATATGATTGGCGCGTAATGCCAGCACTTCTTCCTCATTGGTGAACGCGGTAATTCTTTTGCCGGCCAGCAATGATGGTTTTAGCTCTGCAGCCATGATCAATGCAGCCGGACCATGACAAACCGCACCAACCGGTTTCCCGGCTGTCAAATAATGAAGGATCAGCCGTCCGCTAAGCTCGTTTGAAGCCAGGTCCCATAACGGGCCATGTCCGCCGGGGTAAAAAACCGCATCATACATAGTCGGATCTATCTCACGCAGCGTATACGTATTTTCGAAAGCAGCCTTCGCCACCGGATCGTCGATAAAGCGCCGGTTGGATTGGGTAATATTCTCTGTTACGGTACTTAAAGGGTCCACCGGCGGTTTTCCCCCATCAGGGCTGCATAAGGTTACCTGCCAGCCGGCATCCGTAAACTCATAATACGGGTCGGTAAACTCACCCAGCCAAACGCCGGTGGTACTTTCCGTATTTTCCATTCCCGCATGGGAAGTCAGCACCATCAATATACGATTCATTAAAGTAGATTTAGTGTAGCGCCTGGTTAGAAACGGCCCGGAACTTATTTTGTCTTTTTCAGTGCTTTAACATGTTCAAGATGCGTTCTTAATACCGGGAGTGTTTTTACAGCAAACGCCTTGAGATCGCTGTCCTGCACGTCTTTTTGAGCGTCTTCAAAAAGCTTAACGGTCTTTTCATGATCATCAACCATTTGTTTGATATAAGCTTTGTCAAAATCCGCTCCGCTTTTTGAAGACAGATCCGTCGCAACTTTCTGCTTTTCGTTATCCGGTGCTGCCGGCAGCGTGATGTTTTTTCCTGCGGCGATCATTTTTAACTCGTCGTTTGCTTTGGAATGATCCGTCACCATCATTTTTCCGAACGCCTTCACACTGGAATCAGCACCCCGGCTTTGCGCCATTTCGCCCAGCTGCACTTCTGCCATTCCTCCGTTTGCAGCATCTACGGCAAATTTTGCATCCTTCTCAGCAATGGCCGGAGCGGCACCGGCAGCGTGACTGCTGTCGATCATCTCCTCGTTTGTACTATCGGCCCGGGTTGTGGGGTCTTTTGACTGCTGGCCATTACAACTCCAGATCACCGCTGCGCTTCCAACGATCAGCAATTTCATTGCGATTTTCATATGCGATTATTTTAACGGGTTTAACCAAAATGATTTACAACTTACAAACACATAGTGGTATCAACAATTACCGTTCCTGAGTTATTTAAGGCGATTTCATGCTTTATTTCTCAAATTGTTGTTGACTATTAGGATCAATAAGGCAAAAAAAGGGGAACAATTTCCCCAATTCCAATATACCTTGGATTGCGTGGCATTTTTTCATGCTACCGGCGACGGCCGCCCAGACCCGCTCATCCGGTATGGTACAATGTTTGAAAATATTGATTCGTAGGGATAACAGCCTGCAATATGGCTTTAACGCCGCGCATGCAGCTACTGTTATATTATCCATCCAAATCAATGTTATGAATACTTTAAAAAAATACACGCTTATAACCGGGGGCAGCCTGGGCATCGGACGGGAACTTGCTCGCGTATTTGCAGAAAACGGACATCACCTGATTCTTGTGGCGCGCAGTCAGCAGGAGCTGGAAGAAACCCTGACAGCTTTAAGTCACACAGGGGTGGAGATCATTACCATTGTAAAAGATCTTTTTAATCCCAGCGCTCCTTTTGAACTTCATCGCCAAACAACCGAACAGAACCTGTATGTAGACATCCTGGTAAACAATGCCGGCCAGGGTTTGTACGGCTTGTTTGAAAATACCAATATCGACCGGGAACTGGCCATTATCCAATTGAATATCGCTTCGCTGGTAGTGCTTACCAAATTGTATCTCCAGGATATGCTGGCACAGGGCGGCGATGGAAAGATCCTCAACCTTTCATCTATTGCGAGTAAATCGCCCGGGCCCTGGCAATCCGTTTATCATGGCACCAAGGCGTTTGTTCAATCCTTCACGGAAGCGTTGCGAAGCGAGGTAAAGGACGAAGGCATTGTCGTAACCGCGTTACTGCCGGGAACCACAGACACCGACTTTTTTAACAAGGCTGGAATGACGGATTCAAAAGCAGTTCAGGATAAAAGTCAGCTGGCCGATCCGGCCATCGTAGCCCGGGATGGGTATCATGCGCTTATGAACAATGCAGATATGGTCATTTCCGGATTTAAAAACAAGTTAAATGTAGCCATGAATAATCTTACACCGGACGACCTTGCAGCGGATAAAATGAAGAAAAACCAGGAACCTGCAGGCTCATAGAGGATCGCGGATTCAACGCTCTCCGGCGTCGGCGATTGGAAGAAGCCGGCATTATACGCTGACCCTAATACCGGTTGTTGGGCATATTCCCCATTTCCAATACCAGCTTCCCGCCTTTTATGAGCTGTTGCCAGGGTATAAAAGGTGTATGCAGCTTTTGTTGATTCAGCAACAGGGATTGTACATAAATATGATTACTGTCATTATTTTTTGTTTCAATAACAAAATCGCCGCCGCTGTAAAACCTTGGGCTAAGCCGTATCCTGATGCGATCGAACAGCGGACTACCAATACCCATTTCCGGATGCGAACCGGTTAACCCTTTTACATCAAACAGGCCCACGGAAGCCATTACAAACCAGGCGCCCAGCTGCCCCTGATCTTCATCCTGGCCAAACCCATAGCCATGTACACCTCCGGTACCATAAAACTGGTTGCAGATCGCCCGTACCCATTTTTGTGTAAGCGACGGCCGGCCGGAAAAATTAAAGAGCCAGGAGGTGTGCAGGTTGGGCTGGTTACCGTGATTATAAATACCTCCGATACCTGCAAAGGCATCGATTGTGGCGCCACCGCCAAACATATTTTTTTGCGCGACCGTGAAAATACTGTCTAACCGCTTGTTGAACGTTTGCGCCCCCATTGTACGAACCAATGTTTCGATATCATGGGGTACGAAATACGTGTATTGCCAGGCATTACCTTCCTGGAACCCACGCCAGGGCTGGGACGGGTTGAAGGGTTCAACAAACCGGCCATTTGCCAGCCGGGGCCGCACCAGTTTTAACGCCGGATCGTATACTTTCTCCCAGGCTTTTGATAAACGCATCAACGTATCCTGGTCGTTTTTCTTTCCCAGCATCCGGGCCCATTGCCCTACGGCGTAACTGCTGAAGGCGTATTCCAGCGTGTGCGAAACCGAGAACTGCCAAAGTTCACTGCTGCCGGTTCCGGAATCCAGGTGGTTGACATATCCGTACCTCCGGAACCGGTCCAGGTCCATCTTTCCAGCTCCGAAGGGGCGGTGCTTCCATTCCAGCTCATTCTTCCGTGCCGCCTCATAAGCCAGCGCCACATCAAAATCTCGGATGCCGGCCATATAAGCCGATGCAAAAACAAGTCCTACAAAATTGGTACCCACACCCGAAACATAACGGCTGTTTGCTATGCCGTCGCCCAACCAGCCGGCATCTTTATATACCAGTAACTGGCTTTTGATAAAATCCGAATAATATTCCGGGTATACCAGCGCCCAAAGCTGTGCCAGGTTCCAGTAAATACCCCATACCGCGTCCGTGTTGTAATGCTGGTGCAGCGGCCGGCCATTTTTATCCAGCGGGATCTGCCCGGTGGTGCCGTCATTTTTTGGATAAGCGCCGTTTACATCACTGGCAAGCCCCCGCCCCAATACCGCATGATAAAGCCCGGTATAAAACTTTACAAGATCGGCTTTGCGCTTACCTTCTACTTCAATCCTGCCCAGGTGATCATTCCAGGTTGCTTTTGACTGTGCACGGGCCTCATCAAAAGAAAGCCCTGTGGCCTCCGCTTCGAGGTTCAGCCGTGCATTTTCAACCGATGTATAAGAGAGGCCCGCCTTAATGGTTACCGCCTCCTGTTCTTTGGTGGAAAAGCCAAGATAGACCCCGGCGCCTTTTCCCTTTGCTTCTTTTACGGATGCATGTATCGCCGTTCCGTTGAAAGCTCCGTAAGCACTGTATGCCTTATCAATCACTGCGGAGAAGTAAAGTGTCACCGATGCGCCAGGCTGATACTTTTGAATATACGCGGGCAGGGTGGTTACCCAACCTTCAATACGGCCATCCGGCATCACGCGTACATCGGCATCCTTTACAGGCCCGCTTTCTCCTTGTTGATTACCGATATCAAAGAGGATGTAGGCCTGTTCCGCTGCAGGAAAGGTATAGCGGTGAAAGGCGACCCTTTTAGTAGCGGTTAGTTCTGCACGGATACGATAGTCTTTGAGCCATACAGAATAATAGCCCGCCGTACTGATCTCATCTTTCCGATCAAAACGCGACCGATAGCCGCTATCCGGAGCTTCCCTTTTTCCTGGCACGGTTTGTAAGACCCCGGTAATGGGCGCAAACACGATACCGCCTATCTGAAATTCATGAAAATTCGGGAAGCCTTCGATGGAACTGTCGCGGTAATCATAGCCCGTTGCTTCCCAGCCACTGGCATTGCCATAGCTTCCATTGGTAGCCGGTCCGGGCTTTGCCATACCAAAAGGAAGTGCCCCGGGTGCATAATGAAACCAGCGGCAGTGTGCCGTACCGATTCCCGGATCTACAAACTGTGTAAAATCCTTTTGCGCAAGCGAGTGCTTGCCCAGTAAAACAAATACAGCGGTTATATAAACCGAAAGTAAAAATGAATGTCGTTGCACCTTTAAATCATTTATATAAACCAACCTTACCTGCCGGCAACCTCCTGGCTCAGCCAACTGGCTGCCGCGCCGTATAGTGCCGCCGCCTCTCCCAATACAGACCGCCGGATTGTTACAAGCGGAAACTGTTGGTGCAGGACCAGTTCTATTTCCCGTTGAAAGGCCTCATAGGCCCTGGTAATATTTCCCCCGATCACCACCGCTTCTGCTGGATTCATTTCTATAAAGCATTTTAAAAATGCACCCAGGTTCTTTCCAAATTCTTTAAACAGCAGCGGGATGTTTTCATCGGTTGCAGCACAAGCGGCAATCTCCTGTACGCCGTTCAGCACCCTTCCGGACAAGGCAGCATACCGCTGCACAAACCATCTTGTAGATAAATAGTCTTCAGCAATCCCTTCCCGGAACGGATGCTTCCACAGATCGGCGTTTTCTGCAATACCCTGTTTGTAAAATGCCGAGCCCAGGCCCGTTCCAAGGGTAATACCCAACACCTGGTCAAAACTTTCATTTACAGCACCGGCAAATATTTCGCCCTGGAGAAAGCAGGCGGCGTCATTTTTAATAAAGAACTGCTGCGGCACCCTGTCCAGTGCAGCAGCAAGTAATTGCTTTATGTTGAGCCCGTACAGCGCATCGTATTTTCCCTGGGCCGTCATCAGGCTCACGCCATTATGATAATCAAAAGGCCCCGGCATGGCTATACAGATCTTGGAGACCGTGGCATCCTGCATAGCAGCCTGCATACAGGCACTCCAGCTGCGAATGACCGGTGCGGCGGCGGCCCCCGAATTCACCGGCTTTCGCATCAGCGACGACTTGATGATCTGCCGTTTACCTACATCGATCAGTGCTGCAGTAATATGGGTTCCCCCGATATCAGCCGCCAGTACAAGGTTGTTCATTTTTTAAGACGCATTATATATTACCAGTCGGATCGCCGGAGGTTGCCCCTGATTTGGTGGCAGCGCCCTTCCATTCCGTTTCGATCTGCTCCAGCGATTTTCCTTTCGTTTCCGGAAGCAGGCGGAATACTGTGATGAATGCAATGATGCCAAAAGCAGAAAAGATCCAGAACGTCCCACCTGTGCCCACTGCTTTCAAAAGAACGGGCGTCACCTGCCCCACAATGGTATCGGCGATCCACATTACCATAATGCTGATGGCCATGGCCCTTCCGCGGATCTTACCCGGGAAGATTTCTGCGGCCACCACAAATTTCAGCGGGCCGATCGAAAAAGCAAAACAGGCAAGAAAGGCCATCACGCAGATCAGCAACCAGATTGAACCGGTAGCGCCCGTTGCAAAGCAAAAGCCGGTTAAGAATAATGCAATGGTTGCCCCCGCCGTGCCCCAAAGATACAAAGGTCTGCGTCCTGCACTGTCCACTTTCCACATGGCGATCAGGGTAAATATCATATTGGCAAATCCAAAGATCACCTGGCTTAACAGCGAGTTGCTCAACGATACACCGGCATTGCTCAGAATACTGGGGCCATAGTAAATGATCGCATTGATACCGCTGAATTGTGAAAACAGCGGAAGCAGGACACCCAGCAGCAATGCTTTCCGCCAGCGCGGTGCAAACAGTTCCCGGTACGAGCCTTCGGTGCCGGCGGCCTGTAATTGCTGATCTGCTCCCATTGCATCATCCGGCGAAATGGCATTGATAATAGCCCGTCCTTCTGCTGTTCTCCCCTGCTGTATCAGCCAACGGGGGCTTTCCGGCACCAGGAACAAACCCAATAAAAACAGGATGGCAGGTATGGTTCCCATTCCCAGCATTGCCCGCCACACTTCTGCGCCAAAGATCACTTCCATCCAATGGCCCTGCTCCTGTACCGCATGGCCGGAAGCAAAACGAACCAGGCCTGCATTGCTGAGGTAGGCAGCCAGGATGCCCAGCGTAAGCGCAAACTGGTAAAAGGTCACCAGACGGCCCCGGATCCGCGCCGGTGCTATTTCCGAAATATAGAGTGGTACTACGTTTGAAGCCAGACCGATGCCTACGCCACCGAGGAAACGGAATACGATTACCCCGGTTAAAGAAGGCATTACAGCACAACCCAGGGCTGATAAAAAAAAGAGCAGCGCTGCAATAAACAAGGGCTTTTTACGGCCCCAGCGGTCACTTAGCTCACCGGAAACTGCTACACCGGCAATACAGCCAATAAGTGCAACCGATACAAACCATCCCTCCTCAAAGGCCGATAGAGAAAACTGCTTCTGCAGGAACGGCAGTACCCCGGAAACCACGGCCATATCAAACCCGAAAAGAAAGCCGCCCAGGGATGCCACGAAGGTGATGGTAAGAATGGAAGATCGTTTAATAGATACAGGCATTGGCAGAAATTGAATCGTTCTGAATATATTTCATTGTAATTACACAGTGCAGCGCTTAACGACCATCATTGTCATCAATTTTTAAATGATCAATGGATTCTTTTATAAATACCCGCACCATTTTAGCGCGTTGGGTTCCATTATTGATCACGGTATAGCTTTTCGCTGCCTCGGGGATTACGAAAGTTTCCGCATAATGATATACCCGCTCCTCCCCGGCTACCTGAACGGTTACCGAGCTGCCCTCCACCAGCATCAGCACATTACAGCTTTCGTCGGTAGTAAATGAAATGCGGGAATCAAATTCCACCCGGTGCACATCGTAAAAATGATGGGGATGCGTGGGTAAGTGATAGATCTCCCAGTCGTCGCCATTGGAGATCAGACGGGGATGGGCAAGCAGTTCTTTTGACACATAACTCCCCTTGTAATCAAAACGCAGATTGTTAAATGCATGTTCTATATTGATGGCCCGTGGTTCGCCGTTCAGGTCCACCTGCAACCAATCATACATTTTAAAAGTAAAAATATAGGGCGTGGAGCTGATCTCCAATACCAGGTTATTGGCTCCGGAACTATGTACCGTTCCGTTGGGAATAAGGAAAAGGTCATGCTTATGAGCCTTATGTACCTGCACAAATTCGGCTACCGGAACCTCAACCTGGTTCCGGTGGCTGTTTTCCAGCGCGTCCCGGAAAACTCCGGGTTCAATTCCATCACGGAAACCGAGGTATACTTTTGCATCGTTCTGGCAATCCAGGATATAGTAGGTTTCATCCTGTGTAATCCGCTCTCCGAAATGTTTCCGGATATACGAAAGCCGGGGATGACACTGGATGGAAAGGTTGCCTCCGTTCCAGGTATCCAGGAAGTCGAACCGGATGGGGAATTCATCTCCAAAAAAATCAGCGTGCCGCCCGATAACCGCGACCGCATCCCAAAGCATCAGGAAATCAAAAGCCAGCTCCAGTAAACAGCCATTGCTTTCAAAAACAATTCCGTTCTCCGGTACAATCAGTTCAAAAGACCAGGCATAATTCACTTCCTCCGGATTCAATCCCGGTATGTGGTCCTTCATCCACTGTCCGCCCCACGCCCCCGGTTCAAACCAGGGCCGCACCCGGAAACTGCTCCTTGCCATATGAGCGAATGCGGGACGGATATCAGCTGATAGCGCCCAGCTTAAGGTATCTGCCCATTGCACATCTCCCAAAACCGTTATCCGGTTCAGAATTTGCTTCTTGTGCGCGTTGTGTACTACCCAGTCTACAAAATAAAAACGCTTGTACATCCGGGCGGCCAGGGTTGGCGTTGTTGCTCCCAGGTTGGTAACCGCCCCCGCCCGCATGCGGTACTGGATTTCATTTTTGGGTACATCCAGGTAAACCACCGGTGCCTCCCAGCCGCATAAAGCAGCACCGGTACCCACCACCAATGTACAGTCAGCAGTAGCATCGGGTTCAATGGCGGCTAAACGGTTCACATCAAAAAAGTCCGATAGCGAACGGGTACAGCGCGTTCCCCAAACAGCATCCTCCGCTCCTAAAAAAGGGGCTACCAAAGCGTCGATTTCTATCTCGGGTTTTAAATAGTCATCCGTAAAGATCCAATGTACCCGGACTCCCTTTTCCTGGAACGCGGTATTTAAAGAGCGATATACGGTTTCCCAAAGCACCCCGCTGTAACCGTCGATCACTACCTTTTTCTGCTCCAGGATCCAGTCAGCAAGGGATGCGTATCCCTGCCGGATCTTATTTGCTCCGAGGGAATGAAACGGGTACATGGAATACGCACCGGCTTCGGAAGAGATGCCGTTTATTTGCTGTGGCATCAATGGCTGCCCGCTTTTTCTGCACAATTGTGGAATATTTTTGCGGGTCTCCGTGCGCGTCTGAGTAGGTTCAGTCATAATCGTTGTATTGCTGTTTGCCGCCCGGATATGTACCTGTTGTCTCCAACCAATCCTTACTTAACTGCACAACCTGGCGCAGCAACCGGAAAGGCGATACTACTAAAATAATGCAAACCGGGCAGCTGATCATTATTTTGCCCAAATGTACATACATTTAAACATATAGCGAAATCTTTCCGCTTTTTTATAAACCGGCGGCCTTGCCGCTCATATGTGGAACCCATCCACTACGGCATCCCGAAGGCATACGTCCCCTCCCTGCTCCGTTTCCTCGCGATAATCCCCTATCTTTAAAAAAAGTTTCTATGTGGGATTTCCTGGATTTTTTATACAAAGTGGTTGTTATAATTGCCGGTATCGCTTCCCTGCCGGTCTTTCTTAAAAAGAAGAAAGCCTGAACATGATCTCTTCCGGATAAAATCCCTTCACATATACCTGTTATGCTTACCCTTATTCTTATTATCCTTGTTTTTCTAATTGTTGGAGGTTATACCCAGCGCAATAAATAAGCCACTGGTAGCTGTTCTAAAAATGTAATTACCTGGCTGATCTTGCAGACCGGCTATTCCGTTGATCTGCGGTGCCAGGCGAAACCAATGCTTCATGCCCGGAACAATTCCCTTCCGGTGCCGTGTGCCCGCCGCGAAACCCGCTTCTTCCAGCCAGGGGGGATGCCGGCAACCCGTATGCCCTGTCTGCTTGCATATTAAAGGCCTGGGGTATGGTCATAACGGCGCTATGGCAGGCTACCGCTCGACGATGGCTTATGCCCTGCCACGGCTGTATCCGTCGTTGTGTTGTTACGGTACGGGCCTGCGCATTATGGACCGGTTTGAACACGGTCCCAAAGCACTGAGCAAGGCCGGTATAGCAGCCAGCCCGGCGCTGGACTATCCCGGCAAATAAGAGATCTAATATAAAGCAAGCCTGGCACCAGAACAACCGGGCCAGGCTTTACCACAACCAACACCTACAACTTAATTTAACTCAGTTATGAATTGCGCTTTATGCTTCCTGACTTTCTTCAGGTTGACCAACCAGTCTTTTTCTTTGTCCCGGTACCCTAAAGCCATGATCACAGCGCTCCGCAATCCTTTTTGTTTTAACCCCAATAACGCATCCAGCTGTTCGGGATCAAAGCCTTCCATGGGTGTACCATCAATACCTTCTGCAGCCGCCGCAACAACCGTTACGCCTAATGAAAGATAGGCCTGCCGGGCCGCATGCGCATATCCCTGGTCTTTATCCATGCCCGCGAATTTGCTCAGCAACGATTGCCGTTGCCGTTCCAACCGTTCCGGATCACCGCCTCTTTCTGCAGCTGTATGTGCAATAAATTCGTTGATGCGTTCAGGAGTGTACTGGTCCCAGGCGGCAAATACCAAAAGATGCGAACAGCCTGTGATCTGTGGCTGATTGAACGCCGCCGGAAGGATCTTTTCTTTCAGTTCCGGGCTGCTGATTACAATAATTTCAAAGGGTTGCAGCCCATTAGAAGAGGGCGCCAGCCGGGCGGCTTCCAAAATCCGGTCCATTTGTTCCTGCGGGATCTTCTTCCCGTTCATGGCCTTGGCCGCATAGCGCCAGTTGAGCTGCTCAATAATTTTCATAATACCTGCTGTTATTTGAACCTGATAAAAAAATCGATATCGTCCCCTGTGTCGCTGCTATTTTTGGGGCTGCAGTTCCAGGAAAATGGTCACATCCACATCTTTGGCAACGGCCTGCCCTGTTGGATCAAACGGTATATGATAGTCAAACCGGTTGATCTTTATCGTTGTCTGAAAACCGATCACATCCTTTCCCATCTGGTTTTTCGTACGCCCGCCATAAATAGCTTCCAGCACAACCGGCTTTGTTACATCCTTGATGGTCAGATTGCCCTTTAGCAGGTACCTGTTGCCGGACTTCTTTTTAAAGCCGGTACTCACAAATTTCATTTCGGGAAACTTCTCCACTTCAAAAAAATCCGCCGTTTTCAGGTGCTTATCGCGAGGAGCCACACCGGTATTAATGCTGGCGGTGGCTACCGTAAAACGAATCTTTGCATCAGAGAAATCGGCTTTTGAAGTTTCCAGTGTTCCCTGGAACTGATCAAACTTTCCGGTAACAAAACTGATCCCCATATGCTTGATGGTAAAGTTGATGGACGAATGCATGGGATCTGCCGACCAGGTGGTTTGCGCAAATAGCTGAATACTGAAGATTGAAACCGCGAGGAATAAAAAAACTTTTTTCATTTGTTTATAATTTTTTAAGAACATATACAGCGTTACAAATGCCGGTGCAAAGCTGCCGCAATGTTGTTCCTCAAAAAATAACATAGATTAAGTTTATCCGGATTTTTCATTTCTGTAACAAACGGACGGCTGAGAATTGAGAGTTGGGAATTCAGAATCGAGTATCCAGGATCTAAATATTAAATACCAGCATCTGTTTCGTTTATCAGCGTGAATCTGCGGTCTATTTTTCCCGCGGATCGCCGCAGAGTTGTCAGTCGTTTCCCACAGAAGCCCTCCACATTTCATCAGCGCGAATCTGCGGGCTATTTTTCCCGCCGATCGCCGCAGATCTTTCAGCCGTTTCCCACAGAAGCCCTCCACATTTCATCAGCGTAAATCTGCGGGTTATCTTCCCTGCGGATCGCCATAGAGTTGTCAGTCGTTTCCCACAGAAGCCCTCCGCATTTCATCAGCGTAAATCTGCGGGCTATTTTCCCCGCCGATCGCCGCAGATCTTTCAGCCGTTTCCCACAGAAGCCCTCCGCATTTCATCAGCGCGAATCTGCGGGCTATTTTTCCCGCCGATCGCCGCAGATCTTTCAGCCGTTTCCCACAGAAGCCCTCCACATTTCATCAGCGTAAATCTGCGGGTTATCCTCCCTGCGGATCGCCATAGAGTTGTCAGTCGTTTCCCACAGAAGCCCTCCACATTTCATCAGCTTAAATCTGCGGGCTATCCTCCCTGCGGATCGCCATAGAGTTGTCAGTCGTTTCCCACAGAAGCCCTCCACATTTCATCAGCGCGAATCTGCGGGCTATCCTCCCTGCGGATTGCCGCAGATCTTTACACTGCCATATAACAAAAGGCCGCCCGGATCAATGCGGGCGGCCCTGGATCTAAATAATTTATAAAACGGCTATCCCACCATTCGCTTGCTTTCCTCCCACTGGATCCGGCCCAGCCCGGGATGTACATGCCGGTCGCTGTGATAGGAAGAGCGCACCAGGGGGCCGCTTTCTACATAATCCAATCCCATTTCATAACCGGCATCTTTATAAAAGGCAAATTCATCAGGATGCACAAAACGTTGCACCGGCAGGTGTTTGGGTGTAGGCTGCAGGTACTGCCCAATGGTCACCACATCGCAGCCGTTATCTTTCAGGTTCCGCAGGGTTTGCAGCACTTCTTCCCGGGTTTCACCCAGCCCCAGCATGATGCCGCTCTTCGTACGCGCACCGCCTTCTTTCAGGGCACGGATCACTTCCATGCTGCGCCAGTACTTAGCCTGGATGCGCACCTGCTTGGTCAGCCGCTCCACGGTTTCAATATTGTGCGAAATCACTTCCGGGGCCGCTTCCATCACGGTCTGGATATCTTCTTTTTTTCCTTTAAAATCGGGAATCAGGGTTTCCAGGGTTGTTCCCGGGTTCAGCGCTTTTACCGCGCGGATGGTATTGAACCAGATGGAGGCGCCTCCGTCCTTCAGTTCATCCCGGTCTACCGATGTGATCACCGCATGTTTTACCTTCATCAGGTAAATAGCTTCCGCCACACGCTGGGGTTCATCATAATCCACCGCCTCCGGGCGACCAGTGGCCACGGCGCAAAATCCGCAGCTGCGGGTACAGATATTTCCCAGGATCATAAAGGTGGCGGTTCCCTCTCCCCAGCACTCGCCCATATTCGGACAGTTGCCGCTTTCGCAGATGGTATGTAATTTATGCTGGTCCACCAGGCCGCGCACATGCTTATAGCTTTCGCCAATGGGCAGTTTCACCCGCAGCCAGTCAGGCTTCTTTATCTTCGTTGTTACCGGTAATTCGATCATGACGCGAAAATACTATAATTTATGCTCACTATTTTTCATTTGGGGCTGTGGGCTTCAGAACAGGTCCCAGCCGCAGTTCCCGCTGCTCCGGGCTGCGGCCCCGGCCTCACCCGGGGCTAAACCCTGCACATCGGGCAGCCCATCTACTAACAACAGGTAGCAACGATTTGTTCACCAGCAGATACCCGATCAGGAAAACGCCCCTGAACGCACTAAAAAGTAGCATCCGCCATGTCAAACGCATCCGGACCAGGAGCTGTACGGGTGTTTCAGCATTTAGAAACTGTGCGCGCAAACCCGCCGGCAGAAAGTCCGGCTCTACGCCAAATCTGAACACGATTGGCTAAATTTGTAAAAAGCATGATCGTATGCAAACAACCAGACAAGTACCAGCGCTAACAGGTAACGGAACAAAATAATAAGACATTTCCCGCGATGTGCCGTTTACAGCAGACCCATATGTTACCCTTGTTCGTTGACACTCAACGGTTTTCCCTGCAAATAAACAAACTGTTGTTTCAATATTAAAAACCATAACACGCAAAAATGAGGCACTATGCTGTTTTTTTAATCCTGCTGCTTATTCCGGTTCATCTCCATGGGCAACAACGAAAACACCCCAAGCCGCTTCAATCAAAAGGCGCTTATTTACATATTGCTACAGGAATGACCTTTCCGGAACAAATTGAAACGGTACCAAGAAAAAGCATTTATTCGCTCACAAAACAAGACGACAATATTGAAGTAATGTATGAAACTCCATCCAGCATATCCATAGCCATTCAAATATATCCGGCTGGAGACGGAGCCGAAGGGCGGCTAAGAAATGAATATTTAAAAGCCCTCCAAACAATTTCAACGAATACCACACGAACCATTGGTTTCGACCAGGGCCCGATCCGGAGAAAGGGTCCTCAATATATTTGTAACGGATTCAAAGCACGCTACGGTGCAAAAGGCGAATATAAAAACAATCAGGTCATTTTATATGAATGCGGTGCCTGGTTCTTAAAAATACGGCTTGGATCAACAGGTTTGAATGACAGCAGTATAGCAGCTTTGGAGCAACGGATCCTGGACTGTTATGACCCTACTTCACTGACGGCACTAAAACCACTGCCCGCAAAGTCAGAATTTCTTGTAGCGCCGGGATTGGGTAAAGACAGGGAGCGAGCTCAGTATATTCTTAAAAGCGGACTCAAAAAGCTGGAATGGGTCAACACCCATATTCCTGAAAATGAACGGGCCTCCGGTTTTCCTGATTTATACCTGGCCATGCACCTTGCAGCTTTAAAGGAATTGGAAGCATGTGAAAATGAAGATTTCAGTGCCGACAATAATATTGCAATGTTCATTAGTACTATCAATCAGGTAGCAAGGGCTGGCTATCTCCCGGAGTTCTTAATGAAACAATATAATATGGTGATGATTGTGCCGGAAAACATGACGTTTAATTTTGAAGGATTTGCGAAATGGCAGAAAACGCGCAATATTTATGTAGACATGCAAAAACGCTACTACCTGATCGTATTCAAGCATCCTGACAAAAAAGATACGGATCTCAACCAGTAATACTGCGGCACAACGAGCCCTTTCCATAAATTATTCGTCGCTGGGTGCAACTTGTAGTCGCACCTGCCCATTTTATCGCCTCCGGCGATCTCAAAAAAACTATCTTTACGCATTAAATAAATAAACAATGACTTCAGAAGTTCTATACAATGGAGACCTGCGCACTACCTGCACCCACTTAAAAAGCGGATCGCATTTTGAAACAGATGCGCCTACCGATAACAACGGGAAAGGCGAACGGTTTTCCCCCACAGACCTGCTGGCTACCAGCCTGGCGGCCTGTATGATCACCGTGATGGGCATCAAGGCCCGTACCATGGATTTTGACCTGGATGATGTAAAAATTGAAGTACTGAAAAAGATGGCGGCCGACCCCCGGCGGGTAAGCGGTATCGATCTGAAAGTACATATTCCCGGGAACCTGGCCGTGATCGATGCCAAAACCATCGATATCCTGAAACGCACTGGTTATACCTGCCCCGTGGCTAAAAGCCTGCATCCGGATATTGAAATAAATATCGACTGGGGCGCCTGGGCCTGAGGAAGGAGATTCCAGATTTGAGACTTGAGATTTGAGATGCGGAACCGGGGCCTAAGGATCCATCAGCTTTTTAGATCCGCTTATAGTCTGCATCCTGCTGCTTTTATTTTCCAGCGATTGACCAGGTAAATGAAAACGATTCAAAGACTTTTTCTCTTTCTTTTTGCGATCCTGGTGATTCATAAATGTCCGGCGCAACAAGATCAGCCGGCATTTAAGGTCATTGCCTTTTTTACGGCCCGGAATGACCCGGCACATATCAGTTTTGTGCACGAGGCCAACAAGTGGTTCCCGGCAATGGCCTTGAAATATCATTTCCGGTATGATTCCACCAACAACTGGAATAACCTCAATGATACGTTTCTTGCCCGGTATCAGGTTGTACTCTTCCTGGATACCCGGCCGGAACAGCCGGAGCAACGAAAAGCATTTGAAGCCTACATGCGGCGGGGAGGTGGCTGGATGGGTTTTCATTTTGCAGCATTTGCCCTGCCGGGATCGGCTGTTCCCGATAACTGGCCCTGGTACCACAACCAGTTCCTGGGCTCGGGCAACTATGTAAGCAATACCTGGCGCCCGACTGCTGCCGTTTTAAAAACAGAATTTAAAAAAAATCCCGTGTTGAAAGGGATGCCTTCGGTATTCCGCTCGGCACCGAATGAATGGTACCGCTGGCAATACGACCTGCGGAAAAACCCGGATATTGATATCCTCCTGTCCATCGATTCCAGCAGCTTCCCGCTGGGTACGGGGCCCAAACTCCAGGAGATATGGCACAGCGGGTATTACCCGGTGGTATGGAGTAATAACAAATACCGTATGGTGTATTTCAACATGGGCCATAATGATATCGATTATGAGCACCATACCAACCGGGAACTATCCTTTACGTTTGTCAATCCTGTACAAAACCAGCTGGTGCTGAATACGCTGCTTTGGCTGGGTAATGGTGTAAGAAACCCGCCAAAGAACTAATTTTTTCCCGCAACATTTCATCTCCGGGTATTTTTCCCGCGGATTTACGCAGATATTCTCCGCTGATTTCCGCGAATCTTTGCCCTGGTTCAGATCACCATTGCGGCGTTTTTATCCGTGTCATCTGCGGGCTGTTTTCCCGCTGATCGTGCAAATATTTGCTCTATTTCAGATCCAGCATTGCGATGTTTCATCCGCGTCATCTACAGGCTGTTTTCCCGCTGATCGCACAGATATTCTCCGCTGATTTCCGCGAATCTTTGCCCTGGTTCAGATCACCATTGCGGCGCTTTTATCCGCGTCATCCGCGGGCATCTTTCCCGCTGATTGCGCAGATATTCTCCGCTGATTTCCGCAGATACGTTCCTGATCCCATCTGCAGGAAACCAACACAGAAATTAATACGGGATGCTTTCGTCCACATCGTATTTCATCCCGGGGTAATCCAGTATGCGGCGCATCAGGCCGATCTGACCAAACAGGTAGTCTTCACGCCCGATACACATCCCTACCATATTCAATTTATTTTCTTCAACAAACCCAACGCCCATCCCAAAAGGATATGCTTCGTTTAACTCCGCGTCGGTTACGGTTTGCAATTTCTGAAAAAGCAGGGGCGATATTTTATGCCATTCTTCTTTTAGCGCGGCAAGGGTTGGGTAGGTGGCCGTTGCATCCAACGCTTTCGCATCCTTAAAAAGCGCTTCATTCGGATCCTTATCGGCAATCCCAAGGATATTGGCCAGCCAATACCGGCAATTGACCAAATTACCAGCCATCCATACGATATGATTGGTACGGTCTTCAACCCGCTTCAATGCATCGGCTTCATTGATTCCCGCAATGGCGTTATTAAACTGTTGTGTATGCATCCGGTAAGCTGGAATAATCAGCTGTAACCGGCTAACGGTAGTTTCCATTTTTTCTTTTTTTAAAATTAAAGGACCAGGTCGGGTGGCTTTCAGCTTTCAGCATTTAGCATTCAGCTGATCACTCTGTTTTTATTGATTGGCCTGGCGGGAAGAATAGTTGATCATCCAGTATACACCAAACTGATCCTGCAAGCTTCCGAAATAATCGCCCCAGAACTGGTCTGCCATCGGCATTTCAATCTTTCCTCCCTGGGATAAGGCACCAAACAAACGATCGGCTTCTTCCCGGCTTTCGGGGAAAATGGAAATATAATTGTTATTGCCTACCGTTAGCTTGTGCCCCATGGAAGGAACGATGTCTGAGGCCATCAGCAGATCGCCGCCAACAGGAAGCGCTACGTGCATCACCCGCCTTTTCTCATCTTCCGGCAGGTTTTCAGTACCCGGGGCATCGCTCATGCGCATAATGCCTCCCACGAACTCGCCTCCAAAAACAGATTTGTAGAAAAGGAATGCGGCTTCGGCCTGGCCATCAAAATTTAAGTAAGGATTTAATTTTGCCATTGTATTTTGTTTTATTGAGATTTTAGATTTGAGAATCGAGAATTCAGATTTGAGATTTGAGCATTTGGAAATTGGTGTCGGCTACTGTTCGGCCAGTGCTTTTACTGTTTCCAGCCCTTTGGTAAATCCATTGTCCATCATTTCCTTGTACTTCGGATCGACGTCCACCAATACCTCGAGCGTGGTACCGCCGCCTTCTTCCCTCAGGTAGTACCGCTCCAGGAAGCCGGCCCATTCTTTTACCGCTTCACTGGTGGTATCTTCCACGCCGTTTTCTATGGAACCAAGATGTTCAAACACCAGTTCCTCCGGCGCCTGGATGCGGCGGATGGTACTCACCATTCCGTTTCCTTTTCCATCCAGGAAACGAGTACGCCCTCCTTCTTTCCAGTCAGATTCCATAGTAGAACCGGGCGCAAAAGCGGCCGTCCATTGCCGGTAGGTATCGTTATTCCAGAGTATGTCCCACACTTTTTGTGCAGGCGCATGGATTTGTTGTTTATACGAATAGGTTTCCATATTTTTTTGATTAAAATATTATGAACCGGGGTTTAACGGATCACCCGTTGGTGCCATTGTAAGCAGCTTCCAGTGCGGCAATATCCAGCTTCTTCATTTTCATTAAAGCCTGCATCATCCGTCCGGAGGCCTCCTGGTTTCCGGCGGCCATCAGTTTGCCCAACCGGGCAGGAATGATCTGCCAGCTCAAACCAAATTTATCTTTTAACCAGCCACATTGGCTTTCTGCGCCGCCATCTGCAATCAATGCATTCCAATAGCGGTCAATTTCTTCCTGGGTGTCGCATTCCACCACCAGGGAAATGCCCTCGTTAAAATTAAAAGGATGCGCCAGCGAACTGTCCATCGCCCCAAGGGTATAACCACTGATATGAAACTGGGCATGTTGTACATGACCAGCGGTATCGCCTCCCCCCTCCGGGTATTCCATAATGCCCTCCGTTGCTGAACCGGGAAACAGCTCCGTATAAAAACCAATCGCTTCTTTCGCGCATCCGTTCTGTTGGTTGATGAACATCAGCGTGGGCGTAAAATACTGAGTAGTGGCACCCTTTTCCCCGGTATATAGTTGCCAGGACACACCGTATTTATCCTGCACCCAGCCGTACTTTTTACTAAAGGGATATGCGTTCAACGGCATCAGGGCAAAGCCGCCTTTTACCAGTTCATTGTATAACCGTTCCGTCTCTGTTTCATCTTCATTCGCAATGAGGAAAGACACAGACGGGTTGGGTGTAAATACGGGGCCTCCGTTCAGCAGCATCAGTTTCTGGCCGCTGCAATCGATGGTTACTACCATGCCCGAGTCTGCGCTGATCGTTGTATCGGGGAAAATATTGCTATAAAATGTGGCCGCCTCTTTTCCGTTTGCATTGAACCAGATACAGGGGTAAATTAAATGAGTCATGACGTTTATCGTTTTAGTAAGGAGTTATTTTTTTAATGCCGTTTTCTTTGCCGGCGCCTTTTTTGTTTTCGCTTTTTCTTCTTCTGATCTTACCCGGTAGGCAACCATTTCTTTAATCAAATGCCCGGGCAACGCTATATCCAGGGGAAACTGCACGGTACCTTTTGATGTCTTGTAATCCTTTAACCGGTCCGCAAAGGCCGTTATCGGCGACCCGGTGGGATAGAAACCGATATGCTTTTCGTATGCCGCATAGTATACCAGTACCGTTGTTGTTCTGATGGCCGGCATATTGTAACTGATCACCTCCACGGCATCTTTGGGAGCCGCCTGCCTTACCATCCTGCGCATTTCTTCCAGTCGCTTTTTCCGAATGCCGGAAAACGCATTTATATAAGCATCTACTGTTGTAAATTTAGTATTAATCATACCATTTTATTTGTTCCATTCCTGAATGTTAGTCCGGATGCTTCCAGTGCGGCTTTTAAAACCGGCATGGACGTAGGTCCGATGCCATGTAACGCCAGGACTTCTTTTTCGGTGTGTTGTGCCAGTGCTGCCACAGTGCCGATCCCCGCATGTTCCAGTGCCCGCCGCGCCGGAGCCCCCAACCGGGAAAGAAAACCACTTTATGGCTTTTTTTCCTGCTCGCATACAGGACACACCGGGCAATTACTGCTTTTATAATAACGGTGCCCTTTGTCGCAGATCCTTAATGTGCCTTTTGACATAACGCCTGATTATTGCTGGTTAAAATACGGCTGCATTTGCTGTAACTGACGCGTATGCCTCCGCAAATGATAATCGGCGAACAATACCCACTCCAGGCCGGTGAGGTCACCGATGGTAGGGAACGGTACACCCGCGCAAAGCATCAGCAGGTCTTCTTCGCGGATCCGGGCGCCGAGCGATTCACGGATCTCTTTTAATGCATGTAACAATGGCGCTCTGTCGATCGGTTCATTTGAAGGCAACACTACTGCCGGAGCTTTTGCTTTCCGTTCAAAATTTAAAAATATCTCCCGCAGCAACGGCTCATGCGCATCCGGGGCACGCCCGGGTGTTGTTTTCGGAACGGATAGTGCACTTTTTGTACCATTTAAAAATTTCAATACATGATCGCCCACCTGTGCCGGCGACCAGCTGCCTTCAAACGGAACCCGGTTCAACACTTCCGGAGAAAAAGATTCCAGGAGGTTTGTAAAATGATCCGCTGCCGCTGTAAAATCGCGGAGCAATGCTGTGGTATCGTTTGTTACTGTTTGCATAAAAAATAATTTAATGAATGATTCGGGAGGTGCCGTTCTTAATTTAAAATATCCGCGCGATACCCCTCTAATTTCAATGAAAAATGAACCCGCCGGATATCAATCGGCTGACGGGATTCTATCCGCAGGATCCGGTCGCAATCTTCCAGGTCAAAATTAATTTTCGACCGGGGAAAGACGCGCTTGAGGTTCCTCACCAGCATCCTTGCCGTAGCCTTATCGAAAACATTGGTTCTAAAAATCTCGATCCGTTTCATCCCCTGAGTTTTAACACGGTTTATGGAACTACTTTATAATGCAGCCGGACAATGCCCGATGGAAATGTTCTTGTATCCAGCAATTGCAAAGCAGTGGGACCGGCATTCTTAAAAAAAGGCATCCCTTTACCCAGCAGCTGCGGATCCAGCAGCAGGATATATTCATCAATCAACTGCAGTTCCTGCAGCGCCATACTTACCGATCCGCTGCCAAGAATCACAATATCCTTTTTTGCTGTTTCTTTTATTCCGTTCACCGTGTCCCGGTTAAGCGCTTTATGAAAAAAGCTATGCGGCCAGTTGCTGTTGTCAACCGTCGTTGAAAACGTATGCTTTGCCGTTTCATTCATATATGCCGCAATCTCCGGATACTGCGCGGCAGCACCGGGCGTAGGCCAGAAGGCCTCCATCATTTTAAACGTTGTGCGTCCGAATAAAATGGTATCTGCACGGTCCAGGCCCGACAGGTTTGCCTTTTCCAGCTCCGGATCAACGGTAAACCAATCCGTTTCCCCGTTTGGACCTGAAAAGATACCGTCGACAGAAATCCAGTTAAAAACAAAAATCCTGCTCATAAAGATCTGTTTTGAGTGTCTTCCTTTTACATACAAACCTACAACAGTCATACCCATTTTCAGATACGCAAATACGACAATACCTGGGGTTGATTACGACATTCTTCTCATTTATCTTTGCTGAGCTAAAAAAATATGAAATGAAAAAAGTAGTCATCCTCCTGCTCAAGGGCGCTAACCTTTCCAGCATTGAAAATCCAAGGCAGGGTTTTGAAGAAGCCAATCAGTACCTTGTTGCCAACGGCCGCCAGCCATTGTTCCAGGTACAGTTGGCTGCAGCGGAACCAAAGGTTCAATTAAATAACGGGCTTTACGAAGTACAGGCCCAGCTCCTGGTCAACGAAATTCACCACGCCGATCTCATTCTTGTACCGGCATTACAGGAGCCGATCGGGCGGTACGTGCAGGAGAACCAGAGCATTATCCCCTGGCTGATAGAGCAGTACGAGGCAGGTGCTGAAATTGCCAGTCTTTGCATGGGCGCCTTTTTACTGGCCGGCACCGGGCTGCTGAATCATAAAAGCTGTGTTACCCATTGGAAGGCCAGCAACGATTTTGCCCGGCTCTTTCCGCAAGTAAACCTGGTCGCCGACAAGATCCTCACCGATGAAAACGGCGTATACACCAGCAGCGGCGCCTTTTCTGCCTCCAACCTGGTGCTTTATCTTATTGAAAAATATGCGGGCCGGGAAGTGGCTATTTATTGCTCTAAATATTTCCAGATCGATATCCAGCGCAGCAGCCAGTCGCCCTTTATTATTTTTTCCGGCATGCGCGATCATGGTGACGATGCCATCCGGGAGGCCCAGGAATACATTGAACAGAATTTTGAAGAACGCCTCCCCGTGGACCTGCTTTGTGAACGTTTTGCGATGGGCCGCCGCACCTTTGAACGGCGCTTTAAGAAAGCAACCACCAATACCGTGGTGGAGTACATCCAGCGGGTAAAGATCGAAGCCGCAAAAAAAATGCTGGAGCAGGGCCGCAAAACCATACAGGAGGCCATGTACCATGTGGGTTATAATGATGTAAAAGCGTTCCGTGATGTATTTAAACGCATCACGGGTATGACGCCGGTAGACTATAAACTCAAATACGAAAAAATACTGGTGTAACCCTTAATGGCGCCGGTGCCGGTAAGGCTTCCGGAAAAAGGCCTCCACTCTTCTGTTAAAAGCCCGGCTGTGATCTACCAGGGTGGCATGCCCGGAATTGGGTACGATCCACAATTCCCCCCTCCTGATATTGGCCGCAATCTGCCGGGTATGTGCCACGGGGATCAGGTCGTTATCGCCCCCGATGATCAGCGAAGGACACTGAATCTTCCGCAGTTCACTGAACGCTATATTGGGCTGCTCATAATCCAGCATAAACACTTTATAATCGTTTTTTTCTTTATCACCGGTAAGTGGCATCCGTTTTTGCCAGGCATTATAATCCCGCACACCATCGCGCCACACATCCGGCCGCAGCCCTATCGAATCGGCACTGAGATTAGCGCCCGTACTGGCCAGCTTGATTACTTTTTCCGGATGGCGCATGGCCAGTTCCAGTGCAATGATACCCCCATCGCTCCAGCCCAGCACATAGGCCGAAGAAATATGCATCGCCGACAACAGAGCACTATAGTCATCAGCCATCATTTCAAAACTAAGCGAATCGGAAGGATCCACCGAACGTCCGTGCGCCCGGCTATCGGCCAGGATCACTTTGTATTTTTTTGAGAAATACGGAAGGTTATTGGCAAAAGCGCTCATATCGCCCCCATTCCCATGAATCATCAGCAAGGGCTGGCCCTGGCCGTATACTTCTGTATACATACGAAATCCCCTGATGGTATAGTATTTTCCAACGGCATCATTATAGTTGTAAGTGGCTACCCTCAGCTGTGCGCAGCCAGGCATCAATGCGGCCACCAACCATAACAGGAATGCCCCGATTCCCTGTTTCATATTGTACTTATTCCCCCGTGTTTTTATCTTCTCTAAAGTTAAGCGCTAATTGCCGATTTATACCGCAAAACCTTGACTTTTGCTCCACTTTTGGTCAAGCAAAAGTGGAAGAAGAAAAGAAAGAATAGCGACGGGGTATCAACGCATCGTATAATCTGTCATTAGCAATTTATTTAAGACCTATGCATATTATTGTTCAATAGCCCCTGATCCGCCGCGGCGGACAGGATGACATTGCAGTTTGTGGGAGTGCGACCATTTGGAATACCCCTTGACGGGACCACCCATTACAAATAAGACCAGTTTTCTTTATATCTTTACGTCCGAAATCATGAAGATACATCTGATCAAAACCCTACTATTTGCAACTGCGTTACTAACCCGGCTTGCAGCTGCAGCACAGGAGAAACCCCTCCGTTTTCTCTTTGAATTAACCGCCCAGAATAATTTGTCTGTTCCCGTCCGGCTAAACGGCACCGACAGCCTGCACCTGATGTTTCATTTTGCAGCAGATGCGGTAACATTAACAGCGGAGACGACACGAAAAATCACTTCCGTTCGCTTTGAAACCACCGATAGCGTTTCAAGCTGGGGCGGCACGGGAAATGCATCCCGGTTTAGCAGCAACAACCAGCTTCAGATCGGCGATCATACCTGGGGGCACCTTCCGATATGGGAGGATCAGTACTCCGGAAAGGGAACCGATGGTAAGTTTGGGCCGCACCTTTTTGATAAAAAGGCCGTGCTTATCGACTTCGATAAAAAACAAATCGCCATTGATGATCGCTTTCCAACAGAAGGCTATAAAAAATTTAAATTGATTCATAAATACGGAATGCTGTTTGTTGAAGCAAGCCTTCGTATTGGCGGCAAAACCTACCTCAACCAATACCTGCTGCATACCGGTTATTCCGGCGACCTGTTACTGGACGATGCTTTTGTAATAAAAAATCATTTAAATGAACTACTGAAAGTAACGGATACAAAAGCATTAAAGGACGCTTTTGGCAATATTGTAAAAGTGCAGAAAGCCGTTGCTCCGCAATTAATCATCGGTCAATTCCGCTTTAACCATGTACCGGTTGGTTTCTTTGAAGGAAAACTGGGCACCCAGCAAATGAGCTTTATGGGAGGTGATCTTCTAAAACGGTTCAACCTCATCATCGACGCAGAACGGCAATTTATTTATCTCAAACCCAATACACTGCAACACACCGATTTCTTTAAAGGATAAACGTTGGGTTACTTTTTTCGCCCGGCTGTATTAATGGCCGTTATGCGTGCTCAATAATTACATATCATCTTGTCTGCGATTCTCCCTCCGGGGGAGCGTTTTGTACATCGCACTCTTTCATTTAAAAATATTTTTTGCTGTGCAAATAGATTGCACTGACATGATTGAAATTTGCATTTTAATCATAAAGCAAACCCTTTGTTATTTAAAAACACTTTCATGAGTAAATTAAAAATAACCGGAAAAGAATTAAGACAACTGGGATACCCGGAAGGTCCGGTGATCAGTATAGCGATGAACCTTGTGCAAAAGCATTATAAATACGCATTAAAAGAAGCCGTTTTTACTATTTTAAAAAACGTATTGCAGACCCCTGCGGATTTTGTATCCGATGCGGTGCTGGCCCCTGTTGCGGCACAGTTGCTGCCACCGCCGCCCAAAGAAGACGACGGTGTGGCGGTGTCGTTGAACCAGTCGGGGATTTCTTTTAACATCTTCGGGCGGGAGCATATTGAAGAAGGCGCGCTGGCCCAGATGTATACGGCCGCGAAATTGCCGGTTTCGGTTGCCGGCGCGCTGATGCCCGATGCACACTATGGCTATGGGTTACCGATTGGCGGCGTACTGGCCACCCGGAATGCGGTGATCCCCTATGGTGTGGGCGTGGATATCGGCTGCAGGATGTGCCTGAGCATCTTCGATATCGATCCAAAAGAACTCACCAACCGCGCGCATTATTTTGTGCGGGAGCTGAACGAGGCTACCTTGTTTGGCAGCGGCGCCCAGTTTACAAGGGCAGAAGACCATGCCATAATGGACCACGAGGCGTTTCAGCAACTGCCTTTTTTAAAGCCGCTGCATGGCCGTGCCTGGAAGCAACTGGGAAGCAGCGGAAGCGGTAATCATTTCGTGGAATTTGGCATTGTTGAAATCCGGGAGCAGGACGATGTGTTGGGCGTCGCACCCGGCTTGTATCTTGGCCTTTTATCCCATTCCGGTTCCCGTGCGCTGGGAGCAGCCATTGCCGATCATTATACAAAGATCGCCATCAGCAAAAGAAGGCTGCCGCAGGATGCCAAGAACCTGGCCTGGCTGGATCTGAACGAACAGGAAGGACAGGAATACTGGCTGGCGATGAACCTGGCGGGGGATTATGCATCGGCCTGCCATCACATCATCCATGCAAAAATTGCCAAACAGCTGGGACGCAAACCGGTAAAAATGGTGGAAAACCATCACAACTTTGCCTGGAAGGAACTGCTGGATGGTGAAGAAGTGATCGTACACCGGAAAGGGGCCACACCGGCAAGGAAAGACGTGCTCGGCATCATTCCGGGCAGCATGACCGCTGCGGGATTTATTGTAAAAGGCCGTGGCGAGGCGGCGGCTGTAAACTCGGCCTCGCATGGTGCCGGCCGCAAAATGAGCCGTAGCAAGGCTCTTCAAAGTATTACGGATGCGGAGCTGAAAAAAGAGCTCGCTAAGCATGGCGTAACGCTGATCAGTGCCGGTTTGGATGAAGCGCCTTTCGCGTATAAAGACATCGAGGTCGTAATGAAAAGCCAGCGGGCATTGGTAGACGTGGTTGGCAAATTCACGCCTAAAATTGTAAAGATGGCCGGCGATAAGATCCGGAAATGGAAGGAGAAGGAATGAGGATAGATGAACCACGAACCTTGCGGTTATTTGTGCACCCTTGCAGTTCATATTAACCGCTATGAGCGCAAAGGTTACGCAAGAGTCGCTAAGATATTCGTACCCGTTGCGTTCCTCGCGGATGCCTCGCGAACGTTGCGGTTAAAGATCAACTGGGGCACAAAGGAGCCGCAAGGATTTCTATAATGGTTTAGCGTCCCTTGCGAGTCCCCTTGCGTTCCTGGCGGTAAAAATAAAACGCAATGGGCGCAACGAATACGCAAGGCGCGCTATTAAAACCATTGTGATGGCGTTTAGCGTTCCTTGCGTCCCTGGCGGTAAAAAAACAAAACGCAATGCTATCCGCAACTCCTTTATCGATTTTTTATGGCTGTATAGAAAAAGCCCGTTAATTTAGGCCCCAAATAGTAACACATGATTTTTTCGGTAAGAAGAACCTTCCTGGTCCTCGTTATTTTTATTTGCTATACCGGCAGCGCCATTGCACAAAAACTTCAATGGACCCCGGATGGCAACAGCTTTTACAGCTTTTCCGAGAAAGGTATTGCAGCCATTGATCCGGTTGCGCCCGGCAACAACAAAGTGTTCATGACGGAGCAGGAGCTTACTCCCGAAGGAGCAACCAGGGCGCTCACCGTACAGAGCTTTACCATTGCTCCTGACGGCAACCGGATCCTCCTGTTTGCCAATACCCGGCGCGTATGGCGCGAAAATACCCGGGGCGATTACTGGGTATTTGACCGCAGCACCAAAAAACTGACGCAGTTGGGAAAAGGACTTCCCGAATCCTCGCTGATGTTTGCCAAATTTTCACCAGACGGTAAAAAAGTGGCCTATGTGTCGAAACACAATATCTATATAGAAAACCTGGCAGACCATCAACAAACGCCGGTTACCACCGATGGAACCGACCGGCTGATCAACGGCACCTTCGATTGGGCTTATGAAGAAGAATTTGGCTGCCAGGACGGGTTCCGCTGGTCGCCGGATGGCTCCCGCATCGCCTACTGGAAGCTGGATGCAAGAAGCATCCGGAATTTCCTCATGATCAATAACACCGATTCGCTTTACCCGTTTACCATACCGGTAGAATATCCGAAAGTGGGCCAGGATCCCAGTTCCTGTACGATCTGGTTTTATGATGTGGCTACCGGTAAAACACGGCATGCAGGCATCGAAGGCGATCCGGTACAGCATTATATTCCCCGGATGGAATGGACTCCTAAGGGGCAGTCGATCGTTGTGCAGCAGTTGAACCGCCAGCAGAATGATAGCCGGATTTTCCTGGTGGATGCCGCTACCGCGCAGTCGAAACAGATCTACCAGGAAACCGATGCCGCCTGGATCGATATCAAAAGCCGGTGGAATGATAATGACCCCGGTGGATGGGACTGGATCAACGACAACGGTGAATTTCTCTGGCTTTCTGAAAAGAACGGCTGGCGGCAGATCTACAAGCTGGATCTTACCGGTAAAGAAACCCTTATTACAAAGGGCGATTATGACGTGATCCAGTTTTACCTGTATGATGCCCCTACACAGACCATCTATTTTGCAGCGTCTCCGGATAATGCCACGCAAAACTACCTGTATAAAGTCCATATCGGTAACGGAAAAGCCAGCAGGGTAACGCCCAATAACCTGGGCGGCACTAATAAATACACCCTTTCACCCAATGGAAAGATTGCGATCCTAAACCATAGCAGCGCCACCGAACTGGCTAACGGAGCGGTGGTAAGCCTTCCGGATCACCGGGAGCTGGTGCCTGCCAAGCGGACCATGGCGGTGAATGCCGGCGATCCCAGGGCTGAATTCTTTAAGATCAAAACAGCGGATGGTGTGGAGCTGGATGGGTGGATGGTAAAACCCGTTCCCTTTGATCCCACCAAAAAATACCCGGTTGTATTTTATGTATACGGGGAGCCCGCATCCCAAACCGTGCTGGACAATTTCAACGCCGGAAGAAACTTCCTTTATAAAGGCAGTATGGCCAATGATGGCTATGTATATATTTCACTGGAAAACCGGGGCGCACCCGCACCAAAGGGCAGCCAGTGGCGTAAGGCCATTTACCGGAATATTGGCCGCATCAATATCCGCGACCAGGCCATGGGGGCTAAAGAAATTTTGAAATGGAATTTTATCGACACCAGTCGTGTAGCCGTATGGGGCTGGAGTGGCGGCGGCTCTTCCACCCTCAACCTGATGTTCCAGTACCCGGAGATCTATAAAACCGGTATTGCCATTGCAGCCGTTACCAACCAGCTCCTGTATGATAATATTTACCAGGAACGGTATATGGGGGTGCCCGTTACCAGCAATGAAGATTTTGTAAAGGGCTCCCCCATCACCTACGCCAAAAACCTCAGGGGCAACCTGCTCTATATTCATGGCACCGGCGACGACAATGTGCATTACCAGAACGCAGAAATGCTGATCAACGAGCTTATCCGCCAGGGCAAACAGTTTCAACTGATGAGCTATCCCAACCGCACGCATTCCATTTCAGAAGGCGAGGGCACTCACGAACATCTGTCAACGCTTTATACCAATTATTTAAAAATGTATTGTCCGCCGGGGGGCAGGTAGAAGTATAGAATATAAAATATCGAATGTTAAATGTAAAATGGGGAAGTAATGATCCTGCTTTTGCAAAAGAAGCCAGCGGAACAGGAACGGGCTACTGCTTTTACATTTAATACCAGCTGGCAGGCCCTGAAACACTGCTTGGATTGAAACCGTCATTCCGACCGAGCGTAACGTCCGACCAATGGCGTTTAGCCGGGCGGGCAGTGGAGCGAGTGGAGAAATCTGTTAAATAAAAAAGAGATTGCTCGATTCCGTTACACTCCACTCGCAATGACGAACCGTTTGGCTGTTCGTAACGCATATGCATTATCTGTAAAGCACCAATAGATCCGCTACAAAAATGAAAATGGGTTTTCTTTGAAAGAGCCCGCCCCAAACTATAAAAATTCACTAAGCAAAGCCTCCTCTTTTTTACGTAGAACATTATTAAACTTTTACGCCTCAGAGGAGGAAAAGAAAGAAATCAGGATAATTACGATTAGGAGCCGACAAAAAAATACATAAAAGCAGAGATTTTTATCGATTGTATCTTACTGGCGGCTGTGGTGGCGGCAAAGTAATGGGGACCAAGATTCGGCAATGCCTTTCGCAATGTAGCGATGTCTTTATTTGTAAAAGTCACGATTTGATCCGACAGTAAGGAATGATTTTTTAAATTTTCAAAAGGGTTAGGATTAAAAATTTAAGCTGCCGATCCGATTTCATTGAGCATTTTTTGTTTTGCTAAGTTAAGGGAATCAGCAAAAGTTTGCATCGGCGTTTTGCCAAAACAATATCTGCCGCTGTGCGGACGCTCTTCGTTGTAATAAGCAATCCAATGATCCAGATCTGCCTGAAGCGATTCCAGATCCTGATAAATTTTCTTTCGGAATGTGACCGCGTAAAATTCGTCCTGAATCGTCCGGTGAAAGCGCTCGCAAATACCATTACTTTGCGGATGACGGACTTTGGTTTTACTGTGCTCAATACCCTCGATTTCTAAATAGAGCTCATATTCATGGTGTTCAAGCCGGCCATTAAACTCTGTGCCCCGGTCCGTAAGTACACGCAGCAGCGGGATTTCCTGCTGTTCAAAAAATGGGATTACCCGGTCATTAAGGATATCAGCAGATGTGATGGCATGTTTACTGGTATACAACTTTGCAAAGGCGACCCGGCTGTAAGTGTCGATAAAAGTCTGCTGGTAAATACGCCCAACACCTTTGATGGTTCCAACATAGTAGGTGTCCTGGGAGCCAAGATAACCCGGGTGCTCTGTCTCTATTTCGCCATGAGCTTCCTGCTTTTCCCGCTTACGTTCCATGGCCATCATCTGGGCTTCTGTTAACACCAGACCTTCCTGAGCCATCCGGGCTTCTAATGCCTTCAAGCGTTTTTCAAACGTTTCTAAATCATGACGTTGCCACACACACCGAACACCTGCTGCTGAAATAAAAATCCCTTTGTAAGTACCCCCTTTTTCAGACAGCTATAAGTTGAGTATTTTTCTTTTCACCAGCCAACTTTTTGTATTCAAGCGGTGTCAGGTTGTCCAGTGACTCGTGTGGTCTTTTGTGATTGTATTCTTCCATCCATTCCTGTGTTAGTACCCTTACCTGGTAGAGATCAAAAAACAAATATGCATCCAATACAGCTTCCCTGTAAAGTCGGTTAAATCGTTCAATGTAGCCGTTTTGCATAGGCCTTCCGGGTTGGATATACAGGATACTAATCCCTTGTCCCTTCGCCCACAGTTCAAAATCCTTTGAGGTAAACTCCGGACCATTATCCACTCTTACGGCCATGGGCTTACCATTGCTTTCGATAACCCTGTTGAGTGTCCTGATCACCCGCCTTGAAGATATTGAGGTATCCACTTCAATAGCCAATGCCTCCCGGCTGCAATCATCGATTACATTGAAGGTTCTGAACTTCCGGTTACCTGTCTTGCTATCGCTCATAAAATCCATACTCCATACTTTATTTACCGTTTCGGGTTGTTGCAGGGGATGTTTTATACGTGCCGGGAGCCTTCTTTTACCCTTGCGTTTTTTGTTAAGTTTTAACTGCTTATACACACGATAAACCTTTTTATGGTTCCAGTTTTTTCCTGAGCGCCGTAAATATGCAAAGAGCTTTCTGAAGCCATACGATGGATGGGCAAATGCCAACTCCTGCAAGGCTTCTATTACTGCTGAGTCGTCCTTGACTGACGAATAATAATATTGGGATCGTGGTAATGAGATTATCTTACAGGCCCGGCTCACCGGTATCTTTCGCTCCTTTACAAGCTCCTTGCTTAATTGCCTTTTGGTGGCAGGGCCCAGCCTTTTTTTGAGAACAAATCCCTTAATATCTCGTTATCCATTGCCAGGTTCGCATACATGCGTTTTAATCGGGCATTCTCTTCTTCCAACTCTTTCATGCGCTTCACATCTGAGGCTTCCATGCCGCCATACTTACTCTTCCAATTGTAGAAAGTGGCTTCGGATATGCCCAGCTCACGACAGAGTTCTTTGGTCGGTATACCGCCTTCCTGGCGCTTTAAGGCTGAAACAATCTGTGTCTCTGTGAATCTTGTCTTTTTCATTTTTTACAGTTTAAATTTAGTAAATCTCTCTAATTTTAAACTGTCTGGTTTTTAGGGATACTTACACCTGCATAAAGTCGATTCTGGAAATGTGGCCATAAGTATATTTAGTAACAAGGAGGCCGCAGAAAATGCCATTGACCTGATCCGGTATGAGATTAAAGGTGAAAACGGCAATGACATTTAGTAACTTCAGATTTCTTTATCTAAGAAGCGCTCCATATCCGCTCTAAATCGTTCCTTGTCAAAATCATTAACTTTCTTTGGTAAAGCATCTAAATACGATAAAGATTTTAGGATCTCAGAAGCCAAAATTCGCTTGCTATCTCTAGCCACTGAACTTATAAATTTGCTATATAATTCGCCTTCAATTTTTATGCTGTAGTTAAAACATTTATTTATTTCATATTTTTCGCCTGTAAGTTTACTCGTCAATAATTTACGCTCCATATACTTAGGTTTAAAATCTGTATATAAATGTTCGTATCCTTTCGGCATATTTATAACATAAAGAATAATTTCATATTCAAGAATACTATTTCCGTAATCTTGTTTTTCTAAACTGGCATTTATACTATCCCTTAACTCGCTAACCACCTTTTCTGTATGCTTACGAGCAGTGTCGGAAATAGAAATATCGAAAAGTCTTAAACTAATATTAAACTTCATATTATCTAAAAATTTTATTACCGGGTGGAAGATGTCCATTTTGTATAAAATAGCCATAGATAGCAACCTTTTCTGCAATTTTTATTTGGATTTGATTACCGTAAACCAAGGGGTTTGGAGTTACTCCTCCGGCTCCTATTCTTCCCAGTTCTGCAGCTGAATATCTATCACTTTTCGAGGAGGTCTCACCATATTTCCATACTGCGTCCTTATTCAGATGTGTTGTCGAATTAGCCTTATTCCCCCATGTCAAAACAGGATATTGACCCGAGACATTAGCAGTAAGCGAATACATATAACCTTGAGGACCTCCTGCACGCCTCATTATACCTTCCATTTCTTTTTCCATTTTAGCTATATAATACGCAGTACCTACAAATAAAGCGCCATGCACAACCCACTTCCATGGTAACAAATCAGAGGGTTTCGTTATTGCAAAGTCCCGATCTATCCCTATAGTGAAAATATCTTCACCATTTTTTTACTTCTGACGTTAACAAATCACTTTCCCAACTCAATTTAAAACAAACTCTCTTCTTCTGTCTAATGCCAAACTTTTTATCATATAGCATGCCCTAAATTTAGTACCGCCATGTCGCGATAACCTGTTAGGATTCGGTTTCACTCACACACTTTACTAGATACTCATCAAATAATCAACTTCTGATTCCTTTTCGCGTAATATTCCAATCCGGCCTCGTTTATACGGGTCAATTGGTGCAACTCGGTACCACACCAAGGGCAATACGCAATTGCTCTCTGTGCCATGATGCATTTGTTATCAGCGGCAAAATCCATACTCCTAAACTGCAGCAAAAAGCTATACAGGTCATTAGTATAAAGATCATCTTCATGTTTGAAGGGAATAACAGAAAATCCTTTTCGCCCTGCTTCAACAATATTTTCCGTGAGTATTGAACAGCAAAAATCAGCTTTCATCTTTTATGGTTTAATTAAATACTTATTTAAAAAAGGAGCTAGCTCTGGCGAAAAACGCACTTCTTCATTTATGACTTTAGTCGCCTCGTCCAGATCTCTGAAGAGTTCAAGTTTCTGAGCATACTTCCACTTCAAAAACTGGGTCTTGGGGATATTAAATTCCCAAACCTTTCCAGATCTATTCAGGGCCTCTACAGCAGCTTTATCTAATCCTGTAGAAAGACTTCGTGTAGAAGACACTACTCCTCCACTTAGTTCACCTTTATGAAAAACCTGTACAATTTCATCACCAACTATAGCAGCTTTTTCAACAGATTGAGGCGACTTAAAAAGACCAACTATTGATTTGATGAGGCTGCCTATTTTTAAAGGGGAAGTACCAAGCAAACCAACTGCTGAATTATGAATACCAAAAGTCGTAAGTCCCGGTGCGTCAGCTCCCTTTATTGTAACATCATTCTCAGTCACGATCTTATTGGTCGTAATTTCTGATGTTATATTATTTGTTATAGATCCATCAGCATTGAGATTATATGAATCATATACTTTACCACTCTGTCTACCTACTGTTTCCAGGCTCAATTCCTGTCCCATATTCTCCGCCCCTTCAATTTCCCTACTCCCCTCCACCCACATGTAAGTCTCTTTCCCTTCTTTGTTCTTCGCCTTATACCAATTGTCAGCCTCCATTCCGTCCGGATCAACAAATCTTATCGGATTATCAAAAGCATAATTATAAGGAGAGTGTCGTCGCATCTTCTCCGCCAGCGGGTCAATCACATGCCACCTACCAATTACCGGGTCATAGAACCTCGCGCCATAATCGTATTGTCCACCATCTGTACCGCCAAGCTCCTGTTGCTGCTCCTTTCCGTTGTATAAATACTTATTCGGCGTATTGGCAACACGACCTATGCTCATCCCAAACGGCATATAATCAGTTCGCTGATACACTGTTCCCGCCCCATTATGCACCACCCTTGTATTACCTAAATGATCTGTGAGGAAAAATTCATAGTTGTAGATTCCCCCACTATTACGCGCCAACCCTGAAGAGATATGTAAAAGATCTATATTGCCACCGGTATATTCGATCCCTTCAACATACTGTCGTGTTTCACTCACTGTTTGTTTAGTAAGTTTCGCTCCACTGGCATCGTAGGTATAGGTAACCGTGCCCACCGGCGTACCCGTCACCTGCCTGGGCAAATTTAACTCATTATATTGAAAACCAAACATTCCATCGCTGGTCATACTGCCATTATTATTGTACTGGTAGTTCTTTACATAACCTCCATTCACGCTTTGCAGCTGGTTACCATTGTAGGTATAGGAAAGGGTTCCTAAGCCAGATGTAATAGCAGCCGCGCCTTGCCGGTACAAACTGGTAATATTTCCCATTTTGTCATAGCCCATCGTTTCATTGTTATTTTCATCGCTGATCCCGCTCAGTAAACGATTGGCCTTGTCATAGCTATAGTTATAATTATGGTTTTGCCCGTTAGTGCTCCATAATTGCTGTGCTATATTGCCATTAAACTGTGCGTTCTGGCTGGCGTCGTCATATTTCAATTCCTGGGTAAACAGAGCCGAGCTTTGTCGGGCCAACCACCCTCGGGCGTTGTATTGATAGTCTATATCCTGGCCGCCAACCGATTTGCGTTCCAGCTGCCCTACCGCATTGTAGGTATAATTGGTCGTTACCGGCTGCTGACTATTGATGATTTCTTGCGTTTGCTTCAGCCGTCCTGCCTGGTCGTACTGGTTAGTTGTAGTTACCATAACAACAGGACTAGCCGTATTGTTATTATTGTAATGTTGGCGAACGATTGTCGTTAGCTCGCCTGCAAAGTTATAAGTACTGGTCGTAATATCCACACCATTGAGCTGGTGCTGTTTCACTACCTTGCTCACCCTCGCTTTATCGTCGGTGTAGTAAGTGGCCGTATACAGATAGGTTGTAGTACCCAGGACATTCGTGGCCGTTACCGTAGGCAACCCCTTGGTCCGCTGACTTTCATTCTGTGTGCCGTTGGGTTGGGTAAAGAAGGTCGAAAAGGGATTGGTGGCTGAGAAAATGCTGTAATCATCATAATAGTTAACCGTCAGCACCTTGGTTACCGTTGTTGGAATCGCAACATTTGAGTATCCCCATGGCTGTGTATTATCCCGCGCTTCTGTATGAACCGTTCTGCCATTGGCGTTTAGCTGCAGCGCAGCCCTCGAATCAGGATTAGCTGTCTCCCCCGTTATAACCACTCTGCCCAGGGCATCATATTTAATAAAGGCCCAAACACCACGATCCCGCTGCGCAGCATCCTGCGTAAGCACCGGCCGGTCAGTAAGACTATACACCGTATATTCCCAGCCTTTCCCTGGTATTTTCTTTTCAACCAACCGGAGCCTTTCATCATAGTGATATGCATAGATATATTTTAAAAAGTCCTGGTCACTTTCCGTAAAACTTGTTATACTTTCCAATGCCGGCGGTATCACATAGGCCAGTTGGTTAAAATCATCATACACATATTGAGTAACCATATAGGACGGGGAACCTGTAGTTCCACCATCCTGTACCTTTTTACAAACCACTTGTCCTTCTTTATCTTTGTATTCCACCACCTCGTTTTGGTGCTCATCCAGGGTCACATTTTTATATAATTGACCCGCATCGTAATAGCCGGTGCTTACAGCTCCTGTATTTACCATTCCGTTATTCTGTATATCCCAAAGCCTTACATTATCACCGGGGCCATTGACTTCATACCTGGTTTGCACCGTATGCCCACTACCCAAGGCCCAGCTTTGACCCGGGGCCGCCACTTCCAATACCCGGCTCAATGGCGACGCTTCAAAAACTTTCTGTGAATATGGATTCGGAATAACCGGAATGGATGTTTGTGCCGTTCCATAAAACGAAGCTTGCTCTGTTAAGCCGCTACTCCGGTACGAACCACTTGTACCCGAAGCAGCATACGGAAGATAGCCTTTATCCTGGCGCCCAAAAGCATCATATGCTATAGGAGTAACAATGTCCTTAAAACCGGGAGCCGCTTGTACACTTATATTTTGCATTGGCCGGCCAAGCCCGTCAAAATACTGTATTTCCGCACGAACATCCGCTGATGTAAGTGCATCCAGGTCACCCTGTGTTTTGACGTTGTCCTTTAAAATGGTACGAGTATAAACATAGTTCTGATTACCCGAGGGCGTAACCTGCGATTTTGCCAACAAGGATGCAATTAACAAGAGTACTACGGATATGGTATATCTGCAAATTCTTGACAAAAGTATATTTTTAGTTAAAAGTTGCATAACAAAATTTTTTAGGTTTACTGGTTACAATTCACCACCTGACCCGCATAGTTATAACAGATTGTCTTTAGGATATTGCCCTTTTCATCCTTTATAAAACTCAGGCGGCCCAATCCGTCATACTCATAAAAAGTAATCTTCCCTGAAGGATCAGTTTCCGAAGTAACACCAATTAAAGGTCTATAGGTATAACTTGTTACTAGTGCATTTTTAGTACGGCTGTCGGTGCGAAGCTTATTCAGTTCGGCACGGATCTGGGCCTCAGTACTAACTGGGTTGTTTAATAAATCTATGTCTACCACCAAATCCACAGTTGCGAAATCGCTGCCAACGATTTTGGCCACAGGATACTGGTTGTTATATCCCCATAAGAAGACTTCCTTTCCATCATAACTCTTTTGCTGTTCTAAAACATTACCATAAGCATCATATAAATTAAACTTCAATCGTTGCCCATAGTTAGGATCTGTCTGAAGAACATTATTTACTAATTTGCTTTCCAAAAAATTACTTTTCGGAATCGGATTGATTGGCTGCAGTGCCCAAATTTCTTTAGGGTTCAGATTTCCATTATAATAGGTAACCTGTCCAGGTGCAACCGTATTTTTATTCAGATTTACTTCATATTGCTCAATCGGTGTATAAATATTGTTGTCCACCAGGCCTTTGATTCCAGCATTATCGGCTGCAGTCGGGTTGTAAGTTAGCGGATACTTCGATACAACATCTATACTATCATTCTTACTATTTTTAGTCCTTACTCTGGTTGGAACCAACAGTGCAGGAATGTCATAAAAATATTCTTTTGAAGATATTACCTGCCTGCTATTATCATCGAATGTGATCTCTGTCTTTTTTGCCAGGCTAAAATCCTCCGAAATCACCTCATAACTATCAGCAACGATTGGATACTGAGCCCGCAATGCTGGGTCTGGTCGCACATCCAACACATATTCGTCGCCAAACATAAATCCGGCATCAACGCCTATGGATTTGGTTGCATTTGAGCTTGCAGGCATTACCGTTTTATATTCGTAATCTTTTTGATTTACCAGCTTAAAATAGTTTCCCTCTTTTTTAAACGTCAATTCGGATTCGAGTAACCCTCGTTTCCAATCGAAATTTGTCCCCCTGCAAAAAGGATAACTATTGCGTATATCATCGGGATAGTTATTGAATGTAGAAAAAAAGTATATCTTTCTTTGGCTTTCAGTAGAACTGGAATTGACCTGCTCTACAGTCACTCTTTGATACCCAATATGACTTCCCTGCGTATAAGCCATCGGCACATTTGGCATAGAAAAGCGCTTTAGGTAGGTAAAGAAGTCCTGAAACCCACCCGATCCACCCATGGGAGGATCAAAATAAGCTGCTTTGTAATAGAATTGAGGAACAAACTGGATAGCTCCAGTGGAAAGCCCTTGATCTGAATTATAGGTAAATTTTGTGATTAATGGAGCACTACTCGCCGACGGGTAATCCAAAATTTGCTTTATCCGAAGCCCCCCAACATATTTGTTCTGCCACACGGGTGTTGTTGGATTAGAACCCAGGAAAGGAATTCGTATTGCCGTATTATACATTGAATACAATTCACAATACGCAGCCAAGGCAAAACCATTGTTAACGATTTCAGAATAATCGACCATCATCTTATATACACCCGCCGGAACGTTAGTAAGCCTGTACCACCCATCTCCCTGAGCATTATCAGGCACAGCACTGCTCAAAAGATTAGTGCCTGGGTTGTTTACATTAAAAAATTTTACTTCAGGTTTTAATATTTCATTAGGATAATAGCCGTTAGGATCCGCATTCCATCTAAAATTTTCTATTTCCGAAGGGCTCTGTGGGCGGACATACAAATATAAAGCAGGCACATCGCCATTCACCGTTATGCTTTGACTGCTATCAAAACCAATCTGCTTTTCAAAATAAGATTTGTGTATTATTATTTGGCTTTGACCATTACTATAGGTAGTTGACCATTCAATGCCCGCAAGGAGTTCTGCCATATAATCTAAATTAGACGGCTCCGCTGGATTAGCAGGTGCAGCAATCTGGTTTCCCTCAAACTCAAAACTTGTAAAGCCTCCTGTTGGGTAAGAAATCTCACTAATTGTACCGGTGAAACTGGGATTTGCATTCCTGTCGTTACCAGGCATGGGCCAATATTCATATTGAACCGGTGGAAGCATCGTCTGCCCGTTACTATAGTTATAATAGCCCCAATAGTCCTGCGCCCGGGACAAACGATCAACAATCGCCCCATTACCATAATACTTAAACTTATATGGCTGGAAGCTATTGACGTTACTCCCATCCCAGATTTTTAAACTATCGAGTTTCAGTCTGATTTTAGTACGTGCTGATGGACTAGATACATCCGTTACATCGTCACTCTTAAAATAAGACTGATAAAAATCAATCTTTCTTATTTTAGTCTGACCACTATAAACCTCTATTGAATTTAAACTATAGTCATTGACTATATCATATCTAGATGAGGTCGATTTATTAAACAAAAGATACCCGTTCTTAAAGTCTATCCTCTTTACTCTGAAAGTCGACATTCTGTTTGAGTTATATGGTGCCACCCGCATCGTAATGTTGTCCGGCAATACATGCTGCGGATCCGTTCCAAAGTAATCAAACTGTTCTCCCTTCGTTTCAACGCCCAGGGTTTCAAAATTATAGCTCACCGGCTCATAAGCAATTAATAATTCCTCTTGAGACTTTAAATCCTTAATTTTTGACAGAAACCATGCAGTGGTAACAGGGACAACACCCCCGGTACTTAAATCCTGAGTATTTACTTCTGCTACATCAAATGTATATTCGATCCCAGATGTATTTGTGAGAGTGAAACTTTGTTCATGGTTATCATAGGAAATTTTTACATTCTGATTGGGGCTAAAAATGAATCCACCCTTATCCTGATTATAAAAAAACTTTCCACTTAAACCGTTGCAATTGATATAAAACACATCCGGTTGCCCGTCATATTGTTTTGCAGCAATCCGGGCCATAATCTCCTTACTTTGAGTAGTAGATTGATTATTGAAGACATCCCGCAGCTTCACGGTCTGGCTTATATAATTAGCCGCCCCTCCAGTATAATCAAACAAATCATCTGAACCATTAATAGATCGGGTTATTGACCCTCCTGCATTTAAATTCCACCCCAAACCAACAATAGACGACATCTCTTCTACTTTAATTCCATTTGCATGATAAGACAAACTAATCGGTAAATTCAAGTGTCCAGTATTAATGGCAAAAAGAGGAATATTAATATTTGGAGTACCCGTATAATAGCTAACATCCTCCTGCTTATACATTCCGAGGTTTGCTGCTGTGGGCGAAGCCGGAACAACTTTTGGAAGATTTGCCAACTGGACTTCATCTTGTGCTGCTGCCTCCAACGACAGTAATAGCATCAGAAAAAATATACGTGTTTTCATCATGTTGCTTTTAAAATATTAGAATGGTTTCTCTTCTCCGATATGCAGTTTTATTTTCCTTATATAGTTTTTAATTCTGTTCCTATAAGCACGGCCATATCACATGGAGTGGCATTCAAGCGGCAGCACCATTTATCGATATACGATTTACTTGACTGCCCCACAAAGGCCATCTTCACTTTATTCCACAACTATAGAACAATAATCAGCTATGAAGTTGTTTTCGCAATCTTCCTTTTGGTGTAAGCAGAATCCTCCAGCAGGTTTGAGGTTAATATTCAACGTTCATAGACAGCTGTTTTTAGGTCATTTTGTGTTACATAGTTAATTTTATACTTTTTCGATATTAGAGTAAATGTACAATAAGAAATAATATTACCAAAAAAAAATTACATAAATTTTCAAGACGGCATTTCCATCGAAAGACGCCCAATTAATAGGTAGAAGCTCCTTAGATGTATTCAGGTATGCAGTGGCGCTGCAAAAACTTATTCAGGCGAATAAGCAATTGAACCTCGCGTCCGGCAATACACCCCATCCCGGGCAGATGACAGCTATGGCAAACTATCAAGCAGCACCGGTATCCGTAAAGGCACTATTTCTGACACCATTACTGCTAAAACAGATATCAAAGGTTCTACCCTCTATCGCCTGCTGGGTGCACTGGGCTACAGCCTTGCCCAGTTCGGAGCCGTATTTGACGCGGTAACCGAACAGGAAATTGATGATCATATTGAGCGGTTGACCAAAGGAAAATAATGCTTTTTATTGGGCGACTCGTAAGACCGAGGGGACAGTAAAGGAAACTACTATTTTTTATAGTGCCTATCCCCACCCGAATATCTGAATTATCGATCGTCTTTAGCCAGGTATAGAAAAATATTCAGAAAAAATTTGCCACCGCTGCAAGTTCATCTTACTAAACCTTTTCCGCACCACAAGCTTCTATGCTAAAGTTATCCGGCCAAATGGTATCACCATCAAACGTCGCGTTTTCAAAAATTGCCTGTTCTACTCCAATACAATTTAGATTGGCTCCTTGAAGGTTTGCATTCTTAAAATTTGCCCTTCCAATATTTGCTCCCTCAAAAGTCGCGTTTTGAAGATTTGCATTTTCAAACAGCGTAGAAAGAGCTAAGCACTTTTTCAAATTTGCATTTGACAAATCAGTCTCTCTCAAGTCTGCAACAATTAGGTTTGTAGCTAATAGATTGCACTCTTTCATCTTCGATCTAAATAGAAAAGCCCCCTTAGATTGGCATTTTCAAAGCTAGAGTTTGAAAGATCAATACTCTCGAGTTGTGCACGATGCAGATTTAAATTATCAAGTGATACCCCCGTTAAACTATCATAAGGTACCTCAATGATTCGATCGTCATGACAAAAAACTTTCATATACTCTATTGTTAAATTAGTTAATGCCCCCAATCTATCATACTTACCTTTGTTTTCTGAATTGGAACTACTCTTGATAATTGACTAAAAAATTATTGATTGGTTTTGATAGTTAAACAATGCAATCATCAACTAACAATTTACGTTCTCGAATTTCGGTGTTATTTTAATAACTACTATAAAACTTTTAAAAGACTACCAATTACTCACCATGGATCAACTGCTTGTACATGCCATAGTCTCTCTCGGTCATAAAGATTTCACCACTCCTCAAATACTTATCCGCAAACAATATTCGTCCATCATCGAATTGATACATCTCTTCAAACATAAAACTTTCTTTTTTTTTTAAATCCTTTTGGAGGAGCATTCATAAGTAATTTCAACTCATTCTTCTCAACAAGTTCAAAAAAAACAAACTGCCTGTTGAGCGGATTTTTAAGAAAACTAGTTTTGCCTAAGAATTTAAGCATGGACTCTACACTTTCAAACATAAGCCCAGCATCTTCGATATTTATAAGATACTCACCATTAAGCTCATAACAATCATCCCAGTAATCTGTGGGTTTATGTTTTATATTTTGGCTATTCAATAATCGCTCCAGTTCGCCTTTTTGAACAGTTTGCACCTGAATTTTAGACCCATCAAGGTAGCAAATGTCTGCAATTTCCATTCTAGATATTATTTTCGTTTACGGTTTATTGGTCCTGTTTCGGAAGAAAGAGATTCTCCTCTATCTGTCAAAGCATCACATGGAGCCAATCTTCATGTAAATGAGGATATGTAAATTCAACCTCCCCTTCTTTTCCTGGATTTTCGCAAGCATTGAAACACGGCTGAAACGCCTTGGCTGCCTCGTCCGGATCTCTGAAGCGTTCAGGTTTCTGAGCTTTAACGATCAGCAGCCTCCGGCTGGTCAAGCTGCTCGGCCAGCCCGATAAGAAGCCCTTCCACCCCGCGGATATAACATAGCCGGTACAGGTTTTCATACTGCACCACTTCCCCAACAAGTTCAGCACCATGCGGCTTCAGCCTGCTTAGCAATTCGTCGAGATGATCTACCCGGAACATGATGCGGAGATACCCCAGGGTGTTTACAGGCGCACTCCTGTGATCTGCTACTGGAGCCGGGGCAAGAAACCGGGATAGCTCAAGCCGCGAATGACCATCGGGGGTAACCATCATCGCCACTTCTACCGACTGGTTGCCCAACCCGGTTACGCGGCCGGCCCATTCGCCCTCAACCATCGCGCGTCCTTCAAGCTTCAATCCTATTTCTTCAAAAAAGGCAATGGCATTGTCCAGTGATTCCACCACAATGCCCATATTATTCATTTCCAGTAATTTGCTTTTTTTCATACACTCGTGGTTTTATACGATTAGCTTAGTTATGAACAATAAATATACCCAACATTTTAAAAGCACCGTTAAGTATGCCTTGCTACTCGTATCGGCGATCTGAACGCAAGCCGCAAAACAACCGAACGGAGGTATGAGACCGGGAGGCAGCAAGGCCGGGCACCAGCCGCTATTTCGCCCGCCTCCCAATCGTCTTAAAACGGACTCCTTATTCTTCATCCGCAATATAAGACCATTCCACATCGATTGCATCCAGCAGCCGGCCAAACCGTTGGGCATCGCTGGTGCCGGCGAAGAGGGCATTACAATGACCGGCCTCAGCAAAGGACAGGCTGAGTACCTCGTAAAAATCATCCGTATATACCCTTTGCCGCTCCCAGCTGATTGCCGGAACCAATGTGTAGCGTGCTTCTATAAACCGTACCATGGCCGGGTCTACGGTTCCCAGGCAGTTGGCGTTATACGGCAGCCCGCCCATGGTGCCGTTATACACCGCCATTAGCAGGAAAAAATCCTCGGTGGTGCCGGCTTCCTGGTGCCAGTCCGGCGCGGTTTCGGTACCATAGTTGCCCCAAACGGGCGGGTTATCCTGCGCCAGGTCTTCTTTCTGAATACCCCAGCAGCATACGGCCTGGTTTTCTTCATAAAACACCAGGTATCCGTCTGCCGAAAAATCCATTTCCTTACCGGGCGGTAACAGCCGGTTATAGCTATGGTTCACCTGCTCCTGTTTGCCCAGGGCGGTATAATAGTTTTTAAGGGGGACCGGAAGGGCCGTGCCCAACTGCTGTTCCAGTGCTGCAAGCTCAGCATCGGCAAAGCCGGAATGATCGTTGGGCTCCAGGTGATAGAGCCGTTGTATTTTTTGCAGGTAGGTCATGGCATTAAAGATAAGTGGTTTGGATGCAAAAAATGACGGACATAAAACCAAAAGTGGTTGTCTCAAAAGTCCGAAACCGTCATTTCGATCCCGCCTTTTTTGCGGAACGAAGCGACCCCGACTATCGGGAGGAGAAATCTCATTATCTGAAAATGACATACAGGAGATTTCTCAGCTTCATTGCGTTACGTTCGAAATGACGGACTTTTGAGACAACCACTTTATAGAACAGGCCATCAGTCATCCGCAGCGCCGTGCCGTTTTGGCTACTGCGCTACATCGGCATAGCTGGTGCCAATGCGGATGCCTTTAACGATATTTGTAACCTGGGCTTCATCTCCGCCGTACACGCCCCATTTGGGATCGCAGTAGTCCGCATCCATCGTGCGGCAATAATAGCGCTGGCTGCCGTTTGAAAAGGTTTGCTTGGTGCCGTTGTACCATAGTTCGATATAGCCGGTGGAGGCACTGTAAGATAGTTTCATGCGCAACACAAACCGCAGCCAGCTGCTGGTGGAAAGGGTTACCGACCAGGGCACATAGGCTACATGGTTGATGTCGAAGTACTGCAGGTCGAGCTTACCGTTTTTGGTGCGCAGCATAATGGGATGGTTGGCCGTGGTGCCGGTGGGATAAGATTTCCACTGGAATACCGCGTCGGTTTGTAAGGTGGAGGGCATGTAGAGCTTGCTCGTCCACCCGATGTAGATCTCATCCCCGTCCTGGGCCTGGTAGTTCTTGGCGCCATGCCCTTCCGTGCGATGGCTGCCGGAGGGTTTTAAAAACTTCCAGCAAAGGGTGCTGGTTTCATCATTAATGGTGGTTACGGTTCCGGAACCTTCAATGTTGATGTCTTTCCATACATTGGCCGAACCCTGTGAAGCCGCACCGTCAAACAACAGGGAGGTAACGGAGCGGGCACTGGTGCCGGTAGCGGGCTCAGGTGCCGCATCGGATGCTTTTTTACACTGGGGCAGGGCAAAGGCGCAGGCAATGGCCACGAGGCCAATCGTTGATCTTTTTTTCATCGTTTTTTAGTTTTAGGGTTTATGTATCAGATAACAAGCGCTTGTAGCAGCAAGCAAACAAACATTTGTATAAATATATAAACAAAGATGTCGGGGAACTAAAAAACCTGCTACAACGTTTTCGGACTGCTGCCGGCAAAAAAACCGGCTGCCGAACGGTATTAGCCCCTACTTTTGCACCGAAATTGCCCAAGATTGAAGGATGAAACAAAAAAAATACTACATCATCGATTTCGACAGCACGTTTACACAGGTGGAAGCCCTGGATGAACTGGTGCGCATCTCTTTAAAAGACAATCCCAGCCGGGAGGCTGTTTATAAAAAGATTGAAGATTTTACCAACCAGGCCATGAACGGTACCATGTCTTTTTCAGACAGCCTGGCCGCCCGCGTACAACTGCTGGAGGCCAACAAATCGCACCTGAAAAAACTGGTGGTGCACCTGAAAAAGAGAGTATCCAAATCCTTTTCGCGCAACGCGGCCTTCTTTAAAAAACATGCGGAAGATGTACTGATCGTTTCCGGCGGATTTAAGGAATTTATAACCCCCGTGGTGAAGAAATTCCATATCAAAAAGGAAAATATTTACGCCAACACGTTTGTATTTGATGCCGCGGGAAAGATCATCGGGTATGATGACCAGAACCCGCTGAGCAAAGAGGGAGGAAAAGTGATCCTGATCCGCGAACTGAACCTGCAGGGCGAGCTATATGGCATTGGCGATGGCTATTCCGATTTCCAGTTACGGGAAAGCGGGCTCATTAAAAAATTCTTTGCCTATACTGAAAATATTTCCCGCAAAAGCGTAACGGCCAAGGCCGACCATGTAACACCCAGCTTTGATGAATTTTTATACCTCAACAAATTGCCGGGCTCCATCTCCTACCCCAAAAACCGGATCCATTGCCTGGTACTGGGCGCAGTACCGGAAAAGGACCTGCAGCCCCTGGTACAGGAAGGCTTTACCCTGGTGTATGAGCAGGATGCGGATGATAAAGCGCTGCAACAGGCCAGCATGCTGCTGATAACCCCGGATGTGGTATTGGACGCAAAAAAATTAAAAAAAGCCCCCCGCTTAAAAGCGATCGGCGTTAGCGGGAAGATGAAAACCGGCGTTCCGCTGGAGCTTTGCACCGAAATGGGCATCGTGGTATTTGGCAATGCGAAAACCAACGGGCAACCGGCGCAACGCATGATCGACTTTATGAACAAGGGCGCCATCAGCGATAGCTGCAATTTTCCCAAACTGCAGCTGCCGGCCGTGAACAATACCCACCGCATCATCCATATTCATAAGAACGTACCGGGGGTTATGGCCCAGGTGAACCTGCTGCTGGCGCGGCACCAGATCAATATCAGCGCGCAGTTCCTGATGACCAATGCTATTGCGGGTTATACAATTATTGACATTGATAAGAACTACGATAAACAATTACTGAAAGAATTAAAAAAAATAGAGCACACCATTAAAACCAGGGTGCTCTATTAAAAACAGGAGATGGCTGTATGCCACCCCATGTTGTTGCTTTAAGCGATTTTTATTGATTACTGCAGATGCGGTGCCGGGAGCCAGGATATTTTGTTTTCCTAATCAAGGCCGCTGATTCGCAGATGAAAGGCCGCTTATGATGAGGCTGCTTGTCATGCTGGTTGCACGCCGTCTCCAAGATATTTTTAAACAGCACGAACCCTGTGGTTCGATTGAACGCGATGCGCGCAACGGGAACCTGAATGCTGAAAAATCCGCTTAGCGTATTCGTTGGGTGACCATTGCGGTTGCATACAGCTACCAGCATGTCAGAACCTCTGATGTATAAAAAATACTTTCGGATCCCTTTAAGGAGACGACATTCGTATGCCCATACCAATTATACCCTTAGCATTCCCCGGAAGCCCCGTGCCGCATAGTAAGATTCGGCACCGTTGTGATACGTAAACACATGATCATAACGCCGGTCGCAAAAAAGCGCGCCGCCCAGCTTCCGGATGGCGGACGGTGTTTGTATCCAGCTGGAGGTTTTGAGATCAAAAGCGCCCAGCTCCTGTAATGCCCGGTACTGTTCTTCCGTAAGCAGTTCAATGCTCATGGCCTTTGCCATTTCCATAGCGCTGTCTGCCGGCTTGTGCTCCTTCCGGGATGCCAGCGCATCTCCGTCAAAACAAAGGCTCCGCCGGCCTTTGGGACTTTCGGACGCACAGTCTGCAAACAGGTACTGCCCCGTTTTTTTATCATACCCTACCACATCCGGTTCGCCACCGGTGCGTTCCATTTCCTCCAGCGACCAGAGCGCTTCCGGCCGGGCCTCCAGCTTTGCCTGTACGGCGGACCATTCCAAGCCCTTATGCCGGCCTTTATGCTTTTCAAAGCGGGCTTTCAGGATGCCGAGTAATGTGGCCGCCTGTGATGCGGGTAATTGTTTTTTTGAAGATTTCATGTTGTGCTGTTTAAAGGTTCTTCTTTCGCCGGTATCCGGTTAAACAGACTGCCCGAACGTAAGCAAATTATTATCCGGATCCAGCAACGCAAATTCTTTTTGACCCCAGGGCTTTACCTGCAACTGCCCCGCGGGGTGTATGGCTACGGCGCCGTCCAGCAGGGATTGGTACAACGCGTCGATATTATTGGTACGAATATATACCTGCCCGTAGTTTTCGGCGGGATCCAGTTCCTTAAACTCAAAAAAATGAATCTGGATAGCCTCCTTGCCCACCATCAGGTAGCCTTCATAATCGTTCCCGATTTGCTGAAAGCCCAGCTGGCCGGTATAAAACGCCTTGGTAAGGGCTTTATTCCGCATGGGTAATTTGGGATGAATGGCTGTAAGCATCATTACGGTTATTAAAGCATTTTTGTAAAACAGCGCAGGGCTAATCTTCCGGCCCCTTTCCTTCCAGGATATTTGGTATATATTTTTCCACCCTGGCGGCCCGGGTTTTGGATTGCTTGGCCTGCGAAAAATAAAACAGGTATGCCCGTTGCCGGCCGGGTGTGAGCGCTGCAAAGGCCTTCTTCAGTGCGGGCAACTGATCCAGCTTTTGCTGAAACTCTTCCGGCATGGCGTAATCCTTTGTTTTTTTCAGCGGTACTTTTAAACCCGTCCGCTCTACTTCGATGGCTTCATAAATATAGGATTTAATGACCGCTGCCTGGTCCTTAATTTCCTTTACGCCCGTAAAACGGATCTGGCGGGCCGACTGTACATTCTCTGTTTGCTGGATCAGGATGCCCGCAGGGTCCTGCAGCAGGGCACCTTTAAAAAGCAGCAGGGCACAATATTCCTTAAACACATGGATGAGCACGATATTGCGTCCTTCAAAAACATAGCAGGGACAGCCCCATTTGAGCTCTTCGGCAAGACCGCAATCGAGCACAATCGTCCGCAGGAGCTTTGTTTCCTCCTGCCATTTTCCTTTATTAAAATAGAAATCGGTTTTAGGGTTCATATACAAGTTTTTGATCTGCTGCTATAAAGTTAGGAAGGCTTATTGACTTTGCGGCTTGCCGGCCGGAAATACCAGGACACCATGGTAAGTACCAGCAGTAAGGATGGGCCAAAAAGATCTTTACCGCCGTCGCCCAGCACCAGGTGCGAAACAATAGCCCCGGTCATGGCAAAGAAAAAACCGGCATAGGCCCATTCTTTCAGTAACGGAAAGCGGGGCATGAGCACGGCCGCTACGCCCAGTATTTTCCAGATGCCCAGCAGCGTAAGCAGGTATGCCGGGTAGCCCAGGTGCGCCATCAGGGCGGTTTCTTCCTTTGTTTGGATCAGCTGTACCATGCCGGTAGACAGCATGCCCAGGGCCAGCCAGACTGTGGCAATCCAGTAAATGATTTGATCTCTTTTTTTCATAATAATGGTTTACATGATTTGAATGCGGTATCCGCATCAACGGTTATTTTAACTTACTCAGGATTTGCTCCAGGCGGTCGTGCGCCATATTGATGCCATAGGAAAAGGGCAGTTTCAGTTGCTCGGCCCGGTGTTTTTCCGACCGGTACACCACCTGCATAATGAGCCGGCTGGTATCTTCCGATAAAGGCTCAAATTGCAGAAACTCCAGCTGGATACCAAAGGGCGCGTTTTCCATTTCAAAAGTGCGGGTGATGCGCTTTTCCGGTACAAACTCATGAATGGCACCATTGGCGCGAAAGACCACGGTTCCTTCTGCATTGCTGGTTTCAAACTGGTAGCCGCCATGCTGTTTGTTTTCCAGTTTCAGCACTTTGGTGCCCATCCATTGTTCTACCAATCCGGGCTCTGCATAGGCCCTGAACAACAGGTCTACCGGGAGGTCAAATTCCCTGGTGATCACGAGGTCCTGCCGCCCGTCTTCGGCGTTGATTTTTGTTTTCCGTTCCATATCGTTTTTATTTTTTTGATTTGTATTTTTTCATTACGTCTTCCAGTTTGTTGAACCGGTCGTCCCACATCTTGCGGAACGGCTCGATAAAGTCGGCTACTTCTTTCATTTTTTGGGGATTAAAGTGGTAATACATTTCGCGGCCGTTCTGCTCCTGCTGCAGCAGCTCGCATTCCGTAAGAATCTGCAGGTGTTTGGATACCGTGGGCCGGGCGGTATCGAAATTGGCCGCAATGGCGCCGGCGGTCATCGATTGTGCTGCTACCAGCAGCAGGATCGCCCTTCTTGTAGGATCGGCTATGGCCTGGAAAACATCGCGTCTTAAATTCATTGTGTAGCTATTTGACTACAAATATACATGTAGTCATTTAACTACACAAATTTTTATTCCTATTTTCTTTTAAACGCCAATACAAGCATCAAAAATGTCCGGATTGCCCGGGCAAAGGGTCCAATTTACATCCGGCAGCTGCTGTTTCCCGCTCTTACCTTTGTATTTCAACAATCCCTCAACAATGAAAAGTATCTATCACCGGCTACTCATTGAGGCTCCGCCGGAAAAAGTTTATGAAGCACTGACCACACAGGAAGGGCTGGCCGGCTGGTGGACGCCGGATACCAGTGCCAGGCCGGAAACAGGCAGTATACTGCGGTTTGCATTTGGGCCTGGTTATTTTAAGGAGATGGAGGTAGCGGAACTGGTTCCCTTTACCTGCATAAAATGGCGCTGTTTAAAAGGGTATGAAGACTGGATTGGCACCACCCTGAGCTTTGAACTGCAGCCACACGCCAAAGGAACGGTGCTGCTCTTTCATCACGACGGGTGGAAGGACTATACACCGGAGTTTGCTTCCTGCAGTTACGATTGGGCACTTTTCTTCAGAAGCCTGAAATTTCTTTGCGAAACCGGGAAAGGATTCCCTTACCCGGAGTTTAATAAATAAGGGTTTATTTATTGCGGATGAATGCGAGGAATTCCGCCCGGGTGTTTTCATTCTGGAACTTCCCGGAATAGCTTGAAGTACCCGTATTGCTCTGCACATCCCTAATGCCCCGGGCCGCCACACATAAATGATCGGCCTCTATAACCACGGCCACATCATGATGACACAGCGCCGCTTTCAATCCATCGGCGATCTGGATGGTGAGCCGCTCCTGCACCTGGGGCCGTTTGGCATAGTACTGCACCAGGCGGTTGATCTTGGAAAGCCCGATGACCCGGTCACCGGGAATATAGGCCACATGCACTTTACCAATGATGGGTACAAAATGATGCTCACAACAGGAATACAGGGAAATATCCTTTTCGATGAGCATCCGGTGATAGCCGTATTTGTTTTCAAAAAGGCTGATACGGGGTTTGTTGGCGGGGTTCAGACCGCTGAAGCGTTCCTTCACAAACATCTTTGCCACCCGCGCCGGTGTTCCACTCAGACTGTTGTCATTTAAATCGAGTCCAAGGGTTTGCAGGATCTGCGAAAAATGATATTCGACCGCACTGATCTTTTCGGTATCGCTTTGTTCAAAGGCACCCGGGCGCATTGGGGTGTTTGCAAAAAACGTTTCCGCCTCCGGGATTATAACTGCTTCCATCCTGTGTAATTCCATTAAAGTGTGTTGACTTTTTTCATAACATTTGCAACGATCACGTCGCAATAAACCAGGTTAAATTCGAAGATTTCAGAAGGTGCATACATTTTCTCGATTTCATGCTTCAGCATTGCCTTTGCCCGGCTCAGCCGCACTTTTACATTGGCCTCGGAGATTGCAAGCAAACCAGCGGTTTCGGATACGTTTAAGCCGCTCATTTCCCTAAGAGAAAATACAATACGATAATCGAACGGCAGCCGGCCAAGCGCTTCTTCAATTACCCGGCCCAATTCGCTGTTTTGAACCATTTTTCCTGTATCGTTATCAAAACCTGTAAACATGGGTATTGCATTATCATTGATATCCGTTGCGATCTCATTTTTAAACCCGGCCTTGCGTTGCTTCCGGTAACAGTTATGCATCATGATCCGGATGATCCAGGTCTTAAACTCGGATCGCCCTTCAAACTGCGCTAAATTTTTGTAGGCGTCGATAAAGGTGTCCTGCATCAGGTCCTGCGTATCCTGATGATTATAGTTATAGGATCGGCCGATCTTATAGAGGTACGGATTGTACCGCCGGATCAGGATTTCGTAAAGTGCCGTTTCGCCTTCCAGCACCCGCCGGATCGTTTCTGTATCTGTAAGCCGTTTAAATGAAGTCATGCTACTGTTTGCCCGATGAAAAAACTCCGGCCATTTTTGCCATAGAAAATGCCCCGATGGCCATTACCAGGTCCCTTACGGCCACATCGGGATAATGAAATCCAACCAGCAATGTTACCGCTATAAGTGTAAGCCAGGCCGCAACAATATACCCTCCAGGCGCGGCTTTCCGCAATACAATGAAGCCTGCCACGATTTCAATAACGCCCACGATCTTCATAAATGTAGGCGCCGGAAAGGGTAGCATTGTTGCAATGGAAGGATTGATATAATGCTCCCAGCTGGTGAGCAGGTTGGTAAATTTATCAAGCCCTGCAACAATGGGAACAATGACGAAGGTAATGCGTAACAGGTTGAAGACGGGCTTCAAAGACTGCTCGGTATTGGTTGATTCCATAACTTATTTTTTGCTGTTACTCTATTAGAGTCTGTATCGCTTTAAAAGGTTACAAAAGAAGGGCTATTTTTAAAGGGCAGGTGTGGGGCAGGCGTCCGCCATTGCTTCTATAAATTTACACCATTTACAGGAACTCAGCCTTTGTGGACAAATACGATGGAACCACCAAGACTCTAAGTCACAAAGACCTTCAAAGAAAAAAAACTTAGTGTTTCTTGGCGTCTTCGGTCCTTCGTGGCCAAATACTGTAGTACCAGGAAGACATAACATTTTGCCCTGATACACCGGAAACTCGCCGTTCTTATCGTATTTTTACCCGCATGAGCAACGAATTAACTGAATCGAAATCATTACCGGTGCTGGATGCCGAAGAAATCCGCGTGCTGGGGGCCCTGATGGAAAAATCAAAGGCCACGCCGGAGTATTATCCCATGACCTTAAACGGACTAACCGCCGCCTGTAACCAGAAAACAGCGCGTTATCCCGTTGTGAATTATGATGAGCAAACCGTTACCCTGGTCCTGGACCGGTTAAAACGGAAAAACCTGGCGGCAACCGTTACCGGGGGCAGCAGCCGGGTGGTTAAATACCGGCATACCATTGCCCTCAATTATCAGTTTACACCGGATGAGCTGGCGGTGCTCTGCCTGCTCTTTCTGAGAGGACCGCTCACCCCCGGCGAAATCAACAGCAGCTCCGGCCGGCTATATGAATTTGATGACCTGGCCGAGGTGCAATCCGTATTGGAAAAATTATCTACCGCAGCAACGCCTTATGTACGGCAGTTATCCCGGCAGCCGGGACAAAAAGAAGCCCGTTATATGCATTTATTTGCGGATGAAGCGCTACTGGAAACCTATACAGCGGAAACTACAGCACCTCCTGCAGCAGCTTCCAACAGCCACCTTGAAGAACGGCTGCAGGTGGTGGAGCGGGAACTGGCTGCATTAAAAGAAGCTTTTGAAAAACTGATGAAGGAATGGACCGGATAAGGTTTTAAAAATAAATTCCGGATAAAATGTGTAATCTGATTTTGCAGGTTAAAAGAAGACACGCCTGATACAGCAGTAGTCTTTACAACTTTTCACCCAGTGGCGCATAATATCTTCCGGTAGGCAGCAACAGCTCATAATGTTTCCCAACAGAGAACCGTTTCATTTCAATAGCAGAATCTGTAAAATGGCTGCCCGTTATTTGTGCCCGCTTCCAGTCGCGAAGTGCCGCGCAGAGCAGTTTACCGGCGGCGCCGGTAAGACTATCTACCAGCACGGTTAACGCTCCTGTTTCAAACATGCCTGCTCTTTTCGCCCGGTATATCTTTTCTCGCTCATGTGCCCGTTTTAAAGAAGTGATGCGCTTATCCCCTTCCAAAAACTCATCAGCAATTTCTATGGCATCGTCAAATGAAGTGCCGCGTACGCCTCTCAGATCCAACGTAATCCTGTTAACGCCTTCGGATTTGATTCTTTCCAGTTTTTTTACAAAAACTGTATAGGCTCCTTTAGCAAGCGGTGACAACTCTATATAAGCTGTCCGCGGTTCTGTTTTTACAACCGTGATCACCGGCTGTTCACTATCTATGGCACCAGTGCCGGAGGCCCGTCCTGTAGTAACTGCAACACCATTGAGCCGGGTCGCCATCTTATTAAGTGCAATCCGTTCCAGATCTGACACGTCCACTGTGTCGGTATAATGGTGGCTGATAATCTTCAACACATCGCCGGGAATAACCACAGCGCGGTGGCTCGTATGCAGGTTATATCCGATACCTGCACCTAAAAGCAGCACGAGGACAAAGAGCAGCAGATTATTGTAACGGCGGATCATGGTACTGAATAACTTTTCCTGAAAGTTAGCAATTTATGATTAAGAACGGGCACACTTTTGTTCGGATTGAATCTATACGCGGGTCATCTATATGCATTTCCGTCCTGCAGATTCCCGCTGATTTAAACTCAGATCTAACAGATCAAGAGACTGAAGTACCTGCCGATTGATACTGCGTTGCGATTATACTGTATACACACAAGGCAGGTGTCGCAAGCAATTCATCACATCAAATCATCAATTCACTGCAGATGGAGTGATGCATCTTTTAGAGCCGGGATAGTTTTGTGTTCTAAAACAATCCATCATGTACAGAACAATTTTATTTACCCTGCTAACCTTTTCAAGTTTGCTGGGTGCTTGCGAAAAAAACCAAACCGATGCTTCCGGCGCCTATGGCGATGGCCCCAAAACACCCGTTCCTGCTGCATTACAGGGCGGCTGGATGTATGGCTACTTTTCCACTACGGAGTATTGGAATCAGAACCCGGCCGAGTATATTGGCAACGGTTTTGAATTAGCCATTGCCTTTAAATTCAACGTCAACGGCACGTATGAGCAGTATTTCACTTCCAAAACTGTATCAGGTGGTGTAGCCACTTACCACCAGTCGGTTACCAAAGGAACCGTGGAAATAAACGAGGCCAGTAAAACCATCGTTACACACGCCCATTCGGCGCATTACAAACAAACCAAAAACGGGCAGACCACGGAGAACCGGGACCTGGCTGACAGCGAGATTACTAAAGAAACCCAATACACATATGAACAGGGAACGGAACCCAATGGCACAAAGCATATTCGTCTTAAAATGAAGGGCACGGCCGATGCGCTTTCGTTCCTGCTGAAATTTTAATCCTGCACCCATCATTCGTCCCGGCATCCTGCTGTGCACAGCGATGAGCAGGACGGGCTTTCGATTCAATCTTATTATAAAATCAAAACAAATGAAAAGAATTGCTTTTTCCGGGCGCTTCCGGATCCTGCTGTTGCTGCTGGGCTTTATGATCCTCATTGCGGCATCCTGCAAAAAAATATCGCTGATTCCGGAAACCGGGAACGAAGATCCTCCGATTCCTGAAACGAACAATAATAGCGGCCAGGTAACACCCATCGGGGAACCGCTTGAAGCCGCTGTAACAACAATGATCGGCCCTGCCGGCGGAACGCTCCAATCTGCCGACGGCCGGCTGCACATCACCATACCTGCCGGTGCCGTTTCTGCAAACCAGGGATTCAGCATCCAGCGGATCACGAACACCAATATTGCCGGAACAGGTTCTGCCTACCGCTTACTGCCGCATGGTGTTCCCTTTTCAAAACCGGTTACACTGTCTTTCCAATATGACACGCTTGTTTTTGAAGGCACAGCCCCTGAGGCTGTGGGCATTGCCTACCAGGATGAACAAGGCGTGTGGTGGGGACAGGGTGCCGCAAAAGATGCGACGGCAAATACATTATCCGTTAGCACTACTCATTTTAGTGACTGGAGCCTGTTTAAGGCGTTTACACTTTATCCCACATCCGGTGCTGTAAATCCGGGGCAAACGCAGGAGCTGCGTGTAAACAATAACCTGTCGGATGATTTTGTCGTTCCTCCTGTTCCGGGCACACCCCGCCCTATCGGTCCACAGCATGACGTAACCGCAGCGTATATTAAAGAGTGGAAACTGGGCGGAGCCGGTACACTGAGCCCCGCTGGTTCAGAAGCCGTTTATACAGCCCCCTCAGGCATGCCCGCACGCAACCCGGTAGCCGTTTCTGTAACGTTGAAAGGACCCGGTACAGGACTATATATACTGGTATCCAATATTTATATCGGCCCTGAAGGTGTCACCTTCCGCATCGACAACGGCCCCTGGCTGCACGGCACGGTTCCACTGGGTGTTGTACTGGCACAGGGCATACACAACCTGGATGCAGCCGTGGTATCTTCCGGTAATAACGGACCTGCAGACGCTGCCTTAAGTTTGAAATGGACCGGGTATCCCTCCGGAGGCCATCTCAACTGGGGCGATTCCATTCCCTGGTTTCTTTACCAGCCGCCGGGCAATACGGCTTACCAGCAATTTATGGTAACCGGAAAGGTGATTATGCCGAGTGCCGGGGGCATTGACTTCAGCAGGTACACGGAAACACCCGGGGGCACCATCGTGGGTAGCTTTTACCTGGAAAGAGCCGGAAAGCGCGTTATGACAGGATCCGGAGTTACCTGGTCGCCCGCAAAAATCGAAGGCTTTTTTCGTGTAAAACGGGCTGCGCCATTGTAATAATGGCCTCCCCCGTTACCTATACAGAACCGGGCCATATCCGAAAGCGATGGCAATAATAGAACATCATCCTTTCAGCGACCGGTATATCTGCGAAGGCGGCATCCAGGCAATTCCTTTTGAATAAAGCGCATTGATTGGATGCCGCCTTCTGTGGGTTACGTTTTTATCCAGGATGCTCCCGCTGCCATCGCTACCCATTACTTAAGGAAATACTTATTCAACGGCTTCACGTTGCCGATTGATAAAACAGGTTAATATCTTTTAGTTATGCTATCCTGCGGTTCAATAATAACCAACCAACGTCTATAGCTTCGTTGATTTTATGCCCCCCGGTCAATATGGCGGGCTACAAGTACTTCCTTTATGGTATTTTTGTGGTTGATAACGATTAAGCTGAAGAATTTATCATCCTGAACCTTAGCTCATAAAGCATGCAACAAGCCTTAAACAAGACCACGCTTCTGGTGCTGCTCTTTGCTGCACTGGCTGTGGGCGCACAGCCAGCTATTGACCTGGGCGGCCTTCAGAAAAACGGCGCACAGGTGCATGCTGACAAAAACCATATTATGATTCAATGGCCCGCAGGAAAGGCTGGTATGGTAAAAATGATCCTGGACCGTAACCCGGCGCGCCCCCTTTTTCACAGCATACAGGTAGGTAAAGCCAACACGTTTACCGAGGTGGTAAAGGAGCTGGATCCCGTATTTATCCTTCGGGAAGGCAAAAGAACCCTGAGCCCTTCCAGTGGCGGCTGGGATGTTTTTTTTGACAAAGTGCCCACGCGGCCGTATACGACCGAACTGGTGGAATGCAGCAACCGCAATGGTGCTGTATCCAGTGAAGGGTCCCGTACCATTGTAAAGATCGGTGCGCTGAAGGCCGGTTCCTTTTCCGGTCACTTAGAGATCACCATCTACAACGGAAGTCCCCTGTTCAATATTGCTGCCGTGGTATCCACCGCAAAGGATTCAACCGCTATTTTATATGACGCGGGGCTGGTTCATAAAAACGAAACCTGGAAGAGGGTTGCCTGGGCCGATGTCAATGACCGGATGCAATACCAGGAAACCGGTCTGCAGGACACTGCACAAAACCTGGAAGTAAAATACCGGACCATTATCGGCCAGACGGCTGCGGGCAGTTGTGCCATATTCCCGGCGCCGCACCAATATTTTTACCCGCTTGATGAAGCCTTTAATTTAAAATTCACCTGGCAGGGTCGCAATTATTTAAACAAGGTTCCGGGTTTCGGGATCGGTATCCGTCAGGATCCACTGGGCGACCGGCGTTATGTGCCCTGGTTTAATGCCCCACCCGGCACTTTTCAGCGGCTGAACTTTTTTTGCCTGGTAAGCACAGACCCGCCGGCAGCCATCCTGGAATCCGTAAAGAAATTTACGAACAATGATCAGTTTGTTGCCCTGCCCGGCTATAAAACAATGGCCAGTCATTTTCACAACGAGTTTATCATGCAGGTGGCCTTGAGCGGGAAACCAGTTCCGGAAAAACCCGAATTTACCGAAGTACTGAAGCGCACAGGAATCAACATCGTGAAGCTGGCAGAATTTCACGGTGTGGGGCATCCCAAGGGACCGGATTCCCTCCGGCTGAAAGAACTGCATGCATTGTTTACACAAACCAAGCGGCTTTCAGACACCAGTTTTCTGCTGCTGCCGGGCGAAGAGGTCAATAACTTTTATGGTGGTCATTGGCTGGCCTTGTTTCCCAAACCGGTGTACTGGGTCATGTCGAAGAAAAACGATACGCCGTTTCTTTCCCAGGACCCCGTATATGGCAAGGTATATCATGTGGGGACAAAAGAAGAAATGCTCCGCCTTCTTCAGCTGGAGCGGGGCCTCGCCTGGGTAGCGCATGCCCGTACCAAAGCATCGACGGGCTACCCGGACCAATACCGGGAAGCCGATTTCTTTAAATCAGACACCTACCTGGGCGCCGCCTGGAAGGCTATACCCGCCGATCTTTCGTGGACAACGCTCAGCAAGCGCGTGCTTCATCTTATGGATGATATGGCCAACTGGGGATTGAAAAAATACGTGCTCAGCGAATCTGACATTTTCACTATCACCCGGCAAAACGAGATGTATGCGCATTTGAATATCAACTATCTTAAACTAAAAAAACTTCCCCGGTATGATCAAGGCTGGCAACCCGTTCTGGATGTGTTGCGCAACGGCCGTTTTTTTGTATCCACCGGAGAAGTCCTGATTCCTTCTTTTCACATTAACGGAAAGGAATCAGGTGATACGCTAAAACTGAACGCAACGGGCAAGGCTACAATCTCCATCCAGCTTCGCTGGACCTTCCCGCTCCGGCACGCGGAAATCGTTTCAGGAGATGGAAAACAGGTTTTTCGCACGCCCATTCCTTTAAATCATACCCTGCCCTTTGGCAAACAAACCTTCCGCTGGCCGGTGCAACTTGAAAACCGGAAATGGGTGCGCGTGGAAGTATGGGACGTGGCCGCCAACGGTGCCTTTACGCAACCGGTATGGCTGCAATAGGACAAAGACCTTATACATAGTGGCCGGCGCATGCGGTTTACACCCCGTCAAAAAAACGGCCCACTACCTGCCCGTTTGACGAATAACCCGGAACAGGTTCTTAAACGTTGTTATATTAGCAGCGGCACCGGCAGAATACGGCTGACGCCCATAATAGGCCCGGATAAACTCAGCCGTACTGATCCATGTCGTTTCGAGCACCCCCTGCATCCGGCCTGCAAGCGTTTGGGCAAATTCCGCCCGGGTACCATCTTTACGGGCTGCATAGATCTGCTCCAGCTGGGCCAGGGCCGACGCTGTATCTGCGCAGGCACTGGCCAGCACATCAAAGCCTTTGATGGCAAAATATGCCGGCGTGGGCGGGGCATTTTCATATTTCCAATCGGTGATCATAATATCTTTAGGGATCATGTCGATCGCCCGGTGCGTATTGTTCATACTGGCCTGCCATCCCAGCAGGTTGGTGGTTTTTCCATCGATCAGGCGATCGCTCCACATCCACATGCGGCATTTTTTTTCCTGCAGGTGCGCATGTAATTTCCGGATGTATTCCGCCAGGATCTCTGCCTTATCCCGTCCTCCGCAGCGGGGGCATTTTTCATACCCAATGATCCAGGCTTCATCCAGCCCAACATGGAAGTCAGCAGCACCGCATACTTCAATCAATTCATCCATCAGCGGAAAAATAATCTTTAACAGATCCGGATGTGCCGGGCAGAGGCTCTTATGATAAAAGTCGTACCAGTTCCCGTACTTCCAGGGTACCGGCGGATTCAGGTCCGGCGATTCGTCGAACTGCGGATACTTTGCCAGCAACGGCAACAGCTCGGTTTGCTCCGACTGATGCCCCAGCAGGTTCATCATGGGCACCATACGGATATTGGCTTCTTTACAGGAACGGGCAATCTGCTGCAGTTCGGCCCTGGACAGCGCGCCTGTTGCGGCAAGTTCGGGATGCGATTCAAACTGGTACCACCATTCAATGCGCAACGCTAATGTGTTGACGCCTTCTTTCGGCAGCGCCTCTTTTATAAAACGGCACAGCATTTCCACATCTGCCCGCTGTGGTATGTTTAGCATCAACCCCCTTACCGGAAGTTCTTTCCAGGGAAAATCCTTATACGTTTGCCCAGCAGCCCGGTGCCCGGAAAGCAGGCCTGTATACAGCATACAGGCCACTAACCATAATCGTATTATTTTTTTCATTGCCACCCTTACTCCGTTATAACCTTCCGCACCCGTTGGTTGTTGCGATCCAGTACATATACCACTCCGTTTTTATCAACAGCCACGCCGGTGGGTGCATAGAGCAATGCTGCGCTGCCTGTACCGTCGGCAAAGCCCGCGGTACTTCCGCCGATAAATGTGCTCACTTCCCAGGTACCTGCAGCAATACGGCGGATGCATTGGTTGCTGTTGCTGCCCGATCCATCCCAGGTACCGTTGCCGGCGATATAAAGATTATTACTCTTGTCTGTCGTAATCGCCCAGGGAAAATCAAATTTTGCCGCGGAGCCTGTCCCGTTTACCAGACCTGTAGCACCCGGCTGGCCGGCGATCAGCGTAGGTTCCCAGGTGTCCGCTTTCAGCTTCCAGATCACCGATTTTCCATGTTCCACCACATAGAGGTTGCCCTGCTGGTCAACCGTTACATCCGAAGGATAGTTAAACCCGGTGGCAATATCCTTTGTGCTTCCATCGGGTTTAACCTGTACAATGGCCCCGGAAGAGGTATTGGCATAATAGACCATGCCATTGCGTTTATCAATACCCAGTCCCCAGGCCTCACCCCAGCAAACCCTTGAAGTGGTTCCGTCCGGTGTGATCCGGCGCACCGTCCAGGCCTCCGGATCGGATACATAAATATTACCGGTAGTGGGATCGGCAACCACGTCAAACGGCATGTAGAACTCGGCTTCCTCACCTTTTCCCTCTTTGTATCCATAATTACCATTGCCGGCGATGGATGTTACCGTTCCATCCGGGGCAATTTTGCGCACGCGCCGGTTACCCGCATCGGCCACATATACATTCCCGTCTGCATCCACATCCAGACCGCAGCGCGCATTAAAATTAAAGGATGCCAGCTTGCCCTTACCATCAGCAAACCCGGCAGTACCGGTGCCTGCCAGTGTTGATACCACCGATGAAGGCAGGTAGTTAAAATCGGTTTTGCTGGCCACACTGCGCCCGTTAATAGTAACTTCTATTTTTCCGCTGCCGGCTTTTTGGGGAATTACGATCAGGATCCGGTCCTCCACAGCCCCCTCTACATAAGCTTTTACGCCATTTACGGTTACGTTCACGTTACTTACCTGCCTGCTGAAGTTGGAGCCATAAAGCAGCACTTCGGTACCGGCACCACCGGAGGCGGGGGTAAACTGGTCTACCGTTATGGGTGCATTGCCGTTATGTTCAAAGGTCGTTTCTTTTTTACAGGCGGTAACCATTACGATCAGCAATACTACCATGCCTTTTATAATCGGTTTCATTCTATATTATTTTTGGTTCGATTAATTTTACCAGCCGGGGTTCTGTGTAAATTCAGGATTGCGTCCGCTTACCTTATCAATTTCATGTTGGGGTATGGGCAGCCAGTAATTTTTAGCGGCGTCAAAAACCCGTTTTTCAAGTACCGGGTAAGTGTAGGTACTGTTTCCCGAACCGTTTATTGCTACCCCATGCACCTCCCGGTTATCTGTTATTTCAGCGATCTTCCAGCGCCGTACGTCCCAGAACCGGTGATCTTCCAATGCGAGTTCAATGCGGCGCTCATGCCGGATGGCCGCCCGCAGCGCGTCCGTTGTGCTGCCTGCATAATCGGGCATACCCACCCTGTGGCGCACAGCGTTGAGCGCGTTGCGGCTTTCTATAGCAGCGCCGCCGGCTTCATTGAGCGCTTCGGCATAATTCAGGTACAGCTCTGCTGTACGGATCAGTACCCATTTGCGATCGGCCGCGCCGGTATTGGTAAACAGGTTCACGGATTCCAGCAGGTATTTGCGGGGCCAGTAATTGGAAGCTATTTGCCCGGACCGGGGCACGTCGGCACCGTTCGGATCCAGTGTACGGCCTTTCCAGCTGGCACCGGGGTAAAGGATGGTAGCATAAAAGCGGGGATCCCGGCCTTCATAGGGCTTTTGCGGATTGTACCCGGAAGCCGCTTCTTTAATGGACAACCCGGTCTGTTTCATTTCATAATCATCTACCAGTTCCTGCAGCGGGTTGATGTTCCCATATCCGTTCGATCCTCTCGGATTCATTTCCTGGTCGATGCCGCCATCGCGGTAAGCTCCGGGTGCAGGACGGCTCCATATTACTTCGCGATTGAGATACTGGGTAAAGATCTCACTATAGTTGGTGTGCAATGTATAGCCGCCGCTTAACGCTGAATCAAGCGCTACCTTACCAGCCTGCGCGGCCTGCGTCCAGCGGTTGCGGTCGTTTGAAGGGTTAAACAAGGGGCTGGCATAAAACAGCAATACCCGGCTGCGGAGCGCCAGCACCACCATCTTAGACACGCGGCCCCAGTTGGCCGGCCGTTCTGCATAAGTAAGGGGCAACAGGGGTTCGGCTTCCTGTAGATCTTTAAGAATACTGGCTGTAACCTCGTCGATGGTGTTGCGTTTATAGAAGATCTGATCGGGATTCTCAAACGGGTTCTGTTCTTTCAGGATCAGGGGCACACCGCCCCAGCGGACCATGAGCTCAAAATAGTAAAAGGCGCGTAGGGCCAGGGCTTCACCGCGAAGGCGGTTACGGCGACCGGGATAGTTCACATCTTCCGGCACCAGTTCAAAATTTTCCAGGAAAATATTGCAGGCCCGTATCTTGGCATAGAAGCTCCCCCATTGATCGGCCAGCGGAAAGTTGGATGGGCTCATGGCACCGGTATTAAAGTTTCCCGCGTCCGGGTAAGAAACGGAATTGTCTGCCGCCTGGTTGGTTTCATCTGTAGCGCTGCTCAGCATCCAGGGAGAAGCGGGTTTAAAAATATTGGGCAGGTTGTCATAAATCACATTTACAAACTTCTCTGCATTTTCAATATTATTGAATACTTCCTTACCCGTGATCAGATCGCTGGGCTTTCGATCCAGGTAGTTTTTGCTGCAGGAGCCTCCCAACAGCAGCAGGAACAAAAAGACGGTTCGGAAAAATATCATTTTCATCTGCTTATTTTTTTGTTTGTGGTCAGTTATCCTGAAGGATCCGGGACATAAGAAAAAAATCGTTTTCATACGCCAACGGATAAATTTTTCTTATGCTCCATTTCATTCTTTATCGGTTTCCTCAGGTGTTAAAAGTTGATGGTAATACCGGCATTATAAATGCGCATGATCGGATAAGGCTGCCAGCCCCAGCGACCGCCGGTGTTCGACTCGGGGTCAATACCCAGGTCCTTTACATTATCCCAGGAAATCAGGTTCAACCCGTTCAGGTAGATACGGGCCGTTTTGACTCCTACATGGTATAACCAGTAACGGGGCAGCTGGTAACCAATCTCCAGGTTCTTTAGCTTAATGTAATCGGTTTTGCGTACCCAATAGGTAGAACTGATGAAGTTGTTGGCCATATTGCTTTCCGACAGGTGCAGGGCCGGGAACGTAGCATTGGCCGCGTTTTCCGGCGTCCAGCGGTCGAGGTGGATGGGACGATAACTGCCGCGGTAGTTAAAGATCAGCTGGGAAGAATACATCTGCCGGCCACCTAATGCGCCCTGAAAGAGTACGCTGATGTCGAAGCCCTTATAATTGAGCCCAAAGCTGGCCCCAAAATAACTGGTGGGCACATTGAGCATGGGTATCATTACCCGGTCCGCTTCGTTGATCACATTATTACCGTCGATGTCTTTGTATTTAATATCACCGGGGATGACTGGTGCAAAATTCTGTACGGGGCTGTTGGCAATTTCCTCCCGGCTCTGAAACAGGCCCTCGGCAATATACCCCAGGTCGTACCCGATAGGGCGGCCCACAATACTCTGGTAAGGATAGGCCAGTTTGGGCTCATCCATTTCCAGTATCTTATTCTTTACATATTGATAATTGATCTTTGTAAACGCCCCCACTGAACCGATACGGGTATTCAGGTTCGCTTCCACTTCAACCCCACGGTTCACAATACGTCCCAGGTTGCGGTTCAGCGCTGCGGTGATCCCCAGGTAAGAAGGTACAGACCCTGCATAAGTGAGGATGTCCGTACGCATTTCGCGGAAAAGGTCTGCATTCACTTTTAACCGGTCTTTGAAAAATCCGGTTTCTATCCCCAGGTTGGTCTTGGCCGCTTTCTCCCAGGTAATAGCCGTGTTCCCGATCCGGTTTTCCACATAGCCCTCATTCCAGCTGCCGGGACTGCCAAAAGTGAAACCGCCGCCGCGCGCATAGTCGGAGATATACAACCAGCGACCGCTGCCGACCATATCGTTGCCCACATACCCGTGAGAGAAACGCATCTTTAAAAAGCTCAGGGCGCCGCCGTTGCGCATGAACGGCTCATTGCTGATGACCCAGGCTCCGGACAGTGCCGGGAAAAATCCATAGCGTTTGCCGGGAGGAAAATTCTCTGAGCCGTTATACCCGGCGTTAAATTCCAGGTAATATTTTTTATCATAGTTATATGCCACACGACCCACATAACCCTGGTATACGCGGGGCAGATCGCCGAGCTGTGAGCGGTAGTTGCGGTTGAACAGCAGCAGGCTGCTCCAGCTGTGTTTTCCAAAATCACGGTCGTATAGCAGCTTCAGGTCATAATAGTAATAACGCTGCCCGCTGGCGTAGCCGGAACGTTGCAGGCTGGTGGCAATACGGTGCTGCGTATAGGTACCCGTGCCGGTACCGGGTATGCTTTTATAGCGATAGGAGTCGAAGCCCTGATCCAGTGCAAAGTTGATATCGCCATAGTTCTCGAACGTAAACAGTCCTTTTACTTTCAGGCCCGGGGTGATAAAGTCCAGTTTACGCGACAGGGCCACACTTCCGTTAGTACTATGCCAGTACGCATCCAGGTAGCCATTGCGGGTTAATATGCCGTAGGGGTTCGAAAAATCCTCCCGCATATTACCGGAGGCAATGCTGCCATTGGGGTTTAAAACAGGGGTAAGATTGTTGGTCATCTGCGACAATAACACCCAGAAGAACGCAAACTCTGCCCGGTCCTGCGATGGCGTTGTGCGGTTCTCCAATCGTGAAGCCAGGTCTACCTGCAGGTCGGTATGCTTATCGAGTGTAATGTCTACATTCGAGCGGAAATTAAAACGGTCGTATTTATATTTTACGCCATATACGTTTTCATTTGCCCGGTTGTACAGGGGCTCCTGCCGCAGGTAAGAACCGGATACAAAATATTTAACATAGGGCGATCCGCCGCTGATATTGAAATTGGCTGTTTTTTGAGGCGACCAGTTCCGGATCAGTTCTTTATACCAGTCTACATCAGGGTAATCATACGGCTTCAGGCCCGTGCGGAAATATTCCAGTTCCTGCTCCGTCCATACCGGCAGCAGGCCGTCGTTATGGGCCGCCTCATTCTGCAGCTTGCCGGTTTCATAGGAGTTGAGGAAACGCGGGAAATTGGTCGGTTGCTGCAACGCATACTGGAAATTTGCCTGGATATTCGGCGCGCCATTAACCCCGCGCCGGGTGGTCACCAGCACAATGCCATTGGCGCCCTGGATTCCGTAAAGCGCAGTGGAAGAAGCGTCTTTAAGGATCGATACGGATTCAATTTCATTGGCATCCAGCTGGCCCAGGTTGGCATCGCCACGCGGCAACCCATCGATCACGATCAGGGGGTTGGTGGCACCAATCGTATTGATCCCCCTGATGAACAACTGGGAATAATCATCGCCGGGCCTGCCAGACCGCTGCACGGTAATCAGCCCCGGTAACCGCCCCGCCAGCGCATTGGTGAGGTTGGCCACGGGGCTTTGCTTTAATTCTTTTGTCTGGATGCTGGATACCGCACCGGTAACGCTTTGCCGGGTCTGCTTCTGGCCATAGGCCATTACCACCACTTCGCCCATAGCGGTTTCCGCTACCTGCAGCAGAATGCTCAGTGGTTTTGAAGATTCCACCCGCAATTCCTGCGCCTCGTACCCTACAGCGGATACGCGGATGGAAACGGGCAGTTTTTTAGCGGTAAGTTGAAACCTTCCCTCCGCATCGGTCATGGTTGAACCGCCTTCACCATTCAGCACCTGCACCGTTACATTGGCCAGCCCCTTTTGCAGGGAATCTGTTACCCGCCCGTTGATTTCGTTGTGGGCAGGCGTTATCGCAGGTACAACCGGCGGTGCCAGGCCAGCAGGTTTCTTTTTAATGATCACCATCTTGTTCTTTAGCTGATAGGTAAGCGGTAGCCCGTTGAGCAACTCTTTTAACGCAGCATCCAGCGACAGCCCGCGGATATCTACTTCGGCCACTTTCACCCCCCGCACATCTTCTACCCGGTAAATAAAATCGGCATTGCTTTGTTTCTGCAGGCTGTAAAACACTTCGGCAAGCGGCAGGTTGCGTCCTTTTACCGATACCGTTTGTGCATTACCGGAGCCACATACCAGCAGCAGCATCCACATCCATACCACCGGGAGTCCCCGGAAAACAATCGTTGGCACCCATCGTTTACGACCAGGTCCTTCCATTTTTCTTATACGCATTTTTTATCGTTGGTTTATGAATAAGCAAACAATCTCCTGTTGCCATCACTGGCAATTTTTTTTGCTGTACCGGTAAGTGCTGCTAATCCGTTATCAGCAATGTCCTTCCCTTGATACTGTAGTTGAAATGTTCAAATTCCTTCAAATAATCCAGCAATTCCTGCAGTCCTTTCGACCGGGTATAGCGCACCCAAAACGCCTGATCGCTCAGGTGGGCCTGGATGCGTACATCCACATCGTACCATCTGCCGATATGTTGCAGCATCTGCCGCAGGTTCATATTGTCAAACAAAAAATAACCGTCTACCCAGGCCAGGGCCTGTTCTGCATTTACTGCCCTTACTTTTATGGTAGCTCCCTGTTGGAGCGAAGCTTCCTGGTTGGGCCGCAGCAGCCGTTTTTCGGCAGTGTTGGCCACCTCCACCGCGCCTTCAGCCAGGGTAATTTTTGCTCCCGGATCCGGAGCATAAGCCTGCACATTGAACCGGGTTCCCTTTACCGTTACATCACCTGTTTGCAGCTTTACCACAAAGGGCCATGCGGCGTTTTTAGCCACTTCAAAGTAGGCCTCTCCTTTCAGTTCCACATGCCGTTCCTTCTCATCAAACTGCATCGGATAAGTAAGCGCCGATTCTGCGTTCAGCCACACTTTTGTTCCGTCTGGCAATACGACGCGGTATTGTCCGCCCCGGGGCGTTTGAAGGGTGGCAAAAGCGGCGCTGCCTTTGGAGGCTAAAGCCTGCCCGTCTTCATAATGTACGCCACCGGTATCTACACGGATCCCCGTTTTCTTTTCACTCAACGCAAGACTTTTGCCGGTAGACAGTACCAGGGTGGCCTTGTTTCCCCCGGGGGCGATACCGGCCTGCTGTGCCACCGGCGCCGGATCTTTCTGGCGTTGATAGGCGCGCATTAAAAACAGCCCGCTTAACATTACCAGCAATACAGCCGCTGCTACCGCTACCCTTCTGAAGCGCACCATGCGGCGCCCGCGGATCTGCTGCAGCAACCGGCGGTGCAGCTTTTGGGCATCAAAACCGGGAACTGATGCGGTATCTGCTGCTGTTACCGGTTGATCAAAATGCGCGGAGATCAGCTCCTGTATTTCGGTATCGCCTTCACTGGTTTCGAAATAGCTCAGCAGCAATTCCGCTTCTTCCCGGGAACATTTACCCTGAAGGAACCGTTGATAGAGTTGTTCGATTTCCGCGTTCAATACGATCCGTTTAATATATATTCAATTGAAAAGAAAAAAGTCTATGCCCGCCCTCAAAAAAAATTTGACAGGGGCGGTAGAACCTACTCGCACCAGATGGTTACCAGCAACAGGCAGAGTGGAGGAATGGTCTTATAGTTGGTGAGTTCCTGGCGGATGGTGCGCATCGATTTGGCCATATGGTCCTTAATCGTACCCAATGAAACATTAGTTTCCTCGGCGGCTTCTTCATAGGTTTTACCTTCCATTTTTATGAGCAGGAACACCTTTTTGCGTTGCGGCGGCAGTTTATCGATGATTGTGTTCAGAATAGAGCTGGTTTCTATAAAACTCATATGCTCACCTACCGGGTCGTAACCGGCAGTGGCGGAACGAATCAGCAATTGTTTATGATGCTGTTCCCGGATAGCTTTGCGATAAAAATTGATGGTGGTACTTTTGGCCATGCGGAGCAGCACAGCCTGTACAGGAACCGCTGCAGGAATGGTATGCCGGTTTTGCCAAAGCTGGAGGAATACTTCCTGCACCAGCTCCTCGCAATGCTCGTGCACTTTTACCAGGCCCTGTATCCGCCGGTATACGATGGTAGCATAGCGGAAATAAAGCCGGGAAAAGGCGGTATGGTCACCTTCCTTTAATTGCACAAGTAAATCCGAGTCTGGCAAATTCATCATTGGGATTTGGAATCATTGGGGTAAAGATAATTATTTCCGCCAAACAGGAACAAATATCGGAAAATCCTGAAAACGGTTTAAAAACAGTACTTCCGGGTCACAAATTCATTCTGGTTTCGTTTTTTCTCACAGACTTCAAGGATGTACATAGATTTTTTGAACCTATTCTGCGATCATTCCCGGTGATCTGCGTACAGCACTTTCTTCGCGGCCGCCGGTTTCTTTGCCACTGATTTCACAGATTCCACGGGTTTCTTAAATTTTTTCTGTGCTTATCCGTGTAATCATTGAGCAATAGGTTCTTCACTAACTCCCGGTTCCTTTCCAGCATGGACACCGTCTAAGGGTGCAAAAAACAACCGGCTCCTGTATGAAAACATACAGGAGCCGGTTATAACAACTATGGAAATCGCTTTATCAATATCCCTAGGGCTTTTTATCCCACCAAACCCGGGATAAAAAGGAATCCCCGTTCTGCATCCGCCCTACGGCTTCTTTATAATGCGCATTGTTTAATTGCGCTTCATCCGACGAATAGATACCCCGCCGAGGAATTTGCCCGTTTGTAGATCCAGGGTTGGGCCCCGGTGTCAGCACGGGATACCCCGTACGGCGCCATTCTGCAAAAGCCTCCATATTGCGGCCAAACAAATGAATCCATTTTTGCGTAGCAATCTTTTCCATTTTCTGCGCATCGCTCAATCCATCGAAACTCAATACGGAATTGACATATTCTGCCGGAATGGTGTTGAGGTTATACGGAGCGAGGGCAAAGGCGGCTTTTACGCCTTCATAAAAGAAATTGTAAGCATCCGCGTTGTTGGCACCCCAGCCCAATAAAGCGGCTTCCGCCTTGTAAAAACAAATATCGGAATAAGTGAGCGCATAACTGGGTATGGGCGCAAAGGTTTGACTGAAATAGGTATTACGACTAGCGGTGGAATAATTGGCGCGGATCAACTGCGATAACTGGTTATCTGTAAGCGCTACGCCAATGCCCTGGTATACCTGGTTGCCATTGATGGTTACAGGTTGCGCTAATAACGGCAGCCGCGGATCGTTATAGCTTTTCAGTTTATCCACCAATGTATTGGCCAGGTAACGCAAATCGGTAGACCCCGTCACAAACTGCCGCAAAATGGGGTTATAGTTTTCCGCCTGTGCGTTGTTATAGGTGGGCACTGCTGCATTGTCTGCATTACCTCCCAGGAGCCCAAAAGAAGCAGTCATTGCAGCCTGCACCGTTTGTTGTGCCAGTGAAGGATTGGCATAACGGATGCGCAGTCCCAATTTTAGCTTTAATGAGTTTCCAAACTTTTTCCATTTGTCGATACTCCCGTTATAAAAGAAATCGAAAGTTCCATACGACTGGTCGCCGGTGGTGAGTTTCGCCAGGGCCGCATCCACGCGCTGGATCAGCAGCGGATAGATCTCTTCCTGCTTATCAAACTTTGGCGTACGGTTGATAGCAGCATCTGATGTTGTGACTTCTGAAAAAGGAATATCGCCAAACAGATCGGTAAGCCGCTGGTACAGGTACACTTCATACAGTTCTGCAATGGCCCATTTAGACCGTCCGGCGGGATCACTTTCCTGCCCTGCCAGTTCTTCCTTAATGCGGATGATATTGCGTAACAAGGTATAATGCTGCGCCCAGATCAGGTCTTCCGGCCCCTCATAATATCTTGAAACCGGCACTACCGGTCCACCGGCCCAATGCTGCACCCAGGAGCCCATTTTGGTATTGGGCAGCTCGCCCGATTCCTGGAAAGTACCATCGCGCAAGATGCGGGCAAAGAGCAGGCCCGGATCCACAGATACTACTGAAGTGGGTGGCGTATTGATCTTTTCGAAATCTTTGGTACAGGAGCCCATGATCATCACCAACGTAAGCCCTGTTATGATATGTATATGTAATAAGCTTTTTTTCATGACTGATCAGAATTTAAAATGCAAGGGATAAGTTGATACCAATATTGCGCATCATCGGCAGCGAAGTAGATTCAATGCCAATGGATGAATTGTTCACATTAAACGCTGCGGTTTCCGGAGAAAAGCCGTCTGTCTTCCGTTGAAAGTAAAACAGGTTACGGCCGTAAACGCCGAGCTTTGCAGATTTGATCACCCCGGCAGGTAACCAGTTCCTGGGCAACTGGTACGCAAGGCTGATCTCGCGCATGGCCACATAGCTCATATCGTTGATCATCTCTTCAGACACCATCACCTCTTTATCGCTGGCCACCATGTTCCAGTAATCCTGCGCCTTTACAGGAATATTATTTTTTTGCCCGCTGCTTACCCAATTTCCATTGCCGTCCTTTTCAGCAATATATCCATCCGCGATATAGGATCCATCTCTTCCCGGAACGGTTTTATTGGTAACCCCATAAATGATCTCTTCCCGGTTCGACTGCGAAAAAATCACACCGCCCTGGCGGATGTCTACGAGCGCATACAGGCTAAAGCCCTTATACTTCCAGGTGTTGCCAAACCCGCCCAGCCAATCAGGCTGTGCATTGCCCAGTTCTGTTTCCACGCGGCCACTGGTGCGCAGCGGTAACCCGGTTGCCGGATCGATCAGGCGATTGCCGGCGGCATCTTTGATCCAGGCGAACTGTGTACCGATCAGCTGTCCGAACGGTTTACCAACCTCGGCTACCACGTTAATACCCCGGTCTGTTGCCAGCAGGAAGGTTTCCACCCCAGGGTAAAGCGACTCTACTTTATTCCGGTTACGGTTGAAATTAAAAACAGTGTTCCATTCAAAGCCGGAAGCACTGCGAATGGGTGTTGCGGTCAGTACAAACTCGATGCCTTTGTTACTGATCTCCCCGGCATTGATCCGGTTCTTGGTGTACAAACTGGAAGGCGCAATGGGCACATCCAGGATCTGGTTCTTTGTGCTGGCCTGGTAATAGGTAAAGGACAACCCCAGCCGGTTTTTAAGGAACCGCAGATCAGCACCGGCTTCAATAGAAGTGGTCAGCTCATTCTTCAGGTTCGCATCCGGGATTACATCGGTATAAGAAGCCATGGGCACACCACCATGTGTATATTGATTGAGGCTATAAGTGCCCGTTAACTGGTACGGATTGCCTGAGCTGCCAGCCTGTGCCCATGAAGCTCTTAGTTTTACATACGAAAGCACATCGGATTTAATATCCGCCAGGTCCGATAAGATCAAACTGGAGCTGATGGAAGGATAGAAAAAGGAATTATTGTTTTTAGACAAGGTGGATGACCAGTCGTTGCGTGCAGAAAAATCAATAAACCAGTAGTTCCGGAATCCAAACTGGCCCGACATATACACCGAATTAATCTCGGATTGGCTGAGATCAAACAGGTAAGAATTGGTGGTAGTATTGTTAATCACATACAGGTTGGGCACAATAAAGGAGTTGCCGGTATTACCGGTAAGCCGCAGGTAACGGCTTTGGTGACTGGCCCCCAGGTTTACGCCCAAGGTCATATCTTTTCCAAATGAGAAGTTAGAGCTTGCCAGGAAATCAAAATTGTTCTCGCGTGCGCGGATCACCTCTTCCCGTATGTCTCCTTTTTTACTCTGGCTTTGGTAGGTATTGATGGGACGGTAACGGAAACGCTGATCGGTATAAAAGTCGGTACCGCCGGTGGCCATTAATTTTAACCAGGGCAATACATCGTAGGTAAGTCTCAGCAGGCCGATAATGCGATCCCTGCGGTCTTCGTTATGATTTTCATGGATCGTCCAGAAGGGATTGCCGGTGGAGCTATTCGTGGCATAGGTCTTTTCAAGCCCGGCGTATACTCCTGAAAAACCAAGTTGCTTGGCTACTTCTTCGTCAGTCCATTTATAGTTCGACATAACTGAATTGCCCAGGCTCCGGGGCTGGCTGATCAACAGGTAAGCCGGGTTATCCGCCGCATCCGAAAGTGTAGGCCGGTTTTGGGCCTTCTGCATGATATAGCTTACTTTACCATCCAGGGTTACGCCTGGCCAGAGCTTTGCCTGGGTCCGCAACCCAAAATTATTCCGGTTCAGATCATTGCTGGGAATATAGCCCTTCACATTGGTATTGGCATAGGAAAACCGGTAATTGATCTTTTCACTGCCGCCATCCACACTTAAGTTGTTGACCATTTGTTTTTCCGGCTGGAAAAAACTACTGTATGTATCGGGCTGCGGTGTCAGCTGAAGCACATGCCCGTATTGATCTTCATAGGTCTGCCCATCCATTTTGGCGCCCCAGGAAGCACGGGTGGTACGATCGCGCCCGGCGCTCATTTTGGGCATGCCTTGGTAGTTGTTGGCCCGGGCTTCGGCCATAGAAACGATTGTACCGTCCGATTTGCGGAAATGAGTAAAATCGCCGTTCAGCCCCTGTCCGTATATATTCTGAAAATCAGGCAACACCAGGGCGTTGCCTAGAGAATAATCAATATTGTAGTTTACGTTGATCTTGCCGGCCTTACCGGATTTTGTGGTAATCAAAATAACGCCGTTGCTTCCCCGCTGGCCATACAGCGCTGCGGCATTGGGGCCCTTCAGCACCGACATGGTTTCGATATCATCGGGATTAATATTACCAATTCCATCGCCATAATCGGTTCCCCCGGTTTGACTGGCGGCGCCGATGTTCTGGTTATCGATCGGCACCCCATCCACCACGTACAGCGGCTGACTATTGCCAATAAGTGAATTGTTACCGCGAATGACCACTTTGGCAGAACCACCGGCTCCGGATGCCGCCCGGGAAACCTGTACGCCGGACACCTTGCCTGATAAGGCATTGGATACATTCGCTTCCTTGCCCTGTGTCAGTTCGGCTCCTTTCAATTCGGCTACGGTATACCCCAGGGCCCGTTTCTCCCGCTTTATACCCAGCGCCGTAACCACTACTTCAGTTAGCTGCGCCCTTTCGGTTTCCAGAGATACGGTTAGTGCCAGCCGGTCGTTTGCCGCCACATTATATCCAGTAAGCTGTTTGGGTTTAAATCCCACCGAACTGAAGTGGATGACATACCCGGTACCCTGCGGCACGGATGCAATCAAAAAGTTACCACCTGCATCTGTTGCCGTAATCTTGCTAAAGCCATTGGCGCTGTTCGACAATACAACCGTTACGCCCTGTAAAGGCTGGTTGCCCTCGTCTCTTACCACACCGTTAATGGTTGCCATATGCTGGCCAAATACCATGCTGTGCATACCCAGGAGGAGCAACACTCCGGGAATGCGTCCTGCAGCGGAAAGCCACTTACCGTTAGCTATTGATCCTACTACCGGCAGCAGCCACTTCCATGCTGATAATTTTCTCATAACTCGAAATTTCAATTGATGGATTTTATTGTTTAGATATCAGAATATTGATCTTGTGTAAATAATTCATCTCCCGGATCATGTCTTCATAAACGCGGTCCGACTTTTTAAATGTTCCGCTGTAATAGCGGTTTGCCAGCTGCGCCTCCGGCACCTGTAATCGCAGGTGATAATTGTTTTCCAGGATCCGCACCACTTTTTCCAGGGCCATGTTTTTAAATGTAAGAGTGGTACCATCGTCCCGGAAATATTCCCCACGGTCGAATGCAGTCTCCTGGTTGTTAGATTCCGATACAATCTGCAGATTAACCGGGTTGATCTCTATTTCCCTGTTGGGAGTAAGCTCCAGTTGCACCGGTTTTTCGATTTCTTTTTTGGCGCCGCTAATTTTGATTTTCCCTTCCAGCAGCCGGATCCGGGTACGGGTGCTGCCTTCCGATTCATCTACTATGAACACGGTACCCAGTGCGGTAGTGACCAGGTTTTGGGAGTATACATTAAACGGCAGCGTTTTGTTTTTTGCAACGGTAAATTGCGCCTTACCCTTTAACCAGAAATCCCGGCTGTTCTGCCCGCTAAAGTTTTCAGGGAATCGGAGCTTCGACCCCGGATATAACTGCACTTCAGAGCCGTCGGCAGCTTTTATTTGCAACACCTGCCGGCCGGTATTGTGGTACTCCCGCATGGAAACGGAATGCGTTGCGGCCGGTTCTTTTTGTGCCAGCACCGGTTTGGGATCTGGTACCGGCGCCGTAAAGAGCCGGATCATAAAGACCATACCGGTTATTACCGCTGCTGTACCATACAGTACATAGCGGGTATTGCGCCGCCGGCGCTCATAACGGCTTACTTGCTGAAGCAATGAAGCATATAACTGCTGTTCATCATACCCGGGCGCTGCCATGCCCGGTGTTTCCTCTTCCCACCGGAAAGCATCCAGCAGGGCAGCAAGTTTTTCCGGATTCCTGCGCAGCAGCTGCCGGATCAGGTTTTGCTCTTCGGGGCTGCAGGCGCCGGAAAAAAAACGTTGTAACAGGTCTTTTGAAACTTCCATTCTTATAAAATACGAATGAAGGTTCCTTATCCCCTAATCAGGAAAAAAAAATAATTAAAAAAGCCGTGAGCGTCTTTTTCAATGTTTTCAGGGCAATTGCAATATGGTTTTCGACGGTTTTAACAGAAAGGGAAAGCCGTTCTGCGATTTCCCGGTGCGAAAGTTCTTCAAACCGGCTCATGGTGAAAACCTTTCTGCGCATTTCGGGCATAGCGGCCACCTGGGCTTCGATCCGTCCCAGCAGCTCTTTGGTATTGAAGCAGTCTTCGGTAGCATTGACACCCGTTTCCGTGCCCGGCACCAGGGGCTGTATCCTGTTCCGCCGCGTTTGCTCACGCAGCAGGTCTATGATCACGGAACGGCTGATACAGCGGATCTGCGCTTCCGCAGGGATCCCGGTTTTACCAGCCTTCAGGTTTTTCCACAATTTTAAAAATACGCGTTGCACCGTTTCCTCTGCCAGGTAAGCCGATTTAGTAAACTGCCAGGCATAGGCATATACCGGCCTGCTCCATCTCTTAAACAGGTTTTCAAAATCACTTGATATGGCATCTGAAGCTAAAGACATCCGCGGGGCAGTACCTGACCCCATAAAGATATTTATTTAACCGTTATGCTCCATACCCCGGTAAATACCGCGCGCAGCAACCCTGCCGGCCGTTAGGAGCAGGCGGTCTTTTAATGGGCTGTATGACCCGGAGGCCGCTGCAGCTGCTCGCCCAGCCGGCTTGGTTTTGAATGCGGCTCCGGAGGCAGGTACCGCGGCCGCACTACATAGACGCCGCCGGTGGAAAGATCCGGGTACAGGGAATTGGGATCCTGCGCAATAAAAAAAACATCATCGCGGCCTCCGTATTCCCTTGGTACGCGAAACACTTCCAGGTTGATGCCCATTGCCCCGAAGTGCCGGAACCGCAGCGTATCTCCGCCGGGCAGGTAAAGCTCCATATTGTAAAAACCGGCGGAATACTGGTGTTTGATCAGGCCCCAGTCTTCTTTTTCCTGGTCTACCACCGCATAGCCCAGGCATTTCAGTAAATGGGTATCCCGTTTTTCCGGCGCTACACCAAAATCCGGCCCGATCTTCTGCATCGGGATAAAACGGCTGGAGGGCTTAATGGGATATTTTACCTTGGCTTCGTTAGAATTCAAGTAGTATTCAAGACTATCATCGAATGGAGGACCGTAGGTAATCCATTTACCGTTTATTTTAAATGAGGGATCGCCGCCAGGAATTCTAATATAGTATTCCGCATTCTTATAGTCTCTTTCAAAAACAGCAAAAGCATTTTTTCCGTTTGGGGAAGGGACACGTTCCGATTTAAAAAATGTCGAATCACCGCTTATTACCCATTCACTAAAAAGGCCACCATCCTTATCAATAATTCCATTGTCATATAACTCCATTGACTCAACGCGAGTTGTGTCTCTAATATTACCAACAGAAGTCAACTTATAAAACTTATTTGTTAGAAGTATAGCATGGCGAGCAATCGTATCATATAAAAACTTACGATATGTTATTTGATTATTCTCTGAAAGCATTTTCACTTCATAACTTATAGTGCCCGGGGAGGTGGACAAATTAAATTCAAATGGTCTCATAGCTATCTTTATTTGTTTACAAGAAATCATCACAAAAAATCCGAGTACTGCCAATAACAGAAATTTTAACCGATTCATTCTATTTATACTTTTTCTTTAATAAGCTTATCAATATAGTTCGCACATGCAATAGAGGTCTTCATAAATTTTTTCACTTTCCTTGTTAATGATACAATTTCATTTAAGTCACTTTTAGCATCCACCTTGCAGTATAAGTAACGAGTCCATTTATCATTTTCAAGATGGCGTTTCTTCACTCTATAAAATCTATCTTCCCCCACTTTCAACATCCGCTCCCATATATTTGTAGTCACCCCAATCGAATCTCCATCATAGTTCCAGTCGTCCAGGATCTTTTTATTGGTGAGCAGGGGCACCGGGCTGAAATGGGCATAGAGGTCCGCTTCCTGCAGGGCCGCATAATCCAGCAATGCCGCGATATAATGATAGCCCACCATCCAACGTGCATCCGCCCCCGGCGCTCCGGCCATTGGAGCAAAGAAGCGTTGATATAGCTGGCGCAACGGAGTTGTAACCCATTTTAGTTGCTGCGCGTAGACCCCATGTACCGTTGCATCGAATGAGGCAACGGCTGTGCGGCCTTTATAAGGATCAAAGATCTCCCTATATTTTTCCTGATAATATTGCTTTAGCTGGTAGTAGCGCAGGAAGGACCGTGCATAATCCCTTGCCAGCGTTTCATAATCCGTCCATACCTGCTCTTCCCAGTCTTTAAACTCGATCCTCCGGTTGGCCACAAAAGGTGGCAGGAAGAGTTCGCCCAGCAAGGCCTGCCGGTCTACATCATAAACCGGAATTCTTTTTTTTCGATCCATACCCGAAACCGTTTTTTTCATATCTGTACCCATCGGATATACTTCAAAACTCAGCAAGCTCCAATCTCCTTTGGGATCGCAGGCGCTGTCCACCCCAGGTATATCGCCGCAACGGGTTACGGCGTCGCCGCGGTCATTGGTAAAGTCAAACTGTACCGCCCGGCTTTTATATGCCTCCCAGTTGCCGGTTATTTTCTTCAGGTGTTCATACATACCTTCCTCATGCTGCAACTTGTTATAGGTTTTATTAAAGAGATCTGCCAAACCATCAATGTATGAAGTTGTATTTTTTGACGGATCTTTTTTTAAAAAAGCAAACACCGATTTGTCAACCTGCAGGTACTGCTGCTTCCACCACAGCAGGCTTTCGTATTCGCTTCCCGTCAGGTTTACCGGTTGATGCGATCCCAGGAAAATAATATTCACCGGTATTTGCTCCCACCCCATACTGTGCGCATAATTGAGAATGCCTAAAACAACGCCGGCGGCGCAGGCGCTGCCCTGGCTATGGCCCACAATGGTTACCGGCCGGTACGGAGGTGTATACCCTTTCAAAAACTCCTTAAACGTTTCGTCACGGATGGTGTCGAAACTTTTCCGGTCAAGGATCCCCCATGAAGTTGCCGCCCAGCGGTAGCCCAGCACAATGCCATGATCAATACGATGTGCTGCGCCCGAGCCCAGGCCATGAGAACCATTGATAAAGTACTCATTTCCCTGGGCATTAAAATAGCTGGCATAGGTATTGGAGCCGTTGTACTGGTTGGACTTTTTATTCCAATATCCCCAGGACCATTCCGCCTGCCCGTATGAAAAGACCGGCCGGGGCGTTTTTTCAAGGATTGCCTCGCGGATATTTTGCCGGGTAAATCCACCTTTATGCTGTTGCATGACCCGGTCGACCTGCAGAGGGTTCGCCCGCTGCTCAGCCGGCATCCGTATATCCAGCTCCGCAGGTGTAAAAATATCTTCATCATTTGCAGTATTCCGCTCATCGGCATTGGCGCCTTTGAGCACATACCATCGATCCTGGTCAGGATGGCTGTCCAGGATGGCATTGAGGTTAGCGCCAATATTTTTTACCGGATCACTGAGATACCCGTTACAGAAAATGATAAAACCCTGGAACACGGGAAGGCCATCTTTGTCAAACGGCTCCTGCCCGGTAGATACCAGGCTTTTAACCGGACTGGAATGAAAGGTATGGTCTGCAGGCGGCGGATGTTCTAAAGATGCCTGGCCTGACAACGCCGGCTGCACCCGGAGACGGTTTACCGGGGAACGTAAAATTTTACCCATGACTGTTGTTTTATCCTTTACATATTCATTGCAGAAAGGCCCGGAAGCGATCCGGCCAGGAAGGCCGTTAACTGCACCGAAGCTTCCTGTGCATGCCGCTGAATCGTTAGTATTCCCCCGAAATAGCATTGCGTATAGGAATCATCCATTACAAATTTTTTATTCCCGATGACAACTTTCCTGCTGGTATTTTTCCAACGCTGCAACTGTGGTGTGCAGGGTGGCGACGGACTGCTGCGGTTACAGGTGCCACAGGCAGGGATCAGGCGGGTATCCAACTCGGTTGCTTTTAGTTTTCCTCCAATATATATTTTTTGCTGGGAGGTTACCTTGATCCTGCCTGTTGCAGTACCCAGGCTGCATTGTACCAGGCCTCCGTCAATAACATAATTACGGTTCTTCATAAAATTGCATTTAAAGAATAAATCATTTTCCGGTTATAAATATGGTCGATGGCAGCCCCCACCGATAAGGTAGTCTGGTCAAAAAAACCGGACCGGTCTGCAAACAGATAATGCCCGGAATAGGAGAACTGAAGTTCCTTTGATCCTGTTGCGCCTACCTGTAAAAAGAGGTCATGGTTGAGTTCGCTGAGATTTATTTCCCCGGGCACTAAAGCGCCGCTCACCTCAATCAGCACCTTATTTTCTTCGGCCAGCAGGAGCTGCTTTTTTTCCCGTATGGCAATATCTGCGGCTCCCATAAAACCGCCGATCCTCTTTCCCCTTGTCCGGGAAGCTCCGATATTTTTATAAGGGCCATATATATCGTTGCATAACCATTGAAAGAGCGGGTCGTGCCGGTATACCCCTTTCAGATTGGTTTTGAGTTTTGCTTCAAACTTTTCTATCTTCTGAAACAGGTTCGTATTCCTGCCAAATACACCATCCGACAATTCCTGCTTTACTTTTGCCCAGGTATTCAGGATTACTTCAGGGTTTAACACTTCTTCTATTCTACCCGCTTTATCCGCACGAAATACCAGGCTCCGGTGGATATCAAAGATCTTTGTATAGACCCATTGTTCCTTGCTGTATTCCGCCACATCGCCAAACCGAGGACGTGAAAAGTACAGCGTATACACAGCCCCGCCCGCCTGTGCCGGGGCACAACAAAGTGTCAGCTCCAAATAAATATCTACCTGCTCGGTTACAGAAGGCGTATGTAAGAGGGATCCGATCCTTAATTCATACCGTCTTTCTCCCTCCCGTGGCACTATCTGTATATTGCGATTATTGATGCTGTTATTCTCCATAGTTAATCCGGTTTTTACTTTGCAGGGTTAATTTATCGGTGGCATCAATCAGCATGGTGCCATTGCTGCTGTGTAGCAGGACCTCACTTCCGATGGTTTCCATTTTCTTTCCGACCCGTACGCTCCGGTTCTCCGTAACCCATTCTTCCGTATTTGCCGATTTTTTAACGCTTCGTTTCCCGATGTTTTCATATTGATCGTTTCCGATCGTGGTTACCATATCTGCCCCTACTTCTACCTTCATATGCTCCCGGATATGCATCCGTAGATTCTTTGCATTGAAGGTCATGGTTTCAGGGGCGGTGATGGTGATGTTCTTTCCGGCGGTATCCAGGTAGATCTCATTACCCCCGGGATCCCGGATGATGATATGCGTACCCGAACCCGCATCATTAAACTCTACCGTATGACCACTGCGCGTACGGATCACTTTCAGATCATTGCCCGCATTGCTGAAGCTGTTGTTGGCGCTCCCGTGGTATACCGACCCGATCACATATGGCTTCGTTGCACTCCCGTTCTCAAATCCCACGATCACTTCCTCCCCTACTTCCGGTATAAAAAAATGTCCCTTCCCGCCGCCGCCGTGCGGACTCGTTACCCTGATCCATGGCGTCTTCTCCGAACCATTCATCCAGTGAAACTTCACACGCACACGCCCCAGACCGTTGTAATCGTTATTGTCCGTTACGATCGCGCTCTGCGTTTCACACAGGGGATCACGCGGAACAGCAACCGGCGGCACCTTGATCCCCGACGGAACCGCTGTAAAATCATTCTCGTAATGACCCCGCGCATCCACATGATGGTTCACCCCCGTTACCAGGTAATCCCCATAACCCTCCGTGCCCAGTGTAAACACATTGCTGCCGCTTACCGTTACCACCGAACCAACCGAAATGCCCGGATGCCCGCTCTGACCCTGGAATTGAACCAGCTTGCTGCTCTCCACCGCACTCCGCAGGTTCACCAGGTCGTCCTGCTGTTTCTTATTGGTTAAAAAACGCGGGTTCCATTGTTTGGGCTGCGTGCCATATACCGTTTGGGAGGCCTTGTATACCTGCTCCCCCCACGCGTTCAGCCCAGCCTTCTGCTCCACCCCCTGCGGTTCGCTGCTGTACACCTGGCTGTTCTGGTAATCCCAGGCCAGCAGCTGAGAACGCACCGGCCGCGCCTGCAACGCCACGTTAAAGCGCGAAAGGTGCCGGCCATATACCAGCTCCGTTTTTTTCGTGTCCCGCGGAGGACCCACCACCAGGCTGCGGCCATCCCAGAACAGCCATTCCCCGTAGGTGCTCGTTAATCGCTGCAAAAACTCCCAGGCCGTTTCTTTATACTGTACCGTGTATGCCAACGTTTCTCCGTACAGCGGCTGCACTTTGGGCTCCAGCTGGTTGCCCGGGAAAAACTTCAGCACATCCTGGGCTATATTCTTCAGCGCTTTCTTTTCCCAGCTCTTGCAATGCGGACCACTGTCCAGCACGATCGTAGGGCTGTACCCTGTAAGGATCACATCCCCGTGGTGACCCGTAAAACGCGCCGTTTCCACACCGGTGATGATCCCGTTGAACAATACCGTGCCCGATAGGCCCACGCCGCTGATCCGCGCTCCAAAGCTACCCCCGATCAGTTCTTTGGAGGCCGTGAACATACCCGACCGGCCGTCGATGGACTGGGCCGGACAGACCAACGTAAATTGGTGATGCGAAAAAATACGCTGATGAAGGGAAAATGAGGTAAACTGCAGTAACGGACTCCCGTTAATGCTAAACATAGGTTCAGTTAATTGCGCCATAGCCGGGTTTTTCAGTAATAAAAAGGTTAACGCACTTCCTTAGGTGCTGCCACCTAAAGATATGCTAAAAAATAAATATAAAAAATATTTTTTATTCAATTTGCCACTGTATTATTTCTCACTCTTTGGTTACGGATACAAACTGTACAAAAAGCAACCGGCGAAGATGTGAAATCACCGGACAAAAGAAGGCCGATCGTTTTATTTGATTAAATGTAAAGGAAGAGAAGTATTCATACGTACACCAGATGAAGCGCGCATGCCAACGCAATGATGATTTTGGAGTCCATTATCCGGTTGCGCACACCGGAAATACGCGTGCGCAGGGTACCGCCTATTTGAGCCGCATTTCACTTAATGCGCCCTAGGGTAATATCCGCCGGGTTAAGCCCCGCTGGTAAGCCTCCAGCCGTCTGAACCCTTCTGCGTATGGGCATCCTGCTGCCAGACCTCTGAATTTTGACTGTGTTTCCATCATCCCCAACATATCCGTATGGGCCTGCTCCTTCATATCGCGAATCTGACTCTTATGGCAACGCAGCATTTTCTTTTTTATTTCGAATACTTGAGAGATATCTACATATTCCGTAGGCATAAAATCAATACCACAAACCGTATCCATATAATAGATCTGTGATTCCTCGAGCCGGCAGGGTGGCAACGATTGATGATCGATAAATGGTAATCCTTTCTGAGAATAAGCATCAAATACCAGCTGACTTACATACCGGTGATCCGGGTGATAGTCATTGGGAGCGTGCGTAAAGATCACATCCGGGTCTGACTGGCGCAATATATCCACCATGATCATTCGCTGGTGCTGGTCGGGAAAAATATGCTCATCTGCAATGGCCGGCCAGATCAATTCAGCCCCGATAAGATCTGCCGCAGCCTGCGCTTCTTTTTTCCGGATGGCACCCATCTCCTCCGGCTGAATCACCAGATCACCTACGCTTCCATCGGTAAACACGGCAATAATGACCCGGTGCCCTTCCCCGGCGTAGCGTATAAGGGTGCCCGCACAAAGTAGTTCCGTATCATCCGGATGTGCGGCAACACTTAGAATGTTCATTGTCTTCGTTATTTTGAAATACCAGTTTATAACAGGATATGAATAAACTGCCGCTTCCCGCAGGGTAAACCTGGTCGATTTGGATTAAACAACTATGGCTGCTATTACTTGTAATTTATCGCATTCCATATGCAAACGCGAGCGTTACCAAACGCTATCCAGGAAATAGGAACAGCAGCTACCAACCGTAATCTTCACGGCGCAAAAACAGCGCGACCGGGGAGATTTTTCTACATTCTGTAGCATTTTCAGAATGCCGGGCAGGAGAGCTAAGAACGTTAATCCACAGGTTTACGCCCGGAAATAATATTATACAATACAACGATGATTGCAATTACAAGTAGTATGTGTATCAGGTTTCCCAATCCCATTCCGCCGCCAACACCGATCAGTCCCAATATCCATACAACGATGCATACAACGGCAATTAACCATAATAAACTTCTCATATTAAACGATTTTACTGGTTAGAAAATCTTTTATAAAAGCCGGATATCCGCCACTGTGTTTCAGGAACTGTAGCCCAAATATGATGCCGCATTGACAAGGGTGGCGGCAATGCAGCACCTGCCTCTTTAAGGGGACAAGGTTTTTCTATAGGGATGGGAAATGCTTTATCTGTTACATACAGCTATTTTTATTTTTTTGAGGACTGTATTCCCGGAAGATCTTTTCATTAAGGCGATTCGAGTGGATGCGGTAATTCAGATTCTGCGAGTCGATGGACGCCCTTTCTTCGTCAGTAAGATAGGATGCGATGTCGGAGGCCCGGACATGATAGAAAAAGCTTTTCAGGGACTCAATGAATCCGCTTAATTGAATTAACGCTTTCAGACATTCTTTTGCTTCTATTTTTCTCAGGGCCCGCATGGCGTAAGTAATACATTGGTCGCCGGCGTTTCCGATAAACCGGAGAAAACCGCCGTTATGCATATCCCTTTCCAGTATCCATAATGCGGCGAGTTCCTGGTCTTCTTTTGAAAGAAGTGACCACGCATCATTCCCTTTCTTTCTTAGTCGCGTATAAGCGGCGTATGTTAATAAATTGTACTCGTTTCGTGGAATAGTGAGGTCCATGAAGATCGATTTAGAGGTATTGAGGGAATACTAAGGTACTAATATTTACCGGTTCATTTATATATAATGTTTAAGCATCTATAATATAAAAAGATTGGTTGGATGTATGTATTTTATTCTGCTTCTGGTAATATTTTGGCATCATCCTTGTATTATATTAAATCGCTTAAACCAAAGGATAATTGAGCATTTTTAGGGCAGGTGAATGGTTTAAGCAGTGCTTTCAACACTTGAATCAAGTTAGTCAATTTTCTCATAAGCAGTTAGTTTTGGTTGCGTCCCCTGTTTCCACAGGGGACTATTTTTTAATGCTATCCATAGGTACCGTTAAACAAACTGCAGGCAGATTTTTTCATTAAAAAAGCCCCCGGTAAAACAAGGGGCCTGGTTATATGCGGCTAATGATGCCGGTCGCCTTTTTTCTTATAATATTTTTTCTTGGGGCCACCCGGACGGTTGGGCCTTGCAGTGTTATATACCGGTTGTTTACCCAAATGTTCCGGCAGGGGCATTTTATCTACCTCCCGGCCGATAAGCCGTTCAATGGCCATGAACTTCCGCTGGTCCTTTTGGTTTACGAGGGTAAATGCACTTCCTTCAGCTTCTGCACGGGCGGTACGGCCAATCCGGTGTACATAGTCTTCCCCGGCGCGCGGCACGTCAAAATTGATGATAAGGTCAATATGATCAATATCGATGCCACGGCTTAAGATATCCGTAGCCACCAGTACCGGCAGGCGGCCGCTTTTGTATTGGATCAGCACTTCATCGCGCTGTTCCTGCTCCAGATCGCTATGAATTTCACCGGCCTTGATCCCCTTGCGCCGCAGATCACGGGTCAGTTGCTTTACATTGAGCTTACTGCTGCAGAAAATGAGTACTGCTTTATATTTTTTTGCTGCCAGCAGGTGTTGGATCAGCGGTATCTTTTGTTCGTCGTAAACCATGTAGGCCTGCTGCACGATCTTTGCCGGCGGCTTGCTCATCGCTATGCTTATTTCAACCGGATTGTGCAGAATATTTTGCGCCATCTTCTTTATTTCAGGGGGCATAGTGGCCGAAAACAGTAGGTTTTGACGTTGCTTGGGGAGATGGTTTACAATGAACATAATATCACCATAGAAGCCCATATCCAGCATCCGGTCTGCCTCATCCAGCACCAGACACTGCAAGCGGTCGAGTTTTACGTAGCCCATTTTTAAATGCGCCATCATTTTACCGGGGGTACAGATCACAATATCGGCGCCGGCTGTCAGTGCCCGCTTTTCTTGTATAAAGTTATTACCGTCACCGCCGCCATATACGGCCACAGAGCTCACATCCGTAAAATAAGAAAGCCCATCGAGATGCTGCGCGATCTGTACCGCCAGTTCCCGGGTGGGTACGATCACGATCGCCTTAATACCGTCTGTACCAGCGGCAGGGCCGGTGAGTAACCGGTTGATCAACGGCAGCAAAAAAGCCGCGGTTTTACCTGTACCTGTTTGCGCAAAAGCCAATACATCCTTCCCTTCCAGGATATGCGGTATTACCTGCTCCTGCACGGGGGTTGCCTGTTGATAATTGGAAGCATCAATACCTTCCATCAGGCGCTCATCAAAACCAAATTCTGTAAACTTCACTTCCTGGGAATTAAAAAATTAGGCTGCAAAGATACTGGCTTTGCCGGTTTATTGCATTTTGAAAATGATATTCTCCATGGCAGTTCCTAAATGGTGTGCAATACCTCAAAAAAGTATTCGCAAAACACAATTACAACCGAATGCTTTATAACGGAATTATAGGGAAAATAAGCGGATTTCTCTTCCAGGTTGCGTCTACCCGATGTAATATATTGATTTGACTTGCTTTTTATCCCTTTATCACCGTTTTTAGAAATTCCTGAACCGTTTCCGACTTCCCGAGCGGCTCTAAAAAAAGATTGAATACATTCACCGCTACGGCCAGCCAGGTGGCGGGATGCCTCAGTTTGCCAAATTTCCATGCTCCCAGCAGTAACATTCCCAGTATGATTCCTTCCGAGATATAAAGAGATGGCATGATCCTTATGTTGGGCCAGGCACTTATTTGCATGGCCACATGAACATTCTGCACACCACGTCCGAGGGCAGGCATCATAATGAGGAATACGGTTGATACCAGCCACCAGGCATGATCTTCCAGCTGCCTGCGACGAATAATACTTTGGATAACGGCAACCCCAAAAGCGATGATCATTACGATTTCAACGGCTGCCACGCCAAAGAAAAACCAGGGCTGAAACGGACCAAACTGTGCGGGTGCCGTCAGAGCCTTCTCCGTAGTAGCAATGTCTCTGTGCATCATGCTAAATGCAGTTATACATACCCCGCCAGCGACGAACATTCCGATGATGCCATTCGTCCGATGCTTCGCCATTTGCCCATGGGTAGCGTAGTAGGGCTGAATGATCAGGTACAGGTACCAGACCGTGCCTGTCCAGTAATGCACATGTACGGCCCAGGCATTATCCGAAAAATCACCCCAGTAATCTCTGAAAATGCCGAACTGCATAAAGAGCATAGGAATGATCATCCAGCGATAAAGGTTTTTATACTTATCCATAAGCCGTTCGTTTTACAAAGCATGCGTTTCATAGCAATGCGCCCGGCTGACTTTTCCACGGCGTATTAAAGGAATAAAGAACCTGATGGTTTCCATTGCCCGCTGCATATCCAAGAAATGTGTCCGTTTCTTCTTTTTAGCTAACCGGTAAGGGATAAATCACCCTTCGCTAACAAATATACCGGATCATGCAAGTTTGCGGCATCGCTAATTCTGGTCAATATATGTGCAGGGGCATCAATTCATCGGGAAATGCAATCATTTTTATGCTGGTGGCACTATTTTCAGGATCTGCTCCCAGGAAACCCTAAAATAACGGATAACCGACACTGCAAGCAGCCAGGCTCAAACGTGTTCTGGTGTGCGGCAGAAGCCTGGTCATCGTTACCCGGGAAACCAGCAAGGGTTATTTTACTTTTTTAGCCCATATATGCGCCTGGGCATTTTTCAAAATAAATAACGGGCGGTTGCTCCTGCGCCAGCCGCATTTATACTTTGCAGATAGCATTCCGGCAACCTGTTGTTGGATTACAATATTATCTGCGGAAGGCAGCCAGCTGGTTGCGGCAACTTTGTGGCGTGGATGGCGGGTAAGACCTGCCGGTTCCTACACTTCACATCATATGCATCTGTACATTCCGCTGTTATGTCTGCCTGGGAGGCTGCCATCTATACACCTCCCTATACCCACAAAAAAAAGCCTCACATTACTGTGAGGCTCTCAATAAGAATGGCAGCTACCTACTCTCCCGCATTGTGGTGCAGTACCATCGGCCATAAGGGGCTTAACTTCTCTGTTCGGTATGGGAAGAGGTGAACACCCTTGGTATAACCACCATAAAAAATTAAAAATTCTAAATCTTAAATCCTAAAAACTAAGGACCAACCCAGAACTTAATAAGTTAACATATTGGAAAAAACTGTCAGAAGAGATCTAAAAAAAATTAAAGCTTACGGGCAATTAGTACTACTCGGCTTTGATGTTACCACCTTTACACCTGTAGCCTATCAACGTCATAGTCTCTGACGGCCCTTAAAAGTAAACTCATCTTGAGGCAGGTTTCACGCTTAGATGCTTTCAGCGTTTATCCTGTCCGTGCTTAGCTACTCTGCACTGCACCTGGCGGCACAACAGATACACCAGCGGCACGTACGACCCGGTCCTCTCGTACTAAGGTCATGTCCTCGCAATTTACTAACGCCCACCACAGATAGGGACCGAACTGTCTTGCGACGTTCTGAACCCAGTTCACGTGCCACTTTAATCGGCGAACAGCCGAACCCTTGGGACCTTCTCCAGCCCCAGGATGTGACGAACCGACATCGAGGTGCCAAACCTCCCCGTCGATATGAGCTCTTGGGGGAGATCAGCCTGTTATCCCCGGAGTACCTTTTATCCTTTGAGCGACGGCCCTTCCATACAGAACCGCCGGATCACTTTAGCCGACTTTCGTCCCTGCTCGGCCTGTTTGCCTCACAGTCAAGCTCCCTTATACTAATGCGCTCTGCGTACGATTACCAACCGTACTGAGGGAACCTTTGCAAGCCTCCGTTACTCTTTAGGAGGCGACCACCCCAGTCAAACTACCCACCATGCACTGTGTGACTCGCGTCATTAGATTCTAAATCAAAGAAGGTTGGTATTTCAACGACCGCTCCACAATGGCTGGCGCCACCGCTTCATAGCGTCCCAACTATGCTACACATCCGTAATTCAAAATCAATGCAAAGTTGTAGTGAAGGTTCACGGGGTCTTTCCGTCCCGTGGCGGGTAACCGGCATCTTCACCGATACTACAATTTCACCGGGCTCGTGGAGGAGACAGCGTTCAACTCATTAGACCATTCGTGCAGGTCGGAACTTACCCGACAAGGAATTTCGCTACCTTAGGACCGTTATAGTTACGGCCGCCGTTTACTGGGGCTTCAGTCAGAAGCTTTGGATTACTCCGAACATCCTTCCTTAACCTTCCAGCACCGGGCAGGTATCAGGCTCTATACGTCATCTTTCGATTTTGCAGGGCCCTATGTTTTTGTTAAACAGTTGGTTGAACCATTTTACTGAGACCACATCGCTGTGGTACGCTTTATCCCGAAGTTACAGCGTCAATTTGCCTAGTTCCTTCTCCACGGCTCACCCGAGCGCCTTAGAATACTCATCCCGTCTACCTGTGTCGGTTTGCGGTACCGGCTGCTATACTCGCTTTTCTTGGAAGCACTCTCACTGCTGCGCTTCACCCGAAGGTTCCACTCGTCTAATCCGTCAGACTAGGCAGCTAACATGCTCCGTCACTTTTATTGCATAGCAGGCGCAGGAATATTAACCTGCTTTCCATCGTCTACCCCTTTCGGGTTTGACTAAGGACCGGGCTAACCCTGATCCGATTAACGTTGATCAGGAACCCTTAGACTTTCGGCGATAAGGTTTTTCACCTTATTTATCGTTACTTATGCCTACATTTTCTTTTCTAACCGCTCCAGCATACGTCGCCGTACACCTTCGATGCCGTTAGAATGCTCCCCTACCGATGTACCACCTAGTGGCAATCATAGAGCTTCGGTTCATGGTTTAATACCCGATTATTTTCCGCGCAGAATCTCTCGACCAGTGAGCTGTTACGCACTCTTTAAATGAATTGCTGCTTCCAAGCAAACATCCTGGCTGTTATAGAAATTTCACATCGTTTGTCTAACTTAACCATGTATTGGGGACCTTAGCTGCTATTCTGGGTTATTTCCCTCTCGGCCATGGACCTTAGCGCCCACAGCCTCACTCCCGGAGATATGTACTAGCATTCGGAGTTTGTCAGGGTTTGGTAGGCGGTGAAGCCCCCTAGCCCAATCAGTAGCTCTACCTCTAGTACACTTCTAAAATCCGAGGCTGTTCCTAAAAACATTTCGGGGAGAACGAGCTATCTCTCAGTTTGATTGGCCTTTCACCCCTATCCACAGTTCATCCCAAGACTTTTCAACGTCAACGGGTTCGGTCCTCCAGTGTGTGTTACCACACCTTCAACCTGACCATGGATAGATCACAAAGTTTCGCGTCTACCCCCACTGACTAAGCGCCCTATTCGGACTCGCTTTCGCTACGGCTCCGTTTTAAAAAACTTAACCTCGCCAGTGAGGAGTAACTCGTAGGCTCATTATGCAAAAGGCACGCCGTCACAACTTACGTTGCTCCGACCGCTTGTAGGCGTACGGTTTCAGGTACTATTTCACTCCCTTATTCAGGGTGCTTTTCACCTTTCCCTTACGGTACTGGTTCACTATCGGTGTCTGAGGAGTATTTAGCCTTACCAGATGGTGCTGGCAGATTCAAGCAGGATTCCTCCGGTCCCGCCCTACTCAGGATACTACACGTCTACGTCAATTTCCGCTTACGGGGCTATCACCCGCTATGGCTTAACTTTCCAGAAAATTCTGCTTGATGACGCTTTCTAAAAGTAGTCCTACAACCCCAGCTCCGCACGCGAAGCTGGTTTAGGCTCTTCCCTGTTCGCTCGCCACTACTTAGGGAATCATTGTCTTATTTTCTTTTCCTCCGGGTACTTAGATGTTTCAGTTCTCCGGGTTGGCTCTCTTTCGAGTGTTATACCTTCAGTATAACAGGTTGTCCCATTCGGAAATCTCGGGATATAATGCTTGTGTGCAGCTCCCCCGAGCTTATCGCAGCTTACCACGTCCTTCATCGCCTCTCAGACCCAAGGCATCCACCATACGCCCTTAATTGCTTTAAAAAAGTTATTAAACTCTTTTAATGAGGCCAGCATCACTGCTGGACTTATTTTTTAGGTTTGTTGTAGATTTTGTTACCCGACCACATTTCTTCAGACCAACCATAAATTATTATAGTGTGATGTTACAAAATTGTGATCGAACCCCGCTCGCGCGGGGCTGTTAGGTACTCTCCTAACAGTTTGTTATTTTTCCAATATGTCAAAGAACTTGCGGCTACTTTCATCTCCCAAAAGGAAAATCAGGAAAACCATTTGTAGATAATCCGGCTACGAACCTATAGACCCTAAGTCATTATCTCATCTTAAAAGAACTATTTTTTTGTGGAGGATATCGGAGTCGAACCGATGACCCTCTGCGTGCAAGGCAGATGCTCTAGCCAACTGAGCTAACCCCCCATCTTTAGTGGATGAGTTAACAAGCTGACACGCTAACAAGTATAAAACCTTATTAACTTTTAAACTTATCAACTTTTCAACCTCACTAAGTAGACCCGACCAGATTTGAACTGGTGACCCCTACATTATCAGTGTAGTGCTCTAACCAGGCTGAGCTACGGATCTATTTCTAATAAACCAATCTGATAATCGGATAATCAGCCTTGGCTTTAGATTGCCGTACTCCAAATTGGCCATCAAATCTTATTTAAAGAACTGAATAACATTAAAAGCAGGAAACAATAGCACCGGTAAGTGCTTGCTCTAAAAAGGAGGTATTCCAGCCGCACCTTCCGATACGGCTACCTTGTTACGACTTAGCCCCAATTACCAGTTTTACCCTAGGCAGCTCCTTACGGTTACCGACTTCAGGTACACCCGGCTTTCATGGCTTGACGGGCGGTGTGTGCAAGGTCCGGGAACGTATTCACCGTATCATTGCTGATATACGATTACTAGCGATTCCAGCTTCACGCAGTCGAGTTGCAGACTGCGATCCGAACTGAGAAGAGGTTTTTGGGATTAGCTTCCTGTCACCAGGTCGCAACCCTTTGTCCTCCCCATTGTAGCACGTGTGTAGCCCTGGGCATAAAGGCCATGATGACTTGACATCATCCCCTCCTTCCTCGCGTCTTACGACGGCAGTTTCACTAGAGTTCCCAGCGTTACCTGATGGCAACTAGTGATGGGGGTTGCGCTCGTTGCGGGACTTAACCCAACACCTCACGGCACGAGCTGACGACAGCCATGCAGCACCTTACTGGCAGTGTATTGCTACAAAAGTGGCTTTCACCACCGATCTCCCAGCATTCTAGCCCAGGTAAGGTTCCTCGCGTATCATCGAATTAAACCACATGCTCCACCGCTTGTGCGGACCCCCGCCAATTCCTTTGAGTTTCAATCTTGCGATCGTACTTCCCAGGTGGGATACTTAATGCTTTCGCTCAGACACTTATTGTGTATCACAAATGTCGAGTATCCATAGTTTAGGGCGTGGACTACCAGGGTATCTAATCCTGTTTGATCCCCACGCTTTCGAGCCTCAGTGTCAATATATGTGTAGCCAGCTGCCTTCGCAATTGGTGTTCTATGTCATATCTATGCATTTCACCGCTACATGACATATTCCGCTAACCTCCACAATATTCAAGACCAATAGTATCAATGGCAGTTTCCAAGTTAAGCTCGGAGATTTCACCACTGACTTACTAGCCCACCTACGCTCCCTTTAAACCCAGTGAATCCGGATAACGCTTGCACCCTCCGTATTACCGCGGCTGCTGGCACGGAGTTAGCCGGTGCTTATTCATCTGGTACCGTCAGTTGACCTAGAAAGGCCCTTTTTCGCCCCAGATAAAAGAAGTTTACAATCCAGAGGACCTTCATCCTCCACGCGGCATGGCTGGTTCAGACTTGCGTCCATTGACCAATATTCCTTACTGCTGCCTCCCGTAGGAGTCGGGCCCGTGTCTCAGTGCCCGTGTGACTGGTCGTGCTCTCACACCAGTTAATGATCGTAGGCTTGGTGGGCCGTTACCCCGCCAACTACCTAATCATACGCACACCCGTCTTCTAGCGCATCGCTGCTATAATATCAGTGAGATGCCTCACCAACATCTTACGGGGTATTAATCCAAGTTTCCCTGGGCTATCCCCCTCTAAAAGGAAGGTTGTGTACGTGTTCCGCACCCGTTTGCCGGTCTCAAGAAGAGCAAGCTCCTCTCTACCCCACGACTTGCATGTATTAAGCCTGCCGCTAGCGTTCATCCTGAGCCAGGATCAAACTCTCCGTTGTAAATGAGTTTTTGATTCTGACATCTAATTTTCTCTAAAGTAAATTAAACGTGTCAAATCGATTTTTATTTTCGCTTTGACTTACCTTTTCGTTGTCACAACTTAATGTGACTGAATTGTGCTATTGCTTCCAAACTTTCAAAGATCTTTTTGTAATTAATGCCCTAAAGACACCCTTACAAACCTGCCGATACCACCGGACTTGAACCAGCTACGCGCCTCTATCGCTGTATCATCTTAAAAGAACTCTTATCAACCAACCCCTCTTCTTCATTTACACTCCGTTTCGGGGTTGCAAAGATACATTCTCTTTTCCAAACTACCAAAAAAATTTTTAATCTTTTTTCGATGTAACCAATTATGTGTGAAGAACTTACCCTTGAATTAAAAAGCTTATTTTTTGCTAACCTTCATTTTCAGGCGGACTGCAAAGATACAACTTTTATTTTGATTTTTAATACGATCAGTAAAAATATTTTTCTTTTTTTTTCTGACGTCCTGGTAAGTATAAGCGGAATTTCCAGCAAAGTTTTACTGGCATTCATTATAGTAGTAGATGCTTCTGAAACGTAGACTGAACCAATGTTTCAGAGCCTTGAATCTTTATTTTTCTTCTCAGAGAACTAACCCGTTTCGCAAACGGAGTGCAAATATAGCACGTTTTTTTGAATCGCCAAATTTATTTGAAAAAAAAGATACTTTTTTTGCGCCCGGCGTATCGCTGTCAGCTCGTTATGCACTTCGCTGCAGGAACATCAGGGCAACGCTGAACCGGCCTCCAAACCTGGGTGGCGCTTAAAGCAAACCAATCATGAACAGCGCTGCTCCCAAATGCCGGCCAGGTTGCCGCCTCAAAAAGGCATGGTCTTAAAAAACAGTTGTATATGGATAGCCCCGTTAAAATCCAATGTCAGGATCCGGGATATGCTACCCTTGTGAGAACTAACCCATGCGCCGGTGCATCAAAATACGCGGATCCGCATGTTGCTTTTTTTATAATTACCTCAAAGTCTTCCATAGGCAAAGTACCGCGCCCTACCCGCAGCATCGTTGCCACCAATGCCCTTACCATTCCCCGCAAAAACCGGTTGGCTGTTACCTGGTACCGATATAGACTCCCTTCCTGTAACCATTGGCTTTCCATCAGGTTACAATTGAAGGTTTTGACCTGCGTATTGGTCTTGGAAAAGCTGCTGAAGTCTTTGAAGCTTTTTAATAAAACGGCAGCCTCATTCATTAAACCGAGGTCTAACGGATATGGATAAAAATAAGCAGTGTCTGTTAGAAAGGCATTTTTAAACTGGTATACGGTATACTGATAGCTACGGCTCAACGCATCAAACCGGCTATGAGCCCCATCAGTCACGCGGGTTACCGCCTTAATTACAATATCAGCAGGAAGGATCGCATTGAGATTGTAAATCCATTTCGAATCAAAATCGCGGTCCCAGTCGAAATGAAAAAAATTCTGATATGCGTGCACCCCGCTGTCCGTGCGGGAAGAACCGGTAAAAAACGGAGCTGTTTTGAAAAAAATGGTAAATGCCTTTTCGATCTCCCCCTGGATGGTAGCACCCGTTTGCTGGATCTGAAACCCACTGTAACGGGTTCCCTTATAGGAGACTTCTAAAAAATAACGCATTGTAACCTGGCGGCTAAGGGCTGGCAGCTTTCAGCCATCCGTTTTCAGCACTTAGCTATTTAATAAGACTGTTGAACTTTTCTTTGTAAAAGCTATCCTTGATCTCTGACTGCAGCGCGCTGAAATTTTCGGGATCAGAAACATGGGCGCGTGCCGCTTCAAAGAAATTATATTTTCCTGCGTTGGACAAAAACATACTGCTAATGTATTTTACCTGTGCCGTAGAATAACATTTGTTCTTAAATGCCCGCCGGGCTTCTTCTATCATCTGGTCGTCATTTTCTTTACCCGCCATATCCCTGCGCAGTTTGAGAAAATCTCCTTCTGTTGCCACCGACTTACAGTTGCCGGATACCGTTTGAGGTGCCTCTTTTTTACGCCTGGTTTCGGGCTCCTGCGGAATCGACGGTTTTTCCTTTACTGCAAATTGCTGATCACTTTTTGCTGCGGAAGCGGGTTGATCTGTGGTTTCCTTTATTGCAGCTTCGGGTGCTTTTTCCTCAGGAACTTCGGCAGAAGGCGGTATGGTAATTTCAATCTGTTCTGCCTTTTCGCCCGTGCGGTCTTCATAAACCACTACCGTTCCTGTTCCGGATGAATGCTGCGACAATTTTACCACCGCTCCTTTTCCTGCTTTTACAGCATTGTTTTTCGGGGTTTTGGCCGTTTCGGCTGCTGCCGGCTGCGCAGGTTCCCTGGTTTCCGCAGGTTCCTGTTTCGGGACCTCTTCCTTAACTACCGGTTTTTCCTCGGGTTTGGGTGGTTCCAGCAATGAAGGATCATTGGCGGCTTTTGAAAGTATTTTTGTAAAATCGCTTACATTGGAATTATCGGCTGCGGGTTGTTGCTGCGCAGGCGGTGTTTGTTGCACTGCAGCGGTGGCTGCGGGTTCCTGCTTTGGTGCTTCCTCTTTTACCACCGGCTTATCTTCCTGCTTGGGCTGAGGCCTGGGTTCCTGGCGGCGCGGTTGCGGTTTGGGTGCTTCTGCCTTTGCCAGGGCAGCTGCTTCTTCCGCTGTCAGCGGTTTCTGTACATCCATCGACTGAAGATCGAATAAAGACCAGCCATCTGCCCCGAAATTTTTTATCAGATACCCTTTATCTTTTGAATCAATCTTAAACCGGAAGGTCATTTCAGGACTCTTGTTATCCTGGAATCCCACCACCAGCCGGTAATCGCCATCCTTTAGCTGCGGCAGAATAAGGTATCCCGACGAGTTGGCATCAATACGCTGACCATTGATTTTTATATAAAAAGGCTGCGCAGGTTCGGTTTGCAGATAAACAAAATATTTGGATTGAACCGAGTATTGAGCGAAAGAAACAAAGCCAGTCAGCAGAAAGACGATCGCCAGTAATAAACGCTTATTCATGATGTATGTATTGTTCTAAAATAATCCTATCGAAATGATTCTTTTGAACAAAAATAAACGAATAATGCGAGGTGGGAAAGTTTCCGGGGGGAATTTGAGAATTTGGAAATGTGGGAATGTGGAAATGGAGCAATGCAGATTTAACATTAAACCGGTTTTTAGCGTGCAGTTTGCCGCTAACCTGGGCCCTCCCTTCGGGAATATGAAATAACCAATGAAAAATATTAAATGCAAAAGTAAAGAGGTCGTTGTCGCTCCGTAAATTTCCTCCGGTCAATATTCCATAGACGTTAGACATCAAGTATCCGGCGTCTGGGATCTAACACCTAATATCAAGCATAAAACCGGATCTGACCCGCCACAGCGGGCGCGCCTGGAACCTGAAGCTTCAAACCTGAAACCTGGAACGTCAAACCAGGAACACCCCTACCAGCTTCCACCGGCACCGCCGCCACCAAAGCCACCACCGCCAAAGCCGCCGAATCCGCCACCACCACCACCACCGGACCAGCCGCCGCCACCGCCTCCAGACCAGCCGCCGGGTATGATCCAGCCGCCGCCGCCCCGGTATCCCCGGCGTGAAACATAGCCGCCGCCGCCATTTCCGCCCCCGCTCATAAAAGCCACGAATACAATTACGATAATGATAACAAGCACAATCGTTCCAAAGCCAATCCCCTTGCCCCGTTCATGGTAGCCTTCCGGTGCTTTAAACCGGCCCGCTGCAGCCTGCATCAGCGCATCAGTGCCCTCATCCAGTCCGCGGTAGTTATCCCCCCGCTTAAAATCTGGGATCATGATCTGCTGGATGATCTGGTCTGCCACCAGGTCGGTAATAGCGCCTTCCAGTCCGTACCCGGTTGCAATAAACATTCCGCGGTCTTTGGGTCCGGCATTCACCAGGACTACTACCCCGTTACTGAACTGCTTTTGCCCGCCTACTCCCCATTTCCGCCCAAGGGCAATAGCATAATCATCTCGTGAATATCCCTTCAGGTCATCCACGATCACTACGGCGATCTGGTTAGACGTGCTGTCGTCGTAGGCTACCAGTTTGCGCTCCAGTGCCTGTGCCTGTTCAGGCGTTAAGAATCGCCCGGTAAAATCATTGACCAGCCGTGGCGGGTTGGGCGGGTTCGGTATCACGGATTCGATCTGTGCGAACGAAACCACCGAAGCCAGTACCAGGTATAATAAGAAAAGTTTCTTCATGAGATCTTTAACTGCCAAAAACGATATCATCCGGGAGCTCGTTCTGGTCGGTAGCCCGGTCAAAAGGAAAATAATGATGCAGCCCTTCACCAATCTGGTGGATGTATTCGCTGATACCGGTGGCAAAATGTTTCTGGTTAAAATGACCCAGTATCTTTTTTACGAGGTCGTCCCAATACGCTTTGCCGGTGCGCTGGTAGATGCCTTCATCCCCAAAGATCGCCAGCTGCCGGTCTTTCACTGCCACGTACAACAATACAGCATTCCGGTCAACCGTATGGTCCATTTTCAGTTTAAAGAACACCTCTGCGGCACGGTCAACTGGGTCTACATATTTGTTATGACTTTCGATATATACCCGTATCTCACCACTGGTGCGGCTTTCCGCCTGGCGGATCGCCTCCACGATCTGCTCCTTTTCAGCGCTGGTCAGCACTTCCCGAGGATTCCGGTTAAATAGAGAAAAGGCCACGTTATCAGAATTTAATTGCTATGTTTTGATCGGCACCGGCAACCGCCTGGAATCCTTCCCGGGGTTTAAAACCCAGGATACCGGCGGCAATATTGCCCGGGAAACTTCTTACCGCACTGTTGTACACCGCCACGGCCGCGTTAAAATCATTCCGCGCTACCTTGATGCGGCGTTCATTGCCTTCCAGCTGGGTCTGTAACCCGCGGTACGCCTCTGTTCCTTTCAAAGTGGGGTATCGTTCAATAACCGCAATGATCCGGTTTGAGGCCGTTGCCAGGGAATCCTGCAAGGCCGACTGCCGGTTATAGTTTTCCGGTGTTGGTTCCCCACCCAATCCCTGCTGCGCGCGGCCACGGGCTTCTGCCACGGCTACCAGTGTCGACTGCTCAAACCCGGCGATCCCTTTAACAGTACTCACCAGGTTAGGCGTAAGATCCAGGCGCCGCTGGTAGGTATTCTGCACCTCGCTCCATTGCTGCCGCACTTTTTCGTCCTTTTTTACAAAGGAATTGTACGAAACCAGGAAATAGATGCCGATAACCGCCAGCACTGCAATTATGATGAAACCGGATTTCTTCATCGGTTACCGGTTTAGAATTTTACTTTAGGAGCATTTTCAGCACCCGGATCTGCCTTAAATCCTTCCTTGGCATGAAATCCGAAGATACCACCCAAGATGTTCATCGGGAAGGAACGCACCTTCACATTATAGCTGTTTACGGCAGTATTGAACGTTTGCCGGGAAGCCCGGATATCATTTTCGATGCCTTCCAGTTGTCCCTGCAATTGTAAGAAGTTCTGATTGGCTTTTAATTCGGGATAAGCTTCTACCGTAACCAGCAGCCGTCCCAAAGCACTGGTCATCTGCCCCTGCGCTGCCTGGAATTCCGCCAGTTTCTCAGGCGTAAGGTTTTCGGGGTTTACCTGAACCGATGTAGCTTTTGCGCGGGCATTGATCACGTCGGTGAGGGTCGATTTCTCAAAATTCGCAGCACCTTTCACAGTTTCCACCAGGTTACCTACCAGGTCATTTCGCTTTTGATACTCGCTCTGTACATTATTCCAGGCTTTATTTACACTTTCCTGCTCCTTTACAAGGCCGTTATAGCCATTGCATCCCATAAAGCCGAGGATGACCAGCAGAATAACAATGATTAACGTAACTCCTTTCATGTGTTTGTATTTTTGGATTTGATGAAACAAATTTAATCGAAATAATACACCAAGTTATTAAATAATATTCCATATTCCTCATTTTCAGTTGCTCAGATCGGCAAACTGGCCATAAATACCGGCTAAGGAGATGTAAAATGAGAACTATCGAATTAAATATTAATCACCAAATGCCAGGCATCAAATACTAAACACTAAATCCTAACGACTAGATGTAAGTGCAGAAAGCAGCAGGTCTGCCAGGGCGGATGAACATTTAGAATGAGAAATATTATTGTTAAAAACGGATGCGCATACCGGTTGAAATAAGTCTGAAAACAGAAACGCTCCCACCTTTTACATTTTAAATTCAAAATTCTATATTCTACATTCAATGCCGTTTCCTAAGGCAATTTTTAGTTGCCGGAAGACATGCTCGGTGCAACAAGTTTCGCTGATTTCGTGCCGCATCCGAGGCATTGTTGAATATGAATAATGCTGCTAAATATGAGGTCCGGTTTAACGCGATGGGCGCAACGCATCCGCAATGGTCGCAATGAGAACCCGAATATTGAAAAATCCCCTTGGATTTCCTGCGCTGGCCTTGTGGTAGTGAATGAAAAATACTCTTTGAAGAGAAGGAGCTGAAAGCAGGCTCGCTCCCACCTTTTACATTTTAAATTCAAAGTTCTATATTTTAAATTTCCTCCTCTACACCATCTCCTGCATATCCACCAACTTTTTATAAATACCTCCCTGGATTTGCATCAGCTCTGTATGCGATCCCCGCTCGGCGATTTCACCCTTATTCAATACGATGATCTCATCCGCATGCCGCACCGTGCTCAACCGGTGCGCAATAACCAGCGAAGTACGGTTTTTCATCATATTATTGATCGCATCCTGTACCAGCCGTTCACTTTCGGTGTCGAGCGAAGAAGTGGCTTCATCCAGGATCAGGATGGGTGGGTTTTTTAATACCGCCCGGGCAATCGTAAGCCGCTGCTTTTCCCCGCCGCTTAATTTTGCGCCCCTGTCGCCGATATTGGTATCAAATTGTTCGGGCTTATTTTCAATAAACCGGTAGGCATTTGCTATCCGGGCAGCGCTTTCAACTTCGCTCATCGGAGCATCAGGGTCGGAAAGCGTAATATTGTTACGAATGGTATCATTAAACAGGATCGGCTCCTGGCTTACAATGCCAATTTGTTTCCGGATCGACTCCAGGCTGTAGTCCTTGATATTGACCCCATCAAAAAGAATCTCGCCAGATGTTACATCATGAAAACGAGGCACCAGGTCGGCCAGGGTGCTTTTCCCGGCGCCACTGCTACCAACCAGGGCTACCGTTTTCCCCTTAGGGATAAACAGGCTGACATTTTTTAGAATCGGCGTTTCGTTATAGGCGAAGGACACGTTTCTAAATTCGATGCCTTCATCAAATGTTTCCAGCTTTTTCGTACCAGTGTCCTCTACCTTTTCCGGCGTGGTGAGCAATCCTTCAATGCGTTCGATGGCGGCGGCACCTTCCTGCACCCTGAAAAAAGATGCAGCCAGGGACTTGGCCGGGTTGATCATCATAGCAAAAATTGCGATAAAGGAAATGAGGTCACCAGGCCCCAGGGCGTTGCCGTTCAGGATAAGATTGGCCCCGAAGTAAATGATTACGCATAAGACTACAACGCCCAGTAATTCCGTCAACGGAGAAGCCAGATCCCTGCGGGCGGCCATTTTTTTATTGATGCCCAGCAAGGTATTGTTGAGCGTAACAAACCGGTTGTTGAGTATTTTTTCAGCGGTAAATGCCTTAATGATGCGAATGCCGGTAAGCGTTTCATCCAGTATCGAGAGAGTATCGCCCACCCGCAGTGACGCCGCATTACTTTGTTTTTTAAGGGTGCGACTGATACGGCCGATTATAAAGGCCGTTGCAGGCAGCAGGATCAATAAAAATACCGAGAGGCTGGGGCTAATGGCCACCATTGCCACCAGGTAGCTGATTACCATTACCGGGTCCTTAATCAACCCTTCCATCGTATTCACAATGGAACTTTCCACCAGGTTGGCATCATTGGTCATCCGGCTCATAATATCCCCTTTCTTCTGTTCGGAAAAATAGCCTACCGGAAGGCCCAGCACTTTGGCGTAGAGGTCATTTTTCAGGTGAATGATGATGGAGCTCCTTACCGGAACCGAAATCAGCGAGGATACATACAACAACAGGTTTTTCAGAAAAACCGAAATGATCACCAGCACACAACAGAGCAGCACCGCATGCATTTGCTGGCCATTGTTGACCAATCTTTCCAATTCTGCACCAACATAGCGCCCTCCGGGCAACTTGTTCAATATGTTTTGTCCTCCAATTCCGTCTACCTTAAAAATAAGCGACATCAGCGGTGCCAGCATCCCCAAAGAAACCACTGATAATGAGGAAGCAATGATCGTAATCGAAATATACAGGACGATCTTTCCTTTATAATACCCGATATATTTAAAAAGCCGCTTAAATTTTTTTAAACCCATCCGCGTTTATACATTAAAACGCGCAAAGGTACGAGAAAAACCAACACTTGTCGGATTTGCAATAATATACGAGCTACGGAGGCATGATAAAAGATTTCGTATTTAAATTTTGTAATATACTTTTTTAGACGTATGTTTGTAACACACCCCTCAAAACCATGTTGATCAATGCTATTATGAAGAACAATTTCGCCAGACACTGTTGCGTCTTTCTTAAGTAAGGGAACATGATCTTATAAATAACCAAAAGCACAAATTCTTATGTATATTATCGTTTACATTAGCCTTCACCAGATACACTTCCAACGACAACTAATTGATTTACAATAATAATCAAGTATCTCTTTCTTTAACTTTAACTTTTAACAAATGAAAAAAAACATGTTTATGGCATTTGCTATTCTGTTAGCATGCCAGTTAGGCTTTAATGCCTGTAAAAAAAATCCCGTCGAGGCAAAAAATGAAAAAGAGGTTGCCAATATCGAAAATCAGGATAAGGTTTTGAAATTCTTATCAACTGTTTTAAATGTTCCGGTTTCCAAAATCAAAACAGATCTTTCTACTGAAGAGTTTTACATTCCTGATACGGGATTCCGCATTACAATTTCTGAAGCTACAGAAAGATATAATTCCTCCAATATTTACAAAGCACAATATGAGAAATAATAACCTTTAATATTAACAACATGAAAAAACTACTTCTTTATTGCCTATTGATCTGCTCCTTTATTGCAGCCAAGGCTGATCCTGTTATAACAACATTCACTGCAACGCCGTCAGAAGGCAGTAATATCCGCATCACCGGAGATAGCCTATCTGTTAACTTTTATCTACAAGCCGCCAGAAGTTATCCACCCCAGGGAGGCGGCTTTGAACCCGGTACCATAACGCTCAGATTGGTTTATAAAACAAGCTCCGGCCAAATTGAACCTATAACAGATTACAAAACCTATAATGCCGCAGATTACAATAATGGCGCCTTCCTGGATATCCATATTAATAATGTTATTCTACGCAGTAGCAATATAGGAAAAACAGTAACAGTTCAATACTCTTACTGGAGTTCAACAGCCGGGCAGACGTTTGGCCCGATGCTTTTAAACGGATATTATTCAGTTATAGGAAATCCTCCTGATGGAACCTTTTATCGGAATAGCACAAATGGTTATATATATGTTGTATTCGATGGGCTATTTAGGCATATATATACATCCTATATATATAATAGTATTTTTGATACTAATAATATCACTTTAACGCAAAATAATACGTCCCCTACACCAATTGGAGAACCTTTAGGCTTACCCAGGTGGCCTTCTGGAACCACCCCTCTTGCAGATGCATTTTTAGCACGTGGGATTTATAATAATACCCCAGATGACAAAGTATACTTGGTTGAAGCCTTGAATGATGGGAATATTTATTACTATTATGCCCGCTGGATAACTACCTATGACCCCGCATTTATTCGATATCATTTTGGAAGCGATGATAATATTAAAAGGATTCCAAATTTAAATCAACTTTTAGCTGATACTTCCCGTTTCAATGGATGTTGGATAAAAGGACCTAATATAAATTAGCAGCAAAATATAATAGGGTTTTCATATAACTGTCTCCTATACTGAAAACCAAATTTCGGGTGTTAAAGTTTTCAATACTGCATCAGCTTCTTGGCTGGTGCAGTTCCTTTTCAGGCTCCTATAAAAACAATCCACTTTTAGCAGACATCATTACACAAGCAGTAATTTCATGTATTATTGTTACAGGTTGCCAAACGCAAACTCAAAAGAGTGGTGTTGTTCCCAACCTATAAACAGCCCTAAGCATTTAATGGGTGAACGTAGAATACTGATTACAGTGTAGCTCCCAACCCATTACTACCACCTTAGGCGGTAGGTTTCCAGGTTAGACTAAATAGCTTTCTATCGTCGAACCTCTCAGTTATCTCGTTGCGGTTGCTATCGATCTGAAATATGCTGCCTGCTGTATGCCCGGAAAGCTTATCTCCAAAAACATTTTGATATCCCTCTCATTATGAAAAAGCGCTACTCGATGTGTAGTGTCTTAGCTGTGGGACATTATCATTATGCATATTCATTTTAGCAATCAGCAACAAAATCATACAGCTTTACTTTGCAATAACCGCAGTTCCCCAGGGATCGCAAATCGGTACAAAGGGTACCCCTTGATCACTGCAATAATCCGTAACTGCCTTTTTTACCCCTTTATATTCGGCATTATTATAATCATGAATAAAAATAAATCCGCCTTTGGATAATCTGGGGTAGAAATACTTCAAGCCTTCAAAGATGGGCTGGTATAAATCCGCATCAAGAGAAACAAATGCAAAATCATCCTCCAGCCCTTCGATTGAATCCGGGAAATACCCCTTTTTGATGATACAACTATCAGGGTTTATCATTTTGTCCAAAACCAGTGCAACATTGGTATCTGAAAAGTCCTGCATACCCGAACTGTAGTTATGTGCTTTCTCAATGAAAACATCTTTTTGGGCGAAGCCTTCAAATGTGTCAAAAAGATAGAAGCGTTTCTCCGGAAACGCCTCATTGATGTACCGGGCAAAATCCCCGCGGTACACCCCAAGTTCCGCAACAGCGCCCGCCACATTGTTCTTCCGGATCTCTTCCGCTATAAGTTCAAATGTACTGATCCGCACATAACCCAAATGAACCGGAACATAAAACAGCCGCTCTCTTCCCAATGCCTGCATGGATTCTTCAAGTACATACTTCTTTTCATTCAAATAATCCTCTACCATTTGCTTTTCCATTGTTTCATTTTTTAAAACGCACTGTTTTGTCTCCGGTCATTGGCCCTGATCGATATCCTGTTCTTCGGCTAACAATTCATTGTACACCTTTTGACGTATCAGCGATGTAACCTGCTCGCTGTGATGTTCCCGTATAAAAGCCCTTGAGCGCTCCGACACAGAAGCATACAAACCATCCCTGGCAGCCAGGTCCTGCAGTATTGAAATAAACTCAGCTTCCTTTTCCGCAATAAAGATATTTTCTCCATGCTTAATTCCTTCCATCCCATCACAAGCCAGCAACGTGGTAATCACCGGCACTCCCACGGCCATAGACTGAAGGATTTTGATACGGATCCCTCCCCCGCCCAATCGTATGGGGGAAATAAGTACAGCACCGCGCAGCAGATCTGTGAGGTCCGGAAGGAACCCTGTAAAAACAACTTCCGGATAGTTTTTCTTAAACGACTCATCCCACACGCCGGTAACATAAAGTTTCATCCCCGTTTGTTTTAAAACAGGCGGGTACATGCCCTCGATAAACCATTTCAATCCATCTTCATTGGGCGGATGTCCCTGGGAGCCCAAAAACACAATTTTTTCTGCTTTGTCTGGCTGCAGCCGGTTATCACCCCCTGCATAAAACATATCGGGAACTGCTGTAGGCCATAGCCTGAGCTTGGATTCCTGAACACCTTCCTGTAATTGTGCAAAATCATTCCGGTTTAACACCAGTACCCTGTCGTAGCGATTCATTAGGTTCAGCTCCGTGAATTTTACCGTATCGATCACATGCGAAGCATAGAGACTTTTGTCATTATACAGCCTGAAATAATCCTGTAAAATCAGATACCGGTTTTCATGCTGAAAGAATACTGTTTTTGCCGAATGCGGCAGGGAATGGACCAGCGGCAGCAGATCGCTGTACTCCACTTGAACAATGTCAAATTGCTTCTTTAGAAACAGCGCTTCAATAAAATCAACAATTTCCCGGTCAACCGGTAAAAAAGGATAATGCCGGTGTGGATTCGACACGCCCTGATGCCACGGTCTGTTTCTTTCTTTTCTTTTTTTGAGTTTTTTGATCAGCCGGGATATTTTCTTAAACACCGACACTTTCTTTTTTAATGCATGATTGGTCATGACATCTTTGCTATAAACCGGCAGGATCTCCACCTCCGGCCACATCGCCTGCAATGCATCCACATGCGGTTTTTCGGTTACCGCTACCTTAAAAATCAGCGTAACATTAAAAAATTTTCTCAGATCGTTAATTTGACCAAAAACACCGAACCGCCCGCCATCCGATACGGGAAAGGGGCAAAGGAAGGTAATCACGGCAACATTTGGCTTGGTTTGAACGCTCATAAAATTTACAAATCAATTAATTATTCGTCAGTAATTTGATACCTGCATGAAACTACTGCTTTATCTTTTGTCTTAAAATTTTAAATATCCTGCCCGATGGATATAAGGGCGCCAAAAATCAGGGTAAATATTTATACCATGAAGCCCAAATGGCAATTCATTATCCATCAATTTCATAGCAAGTTCTGGTTGTTGTTCAATAGAAAAATGCATCGCCTCTTTATAGTCCGGAATATTCAAACGCTTTTTTAATCTATTAACCTCCAGCGACCAAAAAACATCTTCATTAAAAAACTTACTATCATTGTTGGCATTATAAAAATCAATTAGGTCCCGTTCCGTTTTACATAAATTATAAAATTTCTCGGTCCTTCTTAAAGAAAAACCGCCATTCCCCACACGATTATAAAACTGCAGCAGTGTGGGCTGATTACTGTTTGCCTGTTTTCTGTTAAAACGGTAGTGTAGATGAGACCTGATTTTTCTCTTCCATTTATACCGCTCTACCCACGGAGCACCAATATAATCAAACCCCTGGCGGCACCAAAATTGCAATTCATCTTTGAATACAAAAGCATCAGTTTGGTATATCAGTATAAAATCGTAATTCGAAAATCGTTGGTAAAATTCCGCCGATAACATTAAATTATTGTACCCCTTTATATCCTTAAAAAAATGGCTGGAAAACGATTCGGTGTAAAATTTACTATTCCTGAAAAAAGGAGTATAAATAGCATGATCAAGTTCTTCCGGCTTAATTAAAAATAGGTGATGTGCCCCTAAAACTTTGCAACACTGCGTTAGACTTATTTCTTCATACTCTTTTAAAACAGTTTTATAAACGGGTATAACTACTGCAACTTTATTCGACATGATAATTTACTACATTAAACGAAAGATGCTATCTCAATTTATCAATAACGAAATTAGCAAAAAGTAATGGTTTCCCGTTCAAGCAACTCTCCGCATCCAGCTCATCCTCCACCATTCAACCTGCTAAAAAATGGCTTTGTCTACATTGTCGCCTTATCTAATACCCTTTTTGGCACAACTGGGGAAACATTTTCGTTAAAAGAACTGATATGCTTTGGCAACTCAAAAATAGAATCGAGATTTTCGTATCCCTTCTTTATGGTAAAGAAGCGATTAAAAAGTGCTTTAGATTGACTAGCGATCGAACCCCTATACTGAATGTCTCTTGCCAGCTTAACAATCTCGCTCGCAAAATCTTCCGGTGTATCAGCTCTTATACACCCATTATCAAATTTAAGAGGAATTCCATCTAGTCCCCTTAAATTACAAACCACCGGTAGCCCGTAGGACATAGCTTCGACAACTTTTACCTTAATCCCAGTACCCCCTAGCATCGGGCAAATCGCAATACTAGCATTATTATAATAATCATGTAGCTCCTCAACAAAAGAGTGTTTCTCTACATTACAATAGTCCGGTACATATTTTGATATAAGCCCAATAACGCATATTTTTAGCTCTTTAGGCAAACTTGGGTACACCTGCTTAAAAAACCAGTTAGCAGATCTTATATTATTAGGATTGTCACTGGCTACATAAATCAGATCATATTTTTTTCCGTCACGCAAGACTTTAAAAGATTCATTAACCTGGCTAAACATTACGGGAACAAATCGGTGCTTTGATTGCAGAAACTGACTAAACAGATAATATTCGTCCATGGAAATAGACCATATCTCATCAAACATGGACAGCAGCTTTATTTCACGTTCAAATGCAGCCCCTAGCTTAAAACCGTTTTGCTCTTTAAATTGAACTGTCATGAAATCATGTGTATCAATAATCAATTTTGCTCCATTCAGATACGGGTTATTACAAACAAGATTCGCCCAAGTAACATAGCTAATGATAATGACATCGTACTTCTTTTTTTGCAGGATCTGATTAAACTGATTTTGCAAATACGAGTTAGTAAGATCTTGAATTGGGGAGCCTTTACTTAAAAGTTTTTGCCTGCGGACAAGGTTGGGCAATTTCCACTTAAAATAATAGCGTAATTTATTCTTCCGGGGCATTTGAATAGTGCCTACATATAAACCGTAGTTTGGAAATCGATGTTTAAACGCCCGATCATCATATTGGTCCCAACCGGCAACTTCTTTTATACTTACAAAATCCACGTCAAAAAAAGCTGGCCTACTGTCAAAATATTCTAAAAATTGCAAGGCACGTGTTCGGCATCCGTGATCCTTTCTGAGAGGTGGATCAGGCATAAAATATAGCACTTTTTTCTTGTGAATCATTGCAAATCAAGGTTTATACAACTATACTTACGTTTTTCAATAAAATGTTATCTTCAAGGCATTGCTGCCACTTACCTTACATATAACGGCAAAAAAAGCCGTTTTGCAACAACAGCTTCATATTTATTTGTTAAAACGGTAAAACGACACAATACGCTAACCGCACCAGTAAAACTTTTGTAATGCTTCAAGGAAACCTTAAGGGCATTCTCTACAGGTCTCCGGAGATCTCTTTTGAGTGATTTTTCATTAAAAACAATTCCGGTTGTACGCACTTCCCCCTATTATTCCCCAACAATAGGAAATAAAGTATAAGAACGTCTTCGTTATTATTTTGAATCTTACGTAGCACACATATCGGCTATTCCAATTTCAACTTATCCCTATTCTACAGAAATTACTGGCCTACCAGCACACTCTTGATGATATTTAAAAGGGTTTTTTCCGAATGATTCTTTTGAAAGTAAGTTGCAGCAAGGTTTTTTATCTCCGCATAATCAGTTTCTTTATTCAGCAATTTCCAGATAGATTCAGCAAAATCTTTCGCCGATTCTGCTACCACACACCCATTTTCCGTTTTATTAACCAGCCCATCCACCCCCTGGGGATTGCACACCACCGGCAGCCCATACGCAAGGGCCTCGATCACTTTTATCTTTACGCCGGTACCGCTAAGCATTGGACATATAGCCAGCCGGGCCCGGGAGTAATACGGTTGCAGGTCTGGTGCATAGGGCACCTTGCGTATATTGGCGCAGTCCGGAATATGTTCGCATATGCGACCTACAATGCACCACCGCACAGATAAGTCAATGAGCGGATACACCTCCTTAAAAAACCAGTTCGCCGCGTTTACGTTGTGGCGGTTATCGCCAGCTACATAAATAATATCAAATTCCTTTTCTTGCCCTTCGGGGACTACCTGCTCTTGGAGACAGTAAGGCATCAACTTTACATCCTTATCAACAAACTGGCGGAACAGGTACTGTTCCTCTATAGATATCGCCCATATCTGGTCAAAACACCCAAGCCGCCGCATTTCATCAGCAAAGCCCCTACCTGCACTGAAGCGTTTTTTGCCCAATTCCTGAGCTGTAAGAAAATCGTGCGTGTCGACAATCAGTTTTGCCTGCTTTATACGAGGATTGTTTTTAACCAGCCCTGACCAGTAAGCATAGCTGATGACAATATAGTCATAATTGTTCTTTTCGAGAATAGTGTTAAACAAGTGCCGGTTATATGCCGTTACAAAATCTGGAATCGACCGCCGGAAGGCTGTATCTTTAATAAATCGGTTAATGCGATATTGAATGGAGTAGCTAAGCGCTCCGGAACCGGCCGGTTTCTTGCGAAGTTCGTAAACTTCCCGAACGAGGCCCGTTTTTTTCAGCGCATCCGCCTCAGCTGCATCCATAGGCCCACCCCATAAATCAAAGCTATATACATAGTCAACAACACAATCCGCGTTCTTAAATGCCTCCAGCATGCCCCAGGCCCGGCGTATACTCCCTGTATTGTTTTTCATAAGATTGAGCGGGAAAAAATACAATACAGTCTTCATAATTTTTAAAAACCGTCACTAATCCGGATATATACACCGGCCTTTATCCGAACCGTATATAATTAACATTTTATACCTATACCTATAAACATCATCACCCGCTATGCCTCCACATATCCATTGGGCCGGTAGGTGTATTTATACTGTACCGTTTCCCGGTAGATCAGTTCATTCGGTACAAAGTTGGCTCTCGAGCTTAAGGGATGAAAAATATGGTAGCCGATCGCTGCCATTTTCAACCGCTTCTTTTTTACGCCTACATTGATCAGCCGCTCGCCAAATTCATAATCTTCCCATCCCCATCCTTCAAATCCGCTGTAGTACCCGTTCACTTTTACATAATCAGCCTTCCAGAAAGCAAGATTGCATCCCTTTACATTGTGGGAACTATACGGATCTACTTTAAAAAAGGAGGAAAACAGGGGCATTCTTATAGCATTAAACCGACTGTATAATCCGCTCATCAAGGGGTGAAGCCGATTGATCTTTTTTGCTTTTAGCAATGCTTTGCTTTTCCATTCTTTCAGCATCGTGCGACTTCCCTGCACAAAATATCCCTGTTCGGCCGCACCGATATGGTCTGCGATAAATTCGCGGTGCATGATAATATCGCCATCTATTTCAATAATATAATCCGACTCAATCTCTTTTATGGCCTTATTCAGAATCAGACTTTTACGAAAACCCCGATCCTCATGATATACATGCTTTACCGGTATGCTGTGCAGTTTTTCAAAATCACCGATACACCATGCCGTGCGTGTGTCGTCGCCATCCTCCGCAATAATGATCTCATCTGGCCTCCGGCTTTGGTACAAAACACTTTGCAATACCAGCTGCAAGGCTTCCGGCCATTTATAGGTTGAGATTAATAATGCGACCTTAAAAGGAGCTTTTTTCATATTTTTCTGTCTTTCTGCTTTTTGGTTTAGACCAGCTACTGAAACGATCACTACCTCTCAAAACAACGTAAAAAACCGCTGTATCGCAACACTTTCTGTCAGTTTGATTGATCCCGGATCTCAAATTTATCAAATCTTTTACAAATTAGGGTTTCTTCCGGTGCGAGAAGATGGAAGCGATAAAATCTTTTAAGCCCTGCAACGTTTTCCCTTTGTAGTTTCTGTTTAGCTCGCAAAGATAGTTTTTTTACCCTATCCGGGGCACAGAAATCCCCCTTTCGGCTGCCAGGGCGACCCTTTATTTATCAAACTATCATTAAATTTGCCTCTTTATTTGTTGTTTTATGCAATTAACCTCCTTAGATAAATTTGATCAGCTTAGCCCGGAAGATTTTAAAAAGAACTATTATCAGCAAAATAAACCCGTGGTGATCCGGGACCTGGCCCGTCAGTGGCCTGCTTTTTCCAGATGGAACTGGGATTATTTTATTGATATTGTAGGAAACAAGGAAGTAGGTGTTTACAATAATGTAAAAAGCGACTCCTATACTCCAATTAATACGGCAGATGCCTATATGAAATTTGGCGAATACCTGGAGATGGTGAAAAAAGGCCCGGTAGAACTGCGGATCTTTTTATTCAACATTTTCCAGCATGCCCCCCAGATCGTTTCCGATTTTACCTGGCCTGATACTTACATGAGGGGCTTTGTAAAAAAATTCCCCATGCTATTTGTAGGCGGCCAGGGCTCCGTTACGCATATGCATTTCGATATCGACCTCAGCCATATTCTTCACACACAATTCCTGGGAAGAAAAAGGGTATTGCTTTTTCCATTTGAGGAACAGCACAAATTGTACCGGAAACCCTGGGAGGTGTTGAGCCTGGCAAATTTTGCGCAGTATTATGAAAAATTCGACTATGCAAAATTTCCGGCTGCAAAAAATGCCAGGGGATATGAAGTGATCCTGGAACATGGAGACACCCTGTTTATGCCAGCCGGATACTGGCACCATATGGAGTATATTGATGCCGGATTTGCTATGAGTCTCAGGGCCTTGCAAAACAGTGTGTCCGGCAAGTTAAAGGGTGTATGGAACCTTTTTGGCATGCGGAATATCGATACCCTGATGAAGAAAACAGCACCTAAATGGTGGTACGACCGCAAAGTGAAGCAGTTGTATGCAGATGCAGCGCAAACAATGAGGTAATATGCTAATGGGTTGATTTGAAAATGTGGGGATGAAGATATCGTTACTGCATCCTGATCTTCCTCTGGTCCCATATTAAACAGGAAATTGGGAATGGCGGGTCAAGGTTGTTCTTTTAGTACACGGACGTCCTTATATGCCCACAGAAGCCCCTGATTTTTATAGAACAACTGCTGCGGGCTGCCAGGAAACGGTATCAAATGCCGAGTAGTCAGAAGTTTGTACATGAAGCATAAAAAGGGAACCCAACCTCAAGCCTTTCCTTCGGCAATGTAAAATATCCAATAAGAAATAGTAAATATAAAATTGAAGATGCCGCTCCTGCTCCGTGAACCTCCCCCGATTAATATTTGACAGACGTCAGACGATAGACATCTTATAGCCGGCATCTAACATCTAACGTAAAATGGACCTGACATGGGAACCTGAAATAGTGAATGATTAACGGATGATAGAGCGTAAAATGGATCCGGTTTTAAACGTTAAACCTTGAACTTCCAGAAGCACATTGAATAAAAAACCGGATCTGACATAGCACTTAAGCCTGGAACTTAACTGTTCCAAATGTTCCAGCTTAATTCTGCCTGCCCTACCAGCATGTCATAACCATTTTTGATCACTGCTCCCCTGCGCTGTCCTTCCTCCAGAAATGCCGTCAGCGGCGGGTTGTAAACAAGGTCATATAAATAATGCCGGGGCGTGATCCATTCATAAGGCAACGCAGGTTTTCCTTCTGTTTTGGGATAGCTTCCCAGCGGCGTGGTATTGATGATTAGCGGATAGGCTTCCATCGTTGCCGCATCCAGGTGCTGATACCCCAGCGCATCCGGCGCCGACGTGCGCGAAACATACTGGTAAGCAATCCCCAGCTTTTCCAGTGTATAACGCACAGCTTTCGACGCCCCGCCAGTGCCCAGGATCAATGCCTGGGTATGGTGTGGCTGCAATTGCTGCAGTAAGGTTGTTTCAAAAGCCGCAGCATCCGTATTGTAACCCTTTAATTTTCCATTGATGATCCGGATGCAATTACAGGCGCCTATTGAAGCGGCTTCTCCGTCCAGCTCCTGTAAAAACGCCATTACCTCCTGTTTGTAAGGAATGGTTACATTAAACCCCGCCAGCTCCGGGTGCTGTTGCAACAACGCCGGCAGGTGCTGAATAGAAGGAATTTCAAATGCCTCATACCGGCAGCCTCCGATCCCCTCTTTTTCAAACTTTTCCGTAAAATAACGTTTGGAAAAAGACTGGCTTAGCGGAAATCCTATTAAACCAAACAGTCGCATTAAAACGCGGTTTTATTATCAAGGTATAATCCAAAAGAATCGCCCCTCAGGCCGATGCGCATGGCCTCCAGCGCAATGACTTCATTGGGCGGAATATTTCCCAGGTTTACATTACATCCGATCAACTCCAGGAAATAAAGCTGCTGAGCCTTCTGCGGCGCCTCCCAGATGATCTTTTCCGAGGGAATCTGGGTAAGAATCTCCTGTACCAGTCCTTCCCGTACTTCACCGGTGCCACGATAAATGCCCACGTTTCCTGCTTCCCGGGCCTCCGCAATCACATAAGAAGAGCCGGCTTCCAGTTCGGCCTTCATCAGCTCAATCCATTTATACGGCGGAATAATATGGGTGGCATCCTTACTGCCCACTTCGCTTAAAACGGTTCCGTGCTTCGTCAGCTTTTCAATGTAACCGCATTTCTCTGCGTGAGGAATGCTGATGGAGCCATCGCTCACTTCCATATAATCGATCCCGAAATGTTTACAGATGGCAATATAATCGTCTACCTGGTTGCGTACTAGATAGGCTTCAAATAAAGTACCTCCAAAATAAACAGGAACATCATAAGAACGGTACACTTCAATCTTCTTTTCCAGGTTCGGGGTTACTACCGCGGTACCAAATCCCAACTTTAATACATCTACATGGGGATGAGAAACACTCATAAAACTTGTTGCCTCATCTATACTCAACCCTTTATCCATTACCATTGTGATGCCGTTTGTACGTGGACGAACGTACCGTTCCGGCATCTGCGTCAAATTAAACTTCATTCGGTATCAGTTATTAATCGTCGCAAAAGTAACCATTTTGCGGAAGTTTGAGCCACCCATAAAATGAAGGCTCAGGAAAAAGCATTGAAAATGAACCATCAATTGATAAAACCGCCTTAAATTATCCCGGTATTTTCTATTTATAGAAAGGCATTTACTTATTTTTGGTACCAGATTTTATTATAAACACTTTATCATTGATATATGAAGAAATCCGTTCGTATTTTTTGGCGAATTTTTTTCATTTTATTCGGAGCGGGTATTTTGACCGTGCTTTTGGCCAATTGGGGCGTATTTGGCAAAATGCCTTCGCTGGCGGAGCTGGAAAACCCCACCATTATGCAGGCCTCCGAAGTACTGGCAGCGGATGGCACACTGATGGGAAAATACTATTTGCCGAACGGAAACCGTTCGCTGGTAAAGTACCGTGATATTTCTCCCAATGTGGTCAATGCCCTGATTGCAACGGAAGACAAACGTTTTTATGATCATGCCGGCATTGATCTGAAAGGAACCCTGCGGGCGATTTTTTTACTGGGGAAAGAAGGCGGCGGCAGTACCATTACCCAACAGCTGGCGCTGGCCCTGTTTAACCAGCGTGCAAGCAATAAAGCCTTGAGGGTTATCCAGAAATTAAAAGAATGGATCATTTCCGTAAAACTGGAACGCAATTTTACCAAGGAAGAAATTGTTGCTTTATACCTGAATGCCGTTCCATTCAGCGATAATGTATATGGGATCCGCAATGCGGCCCGGACCTGGTTCCAAAAAGAGCCGGACCGGCTAAGTGTGGATGAAGCAGCCCTGCTGGTAGGAATGATTAACGGGCCGGGGATCTACAATCCCCGGAGAAATCCAAAGCTGGCCATTGACCGCAGAAACCTGGTAATCTCCCGGATGGTGGAAAACGGCAACCTTTCGTCCGCTGAAGGCGAGCGCCTGTCTGCCATGCCAATGAAACTCAACTATAAAAAAATGGATGAGAACACCGGTTATGCGCCCTATTTCCGGGATGTGCTGCGCGATGAATTAAAGACGATTTTAAAAGATCCGGGGTTGAAAAAACCGGATGGCTCTTCTTACAGCCTTTACGAAGATGGTTTAAAAATTTATACCACCATCAACCCGCTGATGCAGCAATATGCAGAAGAAGCGGTGTATATGCAGGTACCCAACCTGCAGCGTGCGCTGGTGCGCCAGTCGTTTATAAAAAGCGGGGCCGTATGGAAAGGCCGGGACAATATTTTACTCCGGGCGATGAAGGAAAGCGACCGCTGGAAGAATATGGCTGATGATGGGTTTTCTGATAAAGAGATCAAGGCCAGCTTTTATAAAAAAGTGCCCATGCGCATTTTTGCCTGGAATGCCAGCAAAGGGCGGGATACGGTCATGACGCCTTATGATTCCATCAAATATCACCGCACGATGGTACAATCGGCCTTTATGGTAATGGACCCGGTAACCGGTGAAGTAAAAGCCTGGGTGGGGGGTATCGATTTCAAGACCTACAAATACGATCACGTAAACCTGAAAACCAAGCGCCAGGTAGGATCTACCATCAAGCCGCTGTTATATGCCGAGGCGATCGAAGAACAGAATATGACGCCTGAATCGATGGTTGAAGATGTACAGCAGAATTTTGGCAACGGGCAGCTGGTGCCGGCCACCGGAAGAACCTGTACCGGCCGGTCGATGACAATGGCCTCTGCCCTGGCATGGTCGCGCAACTGTGCCACCGCCTACATTATGAAGATCGTGGGCCCGGCCCAGTTTGTTAATTTCCTACAGCGGATCAATATCCCTACAAAAGTGCCCGCCTTCCCTTCCATTGCCCTGGGGGCCTGCGAACTTTCACTTTTTGAAATGCTTTGGGGGTATTCCATTTTTGGAGGGCGGGGGTTTTCTACCAAGCCGTATTTTATCAGCCGCATTGAAGACCGGAATGGCAATGTAATCAAGCGTTTTGACTACAGCGTGAACCGCAAAGAGGCCATCAGCGAAGCCACCGCTTATACCATGAGCCGCATGATGCAGGGGATTGTAGATAAAGGTACCGCCGCGGGATTGCGTGCCCGCCTCGGTGCTGCGGAGATGGCCGGAAAAACCGGCACCACCAACGACAACAGTGATGCCTGGTTTATGGGTTTTACGCCTCAGTTGCTGGGCGGTGTTTGGGTAGGCTGTGATGACCGTTTCATCCGTAATGAGGGTAAGGGCGGTTTTGGTGGTGAAGCAGCACGCCCGATCTGGGAAGCATTCTTTAAAAAAGTATACGCCGACAAATCGCTGGGCATTAATAAGGATGAAAAATTTGCAGAGCCGGCTACTATGGAAAACGAAGTACTCAGTGCCGATCCGTCTCAATATGTCACTTCTGAAAACCCCGAGCCCACAGCAGAGGGAGAAGATGCAGGGCTGGGCACCGAACAGGACTATATGCAGAACAATAATGAATACATCGGACCCGAATCCAAGCCGGTAACCGATGAAAAGGGGCCTGTGAAGGACACTACCAAAAAAGAACCGTCTAAAGCCGTACAGGGAAAGCCCATCGGTTCTGCAGATGAGCCTAAAAAGAAGAAAGGATTTCTGGGCGGGCTTTTTAAGAAAAAAGATAAAAATAAAAACCAGGAAGGCGAGAAATAGCTTTAGCGCTTAGCCGTCGGCATTCACCGGTCAGTTGATGATTAGCGGCTGAAGGCCGAACGCTGTGTGCCAAACGCTACAGGCAAACGGCTAACAGCCGGTAGCGGTCTGACGGCTGAACTATCGTATATTTGCGCATTATTTTATTTAAAAATCGAATCATTATATGGCAGACATTTTTGAGCGGCTATTAAAAAATTACGGGCCTATTGGTCAACACAGGGAAAGAGCTCACGGTTATTTTGCGTTTCCTAAATTAGAGGGAGAGATTGGTAGCGTTATGAAATTCCGGGGCAACGATGTAATCGTTTGGAGCCTCAACAACTACCTGGGACTGGCCAATCACCCCGAAATCAGAAAGGCTGACGCTGAAGGTGCTGCTCAATATGGTCTTGCATTACCGATGGGCGCCCGCATGATGAGCGGCAACTCTAACCTGCACGAACAACTGGAAGCAGAACTGGCAGCATTTGTACACAAAGAAGACGCCGTGTTGCTGAATTTTGGTTACCAGGGCATGGTAAGCATCATCGATGTGCTGTGCAGCCGTCATGATGTGATCGTTTATGACGCGGAAAGTCACGCCTGCATCATCGACGGATTAAGACTGCACCCGGGTCATCGCTTTGTATTCAAACATAACAATATTGAAGACTTTGAAAAACAAATGGAGCGGGCTACGGCGCTGATCGAAAAACAAAAATCCGGCGGTATCCTGGTGATCACCGAAGGCGTTTTTGGTATGGCCGGAGACCAGGGCAAACTGAAAGAAATTGTAGCCCTGAAAGGTAAATACGATTTCCGCCTGCTGGTAGACGATGCACACGGGTTTGGCACATTGGGCAAAACCGGTGCCGGTGCTGGTGAAGAACAAGGCGTACAGGACCAGATCGATATCTATTTTTCAACATTTGCAAAATCGATGGCGTCTATCGGGGCCTTTGTTGCCGGCGACCGTAAGATCATTGATTATATCCGCTACAATATCCGCAGTCAGATTTTTGCCAAAAGCCTGCCTATGCCGCTGGTGATAGGCAACCTGAAGCGCCTGGAGCTGCTGCGCACCCGCCCGGAACTTAAGCAAAAACTCTGGGACAATGCGTTAAAATTGCAGAACGGTTTGAAGGAACGCGGCTTTGATATCGGTACAACAGATTCCGTGGTGACCCCTATTTATATGAAAGGCGGCGTTGAAGAAGCTACCGCAATGGTGATGGACCTGAGGGAAAATTATCGCATCTTTTGCTCAATCGTAGTATATCCTGTAATTCCCAAGGGCCATATTATTTACCGCCTGATTCCTACGGCCAGTCATACAGATGAAGATATCGAAGCTACCCTGGAGGCTTTCTCTGCTGTAAAAGAGAAACTCGATGAGGGAGCTTACAAAACAAACGCCATCCCCGACATGGCGGAACGCTCTTAAATAAGCTATACAATCATAAAGGTAAATGAGCGGTGATCTCAAAAAGAATCATCGCTCATTTTTTATGTTCCTCCGCTGCCATACTGCAAAAAAAGAGCTGTCTTTACAGACAGCTCACACGTTTTTTCAACGATTACTTACTGGTTATTTTACTTCGTTTACAACAACAACTTCTACAGTTTTAGCAGATTTGCTGATATTGTATACTTTAACGCTGTTGTTCTTTATATCGCTTACTTCAAAAGTCAGCTTTACATCAGCCGGCAGCTGGGTATCGAACTGGTAATTACGTACGATTTTAGCACCGGAAACCGTTTCATTATACAATACCTCGCCGGTTTCGTCTTTGATTGCAACCGCGTACGTTCCCTTATTCAGGTTGTTCAACCGCAGTTGATAGATCGGCAATTGTGTATTTGAGTTGATGTACTTTAACTCAACAGGATTGTCAACGTTATCGTTTGCGATAACATTGCCTGCAGAAATAGTAGTGGCAAGCGCTACTGCCAGAACGAGTGATAATACTTTAAATTTCATGGTAATTGTTTTATGATTTTTAATTAAGGTTTTGCTTATAAACACATCTATTTGATGTAGATGTTCTTTGTGGTAATGGTATTGGAAAACAAGAGTCCCAATTGATAGGCCGCATTTGCAGCTTTTGTTAATAAAGTCTTCATTTTACGTCTCCTTTTGTTTAATCTTTATAATATTTTCTTCAATGGTCAATATCGCCGGGCGGCAAACAAAAACGAGACAAGCGAATCCTGGTTGTTGAGCTCAATCGGGTGCGTTGTAAAGCACTTTTTTTAAATTGATACCACAAAGCTACGGTCTGCAAAACGCCGTATAAAACCAATATTTGGCAATTCTTAGGGTGGTTAGCTAAGCAACAACCATCACAAGATCCTGAAATTCAAACCATTAAAACTCCATCTACCATGATATCCAACCGAAAAATAAAATCATCCCTCTACGGTCTCCAGTGCTTTTCCAGCCTGTTTTTTATTCCGTTTTTCAGCGTGAATGGAGTGTAAAAACAGGGCTGGGGCCGTTTCAAAAAGATATCGAAACCCAACCGAAATCAGTAGTAACAAGGCCGTTTTTTCATAGACTGTTTTTTTATCATACAACAGATTTACCGTATCTTACGGCGCCGAAACGTATTCAGCCATGCTCAAACATAAAACTTCTGTATTGTTTGTCAACAACTCTGGCAAAGAAAAAAAAGCAGTCCAGGTTCCCACGGCCTTATTGCTATCATGGAGGAAGTATCTGATTGCCGGCATCACCCTGATCCTTTTGTTATGTGCATCGCTTTGCTTTTTTATCTTCAAAAAAACCAGCAGCTTTTATTCCCTTGCCTACAAAAGCCGGCTGGAGCATGTGAACCGTGTAAGAGAAGAAGTCAATGTAGAAAAAATAAAGGCGGCATTTAAATCGATCGATCAGCGTATGCAACAGATCAACCGGCTCCTTGCCGAACGAGGACTATCAAAACTGACACTGGAGCATGCAGGCGGCCCCGAAATCTTTGACATGACGAACATTGACGAAGTGGCCTCACTTTATGATTCAGGGTTGGTGAAGGCAGAAAACCTGATCCGCCATACACCTATCGGAAGACCGCATTTTGGTGAGCAAACCTCGGGATTCGGGCACCGCTACAATCCATTCGGCAACGGTTCTGTTGAAAGTCACAGTGGCCTTGATTTCAAGGGTGAGATCGGAGAAACCGTAAAAACGACTGCAGATGGCACGGTTGTGCATGCCGGACCCAAAGGCGGATATGGAAACTGTGTAATCGTGCAACATCAAAATGGATTCCAAACCTTATACGGGCATTTATCCAAAATAAACGTCAAAGAACAACAAAAAATACGCTCCGGCGAGAAGATCGGGGAAGTAGGCAGCACGGGGCGAAGTACCGGTCCGCATTTACATTATGAGATCCTTATAAACGGGGTCAGAACCGATCCTTCTCGTTATACAAAATAGTAGCACTATGTTCCAAAAGAATACATCCAGGGAGAAAAAAACGAATTTAGACAATATCGCAATTAATACGGTGATTGACGAAGGCATGCTGATTAAGGGCGACATTTTGGGCGAAGGAGCCATCCGCATTGATGGGAAAATAGAAGGGAACATTGATCTTAAAGAAGGCATTATTCTCGGGGAAAAATCGGAGATCAGGGGCGCCGTAAAAAGCAACATCATCGTTGTGCACGGAAAACTATATGGCAATATACAATGCCGCTACCTGTATATTAAAAGCACCGGACTGATCGACGGCGATATCGAGGTAGAAGCTTTTGAGGTAGAGCTGGGCGGGCAATACAACGGTACGCTTAAAATGACGACTCCTGCGTCAATGACCAACGGTGTTGCGAAATCTAAAAAAGCAGAAGCAGTGGTTTAAACGCTTCTTTCTGACGGTGCACACACTTGCCGCAACAGTGGCCGAATGGCGGACGTAATACACATTCTTCAAAACACAAATAAACCGGTTAAAACGGAGGTTCTTTACCGGATCATCCTAATTTTATCATCCATTTTTATAAAACAACTTTATGCATAACAAAACCCGGGGTCTTTTTTCGGCAACCTTTCTCATCGCTTGTGCTACAGCTGCAGCCACAAACAACCCGCTTTTTATGGCTCATCCCTACACGGATACCTTACCCGCTGTAGAAAAGAAGGCCCCCAACAGTAATTACCGACCGGCCTTTAACGGTCAAACCCGGGTAAAAGGAACAAAGACCACCACCGGCTATAAGGTAGAAAAAATAGCAGAGAAGGTAGGCGCTCCTTTTGCCATTGTAGCGATGCCCGACGGCCGACTGATGGTTACGGTAAAATCGGGTCATATGGAAATACGCAACCGGAACGGGAGCCTGGTAAAAACGATCACCGGTTTCCCGACCGTTGACCTGGTGGGTCAGGGCGGCTTGCTGGATGTGGCGTTTGACCCCAGTTACGGCCGCAATAAAACGATTTATTGGACCTACTCCGAAAAACAGGGAAAAGGCAACTTAACGGCCGTGGCCAAAGGAACCCTGAATGAGGCCGCGGGAAAAGTTGAAAACGTATCCGTAATCTTCCGCGCCACACCGGCCTTAAACAGCAACCTGCATTTTGGCTCGCGGATTGTTTTTGATGCATCAGGAAATCTATTGGTAGCCGTAGGTGAGCGATCTATTTTGGAAGGGCGGGCGCAGGCACAGCAACTGCAGTCCGGGCTTGGAAAAATATTCAGGATCACCACCAGTGGCAAACCGGCCGCGGGTAACCCCTTCCTGAAGAAACCTGGCGCCATGCCCGAAATCTACAGCTATGGACACCGCAATCCGCAGGGACTGGATATCAATCCGGCCACCGGTGAACCCTGGGAAGCCGAATTTGGCCCACGTGGCGGTGATGAAATCAATATCATACGCGCCGGAAGAAATTATGGCTGGCCCGTGATCACCTATGGCATCGAATACAACGGTTCAAAAGTAGGCAATGCCCTGCAGCAGCAAAAAGGAATGGAACAACCGGTATATTACTGGGATCCGGTTATTTCCCCCAGCGGCATCTGTTTTTACAGGGGAAATGCCATCCCTGAGTGGAAGAATAATTTGTTTGTAGCATCCCTCAGCGGACAGCATATTGACCGGCTGGTGATCAAAAACAACAAAGTGGTTGGAGAAGAGCGGCTGTTGGCAGATAAGAGCGAGCGCTTCCGGGATATCGCCTGTGTAAACGGCATGCTTTTTACCATTACCGATAAAGGTAATATTTACCGGATCGGCCGGTAGCCTTACGCACAGAGAAAAAAACCGCGAAACGCACGACATTCGCTAATACCATAGCATAAAAGCATCTTATAGGCTTTGCGGTCACTGACATACCGTACGTAAAATAAAACCGTAATACCTGAAGCAAACGGAGACTTATGCGTTGGATGAGGATTTGTTCCATCTTCCTTGACATCCGTTAAAAAAGCGCTACTTTCGCAACCCTTGATGAAAGCAGAAGAAGTAATGAGCACAAACAAAGAAGCAGCTCCTACCGGTAGCAACTGTATTGAAGTTGCCTATTTTTTTGAAGAAGCCACCCATTTGATGGATGCCCTTGTCCAGAATAAATGCGAGTATGAATTGCTGGCATTGGTGCGGGAAGTAGCCTCCCGTCTTAAACTGCGCGTTATTATTGAAACGGTTCCATTGTCGGAAAAGGGATTCAGGCGGCGTTTTAGGGTGACCTTAAAAAAGGAAACTAAAACTGCCGCCGCCGCCGTTACCATCGCTACTGCGGCATTGGTAGCTGTTGTTACAGCCCCATTGTCGGTTTCTGCCGGCGACGAGGCCCGGAAGCGGATTGAACAATTGATGGACGCGGCGGGGTTTATCCAAACAGACAATGAGCGGTTACGGCTGCAGATTGAAAAACTGACACTGCAACTGATAGCCAGTTGCGCAAATCTGGACACCAGTAACGTTATCAAAAAACGACGGTCCAATTTCTTTGAGCTGCTAACCCGCTATCCCAAAATCAATGGGGTGTGTTTTACAGCCTTGGAAGAACATCAGGCTATTGCAACACAGGAACAACAATTGCTCCGGCATGCATTTGGTGCGTATATCCTTACCACAAATGTACTGGAGCCTGAGGAAATTGACGATGTAGACATTGAAATCATTTCCCCGGTATTAAAAAAGAGCAGCTATAAATGGACCGGTATGTACCAGGGCCGCCCCCGCTCTTTTAACATGCAATCCAAAGAATTTAAGAAGCTGGTGCAGTCCGGCAAGGTGCAGTTCAAAAACGGCACGTCCATCAACTGTCAGCTGACCATTCATAAAAAAATGAACAACGAGGGTACCGAACGGATTACCGGCATTGACATTACCCGGGTCAATCATTATTTTGAAAACGACAAACCCGTTGAAACTGTGGAAGGGAAAAAGCAGAAAAAACAACCAGAGCCGGAAATTACACAATTAGCTCTATTTATGTAAAGGCCTCTCCAACCGAAGGATAATGATCCGAACGATTGACAATGGCTCGGATCTGGATAGCCATCGCCGGAACACACCATAGGCTGCTGGTTTAGCATTCATCCGGCAGGATCTGTAGCCAATACCTATACCCATAACCCACTACTAATTTTATTGGAGCATTTGCCTGATTCAACACCCAGCTTATACACAGTATGAATAACAGAAACTAAGAGAGGGTTATAATACCTTTAATGCAAGCGATTATACGAGCCTTTTTATAAAAGCAGTTAGTTTTGATTGACTTAACCGGAACAAAAGTACATGAAGCGCAGCAACTGCCTTGTCATGATTATTCGTGACAAGAACCGCGCACTTTTTATTTTTGCCGCAACAACAATACGCCCGCCATTGGCGGGCGTATTGTAACATATACAGCGTTTGTCCTTCGCGGAACAATTAAGCCGTTCGATAAAAGGCGATCCTTCAGACCAACCCGCTCATCCCACGGTGCTGCCCCTAGCAATCTTTGCTCATTTTTTAACTACGGCTACCACTTTAGAATAGCTGCTGTGACCATCAGCGTCTACCTGCTCGATGCGTATAAAGGCTTTTTGCGATCCTTCCACCGGAGCAATTTCTGCACTGTTCCGGCGGCAGGATACAGCCGCCATTCCAATCAGTACATAGCACAATACTGCCGACATAAATATCTTCCGGTTTCTGCGGGCTCCGCCAAAACCCAGGGCTGCAGCCGCCAATACAGAAAGCCCCAGTAACACCATATTTCCATTTTTATCGGTACGCACAGAGTAGGTGGTAGCACCGGTAAATACGGCACCCGCATGTTTTGATTTTATAGTGGCTATGGTTTGAAAATCGGTTCCATTTCCGGAAGCCTGGATATTGAAATGATCGTTGTTATTTTCCTCAAGGGTCGTAAAATTTACGAGCAGGTCATCGTCGGTTGCAATAGCAGTAACAGACTCAAACTGTACAGGCAGCACCAACAGTACGGTCACTTCTACCCGGCCGTTACCACCGCTCAAAGCAGGCCTGTTATTACCACCATTTGTGCGAAAGCCACCGCCACCGCCACCGCCGGGCGCATCACCTGCAGTTGCATCAAGATTGGTGTTTGCTCCTTCGCCGCCATTTCCTCCAAGATCGTTACCATTCCCCGGACCTCGTCCCAGGCTATTGGCGCCGCTTCCTCCACTACCCGCAGCACCGCCGCCACCGCCGCCATACCCGCCAACACTGCTGTTGCCGTCGGCTCCGTTACCACCGCCGAAATTAATAATACCGGTGGCACCGTTTACAGACCAGAACGAGGTTTCACCTGCAGTTTGTGCAACACCACCGCTACCGGCGGTGCTGTTGTTACTACCAGAGCTGCCCCCGTTTGCTGTAATGATAAAAGCAGGCGATATGTTGAAAGATGAAGCACTTCCGTTGGTACCGGATACACCTCCTCCACCAACATTGACGGTATAAGTGCCGGGTTGCAGGGTTACATTTACCTGTGAATAAGCGCCGCCGCCACCACCGCCCCCGGCGGTACTGTTACCACTGGCACGGGTTCCGCCACCGCCGCCGGCGCCCCAAACTTTAATGGTCACTTTGTTAGCCTGGCCGGCCGGTACAATAAACGATTGTGCAGTATTTGTATAATAATACGTTGTTGTTTGTGCAGATACGGTCGAAAACAATAAAAGTAATAACATGCTTACAAGAGCGCACCGGATGCGCATCCTGCTAAAAAAAGATAATTTCATTTTGTGCAGTTTTAAGAATTAAATAAATCGGTTGTTGGTGATAACGGTAAAGCAAAAGATGATTCAAAAAATTCCGGCGCACGCAAAGGGCCTTAGAAATAGTTTTGAGTGGCTGTGTCAGATGCTACAGAACTATTCTCCACAGATTTTGCCATGGATGGTAGATTCCTGTATGTCTAATATATCGGAGGTTTCAGAGGAGCCCGGGATCCGCAGTGGATCACCATTGTTAGTTTAAAGGAGTATCAGTCGTTTGTTTTCGAGTGTACCGATGCCGGCAAAAGTACAGGATCACGAATCCCTTGCCAATACCGCCAATGGGGTATTTTTAAATAAGGGACCGTCGCTCTTGTCCGGCCAACGGTAATTAAAAAAGCTGCATCTCTTTTGAGAAGCAGCTTTTTTAACGCCAGCAATAGATTTTACCGAGCAAGCCAGATTTATTTACAAAAGATATTTGTGCGGGTAAGAAGCCGGGCACGGTTCATAAAGGGCTGCCCTTTCAGACAGCCCCTGTCATCCCGGTTTTTACTGCACCTTAATCATTAACTACTGTTACTACTTTTGAATACTGCACCGTTCCCGCCTGGTCATATTGAGCGATGCGAACAAAAATGGTCTGACCACGATTTACATCGACGTTCTTTCCGTCTTTTAAACAAGATGCAGCAGCTACTACAATAACGGCTATTGCGAGCACTTTTGCCCATCTGGATCTTACCAATGTTAGCAGGAACAGGCCACCCAGGCCAATCGCCGCCAACGACGCCGGGATGCCTAATGCCAGGCTGTAATCGATGGGCAGGTCAGAGTTACCGTCTACACCTTTTGAATTCAATTTGCCGATAGCCGTCCAGTTCTTTCCGTCATTGGAAGCTTCCACTACAAATTCCTTATTATTCTTTTCGGTGAGCGTTCTCCAGTTTACCACGATCTGATCGTTTTTCCGGCTGGCCGCAACATTGTCAATTGCTGCAGACAGCGGGCTGCAGGTATTAACCGCCGGAGTCACCAATCCAAAATCCACATTAGTAGTAGTACCTCCATTGGTAATACTAATATTACGTACCACCACATAAAGATCTTTTATCCGGTCCGGGTTATTGGTGGAATAAGGTGCCGGATAGATGGCGGGCAGGTAAATATGCGTGGCGTCATTGGTGCCGCTAGCCGAACTGAAAGTGATTGAACTGTTGGAAGCTCCCTGGACAACGGTATACAGCGTGGCGCCGCCATCGTAGATCTTGGTATCGGTAGCAGAGTATCCCGCAATTCCATCAGTTTCCTGATATACATCAAAAGCGAAGTTGATGGAGTTACCGATGCCATTGGCAGTAACGGTAAAATTCAGAATGTTGGGGTCAGGATTTCCACAACCGATCAAGGCAACCACCGAAGGATCTGCAGCCGAAAAAACAAAGCCAGGTAAAGCACATGCTACAATTTTACCATTGTTATCCTGTGCAGACCAGGAGTCTCCTTTAAACAGCGGAGGTGCAGAAGTATTGCAGGCTCCGGGCAAATCAATTACGATGTTCTGAAATGTAAAATGAGTTGCAGTTGAATTCGGAACCGGGGTTTTACTAAATGTAATCCCATCGGATGCGTCCAATACGTTTACGGTATTATCTGGCCCATAAACACTCGACAACACGGGATTCGAAACATTGGTATAATCCAATGCCAATGTAAATAAGGCGTTTCCCAGTATATTGGCACTGGTGGGCGCCTGGTTACTATACGTCCAGTTTTGACCATTATGATACCCCGTCGCCGTCCATACGTGTATATAGGTAAATTTATTACCACCGTTCACATCAATATCCACCGAAAGTGTTAGTGTTGTCCGGCAATAGGGCTGCCCGTTAATCATTACGTTTGATGTACCCTGAACTTGTATCAATGGGCTTACAAAAGTACAGGGAGCAGCCATAGCGCTCTGTTGACTTAATAAAATAAGAGAAAAGAGTGTTGCAGTTAAAATTAAAAACCGAGTTTTCATCGTTGTGCAGTTTTAGAATTAAAAAAATAGAAACCAGTTACCAAAATGACATTTGGTAGAGAGGGATGGGATATTCAAAAAATGTCGGATACGTACGGGGTATCGCAATAGTTTTGAGTGGGGTTAGCGGCGTATATCTATGTCTGTCATTCCGGCCGGAATGTAGACAAAAATAGCAGCCGTATAACCATACGGTTTGCTTTCACGGTTCGCGGTAACATCCGCAACGGATGTTGCAAATTGGTTTGGAAGGTATGGGTGAGGATGGATCAGCCCATCACAGGGAGCATTTATTCTGTACAAAATTACTACCCTCCCGGCTCCTGGAAAATCCCTGAAAATAGGGATGCCATTGCATAGACAGAAAAAATTAAAAATAACAGACAGTCAAGGCCCGGCTTCGGATTATTTGTGCGAAACCATCGTTTTCTGGTTACACGGTGCCCTCATTAAGAACGAAGCTCATACCTCGCCTGGTCTTCTGCTTCACACAACACCCACATACGAGTACTGTCCGCAATTTTTCAATTTCAAATCTACTTATATATATGCCCAGTTTTATATAAATTCGTTGAACCTCCTTTTTTATTCGGCAAATGCGTTTTACAGGAAGACAAAAAAGGATGTTTAGCTACTATATCCCAATTGCAATAAACCCTTTAGGCTGTCGTTTTTATGCCTTAATTATACGTCACCTTTACGGCCTTCGAATAACCTATTGCACCATCTTTTTCATGCTGGGCAATCCGAACATATTCTGTTTTACCGGTTCCTGCTGTTGCCATCTGATCTTTTTTTCTACAAGCGCCGACTACTAAAACAACGGCAGCAATCATCAGCAACTTCGTTCTTCGGGAACGGGTAACGGTTAACAGCAACAACCCGCCCATACCAATTGCTGCAAAAGAAACCGGAAGCTTTAACTGCAGGCCATATTCCAGTGATTCGGCAGAACTTCCATTACTGCTTTTTGATTGAATTGTACCCAGCGCCTCCCATTGCTGCCCGTCTGCAGACCCTTCCACTACAAACTCCTTACTGTTCTCCTCGGTAACCGTTTGCCAGGACACCATTAATCTACCATTGGCAGCAGTTGCGGCTATCCGTCCAAACGCCGCACCCATTCTCAAATAATCAAGCACAGCTACCTCGTCATTATCATCCTTGATTGTTACGTATTTTGTATACACCGGAATAGAGTCTTCGTTATCGTACACTTTTATTTCAAGCAATTTACTTCCGTTTGCAGCATACGTAATGTCAAGATCCCATATCAGATTGTCGTCTCCGGCATTGGGAATCGTATCGTTTTGAGCGGTACCTGTCAATGCAGCGAGCAGCCCAATAAAAAAACATAAAAATCTGAGTTTCATTTTAAGCAGTTTAAAAAACAAAAAAAGAGGTCTTCTCCAGAAACAACTTCTGGCAGCGAAGGCAAACTGGGTTCAAAAAATTTAGATACGAAGCAGTATCAATAAGTTTTGAGTGGTATACAGACCACAGCATATAGGCACAGGAATGATAAACTGAGCGCTACATCACAGCATCTGTTATTTGTATTTATTCAAGGGAAGCAGTAACATTCGCAACGAATGTAACCGTTTGTTTGGAGGAAATGTAGCAATGATCAACATCCATCAATAAAGGTAATCCGCCCGAATCATCTCTCCGACTCTAAAAAACAAGGCCTCTTGTCCGTTTTATTTTAGATTACCGGCATGCAGCAAGATCCTTTGACTAAACATTGACGTAATGAATGAATTTTATATCACTGTACATTCATATTGTTTGTAGCATATCCGCTGTCCGCCAGGCTATCAGACCAACCGTCTTTATCTCACAGCAGTCATTACCTAATCGTTTCTTACTTCAAAAATAATCATATACAGATCGGATATTTATAAATTTCGATGAGTACCGGGCTTTGTTCGTCAGATATGTTTTGCAAACAGGTTAAAGCAGTAATAAAAAAAGGGCTGCCCCGTCGGACAGCCCCGTCATCCTGGTTTTTACTACACCTTATTCCTGAATAACTTTTACTACTTTCGAATAGCTTACAGCGCCATCCTTATCATATTGAGCAATACGTACAAAGGCGGTTTGATTTTTCCCTTCCAGGACTTGTTCGTTTTTTGCACAGGCTCCCGCTGCAATAACAATCGCAAGGATCATGAAAGCTTTCATCCACCTGGATCTTGTTACAGTCAACAGCAATAAGCCACCCAGACCAATCGCGGCAAATGAAGCCGGTAGACTCAGCAGCAAGCTGTAATCCAATGGCTGCGCGGAGTTTCCATCGATGCCTTTAGATTCCAACTTACCAAGCGCGGTCCACACCTGGCCATCTGCAGACCCTTCTACAACAAATTCTTTGTTATTTTCCTCACTTCCGGTTCGCCAGTTCACCTGCAGCTTCCCTCCTGTTATCGCGGCGGTTACGCTTTCAAACTGAACGCCCAGTGGTACATCTCCGGGTACTACAATATCATCGCCGCATCTGGCTGCGCCACAATTCCCGGTCCATCTCACAAATACAGCCTTCAGCTTGGAAAGGCCGCCGCTGCAGGCTACCCCGGTCATCTGTGCAGAGCCTGGCCCGCCTGGGTATTTCAAACAATCGGAACTTGCAACCAGGTTTCCGTCGCAATAAATATATACCTGTAACGATTTGTTACCATCTGTCAGGTAGCTGTAGTCAAGCTGCCAGGTTTGACCGTCATTACTGGGATTAGAAAAGATAGCGCGGGTAATTTGAATACAATTTTGAGCATTGGCAAAGCCTGCAATAAAAAGCGCTATTAAAGGGAGTAAAAACCGTTTTTTCATTTTGTTTTGTTTAAAATGTGTTTAAGATGATTTGTTGCTGTTCATACAGCAATCAGGTGTAAACAATTCAACGCATACAGAAAAGCAACTACCGTTCCTTACAACCCTTTTACGATATCTCTTCAGGTACACAACAGCACATAATTCCTCCGTTTGCTTAATGCTGAGCATTAACGCATACGTCCTTAAGAGATAGAAGGTAAGAGAGTTGCAGTTTAAACGGACGGTGTATAACTGGTAACCCGGGTTCCCGGATGCGCTCTAGAAATCACACCCGTATATATTCCATTTTTCATACACCGAATTTGTAAACCAGATCAGCTTTATTTTTCCGGAATCATAAAATCTCATCTGGTTGCTTCAATCCGTCTTGATTAAATTGTGCGGCAAAAGTAGATACTGTGGCGTTTGCAGTTAAATGAAATTCGATGAACACCGTTCTTTATTCGATGAGTCGTTTATTATATCGATGCGGCTCTTAGCAAGCACAATGGTATTTTTCAGAAACGCATCGCATCCATCACAATCAACGGTGCTTCCAGCCGCTTAGTTTTTTTGAACAAAAATGTTTACGGGTCCTTTAACAGTCCCGTCTGCCATATTGCTTCTTGCAATGATCAGCGTATACGTTCCTTTTTTTCCGGTTTTATATTGCATAGTAAGTCCAAAAGGTCCATCCGTTTTTCCATCGGGCATTTCAATCTGGCTGATCCGGACATTCCGCTCATACCCCTCCGGTTTCAACTGTACCGCTAAATGTTGTGTACCGGTTACCGGAATCCGTATATGTATTTGCTGATACTCTTTCTGTATATCCGCATGCAGCGTATCCCTGTTCCCGGAAGACGCTAATACCATAATGGAATCACCCGATTCCGGACTGCTCGGCGGCAGCGTATCCTTAGCGGGCGGATGAAATAAGGTATCGGGGTGTTGCCCGCTCATGGTATCATCCTGTACTTGCTTCGGATCAGCCACATGGCCGCAGGCATACAGGCACCATAAAAAAAAAGAAAGGTATCGGGGTGTTCTTAGCATCGTTCTTAAAATTTTGTAGGTTTACAAAAATATTAAATCTGTTATGAACAAGCAATTCATCCTCTCCACCACCGCCACCATTAACCTGAAAGGAGCCGAAATCGTGGAGTATTGTGGTATTGTATCCGGCGAAACAGTTATTGGCGCAAATATCGTGCGCGACTTTTTTGCAGGCATCCGCGATATTGTGGGCGGCCGTTCGGGCTCTTATGAAGAAGTATTGCGGGAAGCAAAGGACACCGCTATTAAAGAAATGCAGGAACATGCCCAGCGGTTGGGTGCCAACGGTGTAATTGGCATAGACCTGGACTATGAAACGGTTGGCCAAAGCATGCTGATGGTGGCAGCCAGCGGAACTGCTGTAAAAATTGAGGGTATCTGAGGTTCCGGCTACTGGCGGCAACAGGGATGCAGCGGAGGTACCGAAGGTTTCGTGAACAAACAATCGTTTTGGCGAGCCAAAAAATATTGATAACCAGGCAACCAGGTTCCGTCTTCCTGCGTCTTATTTCCGATTGAATGATCAAAATGGGATAAAAAAATCCCCAACATTGTTACACGTTGGGGACCTTCATCAAAAACCATTAACCATTAAACCTTATCCTATGAAAATTCAATCTCAAATTTATAAACTATTTCCTATATTTCAAAAGTAATATTTTGAAGTGTGGGAAATTTTCACATTTTGTTATCAATTTATTTACTGCCAAACCCCTAATAAGCTAAAAATCAATGAAAAGAAAAGTTGTAGTGGCCATTACCGGCGCCAGCGGGTCTATTTATCCGTTGCGGCTGCTTTCCAAGTTTTTACAAATACGGGAACAATGGAACGAGGTTGGGGTGGTCGTTACCAACAATGCTAAGGAAGTATGGCAGGTGGAAACAGGAACCGCTTTTACACCGGATCCCTCCTTTTCTTATTATGCTACCACCGATTTTAATGCGCCTTTTGCATCGGGCAGCGGCCGGTTTGATACAATGATCATTATGCCCTGCTCGATGGGCGTGCTAGGCCGGATTGCTACGGGAATTTCTAACGACCTGATCACCCGGGCGGCTGATGTTGTGCTGAAGGAGCGACGGAAGCTGATTTGTGTGGTGCGTGAAACGCCTTATAGCCTGGTCCATATAAAAAATATGGAATTCCTGACCCTTGCCGGAGGCATTGTATGCCCCGCAACGCCCTCCTATTATAGTAATCCCACAAGCATTGAAGCCGTTGCAGACACCGTAGTAGACCGGGTGCTGGACCTGGCCGGCTTTGATATTCCGTCCTATCGCTGGGGCAGTGCCGGACAGGAGGTTTAAAGAGACCTGCAACAGCAGCCTTGAGCTCGTAAAATCAACTAACGATGCTTATATGGCGTTTCTTTTCCTGTAAATCGCAGCAGCAAGCGTACTGAGGGTATAAGGCCGGAGCGGCCCTGTAAAGACATAAGCTGCACCGGCCGTCCTTTCTTCCTGGATTCCTACACAAAGCCTTTCCTGTAAAGCAACACTCTCTGTAAATGAAAAAGGTCATCTTCAGCAGATGACCTTTACACTTGTAAATTATGTTTATCCTAAGGGAATATTAAAGCGAACGGTTTTAGGCGGCAGACATTGTTTGTCGTCGCAGGTCTGGTATTCTACCGTTCCGGAAAGCGCTGTTTTCGCAGCCGCTTTCAAGGTCACTTTTTGCACAAAAGTTACCGTGTTGGCGTACTGATGTGCTGTTGAGTTGGTGCTGACATCATGATATTTCTCCATTTTTCCCAGTTCCTTTACATTACCGGACCGCACGACCAGTGGATTGTTTGTAAAACCAACCTTTGTGGGATACGCTATGGCGCCCTTGGGCTGTGTTTGCGAATACAGGTGCCAGCCGTTTTTTAGGGTTGCCACCATTTGTACTTCATAAACTTTTTCGCTGATTTTTTTTGCCGTAAACTTCCAGCTTGCAGGATCTACCTGCGCCCTTGCTGTAGCCAGGCTTAATACAGCCACCAGCGCCAATACAATACTTTTCATCTTTTCTGATTTTATTTTTTCACACACAAAGGTACCCGCTCATTCGTTTACAAAAACCTAAAATGAGTTTATAAAGGACGCTGAACTTAAGAAACCAGTTGTCTGGCCATCAGCAGGGAGGTAAGGATTTTTTTACCGTCTTCATTACCCAAAACAGCACTACAGGCCCGCTCGGGGTGCGGCATCATGCCAAATACATTCCGCCCGGCATTGCAGATACCGGCAATATTGTCGATGGCTCCATTGGGATTGCTTTCGGGTGTTTCATTACCGGCAGCATCGCAATATCTGAAAAGGATCTGCCCGTTTTCCTTCAGTTCTTCAAGCGTTTGCGGGTTTGCATAAAACCGGCCTTCTCCATGAGCAATCGGAATTTTGTATACTTCCTGAAAACGCTCAGGATCTTCCTTCAGCTGTTCCCTGTAAAAACCATCGGGCTTAATAAAAATATTTTTACAGATATACTGCTGGCGTTCATTCCGCAGCAATGCGCCGGGCAGCAGGCCCGATTCGCAAAGAATCTGGAAGCCATTGCACACTCCATATACTTTCCCTCCGTTGTTTGCAAATTCAATCACCTGCTTCATAACCGGGCTGAAACGGGCAATAGCACCACATCTCAGGTAATCGCCATAAGAAAATCCTCCGGGCAGCACGATACAATCCTCCGTGGTAAAAGCACTGATATCCTCACTTTTATGCCAGAGCGGAACCACTTCCTGGTTCAGATCGTACTGTAAGGCATCCAGCATGTCGCGGTCGCAATTAGACCCGGGAAATATAACTACTCCAAATTTCATTCGTATCTTGTTTTATCCAGAACGCAAAGATAGGCCTTATTTTCCTTGCTGGAATTTAGAATATTAAATGTAAAATATTAAATATAAAAGTGGTTCAATTCCAGGTAACAGGAGCCCACAATCCGGATTTATCCTGCTCCAGGCCATCCGCTTTCCGTTGTCAGCGATCAAGGGATCTGCCATCCGGCCACCAGTACGAGTGTTAAAACAATATTCCTACCGGAACCCTGCGATTTCTACTGCAATGATATAGCCTACTGTTAACCAAAATGCAATTAACGGGTATAGCCGCACTTCACTGTTCAGGTAACCAAACCCATGCACTGCCGCACAGGGTACCAGCACCAGCACCCAATTGGTAAATCCCGGCCCGGGGTTCACGAAGGCGATGCCTACTGCAGCAACAAAGTACAGGAGAAACAGGACCCACCCTTTTCGCACCTGGATCAGCATTTTCGAGGAAAGGGCATTGATCGAATAGATTCCTGCCAATAGAGGCAGGATTGTAAGAAACAGGGCCCCTGCAAACCAAAGCCGCTGTTTTCCAAGATGAATGCCGATGGAGAATGGCTCCAACATCGAGTATGACTGGGCCCACTGGTCTGTTAAAAACAGATAAATCAGGTAGAAATAGAACGGGGTACAAACGCCCAGCAACAACAACAACCATTCGTTTATCCTGAACGGTCTTAATATGCCCAATGCCAACAGGCCCCATGCCAGAAAAAATACAGATGGCTGAAAAAACATTGTGGCTACACCCAAAACCAATCCACAGTTAAAAATAAGGCCTTTGGCATTGGGATGATTATGTGCTCTGAAAATAAAGATAAACGCCAACAGGAACAGGAAGGATACAATGAGCGGCGCCGACAGGTAATTAAATTCGGGTATAAAAGAAGAAACCAGCATCAATGCCATACCTGGCAAATAATTGGCCCTGTTCACCAGCCGCTGGTTATTAATAAAATTAGTCAGGAGGTAGGCCTGCCAAAACAACAGCAGGAAGGCCGTTATCGCAAAAACGGATGGGAATACCGCAGCAACCGGTTCCAGGATACGGAGCAATTGATCGTATAAAAACCCATCCTGCCGGCGGATGACTACCGGTCGCCTTTCATTTTGGACACCAGGCAGGAAGAACCAGGGCAATTTCAGCAATAGCCCCAGAATGAAAATCATAATAAGATTTCCCGGGTTCTTTTGTTTAAAAACTCCAATCACAATAACAGTCAGTCATATTTATTTGGATCCCTTTATGGGTTAGAAGTCGACCTTTGCAAATGAAATATTCTTTTTGTATAGATAAGGAATGATCATGCTGCTGGATCCTACCTGCTTGCCATACCTGGGCATAAAGTTCACATATTTATCTTTTGCCTCGATCGGCTCAGCTTCGGTCATTTGACCATCTTCGGTAATGATCACATCATCGAGGTCGGAGATCTTGGCGGCTCTGTTCAATACAAAATGCATCCGGTCTCCATCTACCAGCACCTGGTAAGAAATGGTACCATCTGTTCCAACTTCCGACTGATTCTTGAAAATGATCTGTTCGAATGTACGATTGCCTTCTTTATCGAAAGAAAACACACCAATATTGCCTGCATTATAACGCGCATAGCCATCCCCATAGCCATAGCCGGTTCCCCACCAATAGCTCCGGTAAAAGAAAGGCGAGTAATAATAGTAAGGCGACCAGTATCCCCGACCCCAGGGGCCCCAGCCTCCCCAGCCTCCGTAAAAGCCATAAGGGCCGCCCCAGTAGTTCCACCGGTCCCACATCCCACCGGAGCTGGTCGTATAAAGCGCCTCTGCACCTATAGAAAAACCGCCGTTCTGATGAATGATAATGCTGTTGATGAACAGGTCATTAAATGCCGTTTTGCTTCCGCTTTTGCCGCCCATTTTTTTCCTTAGGTCATCGTTGAATGCCGTTTGGGTCTCAAAAAGCTTTTCCCGGCGGTCCAGGCTCAACGCATAGTTGTAAATACCTGTAATATTTCCCCGCTTTTGCTGGGCATAGAACGAACTCAAGAGGTAGCGGTTGTTGCCCTCGTCTATTTTCAGTTTTATATCGTCGAGGTATAAGGCATCTACCGAAAGCGGGTATTCGTTATAAATATCACTGTTTTCCGGTTTTACGATCAGTGCCGCCTCCTGGATGTTACCGCTGTTGAGCCGGTTATATTTCACAAAGGCAAAGTCGCCATTATTTGCCAGGCTGTAGCCACTCAGATAATCGCCGCCTTTAACCATGGATACTGTATAGCGGCTTTCCTTAACCAGGTTCAGTTCACCGTCGTAAAGCCGGGTCTTAAAAACATGGTGCGCGGGGTCTTTTTTATTGATCTTAAACAGGAGGATCTTGCCCCCGTCGCTGCTTTTTACCGAACTGTTGATTTTCCGGTCTGCCGTATAAGCGATAATCGTTGTGTCCAGGGTCACCGGCTCCTGGAGGACCCGGCCATTTGCTTCTATCCGCAGGGCATTGCAGTAAACAACATTCCCTTTCTGAAACTGGTACAGCAGGTACGCATAATTATGAAACGGGTAAAAAGTCAGGTCCAGCAGGTCTTTTTGTTTGGGGAGCACTGTTATGGGTACCGATTCCAGCAATTGCATGCTTTCATTAAAGACATTGATCTGGTGGTTCCCTTTCACCTCCTTGTAGATAAGATAATTGTTGGCCAGCTTTCCAATGATTTCAAAATTCATCCGCTGCACGTCCGCCTTATTTACATCGGCGTACACAATACTTTGAGCATTTGCAACGTTTATAAGGCTGAAACTAAGTAGTAACAGACTAAAAATCAATTTTTTCATACATTTTCAATATTCAATTATATAAAGTTACAGCTTTCTTTTAATACCCTGCCTGCTTTTAACAAAGGCCGTTACCAGGGGAAAAATATAGTGAAAGGCGGTAATAAAATAAGTTTTTTGTTTATTAATCTTTATTTAAACTTTGCTGCTTTATCGCAGAATAAAAGGACTCATAGCAAGTGAAAGCTTCCACAAACAAAATGACGGCCGCCGGCCTGCTAGTTGCATTGGGAATTATTTATGGTGACATCGGCACCTCCCCGCTCTACGTGTTTAATGCAATTATCGGGAACCGGGAGGTGAGCGAGTTGCTGGTAATCGGGTCGTTGTCCTGTATCATCTGGACCCTTACGCTACAAACCACGATCAAGTACGTAGTGCTCATTTTAAGGGCGGACAACCGGGGTGAGGGAGGTACTTTTGCCTTATTTGCCCTGGTCCGGCGGCGACGAAAATGGCTGGTCATTCCTGCCATGATTGGCGGTGCCGCCATGATCGCCGATGGCATCATTACCCCGCCTATGACCATCACTTCTGCGGTTGAAGGCCTTACCATTCTCCCCTCTCTCAGACACATGTCAACCAATACTACCGTAGTCATCGTCCTTTGCATTTTATCTGCTTTTTTCTTCCTGCAACAGTTCGGAACTGCTTCCATCGGTAAAATATTCGGGCCTGTCATGCTCCTTTGGTTTACCATGCTGGCCGTTTTCGGCTTGCTTCACCTGTTTGACGATCTTTCTATTTTCCGTGCGCTCAGCCCCCATTATGCCATTGATTTTCTGATCACCTACCCTCACGGCTTCTGGCTGCTGGGAGCCGTATTTCTCTGTACAACGGGAGGAGAAGCCCTTTACAGCGACCTGGGGCACTGCGGAAGGGAAAACATCCGGATATCCTGGATATATGTAAAATTCTGCCTGCTGTTAAACTATTTCGGACAGGGGGCCTATCTTTTATCACATCACAACGGGCTTACCATTACCGAATCCGTTAAAAAAACACTGGGCATCAATGCCTTTTTCAATTTAATGCCCGACTGGTTCATTGTACCCGGGGTAATCATTGCCACAACAGCCGCTATTATTGCCAGCCAGGCCATGATCTCCGGTGCCTATACCCTTATCAGTGAGGCCATGCGGCTGAACCTCTGGCCGAAGGTAAAAATACGCTACCCCTCGGAAGCCAAAGGGCAGCTGTTCATCCCGGCCATCAATACCCTGATGTTTGTGGGCTGTATTGGTGTGGTGCTTTATTTCCAGCAGTCTTCCCGTATGGAGGCCGCCTATGGTTTGGCCATTATCGTTACCATGATCACTACCACCATCCTCTTTGCCAATTACCTGGTGTTAAAAAGAGTACGGCCGGCGCTGGTTTATGTGTTTATCATCAGTTATTCTATCATTGAAATTGCCTACCTCATTGCGCTGCTGGAAAAATTTGCACATGGAGGTTTCTTTACCTTGTTGATCGGCGGAATCATGTTTGTAGTTATGTATGTATGGTACCGCGCGCGTAAGATCAAGAACCGCTACGTGGAATTTGTGCGTATGGAGCATTATATTCCCAAAATGCAGGAACTGAGCGCCGACCGTTCTATTGCCAAATATGCCACACATCTGATCTATCTGACCAGTGCCGATAATCCCAGGGAAATTGAGCATAAGATCATTTACTCCATCCTGAATAAGAAGCCCAAACGTGCCGACATTTATTGGTTTGTGCATGTAGATACGCTGGATGATCCGTACACGGCCGAATACAAGGTAGAACATATTATTCCCAACGATATTATCCGCATCGATTTCCGGCTGGGTTTCCGTATACAGCCGCGGATCAATATTATGTTTAAGAAAGTGGTGGAAGACCTGGTAGTAAATAATGAAGTAAACATCATCAGCCGTTACGAAAGCCTGGCAAGCAGCAATACGGTAGGTGATTTCCAGTTTATGGTGATGGAAAAATATCTCAGCCCGGATAATGACCTGCCCTTTATAGAGAAGATCATCATGAAGCTGCATTTCCTCATCAAACAGATCAGTCTGTCTGAAGAAAAAGGCTTTGGGCTGGATCTTTCCAATGTAACCGTAGAAAAATTCCCGTTGATTGTGGCGCCGGTTACCAGCGTTAAACTCAACAGGATCCAGGACCCGGAGTGATCAAGATTTGTTTCAGGTGGCGGGTCTGATTCGGCTTTATGCCTGATGTAAGACGTTAAATATTAGATACCAGATTCCAGACACCAGGTGTCTATCGTTAGTATCTAGTGTGTAACGTCTCTATTGAATCGATTGGAGGAGGTTTACTGAAGCAGGAACGGCATCTTCACTTTTACATTTAATATTTCTCATTGGATATTTTACATTTCCGAATGGAGGGTTTGAGATTGGGTCGGATTTTATCCATCATGTACTTAACTCCTCTCTGCTGGCTACTCGCCATTCCCTAACTTTACATTTCCAAATTCTACAAGGCGTATGCCTCACCCAATCGGGATCACATTCGGTGATGGCTTTTTCTTTAACTGCTCCGGCACTGCCAGCAGGATCTCTTCCCGGAGGGCCTTTACCAGCTTCTCCTTTAAAAAATCGCGGTGTACCGCAAGGCTTACTTCCCGCACCGGCACCGGTTTTTTAAAATGGCGGATCAGCTGCTGCTGGTTTTTGGGCATCTGAAGGGTTACCAGTTCGGGCACAATCGTAACCCCATCGCTGATCTCAACCATCCGTTTCAGGGTCTCCAGGCTGCCTGCCTCATATTCTAAACCGGAATGTTCGCGGCTTTGTTTTTGCAATTCACAGATGGAAAGAATCTGCGAGCGGAAACAATGCCCTTCCTCCAGCAGCCAAAGTTTGCTGGTATCAATATCCTTTGGAAGGAGGTATTGTTTTTCATAAGCCCGGTTCTTTTTAGAGGTAAACACCATGAGTTCTTCATAAAATAAAACATGCTCTGTAATGCCGGCTTCATTTAATGGTGTTACCAGGATCCCTGCATCTATTTTTTCATCCTTCAGGTAAGACACAATGTGTTCCGTCATCAGTTCATGGATGATCAGTTTGATGTCGGGATACTTTTTTATAAAAGCAGGTACAAAAATTGGAAGCAGGTACGGTGCCAGTGTGGGAATGATCCCGATGCGCAGCTGCCCGGATATTTTTCCCTTCTGATCCTCAATAAAGCGGTTCAGCTCGTTGCGGGCATGCAGCACACGCCGGGCATGTTCCAGCACTCCCTGTCCGGTAGATGTAGGCACTACCGGCAGCTTGCTGCGGTCAAAGATCTTCACCCCCAGCTCCTCTTCCAGTTTCTGTATCTGCATACTCAGTGTGGGTTGGGTAATATAACAGGAATCCGCGGCCTTTATAAAATTCCGGTGTGTATCCACGGCCAGTATGTATTCCAGTTGCTGCAGGGTCATACGCTATCGGTTTTGTCGATAAAAATAAGAAATTTATTGATTTTGGCTATAACTACACCGCGTCACTGAAATGCAACTTTCCTCACTTTGGTCTTTAATCATTGATAAACGCCACCTTTTTTTCACCGGTTCTGTCACCACCAGCAGACCACTATAGTTCTTCCAGTAACACTTTTTCATCCACGGTTAGCTGGTACTGCCCCCCCACTTTTAGGGCATAATTTTCATTGTTGTGACTCACCGGAAAGTCGAAACAAACCGGGTAATTGTATTCTTTTACTTTATCCCAAAGCAAGTCCTTAAGCGCTTCCCCAAATGGCCTTGTTGTATCCTGCAGATCGGTAAAACCGCCAAAAATCATCCCTGCCAGCCCGCTTAATTTTCCACTGCGTTTCAGCTGGTACAGCATACGGTCGATATTGTATTTCTGCTCGCCGATGTCTTCTATAAAAAGAATCTTTCCCCGCGTTGGCACATCGGACCGGGTACCGATCATATTTACCAGCAATGACAGGTTTCCTCCAACCAGGTGCCCGGTAGCTGTTCCCGGCCGATTGTATCTGGATCCCGGAACGGTATAGGAGGCCTTTATTCCGTCAAGCGCTTGTCGCAACGATCGCACATACCGGTTCCTGTACCCGTTATCATTAAAGGCCGCCGCCATGGGTGCATGCAGCCCGGCAATTCCGAAATTGCGGTAAATATGATTGTGAAATATTGTAATATCGCTGTATCCGATCACCCATTTCGGGTTTTTCCGGAATTTCTTAAAGTCGATCTGGTCAATAATACGTCCCGTACCATAACCGCCCCGGCCACAAAGCACTGCCTTTATGCCGTCATCATCCAGCATCCGTTGCAGGTCCTGCAGGCGTTCTGCGTCAGTTCCGGAGAAATAGGTATCCGAATCTCCGCCAAGGGAGGTACCGGTCTTCACGTTGTAACCCCATTGTTTTAGAGTTTTGATGCAGGTTTCGGCCTTTGCCGCATCCATGTATCCTGCCGGGCATACGATTCCGATGGTATCGCCCTTTTTCAAATACGGGGGTAATATTATACGCATACACAAATTATTTTATATACTGGTTAGCGTGGCACCGCCCGCAGTAACCGTTAGCTGATGCCTGGTGCCGCAACGCAACGCGTAATTATCGACCTGGTGACCGACCGGAAAATCAAAACAAACCGGATAACGATGCTCCTTTACTTTTTCCAGTACAATGTCATAAATACTTTTCCCAAACTGTTCGTCAACCGGATCCTGTTTTACCTTTATTCCACCCACGATCAGCGCCGCCAGCCGCGCCAGCTTACCGGTGCGTTTCAGGTTCCAGAACATGCGGTCGATGCTATATAAGTACTCGCCCGTATCTTCCACAAACAGGATTTTACCGTCTGTATCCATATCAGAGGCAGACCCCGCAAGGCTTTCAAGAGTTTTGAGGTTTCCCCCAACCAGCACACCGGCAGCTGTTCCCGGGCGATTAAGACTGTTGAATGCTTCTGCGGTATAATGCATTTCCTCGCCGGTAAGGGCCTTCCGGATCGATTCAATCGTATCTTTCTGCAGCGGATCTGCCGTATCCCATACATCCGGGAAGCTGTTACACATTTTTGAATGAATGGAAGCGATGCCGAAATTTTGCTGAATATGTGCGTGCAGCACGGTAATATCACTAAACCCGATGAGCCATTTGGGACGTGCTTTGAACCGGTCCCAGTTGAGCCCATCTACAATCCGTACCGATCCATAGCCTCCGCGGGCGCACATGATAGCCTTTACCTGCGGATCATCCAGCATTTTCTGAAGGTCCTCCATCCGTTCTGCATCGGTTCCTCCAAATGTAAAATCCCGCCGGCCAATGGTGTAACCTGCCCGTATCTTAAATCCCCATTGCTGCATCAGGGTTGCAGCCGGGATGATGCCCTCCCTCAAAATAAACCCGGCCGGAGCGGTAATGCCGATCATATCGCCCGGCTTTAGATAAGGTGGAATGATTTCTTTATTATCCGTTGTTGATACATGGGCACGGGCTATTGCCGGCATTCCTGCTGCGGCCAACAAAGTCATTGATGATTGAACAAAGGTTTTACGGTTCATGACCGCTAAGATAGGGGATGTTTAACATCAAATACTAAATACAAAATCTCAAATTCCAAAAATCAAATTCCAAATTTGCGGGCATGACATACGGGCTTGCGGAAATGGGGAGCTGTGAAAATGTGAAGTTGCAGTTCCTGCTCTGTAATTTGCGCTCTGATCGATATTCGATAAACGTTAGACGATATATCTGGTATCTAATAGCTAAACTAAAACGGATCTGACCCGCCACGGCGGGCGGGCCTGGAACCTTAAACTTTAAACATAACCCTAATAAGCCCGTCAGGCATTGGACACATCTGATGTGGGCCCGGTGGCTATAGGCGTTGAAGATGGAATATGAAACCGCTCTCCTGTAAGCCGGGTCACTACCATGGCCGCCACGGTATTTCCTGTGGCATTGAGAACGGTGGCCAACGGATCTACAAGAGTGCCGATGATCATTACGGCCGGTATTGCCTCGGTGGGCAGGTGATAGGCCGAGATCATCAGCAACTCGCCGATATAGCCTCCATTCGGAATGCCGCCTTCCACCATACTGCATAATATGGTAATGCCCAGCGCCAGCAACAGGTGCTGCGGATCAAAAAAATCCCATCCCAGCATCTGGAATACTACATAAATTTTTACAATGGCAGAGATCGATGAGCCGTTCTTATGCAAGGTTGTACCCAGCGGGATGACCACATTGGCAATGGAAGCCGGAATGCCAATGCGCTCGGCGGCAACCAGGTTAGCCGGCATAGTGGCCAGGCTGCTGCAGGTGCTTACAGCAGTAAGGGATGGAACGATATTGTTTTTCCAGAACAAGTGTATTCCCCGGGGACCATTGGCAGCAAATGCATACAGCGTAAAAAAAATAAAAAAGTACAGCACACTGGTTCCATAATACAACGCCATGGGTTTTGCATAAAAGCCAAACAACTGTGGCCCCAGGTCGGCTGCCTGGTAGGCAATATACGCACCCAGCCCTACCGGTGCCCCCTTCATGATCAGCAGCAGCAGGCTTTTCATCACTTCATTTGCCGCTACCAGAAATTCATAAAAAGGTTTGGCCACTGGTCCTGATTTACGGACAGCCGTACCCAGCAACAGCGAAAACACAAGCAATGCCAGCATGTTTTGCCGCGATAACAACTGGTAAAATTCCCCTACTGTAAAAAAAGAAACCAGGCGCTCTCCCCAGGTTTTATGATCGCCCTCTCCGATGCCAATCCCCGGTTGCTGTGCCGTTGGGGATATTGATAACGGAAACAGCCAGGCCATTAGTATCGTAAACAATGCAGCCAACACTACAAATACCAGGAAAGTGAGCGCCATCGTTCCCAATACTCGCCCCAGCCGGTTCTTTTGCTCAATAGCAGCAACGGATATGGCAATAGCAAAAAATACCAGGGGCACTACTGTGACAAAAAGCAGGTTTAGGAACACATCTCCCAGGGGCTTCAGAACAGCCACTGAACCCGGAAAGCAAACACCGATAACGCCTCCTGTAAGCATCCCACCCAATAATAGAATAATACCGGAATAGCTGTTCCATAATTGTTGCCTGGAAATTTTTGTCATAATACGGGTCTCCGTCTATAAAAATAGAAAAAATCGCTGTTATTACCCTCTCTTCCGGAAGGCATCTAAAATTGACGGCGCCCGCAGTACACCGAGGTTGAATACGGGTCCCGGAATGTGAGCGGCCTGTTGTAATAATGCCTAGCGCTGCGCTGCGCGCGTTCTAAATTTCACCGTATAGGGTTTTAAAAAGAAGCCTTCCGCAGAAGCAAAATTCCGCTCACTCACCCGGATCTCATATTCCCGGCCGGGCCTGAGATCCAGCTGCAACGTAAAAGCGGTGCCATCTGCAGAAAAGCCGGTAATGCCCGTCACAGGCCAGGTTTCTTTTCCTTTTTCACCAGGCGTAACGGAGTAACGTCTTTTATCCATTGGAGCCGAAAAAAGAATGTGTATTTCTTTAACCGCAGGGTCTACCAGGGTATCACCGTTTACAAAGGGTGCAGTTCCTGTTACCATGGGTCTTTTAGCCTCGTAGGCCTGAACCAGCTGCGTTTTATAAAGCGGCTCCTTAAAATATTGCGATTTTCGCAGAAAGGCTTCCACGGCAGCGGTATCCGAGTAATCCAGTTCTATGATCTCTCTTAACGCCTGTTGTTTATTGACGGCTATTTTATAGTATTGTTTGCAGATTGTGTAGCCCATAAAATAACCGAGATCCGCTACCGTAGCCGCACTTGAGGCATTGTACAACCAGTTACCTGAGGCGGGGCTGAACATTTCAGTTTTAAACTGTGCTTTTAATTCGGTTTCGTGCGCTCTCCCGTAAACGATATAGTTATTCTGCAACAGCCGGCCCATTACCAGTTCTGTAACAAAATCGCAGGCACCCTCCATAATGCAATCTCCAAGCAGGTTTACGGCCTCGCCGCGTTGCTGCGTGTGTACATATTCGTGCACGTTCAGCGATACGATATTGTCTAACCGCTGGCTCCGGAACACATCGGTCAGCCATTTCCATTTTTCCGGAAATTCAGACACGTCGGTCGACGGTCCCGCCGCTGCGATCTCTGTACCTACCAGTACCAGGTCATTCATAGTGGTGCCGCCGGAACGGAATCCGCCGATGGTGAAATACATTTTTGCGGGCCGTAGCTGCGGGTACAGGCGCTTAAATTTCTGGATGCTGGTTTCTATGTCGCCTGCCTTGGACTTTACCGTATTGGTGGCCGGCCGTATCGAATTCCAGAACCGGGGATAATTCCGGATCAGGCTTACCCATAGCGGCGCCGAGTAGTCGCGGGCCTTCATGAACGCAAGGAGGCCTTCGGTGCCCTTGTCGACATACAGCGTCTGAACAAAATGAAGTTGTTTCAAACTGTCGGTCGTTGTGCGGCAACTGTCATAGGCCGTCCAGAAATGATCAATATCCTCGGTAAAGACCTTTTGCGCATTCGGTTGTGCAGCGGCGTTAAAAAGTAATAAGACGCAGCAACTCACCAGCACTATCCCTTTTTTTATATTTTGAATTTCGAACGGCATCATTTTTCAAAAATAAGCAGAAATTATAGCCAACCGCTCATGTAAGCGGACCGAAGGGTTGGCTGGTTCAATAAAATCCGTATCTTTGCCACTCACCTATAATCATCTAACAAACACATGTAATCGATTCTTTCTTTTAAGATCATAAGAACGGGCACTCCCGGGGGAGCCGCCGAATTACTCCATCCTTAAAGAAAGAAACATGTTGACGCTTCATAACCTATCCTACGTCCACCCGGACAAAGAGCCATTATTCAGCAATATTCATCTCACGGTAAACAGGGGCGATAAAATCGCTTTAACCGGTAACAATGGTGCGGGTAAATCGACCCTGCTACGGGTGATCGCCGGCCTGCTGCCACCATCGGGCGGACATATTTATGCCGATGTTACGCCTTACTATGTTCCGCAGGCGTTCGGACAATATGATCATTACACCATGGCACAGGCCCTGGGCATTGAAAAAAAATGGGCCGCCCTGCGGGAGATCCTCAATGGCAACACGTCAGAAGCATATTTTACCGCGCTTGATGATGACTGGACGATTGAGGAGCGAAGCCGTGAAGCGTTACAGCAATGGCAACTGGACGAACCGGATCTTTCCCGGCAGCTATCTACGCTGAGCGGCGGTCAAAAGACCAAACTGTTCCTGGCCGGAATGACCATTCACCGTTCCGGCATCCTGTTGCTCGACGAGCCCAGCAATCACCTTGATATTGCCGGCAGGCAGCAGTTATATCAATTTATTGAATCTGCTCCCGCCACCATCATCCTGGTGAGTCATGACCGGAAGCTCCTGAACCGTTTAGATACCGTATGTGAGCTGGACAAACGTGGCCTGACCGTTTATGGCGGTAACTACGACTTTTATACCACTCAGAAACAAGCCGAACAACAGGCCCTGAGCCAGGATATACAAAGCAAGGAAAAAGCGCTCCGTAAGGCAAAAGAGAAAGAGCGTGAGACCCTGGAACGCCAGCAAAAACTGGATGCTCGGGGAAAAGGAAAACAGGAAAAAGCCGGTGTGGCCCGCATTATGATGAATACGCTCCGGAATAGTGCAGAGCAAAGCACCTCAAAACTCAAACAGGTACATGCCGAAAAGATCGGCGGCATCTCGCAGGAATTGCAGGAACTGCGTGCGGCATTACCAGATATTGACAAAATGAAATTTGGCTTTGAGCATGCCACACTGCATAAGGGGAAGGTGCTCTTTTCCGCTGAGGGAATTAACTACAGCTATGGATCGCATCCGCTGTGGAAGGAACCACTGACCCTCCAGATCAGCAGCGGGGAACGGATCGCGCTAAAAGGACTGAACGGGTCCGGCAAAACCACGCTGATCCGGCTGATTACCGGTGCTATTGCACCCACTACGGGCACCATTCACAGAATCGACATTTCATCCGTTTATATCGACCAGGACTATGCTCTTGTTCACAACGATCGCAGCGTTTACGAGCAGGCACAGCAGTTTAACACCGGCGACTTGCAGGAGCACGAGATTAAGATCCGGCTCAGCAGGTTCCTGTTTACCTCCGAATACTGGACTAAACCTTGCAACCAGCTAAGCGGCGGGGAACGGATGCGGCTTCTGCTTTGTTGTCTTACCATCAGCAGCCAGGCCCCGGATATCATTATCCTGGATGAGCCAACGAATAACCTGGATTTACAAAATATCGGGATCCTGACCGCCGCCGTGAATGCCTACCAGGGCACGTTGATTGTTGTGTCGCATGATGAGGATTTCCTGGAACAGGTTCATATTGAACGGTCAATATGGCTAGTCTCCTGAAACGGCTTCCCTCTTACGGAAATCGGAGGTCAGCATTCCTGAAAATCCCCAGTTGTCTGATTCAATTTCCTGGATCACGATGTGAATGTGTTCCGGCTTTTTTCCCAAAACAAGGACCAGGGTTTGGGTAAACTGTTGTACGATCTGTTCTTTCTGAGCACGGGAAATACCCGGTGTAACCTGTAAATTGATATATGGCATAATAAAAATGATACATCCTGCAGCCTCGGCTTTAAAACGGCTTACTCAAAATATTAAATGATCTCCCAATCTTCGATCTCCCCCGGTACTACCTCAAACAACCGGTTCACCTCAATATTCCTGCAGTTTTGAAGCTGTTTGAACTTTTGAGGATCTCTCGTTTCCAACTTTTTCAGCAAGTGCCGGAACTCATAGTTCAGTTGCCCCTCCTGCACCCTGATCCGGACCCCCGGGGATGTACGGCCAATCTTTGTTTGATCGAACCGATACCCTCTGCTTAATGCTTCTTCGTATATGGTTATGAGATACGCGTTGATGGCTGCTACGGGTTGCTTCAGGGCTTTAAAGCGGTTTAACTGCGGATGATTTTTGTATCCTACCGTCCGGCCTTCCAGTACATGTTTGGCAAGAAGTGTTTCCCGCCACAATGCCACTATTCCTTTTGCATCCAGGTACTTTGGATGTAATGACCAGATCCGCATATTTCTATGATTTAAATTCCCCGCAGGCCGGTAAAACCAGGCAGTTCCGGCAAATATAAATTAAGGCCGGTTCCTGCTACTCCCAAATGCATTGGTTTTTTTATGGAAACCGCGTTGCGTTGAGTGGCCTTAAAAAATTATTTAATTTATTAATAAAAACATTATTTATATATGAAAATTTTCGTACCTTTATACCAGTGTTTTTCATAGGTTAGCAACGGCCAGCTCTTTTTAGGGCAGGCCTTTTTTATATTCAGCTGATTTTCAGGTCGTTGATTTACCCTCATCCTTCCTTTTTATTTTTCTGTTTGAGGATTTCGTTATAAGCAGCCAGCAGCGCTTCGGTTACCAGTTCGATAGCCACACCATCCAGTTCGAATGTTGTAGCACCTTTCTCGCCCCATTTGTTGGGCACCGGATAGATATATTTTGCATCCATTTGGCAAAAGAGTGCCTGCTCTTCCCTGTTTAAAAAAATATTGGCGGTGTTATTTTTGTCAAGATATGTTGCAAACATCCGTTTGCCAATTACTTTAAAGCCGGTACGATCGAAATGCGGCCGGGCTTCCGTTCCCGGAAAAGAAAGAGCCAGGTTTGCAAATGCTTTTTCCGTTATCATTATATATTTTTTATAGTTCCATTTACCGGTGCCTGGGTCAGCTGTATCATACAGCGTATGTCTTCGCCACACGATCGATATTGAAAATACAAAACTTTTTCTGCTTATGGCCGGTGCAATGAATTCCGGAGAGGGCGTTAATGATCCGCTGATGCGCACAGGTGCTCCCGTACCGGTTTGTACCAACGGTACCGGCCATTTTACGCATGGTTCCTCCGGTCCGATACGGGCTTTTCATTATATTTACCGTTCTTTTTGATCCATACTATTAAATACGTTCTTTTAACAATGAAAAAATATTCCGGCCTGCTGCTGGCTCTTGGTTTTTATCTTCAGTCCGATGCACAACAGGTTACCATTTCGGGGGTCGTAGCGGATAGTGCCACACATGCCCCGCTGGAAGCGGCCTCCGTCATTTCATACCACAACAACCAGGCAGGTCCTGCCGTTGCTTCTCAAAACAACGGCCGCTTTACAATCCGTATTCCATCCGGTGAACATGCCACCCTGCTGGTATCCCACAATGGCTACCAGGCCAGGAAACTTGAGCTGTCTTCCTCACCGGCCCAAATACCAGATACCATTTACCTGCAACCCGTTACCACATCCCTGGAAGCAGTCATCGTACGGGGGAAGAAGCCCCCGGTATCTTTTAAGGTAGACCGCCAGGTGTACCATGCCGGGCAATTCGGTAACGCCGCTTCCGGAACGGGAGTAGACGTCATCCGGAACCTACCCTCCGTTTCCGTAAATGCGCTTGGAGAAATCAGTTTCAGGGGCTCTTCCAGCTTTTTGGTACTGATCAATGGCAAACCCGCGCAGGGTGACCCGGCAACCGTATTGAGCCAGCTGCCCGCCGCCGCCATCGAAAATATCGAAGTCATTACCAGTCCTTCCGCCGCCTATGATGCCGATGGCAAAGCCGGCATCATCAACGTGGTGACTAAAACGGGAGTTGAGGATGGGTGGATGCTGCAATCCAGCCTGATGTACGGTATGCCTCCTGTTAATGATTTTGACAATGCGCATCATCCGCAACGGTTTGGAGCCGATATCAGCGCCGGCTACCGCAAAAACAAATGGGATATCAGCGGCGGACTGAACTATCTGCGGAATGATATTGCAGGCTACCGCGAAGGAGATGTATACACCCTCCGCGACGGCATTAAAACCGCGTTTCCGTCAAACGGAGAACGGAGCTTTAAACGCTATAATTACGGAGGCCGGTTTGCCGCCAGTTACCAGGCAAATGCCCGTAACCTCATTAGTGCCGGGTTTTATATGGGTAAGAAATTCCAGTCGCGGGAGGCCGACTTGCTCTACCACAATTATCGCCAACAGGTGCAAACCGGTGAAGTATTTGCCCCCTTTACTTATTATAATGCCAATACCCAGGAAAAAGAAGGCCTGTTCAGCCTTGCAAACCTGGATTACACCCATCACTTCAGTAAAACCTCCGGCATTACGGTTTCTGCGCTCTATGAGCATGCCGGCCTGTCGGGCAATACCTATAACAGGAACCTTTACTATCCCAACACCTCCGATACCCTGCAGTTTACACATAACCCCAATAGTAATCCGCTGAACGCCTTCCGCATCAAAGCAGATTATACACAAAAAATAGGCGCACAGCATACCCTTCAGGGAGGGTATCAGCTCCGGTACGACCTGCAGGACGGCACTTTTACCTATTACACAAAAATCCTTGGAACGCCAGATTATGCGATCGATCCCGAGTTTACCAGTCGTGTTAAAACCGTTAACCGCATTCATGCAGGATACGTGCAGTTAAACGGACAGGCCCGGAAATTGAATTATAACCTGGGCGCCCGGCTGGAATACTCTGAACGGGATCTGGACTTTTCCAAAGACGAGGCAAAGCAACAGCTGGTGCTGAATAATTTCTTTCCGGCCGCACAGTTCCGGTATACACTTACGGATCACGCTACATTAAAAGCAGGTTATAACCGCAGGATCAAGCGTACCAACAACTACGAGCTCAATCCGTTTCCGGAGCGGGAGCATTCTGAAACACTGGAACAGGGTGATCCGCACTTATTGCCGGAGCTAACGGGCACTTATGAACTGGGATGGGAACAAAAACTAGGGTCCGGGTCCTTTTTCCTGACCCTGTACCACCAGCGGATCCTGAACCCCATCCAGCGGGTGAATAAAGTATATAACGATTCCATCCTTAACCGGGTATTTACCAATGCCGGAAAAGCTTTTCAAACCGGGCTGGAAACCAATCTCAGTATTACCGTTACGCCCTGGTGGCAGTGCGTATTGGGCGGCAATCTGTACAAATACAAAATTGCTGGTGAAATTTTTAACGGTACCCTGCCGGTTTCCAACAGCAGCTGGGTATACGCAGTCAATACCAGTCAAAACGTTACGCTTCCGGCCGACTGGCTGCTGCAGTTAAGCGTGAACTATCTTTCTGAACGCGTAACTGCGCAGGGCGAAGACAGCCGTTTTTTAACTCCCCATTTTACAGTCAAAAAAACAACAAAAGATAAACGATGGTATTTCCAGATGCAATGGCTGAATATCGACGCCGGAATGAAGGAATCGAACCGTCAGCGCATCACTACCTACGGTGCGAATTTTTATACGACCACCAATTATATTTACGAACCCGACCAGTTCCAGCTCTCTGTAGGCTTTAATCTTTCCCGCCGTAACCGGAAGATTAATCTGCCTCAAAGTGAAATGGGTGAGAAAGAGTTTTAGCGGCAGCGCACGGGGCGGCATCCATCCACCTCCGTCATGTCGCCGGATCGACCGGGATTGTTTCGGTATCTGTGCAAGACTACGTGGATGTTAACCCATGCTTGTTATGGCTACATCGATTCGGCCGCTTGTAAAAAAACTTTTGATATCCGGATTGAACCCGGCGCTAAGGCGAATCTTTGGGATTTCTTTAGCATGTAATATGAAGGCAGTCTGTCAACGGATACAAAACCCGCCCACTGCAGGCCGGCCGTTCGGTCCGGCAATTTATAAACAGACTTTGAAGCTGTTCGTATGGCCAATAAAATAAACTAACTTGCACTTTATTTTTTTAAAACCCGTTTCATTTTGCATCCAAAGGACCTGAATATCGCAGATTTCACCTACGAACTTCCCGAAGAAAAGATCGCTTTTTTCCCGTTAACACAAAGGGACGCTTCGCTGCTGCTCGTGTATCAATCTGGTAGCATCGCTACCGATATCTACCGCAACATTGATCAATACATCCCGGAGCATTCGCTGGCAATTTTCAACAACACAAAGGTGGTGGAAGCCCGGATCTTGTTTAAAAAGCCTACAGGCGGACAAATTGAAATTTTTTGTCTGGAGCCTTATGAAGGTTATGCAGATATCACCACGGCGATGGCGCAGCAGAGTAACGTGCTGTGGCTTTGCCTTATTGGCGGCGCATCTAAATGGAAAAGCGGACAGGTGCTAACCCGTTCCATCAACGGGCCGGCCGGTGAAACCATTCTGGAGGCTCGCTTTTTAGAAAAACGGGATGATCGTTTTCTGATCGACCTGAGCTGGACGCCGGCCTCTTTGAGTTTTGCAGAGATCCTGCACGCTACAGGACAGGTCCCGCTGCCGCCTTATATAAAAAGAACCGCCGACGCGGCAGATGAAGAACGGTATCAAACCGTGTATGCCTTGCACGATGGTTCGGTAGCTGCTCCAACTGCCGGGTTACATTTCACCCATGAGGTATTACAAAAACTGGCGCAAAAAAAGATTGAAACCGATTTTGTAACCCTGCATGTAGGTGCAGGAACCTTTAAGCCGGTAAAAGCGGAAGTGATGAACGATCATGAGATGCACGCGGAATTCATTTCCGTATCTCCCCAATTGATCCGGAATATTGCCCGTACACAGGAGCACCCGGTGATCGCTGTGGGTACCACCTCGCTCAGAACCCTGGAATCCCTGTACTGGCTGGGCGCAAAGCTCCTGCGGGATCCGCACTGTTTCGACAGCCGCATTCCCTATATTGATCAATGGGAGGCTTACGAGGAACCACTGCAGCAGTACCCGGTACATGCCGTGTTAGATGCGCTGGTCACCTATCTGTCGGAAAAACAATTGACCACCCTGGTTGCTAAAACGCAGATCCTGATAGCGCCGGGATATCCTTTTAAAATTGCAGACGCCCTGGTCACCAATTTTCATCAGCCCTCCTCCACCCTATTGTTATTGGTGGCCGCTTTTATTGGGGATGACTGGCGAATGGTTTATCAATACGCCTTAGAGAATGATTTCCGTTTTTTGAGTTATGGCGATGGCAGCCTTTTATGGCGTGGCCGCTAAGTGATTAAACTGCTGGCTCCTGCTGACTCAGGCAGTGAAAACTACCCAGTCCCCAAATGATCTCTGTAGAATCAATGCCCACGATCTTCCGGTCCGGAAAAGCCGCTTCGATGATACGAAGTGCTTTATCATCGTATTTACTGCGGAAGGTGGGAACAATTACCGCCTGGTTGGCGATATAAAAATTAGCATAGGATGCCGGCAAACGCTGATCTTCCCAAATTACTGCTTCGGGCATGGGCAGTTCAATAATATTGAGTTGCTTACCGTTTAAAAGCCGCATCGCTTTTAGCTGCTCCAGGTTCTGCTGCAACAGCAAATGATTTTCGTCATTTTTATCTTCTTCCACTACAGCCAGTACGGTATCTTCATTTACAAACCGGATGGTATCATCAATATGTCCGTCGGTATCGTCTCCCACAATGCCTTCTTCCACCCACAGCACCTGTTCCGCACCGTAATAATTGTACAAATAGGTTTCGATCTGTTCCTGGTTCAAATGCGGGTTGCGGTTCTCGTTCAGCAAACAGGCCGTAGAAGTAAGAATGGTTCCGCTGCCGTTAAATTCCACCGAACCTCCTTCCATTACAATCCCCGGGTGAAAAACCGGAATATTGTAGTGTGCTCCAATCTTTGTCGGAATCACATCATCCAGGTCAAACGGAGGGTATTTACCCCCCCATGCATTGTATCCCCAGTCTACAATTACTTTTTTTACAGAAGCACCAGGGTTGATCAGGAAAGCCGGACCGTGATCCCTGCACCAGGCATCATTGGTGGGGTGATCATAAAACGTCACCTTTTCCATATCGACACCGGCGGTTTCGAGATGGCTGGTTGCAGCGGCTTTCATCGCATTATCCCCTACATTGATACAAACGCGTTCACCCTTTGCCAGTTCTTTTACAAACCGGGCATAATAGGGATAGATGGTTTGGATCTTGTCCGGCCATGAAGCTTCTTTATGCGGCCAACTCAGCCAGGTTGCGTCATGCGGATGCCATTCAGCAGGAAAGTAATAGCCCAGTTCTTTGGGGGTTGCTTCAGCAGTTGTATTCAAGGGATCTCTTTTTAATGTAGTGAAAATTCGATCTTAAGCTTCATCATCAATGTAACGCTTTGTTATCGGGGCATAGGAGTCGATGCGCCGGTCGCGTAAAAACGGCCAGTGTGTCCGGTAGGTATCGGTTTTGGAAAGGTCCAGCTCCTGTACATGCACTTCCTCCTGGTCGTGCGAAGCAAGATAGTCCAGGGTACCAAAGGGATTGGAGATAAAGGATCCGCCCCAGAACTGCATAGCGCCATTTTGCTCCAGGCCTATACGGTTTACACTCACCACGTGCACACCGTTTGCAACAGCATGGCTGCGCTGGATGGTCTGCCAGGCATTGTATTGTTCTTTGTTGGTTGCTTCATCCTGTGTGGTGGCCCAACCGATAGCGGTAGGATAAAAAAGGATCTCGGCGCCCATCAGGCTTGTGATCCGTGCACCCTCGGGATACCACTGGTCCCAACAGATCAGTACTCCAATGGTGGCAAATTTAGTCTTGAACACTTTATATCCCAGATCGCCGGGCGTAAAGTAAAACTTTTCATAATAGGCCGGATCATCGGGTATATGCATCTTCCGGTATTTACCCAGGTAAGCACCATCTGCATCCAGTACCGCGGTAGTATTATGATACAACCCTTCGGTCCGTTTTTCAAACAGCGAGGCGATGATCACCACCCCCAGCTCTTTGGCCACCCGGCTCAACGAATCCGTGGAGGGCCCGGGTACAGGCTCCGCCAGTTGAAAGTTGCCGTAATCTTCCACATCACAGAAATACAGCGATGTGAATAATTCCTGAAGACACACGATTTGTGCGCCTTTTGCCGCTGCCTCCTTTATTTTCTCAATGGCCTTATTCAGGTTCTGTTGCTTATCGGCACTGCAACTCATCTGAACCAGACCTACTTTTACTTTTGCCATACAATTTATTTGATCGGTTGATGCTGTTAAAAAAACAGGCGCCTTTACCGGCGCCTGAAGGTTATACGGTCTACCGCAGCCGGTCCAGGTCCCGGATCAGTTTCTGGTCCCTGCGAATACCCTTTAATGCAAAAAAGAAGCCTGCCACCACCAATAAGGTCAAAATAGCTGTAATGGCAATACCTCCGGTTTGAAATGCTTTCATATAACTAACATACAGCGCAATTAAACCCACGGAGGCCACCAGTCCCAGGAAGGTCAGTTGCAGCTGCAGCTTCCGGTTCTTATAAAGGAAAATGGTAATCAATCCCAATGCTGCAATGGCGCCTGTAAGAAGCGTGAGCCAGATATTGCTTGCGGCATTCATATCTGCACCCGCCAACCCCTCGGTGCCGGTTACGGTACCATTATAAAAAGGAAACTTAAACGTAAGCCCGGCGGAGATCACGGACAATAACAGCCACAATGTTTGTTTTCTTTGGATCATGATAAATAGTTTGAGGTTTGAGGTTTAGGATTTGAAGTTCTTCCGGCATTCAATAGTTTCATAAACCAACCAGCACCTCAAACAATAAACCTCAAACAATGAATCAGGACAGCTCCGGATAAAGCGGAAACTGCTGCATGAATGTCTTAACCTCCTCTCTTACCGATGCGACTACATTTTCGTCATCAGCATTCATCAGTACTTTATCGATCAGTTCCGCCACCTGTGTTACATCGGCTTCCTTCATTCCCCGGGTGGTTACCGCCGGAACGCCCACACGGATACCGGAGGTTACAAACGGCGACTTGTCATCAAAAGGAACAGCATTCTTATTTAATGTGATATGTGCTTTATCCAGCGTTTCCTGTGCTTTTTTTCCCGTCAGGTTCTTATTGCGCAGGTCAATCAGCATCAGGTGGTTATCGGTACCATCGCTGATCAGCTTATAGCCCTTATCTACAAAGGCTTTGGCCATCGCCTGTGCATTTGCGATGATTTGTTTCCCGTATATCTTCCAGTCGTCGGATAAGATCTCACCAAAAGCAACGGCTTTTGCTGCAATGATATGTTCCAGCGGTCCGCCCTGCATTCCCGGAAAAACGGCCAGGTCCAGCAGCTGGCTCATAGTACGTGTATTTCCTTTGGGATCTTTATAGCCCCAGGGATTTTCAAAATCATTGCGCAACATGATGATGCCGCCACGGGGACCGCGCAGGGTTTTGTGCGTGGTGCTGGTTACAATATGGCAGTGTTCAAACGGATCGTTCAGCAATCCCGCTGCAATCAGTCCGGCCGGATGTGCGATATCCGCCATCACCAATGCCCCTACCTTATCAGCAACCGCACGAATGCGGGCATAATCCCAGTCGCGGCTGTATGCCGAAGCACCGCAGATGATCATCTTTGGTTTTTCTGCCAGGGCCTTTGCTTCCAGGTCGTCATAATCCACCAGGCCGGTTTCCTTTACAACTCCGTAAGAAATCACCTGGTAATGTTTCCCGCTGAAATTTACCGGGCTTCCGTGTGTCAGGTGGCCACCCATGCTCAGGTTCAATCCCATGATCTTATCGCCAGGGTTCAGCGCGGCAAAAAACACGGCGGCATTGGCCTGCGCACCGCTATGCGGCTGCACATTGGCCCAGCTCAGGTTAAAGACCTTTTTCAGGCGGTCGATCGCGAGGGTTTCGATTTCATCTACGATCTCACAGCCCCCATAATAGCGTTTGCCGGGATAGCCTTCCGCATATTTATTGGTAAGTACGGTCCCCATGGCCTTAATCACGGGCAGGGAAGCAAAATTTTCTGAAGCGATCAGTTCAATGCCATTGCGCTGGCGGTCTAATTCCTTATTGATAAGGTCAAATACTGTATTATCCTGTTGCATGGCGCAAAGTTAAGGGGGTACGGGGATGTTGAAAAGTTTATGGGTTGAAAAGTTGGAGGGATTATACGTGACGGGCTATATACCGCTTCTATCAATGATCCGCGCCATCCGCTACCAGTTGTTAGCATCCGTATTACCATAATGCCTTATGCAGGAGTATTCCATTCCGGCTTTTAAGTTGAGATGTCTCCACCGGAATCAAACATGCTTATGGGATCGATTAAATGCCCGTTTATCATTTTCATCAAGCCCAAAGAAACATTCCCGTTGAATGGTCATTTCAATTCCCGTTGCCTGCAATGATAACACCCTTGTTTATTGTAAACCGTCCCTATCAGCATCCTGCATAAGTTGTTGCATCAACGCTGCCCCCCCAAGAAAGCTACGGTTCCGCTGCCTCTCCTGGAGCAACGCATTATGATACCGCATGAACGTGTTTCCTGACACCGGAAGAAAAACTTTCTCCGGCTTAACCGGCCGCTAGTGGTGGCCGGCGCCCGAAAGGCAAAGTCAACCAGCGCTTTTAATGGCGATAATCCCCCCTGCACTATGCCCCTTTTCCCACCTCCCTCCCTGTCACGTTCTTAACAATCCCGGGCAGCAACAGCCCCTGGCCAAGAATGGTAATGATGACCACTACAGTAGCAATAAAGATGATATCATTGCGCATGGGAAGCGGACTTCCGTCTTTCAGGTGTGTGGGCAGGCCGATGGCAATGGCAAGGGAAACGATCCCCCGCATGCCGGACCAGCTGATGATCACACTTTCCTGGAAGCTCAGCAATGCAGACTCGGTAATCGCGCGTCGCGAACGCTGCATTTTAGGATCCCGGAAGCCCTTTTCCAGTCGCCGGCGTTGGGCAAACACCCGCATCATCCGTATAAGAATGGTAACGATCGTGATCAGGAATGCATAACCGATATAGGGCAGGAACCTCGACGAATCAACATTGCGGATCACCACCGGAAATTCCAGACCGATGAAGATAAAAATGAGCCCGTTTAACAGGTAAACGATCACTTCCCATATTGTTTTTGACTGATGACGGAGTGCCGGGGAAAACTGGCGTTCACTTAACATGGAAACACCAAAGCCAAGGATCACAACAGCAATTACCCCGGAAACTTCCAGTTCCTCCGCGACGAGGTACGTGGTAAACGGCGCCAGAAGTGTAAAGGCCAGCACCGCCATTGTGTTTTTTCGTACATAGCGCAAAATTACCGCCAACAGTTTGCCCAGTATCATCCCCACCAGGAAACCTCCGGCCATTAGTAGTACAAACGTGAGAGAAGCCTTCCACCATACAAAGCTGGTACCCATCACCGCGGCCACAGCAAAGCGGTACGCTACCAGTGCCGATGCATCGTTGATCAGGCTTTCTCCTTCCAGTATGGTTACTGTATGTTTTGGAAGACCCAGGTTGCGGGTAATGCTGATGGCGGCCACCGCATCCGTTGCCGCAAGGATGGCACCCAACACGAACGACAGTGGCCAGGTCATACCCGGTATCAGGTAATACGATAATACGGCCACACCTGCTGTGGTCAGAAATACGAGACCAATTGCCAGTGCACTGATCGTTCCCAGGTTCTCACGGAAATCTTTAAAATGGATATTAAACGCAGCATCATAGAGCAGTGGCGGCAGAAATAACAGGAAAATGATCTCGGGGTCAATTTCCGGAACCGGCATATCGGGAATAAATCCCACCGCTATACCTGCTATGATCAGCACGATCGGGGACGCGATCTTTATCCGGTCGGCCACTACATTCAGCAATACCATCAGCCCCAGCAATATCAGTATAATTGTATAGTTGGTCATGGTTCAAACATTATTTTTTCTGCTTGTATTCCTGAAAGATAAAATATAAAAGCATTCCTTGCTGCGCTGAAGCGCGGCTTTCCAAAAACAAACCGCACCATGGCTCAAAACAATTCAGCTGCGTTTATCCGGCCTTCACACAGAGCTGTTCTGCCGTACAAAAGAAAATGCTTACCTTCACCCATCGAAATGAGCAGGGAACGTTCCCGTTTTTTTACGGCTCATTTATAATTTAATTGATAACGACTATTTAAATACATGAAGGCGATCATTCCTGTAGCAGGAGCCGGAACAAAACTACGCCCACAAAGCTATACCCAACCTAAGGCGTTAATTCCTCTGGCGGGTAAAACGGTGTTAAGTTTTATTATTGATCAGCTGAAAGAGGCGGGTATAGAGGAATTTATTTTTATTGTAGGCTTCCTGGGTGACAAGATTTCCGATTATGTAAAAGAACATCATCCGGATATCCAGGCGCATTATGTAAGCCAGCAGGAACGCCGCGGTATCGGCCATGCCGTAAACCTTACCCGAAGCCTTGTTGATGGTGACGAGGTGTTTATATCGCTGGGAGATACCATCTGCGAATACGACGTACCCGCTGTTTTAAGCAACGAGCACTCGATGGTGGGCATCCGGAAGGTTGATAATCCCCGCGATTTTGGTGTGGCAGAGATCGACGCCGGCGGGTTTATCGAATCCGTGGTGGAAAAGCCGCATATCCCGAAATCCAATATGGCGATGGTGGGCATTTATAAGATCCGCGAAAGCGAATTGCTGTTCGAATGCCTGGCCTCTAATATCCGCAAAGGGCTGCTGACCCATGGCGAGTTTAATATTACGGATGCCCTGCATTGCATGATCCAAAACGGGGTAAAATTCGAAGCATTTAAGGTAGACAACTGGTTCGATGCCGGGAATAAAGAGACCCTGTTGCGGTCGAATGCCACACTTTTACGAAAATACAAAGCAACTGCAGATGCATCCCAGTTTGAAAATACGGTGATCGTTCCTCCCGTAAGCATCGGCAATGGATGTGTGATCCGGAATTCGATCATCGGTCCGAATGTTACACTGGGAGAGCATACATTCCTGGACCAGTCCATCATCCGTAACTCGATTGTAGGCGCCTTTTCCAATTTATTCGATATTGTACTGGAGCATTCCGTTATTGGCTCCGATTCCAGTATAAAAGGAGAAACACGGAGCCTGAATATCGGGGATAATACGAGTATTGATCTGGGATGAGGCCGGTTTCAGGTTTAAAGTTTCAGACTCAACGTTTTAGCTCCTAAACATCGAACTTCAAACACTAAAAGCCAAACCCCGAAACTTCCGTATCTTTGCCCTCCGCCTGTATAGGCTGTCAAAATGGCTTAAAAAGGATATAGCACTGTTTTTGAAGGATCACTGTTTTTAATAAAATATCGCGATAATTATATGTTTGGTTTTCTATCTAAAATGTTCGGTGGCAGCAAATCGGAAAAAGACGTTAAAAAGCTTGCACCTGTCATTGAACAAATAAACAAGAATTTTGCTCAGTACCAATCACTTAGCAACGACGAACTGCGTAATAAGACCCATGAATTCCGTCAGCGTATCCAGGACCGGCTGAGTGAAATCGATGCCCGGGTAACGGCCCTGAATGAGCAGGCCGATCAGCTTCCTCATGAAGAACTGCTGCAAAAAGACGCTATTTATAAACAAGTGGACGATCTGAAAAAGGATCGGGATAAAGAAATTGAAAAAGTGCTGGAGGAAATTCTCCCCGAAGCATTTGCAGTGGTAAAAGAAACTGCCCGCCGTTTTACTGCTAATACCGAACTGGTTTCCAAAGCAACCGAACTGGACCGGCAACTGGCGCGTACAGCTGAATATATCACTATTGACGGCGAAAATGCCATCTATAAAAACAGCTGGACGGCCGCCGGCGCAAAGATCACCTGGAATATGGTACACTACGATGTGCAGCTGATCGGCGGTGCGGTGCTGCATTCCGGTAAAATCGCTGAAATGGCTACCGGTGAGGGAAAGACACTAGTATCTACCCTGCCGGCCTACCTGAACGCATTAGCCGGTGAAGGAGTGCACGTGGTTACGGTGAATGACTACCTGGCCCGCCGTGACCAGGAATGGAACGGACCGGTGTTTGAATGGCTGGGCCTGCGGGTGGATTGCATCGATAAGCATCAACCCAATTCCGAAGCCCGTCGCAACGCTTACCTGGCCGACATCACCTATGGTACCAATAATGAATTTGGCTTCGACTACCTGCGGGACAATATGGTGCACAATGCATCAGAAATGGTGCAACGCAAGCACCATTATGCGATGGTGGATGAGGTGGACAGCGTATTGATCGATGATGCCCGTACACCACTGATCATCAGCGGACCGGTTGATAAAGGTGACGAGCAGCAATATCATATTCATAAACCGCGTGTAGAACAGTTGTACCGTGAACAGGAGCGTATTGTGCGTACCAATCTGAATGAGGCCAAACGGCTCTTCGAGAAAGGCGAAGACGATCCTAAAACCGGTGGTTTGTATTTATACCGTGCTTTCCGCGGATTACCGAAATATGGCCCGCTGATCAAGTTCTTAAGTGAGCCCGGTGTTAAGGTAAAAATGCAAAAAGCGGAAAATTACTACCTGCAGGAACAGGAGCGCAATATGAAGATCGTGGATGAAGACCTGCTCTTTAAGATCGACGAAAAGACCAACTCCGTAGACCTTACAGAAAAGGGATTGGCGATGATCACCAAAGTGGGAGAAGATGCCGATTTCTTTGTATTACCGGATATCGGCGTAGCCCTGGCAGAGGTAGAAAAGAGCGATGCTCCTTCGGAGGAGAAGCTCAAACAAAAGGAAGCTTTGTTGAATGATTATTCACAAAAAGCGGATCGCATTCACTCCGTACAGCAATTATTAAAAGCCTATGCGCTTTTCGAAAAAGATGATGAATACGTGGTGGTAGACGGCGCCATCAAGATCGTGGATGAGCAAACAGGCCGTATCATGGAAGGCCGCCGTTATTCCGACGGCTTGCACCAGGCACTGGAGGCAAAAGAAAATGTAAAAATCGAAGCCGCCACACAAACCTATGCTACCATTACCCTGCAGAACTTCTTCCGGATGTATCACAAGCTGGCGGGTATGACCGGTACGGCAGAAACCGAAGCCGGTGAGTTGTGGAGCATTTATAAATTAGATGTAGTAACCATTCCCACCAATGTGCCGATCATCCGGAAAGATCTCCAGGACATGGTGTACAAGACCAAGCGCGAAAAGTACAAAGCGGTAATCGATGAAATCGAGAAACTGCGTGGAGCCGGCCGGCCCGTGCTGGTAGGTACCACTTCGGTAGAAATCAGTGAATTGCTCAGCCGTATGCTGCAGCAAAAAAAGATACCCCACAATGTATTAAACGCCAAACAGCACGCGCGGGAAGCCGAAATCGTTGCAGAAGCAGGCTTACCCGGAGCCGTAACCATTGCCACCAACATGGCAGGCCGTGGTACTGATATCAAACTGGGACCTGGCGTGAAAGATGCAGGCGGTTTGGCCATTATTGGTACCGAACGCCATGAGAGCCGCCGGGTAGACCGTCAGCTAAGAGGTCGTGCTGGTCGCCAGGGCGATCCGGGAAGCTCCCTGTTCTATGTATCCCTGGAAGATGACCTGATGCGGATGTTTGGTAGTGACCGGATCGCCAGCATGATGGATAAAATGGGATATAAGGAAGGTGATGTAATCCAGCACAGTATGATCAGCAACAGCATCCAGCGTGCCCAGAAAAAAGTGGAAGAAAACAACTTTGGCATCCGTAAACGCCTGCTGGAGTATGACGATGTGATGAACAAGCAGCGGAATGCGGTGTATGAAAAACGGAACCACGCGTTGTTTGGAGAGCGTCTGTCGCTGGATATCGATAATGCCTTCTCCATTGTAGCCGAAAGCCTGTGTACCTCTTTTAAAGAGCAGGAAGACTTTGAAGGCTTCAAACTGGCCAGCATTGTAAACTTTGGTATGGACACCTCTATTAATGAGGAAACTTTCCATAATACCGATGCAACCAAACTGGCCGATCAATTATATGCAGAAGCGCTGGCCCGCTATACAGAACATAAGCAATTGATCCAAAAACAGGCGGTTCCGGTATTCCAGAATATCCGCGAAACACAGGGCCCGCATATCGAAAGCGTGGTAGTACCATTCATGGACGGCCGCAAAGCGATCAATGTACTGGCGCCGCTGGATAAAACCATTACTACGGAAGGACGTGAGCTGGTTGCCAGCATGGAAAAATCCATCACCCTTGCGGTGATCGACGATGCATGGAAAGAACATTTGCGTGCGATGGATGATCTGAAACAAAGCGTGCAAACCGCTTACCTGGAGCAAAAAGATCCACTGGTGATCTACAAGGTAGAAGCGTTCCAGTTGTTCAACAATATGACCACCAACCTGAACAAGGATATCATCTCCTTCCTTACACAGGCCAACCTACCGGCACAGGAAGAAGCACCCAAATTCAGAGAAGGGCGTGAAGAGCGGACGGATCTGAGCAAAATGCGGGTAAATAAAGATGAAATTGATGCCGCAGGTGATGATTACGGTGCTAATGAAAGGGATTATTTTGATCCTTCACAACCACCCGTAAAACAGGAACCGATCCGCGTAGCTCCAAAAGTTGGACGCAATGATCTTTGCCCCTGCGGAAGCGGTAAGAAATATAAGAACTGCCACGGCAGAAATGAATAACCCCCCAATCCCCGCCTTACCGGCGGGGATTTTTTTTACACCTGGCCTATACCGCACCGGTTACCGGCAACAGGAATTTGTTACCGCCCCTGTATTAAAAACCGCATCTGCCCGGCACTTCCTTTGCAGACTAAAAAAACAACCTTATTTTCAGTCTTTTATTAACGTCAACTACATATGAAACGGTCGCTGCAGCTCCAATTATCCGCCATGATGTTTCTGGAATTCTTTATGAAGGGCTCCTGGTTTGTTACCCTCGGTACTTACTTAAAAACCAACCTTGGGGCCGCTCCGCTGGAGGTTTCCAATATTTTCTCCACGCAATCACTGGGCGCAGTAGCAGCGCCGTTCTTTATCGGGTTTATCGCCGACCGTTTCTTTAATGCCGAGCGGGTGATGGGCGTATTGCACCTGATAGGGGCAGGTTTGCTGCTGATGATGTACCGGGCCGGCAATGCGGCTAGCATGTATCCCTATGTGTTGCTGTATTTCATTTCTTATATGTCTACCCTGGCCCTCACCAGCTCCGTTTCCTTCCGCAATCTCAGCGATCCCAAAAAACAATACCCGTTCATACGCCTGTTTGGAACCCTTGGGTGGATGGTAGCCGGCTTTTCCATCAGCTATCTGTTTCACTGGGATACAAAGGAGGCCGTGGCATCCGGAGCCTTGCAAAATACGTTCCTGCTGGGCGCTGCCTGCTCGCTGGCGCTGGGCCTGCTCTGCTTCCTGCTTCCGGCTACACCTCCATTAAAGAAAAATCAAAAATTCCATTGGGGCGATGCCCTGGGACTGCAGGCACTGGCCCTGCTGAAACAGAAAAACTTCCTGATATTCTTCATCACTGCCATTATTATTTGCATCCCGATCTCATTTTACTACCAGAATGCGAACCCGTACCTGGTGGCAACCGGCCTGCCCAAACCCACGGGTAAAATGGCGCTGGGCCAGTTCTCGGAACTGCTGTGCCTGCTGCTGGTTCCCTTCTTTTTTGTAAGGCTCGGCTATAAGAAAATGATGCTGATCGGTATCAGCGCCTGGGCCTTGCGGTACCTGCTCTTTGCGTTTGGCAATGGGCAGGACCTGGCTTTTATGCTGATCCTCGGTATTCTCCTGCACGGCGTTTGTTATGATTTTATGTTTGTGGTTGGGCAGATCTATACCGATGCCATTGCGGGTAAACAATACCGGTCTTCCGCCCAGGGCCTGGTAACGGTGGCCATGTATGGGATCGGGATGCTCATTGGCTTCTGGGTGGCCGGGTTCATTTCCGAAGCACTTAAAGCCTATGAAGGTGCTACCTACTGGCGTTACATATGGCTGTCACCGGCCGCCATGGCCATTGTCTGTATGCTCATCTTCCTGGCACTGTTTAAGGAACAACCAACGCAGCAACCGGCCGCAGCGAAAGCCGCTTAAGGAGATTGCTACAATACCTGGCTCAGACCTACTTTACCGTTCATTAACCATCAATATATGAATAAGCAATTGCAGGAAGATCTTTCTTCACTTGAAAAAATAATGCAACTGGTTAGCCGGCAGGGATTGGATTATTTAAAACAGATCGAAGAGCGGCATACCTCGGTGAACCATGAAGCCGTACCCGGAGGAAGGTTGCCCGAAAAAGGATTGGGTACCATTGAAACCCTGCAGCAGTTCAACAGCCGGTTGGAACCGTTGATGGTGGCCGCATCCGGGCCGCGTTACTGGGGTTTTGTAACGGGTGGCACCACGCCTGCTGCTATAGCCGGAGATTGGCTTACCACGGTCTATGACCAGAATACCCAGACTATAACGGGCGACGGCGATATCTCTGCCGCCATCGAGCTGGAAACCGTTCGCCTGCTCTTGGAATTGCTGGAATTGCCCGATGAATTCCTGGGAGGTTTTGTAACCGGCGCCACCATGTCGAACTTTACCTGCCTGGCCGTTGCCCGGCAATGGTTGGGACAACAGGACGGAGCCGATATCGCAAAGGAAGGCATTACACAACCACTGCCCGTACTTACAGCGACTCCGCATTCCTCCTCCGTAAAATCGCTGGCCTTACTTGGCTTTGGGAGCAACCATATCATCAGCGTTAAAACAATGGAAGGCAATCGTGAGGCTATGGACATGTCCGATCTTGAAACAAAAATCCTGCAGTTGAATGGCCGGCCCTTTATCCTGATCTCCAGCGCAGGAACAGTGAATACTGTTGACTTTGACGATTTTACTGCCATCGCCGCATTAAAAAAGAAATACCAGTTCTGGTGGCATATAGATGCCGCATTTGGTGGCTTCGCGATCCTTTCTGACGCACACAAACAGCTACTGCAAGGCTGGGAACAGGCCGACAGCATTACGGTAGATGGTCATAAATGGTTGAACGTTCCTTATGAGAACGCCGTATTCTTTATCAAACGCAGGCACCGGCTGTTACAGGTAAGTACTTTTCAAAATTCCAATGCGCCTTATCTTGGCGATCCGCTGGAACAATTTAATTACCTGAACCTGCTTCCCGAAAACTCCAGGCGGTTAAAGGCGCTTCCAGCCTGGTTTACCCTGAACGCATATGGCCGTGAAGGATACCGTTATATTATTGAGAACAGCATCCAACTGGCCCGAAACTTCGAGGCTTTTATCGAATCCTGCCCGCAGCTGCAATTGCTGGCGCCGGTACGTCTGAACACGGTTTGTTTCTCTCTGGCAGGTGCTGCCGGCGATGCAGGAAAAGTGGCGGCATTTCTTTCTGCCTTAAATAAAACCGGAGAAGTATTTATGACCCAGACCCAATACAAAGGACAGGCCGGGATCCGCGCAGCATTTGTCAATTTCAGAACGACAGAAAAAGACATCGAACGGGTAAAAACATCCGTTCTCCGGTTATTAACCGCCGGTACATAATGCTATCAGTGAACCATTACTTTATGAAAAAACAAATCCTGGTCGCCGGTATCTGTCTTATGGCACTTTTCTCCTGTGCCGCTAAAGACGCAAACCGTCCAGCGGATACAACACACCGCGTAAGCCTCTCCCCTGAAAAAGCGCTCATCCGGCTGCCGGTTGAAAGCACCGAATTTTTTGCGGTGTATACCCTATCGCCTAAAACGACCGGTCTTGTTATGGAGATTATTGATAATCCGGCACCCACCCGGGCTGATTCAATCTTCTCCGCAATTGCAGAGAAAGAGCACCTCCATCCGTTTGCAGTAACGCCTTGTACTACCTGTACCATTGCGGACAGCTCCGGCCCTTTTCTTTTAATGAAGAACCCAGCGCTTGAAAAAGCCATCCGGCAACAATGGGCCGGGGTCTTTTACCTGTACGGCACAACAGGCATGCGAAAGATCACCTACCAAGAGGTTTTCTATGCCCTGGACGAATGCATTACCAATCTCATCATTTGCACCATCCGCCCGGAAGACACTGCCGGCATCGGGCAACCGCTGCTTGCGGCTTCCCGGCCGCTGCCTTTATCATATGATTCTTCCTATACAACCATTGACCAGCGGATCCGGCAGCAGCAGGCCCGGCAGCCTGGCGATTACAGCCATATGGATACGGTAGCGGCCCGCACTTTTGCCCGCCTCGATTCCTTTTACTTTACTTATACCGACAATTTTACCATACCCGATCTGCAAAACGCGCAGCGGTTCCGGTTTCCGTCGCGCGCAGTCTTCAAAAGCCATTTGCCCGATTCACTTCACCTGTACTGGAGCAACAGTCTGGACCTTTTTGGCATTCCCTGCGATTAGCAATAGGATGTTGCCACTCCGGGCCGGATTACACCGGCGGCCGGACCTGTTCTTGTAAAACACGATCCGTCAACCTTGAAAAAATATTATTGAATTTTCAATAAATATTGAAAATTCAATAAACAGTATTATCTTTGCTCCTGAAATGTATTCAAAATGAGCTTAGAAACATCCAAACAAAAATTTATTGACACCTGGGGCGCCCTGGGCACGGAGTGGGGTATTAATAAATCTGTAGCACAGGTTCAGGCCCTGCTGCTGGTTTCCGACAACCCACTTTCCACCGACGAGATCATGGAACACCTGACTATTTCCCGCGGCAATGCCAATATGAGCCTGCGGCAATTGCTGGACTATGGCATCATTTACAAAAAGGTGATCGCCGGTGACCGGAAGGAATATTTTGTGGCGGAAAAAGATATATGGAAATGGGCACTCAAAATAGCGCTGATGCGCAAGCAAAAAGAAATCGATCCTGTATTAAATGTACTGACCGAGCTGGAAACCGCAACAAAAAAGGATAAAACCGTGGAGGGAAAAGCCTTGCATCAGACGGTGCATGAGATCCAGGTATTCACCGGGCAATTAAGCACCCTGGTGGAAAGGGTGGCCAGTTCTACCCGCGGGGAGCTGCTGTTAAAATTGTTGAAGCTGGTTATGTAAACAGCGGTGCCAATACCGCTGCAGAAATTAAGAAAACATTGATCGTAACATTAACAATCATATGTTATGAACAACTCCAGACAAAAAAAAGCGTTGATTGTAGTGGGCATACCCACGCTTTATGCCGTTGTTTTGAGATCGCTTTTTGGAATTAAACAATGGAACGAACTCTTTACCGTGATGTCCATTAGTTTTTTATTCTGTCTACCCACCGTAGCCGGTATACTCATCGTATACTTTTCTACCGAGGCCAACGCAAGAAAATTAGCCTACCGGATTTTTGCACCCTGGATACCCATTTTCCTGTTCTTCTTTATTACCCTTTCAACCCGGCTGGAAGGTTGGGCCTGCTGGATGATGATCATGCCTCTCTTTCTGCTGGCCGCCTCTGTAGGCGGTTTGATCGGCGGCTATTTCAAATTTAAGAAACGCACCAACAAAATGCATTTGTCAGCACTCTCGCTCGTTCCCATCCCGTTGGCACCTGCTGAAAAAATGATAAATGCTGTACCTCGCACATATGAGGCCGTTACTTATATCGACATACAGGCGCCTGCGGAAAAAATCTGGAGTAATGTAACCCGCGTATATCCTATAAAAGAAGCGCAGGATAAAGGCTGGCTCACAAAACTATTAGGCCTTCCAAGGCCAGTTGAAGCCATCCTTAACTATGAAGGCATCGACGCTTCAAGAGAAGCCCGGTTCACCAACGGACTTGTCTTTCACGAAACTGTAACTGAATATACGGATAAACAAAAAATGGTCTTCTCCATTAAAGCATATCCTCACGAAATTCCGTCCACTACCATGGACGAGCACATTGTAATTGGCGGAAAATATTTTGACGTACTTAAAGGCACTTACGAACTGGAACGCTTAAATAATACTACGCACAGACTACATCTCTGCAGCCGTTTCCAACTCACCACCACCTTCAATTTTTACGCCGGCTGGTGGGCTAAATGGATCATGAAAGATATACAAAACAGTATCCTGCAGATTGAAAAACGGAGATCAGAGAATTGATAAACAAATGCCTCCATGAACTACAATATTCTAGCTTATATTATCTATACATCCATTACCATTTATATCATCTACTGGGTGGGACGGCTGTTTCACAGAAACGGAAGGGTGTTCATTTTACGACTTTTTCACTACCACGCAGCACAGGCAGATGCTACCAATAATATTATCCTGGTTGCCTATTACCTGTTCAATACCGGCTATGCCATCGTGCAGTTCAGCAACTGGCAACCCGTTCTTTCCATTCCGGTATTGATCGCTTCCATCGCTGTAAAGACTGGCGTCCTTGTAAGCATCCTTGCCGTAACCCATTACTTCAATATGGCACTGATCTATATACTTTCCAGACGTATATTTCATTATTCATCATAAAACAAATCATCATGAAAAACTTAATCGTAATAGCGTACCTGGTTTATTTACCAGTAGTGATCCTTCTTACTTTTTATGTTGCGCATAGCCTGTTTCGCAACAGCCTGGTGTACATGAAGGACATCTTTAACGGGCGCGATGAAATAGCCGTTGCAACCAACACCCTTTTCAAGATCGGCTTTTACCTGCTCAACCTGGGCTTTGGTCTGTATATCCTGGAGATCAGCCGGATTCTTGAAACACCTCAAGCGGCCATTGAAGCACTGAGCGTTAAAATCGGAGGCTTCAGCATTTACCTGGGTGCTATGTTGTTCCTGAACCTCTACCTGTTCTTCAGAGGCAAACGGATCGCTAAACAAAAAAGGCTGGCCACACAGTTTATCAGTCATCCCAATATACCCCAGGTATAGGCCATTGAAATGAAACAAGCGGAAACAAAGCTGGCATCGCCATTGCTGATGCCAGCTTAAAAAAACTACATCATGAAATCAAAAATAGTAATCGCAGGCGGCAGTGGGTTTATTGGTCAGCACCTGGTAAAGCGGTTCCGTGAGGATGGTTACGAGGTGTTATTGATCTCCCGCAACGCGTCTTATATAACCTGGGCCGATAACGATAAAATACAAACAGCGCTTGAAGGTGCGGAAGTCCTGATCAATCTGACAGGCAAGTCTGTCGATTGCCGGTATACCGCAACCAATAAACAGGCCATCCTGGAATCACGTGTCGGAAGCACCAGGCAGCTGCAGTCTGTAATTGACCAATGTATCCGTCCTCCTAAATTATGGATCAATGCCAGTACCGCTACGATTTACCGGCACGCAACTGACCGCGCCATGGATGAGCGCAGCGGCGAGATCGGGACCGGTTTTTCGGTAAATGTCGCCCGGTCCTGGGAGCAGGCTTTTTTTGAAACCCCCACGCCTCAAACACGGAAAATCGCATTGCGGATGGCCATTGTGTTAGGTAAAGGTGGTGGAGTGATACAACCATACAGCAACCTTGTTCGGTTCGGACTGGGAGGCGTACAGGGCAGCGGGCAGCAGGTATTTAGCTGGATCCACATAGAAGATATGTACAGGATAATATGTTTTTGTATGCAACAACCGCTACCGAAAGGCGTTTACAATGCGGCTGCACCATTTCCTGTGCTCAATAAACAATTGATGCTGGCATTAAGGCAACGAATAAAACCACCTGTTTATTTTTCATCCCCCGAATGGTTGTTAAAGCTGGGAGCAATACTCATTGGCACCGAAACAGAACTGGTTTTAAAAAGCAGATGGGTGGTTCCTCAAAAGCTACTGGAAGCCGGTTTTGCATTTCAATATCCAACGCTCAACGAAGCGCTGGATGAAATCTGGACAAAGTAATGTGAATATGAAAATGTGGAAATGAAGATGCTGTACTTACCCTTCGGGGAATGTAAAATTTCTAATGAGAAATATTGAGTGAAGATGCCGTTCCTGCTCCGTAAACCGCCTCCGATCGATATTCTATGGACGTTACACGCTAGATACTAATAATACACATCTGGTGTCTGGCATCTGGTATCTGATATTTAACGTCTTCAAGCATAAACCCTAATTAGATCTGCCACGGCGGGCGCGCCTTAAACCTCGAACCTGAAACTTTAAACGTCAAACCCTACCCGTCCTTTCACTCCACCAGCAAACTATTGGCAAATTTTTCCGAAACGGTGAGCTTATCTTTTTCCACCAGCAACGTCATGGAACCGTCAAAAGAGATCTTTTCCAATACCTTGATCTTTGTGCCAATACCGATGGACAACTGCTCGAGGTATTGCAAAAATACAGGAGAGGTATCTTTTACGGCCGCCACCGTACAGGACTGCTGAACAGCCACAGAAGACAGTAAGGTTGTGGCGCGGGATGGCATCTTGCCGTTGGGCTTGGGAATGGGGTCGCCATGCGGATCATAATCCGGATAGTTTAGAAATTTATCCAGGCGTTCAGTAAGCTTGTCTGACTGAATATGCTCCAGCTGTTCCGCCACCTCGTGCACTTCATCCCAGCTAAACTCCAGCACTTCACAGAGAAAAGTCTCCCATAACCGGTGCTTACGCATCACAAACATGGCAATGTCTTTACCGGAGCGGGTAAGCGAAATCTTTCCATATTTCTTATAGCTCACATACTCCTTTTCCTTCAACCGCTTCAACATGTCGTTTACGGTTGCGGGCTTCAATCCCAGGTGAATGGCAAGATCATTGGTCCCTGCCTCTTTTTTGCCGGAATCCTCAGACGTCAGATAGAGCAACGCCTTGAGATAATTTTCTTCGGTATTGGACAACATCCGTCAAAACTACCAAAAAAATCTAAATAGAAAAGTTAGGGCCTCCTAAGATGCAGGAGGATTCAAAAATCGTATTTGCAACCATTAAGCGTTACTATCGCTATCCGCAGATCAGCACCAAGCATCGATGCGGTTTCTTTTAATCACCCAGGCTTATTAAATTGCAGCAGATTTATGCGTATATATTTTATTTTTATTTTTCTGCTGACCGGGATCTGCGTCCGGAGCCAGACCGGCCTTCGACAACCCTTTATTGACTGCGGTGTAACAGGTAGTACGACGATCTTTGATCTTAATAACAACCGCTGGTTCATCACCGACAGTGCGGATGCACAGGCCGCCACACAGCCGGCGTCTACATTTAAGATCATTAACCTGCTGATTGCCCTGGAATCCGGTGTGATCAGGGATGAACAGGAGATCGTAAAATGGCCGGGGCATACGGACACCACCCTTTATGGATACCGGCCCGATATATACAGGGATATGAGTGTAAAAGAAGCATTTGAAGTTTCAGCCGGATGGGTATTTATTGAGTTAGCTAAACGCATCGGCCGGAAAAAATATCAGCACTATCTCGATCAATGCCATTATGGGAACGGGAACCTGACAGAGAAGGGGACCGACTTCTGGAACTTTGGTCCTTTTGCTATTACACCCCAAAACCAGGTAGCCTTTCTGATAAAAGTATATCAGGAACAACTCCCCTTTTCCAAAAGGAACCTGGCCATCCTGAAAAACGTAATGGTCACCGAAACCAACGACCATCATACGATCCGCTCCAAAACGGGATGGACACGTATTGCAGGCAAAAATATCGGGTGGTGGACGGGATATGTTACTACAAAAAACAACGTATACTTCTTTGCCACCCGTATTCAGAACAGCCGGTCTGACAATAACCCCGGCTTTGGCAATTGCCGGAAATCCATCACCCGGCATTTTCTTCGTCAGCTGGGTGCATTACCGGAATAGTAGTACTGCCGGTTCATTCGCCGGCTATCACCGGTAAAAAACAGCTATCATTGTAACGAAAACAGTCATCTATGCTATCTGAATCATTTATTTGTACCACCTGTGGTACTGGTTACGCCCCTTCAACACAACCACCTTCAGCATGTCCGGTTTGCGAAGATGAGCGCCAGTATGTAAATCCGATGGGACAAAGCTGGACAACGCTTAGGCAGATCAACCGCACGCATAAAAACATCATTGATAAGATTGACACAGGGCTGTATGCCCTGTATACTACCCCTTCCCTTGCCATCGGGCAGCGGGCATATTTGCTCAAGACCCCGCAGGGCAATATACTCTGGGATTGTATTGCCAACCTCGATGCCATAACCATTGAGCTGATTAACGAACTGGGGGGTATTCAGAAAATAGCCATCTCCCATCCGCATTATTATACGACAATGGCAGAATGGAGCCATGCCTTTGGGGCACCCGTGTATATCCATCAGCGGGATGCGGACTGGATTCCCCGCAGGGATTTTAACCTGCAGCTTTGGGAGGGGTTAAAAACAGAGCTCCTCCCAGGTGCCACGCTCATTAACAGCGCCGGTCATTTTGATGGCGGTACCATTTTGCACTACGACCGCATTTTATTAGTAGGCGATATCATACAGGTGTCACCCAACCTTAAAACCGCAAGCTTTATGTACAGCTATCCCAATTACATCCCACTCGATAAAAAAAGCATCCTGCATATAAGGTCGTCGCTCGCGGGTGTACCATTTGAGGCCATGTACGGCGCCTTCGGAAAGGCGATTACCCGGCAGGCGAGGAAGGCCTTTGATGACTCAATAGCGCGCTACCTGAGGGTTTTTGAATAAAAATGTACTTTTATAAAAAAAGTCATAGCAACAACAGAACAAAACTTTGCACAGGCAGCAAGGCTGATCCGAAGGCCGGTTGCTGAAGTATTTGAAGCTTTTGTTAACCCGGAGATCACCACAAAAATATGGTTCACCAAAAGCAGTGGTCCCCTGGAAAAGGAAGGCAACTGGAGTGGGTTTGGGAAATGTACCATGTAACCGTTCCTGTTTTTGTACGGGAAGCAGACCCGCTAAAAAAAATTGAAATTGAATGTGGCAACCAGGGTAAAAAAACATTTGTGAGCATTATAAACAGCGGGTTTAAAGGCGATATGGATCAGCAGATGGCCGCAATACGGGATCCTACGGAAGGCTTCGCCCTTGTACTTGCCGGGTTGAAAGTCTTGCTGGAGCACGGCATACAACTGAACCTGGTGAATGATCGTTTTCCGGGCGGAATATAGTTGAAGGACTACAGACACCAATGCTTTACCGGCCGTTTAGGCAACCCCCTCCGTTGCGGTGCATTCTTCAATACACTTACTGTAAGCAGCACTTAGAAAGCCCTTGCTACTTTGCTGGGGTTGTCGTATATTCCGGATTATCACTAAGAATAATTCTATGCAAACAGAACAAACGATTAATTGGTCGGACTTTACAAAAATTGAAATGCGTGTAGGCACCATTATTCATGCCGAAGTATTTAAGGAAGCACATAAACCCGCTTACAAAATCACCATCGACTTCGGACCATATGGCCGTTATAAATCCTCGGCACAAATCACCAAACTTTACAGCGTCGAGTCTTTACCGGGCAAACAGGTGATTGCCGTTCTGAATTTTCCGCCTAAACAGATCGCTAATTTTTACAGCGAATGCCTGGTATTAGGCACAGTTGGGGAATCCAATACCATTACCCTCCTCTCACCGGAGCAACCGGTACCAAACGGCCTGCGGATAGGATAATCAAACCGTTTTAAAACGCACGCATATGATCGAAATCATCACCGGGGATATTACCAAAGTGGTAGCAGATGCCATTGTAAATGCCGCCAACGCCTCTTTGATGGGTGGCGGTGGTGTGGACGGGGCCATTCACCGTGCGGGCGGCCCCGAGATCCTTGCCGAATGCCGGAGGATCGTTGCAAAACAGGGTGGATGCCGAACCGGTGAAGCTGTCATTACCACCGCAGGCCGGCTGCCTGCAAAATATGTGATTCATACCGTTGGGCCGGTATGGAACGGCGGCACCAAACAGGAAGCTACAAAATTGCACAACTGTTATATTCATTCGCTGGAACAGGCAGCGGAGCATCATTGCCGGAGCATCATTGCCGGAGCATTGCCTTTCCGGGCATCAGCACCGGCATTTATGGCTATCCCAAAAATGAAGCCGCCGTTATTGCGGTGCGTGCCGTAAAGCTGTTTCTGCATCAACCTTCCTCCATCGAAAAAGTCTACTTCGTTTGTTTTGATGCGGAATACGAGCAGTATATGCATTTGGAAAACAACCGCCAGTAGCCCCGAACACCCTTGTCCCAGCATGCACGGCCATCAGGACTCATCGCCCAGCGGAAGCATATCCCCTGCTTTATCGCTCCCTGTAACCGTACCTTCGGCTACTACCCTTCCCGTAACGGCTCGCTGCACACCGCCCAGCAGTACAAAACAGCAAAGAGCATCCTTTTAAATATAATTACAATCATGAAGCGGCGCCATTCCTTTAACAATTTTTGCATACACATCCTTTATGGTTCCATCATATCGATCGTTGCCCGTAATATAGTAACTTGCTGTATGAATAAATCCACCTTCTTATTTATTGGTGCCGGGCTGCTGGCCTCGCTCATGGTGACCGGGCAGGATAAGGCCGCTGTAATCAGCCAACGGGCGGAGGCTTTGCAGGTAAAGCTTTCGGAGTGGCGCCGGCACATCCACCAAAACCCGGAGCTCAGCAACCGTGAGTTCAAAACACAGCAATATATACTTACACATTTGAAAAAGCTGGGGATCCAAACACAAGCACTTGCCAAAACGGGTGTGGTGGGCATTTTAACGGGAGGCAGGCCCGGACCAGTGATTGCATTGCGGGCCGATATGGATGCCCTGCCCGTATTGGAACGAAATGAACTTCCGTTTAAATCCACAGCCAAAGGCGAATACCTTGGAAAAGAAGTACCGGTAATGCATGCCTGCGGACATGATGCCCATGTGGCCATGCTGATGGGTGCCGCTGAGTTATTGGCGGGTATGAAGGCCGATATTCCCGGAACCGTTAAGTTTATCTTTCAGCCGGCGGAAGAAGGTGCTCCCGGCGACGAGGAAGGCGGCGCTTCGTTGATGGTAAAGGACGGCGTGCTGGAACACCCGAAGGTGGCGGCTGTTTTCGGAATGCATATTGAAAGCTGGATCGAAGAAGGAAAGGTTTTTTATAAACCCGGACCATTTATGGCGGCCAGCGACTGGTTTACAATTAAAATAAAAGGAAGTCAGTCGCATGGCGCACAACCCTGGAAGGGTGTGGATCCCGTTGCTATCAGTGCGCAGATCATTACAGCCCTCCAGCAGATCGTCAGCCGGCAAGCGGATCTTACAAAAGCACCGGTGGTACTCACGGTTGGAAAAATAAACGCGGGCGTACGCAATAATATCATTCCGGAAGAACTGGAAATGGCCGGCACAATACGCACTTTTGACACAGCCATGCAGCAGGATGTACACCGGCGCATGCTCAACATTGCCACGGGCATTGCCGCGGCCAATGGAGCTACAGCAACCGTAACGATCAAAAACAATACACCGGTTACGAACAACAGTCCGGAACTGACGCGAAAAATCATTCCTATACTGAAGAAAGCCGTGGGGAACGAAAATGTGCAGGAGACCAATTGGGTGACCGGTGCTGAGGATTTCGCTTTTTATGGGCAGCGCGCGCCTGCTGTATTTCTTTATTATGGCGGTATGCCCAAAGGCAATGATCCGGCCAAAGCCCCGCCGCATCACACACCCGATTTCATGATATCAGACCGTATGCTCTATAACGGTGTGAAAATATTTTGTAACCTGGTGTTTGACTATGCAGCAATTCCGTAAAGAAAAGCCGGTTTCCCGCTAGTAAAACATACTGGTTGCAGACAATCCCAAACAGGTGTGTTTGAAAAATATACCCGTTTATTTTTTACCAAGTAATGCGGCCAGTTTCTGATCCAGATCTTCTCCGCGAAGATCCTTAGCCAGGATCTTTCCATCAGGTCCCAGCAACAGGTTACGGGGAATGGCGGTAATCCGGTATTTCTGGGCGACCTCATTTTCCCATCCTTTCAGATCGCTTACCTGCGTCCAGGTAAGTTCATCTTTTTTTATAGCCGCCAGCCACCGGTCTTTTTCTTCGTCGAGCGAAACACCCAATACGGTAAAGTTTTTGTCTTTGTATTTTTTAAACGTCTTTACCAGGTTTACGTTCTCTCTCCTGCAGGGCCCGCACCAGCTTGCCCAGAAATCAACCAATACATATTTACCGCGGAACTGAGCCAGTGATACATCCCTGCCGCTGGTGTCTTTCTGCATAAAATCTGTTGCAATGCTTCCCACAGCATTAAAGCGGGCATCAATCAGCGCCTTCTTGAGCTGCCCGCCAATGGCCGTGCTCATGGCTTCGCCGGTAAGCATCTTTGCTCGCTTTTCCAGCAGTGCAATATCTTCTGTAAAACCGATGGTAGACAGAATCACCATGGCGCTTACAGGAGAAGACGGATGTTTGCTAACAAACTGGTCTACGCTTTTTTGTATATCGTCTACCTGTGCTTTCATTGCATCGCTCAGGTTTTTGTCTTCCGGATTCGACTGCAATTGCATGCCCAGCTGATCGATCTTTTCAAATTTCGGAATAAACTGGTCCTGAAATTCGGTAAATGCGTCCTGGGTCTTTGAGCCGGTAAACCTCCAGTCGTCTATTTTTGTTTTTACCGAACCGGATACTTTTACATTTTCGTTTCCCAGGAAAACAGCCGTCTTCATCGTATCACCCACCATCAATCCCAGGAGGGTAGCCGCCTCCAGTTTACTGCTTAACACAAAAGCGCCGCCTTTCGACCTGGTTTCACCAAGAGGTGAAGATCCGTTCTCCAGGTCGATCAAAACCACAGATGTATTATCCGGCAAGCCTTCCACCGATCCGGTCAATGTTAATTTTTGAGCCATCGTACTCAGGGGTAAGAGGAATGCAAGAAGAAGACTGATTTTATTCATTGAAATCGATTTTAAGTACATGTTCCGGGATACTATTCCCAGTAAAACAAGATTACGCTTTTTTTGTTGCTTGTATTTATAACGATGCCTCTGTGAAGTTGCGCTAACCGGGTTGTATATATCCTTTTATGCCTGATAACCTGTTGATTACCTGACGCAGGCTGTAACAGATTTGTACCGATGGCATATGCGATTTAGCAAAACATTAATAGTGCTGCGGATCCCGGAAGGGCTGATTACAGCTCACCCCAGCACTTTCTTTATAAAATGACGGGTAGCTGCTGCCAGGTCTGGTTGGCCTTCCAGTGCTTTTATGTATGCAGAGCCGATGATAGCCCCGTTTGCATAGTTGCAGGCCCTGGAAAATGTATCCTGGTCTTTGATACCAAACCCCACCAGTATGGGATTGTTTAACCCGTAATTTTTTAAACGTTCCAGGTATTGTTCTACGGCAGAAAACTCTTTTTCATTACCTGTGGTTGATGAAGAGGATACAGCATACAGGAAACCGCTGCTGAGCGCATCCAGTTTCCGAACCCTGGCTTCGGAGGTTTCGGGAGTTACAAGGAAAATAAAGCTGAGCCCGTACTGCTCTACGATTGTCTTATAGGTCGTTTCAAATTCAAACGGCGGCAGGTCCGGAAGGATCAGGCCATCCACGCCCACAGCAGCAGCATCTGCACAAAACTTTTCAAAGCCATACTGTAACACGGGATTCATGTATCCCATCAGCACTACCGGCACATGGATCCGTTCACGCATTGGCTTCAACTGCTCAAACAACAATGAAAGCGTCATCCCCCCCTGTAATGCAATGGTGCTGCTGTTCTGGATCACCTCTCCATCTGCCAGCGGATCACTATACGGCATTCCCAGTTCAATGATATCCGCTCCGCTTTCCTGCAACGCTTCCATCACTGGCAGGGTGCTGTTTACCTGCGGGAAGCCTGCGGTACAATATACATTCAATACGTTCTTTTCTTTCTTTGCAAATACATCTTTTAACCGGCTCATCAATATTCTTTTAGTAATCTTTCGCTTCTTTAAGTTATTTTATTTTTAAAACGGCATCATCGGAATATCCCGGGTTTACTACCGCTCCTGCCAATGAGGATATATATCAGATCCATTGTTTGCAACGCAGCTAATAACACTATGCCCCTGCCCCCATGGCTTTCATATAGGTTTCCATATCCTTATCACCACGACCGCTCAGGCATACCACTACATGGTCGTCCTTTGCAAAAGAAACCTTGTTGAGTGCTGCCAGTGCATGCGCGCTTTCCAACGCCGGGATAATCCCTTCCAGTTTAGCCAACTCAAAGGCTGCATCCAGTGCTTCCTGGTCGGTCGCGTTCAAAAAGGTTCCTCTTCCGGTTACAAAAAGATGCGCGTGCATGGGGCCAATGCCCGGATAATCCAGGCCCGCAGAAATGCTGTACGGCTCTTCTACCTGGCCATCCGCCGTTTGCATCAGGAAGCTTTTACTTCCATGTAGGATACCAGGTTTTCCCAGCTGGGTAGCGGCTGCACTCATGTGAGTGTCAATACCGCAGCCCGCAGCTTCCACGGCATAAATACCTACAGACGGCTCATCCAGGAAATGATAAAAGGTGCCAGCAGCATTGCTGCCCCCGCCCACACAGGCAATGACTGCACGCGGTAGTTCGGTTCCGATTTTCTCCGCCAGCTGTGTTCTGATTTCCTTGCTGATCACGCTCTGAAACCGGGCTACCATATCCGGGTATGGATGCGGACCTACCACACTGCCGATGATATAAAACGTATCATTAGGATTGTTGATCCAGTCGCGGATGGCTTCATTGGTGGCATCTTTTAACGTTTTACTCCCGCTCTTTGCCGGAACCACCGTGGCTCCCAGCATTTTCATCCGGGCCACGTTCGGTGCCTGGCGTTCGATATCCTTTTCACCCATATACACGATACATTCCAGGCCTTTCAGCGCGCATACAGTGGCAGTAGCTACTCCATGCTGCCCTGCGCCGGTTTCTGCAATGATGCGTTTTTTACCCAACCGTTCTGCCACCAGGATCTGGCCAATGGTATTGTTTACTTTATGTGCACCCGTATGACAAAGATCTTCCCGTTTCAAATACACATGGGTACCGTATTTTTCGCTCAGTCTTGCCGCCCAGTACAGAGGCGTCGGCCTTCCCGCATAATCTTTAAGCAACAGCTGATATTCTTTTTGAAAAGCCGGATCTGCAATAATGTTTAAATAATTTTCCCGCAGCTCCTCTACATTCGGGTATAACATTTCGGGAATATAGGCTCCTCCAAATTCCCCGTAATAGCCCTGCTCATCCGGTTGTTTATATGATACCTGCATATTTATGATTCAAAACTTTTTTTGATGAGGCGTAAAGATACATGAAATGTGCCTTATTGCCGGTTTGTAAGCGGAAGACCGGTCATACACGCCGCGATTGGTTTTACCGCTGTCACGCACGGCCGCCACGCAATGCATTCAGGGTAGATTCAAATCGAAACCGCTATATCCCTAACCTTTTTCATTATTGTAATCACCTGGTATTAAACCTATTCTTCCAATGTGCAAAGAAAAATTTTGTTTCCCCCTTTTTGCAGTAGTATATTTATGAAGGTATGGGAAACCATGAGCATTATTTTGAACGATATCATCGCTAAGCCCGGAAAGGATACCCCTCAACCGGCTTTTCTGAACAATCTCCGGTTTACGGCAGATGCCATCGTTTATCTGACGGGAAAAACAACTTTCTTTAATATTTCAGAATGGATCTGGCATATTGAAATCATCGATGGCAGAGAATGGTATATTGTAACAGATAAAAAGCCTGAAATTGCTTAAAAAGCCTGCCCGAACCTAACCAATCCGTTTTTTTTATTGCATCAGGTCGTACTTGGTGCGCGGCCGCTCCGCTTCACGCCAACGGAAGTCTTTTAAACGCATTTCATCCGGTGATTTATCTTTTATGGGGTAAAGGGTTCCATTTGCCTGGCTTCTGAGTACCACTTTTTTCAGCTCTTTTTCTGAAAAATAAGCATCCAGGATATCAGAGCTGGTCTGATTTACACCAATATATGAACTGTCCGCATCCTGTACATAGTAGATGCATTCGGCCGATCCTTTTGCCCGCACCGAATCCATATTGCCTTCCGTGAAATAACCATCGAGCCGGGTAGCTTTTACCTGATTATAGGCCTGGTCTTCGATATGATTGATCATAAATCCTCTCTTGTACGCTTCAAACCGGTTGATCTGCTTGTTTTTGGTATGCAGCATAATGGTGTCGCCGGTTATCTGGCTGGCCTTTCCCCAAACCACGGGGTCCTGGTACAACCGAAAGGTAGAATCTTTAAAAGAATAAAATAAACTGTCGCAAACCGCCTGGAGCGAATCGCTGTAAATTTTTACATGATGAAAGGCTTCAAAATACCGGTTCGTGCTATCATTCGCCGCCTGCCCCTTTGAAGATTGCGGTGTTTTTCCCGCTGCTTTTGGAACTGCAGCCCCGGCTCCGGCAGCAGGGCTATTCATCGTTTTTTCCAGCGCTTTGGGTACATCTGTGACGGCTTTCCCGGGTATACTGTCTCTTACAGCCGCTTTATGTTCGGGATCTACTGATGAAGGCAGAGGAATGGCCTTGGTCGTTTTTGGTTTTTCCTTTTTTGGAATTGCAGCCATGGCTTTTTCCTGTGGCAGATTGCTTTTTCCAGCCATAACCGCCGGCTTTGCTGCTGCCGAATCTTTGATAGCAGGTACTGCCGGATTTCCGGCAGCTACCGGATTCACCGCCAGAGAATCCTGCTGTTCCTGTTTCAATGTATCCGGCTTTATCCGGATGCTGTCGCCGCCCAGGGCGGGTGACACCACGTACAGATCTGTAAGTTTGGCACTAAACAGCGTATCGGCGGTAATAAAAATCGAGTCTTCCCCCTGTTTTATGATCATCAGCGGCTTTAATGTGGCCAATACAGCCTCTGTAACCCGGTTCTGGTAAATCAGATTCCCGATGATGGTTGTTTTGCGTATGGTATCGATGACCACGGCATTCCCCTCTGCCTTCGCAAATCCCTGATCCAGCGATACCTTATCCGCCTCCACAGTAACCCCCTTTCCGTCGTTGATCAGCGGCCGCTGGCCAAACTGGGCATCGCCGCTTTTCAGATTGTAATACCCCTCACGGGTATCGATCGATGCATTGGTGCTGTCTTTTATATGCGTCATCGCAATAAAACGGGCTACCTGGTTCTCGGTGTTGTACAGCAGGGAATCAGTGGTAATCCTGTAGCCCGGATCATTTACAAGCACATTCTTTTTGAAGTAAACGTCCTTGATATCCGTATAATAAAATGCTTCCTTACTGGTAATCACTGTGCGCCGGTTCACCACTTTCCCGCCGTTCTTATAGGTAGCAATATTTGTGGTCATATTGTACTCCATATCCGGCGTGGTTAAGGTGGCATGCCCGTCGGTCAGCTTTACGTTTTTATCCAGGTAGGCAATCTGCTTATCCGTAAGATATTTCAAATGCCCCGAATAAATGTTGGTAGTATCGGAGTCATTGATGTGTACATTTCCCCAGGCTTCGAAGGTGCGGGCACGGTCGTTCCGTACGCAGCGGTCGCATTTAAAAGTAGTGGTGCCCTGCTTCATCACCACATTGCCTACCAGGATGGTGAGCGTGGTGCTGTCATCCGCCTTTTTTATCGAAAGGCTGTCGGCATGTATGATGTCGATAGGAGCCGATCCGCCCGGCGGAACCGGCGTGGGCTGCTGTGCCCTGATCACTCCCGCCCATACCAGCAAGAGGAACAGGAAGCCGTGTCTTTTAAAAAGAAATGTCTGCATGTTATTGAGGAACGGTATCCTTTATGGCAGGTGCCGTAAGCTCTCCTGCCTTATTTTTTTTGCCAAAAACGGAAATATTCACATACCGTTTCGGATGTACGCGAATGTCATCTAACAGGATTTCTGCGCTCAAAGCAACGTCGTTGAGCCGGTTATATAGTTGCCGGTCGCTCATTAATGCCCCTATACTACCCTCCGGACTGGAAATCTTATTTACTGCATCGCGCAGTGCAGATACCGTTGTTGTTAAGGTGTCCATTGTTTGCTGCAACTGTAGGCGGGAAAGATTTCCGGTTAGTGTGGTTACGTTTCCGAGGATCTGGTCCACCTGGCCGTTGTTCCGTTTTAAGGATTCGGTAAATACGCTCATATTGTCCAGAGAAGCCGCGAGTGGTTTCTGTACACTGGTCAATAAAAGATTCAGGGACGCAATGGTATTCTTTAAATGCGCGATCGCTTCCTGTAAATTACGCTGGGTAGGCGCATCCAGCGTGTTATTAAAATGTGATAATAACAAGGTTAGTGAATCGGCTACGGTCTTTACCTTTCCCATCAATGGTTTGGCTTCCGAAGAGAGGTTACCCAGCAGTCCTTCCTCTACCTTGGTATGGATGTTGTCCTCATCGCCCAGGTATTGGGTTGCGTTTCCCTTATCGATCACGACTTCGGATGCTCCCAGAAGGCTTCCCGAAATATAGGCAACCGAATTAGCGGGAATATTCACATCTTCCGTAATGCTGAGAGTAACCTTGATAGAGTCTACATTTGCGTTAGATGGTTCGATTTTATAAACCGACCCGATTGCAAGCCCGTTGATCTTTACAAAATTGGATTTTTCCAGTCCGCCCACGGACTTAAAAATGGCGTAAATCTTGGGGTTATGATTAAAAATATCCTTCCCTTTCAAAAACCTGAACCCGAATATTAAGGCGGTAATAGCCAATACAGCCATGGCGCCTACTTTAAGTTCATTTGATATTTTCATGAAACATGGTTTAAATTCTCTCTGATGCCAATTAACTCAAATTATACTGCAAATAACGTCCGAAAAAATTAAAAACCAGCGTATTTATACCAAAAACTCATTATCGGAATCGTTAATTCTTTGTATAACACCCGACCTTTGCCTCCTTATTCCGACCTGTTTGCTACCGCCAGGGATCCCGGCGCTGCGGTGCTGTATTTTTCAATATAGGTCTTAACTGCAGCCAGGATACTGTTTACAATTTCTTCCTGTCCATCGGAGCTCATGAGGTATGCTTCGTCTTCCTTGTTACTGATAAAGCCCATTTCAACCAGGATACTGGGCATTCCCGTAGCCTGCAGCACCCAGATACCCTTATGATTCCGTTGCTGTACGCCCCGGCTGAGACGTCCGCCGGCAATAAAGTTCTTTTCGACCAGTGCCGCCAGTGAATAACTTTTGCGGAAATAATTCTGCGCATAGATCAGCATGCGTACACGTTCGGCGGGGTCATTTACATCCGGCAACGGGGGCGCATCTGCTCCGCCGCCTGTTTCTTCGTTGTAATAGTCCTTGTCCTCGTCGTCAATATTTTTCATCGAGTTCACCTTCTGCTCGTTCTTCCCCACAGCCCAGATATAGGTTTCAGTACCTCTTGCCTTATTTTCCACCCATACGTCTTCATATTTATTTACGTAATAGGTTTTTTTGACCTTTTTTTTCTTCCTTCCCTTTCCGACGGTCACCGTTTTTGTATGCGCTTCCCGGCCAATTACCTTTTTCACATACCAGCCTCCGGGTCTTCTGCCTGCCGCATTGCAATGCAGCGAAATAAACAGGTCGCCGTTGTTCCGGTTGGCAAAATCAGCCCGGTAACGGTTGGCGGCAACCGAGTTGGTTAACCCTCCCGGCAATGCAGACGTAGTCCTTGTTTCGAGGATATTAATGCCTTTTAACTGGGTGCGCATCGCCGTGGCCAGTTTCCGCGCCACCTGCAGGGTAATGGCCGCCTCATTGGTCTGGAGCCCTTCCGCTCCTACATCGCTTCCGCCATGCCCTGCATCTACAATAATGGTCTTTACTGCCCCCGATTTCGCCCCCGATGTTCCCTGCTGGGCCGAAATACCGGAAAAACAACCTGCTGCAACTATAAATAGAATAAATTGAACAATACTTTTCTTCATTTTTTTTCAGGCTTGGATGTAATATCTGATTTTAGTTTCAAGCTTCACAAAATCTTTACGTTGTTATTTATACATTTGCGCCGTACTTTGGCTCAAACCCTAATGCGCAAATTTAAAAGAATTTATTTTGTTGTCCCTTTTCTAACAGCTATGATTGCGATGGCTGGTAAAAAAGATGTTGCCGCTTTTGTTATTCCGGAACGCCCGGATGCAGAGGGCAGTCTTTTTCAAAAAGACACCATTCCCCAAAAATCCATAAAAGACACCGTTCCCGTAAAAGACGGCCTAAAGATAACCGATTCTGCCAAACTGGCAACAGATACGGGCGCGCGCACAAAAACAGATACGTTCCACCTGAAGATATCTAAAGACACTCTTTCCGGACCGGTAAAATATTTTGGACAGGATTCTATAGTAGGTTTTCTTGATTCGAAAAAAATTAACCTGTATGGAAAGGCGAAAGCGGAATACCAGGACATGACCCTGACCGCACCGGAAATCGGGATCGACCAGACCAATCATATAGTAACCGCCAAGGCCGGAAGGGACAGCACCGGAGAAATATCGGATTATGCCGAAATGAAGCAGGGGGAAGAGGCTTATAAGAGCGAGGGCATGGAGTACAATATAAAAACGCAGCAGGGCATTACCAAAGGTACCATTACCCAGCAGGGCGAAATGTATGTACACTCCGAAATCGCTAAAAAAATAGATGCCCGTACGATGTACGGACAGGGAACTTTTTTCACCACTTGTAACCTGGATCATCCGCATTTTGGCTTCCGGGCGCGCCGCGCTAAAATCGTTAACAAAAAATTAGCGGTTACCGGGGCCGTAAGACCGGAATTCGACTCGGTTCCAGTGCCCATTTATCTGCCGTTTGGCTTTTATCCGCTCTCCCAGGGCCGTCATTCAGGCTTTATGTCGCCCTCCTTTGAGCGCAACGACCAAATGGGGCTGGGATTATCCCGTCTGGGCTATTACCAGGTAATCGACGACCACTGGGATGTACAGGTCTATGGAAATATTTATTCTTACGGAAGCTGGATGGTGAACTTATTGCCCTCCTACCGGAAAATTTACAGATACCAGGGCTCTTTTAATTTTGGATTACAGCGTACCCGGCGCAATTTCAGAGGCGATCCCGATTTTTCCAAAATAAGCACCTATACCCTGAACTGGGCCCACTCGTCTGACTCCCGTTCCCGTCCCGGTGTTAACTTTTCGGCCAATGTGAACATGAGCTCTACCCGGTACAACGAAAATATTCCTAACAGCAACCTCCTGAACCTGGCAAATAATACCGCCGGCTCTTCGATCACTTATGCAAAAACCTGGCAGGACAAACCGTTTAACTTTACAGCAAGCTTTAACCACAACCAGAATAATGCACAGCGCCTGGTAACATTTAACTTCCCGAATATGGCATTTACGGTGAATACCGTATACCCGTTCCAGAAGAAGAATTCGGCCGGATCAAAAAAATGGTATGAGCAACTGGGCGTTGGGTTTCAGACAGGGTTCCAGAACTCCATGTCGTATTATGAATATTCCGACCGGCAAAAAGACTCCCTGAAGGGGCTGAATCTTTACAAGAATGCATTCGCACGCATGTGGGATACTGCTCAATGGAACTCCAATCAAAGCATTCCGATTTCTCTGTCCCTGCCCCCTATTCTGGGAGGAGCATTGATGATTTCGCCCTCCATCTCCTATTCGCAAAACATCGTAAGCCGGGTGGCTACTTACAACGTGCAACAGCGCACGATGGTAAATGCTTTAGGACAAACGGAGACCTATGACACGATTATTGCTGATATGCGGAAAGGGATTGGCATCAATAAGCAAATGAGCATGGGCATTAGTTTTAACACCGCCCTGTACGGAACCTACCAGTTCAGAAACAAACAGGTACAGGCAATCCGGCATGTTATACGCCCAACACTGTCTCTTAACTATACGCCCGACATTAACAAAGATAATTTCCAGGCTGTTCGGGTGCGAGGTAAAGGTGCAGATTCCAATATTGTTTCTACTGTATTTTATGACCGGCTGGCGGGCCTCGGCGCCCAATCAATGCCACGGTATGTTCCGCGCCGGTTCGGAGGGATTAATTTTGGCATCGATAATAACCTGGAGATGAAAGTAAAAGCCCGGAAAAAGAAGAAGGCAGATTCCGACAGCACCAGCAACGATACCAATACAGACAATAAGGTTGACGAGAATGGATTTAAAAAAATACGCCTGATCGAAGGGTTTGGATTTACTTCGGGGTACAATATGTTTGCTGACAGTAATTCCTATAAGCTGGCGCCCTTTAACCTTTATTTCCGAACCAACCTGTTTGAAAAGATCAACCTAAGTGCCAACGGTACATTAATGCCTTATAAGCTGGATGCGAACGGCTATCCTATGTGGCAGCATTATGCCTGGGAGGGTAAGAAGTTTAATATCGGTACCCTCACCAATGCCAGTGTTACCATGAGTACAAGCTTCCAGAGCAAACCCAAGGATCCCCAAAAAGCGAAGCAGCGGGAAGAAGCGCTGAATAAACAGCTGAATGACCCCATGCTGCAGTCGCAGCAACAACGCCTGTTGGAATACATGCGTCAAAACCCGGCCGAGTTTGTAGATTTCAATACCCAATGGTCGATTAATATCTCCTACTCGCTCACCTATGCAAAGCCAAACAGAACCTCCGGAGGCTATGCCGGTAACGGGATCAATTCCAGCACCAATTTCAACGGCAGTTTTAACCTTACGCCCAAGTGGAATTTTAACGTAAATGGTGCCTATGATTTTAAGACCAAGCAGATCCAGACGGTGGGCTTCACCATCTCGCGTGACCTGCATTGCTGGCAATTTTCTGCGAGCGTTTCCCCTGTGGGTATTTATAAATATTACAACTTTACCATCAGCCCCAAATCGGGCATGCTGCAGGATCTGAAAATTAACCGGAACCGATCGTTTTTTAACGGAGGACCGCGGTATTAAAAGTTCCAGGTTTGAGGTTTAAGGTTTGATGTTAGAGCCGTTTTTATGCGCTATGTACTTCTTCCTACTCCAACTTGTCATCCCCTGTTTTCTGTGTCATATTGACCAAAGGAAGATCAGAGAACAGAAATGGCCGTTCATTTCCACATTTAAAACTTTTCATTGGTTATTTTACATTTCCCGAAGGGGAAGAAGGTTCCAGGTTTAACGTTTCAAGCTGGTTTCGTTTCTGTCTGGAGTAGGATGCTCAATTCCATGATCTTATGATCTTTTACAGAAATGGAATTACCGAGCAGGAACGGCATCTTCACTTCTACATTTAATACTTCTCATTGGATATTTTACATTCCCCGAAGCGGGAGCACGGCACCTCCATTTCCACCTTTTCATATTTCCACATTCATCACTGTGTCTTCTTCAGGTAATTGCTCATAATACCAAACACTTCTTCTTTCAATGCTGCCGTATTCCTTCCATTCACTTCAACAGGTTTTAAAAAGTGGATTTCCAGGGTACGGGGCAAAAAGAAAAAGGGTTTATGCAACGGAACGGCCTGTTTGGTACCCAGGATTACCGCCGGAATAATGGCGTGCCCGGTGTCTTCTGCCAGCTTAAAGGCACCGTTATAAAAGGGCTTCAGTATTTCTTCCGTACGATTCCGTGTTCCTTCCGGATAAATGCACATATGCATCCCCTGCCTCAGTACCGCTTTCATTTTTTCAATGCTTCGTTTCCGGCTGGTTTCGCTTTTACGGTCGACCAGCACCGATCCTTTTGTATAGTACCACCCGAAAATGGGAATCTTGGCAAAACTGCTTTTAGCGATGGTTTTATTGGGACCGGGAATAAATGCAGATGATAAAGGAATATCCAGTAAAGAATTGTGATTGCAGGTAACTACATAACCTGTTCCTTTTTTGAAATACTCCTTCCCCCGTATGCGTATGCGACAGCCAATCAGAAAGAACCATATATGCATCCATATTTTAGAGACACGGATAAAGTAGGCAGTAGAAGCGGGCTCGGGAAACAGATAAGAAATAAAAGCAAAAGGCAACACAAGAAGGAATGTGATGATAAAGGTAACCAATGCCCATGCCGCACAAATCCTGCCGGCTATTTCTTTAAATATCTGCATACTCAGCAATTATACCGTCAAAAATAGCAGTTTTTAGCGCTGTAGCTTTGAATCTTTTAAACAAAGCGCCGCACTTGCCGAGCTGTGAAAAAGCGCTGATGCTTATTAGCGCCGGATTCCGGTCTGACTGCAAATATTTTCTATAATCGCAATCAGTTCTTTTGAAATATTATTAAAACTATCGAATTCATATACTTTGCCTCCGGTATTATTGGTAATCAGATGGAGTTTATAATTTGCCGGATAGGTAGCGTTCCCTTTAAAGGTCGTCAGCAGGATGCATTGAACACCCATGCTGTTAGCCGTGGCCGCCAGGGCATCCAGGTAGGTGTCATCCGCCGCGGTAGCATTATCGTCGTCCCCACTGGCCGGCGCATCGGTAATGATCACCGCCAGTTTGGTAATATTTCCATTGCGCCAGGTTCCGGCAAACTGGTTGCTGAGTATTTCATGCAACAGCAGGTCACCGGGCTCAGGGCCTCCAATCCCCGCGCCCAGTTTCATTGCAGAAGGATTATTAAGCTTTGCAAGCTGTGTACTAAACGAGGTCTTATTTGCCGGCGCAAATTTTTCCATCATGGTCAGGTACTGATTGGTCGTTGGCCCGGAAGTTATGATCTTTTTCTGACTGGCCGGCAAGGCCAGGTAGTCCGGTGCGTTCAGATACATAGGCAATGGAAAACCGTCGCCCTCTTTTGTATATTCATCAAACAGGGATAGCGACAGGCGGTAATCTCCTCCTGATTCCGTTACAATGGTATTGGCGATATTGTTTACCTCTTTTTTTACGGAATCGATCGCAGGTCCCATGCTTCCGGTGTAATCCAGCAGGAAGGCCACATCCATTCCCGCGTTGCAGCCCTGCGCTACCGGCTCGGATGTTGTATAGGTACAGGCATCCGTTTTACTGCAGGATGTCAGCAGGTACAAGGCCAGGCCCGCAAAACAGCTCATAACAACCGCCGGAACCGGATTTTTGATAAACGTATATCTTGTCGCTTTTTTCATTTTTTCAGATTTTTAATGGTCAGGAAATCACGTAAGGTTTTTCTCCGTACGCTTCATGAAGGATAAAGGCAGGCTCCGGCCGTTTTTAAGTACCGGCCAGGCCCGCCGTTTTTTATCTGGGACAGATGACTTTCATTTCTGTACGCCGGTTAAACTGGTGCGCTGCTTCGGAACAGTTTACCCCATCGGCGCAGCGGTTCAGCAGGCGGGTTTCTCCATAACCCTTTGCCACAATCCGGTCTCCGGTAATCCCTCTGGAGATCAGGTAGGCCTTGGCTGCATCGGCCCTGTTTTGCGAAAGCGTTTGATTATAGGCATGTGAAGCCCTGGAATCGGTATGGGAAGAAAGCTCCACACGCACACCCGGGTTGTCATTCATAAATTGCACCAGCCGGTTTAGCTCGGGTTTGGCATCTTCCCGGATAAAATATTTGTCGAGATCGTAATGAATGTTCTCCAGCCGGATCGCCTTATCGCAATCCGCTACTTCCATACACATTTCCAGTTTTACAAACAAGGTGGTGTTGCGGTTATAGTCGGACGCGGCGATGTTCACCATTTGTGAAAAATATTTTTCCTTGCGGCCAAACACCGTTATTTCTGATTTCTGTTTCAGATGAAATAAAAAGGCGCCGCTACCATCGGTTTGTGTATTTTTCTCAATGGAACTGTTCCGGTCTCTAAGCACTACCGTAACACCCGGCAGGGCTGTTGCAGTATTACATACCACCGCGTTCCCCTGCAGGATAAAGTTTTCATCTGTGTACAACAGTTCTTTTTGCAGGGTGCCGTTGGGAATGAACTCTGTTCCATTTGCCTGTGCTGGTGCCAGATCCACTTCATACAACTTTCCGTTGATGGTATAAGCGCCTGGAGTCATATTCTGGAACACCACCACTCCAAACGCATTGGTTATACCAGACCGGATCACGTTTCCGCCGGCATCCTTTACCGTCACATCGGTGTGCGGCAATACTTCCTTTGTATGTTGATCACGGGCTGTTACCGCCAATGCATATACCTGACAGGAATTGCAGGTGGTTGCCGGTGGTACCACAGGTGCAGGCTTCTTTGCTTTTTTACGGGAAGGCAGGCGAAGGCTGATGCCGGCATAAGCTCCGATGGACGCAATATCGCAGTTACAGGATTGATCAATTCTCCGCAGATCTTTTTCTGTAAAAGAGCGTACGCCTTTTTCATCCGGTTCAAAAGCCCGGTAGGCTGCCGAATAACCGGCCGGTCCAATTGCATCTTTCGTTTTGAAATGGCGCAGGTAATAGGCTCCGATATGCATGCCTATAACATCGTTAAAGAAGTAACGGGCCGTTAATGCGCCTTTTATGCTGAATACATTGTTAAGGTTATACCCGCCATGATAATTAAGCACCTGCGCTAACGACCCGCTTTTACCGGTAAGTGCCAGTCCGCCGCCTTTGATGGAAGCAACGCCGGCCCTTCCGTTCAGTTCCACCGCAAACCGGCCCTGGCGACCGGTATAATGTACACCAGGACCAATGCCATAAAAAATACGGGTAATATCTTGTTTTGTTAAAGTAAAATCTTTGATCAGTACATTATTGACCGGATCAAAAACCGAATCCACCGGGTATTTATTCTGCGGGCTGTTTTTGATATAATCCACATCCGCTCCAACACTGAGCCATTTCCAGTAGTAGCCGGCGGTAACGCCTGCGCTCAGGCCTCCTTTATAGCGGATATAGGGCGTATTGTTTTTGTAATCCGGAAACAGGTCGTAGCCACCGTTCAAACCGAAGCGGAAGCCCTTGCCCCTCAGCCGGCTTTCCGGCGGCATTGGATCACTCTGCGCAAAACTGCTTACTGAGTTCAATAACAATACGGCTATAAAAACAAGATAAAGAATATACGGAATACTGAGTAGCCGATACCGGTTACCCCAAATAAAAATATTCGCTTGCATAGTATAAAATTTTAAAATGATCGCTGTTTTATACTATATCCACGAAAGGTCCCTTTTGTTACCCCTGTAATAAAAAAAGTAAGTTACATGAACCCTTAACGCTTCATTCAACCTACTTTGCTTTGACGCGGCTTAGTTTTTCAAGGCTGTTAGAAAATTAAATATAGAAGATTTCCCGGCTTCACTACGTTACGCTCCAAATGACGGACTTTGAGACTGCCACTTAATTATTTATCGCCTGAGGCGACATTATTCCTGCCCCAATTCGCGGATAAATTTTTCAATCGATGCCATATCTTTTACACCTGGTGTTGTTTCAAACCGGCTGTTCACATCCAGTGCATGCACTTTCTGATCCGCGAGGAAAGATTTCAAATCCGCAATATCACCCGGTCCGATGCCGCCGCTTAAGAACCAGGGATTTTTCAAATCAACCGAACGCAGGGCCGACCAGTCGAACTTTCTGCCGGTGCCTCCATATTCTTTGGCTTTGGTGTCAAATAAAAACGCGGCAACCTGCTTTTCAAAAGGCTCTGTCAATGCAGCAATTGCTTCATTCCCCTTTAAGCGGAATACTTTAATAATTTGCGCATTTGTATTCAATGATCCAATGAACTCCGGTGTTTCGTCTCCATGCAACTGAACAGCCTCCAGCCCGTATGCTTCAACAGTTTCCCGTATCGTTTCCCCAGCCGCATTAACAAATACTCCAACTTTTTTAATATCTTTCAGCTCCTTCAACGCTGCAGGTTCTATTTTCCCCGCTGCATATCTCGGCGAAGCCGGATAAAAAATAAAACCGGCATAGTCCACACCCAATGCTGCCAGCTGTTTTACCTGTTGCAACTGCGTCATGCCGCAAACTTTTATTAAAGGGGTGTTCATTGCTGTGCCTGTAATTGAATTACAAAATTTTCAAATGCCAGCGGCGGGTTTTCCTGTTTCATAAAATATTCACCGATCAAAAAGCCTTTAAACCCGTTTTTACGGAACAATAAGATATCGTCGATCTTATCAATACCGCTTTCCGCTATTTTTATTTTATCCGCAGGAATCTGCTCTGCCATTTTCAGACTGCGCTCAATATCTACCGAAAATGTTTTTAGATCCCGGTTATTGATGCCCACAATTTTTGTGGCCGCACAAACGTGCTCCAGCTCCTCCTCCGCATGCAGCTCCAGTATCGTTTCCAGTCCCAGCGAACCGGCAAATACCGCCAGGCGTTCCACTTCCGCCGGTGTAAGACAGGCAGCAATCAAAAGAATAATATCCGCACCTATCGATTTTGCCTCCACGATCTGGTACTCGTCTACGATAAAGTCTTTCCGTAAAATGGGAATATCGTTCTTCCGCGCCTTTTCAAGATCGGCAACCGAGCCGCCAAAGAAGGTTTCGTCTGTTAGTACTGACAGGGCAGCTGCACCAAATCTTGTGTATGCACCGGTAATGACGGCTACATCTGCGTCCTTGTTGATAAACCCTTTTGAAGGCGATTTCCGTTTAAACTCTGCAATGATCCCGGTGCTGCCTGGGGCCAGCAGGGAGGCCGCCAGCGAACGCACCGGCGCACGGAACGCCTCGGTTTGCTCCAACTGCTCAACGGAAGTATGCGCCTTTCTTTCCGCCACTTCTTTTCTTTTATGTTCGATGATCGTATCCAGGATATTCATATTCTTGTTTCAGGTTTAAAGTCTAACGTTGGATTTCGTTTTTATACTCGATGTAATTGTCCGGTTCCATATACCCAGGCTCATAGCTGACTACTAAAAACTAAATGCTGATAGCGCACAGCTACTGTAACGCGATCAACCGCTGCAAACACTGGTAAGCCTGGCCCGACCGCAGGCTTTCTTTTGCAGCCTCAAATGCATCGGTGTAGTTGGGATAAACACCCGTTACCTGCAGGGCCACGGCCGAATTAGCCAGTACCACCGCCTCCTGTTCTGCTGTTCCCCTGCCCTGTATGATATCCGCAAAAATAGCAGCCGCAGCTTCAATGGTATCTCCGCCTTTAATAGACCCCGGTTTTACCTCCATACCACCCAATGCGGTTGCAGACAGGATCTGCTCGCCTTTTGCCGTAATGAGTTTGGTATCGCCTGTCAGCGAAATTTCATCATACCCATCCAGGCCATGTACGATCGCAAAGTCTTTCGACTGCTGTTGCATCAGGTAATTATACAGTCTGGCCATTTCCAGGTTGTATACACCAATAATACTAAACGCCGGAAATGCCGGGTTTACCAGGGGGCCCAGCATATTAAAGAACGTACGTATTCCCAGGTTCTTCCGGATGGGGCCTACATTCTTTAATGCGGGGTGAAACTGTGGTGCATGTAAAAAACAAATATGGGCTTCTTCCAGTTCCCGGCGAAGCGCCGAATTATCGTTCTTGAATTTATACCCCATAGATTCCACTACATTGGAGGAACCACTGATGGTAGACGCTCCGTAGTTGCCATGTTTGGTTACTTTTTGCCCCGTACCGGCTACAATAAAACAGGAGAGGGTAGAGATATTGAACGTGTTCTTTCCATCGCCCCCGGTGCCTACAATATCAATCGTATCCATGCCGTCAAATTCCATGGGCAGGCAAAGTTCCAGCAAGGCATCCTGGAAGCCCTGCAACTCCTGCAGGGTAATACTGCGCATGAGGTATACCGTCATAAAGGACGTTACCTCATGCTCATTATACAGCCCTTTGCCGATGTTTACCAGCACATCCTTTGCGGTTGCCCGGTCCAGGGTCTTATGTTCAAATAACAGGGATAATATTTTTTTCATGTTCTTTGCTTTAAACAATACATCCATATATTTCCACAACCTTTTCCGCAACAGCGGGATTTTAAAATTCCCACCTTTTCAAATTACTCTGCCAGCCAGTTCCGTATAATTGTTTCGCCCATTGGCGTCAGGACACTTTCCGGGTGGAATTGTACTCCCTGTACATCGTAGGTCTTGTGTCGTAGGGCCATGATCATATCCTGGTCATCAACGGCGGTTATTTCCAGCTCATCCGGGAAATTTTCGCGAGATACCACCCAGGAATGGTAGCGGCCGATTTCAAAGCGGTCCGGCATGTGGTTGAACAGGTTGCCGCTACGTTTGATGATGGTGCAATCCGTAGCCACGCCGTGGTATACCTGGGGCAGGTTATACAGGATGCCACCAAATGTTTCGCCGATGGCCTGCTGCCCCAAACACACGCCCAGTATCGATTTGGAGGGCGCGTATTCCTTTATCAGCGGCAGCAACAGACCAGATTCTACCGGGATGCCGGGGCCGGGCGAAAGGATAATTTTATCATATTGTTTTACTTCCTCCAGCGGGATCTGGTCGTTCCGGACCACATCCACTTTTTGATGCAGGATCTTTTCCACCATATGCACCAGGTTATACGTAAACGAATCGTAATTATCAAACACGAGTAATTTCATATCGGAATTTCTAATTTCTAATTTCTAATTTTAGTTTGATTAAAGCCTGCCTTTATACAACTTCTTAATTTATACTTCTCACTCACTTTATACTTCTCACTACTAAGCTGCCCCATGCACCACAGCACAAGTGTGCGACGCAAGGATGCTGCCGGATGCACTGCGGCCCGGCTCCTAATCACTTACAATATTTTTTCCGCCTCAACGATAGCTTTCTTCAATGCACCCAGTTTATTATTCACTTCCTGCAGCTCCCCCTCCGGATTACTGGCCGCCACGATACCGCCGCCCGCCTGACAGGTAAGGGTGTTGTTGCGGCTTAAAAAGGTACGGATCATGATGGCCTGGTTACAGCTGCCGTCGAAGCCCATAAACCCGATGGCGCCGCCGTAAAAGCTACGTGCTGTAGGCTCCAGCACACTGATCAGCTCCATGGCCTTTATTTTGGGGGCACCGCTGAGGGTACCTGCCGGAAAGGTTTTTCCAAAAAGATCGAAGGGCTGCGTTTGCGGATAAACCGTTCCATTAACCTCACTCACTAAGTGGATCACGTGCGAATAATAATGCGGCTCCTTAAAATGGCTCACGTGCACATCACCGCAGCCACGGCTCAGGTCGTTCCGCGCCAGGTCTACCAGCATTACATGCTCTGCATTTTCCTTGGGATCGGCCTGCAGGGTCTTTGTCTGCTCCGCATCGGTCTTATCATCACCCGTACGCCGGATGGTGCCCGCAATGGGGTGGATGGTGGCCTTACCCTTATTAATGATCAGCTGCGACTCCGGAGAAGACCCCATTAATTTATAATCACCATAGTCAAAAAAGAACAGGTAGGGAGAAGGATTAATGTTGCGCAGACTACGGTACACATTAAATTCATCACCCGTAAATTTTTGTGTGAAGCGGCGGCTCAGCACGATCTGGAATACATCGCCCCGGTGGCAGTGGGCAATACCGGAACGTACCATCGCGCGGTGCTCCTCATCCGACATATTCGATGCTTCCCCGCCTTCTTTACGAAACGGGAACACCGGCACATCCCGGCCCATGATCAGCGACTGCAAGGCCGCCCGCTCGCTCTCCACGCCTTCTATGTTGTTTTCAAGGATCAGCATTTCATCCCTGAAATGATTGATGGCGATCACGTATTGATACAGCCGGTACCGCATTAAAGGGATATCGCTGCTATTGTTTTTGAACCGGCTGCCGGGTATGGTTTCAAAAAACTGGATGGCATCGTAGGTGGTATAGCCATAAAGTCCCTGTGCGTAACGGGCTTCCCTGCGCTCACCGGGCACTGCCTCAAACCGGCTCATAAAACCGGCCAGCACATCCGTGATCTTTTGACCACCGGAGAGCCGGATCTTTTCCGCTGTATGGCCCGGCAATTTCAGGTCGATGGTATCACCGGAAATCATTTCAATACCGGCAATGGCGTTTACTCCGATAAACGACCAGCTGTTGTTGGTAGCATTGTTATCCGCGCTTTCCAGGAGAATCGTGTCCCGGAAGCGGTCGCGCAGGCGCAGATAGATACCCACCGGCGTAAAAATATCGGCCAGCAATGACTGTACTTCTGTTTGGATCCTTATTTTTTGCATAATTTATGTTCGTTCGATCAAAGAAAAACCCCGGTGAGTACCGGGGTTCAACTATATTGTTACAACATGGACAATAGCATTAACGCCCCTTGAAAGAGTTATTATGCCACCACCAATTGTTATTTTTAAAATTATTCATTTGAAGCAAATATAAATTTGAAAAACAATACCAGCAAATTTTTTCCGGTTTTGACGGCAATGTTTTTTAAAAACAGGTAAATTTAATCTATATTTGCGCCCATTCTTTGATCTTCTGACCGGCTACTGCCTTCCATGCAGCAGACCATTGGAGATGAACAAAGATTGGTCCGGTAGCTCAGCTGGATAGAGCAACTGCCTTCTAAGCAGTAGGTCATTGGTTCGAATCCAATCCGGATCACTGAGACGCATTACAGAGTGCGTCTTTTTTGTTTAAAATGCAGTCCCAATAAGCGTTTTAACAAAAAAAGCATTCCAAGCTACATCAAAGCACTTCAAAGGAAAAAGAGGGCCCTTCGGGGGCCTAAAAGGGGACCTATCTTCGTAGGCCCCCTCGAACTAATCGCGTACACAAGGGGATGAAAGGCGTCTTTTTTAACGCTAAATTCTTTTTGTATGATTTCAAAAAATCAAACACTGAACATTTTGTTTTACCTAAAAGGTAAAAAGGCCACCAAGGATGGTAAGATTCCTATCTATGTCCGCGTGACCATTGACGGCTACCGGGATGAATTTTCTACCGGTTGTAAAGCATTTCGAAACTCTTGGGACAACGACCACAAACAAGTGTTAGCCTCAGCTCCTGATCACCGGCAGATCAACAAAAAACTGCTGAGAATTGAGGTCGATTTACAACGTCACTTTGACCTCATCCAGGCAAAAAAAGGTATTGCAACACCGCAATCTGTAATAAGTTCTTATCAGGCTCCCGTAAAAGCCGAACAGGAACGATTGGAAAAAATAGAGAATGCATCCTTCTCTCAAACCCTCGATGAATTAATGGACTCCTATATCAAATACAACAAAAAGGCGTTGGCTGCGTCCAAAAACGGCAAACAACCGGGCATCGGACTATTAGCCCTATTTGAGCAGGAAAAAGCTGCACTGGAGGAGGCAACTGAAGCACTTGTAAAAAAAGTAAATCCAATATTTGATAAGAAAGATCGCCCTAAAACGCTGTTGCTTGCCTTAAATCATTACCTCCTAGGGTTTCTCCAATACTGCTATGCAGGAGAACGCTCTCCAAACACTTTAGAGAAACTGATCGGTCGCAAAAGACGATATCAGGACTTCATACAGTACCGCTATCTAACCGACGATATCCCTTTAGATGCAGTTGAGTCAACATTTATTGAGGAGCTGCTTAAACACCAAATCACACTGTACAAGGTTGGGCAAAATGCGGCCATGAAATATTGTCAAACCATAAAGGAAATTATGGAAATCGCTGCCGCCAAGAAATGGGTACCATTCAATGTTTTTTCGACATTTAAATGCCGCTACAAACGGCCAAAACATGACTGGCTCAATTTTGAGGAATGCCTGGCTTTAGAAGCGTATAATTTTGATACCATAGAACTCAATGAAGCGAGGGATATGTACATATTTCAAAGCTTCTGCGGCTTCGGGTATGCTGAGCTAGAAGCCTTGCGACCCGAAGATGTTATAACGGAGTTCGATGGAAAATTGTGGATAGGCCGCGATCGACAAAAAACCGGAGTAAATGAGTCTGTGCCTTTATTACCTGTTTGTTTGAAAATTATCGAAAAGTATAAAAACCATCCTGTTTGCCTGCGCACGGGAAAATTATTACCTGTACCGAGTAACCAGCAATATAACAGATTATTAAAAGAGATCGCCCAGATACTGAATTTCAAAATCGATCTTAGAACTCATAAAGCCCGCTTTTTTATGGCGAATGTTGTGACCCACAATCAAGGAGTAGATTTGAAAACCACAGGCAAGATACTGGGTCAGAAATCAATCAAAACAACAGAAATCTATGTCGAACCGGACAAAAGTATTATTAGTCAAAATATGGCAATGGTCGAAGAAAAATTATTTAATGACGACGGCTCATTTAGGGGAAAACACACAATTCCCCTCTCGAAAGAAAAGCCCAAATCGGGCATCACCGTATATAGTAGCAATATCTCGGTGAGCTATTCGCTAAAAAGGGTATCATAGTAATATCCGATTTATTTAGCCCGCAAGTCGCGGGCTAAATTTTTATGGAGATACGAGAAACACATTAATCCTTAAGCAATCGTGAGTTCGGTAAATTACACTCGCCCACGGTAACTTGTACTCCTATCTTATCAAAGTGCTAGCTGTGTGAAGCCGACAATATCCCCTCCCTGGTAATAAAGGCAATTGAAGAACCTTTTTGAATCATAATATCCAAAATGGACAAAAAGTCTCTACGCAGTGTACTATCAGAAACAATAGTTCGACGGTGTTGAAAAAAGATCCTTTGAATATACTTTTCAGCAAAATAATTCAGCAACCAATCGGCCCCTTCAGCATTATTGATCGTCAATAGAAGTAATTCAATACTCCTAGGGAACAAGGCCTGGAAGCCTATTCCTCCTAATAATTTAACAACACTTCCTGGCATATAGTGTCCCAAATAAATAATAACATCTTCATAAAAACTAGGAGTAGCGTCGACTGCAGCCCAACTTCTGGCAGAGTCCTTCCAATCTATGCTAAGCAATAAAAACGGCAATAAAGCCAGCCGCCTAGACTTATAGGTTTTAGCCATAAGAATTTTCCAAAGCTTGCTAAACCTATTGGTATCACAATTTAGACGATCCTGCGTAAGAATAGTTTCCTTTAAAGATCGCCTGATCATTTCAAAAGAATCATCCGTCAGATGTGACAGCGTCCCTTCCTCTTCCACAAGTACAAATTCTATTAAAGAGAGAAATAATTGTATTGCCTTTTCCTCATCCAAATGCTTAAGTACCAATGTACCAAAATGCTTTTGAAAATGAAGAGCGCCGTCGTAATATTTGTGCTCATTATAGTAATTCTCTCTATGACGCTCTTTTTTATAAGTGTCATTCATCAAAAAAGCCAAATATGCGATCAGAAAAGCGAGGCCTTCCTCGTCAATTCGCTCACATTGTGACAAAACGAGAAATGCCTTATCCAAATATATTCGATTAATGTAGTCTACTCTAAAGTTATAATCAAACGCAGCATTTAACTTCCTTAATTCGTCTTCCGAGATGGCCACCTCTCTTTCTTTAAGGTGTGAAAGATCACTACAACTCATTTTCAATAATGATCGGAAACATCCAATCGCAATACTTGGATCGGATATCCAAAGCTCGCGTGCGGCCTTCTCGAACAATGGTTGACTTAAGCCATCTGAAATTGGCAGCAAGTGAATCAGATCAATTATCAATGCTCTAATTTTTATTTTATCACCTTCCGGAATATCAAGTCTAAGAAGTATCGTTATGGATTCTATGGCAGGATCTTTATCAAATAAGCCGTACGATGCCGAAAGCATGGCCAAAGGATCAGTGTATTTCGCCCGCTCCTGGTTAGTAATTGCGCTACATATGTTGATGATCGCACTAACTATCCATTCTTTTTCTGATGCTGCCAGCTTTGACCAATAATAATTTATACCTATTAATGAAATCCCAGCAGGTGAATTGTGCCCTTTGTCTATCAATATATCATCTTCAGATATAGCCCGACATATTGAATAGTAGTCCTGCCATTCATCAAAAGTATTTGCTTCTTGGCGCCCTTTGTCTAAAATCTGGTTGCACCAATACCACACCTTCAGTCCCTGGTTCTCTGGACTTTTTTTCATATCACTAGCAATCTTTGAATCTTTGGGAACTACAGGCTCGAATATTACCCCCTTCACTTGCTCATCTTCATACTCGCGCGCCAAATAATTTCGCCGATCCATTCTAAACAACATATTTGGCCAGTGGTCGAACTCTAGGCCATTGTCGGCACCCAAGGAAATTTCCTGTTGATAGGAGTCAATTATTGCTATAACGTCTTTGTGAAAATCCTCGTAAAAAGACATCTTGAAAATTAAATGCTCCAGATGGTCAAGTCGATGCGGAAGATTCTTGGATGCGAATCTTTCATCACGGAATTTTTGACGCTCGGCATTAAACTCCATCATCAGAAAGATATTTTGTTCCGAAAGTCGTCGTTGGAGATCCCACAGCAAAAATTCTTTACAACGAAATAAAGGGATCATATTCTCCCTAACAACAAATGGATAAGCCATAGAGACACTAGCTATTATCGCAGTTGTTGCTACAGTTTTACTCTCTTTGTATAATCTATCAATAATTTCAGCCAGGAGTAATCGGCTTTCCCTCGTATTGTCAACTGCAAGACCAAGTACATAATGCTCTAAAGCCATCAACATGCTCTGTAATAAATCGGGAGTTGACATGTGACCTCTGTACATTTTCCAGATCTCGTCATCTCCAAATTGTGTGATCATCGTTTCATCGCTGAGTCTAAACGAAATCGTCTTAATAGTGCCCGATTTTATAACTTTAGGGTGTTTCATATAAGAGACGATTGTTTCGTTAAGCAGCTCAATTATAAAGCCGACAGCTTCGTGGGTATGATACCTTAGTAAATGCAACAAGGGGGTTTGTAAAGCGCTTGCGGGACTATATTCTCTTTTGGTACCGGGATTCAGTCCAAAGTATCTTTCACTTTTATCAAGAAATCCTTCTTCTATATCAACCATATCAATAAGAGATTTCCCGATTGGAATTGTCTGCTTCGGCTGTTGAGGTGGTGCAATCCATTCAAAGCGGCAAACCGACATCATCAATTCGGGCATTGACATACATAAATGTTCGCTTGCTCCAAAGGACAAAACTATTTCAATTACTTTTTCGTGAAAATCCTCTAGATGATAATCAAGAAGACTACGGTTGCGGGATCGATCTTGGGCGCTTTTACTCACGAAGTCAAAAGAGCTCTTTATAAAGGTTGCAGTGAGATCAACGTCTATTGGACAAAGTCTAAAAAGCAACTTAACCAATCCGACTGCCAGCATATCATTTGGACTCTCCTTGTCCTCTTTATACTTCGCCTTATGTAATTCGATCAATTTTGATGCGAGACTTAACGCATAAGAGATACAATTATTTGTCAGCTCCAGGGGGGCGTTTTGCCAATCAAGCAATAGGTATGAGTACAGAAAGTAATTGGACGAAACCTGTTCGAAATTTTCATCGACGAATCTAATTACAGCTAACCATCCTGGGCCTATCGGCAGTAAGCTGCTACTTGTCAAATACTCCCGGTCGTCATGATAAGATGGTTCAGCTAGTCTGTCGCCGACAATTTTACAACCAGTTCTTAGTAAATGGACAACCTTTTCAAATAAAGCTGCCTTGCCTGCGAGCAAAAGTGCGCTATTCGAGTGAAGAAACTGGTAACAGGCATTCGAATTTAGCAATGCCGTAAGTGCTTCATTTTTCCAATGTTCTTCAATTTTTCCGTGTTCGAGTATTTTGAGTGATATATCGGCTGCTTTTATTGGTGTTGTTCTGTAAAGTTCCTGTAACCAAAATCTGAAACCTCTACGGACCGCATAAGAATTCCCTGCTCTAGAAAAACAATTTTTTAGATTCCCCTCTGATTCGACGAATAACATCTGAATATGCCTGACCAAAGCCCAATCCTCAAATACATCGTGGGAGGGCGCGTATTGCTTGATACCTATACTATCGGAGGATGAGACGAGTAAATTATCGGAAAGTAAGTTGTTTAAAATTGCCGGATCTACATGTTCCCTTAATGGTATATAAGGTGTAATTTGCTTAGCTCTTTCAATAGCAATCGTTTGAAAAACGATTTCTCTTGCGTGATTATCTTTGCGAATAAGCCGATCCCAAAGTTTGATTTTCAGGCCGGTCTCGTCGATTTCGTCGGGATTGATTTCGTCTTGAATCTGGATGACCTGCTTTAAATAAAATGGGGTTCTTATAAACGCTTCAATCTTGGCGTTGCCTAACAGATTTTTAATTTTTTGATGTCTTGCAATTAACGGTGCTAATTCTTCAGTTGTCAACAGTTCAAGGGTTACACGGGCGCTCTTTATTTTTGATTCATTAATTAGGCCAAAGGCAGTTTGACCGAGCGCGTAAGTCCTAATCGATAAGATAACTTTGAGACCAGGGTACCTTTCTGGCAACCGTAGGATATCTTTTAGAATTTCGATCTGGCCACTCTCAATTGCTTTTTCCCCACTATCGATGTAGATAATTTTTAAACCAGACAGATCCTTACTATTTAGTAGCCGATCAAATTGCTGGTTGATATTTAGTGACGCCAACAATTCTGTTGTGCTATTTCGACATATCTGCGCACCGCTAAAGGAAATAATCTTAGCATTGCTGATATGTTTAAGATGCTTCAGCAACATTTTACAGAATGTCGATTTACCAACACCTGCTATTCCCGAAATAAGTACCGCGTCGTTGTTTTCCAATAGAGCAATCGTTTGAGACATCAATACTTTTCTCTCAATGTGAATATTGCTGATTTCTTCATCAATATTACTCAGGACATCTGCGCTATTTCTTTCAAGTACTTCGTAGTTCTCAATTAAGCTTGGATCAGTCTCTATAACTATCGGTGGTTCCGGCGGTAGTTGCGCTAAATGTAACAGCGACTCTAAAGCTTTTATATTTACACCCCTAAATCGCTTCCACTCCTCAAAATGCGTAACAATGCCTAAAAGATAAACGTTACCGCCAGCGACAAGACATATTCCGCTACCTGAAAACCCTTCTACTGTTAATTCTGTAAGGTTTGTTTCTGATTCAAGGGCTGATTCTAAAAAAATTGTATTATCTACAAGAGGAGGCAGCAATGATGTATTCACCCTAATTGGGGCATGTTCAGGAAATCCTTTGGGAAAACCATAGAATACTGTTTGCAACTCACCCCCATTTTCACTTATAAGGCCAATTGGTGGTATTGGCTGGTAGAGTGTCTCCAAGTCAGATTTTGATACGATAATTAATGCAATATCCTCGGATTCATGATAAATAATCTTGTCCTTTATAGTAAGATGGTAAATCGTTTGTCCATTACCTAAATGAACAGATATGTTTAATGGGTTCGTCTGAAATCGCCCATCTTTTCCTATTAAGCAGTGTTTTGCTGTAATTATATAGATTCTCCCATCTTCATTTTTCGGCAAAAAAAGAATCCCGGATCCTTCAAGGTTATCCTTGACAACTATTTTTGCGGCAAGTTTATACAGTGTTGCTGGTATTATAGGATTTTCGTACATGGGTTTAGTTAATTAAGGCAATAATATTCCGCTATGCGGGCTATCCGGAAAATGAAGACTAAAATTGAGTCTATTAAAAATTTCAGATCCATCTACAAGAAACATTTCCTCCAATATTTTATTCCGGGTTGTAAAATAGAACCTGTAGTGAGTCGATTTGTTTCTGGCGCTATGAAGCAAGATGCGCGCAATGCTTTCTTTGTGTGGCAAATTATATCTATTTATTGCGTTGGCTGATATCAAATAGTTGCTGCACTTTATTATGGATAATAGTTCGTTACTGATATTGAACTTACTGGCATGATGCGACAGCTTTAGTGAATCTACAATTAGTGGGGAACTTTCATTATATCCTAAATTGCGTATTGACTGACAAATTACCGATGGAAATGCATCTCCCAATAATAAAGAGCTATATTCTTTGGCTCGAAGTAATAAGGCAATACTACTACCATTTGCAACCGAATCATCTTCCTCATGTTCCACATGAATCACTCTGGAAAATTCATCTATTGTAATGTGATAGTCGTTACCCGACCTTGCGATTTGTCTGCTTTCAGTTTCAACCGCATCTTTGGCCTTCTCGTAGTGGGCCGAATCTGGTGAAAGAACAATCAGCGAAAGCCCTGCTAATACAATTTCAGTGCACCTTGTCGTAATTGCTTCTTCATTTAGTTTGTTAGCCTCTTTAAGTTTGGTCTTAAGCGTTAATAGTTGTCGAATACTTACCGCTCCTTGCGGATCAGCAAGAGGCAGATCGAAGTTGATCATCCACCTTTCTACCATTTCCAGGAGATCGAAGTCTTTATCATTAACAAACGCCAACAACCCGCCAATATGATCACCATCATAGTGTGTACCAATTACTATATCAATTTTTTCCCCGGCATATTTAATTTTTAGTAGCTCTGGTTTAAGAATGGATTTATACGTCTTTACAAACCCACTATCTATTAAAATATTGTAGAATCGATTATCTATCGACTCATACCGAATTAATATTGCGTCACCACAAAAAACGCTTAGAAACTTAATCGATATTGAACCTGCAAAATTAAAATCCGATCTGCTTGTCAAAATCGAAATCACATTTTGGGCTTCTTCTAATTGCTTCTTTTCCTGCATGTTGCAATTTAATTTTATTTTTTCAAAATATGACGCCATGCAGGTTATGATAAAGTCCTACTTAAAGCTCCTGCTCGGAAACAACTCCCCCTGCACAACCTGCTGTTCCAATGCCTTTTTGGATTTTACACGCGCCGGCAATTCCTTTGGCTTAGCAGCTTCCTGTAACAACCAGTTCATATTATAGCAGCGTCGGACAACCACGTGAGTAACATTATCTGCTTTCTGCAGCGTTCCGGAAACCATTAGTAACCGCGAATGCATAATCTCTTTGCGGTAGGTTTTAAACACCGACTGGAACACGACCAGGTTGGCAATCCCGGTTTCATCTTCAATGGTAATAAAACAGATACCGGAAGCCGTACCGGGGCGCTGTTTTACCAGCACAAGCCCTGATACGCGAACAAAGGTTCCATCGGGCCATAATTCCAGCTCTTTATTGGCAAGTACTTTCTGCCTGAATAGCCTGTCACGTACAAAGCTGACCGGGTGGGCATTCAGGGATAAGCCGGTACTGCTGTAGTCCTGCAATACATGCTCTACCTGGCTTAGCTGTGGTAATTGCACTTCGGGTTCATGTTCGCTTTCTGAAGGCTGACCTTGAAATAAACCGACCGGCTTATCGGCCAGTGCCGCTATCTGCCACAAGGAGTCTCTTCGGTCTAATCCCATTGATCTGAAAGCATCGGCATCGGCCAGCCGTTCCAATGAAGCCTGGGAGATACCGATATTATGCAATTGGTCAATAGTCCGGTAAGGTTGTGTCCGGCTTTTCACCAGCAGCTGCATTTCTGTTTCTTTAGCGCCTCCGACCTGCCGCAAACCTAATCTTACCGCATGGTATTTTCCTGTAGCTGCTTCCAGTGTACTATCCCATTGCGAAAAATTGACATCGACCGGCCTTACCTCAACACCATGCTTCCGGGCGTCGATAACGATCTGTGCGGGCTGGTAAAAACCCATCGGCTGACTGTTTAACAGGGCACAGCAAAAGACATCGGGGTAATAATATTTGATCCAGGAAGATATGTAGGCCAACAACGCAAAGCTGGCCGCATGACTTTCCGGGAATCCGTATGAACCAAAACCCTCCAGCTGTTTGAATACACGACCGGCAAAGTCCTCCTGGTAGCCTCTCTCGACCATACCACTTACCAGCTTCTGCCGCCACTGTGTTACCTGTCCCTTCGCTTTAAAGGTTGCCATACTGCGACGCAGCCCGTCCGCTTCAGCCGGTGTAAACCCAGCTGCAACGATCGCAATTTCCATAGCCTGCTCCTGGAATAGGGGCACTCCTAAAGTACGACCCAGGATTTCTTCCAGTCCCTTCGAAGGATAGCTGATCAACTCCGGGTTATTTCTCCTGGTCAGGTAGGGATGCACCATGTCCCCTTGTATCGGGCCGGGCCGGACAATGGCCACCTGGATTACGAGATCATAAAAGCAGCGGGGCCGCAGTCGCGGCAGCATAGACATCTGCGCACGGCTTTCTATCTGGAATACGCCGATCGTATCTGCCTGGCAGATCATATCGTAAACCCGCGGATCATCTTCATAAGGGACACTGGCTAAAGTGAGCGTCCGGCCATAATGCTGTTCAATCAGGTTAAAACTTTTGCGGACGCAGGTCAGCATACCTAAGGCAAGAATATCCATCTTCAGAAATCCCAACGCCTCAATATCATCCTTATTCCACTCAATACAGGTACGCCCTTCCATTGTTGCGTTCAGGATCGGGCATAATTCAAATAGCTTGCTGTTGGTAATTACAAAGCCTCCTGTATGCTGCCCCAGCTGCCGGGGAAAGCCTTCGTATTCAATTGCCAGCTCTATAGCCTTGCGGATATGCGGATCTGTTGCCATGAATCCATTCCCGGCTTTGGCCTTTCCTTCGAGCCAGCCAGCCGAAATTTCATAGCCTGACTTTGCCAGGAAATCGACCGCATCCAATGATAAGCCCATAGCCTTGCCCACGTCCCGGATAGCCGTACGCCAATGTACCTGTGTTACTGTTGCCACAATACCGGCCCGGTCGCGTCCGTAGGTATTGTAGATAAACTGGATCACTTCTTCTCTGCGCTCATGCTCAAAATCGATATCAATATCGGGGGGCTCGTCGCGGTCATCGCTCATAAAGCGGGCAAATAACAGGCGGAATTTGGAGGGATCAACGGAGGTTATTCCTAAACAATAACACACCACGGAATTGGCTGCCGATCCTCTGCCCTGGTTCAAAATCTTTTGCTCATCCGCAAATTCCCTGTTCTTATTGACGTTAAGAAAGTACGGGGCGTAATTCTTACGCTTCATAAAATCGAGCTCTTCGTGTAAGGACTTTTTAATCTTGTCGGGGATCACCTCCCCGAAACGTCTCTTTGCGCCTTTCCAGGCCAGCATTTCCAGTTCCTGCTGGGGCGTGCGTCCGCCGGTGGTTAATTCAACCGGGTAATCGTACCGCAGCTCATCGAGCGAAAAAGTACAGGCATCAGCGATCTCCTGAGTTCTCCTGATGGCATCGGGGTACTGACGGAACAAGCGGATAATTTCCTGTTCCGGTTTCAGATAGCGTTCTGCATTCTGGTGTAATCGGAAGCCCGCGTTGAATATTGTACATTTTTCTCTAATACAGACGAGAATATCCTGTAGCTCCCGCCGCTTCTGATCATGGTAATGCACATCATTGATGGCCACCATCGGCACAAAGCAGGAGTTCGAAAGCTGTGATAAGCGGAACAGCTTTTTTGTATCATTGCCCTGGTATGTAAATATTGCGCCCAGGTAAACGTGATTGCCCAATATTCTTTTATATTCTGCGACGGCATCCTTAAATGCCGGCTCAAAATCGTATTTTTTGTTTAGCTCTGCCGGTGGTACGACAATGAATTTCATGCCCTGGGCATAATCATACACATCTGCTTTATACAGCTCACATTTCCCTTTTTCCGTCCGCAGGTTTCCTCTTGTGAGCAAAGAGGAAAGCCGGCTATAGGCGGGCCGGTCGGTGGGGTAAGCTAATAAGCTGGGGCCGTCTGCCAGGTCTAACCTGCAGGCGGGTATAAACTTGATATGCTTTCCTCGTGCTGCAAGGTGTGCGCGTACGATCCCCGCAAGGCTATTGCGATCGGTGATGGCTATAGCTTTATAGCCCAAAGCATCCGCGTGCTCAACCAGCTCCTCCGGATGCGACCCGCCCAGCCGGAAAGTGAAGTTGCTCGTCACCTGCAATTCTGTATATCTTAACGCCTCCATATCCTTTACGCAAAAAATCCATGTAAAAACCATTCTGGTGTATGCTGGTCGTAATGACCGGATCGGAATAACCAATAACGTCCACCTTCCTCGTCTTCCACAACATAGTAATCCCTTACCAGTCCTTGCTCCAGCCACCATTCCCGTTCTATTCTTTCCGGCCCGTCTGCTTTCCTGACTTTATGAATCTTTCCCTGGTAGATAAACAGCATGGGCGGATAATCCGGGATAGGCGCCGTTACCTTTATTGCCTCCGGCACTGGTAATAAACAGATTGGCCGCGGACGATCATCACGCCATTCAGTAGCTGCCGGTTCATCAATAGATTGGGCTGTCTTATAAGAGCGTTCCGGCCAATAGTGCTCGGTGGGTAAATACCGGCTGATCGCCTTTTCGCCAACCTTGCCGGCGATCCTGTCCAAAAGATTCGCCAGCTCTGAATTTCCATCCCCATCCCCTAATGCAGCCCAAAGAGTTTCCTGCTCAACGGTAAGCTCATCGACTACCGGCGCTTCCAGGATAAACAGCTCTATGCCTAGCCCTGGCCGGATGGTGTCTATTTTTTGTTCAAACAGTTTAAGCAGATGCGGCACGCTGCGTACCGCCCTGTTTGTCCCGATGCTCATTTCCTGTACCTGGCCGTCCACCCGGTACGCTTTAAAGATCGCAGTGCGCAATCCTTTATGCTCTTTCAGCAATTGTACAGACAATTGCTCCAGCAATGTTTTTAAAGCCATGTCTATTGCGGCCCTTGTGCGTACCGGTTCCAGGCAGGGCAGGCGCTGCTGGAAAATAACTGCGGGGAATACCGGTTGTAAGGGCTCTATAGCCTGGCCTAATGCCTGATCCAGCCTTATGAGCAGCGCCTGACCAAAGCGACGGCGGAGCACTGTTGCAGGCATCGACATAAAACTATCATTCCGGTAAAAGCCCAACCTGCGCATTTTTTCGACCATTGAGGGGTCAAGCCGCAGCGCCATCGGCGGCAGCGCAGCAATGGCTTCATATTGTTTCCCTGCCGGTATAATTTCGTCCGTACCAAAGCGGGCAACGCCCCATGCGCAGCCGATCGTGTCGGCAATAGCAGCTTTTACGTTATAGCCTAAACCAGCCAGCTTCGTCTTGATGTCTGCCAGGTATCGCGCTTCGCCACCCCAGAGGTGCGGGCAACCACTGATATCCAGGAGCAGGCCATCCGGTAAATCCAGCGCTACCACCGGGGTGAACCGGAGGCTCCATTCCGCTAAAGTATGCAGCAGCTTTTGCTCTACACCGGGTTTATCATGGAATATCTTCAGCTCGGGCAGCATAGCCCGGGCATCGGCTACCACCATACCGGGATTGATTCCTTTCTTCAGGGCCACCGGGCTTGCGGCTTTTACCAACATGCGGCCCCGTTGGGGTACCGCAACGACAAAGGCCAGCGGTTTTAATTCTGGGCGCAGCCGGATGCCTCTTTCGGCAACGAGATTTGGGAACCATATCGATAAATATCTGCGCATGACTAACTTACTTTTTTAATGGCGATAGGTAACGCAGGGGCTTTCTTTGTTGCAATCTCAAAACCGGTTTCTGTCCAATATACCTGCCATTGGCCGGGTTTACCATTACGGATTTTAGATAATTCTACATTCCAGGCAGGAATGCCTACGCCAGGTATACCGGTTTCCATACTGGGAAGCGGCCGGATGCTCCACCGGGAAACACAGGCGACATTTCCTGCGGGGCCCTTTACATTCCGGTGAATAAAACCGGTGACATGACTTTTTTCAACCGCAAGCTGCAGCCTGCGGGACTCGGTAAAGGTCAGCTCGGGTATCTCGCTGATAACTGCTGCCAGTGATCCGCATTTTAATCCTTCTTCAATAATCCAAAGCGCATCTTTTGTATTGGTCGCCTGTACAAAGATGACCTGGTCGGGCCGGACGCCAAATGCTTTTAGTGCTACAGGGAACACGGTTCGCTGCCGGCTTATCCAAAGACAGGAGCCTTTACACATCAGCGTGCCGAGCAGACCTGATATGAAACCGGTGGTCGCGGCTGCTTCGTCTTTTGAATGGCTTAAAAATTCATGCACTGCGCTGACCGGGAAGGTCTGGTTCGGAAAAGCCTGATTAATTATACCTAAGCCGGTATCCCTGCGTTCCGATTCCAGGGGTACACGCAGCCCCTGCATATCCAGGATCTCCTTTTGTAATTGTGCTAATATGTCCGGTTTTGTCACCATTTTCACAAGAAAAATCACGTTTGTTACTATTAGTAACATATCTTTGTTACCAATTATAACCATATAGTATGGCTCTTGCAAAAATTTTTTTCCACCAGAACATCCGTTTTTTAAGGGAGCGGCGGCGCTTCAGCCAGGAGGACTTTGCGCAAAGAATTGGTATTACGCGTGTTAAACTTCATGCTTTGGAATCAGGTAGAACAAAAAATCCGACAGCGGAGGACTTTGTTAAATTCTCGGAATATTTCAAAATTTCCATTGATGCGCTCCTGAAAACCGACCTGTCGAAATTGGGGGAAATCAAATTGCGTGACCTGGAGGCCGGAAATGATGTTTATATGAGCGGAGAAAAAATGCGCGTGCTGGCGATCACCGTTGATAAAAACAACCGGGAAAATGTGGAGTATGTGCCAGTAAAAGCAAAGGCAGGTTATCTAAGGGGGTATTCTGACCCGGAGTTCCTGGCGACATTGCCAAAGATATCTAAGCCGAATTTACCAAAACATGGCACCTTCCGCACCTTTCCTATTGAAGGGGAATCGATGCTGCCCATACCGGACAACAGCGATGTTACGGTTCAGTATATCGAAGACTGGCGAACAATAAAGCCGGGCACTCCCTGCCTGCTTACCTTGGAGGGTGATCCTAGGGAAATAGTGTTTAAAATGGTTACCGTACAGGGCAATGAGCTGTTACTGCAATCCCTGAACACCGAATATAAACCCTATACCATCCCTGCCGCTGACGTGTTGGAGATATGGAGTTTCTATAGCTATGAAACAAAGCAGTTTCCGGAGCCGGCAAGCGAGCTGCAAAGTATCGGGGAGCATGTGAGGCAGATACTGTGTCAACTGCAAAAAGTGAAGAAGTAAGACAACGAAAATCACCCTACTATTCAACTCAACCCAATCGTATCGTTTATACTTAGGCAATACCTAAAGCAACCAACCTAAACATTATGATCCCCATCGCTATCATTGGCTATACAGACATTTACAACACTGAACTCCCAGAGGATCACTTTTCTTTACTAAGGAATTATCCTACTGATTGGATAATTTTATACCTGTCTAAAATTAACGCCATCCTTTTTAAAGAGGAACATGTGGGTAAACAAGCAGTAGCAATATTTGAGCAGGTCTTTCTAAAATGGGAACCCCAAGGCCCGAAGTATAGAAATCTCTTGAATCAAGTATTGAGCAATGGCGATCAGGCATTTTTCTCTATTCAGTCCATATCATATCTTATAAAGGCTAGTTTAGAAAATTTTCGTCCCCTTGACGAACATGAAAACGTTGATCTTAAGGTTTTTTATAAAGCGCTTTTTGATACCATACTTATCCACAATACTTTAGTTTATCGAATGGATGATACATCCATTGAAACTCATAAAGGATTGTGGGCTATAGCGATCAGACAGCAAAACTATATACGAGATCTCAACGGCCTTATTTATACAGGTCCTATTAAGTTTCTGTTGGTCGAACGATACTTTAGTCAGACTTCGGAAGGAAAAGAAGTATTGGTTTCATTTCAAGAAAAAATGGGATTGGGAAACTTCTGGAATTTTGCAAAGACATTTATGTCCCTCATGGAAAGTGCATTAACGCAAAGCCGGCAAGGAAGCTATATTTTAGAGCGTGAAGACACTCCACCGCAACTGCTGGAACATTTCTGTTATAAAAAGCAAGACACAAATGGCCCCCTCACTATACACATGGATATCATTCCCCGGCCATTTTATGAAATTGATAATGCGCATCTTGCTGTATTGGATTTCAGCTATTTCCGATATTTGCTGGATCAGGGTGTATTTTGGATCATCTACAATAATTCCACACTCCGCGATGACAGTCTTCAAAAAGGCTTCAATACATTTCAATCCGTTGTTGGCAAACATTTTTTCGAGCAATTTCTGGTCGGCAACTTGTTGAAAGCAATTTACAGGCGACCGCAACACATTTTGCTTTCTGATGACCAATTTGGAGATTTCTGGATAAAGCCTAATCACCGCGACATAATCATAGTTGAAGTAAAGATGGCTGATATAAATCCTAAGACCACTGAATTATTTGATACTGAAAAGTTTGAAAATTTTATACGTGAAAACTATGCAAAATCGAAAAATGAAAAAGGCGGAGCCAAAGGTGTCTATCAACTGATCAGGCAGCTCAACCTACTGCAAAGTTTTACTCCAGATGTTCAAAAACGTTTAAAGTTACAATCACTGAAAAATATCACAGTTTATCCAATCATCATATATTCTGACTCAATCCTGGATGCCGTCGGAGTTAATGCTTTCGTTGATGAGATATTTCAGAGTGCCAAAAATGCCCACGCTTATTCATTCAAGATAAATCCACTCACAATGATTGGTGTCAATAATTTATTGGATCATTTCAAATTATTTTATGATGATGCTAACGCTTTACTATCGTTAATTTCCGATTATCAAAAATATTTAATAAAGCGACGAAAGAAGTACAGTAAAGCCCCCAACGCCTATGCTTTCTATCAGCAAAATACATCTCTATTTGAATATACTTCCAAAAAGTATCCGGTGGCCAAGAGTAATCAATTAGAAAACCTGATTGTTTTTAGAAATCTGCTTAATAGTGGACATTTTGGTCATAGCGACATAAAGCTTTAAAATTATCTTACAGACCAATGAAGGGTTTGACAATGAAAAGCAAATTGAAAAAAGAACTATCAGCATTCGAACAAATCAAGGATGAACTTAAAAAGGACAGCGTTCTGATACACTCGACCGGATTTGTTTATAACGACTCTATACACAGTCCGTTGTCATTAAAACAAATCGCATATTTAAAAAACGAGGGATTGCTTACAGATTACAATGAACGGCCAGGAAAAAAAGACCGCTCAATCCCCGCTTCAATTTATGTTGGAGGGATAAATTGCATTACATTTTTTGTGAAACAGGAAATTGTTGGAGGCGAAGTACACGAACACCTGCTAGTATATAATCGTGACGCGGGAAATGAGCTTTCCTGTATCAGTAATTTATATTCTGTCACCCAAGATGAAGAGGTCACGCATATGGACATCCGGGTAGACAAAATTAATGGCTCAATGAATTATGTCACTATAAAACATGATAAAATAACCGGGCTATAAACAACTATTTCAGAATATTGCATTTGGGGTTTTCATTTAGTTATTTCGTTAGAATCTCTTAGTGCCAATTTTATCGGCGGACTGATTTTATTATAAAAACGATAGGCCCCCTCGACAGGGGGCTTATATATATGCCCTGATACTGACGAAAACTCTTCGTATTTACATAATACAGACTAAAAATTGATGAGTATGTGTTGTGAGGTTACACAGGTATAAAATGGCTGCAACCAAGGTATAACTGATTATAATTGTGAAAGCAAAAATAGCAGTACAAAAAACAGCCACATAGAGCAAACACGACATCCTATCTTTTGCCCTCAATCAACGAGAGTACCCCCAACGCCTGTCGACCCTCGGGGCTTTCAGGGTTGACTCCCGTAAACTGCTTAAAGTCATTAATGAGATGCATCTGATCGGCATAACCGTATTCGTAGGTAACCTGTAACCAGGTTTTATCTGGGTTTGCCTGTTTATAGCGGCAGGCATTGGAGAACCGGGTTATCCGGGCATAAAGTTTCGGAGGAACTCCCAGCATCATTTGTGACTTTCTTTCAAACTGCCTAATGCTCAGCGCCGCCCAGTCAGCAGCCTGCCTTATGGAAATATTTCCATTGTGCTTTACCAGCTCTGCAATAGCCAGGTCATAAGGCGTAATCGGTTTCAACAAGGCGGCACGTTGCAGCAAAAAGGATTCAAGTATTTCAAAAGCAGCGTAGTTATCAGCTGCCCCCGCCAGTCTTTCTGACAGATCCCGGGATTGTTTTGCCAGCACAAGGGATAGATCAAGGCCATCGGTCAGTTCATACATCGGAATACCTAGCAGCCGGTAAAGTCCCCCAGGCCGGAAAGAAATACGTGCAATATGTTTGCACTTGCCCAGGTCCACTATATCATTGACCAGCTGAGGGCCAACAATAAAATTCCGAGGGTATTTGATAAAGCCTTTCTGTGGATCGGTCTGCACAAGACAAGCGTCGCCGGCAATCGTAAAATAAAGATGCTCAGTAACAAACTGGGGATAAACCTGTATAGAAGAAACTCCATGCTTTTCGAAATCAATGTTCATAAAAGAAATGGATTCAACCCACTCCCGCAATACCGGGCGGACAGGTAAGATCAGGTGAGGCAACATAACTTTTAGTATTGGTTTAATACCAAATTACCAACCTGAGTCTATATGTAGAGTAGCAAATATATATGTGCGGACAATCTGATCATTTTCGCTATTGGCTACAATTTGATCGGAGAGAGAAACATCATTATTACGTCTATCTCCTCCGATTGTGTATCCTCTTAGAATTACCAACCTGGCACAAAAACGCATCCCCATATCGGCAAAGTTTAGTAGCTTAGCATAAAGAGCAATGCCAATGCTGTATTGATATGCGATGACCTGAAAGCAATGCGAGAAAGCTTACCCGCTGCTTCTGATACCATTTGCATCATCCGTGATCATAGCTGCATTACCGCTCAATGCCAGGCCCCTTGGGGCTGCCCTCGTACATTCCCTTCCGTAATGCATTGAACCTAACTGTGTGCCAATGCATAATAAAAACATAGCCATGAAAGTCCCCTACTCCTACAGTCCTCATCCTCCTACGACTTCTGTTTCCGAAACAACAGACCGGCTACCTTACTGGAGCAGGGTGACCATCCCATCTGCTCAAACTGTTCGGCATATTAAAGCCCCTCACGCAGAGATCGTTGTCCAGCAGCTGATCCGAAAACCCTTTGTTGTTGAGTCCGTGGAGCTGAATGCGCGTAAAAATTTCGATTTTGCCATAGAGGTTAAAGAAAAAATATTCATGCTGTACTTCCTGCTGGAGGGCAACGCCGCCTTTAAGAGCGAACAGGGTCGACACATCGCCAAAGCTCAGGGTAACCAGTTCTTTTTTACGCAAAACCAGCCCGGCAATTACTTTGCAGGTCATCAGCCGGGTCGCCATACTTCATTGATGATCACCATATCCAAAAGCTGGATCAAAAAGGCGGGAACCGCATTTTCCAACCTTTCAACAGAAATAGCCCGCTTTCTTGCCAGCAAGCGCTTTTCTATGACGATGCCTGCTATGCGCATGGATAAGCGTATTCATATCCTTATACGTGAACTGTATACAAGGACTACAAATAACTTGCCCGCACTTGACGGCCTTTTACGCTTGTATGTTGCGCAGGTACTGGAGCGTTATAATATGTTGCTGGAAGAGCGGCGCGGAATGCTGGCCTTTAAGGTCAGGGAATATCTTGATCAAAACTATACAAACCCGGATATAGGCCTGTCATTTTTAGCGAAACATTTTGACGTCTCAGAAAGAACACTCTGGAATCAGTTCCGCCAGGTATTCCATACCACTATCCACGCCTACTACACGGAATTACGTTTGCTTCTGGCTGACAGGCTGCTGGCTGAAGGCAAAGCGCCAAAGGATATTTATAACCTGGTGGGCTACCATACTGAACGGGCGTTCCGCTATGCTTTGCTCCGGCACCAGCAAACAAACAAGGGTTAAGAGTACTTTGTAAGATGTTGTAACCACTATTCTCGGGCCTTTCTATGGATTGAAAAATATGGAAAGAATTATCGAGAAAATTCTCTAAAATTTTCCATCTTTTCCTTGGGGATACCCTTGCCTGAATGCGATCTTTATACCGGCGGATATACAGCCATTGCGATAAAACCTCGGGAACAACGCCGGCAAAGCTGCAGGTATTTTCGCAACCAACCAGGCCCTCCAGACTGTTTACGGCTCCTGGTGCTATAAGACATAAGAATTTCTGCAAAGCCAGCCTCAAAGCCAATGGCGATCGGGGACTACCCAAAAGGGTAAATAGAAAAGACTTGTCTGCAGCCAGGGTAAACAATTTTCATCGCCTGAAATAATAGCCGTGTTATTTGCCATTACTCTTAACAATCAAAGTTTTTAAGGGAATCTTTTTACTGCAAAAAAGACCAAAAAATGAATCTGAAAAATTTCCTCAAAAAAAACGTGTTACCGATCGCTGCTGTTGTGATTGCAATTGTCGTGATGTCATTCAAGCTGGCGGGCAGTTCCAGTGAAAATACGAAGCTGGTAGATTACAAATGGTTCATGATCAGTGCAGGCTACGACCTTTCCGACCCTGTACTTCGGACCGATGCGGTTTATATAAGCACCGGCCCCACTCCTCCTGCAGGCACAGGCTGTGGCACCACCGGGATACACCAATGTGTATCTGGTTTTAATGTAAGCCAGGTCAATGCGTCTAACCAGCTGAAGGATGACAACCAGGTACCAGCACAAACACCAAGAAAGCGGACCTAGCAGGTCTTTCACCGAATGCAATAAAAGGGGCGCCTGCCCCTTTTATTTTGATTTATGCTACAACTAGCAGATGACCTAAAACACTATCAATGCCGGAAAAGCGCTCACCCGTTCTGCTGAACAGTTTTGAAAAATTTTGCTTTTACTCTTGATGAAGCACTGACAAAGAACCCCAGCTTATCAAGGGTCGCTCTGTTTACTGCGTCCATGCTGTGCACCTGTACGTCGTTAATGTAAAAACGGGTTGTTCCGCCAGCCTGCTCTATCCGCAGTTTATTATAATCATTCAACAGGATATTGTTGTCCCGAACCCAGTCGTTAAAATAAACCCATTCCCCCCTCGACCTGTTGTACTCGCCAAGCCGCCAATACCCGTCAAATGTCACCATAAATACGTAATAATCTGATTGGGCGCTCCAAACGAGTCCGCCAATTCCGTTTTCGGGTATGGTGCTAAGGTTATCAATTTTCACAATGGCTTCGACAGTCATTTTTGAAGTGGGGCCGGAAAAAAAGTTATCGGCCATACTGTATAACACGCCGCCGTTACTCCCTTCCATCCAATACTGACCGTTCTGATAAAACGCCTTGCTGCCGTTTGCAATCGTGCCGGTCTGCCATTTACCATCGTCATTACTGAAACTGGTCTGGTAAAGGACAGTTTCTTTTGGCGTTGTCGTTTCGTCTTTCTTACAGGAGCATAAAAAAGTAAAAAAGAAGGCCAGTGTTACAAGGGTTATCTGTTTCATTGCATAATGAATTTAGCTTCAAAGCTCAGGAGTGCCCGTCATGCGAACAATACTCCTTTGGGAGTATTTTTGTCAATATCCCGGGTTCTGCACCAGGTTCGGATCAGCGGTAAGCTCCAGCTGTGGTATGGGAAATAACTTTGCTGTTCCTGCCCAGCCTGGCTTCAAACCGGACAGCACCGCATCCGCCTTGCCTGTACGCTTCAGGTCAAACCAGCGGTTGCCCCATTCGCAAAACAGCTCCGATCGCCGCTCACGCGCAATTGCATCCAGTACCATGCTTTTATCCCCGACGGGCATATCGCCAAGTCCTGCTCGCTGTCTTACAAGATTCACATCGGCCGTTGCAGCAGCCAGATCACCCAGCTGCACCGCCGCCTCTGCCCTTACCAAGTACTGTTCGGCAAGCCGGAGCACCGTGTACTGCTCCGGTGTCCCTATTCCTGATTCTGCGTTCTTATACTTATATGGATAGGGATACGCAATACCATCAATTATATTAACGCTGATCCACTGCTCTTTGCGGTTGTCTCCGGGCTCAAAGACATTAAAGAGCGTATCTGTGATGATATACGGCGGAACGATATCCGGTGCCCCAGGTAAGAAGCTGTAGCCCTCCCAGGTCTCCCGGCCGGGCACAACAGGAACGAGCGCCCAGATCGTTTCCTGGCTACCGGTTGTAAATACACCTGCGGGATTGGCTTCCAGCTGAAACAGTCCGCTTGTTATTACTTCATCCGCCATTTGTCTCGCCTGATCATATTGCTGTTGATATAGAAGCACCTTTGCCAGCAGCGCGGTAGCGGCATAATACGATACCATGCCCGGTTGCAGCGCATCTTTTTCCAGGTACTGCCGGGCGAACCGAAGATCTTGTTCTACCTGCGCATACACAAGCGCAGGCTCGGTTCTTACCGCAGCTTTGTTGGTACTGTAGTCTGTGGTGGTCAGTAAGGGCACTGCGCCGTAAAGATTGACCAGGTTGAAATAAAAAAAGGCGCGTAGGGTCTTTGCTTCCGCGACCAGGCTGTTCATCGCATGCCCTGATATGCCGGTGCTGCCTTCTATTCCCTCGATACAGGCATTGGCTTTATAGATCAGCTCATAGGCCTGGAACCATAGCGCATAATTGTTTTCATTCAACGGGTCGATATGGTTGTCGAAGAACTCATAAGCTGGCGGATTATCCGGCGTTACCTTGAGCTCATCGGCCGATAACCCGGCATGCAGCGTAATACCACCACTGCCAAAACCCAGCGTTGCCTCCATCATGCCGATATAAATACCGGTAAGGGCATGCCTCGCGTTTACACTATCGCTGAACACCGTTTCCGTGGTCAGCTCGTTTCCGGGGGGATCTACTGCTACAAATTTCTTGCAGGAGGCCGTTGCCAATAGGAAAAGGCCTGTTATTGTTGTTATTCTGATATAGTTTTTCATCGTGCTAAAATTTAAGTTGCAAACCACCGGTAAAGGATTTTAGCGGCGGTACGCCGTAAAAGCTTTGCGTTTCGGGATCATTGCCTTTATACCCGGTAATCGTAAACAGGTTTTGGGCGGTGATAAAAAGGCGTAGCGTGCTCATTTTGGGTTTCCTTATTTTGGTGACGGGCAGGTCATAGGACAGGGCGATCGTTCTTACTTTTAGAAAGGAAGCATCGCTGTATACCGCGTCCGACTCCACAAAATACCGGGCTGTCCTGCCTGCTTCGCTACCGGCGCTGCTGCTGTATTTCTGGAAGGCGGCCGCGTCGCCTTCCTTTTGCCAGCGATCCAGCAGGGCAGCAGGAAAATTAAATTTCTGACCTGGCGCACGAGTGTAAGCCTGTCCCAGGTAATTGATGCCCATTTGCTTTCTGAACTCGAGGAATATATCCAGCTGCAGCCTGCCATAGGTAATGCTGTTCATCAGCCCACCGTAAAACTTAGGATCGCGGCTGCCGATATAAGACCGGTCATTGAAATCTCCGTTGCCAGCATCTTCCGGTTTGCTGGTCAGCGTTCCGTCCTTTTTATAGAATTGAAATAAACCGGTGGCCGGGTCAACACCAGCATAACGGTACTTATACAGTGCACCTAATGGCATGCCTTCCTGGTAGGTGGTTGCATAGGCTGACTCTTCCAGCCCGGGGAAGGAAAGCAGCTTGTTCTTTGGTAGGGTGATATTAAAGGAAGCATTCCAGCTGAACTTTTCCCGCTTAATTACCGTGCCTTGCAGCATCAGCTCCAGGCCGGTATTCTCTACCAACGCATTCCAGTTTTGTAGTACGGTACTAAAACCGGTGATGGCCGGCAGCGAGTAATTCACCAATTGGTTGCCGGAACGGTTGCGGTACCAGGCAGCAGTAAAGAGTACCCGGTCTCCTGCAAAGCCCAGCTCTAAACCGATCTCCAGTTTTTTGGTGCTGGCCCAGCTAAAACCGGGGTTATACAAGTTGAGGGGATAGTAGCCGCTCTCCCCGTTATAGCTGTATTGAGAAGGCTGCCAGCGGGAAAGGAAATTATAATCACCGATAGCGTCCGAACCGGCTACGCCATAGCTGGCCCTGATCTTACCGTAGCTCAGAAAGCTAAGATTGTCTTTTACAAACTGCTCCTCTCGGAAGAGCCAACCCGCCCCCACAGAACCAAAATTGCCAAATTGTTTGCCTGGCCCAAACCGGCTGCTGCCATCCCGCCGAAAGTTCAGGCTGAGCAGGTATTTATCGCTATAGTTGAGCTTCAGTCTGCCGAACAGGGCAGCATAGCGGTATTCAGAAAACTGGTCAGAAGCGCTCTTTTCTGCTGCGCCGGAAATGGACTTGATCAGCTCATCGCTTACAAAGCCTGAACCATACATTTCCGTGCTCTTGTGCTGATTCTGCTGGAAGGTACTGCCAAGCATGATGCTGCCGCTTAAGCGGCCAAAGCCTCTTTTGTATTCCGCCTGCGGCTCTATGATCCAGGTAGTATAACTATTGGTACCGAACTGCGCTGTAGCGATCGGCGCATCGTCAGGGTTTTGCGAGGCTAGCGGGTAAGCGGAGTACTCATTGCTGCCAAGGGTGCTGATACCGAAGCTGGACTTCAGGTAGAGGCCGGTTACCGGCTGGTAGCTCAACAGGACATTGCTGTTGAGCATATTGCTTTTGGTCTCGTATTTTCTCTTCAGGTAAGCATAGGGGTTAAAGGCGGTGCCGCCGCCATCAAGCGAAACGCCTTTGTAACGCCATAACAGGCTACCGTCCGGGTTTACCGGCTCCGGGAAATTAGGCGGCAGGGTTGCCGTCAGCAGCAGATCGGTAGCAGAAGAGGTATTGTTGCTGCCATAGCTGTAATTAGCAGACAGGTCGAACGAAAATTTCCGGTCATTGGTATTATGATGCAGCCCCAGGAGTGCGCCCAGGTGTTGGTCTAAAAAGTCACCGGGAAAAGTAAACTGGTTATTGCTATAGCTGGCCCCAAAACGGAACTGGGTATTTTTGTTGCCGCCGCTTAGTGAAGTATTGACATTTGTATTCCAGGCTGCCTGCGAAAAACGGTCCTTCCAGTTAATATTCCTCTTTGAATCGAATATAAGCAGATCAGGCGCATAGGCTTTTGCTGCGGGATCAACAGAGGGGGTTAAACCATCATTCTTAAACGCTTCCCTCCTTGCTGCAAGATATTGTTGCGTGCTGGCCATCGGCATTCCTTTTGGTACAAAAGAAATACCCGTGCGTACGCTTACATCCAGCGTTGTTTTACCCTCTTTGCCTTTCTTGGTCGTGATCAGGATCACCCCATTGCCACCTTTGGAGCCATAGATAGCTGTTGCGTCCGCATCCCGCAGGATCTCTATGCTTTCAATATCAGCGGGGGCGATGCTGGCAAAGGGACTGAGACCGCCGTAGGGATTAGCGACATCCCGGCCAGCGCCCGGCGCGATCACGGAGGAGAATTGGTTGATATTGGCGTTTTGCGGCGCAAAGGGCACGCCGTCAACAATAAAAAGCGGGTTATCGATCCCTTGCACAGCGCCCAGGTTTGTCGTGATCGTGTTCTGCCCCCTAACCTGTACCGTATAACCGCCGCCGGGTACGCCGCTGGTGGCGTTGATCACCAGGCCCGGCGACCTGCCCTGCAGAGCGGTCAGCGGATTAGAGACGGCTTGCTTTTCTATGTCCTCAGCTTTGATCTTGGTTACGGAACCTAAATTATAGCGCTGGGTGTTTGTTCCATAGGCCACTACCTGCACTTCGTCCAGCGCGGAGGCTTTGCGGTGCAGCGTGATCGTTACGTCTTTGCTCCCCCCTGATGCTATTTCCTGTTCCTCCATTGCTACAGCGGTAACGATCAGCACAGTGCCGCTATCGGCGTCGTCCACAGTAAACCGTCCGAACTCATCGGTAAGGGTCTGCATACCGTTGTGTTTTACAGTGATCGTAACAGCAGGCAGCGGCTGCCGTTCTTCGTCCTGAACGGTGCCGGTCAACGTTTGTGCGTAACCGGTAAAGGAAGCAATAAGGCCCCCCAATAATAAAAAGTACTTCATATCCTGGTATTTTAATGTTAGTGTTTATCAGCAATCGTTACCACATCAATTGCTTTGTTTTCTTTCACCAGCTTAAAGCCCTGGGCAGAAAGGTTTTCCTGTAGCGCCTTTATATCGCGCAGGTTGGCGGGCAGCGTCAGCGTTACCGGTTCGGTTATGCCGGTCTCGTCAATAAATGGCTCGTTATTGGCCTCTTCCAGGTGCTTCAGCAGGTTGCGCAACTGGTCGTTATTGAAGTAAACCGGCACGTCCAGGTGTTCATACATATTGGTCCAGCGCGATTGGCCTTTTGCTGCGCTGATCGCTTTTTGCGGGCTTACCGCCTTCAGCACCCAGCAGGGCACGGTCTGTTGTGAGCGGGTTACCGTCAATGAAAAGTATCGTTCCAGGTCCTTTTGCATCAGCTGCCGCGCCTGCTCGTAAGGCATGGGGGGTATTTCCATCTCGTAGGTATAATATATATCGTCCTCTCTGCCTGTTTCCGCGAACAATGCGGTATCCGACTGCTTCAACACTGTCCTGGCCCGGCTGATCCTCAAAAATTCGGGATAGGCAAAGCGAAAGAGCTGCATCATGGTCACATTCACATAGGTGAGCTTGGTTATAAGCCCCTGTTCATTTGCAGAAGGGCCACCACTGTTGTGAACACCGGGCAGGTAGCGGGTAAGAATGGAGCTATACACACAGGCCGGCCTCGGGCCGCCATTGCCCTCTTTAAAGAGTGGTTGGCCGGGATCATAAGCAAAAACGGGTTGTTGTACTATCGCCTTGCCGCTGCTGCCAATGAACTTTTCGATCCCGGTGGCGGCTATATCTTCCGCTGTCGCTACCTGTATCACCCGGCCATTTTTCAGGAGCGCATAATGCGGTAATGCATCGTGTGGAAACAAACCGGAAAGCAGGGTATCGCTCACCACGGACATAAACCGGTAGGCATCGCTGCGTTTTTTTAGAAAATGCTCCACTTTTGCCGGATCGTCTTTCGTTGTCGTGCTATTGACGAGCAGGACGGTAACGCTGTCCCGCCTGCCTATTTGCATTTTATACAGCACCGGCATTTTTTGCGTACAGGTAGTACACCAGGTAGCCCAGAAGTCCAGCAGGATCAGCTTGTCTTTATAATCGGCAAGCCTTACCGTGGTTTTGCCTTCAGGATGGTTGGCAACCTCAAGCGGCGCCGTCCATACTGCGGGGGGAATCCCGTCACCGCCCTTTAGCTGCGCAGGTAGGGATTTGGGCAAACTAAAAAAGGGAATACTTGCTGCGACCAGTAAGCGCATGAGGTTTGGCTTCGGGCATGGACTGCCCGTTACGTGGTAAACGTTCATTTTTGGAAGGTTTAGAAAAATCAAAAAATCGAAGCCGGCCGGCTGCTCCGGGGCCGGCCATAAGCTACCGGAGGCCCCGGCAATTGCACTACTGTTTTAGTATTATTGTAAAAAAGCCGACCGCTTTACCACCTGCGTTTTGCGGGGTACAGAAAAAGCCACTATCTTAGCTTTGCGATTTTCCAAGACATAGCACTATCCTCTCCCTTCGTCATAGGCATATTGTACGGAGGGGCAAAGGGTCGGCTACAGGCAAAGCTTCCGGGCAAACGAGCGTAAAACGCTCTGCCTGGCGGCTACCAGCCTGTTTAATTTTTATACGCTACATAAGCGGGTAAAAATGTTCTTAAAATAATGGTACTGTTTAACCTGGGGATCTTACCGGCGTTGGTCCGCCTTTAATTAAGTACGACCCCGAACCGGGCTTGTTTTCAAAATTGGTCGTTTTGTTTACCAGGCCGCTATGAAATGTCACCGAAAGGCATTCCATATTAAAAAGCAAATATAAAAATAATAGTCGAACCGTCCAAATATCACGGAGCGATTTTAAATATTTCAAGTTGATTTCAGAAAACCAACGATTCAGAAACATTATCCGGAAATACCGTGAGCATTTCAACTTGACCCAGAACGACATGGCTAAACTTATGGGCATTAAGGAAAGCGCTTACAGGATGATGGAGAATGGGCGGGGCAATATAGACATGGATAAAATTCAACTGATCGCAAGGGTTTATGGCTTAAAGACGTGGGAATTGATAAATCCCGCTCAAAGGATACCGGGGCAAGAACAGCTGCCGCCTCAAACACGGAAACTTGTCGTTGCCAACAAAGATATCATCAGGGTACCTAGGGACATGGGATTGCAGCTACCTGAAAAAATAAACTCCGTATTAGATTCCGGTAAACTGCCGGAGGAATTTACATCGTCGGATATCTGGTCGCTGCTCGCTGAAAACACAAGAAAGAAAGTAAAAACAACGCGGATAACGGATCTGCTAACTAAGGGTACTCTAAAGGCTAAGGTCGAAGAAACAGATTCAAAAAGAAGCCGGGAAAAACTTTACCGACTGAAGTAAAAGATAAGCATATGGATAACCAAACTTTACAAGAGGTAGTTACTGAAGTACTAAGGATTGTACCGCAAAGGCCATTCCTTTGCCTTCCTATGTCTGCCATGCTTTACACTGTTTTGAAAGATCGTTCTCTTGCAGAAGCATCACTGGTAACCGGAGATTTATACTATAAGGGGAATCCCATTTTTAAGCAGGATTTTTCTATAAAGGATGCCAAAGACGGCATTCCTGAAACTTGGGGCGGCCACAGCTGGGTAAAAGCCGATGGCCTGATTGTGGACATATCATTTTTTCGGACCCTATACTCCGATAAATTTACAAAGCCATTTAAGCTAAATTTAATTGCTGAATTTGGTCAAGGAAGAGGATGCTTGATAGTAGACGAACAGCACCTACCCGGCTATATTTTGCAATACCGACAGGTTGAAGTTTTGGACGACGACCTGGCAACGGGCATTATTAAGGGTTACAAACAGCTTTTGTAGCAAGGCTAAACTGTTTGCTCTTCTTTTATGTATTCTATAAAGCCCTTGCCAAATTCTGTTATTGCCATTTCCTCAAACGGTCTCATGCCAATGCCTCCAATACCGGAATCGACCAGTAGTCCCCTGGAATACAAGACCTGCTTACTGTATAGGAATTCTCCTTCGGTAAAATTATAAAATGCCTGATGCCTGTATATATCAAGCGCCTGTTTCATCTGCTCGAATTGGCTCACCTTTTTTTGAAGGGCGGTAACTTCCGAAATAAGAGTAGAAACGTTGTTTGCGTAGCCGTTTTCTGCCGATTCTTGTTCCTTCCGCAATGCCTCCTCTTTAGCACCCAAAAGTCTGTTGTCTTCAAAATACCGTTCCTTCCGCTTCAGATAGTCACCGTCAAAAACAGTATGTTGCTTCAAGACAGCAATGTCATTGTCAGATAGTGCGGTAACCAGGTCAAGATATATTTCGGCATCGCCGCCATTATTTTTTGGTTGCACTATTTGGCTGGTAAGTATAGCCCTAAACTTTTTGTATTTACTTTCGGATTTTGTTTGGGTAACTCTTTTTAGAACGGATTCGAACAGATCGCAAAAGTCTTCCGTTTTCAGCAATTCCAGGTCAATATCTCTATTGTCCCGGAAAAACTCCGCCAGTAACTCGGTAAAGCGATTAAGCCGGTTCTGCTTAATCCTGCTGCGGTAATCGAATGTAATTTCTGTAAGTACTGCGCCCGCGTAGGGGATGGCAGCAAAGATTGATTTTGCTATTGATACGCCAATTTCTTTCTTTTCTTCTTCTGTCATGTTTCAGTAATAATCGGGAAGTGTTTTTCGTGTAGCCGCCCCCAAGCGATTATTTTAAAATTGCGACAATGAGGGATATTATGCTTATTACAACGCCGACCCAGGCAGCAATTCTGGTGCTTTTGGTTTCCCTGGCGGCTCTATCGGCGGCCTCAATGTCCGCAACCTGCTTTGAATAATTTAACGACCTTAGAGACATACTTATTTGTTTACAGGAAGATACTAAATAATTGCTGTTTTTTTACTTGCGGCTGGAAGAAACCCCGCTTAAAACAGGCCGAAAAACGTTACCGGCCGATGTAAACTATCTACCTCTCAAAAAGTAATTTACACCCTCAAAGAGCATCTCTAACCTGAAAACGCTAATAAACTGGCACTAAACAGGCTGATAAAGCATCCCCGTATTAAAGGAATACATAAATTTGTTACCTTAAAAGGCATGTCCGGCATTTTTTTCGCGCTGCCGGCTTCCACACCCCGGAATATACGGGAAACAGGAAAAAATATATGAGTAGGATACAAATCTTAAACTTTGGACCAATTAAAGATGGCAACCATGCAAACGAGGGTTGGATAGACCTTGCAAAGGTGACCATTTTTATAGGCAACCAGGGATCGGGCAAAAGCACTGTAGCTAAGCTGATATCTACCTTTAGCTGGATGGAGAAAGCGCTCATTCGCGGCGATTTTTCCCAGAAAGAGCTGGAGCGTAAAAATAAACTCAAAAGCAAGTTTCTGGTGTACCACCGTTTAGAGGAATATCTTAAAGATAATACCAGCATCAGCTACGAAGGGGATGCTTACTGCATTAATTATAGCAGAGGCTTTTTACAAATTTCTGAAAATACGGCATCAAACGGCCGGTATGCGCTGCCGCAGATCATGTACGTACCGGCGGAACGCAATTTTCTTTCTTACCTGAAAAAGGCAAGGGAAATAAAGTTGTCCTCTGCTGCTTTGCAGGAATTTCTTGTGGAGTTTGATAACGCCAAGAACAACATGAAGGGGGCTTTAAAGCTACCGCTGAATAATAATACCCAGCTGGAATACCATAAGCTGACGGATACACTTTATATAAAAGGAGACGATTACCGGATAAAACTGGGAGATGCATCCAGCGGATACCAGTCGCTTGTACCGCTCAATATTGTGTCGGACTACCTGGCTAACAGAGTAAAACGGACTGCATCTGAAAAAGACGAGCCTATGACTCTGGATGAAATGAACCGTTTTAGAAAAAGCATCGGACAAATAATTGCCAACAACAGCCTTACAGAGGAGCAGCGCCGAATTGCCATATCGGAACTGTCTAATAAATTTAATAAGACAGCTTTTATTAATATAGTGGAAGAACCGGAGCAGAACCTCTTCCCTACATCGCAACAGGGCACCTTGTATGCGCTGCTTTCTGCAAACAATCTGAGCGGGGCAAATAAGTTGGTAATCACTACACATAGCCCATATACCATCAACTACCTAAGCATTGCCATTCAAGCGGGGCAACTGACGGAAAAGATCGAGCAGGCCTACAATGATCAATCCCATACAATCACTTTAAGCGATGCCCCAAGAAATCAATTACAAAGCCGGGTAAATGCTATTGTGCCCAAATCTGCGATGTTGCGGGCTACGGATCTGCACGTGTATGAGCTGAATGAGACTGACGGAACAATCAGCAGACTTGGCGACTACGATGGTATTCCATCTGATGAAAATTATCTTAACCGCAGCCTACGCGCTGGGAACGAACTTTTTGACAAACTACTGGAAATAGAGGAGGAATTGTAATGCCCGATTTTTTCACCAACAACTGCCAGGAAGCTCCTCGTAGCGAGCCTACCTTTGGCCTATGTGATGATAGTAATAATGCACCAGCTTACACAAACATAGCCGATCCAGAAACCTGGATAGCCACGGTTAATAATAAGTCTGGCCTGCCCGTAATTTTTACAGCAATAGACAAATGTATTATACAAGATCATGAATTTGAAGGGCGCGGCCGCTGCGATGGCATGCTTACTACCACGCAGCACCTATACCTGGTAGAACTAAAGGACAGGGACTACCCGGGCGTAATTCCGGCTGCGGTGCAACAATTAGTTTCTACCGTGGAATTTCTATATGAATACCACCCTAAAGAAGTAAGCGCTTACAGGCATAAAAAAATATTTGCCTGCAATAAACGGAAACCAAAGTCGGTAGAAGTAGATAGCGCCCGACAAAAACAGTTCTTTGATACATACAGGTTCCGGATTGATATACAAGCTACAGTTCTGATGCTGTGATAAAATATAGAAACTGGCATGCTCATCATTTAGTCGCTGCCTATTTGCCCCCAGCCTAATTAAACACGAATAGTTTTCCTCATGTCAGAGCAAAAAAATAAGCCCCTGCACGGGGGCTTATTTTTACATCCGATATTCTGTACATTGATTGAAAAACTTCTTCTCCCTTCCAGGAGTTATTTTAACCTTCTGAAGGTGCGGGAACATCCCTCATCACAATCGAAATTATTTAAAACAAGAGTGTTGTCATTATTCTCCAAACGGGCATTGGCAGCTCCTTTAATGCTGTACCATACAGTAGGAGCATTACTCACGCAGTTTGTAAAAGAAACTACCAGGTTTTTGCTTTTGGGATCTTCATTTCCCTTTTCATCAAAGGTAAAAGTTCCTGAACAGGAAAAATCGCTTGCAGTTACTGCGCCCGTCGAGTCAAAACTTACATAATAATTTTCCTTTTCTGCATCATTCTTACCCTGTAGAACCAATTTCCATTTCCCAACAATTCCGTTGCCCTTTCCATCGGCAAATTCAGAAAGTTTATGCTGTTTACTGCAGGAAAGTAAGATTACTGTAAAAAGGAAAAGTAAATGTATTTTCATGACAATCACGCTTGTATGTTTAAGGTATTATAAATCAATTATTTAACATTTAGGGCTTGTTCATAAATGTTACCGTCTTGTAAAAGTACTATTTTATAATTGCCAGACGTCAGGCCCCTTAAAAAAGTACGGGGGGTTGTGGCCTTTTCATTGTGAAAAATACGGTTTCCGGCGCTGTTATAGATAGAAAGATCAAAATCATTGGTCATTTTTGCATGCCTGTTTTTATTACCCGCCAAAATAGATCTTAAGTTATTATAGTCGGAAGAAAAGCCAATATTATGGCCTTTGGCCTTTGAATCGTAGGTTACATCCAACGCCATAAAAGATGTACAGGATTGCTTAATGAAATAGGCATGTCCGGGACTCCATGAATTCCAGTTGCCGCATTTATCCTTGGCTCTGCATACGATCTCGATAACGTATTGAGACGAGTTACTATGTAACCAGAGATATATGGAATTTCCAAGTACTGTAGAGTTCGTTTTTGTATAGCTGGTAATCATAGTGGCTGGGCTCGTCGAATAATCGTATATTTTCCAATCAACCTCCGCTGCATCCGGATGGGTGTTAATGTCCTGCCACGGACCTGTAGTTGTATAACCAGCAGCAAAATTCCTTTCGGTATTCCAGGTTAAACAAGAGGATGATGCTGGATTTAGCGCGATACTGGGTGCGTTGGGCGTTGGTAAATACACGGCTTTCCAAACACTTATGCTTTGGCCGCTAGTTGTAATTCTTGCCCATAAAAGAACTGATCCGTATTCTCCGTCCACCTGTGTTACTGTTATAGTATTGGAAGTTTGATTACTAAATGTTACAGCACCCGGTCTGCTTGCACTCCAAACAACAGTTGCACCGGAGGGTACGCTGCTTAAAGTATATACTGTCGGCTTACAAGCATCGCTAGGACCAGTTATTTCTGGAACATCACAAGTGGACTTTTTAATAGGTTGCAAAACTGAGGCGGCATCTAATGCGGCATGCATCCGGCTTTCCTGACCATTTGTAAATGCAGTCCTGCATGCCTGAGTCGAATAAGACATGAAGTTATTTGTCAAAGGTGAAAAACCCGTACCCGTAAAAGTACAAGCACTGTTAACCTGCCCGCTTAAACAAGGGTCGGCGGGAGTATCGCATACAAAATCACCACATGTCGTGCAATTACTTCCGTCAGTTGCCTCCTGGCAGGCTCCTGTGTCTGCACATCCCCGCCCTCTATGTGTATGAAAGAGATTCAGGCAATGCCCTACCTCATGCATTGTGGTAGCCTGAAGCGCAACAGATTGATCTATTGCAGCATTTTTTGAAGGGATATCCTCAGCCAGTCCGGCATATGCACCATCAACATCAGAGATACTTGACACCAAGTATAAATTCAAGGCGTTTGCGTTATTATTTATCCCTATAAGACCTGGAAATTCATTCGTTGCGGTGTTTACATCCAAACTATAATATGTTGAGTTGTCTATATAATCTACGCTGGCTTTATAAAAATATATTCTTCGATAATTATAAGCATCATTTAAATTTTGGATTATGTCATCGGCGAATGCGCCATTAAAACCGCCGGTTCCATTTGTTTCGCGTACAATATGGATGGAAACATTAATGCAGTAAGCAGGAACTGTCAGCAGACTACGTCGATTTGGAGCGAGCTTTTCAAAATCCTGATTTTCGAGAGAGTCGGGCGTACGACATTCAAGCAACCCAGTTTGATTCATCAGTTTCTTTTTTGAGGCCTTTGATTCAGTGTCAGCCGGATTGATGCGGCTATCTTTTTGCTTATTACAACTCTGAAAAATAGATAAGCAGAGCAGGCTGAAAAGTGCAATCATTTTTAGTTTCATAAATATTAATTTTAATGTGAATTAAGAGGACATACGGGTTACCTTATCGCAAGACCTACCAGGTTGGGATATCAATATGAGGACTAGCTAGAATGTTTCTGAAGGGAGCAATTACAATAGCACGTTTATTATCAGCAGCACATTGCAATCAGATTTGTTAGTTTAGCATCAATATCATTAAATTGGCATTTTTGGTAAAATAATTCAATAATTAGCAGCTCATTAAACCAAATTTATATTTAATATTTAAATAAAAAAAATATTACTTGTCATGATTTTTCGTGACAAGTAAAAATTTGAGTTACGAAAAAAAAGCATTTAATTGCGAAGCATCTAGACGTCGCTAAAATGGTAAAAATCCATTGAACTTGTTTCACTAAAATATTAATTTCTCTGTGTTTCTAATTTAAATTAGAAGCGGCCCATCCTTTCTAGGCTGGGCATTTTAATGCCATAATGAGCAACGGACCGCATTCGCCATTAGTGTAACGAAAAAGCCAGGTCCGGCGCTTCTTTTCTAACACATTAAAGAGTTTGCCATTGAAGAGGTAAATACCGGCCATTGGTGATTCACACTGATATTGTCACCTTTTGTACAATTATTTAATGTCCGAGGTGTCTAACTTTGAACTGCTATTTATTCACTGTTGAAAAGATAGATGCCGCTTATACAACCGGTTCTTTTATTTAAGAAGGAAAGCTGTAACGTTTGGTTACGGCTTTTTCTTTTTTCAGAACTGATTTATACTAATATTGTTACCTTTTGCGTAACTATTCAACGTCTACCCGGCTTAACTTTGAATAATCCTTACGCATGACATGGTTTGTTAAGCTAGGGTCTTTGTTTAAAGGTATAATTTTGGCGCTGTCATCCGGAAATGACCGACTGTATAAGAATAACAAGGGAAAATGAGCGGAGGAATAAGATGTTCAATCTTCGACCAAATTGCTGGAATTCAGGATTTTCTAATTTTCATTTTGCAAATACTGCCTACGCCGGCTTACCTAACACTATGTTTTGAACAAGAATTGTCATGATTTTTGAAACCAATATAATGTTTTATATAAGAGGCAAATAGTTTTTAGGTTGTACATTTACTGTATACGTTTTTAAAGTATAGACATACATTTTAGTCAAACTTCGCAACGGTACCGCAACTGGCCAGCTGCGGTTTTTACAATTCACAACAAACAAAATTATTATGAGAACAATACTTATTGTTGCTATTGCCATTTCAGTTGCTGTATCCTGTACCGATGATCCCAAAGTGCAGATCACCGGCGCTTACGCCAGGGAATTTACCTTTAAACAAAATGTGCTTTCTACGGGTGAAGAACTGGGAACGGCAACAATCAGGGACACTATTTTTATAAGAGCTAAGGAACAAGGGTATGAAATTTCCAACCATAAATGGCGCAAAAACGACTATGACTAGGAGGGCTGGCAAAACCTTGAGCATGCCGAAAATCGTCCGCGCCATACCTACCAGGTCAGATTTGACAAAACAGATAATACATTGATCGCTGAAGGTGGCCTGTATAAGCCGCTCCTGCTCGATTTCAGAAACAAACAGCTGTACCTGAGCGACAACAAAGAAGATGCGTACAAGAAAGTAGCAGAGTAGTAACCGCTTTATTTTGGTGTACGCCTGGCGTACTTCTCTTTGGCTTCGACAAGCGCGGAATCGAGCCATAGCTCATACCAATCCAGAAAATTAATTTTTTCTTCATTGCCAAATTCGGTTGACGGATAAATACCTGCGTCATTTCCCCGGTCGTCGGTCCACATGTTACCGTATTCCGGCCCGTTCACCACCAGGTTCAGGCTAATACCGCAGCCGTAATTGCAGATTGCCAATACGCCGTTCATCTGTTCGCTGGAATAATATGCCTTGTAAAAGGCTTCGTGTTCTGTTTCAAATCGCAACTCGCTTTCCTCTTCCTGTACAGTAGGCGTAAAGCTCCTATTCCAGGGTTGGGTATGGGCAAACGGTACGGATGGGTCGAGCAGGCTGTCTGCCCTTTTGTAGTCAAGATCACTAAACAAAACATTTTCCAAAGGCTCCAACCCGTAAAACGGCCCCGCGCCCCCATTTCCCAATGTTGTATAAAAATCAGAAAAGCCTTCCGGCAGCTTAATGCTATGTGCCGCTTCAAATTGCGCCAGCACTTCAGCTGGCAGGGGATCATTCAACCGGTACTTATGCTTTTTAGCGCCGAAAAGGACCAGGTCGGGATCTGCATCCCTAAGCAACTGTAATTTCTGGCTGATTCGCTCTATTTCTTGTTTCATCATTCAAAAGGTTATTGGCGGCATTGCCTTACCAAATATAGCAACCTATTTCACTAAGAGATTCATAAAAAAGAAGCGTGCTAAGCATCCCGGTGCAGTAGTTGGGGGGGGTATTGGAGATATGGGGAAAGACATGATTGCGTGTTAGGAAGAAAAAAAGAAATAATATTCCCCCGGCCCCACCTCCGGGCCCGCCGCAGCGAAGTCCCAGCTATAAGGAAGTGATCATTGTAAAAGTGCGTCGTTATCAAGCAAGAAACAACAGGCTGCAACTTAAATGTCATTATCAACGCTCAAAAGAACCCGAAAACAATTTACGTAACGGCAAAATCTGCAACCTGTTTGAAAAAATGGGCTGGGGATGGTGAGCGAGCTTCCCATTTTTTCAAAGGGGTTGCACCGCTTTTTGCAAAAAGATTGCTCCGACCGCAGGGAGGAGGGATCTTTTTGCCCTGCTACATATCTGACAGGTACCGAATTCCCGGACCAATACTAACAAAGGCAACAGGGCTGCATTGTGCAAACACCCTGCTGCCCTATTACAATCCTTACCTGTACTTGGCCAGGTTCTCCATATCAACACGGACCTCCTTAGCCTCGTTGTCGTACCTGCTATAACAAAGGGATCTTACTGCCCTCCCAGGAAACACATCAGGCCGCCTTTCTCTGCAACCTTTTAATTTGTATCTTCAACTCTTTGATCCGCAGCTTCACATTACCCTGCCGTTTGGTGGCTTCCGCTTTTTGCTGCTCCTCAATCTCTGCCACATTTATACCAGCTTCGTCCGCCATCCTGTAGAGACAGTAGGCGTCCATAAAACGTGACGTTTTGCTATCGCTGTTTCCCGTAATTATTGTCCGGACAAGAAAAGCAACCTGCTCATCTGTGAGGGCAGCCAGCTGATCAAAGAAATCAGCATTATTCTTTATGCCCTTCGGAAACAATACCTTTTTCGTAGCCTCGCGGTTGGTGTAATTAAGCGCGAGATAAAGCACGTAGCGCAACCCAACTGTGTCCGCAGCTGTGAGACCAGCGGTCAATGTGCCTTCGCTTATGCCCGCAGTAAAGGTTTCGTGAACTTTCGCCTGCACTCTTTCCCGGTCAATCTCCTTCTTGCGATCCTCACGGGTTTTGATCCGCTCGATCTCTCCGTTCAGCAACTCTTCGGTGATCGTTCCTTCTTTTATGGCCTCCTGTACCTGCTTTGCTGTAACCTGGGTGGCTTCACGGTGGCATTCTTCCCTGAGTTCAGGATTGAAATAAACGGGGGCTATTTCGTTGTTCTGAATCAATAGCGCTTTGGCTGTTGCTTCCAGCTTAACAAATTCCCGGTAAGCGGCAAGGTCTTCCCGGTACTCCTGTAGCGCCGCACTATACCTTTCGCGGGACAGCACCTGCCGGTCTCCTTCCTCGTAGGTATAACGCTCCCGGTTTGGCTTTTCTGGTTCTTTGGCGATTTTTACATCCCCTTTGTGGTACCGTGGTAGCTCCACCGCTTCCGGCAGCGAATCCAATAACACGGTCAAATCAGCATTCACATAGTTGCCCAGGAGGATCGCCGCAGGCTGCGCGCTTTCCAGCGCCGACCGTAAGTCACTTTCAGCACTCGCCATCCGTTTCGCCTCAAAGCAGGATGTATTGCTGCAAACGGCCTCTTTTGCCATATCGGGAAAGAGGGTCTTTAGGGTAGCCGAATTAAACGGGCACCCGGTGCAGGAACCCACATCCGGCACCAGCTTTTTATCGCGGGTATTGAACGGCGCCTTTTTCAGGTCATACCTGTAGTGGCCGATGATGTACCGGAAGTTGCCGATGGAAAAATGCTTTTCCTCTTTCCAGTTGGCACAATGCTGTTCGAAAAAATGCTCCTGCGAATCCCTGGCAAGACTGCCTAACTCGATGGCTTCCTGTAAGGTGATCTTGTCTTCAACAAACAGCTCCTTCAGCGGGTCGATCAGTTCTGCCAGCTTTATCCGGTTATGAATAAAGGCCATCGACTTACCCAGCTTCTTTGAAATTTCTGCCAATGTCTTACCATCGTCCTGCAATTCAAAGATTGCTTCGGCTTCATTCAAGGGGTGCGGATTTTCCCTTTGCAGATTTTCCTGCAATCGGATTTCTTTGGCTACTTCGTCCGTAAGTGGGCGCACTCTTGCCGGCATCGTCTTAAGTCCGATACGCAATGCGGCCCGATACCGACGCTCGCCTACGATCAGCTCATACTTTTTTCCTCTCTGCCGGACGATGATCGGATGCAGTATCTTTTCCTCCGACTCCGCAATCTGCTCTGCCAGTTCTTCAATCGCTTTTTCGCTGTAAAACTTGCGGTAGTTTTTTGGCGAGATCATAATTTTTGAAACAGGTATGTTGTAGACCTGTTCTTCTGCGGACGCTGGCTGCAATCCGCTTAAGTCAAGGGATTGCTGTTCTTCAACATTTACTGTTGTTTCCATAATTAAACAATTTATTAAGTGATAAAAAAATTACCCGAAAAGGAGATGGATCATCGTGGCGAACTTCGGATTCGAATACCCGCCTGAATGGGCATAGAGCCGGAGGCAGTGGGCCGTAAACCATACCCGGAGCCGGTCGAACAGCTGCTCCGAAAACAGCTTGGCAGAACCAGCTATCAATCCATCGAAATGCCGGAGATTTTCCCAGACTTTGTCTGCCTTGTTGAGCCAGGAATCAAAACTTAGATAAGGATCGTCCCAGGAGGCACGGTTCATCCGTACGTCTTCCCTGATCGTCCTGCATCGGTCAGTAATAAAAGCTACCAGGCCCGGTATCTCCGCGGGGAACAGCTCGAACAGCAGCTTTGCGCGCTGGATATCATCCAGCTGATCCAAAGGTTTCATAATATGAGTTTAAATAATGAATAGAAAGGTCATTCGAAAAGGATCCTTACCATCCAGGAGAACTTGTGATCGGGGTGTTTTCTATCTGTTACATAAGTAATGAGGCAATAGGTTGAAAAAACGGCTAACTGCCCGGCGAAGAGCAATTCCGCATAAAAGTAACCGACGGTCCCCGACCGAATCCCCACCCTGGTCGTCCTGTTCCGGATTGCTTTGGCAATGCCCAGCCATTTGTCAAAAGCGAGCTCCGCGTTATCCCAGGCCTTTCCTATTTGCTCCCGATCCTCCATAACCGTGATGGCCATATTGCGGACAAATTCCGCAACACCGGGAGTCTCATCCGGAAACAAGTCAAACAGCAGCGCGGCGCGCTCCACATTGTTCAACACTTTCAATGATTTCATAAAATGGCATTAAAAAAGGGCTGCAAGTGCAGCCCTTTGATTAACTAAAAGGATTGTCTACCTATCGGAAGTAGGCTCCGCTTTCTCTTAACGGGTCGGTTCCCTCGCTAAGCCGCACTTCCGCTTTATACAGCCTGGCTAAACGTTCGGCGAAGTGGATGGCAGCCACGCGATCAGTAAACTTTCGTCTATAAACCGGAACCCGTTCCCATGCCTCGCGATGATCCAGCGGATTGATCTGGAAATTGAATTGTATTTTCATAACTAAATACTATGAATTGAAAATATCTGTGTTTAGAAAGCTGTACACTCCTCGCAGCCGGTATCGTCCTCATCTAATTGCACAGGAGTATCCTGGGCGATGCGGTCAAGGTAACCATGCCGCACAATATTCTGCATCCAGCTTTCCGCAAAATCGACATGCCGGTTTTGCAGCTGTTCATCAAACGAAACAAACTCGTCATCGTTCATAACGCAATTGGCCTCATACCGACCATCATGCCGGAGCGAGACAGGAATTACTATCAGCTGATCCATACCTCCCGACTTCTGGCGGTTGTCCACGACAGCAAAGAACATTGAAGGGTCTTCGACCACATGACCATCCTGTATAAAATGGTGACAAAGATGATACACTTCAGCCGGGCCATAGAGCGGCAGCCTTGCGTCATAGATGTTATCCAGGGCCAAAGGCAAATGCGGCTTATTAAAAACCTGCAGGCAGCCCCGCGTCATGGCGTCCATCAATGTGCCGAAAACAGCAGCGGCTTTTTCATTCAACTGTTTCATACTATTAATACGCAGCTAACCGGCTACGCGCGGTTTTAACAAATAAAACATTAAAGAATACGGAGCTTAAAAGAATCGAGCCTAATCATCTTCCTTATCATCGTCATGCGGGGCGTCGGTATTGCCTCTTGCCAATTGAGCAAGAAAGCCCTGTTGCCGGATATTCTCCAACCAATCATTAGCAAACTCTGTATGTTCCCTCTGCAAGGACACATTCCATGAAACGAACCGATCGCCTTCCTGCCTGATGCTCATCTCGTCGATGCCCATATCAGCCAACCGGTACATATACGGTACTATTATGGCCGATGAATAGTCCTTCTTGTCCCTGCGATCATCTATTACCGCAAAGCACATTTCGGGACATTGGACCAGGTCGCCCTCCTGCAACCGATAATGGCAGAAGCTGTAAAGAACAGCCAGTCTATAAGGGTCCAGCTTCGCCTCGCCGATATGTTCTATCGTCAAAGACAAATACGGAGGATTGAAAATCTTTTGATAGCCATCTTCCACGCTATCAATCAGGGCACAGAATGTCCGTGTGCCAGATGCATCTAATCTGTACATAGCTATATTTGCCCGGCTAACCAGCCGTGCATGGTTTTAACAATATATAATAAAAGGGAAAGATCGGCCTGAAAGGGCCGTTACAGGAGAAAAAGATAAAAGCTACTTTTCTTCGGCCCACATTTTCTTTAAATCTGCAAGGGCGTATTTCGCGGCTCGGATACCGTTTGCGTTCAATTTACGTTGATGGGCATTTTCTGTGGGGCTATAGATAAACCGGGCGCGTTTTAGTATTATGCGAATTTTTTCATCCGGCTTAGCATCAAACTTAAACTGTATGCGTCCAGCTTCTTTATTCTCCCGGAGTACGCCACCTTCAAACTTCACTTCCTGCGCCGGTCGCTGCTCCAATAATTCCATTTGTCTGATACGTTGCTTTACGCTACGGATCTTCGCGCCGTTATTAGTCAGGCCATAATACGGATAACCTATACCCCTAACCCGATCGGGATTATTCAGCTCTTGCCATAGTTCCTCTGTTGCGTCGGGCAAATGCAGAAAAGCTTCTTTGTCCTTTTTTCGAATGCATCTGTTTGCTTCCTTCATGAACGACTGCTTTTGCTCCAGTTCAGCAAGCTTCTGCCGTAACTGCTCGAGTGCTGTAGGATCATCGCTGGATATGGAAGTATTGTTTTCTATGGCTTCTGCCTTCCGTTCATAATACTCCGCCTTCTTATCTGCCTCAACCGCTTTTCGCATTTTATCATCAATACGCTGCCGATACCTGCGATCCCGTTTTTCCGAATGGTGACCTACCAGGATCGGTTGTCCCATCGGAATAATCGAGGCCATGTCGTGCGCCTGATTATAGGCGCTGTCAGACAGCTTTCTATTCTTTGCCGCCTGTTTCTTTGCATTGTCGATGCGGTTTTGCTTCCGCTGCTCATAATTGTGTTTCATAATATAAAATTTAAGTTTAAAAAAGGCTTTGCTTATCGTGATATATCCAGCTCGTCCGTATTTTCAAAAATGTGCGCAAAAATCGTCTCTATCTCTGTAACGGTTAATGTTCGCGCATAATCCATTTCTAAGTACCTATCAGAAACAGCGACTGCCTCACCCTTAAAAGCCGTTGCGACAGGAATGCCTTGTACGCCTTCGTCAATCCAAAGGCTTATCCATAACCCGCTTCTGAATTGCTTACCTATAACAAGGATATCGTGGCTGGTCAGGCTCTCGCCTTCATACTTTTGAAAAATGTTTTCGTCCTCGAACCATATCCTTGCAAGACGATTATAAGACAAGCCAAGCTGATCCATCGTCTCGGAGGCAAACAGCATAGGCGCCATTGGCCCGGTAACACATTCGTCTTCATATTTGAGAAGGCTATGTACCTGAAATTGCAATGATTCCATAAAATCAATTTTTATTGTTATCAATGAGTAAGCAGACTATAGGCCGCAAGGATTTTTTTGCTCATCTCTTCGGCTTCTGCTATCCGGTGTTGGTTATGATCGGGATGCCATTCGGCGATCAACCCGCGGAATGCCTTTTTGACATCAGCCTGTGAAGCATTGGGGCTTACACCCAATATCTGGTATGGCGTCAACTCCTGTCCTTGCAGCACTTCTTCCGCTTCCTTCTTGCTGAATCGTTCCCGGAAAGCTTCCCGCCACTGCTTTGCATTGCCAAAACCGCCTGATGTATCATAGGTCTTATAACCGTCCAGTATGCCTTTCTTTGCTTTTGCCATTGTTAATTAGTTATTATATAAGGTTCAAATGGAGTTTCCTTTCCGGGAAGGCCCATTGCTGCCAAATGTTTACAGGTACGATGTATCTTCCAGCCGGGACAGGAACAACCCCAGTGCTTTTTGGCCTTGTGCTGCGCAATCGTGTACAGCCGGTTTGAAGATTCGCTCCTGACCTGAAACCGGAACTGCCACTGATCGGTGTCAGGCAATGCTATATCTTTTGGGATTCTTAACGTTGGTAACATAACCGTATATTTTAAAATGAATAATTACTTATGCAACTGGCGGCGTTTTCCTGCTTTTGACCTGGAGCCCTTGACCTCTTCGGAGCCATACTTTGCCCTGATCTCATCAAGCGTTTTTTTGCTCCCCCGCCTTTGTTTCAGGTGAGCGCTCCGGTAATACCATGCCTCCTTCTTGTACGCGAAACGCAAACCCGCTTCGTCCAACTCAACATGAACAGGCTTCGTATCGCCGGTAACCCAAATCCATAAGCCTACCAGCTCAATCTTTATTCCGGGCAGGTTTATGATTTTTTCGATCACGGTACGGTACTCTTCGGAGAAGCGCATTTCCTTATCCGAATCTTCCTGGGACAGATTGCCATCTTTGATCAGCTTGGCGGTTGCGTACGCATACTCTGTATTGATCGCCTGCATCGTTCGTACGTCGCCACCTCGGTCAGGATGATGTTCAAAAGCGAGTTTTCTGTACCTGGCCTTTACTTCATCCAGCGTTTTACAATCATTGAAGAATTTCATAAACCATATTTTTAAAATGAATAAAATCTGATGTGCGTTTCGATCTCGCTGATCTCATCAGTGCCGTATGCGTAACGGCAGACACACTTTTACACGGGTAGCGAACGGCCAGGACATGTCAACCGGCCCGCTGTCTCCGGGTGAAGCGCTTACTCGGCTATTTGCTTTTCAGGTAGCCAATGTGCTCCGTTTTGTTCGCTAGCGGCGACTCGGCTACTAAGCCACCGGTCATTGCAGATTTGAAAGCTGACGGCATTGCCCTTTCAAATTGAGGCGAGGTCGATCAGGAGCTGTAGCCGCCAAGGTTTTTTAAAAAAAATACGACCCCTCCGGCCGCCCAATTTTTTTGTGGGGCGGCCCAAAGAGGGGTGGAGATTTTTTTTGAAAAACCCGTGGCCCGGCGCGCCCCTTAATGGGCGCCGGAGACCTTGGCGGCTACAGATCAGGATCGGACCTTTGCCGATTGTTTGAAGGGGTAAGGCCGGTCAGGTAGAACAAATCCTATGACCGTGGATCGTAGGCGGGTTGACTGGGAGCGGACAAACGGGTACTGGCTCACGAAGGGCATAGTCGATGTAGGAGCCACCCGGGGTGCGGGTTGTTGGCAGTACTATGCGTTCGTTTCCCCGAAAGGTGCAGTCTGTCGGATGCATTGGCACTTGCTATACATTCCCTCCCCTAACCGCGGAGACGAGAAGAGAAATAAAAAAGCCGGCCTGAGAACAGACCGGCGTAACATCTAATATCCTGCAATCTAAACTGCTTTTTCTTTAGAATAAAGCTGAGATGTCAGAACCACTAACAATAGCGTTGAAAGTATCCTGCTCATATTTTTATACTAATATCGTGTCAATTAAGATATGACTTTATAACATTTCAATCTCAGACTTTTCTATTACCCATCCGTCTCCCTCTTTCTTAAATTTAAAGGCATATAGTGCTTTGTCACCACCCTGTCCCATACCTGAAAAGATCTTTGCAAATACCAAAGCTATATTTTTAGAATAAAGTATTTTCGAGAAGGTAACCCTCATAGGTCGATAGTGTATTGTATCATAACCTCTTATTTCCGACGTAAAATCCTTATCAGCAAAATCGGTGTCTTCAAAAGCTTTAAATTGATATTTCAAACAATTTGAAAAGTTGCATTGTAAGTCTCCACCATCACTTGTTTGGTATGTATAATTTAACAGACTGCTATCCATTAGAAGAGATGAAAACCAAGGATTAAGATGAGCAACAGTAAAATCCCATCGAACCTTTGGGATATAAAAACTCAATTTTAAGATGCCAGTCCGACGGATAGGTGTACCTATGTCGTCGCTTTCCGGATCTATGATCCCCGTGTACACAGTATCGTTAGTTGCCTCCCGTGCGTTAAGGAACTCCAGGATACTTTCATAAATTAAACACTCATCCTTAACATCATTTTGTGCGAATGAATTGTGGGATATTGCCATAATTATTAGAGACAATATTGAAAGTAAAACTATTTTTGATTTGCTTGTCATAGCTATTTTACATTTAGTGTATTTAAAATATCTTTAGCCTCTTTAGGTAAAGACGTAGGAATCTTACCTCCGTATGCTTTAGGGATTGTATTACTTAATTTCGGCTTCATAAATACTGATTTACCTCCAGGTGCAAGTCCAACATTTACTCCAAAGCCAAAAGTTGTTATATCATTTCCTCGATGTCCAGTTAACGATGTAGACCATTTTTGCTTCCCTTTTTCCTGATTATCTCTATCACCGAAAGCCTTTGTATCTTGTCTTCGTCCATTCGGTTCTGTTTTGTCATCATCGTATTGACCAGTATTTTTTCCTCCGTTAGTAGTCTGATCACCATAATGACCATATTCGTGCAATAGATTCAATGCTAGACCAAGCGTTTGCTCGGATAATTCGTTCGTATTGTTCGGATCAATATTTGCTAGGCTCTTAACGACGCTAGGATCAAAAATGATTCCATCTTTTCCCCCTCTTGCGCCAGGACCATAAGCACTAATTGTAATATCCGGACCATTACCAATTTCGAGGTCTGATAAAATTCGACTTTGATCGAATCCCGTAGTATTGGCTATTGCATCCATCGCCTGGGGATTTGAGGATACCAGATTACCAATATTGGTAACAATACTTTCAAATCGTTGTACATCCCCCCTGGTTAATCCATTTGCTTTTAACTGGGCATCGTTATAGTTTAATTTAAACCTTCCATCAGGGTCAACGTATTTTACCGGGTTGTTGGAAACGTACGCGAATGGGCTCTCACTATGATATTTGTCAGCAAAAGGATCAATACTGTTCCATCTCCCAATTTGCGAGTTATACTGTCTCGCACCATACTCATAGTTCTGTAAACCAAAAGCAGTCTCCAATTCTTTGGTATTGTATTTATACGGATTTATAGGTGCTGTAACCTCTGGCGCCATCTGGCTCACCGTTAAACCAAAAGGATAATAGTGTGACTCCTCTAAAACATTACCGTTATAATGCTCGATCTTGATATCGTCAAAGTAAACATCTTTTCCGATGCTGTTATTGTTGATGTATATTATGATGTAACCCGGTACATCAATCCTGAGCAGTTCGCCGTCCAGTATAGACGGTCTTATCGTTGTCCAGGGAATACCGCTGCCACTACCGGTCGGCACTTGTACGGCCCCGCTTTTTGCGGGGATGAGTTGCAGGTTCTGGTCAAACATCAGGTAGTTCAGGTAAGCCCTTGGGGCAGATGGATCGGTATTGGCGCTCAGCATGCTGTTCAGCTGGCTGGGCAGCGCAGGATTATTCATCGCCTGGGTAATGATGGCTACGTTTTGCTGCATTTCCGATACCGGTACGCCGGTATAGGTTTCCCCACCCAAAAGCGCGCTGGTCAGAGAGCTCACCATATCGGCAGGGGTTACCGTGCTGCCCGGCGTAAAAGCCCCCTGGTAAAAGCAGTCTGCGCTGATGCGGAACTCGTCGCCGGGCATGGTGCGCAGCATAATAGCCGTACCGATACGCTTAGCGGGATCGCTGGCCACCAGGTGGGCCGATGTTTCATTGCCGGGTGTGCCAGCAGGGTTATCATCCCATACATTCTCAATATTGTCAAAGACCAGGTGCTCGGCAGCATAGGCTGAAATTTCATGGCTGGCAAGGTAATCGGCGGTCATAGGCTCGGCATTAACTGAGGTCCGTACATTGCCCAGGTGGTCCTTGACAAAATAATCATAGGTATATTTTACCTCGGCACCCACTACTTTGGGACGGCTGCGACCTTCCTCGTTCATGATATATTCCAGCCGGTTGTCCTTATAAACGAAGTTACCGATATAATCGTAACCATACGTAGTGCCGCTGGTAGGCGTAATAACTTTCTGCAGCCTGTTGCCCAAAGCATCATAGAGGTATTTAATGGTACCCAGCCCCGTTACCGTGATCTGCTCGGGCTTATTAAGATAGCTATAGGCAGTGGCGCTGATCTTCCGGTTGCCGTCGGTGAGCATATTGCCATTTACGTCATAGGTATATTCCGTAGTGGTATTGGCATTGTTCTTAAAGTCGGGCAGCAGGGCGGTATTGGCCGCAGGCACGCCATCCTCTACTTTTATAAGCTGGTTGCTGTTTGCCTTATAAGTATAGATCAGCAGGTCCATATCCTCCGGCGTGGAGCTGCCGGGTTCTGTACCCCGCTGGTTCATGCTCTTGATATTGCCGTTCAGGTCGTAGGTGACGCCGCTCATGGTATAATCCGTTGCAGTCTTGACCCAGGTTGTACCTGTAAATTGCTTATGCCTGTATTCAGCATGGTCCAGGCGGCCCAGCTTGTCATAATCATAACCATAAGCACGCTGGGTAAACAAGGCGGCAGCCGTAGGCCTGTAGCCGGTCCATACGGTACCGGCTATATTGCCATTGTAGAATTTGCTGGCAAATCCTTTGTCATAATACAGGTTCTGCTCAAAAAACACCTTCTGATCCGTTAAAGGACCATTGGAATTATAGGCCCGGAGATATTGCAGCCAGCCCTGGATATTGTACTCCTGCAGTACATTGCCGGATGGGAACATCTTCGTTGTAATATGCCCCAGGTGATCATAATCATAGTAAGCGAACTCGTATTCCGGGTCGCCATTCATTGTTTTCGTCACCTTCCACACCTGGTCGTTACCTCCGCCTATTCCGATATTCCGTTCATAGGTGGTCTCCAATGTGTTTATAGTCATATCATAGGTGGTACCAAACATAGGCAGGGCGGAAGGGTTCTGCTGTCGGAAAATATTCTTCCAGAGCATGCCCTGGAAATAATAAGTGTTAGAGCTGTAGTCCTTTCCTCCTTTATGGTTGCTGGCAACCGCCTGGATCAGCCGGCCTTTTTCATCATAGTAATTGACCGTGGTCAGCCAGTTAGGTGTAGCAGCGCCATCCATCACCTTTACTTTGGTCCCCGTCACCAGGCCACGGGTATTATTCGAACGCACAGAACGCACCAAGTAAGGCTGTGTAACGGATGGAAGAAAGGAAGAATTATAGGAATAACCGGTTGCCGGAAGGTCTGCATAATCGTCATAATAGGTATAGCTGAGAATATCTGCACTACCCAAACTGGTTGTTATGGTCGTCGGGTATGTATGCCAAAGATTATAATTCCTTAAGTAAAACCATATAGATGGTTCAGGGTACACGGTTGTACTTGTAAGGATAGATGTCATGGAAGCCTGGCTACCTGTCGCAGGTATCAGTCCTGTGACTACAGGCCTGTCCAATGCATCATATATGGTAAACATCCATTTGCCATCAGCTTTTATCCTTGCGTCCCGGTAATAAATCTGCCGGTCCCGCTGGTCATAAACATATTCTTCACTGCCTTTGCCAGGTATCTGCTTTTCGATCAGGCGCCCGCGGCTATCATATACATAACGGTAGCAAAGACCGGCAGCAATATTCGCGTCGATAGCAGGGAATGTATGTGTAAAAGTGGTGGTCGATCCCGAGGTGCTGGTAGCGACCGTCGGCTTTGCAGCTTCCGGTGGAATCACAAAGCGTAAACGGTTCAGATCATCATATACATAAATGGTATAGGCAAGGTTGAGCGGATCGCCATATGCAGGCACTCTTGGCATCGTTGCTGCTGGTGGAAAATCCTTGGCTACTCTTCGCTGCATGATCATCCTGCCCAGCTTATCCCTTACCTCTTCGGAAACATTGCTATCTTCATCCGTTACCCGGGTTATATACAGTTCCTTTTCATTGTAATTGCCTGCATATACCGGTAAGGCAGTCGCTGTAGCCCCGATCGTATAACGGGGAAAGCAGTTCTTGTATTTCCAGAAAACAATGCTCGTACCTACGGTACCGGAGTAGGTTGGCTCTGTATTGGTGGCATATTCTACCACCTTCCCACGGTCAGCGCCGATCCAGCTGGCCCCTTGGGGGAGCTGTCTTGTCACCCGGTTAAGCAGCGAATTGTCAAATTCTGTTTTACTGTAGGGATGCTCGCCGGTTGAGCCGGGATAAAATGCAGTAAACAAAGTCTTCAGGTTAGACCAGGTAAGATTACCGTCCGAATAAGCTAAAGGTAGCGCAAAGGGCAGATAGCCGTAAGCTTCCCTTCCTACGCTGTCATAAACATGGTGCTGCACCAGGTCATAACCGTCGGCATGTGCCTTTTTCTGCACCGATTGCAGCGGACGCCCCAGACCGTCGAAATACTCGGCCGACTGCCGGTAATAGGTGCTGGCACTGATACTGGTCACCGGCTGATCAGGCACCTGTGTGCGGATATAGTTGAACCGGGTGATGCCCGATAAATTGTTCAAACCCGGGTAGCTTGTCACCGGTGGTAAGTCCGGCATTTCGGTTGGGATATTATTGACGGGATTGCTCACCGCCTGGGCACTTGACTGGACCGTATAGGCCAGCAAAGCTATTATAGATATATATTGCAATTTCATGATCGTTATTTTTATTCTGCTCCCTGGTATTTATAGGTGTTCTGGTTAATAATATTTCCCTGCTCGTCCTTGATACGCACCAGCCGGCCCATACCGTCATATTCATAATGGGTTATGACGCCATGCTCATCGCAGCTATTGGTAACATTGCCATTCACCGCGTCATAAGTGTAGGACTTCATTGCCGCACCTTCGGGGTACAGACGTACCTCGTCCAGCGTATTGCTGACGGTGCCGCTGGCTGCATTTGGCAAGCGGACATAGAGCTTCCTGTTTTCAGCCGTAAAAGCCAGCTCATGATACACCCAGCCATTCACTGTTTTCTTGGCTGTGGCATCCGGTAGCAATGTCGTATTGTTGATGTATGCCTTCGGAAATTTGCTGGCGACTACCGGTGCGGGTATCCAGAAGCTGAAAACATATCTTTTGCCGGCCACCAGGCTGTCCATCGTCCGCAGCTCGTGCTGCGCGCCAAGCGTGTTGGACACCAGCCGGAGCACCTTGTTACCCATAGGCGCCGTTGCACTTGACTCTATATAGTCAGCGCCAAAATCCCAGTTGCCTTTATTGTCGTCGATCACACCATAGCTCCCTTCGAAATTGCAATAAGCCACGTCACTGTTAACGGCACTTGTAGTAATGGAACTGACAGACTGGAAACGGTTATCCCAGGTATAAGCCACAGATGATGCTTTCTGCGCAACGGTGAGCGGCAGGCATTTCGCGGACGTATAGGCCGTTACATTCTCCTGCAGCTGGTATTTGCTGTTAAAGGATAAGCTGCCGGAAGCGTACATAGAAGGGATATAGTTCAGCGTACCGGTACCTCCCGAAACCGTATATTTCCTGAAAGGCGCATCCAGCTCCATTTTATAGACCCGCCATACTACCGGCCTGTTCAGGTCATACATATACAAGGTACCATTGGTAAATGTCCCTTCGAGCGGGTCAGAGGGCTGCAATAATGTTGTCTGCTCCACCGGGTAGTTCTTAATCTTATAATTGGCCAACAGTCTTTTGATACCCAGTGCAGAGGCGCCGGTCGCTGTTCCCTGATAATCGGGATGGCTGTTATAGCGGGTATCGGTGATCAGCATTTCCCCGGCGCTGTTGACCGTGGTTTGCTGTGTAACATTGCCATAATCATCATACACAAAGGACTGGCTGGTGGTTATAGCATTTCCGCTTTCATACTGCGTTTCGGTAACGCTTTTCAGTGGATTCTGGTAAGTATAGATCCGGTAGGTCCAGGCACGGGGGCCGCCGCCGGTAGGCCAGGTTCCGGAGCAGGAGGATCCCCCGCGCTCATATAACGTTTTAAAGGCAAATGCCTTTATGAAGCTGTTCTTTCTTGCAGGGTCGTTGCGATAGGTATAGACGCTCTCCTTTACTTTAGTACCGGAAGCATTATAAAGCGCTTCATTAAGCACCTTGCCTCTTTCCAGGTCATTGGAGGTGGTTCGGTAATTGTCATTCTCCAATACCATCCCGAGGGTACCGGCCGGGCCTCCGTTGGTATAGTTATCGTGAAGCTCATCCCGGTAGGCAGGGTCGTCGCTATTGGTGAATTTCACCACCCGGTAGCTCCCGTCGGCCGATTTTTCCGCCACTTCGGAATAGGTAACGATACCGCCGGAAGCTTGACTCAGCCACTCTACTGCGTTGTCTGTGCGGTTTGTAAGGTAGAAGTCGCCGGCGCAGACACCGCCGCCGGTATTGCGGAATTTGACTTTATCAATATACCGTGGATAAGCGCCTAATATGCCGCTGGAGACACTGCCGCCGCCGGCATAGTTATTCGTATAGATGTACTCCCTGGTCATATCCGGCGAGCCGTAGATCCCCCTGCTCGTAATTTTCTTTATCCTGATGCTGGCAAAACCGGATTCCGTTACCAGCGAGACGGGGCTGGACAGGTTGTTCGGATCGACTTTAATGACGGAACTGTAATAGCCTGGCTCAAAGAGGAACTCGGTCTCTCCGCCGGTCGGGTAAATTATTTTCTTAAGAAGCCCGTAAAGCACTGCACTGGAACTAGGCGACCTGTCGGGCCAGGTAAAACCCAGGGACTCCGGCCTGCCATTGGCATATCCCCAATGGTCCCGGCTGAGCGTTTCATAGCCGGGCAGCAGATCCACATCACTGTAGGTGAATTTATATTTCTGTATGTTTGAAGCATCGGTATAGTCGAAGAATGCCAAAGAGTCCAGCGTCCTGCGCTTGGTGATGTCGGCGCGGTGATACAACCTGATCCCATTGACATAGGCGCCACTGATCTTATTATAGATCTTTATAGAATCCAGCTGCAGGTTATTATTGGGAAGTTTAGTTGAATTAGGAAATAACCAGTCATACATAAGATCGCCGCCCCAGGCATAGGTGATGGTCTTTTTAAACTCTGCCTCAGTGGTGCCTGCAGGACCATAAAAGGCGGTGGTAATGCCCAGCTCTTTTGCTCTGGAGGTGATAAAATCGACCCTGGTGGTCGGGGTTTCGATCCGGGACAGGTAAGAAGGATTGACAGCGGTCGCGACGTGTATAATATCACTGTCGAAGGTAGATGGGCCAAGGGTATTTTGGGCATACAGCGGCCGGAACAGGTTCTTTTGATAAAGCGCGCGGCCCCTTTTGTACACCAGCGTCGTCGTGTCACCTGCCGGCGTAATGATTCTGGAAAGGTACCAGGTATTTGCCGTGATCCTGTTCTCCCGGTCCTCGTTAGCAGCCAGGCCTTCCTGGGGGGTACCAGCTGGTCCGCCGATCTGCCCGCGGGAAAACTCAATGGCTGCGGTATCTTCCCCAAAAATATACCGGTAGCCATCCGGGGTGGTGATGGTAAATTTGGTAAATACGCTGCCTATCTCTTCATAGCCGCTGTGATCATTATTAAATGTTGAATCGTCAGTAACGCTGAAAAGGCGGTATAGCTTATAATTTCCCGTATAATCCAGCTCATCTGTTATCTCCAGCTTCAGGTTCTGCTTGCTCCTGACCTGCCAGTCACCTTTTTCTGACCGGAAGAAGCTGCCGCTGTAGGGGCCGAAGTTGAACGTGAATTCATCCGGTTCGAGGTCTGTCAGGGAATCCGCAGGAGTACCATTCAGCTTTGCTTTCATGAAAGTCGTGGTGTTCCAGTTGGAACGGTTCAGGGCCTTGCCGACAAAGTAATAGCCCCAATCAGCTTTTCCGCTGCTGACCAGGTCAAAGTTCCGGTTAAAGTACTCATCAGGGTACTGGTTAACTTTCCGGCTGATACTTCCGCCCGCCACGACATTCCAGCCCATTCCCGCCCAGCCCGGCTGGTCATTCACCTTAATACCACCGCTTTGGTAGGAAAGCGTTACCGGCAGCTGTATGCCATTGTTGCTTACGTTCAGCAACGGCACCGAAATATCTGCCGTACCTGTGAAGAGGTCAACCGGTACATCACCATAGGTATTTAAAGTAGCGGTATTGGGCGAAGGCACATTTTTCATATTGCTATGATAGTCGAACTGGTTTATCGCCTGCCCGTTCAGCGTCCTGGGCGCTGCCACAGATAAAAGTAGGAATGCCAGTATGCCGGGTAGGTTCATATTCTTCTTTCTCATTTTTTACAGATATGCTTTTGTTCTATTGTTTTATTTACTCCATCCGATCCTTACCAGTAACGGCGACCTCGTCCCCGAAGCTTGCCATAAAAAATTATAGCCCAGCAGGAAGGTACCGCTCCAAGAGCTGTTGATCCGGTAGCGCTTCATCAGGCCGATATAGGCTGCATCCTGCGCTGCGCCGAAGGCTTCCTTCAGGCCGCTGGCCGGGTCGGTCGGTTTTGGCCGGTCCTGGTTCTCGTAGAGCCATGCCCTGTTTTGTGGACGCCAGGCTCTTTCGTAGCCGGCCTGTATGCTGATACCGTACTGCCATTGCCAGTCGGCATAGGCCCGGGCGCTCAGGCCCTCGTAGCTGATGCGGATCTGCTCCCAGCTGGTGCCGAGGCCGGTACTGAGCCCGATGCCGATGCCATAGCTGAGGCGGGGCGTATGCTTGAAGCCCGCGCCGGCGCCAAGCTCCAGCATAGCGGGCCTGCCTTCCGGCGTAGGCCGCGTGGTCTGGAAATTATACTGCCATTCGATGCGCTGCCAGAAGGGCTTCCCCCTTTCCGGATTTTTACGGAATGCAGGTTTTTCTATATTTTTCAGTTGCTGCGCCTGTTCCTTAGCCTGCGCAATGCTTTGCTTCCCTTCCTGTACTTTGCCCTTGACCTCGTTCACCTTGCCGCTTATATCGTTGTATTTTTCCTGGAAAGCCTGTACCTGCTCCGCCATGCCTTGCTGCAGCCCTGAAAGGTTATTGCCAAAGGTCTGCTGTAAGGCTTCGGAAGTGAGGCGCTTGGTCTGGAAGCCCATACGCTCGAGATCGGCGGCGGTGGCATTGCTACCGAGACCGCCCCAGGCGTTCTTATTGGGATTAAGATATTCGGAAAAGCCTTCGGTGCCCTGGAGGTATTCAAGGGCTTTGGCCTCGGCTTCATCAGGATCATTGGCTACTTCTTTCCAGGCCTTTATCTTTTCACCGGCATAGTACACATCCTTCTGGATATTCTTCAGTCCGCTGATACCCGCTTTTCCGGCGAGTCCTTCAAGGGCCTGGGTACGCTGCTGTACAAGGCTTTTTACCTGTTGTTCAGCATTGAGCTGTTGCTGCAGGTCGCCCAGCTTACCTGTATAATCGCCGATGCCTGCTTTACCGGCGAGGTCCGAAGCCGCTCCCAGCTTCGCTGCCTGCTGCTGTGCGAAGCTTTGTATATTTTTCAGGCTGTCGATGAGCGGATCCCTGCGGCGGGGCATTTGCCGCAGCGCCGTGCTGTCTCGGGAGAGCGTGGCGATGCTGTCATAAGTGACGGGCATGGCCAGGTACTGCGCATACAAAGCAGAATCTTTTGCCGCCAGCTTCCTGGCCAGCCGGGCTTCTTTTCTTTTTAATCTTTTTAGTAAACGTTGCTGTATCTTTTGCGAACGGCCGAGGTATTGCTCGAGAGAAGTGGTGCGGCCTTCGAGATAAGCGCCCGCTGCTTCCTGCGTGGTAGCGGGAAAATCCTGCTCCTGGGCATATAGGTCCAGAGAATAGGATAATGAAAAGACCATGAGTGATAAAGGCAACAAACGCAACGCCAGCGTGTTTTCAGGGTTAACAATAAAGGTTTTGGTTACTGGTTTGGTTGGCGGTCTGGTAGGGCAAAATTAAAAAAAATAGTTAAAAAGCAAATTTTAACGGAATAAATCTGATTATTTCTATGCTGCATATTCATGTAACTGGAGGTGTTGAGTATCGGTTTAAAACCTTCTTTAACCTTAAGAGCCCATAAAAATAAATACCCTCCGGTTTGCCGTTCATATACAGATCGTAAAAATCCGTGAACTGTTTATAATCCACCTCAATAAATCGTTCAAGGAATTTTGCGCTTTCAACAATCCTGGGATATTTCAGTAATTTTTGTCCTTCGCTGATTTCACATAGAATGGTATCTACAAACATCATAAACTCCAGGAATTCTGTTTCTGTTCCTTTCCATTGCAGCTTTTTCATGTTGCAAAGCTGGAAAAGACGATTAATACATCCTACAGGTAAAAGACTGTCATTACAAAATGCCAGGATCACGTTACATCCTGTATACAAACAATGCCTGATTTTCTTAACTTTGCGACAACACCAATGACAAAATGTAAAGCCGCAGCTTACATTTTGCATAGATTAACTGACATTTTGCTAACTTTTTACCAGATTATGGAGCAAGACTTCTTTCGCCCAAACACAATAGGACAAAGGATCGCAAGGATTCGAAAAATGAAGGGTCTGAAACAGGAGACCCTTGCTGAACTGATTGGAATATCAAGACAGGCCATGTCAAATATTGAGACAAGTGATAACATTGACGACGAAAAGCTCGCTGAAATTGCAAAGGCACTAGATGTCGCACCGGAGTTCATTAAGAACTTCAACGCAGGTACCGGCATTAACAACAACATATACCAGCAAAACGACGGAACAATTAACTATAACTTTAATCCTATTGAAAAGATTGTGGAACTGTACGACGCATTGTTACGAAGCGAACGTGAAAAAATAGAATTGTTGCAGCAGTTACTACAAGCAGAACGAGAAAAAAAATAAGACGGTAGTGTGGCCGTTAAAGACCGTGAGCTGATAACCGTTTTATTATCTCTCCTATATCTTCCGACAAATAAGAAATCCCTTCCTGCAACTCCAACTCAGAACGGATCAGCGTCAGACGGTAAGCAATCCATAAAAACTCTTTACGCATCGAATCTTTACGTTCAGCTGATAACGCTTTATTATCACCGGCAATAAATCGGCCTACCGGTTTCCTGGATGCATCGATTACCATCCTAAGTTCGCTATCCTCTCTGAGTATGACAAACCCCAGCGAAACAAAAATCTTCTTCAGTACCTCAAATTTCCGCTCATTATGTTCGGAGCGTCCGATCTGTAAACGCTGTAGTGGTTTTTGCTGCAGAATATGTGGTAAAATAACGGACTTCATTGCTTTGCTGAAGATGCCTTTTTTCCTGTAGACCGGAAACATAAAGCAGTCAAGGTTCGCCTCCAGCAATTCTACAGCGCCAACCGGCGACGCATCCTGCATTATAAAATACAGGATGCGCGGGTTGACAATTCCGGAGTGCGCCACCTCTTCGCCCGGCTCCGGCCAGGCGAGACCATAATGTACCGACTCGGATAACGGGCGTATAAAAAGTTTAGCACCGCTGATTCTACCGGTGGTATATTCTTCAATTATCTTCTTTAATGTTTTGTTCATAATTGAGGGGTTATGGTAAATTACGCTCTCTTACCCATTGATTGACCATTGGACTCCAGAGGAGCATGTGTACGCGGCGGTACCCGTTGTCCAGGTTCCCTGCCCGCCGTCTCTCCTTTGCTGGTATTATTTTTCAAAGCCGGGTCTTTCTGTATGGCCTCCTCTGTTTTACCGGCATTCCTTTTCGCAATAGGATCATTTTTAATGGATTCGTCTACCGGATTTTCTTTGGCCTCCTGCCGTTCAGCATTTTTAACGTTTGCATCCGTAATGGCCGGGTCCGCATTTTGATCCTGGCGAAAAGGCGCTTCCTGTTTTACCTCGCGTTCGTGCTGACGCTTCAATTCCTGCTCACTCAATCCCGAGCCTACTGCAACCAGCATGCCTGCCGCATCGTAAGCCTGCACTTCTCTTTTCTTGGGATCAACGACAACATCAACGGCTACCTCCTTTCCGTCAATGGTAAGTGCACCCTGAAACAGATTGCCCTTCCGGAGATCGTCAGCTGCCCATGCCGGCATGCCCCTTCCCTCATTCTGGCTCCAGGGCAGATTTTCCAGACCTCGTTCAACGGAAAAACGATGATCCCTGTTATACATTTTCTGGATATAGTTACCATTCTTCGTTTTCTCGTTCATTTCCAGCTTGTACCAGGTATCTAACTTTAAATTACCCAGGGTTTGAGTTTTACATGCAGCCCGCCCCTCGGTCATATTGAAGGCCTGTTTTGCAGTCATACCGTTGTTCTTATAAACAGAAAAATACTGGCTCTTGGAGGGATCTCCCTCAATGGTGACGCGAAAACCGGACAGTACCCTATAATCACTGTCTTCTGCCTTTTTGAAGTCGATCGCATATTCGGTGCCTTTTTTATCCCAGGTAGCACTGTGGTTTATCTGGAATGTTGTCGCTCCCGAGTTTAGCTTTTCAACAAGTTCCGGATTATGCCGGTCTCCGAAGCCCAGATAGAACATACCCCGTGCAAGGTATTTTGCATTGTCTTCAACATTGAAATCTGTAGTCATAATACTATTGTTTTAAAAAATTAAAAAAGTTGCTTATCTCGATACACCGCGTGATCTTCCAGGGGCCTCCGGCAGGCGTGGATGCACGCGCGGCGGCATGCGTATTACCCGTGGTCGTCTTGCCATCGGATGCCGCACTACCTTTGACTCCTGCTGTACCTTTACCGGCGTTGGCTTAACCGGCTCCCTTTTCCCGGGAGGCGAAGGATTGTTAAGATGGGCCGCGGGGTTGTCCTGCATCATGGCGGCTATCCCTTTTATCACTCTTCCTGTTTGTCGTAATGTCCATCTGGCAAACCTGCGCCCAACCCTATATAGCCTGTTGGGATAGATACGACGCTCAAGGTTTTTATTTGCAGAGCGAAGCATTTTCAGTGATACGCGTTCATCTATATTACGCGGTGGCTGGCATTGGCGTTGCAGTGCGCGCATTTCCTGTAGCCTGATCTTAGCAAAGGCCCGGCCATCCAGCGCCTTCGCTCCGAAAATACCGGCATACCTGTTCTGCCGTGCATGCCAGTCACTTATCCCCTTTTCTACGCGATTGATCATGGTAAAAAATTTAATAATGATATCTATTGTTTCAACGGCCGGGCCTTCACTATATCGTACCCATTGATGTTCAATTGCAGGTGCCGGTCTCCGGACTGCTCGAACAGCTGTATGATAAAATTCTTCTTATTGGCAACCGTAAATTTGGAAAAGGCAAAAACCAGCACTTGCTTCGAGTGCGCTACGGTGGTATTCCCAAGTTCCTTATGAATCAGCAAGGGGGTCAATTCCTGTTCCTGCTCCGCTGTCCGTTTCAGGCGTTTTTTATCGCGTACATAAAATCTTGCAAAATCCAGGTCGTAATCAATCGGGGAATAATTCTCGAGCGCGACGCGGTAAAAAACGACATCTTCAGCTGTATATATTCCTTCGAGCCGCGCACGCATTTTGAAAGATTTCTCTTTCGGCGTTTTCAGGAATGGTTGTGTGCTGGCCACCACTTTCGCCAATGCACCTACCTGCTCATCGTTGAGCTTACGGGATTTAAAAAGAGCTTGCGCTGCTTCCTCCGCACGCTGCTTTCCCAAGTCAATCGGCTTTTCGTCCGGTGTAGCACTATAGTCAACGTTGAATGCATATACCCGACCGTCAGTTGTTACAACTGTCAGGTTTGTTTGCGGGAAGGATGCTGTTGCGCCCTTCACCTTCAAGATGTTGTCCACTCCGGTAATTGTTTTTGCCAGGATATCACCAGTACCCCGGTCAACACCATTGGCCGCGATCGCTGCGGGAAAGATGAGCACGGTTGTTTTCAGATCATTCACATACAAATGATATGGCTCCTGCATGGCCTGCTGATAAAATGGCGCAGTCTGCGCAAGGGAGCTGACGCCTGCTGCCAGTAAAAACACAAAGAAAAACGACTTTAGTATTGCTTGCATAACAAATATGTTTTAATAGTATTAATGTTAAATAACCCTATTGATCCCGTTTATTGAGGTCCATCAGCAGCACCGGATATCCAGCCTTAACCGTGGCCCTGACCAATTTTGTTTTGCGACCGAACAGCGATTTTGCTGTCTGGATACCCGCGCTGGCCGCCTGTGCGCCAATGCTCTGATCTATCGTGTAGAAATCCAAAGATTGAATTGCCTGGTCCGCCCCTTGCTTCGTCGCGTCACGCCCAATCGCTCCGGGGATTTTGATACCAGCGATACCGTCCATGTCGTACACTGTAAGGGAAACAGGAAACAGGGAATTTTTAGAACGAAATGCCTTCACTTCAATATTCATTCGCTCTCCTTCCAGTTGACAGGCGCCAAAAACATAAGAGCCTTTTGGGATGAGCACGCCATTGATATACACATCCTCAACCAGCCGCATCTTTACCGTTGAACCCGACACCAGTGTCTGCGTTTCATGCACCACCGCGGGAATCGCTTTATTAGCTTCGTTGTCCATCACCACATCATCGGTCAGCTCATAAAATGCAGCAGTGACTACCTTTGCAGCGGTGTTGCTGCTATCTGTACCTGTTCTGCTTCTCCTGCCTCCTACCTCACCGCCAAAAAAATCCGCATTGGCGTTTGCTGGCGGCGCAGTTACTGAATACACCTGCCCCCGGTGCTTCTCAGATTCGGCCTTTAATTTTTCGCTGACCCGGCCAGGGTTCTGGATATCCATTACCTTTTCAAGCATAGAATTGATCTTATCTAACTCAGCATCGGGTTCACCGGCGGCTGAAGGCACATTGCCAGCCTGGAATGAAGCCTGTAATGCATCCAGGTTCAGCGGAGGATCGTATTCCGGTTCATGGTCGAAGGAGTGGCCAGCGCCCTCGTCCTGTAGCTGGCGCTCCAGCTCAGCAAGCCGGCTGCGCAGCCTTGCCTCCGTCTGGTCTGTTCCCCGTTGCGTACCACCATTACTATAAATACCATATGTGCCGGGTAGCAGTGCATTTAAAGAGTCGGCAAAATGCAGGCTGTCCGCAAAGGCCGTTTGCCCATACCTGCCATAAGGATCTGCGTTTCTCGCTTCCTCCCGTTCCAAAGAGTCTTTTAGCGCCTGGTCATACAGGCTGAGCTTATCCGGATTGCCCTCTTCCAGGCGAGCCTCCGGTAGCTTCGTGTTCAAGCCGCCTCCGGCTGCGGCTGGTTTACCTTCTTGGCTACTACTGCCACCACCTAACGCCCAAAACAGAAGCGTAATAAAAGGCAGCCCTATCACCGGCAGTACAGCCAGGAGCTTGCGTTTTCGTTTAAATTGTTCGTCCATAGTTTTTATTTTTTGTTTGCGATCGATAAGAGATGTTGCTATCTATAATACCCTGTGGCTATTTTTATACTATCCCACAGCCCCGGCCTGCTTTGTTTTAGCTCCCTGATCAACAGCCGCCCGCTATCTGTTTTGCTGAGGCTATCAATGGTGAAGGATATCGCCTGCATTCGTTTATGGAGTTCCCTGTCCCAAAGGGTATCCCTGGCCTGCAGCCTTAATTCCCGGATATGGTCGGTCCGTACAGCAGCAAGCGCCCGTTCCCCGGTGGGGTTTATAACCTTATACAATGCAATGCCGCTGTTCGCTCCCACAGCACCGCAAAAAAGGATCAAGGCAAGTGTCTTTTGTCCGGGCGTCCAGTTTGCAGTAACCCGGCTCATGTAGGTAGCCCATTTTGTCTGTGCATTCAGAATATTCCGGGCAAAATAGCCGGCCGCTTTATCGGTCAGCGGGGTTTCTCTCCTGGGTTTTCTTCTAAAAAATATCATAGTAAAAAATTTTCGGGGGGAGTGATCAACGGGTCTGCACATTTATATCCCTGTTCTCAATGGTATTCCAACGTTCGATCAGGAATCCGTGCAGGTTATTCTCCGAAGGCTGCAAGCCATCGCGGACGACACCTTCGGTGATAACAGAGCGGGTCACAATCGAAGTGGAACGCGTAATAAACAGCTTTGCATAATAGCGGAATCGATAGGGTTGATCATTAATATCTACTGATATACTGTCCACCTCTATACGTTGGTTAACATTACCCGCAACCAGATTGGCGTAGTAACCGTTCTCTTTAAGATTATCATATTGAGATTTGGCTGACCCGTCAGCAAGGTAAAGCGCTTTGGTCAGCTGGCTTTTTATCAGCGCTTCATCCGGCGAAAGTGTAAAAAAATAGAAATGAAACATTTTGATATGGTCTTTCAATTCTATGCCAAGATTATCTCTACGGTTAGCGGCGGTAGCCTCAAGCAGCCTTCCATTGCTCAGGATATATACCCGCTGCTGTACCTTGTCTACTTCCGTAATACACCAGTAAACCGTACTGCAACAGACACCGGTCACTGCTACAATCAACACCAATGAGAAGGTCTTGATATGCCGGAAGGCGGACTCTATATTTTTTAGCTGATGTAACATGATTATTTTTTATTTTAACCGGTCTATCTCCTGGGGTCCAAAACTGAAGTACCACGCATAACGATCGCATTTGTTTTCGATAGCAAGCCATTACCGCCGTGCGCATGTACCACATAGTTAGCTACTGACGGAACGGTGAAATAGCCGACGATACCTATTACAAGGAAAATCAAATACGCTGTATCCGTTGTACTGAAAAAAGAAGTGGATCCTTGTTCTGCAATTTCCTTCAGATCCAGCTTAAGCATACCCTCCTGTATTTTTCCGATAACGGTACCGAAAATGTTGGCGATCGGCAACCACAAAAAAATGTTTATATACCGCGCTATCCATTGGACAAGCGACTGCTGGAAACCGTCATATACCGCGAGGCCAATAACCAGGGGCCCAAGAATAACCAGTATCACCAGCTGGAAGGTCCGCAGTGCGTCGATACAAAGAGCAGCAGCCTGGAAGATCACCTGCAAAATTTCGCTCATCCATACTTTAATAGAATTTTTGAAATTGTAGAATGCCTTCGACATTGCGAAGCGCACGTCATTACCGATCTCCTCGAACATGCCTTCGCCATCGTTATCACCGGGGTGAGTATATTTATACCATGCATCCCGATCCCCCTCACTATTCTCGCCTACATACATTTTCCATTCATCCGTATCCTTTAACCGGCGTTGTTTTTCTTCGAGTAAGGACTTTATGGAATTATTGGAGGTCTCCACCATATCACCGGTTACGGAAACCGTTGGCTCTAATATCGAATTGAACATGTTGATCATGGGCATATACAGGGTTAGCACCAGGCCCAGGGCAAAAGGGCGGAACAGCGGATAGAAATCGATCGCCTCCGCCCGTGCAATATGGCCCCACACACGGTATGCGACATAAAACATGGCACCCATTCCGGCGACGGCCCGTCCCACACCAATCATGCGGCCACATATCGGGATCATTTCATTATACAGCTGGTCAAGTACCGCGTGCAACCCACCGATTTCACTGGCAAGCCCCTGTGCAAATACCAGTTTGGGCAATCCGACAAAAAATACCAGGAGCAGCCCGGCTATTTTACAGGTATGTTTCATGTTGTGGAAAAGATTAGTCTTTGATGTTGTAAAAATTTTCGATGGTCTTTGTCTCAGCTTTCCCTTTCAGCCGCTCGCGGGCGAAAACCCCGGTCTTGTTATTGAAAGAGCGTAAAAAGGAAAGCTGCTCGCTCGTCTCGTCTGCCAGCCGGTCAATGGCAGTAAGCCGTTCATCATCAGACATGCGCAAGCTTCCCGCAGTAAGGATCATCGTCAGCTCGTTTACATTACCCACGCTTCTGTCCAGCAGGTTATCATACACATTTCCCAAATAGGTTAACTCAGCCGTACTAAACACACCTGACTCCCGGAAATAATTAAAAGACCGCCGGTACTCCTTTACAATGCTCGCCTGATTACGGATAATATCTGGAATACGTTTATAATTACGCACAGATGGACTGACCGCCATCAGACCGTCCAGGAAGACCTGGTGTATATTGTAATTACCGCTTGTAATGTCTTTTACCTTGTTGTAGCCCTGACTGAGGATGCGGTAAGCATCATACATATTTTTCAGGATCTTCCTGAACTGTGCCAGCTTCTGAATATTCAATGCCAGCTGCTGCGCCTCGGCAACCTGCGCAACCGCCTGCGGGCACTGCACAAATAGAAATCCAACCAGCGCGAGACAAATAATAAACTTCCGGTACGTCATGCCGTTAATTTTTAAGGTTATAAAACCGATCCATTCCGGCGGTGCCGTCAGCTTCATTGCTTCTGCCGGAAACGAGCTCTTTAATCCCGGCGGAAAACTGCTGGCAAAAAGCGGACTTGTCCGTCAGCGACTGGTAACAGGTATCAATACGTCTCAGGCGTTCATCATCCGTCAGCTGCATTTTTCCGGAAGTAACCAGGTCAGTAAGCGTCTGCAGCTCCCGGTCGGTCTCGTCCATAAGTTTCGTAAAAACGGCACGCAGGTATTCTTTCTCCCCCGGGCTAAGCCACCGGCTGCTATTCACCAGCCGGATGGCCCGGGTACTGCTTTGTGAAACGGTCAATGCTGCAGCCATTGCCGCGTCCACTTTTGAAAAATCCTTAATATTGGGATTGACTGTTTTTAACGACGTATAATAAAGGTCATGCAGGTTGAACTCACCATTCTTTATATGGTGAATACTCTTTAGGCCCTTATCAATGATACTATATCCTTGTTTAGCCTGCCGGATATAGGTACCCAGCAACGCTATCTGCTGAATTGCCCGTTTGACCATCGCGCCGTTTTGGTTAAAAAACCCCTGCGCCGACCCGGAAAGCGACAGACAAATACAAACAATTATTGTAGCAAGAACTTTCATAAAAAATAATTTTACCGGTGATTATTGTAGCCCATAGAGCTTGCGGATCATATCCGCATCGGCAGCATCACGGGATCGGGCCAGACTCATGAGAAAATTCTGGTTATTGAATTTTTTCAGGTCCGAATAGGTCCCCTCCAGTTGCCCCGCCGTGGCGCTGATGAGCTCGAGACGCTTCCCGTCTGTCATCGTAGTTTTATAAGAGCTGATGACCATATAAAGCTGTTCCACGTTTTTAAGGCTGCTTTCCAGGATTCCGGCGTAAACCCTGTACATGTATGCAAGCTCTTCGGGCGAAAAATGCTTGTCCTGCCGGAGCAGACCCCATGCCCGCTTGTACTCCTCCACCAATGCCAGCTGGCCCTCAATGATCTGTCGCGCTTTTTTATAGGTGGCTATGGTATTTTTAACTTTAGCCAGCTCGTCATAATATTTTTCAAACAGCTTCTTTTGTTTTTCTGCCCACTCCGAAATCTGCTTGAGCTTCAGTTTTGACATCGTATTCTCAATCTGCTTTTGTGCATTCTGAAGCCCGATCGTTTTGTTCTGCAAACGCTGTATCGCCAGGTCCGCCGCTTTGAGCGCTTTCTTTATCGCCTCCTTGACCACCACCCAGACAATCGCATGACTTTTCTGAGTAGGTGCGAGTACCAGGGTAATGCCCAGCAACATGGAAATCATTAGCTTTTTCATAAAATGTTCGTTTTAAATTCTATGCCCGCAGTTCCCGTGCAAGTGCGGCAATACCTAGGCGATAGTTACCACCGAATTTCTCTGCATACTGCTGCACCTTTACTTTTTCCGATTCCTCCGTACTGTATGTAAGGTATTCTTCCAGTGACACTTCAGTGCGGTAGACGCGGCTGAGCTGGTTGCCCAAGCCGATGAAAACTTCTTTGTATTTTTTCGTAGGATCGTTGGCTTTATTAATGGACAGAATAAGTGTCTTTTCTTTTTCTGTAAGGCCCAACAACTCCTGAATCTGGTCAAATTTGTTCTGATACTTGGACTGGTCCAGCAATATCTTGCAATCACTGTTATTAATGATCGCCTGCTTGACCACCGGCGACGAAATAATATCGTCTACTTCCTGAGTCACAACAACGGCTTCGCCGTAAAATTTTCGTACGGTTTTGAAGAGATACTTAATATACTCGGCCATACCGTCTCTCGCGATCGCCTTCCACGCCTCTTCAATAAGGATCATTTTACGCACTCCCTTGAGCTTGCGCATCTTCGAAATGAACAGCTCTGCCACGATCAGGCTGACCACACTTAGAAGTATGGGATGATCTTTAATATTATCCAACTCGAACACTATAAATCTTTGCCGCAGCAGGTCCAGGTTCTCTGTTGCGTTAAGCAAATAGTCAAACTCGCCGCCTGAATAATAAGGCCGCAAAACATAAAGAAAATTATCAACATCAAAATCACGATCCTTTACGTTATCCGCTTTCAGTCTGTCAACAAAAGATTCCTTCAGGTAATCATAGAAACTGTTGAAACAGGGAAACACAGCGCGGTCTGTATCAAGAAAATCGTAATACCCGCTGAGGGCATTGGACAAGGCGACATATTCCGACCGTTTAAATACTTCATTATCTTTTTTCCACAATGCCAGGAGCAGGGTCTTAATGGACTCTTTCTTCTCGGTATCCAGTACGTCACCATCAGCAATAAAAAAGGGGTTGAACCGGATCGGGTTCTTCTCTTCATAAGTAAAGTAATACCCGTTGACAAGATTGCAAAGCCCCCGGTAACTGTGGCCGACGTCCACCAGTACACAATGTGTTCCTTGTTCAAAATAGCTCCGTACCATATGATTCGTATAAAATGATTTTCCGCTTCCTGAAAAGGCGTGCCGGGTCGCTTTTTTAGGCAGCGACCCGGCACGCCGAGGGCCCTAAAATGAATTTATTCCGATTAGTAATAACGCCCTGTCTCATCGGCTCGTCGGAAAGATCAACATGCACAGGCATACCAGTAATCCGGTCTCCCAGTCTCACACCAATCGGACTGATTGAGCTTCGGTAATTGGTTTCCATATTGAGAAAACAAGCAGCCTGTTCCGCAAACGAATCAAAGCATTCGTTCATGGGCAGGTCGGCAGCATTACCGGGCAATCCCGCCCAGAACAGCTGCGCCGCACCCTTGGTTTCCTGTTTCGGCTGGCCGTTTATTTGCGTAATGGCCGATGCCGCAGCATTGCGCAGGTCCTTTAGCTCATCTGGGTTATCGGTCCAAGCCTGTATATTGAAGTGGGCTTTTATGGGCAGGCGGCCTTCAGAAATTGCCTCATTTAAAAAGTCGCTGGTGGCATCGCGAGCTATGGCATTCTCACGGGAATAGGCGGATAGTGATTGCAGGCGCAGCCGCTTTGCCTCCAATTTCTTCATCGTCACTTGCATATCATCCACAACGATGAACTGGTTATATATATGATTGCAATTGAGTAACAAGCCGAGGGGAGACGCGAAACCAATGCTGAACCGGGTGTGTTCGCTGCTATACCGATCAAAGTGCATATTGCTCGAACAGGTTGGCGGTAAATCCTCCGCTTCGGCCAAGGTATAGAGCTGCATGTAGTTTTCACCTATCTTCCACTCCGGCTTAAATACAATATCCTTAATGTTCGGTGTTTTGTTACTGCCGTCCAGGAACAGGTACGATTCCAGCAGACCGGCTTTGTTTTTATCACCGGCAATGGCATCAGCTTTCAGCCGTTTGAATCGCACAAGCCCCGTATCGCTGATCACCCGCTCAAACTGCCCGATCACATCCAGAAACTCGTGCATTTCCCTGGGAGCGACAGAACCGCTTGCGGTTATCTTTTTTCGCAGCAGATTGCTCATTACAGAACTGGACGGCTTGCGCCCGGTCATTTTTCTTGTAAGCATCAGGTAGCAGCGATGATTCAGGAACGGGCGTTCATTGAAAAAGGCTTCACTGCTCCTCGATAAAAAACCGTCCTTGTCAAAGTCAGCCTTATAAGCATCCCTGAAAAAGTAATCCTGCTTATGCAGAATGCTGTGCCTGGGCAGTATTTTTATCGCCTTGATCCAAGCCTGGTGCAGTTGCTCATGCTGGTCATTGCTAAGGGTGAATATTTCCGGGAGCATAAGCTCGAACACAGCGGTCACATCTCCCTGCTTGGAAAGGATCAGGTCGTTCTCTATTTTATATAGCGGCAATAATGAAGACAGATCTTTACGCATGTCTTTGTATTCACTCAGGTGAAGCACCCAGGCGAACCCTGCCGTAACAGCCAAAAGGATAAATATAGTAGTCATTGAATTTCCTTTGAGGATTGTAGAATTGTATAAAGCCTACGGCTTTTCAGCGCCTCCGGCACCTGCCGGTAGGCGGCCTCTTTCATCAGGCCGTGAGGCCCATATCTGCGCGAATACTTATACAGGTAATTAACCATTACCGCACCGCCTGTACCTACCAGCGGCAGGATGACGTATACCGAAAAGCCAACCAGGTAAAGAATAGCGAAAACAAGGAGCAAGCTCACCAGACCTACTGCGAGATATGCGATATACTGCGCTTTCAGGCCCTTGAATTCAATGGGCTTGTTGATCCCCTTGTTTATATTATAGGTGCTGTTTGCCATAGCCAAAGATTTATACACCGAAGAAGGATTTTAGAACGGTAGCCACGACCACAAGGAATATGCAGCTGCCAAACCAGGCGCTCGCCACTTTGTTAGTATCCGGATCGCCACTGTTCCATTTGTTGAAAACTTTTACCGCTCCCACAAGCCCAACCACGGCGCCCACAGCGTACATTAGATTCGTGCCGGTACTGAAATAGCCCTTCACCTCGTTGGTAGCTTTGGTTATACCGGCATTACCGTCCTGGGCAAAAAGAGAAAGGACAATGAGATTGCTGATCAGCAAGGCAAACAGCTGCTGATATCTTCTTTTTGAAAACATCGGGTTTAATTTGAAGTGAGGAAAAGCAGATAAGATGGGCTAGACCCAGAGCGGGCGCAAGGATTTCTCTGTAAGCGTCAGGTCGAGCTTGAGGGCGGCCTTTTCTATCAGGTCATTTGCAATCGATTCACGATAATTGCCGATCGCTTCTTTATCGCCTTTTCCGGGGATCATCGCGAGCGTTTCTACCAGCTCGTCTGCGGTTACTGCCGGCGGCGCTTTGTCAATGGCTTCGGTAAAACGCCGCACCAGGTCCTCGACAATATCCATTTGCGCGACACGATCGGCATCGTTCTCATACTCGTCATAAAATGTTCCGTCCTCTTCCTCTCCGTCTTCTTCAAAGGCCGGGTCAAAGTCCTCGTCCCCGGGAAACCCTGCCTTGGTCGTCGTTGACGGTGCTGGTTCAGACGGGGAAACATAGCCACCGCCTCCGGTGGGCTTTTCGTCGGCTTCCTCAAACAGCACGGAACCCATCACCCCATTTACAACAGGGATGGATATATCTGTCCGGTACTTCGGTTTATACGATCTCCGGAAAAATCCACCTGAAATTTCTCTGCGATAACAGGTGGCCGCCAGCACTGCATAATAGACCGCCGTTGCTGCAGCAAAAAAAATAAAATACTCTGTCCAGGAAATTGAATGTAACATGCTCTTGAATTTTGAAATGAATAATCGACGCTGTATTGCGTCATTGTCAGGAGCAAATGTGCTATTGACAGAAAGGGGAAAATCACAACCCGACCGAGTTCGGTCTGCTTTTTTTTGATAAAAGCAAAAAAGTCCGGGCAGTTGCCCGGACTTTTCAACAGTCTCGTCGTCTTATCTATTATAACGATCGTCTGCGTCATCCATGCCATCTCGGAACTTCTTTTTCAGAAAATCGAGAAATGTGGTCGTATTTTTTCGGGAATACATTTCCTGTTTTGACCGGTAAATATTGGGTAGTTCAATCCCAAAATTCACAGAAAAGAAATCCGCGAGTTCCTTAACTTCAAGTTTACCATGATTAACCGCTCCCCCATAACACAATGCGTAAATTAGCTCGACCAGATCGATCTTATTGGATGTCCAGTTAAATCGTGGCGCTGGCCTATGTGCTGTAGTTACATTATCATTCAGTACCCCCACCAGGTAATCCAATAAGCGCTCATAAGCTATGAACCGGGCAAATTTCAATCCGGTCGGTGTGCATAGCCGGTTATCCGCAAGCCCGACGGACTCATCTATATAAAGAACAGGAAGTCTCTTCTGAAAAACGAAAAGTTCATTATCCCGAAATGAGTCAGCCGACCTGAAGTAGCGATAAATGGTTTCATTAGCAAGGAAATACCGTTCTATAACCCTCTGTTCCTCCTTAAACAACTTGCGCCGGCCTTTCTTGTTTCCTCCAGGAAGAGCTGATTCAATCCGGTAAAGCCGGATAAAGTAGATCAGATGCGCGTAAATACGCGGACCAATGTTTTTATACAATTCAATCTCCTCTGTTCTGTTAACAGGAGGACTTTGGAATATCTCGCGGAGATCATGAAGATAGTCTTCAATAAGATGGATGGCTCTTTCCGAACTAGCAATCACATCTCGGTGTTGCATAACTTCGGAAAGCTTTCCTTCAAGCTCTCTTAATAGTACAATAGCTGACTGAATCATATGCCCTTAATTGAATTGTTAGCAAAATCATCGTCAGCATCAGGGGCAACACAAATGTACCAACATTGGCAAAAGACATAACAAGCACGCGGATAAATATCGCTTATAACGCCATTAGATTTGCTTATAAAAAATTGCTGCATACAATCGGGTTTAGATATCACAAAGAAAAAAAGATCTTTCCACATAAAGCATCCGTCTGCAGGCGGATACCGATTTTGACGCCACCTGGTCAGATACTAATTTTTTTGGCAACCACATCCGCTCCATGGCGGATATGGTTTTGCCAATATTGCAATATATTTGATATTACTTTATATAATACTCTAAACAAAACCCCACCATGAAAAATGTGTCAGTCTTTCTATTGATCTCTGCTTTCAGCCTTTTGTTAGCCTCATGTACCCGATCATCCGGCAACCCTTTACGTCCGGCCAATACGCCTACGAACGAACCTGTATTTATTACAAAAGCACAAGCAAACCGGATGATTCAGAGCTACCTGACTTCCATAAAATACCCCCAACAAGATTTGTACCTGCGCGCTATTGCCTATAACGCAGATAGTTTACGGGCATATTTAAAAGACACCACTATCAAAATGGTTCGGTTTATGCTGGCCCACGATATGGACTACATACTTGCAGGTGGCGAGGGAAAGGTTCCTCCACCGGGAGTCGCTGGCCTGACAGCAGTTATCGCTGGGGTAAACAAGGAGAACAAATATGTGTTCCACCTGATAAGGCAATTGCTACTCGACAATGGTATGCCGTGCCCGGACAATTGCGATGCGCTTGGTCATCCGGCTGGGGCGCTACAATAAACAAACACAGCGATGCGAACAGTATTACTCACGGCTGCTCTTTTTGCTTTCGGCTGCGCCCTCGTAAAAGTAAAGGCACTACCCCATTCGTTAAAGATTCTCTGTGTTTACATTGGGCTTACAGCTTTAAGCGAATTAGCCGCGTTCTACATGGCAAGGGCGTATAGTAACAACATGCCCGTCTTTCATATCCTAAGCCCATTGCTATTCTTCGCATTATCGATATATTTTGAAAGCGTATCTCCAACCATTCGCAAATTTCGTCTTGGATTCTGGTTCTCTGTTCTATGCGTAATTATCGCTGTAATCAATACATCTCTTATCCAGCCAATTACGACAATGAACTCCTATTATCTATTGCTGGAAGGGCTTTTCGGGTGCACCCTGGCACTCATCACCGTTTATGACTTCCTGATGGATGAAGCGTGCATATTTATACACCGGAAAATGCATTTTTGGATAACACTAATCGTCCTGTTTCACTACCTCACCACATATATTGCCTACCTGGCATTGCGTTTACTAAAAGTCAGCAACACAAATTCCGGGCTGAATTTTATCTATACCGGTCTCTGGCTATTCAGCCTGGTCAACTACATTGCTTTCGGTATTATCTATCTTTTATATAATCGTAAATGGCGGCCCCATGAATAATGCGTCAGAACTAATCATCTTGATTGTATATGGCATTTTGCTGGTGATCCTGCTTGTTTTTTTTGCGATCGCATTTGCTGTCATTCAAAAACAGCGCTTGAACAATTACAGAATGAAGCTGCAGGAAGTCCAGCAGAAAACCGAAAGCGACCTATTAAAATTAAAGCTGGAAATACAAGAGCAGGCATACAGGGCGGTTTCAAGGGAAGTACATGATAATATCGGCCAGGTTTTAGGCAGTGTTGTTTTGATTATGGAAACAGAACTATCAAAAAACAAGGAAGAAAGAAATGACCAGATATTTGAAGCATCGATCACCCGCATCCGAAGCACGATTGATAACAGCCGTAACCTGTGCCACCGGCTTAACGGACAGCAGGTTGAGCGGATGGGCCTTGTCCCTTCCATAAAAAGAGAGCTAGCCTATCTTTCATTAAACAGTTCGCTGCAAACGGCATTTGTTCACCCACCGGAGGAACAGATGCCCAGGTTGGGCAATACGCAAACCCTGATACTCTTTCGCATTGTTCAGGAAGCCATTCATAATATCCTGCGTCATGCGAATGCCGGTATGCTCACAATCAAAATCGCGCTCAATGAAAGCACAAAAATGATGGAAATGGAAATTACGGATGATGGCGTTGGATTTGACAGCTCACTTGCCTCTAAAGGAATGGGACTCCTTACCATGAAGGAACGGGCCAAATTACTGGGTGGCATCCTGGAGGTGAAAACAGCTGTACAAAAGGGCAGTACTGTATTATTATCACTGAAAATTTAATGACAATGGAATCTGTTACAGAAATCATATTTGCAGATGATCATATTATATATGTGGATGCCATGACCTATATGATCAACAGCACGAAAGATTACCGGGTTACGCACAAGGCCGCCAACGGGCAGGAGCTGCTCGACGTCCTCCGCTCTCTGGGGCCGGAAGACCGTTCCCCCGATCTTTGCCTGCTGGACATCAATATGCCGAAAATGAACGGTTACGAGGCCATGAAATTGCTTAGTCGTGAGTTTCCTGATTTGCCGGTTCTCGTTCTGTCCATGCATGATGCCGCATTTAGCATCGGCAGTATGTTACAAAGGGGAGCAAAAGGCTTTCTGACCAAAGGCTGCCGCCGCGAAGAGCTGCTGGAAGCTTTTGCCTATATCCGGGAAGGAGACTACTACTTTTCACAGGACCTGGTAAAAACAGCCGTAGTAGCCAGCAGGCAGGAAATACCGGGCATTTCCCCAAGGGAAGCGGAGTTCTTAAGCTACTGCCACCAGGAAATGTCCTATAAAGAGATCGCAGATAAAATGCGCGTCAGCGAACGCACTGTGCACACTTTCCGCAATAACCTGTTCCTTAAATATGACATCAGCAGCAGGAACGGTCTTACAGCATTTGCATTTGAGGCGGGAATTATCTCCCGGTAGCTTTAATGTTCGAGTGATCTTTCAACTTTCTAATGAAAGTCCAGAGTAGAGACCCCAGCCGGTACTATGTAAAAAGGTTATTATGTCTGCATCCGAGTTCCAGGAAACCGCTCTATTTAATGAAATCGCAATTTCCATACATTATTTGTATACTTTCTGGAAAACTTATCTGCATGCTTTTATTATTGGTTTGGACGCTGCACAAATTTACCCGAAATTGCATACATATTATGAAAATATCACTCTTAACATTATTCATTTCGACATTTACAATCTCGTATTCCCAGCGCTCGATAATTGGGCAGTATAAACGAGAGGATAGTAAAATTTGGTTAAATGGTGACTCAACTTTCAAATTCTTCTATTCGGTTGACACCTATAGAGGTTGGGCAAAAGGGAGGTGGAAATTCGAACACAATACAATATTCCTTATACCGACCCCTATATATGACACACTCAGTTTTTTTGGTAAAAACGGAAGCTTAAAGGATAGTTTGATTCTTTCCAAAGACGAAATTTCAAAAAAAACGGACTTAGAAATTGACAAACGAGCGTTCAGCGTTTTTCAATTTGAGCAAAATTTGAATTTATGCCCGAAAACAATGTCTGCAAGAAACGGGAAATTGTACATTTTGACAAATGGAAAGCGAGTAAAAAAGAAAATCAACAATGGATATTATATAGAATCATTTGTTCCATGGTACGTCAAAATAAAAACCTCGAATGAATAAGTAGATTACAAAGGCAGTCCCGCCGCAGTCTTTAAACACTATGCAGACCTGGGAAACGGTCGATAATAAAAAAAAGCCGGTACGGCCTACCGCCTTTCGCGTTTGAAGGGGATTATTTTCTGGCAGGTACACTTACTGCTGCTCCGCCAACCAAATCACTTGTGTTTCACGCGCCCATTATGCGTTTCACGCGCAAAATCCGACCGCTTGCACATCGCTTTTGTTACTCCCATAACAGTTATTTAGGTTGGGGCAAAATGAATGCCATGACCCGACTTACCATAAATGACAAGGTAATCCTCCGACTGCCTCGCTTTTCCTACCGCGAAGACCTAAACAGCCGATGGGAGGATCTTAAAGAAATGATCCGGGATGCCTCGCCGGATTTCTACGAAGTGATAAAGGCGCTCACCTATCAACAACTTCAAAGAACAGACCGGAAAATACAGGCTACCGTGAGGAAATATTTTAACAGGGCCTGCTACCGTGCTACGCCCTACGCGCAGTTTGCCACTGTGGGAATGACAACCCTTGACAGCACTACAAACGATATTGTCGTCCCAGCGGAACCTCGGATACACCGGTTCTCTGACTGGTCGGACTTGCCGAACGAAATTCCTCAGCTTGAAAAAGTACAAACAGCAAATGCACTACTCTTTGCTAACACCACCTTTTATGAACTATTGCATGAAATCCGGTTTGTGCAAAAAACAGCGCAGGACTTCCAGCTCGTCGCGATCGATCATGATCCGATTATTACAGCAATTCTGCAGCACTGCAATATTCCTATTCCCTTCAAGGAACTCCAGGAACGGGTGAAGGATCTGATCTCGTCTGAAGAACTGGAAGCTTATACCGAACATCTCCTAAACCTGCAGCTGCTGATTTCTTCCCTGCATCCCAACATCATTGGTGAGGATTATTTCACACGCTCGGCTGAAACAGCGATTTCCAACAAAAGTTACCTGGTTGCGGAACGATCCGCTACTGTGGGTAGCATTGATAAAAAACTGTTACGACACCTGCCTGAACTGGTAAACGTGCTGCAAAAAGTACTACCGGATAGCCAACCTGATGCCCTTAAAAGTTTTAAAACCCAATTCCTTAAACGGTTCGAAGAAGCGGAAGTTCCACTTATGATGGTGCTTGATGCAGAGGCGGGCATAGGCTATGGCAGCCTGGAGCTATATGATGGGGACAAGTTGCTTGAGCCTTTTTTAACCGGCGACCGGGAAACACCATCCACACAACAAAGAACACAGCTACAAGCCAGGCTTTGCAAAGCAATGCTGGAGCATGGGCAGAACCAGGGCGCTATTGATCTGGAACAGTTGGCAGCATCTGAACCAGCGGATAAATTGCCTAATAGTTTCAGCGCAGGTGTTACAATTGCCGATGATCTATTGCTGATTGATTACCTCGGGGGTGCAACCGCTATCTCAATTGCCGGCAGGTTTGCTTTTGGTGTAAAGCCGTTAGCCGATTTCTGCAGAGAAATTGCACAATTTGAACAGGCCGCAAACCCGGACGTACTGCTTTTTGATGTCGGATATACCAAAGAAACCGGTGTTGACAATATCAATCGAAGGCCTTCTATCTATGAGCTGCAACTGAATATTCTCAATTATGATACATCAAGCGCCCCAATTGGGGTCAATGACCTTGTGGTGAGTATAAGAAACAATGAAGTAGTTTTGCGCTCCTTGCGGCTGAGCAAGAGGATGGTTCCGCGTATGACGACCACCTACAACTATATGCGTTCGAATCTCTCTCTGTTCCGGTTCCTGCTGGACGTCCAAAACCAGGGACTACGAACGGAAATGTTATTCCGTCCGTCTGGGCTGCTCCCGGGACTGAATCATTACCCTCGAATCCAGTTCAAAAACATTATTGTGAGCCCCGCCAGCTGGAGACTGGACAAAAAGGCCATCAAGCCGGGAACTTCGCCGGACAGGGTACAATCCTTGAAAGCCCATCTAAAAGGAAGGATTCCCGGCAGGTACCTGCGAACAGGCTTCGCCGACCAAACGCTGCTATTGGACGTGGAAAAGGAAGAGAACATCCTGTTATTACTGGGTATGCTCGAAAAAAGCGATAGTTTGTATGTGGATGAAGCACTACTGCCGCGAAACCCGATTGTAAAAACACCCGATGGACGCCCATTTCTTCCACAATTTATTTTTACGCTTCAACACGATAGTGTGGTGGCCCGACCAATACCCGCCGGCGAAGTAGACACTGTCGCCGCAAGAAAAGTCTGCATCGCGCCCGGAGCTGACTGGCTGTATTACCAGATTTTCTGCAATCCACACAGGGCGGAAGCGCTGCTAAATGAAAAAATCAATAGTTTTCTCGAAAACAATCGTTCCGCTCTTGAAAAATGGTTCTTTATCCGTTACAATGAAGGTGGTGATCACATACGGTTGCGGATGCAACTAAAAGACACATCCCTGGGTCATGCATTAACCGGCGAACTGACGGCATTATTGCAACCGGAACTCGACAACGGTATTATTCGCGATATAAAGCTGGGCACTTATCATAAGGAGACAGCCCGGTATTCCCTTGAAATGATGGAACGGGTAGAAGTGCACTTTTATCGCGATAGTGAATTTGTGCTGGCAATGCTCCAGGCCATGCTAACAGCTAATGCAAGATATCGCCTATGTGCGGATATTCTCCAGGAGATTCGGGACAGTGATATTCTAACCGAACAGCAGATCAACAGTTTTCTTCAAACGATGAGTGACGCCTACAACCAGGAGCATAAAATCACTAACATACACTTTAAAGAATTGAACCGGCGGTACAAGGAATTTCAAAAAGAAACAACGCCCCCCTTAAACCTTAAAAGCCATGCCCTCCATGAGCACCTAAAAATATCGTTTACAGACATATTGCGGCACTGTCCGGAAGAGCGAAGACAAAAACTGCTCGCCGACTTATTGCACATGCATGTCAATCGGCTGTTTGCAACGCACCAGCGGATGCATGAAATGGTTTTATACAATTTTCTCATGTTGGAACATAAGAGCCGTAAACACCGGCACAAGGCCGAAGTTTCATAAAACCTCACCTTATATTGCATTTAACCTTGCATAAAAATTCTGCAAGAACCGGCGCGCAACTTCAACAATTGTACCATCGTTCATAATGACCCTGTTGGCTACCACACTTTGCACATGAGTAAGGTTCACCATGCAGGACTTCTGAATACGTACAAACAAATGCGCCGGAAGTGCTGCCTCTATATGATTGAGTGAATTATTAATAATCAGCGGCTTCTTATTTCCAACCAGGAACAAATAAACATATTTATCGTTGACCGTAATCCGTTCTATATCGTTTAACTGAACTTTTGTAAGATTGCGACTATCCAGCCGTACAAATATAAAATCCGACAGCAGCTCCGGCGGCTGCCGTTGTTTGAGACGCTCTTTTGCCCTGTCAACAGCTCGCAGAAAAGAATTCATGCTTGGTGGCTTCAGCAGATAGTCAGCCGCGCCAATATCAAACGCTTCCAGTGCATGTTCTGAATGCCCGGTTATAAAAATAACAACAGCCCTGTCTCCCACCTGGCGCGATAGTTCCAAGCCGTCCATGTCCGGCATATCTATATCCAGAAAAAGAATGTCCGGCTGAACGACCCCGCTGAATATCTTATTTATGGCGCAAATGGGGTTTCTCTCGGACCCGATCAACTCCAACCCCTCCGTACCCCGCACATAGTAGCTGAGCATATCGATTACATGCGGCTGATCGTCCACTATATAGCAACTGATTTTCATAACTCAATCTTTAATTCAAGACTGTAACAGTCTTCCCGGTCAATAATGTCCATTGTATATCTGCCCGGGTAATAATATTCCAGTATGCTTTTAACGCCATTAATTCCCAGGCCCGCACCTCGACGGGCATTTAACGTCTTAAGATTCCAGGAATAATAGCGCAGTGAATTTTTATTTGCGAAAACTTCCAGGCGTGCGGGAAACTCGAGATCGTTTAGCACACCATATTTAATTACATTGTCGGTAAGGGTTAACAGCAATGACGGTGGCAGCTGTAGCTGATCTGCACCTTCTTCGATAACTGTATTAAAAACCAGGCATAGTTCGGATTCGTTTAAAAGCCCCTGAAGTCTTATTCTATTTCGGATCTCCTGAATTTCATCAGCAAGGGACACCGTCTTAATACTGCGAATATCTATCAGGGAATGGCGACTAATATCGGCTAACAGGTTTATGGCCTGCTCAACGGCTGGATGTATTTCCTGCGCCTTCGCCTGGATAAAGGTCAGTGTATTGAACAGCAAATGAGGGCTAAGCTGCATCTGGAACAATGTACTTTCAACCCTGGCCGCCTCTGCGGCAGTTGTCATCATTCTTAACTGCAACTGTTGTCGCTCACGTTCACGGCGCTGCCGCTCCTTTATCAGCTGGAAAAGAAAGCCCAGACCAATTATATATAAAAGCCTCCAAAGGACTACTATAATCCTTTTACTAACGATAAATTCCGTCCAGTCGAACACCTGTCGCCCGTTCCAGTAGGTAATCAGATTTCTAAGGGCAAGATGTATTACTACCAGAATACATAAACGGGTAATGAATAGCAACTGCCTGCCAGGAGTAAAGAGATAAGGTATAACCCAAAGCAGGTTTATATAAAAGGTGGCAATATCAAGACCGAATGCCAGGTAGCCCCGGAAAGTCGGCGGCGTGCCGAAAATGAACAGTAAAACGATCTCATATCCTACAAAAAAGGACAATCCCAACAAATGAAGCAAGACAGTTCTGTAACGCTGGTACTCCATAAGTAAAAATTAAGATTTGAATTTTAGGTATCGATTTTTGCATCTTGCGACAGAAAATCGACCGGTTACGAATCGGATTTGGAAATGGATGTCAGGCAGTAGTACTTTTAAATCTCAGCAGCAATTCCGCGCTGAATAAACCATTTCATTATGACTAAAGAATCGAAAGCCAAAAAGCTTCCTACGGCAAAATCACTGTATGTTTTTGCCAGCACAGTAACAAAAGTGGTTGGAAACCCATCAAACGAAACTGTCTACACGACGATTTCGTATGCCAGCAGTTGCTGCCCTGGCTAGTGAGCAGTGCGCAGTAGCGCACTTGTGGGTTACAGGCGCAACATTGAAAATGAAAAATACTGAATTTGCCCCTACATAAATATTGAAATAAACTATATATCTATAAACCACACTAATTGACCTCTAACAATTGCTGACGAAAACTATTGTTCACCTGGCTAGTAAAAACACCTCCAGCAGGCTGTAATAGCCAACCCTTTTATCTAACATTCACTAACAACAAAATCTCAATTTTATGAAAACACTATTCTTATCTGCCCTGGTACTGGGCTTCGCTGCTGTATCATATGCCGGAAACCCTAAGGGGGAAACAAAAGAAAGTACCGAATCACCTGCGAAAATAGAATCCAAAGCAACCCTCACTACCTACTACGCTGTGAGAAATGCCATTGGTAGCCCGCAACCGTTCCACTGGACTGATGATTTCAGCGAAATATCCGAAAATGAGCTTGACTGCGCTCCTTTGGCCGGAGCATCATGCGAGGTACTTGCAGAAAGCAAACCTGCTGATGGCTCCATGCCTCCTGGACAAACAGCAACAGGAGAAGCCTATCAATAAAAAAAAGGGAGGGGATGTGACAGAATATCCCCTCCCTTTAAATTAACTCCCCATCCAAATATGCATTGATGCTATCCATGAGATTTTGCCCCTGATCGGCGCGTGGATCATTCTTTAACGGCAATACGCTTCTTTCCTTAGAAAGAACCACAATCGTCGGATAGCCGACCACATTATAATCTTTAATAATCGGATGGGCCATTCCTTCTCCTTGCGTGTATAATTTCACCGCGCCATCAAAGCTGTATAAATACCCCTTTAAACTTTTCTTCCATTTGTCGGAGCTTTCATCTACACAGACGCTCAGAAACACAACCTGTTTGCCTTCAAGTTTTTTAGCAGCGCGTGCCAGAACCGGTGTCATATGAACACAGGCACCGCAACCGGTAAACCAAAAATCAATAACGATCACCTTGTCTTTAAAACTATCCAGTGAATATACTTTTCCGTCCACGCCGGTCAAAGAGAAATTCCTGGCCAAAGTACCGGTTATACGGACTTTTGTCAAGGCCTCATAAACAGGTCTAAAAACAGGGTCGGTATTGGCTTTGTAGAAAGCAGCCTGTTTGACGTTCAATGTAACAGACCGTCCCGGTCCGGTAAGGATATATGCCATCAGCTGTTTACGCTTCTCGCCCTTAAAATTATTGTATACAAAATCATATTTCTCATTAAACGTTAGCTTAGGATTACCTTCAATTTTGGTTCGTTTAACGCTTTGCATCTCGAATATATATCTTGGATAAGATATGGATTTAATGCCAGTATCATAGAAGGTCGGCTCGGGCAGGCTGTCCCTAACATACGCCGCTGCGGTTTGCTGGTCGATAATTTTTCGGTTAAGCATCCAGCAGGCGTCGGCTTGCAGGCTTAATAACTGCTGATCTATTATATGCTTATAAATTCTCGGCGGAATTTTCCCACTGTAAGCTGTTATAATCTTCTGCTGATCGTTATAAAGTTGCTTGCAAACACTCAAATATTCGAGAGCAGCCCTTTTGTCGTCAAGCGACCTTTGAGGATACCTTTGTTCATTCAAATATGTTTGGCCTAGTTTGGCTATTTTATAAATGCACTCATAAACACTGCTGTTACTGCCCAAGAACCGGGTACTTTGCTGATCGGCCAGCACTTCTACTGTATCTTTAGGAAATATCAAGAACAACGCGTTTGGGAACGCTTGCTTTACTCCTCTTACTACAAAATAAATGGTATCAGCTAAATGAGGTACGTTAAAAAAGCATTTACCGTCTTTGACCAAAGGCGAAACAAGCGTATTTGTCCTGCGATCATCGACACCGCCATTGAACAATTCCAGCCGCGCATCTTCTGCCTGCTTAAACAATGAAGTATCCGTGATAATAACTGACTGGGCTATGATCCGATTTTCCGGATGTAACGCAGCCAAAAGCATAATTAAAATGAAGCTTGGAAATATTTTCATGATTTAAAATTTGTTATCTTTTGTTTTGAGGAATACCGCTAAGTTGGATTTCTTCTAGCGGTATCGGAAGCGCATAGCGGGGATCGTTGGGAGGCAAAACATATTCTTTACCGTTAACGATTCTGCGGAGGGTCATTTTAAACTGCTCCTCCTGGTTAAACCTTCTCAGGTCTGTCCATCGCAGCCCGCGAAACAGCAGCTCTTTTTTTCGTTCGCCTAAAATGACTCCAAGCGCCTGATCCGCCGAAGCTGCAGTAACAGGCTCATATACCGCAGCAGACGACCAGCGCTTTTTCAAAAGACGATTCAGGTCAGCCAAAGCGGCGTCCTTGTCTTGACTACGCGCGTAACACTCGGCTCTTATCAGCAATACTTCGTCAGTGGCTATCCCACTAAAGGGGTACCCGTAAAAATCATAGCTTCCCTTGTAAAAAATCTCATTATTAAGTATCCTAAAGAACAGCTTCTTCCGAAGGTCGGCTTCCCGGAAGCTATCGTAAAGCTCTTTGGGAATCCTTGCTGCGCTGCGCGCGGTAAGCGAGGTGCTGGCGATGGAGGTATGAAATACTTCTTCATTAAGGAAAGTCGTACTGATAGACGAGGTGCGGGACGGTGATAAGGTATTGTAGTCGGTAAGGGTACTGAATTTAGAAAGGAACTTATCCGCAAAGTCGAAAGCCTTATTGTGGTCACCCATCGCCTGGTAAATCCGCGCCAGAAAACCCAGAGTAACAACCGACGAGGGTTGTGTTTTGTACTGGCTAAAGTCAGGCAAAAGTGCCAGCGCTGTGTTCAGGTCGGCTAAGATCTGCTCATAGCACTTCTCAATCGATGCCCTGGGCGGGCGGTTATTGATATCCGACGTTAAACGCAGCGGTATACCTGGCTCCTGCGAAGCCGTTGCTTGGTTATACGGCATTGCAAAATTCTGTACGAGGTTGTAAAAGGCCCATGAGCGAAAAAACAATGCGCTGCCTTTTATCCGGTTGTACTTTGAGATATCGGTGTTTGAAATCTCTAATTTCTCCAACCCTTCCAAAATGACGTTGCAATTGAATACCTGCTGGTAAGATTTGTCCCATCCGCCGTTGAAAAGGGTCTCGCCTTCGTAAATATCGCTCGCCCAGGTGTAGATATTTCTATAAAACGAATAAGGAAGTGCATTTAAGGCTGCATCAGGAAGGTAATATTCATCGGCTGAAGCTGTGCCAAAGACAGGGTCGGCGTAATTATTGAACAGCGTACTGTAACTCAGTATCCGGTCATAATCATCCAAGCCTGACGGTAGCACTAATGCCTGGTTAGGCTTTGCAGCTAAAAATTCCTTTTCCTTATCACAGCCCCATAAAAGTGCCAATATGATGCAGCATCCTGATAGTATTCTGGTCGTCATAATCTCAAAAATTAAATTTAGCGCCTATAGCAAAAGATCGGGGTACCGGATATCCCGGAGCATAAACATCGGGATCAGTGCCACTTCTGTTAGCTCTCCAGATGATGCCGACATTATCAATATATCCGTACAGCTGGATTTTCCGGGCGCCTGCGATCCGGTCCGTCCGGTGAGCGCGTAACTCATACTGAATGGTTATATCCTGCAAGCGGATATGATCGCCTTTTTCAATAAATGCCGATGAAAAAAGGTAGAAGCTCTCCCGGCTGCTGGTAACCGGCAGCAATTCCTGCGACGGAATATTCGTATTCCGCTCATCACCTGGCTGCTGCCAGCGGTCGTAATAATCCCTGTTGCCTCCGCCTTCATACAGGCCAGAATAGCTTAATGCAGGTCTTCGGAAATAGTACCCAAACTTATAGAGCATATTAAAGGAAAGGGAAAGGCTTTTAAAAGCCAGCGTGTTCCTTAGTGCCCCAAAAACTGTTGGCCTTGCCGGTCCGTTATAAACCATATTACTGACGGTTGTTGAATTAAGTATAGCTGCCCAATCGGTGCTTATCTTGCCGTTTAAATATCCCTGCGGGTCACCGTTCTCATGGGAGAGGCCGGCCCAGGCATAACTATAAACGCTAAAAAGGGGTTTACCGACCAGGGGCTGAATAATGCTTGATCGTATACCGTTGATATAGGATAATGCAGATTCCGTCATATCGTATTTTGTCACTTTGTCCATCACCCGGCTAAAAAGGAAATTGGATGTCCAGGAAAACGACCGTGATTTAAAATTTGTCGTGTTGATCGTAAGGTCAATCCCCTTCGTCATTGTACCGGCAGTGTTGCCGTAAAATGCAGTGAAACCGGTCGAAGCAGGAAGCGCGGCATTGCCAAAGAGATCGATCCCCTTCTTTATATAAAATTCTATAGTACCTGCAACCCGGTTTCTAGCAGAGGCAAAGTCGTAGCCAAAGTTCACAATCCTGACCTTTTCCCAACGCAGCTGATCATTACCGGGCCGTTGTATTATAGCAGCGGGCAACGTGTAGTAGAAATTGCTGGTAATATTATAGAACGCGTGATAGGCAGAAGCGCTCTTATCTATATTGCCATTGTAGCCGTAAGTGACCCTTAGCTTACCATAAGGAAGGAAGCCAAACCTGTAAAAGGATTCCTTTGAGAATATCCATGAAACGCCGCCGGAATACAAGGGTGTAGCCTGCTGGTTGGTTTTCACACCAAATAAATTAGACTTATCGACCCGCCCGCTTCCTGAAATGATATACCTGCCTTTAAAGGAATAGCTCGCATTGCTGAAGTAAGAAAGATAACGATCGGTATAACGGCTTAGGTTGTTGATATTAGGCAGCGACTGTGCGCCATCGGGATTTGTCGGAAAAACCGTAACCAGGTCTACATTGATCTGCGTCGCATTCTGTTTGTTATAGCCGTAATAGGTAAAAGCATTGCTTTGGGTGATTGTTTCATTTATTTCAGCACCGGCAATTGCAGTTAAATTATGATCCCCGATCCAGGAGTGCGCAATGTCTGCCTGTATTCTCCCCCGGCTCGATTTGAGCTCCGATATCCGGCTATTTAAAATACCGCCATCGGAAGGTACCGGGTAAGGCTTTGTACTACCGGGGTTATAGAACCGGTTGAAAAGATCGCGGGTATAAAATGTGCTGGCGCTATTAAACTCATCATTTTTTACATTGCCCGCCTCTCGTTGGTATTTAACGGACAAGCTAAGCCAGCTGGTAACAGCCTGTTTAATGCCAAAGTTAATTTTTGCATGGGTTTGCCTATTCGACGCGTCCGCCAGGCCAAACTCTTCATACGGGCGGTAACGCCAGTTCCTGAATCCGGGATTACTTAGCGTGTCCAGGTACAAAGGATTAAACGACCGGATAACCGCAAGGGCATCCCGGTTGTTGTCATCAACCAGATCGGTATATTCAGGAAGCAAACCCGTTGTCTTCAGGCTATTGAGATTTGCAAGAACGGAATTGGTCCTCGCATTGGACATAGTGTAATTGATACCTGATGAAATTACCAGCCCCTTCGCGGGATAAAAGTTTAGGTTCGACGTAAAATTGAACCGGTCATTGCTAAACCCTACCTGGCCACCCCGGTTACGGTCGTAACCTGCGGAGAGGTAATAATCATTCTTTACACCGCCACCACTGAAATTCACAGCATACTGCTGATTGAGGCTGCTTTGATAAAAATACTTCCGGAGATCAGAATTGATGTTGTTATTTCTTAGCCCGGTCAGCAATGTGCTTCCCATCTCTTCGGTGATCAGGCCCTTGCTAACTTGATCAAGAACACTCACTGCAAGCGGAACAGCCTGAAAATTTGTACTGCTTAGCTTTGCATTATAATAACCCTTTTCAAAAAGCATACTTTGTATGTCCACCCGATCTGCCGGATCAATTCCCAATGAGGGGCGGTAATTGAGATCGGGTTTCCCCCCAACGGTAACGTTGGCATTAAAGTCGATGTTTACAGGTTTATCTGTACGCCCCTTTTTCGTCGTTATCACAATGACGCCATTGCCTGACCTTACCCCCCAAATGCTCGCTGCTGCGGCATCCTTTAATATGGTAATGCTTTCTACATCATTAGGATTGATATTCTTTATATCGCCGTCATAGGGAAAATTATCAACTACAATCAGCGGTTGGTCATTAGCGAATAGCGTACTATGTCCCCTGATATTTAGGTCATAGCCGCCGTCTGTACTGGCAGGTGTATTCTTATTGAATAAAAGTCCGGTCACGTTTCCTTCGAGCCGATCCACAATATTAGTGCTGACGCTTTTATTCAGGAGCGCGTTGCCGAGATGTACAAACGATCCCGTCGCCCGCTCCTTTGGTATGACCTGATAGCCTATGCTTAACACCTGAACTTCCTCGAGACTCGAAACCAGGGGTTTTAGCCGGAATAGCATAAAACTATCTGCCTGGCTGGACTCCACAGGATAGCCGACACCCTTAACAGCAATAAGGGCGTCGGCATCCACTTGTTCAATATAAAAACGCCCCTCACGATTGGTAACTACCCCTCTATTGGTTCCCTGAATGGCAACCGATATTCCCGTCAGGGGATGCATCTGTTCATCAACCACCATTCCCGATACATTGATGGGATTACGGCTTCCGCCTGCAACCGGCACCATACCTTTTTTGAAAATCACAACCCGGCCCTTTATAAATTTGTAATCAAGCTGGGTACCCTTCAGCAGAAGCTCCAGGGTTGCAGTGAGCGTACGCGTGGCATCAGGAACGCTTACCGGCCTGGTTTTTTCAACCTCATTCGTAGGAAAGCCGATAGCTGTACCTGCCACCTTAGCTAACCGGGTAAGCGCTTTTGACAGTGGCTCCTTACTGGCGCCAAAAAGCACGCGTTTATCCCCCTGGCTGAAGCCTGCTACGCTAAACATAAGCATAGCCCAAACCAGACATAACCTCGCTATTGTAAAGTACGGAGGTGTGAGCAAACAACAGATCTCCTTTCGCCACAATGATGTGACAATTTTCTTCTTATATTGCACCATGATTAAATTGGTTACTAACCCATTTTAAGTCTCCCCGCTTTGCTTACCGGCAGCGGGGATTTTTTATTCGCAACCTTGTCCGGAGATCGTATAATTGGTACCGCTTTTAGCAAAGCTGGCATTTACGATTGGACATATAAAGTTTAAGACTTCCTCAATTGATTCGGTACCGTTAAAAGTGTCGGTGATCGTTATCCTGCAATCGTTTAGTTTGCCCTCAAGATTTATTACCACTCCATAACGTTCCTGAAGTTTTGTAGCTATATCCCTAAGCGATTCTCCTTTAAACTGCAGGCCTGAAACCATCCATTTGGCAATTGCCGCGGAAGCTACCTGCTGCTGAACCGCTTCCGACTTTGCATATACTAGCTGTTGATCTTTGGTTAGCACAGCGATGGTCCTGTCGGCGCGTTCGACGCGAACCTTGCCCCTGGTGACGGTTACAGTGACAGAATCGCCCTGCTCCTTTATATTAAAAGCCGTTCCCAATACTGTAACCTTCAACGGCCCCGCCGTAATAATGAAAGGCTTGTCTTTGTCATGATGGATATCGAAGTAAGCCTCTCCTACCAGGTTAACGCTGCGCGTTGCAACATTAAATCCTGCGCCATCCATCTTCAAATTACTACCAGCACGTAGCACCACTACGGAACTATCGGGTAACCGGACATACCGGCCACTGGTTGCCCTGGCAGCCATTGCATCATAGGATGCTACTGCCGGCAGCTTGGTTACATGAGAAAACCGTCTTTGAATCTGATAATAAATAAAGCCGGTGGCTGCAAGCACAAAAACGGCTGCAGCGATTTTATAGAAAACCGTATGATCTTTCTTTTTCGCGCCCTGCTGCTGATCATCAATAATGGCTTTGAGCCTTTTGTAACGGTCCGATATATAATCTTTTATGTCGGTCTGAATATGCGATGGCAGCTCAAGTGGGTCGCCGGCATCCAATGCGTGATAGAAATCGTCCAGCTCCGCTTGTTCAGCTACACTACACAGCCCCTGCTCGTATTTGTCCAGTAAATATGATAGCCGTTCGTTGTCCATGCAGGTATGCCTCCTTATATATAATGGCAGAAAAAGTTTCCAACCCTATATCAAAACCCATCTTTTTTTTATTTTTTCAGACTTAATATTTAATTAATTTGCATGCATCAAACGAAATGCTATCACCGCTACACTAATACATATCGACAATGAGTTGCTGGCAGGGATCAAAAAAGGAGATGAGCTGGCATTTAAACAACTATACGAGCGGCACTCGACAAAGTTGCTAACCATTGCCTATAGCAAGACTAAAAGCATCGAAATAGCTGAGGAAATCGTGCAGGATACATTCCTTACCTTTTACAATAAAAAGGAAGCCGTTGACAACAACCCTTTACTCTATTTAAAGGCTGTCCTGAAGTTTAAAATACTAGAACACATAAAAACACAATACAAAACCAAAACACATCCTCTCGACAGTGATTATCTGGTAGCTACCCGTTCAATGGAAGTGCCCGAAAAGCTGGAGATACAGGAAACACAGTCTGCCATTTACAAAAAAATACAAAGTCTACCACAGCAATGTCGCGAAGTCTTTGTGCTTCGGAGAGACTATAATTTCAGCAATGAAGAGGTGGCCAATAAACTAGGGATTTCAGTGAAAACCGTCGAAGCGCATATGACAAAAGCACTTGCAGCACTCAAAAAGAACCTTGAACACACCCTGATCATATTTCTTTTCCTATTATCATAGTGTCGAAGATTTTCCACAGTAAAACGTTGCAGAGCGCCAATTTCGACCAAGAGCTAAAAGCTATACCTTTACAAAATATCAAAGACTACAAATGATAAAACATTCACTTATCGTTTTTCTCCTGTTTGCTTCTGAAATTTTATTTGCACAGGAGCATAACCCGACTATTAAAAAAAAGGCGACAACCGTTGAAGGGTTTGTGCCACAGGGTTGGAAAATCGCCTATACAGCGAAAGGAGACCTTAATAAAGACGCTATCAGTGATGTGGCAATTATTATACAGAATACCAACCCGGAAAACCTGGTCAAAAATGAGCGATTAGGATCTGATACACTGGACCTAAACCCAAGGATGCTGCTGGTCCTGTTCAAAGGGGCTGATAAGGTTTATACATTGGCAGCCAAAAACGAAAGCTTTATTCCAAGCCCCGACGACGCCGAGTCCACATGTCTGGCCGATCCGTTGAGTGAGACCGGCGCCATACACATAGAAAAAGGGGTATTAAAGTTAAGTTACCAATATTGGCTCAGTTGTGGTTCGTATGGGGTCACCAATACAGACTACACATTTCGGTTTCAAAACGAAAAATTCGAATTGATTGGCTACGACTGCAAAAGCTTTAGCAGGGCTTCCGGCGAAGAAAGCAGTACAAGCGTTAACTTCTCCACCCGGAAAATAGGCAAGACCACGGGCGGCAATATGTTTGATGATAACGAAAACAAACCCAAAACAACAACCAGCAAGCTTACCTATGGAAAATTATTAAACCTTGAATTAATGACGCCAAAGGATAGCGACGCTCTAATGGAATTAACATACTAATTCTCTCCTGCTTAATAAAAGCAACATGGGTACGTTCGTTATAGGGGATCTGCATGGGGCCAGCAAAGCACTGGAGCAGTGTTTGCAGCGTTCAGGCTTTGACCCTGAAAAGGATACCCTTATCCAGCTCGGCGACGTATGCGACGGCCATAATGATGTATATGATTGTGTGGAAATGCTGATAAACATACCCAACCTGGTTGCCATAAGAGGAAATCATGATACCTGGCTGCTGGAATTTATCGAAACAGATTTTCATCCCGTGTATTGGACATACGGCGGGTTAGGCACACTCAGGTCATACCTTGACTATGCGGGAAAGTCAGGAAAGTACCGCTCTTCCGGAAGTGGGTATAAGACTGCATTAGAAGCCGCTGATATCCCTAAATCACACAAAAATTTTTTCGCATCCCAACAGTTATACCATGTAGACGCGCATAACCGATGCTTTGTGCATGCAGGCTTCAGGAACAACCTTCCATTTGACCAGCAGCGCGCAGAAGATTTTTACTGGAACAGGAGCTTATGGGAGGAAGCTATAGCGAAAAGCGTAACCTTATCTAGCGATGGGCTAAAAGAAACATACCTCATAACACCTCATTTTAGCGAGATCTATCTTGGTCATACGGCCACCTTAAAATGGGGGACCGATCAGCCGTTAAACGCTTTCAATATCTGGAACCTTGATACCGGGGCCGGTGGCCCAGGAAGGTTAACGATTATGAACGCGGATTCAAAAAAGTATTGGCAGTCCGATCAGTTGAACGAACTGTATCGTCCATAATTAGAAAAAGCCAGATAGTTTCTTAAAGGGTTCATGACACTAAACTTCCGATGTTGTCAAGCCGAATTTCTTTTTAAACACAAAATAAAAATGGGAAAGATTCTCAAATCCTAAATCCAGGTAAAAGTCTGCCGGTTTTTGCTGTTTCTGCTTGATAAGGTAGTGTGCCTCCTCTAAACGCCTTTCGAGCAACCACCGATTAGGCGTCCCGCCAAAGGTTCTTTCAAAATCTCGCTTGAATGTTGAGAGGCTGCGCCCAGTAAGTTTTGCAAAAGATGCTACCGGAACATTGAACATATAGTTTTGATTCATGAATTCCTTTAAATCTATCTTATATGGCTCGCGGAAGTCAAATAGGATGTCCCTTATTGCAGAGTTGCACTGAAGCAGTAATTCCACTGCCTCCCTGATTTTCAATTCGGCTAATCTTGGCGTAGCATTTTTTGTTTTATTAATATAAGGAGCAAGAGAAAGAAAATAAGACCGCAGGAAATCATCCGGTTCAAAGAAAAGCTGCTGCCTTCCCCGATAGGGAGCATTCACCACGATCTTGTTTTCTATAGCGTATTCCCGTAAAGTCTCCTGATCCAGGGATATGGAAACAAATTGATACTTACCTGACTTGCCAGGATATTTGATCGTCCGGACGAGTTGGTTCTTTCGGACCAGGACAACTGTATTTTCGCTGATTACCGTTTGTCCCTCTGCATGAAATGCATGGGTTTCGCCCGAAAGCTGAAAACCGAGAAAGTGTTCCGGCATAAACTCTTCAGCACCCCTGTGTTTTTCAAATGCACAGGAATAAACAAGTTTATCAAAAATAAGTTCCTTACTTGCTTCCATTTTACAAATATCTCAAAAATCAGGAGATTGCCGCAGCGCCGGCCAAAGCTATTTCTTTATCCTGCTCCGGCGTTCCCCCTGAAGAACCTACAGCCCCTATGATCTTACCTTCTTTATCCTTCAGTACAGCGCCGCCGGCAATCGTAAGTAAGCCGTCGTTTGCGTTTATCATCCCATAGGCATGAAGGTGCGCACCGGCAATAATATCTCCCATTATATCGCTGTCCACGCCGAACATGGCAGCAGTCTTCGCTTTTTTAACGGCAAAGTCAATAACACCGTAAACGCTGTTTAAGCGTGCAAATGAGATCAGATGACCACCATTGTCTACAACGGCGATACTTACTGGTATATTGAGTGCACCTGCCTTTTCGATAGCGGCATTCAATGCTTTTGTCGCATCGCTATATGTTATATTCATTTCTTTATTTTTAGGTATTGAAAATGGTCGGTGTATCTTAACTTTTGGCCGTCCAGGCTCCGGCTTGTAGCTGCTTTACAAAATCTTCCGTTTCCTTAGGATGTACGTTCCGAAAATTGCTATTGTCATCAAGCGCTACATCTACAATACAATCTGCCATAGATTGCGGATCGAGTTGATTGGCGAGCGCCTCGGCAGTCCCATCAAATGCGGATGGCGGCGTAAAGTTTACTTCCGGATTGTACCAGCGGAAAATAGAATCGGCACCTCTGTCGTTAAATCCCGTACCAAATACCCCGGGATTACAGGTTGCAATCTTGATATTGAATGGGGCCAGCTCCGTTTTCAGCCCCTCCGCGATAGCTTCAAGTGCATGTTTTGACGCGCAATATGCAGCTACATAAGGAACTGTCCACAAACCTCCCATTGATGATGTGAAGACTATTTTACCCGCTTTTTTTGCTACGAACTTTCTAATGAAGCCTTGAGCCAGTTCCAAAGCGCCGAAAACGTTAGTCTCAAACATGGACCGGATAAGATCCAGGGGCTGCTCAGCGATAGGGCCGCCTTGCATAATACCCGCATTGCTGATCAGGATATCTATATCGTATTTGCTGACAATATATGCCCGATCACGAGGGTCAGTTACATCCAGTTTATCAACGGTAAGCTCGATTCCTATCTCTTTTGCTTCTCTTATGAGATCGCTCATCTGCGGATACACCTGTGCTGTAGCAATTACCTTATGGCCCTTTTGGGCTAAATCGAATGCTGCGATTTTTCCAAAACCGCTTGCGGCTCCTGTAATTAAGATTGTTTTGCTCATTTTTAGCCTTTTTAAAAGTTATAGAACAAAATTGCTTTTATCGCTGATCTTTTCGATTGCTAAAAAGTCCATTTTTTTGTTGCTGAAAGGTTCACCTTTATACGAGATCAGAAATAGTTTTATAGATTTTTCTTTGACTCGGGCTGTTGAATGATCAGGTGGGCCAGGTTAGGATCAGTTTCTATGCGCTCCATTTCACTCGCAATGAGTTCCCGGATATCGTCTTTAATATTCAGGTAGTTTTCTTCAATCTCCTCCTGGGTTACATTTCTTGGCTTGGGAATCGGAACATAGGCCTTTTCCTCAGCCGCGATAGCGTCACGATCATTGATAATTTCGCAATGAAATACCTTTTGCGGTATTTTCATATCGGGATTGTCGGCAACCGCTCCTACAAATTCACCAGAGGACAGGTTTGAAATGGTTGATGCCGGGATTGCCGTTTCCAGCTGGGTGGACTTACTGACAGACGTGTCGTTGGCATTGATGGAATAGCTCTCCCGCTCCTGCATGATCCTTCCGAAGCGCTCACTGAGCGTCTTGGCTGTATCGCCCAGTACCTGCCCGCTTATTATATTGCCAACAATGCTGAAGATCACATCAGCGCTCTCCTTGCCATAATCCTTTCGCAACTGTGATATATCCTGAACAGCCAGCACCGTTGCTACGCGGTTAGACCTTGCCTGGGCTATTGTAGACTCTATGCCTGCGGCACCACCAACATACACGCTGGGAAATTCATCAAAAATCAATGAACTGGGCAGCTTTCCTTTCTGATTAACCAGCTTTAGCATCCTTGAGACATAAAGCGATATTACAGCCCCATACACCTGGGTTTTTGCAGGGTTATTGCCAACAGCAACTATTTTTGGCTCGTCCGGATTATTAATATCAAGCGTAAAATCGTTTCCGGTAAGCACATAATAGATCATAGGCGAAGACAACCGCGCAAGGGCGATCTTCGCCGAAGCAATCTGCCCTTCCAACTGCTCCATTGCCCGGTTCTTATAAGCTGAAACAAAGGGATTGACCAGCACTTCGATCGTTTCTTCACTTCCCAAAATAGGGAACAGGTCCCGATAGTCGGCCTGCATGAGCTCTATTACATGCGGAAGCGTGCAAAATTTTCCACCCCGGTGCTTTTTGAGATACCATATTACAGCAGTTAAAAAATTTATTGGAGATTCCACAAAGAAATCGCCGGTTTTCTGGATCCATTGTCTGTTGAGTCCTAACATAATCGTCCGGCTGCTCTCCGTAGCATCCGTTATGTCCGTCATGCTCTCGGGGTGCAGCGGATTACATCTGTGATAGATATTGTCAAAGTCTATCACATAGAACGTTGGTATAACCTTATACTTGTGTCGATTTTTTAGGAATGTGTTGTAAGCAATAATTGAAAGGTCAGGAAACTTAAAGTCATAAAGAAACATGGTAAAGCCCTTGCTGATGTTCTGAGTGATCACATGACGAACAACAAAGTAACTTTTCCCTGCTCCCGGGGTCCCGCAACAGAGTATCGACCTGAAGGGGTTGATAAAGTTCACATACGATCTGCGCTCCTTGCCTTTCAGATTATACCTAGCAGGCAGATTAACGGAATACTCATTCTCCAACTGCCGTTCCTCCTGGGGAAACGTCTCATTCTCCTTATTGAATATATCTTTTTGCAGCTTCACCTTAAGGATACGGGACAAATAGGTACCGCCTGTTACCATAAGTAAGTATCCGATAGCAGTCACCGATATATAACCGCTTGCCATCAGGATGACTTCGCCACGTACGAAAAGGAATAAATGACTGATAAAATATAAAACCAGACCGGTTAAAAAATAGCTTAGCGCCAGTTTCAGGCTAAGCTTTTCATTCTTTTTTCCCTTTACCCCCAACACAAAGACCAACAATAGCAACATTGCGGATAGCTTTGCCGTTAACGGTGACGAAAAGAAAGGCAGCCTGTTGATGTTAAGTACAATCCGGCTGGACACATCAGCAGTCAGACCCCAGGCCCTAAAAGCCGGGTAGCAGCTGCTATAAAAATGTATGATCAGGATAGCAATACTGATCAGTCTTGTAAAATCAACGATTGACCTGAGGCCCTGTTCGTTTTCTCCTGTAGCCATATAATAGTGTTTTTTGCATCAAGAAATGAATTAGTCCTAACGAGGTTTTCGCTTTTTCTTTTTGGGAACATACATAGCAAATGCCTGCTGCTCCCGCTCTTTTTGCAGCATTACATTAATAAAAGAGGTAAAGGCATTTGACAGAAATAATGCCGGAGCAACGACCGTTTTCTGTTCTTTAACCCAGTCATTAAGCTGGCTAATTAAGCCGGGGCTTACCTTGTTCACCCGGAAATAGGCTTCCATTTTCTGTGTAAGTCGCGCGTAATTTTCTGCTTTGCTTTTCCGATGGCCGATAAAAAAATGATCGCTATTATCATTTACCCCGGTTTGCAGTCGCAGTCCTTTAGCATACAGCTGCCCCAGGGTGGAGCCTATTCCTTGTTTGTAATCTATGGTGTCAAGCGCCTGTTTACTTATTGTTTCATTTGCGGCTTTCTCCCGATTTGCCGCCGATGGATCTGCACCGATTCGAGCCTGGATGCTTGCTGCACTGTATGGCTTTCCAAGATCACTACCGTTAAAAACTGTTTTAGAGCGGTGATCCACAAACGTGATCCCATAAACACGGGATTCGTTTTCACGAAAAACAACTTTGATATTTTCTTTTGCAAGCAGTGATTGAAACGCTGCCCTGTCTTTTGCCGACGGCAGTATTCTATCAATGACATGCTTTAATGGTTCACGATAGCTTTTGCGCGCTTCCTTATTCTTATCAAAGCGTTCTTCCAATTTCTTCATCGTTGGTGTGGTATAAATGGCACTTGCTTTAATCGGCACACCAATCTTTTCCCCTTTTTTATCCAGCAATGAGTAAACAAGCCCTTTGTTTTTGAACATGGGGCTGTCCGGCTCGCCACGATCAGCCGCAACATTGTATTCCTTTAGCACGGCGTTCAGCTCCGCAAGCGAAGAAAATTTATACTCCCGGACAATCGTTCTTACTACATTGGAGATCGCCTTTTTTGTCTCTGCCTTTCCGTATATAGCCTTTTCCAGATCCACAGGTTTTAACATCCGCTCCTGTTCCTTCCCCCTGCCTTCGGCGCGGATAAGCCCATATTTTTCTTCAATCTTCTTGCGCGTCGGCTCTGAAAAATTCGGAACCAGGTTGTGAAGGGAGATCTTATCATCGCGAGAAATCACATTTGTCGAAACAATGTGGCAATGTACGTGTGCTGCATCATGATGCCGGTACACCAAAAAAGGCTGATCGCCGAACCCGATCCCCTGCATATAATCTCTCGCAATACGGATCATCTTTTCATCAGACATCTGTTCAGTGGGATCAAAATTCAAGGAGACATGAACGCAATTCTCTTTTGTCCGCTCCTTCAAAGCGGCCAGATCCTCCAATCTCGAAAGCCGATCTTTAAACGAAAGATCAGCCGGATCGTCGAGATACTTCTCTGCATGTATCAGGTTTGCTTTGCCAAGCCGCACCTTCTCTTCATTGTAGTTAACAGCCCCCTTTATAGATCTACCGCTTACAAACCTTACGACCATTGCTTTGACATTTTTGAAATATGCTGTTGAATACTATCAATCTTTTCCAGCAGTTCCTTTTGCAAGCGAGTGCAGGTAACAAGCCAATAGTTTTTGTTACCAGCCAGGTCAAGCCGGTGGATGCGCTTTACGACCTGGTTGAAATTATTGGCAACTGCCGATAATTCTGCCCGGATTAAACTTAGTTCGTAGATGGCCTTGTCTTTGCTTTCGTCCCTCGTTAATATCGTGACGGGCTTACCTAAAAGCAATTTCCGGGCATAGGAACTGAGCGACTTGTGCAGCGTTTGGTTAACGGCTGCAGCCAGCTTTTTGAACTCTGCCTCCGTAAGCCGCAGATTGATTCTGTAAGACCGCTGACCGGAAAGTTTCGCATTGCTATCTATATTTTCCATGTGATTCCAGTTGATAAACTGACAGAATAACCGAGTTTCGAGCGTTATTCCAGCCCTCGTTGCGACTCCGGAGCAACGGGCAAGCGCCGTTTGTCATACAAACGTATATCTTGCTACTTCCTCGCGGAAGGTAAAGGGGCTCCGCCCCTCGCTTCTGCGAAGCGTAAGGCCCTCTAAAAGCCGGAAATTCTGTCAGTAGTTGTTATTGATAATTATTGTTTGTACAAAGCAGGTTTATGAACCTGAAATTTAAAGTGCGTTACATTAGCAAAGGCCAAAGAATAAAGCGGTACCGACGCTGCAAATACCTATGGTATAAATCGGATCTTCTATAATCGGGCCAACGGTTACCGTGACATAAGTCGCCCACACATCGGCAATCACGACATTCACCACGCCAAAAACGGCTTTCACCGTATCCCAGAATTTTCCTAAAGTCATCAACTTTACCGGCTGATTGAACCAGAGATAAGCAGAATGACGTGCAACAGAGCAGGCCGTTAGCAGCAATTTTTTTTCGCGCGATGAGACAGAAAGCTGCGGTATTTTTTCTTCGATCTTCAGAATTTTACGTTTCAGAATTACATAATCCAGGGAATTAATTGCAGCAAGCGTATCAAAAAGCTCCATACTGATTTTTTTTGCGGAAGGACTTAATTCGGCGTTCGCCAGCAAATTCCTGTAGCTATCTTTCATGTTTTTAAAGTAAGCCGGCAGCGTTTTTAGCTCCGGGCCAGGTTTATGGCCGCTCCTTTTATAAAAATCATAAAGAAAACTGCTCGCTTTTCGGAAGCTGGTATCCTTACTTTTTGCAAGGAATTTTTGGCACGCTTCGATACCCGCGTTGTGTAAAATGCCGATGCTATCGAAAGGATTACTACCATTCCCCGGCCTTGATAAACTGATCGCTTCAATAGGCGCCTTCCTGGTTACCCCGGCCGTCTTTTGTTCAAGTGCTTCCTCCTTACCACAAGAAATTACGCCGACTAAGAAGGAAAGCAAGGCAAAAAATTTGGTTTTCATGTTGATTTGCGTTTATAGTTAATAAATAAGTCTTGACTCTTTTTTTAAAAATGGGACAGCGATAAGGTTATGACCAACCGGGCAAATAGTCCATCGTTTCGTAGAAATGGGAGCTTGTGGCACCAGCTTCTGCTACTATTTCTGCCATGTCGCCATCGGTAAAGGCTGTTTCAACAGCAGCAACCATATCAACGGTAGCGGCGGCAATCGCCTTCAACGCCCGCTTGATAAAATTGGGTCGCTGGGCAAGGTTGCTATCGCTTGTTGGGTTTAGTTCCGGATCATTCAACCAATATTCGGTTGAATGTTTTGCTACAGAAGCGGCTATAAAAAGCGCTCGTTTTTCCGTCTGATTAAGATTGATTGCGTTGGATATCTGCTGTTCTATTTCATTAATTCTTGCTTTAACAGCTTCGATATCCTGTTTTTCCTTAAGCAGCTTTATCGCATCGCAGATCTGATACAGGTGATTTTTTACAGCAGGGTTTTGCGATTGCCTTTCTATAGTATTATGAAAACGGGAAGCCGTATCGCTGATAATTTTTATAACAAACGCGTCCAGGTCAGCGGCCTTTTTATCAATACCGGTAACTTTTACAACAAACCGGCTGCGCCCGCTAATGGTATTTTCCCCACCTCTTTCTATATAATACCGGGTCTTTGATAGCAGCTCGTTGTGCTGCCGACCGATTTCGTCATAGGGGTTCGTCACCCCGGTTATTACTGCTGGCCTCATCACAGCGTTTGAGGATTCAGGTAATTGTTCTGGCAGGTTGCTGCTAACTTTTTCTTTGGAGCAGCTGAACATTGCCAGTGATAGTGCAGCGATCAAAGCAAATTTTGGTGTTTTCATTTTGTGTACGTTTTTAATTGTGAATAATTGTGAACTGATGTTCTATTGCTTACTGTCCCATTTTTTATCAGGTGTCCCATTTTTGTGGTCGAACTGTCCCACTTTTTTCATGATTAGTATTATCCGCCAATCCATTAGCTAAAAACAGTGTCCCATTTTCACGCGCCGGAAATTTTTGGGACAATTCAACTCTGTGTGTCTTTGTTTCTTACTGTGCCTTCCGGCGTTCTTCTGCTATATCGGTGCCGTTGGCGTCGCCCTCCGGTTTATTCAACCATCGCTGAACGGTGGATTTACTCTTGCCCAGGATACCCGCTATCTCACGAATTGATTTACCATTTTCCTGTAACAGCTTTGCCATGTCAAGCTGCTCCTCTTTATTTTTGATCGACTTTATCCCGATGTGTTCCGCTTCGTTAACGTCGTCCTCCACCAATTCAAACCACAACGTTTGTGGGTTTAGGCGTAAGAGCTTTGCTCTGTCTGCTTCTTCAAAATGCCTGGATTTGCCCCTCTTCAGCAAGCGTAAATTTTTATCCTGCGCACTCTTTCTTAAAAAGAAATCACCGTCGGCCAGATCTGTTTTTACACCACTTCCCGCCTGGAGATCGCTATCGCTTAGCAATGAAGAAGTATGTTTTCTGAAATGATCGGTCACAACAATGGCTGTCTTGGAACTTTCGCATAAAGCGAGCAGGGTAAACATCATCCGGGTGATTTCTTTGTTACTATTGGTGTCGGTATCGGCAAATGCCATACGCAGGTTGTCAATTATTATCAATACCGGCTTAAGTCGCTCCACGATCTGTATGATCGCCGGAAGATCATCAGCCAAACTATTCTTTGTCGTATAAGCCCTGGGTTTAAATCTTGTCGCTGGTGAAAAAGGAAGATTGCTCATGAGCTTTTCGCTTCTCCGGCGTAAAACCTTTTCGGATAGCTCGTTATTGATGTACAGCGTATTGCCATGTAAGGTGATCGGTTCACCAAGAAATTCCGGTTGTTCATACGCCACCGCTGTGCAAAGCTGCATACAGAAAAAACTCTTTCCGACACCACGAGGTGAAGGAAAATGAATCAGGGTCCCTTCAGGAATAAACCGGCCAAAAAGCAGCTTCATATCTTCCAGCTGCGCGGCTTCTTCCGCAAGCTTACCGAAAGACTTTAGCGAAGGCCGGAAGAAAAAGGACACCTCATCCGTGATCTTCTTCGTATTACTGGCCATAATCCACCATATGTATCCCTGAAGGAATTTGTAAGCGCAGCTTTACCTCAATTGTCTGCGGTCGATTGCTTTGCTGATGCATCCATATCCAGTTATTGGCAGCGGTCTTCCAGTTACGAATGAAACTGCCTTTCCCCGTCTTCCATTTCCGGCTCTTGTAATATTGATAAAAACCATCCGCGGCTTTCGTGGGCAAGCCCCTCTGATCAAAATAAATTCTGATGTGCTGAACTGTCGGCGGAGCACATATCCCACTCCTGGTTGTCTTAGCCATTTCCTTTAGATTTATAGGATGAAAGAACTTTTTTAATCTCCTCAATATCGTAGTAGACCACTCCACCGATTTTAGTAGAAGGAATCGTACCCTTGTTGCGGAGCGTCTGCAGAGTACCGGCAGACATGCCCAACATTTTTCGCACTTCCGAGGTTTTTAACCAACGCTTACTGGGTTGTCCTAAAATTTCCTTTAGGAGCACCTTAAATGCAGATACAAGCTCGAACTTAAAATCCGCCAGGTCCGACAGCACCACTAAGCGATTGGCGTTGTCTACATTACTTTGTAGTCTTGGGGGAAACAAGGGTTGATCGCGTTTCATCTTATTTGAATTTGAGCGATCAAAAATGGTGTTGGTTAAAGAGCAGAAATCACAAGCTGACCGAGTTCGGTAGGTAATCCAGTGACCCAAAAGACACAACCGAAATTAACGGACACCAAATGAGAAAACATCAGAAGTCTAATTTCGAATCTACAGCCAGAAATATATTGAAATTTATATTGTATATTGAGGCAATTATTAATAAACAGCAAGATGTACCATGAAACTAACGCGTTTTACGATCAAAAATTTCAGGTCTTTCAAGGACCCGGTTTCTTTTTCAATTAATTCCAACTACATTACTTTAACAGGAGAAAACAACTGTGGAAAATCCAATGTTTTGAGAGCCCTCGATTTGTTTTTCAACGGCAACATTGAAAATAGACCATTTGATGCAATTCTGGATATGCACGCTTTTAATGTGAATGAAAATGGAAAGGAAAAAGCTACCATATCTGTCACATTTCAATTAGACCCCAAAAAGGATAAAAAACTCATTGCCAAATTTGAAGAGTTTCGCTCCCTTGATATTATCAAAAATTTCGACAATAAAAATGTAACCTTGTCCTTGACAATTTCGAGAAGCAATTACGAACAAGTTCAGTATAATGATCCGATAAATGGACAAAAATATCAACCAAAAGAGATTCAAGACTTCTTCAATTATGACTTTAGGCGCAGCCTAAATTATATCTATATACCCGCCGTTAAAGATTTAAACAACTTTATTAATAAAGACATCACATATGAGTTGACAAAGAGAATATTTAATACCTGGGGAAGAGGACGAAATCCGAGTGCCTTGGAGTTTAAAAGTAAATTCGATAATATAAAGAAAAACATAGAGGAAATAATATCTTCAGCCAATGGCAATATCACCCAAATACTTCAAGAGCAATCTCCGCAAATTAAAAATTTCATATTCAATATACCGTTCAAAGATGTGACAGAATTCCTTTCATCTCTGCCAATCTCAATAGATGACAGCATAGTAACCGATATAAGTAGGAAGGGATCAGGGATACAGGCTATAACGATGTTTTCTCTCTTAAGATACTTAGATAAATATAAGCCTACTAATAAAAACTCAAACGCCCAATATATATGGGCAATCGAAGAACCAGAAACCTTCTTACATCCAAAAGCCCAAAGAAATCTATACAATGCGCTTCTAAACTATTCGTCTGATACACCAATATTGTTAACAACCCACAGTTATCACTTTTTGAATACGCGCGATACATCTTCAAATAATCTTCTAGCAAAAGGCAAATTCCGAGATACGGTGTACACACAAACAACCTTATACCCACATGATTCTAATAATCAATGGAAGCCATTTATCAACATACTTGGCGCATACACTCCAGATTTTATTCCAAGCGGTGGGTACGATAAGGTCTATTTGTTCCTTGAGGGCTCAATTGATATTAGATACGTAAACAAGGCCTTAACGTTCTTTCCCAAATTAAAAGATTTCTTTTCTAAAAACATTGAAATGATCGATTCCAATGGTGACGAGATCAAAAAGAAAGCACAGGATGCAATAACTATATACAAACTGCGCTCCCTTGTTCTCGTTGATGGTGATGACAAGGGGCGTAACTATTTAGGGCATCTCATCAAAGCAGGGTATATAGAAAATGAAACAATTTTCAGTATCACCAAAGAAGGAATATCAGACCCAACAATGGAGACTATAGTTGCAAAGGGAAAGGAAAGAGAATTTCAAAAGACCATGCCAAAGGATGCGATTAACTATTGGAATCGTCCAAGACTTTTAACATTGTTCGACAATATCCCGGACAGTCCGCCGCCAGGATGGGATAAAAACAGTATTAAAATTAAATTCTGCACATATATGGAGAATCATGGTGAAATATCTGATTTTCAAGAACTTAAAACCATACTGGACAGACTTCATTCTAGCGCTCTAAAACTCAAATCAAGCCAGTAAATTAGAAAAGTTGGTGACAATTGAAAAAGAGCAGCTCATACAACTTTTCCTTTCAACAGTCCCAATAGTTTTTTTATTATTTTTGCATATCAAGTTCTTTCATTTCCTTTCAAATCGCAACAGCAAATCGAGGGGGCTTTTTCGGGGGCCTACTTTATTTTGAAGTGTTTTTTGATTGCCAAAATGTAATGTGTTGGTGCCTGATTAAGAAAAAAAACGGTGTTTACCCGATGAAATTATTTTTATCAACATATTGATACTGTTATTTTTGTTTCTTAATTTTGCGCCTCTGATCCGGACCGGTAGCTCAGCTGGATAGAGCATCAGCCTTCTAAGCTGAGGGTCATTGGTTCGAATCCAATCCGGATCACTAAAGTGTGTTTTACAACACACTTTTTTTTATGCTGCTATGGCATGTCTAAATCACCCCTTAAGAATGTCCGATTTACACTGCTTTTAAGCAAAAGTCAGACAGTACCTTTGATAAACATTGCGCAAGAGCAACATTGGTTTATATTAAATGAAGCCTTATGACAATAAAAATCGCTCAGCCATCAGAAGAAGCCGGTGCCATTGCGGTATTGACATTAGCATTTAGCGTTGACCCCATGGTTCGCTGGTCGCTCCCAAACTCTAAGAAATATCTTGCTGCGTTCCCTTTGATAGCGAAGGCTTTCGGCGGCAACGCATTTGAGGGAGGAACAGCCTACATGGGCGATAACTTCGCAGGCGTTGCCCTGTGGCTACCGCCTGGCGCCGGATCTGATGAAGAGTCGTTGGTGCGGCTGTTTGACGAAAATGTGAGCAATGATGTAAAAAAGGATTTACCGGGGATCTTTGAGCAGATGGAAAAATTTCGTCCGGCTGAGCCTCACTGGTATTTACCGATGATTGGCGTTGATCCGGCTTATCAGAATACCGGAGTGGGCTCAGCTTTGATGAAGGAAGCACTTAAAGTCGTTGACAAGGATGGATCAATCGCGTATCTCGAATCATCAAACCCCAGGAATATTTCACTATACGAACGCCATGGGTTTGAAGTGATTGGGGAAATTCGGTCCGGCAGCTCGCCGATTCTGCATCCTATGTTGCGAAAAGCACGATAAATAAATCGATGATAACGCCGAGTTGCATACAACCCGATAAACAACTTACCCGCATAACGGGCAAAAATGCAGATGTACAACTTTTAAAGATAGGAATAGTATCCCCTGGTTGAACAGGATTTCAAATGCCCAATTCTTATGAAAATGAAACAAGGTGAATTGATCGCTCTTTCGGCTTCGGCAATGATGCTCACGGCTTTGGGGATTGATATCATGCTTCCTGCATTCGCCGAATTGCGCAAGGACTACGGGCTTGATCAAAAGTCACCCGAAACTGCCAAAATCATTTCGTTCTTTTTCCTGGGCCAGATCGCTCAAATTATATTTGGAACGCTGTCTGATCGTTTTGGACGGCTGCCTATTCTTCGGATCGGCTTTCCGCTTTACATACTTGGAGGGATTGCCGCTGCATTTGCTCCCAACCTCGTATTTATGCTTGGAGCGCGCTTTATTGCCGGAGTAGGCGCTTCAGCGGTTTTTATGACCACTATTGCCAGTGTACGGGACCGTTTTTGCGGTAATGAAATGGCGCGCATCATGTCTCTTATTTTTACTGTTTTTCTATTTACACCGGTTATTGCTCCTTTTTTGGGATCGGCCATTTTGCATATTGCTTCGTGGCAGGCAGTTTTCTTAGCGCCTCCCTTGTTCGGCTTTGTCGTTTTTCTATGGTCGCTACGCCTGGATGAATCTTTACCAAAGAACAAAAGGACATCCCTCCATTTCACCAGCATTAGCAAATCGATGGGAACCGTTCTACACAACCGGACGTTTCTTCGATACACCGGTATCACTACTCTGCTTTTTACAGCACTCAGTTCTTATGTAGCCAGCTCGGAACATATCATTGGCGGAATTTATGGTAAGCCTTCTTGGTTTCCATGGATTTTTGGTGGCATGGGTTTGTTTATGACTTTATCAACGTTTACAAACGCACACTTATCAGCAAAATACGGGGCTCACCGAACGATAAAATCGCTTCTTATTATCTATACGCTGATAGCAGCAGGATTACTGTTGGGTTCAATAAGCTTCGGAGATCCGCCAAATATGCTCCTGTTTTTTATTGCAGTAACATTGATAATGGCAATTACCCTGGCTGTAGAGCCCAATAGCTGCGCACTTGCGCTGGAGCCTTTGGGCAGTACTGCAGGAACGGCCTCTTCCCTGTACGGAACAACATCCTTTTCAATTGGAGCAGCGTTGGGTTCAATAATCAGCAACCTGATGGCTAGCAGTGTTTTTCCCCTGGTGCTGGGCTATCTGGTTATCGGAACCTGCGGGCTGCTTCTTGCTTTCAATGACCGTCGCTGCCCCAACAATAGCCCTTTTGAATCGGCTTAACAACAGTCCAATCGTCCAAAAAAAAGCTCGAAAAATTGCTGCGGGAAATTTACTTTTATGAACCTTGGTAAACAGCAAGGCGCTGTAGCTCATTTTGAAACACCTTAAATTGCATTCGCGGTTCAATTTTCTCCATGTTCATGATACCAGTTTTATACACATCCTTAAGCCGTAAATCAATGTCGGCTTTCGGTTAATTTATTAGCAACCTACTCTGAAGCTCGTATTTCCGGCACATTGCTTCCATTTTTTCTACAAAGGCCTTGCGATAGTACAGCGGCATCTGCGACCCATATTGAAAAAACTGCCGGTATTTTACCAGCAAATGCGGATACTGCTTTTCTACGGCACGGAGCACCAGGGTTTTACTATCGGAAGGGTCCGAGCCAAATAAGGTCAGTGTTGATGGAAGCAGGTAATTAGCGCCAACCACTTTAAAAGTTTGAAACAGCTGCTCCAGTTGTACAGCCGTATCCGTTATAAATGGCAGTAAGGGCATCAGGCTAACGCCACTGAAAAGTCCTTTCTCAAGCGCCAGCGCCAAAGCATTTATACGTTTTGAGGGGGGTGTGGCTCCCGGCTCAAAAATGTGGGCAATCCGATCTTCAATAGTGGAAAAGGAAAACGTAACCAATGCCTTGTGATTTATTCTGCCGTCCAGGTCCTCCGGGAGTATACCCTCCCGGTCAATGGCCTGAAGCAGATCGAAGTCTCTGCTGACGAGATCCGATTTGGTAATTACGTGAACCGGAAAACGGTAATGCAGGATTACCTCCAGAAGCTGCCGGGTAAGGTGGGTTGTTTTTTCCAGCTGCAGGTACGGGTCGGTAGCCGACGACAATACGATAAATCCATATTGCTTTTTGCGGGCCCTTGCAGCCAGCTGCCGCTCCAGCAGCGCCACCGCATTGCCTTTTATGCTCAGTTTTTCTTCCATGTTAACCCCGTATTTACTGCCTCTGATATAACAATACAGGCAGTTGAATGAACATCCGCTATATGGATTGAGCGTATAATCATCCAGGAACCAGGGATCCCGGCGTTTTGTTTTATTGAGTATGGTTTTAGCAATGAAGGTGCGAGCCATTGTTACGGGTGCGCGTTTGTTATAATTACCCACTCTTTATAAAATTATATCCTTTCAATCATATGGCATAATATCTTTTAATTGAACTACCGTACATCATAACCGGGCTGTTTGCGCTTCATTTTTTTGATGCGCTGTTTTAAAGCATTCAACCTCGCTTCAGGCAGCACCTGGTTGCTAAGCGCCTCCAGCTGCTGAAAAACAGCAGCAGCAGCGGTTTGCCGGATATTGCAAATCCAGGTATAAAGCTCCTCATCGTTTTGATGCTCGATCATAAGCCCCAAAAAAAGCATATGATTTTTGGAGGGCGATTTTTTTATGGCCTCCGCGACGATCTGCTCCAGTTCAACATCGGTATATTTTAGCCATAGCAGAGGATTCAAAAGCTGCTCTTCCATATTCATATGCTGCAGGTTAAAGACCGCAAAACTGATATACGCCTGAAGCAGTACCGGCACACCGGACGCACGCAGGGAACCGGTTGTAGCGTTTTCCATTTTCTTCATCAGTTCCTTTAAGTTTGAGCAAAGCATTTTATCTTCCAGATGCTGTTGCTCAAAAAACAAAACCGACGACCGCGCTTCGGGTGGTAGCGATGGAAGGATGTAATGATCTTCCAGGATCGCGTGCTCCTCCAGCAGCTCTATTACCAGGTTGATATCACGGCAGCATTGTTTCAATGAATATTCGCCGGTAAGATCCGCCTGTTGCAACCGGATTAATGTGCTGCACATAAGGCCCCGCAGCGCCTTATGTGCCCGGTTAAACAGGTTGAATCGCTGTTGTTCCATACGGTTTCATTGTTTTGTATATGTATAAGGCCATCCAGAAATAAGCACCGGACCAGATGGTGTTTGCCAAAAACTGAATCAAAACGCCGGGTACTGGTATCAGCGCGAAACCCAAAAGTGCTATCCAGCCGGAAAGCGCAGGTAGCATCCTGCTTTTTTGTACCGCTATCGCCATACAGGAAAGCCCAACCAGTGTACTTACAAGCGACACGCCAAAAAACACACCCAACGCCCCCTTCATAGTTACGAAGGACATCGCTTGTGTTGCCCCGTTCAGAAATAAATGCCCGGCAGCAGGAAAGAGAAAATAGGCGACCGCAAATACGCCAATGCCCAACAGTTGGTGTGTAAGCGTAAACAACAACCCCACGAACGCCCATTTTTCAGCTTTTGATTTTTGCAGGTACAGGTAAAGTCCAACCGTTCCAATCATTTCCAGCAACACGCCCAGGAACCCGCGTCCCGCCCACCACATGTAAGCAGCCGATGTGGTCAATACAGCAAATTTCTCCGGTTCCCGGTCGGCTTTAAAAATTGCGTTCTCCTGGTCAATCAGGAGGTCGCCGAAGGCAAAAACAAGCCCTCCGATCCCCAAACAGCATAGGGATGCCACGATTCTTTTTTTCATATATCTATTTTGATGATTACATTACAGGAAGATACCAGCGAATAAGCAGATGGTCTGGCTTGTCCGGATCCGGCATAGAATCAAATTTGAAGTAAGACACTCCGGGACGGTGCCGCAGCTTTGTTTGCCGGGCCAGTGTTGTATTGACTTCTGCAGTTACGGCTTTATAATCCTGCACCCGGCTGCAGAAATTAAATTGAATATACGTTCCGCTCAGAACAGTTGTTTGCAGGTAGGGATCAACCGGCAGGTTAAACCCTTTGGGAACGATGGCTGCATCGTACCGGCATGCGCGATTCCCTGTTACATGCGGACATTCATGCAAAACAGCATAGTGCTCAAAATCTTCAGGGACCCTGTTAACAGACCGGATATAGGTCCGCACATCCCTCCAGATATTGTAAATGCTGTCATCGAAATAATTTCCCCTTGAAGCAAACACGCGGGCTGTTTGTGGCTGCACCCTGCTAACGGTCCCGCTGGTCGAAATATACCGGAAAGCCTGCAGCGGGCTGGCCTGCTGGTGTCGTTGGGATTTCCGGTATTGCAGCGGCGATACCAGGTATAATTTGCGGAATGCCCTTCCAAAAGCACTGTCATCTTCGAAACCTACCAGGTACCGGATCTCGTTCAACGGCAACCGGGTCATCGCCAGAAAATAAGCCGCAGTATGCATCCGCTGGTTCTGAATATATTTTCCCAGACTGATACCCAATTCCGCACTCAGCTTTTTATGTAAATGAGAAGGTGAGTATCCCGTCACCGCAGCCAATTGCTCCAACGTAATTTTGTCGCCCAGGTGATTATTAATATATACCAGTACTTCGCTGATCATATGTTTCGTTTTGCACAGCAAAGCTACCAGATATCACCGGTAGAAATTATGCAGATCTTGTCGTCAACAAACAAATATTATGTGCGCCTTGAAATGCGGTCACTCATACCAGCAAATTGAGAAGAAGCACCCCGGCAAGTCCCGCAATTCCAATGATGGACTCCATTACCGTCCAGGTTTTAAACGTATCTCCAACGCTCAGTCCCAGGTATTCTTTAAACATCCAGAAGCCGGTATCGTTTACATGGGAACACATCAGACTTCCGGCTCCGATGGCCAATACCATCAGCTCCGGCTTAACATGCATTGAAGCAATCAGCGGCTGTACAATTCCCGCTGCTGTAAGCGCCGCCACAGTAGCGGATCCAACAGCAATGCGGATGAGGGTAGCTACCAGCCAGCCCAGGAACAGAGGGGCCAGGGAGGTTTTCAGAAAAAAGAGCGTAATGGCATCCGCCGTCTTGCTTTGGATAAGGACTTCTTTTAAAGCTCCGCCCGCTGCAATCACCAGTACAATGGTGGCAATGGCATTCAGCGATCCGCCGGTGCGGTCCATCAGCAATTTAATAGAAACCCCACGAAACACGCCCAAAAAGAACAACGCACAGACAACGGCAATCAGCATCGCCATGCCCGGGTCGCCCGCAAACTGCGCCAGCCGGGTGAACACACCGGCCTGCTGTTTGTCAAACGCAGCGGAGACCGCTGCAGCCGCCATTAATAACACGGGTATCAATGCCGTAAATAAACTGATGCCAAAACCGGGTAGAGTTGATGCTGCCGTTGCTTCGCTTCCGAATATACCGGCCGGCGGCATTGCCTTGATCTTTCGTATCCGTTCCGGGAAAAGTATACCAGCCAGCAAGAGGGTTGGCACTGCAATGCACAAACCGTACAGCAGGGTTTTACCCATATCCGCCTTAAACAGGATCGCAATTGCTGACGGACCCGGATGTGGCGGCAAAAAGCCATGCGTAATGGAGAGCGGAGCAGCCATGGCAATGGCCAGGTATGTCAGAGGCAAGCCTGTTTGCCGGGCAACCACAAAAACCAGGGGAATTAACACGATAAATCCAGCACTATAGAACATTGCCAGTCCCACTGCAAAACCGGTGACCGCAAGCGCCGCCTTTGCCCGTGCCGGTCCAAATACCCGCATCAATCCATTACAGATCTGCTGCGTGGCACCGGTTTCGGTTAGCAAGGCCCCCAGCAGCACCCCCATGCCTAAAATAAGAATCAGGGATCCGAGCGTATCGCCGATCCCTTTACTGATGGCTGTAATGACCTGTGGCGGGGCCATACCGTTTCCCAGCGCTATAAAAAGGGTTACCAGCGTCAGTGATATAAACGCATTGAGCTTTACAACGGTAATCAGCAGCAATAGCAAAACAATTCCGAGTGCGAGGATCAACAGGGCCATGGCAGGTATTTATATCTAAAATACAGTTATTAGGCGAATACACCATGAATCAGGAAAATCCATGCTGCCTTAACACGGCAAGAATTTGTTCCAGTTCTTCCCGAAGATCTGTAATCGGTATTGCAATACAATCAGTCTCCTCCCCTGCAGGTTCCTCCAGCGTTTCGAACTGGCTTTTGAGTAATCCGGCCGGCATAAAATGCCCCTCTCGTTTTTCCAGTAGCGCATCTACCTGGTTCAAATTGCCTTTCAGGTACAGGAATAAAAGCGACAGACCATGCTGCCGCAACAGTTCCCGATATTTCCTTTTGAGCGCGGAGCAAGCTACAACCACAGAAATCCCTGCGGTATTCAGCGTATGCATTTCCTGGTTGATGCGTTGCAGCCATCCCCAGCGATCGGCATCCGTCAAAGGAATGCCGGCGTGCATTTTCGATATATTAGCAGGCGGATGCAGATCATCCCCATCCACAAAACGGCAACCATATTCCGCAGCAACCGCTTTTCCAACGGTGGTTTTACCGCTGCCGGATACGCCCATAATGACAATGCTGTTGCCCTTTTTATGAAACATACCCCAATTTACGGTCAATAAAGTTATATCCGGCTTTTTTCTTCCTCCGCACTTAGTTCTATTTTTTTATCCTTGATCTTTTTGCCCGCATTCAGGAGGTAGTTTACCGAAATACCTATCGTCCGGGTCGGTCGCTTCTGATAAAAATCGATCTTAACTCCATTGTATGTGGTTTGCGATTTTTCCCTGAACGTATTGAACACATCCGTAAAGTTTAACCTTAAACGCAGTTTGTTGTCAAAAAACTTTTTTCCAAATGAGCAATCTGTAATAAACATTGTTGCATTCCTGGTGTTCCCTACCACATACGGGGAATTATAAACGGTGGCGAGAGCGGCATCAAAATTCCGTTTCAGCGTAAAGGTTTGGTAGGTATTCAGGGTAAAGGCCGTTTGGGCGAATTGGATATCATTGATGACGTAGGCTGTATAAAAAAGCCCGCTATAGACGTTGGCCGTCCACCATTTTGTAATCTTTACCGGTGCATATAACGACGCGCCATAAGATGTACGATATTTGAAATTTCTTGTCTGATATTCAATCACTCCATCTTCCTGGGGATTGGCAAACTCTGCAATGATATTATTCGTACGCTGGTATTGCAGGGTTAAGGTATACCCCTTCCAGAAGTTATATCCCAGCCGGTAATTATCCGAATATTCCGGCAACAGATCCGGGTTGCCCACCATAACGGAATAATCACCAATACGTAACCGGAAGGGATTCAGATCTCCGAACTGCGGCCGGCGAATTCTCCGGCTATAGCTGAACGACAGCGAGGCAGGAACCGGCTGATCGTTGAGTTGCTGCAATAAAAACACCGAAGGAAACAGGTTCAGATATTTCCGGGAAAACTGTTGTCCGGAAGTAATATTGTTTCCCTTCATATATGTTTCTTCCGCCCGCAGCCCTAATTTAACACTGGTTTGTTTTATGGAAGTCTCCATCGCCGCATAGCCCATCAGCAGGTTTTCATCATAAATAAACTGATTGCTGGCATTTTTATTAACAACCCAGACATCGTTCACCATCTGCTCGGTGGTGATGGTATTATCCCTTTCAGTTGCCACATATTTTAATCCTGTCTGTAACCTGGTAACCTTGGTAAGATAGTGTAAATAATCTGCCTGACCACTGTAGATGGCGGTATTGCTCGGATAACGATTCCGGTAAAGGGTATCCTTCAGCGGGTCTGTATACGCGGAGGCCACCTGCATGTTCTCTGTTTTTTTTCCCTTCATATAATCTCCCAGGATTTTAAACACCGAACCCAGGGTGTCCAGCTTATAACTATAGTTAAGCGTACCTGTTAACAGGCGGGGTGTGCGACGCCAGTCTGTAACCGAGTTCCCGGCAACCGTCTTGCCGGTGCTGTCTTTTAACGTAATTCCCGTTTTAAAGTTCCTTAAAAGATCCACTCCGGTTATTCCACCCTGGAAACTTAAGGATTGTTTACCGGAAATATCATATACGACACCTCCCTGGTAGCTGAATTGGCGGTTATTATTGATCCTGTCTGTGATCCCATCATAGGTACTGTTATCTTTATAGCTGTTGATCGTGCGGGCATAGTACACCTGCTCCTCTTTCGATAAGGATCCGTTGCCAAAAAAATAAAAACGCCTTACCTTATACTGCGCCGAAATACCGGCAGAAAGGTAAGGCTTTCCTTTCTGCTGTTTATACACGGCAGTAAGCTGCCCTGTAAAACCCTCGTCCCGGGCCTTTTTCAAAATAATATGTACGATTCCGCCGGTTCCGGATGCCTCGTATTCCGCCGGCGGGTTGGCAATAACCTCGATCTTTTTAATGTTCTCCGAGCGAATGGTGCGAAGAAACTCGGCCAGGTCGGAGCCAGACATCCGTTGCACCACATCATTGATCATCACCGTAACCGACCCGTTCCCCTGGATTTTGATCGCCCCATCCGGATCCACCCAAATTCCGGGTGCCTTTTGCAATACCTCCAAAGCGTTGTTGCCATCGGCCAGCGGCGTGCCCTCCACGTTTACAATAAAACGGTCTGCTCTTCTTTCAACAAGGGGCCTGAAAGCTGCCACTGTTACCACATTCAGCGTGCTTTTATCTTTTTCCAGGACCAGGGGTTGCAGTTTTAGCGTATCAGAAAAGACAATGGTAAAAAGTCCCGTTTTGTAGCCAACGGACGACACCTGCAAACTGTATCGCTTCCCCGGTTCAAACGCATACAGGATCCGGAACCGGCCATTGTTTTCGCCTGCTGTACCAGACAACATGCGTCCCTGCTCCATTATTGTAACCGACGCATACGGCACCGGCTTTTCGTCTGCGTCACTTACCCAACCTTCCAGTTCCCGTTCCGGTTGCTGCCCATCCCGTATTTGATCGCGCAGCCTTGTACTTCCGATCACAATCAGTTGGCCGGTTCTATTTGTATAAAACAGCCCATGCGGCGATAAGATCCGGTTTAAGACGGCAGACATGGGTTGCCGTTGGGCATCCACCGAAGCGGTCATTGAGTCCAGCACTACCTCATCGCTGTAAATAATGGTATAGCCGCTCTGCTCCTGAAGCTGACCCAGCACCGTTTTGAGCGGTAGACCCAGTGCAGTAACAGAAACGCTCCGGTTCTGTGCCTGTACACATACGGCCCATACAATCATTAAAATAGTAAATACCGCGCTTCTTACCAGCTTCATGACGTTTGCTTGTACATTATACGCCCGCTTTTAAAAATTGTTACAGCCGGTGGTTTTACCGGATCGTTACTTTTTTATCTTCAATCTTATATTGGAAAGGATAGGCCATTTTCAGTGCATCGAGCCCTTCTGCCAGGCTTTCATGAACAAACATTCCACTGAACCGTTTTTCTTTCAGCGCCTCCGTTTTGATCTCAATGGAGACTCTATATTTTTTTTCGAGCCTTAAAACTATATGCTGCAATTGTTCTTTTCTGAACACCAGGGAATCTTCCATCCAATGCAACTGCTGCACCCATTGCGGCCCCACTGAGTCAATCCGGAATTGTATGGCCCCGGCCGTAGTGTTGGGCGCCAGTAACCATTGATTGGGCTTTAACAATACCTTATCACTGCGGTCACCCCTTCTGGATACTTCCACAGCACCACGCAGCAATACCACACTTACCTCCGGACTGTTCCTATATGCATTTACATTAAATGCCGTTCCCTTTACCTCCACCAACAGCGGGCCGGCCAGCACCTGTAACGGGATGTTTTTATTTTCCGTTACATCGAAAAATGCTTCTCCCTGCAGCACGATCTTTCGTTTTTCGTTGCCAAAACCGGTATTGTACTCCAGGATTGAATGCGTGTTCAGGGTGATCTGCGTTCCGTCCGGAAGCGTCGCATATAATTTTTCATTCGTTGTATGAAGGACCAGCATCTGTTCTCCTTTTGATGATTGATTAAAGTAGCGTGCAAAAACAATCATACCTCCTACCAGTAATAAAACAGCCGCTATTTTTAGCCAGCTTTTCCAACGGAAGCTGCGTCTTGTCGCCGGAACGGTTCTTAATACATCGTCCCCCTCTATCCGCTTCCAGATTGCTGAAAGTCTTGCCTCTATATCCGGCCGGGATGCCGCTACAGGAGGAACGGCCGTTCCGATCGCATTATTTAGTTGCCTGTATTCGTTGTGCTCCCTTATACACTTTTCAAACACCTGTTCCTCTCCCGGTGAAAGCTCATTTCTCATCTTCTTTGACAACAAGGCTAAAAATTTTTCCCTGTTCATATTGTTTATGCTGCTTTTATAAGGACAAAAAAAACATCCGGTATACTTACCCGATTCAAAAAAATAATAACAGCGTTCTTCCGGTTACCCGCTGTTCCTTCGGATGATACCCCAGGTATTCACTGATTGTGTCGGCCAGGCTTTTCACCGCCTTGTAAAGCTGGTTTTCAACGGTTCTGACAGAAACCGAAAGAATTTCCGCTACTTCCTTTGCCTTTAACCCTTCTTCCCGGATCAGCCGGAAAATCATTTTCCGTTGAACCGGCAGGCGTTCTATGGCCGCATGAACAATCGCTTCCAGCTCCCTGTACTCAGTATGGCCAATATCCTCCGATTGCGCCCCATCTGGTACCGGCGCATGATGAATCGTTCTCAATTTTGCAGATTGACGCAGGTAATTGAGACAAGCGTTTCTTACAGACACAAAGAGGTATACTTCTGGTGTACGCACTTCAGGAAGCCGTTCGCGTCTTTGCCAGACATTTATAAAAACTGAAGACACCAGTTCTTCTGCAGGCTCCGGTTGCTTTACATATTGCAGGGCAAAACGTACCATCCGCTCGTAGTAGCGATGAAACAACTGGTCGAAGGCATTCTTTTGCCCTTCACCGATCTGCCGGAATAGAAAATCAATGGATGTTGCTTGCATGCATTTATACAGACACTAAAAATAATGCTTATACTTACGCAGCTCTTCATTTTATTTTACGAATGTTTCACTGGCGGCCGGGCTGCAGATTATTGCCGGGTATTGACCACAACCATGCGTCAGGTTCCGCTCCTGTAGTCAACCGTTTTGGGTTTCAGCAGGGTCAATTGCAGGATCAGCGCCAGCAGTACAATGATTGAGAGCAGCGCAAAGTCGCGGCGCAGGTGGCCTGCATCTACCGATTTTCCCAAAAAATCCGTAATCCAGGCGCCCAGCAATACGCTGGTCATATTCATAAGACCATAGGCCGTGGCCCGGTATTTTGGCGCTACCAGCTGGCAGAGAATGGGCATATTATTGGCATCAAACATACCAAAACCAAAACCGAAGCAGAATGCAGCGCCGGTAAGCGGCAACAGGCTGCGTCCATAGCCCAGCAGCAATAACGCCGGGATCGTAAGCAGTACACCCAGGGCACTGATGTAAACACGCCCTTTCAGATTTTTCTGCACCCACCGGTCCGACAGCAATCCGCCGGTAAGCACACCCAGCAGCGAAGAAACAGCAATCGTGATGGTAGCCCTGGGACCCGCGGCGCTCATCTCCATACCAAGGTGATCAGAAAAAAGCGTGGGTAACCAATTTTTCACCGCCCATCCCGGAATACTGGGCACGGTAAAGTACAATAGGAGTATCCAAAATGAAAGGTTTGAAAAAAGTACTTTAAAGGTCTTCGACACTGGTGGAGTACCCGTTTTAATCTGCGATGCCGGCTCAATTGCCGGCCGGTGTTCTTTTAAAAACAGGATCAATACGACAGCATAGCAGATTCCGGCAATCCCAAAAGCATGAAAGGTAGCCTGCCAGGAATACGCCTGGGCAATGGTAGCCCCAAATCCTCCAAAAGCTTGCCCCGCATACAGTCCAATCATATGAATCCCCACCGCCAATGACCGCGTTTTGGAAGAATGATAATCTGCAATCAGCGACAAAGCAGCTGGTATATACAAGGCTTCACTGACGCCCATTACGGCCCGCAGACCATACAACTGGTTAAATGAAGTGGCCACCCCCATCAGCAGGGTAACCGCCGACCAAACAAACAAGCTTCCCGCAATCAGCCATTTCCGGTTCAGCCGGTCGGCGATAATGCCCGATACCGGCGACATCAAGCCATAAATCCAGAGAAAGACGGCCATCAGGTGGCCGAAACTGGTTGCGCTCTGCAGCTCTGCGATATCAATCTGCATCGAAGGCCGCATCGTAGAAAGCATCTGCCGGTCGAGATAGTTGAGAAGGGCCACGCCCCATAACAAGGCAACAACGATCCACTTGTAATATTTTTTTTCTTTTAATAGCATGGCCGGTTATTGTTCTGTTCTTATTTAGCTTTTAAAATACCGAGTACGGCGGGTGTACGAATTCCCGGCTTTATTTCTCCTCCGGGAATTACCCAATGGTCTTTCCATAAAACTGCCGTGGTAGTTACGGGTATGAGTGGCCTATCTTTTTTAATACCGGGTAACACGGACCAGGTATCATTCCGATAATTATATTCCAGCATTTTTGTACTAAACCCGGGGTGTGCTTCGCGCAGCTCCCTCCCCGCATTGCTCCCATCATCGCCACCCAAAAGATAGATATATTGCTGATCACACATCAGGGGCGAAGGAGCCGCCACTACCGGCCATGGAAGGGCAGCAATTTTCGCCCAGCCGGCTTGCTCTGAAAAACGGTATGCATCCCGAAGATATATTCGTTGCCCGTTTATCAGTTCTGTTCCGCTAAACAAATAAAAAAAATCACCAACCGCCGCTGCTATCCCCAACATACGTGATGGGCCTGGCCAGGTGGGCAATTCTTTCCATTGGGCGGCACGCACCCCTTTCGAAAGATCCAGTTCATAAAAAGCCGATGAGGTGGTCTTTGCATCAGGAGCTGTAATGCCTCCAGCTACATAGATCTTATTCCGCACCAGTACACCACAGGTATTTGCCAGCGGCTGTGGCAGTGGCTGCAGCGTATCTGTTTGCAGTATTCCGTTCTTGAGCTGCAGCAGTAACACCTCAGAGCGATGTCCACCCGCGTTACTACCGCCGATACAAAGCAGTCCTTCGGGCAATGAAACAGATACTCCGTAACCCAGAGGCCGGGGCAGGTTGCCAATCTTTTTCCAGCTCGCCGTTTTTGTCTCTAACAGGAACACCGGGTCGTACCATACCTTTTTTGATCCCAGCCAGGGCGCACCGCCACCAGGAAAATTACTGCCTCCGGCTACAATCAACCGGTCATTTATCAACCCGGCAAAAGAACCTGCAAAACCGGTTGAATCCGGCAATGCCTTCCAATGTTCCACTTTAAACTGTTGTGCAGCTACAGGATTGAACAACATATATATTGCTATGAATAATGTTAGCCAGAGTTTATTTTTCATTTCCTGTCAGTTCATCTTTTTGCTGAATCCGGTCCAGGTTTTCAAAAAAATGAATGGATTCAAGAAATTGCTTCACGTGTTTTTTTTGATCCGCGTCCAATGCCATTAACGGTAACCGGCAGGGACCTAAATCCAGCCCTTTCAAACTTACAATGGCCTTTTGCGTGGGTATCGGTCCGAACTCCGCCAAACAGGAAATCATTTGCACGGCCTGCCATTGCAAGCCCCGGGCCTTTTCCAGGTCGCCCTGTTCAAACGCCCGTATGACGGCGTTGTAGAGCGGGGCTGCAAATGTATAAGTACTTCCGATGGCGCCTTTTGCACCTACCGAAAGTGCGGGCAACAACAACTCATCATACCCAAAAAGGATATCGTATTTACCATTTTTATAGTTCAGGCAGCTTTGATACTCCTGTAATGTTGCCGCAGTATATTTTATTCCTGCGAAACTGGGTATCCGTTCTTCTGCCAGTTCCAGGAACCGGATCATATCGACGGAAATACCTGTAATAGCCGGAATATGATAATAGTAGAAAGGAAGACCCGGTGCCGCTTCAGCGATGGCGGCCATACAATCGACCAGGTTATTTACGGATGCCGGCTTAAAATAAAAACCGGCTACAGAAGATATTGCGTCGGCCCCGATATCGCCTGCATGTTTTGCAAGGCGGCGCGATACGGCTATGGCGTTGTGTCCTACATGCACAAATACCAGTATGCGTTTATCTACCGCTTTCACATAGGCTTCCGCTATTTGCATCCGCTCTTCCTCGGTAAGGTTGGGGCCTTCTCCGTTGGTGCCACAAATAAATATGCCCTGTACTCCATCCGTTATCAGTTGCTCCACCAGTAAAGGTACCTTATCAAGGTCTAATGAACCATCTTCCTTCAGTGTGCTAAATGTTGCTGCAATTATTCCTTTTATTTTCATTCGTATATTTTCGTCTTCTATCGGTATCAACAGATTTTTTTTGATTTCCGTTTGCATAGGTTAACCAGACTAGTTTTTCCGAAACCATTTCGCCGGTAACTTTTTCAGCACCAACCGGTAATTAAAATCACGGTCTTTTGAGGCTGACTCATACAAGCAATAGACCGTCCCTTTTTTATCTACGGCCAGATCGCTATAACCGGAAGGGCCTGCATCAATCACCTTATTAAAACTCCAGCTAGCCCCTTCATCAAAGGATAGCTTTGCGGAAAGATTTCTGCGTGGATGCTTTTCAATATCCCTGCTGTCCGGGTTTACAAACAATAATGCCGGCTTTCCCTGCGGCTTTAGTGTTGGCAGGGCAATAATGGGCGCCATACAGGTGGGATCAAATAAATCATCAGCAAATTGCGCTGCGGTCCAGCCTCCGGTGCCGGTGACACTACTGCTAAACGCTCTTCGTTGTTGTTTCGACGGATTCCGGATACTCATCAACACAGATCCGTCCGACAACTGTACCGGCATACTTTCATTGGGATTGCTGATCTTCAGGGAACTATCAGCAATAATCGCGCCCCGCTCCCAGGTCTTACCATAGTCATCACTGTAAATCGTAGCTACACAAGACGGGGAATGACTTCTCCTTGGTGTTAACCGGGACGAATTAGCCAACCATACCGCACTCAGCAACCGACCGTTTTTCAGCTGAATGCCGTGCCCCGGCCCCGGTGCCAGTACCTTCCAGTTATAATCCGACCGGAAAGCATTGTAAGTGGCTGTAATATTTACAGATTTTGACCAGGTTTTTCCGTCATCCGTTGAGCACGTGTAAAACCCTTCTGCATAATCGCGCTGATATAACAGATGAATGGTTCCATCCGCGCCAACGATAGGTGTTGGATTACCGGCCGGACCGCCCTTCATGGAATCAATAATGATGACCGGCTCCCAACTCTTTCCTCCATCCGTGCTGCGACGCATCACCAGGTGCATATCCGCCCAATCGCTTGCCGTACCTATACGACCTTCACAAAAAGCCAGCAGTGATCCCTGCTTGGTATACACCAGCGCCGGTATACGGGTTGATTTATATACCACACCCGGCTCAAAAACGGTTACCGTTTGTACAGCACCGGACTGCAAACGCGTACTGCAGGCTCCCATAAGCAACATGATGCCAATGAATGCTGTCCAGGTCAGCAGCCCGCTGCTTACCGGACCATGTTTACAGTATCGTTTCATGCATTCCATCATTAATAATTAAACAGGTTTGTAATCTCGTTATCATTCAGCGCTCTTTTATAAACAATCAACTCGTCCAGCTTTCCTATAAAATAATTACTAAAACTACTGGATCCTTCCTGCATTCCGATCTTAAAGTCTCCGGTATTGGATACATCTTTTACACCGGTGGCCGAGCTGCGTTCCGCCATTTTCTGGCCATTAATATAGATCTTTGTTACCAATCCCGAGCGTACAGCAACCATATGGTACCATTTCCCATCTGCAATATTCCCCGGATCGGCCAGCGCCAGGAATGAACCTCCCGCCGCATCTTCCGTATTAAAGGCCGTATATTGTGTGGCTGAGCTGTTCAAGCGCATCCAGGCCTGGTTATCTTTTGAACCGTTCTTGCCACTTTCCTGCCATACCATCATCCGCACTGTACTGGAGGATTGTATCCAGACAGAAACCGTAAAATCACCGGTTCCCATATTAAAACCGGGATTATCGGTAACAATAAGACCTCCGCTACCGTCAAAACTGCCTACACCGGTTACCATTCCATTTCGCCCGGCCGGTTCTATACCTACCTGACCTCTCCTGGCTACAGAAAGTTTTAAAGGTCCCTCATCATTGATAGAAGTATTAAACGGAAAATAACCAACCAATCCATTTGCGGGAATCACTCTTATAAACCGTTCCACTGTTTTTGTATGTGTGGCTACATCGTTTTTGATGCTTAATGTAACGGTATAAAGACCCGCCTGCTGAAACTGAACCGTAGGATTTTGTTCTGCGGACCGGAATGTTGCTGCATCTCCTTTTATTTCCCAGGCCCACTCCGTGGCAATACCCAGCGACTGATCGCTGAATCGGACGCGTTGTCCCTCGTATATCGATTGCACATCGGCGGTAAATGCCGCCACCAGCGTATACGGATCAATGATGTGTAATGCCTTTTCTTTAACAATGGTATCACTGTAATCCGGGTTTGACGCGATCAGCCGGATATTATAGAAACCGGTATCCGCAAAGTTAAGCTGCGGATGCTGCTTATCCGAACGAATCACAGAGCCGGTTGCCAGGGCCGTGAATTCCCATTTCCATGAATCGGGCAATCCTTTGCTCACATCCGTAAACTGCAGTTTTTCATTTTGAAGCGCCACTGTCTTTTGCTGGGTAAAATCCGCCTCAACCCGGCTATAGCCAACCGTAATCATCTTCTCCCTGGTTAGCGTCACTTCACCGGCCGCATTCCTTAGCGTCAGCGTTACAGAGTAATTCCCGGGCACTTTATAGGTTACCGTAGGACCAGAGAGGTTGGATTGGGCAGGCTCCCCGCCCTCAAATTCCCAATGCCAGTTTGAAACGGTGCCCTGCGCCAGCTCCTTAAAGCTAACACTATCGCCGGCGGTAAGTGCAACTTTGCTGGCCGCAAAATCGACGGTGATCGCAGTACCGACCCGATCCTTTCTACATGCCGTCAATATTAGCACCATAACAAAAACGACACCTGATAAATAATTTATAAACTTCATACTGCTGTTATTGAAGATTGGATAATGGGATGCGTTTAAAATAGATCCGGTCGTAGGGACTTTTATCTCCATTTTCAAAAACCAACCCGATATGCCGTTCATCCAGCAGCACCATATCGGAATAAGCGGAAGCTCCGTAAAAAACCGTGTATGAGGCGCTCCATGTTTTCCCGTCATCAGCAGACATTTTCACCATCATATTTGTACGTGTTTGAGCTGCTGCATTGGATTGTAATAACATCCACTTCTCATTTTGTTTAAAACTAATCATGCTGGCCTGGCATTTGGGATCAATAAGATCCGGCTGCAATTGGTTATTGCCCCAGGTTAATCCGCCATCGGTGCTCGTGGCCAACACCCGGGCATTGGATACAGACGAACGCATATTGAGCAAGAGGCCGGTACTAACTTCCGCAACCGTACACTCTCCAACATCTCCTTGTTTTGTGAGCGCACCTTTTTTCCAGGTCGCTCCATGATCATCGGAGTAAACAGAGAAGGAATAGCTCTTGTTTCCCAAGTTGCTGGCGGTGGTATAGGTGGGTGCAATCAGCCGGCCTTTATGAGCCCCTTGTGTTAACTGGATGCCGTGCACCGGTCCTGTTGCGTACCAGGTCCAGCCCACCTCTTTTATGCCGGCGGTGATTTCCTCTGGAGTTGACCAGGTGAGCCCTTCGTCGGTTGACCGGGTTACAAAGGCCCGGGTATTGTTCCAGCTCATTAATAAATGGATTATTCCGGTTTCTTCATCCACGATCGGCACCGGGTTACCACAGGTATTTCCCCCATCATCCCAAACCACCATCAAATCGCTCCAGGACTTACCACCGTTGGTGCTTCTTTTCAGCACCATATTAATATCGCCGGCATCGCCGCAGCTACCACACATGCGGCCTTCTGCAAATGCCAGCAGCACACCGGATTTTGCACGCACAATCGCAGGAATGCGGAACAGCGCATACCCTTCATAGCCGCGCTCAAAAAGTTTTACATATTTATTTGAATCTGCCAACCCGGGTGCATTCGGATTTACCGGGTCAAACCCAACCAACCCTTGTTTTTTACACCCGATGGCCATCAATACCAGGCCACAAAACCAAATTGAAAAAAGCGTTTTTGTAAGCATTGTTTTTTATTTTAATATCCTTCCGTTTGAGTCAAATTGGGGTTTATATCTATTTGCGCTTTTGGAATGGGAAAGAACAACGGTACCGAGCCATTCATATTGGCTACTTCCGCGCGAACATCAATCACGCCTTCAAAATGAAAGCGCAGCAGATCCGGCCAGCGTTTGAGCTCCAGGTACAGTTCTCTGAAGCGTTCATTTAGTATTTCCCGTTCTACGGACCCCTGATCTGCTGCTCCTTTATAATTACCAATACCGGCTCGTGTCCGTATTTTATCCAGCTCCGTAATTGCTTCTGTAGTACGACCCAACGCAGCCAGTGCCTCCGCTTTAAAAAGGATCAGCTCACCCAGGCGGTATACGATAATATCATTGTCGTAATATCGGTTATCCGGATAAACGGTACCGCGCATCTTATTGTCAAATACGCCGATCACTGCATTGTTAGCACCCGTGGCAATGATAAACGAGGCATTTGTTCGTTTATCATTCGCATTCATCTTAAACGCCTGTTGTAATTTATCAGAAGGTGCATACTGGCTCCGGGCGCCGCTTACGGCATAGGGGATATCATTTTTGTTAAGTGCCGCCTGCACAAAAATATCACGCGGCTTCAGTTGCTTGCTGTACTGATCCGACTTTTCATCTTTTGCGAAATGCAGCGCGAACAATACTTCCCGGCCCTTGCGGTTATCGGTGCTGAATATTTTTGAAAAGTCATCCTCCAGGCTTAAGCCCACCGCGGCTTTATCCACAGCAACAATGGCTTCGGCAAGATCTGTTGATCCCCCGCCCAGCACTTTTGCCTTCCACAACAAAACATCTGCCTTCAATGCATAGGCCGCCTGTTTTGAAGCCAGGTCCTTGTCTTTAATATTGTCTTCCGGGAAGGCGCCGATAGCCTCATCAATATTCTTCAAAATAAAGGAAACCACTTCTGCAGCTTTTGCTCTTGCGGGTAGCGGCGTGGTTGCGCTTTCCGTAGGCTCCGTAACAACCGGCACATCGCCCCAGCAACGCAGCAGTGTAAAGTAAATATGCGCCCGGATAAATTTCACCTGGGCCAATACCCTGTTTTTATCGTCCTCCCGTGAAAAAGAGATGCCAGGCGCATATTTTAGAACCAGGTTACAATGATGCACCACGTTATAAAAATCAAGCCAGTTGGGTGCATTTTGTGGCGTTAAATTCTGTTGCCAGGCAGAAGACATCCCGGATTCGAGGCCCGGGCCAAATGCATCGCCCCGGTCTTCCAGGTAGTAAGTATTATTCATTACATCCCGGTACTTTGTATAGATGCCGGTAAGGTAGCCCGTTACATCCCCCTCCGCGTTCCAATAATTTTCAGCCGTGATGGCAGAGTCGGGCTTTATATCGATTAGTTTTTCACAGGCGGACAAAAAGAGCAGCCCTAAAAAAATAAGTAAGCAATAATTTTTCATTTCCATAGAATTTAAAAGGTTGCGTTAATACCAAAGATCACCTGCCTTGGACGGGGGTATAACCCCGGGTCTGACCCCGTATATACTTCAGGCATCAGTCCGCTGTAATGGGTGAGGTACCCCAGGTTATATACAGCACCAAATACTTCCAGGTTTTGTAAAAAGATCCGGCCGATCATTTTCTGCGGAAAACGATAGCTCAATGTTATTTCGCGGAACGCCAGGAAATCTCCTTTTGAGTAATACAATGAATTATTCGATCCATCCGAGTTGCCGATGCCATTATCCCAGCGAAGATGATTCCTGAAATTATAATCGTAATCGCTTTGCACCGTATATTTCGGAACCGTTGCCCGGTCACCCGGCTGTTTCCATACATCCGGCCCCATTACATCCGGCAGGGCCGAATTATTATTCCGGGCGCTTCCCATAACATCTGCCCTGAACTTATTATCAATAACATGACCGGTGGCCCAATCGCCCACAAAGCGCAATGAAAGATTTTTATAGGTGACCGTATTTACGAAGCCGCCCGTTTTGTTTGGACGTATATATCCCATGAAGATCATATCGTTGTTATCAATAATACCATTCCCGTCCAGATCGTCCCAAATCGCATCCCCGCCCAGTTTTACGCGGCCGCTGGCATTGAGATCTCTTGGCGCATTTGCCGCATCTTCATCCGTTGCATATGCTCCTAACAAGTGATACGCCCAACGCTGTCCAAAACGTTCTCCTTCCGCAAGCCCACCCACTTTCCTGTAAGTACCCGAAGCAGGGTCATAAACGTAATTACCACCAACCCGGTTTTTATCTTCCTGGTTAGCGGGCAGTTTGACTACCACGCCTTTGTTGTAAGAGAACGTCGCATTGACTTTCCAGGAAAAATCCCGGGTTTGTACCGGCAATGCCTCCAGCTCAATTTCAAAACCACTGTTTCGGATAGAGCCGTAATTGCTCTTGATAGAAGCAAAGCCGGTGGTGGCATCCAGCGGTTTATCAAAGAGCCGGTTGGAGGTTAATTTATTATAGTAATCCAGGATCAGCGTTACACGGTTGTTAAGGAAACCGATATCGGCCCCCGCGTCAAATGAAGCGGTTTTTTCCCAAACCAGAATGTCGTTTTTAAGTGTGGTGTTCAAAATCCCCACCTGACCTGCATAATTATAGCCTGTTGCATACTGGCCATATGCATCGTAGGCGCCGATATTATTGTTGCCTACCATACCAAAGCTGGAGCGCAGTTTCAGCGAACTGACTGTTTTTAACAAGGGCTCCCAGAAAGCTTCCTTATGCACATTCCATCCGGCCGATAAGCCCGGGAAAAAAGCCTGCCGCCTTTTTTCAGAAAACCGGGAAGAGCCGTCCATCCTTAAACTGGCGGATAGTATATAGCGGGACTTATAATCATAATCTGCCCGGCCGAAATAACTCATCATCGCTTCCGAGGATTTGGTAGAGGATGTTCGCTGCGTTTCAGCCACTGTGGCATTCAGGGTTGTAATATAATCGGTAGGAGCTCCGCGTCCACTGCCATTTAACCGATACGCGTAATTATTGATATAACTGGTTCCCACTACCGCATTCAGCCGATGCCCCTGCCCCAGTTTTTTGTTATAAGACAATATGCCATCCAGCTGCGTCTGCCGGTCGAAATTATGGTTGGCCGATGCATTCCGGTTTTTATATACCGTGCTGAATGCTTCATACCGGTTTTCGATGCCTTCCGTTGTAAAATAATAGAAGGTCGGTGTAAAACTCAATCCCGGAAAAATGTCCCAGTTCGCGCCGATCTTGGAGGTATAACGGTATACTTTTACGTCCGTATATTTTTCCTTATAGTATACTTCGTAAAGCCGTGGCACGAAGGAGGAGATGCCCTCTCCCGGGGCAGGGGTACCATCTTCAAAAAGAAGGCGGTAAGTTGGTGGTGTTTTCAGCGAACGGTTTACCACATTGGTATAATTATTCGGCGCATTGGCATTCCGCAGCTGGAAGCTGAAGCTGGTGTTCATACTCCATTTATTGCTCAGCTTCATGGTACCGTTAAATAACCCGTTATAGCCCTTGTAATAGGTACCATACACAATCCCTTCCTGGTTATTATGCCCCAATCCCAGGTAATAGGTATACTTATCAGACCCGCCGCTAATACTGGCATCCACATCAAACCGGTTCGCAGTTTGATAGGTCACGTCCTCAAAATTGGTATTCTTAAATATCAGCTTTTTGCCGGTGGCCGGATCTTCCATCGTTTCCCAACCCTGGTTATTAATGAGATCCGCCACATATGCTGCTCCGTAATCTTTTATGTACACGTCCAGGAATTCAAGCGTATTCTTTGAATTGCGCGGGTTACCGGTAGACATGCCATAAGTGCCACCGCTTAAATATAATTGCGGATTGGTGGTATTATATGCTGCAATATTTTTACGGGTTACATAGATATAATCGCGGGCGTTTAAAAATTTATATTTTTTTGCCTGCTGATCTTGTCCGGTTGAAAACTTGATATTCACCTTGGGTTTGCCTGCAGCACCCTTTTTTGTAGTAACAATAATAACTCCATTTGCTGCCCGGGCACCGTACAGTGCCGTGGAAGCTGCATCTTTCAGGATCTCCATTGATTCGATATCATCCGGGTTCAGGTCACTAATGTTCCGCATCTGGCCGACAATTCCATCCACAATCAACAGCGGCGCATCGCTTTCTGGCGATGTAGAGCTTCCCCCCCGTATAAAGATCTGGGGATTGGCACCCGGCTGTCCATCTGATAACTGGATCGATACACCGGCCACCTTTCCCTGTAACTGTACCAATGGATTCACTCCCGGCGCATTTTTAAACTCCTGGCTGCCAACTTTCGATATCGACGTGGTTAAGGTTGTACGGGATTGTTTGCCGTAAGCAATTACAACAACTTCATTTAAGGGATCTGACCGGGACTCCAGCGTTACCGTAATATGCAATTCCCTGCCGGGTGTTATTTCCCGTTCTTTATATCCAATGGCACTTACGACGAGCACAGCGCCCTGCTGCGGTATGGGTATACTAAATATACCGCTGGTGTCTGCTGTAGTGCCGGATGCGGTTCCTTTCACCAAAACACTGGCGCCCGCTACAGGCTGCAAATCCTCGCTCACCACGGTGCCTGTGATTACCTGCGTTTTTTGTGCATGCAGGACTGCCACTCCCCAAAAGCAAAAATTGAAAAAACAGAAGAATACGATCGACTTCATAGTAATAGTTTGTATGACCTTAAACATTTTTTTATTACTCGGGATTGTTTTCCAAAATCCAGGGAAGATTGAACTTGTGCAGTTCAATTGATTTATTGCTGGTGCTTACGTGTAAATTTTCATTGAGCTCTGTTAACGCCGCCACGCAATAGTCTGCCGTTTTTGCCATTGAGGAATAGCCGCCCCTGCCGGCTGTAATATTCGCATAGTCGCAGGTGTTATAAAAAATCAGCGACCGGTGCACCGGCCAGGTACTGCCATCATTATAGCTTAACCAGATGGTCATATCACAACGTTTATCCGTTGAATTGGGTCCGATAAATAAGGTGCGATGCGGGCTGTCTGTATTATACCGTAACAGAGATCCTTCGCAGCCCCCGGTTCCGGGACTGGGAAGCTGGCTGATATAGGCCCAGGGCGACCAGTTTCCCGGCAGATCGCCTACGGATCGGATGCGCGTACGGTTACCCTGAAGACTGCTGCCCGGCCGGTCGATACGCGTGTACCATCCCCCTTCATGGTCGTTCATTTTTTCCATAACCGTGCCTTCACTGCCACCGGCCGGCAATAAAGTATATTGCCAGGTAGCGCCTTTATCATCGCTAAAAATATTCCGGTCTTTTGCCGGGATCACCAGGCGCCCGGGATAATCAAACTGCGTGCGGATGCCAATGCCCGGCCCGACGCAGTCCCATTTCATATAGGAAGGCGTCAGCGTTTCTGTTGCATCCGAAGGAGCGGCCCAGGTAAGACCATTATCATCGCTATAGGTGATTTTTACACGGCGGGAGCCCCAGTAATTCATTTGACTAATATCCGTAAAAGACCCCAGGTTCCAGGACATAAACAGCCAGATGCGGCCATTGATCCCTTTTGTTGGATCGTAAACGGTCGTAGGATTGCCCCAGGTATCCGTAGCGTTTTGTCCCGCCACAATTTTCAGACTGCCCCAGGTAATACCGTTGTCCGTTGAACGTTTACAAACCACATCGATATTTCCATAATCGGTGTGATTGTTTTTACGGCCTTCGCAAAAAGCCAGCAATACGCCATCCTTTGCTTTGATGATGGACGGTATCCGGAAACTGTGATAACCGCCTTCATTGCCACCGTCAAACAGTACCACCGGCAGCATCCGGTAGGGCGCGGCCAATGCGGTGGCTGTTGTCGTTGCAACTGCGGATGGGGCCGACTTACCCAAATCCGGCATCACTTCTTTAACCACTTTCATACAGGCTCCTAAAAGCAAGGGTAGTGCAATCAGGCCTGTCCACCTTTTCGTGATTGTTATTTTTTTCACAGACAAATCGTTTAAGTAGTTATGTTCTACATAACAAATATAGAGCATAATATCATTACATCAAAAAAAATTAATGTACAACCCGGAATCCGCTAAACGGAAAATTGTTTATCAGCGGCGGAAAGCTCGGCAATACGATTACCGGCAGGATTTTAGCCGGTCGTAATGCGGTTGCAGGTGTGCCAGCATCCCTTTCTTAAATGCCTCTTTATCATCTTTACGCAGGAGTTTTACCAGGTCTTTATGCGAAACTTTTCCGGATACCTGTTTTTCTTTTTCCAGTTTTACCACATAACCGAAAATGGGCAGCAATAATTTTTGAAAGTTCTTCAGGGTTTCGTTTCCGGTCATTTCATACAGTTTACCATGAAAAGCAATCTCATTGTTGATCCGGAAAAAATCACCCTTGGTTTCGTTCTCCGCGATCACCTCCAGCTCATCAATATCGGCAGCCGTTTTGCGGATAAACAACAGATCGGCGATCCCAACCTCCAGGGCCAGGCGCAGCTCAAACAGATCCTGCAATGTGGCCGTATCCATAATGGCAGGGTTGAGCACTTTTTCAAAAGTGCCCACGATGTCTGGATTGGAAATGATCATTCCTACCTTCTTCTTCGACTCTATGATTCCCAGCATTTTAAAACGGCTCAATGCTTCCCGTACCACATTCCGGCTTACACCGAGCGCAGCAGCAAGTTCCAATTCGGTCGGAAGCGCATCTCCGGGCTTAAAGGACTGTTTTGCAAAATACTCGCGCAGACTCAATTCTACCTGTTCGGCCATTGATTTGGCGCCAATCGGTTTAATGCCTTCAACCATAGAGTGGATATTTTTGTACTACAATTGAACAAAATTATGCATTCACCGGAAATCGGCGTATTTATCTTTTGAGTGGCCGGCGAATAAACGCACCCCGTGCAGCCGCCGTCTGAACCATTGATCGCCCGGCCTCCGACCGGTGAGAGCTGCGCTGCAGGATTTTTACCATTCCTGTTGACAGCCAATCAACCCCGCCATTGCGGGCATGCACTTACCTGCGTCCGTTAAATGATAATGGCAGAACGGCGTTGCTGCACGCACCGGGTATACCCTTCAAAATACCCCGGAACATCATCGCCGGAGCCATTTTGCAGCCGGTTGCGTACCTGGTTGAAAGCCAGGATACTTGTTTCAAAAAAGGGCTGACCAGTGATGAAAATCGGCTGATCGAGCTTTTGATACCAATAGTAACTGCCACCAATATGTTTACGGGCAACCTCAAAAATATAGGCGCCCGCGCCTTTAATAATTTTTTGCTGTTGTTCGGCAGTCATTTCCTCATAAAATCCACTGGCGTCCTGGAGCAGGTCATCCAGTATTTTAAGACTGGTAACCGAAAAATCAAGCCCCGGGTACCTGACTGTGTATTTCTGGATAAAACCCGCCGCCAGCAGTTCGAGTTCCTTATCGAGTGGTATTGCCGGTTGTGTTCCGGGACCTTTTTGGAGATCTCTTTTTTTATTTGTGCCATTAAAAAAATCGAAAAAACGCATAGGTTGAAGTTTAGACTGGTTGAATCATCTGCCGGGATAAAAATAACCCATTCATTTCAGAAACCCGGGCATTAAATCGCAGTCTGGAACTGCCCGATAAAAAGTTCTGAAGCATTTTAGCAATAGCTATAAATCCGTTTTAATCCGCCCGTTTTTTTGTTGAAAAAATTCAACAAAAAAGATCTTTCATTTAAAAATTTTCAATTTTTTTATCGATTCAGATGGCTATTGTCTAAATAAGCAGAATTTTTATTAATTTACACAGCTCGATTGCCCACTCTGTATTGAAAAGCCAAACTTATTTATTTAAAATCGTTATTTAAAAAATGACAGAAAAAAAAGGATTATACGACCCTTCGTTTGAACGTGATGCGTGTGGGATCGGTTTTGTTGCCAATATAAAGGGCAATAAAAATCACCAGACCATTTCAGATGCCCTTACGGTTTTGGAAAACATGGATCACAGGGGAGCCTGTGGCTACGAGCCCAATACGGGCGACGGCGCCGGTATTATGATTCAGATTCCGCATGAGCTTTTTTATGACGAATGTCTACAGATGGGGATCTCCCTTCCGGCGGTTGAAGAGTACGCCGTGGGTATGATCTTTTTCCCGAAGGAGGTAAAGGCCCGGGAAGAGTGTCGCGATATTTTTACCCGCGCTGCAGAAAAAATGCATATGAAGGTAATCCGCTGGCGTAATGTGCCGGTAAATCCTGATGGTATCGGCTCCTCGGCGCTTTCGGTTGAACCGGATATCGAGCAGGTGTTTCTTCAAAAACCCGACAATATCAAGACCTCCGAAGAGTTTGAGCGTAAGCTATTTGTGCTGCGTAAATATGCCACTCACCTGACCACCAACGCGGTAAAAAAAGATCCGATCGGCTTTTATATCAGTTCGCTGTCATGCAGAACCGTTATTTATAAAGGACAGTTCACCAGTTTCCAGGTACGCACATATTACAAAGATCTTACCGATAACCGTACAGTAAGCGCTTTCGGACTGGTGCACTCCCGGTTTGCCACCAATACCTTTCCTTCCTGGCGACTGGCGCAGCCCTTCCGCTTTATTGCACACAACGGAGAGATTAATACGCTGCAGGGCAATCTGAACTGGTTACGCTCCAGCGAAAACAGCTTCGAATCACCGCTGTTTACCCGGGAAGAAATGGATATGCTGGTTCCCATTGTCAGCAACGACCAGAGTGACTCTGCCTGCCTGGACAATATGATTGAACTGCTGGCACTGACCGGCCGTTCACTGCCGCATGTAATGATGATGCTGATCCCCGAAGCCTGGGATGGCAACGAGGATATGGATCCTGTTAAAAAGGCATTTTACGAATTTCATGCCTGCCTGATGGAACCCTGGGACGGACCGGCCTCTATTTCGTTTACCGACGGAAAGATCATTGGCGCCACACTGGACCGGAACGGGCTGCGTCCTTCCCGCTATTGCGTAACCAGCGATGGACGTGTAATTATGGCTTCTGAAACCGGCGCATTACCGGTAGATCAGAGCCTTGTAATTGAAAAAGGACGTCTGCAGCCAGGGAAAATGTTTGTGGTAGATATGGAGCAGGGCCGCATCATCAGTGATGAAGAACTGAAAAAAGAGATCTGTTCACAAAAACCATACGGCGACTGGCTCAACAAGCATAAGATCCGCTTGAATGAGCTCCCTGAACCCAGGGTTATGTTTACCAACCTGAGCGAAGACCAGATTTTCCGCTATCAGAAATCGTTTGGTTATACTTCGGAAGATGTTGAAAATATCATCTCGCCGATGGCCATCACCGGCAAAGAGCCGATTGGTGCCATGGGCGTAGATACCCCGCTGGCCGTATTGAGCGATCAGCCCCAGCATTTAAGTTCTTACTTTAAACAATTATTTGCGCAGGTAACCAATCCGCCCATCGACCCGATCCGGGAACGGATGGTAATGTCTCTGGCCACTTTTGTAGGCGATAACGGCAGCCTGTTGATTGAAGATGAAATGGATTGCCATGTGGTAGCCTTAAAGCAACCCGTGCTTACCAATTTTGAGCTGGAAACCCTGCGCAGCATCGATACCGGCACCTTCCAGGCGAAAACCCTGCAGTGTTATTTCCGGGCTGATGGCAAACCCGGCTCTCTGGAAAAAGGCCTGGACCGGATCTGTGCTTATGCCGAAGACGCGGTGAATGATGGCTTTGAGGTGTTGGTATTGCAGGATCGGGCGATTGACAGTCAGCATGCGCCCATTCCTTCGCTGCTGGCCGTTTCAGCCGTGCACCATCATTTGATCCGGAAAGGGTTGCGTGGTAAAGTAGGTATCGTTGTGGAAGCCGGTGATGTTTGGGAAGTGCACCACTTCGCCTGCCTGCTGGGCTTTGGCGCTACGGCCATTAATCCCTACCTGGCTTTCTCTACCATTCACAACCTGAAAGAAACCGGTAAAATAAAGACCGCCCTTTCTACAGAAGAGCTGTATAAAAATTATATTAAAGCTGTAAGCGATGGTCTGCTGAAAGTCTTCTCCAAAATGGGTATCTCTACCCTGCAGTCTTACCAGGGTGCCCAGATTTTTGAAATCATCGGTTTGAACCAGGCCGTGGTGCGGAAATACTTTGCCGGAACCACTTCCCGGATTGAAGGGATGGGACTGGATGAAATTGCACGCGAAGCATTAACCAAACATCATTTTGGATTCAGCCAGAAACCCAGCCCCGTAGATCAGCTTCCTACAGGAGGCTTCTACCAGTGGAAACGGAAAGGGGAAGCACACCTGTTCAACCCGCAGACCATTCACCTGTTGCAGTATTCAACGAAGATGAATGACTACAACATCTTTAAAAAATACACCAAGCTGGTAAACGACCAAACCTCCAAGGCGATCACCTTAAGAGGGTTGCTCGATTTCAAACGCAGCCGCAAACCCATCTCCATTGACGAGGTAGAACCGGCTGAAAAAATATATAAACGTTTTGCTACCGGCGCAATGAGCTTTGGCTCTATCAGCTGGGAAGCACATACCACACTGGCCATTGCCATGAACCGCCTGGGCGGCAAAAGCAATACCGGTGAAGGCGGCGAAGATGAAGCCCGTTACACACCATTGGAAAATGGCGACAGTATGCGTAGTGCCATCAAACAGGTAGCCAGCGCCCGGTTTGGTGTAACAAGCCTGTATTTAACAGAGGCGGATGAACTGCAGATCAAAATGGCGCAGGGTGCCAAGCCCGGCGAAGGCGGACAGCTCCCCGGTGACAAAGTAGATGACTGGATCGGAAAGACCCGGCATGCGACACCCGGAGTGGGATTGATTTCTCCTCCCCCGCACCACGACATTTATTCGATTGAGGACCTGGCACAGCTGATCTTTGATCTGAAGAATGCCAACCGCCATGCGCGCATCAATGTAAAGCTGGTAAGCAAGGCCGGTGTAGGCACCATTGCCGCTGGTGTTACAAAGGCAAAGGCCGATGTGGTACTGATTGCCGGTCATGACGGAGGTACCGGCGCGTCACCTATCAGCTCTATCCGTCACGCAGGATTACCCTGGGAACTGGGCGTAGCTGAAGCGCAACAAACGCTGGTGAAGAACAAATTAAGAAGCCGGGTGGTATTGCAAACCGACGGTCAGATGCGTACCGGCCGCGATATTGTGATTGCCGCTATGCTGGGCGCCGAAGAATGGGGCGTAGCTACGGCCGCGCTGATCGTAGAAGGCTGCATCATGATGCGGAAATGCCACCTGAATACCTGCCCTGTTGGTGTGGCTACGCAGGATCCGGAACTGAGGAAACGGTTTACGGGTAATCCTGATCACGTGGTAAACTTCTTTAAGTTCCTGACAGAAGACATGCGGGAAGTAATGGCGGAGCTAGGCTATCGCACCGTAGACGAAATGATTGGTCAGTCGAGTGAACTGAAAGTAAGAGAAGGCATTACCCACTGGAAATACAAGAACCTGGATCTTTCTCCGATCCTTTACCGCCAGCAGGAAGAAGCGGGTATCGGTCTTTACCATTCAGAAGAGCAGGATCATGGCATTAAATCGGTACTCGACTGGAAATTCGTAGAAGCGGCAAAACCCGCCATTGAGAACGGAACTCCTGTAAAAGCGGCATTCGATATTGTGAATACCGATCGTGCAGCTGGGACCATTCTTTCACACGAGATCACCAAAAAATACCGTTCAGAAGGTTTGCCGGAAGATACTGTACACCTGAAGTTGAAGGGAACGGCCGGGCAAAGTTTTGGCGCGTTCTGTAACAAAGGCATCACGCTGGAACTGGAAGGCGATGCCAACGATTATTTTGGTAAAGGGCTGAGCGGCGCCAAGCTGATCACCTACCCCGATGCCAAGGCCGGTTTTGTTGCGGAGGAGAACAGCATCATTGGTAACGTGGCGTTTTACGGTGCCACCAGCGGTGAAGGTTTTATCCGCGGAAAAGCGGGTGAGCGCTTTGCTGTGCGCAACTCCGGTGCCACCGTTGTGGTAGAAGGTGTTGGCGATCATGGTTGTGAATACATGACCGGGGGTAAGGCCATTATCCTGGGTAATACCGGCCGGAACTTTGCAGCTGGTATGAGCGGGGGAATCGCCTTTGTATACGATGCCAGTCAGAAATTTGCAGACAACTGTAATAAGGAAATGGTAGAGTTGGATCCGGTGAGCGATACCGATGCCCAGTTCCTGAATGAGTATATCTCTAAACATTATCGGTATACCAACAGCCCAGTAGCCAAATTCATCCTGGATGATTTTGAGAACCAGCTGAAGAACTTTGTAAAAGTATTCCCTTCCGAATACAAGAAAGTGCTACTGGCAAAGGAAGAGCAAAAACAATTAGCATAAATCAGCGATCAGCAATCAGAAATTAGCGATCAGCAATTAGCAATCAGAAATCAGAAATTAAAAAATGGGTAAACCAACAGGATTTTTAGAGTTTTCCAGAGAAACTCCCCAAAAAAAAGCAGTAACGGAACGCGTCCAGCACTATAAAGAGTTCGTTGAATTATTTCCGGAAGATAAACTGAATAACCAGGCCGCCCGATGTATGGATTGTGGCGTTCCGTTTTGCCACAGCGGCTGTCCGCTGGGTAACGTGATCCCCGAGTTTAACGACGCCGTATACCGGAAGGAATATAAAGAAGCATATGATATCCTGAGCTCCACCAATAATTTCCCGGAGTTTACAGGAAGGATTTGTCCGGCGCCCTGCGAATCCGCCTGTGTATTGGGCATCAACCAACCTCCTATTGCGATCGAAGAGATCGAAAAGCATATCATTGAGATCGCTTTTGAACGGGGATTTGTCTCCAAAAAAGGACCCAATATCCGCACTGGCAAGAAGGTAGCCGTTGTAGGCAGCGGACCTTCCGGTTTGGCAGCAGCAGCACAGCTCAACTATGCGGGTCATACAGTAACTGTTTTTGAGCGGGACGAAAAACCAGGCGGCCTGCTGCGTTACGGCATTCCCGACTTCAAACTGGAAAAATGGGTGGTAGACCGCCGTATTGAAGTGATGCAGGAAGAGGGGGTCGAATTCCGTTGCCACGCGAATGTAGGCAAGAACATCAGTATTCATGACCTGCTCAGAAACTATGACGCCGTGGTCCTGTGTGGCGGAAGCACGGTTCCCCGGAATCTTCCCATCCCGGGTCGGGAATTGAAAGGCGTTCATTTCGCCATGGACTTCCTTAAACAGAATAATAAACGCGTTGATGGAAAGGATTTCCTGGCGCACCGGGATATTGAAAGCAATATTCTGCCTGAAGAGGTACTGGCCACCGGCAAAAACGTGGTGGTGATTGGAGGCGGGGATACCGGCAGCGACTGTGTAGGCACCAGCAACCGGCATAAGGCGGCTTCAGTAACCCAGTTTGAGTTATTACCGATGCCCCCAAAAGAACGTACAGATGCCATGCCCTGGCCTTCTTATCCTATGCTGTTGAAAACGACTACCAGCCACGAAGAAGGTGCCAACAGGCATTGGTCCATTGCCACTAAAGAATTCAGGGGCGACGAAAACGGGAACCTGAAAACCCTTGTGGTAGTAGACCTTGAGTGGAAGACCCCTGAACCGGGAAAACCGGCCCAGTTTACTGAGGTACCCGGTTCCGAGCGAGAAATGCCCTGCGAGCTGGCATTGCTGGCCATGGGGTTTGTACATCCTCAATACCAGGGACTCCTTGAAGAGTTGGATGTGGAACTGGACAATCGGGGCAATGTAAAAGCCTCTGAACAGGCGTACAAAACTAATATCCCGAAAGTATTCACTGCCGGTGATATGCGCCGGGGCCAGAGCCTGGTGGTATGGGCGATCAGCGAAGGACGCGAATGCGCCCGGAAAGTAGATGAGTTCCTGATGGGGCATTCTATATTGGAATCGAAAGAACAGTCGGTGCTAATGTCATTCGAATAATGCCGGGATACCCCGAAAAGCAATAAACGCATAAAGCTGTCTCATTCAATTGAGACAGCTTTTTTATGAACACAGGGGCACTTGAGTTATAAGTCGGTTCTCCTGCCGCCTATACCAGCTTTAGCTTTCTGTGCTTCAGTGGCATCCTCCTGAATTCCATACCCGTTTTTATAGCCACAGAAGAATTGAGTTAGTTTATTCTTCAGCCACATACCTCCGCTCTGTGTTTCTGTGCTTTAGTGGCATCCTCCTACATTCCATACCCGCTTTTATAGCCACAGAGGCATTGAGTTATAGTTTGTTTCCCAACGACGTAACTCTGCTCTGTGTTTCTGCGGTTTAGTGTCATCGCACAAAAAACCCTTCCCAAACGGGAAGGGTTTATATTTGTTATAGCAAAAAGTTACTATTTTTTGCGAAGATTTGGATGCGGAGGAGCAACAGTATTCGGTCCGTCTTCACCCGGTGCAGCTGCACGGATATCTACGGTGTTGCAATCACCACCTTCCTGACCAGAAGAGAAGATAAATCTGTCTCCGCTGATACCTTCTTTTTCCTGTAAGTGTGTAATCACTTTGTTTACGTGATCCCAGCTCAGTTGCTGTTGTTTCTTAGTAGCAGCGCAATAGCCTACTACAACCACTTTACAGTTGGGGTTTGCTCTCAGTTTAGAAGCTACAGTAGCTAAAGAAGCAGCAGCATCTGCAGAAAGCGTGTTAGAGTTTGCTTTGAAGGTTACGCTTGGTAAAGCACCCAGTAAAGTAGCGCAATCATCGGCGGGTTTAACACCACAACCTTCCGGACAAGGACATTTACCAACTCCATCAGCATCTACCGGCTGGCAGTATGTAGGAGTGATCAGCTCTTTATCTTTACAATCAGGAACACCGTCACCATCTGTATCGCGGCTTACACCATGTGTATCAACCGGGCAACCTGCAGGAGTTTGCTCCTGGTCGAATTGGTCAGTTACGCCATCACCGTCAGCATCCGGCAGAACGATTTCAGGCACACGACGCAGTTCTCCGTAAGCATAGTTCAGCGGGTTCAGCCAGTACAGGGGCTCAACTCTTCTGGATTTGTTACCCAGGTTAAAGTTCAGACCTACAGTCAGGTAGTTAAAGAAGTCTTTATCAGGGCTCAGAGAAGGTTGCTCTGCCCAACGCTGACCGTCTAAAAGATCAGAAGCATTCATGTTGTAGATCACACGATCTTCAACAGCCAGGTTTACACGGGGAGACAGTCTGAAAGCAATACCAGCACCTGCTGTAGCAGAAGGCGTGATATAACCAGCAAACATTTTGCTCCATTTAACGCTGGGGTCTCTTTCAGCAGGAGATTCATAAGAATCATCCAGCATGTCTTTCGCTGCTTTCATCGCATCTTTACGGTTTGTGTTGTCCTGTGTTCCGGGAGCAGGGAAGGTATATTTGCTGGAACCATTCAGGGCGTTAACCGATGTACGGAAGGTGTTTACACCAACACCCGCCAGCGCATAGATAGTAGCACCGGTCTGTGCTTTATAGAAACGGATGTTTCCTAAATTAAACAGTGCCTGCAAGGACAGATCCTGAGCAACTGTTTTGTAGTTGTAGTTAACACGGTCTCCGCCATAACCGGCAGCGATCCAGGGATTGTCAGCCGGAGCTTTTGAATACCCTGTAGAAGGTCTCCAGTTCAGCCCTTTGGCTACACCGTAAACATACTCCAGTCTTAACGACATTACATGACCCAAGGACTTACGGATGTGTCCGCCAAATCCAAAAGAATTTCCAAAACGGGCATCTACATCACCGTTTACTAAGAAAGATCCACCTTTGATACCGAGTTCCCACATGTCTTTAGGTTTAGCGGGATAATCGCTTGTACCAACCATAAAGTCATTATGCTGCTGCAGTCTTTTACCAGAATAGTAATTAGAATCTGTAACAGAATAAGTACCGTACAACGGGTGAGGCGCAGTGTACGGATGCGAAGGGCTTACCTGAGAAAACCCTGTAGACGCAATAAGGCAGCCTAGACCTGCCAATAATGTGTACTTTTTGCTTGTCATAACTAAGGATTAAGATTTAAAAACGATTTCCTAAAATGAATAGCAAATTTAAAGCCATTTCTTAAATAAACAAATTTTTAACCAAAAAAAATAATAAAAAAAACGACGTTTCTTATTTATTTTCAATTAAAAATGAGTAGATTAAATCACCCCAATTTGATGGATTTAGCCTTATTTTGCCCATAATATTACCCATTGACAATGAAGCTTCCCACGTCCCTTATAAAAGTTGAACTAGAGAATTTTGAACAGCGGTTTAATGCTGCAGTAAAGAGCAATACCCCCCTTTTAGACCGGATTATGCGGTATATCGTTAAACGAAAGGGTAAACAATTACGGCCCATGTTTGTTTTCCTGTCCGCCAAAATGTTTGGCCCTACCACAGAAGCCACCTACCGTGCAGCGTCCCTGGTGGAAATCCTGCATACCGGCTCCCTTGTACATGATGATGTGGTAGACGACTCTTATGAACGCAGGGGCTTCTTTTCTACCTATGCGCTCTGGAAAAACAAAGCCTCTGTTTTGGTGGGCGACTATCTTTTTGCCACCGGGCTCCTGCTCTCGCTGGAACACGGTGACCACCGCATGCTCCGGATCATGTCCGATGCCATCCAGAAAATGGCAGAGGGCGAGCTGTTACAACTAGAAAAAGCACGATCACTGAACCTGAAAGAGGCGATTTACTACGAAATTATCAAAAACAAAACAGCCTCACTCCTCGCCTCTGCCTGTAGCGCCGGGGCCTGGTCGGTGACCGAAAATGAAGAAGCGACGGAAAAAGCACGTCTTTTTGGCGAAAAAACCGGAATCGCCTTCCAGATCAAGGACGATCTCTTTGACTATGCCAGTGAAGATGTAGGCAAACCCACGGGTAACGATATCAAGGAAAAGAAAATGACTCTTCCCCTGATCTATACCCTGAATAACACAGATAAGGCTACAAAACAAAAAATCATTAATATTGTAAAGAACAATAATAACGACCGTCAGAAAGTACAATGGGTACTCCAGATGGTAAAGGAAACCGGAGGAATCCGGTATGCTGCAGAAAAAATGAATGCGTATAAGAACGAGGCACTGGGAATTTTGGCAACCTGCCCAGACAATGAATACCGCAGCGGCCTGCAAGATCTTGTTCATTATGTAACCGAAAGAAAATACTAAAAAGGATCGCCCGCGATCGAACCGACCCACCCGAAATGGAGAAACGATGGAACATACTGCAGCCTGACCCCGATGCCGTAACTGCTTTACAAAACACATTAAAGATCAACCGTGTACTTTGTAAGATACTGGTACAGCGCGGCATCCGGACCTTTGAAGAGGCAAGGCTTTTTTTTCGTCCCCAGATACAGCAGCTGCACAGTCCCTGGCTGATGAAGGATATGGACAAAGCTGTGGAGCGGGTCCTGGTCGCCTTCCGTAATCATGAAAAAATACTGGTATTTGGTGATTATGATGTGGACGGAACTACATCGGTGGCGGCAATGTACCGCTTTTTAAAGACCCAACACCAGGAGGTGGATTTTTACATTCCGCACCGGTACCGGGAAGGATATGGCGTAAGTAAAGCCGGGATCGATTTTGCAAAAGAAAACGGTTTTTCACTGATCATAGCGCTGGATTGCGGCATCAAGTCGGTAGACCTTGTGCAATATGCCCGTACGCTGCAAATCGATTTTGTGATTTGTGACCACCATTTACCGGACGCCATTCTTCCAGACGCCGTCGCCATTTTAAACCCCAAACAACAGGACTGCGCCTACCCATATAAGGAACTTTGCGGTTGTGGTGTAGGCTATAAACTCATTACTGCTCTTTGTGAAAGACTGGCATTACCAGCCACCTTTCCCTATCAATACCTTGACCTAGTTGCCACGGCGATTGCTGCAGATATTGTTCCCATTACCGGTGAAAACAGGATCCTGGCCTACTACGGGTTGCAGCAGGTAAATAAGGAGCCCAATCCCGGCATCCGGGCGCTTGCAACTTTAAGCGGCACCAGCCTGCCGCTTTTCATACATAATCTCGTTTTCATGATCGCCCCCCGGGTAAACGCTGCAGGAAGAATGGACGATGCACGAAAGGCCGTTCAGCTTTTTGTGGCAACGTCTTACGAGGAGGCCCTGGAGTACGCCGAACTGTTGCACAATGACAACAGCGAGCGCAAGGAAGCCGATTCCAGTATTACGGAGGAGGCCCTGGAAATCATCGTTCAAAACACTACCTGGGTTACCCGCAAATCAACAGTCGTGTATCAACCCCACTGGCACAAAGGGGTGGTCGGTATTGTAGCCTCCCGGTTGATTGAACATCATTACCGCCCTACAGTGGTATTAACGGAAAGTGGCGATTATGTTGCCGGAAGTGCCCGGAGTGTGCCGGGATTTAACCTGTATGAAGCTATTCACGCCTGTAGGGAATACCTGATCGGGTATGGCGGGCATTTTGCGGCTGCAGGCCTTACCCTTAGCAAAGAAAACGTTGACCACTTCCGCGAAAAGTTTGAAGCTGTGGTAGCCGCGAGCATTTCAGACGAGCTACTGACGCCTGCGATCGTTATCGATGCGGAGATTTCGTTTGCGGACATCTCCCCTGCTTTTTTTAATATCCTCCGCCAAATGGAGCCCTTTGGCCCGGGGAACATGAGCCCGGTATTCCTGGCAAAAGGAGTCCGCGATACGGGCTTCAGCCGCATTGTAAAGGAACAGCACCTGCGGTTTGTGGTGCAACAGAACGGCATTCAGTTTACGGGGATCGGTTTTAATATGGCCTCCAAGCTCCCTCTCCTGTCCGGCGGTCAACCGTTTGACCTGGTATTTAAAATCGATGAAAATGAATGGCAGGGGAAGAAAAGCCTGCAATTACGGGTGGAGGATGTAAGAGCCTTGTCATAGACTTAAAGTCTCGAACAACATTTTGATGTTTTTAAATAAATTGCCGGAGCCATGCTTTTGCATCGTGATCATTGGTAAAGCTTTTTACCGGTATCGGTGATGGTTTAAACCGGAATACCAGTTTCATGATCAGCTGTCCAAGCCCCGGCTCCGAAACCATGGCCATTGCCTTATAATTTACGGCCAGCAGCTCCGCAGAAAGTTTCCGGGTTGCTTTATCCGGAACAGGTGATTTTGCGAGATAGATCAGCAAAGGCATTCTTTTTCCCCCGGTCAACTCCTTCACCAATGTTACATTACCCGAAATATTCGCTACCGTACGTTTCACTGCTTTTGAAAGCGATACCAATATGCACTCCTCAAACCAATAAGTAGCGATTTCACCCTCAAAAACAGGACGATCCGAAGGAATATTGACTTTTTGCATCTGTTGTAACATTAAAGTGCCGTAAAAATACGTTCTTCGAGACTTGAAGTCTCGAAGAACAGCTAAAGAATTCATATTCAATACTGAAGGGCTTCCCCTACTTAGCCGAAAATCCTTTGCTACAGCCGGGAAACGGGGGCGGCGCAAAGATTGCAGGTGGGCAGGGAACCGCAGTGCGTAGGATTCCTGTAGCCGACAGCCCCTAAAAATCCTCCCGGTTAGCGGCCGGCAGCCGTCAGAAATCAGAAAATCCCTATCTTTGCAGCCCCTTAGGGCAACCTAAGGTTCATTTATTTATTTTTTAAAAACAATTTGGGTAATGAACAATTATGAATTGATGGTGATTTTTACCCCGGTTTTAAGTGAAGATGAGTTTAAAGCCGCTCAGAAAAAGTTTGCCGGTATGGTAACTGAAGCAGGTGGTACTATCGTACACGAAAACCCCTGGGGACTAAAATCACTGGCGTATCCGATCCAGAAAAAAACCACAGGCTTGTACTGGGTACTGGAATACAGTGCGCCATCCGACTTCAATGAGAAGCTGAAAATACAGCTTCTGCGTGACGAATCAGTACTTCGTCATCTCTGCACTAAACTCGATAAATTCGCCGTTGAGTATAATGCAAAAAAGAACAGTGGCGTTAAAACAGGAACCGAAAAAGCAGTGGAGGCTTAAACTATGGCAAAGAATGAAATTAAATATCTGACGGCCATTAAAACCGACAAGCGTGTTAAAAAGTTTTGTCGTTTTAAAAAATATGGCATCCGCTACGTTGATTACAAAGACGTGGAATTCCTGAAAAAGTTTCTGAACGAACAAGGTAAATTATTGCCCCGTCGCTTAACCGGAAACAGCCTGAAATTTCAGCGCCGGGTTTCTGACGCGGTAAAGAAAGCCCGTCAAATGGCTTTGTTACCTTATGTAACCGATCTTTTAAAATAGGCAATAGTGAATGATCAATTGACCATTCACTATTCACTTTTATATTAGTAACCATCCCTAATGGCGCTGCGGCGCCAGACAGTCACAATCACCGATTGGGCTCCGGGAACTAAAACAAATACAATGGAAGTAATTCTGATCCAGGATGTGGATAATTTAGGCGCTGCCAACGAGGTGGTGAGTGTTAAAAACGGATATGCCCGTAACTACCTGATTCCCCGTAAAATGGCTGTTGAAAACAGCGCCAGCAACAAAAAGCAGCTGGAGGAGCGTTTGAAACAAGCCCGCAAGAAAGAAGAGGCGATGCTGGCTGAAATCAACAGCGTTATTGCCAAACTGAATGCAGCACCGTTAAAACTGGGTGCTAAAACAGGAACCAGCGGCAAAATCTTTGGTAGCGTAACCAACCTGCAACTGAGCAGGGCGATCCGCGAGCAAAAAGGTTATGAAATTGACCGCAAAAAGATCCATATTACTGAAGATATTAAAGAATTGGGGTCTTATAAAGCAACCATCGATTTCGGCGGCGGGCACAGCACTGAAGTTGAATTTGAGGTTGTTGCAGAATAATCCCTATTTGCTGATTTTATTAAAAACACACCTTCCCGGTGTGTTTTTTTTGTTATTTCTGCCAAAAAAAATTGGGCTGCCAGAAAATTAGTCTATATTTGATATGGATTACATAGTGTTCTTTCAGTAAAAAGCTTCAGAATATTTTTAATGTTCATTGAATTTGGTACTGTTTTAGCACTCTATTATTTTTTTAAATTCAAATAAAATGAACATTTACGTAGGAAACCTAAGCTGGAACCTGAAAGACCAGGACTTACAGAATTTATTCGCTCCTTATGGGGAAGTAACCTCTGCCAAAATCGTATCCGACAAATTCACAAACCGCAGCAAAGGCTTTGGTTTCGTAGAAATGGCCGGCGATGATGAAGCAAAAGCAGCTATCGAAGCTTTAAACGGTACTGAAGTAGACGGCCGTAACATCGTTGTAAACGAAAGCCGTCCGAAAGAAGGCGGTTCCGGCGGCGGCGGTGGCTATAAGAAAAGAAGCTTTGGCCAAAGCGGCGGAGGATACAACAAAAGCGGCGGCGGATACCGCGATCGTTATTAATTCTATTTTATAATGGATATGAAAGCTCCCTTCCGGGAGCTTTTTTTGTTCTGCGAGCTCTCTCTCGCATAAAAAAAAGACGGCGATCCGGAAATCGCCGTCTTTGCATTATTACAAGGTTAATGGAATTTAGAACCAGCTGCCGATATAGGCTTCATTTACTGTATTCTTCCGGGCAGCCAGGCGGTTTCTGCGGCGGGCTACTTTCCGTCGCTGGCGGAACATGGTATACAACATCAGCGGGATAAATAACAGGATTGCCGGAGGTATTCCCAGGAAGGAAATCCACTTGCCACCAAACGTATTACGCATGGGCCGCTTCAGCCTTTCTGCAATCAGGTACATACTGGGCACCATTACCAGGGTCATAAAGAATGCAAACGCTAAACCGAAGATAATGGTCCAGGAAAGGGGCTTCCAGAACATCACGTTATCGCCGCCAAAGAAGATCTTGGGATTGAGCTCGGAGAACATGGTAACAAAGTTGATATTAAATCCAACCGCCAGCGGAATTAACGCCATAATAGCAGCCAGGGCCGTTAACAGCACAGGAATGATCCGCGTTTTACCAGCCTGTATCACCGCTTCCCGGGTTTTAAGGCCGCGGGCCCGGAGCTCATCCGCAAATTCAATTACAAGGATCCCGTTCTTGATAACGATACCAGCCAGTCCAAGAATACCAACCCCGGTCATTACTACGGATACCGCCATTCCGGTTAAGGTGAAGCCCAGTAGCACGCCAATGATACTGAATATGATCTCGGTTAAGATGATCACCGACTTACTCATTGAGTTAAACTGCCATACCAATATCAGCAGGATCAATCCCAGGGCAATCATCAGCGCTCTTCCCAGGAAGGCCCCGGTTTCTGCCTGCTGTTCTCCTTCTCCTGTTTGCTTAATGGTAACATCATCACCGGCAGCATGGAAATTATCAATGGCTGATTTAATCTGCGCATTTACAGCTGTTGGCGTATATCCTTCGGCCTCCAGCACATTGCTGCGCAGGGTGATCATCCGCTTCTGGTTCTTACGCTGTACGCTTCCCAGGGTATTGGTATAATCCACATCCACCACAGAGCTGATCGGCACGCTTTTTATTTTTCCGGTGGCCATGTCGCGGAACACCACGTTCATGTTCAGCAGATCGGTAAGGTTCTTACGTTGCAGCTCCGTATTCCGCACATAGATCTTGTATTCATCCTTCCCGTTCTTGATCTTGCTGGCCTCATCGCCAAATAAGGCGGTACGGATCTGCATCCCGATCTGGCCGGAAGAAACCCCTTCGCTTAAGGCCCGCTCCCGGTTCACTTTCAGGGTCACTTCGGGACTGCTCAGATCAACATCCATTTTCAGCTCTTCCACACCCGGAATCTGGAGGCTGTCCAGGTAATTCTTCAGGCTTACTGCCGTCGGTATCAGGTTATCAAATTCCTCGCTGGCTACCTCAATATTGATGGGAGGATCCGTAGGCGGACCATTTTTTTCCTGCTCTACAGAGATCTCTGCCCCCGGGATATTTTTGATGGCCTGGCGCACCTTGGTCAGGTAGGGCGCTGTGCTTACCCCATGCCGCTTTTCAAACTCTACAAAGGAAACCTGGATCCGTCCCAGGTTGCTGCGGGTGCTTCTGTCTCCACTGTTTGGATCCGCTGCACCCACCGCTACGTTAGCGATTACACTTTCCACCACGGCGTTCTTTTTCCCTTTGGCAGGATCGATGTCCAGGGCCTGGTTTACCTTCGATTCCAGGCTGCGTGTAATCGAATCTGTGTATTTTACATCGGTACCACTGGGCAGCTTCAGGTATACATAGATAAAGTTGGGATCTGAAGACGGGAAGAAAACGATCTTGGTACGTCCGGCTCCGGCAGAGGCGCCAAACATCATGAAGGAAACAATCAGCAGACCAAAGGCGCCCAGCAGCAGCCATACCGGTCTCCAGCCCTTCAGTGCCCAGTTCAACAGGTCTTCATAATGCCCCATGATCCAGGGAAGGGCCCTATTCTGAAATTTATGGATCCAGTCGTCGAAGAAATAGGTATGCAGTACGGTAAGGATTGCCATAAAGAAGGACAGGTTCCCGATAAAGAAGGCGAGGCTTCCTTTACCCATGGGTATCCCGATGAGATCAAAGAGCACGCCAATGATGATCATTACTACAAAGGGCCGGGAGCGGAATACATCCGACTTCTTCTTATGCTCCGGATTCTCCGGATGGTTCATAAAGTCTACCGCAAATACCGGGTTCATCAGGAACGCCACAAATAAGGAGGCCGCCAGCGTAAAGATCAGCATGAGGGGCAGATAGATCATAAACTTACCAATGATCCCCGGCCAGAATAAAAGCGGCACAAAGGGGGCCAGTGTGGTAAGCGTACCTGCCAGTACCGGCACGAAAACTTCTCCGGCGGCCATCATGGATGCCCTTTGCGGGCTTATCTTTCCTTTTGCTTCCGTAAAAATCCGGTGGGTATTTTCAATGACCACGATGGCATCATCCACGATAATCCCTAATCCAAACAGCAGTGCAAAAAGCACCATGAAGTTGAGTGTGATATTGGTACCGATAAAGGCCTCTCCAACCGGTATGAACATAAAGGCCACAAACATACTCAGCGGCACACTCAATGCCACAAAGAAAGCATTGGTGAGCCCCATAAAGAACATCAGGATGATCAATACCAGTATAAACCCGATTACAATGGAGTTTACCAGATCGTTGAAAGAAGTACGGGTAGAGATGCTCTGGTCACCGGTAATGGTCACGTTCAGGTTTTGCGGGAATACCGTTTTCTTCATATCCTCACTGATGGCTTTCACAGCATCACTGGTTTCAATGAGGTTCTCCCCGCTGCGTTTTACGATGTTTAAGGTCAATACGGTCTTACCATCCAACCGGGCGTAACTATCCGTTTCCTTTATGGTATCCTTGATCGCAGCAATATTTTTCAGATAGATCGGGTTGCCGGTATTGTTGCGCACAATGACTTCTTCAATATCCCTTGCAGTCTTAAACTGCCCTTTCAATTGCAGGTTACGCCGCATATTCCCTACCTCCAGCAACCCACCGGAAATATCCCGGTTCTCCGCTTTTACAGCATTGGCAATATCATCAAAAGTGACTCCTGCCGCCTGCATTTTGGCATTATCTACATTGATCTGGAATTCACGCTCGGGGGCGCCCACCAGGTCAACCCTGGTGATCTGCGGCAATTCTTCGATACGATCCTTCATCTTATCCGCATATTCTTTTAACCGCACCCGGTCGATATCACCACTCAGGTTCACATACATGATGGGCATTTCAGACATACTCACTTCCAACGCAGTGGGCTCCTGTGTAAGGTCCGTAGGCAGGTCCTGCCGGGCCTTATCAATCGCATCTTTCACCTTCTGCAACGCCACTTCTACTTTCTCATCCGAACCAAATTCTACCATAATGGAAGAATAATCCTGGAAAGAGCTGCTGGTTACCTTGGTAACCTTTACGCCCGTCATTCCCTTCAATTGTTTTTCGATGGGCTGCGTTACCAGGTTCTCAATATCTTTAGGTGAATTTCCCACATAAATCGTGGAGATGTATACGTTGGGGATCACCACATCCGGAAAGCTTTCCTTTGGGGTAGCGACAAATTTGTATACCCCAAACAGCGAAACCATCACGATCAGCAAGTACACCGTGGTGCGGTTTTTAACCGCCCAGCTGGTAAGGAAGAACTCCTTGAACTTTCCCGTAAAATTTTCTAAAGCACTCATAAACTTAAATTATTTGTAACAATGCCGGAAGCATTCCTTACTGAATATTATTTCGAAGCCTGGGCCTGGGTAGTTACTACCTGCCCGTCGTATAAACTCTGGAACCCTTCGGTGATCAGCTGATCGCCGTTTACCAGCCCGGATTTAATCTCCAGCTTATCGCGGTACAGTTCACCTACCACTACCCTTTTTTTGCGGGCAACCAGGTTGTTCCCCTCTTTTACGGCAACCAGTACAAATTTTCCTTCTTCATCGGTTTGCAGGGTATTTACCGGTACCGTAATGGCCTCATTTGAGCTGTAATCCTGGATCTGTACTTTTGCCAGCTGGTTGGCCCGTATGGAAGGATCCTGCGGCACAGCAGCTTCCACATAGAAGGAACGGGTGGTCGGGTCAATCAGTTTACTCACTACACTTGCCTTTGTGGAGATTTCCTTGTTACCCGCATCCGGCAATGTGATCTTCAGCGGTGTGCCGGCTTTGATGCGATCGATATAGGTTTCCGGAACATTTACAATCAGTCTTAACACCGATGTATTTACAATGGATATTTGCGGAACCGTTCCTGCCATGCCCACAAAAGCCTCTCCCACTTTCACATTTACCTGGTCGATCACGCCGCTGATATCCGCTTTTACATTGGTATAGCTCAGTTGTTCGCGCGCTTGCTGGATCTGGGCTTCTGCAGCACGCAGCTGGCTGGTTAAGGCATCTACATTGGTTTTGGCCTGGATCACCTGGATCTCGGCACCAATATTGTTATCCCAAAGATTCTTCTGGCGTTCATAGGTGGTTTGCGCCAGCTTCAGCTGCGCCTTGATCTGGCCGGTTTGCTGCTCTGCGGCGATCACCTGCTGACGTTGTACGGCATCATCCAGTTTGGCCAGGGTTTGCCCTTTACTTACGCGATCACCCTGCTTTACATAAATGGCCCTTACCACGCCACCCATACCCTTGGGTGCCACATAGGCGCTGTTCTTGGCATCGATCTTACCCTGCAAATCGATATAGTGATCAAAGGCATTGCTGCCGATGGGCTGTATGGTTACAAATTTTGCCCTAACGGTATTGGGCTCCAGTTTTGCCAGCTCTCCTTCCAGTTTGGCCAGTTCTTCATTGTTCTTTTTCTGTGCGGCTTTCAGCTTTTCGATTTTGGCTTTCAGATCGCCGGCCTTTCCCTTCTCCTTTCCGCCTCCGCAGGAATAAAGCACCAGTGCAAAAGCCGTGATCGTTAATGTGGTTTTTAAAACGCTGTGCATAAAATATAGTATTAATAGTTTGGATGTTAAAATTTACCGATGGCCTTTAAGAAGTCCACTTTTGCCACAACGGCATTGTACAGGGCATTGTAATAATTGGTTTGAGCCGATTGCAACTGTACTCTTGCGTTATCAATTTCAATCTGGCTGCCGGTACCCATCTCATATTTTTTCTTGGTCTGCTGATATACGTTCTCTGCCAGCTTCATGTTCTGCTTTTGGTAATCCATATCAGCAATCGCTGATTTAAAGGTATTTACCGAAGCCCTACGCTCCTGGTCAATTGTTAATTTAAGTGCTTCAATCTGATTTTCGGTCTGCTGTAACTTGATTTTGGCCTGGGCGATACGGGCGTTTGTTGCGAACCCATTAAAAATAGGTATGCTTATATTAAGCGCAATAGAGCTAACAGGATACCATTCTGCCGTACCGTTAAACATTTTGGCTATTTTGTTCGTTTGGGTCATATAATCCCAGGAACCGCTAAGAGAAACTGTGGGTATCTTACTGTATTGGTACCGTTGTACTTCCAATTCGCCAAGTCTTTTACCCAATAATGCTGTCTGGAAATCTTTTCGTTGACTATAATCAAATTCCGTAACCGCTTCTACAATTCCTTCCTTTAACTGTTCATCTGTCAGTTCGTCGGTGAGTACCAGCTCTTCCTGCACAGGCATTCCGATCAATACCTTTAACCCAATGTATCCGTTGCTAACGGAATTCAATACCTGGTTGCGTTGAGACTTTAGGTTGGCCAATTGCACATCCAGCTTGTCAATGTCCAGTTTTTCTGCAAACCCGTTATCGTACATAATTTTGGTATCATCCCTGTTTTTCTGCACCAGCGCCAGGTTGGAATCAATCAGCGCGATCTGTGTTTTACTTACCACCAACTGATAATAAATTTTGGCGATGTTCTGGCGTATTTGTTCAACTGTAACTTCCGACGTTTTTGCTTTATAGTCAATCAACGTTTTCCGCGCCTGCAGACCGGTAAACACCTGCCCGTCAAAAAGAAGCTGTGACAACGAAACACCGGCCATTCCGCTCCAGGGCGCCGAAAAAAGATTACTAATATACGTATCCTCCGCTAATGGAGGAGCATTCTCTCCGGCCAAAAAATTGGTCATTCCCTTTGGAAAAAACATTTTTGGGATCTTTATATTATCGGTAATGCCGGCCCTTCCACTGATCTGCGGATACGCGCTACCCGTAACCTCCCGGTTCACCTGCTGCTGCAACTGAATATCCAGCAGGGCATTTTTCACCTGCACATTGTGCTTTTGTCCATACTCCAACACCTGCTGCAATGTAAAATAATGGGTGCTGTCCTGCGCCTTACCTGCGCCCGCTATCATCAGCCCCATGATGGCCATCACCATCAGCCTAATCTTTTGCATCTGAATGATTTTTTGGTTTATGTTTTTTATACTTCTCGATTAATTTCAGTCCTTTGGGTGTTGCCATTCCATGCAGGAAAAAATAAAACACTTCCCGCTGTATCCGGAACATCCCCTGCTTTACCTTGTTGTAAAACTCCGGCATAAAGAGGATGTCAATACTTCCCACCCGGAATTGCGCAACAATGCCGATATCGAAATCATCCCGGTATAGCCCCTCCTCAATTCCTCGCTTTATGTTTGCAACGATTACGTCGTAAATGAACTCGTTCTTATAGTCTAAAAATTTCCGGTAAGCCCTGGGATGATACTTTTTAAGGTCATTTATCAATACCGGGTTCATATTCCTGAACAGTTCAGAGGTCTGCTCAATAGCCAGGAAGCCTTCATGCACCGCATTGTCGGCGATCTGGCGATAGGTTTTACATTGGATGCCATTATCGTACAACGCCTTTTCAATCGCATCGCCCACCAGCTGATCCTTATCGGTATAATACTGGTAGATCGTCTTTTTACTGCTTCCCACCGCGGATGCAATATCATCCATGCTTACGCTCCGGGCGCCATACTGCATAAATAATTGCAATGCCTGGTTCCGGATATGCACCTTATGTTCGTTTTCGTCTTCCATTTTGCGATGCGAAACTATGGAAACTTTAAAACATGAAAAAGTTTCCATAGTTTTTTTTCAAAAAACTTAACCGAAGTTATCAATCCCTCCATTCCGGTCACTGCGCATACCGGTAAACGGCATTTTTTTACCGGTGAACCGACTAAAAGAATAACTCAGCCGTACTTACTGCCAAAATTTTTATTTTTGCCGGATACATGGCTATCGTGCAGCATAAAAAAGAAGACCTCCTGGTAAAGAAGCTATTCCGCTATTTCCTGCAGGGACTCATCATCCTGGCCCCGATCACCATTACGATCTATATCCTTTACCAGCTTTTTAACTGGGTAGATAACCTGCTGCGCCCGGTGATGGTGATACCCGGACTGGGATTTCTGACCATCATCCTGTTTATCCTGTTCATCGGCTGGGTCAGCAGCTCCCTGATCATGGAAGCGGTGATCAGCTTTTTTGATCATTGGCTGGAGCGCACTCCAGGCATCAAATTGCTGTATACTTCTATAAAAGATTTTTTCCGTGCCTTTGCCGGCGATAAAAAGAAGTTCACCAAACCCGTGCTGGCCAATATATTTGACCGGGACATCTGGATCGTGGGCTTTATTACCGATGAAGAAATGACCAAATTTAACCTGGGTGCCAATATGGTAGGCGTTTATGTACCCCAGGCCTATAATTTTGCCGGGCAACTATATATCCTGCCCCGCAACCGGGTGCAGCTGATCGATGCGATTACACCCGGAGATGCTATGAAGTATACCGTAACCGGCGGCGTGGTAGAAATGGAGCAGCATGCGCCGGTACCCGGTGACACCCCAAAAAATGAAGATTCATAAACCGCTATAACATTATGTCGATTATCAAACCGTTTGCAGCCCTGAGACCCCAAAGAGCACTGGCTTCCAGGGTGGCCTCCCGCCCCTACGATGTATTGAGCAGTGAAGAAGCAAGGGATGAAGTCCGCGACAATCCCTATTCATTTTTGCATATTACAAAGGCGGAAGTAGATCTCCCCGCGGATGTAGATCCTCACAGCGCGGCTGTTTACGAAAAGGCAAAAGAAAACCTGATGGCCTTTCAGAAACAGGGCATCCTGTTTCCCGAGGCCCAACCCTCCTATTATATTTACCGGCTGGTGATGGATGGGCGGAGCCAGACCGGATTGGTGGCTGCGTCCGCCGTGGCCGATTATGAGCATGGCTTTATTAAAAAGCATGAGTTCACCCGGCCGGAGAAAGAACAGGATCGCATTGAGCATATGAAGTCCATTAAAGCGCAAACGGGTAAAGTGTTTCTTGCTTATACCAATGTAGCGGAACTGGATGCGCTGATCAGCAACTGGAAAAATGATCACAAACCGGAGTATGATTTTATAGCTGCCGATGGTATTCAGCACGCGATCTGGGTGGTGGATGCCTTGCCTGTAATTGAACAGATCACCTTATTATTCCGGGAACAGGTTCCGGCCACTTATATCGCCGACGGACATCACCGCGCAGCTTCCGCCGCAAAAGTGCACCAGGCACTACCAGAAAACAGGGAGGCAGCCTATTTCCTTACGGTTATTTTCCCGGCCACAGAACTGGCCATTCTCGACTACAACCGGGTAGTAACCGACCTGAATGGCCATACGGCCGTAGATTTCATTGCCGCCCTGCATGAGGATTTTGAGATCACCGCCTCTGAAATTGCCGTAAAGCCAACGCAGCTCCATGAGTTCGGCATGTACCTGGAAGGCAAATGGTACCTCCTGCGCAGCCGGCCGGGAACCTATACTGAAGATCCGATCGGCATCCTGGACGTGTCGATCCTTGCAGAAAATATATTGGATAAGCTGCTGGACATAAAAGATCAGCGCACCGATAAACGCATCGACTTTGTGGGCGGAATACGGGGCATAAAGGAACTGGAAAAACGTGTCAATAGCGGGGAAATGAAAGTCGCTTTTAGTCTTTACCCGGTTACCATTCAACAACTATTTGCTATTGCCGACAGCGGGATTGTAATGCCGCCTAAAAGCACCTGGTTTGAACCCAAGCTACGGGATGGATTGCTGACGCATTTGTTGTAATGGTTCCAGGTTTAACGTTCAAGCGTTCTCGTCTGATCCGTTTTTATATCAATATACTTCCCGAGATTTAGCATTCAAAGTTGAATGCGTTTTACGTTCTGTAATCCGTTGACCATTCACTATTGACTATTCGCTGATCCAGGTGTCTTCAGCGATCAGTCGTCAGTAATCAGTTGAGGATGCCGGTATTTGACATTCGTTTTTTGTCCTTTGGATCTAGCGACCCTCTTCCGGAGGAAGGATATTGAGCCGGAATGGAATCTTCACTTACATTTAAGTTTTCTATTCAATATTTTACATTCCCCCCAATAGGCCTCCCCATTTTCACATTCCCATATTTTCATATTCCTATAGTTTCCACAGTTCCCTATAAAAAATTAAAATTGTGCCGCTACCACCCTTTCCGCTATTTTTACGTCCTGTAAGAGCGCTTTCGGCTTATTTTTTGCAGAATAAGCAAAAAGCAGTAAAATGCACTGTTTATCAGTTACTTAAATTATCGAAAATGAAGCAAATCTTTACCGCAGTCCTTTTTTTAATGGGAACCGTTATGGCATTCGGACAGGACCAGATTGCGAGCATGCGCGAAAATGCCCGGAAATTTATGATGTCGGGCGATATGGACAATGCGCTCCTGGTGCTGAACAAAGCAGCCCAGGCCGACAAGAATAACATCGATGTTCAAAAAGACCTGGCACTGGCCTATTATTATAAAAAGGATTATCTGAAAGGACTGGAGATCATTAAACCCCTGATCGGCTCAGAAAAAGCCGATGTAGCTACCTATCAGTTGGCTGGTACACTTTACCGGGGTACCGATAATGGAAAAGAAGCGGAAAAGATCTATAAAACCGCTATCGAAAAATTCCCCAACCAGGGCCCGCTTTACAGCGAATACGGAGAAGTGCTGGAAGTGCAGAAAAATGGTGCAGCGGGTATTAGTATGTGGGAAAAGGGCATGGAGATGGCGCCCTCCTACAGCGGAAATTATTACAATGCCGCCATCTATTATTATAAACAGCCTGAAGGAAAAATATGGGCAATTCTTTATGGAGAAATCTATGCCAATATGGAAAGCCTGAATCCTAAATCGGCCAATATCAAAAAAATGGTGCTGGATGCCTATAAAGAGTTGTTCTCCGGCAACCTTTCCCAGATGGCCGCCAATTCGAAGAATCCGTTCGCCAAGGCCGTTTTGGAAACCTTTGGCCGTCAATCGGGCATTACCGCACAGGGACTTACCCCCGAAACCCTGGCTATGATCCGCACGCGTTTTGTGCTGGACTGGATCAATAACTACAATAAAAAATTCCCATACCGCTTGTTTGAATACCATCAGCAATTGATGCGGGACGGCATTTTTGACGCCTATAACCAATGGATGTTCGGCCCGGCAAATAACCAGTCCGCTTTTGAAACATGGGCCGGTGCTAATAAAGCGGTATATGATAAGTTTACCGAGTTTCATAAATCGAGGGTATTTAAAATGCCCGCGGGCCAGGTTTACTCCAACCGGAAATAATTTTTTTTCATAACATCATATAGAACCACTTCTTCACGGGAGTGGTTTTTTATTCGGTAGTTTTTGCTTAATTTGTATATCAGAATTTAAATAGCAGCTATGACGTTTCCCGCTTACAGGTTGTTTGATGCGATTGCCCACCAATTGAAGCATTTTCCAAAAACCGATATGTTAACGGCCAAAATCAATGGCAGCTGGAAATCCTTTTCCACTGCAGATGTTAGCAACACGGTTAACCAGTTCTCGCTTGGCCTGATCGCAAAGGGTGTGAGCGGTAAGGATCAATCCGCGGAGGAAAGCGACAAGATTGCCATTATCAGCCAGAACCGGCCCGAATGGGTCTTTACCGATCTTGCGGTACAACAAACGGGGGCCATCCTGATCCCCATTTATCCCACCACCAACCCACATGAGCTGGAATATATCCTGAACGAATCGCAGGCAAAATTCATCTTTGTAAGCAACCAGGATCTGCTCGAAAAGGTTAGGTCTGTAAAAAGCGACTTCCTGCAGGAGATCTATACCTTTGATCATATTGAGGGCGCCCGTCACTACTCCCAACTTTTTACACCGCTTACCGAAGCATCGGAAGCACGCCTGGCTTCCGTTAAAGCGATGATCAGTCCCCGGCATACAGCCACCATCATTTATACTTCGGGTACCACCGGCACTCCAAAAGGTGTTATGCTCAGTCATGAAAATATTGTGAGCAATGTTTATTTTTCAAAGGCCAGCTTCCCGTTTGAAGACCAGCCGCAAACCAAAACATTAAGCTTTTTGCCGCTCAATCATATCTTTGAAAAAACGATCACCTATATCTATCTTTTTAGTGGCATTGGCATCTATTATGCCGAGAGTATGGAAACCATTGCCGATAATTTAAGAGAGATTCAACCCGATGGATTTACAACAGTTCCACGCCTACTGGAAAAAGTGTATGAAAAGATCATGCTCAAGGGCAAGGAACTGAAAGGAATCAAAAAGGCCTTGTTTTACTGGAGCGTTAACCTGGGTACACAGTATGATAACCGGGTTAATAAGGGCGCTTTTTATAACTGGAAGCTCGGCATTGCCCGCAAGCTGGTATTCAGCAAATGGCGCGCGGCACTGGGCGGTCGTATTAAATTTATCATCACCGGCGGGGCGGCGGCACCGGAAAAATTGCTGCGTATTTTTAACGCGGCTGGCATTCCTGTTTTTGAAGGATACGGCCCCACAGAGCATAGCCCGGTGATCTGCGTAAACCGCAAGGAAGATAACTATATCGGAACGGTAGGCCCTGCTATTGATGGCATACAGGTAAAACTTGCAGAAGACGGTGAAATCCTTGCCAAAAGTCTTTGTGTGATGCAGGGCTATTATAAACACCCGGAGCTAACCGCTGATGTGATTAAAGACGGCTGGCTTTGCACCGGCGATATCGGAGAATGGATCGATGGCCGCTATCTCAAAATTACCGATCGTAAAAAAGAATTGTTTAAAACCAGCGGTGGAAAATATGTGGCCCCGCAGCCGATCGAGAACAAGATGAAGGAAAGTAAGTTTATTGAGCAGATCATGGTGGTGGGCAATGATAAAAAATTTGTCAGCGCTCTTATCGTTCCCTCGTTCCATGCAGTGAAGGACTGGATGCAGGAACAAAAACTTGGCGCCGGCAGCAACGAGGAAATTGTCAAAAACCCGAAAGTACAAGAGCTGTTCCGGTCGGTGATCGATTACCATAATGCCAACTTTAATCATATCGAGCAGATCAAAAAATTTGCCCTGCTTCCACAGGAATGGAGTGTGGATACGGGTGAAATGACCCCCAAGTTAAGTCTGAAGCGGAAAGTGATTTTGGAGAAGTTTAAGAAGGAGATCGATGCTATCTACGATTAATATGCGCTTTATCTCACCACCCAATCAGGATGTATCCCAACAAGTCATTCACCTAGCCGATCAGCAAAAACCTGTTGACAGTATTTTGCTTACAAAATTCCTGTCAACAAAACTGCTGTAACGCGTTTTGTTGACAAAACACCATCTTTAAAAAAATTGTAGACAACACATTTCCGTCTTTGATATACCTTTCAGGCGCAGCCGAATAACGGCCCTCAACTTATTTATTGTTGCGGCTACAGGCAATCGTTTTTGCTGTTCAAAACTCCAGCATTGTCCATCTGACGATATTGCCGTTGGTTAGTTTACAGGCATTTGTTGTTCTTTCAGGTTCCATCCAAATACGGATACTGCGATATCCGAAGCAGCTTCCGGATACGAGATCTGTATTGTTTTCTGTGTCCCGGGCAATACGGTTATATAGTTATCACTGTAAAACGCAGGCAGCAGCCGTTGACCTGTGCGCCTGTTGATGACCGAAAGACGGTTAAAAAAGGCCAGTGGCGCGCCCTCCGGGTTTTCAAGCATCACATTGATGCTGCCGTCCGTTGTTTTTTTACACCGGATCTTTAGCCGGGAGGCAGGCATTTTATTGAGTCCTGTATAATTCCCTTCCTGGTCCGGCAGCCAATAGGTATTTTCATCAATCACCGTTTTATTTACATCAAGCAGCTGTATGGTTAAGAACAGGCCTCCGGTAGCGCCCATTGTTCTGACAACCTCTTTTACCGACATGATCCGTTTTGCATTCTGCGGAATGGCTTCACAAAAAACCTGTGTAACCAGGTGTTCTTTTCCTTCCATATCGAAGGTTTTTACCACCAGCATCAGGTTGTCTTTTTTCTCCCAGGTATTGTTGGCAATGTAAACCGAACTGTCTCCAAAATTAAACATCCCATGCAAAGGCTGGTTTCCCGTATGCAAACCATACAAGCAGGCATTCGGGTCCAGGTAATAATCGTACATCTGCCCGCGCAGCGCCGTCCAGGGATTTTGCGTTTTCCAGATGATCACGCCCGTATACCAATCCCATTGATGCCCGATAAATCCTTCAATGAGCGTTCGGTATTGATCATAATTGACCAGCTGCACCTTGTTGGCAAAATCTTCCAGGTTTTCGGGAGCGCCATAGGCTTCAATGGACTTACCATAGCCAATATATTTATGATAGGTCCATACCGAATCATTCACGGCCTCTGTCCGTACCTTTTCAGCAGGGAGCACCAGGTTCTCTTCGGGAATAAACCGCCGCAATGACGTAATATCGCCCATACCCACCGATCCGATTTCTGAATTGAAGGGCCAGGTACGATGATTCCAAAAGTAAGGTAATGTCTGGATCCCATAGGGGCCATCGCCATTATTGCCCAGGGCATTGTACGACATGCTGTCGGAATTGGAATAATCGATGAACCAGCGGGTACCATCCAGTTCCGGTATCAAAGAATCTTTTAGTGCACGGAAGATATCTGGCGGTAATACGATCTCGTTGCCCCCGCACCAGATAGCCAGCGAGGGATGATTGCGGATCATTTTAATCATATCGGCTGCCGATTCGATAAACAGCGGATGGTCATCCGGGTAGTTGCGCCGGGTCCATTGATCATCCAGTTTCTTCGGATCCATCCAGCGGCCATTGCAATCGCCCGATCCCCAGAAATCCTGCATGACCAACAGCCCGTATGCATCGCAGGCCTTATAAAATTCAGGGCGCTCTGTCAATGCTCCTCCCCATACCCGGATCAGGTTGAGGCCCATATCCCGGTGAAAGCGGACTTCCGCATTATAACGCTCATCACTGAACCGCAGCATGGCATCCGATACGATCCAGTTGCCGCCCCTTATAAAAACGGGCTGTCCGTTCACCCGCACTTCCATGCTCCGGGTACGATCGTTCCATTGGTTCTTTACTTCCCGTATACCGACTTCTATTTTTCGCTGGTCGGAAAGCTCATGATTACTTTTTATAAACGAAAGGACAGACGCATAAAGGTTTTGGGGACCATAGGTATTAGGCCACCAAAGTTTGGGGGCCCTGATGGTTACCTCCGGGAGCTGTACTTCTTTTTTTTCAAAAGGCTTTAAGGTTACGGGCATACGAACGGCCTGATGGTTGATCTCAAATTTCAGAATGCCCGAAACGCTTGCAGCGCCCGCATTTTCAAGAGTGGCATGCGTATGTATAAAGGCGGGATCCTGCCGGCCTGCAGGCTTCCGGGTACCGGGCACCATTGTTTTTACAAAAGGATCGGTAATGATGACAGCCTTTGTCTTTTCGATCACTACTTTATCCCAGATACCCGTGTTCCGGTCCCGAACGGGCTGGATCCAGTCCCAACCCGCTACATACTGATGCGCTACATTTTTCGCAATGGTGCCATCGCCACCCTGCCCCCCGTTGGGGTTGCCCACTGCATCCGGCGGGTATACGATCACGGCCAGCCGGTTTTTTCCAGACTTGCTGAGATGGGCGGTGATATTGTAACGCTGCCGCAGGAACATGCCTTTGAATACGCTTTTATTTATTTTTTTCCCGTTTAGGTAAATATCGCAGCTATAGTTTATTCCCCGGAGATGCAGCCACACCTGGCCATCACCACCAGGAACGGCTTCGTTAAAATCTTTGCAAAACCAATAGGTGTAATAGTCTTTTCCGACGTGATAGATATCCGGGATATTGTTGTTATTCATTCCGTAGAACGGATCCGGTATCTTTTTATTTTCCAGCAAGGTCGTCAGCACCGTTCCCGGAACAACCGCCGGTATCCAGGAATCTATGGAATAGGAGCTTAGAGATAATTGCTCCGGTGTTGCGGAAAGCGCATCGGCTTTATAACATTTCCATCCGCTGTTGAGCTCATAGCTGTTACTCAACGCCTCTTGTGCGCGGCAACTGATGCTGATCAACATTGCGAGGAAGCCGCCAAAAAAAATCATTCTCATTGCTGAAAATTACATTAAAAGTCGATGCAATGAGCCGTATGAGCTCTTCGATATAAGGTGGAAGGGATTGCGGCCAGTGAGCATGCTGTCCAGGGCCGGAGCCTTAACCGCGATATCCGCAACAGTCGCAATGGGTAGTGTGGTATTGCCGGGATGTTTCGCCTTCGCATTGTTGCGCTGCCAATGACAGACGGTGGAGTCCGTTGATAACCAGCCACATTTCATTCTTTTCTTTATCCACTTTTGCCTGACCAAAAGTAGAGCAAAAGTCAAGGTCATCCGCCGCGGCGGACCGCCGTTTGATCGGCAACGCACGCAGACCCAGATCGAAAGGAACAAGCTCCCTTTTCTCGAAGAAATAAGCTGAAGCGCTTGCTGCCGGTTTGCTGTACGACACTTGCTGCGCTGCTTTTTTAAGCAGGATTTTTTTTGAACGCACATCCGCTGCGTAAAAAAGAGGCGCCGCCTCAGTTACTGATTGTTGTAGTTTCTATTCCGTTCCGAAGTAATTATTGAAAGAACCCGTCCAATGAACGTAAAACAAGAAGGAGAACGTTTTCTTTCTTAGAAGATAGTCCGCCGGGCAGTGAAAAGAAATCCCGCATATGCGTCAAGCTAAGCAAGTGCAGACGCGCACACCCGGGCGCAATCAGCTTCGTTGGGAGCGTAGCTTTTACAGCAAATTCATTAAAAAGATCGTTTGGACACCTATGGGAGCCCCATGTTTTAGCGGTACCTGCGGAGCCGGTATTCCACCATACATCGTGCTATAGATACGAGGAGCCTGCAGCACCTAAAACCTGTTTCTTAACTTGACGCATATGGCAAGGGCGGGATCGAAATGACGGTTTCGGACTTTTGAGATAGTCTCAGGGCACAGGCCTACTTACAGGTTGATGACGGGGGACATTACCCGGGCGATGGGTCTCTATGCTCCGGAGGCTTAACCCGTATCCTTAATCGAAAGATCCCGTCGGCAGGACGGGATCTTTCTACTTACATTAATTAAACCAACAACCTTATGTTCTTTACAGATCCGTGATCGGCTTGTATTTGGGCACCAGTGACTTCATAATCACCCAGGACAACACATAGGCGATCGCGCAAAAGGCGAAGATGATCGAATAACCGGTTTCAATATGCCCCAGAGCCTTATAGTGATCAAATAATTTTCCGCTTACCAGCGAAACGACAACACCACCGATCCCCCCTGCCATACCACCGATACCGGTTACGGAGGCTACTGTTTTCTTAGGAAACATATCCGAAACAGTAGTAAAGATATTTGCACTCCAGGCCTGGTGTGCAGAAGCGCCTACCCCGATCAGCAATACCGGTACCCAGTAACTGATATGCCCCAGGGGCTGTGCCAGCAGTACCAGCAGCGGGAACAGGGCAATCAGGATCATGGCCCGCATACGCCCGTCATAAGCATGGTATCCTTTTTTGATAAAGTACATGGGGAACCAGCCACCACCGATACTACCCACCATTGTCATACTGTATAAAACGAACAAGGGGAACGCCAGGGCGGTTCCTTCCAGCCCGTACTGGGCAGCCAGGTACTTCGGCAGCCAGAACAAATAGAACCACCATACGCCGTCCGTTAAAAATTTACCGATGGCAAAGGACCAGGTCTGTTTATATCCCAGCAATTTCACCCAGCGCACTTTTGCGCCCGGGGCCACTGTTTGATTCTGGTTTGTATCCACATCACTTTGGATATAGGCCAGTTCTTCCTGCGATAGCCGCTTTTGCTTTTCTGGAATATCGTAATAATAAAACCAGAACAGCAGCCATAGAAAGCCGATGGCGCCGATAATGATAAAGGTAGACTCCCAGCCCCAATGGCCCGCGATCCAGGGAACGGTTAACGGGGCCAGAATTGCGCCCAGATTGGTTCCGGAGTTAAAGATCCCCGTAGCCAGGGATCGCTCTTTTTTGGGAAAGTATTCGGCCGTTGCTTTAATCGCGGCCGGAAAGTTCCCGGCTTCTCCAAAACCCAGCACTGCCCGCGCAATCATAAACCCGATGATGGAAACGGGTACCGCGGCAATGCCAAACCATCCCAGTACCGTATTAGAAGCATGGCCGATATTTACTGCTTCGGCATGCATAATAGCTCCTATAGACCAGATGATCAGCGCCCAGGCATAGCCCCATTTGGTGCCCAACCGGTCTACAATGCGGCCCGCAAACAACATGGACAAGGCATATACAAACTGGAACACTGCAGTTATATTTCCGTAGTCAGTGTTACTCCATCCAAATTCTCTCGTTAGTTCAGGTGCCAGTAAACTCAGCACCTGCCGGTCCAGGTAGTTAACCGTTGTGGCAAAGAACAGCAATCCGCAGATCGTCCACCTGTATTTTCCTATGGCTTTTTGCATTACTACTTACTTTTTATTGATTGGATCGTATTTAAAACGGCGGTTGTGGATGCTGCAATGGTGGCATAATCCTTATCGGCCATTAATTGCTTGCTCACCAGCTTGCTTCCCATTCCTACCGCACATACGCCGGCCTTAAACCAGCCTTCGATACTTTCGTGGGTGGTATCTACACCTCCGGTTGGCATAAACCGCAACTTCGGAAAAATATCCCGGATGGTGCTCAGGTATTTCGGCCCCAGCATATCACCGGGGAATAATTTTATGAATTGAACACCGGCATTCTCAGCAGCAATGATCTCGGTGGGTGTCATACAACCCGGCGCATAGAACACTTTTCTTTCTGCTGCAAAAGCCGCTATTTCGGGAACAAAGCCCGGACTCACGAAAAAGTCAGCGCCGGCTTCCAGATAGCTCTGGGCATCCTGCAGATTCTTTACGGTACCAATTCCCAGCAACAAGCCCGGCATTTCCTCGTTACGGATGGCCACCAGTTTTTTGAAATTACTAAACGCTGCTTCTCCCCGGTTTGTATACTCGACGGCCCGCACACCTGCTCCGTGTAACGCCCGCAGTACTTCGATACTTACGGTTTCATCTGCGTTAAAGTACAAAGGCAGCATGCCTTGTTCTATAATAATGTCGATTGTTTGTTGCACTGCCATTCTTATATTTTTATTTTCATTACTAATTTTTTAATCAGGCCGTCGCCGATCATCGGCGCATGCACATCTTCCGGGAAAAAGATCACGAATTGTCCCGCATTCAATGTAAAGAATGTATCCGGCGCATCTTTATAAAACTGCACGTCCTTTTCGGGGTTGTAATCTCCGTTTGGCGTAATGCAGTTCTGCCGGGGCTTCCAGCCCATTTGCTCTGTGCCGCTGATCACATACTGGATATCGATAAACCGGCTGTGGCATTCAAATTTCTCCAGCGCGGTCTCTGCTTTTTTACCGGGAGCTTCGGAAACGATTGCTTTTACTGTATCTTCTTCCACCACGTAGGTGCCCGCCGGCGTGCTAAAAAGATCTGTTTGCCGGATATAGTCAAATGCCTTTTTAAACAGCGGATGCAATGCTGCATAGTTCAATCCGTTTTTTATTGTATCAATGATCATAAAGTTCTTATTAAATGGCTCCTCCCCGGAGATGGTATTTACCGGGGTTTCAGGTATATTGTTTTTCCAGTTCTCGCAGCTGCACGTGCGGCATCCAGGATCTCTACCACCGTTACATTTACCGGCAGTTCGTACAAGTCATGGGCATCCTGCTTCAGCGTTCCCCGTATTACACCTGCAAAAACCGCAAACGGATCTTCAAAAGGCGCCGGCCGCGGATCCAGGGTTTGTGTGGTTTCCGGAAGCTTTCCATCCAGCCGCGTTCGTACCGTTGTCCGGTCTACAGCAATAGCGTACCCTTTGGTTCCATATACCTCCATATCCTTACGGCTAAAGGTCCAGCTCCAGGAGGCCTGGATCACACATTGGGTTTCGGGGTACTGCAGGATGATCGTTGCCTCGTCTTCCACCTTCGGATACCGGTCGGGCCGGTTCTGATGCGTAACAGCTGTTACTGATAAAGGACGCTGACCGTCCATTAACCAGGTCATCAGGTTGGCTCCGTAGCAACCAAAATCTGTAAGCGCACCTCCTCCGTTCTTTACCGGGTCTGTAAGCCAGGAAACAAAATGCCGGTTCATCGCCCAGGGCCCCTCATGGCCATCGTTTACCAACACCTTCCGCAACCGGCCCAGTTTGCCATCCTTAAAGCAGTTCCTTACGTACTGGTTGCTGGCGTACCAGGAGGTTTCAAAATTGGTCAGCACTTTTATGCCATACCGTTTTGCCAGTGTCGTTATTTCCTGCGCGTCTCTGTAGGTGGTAGCCAGCGGCTTTTCTACCATTACATGGATCCCGCGTGGCGCGGCCGCCCGTACTACCTCTATATGCTCATTCATCGGGCCAAAGGCCATTACACCTTCCGGTTTAACCTGGTCGAGCATCTGCTTCAAATCCGTATAAAAAAGAGCTCCCGGTAGGACATACCGCTCCCGGAATTCACGTACGCGGTCGGCATTTCTCTCGTAAATACCGGCAATCTCTATATCCCCTTTCAATTTCAGGTTGTAGATCCAGTCGCTATGACCGTGCGTAATACCCGCGATGGCAAGCCGCACGGGTTGCTGCGCCCGGATGGTCCATGCAATCAACATGGCCGGTGTAAGAAAAAGAAGCAACCGCTGTATCGTCTTTATTTTCTTCATAATTGTTGCCGGCCTGCTGCTTGTTACCGCTGCACGCGTCCGCTGGCATCGCCTTTCATCAGCGTTTTTACATCGCTTAATGTGGCATGGTTCAGGTCTCCGGGGATGGTATGTTTTAATGCAGAAGCGGCCACGCCAAACTCAGCAGCGTCGGCCATGCTCATACCGGTAACCAGCCCGTAGATCAGGCCGCTGGCAAAACTATCGCCGCTTCCCACACGGTCCACGATGCGTACATCATATTTACGTGTGTGATAAAACTCCGTACCGTCACTCACGAGCGCGCTCCAACCGTTATCGCTGGCGCTGTAGCTTTCGCGCAAAGAGGAAGCGATATATTTAAAATTGAATTTTTCCTTCATCTGCCGGATTACATCTTTATAGCCATCCAGGTTCAGTTCTCCTTTCGTAATATCGGTATCTGCGGCTTTAAAGCCCAGCGTGGTTTCCGCATCCTCCTCGTTACCGATACAAACATCTACATATTTGCAAAGCGCGCTCATCACTTCCCTGGCTTTTTCCTTGCTCCATAACTTTTTACGGTAGTTCAGATCAATGCTGGTAGTGATGCCCTTTGCTTTTGCCGCTTTCAGCGCAGCTTCGGTTAATGCTGCTGCTTTATCACTCAGTGCCGGGGTTATACCGGTTGTATGAAACCAATCGGCGCCGTCGAATATTTTGTCAAAATCAAACTCGCTGGCCTCCACTTCGGCAATGGCCGCGCCAGCGCGATCGTATATCACCTGCGAAGCCCGCATGGAGGCTCCTGTTTCCAGGAAATAAATTCCCAGGCGGTCACCACCTCTTGCTACAAAATCCGTATTCACTCCATAACGGCGCAAATGATTAATGGCCGCCTGGCCAATGGCATTATCCGGCACCTTGGATACAAAATAACCATTCAACCCATAATTGGAAAGCGCAACTGCTACGTTGGCTTCACCGCCACCATAAGTAACATCAAAAGAATCCGCCTGAACAAAACGCTCAAAACCCGGAGTGGACAAGCGTAACATGATTTCGCCCAGTGTAACAACTTTTTTTGACATAATAATATGCTCTATTTTTTATTTGTTAGAATTAAAAGATCGATCAGACGTACCGCCATCAAAAAAAACTGAATGCCCAATATGGCTACCATTGCAAAAGGTACGTACTTCTGCCGGTACCCCGATTTGTTGTAGGGCAGTAAGCTCGCCGGTAAACTGATCAAAAAGCCCAAAACCGGAATACCCAAGGCAAGAAACAGGAACAGGTCCCTTCTTATTCCACCGTCTCCAACCGACCGGTCATAAAGATCCGCAAATTGTTTATCCATTGTTGCAAGGGTGGTAAAATACAACAAGACGGTTAGTAAAACAGCCATCCCCAGCATGCCCCAAACAGTTACCCGCCTCAGAAAAAAAGGAACACCCGGCGGCGCTTCCGGAAACAGGTTTTCTGTTATATGTTGGTTGATGGCCACAATACTTCTATAATAAGGTAGCAATTGGTGCCGGATCCATATCTGTATACTGTTTGTTTTCGCCAGCCATGCCCCAGATGAACCCGTAGTTGGAAGTACCGCAGCCAAAGTGCATGCTCCAGGGCGGAGAAATCACCGCTTCCTGGTTCTTCATGATGATGTGACGAGTTTGCTGCGGCTGGCCCATCATATGAAACAGGCGCTGTTCTTCCGGCAGGTCGAAATAAAAATAGATTTCAGTTCTGCGGGTATGTGTATGCGGAGGAACGGAGTTCCACACACTGCCTGTTTCCAGTACTGTAAGCCCCATTACCAGCTGGCAGCTCTGGATCCCTTCTTCATGAATGTATTTATAAATGGTCCGTTTATTGGAAGTAGTAATATCCCCCATTGAAACAGGTGCTGCCTGCTCCTTGGTGTACTTGATAGTGGGATAGTTGTGATGTGCCGGTGCTGATAAAATATAAAACGCCGCAGGTTCTTTTTTCCCGTTGCTGCTAAAGCTTATCTTTTTGGACCCGCGGCCGATATACAGGCAGTCCAGTTTATCCAGCGCAAACTTCTGACCATCTACGGTAATCGTGCCTTTTCCTCCTACGTTGATAATCCCCATTTCCCGGCGTTGCAGGAAAAATTCTGATTTTAGTTCTTCTTCATTTTTCAGTGCTACAGCTTTTGCTACGGGCTTTACACCTCCAACGATCAGGCGATCATAGAAGCTGTAAACCAGGGTCAACTTGTCGGTCTTCATCAGCTCTTCAACAAGAAAGCTTTCCCGCAACTGCTCGGAGGTCATTCCCTTTGTTTCCTGCGGGCTGTGTTCGTATCTTATTTCCATTTTCGAATTTCTTATTTATTATTTCTAATTTCTGATTTTATCACCGGCCCATCCAGCCACCATCAACGGTTAATAGAGTGCCATGCACATAGCTGCCCGCCTCGGAAGCAAGGAAAACGGCAGGACCTGCAAAATCTTCCGGTGTACCCCAGCGGCCTGCCGGGATCCGGTCCAGGATCGATTTGCTGCGCTCCGCATCTTCCCGCAATGCCTGCGTATTGTCGGTTGCAATGTAGCCTGGGGCAATACCATTTACATTCACCCCTTTAGACGCCCACTCGTTTGCCAGCGCTTTTACCAGGCTGCTCAGCGCACCCTTGCTGGCCGCATAACCCGGCACGTTGATGCCGCCCTGGAAGCTCAGCAGCGAACAGGTAAAAATAATTTTTCCTGCTCCTTTTTCAATCATATGCTTGCCAAACTCACGCGCCAATATAAAGGGGGTATCCAGGTTTATAGAAAGCACATTATCCCAGTATTCGTCCGGATGCTCTGCAGCCGGTTTGCGCATAATGGTTCCTGCGTTATTTACCAGGATATCGATACGCTCATTTTCGTCCAACACTTCCTTTACAAATGCATATACACTATTCCGGTCTGCTGCATCCAGTTTATAGTGCTTAAAATTGCGCCCCAGTTTCTTTACCTCCGTTTCCACTTCGGACCCCGCTTCCACAGAACGCGCAGCTACAATGATATCGGCTCCGGCCTTTGCCAGTCCGATGGCCATTCCTTTGCCGATTCCCTTGTTGCCTCCTGTGATCAGGGCCGTTTTACCTGACAGATCAAACATGTTGAAATTTATTGTTTATTATTTATCATTTATTGGTTTTGACCATTCACCATTCACTACTTCGCTCCAAATCCAAAATACGTATTCGCGTTATTGAAACAGATATCCTGTATGAGCGTTCCTACCCAGTTGATATCGGCGGGAAGTTCGCCATTTTCGATATCGTTTCCAAACAAATTGCAGAGTATTCTGCGGAAGTATTCGTGCCTGGGAAATGAAAGAAAACTCCGGGAATCCGTTAACATTCCCACAAAGCGGCTGATCAGTCCCATATTGGAAAGGGTGTTCATCTGGTTGATCATTCCCTCCTTCTGATCCAGGAACCACCAGCCGGAGCCCCACTGTACTTTTCCAATTACCGAACCGTCATTGAAATTTCCGGTCATCGTGGCAAACAGTTCATTATCGGCCGGATTGAGATTGTACAGGATGGTTTTGGCCAGCCGGTCGTTCTTGTCGAGCCCGTTGAGGAATTTGGAAAGCGCTCTTCCCTGGGAGAAGTCGCCGATGGAATCCCAGCCGGTATCAGGACCTAATTGTTGAAGCAGGCGGGCATTGTTGTTCCGCAGTGCGCCCAAATGGTATTGCTGTACCCATGCTTTTTCATGATCCCATTCTGCAAACCAAACCAGCATCGCCGAGCGGAATTGCTCCTGCTCTTCTGCTGAAAGATGCTTACCCGCCCGGATCTTATCAAATGCAGCGCTGACGCCTGCCTCTGTATAATCGGCGGCATGAATATGCTCCAGCCCGTGGTCCGACACGGTGCACCCCATTTCTGCAAAGAAATCGTGCCGGCTTTTCAATGCCTGCAAGTAGGTATCCAGATTCCTTACCTCTATAGCGGAAACCGCTTCCAGTTTTGTTACGTATGCAGCAAAGGTTTCCGGGCTGGAAACATTCATGGCGTTATCGGGCCGGAAGGCCGGATATACCGGTATTTCGAAACCATCAGTCTTTATTTGCCGGTGAAATTCCAGTGAATCTACCGGGTCGTCCGTAGTACAAACCACTTTCACATTCATTTTCCGAAGCAGGTTCTTTACGCTGTATGCGCTGCTGCTGATCCTGGCAGAAGCCGCATCATAAATGCCTTTACCGCTGCTGGCATCCAGGGTTTCATGAATATCAAAGTACCGTTGCAGTTCCAGGTGCGTCCAGTGATACAGCGGGTTACGCAGCGCATAGGGGACGGTTTCCGCCCATTTCAGAAACTTCTCCTCATCGGTGGCAGATCCGGTAATGTAGTGCTCCTTTACCCCATTGGTACGCATAGCCCGCCATTTGTAATGATCGCCGTAGAGCCAGGCCTGGGTGATGTTTTGAAACTGGTGATCTTCCGCTATTTGCTGGGGTGGTAGATGACAATGATAGTCTATGATCGGCATCTGCTTTGCATACTCGTGATACAAGCGTTCCGCCGTTTGGGTTTCCAGTAAAAAATTATCGTCTAAAAACTGTTTCACTTATTTGATGGATTATTCGTTATTCATTTGCTGTCTGCAGCTTGTTGTCTGCTTGCCCTGTATTATAGGGAAACGCCTCTTTTCCAGGGAATAAAATCATCCTGGTTCAGCAATACCGCCTTAGGTATCACTTCACCGCTTGCAGCTTTGATGCAATACTCCAGGATCTCTTCTCCCATTTGTTCAATTGTTTTTTCCCCGTCGATGATACCTCCGGTGTTGATATCGATAATATCCCCCATCCGGTTGGCCAGTGAGGTGTTGGTAGCAATTTTAATCGTTGGACAAACCGGGTTGCCGGTTGGCGTACCCAGCCCTGTGGTAAACAGGATCAACGTGGCGCCGGAAGCGGCTTTACCGGTGGTTGCCTCCACATCATTCCCCGGTGTGCATACCAGGCTTAGCCCTGGTTTGGTAGCCGGCTCGGTATAATCCAGCACATCCACTACCGGGGAAGTACCGCCTTTTTTTGCAGCGCCCGTGCTCTTGATCGCATCGGTGATCAACCCGTCTTTTATATTACCTGGGGAGGGGTTCATAAAAAACCCGGAGCCCACGCTGAGCGCCTGGTCATTGTAACTAGTCATCAGGTGAATGAACTTCCGCGCAGCGGCTTCTTCAATGGTTCGGTCGATCAGCTGTTGCTCGGCACCACATAATTCGGGGAACTCGGCCAGCAGGATCTTTGCTCCCAATGCCGCCAGCAGGTCGCTGGTATAGCCCACTGCGGGGTTGGCACTAATGCCGCTGAAACCATCGCTGCCGCCGCATTTTACACCAACGGTCAATGCAGTTAAAGGCGCCGGACTGCGCTCTATTTTATTGGCCTCAATCAACCCTTCGAATGTTTTGCGGATGGCGTCGGCCACCAGCTGTTCCTCGCTCTGCGATTGCTGCTGTTCAAATACAAGGATGGGTTTATCAAAGGCAGGGTTTCTTAATTTAATATCTTCCAGCAACTGTTTGGTCTGCAGGTTCTGACATCCCAGGCTCAGGATGGTGATACCCGCCACGTTGGGATGATCGGCATAAGCGGCCAGCAGTTTACTAAGCGTGCCGGCATCCTGCCGGGTGCCGCCGCAGCCACCCTGATGATTTAGAAACTTAATGCCATCCACGTTTTTAAACAGACGGTCGCTTTTCTGGTTGGCTCCGCCAGGAACGGCATTCAACATAATGCCGGAAAGATCTTCCTGGTTTTTAAATGCCTCTACCAGATGATGCGCATATTTTTTGTACTTATCGGTAACCGCATATCCCAGCTCATTATGCAGCGCCTCGCGGATCACATCCAGGTTACGGTTTTCACAAAATACTGTGGGCATAAATAACCAGTAATTGGCTGTTCCCACCCGGCCATCGCTGCGGTGATACCCGTTAAAAGTCCGGCCTTTAAATTTCGAAACATCCGGAGCGGTCCAGTGATACTGATACGGGCGGTATTCGAAGGGATCGGCTGCATGTTTGGTATTGGTGGTGGTCATCAGTCCTCCCCTGGGAATGAACTCCTGTGCCTTACCTACCAAAACGCCGTACATGATAATCTCATCACCCGCCTGAAGGTCCTGTGTAAAAAATTTATGTTTTGCACCGATGTCATTTTGCAATTCGTATTCGGCTCCTCCGTAGCTGATGATCTGTCCCTTCTTTAAATCCTTTAACGCCACGATTACGTTGTCCTTGGGATGAACTTTTAAAACGATTTCCGCCATTTTTATTCCTTTATGATATTTAGCAAAGCAGCTTTGGCGCTGCTTTGTGTTAAAAATTGCAATTGTTGGGTTACAGCCGCTGCAAAGCCCGGAACCTGGTTCAGGTCTTCATTCCACAATCCCATATCTGCCAGCACGGCTGTTACTACGGCTGCCGGGTTTGCCGCAGCTTTCCATTTTTGCGAAAGCACCGCGGCCTTGTCATCATTGATCATATACGCTTTTCCATTGGCCGACCCCATGTATCCCGCGCCTTCCTGGTCCGATTTCATAAAAAGCAGGTATGCCGCAAAGCCCAGGGCCATTGCAGATGAAGCGCCGCCTTCCCCGCTCCCATAATACTTCTTTATTAACGGCACATTCCGCATCAGCATCTTCGACGTATACGCAAAGCTAATACTTAGCCATTTATGATCTAAGAACGGATTCTTAAACCGCTCAATCACCGCATCGGCAAATTTACAGGCTTCTTCATAGGAAATGTTAGTTCCCGCCACCGCCCGTGCCAACTCGGTCTTTGAAAGCTTAGTAACAAAAGCATCAAAATCTGTATCGGCCATGGCAGCTTTCACGGTTTCAAACCCGCACAGGTATGCCAGGGCGCAAGACAGGGTATGTGTCCCGTTGAGCAGGCGCAGTTTGAGCTCCCTGAATTTCTCAATATCGGGCGCAATTACAACGCCGGGATCTGTTTTTGCGAAGGACAACACTTCGGCCACGCGGGGATCTGGGGCCTCGATGGCCCAGAGACGGAACACTTCACTCATGATCATCAGCTCATCTGTGTACCCTAGCTGCTGCTGCGTTTGCTCCAGGTCTGCTCCCGCCAGTTTACCGGGTACAATACGATCAACCAGGGAACTGCAAAAATGGTTGGCGTCATTCAACCAGCTGATAAACGCTGCTTCGAGCTCGTTTTGTGCAGCCAGTTTCAGTACAATGTCTTTCAGCTGCCGTCCGTTATCGATGATCAACTCAGTAGGAATGATCACCAAACCGCTTTTCTTAGTCCCGTTGAACGCCTTAAAGCGTTCATAGAGCACCGCCAGCAATTTACCGGGGAAGGAGGCGGGAGGCTGGTCCGTAATTTTATCCTCGCTCATTACAATGCCCATTTCGGTTGTATTGGATATGATCACCTCCAGCTGCGGGCTTTGTGCTACCTCAAGGATCTGCTGCCATTGGTTTTTGGCAGACAGCACCCTGCTGATGGCACTGTTTACAATATACTCGTTCACCTGTCTTCCATCTTCCAGCCCTCTTACGCAAATTGTGTATAACCCATTCTGTGCTTCAAAAGCGTCAGCACCGCTGGCATCCGTCGACTTTACCACCACTACGCGGCCGTTAAAGATCTGCTGTTTATTTGCCTTATCGATAAAATAATCGGGCAATCCTCTCAATAACACACCGGTTCCGAACTGTAATACTTTTTCCGGAAGCTCCAGCTGGGCAGCCGAAGGAACGGACCGTACCAGGTCTTTTTTCAGGGATGCTATTATTGCTTTAGATAACTGCATTTATATTTTTATTTTTTTGGTTTACTAACGGATGTTTTTAACAGCCAGTTCACCCAATCGCCTGCCGCTTTAAAATTCTCGTACTGCAACGGCAGCTTCCTGCCATCTACATACTCATTGTAAATCCAGGGATCACCCAGGGCGAAAACCGTTCCCTTCCCATACCGCGCCACCGCCATTGCCGTTATGTTGCCTGACCTTAGTACAGGTACGGCCGGTTTGTAAAGATTCAAAGAACTTATTTCCTTCAGATAAACATTTTTGGCATTTTTAAAAATTATATTACCCGGTTGGATGTTTACCCGCCCCATTTCATAATCATTGTTCTTCACCATGAGCTGGTTGTCTTCATTAAACCGGATACCAAAGCGTTCCGCGAGGATATTGAGATGCTGAATATCGCAGTTACCGGCATCGTTTGCCAGCAGCACCAGCGTACCGCCCTTTTTTACCCAGTCTTCTATCTGAGCTGCCGATTGGTCGCTCATATAGTTAGGATGCGCCGTTTCTTTTTCAGTGTCCGGGTCCACAATGATATAAACAGCAGCATCTTTCAAATCAGCTGTATGAGGTGCTTGCTCAAGCGATTGTAACCGAGCACCCTGTTGCTCGAACAAACTTCCTAAAAAAGCATACCCCCCGTTTGACCGGTCGTTCCAGGTATAATGCCAGCGCTCCTGCTGCCCGCCGGCTCCCTTCCGCCATTCATTATTAAAGAAATTATCCAACAAGATCGTTTTGCCCTGTCCGTTTACCAGGCCGGGTATCATTTCAATTTCATTGGCTGCGAGGATAAAAGCCCCCATTCCTTTGGGATCGTTCTGCACCACTTTTTCCCGCATATAATAGTCGAAACTGCCATCCCGGTAGGGTTTTCCGCCCAGGCCAGACACCGATACCGTTCCTTCCAGGTTGGTAAAACCATTGCTCTTCGATAGCTTATAGCTCACCAGGCCGTTAAATGCCTTTTGTGCCGTTGCCTGATAGGCCGCCGCCAGGTATCCTTTGCGGACACCCTTTGCCAGGGTGTAGGCCAGCATCGCTGTTGCGGATGATTCAGTATAGTTGGGTTTCCGTTTGGGCAGATCTACAATATCAAACCACATCCCTGTTGCAGGATCCTGCACTTTTACAACGGCGGCAGCCAGCCGGCTGAGAATCCCGATCAATTCTTTCCTACCGGGATGATCCGGAGGAAAATAATCCAGCGCATCTACCAGTGCCATCCCATACCAGCCCAGCGCCCGGCCCCAAAAATGGGGCGACACACCGGTTTTGGAATTCGCCCATTGCTGCTGTTTCGACTCATCGTAACCATGATAGAGCAATCCCGTTGCTGGATCCCGCGCATTCTTTTCCATCAGTACAAACTGCCGGGTTACATCATTGAAAATACTGTCTTCCCCGAAAACCTGTGCAAATTCTGCATAGAAAGGCTGTCCCATATACAAACCGTCCAGCCACATCTGGTAAGGATATACCTTTTTATGCCAAAAACCACCCCCAAGGGTACGGGGGTGGGTGCGTAATTGTTCTCTTAACTTTAATACAGCTTTTTTATACTTTTCTTTCCCTGTCACCCGGAAAAGCGTTAGCAATAATTTTCCGTTATTTACATGGTCGATATTGTAGGTATCCGGCTCATAATCTTTGATGCTTCCATCTTCCTCCACGTAGTAATCCATGCTGTGTTGTATATAGTTGAACCATCGGGGGTCTCCGGTAGCTTGCCAGATGCCTTCGATCCCTTTCAGGATCACGCCCTGGTCATAACTCCATCGTGCCGGTTTGCCCGGAACCACCGAAAAAGAATCCGGCCAGAGATGCATGGCGGTAAGCCCCATTCGCTGGGAATACGACTGGGCCTGCGAGGCCAGTTGCACCAAGAAAAAAGCGGTTAAAAGCAGGATGGATTTTCGCATGGAATGAGCACTGATTTAAATATTTATTGAAAAGAAACAGCTTCCGCTGCTGCAGCTGCTGCCGTTTCCAGTTTTTTAACGGTTTGATTGTAGCGGGTGTTGGTAAACCGGATGGCTTTGCTGCCCGACCCGCTTACCCGCAACAACAACCGGGAATCCGCTTTATATGTGAACCGGTCGAATGCGATGTCCTTTGCGTTGATCAGATCAATCACCGGATCGGTGTCTTCTGAAAGCACTTTTATATATTCAAACCGGATTCCAGCGGCTTCCTGGATGCTGATGCCTTGCCGGGCCTGGAAGACCGCATTACGGATGCTGATGTTTTTCACCGGCATTTCCGGTAATCCCCTCATGAAAACAGCACGCTGCGCCCCGTTTACATACACATTGCGGATGTCGATGTTCCGGAACTGCGGGGTCGTTTCATCCACCGGCAGGGTCTCTGCTTTTGGCAGCGTCCGTTTTTCTCCCTCCAAAGGCACGGGGTCCTTTGCCATATAATACATATCAAACAGGATCGCATCTCCCGGAATATCTTTCATATAAATATCCCTGATAAAAATATTTTCTACTATTCCACCCCGTCCTCTTGTGGTTTTGAAACGCAGGCCGATATCAGCACCCACGAACGTACAATTATTTACGTATACATTGTTGACGCCACCGCTCATTTCACTGCCTACTACAAAACCACCGTGAGAGGCATATACGGTACATCCGCTGATTACGACATCTTTTGTGGGCACCCCCCGCCGGCGTCCGTCCGCATCACGTCCGCTCTTCATACAAAGCGCGTCATCGCCTACGTCGAACACGCTGTTTTCTATCCGTACATTGCTGCAGCTTTCCAGGTCGATGCCATCACCATTCTGGGCATACCAGGGGTTTTTTACGAATACGTTCCGTACGGTAATGTTCCGGCTCATCAGGGGGTGCAGGCACCAGGCCGGAGAGTTCTGAAACGTAACGCCTTCCAGCAGTACGCCGTCGCAGGAGGTCAGCACCAGCAGGTTGGGCCTGAAAAAATCCTTTACTGATGTATAAAACGCTTCGGTTTTGTCCGGACTGATCCGTCCCGGGTCTTTCAGTGCATCTCCGCGGGCATAGCTCTCAGAAGGCATCCACATACGGCCATCCTTACTCAGCACACCGCCGGAGGCCACTCTTTTTTTCCATTGTGATTCTGTGAGCTTATCCTTTTTCACCGCCCGCCAGGCGTCGCCGTTGCCGTCAACAATGCCTTTTCCGGTAATGGCGATGTTCCGGGCATTTTCTGCAGATATGGGCGACTGGTTACGCATCTGCGGAAAGCCTTCCCAATTGGCTTCTACCAGGGCATATTGCGATTTATCCGATGTAAACAGCAGGGTCGCTCCCGCAGCCAGGTTCAGGTTTACGCCCGACTTTAATACAATAGGACCCGTAAGCCACAGACCGGCCGGTACCTGTACGATTCCGCCTCCTTTTTGAGAGCAGGCGTCAATAGCGGCCTGAATACTTTTGGTATTGAGTACATAACCGTCGGGAACGGCTCCGTAGCTTGTGATCCGGTAAATACTTTTACCAAAATGCGGCTCCCGCACTGTTGGCAATTTCCATTCCTGCTGGGCCTGCAACTGCATCCCGATCAACAACAAAAAGCAATATAAACTGTTTTTTAACATCCGCAATCCTATTTTCAATTGAAGACAAGCTACGCTGGGGCGCCAAGTTAAGCCGAATTCATTGGGTGCGGAAGGGATTCCGGCTTTTTATTTACGCAAACGTTATCATGATCCACGAGTGATAAAAGACCTGATAACACTACTTTGTAACCCGGAACCAATCCAGGTCCACGAATCCTGCATCGTTGGTTTTTACAGGACTGGTGATATAGCACCCCATCTTAATACCGATCCATTTTCCCGGAACGGCTTTTACCCGGCTTCCCGCTGTTTTAAATACACGGCCATCTGTACTGTAACTGAATTGATAAGTAGTATCTGTATAAAACTGCATCCGCAGGTATACGGTATGGTCGTCCAGCCGGGCCACTTCCGTTTCGGTTTCCGGCTGGCCTTTGTCTGCGTTTTCGCAAAAGGTGGTTACGATATACAACCCGTCTTTCTTTTTCTTAACGGCGATGCCCGCATAATTCAGTGCCATAGTGGTTAAACCGGCTTTCTCTCCTATTATCTTTTCATTGGGTATAAACTGCATTTTAGCGGTGGCGGTAAACGCATCCCCGGGGAATTTCTGCAACAGCAGGTTGGGTAGATCCCAAAGGTTCTTTACCTCCGGAGGCAGCGGTTGCGCAAACAGGCGGAGCACACCTTTCGAGGGATACATAAAACTCCAGGCAGCTGCGGGATTGGCCTGCCATTGCCATTGCAACCCGGTATCCAAATCATTAAATTCATCCGTTTCCTGCGGTGTTTGTAGTATACCACCTTTTAATAAGGGCTTTTTGTAAACCAACACCGGATTTCCTATGCCGTCATTGTCTGTATCGGTTCCGATCACCGGCCAGTTATCGTTCCATTTCATCGGCTGCAGGTGCACTACCCGTCCAATGGCTCCCTTATCCTGAAAATGCAGGAACCAGTCTGTACCATCCTTTGTATCGACCCAGGCACCCTGATGCGGACCGTTGATGGGCGTATTTCCCTGTTCCATTACCACTTTCCGTTCATAGGGGCCGTAGATATTTTTACTGCGCAATACCAGCTGCCATCCCGTTGCTACACCGCCGGCAGGAGCAAAAATGTAGTAGTACCCATTCCGCTTGTAGCATTTGGGACCTTCGAGCGTGGGGTCTTGCCCGTGCCCATCGAAAACGATTCGACCCGCTGTAATGGTACGGGTACCTTCCGCGTTCATCTCCTTTACCACCAGAATGCTTTTTATACCGGCCCTGCTGCCGGCATAGGCGTGCACGAGGTATACTTTTCCATCGGCATCCCAAAGTGGACAGGGATCAATTAAACCACTGCCTGCTTCTACCAGCACCGGTTCGCTCCAGGGACCGGTGATATGCTTTGACCTGATCATATAAATTCCGAAATCCGGATCGGGATAATAGATAAAAAATTCATTTTTATGATAGCGGATGGAGGGTGCCCAAACACCGTTCCCGTGTTGTGTTTTTGCAAACACGTCATAAGGCGGCTGTCGTTTCAGGGCATGCCCGATCAGTTTCCAGTTTACCAGGTCGCGCGAATGCAGGATCGGCAGGCCCGGAACGGCGTCAAAACTGGAAGCCGTCATGTAAAAATCATCGCCTACGCGGATTGCATCCGGATCAGAATAATCGGCGTTAATGACCGGGTTGGTATAGGTACCATTGCCGTTATCCGGCCGCCATACCTGCGATATATTGGTTTGCCGCTGGGCACCAGACGCAGCGGCGGTCATGCACCCGATCAAAAAAGCGATCACTTTATTTGTCATAATTACAATTATAATATTTTTATTGCAAACAGCGCAACGCATACTCCCATGTTGTTGTGCAGCCGCACGAACAATGGCCCGCAACTGCGCCCCTACTCCACCTGCCACCCGTTGAAGATTCTTTTTAAAGTATAGGCTGCGGCCTGCTTGGCAGTTAACCGGTGCGACCAGTTCACACGCGCTTTCCCGCCAGCGCCCTTGCCTGTTGAACGATATTCCCCGTAAAAAGCGGTTCTTTCATTGGTGGCTTTATCCCAGTTATGCCAACCTTCGGGCTTCACCACCCCGCTCATGTCGCAATCAATAAATACGGTTTTAGCATAGGGGCGCCAGGGGCGGCCCAGATAAAATGAAGCCGGCGGTGCATCCCCGGCAATCCGGCATTTCATAAAAATGTACCCGTATGCTGAAGTATCGGGTGTACTGGCGGCAGTAAAATACCCTCCGTTTTTCCCGTATATGCGGCATTCATCAAACACGGCAGTGGATGATCCGAAGATAAAATCCACCGTTCCTTCGATATCGCAGTTTTTATAATATTGCCGGCTGGCCGCGCCATAACCGTACGTATACAGGGTGTCCTGGAAACCCCGGAATTTACAGTTGATGAATTGAACCCGGTCGGATGCCACGCGTACTGCTACCGCCTGTCCTACGGGTCCGGCACTATTTTCAAAAGTGATGTTCTCAGCGGTAAAATCATCTCCATGTATAAAAAATGAAGCGCTGCCGCTGGTGCCGATGTCTTCGCCAAACCGGTTCTTTTTTCCGGCATAATCATCATAGGTAAGGATGACTTTATCCACTTCCTGGCCCACCAGTTTTACATTGGTTTTGGTAGGCGGCAACATAAGCTTTTCCTTATACACCCCGTTTTTTATGTAAATAACGGTTTGCGCTTTTCGAAGGTCAGGAACGGCATTGATCGCCTCCTGTACGGTTTTAAAATTACCACTGCCATCGGGTGCTACCACAAAATCGGGGTCCCGGGCCCATGCTTCCGGCATGGCCAGCAATAAAATGGCCAGGATCAAAAACCGTGGACGCATTACTTTTTTCCCGGCCATAAAAAGGGTTTTAAGTTGGTTTGTTTCAACCAGTCTTTTTCGCCCGGAAGACCGGCATTGGCTGCGGAAAAAATATGTTCCGGGGTGTAGAGCACCGCTTCTTTATCCGTCAGCTGCCGGCTCCAGGCTGCACGTTCGGCGGGCCGGGCACCGGCTCCCGTGTTTTTATACTCCGCATACCAAACAGTTTTTTCATTTTCGATATTTCCCCAATTATGCCAGCCGGCGGCCGTGATCTGTTCCGGCAGTTCGCAGCGCAGGAATACGGTTTTTGCATGCGCCCGCCAGGGACGGCCCAGGTACACTTTTGTCGCTTCCGGTACGGCGGTTATCCTGCAATCTAAAAATACAAACCCGAACTGCTTACCCGGTGTGGTACTGGCTGCTGTAATGTATGAGTTTGTTTTTTCTTTAATGGTGCAGTGCTGAAACACGGCGGTTGCCGGGCCAAAAATAAAGTCGGTGGTCCCTTCAATATAACAATCCGCAAAAAGTTGGCGGGCAGTTTCTCCCGCTGCAAAAATGGTATCCTGGTCTCCCAGGAATTTACAGTTTCTAAATACTGCTTTGTCCGCATCCACGTACAGGGCCACCGCCTGCCCCACCCGGCCTGCGGTATTGGCAAACGTAATGTTCTGCGCGTAAAAACGGTTGCCGGAGATTTTTGCCGTAAAGGAGGTGAAGGTTGTTAATTTTCCACGCCCGGAATAGTCGTTGAAGGTGATAATGGTACTGTCTGCATGCTCCCCGATAAAATTCACATCGGTGTTATTGGCGGGAAGTTCGATCTTTTCGTTATAGACACCGTTCTTTATATACAGCGTGATGGGTGCCAGCGGGTATACCCGCATCGCATCAATGGCGTCCTGTATGTATTTAAAATCGCCGCTGCCATCCTTTGCCACGGTAAAGGTATACTTGTATTGCTTCGGATTGGCCGTTTGAGCAGTGCCCTTCTTTACTACTGTCGTTACTAAAAACCACAGGCAAAGGCGCATCAGCTGTTTTATATATAATTTCATCCCATTTCTTTTTTTCAAATTTAGTACAAACCCGTAGCCAGACTGTTGATATACACTTCCACGTTGGTATACCCGGTACTTAGTGTATACTTTTTTCCATCTGAAATATCATTTGGATTCAATCCCTTTGCTTTTTCCCAATCATCGGGCATGCCATCCTTATCCGTGTCGGCAGGAGCCGTTCCTGTTTGCAGGGCGGGCCAGGCATTAACGGTAAGCGCAAATTCGGTACCATGCGGAAAGCCTCCCTGTACATCAATGATGCGTCCCGTACTATTCTGTACATCTGATATGATGCGGGCATCCAGCGTATCTCTTTGAGGCTTCACACAACCGGCCTTTTGTAATACTAGAGTGTAAGCCTCTGCTGCGGTGTGGGTAACGATTGTTTCTACGGGGAAAGGTGTGGCTCTTTTTGCTTTTACCGTGTCGGACAGTTTGCCACTTTTCATGCTTGCCCCCAGCCAGTTATTGGAGGTATTGGCTGCAGAACTTGTAATATAATTTCCGTTAAGATAGTACTGCGCATAAGGGTATTGATCTGACGAGTCGATAGCCACGATCTGCGTTTTGCGACTGGTCGTGGAAGGTCCGGGCTTGAGGTAGTTATTGACCATATTGTAATACCCTCCTTCTCCGCCATATATATTATTGATGCCCCAGTTATAGATCAGGTTGTTCCGGAAGTCGGCCAGTTCCGCACCCACTGTTGCAGGAGTATAAGTGCTTACGCCTGCAAACCGTGGCATCCGGTTTCGGCAATGTGCTATTAAATTGTGATGAAAGGAGCCATGTTTAGATCCCCATATGCCCCCATATCCGTGCTGTTCATAATCCGCATCCCCCGTTTCAAAATGATAGGAATAATTGAGCGGTTCCGAAACAATATTCCATTGCAGCGTCAAGCTATCGCCCCGGTAGATGGTCAATGCCTCGTCGCTGCTCCAGCTTACACTGCAATGATCGATGATGATATGTTTATTGCCCAGGTTGCCCAGCGCATCATCGCCGCCACTGCCGTCCACCATGCCTTTGTTCTGATAGCGGTCGCCCATACGGAAGCGCATAAAACGGATGATCACATTATCACCACTGATCACTACCGGATGATCGGCCACGCAAATACCATCGCCCGGAGCCGTTTGCCCGGCAATAGTGGTATTGGCACCGATGTTGAGTTTCGATAAAAGGCGGATGGTTCCCGCTATGCGAAAAATCACAATTTTAGCCGCCGTTCCTTTAACGGCTTCACGCAGACTGCCGGTTCCGGCGTCGTTCAGATTTGTAACTTCTATTACAACGCCGCTACGCCCACCCGTCGCATATTTTCCAAAACCTTCTGCCCCGGGAAAGGCATAACCGGTTTCGCTTACAGGTGTTGGGGCACCCGTGGTAACGGGATCCGGATCTTTACCGGGTACAGGCGTGTTGCTTTTTGAACACGCCATGACAGGCATGGCCAATACGAGCAATAAAAAAAATTTCATAGTTGATGCTTTTAACATTAATGAAGCGAACAAGCGCTTCCGGTGTATGATTATTTTGTAACGATGCGTATATTTTCGGCAAGGAAGCCGGGATCCCAGTTATCAAACATTTTTTCGAATGTATACCGGGCGGTTTCTGCATCTGTTAACTGGTGCGACCAGCTGACGCGCGCAGCCGGGTTGGCGCCGGGTCCTGTGGATTTATACTCTGCGTAATAAGCCGTTTTTTCGTTGTCCGGATTGCTCCAATTGTGCCAGCCTTCGGCTCGGATATGACTGCCCAGCTCGCAGGAGATCAGTACCACCTGTGCTTCCGGCCGCCAGGGCCGGCCCAGGTATACCCCCGATATACCTGTTGCCGAGGTGAACCTGCAATTTTGAAATACATACCCGTAATCCTGTCCTGCAGATGTGGAGGCGGCCGTAACATATCCGCCCGTGCGGTTGCTATACAATTCGCAGTGATCGAACAAGGTTTTTGATCCGCCAAACATAAAATCGACCGAGCCTTCGATATAGCAGTTCTTTATATACTGCCGGGTGGCATTGTGTGCATACCAGGTATCCTGGTAGCCCAGAAAGCGGCAATTGATAAAGGCTGAAGAGGCTGCATCAATATACAGGGCCACCGCCTGCCCGGCATTCATTCCCGCTGAATTTGCAAACGTAATATTGTCTGCAACAAAATTATTTCCTTTCACATAGAATGACCTGGAATCCGCGGTTCCGTAGGTGCCTCCTCCCGGCTTGGGACGGCCGCTGTAGTTATCATATGTAAGTACCGTTTGCGTCTTATCTTCGCCTACCAGGTAAATATAGGGCTTGTTCTGGCCTACTTCAATCACCTCCTTATAGGTGCCCTTCTTTATATAGATATAGTAATAGTTGGTACCATTCTCGGGCACCGCGTTGATGGCCGCCTGCACCGTGGTATAGTTACCCGAACCATCGGCGGCAACAACGGCATCGGCAACCTTGTTAATAACAGGCGGCGCCATTGTCATAAAGGTATGTATCTGCGACTTTGAAGTTTCGGATGGAAATCTCCGGCTTATGGCACGCAACCGCAGCGCATAGCTGGTGCTCGGTGTTAGTCCTTCAAATGTATAAGAGCTCCCTGCAATGGTATCTGAAGCGGCGATGACTGCCGGAGCGAAAAAGGTTTCACCCTTGCATAGTTCTACAAAATAGCCATCAGCTCCGCTTACGGGATCCCAGCTGATTATCGCTTTGTCTGATTGAGGCTGTGCCACTAATGTACCCGGCTTATCGAGCTCATGCAAGCCGGTGGCCCTGCCGCCCTGTTCTTTCTTACAGGCTGTTGCAAATAACAGCGTCATCAACAGGATCCGTTTCATCTTTACAATTACAGATGATCTCATTGGCAATGATTTTATTTTATGAATGTGCAGACAGGCGTTATTTCACCTGGTTATCCGTTATGCTTTTTACAAGGCTGTTTATGTATACTTCAATATTATCATAGACTGCACTTAGATCCCGGCTATTGGCATTGGCCAGTTTAGGATCCAGTCCATTGGCCGTTTCCCAGGCATCCGGCATACCATCCTCATCTGAATCAGCAGAAGCGACCGATGCATTGAGTACCGGCCATCCGCCCACGTCTTTTTGTGTATCGATGATGCCCGGCAAACCCGAAACGGATCCTTTATAGGTAGCGGTACCTGTTCTTACTTCATGCGTTATTCTCGCATCCACCGCATCTCTTTTATAAGAAGCCCCCGCATAGCTCAGAACGGCTTCGTATGCCTGCACGGCGGTATGCAACGGCACTTCATTAGCGGCAAAAGGAACGGTTTTCCGAACCATTTCCTCAGTAATCCCTGCGTCATAATCCACACCGCCATTCCAGTTGTTGGCGGTAACGGTCGTATTTCCATCTACATAATTCCCATTTATATAAAACCTACCATATCCCGCACCATAAACCAGGGGGTCCGGTGCCCCGGCAGCATTGTCTTTTGACACCTGCATGATGCGTTTATTGACTCTTGCAGGTGTAGCCGGCCCCGGTTTGTAGTAGTTGTTCATGATATTATATTCCCCGTTTTCACCACCGTAAGCGCTGTTGCCACTCCAGTTATAGATCACATTGTTCCTGTAATCGATTTTGTCAGGGCCGAAGATTCCCACTCCAGTTCCACTGCCACTGCTATACCGCAGCCCTCCATCAAACCTGGGGTTGCGGTTGGTATGATGGGCGATCAGGTTATGATGAAAGGTAGCCGGCGAACCGCCCCAGATACCGCCATAACCATGAGCGCCTTTGGAATGCCCGGAGTTATTCATACTTTCCGTAACCATACACCACTGCAGGGTAAAATTTTTATTGTGATAAAAGGAAGCCGTTTCATCAATCGACCAGCTCATGGAGCAGTGATCGATTATGATGTTTTCTACATCCCGTCCCCAGAACGCATCACGCTCAATGGTAGCGACATTCGTATCACCCAGCCGGAACCGCATATACCGTACAATAACATTGTTGGCAGCAATATTCATTTCATAATCCTGAATACAGATACCATCGCCCGGGGCGGTTTGACCGGCTATCGTTACATCGCCGTTCCTGATCTGCAGCCGCGATTTTAATTTAATATTACCTGACACCTCGAAAACGATGATCCGTTTACCCGACTGTTCAATCGCCGCACGCAGACTGCCTGCACCCGCATCATTTAAATTGGTAACCTTTACAATCTTACCGCCACGTCCACCGGTAGTATATTTTCCGGCGCCTTCTGCACCCGGGAAGGCCTGTGCTGTTTCTGGTATTTCCGGCGCCGCCGTGGTGAAACCCTGGTACAACCCTTTTGAAGTAAGGGATGCATTGGTTTTATGAATGGCTTTCAGTTTTGCCACATAACCCGTTTTTGCATCCAGACCGGTTACTTCCGTTTCGGCAACAGCAATTGTATCGCTTTTATAAAAAGGACTTATAAAAACAGGCCCTTTTGCAATTTCTACCACATATCCCTGGGCACCCGCAACCGGGGACCAGCTCAATTTAACCGATGTAGAAGCGGAAAGGATCTGTAAACCGCCGGGGGCTGGCAGCTCCAATCCTTCACGGGTTACCGGGTCTTCTTTTTTGGCACAGGATCCGGCCAGTACAAAAAAGACCATTGCCAGGCTTAACATACCTCCATTTATATTAAATGTCATTCTATTGGTCGTTTTTAAATATTCGTTGGAATCATTCCGGATCAGGGCCGCCAGCGCGGATCACCGGCCGTTCCTTTACCGGGGAACCCGTTATCCTTTATGAAAAACTGACCGGTATCCGGACTCACAAATATATCAGTGCTGGTTTTGGTATAGTTGGTATAGCTCGGCAATATGGCTGAAGCATCACTCTTCCATACAAAATCGGAAGCCGTAAAATTGTTTCCGGATGTGACTACAACGGCCGGGTTGGCCCTGATGCCCCTTATTTCATATACGGGTGGCGTTGCCGTTGTTCCCTTTGCTCTTCCCAGGATTATATTATTAAAATCGATTCCTCCCGAAGGGTATAGCGTGGTGCCATTGAAATCAATGATATAATTGGGCGACAATACCGCATTATAAAAGGTACTATTGCTCACCGCCATCTTGCCGTTCATATTGTTCTTACTGGTAAAAAACTTTTCAGCATTGTAGAGGGTGGAGTTATTGAACGTAAAATTATGCACCACCGCGGTTGCATCGTCGACCGTTACCACGCCATATCCGCCTACGTTGTAAAGGATGGAGTTTTCAATGGTATATTTCCCTATTTTGATGGCGCCCCTGAAGCGGGTAACCCCCCGCAGATCATGAATAATACAATTATCGAACAGGAGCTCGTCGATATTGATTGTTGCACCACTTGGATTGAAAAGGTACTTTCCCGCGGCATCATTTGTATATAATTCAAGATCTAAAAACGCCGCTTTTGCGATGTTCGCACCAGCAGGAATGCTAAAATTGCCGGTCCCCGTAATGGCTATTTTTGCTTTTGCTGTTACAAACGGATCGGCCCCGCTCATGATCGTAATGGATTTTGAAATATTCAATGCCGCAGCAATATCATAAAGAGCACCTCTTTTTAAAATAATTGTGACTCCGGCTGCAGCATTTTCCACAACGGAGGATAGATTCACCGTTGACGGGTCTGTCTGCTGCAGATCGATTACCTCGCCCGCTATGGCTTCTTTTGTGGTATAACTGTTACTACCCCTGAACTTCGTTCCGCTGTAAAGTTCCACGCGGTACGCCGTGGCGGCCGTCAATCCTTCAATCAAAACATAAGCATGGGACCGGTCATCCGCCGTAAGCGTTAGCTCCTTAACCGTGGTACGGTCATCTGTTTTGATCACTTTTACAGTAGTTACCGCATCTCCCTCGTTTTTCCATTTAAACAGGATAGTGGTCCAGCCCACATCCGATGAAACCGGATCTATTACAATTGTCGGGAACCGGGGTGTTTTGATTTCCCCGAAATCTGCCGGACGTGAATTTTTTAAAGGATCCGTTGGATGCAGCGCTGTGACCCGCACCTGGTAGAGTTGTTCCCACAAAAGATTTTCAACGGCAGCCGCAGTGGTATCTTTTACTTCTACAGCATTTGAAACGGTTTTAAATGAGTCCATGCTCAACTCTATTTTATATTTATCCGTTTCCGTATTTTTCTGCCAGGCAACATCTATATAATTCCCGGGGGCTTTCAGACTGCCTTTGATCACAGGCCGGAACAACCGGGGCGCTTCTCCATCCAACTCTGGTTTCCATTCCTTTTTGCAGGAACCGGCTACAACAACTGCAAGTGCGGTCCATATGAATATATATCTGAAAACTGATTGATTGTTCATTTCACTAAGTTTTAGGATTAGAAGTTATACCCTTCGTTTTTCAGGGAACCCAGGCTGCTGCTGACCACTGAACTGTGCAGCGGCAGGATATAGGGTACCGGTGCATTGCCCGACTCATCCTTATACCCCCTCCAGGACCTAAGAATATAATCGGCCGGCCCATTGGTAGTGGTATTGTACAAGGCCGACATCCAGGGCGTCCGGGTATAACCATCGGGGTTATCGCCCTTGGACGGACTATCCTTCAGAGGAGGAAGCACCGGGCTCTTTCTGAAAATACCGCCAAACCATTCAATGGTCTTGTCTGCCTTTATCCTGTAATAAAGGTTTACGGGTAAATAATCGTAAGGACCTGCACCGTTAACGGCGTTCTCGCCCATTTGTGCCAGTTTTTGTTTGGCTTCAGCGATCTTTTTTCCAAACAGGTTCCAGCGGATCAGGTCATAATGCCGGATGCATTCGCCACCCAGCTCCCAGGCTCTTTCATTCACAATTGCATTAAAGAACGCATCCTTGCCCGTAGCTACACCTGCTACATAGGCATCCACTTTTTCTGTCCAATAAGCGCTGTTGAATGCTCTTTTTCGCACTGTTTTAAGCATTTCAATTGCAGCACCTGTAGGCCCGTTATTCAGTTCGTTTTCCGCCTCAGCATACATCAGCATCACATCAGACAGGCGCATAATGGGCCAGTTAATGCCGGTTCCCTTCGCGGAGGTTGGACCAGAAGGCGTAGGCATCAGCAGCCGGCTCCAATTTCCGATCCCCAATCCGGTTATGCTGATGGGGGCCTGTGTTAATGTTTTATCATACTTAATAAAAGCCACGGTCTTTGCCAGCCGGGCATCCAGTGTGTCAAAACTATACGCATAGGAAGGCGCCAACGGCTTGTATGTAGACCCTGAGCCATAATTATGATCCCCCGCATCTACGGCCATTCCGATATTCCAGCCCACATCCCCGAAGCCGGGTTGAAAGGCAACCTCGTACAATACATCCGTTTTACTGTCTACAATCCATTTACTCTGATTGTCAAATACCGCTGCAAAAGAAGGGTTTAATGTGCGTCCCCAATCGTAAATAGCCTTATGTGCATAGTCTCTTGCAATCTGATAATAATCTTTATAATCCTCCTTACGGCGCATGATCATATCCGGGTATAACCAGTATCCTCCCCGACACAATGCCAGCCGGGCAATTAGTCCCTGTACAAATTCCCGGTTCACCCGTTCCACGCCGTATTCCACATCGGCTGCTGGTTTCATACCGGGCTCAACGCTGATCAGGTCCTGGATCAGTGTGCTTAGTATGACACCCCTGTCAGTGCGGGACAGGTACAGGGTATCGCCGCCGCGGGTAGGTTTTAGTTTAAATGGAACATCGCCCCAATAATTGATCAGCCAGTAATACCATAACGCCCGTAAGGCCTTTGCTTCACCCAGTAGTTGTTTCATGTCGGCCTGCGTTGCGCGGGGTGATTGTTCAATCCCTTCTACCGCAATATTGGCCCGGTTAATGGCATTGTAGGCATTCTCCCAAACCGTTCGTATATCACCATTGGCATCGGTTGCTTCCATCGACCAGATGTCCCTCCGGGAATTATCGGGTGCCGAACCTACACCACCTACCTCTACATCTGTATTGGGAATAAATGAATCCGATAAGCGGGAGGTGAACGCATCCTGGTTAAACAAGGCGTAAATGCTATATACCCCTTTAACGGCTTCGTTGGAATTGGCGTAGATATATTCCTGCGTGAAATTGGAAGGCGAATCGGTATCTAAAAATTTTTTGCAGGAAGTGCTGGCTGCAGTAATACAAAGAGTTGAATATATATATAAGGATAACTTATTTTTCATAACCGCTTTTATTTAAAGTTTACATTTAAACCGAACGTAAAGGACCGGCTCTTGGGGTAGGCCGAATAATCGACGCCGGGCGTTAAGGCCGCATAGGCACTGCTGCGCGTGGTAGACACTTCGGGATCGTAACCCGTATAGCGCGTGAGCACAAAAGCATTATAGATGGTTCCAAAAACCCGGAGCGATGCAATCCCTGCTTTGACCGTAAGCCTGCGCGGCAGGGTATACCCCACCGTAAAGAAACTCATCCTTAAAAACGAACCGTCCTCAATGGCATCAGAGGTAATCACCGGCGAGGCAGTGCCCATGGAAAAAGGCGACCAGACGGTTGCATGTTGGTTAAGTGCCACCAGGTCCTCAAGTGAAGTCACCAACTCGCCCTGTTCGTTTACATATTTATAGCGGTTGGAGGAATTCATCCGGTCGGAAATATTGCCAAAAGTGGTCCGGTACAGCATATTGTATTGGATACGCCCGGTATTATAAATATCATTACCATATACCCAGTTGAAGAAGGTGCTCAGGTCAAAGTCGCCGACGCGGCCATTTAAGCCAAAACCTCCCGAATGCTTGGGTACGGCGTTGCCGATGACCTGCCGATCCTTATCGGCAGTAATTTGCCCATCGTTATTCAGGTCTTTCAGTTTCAGGGTACCGGGCCGAACACCAATGGCACCTCCCAGTATGGCGGCATCAGAAGCAACGCCGTCTTTTAAAACATACTGCCTGGTTGCCGCGTTATACGATTCAAAATCATCGGAGGTATAAAAGCCGTCTGCTACGTAGCCATAGATCTGCCCAATGGTACCGCCGGTTTCCAGCAGGTAGTCATCCTGGGTCTTTAAATCGGTGCCTGCCCAGTTCGACTGGAAGGTTCTGATATTATTACCATCCAGCTTATCGATCCTTGGTATGTTGCGCCCGATATTAAAGGATGCGCTCAGGCTGAAGTTTTTCTTTTCTATGATCGGAGCATTGAGCCCCACTTCGAATCCCTGGTTGGAGGTTTGACCGAGGTTGATGAGTTGACTTCTAAAACCGTTGTAACTGGGTATGGCATTATCAATGATCAATCCCTTTACCGTATTCTTATAAATATCGATCGCACCATTCAGTTTGTTTTTAAACAGCGAGAAGTCAATCCCCGCATTCCTGGAAACCGTGGTTTCCCATTTTAGATTTGGATTGGGCAATGAGCTGTTTAAGATGTTGTAATATACCTGCGATTCGTCTCCGGCGCCATAGCTTCTGTTTTGGCTGGGCGCAAATAAAAACCGCCAGCTGTCGTTTGCAATACGATTGTTGCCCGATTCGCCATAGCTTAACCGCAGCTTGAGATCATCTACGAAACCTGCATTTTTCAAAAAGTTTTCTTCTTTCATTTTCCAGGCCACAGCCGCCGATGGAAAATAGCCCCACCGGTTGCCTGGCGCAAATTTGCTGGACCCGTCGGCACGCAAGGTTGCATTGAGAATATACTTATCTAAAAATGTATAATTGAGCCGTGTAAAGCCGGATACCATATCCTCGCCTCTCAACTCGCGGGTTTCAACCAGGTATGGGGTACCCAGCGCCATATTGGCAAATAATACTTCGGGAGCAGTACCTTCTTCAAATTTTATTGACTTGTTGAGCGCTGAACGTCCCGTGGCAAAATTGAGCTCATGCCCCAGCAAAAAACTCAGGTTGTGCTTTTTGTTGTTGAACGCCCGGAAATTGGCAGTATTGACGAGGCGATAAGCATCAGAAGAAGCAGAACTGATTTCTCCCAATGGCTGGGCATTTCCTATATTGCGCGACTCGCCGGTGAGCGGTCCCCAATACCTGAGGTTGCGGCCGGTGCGTAGGGTAACGGCCAGCTCCGATCGGAGACTTAACCGCTTCAAAGGAGTAAAAGAGAGCGCTGCACCCAAACTGAGATCTCTTGTGCTTCGTTGCCGGTAATCCTGTTTCGCCAGCTCCACCGGGTTGACCAGGCTTTTCAGAAAATTGTCATAATCATCTTCCCCGTCCTGTATATCGATCGGGTCAATTTCAATATGATCGGCCAGCCCGTTTATAGGCCTTGTTTGAATACCATCAGCAATACGTACACTGGAACTGCCCGAGGTACCTGCACCATCAACGATATTGTTGGTATACCGTGCCGAAAGATCCAGCTTTAGGTTCTTATACAACTCGTGATTTAATTTAAAGTTGAAATAAAAACGCTTTTGCCCGGAATTGAGCATCAGCCCCTCATCATTGTTATAGGTGGCACCAAAACTCAATTTGGTTTTTTCGGTACCGCCCGAAATCGAAAGATTATGCTGGGAAGATCTTATGGCTCCTCCGAATAATTCATCCTGCCAGTTGGTACCTGCCTGGTATTTGTAAAGCTCCAGGTCGTCATATGCTCCAAAAAATTTTTTAAAATTGGTATATTCACTGGAAGTGGTGCCCCGGATCAGACCATATTCATACTGCAACAAAGCAAATTCATAGGGCGACAATACTTTTAACTCCCTTGGCATGTATTTGCTCTGGAAAAAGTTATTATAATTTACAGATGTCCGGCCCGCTTTTGGTTTTTTAGTAGTTACAATGATCACTCCGTTAGCACCTCTTGATCCATAGATGGCGGTAGCGGAGGCATCTTTTAATACATCCACCGTTTCTACATCTGACGAGGAGATATCATTAAGATTATCGACAATGAACCCATCTACAATATATAACGGTGCATTGTCCTGGGTGATGGATCCTCCGCCTCTTACCCGAACTACGATCTCTGCTCCGGGCGCTCCGTCAACTGTGGTTACCTGTACCCCGGGTAACCGTCCTGTTAGCGCCTCGGCCATATTTACCACCGGCGATTTCTCCAGTTCCCTACCCTTTATAGAACTCACTGCACCCGTGAGGTCTTTTCTGCGGGCGGTACCATAACCAATGACCACCACTTCGTCGCCGGCCACCACGTTCTTTACAAGGGAAACGATCATTCCATCCTTTGCAGCAACCGTTTGGCCGGTATAACCGGTATGAGAAAATACAAGCTGCGGTTCGCCGCTGTCCGGTACCAGGATTGAAAACCGGCCCCGGCTGTCTGTTTGCGCGGCGGCACTACTCTTCTCTAATGTGATCGTAACTCCGACAAGCGGATCATTTGAATCTTCCAGTACGGTACCCGATATTTTTTTTGTTTGGGCACGGGCGGCGATTCCCAACACAATGGTCAATAACAATAATAAGACTCTGTTCATACGGCAGTAATTAGAATTTATATTCAGTTATGCTGGTTTACGTTTCCGACCTCATTGATTGCATTTCTAACCGCTTTCACCGGGTACCATTTTTTTCCGAACGCCTGCTTCACATACGGCTTCTGCCCCTTTACAACAAGGGTATACAGCATCACTTCTTATGCGTACCATGAGATTCCGGATCTGCAAGCATCGATCTACATAGTGCTTTTACCAATGCAATCGATTACAATTTTATTGCTTTTTTCCCGTCTCTTTACCACATGGGCACAACATTTTTTACGCAATCGTTACCGGAGTGCTTCCCGGCCGATAATTTGACCGCATTTCGTGCATAGCGTCGAAAAAGCCATGTTCACCATGCATCCTTTTCTAGCCACCGCCCAACAAAAAACCCCACAATAATGTGGGGTCTGTATAGAAATAGCGTTGTAAAATTACCAGTCCTGTTTTGCCAAACCAGCTTTAATAGCAGCTAATGCTTTTTCTTCTCCCAGGAGAGAGGTCAGTTTATTTCCTTTGCCGTCATGCCCTTTCGCAATATATCCGCCCTTTGCCGTGCGGGAAATCACAGCGTCCTGGATCGGTACATTCTTTTCTTTTGTTTTCACATTGTAAGCGGTAAGAGTTGCATCTGCCATAATGATTAATTTTTGATTTGAAAAGCTGAAATTAAGGGTTTTTATCTAAACAAGCTCCTAAATATACCCGTCGTCCTGACTTTTACAACTAATTAATTAGTTATATTTACAAAAATATAGTTACTCCTTCAATCCTGTATTATGTGTAAAAAACTCATTATCACTCTGCTAAGCCTGGGCTCTCTGGTCGCCGGCGCACAGAATAGTTATGATCCGCTGAAAGTGCTGGGCTTTTGTAAGGATCAGGATTATGACCAGGCGCTGCTTTATCTGAATGCGGTACCTGCGCCTGAGAACGAGCAATACCTGTTTGACCTGGGCTATGTGCACTACCTGAGCGACCATGCGCCCGAAGCAAAGGCGGCTTTTTTAAAACTGTATGAAAAGAATCCAAACCTGCAGTCGCCCCAGCTGTACCTGGCCCGGCTTTATGACCAGGCGGGTGCGGAACAGACGGCGCTTCTCCACTACAAAAACCTCGTTGCGCTGGACCCCGGCAACTACAAATACTGGCATTTTGCTTCCGGAGAATGGTTGAAACTTAAACAGCCCGACTCGGCCCTTGCCTATATCCGTAAAAGCTATACTCTAAAACCTACAGCCGGGAGGGTGGTTTATGAGCTTTGTACATTACTTGACAATGTCAAACAAAAACAAGAGGCAGAACAAGTTGCGGACCGCTTTTTACAATCCGACACCAGCTATTTTCCGGTAATGGGGAAAAAAGTGGAACTTTGTTTCGATGCTGGCCGTTATCATGAAGCCATTACCTGGGGTGAACGGCTACGTATCCGCAACGTCGCTCCCATAAGCCTTTCCAACGCTTATATCCACCTGCTTTACAGCTACCTGAATGTAAAGCAGCCCGACAGCGCCCTGAGCGTTTATAACTGGCTGCAGCTGCAGCATGCCAACAACGAATCAGCCACGTACGGCGCGGCACTGGCGCATGCCATGAAAAAGAATTATACCATCAGCGATTCGCTGCTAACCGAATGCATCGCTTTTAATATCCAGGAAATGGCCGCTACTTATTTAACGGCAAAAGCCGCAAACGCGATTGCTGTTAAAGATTATAACCGCGCCATTGCACTGTATGATACTTCCTATTATATTTTTAAAAACCCGCTGGATCTATTCCAGGCAGGAAGAATCTTTGACCATTATTTAAAGAGCCGGGAACGCGCAACCGGGTACTACAAACGATACCTGCGCCAACAACCACAACCAACGACGAACGAGGAGGAAAACATCAGCCGTTATATCAGGGAATTTTTAAATCCTCAAAAAAAATAAATGGCTAAAGCAAAAGCTGTTATCTTTATTAAAATTTTAAACCGATGAGAAAATTCTATTTGATCCTGATGAGCGCCATTGTGTTGATTTCCTGTGGAGGAAACCAGAAACAAGCCGTTGAGTACAACAACCAACTTGTAAAGATTCAGCAGGAAGTTGCAGCCGAGGCCCAAAAATTTGGACAGCTTACCCAAACAGCAGACAGTGCACAGGCCTACCATACGCTGGCCGATCTTTCTACTTATGTGAACGACGAGGCAAAAAAAGCGGAGGCCCTTCAATTTGACGGAGACGATTTTGGAATGAAAGCCTCACTGCTGGACGGGTTCCGGTTCTTTAAAAAAGTATTGGGCGAAGATTTTAAAAAGATCCTGGGATTACGCTTTTCAACCGCTCCTCCCGCCGATGCGCAGCAGCAGATGCAGCTGATCGTAACCAATATTCAGAAAGAGGGCCAGGATATTGATAAGAAATTTTTAGATGCGCAGCAGCAGTTTGCAAAAAAGTATAAGATCCAGTTGCGGCAATTATAAACCGGACTTCTTTCAAAATTTAAAACCAGGCTGTTCAATCCTTTTGAACAGCCTTTAGTTTTTTAAAATTCCAGCAAATGCGTTTTGTCATTGTCCTCCTTGTTTCGCTTCTCACTTCCGGCAGCTGCAGCAGGATCAGCAAAGTCCTTATCACTACTTTGCCAGGCTGCAGCAATTCCGGTTAAACATCATAAACAGGTCGGTACACTATACCAGCCAAGGAAAAACCGACCGGGATAGCAGTACAAAGAACCGTTTAAAAAAGAAATGATTACATTCCTGCTGCAGACCGAGGATCTGTGCGGGATTGCGCTTTCGCACAAGATGATTTTGGACTAAAGAAAGCCATCCTCCGCGAATTTGACTATACAAGATCACTGCTTGCAGATACCAGTTTGGGAGCCAGGAGCCGCAACGCGGCCCATTCTTTTGAAAAGCGGATTGCAGCATTGGATTCAATGGCTGTTACACTCAGGCAAAATACAACATCAATCAACAACCAGATCCGGAAAAGCCAGCTGGCCTTTGCACGCTTTTACCGCATTCCTGTCTCTATCCCATAAATGAATATACAGACCAATGTACTCCTGATGGCACGCAAAGATGGCCCATTCATTGGGTAACAAAAAAATACGCTATTGCAATTACGTAAATCTACGATATATTCGTATAATTGCGATAAATTAATACGTTATGATCCGGAACACATCATTTTGCCGTTGCATTTACGTACTGCTGTTTATGGTTATCCAGGTAAGCGTGCGCGGCCAAATCTCCGTTCAAGCAACCAGTTCCAATGCTGTCAAAAACCCTCAGCCGGTTATGGGGCGTGTGTTGTACGATTTTAGTTATATAAAAGACACTAGCTGCCGGGATTATATCTATAAGGAAGTGCTGGAACTGGATTATACAAAAACAAGCAGCTACTTTACCAGTTATACGGCCAAACAAAATGATACGCTGATTAAAAACCAGCTGGCAGCAGCTTTCAGAAATGCACCCGACCCCAACCAGGTAGAAATCACACTAACCGGAGGAGCCGCCGCATCCTCCGATAAATTCTATACCGAAGGCCATCCGAATCCCCGGGTTTACGCCATCAAAACACTGGCCGGAACTGCCTTTAGCATTCTGTCATCGCAGGCATTGATCAACTGGAAAATTATTGACTCAACCAAAACCATCCAGGGGTTTGTATGCCAGAAAGCAAGAGGCCGCAGTTATGGGCGGCAGTATACGGCATGGTTCTGTACAGATCTGCCCTACCGCTTTGGACCCCGCAGGTTACATGGCTTGCCGGGCCTTATCCTGGAAGCCTATGACGATTCCATGGAAGTGGTTTACCGCCTCAATCGTGTTGAAGACTTTAACACGGGGCTACCCCCTATTGGACTGCCCGACGACGCAACACCCACCACCCCTAAAGCGTTTGCACAGGCACAAGAAGCATTTAAACGAAATCCGCAGGCCTTTATTGATGCCAACCGGGGTAAGCGAACCACCGGGCGGGCCGCCGGCATTACGGACGGCTTTGACGCCTCGAAGATTAAAAGCATCAGTGTCCGGAAAAGCAGCGCCGAGCCTGCGGGCATTCAGGCCAATAATCCGATTGACCTGGTAACAGATCCTCTTTAAGCGGTGCTGCACTTTATGAGCAGGCTGCTTTGGTTCTTGTTCTACTGGCTGCCGGTCCCTGCCACCGGACAAACAGCTACCCCCCGGTTGTATGGCCATATCAGGGACACCCTGGGCAATGCCATACCCGGTGCCACCGTAACGCTCCTCCGGTTAAAGGACCAGGCCGGATTGCTGTTTACAACGGCAGATACATCAGGCTATTATTCCTTTCAACGCTTACCCGGGCACCCGGAAGAACCGCTTGCCGTAAAGGTAACAGCCGCCGGCTTTTTAAAAAACCAGCAGCCGGTTCCCGTGCACACCTCCGTCATTCACTTCATGATGCAGGCTGCCGCAACCGGCCTGCTTCCCAATGTAACAGTGAGGAGCCAGGCCCCCATTGTTCAAAAAGGAGACACACTCAGTTTTGATGCAGCCCGTTTTGCAGAAAAATCGGACCGCCGGCTGGGTGATATCATCAAAAAGCTGCCCGGCGTAGAAGTAGACGAAAACGGTGTGATTAAATACAAGGGAAAAGCAATCAATAAATTTTATATTGAAGGCGACAACCTGCTGGATGACCGGTATTCAATCGCAACGGATAATATCAACGTGGCAGATGTGGAAAAGGTTCAGGTCATTGAACACAACCAGGATGTTAAGATGCTTAACGGCATCGTGCCATCAGACCGCGCAGGAGTAAATATCATCCTTAAAAACCGGAGCAAACTAAAACTGATTCACAATGCCGAGCTTACAGGTGCCCTTCCCCGTGCCTATGCGATTGAAGGAAAAAGTATGGCGTTTAAACCTGCATTTAAAGCCATCAACGAAGTAAAATTTAATGACCTGGGCCTCACGTACACAAGAGAATCGGGCATTTCGGGCTTACAGCCTCCCGCGGGAATTGATGCGGAGCGAACGCTTTTCAACAACAGTAAGATGGTAAACCTTAATAACCTGTACAAATTGAATCCGTATGCTGGCATCAAGCTAAATGGTTTTTATATAAAGGACCATCAACGAACCGACAATACCATTCATACACGCTATTACCTGCCTGGTGAAGACAGCATTGCTTATACCGAGCAAAACCATAACCGGCTCGGAACCGAGGCGTTTTACCTGGGACTGAATTATAATATAAACAGCCCCAAAAACTATTTCAATGTTATCAGTACCCTAAACCGCAACCGGAATACCGGTCATACCACAACGGTGGCGCAAAACAGGACTACAACTACCAATCGGTATACCGCCACTGATTTCAGTAGCGCTGTGAATGGGTATCTCATCTTTGGAAAAAAGCATCTGCTGAATTACAGCAATGTTTTTCATTATACTGAAAACCCGCAACAGACCCTGCTCGATCCGGGTGCGCTTCAAGACCTGCTTAACAACCGGCTTCCATACCTGCAAACCCGGCAATACCAGCGTCTGCGGTATTTCAGCAACGGAACAACCTTTAGCTACAGTAAGGTTTTTGCAAACTGGACGCTGGGTCTCAACACCGGTCTTGATCTGCAACAACACTACCTGAATTCACAGGTTGAACTGGTACAAGCTGATCGCTCGTATACCATTCCGGAAGGGTTTGGCAATGCGCTTCACTGGAAAAGAAACGAATTGTTTTCCGGCGCCTTGCTTACTTATAATGGAAACAGGGCCCGTTTAACACTCAACACGCCCGCCAAATGGCAGCATTACGATTACAGCAACGATTCACTCATAACCAATAAGGACAAGGGTGCCCGTTTTACCGTTGAACCTTCCCTTAACTGGGAATACCGTGTTGGCCGGGAACATAGCCTGTTCCTTGATTATCGTTTAGACTACAAAACGGCTGGCATTCAACAGGTATATGGAGGAGCGATCATTTCCGGCTACCGCAATCTTGCTTCGTATGAAACGCCGTTCCTGATGAACCGCAATCATCGTATTCGCGCCGGCTTCAGTTATAAAAAAGTCATCAACGTATTGTTCGCCGATTTCGACGTGCAGTATGCTGCTACAAAAAACTTTTTTATGTATAGCACGTTAATACGGGATAACCTGACGATTGTAAAGGCATTACCCATCACTAATAACAGCGAAACCGCCGGCACATCGGTGCGGGTAGGGAAATATATTTTCCCGCTGAACACCACCATTGTCCTGAGCGGGAGCCTAAACACCACCCAGGCACAACAATTACAGAATGAGCAGCTGTTCGATACCCGTTCGGTGACAAAAACGGCCGGTATTTCGATTACGCCTACGGTTTTGAAATGGCTCAAACTGGATATATCCTCTACCTACCTGCAATACCACGCCCGGTCTGCACAGGCAGCCTTCCGGATTCAAGACCTGCAACAGTGGAAACAGCAGTCGGGTATTACGGTTTATCCGTTCAAAGGATTCAGCTTTAATTTTAGCAACCAGTATTATCATTTTATTCAAAAGGGCAATCCTGTTACCTCCGGTTTGTTTGTGGATGCTTACGCCCAATACAAGGTTGATAAAACAAAAATCCTACTCCGTTTAAGCTGCACCAATATAGCCAGCACCACTTACTTTGAAACCATCCGTGCCAGCAATAATATGATCAGCACCGCTTCCTATCAGCTCCGTCCCCGCATGCTCCGCTTGTGGGTCGCGTTTGATTTTTAGCCGCTGCTTCTCCATATTCTCTGCTTGTTTCTCACCTCCGATGTTCATCTCGTTATGCACCCGTCGTTGGGGATATAAAAAAGCGGCGGTCTTCCGACCGCCGCTTCCGTCATTTATCATTGAAAATTTAAATATCCAGTTTGGCATATTTGGCATTGCTTTCGATAAACTCGCGACGCGGCGCTACTTCATCCCCCATCAGCATGCTAAAAATCCGGTCTGCTTCTGCAGCACTCTCAATGGTCACCTGTTTCAGCGTTCGGCGATCAGGGTCCATGGTTGTCTCCCAAAGCTGCTCAGCGTTCATCTCTCCCAAGCCCTTATACCGCTGAATGTTTACCAAATCTTCCCGGCCTGCCCCCAAATGTTCTACCAGAGCCTTGCGCTGCTCTTCATTATATGCGTATGCCGATTCCTTTCCCTTTTTTACCAGGTACAAGGGTGGTTGTGCCAGGTATACGTATCCCTGCTCCACCAGTTCTTTCATATACCGGTATACAAAGGTCAGAATAAGCGTGGCAATATGGCTACCATCCACATCGGCATCCGTCATGATGATGAGCTTATGGTAACGGAGCTTTGCAAGATTGAGCGCCTTGGGGTCTTCCGGAGTGCCCACGGTTACACCCAGCGCGGTATAAATATTCCGGATCTCCTCATTCTCATAGATCTTATGTTCCATGGCCTTTTCCACGTTGAGGATCTTACCTCTTAACGGTAATATCGCCTGAAACCCCCGGTCGCGGCCCTGTTTGGCCGTACCACCTGCAGAGTCTCCCTCCACCAGGTACAACTCACAGCGCTCGGGATCCCTGTCGGAACAGTCCGCCAGTTTACCCGGTAACCCTCCCCCGCTCAATACGGACTTCCGCTGCACCAGTTCCCGCGCCTTCCGGGCTGCTGCCCGTGCCTGTGCGGCAAGGATTACTTTATTAATAATGTTTTTTGCATCCTTCGGGTTTTCTTCCAGGAATGCGTCCAGTACCCGGGCCACGGTAGTGTCTACCACACCCATTACTTCCGAATTCCCCAGTTTGGTTTTTGTTTGTCCTTCAAACTGCGGCTCCGGCACTTTTACCGAAATGATGGCGCTCAGTCCTTCACGGAAATCATCTCCCTCTACTTTTACTTTTGCTTTTTCATACAACCCGCTCTTTTCACCATAGGCATTGAACACACGGGTTAATGCACGGCGGAAGCCGGATACATGCGTACCGCCTTCAATGGTGTTGATATTATTTACATAGGAGTAAATATGTTCGTTGAATGTATCATTATAGGTAAGCGCTACTTCCACCGCCACGCTGGAGTTGGCATCAAATCCTTCTACATACAGGATACTGGGCAGCAAAGAGGTCCGGCCGGCGCTTTTATCCAGCATTTCAACAAATTCCACGATCCCGCCCTCACTGTGAAAGACTTTCGTTACATCCTTTCCGTTATCATCTTTTTCACGTTTATCTGTGAGGGTAATCGAAATGCCCTTATTCAGATAAGCCAGTTCCCGCAAACGGCCCTCAAGGATTTCCCGCTTATATTCCGTTGTCGTAAAAATGGAACTGTCGGGCCAGAAATGCTGAATGGTACCGTGCCGGTCGGTGGTGCCAATTTCCCGTACCGGGTAATCCGGCACACCAATATGGTATTCCTGTTCAAATATTTTCCCCTCCCGGTGCACAATGGTATGCATATGGGTGCTCAGCGCGTTTACGCAGCTAACCCCTACCCCGTGCAAACCACCGGATACTTTATAGGTATTTTTATCAAACTTACCACCCGCGTGCAGGATGGTCATAGCCACCTGCAAGGCACTTACCCCCTGCTTTTGGTTAATACCCGTAGGAATACCCCGGCCGTCATCTTCTACAGAAATGGAGTTGTCTTCATGAATGGTTACCATAATATTTTTACAATACCCCGCCAGCGCCTCATCAATGGAGTTGTCCACTACCTCATACACGAGGTGATGCAAACCCTTCACACCAATATCTCCGATATACATAGCCGGACGTTTCCGGACCGCTTCCAACCCCTCCAAAACCTGGATACTATCTGCTCCATACGCGGGGGGAGAAACCGCTTCAACATCCTTTAGTTCTTCACTCATACAATATGAAAATTTTTAATGCGTGTTCAATTGAGTAGTCTACAAATTTACGAAAAAATACCCGTTTTTTGGGTGTAATTTACCCCAAATGTGGATAACCCAAGGTCTTGCAAAATCAATCGTTTTACGATGTTTATCAATATGTTACTTACAATCCGTCTAGCTGGGCGCTAAAGGCATGCCATAAATGGCACCGGCCAGACCTCCAAAGAGATCCGGCCGGTGCAGAACGCGGCTATTAAAAAGCTAAAGCAGCAGTTTTACTGCGCTTCTGTGTAACGCTTGAAATTATCCAGGATGGCCTGCCAGCCAGCCTGTTGCATATCGGCAGGATTTGTTTCCTCTGCATCAAAAGTCTCGGTAATAGAAGTCTGGTTACCCGAACCTGAAAATACGACATGTACCGTCCGGCCATCGCCCATGGTATAATCGATCTGTTCATGGATCTTCACTTCATCGTATACGCCTCCAAAGTCAAATCCCATACTACCGTCCCGCGCTTCCATTCTTGAAGAGAACCGCCCTCCTGTGCGGAGATCGTTTTCTGCGTGCGGCGTATGCCAATCATCCGAAGCACTATTCCATTTTTTTATATGCTCGGGCTCTGTCCAGTATTCCCATACTTTTTCTACCGGTGCATTGATCGTTGTTGCGACTGTAATTTTTGTAGTCATTATGGTATTTTATTGTTTTTTAAAGATCGGTTTTATTCAGGATCAGCCCAAACTATATTGCAATGAAGTATCCGGATGCTGTTTCGTTTCGAACCGGCGCAGTTTGTGATAATAATGATAGGATGCGGCCAGAATCAGCAGCGCAACCAGGGGAAACAGGGTTTGCCCGCCAAAGCCATCCACTACCGTATGAGAAACTGCTGCGCAGATAAAGTTAAAAGTGAATCCGGCGTAGGCCCATTCTTTTACGCGCCCCTTTATAAAGGGCAGGGCAAGCAGCAAGGCGCCCGTAACCTTGAACACGGTCAGCAACACGCGGAAATAATCAGGATACCCAAGGTGACTGATGCCTTGTTTGGCCAGGTCTGTATGCGAGGTAAGCGCCGGCATTACACCGTCCATTAATACGATGAGCCCGGTAAATGTCCAGTAGAGGATTTTTGTCTTTTTCATTTTTATCGTTTTTTAATTGTTTAAAGATCTGTTGCAATCACAATGCAAACATACAATGACGCAGCACCGGATCTGCTGTATAAAAACGACAAATGAAAAGGCAGTTTGCGACAGGTGGAATTTGGAAATATGAGAATGAGAAAATGAAGATGCCGTTACTGCTCCAGGTTCCTGCACGGCATTAGAATCCTTTTGAATTTTCTGAAGCGGAGGGTGAACAGGCCGCCGACATAAGAACGGAACCATATAGCTATAAGCTTTTAGTCCGGAGTAGCAAGATGGCATTCAGTTTTTCGCCTTCAGCATTTAGCATCTAGCCTCCAGCCACCAGTTATCAGCATTGTACATCAAGCATAAAAACGGATCCAACCTGGAACATTGAACCTGGAACTTTAAACGATAAACGCAGAACGCCGTGGGCCATTACCGCTTAACGATCTGCGCTACCAGGTCGGCTTCAGTAGCTACCTTACCGCCTACATATACGGTACCGCGCATTTCGCAGATACCACGGCGGATGGGGGCGGTGAGCTCCATCTTCAGGATCATGGTATCGCCCGGGCGCACCATCTGTTTGAACTTACAGTTATCTATTTTAAGGAAATAGGTGTCGTACTGTCCTTCACCGGCGAGATTAATGGCCAGTATGCCGCCACACTGCGCCAGCGCTTCGATCTGCAATACGCCGGGCATTACCGGGTTCTGGGGAAAATGTCCCTGGAAGAACCACTCGTTAAAAGTTACATTCTTTACCCCTACGATACGCTCATCGGTCAGTTCGATGATCTTATCCACCAGTAAAAAGGGGAAGCGGTGCGGCAGCGTTTTTTCAATATACTGAAGGTCATATACCGGGGGTGTACTGGCGTCATAATGCGGCACGCCCTTCAGATGTTTATTCGCCTTGATGTGTTTTTTGATTAAACGGGCAAATTCGACGTTGGAGCTATGTCCGGGCCGGTTGGCAATAACCCTTCCTTTTACGGGGTATCCGATCAACGCCAAGTCGCCCACGATATCCAGCAGCTTATGACGCGCCGGTTCGTTGGGGAAACGCAGCTCCAGGTTATTGAGATAGCCTTCGCTTTTTACCTCGATATCATCTTTGTTGAATATTTTTTTCAGGCGGTTCAGCTCCTCGTCTCCAATAGGTTTGTCTACCACCACGATGGCATTGTTTACATCGCCTCCTTTAATCAGGTTGTGCTGCAGCAGCATTTCCAGCTCGTGCAGAAAGCAGAATGTACGGGAAGTGGAGATCTTCTCTTTGAAGTTCCGCATGGTCTTTAATTCTGCGTGTTGGGTGCCCAATACCGGTGAATTAAAATCGATCAGGGTGGTAATCTGGTATTCGCGGGCGGGCATGATCACCATCTCCACGCGCTTTTCTTCATCGGTAAGGTACAAATTTTCGTCAATCGAGTACCATAATTTGGCCGCATCCTGCTCTTCAATCCCGGCTTCCTCGATGATCTCAATAAATGGCATAGCACTGCCGTCCTTGATCGGTATCTCCGGGCCATTGATTTCAATCAGTACATTATCTACACCCATTCCCACCAATGCTGCCAGCAGGTGCTCTACCGTGCTTACCCGGGCTCCGTTCGATTCCAGGGTGGTGCCCCGGCTGGTATCCGTTACCAGATCGCAATCTGCCTTGATAATGGGTTTATTTGGCAAATCAACCCGTTGAAACTGAACACCAAAACCGGCATTTGCAGGCTTCAGCGTAAGATCGGCCAGCACACCGGTATGCAAACCGGTTCCGCTAATGCTAACAGATTGTTTCAGTGTATGTTGTTTGTCGGGGTTGAAATGATTATCCATGTATCTGATTTGTGCGCGCAAATATATTTATAAAATCAATGGGCCGCAATAATGAACGGTAGTAATCCTGAAAAGGCACTCCGGAACGTTTGCCTTATTTTTTTAAAGCGTTCAACGCTTCCTCCAGCTCCTTCATCCGTTTTTCGAGGTCCGGAAGTTTACGGTTCAGCGCCTGACTTCTCAATGCTGCAGTATAATCATAGGCAGGCGACCCGGTTACCGCCTTACCTGGTTCGATATTTTTACTTACGCCGCTTTGTGCGTTGATTTTGGCACCATCACCAATATGCAGGTGTCCTACAATGCCTACCTGTCCGCCAATCATCACGCCTTTACCCACCTTGGTACTTCCGCTGATCCCGGCCTGCGCGGCCACTACCGTGCTGTTCCCGATCTCTACATTATGTGCAATCTGGATCAGGTTGTCCAGTTTGGCACCGGACCGGATAATGGTAGAGCCGATAGTGGCCCGGTCGATGGCAGCGTTGGCGCCAATTTCCACATGATCCTCGATCATCACATTGCCGATCTGGGGCACTTTAACAAATGTACCGTCCGCCTGGGGCGCAAACCCAAAGCCATCACTGCCAATCACCGTTCCGGCATGCACCGTAACATGATTACCGATCACGCAATTGTGCAATACTTTTACCCCGGCGTGAATGACCGAATGATCCCCGATGGAAACATTATTTCCGATATAGGCATTGGGATGGATTTTCGTATGATTCCCTATTGTTACATTTTCGCCGAGATAGGCAAAAGCTCCTATAAACACATCCGTACCATACCGGGCTGTTTTTGAAATATAAGAGGGTTCCTGGATCCCTTTTAACTGCTGTTGCACGATCTCCTGATACTTGCCCAGCAATGTGGCAAACGCAGAGTAAGCATCTTTTACACGGATCAGGGTAGCCGTTACCGTTTTTTTTAACTCGAGCGTTTCATTTACAATGATGACGCTGGCCCCGGTTTCATACAGGTATTCTTCATATTTGGGATTGGCCAGAAAACTCAGCTGACCCTCTGTAGCTTCTTCAATTTTTCCAAAATTTACAACGGCAGCTTCAGCATTGCCTTCAATACGGCCGTTGATCATTGCAGCAATCTGCGATGCGCTAAATGTCATATTGCAAATAAATAATTTTAATGACTCCTAAAGGAACAAATGTAATATTTTTTAACAGGGATGGTGGTTTTTACATTAATCAGCGCATGATCTACTTCGGAAATATCCTTTAGGCGCCCGTCTTTATAAAGAATGGTAATGGTTTCATTTTTAGGATTGTACAAGCTGTTGCTGGCCTCGCCCCAAAAAACAAAGTAAGCCGCTTCTTTTTCGCTAACGCCCATTGCCGCCGCCATTTCGCTCCGGGTTTGCAAAAGGAACGCCTCATCAAAAGGCTGGGCCTGCAGCCGGATCTTCATAATCCGTCGCTCTACCAGCGCCCGGCACAGCTGCGAAAGCACAATGTCTTCGTGCCGGCACCAGTTCTTGATCGTTGCCGCCATATCATGATCATCCATACTGCAAAAATCCGTCAGCAACCGGCCGCGGTCCTCCGCTTTTGCAGCACCATGCAATAAAAAGTGCTCCAGCGCGTCGGTGGCTGCGGTTACGCGTATCCCATGCGCAATCAGCTCTTTTGCCCGGCGGATGATCATAACCAGCATCTTTTCAGCAGCCACTACTGTTTTATGCAGGTATACCTGCCAGTACATCAGCCGCCTGCTTAGCAGGAACTTTTCGATGGAATAGATTGCTTTTTCTTCCACTACCAGGTTATCCTTATGTACAGCCAGCATTTTGAGAATACGGTCGTACCCAATCACGCCTTCCGCCACCCCGGTAAAAAAACTATCCCGGTTCAGGTAATCCATCCGGTCTACATCCAGCTGACCGGAAACGAGCTGATGCAGGAACTTTTTGGGATGCGTATTGGTAAAAATAGCTAATGCGGTTTCTAACTGATTGTTAAATTGCTGGTTAAGCTCCTGCATGATGGCTAAAGAGAGTTTCTCGTGGTGCACGCCCGGTATCAGTTCGTGCTCGAGGGCATGGGAGAAGGGACCATGCCCGATGTCATGCAGCAGTATGGCTATTTTTGCGCCCAGTTCTTCCTCGTCTGTAATGACCACCCCTTTTCCTTTCAGCTCCTGAAGCGCCGTACACATCAGATGATACGCGCCAAGGGAATGCAGCAGCCGGGTATGAACGGCTCCGGGATATACCAGGTGGGCGAAGGCCATTTGGTGAATGCTCCGTAGTCGCTGATAATAAGGATGAGAGATGATGGCCAGTAGCAGCGGGTGATCAATCGTAATAAACCCATAAACCGGGTCGTTGATAATTTTGCGAACGTTTGCCATTTTTTAAGTTGCGTCAAAGTTAGGAAAAGGTTTCAGGTTTAGCGTTCTCAATTGGGGGATTTGAGATTTGGGAATTGAGATTTAAGATTTCAGAAAGGTTATCTTTGTTGTTATTGACAAGCAAATATGATCAAGTACACTCAAAATTCCCTGAATAAACTGGAGACGATCCCGGAGCAGTGCGGTTATGTGCTGCGGTACGAGCGGGGTACCTTTCAAAGCGGGTACTGCATCCTGGATAACAAGAAAGTAGTGGTGCTCAATAAATTTTTGCAGACGGAAGGGCGGATTAACGCACTTCTTGAAATCATTCCACAGCTGGATATTGATCCGGTATTACTGGATGAAAGTGCCAAAAAATTGTATGCGGAGGTCGTAGAAAACGCGGCACCAGACGAGGAAGCGGCCGAAAGCTAAATGCTGAACGCCAGGGCTAATGCCTATTTTTCGAATTGTTGACCTTAATACGCAGTTATGAGGAATTACGATGTTTGGATACAAGCGCACAAACTTGTACTATTTGTATACCGGGGGATACTGATTTGTTTTCCGTCTGGAGCGCAACACGATTTTAGGTTTCAGGCAAAACGGGCTGCATATTCTGTTCCGCTGAATTTTGTAGAAGGTTGTGGCAGAAATACCGACAAAGATTTTGCACATTTTTTGGAAAACTCCTTCGGATCACTACTGGAACTGGAGTATGCAAGCTTGTTAGCATACGACCTGGAGTATATCAATAGAAAAAAATATCATCACCTGGGATTAATCATTGAAGAAGTAAAGGCTAAATTAATTAACTTAATGAAAGCTATCCGCAAGCAATAGTATGCAAGCATCAGGCATTATGTCTTAAGCATTTACCATGTCCTACCCCACTCTCCATATTACCTTTCTTGGTACCGGAACCAGCTCCGGGGTGCCCATGGTGGCCTGTGATTGTGTGGTTTGCAGGTCAACCGATCCAAAGGATCAGCGGCTGCGTTCCAGCATCCTTGTGCAGTCGCCCGAAACTACCCTGGTGGTGGATACCGGCCCCGATTTCCGGTGCCAGATGTTGCGCCAGTCGGTAAAAAAACTCGATGCCGTGCTGCTCACCCATTCTCATAAAGATCATATTGCCGGTTTGGACGATGTACGGGCCTATAATTATTTCCAGCAAAAACCCATGGAGATCTTTGCTACCGAGGCCACCATCAACCGGGTGAAAATGGAGTTCGACTATGCTTTCAGCGAACACCGCATTCCCGGCGTTCCATCGATCAACCTGAATTATATCGATGAACATACGCCTTTTACCGCCGGCGACCTTTCGGTAGTGCCTATTCCGGTCTGGCATATGCGCATGCCTGTGCTGGGCTTCCGCTTTGGCGATTTTACGTATATCACTGACGCCAACCGCATCGATAAAGTCAGTAAAGAAAAAATACAAGGGTCAAAAGTACTGGTACTGAACGCCCTGCGCCACGAGCCACATATTTCCCATTTCACATTAAAAGAGGCCCTTGCGGTGGCTGATGAACTGGAAATTCCGCAAGTATATTTTACACATATCTCACATCAGATGGGATTGCACCAGGAAATAGAAACCTCCCTACCCCCCGGCCGGCACCTGGCCTTCGACAACCTGGCCATTTCCTTATAGTTTTTTACTTTAATTCGCCTCTGCAGGGCAATGGGGTACACTTGTCCTGCCTATTCATTTTTAATAAAATTATTTTAATTTTATTAAAAACATGTTTAACTTTATTAAATGAAACTTCCAATTTATTGCCCCAGTTGCGAAAATCCACTGAAGGTAAGTCAGCTAAAATGCGATTCCTGTAATACCCAGGTAAATGGCAACTATGAGTTGCCGCTTTACCTGAAATTGAGCCGGGAAGAGCAGGATTTTATCATGGAGTTTTTCCTGGCCAGCGGCAGCATTAAGGAAATGTCGAAGCAGGCCGGAATCAGCTATCCCACTATGCGCAATAAAATGGATGATATGATTGAGAAAATAAAAAAAATGACCTCCAATGTCTAAAAAATGGAAGCCGGTCTTCAACCCTTTTGAGCGCTATCCGGAAAAAGCACTGGCAATTACCGGGACCATCAGCCTGCTGCTTTCTGTGCTGCTGTTTTGGTGGGCCAAACAGACCAACGACGGCGTGTATCACGTATCGCCAAAAGCAGATCTGTCACTGACAGGATCCCTTTCGGAGGCCATAATATGTACCTTGGTGGTAGGCACCCTCTTATGGGCCCTGGGTAAGACCATTAACCCCAAAACTAGAATCATCGATGTGTTGAATGCTACATTGATCCACCGGATCCCATTAACCATAGGCATCCTGGTCCTGCAGCTTCCATTTATTAAATCTGTAATGGACCAGATCCTGCAAGCTGTTAAAAGCAACCGTTTAGAGACCCTGTCCGGTGCTGCTTTATGGACATCCACATTGGTGAGTTTACTGATGCTGGCATTTTTTGTGTATGCAATTGTATTGCTGGTAAATGGCTTCAGAACAGCAGTACATGCCAGGAAGACCGTCCATTACCTGCTCTTTGCTGCTGTACTGATTGTTGCGGAACTAATATACCGCCTGCTGCTTTATCCCTTGCTGTCAACACTTTAAATACAACCCGCTATGAAGTACCTGTTCTTCTTTCTGACCGGCCTTTGCCCCGCATGGCTCTTTGCCCAATCCGTTACCGGAAACTGGCAGGGCAACCTGAACCTTCCAAATGGAATACTGTTGCCGCTGGTCTTCCATATTGAGCAGTCGGCCGACAGCCTGCGGTCTACGATGGACAGTCCGGCCCAGGGCGCGAAGGGCATCCCTGTGGGCCATACACATTTTACAAATGACACGCTGCAATTTGAGGCCCATTCCTTGAACATACAGTATACCGGTAAACTGCAAAACGATAGCATTACCGGAACCTTTACCCAGTCCGGCCACGCATTTCCCCTGGTTCTGAAAAAAAGCAAAGACGGGAACAAGCCATTTTACAACCGTCCGCAGGAGCCCAAACCGCCATTTGCCTATTACAGCGAAGACCTGTACTTTAAGAATGAAGAGCAGGGAAACCAGCTGGCCGGCACTCTTACAACCCCGGAACATAAAAAAGACTGCCCGGTGGTTGTACTGATCACCGGCAGTGGTGCGCAGGACCGGAACGAGGAACTATTTGGCCATAAGCCCTTCCTGGTGATTGCAGACTATTTTGCAAGGCATGGCATTGGTACATTACGGTTGGACGATCGTGGTATAGGCGGATCCGAAAAAGGAAAAGATGGCGCCACTTCTGCCGACTTTGCAACTGATATCAGCAGTGCTGTAAACTATCTTGCAGCCAGAGGATTCCGGCAAATCGGATTGGTAGGGCATAGCGAAGGAGGCATGATTGCACCGATAACGGCAACAAAAAATAAAAAGGTACAATTCATCATATCGATGGCTGGTCCCGGTATCCCAATTGATTCGTTAATGCTCAGCCAGCTGAAAGCATCTTTCAAAGGGCTAAAAAACGTTTCTGAAACTGACCTTAACACCAGTATCCGGCTGGCTCAAAAAGCATACGCTGTGGCAAAGCTGTACACCGGCATTCATTTAAAAGCCGATCTGACGGACACCTTGCTTCAACACTTCCCACAGGCTCCGGATATGGCCCGGGCTATGGCACAAACCGTAAGTATGCCCTGGTTCACCTATTTTATTAAATTTAATCCGCAGGATTATATACGGCAGTTAAAGATACCAGTGCTGGCCATCAACGGTAGCCTGGACGTACAGGTTGATGCCAGCGAAAATCTGGCGGGATGGAAAACGGGTCTTGAAAAAGCCGGCAATAGAAGAACTGCAATAAAAGAGCTGGAGGGTTTGAATCATTTATTCCAGCAAGCCGTTACCGGAACGGTTGCTGAATATGCGCAGATTGAACAAACGATGGCTCCGGAAGTATTGGAACTGATGACCGGCTGGATATTGAAAAATACCGTAATAAAACATTAAACGACTGAGCCAATAAAGATGATGGACTTTACTGCTTCATACGATAAAGCAACGAAAATCATTACCGCACTTGTCGGAATGCTGATGCTCCTTGTACTGGTATCGATGTGGATGGGTCTGAAAACAGCCGGCACCTGGTTCCCGCTCTTGTTTATGGTCGTTGTAAGTTTTTTATCTGTGATCCTGCCCTACGGGTTTTCTATAACAAAATACCAGATGAATCAGGAGGAGCTGATCATCTGCCGTCCCATGGGCAACAAAAAGATTGCGCTGACTTCAATAGCATCGGCTGCAATCATTGATCCAAAGCTGTTACGCTGGTCCTGGCGGATCTTCGGAAGCGGAGGTATGTTTGGCTATTACGGCACTTTTGGAAACAAGCATCTTGGCACTATGCGCTGGTATCTGACCCGCAAAGACCAGGTTATACTCATTACCACCATTACTAATAAAAAGTTACTATTAAGCCCGGATGATGCCGATGCATTCATACAACAATACAACCAGCTCCGGACTCAAGCCGGCAGATAATAAATCGACCTGTGGTCAGTTACCTGCTGCAATCAATTCCAACGTTGGCACATCATTTAACATCAGCTCCTTGCCAACGGTACGGATCCATCCCTGTTCTGAAAATTCCAGCAAAAACTTGTATACCGTTTCATAGGTAGCCCCGATATAAGCAGACAGGTCTTGCCGGCTGATGGCTACCACCGGGCCAGCAGCGGTTACACTTCCGATCTTCGTCTGTATCTCGAGAATCGCTTTTGCCGTCCGTGTCCTTACGGAAACATGCACCAGCTCCTGCATCCGTCGTTCAGACAACTGCAGCTCATCGGCGAAGAACAGCATAAATGCATGTAAAAGTGCTGGGTTTACCGCCAGTGTCTTTCTGAAGAACTCCATGTCTATAAAGCATAAGGTACCAGCGCTGATAGCAATAGCCCCAACCGGGTAAACCGAAGAATGGGTAGAAATACCCCGGTGCCCCAGGATATCATCCGGCCCTGCAAAACGGATGATCAGATCCTTGCCCTGCTCCCAATGCTTGAATACTTTAACAATTCCGTCGATAACAAAATAAATGCCTGTAACCGGATCACCCGCTTTAAAGATTGAAGCTCCTTTTTTATATGGTATAATCCTGCAATGTACATCCAGCGCAGGCCACCACTCCTGCAGGCACATCCGGTACAAAAAACTTTTTTCAATATCAGCCTTGCGCATTTGCTTTTTCATGGGTGACAAAATTATGGATATTGTTCAATAATTAACATTATAAAATATTATATGTAATATTTTATTCTAAAAAATTCCTACATTTACAATTAATACTATTATATATGTAATATATTTTTATTAATAATATCGAAATGACGATGTTTTACATGTAAATATAAATATTACAATATTTAATAAATTAACGATTGCTGTCAATTCTAAAATCCTTTCTGTTCAGTTATGAATAGTAAAAATCTGTCGACAGCAGCTATTGCACCCAGGAGATTCCGCCCGCGCCCTCTCGCCAGACTTTATACGTCCCATCCTGTAACTATCTTTTCACAATATTATGACTCCATCCAACATCCCGCTTACAAAACTGAACGTTTTTTCCCTGAAAGGCGTACAAATGCGCACTTTTCACATTACCTGGCTCACATTCTTCATTTGCTTTTTTGGCTGGTTCGGACTAGCGCCGTTGATGCCCACGATCAAACAAGAGCTGAACCTGACCAAATCCCAGATTGGGAACATTGTTATTGCATCCGTTTCCGGAACCATCGTAGCGCGCCTGATCATTGGCAGGCTCTGTGACTCCTGGGGACCCCGGAAAACCTACACCGCTCTACTGCTGCTGGGCGCGCTTCCTGTAACATTTGTTGGATTGGCCAACGACTACGCCACCTTTCTCCTGTTCCGCCTGGCCATCAGTATTATCGGCGCCTCCTTTGTAATCACCCAGTTTCACACTTCGGTGATGTTTGCCGCAAACATTAAAGGAACCGCCAACGCCGTGGCCGGCGGCTGGGGCAACCTGGGCGGAGGCATTACCAATATGACCATGCCACTGGTATTCGCCGCCATTTTAGGACTTGGCTATACGTCGCAGCAAGCCTGGCGCTATGCCATGATCCTGCCCGGACTATTGATGCTACTGGCAGCATTTTTATATTACCGGTATACCAAGGATACACCCGAAGGCAATTATGACGAAATCAAACGCGAAAAAAAAGCAGCCCCCAAAACAAACTACAGCATACTCAAGGACTGGCGGATTTGGGCCCTGGCGCTGGCTTATGCCATGGGCTTTGGTATGGAAATCACTTTTGACAATGTTGCGGCACTGCATTTTGTACAGGCGTTCAAACTCAGTCAATCATCCGCGGGATTCTGGGCAGGCGTATTCGGCCTCATGAATCTTTTCGCCCGGGCCCTCGGTGGCATTTTTTCCGACAAAATAGGAAAGAAACAAGGCATGCGGGGCAAGGGTATTTTCCTTGCACTTATGCTCTTGCTCGAAGGCATTGGGCTCCTGTTATTTGCAAAAGCAGGCACACTTCCGCTGGCCATTATTTCCATGATCAGCTTTGCCTTATTCCTGAAAATGGTCAATGGCGCTACTTATGCCATGACTCCGTTTATTCATTCAAAAAATATCGGGCTCATCAGCGGCATTGTGGGCGCCGGCGGCAATGTGGGCGGCATGCTCTTCGGCTTCCTGTTCAAAAGCGATTCCATTACGTATGCAGAAGCCTTCCGCTACATTGGATTTACGGTAATCGCCGTTTCCTTTATTATCCTGTTTACCCGGTTTGCAAAACGCAGCACCACAACGGCCGCCGCCAGCCTGCAACCCGCCAGCGTTGCATAAAAAACAAAACAGTTCCTTTTATTTATGAGCATTCCAAAACCAGATCAGCATTTTACCGACAGTACAGCAAAAACCACCTGCTGTTACTGCGGCGTGGGCTGCGGCATTTCTGTACATAAAGATAAGCTGGGCAAACTGCAGGTAACCGGCGATGCCGATTACCCGGTAAATAAAGGCATGCTCTGCAGTAAAGGCATGAATCTGCATTACACCGTAAATGATCAAAGCGACCGGTTACTCTACCCGGAAATGCGATACAGCAAAAGCGGACCACGGGCAAGGGTTGCATGGGACAAAGCATTGGAACGGACCGCAGCCGTATTTAAAACCCTTATTGAAAAATACGGTCCCGACTCCGTCGCATTTTATGCATCAGGTCAATGCCTTACCGAAGAATACTATGTGGTAAACAAACTAATAAAAGGTTTTATTCGCAGCAATAACATCGACACCAACTCCCGGCTTTGCATGAGCAGTGCGGTGGTCGCTTACAAAATGAGCCTGGGAGAAGACAGCGTTCCGGCATGCTATGAAGACCTGGAACTTTCAGACGTGATTTTTGTAGCCGGCGCCAACCCCGCCTGGTGTCATCCGATCTTGTGGAGGCGGATAGAAGCAGCCAGACAACAGAACCCCAACCTCAAGATCATTGTCAGTGATCCACGCTATACCCAAACCTGCTCAATCGCCGATCTGCACCTGCAACTCAATCCCGGCACCGATATCACCCTGCACCATGCCATCGGAAGGGTTTTGATTGAGAACGGCTGCATCGACCACTCTTTTATAAAGGACCACACAGAAGGATTTGAACAATACAAAACAACCGTTTTTCAAAAAACCATTTCCGAAGCTGCAATACACTGCGGGATTTCCGAAGCAGCCATCCTGCAAACCGCGGAATACATCAGCAATGCAAAAGGGTTTATTACCCTATGGACAATGGGACTAAACCAAAGTGTGGTCGGTGTTCAGAAGAACCTCTCTCTTATCAATCTCAATCTTATCACCGGCCATATCGGGAAACCAGGCTCCGGCCCTTTATCTCTAACCGGCCAGCCCAATGCTATGGGCGGCAGGGAAGTAGGCGGATTGAGCAACCTGTTACCCGCCCACCGCAACTTAACCAACGAAACACACCGTAAAGAGGTGGAAGCATTCTGGGGCGTTGCACCGGGAACCATTTCTTCCAAACCTGGGCTTACCGCTACCGAAATGTTTGAAGCGCTGGAAGATGGGCGGCTGAAAGCCATCTGGATTTTATGCACCAATCCGCTCATTAGCCTGCCGGATGTGCGCAGGGCCGAAACCGCATTAAAAAAAGCAAAATTTGTAGTGGTGCAGGAAATCAGCAACAAGCCCGAAACCCTGAACTATGCCGATGTAGTGTTGCCGGCCGCCGCATGGACGGAGAAGGAAGGCACCATGACCAATGCCGAGCGCCGCATCAGTTATCTGCAAAAAATAACGGAGGCGCCTGGCGAAGCATTACCAGACGCCACCATTATTTGTCGCTTCGCACAAAAAATGGGATTTAAAGGCTTCGACTTTGAAAGTCCGGCTGACATCTTCGACGAACACGCCGCGTTAACCAGGGGCACCCATATCGACATCAGCAATCTTAGCTATGCGCTACTTCAGCAACGCAGAAGCATTCAATGGCCCTTCACCACAGCGCACCTTGATGCAGAAGACCCCAATATGCAATCGGGCACCCGGCGGTTGTTTGAGGATAAAAGATTTCACACTGCTTCACAACGCGCCATCATCCATGCGTTTGATGATCAAAACAGATCCGAACCACTCACGCCGGAACATCCGCTTATCTTAACCACGGGCCGCATACGTGACCAGTGGCACACTATGAGCAAAACAGGTAAGGTAAATAAGCTCAAACAGCATATCGCCGAGTCATTCCTGGAAATCCATCCGGCGGATGCGGCGGCACGCAATATAGGAGACAACGACCTGGTTGAAATCCAAAGCAGCCGCGGCACGGCGAGGGTAAAAGCCAAACCGACCCACACCATTAAACAGGGCGTTGTATTCATGCCTATGCATTGGGGAAAGATACTGAACAGCGACCTGACACGGGCTAACAACCTTACCAATAACCTGGTGGACCCCCACAGTAAAGAACCGGATTTTAAGTTCACAGCAGTACAGGTAGCACTATATAAAAAACCCGTACAAAAGATTCTTGTTATCGGCGCCGGGGCCGGGGCCTGCGGCTTTGTAAAAAGCTACAGGTCACTGAATACCGATGACAGCATTGAGGTATTCAGCAAAGAAAATACCCCTTTTTACAACCGGGTATTGCTCCCTGATTATATCACCGGCACACTGCAATGGAACGGGCTTATAAAAATGACAGCAGCCGAAGAATACAGCCACAACATCAAACTGCATCGTGGAGTAAGCATCACGCATATTGACCGGGACCTCAAAACCGTAACAGACAGCAATGGCCATATACACAACTATGATATCCTGATCCTTGCCACCGGCAGCAACCCGGCAATGCCAAAAGAGATACCAAAGATGAAGGGCATCTTTACGATGCGTAGCCGGCCGGATGCAGACGCTTTTAAAGCCTACATCCGGCAGCAAAAGGGCCGGGTAGTGATCGTAGGCGCCGGCCTGCTGGGCGTGGAACTGGCAGCGTCGCTCCGGGAGATGCACATCGACGTTGCCATCCTTAACCGATCGTCTCGGATGATGGACCGGCAGCTGGACGCCCTGGGCAGTCAGCTTTTATACGAGGAACTGACCGACAAGGGCATCGAAATATATTTCAATGACGCAACGGAACGCATCCTGGGCAACACTGCAGTAACCGGCATCCTCCTCAAAAGCGGGCGTACGCTTACCTGCACCGCCATTGTATTTGCGATTGGTACCACCCCTAATATTGAACTGGCGCGAATGGCCGGATTGGAATGCAAAAGAGGCGTCGTGGTTGATGAATACCTGCAAACCTCGGCTCCCGGCATTTTTGCCATTGGTGAAATCGCAGAATTCAAAGGCATGCTATATGGCATTACCGCTGCGGCGGAACAACAGGCCGAGATTGCAGCCCGCTATCTGAACGGAGACATCACCCGGTATTACAATGGCTCGCTATTAATGAACATTCTGAAAATGCACGGCACCGATCTCTGCTCCCTGGGGATGCCAGAATGTCCCAACGATCCCGCATATGAAGAAGTGGTTTTTATAGATAAAGCACAGCGCTATTATAAAAAATGCATCATCCACAACGATCGCCTGGTGGGCGCCATCCTCATTGGTGATAAGCAGGAATTTCTGGAATACCGCAACCTCATTGAAAACAAAATCGAACTCAGTGAAAAACGGCTACAGCTGCTACGTTCCGGAAAAGCGCCCGAGCCGGTAATCGGCAGGTTGATCTGCAGCTGTAACAACATAGGAGAAGGCAATCTGATAAATAAAATTAAAGAAGGCTGTACAGATCATTTACAACTGTGCCAGCTGACTGGTGCAGGAATGGGCTGTGGCAGCTGCAAACCGGAGGTCAAAACAGTTCTCGAACGAGCATTGGAAACGGCCTCAAAAGCAGTCAGCCTTTAAATACAGCACATATGAGCGAAAGAATCACTATAAAAATCAATTTTCCCGGAGGCATTATATCGCCGGGCGTATTGCATGAGATACTCGCGCAACTGGAAAACAATGGCACGGACCAGGTCCGTTTTGGATTACGGCAGCAACTGCTGATCAGCGGCCGGGCAGATGCGCTGCATCCGCTTAAGGCCTACCTGGAAACAACAAAGCTCGTTTACGAAACCGGCCAGGACGCATTTCCCAATATGGTTACCTCCTATCCTGCTGAAGAAATTTTCATCAATCACACCTGGCTAAGCGAAGGCGTATACAAGGACATCCTGGATGCGGTTGACTACACGCCGAAAGTAAAGATCAACATCTCCGACAGCAACCAGAGTTTCACCCCGCTGCTCACCGGCAATATCAATTGGGTGGCGGCCGTTGACACACCGCATTTCTGGCATCTTTTTATCCGGTTCCCAAAAACCAATATCATTTATGAGTGGGACCAAATGGTGTACACCAATGATATAGCTCAATGTTCCCGGGCTATCGAATCGCTTATATGGACACACCCGCACTTATTTTACGATCAGCCCGATGCCGATGGACGGCTCCTTTTCCGTTTACTGGGCAACAATGCTTATATCACTAAACCCGCGGCACAACCCGCCTTATTGCCCGATTTCAACCTCCCTTATTATGAAGGACTGCACAGGTACAACAATAAATACTGGCTGGGAGTGTACCGGAGAGATGAGTTGTTTTCCACCGCATTCCTGAAAGATCTCTGCCGGATCTGTTTGCAAACAAAGATCGGTCAGCTTTGCGCTACCCCCTGGAAGTCCATCATCGTAAAAGGGATCACAGAAAAAGACAAGCCCTTATGGAACGCGCTTTTGAATACACACACCATTAACATGCGGCATGCTGCCAATGAATTAAATTTCCAGGTAGAAGACAACAGCTCACCTGCCACCCGGCTAAAGCAATACCTGGTAAAAAAACTAAACACCCACGATACCAGAACCTTCGGCCTTTGCATCGGCATCAAAACCCGTAAAAAAAGTGAAATCTTCAGCAGCATCCTGGTAAAGCGCAAACCTTTCTTTCAGTTAGGCAACAAAGCCCTGTTTTACGTTTACGATATCCTTTGCGCCCACGCGTACAATCCCAACAAACGAACGGGTTTTATAGCCGGCAGCAACCTTCCAAAATTCATGCTTGTCAAATACCTCAACCGTTCATTAAAAGACTTTTACACCCGGATGGCCGATCCAAACCAGCTTCCTGCTGAAAGTGCCTCCCTGCCTGTGCCTGAAATAGCGGCTCCAGAAGACACCTGCGTGCATCAATGCCCGCATTGCCTTACCATTTACGATCCCTGCATCGGAGAGCCCGAACATTGTATTCCTTCCGGCACAGCATTCGCTGAACTGCCCTCTGCCTATACCTGCCCCCTATGCGATACCGGAAAAGATCAGTTTATAAAAATTGAAAAAACAAGCCTGGGGTTACAAACGGTTTAGCCGGCAGGTTTTCACCGTTTTCCCCTGCAAAAGCAAGAGATTCATCGTTCAATCATCCGTAACCTGCATACCTCATCAGTATCATCGGCCGGCGTTCAGCGCTCATCCCCCGGCCCCGGTTTAACATCGCTATGTCCCAGGCTCCTACCCGGACATACCTGGTCCCGTACCATTTGTTTCAATTCCTTTACTTCCGGGAAACCGCCATACCGCTCCCGGTCAAAAATGCATTCCCCGTTCAGATCAATCTGAAAACGTCCGCTCACTGCGCTTGGCTGAAGACTTACGCTTCTCAGCTCTTGTTCAAACGTAGTCAGCAATTCCTGCGCTATATAAGCCGCACGCAGCAGCCATTTACATTTTGGACAATATTCAATTACAATTTCCGGTTTCATGTAACAAAGTTATTGAATAACTTCCCCCACCTGTTGCTGGGTTATTGATAATTTGATGAACCTGAGCCTATGTCAACGTTATTGCTTGTTCAATGATCTCTTCCGTCTCAGTGTTAAAAATCAAAACTCCTTCTTGTTGATCGGCAAGCTGCCCGATCAATGCTCCCTGTTTTGTCCACACGGAACTTTTTCCGACACTTTGAAAATTATCGCAAGATCCAACACAATTAGACATCAAAACGGGTATCGAAAATTTTCTTGCAACAGCCGGATAGTGTTGCATTGCTTTATCAATTCCATTTTGAGATTTAGCAACACTTGCAACGTAAATATTTGCTCCCAGCAGCATTGCTTTGTTTGAGTGCCCTGCCTGCAAACTTTCATAACAAATTGCCGGAGCAATTTTTTCCTTATTGATCGTCAAAATAATTTGTTCATCACCACCAACAAAATAGGGGAACTCATCCGCATGCAGCTGCTGTTTTGAATAGGTTTTTCTCGGTACATTCGGTTGAAAGATCAACATACTGATTTGTATTCCCGCATTTGCTTTTGTTGGTACGCCAACACCAATAGTTATGTTATTTTCATTGCTCATTTCCTGAAAATCATCAAATATTTTATCATCCCTGTCTTGTGCGAATACTTTTGCAAGTGTGGGCTCATAGCCCGTGATCGAAAGTTCGGGGAAAAATACGGCATCTGTTTTCCGGGCAATTACCAGGTCGATCATTTTTTTATGCGCTGTTACATTTTCGGTGATATTACCTTTTGCCGGTCTTATTTGAGCTACTGCTATTTTCATTATATGGTTCGTTTGAGTATTGTTTGCCGCAAATGTTGACCCGATAAATACGGCATATTACAAAGAAACCGCTCACAGGCGCACCTCGCTTATTCCTGGCATTTTTTTATGAACAGCCATCTTATTCCTCAGACCCCGGTTCAGGTTCACTACCTCACCAATAATAATAACCGCCGGGTTACCCAATCCCTCGTGTTGTGCCCGGAATGCAATATCCTTTACCTTACCCGTTACCATCCTGGCATCGGACCGCGTTCCATTTTGTATGATTGCAGCAGCTGTTTCCCCCTTTCCGGCTGCGACAAAAATATCGGTGATGGCTTCCAGCTTACTCATGGCCATTAATATCACCACGGTTGCAGACGACTGCGCAGCCAATGCAATATCCTTCGACAATTCACCAGACCTTGTGGTGCCCGTAACTACCCAAAAGCTTTCATTGATTCCCCGGCAGGTTAATGGAATCATTGCCGATGCAGGCACAGCAAGTGCACTGGAAACACCCGGGATTACTTCCACCTCCATTCCGGCTGCAATAGCAGCATCGATCTCCTCTTGCGCCCGGCCAAACACAAACGGATCCCCACCTTTTAAACGTACGATATGCTTACAGCATTGGCCGTAGGCAATAATAAGCAGATTGATCTCTTCCTGGCTCAAAGCATGACAACCAAAACGCTTGCCCACAAATTGCACAACAGCCGTATTTCGAGCGTGCACCAGCAACTCCTCGTTAGCCAGGGCGTCATACAGTATCACGTCGGCCTTCCGAAGCGCCCGGAGCGCCTTTACCGTAATCAATTCCGGATCACCTGGTCCTGCCCCGATAAGAGATAATTTCGTCATAAATACATATTATAAATAAAACAATACAATATTTTTTACAAATAAAATTACAAATTTATATTCAAAATATTTTTTAAAATATATTTTCAGTATATTTGAACACAATTTTATATTATAAACCATAAAATATTTAATATTTATATTTTTATAATATTTATGATTGCCTGTCATTCTGCTCAAAAAATAAAATAATATGAAAATTATTGTTATTGGCAACGGCATGGTGGGCCAAAAATTCTGCGAGAAACTGATCGCTCAAAAGCGGGAGCATTTTGAACTAACCGTATTTGGAGAAGAAACCCTTCCCGCTTATGACCGGGTTCATCTGAGTGCCTATTTTGCCGGCAAAACGGTTCAGGATCTTTGCATGAAACCGATGAACTGGTACTCGGAAAACAATGTAGCGCTCCATCTCGGTGATCCGGTGGTTCAGGTAGACCGCGATCTGAAAACAGTAACTTCTTTTGAGGGCAAACAATTTTCCTACGATTACCTGGTGTTTGCGACCGGTTCAGCAGCTTTTGTACCCCCTATTTCCGGTGTTGACAAGCACGGGGTTTTTGTGTATCGCACTATAGAAGACCTCAATCTGATCTGGCGGCATGCGAAGATTGCCAAATCCGCCGTAGTAATCGGCGGCGGGCTTTTAGGACTGGAGGCGGCCAAGGCCATGCTGGACCTGGGCATTACCAATACGCATGTTATTGAGTTTGCACCCCGTCTGATGCCACGGCAGATCGATGACGGAGGATCTTATGTGCTTACAGAAAAACTAAGGACATTGGGCATCACCACGCATACGCAAAAAAATACTGCCGTGATCCTGGGTAATGAAACCATTACGGGGCTGATGTTTACAGATGGCAGCATCCTCAGCACAGACATGCTGGTCATTTCCGCCGGCATTAAGCCACGCGATGAGCTGGCAAGAAAATGCGGTTTGCAGATCGGACACCGGGGAGGCATTGCCGTAAATGACCAGATGCAGACCAGCGATCCTTCAATTTTTGCCATTGGCGAATGCGCGGTACACGAAGGCGCCGTTTACGGTTTGGTAGCCCCCGGCTACGAAATGGCTGAAGTGGCGGTACATCAAATTACCGGAGGCAACAAACAATTCAGCGGATTTGATATGAGCACCAAACTGAAACTGATCGGCATTGATGTGGCCAGTTTTGGGGATCCTTTTATAGACGATAAGGAAGCACGCTCCATCGTTTACCACGACAACCACAAAGGCATTTATAAACGCATCAATATTTCCAATGATGGAACCCAGCTGTTGGGAGGCATCCTGGTAGGCGATGCTGAAGCCTACAATAAGCTACAGCAGATCTGTACCAACAAACTGGCCATACCGTCTTCCCCATCCAACCTGATCGTATCAACAGACAAAACCGAAAATGACCACAACGACTTCGAACTTCCCGCCGAAGCCCTGATCTGCAGTTGTGAAGGCGTAAAAAAGCAGGCGATTGAGGATGCCGTTGTTCAGAACGGTTGCGAATCCTTTGATGCCGTGAAAAAATGTACCGGCGCGGGTTCCGGTTGCGGCGGATGTACACCGATGGTAAAAGACATTATCAATGCCACCCTAAAGAAACAAGGCAAGATTGTACGCAATATCATTTGCGAACACTTTGCCTACTCCCGCCAGGAGCTTTTCGACCTGATAAAGATCAAAGACCTGCATACATTTGATGAAGTACTGGATTCCTTCGGTACCGGAGACGGCTGCGAAGTTTGCCGGCCGGCCATCAGTTCCATCCTGGCCAGTCTCTGGAATGCGCTGATCATCAAAAATGAAAATGCAACCTCACAGGATACCAACGACCGGTTTTTAGCCAATATTCAAAAAGGAGGCACGTATTCTGTGGTACCCCGTATTCCGGGCGGGGAAATTACACCGGAGAAGCTCATTGTGATTGGAACCGTTGCGAAAAAATATAACCTGTACACTAAAATAACCGGTGGGCAACGGATCGATCTTTTTGGCGCTCATTTAAATGATCTGCCCCTTATCTGGGAAGAACTGATCGCTGCCGGTTTCGAAAGCGGCCATGCTTACGGAAAGGCACTGCGTACAGTGAAAAGCTGCGTAGGCTCTACCTGGTGTCGGTTTGGTTTACACGATAGTGTAAGCTTTGCAGTACGTGTAGAAAACCGTTACAAAGGGCTAAGGGCTCCGCACAAGATCAAATCGGCCGTTTCCGGCTGCATCCGGGAATGTGCCGAAGCACAGTCCAAAGACTTTGGCATCATTGCAACGGAAAAAGGCTGGAACCTTTACGTGTGTGGTAATGGCGGCTCCAAGCCCCAGCACGCTTTATTACTGGCCGCTGATATCGACTCCGAAACCTGTATCCGTTACATTGACCGGTTCCTGATGTTTTACATTAAAACTGCCGATCCGCTTACACGTACCGCCACCTGGCTCAATAAAATGGAAGGCGGCATCGATTACCTGAGAAATGTAATCGTGCATGACAGCCTGAATATTGCCACGGAACTGGAGGCACAAATGCAAACACTCGTGGATCATTATGAATGCGAATGGAAAAAGGCGGTTGAGACCCCCGAGTTGCGGAAGCGCTTTACACACTTCATTAACGCGCCCGAAACCAAAGACCCTACAGTACTATTCGAAACCATGCGCGGACAAAAGAAGGCCGCTGAATGGTAAACTTCTTTTCAATCTTTTTTATGGAAAAAAACAACTGGATCTATGCCTGTAAGGCAACAGACATGCCGCACAACGGAGGCGTATGCGTGCAGTATGGAACAGAGCAGATTGCCCTGTATTATTTTACCCACCGCAATGAGTGGTACGCCACCCAGAACCTGTGTCCGCACAAAAAACAAATGGCTTTAAGCCGGGGGATGCTGGGCTCCCAGCAAGGTGAACCCAAGGTAGCCTGCCCGTTTCACAAAAGGACATTTTCGCTTCAGGACGGGCGATGCCTTAATGACGACGCCTGCAGCGCCATTAAAACCTTTCCCGTAAAAGTGCAGGAAGGGAATATTTTCATCGATGTATCATCTATTCATACACTTTATCCAACAACCATTTAATGCATGAACCGTACTCCTAAAAAATTGCTCACACTGGCAGCAATGCTGCTGCTGACGAAAGTCATTACCGCCCAAACGGCTCCTTCCCAAACAAGCGCCTCCCTCTGGGATGGCATGGTGATAGCCGGCTATGTTGACAAAGGCGCCTTTATCAACTTTGGCGGACCGGCTGTCAAATGGACCCACAAACCTTTTTGCATCAGCCTGGGCATGTTGCCTTCACTGCGTATTAAAGAAGACAAAGCGCCGGCCAATGCTACAAAAAATGCAGCCCTTACTCCCTCACTGGGTTGCGGCCTCAGCGCCTCCTATAAACACCTGGCCGTACAGGTACCCCTGTACTACAATGCAAAAACGGCCGCTTCCGATGGAAGATGGAACCTGGGCGTTGGCATTGGCTATAAATTCTAAACACAGCAATTATAAACAGCAAGCTCATACATTGACCTAAAACCTGAATTATGGATTACAAAAGACCTGCAGAAGTCGTTGCCTTGATGATTCAGTCCGGAACCGACAAAGGCCGGCTAAATACCACTGACCTTTTTGTCAGAGGCACGTTATCCGGAATGTTACTGGGCATCGGCACTACACTTGCCGTTACCGGCAGCGTGCAAACCGGCATCCCGCTTATTGGCGCCCTCCTATTTCCTATTTGTTTTGTGGTGGTGGTGCTGATGGGGCTGGAATTGGTTACGGGAAGTTTTGCCCTGCTTCCTGTAGCTTATTTTCATAAAACATTACCAATGCCGTTGCTCCTGCGTAACCTTACAATTGTATATGGGGCCAATTTGCTCGGCGCGCTGATATATGCATTTTTGTTCTGGGCATCCGTCACCAGCTTTGGCCAAACCCACACTTCACCATTGATTCCCGCCATTATAAAAATTGCCGAAGCAAAAACCACCGGCTATGGTCAGTTGGGAGGTGCAGGCATCGCCACCGCTTTCATCAAGGGCATCCTTTGTAACTGGATGGTAACGATGGGAGTGGTTTTGGCGCTCACTTCCTCCTCCACCATCGGGAAGATCCTCGCCGCATGGATTCCCGTATTTATGTTCTTTGCGCAAGGTTTTGAGCACGCGGTGGTAAATATGTTTGTCATCCCTGAAGGGATATTACTGGGCGCACCGGTAAGCATCGCAGACTGGTGGCTGTACAATCAAATACCTGTAACAGCAGGCAATATTGCGGGAGCCCTGTTATTTACAGCGGCCGCATTGTATATTACTTATGGTCGGAAAAAACAGCCGGCACAACTGACCGCTTCCGACACAGAAGCCACTGAAAGGGTTATCCCGGAACCGCATATAGCTTAGGTTGATTAACAAAACAACCGGTACAATAGCTGGATTCCCACAGTAGAACAAGGAGAACCGGAAGGCGCCTAAAGCCTGTATATTTCGTCGATCCTGCAGCATCGGCAGAACAACCGGACCGGCAGCAGTTTACTACTGATCAAAATAGGCGGCAACCATCCTCCTTGCTTCATCCTGGGTAAGTACGGCAAAATCTTTATACCGGTCGTGTACGTCAATGATCTCTTCCAGTGCACCCGCCACCACCTCCGTGTTCTTCCAGGTTTTCAGGTCGGCCAGCACTATGGACAGGCATCCGTTTTTATAAGCAATCTGCCCCAGTACATGCACCAGCGTATTCCGGACACGGGTCGTTTTGTCAAATTCCAGTTCCTTTAACAGTGGCAGAATATCCTGGGGATGTTTCCGTCCGCGCAGCTCGATACCATGGCAGATCTCACGACGAATCTCTTTATCTTCATGGTGGAGGTATTGCCTTGCCCATTGCAGCACCGGCACCGGGTTTGCCTCGCCCATTTTTTTTAAGGATCCGATCACCGCGTTCCTTACCGCGTGGTGCGCATCAAATAATCCTTTATCAAAAAACGACTGCACTACTTTAAAATCCTTTTTCCCGATCTCACCGGCGGTGTTCACCACTGTTTGGCGGACATAGAAACTTTTGTGTGGTAACAATTGTTCCAGCGTGTTCAAAACGGAGGCCTGTAGTTCCGGCCTTGCAATGTAAAGACGGCCAACGGCCAGATAAGCCGCTTTGCGGATATAAGTGTCGGGATCATTAAAATACAGCAGGCTGTTTTCATACCGGCCTCCGGCAACAGCCTTTTCCAGATATCCATTGATTTTTGTAACCAGCAGGACCCGGTCTGCTTTTGAAAGATCATAAAAGGCCATCTGTATCTGTTTACGCCAGCTTTCAATTCATCAATACAACCAGCTACCAACCGCTATTGGAGCCTTTGTCCTGTACCGGTGATATTATTTTAAGTATTGCGCTAAAAACCCAAGCATCGTTTTATAAAATCCGATCCGGTTCTCTTCCCGTTGGAATCCGTGCCCTTCATTATATTTTACCATATACGGCACGTTAAAGCCCTTAGCGCGCAGGGCTTTAACGATCTGGTCCGACTCGTGAATATTTACCCTCGGGTCATTTGCTCCCTGCACCACCAGCAACGGCTTTTTAATTTTATCCAGCTGGTAAAAGGGCGAAACTTCTTTCGCGATCTTTGCTTCTTCGGGATTATCCAGGTCATACCAAATCTGCTTTACCATTTCTTTATAAGGCTTCCAGTATTCGGGAAAAGAGGAAAAGAAGGTTTCTATATTAGATACGCCCACATAATCCACCCCGCAGGTAAACAGATCAGGCGTTTTCACCAATCCCATCAGTGTAGCATACCCACCATGACTTCCCCCATAAATCGCTTTCTTAGCAGGATCTGCCCATCCTTTTTTAATTACATATTGTACGCCATCTTCGATATCATCCATCAGCTTGCGCCCGATTTGTTTAAAGCCGGCTCTTAAAAAGTCTTTACCATAACCACCGCTGATCCTGAAATTCACCTGTAAAGTAGCATAACCCCGGCTGGCAAACAACTGAGCTTCGGGGTTAAATCCCCAGCTATCCCGTACGCCCTGCGGACCTCCGTGAGGATTTACCACCAGGGGCACTTTCTCTCCACGAAGGGCCGGAGCGGGAAGCGTAATATAACCATGGATCGTTTTACCATCCCGGCTTTTAAATGAAATAGGCTGCATGACGGCCATATCCGTCTCTTTCAGCTGCGGCATTAAGTCATATAAAAAACTGGTTTTACCAGATGCCACATCATATATGTAGTATTTGCCAACCAGCCGGTCGCTCGTCACATATATCAGGTATTTGCTTTCATCATCCGTTTTACCCGTAATCACGAACTGGTACGCCCTGAATTCTTTTTTCAGGTTGGCACTCATTTTCTTAAACAGCTCGCTTACCGGGATCACCTCTTCTTTTTCACCTTCATAGGAATAATAGTCGATCTCATAATTGCGTTTACGGGAAAGACCCAGACCACCGGCATCATAATCCTTGTTCGCAAACAGTTCCTTAACTTTTTCCTTCTTTTTAAAATCGTATAAGATAATGCGCGATTTATCTGAATCGAGATTGGTTAAAACATAGGCCTCATCAGGGTTCGACGGATTATAACTAAAAGAAAGAATGTTGAAATTATCATCCCAGTTATTTGTAAAATATAATTCATAGTCTTTAGCACCGGAGGGCTTATAAAAATACTGCGATTTTATCCCCTGGAACATTTTTGTAAATCCCCGGAGATGACCGTCTTTATCAAAATCATAACCGGCGATGGGATTGTTTACGTCCTTGTTCTCATATAATTTCTCCAGCTGACCGGTAACAACATTTACCTTGTACGGTTCAAAGATCTGTTTGTTATCCTTATTCATTGAAATGATCATGTAATTCTTCTGATCTTTCAGGATCCGCTCGATGCTCGCCTGCACCCCCTCAAAAGGTGTCAGATCCAATGCATTACTGCCATCCACATTGGCTGCATAAATATGATAGTTTTCATTGCCGCCCTTATCCATCGCATAAACCAGCCGCTCATCATTGATCCAGCCATAGCCTTTGATCAACTCGTCTTTTTCTTCAATGGCTCTGTTCACCTTGCCGGTTGCAATTTCTTTCACATATACATGGCGTTTCCCGGCATCATCCTTTTCCATATAAGAAAGGTATTTGCCGCCGGGCGAAAGCTGGAACTGGGATGATTTTGGCCGGGCGAAATAATCTTCCACTTTATACTTATAGTTGCCTTTATCCTGCGCCCTGATCTCCTCTAAGGCAGCTTCAGATGAAGGCAGCGTTGTGTCACCGGGTTTTGTGACCACTATTTTTGTAAGTATCAAAGGAATGGTCATTCCCGCCTGTTTAAAATCGCCGGTAATGGTATTCCCGCTAAGCATACCATTATAGCTGATGCCGGCGGTTTTCATAGCAAGACTCAGTTTGTTATCCGCAAAACCGGTGCTGTCAACCGGAATACCACTGGCACCCTGTTCCGGGCTATCCATGGTGGTTACCAGTTTCTCATTTTCATTTTTTATATGAAAGACGAGGGAGATCTTTGCCCCCTGAACATCCAGGGTACCTTTCCAGGCCCCTGCAATAGATTGTGCATGTATCATATTGATCGTAAATAGTGCTGCGGTTAATATAAACAGGACTTTTCTCATAAATCGCTTTTTTTGCAAAGTACGCAAAATGCCATAAAAAAGACAACACACCCGGCACTCCGGATGTGTTGTCTTTTTTATTAGTTTTTTTAAGAACCCTTATTTGATTGCGGCGCCCACCAATTCCCCGATCCTGTCAATGGGGATCCGTTCCTGCTCCATGCTGTCCCGGTGGCGGATGGTAACGGTGTTATCATCCTTTGTCTGGTGATCCACGGTTACGCAGAACGGCACACCCAGCGCATCCATCCGGCGGTAGCGTTTACCAATGGTATCTTTTTCTTCATAGAAACATTTGAAATCAGCCCGGTATTTCGCCATAATATCTGCTGCAATTTCCGGCAGTCCGTCTTTTTTGGTCAGCGGGAATACCGCCAGTTTGATTGGTGCCAGCTTGGCCGGAAATTTTAACACTACCCGGCTATCCTGCTTTTCTGGAGTGCTCAGGTCCTCCTCCGTATAAGCAGCGCAGATCATGGAAAGAAACATCCGGTCTAAACCGATAGACGTTTCAATCACATAAGGGATATAATTCCCGACCGGCTTCCCGGTTTCGGGATCGATATCATTATCGAAGTACTGCATTTTCTTTTTGCTGTACTCCTGGTGATTTCTCAGGTCAAAATCGGTACGGCTGTGAATCCCCTCCAGCTCTTTAAAGCCCATTGGGAAATTGTATTCGATATCGCAGGCCGCATCAGCATAGTGTGCCAGCTTCACATGATCATGAAAGCGGTATTCTGTTTGCGGAACACCCAGCTCCAGGTGCCATTTCAAACGCTCTGCCTTCCAGTACTCATACCACTCTTTCTGAGTGCCGGGTTTGATAAAGAACTGCATTTCCATCTGCTCAAATTCCCGCATGCGGAAAATAAACTGGCGGGCAACGATCTCGTTCCGGAAAGCCTTACCGATCTGTGCGATACCAAAGGGAATTTTCATCCGCCCGGTCTTCTGCACATTCAAAAAGTTTACAAAGATCCCCTGGGCCGTCTCGGGACGCAGGTATACTTTGTTGTTCTCATCTTCTGAGGAAACAGTTGATCCGAATTCTGTAGAAAACATCAGGTTGAACTGCCGGATATCCGTCCAGTTGGCCGTGCCGCTGACTGCACATTTGATCTTATTGTCGTCAATGATCTTTTTCAGTGCCACCAAGTCGCCCGCCGCATCTGCCTTTTCCATTTCGCTGATGATGGCGGCTGCTTCGGCTTCCTTGCCATCGGCCTTTAACTGGTCAGTATGCGATTCGATCAGGTGATCTACCCGGTAACGCTTTTTGCTATCCTTGTTGTCGATCATCGGGTCATTAAACCCGTCCACATGCCCGCTGGCCTTCCAGGTAGTAGGATGCATGAAAATCGCAGCGTCGATGCCCACGATATTGTCCTGCAGCTGCGTCATGGATTTCCACCAGTAATCCTTGATATTCTTTTTTAATTCAGCACCCCATTGACCGTAGTCATACACCGCCTGTAATCCGTCATAGATCTCACTACTGGGGAAAATAAACCCGTACTCCTTACAATGCGATATAATCGCCTGAAATTTATTGCTATCCGTTGCCATAGGCCGCAAAAATAAGTTTTAACCCTGATATGTTTAAAAGATTACCGGGAGAAATCAGCTACCAGGTGTTAGTCATTGAAATAGAGAAGCGAGAATTGAGAATCGAGGGTTGAGAATCAGGAATGGAATAGTCAGATTGGAATTCGGGCATTGAGGACCAGGATGGCGTAGAAAGACGGTTCGTCCGGAATCTCAACACTAAAAACTCAATCCTCTGATTGCTGAAGGCTGATGTCTGATAGCTGATGATTGACCGCTGAAAGCCAATAATCGTACCTTTGCGTTTTAAACTGTTCGTAAAATGGGCATCTGGGATCAAATCGCACAATACCTATTCTTAAAAAAGAAAGATCCGAATACTCCCAAAAGCAAATGGGTGGGTTATATGCACGGCATCAACCGGCTGAGTATTTTATTGTTTTTGATTGCGATCATCTTCATCATTATCCGGCTGCTGACGCGCTGAACGCTGTAATAATGGCTGCCGCTTTCCGGGAGGCATCGCCTTCTGCCGCCAGCATCCGGTGCAGTTCTGCATAATCCTTTTTCAACGCTGCTTTCCGCTGCTCATCAAATAGCAGGGCTTTTAGCTCAACAATGATATTGGCCGTATTCATTTCCCCCTGGATCAATTCTTTAACCACGGGTTTATCCATGATCAGGTTCACCAGCGAAATATATTTGATGCTAATTACCCGCTTTGCAATCTGGTAACTGATTTCCGAGCCCTTGTAACAAACCACTTCCGGTACCCCAAACAGGGCGGTTTCCAGCGTGGCCGTTCCGGATGTAACCAACGCCGCAGTGGCCTGCAGCAATACATCATAGGTACGGTTGTTTACAATGCTTACATTGGGGTACTGTACCGTAAATTGTTGATAAAAGCTATCCTCTACCGCCGGAGCCTGTGCCACCACAAATTGATAATCGGGAAATGCCCGGCTTACTTCCAGCATTACCGGCAGTTTCTTTTCGATCTCCTGTTTACGGCTGCCCGGCAGCAATGCAATAACCGGTTTGGTTACCGGTGCACCCAAGGCATCACGGATTATCAGGTCGCTTCCTGTTTTCTTTTTCCGGTCGATCTCTTCAATAAGCGGATGCCCTACATAATCTACCGCCCAGTTCCATTTGTTTTGATAATAGGCCTGTTCAAATGGCAGGATCACCAGCATTTTATCAATGCAACGTTTCATCATTTTCACCCTTCCCTCCTTCCAGGCCCATACCTGTGGTGAGATATAGTATACCACTTTAATTCCCTGCTCCCGCGCCCATTTGGCGATGCGCAGATTAAAACCGGGATAATCCACCAATACCAATACATCCGGTCTAAACGCCAGAATGTCCTCCTTGCAAAAGCGCAGGTTGTTCATAATGGTCTTCAGGTTCATCACCACTTCCACAAAACCCATAAAGGCCAGCTCACGGTAATGCTTGATCAGCTGCATACCTGCAGCCTGCATCTTGTCACCTCCCCAGCCCCTGATCCGGCTTTCCGGCTGCAATTGTTTGATGGCTGCCACGAGGTTGCCGCCGTGCAGATCGCCGGAAGCCTCTCCGGCTATGATATAATATTTGAATCCATTTTGCATTACTTCGATTCTCCCCAGTCTTTTTCCAGTTTCTGCTTCAGGCCATAATCTGTAAGATCAAATTCTACAGGAACCACGCTTACATAGTTGTTCGCCAACGCCCATACATCGGTATCCTTTGATTTATCAAAATTTACAAATTCACCGGTAAGCCAGTAGTAATTCCGGCCATGCGGGTCCTTCCGTTCGATAAATTTCTCCTGGTACTTGGCATAGGCCTGTTTACAGATTTTATATCCTTTCAATTGTTCCGGTGATGCTTTGGGAATGTTTACATTTAACAGGAAATGCTGAGGCAGTTTTTTCCGCAGCATCTTTTCTACAATCAGCCGCGCATATTGCCGGGAGGCCGAAAAATCCGGTTCCGCTCCATAATCCAGCAGGGAAAACCCTACGGCCGGGATGCTTTCTATGGCGGCCTCCATAGCAGCCGACATGGTTCCGGAATAAATCACATTGATGCTGTGATTAGCGCCATGATTGATGCCGCTTACACAAATATCGGGCTTGCGGTGCAGGATCTTATCCACCGCCAGTTTTACGCAATCCACAGGGGTACCGGAACAGGAAAAGGCGCGTACGCCCTCAAACAGCTCTACCTCATACAAACGCAGCGGATGCCCGATCGTGATGGCGTGCCCCATTCCCGACTGTGGTTTATCCGGTGCCACCACCACAATTTTACCAAGCCCCCTTACCGCTTCCACCAGGTTGCGGATACCGGCCGCAGCAACCCCATCATCATTGGTCACCAGGATAATGGGCTCTTCTTTTTTTGCATTTTGCTTTTTGTTCGTCATAGATTGCAAAAATAGCTGATTCCGCCTAACCATCCGGTAAAGCTGCGTGTGTCCGGCAATAGCTTACCAAACCTTCCACCGGAAGCCAAGGTTCCCCGTGCACTTCTGATCCAGGTACGGATTTTCAAACATCCAGCCACGGGTCTTATACGAAAACGATCCCATCAGGCTGAAACGCCTGGTAAGCGCATAATGCGGCTGCACGCCCAGGCTCATGCCCAGAACGCCCTTCCGTGAAAAAAAGAGCTGGTCCCTGGGTTGCAACCATGCCGCCAGGTGTACATCCGAATCAAATCGTGCGGATGCTGTTTTTCGCAGTCCATATGTACGCATTTCCAGCGCAGGCAGCGTTAGCGCATCATTCCTGTTTACCCCAAGGCTTACCAGGAACTGGCGGTTATACAGATCCAGGAAAAAATCACCCCCGGCGTAATAACCAAAAGAAGTGGGCACGCTGCGCAAGGCAAAATTGAACAATACCCCGGGGCGCAGTTGTATGCGGTTGATGCCGATCATAAACGGGCTTACCAGGTTGAGGTATTGCATATGGCCGGTCTCCTTCAGAAAGCGCTTCATCTCCGGGTTAAGCTGCGCTGCACTTACCGGCCGTTTGATCCCCACCCCACCCGGCCAGTTACCGCGTGCGGCATACGCTTCCTCCGGCGTAAATAAATCATATACCCAGGATGAAAAGTCATACCCCGTAAAATCCCGGGCCAGGATATTGTTTTTATCCTGCGCCAGGATGCTGTCTGTAATGCGGTTAAACCGGCCCGAAAGCGGCAGCTTAACATAGTTGATGGCATGAAAGGTTCCTAACAAGGACAAACCCACAAACGGATACCCGCTTTTCCGGAAAAAATTATCCTGCTGCATACGCCGGAAGTAGGCGTACTCGCCTTCCACACCTGCAGCCAACAGTCGCACCTGGTCTGCGGGAAAATGTTTTTTCAGGTATACCAGGTCGGCGTCTTTTACCCGGGTTACGGCAATATCGAGTCCCTTGCCAAAATCCCAAACGGCATCATAACTATAGATATGCCTTGCCGTCATTACAGCCCGGTGAAACTCTTCATGCTGAAAGGCATAACCATAAGGTAATTTAATGGCCAGGTAATCCGTACCCAGCGCGGTTGCATTTGCCAGCAACCGGTTCAGCACATAGCCTGCGGTAGTACGGGGCTTTTTCAACCGCTGCCATAGCGCATTATGTGCATAGTAAAGACTTCCATGCAGGTTATGCGCCATATCAGTAGCCTGGGTCATGCCGGGATTGCGGTAAAAAACACCATAGCCTTTGCCGTTAAAACGCCCGGGAACGGCTGCGCTTCCATCCAGCCTGCGGATCGTTTCCGTTTTGGCAGCATCCGTCATAAAGGGAAGATCGATCAGGCCCAGTTCCAGCTCCAGTGAGAGCGGAAGGGTATCTTTCAATATCCGTTGCCCGGAAGCCGCCTGAATAGCGGTACAAAAAAGCAACATAAGCGTCAGTCGGTTCATCGTTCATCTGTTTCGTAAAGATTTTGCCGGATGCAGTGCGTTAACGGCAGCGCGGCCCCGGGGCCGTACGCATGGCCGCTACGGTTATTTCATCCGGGCGCAAGTACGGATATATGCCGGTGCACATGCTGCCAAATCGACCAACGCCTGTAAACGGCGACCAACCCGCCCTCCAGACATACCAGCCAATAATACACAAGTTCTAAACCATCATCAGCCAGTACCTCTTCATCGGCTATCCAACCGGACAAGACCTGCTCGCCTGCAGGATCGGAAAATAAATTTGGAGGTATAAAATGCGTTTATTTACTTTGTACCTCAAAGTACTTTTCAAAATGAATGATCCAAAAGATGACCTGCAGCATATTCGCCAGATGATGGAACGCTCTTCCCGTTTTATTTCCTTGAACGGGTTATCAGGTGTTGCCGCAGGTACGATTGCACTGATCGGTGCCGCCATCGCCTACTGGCTGTTTCAGCAACACGATATCGATTATTTTTCCGGTAGCCGGTATACATACAACTATGAGCTGGAATGGAAACTCATCCTGCTGGCAGTTGTGGTCCTGGTTCTTGCCGTTGGGTCCGGCATTCTTTTTACCATCCAGAAAAGCAAACGGAACGGATTAAAAATATGGACCAGTACCACCCGGCTATTACTAAGTCATCTCCTGACTCCGCTGATTGCAGGCGGTTTGTTTTGCATGGCCCTGTTTTACCATGGGCTGTTTGGACTTATAGCCCCGGCCACCCTGCTTTTTTATGGACTGGCCTTGATTAATGCCGCCAAATATACGTTTTCCGATATCCAGTACCTGGGGTATTGTGAAACCTTCCTGGGAATCGTTGCAGCGTTTATCCCGGGCTATGGCCTCGTTTTTTGGGCCCTGGGGTTTGGTATATTGCACATCATTTATGGATTACTGATGTACAAAAAATATAAGTAAGGATATTCGCAGCCGCGCATCATGAGCATTATAGAAAAATTAAATAAGGATTTTGAAAGCCGGGTACGACTGGGCATTATGTCGGTGCTGGTGGTCAATGGCTGGGTGGATTTCCTGGAGATGAAAGAGCACCTGGGCGTTACGGACGGCAACCTGGCCAGTCATATTGCCGCATTGGAAACCAAAAAATATATTGAAGTGAAAAAAGAATTTGTAGGAAAAAAAACAAAAACCTCTTACAAAATCACCCGTGGGGGAAAGGATGCCTTTGTACAGCATATTAACGCACTGGGCCGCTTACTGAAATAATTTTTTTTACATAATCACTTTGAATTTCAAAGTACTTTCAAAACAATAAAAATGAAAAAAAATCTTGTCCTGTTCCTGGGCGTTGCAATATTTGTAGCCCTGTTCTACAACCGCGAGCCGGGTTTGAACTGCAGCCTCTTTACGCTCCTTGCCTGGCTGGCGATTGTAATGACCACAAAAAAAGAAAACCACAATACCACCTTCTGGTGGCTGACAGCTGCGCTGGGTATCGCAACAGGAGCTTTTGCCTGGTATGGCGACCCGGTTTCCTTCCTGGCCGTTTTTGCCTCATTGGCAGCCCTGACCTGCAAGGCACACCAGCCGGCCATACATGTATTGCTGATTCCTTTTGCCGGGGCGGTTAATTTTATCAGCTTCCTTTTCCGGGCCCCGGTACTTACCGGCTGGTTGCCGGTCAACGGCATTTTTACCGCCACCTTTTACAAAAAAGCCATCTACTACTTTCTGATCCCCGCAGCGCTGGCTGCGATATTCCTGGTGATCTACAGTTTCAGCAGCGACCTGTTCCAATCCTTTTTTTATATCAACTGGAATGCCGACTTTTTACAGATCGGATTCCTGACCGCACTGGGATTCTTCCTGATGTTCTGCTTTGTGCATTATTGGGCGCCATCTCAATTATTCCTGGTCAACAATAAGATCAGCGATCATTTCCAGGAAGCATATCGCTTTTCATTAGAAGACCGGCAACATCCCGATGCTGGTTTTTATCGCAAAAGCGCTGAGATCACCTTCATACTGCTGAACATTCTTGTATTATTTTTTATTGTTACTTATTGCGTTGAACAATTTGGCAATAAAAACACCGGTGGCAGTTTGAGCAGCGCGTTACATGAACGCGTATACCTGCTCATCTTTTCCATAGTAATGGCAATCCTGGTGATTATGCTATTCTTTAAAGGCGGTCTTAATTTTGATACAAAAGCGCGCCTGCTCCGGAACAGCGCCTACACCTGGATCCTGCTTAACCTCTTCCTGGCAGGTGTTGTAGCCTTAAAGAACAACCAGTATATCGAAGCCTACGGACTTACTTTCAAAAGGATCGGGGTGTATATCTTCTTATTGCTTTGCATTGCCGGACTGCTGTTCACCATCTTAAAGATCAAAAACCGCAAAACCAATGCCTTCCTGGCCGGGCGTATGCTGTGGGTTTTCTATACCACCCTCATCGTCGGCTGCGTTGTAAACTGGAGCTGGATCGTTACCAAATATAACCTGGAACATCAACCATCTTTTGATATCGATTATGCGCTCAGTCTGCCCTACAACCGCCAGCTCCTGTACAACACGAAGATCCGGCAGACAACCCCGGATAAAAAAACACCATTTATAGAACACATCGAAGCAGAACAAAAAAGGCCGTTGCTATCCAAAACACTTTATTACCAGTTTATAAAATTATAGTTATGAAAGCGTATAACCTGCTCGTTCTGATTACCCTTTTGGCCACCATCGTGATCCTTACCGTGTTGGTCTTAAAAAAATAACCCATGAAAGTAAAAATGATACTGCCGGCGCTTGTAGAAGCCGAAAGCCCTTTCTGGCGACCGATAAAGTATTCCTTATTCCCGCCCCTCGGGCTGGCAATGCTGGCTGCTTATTTATCGCCGGAGGATGAAATAGATTTACAGGATCAGCATGTAGAAATACTGAATCTCGGCGATGAACCGGACCTGGTGATCATACAGGTCTATATCACCAATGCTTACCGCGCCTACCGGATCGCAGACCACTACCGGGCAAAAGGGTGCTATGTGATCCTGGGAGGCCTGCATGTAACAGCACTTCCCGACGAAGCCCTCCCTCATGCCGATTCCATTTTCCTGGGACCGGGAGAAACCACTTTTCCGCAGTTTCTACGGGATTTTAAAAGCGGTGTTCCCAATAAAATATATAGCAGCTCTGTCCGGACTTTACAGGGGATTCCGCCTGTAAGACGCGATCTGATCAAACGCGGCCGCTACCTGGTGCCCAACTCCATTGTGGTTACAAGAGGGTGCCCGCACCACTGCGACTTCTGCTATAAAGATGCATTCTTTGAGGGTGGCAAAAGTTTCTATACACAACAGGTGGATGATGCGCTTTCTGAAATAGAGCAGCTGCCCGGGCGTCATCTGTATTTCCTGGATGATCACCTGCTGGGAAACACTACATTCGCAGCAGGCCTCTTTGAAGGCATGCGCGGCATGAACCGTGTGTTCCAGGGGGCCGCCACTGTTGACTCGATACTAAGAGGCAACCTGATTGAAAAAGCTGCCAAAGCCGGACTTCGTAGCCTTTTTGTAGGTTTTGAAACACTCTCTCCCCAAAACCTCCGCCAAAGCAACAAAAAGCAGAATCTAAAAAAGGACTATATCCAGGCTGTAAACCGCCTGCATGATTTGGGAATTATGATCAACGGCAGCTTTGTTTTTGGATTGGACGATGACGATCCGGACGTATTTAAGCGAACGGTTGACTGGGGTGTTTCCCACTCCCTTACAACGGCTACCTACCATATTCTTACCCCCTATCCCGGCACAAGGATGTACAGTAACATGGAGCAGCAGGGCCGCATTCTTACAAAAGACTGGGATCTATATGACACGCGCAATGTCGTATACAAAACAACCGGGTTAACAGCCGCAGAACTAAAAAACGGGTACGACTGGGCGTACCGGAGCTTCTACAGCTGGTCCAATATCTTCAGGAGCAGCTTTTCCCACGATTCACTCAGACACCGGTTGAAACATTTCTTTTATGCTGGTGGCTGGAAGAAATTTGAACCCTTGTGGAATTTTATGATTAAAACTCAAAACCTTAACAATATGCGCCCACTGTTGGAATCCATCCTTTCAAAAGTTTCCCGAAAAGATACCAGCATTGAACCGGCACCCGGCTCCGCAATGGCAGATCGCAGTCCTATACAGGTATAGTTCCCTTAGGGCGCTTTCCTTTCACATAGGGCAGCTATTTTTCCGTTTAGTCGGCGCCCGTGCGGATAGCCGGTGTTGCGGCAACCGGGGCCGGCAACTGAAACCCGGCAGCAAATAGCAAACTGGTAATGATCCATTTCATAAGCAGACCATTTTTTACCCATTAAAAATACAATACCGATAGCTGCAATCATCATCCGTTCATTGATTGCCATCCACCCGGGGAAAGACCGTTCTTTCACTTTCGACAACATTTTCTGCAAGAGTATATTGCTCAACGTGAGGACGAAATACGTTCCTTTACAATGATTTCCGGCTGATGCGTCACCGGAAAATTAACTGAGTTGGCGATAAAACAATATTGATGTGCGCGTTGGTGTAATTCCAATGCCAGCCGGGACTTTGCGCCGTTTGTAATGGTTACAACCGGATAAAGCACGACGCCTGTAAAACGGCCGCTTCCAACCGGATCGGTTTGCATATTTCCCCTTGCAGCGTCTGTATAGTCTGTCACTTCAATACCGGCTTCTGCACAAAGATGTAAATACCAGAGCATATGACAGGCAGACAACGAAGACAGGAACAGTTCTTCGGGATTATACCTTTCTGCATCACCGCGGAAGGCCGGATCCGATGAACCGGGGATCTCCGGTTTATCTGCTGCCCGGATCTTATGGTTCCTGCTATAAGCATGATACCCCGCTGTTCCCCTGCCCAAATTACCAGTCCAGGTAACGGTTACCTGGTAATGATGTTCATGATGTGTCATCGGCCAATCATTTAATTGCTCAGCTGTTATGCGACAACAGGTTGATGGTGGCCCCGTTCGGATCCTTTACGAAAAAACGGCGAACACCCCAGGGCTCATTGGTAAGGGGATATACGATATCCAATCCAAGCGCCGTTGCTCTTTTATACATTCCATTCACGTCAGATACTTCTATGGAAAGAAAAACACGTTCATTATTCAGCACTTCTTTTTTCTGGTTTTCCAATACATTGATCTGTGCTGTCGGGTTCGTTCGTGAAGCAAATGTCAACACCCATCCCCGGTCCATAACAATATCCATATGCAGGAACCCGTGATAAAATGCCTTGCTTTGTTCCAGGTTATCCGAATAAATATTCGGAACAACCCGGTTTATAAAGTTCTCTTCTTTCATGCTGTTTCTTTTGATGGTTCAGAACCAGTAGCAAACATCCATACACTCGTATTGCTACATTCAAAGATACTCCTTTAAAACGAAGACCGGCGGCCGTTCGTTGCACGGAGTATATGGAAAATGGTGGTTTGCGCACCCGGACATCCCCATCTCTTCAAATAAGATAACGGAAATTTCACAGTATTGTTACATTATAGTTCCAGTTTATACAACCAGTAGCGTTTTCCGAACCGCGGTTCGATTTCCCGGATGATACGAAACCCGAGATTTTCATATAAACGGCGGGCATTGTTCATCATTTCCGAAGTATGAAGCGCCATCACCGCTTCTCCATTACGCTTCGCCTGCATTATACAATCTGCCATAAGTTTCCGGCCAATACCCAGGCCCTCAAAATCAGGATGTACCGTTAAAAAACGAACCACACTCCATCCAGAAAGATAGAGGGCTGTGGGGTTTCCCTTTGGTACCAGGAAAACCATTCCCACGATCCTTCCTTCGCCGGTTTCACAAACAAGGCACTTACTGCAAGCCAACAGCGTTTCGTAGGTTTGTGCATTGCGGATCGTATTCCAAAGCAGTGTCCAGTTCTCCGGAAGCAGTCCTGCTTCAAACCTGTACCAGGACTCTATAGCCAGCTGTCGTAATTGCGGCAGATCAGCAGGCCCTCCTTCGCGGTAAAACATTTCAGCATCGATGGGCATATAGTCGGATCATTTAGCGGGTGATCGATTTCCAGTGCTCCAGCTCCTCGTTGATAAAGTATCCGATCATCGTACGGTAAACGGCTTCAATCAACCCCGGCGAAACCTTGTACGTCTCTGCCAGCGCTCGTTTCGATTCGATCACGGCCGCCACACGCTGCTTATCTTCAACGGCTGTTTCTGATTTTTTAAACCGTGCGGCTGCTTTTACAAAACCAGCCCGCTGACCTATCAGGCGAACAATCTCATGATCGATGGTATCGATCTCCGCTCTTATTTCTTCAAGGGTATTGCAGTGGTCCGGAATCATTCTTTTGTTTTTTGGGTAAAAATTTAAAGATACTTTATAATTTCCTGCCGGCCTGTTAAACTTTTTAACCGGACAACTGTTCTCCTTGAACATAATAGAACCACCAATGAACCGTTCGCTTAAAGACCTGAGGATATTTATGCAAATCGCTTTTTTAGAAGGAATCTCCTACCTGGTTTTATTACTGGTGGCCATGCCTTTAAAATATTTTGCACAGATACCGGAGGGCGTAAAATACATTGGCTGGGCTCATGGCGTACTCTTTGTACTTTTTTGCATTTACCTGTTAAAAGTATGGACCGCCTTTAAATGGAGCTTTGGAAAAGCCGCCCTTGCCTTTCTTGCATCGCTGCTGCCGTTTGGGACTTTTGTTCTGGATGCCCGGCTAAAAAAAGAGTACCCGGGGGTTGTAAGACAATTCTAAGCGATCTTGGCACCCGTACCGGTCCGCCATTGGAATAAGCTATCCCACATGAAGCTTGCCGCTACCTGTAACAACAGTACGATAGCCATCCCAATACCGGCAACAGGCGTTAATATCAATACCGTCTGTGCATTTTCATTTGAGCATCCTCCCAAGAAAAAAAGGCGGTAAAACAAAAGGCAAAAAATTGCATCAACAACCAGGATTCTTATGCACAAAAAAAGGAGCTGACCATTCTTTTCATCAGCTCCTTAAACGAAATCATTAAATAGTAAAGCTCTTTCTTTATGCTTCCTGCGGATTCTCTTTAGGATCTTTTACGGTAAAGAACAACCGTTCTTTTTCTTTATCAAAATCCACCAGTAATACATCACCAGGTTTCACATGCATATTCAGAATCTCTTCAGCCAGCGGGTCTTCCAGGTATTTCTGAATGGCCCGGTGCAGCGGACGTGCACCAAACTGTTGATCATATCCCTTATCTGCCAGGAAGGTCTTGGCCTCCTCACTCAGCTCCAGACCATAGCCCAGATTCTGTACACGTTTCAGCACACCCTTCATAGAAATATCAATAATGCTGAAGATATTTTCTTTGGTAAGACTGTTAAAGATGATCACGTCGTCAATACGGTTCAGGAACTCGGGCGAGAAGGTACGCTTCAGCGCCTTTTCGATCACCGCCTTGTTCTCCTCATCTTCATTTTCAACCCGCGCCGAGGTAGCAAAACCAACACCCGCACCAAAATCCTTCAGCTGGCGTACACCTATATTTGAAGTCATGATAATGATGGTATTCTTAAAATCCACCTTACGTCCTAACCCATCGGTCAGCACACCATCATCCAGCACCTGCAGCAGGATATTGTAAATATCCGGGTGCGCCTTCTCAATTTCATCCAGCAGGATCACGCTATACGGTTTGCGACGCACTTTCTCCGTCAGTTGACCGCCTTCTTCGTAGCCCACATATCCCGGAGGCGCACCAATCAAACGGCTTACCGTAAATTTCTCCATGTACTCACTCATATCGATCCGGATCAGCGAATCTTCAGAATCGAACAGGTACCGTGCCAGCGAACGGGCCAGCTCTGTTTTACCCACACCGGTTGGTCCCAGGAAAATAAAGGTACCAATCGGTTTCTTCGGATCCTTCAATCCTACACGGTTCCGCTGGATGGCTTTCACCACTTTGGAGATGGCTTCATCCTGCCCGATCACCATGCCCTTCATGTCTTCCGACATTTTGCGCAACTTCTCGGTTTCTGCTTCCACCATTTTACGAACCGGTATGCCGGTCATGATATTGATCACCTCGGCAATCGCCTCTTCATCGATGGGATAGCGTTTATGTTTGCTTTCCTCTTCCCAGGCGGCTTTTGCCCGCTCCAGGTCTTCCGCCAGTTTCTTTTCGGTATCCCGCAGGGAAGCGGCTTCCTCAAACTTCTGGCTCTTCACCACTTTATTCTTTTCTTCCTTCACATCTTCAATCTTTTTTTCCAGCTCCACAATATTCGGCGGTACATTAATATTCTTCAGGTGTACCCGCGCCCCTACTTCATCCATCACATCAATGGCCTTGTCGGGTAGCAGCCGATCGGTAATATAACGGTCACTCAATTTCACACAAGCCTCAATGGCTTCATCACTGTAGGTTACGCTGTGAAAATCTTCATACTTCGACTTGATATTATTCAATATCTGGATGGTTTCGTCCACACTTGGCGGATCTACCATTACTTTTTGAAAACGGCGGTCCAGGGCCCCGTCTTTCTCAATATACATCCGGTACTCATCCAGTGTAGACGCGCCAATGCACTGCAACTCGCCGCGGGCCAGGGCTGGCTTAAAGATATTGCTGGCATCCAGCGAACCGCTGGCGCCGCCGGCTCCCACGATGGTATGCATCTCATCAATGAACAGGATCACGTCGCGGTTCTTTTCCAGCTCGTTCATGATCGCTTTCATGCGCTCTTCAAACTGGCCGCGGTACTTGGTTCCTGCAACCAGTGATGCAAGATCTAAAGAAATAACGCGTTTATCGAACAGTACCCGGCTTACTTTACGCTGCACGATCCGCAGCGCCAGGCCTTCCACGATAGCAGTTTTACCCACTCCCGGCTCACCAATCAGAATCGGGTTGTTTTTCTTCCGGCGGCTCAGGATCTGGGATACCCGTTCAATTTCTTTTTCCCGTCCTACAATAGGATCCAGGTTACCGCTTTCTGCCAGTTTGGTTACATCCCGTCCGAAATTATCCAGCACCGGGGTTTTGCTTTTGGCGGCTGCCTTGGAACCACCGGCTCTCGACTGGGAATATTTCTTTTCTTCTTCAAATTCTTCTTCTCCTTCTTCACCAAACTCTGCACGGGGCTCTCCCGATTTAACGATGCCTAATTCCTGGCGAAACAGATCATAATCCACATCAAACTGATTTAAGATTTGTGTTGCAATATTTTCCTTGTTCTTTAATATAGAAAGCATCAGGTGCTCCGTTTCCACCAGGTTGCTCTTCAGCGCCTTGGCTTCCAGTACGGTAACACGGATCACTTTTTCCGCCTGCTTGGTCAATGGAAGACTGTTGATGTTTGCAATATTTTTTCCGGTCTTGTCCTTTATTGCCAGTTCTATTTCCTTCCGCAGTTCAAAAATATCTACGTTAAAGCTTTTCAGAATCCGGATCGCGGTATTATCCCCTTCCCGGATCAGGCCCAGCAGCAGGTGCTCTGTGCCGATAAAATCATTTCCCAGGCGCAAAGCCTCTTCCCTGCTATAGGAAATGATTTCTTTTACCTGGGATGAAAAATTATTATCCATATTTAGATAAAATGTTTATTTACAATATTAACAAATATATTTGGTACTAAATTTACTTGTAATTTAAGCATATTTATTCCAAATTCACTCTATATGCAAGTCAAAATAGATACCAAAGAGAAATTTCACGTCATCACGCCAAATGCGCCTGTTCTTTCTGCTACAATGACAGATCAAATGGAATCGGCCCTGCTCCCTTTTCTGCAAAAGGATGTAAAAAGCGTGATCTTGAACTTGCAGGAAGTGGAGGAGATGGATGCCGTTGCAGCAGCGAAACTCCTGCAAATACAGCAACATTTCTATGAAAACAATGCTTCCTTTGTAACCTGCAATATACAAAAAACGGTAAACGCATTTTTGGCAGCACATGAACTGGACGAATTGCTCAATATTACACCAACTGAAAGTGAAGCCTGGGATATTGTGCAGATGGAAGAGATCGAGCGCGAGCTGTTGGATACGGAAGACATCGAATTTACAGATACCGGAAATGAATAAACAAATAAACGCCTGAAAAGTTTAACGGAATGTTAGGGATCACCATACTGGGCAATAACTCAGCTGTACCGGCCTTTGACCGGCACCCTACCAGCCAGGTACTCACCACACCCAATCGCAGTTTCCTGATCGACTGCGGCGAGGGCACCCAGATCCAGCTCATCCGTTACAAAATCCGCCGCAGCCGGATTTCACATATTTTTATATCGCATCTTCACGGCGACCACTATTTTGGCCTGGTAGGATTACTGAATTCATTTGCCTTGCTGGGCCGGCAGCAGGAACTGCATGTAGTGGCTCCTCCGGCTTTACAGGAGGTTTTAGAACTACAGTTTAAACTGGCCGACACCCGCATACCTTATCCCCTGCATTTTCATGCCATCAACGCACCCGGCTACCTGATGACCGTTGATGATATAGCGATCCATAGTTTTAAAACCGATCATCGCATTGAATGCTTCGGGTTTATTTTTAAAGAACAAAAAAAGCCCCGGCGTATCAACGCTGAAGCGGTGAAACAGCACCAGGTGCACTACAGCTGGTTTGAAGAACTGCAGCAGGGTAACGATTATACAGCACCTGATGGAACCCTGATCAAAAACGAACAGCTCACGGAAGCCGCGCCCAGGGGTAAGACCTATGCATTCTGCGCAGATACCCGGTATGATGAATCTTTTATCTCCAACATTCAGGGTGCAGATATGATCTATCATGAAGCCACCTACCTCGATAACTTTGCAGCGCAGGCACACCTGCGTTTTCATTCCACTTCTAAAGAAGCAGCAAGGATCGCGCAAAAGGCAAATGTAAAAAAGCTGTTGATCGGGCATTTCAGCAGCCGCTATGATATACTGGATGCTTTTGAAACGGAAGCCCGCGAAATATTTCCCAATACGGACCTGGCCCTGGAGGGTGTTTGCTACCGCATACCGTAATTGCTTTTTATTTTATGGCCCGGCACCTGCACTACTGGCGGCTTTACTTGCGTCGCATACTTGTTCTGTAGTACAATCATCAGCAGGTGCACCATCGGTCACGGGCGGTTTTCCCAGATTGCATGGCAACATGAATGCAGGAATTACCCATACGCTTTCAGTGGCCCTAAGACCAGCTGCTTGCCGTATTTTGTTTTTTGCTTTTTGGATCTTTTGGATCTTGATGCTTTTCCCGAACGATGCCAGGATGACAGGACACCGCCCTTTTTTAGATTTTTAATGCCCTTAAATAATTAATAGATCAACCGGATTTTCAATGCGCTCCAGACGGGTTTTAAGACCACATAACCAGCCTTTCCGGATCTTCAGGACATCACCATCCCGAAAGCTTAAATCGCCTTTTTTTACATCAAACTGTTTTTCGGTCCCATTTGTATATGCTTTGTATATCCTTTGTATATCGTTTCTATATCGCTTGTATATCCTTTGTTCGGTGCTCGTGTATCGCTTTTTTTTTGACAATCCGGGTTCATTTTTACATCAATTTTGCCAGAATGACAGTCCAAAACCGGTAGCTTTAATCTTCAGCATGCATCTTACGGGTATGTGCATGGCCGCAAATATGCAACATCATTACCGGCGTTCTGACTCCAAAACGCTTCACCATTTCAAATATCCTTTTCAGTTATGATTCCCTCCGCTTACCGCTATTAAATTTTCCAGGGCCTCACCTCCATAATAGTTTCGCTTCAGGAAAAACAGATACCATGAAACTGAAACTATTTTTATTTGCGCTTATCGCAGCGTGCTTGTCGATACCGGCGCTGTCGCAGGTTCCCCTACAATTTGCATTCCAGGGCGTGGCCCGTAACAGCAACGGGCAAGCCGCAGCCAATCAAAAAGTATCGGTGCGCTTTACCATACACCAGGGTGCCGAAACCGGTGGCCAGGTGTTCCAGGAAACCCACGCTCCTACCACCAATGCTGCTGGTGTATTCAATGTGGTTATTGGTAGCAAAACAGCCTTCCCCAATACCCTGAACTGGAGTAATAATGTAGCGTACTATTTACAGGTAGAAATAGATCCGGCAGGCGGCAGCTCCTATGCTACGATCAGTACCAGCCAGCTGCTTAGCGTACCCTATGCTATTGCAGCCAGCCGCCTGGTGGCAACGGGCTCCACCGTCCTGTCTGCCACCGGAACCACCATCGGCTCTTCCGGCAACAAAGCGCTTGCAGCCAATGCTACGGCAATGGGGTATAATACTATGGCATCCGGAGAGTCGGCTCTTTCAATAGGGGGCAATACCCAGGCATCGGGCAATTATTCATTTGCCATGGGACTTGGTACGGAGGCATCGGGCCCCACTTCTTTTTCCGCGGGAAGTGATTCAAGAGCCACCTCCAACAATGCCATTGCCATGGGCCTGAATACCGAAGCCACCGGACTGAACACCTTTGCCGCCGGGCCTTACAGCCGGGCTACAAGTCTGGCAGCAGTTGCCGTAGGCTATAAGAGCGTAGCAGCCGGTACATACACAATGGCTGTGGGCTCCGATGTATTGGCCGACGGTGATTATTCAACCGCCATGGGCAATAACGTAAAAACAGGGACTTTTAAAGGAGCCTTCATCATTGGCGATTACCGCCCCATCTATACAACAAGCAATTCCGCAGAGAACCAGATGGTCATGCGCTTTGGCGGCGGGTACCGGTTTTATACCGGAACCAACGGCTTTGGCAACGGCTCGGGCGTTTCCCTGGATCCTAACGGCAATAGCTGGGCCAGTATTTCTGACAGTACCAAAAAAGAAAATTACCGGCAACCCAATGGTGCAGTTTTTCTTTCCAAAATAAAAGGTATGAAACTGGGCAGCTGGAATTATAAAGGGCAGGAGAAACAGCAATACCGGCACTATGGTCCCATGGCACAGGAGTTTCATAGCCTGTTTGGCAATGATGGCGTGGGCACCGTCGGCAACGATACCACCATTGCCAGTGCAGATATTGACGGCGTGATGATGATCGCCCTGCAGGCGCTCACAAAACAGACAGAAGCACTGGAAAACAGGATAAGGCAGACAGAAACATTACAAAACCAGGTAAAACAATTAGCGGGAGCCAATCAACAACTGCAAAAAAGAGTACAACAGCTGGAAGCCACAATAAAAGAAAAATAAACCAACTATAATGAAGCTTCAATTATTTTTAATCCTTCTCATGATCGCTGGTCTGTCAACGAATGTGAGGGCACAGGTGCCGAAACAATTTGCATTCCAGGGCGTGGCCCGCAACAGTAACGGGCAAGCAGTAGCCAATAAAGCAATTTCCGTACGGTTCACCATCCACCAGGGAGCCGAAACCGGCGGCCAGGTGTTCCAGGAAACCCATAATCCAACTACCAACGCTTCCGGCGTATTCAATGTGGCCATCGGCAGTAAGAGCACCAGCATACTCCAGAATATGTTTCAAAGTATTAACTGGAGCAATGCAGTAGCCTATTACCTGCAGGTAGAAATAGATCCTGCCGGTGGCAGTGCCTTTGTTACCGTCAGCACTACCCAATTGCTTAGTGTCCCGTACGCTTTTGCAGCAGCCAGGTTGGTGGCATCCGGGTCCACCGTTTTATCTGTAACCGGCAGCACCATGGGTGAGGGAACCAGTGCTATGGGAAACAATGCACTGGCGATCGGGTCGGGTACTACGGCAGCGGGTGATCAATCTTTTGCCGGGGGTATCGGCTCCCGTGCCACAAACGACGGCGCTGTTGCCATAGGACGCGGCAACAAGGCTACCGGAATAAACACGATAGCACTTGGCAGGTTTGTTGAGGTTCCCGGCAATTTCTCAACCGCCATAGGAAACTATACCAACGTCGCAGGTGGTTCTGCTATCGCTATTGGCAACAATGTTGAAGCCAATGCCGACTATTCGTTTGTCATTGGGAATGGTGCAGCAGCCAGGCACACCGGAGCTTTCATTATTGCAGATTTCCGCCCGAATATGGCACTTTTACCCAGCAGCAGTGCTGCCGACAATGAAATGACCATGCGTTTTGGTGGCGGCTACCGGCTTTTTACATCACCAACCGGCGATGGCAGCACCGCCGGTGTTACCCTGGGGGCCAACGGTAACAGCTGGGCCAGTATATCCGATAGCACAAAAAAAGAAAATTACCAAGCCACCAACGGCGCCGCGTTACTCTCCAAAATAAAAGGCATGAAGCTGGGCAGCTGGAACTACAAGGGCCAGGACAAACAGCAGTATCGCCATTACGGCCCCATGGCCCAGGAATTCCACAGCCTGTTTGGCCATGATGGCGTGGGCACCATCGGCAACGATACCACCATTGCCAGCGCGGATATCGATGGCGTAATGATGATTGCCTTGCAAACACTGACCAAACAAGCTGAAGCACTGGAAAACCGGGTAAGGCAGGTAGAACAATTAGCAGCAGCCAATAAAAAATTACAGCGCAGGCTGCAACAGTTAGAAGCAACAAGAAAACAAAAATAATCCAACCACAATGAAACTGAATTTATTCTTACTCCTTCTCCTGACCATGGGTTGGTCAGTGACCGCCACAGCGCAGGTACCCACGGCATTTGCGTTCCAGGGCGTGGCCCGCAATACGAACGGACAAGCCGCAGCCAATAAGACGGTTTCTGTTCGGTTCACCATCCACCAGGGAGCAGAAACCGGTGGACAGGTGTTCCAGGAAACCCATAATCCCACGACCAATGGCGCCGGTGTATTCAATGTGGCCATCGGCAGTAAGAGCGCCGGCACTTTTCAGGATATGTTTCAAAATATTAACTGGAGCAACGCAGTGGCCTATTATCTGCAGGTAGAAATAGACCCGGCAGGCGGCAGTAGCTTCACGACCATCAGCACCACCCAATTGCTTAGTGTACCTTACGCTTTTGCAGCAGGCAGGTTGGTGGCACAGGGTTCTACCGTTTTATCCTATACAGGTACTACTATCGGATCTTCCAGCAACAAAGCACTGGCAAGCGAAGCTGTCGCTATTGGTTATAACGCGGAGGCCAGCGCGTTACTTGCTTTTGCTGCGGGAAAAGAGGTTAAAGCCACAGGGATAGAATCGTTTGCCATGGGCAGTAATGTGGAAGCTACTGCAGGCGCCGCCAGGGCCTTTGGCTTCGACGCACATGCTACAGGCACTTATTCAACCGCCCTGGGTAATAATGTAACCACCAATTCATTCAAAGGTTCCTTTATTATCGGCGATTACAGACCCTCCTGGAGCACCGGGAATACAGCCGAAAATCAAATGGCGATGCGCTTTGGTGGAGGATACCGGTTTTATACGGGAACCGCAGGTAACGGTTTTGGCATCGGCGTTTCACTGGATCCCAACGGCAATAGCTGGGCCAGTATATCCGACAGTACAAAGAAAGAAAATTATTCAGCTGCAAACGGCTCCACGTTTCTCTCCAAAATAAAAGGCATGAAGCTGGGCAGCTGGAACTACAAGGGACAGAACAAACAACTGTACCGGCATTACGGTCCCATGGCGCAGGAATTTCACAGCCTGTTTGGCAATGATGGCGTGGGCATCATCGGCAATGATACCACTATTGCCGGCGCCGACATCGACGGTGTAATGATGATCGCATTGCAAACGTTGGCAAAGCAAACAGAAACATTACAACACCAGGTAAAACAATTAGCGGAAGCCAATAAAAAACTGCAGCAACGCGTAGCGCAACTGGCAGCCACCAAAAAAGAACATTAAAAATCCATTCCACATGAAAAAAATAGTTATCGTAGCAATATGCTGCATCATCCATATAAGCGTTTGGGCACAGGCCGGATCGGGCAGCATCTATGGCGCCTCCGGGAGCGGCACAGCCGGAGAAACCTCCGTCGATTGGGTGCTGGGCTCCTTATCTACAGACGGAGGTCCGGGGGCCATTGCCCTTCCCGTACAGTTTGGTGCCATCAGCGCCACCATTACCAATAAACAGCTCCTGGTAAAATGGATCACCGAAACAGAAATGAATAATGATCATTTTGACATTGAGGTTTCTCCGGACGGTACACATTTTAAAAGGATCGCCTCCGTAGTATCAAAGGCGCCGGAGGGGCATTCGGCAACACCCCTCGAATATGAGTACCGGTCGGAGCAGGCTCAGATAGCGCTGGCATTGGCATTCGGAATGCTTTGCTGCACCGCCCTGTTCTCAAAGCGAAGAAAATGGCACTACCTACCGGCGGTCGTCATCCTGCAGGCTGTTGCCATCCTATCCGGCTGCTCCAAAAAAGATCTGAAAATAACAACAGAAATACCCAACCAGTACCTGCGTATCGCACAGGTAGATAAAGACGGTATAAAAGTATATAGCAAGGTAGTAAAAATCACCGGAGAATGATCCGTACCCTTTTAAATATTAGCTGAAAACCGGGGCAGTCATGCTCCGGTTTTTTTGTCTGGTTATGCCAGCACTTCAACCCCGAAAATCTACATCTAAATGGAAAATCCGGCACTTGCTTTCAATAAATTTCCCGTCCCCTGAGCAGGGATCTAGCTTCGTTGCTTATTCAGCAAAAACAAATACAATGAAATTGAAACTATTCCTGCTTCTTTCAGCCATTGGCCTGGTTATAACAGGTAAGGCACAAGTTCCTGCAAAATTTGCCTTCCAGGGTCTGGCCCGCAACAGCAGCGGGCAGGCCGTTGCCAATAAAGCCATCTCCGTACGGTTCACCATTCATGAAGGTTCGGAAGCCGGTGCAACGGTATTCCAGGAAACACATACCCCCACTACCAATGCCAACGGTGTATTTAATGTAGCCGTAGGTAGCGGAGTGGCGGGTGGCGGAGCTGAAAACCTGATAACAATAAAATGGGCTGCCGCTACCTATTATCTACAGGTGGAAATAGACCCGGCTGGTGGCAGCGCCTATACCACCATCAGCACCAGTCAGCTACTCAGCGTACCCTATGCGATTTGGGCCGGGCGGGTGGCCGTGCCTTTCTCAACGGTTACTGAATTTACCGGCGCCACCCTGAACGGAGCAAGCAATAAAGCCCTTGCTGAAATGGCCACGGCAATGGGTAATTTTACCACCGCCTCAGGTACGGGGGCCGTTGCGATGGGCATAGGCACCACCGCATCCGGAATAGTATCTACCAGCATGGGAAACGCTACAAAAGCCACGGGCGATTATGCACTCGCCACCGGCTCCAGTACCGAAGCTTCTGGTGAAGCTTCATTGACTGCTGGAAAAGGGAGCAAGGCTACCAATGCCAATGCTGTTGCAATGGGGAATGAAGCGCAGGCTAACGGGAACACCTCATTCGCCCTGGGTTCGCAATCCATTGCTTCGGCATCCTCATCATTTGCAATAGGGTCTGCAGTAACCGCATCCGGACAAAATGCGCTGGCATTAGGCTATTATACTGTCGCAAACGGTGCGCGCTCTACTGCCATGGGTAGCTATGTAAGTACCAACGGTTATGGCGGCTCTTTTATTATTGGAGATAACAGGTCTGTTGCCCTTAACAGCAGTGCCGCTAATCAAATGACCATGCGCTTCGCAGGCGGCTACCGGCTTTTTACATCACCAACCGGCGATGGCAGCACAGTCGGTGTTACCCTGGGGGCAAACAGCAATAGCTGGTCCAGTATATCCGACAGCACAAAAAAAGAAAACTATTTAGCAGCAAACGGCGCAGCCTTTCTTTCCAAAATAAAGGGCATGAAACTGGGCAGCTGGAATTACAAAGGACAGGATAAAGCGCAGTACCGTCACTACGGACCTATGGCACAGGAATTTTACAGCCTCTTCGGCAATGACGGCACCGGCATCATCGGCAACGACACCACCATTGCCAGCGCCGATATCGATGGGGTAATGATGATTGCATTGCAGGCCCTGATCAAAGAATCAGCAGCAATGAGACAGCAGGTAACGCAATTGAATGAAGCCAATAAAGCACTCCTGAAACGGGTGCAACAACTGGAAGCCGCAAGAAAAGAAAACTGACCTTCCGATAAAATCAGGATAAAGCCCTGGAGACTGCTGATCAATTCAGTGCCTCCACAAATCATGGATTAACATGTCCATACAATATCAAACACAATGAAACGGAAATTACTTTTATTACTTCTTACAATAACAGGCCTGTCTATGGCTGCTGGAGCCCAGGGAACACTTTATTCCGCCTCCGGAAGCGGTAATGCGGGAGCCACCTCTATCGACTGGGTACTGGGATCTCTATCAACAGACGGAGGACCCGGCGCCATTGCGCTCCCTGTACAGTTTGGCACCATCACTGCTTCCATGAAGAACCAACAACTCCTGGTGCAATGGACCACCGAAACAGAAATGAATAATGATCATTTTGATATTGAAGTTTCAAAGGATGGTACACTGTTCAAGAAACTGGCTTCAGTGGTCTCAAAGGCTCCTGAAGGTGTTTCAAACGCTACACTGGAGTATCAATATGAAACGGGTCCGGGGGAATTGATGGTGGTATTGGGATTGGGCCTTCTTTGTTTTACCCTTCGAGTTTCAAAGAACAGGGTCCAAAAAGCAATTATGGTTTTTGCCACCTTTGTTGCTATTGCTTTCATTGCCAGTTGCAATAAAAAAGACTTTGCAATAAAGACAACCAATTCTGAATTATACCTGCGTATTACACAGGTAGATAAAGATGGTACCAAAGCCTATAGTAAGGTCATTAAAGTAATACAGGATTAATAAAAAGTAACCAATGTATAAAAACAGCATCATGAAAAATTTATTGATCGTACTGCTGACCGCAGCAATGTTCGGCTGTAAAAAAGAAAAAGTTCCGGTACCGGAAGAAAAGGCTCTTTCATTACAGATTGCGGAAATGCAATATAGCCTTAATGGCCAAACTCCTGAAGTTACTAACATAACCTATGATGCACAGGGGCGGATCAGTGCGTATACCAAAGGAGACAAAAAGTATCTCTTTAACTACAAAACACCTACTACACTACAGGTAAACCGTTATAAAATCAGTGACAACACCCTGACACAAACGATTAATTGTATTCTAAATGCAGCGGGCGCTATTATAACGGAAGAATATAGGGACGTACCCAATAACGCCGTTATTTATACTTATCAGTATAGCTACAACATCGATGGCTACCTTGTCCTTGTTGAAGGTTTTAGCAGTAGCAGCACGCACCAAGTGGAATTCCTGTACAGCAACGGACAGCTCATGCAAGCAAAATACTATAACGACAACGTGTATAAGTCCATTGCGCATTTCAAATACGATACATCCATTGCAGATAAAACAAACCTTCCCTATTGGTGGAACTGGCCTTCATCCACCCTTTTTGGAAAGCCTCAGCAATACGCGCTGGTTGAAACAAAAGAATTTGATATGGCTAACAAACCGGTACAGCACTGGACCAACAGCTTTCTGTATGACGCGACTGCAAAAGTTTTGACGGAAACCAGGCAGTCGCAATTGAACAATAATGTGCAGCAATTACGATACCGCTTTCAATAATGGTTGCCAGCAAGCTTTCGGACAAGAGTGCATTCCAAATTGTCGCGCCAAACAGATACCCTTATCATATGTCACCCCGAGCGAAGCCGGGGGGTCTCTTTCTATATCATGAGATGCCTCCGCTACGGTTGGCATGACGATAGCGACAACTTGGAATGCGCCGCTCAGATAATAAGCCGGGAATTATTTTGGATTAAATTGGTAAATTTGAGCAATATGAGAGTATGGGGTACCGTATTACTGCTCCTGTGCCTACCCAAACTTATAGCTGCGCAGCCAAACCGCTTCTTTTTCCGGAAACTCACGGTGGCAAACGGGTTGAACGACGGAGGCATTCTTGCCATTGCGCAGGATAGCAGGGGTTTTATGTGGTTCTCAACAAAAGCCGGGTTGAACCGCTTTGATGGCGAATCGGTAAAAACCTACAGCTTCGTTCCCGGAGACCCGGGCTCGCTTCCCACATCACTTTCCCGGTGCATGTCGGTCGACAGCAGCGGGGGTTTCCTGGTAGGTGTGGAAGACGGAATGCTTGAATATAGTGTAATTGCCGACCGGTTTGTTCCGGTTAAAGCACTCGCAGATACCTGGGTAACCCATATATTCCCTTTTGACAAGCATACGGTTTACCTGGGTACGCGGAACGGACTGGTAAAATACAATCCTTTAACGAAAGCAGCTTTTTTTTACAATAAGGTAAAGGATACCACCTGGCCTAAAACGATTTACCAGCTGGAACGGAAAGGCGGCTTTCTTTATGTTGCCGGCGGCACCGGCCTCTTTCGTCTGAATATGGCTACCGACCAGCTGCAAAAGATCCCCCTGCCGGTGCCGGCAACCGCAAGGGTGGTTGCAACGGCTATCGATCACAATAGCCGGTTCTGGATCACTACCCGGAACCCCAACTTGTTGCTAAGATTTTCCGCAGACTTTAAGACCTTCGAAAATTACAGCCGGTATATCGAATCGGAAAACAGTACCCTGGTTAATTTTTCCGCAATGATAGCCGACCGTTCCGGCCGTATATGGATCAGCACGCACCTGGATGGGTTAATGTTGTACAACGAGCAAACCAATGCATTTGAACACTTCCTGCACGACCCGTTGCAGAACTGGACCCCTTCCACCAACCTGCACAGCGCACTTTACTGCGACCGGGAAGGCCGTATATGGGTGGGCGGGAACAACGGCATCAACTATTTTAACCCGGATAAAACATTGTTTCATATCATACCGGCATTTGATCATGACCGCGATAAAAGGAACCGCAGGGTAGCCCGGGTGGCTGCAGAAGACCACGATGGCCATCTCTGGTTCGGTACATTGGATGGCCTTGTCCGGTATGATCCCCGCTCTGGTAATTATAAAGAATGGAATAACCGGAAAGGCCGTCCCGATATGCTGCACTACAATTCCATCCGGGGCATTGTATGTGATGATGCCGGTGATATCTGGATCGCCACTGGTCATGGCATTAATAAATATAACCAGAAGACGGGCAACATGATCTTTTATAAGACAAAGGATTCCATCCCCGAGGTCTTTTATTTTTCTGCGGATAAAGATCGCCAGGGCAATATCTGGTTTGCTTCGCGCGATGAGGATGGCTTCTACTATTATGCTCCGGAGGAGCAAAAGTTCCGCAGCATCCGGTCTGTGCCCGGGCTAAATGTATTTACCGGGGAGGGCGGACGAAAATTATTCCAGGACAGTAAGGGGCGGTACTGGCTGGGATTTAACGGCAGCGGCCTCGGCATGTATGATCCGGCTGCAGGGAAACACTACTGGTGGAAGGCCTCCGCAGCACCGGGCAGTATTGCCGGCAATTCCGTTGTAGATATAAAGGAAGACAAAAAAGGCCAGGTATGGATAAGCACGTTTACCGGTCTGTCTGCAATTGATCCCGTAACACTTCAGGTAACGAATTATAACCAGGCCAACGGCTTGGCCAACAACAGCACGGGTCCCCTTGCGATTGATAATCAAAACAGGGTTTGGATCGGCACTGCCGGCGGACTGATACTGCTGGACAGCAGCCGCAGGTATTTCACTTCGTTTGGATTGCAGCAGGGACTTCCTTCCGTTGACTTCCCGGAGCATGCTGCTGCTACCTTAAGCAACGGCGAAATACTGATGCCCACTCAAAATGGCTTTATCCGGTTTGCAGCTGCAGCATTTAAAAAAGAAAACAAATCACTGGCCCCGTTTTTTACAACACTGGGGATATCCGGCAGCAAGCAAGAGCAACTGCTTACCTCTTTCATTCATTTAAAACACGATGAAAACTTTTTTACAATCGGCTTTGCCGCCGTTAACTATGACAACCCGGAGGACACCTGGTATGCCTACCGGCTGGAGGGCATCGATGATGACTGGAAATATACCCGGAACCGCTTCGCAGATTATACCAAGATTCCCGGAGGAAACTACACATTCCGCCTGAAGGCATCTACAGACAGGGCGTACTGGAATATCCCGGAGCAGGTACTTCATATCCGCATTGACACTCCATTTTATAAAACCAGCTGGTTTCGTCCGTTTCTATTGCTCTTGGTTGCTGCTGCTGTAGTTGCTTTTTATCGCTACCGTATGCGCCAGAAAGAGAAGCTATTGGAGCTTCAGGGCAAAGCACAGCTGCTGGAAAAAGAAAAGGCAATGGTAATGTATGAAAGCTTAAAGCAGCAGTTGAACCCGCATTTCCTCTTCAACTCGCTTACTTCACTGTCCGGCCTTATCGATACCGACCGGAAAATGGCCAACGGTTTCCTGGAACAGATGTCCAGGATCTACCGTTATATTTTAAAAAACAGGGATAGCGAGCTGGTAACGCTCCGGGAAGAACTGGCTTTTGTACAAACCTACATACAGCTGCAAAAAACAAGATTCAAAGAAGGATTACACATAGCCATTGCAGTGGATGAAGAATATGGCTCTCGGAAAATTGTACCGGTCACCCTGCAAAATCTTACGGAGAATGTCATCAAACACAATATCATTGATCCGGATGTGCCGCTGTGCATCAGCTTCTCAACGGCGAACGGGTACCTGCTGGTAAAAAACAACCTCCAAAAAAAACACATGGTGGAAACATCCAATAAACAAGGGCTGGCAAGCCTCCAGGTGCTTTATGCCTACCTTACGGATAAACCCATCCTGATCGAAGAAACCAGGGAGGAATTCCGCATTTATATTCCCCTTATCGAATCTTAATACTTCCGTTTTATGAAAGCAATCATTATAGAAGACGAAGCAATCATTGCACAGGTGCTGCAAAACAAAATACGCCACGCAGATCCGTCTATCGACATCATCAAGATCATTCCCAGTCTGAAAATTGCCAAAAAATGGTTCATGCAAAATGAAGAGCCCGATATCCTATTTATGGATATCCAGCTCAGTGACGGCGTCAGCTTTGAGCTCTTTGAGCATTTTCAATTAAAATGCCCCATCGTGTTTACCACCGCCTATGATGAATTTGCCATCCGTGCTTTTAAGGTCAACGGGGTGGATTACCTTCTGAAGCCCGTCAACGAGGAGGAGCTGCAAAAAGCTATTGAAAAATGCAGGGCAGTCATTCAGCAACGAAAACCAATGGTTGCCGATATTACCGAATTAATGAAGGCCCTTTCACACCCGCAACTAGCCGTAAAAAAGTACAAGGAACGGTTTGTTGCCAGCATCCGCAATCAATGGATGCCTATACCTGTTACCGACATTGCTTTTTTTGCCAAAGAAGTGCTTCATTATCTGTACCTGTTTAACGGCGACCGGTATTTGCTGGACAGCGCCTCTCTTGATGACGTTGAAGAAGTGCTCGATCCGGATCGCTTCTATCGCGCCAACCGGCAATACATTATTAATATCGATGCTGTACAGGCCGTTAAACCGGTGGAGCATTCAAAACTCCGGATCCGGCTGAAAGAGCCCAACCATAAATTCGAGATCGACATGAGTCGGGAACGGGCGCCTGTTTTTAAAAAATGGATGGGCAAATAGCCCCGGGCTCCTGATATTATTTATCGGGAAGGCCATATTGCAGGCCGGCCTTCTCAGTAAGAGCGCTTATTTCTTTTTGATGGCCGGTAAAAAACGCTGATCATTTGCGTCTGAGTCCTTATATTGTTTCCGGAGCTCCTCCAGCTTTTTATGCAGGTGCTTCCGTACACCTGCATAAGCAGGATCCCGGTATACGTTCTTCATTTCATGTGGATCTTTTTGAAGATCGTACAGCTCCCATTCATCCACATCATAATAAAAATGAATCAGTTTATACCGGTTGGTACGTACCCCGTAATGCCGCTTTACCATATGAATGGAAGGATACTCATAGTAGGTATAATAAATGGCATCCCGCCAGGAAGTATCTTTTCCGTTCAGCAATTTCCGGAAGGATCGCCCCTGCATATCTCCCGGAACGGCTATGCCCGCGTAATCTAAAATTGTCGGTGCAAAATCCAGGTTTTGCACCAGTGAAGCCGATCGTTTGCCCTGAGGTATTTCGGCCGGGTAACGGATCAGCAACGGCGTACGCAGCGATTCTTCATACATAAAGCGCTTATCAAACCAGCCATGTTCCCCCAGGTAAAACCCCTGGTCAGAAGTATAAATCACGATGGTATTTTCATCCAGCCCGTTTGCTTTTAAAAAATCCAGCAACCGGCCCACCCCGTCATCCACTGCTGCCACAGTGCCCAGGTAGTCCTGCATATAACGCTGATACCTCCAGCGCATCAGATCAGCTTTCGACATGGTGGGGTATCGTTTTTTAAAATCGGCCATAATGGGGCCATATACGGCATCCCATGTCTTACGCTCATCCGATGTCATCCGTCCCAGGTTATTATTATAGGCCGCCTTATCCCAGGTAAGGGTTTGTTTCAGCCCCAGCTCATCCATCATTGCCGGCGGTATCTTGCTATCGCCTGCCCAGTTCATATCCTTCAGGATGTTCATCTCAGCCGTACGGGCGGCAGTGCCACGTCCTTTATAATCATCAAACAAAGTAACCGGCTCTTTTACATTCAATTTTGTGTATGCTGCAATATGGCGCAGGGCGGGCAGCCATTCGCGATGCGGGGCCTTTTGATGAAATAGTACACAAAACGGTTTGGAAGTATCGCGCTTCGCGATCCAGTCCAGCGTCATATCGGTGGTAAGGTCGGTTACATAACCCGGTACCTGCTGTTTTTTTCCGTTGATGATAAAATTGGGATTGTAGTATTCACCCTGGTCAATCAGCACCGCTGAATAATCAAAACCCTGGGGCAGTCCATCCATATGTATTTTACCGATCAGTGCCGTCTGGTATCCATGTTGCTGTAATTGCTTGGCAAAATTATCCTGGTTCCAGTCAAAGCGGGCTTCGTTATCAATCTTTCCATTGATAAAGCTATGCTTGCCCGTGAGCAATACCGCGCGGCTGGGGGCGCAGAGCGAATTGGTAACCGTTGCCTGTGTAAACATTACACCCTCTTTGGCGAGCCGGTCGATATTGGGCGTATGATTCAATCCGTACCCGTAGGCGCTCACCGCCTGGTATCCATGATCATCGCTCATAATGTATACGATATTCGGGCGTTTCTTTGCCCCCGTAGCCTGTTGTGCGGCCGCCATTAACGGTAATGATAAGGCCAGCATCCACCCTGTGATTTTTATCCACTTCATCTTCTGTTTTTTTTATTGCTGCTCCACTTCCACCACCCATTGATCGTACAGGGCTTTTAATTCCTTTACAACCCCGGGGTTCTGTTTGGAAAGATTGTTCTTTTCAGCCGGATCTGTTTTGATATGAGCCAGAAAAAAGCCCTGTTCATCCAGTTCTTCTTTTTTTGCCTGCACCGGATGGCATAGCAATTTCCAATCGCCCCGGCGTACAGCCCATTGCAGGTTTGCTTTTGTGCCTCCCTGTTTCCAAAAGAAAATTGGGTGCGGGGTTGGACTGTTCTGATTGCGGATGATACCGGTAAGGCTTTTGCCATCGATCCGGCGACTGGGTAAGGCGATATGACAATATTCCGCCAGCGTAGGGAACCAGTCAATATTGGCCGCCAGTTGGTCCCGGACCTGGTTGGAAGGAATTTGCCCGGGCCAGCTGATCATGGCGGGCACCCGGGTACCGCCTTCAAAGAGGCTGAACTTGGAACCCCGAAGGATACCGGCAGATCCGCCGCCGCCGAACGTGCGCTCCTCTTCAGAGAATCCCTGGTCCGGCTGAAAGACCACGATGGTGTTATCGGCCAGGCCTAATGCCTTCAGCCGGTTTAGCAGCATGCCGATCTTTTCATCCATCGTGGAAACAAAAGCGGCATATAAACTACGCGGTGCGGCCAGACCTTTCTCCTGGTAATAATCCAGCCATTTCTTTTCGCCCTGTAACGGATAATGTGGTACGTTGATGGCAAAATAAATAAAAAAAGGAGCATTGCGGTTCTTTTCCATAAATGCGCCCGCTTCGCGAACCATCAGATCCGGGAAATATGCACCGTCTTCATAAACCTCTTTGCCATTGCGCCAGAGATCATGCCGGTTAGGACCGTTCCAGTAAAAGAAATGCGAATAGTTATCAATGCAGCCGCCCATGAAACCAAAGGATTCATCAAAACCCTGTGCATTGGGCATGGTTTCCGGGGTATATCCCACATGCCATTTACCGATATGCGCCGTTTTGTAACCGGCATCCCGGAATAGTTCTCCCATCGTATATTGTGTACCCGGCATTCCTTCTACTCCTTTTAAAGAAGAGGCCATTTCCGGCAACCCGGCGCGCTGCGGGTACCGGCCCGTAAGCAATGAAGCCCGGGAAGGAGAACAGATCGGAGAAGCGGAATAAAATTGGGTAAACCGTACGCCACTGGCGCCCAGGCTATCCAGCACCGGGGTATACAGGTCAGCCGATCCAAAAGAATGAAGATCTGCCCATCCCTGGTCATCGGCATAGATCAGGATTACATTAGGGCGCTGCCGGGCAGTTTGCCCCCAAACCCGGCCTATGAGCAGTGCGCATCCTGCAAGCAATAAAAAACATTTTATGTTCATGTATAATGGTGGTTACTGTTTTGTTTTATATCCAATCTGCCAGGCTTGCCCCAAAGGACGATTCACACGGATAGACAAAGGCAACAACGCTTAATGAAAACCGCCGGAAGAAGGTGCGGCCGAGCAAATGGAAAAACCAATAAGCACGGAAAGCACGATAATGATCAGACCGGTAAGCGCAGTTCTACGCCCACGAGCCGCTGATTCAGCACCTCCGAAAAGCTGGATGATGCCTACCAGCAATATGACGCCGCCCACAAGGGGGCCGGCAATCAGTAAAAACAGGCCCAATTCTGCCATACTTTTGTTTTTATTTTTTTCAGCTCCCTGTTTTGCGCAAAAAGCTTCATCAGAAACCTCCTGTGCAAATGGAAAAGCCCACCAGTGCCGAAAACACCAGGAGGATGAATCCGATGAGCACCAGTTTACGTCCCTCGATCGCCTTTTCGCTTTGACCAAACAACTTTATTATCCCCACCAGAATAAGAATCAGGCCGATGATTGGTCCGCCGATCAAGATCATGATACCCAGGTCTTCCATTTTTTATTTATTGCGCAACAACAGCATCCAGCTGCTGCTGCAATTGTTTTACATACGTTTCCTTTTCATCCCTGTAAAATAAATTCATCGTTTCAAAAGGGATCAGCCGTCCGTCCTTGTGCACAATATGCACACAACTCTTTTTGATAGCCCGTACATCAAAATCGTAGGCGTCGATAAACCGCATGATAATGATCCGGAACAGGTTGTTATAAGTAAGCCCCGGTGCCTGTATCTGCGGCAGGCAGCACAACAACTGGTTCATATTCTCCTCCACGCGGTCTACCGAGATCCCCGTACTGAAGATGTCAATCATTTTCTCCTTCAGCATATCGTCTTGCTCATATACGATCGTATTCCGCGAATTATCCAACAGCAATGCCGGGTCAATATACCGCGTTAACGGAAACACCTGGTTGTTTAACTTCAACGCATAGCCCATCACCAATGCATCCGGATTACAGGGTACAGGAATCAGGTCATTGGCGTTGAAAACACCGGTCTGATCAAGAATCTTTTGCCGCACATCGGTCATCGTAATGCGGTTAACGGCCGGGTCAAAATTTTCGGTACGCCCCGCAATCTGTACCGGCTGAAAGGTAACTCCCCGCACGCAGGGCTGCTTCAGCGCATAGTCGATGATGGACCCTACCTCATCGTCATTCACGCCTTGTTGCAGAGTCACCACCAGGGTTGTGGAAAGATTGAGTTCGTTTAAATATTCTAAAGCCTTCATCCGCACATCCCGTAAATCTTTTCCGCGCAACCGGATCAGCGCTTCGGGCTTAAATGAATCAAATTGCAAATAGATCTCAAAATCCGGCATATAGGATGCAAGCCGCCTTACAAATTCCTTGTCCTTCGCGATGCGGATACCATTGGTATTGACCATTAAATGCTTAATGGGCTTGGTTTTGGCAATATCCAGTATTTTAAAAAAATCAGGATGCAGCGTTGGCTCCCCGCCGCTGATCTGCACCACATCCGGCTCGCCCTCATTGGCTACAATGATATCCAGCATCCGCTCCACCTCTTCCACCGTCCGGTGCCGTCCATAATGCGGACTGCTCATGGCATAACAGGTAGGGCAGGTCAGGTTGCAACGATCTGTAATTTCAACAACCGTTAAACAACTATGCTGTTCATGGTCGGCGCAGAGGCCACAATCATAGGGACAGCCATAGTGTGTTTTGGTATTGAACTGCAGCGGTGTTTCGGAAGGCTTATTGTAATTGCGGATATTTTTGTAATACTCCACATCCGTGGCGATCAGTACTTTTTCAAACCCGTGCGTTGCACAGTTCTTAAGCATATACACCTTATTGTCTTCAAAAACGATCTTTGCATCCACCCGTTTCAGACAGGTACTGCAAAGGCTGATGGTGAAATCATAGTATGTGTAGGGACGAACCGGCATGGGGAATCAGTAATCTTTTGGGTTGAATAATGTATCTAAAATAATATAATAATCCCAGTAAACAAGCGATCTGGATGGAAGACAGTCCTACCGGCCAGGTAAAATGCGGTTTGATAAAATCGAGCAGGAAACGGAATAGCAGGTAACCGATCATAAAGATCTTAAACCGCGCGCCGCTGTCAAGCGGCATCGACCGATCAGCATAGCGGATCAGCAGGCCCAGCAGTAACAAAAAGCCGATCTCATAAAGAGCTACCGGGTGCCGTAACAAACCATCTCCCAGATTCATACCGGTAAATGAAGCAGTGGGCAGGCCGTAGGTTTCTTCATGAACACCCATGCTAAAACACCCGATGCGGCCGATGACCAGCCCCAGGATAATAGGGTAGGTATAAAGATCGCCGCTTCGCCGTTTTTCGCCGATGATCTTCTTGATGGTTTCCACGCCGATCAACCCGCCCAGGAATCCGCCTACTACGGTTTTGTTAAGGTAAAAATATTGCAGGGGCGATGCACTGGCGGCCAGCGCCACGGGATCTTCCAGTCCGCCCAGGATACGGGACCCCAGCAGTGCACCCAGGGCAGCACCCAATAAAATATACAACCGGTTCATGCCTGAAATGGAATCGCCCTGTTTCCGTTTCAGATAAAGATAAAAGCGGAACGCAATAAAAAAACTGGCGATCTCCGTTACCATGTGTAACAGGATCTTTTGCGTTCCCAACTGCAGGTATACCGGAAATTCCAATGCGGTAAATATTTTCGGAAAGATAGGATTTTTATCCTGCAGGGTCTTTTTTGTTTGGAAAACTGATATTGCTCTAACTGGAATGTGTTGCCTGTACTGTGTTGGATTGAGATTCCAGATTCGGGATCTGATTTGGAATTTAGAACTGGGGATTTGGAATAAAAATTACCTTCACCATACCAACCGATAACGGTATGAAAAAATCTTTTTTAGCATTGCTGCTTTGTTATACCTGTGTAACATTTTCTCAATCGCAAAAGGCTATCATTAAAGGATCGCTGGAATATAATAAAAGAATCACCGGCCTACATCTACTACAGCTATTTTAAGGATGCAGCTATTGCCAGCAACAGCGTCCGGGTTGTAAACGGAACATATGCATGTACTATATCTGAAGAAATGCCCTTGTTAATATCCATCCGTTCACGGCCGTTTAAAGACCGTTCATTGCCCAGGAAAAGTATTGAGACCTCAATTTTTATACAGCCAGGCGTCAACCGGCTCATTTCTTCGGATTCTTTTGTAAATATTTCCACACCCGGCCTATTGGCAAACAACGAATACAGGAAACTCACAAATCTTATTAAACCCGTAAGCAGTGAAATTTCCCGGTTTAGCGACGAACAGCGCATCGCCATGAAAAATAAGGATACAGTCACCGCTTTAAAGCTCCAGGAACAAATCAATACTGCCACTACCTGCTATAATAAGATCCATGAGGATTATGCACGGAACAATCCCCGGTCTCCTATTGCCTTATATGTCCTCAAAAACAACACCGGTATGCATTTCAATACTCCTGCCGTAACATAAATCTTTGAACGCCTTAACCCGTCTGTAAGAAAGTCGAAAGCCGGTACTGCTTTTAAACAAGACATTGACTCTGTAAAATCCACAAGCCGGGGAATGGCGCCGGTATTTAGCCAAGCAGATATTCATGGAAAAGCGTTGTCACTGGAATCGTTAAAAGGGCAGTATGTGCTCCTGGATTTCTGGGCCAGCTGGTGCCTTCCCTGCAGGGCCTAATCGCCGCGGCTAGTGAAAATCTATAACAGGTTTAAAGACAAAAAATTCACCATCCTGGGTATTGCTCTCGACAAAGCAGATGGCAGGGAAAAATGGATCAATGCCGTTGAAAAGGACCAGATGGATTGGTACCATGTGTCGGAGTTGAATGGACTTGACAACAAAGCGGCAAAGCTTTATGGTATCCGCCGGGTCCCTCAAAATGTACTGATTGATCCACAGGGTCGCATCATTGGCCGCAATTTGGAGGTGCGGCAACTGGAAAAAACATTGGCAACCTTGCTTTAGTAATCTTTTACATGTTGCTATGCGTTGACATGATGGGTCATTTCAGCGCTTTCCACAACACTTCCACCGGGTGCAGGCTGTGCCGCTTTGCACCGTCTTTTATCTGGTGCCGGCAGCTGGTACCGGATGCTGCGATGATGGTATCTGCCGCTGCAGCGCGCACCGCCGGCAATAATACCAGTTCTCCTACTTTCATGGAAACCTCGTAGTGTTCTTTTTCATATCCAAAGGAGCCGGCCATACCACAACAGCCTGAGGGAATCAGTTCCACATAAAAATTAGACGGGATGCTCAATATTTTCTGTACTGAAGGCATTACACCAAACGATTTCTGATAGCAATGCCCATGCAGCTTCACCACGCGCTTTGCGCCCGTAAACTGCGCCGTATGGATCCGGCCCGCCTCATATTCACCAGCGAGGAACTCTTCAACAAGGAGGCTGTTTCCAGCCAGGGACCTGGCCGTTTCATACAGTTCCGGCGGAACCAGGTCCAGCGCTTCATCCCGGAACGTGAGCAGGGCACTGGGCTCAATACCGATCAGCGGCTGCTCGGTTGTTACCTGTTGCGAAAGGGTCTTCACGTTGGTTACAATGATCTCCTTTGCTTTCCGTACGAGTCCTTTCGACAGCCAGGTACGGCCGCTTTCGCCGTGACCGGGGATCTCTACTCCGTAACCGAGTGCATTCAGAAGTTTGATGGTTGTTTGCCCGATCTCCACATCATTGTAATTGGTAAACTCATCGCAAAACAAGAACACCTTCCGGCTGTATTGCTGTGGAACTGTTTTCCGGTATTTTTCAAACCAGCTGCGCAGGGTTGTTTTACCGACCGCGGGCAGCGAGCGTTCCGGCGCAAAACCGGCCAGTTTCTTTATCACACCCGAGGCAAATTTATTTTTAGCTACAGCATTATAGATGCCCGGCATCATGATACCTAAACGTTGCGACTTTGTAAATCCGGCGATCAGTTTTGAGCGAAAGGGAACGCCGTTGGCATCGTAATAATGCTGTAAAAATTCTGCTTTTAGCTTGGCTATATCCACGCTGGAAGGGCATTCAGACTTACAGGCCTTGCAACTTAAACAAAGATCCATAACCTCCTTGATCTCGGGATGATCAAACGGATTTTCCTTTTCGGCTCTGGTCAGGAACTGGCGAAGGATATTAGCCCGCGCCCTCGTCGTATCTTTTTCCTGCAGAGTAGCCATATAAGAAGGGCACATGGTGCCGCCGGTTACCTGCGACTTCCTGCAATCGCCGGATCCGGAACATTTTTCGGTCAGCCTCAAAATATTTTCCTGCCGGGTATAATCGAATACCGTATTTACAGGCAGCTGTTGCTTCCCCGCATCGTAGCGCAGCTGCTCGTTCATCCTGGGGGTATTAACGATCTTGTGCGCATTGAAAATATTTCCCGGGTCAAAAATATGTTTAACCTGTTGCAACAGGCGGTAGACCTCGTCGCCCATCGCACTGGCAATAAATTCGCCCCGCAATCTTCCATCTCCGTGCTCACCACTTAAAGAACCGTTGTACTTTTTTACCAGTGCCACTGTATCCTTCAGCACATTGCGAAACGTTTCCTTTCCGGCGGCTGTTTTCAGGTTGATCATTGGCTCTACATGTAATTCTCCGGCACCTGCATGTGCATAATAAGAAGCCTGAAGTCCATAACGTTTTAACAACTCCTGCAGGTCTTCAATATAGGCAGGCAGATCTTCCGGAGCCACGGCACAATCTTCTATCAGGTTCACGGGTTGCTCGTCTCCGGGCATGTTCCGGATCAACCCCAGCCCTGCTTTCCGGATGTCCCATACTAGTTTGGTTTGCGGCCCTTTGATGACCGGGTACGCATAGCCCAGCCCGTTTTTTTTCAGATCCGCAATCAGCGCTGCCGTCTTCTGATCCAAAGCTTCATCACTGTGCTCCATAAATTCTACCATCAGCAGGGCCTCAGGCTCCCCTTCAATAAAGAACCGGTTCTGGTGATACACCGGATGTCCTTTGGTAAAATCCATGATGTACCGGTCTACCAGCTCAGAAGCCATGGGACGATGCCGCAGCACAACGTTATTTGCATGAAGCGATGCTGCCAGCGAAGCACAATGGATACAAACCAGCGCATCCTTTGCGGGTGGTAACGGAAGCAGGTTAAGCCGGGCCTCTATTACAAAAGCCAGTGTGCCTTCTGAGCCGGCGAGCAGGCTGCAGAGGTTAAAGCCGCCCGCTTCTTTTTCGTCCTGGAGCATATCCAGCGCATAACCCGTATTCCGCCGCTTCAGCGATTTCCGGGGATAGTGCCCGCGGATCACCGATGCATTTGCCGGGTCATTTAATAATGCCGAAAGTTCCCGGTAAATCTGACTTTCCAGCGTATCCGCGGCGGCCATTGCAAGGATCTCCGCATTTGTTCGGTATTTCAGCACCACTTCTTCCCCGTTGCTGAGCAATACGGTGGCTTCCAGTAAATGCTGGCGGGTATCACCCCACACGATCGAATGCAGGCCGCAGGAATTATTACCGATCATTCCGCCGATCATTGCCCTGCTGGCAGTAGACGTTTCAGGAGCAAACAACAACCCGTAAGGCTTTAAGAGGGCATTCAGGTCATCCCGGACAATGCCCGGTTCCAGGCGTACCCAACGCTCTGCGGCATTTACCTCAATGATCTTTTTAAAATATTTTGAAATATCTACAACGATCCCGTTGCCAACCACCTGTCCGGCCAGCGAAGTACCCGCCGCACGCGGGATCAGCGAAACCCTGTTCTGGTTTGCAAAACGAATCAGCGCCTTTAAATCTTCTTTGTTTTTAGGCAGTGCAACCGCCAGCGGCTGTTCCTGGTACACCGACGCGTCTGTTGCATAGATCATCTTTTGAGCCTGATGCAGGCTACTGTTATCATAAAACAGTTCCCCCGAGAAGCTCCCTTCCAATTGCTTAAAATCCATGTTCTTTGTTCTTGTGCTAAAGATAAAGGATCCTTGCAAAACATCGGCGAGGACGTTCATAATAGCAGTTCCCGGGCAATGGGAATCGGTACAGGGTGGCATCCTTCTACCGGTACTGCAAACAACCGGGCGTTATTGGAGCAGTTCAACAATTGTATCGATCCGGATGGGCTTTACAATATAGCCCTTTATCAGCGGATAGGTTTTTACCCGTTCCTGGTCTTCATCCGAAAAAGAAGAGGACACCATATATACCCTTATCCGGCCAGTGAATGCAGGATCAAGAAGGCTGAACGCATCCATAAACTGCCAGCCATTCATCACCGGCATCTCAATATCGAGCAGGATCAGGTCCGGCAGCACTTGTGCTTCGGGGTCGGTAAGGGCACTCAACGCCTTTTGCCCGTTTTCAAAAAAATGCAGTCTGCAGGGCTTAGGTTGTTTGGCAAACAGTTTATCCATTAACAGCCGGTGGATCGGGTCATCATCAACAACAAATATCGCTCTGTCTTCAGTCATAACAAGAGAAGTTATTTGAACCGTTTACATCATTTCTACATTTGGTGTTCAGATAAAATAGCAATCATACGGTTATTGCCAGAAACGCGTGAATCCAGATGCATTTCGTGTGCAAATTATCCAGTACCAGAGGGCATTCAAATTTATGATATTTTTTAATCCAGCCCAATAAAGAAATAAAAAAAGCCCGGGAGATTCCGGGCTTTCTTTTAAAAATTTATTATACGCATTATTTTCCGATGATTTCGGCCATTGTTTTCCCTATATCCGCCGGGCTGCTTACCACGGCAATACCACACTCGCTCATGATCTTCATTTTGGCAGCAGCGGTGTCCTCTGCTCCACCTACAATGGCACCGGCATGTCCCATACGCCGGCCCGGAGGCGCCGTTTGGCCGGCAATAAAACCGACTACGGGCTTTTTGTTACCATGCTCCTTGATCCAGCGGGCCGCTTCCGCTTCCATACCTCCGCCAATTTCACCAATCATCACAATCGCATCCGTTTCGTCGTCCTGCATAAACAGCTCCACGGCTTCTTTCGTTGTTGTTCCGATGATCGGGTCGCCACCAATACCAATAGCGGTGCTAATACCCAGCCCGGCTTTGGCTACCTGGTCTGCCGCCTCATAAGTAAGGGTTCCGGACTTGGAAACAATACCGATGCGCCCTTTCTTAAACACAAACCCGGGCATGATACCCACTTTACATTCATCCGCAGTGATTACCCCCGGACAGTTGGGACCGATCAAACGGGTGCCGGTGCCCTGCAGAAAATTCTTTACGGCCACCATATCCTGTACCGGGATGCCTTCTGTGATACATACCACCAGCGCAATACCGGCATCTGCAGCCTCCATGATCGCATCCGCGGCAAAAGCCGGCGGAACAAAAATAATGCTCACGTTAGCACCTGTTTGCTTTACACACTCTGCCACGGTATTGAATACCGGCCGGTCCAGGTGCGTGGTGCCTCCTTTACCCGGAGTAACGCCGCCTACCACATTGGTACCGTATTCAATCATCTGTGTAGCATGGAAGGTGCCCTCCGTTCCGGTAAAGCCCTGAACTAATATTTTTGAATTCTTATTGACCAAAACTGCCATATCTTATAATTATGTGTTTAAAAAAGCAAGTGCAAAATTAAGGGTTTGCCCCTTATGCCCGTTATTCTTTTGACGAGGGTTTGTTTTTCGACGGATTGCCGATATGCCCGTCACCATCCAGGTCTGTATTCAGCCGCTCCTCAATAGCGTCCTTCACGCCTGGCGGCATATCTTTTGGAATCTCACCTGTTTCCTGTATGGTACGCATCCGTTTGGCATCCTTCAGGAATTCGGACGCAAAAATAAAATCATTCAGTTTTTGGTTCTCGCTGAGGATGATCTCCTTGTTATTGCCTTCCCATTCCTTCTCGCCCTGATGCATATACGTAATATGATCCCCGATCTCCATTACGCTGTTCATATCGTGGGTATTGATGATCGTGGTAATATTATATTCTTGTGTAATTTCCTGTATCAGTTTATCGATCACCATGGAAGTTTGGGGATCCAGCCCGGAGTTGGGTTCATCACAAAACAGGTACTTGGGATTTAATACGATGGCCCTCGCCAGTGCCACCCGCTTCTGCATTCCACCGCTGATCTCCGACGGAAATTTCCGGTATGCATCTTCCTTCAGTTGTACACGTTCCAGTACCTGTTTCACCCGCTCTTTCTTTTTAGCATATTTGTCGTTGGTAAACATATCCAGCGGAAACATCACGTTTTGCTCTACTGTCTGACTGTCGAACAATGCCCCGCCCTGGAACAGCATACCGATTTTTTCGCGGACGCTTTTTTTCTCAACATCATTCATGCTCACAAAATCATCCCCATCGTACAACACGCTACCGGAAGTGGGTTTTATCAACCCTACCATGCATTTCATCAGCACTGTTTTCCCGCTGCCGCTGCTGCCGATGATAAGGTTGCACTTTCCTTCATCAAAAATTACATCAACCCCTTTCAGGACCGCCTTATCATCAAAACTCTTCTTCAGGTTTTTTATTTCAATCATGCTGTTGCGTTGCTGTTTTACAAAAGTAAAGCTGATAAGATATAATCGGCTAGTAATAGTAACACACAGGATACCACCACCGCCCGGGTACTGCTATGCCCGATCTCCAATGCGCCGCCTTTAACAGTATATCCGTAAAAAGCGGGAACGGCTGTAATGATAAAGGCAAACACAAACGATTTAATGAGTGCAAAATAAACGTTGTAGGCTTTAAAGGCCATCACCAGGCCGGTATCAAAAATACTGGGATCAATAATACCGGCAGCGGTACCGGCCAGCCTGCCTCCCCAAATGCCCAGCACCATGGCCAGCATAATCAAAAGCGGTATGGTTACCAGGCCCGCCAGGATCTTGGGCAGCACCAGGTACCCCTTGGTATTAATACCCATGATCTCCAGCGCATCGATCTGCTCACTCACCCGCATATTTCCCAGCTCGCTGGCAATTTTACTACCCACCACGCCACAAAGCACAATGCAGCTCAGCGTTGGCGCAAATTCAAGAATCACCGTATCCCTTACAATCTGGGCGATGGTGGTTTTGGGAATGATGGGCGATACCAGCTGGTAAGCCGTCTGCAACGTAGACACGGCCCCAATAAAAACCGAAATGATACAAATGATCCCCAATGAACCAATACCAATGTCGTTGCACTGAAGCATGAACTGCTTCCAGTACATTTTGGAGTTCTCCGGTTTCCGGAACATCCCCCCGGCCATTTTAATGAATTCTCCAAGCTCTCTTAATATTTTCAATGGATTGCTTTTAAAAAGTGGATCAATCAGTTTTCCTTTTCAATAGCCTTCTTGTATTCCGGTCATCCACAACGGGCGGTTTTGTTTTCAGTTGTGCATCAATAACCGCGATCATTGCCATATTTACAATGTTGCTTACGGTGCTGCCCAGCTGCAACAGGTGTACCGGTTTTTTTAATCCCATTACGATGGGTCCTACGGCATCCGTGGATCCGATTTCGAGCAGGATGTTATAGGCAATGTTTCCCGACGCTAAGTTAGGAAAGATCAGCGTGTTTACCTGTTGCCCTACCAGATCGCTAAACGGATATATTTCCTGCAGCAGACCGTTATTTAATGCAATATTGGCCTGCATTTCACCGTCAACGATCAGGTCCGGCATTTTTTCTTTTACAAGTGCCCTTGCCTGCGATACCAGTTTGGCTTCCGGGGATTTGCTGCTGCCAAAGTTTGAATAACTGAGCATGGCAATGCGTGGCGTAAGGTTAAAGGCCCTTACTTCTTTTGCCGTCAGCAATACGATCTCCGCCAGTTCTTCTACCGTAGGGTTAAAGTTAACCGTGGTATCGGCGAGAAACAAAGGACCCTTTTTGGTCATTACCAGGTACATGCCCGCCACCCGGTTTACGCCAGGTTCGGTGCCGATGATCTGTAACGCCGGACGGATTGCTTCGTCATATTTTTTGGTAAGCCCCGCCAGCATGCAATCCGCATCGCCCTGTTCCACCATCATACAGCCGAAATGATTCCGCTCCTTCATCAGCTTGTGTGCCTCTTCCTTGGTATATCCCTTGCGGGCCCTCTTCCGGAAAAAAAGGTCGCCGTATTCCTTCCGCTTTTCGATCATATCTTCACTACGCGGATCAAAAATGACCATCCCCGAAATATCGATGCTGTTCTCCGCTGCAATAATCTCGATTTCTTTTTTATCTCCGATCAGCTGGGGATAACCGATCCCTTCATCCAAAACGATCTGGGCGGCTTTTAATATTTTCACGTTTTCACCCTCTGCAAATACGATACGTTTGGGAGCCGAACGCGCCTTGGCCCCCATTGCCCGCAACACCTGGTTATCGACCCCGAGCCGCTTATCCAGTTCCCGGCTGTAATGTTCCCAGTCCTGTATCTGGTGATAGGCTACCCCCGTTTCCATAGCCGCCCGGGCCACAGCGGGTGCCACGGCTGTTAGCAAGCGCGGATCCAGCGGCTTGGGAATGATATAGTCTGCCCCAAAGGCCATTTTTTCCTGGTTGTACGCCAGGTTTACGATATCGGGCACCGGCATTTTAGCCAGTCCCGCCAGGGCTCTTACAGCAGCCAGCTTCATTTCTGTATTGATCACCCGGGCCCTTACATCAAGGGCGCCCCTGAAAATGTAGGGGAACCCGAGTACATTGTTTACCTGGTTGGGGTAATCGCTGCGGCCTGTTGCCATAATGATATCTTTCCGGGCACCGGTAGCGGCTTCCCAGGAGATCTCGGGATCGGGATTGGCCATAGCAAATACAATCGGATTCTTAGCCATGCTTTTAACCATATCCGCAGAAACGGTATTGCCGGCGCTCAGCCCGATAAATACGTCGGCGCCTTTCATGGCTTCAGCCAGGGTAAGCTCCCGGGTAGCATTGGCAAAAGGAAGCTTCATTTCTTCCAGATCGGTCCGCTCTTTACTTAAAACGCCATGTTTATCAAACATCAGGAAATTGGAAGGCTTTGCTCCCAGTTCCTGATACAGCAGCACACAGGCCATGGCCGCAGCCCCGGCACCATTTACCACAAATCTCACCTTATCGATCCTTTTTTTCTGGATTTCCAGGGCGTTGATCAGGGCTGCCGCACTGATGATGGCGGTGCCATGCTGGTCGTCGTGCATAACAGGAATATTCATTTGCTTACGCAGTTCCTGTTCAATATAAAAACACTCGGGTGCCTTGATGTCTTCCAGGTTGATGCCGCCGAAAGTGGGCTCGAGTGCCTTAACAATCTCGACAAACTTCCGGGGGTCTTTTTCATTCACTTCAATATCGAACACATCGATGTCGGCAAAGATCTTAAACAACACTCCCTTGCCTTCCATCACCGGCTTACCGGCCTCCGGCCCGATATCTCCCAAACCCAGTACCGCGGTGCCATTGCTGATGACTGCCACCAGGTTTCCCTTTGCCGTATATTTATATACATTCTCAACATTCCTTGCAATTTCCAGGCAGGGTTCTGCCACCCCCGGCGAATAGGCCAGCGCCAGGTCCCGTTGGGTTTTTGCCTTTTTTGTTGGAACTACTTCAATTTTTCCCGGTCTACCTTTTGCGTGATAGGCCAATGCCTGTTCTTTTCGTAGATCATTCTTTGCCATATGAATTCTTTCGGGTATTAACCGGTTTTAGACGCCCGAAAAGTAAACCAATCCGCCAAATGTGCAAAATAATTATTTGTTCCGGCAGGACGCTGTATCTCCTTAAAATGGGGGGGCAATTATTTCAGATCTGCATTACAGCAAACCGTCTTCTTCTACAGCATTGCAACAGAAAATTGCCTTCAGTAAGCACTGGCCGCGCTCCGGCACGAGCTTCTTTTGGCGTACCGATCCTGGTAAGATTATTAAAAGCAATTCCGCCAAAGAGGTCCCGGCTAGTTTTGGCGAATGGTTACCTTTTTTCCGGAGATTGCTGTTAAGGAGTCCCTCACCCTGGCCGTATCGGCTACTGCCGTACTCAGTTTCATAACAATAGCATATTGGAGAGAGTCCAGCTGCTCCAGTTCTACAGGCCATGAAATTTTCTTGAGCTGGTTATACCGTTTTGAAGCCCGGGGCTCCCTGGTGATTTCCAGCACATAGGTAGTCATACCCGGGGTTGCTGTTGAAACCGGAGTAGAACCTGTAGTTGTATTACCCGTAGTTGCCTGCTTTTTGGCCGTGTCTGCTGCCACCGGTGCTGCCTGATCGGGAGCCTGTACGATTTCCCGGTGCTCTCCTGTTTTGGAATAGAACCAGATGGTGGTTGCAACGGCAATGACCACCAGTACAATGATGATAATCGCCGGTTTTTTTGAACGGCCGTTTCCGGGTTTTTCTTCAATATAGCTCTGCGGAATGGTATTTCTTTCGGTAATGGGCACATCTTTCTTCCGCGGTGGAAGGGCTGCTGTATTTGAAACAAAATCATAAGAACCATCTGCTTTTTTCAGCAGGGTACCGATCCCGGTAAAAAGATACGGCTTCCCGGTATTTAAAAAACGGACAGCATCTTCCAGTTGTGACTGCAGGTCGGAAATCGCTAAAACCTTCATTTTCCCGGTTTCCGAGGAAATGTAATCGACTACCGGCTCATCAAACCCGTTCACCGGCCGTTGTTCAAACCGCAGGGTTGGATGCTCCGGATCGCCGCTATCCTCGGCATAAAAGATCCCCAGCCCAGGCAAGCTTAACTGCTTATGGGCGAACAGGTATTGGGCTAATAATGACGCTAGTTTCACAAACAATTAATTGAACTGCAATATATGCAACAATTGTCACACTTACAAAACTGCTTGTTTTTCATGTACCTTTGGGGGGTTATGTATACCAAGGAAGAAGAAGCTTTTATAAAATACTGGGAAGCCAACAGGCTTAAGAAAAAAAGGTCACTAAAAAATTTCCTGATCAGCACCCCACTTGGAATTTTACTGGTGATTGGTATTTTTATTAATTTTTTCAGCGGATGGTATAAAAAAGCGGCGATGGAGGCCAATGCAGATCCTTCGCTTTTTTTAATTTTGCTGATTGCCGGTATCATTATTGTTGCGTTTATTGCTGTCTTTTCGTCTTATCACAAGTGGGATATCAATGAAAACCACTACAAATCCTTGCTGGCCCGAAAGAACAAAAAGTAATTAGTTGATTATAAATAGATTCGTTTAAATTTTTTAAATTGAGAGAATGAAAAAAACGTTATTCCTACCCGTAGCGGCTGTTGCTGCCGCTGTAACGATGCTGGCTTCCTGTATTAAAAATGATGGACCTACCTGCTACCCCAATACGCTGGAAAAGGACAGGTCGGTGATCGATTCGTTTATCGGCAAAAATCCTTCTGTAGGTTATTTGAACTATAATACCACTTACAGCGCCTATATGGGTGTTGCAGACCCCGGTACCGGCAGCCAGCCAAAAGATGATTCGCTGATTAGCTTTAAATATACCATGTCGCTCATGAATGGAACTGAGATCGGAACATCGGAAGAAATTAAAACAAACTCGAACGGAACACCACTTCGTTTAAAAGACCTAATGGACCAGCAGGGGCAGCCCTCACTTTATTATGCGGCGCTTTCACCGTTGAAAAAAGGCGGCAAATTTAAAGTGATCCTTCCTTCTTCCATTTATTTTTCCTGTGCTCCGCAAACGATTAACGGGAAAAGTATTCCCGGCTATTCCCAGCTGATCTACGATTATACGCTCACCGATGTAAAAGCGCCGAACTAATGCAGGGCCAGGGTATAAAAAAGCGGTTCCTGCTCTTCCTGCCCGCCTTGTTTGTGCTGCTGCTGATTGTCCGGTGCTCCAAATCGGACGATCAATCCAGCTGTACTGTTAAACTATCGCTGAGCCAGGACCGGCAGATCATTGATTCTTTTCTGCAAAAGAACGGGACCAATGCGTTGTACCGCTTCGACGAACAGGCATCCGTTTACTATTATATCGAAAATCCCGGAACCGGTACTACCAAACCAACGATTGATTCACTGGTTTCCTTCCGGTATACCGGAAAATTGATAAATGGAACCATTGTAGATTCCCTTACCATAAAGCAACCGCCTACCGCCCCTTTAAGGAACTATAGCTCCGGCGTGTATGTTGTTTATGCCATCAGCAAAATTTCAAAGGGAGGAAAGATCCGGTTGGTGATCCCTTCTTCTTCACAATTTGGCTGTCTTCCGGTAATGGGCGTTAACATGGTACCCGCAAATTCACAGCTGGTTTATGAATACGAGCTTACCGACATGACCAGCAATCAGTAATTCAAAAAAGTTTAAACCTGGTATGAAAAAATTATATGGACTGGCACTCATAGCAGCCGTTGGGCTGCTCGGTTGCCTGAAAAATAATGATGTTAAACAATGTACTCCCAAAACAGTGGAAAGTGAAAAGGCGGCAATGACGAAATTTGCTGCAGACAGTGCTATAAATGTTACTGTTGATCCCAGCGGCCTGATGTATGAGGTCATTACACCAGGCACAGGCGCCACACCTACCCTTACCAGCACCGTAACGGCAAAGTATGTGGGCAGGTATGTATCAACTGGTCAGCAATTTGACGCCTCGGCAGATGGAGTTTCCTTTCCTTTGGGCAACGTGATCCAGGGATGGCAGTTAGGCATCCCAAAAATTAAAGAAGGGGGAAAAATCAAACTGATCATACCTTCTTCACTGGCATATGGTTGTGCCGCCGCACGGAACCCTTATACCGGACAGGTAACAATGCCTCCGGATCAGGTTCTCTACTTTTTTGTAGAGCTGACAAAGGTTCAGTAAGTCATGAAGGATACAGTAGTATTCAATAGCACATTTATACAACCCCGGTTTACCGGGGTTTTTGCTATCAAAAGGATGTTTGATTGCAGATTATAAACGATCCGCCCCGGTCTTTTACCAATAATGTTAATCCTTTAGAAAAAGCCTTATGGCTGTCTGCACAGTCCGGCCATTTATGTAAATTCGCCCCGGAAGGACAAGATCCTTTCACAGCACCATTAACACATCATCATGAACAAAAAAATATACGCCGGCCTCGCGGTTATACTTGGCCTGCTGATCATTGGCTGTATCAAGGAAGAAACCACTATTGCCTGTGACCTAAGACCTGCCACAAGCGATACCGCGCAAATGCGCAAATATATCCGAGACAGCACCATCTCCGCAGATGTCGACACCACCAACTGGATGATGTGGCAGGTAATCCGGGAAGGCAGCGGAGCCCGGCCCGAACCCAATAGCCTGGTAACTGTTAAATATATGGGGCGGCTGATGACCGGTCAGGGGTTTGATTCAAGTTTTGTTAAAAATCCCGATGGTGCAGTACTTCGGCTAAATCAGGTGATTCCCGGCCTGTACCTCGGACTGTCGAGGATCCGAGAGGGAGGAGCGATCAAGCTGATCATCCCTTCCGCACTGGGATATGGATGTGATTCCCGCTATGGCTCACTGGCCAACCAACCGCTGTTTTTTAATATTGAACTGGTCAAAGTAAGTAATCAGTAACTGGTTGAACGTCCTTCCTATTAATCTTATGGTTCCATCCCGGATCAAAAGATCCACGCCCCCGCAAAGCAGACCGGCATTATGAATACACCCTTTGTTTTTCTCCCGGATCAGTCGCTTTGTTGTAATTTCGGCCACTAAAGATTGAACCATGCAATACGAACCGATTTCGGTTTTTGATATGTTAAAAATCGGGGTGGGACCTTCCAGTTCGCATACCCTGGGGCCCTGGCGGGCAGCTGAACGCTTTCTTGAGTATTTGAAGCAGCAGGAGCAACTGGAACAGGTAACCGGCCTGAAAATCCTATTGTACGGGTCGCTTGCCAAAACAGGTGTAGGCCATGGTACCGACATTGCAGTGCAGTTGGGACTTTGTGGTTATGATCCCGTAACGTTCGATGTAGAAAAAATTGATACAACGATTGCCGGTATACGGCAAACACAGCGCCTGATGCTGGCCGGAAGCAGGTCTATCGTTTTTGATCCGCAAACAGCGATTGAATTCCTTTTTACAGAAACCCTGCCCTATCATTCCAACGGGCTCACCTTCCTGGCTGCATTGGACAATGGCGAGCACATCGCCAAAACCTATTATTCCATTGGCGGCGGCTTTGTAAAAGAAGAAGGAGAAGATACCGTTTTAAACAATAACCTGCTTCTACCCTTTCCTATCGACAAAGCAGACGACCTGTTGCGCTGGAGTATTAAAACAGGACTTTCCATCAGCGACATTGTAGCAGAGAATGAGCAGGCCTGGCGCAGCGAGCAAGCGACCAGTGAAGGGCTTACAAAAATATGGGATGCCATGCGCGACTGTGTGTACCGGGGTTGCCATAAGACCGGGGTACTACCGGGTGGTTTAAATGTACGAAGACGCGCCGCGGCCCTCAACAAAAAGCTCATAGGGAACGCATTCTATTCTTCTTATGAAGAATGGATCCGGCTGATCCGGGAAGGTGGCAGTAGTTTCCGTTATACGCTGGACTGGGTGAGCTGTTTTGCATTGGCGGTAAACGAAGAGAATGCATCCTTTGGACGGGTGGTAACTGCACCCACCAATGGCTCGGCCGGGGTGATCCCGGCGGTGTTACATTATTTTATTATCTTCTGTACTGATACGGCGTATGAGATCAGCACCGCTGAACGGATCCGGAAGTTTCTGATGACCGCCGCAGAGATCGGCAGCATCTTCAAAAAAGAGTCCACCATCTCCGCGGCCATGGGCGGCTGCCAGGCCGAGATCGGAGTGTCTTCCTCGATGGCCGCGGCCGCTTTAACAGAAGGGTTGGGCGGCTCCCAAAAGCAGGCAATGATGGCCGCTGAAATTGCCATGGAACATCATTTGGGTATGACCTGTGATCCGATTGGGGGCCTGGTACAGGTACCCTGCATCGAGCGGAATACCATGGGAGCCATTAAGGCCATTACCGCATCACAGCTCGCCCTGCAAAGCACCCCCGATTTTGCACGGGTATCTCTGGATGATGTGATTAAAACCATGTGGGATACGGCACAGGATATGAACTTTAAATACAAAGAAACTGCGGATGGCGGGCTGGCCATCAACGTACCGCTGAGTTTGCCGGAATGTTAACTGATCAATCCCCTGCAGATCATCGGGGCTGGAACCTTTCCCCTTCGGGGAATGTAAAATAACCAGTGAGAAATATCAAATGTAGAAGTGATGATACCGTTACCATTCCGTGTTCTTCCTCCGGTTGATATCTGAAGATAACAGGGAATAGCGGGCAGGGTGCTGGAAGAAGCGAAGTCCACCAGGCAGAAATGAAAACTCAACCTGAAACTTTAAATTTTAAACCTGGAACCCTAAACTATCCCTCATACCCCACATCTTCCGCCAGGTTTCTTCCGTCGGCCGCGGCGGTAGCCAGCTCGTCGCAGCGGTTGTTATACGGGTTTTCGGCATGGCCCTTTACCCATACAAACCGGATCTGGAACTTCTTGGCAAGATGGTAGTATTGCATCCAAAGGTCTTTATTCTTTTTCCCGCCTTTAAAATCGGTACGAACCCAGTTATTCAGCCACCCTTTGGTAACCGAATTTACCACATACTGGCTGTCGGAATAAATAGTAACGGCCAGCTCCGCCGTTTTCAAGGTTTTGAGGCCTTCAATTACAGCCATCAATTCCATGCGGTTGTTCGTAGTGCGCCGGAAACCGCCGGATAATTCTTTCAGGTGCCTTCCATACATTAACAACACACCATAACCACCGGGCCCCGGATTGCCGCGGGCTGCACCATCGGTATAAATCGTAATTCCCTGAGACTGCATAGCGAACAAAGATAATGTTTGGCTTCATAACCGGTTTATGGATCTTTTCAAAACCAGACTCTCATTCAATAAAAGCTCCCATTATGATTTTAACCTGCAACATGAAATCCATTAGGGCCCCTATATTCTGCCATTGCCTGGCTGTACTTTTCCTGCCAGGTTGTGGCCAGACAACAGCACCGTCCCCTGCATCCGTTCCTGTAACACCGGAGCCGGTTCTGGCCAATACAGCCTTGTCTGTTTCCGGTATCGGCACACCTCCGGGGTATACCCGCGGCAGCATCCCGGCTACTGATTTTGGTTACTATCTGAAACAGTTAAAACTTAAAAGCGGCCATACTGTTTTTCTTTTTAACGGAACGCCAAAAGCTAACCAACAGGCCCAGTATGCTGTACTGGATATCAGTGTTGGAAAAAAAGATCTCCAACAATGTGCAGATGCCGTGATGCGCCTGCGGGCGGAATACCTGTTTAAGAAAAAACGATTTGAACAGATCCGGTTTTATGCCGGCGACGGTACATGGATTTCGTACGACGGCTGGCTGAAAGGAACACGGTACAAACTTTCCGGGAACCGGCTGGTCACCATTCGCAGCAACCCCGCGCCTCCTACACACGCATCCCTTCTGCAGTATCTTGACGTGGTATTTTCCTATTGTGGCACCGCTACATTGCCGGCCTCCCTGTATAAAAAGCCTATAGCAGCAATGCAACCGGGCGATGTACTGTTAAAACCCGGCGCGCCCGGGCATGCAGTGATCGTCATCGATATGGCACAAAACAAAAAAGGTGAAAAGATCTACCTCCTCGCCCAAAGCTATATGCCGGCACAGGACATTCATATTCTCAAAAATCCCTCCGGCAGGCATTCTGGTCCCTGGTATCTGCTAAAAAACAGTGCCCTAAGCATTCAAACGCCGGAATGGACCTTTTACAGCGATCAGTTGTATGGATGGAAATAAAATGAGCCTCAGTTACGATTCCCCATCCCGAAGCAGCCGTTGATCCATACGAAGATGCCTGCTATAGATTACTTTTACGCTTTTAAAATCCGGATGTGCGGGATTTAAAAGATAATTATACTCCTCCGGCATCACAGCAGAAGGAACTTTTAAGGCGAAAAACGTACCGTCCTTCACAAACCGGTCGCCGATGTTTTTTAACTGGTCGGGTGCCGGGTGATGGAACCAGTCATCCGGAAGCAATGCCGTAGAAAATGTACGGATACTCCGTTCCGGTATCTCCAAACCCAGGATGCAAAGGTCCAGCTTTATAATTGTGGTAATATGCACCACGCTTTCCAGCAGCGCTAATGACGGAGACGCTGCTGTATAAAGCACATAGGTACCTTTGCTATGCCAGCGGCCTGGGAAACGCGCAGCGCCCGTGCCACTTAGGTCATCGATATAAGCGCATTTACTGATTCGGTAAACTTTCATGTTTCGCTGTTTGCAGTGCGGCATATGCCGCCATGAAACCAGCCGGTTGTATAACCGCTGATTTACTTAGGCAAATATGCCCTGTTCAATACGCCCCAATTCATCCATAAGCAGCTCAATACCCATTGAGGTGTCGAGAAGCTCAATGGGCTTTTTAGTACCCAGAGCATCTACGGGTGTAACCATCCAGGTTTTAAAGGTATCCAGGCCATCAAAAACATCGGCCCCTCTTGCATAGAGCCGCGCCAATTCAATAATGCGTTCGGATTGCTCTGCATTGAGTTTTTGGGAGGGAGTATAGCGCCGTAAAGTTCTGTCGGAAGTATGGAGCATATTTGCAATCTGTGCATCCGATACCCCCATTATTCCGGCAAGATGATCCAGGGCTTTTTTGGGGAGGCCGCTGCGGATCCAATCGATAAAATCAGCCGTGTTCCTGACCGCTTTAAAGGACCGATCATCTTTAAGGCCCATCAGGTGAATAGAATTACCTACAATACTGGAGCTGGTGTAATAGGCAGCAGCTGGTTCTTCCAGAAGATTCGCCGGCGGAGCCTCCTTACCATATCGTTTTTTTGAAGATTTCATCTTCTGCATATTTGACACAAAATTACGGACATTTGTCCTGTTTTTGAATTTTCCTTAATTTTTTTGTTCGAAATAAATGAATTCGGGTGCTTATAGGCCGCATTAACAAAATTGGAGTAATTTGGAAGCTACAAAACCTGTTTATCTGAAAATAAAACAATGAGCCACCTGTTTAAAATCACCGCACTATTCTATGGTTTGTTGGTCCCCTGCCTACCAGCGTCAGGCCAGGCAGTTACGCAAAAAAAACACTTTCATATATCATTTGCGCCCCTATTTTCGGTAGAAAATTTCCATTGGTCCATTGCAGGGAATGCAAAAGGCACTAACCCGAATATCCTGTCCGAGCTGAATTTTATCCGGCTGAGACGCACCGGTTTCTGCTTGGAAGGACAGTATCAGTTCAGCCGCCGATTTACGCTGAAAGCTGCAGCAGCCCGGCAATACGGGTATTCCGGCAGGGTTACCGATATCGACTATGCAGGGAATAACAGAAGTCTTCCGGTTACCTTTCTTAAATTCCGGAGCAGGAACAACACTCATGATTATAGGGTGCGATGCAACTACCTGTTATTCAGGAGCGGAATCTTTTCGCTGGCCGCACAAGCCGGCTATTTTATTTCAAAGGCCGGTTACCGGATCCAGGGCCCCGCTGCCACACATGCAAAAAGCAGTTACAATGCCCAATGGCGGGGGCCGTTTCTTGGTATTGAAGGACAGATCAGGTTGCCCCAAAACTGGGAAATCAGGGCCAACATCAACAGTCAATACCATACCTATCATGCGGAAGCCGACTGGCGGCTCCGTTCTGTTTTCAGTCACCCGCTCAGTTTTGTACACCATGCTACCGGCTGGGGCGCAGGCGGATCGCTGGGCCTCCACTATCAACTTGGGCTGCGGGTTGGATTGCAACTCAACAGCTCCTTGCAGCACTGGCGTACGGGTGCCGGAAGCGACCATTTGTATATGGCGGACGGCCGCCGGATATGCACCCGCATGAACGAATCTGTAAAAACGCAGTTGGGGGTCGGGTTGGCGGGCATATTTGGCTTTTGAGAGAAGCAGGGCTCCCTGTATCCTCTGTTGAAACATTTCTGTAGGGCTGGTGCGCTGCTGCATTCGGAGGAGCGGAGATTTGTTTATCACAAAGGATGCCTGTCGCCTCAACCGCTACCCTTATTTCGCAAAAAACCGCCCGAAGGCGGTTTTAAGTTCTGTAGGAGTTTAAACTGTTCCTTAAAAAATATAACGGATACCTAATTGCATACCCCAGGTGCTGGCAAAAGCAACATTCTTCTTATAAATTTTTGCTTCGCCTGTAGGATCAAAAGTGAACTTTCCACTTGAAACGCCTAAAATACTTTGTTCAGCAAATGACCCATAGTTCAAAGCATAAACATTACCCCATGAGTTGTTTAACAGATTCAGGAAATTTTCCATATCCACACTCGCCTGTAATGTATGTTTGTGACCACCTGCCCTGATAGAAAAATCCTGCAATATCCTCAGGTTTAACTGATTGGTCCAAGGCAGTAAATTACTATACCGGTCAACAAATTTTCCCTTGTGATCATTTAAAAACTTATCATTTTCTACAAATTTCCAGAAGGCATCTGCTTGCTGTACAGGCGTATAGGTTCCCTTTACACTACCATCAGGGTTCTTTGTTGTCAACGTGGTAAATTGCTGCTCTAATCCATCTCTTGTTGTTGGAACATATAAGAGATCATTACCAGTACCATCCCCATTTACATCCCCTGAATATTTATAATGGAATCTTCCCTGAGAAGAGCCTGCGTAGAACAATCCAAATGTTGTTGCCATTGCTTTATTTGCATATTCCAATCGATAGGAGAAATAAGCGGTAACTCTGTGTGGAACTGAATAAGCTGAATAGGACAATTCCGGATCATTGGGATTAAGAATAATATTATTTTGAGTCCATGAACTTTGAGAACGGTCGCCGTTATTGGGAGATACATCTTTTGCGATATTATAGGTATAGGCAACAGAACCTTGCCAGTTGTGCGAAAACCTTTTCTGAACCTGGGCAGTAAGCGCAAGAGAGTACCCCTTTGAGCTATTGTCCATTACCAACACATCTGTAAGACCTTTAACCGTTGTCAGATAACGCTTATAGTATTTCCAGGGCTGATCGCCTCTTGAGGAATCCCTCGCCGGACCTAAATTGGCATTCCAATGGTATACGCCATTTATTGTTTTAGAATAGATCGCCTCCAGAGTTGCTACAAAGTCATGCGCAAAGGACTTGTCAATTGCCAGGTTATTCCTCCACGTTTGAGGCATTTTAAAATCAGGAGCTGTCACACTATAGTAGGCTCCCGAAACAATATCCCTTTTTGTAGGCAGGGGATCGGGTACATATTTTGTACGGTCCGGATCAAATTTACGGTCCTTTGCATCTACACCGCTTTTGGTGATCATGGTATTCAGCACGTTGTTATCGGAAGACTGGTTAACCAACCAGATAAAAGGAATTCTTCCTGTAAAAATACCAGAACCTCCTCTAAGCACCCAACTGTTATCTTCAGACAGATTGTAGGTAAAGCCCACCCTGGGAGATACCAGTATGCGCTGTTTCGGCCAGGTACTTACATCGGCTCTGAAATCATTTCCATTTGGATCTTTCAACAATACGGCATAAAGCGAATCATTCTTTATGCGCTCACCCGGGTAGAAGGGCAGATCAAACCGCAAACCATAAGTAAGCCGGAAGCGGGGATTTACGGTAAAAATATCCTGAAGATAGAACCCCAGCTGGCCAAACTTAGCCGCCGCCGGCGTAATACCGTTCCGGTCAGTATTGCTGTAAGTAAGGGCGAAAACGGTGGGAGAAGAATCCTTTAAAAAGTCGTTTAATGAATTGAACCGGTAATAGCTCTGACCTCCAAAATTTGAGAACGAGTTTTCAAATGTTAAGTAATCAAAGCTGGCACCAGCCAATAAATTATGCCGGCCAACAGTATAGCTGAAATTATCCGCAACATTCCACGTTGTATTTTTGAGATCGTTTTTATAAGAATATATTTCTGAACCAAAACTCATCAATACATTGTTTGCATCACGCATGATGTCCACAAACGGGAACTGCTTTCCCGGAGTGGATCTGAAGTCATGTATTTTAGTATAGGAAACCAATAACTGGTTTGTGCTGGAAGTTGATAATTTGCTGTTTAACTCTCCAACTACTGAATATACATTGTTGTTTTGAACGTAATTTGAATTGGCGAAGTTCAAACCATTGATGCTTGCCCCGGAGCCATTACTACCAGCACCAATACGTCCGTTATTGATCCTCGGTGAGGGTCCGCTGTTTGTATTGGTAAGCTGATCATCTTTTGTTTGCGATTGGTTATACCGAATAGAAAACCGGTTGTTATCGTTTATGTTCCAATCTAAGCGTACCAGGAATTTTGTATTGGTCGTATTAAAATTATATCCCTGGTAAACACCCGGGTCATATTGATATTTGCTGATGAGATAGTTCCGTACACTGTCCATTTGTGCGGCGGAAACACTTTTTACAACATTGGGATTGTCCTTTTCTGCGTCTGTGTAGGCAACGCCCAGCTGTCCGGGGTTGGTTCTTTTTTCGTATTCAAAGTTTCCGAAGAAGAACAGTTTATTCTTAATGATAGGTCCGCCTACGCTGGCCCCTACTAGGTTGGATGAAGATTTTTGTATAGAAGGAATAGTTGCACCATCTACCTTCTTACCATTAAAGCTCTGATTTTTATAAAAATCGTATGCAGTTACATAAAGATTGTTTGTCCCCCTTCTTGTCACCGCATTCAAACCGGCACCGGTAAATCCTGCCTGGCGCACATCATAAGGTGCCACGTTTATTTGCACCTGGTCAATCGCATCAATAGAGATTGGCTGCGACGCTCCTCCAGGAAGCGCGTTGGATCCCAAACCAAAGTTATTGTTAAACAAAGAGCCATCAATGGTAATACTGTTCAGGCGAGGGCTCATACCCATAAAACTCGTTCCGCTTGGGGTATTATTGCTTTGTGGGGTAAGCCGGGATACATTTAATAAACTTCTGCTGATATTGGGAAAGTTTAATACCTGGGTTCTTGAAACATTGGTGGCTGCCCCGGTCCTTTGATTCCGTGCTGCCGCTGCATTCACCACCACTTCGGTAAGCACCTGGGAGGTATTGGTCATTTCCACGATTGCGTTATAAGTGTCACCAAGAGGTATATTGATCTCAGTTTTTACATATGCTTCGAACCCCACATTGGTCACTTCCAGCTTATAGGGCCCACCGGGATTGATATTTTGAATATCAAACACCCCACCTTTTCTGGTAGTTGTAGTATACACGGTATTGGTAGGCTCATATGTCAGCACAACCGTAGCTCCTACCAGTACTTCATTTTTTGGGTCTTTAACAACACCCGTAATACTACTCGTAGTTACCTGGGCATGCAGAAAAGCCGTGGAGAGAAGCGCCACAGCTATGAATAGATAAATCTTCTTTAGCATAAATTTGGGATTAAGTGATTTCTGGGGGCAAAGAAACAGAATAAATTTTAACATTTCCGGCTCAAATATTAACAAATTGTAACCAGAGCCCTAACAGCCGTTAATTTTTGACCGGGATCAATTTTATTATCCAAACAAATATTTCTGGATAAACCAGCCTTATTTATTGAAAATCAATAAACAACCCCTTTCTTTAAAAATCATTCCGGTGCCTGCTTTGAGTTGCTTTAATGTTACAGGCACTTACATGCCCCTTTCAAAACTTCCGGCCAGCTAAAACTGCCGGCTAACCCGTTGTAATAAGAAATTTGTGATATTTATAAATATTACAAATTTCTTATTACAGTTTTGTGATACGATTTTTGTGATTAAAAATTTTATCACAGTTTTTTTATTACAAAACAGGATATGACCGGTGAAACCTGCAAAACGCCCGGCTCGCCTTATCACCTGGCCCTGAATCCAAACCGCGAATCAGGAAAGCATAAACCAAACCCCGCTTACAATCGTTATCTTTGTATAAATTTCAGTAATACATATGTTTGATACAATAGAAACAGCCATTGAAGCGATAAAAAATGGCAAACTTGTAATCGTTGTAGATGACGAAGACCGTGAGAATGAAGGCGATTTTATTACCGCTGCTGCTACCATTACTCCCGAAATTGTAAACTTTATGGCCAAAAACGGCCGCGGACTGATTTGTGCTCCCCTTCCCGAGGAACGGTGCGACGAGCTGAACCTTCCCCCCATGGTTACCAACAACACGGCCCTGCATGAAACGGCCTTTACCATTTCTGTAGACCTGCTGGGCAATGGTTGTGGTACGGGTATTTCCGCATCAGACCGGGCTAAAACCATTGAAGCATTAAACAATCCTTTTACCAATCCGTCAGACCTGGGCCGCCCGGGGCATATCTTTCCCCTGCGCTCCAAAAAAGGCGGAGTGCTGCGCCGCGTAGGTCATACCGAAGCAGCAACGGATCTGGCAAGACTGGCAGGGTTTCCCTACCCGCATGGCGCCGTGTTGGTAGAGATCATGAATGACGATGGTTCAATGGCCCGGCTCCTGGATCTTATTGAAGTGGCTAAAAAATTTGACCTGAAACTGATTTGTATTAAAGACTTGATTGAATATCGCCTGAAACGCGATTCGCTCATTGAAGAGATCGTCCGGGTGAATATGCCCACCCAATATGGTAATTTTACCCTTGTGGCGTTCAGGGATAAGAACAGTAACAATGAGCACCTGGCCTTGATAAAAGGGGAATGGGAAAAGGGCGAACCGGTATTGACACGGGTACACTCCTCTTGTTTTACCGGTGATATCCTGGGCTCCCTGCGCTGCGATTGCGGCGATCAGCTGCACAAAGCCATGCAAATGGTAGAGCAGGAAGGTAAGGGCATTATCTTATATATGAATCAGGAAGGACGCGGTATTGGCCTGATGAACAAATTAAAAGCCTATAAATTACAGGAAAACGGGATGGATACCGTTGAGGCCAACCTACACCTGGGTTTTAAAATGGACGAGCGGGATTATGGAGTGGGCGCGCAGATCCTGCGTCACCTCAATGTGACTAAACTCCGCCTGATGAGTAACAATCCGCGGAAACGCGTAGGGCTTATCGGCTATGGGCTGGAGATCGTGGAAAGTGTTCCGATCGTGATCACGCCCAATGAGCACAATGAAAAATACCTGCGCACCAAAAAAGAAAAACTGGGACACGAATTTTAAATCTGCCCTTAGCATAAATGTTTACTTAAAATATCCCGGTACCCGTCGGGATATTTTTTTGAGATCGCTTTTAAAAACCGACCGACACCCGTTAATTCTTATGGAAATGCCTTGCTGCCGCATCTCCTTGCAAAGGCCATTTATGAGAAAGCTGTTTATACTCGTGAGCCTGCTCCTGCTTGCCGGTGGTTTTATTTACTATCATCGGGATGAGGCCGGCCGTAATGTTCCAGTCGCTGCTGCTGCCCGGCCGGCACCCTGGGCGCCCGCTGCATCACAATTGACCGTGATCAAAACCGTTATCCGGAACCGGCATTTTAATCCGAACCGGGCATTGCTGATCAACATGCAGCAGCCTTCTTCCCAGAAACGCTTTTATGTGTACGACTTGAACGAGGATACGGTTATAGCCTCCGGACTGGTAACGCATGGGCGGTGCAATGAACGATGGCTGGAGGGAAGAAGGTACAGCAATAAAGTGGGAAGTCACTGCACTGCTCTGGGCAACTACCGCATAGGAAGCCCTTACCAGGGAAAATTCGGACTGGCCTATAAGCTATACGGGCTTGACAGCAGCAACAATAACGCCTTTGAACGGTTTGTGGTGCTGCATTCCCATGCCTGTGTACCCGAAACAGCAGTACATTACGAGATTTGTCAAAGCGACGGCTGTCCTACCGTAAGCCCCGGTTTTTTAAAAACCCTGCAACCGGTCATTGACGCCTCACCTCAACCCCTGCTGCTTTCCATATTTGACGGATCCGTTTCCGATGATTAGCCGGGCATACGATAATAATGCAATCCTGAATGCAGATTCCCTGGAGTAGAAAACCATCGAAGGACTCCTTCTGACAAACATCAAACTTTATCTATCTTTGCGGCCTATGAGTAAAAAAGGAGCAATCGTTTTAAGTGGGGTACGGCCAACCGGACACCTCCATTTGGGGAATTATTTTGGCGCATTACGGAATTATGTAAAAATGCAGGATGAATACAATTGTTATTTTTTTATAGCCGACCTGCATTCACTAACCACTCATCCGGATACAAAGGAATTAAGAGAACATGTACTTTCTGTAACTTCTTATTACCTGGCCAGCGGACTGGACCCGGATAAATGTGTACTCTATTGCCAAAGCGACCTGCCGCAAACAACGGAGCTGTATCTTTATCTAAATATGCTGGCCTATAAGGGAGAACTGGAAAAAACCACCACGTTTAAGGACAAGGTAAAACTGCAGCCGGAAAACGTAAACGCCGGGCTGCTCACCTATCCCGTACTGATGGCTTCCGACATCCTCATCCACCGCGCTATGTATGTGCCTGTGGGAAAGGACCAGGAGCAACACCTGGAAATGACGCGTACCTTCGGCAACCGTTTTAACCACCGTTATGGCGAGGTATTTCCGGAACCCCAGGCATTCAACTTCGGAGAACAATTGCTGAAAGTACCCAGCCTGGACGGTGCGGGAAAAATGAGCAAGAGCGAGAACCAGTATGCAACCATTTATTTGTCGGACGACGATGATATGATCCGGAAAAAAGTAATGAAGGCGAAAACAGATTCCGGGCCCACGGAGCCTAACTCCGAAAAACCGGATTATATCGTAAATATCTTTGATCTGATGAAACTGGTAAGCGCTCCGGAGCTTATTGAAAAATATGAAGCCGATTTTAATGCCTGTACCATCCGTTACGGAGATCTGAAAAAACAGTTGGCCGAGGACATGGTACGCTTTATCAGTCCAATCCGGGAAAAAGCAAAAGCCATCCGGGAAGATGAACGCGCCTTGAGCATTATTTTAAAAGTGGGTGCGCAGAAAGCAGCGGAAAATGCTGAAAAAACCATGGACCTGGTGCGCAGGGCGATGGGCTTAAAATACTTCTAAGAAAAATAAGACCATTTTAAAAAAGAATGGTTATTTTTCACTACGAAACCATTCCTGTATCACATCCGTAATATGGCTAAATCAAAATCCAAACCCAAGCACATTGCCATAGCCGGCAATATTGGCGCCGGTAAAACCACCTTAACAGAAATGTTGAGCAAACACTATAAGTGGATCCCTAATTTTGAGGATGTGGATCACAATCCCTACCTGATGGATTTCTATGACGATATGCCCCGCTGGAGCTTTAACCTGCAGATCTACTTCCTGAACAGCCGGTTAAAGCAACTGATCGATATCCAGAACGGCACAGAAACCGTTATACAGGACCGTACCATTTATGAAGACGCCAATATTTTTGCGCCGAACCTTCATGAAATGGGGCTGATGAGCAAGCGGGACTTTGACAACTACTATCAATTTTTCCAGACCCTGAAATCGATGGTGAACCCACCAGACCTGATGATTTACCTGAACGCCTCTGTGCCTACCCTGGTAGGACAAATCCAGAAACGCGGCCGGGAATATGAAGAAAATATCCGGCTGGATTATTTAAAGCGGCTGAATGAATATTATAATAAATGGATCGGCTCTTACAAGGAAGGTAAATTGCTGATTATTGATGTAGACAAAAACAATTTTGCCGATAACGTGGAGGATTTTGGAAAGATCATTTCCAAGATCGATTCGCAACTATACGGGTTGTTTTAGTAACGAACCCGCAGCAGATCATCTGCCTCCTCATTTAAAATAATGAAGCGAAGCGGCCCCATCTGGAAATGGGGCCGCTTCGCTTTCGGTTTACATTGTATCAATCAAACGTGCACTGTGTTTTGCATTTTAGGAACGCGATCACCAACCCGGCGTTTGTTTATAAGCGCCCCCGGTACGATTGATCTCATCCGGCGCAATAGGCCAGGCCATCTTTGCCTGGGTATAATTGCGCGCCGGCCAAACCTGCTGTATGGTATAGGCCGAGGCCGGGTTGGATTTGTCTGCGTGAATACGTCCATGTAACGGGGCGTTGATCTTTGCCACATCATTCCAGCGTTTCAGGTCCATCAGCCGGTCTGTCCACTCACAGGCCAGTTCACAACGACGTTCATGCTTCAGGTCGTTGAGCGTGGGATTTGCGATCGGCAGCAGGCCCACCCTTGCCCGCACCTCGTTCAATGGTGCAGCCGCCTCACCGTTCTTACCTTGTTGAATCAACGCCTCGGCTTTAAACAAGAGGATCTCGGCATAGCGCATCAGGGGCAGGTTTAACGCGGTAGTGGGATAGTCACCATTCTGGTTAATCTTGTCATTGGTTTTGGGATCGCTGTTGGAGCCATAGCTATAGGGCTCCATGTATTTATTGATCTGGAAGCCGGAGAGACTGTTTGTAGAAGAATAGGCTCTTTCCACACCAAAAAAAGTAAACTTATCTCCAAATTTTAAAATGGTGGCTTCCCGGCGGGGGTCATTCGCTTCATATTCATCGTATAGTTCTTCGGTTGGCTGAAAATAACCCCAGCCATTGTAGATGCCCCAGCCTTTGTTTTCGAGCACCACACCCATGAATTCGGATCCACCCAGGTTACCGGATGTTACGGACCAGATGTACTCACTGCTCCAGTTATTGGCAATTTTAAAAACAGCACGGTAATTTTCCGCCGGTGTTGCCTTGCCGGTGATCAATGCCCGGCCACATTCATTCTTGATCCGGTCGCAAATAGCGGGGATCAGGGCCCATTTACTATTGTCAAACTGTGCCCAGTAAGCATAGGTTTTCACCAGGTAGCCCAGTGCAGCCGCCTTATGGGCCCGTCCTTTATTGGTGTCATCATAGGTACTGAACAATGGTAACAGGTCGGCGGCCTTTTGCAGATCCGCGGCAATGGCCGCGTAGTTGTCCGTAACCGATTTTAACTGCGGAAGCATCCGTTTGCCAAACTCAGGGTTCTCGATGGCGTCATAGGGCACCCCCTGATCTTTATGCCCCCAGAGATAGGCCAGCCAGAAATGGGCAAAAGCACGCATAAAATAGGCCTCGCCTAATACCCGGTTTTTAAGATCGTTCGAAATATTGGTAGCATTTGCAGCACCGCCAATAGCCTGGTTGGCCTTGTTCAACATCCAGTAAAGATCGTTCCAGCCATCTTTCATATAGCCTTCGTTACCGGAGCAGATAAAATTCTTGATGTTCTCACCATCGGCCTTGGAGCGCCCCACGATCAGGTCATCGCTGGCATTCTGCATCCAGAACAGGTTGCGCCCCCAGGTGCCTTCATTCTTCATAGGCACGTATAAAGCGCCAATAGCCTCATTCACATTCTTTTCTCCGTCCCATTGGTAAGCCGTGGAGGCTTGCCCCTGTGGTTTTGAGTCTACCCAATTCTTGCTGCAGGAAGCCATTACCAATAAGCTCACGAGCAATATGGAAGTAAATTTATAGTTCATATACTGATTTTAATTTTCTGTTTAACCATGTTTAAAACGTCAGGCGCACACCTGCTGCATAAATTCTTGACACAGGAAACTGACCGCCATCAAATCCAAAGCCACCCACTTCCGGATCCATGCCCGAGTATTTGGTAAAGGTGAGCAGGTTATCCCCGCTGATATATACGCGCAGTTTCATATTCCGGTACAGCTTGTTAAAATTATAGCCCAGCACCAGGCTTTTCAGCCGCAGGTAATCGCCATCTTCCAGGTACCAGTCGGAGGGCGTCTGAAAATTCTTATTGGGATCATTAGCAGAAATACGGGGAATGGTTCCGCCAGTATTGGTGGGCGACCATGCCTCCAGTATCTTATCCCAGCGGTTATAGCCCTGCTCCGAAGCGTTGAGGGTAGATTCTTTAAATACGTGGAAGAGCTTCACCCCGCCTACGCCCTGCCAGAACATGCTGAAATCAAAATTCCGCCAGCTGGCATTGGCTGTAAAGCCATAGGTTACCTTTGGAAAGGCATTACCCATAAATACACGGTCATCGTCGTTCAGTTTACCATCCCCGTTCTGATCAATAAATTTCAAATCACCGGCCTTGGCTTCTCCCTGTATCCGTTTGCCATCGGGCCCTACATAGGCTGCAGCTTCAGCATCGGTTTGAAAGATACCCCCCGTCTGGTAAAGCCAGAAGGAGTTATAGGGTTGGCCCACTACAGAGCGATAGGCTTGCATAGTGCCTCTCCAGGTTGGCCCATCATTCCATGAGGATTTTGGATTTTCGTCAATATAAGCTACCCGGTTTTTGAGGGTTGCAAAGTTTCCGTTCAGCTCATAGTTCAGTTCATTAATGCGGCCCCGCCAGCTAGCGCTGAATTCAAAGCCCGTATTTTTAATCTTACCCCGGTTGATCCAGGGCGCACCAAATCCCATCGAATTAGGCCACTGATCGTCTTGCAGTTTTAAAAGGTCAATGGTTAGCTTATCAAAATAATCAGCGGTAATAGTCAACCGGTCCTGCAACAGGCTGAGATCGATACCAAGATCCTTTTGCTCAGAAGTTTCCCAGTTCAGTTTCGGATTATTCTTGCTGGCCAGGTAATACACAAAGGTCTGCAAGCCACCATTACCTACCTGGTACATATTATCTCTTGACAGGCTGGGGTAGGCATAATAAAGATCGCCGATGGAACTGATATTTCCGATACGTCCCCAGCTGGCGCGGATCTTCAGCAGATTCACCGCATCTACGTTAAAAAACGGCTCCGAGCTCAGCTTCCAGGCGGCTGTTACCCCCGGGAAATATTTGGAACGATTGTTTACCGGTAAACGCTGGGCAATATCATTCCGCAGACTGGCCGTCATAAAATACCGGTCGGCCCAGCTATAGGAAAACCGTCCTACATAAGACAGGTTGCGGTCTCTCCAGTCCCAGTCGGCAGGCTGAATGTCTGTAAAATTACCGGCAAAGGCAAAGAATTGCGCCCAGGTAGCTTCATTGTCAAATGTTTTTGCAGAAGCACTAAATCCTTTTGCGCTATTCTGCTGAGCCGTGGTAGAAAGCATCAGTCCCAGGCTATGTTGGTTAAATACCCGCGCATAATTCAGCGTATTTTCCCAGATCCAGTTGTTTGTTTTATCTGTTTTATAATCAAGCTGGTTGGCATTATTGGGTTTACCCGGTTCCGTACGGCGGGGCGTAAAGTTTTTATACAGGGTCTGACCCTGGCGGTAAGAGAAGCGCGTGATAAAGGAAAGGCCCCTTGTGAATAAATTTGTAACAGCCAGTTCTGAAACAGACTGGATGTCTATGCCCTTGTTATCGGGCTTATTTCGCAGCAGGGTGGCTACCGGGTTGATCACATCGCCATGAATACCCAGGTAGGCCGATTCCCGCGGGCCTACGCCACCAAAACTTCCATCCGCATAATAGGGCGTGGCAGAACGTGGCATATAGATGGCAGACAGGATAGTACCGCTATACCCGCTTTCTGTAGCCGTACCGCGGCTGTCACTATTATTATAAAACAGCTCCTGCCGGAATTTTACATTGGGAGCAATCTGGTAACCGGCGTTGAACCGCAACGACATATTCTTTGCATAAGTGTTTAACAGGGTACCCTGGTTTTCTTCATAACGCCCCTGGAACAGGGTGCTGAATTTTTCGGTACCGGCATTGACCGTTACCGTGTGCCGCTGTATGAGGCCGGTGCGGAAGATAGAGCCGATCCAGTCGGTGCGGGTTTCCTGTGCATAGGGGTTTTTAGCGGCATTCCATCCATCCAGTGGTTGGGAGCCCGCATTGGCGGCCGCTAAGTTGGCTACTTCTGCTTCTTTTTGCGCGGTTAAAGACTGGGGTAAACGCCAGGCCTTTTTGGCACCGGCAAAACCCGCATATTCTACAGAGGGCTCGCCTTTTTTTGCCTGCCTTGTAGTAATAAGGATTACGCCGGCCGCACCGGAAAAAGCCCCGTAAATAGCCGCGGAAGCCGCGTCTTTTAAAATGGTAATCGATTCCACATCAGCCGGGTTATATGGTGCATTGGGCACTCCGTCTACCACGTATAAGGGGCTTTCCCCACTCCGGTTACCAATTCCCCGGATTACCACTTTGGCTCCCCTGTCGGGGTGACCTCCATCATTGGTTACAGTAATGCCCGGCACTTTTCCCTGCATCATGTTTTCTACACTCAGCACCGGCCGGCTCTTGGCCTGCTCCAGGTCGGGCACCGTTGCCACCGCTGCAGAAAGATCCTTCTTACGCATAGAGCCGTAACCGATCACCACTACTTTATCCAGGGCACTGCCACTGGGCTGCAGCTCCACACTGATGGAAATACGGCTATTTGCATTTACCTCATACCCAGCAAGGGTATCAGACTGATATCCTACATAACTCACAATAAAACGGTACCCGGCCCCCGGGGGAATATTATTGAATTGAAAGATCCCGTTCTGGTTGGTTGCTGTAGTTAGTCCCTTCGAGGGGTCATCTGCTTTTTGCAGAAGCACCGAGGCTCCGGCCATCGGCTCTCCTTTCTCATTTTTTACTACACCCGTTGCCGAGTTGGTTCCGCCGCCCTGCCCAAATGCAATACATGGGACACAGGCAAGCCATAGCAGTACGATGCGTAATTGCTTCATAAACGATTCTGATTTAATTTTTCTTCTTTAAAAACCCAAACTTCCTTTGGGAGATAAACAGCGTTGATTTATTTGAAACAGGTTCCCTGTTACTCTTCGGCACGGATCTGGAAACCAGTTTTTGTTTTTTCCATTTGAAGATGATTTAACAATACAAGCGTATTCAGAAACTGCTCGATCGTTTCTGAAGAAGGCCGGTACATACCGGTAAAACGCATATCTTTTACTGCCGCCTCATTGAAGGCAATCTTTATATGATACTGTTGTTCTATTTTTTTAAACACGGCATCCATGGGTTCATTATTGAACTCCAGTATGGTTGTAATGGGGCCTTCGGCATGTGCGGCGTCCGTTTTTTCAGGCAACGGTTTATCGCCGAACCGTTGTACCCTGTTGGAGAAATCTTCATTGTTAAACAACAACTCCTGGCCGGGCTTCAGGAATACTTCAGGGATCTTTTTAGCCACATGCGGTTCTCTTTTTACCACCACTTTGCCTTCCAGTAGCCGGACACTGGTCAACAAGGTATCTTTATCTTCAATACTAAACACGGTTCCCAGTGCCGTTACATTAATATTACGGGTATGTACACAAAAGGGCCTGGACCGGTCTTTCGCCACCGAAAAGGAAGCATTTCCAGCTAGCTGCACATCTCTCCGAAGTCCAAATACAGAATCGTACTCCAGCATACTTCCCGGAGCCAGTGCTGCCTGCGAACCATCTGGAAGCTTTACATTTTTTACCACGAAAGAGGAATTGACAACCTGTATACAGGTCATAGCCACCGCCTCGGGTACAAAAGGCATTTCCTTCCGTTGCATTTGAAGATATGCGAGTCCTGCCAGCAATCCCGCTAACACAGCAGCGGCGCTCCATTGCAGGTAGCGTGAGCGTGTGCGCATTTTTCTGAGCACATACCGCTGCATCCGCTCCGACGCCGCAGCGGGTATGGAGCCCCCTGCCTGGAACTGCTCCCAGTTTTGCTCGGTCATATAAGGCGCCAACACCTCCGGATGCCTTACCAGCCATTCCCTGATTCCGGCCTCCTGCTCCTTCGAGCAATGCCCTTCAAAAAAGCGTTGTAATAATTCCGGAGAGACTTCCATACCCTATTGTTCGTACAAACAAAAAAAATCCCTTACACGGACAACAACTTTTTTTTAAAAAAATACAGAAAGGGTTTTTCTCAGCCGGCGAACGGCTCTTGTAACATGGGTTTCAACGGTTTTGGCGGAAATAGAAAGCAGGGCCGCAGTTTCTTTATGAGAAAGGTCGTTGATACGGGTTTCGGTCAGCACCTGTTGCTGCATCATCGGCAGATCATGAATGGTTTTCATCACCCGTTTCAGATCATCCTTCATTTCAATAGCAGTGATTACTGAAAGCGTTTCAGGATGAGCTTCCGGATGCGGCAGCTGAACCACTTCGCGGATTTTATTTTTGCGCAACAGGTCGATCAGGGTACTTTTAGCAACCCTGAATAGTTGGGTGGAAAGACTGTATTCTGTGGATAATTTTTTCCGTTGCTCCCATATTTTAATAAAACTCAGTTGCACCGTTTCTTCGGCCAGCCATTCCGAACGGGTATACATATAAATGTATTGATACAAGCGCTCATGATACAAGTTGTAAAACTCGTGAAATGACCCCTGATCCCCTTCCCTGATTTTCTGAAGCATAACAAGCATATACCGGCTGGTAGTAGACTTTAAAATTACACGAAATAATTACACAAAAATCATGTGTTTTTTCCGGACCTCCCGGTTGCTTCCGGAAGTTTTATGAAGATAGTACTTTTGAGAATACACGGCCTATTCGGCCACCGGGCCTCCTGAAATATAACAATCTGGTAATCTTGATGACCGGCCGTTTAGATGGCTTGCTTCCGGGCGGCAGTTTTTCTGGGCCACTGCTTGGCGGTATATTATTTTTGTGCTTGTCTCCGGGAAATCAGCAACAAATTACTAACTTGGCGCCCACACGATTGCAAAACAAATACAATAGAACTATGAAGCGATATTTACTGGCAGCAACACTTATATGCAGTACTCTTTATTATGCGGCGGCCCAGCAGCTCAAAGTAGCCACATTTAATCTCCGCATGGAAACCTCCGCCGATGAAGGCAATCTTTGGAAAGACCGGGCGAAACCAGTGGCCAGTCTTATTCGTTACCACGACTTTGATGTGTTCGGCACCCAGGAAGGCTTTAAAAATCAGCTGGATGATATCAGCCAGCGTCTGCCGGCTTATGCGCGTTATGGCAAAGGACGCGACGACGGAGCCGATAAAGGTGAGCATTCTGCCATCTTTTATAAAACGGATAAATTCACCTTGCTGCAGTCCGGCGATTTCTGGCTGTCCGAAACGCCTGACAAACCAGGTAAGGGATGGGATGCCCGCTGCTGCAACCGTATCTGCTCCTGGGTGGCCCTGAAGGATAAAAAGACGGCAAAGAAGTTCTATTTCTTCAGTGTACATTTTGATCATGAAGGAAAAGTAGCCCGTGTGGAAAGTGCCCGCCTGATGCTTAAAAAGATCGCGGCAATCGCCGGCAACAGCAACGCCGTATTGGTGGGGGATCTTAACGGCGACCGGAATTCGGAATGGTACCATATCCTCGAAAATTCAACACTGTTGAAAGACAGCTACGGCGATGTAAAGGAGCCTTATGAAAACAATGGGTCCTTTAATGCCTTTGGCAAGTCGGTAGATCGCAATGAAGTAATCGATCATATTTTCATTACCCGGAATGGCAATGCCCAAAGCTGGGGTATTTTAACAGATACCTATCATGGCAGATATCCTTCCGACCATTTCCCGGTAGAAGCCATCATCCGTTTTAAATAAAAATGATTCCGACCTCCTAAAACGGATGGAGCTCATGCCATGCGCCGGAAAACAGTCCGAACCGCGAATATCGGGACATTTTAAACAATCAACACACTGCTCAAACACGACCTGTGGATCCAAACAGAAACTATCTGATTTGTGGAAAAGCGGCTGCACATCCTTCCCCGGAATTGCAGCCGGCGGTTTTTCCAAAATATGGCAACTGCTGTTTTTATCGAATTGATTTAGGAAATATACTCCATACAAAAAATACCCTAATTGGGGTATTTTTCACATATTAATAAAAAATATCTTTGACGTACAAAATTACAACCGCTTAAGTATGAGTGATCCCGCTGACGTTCAGAACAGAAGTTATACCTCGGTATCTTACCGGGTTCAGGAAAAACTGAACGGTACGGCAAACTTATCGGAGGTGGTTAAATCTGAGGCTGAATTAACAGAAAGCGACCATATCCTTGGTATCACGATGGAAATCATCCGGCAAAACAGCACTTCGAAAAAAAAGAAAATCACCTTATCCATAAAACTGGACCGGGACGAAGTGTTTGAGTACGTAAAAACGATCGATTTCTATCTGAAAAACCAGCCCATGCTTTCTAAATATAAAAAAAGCATTGAGCAGCTGAGCACCCGGGAAAAGGAGATCTGCGGCCTCCTTTCGAAAGGACATTCCAGCACAGAAATCGGTAACCTTCTTTTTATTTCCACCGATACGGTAAGAACCCACCGGAAGAATATTTTTAGAAAACTGGGATGTAACAGCGTTAAAGAACTTATTTTTTACTCGATGCTGCTGTAATCATCGCCTCCGGCGCAGATATTCCATACCTGTCCGGGAACGCTGGCCAAAAATACCACGATTGGGGTATTGCCGGGGATGGCAAAGTAGGTGATATTTGTACCAGATTACAACCAGAAAGATTAACAGGATGCATACTTAAATCTGCTTATGACAGCTTCAGATTCATACTGTCCGTCGTTTGCAGTTTAGCATACCAACTGGTAGAGCAAAAAAAAATCCGTAGGCTTCGTGTAAAACGCTTACCAAGCATGTTTGTTTTTAGAGGTCGGATACTGAAATAAGGCCGCATCTTAAACTTCAGCCGCAAGGTGGTTGACACAGGTATAGAAATATGAAGTACTGTATCTGGAAAAATAAATGCCGCTCATTGCGCTTGTTTTTCAGGTTGGAGATCCCGGGTGAATCAGATGACACAAATTAAAATATTTTACGAATGTGCTTTATGCACTTAATAAAAAAGGATCGAGGTTTACATTGAAAGCAAAAAAACGTCCATCTTAACTTTTGTATAAGTGGTGTTTATTTTGAAGGCTGTCCTATTCTTAGGGCAGCTCTTTCTTTATAGTCCCTTCCTTCTCAACAATAATGCACCCGGCCCGGGCGCAGCAGCCTTTCCTCCGGCCACTTGGCAGTTTTACGTATATTTGGAACCCATAAACAACCGGATTTGCGTTGCAAACAGTTGTTTCGCTTAAATACAGACACATGAAATATTTACCACTGAATCCCCAGATCTTTATCAAAAACCGCAAACGGTTCACCGATAAGATGGAGCGCAATGCGATCGCCGTTTTTTTGGCCAATGATGAAATGCCCGAAAACGGCGATGCACTTTATAAATACAAACCCAACAGCAGCTTGTTCTGGCTTTCGGGGATACAGCAGGAAGACAGTATGGTGATCCTTTACCCGGACAATCCGGATCCCAAGTACCGTGAAGTGCTGGTGCTGGTGCGTCCAAACGAACTAAAAGAGAAGTGGGACGGCAAGCGTTTACGGGCCAATGAGGCGGCAACCATCAGCGGCATCAAAACCATTGTATGGCTGGATACCCTGCCCGCTCTGCTCAATTCCTGGATCCATGCGTCTGAAACGATTTACCTGGATACCAACGAGAACGACCGCAAGAGCTCATGGATCGAAACCCGCCAGTACCGCTATATAAAGGAGCTGAAAGAAAAATTCCCATTGCACCAGTATAAGCGTGCAGCACCGGTTCTGAAGGAGTTGCGGGCTATAAAAACGCCGGAAGAAGTGGAGGTGATCCAAAAAGCGATCGGCATTACCGAAAAGACCTTCCGCCGCTTATTACAATTTATCAAACCGGGCGTATGGGAATTTGAAATCGAGGCGGAGATCCTGCACTCCTTCCTCAACAACCGGGCCACGAGAGAAGGTTACAGCAGCATTATCGCTGGCGGCGACCGCGCCCGTACGCTGCACTATATCAGCAATAACCAACAATGCCTGGACGGAGAACTGATCCTGATGGATTTTGGTGCCGAATACGGCGGCTATAATGCCGATCTTACCCGCACTATTCCTGTAAACGGACGGTTCACCAAGCGTCAGAAAGAAATTTACAATACCTGCCTGCGACTACACCGCTTTGCTGCTTCTATACTGAAACCGGGTATTACCATTGTTAATTATCATGAAAAAGTGGGCGATCAAGCTACGAAGGAATTCCTTAAACTAGGATTGCTCGGCAAAGCAGATGTAAAAAATGAAGACCCCGAAAACAGGGCCTATCGCAAATACCTCTATCATGGCATCAGCCACCACCTGGGTATTGATGTGCACGACCTGGGTCCCTTCCGTTCACCGCTCAAAGCCGGCATGGTATTAACCATTGAGCCAGGCATTTATATTGAGGAAGAGCAATTGGGTGTACGCATTGAAAATAATTTCCTGCTGACCCGCAGCGGCAACATCGACCTGATGAAGACCATGCCGATTGAAGCAGATGACATTGAAATGCTCATGAATAGCTAGGATACTATTGCAACGGCAGCATATAAGAACAGCGGTGCGGGTATGCCGGCCGCTGTTTTATTTTGATAAGATGCCAGAAAAGATAATGTAAAAAAAGCCGCAAAATGATTTACACAGGGTCATTACTTTTCTCAATGTGTTGTTTCAGGTCCTTCAACCGTTGTTGCACGTTCATCTGCAGACTCCTCTTTATCTGCCGGGAAAATATCGAGAACGGGAATCGCAGTTTGAAGGCATACAGAAAAATCACCTCTGTGCGATCCTGTTCCTTTCGTTTAAACGTCCATGATCCCAAAAACGATTTGAAAAGAAACGGTCCCTTTGTCATTTTAATTGCAGTGGCTGCGGGCCGGTTAAAAGATATATATTCCGTTTCCATGCCCAATCCGTCTTTTGCTACGCACCAGGCCCTTACACCAGGTCCCGCCTGAGTTGCGCCGCCTGCAAGCATCGCCTTCTTCAGAAAGGTATCCCACTGCAGGCGCCTGCCGTAGTCCTGGGAGTAATCAAAAATATACTCCTGGCTACGGGTTATAAGAATACGTTCAGCAAATTTAATATGCATCGCTGCACTATTTATTAACTTCTGCGGTTGGTTTCACATCTGCGCCTCAACTTTCACCGGATACTAAAAATAAAAAGATATGTAGGAACCATTGTTTCAAACGATCGCCTCCAGCTGTCTCATGAAATTATGGTTCCCGTTACGTTTATCAAACAATACCGCAATATCCCGGGCTACCTGTTCGAAGTGAGCCAGCAGTTCATCACGGGTATAATCCGTTTTTTCCGCCCGCAGCAAGGGATGATCTTCTTTAAGCAGCAGGTGAAACAGGGTTGATTCCGGAAACTGCCGCAGGGCTTCTATAAGATACAGGGCCATCTGGAACATTTTGCGGCTCAGGTTGCCCGTTACCCTGGGTATTAATTGCTCCAGGCGTTCTTTGGCAGTAACCGGATTTGCGGACGTCTTAAATACCAGCAATTTTATTTCCGACAACAAAGCGGAAGCATCGTGCGTTAAGGCTTCCAGCTCCACTTCGGCTTTTTCACAAAATTCCTGTGCCAGCTCGGGCTGGTTATTTTTAAATGCCTCATAACTCAGGTTTGCCAGGGTACGCATGGGCACATGTACACAAGTGTATTGCTTTTCCAGCAGGGGCAGCGCCTGCTCATGCCCCTGTTCAAATCCCTGTAGTTCAAATGTGGCGCTCACCTCCGCATCCATTTCACAGGCTTCACAATCACTCATTGAATCGCGGGTCACTGCTTTCAGTTTTTCACCATATTCCTTTATCAGCGCCGTATCTTTTTGTACCAGCGCATCGCTGTACAACTCATTATAATAGGCCCGCAAACCATAACCGTTCCGTTGCAGCCGTAGTTTAAAATCTTCCAGCGCTGCATGTACCTGCTCCTTCGATACATGCGGATTATCATACAGATCGGCCATCATCCATTTATATTGCCATAAAAAATCTGTTTCCGAAAACAGGTCGGGATGTTCATCACAAACTTTCAGGACCCATGCAAAAGCCGGAATGGATTCCCTGGCAAACGCTACATCCCGCTCCGTTTCTATCAGCATCAGCCGCAGATCATATCCCCATTCAAGATCCTCGTTCTCATCGGCAATTTTTATCGCCTGTAACAGCAGCTTTATTTTCTCTTCGGGCAAAGAAAGCGCTTCGCCCTGATTCAATAATTTCTGAATTTTTAAGGTATACAACATATAGAATGTTTTAAATCTGAATAAAATTTTTCATGCCCATTACCAGCAGCGAATGCAGCGCGCTGTTGAAAAGATTCATCTGTTTTTCATTTACCGGGTACTTTCCCATGAGTAATGCTTGCACATACAGCACTTCTGTAATGGCCTGCAACATGTAGTCCTCATCCAGCGTAAGCATATGCTGCACCAGTTCATTGTTCATGTTCAGGCAAAATTGGTTCAACAGTTCGGGCTGCTGCTGTAAGCTGCCGAGGGCATTGGCAAAGGGGTTGTCACTGGCCTTTAGTTTTTTTATCGTTGCCTCTGCAAAATCCTCATCCGCCCTTGTAAAAATCGCGGGGGTATCCCGGGGCTCAAAATATTTCAGGCTTACCGTACAGTGCAACGCCCGTGCAAACGCCATCATCTTTTTCATAAATGGACGGTAACGCTCCGCTTCTTCCGTGCTGATGTTCACAAACGTATCGAGCAATTTTGCCGATGACATTTCCCGGATGTTCAGTTCCCTATGGATGCCCTTTATTTTTTTCAGCAATTCCTCTTCAAATGTATACGCTACATTCAATACAAGCACGCCCTGGAATTCAGCAATGCGCTGTACCTGTTTAAATTCTTCGTAATCGGCGCAGTAATAAATGACCGGGTATTGTTCGCGGATGTTCTTAAAAGTCCGCAATCCTTTATTGGTTTCAAACGGAAGATCATCCAGGATCAACCGGAGAAACTCATCGTCTTCTGCTGCCATGGCTTTCAGGTGAAGAAAATGCGTTTGCATGATCTTCTGGTACACCTGCGGATCTATATTGTGGATGTTTTTGAGATAGGATTTAAGGGTATCACCGATCTCTTTGCGTGTATTCCGCAACTGGTCGTTCTGCATCAGCGATTCCCTTGAAGCCGTAGCACTGAGCGCATTGCTGTTCACGATCATCTTTACAAAAAAAGCCCAGGAAGGCAGCAACCCGTTATCCGCTTCTCCAAGAAACATCCGTTTCAGGTAAATACGATGGTGCTGCTTCACCGAAAACTGGGCTTTATATGGCAACAGGTATAATACGCCGGTACACTTCCCCGACTCTGTTTGAAAAGGTACCGCGTCGAGGAATGCAAGTTGAAAGACTTCCTTACCCGCCTGTAGCAACGCATGGCGATTCGCATCCGGGTTTAGCCATACAGGAGGTTCGGGGTTAATCAGCTTTTCTTCACCGTTGGCCACCACCGTAATCTTTTCAGGAAGCGCATCTCCGTAAAACCGTATCTGCGGAATAAAGTTCTCCGGCCGGAATAAATGCGCATAGTTCTTTTTAGGGGTAAGATATACCCTAGTGCCAATGGGCAGGGCTTCTACCGGGTCAATCTGGTAACGTCCGTCATTAAAGGCCGACCATCGGAATCCATTCGTATCAAAAGCCGACCGGGTTTCGATGGTGATCGCTTCGCTGACCACAAAGCAGGACAGCAAACCGATCCCGAACTTGCCGATGAACAGCCGGGCGTCTTCCGCATTTTTCCGTTTGGAACTTTCACCAATTACGGAAAGGAACTGGTGTATTTCATCTTCCTTCAACCCGATGCCATTATCCTGGAAGCTAAAAGCGGGTTGACCTTCAGCAGGCGCCGGCAACTCAATTCGTATCGTTCCCTCAAGCCCCTCGTCCAGTTGGCGCAACGCAGCTATAGCGTCCACCGCATTTTGCAGCAGCTCCCGTATAAATGTATTCGGATTGCTGTACAGGTGCTCCGATAAAAGGCTGATCATCCCCTGCAGGTTTACCTGGAAAGAATAGTATTCGTTGTTGGATGTTTCCATATTATTTTCTTCTTCTTCCTGTCAGTTTTTTTGCGCCTTCATGGCCGTTCTCCGCCGCCCTTTCAAACCAGTAAAGGGCTTTTTGCTCGTCTTCATCTACGCCCGCTCCCATCAGATAGCAGTTGGCGAGTTCATACTGTGCGTTGGCTGACTCATTTTCCGCAGCCTCTGTAAATAAAGCTACGGCCTTTTCCGGCTGACGGGGTATGCCCTCTCCTTTTAAATACTGCCGGCCCAGGTATACTTTTGCATGGTCATTGCCTTCGTGGGCGCTTTCTCCAAACCAGCGGAAAGCGGCTTCCAGGTTTTTATCGGTGCCAAATCCTTCATAATAACAACGCCCCAGCCGGTATTTAGCATTGCTGTTTCCATATTCGGCAGCCAAAGTATATGCATTAAAAGCTGCTACGGGTGCAACCTCTGTACCAATGCCATATTCGTAACATAACCCCAGGCCATCGGAGTACACCTGCTGGTCTTTTGCCCGCCGGTAATAGTCCAGCGCCTTTTCATATTGCTCTACGCGATCGTAGTCAAACATATAATAATCCCCCAACTCCAGCAATGCATAGGGATATTCGCTGGCTGCTGCTTTTTCCAGCCATTCCAGGCCCTTTGTACTGTCTGCCTGTACATAACCATGCAGGTAATACCGGCCGGTTGCATACTGTGCATAGGTATAGTTAAGGGCAGCGGCCCGTTCCATATATTCCAATGCTTTCTCCCGGTCTTCAACCACACCTTCCGCACGTTCATAACTCAGGGCCAGTTCTGTAAGTGCTTTGGGATTGCTGACCTCCGCCGCCTTTTTCAGGTATTCAATTGCTTTATCCGGGTCCTGTGCGATTCCGGTTCCAAACTTATAACAACGTCCCAGTTCATAGGCCGCGTTCATTTCGTTATAACCGGCGGCATAGGTATAACACTCCACCGCTGCTGCAGGATCCGTTTTCCCCGACTGATGATAATCATATTCCAGGTACAGCCCTTTTATGTAGTTGGCATAAGGATATCCCAGTTCCGCAGCTTTATTAAAATGCGCAAACGCCTGGGCGTAGTCCGGTTGTTCGGCTACTTCTGCAATCAACCCCAGCTCCGTACTGGCCTGGGCATTGTTGGCCTCCGCCGCTTTTGTGAAATAAGGAATCGCGGCCTCCACATCCGGTGCGTTGTCATCAAACCCGTATTTAAGAAACCGGCCCACGTTATACTGCGCGATGGGCAGGTGCTGCTCCGCCGCTTCTTTATAATATTGAAATGCCCGGGTAAGATCAGCAGTAATGCCCAGATCCGTATCGCCATACTCATAAAAATTACCCAACCGGTAAGTAGCATAAGGAACCTGTTTGGCATGCAGCACCTCAAACGTTTCGAAAGTGACGTTCTTGTCGATCTCCGTGAGCCTTCCTTCAATATGCACTTCCGCCCATTCAATGGCTGCATCCACGCTTCCCGCGGCCTTGGCTTCCTCCAGCAATTGAAGTCCCGCCGGCACATCGGTTACCCATTCGTTATACAGGTATAAATAAGCCAGCCGGTAAGCTGCATATGCATTGCCATATTCCCAACTCTTTTTCAACCAAAAGATTGACCGTTCATAGTCCTGCGCAGCCTGGGGCGCTTGTGGCAGCAGCTTCAGACCAAGACTGGTGGCAGCATCCATCGATCCGTCTTCATACGCTTTTTCCAGCTCTTTGAGCAAGGCCTTTTGTTCCTCTGCCGTTTGCGCATCGGGCCAGGATATTTCGGCCAATACATAGCGGGAGTAAGCCGCATCAAATCTGCTGACAGATTCTTTTAAAAGGCTGATCTGTTTTTCCCGGTCGCCCTTTTTGCCATAATAGCCCTGCATTACATCATAGTAATGCCGCTGCAATTTTTTATCCGGGTGATTGATTAATTGCTCGAGGGCCGGATCGGGTTCAAAACCGGAGCTGTACCATATCTGGTAATAGGCTTCATACACCAGGGCCCAGGGATTGCCTGCAGCTGCCAGTGTTTTTAATTGTTCCAATGCGGCCTCTTTGTCTGCCCCGGGCAACAATCCGGCGTATTGGTAATAATAATATACAGGAGCCGCCGCCGCTACACCGGCTGCGATCGCCTGTTGAAAGGCCTCGGCTGCTCCGGAATGATTTTTATATTTGCTGCGTGCGAGTACCAGCGCCATTGCTTTTTCCAGTAATGCTTCCGGGTAGGCCCCGCCTATGCGGGTCAGCACCCCGGTCATTTTTTCAAAAAACCAGGCATATACCTCATCCGGAAAATAGATGCTTACCGTATGATCGGCGCCCGATTTAAACAGCAGGTCAAAAAGAATATCCAATGCCTCTTTGGGCGCTCCGGCTGCTGCCTGTTGCTCCAGCAACGCCAGGGCCCGGAACCAGGTATCTTTATCCCGGATGGTAGAAGAGTTAAGATTTGGAACAAAATCCGCCGGAACGGAGCATGGGTTTTCAAAGTATTTTTCATAAACGTTGATGTCGCTCATACATTATTTCATTTGGTGAGGGCACTAAAATAGCGTTTTATTAAATAAATTCTTTACCCGTATCCGGAAAGATTCCCGGGTCATGGATTTCACTACCTGCTTGTCATTTTTTTGTCACCAAATTAACCATGATGCGTTAACTTTGCCAGCAATTTATTCACCTTCTATAAGAAAATATGAACTGGTCTCAATTTTTCACTTCTTCTGTTGGCAAGAAAATTACCATGGCGCTGTCGGGCATTTTTTTAATTCTTTTTCTCATTATTCATGCCGGTTTAAATGCCTGTATCTGGGCAAATGACGGTGGAGTAATGTTCAACATAGCAGCACATTTCATGGGTTCAATGGTTGTGCCCCGGGTGTTGGAAATTGGCCTATTTTTATTCTTCCTGTTGCATATTATCCAGGGTTTGGTACTGGAAGTACAAAACCGCAGTAAAAGAGGTACCGGTTATGCCGTAAAAATGGGCAACCGCGGAAGTACCTGGAACAGCCGGGCGATGGGTATTCTCGGAGCATTGATCCTTATTTTTTTGGTGATCCATATCAGCGATTTTTGGGTTCCCAGCCGTTTTGGCGGCCTGGAGCCGATGTATATTGATGTTGCTTCCGGTCAGATCGTACCGGAAGGCACCCCCGGCGCTAAGGAATACCATGATCTGTATGGTGAAATGAAGCACCAGTTTACTACTTACCCTTGGATTATCATTATTTATGAATTGGGCGTCATCGCACTGTTCTGGCACCTCGTACACGGATTTCAGAGCTCGTTCCGCACACTGGGACTTACCAATCATAAATACATCGGCCTTATAAAAGGCACCGGTGTTGTGTATTCGATCATCATCTGCCTGGCATTTATGCTGATGCCATTAAGCTTTTATTTCGGATGGATCCAATAACTCCGTGCGCATCCGATCATTGAAATCTCAAATCAGAAATCTCAAATCTCAAATCAATTATGCTTGATTCAAAAATACCAACCGGAAAATTAGAAGATAAATGGACCGAATACAAAGGCCATTGTAAGTTGGTAAACCCGGCCAATAAACGGAAACTGGAAGTGATCGTGATCGGAACCGGGCTTGCCGGAGCCTCTGCAGCCGCCGCATTGGGCGAACAGGGATACCAGGTAAAAGCTTTCTGTTTCCAGGATTCACCGCGCCGGGCGCACTCCATTGCCGCACAGGGTGGAATCAACGCTGCAAAGAACTACCAGAACGACGGAGACTCGGTCTTCCGTCTTTTTTATGATACCATTAAAGGAGGCGACTACCGTGCACGCGAAGCCAATGTACACCGGCTGGCGGAAGTAAGTGTAAACATTATCGACCAGTGCGTGGCACAGGGCGTGCCTTTTGCCCGTGAATATGGCGGGTTACTGAATAACCGCTCCTTTGGCGGGGTGCAGGTAAAACGTACGTTTTATGCGGCCGGACAAACCGGTCAGCAATTATTGATCGGCGCCTACCAGGCTCTGGAGCGGCAGGTGGCCCTGGGTAATGTAAAAATGTACAACCGTCATGAAATGCAGGACATTGTGATGATCGACGGCAAGGCCCGCGGCATCATCGCCCGCAACCTGGTTAACGGACAGTTGGAGCGTTTCTTTGGTCATGCCGTGATATTGGCATCCGGCGGTTATGGAAACGTATTTTATCTTTCCACCAATGCCATGGGCAGCAATGTTACCGCTGCCTGGCGGGCCCATAAAAAGGGCGCGCATTTTGCCAACCCCTGCTTTACGCAGATACATCCTACCTGTATCCCGGTATCCGGCGACCACCAGAGCAAGCTGACCCTGATGTCGGAATCCCTGCGGAACGACGGCCGGATCTGGGTGCCCAAAAAACAAAATGACCCCCGCAAGGCCAACGATATACCGGAAGAGGAAAGAGACTATTACCTGGAGAGAAGGTACCCAGCTTTCGGAAACCTGGTACCCCGCGATGTGGCTTCCCGCGCCGCAAAAGAACGCTGTGATGCCGGTTTTGGTGTAGGAACCACCAAACAGGCGGTATACCTGGATTTTAAATACAACCTGATCAATAAATACGGAAAAGCGGAAGCTAACAAGCACGGCATCCAAAACCCCGATACAGAAACACTGATCCGTTTGGGTAAGGAAGTGGTGAAGGAGGAATATGGTAACCTGTTTGACATGTATGAAAAGATCACCGGAGAAAATCCTTACGAAGTGCCAATGCGGATCTATCCTGCTGTACACTATACGATGGGTGGCCTTTGGGTGGATTACGAACTGATGACTTCCGTAAAAGGATTGTTCTGCCTGGGTGAAGCCAACTTTAGTGATCATGGAGCCAACCGCCTGGGTGCTTCTGCACTGATGCAGGGTCTGGCAGACGGATATTTTGTAATCCCCTATACATTGGGCAATTACCTCGCAGATGAAATTGCAGTAAAGCCCATTCCAACCACGGACCGGGCCTTTGTGGAAACAGAGGCGAAAGTAAACGAGCGGATCAATCGCCTGATGAGTATCCAGGGCACACAAACCGTGGAAAGCTTTCACAAGCGCCTGGGTAAGATCATGTGGGACAAATGCGGCATGGCCCGGAATGAGCAAGGATTAAAAGAAGCCATCCAGGAAATCAGAGACCTTCGGGCTGATTTTTGGAAAAACGTACGCATCCCCGGTGGCATTCATGAAATGAACCCTGAACTGGATAAAGCCAGCCGGGTAGCCGATTTCCTGGAGCTGGGAGAACTGATGTGTATGGACGCGCTGGAGCGTAATGAGAGCTGCGGCGGGCACTTCCGGGAAGAAAGCCAGACTCCGGATGGAGAAGCGCTGCGTCATGACGACCAGTATATGTATGTATCTGCGTGGAAGCTCAATGGCGAGCATTCCTGGGAACTGGAAAGGGAACCGTTGAACTACGAGGTGATCAAACCTACACAACGGAACTATAAGTAATTTGAAAATGTGGGAATGTGAAAATTAGGTGGAATGAGTACATTTGATGTATGGTTCACCTATAAAATTTCACATTATGGGAGACGAAAAACATCATTGTAGAAAAATCTTTGATCTTTGGAGTAGAAGTAGTACAGTTTCGGAGGAACTAGAAGAAACGAAAAAATATGTTGTGGCAAAACAACTATTGTGTTGCGGTACATCCGTTGGCGCAAATATTTTTGAGGCACAACATGCGAAGAGCAAGTCCGGCTTTGTTCATAAAATGAAAATAGCTGTAAAGGAGGCAAATGAAACATTGTACTGGTTGTTGATTTGCGATCGGAGTGAACGTTATCCTGTTAGCAGTTCTTTAAAAGAAATGGCGGAAGAACTGATACGGATTATATCAAAAATTATTATATCAAGTAAAGGCAGTTTGAAAGGAGGATTCACATTGGGTTAAATCATCTTTTTCAAGCATATTTTTAAATTAAGAATGGTTTTGACAGGAGTGTGATCCTATTTTCATATTTCCACACTTGTCACATTTGCACATTATCGTATAATTATGGAGCATTATTCAATGAATTTGACCCTAAAGGTTTGGAAACAAAAAAACGCCGAATCCGGCGGGAAGTTTGAGACCTACAAAGTATCTAATATCTCATCGGAAATGTCCTTCCTGGAGATGTTTGATGTATTGAACGAGCAACTGATCCGTGAAGGAAAAGAACCCATTGCCTTTGATCATGACTGTCGCGAAGGTATTTGTGGCATGTGCTCTATGTACATCAACGGCCGACCGCATGGTCCCTGGCATGGTACCACTACCTGTCAGCTGCATATGCGCGCTTTTAAAGATGGCGATACCATTGTGGTGGAACCCTGGAGGGCAAAAGCGTTTCCCGTGGTAAAAGACCTGATCGTAGACCGCAGCGCGTTTGACCGTATCATACAGGCCGGTGGTTATATTTCCGTAAATACCGGCAATGCACAGGACGGCAACGCCATTCCTATTCCGAAGGAAAATGCAGATAAGGCGTTCGCTGCAGCTGCCTGTATCGGTTGCGGAGCCTGCGTAGCCGCCTGTAAGAATTCTTCGGCATTACTGTTCCTTTCCGCTAAAGTATCGCACCTGGCATTGTTGCCGCAAGGCGAGGCAGAGAAAAAGGATCGCGCGCTGAATATGATTGCGCAGATGGATAAGGAAGGCTTTGGCTCCTGTACCAATACCGGTGCCTGTGAAGCCGTTTGCCCGAAAGAGATCGAGATCACCAATATCGCCCGCCTGAACCGCGAATACCTGGCAGCCGGATGGGCATCTGATACCAAGAAACATTAAGAGCACACCTCCTTCGATATTTTAAGGCCCCGTTGTTGCGGGGCTTTTTTATGATCAATCGGGTAAGCGCATCAACTTTTCCTGAATACTTCCAGCACCTTAATGTTCAGTCGTTTTTGAGGATAGGGATAAGCCGCCGCGCAATTGACACAGTTTTTATTCCCGGTTTCGACCACCTCAAAATTAAACTCGTCTCCTTCATTGATACGATCGTCAAAATCACAGAAGTTTTCAACGCCGAAAGCGTACGAGTACTTTTCCTGGGTAAACGGGTTTGTCCATATAGAATCAACCAGGCGAAGATCGATTGCTCCTTTTACGAGCGTAAGCGTATATGCGCTGCACATGCCTTTTTTTGCCAGCCGGGCCCGCGGCGTCCCCGTTTGTTCAATCTTTACAATTTGTTTAGGATTGTTTTTTTGTGGCTCTTCTGTCACTGATCTTTTTTGCGTTTCTTTCGTGCATTGAAGCGCTGGTAAACAGATCACGATAAAAATAATGAACCTGGCTATCTTCCATCTGCCGGCAAGAAAAAGGTTTATCATACTGTATACTTTTAGTAAATATATAAAAAATACTATACGTATGCCTCTTTATAATTAATACCGCATCCTTGGAAAAGACAATTGCTTTTGTACCACAATGATCCGGGTGGCGACAATAATGGCAATAACGATAAATTTACTAATATCCGTATTTACCCGAAAATGCAGCAGCAACAGGTAAATGGCACCCCCAAAAATGCAAACCGTAGCGTAAATCTCTCTCCTGAAGATTAGGGGAATCGTATTTAAAAGAATGTCGCGGATAATGCCGCCAAAGCAGCCGGTAATGGTTCCCAGGGCGATGCAGATCCCGGGGTTCAATTCAAAATTAATCCCCTTCTGCAAACCCACTACGGTAAACAATCCCAGTCCGAGACTATCAAATAAAAAAAGCGTAACCTTCAGTTTCCGGATATAGGTCTTAAAAATAATGGCAGCAATGGAAGTAACCAGGATCACCAGGCATACCTGCACATCCCGCATCCAGGCTACAGGCGTATCCCCAATCAGCATATCGCGGATTGTTCCCCCACCCACCGAGGTTACAAAAGCAATGATCAGCACGCCAAATACATCCAGCTTTCGCTGCATAGCGGAAAAAGTACCTGAAATCGCAAATGCAATGGTGCCCAGTATCTCGATGATTTCGGATGTATTGGAGAACATACTTTTAAAATCTTAAATTTTAAATGGCGAATGTAAGTCATGTAGGGCTGCAACTAAAACGGATGAGTAAAAGCTAAACGATGGGCGCCGGAACGCGCGGCTCACCAGTTATTGCCCTGCTCTTCATTCATCCGCTCCGAAACATCATCCGGTTTGGTATGCCGCCAATCCGGATCGTATTTTACAAACCAGGAAAGCCATAAGCTGCGGGAAAAACGCATCAGCCAGGGTTGCAAACAGATCAATCCTACAGAATTAAAGATCAGCCAGTAAATAAACCGGTTGTCTTCTGTCGAGAAACCAATGATCAGCCACCAGAGTAAAGCGCTGATCACCGTAAGAAATACGGCCAGGAAATAACTCACATAACCGGTTCCATAGTAAAATCCCACTTCTATTTCGGTAGGCTGCCCACAAACTGGGCAATGCGGATTCATTTTCAATACGTCTTTTAGCCGGAGGGCAAACGATTTCTCAAATAATTTTCCTTCACGACAACGCGGACAATAACAGCCCAGCACCGTTGCCAGATACCCCCTGCTGCTTTTTTCAGGCTCCATAATTTACCTGTTTAAAACACAAAGGTACGATTATCAGTTTTCAGCTTTGAGAATTGAGAGCTGAGTTTAACATCAAGTGTAAAACAGGATCCACGTTAAACCTGAAACCTTGAACATAGAACATCAAAGTGCTTCCAGCACCCGCTCCATTTGCGAACTGCGGCTTCCCTTCACCAGCAGCAGGGCATTTTCCGGCCGATGCGCCCCGAGCCATTCAGCGGCCTGGCTGGAATTTTCAAAATACCGGTACCGGCCTTTATAGGGTTCAAAAGGTTTGCCCACCAGGATCACATCGCTCCAGGAATGCTGTCCGATAAGCTCTATCATCTGTTGATGCTCGGCTTCGGTTTCCGTACCCATTTCCGCCATCGCACCCAACACCAGTACCTTGCTTTTGCCCTCCATCTTTGCCAGGTTTTCGATGGCCAGCTTCATACTGCTGGGGTTTGCATTGTAAGCATCCAGGATGATCTGGTTGGAGCCCTTTTCCATCAGTTGACTGCGGCTATTAGATGGTGTATACCCCTCAATAGCGGCAATTATTTGTTCCGGTGCCACATTAAAATGCCAGCCCACAGCAACCGCAGCCAGTACATTGGGCAGGTTGTAATCGCCCACGAGCCGGGTACTGATCAGAGCGGTAAAAGGCTGCTCCAGTTTAACGGTAAGAAAACCGCTTTGTCCGGTGGCGGTTCCGGTCACATCCGCCGCTGTAGTACCATAACGCACAATATGCGCGATGCCTTCACTCATATTCCGCAGATAATCATAATCCCACATGACAAATGCCGTTCCATCCCTGCGTTCTCTTAAAAAATCATATAGTTCTCCCTTTCCTTTCTTCACACCTTCGATGCTACCGAAGCCTTCCAGGTGCGCCTTGCCCGCATTGGTGATCAGGCCGTGTGTGGGCCGGGCTACCGCACAGTATCCCTTGATTTCTCCAAGATGGTTCGCCCCCATTTCGATTACAGCCAGTTGTGCATCGCCTTTTATTTTCAGCAGGGTAAGCGGCACCCCGATATGATTGTTGAAATTGCCGGCTGTGGTATAGGTTTTATAAGTGGTGCTCAGCACCGCGTGGATGAGTTCTTTTGTAGTGGTTTTGCCATTGCTGCCGGTGATGGCAATTACCGGAAATGAGCATTGCGCCCGGTGATAGGCCGCCAGTTGCTGCAAGGCCTGCAATACATCCGGCACCAGGATCGTTTTACCCGGGATCTCGAAAGCAGCCTCATCGATGATTACGTTTGCGGCACCGGCGTCGACCGCCTGTTGTGCAAACTGGTTCCCGTTAAAGTTCGGCCCCTTCAATGCAAAAAACAGTTCACCTTCCCGGATCTTGCGCGTATCCGTTTGAACATCGGGATGGTTCAGATATACCTGGTATAAAGCTTCCGTATTCATCAAACAAAAATAGGCCTTGTTGAGGTTTTATATTTTAAACCCCGCCGGAATTTTAAGTCCCGGCTGGATTATCATTATATTTTAGCTATCTTAACCGCATTAACAACAAAGTATATGAGTTATAGAATCGGATCCGGTATCGATTTTCATCAGTTTGCGGAAGGGCGCGATCTCTGGATCGGCGGTGTCAAAATCCCCCACCACCAGGGAGCCCTGGGCCACAGCGACGCCGACGTGCTTCTGCATTCCATCTGCGATGCCTTGCTGGGTGCACTAAGCCTCGGGGACATCGGTGTACATTTTCCGAATAATGATCCGCGGTATAAGGATATTGATAGCAAGATTCTCTTAAAAGAAACGGTTGAGCTCATTACAGAAAAAGGATATGTGGTGGTGAATATAGACAGTACCCTTTGCCTGCAGGAACCAAAAATCAAAAAATTTGTTCCCGCCATGCAGGAAACCATTGCCGGCATACTGGGAATTGCCAATGGAGACGTTTCGATAAAAGCTACCACCACGGAAGAAATGGGGGCAATCGGCCGGCAGGAAGGATTGATGGCCATGGCGACTGTATTGTTACAGAAAAAATAAAGACTACGCATGGCAACATGTGCTGTAAAACAGCAACAGTGAGGATTTTTTGCCCCACGGAAGCGGCGCTACACAGCAACAGCTTTTGCGCGAAAGTTTAACGCAGGACTTCGGCTTGTCATCCTGTCTGGCGCGCCCTCTTTATAAATGTTAAAGTAATATAATTTTCGTACGAAGCCTTTATCTTTGTTGCAATGGCAGTTGAAATAAAAATCATCAATCAATCATCCAATCCGTTGCCGGGTTATGCTACAACAGGCGCTTCAGGCATGGATGTAAGAGCGCATCTGGAAGCCCCTGTTACCCTGAAGTCCCTGGAACGCGTATTGATCCCTACCGGAATTTTTATGGAGATCCCGGAAGGATACGAAGTGCAGGTACGGCCCCGGAGCGGTTTGGCCATCAAGCAGGGATTAACCTGCCTCAACACTCCCGGCACCATCGATGCCGATTACCGCGGAGAAGTAAAAGTTATCTTGATCAACCTTTCCAATGAAGAACAGGTAATTCAGCATGGCGACCGCGTTGCGCAGCTCGTAGTACAAAAAGTAGAGCAAGCGGAGTGGATAGAAGCTGCATCGCTGAGCGAGACCGTGCGAGCAGCGGGAGGATTTGGCCATACCGGCAAACAATAACGTATCTCTTTTCAAATGTATCTCTGCCAGTCGGCTATTTTAATAAATAGTTGCCGGGCAGTTTTTTCTTTTCAAACGCATAAGAAACCGTAACACATGAAGTATTTTACCACATTTGCTGCAGCAGTCCTGATCCTTGCCTCCTGCAATTCCGCAAAGAGGGCGCAGCGAACACCTCCGCCCGTTGTTACCGATTCTTCTGTAAAAGTAGAAACCGCATCAACCGAGGATTCCGGCTTAAAAAAAGACTCCGCAGCAATGGAAACCATTTCTGTTGTGCTTGAAAAGCTCAATCATATTGATTATTCCACCTTCTCCGGAAGGGCAGGCGTTACCTATAAAGCAAAAGGCGATACGAAAAACTTCGATATAAAACTCCAGATCCATAAAGACAGCCTGATCTGGGCATCGGTGATCGGGCCCCTGGGTATTGAAGTAGCCCGGGGTGTAATTACCCAGGATTCCGTTCGTATAATTAATAAGTTGAATAAACAATATATTTCCTCCAGCTACGTTTATCTACAGGAGCAACTGGGACTACCGCTTGATTTGGGTACGCTACAGGATCTTCTGGTTGGGAATCCGGTCTTTATCGACAAAACCAACAGCAGTTATACCAAGCAGGATGATACGCTCCAGGTAACCAGTCGCACACGGTTTTTCAGGAACCTGCTCAGCGCCCTGCTGCCCGACTACCTGCCGGCAGTAAGTAAATTGGAGGATGTGGATGCGGAAAGAAACCGCTCTGCTGAACTGACTTACGGCGGCTATGAAAAGGCGGCCAATGCCCGGTTCCCGAAAGCAAGAACGATTCATGTAAAATATAAAACAGATATAGAAATTCAAATGGACTTTAAGTCCTATACCTTTAACGAGGCGTTAAATACGCCCTTCTCGGTACCAAAGGGTTACAAAACCAAAAAGTAACCTGCTAAAAATTTTGAGTGCTTTATGTTTAGAGTAAAAAATTGGCTATGGGTAGGCTTTGTGCTTTTGAGCGGAACCGGCTTTGCCCAGGATGATGTTAAAACCACTTTACGGAAAGAGCGGGCGCAGATCCTGAATGAAGTAAACGAGATACAACGTACTTATAATAGTACTAAAACGGTTTCCCGGGAAGCGATGGTACAGCTAACCACATTGAACCGGAAGATTGAAGGCCAGGAACGTTTCGTTGTTAGCATGTCGCGTCAGCCCGGTTTCTTTAACCTCGAAGAAGTACAGGATAACGACCGTGAGATCAGCCGCATTAAAAAATCCATCGCAACCCTCCGCGATCATTATTACCATCCGGAAGCGAATACGCCTCCGGTAGCCAAGGCCCCGGCAGAAGAACCCGCTCCGGAACCGGTTCCTCAGCGGCAATACCCGGTGTTGCCGCCCCAGCATCATACCACTTACCCGGCAAGCAATGCCGCTTTAACCGGTGATTTCGGGCTTTACCGGGGACAAATCCCTTATCCCCTGGATAAAGGGACCATTACTCAGGGCTTTGGCCGGTTTAAAATTGAAGGCGCCGGCCCGGATATTGTAGGCGACAATCCCGGCTGCACCTTTTCCGCGCCGGTAAGTACCCCCGTTAAAGCTGTTTTCGAAGGCGATGTAATCAGCGTTTCAAAACTCAGCGGTATGTTTTATGTGGTGATCCGTCATGGAAGATATGTTACGGCCTACAGCAACCTGGCCAGCTCATCGGTTGTAAAAGGTTCAAAAGTGAAAGCGGGTCAGGTCATCGGATCCGTAGGGCGTGATGAAGAAACCGGCTATGGCAAACTGGACTTTATCCTGATGCTCGACGATAAAAACCTGGACCCCAAAACCTGGTTCCTTCCCATACCACAGCAATAAAAATTTCTTTACAGCATAGAAAAAGCAGGTCGTTGGACCTGCTTTTTTATTATGGTAAATTCCGAAAACAGCGTTAAATAATCAGCAACGCATCTCCGTAGCTGAAGAAACGGTATTTATCTTTTATTGCTTTTTTGTACGCTTCAATGGTCAGTTCGTAGCCGGCAAAGGCGCTGGTCATGATCATCAGGCTTGTCTTCGGCAGGTGAAAATTGGTCACCAGTGCATTAGCAATATTAAAATCATATGGAGGATGAATGAACATATTCGTCCAGCCCTCGGAAGGCTTTAACAGCTTCTGCGCTGTGAAAGACGACTCCATTGCCCGCATGGTCGTAGTGCCAATAGAGCAGATGCGGCGGTTGCCTTCCTTTGCCTTATTTACAATACGACAGGCCGTTTCATCAATATGATAATATTCAGCATCCATTTTATGCTTGCTCAGGTCCTCCACCTCAATTGGGCGGAAAGTGCCCAACCCGGTATGGAGTGTTACTTCTGCAAAACGAATGCCTTTGATCTCCAGGCGTTTAATCAGTTCACGGCTGAAATGTAACCCTGCAGTGGGTGCCGCAACGGCGCCCTCATGCTTGGCATAAACAGTCTGGTAGCGCTCCTTATCCTCGTCATCAGGCTTCCGTTTGATGTATTTGGGAAGTGGGGTTTCGCCCAATGCTTCCAGCTGTGCTTTAAATGCCTCTTCGGATCCTTCCCAAAGGAAGCGGATGGTACGTCCGCGGCTGGTTGTATTATCGATCACCTCAGCAACCAACTCCTCATTCTCTCCAAAATACAGTTTATTTCCTACCCGGATCTTTCGGGCCGGATCCACGATCACATCCCATAGACGGTTCTGTTTATTTAGTTCTCTTAAAAGGAATACTTCAATTTTGGCGCCGGTTTTTTCCTTCCGACCATACATGCGGGCCGGAAACACCTTGGTATTGTTTACTACAAAAACATCCTTGTCATCAAAATAATCCAGGATATCGCGGAAATTTTTGTTCTCCATTTGTCCGGTTTGGCGGTGCACCACCATCATACGGGCATCTTCTCTTTTCTTGGTGGGATGTTGCGCAATAAGGTTAAGAGGTAGGTCAAATTGAAATTGTGAAAGCTTCATTCTACTGTTTAACGGTTTTAAATATCAATACCCAAAAACAGGCGAAGCCGGGGGAGAAGTTTTGAACAAACTGGGAACCAGTATGTTTTATCCTTTCGATCCCCGGTCTTACGGCACCGGTTTTCGATTTGTGCGTGCAAAGGTACTATATATCCGGGATATTAAAATATTTTTCTGGAAATCCCAAATCGGTCCTTTTTTATTTCAAACAGCCGGTTACACCCGGTTTTTATAAAACCTCCATCAAAAATCAGCCCAGTTGCAGCCCCGATACTTGATCTTTGTTAAGTACCGGTTGTTTGGCTGCCGCTCTTTGAGTTTATTCTTCATATTTTACGATATTTGTTTCCTGCACGTTGTGCTTCCGGAATCGATCTATGGCTAAACAAATAAAAGCAATCAAATGCCCCCAATGCGGCAGTGTAAAAGCAACCGAACTAAAACCCGATTTTTACCGGTGCAACAGCTGTGGCACTGAATTCTTTCTGGACGATGATGATATCAACATCAATCATCATTACCGGAATACCAATCCCCAACCGGCTATCAACCCCGAATGGGTAAAAAGAACCGCACTCACCATTATCATTGCCCTTACGGGACTGGTCTTGCTGATGACATTATCCCGGATGTGCAGCCGGCAAAAGAGCGGTTTTACTGCACAAACCGCTTCCGGCTCAAAGCAGCAGTGGGCCGATGCCGAGGTATTCTATCTTGAAAAACCGGATGGAAAACCGGTTTATGTAATTGCCGGCCTGAGGGAACGGAACTATAGGGAAAAAGAACATCCCTTGTACATCGGGTTTTATGATGCGCTGACCAAAAAAGAAATCAAGCTTACGGAGTTGCCGTTAAAAGTTGATCGCTTCGATGGGAAGTTTAAGTATTTCAGCAACGGTACCTTATACTTTATTATTAACAGCAAAAAACTGTTTACTATCGACCGGCAGCTGCTCACAGCGGCCGAAGTGCAACCCGACACCTATAAAGACCTGCCGGATCTGCAGCCGGGGTTCGCCAAAATAGAGTATGGATATGACATGGAAGATGATTTTTTCAAGGTAATGAGCAATGCCGGAAAGGAGCTGTACTATTACCCTATTATCTCCAAAACCTATGAAGGCTATGATGAACATATAAAAGCAGAACGGGCCGATAATTTAATGCCGCCCAATTCGCCGGTTATTACCCGGTTTGCTTTTTCTTCCCAGAATTCCGATTTTAAGGAAGAAAAAATACAACTGGTAAAATACCGTCAGCAGATGACTCCGGGCTACCCCATAGACCGGGCCCTCTTTGGCTGGCAAAAAGATTACCAGGTAGGATCGGGTATTTATGTAGGCGACATTCCCTATAAAAAAGTATTTATCGGCAGTAGCTGGAAAAAATGGGCCCGTGTACTGGATTTCCAGGACTTCTCTCCCGGGCGCCTGTACTTTAGCCCGCAGGTACTGGGCTATAATGCCAAGGCCGTACTCATCAGCTTCAAAGCCACACCTGCCGAGGACGAAAAACAATCCCTGCAGGCATTGGACGCTCAAAGCGGCAAGATCCTTTGGACGGTACAAACCACCGAATCCTATGCCCAGGACAATGCACTGATTCTTAAGGATGGCTACTTTATTAAGCTAGGCAGCAAAGCCGTGCTATACGGCGCGGATGGCAAACAGGTATCGGAAATGAGTTACCGTGATTAACAGGAACGGTTATCGATAAACCTAAACAACATGAACACTAAGAAAATCGCATCAAATCCATTTAAACTTTGCTGGCGCACCGGCAACATCCGTGATCCGTATCCCGTATTGATGGCAAAAAAAATAACCATATGAGTCTTTTTAACCTCTTTAACAATCAACTTTCAAAAGTGATACAGTGGGAAAACCAGTCTCCGCAATTACTCTGGTACCGGTTCCCGTCCAAACAAAATGAAATCAAAAATGCCAGCAAGCTGATTGTGGCCCCCGGCCAGGGCTGTATCCTGGTATATGAAGGTGCTATCGCCAACGTTATCGACACCGAAGGGATCTACAATCTGAAAACAGATAATCATCCCTTTATTACCACGCTGTTAAACCTCCGCCAGAATTTTGAAAGCGAACACAAACTGTACATTTACTTTTACCGGAAGGCCCAGGTGGTAAACCAGGCCTGGGGCACCGCAATGCCGGTTAAGTATATAGACGCTGTGTACAATATTCCCATTGAAATGGGTGCCAATGGCAATTTTTCCTACGTCATTGCCAATCCGAAGTTTTTTTATACAGAAATTATCGGAAGCAGAGAAACCTATACCACAGATGAAATGCGCGCGGTAATAGCCGACCGTATTCCACAACTGATTGCTACGGCCCTTTCCGAACAACGATACGCTTACCAGGAAATAGACGCCCAGCTCCATTATATCGCACAACAGCTGCTGCGCATCCTGAATGAATCCTTTACAGAGCTTGGATTACAACTGACCGATTTCCGCATCACCGGTACACAGTTTGACGAAAAAACGCAGGAGCGGATCGGCCGGGTAGCAGATATTACGACTGATGTAAAGGCGGCCGGACAGGCAGGGCTGGATTATACTGACCTGGAGAAACTGCGCGCACTACGCGACGCCGCACGCAATGAAGGTGGGTTGGCCGGGGCCGGTGTACAGTTTGGCGCCGGCATGGAACTTGGTAAAAAATTCAATCAGCAGACCGACGATCTGCTTAATAAAAGCAATAGCGGGGCCGTGGAAAAACTGCGAAAACTAAAATTGCTTCTCGACGAAAAAATCATTACCCCTGCAGAGTTTGAAGAAAAGAAAAAAGAGTTGCTGGGGCAGCTTTAATTTATTGTATCCGCTCAATAAAGCATTATGAAGTACATTACCGGTATTCTTGCAACAGCTTTTATATTATGCATTACAGCCTATTTAACCCTAAGCGTTTGGGGTATCAACCCGGTTGACCCCGCTCATCTGCGCAAAGCATTGATCACCCTGGGCATCCTGGTTGTTGCCGCTTTTTTATTGGTGCTGCTGGTACCATTCTTTTTCAAAAACCATTCAAAAGGATACCAGGAAAACGGAAACGGCGTGGCCCGTCCCCGGCGTTCCTGAAAACAGCAGGCAGTTACCCCGAAAGACGGTCCTGAATTCCTCTGGGAATAGAATCGATCAGTTTTTTTGTATAAGCGCTTTGTGGATTTTCATATATGGCTTCTGCAGGCCCGCTCTCTTCGATCCGGCCTTTGTTCATCACAATGATCCGGTCGCTGAAATAGCGCACCACCGAAAGATCATGACTGATAAAGACAATTGTAAAACCAAATTCTTTTTTCAGGTCGTTCAGCAGGTTCAATACCTGGGCCTGTACGCTTACATCCAGGGCTGAAACCGATTCATCGCAAATGATAAATGAGGGACGCAGCGCCAGCGCCCGGGCAATCACAATGCGTTGCCGTTGCCCTCCGCTAAACTCATGTGGATACCGGTGGTAGTGCTCCGGAAGCAATCCGACTTTCTGCAACAATAGTTCCACGGTTCTTTTTCTGGCCGCGGCATCCGGCTCTATATGGTGTACCTTCAGTGGTTCTTCTATCGCCAGCCCGATCTTCTTCCTCGGGTTTAATGACGAATAAGGATCCTGGAAAATAATCTGCAATTGCTTCCGCAACCCGCGCAGTTCGGCTTTTCCAAAAAGCATCATATCTTTTCCCCGGTAATTGATTTTGCCGGAAGTGGGAGGCACCAATTGCAACAGCGTGCGGCCCAATGTTGTTTTTCCGCAGCCACTCTCTCCTACCAGGCCTAATGTTTCATTCTCAAAAATCTCAAAGCTTACCTCGTTTACTGCTTTTGTATAGCTCAACGGCTTTCCAAGCCAGTTACGTTCGCGGGGAAACCAAACAGAAAGCCGCTCTACTTTTATCAGACAATTTGCGGGAAAGGCGTTCTCCGTTTGTTTTGCGGGAGAAGGGCCTGCCGGTGCGGCCGCATCTTTTGCCGCAGGACCCACAAAATCGCTGACCACCGGAAGCCGGGTACCTCTTTTATGATTCACAGGTCTGCAGGCCAGCAAGGCCTTCGTATACGGGTGCTTCGGATTGCGAAATAATGCTTCCACTGATCCCTCTTCCATGATCTCTCCTTTGTATAATACAACAGCCCGGTCGGCTATTTCCGCTACCACGCCAAGATCATGTGTAATAAAAATAACGCCCATACCGGTTTCCCGCTGTAACTCTTTGATCAGCTGCAACACCGTTTTCTGTACCGTTACATCCAGGGCCGTAGTAGGCTCATCGCAAATCAGCAGCCGGGGCTTACAACACATCGCCATGGCGATCATCACCCGTTGTTTTTGCCCTCCACTAAGCTGATGCGGGTACCGGTTATAAATAGCCGCCGGCTCCGGTAGCTGTACCCGCTCAAACCATTGTATCGCCCGAACCCTGGCCTCCTCCCTTGTTACCCGGGTATGGATCCGGATAGCTTCAGCTACCTGATTGCCGCAGGTATAAACAGGGTTCAGGGAGGTCATCGGCTCCTGGAAGATCATAGAAATGGCATTTCCCCTGATCGCCTGCAGGGCCTCCCGGCTTTGCTGCAACAGGTCAATGCTATGGCCATCTTCTGTATAATACAGGATGGCGCCCCCCGCATATTTGACCGGTGGTGATGGAATGAGCTGCAGCACCGATAAAGACGTTACCGATTTACCAGACCCCGATTCGCCCACCAGCGCCACGATCTCATTTGAATGTACCGTCACTGAAATCTTTTTCAGCGCATGATTCACTACATCACCGGAAACAAAATCAACCCTCAGATCCCGGATGTCCAACAAAGGCTCCTGCATTACTGGATTACTTTAATATTGAGCTTCTTTTCGGGGGTAGGATAAAAAGCCATACACACGGCACACTTGGAGTCCTTTTCTGCAGGAATAATCTCAAAATAAAACGTATCCCCTTCTTTTATATTCGAAGGAAAATTACAGGGATTGCTGATGCCGAAAGCTTTCCAGTATGTTTTGTTGGTTTGTGGATTGGTCCAGGTAGCCTCCACCAGCGACGGGTCTACTCTTCCTTCAATTACGGAAAAAGTATAGTTGGAACACATACCCGCCACTTCAAACCGCGCTTTCAGTTTGGCACTTCCGCCTTTGGAGGCTTTGGAAGAACAAGCAGTAAATGCCTGAAACAGTACCACCAGAACAATCAATCCAGATAAACTTTTTTTCATATACTTTTTTTTAGATTAGAACCGCAGATGCCGTACCGTTTGACCGTTATTGATCAGCTGCTTTAATGAATCAATACCGATCCGGAGATGATTTTCCACATACTTTGCTGTTACTTTTTTATCGCTTTCCGCGGTCTTTACACCGTCGGGGATCATGGGTTGATCACTCACCAGCAAAAGAGCACCGGTGGGAATCTTATTATAAAAACCAACCGTAAAAATCGTGGCCGTTTCCATATCCACGGCATAAGCACGGATGCGCTGCAAATAAGTTTTAAACTCCTCATCGTGCTCCCAAACGCGGCGGTTCGTTGTGTAAACAGTACCTGTCCAGTAATCGGTTTTAGCCTCGCGGATGGTGGTACTTACAGCTTTCTGCAACGCAAACGCCGGCAGGGCCGGAACTTCGTGGGGGAAATAATCATCAGAAGTGCCCTCGCCCCGGATGGCGGCGATCGGCAAAATCAGATCTCCTACCTTATTCCGTTTTTTCAGACCGCCACATTTGCCCAGGAATAAAACGGCCTTGGGAGCAATGGCGGTCAGCAGATCCATAACGGTAGCTGCTGTAGGACTTCCCATACCAAAATTAATGATGGTAATATCTCCGGCTGTTGCACATTGCATGGGCTTATCGAGCCCTACCACCTCTACGTTGTTCCATTCCGCGAAAAACTTTACATAGTTGCCAAAATTGGTCAGCAAAATATATTCCCCAAAATTTTTCAGACTTTCTCCCGTGTACCGGGGCAGCCAGTTTTTTACGATCTCTGTTTTTGTTTTCATCCAATTTCTTTTAATTGAAGATGCATTTTTGTGATTTCTGCCTTTATTGCGGCCCGGTAGTATACGTTTCAGGGCGAGACACAGACAGCCCATAACCCCCGCTTCCTGCAACATTATTCCAAATTTTCATTCGCATAGCTAATTTAACCATTATTTTTGGATCAAATGATACGCATTCAATATCCGGAACCCGAGTTCAGGATCGAAACCCGCAATGGTCAGCCGCATATTTTTGATGCATTGCGGAGGAAATGGCTGGTGCTCCAGGATGAAGAATGGATCCGCCAGAACTTTATACACTATCTTTTACGCAATATGCGTTACCCCAAAACACTGATCGCATTGGAAAAAGAGATCCGGCTGGGGGAATTAAAAAAACGGTTCGACATTCTTGTATACGATCCGGAGCACCGGCCCTGGATGCTGATTGAGTGTAAAGCCGAACAGGTGCTGTTAAACGATGCCGTACTGAACCAGGTATTGCGGTATCATATCGCATTACCCGCGCAATACCTGGTCATTACCAACGGCAACCTCACTTATGGCTGGGAAAAAACATCCGGCGGCTTAACGCCCATCGATGCGCTACCGGAATTTCTCGCTCACCACTAAGTCCTTTGTGCCATGCGCATAGGTATAAAACCCTTCACCGGATTTAACACCCAACCGGTTGGAGGCAACCATATTGACCAGCAGTGGGCAGGGCGCATATTTGGGATTCCCAAATCCTTTGTGCAGTACATTTAAAATTGACAGGCATACGTCCAGCCCGATAAAATCCGCCAGCTGCAGGGGACCCATCGGGTGCGCCATACCCAGTTTCATAATGGTATCGATGGCTTCCACACCGGCCACTCCTTCATACAAACTATATACCGCTTCGTTGATCATGGGCATCAGGATGCGGTTGGCAATAAAGCCCGGGTAGTCATTGGCCAGGGCCGGTATCTTGCCCAGCGCTTTACTGAGGTCAACAATAGTGGCCGACACTGCGGTGCCGGTTGCATACCCGTTGATCACTTCCACCAGCTTCATCACCGGAACGGGATTCATAAAATGCATCCCGATCACCTGTGCCGGGCGGCTGGTAACCGATGCAATTTTTGTAACAGAAATCGAAGACGTGTTGGTAGCCAGGATGCAATGCTGCGGTGCTGCTCCGTCGATTTTTCTAAACAGTTCAAGCTTTATTGCTTCATTTTCCGTGGCCGCTTCCACCACAAGGTCGGCACCTGCCACCCCTTTCTGCAGATCTGTTTCCAGGGCGATCTGCTGCAATGTTTCCTGCTTTTGCTGCTCTGTAATCATTCCTTTCACCAGCTGGCGGTCCAGGTTTTTTTCAATGGTCTGAAGTGCTTTATCCAATTGCGCGGCGGCCACGTCAATCAATACCACATTATACCCGGTTTGCGCAAATACATGTGCAATCCCATTGCCCATAGTGCCTGCACCGATAACGGAAACATTTTTGATCATAAAGAATACATTTATTATTTACTAAGATATAAAAAAGCCGACACCCGGCGTTACATCGCAATTTTTACTGTAGGTTTGTCCTGTGTACTAAAGCCATAAAAAATGCAAAAACAAAACAGGTGGCGGGTGCTGCTGCTGGTGGCTGTTATTGTGCTGGGCTATTTCTGGTGCAAACACCGGAGTTCCGATGCACCGGTACAGCCCGGCGCAGCATCATATGTGCCCGCAGACGCGCAGCCTCAATCAACGGCTTCTATTGAAACACTGACCAGCGAAGCCGTTGTGGTCCCCTATATAAAAAAAACAGGGCAGCTTCCGGACTGTTATATTACCAAACAAGAAGCCCGGAAAAGGGGATGGAACCCCTCCGAAGGTAATCTTTGCGAAGCACTTCCGGGCAGGGCCATCGGCGGCGATGTTTTTACCAACCGGCAAAAAGCCCTGCCCGTAAAAAGCGGCAGAACCTGGTATGAGGCGGATTTAAACTATGCCTGCGGCCGGCGCAATGCGGACCGTATGCTATTTTCGAGCGATCGCCTGGTTTTTGTAACAAAAGATCATTACCAAACATTTGAGGAAAAATAAGTGATATGAAAGAAATCATTTTTGATTTTGACCGGATCGGTACAGAAGCAGACTTTTACAAAACGGCCGTAACGCAACTGGCGCTCCCGGATTTTTTTGGAAACAACCTGGATGCGCTCTATGATGTACTTACCGGCGCTATTGAACTTCCCGTAGCAATCCGGTTTGTAAACCTATCGCTGGGCCAGCTCGAAAAATTTGATGAAATTATTGCCGTATTCGAGGATGCTGCGGTAACGTTGGAGGAGGCCTTCAGCTTTGAATATTATCTCAAAAAACCTTAGTCCTTATTTATTTTTGAAATCGCCCCGCTTCCATGACTTAATGAACTCAGACCAGGCGGCCGGGTTAAATATATTCATCGGCGGTATCTGCCCCTGGTAGCGTGCTTTCTGGGATATCATGTTCAGCTGCATATTGGTAACTTCACGCCCGTCATAAGGCGTTTTCTTTAACATGGCACGTTGCATTTCCTTTGTATTGTTCTTCCGGATAATCTCCATCTCATCATCCGCTACACGCACGTTTACAAAATCACGGGCAAACTGTTCCGGCGTCGGGCGCGGCCGGATAATGGCGGCAGGAAGGTAAACCGTATCCTCGGTCATCAATACAACCATGTTGTATTGGTTTCCTTCCAGGTCGCGCGGAATGGGCTTTATGATCGGTTTATAGGTCACATGTGAAAATTCGATCTGGTCGCCTTTTAGTACCGCTATCGAAAACACGCCATCGCTATTTGTTATGGTTCCCCGCGAAGAACCTTTGACAGTAACACTTACCGAAGGAATTCCATACAGGCTGTCGGAGGACATTACGATCCCAAAAAGCTGGATCACCGAATCACGTGCCTTCTCAAACTGGGCATTCGCAGTTGATGGGATAATAAATAATAAAACAATAACCGGTATGATTATTTTCTTCACAGCCTCAAATTTAAGTAACGATTTGTAAATAAGACAACAAAATGCCCAATAGGATGTTTAACTTTGCGGATTGTAGTGAATTTAACATAAGCTTTAGTAAAAAAATGACAAAAGAACTTGTTTTACAGGCATTGAGTACGGTTCATATCCCCGGATCTCACAAAGATATTGTGGCGCTTAACATGGTAAGAGATCTTGTGATTGAAAAATATTATATTTCTTTCAATATCGACCTGCCCAGCCCGGATGCACAGTTGAAAGAAAAAGTAAAATCCGATTGTATTCAGGCCATTAAAGCACAGGTAAATGAAAAAGCGCTGGTAAAAGTGGGATTTGGCAGTGCTGCACCCAAAGCACCGGCTGCTGCCGCTGCACCTGCCAAAGTATTGCCCGACGTCAAAAATATTATTGCGGTGGTGAGCGGAAAAGGTGGTGTGGGAAAAAGTACCGTTGCCGCCAACCTGGCCCTGGCGCTCGCTCAATCCGGTGCTGCTGTGGGGCTGATGGACGCCGACATTTATGGTCCGAGTGTTCCCATCATGTTTGGGGTTCGGGGAGAGCGTCCGATGATGAAGGATGTAAACGGCAAGGGCATGATTGTACCTCTGGAGCGTTTCGGCATTAAGCTTTTAAGCATCGGGTTGCTGGTAGATGAAAGTAAGGCTGTGGTATGGCGGGGGCCAATGGCCAGCAGCGCCATTAAACAGTTCATTACCGATGTAGATTGGGGCGAACTGGATTATCTTATCGTAGACATGCCTCCTGGTACCGGAGATATTCATCTTACCCTGATGCAGATTGCTCAGGTAAGCGGCGTCGTAATCGTAAGCACGCCCCAGGATGTGGCACTGGCCGACGCTAAGAAGGGTATTGCCATGTTCGGACAGGCACAGCTAAACGCGCCCATTATCGGACTGGTGGAAAATATGAGCTACTTTACGCCTGCGGAGTTGCCGGATCACAAATACTACATCTTCGGACAGGAAGGCGGAAAACGCCTGGCCAGCGAATACGACCTTCCCTTTTTAGGAGAAATACCGTTGGTACAGGGCATCCGTGAAGGAGGCGATATGGGCATACCGGCTATGATGAGCGATGATGAAATTACTAAAGCTGCCTTTAAATCATTTGCGAGGGAAGTGGCGCAGTTTGCGGAAAAAACCTCGAGAAGATAGCCTTGCCATACACATTGTTGATTGCCATTGAGGCAATATACGATGGGGTACAGCGATCAGCCATCAGCGATGTATTTATGAATGGTCCCAATTGCTTTTATTATCTTAATGCCGCCTTCAGCATACTCCTGTACCGGGGATTTAGCAGCACATACAACAAGAGATCAAGCAGTGCCTTTCCCAGAAGGAAGGATTCCGGTGCCTTATCCAGCAAGGGCAGCAACACAAACAGCGGCACAATGATCCGGAAATAAGGCTTTAGAAAAACGGAGGACAGTCCTCCCCCGGCATTTGTATAATTTCGCATATTATCAAAATAATAGGCAAAACCTGTAAGTACCAGGGCGCCCAGCATGAATGCATCCGGCATTGTAAACCGCCCGGATAAATAAATCCAGCCAAACGCAACAACGTGCATCATCCCATAGTGCATCGCAAAAAGAACGGCAGTGATGGTACTTCCTTTTTGCGGGCGTTCTGCATGATCTGATTTATTGTTAACTGCCTTTTTTTTTGATTGCGCAATCAGTGGTACGTTCTTTAAAAACAGGAACCAGGCAATACCCAGCAATGCGCTCTGAATGATCTGCGTGGAAACAAAGGAGGAAACGTATTCTGTGTCATTTTTAAGATGCATTGCCAGGAAACCGTAAAACAGTACCTGCCACCAGAACAGCGGGTCACGAAGCAGTTTTTTGAAAACGGTGCTCATGGATGTTAGCGGATCAATTCCAGATGACCAACCCCCGCCGGCTTATGAAACATGGCCTGCATCGCTTTTATTTTCCTTCTTCCGTTTTTTGAATAGCGTATCCGAACAACAGGTTCATCAATATTTGGGAAATCGCTCCTGACAAGGGCTACCAGCCGGCCATTACCGAAAATTTTCAGCTTATATTTTTCTATAGGCAAAAACTCAGCATCGGGCAGGTCAAAAACCTCGGCATAGGCAGTATAGTTCTCCATACTTCCAGCCTGGTCATCGAAATTTGCCTGTTGGGTCTCCTGTTCTTTTTTGTACACCATTTCCTGGATGCCGTTCATATCTTTATTTCTAAAAAGATCCAGATAACGCTGATTGACTTCAACCAGCTCCTGCAGCAATTTTTTTTCATCCTCTTTTGTCAGATCCTCACTATTGTCCCATCCCGGAAGCGTATAAGGAACGGCGGCATTAAATTCGCCCTCAAATGCGGCCAGCGGTTTCCCGGCAATTGCAGACAGACTGGCTGGTTCCTGCGGTGAAATGGCAATAAGCCGGTCCGGCGGAGCTGAGGGTCTTACCCCTTTTCCGTCGGGTGTATCCTTTAATCCTTCCATTTCGATATCAACGAGCAGGTTGCGTGAAAGCGTATTATCCTGTTTCCCGTTTAGAAATGCAGGATATAAAATAAGTTTCCACTTTTGTTTGCCTGGTTTCAGGATGGCATTGTTTACAGGTGTGCTGGTATTGAAGGTACCGTTAGCATTACCAAAATAATACTCCACCAGTACATCATTTACATAAAACTCAAAGCTGGAAGCTCCTACCTGTATATTAGCCCGATACTCAATTGCCTGATCTTTAAACTTAACCTGTTTGTAAATATCCTTTATAGAAGTTGTCATCCTTGTGCTATTTTGAGCGCAGGAGGTAAGAGCGCATCCCCAAACCGCCAATAATATTATTTGCTTTAATTGTTTCATAATTCTTTAAAAACTACCGAACCGGCAGACCGAAATCAGCGATTCATCCTTTTTATCAATCGCCTGCCAGGTAATGGATCCTCCAACACCGGCACTGGCGGCTTCCACTTCCTCCTCGTCTTTATCAAGTGATATACTTCCTTTGGCAGATCCCTTTCCAACAATCACCAGCCCGTCAAAATTACCATAAATATTTGCGAAAAAGCCCTTATTATCGGCATCTATTGCGGCCCTGGACTTCCATTTTGCCGTAGCCGAAGCCTCCCCGTTCAGTTCTCCCTGTACGGTTACAAATACCAGGTGCTTTTTCTTCTTTAGTTTGATCTGCACCTTTACCGTAACATCCACATCGCCGGTAACCGTTGCCACTGATTTGTCGTTGGTGCTCCGGTCTTCCCTGTTAAACGAGTTCTCCTTCGTAAGTGTATTCAGGAATCCGGTAAGGGTTCCTCCTATTGTTCCGGTAGCCCGGAGCTCGGCAACAATTTTGCTTCCATCGCCAATCAGGCTAAGGGTAAGATCTGCAATGGCGATCACAGCAAACGCTATCGGGTGCAAACGCTGTGCCAATGCCAGGAAATCGAGGTAAATGGAAGCACCCAGCAAAGGAGCAAAACCAATATTCCCCGTGAGCAGCACGCCTACTTTCCGCCGGTGTTCTTCGGACTGGTTATCATTTGAATTAACCAGCTTCCAGCTAAAGCTCCCTTCAAAGGCGGGCCAGAAGAGGTCGAAGCCAACAACTGTTCTCTTTGTGAGCCCACCCAGGTTCCGCTCGGTACTCCGCTGGATGGACTCCATATCTTTGCGAGCCTGCCGCTGTTCCCGGCTGCCCGGCTCCGCATTTCTGTATTTTTCTTTTGCCGTTTCCAGGTGCCGGATCTTTTCTTCCATTTTCCGCTGGTCTCTTTCCCGGTCCTGGATTTCAGACTGCTGGCTCCTGGAGTACGACTGCAGGGTGCTTTCTGCTTCGGGGTCTCTTTGCCCGTTGCTGTTCTTTGGAGAAAAGAAAGCTTCCATGAATTCGATAAGTACCTTAATCCCTTTTAACCGCTCCTCCAGGTTCTTTTTAAACTCTTCAGAAAACTCCACTTCATCCTTACCATCCCACTTTGCAGAAAGCGCCACTCCCCATTTTTTTTCGCCGAGCGAAGACCATTTCATCCGGTTCATTTCCCGGCGATGTCTTGGATTTCGCTGGATGGAATTACTAACCACACGCAGTGATGTGCCCCTGTTTTGTTCCTGTTCAAAATCGCCGTCACCGGCATCATACTTGTTAAAATTGATCGCAAGCTTCCACTCAATGTCCGGGTAAGTAATGATCCTTACATGCTGGTCGTAACGGCAGGTAGCGGCGCGGACAACATAAGGTTTTCCTGCGGCATTGTTTCCCAGCCAAAAATAGCGGAAGGCATACGGGAACACAAAGCTCTGAACGCCCAGGTTGATGGCAATCGGTTCCCGGTTGTATATAAAACGGGCATCAAACTGAATCTTTCGATTTCCATCCGAAGGAGGTGTATAGACTTTTAACGCTACCTGGGATTTCAATTTTTGCTCTTTGCTGCTGGCACCGCCTGCTAATACAGATTCGCCCTTGGTTGTTCCGGAAAACGTTACCGAAGTTTTTTTTTCCTTTCCTTTTTCGGCTGCCGGGCCTTCCGGCTCGGGATGTCCCACAATGGTAAGGCTATGTCCCTGGTGCTTGGGAGTACTGATGCAATCGCCGGGATCATTAAACAGTTCTTCCAGCGAAATGGTGATCTGTTTAACATTCGCTGTTTCTCCGGCTACCACTTCAAATTCTTTCAGCCGCTGATCATCCGGGTTGGTGCTCTTTTCATTAAAAAGCGTAACGGGCTGCCGCTGTACCGTTTTGCCATCGGGGCTTTTTTCATCCGGCAATTGTGCCACAATCCGCTCGTACCTGCATTGCTGAAAGGCGCCCACATTCATCGCAAAGTCTTTTGCCAGAACCGGCTGGTTGCCTACATCCGATAATTTGGATTCCACAACGGACTGGCTTTCCTTAACCTCGATGAAAGCGCTCCTCAGAGCTGTTTCACGTTTTAATTTTACACCCGAGATGGTAGGATAAATTTTCAGATAACGGGCAAGGTCGAATCCATCAAACTTCCAGAACGGATCGATGTACACTTCAATCTGTGCACACTGGATGTACTGACCCGGAGCGCCCTCCAGGGTGGAGAGCTGTTCTTGGATCAGCGTGGCCACATTTGTTTTTTCCGAAATAACCTCGGCACCTTTGAATTCGGTGTACTTCACCGTTCTTGCCACCACTTTCAACGATTTATCCGGGGTATTGCTATCCGGAGATTTATTAACCGGAACGCCATTCTGTCTTGGGTACGCGGGTAAATCATCATCGCTGTTGACACCGGAATCGCTGTCGCGAAACTGCACGGTAATGTCGTTCAGGTACAGCCCCTTGGTATACACCATCAGGAAAACGGTTTCGCCAAACCTGACTTCCTTTCCAGTAATGATCTCACCAGGCTCGCTGACCTCCTTTCCATCAACCACTTTATTCACTAATTTTCGCCATTCCACGCCCAGCAGATCCGGCTCTCCAACGGCGCAAACAAAAATCCCATTCAGCGGCGACCCTGTGGGTGTTCCCCTGTAGGCCTCCAGCCAAACCAGCCCGCCACCTTCCAGTATTTTAGGAAATGAGATCTGCTTGCCCGATTTTGGTAGCCCTGCATTAAATGAACGGTTCCGGTCTCCATCCGTCAACCCTTCTATGGCGGCGGCCGAAGTGGCAATACGCCAAACCCATTTAACATCTTCATAGCCCGAAGCTGCATCTGCCGGCGCAACGCTGCCTTTGCTTTTTGCCCCCTTCTTGGGAGCAGCCTTGGGGGCGTTTATCAGATCCGCTACTGAAACAGTAAAATTTCCTGCTCTTTTTAAAACCAGCACACGGTTCTTGCTATCAAATACCTGGTCGCCGCTGATTACCGGCACCAGTTGAATCGACTGATTATTCTTAGTTTCCATTAGCTGATTGCTTTTGTGGCAAACGGGTATATCCGATCTCTTCCAAACCCACAAAACTGAAAAAAGGATTTAATATTTTCTGCGTATGATCATTTGTTTTTTGCCCGGAAGATGCATGCACATTTGCCGTTTGCCCATGAAAACTGATTTCCACACAGGGGCTTCCACTTACCGCGCAGATCGCCTTGCTATCTTCCAGTAAAGGCATGCCGCCATTTTCCATGGTCAGCTTATCATGAAATCCCTGCCATTGCGTAATAGCCGGCTTACAGGCACTCCTGGTTATTTTGCAGGCTCCAAAGGTATTGGCTTCAAAGGGCTGACCAATATCCATCGTATTGGCAATTGCCTTTTTGCCGGGTTCATTCTCATTGATAAAGAAATCTGTTTGCTTTACTTTAAGCTTATCCGGCGTAGTGCCGAATTTACACTGGCAAACAGCGCCATTACAAACCAGGTGTTTTTGACTCATGCTTTTGTTTTTAAACCACCGACGCACTCTTTTTCCCGGCATCATCAAATCTGACAGCCTCTTTTAACAGCCGGTCCCTTGTATCCTGGTGGTAGGTTTCAAATTTTACTTTTTGATCCGGATCACCTTGTAACATCACCATTCCCCAAACGGAACGGATGGAGTAATCCTTCTTATAAATCAGATAATTTAACACTGCAGAACCTTTTGCTTCAGTACCCGGGTAGCCCATTGCCCTTTCCAGGGGCACCGGCCTTTTTTGCAGGATATCATTTACACTTCGCTCCTCGCACACATTGCCTTTGTATTGAATCGCAAATGTTTTCTCCGCAACTTCCTTTTTATCAAAGTGGCCTAATACCCGGTAGTTAACCATTGGTCCATATGCAACCAACGGGAATTGCAAATCCAGTTCCTGTTTATAGCTGAAAGCGCGTTTGCCCAGAATACGGGCAAAGAATACCGCAAAAAACCAGTCGCTCTTTATAGCCTCGTTCAGTTTATAATCATGCTTCAGTACGACATCCATCCGTGTTATGGCCTGTTCCACAATTGCGCCCTTATAATACCGGGCGATCCCCTCTTTTTTTTTCTCCCACCGGTCAAGCATTTCTGCTCTATTGATGACCCGTTTAAATGCACCTTCCGGGTCAACCATCAACAATAAAGGATATAACACCGATCCTATCTCATCTGCCAAACGGTCGGCCAGCAAATAAGGAGCCTGATTATTCACATACACCTGTTTGCGGTTTAAAAAGAACAGGCACCCTTCTTCTTCAAGGCTTCCCAGTTGTGCCACATCCATTTCATAATGTACTTTCTGCGTTTCATCAAAAGTAATCACCGTACCATACGTGCGGCAAAGTGCATCCCGGGGGATGATGATCTGCCGGCCAGGCGCAAAAGAATATGATGTTTTTATACTCAAAAAAGGATCTTTATTCATTTATGTTTTCAATAACGGTATGCAGACAACTGGGTTTATCAACTGATTCTAACAACTGGTCTCCGGCCCTAGACGAAAAATATCCCATCGTCATTTGAAATCATTACCTCTTTAAAAAGCCATCCATTTTATGATACTGCGCGCCATTAAAAATCTTTTTTATCCAGCGTCATCCCATAATAGAAATTACGTCTTACTCCATTTACAGTTGCGCTGTCCAGCCCACAATCATATAGCATTGCGCCCCCCATGGCATTGTTACCCGTTTTTGCGCTAAGATGAAAATCGGAAAGGACCAGCTTTTTTCCCGCCATTTCAATCGTGATGATACTATTTAAATGAAAGGAATCTAACGTATATCCAAAAATCGCTTCGGGCTTTGCAGATGCTCGAACATTCAATGTATCCAGTTTCTGAACGGTGTCCTTTTCAATCGTTCCGCTCGCATTTTTGATTATTGTTTTTACCTGCTGCATTTCATCTATCTGAAAACCGGTCAGCGTGAACGCAAGCCCCTCTCTGCATAGGTTAGAAGCATTGCATTGATCGGTATATGCATTTATTTCTTTTTCAGATGGCCGGTTAAAACAGCCGCTGAGGTAAAACAAAAGAATAACGAGTCCATAATTTATTTTGCTAATGGCAGTCATACACTATTTAGCTTTTATATACCCATAGATATTTGTATCAAAACTTTCTTGTTTTATAGTCAGCAGTTTCACAGGATTCCCCCAACACCAAAAGGAAAAAGAGCAGGTATTGTTTTGACTGTTTACACTGTAGTTTCCTTCATAAATAATCCAGTGAAACCGCCAGGAGAAAGGATTGTCTGCAGGAGCAAAATGGCTAGGGCTGTCCTTTAGCATATCAGCATCTATTAACATGGCAATATTATAGCCCGCTTTATACTGCTCATCCATTTCCTTTAACAAATACTGTTTACTGGTTGACGTAGGATTCATCCCAATATGGGTACTGTCCTTCACATCGTTAAACTGGAGAAAATTTTTAAATAAGGGTGCTACCATATCCGGGTAGTTGATTCCTGAGATCTCCTGTCCTGCTTCGCCGGTGTAGTTAAAAAATGTGTTTTCCTGGTTTCTTAGGGTAACCATATCGATCCAATCTATTTTAGGCATAGGGGTTCCGCCAAGTTTTGGATACTTTTCAGCAACCGGGTCCATTTCATAAATAACGGGATCCTTAGGTTTTAGCTTAAACGTTCCGAATTCCGCCTCTCCTTTGCGATGCAGATCAAAAGATGCCTTTGAATACGCCTGTGGATTTGTTTTTGCAAAAAGATAGAAAACGATCGCCATGCCGCACAATGGCGTATTGGATTGATTAATTAAGATAGCGCCCAACTTTGGATTATTGGATACGACCCGGTTATTTATTTCATTTGTTACCTCCTGTATAGAAAACCACCGGAACCGGTAATGCACCCATTCGGTATGTTTGGCCTCTGCTGTTCTGGCCGAAAAATAGGCATACACCGTTAAATCACATCCACAAACAGCAAGGGTGCTGATATTGATCCGTATTTTTTTACCGGTGGCATTAAAATCAAAATCGGCAATTCCTTCTTCATTTTGATATTTATACCCCCATTTTATGTTTGCATAATCATCCGGCTGCACCTCTCCATCAAACTCCGCCGCTTCGAACTCATAGGCAGTTCCATATTGAAGCCCCTGACATTTTCCGCCACCGGCATCCAGCCCTTCCGTAAGCGGAGTATTAACATTGATTTTTTTTACCTTTTTAGTGGTTATTGCTCTTTCCGGTGGCGCCCCACGTAATAACTGCTCACCGGTCTCTCCGTTTTTACGCATAAGCCCTTTGGCACTTAACTGGATATCCCCGTCATGCGCTGTCCAGGTTATGTCTTTTGCAGTTTCTACAATATTCTTCGCTTTGAATATAATATCACCCATGGCCATTCTTCTTATTGGTTACGCAAAATTCCCCTGTTCCCCGCTCTTGCTTACGACCTTTTTAGCACTATAAATTTTAAAGTCTTCGTCTGTGGCGCTGGCTTCAATAGTATTCCCATGCTTCTTTATAGTGTTTGATGCATTGTGGGTCAAGTTGTCTTCTGCCGTTCCAATGATATTGGTAGCCGTCATGGTCAGGTTCTTCACCGCATTGTTCATAATATTTACACCTGCGTTGTTCATCATGCTGGCTCCTGCAGTGGTGCCTATATTGATTCCGGCACTGGTGTTAATATTCATTCCGGCACTGGTGCGTATGTTTTCATCAGCATTAATATTGATATTCTTTGCATTGAAGGTCATGGTTTCAGGGGCGGTGATGGTGATGTTCTTTCCGGCGGTATCCAGGTAGATCTCATTACCCCCGGGATCCCGGATGATGATATGCGTACCCGAACCCGCATCATTAAACTCTACCGTATGACCACTGCGCGTACGGATCACTTTCAGATCATTGCCCGCATTGCTGAAGCTGTTGTTGGCGCTCCCGTGGTATACCGACCCGATCACATATGGCTTCGTTGCACTCCCGTTCTCAAATCCCACGATCACTTCCTCCCCTACTTCCGGTATAAAAAAATGTCCCTTCCCGCCGCCGCCGTGCGGACTCGTTACCCTGATCCATGGCGTCTTCTCCGAACCATTCATCCAGTGAAACTTCACACGCACACGCCCCAGACCGTTGTAATCGTTATTGTCCGTTACGATCGCGCTCTGCGTTTCACACAGGGGATCACGCGGAACAGCAACCGGCGGCACCTTGATCCCCGACGGAACCGCTGTAAAATCATTCTCGTAATGACCCCGCGCATCCACATGATGGTTCACCCCCGTTACCAGGTAATCCCCATAACCCTCCGTGCCCAGTGTAAACACATTGCTGCCGCTTACCGTTACCACCGAACCAACCGAAATGCCCGGATGCCCGCTCTGACCCTGGAATTGAACCAGCTTGCTGCTCTCCACCGCACTCCGCAGGTTCACCAGGTCGTCCTGCTGTTTCTTATTGGTTAAAAAACGCGGGTTCCATTGTTTGGGCTGCGTGCCATATACCGTTTGGGAGGCCTTGTATACCTGCTCCCCCCACGCGTTCAGCCCAGCCTTCTGCTCCACCCCCTGCGGTTCGCTGCTGTACACCTGGCTGTTCTGGTAATCCCAGGCCAGCAGCTGAGAACGCACCGGCCGCGCCTGCAACGCCACGTTAAAGCGCGAAAGGTGCCGGCCATATACCAGCTCCGTTTTTTTCGTGTCCCGCGGAGGACCCACCACCAGGCTGCGGCCATCCCAGAACAGCCATTCCCCGTAGGTGCTCGTTAATCGCTGCAAAAACTCCCAGGCCGTTTCTTTATACTGTACCGTGTATGCCAACGTTTCTCCGTACAGCGGCTGCACTTTGGGCTCCAGCTGGTTGCCCGGGAAAAACTTCAGCACATCCTGGGCTATATTCTTCAGCGCTTTCTTTTCCCAGCTCTTGCAATGCGGACCACTGTCCAGCACGATCGTAGGGCTGTACCCTGTAAGGATCACATCCCCGTGGTGACCCGTAAAACGCGCCGTTTCCACACCGGTGATGATCCCGTTGAACAATACCGTGCCCGATAGGCCCACGCCGCTGATCCGCGCTCCAAAGCTACCCCCGATCAGTTCTTTGGAGGCCGTGAACATACCCGACCGGCCGTCGATGGACTGGGCCGGACAGACCAACGTAAATTGGTGATGCGAAAAAATACGCTGATGAAGGGAAAATGAGGTAAACTGCAGTAACGGACTCCCGTTAATGCTAAACATAGGTTCAGTTAATTGCGCCATACATAAGGTTTTGTCTGTGACGAATAAGATCATTGCAACCTCACAAACCCGTCGTGTCAGCTAAGCGATGACATAAAAATTTCAGGTCTTCACAAATTTAGCCGAATAGATTATTTATTTTTGAGGTTTATTAAGGACTAAAAATAAGGATTTCCGGGAAATCCAAAACAAAAATTAACCCAGATCATTCCCGGAGCGATCCAGTCCCACACATTCTATCACATCGTTACGCACCGGCATTGCTGTTACCGGTTATTTATAATTATTTTTCAATATATGGACGATCAGACAAAAAAATTGCCCCCAAACAACAGAGGGCAACACGATTTTTATTCCCGGCCTATTTAAAGATCCAGTACATCCTTCATGGAAAAAACACCTTTTTTGTCTTTTATGAACTCGGCGGCCAGCACCGCACCCAACGCAAACCCCTTGCGGTTATGCGCCGTATGTGTAATGGAGATATCGTCGATTTCAGAAGCATAAGTAATGGTATGCGTGCCAGGCGCCGGGTCAATCCGTTTGCTGGTGATCAGCAGTTCTTCAGGCCGGGGCAGCACATCATTCACCCATTTTGTTTTTTCGGTATATACTTCCATTACCTGTTCCGCCAGGGTAATAGCTGTACCACTGGGCGCATCCTTTTTTTCAGTATGATGTATTTCTTCTAGGCTTACTGTATACGAACCATGCCTGTGCATCAGTTCTGCCAGCTTTTTATTCAGCTCGAAGAATAGATTTACCCCGATACTGAAATTGCTGGCATACAGGAACGTACCGTCATTGCGGTTAATTACATCCAGTAATTCCGGCATTTTTTCCAGCCAGCCAGTGGATCCGCTAACTACCGGAACACCGAAGCCGATTAGTTTTACAAGATTGTCAAACGCCGTATGCGGGCCTGTAAACTCAATGGCCACATCTGCCTTGCCGATGTTTTCTGCATTCAGCTCCTGCGCATTGCTTACATCAATTTTCAATACCACTTCATGTCCTCTTTCCAGTGCAATGGCCTCTATGGCTTTTCCCATTTTTCCGTATCCTATAAGTGCAATATTCATTTTTTCCCAAAAATTTATTTTCAATGATACAAAAGTAGCGGTTTCATACAAAATAACTGGGCCATTTCAGAAGTTGAAACAGCCCAGTTTAATAGCTTGAAAATAATTAAAGAAATACTAAAACCAAATCGTATAATTTACGTAGTAAGTAGGAAACAGCCCTTCACCACTCGAATATCCAAAAAGTCCAAACGAATATGTATTTAATAAAGTCCAATATGCCCCTTGCTGCGCAATCAGATCATCATCAATAAGCTTGACTGTGCGAGAAATGTATCCTTTGTTAGCTCCTAAATTACCAAAAACAGGGTGACTAATGGTATTAATATTATCTTTCAATGTTTTTGAAACTAAAATCACACCTTCTCTAACCCCATCCGCCAATTCCGAACCAGGATCGATAATATTCAAAAAGGTACTCTGGCTGCCTCCGGGAGCGCCTATTCCAAAATCTACCCCCTGTGAGGTTCCGTCTGAAAAGGATACACTTAATGGCCCGCTTGCTGATGCTATAGCGGATGGCACAGTGCGAAAAACGCCAAGCCAATTTTTATGCTCTGCGTGATATACAATTGATAGAAACCCACGATTGCCATATGTATTAGTATTAATAGAAAACAGGTTTAATTTTGTGCTCATTCGCCTTTTATTACTACCTTCCGAGTCTGTCTTTTTTTCAAAAGATGAAACGGTATATCCATTTGGTGGAGGTGCTGTATTGGGTCCAATGGCTCGTGGCAAAGTCTTATTGCTGTTTAAATATCTTGACAAATCATCGTAACTAATATTATTGTATTTTGCATGACCTTTTAGATTGTAAATTAAAAAATCACTCCCAACTTTTACAATGCCTTTCCTGTTAATCAATTTGGCTTCACTTGGACTTTGAGCGTTATAGCTGTATGAAGAATCTCCATTCCAAATAATAATATCTGAAAAATCCTTTTTAACTTTATAAAACATTGAAGCGTCCTTCAAACTATCAACAATATCTAACTGAGCATCAAAGTCCCGCGCATAAGAATACAATGATTTGAAGCTTGTTGTGTTTTCTAACTTCCGGATGTACTCACTACCATCAAAAGAACTCACGGCTACTAAAAAGCCAAAAAATGTTTCATAATCTTTAAAAGCCAGATAGTCCTTTTCCACCCTAACTAGCTCTTCTTGTTTGCTTTCTTCTTTAGGAACAGAAGATATCTCATTCTTTTTGCAGGAAATAGTAAGGACAATGATGCCCATTACCAATGTGGTAATCGTTTTTTTCATAAAATTATTGTTTTGATTGTTTAAAATTTAGGAGCTTAAAATTTTGGTATTAGTGTCGAATAGTTTGCGTTCAAAATTTGGGTTTTCTTATAAGTTGGTAACATAATGTACTTGTAAAAAAGTGACAATATGTTTCGCGATTGTTATTTAAATGTTAAAACAAAACTAAGGCCATTCGTGTTGGCCATTTCGCTGTGACCAGGCGTTACTTTAAAGCTAAGTTTAGGAGAGATATCAAATGTACTCAAGTGAGCATCTACCGTAGCATCCACCACGTTCAACCCCCAGGCGATCAGAAAAAAGACAAAAGAATAATCCACACTTTTCCGGTATTCATCCCGTGTGTTTCTTAATGTCTCGTACCGGTCATTATTTTGTCCAAAAAACATTTTTTGTACATATTCATTCAGCTTAAAATAGCCTGTACTATCCCGAACCTGTCCTTGTTCCAGGGGTTTTGCGAATTCGGTAGCTACGATAAAACCTGCCCTGAATCTTTTATACCAAACTAGGTTGTCTACAAAAAGCCCGCCGGTGATTCCGAGCGCAGCATATACAATTGGTACTTTCCATATTTTCCGGTTGTACATCTGCCCCCATCCGGGTAATATGGCTGACCGGAGCGCGGCCGTTCCCGGGTTCCGGTAGCGCGGATCTTTCCGGGCCACACTATCGATGTATTTCTCCTTTCCCTTTCCTGCAGGCTTCAACATGGTTGCTGCCTTTGCCGTGTCCGGCTTTACAGGAACTGTATCCTTTGTGGCTGTGGAATCGGTATTTTGTGCACAAAGGGCCCCCGTGGTGCCGGCCAAAATGCAAAGCAGCAGTATTATCTTGTTCAGGAATTGCATCATGCAAATAAAGCACTAATTAGTCTACGGATACGTTAAAGTTGTGCAGCAGCTTGTTCAGCTCCTCAACCGAATAATAATCAAACGTGATCTGTCCGCTGCCATTGGTACTGTGCTTTAATTTTACGCGGGTGTCAAATTGCGATGCCAGTTTGTCTTCGATCCGCTGAAAGGAGGATGACAGGCCGCTTCTGCTTACAGGCTTTTTGGCTACCCCGGCCTGCTTATACAGGTTGCGCACCAACACCTCTGTCTGACGCACTGAAAGTCCTTTTTCTTTTATCTCCTTGAAAATGAAGAGTTGTTTTTCTACAGTATCTACATTGATAATAGCCCGGGCATGGCCCATCGACAACTCACCGCTGCGCACTGCCAGCTGGATATCTGGCGGCAACTTCAGCAACCGGATAAAATTGGCAATGGTGCTACGGTCTTTACCCATTCTTTCAGCCACCTGTTCCTGCGAATAATCCAGTTCATCCATCATGCGCTTATAACTCAGGGCTACTTCCACCGCATTCAGATCTTCCCGCTGCAGGTTCTCCAACAGGGCCAGTTCCAGCAATTGCGCATCGTTTGCCTGCCGGATATAAGCCGGTACATCTGCCAGGCCGGCCATTTTTGAAGCCCGTAAACGGCGCTCTCCCGCAATCAGACGGTACTTTCCGGTTGCTGTTTTTGAAACCGTCAGCGGCTGGATAATGTCGTGGATCTTTATGGATTCTGACAATTCTTTTAACGCCTGCTCATCAAAATCATGCCGGGGTTGTTTCGGGTTTACCTCAATATCTGCAACCGGGATTCTTAAAATATTCGTGGCATTCTCCACCACCGTTTTTTTGAGCTGGTCCCCGCCGCTGCCTTTTAACTCGGCATCGATGCTTCCCAGCAGGGAACGGATCCCTTTACCAAGCGCGTCCTTATTTTGTTTTGTAGTTGACATTTTTCTGTTTAAAGTTTAAGGCTTAAGGTTCAAGGCTATGCTGAATCCTAAACATTGAACATTGAACGGGCATCATTCCAGTATCTTCTCATTATTGGCAATTTTTGTCATGTCGTTCTTCTGCAGGATCTCCTTTGCAAGATTCAGATAGTTAAGGGCGCCCTTGCTGGTCGCATCATACAGGATTGCCGGCTTTCCAAAACTGGGAGCTTCACTCAGTTTTGAATTCCGGTGAATGATGGTATCAAACACTTTGTCGTCAAAATGACGCCGTACTTCGCTCACCACCTGGTTACAAAGCCGCAGCCTCGAATCGTACATGGTCATCAGGATGCCTTCGATCACCAGCTCCGTATTCAGGCGGCTTTGAACGATTTTTATTGTGTTCAGTAATTTCCCCAACCCTTCCAATGCAAAGAATTCGCATTGCACCGGTACCACAACAGAAGCCGCTGCCGTAAGGGCATTTACGGTGATCAGTCCGAGCGAAGGAGAACAGTCGATCACGATAAAATCGTATTCGTGCTGTACTGCTTCCAGGATATTTTTGAGTACCATTTCCCGGTTGGGATAATTGATCATTTCAATTTCAGCACCTACCAGGTCAATATGTGACGGAATCAGATCGAGATTGGGAATATCGCTTTTCAGGATCACCTCCCGGGCAGGGGCCTGGTTGGCCATGCAATCGTACAGGCTATGCGTAACATTGTGCAGGTCAAACCCTACTCCCGTAGTACTGTTTGCCTGCGGATCGGCATCAACCAACAGGGTCTTGTATTCCAGAACTGCAAAGCTTGCCGCCAGGTTAATGGCCGTTGTCGTTTTACCAACTCCACCTTTCTGATTTGCTACTCCAATAATTTTTGCCATATTTCTTTAATTCTCTCTGAACTGGTGCAAAAAATGCTAAAAATTTTCAATTAAGCAAATGTAAAGTATTTGCCAGTCTTAAAATTGATAAAAAACCGAAAAGCAAACGGCCGTCAGTCGTTAGCTTTCAGCAATCAGTTCCCAGCGATCCGTTTTCGGCTTTCAGAAACGGATTTCCGGATCAGGGTGTCGTTGAAAGTAGACAACTGACCGCTGATAGCTCATAAGCACCGATCAAAAATTTACTTAGCTTTGGAATCAAATCTTCCTTATTATGCGAAATGCCTCATTCTGGTGGGTGATGTTGTTGGTGATGCTGCTCATTGATCTTTATATTTTTATTGCGATCCGGTCTTCGCTGTTTGCCTATTCTTCGCCAAGGAACCGTACCATTTTTACCATCAGCTACTGGAGTATTACGGTCCTTTCGATGGGTACCCTCCTGCTCCTGCCCTACCTCCCTGCTGCGGAAGCGGGTCAGCTGCGCAGGAGCATCATTTTTACTCTCATTTTTGCGCTGTTTCTGGGCAAGATCCTGGCGGCCGTTTTTTTCCTTATGGACGATATCCGGCGCCTGGCCCAATGGGTGGGCGGTAAATTCTTCTCAACCAATAACGAGATCGGCGAGGTTTCGGGAGCCGATACGGAAGCGATCTCCCGCTCTCATTTCCTAACCTGGCTGGGAATTGCAGCGGGAGGTTCCATCTTTTCCAGCCTGGTTTATGGACTCAGTAACAAATACAATTACCGGATCCGTAAAGTTCCTTTGTCATACCCCCGTTTGCCGGAGGGTTTCCGGGGGTTCCGGATGGTACAGATCTCTGATGTACATAGCGGCAGTTTTAGCGACAAGGCTGCAGTAAACCGGGGGATTGATATGATCCTGAATGAAAAACCGGACCTGATCGTGTTTACCGGGGACCTGGTCAATAATATCGCTGTTGAAATGGAGCATTATATGGAGATATTTTCCCGGTTGAAAGCGCCCATGGGCGTGTTTTCTACATTGGGAAACCATGATTATGGCGATTACCATGCCTGGAAAGACGCTGCTGAAAAAGAAGCCAACCTGGAGCGATTGAAGGCCATTCACGGAAAAATGGGCTGGCGGTTGCTACTGGATGAGCACCTGCCGCTGGAACGGAACGGCTCGCAGATCGGCCTGATCGGGGTACAAAATATTAGCGGCAAGGCACGTTTTCATAGCTACGGTAATATGGCAAAAGCCGCGGAAGGAAGCAACCACTACCCCTTTAAGATCTTATTGAGCCACGACCCGTCGCACTGGGACGCCGAAATCAATAAAAAATACCCCGATATTGATCTGATGCTGAGCGGGCATACCCATGGGATGCAGTTTGGAGTGGAGCTTCCCTGGTTTCGCTGGAGCCCGGTACAATATGTATATAAACAATGGGCCGGCCTTTATGAAAAGGGAACCCAAAAACTGTATGTGAACCGGGGCTTCGGTTTTATCGGCTACCCGGGCAGGGTGGGCGTTCTTCCCGAGATCACGGTTTTTGAATTCCATTAATATTCAACAGCTTTTTAACGAACCATTGCTATTTTTTGTCTAATTTTATTATTTAAACAACCCTCATTTTATGATACGCACAATAAAAACTACTGCCGTTTTCATCCTTAGTACCTTTTTTACAGTCTCCCTGCACGCCCAATTTCATATCGGGGCTAAAGCAGGTGTAAATGCTACCAAGATCGATGGTAAGAGTTTTAAGGAAGAATTTAACTACAATTACCTGGTTGGTTTTTTCGCGGAAATTGGCATAAGCCAGAAATTGAGTGTTAATCCGGAGCTGATTTATTCGCAGGCTTCCAGCACCCGGGATACCAGCTTTAAAAATGTATTACCGGATTTTAACAAAGATCAGACAAAGGCGAAATTGAATTACCTTTCGATACCCATCCTGTTGAACCTGCAGCTGGCCGGTCCTTTGCATATTGAAGCAGGCCCGCAGTTCAGTGTTTTAACCAGTTCCAGCAAAACCCTGTTGCAGAACGGAGAAGAAGCTTTTAAAAAAGGAGACTTTTCAATGGTTGGCGGTGTGCAATTGAAGTTTAATGCACTGCGGGTATCCGGCAGGTATGTGATCGGATTGAGTAATATCAGCGACCTGTCCAGCCAGGAAAAATGGAAAAACCAGGCCTTGCAGGTGGCGGTGGGGTTTGCATTATAGAAGTGCGCCCGGCTCTTATCGCAAATAGTTAGTTTTTAATACTTAAAGGCATTTTCTGGGAACCGTTCCCGGCTTGCCCCGTTTCGGGCATCTGCCGGGATGAAGTCATGCTCCCCTCCGGCACTGTTACAGGGGTATTTTTTAGTTTTAAAACCGCCAATCTTTCCGCATTTTTGTTTGTGGCATTACAATTGACCTGCTAAATGTTCAATAAAAAAAACCGGCGTACCCAACAGGCTATGCCAGTTTGTCCTGTTAAAAAAGATTATGAAGTTCGATATTCAATTTAGACCAGAAGACGAGATGGACTTTTTGCCCATTATTCCGCTCAATGAAAATGAAGGGGATGAAAATCTGGATGAAATACCCGATGAAATTGCAATCCTGCCCTTAAGAAATACAGTGTTGTTTCCCGGGGTTGTACTGCCCATAACCGTTGGCAGAGATAAAAGTATCCTCGCAGTAAATGACGCTTATAAGGGGAATAAATTTATAGGCGTGGTTGCACAGAAAGACAGCAACCAGGAAAATCCGGAAGCGGCAGACCTTGAGCGGATCGGCACCATTGCCAAGATCATTAAGCTCATCAAAATGCCCGACGGGGGCACCACCGTCATTATACAGGGACGGAATAAGTTCTCTATAGAAAAAATAAGCAGCAATGACCCTTATTTTAAAGCCGCCATTAAAAGAATCCAGGACACCGAAGTACCCACTGACGTAGATTTTGAGGCACATATCGCCAATATAAAGGACCTGGCCACCAACATTATACAGCAATCGCCCAATATACCCTCCGAAGCTTCCATTATTCTGAAGAATATTGAGAAAGCCTCCTTCCTTATTCATTTTGTAAGCAGCAACCTCAATACATCCGTTGAAGAAAAACAGCAGCTGCTGGAAATGAACGATATCCGGGAGCGGGCAGGCAGCCTGATGCAATTGTTGCAAAAGGAACTGCAATTTGTTGAATTAAAGAACAAGGTTACCAATAAGACCCGTACAGAACTGGATAAGCAACAACGGGAATATTTTTTACAGCAGCAACTCAAAAGCATTAAGGAGGAACTGGGCGGAGATACCAACAGCCAGGAAATAAAGGAAATGCAGAAAAAGGCCGAACAGAAAAAATGGCCGGAGGCTGCAAAAGAAGCTTTTAAAAAAGGCATTGAGAAACTGGAACGGATGCACCCCAGCACACCGGATTATTCTGTGGTATATAACCATGTTGACCTGATGCTGGACCTGCCCTGGGAGGAATACACGCAGGATGATTACGATCTTGGCAACGCCAAAAAAACGCTGGACCATGATCATTACGGCATGGCCAAGATCAAGGAGCGGATCCTGGAATACCTGGCCGTACTGAAATTAAAGGGGGATATGAAAAGCCCCATCCTTTGTTTCCTGGGCCCTCCGGGTATTGGCAAAACATCCCTGGGAAAAAGTATTGCCAGCGCCCTGGGTCGCAAATATGTGCGGTTAAGTTTGGGCGGACTACACGATGAAAGCGAGATCCGCGGACACCGTAAAACCTATATCGGTGCCATGCCCGGTCGTATTCTTCAATCACTGCGCAAGGTACGGAGCAGCAACCCGGTGATTGTACTGGATGAAATTGATAAAGTGGGCAATGATTTCCGGGGAGATCCCAGCAGCGCCTTGCTGGAAGTACTGGACCCGGAGCAGAACAACAGTTTTTACGATAATTACCTGGAACTGGAATATGATCTGAGCAAAGTGCTGTTTATTGCAACCGCCAATAATATTCAGACCATACAGCCCGCCCTGCGCGACCGTTTGGAGATCATCGATCTGAGTGGCTATGCGATCGAGGAAAAGATTGAGATCGCCAAACGCCATTTAATTCCAAAACAAAAAGAATTGCACGGGCTGGCGAAAAACAACGTCCGTTTTTCAGACAAGGTGCTGGCGCAGCTCATTGCCGATTATACCCGCGAAAGCGGAGTACGGGAGCTGGACCGTGTGCTGGCAAGCGTAATGCGCAACCAGGCCAAAAAAGTGGCCATGGGCGAGCCGTTAAAGTCGCCCCTGACCACAGAAGACGTGCAGGAGATTTTAGGCAAGCCCCGGTACAGCAACGATCTGTATAAAACGGTAAATCTTCCCGGTGTGGCTGTAGGACTGGCCTGGACCTACGTAGGTGGCGATATTTTGTTTATTGAGTCCAGTCTCAGCGATGGCAAGGGAGAACTGCATCTCACCGGAAACCTTGGCAATGTAATGAAAGAAAGTGCAACTACCGCTCTCACCTATCTCAAATCAAATGCGGAAAAATACCATATCGACAGCACCCTTTTTCAAAAGAAGAATATCCATATACACGTACCGGAAGGTGCCACGCCCAAGGATGGCCCCAGTGCGGGTGTTACCATGATGACTTCAATTGCATCTGCATTAACAGGTAAAAAGGTAAAACCTTACCTGGCCATGACCGGCGAAATCACCCTTCGCGGCCAGGTGTTGCCAGTGGGCGGAATCAAAGAAAAAATACTGGCAGCCAAGCGTGCCGGTCTTAAGGAAATCATGCTTTGTCTGCAAAACCAGAAAGATGTGGAAGAAGTAGAACCCGGCTTTATAAAAGGATTAAAATTTCATTATGTAAGCCGGATGGAAGATGTATTAAAGATTGCGATCGGCGTTTAATCCGGTCACAATAATCAATAAAAATTGGCTGTCTCAAAAGTCTGTCATTTCGAGCGTAGTGTAGTGAAGCTAAGAAATCTCCCATACATCATTTCCAGGCAATGAGATTTCTCCGTTTCGCTTCGCTTCAATCGAAATGACGGTTTCGGACTTTTGAGACAGCCGCTTTTTTATTTTTAGAACATTTTGTTTGCCGCTCATAACCCGGCTCAGGTATTTCTTTAAAACGATCGCTGCGTTCAGAACTTGTATCCCACAGAAAGCCCGAATTGCATATTTTTAAGCTGCTCACCGGTTTCGGCCCCATCTACCTTGTACACAATATTCGTCAATCCCATCTGGCCATTCAACTGGATGGAAAACTTATTTGAAAACTCATAGCCCATCAGCAGTGCACCACCCACGTCAAAAGGCTTTCCATAAGGAATGGTCTTCATGTTGTTAAAATCCAGGTAGCTGCTGTCCGTTGATGAAATATCATTCTTGAATTCAAGGTTGCCGGTTTTGCTGATTGTTGAACCACCCGAAGTGCCTTTGGCCTTCCATCTTCCGCCGATACCATAAGCCAGGTAAGGACCAACGCCTAATAAAAGGCGGCCATTGCCCAGCTCCGGCTTATACGTAAAATTGATGGGCAATTCAAGATAATACGGATGTTGGTTCAGCGTTACAGCAACGCCGCCAACCGACTCCTTGTATTGATATCCTTTGGTGTTGAACAACAGGCCCGGACTTATCGAAAATTCTTCGCCCACAGGCAGGTCGGCGGTTACGCCTATATGAAACCCCGGCAGCAGGTTGGTTGGCATTTTATTGCCATTCGCATACTTCACAACTGCGTTCGAAAAGTTGATGCCGCCGCGCACACCAAACTGAACCTGTGCAAAGGCTGCACTGCAGGAACCCGCTACAAAAAACAAGAGAAAAAGTCGTTTTAACATAAGCATTTGTTTTTAATAAGTAAAAAATTGGACACAAAGATAGCAACATCAGCGCAAACACATCGCCCGAAATCCGGTATTGGCTTAAGCCATTTGCATATTTTTTTCCGCAGAGAACGAACCCCCGAAATTTCGCAAAGCAGCCATGACACGTTATTGTTTAGCACTGGTTCCTGGGCCATTCCAGCCAACAAGAAGATAGCCGGTTATGCCTGCTTCAGCAACCGGATGGCTTCTATGGGATCTGCGGCATTGAATACGGTGCTGCCCGCCACCAGCGCATCGGCGCCCGCTGCTACAATTTCCGCGGCATTTTCAAGGGTTACGCCACCGTCAATGTTGATCAATGCATGGGAGCCTTTTTCCACGATCAGGTTTTTGATTTCTTTTATTTTGTTCAAGGTATTGGGTATAAATTTTTGTCCCCCGAAGCCCGGGTTTACGCTCATCACCAAAACAATATCCACATCGGCAATAATATCGCTCAGCAGGCTGGCGGGATTGTGCGGGTTGATGGCTACCCCTGCTTTTAAGCCCATCGCTTTTATTTGCTGAATGTCCTGGTGCAGCCGCGGACAGGTTTCAATATGGATACTGATATGATCTGCACCTGCTTTTTTAAACTGCTCAAAATACCGGGAAGGCTCCTCTATCATCAGGTGCACGTCGCAGGTCTTTTTTGTGACTCTTTTTACGAACTCAATGATCATAGGACCAAAGCTGATATTGGGCACAAACATTCCGTCCATTACGTCCAGGTGCAGCCATGCCGCCTCACTTTTGTTCACCATTTCCACCTCCTCTTGCAAATGGAGGAAATCTGCTGCCAATAAAGAAGGAGCAATAATTGCCATACAAAAACTTTTTGGGCAAAATAACATTATTTAATTGGTATCGAGAATAGAGAATCCAGAATTCAGAATTGAGATCAGTCATATCTCAAATCTCATATCTCATATCCCAATTCTTTTTTAACAAAATACACACCCTGTGCATAAAATAAATTCAGTATTTTACAGAGTGTTGTATAAATTTGAGAAGAACGATTTTTAAATAAAACAAGGAAAACATTGACAGAAGCAATTATTAACCTGGAAACAGTGAACCCCATTGATTTTTTTGGGGTTAACAACGGCAAACTGGATATCCTGAAGAAAAAATTCCCGCTACTCAAAATACTTTCCCGCGGCACGCAGATAAAATTGAGCGGCGCCCCTGAGCAGATCGCTGAGGCTAAAGAAAAAATCAACCTGATCGTATCCTATATTGAACGCAACGGGCATTTGAGTGAAAACTATTTTGACCAGATCCTGGGCGGCGATGACCTGGAAACGATCGATCATTTTCAGGAGCGAAACCCCAACGAAGTATTGGTATTCGGGCCTAATGGGAAATCCGTTCGTGCACGTACGGCCAACCAGAAAAAGCTGGTGCAGGAAGCAGAAAAGAATGACATCCTTTTTGCCATCGGGCCTGCGGGCACCGGTAAAACCTATACGGCGGTTGCCCTTGCGGTAAGGGCCTTAAAGAACAAACAGGTAAAAAAGATCATTCTTACAAGGCCAGCGGTGGAAGCAGGTGAAAGCCTGGGCTTTTTGCCGGGTGACCTCAAAGAAAAGATCGATCCGTATTTAAGGCCGCTTTATGATGCGCTGGATGATATGATTCCTGCCGATAAGCTGGGCTATTATATGACCACAAGAACGATCGAGATCGCTCCGCTGGCATATATGCGCGGACGTACGCTGGATAATGCCTTTATCATCCTGGATGAGGCGCAGAACGCCACCGACCTGCAATTAAAAATGTTCCTGACCCGTATCGGGGCCAATGCCAAGGCCATCATTACCGGCGACATGACGCAGGTGGATCTTCCCCGGAACCAGAAAAGTGGGCTGCAAACAGCCGTAAGAATCCTGCGGAACATTCCCGGCATCAGTCATATTGAGCTGGATGAAGAAGATGTGGTGCGGCACCGCCTGGTAAAAGCCATTATTAAAGCGTATCACAATGAACATGAAGAGCAGGAACAGCGCTTTAACCGGGAGCATACAAAATAACAGGGGTAGATTCCATTTTACCTTTAAAGGGTGGCCATGGGGCCGCCTTTTTCTTTTGCTGCTTTTTACCAGCTGCCACACCAAACGATTGCCGGCCGTACATTCCACGCTTTCGGTACAGCGGGAACTGAACCTGCTAAAGCCGCTTTTACATTCGGGAGACCTGATACTCCGGAACGGGACTGACGCCACCAGCCAGGCTACCCGGAAATTTAACCGGAAGGATACATCGTTTTCGCACTGCGGCATCATCGCCGTAGAAGGCGATACGGTATGGGTATACCACGCCATCGGCGGCAGCTACAACCCTTCCCAGGCTTTAAAGAAAGAACCGCTGGACAGCTTTTCCAAACCAGGTGAAACCGACCGGATCGCCGTTTACCGCTACCGTCTTGCGACAGAAGAGCAGCAACGGCTCATGAATATTGTGCGGGAACACTATAAAAGCAGGCTTCCCTTTGATCTTTTTTTTAATTACGATACCAACGACCGGATGTATTGTTCGGAATTTGTGTTCAAAAGCGTCAATAAAAGTATGAATGGCCGCCTTTCAACCGTCATCCGCCGGCAGACGGCACCGGTTTATATTTCGATCGACGACCTGTTTTTAAATGACTGGGCTCTTCCTGTAAAAAATATCAGCTATATTCGGTTACAATAATGCGGTTCATCTTTCAACCCACATACCTTATCCCGGTGATCCGGCACGCTATCTGTAATTAAGTACCTACATTTGCACTCTAAAACCAATTTACATTATGAAAAAAATTATTCAGTTGCTGCCCGTTGCCCTCCTGCTGGTAGCAGGTATTGTAGGATGTCAATCAAGCAATGACCCCAAAGCGGTCCTGGTTCATTTCTTTGAACTGCTTGCAAAAAAAGATATCGACGGCGCGGCAAAGCTGGCTACGAAAGACAGTAAATCCACACTGGACATGATCAAAAAGGGAATGGATATGGCTCAGAAAATGGATACCGCTGCCCAAAAAACAGACCCCGCAAAAGAATTCAGGGATGTAGAGTTCGGCGATCCCCGTATTTCCGGCGATACAGCATATGTTAAAGTAAGCAGCAAAAGTAAAAAACAGGATCCTTCCGAGATATCCCTGGTGAAGGAAGACGGCCAGTGGAAGGTAGATTTTTCCATGGCAGCACTGATGAAAATGGGCATGAACAAAATGCAGGAATCCGGGGGTGCCGAAGGACTGGAGCATCCCAATGTTTCACCGGAGCAGGTAGAACAGGCACAGAAAATGGCCGACAGCGTTTTAAAGAATATGGATCCTCAAAAGCTGAAAGAGATCGAGGGAATGGTAAATTCCGAGCAGGCGCAAAAAATGGCGGATAGCGTTTTGAAACATGTGGACCCTAAAAAGGTGGAAGAGATCCGGAAAAGCCTGGAAAAGACAAAATAAGCAGTAAGAGAGCATAAAGTTGTTTATCTTGCAGGAATGAAAAGAACTGGTTTTTACTTTTTGTTCCTGCTTTTTTTATTGCCCGCCTGTTTGCCCGACAAGTCGGATAAAAACGAACCTGGTGATTCGGATATTGATGCCGCCCGCAATTTTATACAGGCCGCCCTGAGGGGGAATTTTAAAAGCGCAGCCACCTATATGCTGCATGATTCGGCAAACGACGAACGACTGGATGCTGTGGCCCGCATGCCACGCAGTTCGGATGAAAAACAAGGGCTCTGGGATGCCTCTATCAATATCCATCAGCGCAAATTGCTGAACGATTCTGTAAGCATTATCGTTTATTCCAACTCCTATTACAAAGACAATAAGGACACGCTGAAAGTAGTGAAGAAAGACGGAACCTGGCTGGTAGACTTTAAATACCTGTTTGCCCCCAACAAATAAACCGTCTGCAAGAAATAGAGGCTGAAGAACATTCCGATTAAAAAACTTGTTATTTTTGATTGAATCGAGGAACGGGAAACTGACGATCCCTTATCGACAAAAAAATATGAATACGATGGCAACAATCACACACCCATGGCACGGAGTTAGTTATGGAGCAGGCGCACCGGAAATTGTAAATGCAATCATTGAGATACCGGAGGGGTCACGTGCTAAATACGAAATTGATAAAGAAACGGGATTGTTAAAACTGGACAGGGTCATCTATTCATCCTTCCACTACCCGGTCAATTATGGCTTTATCCCCAAAACGCTTGGACAGGATCATGATCCGCTGGACATCCTGGTACTTTGCTCGCAAACCATCCGCTCCTTTTGTTTGGTAAGAGCCAAGGTAATCGGCAATATGCAAATGATTGACAGCGGTGAGCGTGATGATAAGATCATTGCTGTAGCCATTGACGATCCTTCAGTAAACCACTACGAAAACATTGACGAACTGCCGCATCATTTCCTGCTGGAAATGCGTAATTTTTTTGAACAATATAAAGTGCTTGAGAGCAAAAAAGTAGAGATTGATACCTTCCAGGATAAGGAAACGGCATTATCCATTATTTCGGAAGCGATCGACTACTACAAGAAAAAGTTCAAAGAAATGCCTTAATTACTGTTTTTGAAATGAAGCACCTGCTTGCCATTCTGTTTTTTGTAGGCGTTGCCGCATCGGCTTCCGCGCAGGAACAGTTTTATAAAGTGGTGAAGGAGTATTTCAGGGTTAATCCGTTTGCCGGGCGGTTTTCGGCCTTTGTGAACGCCGTTAAAACGGATCCGGAATTAAAAATTACTGACGATACAGAGAAAACAGATACCAGCCTTTTTAATATACAGGGCGATTATAAAACATTTAACCCATTTGCCATCCGCGCCCGGAGAGTTGAAATGCTCTTGGGAGAAAAAGAGCTGGTCATCCGGCAGCGGAACCAAGTGCTGGATACCTTTGTTTTTTATCAGATCACCGGTTTTTTCGACAGTACCGTTCAAACAGCAAAAGCGGTACAAAAGGAATATAAACGGATCTGCAAAAAAATAAAAAGAGACCTCCCGCAGGGAGAAGAAATTTTACTAACCCAGGTCAAGGGCATCCGCAACGGCGCCCTTACCAACCTTACATCCAGGGGATCTGCATCGCCACCGATATCGATTGGCTGGTATTTAAAAAACGATGGCGAACTGGCATTGTTGGTTGCCCTTCGAATGAACTACATCAATAACCGGGCAGTTCCCCGTGGTGGTTATTTTTCCCTCAGGCAATATATGAACTGGTTTACACTTCCGGCGGATTAAATTGGGGCATGCGCTTGATCAGTTTCAGCTGGTGCGTACGCTTTCCTGTATCCTGCCGGATGATACCCTTTTTATCGATCGTATCAATCCGCACATTCCCCGATGCATGAATAATCCTGTCTGGCCCTAACAGGATGCCCACATGTACAATTTCCTGGCGGTCATCAAAAAATGCCAGGTCTCCTATTTGTGCATCCTGCAGTTTTTTTACCAGCTTGCCTTCCTGGGCCTGCTGCCAGGCGTCCCGCAGTAATGCAATCCCGGCCATTTTAAAAATCGTTTGCGCAAAACCGCTGCAATCTACGCCCAGTATGGTTTTACCGCCCCACAAATAGGGAGCATTCAGCCATTGGCGGGCATGCTTTTCAATGGCCGCGCGATATTCCTCCGGGTTTGCAGCAGGTGCGGCAACGGCACCCTGGTAATGGTATTCCCAAAACCCAACCTTCCCGCGGCCCTGAACAGGTTCCCAGATGCTGGCGCCCATGGGGATGTGCATTGGCAATCCGTTCACCCCGATCGTATTTAACAGATCGCCCGCCAGCGCGGGCATTAGCGGGCTTCGGGCTGTTTCTTTATCGATTTCATGAAGCATATGATGGGTAACCCATCCCTTATAACCATCGTAGAGGCTTCTTACCTTATACCAGCCTTTTTCCTTAAACGACAGGATGGCAACCTTTTCACCAAACAACAACTGGTTCACCATTTCATATTTATGATGCGGCTTCTTCCGAACCGGTGCTACCGGCATTACCACGATCCCATATTTCATAGCTTTATTTTTTAAAGAAGGATAAAGATAGGCCCCTTCGGGAATTTAAAATTAAGAATGTAAAATATTAAATGTAGAAGTGATAATGCCGTTGCTGCTCCGTGAACTTCCTCCAGTAGGCATTCTACAGGCGTTAGACGACAGGTAGACAATAGACCATATCTGACATCTGGTGTCTGATATCTTGTATCTGGCATCTGATATCCAACCCTAATATTCGATCGTTTAAATTCCAAAGGGTATGGAATCCGGGTATTCTTGCATCTTATTAATAGTTTAAATACCTTTATTTGCGTGAACCAAAGCCGTTATGACCATATAGGCGACCAGGAATTACTCCGCCGGTATCTGCAGGACCACGACAGTGTGTGGCTGGGCGTGCTCCTGGAGCGGTATACATTGTTGCTTTTTGGTGTATGCATGAAATACCTGAAGGACGAAACTGAGGCACAGGACGCCGTTCAGCAGATCTTCCTGAAGGTAGTGCAGGAAGTACATAAGTACAAGATCGATTATTTTAAATCCTGGCTGTATACGGTGGCCAAAAATTATTGTCTTACAGTATTACGCGATAAAAAACGGAATATTCCGGTAGCGCTGACGGAAAACGTTCAAATTACTGATCATCCGGAAGAGGCCCATGAAAAAACACCCATCAGTCCAGAACTTTTGCAAGATGCCCTGGACGCGTTGAGCGAAGAGCAGCGGCAATCGGTAATTTTGTTTTACCTGAAGAAAAAGAGTTACCAGGAAATCAGCGCATCGGAAGGATATAGTCTGTTGCAGGTAAAAAGTTATATTCAGAATGGTAAACGGAATCTGAAATTGCTGATCCAGAAAATGCTTAAAAAAGCAAAGAAAGAGAATGGCTGAAGATTTAAAAGACATATTATCCCATTTAAATAAAGAGGTGAGCCAGGAAACCTTGCTCCGGTATCTAAAGAAAGAACTGGGCCGGGAGGAAGAGCACGAGGTAGAGCGGCAACTGCTTGAGGATCCGTTTTACAATGATGCAGTGGAGGGTTTGCAGGACGTGGAAAATCCGGAACGGCTACTGCTGATCGCCGAAGCCCTGAACCGCGACCTTAAAAAACGCACAGAGAAGAAAAGAAAGGAGCGCAGCAAACGACACCTGCAGCCGCAATGGTGGCTTTATTTTTCCATTCTGATCCTGCTGATCCTGCTGGTGCTGATCTATCTCCTCCTTCATGGAAGAATGCCAAGTTGATTATAATCAATGAATTGCCTTTTAAAATCGCTTTTCTGTGCGTTGAATGTGCAAAAAATGAACTCAACATTAAGTTTGTATTAAGTTTACATTAATTCTGTTAACAGGAGCCTGCAAGCGCTGTTTACGGTTGTACCTTTGCAGCATAAATTTTTTGTTATGCAATGGAAGACTATTACATCCAGCCTTGGGAACACCGGATTTGGATTGTGGTACAATGGTCAAAAAATGCTAACCCTCGCATACAAACCGAAATCGGATTCGGTTTACCTGGAATCAAAAGATGGGGAAAAAAGACTGTTTCATTATAAAAAGAAAGGCCTTTTTAAAAATAAGCGGGTATTGGAGAATGAGTATGGAGCAGAATTGGGAAAAATCTCCAGGGAAGGACGTCAGAAATATATTGAAGTAGACGATAAACGGTTTTACCTGAATTTTAAAAATGACAATAACAATGTTATTGAAATTATTGACGAAGCCGGACAAAAGCCGGTAGCCGTTTGCTCCGTTGAAGGCGAAAACCCGAGCGATGCCACCAATTACAGCCTGCTCATGGTCATGTGCTTTTACCTTTTCCAGCCCAAAAATTATAATCAGATCGCCGCAGCGAGAGCTGCTGTTTAAAGTTCGCTGTAGATTTTTTTAGCAAATTGTTCCAGCGAGGGATCGCGTGCTCCCATTAAAAGCAGGGTGGTACCCGGTTGCAGGTGACCGCCCGCTGCAGTAAGCAGCTGATCCCGGTTTTCTACAAAATACGCATTTTTACCTTCGGCTTTCAGGTCATTGATCAGGTCGCCCGCAGAAATATCCTTTGTGGTGGTTCCTCCCGCATAAAAGATTTCGCTCATCCAGATCTCGTCCTGTGGTCTTAATGCATTGCCGATCTCTTCCACAAATTCTTTACGTAAAAATTTGGTAGGTGTATACCCATGGGGTTGGAACCATGCCACTACTTTATCTGAAACCGGCTGGCAGGACCGGATAGCGGCGGCACATTTGACCGGATTATGCGCAAAATCATCTACCACCCAAACCCCGTTCTTCTGCCCCAGCACCTGCGCCCTCCGGTAAATACCTTCATATTGTTTCAATGCATGGGCTGCGGTTTCCAGGGGCACACCAGCCAGAGCAGCGGCCGTGGCAGCTGCTACCGCATTCTCCATATTATGATGTCCCAGCAGGTTCAGCTCAAATAATTGACCATTGAGCATAAAGGATATTTGGAATCCCTCCTGTTTAAAACCGGTTGCCTGGAATCCGGCGCCGGCACAGTTTTTATCCGTACAGAAATCATTTACAGGGTCCGCAGACAATTTCAGCGAATGTGCATTCGACCGGTTTACAGAAAACCGGTTGCTGTTATGCTTAAAAGTTTCAAACACCTGCATCAGCTCTTCCAGTTCCTTATGATCTTTTTCGATATTCAGTAATAATCCCACTTCGGGATGATATTGCACAATGGATCCGTCGCTTTCATCCGCCTCGATCACCAGCCAGTCTCCTGCGCCTACAAAAGCATTGCCAATTCTTCCCTTTTTGATCAGTGCAACCAGCCCGGCTCCGCTGATCACTGAGGGCTGCAGGCCTCCTTGTTGCAGGATATCAAACAACATACCTGTAGTGGTGCTTTTGCCGCTGGTACCGCCTACGGCAATGGTCTTTTTACTCGCGGCAATCAATGCCAGCAATTCAGAACGACGGATCACGGGGATATTCAGCGCTCTTGCTTTCCGGATCTCTTCCACTGTATCTTCAATGGCGGTTGAGGCTACCACCAGGTCGGTATCCGCAGTGATCCCTTCCCCGTTCTGTAAAAAGCAGCGGATGCCTTCAGCTTCCAGTTTTTCTTTTATATCACCGGCCTTTCCTTCATTAAAAAAACGGTCGCTCCCGGAAACGTTTTTACCAATACCCTGTAAATACTGTGCAATAGCGCTCATGCCGGCACCGGCCACACCAATAAAAAAGGGGGTTTTGAATTGTTCTAAACTGGTCACCATAGATGGCAAATGTCGGTAAAAAACAGATGCCATTGTTTCAGAAAAAGCAGGAACTGCCGCCTGCTTTGCAAATCCGGGCAACCGCGGGATCCGGAAGATCAGCGAATACAGATAACCTGAAAATTCTTCAGGTCAGGTGCAGACGTTGTCCCATTCTAGTTAATTACCAGCGGTCGCAAATGCCCGTTGGCAAAGGTATCTACAGTGTATTGTTCCGTGGTATTGCCAAGGATGTGGATCGTTACCCTTCGGGAACCCGGAGCCGCTGCATTGAGCAGCTTCACATAAATCGTATCTTTGGCTTGCACGGCTTTTGAAAACGTAAGGGAAAAACGGCCATCACCGTCAGGCTGCAACGCCGTGCCATTCCGGTCTGTGATTTCAAAATCGGTTCCCCGGACCGCGCGGTTGGATATGCGTGCCGTATCGGCGATATAATACGCCACAGCATCATAGTTGCGGGTAAACGATGAATAAAACTGTACCGGCAGCTTTAACAATCCTGCCTGGCTGCGCTGCACCCGAACGGTGTCATTGGTATTGGGATAAAAGACCAGGTAGTAGTGATGCGCATACTCCTCCACTCCCTTCGGGTAATCTTTGTCTTCACAGGACGCCAGTATATATAACAGGCTAAAAACAACGGCCATATATTTGATCCATTTCATTGCTGAAAAATTTAATACTTAAAATAAGGTTATTGCCAATTGGGGTTTTGCACCACGTTATTATTGCTAAGGTTAATTTCATTCTGCGGTACGGGATACAAATAGTCTCTATTTGTCTTAAAGCTGCGTGCGCTTGCCGGTTCTACTACCAATACCTGATCGCTGTTTAAGGTAAGTACACTGGGATCTTTTGTAGTGGTCCATTCACTTTGAATGTATTTTGCGCCCAGCAGCGCTTTGGGCAATACGGTTTCTGCGGTTTTCCAGCGCATCAGGTCATCATAGCGAAAGCCTTCCAGCGCCAGCTCAACAGTCCGCTCTCTCCGGATCTCCTCCCGCATACTTAGGTTATGGGCGTTTACAAAACTGTTGCTGAGTTTTACATTCAATCCTGCGCGGGTCCGTAGCAGGTTTACCGTTTTGTCCAGCTCTTCGTCAGAGATCGTTTCGCTGAGCTCGTATTTCGCTTCAGCATAGGTCAGCAATACTTCCGCATAGCGGATCAGGATCCGGTCGCCGGTGCAAATGCTCCCCTGCCCGTTCTCCTTATAAAATCCTTTCTTGGTACCATAGGCTGTACGGCCCGCCTGGTTGATCTCTGGTATCCAGGGCCGGTCAAACGAAGGTTCTTTGTACATGTAAACGGTTTGGGCCAGTCGGGGATCACGGTTTTCCAGCACCGTATTGTAAGAGGTTTCATTGCCTTCAGGCACAAAGTAGACAGAGCGCTCGGCTGAAGTACTGTTATCCGTATTAAACGCGGGCAACCCGTCTGCATACAAGTACATCCGGATCAGGTTGCGGGTAACGGCAAGCGCCCCATTGGAAAGCTCGCTGGAATGGTTATGCGTAAGGATCGGGTTGGTGGAGCTAACCCCATATACTTTTACAAAAATATTTTCCTTGTTGGCCGGACCGTCGCCTTCCAGGCGAAACAGGCTTCCGTAGTCGGCAAAAAGCGTATGCCCTTGTTTCATTGCATTGTCGGCGGCTTCCACTGCTTTTTGCAGGTGCTGCTGCCAGCCTTCCTGTCCTCCGTGAAACTTTAACCGGGTACCCTCGTAAAGCGCCACCCTGGCCTTTAATGCCCAGGCAGCACTTTTCGTAACACGGCCGTAATCGGCGGCTGGTAATTGCGCCATGGCGGGCAGCCAGGCCGCAGCAAAATCCAGGTCATCATAAATCTGCGCAATCACCTGTGCCCTGGGTGTACGCGGCATATACAATTCGGGTGATCCGAAATCCAGCAGTTTCAGCAATAGCGGCACATCCCCATATTTCTGGAGCAACTGGAAAAAATTGTAGGCTCTGAAGAAACGCGCCTCGCCAAAATAGCGGTTCTTCACCGCATCGGAAACATTGGCCTTCCCGCCCTTCGTTAACATATTATTGGCCGTAAAAATAATGGTATAGGGGCCAGACCAGTCCGTGCTGGTAGCTGGTATGCCCCGGGTACCATTGCTGATATCGTTAAAGGTGGTGGCCCGTGCATCATCTGCCCGTACATCGTTCCAGTTGGGCAGCAGTTGCTGATACAGGCGGTTGGCAGCGCCTTTCAGATCGGCTTCCGTATTCCAGAATTCGTCATCGGGGAACAGCGACTCCGGTTTGCGGTCGATGGAACAGGCGCTAAAAAAACAGGTTATAAAAAGTACAGCAGCCATTAAGGCAACAATGCTTTTTTTCATATAAATATTTTTATCGTGATTCAATTGCTTTTTTTTAGTTGCAGAGCGGTTAGAGGATCATGTTTAAACCGACGGATACACTCCGGTAGAACGGATAAGCGGTGGTTCGTACATCATTGGGCACTTCGGGGTCAAATATCTTCAGCACCTTCGTGTGCTCCCACAAATCCTGACCCGAAGCATATACCCGAAGGTCCTTTATGGCTCCGCGCTTCACCGGAATTTTATACCCGATCTGCAGGTTTTTAAGACGGAGGTAGTTGCCGTTCTGTGTCCAGCGGTCGGAGGTGAGGTAGTTAAAACTGGCCTGCTGGTACATCCTTGCAAAATAAGCATTGGGATTATCCGGTGTCCAGCGGTCCATATGTATGGTAGAGGCTTGTTCTGCTGTACCGATATAGGGCACCATCGCCGTGGGGTTCACCACAAACTTGCGGTCAAGCACACCCTGGAAGAACACCGAAAAATCGATCCCCTTCCAGTTCAGCCCCATGTTAAAGCCATATGCATACCGGGGATTCGTGGTCCCCAGGTATACCAGGTCACCGCGATCCTGTGGCGTGGCGCTGCCAAAATTGATCTTATTGTCTCCATTCAGGTCTACATACCGGATATCCCCCGGCGCTGATTTTACCGGGAAACTGGCGTTGGGTGGTACCTGTATGCGGCTGCGATAATCATCCGCTTCCTGCTGTGTTTGAAAAAAGCCATCGGTCCTGTACCCCCAAACCGTGTTCAGCGGATACCCTTCCAGCAATGGGGTGATACCACCCTGTGCGCTCGCATCCAGGTTAATCACGTTCAGCCCGTTGTACTTTACCAGCTTATTCTGCATATCAGAAATATTGAAACCGATATTATAGGTTACATCACCCCATTTGTCATTCCATTTTACATCCAGCTCCGTACCCCAGCTTTTCAGTTCGCCGGTATTATAGAAGGGTGTGGCCACCCCGATGATACTGGGCAGGTTTACCTTGGCCAGCATGTCTTTATTGCGCTTCACGTAGTAATCGGCAGTTAACTGAAGCCGGTTCCGGAACAGCGCAAGATCTATCCCAATATTCATTTGCTGTAATGTTTCCCAGGTTACAAAGGGTGATGCCAGCACTTCCTGGTAATAATACTGGGCTCTTGCATTGTTGAACACCAGGTTGTTCCCGGAGGTAAGCGTAGCCAGGTAAGGGTAATAACCCAGGGGAGAACCGTTACCAAGCTCACCCCAGGAGCCCCGCAGTTTCAGGTCATTTACAAAGGCCAGGTTGTCTTTGATAAAGGATTCGTCGCCCAAACGCCAGGCGGCAGAAAAAGAAGGGAATAGCTGCCAGCGGTTTTCCGGTGCCAGGCGCGAGCTGCCATCATACCGGTAGGATGCTTCCAGGAAATAGCGGCCTTTATAATCGTAATTCACTCTCCCGAAGGCGGAAGCCAGTGCCCAGGTGCCGATATCCTGCCGCGACTGGAGCGTAGTGGGATCACCAAAGCTCACATTGAACACTTCGTTATTAAACATCCGTTGTACACTGGTGGTCAGCGAATCTGCCCGGTATTCTTCATAAGATCCGCCCTGCATCAACTTTATATGATGATCATCCCCGGCATTCAGCTGGTAGGTCAGATAGCCCTGCAGGTTGTTCTGATAGCTTTTTGCTTTGATCACCGTGATGGAATTGGGATCATTGATCATCCCCCTGACCGTATTCTTTGAACGGCCATACCAGAAGATGCTCCGGTTATGCGCTTCGGAGGTCAGGAAACCCTGGTTCCTCCAGCCGATCACATCCAGTGTAAGCCCTTTTACCACATTTTTTACCTGGAAGCCCAGTCTGGCCGTAAGGTTTTCCAGGTTCGACCGTTTGAGCCCTGCATTGTTTTCTATATCTACCGGGTTCAGCATCAGGTCGCCGTTATAGCGCTGCCCGGTACTGTCCTCAGCCGGCACGTAAAGGGGCTGCCGGGTACGGCCGCGGTAGATCAGGTTAATGATGCCATCTGTACCATAGGAGTTTTCATCGATCACCGAGCTGATGTAACCCAGGTTCACCTTCATGCTGATGTATTTGTTCAGCTCCGCGTTGATATTGCTCCGCAGGTTGTAACGGTCATTATTATCAGGACCATACCGCAACACCCCGTCTCTTGTATAAAAGCTTCCCATAACCAGGTAATTCAGCTTATCGGTGCCGCCGCTTACCGACAGCGAATAGTTCTGCATATGGTTGATTTTATCCATGCCCTCCTTGATCCAGTTAGTATTGGCGAAGTATTCCCAGCGATCGGTTGCAGGATTGGGGCGGTACCATAAATTGGGATTCCGGATCCACTCGCGCTGCTCGGCATTATATTCCGGCGACCCGGTGGCATTGGCACGCGCCTCGTCGATCAGGATTTGTTCGTCCCAGGAGTTCAGCCGCTCCGGCATCCGGGCATTGATGTTCCACCCATAGTACCCGTTAAACGTAACGCGGGTTTTACCCAGGGCTGCTTTTTTCGTAGTGATCAGTACCACCCCTGCCGCTGCCCTTGCCCCGTATATGGCAGAAGCTGATGCATCTTTAAGCACCGAGATCGATTCTACTTCATTCGGATCGATCAGGTTGATGTTTTGCTCAATTCCATCCACCAGTACCAAGGCACTGGCACCGTTTGAAGAAGTGGCACCCCTAACCTGGAAACTAATACCTTCAGCCCCCGGCTTACCGCTGGACCGGGTAACGGTTACTCCAGGCACAACGCCCTGCAAAGCAGCCGTAACATTGGGTACCGGCCGGTTTACCAGGTCCTTACCCCCCACCTGTGCTACCGCACCACTGAGATTGATCTTTTTCTGGGTTCCATACCCGATCACTACTACCTCGGCTGCTTCCTGTTGTTTTTCTTTTAAAACCACACCGATGTTTTGAGAACTGGTTACTGGTATTTCCAGGTCTTCATATCCCACATGCGAAAACACCAGTACGCTTCCGCCCGCCGGAACACGGATGGAAAAACGGCCTTCGCCGTCGGTGGCAATGCCCGTGGCGCTTCCTTTGATCTTCACTGAAGCCCCGATCAGCGCTTCGCCCTGTTCATTTTTTACCGTACCCGTAATCGTAATATCCTCCTGCCGGGAAATGGTGACCAGCGATGTGCCGGTTACCGAAAAACCCAGATTGGTGCCCCGCAATAACTGGGTGAGCACTTCATTTATCGACGCATTTTTTACGGAAATACTGATATTTTTTTCCACCGGTACATAAGAAGAGCTGTACACAAACCGGTAGCTGGTTTGCTGTTCAATCATCCTCAGCACATTGGCCAGGTTTTCATTCTGCGTATGAAGGGAAACCTTTTCCTGTGAAAATACCTTCGCCGAAACATTCAACGCTAGACAGGCGAAAAGAATCGTTAGTTTCATGAATACAATCCATTTAAAGACATTCCGGTACCGGGAATGCCGCAGAAGCAAATAATAGTTCATATTTTTGTATTTTGATCGTAATAATGGATTGAATGGCGTATGTTGGAGCATGGGCCACCAATCTCTTTCAAGTCAAAAAAGTACGGGCGGTGCGCAAACACCGTCCATTTTTTTATTTTGCGATTGTTATTTTATTTCCCTGTATGTTGTATTTGAAGTTCTTTGCCTGTTGTAAAGCAGTTAATGCCTGTTCAATGGTTTCGTTTATAAAAACGGCTGTAAACCGGTAATGTCCGATGTCCGGATCATCGAAAACAATCTCCACCCCATACCATTTTTCCAATAGTTCTTTTATGTCCATCAGTTCCTGGTCCTGAATCACAATGCGGTTCTGTGTCCAGGCTGTTTCTACAATGGTGCTGTCCCTGGTAAGGGTATATGGATACAGGGTCATTTCGGGAAGATGATGTCCGGAACCGGAGCGGTCTGTTTCCGCATTCTTACCGGGAAGTTTCCGGTTGTAAACGATCTTCTGACCGGGCTTTAGCGCAATGGATGCATTACCGGTTTGTGTGGTTTCCATTGTAACCGCCCCTTTCAGCAGCGTTACCTCCGACGAGGCATCATTGTCATAGGCTTTTACATTAAACTCAGTACCCAGTACTTTTACCTTCAGATCGCCGGTATACACGTTAAAAGGCTTGTTCCGGTTATGCGCCACACTAAAAAAACCTTCTCCGTTTAACAATACATCCCGGTTGGTGCCATTAAACGCCTTACGCACCGATAGCCTGCTTTGCGCATTCAGCATTACCATGGTACCATCGGGCAATACGATCTTCTTTCGTTCCCCGCTGCGGGTCGTATACACGGCCAGGGGCGCTTCTGAGTAAACACCCGGCGCCCGGTGTCGCATGCCCAGGTACACCCAGGTACCCGACGCCAGCAACAGGAATACCGCTGCCACCCTGAGCCAGGTTTTGCCCGGGAGCCGCATGCCCCCAAACCGGTTGATCTTCTTTTCAACCGCGGCCAGCCGCGCATTCATCTCCGGCTTGTTCCCACTCAGCATCCGGTACAGACGCCGGGCTTCCTCAAGCACCGCTTTCTGTTCAGGATGTGCTACCATGTATTGTTCCCAGTAACGAACGCTTAGGGCATCAGTACCGGCACAATACTGCTGAAAACTGCTGTCGATTAAAAAGTCCTCTGCATTAAAATTCGTTCGGTCAATCGTCATAACTACTCAAAAATGGCAATAGCACCCATTATACTATATCAGTGCCCGGATCTTTGCCGTTTTCCTAAGAAAAAACAAACTTTTTTTATTTTTTTTGAATTGCCGCGTAAAAGACCCTGCAGCACAGGACACCCGCTTCTTAAAACGGAGACCATGGTTGTTCTACTCAGGATGCACCCAGTTCTTTTCTTAATATTTTCAGTGCATCATAGATGGTATTATAGGCGGTTTTAATGGTTTGATTGGTTTGCGCCGCGATCTGTTCATAAGAAAGGCCATCAAAAAACTTCAGACAGATCAGCTGCTTTTGCCGGTACGTAAGCTTTTCGAGGGCGGTTTTTAACTGCTCTTTTACCAGTTCATCCGTTTGTACCCTCACAATAAATTCCTCGTAGCTCATCTCCACCCATTCATCTTCCTTAAAAGAGTTCAGCAGTGCATCGTTTATTTTGCGTTTGCGCTCCAGCAGGCGAAAAATCTTCCGCTTTACAAAAGTGCGCAGGTAGGCTTCCACCTGCTCCACACGGCCAAATGACCGGTGTTTTTGCCACAATGTAATAAATACCTCGTCGGCGCCCTCGGCAGCTATTGCTGCATCGGCACATATGGTTATTCCAAAATTTACCAGCGGATAATACAGGTCTTTGTACAGATCAAAGAAAGCTTCCTTGTCCCCGTTAATGATCCGTTCCCACAACAACTGGCGCTTTAAATGCTGATCCGTTCGCATGTATTGTTTTAATGAAGCAATCATACCGGTACCCCGGTTTGGCACAAATATCGGTTTAATATTTATCCCGGGATCTAAGACCGATATCATTCTTTTTGTATGGGCTTATTTCCAGCCGGGAAAAACGGCAGCCTAAGGTTTTGTGGAGCAAAGAGCGGATCCATGCAACGGGCTGCGGGGCGGTTCCTGTTTAAATCAAGCCTCCTTGTTTTTATAGAACCGGATCATCTCGCCGTAATCCCATTTCCGTTGCAATCCGTATATACACCGGGCAATACGGGTGACTTTCGTGGCATCTGTTTTTGCAGCATCCACCCATTTGCTAAAATAATGCTGGCGCGAGGGTACCAGGGACCGGAAAAACGCCAGTGCCTCCGGTTCTTCAGCCAAACAATCCAGCAGTTCTTGATTCAACACATACTTTTGGGAATCCAGTTGCAACTGAAGGTTCACTATGGCTCCTTCTTTTTTACGGATACCCTTTCGCATGGCAGCATTTACCGGCAGGATAAAATTACCGCCGCCCATGGGCAGTAGGGAAGCACCTGCAATCTTATGATCGTCGATGGCCCCCTTCACCTGGAAGATCTTTTTATTGCCCGGCAACAGCTCCGCTGCCAGATCAGCCGGAATCTCCACATAGGTCCAGCCGGTTTTTTCGCCGTTTTCAGCAAACTTCAGCAATCGGGTGGTTAAAGAAATGGTAGCCTTTTTTTTCATGGTGATAAAGTTCAGGCATCTGCCGTAAAATTTTCATTTCTTTGTAAAAATTTTCCGGATAAAAATCGGACATATGCAGCAGACCATCACGCTTCGCGTAAAGCCTGAAGAGGCGGAAGACGCAGCACAACTTCTCTCCTATATTGCCCGCGCACCGGGCAGAAAGCCGGGAACCGTTTCGGGATATACGGTTTTAAAAAGTTCCATTGATGCCAGGGGGCGCCAACCCATGATCCAGCTATCGCTGCTGGTTTATATAGATGAGCCCGCGCAGGAACGGGAACTGATCCGGGCGGTATATAAAGATGTACATAAGGCGGCCCGGGAGGTGATCATTGTAGGAGCCGGACCGGCTGGTCTTTTTGCTGCGCTGCAGCTCCTTGAAAAAGGCATTAAACCCATTGTGCTGGAGCGCGGAAAGGATGTGCGTACCCGCCGGCGCGATCTGGCCGCTATCAATAAACAGGGCATTATGAATCCCGAAAGCAATTATTGTTTCGGGGAGGGTGGTGCCGGTACCTATAGCGATGGTAAATTGTATACCCGCAGCAATAAGCGCGGCGATATCAATAAAATTCTCAACACGTTTGTACGCTTTGGTGCCGAAGATAAAATATTATACCAGGCGCATCCGCATATCGGCACGAATAAGCTGCCCCAGATCATTACGGCAATGCGTGAACAGATCCTGACAAGCGGCGGGGAAGTTCATTTTAATAAAAAGGTGACCGGCTTTATTACTGACAAAGGCGTTCTTAAGGGTGTAACCGCCGCTGACGGCGATGCGTTTACGGCTGCTGCAGTAATCCTTGCAACCGGTCATTCTGCGCGCGATATATTTTACCTGCTGCATCACGAAGGGCTGCTGATCGAAGCCAAGCCCTTTGCGTTAGGCGTACGGGCAGAGCATCCGCAAACACTGATCGACCAGGCACAATATAAATGCGCGTCCCGCGGTGCATGGCTGCCACCTGCTTCCTACAGCCTGGTGCAGCAGGTGGGCGACCGGGGCGTGTTCTCCTTCTGTATGTGTCCAGGTGGTATCATTGCCCCGGCAGCAACGGATCAGCAGGAGATCGTGGTAAACGGATGGTCACCTTCCAAACGCAATAATCCTTATGCCAACTCTGGGATTGTGGTACAGGTAGAAGCAAAAGACGTATATGCGATCCCCGCATTTAAAAAAGCATACGGAGCTGTATTGGATAGTCCCCTGTTCCTGCTTTATTTTCAACAGTGGGTAGAGCGGCTGGCCTTTAAAGCGGGTGGTGGTAAACTGGTAGCGCCCGCCCAGCGCATGGTTGATTTTTGTGAAGGCCGCATTTCGCAAAGCCTGCCGGATTGCTCTTATTTGCCGGGGCTGCATTCCGCTCCTTTATGGGAGGTGTTGCCCCCCTTTGTAACCACCGCCCTGCAACGCGGTTTCCAGCTCTTCGGCAACAAGATCAAGGGCTACTATTCCAATGATGCGGTGATTGTAGCTACCGAATCGCGCACCTCTTCACCGGTACGGATCCCAAGGGATACAGAAACCCTGGAGCATCCGCAACTCGCAAATCTCTATCCCTGCGGAGAAGGCGCCGGGTATGCCGGAGGCATTGTAAGCGCGGCAATGGATGGCGAACGGGTGGCGAAGACGATTTGTTTGAAGCTGGGGTTGAGAATTGAGAGTTGAGATCGAGAATCGAGACTTAGAATTTATGATTTAGCGTTTCGCCGCTAGTCTCTCGTTCTGAAATTATTACTGATCAGCCAGCCCTTTTCAATCAATTGATTTTTACGGTAGGCCTTTCGCTCCTTGCGAAACTGTTTCTTCTTATAAGTCTGTGTCACCAGGCTGCTCAGGTCGGGCCTGCCGGCATCTACCCAGGCAGTATACCAGAAATCGGACAAGGCATTGGCACTGCGGATCAGTTGTTCGTCAACCGATCCTTTTAATGCCTTATGAAACGCTATGGCAAATTCTTTAGAATAAAACCGGCGGTTCTTTCCCCAGCGGAATTCCCAACGGTATTTCCGGGACGTATCAGTAAAGTTCTTAGATACCTCCTTTTCTGTGGCAAACATTACCGGAAGCAGGGAATGCGTATGCTTCAGGATGTCCCAGATCGCATTTTCTACAGAAGGCAGGTACTGCGCTTTATGCCGGCTTCTGATCGCAAACCCGGCCAGCTCCGTTTCGGGGATGGTGGTTTCCCAAAGATCATGCAAGCCCTGTTGGTTCGTCAGCTGTCCGTCGTAGTTGATCGAAGTATGCAGGGGCACATGCGCATCACCGATATAATGCCCGAGATCGGTAGCGTAGAAAATAATGCTATCCTTGTTTTTGTTCCGGAACGCTTCCGTCAGTCTCCGTTGTGTTTCTACCACTACATAAGGCAGGGTGCCGTATTTTTTCAGGGTGTCGGCGGTGTATTTTGCCACGGCATCTTCCCATTTATGCGGAATAATATCGAAGGCATTATCTCCGTAATATTCGCCATCCAGGAAGTGTTTATTCCCCTCCGTAGGGTCCACATTCCTCCGCTGATCCGGCCGGGGTGCATTGTACACCAGGCTGTCTATATTTGTATAGAAAAAGGCCTGCATTTTTTTGGGCAACCCATAAACCGCCAGCTGATTTACCGTGCGATGTACGAGAAACCCCCAGCTGCTCAGGCCTATAGCCAGGGCTATCAACAGTATTACGATCCGCTTATTTTTATTCATATTTTAAAATAGTGCTGCAAAGGTGCGATAAAATCTCCAAAGCGGAAACCAAAGCCCGCAGTGGCGGTCTTCTTATCATTTAATTCACCCGCAACCGGAGGTGTTTACTATATTTACATCCTATAAATCATTTTTATGGACTTACTGCAGGTTGCTCATCTAAAAAAATATTTTGCCACCCAAAAGGCGGTAGATGACATCAGCTTCTCCATCGCAGAGGGACAAATCTTTGGACTGTTGGGACCCAACGGTGCCGGAAAAACGACGCTGATCCGCATGATCACCGGAATTTTTTATCCCGATGCCGGAACCATTACGCTCGACGGTAATCCTTTTGATCCCATTAGCGATATCGGCAAGATCGGGTACATGCCCGAGGAACGGGGTCTGTACAAAAAAATGAAGATCGGCGAGCAGGCGCTTTATCTGGCCCAGTTAAAGGGGTTAAAAAAGAAGGAGGCCGTTGAACGTTTGAAGACCTGGTTCGCCAAGCTGGGAATGGACTCCTGGTGGAATAAAAAAGTGGAAGATCTCTCCAAGGGCATGCAGCAAAAACTGCAATTTGTGACCACCGTTTTGCATCAGCCCCGGCTGATCATCCTCGATGAACCATTCAGCGGGCTGGACCCGGTAAACAGCAACCTGATCAAAGACGAAATCTTCAACCTGGCACGCAACGGTGCCACCATCATCTTCAGCACGCACCGGATGGAACAGGTGGAAGAAATCTGTGATCACATCATCCTGGTGAATAAAGGACAGAAAATCCTGGATGGCACCGTACAGGGAATCAAACAGGATTTTAAGGAACATCTTTATAAAATTTCTTTTGCGGATACGCCGCCTCAAACAGCAGCACCTGGTCTCTTTGAGATCAAACAGGCCTCAGCGGACACGCTGATCATCCAGAAACATCCGGAGGTCAGCAATAACCAGGTACTGGCGCATTTCCTGAACACCGGTAATGCCATCGAATCCTTTAATGAGCTGCTGCCCTCGCTGAACGATATTTTTATCCGCCAGGTGGAGGGGACCCCACTGGCACGTCAATTTCAAACGATTCAAGACTGATTTTCATGAATAAGATTGCATTAATCATACAACGGGAATACCTGAGCAGGGTTCGCAAACGGACCTTCATCATTACCACGCTGCTGTTTCCCCTTCTTTATCTGGCCCTCATCTTCGGCACTTCTTACCTGTCTGAAAAAGCCGGCACCCGGCTGAAGATTGCTATTGTTGATTCATCCGGAAGCTTTACCCAGCAACGCATCGACAAGGCCAATAAGGATTTCCCGAATAGTACCTTAACGCTGGTAAAGGACGATCCTGCGGCGCTTGAAAAGCAATTTGAGCAAAAGGGGTTCGACGGCTACCTGGTAATACCGGCCAATACGATGATAAGCCATGCCCCGGATCAGCTGGTGGTCAAATCGAAAAAAACGCTGGGCACCGTATCAGATGTGCAAACCAAGCTCAACGCCATCTGGAACGAGATCAAGTATGAGAACCTCGGCATCGACACGCTCAAGCAACAATTGCTCAATCACAGCCAGCTGGAAATAAAATCGGAGAACACGGAGCACAAAACAACCGACGCCTCCCTGGCTTACGGCATTGGCTTTGTATCCGGTTTCCTTATTTATTTTATCCTCATCATTTACGGAGCCCAGGTAATGATGGGCGTAATGGAAGAAAAGACCAACCGGATCGCCGAGATCATTGTTTCCTCTGTTAAACCCTTTCAGCTGATGATTGGTAAGATCATCGGCATTGCCTGTGTAGCACTTACTCAATTCCTGCTTTGGATTGCCTTTATTTTTATTATCTACAACGCTACCAAGGCCGGGTCGGGAGCACTGAACAACAGCGCTCTTACCGGTGCCGTAGGCGGGATACAAAAATTATTCACCGATACCAATGTGCCCGCTATTCTGTTTTTGTTTATCTTTTATTTCCTGGGCGGATTTTTCTTCTACGCTTCTATTTATGCGGCCGTAGGCAGCACTGTAAATGAGGATATGCGCGAGGCACAATCGCTCAGCTTTCCCATTACCATGATCATCATTTTCGCATTCTTTATTATGATGACAGCGGTAAAAGATCCCGGCGGATCACTGGCGGTGTGGGGCAGCATTATTCCTTTCACGTCCCCGCTGGTAATGATGGCCCGCGTACCTTACGGCATACCTGGTACGGTCCCCTATTGGCAACTGGCATTGAGTATGTCGGTACTGATCGCCTCCTTCCTCTTTGTAACCTGGTTTGCCGGGAAAATTTACCGGACCGGTATTCTGATGTATGGTAAAAAACCGACCTGGAAAGAAATGATCCGCTGGGCAGTACGGAAATAATTTTGTTTCATGCCTAACGTTCAAGGTTCCATATTAGATCCGGTTTTATACTTGATGTAAGGGGTTAGGTATTAGATGCCAGATACGAGATATCAGACATCAGTGTCAGACCTGAGATATTAGTGTTGGGATGCCAGACACCACATATTAGATGTCTATTGCCTGAGATCTGTCATCTAACATCTATGAATATCGGCCAGAGGAAGTTTACGGAGCAGCAACGGCATCCGCACTTTTTCATTTAATGTTTTTTATTAAACATTTTACATTCCCGGGGTAAGGTTTAAAGTTCCACCTTAGGTTGTCGTTTCTGCCTGGAGGGCCTCGCTGCTCCCTGTTCACTACTCGCCATTTCCTATTATCCTCAATATCGACCGGAGGAAAGATCACGGAACAGCAACGGCATTATCACTTCTACATTTAAAATTTTTCATTGGTTATTTTACATTCCCGAAGGGTCGTCCGTATTTGACGTTTGTTTTTTGTCTTTTGGATCTTGCAGCACCTTCATTTTCACATTCTCACATTCCCTCATTTCCAAATTTTCAAATCCCCATTAACCCTTCAACTTATCAATTAACCGCCGTTTGGCTCCCGCTCACCGATATCGGCTGTACAAACAGCACCAGAGTTTTGTAGATTTGTTCTATGAACCTGCGGGCATTCATCATAACATACAGAGAAACGATCACCTGGAGCGCGGTATTGCTCCTGCTGTTTTTTATGAATACAGAAAGCAGTTTCTCATTTTGCCCGTTCCGGGCCCTGGGCATCAGCTGGTGTCCCGGCTGCGGCATCGGGCATTCAATGCACCACACGTTGCATCTCCACTTCAACACCGCCTGGCAGGAGCATAAACTGGGCATTCCTGCTACAGCGGTACTGATCTGGCAAACCATAAAGTCACTACCCATCACCAACAAAAACAATAATTATGAACCAGGAACAGGTATTACGGGTCATCCCGGATATTGAATACGATGAATTAGTAACGATCCTTAACATCAGCCGCGACATGAGCGTACCGCAACAGGAACAATTCCTGATGCTGTACCAGCGGAGAAGAAAATCGCGCCAGGAGCTCCTCTTATTATCCCTGCTGGGATTTGTAGGTGTGGCGGGTATTCACCGCCTCATCATCGGCGACATAGCATTGGGGATCGTTTACCTCCTAACAGGCGGGCTGTGCCTGATCGGTACCATCGTTGATATCATCAATATCAATGCGCTTACCACCCGTTACAATGCCAAACAGGCCTACGAAGCCGCCGCATTGGTAGCTGCAGCGTTTAACCAGCCCCGCAACTTTTAATTTTTACGCAACCGTACTGCGGCACCCGCATAATAATTTCTAAGGGGTGCCGCATTATAATAGCGCCCCCCGGCAGCGTTGATGTCATTCCCAAGACTATAGGTTTCGTTCAGCAGGTTATCAACCCCCGCATATACATTAAGCTCTACCGCTTTCAACAGTTTCCGGCATCCCAGCTTTATTCCCAGCAGGTGATAGGCCGGTGCTTTCTCCGCGTTAGCGTCGTTCAAAAAAACCGCAGCTGCCGTGTAATAATTCACATCGGTATAGATCCCTGGTTTCAGCACCAGGCCCAGTTGCGTATTCAGCGTATTCATGGGCACACCCGGAACCCAGTTGCCGGAATAGTTCTGCGTTGTTTTTACAAAATCGCTGTATTTAAAATGGCTATGCGCATAGTTGGCAGTAATGTTCAGGTAGTTCACCCAACCTGCATTCAAGAAATGTGTATAATTGGCATATAGTTCCGCACCCTTTTGACGGATATTGCCGGCATTGGTAAAATAATCTGCCCCGGAGGAATCCCGGCGCTGCACCAGGGCCTGGCTCAGGTTAAAGTAAAAGCCTGTAGCTTCCAGGTGCAGCTGTCCGCTAAACAAAGTTTTCCTTGCCGTAAGCTCGTAATTCCATCCGTGCTCCGCCTTCAGATCCGGATTGATAATGGTGGTAGAGGGCAGCACTTCCGCCACGGTGGGTGGCGAAAAGCCCCGGGATACGGTAGCCAGCAGGTCTAGCGGCCGGAACTTTTTCAGTATTGTAAACCGCGGCGCCACTTCATTATTATAACGGAATACCTGTTCGGTAACCGGGTATGCGTTCAGTCGGGAAAACAGCAGCCGGCTTCGGTTCAGGCTTACACCAGCGGTATAACTCCAGCTTTTCCAGGAAAGGATGCCCTGGGTAAAAATGCTATAGGTGCCGATGGTTACATCATCGTTGGTTTGCAGGGTATCCGGCCGGCCATTTTTATTGTTCGACACCCGGATGGTGGAATAGCCCTGTTGTGCCTCTACACCGGTGCTCCATTGAAGAGCGGCCACTCCCCATTTTTTTTCAAAATCAAACACCGTACGTCCTCCGAAATGCGGTTCCTTGCGTTGTTCATAGTTGCGTACCGCACTGTTTTTAACCAGTGCATAGGCCCCATAGCCGGTGGTTGTATTGCTCCAGTAGGGACCGAATTTTTGTTTATGGGTTACCCCTGCGGTGATCGTTTTCTGCCAGATAGCGGCGTTGATGTCGGCTGCACCCGGAAAGGCTCCCGCTTTGGGGCGCGCCGCACGCGGGTTCTGTTGATATTCTTTTAATGTAAGGCCCCCCGGTGTCTGGTAATACAGATCTGAAAAAAGCACCGAAGCGATCAACTCCTGGTCCTTCCATTTCATCCGGGTATTCCAACTGAAATTATTCCGTTGCATAGCCGACTGCGCCCGGTATCCGTCTGACTGATCATGCGCATAGGTTACGGTATTGATATAATTATCTTTCTTCCAGGTTCCATCCGCCAGGATATGATGGGCATTGTAACTGCCGGTAAAATATTCAACGCCTACACCACCTTCTGTGGCGGCCGGCGGTTCAATCAGGATCAGGCCGCCCGTGCCGGCGCCGTACATGCTCGAGGCCGGGCCTTTAAACACCGTAAGTGCACTAAAATTATTAAACGCCAGCTGGTTGAAATAGGTATTGCCGCCCGGATCGGTAAGCGGGATGCCACCCCAGTATACTTTTACATTTCTTACTCCAAAAGGCGACCGGAGCGAGCTGCCCCGGATATTGATCCGGTAGCTTCCGGGAGAACGCTCTTCCATGCGCACCCCTGCAATGGTATTCATTGCGGTTACCAGCGAGCTTTTGCTGGTGGGCACGGAATATTCCACCCGGTGCACCACCGCCGTTGTGGCCTCATTTTTTTGCTGAAATGCCTGTACGGTAACAGGTGCAATGGTTTTAACAGAATCGGTTTCCTGGGCAAAAAGCAGCTGCCCGTTTAGCAGCAACAGTAAAAATATAAAATACCTCACGCTATAAAAATGCAACTTTTTTGCTGAAGAACGAATTTACAAGACCGACTTTTTGCCAATGGCGTCTCCGGGGTCATTCAGCATCTCCCTGAAATCAGCGATTTTGCCTGGCGGTACCTTGTTGTATATTTGAGACGCAACTATTCGGCTCCTTTCAAAACTATACGATGAACGCTTTTTTTCTTTCCTGCTTAATGGCGCTGTGTATTTCCAGCCTTAATGCGCAAACCGATACCCTGCCGCCGGAACAAGCGTTAGCCAATAAATACCAACAGTTATCTGAACGCAGGTACAAAACCGGCCGGAGTCTGCTCATTTCAGCCGTCGGTTGTAGTGTGATTGGAACAGTATTCGTTGCCATCGGCTCCGAAAAAGCCAACAGTAACAGCAACGAATGGTTGGCCGGATTGGAAGAAACCGTAGCCGGCGTCATTTTTTATATCGTGGGTGCGGGAATCGGTATTGCTTCCATACCCGTACTGGGCGCAGCAAGAAAATATAAACGAAGCGCTGCAGCGCTAACGCCCCAGCTAGTTTTGCAACGCATCCCGCTGCCGGCTGGCCCGGCGAAAAATCAACTTTCTGCGGGGATCGTATTGCATTTCTGATGATGCGCTATGGCCTTACCACGCTTACCGCCCTTAACACCTGTTAACCAGGATTCCAGATCATCTATCACAACAAAACTACCCCTGACATTTGCAATGGCCGGAGCAGGGGTGCAGGAGTTTGTGCGTTCGCATGCCGATCACGCTCCTAATGGTGTTAATTTGTTATCTTCACAGTCGTCACTTTTTATCTGTTTCATAAAGCGTTTACATGGGTCGATTTGTTACCATAAAGGACATTGCCAAAAAGTTAAATATTTCTGTATCGACGGTTTCCCGCGCGTTAAGAGACACCTATGATGTAAACCAGGAAACCCGGGAGCGGGTACTGGCTATGGCCAGCGAACTGAATTACCGGCCCAATTTTAATGCCACCGGACTGGTGAACCGCAGTTCACACAACCTGGCGGTGATCCTGCCTTTTGTAACCAATTATTATTTTTCAACGGTGATCACGGGAATACAGGAGGTGGCTTATGAACAGGATTACAATATCATCCTGCATATTACCAATGATGACCCGGAACGGGAACTTTCCATCGTCAAAAATCTAGCCGTATCGAACCTGGATGGATTACTGATCGCCGTTTCTTCAGATTCAGATGCCTACAGTCATTTCCAGCAGGTGATCGATACAGGGGTACCGATTGTATTTTTCGACCGCGTGCCGGATGCCATTCACACTTCCAAGGTCATGCAGGATGACTACAACGGTGCATTTGAGGCGGTGGAACATTTAATTGCAAAAGGCTACCGGAAGATTGCCCATATTGCCGGCCCCGAAGGTTTGGGGTTTACGCAAAAACGCAAGAAAGGCTACCTGGATGCCCTTCAAAAACATGGTTTGCCGGTAAAAGAGCAATGGATCGTTCATTCGGGGTTCTCGCAGGAAAACGGGCAGGCGGACGCCGCTAGACTATTTGGCCGGAAAGACCGGCCGGATGCCATTTTTGCCGCAAACGACCGTAAAGCCATCGGCGCCATGATCACCCTGAAGGAACTGGGCATCCCGATCGGCAAAAAGGTAGGTGTTATCGGCTTTACCAACGATCCTGCCGCAACCATTGTATCCCCCACCCTTTCTACCATTGCCGAACCGGCATTTGAGATCGGTAAAAAAAGCTGCGAACTGCTGTTGAAACATATCGGCAAACGGAATTTTATTCCGGAGGAAGTGACCCTTCCAGGCACATTAATCGAGCGGGAATCTACCCGGCGTTAACAGCATCCCGGCTGTAAATAACCCGTCCGCCGATGATCGTTTTACTGATGTTTACCTGCGCATCAAAAAGCACCAGGTCTGCATCCCTGCCCGCCACCAGCGCACCTTTTTGATGATGAATCCCCATAATGCGGGCCGGTGTAGCAGTCATCATCCGCACGGCATCTGCCAGCGGAACGTCTGCCAGGTGTACCATATTCCGCACCAGGCGATCGGCAGTGGCCACGCTTCCTGCAAACGAACTGCGGTCGGGGAGCCAGGCCACGCCCTTATCTACAATCACTTTCAACCCGGTTTCCCGTCCGCCCAACACGCTTTCACCCTCCGGCATACCCGCAGCACGCATGGCATCTGTGATCAGCGCAATCCGGTCGGCCCCTTTGATCTTTACGATCAGTTTTAATAAGGGCGCGGGCAGATGGATCCCATCGGCGATCACTTCCACATCCATAGCATCGATCAGGTAACCGCTTTCTATAACACCTGCATACCGGTAGCCGTTCCGTCTTGAAACGCCGGACATCCCGGAGTAGAAATGGGTGGCGAGCGTGTAACCGTTTTCAAAAGCGGTCGCTACTTCATCATATACCGCATCGGTATGTGCAATGGCCGGTAGCACGTTCTTTGATAAAAGGTATTGTCCCAATTCAATAGCACCTTGCAGTTCGGGTGCCGCGCTCCAGCGCTTAACCGAGCGGGAATACCCGATCACCTCTTTATACTCTTCAGGATCGGGGTTGCGGATATAGCGGGGATCCTGCGCACCACGCTGGCTCATGGCAAAATAAGGCCCTTCCAGGTGCATGCCTAAAAGCTGCGCGCCACGCGTATTCCGTTGCTGTGCACTTTCAAAAGCATCCAGCGTATCCAGCAGGTACTGCTTTTCACTGGTAAGGGTGGTGGGGTATAATGCCGTGGTGCCATACCGCGCGTGCGTTTCCGCTATTTTAAGAAACGCATCTACAGTGCCGTCCATAAAATCATGACCGCCGCCGCCGTGTACATGCAGGTCGATAAACCCGGGCGCCAGGAAAAGGCCCTCCGCATCCATCTCCAGGGCACCAGCTACTTCCTGGTTTTGTTCACCCACATACACAATACGGCCCGCCTTTGCTATTAATATCCCCTCTTTAATTACTCGCTGGGGCGTAAGGATCCGGGCATTGATGATTTTCAGATAACGTTCCATCTGTTTGAATTTACGACCATTTTTTTATACGGTGTCCATAGAAAGCATAAAAAACCAGGTAGGCATAGCAGGGTACCAATACCCAGTAAGCTTCACGGGTTCCATGCAGGTCTGCCAGGTGGCCGTATACCAGTGGCAGGATCCCGTTACCGCAAAGCCCCATAATCATTACAGAAGCACCCAGCTTGGTAAATCTTCCCAGCCCGTTTATGGCCAGCGGCCAGATGCCCGCCCATATCAGCGAATTGGCCAGACCCAGCAGCGCCACAAACCAGATGGAAGCATCGATGGTATGCCCCAAAAAGGTACTGCTACCTTTTATAAAAAGGATCAGGAACGAAAAGAGGGTGCCCAGCAGGGTGCATACCTGCAAAGCCCGTTTCTGGCTGATAAACCGGGGGATCAGGATGACGCCCAGCAGGTAACCGCAGATGGTTGCAAATAACGTATAAGAAGGAAAGACCTTTGCCTCCAGCAGGGGCATGTGCATGGATGTAGCGTAGCCGATGATTGTATCAATAGAGATTACCTGTGTGCCCACATGCAGGAAGATGGCCACCGCTCCCAGGATCAGGTAGGGAAAATCGAAAATACTTTTTTTATCCGCATTGGCCTTCAATACCTCCGGGTCTTCTTTTTCCGTATTGATCTCCGGCAACGGCGATTTCATAATCAGCAATCCCAGTAACAGCAGCACGATACCCACCACAAAATAAGGCACCATTACCCGTTGGATCAGCTCATCCAGCACCTGTTCCCGTTCGCCCGGTTGCATCAGGGGAATGCGTTTGAACAATTCGGTATCGGTTTTCCGTAAGATAACCGCTGCAAAGATCAGCGGGGCCAGTATGCCCGCACCCTTGTTGCATACGCCCAGGATACTGATGCGCTGCGCCGCACGATCGATAGGGCCAAGAATGGTGATGTACGGGTTGGCCGCTGTTTGCAGTACCGACAGCCCTACGCCCAGCGCAAACAAACCGGTTAAGAACAGGCCATAGGTACGTACCGCGGCCGCCGGTATAAACAGGAAGGCCCCGATGGCCATCACTCCAAAGCCGATGGCCATTCCTTTTTTAAACCCTGTACGCTTTAACAGGTACGAAGCCGGCACAGAAATGATCAGGTAGGAGATATAAAAAGCGAAGGTCACAAAATACGATTCAAAGGTGGTAAGTTCGCAGGCGATCTTGAAGTACGGGATCAGGATAGAGTTGACCCAGGAGATAAAGCCGATCACAAAAAACACTACGGCAATAATGCCTATGGAAACGCCCACCTGTTTATTTGTAAGTGCGGCAGCAGATACGTTTGTATTTTTTTCTTTCATATTATCGTCGTGATCAGGGTTGACGGCCTTTTGATCGTTTTTTGCTAAGTTATCGATTATTCATGTGCTTCTTCTTTTTCAAATGTACAAATAACCGGTAACGTTACCGGAATCCTTGCCGATAACGTTACCGTTGTTTTATTCAGCAGTGCGCTTTCATTCCTCTTTGTTAATTGATACTTTTGATCCCGCGATATGCCTATCGCCTCACCCTTAAAATTAGTTTATTGTTATGGATTTGATCATACAAAACGATAAGTATGCCCTTGGAAATGCAGCCGGTACAAAAGCAGCCACCCTCATCCGCAGCGCCATTGCGCAAACCGGGAAAGCAAACATCATCCTGGCCACCGGCACCAGCCAGTTCCAGACCCTGGAGCAGCTGATCCGGGAAGATATCGACTGGAGCAAAGTAGTGATGTTTCACCTCGACGAATACATCGGGCTGCCCATTACCCACCCCGCCAGCTTCAGGAAATATCTTAAAGAGCGTTTCCTGGATAAAGTAGCTCCGTTAAAAGCGTATTACCTCATTAATGGTGAAAACAATGCGGAAGAAGAACGCCAGCGGTTAAACCAGCTCATCCGCCAATACCCCATTGATGTTGCCCTGGTAGGCATCGGTGAAAACGGGCACCTGGCATTTAACGATCCGCCTGCTGATTTTAATACCGAGGATCCTTACCTGATCGTAAGCCTGGATGAAAAATGCCGTCTTCAGCAGATGGGCGAGGGCTGGTTTGCCACCGTGGATGAAGTACCAGCACAAGCCATCAGTATGTCGGTAAAGCAGATCATGAAATCGGCTCATATCATTTGCTCTGTGCCGGACAGTCGCAAGGCACAGGCCATTAAAGATTGCGTAGAACGCCCGGTGAGTCCGCTTTTCCCGGCAAGTATTTTACAGGAGCATCCTTCCTGTGGGTTATACCTGGATGTGACTTCTGCCGCCTTGCTGGCACCGGTGCATAAATAGTAGCGGTCCGGCCATAAGTGCGGCATCATTTTTTATATTCCGAAAGGCTGAAATTTGCTTTATGAATCAGAACAGAAGAGACTTTTTAAAAATATTCGGTGTCCTCGGAGCCGGTGCTGTCAGCGCAGGTGCTGCAGAAGCCAGCATCCTTCCGTCTTCCCTGCTGGCTCCGGGCGTAAACATGAACAATTACCGGGCGCCGAAGCTGGAAACCGTGCGCATTGGTTTTATAGGTGTAGGCAACCGCGGCGCTGCCGCCGTTAAACGGGTATGCTATATCGAAAATGTGGCAGTAAATGCCATTTGCGATATCCGCCCCGAGCGGGCGCGGCTGGCAAAAGAAAGTATCAAGAACAGTGGCTTTAACCCGGTATTATATACAGACAAGGCCGATGACTGGATGCGGCTCTGCGAACGCAAGGACATCGACGTGGTGTATATTGCCACACACTGGAAGCTGCATATCCCCATTGCTATTTATGCCATGGCACACGGTAAACATGTGGCCATGGAGATTGGCACCAATGACAATATACAGGAAGCCTGGGACCTGGTAAAAGCTTCCGAAACCTATCAACGGCATTGCATTTTCCTGGAAAACTGTTGTTATGATTTTTTTGAGCTGCTGACCTTAAACATGGCGCGCCAGGGCTTTTTCGGAGAGATCATTCATGGCGAGGGCGCCTATATACACGATATTGCCGAAAGCCTTTTTGATCCTTCCAAACGTTTTGACCTGTGGCGGCTCCGGGAAAATGCTAACCGCAACGGCAACCTGTATCCCACACACGGGCTTGGGCCTATCTGCAATATCATGAACATTAACCGGGGCGATAAAATGGAATACCTGGTATCGATGAGCAGCAATGATTTTACCTTGAACGAACTGGAAAAAGAAGCCTACCGGAAAGATCCGGTAATGTTCAAACCCTTTCTGAATGCACCCTTCCGGGGAAATATGAATACGTCCGTTATCAAAACATTCAAAGGCAAGACCATTATGCTACAGCATGACACCAGCTCGCCCAGGGTGTATTCACGACTGCACCTTATCAGCGGCACCAGGGCCGCGGCACAAAAATATCCCCTGCCCGGCAGGATATCGGTGGGTCATGAAGACTGGCTGCCAGAAGCAGAAATGAAAAAGATTGAAGATAAATACACCTTGCCGCTGGTAAAACACCTGGGTGAAATGGCCAAGCAGGTTGGCGGTCATGGCGGCATGGACTTCCTGATGGACTGGCGCTGGGTAGATTGCCTGCGCAACGGGTTACCGGTTGATCACAACGTATATGATGCCGCGCTCTGGTCATCAATTGGTCCTTTAAGTGAAAAATCCGTAGCCGGGAAATCCATCCCTGTTGCCGTTCCGGATTTTACAAAGGGCGCCTGGAAGACCAATGCACCACTTCTTTTTTCAATTGAGCATGGTAATCTTACCGGCGTAAAACCCATTAAAGCATAGAACCATTTGCGAGAACCTCCCCGGGGATGGGTGCGGATTGGTTCGCGGATTACGCGGACATTTACATACACTATTTTATCAGCTCTTATCTGCGGTAAACTTTCCCCGCGGATCAGCGCGGATTGGTTCGCGGATTTATGCGTACATTTACATACACTATTTTATTCAGCGCTTATCTGCGGTAAACTTTCCCCGCGGATCAGCGCGGATTGGTTCGCGGATTTATGCGGACATTTACATACACTATTTTATCAGCGCTTATCTGCGGTAAACTTTCCCCGCGGATCAGCGCGGATTGGTTCGCGGATTTACGCGGCTCGTTACATAAACGCATACATCAGCGCTTATCTGCGGTAATCTTTCCCCGCGGATCGGCGCGGATTGGTTCGCGGATTTACGCGGCTCGTTACATAAACGCATACACTATTTTATCAGCGCTTATCTGCGGTAAACTCCCCCGCGGATCAGCGCGGATTGGTTCGCGGATTTACGCGGCTCGTTACATAAACGCATACATCAGCGTTCATCTGCGGTAATCTTTCCCCGCGGATCGGCGCGGATTGGTTCGCGGATTTACGCGGCTCGTTACATAAACGCATACACTATTTTATCAGCGCTTATCTGCGGTAAATTTTCCCCGCGGATCAGCGCGGATTGGTTCGCGGATTTATGCGGCTCATTACATAAACGCATACATCAGCGTTCATCTGTGGGAAAACGCTAACCTCACCTGCAGGAAGACACAGCGCATCTTCAGATCTTTTTCCGAGAACGTTACCGGGAACGCTCTCATAGTTTTTGATTGTTCCGCTGATCTTAATGTTAGTAAAAAATCAGTATTCTTGTTTGGCAAAAAATCGAGATGCTTGCACCTGTTTCGATCATTCCTTAAGAGAAACCTGCATAAAACAACTAAATGATGAAAACTTTTTTATTATCATTCATGATGCTTCTTTGTCCTGGTATTACGCTGTTTGCGCAATCGGGCGTTGAAGGTCAGGTGCTCAGCCGGTCTGACAACCGCCCGCTGGCCGACGTCAACGTTTCACTAAAAGGCACGGCAACAGCCGTACGTACCGGCCCCGACGGAAAATACCGGTTGTCCGTAGTCAATACCTCAACTGCCGTTCTTGTTTTCAGTCATGTAGGTTTTAAAACCTATGAAACAGCCGTCAAGGGCCTGCCGGTGCTCAACGTTTTTATGGACAGCAACAGCACAGAGATGAACGAGGTAGTAGCCATCGGCTATGCCACGGTTAAACGCAAAGATCTTACAGGCTCCATCTCCTCTGTAACCGCACGCCAGATCGTTGATATCCCCATTGCTTCTGCAGCCGAAGCCCTTAACGGGCGCCTGGCGGGTGTGCAGATCACCACTTCAGAAGGTGCGCCCGGTGCGGAAGTAAAGATCCGGATCCGCGGCGGCAACTCCATTACGCAGGATAACTCGCCCATGTACATTGTAGACGGCATACAGGTAGAAGACGGCCTGACAGGTCTGGCCCCGCAGGATATCGAATCCGTGGATGTTTTGAAAGATGCATCTGCCACGGCTATTTATGGGGCAAGAGGCGCCAACGGGGTCATCATCATCAACACCAAGGGCGGCCGGGAAATGAAGACCACCGTTAGCTATAACGGCATCTTTGGCTACAATACCCTCGCCAATAAACTGGAAGTCATGAGTCCTTATGAGTTTGGTGTATGGCAATGGGAACGGGCCGGTGCCTATGCTACCGGCAAACACGATGTATACGGAACCTGGGCCGATATCCAGGCGCTTAAGAACATGCCTGCGGTCGACTGGCAGGAGAAAGTGCTCAACAACCCGGCCTTTCAGCAAACACATAACCTTAGTGTAACCGGGGGCAATAAAGCTACCCAGTTCAACATCAGCTATACCGGTAATAACCAGAAGGGCATCGTGCTCAACTCGGTGTATAAACGGCACCTGCTCAACTTCCGTTTTGCCCATACCGTAAGCAGTAAACTGAAAATAGGATTAAACACCCGCTATAACCGCCAGGAGATTGAAGGAGCAGGCACTTCGGATGCCGGCGCACAACACTTTAATAAGTTGCGCAATGTAGTCAAATACCGTCCCCTCATTATGGGCGATGTGGCCGAAGATGAGATCGATGAAAATTACTACAATGAAATCGGCGTGGGTAACGGGCTGGCGCTCATCAACCCCATTGCACTGAATAACGCAGAATACCGGCATACCGGAAAAAACCTTTTAAACCTCAACGGCTTTATCAACTACAATTTTGCAAAGGGCTTTACCTTCAGAAGCACGCTGGGTGTAGATCTCAACCAGATCAAACTAAAAAACTTCGATGATGCCGAATCACTCAAAGGCCGCTTCCTGGGCGGTGGCAGGGCCATGGTGCAGATTAACGATTACGAAGGGCAAACCCTCGACTTTGCCAATACACTAACCTATACGCCCAGGCTTGGCAAAGGGCACAGCCTTAACATCCTGGCCGGACATGAAATTTACAACGCCCGCAATGAAATCATCGACAACCAGGTGCGGGACTTTCCCATGGGCATCACTGCAGAAAAAGCACTGGCCCAATTGTCGCTGGGCATCCCCGTTGTACTTTCCCCCAGTACCTCCGGCACGGAGAGCCGTACTGTATCCTTCTTTGGCCGTTCTAACTACAGCTATGCTGATAAATACCTGCTCACCCTTACCATGCGTGCAGACGGCTCTTCCAAATTTTCGGCTGATAACCGCTGGGGTTATTTCCCCTCCGCGGCCCTGGCCTGGAGGATCTCCAATGAATCCTTCATGCAACAGCTTACATTCATTTCCGATATGAAATTCCGCCTCACCTATGGGGTTGCGGGCAACAACCGCATCCAGGATTATCTTTACTTCAGCGCCTACCGGAATGCGGGCCAGTACAATTTGCTGGAAACCGTAATCCCCGCGCAAACCATCGCTACGCTGGCCAATAAGGACCTGAAATGGGAAACCACACGCTCCGCCAATATTGGTCTGGACCTGTCGCTGTTCAATAACCGGCTGCAACTGACGGCGGACGCTTACCTCAACCGCACACACGACCTGCTGGTAAATGCACCCATTCCCTATAATTCGGGCTATAAAACACAGTTGCAAAATGTGGGGCAAACTGAAAACAAGGGACTGGAGTTCCAGCTGAAGGGAGTAATCATCAACCACAGCGATTTTAACTGGAACGCCGACCTCAATATTTCCTTCAACCGAAATAAAATTGTAAAGCTGGCGCGGCAACAGGATTTTTACCTCGTTGCCTCCGGTATTGCCCCCAGCAGTTATCCACCGGACTTTATTGTAAAAGTAGGACAACCCGTGGGCACCATGATCGGCTGGATCTCCGATGGCTTTTATACCGTGGATGATTTTAACTGGAGCGGCACCACCCCCACCCTCAAACCCGGGCAACCCGATCCCAGCAGCATTTTTGGTGAAAAAGCCGCACCAGGTATGATGAAATACAAAGACATCGACGGCAACGGCATCGTAAACCTGGATGACCAGACCATCATCGGCAATCCCAATCCCAAATTCACAGGCGGCTTTAACCAGCAGCTCCGCTATAAAAATTTTGATATGAGCGTGTTCCTCAATTTTGTATATGGCAACGATGTTTTCAATGCCAACAAAATGGAGTTCACCAACGGCTATAACGGCGGCACTAACCTGCTGGCCATTATGAATGACCGCTGGAAAAAGCTGGATGAAAACGGCAACCTGGTAACAGACCCCGTAAAGCTGGCAGAAATGAACCGCAACACCAGGATCTGGACGCCCAAATCCGGCAGCGGTGCCTTCGGCCTGAATTCATGGGCCATTGAAGATGGGTCCTTTTTACGCGTAAACAATATTACCCTGGGATATACCCTGCCCGCCGCTATTACCCAACGTGCCAAAATTTCCAAACTGCGTTTTTATGCTACGGTCAATAATCTCTGGGTCATTACCGGGTATACCGGTTTTGATCCGGAAGTAAGCAACCGCTCCAATGGTGGTGTGGTAGCCGGTGTAGACTATGCCGCCTATCCCCGGAGCCGTGCTTACCTGTTTGGTGTTAATCTCTCATTTTAAATCTGTCTGATCATGAAATACAATAAAGCCACTGTCATCTTCCTGCTCTGCTGCCTTTTAGCAGCCCCGTTCAGCTCCTGTAAAAAATACCTGGACATGGAGAATCCGGATACGCTTTTCAGTGAAGAAAATATTTTCAGCAATGTGGCCAATGCTACCAGTGCCACCATGGGCGTATACGCCATGCTTTCCCGCGTATTTAACGGAGGCACCATTCCCACCCGTTTTTCGCTGGATAGCGATGAGGGCTGGGGCACCACCGGCAGCGGCGACAATGGCCAGGCCGATATCTCGCGCTACAACATCAACCCCACCAACAACCAGCTCACCCTGGCTTTTGAAAACCTGTACCTGGGTATTGAGCGTGCTAACAATTGCATTAAGAACATTCCCAAAATGAACCTGTATACCAACGGCAGCGCCGCTGAACAGGCAGCGTTAAAGCGCCTGCATGGGGAGGCCTTAACGCTGCGTGCCTTTTTTTACCTGGAGTTGATTAAAAACTGGGGCGATGTGCCCGCCCCTTTTGAACCCAGCCTGGACCAGAAAGACCTGGCCCTACCTAAAACAGACCGCGACCAGATCTACGACCGCATCCTCGCCGATCTTAAAACCGCGGAAGACCTGGTACCCTGGCGGGGCGAAGGCGTTGCCGCCGTACTGGACGAACGGCTCACCAGGGGCAGTGTAAAAGCCATCCGTGCCAAGATCGCTTTATACGCCGCCGGTTATTCCCTTCGCAAATCAAGACAGATGGAGCGCCGGCAGGATTACCTCAAGTTATACGAGATCGTCCGCGATGAATGCCGCGACATCATTCAAAAACCCGATAAACACCGCCTCAACCCCAGCTTTAAAGCCGTTTTTAAAGACAATATCCTCGCGTATAAAATTGAACCCAATGGTGAAGTGCTTTTTGAAACCGGTGTAGGCCGCACGGCTGTTGAGGGCAGCACCGGATATATTGACGGGCCGCGTTATGTGCCTGTAGGCCTTACCGCCCTGGCCGGCAGCGGCGGCTCCTTCCATGTGCTGCCCTCCTACCTGTATGCGTTCAGTAAATATGATACCCGCCGGGATGTATCCTTTGCGCCGTATAATACCAACCTTAATACCATGATCCGTACGCCCATCACCATGAACTCCTGGGTACTGGGCAAGTTCCGGCTCGACTGGCTCAACCCGCTGCCCAACTCCACCGCCCAGCAATGGGGTGTAAACACACCGCTGGTGCGCCTGCCGGATGTGCTGCTGATGTTTGCCGAGGTGGAGAACGAGCTCAACAACGGACCCACACCGGAAGCCATTGCTGCTTTTGAGGCGGTACGTAAACGGGCCTTCCTGGGCAATGAAGATAAAATGGGCGCTACACCTGCCGATAAAGAAGGATTTTTTGCCGCTGTTAAAAACGAGCGCTGGTTTGAATTTGCCGGTGAAGGCATCCGCAAATACGACCTCATCCGCTGGAACCAGCTGGGGACAAGGATTGCAGCGGCCAAGGCCGTACTGAATCAAATGCTGGCCAAAACCCCGCCCTACGATAACCTGCCCCAAACCATGTGGTACAAGACCAATACGCCCGGCGATATTGTATGGGGCAATGCACTGGATGAAAAAACGCCTTCCACTCCTATACCGCCCGGCTATGCCGCTATAGCGTGGATGAGTGCTTTAAACGCCAAATACATCGACAACCTGGCACAGGGCTTCCAGGCCAACAAAAATGAACTGTTGCCCATCCCGCTTACCTCGATCAACTCCAACCCCAACCTTACACAGGATTATGGTTATTAAAAAATGGTGGTCCCCCTTGTTCTGCGTGGCGGCCTTGCTGTGCGGCACCGGCCTGTATGCACAGCAAGACCTTACACTGGTAGAAGCAGGACGCACGGCCTACCGCATCTATGTAGCTCCCACAGCGCCAGCGTCTGTTAAAGATGCGGCACGGGCACTGCAACATTATTTTAAAAAAGTAACGGGCGCGGTTCCGGCAATTATCAACGCAGCCCCTCGTGGGGAAAGGCCTTTTATCAGCCTGGGTCAGAACACGCTTGCTGTGGCGGCCGGTCTTAATGATAAAGAGCTTATCTACGACGGGTTTAAAATAGTCACTAAGGAAAAAAATATTTTCATCCTGGGGCCCGATACCAATGCGGGTAAGGTCAGCTACCTGGGTGGCAGCAGCAACGGCACTTCCAATGGCGTGTATACATTTATTGAAGACTACCTGGGCGTAAGCTGGCTACAGCCCGGTGCGGCAGGAGAACAGTTTATTCCACGCTCCACCCTCACCATTCCGCCGCTGCAGCGCAGTGTATCCCCGGTATTCAATTTCCGGGTGGTATCGCAAACCATTCCGGGCCCCACGCTTACCCGTTGGGGAATGGGATTGAAACAAGGCCGGTTTGCCGCCGTGGAGCACGAACATGCCTGGGAGCAAACCATCCCCGCTGCTTTGTTTAAAACACACCCCGACTGGTTTGCGCAGGCCAATGGCAAACCGGTGCCGCCTGCCGGATCGTATAAACTGGAAACCACCAACCCGCAGCTGGTACAGGCGTTTGCCGATGTGGTCATCGAAACCTTCCGCAAAAATCCTGCGCAACGCTGGTATGCCATCTCCCCCTCCGATGGGGTAGGTTGGAGCGAAAGCATCGCCAGCAAGGCGCTGTACGAAACCGATCCCTTTGGCAAAACCTCCCTTACCACACTGGTGCTAAAATTTTATAATGATGTGGCAAAGATTGTGCGGAAGGAATTTCCGGACCGCAAGCTGGGCGGCTATATCTATGCCCAGTACCTCTACCCGCCGGAAAAAGGCATCCCCCCGCTGGAGCCCAATCTTTCACTGGTGGTAGCCCCCTCCATCGGCTACGGCTTCCAGTTGTACCGGCCGGAAACCCGCGCCAACTGGGACCGCATCATCCGCGCCTGGGGCGAAAGCTCAAAAAAATACGGCTTTGATGTCTATTACTTCGATCTGCCCACCGTGCTCATGCAATCCCTGGGCATTCTTACACCGCCGGCCCCGGAGATTCTCAATTTTATTTATCCCCGGCTGCACCGCTACGGCTTTAAAGGCGTGTACATGTACGGCATGGCCATATGGCCGGTATTTGGTCCGCTCAATCATATCATGGCAAAAATGGAATGGGACCCGCAACAGGATGCTGCCGTACTTTTAACGGCTTATTACCAGAAAGCATACGGCACCGCAGCTGCCCCGCATATAGCACAGCTGTATGCCGTGCTGGATACGGCTTTCCGCCGGTTTTACCAGGCGCACCCCAACGCGGGGTATAACCTTACCCCTGCGCACCTGAAGGAGATTTATGCGCCGGCTTACCTGCAACTGGAAGCTCATTACCAAAACGCCCTCCATACACCCAAAGACCGGTTGCAGCAACAACGGCTCCGGTCGTTCGGAAATGTATTGTCCCTGCTGCAATGGCACCTGAAAGCCAACGGGCTCATGGATACCGCCTATACCTCTGCACTTACAAAAAACGAAACAGGTATTGATCAGCTGCTGGCCGTACAGGATCCCGACCAGAGTTTGCAGCTCTCTGCTGAAGACATTCGCCCCGAGCCGCCGTTCACCGTACAGGCCGTTGCTAATCCTGCAAATCAACCAGGCTCCGTGGTACCTACCTATGGCCGCATCCGGATGTTGTTATATAAAACAACAACCGCTCCTGCTTCCGTACACATCAACGCCATCAGCAGCAACGGAGAGTTTGTAGCCTACCGGCTTACCAGCCGCAACGGGCAGCAGGTGCATACAACCGGTGTAATACGTGCAGGCAAAAACATACCCGTTCCCACAGCATCAAAAACGCCGTACCTGCTGGATATTAACAACCGCGGCTCTTACATACAGGCGCAGGTACAGGGCGCCGCCTTCGCTTATAAAACCAATGCGCACGGGGCGGGCTTCCGGGTATGCACCAGCGCCATAGAAGGAGATTCCCTCTCCCTGTTTTTTTATGTACCGGAAAAACTAAGAGACTTCAGCATTACCCTGGGCAGCAGCCCGGGTATAACGGCCCGTGTGTATGGTGCGGATGGACAACTCAGCGGTGTATTAAATACCGGTACAGCCAGTGCCTCCCGGCTGGAGGTAGTGCTTACACCGCAACAGATGGCCAACCCTGCTGCGCGTTACTGGAAAGTGGTCCTTTATAAACCGGCCGGCCCTGCCGTGCAGATAGCGGCCCTTACGCTGGATGCCCGGCTTCCACAATGGGTTACCACCAGCAGTAGCCTCTTACAATTTGAGTAGCAAACGACCGCACGGGCGGGTACATACAGGTGTATGGATGCACGATGCAGCCGGCAAACTGTGGCTGTATATATTTTGTGATGCTACCCTGATAGCGATCGCATAGGTGAAGCTAAGCTGATTTTGCTAACTGGAAAGCTGCAACAAAGCGCTGATACTCTTAGCAAACCGGCACCAGCGGCATCAAAGGTGCAGCGTACCTGTTGCTTCAGGCCACCGGTCCAACCGGAGCGCTGCACTTTTGGCCAAATAATTGTAATTGCCGGTTGCCTGTGTGTTTTATATCAGAATAGTTTTTCTTAAGTGGACGCATATGCGATAGCCATCGGGATTGTTTTCGGTAATACATTCAGGAGGCCCGGAATAAATATATAAAGCACTCCATGATAATCTGTATAACGGTGAGCACAAACCATCCACTTTACAGCTCCTCGCATGCAAAACCCATTTGCGCCACACAATCCACTATGGTGTCTTTGGAAACCTCGCCTACAACGCGCAGTACCTTGTCGCAATCTTCCAGGTCGATGGTGCAGGCGGTTACCTGGTGCTGTTGTTTCACCAGCTGCAGAATTTTGTTTGCAGCAGCAGCACCGGCAATATTGGTTTTAAATATCAGTATCATTTTTAGCGGAGTTTGTCAATAAACATAGCCATTACAGGAACCCATCTTATTTACCGGTTATCCCGGCAGCAACGCAATACCCTCCAGGTTTGCCTTTCCGTTCTTCAGGAATTCATAGGTCATACGGTCTGCCCGGCAGTCGATAAACCGTATTTTTTTCAAACTTCTGCATTTAAAGAACGTGTTAATCAGCGTGGCGTTCTGAAAGGTCACTTTGGAAAAAACGCTGTTCTCAAAATAACAATCCTCTATGATGCCGTCAAATACAACATTGGCGATATACGAGTTGATAAACGAAGTACGCTTCCAGGTAGCATTTGCAATGGTATTTTTCTCCTGGCCGCCGGACCGAAATACCGTACCCGTAAAATCGGCGCCTGAAAAATTACAGCCGGTGATATAACTGCCGGAAAACACGGTTTCCTTTAATGAGCAGGAAGTAAACTGGTTGTTGGTGAAGTGGGAGCTTTGGATCCGGCTGTTGTTGATATCCGAACCGGAAAAATCACAGTCCTCAACATGATTGCTTTTCAGCAGCAGGCCCGATAGGTCTGAACCGATAAACTTACAGCGCCGCATATTGGATGCGCTGAACCGCTCGTGCAAACCATCCAGGCCGGAAAAATCGGCATCCACCCAGTTACCGCGCGACATATCCCAACCGCGTTTTTCCTGCGCCGCTACAGGCGCCGGCTGGTCATCTACTGCGGCGGCAGCGGGCGCCAGCGGGGCCTCCGCCGGTTCCGGAACCAAAGCCTCCGGGGTGACAGACCCGTTTGAAAAATAATTCAGATCCACCTGAAGTATTTCAGCCAGGCGGGTAAAGGTAACAATGTCCGGCATCGATTCTCCGCGCTCCCATTTTCCCACCGCCTGGGAACTGATGAACAGCCGTTCCGCCAGTTGCGCCTGCGAGGTATGTAGTTTTTTCCGTGCTTCTGTGATCCTGTTGCCGATGATCTTTGCATTTAACATAACGACTATTTTATTTTTTTGATGTCACAAAGGTGCTTTATCCGGCACCCCGGATCCAAAAAAAAGCCGCAACTTTTGGTTGTCATACCACCACTTTTGGTTGTTATTCAACAACTTCAGGTAGTTTGTGCCCGAATTTGCCCCTGCCCGCCCTATCATTGCGACGGTACACTCCCGGTTGCAAAATATTTTCCAGCATGTAAAATTGCAACAAAACTGTTGCAATCCTTATTGTTGCTTTAAACGTTGCAACAGAAAATTTTGCAACAGCAGCCGGCCGGTTGGTCATCATTTTTGAGCAAAACGGTCTTTGACAGGTAAGCGGCATGCCAACTGATGCAGGCCCCGGCTGTGCATACGCGTCATTTCGGGCGCAGCCGAGAAATCTTTACGCCATTATGATTATTAACAAATAAAATTTCAAAACTTCCTTTGCCTGGATGATTCCGCAAGGACGGCTCCTCTACGCTGCCAATGACGTATTATTTAAGCGATTGTATTTCAACGAACTTCATTCCATATTTTAAAGCCATTTTTTGTAAATATTTCTGTTCTCTTTCTTTGAGTTGTTGTTCATACTTATGAATGCCTTGCTCTATATATTGAGCTCCTTTTGTTAATAAATTATAGAATGCAGTAGCTATTTTTCTTGCCCCGGCTTTTATTGCTATGCGCGCCTCTTTTCTACTCTTTAGTTTCCTGATAAAGGCTCCAATAGCTATATACTTACTATTAAGCAAGGCCTGAGCTACTTCGCGGAAGGTTTGGCCTGCATTGGAGTGATTCTTCATTTTCGACTTCCTGCTTTTAGAACCGCTCTGGTTATGACCGGGACAAAGACCGCACCAGCTCACAAAATGCTTTACCGTTGGAAACCGGCTCATATCTGCCCCCACTTCTCCCAGTAGCTTTAGTAGTGTATAATCAGTGATGCCAGGAATGCAATTGGCATCTACGCCATAAATATTTAGTAATTTCTGGTGCAAATCGGTTATCATGGGTTTATGATGCCGTACCGGTTTGGCTTTATACTCACTTGCTACAAACTGTCTACCCTGCTCCAAATCACCTAGCAATGCTTCAATACGCTTATCAATACGCAGGAGTTGTTTTTGGTGCACCTTCCAAAGAATTAAATTTTGTTCCAGCAGGAATAACCAACTTTCATTGTAATGCCCTTCAAGTGCGTTTAAAACCGCATCTGCCTTCTTTTCCCGGATGCTTACATGGCAAAGTGCCAGTAATTTTTCTTTATTACGCTCTCCATTGATGATCGCCTCTATCATCCGTATACCGCTGGCACCATTAATTTGACAGATTACTTCTGTGAGTTTAATATTCATTAACTCCAATGCCTTTTGCATCTTATTCACATAGGTACTTCCCATACCAATAATATCTTCCCGCTCCCGAATCATCATTCGTAACTCTTTTAACTTGCCGGCAGGAATATAACTCTGGCGCACCAGACCGGCACTAAACATTTTTTGTATCCAACAGGCATCTTTTACATCTGTCTTTCTACCCTTTACCTGCTTTACTTCTTTGGGATTAACCAGGCATACTTCCATGCCCGCTTCTTCCAGCATCTGGTGCAGGGCTATCCAGTAGATGCCTGTGGCCTCCATACACACCCGCTGTACACCGTTAGCCCTAAGCTCATCGATACATTGCTTATAGCTGCCCGTAAAAGTCTCATAACTTTTTACGGTAATCCCATCCCAGCAAACAAAGATCTTTTTTGAGCCAATATCTATGGCGGCTGCATTTGCATTTTGTTGCTCAAACTCAATTACCTTTGACATAACTATTATCTTTAAAAGTTAGAAAATAGCAGGCTACAGCTCAAAGAGGTTCTGAAAAAAGGCAAGCTGCCAAACGGGAATACTGCCTCAACAGTATCACCAAACAATAATGGACCGTTCTTTGAAGCAAAACTCAGGGACAGGTACTTAGACACTAACCGATGTTACTGCTACACTGCTGTAGCCTGCTTTAATCAAAGATAATCCACGTCATAGACCCCAATAATTTTGATCCGCTAATGGTTAACTCAGGATGACGGAATAAAATTTTCGTCATGTGATCAAGGTAATGAGAGGGAGTGACACGGGAAGCTGCCATAAGCACAGGTGGCCCCCTTTTATATTGCTTCAGGAAAGGCTGCGAAGCTGTTTTGCCTGCAGTGCAGCATAGCAATCCTGGAGGTCGAAGCTTTTTAATACCCCCGGCAGTACCTGGGATAAGGGGAGCGGGTGCGTGCTTTCTTCCGCCATTACACCATAACCGGCCGGCGCATTTTTTAACGTAATGGTGGTAACGGCATCCGTAAGCAAGGCTGCAAAAGCTGCGGGAACCGCGCCGCGTCCGTTGCCGGCAAGATGGATCTGCCGGTGCCCGCTGGCCTGCAGCCATTGTACCACGCGCAGTACATCAAAAGTCTTTTGCCCAACGTACGGGAGCCCGAGCATGATGCTGTGGGTTGCATAAAAATAATCGCTGCCTGCCGGCGCCAGGAAATTACCGGAGCAGGTGTTGGGCTGCGATTCACCGGCACCGCGTACATCGCAGGTATAAACAACTGCATCCTTTCTTGCAGCCCATTCTTTTAACAGGGGTTCCTTGCGCAGTTCAGCGTCGGCCGAAAGATCGGAGATATACAGCAGCGCGGGCGCTGCATCACCATGAGGACGGGAGTACAGGGGCTCATCTTCCAGCCGGTATATAATACTTGTTATACCGGGCTCCGTTTCCACCGCGTAAACCGCTGCCTGTTTTTTGGGATAGCCCCGGCCCGCCATCGGCCGGAGGATGCGGTATTCCGGCGTGCCCGTGAGTGTAGGTAGTTGTAACAGGTTAGCAACGGCTTTCTGAAGCTCCGCTGCGGGTAAGGGTTTGCGCGCAGCTTTTAGTTGGTTGGATATACGGGCTACCACGGCAGGAATGCCGCCGGTTTGAAGCTCTGCTACCTGCCCGTTGGGCGTGCACCAGAGCGCGGCTTCCGGTTCCAGCTGCAGCTCCGGCTCCTTGTTTTGCTGCCGCTGTTTTATGATGTTGTTGAAGAATGCATACATGGCCTCGCGGTTGGCCTGGGAGTATCCATGGTAACCTGTATCGGTATGTAATTGTACGCGGTCTTCCGCATCCAGCAGGCGGTATAATTTTTTTAGCCGGGCATAGGCTTCTTCCGTGCCGCGGATATCAAAAAAATCCTTTTCCTGGCTGAGCAGGATCGCGGGTTTGGGAGCCATGGCTGCGATAAAATCGCTGTGGTCCAGTCCCAGCGCCAGTGCCCCCGGCGGGCACTGCTCATTGTCGGCCGGGTTTTCATTTTCAAGATTCCTTCTGAAAGTAGTAATAAAACAACCCGGTGCGGCCATGGTAATGCGGTCCTCCACGGCGCAGAGCCAGGCTGTTTGGGTACCGCCGCCGGAGTTGCCGGTAACACCAACATGTGCCGCGTTCACCTCCGGCCGGCCCAGCAGGTAATCCAGCGCGCGGATGCCATCCCACACAAACCAGGTGCTTAATGATTGCCCGGTAAGCAGCAGCTGGCTGCCTGCCTGTAAATGCTCGGGCACCCCCGCACCAAAGCGGGATTTGGCGCCGGATACATATTGCAGGCGCTCGCCCTGGCTGATGGGATCGTAAATAAACACGACGTACCCCTGCTTTGCCAGCCCCTGGGCAAAAGACTGGTAAGAAGGATATTCCTTTGCTGCATCACCATGTCCACAGGTACCCAGAACCGCCGGCATACGCCCCTTTCGGTTGACCGGTATATAAAGATTGCCGGTAACCGGGAACCCCGGCCGGCTTTCAAATATTATTTTTTCAATGCGGTAGTCCTTGCGTTTGATGATACCGGTAACCCGCGCATTCAGGGGTGTTTTTTGCGGCCATGGGCCCAGGCAGGAGCGGATCTTTTCCCGCACCTCCTTTACATAGGCAAGGGCATCGGCTTTTGATTGCACAGCCGCGCGCCGTTCGTCTGCCACTGCTTCGATCTGCCGCAGCCGCTGTACAAAATACTCCTGCATCATCCGCGGAAAACGGTTGAGTGGCGCCGTTTCTGCCACAGCAGCGGTATCTGCTACTTCCGGGTCGCCGGCTTTGTGCATGTGGGCAATACCTGGGCGAATGCCTACCCCCAGGATGCCGGTGCCTGCCAGTGCCGACATCTTTAAAAAACTCCGCCGGTCTTTTTTCATCCGTATATTTTTATTGTTTTGGGCTGCCCCGGAATTTCCAGGTGCACCCTTTAATGATCATCCCGATCGTTACCGGATCATTCCCACTATGTGTAAAAAATGATCCCGAAAGCATCCGGGATTTATGATGCCGGTTTCATTATCCTGTAATACTGATTGTATACACCGGATCAGGCCCAGGCGTTCCGCACAAAGCGCAGCCAGTTGCCGTGAAAAATATTTTCAATGTCTGTGGTTGTATACCCTCTTTGCGCCAGCATGCCGGCCAGTGAGGGAAGATCGGCAATGGTTTCCATATCATACGGACATTGTTCTTTGCCAAACATCCCATCCAGGTCGCTGCCGATGCAGATGTGCTGACTATTACCCGCAAGCTGGCAGATATGATCAAAATGATCCACCAGTAGCTGCAGGCTTACATTGCGCGTTACCGGGTCCGATACCCCACGCTGCCAGTCGTTCACCAGCATCCAGGCATCCAGGGCGCCGCCAATGATGGCGCCGCGCCGGATCAACTGTTTTACCTGGTCGTCTGAAAGCTGCCGCTGATGATTGACCAGTGCCCGGCAGTTATGATGGCTGGCCCATACCGGCCCTTTATACAAATCCATTGCCTGGCGGAAGCCTTCATCTGTAAGGTGGGTAATGTCCAGGATCATCTTCAGCGCATCCATCTCTTTTAACAGTTCAATGCCGAGCGGGGTTAGTCCGCCGGTTTCCCCGGTACCGGGTGCATAACGCCCCGGGCCGTAGTGCGCCGGACCAATGACGCGCAGGCCATAGGCATGGGCCTTTTCGAGATATGAAAGGTTCACCAACGAGTCGGCCCCTTCCAGGCTCAATACAAAGCCCACGGGTTTTTGGGTATTGCTGATTGCCGGATCATTCCACAGGGCCAGGTGCTGCTCCAGTTTTTGAAGATGGGTTAGCTGCACCATCTGGCCCGCATCTTCCATGGCTTTATACCAGGCCAGCTGGCCCTGTGCCTGTGCCCAGGCCTGCTGCGGCGAATGCCAGCCGGGAAGGTTACTGCCACGCTCTACATAGCGCGCTATTTGTGTGGCCACCACAATGCCAATATTGGCCGCCCGCAGCTCCGGCAGCGATACCACGCCTTTGGCGCGGTCCGGCTTATCGGTAAGCCCGGCCTCCCGTTCGCGGATGGCGGCAACCGGCAGCTGCAGGTCGCGGTTCCATTCCAGCGCATTCATGGCCAGGTCCAGGTGCGCATCGATCATTAACATGTTATAGTCCTTTAATTATTGAAGCCGGTTAATACGGAAGTGCCATTTGAATCAGACCAAAAAGTTTCACGCGAAGACGCAACGAGGCAAGGGCGCAACGCTTTATTTTGATCTGTAATACATTTCACTTTCGTATGATCTTTTAATGCGGTTGCATCTCCCACGGATTTACACAATTTTTTTACATATTGATGCAAAAAACGATCTGCGGTATATGGATCCCGCCTGAACCAGCGGGAAAGCGAAAAGCGCGCTTTTTATAATTTAAACAGTTTCGTTTACAAACCCTTCCTTTTCTGCAAGCCGCCGCTTTACCACGTCTGCCGGGTATTTCAGCGCCAGGTCTCTGATCTCAAAGCTAAAGGCGGAAAAGGTTTCCTCCCAAAGCCGCGCTTCTTCCGGTGTATATTCATAAAATCCCTTCCCATTGGCCACCCCTCTTCCGCCAGCGGCCACAATATCCGTAATAAGTTTGGGTGGTTCCGTGGCGTTGCTCAGGGTAGGCCACAGGTCTTTGAGCACCGTAAGGTAAGCCGGTACACCTGTAAGATCCATCCAGCGGAATACGCCGGCAAGCGTCATCCAGTAGCCCGGGTTATTGCGGCAGGCGCGGTCCACATCCTCCACCGTTGCATAGCCGTTCTCCACCAGGTGAAAAGCTTCGCGGTACATGGCATACATGAGCCGGTTGGTAATAAAGCCGCGGATATCCTTGCGTACCAGTGTAGGCTCCTTGCCCCATTGATGCGCCAGTGCATAGAGCTGCTCGCCCAGTGCTTCATTGCTGCGATCGCCGCAGATCACTTCCAGGAAACGGGTGGTATGCGATGGTTCGGCCCAGTGCAATCCGAAGAACCGCTCCGGGCGCTGTGTTAATTGTTGCAGGATGCTGATGGGTATGGCCGAAGTATTGCTGGCCATTAAGGCATCGGCCGCGATCACCGCTTCAATTTTGCCGTACACCGTTTTTTTGATCTCGAGGTTTTCGATGGTGCATTCAATCACCAGCCGGCTGTTTTTCAGCTGTTCGTAATCACCGGTAATAACCAGGCGCTCCAGGAAAAATTCCGGATCCTGCATTACCAGCCCTTCCTGTTGCGACTTACGGAGATGCGCCCGAATCCGCCGTTCGGCATGCTCCAGGTCTTCCGGGATGGGAGCCACCGCCACCACAGGATGCCCGGCCATGAGCAAACAGGTAGTAATGCTGCAGCCCATCAATCCCAGGCCCACTACCGCCACGGGAAAATGGTTTGTTTCTGTTGACATAGATTTATTTTTAAACAATCGTGATAACACTACTTTTAAAGGCCGCATTTATTCAGCGCATATAATCCTTCCCGGCCACGGGCCATTCCCCGGTTTTAGCGCCATCCATGACCACTTCCGCATGCTGGTAAAGGGCCACGGTGGGACAGATATGATAGGGCAGCCCGTATAACAGGTCGCCGATCTTCCACCCGTGACCGGGAACCGTTTCCGCTACCAGGTGCTCCTCGCTGTGGCGGAGCATTTTCAGTTCAGGTGCATTTAAAAAGAATACCCGCCGGTTGATGGGCTGTTCTGCCGCGATCGATTTATATCCCAGGTCGATACAGACCTGGTCCGGCGCGGGCAGGGAAATAATGCGCGCCAGCACCAGCGCCGCCGGCACAAAGCGCAGATCGGGCAGCAGCTCCTGGTACCCCTTATCCCAGTAAACAAAGGTTCCCGGGCTGCACTCCACATCCGGTTTACCGGCATGAACAGAAAAGGTGGGTGATCCGCCGGCGATGAGTTTTACCGGCGGATACCCTCTTTCCTTTAGCAGGGTGCGCAAAAAGTATACAGGTGCAAACGCCCGGGTGCAACTGTCGTTCCGCTGTGTTATATCCGTTTCATTAATATGCCCGTCGTACGCATGCAGTCCTTCCACGCGGATGTCGGGCATCCGGGTTAGGGCCTCATATAATTCCAATGCACCCTCATCTGGTTTGATACCGGTGCGGTTCATACCTACATTAAGATCGATGTACACGTGTAGTGGGATCCCTGCTTTTTGAGCGGCCTCCGAAAGCAGCGCACCCGTTGCAGCATTATCCACCAGGCAGGAAAAAGTTACGCCGCTAAACTTCCGGATCAGCTCCAGCCAGCGGCCGAGCTTTGCCGCCGTGGGCTGGTAAGCCAGCAGGATATCTGGTGCTCCTGCATGGGCCAGCATGGCAGCTTCCGCCAGGGTAGCACATTTAAACCACTGTATGCCGGCCTCCAGCAACAGCTTTGTGACCTCCGGCGATTTATGCGTTTTTACATGCGGGCGCAGCCGTTCGATGTGATCGGTCATACCGGTTGCGGCATGGATATTGGCGCGGATACGCTCCGGGTACAGCACCAGTGCCGGCGTATCGATGGCATCCGCATTGCGGATCGTATACCACTCTTGCGTTTCCATCGGATCTTATTTAACCGGCAGTTTTACCACGCAATCAATTTCTACTTTAATGTTGTTAGCCATCAGCGACTGCACCGTAGTGCGCGCGGGTTTAACCCCGGTAAAGTAGCTGTTGTATACCACGTTGTACCGCTCAAACTCGCTGATATCTGCCAGGTGCACGGTACACTTTACCACATCATCCATGGTTGCGCCGGCTGCTTCCACAATGGCCCGCACGTTGTTCAGCGTGCGCGTGGTTTCTTCTTCAATGGTGCCGGTAACAAAAGTGGAGGTTTTAAAATCCACAGCAGCCTGGCCGCTTACATACAGCCAGCCATCGGCAATAACGCCATCGGAAAAAGCGCCGGTGGAAAACCCGGGATCACGGTCGGGATGTTTTACTTCAATTTTGTTCATATAGATCTGTATTGTTTAATATGTAAACGTACAGGTTCCATCATTAACCCAGGCGGGGAAAAGCACCTGCATCTGTGCCGTGGTTTTATAAACATTATTCACCATAACACTGGGCGATGAAACCGCTCCTGTAAAGGTAGGCTCTGTTACCCAAAACTGGAAGGCCCGGCCGGTGGCAGGATTTTTCCAGTCCGGGTTCACAATATTGATGGAGCCGGTAACGGTACCCGTGGTGGTACTATCGCGCCGGTAACAGGATACCACAAAAGAGATCTTGCCACAGGCAGAGTCCAGGTGGTTGGTAATGGTAGCGCTTACATTCTTGGTGGCAGAAGGTTTCAGCAACTGGTCGATACCAAAGGCGATGCCATACCCGCCATTGTTACGGGTAACAGGATCGGTAACCGTAATGCGTTTCATTTCATCGGCGGAGGTGTTGGGCTCAAAATCGATACCGGATGCGGGGCTGGCGCCATTGGTGTTAGCTACATAGGGCGAAATCATGGCCAGGCTGTCTACCGAAATTACCGAGATGCCGTTGCGCCGGTTATTATTGCACCAGATGTTCCGGATGGTGATCCGCTGGTTGGTGGCACCGGTCCTGCCCATATACAATCCATCACCCCAGCAATCGCTGATGCGGGCATCATTAATCACCACATCCTTGCTGGAGTACATGAGAATGCCCATACCCCATTCGCCGGTGGTGACCAGGTGGGTATAGCGGTCGCCTTTGATAACCGGACTGTTCAGTGTTACATTCGATACAGCATCCATGCGGATAACGCCATAGGTATTTTTGGAAGAAGGCTTCATCCATAACTCTGAACCGGGAAGGAAGGTAATGGTCTGGTTGGAGCGTACTTTTAAGCCGGTGTCATTAACTAGGATGGGAAAGCCGGGAAACTCCAATTCGCTGTTGCTGTCCAGGGCTCCCTGGAGATAATGTGTATAGTCCACCGATCCATCGGTTACATAACCGGCCGGCAGACTGTTTACTACATTGTAGGGCGTAGTAAGCGTTAACGCGGCATGCGCATTTTTCAGTAGTCTGGCGTCTTTATCTGCCACATGTACGGACTTTTTACAACTGGCAGAAAACGACAATAAGATTGCCATGGCAGGGACGGTAAACCGCGCGTTTAACAGATAGTGTGTCATTGTTGTTGTGATTGGTTTAGTTTTATAAAGGAGGTCATTGAATAAAAATGCCTGTTTTGAAAACCCTGTTGTAATTGTTTCTTGTATTCCTTTCACTATGGTCAACGATCCAAACGAAATTCTGAATTTATCATTAACAAAAAAGAAAAAACACCGGTAACGTTATCGGGCTGTTAGCACATACAGCCGGGCTGTTGTTGGTATCGTTTGCCGGCAACGTTGCCGTTGTTTTATTCAACAAAAGGTCTTTTTCCATCTTGGTTAATTAATACTTTTGACGGCAACGATACCATATCATCTTATTTTAATTTATCTTTTACATGGAACTGAATATACAGCAGGATAAGCATGCCCTAGGAAGAGCAGCCGGAGCACAAACAGCGCAGCTCATCCGCAACGCCATTGAACAAACAGGAAAAGCAAATATCATCCTGGCTACCGGTACCAGCCAGTTTCAGACACTGGAACAACTCGTTAAAGAAGATATCGACTGGGGCAAAGTGGTTATGTTTCACCTCGATGAATACATCGGGATGCCTATTACCCACCCGGCCAGTTTCAGGAAATACCTTAAAGAACGTTTCCTGGATAAGGTAGCTCCTTTAAAAGCCGATCACCTCATCAACGGGGAGCATGACGCCGAGCAGGAGCGCCGGCATTTAAATGCACGCATCCGTCAATACCCCATCGATGTGGCCCTCGTGGGCATCGGGGAGAACGGGCACCTGGCTTTTAATGATCCTCCAGCGGATTTTAATACGGAAGAACCTTACCTCATTGTAAACCTGGATGAACAATGCCGCCTGCAGCAGATGGGCGAAGGCTGGTTTGCTGCCCTGGAAGAGGTGCCTGTACAGGCCATCAGCATGTCCGTAAAACAGATCATGAAATCGGCGCACATCATTTGTTCCGTGCCGGACAGTCGCAAGGCCCGGGCCATTAAGAACAGTGTGGAGCAGCCCGTGAGCCCGCTTTATCCGGCCAGCATCTTACAGGAACATCCTTCCTGCAGATTGTACCTCGATGATGCTTCCGCCGCTTTGTTAGCACCTGCATTAAAATAACAAACGATGCATCATTTTATCCGTTATATCCTGTTATGGCAGATTGCATTTCCGGTGTATTATCTTCCGGCGCAGGATAAAGCAATAGCCATCCCGGCAGACGGCCTGCCACTGGCACAGATCTTTGACGGCAGGGTGCCGGACCCTGCTGTATATCATCAGCACAATAATAAAGTGTATTTTATATGGGGCGCCAACAAACCTTCCGGGACGGGTGGCATTGTAACCAGCAAATATTTTCCATCCATCCGCAACCCGGACCGGAAGCGGGACATCGGATGGTATCAACAACATCACCCGGAATGGATCCTGTATAAAGCAGACCAGGCAACACCGGCCTATGGGTATATTTATGATTACGGAGGGCTGGTACCGCTGGATGTTTCCAATCCTGCGGTACGGGAATATTACCTGAACGAATTTATCTTGCCCGCCGTACAACAGGGTTACCGCGTGGTAGCAATGGACAACGTGGACCTGGGCAACTGGCCCGGCGCCGTTGGCCGGTTTACAAACGGCAAATGGGAACAACTGTATACCGGTAAGAAGAACGATACGACGTTCCAGAACAATATGATCCGCTGGATACAATTTCTTGCAGACCGGCTGCACCCGCTGGGAGTACGCGTTGCTGCCAATATCAAAGCCAGTAGCGCCGAACCCGAAACAGTGTTGCGCATGGTGCATGCAGCAGACATCTGGCTGGATGAGAACGGCTTTACCCATACCGGCAAGAATGTAACCGGTAAGGCCTGGGAACGGCAGCGTTCCTTTTTGGAGCAGATAGCAGCAACAAAGGGATACATCTCCATCAACCAATTAAACGGCACCCTGGATAAAGCGGATCCCGAACAACTGGAATGGGTGATCGCCAACTTCCTGTTGCTGCGCGGACCGCAGAGCCTGCTGGCACCGACAGGCTTTGAGAGGAAAGCCATTTACCAGGAGTTCCATTACCGGCCGGAACTGGACATAAACATTGGCATGCCAACCGGGAAGCCGCATAAAGTACAACATGTTTGGATACGGTCGTATCAGCGAGGAATGGTTTGTGTGAACCCTTCACCGCAGGATACTGCAACGCTTAGGCTTCCGGAAGGGAACTGGAAAACGACCAGCGGCATGGTAGCGCGCAGAACCCTGCAACTGGCGCCCGGTTCCGGCCATGTATTTATAAAAGACCAGGCAGCCAAATGATTTGCGGCTCCGACCAGATCCGGGTTTACCGAAACCTCTTACGACTAAATCACATTGATATGAAGCACAGGTTTGTTCTATTATTCTGTACAGCGATTTGTTTGTTTACATTAAACGCCGCAGCGCAGCAATCGCCTGCCGCCCAAAAAGCACAGCCTAAATGGGCAGACGGTTTCCCGGTGATCATGATCGGCAACTGGGATGTTAAACCGAGTTTCCGCCGCCGCGTAGGCGCAAATCCGGTATGGATGGATGAGGTGTATAAAAGGGAATCTACCGAAGCACAGGTAAAAAAATATAAAGAGATGGGCGCCACTATGGTGATGGCCTTCTTTTATAAAGGATTTGGATTGAACGCGGAGAAAGAAGAGATCGATGCCACGCGCAAGCTGGCCGCATTATGTAAAAAATACGGACTGAAGACCGGAGCCTATGTAGGTGCTACCCTGCCGTATGAAACCTTTCTTCCCGAAGTACCGGAAGCCAGGGACTGGATCGCACCACCCTACCAGGGGCAACCGGTCACCTATGGCAGCCAAACCTTCCGCAAGCTGGTATACTTTCAGCATGAGGGTTACAAAACCTATATCAAACGGGTTTTAAAAATAGCTATCGAAGACCTGAAAGTGGACCTGATCCATTTCGACAACTCATCCATACAGGCCATTGCGCCGGTATTTTATCATCCACTCGCGGCGGAGCAGTTCCGCGAATTTTTACGGAAGAAATATACCCCGGAGCAGCTCCGCCAACGCCTGGGCTTTAGCAATGTAGATTATGTAGAACCGCCTTCCTATACCAAAAGCATCAGCATCCTGCACGATCCGCTGGCGCAGGAATGGACCGACTTCCGTTGTCAGCGGCTGGCGGATTATTATGGTGAAATGGCCGAGTACATCCGCAGCCTGAACCCGGATGTGGCGGTGGAATGCAATCCGCACGGACTGGACGGCCGCAACTCCATGTGGAATGAAAGCGTTGATTTTCCCCGCCTGCTGGCGCATACCAATTATTTCTGGACAGAAGGCGAACATACCGAACTGGCAGCCGACGGCACCCTGCTCTCCAAGATCCGTACGTTTAAAATGGCGCGTACGCTGAACAACCGCGTATTTACCAATACCAGCGACAGCAAATTGAAAATGGCAGAAATACTGGCCTATAACCGCGACGGTATCGGTCTCATCGGCGGACTGGAAGAAATGGAGGGCGGCAAACACGAAACTTCTTTTGAATTATCACAGGATCAGAAAGATTATATACGCTTCTTCCGCGATCATTTTGAATACTACACCGGCACCACGAATATTGCGGATGTGGCCGTGCTGCACAGCTTCAATACGATGGCTTACAACAATGATCGTCCTTACCAGAGCACGTTTCTTTTTGAACAAAGTCTGATCCAGGGTAAAATCCCCTTTGATATTATTTTTGACGAACAGCTAAAAAACCTGGACCGGTACAAGGTATTGGTACTGGCCGACCAGGAAAGTCTTACCGACGAACAACAGGAACTGATCCGCGCCTTTGTACGCAACGGCGGTGGCCTTGTTGCCACAGAACATACTTCCTTATACAACAGCTGGCACCAGCGCAAAGCGCAATTCGGGCTCTATGATCTTTTTAAAGTGAACGCACCGGAATGGCACAACCGCAGCACACCGGAAACAATCCTGTCCATTACCGGGCAGCGTAACAATATTGGCAAAGGAAGGGTTGCCTACCTGCCGGAAGTGATCCCCTCCCAGCCCAAACCCGCCATGGTGGCTATGTCCGGCAAATACTTCCGGCTCGCTAAAAATCACCGGCAATTAATCGAGGCAATCCGATGGGCCTCGGGCGATGCATTGTCTATAGAGGTTGAGGCGCCGGAAACCGTGACCATGGAGCTGGTAAAACAGGAAAACCGCAACCGCCTGCTGCTGCACCTGGTCAATTTTAATTATCAAAACTCGGGGGTCGAAAATATTAAGGTCGCATCAACAATACCGGGAGGAAAAAAGATACAACAGGTACGTGTATTAAGCCCCGACGGCAAGACCAGCAATACACCGGCTTTTCAGCAGGAAAAAGGAAGGGTTCATTTTACCGTGCCGCAACTTAAGTTGTACAACCTGGTGGTGATCCGGTATAAATAATCACGCAACTAAGACCCGATGCTGCCGACAGGTGAAACAGATTTTATTCGCCACCAAGGCTCTAAGTAACACAAAGAAAAAACTTTGCGCCTTCGTGGCTTACTTCTTTCTCTGTTATTTCAGATACTTGGCTACCGGCAATTTCAGCTCCTTCAGACCTTCAGCCGCCAGCCGTGCGATTTCGGCAGCACCCGCTTCGGAGAGGTGTGTATCGTCCTTCCTCCCCTTTGGAAGTTTGGTAAACTTACCCGGCTCGATGTACAGGTACAATTTCTTTGAAGCTTCGGGGCCGTACTGTTGCACCAGCGCTTTTGACTTTACATTCAGATCCACCAGCGGCACTTTCATCTCTGCCGCAATTTTCCGTACCTCTTCCGCATACGGCTCAAATGTGTCGGGCAACACCCTCCCCTCTTTATCAAACTTTCTGCGGGTAATAGAAGTAAACAATACTGGTATCCCTCCCTTTGCTCTTGTTTCTTTAATATAACCCACCAGGTACTGGCGGTAAGTGGTCTGAGGATCCGTATGCCGTAGTGTATCCGGCTTTTCATCATTCGGTCCGAACATAATAAACATATAATCACCCGGTTTTACAGCATCAATTACCTTTTGCCACCAGCCTTCGTTCTTAAAGCTCCTTGAACTTCTCCCGCTCCGGGCCATGTTGTGAATCGTTACCTGATCCGCAAAAAAACGGGGCATCATCTGCATCCAGCCACGGATGGGATACCCTTCGCCACCAAAGCTATCCAGGTACCGCTGGTCATAATCACACATCGTAGAATCTCCGATAGAATAGATGGTGATCTTTTTTTGTTCCTTAAATGCAAACAGCAATGCAACAATACATAAAGCAAGAAGTCCTTTTTTCATACCAGATAAATTTGTAATAGATAACAATGGATAATATACTGCCAATGTAGTTTTTTATATACCAAATCCCTCAGGAATCCCCAAAAATATCACCGGTATCGTTATCGATAACGCTACCATTAATTTTTGCAGCAAGCTGTTCGTCATCTGCAACAAAAAGATCTATCTTGTCTCTGAATAGACCAAATTAGCGTTGTGTTAACGGGTTTTATTCGGCATAAAGCGAGCCATTAACCGGGAATGTGATTGCCATCCGGACAGTCATCCTAACGACCTTGCCTGGTTATTCATTTATCAAAATATACAATGAATGAAAAGAATCGTAGTACTGCTTTTAATAAGTCTTAGTTTTTCGTGGAGCCCGGCACAAAACAGCCGCCGCGTTAGTGGAACCGTGCTGGATTCCACGGGCAATACACCGCTTGCTGGTGCCACCGTTTTGCAAAAAGGAACGGCGAGAGGCACTCAAACCAACAGCCAGGGAAAGTTCAATCTTTTAATACCTGCCGCAGATACACCGGTGGTGCTGCTGGTGGAGCATATCGGCTACAACGCACAGGAAGTACGCCCGGGTGACGGACCGCTGCAGGTAAAACTTTCTACCGCGGTTGCGCAGATGGACGAAGTAGTGATGATCGGGTATGCAACGGTGAAAAAGCGGGACCTCACCGGATCCGTATCATCGTTAACTAGTAAACAATTGAAAGATATACCGGTAAACTCCCTGGCCGAAGCTCTTACTGGGAAACTGGCCGGCGTGCAGGTGACCACATCGGAAGGTGCACCAGGCGCCGACGTACAAATCAAAATAAGGGGCAATGGTTCCATCACCCAGGATGCGTCGCCGCTTTATATAGTAGATGGTGTACAAATAGAGGGCGGTCTTTCCGGACTGTCGCCGCAGGATATCGAATCCGTGGACGTGCTTAAAGATGCGTCTGCCACGTCTATCTACGGCGCACGCGGTGCAAACGGGGTGATCATCATCACCACTAAGGGAGGTAGAGAAGCAAAACCGGTTATAAACTACAACGGATTTATGGGTATAAAAAAACTGGCCGATAAGCTGGAGGTGCTGCAGCCGTATGATTTTGTAATGCTTCAATATGAAAAAAGCAGGAGCACCGATGAAGCACAGGAAGCCTTCCGCCGGATTTACGGAAACTGGGATAGCCTGGACGCTTATAAATCCGTTCCGTTTATCGATTGGCAGGACCGCACCTTTGGCAACAACGCCCTGATGCAGACCCATAATGTAGGCGTTTCCGGCGGCACGAAGGCCACACAGTATAACCTCAGCCTCACCAGCAACGGGGAAGACGGAGTGATGCTGAACTCCGGGTATAACCGCAAGCTGGTCACCTTCCGGATGGATACGCGGGTAAGCAATGCCTTAAAAGTCGGGTTCAATGTCCGTTACACCAATCAGCGTATCGACGGTGCCGGCACCTCCGATGCAGGGGCCTCTACGTATAACCTGCTCCGGCATACGGTAAAGTACCGGCCCTTCATGCTCCACAACCTGTCGCCGGAAGACCTGGACGATGCATACTATGATGAAACCAACGCCGGAAATGCTCTGGGTATTATTAACCCCATCCAGCTCAGCAACGCCCAATACAGTCAGAAGCTCAATAATATCACCAACCTGAACGGGTACGCCAATTATATTTTCAACAAGCAGTTCTCTTTCAAATCCACGCTGGGTGTGAACTACAACAATCAAACCTATAACACTTTTTACGACTATATTACTTCCAAAGCAAGGGTGCAGGGAGCCAGCATGCCCATGGCCGGTGTGCTTACCAATAACGTATACAATCTTTCCAACTCAAATGTGTTTACCTTTACCAACTCCCGTTCATCCGATCATCGCATTGAGGCATTGCTGGGAAATGAGTTTTACAACGTAAAGGCAAAGAGCACCGATCTGCAACTGAAGAATTTCCCGGTGGGCATTACCCCGGAAAAGGCCCTGAACCAATTGAACATCGGAACTGTAATCCCTACCTATCCGCAGTCCAACAGCTATGAGAGCCATATCGTTTCCTTTTTCACCAGGATCAATTATGCATATAAAGACCGGTTCCTGGCCAACTTCAGCCTGCGGGCAGATGGTTCTTCTAAATTCGCACCCGGGCAACAATGGGGATACTTCCCTGCCGGTGCGCTTGCCTGGCGGCTTTCAAAGGAAGCGTTCCTGGAGAACAGCACGGTCATTTCAGACCTGAAGCTCCGGGTGAGTTATGGAGCCACCGGTAATAACCGGATCGATGATTATCTCTATATGAATATTTTCAGCCCTACGGCAAAATATGCGCTGAATGAGCAGATCGTACCGGCCTATATGGTGGGCAGTCTTCCCAACAAAGACCTGAAATGGGAAACCACCGTCTCCCGGAATATCGGCCTGGATCTTTCGCTCTTTAAAAACCGGTTACAGCTGACGGCAGATATCTATAAGAACACGGTCAACAACCTGCTGATCGATGTGCCCATTCCACCCACATCCGGATATAGCACACAGCTTCAGAATGTGGGAAGTATTTCCAACCGGGGTATCGAGCTTCAGTTAACGGCCATTCCCATTCAAAAATCCAGCTTTACCTGGAATACGGAGTTCAATATTTCCTTTAACCGGAACCGGATCGAACGGCTGGCCAGTGGCCTGGATCATTACTTTGCCAATTCGGGCTTTGGTATCTCCGGTCAGCCGGCCGATTACATCGTAAAAGTCGGCCAACCCCTGGGAACGATGTACGGCTATATGGCTGATGGATTTTATACCGTAAACGATTTTAATTATGATGCCGCTACCAGTATTTATACATTAAAGGAGGGCGTTGCAGATCCGTCGAAAGTTATCGGCATTGCTCAGCCGGGGTGGATGAAACTAAAAGACCTGGATGGCAATCACATCATCGACGAAAATGACAAAACGGTCATCGGCGATGCCAATCCTAAATTCTCCGGGGGATTGAACCAGCGGTTTACCTATAAGCAATTTGACCTGGGTATATTTGTAAACTTTGTATATGGCAATAAGATCTATAACGCCAATAAGATCGAATTTACCAATGGCTATGGATCGCATACCAACTCCCTGGCCATTATGAAAGACCGCTGGCGCACCATCGATGCCAACGGAAACCTGGTCCAGCAGGTAGTTACAGAATCGGGGCAACAGGTAGTAAAGGGCATCGCTCCCGATCAACTGGCGGCCATCAATCAGAACGCCCAACTCTGGATCCCCATCAGCGGCGCCGGTGCCTGGTATCCTACCTCATGGGCGATGGAAGACGGCTCCTTCCTCCGGATCAATAACATCACGCTTGGCTATACACTTCCGGAAACAGTGGTTCGCCGGATCAAATTAAAAAGCCTGCGCGTTTATACCACGGTGAACAACCTGGCCGTTTTCACCGGTTATTCCGGTTATGACCCCGAAGTCAATACCCGCCGGGCTACACCGGTAACACCGGGCGTGGATTATTCAGCTTATCCCCGGAGCAAGGTTTATATTATTGGTTTAAATGTTTCACTGTAATACATGTTGGTTATGATAAAGCAACAATCTTTGATACCACTTTTTGCGGTTGCAGCCCTGCTGCTCGTTTCCTGTAAAAAGTACCTGACGCTGGAACCGCAGTCGGCATTTGACGAAAAATATATTTTCAGTACAGTAGTCAATACCCGGAGCGCCGTGCTCGGGGTCTATGATCAGCTGGCCGGGGACCAGGGTTATGGCAGCCGGCTGAGTATGATGTATCCCTATGACAACGACGAAATGATTGGCGTTACCAATGGATCTGCCCCAGACAATAGTTCCCGTGATCTTTCACGATACAATCTTCAGCCTACCAATGCGCAGTTGCTGCAACCTTTTAACCAGCTGTATTCTGGTATTGAGCGCGCCAATATCTGCATCAAAAATATCCCGGCGATGGCCTTGTACACCGGCGGAAGCGAAGCAGAAAAAACGGAGCTGAAAAGACTGTATGGAGAAGCCTTAACCCTGCGGGCGCAGTTTTATTTTGAGCTGATCCGCAACTGGGGCGATGTGCCCGCACCGTTTAGGCCTTCCGCCGATCAGGCGCATCTTCTTGTTGAAAAAACAGACCGCGATATTATTTACGACACGCTCCTGGCCAACCTCAAACTGGCCGCGGACCTGGTACCCTGGCGCAAGACCGTTACTTCCGATGAACGCATCACCAAAGGCGCGGTTAAAGCCCTGCGTGCCCGGCTGGCATTATTCCGCGGTGGCTATTCGCTGCGCAAATCCGGGAGTATGGAACGCAGGGCCGATTACCGCGATTATTATAAAATAGCGAGAGACGAATGCTACGAACTGCTTCAGCGCAGAGACCAGCATACGCTTAATCCAAGTTTTCAGTCGGTATTTAAGGATGGCATCGATGCTTACAAAATTGACCCGTTCGGAGAAGTGCTGTTTGAAGTGGCTATGGCCCGCGAAGTAGATAGCAAGCTGGGATATTATGATGGTCCACGCTTCTACATCCCCGGCAATACGGCACTGCTGGGCAACGGATCCGTTCGGGTCATTCCGGTATATTTTTACTCTTTTGACTCCATAGACACCCGCCGTGATGTAACCTGTGCTCCTTATTACAATAACGCAGACAATACCAAAACGGTACAGACCCTGGTAAATATGACCAGCGGGAAATTCCGTGCCGACTGGATCACGCCGGCCTTAACATCGGCCATACAGGCCACCGGTATCAACTGGCCCATCCTTCGGTTTTCCGATGTACTTCTGATGTTTGCTGAAGCGGAAAATGAGCTGAATAACGGCCCTACCGCCGATGCCATCCAGGCATTTGAAGAAGTACGGAAAAGAGGGTTCAAAGGAAACGAGGGACGCATCGGCACAACTCCATCCGATAAACAGGGATTTTTTGATGCGCTGGTAAAAGAGCGTTCCTTTGAATTCGGAGGGGAGGGCATCCGCAAATATGACCTGATCCGCTGGAACCTGCTGGCGCAAAAGATAAGCGATGTACGCGACCGCTATACCAAACTGATAAACCTGCAGGCGCCCTATGACAACATACCGCAGTATATGTATTACCTGCCAGGATCGCAACAGGTAGTTTTTGCCAACTCCTTATACCGGCCATCGCCTTCCGGCGCTACAGGCTACATCCGCGTTAACTGGACACGGTCCATCACCGCATCCTGGATCACCAATGTAGCACAGCTATACAAACCCAACCACAGTGAGTTACTGCCCATTCCCCAGTCCGTGATCGATGCCAACCCAAAAATCACGCAGGACTATGGGTATTAATCGGAAACGGAACTTTTTATTGCTGCTGTTTCAATGAGGCCCGGTGCCTCATTTTTTGTTGCGGCTACTGCCGCAGAAAGCACTGAAGCACCAATTCGGTAATCATCATGTTTCCGTAGCAACAACAAGAATGCACCGCTGTTATACGAAAAGTCGCATCAACTCGGCCGCGCTGCTCCGCTTCATCGCCACGTGAAATACATACCTCTTGTACCTTAAATTTTCTGTGCCCCTGTGGCAACAAAAAAAGCCCACCTTTTATTTCCTGCGATGAATACGTCTTATGTTTTAATTTTGCTCCTGGTTTCTACTAAACGAAAGACGCATGAAAAAAGTACTCCTTCTGTTGCTCCTTACTCCGGCGCTGTTCTTCAGTTGTAAGCATTCCGATAAAAAAAGCAATGCTCCTTCTGGCAGCGACTCACTATCTGCACAGGTACCAGACAATTATTACCTCCAATACGAAGGAACCATTGGCAACCAGCCGGCGACGATGCATGTGGTTAAGTTTGGCAATACCTACGACGTAAATTATGCGTATAACAATGAAGGCCAACCCATCGACCTCTTGTTCCAGAAAGACAGCCTGCTTAAAAACGACAGTTTATTTTTTACGGAATTCGCACCGCGTTCTGTACAGGAAGATTCCAGCGGTACCGATGCAGCATTGCATCTGGTGATTCGTCCGGATGGGATCACCGGTTTAAAGTTAAACAGCAAAAATGAACAACAACAGGTCCAGTTCCATCCCAAAGCAGGAGGTAGCGCCTTTGTACCCGTGGGCTATATGGACTCGATCCGGATCCCTGGTTTTAAAAAGGACACCCCCACGGCCTTTTCAAGCCTGGTGCTCCTGGAACCAGGCACCACGCCGAACCACTGGTTTACAGCACTGTTAAAGCAATATATCCTGGGGGCACAAAAACCGGATTCCGCATCCCTGCAAACCACCCTGACTCAATTTGGAAGAAGCTTTATCGAAAATTTCCGGGACGATATCGATACCATGAAGGCTTCGGACAATGAAGAGGAAGCCCCTTTTTCAATGATGCATTATGATCAGCAGATCAGCTCCAACCTTATCTACAATAACCATGGCTACGCCGTGCTCAGCGTGGGCAATTATGCCTATACCGGTGGAGCGCATGGTATGTACGGTCAAACCATGCTTTGCCTGGATATGCAGCAGCAAAAAGCACTGGCCCTGAGCGACGTGCTGAAGGTCGACTCTGCAACCCTGCAGCCCATCCTGGAACGTCAGCTGAGAGCAAGGTATAAGATAGCGCCAGATAAACCGCTAACGGATATTCTTTTTGATGAACGGCTGGCCCTTACTGATAATTTTTATTTTACCACTAAAGGCATCGGGTTTATTTACCAGCCCTATGAAGTAGCGGCTTATGCAGTTGGCGTGGTGGATGTATGGGTGCCTTATGCCGATCTCCGGCCTTACCTCCAACCGGCGTTTGTACAGCGCATGGGCATCTAAAATTAGTTTTCTTTAACAAATGGCGAAGAACGCACTAACTTATTTGATAGTATCTTAGCGGAAATGGTAAAACTGCTTACACTATGTAGCTGCCTGCTGTTTGCGCTGAAGGTTTCGGCGCAATCTGACAGTACTGCATATAAACCTTCCACCGGGCAAACAGGGACCCATAAAATGAGCGATTATATTTCCGTCCGGAAGAAAAACGGCATCACCGTCCGGAATTTTTTTACCGGCATGGATATTCATTTTATCGGCACCGATGGTTTTTCTTATGAAGGCCCCATCGATGCCATTGCCCGGGATACCGTCTTTATTGCGTCCTATAAAACCACCCGGTACCAGAACATACTGGGGTATGTGGTAACCGATACCCTGCGAAAAGATATCATTCCCTTCCACTATAAAGAGATTAAAACCATCTATGTACCCCGTAACAGGGGAAGAAAAACGGTGCTGGTGCCCCTGGGCGGACTCATGGCCCTGGGCGGCTTCGGATACGATGTACTGAACATCATCAATGGCCTCCGTGCAAATGAGCCTGTTTTTAAGGGAAAGAACCTGGCGGGACTGGGCATTGCCACCGCCACTTCAGTTGCCGGCATCTGGTTACTAAAGAAAACAACCAGTGCAAAGAACCGGTACCGGATTGTATATGTGGATATGCAATGACCATTTGCGGCTATCATCTTAAACCGGCCCGCGCCTTCGGGCTTTCAATTTGAAGATTTGAAAATGTGGGAATGATAACCGGTTGCCGCCGCGAAAACGCTAAGGTATCTGCCATTAAATCTCATACGCCCTTTAATAGACCGGTATCAAATTTATTTTTATCTTCTGGCCGGGCAGTGAGGAATAACATCAACGTCTTCTGTTTCCGTTGCGGTCTTTACGGGTACGTACGCCCTTCGCGGTTAAAATTTTAAACGCAGGGAGCGCCAGGGTTACGCTGAGAACGCAAAGGAATTTTCATTGGTTCCTGTTTTCGTTGCGGCCCTTGCAAAGACGTTGCGCACATTGCGGTTAAAAAAGCAAACTGGCTATTCATCTTAATTCTGAATTTTACTAAAGAAATCAGCGGGCCTTAACCGGATGCCGAAATTATAGGGTGTATGATCCAGTCCGCGTTTGTACATGCTCTTGAATGCATAGGATCCATATAATGTAACCACACCCAGGGTAAGATCTCCCACATAAGACAGCTTCCAGGGATCAAGATCAAAATTATCTTTTGCCTTCAGTTTTCCTTCGTCGGAAGTAATGGTCTTATTCCGGGCCGCATATAAATACCCCACGCTTACACCGGCGCTCAGCTCAAAAGGATACAACCGGTCCGGTGTAAAGTTGAAGTTCAACATCAGGGGGATGGTAATGTAATCTGCAGCCAGCTTATTTTTCCGGTAACTCCGGCCCGGCGTTTCATCTATGGAAACCACCGGAGGGTTCACAATATCCGTTGCCGGGCGGGGATTAAACCGGACAGGGTTTTTAAACCGGTAATTGTTCAGTTCCAGTCCCAGCCCATATTTCAGATTCAAAAAATGATGGATCAGGTTATACCGTTGGGTAACGATCCAGACATTCACATTCCTCGATTTGAAATACTTTGTAGCAAACCACTGCTCATTGCTCCCCGGGGCATAGGCCTGTGCTGCCACATCCGTATAATGGGTACCGTCCACAAAATTCGACATGCCAATATCGACCATTCCCCACTCGGTAACCACATTCTTCAGACTTCTTTTCGTATTGATACTTTTTAAAAATCCCTTCCTCGGTTCCCGCTCCAGAGGTTTATTATCCCGGATGATGGTTACGCCGTTTATTACCAGGGTGTCCGGCTTATCCTGGGCTCCTGCAACGGCGGCCCAGGCAATCAGACAAGTTAGCAGTAATCTTCGTTTCATCGTCATACAAATCAGTGGCATTACAAATCAGTTTGCTGCAAAATCTGGTTTATTCAATGATTAAAGATAGGAAAGAACTTGTTTATAAAATTATAAACCTACCCGTACTCCAACCGTATACGGTGTAAGGTCTAAACCGCGCTTAAACATGCTCTTGGTTGCAAATGATCCGTATACCCCCAGGTAACCCAGGTTCACTTCTCCAACATAGGAGATCTTCCAGGGGTTTAAGCTGAAATCGTCTTTAAATTTGTGTTTGCCTTCATCCGAGTTGATGTATTTGTTCCGTGCCGAGTAAAGGTACCCGGCACTGATACCGGCGCTGAATCCAAATTCCTTGCTGGCTTTTACGCGCACATTCTTACGGTTTACTTCAACCACCTTACGGTTCTTTGTAGGGAATGATACATTCAACATTACCGGCAAGGTAAGATAATCAGCAGCAAGTTTGGTTTTCTTATAGGTACGTCCTGGGGTTTCATCCAGGTACACGACTGCAGGAATAGCCGCATCGGTGGCTGGACGCGGATTCAGGCGCACGGGGTTCTTAAACCGGTAATTATTCAGCTCTAGCCCCAAAGAGTACTTCAGGTTCAGTACATGGCGCACCATATTAATCTTTTGCGACAAGAACCAGATGTTTACATTCACCGATTTTCCGCTTCTCAGGTCCAGCCAGGAACCGGTAGCGCCCGGCGCAAAGGCCTGCGTGGCCGCATCCGTATATACGGTATTATCTACAAAATTTGCAAAGCCCAGGTCAATGCTGAACCAGCTGGTGATTACATTTTTTGCCCGGCTGGCTTTTACCCAGGGCTGCCCGTTTCCGGTGATGATTACAGAATCCTTTTTTTTACTCGTAATAACCTTCACATTAATTTCGGTAGTATCGGCCCCCTTCTGATCCTGCGCCTGCAGGCAAAGCGGTGCCATTAAAATTGTGTATACAATTAGTCGTATCGTTTTCATTTTTTTTATTTTACGTTCACCGCAAAGCCTGCAATGGTTACCTGGCCCTCACCGTCTGTAAGCGCTCCTGATATCCGCTCCTCAATGCGTTGCGTTAACTTTTTGAATAAGGATTTTTTCGGTTTTGGTTGTTTTTCTTCCTCGGTCATTGCTACCACCGGTTGTACAGAAGGATCCTGTTTCTGTACAGCCGGCGGGGTAACTTCTACTTTGTTGATGGCTACATCCTGTTGGGAAACTACACCGGCATTGCGCACCGCCGGCGTTGATGTTCCTGAAACAGCGGGGGTTGATGTTGCAGATGTTGCTGTCGCAGTAACACCCCTCCTCTGCTTTTGCTCTTTTTTGTCCGCTCTGTTTTCCTGCTCCTGCCTGTCTGAAGCCCTATAAACGGCAATCGCGGTTTCCTTACCGGGTTGTGGTACCGTGTCGGCTGCTACAACGCTGTCATCTGCGGGAACACGGGCCACATCGTTTCCGGGAACGCTGTCCTGGTGCCGGGGATGCTGCGAGTCCGCCAGGGTTGCTTTTTTCCCTTGTTCCTGCATCCATAAAGCGGCTCCCACTGCCATCACTACCAGGGCCGCCGCCGCGGCAATCCTCCATATTTTGAGCGATACCAGCCGGGAACGCCTCCGGTACAAGCGGGCTTTATCCGGAAATACAATGTTCAGGTCCGGTTTAGCAATGGTTTGTTCAAACGCCTGCAGACGTTTGGCCAGTTCCGGAGACGGATGCTGCAGCGCTTCAGCAACGGCAGCCGGAACAGCTTCTTTATCCAAATAGGAAAGCAGGGCTTCATCGGAAATGGAGGCGGTCCCGAAAAACAATTTCGATTTGTCGGGAAATACCATCTCCGGATCCGCTACCTGCCGAGTCCGGAGCAACTCTTCCAGCAGCGGCTGTGTTTCCGGATGCTGTTGCAGGAATGCCTCTACTTCAGCCCGTTCATCCCTGTTCAGTTCATTATCCACATACAGAAGGAAATAAGCTTCATAATTGGTCGGATTAATTTTTCCTTGCATGGTTATAATACGTTTTCAATTTTAACCAAATAATCTTTCAGTTGTAAGCGCGCCCGGTGCAAATACACTTTTACCTGGCTGGCCGAAAGTCCGGTAATGTCTCCAATTTCTTCGTAACTGTACCCTTCATAATCTTTTAACAACACCAGCGACCGTTTGGTATCATCCAGTCGCTCGAGCGCCCGGTGCAACACTTCTTTCAGATTCCGGCTCCCCTGTTCGGTATACCGGTCGTAAGCGCCCATCGATTCTTCATAAACCATCCGTTTATATTTCCGGATATGGTCGATCATTTTCCGGTAGGCAATGGTAAAGAGCAGGGATTTTGATTTTTCCGCATCCACCTCGTTCCGCTGCTCCCAAAGTGCCTGAAATGCAGATTGTACCACATCCTCCGCGTTTGCCGCATGTTTCAGGTTCTTTACAATAAACCGGTACACATTGTCCGCATACATTGTTACACATTCGTTATATTCCTTTTCCGTCATAGATCCAGTAGCAGGGTTGTAGTTATTATCTTTTTTGAACCGGTTTATATGTAATACGGGCGATGCGGTTAAAAAGTTACAGGAAAAATTTTTTTTTGAGAAATTTGAGAATGTGGAAATGTGAGCATATGAGAATGCCCGGGAATGGCGAGTAGCGAAACGCATCAAGCAGGGATCCAACCTCAACCGTTAAACAAATAAGCTTGGCTTTTAGCCTTCAGCCCTCAGCATCGAGCATCCAGCATTTAAAATCTAACCCTTTCCATCAAGTGTAAAACTGAACCCTGACGGTTCAACCTTGAACTTGAAACCAACCCTCCAGGCCTACCGCAACACCATCTGGCGGTCGGCATCCAGCCGGATGAGGATAAACAGCAGTATGGTAAAGGTGAGCAGCGATGTGCCTCCGTAGCTGATGAGCGGCAGGGGAATACCGATCACCGGGGCCAGGCCGATGGTCATGGCCACATTTACAGCTATATGAAAGAAGAACACCGATGCCACCCCATAAGCATAGCAACGGCTAAAAGTGCTTCGTTGCCGCTCCGCAATCCGGATAATCCGGAACAACAGTAATATATAAAGCCCTAATAATGTGACGCTTCCTACAAATCCAAACCCCTCCCCGATGGTGTCAAAAATAAAATCCGTACGCTGCTCTGGAACAAAACCATAACGGGTTTGTGTACCGCTCAGCAAGCCCTTCCCCATCAGCCCACCGCTTCCCACGGCAATTTTAGACTGCTTTACGTTATAGTCGGCAGTATTATTTTGTTTCCCTGTTTTTACATCAATTTCCCCCATATTTCCCTTCAGGTATTCCTGGGGGATCTCCTTTCCGATGGTACTGTAGATCCGTTCCACCTGATGCTTTCCCAGTACATGTTCAAAAAGGAAGGGCACTCCGAAACGCTGGATACCCACGCACAGCGCCCACACAAGAATGATCTTCATCAGCAATGCCTTATCGCGTTTGATCTGGCGCAGACTGAATAATACCACGACTCCGGCAATAAGCGTAAGGATAATAGCCAGCACATTTTTATCGAGCAGCAAGGTTGCTACTACCAGGGCTGCTATTGCAAAACCGATCACCAGCACCATGGCAGGCAATCCCTCGCGATACATTACAAAAAAGAACGAACAGAATACAAGGGCCAACCCGGTTTCCTTCTGAAAAACGGTTAATACGGCGGGGGCCATAACGATGGCTGTAGCAATAAGCTGGGAACGGGTTTTGGCAAAATCAAGCTCCGGGTTCGAAAGATACTTGGCCAGTGCCAGTGCTACGGTTACTTTACAGAATTCCGCCGGCTGAAACTGGAAGGCTCCCAACCGGATAATGGACTCGGTTCCTTTTACCGCAGAATGGAATGGGAACACCAGCAGCAGCAACAGCATACCGCCTGCATACCAGAGATTGGCCGTGGCCGGGAAAAATTTACTATCCGTTAAAAGAATGAATAAGCCCAGCAACAGCGAAACGCCTGCAAAATAAAACTGGCGACTGTAATCGGTTTTAAAGCCCAGAAAGCTTTGCAGTACGGGATCGCCCTCCGTATAAGTCACTCCAAAAATGGCCATCAGGCCAATGGCTACCAGTAACAGGTATACGATTACAAGTATGTAATCTACCCCTTTGGATATTTCAGCTTTTTTCTGGCTCATATAATTTCTTCGGAAACGGTAACAGGTCTGCGGTATTTTCTATCTTCTGTTATAAACGTGATCAGCGCCGAAGGTTTTTTCTGAACCGGCTTTTGATCCGGCCTGGAATTGCCGTTGGTCTGTGTGGAATCTTTTTTTGGCGCGGTCTTCAGCGCACCGCCTCTCAGATAGCGTCGCAGCTGCGTGCTGTCTTTCCGGATCTTTGCCCACTGCTCGGCTCTGGAAGAATCAGTAATGTACTGCAGCCGGTCGTAATAGGACGGCATCAGGTTGGTATTGGAAATCCGCTCCAGGTCGGCCTTGCTTTTATTGGTCAGACTGTCCAGCAGATATTTTTCCATCAGGATGCGGGCGATCGGCCCTGCCCAGGTAGCCCCATATCCGGCGTTTTCAACAGCCACAGCAATGGCGATTTTGGGGTTATCCTTGGGTGCAAAGCATACAAACATGGAGTTATCTTTCAGCTTGATCCTTCTCCGGTCAAGAATGGTATAGTTTTCCGCCGTACCTGTTTTTGCACATACGTCAATACCGGGAATCATGGCCACCCGTGCCGTTCCGCGCGTTACCACATCGTTCATTCCGTTAATAATGGCATTATAGGCAGTATCTGAAATATGGGTCAGTACCTCATGCTTTTCCCGGTATTTTGCCAGGATGGGCGCATCGGCCGCTGTTTCGCCATCAATGCTGTCTACAAAGTGTGGCGTATAATAATACCCTTTGTTGGCGATGATACACATGGCATTGGCCAGCTGTAACGGAGTGGCCAGCATTTTATCCTGGCCGATGCCCAGGGTAAGATTGGTACAGGAGTTCCAGGAGCCCCTGTATTCTTTATCATAGACTGCCACCGTTGGAATATTTCCTTTGTCTTCACTGGGAAGGTCTACCCCCAGACGTACACCCAGCCCAAACTTATGCATATAGTCTTCCCAGCCTTCATACCCCTTGCGCATATTGCCCGCCCGGGGATTGTCTACCGCCATCCGGTACACCTGCACAAAATAGGAGTTACAGGAATTGGCGATCGCCAGTCTTAAATTAGCCGCGTGTCCGCCGCCGGAATGCGTACAGGCCGGTTTGCCTGCACCGCAGCCATAGTACCGGCCCGGACAGGGATATCCGTAAGAAGGAGTAATCACCCCTTCATCCAGCGCCACCAGCCCACCCAGGGGTTTAAACGTTGAACCGGGAGGATACCGTCCTTTTATACCCCTGTTTAATAAAGGAGCACGAACATTCAGCACCATTTTGGCATAGTTGGCATTTTTTTCAGGGCCGGTAAGGTCATTGGGATTAAAAACCGGACCGGAAGCCATCGCCAGGATGCCACCGGTTTTTGGATCCAGCGCCACTACAGAGCCCACTTTATTTGCCAGTAATTTCTCGGCCAATACCTGCAGTTCTACATCCAGGTAGGTTTTTAGTCCCCGCCCGGCCACCGCCGTGGTATCAAACTCGCCATTCTCATAATGACCCACCAGCCGGTTTTTATTGTCTTTGATCATGTACTGCACCCCCCGTTGCCCCATCAACACTTTTTCATAGGTATATTCCAAACCGTTCTTGCCCACATAATCGCCCATGCGATAAAAATTGCCCGACCGTTCGATGTCCTTGCCATCCACCTCACTGATGTATCCCAGGATATGCGCCCCTACATTATAGGGGTAGGTACGCACAGGACGCTGCTGCAGCACAAAACCCGGAAACCGCCAGCTGTTTTCCTCAAACCGGGCCTGCATTTCGGGGGTCAGCAGCGAATGAAAAATAGAAGGCCGTACCCTTGAATTTTTTACAATGGCATTTACGATCCGTGCCCGGAACTCGGCCGTGTCAATCTGCATCAGGTTACAAAATGCAGCGGTATCAAGATTTCTTACCTCGGCGGGAGTTACCATCAGGTCGAACATAATGGTATTATTCAGCACGGCTTTACCATTGCGATCGAAGATGATCCCCCTTTCGGGGTAAACGATTTTTTGAAATACCGCATTGTTCTTGGCCAGCTCCAGGTATTTATTGCTCACCAGTTGCAGGTTGGCCAGCTGGGCGATAATGACTATAAATACGGAAAGAAAGATGATCCGTATAATATAACTTCTCGACTTATTAAACACCGACATACTTATCCCTGGAAACTTTTGTAAGAAAAGTCAAAAATAGTGCAAAACTGTTTACGATCCGGGAATTGAGAATCCAGATTTCAGAATCCGGATTTGAACTTCGGGCATCGGGTTATCTGGGTTGGCGACCAGCTTTCAACGGCCAGACTTCAGCAATCACTGTCTCCTTCAAAAGGAGGCCTCATCCATTCCTTACCAAAAACATTGTCCTGGCAGAACGCCGTTATGATAACCAACAGTGTTTCCGCCCGATGGCTGATCCTCAACACTCAAACCTGGATTCTCGATGCTGATTGCTGGATTCTGGACGCTCACCCTGGATGCTCAATGCTACGCCGTATTCGTACGATAACGTTGTTTGCGGAAGAAGAGCAACTCCGTAATAAAGATCAGCAGCATGCTTATAGCAGTGGTCGTCACTACCTTCATCATGAAACTGATAAAGGAGCCAAAGGACAGCCACTCTAAAAACAACAGATAAAAATTATGTGCAAATGAAAGCAGCAAGGCGTAAAGACTGTAGGCGCTCCACCCCATGGCCTTGGGTGAGGGTTCCTGGTAAGTATACCCCACGGCATCCTTGGGCGACAGCAGGTGCAGGATCACAGGTCGTAAAAATGCCACAAGTACACAGGCTGCGGCATGCAAGCCAGGCGTCATGGTAAAGTAGTCAACGGTCATTCCCAGTAAAAAGCCCAGCAGCAGCAGCCATCCCCGTTTTATCGAAAAAGGCAGCCAGAGTATATATAAAAAATACAGGTATGGGGTAATAAGCTCATGCAGGTGCGGCATAATGTCAAACACATACACCTGCACAAATACAAACAGTGAAAAACGGATGATATTTTTTACAAGATCGCTCACTTATTTCCAGATTTTGCTTCAACCTTGCGGCCGGTTTCCGCGCTTAGTTGCTGAAGCGCGGCGTAGTTCAGATTTTCTACCACAAATACCTGCTGCAGGCTTCCAAAATTTGCAGCGGGCCTTATTTTCAGAATGAGGAAGTTGGTGGCCTCATCCTTTAAGATCCTTGCCACGGTACCCACCATTTTTCCCGGCGGAAAACTCAATGAATAGTTTCCCGTAAGAATGGTATCGCCAATGCGAACAGAATCGGTTTTTGGAATGCCGTTCAATGTAAGTTCTGTGGGTGTTCTGCCATCCCAGGAAATGATCCCGGAGTTACCGGTTTTTTTAAGCTGTACACTGAGCTTGTTCATTACATGCAGCAGTGTCATTACTTCACTAAAGTCCTTTCCCGCGTTTACAATTTTTCCTACCAGGCCCCCGTTGGAACTGAAAACGCCCATATCATTCTCCACACCCGAGCTGGTACCCCGGTTGATCTGCAGGTAATTTTTATCGCTGTTGACGGTGGTATATAAAACCTGGGCCGTGCGCCAGAGATAACGCCGCGCTTTACCGGTAGTATCCACCGATGCGGTATCATGCACCAGGATCGCATTGGTATCGATCTGAACAAAATTCTCCTTCATCAGGTTCATAAGAGAATCGTTCAGTTGATGTACCCGCTTATTCTCCGCCTTCATGCGGAAAAAATCTTCCAGCGCATTGTATTTGGAATTGAAATAACTGGTGATCCGGCCTGCGGTTTCCAGTCCTTTAACCCGATGTAACCGATTGTACGTAAACAGGTTATACAAGCAGATTCCCTGTAGGATCAAAAAACCTATGAAAACCGAAAATCGCCTGATGAACAAAAATATATTACGCACCGGGTGTTACATTTAACGCCTGATTTTCCAGGCCGAACAAAACGGTTAAAGAATTAACGCATTACAAAAGGATAACGGTCGTAGTTTTTCAACGCAATCCCGGTTCCCCGTACCACACTTTTCAGCGGATCATCTGCGATATGAACCGGCAGTTTGATTTTTTGGCTGAGCCGTTTATCCAATCCCCGCAGCAAAGCCCCGCCGCCGGTGAGATACAGGCCTCTCCGGTAAATATCACCTGCCAGCTCGGGAGGTGTTTGTTCCAGGGCTTTTAAAATGGCTTCTTCGATCTTAAAGATACTTTTATCCAGCGCTTCGGCAATTTCCTGGAAGCTTACCATAATTTGTTTGGGTATACCCGTAACCAGGTCGCGTCCGTTTACCGGAATATCATCCGGCGGATTTTCCAGGTCCTTCATTGCCGCACCCACCTGTATTTTGATTTGTTCTGCAGTACGCTCCCCGATCAGCAGGCTATGGTAGCGACGCAGTGCTTCCATGATATCTGCAGTAAATTCATCGCCCGCAATACGGATACTTTGATCGCATACAATACCGGCCAGGGCAATAACGGTGATACCGGTTGTACCTCCGCCGATATCGATGATCATATTGCCCACCGGCTCTTCCACATCAATACCGATACCCAATGCTGCTGCCATCGGCTCATGAATCAGGTATACTTCCTTGGCACCGGCCTGCTCGGCACTGTCTCTAACCGCGCGTTTTTCTACTTCGGTGATGGAAGAAGGTATGCAGATCATCATCCGCCAGCTGGGCGGAAACAAGGGTTTTTTGGGATAAACCAGTTTGATCAGTTCCCGGATCATGAGTTCCGCCGCATTAAAATCGGCGATCACCCCATCTTTGAGCGGCCGTACCGTACGGATACTTTCATGGGTTTTTTCATGCATCATTAATGCACGCTTTCCAACGGCCAGCACTTCTTTGGGATTATTGCGGTTCAACGCCACAATACTTGGCTCATTTACAGCCACTTCGTCGTTATGTATAATGAGGGTATTTGCGGTACCCAAATCCATTGCTATTTCTTGTGTAAACCAGTTGAAGAGTCCCATTCCTTAATTAAATAAATTTCTTGTGTTTTCGTGAGGAGCAAAGGTGAAGTAAATAATCCAAATTAACAAAGCAAAACTCCAAGTACAGCAAGGATTTTTAAGCTTATATATTCATTAACAAAAAGCCCTTCAGACCCAGGTTTGCAAAATGCTCCGGCGGATGATGTAATTTCCTCAAATATAAATCAATCTGACCGAAAACTTATGCTTGATTCTTTAGGAGAAACATTACTTTTGTAACCTCAAAAATAAATTATGGCGTTAAAGGATATTCAATCTACAGGAAAAAAAGATACCCGTAGCGGTTTCGGTGACGGTATTGTGGAAGCCGCTCGCAAGAATGATAAAATTGTGGCGCTGACCGCCGACCTGCTGGGCTCAATGAAGCTGAACCAGTTTATTAAGGAGTTTCCCGACCGTTTTGTACAATGCGGTATCGGGGAAGCCAATATGATGGGCGTTGCAGCGGGTTTAACCATTGGCGGACATATTCCTTTTACGACCACTTTTGCAAACTTCAGCACCGGCCGCGTGTACGACCAGATTCGCCAGTCGATCGCTTACAGCGGTAAAAATGTAAAAATTTGTGCTTCCCATGCAGGAGTAACCCTGGGTGAAGATGGTGCCACTCACCAGATCCTTGAGGACATCGGTATGATGAAAATGCTGCCGGGGATGTCGGTGGTAGTGCCCTGCGATTACACGCAAACCAAGGCAGCTACGATGGCGATCGCTGAAATCGACGGACCGGTTTACCTGCGTTTCGGACGCCCGTCCTGGCCGATCTTCACCAACGAGTCCGACTTCGTTTTTGGAAAGGCCCAACAGCTTTCCGAAGGAACGGATGTCAGCATTTTTGCCTGCGGGCACCTGGTATGGAATGCGATCCAGGCTGGTATTATCCTTGAGGAAAAAGGCATTAGCGTGGAAGTGATCAACATACATACGATTAAGCCGCTGGATGAAGCAGCCGTGATCGCCTCCATTCAAAAAACCAAATGCGCAGTTACCGCGGAAGAACATAATATTATCGGCGGACTGGGAGATATGATTGCACAATGCGCTGCCCGTAACTTCCCCATTCCCATCGAATACGTAGGCACGATGGACACTTTCGGAGAAAGCGGCACACCCGATCAGTTGTTGAAAAAATACCACCTGGACGTGCCGGATATCGTAGCGGCAGCAGAAAAAGTGATCGCCCGAAAGAACGGTTGATCGTTGTAAATATATTTTTGAAAAGAGCTGCCAGTAAATCTGGCGGCTCTTTTTTTGGAATTTGAAAATGTGAATGCGGAAATGAAGACGCCGTTCCGGCTCGATAATCGCATTTCTAAAAAGATCATAAGATCATGGAATTGCGCATCTCACCCCCAAGGAGAAACAACATCCAACATGACACATTAAACGTTAAACCTTGAGCCTTTAACGGCATAACTGAAACCTTTAAACTTTTTCCTATCTTACCGGTCAAAGAATACCAGACGTCTGAATGGAACAATTTCAAAGTGATGAGTCTTTACTGGCGCTTTTTCGCAATCCCGGCACGAAAGAGCAGGCTTTTACCGCTATTGTCAATAAATACAAAGAGCGGCTTTACTGGCACATCCGGCGAATGGTGATCATACATGAGGATGCAGATGATGTGTTGCAGAACGTGTTTATAAAAACCTGGAAGGGCCTGGATCGCTTTCGTGAGGAAAGCGGACTTTACACCTGGCTGTACCGCATCTGTACCAATGAAAGCATTACCCATCTGCAAAATCAAAAGAAAAAAAAGGTGGTTGTCGCTTTTGGAAATGAACAGGACCTGACGGACCAGATCCGCGCAGACCCCCATTTTGATCCCAATAAGATTGAATGGAAATTGCAGCTGGCCATCCAGCAGCTGCCGGAACAGCAGCGGCTGATCTTTAATCTCCGGTACTTTGATGAAATGCCTTACCAGAAAATGAGTACCATACTTGGTGTTACAGAGGGGGCCTTAAAAGCTAGTTATCATCACGCGGCAAAAAAAGTTGAAAATTATTTACGCAACAGTTAAACAATAGCGCAAAATTCCCGTCATAAAACCAGAGCAATGAAACAGGATGCCTCATACGATATCTTAAACGGGATCCGGCAGGAACAACTATCCCAACCGGTGTTTACCCTTCCCGACGGCTATTTTGAATCCTTTACAAACCGGCTGATGAACGCGGTGCAGGCACAGGAACAGGACACGGATGCTTTAACCGCTACACTGGATACGGTTTCCCGGGATATGCCCTATTATATTCCCCCGGATTATTTTAGCCGGTTTCGGGTTGAAAGAAGCAACCGGATCATTCCTTTTAAAAAAGGTTTGGCCATTGCGGCCAGCTTTATCCTGCTGGCAGTTACTTCTATTTTCCTGCTTACCCAAAAACTGCAGCCTGTCACTGCGTCCCAGGCATCGGTGACTGCGGCCGTAAACCAGCTGACCAACGAACAACTGGAACGTTTTATCCAACTGGACGAAACCGTTTCACGCGATCAGCCGGCACCCGGCGTACAGACCGCCCATACTTCCAAGGCCGATATCACCCCTCTTTTAAAAAATGTTCCGGATGCAGAACTGGCCAGTTTTTTAAAGGAAACTGCTGAAGGAAATGAAGAAATACTTTTAAACTGATGAAACGGATCCTTATTTTCCTGTTACCGCTGATTATGTTTCAGGGACAGGCACAAACGCAGCCCGCACCTAAACCCAGCCGGGTACACGATATTTTCCTGGACTATCTCACCGAAAAAATCAGCCTCACCCCCGCTGAAAAAAAGCAACTGCGGCCAATAGTAATCCAGTACCTCACAGATTCTAAAAAGATCAGCAAAACTCAGCAGGATCCCCTGCTGCGCGAGCAGGAGCGTATCGCGTTGAAAATCAACTACCGCAAACGCTTTATGCCCATTATCGGTGAACCCCGGTCCACCCGTTTTTTTTCCGAAGAACAGCTTTTCCGCAAAAAGATACGCGAAGAGTTGAGCAAAAGAAATGTTAAAGAAAACTAAAAACCGATCAAAAACAATGTTTAAACAATTATTTATGCACAAATATTTGTTTTGTAACAAAGCTGTGTATATATTTGCATTGGTGTTTTTCATAGGTTAGCAACGGCCAGCTCTTTTTAGGGCAGGCCTTTTTTTATGGCCTGCATTTATGATTCGTCTTGGGGATTGGCCACCGGCCTGCGGGTATCATGATAAAACAAAAACTGCCAGCCTTCCTGCCGCCCGCTTTCCCACCATTTTGACCGAAGTTCCATGGCTTTCTTTCCATCGTAATCGTACTTTGCCGCAAACCGGTGTTTCATCTGTTGGTATTGAGGGGCATCATCCGCTCCAAAAAATAACAATTCCCCATCCTCTTCAATCCAGAACACCTGGTGATACCGCGAATGCGCACCGGTTACCTGGTACCGGATATAATGATCAATATGCCCTTCATCGGCTTTTAGCAGCGCTACGTTGTCCGCCAGTACTGGCTCAAATTTAGAAGTATCATACGAAGCGCCCGCATGTTCCCGCGCAAACGCCACCTCCCGTTCCTGGATATAATAAACAGCACGTTCAAAAGTAGGTTTACCGGTTACAGGGTTCACCATTCCCCCCGTATGGTCTTTATGCAAATGGCTCATCAGCACTTTTGTAACATCACCTGTTTGGATCCCGTTCTCCGCAAGATGCGTGATGAGCTGCATCTGATCGCCCGAATGATGATTCAGGCCAAGACCCGTATCCAGCAACAGGACATCCTTTGAAGTAATGATCAAGAATGGCTGTATTTCCACCAACAGGCTTCCATGCGTACGGGCGGTCATTTCATCTTCCGACAACCGGAACGGAATAAACTTTTTTGTAGCATCCACGGTAAAACTTCCCTCGGATAATGGTATCACTTTCATGCTTATAATTTGTGCGACAAAATTATAAGAAATAAAGGAAGGGTTATAGATATGATCAAAGCAGCCGGGAAGTACGCCGTTATGGTATTAAGGCATTGAAGGATTTGATTGCCGGATGCTATTCTTTAGAAACATCTCTTATTTTTTGAAGCCATACGGTATAAGCCGAGCGGTCATCCCAGGTGTTACCTGCCGATGCAAAATCAGTAAATACCAGTTCCTCTGTTTTTGCAACCAGGCCGTCCACTTCCCGGGTCATCGGAATACGTATTTCCAACAGTGCCTCCTCCTGCCCCGGTTTTATTGCAAAAGGGACTTTTCCTTCCTTGTAGGCCGGTGTATAAAAATCATAGAACGGGCTTAACTGGTAGCGGCGGTCAGCGGCCAGTACCAACGGGCCATAAAGCAGCGCAAAGTGCTGGGCATCCTGTTTTAAAGTAGCTACCCGAACCTGCATATCCAAAACAAGCTGGATTTCATCCCCCTTCTTCCACTCCCTTTTTACAAAAGCATAACTGCCGGCCTGGACACCGTTAACAGCTTTTCCGTTTACGCGGATCTGCGTAGCGGCACTCCACTCCGGGATCCGCAACCGTATAGTAAAAACAGCTGACTGCTGCGGCCCTAGCTCGATGGTGACTGTGTCAGACACCGGATAACCGGTATTCATCTTTATATCCAGGCGTTGGTCTTTATTACCGTTGCGCAATACGGCAGCTTTTAAGGGTGTATAAAGGTTAATGGCAATGCCATCCGGCCCCTCCATCACTGCTTCCCGGGCAGCCAGCATCATACCCCGCGGACCGTTTGCAATACAGCAATTCGTGTGCATGCCGCACTGATCCTCTCCCAGGTATTTCTTACCTTTCATCCCGATATACTTACTCCAGGTTGACCCGTCTGGCTTCATGGTGCCCAGCAGGGCATTATAATAACTTTTTTCAATTTCATTGGCCCATTTTACATCACCTGTTGTGCGCAGCAACTGCAGGCAGAACTTTAGCCAGGTTACCGTAACGCAGGCTTCCATCGTGTGCTTTACAGGGATCGATTGCGTGGCCGCGCCGCCAAACCAGCATTCCATACTGGCGCCGGAGCCCGTGATCATAATCTCCGTTTCACGGATATTATCTGCTGCAGCCACTACCGCATCGAGGTATTCTTTATTCCCTGTAACGCGGTACAATTCCAGCAATCCTTCATAACAAGACATCATCTCATAGGCCTTCTGCCCATTGTCTGGCCCATACCAAGTTTTGGGTACGGGAAAACGCGCGCCCACCGGGATGCCCTGCAATGCTTTTGTGATCAGCTGTGCCGAAGCCGGTTCCTTCCACGATGCAACGATGTAGTTTGCAAAATCCAGGTACCGCTTTTCTTTTGTGATGCGGTACAGCCGTACCATGGGTTCAAGGATAGAAGCCGCGGCCATACCCTTATAGTTTCCCAGCCGGTATACCGGCACTTCAGCTTTCATTACCGCCACCGCAACATAATCTGCAAGTTTTTTCATCCCGGTCAGGGTGCGCGGGTCCTTTGTCAGCTCGTAATCATCCAGCAATCCCAGCAGGCAGTATTTCATCCCCCAGATATCCCATTGCTGCAACCGGTATGCAGCAGCATAATTTCCAATATACCCGTCTGGCGTCTGCGTATCCAGTAACCCGTCAACAGCCCGTTTTAATTGGGCCATCAATGCCGCATCTCCTGTATAACGATAGGCATCTGCTGCTGAAGTAAACCATTTTCCCCAGAATTCGGTTTGCCATTGTGTACGTTCCTTCCGTTGCCGGAAGGGTGCTACCAGATAGTCCTCATCCGTTGCGCGGATCCCGTTTGTAATGCAGGCATCCAGCTTACGGCCTAGATAACCCTCTATTTTAAGTTGTGTGAATTTTGGTATTGTGTACACATCCTGAACCTGGGCAACGACACGCATTGACAGGCTCATCAGCAGCACGGCAAACTGTAGTTTCATCTTATATCCGTTAGATGATTAAGATACGCAAAACCCCTTATACAACCATCCTGTACTATCCTGAAAATCGCATGGTAAGCAGAGATGTGTTATTATTGTAATGCACATACATACCGCCACATCAAAATCTTGCCTGTATATGAAATGGTATCGTTTTCCAGGGCTGATCGGAAGCCTCTTTTTGATGATTTCTTCTTTCGCTCAATCTTCGGCCGGCCCCGCAGGTCTCCGGTGTGAGCATTTATTTAATCCGCTAGGAATTGATAATCCCCGGCCCCGCTTCAGCTGGATCCTGAACGACCCCGAACACCATGCCGCGCAGAAGACCTACCAGCTTGCAGTTACCGATGAAAAAGGCAAATCGGTATGGAATTCCGGAATGGTATCCTCTGCCAATAGTCTCGTAACTTATAACGGTCCGGCGCTGGAGCCCTTTACCCGTTATCATTGGAGCGTTACACTTACCGGCAACAATGGCCGCTCCTACCCCGCAGCAACCGCTTTTTTCGAAACAGGTATAATGCAGCAGCAACACTGGAAAGGCGGATGGATCAGCGACGGCAATGATGTACGGCTGAAGCCGGCGCCTTACTTCCGGAAATCGTTCCTCCTGAAAAAAACGGTGCAATCTGCGAGGATTTATATAGCTGCTGCCGGCCTTTACGAGCTCTCCCTGAATGCCCTGCCCGTGGGCGATCACCGGCTGGACCCCATGTATACCCGTTTTGACCGGAGAAACCTGTATGTGACCTACGATATCAGCAAACAATTGCAGCCTGGTGAAAATATAATTGGGGTATTGCTTGGAAACGGATGGTACAATCATCAATCTACCGCAGTGTGGTATTTTGATAAAGCTCCCTGGCGTAACCGCCCGGCATTTTGCCTGGATCTGCGTATTACCTATACCGATGGCTCAACCGAAACCATTGCTACCGACCGGAGCTGGAAAACAGCATTAAGCCCGGTAATCTTTAACAGCATTTACACCGGGGAACATTATGATGCGCAACGGGAAGTACCAGGCTGGAATAAAGCCGGGTTTAACGATTCAAAATGGGCAGCTGCCATCGATCGCGCAGCACCGGCGCCGCTGATCACTGCACAGGTACTGCACCCGGTACGGGATGTGGTTACCATCAACCCGGTAGCCCTAAAAAAATTCAGCGATAAGAACTATGTGTTTAACCTGGGCCGGAATATTTCCGGTGTCAGCGAGATTCATGTCTCGGGCGCCGCGGGAACGGTAATCCGGCTCGTTCATGCCGAACGCGTTCACCCATCCGGGCATGCCGACCTTTCCAATATTGATGTGCATTACCGTCCAACGGATGACAGCGATCCTTTTCAAACCGATATTTTTATTCTGAAAGGAAACGGTATGGAAACCTTTAAGCCCCGTTTTAACTACAAAGGCTTTCAGTATGTAGAAGTCATCAGCAATAAACCTGTGCAGCTTAGCAAGTCCAGTCTGCAGGGATATTTTATGCATAGTGATCTGCCGCAGGCCGGCACCATTGAGGCAGGCGATCCGCTTATCAACAAGATCTGGCAGGCCACAAACAATTCCTATCTATCCAATCTTTTCGGATATCCTACCGATTGTCCCCAACGGGAAAAAAATGGCTGGACCGGCGATGCCGTGATCGCACTGGAAACTGGGTTGTATAACTTTGACGGCATTACTGTATATGAAAAGTGGCTGGCCGATCACCGCGATGAGCAGCAACCCAACGGAGTATTACCCGCTATCATTCCCACCAGCGGCTGGGGGTATCAATGGGCCAACGGGCCCGACTGGACCAGCACCATTGCCATTATTCCCTGGACGCTTTACCAGTTTTACGGAGACGCCAAACCCCTGGCCGATAATTTTGAAAACATAAAGCGTTATGTAGATCATATTGCCGACCTGTATCCCACCGGGTTAACCACCTGGGGATTGGGTGACTGGGTGCCGGTAAAATCCAAATCGCCGGTAGAATTGACCTCTTCGCTTTATTATTATAAGGATGTAAAGATCCTTGCCCAGACTGCAGCACTTTTTAACCGGAAAGAAGAAGCTGACCGTTATGAGGCATTAGCTGAAAAAATTAAAAACGCGATCAACGATAAATACCTGAACCCAACAACCGGTATCTATGGTTCGGGCTTGCAAACGGAACTGAGTACTCCTGTATATTGGGGCGTGGTACCGGATGCGCTGAAAGCGAAAGTAGTAGCCAACCTGGCAAAAAAAGTGCGGGAGGATGGTGTACAGCTGGATGTGGGCATCCTAGGCGCCAAGGCGGTGTTGAATGTGTTAAGTGAAAATGGTTATGCCGACCTGGCTTATCAGCTGGTCACACGCAAAACCTACCCCTCCTGGGGCTGGTGGATCGAAAATGGCGCTACTACACTTTATGAAAACTGGAAGGTAGATGCACAGAGGGACGCCTCGCTTAACCATATTATGTTTGGTGATATCGGGGCCTGGTTTTATAAAGCCCTTGGAGGTATCTTCCCCGATCCGGAGCAGCCGGGTTTCCGGAACATTCTCCTCAAACCCAATTTTGTACGCGGACTGAATACCTTTAAAGCCAGTTATAACGGGCCTTTGGGCGAGATCCGCTCATCCTGGGAAAGAAAAGGGAACCGGCTTCGGTATACCTGCCGGATACCGGCCAACAGCACCGCAAGCTTTTACATACCCACATCCTGTCAGCTTCAAAAACGCGATCGCATGCCCGTTGCTCAAAATAAAGATGGCAGCTATACATTGCCCTCCGGAACTTATACGTTTTTGTTAAATGTAAAATAGTGAATTTCTTTACCGGTCAGTGAGCACACTGGCCGTGGCTGAGGAAACCGAGGCCGGTTTGTGTCCGCACAAACCATTTGGCGCAGAATAACATTCACAATGCGTCAAGCGGATTGCTTACCGGTCGGTGAGGACGCCGGCCGCAGTGGGGGCACGGGTCGTGGCTGAAATATTCTATATTAAATATTTTAAATTCCCGCAGGGCGTAGGGTTACGCCGAATTACGCCCGGCATTGATGATGCCAAAGGAACAGCGCATCACCAGTTTGCCATAGGCATCGCGCAGCGCCTCATCCAGGTCATCTCCTCCTTCACGCAGTTTCACCAGGGCATATTGCTGGATGGTAACCAGCGGTTTTACGATACGCTCCCGCATGCGGATAGAAAGCTTGTCTACCGGGTATGAAGCCATCAACGTATCATGCCCCGAAAGTTTATATAAGTACTCTTTGGTAAGCAAATACTCATCATAGATCATTTTCCAGATCCCGCCAAACTGCTCATCCTTTTCCATATAGGCCGTAATGGGAAAATAGGATTTGGACATCGCCATTTCGCAGTTATCGAGCAATGTTTTAAAATACAGCGACTCCCTATAAAGACTTTTCAGCTCCTCAAAACGGCCGATGTATTCCATTTTTTTCAGCGCCGTTCCTACCCCGTAAAAACCGGGTACATTCTGTTTCAGCTGGCTCCATGCACCGGCAAAAGGAATGGCCCGCAGATCATTCAGCGAAAAAGAAGATTGCGATCCTCCTCTTTTTGCCGGACGGCTGCCGATATTGGTTTCATTATAAAAACGCAGCGGGCTCATTTCATACAGATAATTGGCCAGTTGCGGATGCTCCTTCAATTGCTTGTATGCATCAAAACCGTAGGAAGCCAGCTCCTGCATCAGTTCTTCCTTTTTACCGCTTAAAGGTGGGTAGCGGTCTGTGAACAATGAATTCGATACGCCTGCATTGATGAGTTGTTCCAGGTTGAACTGCGCCGATTCGATAATGCCAAAATTGGCACTTACCGTTTGTCCCTGTATAGTTAGCTGAATTTCCTTATTGGAAATATGGCTACCCATGGAGGCGTAGAATTTATGCGTTTTACCACCGCCTCTTGAGGGCGGGCCACCCCTGCCATCAAAAAAGATCACGTCAAATCCATACTGCCGGGTAATACGTGTCAGCTCTTCCTTTGCACGGTAGATACTCCAGTTGGCCATCAGGTAGCCCCCATCCTTGGTTCCATCGGAAAAGCCAAGCATAATGGTCTGCGTTTTACCCCGCCGGTTCAGGTGCTCCTTATAGGATGGGATCGAATACAGATCCTTCATGATGGCGCCGGCGTTCTGCAGGTCTTCAATGGTTTCAAACAAGGGCACCACATCCACTTTAAAATTTTCGCCACTGATGCCGCTAAGACGAAAGAGCCCTACCACCTCAATAATATTCAGTACACTGGTGCAATGGCTGATGATATAACGGTTACAGCCTTCTTCTCCATTTGCTTTTTGTATCGCGCAAACTGCATCCACCACCTGCACGGTATCCTTTACTACGTCGTCTTTAACAAGCCCGGTTACATCTGCCTGCTGCAGTTCCAACAACAAGGCTGTTTTTTGTTTTTCCGTCAACTCGTTGTAGTTGGCCGGCAATATGCCGGAAGCAGCCAGCTGCGCATACAACTTTTCATGTATGGAGCTATCCTGGCGAATATCCAGGGATGCAAAATGCAAACCGAAGATCTCGATCTTATTAATCAGGTTTTCGATCTTGTTTACAAAAAGCCCGTTATGCTTATCATTAACCACATTCCTAACCGCTTCCAGCGTATCAATGAGCTCCCGGGCTTGGATCTTCGATTCATACCCCGGCACAAAAACTTCATCGTATAACTTACGTTCCAGTTCAATCAGTTCTTCCTCTACTCCCTGGAACGTGAGCCTGCGGCGCAACCGGCGCACATCCATATAGTAACATTTCAGAATCGCGCCCCGCAGTGCTCCAGCCACCTGAAGGGTGGTATCTGTGGTTACAAAAGGATTCCCGTCACGATCGCCTCCGGGCCAGAAGCCCATTTTCACCAGCGCATGTTTGCCGGTGTTGATCTGTGGAAACTGGTTCTTCAGCGCACTGATAATGCGACCCGCCGCCGGGTAAAATACGTTCTCCAGGTACCAGATCAGGCTCACGGCCTCGTCATAAGGAGTTGGCTTTTTCTTTTTGAGAAACGGCGTTTTTCCCAGCTGTTGCAGCAACATGTTGATCTCGCTGGCATCATTCCGTATCAACGCACTGCTCAGATCGCGGATAATGCCCAGTACAGAACCCGGATAAAACTGCGTAGGATGGGCTGTAAGTACCAGGCGTACACAAAAATCTTTGAGCACCTGCTCAAATCCTTCTTCCTTGTTATTTTGTACCACCTCAGACATCAGCTGCTTCAAGGTACCGGCTCCGTTGAGATCGTTGATTTCTTTATAGGAAGCATCCTCCAGGGCGTCAAACAGCACCACCTGCCGTTCGATATATTGTACCAGGCGAAACAACAGATCTACCTGCGTTTTTACTTCAGAATAAGAGGTATGCCGGTTAAAAAAATCATCTACAATCTCTACAGGACTTAAGGCCTTTTCATATCCTTCCTCACACATACTGGACAATAACGACAGCAAAATCCCGGTCTTTTCAATACGGTTGAACGGTAAAGAAGTAAATAAACTATTATACAACTGAAACCTGATTCCCACGTCGTTTTTGAAGTGTTGAACCGATTGGCTGCTTACCACATCCATATATTTCCTGTTTGACTTTTAGAATTGCCTCCGGGCGCTCCGAACATTGCAAAGAACGAAGCGATCCTTCAGTGTTTAAACAGCGTTGAAGATACTATTTTTCCGCTATAACATTTGCAATTCTCAAGTATTTAATCATTTCTTTATACGATGTCTAATGATCCGGCACAATCCTTACATATTCTCAAACAAGCTCCTGTATTACCGGTTTCGGTTCTAAAGCAGAGAGACATAAAAAAGCCTCGTCCGGGTACACCGTACGAGGCTTTTTTATGTTGTAAAGAAGGATTATGCTTCTTTGTTCTCGTCTTTTGCTTCTGCTGCAGGAGCTTCTTCAGCAGCTGCAGGAGCAACCGCTTCTTTTACTTCCTCAACAGGTGCTGCTTCCGCAACAGCAGTAGCTTCTTCTTTTTTCTTTCCGCTACCGCTGCGACGACGGGTACGTTTACCAGCAGCTTTCTCATCAGATCCTTTACCGTAAACTTCGTTAAAGTCTACCAGCTCGATCATTGCTTTTTCAGCAGCATCACCAGGACGGATCCCTAATTTAATGATGCGGGTATAACCACCGGGGCGGCCGCCAACCTTTGCTGCAACGGCATCGAACAGTTCTTTAACCGCTTCTTTGTCCTGTAAGTGGCTGAACACAATACGACGCTGATGTGTGGTATTTTCTTTGCTTTTGGTAATCAGGGGTTCTACATATACCCTTAACGCCTTTGCTTTTGCAACAGTAGTTACAATACGCTTGTGCTCGATCAGCTGGCAGGAAAGATTACGCAACAAGGCATCTCTGTGTGCTTTGGTACGGCTTAAATTTTTGATTTTGTCTCCGTGACGCATGACATTTAATTTGAGATTTGAGATCTGAGATTTCAGACCCACAAATCGGTTAAAAAAATTCGGTTACACCGTGTCAAGGAAATTGTAACCTACTGTACTAATGTGGAAATGTGTGAATGAGAGAATGTGGAAATTTTCATACTTCCACATTTTCACATCTTCACATAATTAATAATCGTCTTTATCGATTCCCAGCTTCTGAAGGTCCATACCAAAGCCCAGACCTCTTTCGATGAGCACCTGCTCAATTTCAGAAAGGGATTTCTGACCAAAGTTCCGGAACTTCATCAGGTCTTCCTGCTCGTACTGCACCAGCTCGCTCAAAGAATTGATCTTGGCCGCTTTTAAGCAGTTGAACGCCCGTACAGAAAGATCCAGGTCCTCCAGCGGGGTCTTCAGTACCTTACGCAGTTGCAGGGTCTGCTCATCTACCATATCCTCTTTCTTCTCTTCCTTATTATCAAACGTGATGTTTTCATCCGTAATGATCATCAGGTGCTGAATTAAGATCCGGCTGGCCTGTTTTACCGCTTCTTCCGGATGAATGGTACCATCGGTATTTACTTCCATTAACAGCTTTTCATAATCCGTACGTTGTTCCACACGGGTATTTTCAATGCTGTATTTTACATTTTTAATGGGCGTAAAGATAGAGTCGATAGCAATATAACCTACCGGTGCATCTTTTACCTTGTTATCTTCAGCAGGTACATAACCACGGCCTTTACCTATGGTCAGTTCAATATCCAGCTTGGAAGAAGAATCCATAGTGCAGATCAGCAGATCCGGGTTCATGATCTGGAAGGACTGTGTTCCATCAGCGATCATTCCCGCAGTGAACTCTGTCTGATTTTTTACAGAAATGGAAATTTTTTCATTGGCCACTTCATGATCAACGATTCTTTTGAAGCGGACCTGTTTCAAATTCAGGATGATTTCAACCACGTCTTCGCTAATTCCCTTCATGGTAGCAAATTCATGATCTACACCCTCTATTTTAATGCCTACAATCGCATATCCCTCAAGAGAGTTCAATAAAACACGACGCAGTGCGTTACCAATGGTAACACCATACCCCGGCTCTAGTGGACGAAACTCAAACTGAGCTTCGAAATCTGAAGCCTTTTGCAAAATGATTTTGTCAGGCTGGTGGAAATTTAAAATTGCCATTTTTATCCTTTATTAAGTGAATGGTGACTAAATGAATGGTGAATAGTGAATGTGAGCCGTCGGTTCACGATCCGCTATTGACTATCCACTAAAATTACTTACTGTACAATTCAACAATCAGCTGCTCCTTAATGTTCTCAGGAACACTTTCCCTTTCGGGATAGGTGATGAAAGTACCTTTGATTTCAGTTTCATTGAAATCGATCCAGCCAAATTTTGGATTTTTGGGGCGGATCACGCTTGTAATAGAAGAACGGTTCTTGCTGCTTTCTTTCAGGGTGATGATATCACCGGCTTTCAACTGATAAGAAGGGATGTTTACCACTTCACCATTTACTTCAATGTGCTTGTGGCTTACCAGCTGGCGGGCAGCAGGGCGGCTGGGTGCAATACCCATGCGGAATACCGTGTTGTCTAAACGCGCTTCAAGTAATTTAATAAGGTTTTCACCGGTAATACCTTTCCGACGGTTGGCTTCCTCAAATGTTTTGCGGAATTGTTTCTCCAACACACCGTAAGTGTATTTTGCTTTTTGTTTTTCGCGCAGCTGCAATGCATATTCCCCTAAGGTTTTACGCTTGCGCTTTTCGCCATGCATACCGGGAGGGTTGCTGTTTTTACCCAACCATTTACCATTACCTAAAATAGGCTCTCCGAAAATACGGGAGATCTTGGTCTTCGGACCATTGTAACGTGCCATAATTATACTTTCATTTAAGCTTTTTTAGAAACCGGTACAGCAATCAGTAAAAAGCTTTGGAAAAAATTAATTGTGTACCCTTTATTAAAAATGAAAAGCCAATTGGCTCAACTATATATATGATGTACAATGTATGACGTACGAACTTCGTACATCATACATCGCACATAAAATTATACTCTTCTCTTTTTGGGAGGACGGCATCCGTTGTGCGGCAAAGGAGTAACGTCTTTGATCATTACTACTTCGATGCCAGACTGGGAAAGTGAGCGGATTGCTCCTTCACGGCCGGCGCCGGGGCCTTTTACATATACATCTACTCTTTTCAAACCTGCATCCAATGCTACTTTTGCAGCATCTGCAGAAGCCATCTGAGCAGCATAGGGTGTGTTCTTTTTAGAACCACGGAAACCCATTTTACCAGCACTGCTCCAGGAAATAACCTGGCCGGATTTGTTGGTTAAGCTGATGATAATGTTGTTGAATGTTGCAGAAATGTGCGCATCTCCATACGCATCCACTTTTACAATCCTTTTTTTTGCAGCGGCTTTTGCGCTGTTTTGTGATTTTGCCATTGTACTAAAAGGTGATCTTTAAAAAATAAAACGCTTTGCGGAGCAAAACGCCCAGTCAATCCTAGTCCTGCACCGGGGTGTCCGGATTTGATCTGGTAGTAACAGGTGCATATAAAAAAGCAGTCAGCTATCAGATATCAGCAATCAGCAACTGCTGACAACCAACAACTAAAAGCTGACTCCTAATTATTTCTTAGCGGCCTTCTTCTTACCGGCAACCGTCTTACGTTTACCTTTACGGGTACGGCTGTTGGTTTTTGTACGCTGACCACGCACCGGAAGTCCTTTCCTGTGACGCAGACCACGGTAGCAGGCGATATCCAGCAGGCGCTTAATGTTCATTTGCACCTCGCTTCTCAGCTGACCTTCTACTTTCAGTTCTTCAGTAATGGTAGAACGGATCGCATTCAGATCTTCATCGTTCCACTCGTTTACTTTTTTGCTGCGGTCAATGCTATTCTTGTCAAGAATATATTTAGCTGTAGAAGGGCCGATACCATAAATATAGGTAAGGCCAATTTCGCCCCTTTTGTTCTTTGGTAAGTCTACACCGGCAATACGTGCCATATTTTTTCGAATTTAAATTTCAAGAAACAAATAACTTCCGTCAATTGGTTCTTGTATTTTGATTTTTGTTTTTTAAATAGTTTATCCTTGTCTTTGTTTAAAACGGGGATTCTTTTTGTTAATTACATAAAGCTTCCCTTTGCGACGTACAATTTTGCAGTCGGCGCTACGCTTTTTAATGGATGCTCTTACTCTCATCTTTTTTAATTTAAGGTTTTTAGCCAATTATTTATAGCGGAAATTTATCCTGCCCCTGGTTAAATCATAAGGAGACATTTCCAATCCCACTTTATCTCCGGGCAAAATACGAATGTAGTGCATACGCATCTTACCGGAAATTGTTGCCAAAACCTCATGGCCGTTTTCCAGCTTTACCCTGAACATCGCATTAGACAAGGCTTCCAGGATGACTCCGTCTTGTTTTATTAAAGGTTGTTTTGACATACAAATTTTAGGGCTGCAAAGATAGGTAATATTTTATAATAAAAAAGCCTTATTCTGGCTAAATTTCAGAATAAAGCTGTATTGTTCAGACCTTAGACGGTCAAAAATGCAGAGGTTAGTGTACCAGCGGAACTTTAGTCATTTGTAAATGAATGTTTTGCAGCTCATTCACGGTAATCGGACGGTCAAAAAGACGGCGGTCTTCCCGGTACCACACTTCGCTTCTTGAAAAGTTGTCTGCAGCAGGCACCAGCACCCGGAAGGGCCCTTTCCCGTACTTTGTACCATTGCCTGCAGGATTGTCCATTTTTTCAAATCCCAGCCGCATCAGCTGTGCCTCATCCAGCGGAATGCCCTGTACCCGGTCCAGCGGATACCAGAATTCCTGAATGCCGTTATCTACACAAACCTCATGCTCCTCATTACTCACCCTTACAACAGAACCTTCACGCAACACTCCATCATCCGTAACAATTACCCAGTCACCCGGTTTTAACTCATTTAATTTCATACGAATAAAATTTATGCAAACAAACGATCCTATTTACTTTCCTAAGATAGAAAAAATAATGACAACTGCCATAAGTTCCGCTATTTTTTCTCCATGCGAACATGACTGCCAAATTTTTAATGAAATCGGTATGAACGACAGGGTCAGCAGCTGCCAATTCTTCAGCTGGAACGGGAACCATCTAATTTTTTTTAAAACAATTCCTCCAAAGATCCTCTTATTCAATCTTCTATACGTATTTCCCCAAAGCCTTTGCACGCCTGCCTTTGCGACCAAAAAACACACGTTTGTTACAAATAAGATCCGATTATAATGTTAATAAATCACTAACGATTCTTTAAATTTTTGTTATCGCCTGGCATGCTTCTTGTCGATGGGGCGGCAAAATGTAAAATTTCGATCAAATGAAAAAAATCCTATTGAGTATCTTTTCCCTGGCAGTAGTAGCAGGGGCAAACGCGCAGAGTGCAATCAAACCAAATCAAGGAGATGTGACAACCGAATTCGGTCTGTCTGGCGGTGTCTTAAACTCCAACTTTGAGTTAAACGAGGAAGGTAACCTGTTGCGCTTTCGTTATTTTGCTAAAGAAACACTGGCCTTCCGCCTGGGTTTTGGTCTGAGCAGCACCCGCAACACCAAGAACCTTTATGACCCAAGCAACGATGCAAACAAGGGAACCCACAAAACAAGCCAAACAGATTTCCTGGTGAACCTGGGTGTGGAAAAACATTTTGAAGGTACAGAACGCTTATCCCCTTATGTAGGTGGCGATCTTTTACTGAGCGTGGCCAACAAAAAAACAGAATTTAACGATGCCACTATTGGTGGCACCGCTTACGCAAAGGATAACTCCGGCAGCGTGAAAGGTCCTGGCAGCATCGGGTTTGGCGTAAGAGCCGTAGTGGGAGCAGATTATTATATTGCTAAACGCGTTTTCCTGGGTGCAGAAGCCGGCTTAGGTTTCTTAAACACTAAAAAAGGTAAAACGACTACCCGTATTAATGACGCACCAACCGTTACCCAAAAATCGGCAGGCAGTGGTTTTGAATTAGCTCCGAATGTGATTACCGGCGTTCGGATCGGTTTTGTATTTTAAAGTTGAACCGACAAATTATGAAAAGGTCTCGCTTTGGCGGGACCTTTTATGCTTATGAAATGACCTCAGGCCCCGCCGGCGCAGGAAGCGGTTTTTATGTCCCGCAAAGCATGGTATTTGATCAGCTTTTCTTTTATAACTATTTTTAATGCAAAAAATTGAAACGGATCGGCTTATTATCAGATACGCACAGCTTCCTGGATGAAGCCGTATTTCATTATTTTAACGATTGCGATGAGATATGGCATGCCGGCGACTTCGGCAACCAGGAACTGGCAGCACAGCTCGGTCAATTTAAACCGCTCCGGGGTGTTTTTGGCAATATTGACGGACAGGAGATCCGTTCGGTATTTCCCGAAACACTGGTATTTATGTGTGAGGCGGTAAAAGTCATGATCCGTCATATCGGCGGTTATCCGCCGCGGTATAATAAAGAAACCAAACCCTTACTTTTAATGGAACGTCCGCAGCTTTTTATCAGCGGCCACTCGCATATTCTTAAGATCATGTATGACGAAAAGCTGCAGTGCCTGTATATGAATCCTGGTGCGGCCGGAAAACAGGGCTGGCATAAAGTACGCACGCTGGTTCGGTTTACCATTGACGAAAAAAATATCAGAGATTGTGAGATCATTGAACTGAAATAATAATGCGCGTCTGCCAGAGCACCGGTATTTGAAAAAGGCCGTACCAGAGATACAGCCTGAGAAAAAATTGAACAACCAGCAACAGTCGCGAAGACTTTTTTTTTAATTCCCCGCCTTCCTTTATTTCAGTTTTAACTGAAAGGATTTTGAAAAGGTGGGCGACATGTCTCTTACTACTTTTTGCGTTCCCTGCTCAATGGTGGTTCCATTTACTTCAATTTTCCAGGTTACTGTAAACGGGGTAACGCTTCCTTCGAATCCGCCAAAATAAACATCCCCGCCAAAGAAATCGCTTGCTGATTCGATAGTAATGGTCTTCCCATTATTAAAATCATCGTCGCCAACTGACACATTGGTTCCTGTTTTTCGCGCTCCGTTCACCATCCAATCAATAAAATTGCCTTTTGTATCCGCGCCGGAAACCGTCACTTCAAAATGATCGCCTTCAACTTTGTGAAATTCACTGGAAACGGTAAAAGTCAGCTTTGCCTTTTTATCATTGGAAGGAACTCCGGGCTTATCGCTTTTGGAACAGGCGCTCAATACCGCTAAAAACAGGCTGGAAAGCAGCAATACTCTAAACATTTTCATAGTTTACTTTTATAGATATTATGCCTACTCTTATGCAGTTTTCGGCATCCCTGCCTCATAAGCGAAGCAAAAATATCCCGGGTAATCAGGACAGCCAATACCCGTAAACCAGTATTTTTAAAGCGGATGCCCGATACCGGTCATTCGGAAGATTGTTGCACGCTACGGCAGGGTTGCAAATGGAATGGCAGGGAAAAGATGATCATTTTCCCAAAAACGGGAGAACAGGTCAGAAACGCATTCCCTGGAGCGCTCCGTGCCGTTTAAAAAGCGGTTGGCAAACAAACACAGAGGCTGATAGTAATGATGAAAAAGCCACTCAAATGCTTTTACATCTGATGCATGTATTCTTTTTATTATAGCGATGTCATCGAGATCCATTTATCGGCAAAATCATGGCGGCCTGTTTACCCCCGGTACCCTTCGGATTTTTTCAGCCGTACAAAAAAGCAGCCGATGGCTGCTTCATAGATCTATTATTTATGCATCGGGAGCGCATTCTAAAACCATCCCCGTCCCATACCTACTTCACGGAAAGGCCAGGGAATAGCGGCGAGGATAATAATCAGCGCCAGCACATAAAACAACACGGTTTTCCGGTGTTTTTTACGGTCGGATATATTTTTCTTTGCAAACGATTTTCCGATATGAATCAATACCACGGCGATCAGCATCATGGTAATATGCTCTACCGCAAAAAAACGAAGTGTGGCATTCTGCATTACGGCTGACATCCCCTGATCCTGTATCACCTTTAAACCATGTGCTCCGGTTATCCATTGAATAAGGCCTACCAAAAATTCAATATCCACGGCGATCATCAAAAACAGGCCAGTCTTGCGATGTCCATTGGTAAAGGGCCGGCTTCCTGCACCAATACTTTTAAAAATAGCAATTAGCAATAACAACAAAATAACCCAACGCAAGAAACTGTGTAGATGTAGCAAACCCGTTTCCATATTTATTTTTTTTGTTTGACAGTGAATCCAGCGAAATTAAGGAAATATTACATACTGCGTCTGTATTGGCCGCCTACTTCATATAAGGCGTGGGTGATTTGCCCCAATGTACAGGTCTTTACACAATCCATCAGCACTTCAAAAAGATTCGCACCCGAAACTGCCGCCCGCTTTAACTGAGATAGGGCTGCTGCACTTTGCGCCGTATTCAATTCCCGGAAAGCTTTTACATTGCCGATCTGCTGTTCTTTCTCTTGTTCTGTACTCCGGATCACTTCGTTTGGAAGCATGGTGGGGCTCCCCTGCTTATTTAAAAAGGTATTTACGCCTACCAGGGGTAAACTACCATCATTTTTTTTCATCTCATAATACAGACTCTCTTCCTGGATCTTATTGCGCTGGTACATACGCTCCATCGCTCCCAATACCCCGCCACGTTCATTGATCCGGTCAAATTCCACCAATACCGCTTCTTCTACCAGGTCGGTCAGTTCCTCGATAGCAAAGCTGCCCTGTATAAAATTCTCTGTTTTTACGGTTCCCAGTTCCCGGTTAATGATCAGCTGGATGGCCATAGCGCGACGCACACTTTCCTCTGTAGGCGTGGTAATGGCCTCATCGTAGGCATTTGTATGCAGAGAGTTGCAGTTGTCATAAATGGCATACAGGGCCTGAAGTGTGGTACGGATATCGTTAAAATCAATCTCCTGCGCATGTAAACTGCGGCCGGAGGTTTGGATATGATACTTCAATTTTTGCGAGCGTTCGTTTCCTTTATACACATCCCGGATGGCCTTGGCCCAGATGCGGCGGGCCACCCGGCCGATGACGCTATACTCCGGATCCATTCCGTTGCTGAAAAAGAAGGAAAGATTTGGCGCAAAATCATCAATATGCATACCCCGGCTGAGGTAATACTCCACATAGGTAAACCCGTTGGCCAGCGTAAATGCCAGTTGCGTGATCGGGTTGGCACCGGCTTCCGCTATATGATACCCACTGATGCTGACGCTATAAAAATTTTTTACCGCGTGCTGTATAAAATACTCCTGCACGTCACCCATCAGTTTTAATGCAAACTCCGTGGAAAAAATACAGGTATTCTGCGCCTGGTCTTCTTTTAAGATGTCGGCCTGCACCGTGCCCCGCACCTTCGTGAGTGTATCCGCTTTGATGGCCGTATATACATTCGCCTCCAGTACCTCATCCCCGCTGATGCCCAGTAATTTTAGTCCCAGGCCATCATGCCCTTCGGGCAAACCCTGCGGCGCCAGCGGATTGTAATATTCCGGGGCCGCCAGCTTGCTGAACTTTTTGTTGCGTACCGCATGTACCCGGTCCCATAAACCATGCTCCGTTATATATTTTTCACACTGCTGATCAATGGCCGCATTCAGAAAAAAAGCCAGGATAACCGGAGCAGGACCGTTAATGGTCATGGAAACAGAGGTTGCCGGATTGCAAAGATCGAAACCGCTGTATAATTTTTTTGCATCATTTACGGTAGCAATGCTGACACCGCTGTTCCCGATCTTTCCATAAATATCCGGCCGGTGTTCCGGATCTTCCCCGTAAAGCGTTACACTGTCGAAGGCCGTGCTCAGCCGCTTTGCGGGAGCCGCTGCACTTACATAATGAAACCGTTTATTGGTACGTTCCGGGCTACCCTCACCTGCAAACATACGCGTGGGGTCTTCTCCCTCCCGCTTGAGGTCGAACACGCCTGCAGTAAAAGGAAACCGGCCGGGAATATTCTCCTGCAGCTGCCATTTCAAAAGATCCCCCCAATCCTTATAGCGGGGTAATACAATTTTACGCACGGTTGTTCCGCTTAAGGACGTAGTGGTAAGCGGCAAACGGATCGTTCGGTTGCGGACGGTGAACTCGAGCATTTCATGTTCATATTTTTTCCGAAGCTCCGGCCATTCATCCAAAAGTTGCCGGTACGCCGGATCCAGCTGCCGGCGCAGGGTTTGATATGCTTCTTCTAATGCTTCTTTTATGGATGGATGCTCCAACATTCGATTGACTTTGCGTTTTTAATTCTTTAAAGACCAGTAACGGCCGCTAGGCTTCATACATTCTTAATACGCCCTTTAACTGGTACAACTTGGAGGCAATTTCAGCCTGCGCGTTTGCGTGGTCGTTATACGCCCGTATCGATTCTGTGATATCTGAAAGGTATCTTGCCCGTTTGCCCGGAATGATCGCACGTTCCAGCTGCGCCGTATACTCGAAGGAAAGCGCTTCACTAAATGCAGTTCCGCATCGTTTATTTAACGTCCTTATCACCTGCAAAAACAAATCATTGATGCCGGGGTCGTTGAATTTGGCAGCGATGGTGCCGGTAACCGGCAGCTCCTCTTCCTTTGCCGTCCATAGCTGGTGATTCCTTCTGTATTGCTTCTTTACTTCCATCAATGCATCTGCCGCACCGGCCTTATCAAACTTATTGATACAGATCAGGTCTGCATAATCCAGCATATTGATTTTTTCTAACTGGGAAGCAGCTCCATATTCCGGCGTCATTACGTACATACTTACATCCACATAATCTGCAATAGACGCATCACTTTGTCCTACTCCTGCACTCTCCAGGATGATCAGATCAAACGCGGCCTGTTTACATACATCCAATGCTTTTTGCATGGCTCCGCTCAGAGCTACATGATCATCGCGTGTTGCCATCGAACGCATATAAGCCCTGGGATGGGCGATCGCATTCATCCGGATCCGGTCGCCCAGTAAGGCACCGCCGGTTTTTTTGCGGGAAGGATCTACCGAGATCACCGCAATGGTTTTATCGGTATATGCATTTAAAAAACGACGCACGAGTTCGTCGGTCACCGATGATTTTCCGGCACCGCCCGTACCGGTAATTCCCAGTACGGGAACCTTTACTTCCGGCCCTGGTACTTCTGCACCTGCTTCTGCCAATGTGATCGCCCGCGCGATCCGCCGGATCTCCTTCACTTCACCCAGCGGCGGCGCTTCTTTCCAATGATCCGGAGCGTTATTAAAAGCCATAACGGAGGCTTCCGAACGCACGGTATGGATCAGGTCGTCGATCATCCCTTCCAATCCCAACCTTCGGCCATCATCCGGGCTGTATATTTTTGAAATACCATAGGCATGCAGCGCTTCGATTTCCTGCGGCAGAATGGTGCCGCCGCCACCGCCGAATATTTTTATATGGCCGCAACCTGCTTCCTCCAGCAAGTCTTTCATGTATTTGAAAAACTCGATATGTCCTCCCTGATAACTGGTAATGGCAATGGCATGCGCATCCTCCTCAATTGCGCATTCCACGATCTCCTGCACGCCCCGGTTATGTCCCAGGTGAATGACCTCTACTCCTTTTGCCTGTAAAATCCGGCGCATAATATTGATCGCCGCATCATGCCCGTCGAACAGGGAGGCAGCCGTCACCATGCGTAATGTATTCTTTTTCATTTTCACCGAACAATTGTTAGCAAAAATAAGGTTTCGGGAGATGGTTTCACGTTTCATGTTTAAAGTTTCAGGCTGCCCGCCGTGGCGGGTGGGGTTCATTGTTAGATATTAGATACTGAATGCCCGATGCTGAATGCTAAAAGCTGAGGGCAAAAAGCTGGGCTTCTTTGTTTAACGTTTGAAGCTGGATCCCTGCTTGATGTGTTTCGCTACTCGCCATTGCCGGGCAATATTGACCAAAGGAAAGATTATGAAGCAGTAATGTTATCTTCATTTTCACATTTCCGCATGCTCATATGCTCACATTTCCACATGCTCAAATGATAATCCCTGTAAATTTGCCCCAATGAATCAGCGGGAACTTTTTTTGCAGCACGTAGGACAAACCTCCACAGCTCCGCTAGCGCTTGAGGTTGCCCGGGCAAAAGGCTGCAGTCTTTTTGATACCGATGGTAAAGAATACATCGACCTGATCGGCGGCATTAGCGTGGCCAATACCGGGCACGGACACCCGGAGGTGATTGCAGCTATTAAAAAACAGCTGGACGATTACCTGCATGTAATGGTTTACGGAGAAGTGGTTCAAAGCCCGCAGGTACGGTATGCCAAACTGCTGGCCGATCATTTACCAGATGAACTCAATTCGGTTTACTTTACCAATTCGGGCGCAGAGGCCGTGGAAGGTGCCATGAAGCTGGCTAAAAGATACACCGGACGCACCCGGATCATTGCGGCTAAAAATTCGTATCACGGTTCTACCCAGGGCGCATTGAGTATTTTGGGCGATGAGTACTGGCGCAATGCCTACCGGCCATTGTTGCCTGACATCCTGCATGTCGATTATAATCATAGCAACTGGCTGCACCAGATCGATACCCATACCGCCTGTGTGATCCTGGAAACCATACAGGCCGAAGGCGGCGTTATTGCGCCGGATAAAGCCTGGCTGCAGGCGGTGCGGAAAAGATGCACCGAAACCGGCACGCTCCTGATACTGGACGAGATACAGGCCGGTTTTGGAAGAACGGGAAAATTATGGGGTTTTGAACATTTCGGGATCATCCCGGACATACTCTTACTGGGCAAGGCCCTGGGCGGGGGGATGCCATTGGGAGCCTTCATCAGCGACCGGAAGATCATGATGTCTCTGACGGAAAACCCGGTGCTGGGCCATATCACCACTTTTGGAGGGCATCCTGTTTCCTGTACTGCAGGATATGCCGCGCTGCAGGTATTACTGAAAGAACAATTGACAGACACGGTGCATTACAAGGAACTATTATTTCTTTCATTGCTAAAGCATCCTCAAATCAAACAGATCCGTTCATTTGGACTTTGGATGGCCATCTCCTTCGATTCATTTGAAACCAACAAAAAAGTGATTGACCGGTTGCTGGAAAAGGGCGTGTTTACCGATTGGTTTTTATTTGCAGCATCCAGCTTCCGCATTTGCCCGCCCTTAACCATCACAGAAGCAGAAATAAAAAAGGCGTGCAGCCTGATCAGTGAGGTTTTGGAAACCCTGTAAGATTGAAACGCCTCAGGTATTGTACAAGCTTAAAACAGAAAACATGAGCGAAACGGAAAAAATCAATGCTGCGTTAAAAGCAGTTTCATTTGTGAAAACCGGGCAGATAGTAGGGTTGGGCACGGGATCCACTGCTTATTTCGCAATAAAGGAAATCGGAAAGATGGTGCAAGAGGGGCTGCAGATTCGGGCCATTCCCACTTCGGAAGCCACCCGGCAGCTGGCGGAGGAGTTGCAGATTCCTCTGGTTGATATCAATAATGTCCAGACCATCGATGTGACCATTGACGGAGCCGATGAATTTAACAGCCGTCTTCAGCTGATCAAGGGTGGTGGCGGCGCATTGCTGCGCGAAAAAATCGTGGCATCCATTACCAAAACACAGATCATCATTGCGGATGCATCCAAGCTGGTGGAAAAACTGGGCGCCTTTAAAGTGCCCATTGAGGTGATTCCCTTTGCCGCCAATGTTGTTATTCGAAAATTAAGCGCGCTGAACGGAGTGGCGACGCTTCGGGTAAAGAACGGAAGTACGTATATCACGGACCAGGAAAATTATATCCTGGATGTCAGCTTCGGGCTCATTGACGACCCAGCGTCCCTGGCAAAAGAACTGGATCATATCACCGGTATTGTAGAACACGGGTTGTTTATCAATCTGGCTGATTATGTCATTGTTGGAAAAGGCGACGGGACTGCGGTTATTAAGGCGGGGGAGGAACGTTCCGGGTTTAACGTTTAACGGTGGGAGGCTGTTGGATACCAGATGTCAGACATTAGTGCCTATTGTCTATAGAATACCGATCGGCGGAGGTTTACGAAGCAGGAATGGCATCTTCATTTTCAAATTCTCAAACCGCCTTCCTACAAATTCAGCCGGATGCTTCCAAAAACACCAAACTTCTCCGTAGAACTCCGGAGTGCATCCTTGGGCAACAGTCTCCAGATAAAGTCTACACGGAGAAAATGCAGGATATTATCAATCCCCGTTCCCACTTCAAGATAGGTTTTCCCATCGAGCGACTGAAAGGTATGCCCTTCTTTAAAATTCAATGTCTTGTTGGCTTCCGATAAGGATCCCCAAAGTGCCTTAACGGTATAGAACTGTCGGAATTTTAATGCCGGTATCGCCTTAAAAATACCATTGCCAATATTATGTTCAAAATTAATTCCCAGAAACTGGTCATGAATGAACTCATAGCGGTTCATCATATTAAACGCATACTTATTATAATAATACAGCTCGTTACCAGGTGCCACATTCAGGAAGGTATAGGGCAGCGTACCAAAGGTTTTGCCTCCATATGCCTGGTAAGAAATGATCCCGAAAGGTGGTGTTTTAATATTATCAGAAATACTTCCCTGAACTTTCGTGTAATTATACCGGCCGCCTAATAACCCTGAAACGCCTTTTGAAACGGTAGCCTCCACAATGGGATAAGGACTACCCAGACTGCTCCGGTAAAAATGCGATTCAATGAATTTTTCCTGGAAGGCATACCGCAACCGCAGGGAAATTTCCGTTGCCCTGAGCGGATGAGCTCCCGTGCCAAAGGAATCAGCCGGTACCAGGTTTTTTAAAGGTGCATAGGTCCGGGAATTGAGCCCTAGTAACGTGGAAAAGCCCCCGCGGGTTTCGTTAAAAAACTCAAACTGCCATTTTTCAAGGCTAATGAATTTCAGCGGTATATTCGGTTTCCGTATGGCGAAGGCAAAAATATTGTCGGAAGTAATTTCTCCGAAGTATACCTGTCCAAAATCCAGGTCTTTTTTATATCCCAGGTACCAATACTTGCGGGGATCCTTCTTCGGCAGGTAAAAAAGTTCCCCTTCTCCTTTTAATTTTTTGTCGCCAAAGCCATAAGCCAGGTAGGTGTGCCAGCGGAACTTTTTATTAAAGTGCTTGTTGCTGGCAATATCAAAGCGGGTGCGGAATCCTTCCCATGAATTTCCGGTAAACCAGTTATATGCAGAGCCCAGTTCCACATTGCCGATATTGATATACCCGGTAGCCAGAAAGCCCACCTGCCGGGTTATTTTCCGGAAAGGAGCAGCATTTACAATGGTGTCCATCATTTTAATGATCCCCTGCTCTGTGTTCGAGAGTCCCTCGTGCCGGGCACTGTCCCAATAGAGCCGGTCTTTTTCGCCAGACCCCGTCTTCACAATGATCTCTTCCTGGATTTTATTCTGCAGCAGCCGGTTCCGCACTGCGGTATCGTTTACCAGCACATGTTGATAGGTACTGGTTTTGCGCCCGATCACTCCCGGCACCCGGTTGTTAAACGGTGAAAAATCCACGACCAGTTTATCTTTCGAAATAAACCAGGTGCTGTCGTTGATCTTTTTGTATTCCTGGATCAGGCTAAGCCGTTCCAGGAAATTGATGTCAGCTTTTTTGTCTAACCGCAGGTTCATTTTCTGAACGGCAAAGCTTCCGCCCTCCACCCAGCAATCGCCCTCAAACGTATTCATACCCTGCCGCCGTGGTATAAACACAAGATGATAATATTTTATTCCGCCGATCCGCTGGGTATCGCTGACATTGTATTTATAGTAAAAATCACCATTACTGCTCACCGGGCTAATGAACTCTTTATTGAACACATTGATGAAATCATTGTAAATATTGATCACCTGGTCCATACCGCCCAGGAACTTAACCATGCTTTCATTTTTAATGCCGTTGGTGTTCACGCCCTTGATCTCTTCCCGCCGGCGCAGCGGCCGTTTTTGAAAATAGTAGTCGGAAAGCGATTCTGTAAGATAGGTGGGCAATACTTTTACGCCTTCTGAACTGTCCAGGTTTTTTTTGATCAGTTCATTCATGGGCCGGAAGGGTTTGATATTAGCGATCTTCTGGATGCTCCGGATATTTTTGAGATCCATTTCCATCTTGTTGTACAGCTCATAATAGAAATTGTCAAACCGCCGGAAACGATCATTTTCCGGTTTGTGCTTCACAATGTTCTTCCAAAGCCAGAGTCCCAGATCTATTTTAGCCTTTACCACCACCCCGTCGTCGTAGGTTTTGGGCTCCATGTAAATGATGGTCTCTTTTTTAAATGCGCTCACCGGCATTAGCTGGGTTTCATAGCCAACATTAGAGATCTCCAGCGTATCCGAAGGCCACGGCACCGCCTCAAAATGAAAGTTTCCTGCCGAATCGGCAATAAAGCCCGTATTGGTATTTTTGAACTGAAAAGAAACAAAGGGAACCAATTCTTCACTATGTTTATCTCTTACTACACCGGAAATACCGTTTTGTGCCCATAGATTCACCTGCAGCAGTAGCATCCAGCACAATAAAACCGATCTCATCATTCGCATTCTGTCATGGGGTTTTCAATACTTTCAGTTATGTCGTCCGTATATTTGCTCGTTCTAAAACGGCTATATCTCCCGGAAAGGCAATGCCGGCGTATATGCGGTGCATTATTTTCATTCCAATTGCAGAAAGGTCCGGAACATTTCATGGCCTAAAAGTAAAATAAAGATTTGTTATGTTATCGATTCATCGTTTTGTCTTTAATCCCTTCCAGGAAAACACCTATATCCTTTACAACGAAACCGGGAAATGCATCATTATCGACCCGGGATTTTCCAACGAAACGGAGCGGAGCGAATTCCTCCGGTTTATTGACGAAAAAAAACTGCAACCGGTTTACCTGGTCAATACCCATTGTCATATTGACCACATCCTGGGCAACCAGTTTGTATACGACACCTGGAAATTGCCGCTTCATATTCACAAAGGCGAGCAGGGAGTGTTGCAATCGGGGCCAAAAGTGGCTGAGATGTATGGGTTTTCCTTTGCGCCCTATACCGGAACCCTGGTATTTCTTGATGTGACGGACACAATTTCCCTGGGCGATGATACAATGACACTGCTTTTTACGCCCGGTCATTCACCCGCCAGTCTGTCATTTTATAACAAGGAAAGCGGCATCCTGGTCAGCGGCGATACACTGTTCAGCGGCAGCATCGGGCGTACCGATTTGCCCGGCGGAGACTTTGCCACCCTGGAACATTCCATCCGCACCCAACTCTATACCCTGCCCGATGCTACAAAGGTCTATTCGGGTCATGGGCCCGGCACCAGCATTGGGTATGAGAAAAAAAATAACCCCTTTATTCAGGAGTTATAGTCCGGGAAAAAGGTTAACGTTTTAAAGTTTGGATTCGTTTGAGGCTTGATGTAAGACGCCAGATACCAGATGTTTATCGTCTAAGGTGTTGTCTGACGTCTACAGCATATCGATCGAAGTTCACAGAGCAGGAACAGGATCTTCATTCCACATTTTCATCCCGCCAAAGCGGGACAAATTCTAATACCTGCGGATCTGTTCCTTCAGCAGCTTGCGGGCAAAGTGAATGCGGCTTTTAATGGTTCCAAGGGGTTCTTTTAAATACTCGGCTATTTCCTGGTATTTATACCCTTCGAAATACAGGCGGAACGGAACTTTAAATGTTTCCGGAAGTCCTTCAATAGCAGCATTGATCTCTTTTTCTCTCAGCGAGCTTTCTGCCGTGTTGACCACGGAAACCTGGCTCATATTGATCAGGTAATCTTCGGGGGTACTGTCTAAAATAGTCTTCCGTTTTACATTCCTGCGGTAATCATTGATAAAGATATTCCGCATAATGGTAAATAGCCAGGCCTTTATATTGGTTCCGGAATGGTACTTTTCAGAGTTTGCAAGCGCTTTATACAGTGTTTCCTGATAAAGATCATTCGCTGATTCTGAATTCTTTGTAAGATTTACAGCAAAGGGTTTCAGAAAATCTGCATTGTCTACCAACAGTTCATTAAATTCTTTATTTGCCATAACCCGCCTTTTTGAAATTTGTCTAAATTAAAGCTTTACCCGGTAAGCGCAAAGCCGCTCGTCCAATTATAACAAAAAGTTTACCGTTTGAACAGGGCTGCCATTTTGCCGGTGGGAGGATTTCAGGTTTAAGGTTCAAGGTTTCACGTTGGGTTCCGTCTGCTGGCGCGGGGCATTCAATTTCCGGATCTCATAATCTTTTACAGAAGTACGATTATCGAGTAGGAACGGCATCTTCATTCTTACACTCTGCATTTCCATCCTGCCAAAACGGGACAAATTCCCGTTCCTCACTGGTTATTTTACATTCCCGAAGGGGCGTATGCCTGATGGAAGACGTTGATACCAGATGGCTATAGTCTAACGTCTGTACAATACCGATCGGAGGAAGTTCACGGAGCAGGAACGGCTCTTCACTTTTACATTTAATATTTTTTATTCAATATTTTACATTTCCCCAAGGAGAACGATATCTGCGGCTCACCGGCGCCTTCATGGCTAAAGATGACGATTCTGAATACGGTCATTTGTAAGTAATTCCTGAAGTTTGGCAGGGATCTCCAGCGTTTTCAGCCGGGCCATATGTCCTTCATGGTGCAGATCGGTGCCTACGAATGTGTAAAAATCGTGGTCGAGGAGGTATTGGGCAATTTCCTGTACCCGCGCACCATATCCGCCTGTTACAGACAGCAGGTTTAGCTGAAACAGTATTCCGTTATCCTTTATTTCGTGAAACAGGTCCCATTTTTTGTATAAATAAATATAGCGTTCCGGGTGTGCAAGTATCGGCTGGTATCCGGCCATCAGTACGTCAAATAAAATATTTTTCATTGACATTGACTGATGCATGGTAGAAAACTCCGTCAGCACCAGGTTGTCTTTAATGGTCAGCAGCCGCTCCTTTTTTTGCAGCAGCTCCTGCATATGATCATCCAGGAAATATTCTGCAGCCGCTTCAATTTCGACAGCAACCTGGTTTTCTTCCAACGCCTTCCGGAGCAGGTCCAGCCCTTTTTCAATGCGCTCCGGTGTATTTTTATACAGATCCCAGAGTATATGCGGTGTAGTGATCAGTTTGGAGTAACCGAGTTCCTTAAAGCCCTGGATTAATGCCACAGAAGTTTCCAGGTCGGGTGAGCCGTCGTCAATTCCAGGAATTAAATGAGAATGCATATCGGTTCCTACCAAAGTATAATCCATTTTGTGCATCCTGTTTTTCCTCGAAAAAAGCCCGAACATTTTTATGAAATTGTGCGCAAAGATAGATTTTTATCCGGATCAGCGCCGCATTTCGGTAATGAACGTCAACAATACCGGATACTGCTTTTGCAGGATCAGAGGGTTACAAAAGCCGCGCGCCGCTTTGTTGTTGCCGAATGGCAAGTTCCCGCCGCTTATCGGAAAAGGCCGGCAGCCTGTTGCCATTGAGCTGTACATTCTTTTCCAATAAAGAATAATATAATGCCCGGAAGTCGGAAGCCAGCCTTTTTACACCAAATCGTTCCGAAACAAAATCAACGCCGTTTTCTCCCATACGCTCCCTTAGCGCATCGTTTTCCACCAATGATAATAAATGATTAAAAAGCGGCTGCTTGTCATGTACTCCCGCTAAAAGTGCAGTGTCTCCTTCTTTCACAACATCCTTCACTCCTCCTACAGTTGTAGCAACGATCGGTTTACTGGCAGCCTGGGCCTCAATCAGGCTTACCGGCGTGCCTTCATTGAGCGAAGTGAGGCAAACAATATCCAAACCCGCATTCACCACATCCATATCAGATCTCCAGGAAGTGAAAACCAGCGGCCGGCCCTGTAACTCCTCACCCTTGACGGAATACGGGATATTGAGTGTTCCTGCCTTGGCTTGAATATCCGGACAGGAAGTGCCGTCTCCGATAATAAATGCCCGGACTTTTTTTGTGGTTTTCTTCAGCACATAAGCCAACGCCTCCAGGAACAGGTCATGATTCTTTATCGGCACCAGCCTCCCTGTAATTCCCAGCGCGATCTCGTCGTCTGCAATACCAAATTCCCTGCGAAAGGCCGTTCTTTTTGCTTCCCGGTCTTCCATAAACCGCTCCAGCTGAAAGCCCAGGGGCACCACCTCGAATTTACTTTCTTTAGCAATGCGGTACTGGTCTACCAGTTCTGTTTTTTGCTCCGGACTAATGGCGATCAATGTGGTACTTTTCTTTGCCAGGTAGCGTTCAATATTCAAAAAAACCTGGGTCTTGGCCTTATTAAAATAGGAATGAAATACATGCCCATGATAGGTATGTACTACCACCGGCACTTTCATGTGGTACGCCGCAAGCCTGCCCACCGCACCTGGCTTCGCCGCATGCGTATGTACAATATCCGGTTTAAAAGCCTTAATAATTTCGGTAATTTTATGGTATGCTTTATAATCTTTTAACGGATGAATGGAACGTCCCATTTCCGGAACCAATAAGGGCTTGACCCCCATTTCTTCAGCAAGGAATCCGGCGTCCTGCTCATGCGATTCTTTTTCGCCTACCACCAGCAGGGTTTCAAAATCAGGTTCCAGGAACTTGGTAAGATTCAATACATTATAAACCGGTCCTCCGGTAATCAGTCGGTTATGAATACGCAGTATCTTTGGCATTTTTGCAAAAAGTTTAAGCCTGTGCAGAATAAAAAAACTTCAGTTTTCATCATAAAAAACGCCCTGTCTTATTTGAATTAACAGGGCTTTACGTTACAAAGTAACAAAGTTTTATGAAAAATCGATGAACAAATTATATCGAAGCCCCGGGAACCGTAAATTCTTTTGGCTGGTGATACCATTCATCCGGGCCAAGATTTTTAAAATATTGATATGTAATCTCCAGTCCGGATTTTCTTGTCACCTGGGGTTCCCATCCTAAAATAGTCCGCGCCTTTGTAATATCCGGCTGACGTTGTTTTGGATCGTCAGCAGGCAACGGCTTGTGTATAATTCTAACTTTATTACCCGTTAAAGCCAGAATTTCCTCCGCAAAATCATTTAAAGAGATTTCGTCGGGGTTCCCGATATTAACCGGCGATGTATAACTGCTTAATAACAACTTATAGATCCCTTCTACCAAATCTGATACAAAACAGAAACTGCGGGTCTGAGATCCGTCTCCAAACACGGTGATATCTTCCCCTCTTAGCGCCTGGCCTATAAAAGCCGGCAGCGCCCGGCCATCATTCAGGCGCATTCGGGGCCCGTAAGTGTTAAAAATGCGAACAATTCTTGTATCTACCTTATGAAAACTATGATAGGCCATGGTAATGGACTCCATATATCGCTTAGCCTCGTCATAAACTCCACGCGGCCCCACCGGGTTTACATTTCCCCAGTATTCCTCGGTTTGCGGGTGCACCAATGGATCGCCATATACTTCGCTGGTGGAGGCCACCAGGATCCGCGCTTTTTTATCTTTCGCCAGGCCCAGGCAGTTATGTGTTCCCATGGCACCAACCTTCAGGGTTTGAATGGGGATTTTTAAATAGTCGATCGGGCTGGCCGGGGATGCAAAATGCAGGATATAATTCAGCGGTCCGGAAATATGAATATACTTTGTAACATCATGATGATAGAATTCAAAATCCGGGATGGGAAATAAATGCTCCAGGTTTCTTAGATCGCCGGTGATCAGGTTATCCATTGCAATCACTTTATATCCCTCTGCAATAAATTTATCACAAAGATGCGACCCCAGGAAACCCGCGGCACCGGTAATCAAGACGCGTTTTTTCATATTCAATGCTAAAACAGCAAAGCTACTTTATTGGCAGCACTTTTTACGAAGCTGGAAGCGGATTTCCTGCCGAATGTTTTATTTTTACCCATTAATTAATAACCGCTGCAGATGGCTCCAAATATAACGCTCCTGGATTATGCGATTCTCCCTTTTGTGCTGGCTGCTATTTACGGCATTTCTTTCCGGTTCCGTAACCGCCACTACCCCCCGGGTCATCCCTACCGGCCTTATTTTATTACCGGGTTAACCTTAAAGATTATCGGTGCAGTTTTTATTGGGCTGGTATACGAGTATTATTATAAGGGAGGAGATACCATGAACTATTTCCTGCATGCCAAGATCATCAACAGCGCTTTTGATGATTCACCGGTTAAATGGATCAATCTCTTACTTCGCATTCCGGACGAAAGTACCATTGGCTATTATAACTATATCAGCAGGATGTATTGGTACCTGGATCCTGCCAGCTATAGTGTGGCCGCACTGGCTGCTCTTTTCGGCACACTTGTAGGCACCACTTACCTGCCTATTGCTGTAATCTTTGCAGCCATCTCCTTTACGGGGATGTGGGCGTTGTTTAGAACCTTTGCCCGGATCTATCCAGACCTTGTAAAGCCGGTAGGCATCGCAGTACTCTTTATTCCAAGTGTTGTCGTATGGGGGTCCGGCATCTTTAAGGACACTATTTGTCTTTTTGGATTGGGTTGGCTTACCTATGGTGTTTTCCAGATGTTAATTCAGCGGAACTTCCGGGCCGGAAATATTCTTTTAACGCTTCTTAGCTTCTGGCTGGTAGCCCGGGTAAAGGTTTATATCCTCCTGGCCTTTGTACCGGCTCTGCTAATTTGGGTCCTTTCGGTTTATACGGCAAAAATGAAAAATGCTGCCGGGCGGTTTCTTGTTAAACTGTTGGCATTGACAACGACACTTACAGGTTCCTTTTATATTATGACCTCATTGGGAGAAGATATGCTTGGGCGTTATTCTCTGAACAACATTGAGCAGACGGCTCAGATAACCCGGGATTGGATCCAATATTCTTCTAAGGATGAGGGATCGGCCTATGATCTGGGAAATATTAAAAACATAGGTGATATGATCTTAACGTTTCCGCAAGCGGTCAACGTTAGTCTGTTTCGCCCTTATTTATGGGAATCAGGAAAGATTATCATTTTAGCCTCAGCAATAGAAGCGTTTTTATTTCTTTTTTTAACTATTAAATTGCTTGTTGTCGTAGGGCCCAAGCAGTGCTGGGTCACAATTACGAAGGACCCTACGCTTCAATTCTGTTTAATTTTTGCTATAGTTTTCGCTTTTTCTATAGGCATCAGCACGGGAAATTTCGGCACTCTTTCGAGATATAAGATACCCTGCCTTCCATTTTATATATTTCCTTTATTAATTATATACTATAAAAACAAACCCGCTCAAAAGTTTTTTTTGAGACTTTTGAGAATTTAATTTCTGACAGATCTGCCTTTAAAGGTTCTCATCTTTTAATTTTTTTTCATTATTTGCCGAAATCCAAAGCTCCTGATACTTAGTTAGGTTTGTCCATGAAGTTTGAAACAATTATCGCTTAAAGGAACGCACTATCGGTATTTTGTACATTTGCAGAAATACTTAGCATCTCTTATACTATGAAAACTTTTGTCTTTTTTTTCGTTCTACAAATTGTGGCCGGTTCGCAAAACCAATTGAACGCGCAATCAATAGTAGTTCGTGACATCAAATCGTTTGGAGCTCGAGGAGATGGGCGAACCAACGATCATGCAGCATTCCAAAAAGCTGCCGCATTTTTCAATGAACGAGGCGGCAATGGAAAATTAAAAATTTCCAAAGGCGTCTATATTGTCGGTAATCAAATCATTGACAATGGCAAGAGCGAGCAATTCAAGTGGAAAGGGCAGGATATATTACATTTTACAAATGTCCGGAACCTTACAATTGAAGGAGCTCCCGGCACGATTTTAAGATATTCCAACGCGATGAAATTTGGCTCCTTCGATCCCGCCAGCGGACACCCGCGTAAGGGTAATGGTTATTTTGTTGATTCACGGTGGGCAGCCAGTTTAGGACATTGTATATTCATTGACAAATCCCAAAATATTGTGGTGAAAGACATAGAGCTGGACGGGAATAGTGATAAGATTGTATTGGGAGGATCTTATGGCGATGTGGGTTATCAGCTGCCTCATTACGGCGTTTTTATACAAAACAGCAAAGAAATAACGATCCAAAACGTGAATTCACATCACTTCGGCTTAGATGGGATTTGCGTTGCCAATATAAAGACAGGCACAGCTGACAATATAAAAATACTCAATAGCAAATTTAACTATAACGCCCGCCAGGGGTTTTCATGGATTGGGGGAAATGGAGTCTACGCCCTGAGCTGTCAGTTCAATCATTCCGGAAAGGGAAAATTCTATTCTCCTCCCGGAGCTGGATTAGACATTGAAGCTGAATATGGCCCTAATCAAAATGGCGTGTTTGAGAATTGCGAGTTTATAAATGCAACGGGATGCTGCATGGTCGCTGATGGCGGTGATAGCCGTAATATGACTTTTAATAACTGTACCTTTTGGAGTAGTACTACATGGAGCATCTGGACCACAAAACCCAGGTTCACCTTCAATGCATGCAAAATTTATGGCCCCATCGTGCATGGCTACGACTCGCCAAATGATCAGGATGCTACCAAATTTATTAAATGCCAGATTGAAGACAAACCATATAATGGGCAACAACCGTCGGGAGCATTCCTTATCGAAACAAATGACAAGAGACGTGTGCGGTTTGAAAATTGTACGTTGACCGCGCGTTATAAAAAGCTCTTTTGGATCAGCGCCCCGGCGGGCTGGCAGCCAAAGGAAAAATATCACTTGATAAACTGCAAGTTTATTAGCCTCGCGAACAGCTATCCGGCCGGGGATTTTATTGGCGTTTTAAGGGGCGTATATTATAAAAACACAATAATGCAACACCAAAGAAAATATTATATAACCCAATGCTGTGACTCCTCTAATATTGACGGAGGTAACAATAAAACGATCACAACAGATTAAAATCTATACACAGAGCAACAACACGACCATTACATTTTACGATTTCAGGGCGTCGATGAAGACGTTTTTCTGAGAAATAATGCTGTACTTTTGTTCAATACGTTTCCGCCCATTTTCACATATAGATCTTCTTAGATCTGCATTCAGGATCAACTCTTTCAGGGCCGTATGCCATTCATCAGGATCCTCGCATAAAAATCCGTCATGTCCGTCCGTAATAATTATTTTATTGACGCCCACGGGTGATGCAACGGATGCAATACCCAAAGCCATATATTGAATAAGTTTGAACCCGCATTTACCTTCGCTCCATTTATCATTGGTCAGTGGCATAAGGCCTATATCCATCTTTTCTAAATCTTCTATTTCTGTTGAAACGTTCCAAGGTATAAACATATAATTCTTCAACGGTATAGCCGGGTTCTTATCTGCAATAACAACAAATCTGAATTCGTATTCCGTTTCCAGTCTTTTCAGTACCGGAACAATCAGATTAAGGTATTTAAGCGTTGAGTGCGAACCCGTCCAACCAATAGTAATCCCGCTATCCCTCTTTTTCGATTTTGTTTTTCCATATCGTCCTTCGGTATCGACAACTGTAGGAAGATAAAGGACCCGCCTGGCACCGCTTTCTTTTGCAAATTCACATAAGAAATCGTTGCCACCAAATACAATGGTAGCATATTTACAGATCAGCGGTACTTTCCAAAATGATTTAAGCGCATTCATCGGCTTATTCTCTGCGCTCGTATTGGGAATCCATATTGCATCATCAAAATCATAGATCATTTTTTTTCTCCATACTTTGGCAATCAGCCATTCAAACAGAGGAGGACCGAGCGGAGCTGCTTCACGGTGAATGAAAACAAGTGAATACCTGTGTAATCTGAAAAAGACCAACCATCTATTAACATACCCGGATAATATTCCCCAAACCTTCCGGATAGAAGAACTGTTCTTATAAAGTAGACGCCAAGTATTTACATCTAAAAAAGGGCAGATGTCATAAGAGATTGCATTTTCACGAAGCAACGGGAAAAACTGTTCAACCCTAAAGCGCTGTGAAGGCGCCATGCCCACTGGATAAGGTACTATAAAAAGAACATTTTTTTTTGCCAAGATCCGTATTTTAATAAACGAAAAGAATACAAGACAGCCTATTTTTCACACGCGCATCCATTTCCTATACCACATCTGAAACATCAGTAAGTGCCAGATTTTAAGATATTTCTCCTTCCTGCCGGCCAAGAAATCACGCTTTAAACGCTGCACTTCCGCGAACTGAAACAGGCCATGCCTGGCCAGGACCGCATCGTCCAGATACTCCTCCACCAGGGGCCTTAATGGACCAGCTAACCAATCTGCTATCGGAATACCGAAGCCCATCTTGGGGCGGTCCATCAATGCTTTGGGCACATACGGGTACACGATCTCTCGCAGGATATGTTTTTTAATACCTTTGTGATATTTATAATCCGTAGGTAACTGTGCCGCCCATTCAATAACATCCTGATCCAGAAATGGCTCCCGTCCTTCAAGGCAGATGCTCATGGTAGCCCGGTCTACTTTTTGCAAAATATCATCCGCTAGATAGGTCTGGTAGTCCACGGCCATCATAAAAGAAAGCGCATCATAATACTCCGGCTTCAGCTCCCAGCTTTGATATAGGGTGGTAAGCCCGACCGGTGCGCAGGCAAATATTTTTTTTATTTCGCTGTCCGGAAAAACAATGCTAAGATTTTTTAGAAGTTCTGCAGGAGAGGGTTCACGCAGCAGGTTCTTTAATTTATCATAGCGACTATGAAAATTGGCTTTATTCCGCAGCACAGGTATCGTTTCAGATGAAATATACTCCATCAAGCTGGCAGCTATTTTCCGAAGAGACACCGGTATCCTTTGCAGTTTTTGCCCGTAACGGTTAATATAATCATACCGGTTGTACCCGGCAAAGATCTCATCGCCTGCATCCGCGGAAAGCGCTACAGTCACTTTTTGTCGGGCCAGCCGGCTTACCAGTATGGTAGGGATGGCACTACTATCTGCAAAGGGCTCATCATAATAAAAAGGCAGCTCCGGAATGATGTCCATGGCCTCCTTTTCCGTACAATAATATTCGGTATGATCCGTACCCAGATGTGCTGCAATTTGTTTTGCAAAAGGCGCTTCATCCAATCTGTTATCAGTTGTACCGATGGTAAAGGTCTTGATTTTCCCCGTGCTGTTTTTTTGAAGCAGGGCGGTTACGCAGGTGCTGTCAAATCCGCCACTCAGGAACACGCCTACCGGCACATCTGCTACCATACGGTATTGAAAAGCCTTTTCGAGGATGCGCTCCGTTTCACTGATAGCATCCGGCAAACTGATGCTAAGTTTAGGTTTATTGTAATAGTCGTATACATTCCAGTACTGCTCTGTTACCAGCTCTCGTTTCCGAAGGTTCATACGCAGTAAATGCCCGGCCCTGAGCTTAAAGGTATTTTTAAAGATAGAATATGGTGCCGGAACGGTTCCATATTGAAGGAAGGATGCCGCCACTTCGGGGCTAACTTCCTTTTGATACGCAGGATGGGCCACCAGAGCCTTTAACTCCGATCCAAAAAGAAACAGGCCATCTCGGAACGAGTAGTAAAAAGGCTTTACCCCCGCCCGGTCCCGGATAGCCGTCAGCTCCTGCCCGCTCCGGTCATATAATACCAGCGCAAACATCCCATGCCATTTATGAATAGCTGCCGCACCCCATTCCTTCCAGCTGTGCAGGATTACCTCTGTATCGGAAGTCGTCTGAAACTGGTGCCCCCTGGCGGTTAATTCTTCCTTAATTTCATTGTAATTATAGATCTCACCATTGAAAACAACCACCAGGTCTTCATAGGTCATGGGCTGATCTGCTGCATGACTGAGATCGATAATAGAAAGACGACGGTGCCCCAAACCAACCTGGTAACCCTCGCACTGCTCAAAAAATTCAGACTGCCCATCCGGCCCCCGATGAGGCATGGAAGCAGCCATTTTATAAACCGTCTCTTTGGAGCTTTTTTGATTAAAATCTATGAACCCAGCAATACCACACATGAAAATAACGAATTAGATGTTGGACACTTATTCTTCTCAATATTCTTATATCCCAATGCTGTCAAATGCCTTTATATACGACTCCGCAGCTGCTTCTAAAGAGAAAAGGGGAATTGCCTTCGAAGCAATTTCAAATTTATCACACTCCTTAGCTCTATTGATAAAATTAACAATGTTCTCATACTGAAACTCCAGAGGCAATGTATGATCAAAAAGATAACATTCCTCAAAAAACTTAATATAGTCCTCCGTATCACCAATACCTTTGCTCGCAATTACCGGTAAGCCGCAGAGCAGGTATTCTCCTAGCTTTATCGGAGCTATACCTTGCATACTAAACGTCGGTTTCCGCAATGCAAAAGCCAAATCGCCGGCATTCAGGAAATACGGGACTTTCTCATAGTTTACTGTTCTGTAAATTACAAAAGATCGTAAAGCCTCGGGAATCGTTGCTTCTAAATACTCAGTATCGCCCGTTAAGATTAAAAATCTGGCCTTATACTGTTTTAGATATCGTCCAAATATATTCAACATTTCGGCCAAGCAATACTGACTACCTAGGGAGCCGGCATAAACAAAAAGAGTTTCATCGTCCTCTATCTCCAGTTCATTACGTGCAGAGGTTCTATCCAGCTCACTCCTCCGAAACAAAGAAGTATCTCTTCCATTGTTTACAACAAAAAGCTTACTCCGCAACTCTCTTCCTATTCTAGCAATATGTATTTCACTTGCCTTCCGAGATCGAGTAACTACTGCATCAGCCTTTGCGATCATCTTATTCTCTACAGAAGTTAGAAATCTATATTGAAAAGAGTTCTTTTTCATCCCAAAAAAATCTACCCGTTCTTCGATAGGTAACCCATCAGCATCATATATAATTTTAAGATTATCGTTCCGAAGGCTGGATAACATCATTGCAGGAAAGGTACTCCTGGGCATTACTATATCGATGTTATTTTGAACAAGATATTTGGCTATTTTTTTCTTTGCGCCGGCAATCGTTAACATCGCGCCCATAGAAATACTGGGCTTTCTCAAAACCGGATAATGAATGTATACGAATCCATATTTCTGAGCCAATTGCTTCAACTGGTTATGTTCACTTTGATCAGCCCACGAAAATTGAATGATATGAAATGTCACATCCCTCTTTCGCGAAATTTCGAAAAAAATCGGCATAAAAAGCCCCTCCAAATAATTTGTTTGAGGGCCGTCCCACGTAACAAAAAGTACTTCCTCCGGCATTTTTTCTAGATGTAAATTTCCATCAATTCTTTGATGTGCTTGTCCAGGGAGAACATACTCACAACACATTCATATCCACTCAAACCTACTTCAAGTAATTCTTCTTTAGGTAAGGTCACAACCTTACGTAGCCGCTCATACAATGCGTCAGTATCATCTGCTGGCACAATAAACCCGTTAACTCCGTCATTAATAATTTCAGGAGCAACTCCTACATTCGTGCTAAGTGATGGGACTTTGCAATACATCGCTTCCAACAAAGCATTTGAGAATCCCTCAGAAAAAGAGTTAAGAATATATAAATCTGATTGCAAAAGATACGGGTATGGATCCTCAACAAGCCCCTTAAAATCGACGTAATCTTCTATATCGAGAGACTTGACTTCATTTCTTAGATCGACTTCAAGAGAACCAGATCCAAGAATCACAAGGTTAATGTGAATATGATCTACATGAACCAACTTAGCCATAACATGTAAAACACCTGTAATATTTTTAACAGGTTCAAGACGAGAAACCATTATGATCTGGAAGAAATTATTCTTTTTATTTGCCGTCAATCCGCGGAAATCATAATCAAAGGTTCCAAAATTGTAAATTACTTTTACCCTATCGTTCGTTAAACCATACTTCTCCTTTATATTGTTTAAAACAATTTTAGATTCTCCGACAGCAATTGAAGAATTCCTAAAAATATACTTAAAGATCAATCTTCCTATTCTGGATTGGGTTGCTATCCCTATCTCCTCAACGATTATTTTTGGAATACCAGCAATTTTCCCTGCAATAAATCCAAAAAAGTTAGCCTCCGCGCCTGAGGTATGCAAAACATCTGGCTTCTCATTTTTTAACGACCGCGACAGTCCCCAGATCGTTGTGAAGGCAGGAATCCGATGATCTAAATTAAGACAAACTACTCTTTTGCCATTCCTCGCAATTGCGTCAGCAGCCTTTCCGCCCTTTCCAAGCGCCATAAACACCCACTCATTATCAAAATCTTCATGGGATGAAAGTTTGACCATTTTAGACTCGATACCACCATAATCTAAAAAAGTTGACAAACGAATAATCTTCATTGGTGCTGAACTATTAGATCTATACTATGAGCTCTTACGGGTGATAGGGCGTGAATCAGAAGAGGAAAACCATAGAAGCCATTTCATGTAAAGATGAACAGAAAACCTCGTAATATTCTCGAGGACGGAATAAATGGTTCTGCTTAGCTTGTTGTTGACATTTGCGCCCATCCGATCCAGCAAAATGTAGCATAAATGATTCAATCGGGATAAACTATATTGATAGTCGCTATAGTACTTTGAAAGTATAGCCGAAAGCATATTAATTTTTTTTTCTGAGGCGAAGGGCTTTCCCGTATATTGAACCGATTGATCGTGTATTCTGTATTTTACCGTTAAAATAGTTGAATAAGAAATTCTCAGCCCGCCCTTGGCGGCCATTATCCAAAACGGATAATCTTCGATAAGTGCAAAATCCTCATCAAACTGAATTTTTTTAAAAATATCTGAATTAAAAAAAACTCCCGGAGCATGCAAAAAGTTTCTGTATTTTAGAACCTTATATTGTTGCCTGGGAGCTAGCTCAAAAAAAAGTCTATCCAATCTCGCAGCCACCCAATCGTCTTTCATACCCGGTGCATTTAAAGCCCCTTTAAAAACTGTTGCGTTCGTTTGCAATAGATCGAACCGACTGGTTTTAAAGAGCTTTACACAATCTTCTATTGCTGTATTGTAAAAAACATCATCTCCTGCTAATAACTTAACAATGCTACCGCTACTTGATTTTATACCATTGTTGCAATTTGCCGGAATACCCCTGTTTTGATCTGCAACCAATAACTTAGTTCTTACAAATCGTTCCATATTGAACGAAAGCCATTTTTCGCAGAGTGTTACCGTATCATCAAATGAACCATCATCTGAAATTATCAATTCGATATTTTGATATGTTTGCTCTTTTACACTGTCCAATGTTTCCAGAACATAGTCACCTGAATTATAGGTAATGATTATTATCGATACAAGAAGATCTTCCCCTTCCACTTCAGAACAATTAAATAAAAAATACACTATTTTGACTACCCCAGCAATACTCTTCTGACAATAAGCTCATTAGTCTAGGCATTGGAAACGCAAATTCTCTAGCTTCCCTTCTTTTCTTTTATAAAACGTTGTATCATATTTAGCAACCCGATCTTTTTGTCAATTTGGAAAAAGGAATATGATGCAGATACAACAATTAATATTCCCCCAACCCCGTAGGCCCATCGTTCCGCCAAAAATTTCACCGCTAAAAAGCATAATATCCCAATGTTTAATTGTATTAAGAAGACTAGCCAAAATCTTTTCTCAAAAAAAAACAAATAAAATCGCCTAGTCCAATATGAAACCTGAAAAAAACATATGATATATCCTACCAGAAAAGAGATTCCTAAACCTTCCAACCCCCAAAGCCAATACCCAGTAATATTACATAGTAACAAGGTTCCTATTGATATCATCTCACTCCAAAAAAAAAGCTTTGCATTACCCGATGCTAAAAAAATAAAACCAACAGCCCAAGTCACCGCTTTGAAGTACATGCCCAGAGCCGCCCATTGAACCATGCCATTTATTGGCGCAAATTGATTCGTATACAGTATTATTATTCCCCAGTGAATAAACACCAAAAAGATACACAAAATAGGCGCCAATATTAAGACTGCCAATTCAGCTTGTTGATTAACCAAATTGCGTAACTGATCTCTTTTGGAAGCAATGCCCGCTAAACGTGGATAATAGTCTGTCGACATCGCCGTAAATATCATGCCCACGTATGTGCCAATAATCATAAATCCGGCATTATAAAAGCCGACATCTTCTATAGTGCCCATTTTACCTATAAAAATGCGAACAAGATATGATTCCCCCAACCCGACAAAGCTACTTAAGCTTAAAAAAAAACCGATTTTTAGCATCTCCTTTCCCTCTCCCCAAATCTCCTTTCTGCTTACCCAAACTTTGTCAATTTGCATTTTACGTGAAAAGTACCAAGCTATAAACATCATGGCCCCGGCTGTTATAACAACTGCTGGTACTATACCATTTATACGAAACCAATAATATAAAGGCAATGAAACGAACAAGCTAATTGCGGCCCCAAGTACATTCGCTTTTGCCAAATACTTCAATTGCCGTAAACCTTGCAGTAACACATTTTGACCAACAGTAAGCTGATTAAACAACAGGGAGACAGAAAGAATATAAAAAGCCGTTGTATAGTTGAATGTTCCAAATGTCGCTTTGCTCAACAATGGAGCAAAAATAATAGCCATTAAAGCTCCCAAAACGCCGGTAATCCAAACCAATTTTCTAACTATTGCAACAGTCTTTAGCAACCTGTTAGTATCTCCATTTTCATTAGCCTCAGCTACAGCTCTAACTGCACTACTACCCAATCCGAACCCTGAAATACCTCCTATAAGATTGAGGGCTGTAGTAAACAAACCAAAAACACCCATGCCTGCAGGACCCAGTAGTATCGCAATCATTTTGGAACGGAGTACATAAATAAAGATATTGACTAATTGTACCCCCCCAAACAACGAAGTAGCCTTAAACAATTGACGATAGGAGGACTGCTGATGCTGATTCTTCAATATTTAATTTTTACAATTGCTTTATTATTTTTGCGGGCACGCCTCCTATGATCACATTTGCTGGAAAACGGCCACTAACAACTGCACCTGCGGCAATCACTGAATTATCTCCAATACATGAATTTTTTAACACCAAAACATTGTTTCCTATCCAAACATTTCGACCAATATTAATTTCGCCTATTTCACCTATTTTCTTTCTCCCATCGAGGGCGACCCCATGGGCCTCGAAGTCCATTAAAAAAACATTTTGCCCAATCAATGTCTCACTCCCAATTACCACTCTATTTGCGGAAATGATGCATACATTGTTGTTCATTGAAACATTGTCCTTTATTTCAATTTTAGCATTGGCAAACCTAGGTTGCAATTCGATTATTCCTTTGTAATTAAATCCGCCTAAGGTAAATCCAAAAGAACAATTTTCTCCAATTTCAACACACCCTTTCCCTGTAATAACTAGCCGTTGCTGAACAACAGGCAAGGATTTATACTTAATTCTTTTCCCTGCTCCTAAATTAGGCAGAAGAAAATAAAAAAATATTTTCTTATACTTCTTTATTCTGTCAAAACATTTTCCTATTACTTTTTTAAACATACTGATTTATAACAGCTATTACATTATTCACTTCATCCCTCGTAACCACCGGACTAATAGGCAAACTCAATACCTCCTCGTGTATTTGCTCCGTAATGGGGAAAGACAAGTCACTCCATTCGCTATATGCTTCCTGTTTATGTGGAGGAACAGGATAGTGAATCAATGTTTGTATTCCATTTTCTGACAGGTACGCTTGTAGCCGGTCCCGCTCTTTTGCACGTACTACAAACAAATGCCAAACATGTTCTGCGCTATCTAAAGGTGCTTCCGGAAGTATGATTGCAGGATTCTTTATCTCCCGTATATAACGGCTGGCAATCGTTCTTCTAATTGCGTTCTCTTCGTCAACATACTTCAATTTAACATCCAACACAGCAGCCTGTATTTCATCCAAACGGGAATTTAACCCCTGGTAGATATTTACATATTTCTGATTAGACCCGTAATTTGCCAATGCTCGTATAGCAGCGGCCAGCCTGTCATCATTTGTTGTTACAGCCCCCGCATCGCCCAATGCTCCTAAATTTTTCCCGGGATAAAAGCTAAGGCCGGCGGCGTCCCCCAGATTCCCCGCTTTTACTCCCATAAACGAAGCTCCAATGGCTTGTGCATTGTCTTCTATAATTTTCAGGTTATATGTTTCAGCAAGACGCTTCAGATCTCCCGACCAGGCAACCCGACCGTACAAATGCACCAGCATTATGGCCTTTGTTCTGGCAGTAATCGCTGCTTCAATTTTCGAAACATCAATGTTATAAGTATTGATATCTGGTTCTACCAGCACCGGCTTTAAGCGGTTATCACTTACCGCCAAAACAGAAGCGATATAAGTGTTGGCAGGCACTATAACCTCGTCGCCTTCCCGCATTGCTCCTAAAGTGATGTAGGCTTTAAATATCAGACGCAAGGCATCCAGACCATTGGCAACACCGATAGCGTTAGAAGTTGCAATATAATTAGCCAGGTTAGCTTCAAAATTTTTAAGTTCCTCACCCAATAAATACCACCCAGATCTGAATGTTTTTATTAACCGATCTTCTATTTCCTGCTGATGGGCAAGATTTATTTTTTGCAGATCAAGAAATTTAATCATTGTTTTTATCGTATATTATCTTACCGTTTTCATCAATTATACCTTTTTGTTTGGCCGGATTGCCAAACCAAACGGTATTGGCGGGAATATCTCTGGTTACTACGCTGCCTGCGCCAATAAGTGCATTCTCACCGATTGTGTTTCCGGCAACAATCGTAGCATTCGCCCCCACAGAAGCTCCTTTTTTTACAAGGGTTTTCAAAAATGCTGTGGGGTATCGTTTGGAACGGGGAATCAGGTCGTTTGTAAAGGTCACATTAGGTCCAATAAATACATTATCTTCCAATACAACGCCATCCCAGACCTGAACACCGGATTTGATCGTAACGTTATTCCCGATTATTACATCATTTTCTATAAAAACCTGGCAATTAATATTACAGTTCTCTCCAATGGTCGCGTTTTTTAAGATCACGCAGAATTGCCAAATCGTAGTGCCATTGCCAATCTTGTCAGATTGGACCTCCGCCGAAGGATGGATTTGAGCCATTTCTAAAATTTAAAAAAACCTGGTAATCTCTTATATAATCATTCTCATCATAGCTATGCGATGCCAAAACCAGGCAAATAGCGCCTGATGAAAAATTCATTTCACTAGCCCAAATACCAGGCGGTATATGTAATCCCATATCCGGGCGGTTGATAAAAACCTGGCGTTTAAATTTCCCGTCATCCAGACTAATCTCAAAGCTGCCGCTGGCTGCAATTAAAAATTGATGGCATTCTTTATGTGCATGTGCGCCCCTGCTTTCTCCACCTACAATATCATATAAATAAAACACCCTCTTCACTGCAAATGGGAAATGACTTTCATTTTCTACAATGGTCAAATGGCCTTTATCGAAACCAACTTTTCCCAGGTCAATAACTGAACAATCAAACACGTTTAGGTTTTTAGTCATTTTTCAGCCGTTTATATTCCACGAAATCCCTGATATAATCAGATGCATCATAAGCTCTATCAGATACAATTAACGCAAGAGAATTCGTAGAGAAATTCTCCATATGTCTCCAATACATCTGAGGAACGTATAAACCGTAATAGCTTCTATTCAAAGAAAACACCTGCTCCTTTTCACCATCGTGCAACACCACATCAAAGCTACCGGATAAGGCAACAATAAACTCCTGCTGCACCTTAAAGGCATGTCCTCCCCTGGTTTCACCGCCAGGCACATCGTAAATCCAATAAGTACGAGCAATGCTAAAAGGCAATTGACGGGGGTGTTCAAAAAAAGAGAGATTCCCTCGTTTATCAAGTACTTTAGGCAGCTGTATTATATCTGGTTTCAAACTCATATGGTTTCCGTTTTATAAATATTCTGAACGATATCAACCACCTTTAACCCTCCGCTGGCTTCTGCTGTAATACCGGCCCCCGATTTCAGTACGTTTCTGATTTTTTCTAAAACAAAATAATGATTGGCCCGTCCCGTATCACCATCTTCCATATCCGGGAACCTTCTTTCGGAAAGTGCGTAGTCTTTGATGTGACAAAACGCTACTTTATCCATATACTGCCCTCCCACTTTTACCGACCCGTTTTCCGCAATCACCGTGACACTGCTCTCCAGGTTTTTATCCCATACCGCTGTGGTATAACTCAAACAGCCAAGACCTCCGTTTACAAAATCAAATTGAACTGTTCCTGTATCTTCTATTTCAATGGCATTGCCATGATTGAAATTGGCCAGTTTTGCCTGAATATTGGTCACATCTCCAAAACACCACAACAGCAGGTCAATAAAATGACTGAACTGCGTAAATAATACGCCGCCATCCAGCTCTTTGGTGCCATGCCAGCTTCCTTTTTTATAATAGCGGTCATCCCGGTTCCAGAAACAATTGACCTGAACTAAAAAAATCTTCCCCAGCACACCGCTATCCACCACCTCCTTTAACCAGGCACTTACAGGGCTGAACCGGTTCTGCATCATTACAAATACCTGTCGCTGCACATCAGCAGCCTTTGCGAGGATCGCCTCGGCATCGGCCTTGTTCAGCGCCATCGGCTTTTCAATCAATACGTGCTTCCCGGCATCTAAACATTTTAATGCCTGTTGCGCGTGTAGCCCGTTGGGTGTAGCAATTACAACCACATCGGTTGCTGCAGCAGTGAGGGATTCCAAAAAGTGATCCAGATCCTTATAAAAAGGAATCCCTGGTAATTCCTGCTGCGGGTGCATGTCCACAACTGCCATCAGTTCGCAATCAGGGTGTTCCCCAATCACACTTGCATGCCGTTTTCCCATATGTCCATACCCAATAACCGAAAATCTTGTTTTCCCACTCACCTTCTTAAGACTTTTTATATACTGCTCCGCTTCTCAGTTCGTATGTTACACCACTTTCCGGGCAAATCGCTATTCCTGTAGCATCAAATTGCAGCTTCTGCCCGTACTCACTCATCCAGCCCGTCTGGCGTGCCGGGTTTCCCACTACCAGAGCATAGGCCGGTACATCTTTAGTGACCACGGCGCCCGCACCAATAAAAGCATATGCACCGATTATATTTCCACAAACGACGGTTGCATTGGCGCCTATGGTTGCACCTTTCTTAACAAGCGTCTGCTTAAACTCATTTTTTCTGCTAATCGCGCTGCGCGGGTTAATTACATTTGTAAAAACCACACTGGGCCCCAGGAATACTTCATCCTCACAGATTACTCCTTCATAGATGGATACATTGTTCTGCACCCGCACGTGATTGCCAAGAAACACTTTGGAAGCGATCATTACATTTTGACCAAGATTACAATGGTCTCCGATCGTGCATCCTGTCATAATATGCGAAAAGTGCCAGATCTTAGTACCTGCACCAATAACGCAACCTTCATCGATAACAGCAGAAGGGTGTGCGAAGAAGTTTGGAGACATCATGCTATAAATACTAAGCTCTAAGTTTCAAATGTCGAATACTGGATCTGTCTAAACAGGGTACCGGTGCTCATCATTGGTAGTACCCACCGGGTGATCGGCCATCACCAGGATTTTTGAGCTGGGTTCCAATGCCTGTAAAGAAAAAATATGTCCCGGAGGTATATGCAACACATCCAGGGCCCCGGCTTTTAAAGTAAAAACAGCCGTATCCTTTTCATCCAGCTCCGGTTGCAGCCAGTCGCTAACAGGCTTAACTTTTACCTGGAACCCGCCGCTTACGACCGTGAACCACCGGTTTTCAATTTCATGCCCCATCCATCCCCGGATCAGCGAGGTATTATTATGTTCGATGGTATAAATCCTTTTTACCGGGCTTGCATCAAAACCATTGTTAAACAGCAGCGAACCCCGTTGGTCTGTATGCTGTCCTCCCTGTAAAAGTTGTACGTTCATTGCGATTCAAATAATAAACAACAAATAACAAATTACAAAAGCCAAGAAACAAATATCAAGGTTCAAAAAAAATTAAGAATCCGGACCGGAGGCTGTGGCTGCAATGACCATAACCGGCTCTTCATTTTCACATTTCCACATTTTCAAATTATTTTATCTTTCTCAAATAATCTCCGTAACCGCTTTTGGCCAGTTCATCCGCCAACAAGTCTAACTGTGCCTTACTGATAAATCCGTTACGATAAGCGATCTCTTCAATGCATCCGATCTTTAATCCCTGCCGTTTCTCAATTACCCGCACAAACTCGGCTGCATCGGTTAGTGAATCAAAGGTGCCTGTATCCAGCCAGGCCGTTCCCCGGTCCAGTACCGCCACCTGCAGCAGGCCCTTCTTCAGGTATTCTTTATTTACATCGGTGATCTCATATTCTCCACGAGGAGAAGGTTTCAGATTTCTTGCAATGTCCACTACAGTATTGTCATAAAAATAAAGTCCCGGCACCGCATAATTAGACTTGGGCACCGCCGGCTTTTCTTCGATCGATTGCGCTACCTTATTCTCATCAAATTCTACCACGCCATACCGTTCAGGATCCGATACCTGGTAGGCAAACACATACCCGCCTTCCACATCGGTCAGCTTTTTTAATTGAGACCCGAGTCCTACTCCGTGAAAAATATTATCACCCAGCACCAACGCTACTTTATCCGTACCGATAAAATCGGCCCCGATCACAAAGGCCTGCGCCAAGCCATTGGGTTGCTCCTGCACAGCAAATTCAAAACGGCAACCGATACGGGCTCCGTCACCGAGCAGGCGTTTAAATCCTGGCTGATCTTCTGGTGTAGTGATAATAAGGATCTCTCGGATTCCCGCCATCATCAGTATAGAAAGCGGGTAGTAGATCATGGGTTTATCGTAGATTGCCATCAGCTGCTTACTGATTGCTTTTGTAATGGGATATAAGCGGGTGCCCGATCCGCCCGCTAAAATGATTCCTTTCATGAATGCGAATTATAAACTTTCTTCTCTAAAAAAATTCCGCTGCCATTCATTAGTCCGATCCGTTTCCTTCGGCTAATGCGTATATTGCTGTTCGTAATACGCCTGGTACGCCCCGCTGGTCACATGGTTCAGCCATTCCTTGTTCTCCAAATACCAATCGATCGTTTTGGATAGTCCTTCCTCAAAAGTGACGGAAGGCATCCAGCCCAGCTCTTTATTGATCTTACTGGCATCAATCGCATAACGCAGGTCATGCCCCGGCCGGTCTTTTACAAACGTGATGAGCTGTTCACTGGTACCTGCAGGACGGCCGAGCTTTTCATCCATCTGTTTGCACAGTAGTTTCACCAGGTCGATATTTTTCCATTCATTAAAACCACCCACGTTGTATTTTTCACCAACCGCCCCCTGATGAAATACCAGGTCTATTGCCCGGGCATGATCAATCACATATAACCAGTCGCGCGTGTATTTGCCGTCGCCATATACCGGCAGTGGCTTGTTGTGGATGATGTTATGGATCATTAACGGGATCAGTTTCTCCGGAAAATGATTGGGCCCGTAGTTATTAGAGCAATTGGTCAACACCACCGGTAAGCCGTAGGTGTCAGAATAGGCACATACGAAGTGATCGGAAGCAGCTTTGGAAGCAGAGTACGGGGAATGCGGATCATATTTGGTTGCTTCGGTAAAGAACCCCGTTTCTCCCAATGCGCCGTATACCTCGTCCGTAGAAACATGGTGGAACCGTTTATCCTGATGGTTATCTTTCCACAATTCCCTGGCAGCGTTCAGCAGGTTTACGGTTCCGATCACATTGGTATAGACAAAGTCCAGGGGAGCGGCGATCGAACGGTCTACATGACTCTCTGCTGCCAGGTGAATCACGCCATCCGGCTGATGTTTTTCAAAAACCGCTTTCACCGCCGCTGCGTCAACGATATTAATTTTTTCAAAAATATAATTCGGGAGGTTTTCAATATCCCGGAGATTTTCAAGATTGCCCGCATAAGTAAGCGCATCCAGGTTGACAATGGTATACGCCGGATACTTTGTTACAAACAACCGCACTACATGGGATCCGATAAATCCCGCTCCGCCGGTAATGATAATTTTTCTTGACATTAATTATTAGGTGTTTAAAATACTTACCCGTTAGATATCAGGAACCTCAGGTATCCTTTTCCTTGTGCACCAACTCCTGTGTACCTGGTTACCCTTTTTTTGTTTTTCCCAAAGCGCTAAAAAAGCCTTTTTTCTTCTTTCCTTCAATAAATGCATCATCCTGGTAATAATCGTTTCCGCTCTTTTCGCCATAGCCGTACCCATAGCCATAGTTGCCATAATAGCCGCCGCCGGTGGGTAGCTTCGTGTCGTTCAGTACAATAGAAAGATTGGGCATTTTTTTATTCTCATACATCTCATTGATCAGGCTTAGCTGCTTCTTAAACGTATGTCCCTGCCGGGTTACATACAGGGTACAATCTGCATATTTGGCCAGGGTAAGCGCATCACTTACCATACCGATAGGCGCCGTATCAATAATGATATAATCAAACTTATTTTTTAGTTGTGCAAATAACTGGTCTGTTTTTTCATTCAGCAGCAGCTCGGCGGGGTTGGGGGGTATCGGGCCACAGGGCAGCACATACATATTCTCTTCCCCTGCCACCGGAATGATCAGGCTATCCAGGTCTACATCCCCGATCATATAGTTGCTGATCCCCTGCCGTTTCTGCATATCGAGTCCGCTCAGCACCTTGGGTTTCCGCAGGTCAAATTCCAGCACGATCGTTTTTTTATCCGTAAGACCGTAAACCGCCGCCATATTGGTACTGATAAACGATTTCCCTTCTCCTCCAAACGAAGAAGTTACCAGGATCACCACCTTATCCCGCTTGCCGGTAATATACTGAAGATTGGACCTCAGCAGCCGGAACTGCTCGGCAATCAGGGTGCGCTTGGTTTTGCTCACCACCAGGGTTTGGTCCGACTTGGAGTGCCCGATCTCTCCCAGTATCGGTGCATTGGTGGCCCGCTCTATATCTGAGCGGGTATTGACCCGGTCGTTAAGTGCTTCTTTTAATACCAGGAATAAGCCCGGGATAGCGAGGCCAAAAAGCAGGGCCGCCAGTTTTACATTCCTGGGGTTGGGCTTTACCGGCACCAGGTCGGGTTCCGCCTTCTCTATGATCTTGGTGTTTGAAATAGTACTGGCCCGTTTGATCGCCGCCTCTTCCCGCTTTTCTCCCAGCACTTTCGCCAATGCCAGTTTGGAAGTAAGGTCCCGTTCAATTTCGGCTTGTTCCGTAATTTTTGCCGGCATTTGCAATGCACCACCGGTATTTTTCGACTTTTCCGTGGAAACAAAACCCAGGTTTTTCTTATAGCTGTTTTTCAGCGTTTGTATATTGGTTACTGCCCCCTTCCGCAGGGTTTCAATGGTTTGATCCAGTTGCTTTATTTGCGGGTTGTCTACCGGAACATTGCCATCCACCAGATTTTTACGCTGCAGCTGCGCTTCATTTAATTTTGTCAATACATCACCCAGACCGGGATCCTTTACTCCAAGTGCTGAAGGTGTTAATACACTATTTTCTCCCTTTGCAATACTGCTTTCCAGCAGATCAAGTGTATTTATGGCCATTCTTTGTTCCTGCCCCGCCGCATCCTGCTCCTGGGCCCGCTGCAACAGTGATGTAATTTGCAGGGTAGCATCTACCAGGTTATTATTCTGCTGGTATGCCACCAGTTTCCGCTGCAGGCTGTCGATATCATGCTGTACAATACCCAGTCGGTTATTGATAAATTCGATGGTGAGATCCATCGAAGTATTCCCTTGCTCCACCTTCCAGATGGTGTATTCTTTCATCAGGGTATTTACCACATCGGAGGAAAGGTAGGGGTTGGCGGAATGATATTCTACCAACAAAATGCCCGTATTTGCCAGTTTGGGTTGAACGTTCAGGTCCCGGATCATATTGGCAGCCACCACATCTTCATGGCTGTATGTTACGGTAAATTCTGCGCCCGGCTCCGGTTGCCCGCCATTTTTTACCAATTTAAATACACCATTCTTCGTCTGGAACAATTGATCAAAACTGTACAGCGTGTTCTTTTTATCTACCCGGAACTGATGCGCATTCACAAAGTCGATATCCACGGAAAAAGACAATGCGGAATCTACCAGTTGTACGGGAACGAATGCGAAGGAAGTCCTTTTATAGGCATTCATATTTTTTACGTTGCCTTTTTTGATGTAACCAACCTGCAGACCCAGACTTCGAACCACACGCATCATCAGAGGGCGCGACTTCAGCACCTCCACCTCATTTAACAGATTCGTTGTTTTACTTTTCCCTTCGATCAGCTCCTCTACCTTATCGCCCTTCGACTCCTCTGTAGTAATGAGCATATTACCAACGGAGCTGTATTGCTCCTGCGTATAGCGCAGGTACAGCCAGGCAATAAAAAAAGCCAGTATAAGGCTGAAAACTATAACGGGAAGAAAACGGATATACTTATAAAAAAGTTCTCTTGCACTAAGGTTGCCAGAAATTTCTTTTTTCTCGATGGGTTGCATAGCTATGATTGCAGTATTTTATGATATAAATGCCCTGGAAAGCTGCATCTCTATTATTTTCTGGTAATGGTGATAATGATGGACGCAATTACCGCAGCAGTAGACGCAATAGATGTCGCAAATGAAAGCCGGCTCAGTCGCCTGGTTTCATCCTTTATTTCCTGCTTATCCTTAACAGGATCAATCAGGAGAATATCGTTTTGTTTCAGATAATAATAAGGAGATGCAAAAACGTTTGCAGAAGAAAGGTCCACGATACCCATTTCCCGTTTGCCGTCCTGTTCCCGGATCACTTTTACTTCGTCTTTACGGCCCCATTCAGTAATACCTCCGGCCATTGAAATGGCTTCAAAAATGTTCACTTTTTCTGTGGGAATATTCAGTACTTGCGGATTATTGAATTCACCAATGGTAACGATCTTGTAGGTTTGAAAGCGGATCAGCACGGTGGGATTTTTCAGGAGTTCTACCGGTGTCGTCAGCCTTTTTTTAATCTCCGTTTCCAGTTGCTTTTTAGTAAGCCCTTCCGCATGAATTTTTCCCAGCCGCGGAAAGTCGATATTTCCTTCCCCGTCTACCAGGTATCCGCTGGCAGTGCTGGTATTACTGGCGGTATTTCCGGTGCCAGTAGCACCTCCTCCACCCGGCAGGGGCTGGTTGTAAAGGAGATCCGGGTTGGGATCTTTTGTTGGTATGAAATCACTGTACACCTGAATGGCCAGCTGGTCATTTTTCTGAATCACCAGTTCTGGAAACCGGGTCTCTTTATCAATCGACTCATTGGTTGCGGCTTCCAGGTATTTTGGCATTTTCTGTTGCGTAGCACAGGATACTGTCAACAACACCGCAATTAGCGACGATGTATAATTAATAAGTTTCATAAAGTTGATTTAGTTATTGATCAGTTTTGATTTATCAAACAAGGCAACCAGGTTATAGTTAAGGCTTTCAATCGCCACCTCCACCTTATTGTTTTTTAAATCGATTACCCGGCCCTCTTCCTCTACCAGGATGCCCTGGTTAATCATTACCCGCTGATTCCTTTGAGGATTAAAAGGCTCCAGTTCCACATTTTCAAACTCACTTAAGAATTTCTGGATCCGGACCACTTCAAAATCCTTCACAATCGCAGGCTTCCCCTCAATATATACAAAATTAATAACCCCAGGTGTCTCTCTCACATTCTGCTGCTCCGCGTTATGAATGTACACGAATAAATAAGACGGCAACAACGGAACCCAAACGGTTTTCATGCGGTCGCTCCATTTTCGTTTTACTTTGTTTAGGGGGCAATAGGTAACAATATTCCGGTCTGTAAGTAGTTTTGATACTTTTTTCTCCCACCGGGGCTTTGTATAGATCGCATACCAGTTTTTCTCTTTCATTTGTTTACACGGCTTCGCCCCCTCAGTCACATCCCTATCAAATATGACCAGACAAAATGCTACAGGAACATCCCTGCAAATATAGCGGTAACAATGTTTATACAGAAAATTCTCTCCGGCCCTTAAGGGATATGGGCTAAATTTGTATTTTACCATTTATTCACTTAAAATGAGAATCCGGTATCGATCGCTTGACGTTTTCAGAGGCGCTACTGTTTGCCTGATGATCCTGGTCAATAACCCGGGCAGCTGGGCCCATATTTATGCTCCGTTGGAGCATGCCCCCTGGCATGGACTTACTCCTACAGACCTGGTATTTCCCTTTTTTTTATTTGCTGTGGGAAATGCTATGGCGTTCGTGATGCCGCGTTTGCAGGAAGCAGGCCCAACGGTTTTCTGGAAAAAAATAATCAAAAGAACGCTGATGATCTTCGGAATCGGGCTTTTTTTGAACTGGTACCCTTTTATGCGCTGGAATGAAGGCGCACTGGAACTGATTCCCTGGACCTCCGGCCCCGAAAAAGGCGTTCGTATTTTTGGGGTGCTGCAACGCATCGCTGTTTGCTATTTTTTTGCTTCCATTATCGCTTACTATCTGAAGCCCCGGGCCGCCGCATTGCTTTCTGTGGTCCTGTTATTATTGTATTGGGCGCTTTGCATTATCGGAAACCCGGCCGACCCTTACAGCCTGGTCGGCTGGTTTGGAACGGAATGGGTAGACAAGCTGATTCTTCATACCGCTCATATGTATAAAGGCGAGGGCGTTCCCTTTGATCCGGAAGGTATTGCCAGCACATTGCCGGCCATCGTACAGGTGGTTTTTGGCTACCTGGTGGGAATGTATATCCGTAATTGCAGTACTGATATGCCGGAACCCCTGGATAAAAACAGTCCGGCAAACCCGATGTTTAAAATGCTGACCGGGCTTTTTGTAGCAGGTATCGCATTGTTACTCACCGGGTTTTGCTGGGATATGGTATTCCCGATCAATAAAAAGATCTGGACCAGTTCTTATACTGTATACACCACGGGACTCGCCATCGTGACGATCGCAACGATGATCTATTTTATCGAAATCCGGCAAAAAAACGGATTTTTAGGCCGGTTTTTCGAGGTTTTTGGAAAAAACCCCCTGTTTATCTTCGCTTTAAGTGCCTTTTTACCAAAAACAGCGGCTCTCTTTAAAACAAAAGAAGGTGTTACTCCCTGGAACTGGCTCTACACAAAGGTGCTGGTATATACGCCCGGCGCAAAAGAGAACGGTTCCCTTTTATATGCCCTCTGTGTGATTCTTTTTATGTGGGCTATCTGTTACTGGCTTGATAAAAGAAAGATTTATATCAAAGTATAGTTAGTCTGTAATCAGCTGATTTTCAAATGTAAATTTTCGCTCCACGTGCCAGGACTGATATCCTTCCAACTGTTGTAACAGGAGCATTCCATTCATAATGAACCGGGTACGAAAAGACTCTTTTTCAAAATATGGCCATACCCGCTCAAACTGCCAGGGCTGCAGGTTACGGGCGAGCGAGATGCGGGGTTGGGCGTTAAACCGCTCTTTGCACCAGGGGGCTGTCAATGCTGAGATGTTTTGAATCAACGCTTTAATCCAATCCGCCTCCATTACCGGGATATAAATTTCCTTTTCATCAAGATGTGCAACCCCCTTTAAATAAACCTTATGCGGCATGGTAGCCAATGCCGCGCGGTACAACAGGTCGGTTACTACAACTTCATCGGGTTCATATACGGAAAAACTTGCAAGATAGATAAACACACTGCCGCCCGCCAGCGGCATCCCCGGAAAAAAGGCATTGAGCCGGGTGCTGATGTCCGCTATTTTCCGCTTTACAGCCGGAGGCGTATCCAGGATTAAACGGTAATTGTGTAAAGCCGCTCTTTTATAGGTTATAATATCCTGCATAATAGGATTTTATATATAAAAAACGATGCAATTCAGATGCCAGAAATTATTAAATCCTTCCTAAACGTAAACGGATTGTATTTTTGCGGCTAATTCAGTCCTTTGTTTAATATCTATTATGTTTTTGACTAAAGCAACAAGAAAGAAAAATGCCTCGGTAAGCCGGATCAGCAACACTGCTCACCTGCTTTGGGGGTTTGTGGCAGCCGTTTTAATCGTATCCTGTACACAAAATAATGTAAAACAAGACCATTCCTTAAAAAAATATTTTGATGCGCACCAGCTCAATGGCACTTTTGCCCTTTTGAATAACGGTACGGGTGAATTTACCGTATATAACCTGGCCCGTTACCGGGATAGTGCCTATCTTCCGGCAAGCACTTTTAAGATTGTAAATTCGCTGATCGGTCTTCAAACCGGGATCATTTCCAGCGACAGCATGGTTATTCCCTGGGATGGCGTTCAACGGTCAGTTCCTGAATGGAATAAAGACCTGACCATGTACCAGGCTTTCCGTGTTTCGGCCGTGCCCTATTACCAGGAAGTAGCGCGACGGATCGGCAAAGAAAAAATGCAATACTGGCTGGATTCGCTGCACTACGGCGCCGGAAAGAAAGATACACTTTTTAAGATCCGTTCGGCTATCGATACATTTTGGCTCGATAATACCCTGAAACTAACTCCCGATGAAAACCTGGGCCTCGTAAAAAAGCTGTACTTCAATGAACTTCCCTTTTTCAAACTTTACCAGGAGAAAGTAAAAAACGCCATGCTGTTTGAGAATAACTCTAACTATAAACTGGCCTATAAAACCGGTTGGGCTACAACGGAAAAGGGCCACGCGCTCGGTTGGATCGTCGGCTGGATCGAAGAAAACCGTCATCCTTATTTCTTCGTACTGAATGTAGAATCGCCCGATCCCAAATACGATATGACCACGGTGCGACTGAAAATGCTGAAAGACATTTTAAAGCAATTGGGCTTTTTTGAAGGGAAGATGTAACCCCTTTAGGAATGTAAAATATCCGATAAGAAATATCAAATGTAAAAGTGAAGATGCCGTTCCGCTCGGTAATCGCACTTTAAAATAACCAATCAGTGGTCTGAAATGAGACATGAGAAATCAAAAATCAGAATGTTGGAACTTATCAAGTTGTTAACGTTTTAACCCGTTCAACTTGTTAACTTTACGGGGTAATGAATTTTGAATTTCAATACGTTTATTTTATCTGGCTGAGCGCGGCGGTGCTGTTGTTCCTGCTGTTGTTTTCAGCAGTAAAGCGATGGAAAAAGAGAACCATCCGCAAAATAGGGGAACCGGCCCTCGTAAAATCAATGATCAGGGGATACAGCCCTTTCCGGTTTAACCTTAAATTTATCCTGCTATGCCTGGCTTTTCTGATGGGCGTACTTTGTACCATGAGTTTGCGCAAACCAGGGGGAGACGATGGCATCAGGCGCGAAGGCATTGATGTGGTTTTTGCACTGGATCTCAGCAAAAGCATGCTGGCCCAGGATGTAAAGCCCAGCAGACTGCTATTGGCCAAACAGTTTATCAGCAAGATGATGGATGCCATGCCCAATAACCGGATCGGGTTGGTATGGTTTGCCGGTAAGGCTTATATCCAGATGCCCATCAGTGCCGACCACAGCGCTGCCCAGATCTATGTAAATGATGCCTCTCCGGACGTGGTTCCGGTAAAAGGCACAGTTATTGGTGATGCACTGGAAGAAAGCTTGAAAACTTTTGGAGAACGCGAAGCCAAGTTTAAGGCGGTGATCCTGATATCTGATGGAGAAGATCATGATGAAAAAGCCCTGGAGCTTTCAAAGGAAATGCAGAAACGCGGGCTGATGGTGAATACCGTAGGCATCGGATCTCCTGAAGGCACCTATATACCGGATGATTCAACCGGCGGCAATAAGCTGGATCCGCAGACCGGCCAGCCGATCGTTTCAAAACTCAACCAGAAAGAACTGCAGCAGATTGCAGCCAATACCAATGGAGTTTATGTGCACCTGACCGATATTGACGCTGCTATCAAATCGATTAATGCGCAGCTGGCCCAGATCGACAAAAAGGTAACCGGAGATACCAACCTGATGAGTTTCTCCTATTATTTCTGGGTATTTGCTGCGGCCATGCTCTTACTGTTGGTGGCAGAACAGTTGCTGCCGGAAGGCAAAAAAACAAAAGAATGAAAGCGCGTTTCTTATACCTGCTGAACCTGATGGTCCTTCCCCTGCTGGCCCAGAACGGCAATAACTTTATAAAACAAGGGAACGAATATTACAAGGCTGGAAAAATGGAGGAAGCTGTAAAAGCTTATGATAAGGCAATGGATGGTTCCCAAAAATACATTGCTTTGATGAACAAAGGCAATGCCTTATACCGGTTGAAAAAACAGGAGGAGGCGATTAAGATCTATGAACAGGTGGCTACATCGCGGCAAACCAGTGAGGAACTGCGCTCGGGCGCTTATTATAATACCGGGGTCGTATACTCCAACCAGAACAAGCTGGAAGAAAGCATTGAAGCTTATAAGAATGCCCTGCGCTTCAACAGTAAGGATACAAAAGCGCGTGAAAACCTTCAGAAAGCATTACTGGAAAGGAAAAAGCAAAGTGGCGGCGGCGGCGGCCAGGACAAAAAAGAAGATGAAAACCGGAAACCCGACAAATCCCGGCTCAATCAGCACCAGGCTCAAAACCAGCTTAATAAGTTGGAAAACAAGGAAAAAAATACCCAGCAACGGATTTCTGAGGACAAATCACAATATGGAACCAGTAACGAGAAAGACTGGTAATAGCCAGGAATTTAAAATAACAAACGAAAAATATTAAATGCAGAAGTGGGAGTATCCTTACTGCTCCGTAACCTATACTTCGTCGGCAGCTGCAGGATCCCGGAGTGCCGCTTTACACATCAGACGCCAAACGAGATCAGCCTGAAATATTAAACCTGAAGCGTTCCCTGCGGGATGCCAGAATAACAAATGAAGAATAATAAATATCGAAGTGGGTGGCGGATACCGCTCCGTAACTTTTTCGACAAACTGTTATTCCTCCTGCACTTTTAAATTGAAATTCCACATTTTACATTCCCCGGCCTACCGTACAACCAGTGGTTTTGTAAACTTCTCTGCTTCTCGTCTCATCATTTTTTCAAACCCCTGTTGGGTTGCAAAGGCCTTATCCGTTAACTCCCAGCCTACATAGTAGCGGTACACTACAGGCCGGCCGGCTGATATCTTCATATCCAGTGTAAATACATTGGTAACATCGGTATTGGCCGTTGTAATATGGCCCCATGTTTTCACATTTGAAGCGGCTGTTAAAATGCCCAGACCCAGCTGGTCTTTATTTTCGCTTTGCTGATCGTAGGTATACAGGCCTGCAATGCCCGAACGGTTTATTCTATAATCTTGTTTGCTGTAAAAATCGATGGTACCGGTCACCAGCGATGCGTTTGCCGGCAGGTTGCTGAAGGTGACCTTATTTTCGAAAAAATATTGGCCGCCCCAGATGCTGATCTGCTCTGTAACATTGATAGGCGTTGCATCCGGCAGGTAGTTCCAGTTTTTATACTGTATTTCAAATACTGCGCGCAACGGCCCGGAGCTCAGCTGCCGGTACACCGTCTGTTGTACGTTACGGCCAAACCGGAAGAGGGAATCATTCCCTTTTACTTTTGTGCGAAGCGCCAGGGCGCCGGCCCCCAGCGATTTTCCCACTTTCAGAATGTCCATGCCCCAATCGGATAAATTATGATAGCTGTTTCCAGGGTGGGTACCCACTTCATCCAACACCATCTGCGGCACACGCTTTCCCCAGATATCATTGGCATTCCGTATATCGAAATATTTACGAAACCCCACTTTGTCATTTTCCCAGGCCGGCCCTTCGGTTAAGTAAGGAGGCAACTGCTGTTTCGAGAAATCGGTCGGAACGTTATTATACGGCATGGTATCCGCCATTACATTATTTCCAAAATTATTGTCCGGTAACCGATGCTTCTGCCGCACATAAGCACGTACCGCCGCCTTTATGGCCGCAGGCCGGTCGCTGGCAGCAATTGAAAGTACCTTTTTTTGACGGGGTGCCAGGTTCAGCAACAGCACCGCTTCGTCCCAGTTGCCATCGCCATCCAGGTCGTCAAACTGTACCAGCTGCGGAGTCTTTTTATCCGTTATCAACAGGTACTGTCCCTCCTTCAATGCCGGTAGTTTGCGTTTGATCCAGGCACGTTTTAATACCACCAGCTCGTCCTGCCGCTCTATGGCTGACGGGTTGATGACTTCAATGGTTTTTGTTTGGGCAGACACTGCCGCTCCAACAGCCACCGCTATTGTGAAAAAGAATCCTTTCATGTACGTATTATTTTATTGGGCTTTTACGGCCTGGCGCGCGATCAATACCCATTGGCTACCGGCTTTTGTCCAAACCGTCATGATCTTTAATGTGGTATGCCCGGGTTGCTTATTATCATTGGTATCTGCATCCAGCAGATGCCGTACAATGGCCGTATTGTTTACAATATAAACGGTCTGATCTTTAATATCGATCTTTGTAAAATCGCTGGCCCCTGTTTTAAAAGATTCCAGAAATTCCGCTTTATTCTGTACTTTACCGCTGGAATGGCCATAGGTCAGTTGCTCCGATGCCAATGCGCTTAATACCGGTATATCGCTATCCAGCATCGCCTTGGTGAGTTTTTTAACAGCGGCTTCTACCTGGCGAGTGCTTTTCCCCTGTGCCAACAATGTGGTACCCGAAGCAAGCGTCATTGCTAAAAAGAATGCAAAAAATCGTATACGCATAATGAACATTGTTTAACCCGCAAATATACCCGATAATTTTTCAAAACGAAACCGCTTCTATTTAAATGGTACCGGCATTATAATTGCGGTAACCCATCATCGATGATGAAACCTCCGCTTACATTCTTTATAGTATTGTTACTGTTCCTGAGCGCCTGCACGGCTTCTAAAAAAACCAGGCAGTCCGCTGCACCCAATGCGGCAGTAACCGATCCGTCTGAACCATCCCGCCCGATGCCCGATATGCCTGCGGCTCTGTCAATAGACCGGCCGCTGCCGATTGACCGGAAAGCATTTATTGCCTATGCAAAAAGCTTCCTGGGCACGCCCTACAAATATGGCTCCGCTGATCCGGATAAAGGGTTCGATTGTTCCGGCTTTCTCTACCATATCTTCCAGCATTACCGTGTAAAATCGCCCCGCAGTTCCTATAACTATGAACATGCAGGGCGGGAAATAAGCCCGCAAAAGGCATTACCTGGCGACCTTATCCTGTTCAGGGGAGAAAACAGCCGCCGGATCGGGCATATCGGGATTATTACAGCAACCGAAGCGCCGCTGAGCTTTATTCATGCAGCCGGAACCGGCAGCGGCGTGATCATCTCTACCTTCTCCGGTTATTATAAAAAACAGTTTGTAAAGATCATCCGGGTGTTGGAATAAGTGCGCATTCTTGTCAGGCTGAGTTTTCCTTTGTAAAATAAAATCATACGAACGTTCGGATGAGGCAATGACAAACAAGCTTGTGTTCATCCGGTTCCAAGGTTCGGAATTGTTTAAGGATCCATAGATCAATGCCGTTTCCTTAGCACACGGACATCCAATATATGCTCACAGATTCCTCCCATTTTTACAAAACAACCGGCAGCTGGAGCTTATGGCAGCATTCAGCATTTAGCCCTCAGCTGATGGCATAGGAAGCGGCTATAACAGCTCCCTTTATACATCTCAAGCCCCCGCATCCTGACGGAATGCAACCGCAAACAAAGAACATAAAGAATTATAAAAGTTCCAGAATCTTCGTGTTTCCTGGTGTCTTAGCGTCTCGTTGGCAAGGTTGCAGATTGTCCGCCCCTTCCGCCTTCTGCCCGTCTGCAGGAAGGGTATTTACATTGAAGCCGGGGTGCTTTCCATTAAGGTTTGGCCTAACGTATTTGCGATATAGACCCGGGCCATGTGCGACAACGCCCCAATAACCTCCATAAAAAAGCATCCTGCTTTTGACAGGATGCTCAAAAAAATACACGACACATTACCGGTCTATCGACCCCAGCACTTTTTTTGAAAAATGATTCAGCGCATCTGATTCCCGCATACCGCTCTTCACCAGTTCATGCACTTCGATCGCTCCGCACAGGTTGGTGATCAGTTCACCCGCCACGTCAAGTTCCTCGTCTTTTACATTCATTTCGCAAAATGCTTCCAGCACTTCCACCGTTGCCTGCAACTTCTCTGGAGGAGCCGCCTGGTATAATTTTCTAATTATTGGTAATTTCATTAAATAATTCATTTAAAGATGCAGCCTGGTTTGTTTGCACCTGGTTTAACAACTGGCCATTCTTAAAAGCGGCAAAAGTAGGGAGGTTGTCCACCTTCGCCAGTTTCCGGGATTCCGGCAACTTTTCAGCGTCCACATAAATAAACGCAACACCTTCATTTTCGCTGGCCAGCTTTTTAAACTTGGGCTTCATGATCCGGCAGTTACCACACCAGCCGGCACCGTACTGCACCATCACTTTCTCATTATCGGCAACCAGCTGCTGTAAATTATCTTCACTCAATTCTACGTACATGATCGTTCTTTTTAATTCTTACTAAAATAAGCGGCCACACCTTCGCGATCGGCGTTCATGGCTTTTTTACCTTCTTCCCAGTTTGCCGGGCACACTTCACCGTGTTTTTGCACATGTGCATACGCATCAATTAACCGCAGGTATTCCTGGACGTTTCGTCCCACGGGCATGTCATTTACGCTTTCATGAAACACTTTACCCTCTTCATCAATAAGATAAGTAGCGCGGTAGCTTACATTGGATCCGCTCAGCTTTACTTCCCCGGTTTCATCATTCACCTCGTAATCAGCATCCAGGATACCCAGTTCACCCGCCAGGTAACGGTGCGTATCGGCAAGGATCGGGTAGGTTACGCCTTCAATTCCGCCATTGTCCTTGGGTGTATTTAACCAGGCGAAATGTACTTCTGCGGTATCGCAGGATGCGCCAATAACAAGCGTATTACGTTTTTCAAACTCCTGGATAGCTTCCTGAAAAGCGTGCAGTTCTGTGGGACATACAAACGTAAAGTCCTTGGGATACCAGAACAGCAATACTTTCTTTTTATTTTCTACGGCCTCTTTGTATACATCGATCTTCAACGCATCTCCCATTTCAGACATCGCGTCAATGGCCACACTAGGGAACTTCTTTCCTACTAAAGACATACTTTCTGTTTTATGATTTTAAAAATGATTATGTTTTCCAATTGCGGTGCAAAAGTACCATAAAATGCCAGGCCTTTCAAACGATAGTTTCTATAGCTCATAGATAAAATCTATATAAAATCTTTTACTATAGATGGCGGAGATGAATGCACACTAAAAAGCCCTGCGCAGGATCTGCACAGGGCCTCGTTTATCTTATTCTCTTTTTACCAGCGGGCAATCACCGTCACTCCTCCTACCGCCACATCGCCGATTTTTACATTGATGGTTGCATCCAGCGGCAACAACAGGTCGACCCTCGAGCCAAACTTGATAAATCCCATTTCGTCATTCTGATTTACCTTTTTACCAACCTCGTTGTAGTTCACGATCCGTTTTGCCAATGCCCCCGCAATCTGTTTAGTTAGCACTTCTTTTCCGCTGCTATGTCGGTATACATTGGAGTGCCGTTCGTTTTCGGTAGATGATTTCGGGTGCCAGGCTACCAGGTATTTACCTTTGTGATATTGATTGTATACGATTTCCCCCTTTACCGGGTTGCGGTTCACATGCACATTCAGCGGACTCATAAAAATCGACACCTGTATCCTGCGGTCCTCAAAGTATTCATCCGCTTCCACTTCTTCAATCACTACTACCTTGCCATCACAGGGCGCTATGATCGCCGCATCATCCACCGTATAATTCCGTGCGGGAATTCTGAAAAACGAAATGATCAGTGCGAATACCACTACCAGGGCTATTTCGAGTATCCAGAAAATAACCGGGTATGCCTGAAACAGGAAATAGTAAAAAACAAAACTTACGATCAAAAACAGTATCGTACTTATGGTAATGGTAGTGCTTCCCTCCCTGTGTAATGTCATTTGCTTTTATTTAGGCCGCAAAATTACACAAAAGCCGCGAGGTTTGGTATTCCGCAACAGATCGCTCATCTGGTATGCACGAAGCCCGGGTTTGTGACCGTTTTTTTGTGACAAAAAAATATTGTCACAAATTTTTTGTCACAAATGTTGCGATTTCCGCCCTAAAAAGCCGGGGCCAACTGACCCCGGCCCGGACCCGGACGCTTTCCATGTTCCTGAAAATGAATACCCGTAGTTAAAAAACCCTTTCTTTGGTTTACTTTTTTGTCAATGCAGGAGATGGGCGCTTCGCTGCGCTATCCAGGCTTTAACGTATTCTAACATTCCTTTAACAGTGAAGCCGAATTACTGGTCCAGCACTTCAAAGGTGATTGGTTGTTTCCGGTACGCCTTAACCGGGTATCCGTTTTGAATCGCTGCTTTCCATTTCCCCGATTTTTTAATGACCCGGATGGCCTCATCACCCATACCAAAACCCGGATCTTTTAGTACCTTAATATCACTTACCACTCCATTTACATCTACTACAAACTGCACCAGGACCTGATACTTACCCGGGGTTGCTCCATTATCTACCGGTATTTCACCGCGAAGGTTCGTTGTCAGGAACCGATGCCAATCGCCCGGATAGCTGGCTTCAACCTGAACCACTTCAAAGATCTCCGGCTGCTTTTCTTTTGGCTTCATTTCCAAGATTCCTTTCCCGTCAGGAACGCCATCCGGTGGTATCGCTACATTACCCATTTTCTCCCCTTCCAGATGTTCCAAGCCGATTTTTACGTCCACAAGGTCCTCCTGTGAAGGGGGCGGCGTTGTTACTTTTTCATCCGGAACGATCTTTGGTATTACAAATTTTTCAGTAGCGATCTTTTGGGGTTCCTGCTGTTTGGGTGGCGGTGGTGCCGGTGGCTCTATTTTTTCCGGCTCTTCTATTTTAGTAAGATCTACAACATGGCTGATGATCGTAACCGGTGCCTTTTTGGACTCAGCACCTTTTAATGCGGAAGCCCCCATAAAGGTGGCAATGATCAGCCCGGTGGCGCCCAGCGCTTTTATCAGCCGCCGGTTATAGGTACTACGCAGCTCGTAAGCGCCGTAGGTCTTGTTCCTTCCGTCAAATAAAATATCGAGGAAAGAGGCTGACAGGATTTTTGTTGTTTCCATAATTTATGTTTTAGTTATAAAAATGTATAGCAAGGCCTGTTCCCGAACCAGCGGCCCGGAAAGGATGTATCGGTACGGTTACTATCAATCAGGGAATATGCTTCAGTTCTTCTGCATCGGGCGCCGTCAGTGCATACCGCGCAACCTGGTTGATTAGCATTTCATCCAGCACCCGCACCACCGTTTTGTAATCGGCATTTTTTCCTGGCTTTATAATTACCATCAGTTTGTTTTGACGGCAGGTTTCCGGTGAACGGTTTTCCGCCTGTGCTTTTGCTTCGCAGACCGGATCCGGCACATACTGCGCCATTACTTCTGCTTTTTTGCGCATCAGTTCTGTTCGCAGTGCACCGGGCGTGATCTCATGAAGATTGAGTCCCTTCGGTTGCAACGGGCCTTCGTAATAAGTAAGACGTCCATGATCCCCTACCAGGATCGTAAATACACCGGATGACGCCGTTGGAGCCTGCGGACCATCCTTTGGCATGGATAAGCTCATTGTGGAAGGATCACCCATCGCAGTCGTATAGATAAAAAAGGTGATCAGCAGAAAGCCCAGATCCACCATTGGAGTCATGTCTATTTTAATAGCGGACCGGCTAAAACTCAGTCCCCTATGGCGTTTGCGGTCAACAGGCACCGGAACCATTTCCATGCTGCTCATAGCGTATGCTTTACTTATTAGACATGAACCTCATATAATTCCACAAATTTTTATGCTTCCTTTTTTGAAAAGGTATCTTTGAACAAAAAGGTATGAGCCGCTATTTTGAAGATATCGCGTATGAGAAACAGGACTATGTTCAGAAAGCATTGCCCAAAGGAGATTATGAGGGCTGCTGCTTTAAGGGATGTGGGTTTGCTGCTTCCGATCTTTCATCCGTTAATTTTATCGACTGTTGTTTTGAAGATTGCGATCTCAGCGGCGTTCAGATCGGGCAGGCTTCGTTCCGTGACACTGTGTTCAAAAATTGCAAGCTGGTGGGGGTTCATTTTGAAGAGGCCAACACGTTTTTATTTTCTCCCCGTTTTGAAAAAACTACACTTACGCTTAGTTCTTTTTATGGGGTAAAGATGAAATACGTTTGTTTTGATGAATGCCTGTTACAGGAAGTGGACTTTGTAGATGCCGATTGTAGCGGCGTTGTATTTGGCAACTGTGATCTTTCTGGTGCCCGGTTTGAAAACACCAACCTTGAAAAAGCGGATCTTTCCAGTGCTTACAATTACCGGATCAACCCGGAAACCAACAAGCTCAAAAAAGCTGTTTTCAGCCTTCCGCATATTGCCGGATTGCTGGACAAGTACGGTATTATTATCCGGTAATTTATTGTACCTTGTAAGGTGTTTTAATTCCTCATTCCTAAATTTCATACACTATGCAGACCCTTCAGTCCAATCGCAGGAACTTTATTATCAACAGTGCAGCATTCGCCCTGGGCACTTTTTTGCCTGCAGCAGCGCCGGCACGTATATTGCCCGGTAGTGTCCCTGGCGATGAAACACTTTTCACTATCGGACCGGTAAAAGGCTACAGTCCGCAGATCGGCACTCTTGTATCCATGCTGAACTATAACCGTTACACGGTCATTCAGGCCGTACAAAAACTGAACAGGGAACAAATCGATTTTCTTTTTGATTCCCATGCGAACACGATTGCCGCATTGGTCATGCATTTAGGAGCAACGGAGAAATTTTACCAGATCAACACTTTTGAAGGACGCCAGGAATTTAACGCGGAAGAAAAAAAGTTATGGGAAGCCCCCATGGAGCTGGGCGATAAGGGACGTAAGGAAATTAAGGGTAAAGATATCGGGTATTACCTGGATCTGATTGCAGAAGTCAGAAGCAAGACGCTGGCCGCTTTTAAAGAAAAAGATGATCAATGGCTGATGGCAGTGGATGCGCAGTGGTCGAAACCAGACCGCCCGTTAAATACTTACTGGAAATGGTTTCATGTATGCGAACACGAGTCGAACCACCGGGGCCAGATCGCGTTCTTAAAAAGCAGGCTGCCAGGCAGCAAACCCGCATCAGAATAATATAGCACCGCCGTTCGGCCATACATCAAAGAGGCTGTCAAAAATCCGTCATTTCGAGCGTTATGTAGTGAAGCCGGGAAATCTCCAATACATCATTTCCAGGTAATGAGATTTCTTCTCCCGATAGCAATCGGGGCCGCTTCGTCCCGCAAGGGCGGGATCGAAATGACGGTTTCGGACTTTTGAGACAGCTTCTAGTGATTTTTTTATTTATTGCCGGTCCAGGTGTTATTGGTACGGTCCCAGTCGAGCACTTTCTTATCCGGATCAATGGTTACTTCCACGATTGGGGTGGTAGTAGCTACTTCAAACGAATAAGAACTGCCGCGTTGCCATATTTCCACCGGAAGGTTGACGGTTTGCTGTTTTCCATTGCTTTCCTTTATAAGAACGGTTATGGGCATGGGCATCTGTTCCAGGTTTTCCAGGGTAATCTGTGCCCCATTAGCGGGTATCCGGTTCTTGTATTTTACCCCGCGTACTGCCTGATCAATTTTCCAGTTATTAAACACCCAGCCTCTCCAGAACCAGCCCAGGTCTTCCCCACCCACGTTCTCCATCGTACGGAAAAAATCCCATGGAGTAGGGTGTTTAAATGCCCAGCGGCTGATGTATTCCCTGAAGGCCGCATCAAAGCGTTTTGTTCCCAGCACCGTATTCCTCAGGGCATGCAGCATTAAAGAAGGTTTAAAATACGCTGCATTTCCCAGATTGACCTGCTGCACCACATCGGGTTCGGTCAGTAAAATATCGCCCGCATCACTAAAAACAGACTGAACGGTTTTGGCTGCCGCGGGATCATTAAAATAGCTTTGCTTTTTAAACTCTCCTTTGTTAAAAGCTGCGCTGGACAGGTCGTTGATAAACGTATTAAAGCCTTCGTCCATCCATGCGTACTTGCGTTCATTGCTGCCCACGATCATCGGGAACCAGGTATGCCCGAACTCGTGATCGGTTACGCCCCAAAGTTCGCTTCCCATTGCTCTGTAGCTGCAGAACACAATACCGGGATATTCCATGCCCCCTACGATACCGGCCACATTGGTGGCGGCAGGATAAGGAAATTCAAACAGGTTTTTGGAATAAAACTCAATGGATCCTTTTACCATCTCCGTACTGCGCTGCCAGCCATCGGTGCCGATGGATTCAACAGGATAAGCACTTAATGCAAGGGACTTCTTACCGCTGGGCAGGTCAATTTTTGCCCCATCGAGTACAAATGCCGCTGAGGCTCCCCAGGCTGCGTCACGGGTATTCTGGATCTTATACCGCCAGGTAGTGATACCTTTTTTGGCACTGATTCCGTCTTTTCCGATTTCCGCTGCATCCCGAATCATGGTTGTTTTATCACTGAGTTTTGCCGCGGCATACCGCTTTGCCTCTTCGGGTGTAAAACATTCAGCTGGGTTCAGCAACTCACCGGAACCAACCACAATCATATTGGCCGGAGCAGTAATATTGAAATTAATATCGCCGTACTCCAGATAAAATTCTCCCTGTCCGAGATAGGGAAGTATGTTCCACCCCTGGATATCGTCATAAACGGCCATCCGGGGGAACCATTGGGCCGCCTCATAAATCCACCCGTTCTTTGTGTTGAGTCTTCCCATGCGATCGCTGCCGTATTCCGGAACCTGGAAGGCATATTCAATGGTTAGCTTTATTTTTCCGCCGGCTGCTTTGAGCGGGTTGCCCAGCCATACTTGAGTACGCGTATCAGTAGTAGTATATTCCGGTGTATATTTTTTACCGTTTTCCTCAACTGTAACGGACTTTATCACATTACCTTCAGTAAACATGGCATTGGCCCAACGTCCGCCGGAAGCTGTAGTGGTAGCGGTTGCCCGGGAATCTTTCCGGTAGGCATTCTGATCCGTCTGCAACCAAAGAAATTTTAAATTGTCCGGGCTATTATTTGTATACAGGATCTCCACTTTTGCAGAAACGGTATGACCAGCTGTATCCAGGGTAGCGTTGATCGTGTAATCGGCCCTGTTCTGCCAATATTTAGGCCCAGGTTCACCGGAAGCGCTCCGATACTCATTTCCCGGCGATGGATAGAAAAAGGGAGCAAATGCTTCCGTATGACTGTATTTGGATTGTGCGTCAACAAAAACGGATACAAGTGCAAAGATTGCCAGCAGACTGCTTTTCTTCATATATAAACATTTACCGGATGAAAATAGCAAAATAATGGCTCTTTTGCCATTCGCGCCGGCAAAATATGATAAACCGCACCAGGGTCGTACAAAAGGTCTGGCAGCACCTGCTATAAAATATGACCGATATGCTGCTTTTTCAGCCTGCATGCGAAGGGAAGCAGCGTGAGGAACCGGATGAAACGCATTGTTGTAAGCTTTGGAGTGAAGACGCCGGGTAACATTCCGCTGCAACAAAGCTGAACGACATTAACGTTTCTTTACAAGCCTAAACAGATCTCCAGGATTTCACAAATCTTACAGGCTGATCATGAAATCTTACAAACGCTCCCAATGAGCCAAAATACCGGATCACATCATCACACTTCAGGAACAGGTCATCCTGCCGGATCAGTATGTTATAACTATCAAACCCCCATTCGCCGATATGTTTCTTAAGCCCGTGATGTACCGCATTCTTATGAATATAAAAGACAAAGCCGGGTATATCCGAATCCTTGTCTACAGGCGTTCTTTTATGTAATCCATAAACAGTCCGCCCATTCTTCTATACCGTTTATTAAAAGCCTTTGCGTACCCGTTCAGCCAGTTGCTGAATTGCTGCATTACAAATGAAGGCATGCGATCACCATTGCTAAAGCTTCCCTTTCTTTTGCAATAGAAGGTTTCCAGCTCCGGCTGCGTCTTTATGCTCACCAGGAGATGAAATGATTGGGCATGAGGCTGTAGGCGTATATTTCCGCAGCCGGCAAAATATACTGTACCGTTTTCTTCAGGAAATAGAGATCATTTTCATGTTCCAGCAATAATTTTTCGAATCCGACACCCCGGTTGAACGGTGGTAAACCCTGCCCGGAATTAAAGGTTGGTGTTGATCAGGCATGTGTTGAAAAAACGAAAAAACCGGACGCCAGACCTATAAGGGTTTAAAACCCTTATAGGTCTGGCGTCCGGCCTGGCCCGGCTGGCCGGGCTAATGGTTTACCAGTTTCATGGCGCCCTCGCTGTAACGGGCACCGGTATCCGGGTATTTTTTAACCAGCGCATTGATAGCATTGAGGTCCTCAGGGGTTAAAACAATGTCTACCGCGCCAGCGTTCTCTTCCAGGTATTTTCTTTTCTTGGTTCCGGGAATCGGTATGATATTATCCCCCTGGGCCAATACCCAGGCCAGGGCCAGCTGTGCCGGTGTGCAGCTTTTATCTGCCGCCAATGCTGCAAATGCTTCCACCAGCCGCTTATTATTATCGGCCACCGCCTCCTGGTAACGCGGCAATGTTCTCCTGAAATCATTTTCTGCCAGAGTACTCGTATCCAGGGTGTGGGTTACGAGTCCTCTTGCCAGGGGCGAATACGGCACCAGCGTAATGCCCAATTCCCGAACCGTATCGAGGATGGCACCTTCCACATCCCTTGTAAGGATGGAGTACTCACTTTGCAATGCTGCGATCGGATGCACCGCATGCGCCTTGCGGATAGAAGCTGCCGAAGCTTCACTTAACCCGAGGTAACGTACTTTCCCCTGCTTTACCAGGTCGGCCATGGCGCCCACCATTTCCTCCACCGGCACATTGGGATCTATCCGGTGGGCATAGTACAGGTCTATGGTATCGATCTTCAATCGCTGCAAGCTCTTGTCCACCGCCTGTTTCAGCCACTCCGGCCGGCCATCAAAGTACGTACCGGAGGCGCTGCTCGGCCCGGCGACTCCATCCTTAAAACGGAATCCGAATTTGGTGGCAATAAAAACCTTATCCCGGTTGGGTACCAGCACTTTTGAAATCAGTTCTTCATTAGCACCGTTGGCGTACATGTCCGCCGTATCCCAGAAATTGATACCCAGATCCAGCGCCTTGTGCAGAGTGGCCACACTTTCGGCATCATCTGTGGGACCGTAGGCAAAGCTCATTCCCATACAACCCAGACCGATGGCGGAGAGGGTTTCCCCTGTTGTTCCTAATTTTCTGTATTTCATATTTTCTTTTTTTAGTAAGAAGTGAGAGGTTATTGGTGAAATGTAGGGGAACGATAAACTGAGCGTAGCAACCTGGCTGCTACATGTACTGCAGTTGGACCCCTAAAAATGATTACCCGTTACACCGGTTCCTGTTCTTTTTTAACCAGTAGCTGTAAAATCAATAACGCGATGATTCCCATAACGAGATATCCATAACCCAGTACTGCCTGTGACTGTGGACGCAAAATTCCTACAACTGTATAACTGGTAACTGCCGTAACAATAAAGTTGGCACCTCCGCTTAATCCGCTGGCCAGGCCTGCCATCTGCGGAAAGCGGCCCAGGCAGTAGGCAAAATAATTATTGAAGATGAACCCCACACATACATGGATGAGGAAGGCGAAGAACAACAGGGTATAGAGATTTTGCAGCCATGCTGCTGTCAGGATCATACCGAGGGTGAACAGCAACTGCGCCGCATTGCTCCTTCTCAACTTGGGCAGGAAGGCCTTGTTTAAACTGGCTTTGCCCAGGAATCCGCCACACATCCATGCGAGGCCCATTACCAGGGCGCCATACCCCGCCACCACAGATGAGTAATGCATCTGGTGCTCGATGATAAAGGCGCCTGCCAGTCCAAAGATCATCGTGGTTCCATAACAGAGGCCGCAGATCAGCAAGCCATAGGCAAAAGTACGGCTCCGCATCATAAAACGATAGTCCTTCAGTAAGGCGTTCCACTTAAATGGCCGGTACACCGGAACAGTTTCACCGGAAAAGATCCATTCCAATATCAACATCAGCATACCATAGATCGCCAGTACGTAAAAATTGGCCTGCCAGTTAAAATACAGCTGCAGGTAACCTCCGATAAAGGGTGCGATCACGGGTGCGGAAGACCATACGATAGACATGAGACTGAGATAGTGTTTCCGCTCTTCTCCTTCATATACATCCACAAAAAATGCCCGCTTGGCCACGATGATAAAGCCCGTCGTAATCCCCTGTACAATGCGCATGGCATATATGAGCTCAATCTGTTTTGTAAAAATGATTACAAAATTGCTGGCAATAAAGACGGCAAGGGAAACCATTGTAAGGCGAAACCGCCCATAACTGTCGATGAGGCTCCCGGTTATGAACTGGGCCAGCCCGTAACTAACCAGAAAGAGCGTTAGGGTGAGCTGAACGGCTCCTTCCGGCCGATGCAATTCCTGCGCCATATGCGGCATGGAAGGGATATAAATATCTGTGATCAGTCCGGATAACGGGATGAGCAAAAACGCAATCAGCGTGGCGGCTTTTTTGTTCTTTTCCTGCAGCCGCTTAACACCAGGTTGTTGTTGACGGGATATCATTGATTGAGTTGGAATCATGTGGTTATTTTACGCCACAAAATTAGAGCGGCTCTTTTATTTCCCGGTTACCCCAATCAAACCAATACTTACAAAAATCAAACAATTGCCTTTCGCAGGGCTACAGGGCTTTGACCGGTTTTCTTTTTATAAAAGTTGGTGAAGTGGGCAGGGTATTCAAACCCCAGGCTATAGGCGATCTCCGAGATATTCCAGTCGGAATGCCTTATAAGGGCTACTGCTTCTTTTAGTATCCGGTCTGCAATATGTGTGGATGTGGTTTTTCCGGTTACTTCTTTAACTGACCGGTTGAGGTGGTTGACGTGTACGGACAGCTGGTGCGCATAGTGCTGGGGGGTACGTAATTGCAAAGAGAGGTCCGGCGCGTCGATGGGGAACTGGCGCTCCAGCAGCTCCAGGAACAAATGGGTGATGCGGGCACTGGCATTGACGGGCTTTTCAAATCGGTCTGTGGCGCTCCATTTCATGGCTTCGTGGATGACCAGGTGCAGGTAATTGCGCAGCACGCTAAACTTATGCACATAGTCGGATTGCAGCTCTTCCAGCATTTTCCGGAAGATTGTACTGACTTCCCGCTGCTGCTGTTCATTTAAAAAATAAACCGGCCGGGCGCCTGCCTTAAATAAAGGCGCATCCTGAAGACTGACCATCCGCTCATCGTGCCGGATAAACTCCTCCGTGAATAAGCAAAACCATCCGCCCTGCTCGGCCGATTCGGCCTCCCATGAATAAGGCACCAGGGGATTGGAAAACATCAGTGCGGGACGGTCGATATAGATCCACTGGTTGGCGTAATACAGTTTGCCGGTGCCAATGATATAGGATACCTTGTAATAATCGCGTCTTGAATAACTGGTGTGCGGCGAACAGGATGACCGGGGAAAGATATTGAAATGCCCCAGGCCCAGCCCCACATTGTGGAGGGATAATTTGGAGGTATTGTGATTGATCCGTTTGTAGAAAGCTTCGACGGTTTCTGCTTTTTCCATAAGCCAAAGTTACGGAAATCAAACAAAATGCCGGAACAGGGTCTGTACCACATTTTTATTTCGGCGGCCAGCACAAATACTGACCATGACTGAGAACTTTCTAGGTCAATGATTCGCTGATTGGTTGGATATGTTTGAGTACAGCTAAAGCCAGTGTTCAATCTGCACATCTGCGGCTAAAGGAAATGACATTGTTTTTGTTATGCCAATGGCGCAACTGCGGCTGTTTGTTTTCGCTACATCTCAGGGAAACAGGGCTTCTGCTATGGCTACACTTTCCGGTTTACCTACATCTACCCAGCGGTCATTTTTATGTGGTAGTCCTTTTATAGTATGCTCTTTTGCCAGGTGCAGGTAGAGGTCGATAAGCGAGAATTTACCGGTAAAAGGGATGAGCTCAAACACTTTGTAATCAAATGCTACCACGCAATCATAGGCACGTTGCTGCAGGTCAGGTGTTTGTCTCGAAATCCGTTCTTCTCCGGTGGTGTCATTGCGCCAGCCGCAAAGTGTGTTTTCGGTATCAAACAACAGATAGCGAGAGGTTTTCCGCTCACTTACCGTCATGGAGATCAGTGCATCATTTTGCTGGTGAAACTGCATTAGTGCATGAATATCCAGGTCCGTAAGGATATCGGCATTACAGGTTAGGAAGGGCACTCCCGGGGTAAAAAGCGGTTTTGCTTTCAGCAGGCCGCCGCCCGTTTCCAGTACAGCATCGGTTTCATCACTGATAAGGACTTCGCTGCCCCAGCCCCTGTTTTTTTTCACCGCATCAATGATCTGTTCGGCAAAGTGATGCACATTCACAATGACCCGCGTGATGCCATATTCTTGTAAATATTCAATATTACGCTGCAACAGGCTTTTCCCGTTAATTACCGCCAAGGCCTTCGGATGCCGGTCCGTCCAGGGCTTAAAACGCGTGCCCAGACCGGCACAGAAAATAAGGGCCTGGCTAAAGGGTTGTTTGTTTGTCATGATCTCCATTTATACAGTGGAATATGTGAATCAAGCTGCTGTCCTATTGCGGGGCCTTTACCGGATCCGGATTCACGGCTTCATTCATCCAGTTCTTTGCGTCCTGCACCCAGTGGTTCAGTTCTACTTTTACTTTGAATTTATTTTTCAAATGCCGAGTTAAGGCGTCTGCGGCATAAACACTGCGGTGCTGTCCGCCTGTGCACCCAAAGCTGACCATCAGGCTATCGAATCCACGCTGGATAAAATCGGCTACGGTGATATCTACCACATCAAAAACACTGTGCAGGAATTCGGGCATTTTTGTCTGCTGCTCCAGGTACTGGATCACTTCTTTGTCGCGCCCGGTCTTAGTCTTCATACTTTCAACCCTCCCGGGGTTTAGAATGCCCCGGCAATCAAATACAAACCCGCCACCATTTTCCTCATCTGCTACCGGAAGGCCTTTCTTAAACGAGAAGCTGGAAACTTTTACGACCAGCGGAGTTTCAGCAGTTGCCTGCACAGGTGTAAATTGTTCGATGATTTCATCGGCAATACAAAGCTGCAGCACTTTATCAAATTCCGGCACCGAAATACCCATGGCGTTCTTCTGAATAAAGGACCGCAGGTTTTTTAAGGCCAGCGGAATGCTGGTTAAAAAATGGGCCTTCCGTTCAAACAAGCCCCTAAATCCATAGGCCCCCAACACCTGCAGCAGCCGGATGAGCACATAACCGTTATACTGGCTCACAAAGACTGTCCGGTTCAAAGGCCGGTCCAGCAAGGGCTCTACGGCATCCATGTAGTCTTTCAGCAATGCTTCTTTCCAGCCTTCAGATAAATTGGCTCTTGCCTGCCATAACAAGGAGGCCACATCATATTGAGGCGCACCCTTCATGCCACCCTGGTAGTCGATAAAATGAACCGAGCCATCCTCCATTACCTGGATGTTACGGCTCTGAAAATCACGCATCATAAAGAATTTATAATCGGTATGCGTCAGGTATGTGCTCAATGCTTCAAAGTCATCGATCAGTGCCTGTTTATCGTAGGGCTTCCTTAAGGCATCCAGGAAATAATATTTAAAGTACAGCAGGTCGGCCATAATCGCCTGCTTACCAAATTCCTTATTGGTTAGGCATTTGTCATAATCCAGGCCCTTATCGCCCAACACCTGTACCCGTGCCAGTTCTTCAAGACTTTTCTTAAACAGCGCATACACGGGGGCGCATTCGCCCTGTTCTTCCAGATGGTTGATCAGTGAGATATTTCCAAAATCTTCCTGCAGGTAACAAGCCCTGTCTGCGCTGATTGCCAGGATATTGGCAACAGGAAGCTGGCGTTGCTGAAAATACTCTGAGAAGTAAAAAAAAGACTCATTTTCTTTAATGTTCGCACCATAGGTGCCGATAACAGACCGGCCATCCTTCCAGATCCGGAAATACCGGCGTTCGCTGCCCGCCTGCTGTAACACGTCCACGGAATCCGGTGACTGCCCGTTCCACTGTTGAAACAGTCCGGTTATTTTTTCGATTTTATCCTGCATGCGGCAAAAATAGGGAGGCCCTGCGGGGAATGTAAAATAATTAATATAAAATTTTAAATCAAAATTAAGGTGACGGTTTTTGCTTTGCAATCCCATGTCTGAAACCAGCTAATACCGGATACCTGCATTTTCAAATTCGTACATTCCCGCATTCTCACATTTCCTTTTTGTACCTTAGCAGGAAAGCAATTTTTTATGGCTGTTATATTACCCGTAGAAGGAAAATACCCGCAGATGGGTGCGGATTGTTTTGTGGCCCCAAATGCTACCATTGTTGGTGACGTCGTTGCTGGCAATGCCTGCAGTTTCTGGTTCAATACTGTTGTAAGAGGTGATGTGAATTTCATACGCATTGGCAACAAGGTGAATATACAAGATGGGGTGGTCATCCATTGCACTTATCAGAAATGTGGCACTACCATTGGCAATAACGTTTCCATCGGTCATAATGCCATTGTGCACGGGTGTACCATACACGACAATGTGCTCATCGGAATGGGTGCCATTGTTATGGACAACGCAGTGGTACACAGCAATTCCATTATTGCCGCCGGCGCCGTGGTTTTGGAAAACACCATTTGCAGTCCGGGCAGCATTTATGCCGGAACCCCGGCCAAAAAGATCAAAGACATTTCCCAGGAACTATTGAGCGGTGAGATCGACCGGATTGCCAACAACTATATTAAATACGCCAGCTGGTTTAAAGATGCCAATGAAGCAGAGCAGCCGGTTCAGCAATCTTAAACCGTTACAGCACTGAATCGGATTCGAAGTGGCAACAGCGTATTCAAATCGCAGGGTCCTCTGTGAGAGACCCCGCTGAGAAAAATATAATGTAAAAGGGTAATCACCGCTTATAATAGTGAATGTGAAGTTTATTACAGACCCCAAAAAGCGTTGCGCCCTTGCCCCACCACGTCTTTGCGAGCAATTTTTTGGTTGGATTGAAGCGCCACATCCTTATAAGATCTGTTTAACGCCAAAAGAAAAAATCCGACGTGCGGAGCAAATTCTGACACAGCCGCTTTTACAGGGATGCCGGTTGCTTAATAGCCCTTATGTTCATTAAGACTTTCCAGGATATTCAGGTAGCTGACATAGCGCTCTTCTTTAATATCTCCATCCGCAACCGCTTGCTTCACCGCACATTTCGGTTCGTTTACATGGATACAGTTATTGTACTGGCAATCTTTGAGCCGTTCGCGCATTTCGGGGAAATAATGCGACAATTCTTCCCGTTCAAGATTTGTAATAGCCAGCTCCCGGATTCCTGGTGTATCGATGATCCGGCCGCCTTCCGGCAGGTCGTACATGGTGGCAAAAGTAGTGGTATGCATGCCCTTGCCGCTCCAGCCGCTGACATCCTGCGTTTTTATACCTTCTTGTGGCAGCAGCCGGTTAATCAGCGACGATTTTCCCACGCCGCTATGCCCGCTGATCAATGTAGTTTTACCCCTCAATAGCGTACTCAGTGTTTCCAGGCCGCTTTGTTTTTCTACACTAATTGCATATACCTGGTATCCCAGTGACTGATAAACAGCCGATAGCGCTTCGTAAGCCGTCCACTCTTTTTCCCGGTAAATATCCGTTTTATTAAACAGCAGGATCGCCGGGACGTGGTACATTTCGCAAACCACCAGGAAGCGATCGATAAACCCGCGGGAGGTACGGGGTTCTTTTAACGTAGCGATCAGTATGGACTGATCCAGGTTTGCCGCAATGATATGCTGCTGGTATTTTACACGCGGCGACTGGCGGTTGATATAATTGGAACGGGGAAAGATTTCATCAATCATTGCCGACCCTTCTGCGCCCTCTTCGGTTTCTATATTTACCCAGTCGCCTACCGCAAGCGGGTTGGTGCTGGTGATCCCATCAATTTTAAAAACGCCTTTTATCCGGGCATTGTGAAATTTCCCGGTTTCATCTTTTACGGTATACCAGCTACCGGTTGATTTATAAACTAAAGCTTTCAAAGTTTCAAGTTTAAGTTTAAGGTTCTACGTAACGTTGAACCTTAAACGTTGAACCTTAAACAAAAATTTATACGCTGATCTTGAAATCGCGCAATGCGTCGTTGAGACTGGTTTTCAAATCGGTGCTTGCCTTTCGCTTACCAATGATCAGTGCACAGTTAACATGGTACTCTCCTGCGGGGAATTTTTTTGCATAAGACCCGGGAATGACCACACTTCTTGCCGGTACCCTCCCCTTGCCTTCTATGGGAATGGAACCGCTTACATCGATAATCTTGGTGCTTTGGGTCAACACTACATTCGCTCCCAATACCGCTTCTTTCTCCACAATAACACCTTCTACCACAATGGACCGGCTCCCCAGGAAACAGCCATCCTCGATAATTACCGGGCTTGCCTGCAAGGGTTCCAGTACACCGCCGATACCTACGCCACCGCTGAGGTGTACGTTCTTGCCGATCTGGGCGCAGCTACCCACTGTAGCCCAGGTATCCACCATGGTACCTTCTCCCACATATGCGCCGATATTGACATAGGACGGCATCAGTACTACATTGGGTGCCAGGTAGGCCCCATAGCGTGCCACTGCATGCGGAACGGCCCGTACGCCGATATCTTTATAATTCTTTTTCAGCAGCATCTTATCGTAGAACTCAAAAGGAGGCACATCCCAGGTTTGCATTTTCTGGATACCAAAATACATAAGGATGGCCTGCTTTACCCACTCATTCACCTTCCATTTACGTCCATCGGGCTCGGCAACACGCAGTTCCCCTTTATCCAATGCCGCAATTACTTCATGAATGGCATCTGTATACTTACTGTCTTTTAACAATTCCCGGTTGGCCCAGGCCGCTGTAATCAAGTCTTGCATAATCCTTTTTTTGTTCGGGCAAAGATAGCGTTTTGCACTCCAGGTTTCACCTTTAAAGTTCCAGGTTTGGTTCCGTTATGCCCGAGGTGCTTGTTTGTGTAACGTTTGAGGCTTAAAGTTGAAGTTGGATCCGTTTTATGCTTGATGTAAGGCGTTAGATACCAGACGCCAGAGACTAGACATTAGATGTCTACCATCTACAGAATATCGGCGCGAGGAGGAGTCCGGAGCAGGAACGGAATTTTCATTTTCATATTTTCACATCTTCAAATTTTCAAATTAAAAATGTCTTTCTTTGCAGCTATGAATATCGGGTTCGACGCTAAAAGGGCATACCATAACAATACGGGACTGGGTTTTTTCAGCCGGGTGCTGATCCGACTGCTGGCCGATCAATATCCGGAGCATACCTATTACCTGTTTAATCCCAAGCCCGGCAAATCGTTTCACCCGGAGCAAACCAATATCCGGGAGGTGTTACCACAAACCGTATTGAACCGGCTTTTCAGCTCGGCCTGGAGAAGCCGCTGGGTGACCAGGGACCTCGTCCGCATGGACATCAACCTGTATCATGGATTAAGTCATGAGATTCCCGCCGGTCTGCCGCAAACGGGCGTCCCCTCGGTGGTAACCATCCACGATCTGTTTCCCGAGATCTACCCCGAACAGTATACGCCCATCGATGTGAAGATTTACCGGGCAAAACTGCGCTATGCCTGCAGGAACGCCACAAAAATCATGGCCATCAGTGAAGAAACCAAGCGCCATATCATAAAGATATACGGAACAGCTCCTGAAAAGATCGACGTAATTTATCAGAGTTGCGCACCTGCGTTTATGGCGGCAGAACCGGAAGAAAAAAAAGAAGCGGTCCGGCAAAAATATCGCCTGCCGGAAGCCTTCTTTCTTCATGTAGGAACGATCATCGAACGGAAGAACCTGCTGAATATTTGTAAAGCCCTGAACCAGGTTCGCAATGAAATTCCCATCCCGTTGGTAGTGGTGGGTAACGACGGCGGGTTTAAGGACAAGGTAAAGGCCTACCTGAAGGAAGTACAGCTGGAAGACCGGGTTTATTTTTTATCGGAGCAGCTGGCCCTGGCCGGGAAAAAGCCCTTTGTTGCAACAGAAGACCTGCCTGCCTTATACCAATTGGCCACGGCGATGATCTACCCTTCTTATTTTGAAGGATTCGGCATGCCGATCATCGAAGCCATGGCGGGTGGTGTGCCGGTGATTACCTCCAACACGTCCTGCCTCCCGGAAATTGCGGGCACAGCGGCCTGGTTGGTAGACCCGGACAGTCCGGAGGAAATGGCCGCCGGCTTCCGAAAGATCTACACCGATGTTGCTTTTACTGCTGATATGCGCAGCAACGGCCTGAGCAACGCACAGCGCTTCCTGCCGGAGGTATATGCCGGTGATGTAATGAAACTTTATCAATCGATTTTATAAGATGCACTCTTTTGAACAGGATATCAAACAATGCGTAACCATACTGGAACAGGGTGGGGTGATCCTTTACCCAACCGACACGGTATGGGGACTGGGTTGCGATGCTACCAATGCGGAAGCCGTTGCAAAAATCTATGCTATAAAAAAGCGCAGCGACAGCAAGGCCATGATCGTTTTAGTAACCGGTGAGCGCGATGTAATGCAGTATACGGCTGCCACCGATCTTAGTTTGTTCGACTACCTGGAAACCACGGAACGGCCAACGACCGTCATTTATGAGCACGGGATCGGTTTTGCTGAAAATCTTACGGCGGAGGACGGCAGTATTGCCATACGCATTTGCGGGGATGAATTTTGCCGGGCGCTCATCAAACGTTTTGGTAAGCCCATCGTTTCCACTTCCGCAAATATTTCGGGGGAGGCCACGCCGGCCCGCTTTGACGCCATTTCAAGTGCCATCAAAGACCAGGTGGACTATATCGTGGAGCACCGGCGCGATGATCATACACCGCACCAGCCTTCTTCCATCATTCGGTGGAAAAACGGGGAGGTTGAAGTGATCCGGTGAAGAAGCTTTCAGTCCTTAGCTTTTTAGCATTCAGCTATCAGCATTTAGCAAATGGAGCGCGATAAGAAATTAGAAATTTCAAATCAGAAACCTGAACTATCTTTGCCCGCTACATGGACATTCAGTTAAACGATAAGGAACACTACATAATAAATAAGGTAGCCGCTGCCGCACAGGAGCTGGGAATGGAAAGTTACCTGGTGGGGGGATTTGTGCGGGATAAACTACTGAACCGGCCTACGAAGGATGCAGACATCGTTACAATCGGAGACGGCATTGCGCTGGCAAAAGCCGTTGCCGCCAGATGCGAGCCGGCTCCCCAGGTTAATTATTTTAAGAATTTCGGTACGGCACATATCCATACCGCCGGTTTTGATGTGGAATTTGTAGGTGCGCGCAAAGAAAGCTACCAGCACAACAGCCGCAAGCCGGAAGTAAGTCCGGGCTCCCTGGAAGATGATCAGAACCGCCGTGATTTTACGATCAACGCCATGGCCATCAGTTTAAACAAACACAGCTATGGCCAGCTGGTAGACCCTTTTAACGGGCAGCAACACCTTCAGGACAAGATCATCATCACCCCACTGGAACCGGATCAAACCTTTTCTGATGATCCGCTGCGCATGCTGCGCGCCATCCGTTTTGCCACGCAGCTCAACTTTGAGATTGCTCCCGAAACACGGGCTTCCATTACCAAAAACAAAGACCGGATCCGGATCATATCGCAGGAACGCATCACGGATGAATTGAACAAGATCATCCGGGCGCCCAAACCTTCGATAGGATTTGACCTGCTGTATAAGACCGGGTTGCTTAAGATCATCTTCCCCAAAATGGTAGAACTGGCCGGTGCAGAATTTAAAGAAGGGATCGGACATAAAGATAATTTTTACCATACCCTGCAGGTACTGGATAATATCAGCGCTACCACCGATGACTTATGGCTGCGCTGGGCTGCGATCCTGCACGATATTGCAAAACCCGCCACCAAACGCTTTGAAGAAGGCACGGGGTGGACTTTTCACGGACATGAGATCGTGGGCGGCCGTATGGTACCCAAGATCTTTGCGCAACTCAAACTACCGCAAAATGAAAAAATGCGGTTTGTAAAAAAACTGGTGGAGCTTCACCTGCGGCCCATCAGCCTTTCCAAAGAAGACATCACCGACTCCGCCATCCGTCGCCTGTTGTTTGACGCCGGTGAGGATTTTGACGCGCTGATGCTGCTTTGTGAAGCCGATATTACCAGTAAAAACAAGAAGAAGGTACAGCGTTTCCTGGATAATTTTAAACTGGTTCGGGAACGCTGCAAGGAAGTGGAAGAAAAAGATCAGATCCGCAACTGGCAGCCGCCTATCGACGGCATCGAGATCATGCAGTTGTTCAATCTTGCACCTTCAAAACCCGTGGGCATTTTAAAAGATACTTTAAAAGATGCTATCCTCGACGGGGAGATCCCCAATACAAAAGAAGCAGCCCTGGAATTCCTGAACAAAAAGGCAAAGGAAATCGGTATTGTGTAAGCGCCAGCAGCGGCAACCTTCGAAAGAATAAAATATATCCAGTCAATCATTGCTTTTAAACATGCAGCCCGGCCTTTTATTTCTTTAGAAAGTAATCAAAAAAGAGATAAGCTATTTCGTTGGATTCATCGTTAGGATCGTGCCCGGGTCGGTTTGTCATAGCCACCCGGCTGGTATAACCCAACAAGCTATTTACCCGGACCACCTGGTTTAATGCGGTCCACCGGTCTACCGGATCCGAAGATCCGCCTGATACCAGGAATGGGCGCGGCGCCATTAAGGCCATGATCTCATGCAGATCGTATCCCTCCCGGATTAATTTTGGATAAAGTCCTTTAGCGTCCGCCGTATTTCCTCTTTTTCGCCAGGCATCTTTCCATGGAGGCGGATAGTATCCTAAATACCAGGGCTCCCAATAATTGACCGCACTTCCCCTGGTATCATCAAATACCACACCGGGGTCCGACCATACGGCACAGGCGAACTTATCGAACAGGCAGGAAGCAAACATCGCCCATTTACCCCCGAATGAATGTCCCATGATCCCGATCCGCCGATCGTCAACATAAGGTAAGCCCGACAACAGATACCACGCATTTGCTGCCGTATAAGCCAGCATCGACAGGGGTGCTACCGTTGCATTTTCTACAGAGGGGTAATAAACGGAATAGGTTCCTGCTTTTGATGCTTCAGCGGTACCCAATGACAAGGTAACATATCCTCTTTTAGCCAGTTGAAAAGCAAAATCGCGGTTGGGCTTTCCCTTTCCTATTGCGGTTTCCGGCTCATAAAATGTGGTAATCACTGCAGGCAGCCTTCCCTTTAGGCCAGGCACGCAGAGATAAGCAATGGTTTTCTCTGTTGAGGTCCAGTTAAACCGGATCCGGTATTGTGTAAAACCCGTTCTTCGGACGGTATCCAGCACTTCCATTTTTTGCGTCCTGATCAACGGTGGCCAGGGGCCCATCATCTGGTTCCATGTATTTGCGATCTCGGCCCGCCGCTGCTTCCAGGCCCGTTTGGTCAGAACCGTATCCCCATTGTAAAATCGTAATAAAGGCCGGTAGTTGCCATAGCTGTTTTTCAAATAAACAGGGGGATGAAAACAAGAGGCAATCCGGTTCCATAACGCCTGGTGATGCTGACCGTAGGTTTGAAAGGAGAAAGCGCACGAAACAACAAGCAGCGCATATAATTTTATGAAGTGAACCACCTTATTTGGTATTTGAAGCATTTATCCACAAATTTTTCATGAACGCATATTTAATAACGAACCGGTATCAAAATTATTTTTATCAATTTCCGAGCCGGGCGGTGCGACCGTGTCTCCACAAACCCTTTGAGATGGTGCAGCTCGACCTGCTACCCTTTCTTTTTTATGCCCCTCCGTTCCTGTACCGCGGTTGCCGTTATTGAATCTCGGTTGTTATCGCCCCAGCGGCTTCTTATAAAATTCAGTACCGCAGCCGCTTCCTCATTATTCAAAAATTTAAATGAAGGCATCCGGTTTGGATTGTTTCCGGTACTCTTTCCAAATAAAAACACATCGATCAGCTGCTGTGGCTGATCCAGCAAGGGCGTTGTCTGCAGTGAAGGAAACGTACCCGGACTTCCCGATCCATCTTCCTTATGGCAGCTGGCGCAGTAAACGGTATACAGTCCCATTGCATTTTCCCTGCTCACCTTTGTTTCCGGTGCTTTTCCCGGGAGCAGTTTGGCAGTGATGCGGCCCGCTTTGGTAATGCGGATGATCTTATCATCACCTGGCGCAGGCTTGCTATAGGGGTTCCAGTCGTGGTTGCTGGTGGACAGGTAAATGTCCCCCTCCGGTGATACACAAACCGCCCTTAGCCGGCCATAAAGTTTATCCAGGTAGATCATTTCTTTTACAACAGAATGGCCGTCTTTTGAAAGACTGAGCACCCGGAGATTCCGGTCTTTTAAAGACACCAGCAACAGGCTGTTCTGCCACTCGGGGATCCTAGAATGATTATAAAAAACCATTCCTGAAGGTGCGATGGTAGGCGTCCAGGACCGTAACGGGTCAATGGCACCAGTGCTGTCTGCAAAGGCTTTTTCATCCGGAAGGTCGGCATTCCCTTCAATGGCGGACCATCCAAAGTTGCCGCCCCTGCGGACCAGGTTTATTTCATCCTCTGCCGCATCCCCATGCTCCGATGTATATAGCCGGGTACTATCTGAAAATGTAAGCCCCTGTATATTCCTGAACCCTTTGGCCCAAACCGGGCTTCCGGGCACAGGGTTGTCTGCCGGAATGCTGCCGTCCACGTTAAAACGCAGGATCTTTCCCTTAAGATCTGCTGCATCCTGGGCACTGCCCTGCTGTGCTCCATCGCCGGTTGCCCAATATACTTTATGATCCGGCAATATGGCTATCCTGCTGCCATAATGCCCGCGAAAACCGGAAGCAACAGCAATGACTTTGGGCTCAATAAGCGTATCTTTCTGAACCAGGTACCGTACCAGCTTTAAACCAATGCTATCCTTTATAGCAAACGTATAGGCTGCAAATAAATAGGACCTGCCGGTTCCCGGATCCGGGGCGGAACATGCCATGCCCAGGAGACCCGCGGTGGTTTTACCTGCAACATCATTGATACGAAGCAATAATTTACGCTTCCCGCTGGCGGGATCCAACCGGTAAATGCGCCCTTCCTGTTCATTATACCAAAGCGTATGATCCGGGCCCCACATGAGCTCCCAGGGTACTTTATTATTGGTTGATAGCTCCTGTACAGCCAACACAGATGTATCCAATACAATATTAAACCGGGTCTGCGGTTCTCGCTGCACCTGCCGGCATTGAAAAAGAATAAAACTCATCGCCACGGCAAATGCTCCTGTTCCTATTTTGACACCAGCCCATCGTTTTTTCATTTTTGATCTGGTTTTTATTTCATTAATTTTTCCAGCAGCCAGCGATTCATCCGCATCCGTTGCTCCGGCACTGTAATTGTAGGGAAAACGGGATCATAAATAAAACGGATTCCTCAATCATGACACCTCTAACTTCCAGGGCTTCCGGTACTCATACGACAGTAGTTCATTAGCGTCTGCTGCGTTTGTAAATCTTTCGTTTATCGCATCCCATTCCAATCGTTTTTTTGTTTGCATGGCGATGGTGCCCAAATGTGCCATTGTTGTGGAACGATGGCCTGTTTCCAGCGTGGCCCATGGCTCTTCACGCGATTTTACACAATCCAGGAAGTTCCGTATATTACTAAAGGTGCTGCTCTTATACCCCCCCTTAGGAAGTGCCGGATCATTCTTATCCAATATAAAATCTTCCGGCTTCAGCTGCGATGGCCAGGCCTGGAATTGCCCGGGTTGGGCAGGTACAATTTTATAATCATCCTCTCCGGTATACAGGGTCCCCTTAGTGCCCCTGAGTTCAAGAAAGCCATGAGGTATAAAACTGCCACTGCTCGCTTCCAGGATCGTTACCGTTACCAAAACGCCGGACCGGAACTCGTAAGTAACATGCATGGTGTCCGGAATGGTGCGGTCATCGTCCAGCGCATAGTTCCCTCCATGTGCGCTAACGGCCACCGGCGCCTCTTCACCAATCAGCCACCGGATCAGGTCCAGGTAGTGAATGCCATTGTTCGATAACTGGTTGGCATAATCGTTCCACCAGCGAAACATATAGGGCGCGATATTGTATTGATACGGCCGGTAAGCCCGGGGTCCCAACCAACGGTCCCAGTCAAAATTCGCAGGCGGATTCTCAGGCTTCAGCTTTCCAATGCCGTTAGCAAACATATTGCTGATATGACTACAGGTGGCAAAGGTCACTTTCCCGATTTTGCCCTCCGGTATCTCTTTGGCCAGCTTTTGAAAAGTGGGTGCTCCCCGGCGGTTCAATCCAACCGTAATCACCTGCTTACTGTTTTTCCCCACGTTTACCATGGCCCTCCCTTCCTGGATCGTTTTTGACAACGGCTTTTCTACATACACATCTTTTCCGGCCTTTATGGCATCAATGGTTTGCAGCGCATGCCAGTGGTCGGGCGTAGCAATACATACAGCGTCGATACTTTTATCGTCCAATACCCTCCTGTAATCCGTATGCCGCTTTACCTGTGCAGCAAACGGCTCTCCCATTTTAGGGATCTGCCGGGGCATTGCTTTTATATAGCGAGGATCCACTTCAGCATAGTTACGTGTAATATAGGGTTTGTATACATCACATAGGGCCGCCACCTCGCAGTCCGGCTGCTCCATAAACAAATGCAATAACTGGGTTCCGCGGTTGCCTACGCCAATGAAGCCGGTGCGTACCCGGTCATTAGCCCCTATAATCCTTCGCCCGGAATCAATGAATGGCGCAGCAAACGTTGTGGTGCCCACCCCCGACACCGTTATGCCGGCCAACGCCAATGACGAGCTTTTTATAAAAGTTCTCCTTGTTGGTTGTTTTGCCATACAATTATTTTTTAGTTGAAATTCCTTGAATGCCTTTTTACAAAAGATACCGGACCTGAAACCTGCAGGGCGAACGCATAAATAGCAGCGGTATGATTGTTTCGCCATTTTTCAATTAAATTGCCACAGATGCGCAGATTTTCGGACGCGCATTCATTATAGCAAAGTTTCAAAAAATTAATTCCCCCGGTGCAGAATCAGCGGCCCCGAAAATGATGCGTCTGTTCTGTTGAAACCCGAAACCAGCAACATTGAACTTTCCTCACCATCCCGGGTTTTGCTTCAGGTTATCATTTAGTAAAATTTCGCTCTCCGGAATCGAGTTCAAATAGTCCCGGTTCAGTTTAAACCCATAGCCCGAAGGAAGGGATTTCTGGAACGGATCAAGAAACCCCTGCTCGTCTACCGGGAATGGATTTTTTGCAATCTGCGAAGCCTTGAAGCCCTTTGGCCGGGTACCTACGATCAATTCATCCGCTGCAGCCCAGCGGGCGATATCATTCCACCGGAAACCCTCAGCGGCCAGCTCTATCCTGCGCTCGCGGCGTATTTCATTGATCAATGGTGATAACTCCGGGAAATCCCATTTGGGGTCGGTAGCAATACCGGAGATCAGCAGGTTGGGCATGCCCACACGGTCGCGCAACGGTTTAATCGACTTGTCGATATCGGCCTGTGTAAGCGTGCCCAATTCAGCTTTGGCTTCTGCATAGTTAAGTAGCACTTCCGCATACCGGTAAATAATGCCGGGCGACTCTTCATATTGCTGCACATGGTATGCCATCGTGGGATTATAGCCTTTCTGAATGATATAGCCGCTGGGCGCGTTATAATCGGCTGCTGTATTGAGTTGTGCATAAGCGCCACTCCAGTTTTCAGTACTTCCATTTGGCTGAATTTTCCAAACCTGGTCGGGCGTTGCAATGGTTTGATAAAAGCGGGGATCGCGATTTTGGGCCTCCTGCGCCAGTGTATTGTACCCCATAAACTGATCATTGCCGGTAATGGGTTTGCCGTTGGCGCAGAGGTAGGCATCTGCCAGTTGCCGGGTAATGGTTCGGTTCGTTGGGGTCGTCATCCGGTAAAAGCGGTCATTCGTAAAATCCGGATCTCCACCCGTAAGGCTATTATCATATTTCCGCCAAAACATCATCTCACTATTGGTACTGTAATCCATCAGCGCAAACAGGTCTTTGTAATCGGATTGGGGTTTGCCGGTGCTGTACACACTGTATACTTTTGCATTAATCACGGCTTCGGCCGCTTCAGCTGCCTTTGTGAAATACACATCCGGTTTGGCGTTGTCTACGCCGAATGCGGTGCTGGCATGGTATTTTTCCCAGGAGCCCTCGTACAGGGCCACACGGCTTTGGATCAGCAAAGCGATCCAGCGGTTGATCCGCCCGGCTCCGGAGGTCTTATCGGTGGTCAGGTACAGGGCAGCAGAATCCAGCTGACCGATGATAAAGTCTGCTACGGCATTCCGGGGATCCCGCGGGTTAAACAACTCGGGAGAATCGACACCCAGCTCTTTTGTAACGATCTGTATCGCTCCATAACTCTGCAGCAACTTAAAATAGATCAACGCCCGGAAGAAATAAGCTTCTCCAAGGTATTGCTTATATTGATCAAGCTTGTAGTTTTTTTCCACTCTGCGGTAATTATCAAAGAAGAAATTGATCCGGCGTACATCGGTAAAACTAATGGTGCCGGAAGTAGTAACTACCCGGGTGCCCTGGAGTCGCTGGTTGGGCGTATTGGTCACCTGGTTATCGCTTTCGTAGTCGCTTCCATGATTTTCATATTTCGGGAAATTAGCCGAGCTATAGAATGAATTGATATAGGTACGCATCTGGTCAGGCGTTTCAAAAAACACATCTGACGTGGTCGCATCCAACGGTTCGCGATCCAGGAAATTTTTATTACAGGCCCCGAGCAGCAAGATTGCCGGTACCATGATGATGCAATATTTTTTCATGATATTCATAGTTACATATTAGAAGGTAAGATTCAATCCGAATGAAAGTGAGCTGGTTTGCGGGTAGATCATACCGGCGGTTTGATACCCCCCGAAACTCCTGTCTGAAGCGATCATCGTTTCAGGATCAAACACCTTGGGCACACTGGTGATCAGCAATAAATTTTCCCCTGAAAGATATACCCGGAGGTTGCTGATCTTAACCCTGCGCAGGAGATCTGCCGGCAATGTATACCCCAGCTGAACGTTCCGAAGCCGCAGGTAGGCAGCGTTCAGCAGGTACCGGCTTTGTACCAGCCGGTTCTTATTGGTTTCTGCCGTAAAATAGGGTTTGGCCAGGTAGGCGTCGGTATTGGGCCCCAGGATATTGGTCTCATCGGCGGGGCGCCAATAGTCCAGGTTGGGTGAGTTTTTAAAAACGGCAGACCCGCCCCAGGCGGTGGTCAGACCCCAGAACACCGGCGAATCCGTACCTGGGTAATAATCCTGTTTTCCAACGCCCTGCCAGAACATCGAAAAATCAAACTGCCGCCAGTTTACTCCACCGGTGATACCGATATTGTACCTCGGCTGGTTATTACCGATCACCACCAGGTCTCCATGATTACTCAGTGACCGCTGGCCATCGTTAATAATGCCGTCGCCATTCACATCCTTATACTTCATATCGCCCGGGCCCCAGGTGCTCCAGTATTTGGATTGATCGGCCATGGGCTCACCCTCGCGCTGGATCAACCCGTCGCTGACAAGACCCCAGATCTCCCCCACCTGTTTGCCCCTATACCAGGTATCAATGCCCTCCTTATCATTACGGTATTGAAGGATCACGGAGCGGTTATCACCGAAGCTAACACTGGCATTATAGCCAAAGCGAGGCGATACCTGATCCTTCCATGATAACACCAGCTCAAATCCTGTGGTCGACAGCTTCGCATTGTTCGTGGGCGGAGCCGTTGCCCCGATCTGGTAAGGCAGGCTAAGGGCGGGCCCCACCATATCATCCGTTATCCGTTTGTACCAGTCGGCTGTCAGGTTCAACCGGTTATTCAAAAATGCCGCATCGATCCCCGCGTTAAAGGAGGTAATGGTTTCCCAGGTCAGATCGGCACTTTTCAGCAAAGGAACATTGGCAAAGGGCGGCCGCACACCGTCAATGATCCAGTTCAGCTGACTGCCCGTGGGTATCGTGGCCAGGTACCGGTAGTTTTGTTCATTTAGCAAGCCGGTTGAAATAATATTCTGATTACCTAACGCTCCGTAGGAGGCCCTTAATTTCAGGGTATTCACATATGCTTTGATGGGCTCCCAAAAACGCTCCTTTGAAATGGCGTACCCAATTGCACCCGCGGGGAAAAAGCCCCATCGCTTTCCTGGCGCAAACCTGGAAGACCCGTTATACCGGGCACTGAATTCGATAAGGTACCGTTCATCAAAGTTATAGTTGAGCCTGCCAAACACCCCCTGCGTAGCCCAATGATAGATCTGGTCGCTTACAACCCGCGTCCCCAATGAACCGCTGATGGAGGGCACATCTACATTGACCAGGTTGGCACCGGATCCGCTCAGCCCCGTATAATACCGGTATTCCTGTTCATAACCCGCCAGCGCTTTAAAATAATGCCTGTTTACTTTCCGCTCATAGGATGTAGTTCCATTGATCAGGGTATAAATGTTTTGGGAAAATGCCGATGCATAGCCTGCAACGGGTTTTCCTATATTGGCAAACTGGCCGGTGCCCAGTTCAACAGGAACCGGCCTCGGGTTGGAAGTGCTCCGGTAGCCCTGGTTATTGTAGTTATAAGATAAAATAGTCTTCCAGCCTTTAACAGGCTCCAGTTCGCCGCCCAGGGTGATGAAAAAATCATTCGTATATCCCTTGTCACGCCCGGTGCCCTGCAGGTACCGTACCAGCGGGCTTTGCACCGTACCGTTGATATTATAAAACGGCATCATGGGTGCAAAGGTCAGCAGCCCGTTAAAGAAATGTTCGCGCCCTACGGTCGTATAGCCAATGGGGTAATCGGTTTTTCCCGAGGCATACTTGACACTGGAGTTGAACTTCAGCCAGGAAGTGATCGTGGTATTATAGTTACCGATGAAGTTAACCCGTTTATAGCTATCGTTGCCCCACTCGTACAATCCATTCTCGTTTACGTACCCGCCTCCAAGCCAATACTGGTTGCGGTCATTGCCTCCGGAAACATTGAGATTGTGTTTTTGATTGAAGGCATAATCGCGCATCAGAAGGTGCGGCCAGTCGTTATTGGCATTTCCATCCCGGCGGCCACCAAATAAATTATCAATCGGTTTATCCGGGTTATACTCATATGGGTAGGCGCCATTGATATAATCCTGAATTCGTTTCATTTGCTCCTCGCTGTACACAGCGGTAGCCTTCGCATTGGCCGCCGCCTGGTTGTATGCGGTAGCCCAGGTATAGGAGTCTACAAAGCTGGGTAAGCGAACGGGGCTGTTCCAGGACAGGTTGTTGGTATACTGAATATTGACGCCGCCGGTCCTGCTGCCTTTTTTAGTGGTGATCAGGATCACTCCAAAGGGGGCCCGCGATCCATAAATAGCAGATGCCGAAGCATCTTTCAGTATGGAAACACTTTCTATAGCCTCCGGATCTACATTGTTGATGTTCATTTCCACTCCATCTACCAGGATCAATGGTGAAGCATCCCCCTGGATGGACCCCATTCCCCGGATGTTCCAATTGGCAGCGGAGCCCGGCTCGCCGCCCCGCATATTCATCGAAATATTGAGGTTGGGCGAAGCGCCTTTTATCAGATCGCCCACATTATTGGCCGCACGATCTTTCAACCGCTCACCGGAAATCACATCAACAGCGCCCGTAAGATTACTTTTCTTCTGCGTTCCATACCCTACCACCACTACTTCATCCATCGAAGTTTTTGACAATTTCATCACCACATCTATGGTGGAAGATGCGCCGGTCCCAACCCGTACCGTATCCATGCCTACATAGGTAAACAGCAGCGTAACTCCCGGACCAGTCTTAATGGCATACCGGCCGTTCTGATCCGAAAGAATGGCATTGGTGGTACCCTCCACGTTTACGGTAACGCCATCCAATGGCGCATTACTTCCTTCCTGTGTAATGGTACCGGTAATGGTTTTTGTTTGCGCCTGCACCCGAGCGAGGGTTGCTCCTGCAAGCAAAAAACAAAGCAGCAGGCTTACAGACAGCAGGTTTCTTTTTTTCATGAGTAACAAATTTTTGTTAAGTATTCGTTCATTCTTTGTTCTTTAGCAAGCGCAATGCGGCAATCCGTTTATGAATCCTGCCGCGTCCGAAGTCAGCCCGGCTCAAACAACCGTTCATCCAGCAACCGGGCGCTCGCTTCATCCAGGAACATGAACACTCCCGGATGTGTTCTTAAAATAGTGGATGGATATTCCGGGCTTATTTTTTTGTAGAACGTATTGTATACGGCCGCCGCTTTTGAAGCAGCAGGAACCGTACAGTACAAAAAGCGGCCTTTCATCAATGCGGGAATGGTGACGGTTAGTGCCCTGGCCGGCACATCAGCTAAGGCGCTAAAACAACCATCATTCACCTGCTGCTGTCTGCAGACACCATCCAACGTCACTATTTTAACGGTTTTCATGTCCTCAAAATCCGCCACAGGCGGATCGTTAAAAGCCAAGTGCCCGTTTTCACCAATACCCAGGCAAACAATATCCGTAGGGTGTTCATGGAGTAGCCGGGTATAACGGGCACACTCGCCTTCCGGGTCGGGTACGTTACCATTCATATAGTGAACGGTTCGCAACGGTACGCGGCCAAACAGCCGGTATTGCAGAAAATGTCCAAAACCCTGCGGCGCATCAGCCGGCAACCCTATATATTCGTCCATGTGAAAGACATTAATACGCGTCCAGTCAATATCCTGCAATAACAGGGCGGCCAGGAATTCGTTTTGAGAGGGCGCCGCTGCAAAAATGATGTTAACCTCTTCCTGCTGTTGTAGCAGCCGGCCGATTTGTGAGGCTACGGCCAATGCGGCCGCCAAGCCCATCGCCTGACGCGTGGCATATTTTTTTACCCGCATCATTCTGTTGACGTCTTCCATTTCTTATTGATTCAATTAAATAAGCATTGCAGCACCCAGGCTTATAAGCCGGCCTCCTCACACAGGCACGTAAAATACCCGTTCTTATTCCTTTGTTGAGTATCCATTTCCCGAAGCCAGTACCTCCCTATTAACAGGCCAGTCCCCGGTGCCTACCTTGTCGTTGCTCACAAAGGCATGCATTTCTACATCCATTCTTCTATAAGAGGTGCGTCCGGTATAGGGCATTTCATATAATGATTTCCATTCGTAATGGGCAAAAACAATCGCGTCCCGGGCGTCTTGGTTAAAATTAAACTACCCGTTCTGTATCCCTTGAGCGGATCCCGCAATCATTGTTTCAAAAAACGCAAATTTTATTTAAGGAATGCGAATTTCTTCTGGTAGTCTGTAGGCGTGTAGCCCTTCATTTTCTTAAAGATGCGCGAAAGATTCCTTGAATCGTTGAAGCCAGATTGAATGGCCAGGTCCAGCAGTGACCGTTCGGGCTGGGCCAATAAAAGATCGGCAAAATAGTCGATCCGCAGTTTTAATATGAACTGGTAAAGCGAAATGTTCATTTCTTTTTTAAACTTGGTTTCAAGGCTTCTCCTCGAAAGCGGCACTTTCCGTGTGAGCGCCTCAATCGTAATAGGCGTGGTAAAAGAGGTTTCGATATAACGAAGTATTTCCTGTATATACTGATTGGTCACATTGTATTTTTCTGTAGATCTCCTTAAATCAAAACGCACCGGGTTTACCACAATATTGCGGGGGGCGGTGTGCGCTTTTGTAACCAATTGATGCAGGACCCTTCCGGTTTCGTACCCACCCTTTTCCACGTCTAATTCTATGGATGAAATGGGTGGATCGGACAAATTACAGATCAGCTCGTCGTTATCCACACCAAGCAGGGAGATTTCTTCCGGAATGGCAATGCTGTTCAGTTTACAGGTCAGTGACACCTGCAAGGCAAAATGATCGTCGCAGGCAAAAAGTGCAACGGGCTTTGGAAGCGAAAGTAGCCACTGATCCAGCTTTTCATGACTGCTGCCCCACTCTTCCCCGTTCAATGCTTCGGTTTCAAAATAATAAAAGTTCCCCCCGTTTTTTTCAACCTCCGCTTTATACCCTTCTGCACGCTCCATTGACCATACCACTCCTTTATTTCCATAAAATGCAAAGTTGCGGTAGCGGCGTTGCAGGAAGAACCGGGCGGCAATCATACCGGTACCCCTGTAATCTCCGGTAAGGTTCGAAAAACAGGAGCTTCTCATTTTATAGTTTTGTACAATTACAGGAACCTTCAGGCATTTGAGAAAGCTGGTACCTTCTCCGTCGCCATGTGCGATGACGGCATCTGCTTTCCATTTCCTTGCCCACTTTAATATGCCTTCCTTACCGTGCAGTGTTTTGTAATACGAGGGCAGCCGGTAAAACAGCCAGGGGCCATAGTCTTTGGAATACTGTACCAGGCCCCGCAGCAGGCGCCTGCTGAACTTACTGGAGTGGTCTATTAATAATAATATCCTGATCAATTTACGATAAATATTTTTTTACCCTGCCAGAGAATTCAATTTATGTTTTGCAGCAGGCCGGAGCCTGCAACCCGCAGCCCGTGCAATTCCGTTATCCGCACCAGGCGACCAGGGAATCAGGCCCAGCGCTGCATCAGCAACTCAAGCTCCTCTTCATAAGATTGGGCGGGCATAACAGCACCTGCGCGGCGGTACCAGTAACTGGCATTCCATTCATCGCCTTCTACCCGGTGCAGCCAGGCATGCAGCCGGTCAAAGTCGGGTTCCCCCTCATGATCCTGGGCCACCTGGTGCGCTGCTTCCCAGTTACCTTTTGCAGCATACCAAAGGCCCTGCTGCAGGGAGCTGAAACTGGTCGGCGGCGCATCGGATAGTAATGATGTTTTAAATTCTTTATACGACATTTTAGCTGTTTTTGACCTATCAAAAGTACCGGTTTCAACGTCTTTAAACAATAGCAGGCACTGCCCTGTATGATCCTGCCGAAAATTTGACCCGCATCTGCTTATGCCCTAACTTTAGCGTTTTATCAATATACCACATCACAAGTCCTTTCAAAGAAATTATGAAAACGATACGTTCCGTTTACGTCCTGCTTATTTTTTCCCTGTTGACCAACTCCTGCACTTCAAAAACCACAACAGTATCCGGAGATGCGGACCTTGTGGTATGCGGAGACGATAAGGTATTGCTGCTAAACAGCCGGAAATCAGTAACCACACCCGCCATTACCTGGCGCTGGCAGGTTTCGGAAGCCGGTACACTGCCTGCTGCATACCGGAAATGGATGGTGCCCCTGGACGAATGCAAGCCGGTAAAGAACCGGTCGGCCCTGCTGCTTACCTCATCCGGCGGAGGAGTACTGTTGCTGGATATTAAAACCCGCAAACCGCTTTTTTACGCACATGTGCCCATGGCGCATTCCGCCGCCTTGCTGCCAGGAAACCGGGTGGTGGTGGCCCTTTCCACGCACCCGCAGGGCAATAGTATTGAGCTCTATGCCGTGGATCAGCCGGAGCGTCGCCTGTTCAGGGATTCGCTTTATTCGGGCCATGGTGTGGTTTGGAACGAAAAATACAAGCGGCTTTTTGCATTGGGCTTCGATGAACTACGGGCCTATTCTTTAAAAGACTGGGAAGGATCAAGTCCGAAACTGCAACTGGAAGAACACTGGAAGCTCCCGTCGGATGGCGGGCATGATCTGTCTGCGACCGACGCTGAAAACATGATCGTTACCACGCATCATCATGTGTATACGTTTCATATTCCCGCTGACCGTTTTAGCGAATTTGAACCTTTAAACGGCAGGGAAAATATCAAGTCTGTCAATTACAATCCCCAAACCAAACGCCTGTTATTTACCCAGGCGGAAGAAAGCTGGTGGACCTATCATATTTACCAGCAGAACCCCAACAGGACCATTACAATACCGGATATAAAACTCTATAAAACGCGCTTTTTTTGAGAAGCGGTTTGGAAATGCACCATGCCCTCCCAGGCCTACGGTTCTCTGGTTGATGTGGTCGTCCTGCACCGCGAACTAAAGTTTAGGTTGGCAGGGGCGATTGCTCTTACACCGTTCCGGATCTCATAAACAGTATGGCTTCCACATTTCCATATTCCCATTTCCAAATTATCTAACTTTTATATTGCGCCGGCATCGTAATCGGGGCAGGCACCTTTTTGCGTGGCAATAAAAGCGCCCAACCTGCAGGCAAACTCCAGCGCAGCTTCCGGGCTGCTACCTTTTTGCAACCTGGATAAAAAGCCCGCCAGAAAGGCATCGCCGCTGCCCACGGTATCTACAACCGCCACTTCGATCCCCGGGTGTTCATAAAAAGCTCCATCGGTGTAATAGGCTGCCCCATCGGCGCCCCGCGTGATCATGATATCCCGGATGGAGAACCGGCGTCCCAACGCCGCTGCCTGTTCGCGCGTATTACCGGCAAAATGATACCAGCCACTGAGCAATTCCAGTTCGTTCTCGTTTAATTTTAAAACCGTAGCCTTATCCAGTAAGGCTTCAATGATTTCCTGCGTAAAATGTGGCGGACGCAGGTTGATATCCATGATCCTTGTTTTTGCTTGGGATAACAGGCTAAACAGGGTTTTGCGCGAATGTGCATTGCGGGCTGCCAGGCTCCCGAAAATAAACAACGCTGATGTCGCTACCGTTTCCGGCACACCTTCTGTAACATCAATAAAATCCCAGGCGACCGGAGCAATAATATCATATAGCATCTCGTAGTTTTTCCCGGGCGTAGCCAGCACCTTCCCGGTTGGATGGATGCTGTCGGTTTGGATTAACGTCGTATCCACATGATGCGCTTCCAGGAAACGGATCAACCGCTCCCCTTCTTCATCCGCGCCTTTTTTTGAGAGCACACCGGTGCGGATACCCAGTTGATTCAGATGGTATGCTACATTCATGGGTGCTCCGCCCGGCTCTGAACCATCCGGCAGCACATCCCAGAGAATTTCACCAAAGCAAACTGCCGTAAAGGTTGGTTCCGTCATAACATGCTATGTTTCTCATTTAACGCGCAAAGTTCATACCAGCAACAACAATACCGCTAATACACGGCCAGGTTTGAGATCAACGGGCATGCTTTTGCATCGGCAATGCGTACGCGCAGCTTCCTGGTTGATATGGGGTCGATCTTTAAAATCCGTTTGTATCCGATCGTGGTTCCTGAAGCGATCTCCTTCCAGCTTCCGTTTATAGCTGCTTCTATTGTAAAACTGCGTACCCGCTGGCCTAGTGCAATGTATTCCTGCAACAGGATATAGCTGATCTTTTTTTCCGAAAGGAGATGTATTTCTATTTCACCTGATGTGATCCCGTCATCTGTAGCCCAGTATGTATTATTATTTCCATCCGTGATCTTTGCGCCATTGTAAGCGGCCGCATTGCCCCGGGTATTGCTTACCACTACTTTTGCATTTTTTGCCAGGTTGCTGGTCAGCCGTTCATCCAGTAATTTTTTAAACCCTTGCAGGGAGGCTACATCCGTGGGATGAAAAACACCATTGCGGTCAGGGGGTATATTCAGCAGCAGGTTTGATCCCCTTCCAACGGAGCTCAGATAGATCTCAAAGAGTTGCTCGGGGGTTTTTACTTTGCTATCTTCCGAAGCATGATAAAACCATCCCGGGCGAATGGAAACATCCACCTCAGCCGGAATCCACCTGGTGCCATCGGCAGACCCGGTATTGAGCAACTTTTCAATACCAGCCTTGCCTGCATACAGGGTATCCGGAGTAATGCTGTTCCAATTGGTTTCGCCGGCTATGCCTCGTTCATTGCCTACCCAGCGGATATCGGGGCCTGCATCGCTAAAGAATAACACCTGGGGCTGCATGCTGCGCACCAGCTTTAAAGTAGTGGGCCAGTCATAATACGTAGCACCGTTGATCTTCCGTTTTTCCCTTGTTCCACCATAATAGCCGTCGCCTCCATTGGCACCGTCGAACCACATTTCAAAGATGGGACCATAATTGGTAAACAGTTCTTTTAACTGGTTGCGATAATAAGTAATATAAGAGGGCGTTCCGTAGTCTGAGCGGTTCCGGTCCCAGGGCGACAGGTATACGCCAAACTTCAATCCCGCTTTCCTGGCGGCATCGCTGGCCTCTTTTACCACATCACCCTTACCATTTTTCCAGGAACTGTTCTTAACAGAATGCTCGGTGTATTTGCTGGGCCAGAGTGTAAAGCCATCATGATGCTTGGTGGTAAGGATCATGGCTTTAAAACCGGTTTGTTTCAGCACCGATGCCCATTGGCCGGCATCTACCTTTGTTGGGTTAAAGATCTTTGGATCCTCATCGCCAAAGCCCCATTCTTTATCGGTGAACGTGTTGGTGGTAAAATGGATAAAGGCATAGGTTTCCAGCTGGTGCCAGGCCAGTTGCCGGGCAGAAGGTACAGGATGCACCGGTGCCGGAGGTGGTACCTTTTGACTGAAGCCGCATACCCATAACCCCATACAAAAAAATGAGCTGATTACAATTTTCTTCATATCCTGTTTTTAGTCATTTACAAAAGAAAAAGCCAGTGCTGCTGTCTGGTTCATCGTCTTTAGCTTCGCAGGCACCTGAAGTGTTACCAGATCTCCGGTTACTGTCCATTTCACTTTTTCCCCGGTTGCAACCGACCGTATCACCGATCCTTTCCGCGGAAGGTTGCCCTGCCATTGGATCGATACCGGCAGTTCCGGCTCCTGAATCAATGTTATGGCATAGGTGGTTTTTCCGTCTTTCGAACGGGTAAAGTAGGTTTGGCCACTGTGATACTGCTCAATGGACCGGGTATTATAAATGGCCGCACCGTTTTCTTTCAGCCACCGGCCGATCTCGTTCAACCGGGAAACCGCTTCAGCTGTTAAGGTTCCATCTGCCTGCGGCCCCACACCCAATAATAGGCTGCCCCCTTTGGCCACAATTTCCACCAGCGTATGGATCACTTTCGATGCCGGCTTCAGCCGGTCGCCCGGTACATACCCCCAGGCACCGCCCAGGGTCATACAGCTTTCCCAGGGATTGTTGATCCGGTGATCCGGCACCCGCTGCTCCGGTGTCTGATAATTTTCATAGGGGCCATGAACGGTACGATCCACCATCAGGATGCCCGGCTGCGCTTCCCGGGCCATGGCTGCGATCTTTGGCATATCGATATCCTGCCCCGATTCCGGGATCCGCATCCCCCATGCCCGCACCTCTTCTGTTACTGTGGAGATGGGCCGTACCCATCCTCCATCCAGCCAGAGAATGTCCATACGCCCATAATTATGCATCAGCTCACTGATCTGGCTATAAGTGAAGTCTTTAAATTTCTGCCATCTCCAGGGAAACTTTTTGATATCATAATTCACATTCCGGTCCGGCGTTGCATACATCGGCCACCAGTAGTTCTCATTATGCCAGTCGGGCTTGGAAAAATAGGCCCCGATCATAAAGCCTTGTTTGCGGAATGCATCAAATACATATTTTGCCACATCGGCTTTGGGATTGTTTGCAAACGGGCCGTTGGAGATCTTAAAATCCGACTGTTTGGTATCAAACATATTAAACCCGTCATGATGCTTGGTGGTAAACACCAGGTACCGCATGCCGGCGGCTTTTGCGGCAGCAGCCCACTGATCGGGATTGAACCGAACGGGATTAAAATCTCTCCTGAGTCCCCAATACCACTGTTTATAAGTATCATAGGGAATCGTGCTGTCGCGCCCGATCCAGTCTTCCGAACAAATGGACCAGGATTCTATAATACCCGGCACCGCGTATAAGCCCCAGTGGATGATCATTCCGAACTTCTGATCCTGCCACTGATCCAGTTTTTGTTTTACAAGCGGATCTGTAGGCCACTCATACAGGGTCGATTGTTGATGGATACCCTGCTCCTGTGCACCGGCCGTTGTACACAAGCACCATATACCTGCAAGCCCTGCCGCCTTTTTTATTTTCCTCCACATAACAGCAATCATTCTTATTTATTGGTTAATGTATCCGGTTGCTTATGCCACCAGCCAGCTTTCGATCTGCGCCAAATCGGCTCTGGATAGTTTTATTTGTAAGGCCCCTGCGTTTTCTGCAGCCTGTGCTGCATTCCGGGCCCCGGCCAGTGCAGCTGCAACCGCCGGCTGGTGAAAGGTCCAGGCCAGCACCAGCTGTGCTACAGACACCTGGTAACCAGATGCCATTTCTGCCAGGTGTGCTGTAAGCCGGGCCACCTTGTCCATATCAAATTGTTTAAAATAATTATTCCGGTGATCATCTTCTGCAAAACGGTATGATGCATTGTATTTCCCCGTAAGAAGCCCCCGCTCCATCGGACTATAGGCAATTACTGAAAGCCCGTTTGCAAGCGCATAAGGTACCACATCCGTTTCAATTTTTCGTTTTAACATGCTGTAGGGCACCTGATCCGAAGCCAGTTTTACGGTTTGTTCCGCTTCCGCCAACTGCGCGCTGTTATAATTACATACTCCAACGGCTCTTACTTTTCCTTCATCCAGCATTTTCTGCATGGCTTCCATCGTTTCGCTGATGGGCGTTGTACGGTCGGGCCAGTGCAGCTGAATCAGATCGATATAATCTGTCTGCAACCGTTTTAAACTGATCTCTACTTCCCTGATCGCATTTGCATATCCTCCATACTTATAAATTTTTCTTGGAACCCCGGCATTGTCCTTTCGCTCAAAAGCAAAATCACCCTTCTCCATGTCCCATACCATACCAAATTTTGTGAGGATCTGCAATTTGCTGCGGTCATAGCCCTTTATGGCTTTACCCACCAGTTCTTCACTATATCCCATTCCATAAACGGGTGCCGTATCAATAGAAGTGATGCCGTTGTCGATCGACACTTTAATGGCCGCCAGCGAATCAGCTTCTTCATTACCTCCCCACATGGCACCGCCAATGGCCCAGGCGCCTAGTGTAATGGCCGTTATCGAAACATCGCTCGTACCAATCTTATTTTTTGTCACAACTTCATTCATATACTAAAAAAGGCCTAAAATGCTATGGAGTGAAGGTACAATCATTCTGATAAAAACGCCCGGTAAACAGGGAAAAGGATGCATTCTTTTTTCTCCTTTTTATAGCTTTTTTTACCCTACTGTGTAATGCCGGCGGATTCCATACGAGGCCGCGCAAAAAAACTTTTATACTCACAACCAGAAATAACCCGTAAGAAATTTTATCTGAAACAGTATCTTCGCTGCGTCAAAATAGTCACCTTCATTCAAAAAGAATATTCATGCCTAAGTATAAAAGGATCCTGCTGAAACTCTCCGGGGAAGCATTGATGGGAAACAAGAATTTTGGAATGGATTCCGATGTCATTTCGCAATATGCCCGTGAAATCAAATCCGTAACAGACCTTGGTGTGGAAGTAGCGCTGGTAATTGGCGGCGGAAATATTTACCGGGGCATGAACGAGGCCGAAACCGGCATCGAGCGTGCGCATGGTGATTATATGGGCATGCTGGCAACCGTAATCAACGGAATGGCTCTGCAGGCCGGACTGGAAAAAACAGGTCTGTTTACCCGGTTACAGAGTGCCATAAAAATGGAACAGATCGCTGAGCCTTATATTCGCCGCAGGGCCATCCGTCACCTGGAAAAAGGGCGTGTGGTGATCTTTGGTGCCGGTACCGGAAACCCTTATTTTACCACTGACACTGCAGGCTCCCTTCGGGCGATTGAGATCAATGCCGATGTGATTTTAAAGGGCACAAGGGTAGACGGTGTATACACGGCTGATCCTGAAAAAGACCCTACCGCCACAAAATACGAAGAGGTTACGTACCAGGAATGTCTGACAAAGAACCTCCGGATTATGGATATGACCGCTTTTACCCTTTGCATGGAAAATAACCTGCCCATTATCGTATTTGACATGAATAAAACAGGCAATCTGAAAAAGCTGGTTGACGGAGAAAAAGTAGGAACATTGATTCACTAATCAAAACGAATGAATGGGTTTCGATTCAATACCGAAAAGTTCGATTTCCGGCCCATTTATGAGGCAATAAAAAGGTATTATCCCATTGGTGTTGATTCCGATCCGGACTTTTATCGTTCGTACCCGGGTCAGATAGAATTTACCGGGATTTTAAATGAACATTTCTACAAAGGAGGCAACTGGCTTACCGCCAGCTGGAATCAGCTGCTGAAGGAATTGTCGGGCAACACCAACAAAGAAATGATTAACACCAGTTATGGCAGGCATTGCTGTTACAGTGCCACGCGCATAACCGACACCATCACCTATAATAACCGCACGCATCAAAACACCATCCATTTTTTTGTAAGTCTTTTGGCTCCTTTTTACACGATTACCGGTGAAAGCCAGAATATATTAACGGTCAAAGAAGATGACTGGCTTCCTCGTTATTATTCAACAAATTATTTCGTGGTTCCACCCCAGGGCGAATTTTCTGAAATGTTTATCCGTGTTGAGGAGGCGATTGAAACAGTTTTTAAGGGCTCCAGATTTGTTCCCTATTGTATTAACGTGCAGGAACTGGAAGGCCTGTATCTCGAAAACCTGGATACGGGCAGGAAACCAATCATTTTTAATGTACTGTTTAACGATCATATTCATCTTCCGGATCCGAAGTACCGGCCCGTTGGCGATACTTTTTATAAAAACGAAGCCTGGACAAAAAAAGGTTACGACCGGTCAAAAGGAGGAGGATGGACCGTTTATTCCCCGTTACATTATTGCAGGAACGGAGCAGATGACAATCCGGAAGGTTGAACATTTCATTCATATATAAACAACATACAACATGAACCAGGAGATTGCGGACATACGGATCAACTACTCAAAAAAAAGCCTTTCAGAAGCCGAAGTAGCTACCGATCCCATTACCCAGTTTGGCAGTTGGTGGCAGGAGGCCGTTAACAGCCAGCTTTCTGAAGTGAATGCCATGACACTGGCCACCACCGGCGCCGATGGGCTCCCCGACGCACGGATCGTTTTATTAAAAGACTTCACTTCCCGGGGATTTGTGTTCTTTACCAATTATCAAAGCCGGAAAGGAAAAGAGCTGGAGCAAAATCCCCATGCCTGCCTGGTTTTTTTCTGGAAAGAACTGGAACGGCAGGTGCGGATTAGCGGCACAGTGTCTAAGGTTCCCGGAGAAGAGAGCGACCAGTACTTTTACTCAAGGCCTGTCGGCAGCCAGATCGGCGCCATTGCCTCCCCGCAAAGTACGGTGATCCCTGACCGGGCCTTCCTCGATCAGCAAACGAAAACAATTACCGACCAGGTTGCATCCGGACAGCCCGTTATACGACCCGAGCACTGGGGTGGCTACCTGGTAACGCCCACAGCCGTTGAGTTCTGGCAGGGAAGACCCAGCCGTTTACATGACCGGCTGCGGTATGTGCTGCAGGAAGACCAGCAATGGAAAATAGAGCGCCTGGCACCCTGACCCGGGCTTCGATGGAAAAATTCCCGATCTCGTAAACAAAACTCCGGATTACGAAAAGATATTGCAGTATCGTAACCGATTTTTGTTGCAACTATGGATACAGGCAACGCTTCCGCTTCGGTTTCAAGGGCAAACCGGAATGGGAAAAAGACCCCGGACTTTTTTAAAAAATGGGCGTCCAGGCTACATTTATGGCTGGGAATGACCGTTGGCATTCTTGTTTTTATCATCTCCATTACAGGGTGCCTGTATGTGTTTAAGGACGAGATCGAAAACCAGTTGCGCAAAAATGTGATCTTCCATCATGAACCTTCCATCGAAACAAAAGCGGTACTCCCTCTTAGAACACTGGAAGCAAAAGTACGGGAGCAATGCCGCGAGCCCTATAACATCCATTGGGTCAATGTTCCGATTGACAAAAGGCGCGCTTACCAGTTCTTCTACTATGAAACCAATCCCCGGGCCTGGAACTATTTCGGGGAGTATATTATTTACAAATCGGTTTATGTAAACCCGTTCACCGGCAAAGTGCTGGCCGTTTACGACGAAAAAAACGGCTTTTTCAGCATCGTTAAAATCATTCACTGGAGTTTTCTGCTCAACAGCGAATGGGGAAAATACGTTACAGGTATACCCGTGCTTATTTTCCTCATCATGATCATTACCGGCATCATTCTGTGGTGGCCCAAAAATAAAAAGGCCCGGAAACAGCGTTTCTGGTTTCAATGGAAAAATGTAAAAGCCTGGCGCCGGAAAAATTATGATTTGCACAGCATACTCGGGTTTTACGCTTCCTTTATTGCATTAATCCTTGCCATAACCGGCCTGTTCTATGCTTTTGCTTTTATACAGCAGGCAATCTATTTCAGCTTCTCCGGGGGAAAGACCAGCCTGCCGGATTTTTCACAGATCACCACCAAAGCACCGGACAGCCTGCGTAATGCACATACCATTGATAAGATCTGTCAGCAGGTAGAAACCCTCTATCCAACGGCATTCAGTTATTCGGTAGACCTGGGCAATGAGCACCTCGACAGTCATGAGCATCCCAACTTTTCGATATACGTAAAGCAATTGGGCTATTCCTATCATATTATGCACCAATTGATCTTTGATGAAAACTCCGGTGCGCTGCTAAAAAATTACAACTATAAAGAGAAAAACCTGGGGGAAAAAGCCATTGGTGCCAATTATGATGTGCACGTGGGAGCCATCCTGGGATTGCCTACAAAAATAATTGCTTTTATAGCAAGCCTTATTTGTGCCTCGCTTCCCGTAACGGGCTTTCTGGTATGGTATGGCAGAAGGCGAAAAAAGAAAAAGCCCAAACGGGTCGTTTGAGCATATCCATATTGTTCATAGCCTATAGATCACAGCTCATAGCAGTTCTATGACCCATGATCTATAAACCATCAACCTGGTTAAGCCGCTTCTTTTTTCTTTGCAGCGGCTTTTGCCTTCTTGGGGTTTGCAGGGCGGCTTTTGCCAAATGATCCCTGGAAACGCTTTCCTTTTGCGGTTTTTTTATCTCCTCTTCCCATGGTTTAAATTTTTGCAAATGTACGGTTTCTTGTCTTTTTACCTCCAAATACGCCGATGAAATTGTAAAACCAGGCATCCGGAGGGTACGGTTCAATAAAAATGCCCCGCAATCAAATCACGGGGCATCTATTCTTTTAGCCAAGCCGTTAGATCTTGGAAGAAAGCTCTTTACCAGCCTTGAAGCGGGCAACTTTTTTTGCTTTAATCTTGATCACAGCGCCGGTTTGGGGGTTACGGCCATTACGTGCTGCTCTTTTGGTTACAGAAAATGTTCCAAAACCTACCAGTGTAACTTTATCACCTTTCTTCAATGTTCTTGTAACTGCATCTACAAAAGAATCTAAAGCTGCGTTTGCCTGTGTTTTTGTAATACCGGCATCTCCGGATAATTTGTCGATCAATTCTGCTTTGTTCATAATAAAATATTTAAGGAGTGTTTTTTATAACGAAACAAAATTAGAGGGTTTTTAATGAGAGTAGCAAAAAACTTTACAACTTTCTCATTTATTTAATTGCCCCGAAACCCGCTCCAGGCAAGCCTTCCAGCAAAAAAGTAGTTCCCTTCCGGCTATTCAAAAGTACCTACACACGCCAAAACCCGCTGCTGACAAGGGTTTCAAGCCCATATCGCCTGAAATCCAGTCTGAGCAAGGCTTTCAGGTAATATACAAATAATTTTAAACATTCGACCACACCTGAAAATCTTATGCACATTCAATTCACAACCTGTAATGCCGACTCAAAGCTATAGCAGTCGGTACCCCAGGTGGTTTTCATTTTTGCTTTCAGAGGCGCATAATGCCATTCGGAAAATTGCCTGTAATCGTTACCGGTGCGGGCATAGAACTGCACCGCATAGGTCGGATCGCCATCATCTTCCTGGTGCATCAGTTTTAAGATCATGGCATCATAGAAGCATCCTGTGGCCAGGAATGCAGGTATATATTCATCTTTCAGCCAGGCCAGCCAGCGGATATGTGCGGCCGCTGTTACTTTGGTGGTAATATTCCATATATATGCAGGTTTCATCAGTGCTTTAATTTTAAGTAAACAGGGCAGTGGTCGCTGTGCTTTACATCCGGATAGATTTCGGCATCTTCCACTTTTTTCTTCAACGCATCGGTAACGGTGATATAGTCGATGCGCCATCCTTTATTGTTGAGCCGTACAGAGGGAAAACGCTGGCTCCACCAGCTGTACCGGTGTGGTTCATCCGGATGAAGGATCCGGAACGTGTCGTTGAATCCGCTCTTCAGCAACTTGGTCATCCACTCCCGTTCCTCCGGAAGAAAGCCCGACGAGTTTTTATTGCCTTTAGGGTCATGAATGTCGATCGCTTCATGGGCAATATTATAATCGCCGCAAAGCACCAGTTTTGGCACTGTTCTGCTGAGTTCGGACAGATAGGTATAAAACTCGTCCAGCCACATATACTTAAAGGCCTGTCGCAGATCTCCGCTGGTACCGCTTGGAAAGTAGGCGTTGATGAGCCGGATATCTCCAAAGTCCATTTGTAACACCCGCCCTTCTTCATCGCTGGTTTGGTGGCCGGTTCCGTACATTACCTGATCCGGTTTCACCTTTGTAAATACGGCTACGCCGCTGTAGCCCTTTTTCTGCGCAGAAAACCAGTAATCTTCATACCCCAGTTCCTGTAGCAGCCGGGTATCTACATCATCTTTGAGGGCCTTGGTTTCCTGCACGCAAATCACATCCGCCGGATCGGTCTTCAGCCAGTCGCAAAAACCTTTCTTTATAGCCGCACGGATCCCGTTAACATTATAGCTTATAATACGCATAGTGTAGAGTACTGTTGATTAAACAAAACAAAAATAAAAGGATTTCGTTATTAAAAAGTTATATAAGTTATATTCGTATCCCTGATAACGCAATATATGGATCCAAAAGAAAAGAGCAGGAGTGCCGAACAGATCATCCCGGCCAAGGAACATATTTATTTAGACGGTCCTAAAAGCAGAACCTATGAACTGGGATTTGCCTTCCATGTACTGTGGCAGTTTTTAAAAGGTTTCCGGACCCTCCATTTTGTAGGGCCCTGTATCACCGTTTTTGGATCGGCCCGTTTTAAGGAAGACCATATTTATTATAAAAAAGCAGAAGAATTCGGAAAAAGAATTGCGGAACTGGGCTTTACCACCATGACCGGGGGCGGACCGGGTATTATGGAAGCGGCCAACAGGGGTGCTTTCGAAAACGGCGGCGAATCAGTAGGCTGCAATATTAAATTACCCTTTGAGCAGCATTATAACAAATACCTGACCGCATCCGTAACCTTTGATCATTTTTTTGTACGCAAGGTGCTGCTGGTGAAATACAGTTATGCGTTCATCATTATGCCGGGCGGATTTGGCACTATGGATGAATTTTTTGAAACCGTAACACTGATCCAGACCAAGACCGTTACCCAGTTTCCTATTGTACTTTTCGGAAAAGCATTTTACAAAGAGCTGATGGTTGCCATTGAAAGTATGGCGGCTCAGGGAACGATTTCTAAAGAAGATCTGAACCTGGTGCTGCTAACAGACGATATTGATGAAGCCATGCGTCATATCAGCCAGTATATAACAACCAACTACAAAATAAAAAAGCGCTGGCGCATTCCCTGGCTGTTTGAAAAACGTTAGCCAGCCCCGTCCGGGATGCCGGTGGCCGCAATTCCTCCTTTATAATACCGCAACCGGGTGATGTAAAAATAGCGAACTACCTTTCCCATCCGGATCTGCGGCAGCACCATTGTATCCGCCACTGTTTTAAAGCACTCCAGCAATCTCCCGGAAGGTGCGCGGTAATAGTTCGACACGCTTATATAATAAGCATCGCTCCCTGTTTTCAGGCCGGCGCGTTGCAGATTTAACCAGGCAAACTGATGGATCTCATCCAAACTTCCCACCGCCATAAACGGGTAATGATAGGCCGCAGCCAGGTACCAGTTGAGATGACCGGCAGGAAACCAGTAGTCCGAGAGTATAAACGCTGCCGGTTGCATGCGGCCAGTGGCCAGGTCTTTTCGGTACAGAGTATCGAAACCTGCGGCAAAAGCATGCCATCCGGTGAAATCCAGCAGCAGGTCGCCGTTACCGGTTTTCAGCGCTTCTTTTGACGAAAAGGTTACCGGTAGGAGAAAAGAAGCCAGCGTAATCAGCAGCACTACCGCAGCAGTAAGCAGATTGGCCCATTGCAGCACCCCGGGCCAGGGCCGCACTGCTTTATTCCGGTGTGCAATCAACACTGCGCCCAACAAAGACAGTACTACATATGAAGGCCCTGTCCAATGCGGAAGCACGTCTCTAAACAAGGAAAAAAACCATACCGGCAGCAGCAGCGGCAGGATAAAACTATGCAGCAACCATTGCTGTTTCCGGGGCAATAACCGTTTTTTGCTGCAATAAACGGCGCCTGAAATTCCCAGGATGCAGCAAACAGGGTTATTATATCCCATTTCGGCCAGCACCTCCTTCAAAAAGCGATCGACACGTACCGGGGAATGATCAATGGCAATGCGCCCCGCGTGATACCCGATGCCAACCCCGCCATTATCCATATTCCAGTAGATAACAGGAAATACGATACAAAGCGTAAGCATCAATGACAGGTACAACACCGGCTCTTTGAGCAGCGCACTCCGGCTGTAAAGCAGGTAGCTCCCCAGTCCGGCCCATAACAGCACACCACTCAGCTTACTCATAGCCGCCAGTCCGCATACCAATCCAAACAACAGCAGTAGGCGGCGTTGCCGGCTGCGTGTTGCCTGGCAGCACAAATCCAACGCCAGCGACAGGGCCAGCAGCCAGCATAGCAATAAAGGGGCATCCGGCATAATCATAAAACCACTGATCATACCGGCGTACACAGAAGCCGTAAATAACAGGGCGGCGATCCAGCCGGCATATGGGCTGTACAGTTTTCGCCCGATTGTAAATACAAGCCAGGTATTGATGCCCCCGATAGCAATAAAGCCCAACCGTAGCAGCAGCTCCTGTTTTAACAGCAGGTTGAGCGACCCGATCCGGATCACCAAGGCCACCATCGGCGGATGATCGAAATAGTTCCACTGCCACTGCTGTGCATAGGCCAGGTAATACACTTCGTCGTTGCCCAGTTCCAGCAAAGCCGATAGCAGCAGCTTGCAAAAAACAACGCCTGCAATCAGGTACCATACTTTTTTCTGAAAGCGCTCCATAAAACCACTTAAGCCGGTACCCCATCCGCGCCGGGAATGGGATTCCTTTTTTTGAGCCAGAACGGACATTGCACAGATGCATATACTACAATGGCCGTTACGCTACCGATCAGCATTCCCGCAAATACATCCGGCAGGAAATGTTGACCCAGGTAGATGCGTGAATACCCGGCCATACAGGCTAAAAAAAAGAACAGTATGCGGGATCGGGCGCTCTTTGTATGCAAACAGCACAGGAGCGCCAGCGCAAAGGCCGATGTGGTATGACCGGATGGAAAGCTGTTATAACCCGAATGCGTAACACCGTCGATAAAATGATGGTAGGTATCGGTTCCCAACGCGGCCATGGGCCTGGGCAAATGCGCCACCTTCTTTAATACCTGGGCAATCAGTCCGGAGATCAGAAAAGCCAGCAATATGCGAAAGCCCAGCAACCGGTTATTCAGCATAAAAAGAAGCAGGGCCAGGAACAGTGAAAACAACCCGTCGCCCACATAGGTATACGCAATAAAAAAATCATCCAGCGCTTTGCAATGAAAAAAGTTTAACCAGAAAAAACTGTATTCCTTTGGTATCAGCAGGCTGGGGAAAGCCAGCAGGAAGGCAAAGAGCAACAGGATGCCGGCAAACGTCCTGTGCTCAATGGCGAGGTTGCGGAGGTATTGCATGAGCAGGTATTTGCAGTCAAAACTATCTTTCTCTTGTTGCCTTTATATTAACTTCCGAAAATTAACAAACAGATAAAATACAGCAGCAATCCATCCGGTATACCCAGACGTCTGTAACGGAATTTAAAAATCCCTGCAGAAACGCTCCCTGTTTTTGCAGGGATTGCATAAAGTAGTACCTTTAAATGTTTGATATCGTAATTAAAAAAATTGTTTTTATGCGGATCCTTTTCCTTACCCTGCTGTCGGCCGTTTCTTTTTTTTCAAATGCCCAGGAAAATTTTCCGCGAAAATGGGTACAGCTCTTTAATGGCAGGGATCTTTCCGGATGGACGCCCAAGATCACCGGCTACGCTTATGGCGATAATTACGGAAACACCTTCCGTGTAGTGGATAAAAAGCTTACGGTGAACTACGATCATTATAAAACCTTCAACGACCGTTTTGGTCACCTGTTCTATAAAACACCATTCTCGTATTACCTGCTGGCAGTGGAATACCGCTTTGTAGGCAAACAAAATAGCGGCGCTCCCGGATGGGCTTATAAGAACAGCGGTGTAATGATCCACTGTCAGCCGCCGGCTACTATGGGCAAGGACCAGGATTTTCCGATTTCCATTGAAGTGCAGCTGCTGGGCGGCGATTCCACCGGCGAACGAAGCACCTGCAACTTATGTACGCCCGGAACCAATGTAGAAATGAACGGGAAACTGGTAACGCAGCATTGCATCAACTCTACCTCAAAAACCTTCCGCAACGAGGAATGGGTGCGGGCTGAAATATTGGTACTGGGCGATTCGGTGGTGAAACATATCGCTAATGGCGACACAGTGTTGGTTTATCAGAAACCGCAGATCGGCGGTGGAAGCGTAACGCATTTTGACCCGGCTGTAAAAAAAGACGGACAACTTTTACAATCCGGGTATATCTCTTTGCAAAGCGAAGGGCATCCTATCGAATTCAGAAAGGTGGAAATCATCGACCTGAGCCCTTATTATGACAAAAAATCCGCCGCCCCAACAAGCAGGGCCTCAAAAAAATAATTCAATTTTTTATTATGGCATGGGCTGTATCGGGAGTGGATCTTTTAGGGTATGTGGCGGGTGCCATTACAACCCTTACGTTTCTGCCGCAGGTGCTAAAGACGATCCGCGAAAAATCAGTAAAAGACATTTCGCTGATGATGTTTGTTATTGCAGCTGTAAATGAAGTACTGTGGATCATTTATGGTGTTCTGAAAGACGATTGGGTGATCATTTTGACAAACGCGGTGATCCTCTGTCTGTCGTTAACGATGATTTATCTTAAGTTCGCCTATGCCCGTAAACATCGTTCTCCATGATACGCCGTATGCTCCTGTTGTTTCTGTTGCTTTTGGGATTGTTTTCCTGCAGTCGTAAAATCAGCGAAACCGGCAAGGCGTCTTATTATGCCGACCGTTTCTCCGGCCGGAAAACTGCCAGTGGTGCTGTGTTCCGTCAAAACAAAAGAACAGCCGCCCACCCTTCCCTGCCTTTTGGCACCATCGTCAAAGTCACCAATCTGAAAAACGGGCGTAAAGTAAAAGTACGTATCAACGACCGGGGCCCCTTTGTTCAGGACAGGATCATTGATCTCAGTAAAAAATCGGCAAGAAAACTCGGCATGCTAAGCGACGGCGTGGTTCCCGTAAAGATCCGTTATAAAAAGAGATAGCCGCCAGATTTACAAATCCGGCGGCCACGGTTCAGAGGGCTAAGAGCAGCCACATTGCATTGCCGGGCGCACTGCATGGCACGCCGACATATAGTTGATTATCATATTGATTGTTTCCCGGGTTTGTTTTGGATTCGATACGTAAAAGTAAGGGTTATCCATTAATCTGCTGCTATTTTTAGCAAGTTTGACTTCTTTTTTTTGCCCTTCTATAATTTGGATAAGGAGCCGCCGGAAATAAGTCCGGAGAATTAAAAAACTTGTATATATTATGGCGAATTAAGCATAATTCATATAGAATTTAAGTAAAAAAAACATTTAATAAAAGAATCTTCTTTATTTTTTGATCGATTTTCGTTTCTTGATTAAATTTTTAAAGTAAGTTTGGCTATTTTCGATAACCTTAACGAAACAGATCGGATCATGAAATCAAAAACGATTGTAGAGAATGAACACCCGCTGCTGCTATCAGAAAGCAGGAAACAATACCTTTTTAAAGTACGGCTGCTGAAATACCTGTATGAGGTAGATGCTGCTTCCGTGGGAGAAATTTGCAAGGCGCTGTCTATAAGTACACCTACCACATTGAAACTGCTGGGCGAACTGAGCAGGGAGCAGTGGATCGAAAAGCGTGGATTCGGAAAATCCATGGGGGGCCGGAAGCCCGACCTGTTCGGGTTGAAAGCGGGATCCCTGTATACCCTTTGTATCGATATTGAACTGTTCAGTGTGAAAATGGTTGTCATGGACAATGTGCATAAGGAGAGCACTCCCATTGTAACCACCGTACATACCCTATCAAAAGACCGGCATGGGATCGACCAGGTGCACCAGATGGCGGTTTCATTGCTGGATCAGTCGGGTATCGATAAAAGCCGGCTGATTGGCGTGAGCATTGGTATGCCCGGACTGGTGGATTCCTTCCAGGGGGAAAACTACAGCTATCTCACCAACGATATTCCGGGGAAAACACTCCAGCACGCGTTTGAAGAAAAGTTCAAGCTTCCGGTAGTACTGCAGAACGATGTAAAGGGTACCGCCCTGGCTGAGTTGCGGCACGGCCAGGCACTCGGCAAAAAGAATGCCCTGGTATTACTGATGGACTGGGGAGTTGGACTGGGCATTATTATGGATGGAAAAGTGCGGCAGGGTGCTTCCGGCTTTTCAGGGGAGATGGGGCATATCCCTTTTATCGATAACGGCGATTTATGTTACTGCGGTAAACATGGCTGCCTGGAAACCGTAGCCTCCGGACTGGCACTGGCCAAGATGGCCAAGGAAGGAATCCTTTCCGGCAAAAACTCGATACTGGCAGAACTTTCTGAAAAAGAAATTGACAATATTGAAGCAGAAGTGGTCATTAAGGCCGCAAACCGCGGAGATCAATACGCCATCAAATTATTATCCAATATCGGTACCAATATGGGAAAGGGTATTTCAACGCTCATTCAGCTGTTTAACCCGGAGCTGATCATCCTTGGTGGTAAAATTGCAGAAGCCCGGCAATACATTACCCTGCCGATGCAGCAGGCCATCAATACCTATTGCATGACGCAGATCCGGGAAAAGGCGTCCATTGTGTCCTCCGAACTTGGAAAGAACGGCCGCCTCCTGGGCTATGCCACTGCTTCCTTCGACCATTATTTTGATTCGCTGCTGCGGGAGCTGGAAGGATGATCTTTTATTCCAGTACCGGCCGGAGCCAGCGCCGCAGATCATCTTCCGGCATTACCTTCCGTTGCATATAATCCAGGAACTGGTCCTCCTGGATCTTTCCAACGCCGAAGTATTTGCTCTCCGGGTGACTGAAATACCAGCCACATACAGATGAAGCCGGGTACATGGCCAGGGATTCAGTCAGATGGATCCCAGTGGCTTCCTCGCCGCCCAGCAGGCTGAATAATTTATATTTTTCAGTATGATCCGGACAGGCCGGGTAACCCGGTGCGGGACGGATGCCCTGATATTTTTCCTGGATGAGTTCGTCGTTTGAAAGCTGCTCTTCTTTTATATATCCCCAAAGTTCCTTCCGTACTTTCTCATGCAATAATTCGGCAAAGGCCTCTGCAAAACGGTCAGACAAAGCCTGCAGGTTGATCTTGCTATAATCATCGTTCTGGGCGATAAACCGCTCCAGGTGCGGCTCTATACCTTGTATGGTTACGGAGAAAGCGCCGATAAAATCGCCCTCCGGGGAGGGACAAATAAAATCTGCCAGGCTCAGGTTGGGTTGGCCCGCCGCCTTTTTTATCTGCTGGCGCAGGAACTGAAGCGGTATCATTTCCCCTTCACCCGGCTGCACCAGCACGGTATCATCCGCCGTTTTTGTTACCGGCCAAAAACCGGCAGCCCCCTGTGCCGTAAGCCATTTTTCCGCAATGATCTGATCCAGCATTTTATTGGCATCCCGGTACAGTTTGGTGGCTTCTTTTCCTACCACCGGATCTTCCAGTATCTGCGGAAACTTGCCATGCAGCTCCCAGGAAATAAAAAACGGCTGCCAGTCGATATACTTCCGTATCTCCGACAGGTCGTAGTTATTAAAGGTACGTACACCGGTAAAAGAAGGCTTCACCGGCTGAAAACCGGTCCAGTCAATGGCCGCTTTATTCTTTTGAGCTTCGCCAAACGGAAGAAACTCTTTTACTTTTTTCTTGCTGGCAAAATCTTCTGCCAGTTTGGTATATTCAGCCCGGATGTTTTCCAGGAACTGTGGCTTCTGCTCCGGGTTTAACAGGGAGCCCACCACGGTTACGCTCCGGGAGGCATCCAGCACGTGCACCACCCCCTTATCAAATTGTGGGGCGATCTTCACCGCCGTGTGCATACGGGAGGTAGTGGCACCTCCAATCAGCAGGGGCTGCGGCATGTTGCGCCGCTGCATTTCATGTGCCACATTTACCATTTCATCCAGGGATGGGGTAATTAACCCGCTGAGCCCGATGATATCGGCTTTTTCCCTTTCAGCCGTATCCAGTATTTTATCCGTAGGTACCATCACGCCCATGTCGATGATCTTATACCCGTTACAGGCCAGTACCACCCCTACGATATTTTTACCGATATCATGCACATCACCTTTTACCGTAGCCATCAGGATGGTAGGCGCTGCATCTTCATTCAGATTGGGATTAGCCAGTTTCTCCTCCTCGATAAAAGGCGTCAGCCAGGCCACGCTTTTCTTCATCACCCTGGCGCTTTTTACCACCTGCGGCAGGAACATCTTGCCCGAACCAAACAGGTCGCCGACCACATCCATCCCGGCCATCAGCGGTCCTTCAATTACATCCAGCGGGCGGGGATAGTTCAGCCGCGCTTCCTCGGTATCAGCATCAATATAATCGGTGATACCGTTTACCAATGCATGCTTCAGCCGCTCTTCCACCGGCGTATTCCTCCAGGCAAGGTCTTTCTTCTCCGTTTTCCCGGACGCTTTTACGGTTTCGGCAAAGGCCAGCAACTTTTCGGTGGCCTCATTGTTTTCGTTGTTCCGGTTCAGGATCACATCTTCACATAACTGGCGCAACTGCGGCTCAATTTCATCATATACCGCCAGCTGTCCGGCATTTACAATACCCATATTCATACCGGCCTTTATAGCATAGTATAAAAACACGGCATGCATGGCCTCCCGCACCGGCTCGTTCCCGCGGAACGAAAACGAAAGATTGCTCACCCCGCCGCTGATGCTTACGGCCGGCATCAGTTGTTTGATCTCTTTTACAGCTTCAATAAAATCGACCCCGTAGTTATTATGCTCTTCGAGCCCGGTGGCGATGGCGAAAATATTCGGATCAAAAATGATGTCCTGCGGAGCGATCCCTACTTTTTCGGTTAGTATCTTATAGGCCCGGTGGCAGATCTCCACCTTCCGTTCCCTGGTATCGGCCTGCCCTTTTTCATCAAAGGCCATTACCACCACTGCGGCTCCAAAGCTTTTACAGATGATCGCCTGTTCAATGAACTTCTCCTCTCCTTCCTTCATGGAAATGGAGTTAACAATGCATTTACCCTGTACACATTTAAGCCCGGCCTGGATGATCTCGAACTTGGACGAGTCGATCATCAACGGCACTTTGGCAATATCCGGTTCGCTCTGCACCAGGTTGATAAAAGTAGTCATGGCCTGCATCCCATCCAACAGGGCATCGTCCATATTGATATCAATCACCTGCGCTCCGTTCTCCACCTGCTGGCGCGCCACGCTCAGCGCTTCTTCATATTTATTTTCGCGAATCAGGCGGGCAAACTTTTTGGAACCGGTTACGTTGGTACGTTCCCCAACATTTATAAAATTCGTTTCGGGCCGTACCACCAATGGCTCCAGCCCCGATAAACTTAAATAAGAATGAATTTTTGTAATTGCTGACATGAATACTCATTTGAACCACAGAGGCACGGAATACACAGAGTGGCGCTAAGGTTTTATAATATCGTTTGTTTGCAGTTTACCACTATCTTTAGTTATACGCAGCCACCGGCAATATCCTCGGAGCCACTCCCTTTACTGCTTTGGCGATGGCCGCGATATGGGCTGGTGTGGTACCGCAGCACCCCCCTACAATATTTACATACCCTTCCTTTGCCCAATCTTCCAGGAACGCCGCGGTCTCTTCCGGAAGTTCGTCGTATTCACCCATAGCATTGGGCAGACCGGCATTGGGATAGGCCGAAACATAACAACCGGCCAGATGGGCCAGTTCGCTCACATGCGGTCGCATCTCTTTGGCTCCCAGCGCACAATTCAGTCCCACACTCAGCGGGCTGGCATGAGCCACCGAAATATAAAAAGCTTCCAGCGTTTGTCCGCTCAACGTTCTTCCAGATGCGTCCGTAATGGTACCGCTGATCATCACCGGTGCCCCTTCGGCACCATTGTCAAAGCGGGCTGCCTTCTCCGGATGGTCTCTGAAAAATTGCTTAACCGCAAAGATGGCGGCTTTTGCGTTGAGCGTATCAAAAATGGTTTCGATCAGCAGCAGATCCGCACCACCATCCACCAGTCCATGGATCTGCTCCGTATATGCCGCCACGACTTCGTCGAATGTAACCGCCCGGTATCCGGGATTGTTTACATCCGGGGAAAGGGAAAGCGTTTTATTCAGAGGTCCGATGGCACCGGCAATAAATTTCGGCCCGGTTCCGGGGTGTTCACTTACAAACGCATCAATCGCCTCGCGGGCGCATTTTACCGAAGCCACATTCAGTTCATAGGCCAGGGACTGCATGTCGTAATCTGCCTGCGCAATCGAAGTGGAGCTGAAGGTATTGGTTTCAATAATATCCGATCCTGCTTCCAGGTATTCCTTATGGATGGCCTTGATCACATCTGGTCGCGTAATACTTAACAGGTCGTTATTTCCTTTTACATCCTTGTGCCAGGTTTGAAACCGCTCGCCCCGGTAATCTTCTTCTGTTAACCGATACCGCTGGATCATGGTACCCATCGCACCATCCAGCACCAGTATGCGTTGCTGTAACAGTTCCTTTATTTTGCTCATTGTACAAAATTTTAGTGATGGCAACAATGTTGCCGGAATCTGTGATCCAAAAAAATAAACGTGGAAAATCTTTAGCAGGAATTCTAACGTTTATTAGTTCAGATTTTTAAACAGGCTGAACAATAAACAAATCCGCCTGCGGCTGCAAAGGTAGGCTTTTTTTATCTTTCAGTGATCAGCAATTAGCTTTCAGCGCCAAAGCTCCGGCCTGTACCTAATGGCTGATCACTGATAGCTGATGGCTAACAGCCTATCTACCGGCTCATATATTTCTCCACGGGGAGGCGGTTTTGAAGGCTGCGGCCCAGGGTAAGTTCATCCGCATATTCCAGCTCACCGCCAAAGGCAATGCCCCGGGCAATGGTGGTGATGCGCACCGGCTGATCCTGCAGCTTTTTCTGGATATAATAAATAGTAGTATCTCCCTGGATGGTGGGATTTAAGGCAAAAATGAGCTCTTCGGTCTTTTCATGTTCTACCCGGTGCAGCAGGGACCCGATGTTCAGCTGGTCGGGACCCACCCCATCCAGCGGAGAGATCACCCCTCCCAGTACATGGTACGTGCCATTATACTGCTGGGTACTTTCGATAGCAATTACATCCCGGATGGTTTCTACCACACAAATGGTATGTTGCTGCCGGTGCGAATTGGAGCAAACGGAACAAAAATCGCCGTCTGCCACGTTGAAGCAACGCTTGCAGAAGCAAATATCCCTGCGCATCCGGTCGATGGTTTCGCTAAACCGGCTCACTTCACCGGGCTCCTGCCGCAGCAGGTGCAGCACCAGCCGCAACGCCGTTTTTTTACCAATACCCGGAAGTTTAGCAAACTCATTAACCGCTGATTCCAATAAACCGGAAGAAAACTGCATCCCGCAAAGATACACCGGAAAATAGAAAATGCCCGGCTTCTCCCGTCAAATCAGGAAGCCGGAACCGTTATCAGCCCACTCCCGGAAGCAGGCACCTGGCGGAAATCCGCGGATATTAACATTCAGTAAGCAACGGGGGGTGTTCCATTTCCCCAAAAGCGATTATGTTTGCAATTCATATGCAAATAAAGCGTCTTACAGGTGTATTTTTCGCTGCTGCTGCTGTGATCATATTGATCTATTCAGGCGGCGGATGCGCTAATATTATTGCCCCAACGGGTGGTCCCAAAGATAGTCTGCCACCACAAATCGTTCGGGTAACTCCGGCGAATGAAACCAAACATTTTGACCAGCAGCGGATCACGTTCTACTTCGACGAATACGTGGAGTTGAATGACGTGTATCAGAACCTGGTGATATCTCCCCTGCCGAAGATCATGCCCCAGGTAGACCGGAAACTGAAAACGGTGACGGTACGGCTTAAAGACAGCCTGAAAGCCAATACTACTTATGTGCTCAATTTCACCAATGTAATTAAAGATATCACCGAGGGAAATAAGGCCAAGGATATGCTGTACGTAGTCACCACCGGGGATTATTTTGATTCACTGCAGTTGAGCGGCAATGTAAAAATGGCAAAAACCGTGAAGCCGGATTCCACCTTAACCGTTATGCTGCATTCCAACCTGGAAGACAGTGCTGTTTTTAAACAGAACCCCGATTATATTGCCAAGCTGGATAGCACCGGCGACTTCCTGTTCCGTTATTTAAAACCGGGCGCTTACCGGCTTTATGCGATCAAAAGCGAGGGCAGCTCCTATATGTATACCAGTAAACAACAGGTATTTGCTTTTGCAGATACTCCGATCGTTGTGCGTGCCGTTCCACCACCGCCCGTCCGGCTCTACGCGTATGTAGAGGAAGAGGAACAGAAAGATAAAGGGGCGGCCGAAGAACCGGAACTTGATAAAAAAGAGAAACGCCTGAAATTTCAAACCAATTTGCAGGCACAGCAGCAGGATCTGTTGTCCCCGCTAAGGATCACCTTTACACATCCTTTAAAGAACTATTTTCCTGAAAAAATGATCCTTACCACCGACAGCAGTTTTGCCTCGGCCACCGGGTATAAATTTACGCTGGACAGTACCCGGAAGATCATTACGATGAACATACAATGGGAGGAAGGAAAGAGATATAATTTGATCCTGCCCAAGGATTTTGCCTCCGACAGCCTGGACCGGGGCCTGCTAAAACCCGATACCCTTACATTCACTACCTTGGCGCGAAAGGATTACGGCCAGGCGCGGATCACCTTTAACAATCTGGATACTTCGGTTCACCCGGTACTGCTGATTTCGCAGGGCGAGCAGCTAAAAAATGCATTCCCGCTCCGCTCCAATATTCTTGAAATTGACCTGTATACCCCGGGGGATTATGACCTGCAGGTTCTTTTTGACCGGAACGGTAACGGGAAATGGGATGCTGGGAATTTTAGCAAACACATTCAGCCGGAGATCATTGTGCCCCTGGACCGTAAGCTCAATTTTAAAGCAAACTGGACATTGGAACCGGAGATCAATTTAAAACCGCCGCCGAAATAGTTAGTTTGAAGTTCCAGGTTTGAGGTTTAAAGCTTCAGGCGTGCCCGCCGTGGCGGGTTGGTCTTCGTTTCTGCTTGGTGAGCGATGCTCAATTCCTGGATTTAATGATCTTTTACAGGAGTGTGATCACAGAGCTGTAACGCCGCCGTCATTTTTGCACTTAATATTTTTTATTGGATATTTGGCATTTCCGAAGGGATGTTTCCTGATTTGAGGGTTAAAGTTTAAGTTTGTTTTATGACCTGATGATCATACTTAAACCTGAGAACTTTTGTTAGATTACGCTTCCTACCAGAGGCCAAATGCCGAAAGCTAAACGCTGAATGCTTTTGTTTCAGGTTGGGTTTGGTTTCTGCTTGGTGGACTTCGCTTTTTCCGGTTCACTACCCGCTATTCCCTGTGATCCGACCGGAATACGATTATGAGCAGTAACGGCATTTTCATTTTCACATTTCCACACTCTCAAATTTTCAAATCGGGCTTCTCAATTCCCGATCCTGAAAACGGCTATCCCGGCATCCGGGAAATGTATTTTTCAATTTCTTTGATCTGGCTTACGATCTGCGGTGTGGTAGGTTTACAGGCCTTAGCCTTGCGGAAGAAATCCTTTGCCGCCCGGAACTCTCTTTTATTCATCATAATGCTGCACATCTGCAGGTAAGCCGCTGCTTCGTTCTCTTTATCGGGCAGTCCTTTTCGGATGGCCTGGCGGATATAACTCTCGCCCTGCCGGGTATTACCTTTTTGCATGGCCAGCATCCCCATTTGCAGTAAACTGGCACCCTCTGCCTCTTTCATCGGCATGCCCAGGTCCAGTCCTTTCTTCATCATCGTTTCAGCGCTGTCAAAATCCTGCTTGCTCATGGCAATATTTCCCTTCAAGGTATAATACACTGAGCGGATCGGCTTGTAAAGCAGGTTGGGGAAGCGGATCGAATTCAGCACTTTTTCAGCGCCCTCCAGGTCTCCGGTTTCCATATACTCCTGGATCAGGCGTAGCGGTCCAAAGAAAAAATGGCTGAATAAAAGAATAACGCCGATCAGGTACAGGGGAAAGGCCGGCCAGAAACTGCCTGCATAGTTTACATATACACCTGCCAGGATTAAGATAATGCTGATCGGTAACCGGTACTTTATCAGAAAATTATACGCTTTCATTGCTGATTTTATTTTATTTTAAGAGGCGGCCGCAGCCATCCCTTTTGGGGCTGCAAAGATAAGGGTTGCCAGCCAGCGTAAAAAGGCTGTGTACAGGTATTTCAGAACCCTGTATTTTTGCAGTATGGTAATGAGTGATGATCTGCAGGTGCGCTGGTGGAACCTGGAAGCAAAATTGGTAGAGCGGTTTGGGAAAAAACCCGATATGGAGACGCTTTTATTTTTAATCGGCATCCAGGAATTCGGGCAGATAAAGCCCAAATTCTCAAAGGAGCAAAAGCAGGACCTGATGCATGTGGCTATCTGTAGTTTGCTGGCTCCCAGCGGCTATTATGCCTATGAAGGAAAGGACAAGGATGGCTGGCCCCATTTCAAACAGCTAAAACAAATGCCGGTGATGAGTCCCGTGGAGCAGGAAAATTTCTTAAAAGACCATGTGTTGCTCTATTTTGAAGAGCATGGTATCTGATGCTTATTACAGGTCAGTGGGCACACTGAACACGGCGGAAAGTTATTTTCATTGCAGGGCGGTGAGGCACTGAGTACGAGCAGCAATGGTTTGTATCCTCACAAACCGAAGCTATTTATTTCCCATTCCGGCCAGCTCCTTACAAAAATAGACCCCTGCCTCCGCGATTGCGGGGTTTAACCGCGACGATTCTATTTCAATTTTTATTTCAGCGGCGGTTATGGGTTCAAAATGAAGCAAGCGTTTATACCCGATGGTGGTTTCGTTTGCGAAAGGCATCCACACACCGCCCTCTTTATACCAGGCACTGAATTTTTCCACACGCTGTCCCACCCGGATGTTTTCCTGGAGTGAAAGCACATTGAAGGTTGCCGGCTTTTTGAGTTTGAAAAGGATGGTTGTAGCGGTATCTGTACCAGTTGTAGTAAAATGTGTAGCGTTGTTACCATCAAGCAGGGTACTCATGCCAATGCCGTTTTTGCAGGAGATCGCTGCTCCCCGGAGGTAATTGGTACTGAATAGCCGGTTGCGTATTTGCGTCCACTCCTGCAGAGATCTTATATCGGCATCGGCAATTAGCCCGTGTTTATCGGGAGGAATATTCAGCAGCAATACGCTGTTCATGCCCACCGACGTAAAATAAATCTTCAACAGTTCCTCCGGTGTTTTTACTTTTTCATCCTGGTCCGCATGATAAAACCATCCGGGTCTTATCGATACATCGGTTTCGGCGGGATACCACACCAGTCCCTTTGCCTTTACAATCTTTTCACGGCTTCCAAGATCATCCCCCACCAGGTCACTTACCGGTTTAAACAGCATGCCTTGTTGCGAGTTTGCAGCGATTTGATCCTGATCCAGATTATTGGTCGTAACCACGCTCCACTCCATCCGCCGTCCGCGGCCACTTTCGGTACCCACCCACCGTACATCCGGACCCATAATCGCAATAGTTGCCTGTGGCTGCAATTTCCGTATCAGCCGGTACCAACGGTTAAAATCATATACCTGTTTTTTACCATTGGGACCCTCGCCGTTTGCACCATCAAACCAAACCTCATCTACTTTACCATACCGCGTCAGCAGTTCAGTCAGTTGCTGTACGAAAAAATCATTATAGGCATCGGTACCATAAACCGGAGCGTTACGGTCCCAGGGAGACAGATAAACGCCAAAGCCCATGTTGAGTTTTTTACAGGCTTCCGCCACTTCCTTTACCACATCGCCCTGCCCGTTTTTCCAGGGGCTGTTTTTTACGGAATGCGAAGTAGTGCTGGTAGGCCATAAGCAAAACCCGTCGTGATGTTTGGCCGTAATGATCACCTGTTTGAAGCCCGCGTCCTTCATCGTCTTTACCCATTGCTGCGCATTCAACTTCTTGGGGTTAAAGATTGCCGGATCTTCTTTACCGTCGCCCCATTCCCTGCCGGTGAAGGTGTTCACCCCAAAGTGAAAGAAGGCTGTAAGCTCCAGTTGCTGCCAGCGTAACTGCCGGGCTGTGGGCACAATGTTAGCAGCTTGCTGAATGATCTGTTTCTCTGACTCGCCGGGAGCGATGGAAACGAAATTTCGCTTTTGAGCTTGTATAGTCCCGCAAACGGATACAAATCCCACAGTAACCAGTAACAACTTTATCTTCATTTTACGTTTTTTTGATTCAAAAAGGAGAGGCAGCATCGATGGAGTTCCCTGATACAGCCTCCTTCTTGTCCAGGGCTTCATGTTACGTTTTATTTTTTAATTTGCCGATCCGGAAATCAGCAGGTTCCCCGAAGCAGGGCCTGTCATTCCACTTCAAAATCATTCTTGTATTCCTGCCTGTTACAAGCGCCGGATCCGGAATACATAAGTTCCCGACCGCTGCAGCTTGCGGGCTGTTAACACGATCCTGTAAATCTGTTTTCCCCAAACCGCCGATAAGCGGGCGTCTTCCTGCGGAACCGTCTCAATAACAGCTTCAAAATCCCGGCTATTATAAGTAAGCTGTGTGTTACCGTTTTCCTGTTGAATGAGGATTTTTCCGGGTGCATCTTTTTTTATGGTACCATAACAAAGAAAGTGAATCCGGTTTTCTTTTTCCGGCCGATCGATCGAAAACGCATCGCTGATTTCTAACTGGCCATCGCTCAACCGGTAGCTCCGCAACCATCGCGTTACACGGGTTGCATCAGGATAAGCGTTGCTGATGTTCAGTGAGAAGGTTTTTGTACGGGCATCAAATTGCACGTCCCCTGCTTTATAGGTAGCGCCATTCTTTTCTTCGTACCCGTTTATGACCGGTATATTATGATAACCGCTCTGCATCGTCCAGATCGAATAGCGCCCGGGCCCGAAGGTCTGACGCGTATAGGTTCCCACCCCGGCATCAATAAAGACGGGCATATCGTTTATGTATAAATTAAATGAACCCACATCGTTGTGGTTATGGCTCTCATTGTTATGACCGCCTTTAGCTGCGAAGAACAATGCACCCTGTTTCATAAAGCATACTTCCGTTTGCGGATACCAGGTAAACGCCGGTGTGTTATGCGCCGCCGTACAGGCGGCCAGCTCTTTATCGAAGCGCAACGTTTGAAACAACCGGTAAGCATCCCTTCCTGCTGCCGGCGGTCCATCTTGCCGGCTGCTCCGGATAAGAGCCGCCAGCTGCATTAATTCTGTACTGTTTACGGCCTTGCCATAACGGTAAATCAACGGCGCATCCGGATAAAGCTTTGCAGATGCATCCGCAAAATTCACCACCCAGCCATTGCCCACATAGGCGCGGGAAATATAGGTACCCATGTTTTTAATAATGGGTTCGCCGAAGAGGGAGATCTTTCCGCCCGTGATATCGTATAACAGTTGAAGATAATCATACAGTTTACCGGCCGCATGCCCCCAGTAAGAGGGGCCCTCTTCGCAGGCGCCGTCTTCGTTAGTATAGTTGATAAACTGGTCTACCGACATCATCGTACGGTAAACGGCGCGGGCCAGTTTTTCCGGATCGTCTTCAATCAGTGCAAATGTTTGTAGTACATTGGAGTTGCACCAGGGGTTCCAGTTATTCACCAGAGCCCCGGGTTTGTACCGCAGCGCCATCCACCAAAGGTGATCCGTGTTCATATAAGGAATAAGGATGCGGTCTTCCAGTTCCTTTTTTAACCGCAGCTCAAGCAGCGGGTTTATCTTTTTAAAGTCATCATGAAAATAATAATAGATCCAGGCAAACAATGATCCCATATCTCCAGCCATCAGGTCGATGACCTGCTCACGGTGGTCCGGAAATCCTATTTTACTCGATTGCAGGCTCAGGTGCGCCGAAAGGGCCCAGGAAGTCATTTCACAAGCAGCAAAAACACCATTGGCCAGCTGATCGAGGTACCGGCCCTTTCCCTCAGCCAGCTCCGCGGTAAACAGGTTTACAATGGTTGTTACATTCTCATTCAATGGAGTCTCCATGATCACCCGGGAGCCGCTGCGGGTATATTCCAGGTAATCGGTGGCTTTTATTACTTTCCATTGATACGTCAGTGCTGCATTGCCCTTTTCAATAAAGGCGTTTTTATAGCTGCCGGTCAACCGGTCCCAACCTGCACGGTCTTTATAGGCCGGATAAGGGATCCACTGCTCCCGGGGCAATAACATATTTTTCACCTGTTGAACATTGGCCTGTTTTTGCAGCAGGTCCCTTTTTACGTACGCAAAAGAAGTGCCCGGCACCAGCATCGTTAAAAGCAGCAGGGCATTTACCCTACCCTGCAACAAAAAATTGAACGTTCTTTTCATTTCCCTGTTTTGATGAACCCGCGTCGTTGTTTACATGGCAATATCTTTTGTTACTTTGAAACTACAGTTCTTTGGACAAACAGCTGCGCTTCTACAACCACACGGGTGCGGAAAGATAATAAAATCAGCCATTGATGCCATAAAAAAAGCGGATCCTGCCGGGATCCGCTCATCAAAAAATTTGAAAATCCTACAGGCCGCCAAAACTCAAGCCGATTGTATAGGGTTTTATTTCCGGACCTGCACCATCCTTCAGCAATTTGGTAAACTGATAGGTTCCAAATAAGGTAAAATGACCAACGCCCACCCGGGCAGTACCCACTACCCTCGTGGTATTAAAATAACGTTTACTGGACTCTTTCAAGAGGTAGTCGCCGCCCGACTGTAACACTTTTGAACGGGTGGAGGCCTTGATCATGGTGCCTAGTTTCACACCCAGCGCCATTTTAAAACTCCGGTCGCTATGTTCCGGGTCAGATACAAAACGGAGTTCTATAGGCGCCTCCAGATAAGCCGTAGATAGTTTTGTTTTCTTAACGTCAAAGCGGGTTGTATCATTAAACGGAAGCCTTGTACCGGTGGCTTTTACGTTTACAAAGTTCAGATTTTTGTCCAGGGTCATATGATCGGATCCTACACCCAGTCCGATGGCGGCACTCAGTTTCTGATTACTTTTGAAAGGGAAGTCGAGCATAAAATACGCATTGATGCTCCGGGGCAGGTTTCCTGTTTTGATGCTATCCGGCAAGCTGGCCCAATTGGTATACCCCAGCTGAAGCAAGAAATGATCATTAGCCCTCTTGGACAGATCATATTTCTTCTTTTTAGGTTTGGGAGGATTTGCAGCCACTACGGCGGCGGCCATGGATGTATCAACCTGAGCATGCAATGCTCCGCCCAATAAAAAGCTGGCAACCAGGAATAGAACTATTTTCTTCATAAATATTTTAAGTTGCGCAAATATAGCTTGTCTTTGGGTTAAAATTAGGTTAATACCCCCTTGTTCTTTGAAAACTTTTCTCGTTGAAAACCAGATTTTCTGCTTGCGGAATGATTATTTTGTTTAATTTCGCCCTCCCCCGGAGGAAACCGGTTCTGCGGGGTCTGGCCATTGTCATTCGGTTCTTTAAAAATATTATTGCTGTAAACAGCATTGGTCCTATAGCTCAGCCGGTTAGAGCATCTGACTCATAATCAGAGGGTCCCTGGTTCGAGCCCAGGTGGGACCACTTAAAAATCAAAGAGTTGTGCTTTAATCGCAGCTCTTTTTTTGTTTGCGCGATTAAAGCATGCGACTGTAGCAAATCAACGGACCGGATAATGGCCCGGCTTATAGACGTCTACAGCCGAACAGTTTATTTTTCAAAAACTACATCACTTAAGGCACTTTGCATGCTTACTTGAACATGCAATATGCTCCCGTTGTGAAACCTTTCGTTCAAAGACTCTTTCAAAGCGAGCCAAATAATCAAACGCATATTCTGCTTCTCCGAACCTTTCGCATTTATTCGCGGTCTCCGGACAAGGGCCGAAGCGCTATTTTGCTTAAATTGCCGCCAATGAAAGGAAAGGGTTTTTGGATACTATTCTATTGCTTACAGATCTACCACTTCTCCCCAGGACAACCCCTAAAATCAATCGCTGAAAACAGGTACTTCAGAACCATTTCTGTTGACCAGGGATTGTCGCAAAGCACGGTATTTGTTGTGCAACAGGATCAGCAGGGCTTTATCTGGGTGGGCACACAGGATGGACTGAACCGCTACGACGGGAAAGCCTTTACCGTGTTCCGGCCCAGTAAAAAAGATGGTAGCAGTCTTTTTTCCAGTTATATCAGGAGCCTGTATACCGACCATCGGGGTATGCTGTGGGTTGGAGGCAACAAGGGAGTGAGCTGCTACAACTATAAAAAAGAGCGGTTCGACAATTATCCGCTGCCCGTAAAACCGGGCGAATGGTTTGTCTCCGGCATCACAGCTGATCAAAACAACCGCTTATGGATTGCTGCCAATACCGGAGAGCTCTATTATCTCGATGCTGCAGGCAACCGCTTTGTACCGTTTCCCTATAAAGTGAGCGGTACGCCCATCCATACCATCCAGCAATTGCTTTTTATCGGCAGCCATTTATTCCTGGCTACGGATAAGGGGGTCTATGACCTCGATCCTGGTACACAAACCGCAAGGCAACGGCAACCGGCACAGGTCAATGCGCGTATTAATGCGCTGCTGCCGCAAGGGCAATTACTGTGGATGGGCTCCGAGAACAGCGGCCTGTTTTGCCTGGATCTCAAAAATGATCAGGTTACCAACTACGTTCACCAGTCTCAAACAGCCAACAGCCTCATCGATGATGATATCCGGAGCCTTGCCTGGGATGAGATGGGACATCTCTGGATCGGTACATTCAGAGGCCTTTCGATTCTGGATACCCGAACGGCCAGTTTCAGCAATTTTGATCATCAATCCAACCGGCATCTGACCCTTAGCCAGAATTCCGTTCGCTGCATTTTCAAAGACCGGCAGAACGGTATGTGGCTGGGCACTTTTTTTGGTGGACTGAACTATTATCACAAAGATGATATCCGCTTTAATATTCTTAGTCAAACCACCGGAAGCGTATTGTTAAACGACCAGGTGGTGAATGTGATCAAGGAAGATCCGGCTCAGCACATCTGGATCGGCACCAATGATAAAGGGATCAATATCTGGAACCGGAAAACCAACCAGCTCTCCTACCTGTCGCATACAGAAGCCAATGCCAACAGCATCAGCTCCAATAATATCAAGGCCATCGCTTTTGATCCGGATGGCAACGCCCTGATCGGCACTTTTAATGCAGGTTTGAATATCGTGAACAAAAAAACAGGCGCCGTAAAAAAATATATGCACGATCCGTCAGATCCTTTTTCTGTTAACAGTGATATGGTGCATGCACTGCTCCGCGACCAGCAGAACCGGATCTGGGTGGGCACCCGCGTCGGGCTCAGCCGCTTTGACCAGGTACAACAGCGGTTTATTCGTTTTGATAAAGACCCGTCGGGAAAGCAACTCAGCTCCGAAGGTATCACTTCCCTGCTGCAGGACCGGAAAGGGCGGATCTGGATCGGTACTATTAATGGCATGAACGCACTGAGCCCGGACCTTAGCCGCCTTAATGTATTTGCGGGCACCACCCTTTCCAATGAATTGGTGAACTGCATCGCAGAGGATCAGCAAGGCCGCATTTGGGTAGGCACCCGCGACGGCCTGAATTTTTTTGACGAACGGCAGCAGCGATTTATTGCCTATACCGGTGCCGACCATACGATCGAAGGTGCCATATTCGGCGTTCAGTCCGATGACCAGGGCGGGGTTTGGGTCTCAACCAGCAAGGGACTGATCAAATTGTACGACGCCTTCAATAAACTCCAGGTCTTTAATAACCAAACCGGCATGGGCAATATGCAACTCAGCCTTCCTGCATTTTGCAAAGCCAGCGACGGCCTGGTTCTCTTCGGTGGGCTGAACGGGCTTATTTATTTTTACCCGCAATCCATCCAGCTCAAGCCCTTTGATCTTCGTGTTACCTTTACAGGACTGGATATTTTTAATACCCATGTAACCCCCGGAAGCAGCTACAAGGTATTGAATCATTCCATCAGTGAAACCAATAGTCTGCGCCTGTCTCATGAGTACAAACAATTCACCGTTTATTTCAGCACCTTCAATTATATCGCTCCCGGAAGCATTCAATATCATTACCGGCTAAAGGGTTTTGACAATAACTGGCAGGTATGCGACAATATTCCCAAGGCTATGTACACCAATCTAAAGCCCGGTGATTACACCCTTGAAGTGCAGGCAACCGGCCCTGTTGGCGAGAAAAGTCCCGTGCGAACCCTGCAGATCCGGGTGTTACCTCCCTGGTGGCGGAGCAATGGCTTCTATTTATTGCTTGCGGCAGTTCTGGGCGTCATCGCTTATATCGCCTACCGCGTCATTAATGAACGTATAAAAGCAAAAACGGCGTTGAAAAAAGAGCGTAATGACCGGGAGAAAGCCGAATACCTGAACCAGATGAAGATGGATTTCTTTACGAATATCTCGCATGAATTTAAAACGCCGCTTACGCTTATTATTGCACCGCTGGAAGAAATGATGGCCAAACCTGTTCCTGAAAAGAAACTGCGGAAATACCATGAGCGCATGCTGGGCAACGCCAAACGGCTCTACCAGCTGGTAGATCAGCTGATGGACTTCCGGAAAACCGAAAACGGTTTGAAAAAGCTGGAATTAACACAGGGCGATATCGTTTCTTTTATGCGGGAAATCTACTCCTCCTTTCTTGAGCTTTCCCGGCAAAAAAATATTAAATACTATTTCAAAGCAAACCGGTCGGAATTTTCCTGCTACTTCGACAGGGATGCTGTGGAAAAGATCTGCAACAACCTTTTATCAAATGCGTTCAAGTACACGCACCCGGAAGACACGGTGGAACTGAGCTTTGAACACCGGAACGAACAGATGCTGATTACCGTAAGCGATACCGGCGTGGGCATTGCATCTGCAGACCATGAACGGGTCTTTCAGCGGTTTTACCAGGTGAACCATTCTGACGCCAACTGGGGCTCTGGTGTAGGGCTGGCTTTTGCCAAAAGTTTGGTCGAATTACACCAGGGTACCATTTCTATAGAAAGCGTACCGGATAAAGGCACGATTTTTACGGTTCAACTGCCCGCAAACCGTGATGCCTACCAGGCTGAAGCATTCAACACAGAAAATCATTATACCTTGCTGCTGGATAATCTTACCACAGCGGTGCAAGACGATAAAGAAGCAGCAATTCCCGTAGCAGCTGTTGCCCATGAGCAACAGCTGCTCATTGTAGACGATAATGAGCAGATCGTGGATTACCTGGCCGGTTATTTTGGAAATCATTTTACGGTGGTAACGGCTTACAACGGACAGGAAGCCCTGCAACGGGTGGAAGCGCAGGCCCCGGATATGATTATCTGTGACGTGATGATGCCGGAAACAGACGGTATCCAGTTTTGTAAAAAGATTAAGCAAAACATCATCACCTGCCACATTCCTGTAATTTTGTTAACCGCTAAAAGCGAACCTACCAACCAGGTAAAAGGCCTGGAGGCAGGCGCTGACGATTATGTAACCAAGCCCTTTTCGCTTCCGGTGCTGGATGCAAAAGTGCAGAATATCCTCCGGTCCAGGCGGCGACTAAAGGAATACTATTCCTCGGCAACCGAAATTGTTCCGGAAAACATTGCGCTCAACACCCTTGATGAAGATTTTCTGCGCAAGGCCATCACCATCGTTGAGGAAAGCCTCAGCGATCCGGAATTTTCCGTGCTCAAGTTCAGCCGGAGCATCGGCATGAGCCGCTCCAGTCTTTATCTGAAGTTAAAAGCCATAACCGGTGAGTCCACCACCGATTTTATCAAACGTATTAAGTTCAAAAAAGCGGCTGCCCTTTTAGAAAGTAAGGAATACTCCGTTACAGAGGTCGCTTATATGTCGGGCTTCAGTTCCCTGTCTTATTTCTCAACATCATTCAAGCAATATTACGGATGTTTGCCTACGGAATACATATCGAAAAAACAGACCGAGTCATAACCGGCCAAAATCTCCCATTTCTAAAGAAATAAATCCATTTTTGAAACCGTCTTTTTATTGCATGCTGTTATTTTGAGAAAGAAACGAGGCCATGGGGTTCCGGAAATTCATAAACAGAAAAGCTGGTAAAGATGTATGCAATCGCCATTGATGTGGGCAGCACCTATGTGAGATGCGGCCTGGTCAACCTGAAAGGTGAGATCCTTTATTCGTTTAAAATGCCTTCCAGGGATATTTTGTCGGAAGGCGAAATCATTGCACTTATTAATGCTGCCGTGCGCAAATGTGCCGGCGCTGCGGGAGGCCAGATCCTGGGCGTGGGTGTAGGCTTCCCGGGGATTGTGGAAAACAATGTGATCCTGGGAGGTGCCGATAACCTGCCGGGGTTTCATCATGTAGACCTGGGGGCGTTGATTGCTGCATCAACCGGGTTGAATGTGGTGGTAGATAATGATGCCAATATGATGGCCTGGGGGGAGATCCAGTTCGGGGCAGGGAAAAACTGCTCCGATGCGGTATTCCTCACTGTGGGAGCTGGTATCGGCGGCAGTGCCGTGATCAATAACAAGCTATATGGCGGTTACAGGAACAAAGGAATGGAATTTGGGCATATCATCATCAATTTCGACGGGCCGCTCTGTTCCTGTGGCAGCCGCGGCTGTTTTGAGGCCTATGCTTCTATAAAAGCTCTAATCCGGGATTATGCGAAGCTGACGGGTAAAGCGTCCTCCGGTTTAAACGGGCGGATGATTACCCATCATTATCTTTCGGGTGAAGCCGCAGCAGTGGAAGTAATGGAACAACACCTGCATTATATGTCCATCGGTGTCACCAGCCTGATCAATATTTTCAGTCCCCAAAAACTGATCATCGGCGGAGGTGTTTCTGGTGCAGACAGCTTTTATGCACAGGAAATCAGCCGGCGGGTGGCCGGGCGCGCAATGCCGGATACCTTCAGTAATGCGATGATCGTTCATTCACAAATGGAAAACGAAGCATGCCTGCTGGGCTGTGCCAGCCGGGTTTTTTCCACACCAATGTTGCTGCAGTCGAATGCGCAAACCTGTTAGGTTTTATAAGCCTAACAGCTCTTTTCCAAAAGGATCCCCGCTCATTTTACACCAGGTCCTCAGGTATCGGTTCATCTGCTGCAACTGCTTTTTGTATTGCGGCTTTATGGCCAGGTTATCCATTTCGCCCGGGTCCTTACTAAGATCAAACAATTGCTCCCGGATCTGCCCTTTGTTATATATAATGTATTTAAAATCCTTTGTGATCACCGCTCTTCCGCTGATGCCCAGCAATGTTTCATTATCCGCAAAATCCGTTTCAATCACCAGCGTGTCTCTAGGCACGGTAGTTGGGTCATTCAGGCGTTTGCTAAGATCCGCTCCTTTCAGGTAAGCCGGAGCCGGCACACCGGTAAGCCCGCAGATCGTTGGAATGATATCCGTACCATTGCATACCAGTGCCGCATCGGTCCGGGGTTTCCAACTTCCCGGTTTTGAAAGGATAAAAGGGACCCGGGCCGATTCTTCATACAGGATCTGTTTCTGGTTCCAGGAATGCGCTGCATAGCCATCACCATGATCGGCGGTAAACAGGATGATGGTATTCTTATCTACACCGTATTTTTTCAGGGAAGCCACCACCATTGCAATATACTGGTCTACTTTCTCCACCAGCCGGTTATAGGCCCAGCGGTATTGCCGCCACTGATCTCCTGTCCAGTTCACAGAAGGATAGGTGCGTATATTGGACGACTGCTGTTCCCGTACGATCCGGGGCTCATTGGCAGGAATGGCCCAGTTAGCGGGCAGTTGCGGGCATTGGGATGGAGGTGGCGCCGCTGCAAGTACATCCATCTTTAAGGCATCGCCCCGGGCCCATTCGCAAATATCGTGCGGGTTCAAAAAAGAGGCTACCAGCAAAAAAGGCTGGTCTTTATTTTCCTTTATGAACCGTGCACAATAGGAAGGCGTAGCCGCATCATTATAATCCTGGAATGTTGTATTCTTAATAAAATCAAAGCCATGCTGACTGATTTTTTCTGCCGGCACCGGTAAATGCCATTTGCCTACATATCCTGTTTTGTATCCGCCACCTTTAAAGATCCGGCCCATCATCAGCAGGCTATCCGGCCATTGACCGTCTTTTTCCGGAGCATTCCCTATAAAGCCGGTTTCAAAAGGCATTTTTCCACTAAAGATAGCGCTACGGGAAGGCGTACATAAGGGCTGTGCACAATATGCTCTTGTAAACCGTACCCCATTGGCGGCCAACTGGTCCATCGCCGGTGTATACAGATCCCTGTTGCCCGCGTTGCTCATAGCCTCAGCGGTTTGCTGATCCGTCATAATGATGAGGATATTGGGACGCGGTGCCGGTTGCGCCAGAACGGCAAGGCCCGCGCAAAGGATCAACATTGTAAATAAGAATTGCTTATACATGACGTTTACATTATTTATTCTTTGTTTTTTGCTATTTGGTATTTGTTTTTTTACGTCCATACGCGATCCATCATTCTTCCTCCGCTGTACCAGCTCCCCGGTGCTGCAACGGCAGATCGATGCTTTCGCCATCCTTGCAAAATACCGAAAGGATCGTATTGCCGTTCTTAACGGTCGAAGACACCAGCGCGCTTACAGGTTCTGTTCCATACCATGCTCCCTTCAGTGTCAGCGTAATCACCCGTCCCTTTGCCCAGGCGTTGGTAATACTGTCCGGCATATGCGACATATTATGATTCCATCGGCTCTGGCCAATATCCGGGCCTGCAACGGTAAGCAACAACCGGCTATTCGTTTCTTTGACCTGTACCAATAGCGGTGCATCCGTTTTTAACAGCAGGCCGCCCTTTAACAGCCCGTTGGGTTCAAACACTGCATAAGCTGTAATGCCCGAAGCCTTATGCCGAATGCTGTGCGCCGCATGATCTTTTTGTAATACCGTGTAGGTCTTGGTTTGCAGGTAACGCTCCGGTTCTTGGCCATGCAGCAGTATTTCATATTCATAACCACCCGCGACCGGTTGTGCCCCGTGATCCAGCCAGGCCTTCAGGTAGGTACCTTCTATGGGCGTATAGCTGGCATTCTTCCATTGGTATGATTGCTGCGTGCCCTGTACCCAGCTGGCCCGTTGACCCTTGGGGATAATGTAGTGCAACCCATTCTGATCTGTAAAATAGCCGCCATCCGCCGTTTGTACCGGTTGGGAGGTGATGACCTTACCATTAAAATAATTGAGATGCTTGTCACCCGCACGATACTGGAACAGGGTGGTTACGGTTGCATACCGGTGGTCCTTGTTGCTTATATTGGAACCCAGGCAGATGATCTCATCGTCAATAAAAAAATACGTTTTCTTCGCGCGGAAACTATGATCGAATAAAGACCGGTCTGCATCCGGGAACACATCATCCCTCAGGTCCAGTGCAAAAAGACCGTTGAGTCCTTGTTTGAGCCCGCTGGCTATCACGCTCTCTGAAAAATTCCGGTGCTTGCCTTCCACATATTTCTGATCGGCCTGAGGATCGTACAACATTTTATCTGCCGGCAGCTTCTTGGTAGTAGCTCCTGGCAGCATCGACCAGTCGAACCCCTCGTTCAGCGCCATCCCCATGCTATCAAAACCTTCTTTCTCGTCACCCTGGGCAGTTATCAGCATTCCGTGACTCAGATAGCGGCCCATATTGTTTTCGCCTTTTCCGCCTTCATAGTCCCATATATATTTGTTATAGCCTTTTACGGTAGCAAAGGCATTACCGCGCCGGTAGGTCAGTAAACCGGAGTAAGGCATTACCGTTACGCCATCTGCAGGTATCTGCCGGGCAGCTCCCATTTTACGATGCAACCGCACCATCAGGTTAAGCGTACCATAGGTGCCGGAATAGGTGAGCGCCGGCAGCAACATTTTATTGATCTCGTCTGGTTTTGCAATTGCATAAATGTAATTATACAATGCCGCCAGTTCGGGATCGCGGATGCTGTCGCCGCTCATGCTCATATAGGCAAAGGCCGGCATACTATTTCCATCAATGGAACTGTTGTTCAGCGGAAAGCGGCCACTCACCCCATAATGGATCTGCACGCCATAGGCAATCGCTGCCTGTTGTTTTAAGGCAGCCGTAAGGTTACGGGTAGATGCCGCATCCATAGCATAAGATGTACCATCCAGCAGCCAGTGGATCAATGCCATTGTATTTACGGCATTGGTACCGTATGCGTTCAGGTAGGTGCCACGGTGATGATAAATCGAATAATCCGGTTTAAAGGTATCGCTGTATCCCGGTGCAAAGCCTGCCACATAATTCATATACGCCTTAAACTGCTGCAATAGTTGTTGCTTCGGTGCATCATTCTCCATCAGCAGGATGGTGATCAGCTTTACCATAGCGCCACCCCGTACCTTGTCGGAATTTTCGCCCCGGGTGGCATCCAGTTCCAGCAAGCCTCCCATACGGGTATGCCAGATGAGCATGTTTACCTGCGGCATTAATTTATTTTGTGTTTTTAGTTCATCCCGCATCAGGAAAATGGCCGTGGCGATTGGTGTAAGCCGGATTACATGATCCACTGTACCGATGGCACTTCCCGCCGCCCAGCCCTGGTCCAGGAAATAATCCAGTGCATTCAGCAGCTGCTCTTTCGATTGCTCCGTTCCGTTTAACCGGTAATCGGCCGCCAGCGGGAACAACAGGTTCTGCGCCACGTTGTCAAATACCTGTCCTTCCGGTGCGGGATGCTCATCCCGTATGGCAAATAGCGGAACGCCGTTTACCGCACCGTTCACCCGTTTTATTTTGAGCTGATCATAAAGATTCCGGGCGGCTTTTAATTTCCCCTGCAGCAGCGTTTCAATACCTGTATTCCGCTCCTTCCAGTCGGTGGTCTGGTCCCCAAGGATCAGGAACTCCAGTCGGGCCGCAATTTTTTGGCTTGTCTCCGCCAGGGCGGCTTTATCTGCTTTCTGCCTGAAGAGCGCCTCCTGAAAAGCCCGGTAGGGTTTCAGGATCTCATATCCGTCTGCAGAACGCAGGTTGCGTTTTTTATTTTCAAACTGAACATCGGAGCTGCGTTTATTGGACACAAAGCGGAGCAGGGTCAGGTGATCTATAAACAGTTTACTTTCCTGTTGAGGTACATTTTTGGGAATAACGACCAGGGCCTGCAGGTCATCGCTGCCTTTATAATCCGGCACTTTGGCATCTTCATCGAAACAAACCCATACCGTTCGCCAGCCGGTAAAATCCATATTTACTGTAAAACGATATTTGGGCGACTGACGTGCCGCTTCCTGGCTGCTCCCCGCCTGAAAAACGAGCTGTCCCTTTACCGGCTGCTCCTGGTACAGCCAGACCTTCATACCTCCGAAGCGGTCCTTCGGATAGAACGAAGGTTCATAAATTTCCGGGATCCCGCCGGAATAAAATGCTCCGGCTTCCTTCAATCCTTTAAGGCCGGTAATTTCCAGCGATGCATTTCTTCCCCAGGTCCAGCAAAGTGAACGCCCTCCTTCTTTGTAATGCGCCGTTGAAAAAGACAAACGGCTGTTTTGGGCCTTCCATCCCTCCTGTTCAATACCAGTTTCAAAACCATATTGCCCCGTGATGACCTTTGTAGCTGCCGTTTCTTTGGGTTGTGCCTGCAACGGTCCGTAAGCGGATACCGCTATCAGTAAAGCAAAAACCGTTTTTATATTTTTATTCATATAACCCGATTGAAAAATTCCGATTCCTGCCAAAGCCGGCAGGGATATTTATTACCTGTTTTTTTATGTGTACGTTCAACGCCAATGAGGCCATGTTACTTTTTTGCCGTATCACCCTGAGTTTTGATTTACATTGCAAAAACAATAGAGCTATGACAATACCGGCTTATAGTCCTCATGAACTTGTTTCAGCATCTGAGGGAATCATAACACAGATGCCGAAACAAGTTGCCAATGACAGATTGTATTGTTTATTGAAAATCAATTATAGTTTCGTCATGCCGAGCGCATCCCACAATAGCGGGAGTAGTAGAGGCTTCTCTGTGATACCGGATTGCCTGACAATGAAGAGACCTTTCGGCTTCGCTCAAGGTGACGAATGGGTATTTTGTCATTGCCTCATCGATTTATGCTCACAAATAAAGAACTCGGCATGACAAAAGAAAGATCGATTATTCTCAAAACAATAGTATATCTGTCATTGGCAGCTATGTGATCCTGTTCCGGTGTATCGGAATACTTTGGGTTCTATTCCTGCATACCTGTCTTTTGAAACCCCTTCCTGCCGAACAACGCTGATCGAGCCCTATTGATCACTTATTAAAAATAGCCTCCGCTTCCACATCGTTATAGTTGCGGATCTGTTCCAGCAATTCTTTTTTAAGCGAGGCCACCACAGGCGCCATCGCCGGATCATCATACACGTTCTTCAACTCGTGCGGATCCTGCTGCAGGTCGAATAACTCCCAGCTTTCTACCTTATCATAGAAACGGATCAGTTTATACCGCTTCGTTTTAATACCAAAATGCGGCGATACGGCATGTTCCCCATTCTCATAATAGTGATAATAAAGCGCATTGCGGGAAGCATATTTTTTATTTTTCAGCAATGGTAAAAAGGAAATACCCTGCATGCGTTCCGGAACACGGGCACCGGCCATTTCAACAAACGTAGGTGCCAGGTCGATATTCATTACATAATCGTTGATCACCCGCCTTGGTTTGATCACGCCCGGATACCGCATTACCATGGGCGTGCGGAAGGATTCTTCGTACATAAACCGCTTATCAAACCATCCATGCTCGCCCATATAAAAGCCTTGGTCCGACATATAAATTACCAGGGTATTCTTCGACAAACCATTCTTGTCCAGGAAATCCAGGGTCTTGCTGATATTCCGGTCGAGCGATGCCGCTGTTGCAAGATAATCTTTCATGTAACGCTGGTATTTCCATTCAGTGAGCGCCTTTCCTTTCGGTGCCTTGGCATCCAGGTCGGCTTTCACCCTGGCATAATAGGCAAACCATTTTTGCTTTTGCTCTTTTGTCATCCGTTTTACACTGTTTTCTATCGCCAGTGAATCGCCGGGTTCATATATTTTCAGATCATGCATCATGCGCATGGTTTTGGCAATGGTCATGTCCTGTACAGCAGCCGCTTTCCTAGTGCTATAGTCATCATAAAAATCTTCCGGCAAGGGAAAGTCAATATTGTCATAACAGCCCAGGTCTTCCAGCGCCGGCATCCAGGTACGATGTGTGGCTTTATGCCCGATCACCAGGCAAAAAGGTTTGGAAGCATCCCGGTGTTCCAGCCAGTCTTCTGCCACATCGGTGATCACATCGGTCACATAACCGTTGTACCGGCGGGTCTTATTGCCGGTTTGGATAAAATCCGGGTTATAATACTGTCCCTGTCCGGGCAGGATGCTGTAATAATCCAATCCCTGGGGAATACTGTCGCCCAGGTGCATTTTACCGATCCAGGCGGTTTGATATCCTGCACCCTGCAATATCTTGGCAAAACTGCCCTGGTTGAAATTAAAGTTAAAATTCACATTGTCTTTAAAACCGTTAACATGACTATAGGTGCCGGTAAGAATGCTGGCCCGGCTGGGTCCGCAAAGGGAATTGGTTACATAGGCGTTGCTGAACAGTGCACCTTCCTTTGCCAGCCGGTCAATACCCGGTGTTTGGATCTGTTTATTGCCATAGGCACTGATGGCCTGGAACGCATGATCATCGGAAATGATCAATACGATATTCGGACGCTGGGCATGCATGGTACCGGCAACCAGTACCATCAACAAGGCTATCATTATTTTTTCTTTCATACGGGTCAACATGCTTAGTCGTTTCATTCTTTTTTTTTAAATGACAAAGTTATAATAGTATTTGGTGCCGGTAAGCCCATTCACGGAACGGCTTCTCGCCTTACCGTTGTTGCTGCCGATACCCTGCCAGGTTATACGCCACTGGTACGGTGCTGCTGCCGACACGGTAGATACCGAATTTAAAATAATAACCGCTTTCATCATTTCTTCCGATGGCAATGGGTTGATTATTTACAATATGCTCGTTCACCTTCTTTTTATCTTTTTGATACTGCATTTTCACATCCAGCCTGCCGGGCTGTTCCATTTTATTATTGGGCCCGCCATATACCGACCAGTCGATCGCCACCGTAAACGTTACCCAGGTATCCCTGGGAAATGTATCAAAAGCGCTTTTGTACGCTATGGTCGACGTTTTGTATGCAGATCGTACCGGTACCATCGTGGCATCTTTAGCCGGGTTGGCCAGCGTCCGGTCAGTTTTATCCGTCATCCATTTACTATCGGAGTTGGCCTTTATATAAAACATATTATTGGAAAAGCCAAAAGCCAGTGGCGGATATCCGCCCTGTTCAATCTTCCAGCCATTTTTTCTGCCGGCCTTAAAAACTTCCTTTCCATTTTTATCAACCGCTTTTATTTTATCATGTCCCTGGTCTTTATTAAACACCACGCTGTCGTTCAATTTTACGAATTGCTGCGGCGTCAGCTGCATGATTTTTCCTGAAGGATCCTGCACCAGGGTGCGGGAAGGCATGCCATGCCATTGCGCAAAGATGGTGTTCACATCCGAGGGCAGGCCAGAAGGTACATATACCGAAAATGTGTAGGTCCATTTAGAACCTTGTTTGCACTGCCCCTTGCCCCTGTCGTATACCATTTTCAATACCTGTTCTGTCGTATAGGCATCCGGCGGCAATCCTTTAAAATCATCCGCTGTGGCATAACAGTAAGAAAGCTCCGCGCGGCCCTTGGTACTGCCCTCCTCGTACCCCTCCAGCGAGTTATCTTCCCCTTTCAGCTCAAAGCGGAAGGAAGGCTTCCCGTTAAAACGGCGTGTGGCGTCTTTTTGAATGGAGTAGGGCCGGTTAATGCCTACCGCCACCCACTCGCCATCTACGATATCCGCCTTAGCTGCTGTGTCTGCCTGTATATTTACTCTCCCGGTAACCGGTTCCAGTGCCGGCTGCGCTGCTGCACTCAACGTAAACAATACCGGTAACAGGCCGATGCTTCTTTTTTTCATTCGTCTTTTTTATGTCTGCCGGATGGATTTATGATCGGATCCAACCTTTGACAGTGTAAATATCTATTTGTTTATTCTCCGTTTAAAAAAACAAACACTCAATCCGGTTCGCCGGATGCCATTCCCATCTTTTTTCGCGAAAAGATCTCCTTTAAGGTCATCGTTTTATTATTGACCAGGGGTTTTGCATAAGCTGCAATAAAGAACAGGTATCCCAGGGTAATATAAAGAAATAGCAATGCATAGCGCAGCCCCACCAGGTCGCCGAGGGCGCCCACAATAAAGGGCACCAGTGCTCCTCCAAAGATACCCGAGCATAAAATTCCCGAAAAAGAGCCATGATGCCTGCTGATGGAATTCAGCGCCAGCGAGAATACCACGGAAAACATCACCGAAATGGTAAACCCTGCTGCCGGAAAGGCCCATAGCGAAAGCTCCCTGCTGCCCAGCAGTGCCGCGGTTAATACGATCGCCGACAGGACACAAGCCACCTTCAGTACCTTTTTTGAATCCCAGAGCTTCAGCACCACCATTCCCAATAAACAACCGATGGTCATCAATCCCCAGAACCAGGCTACGGCGTTGGCGCCACCGGCGGCAGGGTCTACATGGTGATAACGTTTCAAAAATTCCGACATCCAGTTCGCAAGCGATTGCTCGGTACCTACATATGCTACGATACCCAGGAAGAACAGCCATACATCGCGCTTTCCCAGCAGCTCCAGGTATACTGAAGCCGCTCCGGCTTTTTCATCTTCCTTTAACTTCACTACCGGCATCTTTATCAGCGCCAGCAATATCAACATGATCAAAAATATAAAGCTGAACAGCCAGTAGAGCGCCGTCCAGTGCAGCCCGTTCCGTACCAGCCCTCCTAATATGCTTACCAACGGATTGCTTACCGGTTGTGCAGCCAGCTCTTGCATCAGGTACGTGAATACAAACGGACTGACAAAAGAGGCCAGGCCAAATACCAGCTGTCCCATCACTGAAAAAAAGGCAAAATTTTCTTCGCCGCCGGCGGTACGCATCAATGGATTAATGATCACCTGCAGCATGGCCATGCCGATGCCAATGATAAAGAGCGAAGCCAGCGCCATACTGTATTGCGGATTAAACGCAAAGATCAGGGCACCAAAAAAATTCAGCGCAAAAGCGATCAGCATCGACTTCTTTTCTCCCAGCCGCTCAATCATCATTCCGGCAGGAACCGACATAATTCCATAAGCAAGGAAAAAGGAGAAGGGCAGGAAGGCAGCCATCGTCAGACTGAGCCCATAGGTTTCAATAATAATGGGCATTAAGGGACCCAGTATATTGGTTACAAAGGAGATCACAAACCAGATCAGCAAGATCACCCCTACTAAAAAATTATTGCGTTGTTGCATCCGTTAATGGGTTGAATGGTTCTACATCATTGTGGTGTTGACCCTGTAAGCGATTGAAAAACCTTTGCCGCACAGCCCTGCAGCCCGGCTTTGTTTCCCAATGTAGCCGCCGCCAGCGCTGTTTGCTGACTGGCAGCCGGCATGGCCAGTTGTGCTACCCGTGCCGCTATTTCGCGGATATAAAAATCACCGGCCTCGCTGATTCCTCCGCCGATCACTACCTTTTGCGGACTGAATATATTAATGTATCCGGCAATGCCCGTAGCCATATAATCAAAATGATACGCCATAGCCGCAACGGCTGCATCCTCCTGCAAAAAATAACCTTCAACGATATGCCTGCCGTCTACAGTGTCCGGCATATCCTGCTTTAGTAATTGGTAATGCCCGATCAAGGCCGCTACTGACGCATAGGCTTCAAAACATCCCCTGGACCCGCAGGAGCAGGCGATTCCCCCCTGCCGGATAATGATATGCCCCAGTTCCGTTCCCCGGTTCCGGTATCCGCCGTATAGCTGGTTATTGATGACGAGCGCGCCGCCGATGCCGGTACCAACGGTTAAAAAAACAATATCACTGCAACCCTTCGCCGCGCCATAGATCCACTCCCCCATGCCCATCATATTGGCATCATTATCGACCAGGGTCCGGTAGCCGGTTCGTTCCTGCAGCAGGCGTCCAAGGTGTAGCTGTTCAAATCCCGGCAGGTTGTCTGCACCTCCGATCACTACGTCCTCTTCAACGATGCCCGGAAAACCAACACCGGTACCGCATATAATCCCCCCCTTATCCTGTACCACAGCGGCGGCCTTTGTGATGCACTCCGCGATTTGTTCAACGATACCAGCTTCTCCGCTTTCTCTTTTTATCGCTTCCGTAAAGCAGTATACCAGACTTCCGTCTTCCGCCACCACGCCACATTTCAGCGCAGTGCCGCCTACGTCTATTCCTATTGCAAATTGTTTATTCAATGACGGTAATATTGTTGCATCGGCGCTGCGCTAATGCTTATTTAAAGTACTCTGCCGTTCTTCCATGTCGCCCGGTCACGGTTCATCGGGATTAATCCAGGCGCTGCGGTTCCAGCATAACAAGAAGAGACTTTTGGCAACAGCTCCAACACTTTTTTATTTTAAGTAATCATATACAGAATCCAGCTTAAACTGCTTTATCGCTTCGGGACTGGGATGTGCGCGTTTATCAATATCGCTGAAATAAGGCGCCTTATCCCAAACACTTACATCGCCTCCGGTGGCCCTTGGATCTTTTGTTTTTACCAGGTAGGCCTGCATTTGTGCCGCCAGTTTTTCTTTTACATTTTTGTAGGCAGGGTCTGCAGCCAGGTTGTGCAATTGGTAAGGGTCACGGGTGATGTCAAACAGCTCTTCTGCCGGCCGCTTGCCCATACCCAGTTCGAACAATGGTTTTACAGCAGGATTGTCTTTATTAGCGATCATATAAAACTTTGCCGGACCAGGATAGTTGAGCATATACGGATCAATATCTCCATACAGCGGAGGATCACCTGCCGCCCAGCGGCCGGGCTCATAATTGCGAATGTACAAATATTGCCGGGTACGTATAGCTCTTCCGGGATAACCCATTCCGTGCTGCCGCACAAAAGCATGCCGCTCCCGGCCCAGTACTACAAATTCGCGGTCAGGGAAAGACTCCTTACTGTTATTGTCCAGCAACGGCAATAAACTTTTTGCCGTCATTTCCGCGGGCACCGGCACACCGGCCAGCTGCAGGAAAGTGGGCGCCAGGTCATTCAGGGTAACCAATCCGCCGGCAACCGTAGCTTTTTTAAATTTGCCCGGCCAGGAAATGATCAGGGGTACATGCGTACCAAAATCATACAGGTTGGCCAGCCCGCGTGGCATCTGCCAGCCGTTATCACTACAAACCACCACGATGGTATTTTCCAGCTCGCCGCTTTGTTTTAATACCGCCAGTGCATCGCCCAGCTCTTTGTCAAAAACTTCTACAGAATGATAATAGTCGGCAATATCTGTGCGTACATCCGGTGCATCCGGAAGATAGCTGGGTACTTTTACCTTTTGCGGATCGATGCCCGACCTGGCACCAACACCTACCTCGTAAGGACGGTGCGGTTCATGGCTACTGATCCAGTAGGTCCAGGGAGTGCCCTGTTTTTTCTGCTTTAAAAACTGGTCAAAACTTTCATACGGATTCCCGCCCGGATTGCGCTTGCGGCCATTGGCCTCAAAGCTTCCCGGCCCCCAGCCCTTACCCTGGAAGCCGATTTCATAACCCGAAGCCTCCAGCAGATCGGTATACAGCGGATATTTTGTTGGGAGTATGCTCCATAAGTCGGCTCCCTCTTCCAGCCGCCAGATATCCTGGCCGGTAAGAAAACCGGCCCGCGACGGCGTACAGGAGGGGGAACTGCAAAATGCATTTGTAAAACGCACCCCTTCACCCGCCACTTTATCCATATTGGGGGTGCGCACAGTTGAATCGCCATAAACGCCTACATGGCCGGCCGATTGGTTATCCGACATCACAATCAGGATATTGGGCCGGGATGCCGGTTGTTCCTTCTGCTGCGATGTACAACCGCCGGCAAATGACAGCAGACAAGCGAAATAAAAGAGATAGCTCCATTGTTTTAACATGATCAATCGATTTTATGATTTCTGATTTTAAGCCCGGTTTACCATCCGGGGTTTTGACGGTTAATAGAACTGTTTACATCTTTTTCATTTTGCGGGTAAGGAAACAACTCATGCTTCCCGGGTTTGAAATTGGTTCCTGAAAGATAGGGATAAGACGTTCTTATCGCCTGTGTTTTGGCATAGGTATCGGCTATTTTGGCGCCCAGCAAATTCCAGCGGATCAGATCTGAGCGGCGCATGCCTTCAAAACACAATTCCTTGGCACGCTCTGAAACAAGGGTATCTAAAAACTGTTGCTTGGTTAATCCGCTGGGTATATAAACCTGGTCTGTTGCAGGTTTAGGCACCAGCGATGCGGTAATCACCGCCCCGGTTCCGCCACCACCGGTTACAGTAACAGTAGGCGCAGATGTATAACCATACCCCGGGTTATAGATGGTCAACGCAGAAATTTTATTACTGGTACGTGTTGCCACCACTGCAGCAGCATAATTTCCGCCGCCACCGGTTATCTGAAGTGTAGGATTGCTGGTATAGCCACTGCCACCATCGGTAACCGTCAGGCTGATCGCATTTCCGGGCATATCAAGCCCATATGCCCTTCTCCGTACCTGGTTAATAGCATCGAGGGCCAGATCATTGGGGCCTTCATTCAATTCATTTTCCACCTCTGCCCGCATCAGCAGCAGGTCTGAATAGCGCATCACAACACAATTGATATCAGTACTGGTTTGCTCGGTTATGGAATTGGTCTGATACTCACGGCTCCATTTGCCGGGCGCCCAGTTCTGATCTCCGGTACCGGTTACAATATAGGTACGACTTCCATCGGCCGCAACCGTATACCGGGCCACCGCGAAATCTTTTCTGACATCACCCGCCTGGAAGCTTTCATAAAACGGCCGCACGGTTGCTTCTCTTAAATTGGTAGCGCCATACACACCCTTTGCAGTTGTAGGCGCATTCCAGAATCCAAAACGAGAAGAGTTTGGCTGGTCACCTGCCGGATCGGCTACGGTGTATAGTGCGATCTGGAAAATACTTTCGGTAGGCTCCAAATTATGTTTGCACTGGTTAATAAATACCTGGGGATAGCTGGCATTGAGCTTATAAGGATTGGCAGCCATGATATCATTGATCTGGCTTTGCGCTGTCTTATAATAATCCTTGTAATTAGCAGGACGTTTCATAGTACCATCGGTAGCCAGCGAATAGCCTCCTGCAAAAAGGCAAACCCTTGCCAGCATGGCCTTTGCACCCCACTTGTTGATCCGCTCGTCAGTAGGCGTTGCTGCGGGCAGCACATCGATCGCTTCCTGCATGTCTTTAATAACCTGTTTATAGATCTCATAACGGTCCGTTAACGCCCCTTTCAGGTTATCGCCTGCTTTAGATGAGGTAGTTTTAAAAGGCACATCTCCCCACAAACGCACCAGTTCCGAATAATAAAACCCGCGTAAAAACTTAGCTTCACCCAGCATCCGGTTCAACTGCGCCTTCTGGTCATCGGTTCCGGCATTGAACAACGGCATTTGCGGAATCTTTTCAATCACCACATTAGCCCGGTCGATACCCTGGTACAACACGCTCCAGGTACTGTAATAAATATCGGTTTCAGGAATGCCCAGGTAGTGCGGGATTACGCGCCAGCTATCGACACTGTTTCCGGATATCTGGCTGATGTCATTATCATTATCCAATACCATCGGTACATACCAGCCATAACCGGAAAAGTTTGATACCGCTCCATATACACCCAGGGTAGCCATATAAGCTTCATCGGCATCACTAAAAAAATTATCGCTGGTAAAGTACGAATAAGCTTTTACTTCTAATGCTTTTTTACAGGAGCCAAAAGCAAGCAACGAGCCGGCTGTAAGCGCCATCCATATAAAACGTTTTGATATCAGTTTCATCTGTTTGTTTTTATTTTTTATTGCCAGATGGAATTCGCATAAAAATCATCATCGCTTTGCATATAAATTAGCTCGTCGATTTTATGCTCATTTCATTGTATAAAATCTTTAAATAAATTATAAGGACAAATTGATACCCGCCACAAAGGACCTTGCCCGCGGATATGCGCTAAAATCCACACCGGGTGTAAGGGCGTTGTTTACCACGCTTACTTCAGGATCATAACCCGAATAGCTGGTAAATACATGCAGATTGTATGCGGTGATATAGACACGCGCATTAGCAATTTTTGCTTTTTTCAAAAAAAGCTTCGGCAGGGTATAGCCCAGGCTGATATTGTTAATTCTCAAAAACGATCCGTCTTCCACCAGAGTACTGTAAGGCCGGTCGGATACCATGCCGATATAAGAAGCTACGGTTTTTCCTTTGTTCAGTGCTTCCAAAGCAGCAGGGTCGGTTACCCGCTGGCCACTGGCATCAATGGTCATCCACCGGTCTGAGAAGCGGGCCAACGTGTTTTTATAATCCTGGCTCAAAGCGGAGTTGTTCAGCACATTGGCATTATAAATATCATTTCCTACAGTGAAGTTCACAAATGCGCTTAGATCAAATCCTTTATAGGTAACCGTGTTGTTAAAGCCGCCGGTATATTTAGGATTAGAATTGCCGATGACCGTCCGGTCCAGATCGGTAATCCTGCCATCGGGTACCCCGTCTGGTCCGCTGATGTCTTTAAATTTCTGATACCCCGGCTGCACAGTACGGTTATCCTGAACCACGCCTGGTTTTAAAGTGTAGGTATTGGTGGTAGTGTTAAAATCAAAATCGCTTACCTGGTATAACCCATCTGCTACGTAGCCATACATCATCCCTACCGGTTGTCCAACCTGCAGGATATAGTCGTTGATACTGGGATTGCTGTTATAGCCGGTATAGCTGGGCAATACCATAGCATTTTCACCCTGGCTCAGTTCCAGCACTTTTGTTTTGGGGAACGAGATGTTGAGACTGGAACTCCAGCTAAAGTCTGTTTTTTTTATGTTCACTGTATTGAGCGTAAACTCCAACCCTTTGCTGGAGGTACTTCCAATATTTTGAAACTGGGTCACAAAGCCCGAACTCGAGGGGATGCGGGTATTAAACAGCAGGTTCCTCGAGCGATTGTCATAAACCTCTGCCGTTAACGTGATCCGCTGATTTAAAAAGCCCATGTCCAGCCCGATGTTGCGACCTTCGGTGGCCTCCCATTTCAGGTTGGGATTGGGCAGATTGTTTTGAGCGGCTGATATCACAACGGTATTATTAAGATTATAAGAGCCGGTACCATAAATACCCAGTGCCGCATAGTTGGCGATGCGGTTATTACCGGTAAGGCCATAACCCAGGCGCAGTTTCAGATCGGAAAACAGGGTGCTGTTTTTCATAAAATGCTCGTTGATGATCCGCCAGGCAAATGCTGCTGAAGGAAAGTATCCCCAGCGGTTATTCGCACCAAATTTGGAAGAGCCATCCGCACGCATGGTGGCTGTAAACAGGTATTTATCTTTATATCCATAGTTGGCTCTTGCAAAATAGGAAAGCAATTTATCTTCTTCGGCATATGATGAAGGCGTACCCAGCACCGTGCCTAACGACAGGTTATCCCAACCATTGTTTACCGAAGGAAAGGCATTGGAACTGGCACTGAAATCTTCGTGGTAGGTATACTGGTATTCCTGTCCGGCCATTACGTCCAGCCGGTGCGCTGCGGCAAAGGTCTTGCTGAAAGTAAGCGTGTTACTGTAAGTAAAACGGGGATCTTTTGCCTGACCGATGCTTCCGAATGGTCCGCCGCTGCGGATGGCCGTAATCGACTCTTTGGTATTAAACTGTTTAAGTTTTGTGTCTTTGATTATATAACCGATCACACCCCGATAGGTTATATTTTTGGTAAGTTTATACTGAGCGGTTACATTGGCGTTCATTATATTAATAACGGACTCTCTTAATCTTGAACGGGCGCCGATTACCGGGCTTTGAAAAGTGGGAGCCCCGCCCGGGTTGTCTACCGGATCCGTTTCATAATCGATCAGATCATCATCCGCAGTACCCCTGCCGGCTACCGGGCGATACTGCAAAATGGTTTGTAATACTGCCAAACGGGCGTTACCTCCTTCTGCCGGGGACAATCCTTCTATTTTTTGATTGGAGTAACTTACAATGGCATTCACATTGAGCCGTTCGCCCACTTTCTGATTTACGGAAAGCTTCCCGATGTTTTTGGTAGATGCACTGTGAATCATAATGCCATTATCCTTGTTACGCGAGAAGAACATATTGATCTTCGTATCCTTACTTCCCCCGCTTACGCTCACTTTATGGTATTGATTGTATACCGTGCTGCCAAAGGTTTCTTTTTGCCAGTTGATACCCGGGCGATTGCCATACAAAAACTGCAGGGAATCATAGGAGCCGTATTGCTTCGTAAAGGCGGCCAGGCGGGTGGCATCCCCCAGCGAGCGCTCATAGCTCAATAGCAAATAATCATAGCCGTTCATTACCGGAATTTCTTTTGTAATGTGTTTGGCCCCCACATAACCATCGTAGTTCACGGTCACTTTGCCGGCCTTGGTTTGTTTGGTGGTAATCAATACTACACCATTGCCGCCGCGTGCTCCATAAATAGCAATCGCAGAAGCATCTTTCAGTACATCCACCGATTCTATATCTGTGGGATCCAGAAAGCCAATGCCATCGGTTTGCGGCACCCCGTCAATTACGTATAAAGGCTGGTTGCTTTGCGAAATGGAGGTCCCTCCGCGTATTTTTATGGTAGGGTCGGCACCCGGGGAGCCATCATTCATGGTTACCTGAACGCCCGCCAGTCGCCCCTGGAGCGCCTGTCCTACATGCTGCACCGGCACTTTTGCCAGTTCAGCGCCGCTAACCGAGCTCACCGCTCCTGTAAGATCTTTTCTTTTCTGGGTTCCATAACCTACCACCACTACCTGCTCCAGGCTTTTATCCTGTTCCTGCAGGCTGATATCGATCTGCTCCCGGCCATTTATGTTGATCTCTTTAGCCTCATAGCCGATATAAGAAACCACCAATACCGCATTGGCCTGAGCCTGAATCGAATACTGGCCGTTTTTTTGAGTGAGCACAGTCCGGGCCGTTCCTTTTTCCTGAACGGTGGCACCCGACAGCGGTTCTCCCGAAGTGCTGCTGACCATTCCCGTTACCTTAATGGTTTGGGCAGACAGTGTTCCGGAGATACCTACTAAGAATAATAATAGAGCAAACGTTGATCTCATTTTAAGCTTGAATTTTAAACCAGGTGAAGTATTTTTTTGGCGTGATTCATGGAACATTCGGGTACCGGGTTGCTGCTCCTGTTTCCGAAAACCGCAGTTTGTTTGGCTGCTGCCTGTAATTACAAATGGCATAATCTGTACATTTTAGACGTTAAGATCAATGGCCAAAACAGCGGTAACTGAATTATATTCTATGGGCTTAACGGCAACAATCGAAGCAATTACTCATCTAAAACCCGACAATATGTCTTAAAGAACAAACTCCCTCTTACCCTCCGGTCCACCTGCGGACCAGCATGGCAAAAGAGCTGTTTTTAACGCCCTAAATATAGAACGCCTCTGGTCCGGAGGTTTTAAAAATGGGTTTTTCTTTTTTCAATTTTGGTTATTTTTCTGTTTTTTTTGGTTAAAGCTGTATCCAATCTAAAAAAACAAATTGAATACCAATATATTAAAATAGTGCGGCACCGGTTTTACACCGCGGCCCTGTTTTCTCTTATTTTTTAAATTTCATCCAGTTTTAAAATATTAAAATCAATATTGAAACCCTTTGGCGGCACGTAATTTTATTTTTATCCAAAACTTTTAAGAAAAGATACAGCTCATGAAAAGACGATTCCATGCCATTATTTCAGGCATCCTGTTTCTAGCTAGTGTGCAGGCTCAGGCTCAATCCGGAGATTCCCAGAACTGGTTCCGGCGTTCCGTTACCGTTGTTGGGGCTCAGCTAACCCGCGCTGCCGGAACCTATACTCCGGGACTGAATCCCCGCTCCGTAAATCCTAACGGCACTGTACGAACAGCCCCGTATACTGACTGGACCACCGGCTTTTTCCCCGGTTCGCTCTGGTATGGTTATGAACTAACCGGCAATAAAGAACTGGCCTTATCAGCAAGGAAATTTACCCTGGCCCTGGACTCCATTCGTTATGTAACCAAAACGCACGACCTCGGATTCATGCTTTATTGCTCCTACGGAAATGCCTGGCGCATTACAAAGGACAAAGCCTATTTGCCGGTACTGGAAGAGGGAGCCCAACATCTTTATGATCGTTTTAGTCCCAAAACCGGCGTGATCCGTTCCTGGGATTTTGGCGAACACTGGAAGTTTCCGGTGATTATCGACAATATGATGAACCTGGAATATCTCTACTGGGCCGGCACACAATTTAAAAAATCCGCCTATAGCCAGGCGGCCAGCACCCACGCGCTCACCACGATGAAGAACCATTTCCGCAAAGATTATAGTTCCTATCACGTAGTAGATTACGACCCGGTTACCGGTAAGGTGCGGAGCAAGGAAACCCACCAGGGCCTTTCCGATGAATCCGCCTGGGCCCGGGGGCAGGCCTGGGGGCTGTACGGGTATATTATGTGTTATAATAACAGTGGCAATGCCCGGTTCCTGGAACAGGCGCAACATATTGCCCGGTTTATCATGACACACCCGCGGATGCCAAAAAACAAGATCCCGGTGTGGGATTTTGATGTGCACAATGCGCTGGATCCGGATGGCCGCGCACCCCGCGATGCCTCCGCAGCTGCCGTTATTGCCTGCGGGTTGCTGGACCTGAGTACGAAGGTAAAGGACGGCAAAAAATATGCGGATTACGCAGAGGATATATTAAAGGCGCTATCTTCTCCCGATTTCCTGGCAAAGCCGGGCGACAATCATTTTTTTATCCTGAAGCACAGTGTAGGCGCCTTCCTGTTTAATTCGGAAATAGACACGCCTTTAAATTATGCCGATTATTACTACCTGGAGGCATTAAAAAAATATGCGGCACTGAAGAAGATCGCGCTGCCACTGCAGTAAGTGCCCGGCAGGCAGTTCCGGCATTTCAATTTACTGAGGACGAATGCATGATTTAGTCACCGGCTTAACCGTTTACCTTTCTGTAGGCCCAAATACATTTATCATGAACAAACGATTTGCAGCCCATATTACCCGTATCAGCATGATTACAGCTATGTTGTTTTTTGCAACAACGGGCTCCGTTTTTTCCCAGGTTGTGGGAAAAACGATTCTAAATATAGACTATGAAAACGGCACAGCCAATTCCGGAATCCCAGAGATTGAACCGACCAGCGCACCGGGCGCAGACGCCGTATATATGGTAAGCCCGGGCGCTTCCGGTAATTATGCCACGGCGCATAAGGTGGTGTACGGCGACAGTGCCTATTATTCGGATGGAAACTGGAGAAGCGAAAGTGCCGCTCTTCAATATTTACCCGCCCGTTTTGCACCGGGAATGGAACGCCGTTATGAGTTCAGCGTATTATTAAAAGACTGGACACCCTGGAATACCGGCGACCCGATCAACGAAACCAATTTTTTCCAGCTCAAAGTGTCCGGCGGCCAGGAAGTACCCCTGCAGGTACGTACACAGCGGAATGTGATCCGCCTCCGTTATAATGATGCGGCCAATGGCGTTTCCACAAAAGATATACTCAATGATCTTCGTCCTTATGTAAACCAGTGGATACGGTTTAGAATTGATGCGAAATGGGCACTGGATGCAACCGGTTACATCAGAACCTATATGAAATTGCCCGGCCAACCGGACTATATACTGGCAGATGAAAAAACAGGTTATATAACATTCCCGGGCGATGGCGGCAATATCGGGTATATTAAATGGGGTGTATACGTAGTTCCCCCGGATATCACCCGGATCATTTATCACGATGATATCCGCATTCTCGAACTCAGTCCCCCGCCGGCAGTGAGCCGCCGGGGTCTTCTCTGGGGAAACAGCATCCCGGATGCCAACCCGGGTTATCTGGACGGACCTTATACCAGGGCCGCCAATATTACAGACCCTGCGGCTTACAGCAATACCGGTAATACGATTTATATCGATCCCGGTATCCAATATACGCCATCGCAAAACATCGTCTATTTTAACAGCAGCTCGCCCGCTCCCGGAGCCGGTGACAATGTGGAAGGAAGCCCGTCTTCTGACTTTTCAAGAGCCACACTGACTGCCTCCGGAGCCACCGGCACGCCTTTGACACCCGGGCCCGGTGGCCGGTACCTGGTCAACGGCTTTAATATAGGAACAACCGGCAGTCCCACTCCAATTGACCTTGGGGAATATTATGAGTTTAAACTCAGCCCCGTTGCAGGCTATACCATTCATTTTGATTCCATTGTTTTTTCCTGGCGGCGGGGCACCACAACAGCGCCCAACACGTTCGCGCTACGATCCAGTGTGGACGGCTTCAGCTCCAATATTTCAGCGCCCGTTACCATCAACAATGCCGCCGGTGCAACCACTGTTACAAAATACGACCTTTCGGCGCTTACCGGTGTAACCCAGCCCATCATCTTAAGAATGTACTGGTATGGCTCCACCGCGGGCGGAAGCGGCAATAGTGTGGGACTCGAAGCCTTTCAGTTTTACGGTGAAACCGTATCCAATATTGCGCTGCCAGCAGCTCTTGGTTCTATAGAAGCCGTCTTACAAGGCGAAGGGTTGGTGGTGAACTGGCAAAGCCTCCGTGAAACCCACAACAGCTATTTTGAAATACAGGCCTCAAAGGATGGACAGCATTTCACGACCATTAAAACCGTCCACTCAAAAAACGGCTACGCGTCCACTTCGCAAAGTTATAAAGCCTCTATTACAGCCAATGAAATGGCCGCTCTGACCGGGCTGCCGCTGTTTTTTGGATTTTTAGTTTTGGGAGCGCATAAACGTTCGCGCAGCAAGCAACTATTATTGTTGCTACTGGTTGCTGCCGCTATTGCATCCTGCAACAAGTATCATGATGCACTGTCTACCAGTCAGCAGGATCCATTGTTTGTGAGAATTAAACAGGTGGACCAGGATGGTAAAGCAACCTATTCAAAAGTAGTCACCGTAACAAAAACTAATTAAACGAATGCCTGCAAACGGGCATATAAAAGTGTTGAACGATATCGGGCAAAAGTTGTTTTTATATGCACATGTCGGGTGCCTTTACAATCTACAAAATCGTCTAAAATGATCATAAAGAAATTAGTACCGGTCCTTTTATTAACCACCATTGTTTTAACAAGCAGCGCACAACAGCCCGTCGGAAAATCCGGGTTCGACTTACTGAACCTGGACTATCCCGGGCTTGAAAAAGTAAAAGCCCAGGTACAGGCTCAGAATTACCCGGCCGCAGCCAACGCCTTGCTCAACTATTATAAAAAGAAAAGCAAGGATCCGGACTTTAGTGCTACAGAAGAAGCGATTGAGTTGAACCAGCCCATCGATAAAGCTACACGCGCCGCAGCAGACAGTGCGCTGGAGCACAAATTCAAGCCGCACAAGGGTTATGGATTTTTTGACTACGGCAAAGATATCAACTGGCAGTACTGGCCTGTGAAGGATAACGAAGTGCGGTGGCAGTTGCACCGGGTAAAATGGTGGCAATCCATGGCGCTCGTATACCGGGCTACGAAGGACGAACGCTATGCAAAAGAATGGATGTACCAGTTTACAGACTGGGCAAAGAAAAACCCGTTCGGCTTATCGAAAGATAACGACAAATACGCCTGGCGACCGCTGGAAATTTCGGACAGGATCTTAAACCTGGCGCCTTCCTTTAACATCTTTGTACATTCTTCCAATTTTACACCGGCATTCCTGATGGCGTTCTTAACCAATTACCACCAGCAAGCCGACTACCTGTCGAACAATTATGCCGATCGCGGCAACCACCGTCTTTTTGAGGCACAGCGCGTATTGTTTGCAGGCGTATCCTTTCCCGAATTTAAAAAAGCGGCTGCCTGGAGAGACGGTGGCGTCAGCATTCTCAACGACGAGATCAAAAAACAGGTATACCCGGACGGGGTGCAATGGGAACTATCACCCAACTATCATGTAGCGATGATCAATACCTTCCTGAGTGCGCTGCGCTCTGCACAAAAAGCCGGTATGGACCAGGTCTTTCCAACCAGCTATAAAGAAACCGTTGAAAAAATGATCCTGGCTACGATTAACTTTTCCTTCCCGGATTATACCTACCCCGTATTCAGCGATGCAAAGCTGGTCGATAAATCGTCGATGCTGAAGTCTTATGCCAGCTGGGCCAAAGCATTTCCGCACAATGAAGTAATCCGGTATTACGCCACCGACGGTAAAAAGGGTAAACAGCCCCCATTCCTTTCCCACGGCCTCACCACTTCCGGCTTTTATACCTTCCGGAATGGCTGGCACCATGCATCCACGGTAATGGTGCTGAAAGCCAGCCCTCCCGGAGCTTTCCACGCCCAGCCCGATAACGGCACTTTCGAGCTATGGATCAAGGGCCGCAACTTTACACCGGATGCCGGCTGTTATGTATATGCCGGCGATTCCACGATCATGAAACTCCGCGATTGGTACCGGCAAACCCGTGTACACAGCACCCTGACCTTGAATAATGAGAATATGGTTATTACCAGGGCGGCCCTGCAGCAATGGAAAACAGGCAAGGGCCTGAATATCCTTACTTATACCAATCCCAGTTATGAAAACCTGGATCACCAGCGGACGGTATTATTCATCGATCAGCAATATTTTCTCGTTATCGACCGGGCTATCGGGAAGGCAACCGGCATCATCGGCACCCACTTTCAGCTCAAGGAAAACAGCAATCCTGTTTTTGACCGGCAGCGCCACGCCGTATACACTACTTATGCCGATGGTAACAACCTGCTGATCCAGAACCTGAACCAGGACGCCATTGCATTAAAAGAGGAAGACGGTAAGGTTTCCTATTCCTATCGCCAGGAACTGGAACGACCGGCATTTGTATTTGAAAAATCAAAAACAGCCAATGCAGCGCAAACCTTTATTACCTTACTTTATCCCTTTAACGGCAAAAAAGCACCGGTGATCACATTAAAAGAAAAGCCCGGAAACAACTACGAAACAGGAACCATTCGCCTAACGTTAACGGTTGATGGAAAGACTAGAGATATTACCGTGCAGTAAAGATTGAGGATGAGATTCCAGATTTGAAAAAACAGATTCCAGCATTGAGAATCGAGTGCTGAATAATCTTTCCACGGACCCACCTGTTGTGCTCCCTCAGCCATTAGCGGGATCAGCTCTCCTGGTGAACCCAGGTTTGAGTAGTCAAACCCGGATACCCTGGCCTGGAATCTGAAATCAATGCCGTTTACAATTGCCGCAGATACGCTGATTGCACCTGCAGCAGCTTTGCTGCACTATTTTAAGTAGTTATTAAGCCTGTATCAGATCTGCGCATTTTCGGCCTTAACGAAACAACATTGCATCTGGCATCTCGCTTCCCAAATCTTACTTCTGATTTACCACCGTTTCAATGACCAGGTATTCACTTTCTTCATTGCACCGGATGGTGGCGGTATCTGTATCCCATACGCCCAGTGCATCACGCTGGGGAACAGCTACACCATTTACGGTAACGGATCCGGAGATCACAAATACAAACAGGCATTTGTTCTCGGGGTTAAAAGAATAAGTGGTGCTGTGGTCCCTTTCAAAATAGCCCAGGCTTAGTCTGGCATTCTGGTTGATCCAGCAATGCGCCTGTCCCTCTTCACCAGATACAATGGTTACCAGTTTGTTCCTCCGGGCGTCCTTTGGAAAACTGCGGTATTGATACCGGGGTGTAATATTTTGCTGTTTCGGGTAGATCCAGATCTGCAAAAAATTCACTTCTTCTTCCCCAATATTATATTCCTCATGCCGCAGCCCGCTACCAGCACTCATGATCTGCACGCCTCCTTCCTCAAACTCGGTATTGTATCCCAGCGTATCTTTATGATTCATGCGGCCTTTCAGTAAAATGGAAATGATCTCCATATTCACATGCGGATGGATACCAAATCCCTTTCCCGGCGCCAGGTAATCGTCGTTGAACGCCATCAACGTGCCAAAGGCACTTTTAACCGGATTGTAATAGTTGCTGAAACTGAAAACAAAATTGCTCCTCAGCCAGCCGGCATCTTTAATGCCTCTTTCAGAAGCTTTAAACGGTTGTACCTGCATATGTTTTACTTTTAAATGATTATACGATGTGTTGATTCAATGCCAAAATCATATTGAATACAGGCCGCAAATGCGCTGCTTCCAACTATCTGCGAATCAGCAGCTACCAGATCCCTCAATACCACAAAGTAACAAAACGGGCTTTTATTACCACTTAATCTACTTCAAGTGGTTCCGTATTCCCACGTAGTAACTTTGTGTCTCAATAAAAAAATCACGATTATGGAAAATAAAGTTTTAGGATTGCATCATATCACCGCGATAGCGGACAATGCCAAACGTAACCATGCATTTTATACTAGTGTTTTGGGGTTGCGGCTGGTAAAGAAAACCGTAAACTTCGACGACCCCGGTACCTACCATTTCTATTATGGAAATGAAAGCGGCGCACCGGGCACCATTCTTACCTTCTTTCCCTGGGAAGGCATCGGGAAGGGCACTGCCGGCGCCGGGATGGCCACAGAGATTGGCTATACGGTTCCGGAGGGAAGTTTCGGTTTCTGGAAAAAACGTTTTGAAGCAAACAAGATCGGGTATAAAGAAGTAGAAATATTCGGGGAGCCACAGCTGGTCTTCAACGACCCCGATGGCCTGCAACTTTCGCTGATCGCTCCTGCAGCCGCAGACAACCGCGTACCGTGGACAACCGATGCCGTTTCCGCAGATGTTGCCACCAGGGGCTTTCACAACACAACACTTACCCTGAAGCAGGCTGCTCCTACCGCAAAAGTACTGACCGACCTCCTGGGTTACCGGCAAACAGTGCAGGAGGGCAACCGCTACCGTTTTGTAAATGAAAATATAGATACCGCTAATTATATCGATATTATAGAAGATTCCAAAGCAGGTTACGGACGCAATGCAGCCGGCACCAATCACCACATCGCCTTCCGGGTAAAGGATGACACGGTTCAGATGGAGCTGCGGGAAAAAATAGCAGCGGCCGGACTGAATATTACGCAAAAGATCGACCGGGATTATTTTTATTCGCTTTATTTCCGGGAACCGGGTGGTGTGCTATTTGAAATCGCTACCGATAACCCGGGCTTCACAAGGGACGAACCGTTGGAGGCATTGGGCACTGCATTAAAACTGCCCAAACAATATGAACCGGCGCGGACAAAGATTGAAGCCGTTCTTCCCCAATTGTAACCGCATCAGGCGCCGCAGATGACACAGATGCCGCTTACATTTTACGCTCAGTTTGTGCATCTGCGGCTGGTTATGCAGCACCACGAATATTGTGCTTTATGCCGCTGATCCCCCCGGCGTGACCAGTGTCACAGATTTTTTCTAAACATCAGTATGGAGAAATTTAATCTTATTCATTCATAACAACACAACAAACACATGCATTCATTAAATATAACAACCGGCGGAAAGGAGTTGAGCAAGGCTTCCCGTGCCGTGATCATGCTGCACGGACGCGGTGCAACGGCCGGCGATATCTTATCGCTTTCCGGCCACCTTAACATAGCAGACGCCGCATTGCTGGCTCCGCAAGCCACCAATTACACCTGGTATCCCTATTCTTTTATGGCCCCGGTTCAGGAAAATGAACCCTGGCTTTCTTCCGCCATTACAATGGTACAACAAACGGTGAAAACCGTGTCCGACGCCGGCATTACTGCCGAAAACATTTATTTCCTTGGCTTTTCACAGGGCGCCTGCTTAACCCTGGAATACATTGCAAGACATGCGCAGCGTTATGGCGGTGCCGTGGCCTTTACCGGCGGACTGATCGGCGATCAGCTTTATACGCAACACTATAAGGGTGATTTCCGGCAGACGCCTGTATTCATTGGCACCAGTGACCCGGACGTTCATGTTCCGGCGGAACGGGTACATGCCACCGCGAAATTGTTAACGCAAATGAATGCGGATGTTACAGAGAAAGTGTATCCCAATATGGGACACACCATCAATGCAGATGAAATTGCCCTGGCAAACCGGCTTGTTTTTGACCCGCAACAGTAACGCACCGGCGGCCTTTAAAGAATGCCGGTCATCATTTGAAACCGTTTAGAAAGAGAACTTTTATAGCATCGTTTTGCAGGAACGGTTGCGTTTACCGCGGGCCCGCTGGCAACCCAAAAGCGGATCGGCAAAAATTTGCACATACTTCATCTTAGCAGGTCAGCGGACGCGCACGTCACCCTGAACAAATAAATAACCACCCTATCAGTGCAGCATCTATGGCGCTGTAAAATGAAAATTAAATCTTCCCAGGGGTGCTACATCTCCGTTCACGATAAAATCGGTAATCACCCCCTCCTGTTGCATATTATCGCTCCATTTAAAACCGAAGTCCGCCTTCCCGGGTATTCCCAGTAATGCTCTCGGTATTTTAAGTTCCATTTTATTACCGGCAACGGCGTATTCCAGTTCCCCCGCTTTTTCCCAGTACCAGCCGCCTGTTGATTTTTCAAGGATCGCTTTCTGTGCCGGGTTCAGCCGGTTCACCATAAAATCATAGCCCTCCCAGCCGGTATTTTTGTCATTGTCGCTGTCAATAAAAAGGCGCATCCAACCCGGATCTGTTCTGGGGGTAAGCGCCGCAGCCGTCTCTACATAAAAATAAAAGTGTTCGTTATCCCTTGCAACCCGGGCCAGCACAATATCATTGCGACCTGTATTGTTCCGGTAATACAGGCTGCCCCAGCCCGGGCTGTTCCGGTGCTGTGTATTGCCCTTATACGTGTGGAACACCGGGGTTACATTCTTCCACTCATCAAACATTCCGTCCATCCGGATGGAAATAGGCGTTGAAGCGGGTTGCGGCGCCGGCAGCCCTTTAAACCGGCGGATATTGGACACCATCTGGTAATAATAGTTATCGCCATGTCCGCCCTTCATCGGCTCTACATCACGGCTCCCCTCCTGGTCACATTCATCAGGAAATGCATTGGTCTGTTGCTGCCATACCTTGTAACGCCCGGCAATCCATTCGTTCCAGCCGGTAATGAAAATAAGCTCCGGATCCAGCTCCAGGGCCCGTTCCCATTGCTCCTGGAAATTGTATCCATAATTTACCGCACCCGGTGTAGTGATCTGTCCTTTTGCATGGGTATAACTCCGGCCAAAAGCGCCGGGAGCATTCATAGCGGTCAGCCCCCGTTCCTGGCTCCAGTTTTGTGCCACGCCTACGGTTACCTGTTCAAAGCCTCCCTGTTGATTTTTTACGAAGCCATGCTGGGGAAATATTTCCAGCCAACCCCAGTGATCCGGGCGCTCGGGCCCTTTATTATACACCGGCTGCCCGGGACGGAAGGTGAAAAAACGCTTCATGGCCGCACGCTGTGCCGGATCATTTTCCTTCCCTGCAATGTCATCCGCGAACTCCGGCAGTCCCATGATCAGTGGTTTTCCTTTCCACATAAACCAGAGATCTTTATAAAGCCCCGGCCGATAGAGGTCATTGTACAGCTCCCTCAGGATCTCCTTACCTCCGTCGCTGGGCCAGAACGGGAGCATAAAAGCGATCTGCGGTGTCGGAACGCCATCCTTCCTGGCCCTGGTAAATACCTCGCAGAGTTTCATGTAGGATTCCTTCCAGGTTATATTTCCATTGGTACAGTCAAAAATAATCACATCCACACCTGCGTCTGCAAGCATTTCTGCATGTTTACGCAATACCCACGCATCCGTATCCAGGTAATAGCCCAGCAAGGGCTCGCCCCAGAACCAGGGGCTGTTACGTTTGGGCCAGATGGGATGGTCGTAATTGTCGATGGCCTTCGGATCGCGGGTCAGGTATTCCGTTACATTGAAGGGTGGATTATCCTTACCCTGCCGGGTATGCCAGGTCCAGTAAAACAGTCCCACAAACTTATCCTTTCGCGGAGCACCGGTGGTTTCATAGCCCGGCACCTGCCTTCCCAGCTCATCTGTGGCCGTTTGCAGGGAATGGTACGCTGTTAATGTTTGAGCAGGGCCATAGAGCGGCCACAGTAAAAAGCAGCCGGCCAAAAGCAGAAAACGATGTGTTGGCAAAATGAATTTCATTGATAAACGTTATGGTTGGTTATCTTTTCTTTAATATTTCACGGAGGTGCAGCGTACGCAGAAAATGCGCTTCAATGCTTCCAGGCAGCCTGCCTGAACCAGCTACCACCCGGGATTCTGCCAGTTCACCCCCGAAAGCCCGATGATCTTATCTACCTCATTTTTGTCAATCGGGTACATCAGGAAACGGTCTGTTACACTGCCTCTGTCGTTAAACCGGAATCGCGTATAAGTAAGGCCCGATCCGTTGGTCCGGATCCGCATGCCCGTTACAAACTTATCCGTTTGATCCAGGATCTTCCAACGGCGTACATCAAAAAACCGGTGCTCTTCAAAAGCCAGCTCAATCCGCCGTTCGTTGCGGTATTTCTTTTCAAATGCCTCCTTGCTCATTCCTGCCGGAAAATCAGGCATTCCTGCTCTTTTTCGCACTGCATTCACCGCCTGCCTGGCACTCATAGACGTTTCATTAACCGTAACCGGTACATCCGGCCCTGCTGCCTGGTAGGCCATTTCCGCAAAGTTCAGATACAGTTCAGCAAGGCGTAACAGCCGGATGGCGCCATCTGCATTGGAGCTTTGGCTGGATACGGAATTATTAAATTTCCGTTGATAATAACTGGTGCGCGTGTATCGCCGGTCAGCTTCAGAAAGGCTATCAGCACCGCCGATATAAGAAGCGACCTTTCTCCCATTGGGCTGATTCAGGAACCGCACCGCTCCGTTGTAGTAGATAGAGGCGTAAAAACGCGGATCCCTTCCTACATAAGGATTATTGGGATCATATCCGGATGCAGGGTTCACGATTGGTACCAGGTGGTCCGCATCGCTATACCCAAGGATCGGCGGTTCTCCATTGGCCATTTCATAAGCATCCACCAGGTCCTGGGTTGGGCAGGGCCCTGCTTTGCTCATACCGGCAGTAGTAGGCATTCCTGCATCCCTCCAGACAGCCAGCTGATTGCCTTGCTGAAAAATCGTTTCTTTATCTACGGTTCTTTTATCATTGGAACTGGTAATGAAATAATAGGCATAGGCGTTTTGCGCAATAGTTGCCGCCGGCGTTACGTCAAACAACTTATAGTCATTGGCGGTGCATTGAAACAGCGCTTCGGCGGTTATTTTTGCAGCTTCCTCAAGGGTAAATGTCCCATCGTTCCACAGCGGGCTCATGGCATAAGTAATTGCCTGCGATTTTATAGCATAAGGAATGGACCGGGTCATGATTCCAAATTGGTTATCATAGATATTCCAGGGAAAACCAAACTGCGAATCAGGAGCCGTAAGCGCCGAATCACAATCTGCCAGGATAAATTGCACCACCTCGCCAAATTTCGCCCGGCGATCCTGTGAAAAATCGTGTTTAATACCCAGCGGTTCTTTAAAGATCGGCACCCCGCCATATCGCTTTATCAGCTGTAAATAATAAAGCGCACGTAAGGTATGTGCCTGTGCGATCCAGCCTTCCTGTTCCCCCTCCCTTGCATAAATGGTAGCCGTTTTGATATATTTTAAAAAGGTATTACACTGGTGTATCCCTTGAAACAGGGTGGTCCATGGACTTCCGTCTGCCGAATTGCCGGCATACGTTGAGGCCGTAAGTGCCCCCCGGTACCAGTTTATAAAATCCGATCCGCTGGTAATGTCATCCGCATCCTGCGCCTCATCTGTAAATGAGGCCCGGTTCATGGAGGGCGACGGGCAATACCCATAACAGGAGTTAAGGTAACCCCGCACGCGGTTATAATCCGTAAAGGCATCTGCAACATCCGGCAACCGGCCGTCAGCAGTAAAGTCCAATTGTTTGTTGCAGGCATTCAGCAGTATCAGGCAGCCAAGCAGCCAGCCAAGTTGCAGCAGACCTTCACCAGGAATATGTTTTCCTTTTTTACAGCCATTTGTTGTCATCCGCTTTATATTTAATTGCAATGGTTTCATATCAAAAAATTTCAGATCAATAATTCGAACCCGAACTGTCAATAATTAAAAAGTTACTTTAACGCCTATATTATATACGCGGTAAACCGGGAAGCCGCTAAAACCGCCTCCTTCTGGCCCGTAGTCATCCGATCGCATTTGATCCCAGGTTACTAAATTCTGACCGCTCAATAACAAACGAATCTGTTGTGCCCCGATAAGCCGTACCGCTCCCGGAGGCAATGTATAAGACAATTCCATATTTTTCAGGCGGAGATAGGCCCTGTTTGAGGCATAGTAGTCGCTTCCCTGATGACTGCTGCTGGCGGTTAATGAAAGTGCCGGAGCCGTGATCAATGCCCCACTCTGGTAACGTTCTGCCGTCCAGGCGTTCCGGTGTAGCGATCCGAAAACACCATCGTTTGAAGTTTCATATACGCCCATGCCACTTTCAATGGTGGTATAAGTGCCCGTTCCCTGGAAGAGGAAATTCAGTTCAAAAGACCTGAAGTGCACCGCTCCATTAAAAGCGTATACTGCACGGGGAATGGCGCCCGTGCCAATCGGTGCCTGGTCTTTCTCATCGATGATACCATCATTATTCAGATCGATATATTTCAGATCGCCCAGGCGGGGCTTGCCCACACGGTCGTAGGCCAGTTTGTTTGCAGCCAGTTCCTCCGGTGTATTGAAAAACCCGTTGCCGTTACTGCGGTCCACCAGGTATCCCCATAGCTGGCCTACCGAAAACCCTTCTGTCCTTTTCCGGTATACATAATCTTCGGTTTGTGCTGCTTCGTTAATATTGATCACCTTATTACGGGCATAGCTATACATACCACCAATGGAGAAGCCCAGGTCCGGGTTCAGCTGTTTGCGGAAGTTAACAGCAATCTCATATCCCTTATTTTCAAAAACACCTTCATTTAGCTGGGGATACTCATTCAGCGGAAAGCCCTGATAGGCCGGAATCGTACCGGTAGCTCCAACAACCATGTTTTCCATCCGCTCATTAAAGATATCGGCGTTGACCGTAATCATATGCAGCAATCCCAGGTCGATACCAACATTCTTTTTGGTAGAGATTTCTGCCATAATATCCGGGTTGGCCATTTTATTCTCGGAGACCAGCCACTGCAAATAACCAATAGGACCGCCCCTGGCCAACCGGATATCATTCAGGTAGGCAAACCGGCTTAAACCACTTTGATCATTACCGGCTTTTCCATAGGAAGCCCTTAGCTTCAATAAGCTAAGCCATGACTGATCTTTCAGGAATGATTCATTCGATACCACCCAACCGGCGGAGGCCGCAGGGAAACCGGTAAACCGTTTGTTTCTTGCATATTGCTCAGACCCTCCGTAACCCCAGTCAAATTTTACAAGGTACCGGTCGTTATACGCATAATCCAGTTCAATACCGGCACTGACCCGGTCATAAGGCAGGGCCCCGGTGTTGCTGTTGTCATTTTTGATCAGGTTCTGATAAAACATATAGCCAAAGCTGCGCAGGCTATGCTTTCCAAAAACACGCTCATATTTCAGGTTCGCCTTATAAGATAAATGATAATAAAAAGAATGGGTTTTCCCGTAAACAAGCGGGCTGTTGGCATTGGTGCCCAGTTTGGAAAACGCCATGGTATCCAGGTTGGCAGATCGGGTATACCGTTCATAATCCTGGATGGTGCTCATACTTCCCACGGCATTGGTCTGGTAGGCAAACAAACCATCCATGCTCAATCCCCTGGTTAGGAAGCCCAGGTCCACATCCAGGCCAAACTGCGAAGTAACATTTGTTACCGTATGGCGGTAATAACCGGAACGGTTCAACATCCCGTAGGTAGGGCTGCCGATATTCGTGGAAGCCACCACCTGTCCGCCCGGCGTGGTCACCGTTCCTGCAGCATTTTTCAACTCCGGGGTCAATGGTCCGTAAAAGTTGGGAGGAAGCTGAAAGATGCTGCTGTAGATGGTGGAATTGCCCGATCCGGCGGTGCGCTCCCGTTTTACATTACCGGCTAACCGTACAAATGTTTTTATGTACTTATTGATAACCATGTCCACATTGGTGCGGTAGTTCACCCAAACATTGTTGGCGTTTGGATCATACTTTGGCTGGTCGGTGTTAAAATATCCGCCCTGGTGCATTACATTGATATTTGAATAAAACTGAACCCGGTCATTGCCACCAGTGAGATTCACACTACCCCGCTGCATTTTGGCAAAATCCTTTACAAAGTAGCTGTACCAATCGGTATTTGGATAATATACCGGATCGGCGCCTGTACGATACTTATCGATTTGGGCATCTGTGAACGGCAACTTTTTGCCATCATTTTGCGCAGCCTGATTCCTGAGGGTTGCATATTCCGCTGCACTGATAAACGCCGGTTTGGTGGTTACCTGTTGCATCGATTGATCAAACGTGGTATGTATCTGCAGGATGCCTTTGACCCCTCGTTTTGTTTTGATCACCAATACCCCGTTGGCTCCCTGGATACCATAAATAGCCTGGGTGGAGGCATCTTTCAGCAAGCTCACCGATTCTATTTCATTGGGTGAAATATACTCCAGGCTCTGGCTGGCATTGTAAGAGACCGGGATCCCGTCAATGACCACCAGCGGGCCGTTTTTCCGGATCGAGTTAAAACCTCTTGCATAAATATTGGTGGTGGCACGTGACAATTCGGAATAGGTTTCCATAGTGGTCAATCCCGATAACCGCCCGGCGAGTGTCTGTGTAAAATTGGCAACAGGTGCCCGTTCCAGTACTTCACCGCTAACGGATGAAACCGCACCGGAAACATCTTTGCGTAACTGTTGGGAATAACCGAGCTGCACGGTTTCATACTCGTTGTGCACATCGGGCTGCAGCTGAATGTTTAGTTCCTTAGATCCATCTATTTCGAACTGCTGCGATTTGTACCCTTCCTTGCTTACAATAAAAGTGCCGCTGTTATCATTAACGGCCAACAGGTACGCTCCCGCATTATTGGTAAAAGCTCCGTTTTTACCATTTGAAGAACGAACCGATGCATTCGATACCGGTCTGTTCCATTCGTCCGTGACCGTGCCCTTTACCACGATCCCGGATTGTTGTGCAGTTCCCTTCATCAACGGCCCACTCAAAAGGAGCATCAGCACAACAATGACTCTGTTAAACATTTTATAGTTCATGTAGCTTTTTATTATTTCTATTAAACATTTTTACGTTTACCAACCACGATTCTGCCATACCTGCCCGGTGTTACTCAGGAGTATGTTTGCTTCGTTCAATGGAATGGGGAGCCAAAGGAATTTATTCTCATAGCAGGCCCGGGGAGTGGGCCGTATCAAACGACGGGCATAGGTATACGTACCATCTGCATTGCGCTTTATTTCCGCTGCTGTCAGCCATTTATCGGTTTTGGATAAGTCTCCTTCCGGATTGGCCCATCTGCGGACATCGAAATACCGGTTTTCCTCCATTGCCAGCTCTATCCTGCGCTCCTGGCGTACCCGTAAAATCAGTTGCTCCTTCGACAATCCCGGCGGTAGGTCGGGCATGCCTACCCTTCTCCGGATCTCATTCACGGCAGCATATGCCTCATCCAGATGTCCCGACTCGGCAGCGGCCTCAGCAAAATTGAGGATCACTTCTCCCAGGCGGAACAGCTTCCAGTTGGCACCTCCAACCGGGTTATTATTACTGCTGGTCGGGTGCAAAAATTTCCGTTCAAAATAACCGGTTCGTGTAGCTCTTCTTACAGCCGGGTCCAGGCCGGTTTGCGGTTCGCCTACATAGGTCGTTATAATACGGGTACGCTGCACCTTACCGCCCGGGTAGTTCTCCGGCGACTCTTTTACTTCATCAAAATTCCAAAGGCAATATCTTTTGGATCCGTTGTAATAGATCGATGCATAAAAACGGGGATCCCGGTTGGCATAAGGGTTCTGCGGATTATACATTTTATTATCCGGGTTATAATTGGGTTGCAGATGTTGTTCGTCCAGATAAGGATTTGCCAGATCCAGGATCGGTTGTCCGTCCTTTGTTTCGTAAGCGTCCACCAGTTCCTGTGTTGGGCAGGTACCTGATTTATAACCATCCTGCGCACCGATCCCGTCTATATTCCATATATTACCCTGCCCGTCCCGGCTTTGGTAAATGGTTTCCTTATCCACGGGCGTAGCCGAATAGGCCATCGTTTGGGTAAAATACTCGTTATACAATGCCGCTTTTTCATTTTTATCGGGACCGATAAATGCGATATCCGAAAGATAGGTTTGCGGCTGGTTCACTTTGTTATACAGTTCATAGCCCTGGTCCCGCAGGTTTTGTAACGATGTTTTATTAACCTGGTAGGCCTCTTCCCAATAATTCTTTCCCCCATTATTTAAAGGGCTGGCGGCAAAAAGAATCATCTTCGATTTGATGGCTTCTGCCATCGCCTTCTGCACGCGTCCCCCCTCTCCAGAGATCGTAATGCGCCAGGGCAGATCCGGGATGGCGAGCGCCGAGTCACAGTCGGCTATAATAAATTTTACCACTTCATAATAAGAAGCCTTTTTCAGCTTTGAAAAATCATCTTTAAAATGATAAGGCGCACTTTGTATGGGCAGCACCGCACCAAACCACTTTAATAATTCCGAATAATAGTAGGCCCGCAAAACATGGGCTTCGGCCTTCCAGCGGTTCCGGACGGATTCCTGTATGCCATCTACGGACTGAATACGGCTCAGGAAATAACTACAGTTGTAAATCATGTTCCAGTAGCGGGCATAATAATCACCGTTACCGGCATCTGCACTGATATTGGTAGCCGGATGATTGGAAGCCGAAGCATTTCCGCTATACATGCGCCCGGAAGACAAGGTAGGCTCCGCTTCGGCATCGGTATCCCATGCCTCGTCGCTCCAAACCACCGGCCCCCTGCACCAGAAATAGTAACGGGTACCCTTTGCCGGCATATTGTTGTAGCAGGTATTCAGGTAAGCCGAGGTCTTTGCACTATCAGCAAAAACTTCGTTCAATGTAATGCGCCCATCCGGGGCTTTGTTCAAGGTTTTGGTACAGGAAAAAAATAAACCTACGGCTACCAACAGGAAAAACAAACATTGTTTCCCGCTAAAAAATATATTGCGCTGTTTCATTTTTGATCATTTGTTTTATTAAACAACAAATTCTTTAAACTATTTACCAGAGATCAGAATGTAAGGTTTGCACCAAAATTCAGTGTCCGGGTTACCGGGTATAACAAGGCATCCGGCACCTCCGGGTCCTGGTGATACATCCGTAGTTTATCCCAGGTAAAATAGTTGTATGCACTTATATAAACCCGCAGGCTTTTTACCGTCAGTCGTTTGAGCAGGTCCGACGGCAAGGTATATGCAAGCTCAATATTCTTCAACCGGATGAAGGAGCGGTCCATAATAAAAAAGTCGTTGGCCACATGGTTGGTCGTGCTCTGTGTACTGAGCGCGGGATACGTGATCTTATCCCCGTTGCTGTAACGTTCGGCCGTCCAGGCAGTTCGTTGATACCCAAAATAGGTGCCCAGCTTAATGTTCTCGTATACCCCCTGTTCGCTGTAGAATGCTGAAAACTTAGATACTCCCTGGAAGAACGGTGTGAATTCAATGCCCTTATACCGGAGTGAGAACATAAGACCATATGTAACACGCGGTGCTGCGCGTGAATACCCGATGGGAGCTTGATCCTTCGCGTCAATTACGCCGTCATTATTCAGATCTACATATTTAAGATAACCCACCCGTGGCGTGCCGAATCCGTATTTAATGCGCGACAGGTATTCATCCAGCTCTTCCTGGGAATTAAAATAACCATTCCCGTTGCTGTAGTCCACTTTGTACCCCCATTGTTGCCCCAGTGAATACCCCGTAATTTGGTAGGGGAACGGGTAAGAAGCATCCCGGATGGGCTCGTCCATAAACTTTACTTCGTTATGATTGAACCCATAGTTCCCTTTTATAAGAAACGAAAAGTCTTTTGTGTAGCTCTTGTTATAGGTGATTTCCAGTTCATAGCCGCTGTTATCCACCACACCCATATTTACTTTGGGCAGGTTGCCGATCGGCATGCCCTGCAGTACCGGCACCGACGCCCGGGTAATCAGGATATCAGTCCGGTGGTCTGTAAAGTAATCAAACGTAACAGATAAGTTCCGAAACAATCCCAACTCGATACCATAGTTTTGCTTTGTAGCCGTCTCCCAGGTGATATCCGGGTTGCCCAGCAGCCCGATATTCACCCGTTGCCCACGCCCCAAACTTCCCAGCACACCACCGCCCAGGCCAATATTATCCAGGTAAAGAAACCGTGCCGCCGAAATACCATCATTGCCTACTTTACCATAGGACGCTCTAAGCTTTAGGTTGCTTACAACAGGGATCAGCGGTTTAAAGAATTTTTCATTACTGATCACCCAACCGGCAGATGCCGCGGGGAAAAAGCCAAACCGCTTCGCAGGCGAGAACTGTTCAGAACCGTTATAACCCATATTAAATTCTGCCAGGTACCGGTTATCATACGCATAGGTAAGACGGCCTGAAAATCCCACCACGTTAAACGGAATGTCTCCGCCAGTCGATTCCCAGTTATCCCGCTGTGCCAGCGCCATACCCGTTACGGCATGTTTATTAAATGAACGGCTGTAGTTGATGGATCCCTGCAGGTTGATATTATAGCGGGAATCCGCGCCTCTGGTAATGCTCATCAGCTCTTCATCCGGCCGTTTTAATCCATAAGACAGTTGATCATTTTCGGTATTTACATCTGCCAGGTAAAGGCGTTGCGACTGTTTGCCCTGCATGGCTGTTGTTGCTTTTGAATCGTAGGAGATCATGCCTTTTATGCTCAACCCTTTTGTAACAATCCCGCTCAGATCCCAATCCACTCCCAGGGATGAGTTTAGATTAGACCGTACCTCCTTTCTAAAGCCGGCACGGTTGATCACTTCATATGCGGAACGGTCCAGGTATACGGGATCCACCAGCTGGCCAGGAGCCACACCAAATCCTTCTATCGTCGTAGGTCCGGGTGTAATGGGTAAAACGGTCTGCGCCTGGTACATAATGTCCCGCATCATCCAGCGGGTATCATTACCAGGGTAGATCCAGGCAGCGGGCATGTTTACTTTTTCGATATAGCTGCCGATATTCAGAAATGCTTTCAGCGACTTCGTCACTTTATAATCCAGGTTGGCCCGGAAACTATACCGGTCCATAAATGAAGAAGGATCATATCCCAGTTGCGATTTCGGTTCTGTTTTTAGATTACCACCCTGGTGTAGAAATGTACCGTTCACAAAATAGCCGATCTTATTGGTTCCGCCGCTGGCACTTAGGTTCACCCGCGACTGTGGTGTATAACGGGAGATCATCATCCGGTAATAATCGTTATCGGGATACATATATTTAAGTACCCTCGCCTTCCGTTCATAATCCGGATCAGCAGGATCAAGACCCGCAAGCGGATTCATATATTTGTCGATATCCTTCTGGCTATACGGCAGCGCGATGCCATCGTTGGCGGAAGCCTCATTTCTTAGTTTCAGGTATTCCACAGAATGTAACCGCTCCGGCTCCCGGGTAAAGGATGTATAGCTCTGGTCGATGCTCGCATTATATTGCGTCCGGCCTTCCACTCCTCTCCGGGTTGTAATCAATATTACACCATTGGCACCGCGCACCCCAAATACCGCTGTAGAAGAAGCGTCTTTCAGCACAGAAACAGAAGCCACTTCATTCGGATCCAGTGTACGGATATTATCACGGGGCACTCCATCGATTAATATTAAAGGAGCATTGGAATTGGTTGTGGCCATGCCCCGTAAATACATGGTGCCATCATCCCGCCCGGGCTGACCTCCATCCTGTTGTACAACCGATAGGCCGGCAAGACGGCCCGCCAGAGCATTTATCAGACTGGCTGAAGAATTCTGCTTTAACTGCTCGGTGGTAACCGTAGATACCGCACCTGTTACCGTCACCTTTTTTTGCGAGCCATAGGCCACTACGACTACATCATCCATTCCGGTTACATTAGAAACCAGTTGCACCACGCCATTGCCGAGCGCTGATGCGACAATCGTCTGATCCTGGTACCCGACACTGGAAAAAACAAGGCGTGCCGTTTCTTTGGCCGTGAGTGAAAACGCTCCACTTTCATCGGTGACCGTTCCCTGGGAACTACCTGCAATACTTACGGATGCGCCGGCAAGAGGAAGTGAGGTTTCTGAATCCAGAACGACTCCCTTGAAGGTCCGTTCATTCTGCGCAAACGCCAGGTTCAGGCAAAACGAAAACATGATCACCAAATAACTCTTAAATCTCATAGTTAAGTTATCCTTGTTTAAAAATTTAAATAAAAGATCCCCTTCCCCTTTCAACAAGGAGTTTTTTTCAGGAGTCAAAAAAAGAAGCCCACCCCGGTAATCAGTGATTGATTTCGGACGGTCCGTTCTACATCGGATAGACGGTGTTGTTAACTGCTACCTACCACAGGTAGCATACAAGTCAGGTAACGGTGGAAAAGGTTTTAACCGCAGACAGCTTCATCTGATTGGTTTTAATGGTTAAAAATGAAGTTTCATTTTGTTGAAATACATTTCGCTTGCAATGCAATCGTTTACGTTAACGAAAATCTGGAAACTTTTCGAAACAACCGTCCTGCACTCTCCTGATACGGATCCTGCATGTTTAAAATTTCAAAAAATTATCACCCTCTTTTTTAAAAGCATGTTTTTTGCTGTCGGGATTGTGCTTTAATGAACTGTCTTGCGCAGATGAAATTACCGCCGTGCTGCGGCTTAGTACATTTACTTAATGTGGATACAATCCGGCGGCGGGCGCCGATCTTATAAGCAAAACCAATACGGGTTTCCACATTTTAATTTTCAAAAGATATCGTCAAGTCAATCGCCTTTTGAAAGCGGCAGCCCGGCGCCGATTTATAAGTAACAATCGAACAGGTAGTGCAGTTGCAGCGCACCGGTAATAAAAGATTTGCATAGCACGCCACGCTTTTATCTATTTGTTTTTTTATGCTGCATTACAAGCCGCCGGTTGCCCGCGTATTTTATGCTAAAATGGATTTTCTTATCTCACAAGCGATAGCTACCGGTACGCAGCGAAAAACAATCCGCAGACATCCGCTAAAAAATTGTGAACATCAACAGGAAGACCACCGTCCAAAAGCCGGGTGCTCCATGTTGAAAGTTATCAAAACTGTTTTTTCCAAGCACTTCTTTACCAGGGCATCGTTCCTTTATATGCGTTATGCAGTCCGCGATCGGTATAGATGAACCAATATTATAGAAACAGGGCCTTTTCAAAAGACGCCAACAATCCCCCTCCACAGACGCATCCTCAGCCGCATGATTTAAAAAAATTGCCCGGCATCATTTTTCAGTATCCAGGATGGGGTAAAACACGGATTTAATATTATATTTAATGTAAATTTTATTTTAGCATAAAATATTTTTTTCATAATGAAAAATATGCTGCCTCTTTTCCTGCTTTTGCTGCTATTCCATAGCACCGGCCAGGCGCAATCAGCACCGGACTTCAAGGAACTTTTAGACAGTGCGCTGGTACGGGATGCAGACCTGAAAATGCAGCTGACAAAAAACAAAGTCACCAGCCTGGATCAGCAGAAGCTCAAAGATATCTTCCTGCCAACCCTCGAAGCCAGCGGTATGGCCGGCTATATGAATGCCACAGCTCACCTGATCTCACCGGAGATCAACCTCCAGCCCTTTTTAGATATTCCCCAGGGAAAGTATAATAACAACCTGAATATCTCCGGTTTTTCGGCGCTTGCAAAAGCCGATGCAAAAATGCTTTTATATTCCGGAGGAAAAGTAAGGCAGCTCGGAAAAGCACTGGAGGAAAAGAAGCAATCAGAGGCCGCCCTGCTCGAAAAATCTCAGGATGAAGTTGTTGCCGTTCTTTCCAGGGCATACGATCAGCTGGCGTTGGTGCACCAGTCAAAACGGGTACTGGATGAAGGCAAGAAAAGACTGGATGCCAATAAAAAAACGGCCGACAAGGCATTAGGATACGGACTGATCACGCCCTATGATCACAAAAAGATTGAACTGGCCCAGGCCACGCTGGATGCAAAGCTAGCCGAATACGAAGGCAAAAAAGAGCTCCTGCTCACCCAGCTTGAGGTGTTAACAGGGGTGTCCAGAGAGCGGCTGCGGATGATTGAACCTGTTTTGAACCCTATCATACCCCCCGCACCTCAAAAAACAATTGAAGACCGCGCCGAGCTGCGGGCTTTGGAACATGGCATACGGGCAAGCGATTTTAAAGTTAAAGCAGAAAAAACCTGGTGGATCCCTAAGGTACAGCTGATGGCCTCTGCTTACTACCTCGGACTTTACGGCAGCCGGTGGAAAACTTCCGATAATATCATTCCGCCAATTCCCAGCATCGGCTATCCCGGCCGCAAACTCGATTGGCGTCCGGCCAGTCTGAATGTATTTCCAATCCTGAGGGCCGGTGTAGGATTTCAATGGGCCATCTTTGACGGAAGGGAAGGGCAACGTGCCATACAACTGGCCTTGGTAGACCGGGAAGTATTGCTGAACCAGAAAGAGGACGCCCTGCGGAAGCTTACATTAAACCGGGCCAATAACCAATCGGGGTATGATATCGCCAATGCACAGATCCCTTTAAAAGGCAAGGAAAAAGAACTAGCCCAAAATGCATTGATTCAGGCGGAAAAGGAATTCCGGTATGGCATGGCAAAATCCATGCAGCTGGTAGAAGCGGAAAGCGACCTGGAAGCGGCAGAACTGGAATACCAGAATGCCCTGTTTAACCAGCGCAGGGCAGCGATCGAACTGATGCGCTCGACCCAGGAGCTGGATATAAAAAAACTATATTAAAGGCGCTTAGCCATTAGCAGCCAGCGCTTAGCTAATCGCTGGCTGCTAATGGCGGACAACTGACGACAAAAACTTCTTATAAAAAATGAGCATCAAGCATTACCTCGTATGGATCGGTCTGCTGATACTGACCGCATGTGGCCATAAAAAAAACAAACCCATTGCCGTTGAAGGAAAGGTAAAAAAGGACGTCATCTCCTTTGCGCCAAAAGTTACAGGCAGGATTCTGAAGATCTTTGTAACAGAGGGGCAAACCGTAAAAAAGGGGGATACCCTGGCATTGCTGGATGTGCCGGAAGTATCTGCAAAAATCGCCCAGGCCCAGGGGGCGGTCAATGCCGCTGCAGCGCAGGAGCAAATGGCGCGGCATGGTGCTACGGCCGACCAGATGAAACAATTGCAGGCCAAGTACCGGGGCTTAAAAGAACAGTATGCTTTTGCTCAGAAATCGTTTGCCCGGGCCACCAACATGTATAACGACAGTTTAATGTCGCCCCAGGCCTATGATGAAGTTTATGCTAAATTACAGGGTGCCAAGGCTCAGTATGATGCAGTGGTTGCGGAACTGGATGATGTAAAGAAGGGAACCCGCATTGAGAAAGTGGAAATGGCTTCCGGACAGGCATCGCAGGCGAAGGGTGCTTTACAGGAAGCCAACGTAGCTTATTCTGAGCGCTATATAATTGCTACCAACGACATGGAAATCGAAACCATTAGTCTGAATACCGGGGAACTGGCCACCGCAGGTTTTGCCTTATTCAACGGGTATATACCCGGCAGTACCTGGTTCCGCTTCACGATTCCGGAAAGCAGTATCGCCGCTTATAAAAAAGACCAGCAGGTGCAGGTTCAGGTGGTGTATAACAAGGAAGTGCTCAGCGGATCCATTTTATACATTAAGCAGCTGACCCGCTATGCCGATATTACAACGGCCTACCCGGATTACCAGCTGCAGGATGCCGTTTATGAGATCAAGGTAAAACCCACAGATACGACGAAGGCCCAGAATGTATTGGTAAATGCAAATGTGTTGCTGAAATAATTTTTTATGAAAGAGTTCCTGCGCCTGCTAAAACGAGAGTTCAAACTGTTTATCGGCAACTCCACCCTGCGGAGCGTATTTTTCCTGGCCCCGGTTTTCTATGCTACCCTGCTGGGCTTTGTATACAAAAGCGGAAAGGTGGAAAATACCCCTGTCATTGTAATTGACCGGGATAATACCCCGCTATCGGCACAGCTTACAGAAATGCTGGGCGATAATAAAAGCATTAAAGTGCTCCGTTTCTTGCAGGAACCCGGCAATATAAAGGATGAAGTCATTAAACACGATGCCGCTGCGGTAGTGATGATCCCGCCAAAATTTGAGGCGGCCATGCTTCAGAAAAAATATCCCGAAATCAACGTTTATATCAATACGGGCAACATGATGACCGCCAACTTCGCAACCAAGGCCCTGCAGCTGACCATCGGTACCTTTTCCGCCGGCGCCGCGATGAAAGGGCTGCAAAAAATGGGTATGAACCCGGGCCGGGCGGCAACACAATATGAGCCCTTTAAAACCAACTACATCACGCTGTTTAACACCACCAGTAACTATCTTATTTTTATGTGGCCGGCTATGCTGGCGGTTGTATTGCAACAGGTAATTTTACTGGCCATGGCTGTAAGCTTTGCCGCCGAATTTCAACGGGGTTCTTTTATAAAAGAATATGCAGCTATGCGGCGCCGGGCCTTCCCCACCATGCTCATCAAGGTCATTCCTGTATGGATCTTCTCCATCCTGATCGTTTGCGTGTATTATGTGATGCATATGATCTTCCGGGTTCCTCTTCCGGAAGGTATTTTCAACTTCATGCTGCTCTCGGCGGTCTTTGTAAGCTCGGCTTCCTTCCTCGGGGTATTCATCAGCATCCTTATTCCCGATGCTTTAAAAGCCACCCAAATATTGATGGTATTGGCCTCACCCGCCTTTATCATCAGCGGCTTTACCTGGCCCATGAGCGCTATGCCGGGCTTTGTACAGTTTATCGCAAATATCATCCCCTTAACACCGTTTTTGCAGGCATTTAAAATATTGCTGATCCAGAAAGGATCGGCTCCGCTTATTGCGCCGTATATGAACCACCTGTTACTTTTACTGCTCATATATGCCCTTCTCGGCTGGATAGCGTTAAAGATCAAATTGTGGCAATTATTTAAAACACCCCGGAAAGAGACTACCGCAACGGATGCTGCCTGACAACAATGCTACCTGCACCCGCCAAAAAAACCAGCCGCTGATCACCCGTTTTCTATACGGGTACCATTTTCATCAGTGCGATTAGCCATCAGGAAGATAAGCGATCACCTAAGTTTTGGACGAAAGAACGGGCATTCTCATTCGCTGTATACACAGCAGGTTGCAGAACCGGCCGGGGCTGTATTTTAACTGCCAGAAACTGCACATCATGAACAAGCGGGGAGAGAAACCGCATCACCACAACGGGCCGGGGAGCAAAGCCGTTTAAAACACCCGGCGTGTAGCCATTGTTTCCGTTGTAATATTTTTTTGTGATATTTAAAAATATTACTGATGCTTTATTACAATTTTGTAATACTTTTTTTGTGATATTTTTTTTTATTACAAATTTCTTTATCACAAAATACCAGCCCAGTGAATCGATGTAACGAACGCACCCAGACCGTTTACCGTACCTGTATCGATTGAAGGATATCCTTCGACATGGAGAGGCCCATCGAAGGCATTACCAGTGCGCTCATGACCATACCGATGACTACGTAAACGGCAATCATTACCAGCAGGGAAACAATAAAATATGAGAGATGCTTGTCTTCCGGCGTTTTTTTCATTTTGGGTAAGCCCAGGTACAGCAGGTACAGGCCATAAAGACCAAAAAGCGCACCAATAAAAGCAAGTGCCGGTAACACATTGAGCAAGCCGCCTACCCATGCAGGCGTATAGGCATAGGCCACCAGCTGCACAGACCGGCCCATATTCTTTTCGGAGCTAAAACTAGGCGCCAGGGCATCAATTACAAAGGCACTGATAAATACGCCCACGATGCCCATGATTAATACATTTGCAGCCTGGTAGATTCCCCAGTTAATCCCTTTGACCCGGAAAAAACCGGCATCCATGCCAATAAACGCATAACCAATAAAAGCGGCCACAGCGGCAAGTCCTGCCAGTGGCAACACGTATCCGGCAATGACTTTTGCATTATCGGGTTGCTCCCCGTTAATAATATCCCATTCTGTTTTGGGAGCAAGGATCATGTTTTTTGCGCGGTTGATGACATTCATAATCAGATGTTTTTTAGTTTTTGAAATGGAGGGCTAAAGGTAGACTTCCGTTATCAACGCATTCATCGCTAAATCTGGCGATATGCGCCGTTGAAGCCGTCCTTGTAAAGATTGCGCCAGGCGGGCCGAAGAGCCACTTAACCTAGTTTAAGTATAAATCTTTTATACGGTTGTAACTTTATATCACAAGGAGTAAACATGAACATGAAAACAGAAATTTTAGGTATCCATATCAATGAACAGGCCGCAAGCTTACTGAACGCACGAAAAAACAGTAACCTCGTGCAGGTGCTTACCGCCGAAGCAGCCGTGGAGCAATTCCAGCGCATCGATTTTGATGTAGTGGTAGCCCCCGAAGCATACCTGAACAAACAGGAGGAGGCCATGCTTAAAAAGCTGCTTTCCCTGAAGAACCATGACAGTATGTGGATCACCTACGATCCTGGTCATGAAGCAACACTGGCAACAGCGATCTCCGGGTTCTTCGAAGAACTGGAAACCGCTCCCAGGCATTCGTTCTCGGTAACCGACAATGGGCTCACACCCCCATTGGATATTGAGATCTTAAAATAAAGAGGAGTAACATACAATGAAAAAAACGATCGGAAAAATAGTCCCCAAACCCGCACAGCCACATATGGTGGGTGACGGGTTCCGGGTATATGGCTTCATTCCGGCTGCGGTCGACCGCAGGAGCATGAGCCCCTTCCTGGTACTGGATTTTAATCCCGAGTATAATTTTGGTCCGTCTGAAATTCCCCGGGGCGTAGGCGCACACCCGCACAAGGGTTTTGAAACGGTAACTATTGCCTATAAGGGAAGTGTACAGCATGCCGACAGCAGCGGCGGTGGCGGCATCATTGGTGAAGGCGATGTGCAATGGATGACCGCCGGAGCCGGCATCCTCCACAAAGAGTTTCATGAGGAGCAGTTTTCAAAAACCGGCGGTCCTTTTGAAATGGTACAGCTTTGGGTGAATCTTCCCGCACGCGATAAAAATGTGCAGCCACACTACCAGGCTATCGGAAAAGACCGGATGGGTAAATATCAGATCCCCGGCGACGGTGGCATTGTAAATGTGATTGCCGGCAGCTTTAACAGTGTACAGGGCCCGGCGAGCACCTACACCCCCGTTCACCTTTCGGATATCAAGCTGAAAGCAGGGGGAACGGTAACCACACAGTTCCCGGAACATTTTAATACTGCCTTACTGGTCATTAAAGGCGCAGTAACCGTAAACGGGCAGCAGGCGGCGGAGCACAGCTTTGTACATTTTAAAAATGAAGGCGAAGAGATCAGCATTACGGCTTCCGGAGATGCCGTGGCATTACTGCTGAGCGGGGAACCGATCCCCGAGCCAATTGCCGCCTACGGTCCGTTTGTAATGAATACCCAGGCCGAAATTTACGAAGCCATGGAAGACTTCCAGGCCGGTAAGTTTGGTACCCTGGATTAATTTTTAACCCGGTGCGATCGGGAACCCAGATCGCACCGGTTTTCATTTACTTTTATAAAAACATTCAGCATGTCAAATATTGGAATGATCATCGAAGAGCGGGCCGCCGACATCGGTAATTTTCTCGTAGGCCGCCTGCTACCCTTCCGGCAGAAGCGTATGGTAGGGCCCTTTATCTTTATCGATCATATGGGACCGGCCAACCTGAAAGATTATCAGAACCTGGATGTACCGCCGCATCCGCATATCGGGCTCTCCACACTTACCTATCTTTTTGAAGGGGCCATCATGCATCGCGACAGCATTGGATCGGAAGTGGAAATTACGCCCGGCGCCTTAAACTGGATGACCGCCGGCAAAGGGGTGGTGCATTCCGAACGAACGCCGGCCCGGCTGCGCACCACCGATAAGCAACTGCATGGATTACAGATATGGGTAGCATTACCCAAGACACTGGAACAAAGCGAACCTTCTTTTACACACGTAGAAGCTTCCGCCATCCCGTCATGGGAACAGGGCGGCGCAACAATCAAGCTGATCTCCGGAACCGCATTTGGCAAAACCTCGCCCGTACCGGTGCACAGTCCGCAATATTTTATAAAGATCCAAACGCCCAGGGGCCAGGTATTGAATATCGGAAAGGATCTTTATGGAGAAAGCGGTCTCTACATCCTGGAAGGCAGTGTCATCAGTGAAGGCCATACCTATGGCCCCAAACAGATCCTGATTGCTAAAGACAGCACGCTTTGTTCGTTTGAAACCACCGACCATACCACGGTGTTTATCTTTGGAGGCGAACCCCTCCCAGAGGAACGTTTTATTTACTGGAATTTTGTAAGCTCCGACAGGGCCGTGATCGAAAAAGCAAAGCAGGACTGGCAGGAGCAACGTTTTCCTCCGGTGCCCGGAGAAACAGATTTTGTGCCGCTACCGGATCAATCGGGTCATCTGAAACAAAAATAATCGGCGCGGATTGTAAAAGCAGCCGCCTATAAAATACCGGTATCAGCCGGTACCTTTTTAAAACCCACTCAATAATCATATAGTTATGAAACCTGAATATACAGCCATCCCACTTGTAAAAAATGATGCTGAAAAGCAATACCAGCTCACCATCGAGGGACATACAGCCTTTATCCAATTTAATGAAACCCCGCACCATATCAGCCTGGTACATACCGAGGTACCACCGGAGCTGGAGGGCAAAGGAGCGGGGACGGCCATTGTAGAAAAAACCCTGGAAGCCATTGCGCAAAGTGGTAAAACACTGGTGCCGCTCTGCCCTTTTGTATTTGCGTATATCAAACGGCATCCCGACTGGAAGCGCATTGTGGATCCGGGATTCAAGGGATTTGGGGAGTAAGCAGTCCGCTATCAGCTTTCAGCAATTAGCCCCTAGATTATAGCTTAAGAAGGCTTGCAGATTTCGCGGATTTACACGGAAGAACTTGGCACCGATTACAATTTATCTGTGAAAATCCGTGTAATCCGTGAGAAAATTCAAGTATCGCAATACATCTAGGAAATAAATCCCTGGAACTTTTATCGTTCAGGATTCAAGCTTTGGCAATCAGCCTTTAGGTTGTTGCGTCTCCTGTTCGGAAAGGATCAATCTGTTGCGGATTGGCTTAAATAAATAATCTGCATATTCCGGACGGAATCATCCGAAAACTGATCACTGACTGCTGATAGCCAATGTCATGAATCGTCAGCTTTTACCCCAAATGGCTCATTTTTGCCTGTGAGCATCCGTGTAATCCGTGAGAACAATTGAGTATATCGGAAGGCTGAAAACGGATAGCGAATTACCGGCTGCCGACTAACCCGGCATTTTAAACTTGCCCATTCCCGGCATCATACGGCCGAAGGCGCCCATCTTGTTCATGTTCTTCATCATATCCCGCATTTGCTCAAATTGCTTCATAAATGCGTTCACTTCGGAAATATCCTTGCCGCTGCCCTGGGCAATCCGTTTACGACGGCTGCCATTGATCAGGTCGGGATTGCTCCGTTCTTCGGGGGTCATTGAATCAATCATGGCTTCAATGCCTTTAAAACTTTCATCACTGATGTCCAGGTCCTTGATCTTGGCGCCCACGCCGGGAATCATTCCCAGCAGGTCTTTCATATTCCCCATCTTCTTGATCTGGTCCAGCTGTGTTTTAAAATCGGCAAAATCAAATTTATTTTTCCGGATCTTACTTTCCAGTTTCTTGGCCTGTTCCTCATCAAATTGCTGCTGGGCACGCTCTACCAGCGTGGTAATGTCACCCATACCCAGGATCCGCTGCGCCATCCGCTCGGGGTAGAATACATCCAGCGCATCCATTTTTTCACCATTGCTTACAAACTTGATGGGTTTGTTTACCGTGTACTTGATCGACAGCGCGGCCCCCCCACGTGTGTCACCATCGAGCTTGGTGAGTACCACACCGCTGAAATCAAGGCGCTCATTAAAAGCTTTTGCTGTGTTCACCGCATCCTGTCCGGTCATGCTGTCTACCACAAACAGGATTTCCTGCGGGTTAACGGCATTTTTGATATTGGAAACCTCCGTCATCATGGCCTCATCAATCGCCAGGCGACCGGCTGTATCGATGATCACCACGTTTTTATTTTTCGACCGGGCGGTTGCAATAGCATTCTGAGCAATCGACACAGCATCTTTATTTTCCGGTTCTATATGTACTTCCACCCCAATCTGCTCTCCTAGTACCCGCAGCTGCTCCATTGCCGCCGGGCGGTAAATATCCGCAGCCACCAGCAGGGGTGATAAACCCTTTTTCCCCTTTAAAAAATTAGCCAGCTTACCGCTAAAGGTGGTTTTACCGCTACCCTGCAGTCCCGCAATCAAGATAACCGCCGGGTTGCCTTTTGCGTTAAAAACCGCCTCCTCGCCACCCATCAGTTCGGTCAGCTCATCCTTTACAATCTTTACCATTAACTGGCCGGGACTGATGGCATTCAACACCTTCTCTCCCATGGCCTTATCCTTGATTTTGTCCGTAAACTCCTTGGCAATTTTATAGTTTACATCCGCATCTACCAGTGCGCGGCGGATTTCTTTTACCGTAGCAGCAACGTTCAATTCCGTAATACGTGCCTGACCTTTAAGATTTTTAAAGGCCGATTCTAATTTATCCTGTAGACTATTAAACATATTTACCAAAGATTTTTCACTGAAAAAATGCCTGCAAATATACTATTTTAAAAAGCAGTAACCGCTAAAAACCGCCAGAAAGCACCATCCGCCGGGTTTTTATATGGCCAAAACGGGGTTTATCGGGAAAAAAACGGATCTGACCGTACAAACTCAAAAAAAATTTTGAAAGTATGATAATTTTTATATTATTGTAGCTAATTGAATTAACAAACACACCCCGAGCGATGAGTAAACAGCTATACACCCTGGAGTACCCTGTACGTTGTTCTCCAACCATTTTGTACGAATTTTTGGCCACTTCCAATGGGTTGGGTGAGTGGTTTGCAGAAAATGTGGATGAGCGCAACGGACGTTTTTATTTTGGCTGGAATGGCTCTTATGAAGAAGCTGAGGTGGTAGAACAGGAGGAAGAACGGCTGATCCGTTTCCATTGGGCCGGTTCTCCCAAAAATGAATATTTCGAATTCCGCATCGATAAATCAGAGATCACCAATCAAACCATTTTAGTGATTACGGACTTTGCCGAGAAAAGGGATATCAAGGATCAAAGCCAGCTTTGGGATTACCAGGTTAAGGAATTGTTTCACCGGCTGGGGAATTAATTCCGGTACAAGTACAGCAACACCGTTTTTTTCAAAACAGCAGCTCCAAAAAATTCCGGAAATCCTTTTGCCAGATTTCCGGCGCCTGCTCCAGTGCTGCAATGGAGGCAAATGAGGCGATCTTGATAAAGGCTTCCTCCTGCAGCCCCATCCATTGCTGCAATGTAGCATCCCGGAAAGGCCGGTAGCTGCTTCCCTGTATATCATGTTCCCATTCATCACCGTTCCAGCTTATATAATAAGAGGCATCCCCAAACAAGCCGCGCTGCTCCATTAACCGGGGCGCCAGCAGCGCGCTCCACTTTCCGGACAAATGCATTGTAGTACTTACCTGCTTTCCCCACCAGAATAAGCTACGGATGGCAAAAACACCGTCCTTATCAAAGTTCCGCGGATAATCCAGGATCAGGTAGGGCAACCCTTTATAATTTTCTCCTCTTGAAATTTTTCCTGCATTTGCAAACAGTCCGGCTGGCAACCGGCCGGCATTTTCTTTAACTATGCCAAGTTGCTGCTGATGCAGTACTTCCAGCGATCTTTTTATTTTATGCAAAACCGCATTCTTTGTTAAAATGATTTCAGGATCAGCAACAATGGCCCACTCCTCTGGAGAAAGGCTTAATTTTGTTTCTTCCATTATGTATACGTTATTTGCAAATTAAATGAATTGTGGTTGAAACGGCAATAGCACATGGCCCCCGGACAATGTACTATTGACAAATGAACTATGAACCATAAAATAGAAACCGGAAACGTTTGAAAAAGTTAGATAAACTGATTATTAAAGCATTTATTGGCCCGTTTGTGGCCACTTTTTTCATTACCCTGTTTGTATTGGTAATGCAGTTTTTCTGGCTTTGGATCGACGATTTTGTGGGCAAGGGGCTGGATGCCTTCACCATTCTGAAATTCATCTGGTATCAAAGCGCCGTACTGATTCCCCTGGCCCTTCCCCTGGCTGTATTGCTTTCTTCGCTGATGACTTTTGGAAACCTGGGAGAAAGCTTTGAACTGGTGGCCATAAAGTCTTCCGGCATTTCCCTGCTGCGTTTTATGCGGCCGCTGGTAGGCGTAACCCTGCTGATCAGTTTCTGCGCCTTTCTCTTTGCCAACTACGTTATTCCCGTTGCACAGCTGAAATCGCGCACCATGCTGGCAGACATTGTGCTGGCCAAGCCAGCATTTGATATCAAGGAGGGTGTATTTTATGATAAGCTGGACCGGTTTGCCATCAAGATCGGGAAAAAAGAAAAAGATGACAGCACCATCCGCGACCTGATCGTTTTTGAGAACAATTATGGCTCCCTGCAGGATAATTTCATTATTGCCAAAAACGGCACCATGAAGCCCTCGCCCGACAAGCGCTTCCTGGATATCGTTTTCAGAGACGGGTGGCGTTACCAGGAGCGGGGCAGCCGGACGGATTCCGCTACCGAATACATTCGCCTGGGTTTTAAGGAATATAAAATGCAGCTGGACATCAGCGCCTTTAACTTTAAGGCTTCCAGCGACAGCAATAACCGGAATAACGAGCGGGTATTGAGTATGCGGCAACTGGATAAAGCGCTGGACTCTATGACCCGGTACACACAGATGGAGGTAGAACGCTATCAGAACAGCCTGGTAAACACGTTCAGCCTGCTGCAGTACCGCGACAGTGTCGTGAAGGGCGCTACCATCCCGGATTCAATCCTGAATTTCAAAAAAAATAAAGACGCATTTTTAGGGCTGGATTCCGTTACCGGAAAAGCAAAAGCAACCCTCCTCCCCGTAAAAACCGATACCGCATCCAGAAAGAAAGAAACGGTAAAAACGCCGCCGGCCAGGAAACGACGGAGAACAAAAGCGCCGAAATACAAGCGGCTGCATTTTGCCATCGATACGCTTAAAATAGCAGATACGTCGAAAAAGACGGCTCTTGTAAAAGCCGACTCATTGAAAAAGAACAGCCGTGACAGCGGAACCGCAAAAAAAGATACCGCGAAGAAAATCATCAAACCGCAGCAAAAAAATGCAAATGTCTTTATGGCCTTTTTGCCAGACAGCGCACTGTCTAATATAAAGGAACGGGCCAGCGGCACCATTACGGTGGTAAAGGATAATGCCAATATGAACCTGACCAGCATTCAGGAACAGGAAAAAAATATTCGCCGCTATAAGATCGAATGGCATAAAAAAATAGTGCTGGCACTGGCCTGCTTCCTGATGTTTATGATCGGTGCGCCGCTGGGATCCATCATCCGTAAAGGCGGACTTGGTACGCCGATGATCTTTGCCATTGCCTTTTTCCTGGTATTTTATTTTTCATCCAACACCGGGGAAAAAATGGCCAAGGAAGGAAGCCTTACGCCGTTCTCGGGCATGTGGTTGTCTACTTTTATTTTAGCCCCCATCGGCGCATTCCTCACCTATAAGGCGATGCACGACTCGAACCTGTTTAATAAAGAATTTTATCACCGCCTGAAACGTAAGATAGAGCGATATATCCGGACGCGGAGAGGCCGCAGCAACGCGAACCGGAAAACCGCATAATCGGATCACCATGACAACACAAGGCTCAAGGCAGAACCTGAAGATCCAGAAATGGGTGGCTGCAGTATCGCTGCTGTTACTCATCGTGAAATCGATCGCCTACTTTTCAACGCATTCTGTAGCTGTTCTTACCGATGCACTGGAAAGCATTGCCAATGTAGCGGCAGGATTCATCGGGCTTTATAGTCTTTACCTGGCGGCACAGCCCCGGGATGAGAACCATCCTTACGGTCATGGAAAGGCCGAATTCCTATCCGCTGCGATAGAAGGCACCCTGATCGGCATTGCCGGCCTGATCGTATTGTATAAAGCGATCGATCAGCTGGTGCACCCGCAAACATTGCACAAATTAGACCTGGGCATCATCCTGGTAGCAGCCACTGCCATTGTCAATTATGCATTGGGCAGCATTTGCATCGCCACCGGCAAAAAGAATCATTCCATTGCGCTGGAAGTCAGCGGCCGGCACCTGCAAACCGATACCTACTCCACGATTGCAGTGATTGCAGGACTGGCGCTTGTATTTTTTACAAGGATCTTTTGGCTGGATTCTATCGTAGCCATCCTGCTTACCATATTGTTGCTGCGCACATCCTATATCATCCTGCGGCGTTCCATTGCCGGCATCATGGATGAAGCAGATCAACAATTATTGGAAGAAATGATCGCCTATATCAATAAAAACCGGCTGGAAAACTGGGTAGACCTACACAATTTCAGGGTGATCAAATACGGCAGTGTGCTGCATATCGACTGTCATTTAACGGTGCCCTGGTACCTGAATGTTGCGGAAGCGCATCACGAAATTGACCAGCTAGCGGCATTGATCAGGAATGAGTACGGAGAATCGGTAGAATTCTTTGTCCATTCCGACGGGTGCAAGCCGTTCCAGTGCCCGCTCTGCCGCAAGCAGGATTGCCCGGTACGCCAGGCATCCTTTGAAAAAACAATTCCCTGGACCCTGGATAATGTACTTCAGAATCAGCGGCACCGGCTGAAGGCCAAAAGCTAAACCAGGCGCTCCCTGTTCCGGTTAAAGGAGTGTTACCAGTGGCTGAATTAAATAAATACTGCATCAACCCTTGAAGTATTAGCTTTTTCAACCAATTGTTTCTTAACTTTATAACCGAACATTTGTTATTCATATATGCTCACAAAAAAATCACAATATGCCTTTAAAGCACTGGGCTACCTGGCTGATAAGCAGCAGGAAGGCCCCGTGCTGATTTCCGAAATTTCAAAAAAGAAAAGGATCCCGTTAAAATTCCTGGAGAACATCCTGCTGGAGCTTCGCAAAGCCGGTATCCTGGAAAGCAAAAAGGGCAAAGGCGGTGGTTATTTTTTTAAACAAAACCCGGCAGAGGTAAAGATGGCTACAATCATACGGCTGATCGACGGCCCTATTTCCATGTTGCCCTGTGTGAGCCTGTACTTTTATGAACGCTGCAAAAACTGCGATGAAAAACACTGCGGGCTGCATGATGTTATGAAACAGGTTCGGGATGTAACCCTTGAGGTATTGGAAAGCCGTACCCTGGCCGATCTGAAGGATTAGGATTCCCGGGTTAATCCCATTTCTTTTCAAAAAAATCCGGATGCCCTTCCGCCGTCTTTATTTTTCAGGTTGTTAATAGCATAGAACCTGCCAGTTCTTCCTAACTCAGAAAGGCTGGCCCTTCGGACCAACCTTTCGACAAATGACCTTGTACGGGATTATTTATTGCGGCATCTTAAAGTATTGCATTACCGCGTCGTAATTTTTAAAATCTACATTCTTCATTGCCACGGCATTGATGCTGCCGGGTATGATCACATAACGGTATTGTAACAGGGTGGAAAGGTTAACACTGTTACTATTGTCATGCGTAAAACGGGTAACGCATATCTTCCCGTTCATTGGTATATAGTTGATGGTATTGGGCTTGCCGCCTGCATTCGATGTATAGGGCAACACAAAAGTTCCGCCTCCAAAGGTAAAATACACCTGGATGGAAGCGTTGTTCAGAACAGCCGATGTAATATCCGCAGCCGTAATATATCCTACTTTAACACTTGTATTGTCAATTGTACTATCATTAAAACTCGTTGCATATTTCCAGCCCGAGTAAATGACATTTGCGGTTCCGGGATCTCCTTTTGGTCCTACTAACGTAACCGGCACTCCCCAGCCTGCCGGCGTTTTAGGGCCAAACAAATTATAGGAGTTTTTATCCAGGTAATAATCGCCTACAACTCCTATACCAACAGATGGAGCACCCGTACCTGAAAGAATGGTATTGCCGTTTGCACCGTTTAGCCCATTGGTTCCATTTGAGCCCGCAGCACCTGTAGCACCCGTTGCACCTGTAGCTCCTGTAGCCCCCGTGGCGCCGGTTGCGCCCGTTGCTCCTGTAGCGCCGGTTGCGCCCGTTAGGCCAGTTGATCCTTTCAGGTTAAGCGGGCTTCCCCAGCCCGCGGCTACTTTAGGGCCATAAAGGTTTGAGGTAGCAATATCCAGGTAAAAATCACCTGTTTGCCCAACCGTAGTTGCAGGCACTCCGCTTCCGCTAAGTATCTGACTTCCGTTGGGGCCCGTCATGCCCTGTATTCCGGTAGCTCCTGCTGGACCCTGGGCGCCGGCAGGCCCGGCAGGTCCGGTATCACCTTTTTTACAGGCGGCCATTAAGATGACAAATCCCAATAATAATAGTTCTTTACGCATCGTTTTAATTTTTATGTTTATAAAGAGAATCGGTGCATCAAAATTATTAGAGCGTACCGCCGCCACTTTCAGGAGATTCCCTCCTTTTTTATCGTATAAATACGTTATTTATATACCGCTAAAAGACACAGGGATGACTTTATTATAAATGCTCTAAGGGCCATGCAGGTTGTTCCACATTCTTTAATCCGCTATCTTTAAGGCCTGTTAGGCTTATTAAAAACCAACAACCAATGCACAAAGACTTCAATGTGAGAAAATCAACCGACAAAGAGGATTATACGAATTCACTGCTAACGAGGGAATCAAAATGGTGGAAAAAAATGCTGAATGTTCAGTATCCCTACAAAAGGAACATTACGGGTTTGAAACCCGGGTTTGTGCTGGACATTGGTTGTGGCCTGGGCAGGAATCTGCTGCATTTAAATGGCAATGGGATCGGGGTCGATCATAATGAAACCTCTGTTAGGGAATGCCGCGCCCGGGGACTAAAAGCGTTTACAAATACTGAATTTGAAAAAACGGAATATTACAAGCCCCGCAGTTTCGATTCTCTTTTACTAGCACATGTAGCAGAACATATGGGCACAGCGCCGGCTGCAGCATTGTTAAATCAATACCTCCCGCTGCTTAAAGAAAATGGAAAGATCATTGTTATAACACCGCAGGAGGCCGGTTACCGGTCGGACGACACCCATGTGGAATTTATTGACTTTGCTAAGGTTCGGGAAATTTTCAAACAACTGGGATACCGGCCAACGAAACAATATTCCTTTCCCTTTTCGCGGGCGGCCGGAAAAATGTTTAAATACAATGAATTTGTCAGTGTTGGCGAACGCGTTCATTAACAGCCGTTAGCCTGTTTTCAGTTATCAGTCCTCAGCTATCAGCCGTCAGGGTCCGACAATTAATACCCACCAGACAGCACATCAAGCCCGGAACGGCCCCTTTGGATCTTGTTATTGAGATTTGGCTCTTTAGAATCTTGATTATTTTTCTTTTTTCACCATTTTTTTGCACTTCCATTCAAATATTTTGTCGTACCTTGCAAACCACCCTATTAGTCTACTTGATTAGTAGGTTTATTGAAGAGCTATTTTGTCACTAAAAACTGTTTAAATTATGTCATTAAGATTAGGAGATACTGCCCCGGATTTTACCGCGCAGTCCACTGAAGGAGAAATTCATTTTCATGAGTACCTGGGCGATTCCTGGGGCGTTTTATTTTCGCATCCGGCAGATTACACGCCTGTTTGTACTACCGAGCTGGGAAAAACGGCGCTGCTGAAAGGTGAATTTGAAAAACGTGGTGTAAAGGCACTGGCGGTAAGCGTAGACCCGCTGGATTCGCACCTGGGCTGGAAAAATGACATCAATGAAACACAAAACTGTTCCGTTGATTTTCCGATCCTGGCAGACCCCGACAGGAATATCGCCACCCTTTATGATATGATTCACCCCAATGCTTCTGAAAAGGCAACCGTACGTTCCTTATTCATCATCGGGCCCGATAAAAAGATCAAACTGATCATCACCTATCCTGCTTCTACCGGAAGAAACTTCCAGGAGGTGCTACGGGTAATCGATTCCCTGCAACTGACCGCCAATCACAGCGTGGCGACTCCGGCCGACTGGAAGCATGGTGAAGATGTAATTGTAGTGCCTTCTATCAGCACCGCAGATGCCATCCAGAAATTTCCAAAAGGTGTCAAAGAGGTAAAGCCTTACCTGCGTTATACACCACAACCGAATCTTTAATTTTTAGTTTATCGTTTATGGTTTATAGTTGATACCGACTATAAGCCATAAACCTTAAACCACAAACAGCAAACGTGTTTACAGAAGAACAGATACAGGAAATAGAGCAGGCCTCAACGGCGGATGCGTTAAAACTGGTAACCGACCGGTTCCCGGAGGCTACTGTTTTCTCTACGTCATTAGGCCAGGAAGATCAGGTATTAACGGAAATGATCGCCACCAACAAGCTTCCGGTACGGATCTTTACACTGGATACCGGGCGCCTGTTTTCCGAACATTACGATTTGTTGGAGAAAACCAATGCCCGTTACAAAATAAATATAGATGTTTACTTTCCCGAAGCTTCGGATGTGGAAGCCTACGTAAAAGCCAAAGGGGTGAACGGGTTCTATGAATCGGTTGACAACCGCAAGGAATGTTGTTTCATCCGGAAAGTGAAGCCCCTCAACCGGGCGCTGACCGGGGCAAAGGTATGGATCACCGGACTGAGAAGCGAACAATCGGATAACCGGAAAGATATGAAAATGCTCGAATGGGATGCGGACCGAGGACTTTATAAATTCAATCCGCTGATCCATTGGAGTTATGATGAAATGCTGCATTACATTAAGGAAAAAAACATTCCTTATAACCCGCTGCACGACAAAGGATTTATTAGCATCGGCTGTGCTCCCTGTACCCGGGCTATTGAGCCTGGAGAAGATCCCAGGGCCGGCAGATGGTGGTGGGAGGTTTCGCATAAAGAGTGCGGACTGCATGTACACCAATAATGGGATCCCGATCAATGCCAACCTTGAAAAGACCATTTTTGATTGTTAAAAAAATCCGCAAGGCGGATCTGTATAAAAAGAACGTATGGGTGAGTACACATTAGATTACCTTGAGCAACTTGAGGCTGAAAGCATTTATATTTTCAGGGAGGTTGCCGCACAATTTGAAAAACCGGCCCTGCTTTTCAGCGGCGGTAAAGATTCGATAACGCTGGTGCAACTGGCAAAAAAAGCATTCGCTCCCGGAAAGATTCCTTTCCCGCTGGTACACATTGATACCGGCCACAATTTCCCGGAAGCCCTCGCCTACCGCGACGCCCTGGCAAAAGAAGTGGGGGCCGAGCTGATCGTACGCAAAGTAGAAGACACCATAAAACAAAAACACCTTACGGAGCCTAAGGGTAAATTTGCCAGCCGCAACTGGCTGCAGATCCACACGCTGCTGGATACCATTGAAGAATTCAAGTTTGATGCCTGCATCGGCGGTGCCCGGCGTGATGAGGAAAAGGCCCGTGCAAAAGAGCGGATCTTTTCTGTAAGAGATGAATTTGGCCAGTGGGAACCTAAGCTGCAGCGCCCGGAATTATGGAACATTTATAATGGCCGGATCCACAAAGGCGAAAACGTGCGGGTATTCCCCATCAGTAACTGGACGGAGCTGGATGTATGGAGCTATATCAAAAAAGAAGCCATTCCCCTTCCATCTATTTATTTTGCCCATGAACGCGAAGTGATTGAACATGAAGGCCAGTTGATCGCCGTTTCCGACTATATCACCATCGACGAAACCGATGTGATTTCCACAAAAAAAGTACGCTACCGTACCGTAGGCGATATGACCTGTACTGCCGCTGTAGAATCCAGTGCCACAACGCTGGATGAAGTGGTAAACGAAATTATGGCCACCCGTATTTCCGAAAGAGGCGAAACCCGGATCGATGATAAAGTAACGGAAGCCGCAATGGAAGACCGGAAAAAAGGCGGGTACTTTTAAATTCTAAATCTGAAAATCTAAATTCTAAATTGCTCAATGGATATCTTAAGATTCATAACCGCCGGTAGTGTAGACGATGGCAAAAGTACATTGATCGGCCGGCTGTTATACGATAGCAAAAGCATTCTTGTGGACCAGTTGGAGGCGCTCGAAAAACAATCAAAAAATAAAAACGCCGATGGCATCGACCTGGCATTACTCACCGATGGTTTAAGAGCCGAAAGGGAGCAGGGGATCACGATTGACGTAGCCTACCGCTATTTCTCCACCCCCAAACGCAAATTCATCATTGCCGATGCGCCGGGCCACGTACAGTATACCCGCAACATGATTACCGGCGCGTCCAACTCCAGTCTGATCATCATTCTCATTGATGCCCGAGCCGGGGTGATTGAGCAAACCCGCCGCCATTCCATCATCGCGTCGTTGTTGAAAATGCCGCATGTGGTGGTGGCCATCAACAAAATGGACCTGGTTGATTTTTCTGAAGAGCGATTCAACGAGATCAGGGCCGATTATGAGAAGGTAGCCGCACAGCTGAATATCGAAAACGTTACTTATGTTCCGATTTCAGCGCTCCTTGGTGATAATATTGTAGATCACTCAGAAGATATGCCCTGGTATACAGGCCCGTCCCTGCTGGAGTTCCTGGAAGCCGTTGAAGTGGCTTCCGATATCAACCATACTGACCCGCGCTTCCAGGTACAGTACGTAATCCGGCCGCAAACAGCCGAGCTGCACGATTACCGGGGTTATGCCGGACAAATCATCAGTGGTGTATATAAGGTAGGTGATAAAATAAAGATTCTTCCCGCAGGTATCGACACCTCCATTACAAAGATCGAAGTAGGAGGCAAAGAAGTGAACGAGGCGTTTGCGCCCCAGGCTGCAGTATTGCATATTGCAGACGATATCGACATCAGCCGTGGCGACACTTTCGCCCGTATCGATAACCTGCCTAAGGTGGCCAACGAGATCGAGGTGGTACTTTGCTGGCTCGACAATAAACCCCTGATCCAGGGTAATAAATATTTTCTTCAGCACAAAGGACGTTTGCTGAAGACCATCGTACGGGAAGTAGCTTACAAACTTGATGTAAATACGCTGGAACGCATACCGGCGGAAGATGGTGTAAAGCTCAACGAAGTGGTGCACGCGACCATTAAAACCGCAGCGCCGCTGGTATACGATGATTTTGCAACACTGAGCGACTACGGCAATGCCATCCTGGTTGATGAAACCAGCAACAGCACCGTAGCAGCCGTTTTACTAAATTAATCCAAACGATGCCCGGGTATACCGGTGCATTGTTGCAATTATTAAGTCTACTTTTTAAGTAGATTAAAAATTCAGCAAATGCTTCTTCAACATACATCCTCCGTAAAAAAGCAGCCACCTAATGGTACCGGCAAGGTAATTCTTGCCGGTGCGGGACCCGGCGATCCGGATCTGATCACGGTGAAGGCCGCTGATGCGTTACGAAAAGCAGATGTGGTCTTGGCCGACCGCCTGGTTAGTGATGTAATCCTGCATCGTTATGTAACACCGGCAACCGAGATTGTATATGTGGGAAAAGAATGCAGTAAAAAACGTTCGGTACCGCAACGCACCATTAATGAGTTGCTGGTGCATTATGCTCTTCAGGGAAAGCTGGTGGTACGGCTTAAGGGCGGTGATGCCTCCATCTTTTCCAATATCCTGGATGAGCTGCAAACCCTTACCCGGCATTCCATTTCCTACGAGATCATTCCAGGAGTCACCGCGGCACTGGGAGCGGCGGCCTATTCGGGAATGCCGCTGACGGCCAGGGGCTATGCCACCGCAGTGCGGTTCCTCACCTACTATAAATCGGATGTGGTTACGGATGCCTATTGGAAAGAGCTGGCTGCCACGGATGATACCCTGGTATTTTACATGTCGTCCGGCACCCTGGACCAGGTGGTTCAGAAATTAACACAGTTCGGCATCGCCGGAGAAAAACAGCTGGCTGTTGTGGAACAGGCAACCACCTGTTTTCAGCAGGTGCATACCTGCAGCCTTTACGATTACGCCACCACGCTGAAAGGCACGGCATTAGCCTCTCCCAGCCTGGTGGTAGTGGGTAAGGTAGTAGCACTGCACCAGCAGTTCCGGTGGCTGGAAAACAGCAACAGCCGGCAGCTATACTTCAAACCGGTTACCGAAGAAATGATCAATGTTCATCAACAAAATAATTTAAAACATGCTATCTGACGCAAAATTGGGAGCCATCAAAAGTCTCACGCCTACGCTTTCGCGGGATGAACTGCTTTGGGCAAGCGGCTATTTCGCCGGCCTTGCACAGGGCCTTGCGGGCGGACAGGAACCCGCTGTTGCCGCTCCGGCTGCCGTAAAAAAAATATCCCTTGTATACGGAACAGAAACCGGCAATGCCAAAAAGCTGGCCACACAACTGGCCGGCATTGCCAAAAAGAAAGGGATTACTGTAAAACTCACCGGGCTGGATCAGTACCGTTTTACCGACCTTCCGAAGGAAGAATACTTCTTTGTGGTGATCAGCACGCAGGGGGAAGGCGAACCGCCCTTACTGGCCAAAAAATTCTACGATCATATTCACGAAAACCAGCTCAACCTCGGCAAGCTCAAATTCGGAGTGCTGGCACTGGGCGATAGCTCCTACCCGGAGTTCTGCAAAACAGGGGAAGATGTGGATGCCCGCCTGGAGGCCCTGGGCGCACACCGGGTATTGCCGCTGAAGAAATGCGATGTCGAATACGAAGAAGACGCCCTGCACTGGCTGGACAATGTAGCGGCAGCCCTGCAGTCTACAACAGCTGCGCCTGCCACCCCGCCTGCCGCAGCACCCAAATCTGCCGGCAAAAAATATTACATGGGGAAAGTGATCACCAATATCAATCTCAACGACCGGGGCTCCAACAAGCAGACCTTCCATATCGAGATCACGACCGAAGAACCCATCGACTACCAGCCGGGTGACGCCCTGGGCATCGTGCCTTCCAACAAACAAAGCATGATCAATAAGATCATCGGCATCACCGGGATCGACCCCGAGAAAGAGATCCAGACAGAGAAGGTTAAGGCACCGGTACGTGACCTGCTGAGCCAGCACCTGAACATCTGCTACCTGCTGAAATCAACGGTTAAGAAATATGCAGCCCTCACCAACCAGCAGATACCCGACACAAGAATGAGCCTGTACGACCTTTTACGCATTTACCCGGTAAAAGATGCCGCGCAGTTTGAAGAGGTGATCAAGATCCTCACAGCCCAATCGCCGCGCCTTTATTCCATCTCGTCATCGCCAAATGCGCATGGGGAGAACGAGATCCATATTACCGTGTCCAAAAACCAGTTCACGGTAGAAGACGAAGAACGTTACGGAGTTTGCAGCGAATTCCTTTCGGACCTGGATGAGGATCATGAAATTGAATTTTATATCCAAAAAGCCAAACACTTTAAATTACCGGAAGAAACCAGCGATATCATCATGATTGGACCCGGCACCGGTGTGGCGCCCTTCCGCTCTTTCCTTGCTGAGCGGGATGCAACAGGCGCCAGTGGCCGGAACTGGTTGTTTTTTGGTGAACAACATTTTGTAACCGACTTTTTGTACCAGACTGAAATTCAAAATTACCTGGAAACAGGCGTATTAAACAACCTGGACCTGGCCTTTTCAAGAGACACCGATCAAAAGATCTATGTACAGCACCGCGTTAAAGAAAAAGGCGATGAGCTCCTGGACTGGTTGAATAATGGGGCACATCTGTACATTTGCGGTGCAAAAGATCCTATGTGCAGGGATGTAGAAGATACCTTTATAGAACTGTTCAAGACTAAAGGAAAGTCGGAAGAAGAAGCCCGCAATTACCTTGTTCAGCTGGAGGAAGAAGGAAGGTATTCGAAGGATGTATATTAGTTAATAAAATTTATCGTTTGTGGTTTGTGATTTGTGGTTGGTAATGACCATAAACGAAAAACCAGAAACCAGAAACAAAAACAATGAGCGAGAAAAATAATTTATCCGGAACGGAAAAAATCAAAGTTGCCAGCCAGGGTCTGCGTGGAACGCTGAAAGAAAGCCTTCAAGATGCACACACCGGTGCCATCCGGGAAGACGACCAGGCATTGGTAAAATTCCACGGCATGTATATGCAGGATGATCGCGACCGTCGTGAGGAACGAAGCCGCAAAAAACTGGAGCCGCTGTATTCCTTTATGATCCGTTTACGGTTACCTGGTGGATTTATGACACCCGAACAATGGATCGGGCTGCATCATGTAGCAGGAAAATATTCCACTGGCACCATAAAAATCACTACAAGACAAACCATCCAATTGCACGGCATTCTGAAATCGCACACCAAACCTACGATCAGTGCATTTAATACCATGCACCTGGATTCGATTGCAGCCTGCGGCGATGTAAACCGGAATGTGACCTGCGCCTCACATCCAAAGGAATCTCCCCTGCACGAAGAAATTTATCAGTTTGCCCGGGAAATCAGTGCACATCACCTGCCTAAAACAAGAGGCTATTACGAGGTATGGATGGACGCCGAAAAATTAGTGGAAACAACGGAAGAGGATCCGCTGTACCAGGACCGCTACCTGCCCCGGAAATTTAAGATCGGGATCGCGATTCCGCCCAATAATGACGTGGATGTGTTCATCAACGACCTGGGTCTTATTGCGATCATCGAAGATGGCGTTTTAAAAGGATACAATTTTGCGGCCGGCGGTGGTTTGGGCTCTACACATGGAAATGCCAACACATACGCACGCCTCGGAAGCATGCTGGGCTATCTGCCCAAAGAACTGGCCATGCAGGCTATTTACGAGGTGATTACCGTGCAGCGCGACTTCGGAAACCGCAGCGACCGCAAACAGGCACGTTTGAAATACACCATCGATAAACTGGGCGTGGATGCTTACCGTGCAGAGGTGGAAAAGCGCTGTGGCTTCTCCTTTGAGCCCGCCCGCCCCTATGCCTTTACCAGTCGTAAAGATGCCTATGGATGGGCACAAAACCACGAGGGGAAATGGTATTATACCTTATTTGTTGAAAATGGCCGGGTAGTAGATGAAAACAATTACCCCTTAAAAACCGGCTTATTAAAAATAGCAGAAACAGGAAAAGCAAATTTCCGGTTCACCTGTAATCAAAACCTGATCCTGAGTGATATTGCAGATGCCGACAAAGCGGCGATTGAACAGCTGCTGGCTGCACACCAGATCAGCAAAAGCACAGACAATGCCAGCCCGATGCGGCGGAACTCAATGGCCTGTGTAGCGCTGAATACCTGTGCCCTGGCAATGGCGGAGGCCCAGCGTTACCTGCCCACTCTTATCAGCAAAATAGAACCGCTGTTGCAGAAGCACCAGTTACAGGAAGAAGACATTATTGTGCGCATGACCGGTTGTCCGAATGGCTGCGGTCGCTCTCCCAATGCAGAAATCGGGTTTGTAGGCACTTCCCTGGGTAAATACAACCTTCACATCGGAGGGGATCGCCTGGGTGAACGCCTGAATACGAAATATAAAGACAGCCTGGATGAAGCCGGTATTTTAGAAACACTCGACGGCCTGTTTGGTGTTTATGTAAAAGAACGGAATGCCGGCGAAACCTTCGGCGATTTTTCACAGCGCAAATGGATCAATGATAGCCACTGAGGCATAGACGAAGCGGATCGTTACCGCTACCGGACATACTAAAAAAACAGCGCTAAAGCAGCAGATGCTTTTAAATTGTATTATAAAAACTGGAATCCAGCACTTCAGTGACCAATTTAAACAAACATCATGAACGAAAAAGATTTTTTAAGCCTTTTACAAAGGCACAATAAAAAACATACTGGTAATCTTCCGGATAAAGCCTTAAGCCATCAGTTTGTAGATGATATTTTTGGCTTCCTGTTCGTTCCCCAAACGGGCGTGAACCAGAAGGAGACGGACCTGGAAAAAGGCTGGTATTCGCTGAAAAGTCATCTTACAACCCTGATCTATGATGTAGTAAGCGACGGCGCAAAAGCGCAGGCGCTTTCCGATGCTTTTTTTACCGGCTTACCCGACCTTTATGAAACGCTGCAAAAAGACGCTTCTTTTTTCCTGGCCAATGATCCGGCGGCATTAAATAAGGAAGAAGTATTGCATGCCTATCCCGGGTTTTATGCCATTGCTGTATACCGCATTTCAAATGCCTTATGGAAACTGGGGATTCGGGTACTGCCGCGTATTTTCACCGAATATGCACACAGCAAAACCGGCATCGATATTCATCCCGGCGCCACCATTGGTGCATCTTTCTTTATCGATCATGGCACCGGTGTGGTCATTGGTGAAACCGCCATTATTGGTGAAAAAGTAAAGATCTACCAGGGCGTTACCATCGGCGCCTTAAACTCGGCCAAGGTAAAAAAAGATCAAAAGAGACATCCTACTGTTGAAGACAATGTGATCCTTTATTCAGGAGCCACTATACTCGGTGGTGATACCGTGATCGGCAAAGACAGCGTCATTGGCGGCAATGCCTGGATCACGTTTAGCGTACCACCATCTTCATTGGTGTATCATAAAAGTGAAGTGGTAGAAAAAGAGCATTTCTCCCATCAGAACTCCGTGAATGCCATACTGAAAAAAAAGTAACTGCATGAAGGAACAGCAACAGGTTCATCCAAACGGAATACAGGAAACATCTAATACACTTTTCCCGGTTTTTTTAAAACTGGAGACCCTGCAATTGCTGATCATTGGCGGTGGGAACGTAGCCCTGGAAAAGCTTGGAGCCGTATTGGCCAACTCCCCGGCTACGCATATACACCTGGTAGCAACCGTGATTGCGCCGGAGGTAAAAGAACTGGCAGCCACGCATCCGGATCTGCGGCTCAGCGAACGACCTTATTCCATTGAAGATATCCGGGCATCCAGTCTGGTTATTGCGGCCGTGAACAACCTTGAAACAGCCATCCGGATAAAAGCCGATGCCGAAAAAGAAGAAAAGCTGGTAAATATTGCAGACAAACCGGCCCTTTGTGATTTTTACCTCGGTTCGGTGGTAAAAAAAGGGCACCTGAAAATTGCCATCTCCACAAACGGTAAATCGCCCACCGTCGCCAAGCGCCTTCGGGAAACCTTTACGGCGGCTATTCCCGATGAAATGAATGACCTGCTCGACAATATGCAACAGATACGCGACCAGCTTTCCGGTAACCTCGATCATAAGGTAAAAGTGCTCAACAGTATTACGAAGGATCTTGCGGTGAATGGTATAAGCGGCGATGCCACATTTAATGTTGATAATCCGCCTGAAAGTGAGGTAGTAGACAGTTCCGCCCTGGTTGCCAATGCTACCCGGCGCAGTACGCCCTACCTGGTTGGTATCGGTTTATTCCTGGTACTGGCCCTGGCCATCTATACCATTTATATTTTCGGGGTCAGCGATACCATCCTTCATTTTTTAAACAAGGACCACCACATGTTCTACTGGATGCTGTTGGTCGGCTTCCTGGCCGAGATCGTAGCAGGCTCAATGGGCATGGGTTACGGCGTGATCTGCACCACCATCCTGCTGATGCTGAATGTAGCGCCTCCGATCGTGAGCGCCAGCATTCACTCCGCGGAATCCTTTACTACCGCAGCCGGCAGTATCAGTCATTATAAACTAGGCAACGTAAATAAAAAACTTACCAAGGCGCTGGCTATACCCGCCGTTATCGGTGCCATCATCGGCGCCCTGGCCTTATCCTACCTGGGAGAAAAAGATGCCAAGCTCATGAAGCCCTTTATTGCAGCCTACACCATGTACCTGGGTATCCGGATCCTGATGAATACATTTAAAAGAAAACCCGCCGTTAAAAAAGCCGCGCCGAAAAAAACAAATATTACCGCCTTAGGGCTGGCCGGCGGCTTTATTGATTCCTTTGGCGGAGGCGGATGGGGTCCCCTGGTTACCGGCACCTTTATCAAAAACGGCCGTACCCCCCGTTATGTAGTGGGCAGTTCTACCGTGGCCAAATGCATCCTCACCATTACCAGCGCCGTCACCTTTGTATTTACCCTGGGCATCCAGCACTGGAACATTGTAGCCGGTTTGCTCATCGGCGGCATCATCACAGCACCATTTTCTGCAATGCTCACCGCAAAGCTTCCCGCTAAAAAAATGTTTGCCATTGTCGGAATACTCGTCATCATTATGAGTTGCATTACCATTTACAGGGCAGTGTTTTTGTGAGGTTGATTAACGCCCGGCTATTTAGGGTTTTGCGGGATGATATCGATCACCTGTGGATCCTGCTCTAAAGCAGCACTATCAAAAACGGTGACGATGTATTTCTTTGCTCCTGGTCCGAAAGACGCAGGATACTCAAATACCGACCTAAATGATGGTTTGCATGATCTGCATTCAATAACCTTATTGAAACAATGTCACCAACTGCAATCAGCGGCTTCACTTCAGGATACCGGTCAAAATCAAAGACCAGGTATTCTAAAGTAGTCCATTCATTTACTTCCTTAATACCATACGCATTATTGCAAAGAACAGAGCGGATGACATATTCCTCATATTTCATTTAGATTGCCTTTAAATTTAACGGGTTGCCATAACCAATAGCGCTTGTTGTACAACAACGGCTTGCCATGAGATCATCGGCGAATAGCCAGCAGCAACAAATTTAACAACCCCAAATACCCTACTTTTTTTATAGACTAATAAAAATCCCTTAGTTTTGCTGCGCGACCGATTAATATAGACAATTTCCGGCAGTATCAACAGTAACACACCGCATATTTACGGGAAGCTTTGTGTTAGAGCCGTTGCTTTTCCGCTTTTAAACACCGCATTTTGATCATTGAGCCTACTAAAAATAATTAGACAAAAATGTACGCACAGCAAGCATACCCGAAAACATTGATACCGGCAACGCCCCCGTTGCCGGCAGCCGGGCAGCGCCTGCTCATTATTGGCGGCGGGGAGGCTGCGTTGGGCCAGTTACAGCTGGTGCTGGCCGCGGGTATTCAAACAGGGGTCACATTAGTAAGCAAGGATCCGCTGCCGGCCATAAAAGATCTCGCCGGCAGCCACCAGCTAACCTTGCTGGAACGGGCCTATACATCGGATGATCTGAAGTATGCCGACCTCATCATTATTGCAACAGATGATCCTGTTCAATGCGGTCACATCCATGCCGATCTGCACCGATCAGGCTTCGGGGTAAGCATTGCTTCAAAACCAGGATTCCATCACCGGTATGCCGGTGCTTTTGTAAAAGAACAAAATCGCAACACCCTTTTTTCGGATATACTTACCGGCGGGCAGCCACCATTCCTGTATCCGTTAACTGGAAGTATTGCTGAAAAGAAGCCTCGAAAAGAGACCTCCTATGCAAGAATCGCCTCCCGCGCCCTGCTCATTTTTGCACTCATGCTGATCGGGCATTTTTTATTTTCTTACCTCCCCTATGACTCCATTAAAACGGGGTTTGAAACCCTTTACAGCGGCTTTGATCAAACGTTCCTGATCATGCTGCTGGCCGGCTTTGTGGCACAGCTGGTAGATGGCGCCCTGGGCATGGGCTATGGCGTTACCAGCGCCACCATCCTGTTATCCGCCGGTGTAAACCCGGCCGCCATCAGCGGCAGCATCCATACCGCTGAAATGTTTGCCAGCGGCGCTTCCGGATACAGCCACTACCGCTTTGGTAACGTGAACAAAAAACTTTTCAAAACCCTGCTCATTCCCGGTGTGGCAGGCGCCGTACTGGGTGCGGTGTTGCTGGTTTATCTCGGTGAAAAATACGGTACATTTATCCGTCCGCTGCTGGCCTGCTACACACTTTTCCTCGGCATCAAGATCCTCTCCAATGCCTTCCGCAACCAGATCCGGAAGAAGAAGTACAAACATTACCGCACCCTTGCCGGCGCAGGTGGTTTCTTCGATTCATTCGGCGGCGGCGGATGGGGCCCCATTGTTACCACTACTTTAATCACCAAAGGACGTAGCCCTAAATATGTGATCGGCTCCGTAAGCCTGACTGAATTTTTTGTGACCCTTTCCAGTGCCTTTACCTTTTTTATATTCCTTGGAGTTAGTCACTGGCAAACCATACTGGGTCTGATTCTTGGCGGACTGATCGCTGCGCCGGTTGCGGCAAAGCTGGCGGGCAGACTGCCCCGGAAAACGGCTTTTATATTGCTGGGTATCCTGGTGGTGATCTGGAGCATCAAAATACTGGCCGGTGTATGCAGGTAAACGTTTGCGGGAAATGTGGCCGCTGAAGCATAGATACGCAGAAGTATGGGTATTATTGAAGCAATGTAGCCGCCGAGGCACAAATACACCGGCTCTCAGCGCTTCTGTGGCATCCACCGGCGCCTTCTGCGGCATAGATACACCGGCCTCTCAGCGCCTCCTGTGCTTCTGCGGCAATACCGAAACCTGCATTGGATGTTCTAAAAAAAATTACCCTACTTTTTTGGTAGACTAATAAATTCTTCTATTTTTGCCGCCTGAAAATAGTTGCGTGAATACATTTCAATGCTTTTTGGTAAGATGCCTGGAGGCATGTTGTAGGCCGGCGACCGGCTGCCGATGTTGTTATTGAGACATCGGGGTAATTATGCTTTTTTTTAACTTTTTTCTCTACAAAATAAGTAGACTATTAAATCGATCCATCATGCGCGTTCACTCTCTTTTATTTAAATTTACTCTTACTGGAACTGTTGTTCTTTCATCATTTTCATTAAAGGCACAACTGGCGGGTCGTGTGATCAATGAACAGAACGAAGGTATCCCCAATGCCAGCATCCAGGTAAAGGGTAAAGATATCGGTACCACTGCAGATCACAACGGCGTTTTCATTTTACAGGATGCACCGAAGATACCCTTTACCATTATAGCCTCCTCGGTAAACTACGATCCTAAAAATGTAGTTGTAAGAAATACCGGCGACTCTTTAATCATAAGGCTGGCCCTCACCTATCATTTGGATACAATCGTAGTGACCTCCCGCAGAAGAAATGAGTTGCTGCAGGAAGTGCCCATTGCCGTTTCCGTAATCGGTGGCCCCAAGATTGCTGAAGCAGGTGCTTTTAACGTAAATCGTATCAAGGAGATGATTCCTTCCCTGCAATTGTATACCTCCAACCCCCGTAACACCGGTGTAAACATCAGGGGCATCGGCTCACCGTTTGGGCTCACCAACGATGGGCTGGATCCTGGTGTAGGATATTATATCGACGGAGTGTATTATGCCCGTCCCGCCGCCGCTGTTCTTGATTTTATGGATGTGGAGCGCATAGAAGTATTGCGTGGGCCACAGGGGACCCTCTTCGGAAAAAATACCGCAGCGGGAGCTATTAACATTATCTCAAAAAAGCCGAGTTTTCACCCGGGCGGCACGCTGGAAACCAGCTTTGGAAATTTCGGATATATTCAGGCTAAGGCCTCCATCACCGGTCCGATTACCCGGCACCTGGCGGGAAGATTATCCTTCTCGGGTACCCAGCGAAACGGGTTGCTCTATAACCAGCGCACCCAGCAACATGTAAACGATATCAATAATCTGGGGGTACGAGGACAACTGTTATATAATGTGTCCGACAATACATCCGTCACTTTAAGCGGAGACATCACATCCCAGAAACCCATCGGGTACGCACAGGTGGTGGCCGGTGTGGTAAAAACAGAACGGCCGGCCTACCGGCAATTTGATGCCATCATTGCTGACCTTAACTATCAATTGCCTTCTGCCAATGCCTTTGACCGGGTGATTGATCACGACACCCCCTGGAAATCGAACAATGAGCTCGGAGGCGCATCACTGAATATCGACAGCAAGATCGGACCGGGAACCCTCACCTCTACAACAGCATGGCGTTACTGGAAATGGGATCCTTCAAACGACCGCGATTTTACCGGACTGGAGGCGCTTTCCAAATCGCAGAACCCGGCGGAGCATAAAAATTTTTCCCAGGAACTCCGGTATGCCGGTGCAATCAACGACCGTCTCAGCGGTGTAGTGGGATTGTTCTTTATCGACCAGGATATAAAAATTCATGGAACCGAGGAATCCGGTAAAGACCAGTGGCGCTTTTCCCAAAGTTCTACCAGTAATCTTTGGAAAACACCGGGACTGCTGAATGGATACGGCATCCGGACTGAATCTTCTATCAAATCCTTAAGCGCAGCTGCATTTGCGAATATAGACTGGGAGTTCGCTGATCATTTCCACTTCCTTCCGGGTATCCGTTTAAACTATGATGAGAAAAAAGCGGTGTACGACCGGAAAACCTATGGTGGGCTGCAAACAGACGACCCTGCTTTGATTGCATTAAAAAACTCCGTATATGCCAGTCAGTTTTATGAATCCAATGCCGCAGAGCGGAATTTCACTTACCAGCTCACGCTTGCATACAAGCCATCCAAACGTCTGAACACATTTGCTACTTACGCCACCAGCTTTAAACCCGTGGGCGTAAATGTTGCAGGTATTCCAACAATTGACGGTAAACCGGCTACCAACCTGGCGGTGATCCGTCCCGAATATACCAAGCATGTGGAACTGGGCATAAAAGCGAACCCCACCAACGATCTCACACTGAACCTCACGCTTCACAACTCCGATATCAAAGACTACCAGACAAACGTGCAAAGTGCCGAACTGGGTGTTAACCGCGGATATATTGCCAATGCCGATAAAGTAAGCGTTAAAGGCGTAGAATTTGACGGAAGCATTCGCATAAACCAGCATTTCAATTTCAACGGATCTTTGGCGTATACCGATGGTAAGTATGTAAAATTTACCAATGCCCCGCTTCCATTGGAGGAAACAGGTCATACCGAAAATGGCGTGCAGGTGGCATTTAAAGACGTTTCCAATAGCCCGTTGCCCGGTATTTCCAAATGGGCAGGATCCCTGGGCGGTGAATACAGTACCCCGGCGGCACCCTTTGGAAAAGCCGGACAATTCTTTGTGGGCCTGGATGGCTTTTACCGGTCTTCGTTCTCTTCCAGCCCTTCTCCTTCCAAATACCTGAGTATCGATGGTTATACACTGGTAAACGGCCGCATAGGCTACAGGGTACAAAAAGGATTAACGGCCTACCTGTGGGCCCGTAATATTTTTGATAAAAATTATTACGAACAACTGCTGGCTGCAGGCGGAAACGCCGGCCATTACGCCGCGGTGCTTGGAGACCAGCGCACTTATGGCATTACATTAAGCTTTACATTCAACGGAAAAAACCAATGATATAAGGTGCATCAGAAATGACTCATCCAGCCCGGCCTAATAACCGGGTTATACAGAGCAATCAAAAATGCCCTGCTGTTTTCACAGCGGGGTTTCTTTTTTTAATATTCCGGTTTAAAGTTAAACCTTGCAGAATTTCGTTGGTCTAACAGGTGTATTTTTGACAATTATCGCTTTTGACACAATTGACAATGAAAAAACTAATGTTTGTTTGCTGGGCTATGTGGCTTTGTATATCTGTTGGTGCCCAGGCAAAAACATTGTACCTCGATCCAAGTAAAACAATCGGAGCGCCGGCCTCCCGGGTATTTGAGGAAGTAAAGTTTATTCCGCTCGAAACCACCCGGAAAAGCATGTTTGGCGCCATCCGGCAATTAGTGGTTACGGATTCTCTGTTCATCGTTCTCGACGGGGATACCAATGCGTTATATTTTTTCGACCGGCGCGGCAAATTTTTACAGAAGTACCGCATCAAACGTTACCGGATCCGCGACATCCAGCTGGACCGGTCAAAAAATGCGTTGCTGATCTTCAGCCTCAACAAAAACTATAACATTCCGTCTGTTCAGGTGCAGGAATACCTGGAGGCAGATGTTCAAAAGGATATTTCAAAATTTGCAAAAGCCACCTGGTTCTATCTCTATGATGTAACGGCCGCCAAAACCGAGGATCTTAAAAACTTCCGGTATGCTTTTACCAACCCGGTACGCTTTGATAAAGACAAATTTGCCGCCAGCTTTATTAAAGCCAAAAGAACGGCCCGCGATACACTCGACTATCAATTAAAGATCATCAACCAGTCGGCCGTTCTACAAAACTATTTTCCCTACAATAAGAAAACCGAATCGGTTTATTATTATGCGGGCGCATCCCAGTGCAGCATTATTCCCACGCAGAATGACTCTGTATTGTTTGTGACCCGTCCTTTTCAATACGAGATCTATACGCTTACCCCATCGGCCATTACAGAAAGCTATAAGCTGATGCTGCCCATGGACAATGCCGTTCCTCCTTCCTTTTTTAATATGGGCTTCTCCAGTCGCGGTGAGATGGATACCTATAAAATCGAACATCCCGCTTATGCACACAAAATTGAGAATGTGATCCGGTTTAAAAATCTGATGTTCTTCGACCTCAACCTGTTCAAAGGCTATAACCGTTATCTCTTCGATAACAAGACCAATCTCATCTACGACTATAATAAAATCTCTTCCGACAGCAGCAGCTATTTCCTGCCGGTTTCGGGGGTCATCAAAAGTTTTGATGAACAATATATTTACCTGTCGCTGTCCGCTAAAAGCATGTTTAATGCAAAAAAATCGTCTGAATACAGAAACCCGCAATATGACGATGTATTGACCCGCTTTTTTGCCACACGAAAAGAAACAGACAACCCCGTATTGATCCAGTTAAAACCCAAAGAAGATTTAGCGACAAAATGAAGCGACCCATTCTGATTATCCTGCTGCTCCTGCCCATTTTGTCGTTTGCACAGACCAGTGGCAGCGTGAAGGGGCTTGTTTCGGACTCTGTGCACGATTATGGCCTGCAGTCTGCAACGGTTACCGTGTATAAAAAAGCCGATTCCGTACTTGTCAACTACCAGGTTACCAATAACCAGGGAGAGTTTAATATCGGTGAACTACCTTTTCGTACACCGCTCCTTGTTTCCATTACCTATTCCGGGTATAATGATTTTTCAAAGGAGGTATACCTTGACTCTTTAAAGAAAGATTTTGACTTCAAAAAGATAGGGCTTTCCAGGGATACGTCCCGGCAAATGGAGGAAGTAGTGGTGAAATCGGTGGTGCCCGTGCGTATGAACGGTGATACCCTGGAAATAAATCCCGATGCATTTAAGCTGGATTCCGCTGCGGTAGTGGAAGACATGTTGCTGCGCGTGCCGGGTGTAACCATGTGGAGTGACGGAACCATTACTGTAAATGGTAAAAAGATCAGCAACGTATTTGTAGACGGCAAACCTTTTTTTGGAGGCAGTCCTGAAATTGCCACCCAGAACCTGCCCAAAACCGCTATTGAAAAGATACAGGTATACCAGGAAAAGGACTACAGCAAACAGGAGATCACCAGTACCGAAATGGATTCTACGTTCACCATGAACATCAAAATGAAGGCGGAAAAACGCAAAGGCTTCTTTGGAAAAGTAGGCGCCGGGCTGGGAACGGATCATCATTATGAAGGCGACCTCACCATGCAGGCCTACAACAAAAAAACAAAACTGGCGATTGCCGGAAATCTTAATAATACCAATAAAACCATTCAGAATGTACGGGAGGCGATCGAAAACAATACTTTCCGATCTTATAACCGCAGAAATTTCGGAGCGCCCAATGCCAATGCCGCCGGACTCAATACCGTGCATTATTTTGGGGCGTACCTGCAACACAATTTTGACGAAAGCACCAACTCCCGCTTTAATAATTCTATCGACGGGGAGTATAATTTAAGAGATTCCAAGAACAACCAGCTCACCAACAGTACCACCATCCAGAACCTGACCGATTACACGCTTACCAATATTACCGAACGGCGCAGCAACGGAAGTTCTTTGAATCAGTCGGTTGACGCCGGCTATGAAAACAGGAAACAGGCCACCTCTTTTTCAACAAAGGCCAACTATACCTGGAACAATGCGCAATCAGCAAACGAAGGAAATACTACCGCGTTCCGCAATGACACGTTGCGGGCCAGTCAGCGTCGTAACAGTACGGCTGCTACCTCCCACTCCAACAGCTTTAATCTGAATGGTTATTTTAATAACAACGATTACGACGAAGGCATCAATAAAAAAAGCTTTTCCACCAGTTTTTCGGTAACCTCTAACAACAGCGAAAGCAATAGCACCCAGATCAGCCGCTTCGAATCATTTGTTGATAGTATCTATACACAAAATACCGACCGGAAATATCACAATGAAAATTCCAACTTTACCACCAATATCGGGTTAAACTACAATGGACTCCGTTCGCTGTTGTTTGGTAACTATAATTTCTGGAATATCAATATCGGCTTACGGAATAATTTCCGGTACAATAAATCAGACCTGAACGCCGATGTATTGGAACTGGATAGTACCAATACTTACCGGATCAATGAGGCACTTACCAATATCAATTCTGTAGTGAATATCGAAGACCGGCCGGGCATCAGCTTCTTCAAAACCATCAGCAGGGTACTTTCAGACCGGCATTATAAAAGCATTTCCTTCCGTACCGACCTGCAGAACCAGTTCCTTTATCAGCGGAATACGTCCACCCTCAGTTACCGGAACCTGGAGCGGTCGTTCCATTTCTTTACGCCTTCTTCATCCATTTACTACAATTACAACCGGTTTAACAAGTACAACCTGAACATCGGTATTACGCACAGCAGTTCCGCCACCGCACCCACCATCGACCAGTTGTACCCCATCGTTGATAACATCAACAAGTATAATATTGTGGTGGGCAATCCCGATCTGAAATCGCCACTGGGCAATAACTTTAATTTTAACGCCAGCTACAACACGCAGCGGTTCAATGAAAAGACCACCTATTCGGCGAGCCTGAACCTGGGGTATAACACCTTTAAAAATGGCATTTCCGATAGCAGTATCTTTGGCAACAACGGTTCCCGTACCTCCTATTTGCTGAACATTAACGGGCGGCGCTCTTTTAACGGAAACTTTAATGCCAGTGCCTCCTACCGCATCAATAACAAAAACATGCTGCAGATACGGTACAACGGCAGTTTGGGTGGCTCACACGCTCCGCAATACATAAAAACTCCGGCAGACCTGGCAGCCCAGTTGATCTATACCCAAACCCGGAGCCAGAATCATGGAGTACATCTTTTCTACAGTCTTACCGATCTTTTCAATATATCACTGGGAGAAAACATCACCTCCAACAACAGCCAGCAGATCGGTACCGGTAAAGCAGCGCTAAAGGCAACGACCTACGGAACCACCGCCCGCCTTACGCTTCTTGTACCCAAAAACTTCACGCTGAGCAGTAATGTTAACTACCTGAACAATATCTCCGCTAAGAACCAATCGGAAAAGGCCACGATATGGAATGCCTATGCTACCTGGCGCTTTATGAAAATGAAGCAGGCGGAAATAAAATTATCGGTCTTCGACATCCTCCGGCAGAACCGGAACATCTCCAACTTTGCTAATGATAATAATACCACGGGCACCACTATTACAAACGGAATCCAGCAATTTTACATGCTCACCCTTTCCTACTTTCCCCGGCAGTTTGGTGGTAAATCCGGCAGATCCGGACGTTCCGGGGGTCGCCGCAGTGAAGCCGGAGAACAGCGGCAACGGCCGCAACAGCAGCTCCGGCAGCAAAGTGGCGGCGGCGTGCAGCGGAGGGGCGGAAGGAATTAGCAAAGAGATCTGAGACTTGAAATGCAGTTATCGGATCTCCGGCATCAGCCTCCTCACTGCTGACCATTGACATCAGATCTCCGTTCTCAAATCTCAGAGCACGACCCCAAGTTTAAATAAAGGTGGAAGGCTTAGGATTCTGTTAACATTCTCCTCGTTAATTTTATGGCGAACTGATTCGTATGAGAAATCAACTGTATTGCCATTTGCTTATACTGCTGATGAACTGTTTGCTGAGTTTTCAGTTAGTAGCGCAACCAACTCCCGCGGTACCCGTACAAAAGCTTTACCTGAGTCCTAAAGCGGCCGGCAGTGAAAACCAGACAAAACTCATTGACTCCTTAAAATTCATTCCCCTGGAGCCCGTCAAAGGCACCAGTTCTGACATTGACGGTTACCTGCAGCCAACAGATAAGTATTTTATCATCGTCAATTATTCTGAAAAGAATTTCCTGCTGTATACCAGGAATGGGAGGTTTATAAAAAAAATCAGTTTTAAACACCTGGGAGAGGGCTTCTGGCCCAATTACCAGGAACGCAATAATCAGATCGTTTTTTGGGGCGGCAACAAAAATTATACGCTAACCCGGAGAGACCGGATCCAGATTGAGCAGGACCGCAACAATCCCCGGAACAAAAAATACTTCAAAAAATATGTGATTGACCTCAATGATACCACCTTCCAGCTAAAAAAAGCAGCTCCCACCGAATATGAAATCATCAATGCCTATCATTATTACGATGATTATTATATTCAGTCGAAAGTAGCCACCAGCCCGCTTTACAAAGATTCGCTGGAATATGAACTAAAGATCTATAAAAACCAGAAACTGATAAAAGCATACTTCCCTTATAACCGCATCAATGAGCCCCGGTACCTGTTTACCGAAGCATACACGACTCCTTTAAGAACGGATTCGCCCTATGTATGCTACCTGACCCGGCCTTATTGTGATACCATTTACAAACTGGTCCGAGACAGCATCACCCCCGTTTACCAGCTGGTACTTCCGCTGGAGAACAGCCTGCCGCCGGGGTTTTATACCAAGCCTTTTAAAAACAAGACCGAGCGGGATAATTTCAACCGGAATAACGGCTGGATGCTGCGCCAGATCTATCTCCAGTACGACGCACCGCGGTTTAGTCTTTTTACAATCAGCTTTCTTTCCAACTATGAACAATATGTATATGATAAGCAGAAAAACCTTTTTTACAATACCAAGAAAATAAAAGCAGACAGCAGTCAGTATAACATACAGCTGTTCTCCAATTTCGGAGACTCCCGCATCGGCAAAAAGTTTTATAAGCTGCAAAAGGTTGAAGAGCTGAATGCGTTTTTCAAGCAAAACAAAAATGTTCCCATACCAAAAGAACTGGAAGACGTTCTGAAACCGGAAAATAAAAAAGCACCTCCGGTCGTCATCGAATTCCAGTTCAAAAACTAACAGCATGAAGACCTGCTTATACCTCATCTTTTTTCTTTTTTGTTTTACTACCATTTATGCTCAAACCGGCAAACTGAACGGGCAGGTACTTGATTCGATAAGTAGTACCGGCCTGGAAGCCGCTACCGTCAATATTCTGAGCAAGGACTCGGTGCTGATCAACTACAAACTATCTGATAAAAACGGGAACTTTTTCTTCGAAAAGCTGCCGGTGAAAAAGGAGCTATTGGTCAGCATTACGTATGTAGGCTACCATAACTTTAGCCGGCTCATCCGGCTGGAAAGCGAAAAAACCGATTCGCTACGGGCCCGGTTGTCGCTCAATCTATCAGACAGCAATGCCGTTACGGTAAGCGCTGCAATACCAATAAGGATGGAAGGCGATACCCTGGTGATCACCCCCGCAGCCTTCAAAATGAAGCCCGATGCAGTAGTGGAAGAAATGCTCAACCAGGTTCCGGGGGTTACCATCTGGAGCGACGGCACCATTACCGTGAACGGGCAAAAGGTAAAAAATTTCCTCGTGGATGGTAAGCCGTTTTTAGGTTCTACAGATCCCCGGCTTGCCACACAAAACCTGCCCAAAACGGCCATAGAAAAGATACAGGTATACCAGGAATATGACCGTACCAGTAAAGAAAAGCAGAAACAACGGCAGGACTCGATCCTGACCATGAACCTGCAGTTAAAGGAAGGCAACAAAGCCGGGTATTTCGGAAAAATAAGCGCGGGCTATGGAAGCAGTGATCGTTATGAAGGCGATCTTTCGTTCCAGATGTATAATAAGAAAACCAGCTTCGGGATCGGTGGCGGGCTTAATAATATCAACAAGGATATCGGAAATCTTGAGCAGCTGTTCCAGAATAACACTTACCGGAATCAAAATCCCAACCTATACTATGTGGGGCAGTTTGGCTCCGATGGCATTAATAAGAATCATTCTATCGGAGCTGTGCTGGTACATAATTTCATTGAAACCTCCAACAGCCGGCAAAACAACCGCCTCTCTCTCAACTATAACAAATCCGGTTCGCGCTCCTTTGTTACCGATCAGAATATGCGCAATCGCACCACGCCCGAAAACCCGCAGTTTGAGCAACAGGAAGGTCTGCAAAACAACACTGTAAACAGGAACGAGATTGGCATCAATTATATCAAAACCAGCAGCTATAATGATGAGTTGACGGTAAATGGCCGGACCATTTTTGACAACCGGCAAAACCAGTCAACAAGCCGCACCGAAGTAAGAAACCCAGCAGGGCAGCTCCTGAGTTCCAACACCATGGCATCTGTAGAAAACGGGAAAAACGATAATGAGTCTGTGGACCTCAACTTTTTGAACGGGCAGGAAGATGAGCCGTTAAAAAATTTTCGTATACGGTATAATCTCAACAACAACCGCTCCATTTCCGACAGAACGGTGGAAAGCCTCTTTAAATCGTATACGGAAACGGCAAAAGACACGGCTTACAACAGGCAATACCATACTACAAATAATACCTTCAACACCGGTGTGAACCTGGAATACCAGGGCTTTAAGCGGCTGCTGCTGGGCCGGTATAATTTGTTTGGCATGAGTGTTTCCTTTAACCAGTGGTTCAATTATACACGATCATCCGGCAACACCAGGGTAACAGATTTTGATAGCCGCGCCAATACTTCCACCATCAATCAGCAACTCTCCAATCAAAACAAGCGGGAGCTATTCGAATACACGCCTTATCTAACTCTGTCGAAAACATTGGGCAAATATTCCGGAAAGTTTTACAGAAGCAGTTCCGTAGAAGTAAAGCTGATCGATGATATCAAAACAGATAAGAACCAGTCTTCCATTGCCAACAGGAACTTAAACCGCAGTTTCCAGTTCTTCCGGTATGAAGGCACGCTCAGCCATTGGTACAACCGGCACAATCAATTCACTTACCAGACTTACCTCAACTACAGGAAAGACTTTGGATATGCATCCATAGACCAGCTTCACCCGGTCGTGGACGACATCAATGCATATGAGATACGGAAAGGAAGTCCTCATTTACAAAACCAGGTTAACCACAACTTATCGGTATATACCAATTTCCAAACCCAAAACTCAAAATCGGCCTACACATTTTCTGTGATGTTAAACGGTGATTATACCCGTTCCTTCAACCCGGTTACAGACAGTATCCTCAATGATCCTTCCGGAAAACGCATTTATTACTATATCAACGCCGATCAAAGTAACCGCTACCGGATCGCTTATGAAACCAATATATCCAGGCGTATAAAGAAAAGCAGCATCCAGCTGAGATATAACGCTGCTTTTAACAACGGCCGCACGCCCAATTATATTGATAATATCTATACGATCAGTAAAAACTTCAACAATAACCATAATATCGATCTCCAGTTTTCGCTCCGGTCGCTGATGATCTTCAATATCGGTGAGGCGCTGACCACCTACCGGACCCAACAAACCGGGCAGGGACTTACCTCCTTTAAAAACACGCTCAATACAACCCGGCTAAGTTTTACACTGAACTACCCGGCCGGCTTTACATTTAGCAGCACGCTTAATTATGTAAAGAATTCCGGTTTGAGCAAACCTACCATTCTCTGGAATGCCTTTGCCAGCTACCGGTTTATGAAACAGCAGGGAGAGCTGAAATTATCTGCCATGGATCTGCTGAAGCAATACCAGAATATTTCCAGCAGTGCCGATACTTATGGTACCACAACCCGCATTACCAACGGCCTGCAGCAATATTTCCTGCTTACGTTTTCTTACTACCCGCGCAAATTTGGCAAAAAGGATTTAAAGCAAAAGACAACCGAACAGACCTGGTAAATTCTTAAATTGTATCCACAACGGCTTCCTGACCGTTGCCGCATACATTGATCGTTTATCATACCTACTTCCTTCAATAAAAATCCACAGCGGTTTTATATGAAAAACTTGTATATATTTGATTTGTTTATTCGATCAGATAATGGCCTGCTTATTCCGAACGGCGTTTCTTATTTTTAATACCCTTCTCGCTCTATTGTCATCTGCGCAAACCCTGCGCCAGGTGACCATCATTTCTGAAAATGACGGGTATATATCTATCAACAACGACGGCTATTATACTAACGGGCTTAAGTTCTCTTACCAGTGGAGACGCCTGCCTGCCGCTCAAACACGGCGTGAAAGAACCAATGCATTCCAGCTGGGCCAACTGATCTACACTTCCCAATTTGCAGGAGAAGCCAAACTCGACCGGCCGATCACCGGCTATTTGTATGGCGACTTTCATCAATCTGTTTTTAATAAAAAACAAGAACTGCTCAAATGGGGCATCGGGTTTGGACTCATTGGCCCGCCGGCTTTCGGAAAAGAAATGCAGGAACGGGTACACCAGGTCATGCAGATTTACAAACCCAAAAACTGGGATAAACAATTGCGGGCAGATTGGGGACTGATTGCGGATGCTTCCTGGTCGCCTCAGCTGAAAAAGGAAGGGAGCCGTTCCCTGCTGGATGTAAAGCCCCTGCTTGCTGCAACCGCAGGGAATCTCTTTACACATGCCACACTGGGATCTGCGTTTTTACTGGGCCAGTCCAATGGAAACAATGCTACCGTGTTCTGGGATAACCATAAGGGAAATACGAAGGCCGACCGGGAATATTTTGCGTACGTGTTTCCCTCGGTGTCATTTAAGGCCTACGATGCTACCGTTCAGGGAGGTATGTTTAAAAAAGGCCCGGAACCTATTGAAGGCCGGCTAAATCCTGTTTTTTTTCAAACCCGCATGGGGGTTATGTATTCCGGCAATAAGCTCTCGCTTGGGGCGGCTGCGGTTTATGAAAGCAAGCAATCCCTTACACAGGTATCTTCCCAATGGTATGGAAGTTTACAGGTAGGGTTTATGTGGTGATATTTAAATTCTAATTAGGAAATCCCAAATAGCAAATGCTAATGGGAGATTACTCCTGCTTTGCCAGTTTTTCTGAGTTTTCTGCGAACTGCAGCTGGTCGATAAACTCCTGGATATCTCCGTTCATAAAGGCATCCAGGTTATAAGAGGTAAGGTTGATCCGGTGATCGGTAACCCTTCCCTGCGGGTAGTTATAGGTTCGGATTTTAGCGCTGCGGTCGCCGGAGCTTACCAGACTTTTCCGGTGCCGGGAGATCTCTTCCTCCTGTTTCCGCACCTGTTCTTCATACAACTTGGTGCGCAGCATCTGCATGGCTTTTTCCCGGTTACCAAGCTGGGTACGCTCGGTTTGGCAGATCACCACCGTTCCGGTAGGAAGATGTGTCAGCATTACCTTGGTTTCCACTTTGTTTACGTTCTGCCCACCGGCGCCACCGCTTCGGGCGGTTTCCATCTTTACATCACTTTCCCTCAGCTCAAAATCAATTTCATCGGCTTCCGGCATCACCGCAACGGTTGCGGCAGAGGTATGCACCCGTCCCTGTGTCTCTGTATCCGGAACGCGTTGTACCCGGTGTACCCCGCTTTCAAACTTCAGGGTGCCATATACATCATCACCAGTTACCTCCAGCTGCACCTCCTTGTATCCCCCTACGGTGCCTTCGCTTTCGCTGAGTACGGCGGTTTTAAAACCATGACGTTCACAATACTTTATATACATGCGAAACAGGTCGCCTGCAAAAAGACTGGCCTCATCCCCACCTGTACCGGCACGTATTTCCATGATCACATCTTTTCCGTCCTGCGGGTCCTTGGGAATCAGCAGCTGGCGGATTTGTGCTTCCATCTTTTCTTTCCGCTCTTCCAAACCGGTCACCTCTTCCTTGGCCAGCTCCCGCAGTTCTTCATCATCACCATTCAGTGCTTCTTTATTAAACTCTAGGTCATCCAGCAGCTTTTTATAATCATTATAAGCAATAACAATCTTTTCCAGGCTCCGGTATTCTTTGCTGGTTGCGGCAAACTTTTTATTGTTGCCCACAATCTCCGGGTTCGTAAGCGCAATTCCCAGCTGGTCGTACTTGGCCTTTATGGCTTCCAGTTTATCTAACATCAACAAATTTATTTTGAATCAACAGGGCGCAAAGGTAAACAGATTTGAGCATTCAGATTTCAGATATTAGCCCCTAACACTCAGATTTGATATGATGAATACCGAAGGGTATCTATCTTTGAAGCATGTACAAAAAGATAAAACCGGCACAGTTATTTGACGGGTACCAGCTGTTTGAAGAAAAAGTACTCGTTTTAACCGAGAGGGGAACTATTGTTGACATCGTTGATCCGGCCGATGCCGGAGAAGACGTAGAGGTGCTCGAAGGCATATTAAGTCCGGGTTTTATCAACAGCCACTGTCACCTGGAGCTCAGCCATATGAAAGGTATCATTGAGGAGCACACAGGCCTGCTAAGGTTTGTGAACCAAATCGTTAGCAAAAGGTATGCAGATCCTGAAGCCATTCCTGCCGCCATTGAAAGGGCGGAAGCAGAAATGATCCGCAATGGGATTGTGGCAGTGGGTGATATCTGCAACACCACCGATACGCTTTTTCAAAAAGAAAAAGGGCACCTGTACTATCATAATTTTGTAGAAGTAATTGGCTTTGAGCCAGCACAGGCCCAGCAACATTTTGATACCTACAAGGTTGTTTACGACGCGTATTGTGAGCGGTTTCATCCCAGGCAGGTATCGTTAACACCCCATGCCCCCTATTCCGTTTCCACGCCCCTCTTGAAATTGCTGGCCACATTTCCGGGCAATCAGTTACTCAGCATCCATAACCAGGAAACAGAAGATGAAAACGAATGGTTCCTGAACAGTACCGGCGGTTTTAAAGCCCTGTATGAGCGGCTGCAGTTAAAAGAAGTACCGGTGGCGCCGGAGGGGAAATCCAGTATTCAAACCTATAGCCCTTACCTGCCGGAAGGGCAACAGCTGTTGTTTATTCACAATGTATTTACCACGGCAGCAGATATCCGTTATGCGCTGGATCGTTTCCCGGATGCCTGCTGGTGCCTTTGCCCCAACGCCAATTATTATATTACCAACCGGCTGCCGGATATTCCGATGTTTCAGAAGGAAGGGGTACCACTCGTGCTGGGCACGGATAGCCTGGCCTCCAATTACAGCCTGAGCATCTGGGAAGAGATCCTGCGGATTCAAAAACATTACCCGCAGATCCCCCTGGAACAAATGCTCTCCTGGGCTACCATCAACGGCGCAAGGGCTCTGCAGATCGGGGAACGTTATGGCAGTTTCGAAAAAGGGAAAAAGCCCGGTGTGATCCAGATCCTAAACGATACTATTAACCGGCTTTATTAGCCCGAAGCATCCGGAAAAATCTTACCGGATATTTCCTATTGAATTCTTTACAGTGTCATGCTTTACTTTCAAAGGATTTACAATTACCGCAACCGGCTTATGGTCCACCACAAGGGTGCCCCGTCCTTCAAAAGTGATCTTCCCTGCCATTCTGGAAGAAATATTGGTTTCATAAATCCCATCCCCGTCCAGGTCGGCCAGCACCAAGGTTAGTTCACCGCGGTTGCTGCGCACGGTATTATTGTTTTGGCGTTCAGCAGTCTGCAATGCATGTTCATGAATGGTATACGAAATATGGGTATGATTGCTTCGGGATGCATTTTGGTTAAAGGCTCTTGTATCCTGTGCCCATGTGGTACCTAAAATAAATAATCCGGCTACCAGGCTTGTCATTTTTTTCATATGCTGTGTCATAACGGTCGTTTTTAACTGTTAAAGCGTTTTATCTTCAGATCAACCAGCCACGGCTTTTGTTACCCATGAAGGGCCTGCCATTGTTTAGCTTAAAATAGCCCGCAGTACCGGAAGAGTACGCATGCGGCCAAATTCGGGCAAGTGAAGGGCATAATAAATTTCCATGAGGTCCAGCACCCGGTTGCGTTTCTGGGAAGAAACCCGGATGCTTTTCAGTTCAACAGGAAGCCTTGCCTGCAACAATTCGGTAATCAGCAGGGTAGCTTCTGTATCTGCATAATAATGATGTTCAGGCGGTGTTTCCCTGAATTCCCCGCTTTGCAGATCCAGCAACAAATGCGGTGAGGTGGCCAGTGGCCCCGGAGGTATTCCCGGTGAAAAGCCGAGGATGCTGCAGAGATGCACGGCAAAAAAAACCGGGAAGTTTGCTGTAACCGTCGCATCCGCTTCATCCAGCGCGAGCAGGCTGTCTTCCAGGAACCCAAACAGGTCTTCATTGGCCTCTGGCTGACGGAGCGTTTTATGTAATAGCTCAATCATAAACAAAGCCACCCCGTTTTTAATCACATCACTGAACAACTGTTGGTAAATAAAGGAGAATTTAAATTCCCGGATCCGGTTCAGTGTTTTTAACTCATTGTGGTACACCACCATATCCAGAATAGCGGCGGGCTGAAAAAAAACAGCCTTATTGCCGCTCCTTTTTCCGCCAGACCGCACGCCGTTGATCAGGTAGGACTGCAGCCCCAGTTTATCCGTATACAGGGTTGCGATGACGCTCGTTTCGCCGTATTTTGCCGTTTTCAGGACAATGCCCTTTGTTTTATGTAAAATATCTGCCAAAATCTGTTCGCACCATTTGCTGCCTGCAAGGTAGGTTTTTTGCAAATAATGGCCATTTACCGCTCAATAGTTAGCTTTGCAATACATGAGAACGAATCAACAGTGCGTTATCTCTTTTAAAGGCTGGCACCACCACACTTCCCGCCGGCGCTTTTGATTGATAAACGGCATCCTGTGAACGCCCTGTTTTTTGTTTCTTTGCAACTCATTTTTAAAGTATATCGATATTTATGTGGAAGCAATCCGGCCGTTTTATTCTTAAATACAGGGTCATCTTGTTATGTTTACTGGCATTGATCACCGTCATTTCCGGCTTCTGGGCCAGTAAAGTAGGATTGAGTTACGAATTTTCAAAAGCAATTCCAACCAATCACCCGGTAAATATTGCCTACCAGGAATTTAAGAAGAAATATGGAGAGGATGGTAACCTGCTGGTAGTAGGCGTTCAAACTCCGCACTTATTTTCTGAAAAAACATTCAATGCCTACCTGGAGCTTCAGACCGGCTTAAAAAAAATTCAGGGTGTAGAAGATGTTATTAGCGTGCCTACGGCCATTAACCTCGTAAAAGATTCGGCCACCGAAAAACTGGCTGTAAAAAAAATATTTCCGGAAGGTCCGCTGGACCAGGCCCGGATCGATACTGGCGCCGCTGTTTTTAAACGCTTACCCTTTTACCAGGGCCTGTTATACAATCCGGCAACCCATGCCTACCTGATGGGGTTGCGCATGAACAAACAGGTAATCAACTCCGCAAAACGGGATGCGGCCATTGCCGCTGTAAAAGCACAAACCACCAGATTTACAGAAACCACCGGCATTGATGTAAAGTTAAGCGGACTCCCCTACATCCGTACAGTACTGGCAGCCCGTATTGCCCACGAAATGCAATACTTCCTGGTGGCTTCCATTGTGTTATCGGCAATTATCCTCCTGCTCTTTTTCCGGTCGTTCAGTTCCATGCTGCTTTCGCTTTCCGTGGTGATCATCGGTGTATTGTTCAGTCTCGGCACCATGCATTTGCTGCACTATAGCATTACGCTTTTAACGGCATTGATCCCCCCCTTGATCGTGGTGATCGGCATTCCCAACTGCATTTATTTCCTTAACAAGTTTCACACCAGCTGGAATGAGCTCACAGAGAGCCTTGGCGACGAAGAGATCCGGGCCCGCAAAACCGAATTAAAAAAGAAAGCAATCGAAAACATGGTGGCCAAAATGGGCGTCGTAACCCTATTCTGCAACCTGGCAGCCGCAGTAGGCTTTGCGGTATTTGCGCTTACAAAAAGTGAGATCCTGCAGGAGTTTGGCGTGGTTGCCGGCATCAATATTATGTTGCTTTTCTTTATTTCACTGGTGCTGATCCCGGCTGTATTGAGTTTTTTACCGGTACCCAAATCCAAACATACCCGTTATCTGTTCAATCCCCGGCTTAACCGCTGGCTGCAGCGCCTGGAACGCTGGTCCATCAATCACCGCAAGCTGGTATATGCGGTAACCGTAGTGGTAATCGGGCTTACGGCCATTGGCATTTTCAAGCTGAAAAGCAATGCTCATATGGTAGATGATGTTCCACACAATGATAAAATATATACCGATCTGAAATTCTTTGAATCCAATTTCAGGGGCGTAATGCCTTTAGAGATCCTGGTAAATACGAAGAAGAAATTTGGCGTTACCCGCAATTTCAACAACCTCACCCGGATCGACTCACTGGCACAATACCTGGCGTCCAAACCAGAAATTGCCCGCCCGCTGAGTATTACAGAAGGACTGAAATTTGCCAAACAGGCTTTTTATGAGGGAGATCCGGCCAATTATTCCATGCCTTCAGAATTCGATCTCCCGGGCCTGGCACAATACCTGAACATGGGTCGCGATTCCGGCGCTGCTCCAGCCTCAGCTTTTACAAAACTGCTTTCCAGCTTTATGGACAGCACCCGGCAGGAAGCCCGCATCAGTGTGAATATGGCCGACGTGGGATCGCATCGCTTACCCGAATTAATGAACGATATCCAAAAGCGTATCAACCAGCTATTTCCAAAGGAAAATTATGATGTAAAACTAACAGGCACATCCATTACCTTCCTTGCGGGCGGGCAGTTTATCATCGACGGGCTTAAAGAAAGTATTTTATGGGCCTTCCTGTTGATTGCGCTTTGTATGCTGTACCTGTTTAAATCCCTGCGTATTCTTGTTTGTTCGCTTATTCCTAATGTGATTCCGCTGGTGATCACCGCAGGTATTATGGGCTGGGCCGGTGTTCCGCTAAAGCCCAGCACGGTATTGATCTTTAGTGTGGCTCTTGGGATCGCCATTGATATTACCATCCGTTTTCTGGTCAACTATAAACAGGAGTTGCCGCGCTATAATGAAGATGTGGCCGCTACTGTGGTGCAAACCATTCACAGCACGGGCATCAGCATCCTGTACACTTCGATGGTGCTGATCGCCGGTTTTGTTATTTTCTGTTTCAGCAATTTCGGTGGCACCCAGGCGCTGGGATGGCTTACATCGCTAACACTGGTTACAGCTACGATAACCAATTTGATTTTATTACCGGCATTACTTATCAGTTTTTCAAAGAAAAAAAGAGGTAGCAAATAGAGCCTCCGGAATCGGTAAAACCGTCCCTGCCGAATGAGCAATCCCTGTTTGGAAAGTAATGGCGCTGCGCGATCCAGCCCGGCCATAGCGAAATCCCTTAGAACACGTTGGAGTGTAAAGCCCGCTGTTTTAGGAAATCATCTGTTATTTAAAGTGCATACATACCAGGAGCCAGTCCAACACTTGTTTACAGGGCAAGGATCTTCTGTTTTAATCAATCGTGCATGTCTTCTGTAATCAAAAATTTTGTACGTAGATGATTTGATTACAATCGATCTGATTACAATTTTTGGCCATCAACAGGTTCCGGTTTTTTAGTCGGTGGCCACGCCGGTCACCGGGGTTCCAACAACTGCTTTATCCGTCTGCGGCTACCGCCACAAAACTGCAGTAAGGGTTAACAAATGCCGCTGATCCCAATCCCTGTTCCAAATGAAAAAGCGGCCTGGTTTTACCAGCGCCGCTTTTGTATATCTTTTTTAAGTAATAGAGCTTACTTCTTTGGGGCCGGTTTTGTACCGCCTGCGGCAGGAGCAGCACCGCCGGTTGCCGGAGCCTGCTGCTGATTTACATTGATTCCCAGTTTTTGAGCCACTGGTAAAGACAGGTTATCCGCCTGAGGTGCCTCAAAAATCACTTCGTCATGCAGTACATACGTGTATCCTTTTTCCTTTGCATAAGCGCGTACCGCGTCGGTTACTTTCTTAAACAGCGGCTGAAAAAGTTCCGCCTGCTTTCCCTGGATCATCTGCTGGGCGTACTGTTGCCAGTTGGCTGCCTGCATTTGCAACTGACCCAATTTTTCTTCGGCCATTTTCTTAATTGATGGAGATGTTTTGGGATCCTTTATCAGTGAATCTTTCTCTTTAATTTCGTCGCTGAGTCTTGAATATTCCCCACCAACGGAGTCCTGAGCCCATTTTTCCAGTTTCTGTTGTGTAGCCTGTGCTTCGGGCAATGCACCCACCAGTCCTTGTATATCTACGTAACCGATTTTTTGAGCGGAAGCTGTAGTTGCACCAATAACAACCATTCCCAATGCCAGGGCAAGAAATTTTATCCGTTTCATTTAATTTTTTTTGTTTGTCCGCTCCCGCTGAAGCAGGGCCGGACGGTTTTTAAGTTTATTGTTTTTAAATTTTAAAATTGTTGCAAAAGTGCTTGCAGTTTATTTAACCGAAAGTAATTTCAATACTTCATCACTTTTGTCCAATTTCGGGTCGGCAAATATAATGGATTTCCCCTCACTTTTATCCAAAACCAGGTCATATCCCTTTTCGATTACCAGCTTTTGAACTGCCCGGTTTACCTTCTCCTGCAGCGGTCCCATTAGCTCCTGCCGCTTTTTGAACAGATCTCCTTCAAAACCAAAGCGTTTCTTTTGCAGATCGCGCAGTTCCCGTTCTTTTTTAAAAAGCTCATCTTCCTTTTTCCTCCGGGCGTCTACGCTCAGCATGCTTTCCTGGGAATAGTACTCGTCATAGGCCTTATCCAGCACCTCCTGTTTCAGGTCAATTTCTTTCTGCCAGGTAGCAGCGGTAGTGTTAACAGAAGTCTGTACCTGCTTATACTCCGGCATTTTATCAAATATATAACGGGTATCGATGATCACATATTTTTGAGCCACAGCAGCAGATGCGGTAAAGAAAAGGCCCAGGGCCAGCACAACGAGTTGTTTCATGTGTCTATTTTTTATTGATTTTAGCCACCCCGGATGTTCCCGGGAATTCCGTATAAAAATTTTCATCGCCTTATTCCGGGGATCTTTTGGAAGCACCTCCTGATCGCGTGAATTATCCGAAAACTTTTATCGTCATTTCATATACCAATTGGGTTCTTATATATACCAGATGCAAAATGTAGCAAAAAGGTTTACTCCGGCTCAAATCCGAGCATAAAGGTAAACTTGCCAGCATTTTTCAAACCCTGCCCTGGCACCAGCCGGTCAATACCGATACCATAGTCAAACCCGAGCAGCCCGAACATCGGCAGGTAAAAACGCATACCCAGACCCACGCTGCGGCGCAGTTTGAATGGATTATACTCCTTATAATCGTGCCAGCCGTTGGCTGCTTCAAAAAATGCAAGACCATAAATCGTACTTCCCGGGTTGGTTACCAGCGGGTAGCGCAGTTCTGCCTGGTATTTGTTAAAAATGATAAACATATTGCGGGTATCGCCGCCACTGCCGTTATCCGGGTTTACGGTAGGATCCGAACTGTTATAAACAGGGTAACCACGCTGGGCAATGATATCGAAACCGGTTAATGAATAGGTATTGCTCATACCGGCATCTCCCAACTGAAAGCGCTCGAAAGGAGAGTAATTCAGGTTTTTGTTATACCGGCCCATAAAACCATATTTGGCGGCCAGCTTCAGCACGAACTGACGGTTCTTATCTTCTCCTTTAGGACGGCCTAGCGGCACATACCATTGTGCGCCAAAACGCCATTTATGATATTCCACATTTTTGTACTGGGCAGAATCCGCCATGGCTACAGAAGATTTGAACGCAGAGTAGGGCGGTGTGGCCTGAACGCTTGCAGTGATCTCACTACCACTTCTGGGGAAAATCGGATCTGATACCGAAGAACGGCTTAAGCTTAATTTGAAACTCAGGTTATTGGACACCCCATCATTAAAAGGAAGACCATACTGGTAACCCATTTTCTTAACCTTATAACGGGTGTACGCAACAGTGTACCCGATCGTAAAGTAGTCATCTGGCCATTTCAGCACCTTACCCAATCCTACGCTGATCCCGTTCACGGTAAGCGAGGTATCTTTTGAAAAGCGGTACCCGCCACTTCTATACGGATCATAGAAAGATGCATTATACTTGGTATTATTATAACCCAGGGTCAGTGAAGTGCGTTTTTTTCCGCCCAGCCAGGGTTCAGTAAAGGAAAAATTATAAGAGCGGTATACCCGTCCGTTCGATTGTACCCGAAGGCTCAGTTTTTGTCCATCACCCACAGGCAACGGATCCCAGGCTTCTTTTTTCCAGATATTCCTGATAGAGAAGTTATTAAAGGTTACACCAAGGGTTCCGGTAAGACCAATACCGCCACCCCATCCGGCAGAAAGCTCCAGCTGATCGGAAGATTTTTCCTTCAGCTTCCAGTTGATATCTACCGTTCCGTCGGCCTGGTTGGGTACCGGCTGCGGATTTATGGATTCTGTTTCAAAATAGTTCAGCGCATTGAGTTCCCTGATAGAACGCATCAGATCGGTACGGCTGAACAGTTCTCCAGGTATGGTTCGCAGTTCCCGGCGGATTACGTGATCCTTGGTACGCTCGTTCCCCATGATCACCACATTCTTGATCCGTGCAATAGGACCTTCCTGAATCCGGATCTCATGGTCGATGGTATCGTTGTAGATCTTTGTTTCTACCGGCGTTACATTAAAGAACAGATATCCGTCATCATTATACAGCGTGGTAATATCATAAACATCTTGGCTGGGCTCCAGTCCCAGCTTCTTATTCAGTACCGTTGCGTCATAAATATCCCCCTTATTAATGCCCAGAATGCTGTTCAATACGGTATCGGAAAACTTCGAGTTTCCCTTCCAGGTAATATCGCCAAAATAGTACTTATGCCCTTCATTTACCTTCAGGTCTACATACATCTGGTTATTCCGGATGACCTGTGTATCGGCGATGATCTGCGCATCGCGGTATCCTTTTGAGTTGAAGTACTTGATCACTTTTTCTTTATCTTCCGCATATTTCTTATTATTGAATTTTGAGGAGCTGAAGAATTTAAAACGGAAATAAGGATCCAGCACTTTCAGCGTTTTGGTTCCGGTAAGAAAACCCCAGTCGCTCATATATTCATTGAAACTATATACCTGCCGGGGGCCGTAAGGACTTACATATTGAGAGGGGTATAAAGACATCCGGGTGCGTTCCTTGGTGCCCTTCATTTGCTTTTTCAACTTAAGTGCGTCCACACTTTCGTTGCCAAAAAAGTTCACCTCATCGATCTTTACTTTTTTGCCTTTATTGATTTTGATGGTAAGGAAGGTGGAATTGGGATAAACCGGATCTTTTGATTCATCCAGGTTAGTGATAATATCGTAGTATCCTTTATCTTCAAAATACGTTTTTACCACCTGGTAAATATTTTGACGGACGCTCTCTGACAGGATGCGCTGTTTTACCAGTCCGATTTTTTTGGTCAGTTCTTCGATCTCCGTCTTTTTAACACCTTCAAATTTAAAGTTGCCAAGACGCGGACGTTCGGTAACCTGTATTTCCACGCTTACTTTTTCATTATCGACGTGGGTAACATATACTTTTACATCTGCAAAAAGCTGTTGTTTCCAAAGATTGCGAATAGCCCGTGAAAAGATATCCGATCCTGGGTACATAAACTGCTGCCCTTTCTGGATGCCGGAAACCGATAATACAATGGAGGAGTCCAGGTTGGTCGCCCCTTTGATCTTTATATCGGCAATGACATACTCCCGGGGCGTGGTGGATTGCAGAAATTCCTGCAACCGCGGGTCAACCGAGGTAACCGGTGTTGTATCTACCTGGGCAAGGGCATGATTTACCGCAAAAGAAAATATGGATAAAATACAAACTTTGTATATAAAAAAACGCATATAAGGGTTAATGTATTACGGTAATCAATTTTTTTTGCAAAGCAGGAAGCCCTTAAAATTCCTTGCCCTGTAACCACCTGTCGCTTTCTCTCCGGCAAAAAGCTGGCAAATGACGGCCTGGCACCCAACGCACTTCATTCCCATTGCGGCGGCAAATTAACGGTAAAATTTGGAAACTGTATGTTAAAAAGAGCCAGTATTTGCCATATGAGACGGTTTTCGCAAACAAATAAGAAGCAATTACGTTACCTGCGCCGATGTTTTCCCAAATCTTCTTTCCCGGCTCTGGTAATCAATAATGGCTGCATACAGGTTTTTTTTCCGGAAATCGGGCCAGCGAACCTCGGTAAAATAAAGCTCGGCATAGGCCAGCTGATACAACAAAAAGTTGCTGATCCGGTATTCTCCGCTCGTGCGGATCATGAGTTCCGGGTCCGGAAAATTATGGGTACAGAGGTATTGCTGCAGTACATCCGGTCCGATCGCTTCCACACTCAGGCGTCCTTCCTGTACATCGCGGGCCACCTGCTTTACCGCGTTCAACAGCTCCCAGCGCCCGCTGTAGCTGAGTGCCATGACCAGGTTCAGGCCGGTGTTCTGAGCGGTCATTTCCAGCGCTTCATTTAGTTCTTTCCGGGCATGATCCGGCATCATGCTCATATCTCCGATTACATGCAGGCGTATCCGGTTCTTATGCAGCACTTCAGCCTCTTTACGGATGGTAGATACCAGTAATTCCATCAGACCTGCTACTTCATATTCCGGCCGGTCCCAGTTTTCGGTACTGAACGCGTATAAGGTTAGGTATTCGATGCCCAGTTCTGCAGCCCCTTCAACGATATCCCGAACACTTTCCACTCCGTGATAATGACCAAAAAGCCGGTCCTGGCCCTGCTCCTGCGCCCAGCGTCCGTTACCATCCATAATAATGGCAATATGGCGCGGCAGGCGATTTTTATCTATTTGCTGTGCTAAATCTGACATAGAAGCTGCAAATTAAATTTAAAATGCAGAATAATAAATGACAAATGTAGAAGTTAAAAGCGAAAGCCTTCCGTTTCGAAGAGGATCAGGTCTTACAACGATCCTTGAAACCTGGGGCAAAAAACGCCATTTACTTCTACATTTTACCTTTTGGAATGACCTGTTAATGCTATATCAGGTTATTTGCAGCCAGGTATTCAGCAATCTGAACTGCATTGGTGGCGGCTCCTTTGCGCAAATTATCGCTCACTACCCAAAGATTCAGGGTATTGGGCTGCGATTCATCCCTGCGGATCCGGCCCACAAAAACCTCGTCTTTTTCATGGGCATCCATTGGCATGGGATAATGCTGGTTGGCCAAATCGTCGGTTACAATAACGCCCGGCGCTGTTTCCAGCAAATGACGTACTTCTGCCAGGTCAAAATCTTTTTCAAACTCAATATTCACCGCTTCGCTATGCCCGCCCATTACCGGGATGCGTACGGTAGTGGCTGTAACCCGGATAGAATCATCCCGCATGATTTTTTTGGTTTCATTTACCATTTTCATTTCTTCTTTGGTATAACCGTTATCCAGGAACACATCGATCTGGGGGATTACATTCAGGTCGATCGGATATTTATAAGCCATTTCATAACCCTCTTCTTTGCCTGCTACCTCTTTCAGCCGTTCTCCTTTAAGCTGGCTTACCGCTTTAACGCCGGTTCCGGTAACACTTTGGTAAGTAGATACAACGATGCGCTGTGCATGGTACGCTTTGTGCAGCGGGGCCAGCGCCACCACCATTTGTATAGTAGAACAGTTGGGGTTTGCAATGATCTTATCATTGCTGGTGAGCACATCTGCATTGATCTCCGGTACCACCAGCGGCACTTTCGGATCCATGCGCCAGGCTGAAGAATTGTCTACCACCGTAATTCCGGCTGCCGCAAATTTTGGAGCCCATTCCGTAGAAGTGCCACCGCCTGCCGAAAACAGGGCCACATTGGGTTTTGCAGCAATGGCTTCCTCCATGCCTACCACTTTATATTTGGTGCCTTTAAACTCCACTTCTTTTCCCACGCTTTTTGCTGAAGCAACGGGGATCAGTTCCGATACTGGAAAATTTCTTTCGGCCAAGACCTGTAACATTTTGGTGCCTACCAAACCAGTGGCGCCCACTACGGCTACTCTCATTGTTGTTTTTACTGTTTATCGTTAAAAAAAAACCTTCCGCTTTTGCGGAAGGCCTGTTAAAAATTTATGTTGACACACAAAAACCACTGACCTTCCTTAAGGACACTTTTTGGTAAACTTTGTATGTTTCTTTATCATCATCGGACGGCAAAGGTATAAGGGAAATAGATAACTGGCAAAAATAATTTCTTCTACATCCGAAGCGACTTTATTGTATAAATCGGGTATAAACTTTCAATCGCGCCGTTTTCGGGGCTGCTGTTGCCTTTTACCGGGGGCCTACGTTTATTATAAAAAACATATGAAAAAACTGATTGCTTTTTGCGCGATGCTGCAGTTCATTTCTGTATCACAGGCCCGGTTTCCGGCCGGAAAGATGGGCATTGTGACCGGCGCCGGAACGAATGATGTTTACAGATCCAAATCCCCTTCGGGCTCCGGCGGCTGGCTATACAGGAAAAGGGTATATGATGGCTGGCATCAATTATTTAAAGCCGGTAAGAAAATGGCTGGACGCCGAAGTGGCTATACAGTATAGCCGCCACTGGCTTACCGCCAGGAGTGCCCCCATGCCCGGTCAATACAGCTGGGATGTAAATGCTTCACTGATCACTGTTCCGGTTATGATGCGGTTTAATTTTTTGCGCTATTTCTATGGCATGGGCGGGTTGATCTTTAATGCAGATCTTTCCAAACCTGAGTTTGATTCACAAACGGGTGTTGGAGTTACTATAGGTTTGGGCGCCAAATATGATTTCAGGAATGGAGTATCTGTGTTTCTAAATCCCTATTTCAATCATAACGGACTTGTTACATTCGGTAGCGCAGATTTCTCCGGTCTTGAACGACTTTTAGAAAGTGGCGTCCGGCTGGGTTTTATGATGCCATTAAATCATCAGGATGCTCCCTGACATCCTCTTGAGCCGCCCCGCGGCCTCAAAATACCGGAAACCCCGACTGGCTAGGCTTCCCGCATTCTGAAAACCGGTCCTACCCCGGTTAACGGGATTTTACCGGAATCACCGTACCTTTTTTATGAAAAAACGGTACCTTATTCGTCAGCAACCACATTATAGTAAAGGTTGGAATAATGTCTGTGCCCGGCAATGCCTCCTCAATGAAATTAAAGACCCCGCCAAACATTCCCCGGGTGCCCCCAAAGGCTTTGGCCAATATAATGGCTGAAACCGGCGCCCAGATCACGTCTGCAAATTCGCCTATACCCGGTATGGTAAAGGAGAGGCACCCGATAATATCCATCAGTATACAAAACAACAGGGACGGAGATTTCTTTGTAGCTGTCATCTTTTTTTATTTATAGATTACAAACAGCCCGCCAAACGTTGTATCCGTCGCCGTTGTTCACCGACTTTTTGGGGGCTTTTGCCTGGTGCTAAGCACCAGGCAAAAGCAAACCCATAAGATTTTAAAACCCTTATAGGTCTAACCCTAATTCCGTTTCAAAGCTGGTGAGCTCCCGGAATAGCTGAATCCGGTTGTTTAACTCCTCGGTAGTCAGCTCTTTGAGGCGTGTATTACCGAATTTTTCCACGCAGAAACTGGCCATTGCCGAACCCACAATGATGGCTTTTTTCATGTTATTGAAGCTGATATCGCCGGTTTTTGCCAGGTATCCTATAAATCCGCCTGCAAACGTGTCGCCCGCACCGGTGGGATCAAACACATCTTCCAGCGGAAAGGCCGGTGCAAAGAACACTTTATCTTCATAAAACAGCAGGGCGCCGTTTTCTCCTTTTTTAATAATCAGGTATTTCGGCCCCATTTCACGGATCTTTTTGGCCGCTTTTACCAGAGAATACTGATGGGTGAGCTCCCGGGCTTCGGAATCATTTACCATTAAAAGATCCACCCGATTCAAAACCGTTTCAAGATCCGGCATCGCTGTTTCCATCCAGAAGTTCATGGTATCCAGCACAATCAGTTTAGGCTTTTGCTTCAGTTGATCAATCACACTGAGCTGCAGTTTTGGCATCAGGTTGCCCAGCATCAGAAACTCCGCTCCCTGGTAGCTGTCCGGAATCTTTGGATCAAAATCTTCCAGCACATTCAGGTCCGTTACCAGGGTATCACGGGTATTCATGTCTTCATGATAGAGACCTTTCCAGAAGAAGGATTTCTTGTTGGACACTTTTTCCACACCCTCCAGCTGTACCCCCCTGGCGGCTAGCGACTTGAGCTCTTCATCCGGGAAATCGTACCCGATAATGGATATTTGCTGAACGGGTTTTACAAAGTAGCTGGCCGCATAAGCCGCATAAGTGGCCGAACCGCCCACAATTTTATTTGCTTTTCCAAAAGGAGTTTCAATAGCATCAAAGGCCATGGTGCCCACTGTAATCACAGACATGAATGTTGTTTTTGTTTTAAAAATACGGCGGCAAAGTTACTACTTATTCGCCTGAAGTTTAATGTTTCAGACACAGGCTTTTGCAGGTTTCAGTTCCCGGACGGCATTTATAAAATAACTTGTCTATATTTTGGATAAAAAGCATAGTTTTGAGACATGGCTACCACAACACGTAAACGATCATCCAAAAAGGAAGAAATTCTTAAAACAGCTGCGCGGATGTTCCGGGAAAAAGGATATGCCGGTACTTCCATGCGTGACCTTGCCGAAAAAATAGGCATCGAAGCTGCCAGTCTTTATAATCATATCCATTCCAAAAGTGAGATCCTGGAGGAGATCATTTTTTCGATCGCGCGTGACTGCCGGGAACAGCTTGATAATATGGATCCGGCGGGTACTTCACTGCAGAAAATTGAATCGCTGATCCGTTTTCATACCAAAATGATGATTGATCATTTTGAATCCTATTCTGTAATGGTAAGTGAATGGATGCACCTGGACGAAGAAAAGCTGGGCGAATTTGTAAGCGAACGTCGCCGCTATGTAAAAAAAATAGAATCGATTGTACAACAGGGCATTGACAATAAGGAGTTCAAACCCGTACTGCCTTATGTAGTGGTACTGAACATCCTGTCTTCCGTTCGCGGCCTGGAATTCTGGCAGAAAAGCGCCAAAACCCATAGCGCAGAAATCATGGAAGAAAATATGGTACAGCACCTGATCGGGGGGCTGAAGCTCTGACCGGATTCGTCTTTCACACAACTGAAGCAATGCCGCAAATGCGCTGACTTTGCCGCGCGCAATAAATCGCCTGCAACCCTGCGGCAAAACGACCTGAAAAAAAAACAGGGTTCGCCTCTCAGAGTATCGACAGGCTGGCACTCATCTTAAAAAAAATAGCTGCTTCACTTTTTAATACAGCGGTAATGGCCAACTGGTTTTTATCAGGTTGCTTATAATCGACTGTCACCCTTAGTTCCGGCGTTTCCCGGGGATCTACCATTGATAAAAATTTGCATTGAGCCGCATCGCCCAGGAACAGTTTTTTTCCTGTTGCTTCTTCGGTAATTTCTTTTACGATCTGCATCATGCAAACCCCCGGCAGTACCGGTTGTCCCGGAAAATGTCCTTCAAAGATCGGATGTGCAGTATTCAGAAGGATGGATGCAGCTACAGCACCCGTATTATTTTCAAAAGCGGTTATCGTATACAGATCATTATTCAGCATGGTCGTATATTCTTTTTAAATCGATAGTAAAATTAAAATTGGAATGACGGATGTGCATGGTTTCCGGTATGCCTTCGTTTAAAGCGCCCCTGGTAGCTTCCAGCACCTTTCGTTTCCGGCTTCCGCGCTCCATCCGGATCAGTTGCGCACACCGGGTATCTGTAATGTAATAATATACGTCTTCACCCTTATAAAACGCATGGTAACGATCCTCCCCTTTTTGAAAAACCGATGAAACGACGGCGGTGTCCACCACATTCATCAACAGCAGCTCAAAATCCTTTCGAAGGGTTTTGCGAACCGCCGCCTTGTCCATTTTGGGGATGATGCTGTGCACCCTAAACCCGTTGTTACGGGAAAATTCAAAATCAAAAAAACTAAACCCGGCTTCGTTGGTAAAAACGATACGGGTAGAGCTGTCGGGCATCTCCTTAATGAGCAGTAGTCCGCTCAGATGATTACCGGTCACATCCACCGATGCCTGGTACAACGCCCGCTGAATATGGGGCCTGAAGGCGGCAATACAAGCTATATTTCCCGCTGCGGGCTGTAATTTTTTATACACCGCAGGTGCACAGCTGCCCAGTAGCACCAAATTAACGAATAGTAAAAAGCGCATCCGGAAGAGCGGTATTTAATTGTTGACCAGAGTAACTGATGACCGTATTATCGCCCCGGTTATCCACCATTTGTACCTGGCTTACCAGAAAATTTGATTTTTGCAGGATCACTTTCACCGACTTAAAAAGCGCCTTCATCTCCCTGGTTACGGGCGTCATATCGGCCAGGTAACTGCTGCCGTTTTCCAGCAGCTTCACTGAAAAATTCGGGTTGTCGAAAACAGTTCCTTTTGCACAATCCATCATCAGCTGGTTGGCCTGTTGGAACATTTTGCTGGAGCCTGCCGACATTTTGTTGGTTTTCTGCCCGTCCTTGATGCTAACCTTGCTACCATTGATCACCATCAGGTATTGGTAGGGAGTCGTATATTCCATCCGCACCAGATTGTTCTTTTTAAAATAGAACTTTCCCTTTGAGGTTACTTTCTCGGAAAGCAGGCTCAAGGTTTTCACCTGGGTAAAATCGCTGGCAATACTGTTTATTTGCCGTGCCGCTGCGCCAAACCGTGCTTTAACAGCCGCTTCATTGCCGGCGGGCTTATATTGGGCAAAGCCGCTGACAGCCATGCCTGTTAACAACAGGATAAAAAAAAGTTTACGCATAAGGATGCAAATTTATCAATTTATCAAGCGGCACAATGTCGTACCCCTCCGCTTTAACAAATGTTAAAAAGGTGGGAAGGATGTGCACTGTCGCGTGACTGGTATCATGAAACAAAAAAACGGCCCCGGGCTTCAGTTCTTTTTTTATTTTCTGCAACAATTTGCGTTCATCCTTAATCATCGTGTCGAGGGAACGCACGTTCCAGCCGATAGCTGTATATCCCAACGCTTGTGCAGCCTTGCGCACATTGGGATTGGTAACTCCGTATGGCGGCCGGAACCATTTCATTTGTTTTCCGGTTATATGATGCACCAAGTCTTGCATTTGTTGCAACTCGGCAATCATTCTTTTTGAGCCGTGCATATCAAACCAGAAATCGTGATAATAAGAATGATTGCCTACGATATGCCCTTCTGCAAGGACCTGCTTAAACAGCGCCTCATGTTCCGCCGCCCGGTAACCGATGCAAAAAAAAGTTGCGGGCACCTGTTGTGCTTTCAGGATGGCCAGCACCTCCGGTGTATATTTTTCCAGAGGACCGTCATCGAAACTGATGGCTATCTGCTTTTTACCGGTTATTCCGTTGCAAACCACCGGCATATAAAAATTGGAGCCGATATAAAAGCTGCCGTAAAACAACAGAAGCGCGTATATGGTAACCAGTATAAAATACCCATACCAGGGCCATTCCTGCTGCAGCTGGAGATAGGTAAACGCGGCTAGCAGGAGAAAAAAAACAACCGTGGTATTTCTGAAATTTAACATGCCGACAATAAATAAAGCGACGGGTATAACTGCTTGTAATTATTAAAGACCAGTACCCGTTTGGGAGGAGCAATGGCCGCAGCACCCGGCACTTTACCTGTATTTACGATCATCGAAGCCATCCAGAGCGCGAAGGCGGAGGAAGTGGGATATTCACCGCAGAATTGCTTGTAGGGAATAGAAGGAACGCCTTCAAACACCGATTGCAGTAAGGCTTCATATTGCCTATCATAACGGGCATCACCATTATTCCCGGTAATAACCAGGTCGATGCCTCCCCTCTCAACCTGGTTCCTTTTTAGAAAATCTTCTATCAGTATGGCTGCTGCAGCAGCAGGCTTATACCAATGCTGCGCTGCATCCAGCTTTGCCAGGCACCCGGCCGTCCGGTTACCGTTGAGCAGGAAAAAAGTTGCGCCTTCGCCCGCCATCGTACCTTTTCCGGGATCGCCGATGAGGGTGGCAGTATCGCCTTCTTTTTTATACAGGTCAAACCGGCTTAAAATGGCATGACTTTTCTCAATGATCTCGTCTACACCACCCACCAGTACCGTTTTTGCCTCCCCTTCCGCAATCAGTCCGGTAGCATCCGATAAAGCCGCTTCAAAAGAGGAGCCGCGATGTACGTAGGTATTATTGTAGTGATGGCATTTCAGCATCAGCGCAATCTGCGCACCTACGGTGTTGTGGGTAGACTGAATAAATGCTGTAGGCGATAACAGTTCTTCCTTAAACTCCACCATGCGGGTCAGAAACTGATCGGTATCTGCCAGGCAGCCGTAAGCAGTGCCCGTGGTGATGGCATCGGGCATGGTTACACCTGTCTGCTGAAGACATTCCATGGCCGCAGCGGCGCCCATTTTAATGATGCGGCTCATCCGCCGGATCAGCTTCGGATCAATATATTTTGAGTAGTCCGGCTCCTTACAGGCCAGCCGGTCGCCCCGGTATGGTGCAGGGTTTTCCAACAGCTCGTTAAATGAGCCCTGCGGAGATACGGCGTATGCAGATTGAATGTACAAGCGATAAAATATTACAAATGATTGAATGCGACCCTTGAAAACACGAGCGAGCTGCAGTTTCCTCCAAACCCGAAAGAATTAGACAAAACATGATCGATCTTTCTTTTCTCCAGTACAGTAGTTACTGAAAAAGGCAGGTCTTTCATCGGCGTTTGCAGCCGCAGGCTGGGAAACACCAACCCTTCTTTAATCGCCAGTGCCGCATACACGGCTTCAATAGCGCCACTGGCGCCCAGAGTATGGCCGGTAAAGGATTTGGTAGAGCTCATGGGCGGATAATACCCTTCAAACAACGTGGCAATAGCCGTGCCTTCAGCAATATCATTGTTCTGGGTTCCGGTGCCATGAAGGTTGATATAGCTAATATCTGACGGCGACAAGCCGCTTTTTTTAAGGGCCCCCTTCATAGCCAACAGCGAACCGGTCCCTGTTGGAGAAGAGGCCGTTTGATGATAGGCGTCGTTGGCATTGCACCATCCGCTCAGCGCACAAAACGGTTTTTTGCCTAATGTAGCAGCCACTGCCTCCGACACCAATACCACATAGCCCGCACCTTCACCCAGGTTAAGTCCCCGGCGGTTTTCATCAAAGGGCTGGCAATACTGCTGGTCCAGGATCATTAAGGTATTAAATCCATTTAATGTAAAGCGCGTTAGTGCATCCGTGCCTCCGGCCACGGCTACGTCCAGTATTCCCTGCCGGATCATCCTTGCGCCCAAAAAAATACTATTCGCAGAGGAAGAACAGGCCGTACTGATGGTTGTTACAAAGTCTTTTATTCCCAGCGCATCCGCCACCACTTCCGTTACAGCCCCGCATTCATGGTTCACCACCATTTTCAGGTCACCATTGCCGGCGTCCTGCAAAAAACCGGGAAAGAAGTCTTCGGTTTTATCCATTCCTCCTACCGAATTGGCAGAGATAAAGCCGGTACGCCATTTTGAACATTCAATACCGGCATCGGCAATGGCTTCTTGGGCGGCAACAGCACTCAACAGGGCCGTGCGGCTGATGGAAACCGGCAGCCCTGCCCTTTCGGCTAATGCTTCGTTAGATAATGGAACCTCGGCCACCGGAAGCGTATCTTTATGTACCGATTGCAGCCGCTGCATGGCCTGCATCCCCGCCCTGCCGGAAACCAGTGCGTCCAGATTTTCGGCTGCATTATTCCCGATTGCCGAAATAACGCCCAGACCTCCTATATAAACGGTTTGTTCTTTAGACATCAGTTGTTGGATATTAGACGGTGAGTAATTAGTGAAAAATTGATAGTAAGAAGTTTGGAATCTTCTGACTATTTATTACTCTCTATTCCCCATTGACTATTAACATCTCACTATAATCTTCTCACTTCCCTTCGTGTTCCAGTATATAATCCGCCATCGTATCTATAGAACGGAATACATCCTGACCTTCTTCTGCACTCTTTAATTTGATATTGTATTCCTGCTGCAACAGCACGATCAGTTCCAGCGCATCAATGGAGTCGAGTCCCAGTCCTTCTACAAACAGCGGATCATGATCGCCGATGTCTTCCGGTTTTTTATCTTCTAATTTTAACTGCTTAATGATCTGCTCCTTTAAGCGATGTATCAGTTCTTGCTTATTTTCCATAATCTTTATTATAAATACGCCGCAGGTTATCTGCGGTAAAAGTTGTGCCTGTTGAAAACGGAACCTGTTCTACCAGGAAAAGACAGGCATCGGGCTGTTCGCCGATCACGTCGATCCAGCCGCAAATACATACCTTTAGTAAGCCGCGTTGCATCAGGTCCGCCACATACCAATGAATCCAGTCTGCATCAAAGGTATCCGAAATGAAAAAGGCATTTTCTCCCTTGAATTGATACCGGATGCTGATCTCCCCGATGACGATATTAGGTAATGTGTACACAAATAGCGCCGGGCTTGGATAGGCTTTGGAGGCTTCCAAATATTGTACATCGGCTTCAATGCTTGCATTCCGGTTACTGAACACCATTCCTGTGGCTTCCGGCGGCAGGTGCTGAAGATCGACACGCTCTTTTAACAATGCATTTACTGCAATGGTTCCTGTTTTGCTGAGCAGGTCCATTTTATAAAAGCGGGGATACATCGCATCAAGCCCTTCATAAGCGGCATTCAAGAACACACTTCCTGTTTCAGTACCCCTGAAAATTGCTGAATCATCTTTTACAACGATCCCCTCCCGTATGATTACTGCCGATGTGATCTGCATACTGGTTTCGCTCAACCGCTACACTTTATCCTTAAATCCGTTATTAATGTATTCGATACTGTCCCGGAGCCGGATGGTTTTGGCCAGTTTATGCAACGCCGTATTGTGCTCCTTCACATACGGGTTGTCGGTGTCCCAAACATACCCTGCCAATACCGAACAGATCATTTTCTTGATATCAGGGTTCTGATCCTTTGCAAAGAAAATCGTATGCAGAGTAGTATCGTACCAACCCATTACATAGCTTCTGAAGGTGTTTACGCCCTGCATCATCACTTCAGTATATTCTTTATCCCAGTCAACCGCTTCTCCTTTTAAATGCCGCACTACCAGTTTTCCTGCAATCTGACTGGAAACCGTGGCCAGGGTTACTCCCGAAGAAAATACAGGATCCAGGAATTCGGTTACGTTGCCAGTTAACACAAAACCGTTTCCAAAGAACTTTTCTGTAGTGCTCGACCAGGATTGTAAGATTTTTGGTTCCCATAAGAACTCCACACCTTTCATCCGCTCAGCAATATAGGGCTCATCTGCTATTACCGCGCGCATTTGCTCTTCGGGCGTACCGGTATACTTTTCAAAAAAGGCCGGATCACCTACAAACCCTACGGAAGTAATGCCGGTTGCAAAAGGAATCACCCATACCCATACATCAGGTTTATGTACAATCACTGTAATACGATCCGGCTCATCATCCATCTGGCGATTGACATCTTTGATATGTACAAACAACGCCTTGCGCGGAGCCAGGTTGGAAGGCTTATCCAACCCAAACAAGCGGGGAATTACACGTCCGTAGCCGCTTCCGTCAATAATGAATTTTGCTTCGATCTGTTTTTCATTTCCATTATTATCGGTAACAGTTGTAACGGAGGATCCATCTTCATTGAACCGGATGGCCGTAACAGTTGTTTCATATTCAATGGGCACGCCCTGCGCTTCAAGACCGTCGGCCAGCGCCTGATCGAAGTCGGCACGGGTTACCTGGTAAGCATGATCCCAGCCATCGGTAAACTGATCAGCGAAAGAATAATCGCAAACCACACCATTGCGTACAAATTTAGCGCCCGTTTTCCGTTGAAAGCCCATCTTTAACACGCACTCCAGCAATCCTGCTTCTTCCAGTGCTTCCATACAACGCGGCAGCAGGCTTTCTCCGATAACAAAGCGCGGAAATTTCATTTTCTCCACTACCCGAACCTTATACCCCGCTTTATTTACAATGGCGCCGGCTACGGTTCCTGCGGGCCCCGCGCCAATTACCAGTACATCTGTTTGTTCCCTTTGCATATTTTCAATTCTGATTTAAAGTTTCTGTTTTGTGATGACGGCTGTTCTTTCAAAAATCAAAGTTAGTCCTTCTTTTTACATTTCAATAAAGTGTGACTGAGCCCGATACCTTCAATTTGCTCCACGATCTCGAAGCCTGCTTTTTCAACGCATTTTTTAAATACCCGGGAGTCGTACATCTGGCTGTTACCGTTGGCAATGGCCGTAAAATAAATTGATAATTGCTGGATGCAGAAGGCTGAGGTTTCAAACCGCTGGTTGTCCCAGAACGCTTCCAGGATGTAAATACTGCCATCAGCGTTCAATGCCGCGCCGCAACGTTTCATAATGGAAACGATCTCATCTTCGGAAAAGCAGTCCAGGAACTGGCTCATCCAAACCGCATCATATCCCGTGGGAAAAACCACGGATTCATCCAGCACATTGGCCGGATAAAAATCAACACGGTCGCTCAGTCCCAGGTCTTCAATATTCTTTTTAGCCATGGCCGCTTGTCCCGGAAGGTCTACAATGGTGATGGATACGTCTTTATCGAATTTAGTGGATGCCAATGCCCATTTTCCGGTGTTGCCGCCTATTTCCAACAGTTTTTTAATATGATTTTCCGGCTTATAAATATGTTTTAACACTGCCGGGAAGGCAATGTCTGAAAAGAAATGATCATATTCGAACCAGCTTTTTTGTTGCTGCGGATTCAACTGCGAAAGGCCCTCATAAACGGTAGACCAGTTACCCAGCTCCGGCAGCCCGGCAGGTTTACCGGTTTCAACAGCCTCTTCAAGATGGTACATTCCTTTATAGCAAATGTCCTGTACAAAATTCATGTTTACATTGGTAAGCGGATCGTGCAGGATAAAATAACCTGTTTTTGTTAACGCAAATTTCTCATCGGCTGTATATTTCACCAGGTGCATTCCCAAACCAGCCTCCAGCAGTACCCGTACGGCATATTCAGAAAGACCTACTTTTTCGCAAATATCATTCAACGCAATGCCTGCGCTCCGTGCCTCTTCTATTACTCTAAGAATCTGCTTATCTCTTAACACACGCGCCACCTGGAATACGATCGGGCCATGGGCAATGATCTGTGCCATATGCTTTGCGTCCATCGCTGAATAATGTTCTCCTTTGTAGAAATCTATCATTATTTATATTTAAAAGTTTGAATGTTTAAAAGTTCCGGCATTACAGTGCTCCAGCCCATCTTTAACCGCCCGTTCTGCCTTTAAATTTAGAGCCCCTAATTGCCGATTGATTCAGGTAAGAAATGAAGTTTGATATCCCGGCAGATAATTTATTGTATTGATTATACGCTTCAATCTGTTCCCCTTCTGCTATATATTCCTGGTCCAATGCCCTATATAGTTGGGATTTTACCTCACCACAAGAGCCCTTTGCAAAACTCAGGAAATTTACAAATTCCAATCGGGAACCTTTCTCAAAGCCTTCTGCAATGTTGTCCATTGCAGAACCTGAAGCGCCTCTTATCTGATCTTTTAATTTATAGTCTTTTGAAAAAGATTCTCTCAATGTAAAACTATAAATCATCTTTGACAACTCCCTCGCCAGTTTCCATATTTCAAGATCTTCAAACCTGCTTACGGTGCCCATAACGTTAAACTTTTAACCCTTTACGCTTTTAACCACTACGATTGCTGCATTACATCCTCCGAACCCGGATGCGGTTTTTAAGAACGCTTTTGCCGGCGTTTTAGTGAGTGCACTGCAAACGTGAATGGGTGCTGCTGTACCTGGTGTTTCAAATCCCATGGTAGGAATGATGATCTGTTGCTTCAGCGATTCGATACCGATAACGGTTTCAAGCAACCCCGCGGCACCCAGGGTATGCCCGTAATAGCCTTTCATACTATTTACGGGAACGGATTGCAACCCGGCCAGGGTGATGGCCCGGCTTTCCATGTCGTCGTTATAAATGGTAGCCGTTCCGTGCGCGGAGATAAAGTCAATGGCCTCAGCATCGACTGCTGCTTCTTTCATGGCACGACCAATCGCCATATACAGTTCTGCCCCCGTCCGGGAAGGACCGGAAATATGGTTAGCATCATTGCTAACGCCGCCCCCGCTGATGGTGATCCGGTCTGCTTCAGCAGAAGGCACTGTAGAAAGAACCACTGAAGCAGCAGCTTCTCCCAGGTTGATTCCGTTGCGATTGGCGTCAAATGGTTTGCAAAGCACTTCGCTTACCGCATGAAAGGATTGAAATCCCGAAAGGATAAACCGGGTGATCAGATCTGCCCCGGCAACCACAACTGTTTTGTATTTACCGGTTTCCAGTATCCGCCTGGCGGTAATGATGGCCAGGGTGCCGGAGATGCAAGCATGGGATACAATCAGCGGGGTATGCTTAAAACCAAAATATTCTGAAATTTTCCGGGCAGATACTGTTAGCCCTACTGCTTCTTTTAGTTCGCGGGTAACGGGTTGCCCTTCCAGTAAACCAATATTACCCTTGGTTGTGGAGAGGATCCAGGTCGTGTCCGGATCGGCCGGGTCTATTTTTGCCTGTCGGATCACATCTGCCATAGAGGCTGCTGTAAGCGCTTCAAAAGGGGTGAATGAAGCCGGGGTGTTCTTAAAAAAAGCCGGATCCATCAGCGCAGCACAAAACGGTACCGGGCTTCTGGAAACATCGTTATGGATGGCTACTGCTGTGTTCCCGGCGCATAGCGCTTCGAAGTTTTCTTTTGCCGTGTTTCCCAGCGGGGAAACAATATTCTGAGCTAAAACAAACACCTTCTTCATTCCCTTTACATCACAAATTTTTGTTTCCACTCCTGAAAGAACGGAGGATTGTTCAACAAAAGGGTTTGCGTATCCTTATCCAGGAACACCTGCGTGGTTCTGCCCGTAGCCACCAGCGAGCGGTCGGATGCTTTGTATAAATTAAACCGGAAGTTGATCTTGGCAGCTTCGCAAGGTTCATAGATCGTTTCAACCAATACGCTGTCGCCGAATTTCAGCGATTTCTTGTAATTGCATTCTGCGTGAACAATGGGTACTACTACATTTTCCTTAAAAAAATCAAGATACCCGATGCCGTATTTTTTCCCGAAAGCTTCCCTGCCGTCTTCAAAATAGCGGATGTAATGGCCGTGCCAGACAATACCCAGGGGATCTGCCTCGTTAAAACGGATGAGGACCTCAGTTGTATCTTTCAGTTCCTTCATGATTTCGATTTCCACGCGGCGTATTTACTGTTTTTAATATGATCGATCACTTTTTTGAACCCGGTGGCCCAATAATTCCGGAAGCTGAAGCCCATGCCCACTGCGCCTTCTACGCGTTCTGTCAGCAGTATCTTCTTTGACCGGATATCGAACAGGGTTACCCAAACCGATAGTTCTTTCTTGGGTTTATTCATACCGTCGACCACAAATAAAAGCCCGGTACCTTTTTTATCACCTGTATTAAATCCTTTAACCAGGGTGATAATATCACTTTCCTTTAAAAGATTGTAATCTTCGGAGCTGGATGAAAGCAAGGTTTCCGGATCCCGTTTTTGGTTCCGCTTGGAAACAAAGCTCAGATCGCTGTTGAGTTCATCCTTGCGGAAGGCACCGGCAATATCATACTTTTTAGATTCGTTCAGCATCAGATCGTTAATGCCGTCAAACTGGCGGGCCACAATATCATCGGCCTTTGCAGCGGCATCACCGATGAGTTTTGCCTTTGTAAAATCAATGCCAAAATAATAGATTGGAATATCGCTGTTTGTCAATACCTCGTTCAGGGTTTGAGCCTGGCTGCGCAAGCCGGTAATTGCTGTTAATACAAAAAGAAGAAACATTATTTTGGTAGAGCTCTTTTTCATAATCTGTTTTTTTAATTATTGGTTGATTTTATCCGGCAACAAATATGCGCATTTCACAGGAAGCAATCACATCCCCATTTATGGCGATGCTGCCCTCTACAATCGTTGCATTGAATACCTGGTTCTGAATCCGGATGGAAGTTTCCAATACTTCCCCGATAGCGGGCAGGCGGGCTATTTTTAACTGCTGTATGGCACCAATAAAGCCCACCGGAACCGGTTTGTTTTCCTGTTTACAGATATAACCGATCCGCGCGGCGGCGGTTTGAGCAATATTCTCCACCAGGCCGGGCTCTTTTAAAAGCCCGCCCGCTACCAGAATATTGTCTTCGGTTACCGTAAACCTGGTTTCTGCGCCACTATCGTCCGAACGCTCCAGCGTTTGTATCATTACAAAGGGCGGCCGCTGCGGAATATAGGGCAAAATGTCACTGGCGATACTCATACTCAAATAAACAGTTGGCATTTTCCAAGGCCAACGCGCTAAAATTACAGAAACTTTGGTTTGCACCGGGAGTTTTTCTCCCGGTTGTTATTTGTACCGGATCAATCGTCATTCTGGTTTCATGAAAGGGTGTGGGCTTAGAAGCACCCGTTGTTTATAAGCGATTTTCATCCCAAAACGGATAATAATTGTACCACTGATCGGGGTAGCGTTGTACTTTTTCAGTCATTTGCCTGATAAAATCAGCAAGGATCGCTTCCGGGGCCGCTTTTTCGGAATGATTGTGGTATACCATGCCCGGAGTGGCAAAAAAATGATAGTGCCTGGATGACTCTTTTAATGCAAACACAAAAGAAACCGGTACCGGTAGTTTGGCCGCAAGGGTAAAGGGCCCTGCAGGGAACCGGGCCGGGGCGCCGAGGAAGGAAGCGGTCAGGGTTTTGTTTCCCTCTAAAAACCGGTCGGAATGCATGCAAACCAATTCGTTATTGTTCAACGCCTCCATGATTTCGTAAATATGCGAGATATTATCCCGGATGATGATGATTCGGGCATTCCGTTCTCCGGTAACCCCATCGAGGTATTCCTTTATCTGCTGGTGCTCGCCGTCATACATGACAATATTAATCCGGGTATTCAGCCGTTTGAGCAAATGGCCCGCAATTTCCCAGTTGCCGATATGAGCACTCAGCAACAGACCGCCTTTCCCGGCTGTTACCATTGCACGCAGGTGCGCTTCTCCGTCAAAATCAAAAGAGAACCGGTTCCGGATGCCACTCATCATTACAATACGGTCGATGAGGGCCTGTCCAAACCAGTAATAATTCCGGTAGCGCAGCCGTACCGCTTTAAATCCGGCATACCCCAGCCGTTGGTTCAGGTAATATTTTATGGCCCGGTTGGACACGGTACTGCATAAAAAATAATAAAAGGCCACAAACCGCAACAGAAAATAAGCCGGTGTCGTGCCTCCTGCTTTCAGCAGGCCGATAAAGATGCTATAACCCAGTTTTGTACCCTTGGAGCTTCCGTCCCAGTTTGCCATTGAATTTCCTTAAAATACCCAAATATAGGAAGCCTGTCAGAATGCAGTTGTTCTTTTCTTATTGCCCTCTTGGGAAACAGGGAGACTCGGGAGACATGGGGTTGCTGATTCTTACGCGATGTGCAGCACCAGTCGCCCCATACTTAAAAACCGGGCCGCTACCTCCTGCACAGGTGCACAAGCGAGCGTGGCAACAAAGCCGGGCTTTGTACTTCAGCCGACCCAAAAAATAAAACGAGGCATCAGGCCGCCTCTTTTTTCTGGATCTGTGCGTGTATATAGTTGTAAAAGTCGTTGAAGGTCACCAACGGCAGGAAATCGCCGGGTTGCACCTTAAAATGAAAGTTGCTTTCCAGGGCCACCACCAGGTCGATATAATCCAGGCTGTCCAGGTCCAATACTTCCTTGAGATTTGCCTCCGGCTTTATCAGATCTGCATCGGCCTCAAATTCATCTACCAAAAATGCATTGGTCGTATCTATTATTTTCTCCATGCTTAGCATTAGCTCAAATTACCACTTTTTTACAATGAGGGTAGAGTTGGTTCCTCCAAACCCAAATGAATTGGACAAAAATACATCTATATTTTTATTCGTTGTATTTTTTACAATATTTAGCGCTGAGGTATCAGTATCGGGGGTTTCAAAATTGATATTGGGGGCCATAAATCCGTGCTCCATCATAATGCTGGAATACACGATCTCACTGGCGCCCGCCATCCAGCATTCGTGTCCGGTCATTGATTTTGTGGAACTTACGGGTGTATTGCAGCCCTGGAATACTTCTGCAATGGCTTTGGCCTCGCTGGCATCCCCTGCCGGTGTACTGGTGGCGTGCGCGTTGATATAGTCGATCATACCAGGCGCTATCCCGGCATCATTCAGAGCCATCCGTAGTGATTTGGCCGGTCCGGCCACGGTGGGATTGGAAATATGCTCCCCATTGGATGAAAATCCATAGCCGATGACTTCTCCCAGGACATGAGCACCTCTTTTTTGGGCCGACTCCAGGCTTTCCAGGATTACCGTAGCAGCCCCGCCACTGGGGATAAGCCCATCGCGGTCTTTGTCGAATGGACGAGACGCCTTCTCCGGTGCATCTTCCCGTACCGAAAAAGCGCCGAGGGCATCGAAAGTACCCATCGACAGGTGATTGATCTCCTGCGCGCCGCCGGCAACTACACAATCCTGCAAGCCCATTTTTATAAGGATATACGCCAGGCCAATCGCATGTGAGCCACTGGCGCAGGCCGCGCTTACGGTTAAGTTGATGCCTTTTAATTTAAAGATGGTGGCCAGGTTCATGGTTACGGTAGAGTTCAGGGTTTGAAAAACCGCCGCCGACCCTACCAGCATGGTGTCTTTTTTTTCGCGGATCAGGTCTGTAGATTCGATCACCGCTTTTGCGGAACTGTCGTTGCCGTAAAGAATGCCCGGCTCCAGCCGTGCCAGGTCCTCTTCAGAAAGACCCGCCTCCTGAAGGGCCTCGATGGTTGCCATATAGGCATACTCCCCTTCTTCCGGAAGCATGATCCGGGAGCGCCGGTCCAGCAATCCTTTTAACGAAGGACGCTCAACGAAACCCGTAAGCGCAGACCGGTATCCAAATGCTTTACGAACGGGATCGAATATGATCCCCGATTTTCCCTCATACAGGGAATCTTTTACTTCCGCAAGGTTTTTGCCAATGCAGGAATAAATACCACGACCTGTGATCACCACTCTGTTCATTCGTGCAAATTTAACAGGAAAACACATTCATGCCGGTCACTAAAAAGGGTTACACCCAAACAGGCGAACCCTCTCTTTGATCGCATATGAATCCGTACATTATTTTACAGTAAAGCCAGCCTCATGATCGCCCCATAAAAGCGAAACCTGGCCGTTATCACTGATGGTATAGGTTAATGCCTCTGCAAATTTTGCCGGCTTTTTGCTCTTTACTGTAACCCGGAGGGCATCGTCGGCCTCGCTGTACTCCGTACCCCACTGATCCCATTTTTTGCTGAAGATAAAGGTCCAGTCGCCATTGCCGGTTAACACATGCAACCCGTATTTTCCAGCTGGCAGCTGTTTTCCGTTAATGGTAGCGTCCTTGCTTAATTCAAAAAGCGTGGTTTTGTTAGCGCCTGCGCGCCATACTTTTCCGTCCATAGGTTCTACATCCTTTCCAACGGTTCGTCCTTTTACTGACGGCTGACTGTAATTGATAGAAACAGTTACACCCGATTTAATCGTCTTTGAAACAGCCGCAGGCGGACTGGCGGGTTTTTTCTTTTCACCGTTCTGGGCAGATACTCCGATCACGAGGCAGATACCTGCCAAAAAAAATAATAGTTTTTTCATATAATCTTTTTTAAAAGTTTTGCATCAACAAGCGTTTTCTTTGAATTCCTTCTGCAAACCCGGCACGGTTGTAATCATATACCCGGCTGCCAGATAAAGATAGCAAAAATCAAACCCATTGCATAAAAAAGGGATTGTTTCATTTTTCCCGGGCCTTTTACACGCCTCTGCAGGTAATGGCTTACCCGGTTATCAATCTTCTCTATGCACACCGGATGCTTTATGCCATGGACTCATCTTCAGTGATGCGCCCATGAGTTGAAAAATATTGACACTCCAAAAAGATGGTAACCGACAACATTCTCCAGGATAACTTATTAAAAAAAATACAGGTTTTAGATGCCGGTTCAAGAACAATCATTCAAATGTCATATTTTGTTAATACTTTCGCATTAATCCGGGAGTATTTGCCCATACTCCGGCCCTTTAAATAAACGTTTTAAACTCTAAACCATGATGATCAGAGAATCATTCAAACTCACCGTGGGTTTATGCCTCGGACTGTGCCTCTACAGTTGCCAAAAAAGCGAAGTAAATCCTGGTGCTCCCCAACCACCATCACTGTCTGCTGAAAGTAAAGCCCAGCGCCTTACGGGAACGGGTTCAGGCGAAGATTATATCCCCGGCCAGCTGCTTGTAAAATTCAAAGACGGAACTCCGGCCAAAAATAAAACGGCGATCCTTACAAAGTTAAAAGGGAAATTGAGGGATAAAGCGAATCCAAAATCCATTCCCGGTTTTGAAGATGAGGGCGATATCGACCTCATTGAAACCTCATCGGATGTACTTGCAGCTATTAACGACGTAAAGAATGCACCGGAGATCGATTTTATCGAACCCAATTATATTTACCACGCGGCTGAGGTACCCAATGACCCTTACTATACCAATGCCCAGTGGAATATGCAGGCCGGCGGATACGGCTGTCAGGCCAGCACCGCCTGGAACAATCATAAAACAGGCTCAGGCAATGTATATGTAGGTGTTGTTGATCAGGGATATATGTATCAGCATGATGACCTGAAAAATAATGCCGGCGTGAACCCCGGTGAAATTCCAGCCAACGGGATCGACGACGACCAGAACGGTTATATCGATGACGTTTATGGCTGGAACTTTTATCAAAACAACGCCGCCGTTTATAACGGCAGTGATTTTCATGGCACCCATGTTGCCGGCATTATCGGCGCCGAAGGCGGCAACGGGATTGGTGTAGCCGGTGTGGTTTGGAATGTAAAACTTCTAAGTGCAAAATTTATGGAAGGCAACAGTGGCACGGCTTTTAGCGCAGCGTTGGCTATTGATTATTTTATTGCGCTCAAAACAAAACAGCAATTGAATATTGTTGCGCTTTGCTGTTCCTGGGAAGGCAATACCAGCTCCAAAAACCTGGAGGCAGCCATCCGCAGAGCCGGCAGAGCCGGGATACTGATCATTGCCGCCGCCGGTAATAATACCAACAACAATGATAAGGTTCCGGTATACCCCGCCAGTCTGAAAATGGACAATATCATCTCCGTTGCCTCTATCGGCCGCAACGGCAACCTGTCTTACTTCTCCAACTATGGGGCAAAAACCGTTGATATTGCCGCTCCCGGCGAGTCTATTGTTTCTACCTATCTGAACAATAGCTATGCGGCATTAAGCGGAACATCGATGGCGGCCCCGCATGTAGCAGGCGCAGCGGCACTCTATGCCTCTGTACATCCCGGTGCCGGAATGAAAGAAATAAAGTCGGCAATCCTTAACGCCGCAATTCCCACTCCGTCGCTTTCGGGCAAATGTCTTACCGGGGGCCGGTTAGATATCAGCATGTTTTAACCGGCATCCTGCATCTGCTCAGAAGAGGCTGTTTTCCCATTCAGGAAGCAGCCTTTTTTGATTCGATGCCCCAGTTGCCGATAATGCTTAAATAATCCTCGCAGGAGCATTTATACAGAGCCGTCTGCAACAGCATTTCAGAATTCTGTATATTTGATCTGGATCTGAAACGCTTAACTGTTTATCTCCAACATGTTCAATATGAAAACCATCCTCGCTGCTTTTTTGATGCTGATGCTATCGCTTTCCGTAAACGGTCAGATAAAACGGTACACGTATTATTTTGACGCCAGCCTGGCACCTACCCAAAAAGAAAAGGCCTTTGTTTATGGCAAGGGACTCAAACAAGATTCACTGGTGTGGGTCGATTTCTTTTTAATACATAATGATCAAAAGATATTTTCGGCAACCTATACCGATTCTTCTTTAAACGTATTGCATGGAAAAAGCATCGACTACTACTCAAACGGCCGTGTACAACAGGTAAAACGTTATGTATGGAACGAGCTGGACGGCCTTATGCAACAATGGGATAGCACGGGCCGTCAAACCGATTCTATTATTTATGTAAGGGGCGCTGTTTCCTTCAAAAAGAAATTCCGGTATTTTACAGGAAGTACCATTATCAACGAAGTGATTACAGATAGTATCCGTAATACCTTGCAGGATATCAGTTATGACACCGCGGGCCGGAAGACCCGGGCTTTTATTTTTTCCGGCAATACCGGCATCGAAAAGATCTATCATCCTGATGGCTCTGTAACCAATGGCGACAGCCTTTATACCCGTGAAGAAAAAGATGCCGGTTTTCCCGGAGGCACCAAGGCCTGGATGACCTACCTGACCCGTACACTGGATGCCACACGCCCGATACGGGCCGGAGCTCCGGTCGGGCAATATAGAGTTATTGTACAGTTTATTATCGATACAGCAGGTAATATTTCAAATATAAAAGCGCTAACCAGTAACGGTTACGGGCTGGAGGATGAGGCCATCCGGGTGATCCGGCGTTCAGGAAAATGGACCCCAGCCCGGCAGTATGGCCGTTTTGTGAAAGCTTACCGCAAGCAGCCCATTACATTTAGCGTTACGGGCAGATAAACTCCGGTTTGCTTTTTGCACCAATACATGCGCCGGGACTTTGCATATTTCCTCTTTTTGTTTTTACAGATCCTTTAACGGTTCTGCGCACTACCCGTGTTAAACTTTTTATATTGTCTTCGTTCCAATAAACGTATCCGCTTTATTGATTAAAATGATGTTCTATGAAAACGTTTAAAACAGTAGTTTGGGGATCGCTGGTGGTACTATTCCTCTCGGGCCTTGGTTCCTGCACCGTAAACGCCTATCCTCGTACACCCCGGCACCGTGTGTGGATTCCAGGTCACTGGTCGCCGGGCTACCATGGTTACAGGCACTGGGTAAGAGGTCACTACGAATACCGTTAAAAGGGTGTAAAAAAGCTCCTTTAATAAGGAGCTTCGTTTTATCTTCCATGCGAACCGGTTTAGAGCTTGTCCAGTTCGCCTTTTACAAATTCCATTAGCCCTTTAATGTGATCGGGTGACAGATCAAATCTTAATCCCGCAGCTTCAAAGAGCTGGGGCAAGGGGCGGGTACCGCCCAGGCTCAGGGCCTGTATATAATGATCCAGGGCCTGCGTCTTATCTTTTTTATATTGCTGCCACAGGCCAATAGCACCCAATTGAGCAATGCCATATTCGATATAATAAAATGGCACTTCATATAAATGCAATTGCCGTTGCCAGCTGAAGTTCCGGTAGTCTTCAAGTCCGCCGGTATCCAGTGTTTGCGGAGTAAAGGATGCGAGTATGGATTGCCATGCCGACAACCGCTCTCCGCGGGTATGCGTGGGGTGCTCGTAAATCCAGTGCTGAAACTGGTCGATGGTAGCAATCCAGGGGAAGATGGTCAGTACGCGCTCCAGTTGCTGTTCATGTGCCCGTTTCAGTTCTTCCGTGGTTTTAAAAAAACCGGTCCAGTGTTCCATGCTGAACAATTCCATGCTCATGCTGGCCACTTCAGCGATCTCGGTCGGGTATTCTTTAAAAGCCGATAACTTTAACGGATGCGTTAAAAAAGAATGAATGGCGTGGCCGCCTTCATGCACCATGGTGGTTACATCATCCATGGTACCCGCAGCATTCATAAATATAAATGGTGCACCCGTTTCCGCCAGTGGGCAGTTGTATCCGCCCGGAGCTTTCCCCTTACGGCTTTCCAGGTCGAGCCGGCCCATTTCATTCATCTTCCGTAAACAGTCTCCAAAAAAGGGATTCAGCTCATTAAAACAATGGATGGCTTTTTCCACCAGCTCACTGCCGGTATTAAAGGGACGCAGGGGCTCGGTACCCGCAGGTTCCGCATCGATATCCCAGGGCCGCAGTGTATCCAAGCCCAGTTTTTCTTTTTTCTGTTGATAGATCTTATCCACCAATGGCAATACATGTTGCTTTACCGCTTCATGAAACTGGAAACAGTTTTCCTTGTTGTAATCAAAACGTCCCAGCTCGGCAAAACGGTAGTCCCGGTAATTTTCAAAGCCTGCATTCAATGCTACCTGGTGGCGTTTTTTTAAAAGTGAATCGAAAAGATCATCCAGGGCATCCTTATCCTGCAGGCGCCGGTCACCAATTTTACGGTATACGCTTTCCCGCAAAGTCCGGTCCGGGCTTTCCAGGAATTTGGCGGCCTGCTGCAGGGTATATTCCTGGTCATTTACAGTAACAGTCATTTTTCCTGCGATAGCACCGAATTGCTGTGCCTCTACTGCCAGCTCCGATTGCAAGGGAATATTTTCTTCCCGGAACAATTCGATATTTTTCTTAACATTCCGGAGATAGGTAAAATATTCCGGAGCAGTAAGTTCATTTGAAAGCGGGTTTTCGATCAGCTTCCGGTTCAGCTGGTCGGCATAGGGTTGTATCTTGGGCTGAATCTCCGTCATAAAAAAAGTAAACGACTCGGCCAGTGCTGTATCCGTTGTATCACGCGTCATATTGATCTGGCGCCAGCAAGCTTCCTCACTTACCACGGCTTCCAGTTCACTGATGTCCTGCAGCCACCGGTTCAGCGCTTCCATATCAGGTAATTCCCGACCTGCGAGGTCTTTAAAATAGGGCTCCAGCGTTTGCCAGTCTGTAATCTTGAAACCCGCAGGTAAAAACTGTCTTTGTAAGGGTTGAATATTTGCGTCTAATTTCATGTTGATCATTTTTCAATTATGCTGTTCGGAGTAACGGTCAAACGGGTACCCGGAGCAGCAATATACTTTATAAAAAGCAAACCATCATCCAACAATACGCCCCCGTTGTAGCGGGGGCGGTAGTTATAAAAATGAGGTATTGATTAATCTTCTTTCTTTTTTGCGGCTTTTTTTGCAGCGGCTTTCTTGGCGGGTGCCTTTTTTACCGGAGCTTCCTCAGCTTCCTGGGTTTTTGCTGTTGCTTTTTTTGCTGCCGGTGCAGGGGTTTCTTCTACTACCGGTGTTTCTTCGGTTGTTTCTTCCGGAGCTTCCGTTAGTTTAATTTCGATATTGTTTTTTTGGAGGAGATCAAACCATTTCACGATTTTTTTCATGTCGGAGATATATACCCGGTCAAAATCCATGTCGGGGTATACTTTTTGAAAATACGCTTTGATGGCCTTATCATCTTTTACATCCGGTAAAGCAGTACCGTCAGCTTGCATGGCATTAAACACATCCACCAGGTTTACATTATCCCTGATTGTATAAATTTCTATGCTTTCGAGATGTGAAAACTGATGAATGCGGGAAGATGCAAATTTGGTTGTTTTGTCGTTCAGGGAGCGAACAATGGCCCCGTCGTTTTTACTGCTAATCAGCTCAAATAAGCCCGATAATCCACTAACTGCAACTAACTTATTATACTCCATGGTCATTTTTTAAGAGCCGCAATATAAATGACTTTTTTTAAGAATATGCCTAAATACGGTTATTTATGCGATTCTTTTCCGGATGAGGGCAAAAAGAAACCATGCAAGTCGTTATTTATCAATATTTTTCAGGTCCATCTGGATCCCCAACCGAAAGTTTGCCCCTTTTTCATCGTCCAATGGACTTTATACCCCTTATTTATGAAGCATATTGCATTATTATTCGTACTTGTGATGACCGGAGTTGCTATGAACGGACAATCTATAAAAGGCACTTTGATGGATCCTGTTGAGGGTTCCACGGTGGGCGGCGCTACCGTTCAACTGCAAAATGCTGCCGACTCCAGTATAAAGGCATCGGCAGTTTCAGACAAGGAGGGGAAATTCAGCTTCAACAATCTTAGCCTGGGTGCATATATTTTAAAAGCCACCTCTATCGGATTTGAAACCCTTGAAAAAGAAATCACCCTTTCAGATACGCTGCGGGATGCAGATCTGGGGGATGTATATATTCCCAAAAAAACCACTACCCTGGAAGGGGTGGTGATCGTAGCTTCTGCGCCAGCCGTAACCCAAAAGGGGGATACCACCCAGTTCAGCGCCAGCCAATACAAAACCAACCCCGATGCCACGGTGGAAGACCTGATTAAGAAAATGCCGGGTATAACGGTAGATAAGGACGGTGCGGTGACCGGTCATGGTGAACAGGTAAAAAAGGTAACAGTTGACGGCAAGGACTTTTTTGGGGATGACGCTTCTATGGCATTAAAAAACCTGCCCGCCGAAGTTGTAGATAAAATACAGCTATATGACCGGATGAGCGACCAGGCCCAGCTAACCGGGTTCGATGATGGGAACACGGCAAAAGCCATCAATATTGTAACAAAATCTGGCCTAAGAAACGGTCAGTTCGGGCGCATATTTGCCGGCTATGGAACCGATAACCGCTATTATGGCGGGGGTAATGCCAGTTTTTTCAGCGGCAACAGGCGCATAACACTCCTCGGCAATTTTAATAATATCAATCAGCAAAACTTTGCCCAACAGGATGTGCTGGGAGTTATGAGTAGCGGCGGCCGTGGTGGTGGCGGACGCGGCGGCGGCGGTCGTGGTGGTGGCGGTTTTGGTGGCGGACCACTGAATGTGGGTCAGGCCCCGGGTATTAGCCAAACCAATGCGTTTGGAATCAATTTTTCTGATCAATGGGGCAAAAAAGTATCCATTACTGCGTCTTACGATTTCAGGAACAGCACCAACAATAACGAATCGTTTACATTTTCGCCCACCGTTACTGAGGACAAGCGCACGCTTAACCTTTCTACAAACAACAAGTCTACTTCCAACAACAATATGCACCGGATCAATATGCGCTTGGAGTACAAGATCGACTCCAATAACACGATAATGTATATTCCCAGCTGGACGTTTCAGAACAATAGCAGCACGTCGAGTACTTACAAAACTGCTATCTATGAAAGTGGAGACAGCTCCTACATTTCCGACGGAAGCAGCCGGTCTAACAGAAGCGGATTCTCCCTGGGAAATAACTTAATGTATCGCCACAGTTTTAGAAAACCAGGGCGTACTTTTTCCACATTCCTGCAAGCTAATTTTTCTAAAAATGATGGGGATAGTTATAACCTGACCAACCTCCAAAAATTTGAGAACATTAATTTGCCGGATGTCCGGAATCAATACAGGACAAACCCTACAAATGGCGCTAATTACTCAGCCCGGATTAACTATACAGAACCTATAGGTCAGCAGGGAATAATGGAGCTGAGCTATTCGCCGAGCGTACGTATCAATAAAAGGGATCAGAAAACCTACGATTATGATGGGATCGATTACACACTTTTTAACCCTGGACAATCCAACAATTTTAAAAGCACTATCACCACTCATACAGGAAGCGCAAATTATCGATTAGGAAAGGGACGGGATAACCAGTTTTCTGCAGGGTTTGATGTTCAGTATTCCGACCTCAGAAGCGACCGGATCTATCCCTCTCCGGTTAAAACCAGCCAGGATTTTGTGGCGCTTCTACCCAATCTCCGGTGGTCGAAAAAGATCGGAGACTACAGCAATCTCCGGGTATATTACCGGGCCAATACAGATTTCCCTAGTGTAGACCAGTTACAGGATGTAGCGGATAGTTCAAACCAGACCAATATTGTCAAAGGTAACCCTAACCTTAAGCAATCCTATAGCCATTGGGGATCATTTCGCTACATTTATGCCAATACCCGCAAAGGCAACAGTTTTGCAGCCAATTTTTCGTATTCCGCTGCGCAAAACTACATTACCAGCGATGTGGTTAACAACAAAGGAATTACGAACACTACTTACATCAACCTGAACGGATACCAGAACTTCAATAGCTTTTTGGTTTATGCCTTCCCTATTAAATATATCAAGTCCAACTTTAGCATTACCGGGAGCTATAATTATAGCAACACGCCCAGCAAGTACAACAACGTAGTGGGTAAAGTTGCCAGGAATACATTGGGAAGCGGCGTATCATTGAGCAGTAACATCAGCCAGTATGTAGACTTTACGCTCCGCTACGATTTAAACTATACGCAAACGGCGAGTACTCTGGAAAATGCCGCCAGCGGGCAAAATTATATACAGCAAAGTCCCAGCTTGGCGCTGAACCTGTTGTCAAAAAACGGATGGTTTATCAATACCAACCTCTCCTATGAGGGCTTTCATTTTACCAATAACGATGCTAAAGGAACTTATTACACATTATGGAATGCCGCTGCCGGAAAAAAATTCCTTGCTAAAAAACAAGCAGAATTAAAATTATCTGTATTTGATATTTTAAAACAGAACAATAGTTTCAGCCAGTCACTTAATGATTATAACCTCGTACAAACCACTACCACAAAAGTATTGCGCCAGTACTTTATGCTCACGTTTACCTACAGCCTGCGCAGTTTTGGCAAGGGGAAAGCACCGGCCCGTGAAGAGGGTGGCGAACACAGAAGAGAATGGCAGGGAGGCCCTCCCGGTATGATGCGCGGCAGCGGACGGCCCGGCGGCCCAATGTTTTAACCGGTACTATCCGTTTTTTTTGTAATATCGCCGAATTAACCGGTATTACATTGCTGAACGAAGAAATATTAGTACAGGAATTAAAGCAGGGCAATGAAGCCGCGTTTAAACAGGTGGTTGACAACTACCAGAATATGGTCTACAATACCTGCCTGGCCATTGTAAAAAGCGAGGAGGACGCCGAAGACATCTCCCAGGATGTATTTGTGCAGGTTTTCCAGTCGATCCATTCGTTTAAAGGAGAATCTAAACTATCTACCTGGATCTACCGGATCGCTACCACCAAATCGCTGGACTTTGAACGCAAAAAAAAGCGGAAAAAACGGTTTGGATTTGTGCGCAGCATTTTTGGAGACGACAGCCAGGTGGTGGTGAACCCGCCGGATTTTCAACATCCCGGTATTGTATTGGATAAAAAAGAAAATGCGTCTATTTTATTCAAAGCGATTGATCAACTCCCTGAAAATCAGCGGATTGCGTTTATCCTGAATAAGGTTGAAGGATTAAGCTACCAGGAAGTAAGCGAGGTACTGGAAACTTCGGTATCGTCCATCGAATCTCTGTTGCACCGGGCTAAAAACAATCTTCGAAAAATCCTGGAAAAAGACTATAAACCCCGTGGGTAAAAGAAAAGCGGAAAAATGACGTCGAATACTATTAATAGGATATATTTAGATACTGTAGCAATCATGAAACTTTAAACCCGTTTTGAATGAAAGAGCAAAATCATATCGAAACCATCCTTAACAGCCTGGATGGCATCGAAAGGGCCGAAGCCCGGCCTTTTATGCATACCCGGGTAATGGCCCGTTTGAAGGAGGAATCCAATTTCTGGACCCGGACCGGCAGTGTGATCGCAAAACCGGTTGTGGCTGTTTGCTGCCTTGTAACGATCCTGACCGTAAATATTTACCTGATCGTTGATGGTAACAACAAGCAGCGGGCAGAAACAGTTACCACTGCAGGAACCGAATCGGATATCCTGCAAAACGAGAATTTTATCCTGGCCTCCAACACCAGCTATGATTTTAACAAATAAAGGAATGAACAATACGGAACGAAATAAGACCCTTATTTTTATCATCGCCTTGCTTCTGATCACCAATCTGGCATTACTGGCATATACCTTTATCTTTTCCAAAAAGCATTCTTTCGACAAAGAGCGGGAAGGTTTTACCGCTGCCCTGAAAAAAGAAGTAGGATTTACCGATCGCCAGCTTGAACAGTTCAAACAATTAAAAGAAAAACACTGGGCCAGTGCTAAAACAGATATGGAACAGATCCGCAAGATTAAACAACGGCTATTTGATCTTACCAAACAGCCCGTTGTACCTGACAGTACCGTTGCACTGCTGGCCGACTCCATTGCTGTGCTGCAAAAAAGAGCAGAAATAAAAGCCTTTCATCATTTTAAAGCAACCCGTGCCATCTGTACGCCTGAGCAACAGCTCAAATACGATTCACTTATGACAAAGATCATCCGGCAGGGACGAAACGGACGCCCCATTCCCGTAAGTGCTTCCAATAAATAAAAAATTATACGACCTTGCAACTTTCTTACCGGCACAAGACCTCTTGTACTATATAAACGCATCAAATCACATAATTTTGTAACATGAGAAGCAGATTGATTCTGGTTTTAGGACTGTTTTTGACGCTAAGCACTTCCCTTTATGCACAAAAGGAAAGCGTTGGAGAGAAGGTGAGTGCGGTCTTAACAAAATTTGATGCAGCCATAAAACCAGACAAAAACAAAAGAAACAGTATAGAGACCATCTTTACCGACTTTTATACAGCGCAGGAAAAATTGCGCGATAATATCCAGGGATCCTCAACGCTGGCCCAGGGATTGCAGCAGGATTACCAGAGCGTACGGAAACAGAATGAAGGTCTTTTTGCAGAACGGGATAACCAGCTAAAAAAAACACTGACTGCCGACGAATATAAAAAGTGGAAAGAAGAAATTGAGCCCACTCTGCGCAAAGCTGGAAAAAAATAGGCTATTATTTTTCAGGGATCCCAGAAATGAAGAAGCGACCATGTATTAAATAAAAAGAAGCGGTTCAGATTCCTGTTCCTGCTATTTGAGCATAAAATCGCTGGCAGTTATTCCTGTTTTGCGTAGCCGGAGCCCGCCGGACCTGCATTAATTTACAGAAAAAAGATAGAGTTTATCTGTATTCGGCAGGGTATCGTGATCCTGAACTACTGCAACCTGGTGACCGTCATCGGACCACACAACCGAGTGAATCTGCTTTTTTAACAGAGGCAGCTGCGTCTTAGAGAAATCGGAAATCCTGAGGATGAATGTTTCCTGCTCGTTGTTGATGTAAAACATCAACCGGCCGTCGGGACTTAGCCAGGCCTTGGTGAATTCAATATCCAACGGCTTTCTTGCTATTACCTGTTCCGCCTGGTAGGTAACGATAAAGCTGGTATCCTCCGTCATCAGGTGATTATCGTCCAGGAAAACCAGCCGATCACCCGGCAGCAAGGTGAATTTAGCGTCAAGGTTGCTGTACTGCCGGATACCGAAATTGTGCAGCGTATCCCGGCCCCGCATTAACAAATGAGAATACTCGTTGGCAAGTCCGGGTGCTGAATCCTGCGGGCTGTAAACAGTAAATGCGTAGTTATTACCGGCTCCGTATACATCCCCCAGCAGATCATAGAGCCGGTGCCGGATCCGTGCCCCATACAGCAGCTCAGTCTTTTTTGTAAACAGATTGTACCGGTGTAACGAAATGCCGGCGGCATAAGGGCCATTTACAGCATCCCCGGTTTTATAAATAATCCTTGCGGAGTCTGTAAATACCGGTTCCATTAGAAATCCGCGCGCCGCTGTAACCGCGTTAACCACTTTTTTTGACTGTAATTCAAAAATGCGGATCCCGTTTCCTTTCAGCGATTCCGCTATAATCCTTGCACCATTGAGCGGTTTTTGCTGGTTAGCGTAAACAACCCGCTGGCTGTTGGGCGAAAAACGCGGCGCCCAGCCATAATCCAGCAACATCAGGTGATGATTCCTCAGGTCATAATGCGCAATCACCGGGTCAAGCAAACGACTGGTATCCTTCCCGATACTGATCAGGTTTTCTATCCCCGGAGGCCCCGCTTTAACAGCTCCGGCTTCTTTATTCCGGAGGCGTTTTACAAATACCAGCTGATCGCCCTGTTTATTTATGGAAACCCCCTGAAGAATATGGCCCTCCTGGAACCACTCCAACCGGAGTTCCGTTTTTGGTGATTGTGCAGCCAAACCGGTAATAAAAAAAAGTAAGAAGAACGTTGTAATTCCTTTCATTAATACTGGATCCGTTTAATTGCAATCGCATTATAAATATAGCGTTTATAAGACGCAGACGGGAGCCTTTTGTTGTCTCAGTTAAAATTATTAATGTTTTATTAGCAAATAGAGAAGGGCTAACCGCATTCCTACAGCAGCTATATAAGGCAAAGCTTCTTTTGGAAACCAATCACTTATTCTCATATGTGCCGCTTTTACGAAGCAGGCTTCCAGGCAAACGCGCTCCCTGATCCATACAGAACATTTCTTCCGCCTTTGTCGTAACCCTTTAAAAGTGAGGATAGGGGTAATATCCATGTATGACGAACGGTCTGCTTACCATACGGAGCGGGTGATTTGGCGCCCAACGGTTCTTATTATTGTGGCTCCAATACCAGGTTGTTGCAGATGGCGCGCACCACCCCTGCCTCGTTGTTATCAAAATCGGTAATAAAGTTTGCAGCATCAATAATTCCGGGATGGGCATTTTTCATAGCATAGCTATACTTAGCTACCCGCATCATTTCCAGGTCATTGAGGTAATCTCCAAAAACCATGGTTTCGTTATACCCGATTCCTAATGCCTGTTGCACCAGTTGCACTGCCACACCTTTGTTAGCACTAAAAGCAGTAAAATCGAGCCATCGCTTTCCAGCCACTGCTACTTTGTAAGCGGCTTCATATTGTTTAAAATGCGGATAACTGTTGGTTTCGGCGTCAACCAGGTCACATAAAGATACTTTTAAGATCGGTTCGGTAACCTTTGTAAGATCATCCACCAGTTCGTAATGCTGGTAATATTGCAGCGCCTGTTTCAACAGCGCCTCCTCTCTGTCTTCCATATAGGCTTTATCCTTTCCGCAAAGTACGGGGTATACCTTGTTCAGAGTCCGGGCCTTTTGAACAAATGCCGAAACGCCTTCCGGATCCAACATCTCCACCAGCAGTTCGTTTCCCTGGTAGGTTACATAGCTGCCATTATCTGATAAAAAATAAGTGCGGTCCTTTATCGGCTCAAAAAGTGCCAGCAGGTTGTGATGCGGCCGCCCGCTTGCAATACCCAGTACAATATTCTGTTGTATCAGTTGCTGTTCAAATTCCCAAAATCCGACCGGAAGTTCTTTTTTATCATTTAGCAGGGAGCCATCCAGGTCGGTAACGATAAGTTTAATCATAAAATCCTGCAAAGGTAGGATCCCTGGGGAGGAACGCAGAATAATTCATGAAAAATATTCATTGCAATCGTAAAACACTTCCCGTTCAGGGGCGGCAACACGAATGCCTGCATTGTTATTTTCATATTCTTCTTAAAAAAACATTGTTTTATACGGATATCGCACCTGGTACAATTCTTTTACTTTATTCAGGATCGTGGAACGCAGTCCCTCTACATTCCGTCTTTCTGTAGCCGACACAAATACGGCATTGCCGCCGGTTTCATGATCCCACCGGTCGTACAGGTCCTGCAGAATCTCCTTTTTGGTGTCTTCGCTCAGCCATTCGTCAAAGGTCTGTTGCTCGTACAGATCCATTTTGTTAAACACTGTGATCATGGGCTTATCAAACGCCTTCAGCTCCTGCAGGGTTTTATTCACCACCGCCATCTGGTCTTCATACTGAAGGTGAGAGATATCGATGACATGGATCAATATGTCGGCTTCGCGCACTTCATCCAGCGTGCTTTTAAAACTCTCGATAAGGTGGTGTGGCAGCTTCCGGATAAATCCAACCGTATCGCTCAACAGGAAGGGCGTATTTTCAAAAACCACTTTGCTGGTGGTGGTATCCAGGGTGGCAAATAATTTATTTTCGGCAAATACATCGCGTTTGCTTAGCAGGTTCATAATGGTGCTTTTCCCCACATTGGTATAACCCACCAGTGCCACACGGATAAACTCTCCCCTGTTCTTGCGTTGTGTAGCAGATTGTTTGTCGATTTCTTTCAACCGGTTCCGCAGCAACGAAATTTTTTCACGTACGATACGACGGTCCGTTTCAATCTCCGTTTCCCCCGGTCCGCGGGTACCGATACCGCCACCCAGGCGCTCCAGGTGTTTCCACATCCCGCGCAAACGAGGCAGAATGTACTGGTACTGCGCCAGTTCTACCTGAGCCTTGGCTTCGGCCGTTTTGGCCCGACGTGCAAAAATATCCAGGATCAGGTCCGACCGGTCGATGGTTTTTACCCCAATGGCCGTTGTAATATTATTGATCTGTGCACCCGAAAGCTCGTCGTCAAAAATAACCAGGCTTATCTGGTGAGCCATTGCATACTGCCGGATTTCTTCCAACTTTCCTTTGCCCACAAACGTGCGGGAATCCGGGTGCTGCAATTTTTGTATGAACCGTTTCTTTGTTTCCGCGCCGGCGGTTTCGGCCAGAAATGCGAGTTCATCCAGGTATTCCACTACCTGCTGCTCGGTTTGGTCCTTTGTTACTACGCCAACGATCACCGCCGTTTCTGTTCCTTGTATGATGTTCTTTTTATCAAGCATGAAAGGGCAAAGTTAGCACATAGACCTGTAAGGTTTTTAAAAACCTTACAGGTCTGGCGGTTTATCGCTGACTCGCGATGAGCAGGTTCAGATCCGTATAACGTAGATCAAACCGCTGACTTAAATAAAAATTCGTAAGGTAGCCTTTAAAGAGATAGATACCGTTCCGCAGGTGAAGCTGGTGCCATACCAATCGCTCAATGCCGCCTTCATCGCCGGCCTCCACCAAAAGCGGCGCCAGCACATTGCTGATGGCCTGGGAAGCGGTACGGGCAAATCCCGATGGAATATTGGGCACACAATAATGAATGACCCCGTATTTGATAAAGATCGGGCTTTCATGTGAGGTCACCTCCGAGGTTTCAAAACAGCCCCCCCGGTCAATGGTGGCATCAATGATCACCGAGCCCTGGCGCATACCGCTCACCATTTCCTCCGTAACCACCAACGGGCTGCGACCCGATTCATTGGCCAGCGCGCCCACGGCCACCTCACAGGTCTTTAGTTGTTTGGCCAGCAGTTTGGGTTCCAGCACGGAGGTCCATAACCGGTGCCCGATGGCATTTTCCAACCGTTTTAAACGGGAAATATTGCTATCGAATAGCTTAACAGATGCTCCCAGTGCCAGTGCTGCCCGCGCCGCATACTCTCCCACGATTCCGGCCCCGATGATCACCACCTTTGTAGGGGCAATACCGGTAATGCCTCCCAGTAGTACGCCCTTCCCATGATTGGCCGAACCCAGGTACTGGGCGGCGATCAGCATCACGGCACTGCCGGCGATCTCGCTCATGCTGCGTACAATGGGGTAGGAATCGCTGTCGTCCTTCAGGTTTTCAAATGAAAGCGCCGTTACTTTCTTTTGCATCATGGCGTGCAGCACTTCACGCCGGAGGGTAGAAAGGTGCAGGGGCGAAATAATGACCTGGTTATATTGTAGCAGCGGGAGGTCTTCCTCCACCACCGGTGCGCTTTTTACAAGGATAGGAGCCTTAAAAACATCTTCTCTCGAATAAACGATCTTGGCGCCGGCCTCGCTGTATTCCGAATCTCTAAAATGGGCCGCATCTCCGGCATTGTGTTCTACCATTACCGAGTGGCCGTTGGCAATTAATACCGCTACAGCATCCGGTGTTAACGAAACCCGGTTCTCCTGGAAAGCAATCTCCTTGGGTATGCCAATGGTCATACCTCCACCTTTTACACGTATATCCAATGTTTCCTCCTGCGTTTCATAACTGAAGGAGGTGCTCACGATGGTTTTTATCTTACTCATAAAAGAAGCGGCCCGGAAAAATAACTTTTAGCAAAAGGTTTAAGTTGTACGATATGGTTTGAGCTGTAAAATTACTTATTTTTTTAGGATTTCTATTTCCCGCTGTTCACCGTCGAGCACGCTCAACGATACGTACAAGGTCCCCTCCGGAAAAAGCTCCGGAGCTTTTTCCGGCCATTCTACAAAACAAAAATGGCCGCTGTAGAGGCAATCTTCCACCCCCGCCCGAACGGCTTCCTCCTCATCCTGCAACCGGTACAGGTCCATATGATACACAGATGCAGGTTGACCATTATCCGTAAAACGGTATTCGTTAATGATGGAAAAAGTAGGACTGCTTACCACATCTTCAACCTGTAGTAACTGGCAGATCGTATAAATCAGGGTGGTTTTTCCTGCACCCATTTGTCCATAAAACGCGATGATTTTTTTATCATGGGCCTCCTGCAGCAACCATTCGGCAACCTGTATGATCTCGTTGAGCGCAAATACTTTTTTCATGCAACAAAGATAAGACGGCGGTTCGATTTGTACGATGCCCCAGGTACGGGACCGGGGCAGCTGTGTAAAGATCCTGGATAAAGACATTTCCCTATTACCAGGTTAACGCTCATTCTGCTGCTATCCACTCAACGGCCCTGCCGCTGCGTTTGCCACTATAATGTGAGACAAGGCCACAAGGACGCTTTGTCAACTACAGATTCGCTGACTCAAGAATAAGGGAATCAATCTGCGTCCAACTCTTGCTACCAGTTCGCTGATTGATCCTTACGCGCGCCCTGGGTATCGTCCATTTTTGTGCAGGCCACTGCCCCGCCATTGAGTCCTAATCGGTAGCGTTATATTTCGTCCTGCCCATACGAAAAAAGTTGCCGATATACACCGGCAACTTTTACCTATTCAACCAACAAAACTAAACGCTTATTTAGGACCTCCCTGGCCGGGTGCACCACTGGTACCGCCACTGTCGCCGGCACGGTTCTTTTCTTCATCCAGACCGGTTTTACGCTGGCGTGCCGATTTAATCTGAGCGCTGCCAAAGCGGTAGGTGAAGTTTACTTTAAACTGACGGCTTTCCCAATTGGCGCCTACACGGGTAAACTGCCCGGCATAGTCGCTAGTACCACGGAACCGCATGGTTTTGAAAATATCACTTACAGAACCTTTAAGCGTACCCTTGCCTTTCATAATCGTTTTTTGCAACCCGGCATCCACAAATCCCATGGCCTTTCCTTTAAACGCACCTTGCCAGATAAACGGAGAAATATACAGCGTGCTTAACTCGGCCGTCCAGGTTTTGGCAAACCGCAGCGTGCTCTGGGTAAACAGGTTGGCTGCAAAAGCATCTGTATTGATCACCCGGCTTCCACCGCCAAAATCGGCCTTGAATTTGGAATAGTTCGAACTAAGATTGGTAAACAAACTATACGACTTGTAGCTGAACGGATAGCTGATGTTCAGGCTGATCACATCCTGCGACGCCAGGTTTTTGGTAGTTTGGAAGGATTTGGAGCCATCCGTTACATCCACAAGCTGTGCAAACATGTCCTTTATATGACTATAATTTAAGGTGGTGTTGAGTTTGAACTTATACGTATGCGTAATACCAAAGCTATTGGTATATTGCGGTGTCAACTGCGTATTCCCCTTCATATATGTATAATCGTTCAACGCAAACTCAAAAGGATTCAGCAAGCTATAGTTGGGCCGGTCGATCCTGCGGCTGTAGGTAAAGTTCCACTGGCTCATCGGGTTCTTGTTAATGGTGATGGCCGCGCTGGGGAACAGATCGGTATAATTCCTTTTCAGGGTTGAATCGTAGTTATCATACCGGCTGGACCCTGAATTCCATACCAGCCCGGTAGAACGCCCCTCGGAATTGGTATTCTCCACACGTAAACCCGCCTGGATCAAAAACCCTTTGAACTGGCGGTTATAATTTACATACCCGGCATTAATGTTTTCCTTATAATCGAATTTATTACTGTTGTTCAGGTCTGGCTGCTCCGTTGGCCCGTTGTTATCAAACCGCTGAAAATCGTTATTGGTATTCACCCATCCCAGTTTAAAACCATAACCCAGGGTTCCTTTCAGGAACCGTTGCTGGTAATCGGTTTTGATGGAGTAGATATCAATACCGGTAGGCGTATACATCCGGTAGAGGTTCTTCTTCAAAATGGTGGACTCATCCGCAGCATAATAAATATTCGAGATCCGCTGGTTGTTCTTATTGTCAAAACGCGCGTAATCCAGGTCGATATTCAATTCATGGCCCGAAGTATCGGCATATTTGTAGTTTGCATTCAGGTTATAGTTATCCCGGTTACCCTTGGTAATGGTATTGGCCTGCAGGATCCGGTCTACGATGCCGGTATTCTTGGGCGTGATCGGCATGGGGCCGTTGCTGTTGAACCCGTCGTCATTTAAGGTAGCATTTCCCATTACGCCCACCGTGCTTTTACTATTGATGTAATAATCTACCCCCGCCTTTATATTATGACTTTTACGGTCGATGACCATATTGGTGCGCTGATCAAACAAGGTATCGGCCACATCCCGGTTCAGGGTAAGGACATTATTGTTCAGGCCCTGGCTGTAGTTGTAATTACCATAGGCATTGAATTTCTTGCCCCGGTGGTTCAGCGATAATCCGCCGTTGTATTTGCTGAAAACCCCAACATTGTATCCCGCCGTAAGCGTTCCGTTGGTGCCCAGCGACTTGTCCTTTTTCAACCGGATATTGATGATGCCGGCATTACCCGCCGCTTCGTATTTGGCGGAAGGATTGGTGATCAGCTCAATGCTTTCAATACTGGTAGATTGTATAGACCGCAGGTAGTTACCCAGTTCCGATCCTTTCAGCGGGCTGGGTTTACCGTCGATATACACTTCCACCCCGTTCTTACCGGCCATGCTGATGTTATCGTCCTTATCCACCATTACACCGGGAGATCTTCTTAAGAGGTCGATGCCGTCGTTCCCGGTGGCGTTTACGGTTCCTTCCACGTTTACGATCATCTTATCGGCCTTTACCTCAACCAGCGGTCTGCGGGAGGTTACTGTTACACCCGTAAGCTGGGTTCCGCTTTTCTCCAGTGTGATGGGATCCAGCTTCAGATCTGCACCCTTGTAGTCAAATGCCGCAGAATAGGCCGAAGCATATCCTACGCTGGTAGCCATTACCAGGTAGCGACCGCTGCCGATGGATTCAAACTGATATCCTCCGTTGGCTTTAGCCGCGTTTAACTTTACAATGGATGAGTCTTTTGCATTTAACAAAGAAACCGTTGCTTTTTCTGCCGGCTTTCCCGTATCATCTTTTACGTTTCCCGAAATCGTCTGTGCCTGTACCGTTGCCTGAAATAAAAATAGTAGTGCCGGTGCTAATAGTAGTTTCATTAGTTTGTTTTTTATGTTTTTTGTACCCTGTTCGAATGCCGCATGTATTTATTTCCGGTGTGAGAAAAAATCATTATGCATTGTTCTAAGTAGTTTGTAGTTTATTTTTTGAAGCAGCAAACTTATGCTGAAAATCTCAACCAGAGAACAGGATGCCGCTTAATGGCAAAAAAACTCCTCCGAACGGTATTTTTAGCCGGACAAGCTGCCGGCCGTTGCAACCTGCAGCTATTTTAATGAACACCACCGGATCAATCAAAGAAGCTAAGGACTTTATAAAAAAAGCGGACCTCCGGTAGGTCCGCTTCCACGATCATCGTTAATTATATTAAATATGGGATGCCTTGCACGGGGCAAACCGTTTGCGGCCTGTTTTTTTACCAGCCTTATCCGCCTCCGCTTTTTACGCGGTTTTGTTCATCATCTGCACCACCGGTACGGCGACGGGCCGGTTTAATATTGCCTTTGCCAAACTTATAGGTAAACGAGATATTATACTGCCGGTTGTCCCTGCGGCGGTCGTTTGCCACACTCAGGTCCACATCCGCATATCGGGAATAACCGCTGAAGTTACTGGTGCGCAGTAAATCCCTCACCCCAATTTTGAGCGATCCGTTTTTATTAAACAACTGTTTCGCCAATGCGATATTCATGGCGCCCATAGAATGCGCAATCAATAAGCCTTCAGAAGGGCTGGAGCTATACCAGCCGCCTAGTTCAGCGGTCCATGTTTTTGCAAAAGTGAAGCTGTTGGTCATATTGGCATCCACATTGTTTACATTCAGTGTAACCGGAACATTCTTGGTTCCGTCGGTATATAAGCCCTTATATTGATTATTGAACACACCGCTGTAGAGGCTCAGGTTCCACCATTTAAACAACTGCTTATTGGCTGAAACCGAAAAACCCCATTGTTTGCGCTTGCTGAAATTTTCGGTGGTTTGAAAAGCTGTTTTCTTTTCGGTGTTCTGTTTAATGAGTTGGGTAATAATATTATTGGTTTGCGTATGACTTACCGTAAATGTAAGAAAACGATTAAAGGTGTGGCTTACCTCCACCCGGTTAGAAAATTCCGGCTGCAGGTAGGGGTTCCCCTGGCCGTATGTAAGCGAGTCCAGGAAGAAAACAAAGGGATTCAGGTCGTCGTAATCGGGCCTCCGGATGCGGCGGCTATAGGCCACGCTTAACTGGTTTTTATCATTAAAGCTATATACCGCACCCACATTTGGGAACAGGTTGGTATAGTTCCGCTTGAAGCTGCTGTCGATGGTTACCTGTGTGCCTTTGGCATTGGTATTCTCTACCCGCAGCCCCCCGGTAAATTCCCATTTTTTAATAGTGGCCGTTACGATCGCATAAGCCGCATTGATGTTCTCTTTGTAAATAAAGTGATTGGTGCGCTGTTTGTCCTGGTACCAGCCGGTACTGGTATCCCGCCGGTACAATACATTATTATCCGTATTTACAAAACTGCTTTTAATTCCTGTTTCCAGCTTCAGGTTCTTATTAAAAGGATGTACGTAATCCATTTTACCACTGTATATATGAATGACGGAGGGAAAATCACCATTGAGCAATACCGTATTGCCCCGTTTGCTGTTATCCGGATTGTAAACATTGGTGGTTAAAGCATTGCTGCCCCGGTTTTCATAATAGCCCTGGTCCAGATCCACCGAAAACTCACGCCCGGCTGAATCAAAACTGTGCTTGTAATTCAGATTGGTATTGATGTTCCTCGACTTATTGGAATTAAAGGCATCCGAAATAAGGGTTGTATTGATGGCGCCGTCTACATCACGAAGGTTGGACGCGCTTTGCTGCCAGTTTTTCCAGGGGTTGATATTGCCTGTAACCACAACTCCTGCCACGTCTTTATCGGTAAAATTATAATCGAAACCCAACTTCCCGTTGTGCCATTGGCTTTTATTATGCCGGTCCGTGGTCTGATCGGAAGACCCGGAAAATGTTCCATCCTTATAAAAGTTACGATGAATGGTTAAGGTGCCCAGCCCTTCCCATACACCACCGTTATAGGTTCCAAATACATTGATCTTATTGTTCCGGTAATTAAAATTGGCCCCGCCATTGTATTTGGGATAAAAACCCTGGGCATAGTTGAGGTTCACGTTTCCGTTCATGCCTTTGACCACTCCTTTTTTGGTTTTGATATTGATTACCCCCGCTCCACCAGCAGCATCGTACTTAGCTGGAGGATTCGTCATGATCTCGATCTGATCCAGCCCGCTGGCCTGGATGCTTTTTAAAAATGCAGCCAGTTGTGTTCCGTTCAGATAAGTTTGTTTGCCATCGATTAATATCAGCACACCGGATTTTCCCTTAAGACTTACATTACCATCTGCATCTACCGAAATACCGGGTGACTTTTCGAGTATCTCCAAAACATTCAGCCCGGCATTGGTGGGCGAAGCATCCACATTCACAACGGTTTTCCCGGCTTTTACCTCAAAAGGCGGCTTTTTTGAAGTAACCACCACTCCGGTCAATTGTGTATTTGCTTTTTCCAGGATGATCGCATTTACCGTAGCCTCCTTATCGTTAACGACTACCGGCGCCGAATAACTTTTTGTGTACCCAACATTTGAAGCCATTACCAGGTAGGTTCCTACGTTCAGTTGGTTAAACCGGTATTTCCCGGTTTTATCCGCAGCCGTCAGCATTTGTACAGAGGAATCTTTTGCATTTAAAAGGGTAACAGAAGCTTTTTCTAATGGTTTTTCATCAGGACCGGTTACACTTCCGGAAATGCTTTGCGCCTGAGCCCCCACACTCCATAAAAAAAAAACCGGCGATCATTAGCTTTTTCATATTTATCTCATTATTTGCTACAAAACTATAGTTCCGGCTTCCTCCAGACCAGCGTCTGCCGGTAAATGGGGTAAAGCGCCCGTTAATTGTGATAAAATGCCATTCGAATGGATTGGGTCCATGTTCCCTATGTACAATTCAGGCGGTGAACGGTAAACCGGAGCTGCTATATCCTGATATAAATCGTGCAGTATCGGGAAATGTTACACAGCTTTTTGCTGTTTATAAGAAAATGAGCACTCCCTTAAAATTTATTCCTATAAAAATGGAATATTGGGTTCCTTTACTCATATTTGTACTCAAAAATATTGTTATGAGTTATCCTGAAACCTTGCGTTATACCAAAGATCATGAATGGATCAGCCTTGATGGCGATGTGGCCACTATTGGCATTACTGATTTTGCACAAAGAGAACTGGGCGACATCGTTTATGTAGAGGTAGAAACCATTGGCTCCTCCTTGAAAGCCGGTGATGTTTTTGGAACCGTGGAAGCGGTAAAGACGGTTTCGGATCTTTTCCTGCCGGTTGACGGAGAAGTGCTGGAATTGAATGAGGCCCTTGGAAACGCCCCCGAACTGGTGAATACAGACCCTTATGGTGACGGCTGGATGATTAAAATGAAGGTTTCCAATCCGGCCGATGTGGCCACATTGCTGGATGCCGCCGGATACCAGGCCCTGGTAGGTTAGGAAAATCCTTATAAAAAAACAAATTGAGATTCAATAAATTTTTACAGCCATTCACTTTGTGTGATTGGCTTTTTTGTTTCCGATCCTTAAAATACTATTGTTAATGAAAACAGGCTATGTATTAGCGGGTGCTTTTTTATATTCAATACTAACCATCGTGTTGCTGACGCTTCCGGGATCTGCATTCCCCCAGGAAGACTTTTTCAGCACGATCTATCTTGATAAATGGATCCATATCGGCATGTTCTCCATACTGGTATTAATCTGGAGTTTCTGGCTGATGAAAAGAAAAGGACCTGGCCAAAAATTATTCATGCCTTTTTTGCAGATCTGCGTCGGCGCGCTGGCCTATGGCGTTGCTATGGAATACGTTCAAAAATGGTATGTTCCCAACCGGTCCTTTGATACAGGTGATATTATTGCAGATGGAGTTGGAGCAATAATGGGTTTATTAGCAGCAGTTTACTTATATAAAAAAATAGACCCCTGTGGAAACAGGGGTCGCAACCAAAACTAACTGCTTATGAGAAAATTGACTATCTTTTTTAAAACTTCTTATTTGTTGTTCTTAATGATATAAACGCAATTTTCTTGCCATTATTACAATCGGTCTGTTAAAAGAATGCTAAACCGATTTTTCAGAAATTTTGCGCGTAACAAAGAACGTGTACTAAATACATAAAGCAGAAACTATGCCAAAAATTCAATTATTTGAAAAATCCAGAAATTAAGTTAGCCAGTCCGCCGGACTGCTGGGATTGCTGATGGGCCTGTGCATTTTGGGTTACCTGGCTGATGATCTGGCCGATATCGATGCCTGCGCCTCCCGGCTGCTGGCCAGAAACCTGGTTTAACAGTCCCTGGAAATCAAAACCGTCGGCAGCAGCACCACCGCCGGTTAAACTGCCAATCAGGCCGTTCAGGTTAAAGCCGCTATCTTCTGGTGCATTGCTCGCCGTCCGGTTCACCAAACTGCTGATCACATTCGGGATAAGGTTGCTGGCAACATTATTGGCTGTAGCAGGATTCAGGTTCATTTTGGAAACCAGGCGGCTGGCCAGATGACCGATCATCATGCTCACCATCGGGTTGTTTAAAATGCCGCCGCTGCCCTGCTGCTGACCGCCACCTGTAAATAAAGAAAGAATGTTTTGAAGCCCGCCGCCGCTGGCCATATTCTGGAACCCGCTGGTAATGGTGTTTGCGGCTTCCGCCATCACCTGGTTATTGTATTCATTTGGAACATCGGGGTTTTCAACAACGGATTGCTGTCCGTATTGCTTTACAAGGTTCAGGATTTGATCTAACATTTTGTTTTCGTTTTAGGTATAAAAATTTTCTACAAAATAAGATCAATACCGGAACATCAGGAATTTTTCTTTTCGTTGCGCCACCACCGGATCCCCAGAAAGGCGATCAGGGCTAAAGGCAGAAAGGCCAGGTAAAGGATCCCTGTATTAAACCCTGTGGCAGGTCCGTCGCCCATTTGTTGGGTGGTTTTAGTACAGATGGAGCACTGGGCAAATGTCTGCACCGCCTGAAACAGTGCCAATATAAAGACTACACCGGGAACTGCAATTTTTTTCATGCTGCAAAAGTACTTTATTGTTGCGGGGATAGCGCATCATTCAGGCAATTAAACAATAAAGCGTTCATAATTGTTCTGGTTTATTGTAATAAATGCCGCCTCCGTTGGGCAACAGGATGCAGGTAATTAGTAATTAAACTGACGGAGTTTAGCTAAACCCAAATAGTTAGCTGACGGAATTTACATTTATAGACATAAAAAAAAATACGCTCCCGGTCAAAACCAAAAGCGTATTACATATTAGATTTCAATATTTTATACAGCTTCTGCGGCCATTTTCTTCGCGATTTTATTCCGCTCAATTTCATCCAGCACCACTTTACGCATGCGGATAAAATTCGGCGTTACCTCAATACACTCATCGTGTTGAATGTACTCCATGCACTCTTCCAGGGTCATCAGCGTTTTAGGAGCGATGCGGGTGGCATCATCACTTCCGCTGGCACGGTGGTTGGTCAGCTTCTTTTCTTCGGTGGCATTTACCACGAGGTCGCCGGGTTTGATATTTTCTGCCAGGATCTGTCCGGCATATACTTCCTCTCCCGGGTCTACAAAGAAGGTACCACGGTCCTGTAATTTATCGATCGAGTAGCCGGTGGTCCGGCCCTGGTTTTTGGAGATCAGTACGCCATTGTTCCTGCCGGGGATCATCCCCTTCCAGGGTTGATAAGAAGAAAACCGGTGTGCCATTACCGCTTCTCCTGTGGTAGCGGTCAGCATCTGGGTACGCAGTCCGATCAATCCGCGTGAAGGGATCTCAAATTCCAGGTGCTGCATTTCGCCCTTGGTTTCCATTACCAGCATTTCTCCTTTGCGGCGGGTAACCAGGTCGATCACCTTGCTGGCAAATTCTTCCGGTACGTCCACTACCAGGGTTTCGAACGGTTCGTGTTTTTTGCCGTCGATCTCTTTGGTAATTACCTGCGGCTGACCTACGGTTAACTCATATCCCTCGCGGCGCATGGTTTCAATCAGTACGCCCAGGTGCAAAATCCCCCGGCCGTACACCAGGAAGGCTTCCCCGCCTTCGCTTTCTTCCACACGCAGGGCCAGGTTTTTTTCTGTTTCTTTTTCCAAACGGTCGCGCAGGTGCCGGCTGGTCACAAACTTACCATCCTTACCATAAAACGGAGAGTTATTAATACCAAACAACATGTTCATGGTAGGCTCATCCACACTGATCCGCGGTAATGCTTCCGGGTTTTCTGCATCGGCAATGGTATCCCCGATGTTAAAATCTTCGATACCTACTACCGCACAAAGATCACCGGCATGTACTTCGGTCACTTTCTTTTTGCCCATACCCTCAAATACGTACAGCTCTTTTACCCGGGTCTTTTTTACGCCATCTTCCTGCATCAGGGCTACCTGCTGTCCTTCTTTGATCACTCCACGGCCTACTTTACCCACGGCAATACGGCCCAGGAAAGAAGAGTAATCCAGCGAAGTGATCTGCATTTGCAGCGGGCCTTCTGCTACTTTTGGAAGCGGCACATATTTTAAAATACCATCCAGCAGGGGATTGATATTATCGATCGGTGTTAATGAATCATTGAACCAGCCGTTCTTTCCGGAACCGTAGAAAGTTGGGAAATCCAGCTGCTCTTCCGTAGCATCCAGGTTAAAGAACAGGTCAAATACTGCATCATGCACTTCATCCGGGCGGCAGTTGGGTTTATCTACCTTATTAATAACCACGATCGGTTTTAATCCCAGCGCCAGTGCTTTCTGTAACACGAAACGGGTTTGTGGCATTGGCCCTTCAAAGGCATCCACCAGCAAAATCACCCCGTCTGCCATTTTCAAAACACGCTCTACCTCTCCTCCAAAATCGGCGTGACCAGGTGTATCAATTACGTTAATTTTTGTATCCTTGTAAGTAACGGCTGCATTTTTACTAAAAATGGTAATACCCCGCTCTCTTTCCAGATCGTTGTTATCCATGATTAGTTCACCGGTGGCCTGGTTCTCACGGAAAACAGAAGTAGCGTGTAAGATTTTATCTACTAATGTAGTTTTTCCGTGGTCTACGTGCGCGATGATTGCGATGTTTCTTAAATTCATTTTTAAAATTTGGAGGCGCAAAGGTACGATAATTCTGCGCTACAGCACAATTTTTTGAACCGGCACCAGCCGATTTAATGAAAAAATAGCATAAATTCCGGCAATTTTGCAGCTCAAAGTTGTGCAATTCTTATGTCTAAATAAATGAAAACCAGTTAATTTGCCGGCCACCCTAGGTGTATTCCATTTTTATTATTACCCCTTTGAAAGTGCCATCATCATCTTTTTTTGCCTAAAATAGCTGCAGTTGGCGTTAACCGGGCTGTTCTTGTTTATTTACAGGCATTTATATAATTGATAAAAGCCTTGGAGGCCTCCAACCATTATTATTCCGCCCGGTCCTTTGGATCCTCGTTACATTTATTTATTATATATATGTATTGGATACCGGGAAAACACCCGTTCCGCTGTAAAATAATTACGACCCGCAACGAAATCAAATTAGCCGCATTTATTATCTTGCTACAATGAACAAAACTATTATTGCCGGAATTGGCAGCTATGTGCCGGAGCAGGTGGTAACCAATACAGAACTGATGCAGTTTATGGACACCAATGACCAATGGATCCAGGAGCGTACCGGTATCCGGGAACGACGCTATGTGCGCCGCTTTGAGGAAACCACGGCCACTATCGGGGTCGAGGCTGCAAAGGTGGCCATTGAGCGCGCCGGCATTACCATCAATGATATAGATTTTGTCATCTTTGCCACGCTGAGCCCGGATTACTTTTTTCCCGGCTGCGGCGTACTGGTACAACGCATACTCGGCCTTAAAGATATTGGGGCTCTGGATGTGCGGAACCAGTGCAGTGGCTTTTTATACGGATTGAGTGTGGCCGACCAGTTTATTAAGACCGGTATGTATAAAAATATCCTGCTGATTGGGGCCGAAGTACATTCCTATGCCATGGATTTTTCCACCAGGGGGCGCAATGTATCGGTTATTTTTGGCGATGGGGCCGGGGCCGTGATCTTGCAGCCTTCGCCGGACGCAGAACGCGGTATTTTAAGCACCCACCTGCACAGTGACGGCGCAGATGCTGAAGTGCTGAGCATGCCCAACCCCGGCTTTCATGCGGGCGCACACCAACCGGAATGGCGGCCGCCCGTTCCTCCCCAAAAATATGGGGGTGTTTTTATTACGCAGGAATTGTTAGATAAAGAAGACTTTTATCCGTATATGGATGGGCAGGCGGTGTTTAAAAAAGCCGTGGTTAAACTGCCGGAGGTGATCATGGAGGCGCTCAACGCCAATCAGTATAAGCCGGAAGAGCTGCAATTGCTTATTCCGCACCAGGCCAACCTCCGCATTTCCCAGTTTGTACAGCAAACGCTCCGGCTGCGGGATGACCAGGTTTTTAACAATATTCAAAAATATGGAAACACCACAGCCGCGTCCGTTCCCTTAGCTTTGTGTGAAGCCTGGGAAAATGGCCGGGTAAAAGAAAAGGACCTGGTATGCCTGGCAGCATTTGGCAGCGGCTTTACCTGGGGCAGCGCCTTATTAAGATGGTAGTTTACAAAACACCGCATGAAAAGAAAAATAGGTTATATCATTAACCCGATATCGGGTACCAAATCGAAGGACGCAGTTTCCAGCGTTATTGCCCGGGAAACACTGCGGGAAGGCATCCCCTTTTCCTTTTTCCCTTCGGTGGCCAACGGTGATTATTCGTACCTCTTCGATACGCTTACAGACGAAAAATATACGGATATCGTCATCATTGGCGGAGATGGCACAGTAAACCAGGTGGTAGACAGTCTGAAGCACCTGCCGCTGCAATTTGGTATTATTCCCTCCGGATCAGGCAACGGACTGGCATTTGGAGCAGGGATTCCCAAAACACCGCAAAAAGCACTGGACATTATTTTTAAAAATAAGAGCATTCCCGTGGACGGATTCCGTGTCAATGGCAAGTTTGCCTGTATGCTTTGCGGGTTGGGCTTTGATGCAAAAGTGGCGCATGATTTTGCCAACCAGCCACAGCGGGGATTAATGACCTACGTTAACCAGGTTTTTAAAAACTTCTTCGGCGCCAAGCCCTATTCCTTTAAAATTAAGCTGGGCGAAAAACGGTTTGAAACTGAGGCGTATTTCATTAGTATTGCTAACAGCAACCAGTTTGGCAATCATTTTACCATTGCCCCCAAGGCCAGTCTGAACGATGGATTGCTGGATGTAGTGATCGTTACGGAACAATCGAAAATGGCCATGCTTTACAATACACTCATACAGGTAGGTGGCCGCAACAAGGTACAAACCGTAGAAGAAGTACGCAAAAAGCGCGGCATTATATACTTTCAAACAGAAACCATCCGCATCAGCAACTGGAGCGAGGCGCCCATGCATATTGACGGGGAACCGGTGGATACGGAGAAAAAACTGAATATCGAAATTGAAAAAAATTGCTTCCGGCTATTAGTCCAATGACAAAGAAAGTACTATCGGATCTGCCCCGCCTGCAATTGAGCTATCAGCGGGAACTGCTGGAAGCTGGCTGTGATGAAGCCGGCCGGGGATGCTATGCAGGTCCGGTATTTGCCGCAGCCGTCATTCTTCCGGAAGGCTTTTATCATCCTCTGCTGAACGACAGCAAACTATTAAAAGCGGAGATCCGGACAGAGTTGCGTTACTATATTGAAGCAAACGCCCTTGCCTATGCCGTAGCCCAGGTAAGTGTGGAAGAGATCGATGCCATCAATATTTTAAAAGCTTCACAAAAAGCCATGCATCAGGCGCTGGATGCACTTACTCCTGCAGCAGCCTTTATTGCCGTGGATGGTAATTACTTTATTCCTTACCAAAAAACGCCGCACGCCTGTATTATCAAAGGGGATGGGAAATATGCGCATATTGCAGCGGCCAGTATACTGGCTAAAACCTATCGCGACGAATACATGCAACGAATTCACGAGGAATTCCCTCATTACAACTGGATCTCTAATAAAGGATATGGCACATTAACGCACCGCAAGGCAATTGAGGAGAACGGGATCTGCATACACCACCGAAAAAGTTTTAACATTTTGCCGGGCCAGCTGTCTTTCCTGGAAGACGAATGGCATTGATTTTGGATATTCAGTTTGTAAAGTAAATCTGTATATATGAAAAAACTGTTCCTTTTACTGATGATTGCGGTATTTGCATGCATCAGTTCCGATGCACAGCCGCGCCCGCCGAGGCCACCACACCCGCCACGGCCTCATGCGCCTCATTACAAAAAACCAAAGAAGCAACACCACAAAAAGTATTATAAAAAACGGCACGCCCATTATCGTCCGGCAAGGCGCCCACACCATCCGCCACGGCCACCGTTGCCTCCACGTCCGCCATTACCTCCGCATCCATAAATAAAAATACCCGGATTCAGGTATAAAGGCATTTCTGGTTTCTTAATACCTTTGATTGCGTTTTTTTAACGTTTACTATTTAAATAAACATAAATATGAAAAAATCCTTTTTTCTTTTATTGCTTGGTATGGGTCTGCTAAGCGCTTCTTATGCCCAGAGCTCTAAAAAATCAGACGACAAAGACGATAAAAAAACAGAGGAAAAATCGGAAACCAGGAAATCAAAGTCCAAAGAAAAGGAAACGCCGGAAGAACGGCATGAGCGGCAAAAAGAATTTTGGAAAAAAGTAGGAACCGATCAGCGCGATTTCTGGAAGGGGGAACATGAACGCCATGTAAAAAACAAAGAAGAAAAGGAAGGCAAGAGCGATAAAAGCGACAAAAAAGAAACGGCCTCCAAGGATTCAAAAGATTCAAAAGCAGATGCTAAAGAATCCAGGGTAGAAAAGGAAGATCGTCGCCCGCCACATCCTCCCAAACCACCAAATCCTTTTAAGAAAAAGAAAAAGGATAAGGAAGAGGAAAAAACAGAAAGTACTGAGTCTGGTTCCTAATTCTCTAAATAAATATGCGAAAGCACTGGCTGTGGCCGGTGCTTTTTTTATTTAGAGAATTGGACGTACCCCCGCCGTTTCGAGTGCAGCCGAGAAATCTTTACGCCATTATCATCTTAGGCAAAAAGGTTCATTTACATGGCATGCGAAGGTCGTAAAGACCGCTCCGCTACGGTCGAGGTAACAATACCCCCCGTCGTTTTCTTTCCCAGCAGGGTCTCTCGACAGAGAACCCTGCGTTATTGCAACCCTACTGCTCCCCGCGTTCCTTATAGAAGACGTCGGGAGCAAGCAAGATCGCTCCTTATTCAAGGGATCAATTCCTCCGGTCCAGCCCCCAGATAAGTTTTGTTTGTAAGGTATGCAGGAAATTGTTTTCACTGAGGCGTACGAGTGCAATGGTGAAGGACTCCCTTTTTACAGCCAGCGATACATTTGTAGTAACGATTTCTTTCCGGGAATCGAGTGCGCAGATGATATCCTCCGAACGGCTTTCGATATCAAACGAAATGATGCTGTTGTCATTCACTACCAGCGAGCGCATATTGAGGTGATGTGGTGCTACCGGTGTAATCACAAAATTGCCGGAATCCGGGAAAACAATGGGTCCGCCACAACTCAGTGAGTAACCGGTGGAACCGGTAGGCGTTGCCACTACCAAACCATCTGCCCAGTAAACATTCAGAAATTCTCCGTTGATATAAGTGTGGATCTTCAGCATGGAAGCCGTATCCCTTTTATGTATGGCAAATTCATTGAGGCCAAATGGCTTGTCACCGAATAACGGCATATCCGCATCCAGGTGCACCAATGTCCGCTGCTCGGTTACATAGGTGCGCAAAGCCAGGGACTTTATCGCCAACCGCAGGTTGTCGCGGCCAATGCTCGACAAAAACCCCAGCCGGCCGAAATTAATGCCCATAATGGCAATCGGCTTATCCATGATCAGCGCAACAGTATCCAGCAGGGTGCCATCACCACCCAGGCTTACAATACATTCCACATCCCAGGAAAGATCGGCTGTTTGCTCAAATACACGGGTCTGTGCATCCAATCCCACATCCATTCTGATCTCTTCAAAAAACGGCCGGAACACGGTATAGCTAAGGCCATAGGCATTCAGTTCCTGGAAAAACGTTTTTACATCTTCCAGTTGTAACTGATCGATACCCCTGCTGTAAACGGCAATAGTCATGTTAATAAATATCCTTCTTCTGTAAATATATACCGTTTTCGCCTAAATGGTTGTAGGAGAACTCTACTTTCAATGTGAAGTTATTAACGGTAAAAATATCAAATCCGATACCGCCACCCAACAGCAGGCGGTTAGGCATTTTGTTGGTTGGACCCGGATGCGGGTTGTACACATAACCTGCATTTCCAAATATCTTGCTGTAAATTTTCAACGGAACCGGTTCCGGGAATACCCGTTTAAAGGGAAGCGAAAAGCTAAAATTGGTTAGCCTCGTGGCCAGCGAAGCATTTACAAAACCACCCGCCACGCCATCGATTACATAGTACTCGTAGCCTCGCAAAAACATATCACCATAACCCAAAAGTTGTTGGTTATAATAAGGTTGTTTAAATGGTACTTTTATGGTACCGCTGGCACCGATACTGTAATAGGAAAGCTTGCCCAAACGCCAGTATCCAATACTTTTCACATTGAGTTGCCAAACGTTGATGGCATTGTTGAAGCCCTGCTTCGATAAGAAGATCTCCGCCGCATGGCCCTGGGTGGGATAGGGCGTATAATCCACATTCTGATACCGCATCCGGTAATAGATCTCTCCGTATTTTAATTGTTCACCGCTGCGTTTTATTATGTTGGGGTTTAACCGGAATACCGTATCGCCCAGCCGGAGCGAATGCATGCCCAGTCCAAAATAGTGCGTGGTATAAATCCGTTTCCGGTAAGAGAATTCCAGTTTGCTGTCGAAAAAATTTCTTAAGAACCCGGAGTCTTTTATAAACTGCTGTTTATCGTGGACGGTATTATACTGCACTTCATGATTTTTGCCTACATCTACCTGAACATTGATGCCCCATTTTTGTCTTTTATCAATATACGGTCGCTGGTAACCAAAGCTCAGCTGCCTGGTATAACCCGTTATAAAATAAAAACGCAGCTTATCATTATTACCGGTTACATTATCCCACAACAGTTTGATACCATAATCGATCCTTGCCGTACTGGCTCCTTTCTCAAACAGCCATTGATTCAGGTTCCGGTCTACAGGTTTAAAATACGGCAGGGGCAGCAGGTACCATTTTTCAATCACTTCCACCCGGATATCGATATAGGGGGGATCAAACAACAACACTGATACATTCCCTTTTTGAAACAGGTCAAGGTTCAGGATCCGTGTTTTTGCCAGCTCAAACAGCTCCGGTATATTTTTTAGTAAAATAGAGTCTCCCCTCTTAAAAGGCAGCTCACGCAGTAAAATGGTATCCCGGGTTTTCCTGTTCCCGTCAAAAATAATATTCCGGATGATGAATTTCTTTTCCAGAGAGTGCGGCAGACTATCAATACCCGGATCATTTTGTGTAACGGGCGAAGCCTTGTTTACCTCTTTGCTGCCTGGAGGAAGGGTATCGGTCTGCGCAAATATAGTTGTGTAACACCCCGATAAAATAAGGATAAGAATAAGGAAGCTATTTTTCAGGGTCAAAATTTTCACATTAAAAGATCATTACGGGTGCTAAATATTCAGGTAGTTCATCAGGTTTTCGTAATTTTCTTTTAGTTCATTAGTGTATAATTCTTCTCCAAAATAATACTTAACAAGATAATCATACCGCTGAAAACTAGCTACAATGTCTGATACCTCCAGTTTATTAATCCGAATGGTGATTTCGAGAGCGTTCCGCTCACGGATGGGCCGGGTATTCAATTGCGTGATCTGCGCATCATTTGCCTCCACAATTTTTGTGATCTCCGAAAAGGAATATTGACTCGAATCAATCTCCAGCACAATCAACGCGCCCGGATCCTGTAACTGCAAAAAGTCTGCAACATAGCCGGCCAGCTTTCCGGCTTCGATTGCACCGATAAAATTATTTTCTTTATCCACGACCGGCACCACCGATAAATGATAGGTATTGGCCAGTGCAAAGGCTTTTAAAAAATGTTCGTCCTCCTTTACGGAATAGCTATGCAGTGGTTGCGGTATTTCGCTAATGGATAATTCATCGTCCACATCCAGCAAGGTGGTTTCGTTTACCAGCCCCGCCAGCTTGCCTTCGTTTGTTACCGCCAGGTCCATTACATGATGTTCCTGCATCAGGTTTAATACCTGATAAACACGGTCCGACAACTTGAGTTGTGGCAATGCTTCAAATGATAAATCTTTAACTAGCATGATACTTGTCTGTCTTTACCGATAAGACAGCTCTCAGGAGACATTTGTTGCAACCGCTCCCAGTCTTTGCAGAAAATTAAGCAAAATTTTATTAAACTCAGCCGGAACTTCCATCATGGGTGCATGGCCGCATTTATCTATAAAATGAAGCTCGCTGTTCGGAAGCAGTTTTTTAAACTCTTCGGCTACAAATGGGGGGGTCACATTGTCGTTTTTACCCCATATCAAAAGTGCGGGGATCGTGATCCTGCTCAACTCCTCGCCCAGGTTATTGCGGATGGCGCTTTTGGCCAGCGCAATGATCTTGATCACCTTTAACCGGTTGTTGGTAATATCAAATACCTCATCTACCAATTCCTCGGTAGCCATGGCGGGGTCGTAAAAGGTATACTCCGTTTTTTTACGGATGTACTCCCGGTCGCCTCTTTTAGGATAGCTATCGCCCATGCCGTTTTCAAAAAGACCAGAACTGCCCGTAAGGATCAGCGACTTCACCACTTTGGGCTCATTCCTTAAAAGATATACCAACCCTACATGGCCACCCAGCGAGTTACCTAGCAGGTGTACGTCTTCGTAGCCCCGGGTTTCTATAAATTTATTTACATACTTGGCCAGGCCGCTTACACTGGTGTTGAGGATATCCATTTCCAGCAGCGGAAGCATGGGTACCACAACCTTCATGTGGTTTTTAAAATAATTGATCAGATCTCCAAAATTGCTCAAAGCTCCAAACAAACCATGCAACAGCACCAGCGTTTGTCCCTCGCCTTCCTCAATATACCTGAACTTGTCGTGCTGTTTTATTTCGTATTCCATTCCTTTGTTTATAGCAATATAGCTGCTAATATATTGATTTTAATAATGAATCAAAATGTTAATTTATATAAAAGTATTAAATTCTATAAAAAAAATACCGTCAAAACGATAGTTAAATTATTAATTTTTTAATTAAAAAACTGCTCTAGTTGCTCAAACAGGTTTCTGAAAGCCGGAATCAGGAGGCCGATGGTATCCATGGCCCGTTTTCCGAAGGATTGGGTAAAACCAAAGGTGACGGAATCCTTTACCGTGTTTGCAGGCAGCAGGTGCAATTGGTTTAAATAAAATAAAAGGATGGAGAACACTGCCAGGTACAGCATGGTAAACAGCACCATTCCACCCAGCCGGTTGGCCCATCCCAACAGGATCTTTTCTACCGAAAACTGCAGCAGCGTTGCCAGCCATTGTACCAGCAGGATTACCCCTACCAGTACCACCAGGAAGGCTACCACCGGCAGCCATTTGTCGGACAGCTTTACTATGGTACCGATTTTGACGGCCACCACGGAAGATAATTTCATGGCAGCGGCCAGACCAACCACCAGTGCCAGGTAGGAAAAAAGCCCTACGATCAGTCCTTTCCGATATCCCTTAAACACCGCCAGGCATACCAGCACGGCAAAAACCAGATCAATGATCATCCGGCGCTTATTGAGCCAGCAGCTCCTTTACAATGGCTGCTATTGCTTTTCCATCTGCTTTACCCGCCAATTCTTTTGAGGCCCGCCCCATTACTTTACCCATATCACCAGGACCGGAAGCTCCTGTTTCTGCAATAAAACCAGCAATAATCGGTTTTAACTCCTCGGCACTCAGCTGCGCCGGAAGGTAGTTTTCCAGCACCTCAATTTCTTCTTTTTCTTTCTGCGCCAGGTCCGGGCGGTTTTGCGTTTCAAAGATTTCCAGCGAATCTTTACGCTGCTTTACCAGTTTTTGTACCAGCTTTATTTCTTCTTCTGCAGACAGGCTGTCTTTGGCGCCTTCCGCCGTTTTAGCCAGTAAAATAGCGGCTTTGATGGCCCGTAAACTACGCAATGCTACTTCCTGCTTGGCCAGCATTGCCTTTTTTATATCTTCATTAATGGTTTGTTCCAGTGACATGTTATTGAGGTTTGAGATTCCAGATTTGAGAATTGAGATTTCAGCGATCAGCTTTTAGCACTCAGCACTTCGCATTCAGCCTACGTTGCTTTTTGCTGTTCCAGTTGTTTTTCCTGGAACTTTTTATAAAATTCCTGGGCAAAATCTTTCATTTCCTTTACCTGGTCGTGGTACTGGGTAGCGCGGCCGTAGGTATCGGCCATGGTCATCATCGACTGGTAAAAGAAATCGGCCATTTCATCCACCATCATTTCCTTGGTCCAGAGGTCGATCCGCAATGCGGCCCGCTCTGCGCCGTCCCATAAAGACAGCATTACCGCCTTGGCCCGTTTCTCTTTTTCTGCCGTGCTGGCCGTGGCATTCCAGCTAATGTCGGATGGAACTTTGTTTTCATCCAGTTCTACATTTATAGTGATCGTTGATTTCATTGTCTGTTTTTATTCGTTCTTTGCTGACCGGGATATTTAAAAACCGGTATTCTAAATACCCGGTGCATCAGGCATTTTTACCTGCATCCGCATTCGCCGGGCACCCGGTTGCAGCACCGCAAATGTAAGCAATCAGCATCAGGCCTGCAAAAGCCGCTCTTTAAGCAGGTCTAGCCCCGTTTCTGGTGCCGGTTTTACCGGATCCCGCATTAGCTGCTGCATCAGTTGCTGCCGCAGACCCTCGTTTTTATACAGCTCCATCAGTTGCTGTGCCAACGCAGTTTCATCGGCAAATAGCAGGGCCGACGGATGTATGCGTCCTTTTTGTGTTGTGAAGGCCATTACCGGCACCTGGCATTGGAGCGCCTCGCAGGCGGCTGCAGGAAAACCGGCATTGTGCTGAAAGGTGACAGCCGCATAGGCCGCACCTAAGGCGGCGGCATAATCCGCTGCACCGGCGCTTTCAAAAAGCACCACATCCTCCCGGTATTTATAGGTATCCAGGGCGGCAAAAACCGCGCTGAATGCGGATCCTGGATGGTTACCTCCCTGAGTGATGAGCAGTTTCCAGCCGGATTGTTGCATTTTTTTAAACCTGGAAAAAGCTTTGAGCAGGGTCAGCAACTGCTCCCGGGTCCAATGCACATCGGCGCAGATAAAGAATTCCCGGCCTCCTGTTACCCGGTCTTTAAACGCAAATTGCTCGGTTATGTCCAGCGGTTTTAAACCCGGCGCCATCAGTCCTTCCACCACCCAAATCTTTCCGGCCTGAACGCCCGCCTGTTTTACCAGGGTCTCTTTAATCGCAGAGGAACTCACCACCAGCCCTGCCATTTTTTTCAACGCGGGATGCCCTGTTTTTATATAGGCGGCATCATCCGGCACCAGCAAAAACTGGGGAATGTTGATTTTTAACAGGTCCTTTACATTTGCCAGCAGCAGGGCCCGGACATTATTTTTTTTTAGCAGATTTGGCAGGGTCCATTTCTTTTCCAGCGCCTGGCCCAGCCATCCCGACTGCTTTTTAGCAAGTGGTATTACCCGCATATCGCGGTGCAGCAGGGGTCCTTCTACAGTGGCAGCCGGTGAAAAAATCATCATTTCCAGGCCCGGCAAATACTGATGTAAAGAATTTATTATCAAGTTATTGAACCGATCAAAAACGAGATCTTTTTTTATATTGCGACTATAAATTGCTATTGACACTGCTGATTCCCGGATTCGTTGAAAATTCTGTTCAATTAAATCGATTTTGTCTATCTTTGTAATCAGCTGCAAAGGTATAACGTATCCAAATATTGAGCTTACATACATTTGAGCGATCCCAAATATTTTTATGGAATATAATACAACAAGAAATCATCTGACCATACGGGAGTATGGCCGAAATGTACAGAAGATGGTGGAATACATCTTAACCATTGAAGACCCCGAAAAAAGAAAGAAAAATGCCTATGCCGTTATCGAGTTAATGGGCATCCTGAACCCTTCGCTGAAAAACGTAGAAGACTACAAACATAAATTATGGGACCATCTTTTCCAGATCTCCGATTTTAAGCTGGAGGTGGATGCGCCCTATCCCAAGCCTACCAAAGAAGAGCTGAGCGCCAAGCCGGACCCGATCCCCTACCCTACCCGCAGCTCAAAGCTGGCACACCTGGGGGCGAACCTGGAAAGCCTGATTGAAAAAGCGCTGCAGGAAACGGACCCCGACAAAAAACAGGGCTTTGCCAACAGCATTGCGTATTACATGAAGCTGGCGTACAGCAACTGGCACAAGGAAATTGTACATGATGATGCCATACAAAGTGAGCTGAGTGATATTACCAACGGCCAGCTGGCCTTTACCAATACGCCTAGCGTAAAAGCGTTTCGCCCGGATAATAACAACGGTCGCGATAACAAAAGTAATTTTAACAAACGCAATAAGTTTCAGCCACGAAACGGGAACGGCGGCAATAACAACGGTAACAATAACCGCCGCAACAATAACAACAACGGCGGTGGCTTTAAAAAGAAGCGTTTTATTTAAGGTATTTAACTATTGATGCGCAAGCCCGGTTTAGCCGGGCTTTTTTATTGACCTCACCTTGCATTTTTCTGCATGTTCCCGGGCAACATGTTTTCTCCGAAGCTGAAACAGGATTAAAATCACCGGTCTGGCTAACCGCCTGTTTTTAATCGACGACATATTAAGCCGGCAGCCGCAGGATAAAAAAGGACATTTCTGAAAAAATGCTGATTTTTGACGCAGGAATCATCTGAACAATGAGTAAAAAGCTGGAGTGGCACTTGCTTGCCTTACATCCGAATGAATTGAATTTTAATGAAGAGAACCTGGCGGAAATCAAGATTGGCGGCAGGCATTTATGTATTGCACGGTTTCATAAAAAACTATTTGCCTGTGCAGCCAAATGCCCGCACGCAGCCGCTCCATTGGCAGGCGGATATGTAAATGTACAAGGTGATATCGTTTGCCCGGTACACCGGTACAAATTCAATTTGGAAACAGGGCGTAACACCACGGGCGAGGGTTACTTTTTAAAAACCTACCCGGTGGAAGAGCGGGAGGATGGCTGGTATGTGGGCATTGAAAGAGATAACTGGTTCGGGTTTTAGTTGCTACCGGTTATATTTCGCGCAGCAGCGCAAAGAAGCGGCGAACGCGAGGGTTGCCTTTCCTTCATCTTTAGTCTTGGAGCTTTGGCCGCTCATAAAGCTCATACCTCGCGCAGGTCCCCCGACCTGTGCGTATTTTGTTACTTGCCCCATCATTAAATATGTAATTAATTTTGTATATTTACGCTACAACTTATGAAAAGCAATAAGCAGTCGTTATAAATATACAGATAAGGATGGATGTTATTTTGTAATGGCCACCGTAGCAGACTGGGTGGATGTGTTTACCAGGGATATTTACCGGGATATATTATTAAACAGTTTAAGGTTTTGTCAAAAGCATCAGGGCCTGTTGATCTACGCATGGGTGCTTATGCCCAATCATTTTCACATGATTTGCTCTTTCAGGGAAAAAAATGCTGGAATGGTATTAAAGAATATTAAAAGTTTTACGGCCATAAGGATTATTGATGCAATTATTAACAACGAACATGAAAGTCGCAGAAACTGGATGCTGGATATTTTTGAAAAAAATGGAAACAAAAATAGATGCAACTATCGCTTTCAATTCTGGCAGCATGAAAATCACCCCATACTTCTGGATTCGGAGAAGAAATACCAGCAGCGGCTGAAACTATCTGCATCAGAATCCCGTAAGGGCCGGATTCGTTTTTGAGCCGGAGGATTGGAAATATAGCAGCGCTACTGATTATTACACGAACCTGAAAGGACTGCTGGTTCTTGATATTTGGTAGCGACTAAGTAACGCTTGTGCACAGGTCGGAGACCTGCGCAAGAAAAGATGATTCCATAACTCCACAATTCGCGCAGGTCTCTGACCTGTTCGGGCCTGTTACTTGATCGTTTCAGTGAATTGGACTATTCCGTAAGGGCGGGTTTTGTTTTTGAACCGGAGGATTTGAAATATAGTAACGCTGTGATTATTACGCGAACTTGAAAGGCTTGCTGGTTCTTGATATTTGGTAGCGACTAAGTAACGCTTATACACAAGTCAGAGACCTGCGCAAGAAAGGGGGCACTCATAAAACGATTATACACTGTTTACTTTTTTAGATAATTAGGCGCCGGAGTAGCCCAATAACCCAGATTGTGTTGTACGTTGAAATTGGTAGTGTCCCGGTAAATAGATACTTTGGAATTTACAGATTTAAAGCCGTTACCGCCAGTAACGGGTTTGCCTGAATTGATAAAGCTGACGAATCTGACGGGCTTTACTGTGCCCCCGTTTGCGGTAATATCTACCGCCGCCATTGCTGAGGGCTGAAAGCTGGATTGCTCTTTATATTTTGTATGGCCGTTTAAAGACTGCCACCAATGCAGATCTTCTCCAAACATAGAAGTGTGCGCCTTCCACAATACAACGCTTTTGCCGTTTACGGCCGCCGGCACCCGTTGCTCCCCAATAAAATCGGTTGCGCCATTACTTTTATTGGTCACCCATAAGCCCCACCATTTGCCAAGACTGTCTTCGCCACTGGGGCCCTGCTTCAGCTCAAACCGGTATTGCTGCCCCGGCGTCCAGTTGTATTTATACATGATCTGATAGCCACCACTTTCATCATTGGCAGCATTTACCATTCCTTTCGATTTTCCGCCATTAGAACCCCAGATGGAAAAGTTGATCACTTTTCCCTGGAACGAATTTTTGAAAATTCCATTTGTTTGAAAACCCGCATAGCCGCTACCAACGTTTCCGGTAGCATTAACCAGCGAAAAATTATAGGCATAGTAATGTAATAAACCCTGCTTTGCCAGGCTTGGCGGGGGATCCGCAACCGGTACAAAAGTCCATTCCAGGCTCGCATAGCCTTCCCCGGCAGGAAAATACCAATCGCTATAAGTGCCACCCGGACTGTAATATACAGGCTCGCTGCTTTTTGATGTATCGCTGTTTTGGGCAATCACCGTTACTCCTGGCAATAAACAAACCTGGAACAATAGAAAAATCAAGCGCTTTTTAGGACTCATCGTTATGTGTTGCTGGAATTAGAAATTATAGCCGGCCGCTGTGATCACTGCCCTGTAACTGCCGCCTCATCCAGCATCCAGATGGTTTGCCCTTTCTGCGGAGCTACGCCCTGCACCGGGTAAAGGTATTTGGCGTTCTTTGCAAAGATCTTCTTGAGGATGGGGTATTTGTTGGCATCACCCACCAGCAGCATCACTTCTTTACTTTTATTGATAAGCGTATAGGTAAAACTGATGCGCCAGGTTTGTTTGCTTTCTACCCATACTTCTTTTACCAGTCGCTTTGTTTCGGTTAAGATAGTCGTGCCCGGGAACAGGGAGGCCGTATGCCCATCATCACCCATGCCCAAAAGAGTCAGGTCGAACTGAGCGTTTCTTCCAAGGATGGCTTTTACGCTGGCTTCATATTCCTGTGCGCACTTTGCAGGTTCGCCTTTTGTGGGGGTGATGAAAATATTTTTCCGGGGAATCTTAACATGATCCAACAGTGCCAGGCGGCTCATCTTATAATTGCTTTCATCACTGGTGGGGGGTACAAAACGTTCATCACTCCAGAAGACGAGTACGTTCTTCCAATCGATATTATTACTGAAGGCCGGTGTGGCCAGTATTTCAAACAATCTTTTGGGCGTACTGCCACCGGAAAAAGCTACGGTAAAACGACCGTTGGCCGCGATGTTTTTTGCAGCGGCACTTACAAAATGATAAGCCGCAGCAAGGCTTAATGCTTCTTTATCTTTCCAAACAAGTTGAATCGGGTTGCTCATGATTTCATTTCTTTTCTGCGTTCTTTGCAAATATAGCGGTCTCTGCCATTCGGCGGCGGCAGCAGCACCCATTGGAAGCCATCTTTTTTGATCAGCTGTTCTGCTTTTCTCGGGCCCCAGCTACCGGCCGGGTATTTTTCCAACCCAGTCTTTCCATTCCTCTCCCATTCCTGTAAAATGGGCATTACAATGCTCCAGGCCGTTTCTACCTGGTCTGCCCGCATAAACTGGGTGGCATCACCTTCCAGAGCGTCCAGCAGTAAGGTTTCATAGGCTTCCGGCGGCTGTTCGGTAAAGGATTCATAATAGGTAAAGTCCATTTCAACGGGCTTCAGCTTCATCACGGGGCCGGGCACTTTTCCTTCAAACAGCAGGGTGATCTCCTGTTCCGGCTGTATGCTGATGATGAGCTGGTTGGGCATTACATCATCCTTAAATATTTTAAAGGGAGAGTCTTTGAAGGTGATCACGATCAGCGAGGATTGTTTTTGCAGGCACTTGCCCGTACGCAGGTAAAAGGGTACACCCTTCCAGCGGTCGTTATCGATATACAGCTTTGCCGCTGCATAGGTTTCCGTGGTGGACCCCTTGGTAATGCTGGTTTCCTGGAGATAGCCCTGCTGGTGTTGCCCGTCAATTTCGCCGGCGGTATATTGTGCCCGCACCACATCGGATGCTACGGTGGCGGGCGTAAAGGGGCGCACGCTCTTCAGTACTTTTACCTTTTCGTTGCGGATGGCTTCCGCATCATTGCCCTTCGGACAATCCATACCCACCACGGAAAGCAACTGCATGAGGTGGTTTTGAATCATATCGCGCAGGGCTCCGCTCTTATCATAGTAACTGCCACGTGTGCCCACGCTTACCTGCTCGGTTACGCTGATCTGTACGTTTTCAATAAAATTCCGGTTCCAAAGCGGTTCAAAAATATAATTGGCAAAACGGAAGGCCAGCAGGTTTTGCACCACTTCCTTGCCCAGGTAATGGTCGATGCGGTAGATCTGCGCTTCTTCAAAATTATCTTTGAGCAGTTTATTCAGGGCCTTGGCAGACGCCAGGTCGGTACCAAAGGGTTTTTCCACCACAATGCGGTCTTTGTTGGGCTGTGGAGCCAGTTTGTATTTGGAGATCGACTTGGAGATGGGATCAATAAAGGCAGGGGCTACGGAGTAGTAGAACAGGCGGGTGGCCCGTTTCTTCCAGTCTTTGTCATTCTTATTCAAAATGGTCTTCAACCGGGTGTAGGTATCATCCAGCGTAAAATCGCCCTGGAAGAAATAGAGCTTTTTGATGAAGGCATTCCATTGTTCCGGTTTTGCCTTTCCGCTCCTGGAGAAATTATTTACCCCTTCCAGCATATGCTTTTCAAACGAATCTTCGGGCATGCCCTGGTAATGCACTGCGTAGATCGCAAATTCATCCGGCATATAGCCATGTATAAACAGGTTGTAAAAGGCCGGGATCAGTTTTCTCCAGGAAAGGTCTCCAAAACCGCCGAAAATGACAATATTGGCAGGCGTTTGTTTAAAGCTCATATAAACGGTTTAATGTTTTTACGCCACAAAGACGCGAAGGCACTAAGTTACGCAAAGGAATGTTTAAAAGAACGGATCTCGCCACAAAGACACGAAGTCACAAAGATGCAAGAAGGGGGTTGTGCGGTTTCAAAAATCTTTATGTTTCTTGGAGTCTTAGCGCCTTAGTGGCCCAGCATTTAAAGCACCATTCTCCTGATCCCGTTTTCGGTCAGCGGTACGGAGAAATTAGTAATAAACCCCAGATGTCTATCTGAAAGTTTAAGATAGCTCAACAACTGCGCCTCCCAAACCGGATGATAATCTTCCTGGGCTTTTAGCTCTACAATCATCAGGTTGTCGACCAGAATATCCAATCTTAGTCCTTCGGGGAATTCTATATCATCATATTTTATTGGAACTTTCTTTTGCGGGATGAATGGTATGTTTCTTTTGGAACCTTCATAACAGAAACATGTTTGATAAACGGATTTCAATGAGCTGGGTCCTAGTTTATAATGATATAAGCACTATCGACTACTTGCCTGGCCTGGGCTTCCCGATGGGCATTAAAGCTGCTGTTCATTTTGATGTTTTTTAGGTTCGCTAATGAACATAAAATCAGGGAAGGAAGCTAATGTCACAAAGAGGAATATCAATACCACTAAGACATAAAGTCGCCAAGATGCACAAAGGAGTAGTACGCCTTTAAAAATCTTCGTGTTTCTTAGAGCCTTAGTGCCTCCGTGGCAACAACACTACTTTGCTTCTGCCGGTGTATACGGCCAGTCTGTATGAAAACTTCCCGGCTTGTCAATGCGCTCATAGGTATGTGCGCCAAACAGATCGCGCTGTGCCTGTATGAGGTTGGCGGGCAAACGCTCCGTAGTATACGCATCAAAATAATTCAGTGTGGAGGAAATGGAGGACGCTGCTACGCCGGCATCCATGGCCGTTTTGAGGAAGGCCACCATTGTCTTGCGCTTTTCTTTCAATATGCCTGCAAATTGTGTGGAACCAATAATATTGGTTAAGGCCGGCTCTTTTTCATATGCGTTGAACAGGTCTTTTAGCAACACCGAGCGGATGATGCAACCGCCCCGCCATACTTTTACCACGGTTTTGATATCGATCTCGTAATGGTAATTGGCCGATGCCACCTGTAGCAGCTCCAGTCCCTGGGCATAAGCCAGCATAAATGAAAAATGCAGGGCATCCCGGCAAATGTTTTTAAGTGCCTCCAGGTTGGTACCGGTTTTTTGATTCTGGTGATCGTAGAGCTTTGAAAAAGCCGTGCGTTCGTCTTTTAGTGCGGACAGGTAACGCATGGAAACGGCAATATCGATCGTAGGCAGGGGCACATTAAGCTCCAACGAACTTTCGGAGGTCCACAAGCCCGTGCCTTTTTGTTTGGCTTTATCCAGGATCAGGTCGATGAGGTCTTTGCCGGTTTCGGGATCCTTTTCACGGAAGATCACCGCAGTGATCTCGATCAGGAAGGATTGCAGCTCGCCCTGGTTCCATTCCTCAAACAGGTCGGCAAACTGTGCATTCGTCATGCCTTCGTTTTTCAGCACTCCATATACTTCACTGATCATTTGCATAATGGCATATTCAATACCATTGTGCACCATCTTTACATAATGTCCGGCTGCGGTATGGCCCATATAGGCTACACAAGGCTCACCTTCTGCCTTGGCGGCAATGGCTTCCAGGATATCTTTTACCAGTTCATAGCTTTCTTTGTTGCCACCCGGCATCATACTGGGACCAAAACGGGCACCGTCTTCACCGCCGGAAACACCCATCCCGATGAAATGGATCCCGGAGTTTTGCAGCTCCTGGTATCTTCGTTCGGTGTCAATAAAATGCGAGTTACCGCCGTCAATCAGGATATCGCCTTTCTGCAATTGCGGAACCAGTTCGCCGATAACAGCATCTACGATCTTCCCGGCGGGCACCAGCAACATGATGATACGGGGTGTTTCCAGTTTTGCAACCAGCTCTGCAGAAGAGGCTGCCGTGGAAACCGGTTTGCCTTTTCCTGCTTCTTCAGTGATCTTCCGCTGGTTTTCATCACGGTCGTAACCGCAAACCTCAAACCCATGATCCGCAATGTTTAATACCAGGTTCCGACCCATTGTTCCCAATCCAACCATACCAAATCTTGCAGCCATAAACTTTTTTTTCTAAAGGTAATACTGCATTAACAAAATCATAAAATAATTTGTTCGAATGCACAATTTTAACAACGATCGGTCGTTTTACGAGGATTTTCGTTACTTTCACGCAAGGAAACGGCCTTATTTATTTAGATTCATTCAACGAAACGATCAGAAATGTTGAGCAGCAAAGCATTATTTAGAATGGCATTGTTGATGGTGGTGCTGTACGCCTGCGGCACTTCACAACCTGCCCGAAGGAATGTGTTGTCCGGAACACCGCCGTCGAACCAGAAACCTGCCAACCAGGACAATGGCCGGCACCCTAATCAAACCACTTTTACCAGGCCCGAACAGATTACTTCAAGAAAACCACCGGAAGAACGGCCTGCTGTAAATACGAAAGTTGAACGCAGGGAAGAACCGGAAACCGATAATACTACTGCCACTGCTTCAGCCAGTTACCGCTCCCCGGCTTTTTACAAAAATATTACGGACAGTATCCAGCGCGTTGCCGCAAAACCCAGCTATTATAAAATAACTGAGAACCTGTTCAAGGAAATGACGGTGGTACCCAATCCCAAGAACCCCGCAGTAAATTCCCAATGGTATACCACTGTAAACTTTGATGCCCGCAAACCCAATTTTGTCATCCTGCATCATACCGCTCAGACCAGTGCCGAGCAAACCTTATTTACCTTTTCTGTTTCGCGTACCAGTGTAAGCGCTCATTTTGTGGTGGGCAGGGATGGGGTCACCTACCAGATGTTGAACGAATATATGCGTGCCTGGCATGCCGGAAGGAGCAAATGGGGAGCCATTACCGATATGAACTCCTGTAGTATCGGTATTGAAATAGACAACAACGGTACGGAACCTTTTTCTGAAGCACAGATCAGTTCCCTGATCAAATTGCTAGGCTATCTGAAGGACAAATTTGGCATCCCCCAAGCTAATTTTATCGGACATTCGGATATCGCCCCCGTGCGTAAAAATGATCCCAGTAAATATTTTCCCTGGAAACGGCTGGCCGATGCGGGTTTTGGCTATTGGTACGATTCGACCAACCTGGCAGAACCGCCTGCCGACTTCAATGCCTTGCTGGCCCTTCGGGTGATTGGCTACGACATTACCACTCCGGCTTCCGCAATCCAGTCGTTTAAACTCCACTTTATACAGAACGACAACTCACCGATGTTAACAGATTACGACAAAAAAGTTTTATACAACGTATACCGGAAGTATTGATTCACCGGAAATCCCCTTAATTTTAAAAAAGATATTTTTGTAACCTCCATATCTAAACAGTATGGAGGTTTTTAGTTAAAGTGAAAATTGATGACAAAAGAACATAAACGCCTAGCAGAAAATGCAAAAAAAGCCATCCCGCTGGAACAATGGGGGCCCTATGTAAGCGAGCGTCAGTGGGGTACGGTAAGAGAAGACTACAGTCAGAATGGTGACACCTGGAACTATTTCCCATTCGATCACGCACATAGCCGTGCGTATCTTTGGGGAGAAGACGGTTTGGCCGGTATTTCCGATTATTTTCAAAACCTCTGTTTTGCAGTAGCCTTGTGGAACGGGAAGGATAAAATCCTGAAAGAACGTTTATTCGGATTGGGTAATCATGAAGGCAATCATGGTGAAGATGTAAAAGAATTGTATTTCTACATGGACAACCTGCCTACACATTACTACATGGAATACCTGTATAAGTATCCTCAGGAAGCCTTTCCATACGAACAACTCCGGGAGCAGAACCGGATGCGGGATAAGAACCAAACGGAGTACGAAATACTCGATACCGGTATCTTCAACAACCGCAAATATTTCAATGTGCATGTTACCTATGCAAAGGAAAGCAGTACGGATATTGCCATAAGGATCAATATTACCAATCTTTACAGCGAAGCGGCCCCTGTTACCATATTGCCGCTGCTTTGGTTTTATAACCGGTGGGCGCACGGCTCCAATACAGCGGTACCGGATATTGCCTGGGTAAACGATCATACCGTGGTGGCGAAGCATAACCGTATCGGGGATTATTATTTTTATTTCCAGGGAGCCGATGATGCATTGTTTACGGATAATGAAACCAATTTTGAAAAACTCTTCGGACGTCCCAACACCAGCATTTTTGTAAAAGATGCATTCCATGATGCCATTATTGACGGGAAAAACATTGACCAGTTGCGCATCCGGAAACATGGAACCCGCTTTGCACCGGTATTTGAGCGCACGATCAAGGCCGGCGAAACCATCTCCATCTATTGCCGGCTCACCAATCAGCCCTCGGAAAATCCCTTCAGTGAGCATTTTTTACAGTTGTTTGATAAACGCAAAAAAGAGGCGGATGCATTTTATGAAGCAATATTGCCCAAAGGCCTCCATCCCAATGTAGCAAGGGTACAGCGACAGGCGCTGGCGGGGCTTTTGTGGAGCAAGCAGTATTACCATTATGATGTAGAGCGCTGGCTGAGTGTGTCCGATGGCATCACCCCAATCGTTCCTTCCCGGCTTACCGGTCGTAACAGTGAATGGACGCACCTGAAAAACCAGGACATCATCTCCATGCCGGATAAATGGGAGTATCCCTGGTATGCAGCCTGGGACCAATCATTCCAGTGTATTTCTATGGCGGTGGTAGACCCGGTATTTGCAAAAAACCAGCTGCTGTTACTGATGCGGGAATGGTTTATGAAACCGGACGGACAGCTGCCTTCCTATGAATGGAATTTCAGCGATGTGAACCCACCGGTACAGGCCTGGGCGGCCATGGAGATTTATGAAATTGAGAAGAAGGCAAAGGGGAAGGGGGATATCGATTTTCTGAAAAAAGTATTTAACAAACTTACCATCAATTTTACCTGGTGGATCAACCGGAAAGACCTTAAGGGGGACAATATCTTTGAAGGTGGCTTCCTGGGCCTGGATAATATCGGGGTGTTTAACCGCAGTTATCATGATAAGGGCGAAATGCAGTTGGAGCAGGCAGACGGCACCAGCTGGATGGGGATCTATGCGCTGAATATGATGGATATTGCTTTAGAGATTGCCGTGGTAGACCCTTCCTTTGAAGACATGGTGACCAAATTCTTTGAACATTTTGTATTGATCGCAGAAGCACTGAATGATCACGTGCTGTGGAACGAGGAAGACCAGTTCTTTTATGATGTACTGTGTATGCGGGATGCCGCTCCACAGCCGCTCAAGATCCGATCGATTGTTGGACTGACCTCGCTGTATGCGGTAAACATCATGAACAAGGATATTTTTGACAAACTACCCGATTTTAAAAAGCGGTTCACCTGGTATAAAAATTACCGGCTAAAGAATGACCTGTTCTGGCCTAATGAAGAAAAGGGAGACGGCGAAGAAATGCTGATGTCGCTGGTGCAGCGCGACCGCCTGAAGGCATTACTGTCCCGCTTACTGGATGAAAGTGAGTTTCTATCTGAGGGAGGCATCCGGGCATTGTCGAAATACCATGAGTCCAATCCGTATTCCGTTGCCATCAACGGTGAAGTGCATTCAATCCGCTATGATCCGGGCGACTCCACATCGGATATGTTTGGCGGCAATTCCAACTGGAGGGGACCGGTGTGGATCCCGATTAATTTCATCATCATCCAATCGATCCGGAGACTGGGCAAATTTTACCATGATTCCTTCCTGATGGAATATCCTACGGGCTCGGGAAACAAAATGAACCTGTTTAATATTTCAACGGAGTTATCCAAACGGGTGATCAGCCTCTTTCAAAAGGATACAAATGGCAGCCGGCCGATTTACGGGGAATACAACTGGTTTTTCAGCCTCCCGGAAAACGAGGACCTCATCCTGTTTTATGAATATTTCAATGGAGACTCCGGTCGCGGGCTGGGTGCCAGCCATCAAACCGGATGGTCTGCACTGGTAGCAGAGTTGATCAGTGAATTGGCGGATAAGGAATAAGCCGAAAACTATAAGGTGTTTCAGCTTGTTTGCTATCATCGGTTAAATCTTATAAGTATAAATAAAAAAGCATCGTGCTTCTGTTTCAAAACCGGTTTCCCGGCCTTTTCACTTACTAACCCGATGCTTTTTTAATAGCTTCTGCATTGTTGCTGTCTGGAAACTTAGTTACAGTTGTGCATTCCTGTTACAGACCACACAGCTAAAACGACTGATTCCCGGCAACCGGCAAGGCTTCCGCTGTTTTGCTTAAAATTCCGGGCGGGCATTTGCACTTCCCTCATGCCGAACGCTTCAATACCTTTCGGTATTCTGGCTGTTCCGCCTTTGAGTAAGTGCACCCATCCCTGCTTTATTAAGCGAAGACGCTTCCTGTCTTCTGGCTGCTTAACCCCGATTCTGTCCTTCATCGCTGTCAGACAAACCGGTATTCAACAACCTGATTTCAAAGAAACTGTCGGTGCGCTTTTGACAAAATCGCCTAATAAATTATTCGTTTCATCAATTGCAATTTGAAGATACGATCCGTAACTGCCCGATTCCAAATTTTTTAGGCGGTTGTTTTGCAGTTGTTGTGAACAACACAATACACAAAAAAAACGGGTTATGCACAATAAATTGAAGTTTTGAACCCATTATGCCCAAAATAATACACATCCTGGGTTTAAGATGCCCCTGAATGCATCATATCAAGACGCTGTTTATTTGAAAACTTTGAACAGGTTATGCCGTGAAAATTAAAATATATTTATTTTCATGCCCTAATTGATCCTTTAAAATGAAAATATTTTTAAAAGCGGCTATATGGGGCATCGGAGCGGCCCTTTTGGTGAGCACCTTTCCGGTCCAGGCACAAAAACAAAAAAAATTTATTGATCCTGTCAATATGGACCGTTCGGTAAAACCCGGCAACGATTTTTACGAATATGCCAGCGGAACCTGGGTAAAAAACAATCCCGTGCCGGCCAAAGAAACCCGTTGGGGAAGTTTTAATATGCTGCGCGATTTTAACATCAACGCCGTAAAATCGATCCTGGAAAAAGCCCGGGCCAATACAAATGCACCGGCCGGTTCGGTGGAAAAACGCGTGGGCGATTTTTATGCTGCCGGCATGGACAGCGTAGCTATTGAAAAACAGGGTTTTGCCCCCCTGAAGGCGGACCTGGTTTCCATTGATGCGATAAAAACGCTGCCGGAGCTGCTTCAAAAAATAAACGGGCTCCGGGCCAATGGCATCGCTTCTCCCCTGTATGGATTTTTTGTAGGGCAGGATCGCAAAAACGTAGAGGTAATGATCCCGCAGCTCGGCCAGGGCGGCACCTCGCTTCCCGACCGGGATAACTATTTAAAGGATGACCAGCGGTCGGTACAGATCCGCGCAGCTTTCTCAAATTATATTACCACCCTTTTTGCACTTGTAGGCACTCCAAAGGACCAGGCTACCGCAAATGCAGCCATCATTTTTAATATTGAAAAACAACTGGCGGCTGCGCAGCTCAGCCGGGTTGAAATGCGCGACGCTTACCGGACCTATAATAAATTTTTCCTCGATGATCTGTCAAAAACCACTCCGGGGTTCAACTGGAAAGAGATCCTTTCTGAACTGGGAGTAAAAGGTGAAGATAGTATCCTGGTAAATAACCCGGCGTTTTTTACAGCGGCAGCAGCAATGCTGACGACAACGCCGCTGAGCGACTGGAAAATATATCTCAAATGGAACCTGCTCAAAGGTGCGGCTCCTTATTTAAGCAGCCCGTTTGTAAACGCCAATTTTGCATTTACGCAGGCCTTAACGGGACAAAAAATTCAAACGCCCCGCTGGCAGCGCATATCTTCCCTGACCGATGGGAACATTGGTGAATTGCTGGGACAATTGTATGTAAAAGAATATTTCAAACCCGCTGCAAAAGCTAGAATGGAGGAACTGGTTGCCAATCTGCGTAAAGCGTTTGAAATCCGGATTAAAGGCCTGGACTGGATGGGCGCGGCTACCAAAGAAAAAGCGCTGGCAAAACTGGCCGCCTTCCGGCCGAAGATCGGGTATCCTGATAAATGGGAAACCTATGACGGCTTGAGCATCGATCGTAACAGCTTTTTTCAAAATATCCGGAATGTAAACAACTGGGGCTATCATTTTATGATCAGCCGCCTGGGTAAACCGGTAGACCGCGAGCGCTGGGGAATGACGCCCCCAACGGTAAATGCCTATTACAGCGCAACACTGAATGAAATCGTTTTTCCGGCCGGAATTTTACAGTTTCCCTTCTTCGATCCTAATGCAGACGATGCTGTGAATTATGGTGGCATCGGCGCAGTGATCGGACATGAAATGTCTCATGGCTTCGACGATAATGGGAGTAAATACGATGCAGACGGTACGCTCCGGAATTGGTGGACGGAGGAAGACCGGAAAAAATTTGAAGCCAAGGCGGATGCTCTTGCCCGGCAGTTTGACAGTTATACCGTGTTGGACACGCTTCATGTGAACGGGAAACTGACACTGGGTGAGAATATTGGTGACTTGGGCGGACTGAATGCGGCTTATGAAGCCTTTAAGATGACAAAGCAAGGCCAGTCTGGTAAAAAGATCGACGGCTTTACACCTGACCAGCGTTTTTTCCTGGCCTGGGCTCAGGTATGGAGAGGAAATATTCTTCCAGAAACAGCAGCACAGCTTATTTTAACCGATCCGCATGCTCCAGGGCCATACCGTACCATTGGTCCATTAGTGAACATGGATGCCTGGTATCAGGCATTTGATGTTAAGCAGGGAGATAAGCTGTACAAGAAGCCTGAAGATCGGATCCGGATGTGGTAAATGACCTGTGCTCCCGGAAGCACAACGCCTACACCGGATACCTAAACCAGCATAGCAAATACCTGGGATGGTAACGCTTTTAGCGGGTCCCACCCACCTAAAAGCTTCGCACGCGGGGCTTTTTTTATGCGCCCGAAGCACCGCTCTTTCCGACAGCCGGAGTTTAAAGCCTGCGGCCCCACCCGTATAGAATGGAAAACTTCGACCGGTTGTATAATTATCCGAAACGCCTGGTTTCAGAAGGGTACCGGGTATGTGTATTTTTAGGAGCGGCATGACTGGTCTGTGCAGTAATCCGCCAATCGATCATAGTGGCTTTTAACAGAATCTTTTCCCATCTTGGATACAAAACGATTATATTCGTCTGACGATATCTTTATTTAAAAACATTTAACATGAAAAAGCTACTACTGCTTATGGCAATGGGTACTGCTGTTGCCGCCGGCGCTCAAAATGACCTGGCAAAAACAACCCTGTATCCTTCAACCCTTCTTTTGAAAGACCCGCAATCGAAAACAATATTCCGGTCTGGAGATGCAGCCGCCGCGCGTTCGACCAAAACGATTGAAGATTGGCAACGGCTCCGCAGATCGGGGATCATACTGACCAGTGGGGGCATTGCCTGTATTGCCGGCGGTATTGCGCTGGTGGCGGCAGGCGATAACCAAGCCAATAACGGGTATGATTATTACTCAACCGATACCCCGGGAGAAGCAAAAGTTGTGGTAGGTGCCATGGGCATTGCTGGTGGTATTCTGGCCCTTGGCGGAGGTATTACCATGTGGGCGATCGGCAACAACCGGGTGAAAAAATATACAGACCGTATGTCCTTTGATATGGGCAACCGCTCCGCAAAACTGGCATACCGGTTTTAAGAAGCTGCAAGATTCTACATCAAATGCCGGCGTGACCTCGCCGGCATTTCTATTATGACCGCAACAAGGGCATGACGATGGCAAAGCACATTATCACAAACGCAGGGTCCTCTGCGAGAGACCCGGCTGAGAAAAACGGTCCCGCTTGTCCCGCCAGTCCCCACTGCATATAGGCATCAGCCGTTGAGGCCCTTCGGCTCTTCACCTAACATATACAAAAAGGCCTGGCTACCGCGATAACCAGACCTTTCTTTTAAGTGGATTATTGTGTATTATTTCAACGACAGCAAAAAGCCAATGGTAAAGTTGGCATCCCAGTCAAACACAAACGTGTCGCAATTGGTAGCATCCTTAATGGCTTTGTAAATATTTACACCGCTCTTGGTTTTTACCTTGTCTGATTTATAACTATCCGGATCATTCAGCACGGTATACCGCTCTTCACCGTTCCGGATCTCTTTGGCCAGCTCAAAAGGCACCCCACCCAGGATAAAACATACCTCGCGTTTGCCGGAGGGGATCTTTGCAGCCGCGGTTTTTACCTCGCTGTATACCGCATCATCTTTCAATCCTTTTTCGTAATACTTGGCGCCGGGTGTTTCCACGGCCTGTACACTGCCGCCGGCATCCACCCAGGAGATCTTGGTATTTCCTGATCCAATATCCGTTACAAAAGAATTATCCCTGTAAGCGGCAGGCAGTACAGATTTCAACGCCAGCTTACCTTCCTGGTCCGGTGTAACCAGGTTTACCACATAGCCCATCTTCTTCAGCTCTGATGCAATAATGGCCGTTTTGGGCTCTTTCTGCGCGCCGGAGCTGATCACAAAATGTACATTTTTGGAGCGTACGCCTTTATCAAACATATCGCCGATATACTTCTTCAAACCCGCGCGGATATCTTCCGTAGTCGCCATGCCCTCATAGGCAAAGGACTGGCCAAAATCTTTGGAAACGATCTCCCACCGCTTTTCCGCATCCATATTAATGATAAATGAATTGAACCCGGAGGCACCTACTTCTACCACACCTTTCAGTTCGCCGTTCACCGGCTTTTCCGGCTCATAGTTAAAGGTTCTGCCGGATGCAGTGGTCTTTGTTTTTGCTTCTGAAGGTTTAGCGCCTTCATCGCTGTCTGCAGTAGTGGTGGTGGTGGCCTCGGTTTTTACATCATCATGGCTGTTAAATACGCCGCTTTTATAGCCCCAATAGCCCAGCAGGAAAATAGGAATGGCAATAATAAACGCTTTAATCGGCCAGCGTAACCGCGACCAGGTTGATCTTTGTTCCATAGTATGTGTCTGTGTTTTGTTGTTTGATTAATCCAGCAATGAAAAGCCTTTGTCTACTTTTTCTTCCGGTTTCAGTTCGTAACTGGCACTGGACATTTCCGTTACATTGAGCACTTTCAGGTTGCGCTCATCCACTTTTTTAATAAAGGCTTCCAGTTCGCTTTGGGAAGGCGTTCCGCCTACGGTGATATTGTTGTTCTGATCCAGGAAATCGAGGTTGGAACGGATCGAAGCAATGTTCTGGCTGATAGCGCCCGTAGCGGCATTCATGGCTTCCTGGAAGGCCCAGCCGTCTTTAATGTTAAATACATCGGCCAATCCTTCGGTGGCGCTCTTCATTTTTTGGGTAGCTTCCAGTTTTTTGGCAATGATGGAGATGCTGCTATTGAGCGTGCTTACATAAATGCGCGCGGCGCTCTCATTATCTTTTAATACTTCCAGCACTTTGCTGAACTGGTTGGCATATTGCGCATAGCTGCGTGCATTCTGCTCTTCTGCCTCGCCTTCTTTACCCAGCAGGAAGGCCTTGGTGCGGGTTTCCTTTGCATCGCGGGTAAATTCATTGGCCTTTTCATTATTGCCGCCGGCAGCTGCCTGCTTGGCTTTTTCCTCCAGGTTGCCCGCTTCGGCTGTAAAGCGTCGTGCATACTGGTATTTTTCTTCGGCCGTTTTTTGTGCATTTTCGCCACTGGTGATCATGTCGATGCGTACACCATCCACATTGGCGATCTTATTCTTTACGCGCTTTAAGGTATCTTTTGCATCCCGCTCCAGCAACTGCAGGGTTTCTATCGGGTTCTTTCGGATGATCTCCTTTTCTCCCTTAAACAACAGCACGGTTCCCAGGCGATGCAGCAGGGAAACAATCTTGGGCGCCAGCAGCAACAGGGATACCAGCAGGATACCAAAAATTACGAGCAGCACGCTCTTCTGGGCATACTCCAGCAGTACGGGCAGGTACTTAAAAAATGCAAACGCACCGCCAATAACCAGGGCCCAGAAAAAAACAGCGGAGATCGTTTTTTTACCTTCCGGAGTCATTACCTGTGCCGGCAGTTTATCGCCCAGCACCTGAAAAATGGGTAACTGGCTTTTGATTTCTGCCGGGATGTTGATTACCTGAGATTTTTCTGCCATTGTCAATTTTTAGTTTATGTTCTGTTCAATAATTGAAAGTGCTTTTTCAATATCGCTTACCACCTCTGTTACGGCCGCTTTGCCGGTGCGGATCTTCTGATCAATATCAGTAAGCTGGGCATCGTAAGAGCCGTCCAGGGTTTGATACGATTGTTCTTTTGCAGCAAGCTGTTCCTGCAGCTCTGCAATTTTTGCCTTCAGGTCCTGGATCTCTTTTTCGAGCGATTGCTTTTCCCGCACCAGGTTGTTTTGAATGCCCTGTTTCTGGTTTTCCTTTTGTACCACATCCTGGGCAATTACCTCCTGTATCCGTGCAGCATAGTTGCGGCCGGTTTTCAGCAGCTTCTCTTTGGTGAGCGATTTGTCTACATACTTTAACGAGGTAAATGCGGCCTTAATAGAAGTAGCGTCGATGGTGCCCATATCCGCGGCAGCGTTCCACACTTCAAAAAAATCGATCCCGTCTTCGTTCAGCTTTTCCAGCAGGTCCAGCACCTTTCCCTTCATTTCTTTAAGGTCGGTACCCGGTACGGTTGCAGTATCTACGGGTTGTACATAAACCGGAACAACGGGCGTAACGGCCACCGGTTCGGGCGTTTTTACAGGAGTAACGGGAGCAGACGCGGGCGTTGCTGTAGGTGCTGCATGTTCATCTTCAAAAATCAGTCTTCTAATATTCCGGAGAATGCCGAAGCTAGTCTTACCAGGCTTTGTGTCCATATTCAATAAATCTAAGCTAAAATACAAAAACTCTGCAGAAAAAGCGGTATCCCCGGCGGCGAACAAAGGGCCATTGCCGGTGAATTGTTAAAAAACGGGCGCCGGTTCCCTTATTCCGCCGGAAGACGCGCTTTAGATAAAAAAATTAAGTAAATAAGAAATTAATTATTGTTTTACGATAATTACTTATACCTTTACAGAAATTATCCAAATGCAAAAGGTTCGCGTTATTGCTACGGCGCTGTTGTATCTTTCCCGTCTTTTGGCGGTTCCTTACCTGGCTACGGCGCTATACATCATCATTTGCTTTCTTTTCAGCAATCAGTTGGTACACCCACTGGATGGCGGACAACGTTTTGCCCTGCATTACCCGTTTACATCCACTAATTTTTTGATCGGGGATGAGTACCGGTTCATCTATATTTTTGAAATGACCGCCTTTATTGGTTTATACGGCGTTTTTTTCTGGATGCTGGGTAACATTTTTAAAACGTTCCGGGAGCAAAAACTCTTTACCCGAAAGGGCGTACAGCGGCTGAAAGTATTTTACCTGCTCAATTTCCTGGCGCCGCTTCCCTTCCTGGTGCGGCACCTGGCCGATCATTATGAAGTAAGCACCATTGTGATTCTTACGGTATTGCATTGGGTATTGGGCATCTTTGCTTATTTTATGGCCGTTATTTTTAGCCGGGGCCTGCAATTACAAAACGAACAAGATTTAATATTTTAAACCATGCCAATTATCATAAACCTTGATGTAATGCTTGCCAAACGTAAGATGCAGTCAAAGGAATTGGCCGAAATTTTAAACGTTACACCCGCCAATTTATCCATACTCAAAACGGGCAAGGCCAGGGGCATCCGCTTCGACTCACTGGAGGCTATCTGTAAAGCACTGAAATGCCAGCCCGGGGATATACTGGAATATGTAGAGGAAGAAAGCTAAATCCATCATAACAGCACTGGGTATAAAAAATGCGGCCGCGGGCTGCAGGGAATTTTATTGTCTTTAAAAAACCGGATCACATGAACCGTCTTACCATCGAACAACTTAGTAAAACCTACCCCGGCGGGGTAAAAGCCCTTAATGATATTTCCCTGGAATTATCCAACGGGATGTTTGGCCTGCTGGGCCCCAACGGTGCCGGAAAATCTTCATTGATGCGGACCATTGCCGGCTTGCAGACACCGGACTCGGGCCGCATTACCTTTAACGGCGCCACGGTTACACCGGGTTCTGTGCTTATTAAAAAACAACTGGGCTATCTGCCCCAGGACTTTGGGGTGTATCCGAAACTGTCTGCTGCAACACTACTGGATCACCTGGCGATCCTTAAAGGCATCACACACAAAGCTGCGCGGAAAGAACAGATAGGGGCCTTACTGCAACGGACCAACCTTTATATGCATAAGGACAAAGCCGTAAGCAGTTTTTCCGGGGGGATGCGACAGCGCTTTGGTATTGCGCAGGCCTTGTTGGGCAACCCACAGCTGATCATTGTGGATGAACCTACCGCTGGCCTGGATCCGGAAGAACGCAACCGCTTTAATAACCTGCTCAGCGAAATCGGGGAACAGGTGATCGTGATCCTTTCTACCCACCTGGTGGAAGATGTGCGGAACCTCTGCACCCATATGGCCATTATTCAAAACGGCAGCCTTATTGCAACAGGAAGACCCGATGATTTTGTGAGGGCGCTTGATGGAAAAATATGGTCGAAACGGATCGACAAAAAAGACGAAGCGCCACCAGCACACCGGGTGATTTCATCGCATTTTACGGCCGGAAAGCTGCACATCAATGTGTACGCAGAAGCGGAACCGGGGGATGGCTTTTTGCCCAAACAGGCTGACCTGGAGGCTGTTTATTTTACCCAACTTACCCAATCCTGAAATGATGTTCCGGCGATTAATCCATTTTGAATGGCTGTTCATCAGCAGGAAACGATCGTTTTACCTGTTGCTCCTGTTCTTCATCCTGTTGGGGCTTGCGGCCGGAACGGTGGCGCGTTTCCCATTTCCCAATGCGTTTAAGAACGGCACCTATGTACTGAATTATATTATAGGTATCCTGTCCTTACTCTGCATCTTCTCCACCACCATACTAACGGCACAGACCCTGTTCCGCGAGAAGGACAGCCGCTTTGAATCCATTCTTTATGCCACACCCGTTCGCAAAGGCCCGTATGTATGCAGCCGGTTCGGTATTGTTTTTTTGGTGAGCGCCCTCTGCTACCTGTTGCTGATAGCGGGTATGATGGCGGGGCATCGGATGCCCGGCCGGTACCCGGGTGAGTTGGATGCCATACTTCCCCTGCGATATTTGCAGCCCTTTTTCATGCTCCTGCTGCCCAATATTCTTTTTTGTACAGCAGTGGCTGTAAGCATCGGCCTGTTTACCCGCAATAAGATGCTGGTATATGTATTCGGCATACTGGTGTATTTTCTTTACTGGGGCATTTCGTTTTATGCCAACGCACCCATCATTGCCAACAGTACACCAATGCCGGCTTCGGCCATGCGTATGGCCGCATTGGCAGATCCGTTCGGCATATCGGCCTTCCTGGAGCAAACCCGCTACTGGAGCGCCCTCCAGCGCAATACGCAGCTGCTGCAGCTGAACGGCCATTTGCTTATAAACCGGCTGCTTTACCTGGCCGTATCCGGACTGCTGCTTTTGCTGGCTTATAAAAAATTTGTACTACAGCCACAGCAGGAAGGCAGCCCCCAGCGAAAACGCCCGTTATCGGTAGTGCCTCATACTGCCTACCACCCTGTAATTACCCGTACCGCTTCCTGGCGTTATCACTTGCAATGTTTGCAAAGCCTGGTATCGATCGGGTGGAACAATATTATTAAAAGCATTCCTATCTGGCTGATCCTTGCGGGCTGGGTGGGTTTTATGAGTATCGAAACCTTTAGCGATATTAATGGCAACAGCCGGATGCCGGAGCACCTGACCACTACCGCCGTACTTGTTAAAAGTATTTTGTCCGGACTGCCGATAGTGGCGCTGCTGGCACTGGTTTTTTATGGGAATGAACTTTTCTGGCGCAGTCATAATACCCGCTTTGATGCACTGGAAAACACCACTGCCGTTCGGCCCGTTGTCCTGTTGGTTTCAAAATGGTTGTCACTTTTGCCCATAGTGCTCCTGCTATTGCTGGCAGGGATCGGCATGGGATTGCTGATACAGCTTATTAAGCAAAATGCGCCCATCGATTGGGCGTTGTATGCCTCGCTGTTTTACCTTATAGGCCTGCCTTTATTCCTGAATGCGGGATTGATCATTTGCATACAGGCGCTCATCAAAAATAAGTATGCCGGCATCGTGGTTGCAGGACTGGTGGTGTTACTGACCAACACCAGTATGGGTAACCTGTTTGGCCTGAAACATCCATTGCTGCGCTTTGCCAATACGTTCCAGGGGGCTTATAGCGAAATGAATGGCTTTGACAATACCCTTACTGCTTTTCATTACCAGATGTTATATTGGTCTTGCATTACCTTATTGCTTTTTATGATCACAACTGCGTTCAGGCGGGGTGCCGTTAGCAGCCACCGGGCCTCATGGGTGTGGAAGATTTGTATATTGGGCGTACTTTCAGGCGCCGCCATTTATGCAGGTGCCACTATTTTCAGCAATACGCCATTCATGAACCGGCAGGCCCTTACAGACTGGAAGATCTCCTACGAAAAAAAATATGCCTTTATTGCAAACCGGCCCCAGCCGGAAATCACCGATGTATCAGCGGCAATCGATCTTTATCCGGATAAGGCAGGTTATGAGGTACAGGGCCGTTACCGGATGGTGAACCAAACCCATTTTCCCATCGACACCCTTTATATGTATGGTGATAAGGAAATGCGCTGGAAACAGTGGCAGGTGAACAATGGGAAATGCATTGCAGCAGATTCCCTTTACGGTTATTATACATTTAAGCTTCACCAACCGTTAATGCCCAACGACAGTATGAGCCTGCAATTTAGTTTTGAATACCAGGGCAACCCTTTTAAACCGGCGGCCGGCTTTAACACCATTACCCGGAACGGGAGCTTTATCCGCGTCAGCCGGTACTTTCCGGTACCCGGGTATAATAACAGCAATGAAATTGAAGACAAGCAGGTTCGTAAAAAATATGGCCTTGATACGGCCGACCGGCTTACTTCCCTGTCATCACCCCGGGAACAGGATGCCGGCTTTGTGCACTTTGAAGCCGTGGTATCAGTTGATGACAACCAAACGGCCATCAGCATTGGCGAGCTGACGGGGCAATGGAAAAAGGGATCCCGCAATTATTACCGTTACAAAACACCGGTATCGGTACCCTTCCGGTTTGCCGTGGCATCCGCCCGGTATGCGGTTAAAAAGAAACGGCAGGGCAACACCATTGTTGAAGTGTATTATACTCCGGAGCATTCACGGAACATCGGCCACCTTATGAATACCGCACGCCAGAGCATTGCTTATTGTGCAACCAACATTGGCCCCTACCCGTTTTCAACCGCCCGGTTCGTGGAAATATCTGCGCTTACCAAAGGCTTTGCAGGAACGGCCTACCCCGGCAGCTTATTCATCAATGAAGGATTCGGGTACCGCAATGTGATCGATCAGGATCCGGCAAAGGACATCATCAATGAAATGGTAAGTCACGAAACGGCGCATACCTGGTGGGGCAACAGCGGCATTGCACCGGATGAACGGGAAGGCAGCACGCTGATGACCGAAACGCTGGCTATGTATACGGAGCTGATGTGTTATAAAAAAGTATACGGCACCGGTGTACTTGCCAACCGGGTAGGTGTGCACAAAGACCTGTACCTCAGCAGCCGCAACCAGTCTGACGAGCCGCCCCTGTTCCGGCTAAACCCGGCGCAATCGTATCTTTCGTACGATAAGGGAATGGTGATCATGTACCAGCTTTACCTGAGGTTAGGTGAAGCGCGGATCAACAGCGCATTAAAAAGCTTTTACCAGCAGCACGCTTATCCGCAGCCGGCGCCTGTTGCTACAGACCTGCTGCAGGCGTTGTATGCGGTGGCAACGCCTTCGGATACCACCAAACTGGATGAATGGTTCCGGCAGGTTGTTACCTACGACCTGGTGCTGAAAAGCGCCATCGTGAGCCGGCAGGCAAATAATACATATATATTAAAACTGGATGCGGCTGTTACCAAATACAAGGAAGACGGAAAGGGCAATGAAACCGCGATTCCCTTTAATGAACCCGTCGATTTGCTGATCTGTTTTTCCGGAGGCAAAACGGAAAAGCGGGTACTGCAGCCCGTTGGTAACCGGATTCAAACAACGCTTTCATTTAGCCAAAAGCCCCTGCGCGTAGTGCTGGATCCGGATCTTAAATTCCTGAACCGCTCGGATGAAACAAAGGAAAAAACGATAACCACCCGCTGACCATCCCTATTAGCGCTTGCTTCCTAGGCTGATGGTAAATAAAAAGCACCCCTTTCGGAGTGCTTAAAGCTATTTTACAAAACCGGTAAGGTTTATCCTAATGCTACTCTTTTAAATTCGGTAACGGTTACATCACCGCTTTCTTTCAGGTAGTCTGCTACAGATTTACCAGCATCTTTTACAAAAGCCTGGGCAGTTAAGGTTTGCTCTTTAAAGAACGCGGCCATCTTACCTTCAGCAATTTTAGCCAGCATTTCTTCAGGCTTACCTGCCATTTTCGGATCTTCTTTCATAATGTCCATAATCACGGCTTTTTCACGTGCCACTACATCAGCCGGAACACTTGCAGCGTCTACTGCCACCGGGCTCAGGGCTGCTACCTGCATTGCCACATCCTTACCTACTTCAGCCGCTTCTTTATTCAACCCTACCAGTACACCAATGCGGTAAGCACCGTGAATATAAGCAGCTACATAAGGTGCATCCACTCTTTCAAATTTGGTAATACCGATTTTTTCGCCGATAGACGCCAGTTTATCATTTACCAGGTCTGCAATTTTTGCTCCGCCGATTTCAGCAGCATTCAGTTCGTCAACGCTCTTAATGTCGTTGGCGATTGCCGTATCTGCAATGCTTTTTACAAAAGCAACAAAGTCTTCGTTTTTAGAAACGAAGTCCGTTTCGCAGCTTACGCATACAACGATGCCAGACTTATTGTCTGCTGTAGTTTGCGCTACTACTACACCTTCTTTTGCTTCACGGTCGCTTCTTTTTGCCGCTACTTTCTGGCCTTGCTTGCGCAGCCAGTCGATCGCAGCTTCAAAATCGCCGTTTGTTTCTGTTAATGCCTTCCGGCAATCCATCATACCAGCGCCGGTTGCTTGGCGCAGTTTATTAATATCCTGTGCGGTTATAGTTACTGTACTCATTTTTTTGTTTAAAGTTTGGAGTTTAAGGGTTGAAGTTCGGCACTTCAGATCTTAAACCGGACTTATTTATGAAATCTTATTGTTATCAATCCGGCTATACGTTTACAGAACCGGATCAAAGAGAGTAAGGTTTAAGATTCAGTATCTGACTTCTAAGGCCATGCCTTAAATTCAAACATTGAACCTTAAACCTTAAACGTTTATTATCTTCTGGGAGCTCCGCCTCTTGAACCACCACCACCGGTAGTTGTTCTGCGACGTTGACCCTGACCCTGACCAGCACCTGTACCGGTTCCGCGTCCACGACCGCCGCGGCCAGCCTCAGCTTCCGCTTCAGCCTGCATTTTGGCAGCCTGTTTTTCTTTTTCGTCTGCAAAGTTGTCTTCTACATCCTCATCTTTTGCAGCTTGTCTTTCACTCAATCCTTCTGCAATTGCAGCAGTGATGTAGTTTACAACAATGGCAATAGATTTAGTAGCATCATCATTTGCAGGAATTGCAAAGTCTACTTTATTAGGATCTCCGTTGGTATCTACCACACCAAAGGTACCGATGCCCAGGCGTTTTGCTTCAGCCAGTGCAATATGCTCATGGCCGATATCCACGATGAACAAAGCAGCAGGAACACGACCCAGCTGGGCGATCCCTCCCAATACTTTTTCCATTTTCTCTTTATCGCGGGTCAATGTCAAACGCTCTTTCTTGGTAATGCTGTCAAAAGAACCGTCGCCCAGCATTTTTTCGATGCTCTGCATTTTTTTTACCGACTTACGTACAGTATTGAAATTGGTAAGCATACCTCCCAGCCAACGCTCGGTTACATAAGGCATTCCTACTCTTTGTGCGCACTCCGTTACAATATCTTTCGCTTGCTTCTTGGTACCTACAAAAAGTATTTTCTTACCGCTGCGTGCAATTTGTTTCATTGCAGCTGCAGTTTCCTGCAGGCATTCTACGGTTTTGTTTAAGTCGATGATGTGTATGCCTTTTTTCTCAGCAAAAATGTACGGCAACATTTTAGGGTTCCATTTCTTCTTCAGATGACCGAAATGTACACCTGCTTCCAGAAGCTGCTGTTGTAAGGATGTATTATTATTTTCCATCTATTAAAAATATTTATCGTTTTTAGTTTATTGTTTATTGCTGGTTTGCGATGGTTGAGCAGTTTTAAAAGGTATGAACAACCATAAACTACAAACCATAAACCACAAACGTTGTTAACGTTTCGAGAACTGGTAGCTCTTTCTTGCTTTTTTGTGACCAAATTTCTTACGCTCAACAGAACGGGGATCCCGTCTTAATAAGCCGGCTGCTTTTAATGCAGGGCGAAATTCAGCATTTACTTCTACCAGTGCACGGGCAATACCCAGCATGGCAGCTTCTGCCTGGCCCTTTACACCACCGCCGGTAGCTGTGATCTTTACATCAAATTTATCAGCTACTTCAACGGTTCTCAGCGGACGGTCTACCTGGTTTTGCAGGTATACCAGGGAAAAATAATTTTTATAGTCTTTATCGTTAACGGTAATGCTACCAGTACCCTTGGATAAGAAAACACGGGTAATGGCTTCTTTACGGCGTCCAACAGCATTTTTTTGCTTTTCCATTTATTTAATTTGAAAATTTGAAAATGTGGGAATGTGGAAAATGCCCTTTACATTCTACATTTTAGATTTAAAATTTAGAATTTCAGCTCTTTGGGTTGTTGTGCGATATGCGGATGAGTGTCACCGGCATATACAAATAATTTTTTGTACATCTTACGTCCCAGACGGTTTTTAGGAAGCATTCCCTTTACAGCCCGTTCGATAATTACTTCCGGACGACGTTTTTGCAGGTCAGCCGCAGTTTCTTCTTTACGACCACCGGGATAACCACTGTAGGTATCATATACTTTCTGGTCCATTTTGCTACCGGAAAGCTTTACTTTCTCACAGTTAATTACGATGATGTAGTCGCCGGTATCCACGTGGGGGGTATAAATGGCTTTGTTTTTCCCGCGCAAAATAGCAGCAATACGGGAACACATACGACCTACAGTTTGATTAGTACCATCTACAACGTACCAGTTACGCTGCACGGTAGCCTCGTTCGCATGTTTCGTGGTGAAATGTTGTTTACTCATTTTAAATTTTATTTTTTAGTGATCCGGGCTATCCCCCGGCCCTTTTCTAAGGGAGTGCAAAGGTAGATGAGTATCCGGCAAAAAACAACGAAAAAAGGAACTATTTTTTATAGCCCCCTTGTAACTGACTGGTTTTCAGTAAAATTTTTGTCTTATTTTTGAGCCTGTCTTCTTTTAACGATTATTTTTTCCTTACTTCGGTGACCACTACTTCTATTAAAACAGTTTTTAAGGGCGCCTGATCGGTTTCCCATATTCGCCTTTGAACCAACCTGATGGAAGACCTGCCCGCGGCAACACCCTTTATAATCACATTAGTAACCAAACTGCCCCCTACGGGAGCATTTTTCACAGGAGCCCGTTCTGACCCGGAAAGTTCAACCGCTGTTACTTTTTCGTTGTTCTGTTCCATCACCCAGCTATAGCCGGCGCCTCCAAGACTATCCAGCTGCAGCTGAAAGATCTCGTTCACCTTTAATGCAATTTTCTTTTCCATGGTTTGTATAAAATTAAACAAAACTTTTTGTTAAGCAACCTGCTGACATAAGAATTGCCTTCTCCCCCATTCAGGGAGAGAAAGCAATTTCCTGACACCAGCCGGTATGCCCTACCAGGCGTATATTTCGTAAACTTTATTGTCGGCTTCCGTCCGCACGTTTACAACACTGTTCTTATCCCGCGCATGCGCTCCGATCATTAAAATGGCCAGCAAAGCCTGGGTATTGCTTTCTTTGATTTTTCGGAATCCCATACCGCTAATGTTTAGCCAGGCATTGTTATTTTCTGCAATACCCCAGGTGCCCACAATTTTTACATTATTGTTCCAGGCGGTCAATCCGCCGGCGCCGGGGGGCAGCAATGTAGGTTCATTGGCTCTTTTAGCAGCCGCCACTTCTGTGGTGGTAACCGCTGCAACCGGAGCGGTTGCACTTTTCTTCGTTGTTTTCTTGGCAGATGCCTTTTTAACTGCATTCATTGTATAATAATTTAATCCGGTTAAATATTTTAATTGTAAATCTGATCGATAATTCCATTGGTCAGGTGAATACTTACAGCCGCTCCGCGGTTCTTCGCAGAAATGCATTGAGTAAGCAGGTTCAGGTGAATGTTATCGCTGGCCGGCGAGATCTTCCGCCATCCGAAATTGGCGATATAGGCCCATGCGTTATTGGCCGCATCGTTAGACCAAAGGCCGATGATCTTTTGAGCGCCGGTCCACAAGGTCTCCACGATGCTATTGATCCCATACATTTCTGCGTCGATGCCACACTGGCCGTAGCCGATACGGAAGAACCCGGATTCACCAAAGCCAACGCCCCAGCTGTTCTTACAGATCCAGCACTGGTTAACATCATCATAGCCCACTACAGATACACAGTGGCCGCCTTCCACATGGTTATTGGCCCTCCGGTAAATACCCGAACGATAGCTGAAAAAATCAGTATAGACAGTAAAGCAGGCCACGAGGGCACCGCGGGTGCTGATCCAGTCCTTCATAGCAGCCGTAGTCGTAAGTTTCGTAAAGCCGCTTATTTTCAGCAACCGGTCTGCCGCATTACTGCAGGTGTTACAGGCCTGATCGCCGGGCGTATACGGAAAACAGGCTTCATCCACTACCCCTTTATCCCTGAAAGCGATCAGCGCCCTGTCGGGCCACCAGCCATTGGCACAGTTGCGGCCTTCGCTTTTTGCATAACAATAAAACAATTGCGCTTCCGAGAAGTCGATGGCCAGCGCTGCATTGCCCCGCTGGATGCGGTAGGCTGTTTCCGCCGTGGCAATGGTTCCAAAAGCCACACAAGATCCGCAGGAGCTCTGGTTCTTAATGGGCGTCACAAAATTCTGGCCGCTCCTGTTGCGCCAGTCGAATATTGTAGGATATCCGAATGCCTTTTTCTTTTTAATACCTTTCCCTGCTGCTGAAAGCTGAAAAGACCGCAGGGCCTTTTCTGATGCATCTTCCCGGGCAGCTAATGACCGCTCTTTGGGGCCAGGTGTAAAGCCCAGGAAATACTTGCGCTCCGCCTCCGTCATGGCGGTAAACTCGTTATTGGCGGCTTGCCAGGTTAAGCCGGATTCAGTGATGGACGACTGAATGGCCGCAACGTTGATTTTTGACATGTGTTTGTTTTTGTTTATTGAAAAAATGGATTTGACAAATTGCACAAGCGCTTTCCCTGGGTGCCGGCACACATAAACATCCCATAGCGGGTTCAGTGGAGTTGAACCGCTGTACAGTAAACGTCTTCTGATCGGGTATGCTATTCTACATCGCGGATGGTCCAGAAGTCCTGGCAGAATGAGGGATTTGAAATATACGCGTAAGGCATCCAGAAACAGCCGCTCAGTCCCCACCCTTTGCTCCAGGAGTTCCGGACCAATACCATTTGCTTTTCGTCGCTGTAACCTACGGCCAGTACTGCATGGCCGCCCATTATGGATTCTTTTGCAATATTGGGCATGGGCATGACGCCGGTGTCTGCAACAGCTTTGGTCATAAAACTTTCATAAACGCTAAAGCCAAATGAAAACGGGTATCCTTCTGCCAGGCATCCTTTAATAGAAGTAAGATTTACCGGAATCCGCCAGTATGAAAGTGCCTGGTTCTTTAGCGCTGTTTTATAGCAGGCCGCCGGTGGTTTTTGCGTAAATACAGCTTCCTTGTAGGGCCAATCTTTTTCCGGGCAAATCCCCTGCTTGTTTAGTGATTTAATGCCATCGCGCAGGTAGGCTCCGCTGTCGGACTGCACGGTATTCATCATTACCCGTTCATTGTAATAGAGGAATAGGCGGGAGGGCCTGAACGTTTTTTTCCGAAGTTTCTTCTTCCCAAACTCAAATGCCGCACCCAGGGCGTTTGCGGTACAACTGCCCAGACTGCCCTGATCGTACACGGGCGGACAGGTCTTCCGCAAATCGATTTTTACCGGCAGCTTTTGCATTATTTTAAGCGGTGCTGCATAAAGAAAATCTCTTGCGTCAGGAAGATCGGGTATCCAGCCCAGCGAACGGTGAGGCAGTTGTTGAGAAGGCTTTGCCATGGTTCTTGTTTTTGGTGTTGGGGTATCTTTTAACAATACAATATTACACCGCCCTGCAGGCGATGTCAATACCTGAATTGAGCGAAGGGGATAGTACCTGACACAGGCCGTAGTTTTACGGTGCTTCTTTAACCGGCTTTCCAGTGCTTCAATTGCGCCCGGAATACTCTTGGAGTGGATCCTTTCTTCCTGAAAAAAACGCGGTTGAAATATGTAATACTTTCAAACCCTACATCGTATGCGATATGTGTGATGCTGAGATCGGTTTCCAGCAGGAGGGTACAGGCTTTTGCAATCCGTATATCGTTTACATAATCGGAGAAGGTTTTTCCGGTAATCTTCTTAAAAAATTTGCAGAACGCGCCAGGTGACAAATGGATCAACCGGGCAAACTGATCGATATGTAATGGTTTTTTATAGTGTCTGTAAAGATGTTGGAATATTTTATTGATTCGCGCTTCAGCGATATTTGTTGAAGCATGAAGCATGGCCGATGTGCTTAATGCAGTTGCCGGAGCTTTGCTCAGGTGGTGCAGCACATCAATCAATCCCAGCAACTTGCCCATACCGGTTGCTTTGGATAATTGTTTAATCTTCTCTGTCACTACATGCTGCCGCTTCCCGAAAAAAAGGCCCTTTCCCGACTTTCGCAATAAAGCAGCAATGCCATAGCACTCGGGGTATTCCAGGAACGGGTTAATAAACGCTTCCGAAAATTGGATGACGATTGCCGAAGCCCGCTGCCGGGCCGGCTCGCTCGTCCAGGTATGTGGCAGGTTTCCTCCCAGCAGTACCAGGTCTCCCGGGGAAAACGCTGCATAATGGTCTCCCACCAGCCGCTTGCCCGAACCCGAAGTAATCAGCGTGAGTTCATACTCCGGATGATAATGCCATTTAAAAGGGAAATGAGCGGTTTCATATTGATAAACCACAAAACTTTCCCCTGCCTGTATCCGGTTTATATGTTCAAAACTGGGTTTCAATAATACAATATTGCTTTGCTGGCCGATCAAATTTACATAAAAGGAAAATATAGTGTATGTTTTGTCAATATAGTGATGAATAGCCCTCGTAAAAGCCATTAATTTTATTCACAAATTCTACAACGATGACAATACCCGCAATAATACTCCAGGAGCTTGAGCAGCCTTATCGGCTAACGGCCGACCAAATCCACTTTTATGAAATGCATCGCTTTATCAAACTAAAGCAGGTATTTTCTCCTGCAGCTATAGCCTGGTTCCGGGATGCGATCTCTGAACAGGTGGCAAAAATGAATACCATAAAAACCACGCTCCAGGAACGGGATACCTACGGCAAGGCCTTTTTGCAGCTGTTTAACCTGTGGCGCGAAAACGAAGATGTACGGGCGCTGGTTTTCAGCAAACGCCTGGGTAAAATTGCAGCCGACCTGATGCAGGTGGAAGGCGTACGCATGTACCACGACCAGGCTTTGTTTAAAGAGGGCGGTGGCGGCATTACGCCCTGGCATGCAGACCAGTATTACTGGCCGCTGGAAACCGACAAAACGATTACCGCGTGGATTCCTTTGCAGGAAACGCCTTTAGAAATGGGGCCTCTGGAATTTAGTGCCGGTAGTCACCAGATCGTTGAAGGAAGGGAACTTGCCATTGGCGATGAAAGCGAAACCCTGATCCAGCAACGATTGCGTGTAACCGATTTCCAGCATATCATTGAACCCTTTGACCTGGGCGAGATCAGTTTTCATTCCGGTTGGGTATTTCACCGCGCGGGTGCAAACACCACCGATGATATGCGTCGGGTAATGACGATTATTTATATGGACCGCGACATGCGCCTGAAGGCACCGGAGAATAAAAATCAGCAAAACGACTGGGATACCTGGTGCCCCGGAGCAACAATCGGAGCAGTGATTGATACGCCTTTGAACCCGGTATTGTACGAACCGGCTTAACGAAACAATCAACAGGACACCGGTTACCAGCCGGCTCCTCAGTTTGACGCCGCAGCACCTGCGGCCGAGCAATAATGTCCTTTAACAGGACTTCAAAAAATCATGGATATGCAACTGCTTTATCTCTGCCCGTATTGGGGACAGAAACAGACCTCGCCCGAATCCTTTTTACAAAAGGTAATTGCCGCCGGTTATAATGGTATTGAGATCGATCCCGGGGGCCTGCAGGATCTCCACCACTGGATCTCCGTCCTGAAGGAGGTTCGCGAACAACATAAAGAATTTGTCGTAGTGGCCCAGATGGTCCTGGATGCGCAGGTTGCAGCATTTGATCAATTCCGCGAGGTCATGATCCGACGGCTTGAGTTGCTCATCAGCTTTAATCCTCTTTTTATCAACTCCCATACAGGCCGGGATTATTTCAGCTTCCGGGAAAATTGCGCCCTCATCCAATTGGCAACAGATTTCTCCCGGCAATACAAGATCCCGGTTTATCACGAAACCCACCGCGGCCGCTTTTCATATGCACTGCACCGGATGCCGGAATATTTAGACCAGTTTCCTGAATTGGAACTGGTGGCCGATTATTCCCATTGGTGCGCGGTATCGGAAAGCATGCTTTCCTTCCAGGAAAATACATTGGAGCAACTCACGTCGCATATCCGGCACATTCATGCAAGGGTGGGATATGAACAGGGTCCGCAATTGCCAGATCCTTTTACACCCGCCTGTCAACCATACCTGGACCAATTCACCGCCTGGTGGCAGCGCATCCTGGATCACCACCGGCGGCGAAAAACGTCGTTTACCATCTGTACAGAGGCCGGCCCGGTGCCTTATATGCCGGTAAACCCAAACAACGGGCAGCCGCTGGCGGACCAGTGGGCCATCAATATCAAAATGCTGGAACACCTGAAATCTTCCCTGATCAGCTAACAGACCTGCCTGCAACTATTATTCTTTAAAAGCAGCCTGACGCAAAATGGTTCTACCTATAGGAAGAAGCTTAAGGGTTTCAACAGTATTTGAATTTTTATTGCGGGCCTTTACCTGTATGCTTCCTTGTTTATATACCGCTTCATTATTACGGATGTATTGATATTCTTTTTTCTCACGCGGGGTATACAGGTAATCTTTGAACCGGGGCGTATATACGGTCCCCGCAGTAGTTACCGCCGGGATGGGATGTGCGTATACCAGTGGGCCATAGATAAAATAGTGGGCCCCGTTCGCATCTTTACGGTCGGCGACCTGTGTATGCCACTTCAGCCGGATCCGGTCATTTTTCTTAAACATCTTTCGGATTACTATAAAGCCATCTTCTTCCTTATATGGCTGATCAACTTCTACAGCATTTGCCCAGGCAGGCCTTCTTATTTTTAGTGTAAACGCCCGCATTTCCGGTTGACGGATCGAAAAGGCAGAGGTCAGGTCATAGGGATAGTCCGTTACCGCAATCACTTCAACATTTGCACCATTGATTTTGGTTTGTACGCGGGAAGGTCCCAGCAAGGTAGCAGCCAATACGGAATCGCCCTGCTTCATCCACATGTTTTGAACATAATACGGTGTAATCCTTGCGGCGTTGGGTACACAGCAAACGGCGGCGTCCTTATGTGCCGGAGAATATTTATAACGGGTCTGCTTCAGGTCTCCGTTTGCTCCGCCATTCAGCGGTCCGGTCATGGCATACGAATTATCGGTTTTCAGGTAGGCAATACAGGAATGTTCCGGATCCCGTGCACCCAGCGCCGCATTAAAGAAAGTATTTTCGATCTGGTCCGCAAACCCTGCGGCACCCGTTTTTTGCAGGAGGCCGGCATAACTGTCGAGCAACTCCTGGAGCGAACAATACTCATAACCGGTTTGAGTAGCGTTTGCGTTCCTACCTCCGATCCATTCATCGCCGATAGGCCCGCCGGCAATGGTAGCGGCATCCTGTACCCGCTTTAAATAGATACTGAGGGCCGTATCATACTTGGGATCATGCGTACTGAAGGCCGCAACCGTTAACGGCCGCAGGTGTTCGTAGGTATGCACGCCGTGGCCGGATAATTTATAGTTTGGGTTAAAAATACTGGACCATTGCACATCTTTTTCAAACGAAAAGTTGGCAGAGAAATTCTGATAAAGGAACAAGGCATAGGCGCGATACTTTTTGTCTTTTGTAAGACGATACATTTCATCGCAAATATCTGTAAACGTAAGCCCATGCGCCACGCCTCCGGAAAACTCCTTTCCGGCAAGAAAAGGGTTGGAATGATGGATGGAATAATGTTTCAACACATCATCTACAGCACGCCGGATCGCCGCCCAAACCCTGCTGTCCTGCGTGGCTTCGTAATAGGCCAGCAGTCCGCGTAATAAGGTAGTCTTCGCCCAAAGCTCTCCGTTTTCAGCAACAAACCGGTACCGCAGCTCCGGGTCGTAGATTCCCAGGTATCCATCGCTATCCTGTGTGGCCAGGATCCGATCCACATATTGTTTCACCCTTTTTTTATCGGCAGCATTATCCAGCAACAGGGCATTCCGTATAAAACCGTCGCGCCAGTTCGATTGTGTTTCGGAGTTCCACCATTTGTACTGGTCATCGCCTCCGATATCACCTTCTTTCAGATTTCCCAGGTCCTTTGCCTTGCTGTGCTTATGCAGGCGTGCCGAATAAATGGGATCATTGACCAGGTCCGGTACGATCTGGTCCAGATGCCCAGCAAAGCCCCGCATGTCTTTCTCCATTTGCGCTTTGATCCACCCTGTTGGTTTTACAGCACCAAAGGGTAGTTTTTCAAACTTCTCTTCCCGTAATTGAAACGGTGCATGTTGACCGAAGGATATCAATGGCAATAACACTAAAGTCCCTTTTATAAAAATATTCATGTCTTAAAATTATTCAATAAAGCGACCCGAAAAGTCAATACCTTGTTGCTTTATAAAAACAGCCAATGCCCCGCCTGTAACGTGCGGGGCATTTGAATCTTAAAGCATATTGCATTATTGTTTAATAATCTTCCAGTAAGGATCGGAAGGAATACGCATATCCAAAAGGATCTTATAGGTTCCGGTTGATGGCACCGTAAGGTTGCTACCCGGAAAATTCACAGCCCAATCTGCATTCGCCCTGAACTTAAACCCTATATCGGTGCCGGATTTTAATGTAAGCACTTTTGAAAATGTTTGAGTCGACGGATCAAAATCAAGCGGAACATCTGTATTCCAGTCTACAGCTGCATTTCCTATGATTGAGATATTATTCAAGGTTGCCGTCCAGGTTTTAGCAGTGAGGTCCAGCTTCATTTTATAATATCCTTTTCCGGTTACACTAAAATTGCCGCCTTTATTGTAATCAAGCGTACCCTTATTACCGGTATTCGTAATACTGCCGTAAGAGTTATCCCACTTAGGATCCGGAGTCAATTTAAATTCATTTACGGGATCGGGTAGGAATACAGATCCCTCCAACTGACCGGTCGTTTTATTTCCGGACATCACATACATTTTTGCGATAACTTTAGCCGCAGGGTCCCATCCCTGATAGGCACCGGGCGTATATAAAAAGTCACGGGCTATAACCCTGGGCCAATCCTCGTACGTAGTGATGGTAAGTGGCAATACGTTTGAATAGATTTTCCCGGCCGAGGTTCTTATCCGGAATGCATAATTGATGGTTTGTCCTGCTGGTATAAATTCCGTCAGCAGCAGGCTGTTCAATTCTTTTGCAGTAAGCGTTACCGAACCGGCCTTCCGGTCCAGATCCCGCTCTACCAATGAATCTGCTTTAAAGTCATTCCCCACCGGTGCAATCTGCAATGTATAACCCAGAGCATCTGCGAATCCCAAATCTACGTTATCATACGTCAACGTCAATGCAGGTTTATCTGCATTTTCCTGAAGCAATGTTATAGGACCGCTGCTATTGCCGCTGAGTGTAGGCTTATTATTGTTCATCACTACCTGGGTCTCATCCTTTTTACATGAATGGAAGGCCAGTGCAATCAAAGCGGTAAAAACATATAGAAATAAATACTTCATATTGCCAGTTTAAAAATTAATAGTTGGGGTTTTGCTGCAGGTTGGGATTTGCATTCTTATCAGCTACCGGTATCGGGTAAATATTCCGCCAGTCTTCCACAGCCTTTCCGTTTACCGTACCACCCTTCCAGGGCCACAGATAGCCGGCAGTTGTAAACCGTTTATAACGGATAAGGTCGGTACGCCGGAACCCTTCCCAGTACAGCTCCCTTCCCCGTTCATCCAGGATAAAGTCGGTGGTCAGCTGACCGGCACTAATGGTAGCGGCACCGGCCCTCATCCGTAATGCATTGACATATCCCAGCGCAGTGGAGGCATCGCCTCCTGTTCCACCGCGCAATACCGCTTCTGCATAGATCAGGTATTGTTCCGCCAGCCGGAATATTGGAAAATCCATGTCCGGAAAAGTAAGGTTACTGCCGGGTTTCCCGGATACCATCTCAATATTTTTAAATTTTGTAATCGCATACCCCTGTTCAAATTTTGTTTGATCCGCTATTTCCAGTGATTGCCCGGAGGTCCAGAACTGCGCCCGTTTATCGGTATTGCCGCTGGGGTCGGAGAAAAGATTCACCAGTGCCTTCGTGGTACGGGTACCACCCCATCCCCCGTCGATACCAAACTGCGCAGCCGGCATATTCCCGCCAACAGCAGCATGCGTCAGAAACGTGGTTCCCCCATAATTCTGGGTGCGGGTACCGTCATAATTGATAGTAAGGATAAATTCATTGGTATTTTTTTGATTATCGGCACGCATCAGATTCTGGTAGTTTCCGACAAGACTGTATCCTGCATCCGCTACTTTTTTTGAATAGGTTACCGCATCATTGTAGCGGGCTGTTCCGGTATAGGCTTCTGCGTTTAAATACAGTCGCGCCAGTAAAGCCCATACTGCACCTTTATCTGCCCTTCCGTAGTCGCTGGCACGCGCATTGGGCAACAGGCTTTCCAAGTCCTTTAATTCCGATTCAATATAGGCAAATAAAGCCGACTTGCCAATCTGTTTGGGTAATGCATTAGAACCAATCACATCGTTCTCCGTTACAAAGGGAGGATTGCCAAAAAGATCCAGCAAGGCCCAGTACTGGTAGGCTCTCAGGAAACGGGCTTCATTCCGGAAGCTTACAATATTGGCTACATCAGCCGCGCCAAAACCTTTTGTATTCAAGAGCTCGTCTGCTGCATTTTTTATAAAATCATTCGCCAGTGTGATCTGGTAAAGGCTCCGGTAATACAACCCCGTAAGGAAAGGATTACTGGAAGACCAGTTCATATTGTGAAAGTCCTGGATACCCGCATCCCCCCAGGCGATCACCGCCTCATCGGTACTAAGTTCCTGTGCACCCCAGAACAAACGGAGAAAGTCAGAAAAACCTTCATCAATGCCCTTGATGTCACCACCACCGGGAGGACTTGCAGGTCCGATATTGCTGGTGAGCGCATAGGCGCCATATACTTTCGCTGCAGCTTCAATATATCCCTGTGGAGTACTATACACCTGTGCTGCTGTAATATCATTCTTGGGAAGCCGGTCCAGTTTCTTACTGCAGGATGCGATTAGTACAACCAGGCTTATGGCAATCATTATTCTTTTCATCTGTGTTCGTTGTTTATTGGTTATTTACAGATCCAATGATTTTAAAAATCAAGGTTTAATCCCAGCACAAATACCCGGGGCCGCGGATAAAAATTATTATCGATGCCCCCCTGCACCTCAGGATCCAGTCCTTTATATTTGGTGATCACAAATACATTCTGTGCGCTCAGATTCGCGCGGAGGTTACCGGTTTTGGGAAGCAATTTCCCAAAATCATATCCCAGGTAAATATTATCCATCCGGAGAAATGAAGCGTTTTCAATATAATAATCCGAGAAAATGAGCTTATCGCCGCCACCGGCAAAATCGGTCAGCAGCAGATCCCTGGAACCATTATTCAGGTATTTCAGCGGGTTCAGGATATTTGTTCCCAGGGCCGTTGCAGAAATGACATTGTTATATACATAATTACCGATATTGGCGCGGGCGCTAAAGCCTGCGGAAAATTTTTTATAATTCACAGAAGAACCGAGTCCCAGGAAGAACCGCGGATCCGGATTTTTATACCGGTAATAATCGTTCTCATTGACCAGGCCGTCATGATTGCGATCCACAAAAACACCTTCCACCGGTTTGCCAGCGTCGTTATATACCTGTTGCAGTACATAGAACGAAGAGCGCGGATAGTTCACCGAATGGATCTGTATAAGATTACCCACTCCCCCGGTGATACCACCGGTTTGGGCGCCCGGGTATGAAGGATCGTCAACCACTGTTAATTTTGTAATCTGGTTTTTATTGTAGGTAGCATTAAAGTTTACATTCCAGGTCAGGTCATTATTTTGCACCGGTACTACATTCAATAAAAACTCTACACCCCGGTTTTCCATGCTCCCGATATTCGCTACGATCTTGTTGGTAAAGTTTGTGCCCGCCGGCTGGTTGATCTCGTTTAACAGATCCGTAGTCTTTTTATAGTATACATCAATACTCCCGTAAATACGGTTGTGGGCAAAACCATAATCCAAACCGGCATTGTAGGTGGAGGTTTGTTCCCATTTACGCTCATAATAATAACCACCCGGTCGATACATCTGGTAGTACTGATCCCCCAGCTGGTAGGTAGCGGTGGCCGAGCTTAAATTGTAATAGGAGATATAGTCAAAATTACCGATGCCGTCCTGCTGACCGGTAACCCCGTATCCCAGTCGTAGCTTCAGGTCGCTTACCACCGAACTGTTCTTCAAAAATGCTTCATCTTTCAGCTTCCAGGCAAAGGCCGCAGAAGGGAATATCCCCCAGCGGTTATTAGGATTGAACTTGGAAGATCCGTCGGTACGCAACGCTGCGGTCAGCAGGTAGCGATCGTTAAAACTGTAATTCAACCGGCCATAGTAGGAGAGCATTGTGTACCGCGGTTTGTCTAACGGGAAATTGGGCGAGGTCTTCGGGATCAGGCCACCGCTGGCGTCATAGTTGGCAAAATTGATATTCCGGGTCACAAAATCATAATACCCATATCCGGCCGTAAGATCGATCTTGTGCCGGTTGAACAGTTTGGTGTAATTCAGGTAAAATTCAACCAGCCCGTTATCCCGCCAGGAAGCATATTTATCCGCCTGCCCGTTGTATTGCTTTCCGTCTGCCACAGTACCATATTTCTGCGCAGCGCTATCGTTTACAAATATTTTTCCATACCCATGTGCCACATCGTATCCCAGGTTCAGGTTGGCCCTCAACTCCGGAAGAAAATGAAATTTGTAATCGAACTGGATGTTACCGATGCTTCTGATATTCGTTCCGTTATTGTGGTAATCCTCCAGCAAACCTACAGGGTTCCGGGGTGCCAATGATTTTAAACCGCTTACCGCAGAAGGATCCAGCCATTCATAGTAGCCGTTATACCGGTTACTTCCGGAATATACCGGTTGTGTAGGATCAAAATTCACAGCAGCCGCAATTGCCCCGGTATTGGCAAAACGCGAGTCGGTGCGGGCAGCCCTCACATTGATATCAATTTTCAGATGGTCATCCAGCAAGGATGGGCTTAAATTGATTCCAGCAGATTTCCGTTCCAGATCGCTGGTTTTCAAAACACCCTGCTGTTTCAGATAGCCAACAGAAATACGGTAGGGCAGTTTGCCCTTTGCGGCCGTACCGGAAAGGCTCAGGTTATTATCCGAACCGATGCCCGTACGGTAAATCGCTTTTTGCCAGTTGGTTGCCGCATTGCCCATTAAGGTTACCTGTGCAGCATCCCCATGGGTTTTAATATAGTTCCTGAATTCATCCGGAGATAACACATCGGCATATCCCGGTAACTTCGAAACCGAAAGCTGTGTATTGAAGTTGATCACCGGCTTGCCGCGCTTCCCTTTTTTGGTAACGATCAGGATCACCCCGTTGGATGCTCTCGAACCATAGATGGCCGTAGCAGACGCATCTTTCAAGATACTGAAGGACTCGATGTCATTGGGGTTAATCAGTGATAACGGATTGGGAGAGCCGGTAAGGCCATCGTTACTCAGCGGTACCCCGTCGATTACGATCAGCGGGTCATTACTGGCACTGAGCGAGGCACCGCCCCGGATGCGAATCGTACTCCCGCTGCCAGGGGCTCCGTTGTTGGAAGTGATCTGCACACCGGCTACTTTCCCGGCGATCAGCTGTTCAGGTGTGGTGGCCTGCCCTTTATTAAAGTCCTTCGATGTAACCAGCGCCACCGACCCTGTAAGGTCCTTCTTCTTTGCCGTTCCATACCCGATCACCACCACACTCTCCAGGTTGGCAATCTCCGGCACCAGGGACACATTCAGTATGTCGCCGGTTATTTTTACCGTTTGGGAAGCATACCCGATAAATGAAAACTGCAGGGCACCCACCGTAGTTCCTGCATTGATGCGGTAAGCACCGCTCGAATCTGTTAAAGCAGCGAGTGAACGGCCAACAAGGGAAACGGTAACTCCCTCCAGCGGCTCCCCGGTTTTTGAGTCGGAAACGGTACCGCTGATTGTGCGGGTTTGAGCACTGGCAATTGCCGAAAATAACAGCAGCAGTAGCAACGCAGACGATGCTGCAAACAATCTTCTCATGTACATAGACAAACAATTATTATTTTAACATCAATTGTGTACTTAATACACGTTAATTGAAAAATACAATGTCAAAATTACATCATTATGTGTACAAAGTACACAATGCCTGCAAAAAAAATTATATGTTAGGCTAACTTATTGTTTTTGATTAGTTTGGGTTTAAACTTATAGAGCTTTCCTGGGCGATGCGACACATTATCCTCCATTTCATTAAGGTCTACGAGCCAGTTTTTGAGGGTGATTTTTTTTCGAAAATTCCGGCGGTCCAACGGCATATTCAGGATGGCTTCATACACTTCCTGCAGTTCCCGGAGTGAAAATTTTTCGTCCAGCAGATTGTGTACCACTGGATGCTCTTCGATCTGTCCGCGCAGGTGTAGCAGACTGGTGGCCAGGATTTCCTTATGATCAAATGCCAGCTTGTGAATATGCTTTACTGCATGCCAGCGCAGATCATTATTATTGATCTTGAGTTTATGGTTATTGATGTTTACCAGGGAATAGTAAGCAGTTGAAACCACCCTGCCCGAAGGGTGGCGGTTTACCGCGCCGAAGGTATGTACCTGTTGCAGGAATACATCATCCAGATCCGTACGTTCTTTCAGGATGCGATAGGAAGCTTTGTCCAGGTCTTCATCGGGGCGTACCAGGTCTCCCAAAAGGGAATACAAACCTGCAAATTCCTTCAGATCCGATTTGATCAGCAGTACCTTCAACTCCTTTTCTTCATATCCGAAAATGACGCAATCGACGGAGACCGCAATTTTAAAATATTCCAGGTGACTGCTTTTCTCCAGCGCCGCCGTTTTCAGATTTGAACTTTTAGCCATTGTTTTCGTGATGGTTACAAAAGTACAATTTGAGTTATAAAATCCCCGTGGTTTAACAGCATTTTCCGGAATAGTTGCACACAACATCTAACAACCGATCGTTTGTTTAGTCACAATAAAACGTTAAAGCAGCTACGAAAATATCGTAGATCAAAAATCCGGGGTATCTTCCGCAAAACTTTTTATGAGATACGTTTTGACCCTTGTCTGCCTGTTCCTGCTGCGGCTGACTGCTGCTACACAGGATCAGGCCTTATACATTGTTCCGGATAACGCATTGGGTATAAAAGCAGCCAATCTCTTTTCCGAGATCCGGCTGATTCCGCTTGAAACAACTGCCGCCAGTTATTTTAACAATATGGCGGACTTTGTGGTGACCCCGGACCGGCTGGTTTTTATGGACAATGAATCCAACTCGATCCTTGTATTTAATAAAGAGGGGAAATTCCTGCATAAGTTTAAAAAGAAAAAGTACAAATTAGGGCAGCTCCAGTACAGCCACGCTAAAAACGCGATCTTTTTTACAAGCTCCAATAAAAATTATACCATCCCATTTTCAAAAGTCATGCAAATGACACAAAAGCCGGGCAACCGCGATTTTTCCAAATACAAGAACATTGAGTTGCTGTACCTGGGTGACAAAGAGCAATACCGGATCGAAAAACTGCCGGTACCTTATTATGCACTCAATAACCTGTATTATATGAACGGACGGTATCTGCTGCGCAACAGCCGTTACAATAAATATGTAAAAGACACCGTCCTGTATCACTTAGACATAATGAACGGAGATAAAAAAACGGCTTCTTATTTTCCTTTTCTCAATGTACCAAAGCTACCGACAGACTTTGACGAGATAAACATCAATATCGACCGTACCTTAAACGACAGCACCCTTTACATTAAAAAGGATTATGACAACACCATCTACACACTGGTAAACGACTCTATTAAGCCGGCATTTAAGTTTATCTTCCCGGCAGCCAATACCATGCCGGCAAGCTTCTACACCACTGCCTTCCGGAATAATATCGATTTTACCAGTTATAAAACCAAATACAATAAAGCGGTCCGGTCCTTCTTTAACATTATCGATCTGGAAAAAGTACTATTCTTTGGTATGAACGATAACGCCTGGGGATACAAGCGTTATGTATTTATTAAAAATTCCTCCTCTTTGTACGATCTTTCTAAAACCACTTCAGACAGTACAACCTGTTACCTGCCCGCAGGTATTTTTTCAAAAATCAGCAATTATGACAGCAACTATGTGTATACCTTTATTTCCCCCGGCGATCTGCTGAAGGAAAAAGCCAGTATTCTTTCCAGATATAACGATGCGCCGCCTCCATTTTTAAAACAACTGCTGGACCAGATCGGTACCTTCAACAACCCAGTCATCATTCAATTAAAAATCAATCCTGCTGCAAAATGAGACGCCTTGCACTCCTGCTCCTGATCCTGCTTCCCACCGTACTTCTTGCCCAGAAAAGAACCGGGGCCGTAAAAGGCATCCTGTATGATTCGATTAACGACTATGCCCTGCAATCGGCATCCGTTACCATTTATAAACAAGCTGACTCCAGCATTGTAGAGTTCCAGCTCACCAATACGCAGGGAGAATTTGACATTAAGAACATACCCTCAAAAACAGCACTGTATTGCATCATTTCCTATACGGGTTACCGCCCCTTTGTAAAGAACTTCCAGCTGGATTCAACCACCCTGACCACTAACCTCGGCAAATTGTTCATGACACGCCAGGGTAAGGACGAACTGGATGAGGTGGTGGTAAAAGCAGTACAGCCTCTACGTATGAACGGCGATACACTGGAGATCAACCCCGATGCTTTTAAGCTGGATTCCAACGCTGTTGTAGAGGACATGCTCCTGCGGGTACCGGGCCTTACCGTATGGGGCGACGGCACGATTACCATGAATGGCCGGAAGCTGGAAAAAGTGTATGTAGACGGCAAGCCCTTCTTTGGCGGGGCGGCCCAAACTGCCACCCAAAACCTTCCCAAGAATGCTATTGAAAAGATCCAGCTGTACCAGGAAAAGGATGTCTCCAAATTGACCAATACCGAACAGAAAACCGATTCTCTTTATTCTATGAACATCAAACTGAAGGATGATAAAAAGAAAGGGCTGTTTGGTAAAGTAGGCGTGGGATATGGCACTGACGATCGTTATACCGGGGATGCCGTTGCGCAGGCTTATGACAAAAAGAACCAGCTGGGTGTTGCCGCCGGCATTAACAATATCAACAAGGAAGAAGGTACCGGTGAGAATGCCTTTATGGAAAATACGTTTAAATCCAATTTCCGGTTCTTCTATGGCGGAAGAGGAAATGCCAATGACGGCATTACCCGGAGAACCTATGGCAACCTGAAATGGCAGCACAATTTCTCCGAGTCGGAAAATTCCCAGTTCTATAACCGCTTTACCGGCGACTACGGATACCTGAACACGTATAAGAATTATTTGTCTAACAGCACCAGCGTTCAAACCGTTGACAATTATAAGCTGAGCAATATCAGCAACAACAAAAGCAATAACGACAACACCAGCAATACGGTCAAATTCCTCTATGAGAACCGCAAGAAATTTGGCAACTTTGTAAACATCAGTGCCAATTATGTAAACCAGTACAGCACCAGCTCCAGCGAGGGACAGACCGATGTTTTCAGGAATGATACCACCGCAGTAAGCCGTACATCCAACAGCAGTTATGCTACGACCAACAGTAATAATTTTTATATGTTCGGCTGGCTCCGTTCCAATGACTATGAACTGCGCGACGATCCCCGGAAAAATTATTCCATCAACTTCGGTGCCGGCTATAATGAATCACGGACCAACCGGGGTACCCTTAACACACTGGAATCACTGGCAGACAGTATTTATACCAATACCATCGATCGCAGGTACAATAATTACAATAAAAATTACAATGCCAATATCGGTTTAAATTATGATGGATTCAGGCCGCTGCTGTTTGGCATCTATAACTTTTTCAACATCAATATGTCGCTGATCAATAACATCAATTTCTCGCGCAATGAGCAGGATGCAGCAGTCTTTGATCTTGATACGGCATCTCATCAGCAGCATCAGTATATAGTGAACAAGCGCCTCACCAACACCAACACCCTTACCAATTTCAGTTATAACCCGGCCCTGAACTTCAATAAGTCTATTAATAAATCAGTATGGGGCAAATACTATTACTGGCTGAACTTTGGGATAGATCTGCGATACCAGTTCCTGAACCAGAGCAATGCATCGAGCATCCTTAACCGGAATATCGACCGCTCCTTCAATTCATTTATTCCGTCGTTGAATGCCAATTTCAATTACCAAAAGGAGAACGTACTAAGGATCAATTCTTATCTGTGGGCCAATATGAGTGCACAGCCGCCATCCATCGACCAGCTGTACCCCATTATCGACGATGCCGAACGGTACAATATGATTGCCGGGAATCCTTTTCTGAAAGCCCCCAAAACGAAAAATTTTAATTACAATTTTGATATCAGCCGGGCAAAGCTCAACAGCAAGAGCAATTATGGTGCAAGACTGGGACTTAACTTTAATAATATCAGCCGGGCCATTGGAGACAGCCTCGTGTATCTGCCGGACTCTTCCGGAAGAAGCATTCGTTATCTTATCAACGTGAATCATCAACGGACCGTGGGAGGTAACCTCAATCTCAATTTCTCAACCAATATCAATAAGATGAATACTCTTGGTTTCACCTATGCTGCTTCAATCAACAACAGTTACCGTCCAGGGTATATCGACCACCATTTGTCTACTTCCGACAACACCAGCCTGAGCCACAATTTCAGTGTCCTGTATAACCGGATCGATAAATTCAATATAAGCATTGGCGAAATCGTTTCCACCAACCGGAATCGTCAGTCCAACAGCACCCTGCCGGTATCTATGATCCGGAATTATACTACCACCAGCAATATCAATTATTTTATTACCAAAACAGTAACCTTCAATACCTCGATAAATTATCAGCGCAACAAAGCTGCAAACAGAAATGCGGTTAATGCCACCATCTGGAATGCCAACGCCATTTATCGTTTTATGCAGCAAAAAGCAGAGCTAAGGCTTTCTGCATTTGACCTGTTGCGGCAGAACAAAAACATCACTAACTTTTTAGACCGGAATATGGCTACCACTACGGTTACAAATGGCCTTCAGCAGTATTACATGATCACCTTTTCCTACTATCCCCGGAAGTTCGGGGGTGGAGGCAACCGGCGACCTGCCGGTCCTCCCGGCATTATGATGATCGCACGCTAGTGCATCAATATTGTATCCGCAGTGGTTAAATCAGATCTGAACAGATCCTTACACTTAAACAGGGGATACAGCAGTGGGTTCGTGCGCCTGCTGTATTGCTTTGAGTAGCCGGTGCGCTCTGTTCAAAAGGGGCGCGGTTTGGCAGCCGCCGGGACTTATCCGCCACAAGCGGCAATAGTCTTTGGTAAACAGGGACTGCAACTCCTTCTAAGAACAGGTGCTTCATTTCCCCGTTTTCAATTACTTTTAGATCCGCAAACAGCATCTATGTATACAAACGAAGAAATACGGGCATTACAGGAAAAAACCCGGGCCTTTTTAAAAGAAGGAAAATATTTGCCCGCAACCCCTGAGGAACTGGAAACTCTGCGGAATGTACTGCGCTTTCATGAGCACCGGTATTATGTGCAGAACGATCCCCTGCTGGCAGACACGGAATACGACCATTTATATAAAATGCTGGAAAACGTGGAAAAGGACCAGCCGGACTGGGTTACCCCCGATTCACCCACCCAGCGTGTGGGAAAAAGCCTGAACGGCAATTTTAAAACGGTGCAGCACCTGGTGCCCATGCTTTCGCTGGACAATTCCTACAACAGCGATGATCTTAAAGATTTCGACCGGAAAGTGTTGCAATTATCAAAAAAAGACAAAGTAACTTATTGTGTAGAGCCCAAATTCGACGGAGGAAGCATTTCTCTCATTTATGAAAACGACCTGCTGGCAAGAGGCGCCACCCGTGGCAACGGCGTGGAAGGTGATGAAATCACCACCAACATCCGCCAGATCCGTACCGTGCCGCTTTCGGCTGCCTTTAGCCGGTACGGGATCCAGCAGATCGAAATCAGGGGGGAAGTATTGATCAATAAAAATAATTTTAAAAAATATAATGAGGAGCTGGCGGAAAAAGGGCTGGCGCCCCTGGCCAACCCGCGCAATGCCGCTGCCGGCACGCTCCGGATCAAAGATCCGGCGGAAGTACGCCGCCGCAACCTGGAAGCCTTTGTATATCACATCAGTGATTATACTTTATTGCCGGGACGAGAATTACCGGAGCCCCTGCAAACCCACGAAGGCTCCTTAAAACTGTTGTGGGAACTGGGTTTCCGGAGCCCGGTAAAAGAGCTCCGCATCTTTGAGCGGATCGAAGACGTAATCCGCTATTGCACCGAATTTGAAGATGGAAGGGACGCGCTTCCATATGAGATCGATGGCATGGTGATCAAAGTAAATGCCATCGATATGCAAGAGCAATTGGGTATGACCTCCCACCATCCCCGTTGGGCGATCGCCTTCAAATTTAAGGCCCGGCAGGCCACCAGCAAATTACTGGAAGTAAAGTTTCAGGTAGGCCGCACCGGATCGGTAACCCCGGTTGCCAAAATTGAGCCGGTCTTCATCGGGGGTGTTACTGTAAGTTCCATTTCCCTTTTTAACGAGGAGGTGATCAAAGAAAAAAACCTGAAAATAGGCGACACCGTATTGGTTGAACGAGCGGGTGATGTAATTCCCTATATTGTAAAATCGATGGAAGATCTGAGGGATGGTAATGAAAGGGATATCCATTTCCCCAAAGCCTGCCCGGTATGCGCCAGCGAGTTATTCAAAGAAGCGGAGGAGGCCGTTTGGCGTTGCATCAATATAGAGTGCCCGGCACAGGTGGTGGAACGCATCATCCATTTTGTAAGCAAAGATGCCCTGGATATCCGGGGCTTCGGCGAAGCCAATGTGCGCAAGTTTTATGACCTCGGCTGGCTGAAAGACATTCCCGGTATCTACAAGCTCGATTTTGAAAAACTGGGCACACTGGAAGGTTTTGGGAAAAAGTCCATCGATAACCTGCAGCAAGCCATCGAGCGCAGCAAAACGCAGCCGCTGCACCGCGTTATTTTCGGACTGGGGATCCGCTTCGTAGGGGAAACAACCGCGAAGGTGCTGGCCGCCAATGTCAGTCACCTGTTGGAATTACAAACCTTTACACAGGAGGCCCTGCAAAGCCTGGAAGACATTGGGCCGAAGGTAGCCGGCAGTATTGTACATTTCTTCAGCAATGCATCCAATATTGAAATGATCCGGGAGCTGGAAACACTGGGCGTGCAACTTACCAATACCCATAAGCAGCTGGATACAGCCGGCGCTCTTGCAGGCCAAACATTTTTATTTACCGGAACCCTTCCTACTTTAAAACGCAGCGAAGCCGAAGCCATGGCAGAGGCCCAGGGAGGAAAGATCGTAGGTGGCGTAAGTGCCAAATTAAATTACCTGGTAGTGGGCGAAGATGCCGGCAGCAAGCTGGAAAAAGCTAAAAAGATCAACACCGTAAAGATCATTACGGAAGCAGAATTTTTGAAAATGGTGCAATAACGGAAGGGAAAGGTTTCAGGTTTAAAGTTTAACGTTTTAAGCTGGGTATTTTATATTTCCGAAGGGAAGGTTTCAGGTCAGGTTCCGATTGACGCCTGATGCATAATCCCCATTTCCCCATTTTCAAATTCCATCCTCTATTCTACATTCTATATTTTACATTGGCTATTTTAAATTCGCTGCAGCCTCAATCAGCTTTAACGCCTGTTCCATTTCCAGGTCCCGGTTACTCAGGTAATCGTCTAATGTATAGGACACAACGATATCCGGGCGTAATCCATGACCGGCTTCTGTAACGGGATTGGGTGCATTGAAGGGAATCAACCCGAAAGCATAGTCGATGCCCGTATGTCTCATCTGGTTATGGAACATAATACCCGCCGTGGTAGTATTGCGGCCACCTCCGGTTTCTTCTCCAATCAAAACGGCCCGCTGATCCATGCTTAAGGCATTGGCCATAATCGCCGCCGCAGAAAAAGTGCCGCCGTTTATCAATACATACAAACGGTTTTTATACGATCCGCTAAATGGCACCACATTAGCCCAGCCCTGCAGGTTGTAATCCTTCACATATTTCAGCTGGTTCCGTTTAACAGTATCCGCTGGAGGCAATATCACCCCTTTGATCAGTTCCGAAGGAAACTTTACCGGCTGCACCGGTTGTGTAATCAAGCCTTTCAGTAGCATCAGCATCAATCCCTGTTGTCCGCCGGTATTGCCCCGCAGATCCAGGATCAGATGACTTGTTTGAGAAAGCTCCTTCAGGAACACCATTGCAAACAGACGCTGATCCGCCGTATCCCATGCCGGCTCAAACGTGTTCACCTTGAGATACAAAGTACCGGTATTCATTCTTTTGAAATGAAGAAAGGGAAGCTTCCGGCTTGCAGAAGCTGGTATTTGAACCGCCGGTCTGCTTGGTTTACCACGCACCGCAATACTGTCAACTGTCTGATACCGCCTGTAAACTATATCCAGGGTTTCGCAGTTATGAAAAACATATTCCCATAACCCGTTCAGCGGCTTGTAGTTTAGAAAAAAATATTTAAAGGTGCTGTTATAGCCGTCTGCGCTCATAAACCTGAATACGGTGTCAATAATTGCTTCCGGCAGCATACCGTTGATGCGCACGATTTCCGCTCCTGCGGGTATCGTTTTCCCTTCTGCTACATGAGCAAGCACGAAGATCTTTTTACCGATAAACCTCAGTTGCAGCTGATTCAACGGAGAGTCATAACGCAGTAGAAATTTTGAAACGTCCTGCTCTGTAATTTTTTCCGGGTTAAAATAATTGCAGGTTATATGTCCGTCGCCGATCCGGTTCAACACCGGAAGCAACCGGTAATAAACCTGCCGGGCTGTAAGCGAGTCTGAAATACCTTCCCGCAGATAGTCAAAAGCACTTTTCAGTTCATCGGGCGCAATATACCGCGTAAGGTTCGGATGATATTTCTTAAGATCCCTATACAACTGCCCGATATCATTCCGGATAGATGCCGGGGCATATTTCTGTACTACCCTTCCATAGAGATACTGCGCAGTACAGGCTCCATGGATCAGCAGGAATAAGACCGTTAGTTTCAGAAATTTCATCCGGGCTACTTACTTTTTTTCGGTAATGCCAACCGTTTCCGGTCCATGCGGAAGATGATCGCTTTTCTTACCAAATTCAACACGATAGATCTGGATCAGCAGTAAAAAGTATGACATAAACAGTGGGCCAAAAATAAGTCCCATAATTCCAAACAACTTCAATCCAAGGAGTACTCCGAACACAGTGATCAGCGGGTGAATATCGCCTATTTTTTTCAGGATCGTAAACCGTAATACATTATCGATTCCCCCAACAACGATCAGGCAATATAAAGTAAGCCCGATACCGTTGCCAACACTTCCTGTAGCAAATACCACCACACAGATCGGTATCCAAACAATCATGGTGCCTACAGCCGGCACCATCGACGCCGCTCCGGTGATCAGTCCCCACATTACAAAATTATCCACGCCAAAGATCCAGTATCCCAGTACCGCTACCAGGCCCTGACACAAGGCCAGGATGGGAATTCCCAATGCATTGGAACGCACCATCATTTTTGTTTCTTCCCACAGCGTTTGAGTATTATCATCACTGAAAGGAATAAAAAGGCGAACCCGCTTTTCCATGGCCCGCGCATTTACCTGCATGAAATAAAGGATGAATAATGCCGTAAAAATGTTTACAAAGATCTCTGCCACCGAATTAAGAATACCGGGAAAATAGGCCGTTACTTTTCCCAGGGTGCGCATCAGCGATTCATCGGAAAGATTGATCCGGTTTAGCAGCGGCTTACTGGCAATAAAGGCTTTTACAGCATTGTATTTTTCGATAATTACCTGTTTATTGGCCAGCAGGTTGCTGATCTGCGGGATCATTACTTCAATAATCAGCCACAACGGCAATGCAATGACCAGCAGAGTAGTAAACATTAAAAAAAAGCTGGCCAGTGATTTTTTCCAGTTTTGTTGTTCGGTTAACCGGAAAAAAGTTTTACGGAACAGGATGTATAAGGTGATTGCTCCAAGGGCGCCAGGTGTAAAATATCGAAGGTTAAAAAAGATCATAAACCCAAGCAGCCCGATCAACAATATCAATACAATCTGCCGGAGTATATTGTTATCAATTTTTCTGTAGCTCATTTTATGATTTTATGCCTATAAAAATAGCTTATTTTGATCATTGTTGTATTTCCAAATATAAGGAACACCTTGCTCCAGTTCATTTCCCAGGTGACGGTCCGGTAAATTTTTTTGCAGGCTTTGCAATAAGGATAGCAGTATTTTCCTTTGCTATTATTTCTTATACAATGCCCTCCGGTGTCTGATGTTGGAGGTCGCAAATTGCGACCTCCAACAAACATGCTATATTCCTCCTGTTTTAAACTAAAAAACTTCCAGGTGCGGATCCCCGAAAACCGGAAACAGGTCTGGGGCTAGCCCTGGTCATACCGTTTAAACCTGATCTTATTCCCGGGTACCGGATTCCGCTGCCTTTCAATCAGTTCTTTTAAAACAACGAAAATATTTTCAATATCCTTACTATGCGCCCTCACCTCTTTCTCCAACTTTCCCAGTTACATGAGTATTTCCTTGTGTGTTAATCCATATTCCCCGCATCTTTACAAAAACCCTAATGATCCTGAGGTTCACATCAATTGCCGTTCTACTGTTCAATATACAGGATAACATGGTTACGCCCTGCTCTGTAAAACAAAAAGGTGCATGCGCAGGCCCTTTTTATCAGCAGCGCCCAGCGTTGCATTCTCCCGCCATTTCTTAAATTCAGCAGCTGTCATAGCAAACATAAAATCTTTAGGAAAGCAGCCGGCATTCCGTTTACTGCTTCTTTTAAACGCTTCGTTTCTACACCATACAATTCGGCCAGGTCCCTGTCCAGCAACACCCGCTCCCTGCGGACAACGTATATACGGTTCAGGATCTTTTGCTCGGCAACAAGATGCTGCAATGTAGTCCTTGCCACGGCTTCTGGTGTTTAACATCGGTTCTGAATTTGAAGGGCACAGATTGCGTCCTCTAAACTTTTTATGCTGTTTTATTACGCTGTTCTCGACCCCCGTTTCTTAACCGATTCAAATTGGAGGCCACAGATTGCGTCTTCCGATTTTGTCCCTTATGGCCTTATTCCTGATTTCCCTATTACGCTGATCGTTCGGACACGGTGTACGCCTTATTTTTTTCATAAGTTCATTATTACATTTACCGCCCTGATCATTGCGATGCTTTGCATGTGCTTCATCGCATACGGGTGAATGCTTTTAAAAGGTGCTCTATAAAGATACAAAATATTGTTTTTAGAACAGCGGGTGGCACCGGGGCCTTAACCCTCCGGATCTATAAGATTACCAGCATTTTCAAAGTTGATGTAATTACGCTGTCTGCCCGTGGTTCCATATATTAAGAATTAACGATTATCTTTGTATCACCTATTTAAAAATACCAAAAGCCGTAGCTCATTGTCTGAAAAAATATACAATATCATAGAGTTCACCCAACGGAACGTTTTCTTAACCGGGAAAGCCGGCACTGGAAAAACGACCTTCCTGAACCATTTTATACGCACCACGATCAAAAACAGCATGGTGGTAGCTCCAACAGGCATTGCGGCCATCAATGCCGGTGGCGTAACCCTTCATTCGATGTTTGGTTTACCACTGACCACTTTTCTTCCCACCACAGACCCTGTAGACCGGAACGAGGCCATCAATATTCCGCAACTGCTGCCACATTTTAAATACCGCAAGGAGAAACTGGATCTTTTAAGAGCGTTGGAGATCCTGATCATCGATGAAGTATCTATGCTCCGCGCAGATGTGCTGGATATGATCGACCTGGCATTGAAAACAGCAAGACGCTCTGCACTGGCTTTTGGAGGTGTGCAGCTGCTATTGATCGGCGACCTGTACCAGTTGCCGCCGGTAGTAAAGCCCGCCTCGGAAAAACTGCTGTCGGCCTTCTATTCTTCACCCTATTTTTTTGAATCCAAGGCACTTAAAGCCACCCCTTTTGTCACCATCGAGCTGACAACCGTTTTCCGGCAGAGCGATCCGGTTTTTATCTCGTTGCTTAATTCCATTCGCGAAGGCGAAACCCACCGCATTGATTTTCGGCTGTTGAATACCCGGTACCAGCCCGGCTTTGAACCCCAAGACCGCTATGTATACCTGGTTTCTCATAATTATATGGCAGATAGCATTAATAACCGCCAGCTCAATGAACTGACCGGAGCCGGCATCTCCTGCCCTGCCATCATTACGGGCGATTTTAAAGAGCACCTGTATCCCAATGATCCCAACCTGTTGCTCAAACCCAATGCCCAGGTGATGTTTATCCGTAATGATGCATCCGAATCAAAAAAGTATTACAACGGCAGGCTTGCCCGGGTGTTACGGGCAGAGGACGACAAAATTGTTGTGATGCCTGAAGGATCGGAAAGCGAGCTGGCTGTGGAACGGGAAGTATGGGAAAACAAAAAATATTACCTGGATGAGAAGAAGGAGATCCAGGAGGAGGTCATCGGCAGTTACGAACAGTATCCGTTCCGCCTGGCCTGGGCCGTAACCATTCACAAGAGCCAGGGACTTACGTTTGACAAAGTGATCATTGATGCCGGCGCCTCTTTTACCAGCGGCCAGGTATATGTAGCCCTGAGCCGTTGCCGGACGCTGGAGGGCATTGTTTTAAAATCGCCGATCAGGCCTTCCAATATCTTCCGGGATGAACGGATCGCCGGTTTTCATGAGGCCACCGATGCATCCGGGAAAATTGAACGGATTTATGAAACGGAAAAAGATGCTTTCGCCGCCAGCAAGCTGTTGCGTACGCTGAGCTGTGCCCCGTTTTTAACGGTTATGGAACAGTGGATCCAGGCCGCCCGGGAAAAACCGCTGCACGACGAAGAAGCATTTACGCGGTTAACAGAACCCATAAAAGAACGTTGCCGGTTACTGGAAGATACGTTCATCAAATTTGAGGGCTTTGTACAGCGGAAGATGCGGGAACCATCTCCCGATACCTGGAAAATAATTGCTGAAAAAGCTGCGGGAGCCGTCAATTATTTTTTTGACCAGGTGCAGGAGCAGCTCTTTATCCCGTTAAAAGTGTATTACAACAGCACCAGGAAGCAGAAAGGAGTAAAAAACTATATCCGCACGGTGGAGCTATTGATGACCGAACTGGAGGCTTACCTGCAGGGATTGAAAAACGCCAGCTTCCTGGAAAGAGCGCTGCTGGACACAGAAAAAAACATCGAAACTGTTGTAAAAGAAAAGGCCCAACCCTCCCACATTATCAGCTATCACCTCCTTGAGGAAGGAAAAACAGCCGAAGAAATTGCCAGTGCCCGGAATCTTGCAGTTAGTACCATTTACGGACATTTTGCACGGGTAGCCCAGGTAGGTATATTGGATATTCAAAGGCTTTTTTCAGAAGAGCAACTCCAGGTATTTAACAAGGCATTTGAACCTGATAAATGGTCGTCTGTTACAGCCGCCAAAGCTGCGCTTCCCGTTTTTGAATTTCACGAACTACGGGTATTGATCAATCATTTCACTTATTGGGCAGGCAAGGAAAAGCACGCTACCAAAACGCCCTCCTGATCTCAAAGCCCTCCCCCAAATTGGCGGTGTTATTTCGCCGATTAAAATCGTAACTTTAAGAAAACTTCTACCAATGCCTATAAAAACAGGGGCCCTCGTCTCCATCCTGTTGTTGTTTTTTCTTACTGCAGGTGCCCAAAAAAGGCAGATCACAGAATTTACTAAAGGAGGCATTTTATTGGTGAAACTCAACAACGGATTTACCACCGGCTTTGGCGCTCATACACCCGATTTGTATACCGGGGGACTGGCATTGACCCCGCAGGTTACGGTGGTGCCTAACCGGCTGCGACTGGGCGCCAATGGCGGCATTGTTTATAACAACAAGCAGCTTTCCGGCTTATTTGGTCCGGTAGCAGCCTTAAAATTAACAGACCTGCGTACCAATAAACCGATGGCACTGGCCTTTGGGAATCTGCAGCTGCTTGCGGAAGCAAACTGGGGCACCCACCATCAGCGAATGGCCGGCGGGGGTATCGGGCTGGAGTTATTGCAGAAGATCCAGCTGGGCCTTACCACGCAGCGGGACTATCATTTGAACCGTTGGTGGTTTCAGTCCTTTATTGCTTACCAGTTTAATAAAACAAAAAAAATCAAACCGCAGTTTGAATAACAACAATCATGAACAAAGCGCTTATCATCAGCGGCGGCGGCTCTAAAGGCGCCTTTGCAGTAGGTGTTGTAAAAGACCTGGAAACAACCTACCGGCTTAGCTTTGATACAGTAGTGGGAACCAGCACCGGGGCATTGATCGCTCCGCTCGCAGCTCTGAAGCAGCTGAGCACACTGGAAGCCTTGTATACCAGCGTTACAACGGACGACCTCCTGGAAGCTCAAAACCTGGGCGCCAGCATTTGGAACGGCAACTCCCTGTATACGGCCAATGGCCTCGGTGCCAAAGTACGCCAGATTTATACCGATGATTTCTATGATCAGCTTCGGGCGTCTGCTACCAGCGTGTACCTCACGACCACCTGTCTGCAAAGCCAGGAACTGGTGGTGTATACGACCGACCCGTCACCCGCAGCCGGCACCTATTACCGGGTTGAAAAATTAAAAAGTGCCGAGCAGTTCCGCAGAGCTGTGATGGCTTCTGCCAGCCAGCCGGTATTTATGCCACCTGTACGGATCAATAAAGACCTGCCGGGTGCGGTCAACCCCGGATTTCAATACGTAGACGGAGGAACCCGCGAATACGCCGGCATCGGTATTGCGCTGGAAGCCGGCGCTAATGAACTGTTTACCATCCTGCTTTCAGCACGGAACAACACACCTGATCAAACGACTTATAAAGACCTGATGGCAATCCTGTTGCAAACCGTTTCCGTTTTTATCACCGATGTAGCAGATAACGACCTTTTCGCCTCCCGTCAGTTTATTCATTTTATCAACTATATCAGCCAGGTAAAAGCGGCCATGAAGGCAGACGGAATAGCTGAAGCAGCCCTGGACCGCTATTTCGGCAGCACCAATCCCGATTATCAAAGCCTGGTCAACAGATTGCCCATAAAATTACATATCATACAGCCGGATACGGTGCTGGATGGCGGCCCCGGCGGGCTGGTGTTTGATCCGGCCAAAATGCAACAGATGGTTCAGCTAGGCAAAACAGCCCTGCAAAATTATGTAGCCCGTTTAAAGCCGGGAGAAACAGACTGGGCCTAGCCAGGACTGTGCACCCGCCGGCTTGATGCCGCTTACGGCGTATACAAAAATACGCGACCCCGTAATTAAATCAGTTGTAATCCGATCGGCTGATTACAAACTTTTTGATTACAAGTTTCGCGTAAATAAAACCCGGCATCAACCGACCAATGTGGCTGTGGACGTGATCTTCGTATTTAATAATTTGCTGATGGGGCAATTGGCTTCTGCATCTTTGATAGCCGCGTCGAATTGTTCCTGTGCGATGCCCGGTACAGCAGCCTGTACATCCAGATGGCTTTCGGTAACTGCACCATTTTCAAAGGTAACCGTACATTTTGTATCAATATTTGTAGCAGTAAAACCCGCTTCATTCAGCACAAAGCTCAGCTTCATAGTAAAACAGCCGGCATGGGCTGCAGCCACCAGCTCCTCGGGATTGGTACCGGGGTTGCCTTCCTCAAACCGGGTTTTAAAAGAATAGGGCGTATCATTTAACACACCGGATTGCGTTGAAGTTTTACCGGTTCCTTCTTTTCCTGTTCCCTGCCAGTTGGCTGTTGCAAAACGTTTCATGAGTTTTTTTATTTTATGGTTAAGAGAATGTAGGTTCGATGGCTGTCATGGTTTCTTCACGGTCTTCCGGGGCCACATATTCGAGAATAAAATTATTCTTCCCTTCCCCGATCATGATCTTCAGAAAACTTTGCTGCACTAGCTCCAATACAGACAGAAAAAGAAAAATAGCATGCACCCGGGTTTGTGCATGATCAAACAGTTTTTCAAAAGAAAGGGTTTTGGAGCGTTGAGCCTCTTCCATTACCTGGGCGCGGCTGTTTTCCATAGAATAATTATACCGTACCACCGTATGTACCGGCGTATTGACCTTATCCGAATACCGCTGCATGGCCCGTTCAAAAGCCTTCATTAGTTTGAACATAGTGATGGCATGAATCTCCGTGCCTTCCCCGGCTTCTTCGCCGATGGCCGATAACTCCTTTTGAATATTGCCCCGTTTTACCATCAGCATCCGCATCGCTTCCAGTTCGGCCATTTGTGCCGATGCCTCCTTAAAGCGTTTATACTCCAGTATCTTATTAACCAGTTCTTCGCGCGGATCAATCTCGTTGCCCTGGGCGTCCAGCTCCTTACGCGGGATCAGCATTTTTGCTTTGATGCGCATCAGTGTGGATACGAACAAAATAAACTCGCTGGACAGTTCGATGTTCAATGCATCCTGCTCTTTGATGTACGCCAGAAAATCATTGGTGATCTTTGTGATGGGAATGTTGTAAATATCCAGCTCATCCCGCTCAATAAAGAATAAAAGAAGATCAAACGGCCCTTCAAACTGGGAGAGTTTTATCTGATATGTTGCGCTCACTTAAAATTATTGAATCTGTAAAAGAAGACAAATGTAACAAATAAGGTGCTGCCATTAAAAAAACGCCCCGCTTTGACAGGACGTTTTGTGAATAAATTGGGCAGATTTTTATCGTTTTTTTAGTTCGTCGCGGATTTCCATCAGCAATTGATCTGTAGAGGATGGTGCCGGAACTTCAGCAGGAGTTGCTTTCTTCATCTTATTCATAGCTTTTACCATCCAGAAGATCACCAGGGCCAGTAGCAGGAAATTAATGGCAATCGTAATGAAATTACCATAGGCAAAGATTGATGTGTCTGCTATTTTTCGGGCTTCTTCCAGCTTGGTTCCGGGAGGAACATTGCCTTTTAACACCAGGTAAAGACTGCTGAAATCGGGCTTGCCGATAATTGCACCTACTACCGGCATGATAAGATCATCAATGATACTTGTAACAATTTTACCAAAAGCGCCGCCAATGATTACACCTACCGCCAGGTCAATGGCATTGCCTTTTACAGCAAACTCTTTAAATTCTTTAAGCATTCCCATGTGTCTGAATTTTAAGTTTTATAAATAGTGATTCGAATTTCTGAGACGCTTTGGTGCCATCATATCCCTTAAACAGCCATGATTTCTTTTTCTTTGACAGCAAGGTATTTCTCGATAATTGCGATGTATTTATCTGTAAGCTGCTGTGCCGCGGCTTCGGCATCTTTTACACCATCCTCGCTTAGTCCTTCTTTCTGCAGTTTCTTAACGCCCTCAATTACTTCACGGCGCGCGCTTCGTACACCTACTTTAGAATTTTCGCCTTCCGCATAACTCTTTTTTACCAATTCCTTTCTGCGTTCTTCGGTAAGCGGCGGTAAAAACAGGCGGATATTCACCCCGTCGTTCTGCGGGTTGATGCCGATATTAGCCGCGATGATCGCCCGTTCAATGGGCTGCAGCATATTCTTTTCCCAGGGCTGGATATTGATTGTACGTGCATCCAGCACAGTGATGTTTCCAACCTGGTTAATGGGCATTGCAGATCCGTAATAGTCTACATAAATCCCGTCCAGTATTTGCGGGGTGGCCTTTCCGGCCCTTATTTTTGCCAGTTCCGATTCCAGGTGAGTGATGGCTTTTTTCATACCCTCCTCCGATGATTCAATCAGCTTACTTACTTGTTCCTGCATAAAATCAAAAAATTTTAAGATTGCAAATCTAATGAATTGGAACTGAAACTATGGGGTACAGGGCTGAATTGCGGAAATTACTGCCGCCTAATGAACACGGTTCTGAACCTGCTCCTTGGTTTGCAGGTTGATCACCTTAGATTGGGAAGGTGCGCTGAGCCGCTCTTTGTTCGCCTGGTTCACCACATATCTCCGGTGAATAACAAGCTTTCTTTTGGGCAATGTATAGTAAAGGATCGCCAGCGCAATAAAGGAGGTTCCAAACAGAGCCATGATCAGGGCCGTATTACCAAAACCACGACTTAAATAGGTGATAAGAATCAATGAAATATTAGCCATAACACAGATCAGCGTTACGGTCGAATGTCCGAGGCCCCGGTCCAGCAACAGGTGATGCACATGGTTACGGTCGGGCGAAAAAGGCGACCGGCCCCGCAGGATCCGGTTCCCAAAAACACGGATCGTATCTACCAGCGGCACAATCAGTACCGAAACGCCCACTGCTACGGCGGAGGTAATGGGCAGCGCAGCGCCGGGCTCACTGGCTACATGGATAAATTTCAGTACCAGTATGGATACCACCATCCCTACCAGTAAAGATCCGGAGTCTCCCAGAAAGATCTTTGCAGGGTGGTAGTTAAAAATGAGGAATGCCATTAATGCAGCAGAAAGGCCAAAAGAAAAAGCGGCATAGGGATACATTTTTGCCAGCAGGAAATAGGTTCCGAACAGCAAGGTAGCCATCAGGCCCAAACTGCCGGACAATCCGTCAATTCCGTCTATCAGGTTGTAGGCATTGATGATCAAAATGATCGTGAAGTAGGTCAGGGGCACCCCATACATAGGATCCAGGGTTTCTATTCCAAAAACACCATGCATACTTTCAAGGCGCACGCCACCCAGGTGAATGATGATGGCAGCCGCAATAATCTGGGCCACAAACTTCTTTGTGGCAGACAATGCAATGATATCATCTTTCAGGCCTATAAAGAAGGTAAGTGCGGCCGCAGCCAGGAAATAACGCATTTCCGGTGCGCTGGAAAAATTGATGCACAATAGCCCTGCAAAAAGAAAACCGATAAAAACACCCACTCCGCCTAAAGAGGCAATTGCATGTGTGTGGAGTTTACGTTCATCCGGTATATCATACAGTTTCTTCTTGTCAGCAATGAGCATTACAACCGGAATTGCGAGAAACGCGACTATAAAAGCTATTATAGCTGTTACCAGAATTTCTAGCATTAAATAAGGTTTACGAGAGCAAAAGTAAGCTTTATAACCAAGATAGCAATTTTTTGGACGGGATTTAATGATAAAATAAATCCCGCGCGCCCCAGAATTCATTGCTAATGAACAGGAATTATCAAAAAAAAAATGCACTTTTGCTGTTCAAAAAACAAACTATGGCAAGTTTACAGGAAATCGCATCACAGGTTAGACGTGATATTGTACGAATGGTTCACGGTGCAAACAGCGGCCACCCCGGAGGATCGCTTGGATGCGCTGATTTTTTGACCGCCCTGTACTTTAAGGAAATGCAGCACGATCCGGCTTTTCATATGGACGGGATCAATGAAGACCTGTTCTTCCTTTCGAACGGCCATATTTCACCGGTATTCTATTCGGTTTTAGCCCGTTCCGGCTATTTCGATGTAAAGGAGCTGGCTACTTTCCGTAAAATAAACAGCCGCCTGCAGGGACATCCGGCCACGCATGAGCATCTGCCGGGTATCCGTATCGCAAGCGGGTCGCTGGGCCAGGGAATGAGCGTAGCCATCGGTGCCGCCCTGAGCAAAAAAATGAACCAGGACACGCACCTGGTATTCTCCCTCCATGGTGACGGAGAGCTGAATGAAGGTCAGAATTGGGAGGCCATCATGTTTGCGGCAGCGCATAAGGTAGATAACCTGATCGCTACAGTTGACTGGAACGGTCAGCAAATTGACGGGCCTACCGACAAAGTACTGAACATGGGCAACCTGAGCGAAAAGTTCAAAGCGTTTGGCTGGGAGGTGATGGAGATGAATGGCAATGATATGGATGAAGTAGTAGCTACACTGGACAAAGCCCGGGCTGCTACCGGTAAAGGAAAACCGATCGCCATTATGATGCACACCATTATGGGAAAAGGCATCGACTTTATGGAAAACGACCACGGCTGGCATGGTATTGCTCCCAATGATGAGCAACTGGCCAAGGCGCTCGAACAACTGCCGGAAACACTGGGGGATTATTAAGCTTCAGGTTTCACGTTTAAGATTCCAAGTTTGGAACCCGGAGCATCAAGAAGTGCTTAAAATAATATAAGTGGTTACAGTTTAAAAGCCGTAACCACTTTTTTTATGATGCTTATTCTGCTTTTAAGGAGAATTCTTTTCTGGAGGCTTTGCGGGCGGGGGTCCAGGATGCTATAAATGCAATGACCGAAACAGTTACCGCCACCAGCAGGAAATCTCTTATTTTCAGGTCTACCGGGAAATAGTCGATTAGAAAGGAACCGCCCTGCAAGGGTACCAGGTGAAACTGCTGTTGCAGGAGAACCAGTAAAAGAGCCAGCAACATGCCCATCCCACCGCCGATAGCGGCCAGCAAAAATCCTTCACTCAGGAATATTTTCAGAATAAAGCCCTGGTTGGCTCCCAGTGCATTCAATACACTGATGTCTTTTTGTTTTTCCAGTACCAGCATGGTGAGCGCCCCCACCATATTAAAAGCCGCCACTACCAGAATGAGACTTAATATTGCATAAAACACCCATCGTTCCAGGTTCATAATGGAGTAAAGGCTCTGGTTTTGCTGGTAACGGTCCTGCACCTTAAAATTCTTTCCAAATAACCGCTGAATGGCTTGTTGGATCTTGGCTGTTCCCGAGGGATCAGATACCGCAATTTCGATGGCGCTGAACTCATGGGCACTTAGTCCCATTGCCTGCTTCAGAAAATCGATCTGCGTAATGGCGTATTTATTGTCAAAATCCTGTTGAATGACGAAGGTGCCGGCACTCCGTATCGTGTCTGGCGTAATATTGCTGGCAGCATCAAATGCTTCCGATTCACTTTTACGCGGAATGTAAATACTTATGGGCGCTGCTTTTGGAGTAGAGCGGATACCCAGGGAACCTTCAATACCCCCACCCACCACCAGTTGTGGGTGCGCTGCGGTACCGATCTCAAACCGGCCGTTTACCATATGGTTGGTAATGCCATTGATATTTTTAAACCGGTCGTCTACGCCCTTCAGCGAAACCAGTGCCTGGTTATCTCCATTCCGGAGAATCGCTTTTTCTTCAACCACCAGAGAAAAATTGCGCACGCCGCCAATCCCCTGCAGTTGCTGCAGTTGCTTTTCATCCAGCAACAGGTATTTTCCCGATGCCGGCGAAACCCGTATATCCGGATAGAACGAAGAATACAGCGATTTCACCAGCCCTTCAAAACCATTAAACACACTCAATACCAGGATCAGCGCTGCGGTGCCAATCATAATCGCCAGGATACAGATCCACGCGATAATATTAATGACATTGGTCGATTTTTTTGCCCTGAAATAGCGCCAGGCGAATAAAAACTGCAAATTGTATGATTTTAGTGGGTTGGTTTGCCAGCTTCCCAGTTATCAGCAGTCAACTTTTAGCTATCGGCCTTTAGCTATTGACTGACAGCTGAAGTCTGATAGCTCATCGTTTACAGGTCTTCCGGCTTCTGGTTCTGCTTCCGCTCCTCCTCTATTTTCTTAAACAGCTCCTCCATTTTAAACACATGGTCCAGCGTATCATCGGCATAAAATTTCAATACCGGTATATTCCGCAGCTGATGGCGAACGGATGCTGCCAGTTCCTTCTTTATTTCGTGATGGCGTTCTTCAACTTTTTTCAATGCTGCCTCAGCATCGGCTACCTGGAAGAAACTAAGGTAAAAACGAGCTTCCAATAGATCCGGTGTTACTTTCACGCCTGATATGGAAACCATTCCTCCTCCCATCATATTCAGCCCAAGTCGCTGAAAAATACCATTCATTTCTTCATTCAGCAAGGCGGCCACCTGCTTCTGACGTTTACTTTCCTGCATAATCTTCTCTTTCTGTTCCATGTAAAATTAGTTACTTTACAGGTTTTAGTGACCATAACCTTAAGGAATGAAGAAATATTCAAGGGTTTTACATTATTTGCGACCCTACAGAGGCAGCATTCTCCTGTTCTTTTTGTTTACCCTTTTATCCATTATTTTTTCGCTGTTCAGTTTTGCCCTGTTGCAGCCTTTTTTTGATATCATCTTCTACGGTGATAAAAAGCCGGAGCGGGTAACGGAAACCGCGCCCAATATTTTAACCAACCTCAAAGGTTTTCTCATCAGCCTGGTGAACGGAACGCATCTCAATGCGGTACAATTACTGGGAGCCATTTGTGTGGTACTGGTTGTGGCTATTTTTCTGAAAAACCTGTTCCTGTATCTTTCCTCCTATGTATTAAATCCCATTAAGAATAAGATCGTAAACACCTTCCGGGCAGATATTTACGACAAAATATTACAACTGCCGATCGGCTATTTCACTGAACAGCGCAAGGGTGATATTCTCAGCCGGGTCACCAATGATGTCAACGAGGTGGAAGGGTCGGTAATCGGTGTGCTGGAAGGCTGGATCAAGGACCCGCTCAATATTATTTTTACCCTTATTGCCCTGTTCCTGATCAGTCCGGTACTTACGGGGTTCATCCTGCTGTGCATTCCGGTGATCGGTTTTATTCTGGGGCGTATATCCAAGGCATTAAAGCGCCAGTCGAATGAAGCCGCTGTCAAACTGGGCGAGTCCTTGTCGATCCTCGATGAAACGTTGAACGGCCTTCGCGTGATCAAGGCCTTTAATGTAGAAGGGCTTTTAAAAGGGCGGTTCGATACCGTAAACGACCAACTGACAGATGCCAAAAACCGCATCAGCCGCCGGCGGGATATGGCATCTCCCATGTCGGAATTCCTGGGGGTGATGGTATTTGTAGGAATCCTTTGGTTTGGCGGCAGGCTGATCCTTTCCAACAGCATCGACCTGGAGGCCCCGGATTTTTTTGCATACCTGGCTATGTTTTACAATCTTATTAATCCGGTCAAAACGCTTTCCACCTCTTTCAGTAATTTAAACAAAGGTGCGGCGGCTATCCGGCGGATTGAAGAAGTGCTGAATACCCCGGTAACGGTTGACGACAATCCGCATGGAAAAACACTGGAGCATTTTGAGCAGGACATCGAGTTCCGGGACGTTTCCTTCGCTTACAACGATCGCGTAATCCTGCAGGACATTAACCTGACCATCAAAAAAGGGCAAACTGTTGCCCTGGTGGGTTCTTCAGGAGCCGGAAAATCGACCCTGGCCGACCTGGTTCCCCGTTTTCATGATGTAACGTCGGGCGGCGTATTTATCGACGGCATCAATATCCGCGAATACGCACTGCACGCTGTCCGGAACCTGATGAGCATTGTAACCCAGGAGCCCATTTTATTTAATGACACCATTGCAAATAACATTGCGCTGGGGGCTGTCTCCGCTTCGAAGGAAGCGATTATTCAGGCAGCAAAAATTGCCAATGCCCATGATTTCATCCTGCAAAAAGAGCTGCAATATGATACCAATATCGGCGACCGGGGCAGCAAACTGAGCGGTGGCGAACGCCAGCGCCTTACTATTGCCCGCGCACTTTTAAAAAACCCTCCTATCCTCATCCTGGATGAAGCCACTTCTTCCCTGGATACGGAGAGCGAGCGACTGGTACAGGATGCCATCAATAAGATGATGCAAAACCGCACCAGCATTGTAATCGCCCACCGCCTCAGTACCATCCGGAATGCCGATATGATCATTGTGCTACAGAAAGGGCGGATCGTGGAGCGGGGCACCCACAGCAGCCTGATGGAACAGGATGGCTTTTATAAAAAGCTGGTAGATATGCAGGAAGTGAAATGAGAACGGAGCTATCAGCCATCAGGTCTCAGCTTTTTAGCTCTGGCTGATTTCTGATAGCTGATGGCTCAATCCCGGTCACCCTAACAACCCCAGCGTATGCTGAATGCGTTTTACCGTTTCTTCCTTTCCCAGGATCTCCGCAATATCAAATACATGCGGGCCAAATTTTCCACCCACCAGCATGATGCGCAGCGGCAGCATTACCTCACCGGGTTTTAGCTGGTTAGCGGCCGCTATTTCCTTGAAGTTATTTTCGAGTGTTTCGGCGTTCCAGTCGCCGGTCAACTCATAATTCCGGATTACCTCGGTAAAAAACAGTTGCTTGGCAGCATTCCATTTAGGCTGAATGGCTGTAATATCAATGTTTTCGGGCGTTTTAAAGAAATAGGCCGTTTGGTCGTAAAAATCCGTCAACAAGGTAGTACGATCTTTTACCAGTTCCACAATCTTCTGCAACAATGCGTTATCCGGAACAGAAAGCCCTTTTGCTGCCAGTACTTCCTTAACACGCTGCGTTAGATCTTCCGCGGCCAGCTTTTTGATCCATTCATGGTTGTACCACTTTGCTTTTTCATAATCAAATTTCGCTCCGGAACTATGTACCCGGTCAATAGAGAACCTGCTGATCAGCTCATCCATTGAAAACAGTTCCTGCTCCGTGCCATCGTTCCAGCCCAGTACCGCCAGCAGGTTGATGAATGCCTCGGGTAAAAAACCTTTTTCCTTAAACCCTTCGGTGAGCTCCCCGGTTTTCGGATCGGTCCAGTTCATTGCAAAAACGGGGAAACCATATTTGGCGCCATCCCGCTTGCTTAATTTACCGCTTGGGCCCAGGATCAACGGAAAATGCGCCCATTGCGGCATATTCTCCAGGCCAAATAAATATTTCCATAGCAGGATATGTACCGGTGCGCTGGGCAGCCATTCCTCCCCGCGAAATGCATGCGATATCTTCATCAGGTAATCATCCACCACCACGGCCAGGTGATAGGTAGGCATTCCGTCTGCTTTCAGCAATACTTTGTCATCTACCAGTGAGGTATTAAAGCTCACTTCCCCGCGGATCATATCCGTAAAGCCCACTGTTTCGTTCTCCGGCATTTTAATACGGATCACATGCCGCGCATTGTCTTTTAATAACCGGTCGGTTTCTTCCTTTGAGAGTGTCAGCGAGTTCCGCATTTTATCACGCACCCGGTGATCGTATTGCGGAGAAGGGTTTTGTTCTGTTTTGAACGCCTGCCGCATCTGCTCCAGCTCTTCGGGGGTATCAAAGGCATAATAGGCCTGGTCATTTGCGACCAGTTGCTCTGCATAGTTCCGATAGATTCCTTTCCGCTCGCTTTGGCGGTAAGGACCATAATCTCCGCCCTGTTTTACACTTTCATCCGGTTCCAGTCCGGCCCAGGCCAGGCATTGAAAAATATACTCCTCCGCGCCTGGCACAAAGCGGGTTTGATCGGTATCCTCAATCCTTAAGATAAAATCCCCACCATGTTGCCGAGCAAACAGGTAGTTGTATAAAACCGTCCGTACACCTCCGAGATGTAAACCACCGGTAGGTGAAGGTGCAAAACGCACTCTTACTTTTTGATCTGTAGTCATAGGCTGCAAAGGTAATTCAAAGTTCAAAGTTTAAGCAATCTGAAACATTGAACATTAAATCTTAAACGTCACTGTTCCAATCCCCAGTCGAGCCCTTTATCTACGGCCGGAACGCCGTCAGTGATCCAGCGGGGTGGTTTGGCGCCTTTCAGCAGCCAGTCGAAAAATTGCTGTTCTCTTATGGAAATATCCTTCCTGTTTTTGCGTTGCACCAGGTTGTGCTCTTCACCGTTGTAGTTGAGCATCCACACAGGCTTGCCCAGGCGACGCATGCCGGTCAATAATTCGATACCCTGGTACCAGGGAACGGCGCCATCATTGTCATTGGCCATGATCACCAGCGGCGTGGTCACCTTTGGGAGATGAAACAGCGGTGAGTTTTCAATATACAACTCTGGCTTTTCCCAAAGGGTTGCCCCGATACGGCTTTGTGTTTTCTCATACTGGAACTGCCGGTTCACTCCGCCTTTCCAGCGGATACCTCCGTAGGCGCTGGTCATATTGGCTACCGGCGCCCCCGCCCAGGCCGCTGCAAACATCGGCGTCATGGTAATCAGCTGCGCCACCTGTATCCCGCCCCAACTCTGGCCCTGGATGCCCATATGCGCCGCATCTACCCAGGCATGCCGGGTAAGATCTTTTGCCCCGCTAACAATATAGTCATAGGCGCTCTTTGCAGGATGACCAATCGTATATGAAATATCCGGCGCCAGCACCACGTAGCCCCGGCTTACAAAAAAAGAAATATTTAACCGGCTGGGCGTGGGCGCGGGCGGCATATACCGGTACAGATTATCAGAAAGCTTTTCATAAAAATAAAGCAATACCGGGTATTTTTTTGTACTGTCAAAATCCTCGGGCCTGTAAAGAATACCAGTAGCCGGTTTTCCTGAAAAAGTAGTCCAATGGTATAAAGCAGCCGTTCCCCAGTTGTACTGCGATTGCTGCGGATTGATTGCGGAAAGCTTTGTTTCTTTGCCGTTACCAAACACATACAGATCGGGCGATTGCCCGTAACTTTCCCTGGTATAAGCGTACACCGGCGCATGCTTGGCCCGGGTTACCGAATCGTAATAACAGGCTTGCTCCCGGAAAAGTTGCGGCGTAAATAACGTATTGTTGAGCCGGTTATTTTCCAGTATTGTAAAACCAGCCTTTTTGTTCTCATTGTTAAACACGCTCAACAGGTTTTTATTTGACGGCCGGATATAGCGTTCCTCCGGGTCGGTTGAAATACAGCGATAGGTTTGCCGCTTTTGCCTGCCGTCCTTTGTAAGATTTACGGGGGCCTGCTTGCCCAGCGGATCTACCATCCAGATATCATAGCGATTATAAATAAGCACCGAACGGTCGCCTTCCGTCCAGCCGGCTACTCCGTATGGCGAGGGCGCATCCGGTACGTCATTGTCTTCTTCGTACAGCGGAGTTTTAATGGCGGCGGTGATGTTGCGGGTAGCCGTTCCGTCAAAAACAAAATAATGTTGCGCCCGGTTATCGTACCATAATACATATTTTCCAGAAGGGGCCATCCAGGAACCTGCGATCTGCCCGTCAAGGTCCTTTACGACGGGTATAAACTTTCCATCGTTAATGCTGATCCTATATACGTCTTTGGGTGTGCGCCCCGTCCACTGGGAGGCTACACGCCGGCCGGTATCGGTAACAGCCACAAAATAACTGCCATCACTCTCCAATGCTTCATAAACATAAGGAAGAGCCTTCCCGCTCACCTGTGTCATCCGGTTTTGATCAAAATCATAAACGGCCAGGTAACTGCGCTCCTGGTCTTTTTTCTGGTTTTCCAGCTGGTAGGGTTGCAGGTAATCATCCCTGTAATTCCATATATCAATGTTTACCTTGTCGATATCCGCCAGGGTTGTGTCCCTGGATGGCCTGATGGGCGCTGTACCAAACAATAACCGGTTGCCGGATTTATTGAAACTTACTTTACCATATTCGCTTACCGTACTGCCCCGGGGAAGGTTTTTGGTAAGTGTATCCACCAGCATGGCCGCACTGTCCATTCCCTGCCGGTAATGCCAGAGCTTATAAAATTTTTGGAGGGCTCTGGGCCGGGCATCTCTTTCTGCAGTAAAGGCCGCCCGGGTTCCGTCGTCGGAAAGCGCCAGGTTCTTAAAATCATTGCCGCCCCGGAGCAGGGTATCGGTCCTGTTTGCTGCTAAGTGATAAAGAACTACCCGCGCCGAGCGAACGGTGTCTTTTAAGTCCAGGGTTTGACAAATCAGTAACCGGCTGCCTTTTTTATTAAACACATAGTCGCTGACATTGGTAAAATAGCGTTGCTCGCCGGTAGCCGTGTTTATCAACAGGAGCCGGTTATTTTTCCCGTAATCGGTTACGCTGTCTTTGTCCGCTTCTCCTTTGGGGGGTTTAATGGTGTTGATCACATGTTGCAGGGAATCGATCACCTGCTGCAGGCTGTCCTTGCTTTTATCCGACTGGTACGATGGTTTTCCTTTAGGTTCGTTTTTTAGAAGACCGGCCACCCATTCGTTTTGATCGGCGGGGCCTTTATAAGAGATGAGACCGGGAAATTTAAGAATCCGGTCTTCACCCAATGTGATAATAGCAAAGGAATCCCGGGGCATATCTGCGGGTTTTTTCTTTTTGATCTTTGCCTGCCGTATTTCACTGAACGTTGGTTTGATCCTGAAGACCACGGCCCGGTTATCGCCCGTGATCCGGGCGTCATACCCTCTCGGAATGGTCTTTTTATAAGGCCGATCCGTAGCCTGAATCACCAGTTCATCGTCGCCTTCCTGTACATTTATGTTGTACACGATCCATTTACCGTTGTTGCTCAGCACCGTTTTACCCACGGCCTGCCAGCGGTCATACACCGTATGATCCAGCGGTTTTTTTTGAGCAATTGCCATAAAACATCCCAACCCTGTAAGGGCCGTTAAGATCAATTTCTTCATCCAGCCAATTTTTTGGCTAAAGTATTACTATTTGTCAAAAAAGGGATGCCTGCAATTTTACCCGCGGCATACACTAATCACCATTAAAAAAGATCGCTGTATGTTTTAACCCGGGTAAACTCCGGGGTTGAATATACGGTCCATAACTTTTTATACATGTGGAAACTAAACCGGCATCAACGTGATAATAATAACGTTAATGCCGGTTTTATAAGAAGATACATACTGCGTTTACTACGGCTGCGCTAGCAGATGCTCGGGAACCGCTGTGACTTTTACCGGTCCCAGCAAACCGGAAACCCGTAATAGTTTTTCCGATCCCTCTTTCTCAAATTTCACTACGTTGGTACGGGTTCTTCGTTTCCCTTCGGGTAATTTACTGTCGCCGATCAGCCGGTTTGCCCAAAGGTTTACGACTGCGATACGAATATCGTTGCGGCCCTCTTTTACCAGTGTGGTAATGTCGGCGCGGTAGGGGAAGCACCACCGGGCTTCCAGCGATTTCCCGTTTATAGTAATCGTAGCAAGATCCTGAACATTACCAAGATCCAGAAACAGCCGGTTGGATTTTAATGCAGTTGCAGGCAAATCAACAGTTGTGATATAGGATCCCTTACCGGAGTAGAATTTTGCATCGGGGTCTTCCAGTTCGGTCCAGGATTTTAATGTATCCAGCATCATTGGTTTCGCAGGTCCCCAGGCGGGGTCAAACTGCAACGTCCAGGATTTGGTGATCTCATACTCCATAATGTTTTTTTGAGGACGCAGCGTCGTTGTTTTTCCGTTGGACCAGGTAAAGGTATAGGCGCCCGCTTCATAAAAATTTGCAAGGACCTGGCCATTGTCCCGGCGGATCTCTACCGGCGGTTGTTCTTTTGCCTTCCTTGCATTAGCAGGAAAAATGGTTTGCCCGTTTAGTGTGATGCCGGTAATATGCACATCTGGCAGATCCGGTTTCTTAAATACAATAAATTTGGATCCTCCCGGCTCAAAATGAAGCGGTATGATGATGCGATCCTTTTCCTGCCGGTATATCACGATATCCGTCACTGCTCCTGTTAAAGGATCCCATAACTGTGGTATTTTACCGGTAACCCGGAAGCTGGCCTCGATCTGTTCATACCGGTCGGGCTCTTCCGGCAGATAACGGTATTCAAAATCATTGAACCTCCGGTGTTCAAATCGGTTCGATAAAAAATATATATCGGCATTTTCCAGGCGACGATGGATATAATCGAAAGAAGCCTGCGGATCCACCGCCGTAAAGCTGAAGTCAGGATCTATATTCATAGACGCCAGCACTTCGTTGATATCTCTTCCCCAAATCACCTTACCCTTTCCATATCGATGCTCGGTTACCGACCGGCCATCGATATTTCCCCATAAACGGCCGGCGATGCGTACCAGCTCCTGGTCGCTCTGCGGGTACTGCGTTAAACCGGTAGCCGCCCTGGGACGGGGCGCATACACCGTAATACCCTCTTTTACGAGCTGTTCCACTTTTTTTAACACGTCCAGACTGATGGATTGCTCCGGCGGCAGCACCAACAACCGGTATTGCATCCCATCCGGCAATTGTATGTTGCCGTTCCTGGCCGAAAGCCGCTTCAGCACTACGTCACGGGAGCACTTATCCCAATCGTATCCAAACCGGAGCTGCGGAAATTCGTCTTTCAAAAAAACAAAATTGGGCACATCATCCCCATAGTAGTACAATACATCCGCCACAAAGAGACCTTGCTGTAAGAGATAGCTGGCACGGTTCAGATAATTAACAAAGGCCCCCGCCTCCTGCCACCAGGTAACATTGGGGTTCATATGGGTTCCGGCAAAATATTCATTACCCGGCAGACCATATTCCTTTGGCGAAGAGGTAAAGGTATGCCATACGATGCGGTTCACACCGGAGCAGAAGATCCGGTCGATATTACTTTTGAGATCCTTGGGTGCCCGTTCCCACTGCGGCCCGATGCTGGTAGGACCTTCGGCAGCTACAAAGCGTTTGCCATTGGTATGCGCCACGCAGGCACTTTGTTTTACAATCAGCCGTGCAGCATCTGAAACCCGGTGCGTATTCGACATGGCCCAAAACTCACCCTGCGGAAAATCGTTGATGGCCATTACCTGCAGCGCATCGATGGGGGCGGAATGCGGGCCGCCGGATTCCGGATGCATGCCCATGCCGTTCGCATGCGCCGTGTTATAAAATAAACGATAGTGATTGTCCAGGATACAATCGCCCACAGTTTTCCGGAAATCGTATAAAAACCGGTTGGTCAGCTCCTGGTCTTCCACCAGGTATCCTGCCAGCACCGGCATAAACCGCCGGATATCATATCCCCTGCGCTTGCGGAACTCGGCCGGAAAATCCTGCGTCCAGTTGATCACGCCCATTTCCCAGCTATCCGTTTGCAGGTAGCGTACGCTGTTGCCTGCCGACTTTGCGGTTTGGATCAGCGGCGTAATCACAGAACGGTTGAACAAATTGAAGGCCGCCGGGCTCATATGATCCAGCGATAGCCCGTTCCAGCCGTCGCTGGTGGTGGAAGTTACCACCCCGGTATTGGTCCAGCCATAACGGATGATGATCCATTCGCCCGGAGGAGCATTCCAGTTCAGACGCTTTCCATCAAAACGGCTGGTAAGATCAATAATCGTATGTTGTTGCAAAGGCGTTGTTCCGGAAACGGTATCAAAACCTGTGCGAAACTTATACAGCGGGTAAATACCGGCACCGCCCATGGAGCGGTTAAAACTTTTGAGCGACCAGTCGGAGATCGCCGAATCCTTTAAAAGAACCGTTCCGGAAGGTTTGCGCACCGCCTGGATCAGTACATCCTGGTACATTAATTTCACAGGCGGTTGCGGCAGCGCCAGCGAAAGCTTTCTGCCCCCGCTGATGAGCGTGTCTGCAGCAACTAACTTTTTGAGCGCATATTCCGGCGTCACAAAGGGCCCGCCGGGGTTCCAGCCGCTTTGAATGTTCACGCTCAGTTCAATTCCGAGCCGGTCTGCTTCTTTTACGGCATGCTTATATAGTTCCATCCATTGCGGACTCATGAAAACGGGACCGGCCGCAGTTTTCCGTGCTTCATTATAGCTGGAACTGCCGGCGTCCACCAGCGAAGCTCCGCCATATCCCTTTTTCTTCATTTCCTCCAGGTCCCTGGTGATGGATTCTTTGGTGGCCATACTGTTAAGCCACCACCAGTAACAGCGTAGTTTTGACGCTGGAGGCGGTGTAACAAACTCTTTCCTGATCTGATCAACCGATCCGTTTTTGCTGGTGTGCAAATCATAACCACCCGGCTGTCCGCTAAGAAACTGCGTTCCGGCAATCAAACAAATACTTAGAAAAACGATGCTGCGTATCATTTGCTAAAGATATTTTATAGAATGGTACTAATGTTTATTTATTTATCCAATCAGGGTTCTGTGCAATGACCGCATCTTTATTGGTTTCAATTACTTTTTGCGGAATGGGCCAAAGGTTAAAATTAAAGGTCAGCGTTGCCTGCGCTTCCGGCCAGTACGCATATTTTTTGATCCGGTCTACAGCAATGGTCTTGCCCATTCTCAATAAGGTGTTCCACCGGCACTCTTCATAGATCAGTTCCCGCGCCCGTTCGTCCAGTATTAAATTGAAGTTGTCGTCCATATCTGCCGCCGTGACTTTATAGCTGCACTGCGCCCGGTTCCGGAGCAGGTTAATATCACCGGCAGCGCCGGCTTTATCCCCGGCCCGCTGTTTGGCCTCAGCCCGCAGCAGGATGGTTTCCGGTAGCCGGATAATGTACTCATCCCGAAAGAGGTTACTCATGTTTTCACCATCGGCAATGCCCGTATACTTATCAGTCGCAATCTTACAGGAAATGGGATAGCAAAGGCTCCGGTTATTGATATTAGTGGTATTATCGGCACTGCCGTTGTATAGTACCGTCCATGGAACATCTTTCCTGTAATAGGAGGATGCAACCACATTACTTTTAAACCGGCGACGGAAAGCCGCATCGCTGTTGCGCATATCATCATTCCATTTGGAGCTGAATATTTCTTCCCTTGTATAAAATGTGGGCATCATTTGTGAAATGCCGCGACCGCCAACGTCTTCGTTGGTTCCGGTTAAATTTCCGGAGGATCCGTCTCTGAATACAGGCCCGTAAGTTCGCGAATAGGGCAGCTTCGATTCTCCGTCTGCCGTACGGTAAGCCGCGTAATCGACCTGGGCTGCCCAGATGCACTCTTTATTGCCGTCCTGGTAATTAACATTTCCGTCCTGGAAGAGATCCCAAAAAACATTGGTTGCCTGCTGAATAGTGTCTATAATATTGGCTGCACCGGAAACGCCGCCTTTGTACACCGGAATACTGATGGTTACTTCGCCCGCCCGTTTGCCAAACCTGCTTTGCATCAGGGAATAAACCCCTCCGTCTATTACATCATTACCGTACTGGATGGATTTGTCGTAGGCCGTTTTGGCTTCTGCCGTTTTTGATGTGGCGTCCAGTTCAATGCCCTTTGCCAGGTAAAGCTCACAGAGATTGTGCTGGGCCGCACCTTTTACCACGCGGCCTCCTGCCACCGTTGTAATGGGCAGATCATTTAATATGGCTTCCATTTCCGCGATGGCAAAATCGTAGGTTTCAAGCCTAGTAGAACGGGTGAAATCATATTTGGGCACTGTTGAGATCTCCGTAACAATCGGCACTCCACCAAATGTTTCGCCCAGGTTCCGGTATGCAAAGGCCCGGAAAAAGCGTGCCTGCGCCAGGGCATATTTTTTTTCATCATCCGTATTCCACTTCACCTGCGGCAGGTTGGCTGCATAAATAGCCAGATTGGCTTTGCTGATCAGATCGTACCAAAAACTATATATATTATAAAAATTGGCATTGTCCGGGTTGATGTTCGCATAGTTATTAAAGGTACTGCCTCTCCGGATACTGGGCACATCAAATTCGTCTGTTCCGTTGCCCTTAAAAATAAACATCCAGGCCTGTTCATTGGGATTGGTCCAGGCCTCCCGGATATTTGAGTAAATGCCAATCAGCACCTGGTCTACCTGTGCTGAAGTTGAAAAGGCATTATCCACCGTATAGAAGGTTTCCGGTTTTTCCCGGAGAAAATCCTTATCCGACTTACAGGCATGCCATAAAAAACAAATCATTAATCCTGTTAAAATATGTATGAACCGTTTCATGGTAATCAGTTTAAATGAATTTAAAATCTTGCAAAGAAGCCAAAAGAATAGGTTGCGGGCACCGGAATAACATTATCCCTTACGGTGTTCCCCAGTTCCGGATCTCCTCCATCCCAGCGGGTGAAGGTTACCATATTTTTTCCTGAGAGGAATAACCGCAAATTAGACAAATGCAGGCGTTGCATCCAGGGCTGGCGAAAGGTGTATGAAAGTACTACATCCTGCAGCCGGACAAAACTTCTTGACTGTAGTCCCAAAAATCTTGAATCGGCGGAATAGGTGGCTGATGGATAAACGTTGCTGACATTTTCCGGTGTCCAGTAAGGAACATATATGGAGTTATCATTAAACCGGTTCGACCTTGACAGATAAGCCCCCGTATTGCGATTGAGATAAAAACCGTTTCCTCCGAAGATACCGGAAACCTGGGCATACAATTCGAAGTTCCTGTAAGATACCGTATTGCTCATGCTCATCCTGAAGTTTTCTTTGGTATACCCCAGAATCTTCCGGTCGTTCACCGATATGCCCGGCACACCGTCGATATCATTGTATTTTGGATCGCCGGCTGCAGCACCGTTCAGGGCGATATAGTCTTTGTCGGCCACCTGAACAATCCCGATTTGCTCGTATCCATAAATGGCCCCAAGCGATTTTCCGATAAACAGGCCGTTGGCGATATCATCATCTTCTTTTCCGTCTCCGTTCCGGTCGGTACCATAAAGACGTACCAACTTATTCCGGTTGATCCAGTAGTTTAACGTTGTAGACCAGTTAAAGTCGCTTCGTTGGATATTTACAGTTGTTACTGAAAGTTCCAGTCCTTTATTGGCCACTTCGCCCATGGAAGCATTAATGGATTTAAAGCCGGTCATGATGGGAATTTCCCGAACGAACAGCTGATCCGTAGTTTTGGATGTATACAGGTTCAGGTCAAAAAGAATTCTTCTTTGCAACAGCGCTGCTTCAATACCCAGGTTCCAGGCAGCGGTGGTTTCCCAACCCAGGTCATTATTACCCAATGTTGATTGCGCCAGTCCATACAGGATATTGCTACCGGTATTGGAAAATTCATACCGGTATCCTCCGGAAAGACCGTTAACCACCTTGGCCAGTGTTCCATACGGACTGATCCCCTGGTTCCCGTTTTGCCCCCAGGAAAGTTTCAATTTAAGATCATTGAGCAGGGAAATATTTTTCATGAATTCCTCACCCGAAATACGCCAGGCAAGGCCTACGGCACCAAAATCGCCCCATTTGGTATTCGACCCAAAAACCGATGCCCCGTCTCTTCTGAAAGAGGCGTTCAGCATATATTTATTGGCGTACTCATAGTTCAGGCGGGCAAGGTAGCCAATGTTTGCCCGCTGGGTTACGTTCAGGGTATTTTGCTGCACCGTTGCTTTAGACAGCCCCCATATGCCCAATAAAGAATTGCCATTTGCAGCGAAATCGGAGCCAATAATGTTGGCACTGTCATTTCTTGTAAAGTCCCTCGTGGCCACCGCCGTTAAATCAATGGAATGTTGACCAAACCGGTTCTTATAATTCAGGATATTATCTATCACATAGTTGAAGTTCGTCGTATGCTGCAGGTTGCCGTTGGCTTTAGAAAGCAGTGCATTTAAGGCTGTGGTGCTGTATCGTTGTATGCCTTCACCCTCTGCTATATAATAATTTTCATAATAAAAAGCGCCGGATTCATTTTTATCCAGGTTTGCAGCATAGTTCAACCGGTAGCTCAGCCCTTTTACCCAGGGTACCGAAACCACGGCGTAGGTATTTAGCCGGAAATTATGCCTCCGGTCCAGGTTGTCGATGGTACCATCCTGTACGCCCCATAACGGGTTTATTGCCGATTGGGTATATGGATATTTTTCCAGGTGGTGCTGATCATCGCGGTACATAACACCATAAGGCGACATCTGTTCTGCAGACAGTACATTTGCAGATACTCCTGAATAATCCAATACATTATATGCGCCGTCCAGGCCCAGTTCCAGCCATTTGGTAACCTTCGCATTTACTTTACTTAAAACGGATATGCGGTCGTACCGGTCGCCGATCACAATACCTTTATTATTGTTGTAGGAGGACGACAAGTAATAATTTACGTTTTCGGAAGCACCAGAAACGGCTGCCTGGTAGTTTTCAAACGTACCGGTTCGGGTAATAGCGTCCAGCCAGTTGGTTTCCCTGCCGTTGTTGTAATTATCCAATTCCCCGGTCTTCATCCAGTTGGTAGACCCCGGCGTGTAATTGTTTCGTGCGTTTACAGATTCGATCCATTGTGCACCATTCATCATAACCGGCCTGTTTTGCCAGTACTGTACACCATAGGAAGCATTCAGGTTAATAGAAGGTTTACCCCTTTTGCCTTTTTTGGTGGTGATCGCAATTACCCCGTTAGCTGATCTCGATCCATACACAGAGGCTGAAACCGCATCCTTCAGCACATCTACAGAGGCAATATCATTGGGGTTAATATCATTGAGGCTGCCCAGGAAAATAACCCCGTCCAGCACGATCAGCGGGTTGGTATCTCCGTTTATGGAATTCTGTCCTCTTATAAGCATGGATGGCTGACCGCCCGCAGCATTTGCCACGCCTATGTTTAAACCGGAAACATTCCCTTTCAATACATCCAGTGGGCTTGAATTGGGCAGCATGCCCACCGGCCCGTCTTCTACTTTTATGGAGGTTACCGCACCTGTAAAATCTTTACGTTTTGCCGTGCCGTAGCCGATTACCACCACCTCATCCAGCTGCGCGGTTTCTGCAGACAAGGTTATGGTTACGGCCGCCTGGTTACCCACCGGTATTTCCTGCGTTTTGAACCCGATATTTGAGATGATTAATACGTCATTCCGGCCGCTTACACCAATGGTGAATGCACCTTTTGAGTCGGTGGCAGTTCCTTTCCCCGAATTCCGGACCGTAACAGTGGCTCCGGCAACAGGGTTGCCGGCATCGGACTGTACCATCCCCGAAAGCATTCTCACCGCCGTTGCCGGCGCTACATCCCGCTCTTTTCCCTTTTCGGGAACCGATTGTTTTTCGGGTGAAATTTCACCGAGCCGCTCTTTTGGCACAATGGTATAATAATTCTTTTTTACATACAGAAACACCAGGTTATTGGGATATAATATGCCCTTCAATACTTCCTCTACCGGTTTTGATCTTACCTGATCGAGGGCATAAGTAGTGGTTTTACCTTTTAACAGGTCCGGATCGTACACGAACTGTGTACCGTAGATTTTTTTAACCTGGGTTAAAGCTTCCTCAATGGAAACCTTTTTGCCTCCAAGCTGCGCCATTACAGCCGGGCAGTAGTACATACACCCCAGCAGGCACAGGGATGCAATCAGTAACAAGCGTTTTTTTAACATATGGACATTTATTATAAGTGAAAAACTATTTGAAGTTTACTCTTATGCGATCACCCTCGTTAGTGAATGATATATTTAAAGCAGTTGACATCACAAAAAGCGCGTCATCCAGTGAATCGATTAATATGGGGCCATTCAGTTTTTTCCCGGCCAGTTCCGGGTCTTCCAGTATAAATGTTTTGCCGTACGTATCTTCCAGGTATTTAAAAATCTCCGACAGCGTGGGATCGGAAAGTACCAGCTTTTTTTCCTTCCAGGAAGAGGCATTCATTGCATGTTCGATATTTGAAGTACGATGGATCACATTTGCTGAATCGACCAGCAATATATCGCCGGGCTTCATCAGTATCGGTTGCACTCCGGTTTTTGAAAGGAGCACCCGGATCGCACCTTTTTGCAACGAGATCTCTGTACGCCCTCTCCTTTCGCGAATATCAAATGAAGTTCCCAATACCTCCACAGTCGTATTGTTTGTATGCACAATAAACCGCTCGTAATTTTCTATTTTATGATCGTTGTCCAGGTGCTTTACATCAAAAAAAGCCTCCCCATTTAACCATAGTTCTCTTGGCGCATTTTTGTCCCATTTTTTTTCATACTTAATGGTGGAGTTGGCATTCAACACCACTACAGAACTGTCTGGCAAAACCAGGCGGGAAATTTTTCCATAGTCGGTGTTTACCGTATACCGCCCCGGTGCTTTTAGCCGCCAGAAAATCAAAGCCCCTATCAGCAGCAGTGGAATCAGCACCGCAGCAGCGCTCCAGCGCCGGGCCGTTATCCATAATGTGCGCGGGCCTGCCGGTTGTTGCTGCAATCCGTCAATCGTAGCCAATGCCTGGTTCAAAGACGCTTCTACCTTTAAAGGATCCGGGCTGCTGGTCTTAAAATCAATACTTCGTAAGATCCTGCCCGCTAATTCGATCTCCTTTCTTTTACCAGGGTTGGCCTGCAGCCACTGCTCCCAAAAAGCATTTTTTTCCTCATCAGGCTTTTGTATCCAATCCTGGAAATACGCATCACATAGAAAATCCTTAAGCACATATTGCCTGTATTTACCCGCTTTTTTCATACCTCAATTGTAGAATGAGTAAGGAACACAAAAAATTACCCCATCTGTCAGCAAAAATTTTCCTTCAATAAGAAAAAAATGTAAACGAGGGGAACAGCAACCTTATCCCGTAGCGTTAGAAGGCTTCTTGCCATAAGTTTGTAGGTAGCCTTTACTGAAATACCCAGGATCGCCGCGGTTTCTTCATAAGAAAAGCCTTCATAAAAGCGCAGGAACAAGGCTTCCCGCTGCCTGGGCGAGAGAGTCTGGATGGCCGCCAGTAGTTTTTCCCGTAGGGCCGCATCCGTTTCTTTTTTAATCATCACGAAGTCTGCCGGAAATTCTGGATCAAATTCCGCACCGTCCATGGTTTTGGTTTTTGCAAGCGACGCCATCCGCTTGCTCAATGCTCTCCTGAAAAGCACATAGTAATACCCATCAGGATTTTTAATCGACCGGAGCCCCTCCCGGTTTGCCCACAACAATAACAAAACTTCCTGGATCACATCTTCTACCAGTCCGCTGTCTTCCACCAATTTTACACCATAGTTATAAAATCGTTTATACAGCTTCCTGTACGCGTTCGAATAAGCGTCTTTATCTCCAACTTCAATACCTGTCCAGGAAATTTCCAACCGTTTAAAATATTAACTCTGACTATAAACGAAGGAAATTATGGAAAATTTCCTTCAAAATCCAAATGGCAATCGCTCCCAATTTTTCAAAAGCAATCATTCGGTTTTAAACCTGCTATCCATATAACCCGCATTGTTTATCTCAAAAATAGATGATCGTCTGGTTTGAACCATCCTGCAGTGTCATGTAGATAACTTTATCATGAGCATCGGTATTCTTTTGCGCGCAGGATTTTGATCAACGGGGTGCAAAGATCTGCTCCCCGGAGCTCCTGTTTAATGACTATTGTAAAACTGGCAAACTTTACGCATCAGGCAGATTTCACATTTTGGATTGGTAGGACGACAGACCTCTCTCCCTAAAAAAGAGATGGCCATACCGGCATCCCAATCCTTCTGCGGCAATGCGTCCATGATCTGTTTTTCTATTTTTTTTGGATCAGTCCCCGTGGCAATGCCCAGCCGGGGTGCCACTCTTACCACATGCAGGTCTACAATCACCCCTTCCGGCGGTTGGCCACTTTCGCGGAGTATTACATTTGCCGATTTTCTTCCGATTCCTTTCAATTCCGTTAAAGCTTCCAGGGTTAATGGAATGGCGGCATCTTTTTTCAGCGCCTGTGCAATTTCAGAAAGCCATCTGGCTTTATTTCCAAAATTACGCACATCGCTGATCTGCTCTGCGATGGCTGCTTCTGTGGCTTTTGAAAGCGCCGTCATCGTTGGAAAGGCTTTAAAAAAAGCAGGGGCAATCTGGTTGATATGCCGGTCGGAATCCTGTGCAGAAAGCACCACCATTACCAATAGCTGGTAGGTATTTTTATAGTCGAGCGGATGTTTGGCAGATTTGTATTTTTTTAAAAGCGGTTGGATAGCCAGGGGCCAATTAACAGGCGCGCTCATAAAATAGATTTTGTATTGAAGTTACGATTTTTTGCGCGATTGAGGGCAAGGTTTGCCAGCTACGATCCATCTGGGCGGAAAGAAGCTGACAGGATCGCTCCGCTAAAGGCTGACCGCTGGAAGCTGAAAATATGCTTTATGCTTGCTGTTCTTTCTGCTCCAGCAGCGCCACCTGCATAAAACTCCGGTCCTGTTTATACGCTTCCCAGTCGAAGTTGAGTAAAAACCGGGTGGCGGCTTCCGCACCGCGTTCGAACAACTCCAGTTTTTCCTTATCGGTAATAAAAAAATTAAGCCAGTTGAAATCTGGCAACGGAATGCGGCCAATGCCGCGGGAAAATACTTTGTTTTTCAGCTGAAAATCTTTGTCGTAATAATTCCGTACCGTATTAAAGATCCTGAAGAAATAGCCGCTTAGGGTCCAGGCGGTCGTATTTTTCCCAGCATCCCCCGGATTGCTGTCATCCAGGTCAATTCCAAACACCGGAAGCCGCGGTACTACAACCCGGGGGTTATAAAAGATATTAATCGGAAAATTGGACAACACGCCTCCGTCCACAAAACGGGCCTCTTCGGGCGGTTCTTTTTCGCCGAAAGTGTCCATCCATGCTTTTTTTATTTCCTCGTTGTTCCGAGGTATCCCATAAATAAAATATGATTCAAAAAAAAGGGGAATGGCCATCGATGCACGTACCAGGCCGGCGGGATGCAACTCGTGCAACCGGTCGGGAGGCCGGAACAGGTTGCACATCTTTGGAAATTCGACCTTATTTTCTGTGATGAGTTCTGATGCAATAACCGTTACATCCGGAACCAGCCCTGTTAATCCATCGGGGTGCGCCTGCCGTAAATGAAGTCCTGCTATCTGCTGCCCGGCCTTACGGCGAAAATCTTCCAGGTCCGCCACACCGTTGTCCTTCATCTCCTGTTTTAGCCAATCATAAAAAAAATTACCAGGATTAATGCCATAACCGCTGGAGCGAAACCGCTTCAGCAAGCGGCTGGCATACCAGGCCACTACACCCAGCAACAGTGTAATCACCAGCAATACGACTACCAATGTTTGTGTAAGTTGCCGCATCGGTGCATTGTGCGGCAGCAGCCATAAACAAACAAAGGTTACGGCCAGCCATATCGAGTAAAAGATGCCCAGCCCGTTTGCCCAGTTTTTTATTTTTTTAAAGAAGCTGCTTTGGGTGATCAATTTTTTGATCAGCCAGCGGGCTGCCGGATGACCATCCACCAGGTCAAAAAAATCCAGCTGTGTAATGGCTTCCAGGATCCTTGCCGATTTTTCTTCCTCTTTCTTCCCGGTAATGGCCAGCAGGGCCGTATTGATCGCACCCGCACTGGTTCCGGCGAGGCGCATAAAACGGATACCCATCTGCTCCAGGATATAGGTATACCCCACCAGGGCCACCCCCAATATGCCCCCACCTTTTTGAACAAGATTTACATATTGATGTCCGTCTTTATCCAGGGTATCTGAAATGACCAGGCGCTCGCCGTTGGCACCAAAGGCCGCTCTTAGTTTTGCCAGTTGCTCCTGCACTTTAGAACTCTGCAGGTAATCAGTTGCTGTTAATTTTTTAGAGGCGGACATGTTCCGGATTTTAGATTTAACGGAATCGTTGCAAAGAAGGCCGGTCTGATAAAGCTTCCCGCTGCATTTTAAAGATACTTGATATGCCGCATTTTTATGATAAAATCGCTATTTTCGGGTAAGCCTGCTTCTTCGGGAAGAAGCGTTCTGAACCGGTTTCCGGATACGATTTCACCAAAAGCCATCTTCATATGAATCTTTCCCCCCGCCTGGCCGCCATCGTAAATGCCCTGCCCCTTTGGGAGGGCATCCGTGTTCTGGAGATCGGATGCGGACCCGGCGTTGCGGCCCGCGCCATTGCAAAACGCATCGGCAACGGTTATGTGCTGGGGATAGACCGGTCGGCCAAGGCCATACAGCAGGCCCTGAAAAGCGCACCGGAAGAAATAGCCGCCGGGCTTCTCGGCTTTCAGCAAAGCGCTATCGAAGACTTTGAACTACCGGCCGGTGTTCCGTTATTTGATCTTGCATTTGCGGTGCGCGTGGGCGCCCTGGATGGCCGGCACCCGCAACTAGAGCCACTGGCACTGGCATGCGTTGCAAAAGCACTAACAAAAAAGGGACGGCTGTTTATTGATGGCGGAGATCCGCTGAAAGAACTGTCAATACCAGCTCGCCACCTGTAATTCTATACCGTTTCCTTAAAGCCAGAGATCATGCCCTGGCGTGACAAGTTGCGCAGATTTGGCATCCGCTTTAAATTGTATTCAAAAAATATTGCTCCGCAGGCCCAATCAGCGTATCTGCGGTAACCATAAAAAAGCTCAACGGCATTGATTTATAATTAATGAATCCATTTTAAATCAGGCCATAAAGCTGTATATTGCACAAATTCTTAACTACCAAAATGAAAAAAATGTACATCAAAAAACTAACGCTGGCAATTGCTGCTGTTATGAGCACGGTAATGATGAATGCACAATCGGGGCTTGGGATCCAGGCGGGTGTGAACTTTGCCAATGTAGCCGGTAAAGACGTATCCGGAGCCAAGTTAAAAACGGGCTTCCAGGTTGGAGTCAATTACGACCTTAAAATGTCGGAAGAATTTTCGCTTCAACCGGGATTAAACTATCTTCAGAACGGGCTTAAAGCAACCGGAACCTTTGGCGACAATACCTCCAGCGAATTAAAGCTGAACCTGCCTTTTTTACAACTGCCCATACTTTTTAAGTACCATCCGGAAGTGAGTGATGGCAACAAGGTTATTTTAGCCGCTGGTCCTTATGCTTCCTACGGAATCGGAAAAATAAAAGCCAGTTCCGGAAATATGTCGGAAACAGAAGATTGGGGTAATATAAATGACGGAGGGTTTAAACGATTCGACGCCGGTGTAAAACTCATAATCGGTTATGAATTAAGAAACGGACTGTCTTTAAACCTGAATGGCGACCTGGGTCTTACAAGAGCTGTAGAGGATGTAAAGGCACACTACAGCGCATTTGGCATTACCTTAGGATACCGGTTCAAATAATTGTATCCGTATAAAAAAATAAAGAGGAGGCTGTGCATATTGCAACTGCCTCCTCTTTATTTAAATGACCGCTTTGTTACAAATAGTTTTCGATCTCCTCGATCAGCTCCTGCTTGGTAATGGGCACGCCCATGATCTTATGATAACCTTTTGCATCGATGAGGTATTGATCACGAATGATCTTTATCAGCTGACCGTTATTAATCTCGGGGATCAGTACGGTTTTAAAGCGCCGCAGCAGTTCGCCCAGGTTTTTGGGGAAAGGCCTTAAATGCCGGAGATGCGCGTGGCTTACCGACTTTCCACGGGCCTGTAATTCCAGTACCGCCGATTTGATGACACCATAGGTAGATCCCCATCCCAATACCAGTACATCGCCTTCTGGCTTGCCGGTATCTATTTTCTGCTCGGGAATAAATTCCGCGATCTTATCCACTTTTTCCTGGCGGATTTTCACCATCTGCTGGTGATTGGCCGGATCATAGCTGATATTTCCGGTAATATTTTGCTTTTCGATTCCTCCGATGCGGTGTTCCAGGCCCTTTGTACCGGGCACTACCCAGGGCCGCACCAGGTTCTCGTCACGGATATACGGTTGAAATTTATCTTCATGATGCCCCAGTTCCGTTTTAAACTTTACATGAATAGGATGCAGGGCTTCTTCCGTTGGAAACTTCCAGGGCTCGGCACCATTGGCAATGTACCCGTCGCTTAAAAAAATCACGGGTACCATATGCTGCACACTAATTTTTACCGCTTCATATACTGCATCAAAACAATCGGCCGGAGAAGCTGCGGCAATTACCGGCATCGGGCATTCGCCGTTGCGGCCGTAATAGGCCTGCAAAAGGTCCGATTGTTCGGTCTTTGTGGGCAGCCCGGTAGACGGACCTCCCCGCTGCACGTCTATAATCAACAGTGGGATCTCCAGCATTACAGCCAGTCCCATCGCTTCTGTTTTCAGTGCCATCCCCGGACCGGAGGTGGTGGTCACCCCCAGCGATCCGCCGTACGAAGCACCGATAGCGGCACTAATCGCGGCGATTTCGTCCTCTGCCTGGTAGGTACGGATGCCGAAATTCTTATGCCGGCTCAATTCATGTAAAATATCTGAAGCCGGCGTAATGGGATAGGTTCCCAGGAACATCGGCAATCCGCTTTTTTGCGAGGCTGCAACCAGCCCCAGAGCCAGGGCCTGGTTGCCCATAATGGAGCGGTAAGTACCGGGCTCCATGCGTGCTTTTTCTACTTTATACGTGGTGGTAAAGGCTTCCGTGGTTTCTCCGTAATTATAACCAGCCTGTAATACCTTGATGTTGCTGTCCAGGATCTCCGGGCGTTTTTCGAATTTTTCCTTTAAAAAATTAACCGAGCTTTCCATGTCCCGGTCATACATCCAGTATAAAAAGCCCAGCACAAACATATTTTTGGCCCGGTCTTTTTCCTTGGTACCCATGGTAAATTCCTTCAGCGCCTCCCGGGTCATTTTGGTGACATCCATCTTAATGACCTCATAGTTCTGCAGGCTGTCATCCGCAATCGGGTTCTCACCGTCCGGATAATTGGCCAGTCGCAGGTTCTTGGCATCAAACCCATCGGTATTTACAATAATCTTACCGCCTTTTTTAAGCGTGGCCAGATTGGCTTTTAATGCTGCAGCATTCATCGCCACCAGCACATCGTAGTTGTCTCCCGGCGTATAAATGGCATCCGACGAAAAACGGAGCTGATATCCGCTTACGCCGGGCAGAGTGCCCAAAGGGGCCCGTATCTCCGCCGGGAAATCGGGAAATGTAGAAAGATCATTCCCCAGTAAAGCTGTATTATTGGTAAACTGCGTTCCGGTTAATTGCATACCATCGCCACTGTCTCCTGCAAACTTGATGACTACGTCCTGTAGCACCTCCTGATTTCGAACCATATCAAAAATTATTGGGATGCAAAGGTACAACAGTTTATCGGGAGCATTGACCACGAATTTGTAAAATGACGGGTAGCCGGACCTTCGGCGGTCAGCTTTCAGCTATCAGACACCGAGTGCCAAACGCTGAAAACTGACAGCAGACAATTGAATTCCTACCGTACTGCAATCATGCTGATCTCCACATTTACAAACTTTGGGAGCGCAGCCACCTGAACCGTTTCCCGGGCGGGGAAGTCTGCTGTAAAATATTGACCATAAACACTATTGATCTCTGCAAAACGGTGCATATCCGTGATAAAAATGGTCGATTTGATCACATGGGAAAAATTAAGCCCTGCCGCTGAAAGGATGGCCTGCAGGTTGCGCATGCACTGGTTCGTTTCTTCTTCCAAACTCCCGTTATTCAGTTCCCCTGTTTGAGGATCAATACATACCTGGCCTGAAATATATAAGGTGTCGCCGGCCAGTACAGCCTGGTTATAAGGGCCGATGGGCGCAGGGGCCTTATCGGTGGTGATAATTTTCTTTTCCATTTAAAAGTATTTGAAAACGAATATAGTTTGAATGAATTGCACGCACAAAAAGCTGTTTGTGTTATTTTTGTGAAATGGCATTGTTTTTACATATTGATACCGCGGTGGACTATGCATCGGTTTGCATATCGGACAATGAAAAAATAATTGCCTACGCGGAAAACGCCGCCACCACCGCACATGCATCCTGGATCGGCAACGCCATCCGGGAACTTTTTACTTCGAACCAGTTATCAATGAACCGTTTAGATGCTGTTGCAGTAAGCAATGGCCCAGGTTCGTATACCGGTCTCAGGATCGGCCTGGCTACAGCAAAAGGTTTGTGTTTTGCCCTTAATAAACCACTTATTTGCCTGAGTACACTGGAGATTATGGCCAATGCCGTAAAAGAAGCGCCGGAAGACCTGATTTGTCCGGCCATCGATGCGCGGAGGATGGAAATTTATACCGCTGTGTACAAAAAAGATTTAACAATCCTACGTCCCCCGGAAGCACTGGTTGTGTACGAACACAGCTTCGAAGACCTGCTGGCAAACCACCGGGTGCTGTTTACCGGCAATGCCGTGAAAAAATTGCAGGCTACTATAACGCATTCAAATGCAGTCTTTAGCAATATCCGTTATAGTGCAGCAGATATGCCATATTTAACGATTAAGCACTACAGCGAAAATCAATTTGCCGATCTTTCCTATGCAGAGCCTTTTTACTTAAAGGCCGTACATTTTAACAAAAATTAAATTACGGAAATTTATATACGATTTTAATACCCGCAAATATCAAATAATTTAAATGGATATATAACTTTGTTGGCCATTCAAATAAACTCTATTTATACAGAACAATGAGCAATTACCAGATTTCTTTTACGTTAAAAAAAGAAAACAGTAGCCACATCACTGTTGACACTCTCAATGTAAAAAAAGCCGCCTTGATCCTGAGAGCCTTTAACCACAAATTGCGACAGCAAATTCTGAAGCTGATCGACACCCAGGACAAAATCACGGTTACTGAAATTTACGTAAAACTACGTATCGAGCAGTCGGTAGCCTCACAACACCTTGCGATTCTCCGCAAGGCTGAATTTGTAAACACAGAGCGCGACGGAAAATTCATTTACTACACGGTTAACACCGATCGTATGAAGGATTTAAACCGCTTTGTGTCTGATCTTCTTGGTTAACATGTAAGGCCTTTTAAGATCTTTCCAAGTACCGCCTTTTTATAAGAGCGGTACTTTTTTTTACCCATAACTTTGCGGCTGAAACATAGAAACAATGAAGACATTCGCGTTGAACGATTTTTTACAGATGGCCGAAGACGGGCCCGTGCTCCTGGACACCAGGCCCACAGAAGTATTTAAAGTTGGCTTTATTCCGGGAAGCATACACGTGCCGTTTGAAGCAAAACAGTTTGAAGAGTGGGTAACCGCCGTAGTGGACAAAGCCACACCGGTGCTGCTTATAGCCGAAGCGGATACGGCTGGGCAGGCTGGAGAACGGCTGCAGCAACTGGGTTACAGCGTGGCTGGAAGTCTTGAAGGCGGGTTTGATGCCTATGCCAGGGAGGGCAAGCCCCTGGACATGATCATTGATGTTGAATCCGACGAATTGATGATGGACATTCCGTTTGATGAGCACCTGATCGTTATGGATGTGCGCAAGCCCATTGAGTACGCCGAAGGGCATCTGAAAGACGCCGTAAACCTGCCGCTGAACGAATTGAATGATCCCCTCCGCACTTCTGCCATTGAGGATAAAGATAACCTGTACCTGCACTGTGGCGGTGGCACACGCAGCGTTATTGCGGCGTCGGTTTTGAAAAGACAGGGGCTTCATAACCTGCGGAATGTAGCCGGGGGATGGAAAAAGATCAAGGAAGAACCCAGGGCGCAAATTGTAAAAGAACCGGGAATGCTGAATTAGAGCGATGGCTAGTGATTGATGGATCATAGCTCATTATCATTCCTGTGATCTATGCACAATGAACAATGAACCATGACCCATGAACTATGAACAATTTTACTTATTTTTATAGCCTCGATTGCCTGGTTACAGGCATATTTTTTTTTAAACCAACGGTATAATGAATTTATTTGATGTTTACCCCTTGAACGATGTTACAATTGTAAAAGCGAAAGGGTCCTATGTTTGGGATGACCAGGGCAACCAGTACCTGGATCTTTATGGCGGGCACGCCGTTATCAGTATCGGACATACACATCCGCACTGGGTAAAACGAATTGAGGAGCAGCTGGAAAAGATCGCCTTTTATTCCAACTCCATCCGCATACCGTTGCAGCAGGAACTGGCTAAAAAACTTGGGGAAGTTTCCGGTAAGGAGGATTACCAGCTTTTCCTTTGTAACTCGGGTGCCGAAGCAAATGAAAATGCCTTAAAGCTGGCTTCGTTTTACAACGGCCGCAAAAAGATTATTGCGTTTAACAAAGCCTTTCACGGAAGAACCTCGCTGGCCGTGGCCGCTACCGATAATAAAAATATTGTAGCACCCGTCAATGAAACCGATAATGTAGTGTTCCTTCCTTTTAATGATGAAGACGCGCTGGAGGCCTATTTCGACAAACACGGGAAAGAGGTATCCTCGGTGATTATTGAAGGCATCCAGGGTGTGGGCGGTATTAATGTGGCCAGTGAATCCTTTTTAAAATTGATCCGGGCATTGTGTACCAAATACGGCGCCGTATACATTGCAGATAGTGTACAATGTGGTTACGGACGCAGCGGAAAATTCTTCAGCCACGATTTTGCAGGTGTAAATGCCGATATCTATACAATGGCGAAAGGCATGGGAAATGGTTTTCCGGTAGCGGGTATTATTATCGCACCGCATATTCTACCCAAACATTTTCAGCTGGGCACAACCTTCGGAGGCAATCACCTGGCCTGTGCCGCAGCATTGGCCGTACTGGAAGTGATCCGCGAAGAGAAACTGATGGGCAACGCGGTGATGGTAGGAAAATACCTGCGCGAAGAACTGGCAGCGCTGCCGGAAATAAAAAATGTAAGGGGTCGCGGGCTAATGATTGGCTTCGATGTTCCCGATGAACTGGGCGCACTGAAAAAGAATCTGCTGAACAATCATAAAATATTTACAGGAGAAGCCAAACCCAATGTGATCCGGCTGCTGCCTTCACTGGCTTTAAAGAAAAAAGACGCCGAGGAATTCATGGAGGCTATAAAGGAGGAAATTGCGGCGCTGCACGCTACAGTATAATGCCTGGCAAGTGCTCATCATCGTTCCGCTGCAAGGTAAAATGCCTGCCGTGGCTCACCGAAACCGCAAATACCTGCCGGAGGCGAAACCACCGTTAACGAACGGAACCCTGACCGCTCTGAAGCTTTGTGGGCCCTGCAGCATATGATCATAACGACAAAATAGTACGCGCTTTATATCATTAAATAACGACAACTAAGAACCGATACCATAAGATGTCTCTTTTAAAAGCAAAAAACTTCATAAGTGCGCATGATGTTACCGACATCGACGCGCTGGTGACAAAGGCACTGGATTATAAGGCCAACCCGTTTAAAGATAAAACCATGGGCACGGGAAAACGGATCGGTTGCCTGTTTTTAAACCCCAGTATGCGTACCCGTTTAAGTACGCAGATTGCTGCGCAGAACCTGGGTATGGAGCCCATTGTTTTCAATGTGGGTTCCGAGGGATGGAAACTGGAGTTCGAGGATGAAGCTATTATGAGCGGTTCCACTTCAGAGCATGTAAAAGATGCGGCGCCCATTATGGGAAAGTATTTCGACATCCTGGCCATCCGTACCTTCCCCTCCCTGGCCAATAAGGAAGACGACTACAGCGAACTGTACGTAAACCAGTTTATCAAATACTCCGGCATTCCGGTACTGAGCCTGGAAACCGCCACCCTGCACCCGCTGCAAAGTCTTACGGATGTAATTACCATTAAAGAAACCTTCGGTAAAAAGCGCAAACCCAAAGTTGTACTTACCTGGGCTCCGCATGTAAAACCCCTGCCTCAATGTGTGGCCAACAGTTTTTCGCAGTGGATGAATGCCTGGGGTGAAGTGGATTTTGTGATCACGCATCCGGAAGATTATGAACTGGACCCGGCATTCTCCGGGAATGCCACGATCCTTCACGATCAAAACGAAGCACTCAAAGATGCAGATTATGTATATGTAAAAAACTGGAGCACATATACCGACTATGCCAAAATTTACAACAATGACCCTTCCTGGATGTTGACACTGGACAAGCTATCCGTTACCAATAACGCCAAAGTGATGCACTGCCTGCCGGTTCGGAGAAATGTGGAGCTGAGCGATGAGGTACTGGACAGCCCCCACAGTATTGTAACCCAGGAGGCCGGCAACCGCGTATGGGCAGCCCAGGCGGTGTTAAGTGAGTTAATACAAAAAATTTGAGCACAGGGCTTTTATCAATTATGCACAAACACGATCAGCTCTTTATCATAAAAATAGGGGGAAACATTATTGACAATCCCGAAGCGCTGGAAACCTTCCTGGCTGATTTTTCCAAAATACAGGCAGCCAAAATCCTGATACACGGCGGGGGAAAGATCGCTACAAAGATCGGGACGCAGCTGGGTATCGAATCAAAATATATAGATGGAAGACGGATCACCGATGATGAAACCATCGACCTGGTAACCATGGTATACGGAGGGCTGGTAAATAAAAAGGTCGTCGCGCAGCTACAGGCGCTGGGCACCAATGCGATTGGACTTACGGGGGCGGATGCCAATATGATTCCCGCAAAAAAAAGGCCGGTAAAAGACATTGATTACGGATGGGCGGGCGATGTGGAAACGCCAGGCATCCAACACAAGACCTTACATTTCTTTCTTGAAAACGGTCTTACTCCGGTATTTGCCCCACTTACGCATGATGGCAACGGACATATATTAAATACCAACGCCGATACAATTGCATCTTCATTAGCCGTTGCCCTTTCCGCGCATTTCAATGTACGCCTGATTTACTGCTTTGAAAAGAAAGGCGTGCTGGAAGATGTTAATAACGATGCATCCGTAATCCGGAGGCTGGATCGCCCTTACTATCAACAACTCAAAGACGAAAAGAAGCTGTTCGAAGGCATTCTTCCCAAAATAGACAATGCTTTTGCGGCCATTGATGCGGGTGTATCCCAGGTACTGATCGGCGATGCCCGTGATCTTATTAAAAATACGACTAACGATAACGAAGGAACATTGATTTATTAAACAGGCCCCAGGGCTATAATTTTATTTTATGCAGGAACAACTTTACCAGGAAGCAGTCGCGCTGTTAAAACAATTGATCGAAACACCCAGTTTCAGCAAAGAGGAAGATCAGACCGCGGAACTGCTTATTGCATACCTGGACAAGTACCAGATCCCCACCAAGCGGCTGGGCAATAACATCATCGCAAAAAACAAATATTTTGATGATGCCAAGCCAACATTGCTGCTGAACTCACATCATGATACGGTAAAACCCAACCCAAAATATACCCTTGATCCGTTTAAGGCCATTGAAAAAGACGGAAAATTATACGGCCTGGGAAGCAATGATGCCGGTGGTTGCCTGGTATCGCTGATCGCCACGTTTATCTATTATTATGAAAAAGAAAACCTGAAATACAACGTGATGCTGGTGGCCAGCGCCGAGGAGGAAATCTCCGGTTACAATGGTATTGAGGCCGCCGTAAATATCCTTCCTCCTATCGACTTTGCCATCGTGGGCGAACCCACCAAACTGCAAATGGCAGTGGCCGAACGCGGCCTGATGGTACTGGACTGCACGGCACACGGGAAAGCCGGACATGCCGCTCGCAACGAGGGAGAGAATGCCATTATAAAGGCAATCAAAGATATTGAATGGTTCCACTCTTACCGCTTCGAAAAAGTATCGGAGCTGCTGGGCGACAGCCGCATGACCTGCACTGTTATTGAAACGGAGAACAAGCAGCACAACGTAGTACCCTCCTCCTGTAAATATGTGGTGGATGTACGGCTGAATGAGTTGTACAGCTTTGAAGAGATCCTGGACGCCATCCGCCAGAATGTTTCCAGCGAGGTAAAGCCACGCTCTACCCGCCTGCGCTCCACCTCCATTTCACTGGATCACCCGATCGTACAGGCCGGCATTGCCATGGGTAAAACCACTTATGGCTCGCCTACCACATCCGACAAGGCGCTGATGCCGTTCCCCGGACTGAAAATGGGCCCCGGCGACTCCGCCCGCAGTCATACCGCAGACGAATACATTTACCTGCACGAAATTGAAGGCGGCATCAAGGATTATATCGAGATCGTAGGGAGAGTAGTGATTTAGCCGAAGGTTCCCGAAAAAAACGGGTCTTTTATGTAATGCACGGGAATAACGCATCTTTAGAAAAACCCTAACGATGCGTTATCTGTTTTTATACATCGGTATCATATTGACAAGCGGCTACCTGAACGCACAAAAAGGTCATTCAGTTAATAAAACAAAGCCGCTACAACCGTCTGCAACCCAGGCGGCCATCATGTTTGAAATTGAGCAACTGGAGCCGCCGGCAAACGCCCTGACGGAAACACCGGATAGCCTTTTATTCCGGAATCTTTTTTTTCTTGATGCCAATAAAATATCAAAAAATCCTGCTGCGCTTATTGGAATTAACCAGCAATCAGTAGTAGCCCGTTCGGTCCTGCCGGAAAAACTGGTTGCCTATGGCTATCATTCTTTTTTCGACGGCGTTTACCGGGCCTATGCAGACCACCGGCCCCTGGTCATTTCACCGGATATGATCTGGCTGCTCATCGCCCAGGGCTTTTCGCAACACATTAACCATAACGCAGCACAATACCGGAAGCTGTTTGTAGCCCATTCCGGCCAGGCCACTTTAATGGTCCGGAACGACGCCATCCGTCTTGATGATCCCAACAGCCCCTGGGAGCAGGTATTTCCGGAATTTACCCGGCAGATTGCTGATTATACAGGCCCTGAGCTCATCCAAACGCTTACGGCCGACTTTTCTACCACCACTGCTACAACCCGCCTCACTTCCCAGATCACCATTATGGATGCTATGAAATCCTATTTTGAATACGTGGTATTTATGGTAGGCTGTGGCATTCCCCGGGTTACGCTGGAAGGTACACCGACCGACTGGGAAGCGGTTTATAAAAAAGCGAACAGCCTGAAAAAGTACGACCTGGACTGGTGGCTGAATGAACTGGAGCCAGTGCTCCGCCAGTTTATAGCGGCGTCAAAAGGGAAGGTGGACAAGGATTTCTGGCGCAACCTGTTTAAAGTACATAAGGCCGGCAAACCCTATCAAAGTGATAAGATCGATGGCTGGTTTGTAAAGTTCTTTCCCTATACCAAAGACGGTAAAAGAAATGATCTCCAAACCTTAACCGGAAGCTCCAACCTGCCGGACGAAATCGTAAAAGTGCAGCTCCGCTATGTGTTTCAGCATCCGGACGGTTCTACGGTACAAACGCCACTGGAACTGTGGGCCGGTTTTGTAGGCCTGCAACAGAACAGCAGGAATTTTACACTAAAACCCCAAACCGGCTGGATGATCAAAAAGAAAGCTGGCGCAGAAAAAGAAATTCAAAACGACCTGGAACGGCAGCTGTCCGGTTCTGCAGGCATTACCGGCCCCCCGGTTTCCATCCGTGTTACAACCATCCCCGACGTCATCCTGCATCTAAAAAAGATCAGTAACCTGCTGATAATGTTTACTGATAGTATCCGGGTACCCGACGCAATGGGAAAGATCTCCATTGAAAGGTTGACTTTAAAGGGAACTATTTCCAAAGACGAAAAAGAACGGCTAAAACAACTTTTTCCCAATACCATTCTTACGCTTAACACGGAACTGCTTAACCATCCCGGCAGCAGACAATGAACGGGAACAGTGCCGAAAGAGGCGCTTAATGTCAATGGAAGCCGGTAATGATTTCACAAAAAAAATAGCATCACATAAGATATATTGGCATCTTTGCAGATAAATCGTTTTTATTTGTAAGATGAAGCTTTGGAAAAAAAATACAGACTCTTTAAAAGAAGTAGAAACCTTTACGGTAGGCAGGGACCGCGAAATGGACCGGTACCTGGCCCCCTTTGATGTGCTGGGCTCACTGGCTCATATTGAGATGCTGGAATCGGTAGGCCTCTTAAAAAAAGACGAGCTTACCGAACTGCAGGCGGCGCTGCGCCGCATCTACGCGGATATTCAAAAAGGGGCTTTTGAGCTACAGGATGATGTAGAAGACATTCATTCCCAGGTGGAGCTCTTACTTACCCAGCGCATCGGCGAAGCCGGTAAAAAAATACACAGCGCCCGCAGCCGGAATGACCAGGTGTTGGTAGACCTGAAACTGTTCCTGCGCAGCGAAATAGAAACAACGGTGAATGCTGTGGTGCCTTTCTTTGAACTGTTACAAACCCAAAGCGAAAAATATAAAGATTTCCTGCTGCCCGGGTATACCCACCTGCAACTGGCCATGCCCTCATCCTTCGGGCTTTGGTTTGGTGCATACGCAGAAAGCCTGGTAGACGATCTGATCAGCCTTAAAGCCGCTTACGATATCATCAACAAAAACCCGCTGGGTTCGGCCGCCGGGTATGGCTCCTCCTTTCCCATCAACCGAACGCTCACTACGGAGTTACTGGGTTTTGCTACCCTTAATTATAATGTGGTATATGCCCAGATGGGACGCGGAAAAGCTGAGCGGGTGGTGGCGCAGGCGCTGGCCAATATTGCAGATACCCTGTCGAGGATGAGCATGGATGCCACCTTATACCTCAACCAGAACTTTGGGTTTATCAGCTTCCCCCCGGAATTGACAACCGGCAGCAGTATCATGCCACACAAGAAAAATCCGGATGTGTTTGAACTGATCCGCTCCTATTGCAACCGCCTAAAGGCATTGCCGAATGAGATCCTGATGATGACCACTAACCTGCCATCGGGTTATCACCGTGATTTGCAGTTGCTGAAGGAACATTTATTCCCGGCATTTAAAACGCTGCGGGATTGTATCGAAATGGCCGGGTTGATGTTTTCCAATATTGAAGTAAAGCCGGATCTTTTAAAGGACGAAAAATACAAATACCTGTTTACTGTAGACCTGGTAAATCAGCTGGTGCTGGAAGGCACTCCGTTCCGCGATGCCTATATCCAGGTGGGGCGGTCGGTAGAAGAAGGTAGCTATCAAGTACCGGAACAAACTACAGTCAAAGATCCCCACGAAGGAAGCATCCAGAATTTATGTACGGAACAGATCCGCTCGCTGATGACGCAAACGGTAGCATCTTTTGATTTTGATGCCGTACACCAGGCTTACTCCCGCTTACTGGCATCATAAGGGCGTCGAAAGATCAAATGCCGTGAACAAAACAAATTGCTGAGCGATTTGGTGGTCCCAAACCAGGTGCCCGTTCAGACGCAGGAGTGTTGCCATTGCCGGTATTGCAACAAAAAAATATGGGCATCTGCGGCCGCGTCCTTCATTTATCCACCTTGCCGCTTATCCATAAACAGATGCCCGTTTCACCGATCCCCTTTACCTTTGCAATCCGTTACAGGAAAGTGAACCACCAATTTATCTGAAGAAAATGACAGCAATAACCGAAAAAAGAACCGAGGGGACCATTTTCCCTATATTAATAGCATTGAGCGTTTCCCATTTATTAAATGATACCATTCAATCGCTGATACCGGCTATTTACCCCATCATCAAAACCAATTACAGTTTAAGTTTTGCGCAAATCGGTTTGATTACCCTTTCGTTTCAGCTCGCCGCTTCTTTATTACAACCCTTTGTAGGTATGTATACCGACCGTAAACCGCAGCCCTTTTCCCTGGCTGCCGGTATGGGATTTACGCTTATGGGATTGATCCTTCTTGCCAATGCGTCCCGGTTTCCGGTAATGGTCATGGCCGTTTGTCTGATCGGGGTAGGCTCTTCGATTTTTCACCCGGAAGCCTCGCGCATGGCCCATACAGCCTCCGGAGGACGCAAAGGCCTGGCCCAGTCTGTATTTCAACTGGGAGGCAATTTCGGAAGCTCCCTGGGTCCGCTGCTGGCAGCCTGGATCATTGTACCACATGGCCAGTTTAGTATTATCTGGTTTTCTTTAATGGCGCTTTTTGCAATTGTGCTCCTCACTTATATCGGCAAATGGTATAAAGGTATAATACAGGAACATCGTAAAAAAAGAACCGCATCCGTCGCCGCAGCCCCCACCCTTCCTAAAGGAAAAATCGTGCTGGCGGTAACCGTACTGCTGGTACTCATTTTTTCCAAGTATTTTTACATGGCCAGTTTAACTAACTATTTTACCTTTTATCTCATCAACAAATTTCATGTAACGGTATCGGCATCCCAGATCTATCTGTTCGTATTCCTGTTCTCCATTGCAGCCGGAACGCTTATCGGCGGGCCGGTGGGCGACCGTATCGGGCGCAAATATGTAATCTGGGTATCGATACTGGGGGTGGCCCCGTTTTCGCTCCTGCTGCCGCATGTAAACCTGTTCTGGACAATCGTACTGGTGATCCCCATCGGTGTGATCCTGGCTTCGGCTTTTTCTGCCATCCTGGTTTATGCGCAGGAACTGATTCCCGGAAAAGTGGGCCTGATCTCCGGGCTGTTCTTCGGCTTCGCCTTCGGAATGGCGGGTATCGGGTCTGCACTGTTGGGAAACCTGGCTGATGCTACCAGCATTGAATACGTTTTTTATATCTGCTCTTTTTTACCACTGATTGGCCTTTTAACCGGTTTTCTGCCGGATGTTGAAGGAAAACGTAAGAAGAAGATCGCGACTGAAGCACTGAAACACTGAGATTAGGCTCTTAGCGTCAGGAAATCGAGTCTGTTGTCTAACATCCAAATATAAAAGAGAATAACCCCAGGAAGGGGGAGCCTGTTTCTGTACGATGTTTGCCACTGAAGCGCTTAAATACAGAAGAATCGGGTCTTTTAAATAAAGCTGACGAAGTGCTCAGACAGTGCCGGTTTTTGTTGGAGGAAATAGCAAAAAACTGTGTTTCAGAGTGTTTCATTTAAAAACCTGTTATTGACGGCCTCAGTGGCGATGATCCCGGAAACCGAAACAAAAAACGCTGCGTTCCAGTGCCTCTGTGGCATCGCCCCTGCAATTTGGCAACCTCCGGGTTTTGAGGTAACTTTGTCGTAATGCATCTGTATTATATACATACAAAGGCCTATCTCCTGCGCCCCGCTGGTCAGCTTCTTTAACAGCTTTCCGGCAATTCTTTTTGCATTATTTTTTTCTAATCATTTATTTTTTTATTATGAGTACGAGCAGTAACCCGGTTATTCTTTGTGAATCCGACTATAAAAAACTTACATCCATCATAGTGCTGGATAAAAAAGCAGCAACAACAGACAATACCCTGGCACATGAATTGAACAGGGCAATTGTAGTAAAAGAAGAGGCATTGCCGCCTGGCACCATCCGCATTGGCTCAATTGTACGGATCCTGGATATTGACGCTCAAAAAGAGCGGGAATTTCAGATCGTGATGCCCGGGGAAGCCGATATCCAGGCAAAAAAAATCTCCATTTTCACCCCGATGGCCGCCGCCATTATCGGTTTCCGGAAAGATGATGAAGTTTCCTGGAAAATGCCATCGGGTATGAGGCAGCTAAAAATAGTGGCCGTGAACAATGCCGCACTGCTGGCAAAGGCCTGATACCGCCCGGGGATACGGCCGTTTAATTGGAGCAGCCCTTTACCTCTGTAACATCCTTCAGATGATCCACGCTCCCGAAGGTTACTTCCGTATTATCACACCGAATGCCTTTTGAAGGAGGAACCGTGTTGCAGGAAATACAAACCGTTCCCAGGAAATAGACGGCCTGTCCCTGGTACATGCCCCGCATCAAAACCCTGTACATACCTGGGTACCCGTTGCAGCTGAGTTGATCTTCAAACTTCTTAATCATCTGCGCATCACAATTTGCAGGCTGGTTCCTTCCGGATTTACTGCAACCGATCAATAAAGAACAACAGATCAATAGAATGGCCAAAGATCGCATATAAAAAGTTTAACTTATGCAACGTTCGGATACTTCATTTTGCAACAAGGCTTTCAACAAAAAAAGACCTGCCAATTAAGGTTCCTTTCATTATTTGGCTTATTTTAGAGCTTTTCGATCGCTTACTAAAAATTAAACTTCTTGAAAATGAAAAAAGGCTTCTTATTCCTGATGTTCTGCACCGTTCTGATGGCAGCAAATGCCCAAAAGAAAAAGGCAGCATCCTTATTCAATGGTAAAGATCTTACCGGCTGGAAAATACACGGTACTGAAAAATGGTATGTAGATAAAGGCGAACTGGTTTGCGAAAGCGGACCCGATAAAAAATACGGATACCTTTCTACCGAAAAATCTTATAAAAACTTCGACCTCACCCTCCAGTTTAAACAGGAAGCAAACGGCAACAGCGGTGTGTTCTTCCGTTCGGATATCGAAGGTGTAAAGATCAGCGGATGGCAGGTAGAAGTAGCACCGCTCAATCATAATACCGGTGGCATTTATGAATCCTATGGCCGCGGATGGCTCATCAAACCTAAACCCGAAGATGAAAAAATTCTGAAAGAAGGCCAGTGGAATACCCTGCGCATTAAAGTGGTGGGAGATGAAGTAACCACCTGGCTGAACGGTCACCAGATGGTGTACCTGAAAGATGAAAAGATCGGCCAGGCAAACGGCTTCATCGCCCTGCAGATCCACGACGGCGGCGGTATTAAAGTACGGTGGAAGAATTTCAAGCTGAAGGAGCTGTAAGCTTTCAGACATCAGCTCTCAGACATCAGCCTTCAGCTATACGCGTTATGCTAAAAGCTGAAGGCTGATTGCTTAAACGCTTCTAACAATCCTTACAGAACCGTCGGTAAATGGCTTCATATTCCGGTATGATCGCATCTATATTGAACTGCTGCGCATGTTCAAAGGCACGCTGCTTGAATTCATTCAGGATGGTATCGTCTTTCAGAATATATAAGGCCTTTTCACTCATAGTGGCCACATCTCCTACATTTGCCAGGAACCCGGTTACGCCTTCCACATTTACCTCTCCCAAACCACCGGCATTGGTAGAAATAACCGGTACCCTCGATGCCATGGCTTCCAGCGCTGCCAGACCGAAGCTTTCATACTCAGAAGTCAGTAAGAATAAATCGGCTACCGCAAAGATCTCCTCCATCTGCTCCTGCTTTCCTACAAATACCAGTTTATCAAAGATCCCCAGCTCTCTTCCCTGCTCCTCCGCCGTTTGCCGCTCGGGGCCATCACCTACCAGTAGCAGTTTTGCCGGAATGTTCTTTTGCACTTCATAAAATACTTTCACCACATCCTGTACCCGTTTTATTTTACGGAAGTTGGAGGCATGCAGGAGGATACGTTCTCCGTTGGGTGCCAGTACTTTTTTGAAGGCATCCAGCGGTTTATGATTGAACCGGGTTACATCAATAAAATTATATACGACTTCTATGTCTTTGCGAATGTCAAAATTCTTATAGGTTTCCTCTCTCAGGTTATTGGATACCGCCGTAATGACATCACTTTGGTTGATGGAAAAAGCCACCACCGGCGCATAGGTTTTATCGCGGCCAACGAGTGTGATATCTGTTCCATGCAAGGTTGTGATCACCGGTATGTGCTTCCCTTCTGTTTCGATGATCTTTTTAGCCATATACGCCGCCGAGGCATGCGGAATAGCATAGTGTACATGCAGCAGGTCCAGGTTATAGTTCTTGATCACATCCACCATAGTGCTTGCCAGCGCTGTTTCATAAGGCGGAAAGTCAAACAACGGATAAGTGGGCACCTGCACCTCGTGATAATAAATATTGGGGATAAACCCGTTTAACCTTACCGGCTGCTGATAGGTAATAAAATGCACAAAATGGCCTTTTTCCGCAAGGGCTTTTCCCAATTCTGTTGCCAATACACCGCTCCCGCCGTAGGTAGGATAACAAACGATTCCGATTCGCATACCCAAAGATATGTTTTGCTTTGATAATTACCGATCCGTTTCTTTTCAGGGTATATCACATTTTTGTTAACCGCAGCGATGCATCGAAACCAGAATTACACAACGATGCTATTACAGCGCCGCAAAAACAGCGGAATCTTTCCCGCGAAGAAAAAAAAAATGATACACTTCAACTTTCAGAACCAGATCCTCTGTAAAATTTTACCTTTACAGAAAACAAATAACAGCATGCGCAAAAAATTGTTTTGGATTGCCGGCGTCTTTTTTTGGCTAAACCTGCCGGCTCAAACAAAAGACGAGGAATTTATCCGGAAAATTGCAGATGAAATACTGGTAAACAGCCAGGCTTACAATAACCTGAAAACACTTACCAAAACCATTGGAGGCCGATTGGCCGGTTCTCCTCAAATGTACCAGGCAGAGGAATGGGGGTATCAGCTGCTCCGGAAAAGCGGCAGCGAAAACACGTTTAAGCAGGAATGCATGGTTCCGCACTGGGTACGCGGCGGAACTGACCAGGCAACCGCCATTCTTGCCAACGGCAGAAAAAAGACCCTGGATATTCTGGCCCTGGGCAATACAGAAGGTACCGGAAGTAAGGGGATTAAGGCTCCGGTGATCCTTATCAATTCCTTTGAAGAGCTGGAAACCAAAAAAGACCAGCTAAAAGGAACGATCGTCTTTTATAATTATCCCTTTAATCCCCGGTTTGTACGAACCTTTGAGGCCTACGGCGACGCCGTAAAGTACCGTACACGCGGCACTTCCCTGGCAGCAAAATACGGTGCCCTGGCCAGTATGGTACGCAGCATGAGCCATAGTGTAGACAATCACCCGCATACCGGCGGCACGCGGTATGACTCCGCTTATAAAAAAATTCCGGCGGTAGCAATCGGCCTGCGGGATGCCGACTGGCTGGCAGCGGAACTTGGCAAGGGAGTGCCGGTATCGGTATCGCTTAAAACCATGGGACATTTCCTGCCGGATGCGAAGGGGCATAATATCATCGGTGAACTGAAAGGAACCGAATTCCCAAATGAAGTCATTACGATCGGCGGCCACCTGGATAGCTGGGATGTATGCGAGGGGGCCCACGACGACGGCGTCGGTATTACGCAAACCATCGAAATACTCAGAGCTTATAAAGCACTTGGCTACCGGCCAAAAAGAACCATTCGTTTTGTACTTTTTGCCAATGAAGAAAACGGAGCCAGAGGTGGCGCCAAATATGCCGATGAAGCGGCAAACAACAGCCGGGAAAAACACCTGCTGGCGCTGGAAAGCGATGCCGGCGGCTTTACACCCCGGGGCTTCGGCGTTACCTGCAATGATGCACAGTTTGCAAAGCTCAAAAGCTGGATCCCGCTGCTGGAACCTTATGGCGCCAACCAGTTTACACGCGGCGGCGGTGGCACCGATGTTTCTTTTATTCATGAAAAGCTGAACGTGCCCATGGCCGAACTGCTGCCGGATTCGCAACGCTATTTCGACATTCACCACGCCCGGTCGGATGTGTTTGAAGCCGTAAACAAACGCGAACTGGATCTGGGCGCCGTGAACATTGCTGCATTAATCTACCTGGTAGACCAATATGGATTCTGACCTTATTTTATCTGAACTGTAATATGGAACGCAATATCACTCTTAAGGAACTCGCAGTGGCTGATCTGCCGGTTGTAAAACAGATCTATGACTGGTATGTGCTCCATTCCACTGCTACCTTCCATACCAAACCGGTAACGATCGATGAGCTCCGGGAGTTTATCTATATCGGGCACCCGAGGTTTAAATCCTGGCTGATCCTGAACCAGGAACAGCCCGTTGGCTACTGCTATCTTACCAACTATAAGAAGCGGCAGGCCTATGATAAAACAGCGGAAGTAACCATTTACCTGGTGCAGGATTGTAATGCAAAAGGCATTGGAAAAGCAGCGCTCACACAACTGGAAGCCCATGCCCACGCGGCGGGCTTTAAAAACCTGTTGGCCATTATTTCCGGCGACAACGACCAAAGCATCCATTTTTTTGAGAAGAACGGCTATTTTAAATGCGCTCATTTTAAAAAGGTGGGTGAAAAGTTTGGAAAAGTACTGGATGTAGTGGGCTATCAGAAAGAAATATAAAATATTGAATATCCAATTTTGAATAAAGAACAGCAACGCATATTATAAAAAAGAAGTGCCGAAGCTGATCCATCTGAAACAAACACCGTGAAAAGATCCATACTGTTCCTGCTTTTTTACTCCGGTTTGTGCGTGGCACAGGCCCAGGATGCCGTTTACCAGCAGCCGCCGAAGGAGGCCATGGCATACCGGGAGTTCCGCCAGAAAACCACCATACCACCCTACGGGCTTGAAAACGTAAAGAAACAGATCGCTGCCATCAAAGACAAACCGGGTGAAAGCGGCGATGAAGGCATCAGCGCATTACCCGATGCCGTTTACCAGTCGCTTTCTCCAAGAGAAAAATTCACGTATACCATGATTCACCCGGAAATGTATGCCCAGAACTGCGATATCAACATGATCCATCCCAATGAACATAAAGAAATTTTTGGTTACCTGGTATCTGAAGGCGATGAAGAAACCTGGAGCCAGCGGCAACTGGATTTTTTACGCGGTAACCGCGATTCGGTAATGGCATGGATCCGTGAATCTGCAAACCGAAGCCGCCGTATGGGAGTGAATTACAAAAATGCACTGGTGGAAATGGACGCCTGGGAAATGATCCCCTATATAATCGATTTTTATACCGCCAATAAAAAAGATAAAGACCTGCTCACCGTATTGATGTTATTGATGAAACGGGGAAAATTTACGCCTTTTGTACAATCTTCCTCTTATAAAAAACTATATGGCATGGAGGGCAACCATGAACGGGCCCTGGATTACAACAAGGCCAATGAAAACCTCATCATCACAAGAGCGCAAACCTATTATAAGAAACGGAAGCATTCATAACACGGTAAAGATCCTGCCCGTATGGAAAAAGATGCCCGTGGCGTCTTATTTCCATCAACATACTGACCAAATGATCTTCGTTATGAGAATTTTACAGGTCCTGTTCTGGACTGCAATGAGCCTTACGGCACCGGCACAAAACAGCGGGTCTCCTGATTTCAGGCGGCCCACCTTCCCCACTGAGGGGCTGGAGCGCGTGCAGGCCTTTATACAGCAATACAGGAACAGCAGGACATCAGGCAATAAACCCGTTTCCCAGGGCGCATACGATTCACTGAGCCTCCGGGAAAAATTCACCTATGCCATGATCCATCCCGAACGGTACCTTCAGAATTGCGCCATGTTCATCTATTTTTTCCAGCGGGGAAAACTATTTCCAAGATTAAGCTTTGGCTATAATGAAAATACATTCAGTTTCCGCCAGATCCAGTTTCTGAAAATGAACCGGGATTCTGTGATGACCTTTCTTAACGAGATCATTCAACAAAAGAAAAGCTGGGGCATTAACATCAAGCAAGCTATTATTGAAATAAACGGTTGGGAATTCATCCCTGCCATGATGACTTACTACCGGCAACGGCCGGATGACACCGACGTTCTTACTACCTTTATGGTACTGATGGTCCATGACGTCTTCAGCAGCTTTGTGCAATCCGGATATTACCGGCAACTGTATGGCGCCCCTGATAGTTATGGAGTAACCATTGCTCTTGATAAAACCACGGAAACATTTATTTTAAACACAGCCATGGACTATTATAAATCCAGAACAGAAAAGCGTTCCTTAAAAAAAATGGCCAAATGATCGTGCTATGAAAACAACGGGGCTCCTGTTCCTGCTGCTTTATTGTACCCGTGTATACTCCCAGGAACAGTCTTTTATAAAAATACCGGGGGGCACTTATGAAATCGGCCTCAAAGGAAGTGTTGAAAATCCTTTGCGCAGGGTTACTGTCAACGCATTTTCCATCGCGGCCACGGAGCTGACGAATGCCGAATTTGAACGGTTTGTTTTAGCCACCGGTTATCAAACCGAGGCCGAACGTTTTAAAGATGCCCTGGTATTTGAGCCGGGCCTGGAAGAATTCCGGTGGCTGGACGACAGCACCGCATACTGGCGTTATCCCAACGGGATCGCCAGGGGCGGTATTACCCGCAAGATGAACCACCCGGTTACGGGCATCAGTTTTACCGATGCGCTGGCCTATTGCAAATGGGCCGAAGTACGGTTACCTACGCTGGAAGAATGGGAGATCGCGGCCCGTGCCGGGTCCCCGACAAAATATTTTAAGGGTGTTACCGCGGAAAATATCAGCCGTTATGCCAATATCTGGCTAGGCCACGATCACCTGCAGGCAGATAGCACCGATGGCTTTATGTATACAGCTCCTGTAGCCAGTTTCAAACCCAACCCGCTGGGGCTTTATGATGTATTTGGAAATGTGTTTGAATTTTGCAGCGGATCCTTACCAAGAGACAAAGGCCGCCGCGTGGCGCACGCCCGGGGCGGCTCCTGGTGGTGCAGTAAGCATGCCTGTAACTTTTTTAATGCAGTGGATATCGGATCGGTTAATCCGCATGCTTCTTTCAGTAACCTGGGATTCCGGATAGTGAAAGATGCGGGGGGAATGTAAAATATTAAATATCCAATTTAAAATGTAGAAGTGCAAAAGCCGCCGCCAATCGACGATCATTCCCCCGGTCGATCGCTATCTGTGCCGCAGGAATCCGGAGTTTTGCCCGTTACCTCAAGTCTCAAACGGAACCGAAGTAGAACTTTGAACGTTAAACCTGAAGCCTTTCTCTGCGAGAATGCAGATCTATCGCCAAACAGGCAGGTTCACCGGGCTTAGCTTCCGTTATATCAGAAAAGACCTTTAGCTTTACACGACCTCGAATGTGTGCTGACCGCAAAACAAGATCCGGCGATCAGTACCAGGCGAACAGGAAACCTCTAACCGGTTTTTTGGAGCATTGTACTGTTGCGAAGGATCCGGCCCGGGCGTTACACACAAAGGAGCTATTCAAAACTTTTATTGAATCCGCATGTCATTAAAATATTTGATACTGATGTTGGCGCTGTGGTGGAGCATCACCGCGCAGGCACAATATTATCTTTATACGCCGCAGTATATCGACAGTCTTCAACGGATATTGACGCAACCCGTTAGTGACAGTATTAAAGCACGGGTCAATTTTCAGCTGGCCACCTACTGGATTTCCAAGGACACCCTTAAAGCCAGGACCTGTATCGCCCGGGGCAGGTCACTGGCAGCCTCCAGCCCCTTTCTCATCCAGGTAGCCAATGCCACAGAAGCCTACTACCTGTTTTATACCGGGGCCACTGAACAAAGCGAAACCCTCTATAAAAAAGTAGAGGCGGGATTGGCTGCTTCCCCCGTAAAAGAGGCGCTTATCATCCGCTCCACTGCCTGGAGTAGCCGGGCGGTCATGCGGCAAAAAGCCGATGATGATAAAGGCTATATCCAGCTGATGCTTTCAAAAGCCATTCCCCTGGCGGAACAGGCCAACGATTCCGCATCCCTGGCTACGCATTATGTGGGAGTCGGCGTAGCCTTTATGAACCTCGATCAAAATGAAAAGGCAGAGGCCTATTTTGACAAGGCCATCCCTATATTGCTCCGTCTTAAATCAGAGAGCCGCCTGATCGCTGCTTATAAACGTTCCGGTGAAAATTACATCCTGCTAAAAAAATGGGATAAAGCCCGTGAAACTTTAAACGCCTTTAAACAAATTCTTTTCAAATATCCCGAATCCGATCAGTATGCCGGTTATTATATGATTGAAGGACTCTACCTGAAGGGACAAAAACAATATAAAGAAGCGGTACACAGCTTTGATAAGGCGATTGAAAAAGCCAGCGGCCCCAATAAGGCGTATTTCATCGACGAATTGAATTTTTACAAACTCGACTGTCTGTTAGAAGCCGGGGAATTTAAAAAAGCGCTTTCCGTGTTAAATATCCTTTCAACCGATCCGCGGAATATGGAAATGGATCAGAACCGGCTGGAGGTATACCGGAAGTCTGCGATGGTTTATGCCGGTCTTAACGATTACCCGGCGGCCTACCGCTATCAGGCCTTATACAGTGCCCTGAGCGACAGCCTGCACGAAAGCCGGTTCCGGAATGACATCAACGATATGGAAGCCCGTTATAAAACGGCAGAATCAGAAAAACAGGTGGCTTCCTTAAAAGCGGCCAATGCCCAGGCAGCATTGCAGGCCAGCAAGAACCGGTTATTCAATTTTTTACTGGCCGGCGCCTGCCTCCTGTTGCTGGCCTTTGCCATCTTCTATTATCTTTATTACAAAAGTCATAAAAAATTACTGGAGCAGGAAGCGGTCAATCACCGGCAGCAAATAAGAGAGCTGGCGCAGCAACAGCAACTCACCATTACCCGTTCCATCCTCGAAGGAGAAGAGCGGGAACGGGAACGCCTGGCAAGGGACCTGCATGACGGCCTGGGCGGACTACTTTCGGGTGTAAAAATAAATTTTTCATCCTGGGCCAAGCAGCACCTTGGCCCGGCCGCCGATCCGCCCTTTTTTAAAATCCTGGGTCAGCTCGATCATTCTGTAGAAGAGCTCCGGCGGGTAGCCCGCAACCTGATGCCGCAGTCACTGATCGAATTCGGACTGGAAACCGCGCTGAAGGACCTCTGCGGATTTTATATGAAGGATGGACTGAAGATCGACTTTCAATCATTCAATATCCAACCTGGCATCGACCGGCTAAAGCAGGTACATATTTACCGCATCATACAGGAGCTGTTGTCCAACACCGTTAAACATGCCAGGGCCAATTATGTGCTGCTGCAATGCAGCCAGAACGGTGACCGGTTCTTTATCACCATAGAGGATGACGGAACTGGTTTTGAGCCTGGGAGCTTATCCGAAAAAAAAGGATCAGGCATCCACAATATAAAAAACCGGGTGAACTACCTGGACGGGCAATTGGATATCCGTTCCGAACCCGGCAATGGAACTGTTGTCAGCATTGAACTGAACCTGGCATAGTGCGGCCTCCTTAATGACAGCTGCCGGCCTCACATACGGATCAGCCATCTTTTCGTTATCCTTACCTTACCGTTGTTGCTTTCCGGACTGCAACTGTTCCTGCTGACGGATACTTTCCTTATGCACTTCGTTGTAAAACGCGCGCACGAATGCTTCTGAAAGCTGCCAGGCCTTACCCCGGCGGATCGCGGCTTCCAGCACCTCTTCATAGCGTGCAGATTGAACGACCCCGATTTTGTGCTCCAGTTTATAGCTGCCGATGGCACGGGCGGCTTTCATGCGCTGTCCCAGCAAATCAATCAACTGCTGGTCCAGTGTATCGATCTGCCCGCGATAGTAGCGCATCGTATCCGTAGTCGAACGGTCCTGAGCGTAAACGGTATCCGCATGAAGGCAGAAAACCATACTCACGCTACAAATTATTTTCTTCATCATAACAAAGAGGGTTAAACGGGTCGCAGGTTCACATGATACAGGCACGTGCATTCCTGATCCCAAAAGTATAACGGTAAAAATACCTGATTATTTTGAGCCGTCTAGTTTAGACCCGGATCATAAAGACAGCCGACTTTTTGGGGTAATGCCGGAAATCCAACAGTTAGTTGAACTTTTTACCCGGGAACCTTGGAAAACTGCAGTTGCATATTCTTTTATGCGATCAGCTTATGGAAGCAACACAATGCTTCCGTTTGAATAAATTTCACACATTCGATCCCTTGCCGGATCAGCGAATCTGTAGCAATAAAAATGAATCGATCGTTATTGCAACATCAACCCCGGTTAACATTTTATGGATGAATGCTAATTGTCAATGAGCACATCCGCGGGCACTGAAGGCCCGCTTCACCGTTCTGTCAAAATTTTGATATCTTCAATCCCCTAATACAATCTCTAATGCATATCGACCACATCGCCATCTGGACCGACGACCTGGAACAGCTGTGCCATTTTTACACTACCTATTTCAATGCCGTTAGCAGTGAGCGGTATCATAACCCCAAAAAGCATTTCTTTTCTTATTTTTTGTCCTTTGACACGGGCTGTCGTATCGAGCTCATGCAGATGCCGGAGATCAGCAATGCCGGGATGCAACGGGGCTATACGAAGGGGATTGCGCATTTTGCTATTTCCCTGGGGGGAAAAGCGCAGGTGGATGCACTGACGGAACGGTTACGGGCCGATGGCTTTACGATTGCAGGGGAACCCCGAACCACTGGTGATGGTTATTACGAAAGCGTGGTGCTGGATCCAGAAGGGAATGTAGTGGAGCTGGTGGCTTAGTACCGCTCATCAACTGGCGGGACTGAACAATTTGATCATCCCATCGTCTTCGCTGCTCACCACCAGCAATGATCGTTTTGTAGGGCTGTCTTTGGCCGCGATGATCATAACTCCTTCAGGAGCATCGCCCACTTTTAGCAGCTGCAGGAATTTCGGTTGTTGCGGGTTACTGATATCGTAAACGGCCACAGCATCCACGCGCTCCATGCCCACAAAGGCCACCGGTGTTTTGCCTATTTTTCCGATGGCTATTCCTTCCGGTTCTATGGACTTATCATCACTCCGTTTATCATCATAGCTCCCCGCCTCGATCACTTTCTGATCCAATTCATTTTTACTATCGTAAACCTGTTTGCCCGTAAGGCCGTTCCACACACTGAAGGAACGCGCACCAAAAGCATACAGCTCATCATAATCGCCATCACCGTCCTTATCACCCAGGAATTTTGTAATGTTCAGGCGGCCCAATACCGTTTTTGCCTGAAGTGCAGCAGCACTGGGGAAAACCGTTGCATCCAGCTTTATATCTTTTATTCTCACAGCCTCCACAAAATCGCCCCACTCCCGGGCATCACCTTCATTGGCCGTAAATAAATAGGGAATACCGCCTGTTTCTATCACGGCAATGCCATCCGGCATGTACACTCCTTTTACCGGCCAGTTCTTCAGTTCTATTTTTCCATCTTCATCGCTCCCGTCAATTTCATTACCAGCCGCATTATAATCTTTAAAGCCCAGCGGGAAAATATCGGTAATAGTTTTGGAAGCAATATCCATTTTCGCAATGCCGTTGTTTTCCTGCAAGGTGATCCATGCCGTTTTGGAATCAGGGGACACTGTGATATATTCCGGCTCAATATCCTTTACAAAATCATTGCTCTTGCCAAAAATCCGGAATCCGCCAGCTTCCAAAGCTGGCCGTTTGTCGGCAAATGCAGCAAAATTCAACGTGGTTACAGCGTAGTTCTCTTTAACGGCAATAACAGAGATACTGCCCTCCGGGTCCACCGCATAGTCCGCTGTGGTGGGTTCTCCTTCATTCGCTGTAAGAATGTACCGACCGTCCGGTGTATACGTGATCATATCCGGTAAAGCACCCACTACAACCGATTTTATTTCTTTATAGTCCAGGGTATTGAACACCACTACTTTCCCAGGATCGGTTTTTACGGTTGCCTGTATAGCAGCAGCTACATTTCCGGCGGAAACGCTGAGGCTGTTTACTGCCCCTCCATACGGTTCCAGGCTGATCGAATGAATTTTACTGGGCGCTGCCGGGTTACTGATATCCACTACATCGATCAGGTTTGCAGCATTCTCATTCACCACCCCGGCGCTGTTATTGACTATAAACAGGCGCTTTGTTACGGGATCATAAGCCGAAATCTCTGCAGCCCCCTTGTCGCCGATATCAATTTGCCCCACCGCTGTAAATGTAGCGGGGTTCTCATGAATGATTGTCTCAGGAACAATGTCGTTGTGATTACGGTTACAGCCGGCCATACCCAGCAGTACTCCCAAAAGCAGTGGAATCTGATGCCTCATAATGGATACCATTTGCGCAAAAGTATCCGTCGCACATTATTAAAACGTGAAGGCAAGTTTATTAAAATGTTACATGCCTCCCCGGAATTTGTAACGAGGCATTCTAAACGTTTATAAAGGAATGTGATGCTTATCCGCCGCGGATCAGCATTTAGTGATCGATTATCCTGGTTCAGATTCTGAAACAAATTGCCAATGACAGATGATAGGGTGCGTTGATAACCAGCCAGGTTTCATTCTTTTCTTCTTCGACTTTTGCTTCACCAAAAGTAGAGGTCATCCGCCGCAGTGGACCGCCGTTTGACCACCCACGCACTGCAGACCCGAATCGAAAAGCAGCATCACCGCTGTCCCGAAACAATAGGTCGAAGCGCTTGATGCCTGATTATTGCACGCTACTACGCTGCTTTCTTTACAGGAAGGATGCTTCCGGAATCCTGAAGCATCAAACACCGCTGTAGATATACCCTGAGACAGGCATCCCCTTTACATTTTATATTGGATATTTCATATTTTACATTCTCAGAAACGATACACCCCGGACTGCAGCTCGTAAACAGTGATATTTCCCTGCTTTCCGAGGAGGCGTACCTGGTTCTTTTTTTCCTTCAGTATCAGCCCGTCTGTATCCGCGATCTTTAACAATGCCGTAGTATTCGGGGGAATCTCCAGCTCCATATGAAGTACTCCATTTCTTCTGCTCCAGTTACTTTTAATAAACCCTGCGGGAGACTCAAAACCGGCTTTTACCCAGCCCAGTTTTGAAGCCGCAATTTGCGGGGGCTGGATCACAAACCGCTCATATCCGGGTTTGTCAACCTTGATACCGGCCAGCCCGTCGATGTACCAGGCGCCCGGGTATAAAAACGAACTGTGGAGCAGCGAATGGCCGGGCAGGTCCTTTTCCCACATTTCCCAGATCGTGGTGGCACCGTTTGCCTTCATATAGCCCCATCCCGGATAATCCGTTTTTGAAGTCATCTCCAATAAAAGATCCTGCCGGTTTTGCTCCCGTAGCAGTTTAAACAGCAATGCACCGCCGGTGATTCCTACATGGATATGTCCTTTCCGGCGCACCCGGATCTCATGCTCCAAACGTTTCCAAACTTTTTGCTTATATGCATCCGGCACCACCTCCGCCAACAGCGCCGCCACCAGGTTGCCCATCGATCCATCGGCATAGGAAGTATCGGCTTCATTGAAAAATTTCTTATGGATCACATCGCTGAAAGCAGCCGCCTGCTCCCGCCATTTGCCGGCCCATTCTTTTTCACCGATCTGGTCCGCAATCTTTATTGCGGTCCGAAGGTTATAGATACGGTATAGATTGTTAAAACATAAGTTCTGCGGCGAATCATTATTCATGCCCTCAGCCGTAGCATTGGGCCAGAGCCAGTCGCCTAAAAAATCCCATTTGCCGCCAAAGCGCTGCAGGATGCCGTCACGGGTATTGCGCTCCAGGAAATCCAGCCAGTTCCGGATCAGCGTAAAGTTGTTCCGGAGCATACTTTCATCACCATATTGCCGGTAAAAGTACCAGGGTAAGGTTACCACAATACCCCCCCAGGCCGGTCCACCACCCCCCATATAGGTTGGTGCTGTGTGGGGCAGGATGCCCTGGTGGAGGTGGCGTCCGCTCATCACCGCTTTCCGGGCAAATGCCGTATCATACATATTGCCCACAATGGATTCGGTACCGCTTACATCACGCCAGTCTTCCATCCATTTCGTATACATTGCGGCCACCTGGTAATTCAGCATCCCGGTTTCACAGGTGGCATGTGCATCTCCACCGTAGCCCAGCCGCTCACGCTGCGGACAATCGACAATGAATCCACCCAATGACAAATTCTCGTAGGTCCAGCGAACGGTATTATAGATCCAGTTCTGCAGGCTGTCTGAACAGCTGAAGCTGGCCGCATCTTTATAGGCCGTGCGCACCAGCCATCCTTTAATGTCTCCGAGCTGCGGCGTTTTGGTAACGCCTTTTATCGTAATCCACCGGCCGGAACCATAGTTGAATTTATTGCGAAAAGTTCCTTTGCCGGTTTTATCAAAAATATAAGCGCTGTGCAGGCCAAAGGTCATCTCCATGTTTTCCCGTTCGGAAAACAGCAGCTCCGCACGATGGCCCGGCTGCCCTTCCAGCTTTGCCGCGATCCAACCTGCAAAGTTCACCCCCATATCCACCCGGTAAGTATCATCACTGATCTTTTTTATGGAGACAGGCCGGATCTCGTCAAAGCGCCGGTTCTGCTCTACCTGCTGGGCCGATACCTGCAGGCCGGGATGGTAAACGGTTGCTGCCAGCCAGTTGGCATCCCGGTATGCGATCGTGTTCCATAGCGGCTCATCGAGGTTGGCATCCCAAAGCTCTCCGCCCATCCGGTTTGAGTTCCAGACGCCCAGCAGCTTATTCGGACTGCCTTTTACCTTCCATGAAGCATCCGTACGAACCGTGGCAAATGGCCGTTCCGCCGGGCCCGGGTCTTTATGTGCGTAACAATCCACCTGCGCTGCTACGATCGGGGTATTGGGCCGGTCTTTTGTTACATAAGGTCCGTGTATCGACCAGGAGGTACCCAGCCATATGGCGATCGCATTCGCCCCCTTATTCAGGTAGGGCGCTATATCGTACGCAAGATAACGGGCCCGTTTTGTATGATCCGTTACCGCAGTTGGCATCACATCATCACCTACACGCTTTCCGTTTACATACAACTCGTGAAAGCCCACAGAAGCCACGTACAGCATTGCCTGGGCGGGAATGGCATCCAGCGCGAAGACTTTACGCAACCAGGGATCCGGTATATTGCAGTCCTTCTGAGCCGGATCAAAAATAACCGAAGACCCGATCCATCCCGCTTTCCATGCTCCCGGCTCCAACATTCCGGTATGCCAGTACGCTGTTGCACTCCAGTCGGAAACCGCATTCGTTTCATCCTTTACCGCCACTTTCCAATAGTACCGGCGATCTGAATGCAGCCGTGCTCCCGGCAGTACTACCTGGCTCATTTGAGCAGACCGTTCCCACTCCGAATCCCATATATCTCCGATACCGGCATTGAGCTTTTTCAAGGAGCTGGCCACCAATACCCGGTAGGCCGTCTGCTTTTGTCCGTAAAGGCCCGGTCTGGTGCTTTTCAGCGTCCAGCTAAAACGCGGCTGCGGCCTGTCTAAACCAAGGGGGTTGTCCAGGTATTCTACCTTCAGATTCACGGGCAGCAATGGGGCACTTGCGGCGTATCCCCACAGGGGCAGCAACAGCAGAAAGACAGCGCACATCTTGCGCGTTCGGGTTATTGATTTCATGTTCTCAGTATCCGTTATTGTTTATAATTACGCTTTTAATAAATCCTGTAAAGTCTTCCTTCTCCTGCCTCAAAGCGGTCAGCCAGTTTTCCTCCGGTCAAGGTCTTTTTTATTTCCTTACCGGTTGTTTTTGCAACTTCCGCAACGGATTTCCCCCGGGGCAGTGTAAACGCCAGCTCCTTTGTTTCTGTCAGCGATTTATTCACCACCATTATATAAAGATTCCCCGAATCCCGCTCTTTAAATTCGGTTACAATCAGGGATGCCTGTTTATCTGAACATTGCAGTACGAAATCTTCAGAAGGCCGCACCGTTCCGGCCGGTATATGCACTCCGGTATGAAAAACCTGAACCGCATCCAGCCGCAACAGGCAGGGTCCCAGATTTTTCATCGCCGCATTGATCGCTTTAAATGGCTCGTAAAGATCGGTTTTATTTCCTTTTTCGTCAACGATTGCCTGGGTAAACTGTTCCGTGCCGCCACCTGGCGTCCAGTAAGTAAACCATACCGGCAGTTTAATGCCATAGGCCAGGTTTGTAAACGCACTATACTGCAGCTCATGAGCGTTGGGTCGCCGGAGGCCAACAGAGGACCCGATGCTCTGCAGGTAGGCCGATGTTTTAACCCGGTACTTCAGTCCCATGCGCCGGATCACATCCAGATCGTGATAATAGTGATCTTCACGAAGCGAATCCTTTTCCATGAAGGGATAGTTATCAAAGGACAAATACCCAAGATTTTTGGGCCCCGCCATCTGTATCCATTTTTCTACATAGTCTCGTTCATACTGGATCGGGCCGAGCGCTCCTGTAGCATAGCTGGGAAACAGATTTACATGTGCGATTGCACCTGGACTGGCGCTCAGCACCTTTTGATAGCGCACTGCTGCATCCGCCAGTTCGCTAACCGTTGGTTCGTCTTTGATATAATAGCCCAGTGTGGCTTCATAATTTTTATACTCTGCGATCATTTCCCGTATAGCCGCATCCGTACCATTGATCCGCGCATCCGCAACTACCATCCCGATGCCGTATCGCGCAGCCATTACCAGCATGGCCGTTTTTTCGGCTGCCGTGTACTGCATCGAAATATCCTGGATGAGGTTGACATGTGCATCACGGATGGCTTCATAATGCCGGTCCAGCGTATATTCCCGGCCCGGGGCCACATAGATCCCGATCCGGAAGGGCTCTGCCGTATCAGTTTTGGGTTTTTCAACCGGCGCAGCGGTTTCCCTTGCCAGGGGCTCCCTGGAACAACCGGTATTGCCTGTGGTTCCCAGGCATAAAAGCATGAGGTTAAAAAAAATGGAGATCATTTTCTTTTGAAACATGTGTACTGGTTTTATGGAGTTCTTTACTTTATTATTTTCCGGATGCGTTGGTTCATCCGGTCCAGCACCAAAAGCTGGTTCTGGTAAACAGCAATGCCCGTGGGCACATTGAATGTTGCAGCCGCGCCTGTTCCGTTTGCATAACCTTGTGTACTGCCGGCCAGCGTAATCACTTTATTACTATTTGCCTGTATCATCCGTATATTGGAAGCGGTTGCAGCGATGGTGGACGCATCAAACTGGTGTCCGCAACCGGCCACATAAATATTATTGGCAGCGTCGATAGCCAGCCCCCAGGGATGATCAAAACGGGCATTGGCCCCAACCCCATCGACTGTTCCATGCTGACCCGCTGTGCCCGCGATGATCTCCGTCTTCCAGTTAGACCGGCTTATCCGGTATACAATGGAATTGAAGTTATCCGCCACCACCAGGTTCCCGTAGTTATCCAGCCTGATACCGCCGGCCGTCACCGCCCGGTCAAGCGTGCGGGTGGTTAATGCACCCGAAAAACTAAGCTCATATAATTTTCCGTTACTGGCACTGGGTAATGCACTTACCAGGTATAGTTTCTGCTGCGCCTGATCGATCGCAATACCCTGCGGAAAAGGCACTACCCATCCGAGGATGGTGGTGACTGCTCCGCCGGGTGTAATCTTCCGTACCGCCCAGTTCCAGGTATCGGCTACATATACGTTGCCGTTGTTATCTACCGCTATATCCGTGGGATGATTAAAGCGTGCCGCAGCACCGGTGCCGTCTGTATTCCCGGAAACACCGGAACTTCCGGCCAGCGTGGTAACCGTTCCGTTTGCATCTACCTTGCGGATGCAGTGATTATCGATATCTGCTATATAGGCATTCCCCAGCTGATCCGTTGCCATACCGGTATTGGTAAGAAAATTGAATTTGGCCGTTGCGGCGGCTCCGTCTGCAAAACCGGCGGTTCCCGACCCGGACAGGGTGCTTACCGTTACCTCCGGCAATGCAACCGTCAGGGGGAACAGCTTACCCTCGCCCGGCAGGAAAGAAGCAGAAAACTGGTGGGTAGCCGGGTTAAAATCGGTGGCTACGGCATCCCCATTGGTCTTTGAGATCCATTGCACGTTGGTAATGGTGCTGCCTGTTGAAAACGTGGCATTCAATGTGGTGGTAAAGGATTTATTCACCACCATCACATATTCCTTTCCGTCAGCCGGGCTCACAAAATGCGTCATGATCAGGTTTGCCGACGGATCCACCGGCTTTACCATAAACGACGCGGGAATGGGGCTGGTGCCTGCCGGCAGCGAAGTACCGGAGTGGTATACGGCTACCGCATCCGTGTGTATAAGGGTTCTGCCGATCTGTTTTAACTCCGCATTGAGAATGCGGAACGGATCATACAGGTTTGTTTTGGCACCGGTAAGATCAATAATCGCATCTGTAAATACTTCGGTACTGCTAACGGGTGTCCAGTACGAAAACCAAACGGGGATCTTGATGCCATAGGCCAGGGTACTGTATGCGCTGAACCGAAGTTCGTCCGTATTGGGCCTGCGGTACATACCCGCCACACCTACCGATTGCAGGTAGGCCGATGTTTTTATTCCATAGCGCAGGCCAAGCCGCCGGATCACGTCCAGATCGTGGTAATAGGGGTCCTGCCGGAACTGCCCGTTGGATAAAAACGGGTAGTTATCCATCGACAGGTACTTGAGGTTGGCGGGTCCCGCCAGGTTGATCCATTGCTGCACATAATCGTTCTCATAATTGATCGATCCCAATGCACCGGTAGCGTAGCTTGGAAAAAGATTCACGTGCGGAAGCTTAGACGGATCATAGCTCAATACCTTTCCATACCGCGTAGCCGCATCATTGAGCTGTGCAACAGTAGGTTCATCTTTGACGAAATATCCGATCACAGCCGGGTGATTGTTGTAGGTATTCAACATGGCGGTGATCTGCGCATCGGAGCCATTGATCCGGTCATCAGCCACCATCATTTTTAGTCCTACACTATCGGCCATATCCAGCATGGCCAGCTTGTTTGCGGGCGTATGCTGACCGGAGATATCCTGGATAAAGTCTACGTTCGCATCCTTTATTCTTTGATAGTGCACAGGCTCCGTAAAATCAAAAGGCGGTGCAATATAGATGCCGATCATCATTTCTTCCGCGGCGGAAGATAAAAGGGCCTGTTGCTTTTGGGTTGCCTTCTTTTCCGGCTGAACCAGGTATTCCATCCGGCTGCATCCCAGGAAGCCGAGGCTTACCAGCCCGATCATTCCAAGGGTCCTCTGTATAGATGTAATAGGAATCATTCGTTTCATATAGCTTCGTTTTTATTATTGGGAAACCATTTTCCTTATTTTCAGGTTGTCCCGGTCCAGTATATATACATTGTCCTGCGCATCAATCGCCAGGCCTGTGGGCACATTAAACCGCGCTTCACCGCCCAAACCGTCCTTATATCCCATACTGTTGGATCCGGCAACAGTGCTTACCTTATTGGTGCCGGCTTCAATCATCCGGATATTGGAAGCTCCGGCGGCAATATTAGCGCTGTTAAAGAGATGGCCGCAGCCCGCTACGTAGATATTATTTTTACTATCCACCGCCACATCCCAGGGATGTTCAAAACGGGCATTGCCGGCGACCCCGTCTACCCAGCCGGGGGTATCTTCCAAACCTGCAAGCTTTTCCATATTCCAGGTTTGTGTATTAACCCGGTACACAACAGACCTTCCGTTATCCGCGATTACCAGGTTGTCATTATGGTCCATCGTGATGCCCCCGGATACGATCGGCGCACTCAGCGGCCGCTCCGTCATCACACCGGCTGCAGCAATCTCAAAAAGTTTTCCCTGGCTTGCCGCCGGCAAGGCGCTAACTACGTACAAGGTGCCTGTTTTCTTACTGATGGTGATGCCTTGCGGGAAGGGCACCACCCAACCTAAAACGGTGGTCACTTCACCGGTTGTGGCAATTTTCCGTATCGCCCAGTTCCAGGTATCGGCTACGTATACATTGTCATTTTGATCCACCACCAGATCCGCTGGATGATTGAACAAGGCCTGGGCTGCGGCGCCGTTTTTATTACCCTCTGTACCGGGCACACCGGCAAAGGTGCTCACCGTACCATCCGGCGCTACCTTGCGGATGCAGTTGTTGAAAATATCCGCCAGGTACAAATTACCCTTTGAGTCGATATCCATCCCCGCATTCACTTTAAAATCAAAAGTTGCGGCGGCACTGCTGCCCGCAATGGTTGTCACTGTTCTTTTTAAGGTATAAGTAAATGCTGCTTCGCTGCTCACCGTTTTTCCACCGATGGTAAGGGTTAGCTTTCCCGTGCCCGCGCCTTGCGGAATTTTAATAATGATCCGTTTCTGGTTCGCACCCAATACTTCGGTTTCCCGGCCGTTGATCGTTACCCGGATATCCTGCACATCACTGCTGAAATTGTCGCCGTACAACATCACTTCGGTGGCTTCGCTTCCTTCAAGCGGCGCAAACCGTTCCAGGGAAACGGGCAGTGCATTGTTGTGTACGTAGCGGTCGTCCACCTGCCGGAAGGTTTGCTTTTTACAGGAGCTGCAACACAAAAGGACGAAAAAGGAAATGGTATATATTGAAACTTTTAGTTGGTTCATGATCTTAGATTTAATGAATGCACCCCTTCAATTAATTATATCCCGGGTTTTGCACCAGTTTTTTGTCTTTATTGATTTCCGTTTGGGGAATGGGAAACAGGTCGAATGCAGGTTTGTAGATGCGGTTCTCCACCAGGAAAGGCGTGTGCGTAAAGCTGCCATCCGTTTGCTTTGTGATCCGCATACCCCGGGCTTCGCTCATGGTTTCTGTTCCGATCTTCCAGCGCCGGATATCCCAGAAACGCTGTCCTTCAAATGCCAGTTCTATGCGCCGTTCATTGCGGATGCGCTCCCGCATCTGGCTCTTGCCCAGGTTGGCCGGCAGTGAAGGCATCCCCACCCGGTTGCGTACCTGGTTCATGGCTTCATAAACCGTGTTGTCCGGCGCACTGAGGACTTCATTCTGCGCCTCCGCATACATCAGAAGGGCATCTTCAAAACGCATATATACCCAATAATGATCCCCGGGCCGGTTATCGGGCGATACGCTTCCGTTTTCATCCACGAGTTTGCGGAGATAGTAACCGGTTTGGGTCAAACTGCCCTCTGCGGAGGTCAACCCATCCAGTCCACCCACAAAGGTTTGCACCGTTTCTCCTTTCCAGGAACTGCCATTGTACAATACCGATGCATAAAACCGGGGGTCGCGGTCTTTGTAGGGGTCATTGGGTGCATACCCCGATCCTGCTTCACTGATCATTTTCCCATTCTTCATTTCATAGGCATCTACCAGGTCCTGCAGAGGCTGAATCCATGCCGTACCATTCATACTTGGAATAAAGAGCTGCTTCAGCCATTCGGTATTATTGACAGTTGACTGGAAAATGATATTGGATGCGGAGCGTTTATGAAACAGGCCTTTATAATCCGCGTCTACATGATAGGTATCCAGGTCGGCGATCTCCCGGGCTGCTGCTGCGGCCGCCGTCCACTTTGCAGCGTCGTTGCCAGGGTTGTGCAGGGGACTGGCCGCCAAAAGCAGTGCACGTGCTTTCAGCATCAGTGCGGCGCCTTTGGTGGCGCGCCCGATATTTGCGGCACTGTTCACCCCGTCCAGTAATGGTACTGCCGTATTGCAATCCTGCACAATAAAGGCCGTTACTTCTGCTACAGTGTTCCGGGGTAGGTTCAGATCATCCGTAATTTGCAATACCCGGTCAATCAATGGCACGCTTCCGTACCGCTTAAACAGCTCGTAATAATAGAATGCCCTTAAAAAATAGCCTTCTCCTTTCATGCGGGTTTTGCCCGCCATCTGTGTGGCATTTACCGCCGGCACCTGGTCTATTTTTTCGATCAGGCGGTTTACCTTCCGGATTGATGCATACAGACCGGCCCAGTTCTCAATGGGATTGTAGGTGGGTGAAAGCAACCCGCGGGTAAATACCTGTGGTCCGTTAAAATAGATCACCGGGCATTTTGCTTCATCGGAAGCCGCAGCATAGGTAACACTTTTAGCCGGCATCCATTCATTGGGAAGGTCGGCATAGATATTGGCCAGGTAACGCTCGGTTTGTACATAATCGCCAAAAACCTCCTGTTCGGAGAGCCCTCCTGTTTCTGCCTTATCGAGGTAGCCTTTCACGTTACATGAAAAAACACCAACAGACAGCAAACAGCAGATAAGTATATTTAATTTCATCTGTTTATTTTTTTGTATTAAAAACCAATTGAAGCACCAAAATTGACAATGCGTTGTGCCGGGTACACCGTGCCATTGGTATTGCCGGCCCAATATTCGGGGTCCAGCATGTCCTGCGCCCTCGTCCAGGTGACCAGGTTCATTCCATTAGCATAGACCCGCAGCGTAGATAATCTCGCCTTTTGCGTCAGGTTTACGTTCCGGAAGGTGTAGCCCAGTTCCATATTTTTCAGGCGGATATAACTGTTGTCCTCCAGGTAAAAGGATGACACCCGGTGGTTATTACTGTTGCCACCATAATGCAGGGAAGGCCAGGTGGCGGTGGCGGCCGTCTGCGGCGTCCAGCGGTCGAGGTGCTCCTGGCGCACTTTCCCGCCTTCATAAAACTCCCATGCAATACCGCCCACCAGCGTGCGGCTGCTATTGCCGGCACCCTGAAACAAAAAGCTCAGGTCCAGCCCCTTCCAGGTAACACCGCCCGAGACACCAAAGAAGAGTTCGGGAATATTGCTTTTACCGATCGGACCAATATCATTGTCATTGATCACCCCATCTCCGTTCCGGTCGAGGTATTTGATATCACCGGGAATCACCCGCCCGAATTGAGCAGGGCTCAGCCGGATATCCATTTCGTTTTTGAAAAAGCCAATGGCGGTCAGTCCCATGATTTGTCCCAGTGATTGCCCGGTCTGGTACATATAATCGTAAGGTCTTGATTCTTCATCAATGAAGATGATCTTGTTTTTTGCATACGACATATTGGCGTTGAGGAAATAGGTAAACCGCTGGAAGCTCTTGCGGTGATTGATTTCCACCTCAAATCCTTTATTATCGACTTTTCCCAGGTTGGCCGGCGGCAGGTTACTGCCCGACATTCCGATAAGGGCCGGAACGGAAGACCGGGTAATGAGGATATTATTGCGTTTTTCGCTAAACACATCCGCCGTAATGGCGATCAATCCCTTCCAGAGCTTCATTTCAAAACCAAGATTTGCTTTTTTGGCAATTTCCCAGGTAACATCCGGGTTGGCCATAGCACCTTCATACACTCCTTCCACACCGTAGAGCTGGTCGCCATACAGGTACCCGGCTGTTTGATTGCGGATATATTCTGAATTAAACAGCCAGCGCCGGCCCACCAGCTGATCGTTCCCGGTAAGTCCGTAAGAACCCCTTAGTTTTAAAAAACTCAGCCAGTTATTTCCTTTCAGGAAGGATTCTTCCGAAAGTACCCAGCCTGCAGAAAAAGCCGGGAACAGACCATAGCGTTTGCCCTTAGAAAAGTTATCGGTTCCGTTGTAACCGGCATTCACTTCCGCAAAATATTTATAGTCGTAGTTGTAGGTAAAGCGGGATACGACCCCCTGCGATACAAACGGGATGGTATTGCCGATCACTTTTTGCGTACGGTTCACCAGCAGCAACCCGGTAACATCATGGCTGCCAAATTTCCGCTGGTAGTTTAACGAAGCATCCATCCATATATCCCGGTTCTGAGAGAAAGAGGATGCAGGTGCAGACAACGGTACATCGTTGCCCAGGTAGGTGTAGTTACTGATGTCATCATAACTTCCGGTACCTTTATATACCGCTCTCCGCACTTCCTTTTTCCGGTTAAAATTATTCTGGAAATAGCCGTCGAAAGAATAGTTTCCTTTTACCGATAACCCCTGTGTAATGAAGTTCAGCTTCCGGGTTACGGATAACATCCCCGATAAGGAGGAGTTAAACGACTCGCGGAACCCCGTTTCATTCAGCAGTCTTGCAGGGTTCAGGAATTGCCCGTTTTCCCCATAAAACCCGGTAGGATACTGGATGGGAAATGCATTCGGTGGCAGCTGGTTTAAGGTCCAGAAAAGATCAGGCACCGAAACATTGGGATCTTTTTTATTTTCAATGGCACCATATAAATTCAGGCCCAGGGAAAAATTGGGATCGAAATCCACATCAATATTCGAACGGAAATTATACCGTTTAAAATTCGACTTGGGATCATACCGGGCATTCTTCTTTGTTTTATAAATACCGCTTTGATCGGTATAACCCACATTCACAAAATAGCGCGCCATATTGCTTCCGCCGCTGATATTGAAATTGGCCTGGGTTTGCACCGCCGGCTTCATCATTGCATCCAACCAATCGATATCCGGGTATTTCAACGGATCCGATCCGGTACGGTAGGCTTCCAGCGCCACATCACTATAGGGCGCAACACCCCCCGGATGATCGTTCAGATAGGCTTCATTGGCCAGTAGGGCATAGTCATAGGAACCCAGGTATTTTGGCAAACGGATCGTGGATTGCACCGCCGTTTGCGTGCTGGCCGTAATGGCCGGCTTTCCTGCTTTTCCCCGTCTCGTGGTAACGATGATGACGCCATTAGCCCCTTTTACCCCGTAGATCGCCGTGGCCGATGCGTCCTTCAGGATGGTAATATTTTCGATTTCATTTACATCCAGCAGCCCGATGGCGCTATAGTCCTTTTGTACCCCATCGATGGTGATCAGCGGCTCTGCGCCGTTAAAGGTAGCTCTACCCCGGATCAGCAATTGCGATTTATCATTTCCCGGTTCCCCGCTCACCTGTATGGCAATCAGCCCCGGTAGTCTTCCGGCCAGGGCATTGGTGATATTTGCCGTTGGACTTTGCTTGAGCTCTTTCATCCCCACAGAAGCTACAGACCCGGTTTGCGCAATTTTTTTTTGCGTTTGACCAAAGCCCAGCACCACTACTTCATCATTCAATCCCTGGTTGGGTGCCCGCTGCAATACCACGGTTAAAGAACCGTTTTCAGGTACTTTTACTTTCTGCTCGGCATACCCGATATACGTAACCACTAAAAGCGTTCCTGCATCCACATCGATAGAAAACGCGCCCTGGCCATTTGTTTTCACGGCACGCTGGCTGCCTGCTACTGTTATGGTAGCCCCGGCAAGCGGTGTTCCGGTGCTGTCTGTAACCACCCCTCGCACCTCAACCGGCGGCGGGAGCGCCTGAACAACGGGCGCTTTCTTTATTGAAATATAATTGCCTGTTACCGTGTAACTGATCGGGCGACGATCAAATAATTGCTGCAACACTTCTGCCAATGGCCGGTTGCGCACGGAAATGGTAACGGGGGGCAGGTTTTCCAGCTGCTCCTTAAAGTAAACAAACCGGTAACCGGTCTGCTTTCCGATTTCCCTGAATGCCTTCTCCATAGGCACTGTTTTCAATGACAGGGTCACATTTTGTGAATAGCCCCTCGCCGAGGCCTGCAACAAGACGCATAAAAGAAAGAATGTCGTCATTTTCATAATCAGCAGCCATCTTTTTAATTCGCGGTGCCGGGTAACGGCACCAAACATTTTTTTTAAATCCATACATTTGCATTTGCTTGGGTTGGTGAAATAATACAGTCTGCTCAGACCATTTTTTATTTGGGTCAGCCCGGGCAATCCGCCGCTATGGGGCCTAATCCATAGCGGTTTTTTATCCAGGCCAACCAGAACCAGCTTCCCTTAATTCGGGGGTTACCGGCTGACGATGATTTTTTTGTGCGGAGCTTGCACGATCTTAAAATGTACCATGCCTGTTAGTTCAATAATTTTCAGCAGTTCTGACACCGGCATATTCCGGGGCAGGTCGGCCACACAGGAATGATGAAAGGGCTCCTCAAACTCCACTTCTACATTATACCAGCGCCCCACCTGTTGCATTACCGACTGAATATCGGTACCGTTAAAATAAAAGCGATCGTTATGCCAGGCCATTACTTCATCAAGATCGGGTGACCTGTTCAGCTTCAAACGACCCTCTGCCCACAAGGCCTGTTGCCCGGGCCGTACATCCATTTCGCCGCCACCGTTCACCGGTGCTACTTTTACACGTCCTTCCAGCAGGGTTACTTTTGCACCCGCTTCCTCTTTAAAGGCCGTTACATTAAAGTGAGTGCCCAATACTTTTGTAGCCACATCTCCGGAGGTTACAGTAAACGGCAGCGCCGTGCCATCTTCGCTTGCAGCCGCTATATGCGCCACTTCAAAATATGCCTGCCCTGTAAGTGAAACGTTGCGCTCCCGGCCGGTAAACGCCGTAGGATAGGTTAAGGCAGAGCCCGCATCCAGCCATACTTTTGTTCCGTCGGCCAGCACCAGGGACACCGGCCGGCTCCCCCTGGGAACGGTTAAGGTATTGGGGGTGGCCACGGCCGGCGTTCCTTTGTAACCGATCTGCCCGGTTGCATTCGTATATACTTCCATTCCGTTGCCGATGTTTAATACATCGGTCGCCAACCGGTCCAGCGGCACCCGCTTGCCATCTGCTAGGGTAAGATATGCGGTTGACTGCTCCGGCGCCGCGATGTCCTGCTCATCCGGCAGCTTATGCGCAACGTGGTGCTGTCCATCCGGTTTTAAAAACAACCGGTAGCCTCCCAGGATGAACAGGAGTATTACTGCGGCTGCAACCATCCATTGCCGGAGCCGGCGTACGGGTGCCCCTGTTTTTTGGGGAGTTTCCTGCTGTAGCTGCTGCATTAACTGCTGCAACAACAACTGCTTTTTTTCTTCCGTTAGTGCCCCGGTTTCCCGGTGCTGTGCCAGCCGTTGGTGCACCGCCTCCTTTACCACTTCATCATATCGCCCGGAAAGCAGCCCTTCCCGGAAAAGAAGTGCCTCCGCATCACTCAATGTACCAGCATGGAATTTCTGAAGCAATTCATTAAAAAGAGAATGAGGTATATCCATTTTATATGTTTGACAAAAACCGCTTATTTATAAAGACAACGGTCAAACAGCAATGGCGTAATGGCTGAATACTTTTTAAAAAAAATCCGCTCGCCCCTGTAGCGGTTCCACCGTGCTCATTACTGGCAGAGCATCAATAGTACAACCAGCGGGTACAGGTAGCGGCGCATATAGGCCCGCACCTGCCGGCGCGCCAGCTCCAGGTGTTTTTTTACAGTCAGTTTTGAAATAGAAAGCCGCCGTGCAATTTCCTCGTAGCTCAACTCCTCATCTTCCGCAAGCGTATATACCCGCTGCTGCTGCAACGGCAACGCATCAATGGCTTTTTTCAGCAATTCCAGGTATTGCTTCTGCTGAAGCCCGCCTTCCGCATCCGGCACCGGCAGGGCTCTCCGGGCATACTGGCTGATGAACGTTTCCTCACGGGCCTTTTGCTTCAGGTGGTTCAATACGCTGTTGCGCGTCATCATGAACAGATAGTTTTCCAGGTGCTCGGCCTGCGCCAGCTGCTGCCGCTTTTCCCATACTTTTATAAAAATCACCTGCAGCAATTCATCTGCATCATGCTCCTCTTTCAAAAAATACAAAAGGGCGTCATAAACAGCCGGACTATACTGCAGGTAGATTTCTGTAAACGCGTCCCGGCTACCTGCGGCCAGTTTAGTCAATAATTTTCGCTCATGCGCTGATGATTTGGGCAATGCAAACAATTTAATACTAAAAAAAATCTGCAAAGGATTACGCCATTGCAATATTCCAACTGTCTTTATTATGGAAAGGGTAATAAAAAAGTTTACAGAAAAGGTATAAACGCTAAAATACAGATTTGATTTAAAAAAACGAGGTGTTTTAAAAAAATAAAGAAAATCGGGTCGCAACCAACGACAGCTCCGGGTACTTGCCCGGAAGAATTCTATAAGCCACCGGCCGCTGGTATTACAGCCGGCAGCCGGGAGCTTGTCGTGCGAGTTACAATTTACATCCTTTTTCCAGCAGCCATCTTCTGAAAAATAAGCCTATCCGTCAGAAAAGTATCGTGCACAATGGTTCTATCCTTTATTTTTGGGTCCGGCATCCATCCTGCAAAACCAACGATATTCTGAACATATGACAAAAACTTCAGCATCCAAACAAATCCGCCTGTGTATGGCAATAGCGCTCTGGAGCGCAGGCATGACAGCACATGCCCAACATGCAACAGTAGTGAAGGAGCGAAACGCTGCTCCGGCGCTGCATAAAATCCGCGACTTTATCATTTACAGAGACAGCGTTTTTCATTGCGCCTTTCCTTCTTTAATAAAGAAAAAAGATGGCAGCTACCTGCTGGCTTTTCGCAGAGCTCCCGAGCGCCGCGTTTTAGGAGAGCGGGTTACCACACATGTGGATCCCAACAGCTACCTGGTGCAACTAACCTCAAAGGACGGGCTGCACTGGCCGGCAGAGCCCGGCTTACTGTATGCGCACCCCTTCGGCGGCTCACAGGACCCCTGCCTGCTGCAGCTGAGCGATGGCACTATTTTATGCGCCAGCTATGGATGGTCTTTTCCGAACGCGGATGCGCTTACCCGGTTCAAGACCCCGTACTTTAAGGCCGCTAATGCGGTTTTCCTCGGGGGATACCTGTTGCGGTCTGCAGATAATGGCCGCAGCTGGAGCGCCCCTGTTTACCCGCCGGCCGTTCCCGCCGAAGTTCACTACAGCCCTTATGGAAATAAATTGCCTGCTTATAACAGGGGAGCGCTTTGTGAAGGCCGCAACGGAACCATCTATTGGGCCGTGGCCGCTACGGATGACTCCGCGAGCAAAAAAACTTCCAACTACCTGCTCACATCCAAAGACGGCGGAAAAAGCTGGGCATATCAATCGGTAATTGCCAAAGACACAAAGATCTCTTTTAATGAAACCTCCATTTATGAAACACCCGGCGGCGACCTTGTTGCTTTCATGCGTACGGCCAATGCCGGTGATACCGCCTGTATTGCACGCTCGAAAGATGGCGGAAAAACCTTCCGGTGGGAGCCGATGGGATTTAAAGGACATCCCCTGCAGGCGCTGCGTTTGCCAGACAACCGGGTATTGGTGACCTATGGCTACCGGCATGCGCCGCATGGTATCCGGGCACGGGTGCTCGATGCCGAATGTACCGATTTTAAAACGGCAAAAGAATTTGTGATCAGAGCCGATGCAACAAGCGGGGATATTGGTTATCCCTGGGCAGTAATGCTGGACCGTCAGCGCATCTTACTGGTATATTATTATAATATCAATGATGGCCCGCGCTCCATTGAGGCCACATTGCTTGAGTACCGCTAATATCGGCTTTTCATAAGGTCTGGCTTTTTTCGGGATGCCGTTCCGGCAGTTAACCGGTAATACCGGCAACGTTTTTACCAGCACCTGCCGAACCCTGATTGTTGTATCTTTAGTGTTCACAATAAAGACATATGAGTACCATCGCCTATATTTTTGTTGCCCTGGTTGCTGCGGAGCACCTGGTCATTTTATACATTGAGATGTTTGCCTGGGAAACTGCCGGCAAAAAGGTTTTCAAAACCCTGCCTCCCGAACTTTTTAAACCCACCCGGTCGATGGCTGCCAACCAGGGCTTGTACAATGGCTTCCTGGCAGCCGGTTTACTATGGAGCCTGTTTATCTCAGATCCCGTATGGCAACAGCACATCGCGCTCTTTTTTTTAGGTTGTGTGATCGTTGCCGGCAGCTATGGCGCAATTTCTGCATCCAAGAAGATCTTTTTCATACAGGCATTGCCCGCCGTCCTTGGATTTTTATTTGTTTATCTGAGCAGATATTACCGTTGATTGTCTTTATAAGGAACCTTTGAATTGTGCCGCTCAATTATACGATTCAGATTGAATTTTTATAAGGGTTAAACACGGCCCCAGGAAGTCTCACCATTTACGGTTCTACTTTTTCATTTTTCCGGCAATAACAAATGGTACAAATGTCAAAGGTTTGAGCTCATCTGCCAGGAAGAGCCTGCCGGATTTATGCTTCACCTGGAGCAAAACAGGGCATTTATCCTTTGCAAATTTCAACGGCATCAACCGGCCGGCCAGGCATCCCGTCACAAAATCATTGTCCAAACAACAGACACTCAAAAAATCATTTTATAGCAACCCGGCGTACAGAACGTTCAGGATTAAGAGGTTTTCCCTATAGCCATATTATAGGCCTGTACCGTTTCATCGAGCGGCGTCATTGCCTCGGTTAACGTGTGATAGGTTCCGGAACCGGATAGTTCGCCGGCCACTTTTTTGATCAGGGCCAGCGTTGCCTTCATCATGCTGGAGCCCAGGCTTACGCGGGCAACGCCCAGGTCCTGAAGTTCCGGAACTGAAGGAGGCAGTCCGCCGGCACCGATGGTAGGATTTGAAAGAATATTAATGGGGGCGTCTATTTCTTTAACCAATGTGGCGATGGTTTCTTTTTCCCATACCGGCTGCACAAAGATGCAGTCGGCGCCCGCTTCCCGGTATTTATTGCCCCGTCTTATGGACGCTGCCAATTTTTCCGCCGGCGTACCGGATCCCGTATAAAACGCATCCGTTCGGGCATTAATAACAAGATGAAAACCTAATGCATCGGATAAGGACCGGATCGCGGCTATCCGTTCACAAAATTCCTGTTCGTCCGTTAATACCGGGCTCAAGCTGATGCTGTCTTCAATATTGATTCCGACAATCCCGGTGGCAATGATCTTTTCAACGGATTCAATTACCTCCTCCACACGGTTGCCATACCCCGCCTCTATATCCACGGTTACCGGCACCTGCACACCGTTTACAATACCCGTGATCACTTCCAGCATTTCCGGCAACCGGATCACCTGACAATCGGGGTACCCCATTGAAGCGGCGATGCCCATACTGGTGGTGGCAATGGCTTTATAACCACAAGCTTCAATCAGTTTTGAGCTGCCGGTATCCCAGGAATTCAGCAATACAAGGATGTCATCATCGTAATGAAATTGCAGGAACCGTGCTGCTTTTTCTTTTTGAAGTTGGGAAACCATAACCTGCTATTTTATTACAGGGCCATCGCGGGGATCGCCCGGGGATGGTAAGTTACCTCTATTTTATGACTTCTAAAAACATTTGATCCCCTTCCGGGCTTTAACCGGTCGCCTATTGAACATGACTAGACATCATTGCATCCGGCAAAAGAGATTGGATGTACACCCGATACTGTACTATATCCTATTATCCATTCTTTTTTCAATAACAGGAACAATGGTAGCTGTCCACATAGGTCTTATTCCCTTTGGAGTTGATATAGTAGCAACCTCCGTTTTTACCTCTATAAAGCAGGTGTCCGTTATAGGATCCGCAACGGGAATCATTGGCTTCCGCCGCATTGGTTTCCGCTTTTTTAATTTCTGCTTTTCCACAGGCTAAAAGTGTAGCCATACATATAAAAGCTGCGATCTTCCACATACGATTTGTTTTAAACAAATGTAGGGATGCATACAGGTCCATCATTACGGGAAACCGGAAATCAGTTACCGGCGTTTTGCGCCTGGGCCGGTTGAATATGTTTCTCAATAATATAATCGGTAACCGGTTTTAACCGCAGCTGCCGGTCGATGGGATGAAACCCATCCGAAGTATAAAATTCAATATCCTTCCCCTTATTAATTTTCACATACCAAACCGATCCCTTCGATTGCCGGGTAATGGTATCCGGCCGGGTGATTTTTTTAAAGGAACGGATCTTTTCCGGATCCAGCGGTTCCACCAGTGTGTCTCCCGTAGTTCCTCTACAGGGAATTTGTTCGTAATGGTCGCCCGTCCAGTACATACAGGCATTATTTGCCGGTAACCCCTGGCCCATTGGAATGGGTTCCGGTTCCTTTTTTCCGCCCCGGTAAAACCAGAACCCCGCTACTGCCAATAATGTTATGGCCAAAACAGCCAGCCCTCTTTTAAAAACAGACACCGGTCTCCGTACTTCCTGCATCGGTTTAACCATTCCCATCAGCAGTTCTTCAACATTCTCGCCTCCAACCGGATCTGCCGGTTCCGCTGTTGTTCCGGCAACCCCGGCGGGTGCTTCGGATTGATCCGGCCCTTCTGCAATGGCTTGCGTTTCTTTTTCCTTATCGTTCTTCCCCGCCCCCCCCGATGCTGCAGGTTCTGGCTTAGTTGGTACAACCGGGTCTTCAGCGGCTCCGAATCCTATTTGTACAAACTCCGTATCTGTCGTCTTCGGTTGCTCCCCTTCCGGCCCCGCTCCATCTGATGATATGGCTTCATTTTCGCCGTCCCCTATATGTTCCTCCACCTGAACGGGAATCGGTTCCAGGTTATCCACATTGTAATTTTTTGAATAATCATACGGCCGTTCCTTAAAATCGATCAGCCAGGCCAGCAGCTCAATATTTTTATCATCGGTGCTTTCCGTTTCCTTTTTAAGAAAATTTCTAAGCGGCTTAAACTTGTCGGTCTCACATTTTTTTATTGCTTTCAAAACGGCCACCTGATCATCACCTTCCCCAAAAAATTTATTAAGCACGCCTCCATCTTTCCGAGAAAATCTTTTGGTGCAAACCTCCATGCATTTCTGTTTAAGTTTTGCCGGAGTAGGGTCACTTAAATCTAAGGAAAGGACATTCCTTCCCCGTTTTTGCTCATAATCCCGCAGGACCAGTTTTGTGTAATCAGCAAACATCGTCAACAATTGTATCGTAAAACTAATGGAATTTCCGGAATTCCACCGGTATTTCCGGAATCTCAACGGAATGACTGGAATTACCGGAATCAACTAACAATCAGCCTGTTGCACTGATCTATTTTTGTTTTCAGAATCAGTTGCCCATCTCCCTTGCTAAGAGATGTTCCTGTACAGAACTGGTTCCCGGGAGCAGCGAAAGCGGCAGTCTATAACCGATTTGGGAAGCGTTTAAAAGCTTCCGCAATCCCGTTCCCACCCCCTTCCCAAACAATGTAAGAAGCGCTTCTTACGCGGTTATAAAACACTGCGCCGAAGCCGGCAGCAGCATTTTTTCAACATTTAAAAATCATACAAATGATCGAGATAATTCTCGCCTTTTTCCTGGCGTTATGGCCCAGCCATCCCCAAACAACAACAACTGGTAACGGACCCATTGTCATCGGTGTCCAGGTAGATGGTTCGGATGACCCTGCAGACACCACCGGTGGTGATACGGAACCGATTCCTCCCGTACCGTATCCGACTCAGCCCTAACAACGGCATTCATGAATAAGGCAAGAGATCATCTTGCCTTATTTTTTTTACTTTTAGGTAAAACAACTGTTTTGAAACAACTACATTCAATGCTTCTCTTATCCGCTTTTGCTCTTTTTTCAGGGTGCAAAGAACCAATTCGCACCAATCGCCAGCCACCGCCCTCCCCTGATTATCTAAAAGGAAAGTCTTTGTATACTATAAAAGACGACTCTGCCTTTTATTATTTTAATAAAGTTACAACCAATACGCGTAACCTCCTGGAAGCCGCCAACGCCTATACCTATATGGGCATCCTCCAGTCTAATTTTGGTGACTATTTCAGTGCCCAGGAAAATGTACTGACTTCTATACGTTACCTGCAGCGTATGAATCACCGGAAAGAAAAAGATTCGATTGACAAATACATGGTCAATAATTACAACGAGCTTGGCCGCATCAGTAGTATTCTAAAAAACTACCCAGCAGCAATTGTTTATTACGATCAGGCATTAAAACTAATAAAGGAAGATTCAAAAAGGATCATTACCTTAAACAACAAAGCCGTTGCCCACCGGCAAATGAAGCAGTATCCCCAGGCTATTGCTATTTATGATTCGATTATTAACGGCGTAAAAGACAATCCGCAAAGATATGCGCGCTTTTTGACGAACAGTGCCTATACCCGCTGGCTTCAGGACCCTGGCTTCCAGGTTGCCCCGGATTTACTCAGGGCATTACAAATACGGGAAAAAGAGAAGGACACCTGGGGGCAGTATTCCAGCTATTCCCATCTGTCTGACTATTATTCACGGACACAACCAGGCCTTGCACTTTCCTATGCGCAAAAAATGTATACCGTTGTACAGCAGCTCGGCAATCCCGGCTATGAACTGGAAGCCCTGCAAAAATTAATCATCCTTAGCCCACCTGCAGCTTTAAAAAAATACTTTACGCGCTACCAGTACCTCAACGACAGCCTGCAAACCGCCCGGAGCAGCACCCGGAACCAGTTTGCACTCATCCGCTATGACGTAGAAAAAAGCAAGGCCGACAACCTGGTGTTGCAAAAAGCAAATGCCAAAAAAAGAGTACAGATCATCGGCCAATGGATCCTGCTCCTGGGAGTAACGGTGCTTACAGTCATCGGTTTTGCATGGTACCGGAAGCAAAAGCAACGGGCCATCCGCGAACACCAATTAAAAACCTCGCAAAAGGTACATGATGTGGTGGCCAACGGGCTTTACCGGGTGATATCGAAGGTTGATTATGATAAAACCGGGGGCAAGGAACAGTTGCTGGATGAGCTTACCAGCCTCTATGAACAGTCGCGCAATATTTCCTATGAGCCCCATGAAGAAAAGACCGCGCTCGCTTTTAATGAATCCCTTACGGAATTGATCTCCTCCTTCAGTTCACCCGAAACCCGGGTACTGATCGTGGGCAATTCCAAAGAACTCTGGAGCCCGGTAACACCAGGCGTTAAAAAAGAACTGGAACGAGTGTTGCAAGAGCTGATGGTAAATATGAAAAAACACAGTCGGGCAAAAAATGTGGTACTGAAATTTGACCGGCAGCCCGGTCAGCTCAGCATCCAGTATACCGACGATGGCATCGGCGCTCCGCCCCATTTCCGGAAAGGCAACGGGCTCCGGAATACGGAAAACCGTATGGCCGGTATCGGCGGCCGCATTATTTTTGACACTGCAACCGCTACCGGTATGAAGATTCAATTATATATCCCTATTGCATTACCTATATGATCCAGAAAATATTGATCGCCGAAGACTACGAAAGTTCCAACCTGTCTGTACAAAAAACACTGGCAGACCTGAACATCACCAATCCCGACTATGTGTACTATTGCGACGACGCATTGCTGCGCATTCAAAAAGCCGTGCAGGCCAACGCTTCCTACGACCTGCTGATCACTGATCTGCATTTTGAGGAAGACCACCGGCAACAAAAAATAACCAGCGGAACAGCGCTGATTGCCGCAGCCCGCCGCATACAGCCCGATTTAAAGATCCTGGTTTTTTCCGCCACCGGCAAACCCGCTATTATTGAAGCACTGTTCGAAAAAGAGGATATTGACGGCTATGTATACAAAGGCCGCAACGATGCCCGGGAGCTGAAACTGGCCATTGAACAGATCGCCGCCAACCGGCGCTATGTTCCCCAGCAATTTATACAAGAGCGCCGGCAAAAGAATGCATTCGAACTGGACACATTCGATATCACGCTCCTGTCCTTAATGGTAAAGGGCATGCGGCAACAGGAGATCTCGGAGTATCTGAAAAAAAACAATCAGAAACCTTCGGCGCTCAGCAGTATTGAAAAACGGCTGAATGCCCTAAAAGAAGCCCTGGATTGCAACACCAATGAGCAACTGGTAGCCCATTGTGTAAAGATGGGTATTGTGTAACAGAAACGAAACCCAGTTATAAAATCCGGCGGGATGTACTGTCAGCATCGCCCCTGCACGCAATCAGCTGCGTTCAGCATCTGCCATTGCCTCAGATGGATCATGCAACAGAAGTCCCGCATAATCAAGCGCCCTTTTTTATCCTTCCCATCCAGATCCAATCTCGCGGGTTAAAATTTATTTTAAAAAATCCGGCACTTTACGGTTTTCCGTAAAAAACGGCTTTGCCGGCACCCTATTTTTGATGCATGGCAAGAGGATATTACGACCCCTGGAAGAAGAAATCAAAAAGCGGTATGCGCATTTTGAATAGCGCTTTCAAAACAAGTTATAAAATCGGGAAGGCTATTGCCAAAAAGCCGGCAAAACCGAAAAGATATGCTGTTTCAAACAGAGCCCCACAGGGTTGTATCCTATTTCTTTTTTTCTTAACCGGTATTTCGTTGTTCATGCTCCTGGTAATTTTTCAGATTAACTAAAACTTAAATCATGCCATTTAAAAAAATCATTTTATTCCTGATCTTGTTCAATGCTTTTGGTGCCACGCCTATGCATGCCCAGACCCGGAAAAAAGCCACCACCCAGAAAACCGTAACGGCCAAAAAAGCCAAGCCCCGTAAAACAAAAAGCATTGCCTCCGATGACGGGGAATATTATAACGGCCATAAAATTTATACCGGGCCCCGTGGCGGGCGCTATTATATCAACCGCAACGGAAACAAAACCTATATCTGATCACACAAAAACAATCACAATGGCAACAAACAAACTATTTCCGGCATTATTGATTTTCGGCCTCCTCTTTTTTATAAGACAGGACCTTTCTGCTCAAAAAAAATACGCAGGAAAACGTCACACCACCAGTCATGGCGGACATTACTCTGCTGGCCGGGGCAGCGCTCACAAAGGGGGGCATTACCGCAATGTGCATACCGCGCATCATTATGGGCGCCATCGCCGCTAAAGCAAGCAACCAAAATCCACATATAATGGCAACCAGGAAGAGCGCTGCACCCGCATGTAACTGCGGTCGTTGTTAACCTGTGATAATACCTTTAAATCAGAATGCCGATTAAATTTTAAAACATTCCGGTACCTAACAGCAACAAATAAAGCCGTTGATCTATCCGTTGCTAACGGACTGAAAAACCACCCATTTTTTATAACAGGTTACACAGTCCGAAAATGAAATCATTTCTTTTAGCCGTTTTGGTGCTCAACAGCAGTTGTACCAACCGAACCGTATACATCTGCGACAGCAACACGGCTACCCGGTATCACTACAACGCACATTGCAGGGGATTAAAAAACTGCAATTACCGGATCATTGAAACAACCTTAGACAGTGCAGAGCAAAACAACCGGACGCTTTGCCGGTGGGAGGAATAGTGCCCGGCACAACAACACAGGCTTAAAACAAATTTTGTAATGAAACGCTTTTTTAATACCAGCGCAAAAAAGATCAGGCAGTACTTCAACTTCCGCCGGCCGGTATTCTGCCACCTGGATTATATGGACCTGGTTTTAGAAAATAAACGGTTATTACTGATCAGCTGGAAAACAGCGTACGCCAACAGGCTGTATATCCGCCCGGGTAACCATTCGGATGGCCGCGCCGCAGGCGCTGCCGTTTACCAGTTACCCTCCGGCACCAGCAGGGTCCAGATCGTGCTTAAGAATATATGGCGTTCAGGCAAAAAGGTCATCGATCTCAAAAATATACCGTTGGATCCGGAAACGCGCCGGTACCTGGATGCCTATTTTTCAAATGAGCCGCCTTTCGATGTCTGCTTTACACCGCCTGTATTTACAAATAGCACGATCCGACTGAAACCATTACTGCCCTCGCTTCTGCTACATCCCCAAATACGGAGTTTTCATATTTCCTTTCAACCTTCTCAATTTAACGACTATGTCTCGTGACTTTTATCAAAGCCCCAAATCTTCGCGCATCATGCGTCTTTTTTGGAAAGCAGCTGGTGCCGACCGCTATATCCTGGAACGAAGCACCTACGGCGACCAGGTTAAATACCTGTGCCTCGGAGGTATCATTGTTGCAACCGGTCTGATGGCGGGCCTGGCAGGCGGCTATGCCTTCTATACCATCTTCGAACCGAGGGGCAACGCTATTGATTCATTTAAAACAACGGCCGCCATTGGAGGAAGTCATGACGTTACCGATCTCCCAACCATGCTAAAAGCCATCGTGTTCGGTATCATTTGGGGATTGATCATCTTTAATATCGACCGGTTTATTATTTCCAGCACCGGAAAAGGTGATGGCACCGAAGACATTACGGGCAAAGAGCTCAAAGGGGCGTTGCCCCGTTTGCTGATGGGTGCCATCATAGCTATGACGATTTCCAAACCCGTAGAGATCCGGATGTTTAAAACAGAAATCGATATCAAACTGCATGAAAAGCAGATTGAACAGCAGCAGATCTACAAGGCCAAAACAGACTCTGTATTTAATAGTGAACTTGCCAAAAAGGATAAGGAGATTGAAAAAATAGAAGCGGAGCTAAGCAGTAAGCGGAGCCGGTATCAAACCCTTGAACAAAACTATATTGAAGAAGCACGCTTGGTTACGGTTGGCCCCCGTGCCCTAGCTATCAAGCAGCAAATGGATGGACTTGCGGCAGAAATAAAAACGCTGGAAGCCAACCCCGATTACCTGCGTGTAAAAAAAGAAAAAGCAGCCATTGAAGACCGGCGCACTGCGGCCCTGAACCAGAGTGAAAAATACGCCGCCGGGCTGGATGGCCTGCTGGAACGTATAAAAATCGGTCACGAAATATCGGGGCCCGCAATCTCCTGGTTTATTACGCTTCTTTTTATGGCCATTGAGCTAACCCCTATTTTCTTTAAACTAATGCTGATCAAAAGTCCTTACGACTATATGGAAGAGAATATCAAAGAGCTGATCAAAGCGGAAAGCGGCATTGAAATACAACATAATTATTACCAGGACAAACAAGGGCATGAAAGAGATAAGGTAGTTCAGCACCAGGTGATCCGGTTGCTAAAAGAAAAAATTGCCCTGCTGGAAGCCCAAAGCCAGTTAAGTGAAGCGGCACTTGCACACTGGAAAGAAAAAAAGAAAGAAAGCATCGCGGCCAATCCAGAAGCCTTTGTAACCGAAACTCCGGTATCGCATAATGAGGTAACATCATGAGTAACGGCAGCAAACCGCGCAGCATTGCATCCCAAAGAAGCTTCGTAAAGTTACTGGGGGCAGAATACGATCTGATGCGCAGCTCGGGCATATTAAAGCGTTTTTATGTGGCCGCGCTGCTCATCGTTATGATCCTGTTGCTCACTTGCCTCAGCATCTTTTATGCCATTGAGCTATTATTTCATTCCGTTGCTGTGGAAATCGCGCTCGCCCTGTTTTTCTCGTTGCTGTTTATCTGTATCTACATTTTCCTGCTGAACACCTTTTCCAAAGAAGACCGGAAGCAAAAAAAGAAGTTGAACTGCTCAGATTTTATACGGATCGGGTTTATTGCATTTATGGGGTTCCTGATCGCACAGCCCCTGATCATCCTGCTCTATGCAGCTCCGCTTTCCGCAGACGTAGCCCGCTACAAGGAACAACTGTTAAAAACACATCGCACCCAGATCATCGGGCTGACAGAAAAAGAAACGAAAAAACTGGTCACCCGGTACCATTATTACCAACAGCAAAAGCAACGGTCCCAAACCACCACCTACGATGAGCAGATCGACAGGATCGATCGCAGCCTACAGGTAATGCAGGCCAAAGCCCGGGCACTTGAATTTACAGCTACCCATACCATCGCCGCCAACAGCTTCTTCCTGTACCGGATAAAAAAGGTAAATGGTGGCTATGCGTTCTCTTGGTTATGGGCCATTATTATTGTAGCGCTCTTTATGCTTCCAGCCCTGCTCATTTATGCCATCTCCGGTGAAGACCATTACTACCAGCAAAAAAAAGCGCTTGAACGAAAACTGATCACAGATGCCTACCATGCTTTTACCGAGCACTACAAAAAATTATGGCAGCACTCCGTTACCATTTTTTCCCGGTACATCGACCCTCCTTTTAATACCATTCGCAGAAAGCCACCAGTTTCCGGCAACACGAATGATTTTATTCAAAAGTACATTGACAACAGATAACAATCCGAACTGCAATGGACTACAAGAAGGACTATTACCGCATATTGGATGTACCGGAGCTGGCCACACCGGAAGAACTCCGTGCTTCCTACCGGCGCCTCGCCAAACGCTATCATCCCGATAAAAATCCCGATAACCCCGAAGCAGGGGAGCACTTTAAGAGCATCAATGAGGCCTATGAAATCCTGGGCGATCCAACAACCCGTTCCGTTTATGACAGCTACCGGACTCGTCAAAAACAGGAAGGGACATCACAGGCTCCCCTTAATACCGGCAACGCAACCCATACCCGGAATCCGCACCAGGAAACAAAGACCCGTACTTATACCGTTACCCGTGAACGAAAAATTTATGTGCGCGGCCGCATTGAAGCTAAATTCCAGGGAATGCCGGATCTTGTTAAACAGGAGGCGGGACAATGGGAAACCCATTTTACGATTGCTCCCACAGAAATACTGGTAACGCTTTCCGACCCGGATATCTATGCAAAAGAAGCTCCCGAGGAGTACCAGCGGATGTATTCTGGTACCGATCTGTTCACAACTCCCATTGAACAACCGGTTCGCTGCAAGATTGTAACAGCAGGCCAGGAAGCCTATTACCAACTCGATCTTTATGACATCCGGATAAAAGATCCGCTGTTAGACGGAATTACAAAACACGAGCAATACAGTTTCGGAACCCTGCGTGGAGAATTGTTTGCCTATGTACTGCACCGCTATGAAGAGCTGGTTACAGAAACCTATACAACTTGTATGGGTGCCACCGGGCGTGTTGAAACAAAAACAGAAAACGGGCAGCTCTTTACAAGAGAAGAACAATACGCCGCCAATTGCAGCACTTACTGGACCGAATGGCGGCGGATTCCCCCAGAAAAACGGCACCACACTTACTCAGAAAAAATCAAACCTGCTTATGTTTCCCAACATCCGCAGGATTCCGGTTGGTGGTGGCTCCTTATCTTATTGCTTGCAGGTATGATCTGGCCGCCGTTATTATGGATCCTGCTGGCAGTTGCAGGGGTGCTGTTGCTGCCACTACTGCTCGTATGGCTGACCGAAAAAGCGGGCAAGGGATCCCATTGGGTGCTTGCATTTCTATTAGGCATCATCTTTCTGTTAACCATCGGTGCCATGCTTCAAAAACCGGCCCGTCACCCATCGCCTGGTTCCCACACCAGGATGGATAGTATCCGTTCAAAAAAAGAGATTATTAAATATCCGGATATGCAGGCAGATACCCTCATCACCCATTTGCTTCGCTGGCAGGATCGCAACGACAGTCTATATACCATACGGCTTTCGGTACCATCATCCGAACTACACCGGTCTGCCATGGCCCACCGGCAGATGGATGAACCACAATATGCCTCGCAGGGCATTGGCTCCGTATATGCGCATATGCTGGCTACAGATAATGATGCCATCCAACCTGCAGCAACGGCATTCCGTGATCTGGCAAAGGCAAAAAAGCTCAACAGGCAACAAACAGCATCCATGATCGTATCCTGTATCCAGTCCATCCCCTATTCGCTGATCGTAGACCAGTCCTGTTCCGCCCGCTATAACGACGCCTATATCAACCAGTACCTTGCATCCTGCAAAACGGATTGTTGTAAAGGCCACTCAAAATTCGGTGTGCAATCCCCCCTTGAGTTTCTGGGCGATCTGAAAGGAGATTGTGATACCCGCGCACTATTTCTTTATAGCATACTGGGGCAGTTAGGATACCCGGTAGCGTTGATGACCAGCAATTACTACAAACATGCGCTTATTGCGGTAGCCCTAGACAGGCCTTTACCCGATAACGCCAGGGCTGTTTACACTGGCGGGAAGCGCTACTACCTGTGGGAAACCACTTCTAAAAAATTTGGACCGGGAGAGCTGCCCGCATCCCTGTCCAATCTTCACCATTGGAATATTACCCTTATTCAATAAAATCAAGATCATCATGAACAATTTTTTACCGGCACATATGGTATTTGCTTTGTTAGTGTTGCTGTTTCAAACCTATATCCTTTTTTACATCACGTTGTTTTTAATGCGGCGTCTGAAGATGCTGAAGTTGCCATACAATGGTATGGATCATGCAGAACTGTTGATTGCAGTTACTGTTATCCTTGGAGTTATGTTTCTCTCTGTAGCCAATGCGCCCGGACTCTTTCAGGCGGCAGGGTCCTTTAGCGATAGGTACCCTTCTATCGGGAAACCTCTGCTGTTGTATGTTCTCCGTTTTTTTATCGTGATACTGCTCTTTAGTAGCCTGTATATTGTACTGAGTTTTGTAAATCTCCGCGTTTTATTCCGGCGTTACTACCCCGAACCGGGTATGACCGTTAGTCTGCTCATTGCCACGGTAACCATTGGCATTGCTCTGGTTTGCTGGTTTACCTGTGGCGCCATTATTGATCAAATGACGCCTCAATTCATCAATTTCCGGTAACTACCGATTCCGGCGCAATGGGCGGCGCTTGCTACATCGATGTATGACCGATTATAAAATGCCCGGCTAGAGGAGCTTCGTATATTCGCAGCGTTAAACAGCGGCTAAATAAATCTCAATCCGCTCCTTGTTCTTGCCCTGGGTTTTCCGCTTCAGCGTCAGTTGTCCTAACTCCCCGGTACGTTTAATATGGGTACCGCCACAGTGTACCTGGCCAAAACCCCGGATGCGCCAGCACCGGATTTCTGCGGCCTCGTCTACAAACAGGCTTTCAATGGGCAGATCGGCGATGATGAGCTTCCGGAGGCGCTGCTCCAGTAAAGGAAAGGTTTCTGAAATATCCCGTTCCCATATAAAATCCACACGGGATTTTTCGCTGGTGATATTGGCACCAAACTTAACCGGGCGGTCGTAATGCTGGTTCATGAGTTCCAGTACCAGCTCCGCAGCAAAATGCAACTTCATGATCCGGGAGCGCTTTTCCCAGTTTATCTCCAGCTCCACTTCCTTGCCCACAAACAGTCCATCCGCCCGCTCCACGGTATAAAAGATAGCTGTCCCCGATTTCCGGGGATCCACAATCTTTATTCCATCCACTGTGGCGTCGTCTGATTGCTGTCCGCCAGCAAAACTGTAAACGATCGTTTCCGTCAGCGTAATCACCTGGTCTTCCATTGAGGTTATGGTTGTAACCAGGCAGGTTAAATAAGGGTCTTCCCAAAATATTTTTTTGCATGCATCCGTATCGGTGTTTTTAAATGGCTTTGTAACACAGCAGCAGTTGTCTGGCGGCACAAAGCGCCATAAAATTTAGCGGGTAAATTTAGCGTTCTTTTGCGGTATCTTGCGTGTTGAATTTTCAGGAGCGGCTCCGGCCTTCAATCATTCCTGCGCACCATTTGTGAAATTTTAAAATCCCCACCGCCGCTGTATGCCTTCTTTATAGGAACGCCGGCTGTCAATTTTATTTAACGTAATTCATACTTCACAGGCGGTAGCCTTGCAACGCTTCATCCGTATAAATATTCCTGATTCGCAATCGGCGCCACTCAGCTATAGGCACCCCTATTTACAGGAGTTGTAACCAAACACGATTTCTGCACGGAAGCAGGCTCGTTATATGCAGTCAATTAAAAATATATCTTTTTTACATCAGTTTTCTGGATGAAGGCTGAATGCAAACCGAGGCATTGGTTTTGTTCCGGGCACCCCTCAATTGTTATAAAACCGATAAAATAACCGACCTAATTGTGACCATCTAATTCTTCGAATACCTACCTTTGTGTGTAGGTATCCCTCGAAAATGATCTATCTAAACTAACCATTTATGACAAAAGATGAATTTTTAACTGCCAACCAGGCCGAACAGCTAAAGGTTATTAAGACTGCCAAAGTCATCTGGGAAAAGAAGGAGGAGCATCGTATTATGACGCTCTATAAACTGTCTGGGCTTTATATCCAGGCCTGCGTTTCTAAAATGGAGCAAACCATCCAGTTCGACTGCTTCGGAAATCAATAACTCCGTAAACAGGCACTAAGATCAACAGTTCGCCGTTTCCGGTCCGGTTGCCCGGTGCTGCTGCTCCCGGTCGGAAACGCCTGCTCATCTGCATCATGAATGCCGCGTCCCTCTTTAAAGCGTACCACTAAGAAATAGGTACATCTGATGCTTTTATTGTAATCCTCGGGAACCTCAGATCTGATCCTGGTCATTGGCGAATTCCACAGTTGATTGATCTGCGTCCATAATATACGAACCTCCCCAATATTACCAGCTTTTTCTATTCCGTAATGTAGAACTCAATATTGTATTCCGTTTCACCCAGGTAGCCGTATTTACCAAAAACCACGGTCTTGGTTTCTTCACTGGCATCATCTGCATGACGATTGTTGAGCAATAATTTTTTACCGCCATAAGTGGCTTTAATGGTATATTTTCCAATGGGCACGTCTTTCGCCATAAAGGTGCCGGCCATGTCCTCTACAGACCGTTCAAACGAAGCTGCTGCGGTTCCGTCTATAAGAAGGGTCTCTCCTGGAAAAGGCGTAAAAGACACTTTTACTTTTGTAAGGTCCAGATCTGTACCAAACGTATACAGATCCACATGCGCCCCGTAGAAACCGGTACCACCCGGCCGAGGGCCATTGAGCTTCCATTTAAAATTCCGCACGGCCCCGCTTGCTTGATTAAAGGCGCCGGTTTGCTCCGGCTCCAGGTCAAATTGATAGGTTTGCCCGTAGGCTGTTTTTGTAAGTTGAGCCTTGGCCGTCCAGTCGCCGGCCGGATCACCGGGCAGGGATACCTGGTACCGCCCTTCATTGTTGCTGGTGGCCAAAAGATAGCTGTTATACCATACGGTATGCTCGATGGTAATGCGGGCGTTTTTTACGGGATTGTTTTTGACATCAGTGATCCGGCCCTGCACCCGGCCTTTTTCCGGTCCGGGCGCTTCTGGGTTTTGATCCGTTTTACTGCAGGCCATTAAAACGCTGCCGTATGCAAACAGCAGAATGGGGTATATCTTTCTTTTCATTTGATTGGTTTTTGATTTTTATTTTTACAGATTCGCTCAGGCTGCTTTTGAAACAGGAGCTTCCGGCCCGGCTATCCGTGTGGCCGGATCCTCTTTGGGTAAGGCGATCTGAACCGATAAGATGTACCTGAAATAGTAGGCCACCACCAGCGCAGCGGGAAGGCTGATGGATAGCCAGGTAGCCATATCCTTTGCAATGCCCGGTAAATTTTTGTAATACAGCAGGTGGGCCCCCAGCCCGATCACGATGCCCGCCACCGCTGCCAGCAAATAACCCAGGATGCACTGTACCACCCATTTTGCCGGGGATTGTACCAGCGGCCTTAGCTGCAGGGCATTGATGATGCCGATGGACAGGAACATGAATAAGATATCGAAGGGAACGTACAGGGTATAATAGCCCAGCCAGAATACCCAGGGCGTAACCCATAAATACGGCCAAACGGAAAAGGGCTTTTGCTTTCCTGCAACCTGAAACACCCGGTTCTGCATACGCACCAGTAAGTACACAAATGCAAATACAGACAATGTGTGCATTATAAACTGCGGGGTGGTTAACAGTTTACCATGATCGCCGGTAAAACCATGCGCAACAAGCGGATGCAACAATCCCAATGCACCACAGTAAACGGCGATATTGCCGGTTACCCAACTTTTTAAAAATGTTTTCTTTACTGATTTCATAATTTTGTGATTGATACTGCAAAGTACCCTCCTTGTTCAGGCAGGAAAAAGGGTATTTTCTGCCCAAAACGATATATTTTACGCCATGGGTTTACAGGGAACGGTGATTCGCTCTATTTTTCAAACGGCTGCTTCATTTGGAGCAGCATTCGATCCGCTTTGCCAGGCATCCGGCATCAACCCTGAAGAAATCAGCGATTCGGAACATATGGTAGAATGGGAAAAGGCGGCGCTTGTATGGGTGCCGCTCTTAAAGCTGTCGGAAGATCCGCTGATCGGCCTGCATGTAGGCATGGGTACCCATAAACTGCTTCATGGGATGATTGGTTTTTTGATCCAAAGCTGTAAAGATATTGACCAGTGTATCCAGATGCTGTGCCGCTACGGCTCTATGGCTTCGCCGATGGTCGAATACCGGTATACCGTTAATGAAACGGCAACCCTGGAGATGGCACAACACCAGATGTGGCTGAAGAAACACCCGGAACCGGCCCGGCACGCCAATGATTTTTTATTCGCCGCCGTTATGAATACCTGTGGTGCTTTGGCAGGGAAACGCATCGTTCCCCTGCGGATTGAACTGGCTTATAAAATGCGGAATATTTCCGAGTACCGGAACTTTTTTGGCTGCGAAGTGCTTTTTAATAAAGAAGCCAACCGTATTATCCTGAAGAAAGAAACCATCGCAACCCCGGTGCTCACCAGTGATCAGTCTATGTTTGAATTATTTAATTCCATTATGGCGGATAAGCAGGCTTTACTGGCTTCAAACCGAACAGCAGAAAACTTAAGACAGGTATTGTTTATGCAGTTCAAAGGGCGGATTCCCACCATTGAAGAAGCCGCCAGGGCATTGAATATGACCGTCCGCCATTTGCAACGCAGGCTTCTTCAGGAGCAAACCAGCTTTCGCGATGTTGCAGGTTCTATTCGAAAAGAGATCGCCATCCAACTGATGCAAAACCCGGCCATAAAAATCTCGGAGGTTTCCGATATCCTGGGTTATTCCGATCTTACAGCGTTCCGGAAAGCCTTTAAATCCTGGACGAATACCACACCCCGGGCACTCAGAAAGGCAGGTGTAGATTGACGTTCTATCCGGCTTCTTACAGATGTTATAGCCATAACATTATATTGCCGACCGGGATTCAAATAAACCCGGCAGCTGTTTCCGGATATCCATACTGTATTTCCGGTATTCCTCGTCCAGTTCATTCAGCCGTTCCAGTTCCTCTTCCGAAAGATACACGGGAATTTCATTTAAGGGCACGTTTAAAAAACCCTTCGTTACCCTGGCAATTATCTGGAACGCTGCGGTAATAATGCGCGCGCATTTTTTTGCTCCCAGCTTATCCAGACAGCGTTTTGCATGGGCAAAATAAGCATTACCGCCACTACAGAAAAAATGAAGAAAGCCGCCCCGCTGCATTTCTTTTTCTAATTTCCAAAGAGCAACCAAGTCCTGTTCGTTTTCGGTTAGTTGCGTCCGGCCAGTCGCCCCGGCATGGATAAGAATAGCGGAAACCAGTTCTTTGAGCTGATCCCATTCCTGGTCTTGTATTTTTGAACTCGTCATTTGAAGATTTTAGAGTTTAGTACTGTGCTTCCGCACTAAGCGTGCGAGCGCTGTTTAGAACGTGTTTTCGGGGTACCACTAAAAATCTGCCAACTGAATGTTACACAGCAGGATCGGCCGGTATGCCGGCAAAAATCTGCCTGCAGGCTTTTTGCGACCAAATAAAATAAGGTCAACTGTTTTTGTAAAGAGACGGATGCATGGTGTTCCTTTCCAGGATCAACTCCCAGGGGTGAACCCCGGGTTCGGAATATACATCTTGGATGTAATATTTTTGCTTGTTAAGAAGGGAGGCAGAAATGCGGCAGCAAAAAATAAGAAGGGGAAAGAATAAATGCTATTGTATAGTAGATATTATAACCGATCCTACCTTAAGTGATGGAGAATTTATACCTTATCTTTGTGAAGATACGACTTTTTTCCGGTAACCGGTGCTTTCCAACCGGTTATTTTAAAAGCGGTAGCTTTAAACTCTGCGCTTCAACTCTTTAATGCAGAAAAAAAAGGGTTAACCAATTCAACGTAACGCTGCCGTTCCAATACAGGGGCTGGAAGCCGGAGCATTAAATTAAACAGCACGTCCGGCCTGTTTTTAGTAGGTGTTGAAAAAGGCTTTCAGCTTATCGAGTGGTATTTTATCCGGCCGGTCGCATAAATCAACATGAACGGCGCTGGGAACGGTCGTGAGCTCTTTGAGCCCGGCAGCATGCTTGTAAGCGGCTTCTGAAAAATAACGGGAATACGCCTTTCACCGGCGATCGGTAAAACCGCAGTTTTATGACCAGACATCCTGGTGCGTTTTGAAAATTTATTGAATGCCTATTTCCGGTCTGCCATTGGTTGCCCGGTGTGCGGAAGCCCTGCATCTTTCACCCAATTTGATCTGTCGAAAACCATTAATGAGATTGCAACCGAGTTGGGTTTTAAATACCAGCAGCATTTTACAGGACTGTTTAAACAAAAACGGCGTACCGCCCAATGCATTCAGAAACCTGAACTAACCGGTGGCTCCTGTAAAACGGTCATTATTTCTCGTTCCGCAAATAGATATTTCCAAATTTGGAACTCAACTCGTACACCGGCCCACTGCCGGGTATAGCGGTGATGGACGTGTAGAAGGACCGTTCTTCTTTTTCAGTTGGTTTCAGGTTAAAATCGGAATAGATCTTTCCAAAATGGTTGGTCAGCTTAATTTTCCCAACATTCGATTCCTTTAGCCGGGCATCTATTTTTCCAAACTCGGTTTGCACGGTCAACGGGCCGGCATAATGCTGTACTTCCACCAATCCAAACTTTGATTTGATTTGTATATAATCCTTTACAGGCAACACCACTTCAACCTCAATCGCTACATTGTTGGTTGTATACGAACTGATCTTTTCATTTTTATGCGCGTTCCTATAATTTTCAAAATCTGCCTGGCTTTCAAAATGTTTTTTTATTCCATCTACCTCTATGTAGTATTGCTTATCAATATGCCTGAAATCAATGGTATCCCGGATGACCAGTTTTCCGTCAACGGTTTGATCCAGCAATTCAAAACGGTCATTCTGCTTATTGTCATTGATATTAACCGTTGCTTTTACATAGATTTCATCTTTATTCCAGCTGCTGATCTTTACTTTTGGAAAATCGAACTGTAAGAGCACCGGCTGTTCTTTTGAGGTTTTGTATGTTTTTTCAATGACCCTTTGCGCAAACAAAAGTTCTGTAATACCTGTTAATAACAGGCAAAGCAATACCTTCTTCATAACGGTATGAATTTTAAAAAGAGAGCAATAAATAAAAAACGGGATTCGTTGATGCGGCTATTGACCGGGTTTAGTTTTTACGCAGGTAGATCTTTCCATAACCGGTTTTTAAAATCAGGTCAACACCACCGCCATTGAGTGTACCTATGATATCTGTAGACCGGCTCCATTCCTTTAACCCGGTAAGGTCTTCTCCGTCACTGTTTTTTTGCTCTTTCGGGGCCTCTCTCTTGATATCCAGGCCATCGGCTGCATAGATGTTCCCGTTTTTAGAGGAGAGATTGACATTGGCCTTCAAACCGGAGGGAATGCTCACATCTACAAATTTATAGACGGAAACCAGGGATACGGGGCCTTTTACCACGGAAGCAAATATTGCTGTAAGCTCGCCATAAATGGTTTTCGCATTCACAGGGCCTGTAACATTTTGCAGGGAAATGGCATTGTACATGACGCTGATTTCCAGTTCGCCTTTAAAATCTTTGACATCCACCCTTCTTCCGGCATTCATAACATCCGTTGTGGCAACCTTTACGGCCATAGTGTTGGGTACTTTTATGGCAATGGGCTCCTGGGCTCTTTTCCCTACGTAATCTACATCAATCACACCTGCGTTTTCGCGAACGCTTAGATTAAGTCCTGTATTGTCCGTTAAACCGGAACCGGTAACCAGCCTAAGCCCTTCAGCCCGTTCGTCCTTTTCTTCGTTCTTAAGCTGTGGTGCCGAAAAAACAATTTCATTGCCATCGTACCCTTCAATGGTTACACCTGGAATATTCACCTTCAATGTACCGGTCTTTTTAGACAATTTGAATTGCCGGTCCTGCCCGTTGGTTAAAGAAACGAGTGTTATAGATAAAATAATGGTTGCTACTATTCTTTTCATTTTTTAGTATGTGCTTGTTTTTTAAAAATTGGATTCTGATCGAAGCAGTGCCGCATAGGCCTGGTTGCGCACAGCATCGATATTCGTTGGATTTTGAGTGATGGCTAATAGCTGTTGTTTAATTTTTGTAGCTTCATCGGAAGATAGAGAAGCCAGTAATTCCATTTGTACAACCGGGTCGTCCTGCCGGGCAACGGATTGCAAGATGAGCGGTTCAACGGCCGTCGGGTTACCCTGCTTCTTCAGTACTTCCAGGGCGGCCAGGCGTACATTGCTGTTTTCGTCGTTGTTCATCGTATAGGTCAGCCTTTCCAAATCGCTGCCGGACAAGGCGGCACTGCTTTTTCCGCAGGCCAGCACTGCTGCCAGCCGGGTAGATGAGCTTTCGCTTTGCAGCGCTTTTTGCCAGTCATCTGTCGTTGTATTGGAAGCCGCCATTTCGATTGTAGCCCCTATATAAGCCCCTGCATTTTTTTCTGTGCCCGTCCTCACCGGCTTTCTTACAACAGGCTTCTTTCGTTCCGGAACCGGAGCAGCTGTTGCCATTAAAGGCACTGTACCCATCGAATCTTTTTTACCGGCAGGAAGGCCGGGTTTTACGGATGTCGGCTCCGCAGTTTTCGCGATCGGAAGCTCTCCCGTGTTATGCTGCGGAAAAAAAACCACGCTACCGATGATCACTACAATGATTGCCGCCGCAGCGGCCCACCAATACGGAAACCGAAGGACTTTTGCCCGGGGTACCACAACGGATGGCTCCAACCCCAGCCGGGCCTGAATTTTACCCAGTACATCTGAACCCGGTTCCTGATCATCGAAATCATCCCTGTTTTCGGATACAAATTCTTTTAAAATATCTTTTTTCATCTTATACGGTCTCTTTTTGTAGGAGCGACAATATTTTCTTTCTGGCCCGGTGATATTGCGTACGCACGGTTGCATGAGAAATACCCAGGAGTCCGGCAATCTCTTCCTGCGGCAATCCTTCTACTACATACAGGTTCACCACGGTCCGGAATCCTTCCGGCAGGGAATTGATGGCCTTTTTTACTTCTTCCACCCGCCATTCAAAAAGATCTTCATTTTCGGCTTCCTCTTCTATAATATTTTCATGGCACTCTTCAAAAACCAGGATATGCTTTTGCTTGCGTAAATGGCTAATGGCCCTGTTAGCCGCAACCCGCCTTGAAAAACCGCCGAAATGTTCGATTTGCCGGCCTTTCATAATTTCCTGGTAGAGTGCAATAAACACTTCCTGCAGCAAATCTTCCGCCTGGGCAAAATCCGTCACCAAGCGCAGGATCGTGTTGAACACCGCCTTTTTATAACGCCCGTAGAGTTCAGAAAAACAGTCGGCACGGCCTTGCCGGCATCGCTTCATCAGCTCCTGGTCATCTAAGTCCTTTGGTAGTTGCAACACGCTTATACGCTGTTTTCTGTTTTCTTAAACTATTTACGGCTTCCTGTATCTAAGGCGCGGGATGTTTTAAAATGTTGCATAAGTTATAAAAAAATTTACATTACAGCCCCGCTAAAGGTATGCATGGCTTCGATTAAATGTATACGGAATCGGGATGCTCCGGGGTAAAAATATCATTATCAAACATATACAATTCCCGTAACGTTCAGAGGTTTCCAGGATTCCCCGGGTAACAGATCGTAAATAATCCAACTTTGACCGGGGCTTGCAGCCCCAGTTCCTGCAGCAGAGTGCCTTATTGACCGGCTCCAAAATCCTGCTAAAAGCGACGATATAACAGGATCCTGATCTGTAGCCCCTCGCTCAAATAGGTGATTGGCGGCTTTTTCATTAATCAGGACCTTTGACAAACAGGATACCCTTTTTCATTTGTGAAGGAGGTTTATTACTTTGAGAAAACGGGCCCGGATCATGTACTTGAGTCCAGGATTAGCAAATATCAGAAATCGCGGATTTAGGTGAAACGTATCAGCCAGTCCTGTTCAACCTGAAATTTAAACGACCAGCTACCGGCTACAGCCTCCGCGGCCCGGCCGGAAACCGGTGTTGATTCAACTTCCAAAAGCAAAAATAAATTGGTATGAAAAAAATCATTTTCAGTATTGCATGTTTCCTGCTTAACTTTTCGCTTTCCGCCCAGTACCACTACCCGGCTAGCAAAACCGTAGACAGCAGTGATACCTATTGGGATGTAACAGTGAAGGATCCTTATCGCTGGATCGAAAATATAAAAGACAGCACGGTGCTGAACTGGTTTAAAGCTCAGGCCGATTATACCAATGCCCAACTGGCCAGAATACCCGGCCAGGATTTGCTGAAAAACGAGTTTAAGGCGATCGACAAAATAAGGGCCGCTGCTATTTCTCCGGTAGCCAAAGCCGGCGGAAAATATTTTTACCGGAAGCGCCTGCCGGGTGAGCAGGTGGCAAAACTATATTACCGTGAGGGTGAAAAAGGAAAAGAAGTGTTGCTCTTTGACCCGCAACAATATGTAGCCGGAAAAACCTTCGATTACGAACCCGGCGTAAGCGATAACGGCAGCCGGATAGCCATGAACCTGAGCGAAGCGGGCAGTGAGCTGGGCGACCTGCGTATACTGGATGTGGCCACCCAACAATTCCTGGCAGACGTCATACCGCATGCCAGCGGAGGATTTGCCGGCGGCAGCAACACCGATATTTTGTATGGCCAGTATAAAAGTTATGATACCCACGATCCGGAGAATAACCTGAACCTGCCCAACAAACTACACGTAGTGGGCGCCCCTGTAGCCACCGATATCCTGCTGGCCAGTGCTGCCAAATATCCCGAACTGAAATTCGATGCGGCCGATTATCCGAATGTTTCGGTATTTAAAAATGCACCGTGGATGATCCTGGGAAAATATACGGTGGAAAATAACCTGACCCTGTTTTATGCACCGCTGTCTGAACTGAAAAAGGAGCGGATCAACTGGAAGCCGCTCACCACGAAAGCAGACGAAGTACGGCAGTTTTTTGTAAAAGGGAATGACCTCTATTTGCTGACCGTAAAAGGCAACCCCCGGTTTAAGATCATCAAAACCAGCTTCACCGCCCCTGACCTGGATAACGCAACGACCATTGCGGAAGGTGATGAAACGTGGAAAATTTCCAGCGTCAGCCAGGTTAAAGACTACCTGCTCATTAATTTCTCGAAGAACGAGCTGGTATTGCATCCCAAAGTTTATGCGTTTGCCTCCGGTAACCTACAGGAAGCAGGAGTACCCTTAAAAGGCAATATCCTGCTTGGCGCTCTTTCGGAAGACGATAATGAAGCCCTGGTAATCAATACAGGCTGGTCAACGCCCCATAATTTCTATACCTACCAGGTAGCCGGCAAAAAACTGGGCAACGGGCCTTTCCATCTTACCTATAACGGTGCCTATCCTCATCAAAGCGATATAGCCTATGAAGAGGTAGAGGTACCTTCCCACGACGGGGTGCCTGTACCCCTGAGCATTGTATACAATAAAACACTGCTGAAAAAAAATGGTACTAATGGTAGCTTATTGTTGGGTTATGGAGCTTATGGAATCAATGCTTATTTACCGGCATTCCCCGCCAATTACCTGCCTTTGATCAACCGGGGTTTTGTACTGGCCTTTGCGCATATCCGGGGCGGCGGCGAAAAAGGGAACGACTGGTACCTGGCCGGCAAAAAGACCACCAAGCCCAATACCTGGAAGGATTTTAATGCCTGCGCCGACTGGCTGGTAAAGCAGCAATACACTTCTTCCGAAAGGCTGGCCTGCACCGGAGGCAGTGCGGGTGGCATCCTTATCGGCCGGGCTATTACCGAGCGGCCCGGTCTGTACAAAGTGGCCATCCCAAAAGTGGGATGTCTGAATACCCTGCGCTTGGAATTCTCACCCAATGGACCGGTCAATATCCCCGAATTCGGAACCGTAAAGGACTCCGCAGAGTTTAAAGCCCTGCTTGAAATGGATGCCTACCAGCACACCCAAAAAGGCGTGCGGTATCCCGCGCAGCTGATCACCACCGGGTTTAACGATCCGCGGGTAGAAAGCTATATCCCGGCCAAGTTTGCCGCTAATATGCAGGCCAGCAATGCCTCGGCCCACCCGGTGCTCCTATACGTGGATTATAAAGCCGGGCATTTTGGTGGCAGTACATTGGATGAACAGTTCACACAAAGAGCCCGGGAATTTGGTTTTATACTCTGGCAATGCGGCATTTCCGGTTTTCAGCCGGAAAACTGAGTCGTTTTTTTCACATAATAAAACAAAGAATATGCGCAGAAGAAATTTCCTACAATCCACCGGATTATTGCTCGGAGGAAGCGCTTTACTGCCGGCGTTCGCCAAGGATGCTTCGGCACCGGTTGCTTTAAATTCCTGGGATGAGGTAAGGAAACAATTCCTGCTCAATCCCAAATACATACATATGGCGCAAATGCTCCTGGCCTCGCATCCCAAACCGGTGCGGGATGAGATAGAACGGCACCGGAGGTTATTTGATGAAGATCCCGTATTGCACTGGGAAGAACATTTTCAGCAAATAGAAGGGCAGATACAGCGGGTGTCCGCCACTTATCTTCATGCAGCAGATCCGGGGGAGGTAGCGCTTACAGATAGCACCAGCATGGGGTTAGGACTTTTATACACAGGGTTTAAACTGAAGCCTGGAGACGAGATCCTTACTACCACCCATGATCATTATGCCACAGAAAAATCACTGGCCTTTGCGGCTGCCAAAAACGGGGCGTCTATACGAAATATCCGTTTGTACAATGAGCCTGCCGATGCATCGGCTGATGAAATTGTAGACGCCATCGCTAAGGCGGTAAATCCCAATACCAGGATCGTGGCTGTAACCTGGGTACATTCCAGTACGGGGGTAAAATTGCCCATTGCTGCCATCGGTAGCGCAATTCGTGAGATCAATGCCCGGCGTAACAGCGCTCACCACATATATTTTTGTGTGGATGGGGTGCATGCTTTTGGTATCGAAAATATCAATGTGCAGGAACTGGGCTGTGATTTCCTGGCGGCGGGTACGCATAAATGGCTCTTTGGTCCCCGTGGAACCGGTATCTTATGGGGTAAAAAAGAAGCCTGGGATATGGTCATCCCTACAATTCCAACCTTTACCGGACTGGCCTATCCCATGTGGGCAGGGTGGGTGCCCGAAGCGCCCATTCCTTTCGGAGATATTTTTACTCCCGGCGGATTCCATCCTTTCGAGCATCGCTGGTCGCTGCACAAAGCTTTTGAATTCCACCTGCAGATCGGCAAGGAAAAGATCGAACAAAGAACACATCAGCTCAGTACCCTGCTAAAAGAAGGTTTAAAAAGCATTCGGCATATTCAACTCAAAACACCGGTATCGCCCTCCCTGTCGGCTGGTATTAATTGCTTTGAAGTAGCGGGTATGCCGCATGATGAAGTAGTAAAAAGGTTGCTCCGCAAAAATATTATCGCCAGCAGTTCTCCTTACCGGGTTCAATACGTGCGGCTTACTCCCTGCATTATAAACAGCGAGGCCGAAGTAAAAACCTGCCTGGCGGTTTTGGAGAATATCCGGCAGGATTAAAGGCATTATCGCTTTTTGTTCATCTTAAAAAGATTTGCATGAAAAAGATCATGATCGTCCTGCTGCTCCTTGTACTCGTTACAGATATACCCGCCCAGCAAACAACACCGGTACCCGCCGTTATGAAGCAGGACTATATGCAAAAAAGCAGGCGTCAAAAAACCGCCGCATGGATACTACTTGGAGGAGGGGTCGCATTGAGTACCGGGGGAATTATATGGGCGCTGGAAGGCGACTGGTCGTCCAATGACTCCGGGCCGGATATATTATTCTTTACCGGTGTCGCATCGATGCTTGGCAGTATCCCGGTGTTTATAGCCTCGGCAAGAAACAAAAGGAAGGCCAGGCAGCTCGTTGCCGTTATAAAAATGGAACAATACGCGGCATTGCAGCAACACGCACTAACACGGGCGTCTTATCCATCAGCGGGGATACAGTTAAGGCTACCCGTCCGGTGAAGGTATGCCGCTGAACGTTCCCGCGTTGGCGCGCTTTAAAGGTCAGTAATGCACCGGAAGAGCATCCCAGTCTGTTTTTCCTCAAATAGCTTCCACGTCGCTCACCTTGTAGGCATAGATCCAATCCATTTTTTTCTTTTCCAGATTGATAAAATGTTTAAGGAAGATATCTCTAAAGAAGGTAGCAAACAGATTGGCTTTGGATTTAGATTTTCCAATTTTTCTGGCCTGGGCTACAATTTTGGCAACGCGCTTCTCCCGTAATCCCTGGAAAACAGAAAACGCAAGCGCCGGATCTGGATATGTACTCAGGCATTTGGCCAGGACGGCACTGTCTTCCAGGGCAAGCGATGCGCCTTGTCCCGTATGCGGCGAGATGGCATGCGCCGCATCACCGATCAGGCAAATATTGTTTGTATGCCATTTTGCTAATGGCGGCATATCATAGATGGGATAGGCAAATAAATCAGATGTAGCCGTAATGATCTGCTCAATCCTCTTATAGTCTTCTTTATGGAGTTTCAGCAATTCTGTTTTTATTTGATGCTGCAGCCCGGGGTCGATCCTCCTACGATCCGGTTCTTTTTTCTGGTAAAAATTGTTAAACCACCATACCTCGCTCTTGTTGGATGTCGCAAACGCAAAGAATGCCCGCTTCCCGAATGCCATGTTGATGCCTCCGGTTTCATCCTGCCAGCCCGGGATGGCCACGATCGCGCCGGTTGACAGCAGTTCTGTATAGACCGGCTTCGGGCTATGCGGAAACGCAATTTCCCGGCACCGGGAATGGATTCCATCGGCGCCGATCAAAAAATCGAAGTCGCCGGATACCCCATTGGTCGTACGGATACTGATTTTTTTTCCTGACTCTTCGATGGAATCCAGCCGGCAGTCATAGGTGATGGCACAACCTAGGGAATTTAGCCGGTCATGCAATAGCCGGATGATGGCCGAGCGTTTAACCTGAACATTTTCGATCCCATACCGTTCAGATTGATAGGATGTGTCAAGTTTGGCGATACAGGTTCCAGCAGCATTCAGAAACTGCAGGGACCCCGGACAATATTCCTCATAGATCCGGGAAATATCGGCAAGTTCCTTTAGGACATTGAGCCCATTGGGCGATATGCCGATAAATAATCCTTCTTGCATCTGGCTTTCTTTGCGGCTTTCGATGATGCTGACCTCGGCCCCCTGTCCAATAAGTGCTATGGCCAATGCGGGCCCCGCAATCCCTGCACCGACAATTAATACTTTTTTTTCTTTCATTGAATCTTGATTTTTATGACTATTAAATCCGCACAACAGGTGCTATCGACCCCGGCCAGGGGGCAGAAGGACCTTCCCTTTGTTCCGCAGGTTACGTTAAACACAAGCGGGCATTCGAACTTCGTTACAGGCCGCCTACCCTGCCCGTAAGTATGGAAAGCCGGTTACAGGGGCCTTAAAAAAACATTGCCGGCCATGTATGCGAAATAAGTATGGTGGCCCGGTTACCTCTGCAGTAAGTCTTCAACCTTATTTACGGCTGCCCGAACGATTACTTTTATTATCTTTGCAATAGAGTTATTTATTTAGCTAAAAAAGTATCTCTGTCACAAAGATAAAAATATTTTCAATTCATGCGAAAAAAAAACAGCGCACAAAATGACAAGACCGATCGTATACAGGAACTGACCCGGGAGTTTTCTACGTTGACGGTAGTCATGCACCAGTCGATCGCCCATGCTGCAGGGCTGGCGGGCACCGATCATAAATACATCGACCTGCTGCTGAAACACGGAGCAATGACCCCCGGGAAAATTGCGGAACTAAGCGGCTTATCGACAGGGGCCGTTACCGGTATGATTGATCGCCTGGAAAGAGAAAACCTGGTACAGCGGGAAAGAGATGCGGTAGACAGGAGAAAAGTTATCGTAGTATTAAACCGCGAAGCGGCTTTTCAACGGATTGGCCCGGCATTTCAAAACATAATGGCTGAAGCAGAAAAACTATACAGTGCATTCACTGCAACAGAGCTGGATACCGTTCAAAAATACCTGGAAGCAGTCATCGCTTTTACAAAAAAGCAGATCACCGCTTTAAACAAAAAGAAAACAGACCAGACTTCGTAAGATTCAATAAAATTGGAACAGCTTTATTCTTTTCCGCGGGTGCAGCTGTGATACGTGTTTTGTCAAGAGGCAATGATTGAATTTATACATAACGCTTGAGCAAGGTTCATCTAAATAGCTCAGCAAGATGAGCCCTGTTCGCTTCTATTGCCGTTGCTGTTCTTTTTGTTGCTTTTTCTCTTCCTTATTGCGTTGTTTTTCCTGCCGTCTGAAATAGCCCCGGAACAGGAAATTATGCCGCACGGCTTCCATATTCTCGTCCAGTTTGCCGGTGCTGCTTTCCAGGTTCCGGATCGTTTGCTGCAGCTGCCGCGCTGTTGTAGAATCATTCAGCAGTACACCGGCAGGCGATTCGTTACTGTTAAGACGGCCTTTAACATCTGTACTTACCGACTGAAGGTTGCGTGCTACCTGGTTCGCCTGCGTTGCTACTTCCTGCAGCTGGTTCGCGGTATTTCTGAGCCTGCTGAATACAATAGTGTCACTCACCAGGTCGTTGGCCAGCACGCCGGGAGTTTGCAGCCGGGCCGTGTACCCGGTAAGGTCTTTTGTAAACTGCTGGGTGTTGCCGGCCGTTTTATGCAGTATGACCAGGGTACGGTCCAGCTGCTCGTAAATGGATGAATCCTTTATCAGTTTACCCAGCGAGCCTTTGCCCGCAGTAAGATTTTCCATAATATCTTTGAGATTGCCGGTAATGGCCACCAGGTTCTTATTGTTTACCTGCAGCGTATTCATGATCTCATCCGTACTGATACTGGGTTCCACGATGATCACATCACCGTCTTCGATGGGAGCGGTTTGGGCGGTGCCGCCGTCCAGGGCGATGATCTTATTGCCCACCAGTCCGTCGGCGCTTACCCGGGCCTTAACATCTTTGTGAATAAACGGCCGGGCATTCTTATCGATATTCATCAACACTTCGATCCGGCTGTGATCGATGAAGCGGATCGTTTTGATCGTGCCCACTTTTACACCGGAATACCAGATATTATTGCCTTTGGAAAGACCGCCCACATCGTGGAAGATCGCTTTTATCTGCACGGAATCGATAAACGTCTTTTTTTGTCCGCCCAAAATCAGGATGGCGGTGGCAAAAATCGCCAGTCCCAGAACAATGAATATGCCCACCGTAGTAGCTCTTCTTGAATCAGCTGTTTTCATATATTATTGAATAAAGTTATACTCATAAAATTCGCGGATCAGCACTTCGTCAGTACTGAACACATCCTCAAAGTTGCCCTGCCGTATAAACCGTCCTTCTTTCAGTACGGCAATTGTATCGCCCGTGGATTTGGCACAGGTGAGATCATGCGTAATAATGATGGAGCTTGTATTAAACCGATGCTGCACTTCATTAATCAGGTCATTGATCTCCGTACAAGTGATGGGATCCAGTCCGGCCGTAGGTTCATCATACAACATGATTTCCGGACGAAGTATGAGTGTACGGCCAATGCCGATGCGCTTGCGCTGTCCGCCGGACAGCTCGGCCGGCATCTGGTCGATGGTATGTGAAAGCCCGATGGCATCCAGCACCATTTCTACGCGTTTATCGCGCTCCTTTCGGCTCATGCCCGGTTCGTTCCGCTTCAGCGGAAAGGCCAGGTTTTCGCCTACCGTCATGCTGTCATACAATGCCCCATTCTGAAAACAGAAACCTGTTTTCAGGCGCAGGGCGCGCAGCGCGTGGGCATTCAGTTCCGGCACTTCCTGTCCCAGTACACTTACCGTGCCGGCATCCGGATGCAGCAGTCCGACGATCACTTTTATCAGGACAGACTTACCCGTTCCGGAACGTCCCAGCACCACAATGTTCTCCCCGCGGTGCAGATCCAGGTCTACCCCACGTAGTACATGATTGCTGCCAAACGATTTGTACAGACCTCTGATGGAGATCACTGTTTGCTGTCTGTCGATATTGGGTATAAAAGATTTCATAGCTATCGTATCATATTCACCAGTTGAACAATAAGCACTTCTTCTATAAAAATCAGGAACATGGAAACCACTACAGAAACATTGGCGGATTTACCAACCCCCTCCGTACCCTGAGTGGCATGAAAGCCCTGATAGCAGCTGACAATACCAATCGTAAACCCATAAACCAGGGCTTTTACCAGCGAGGCAGCTAGATCCAGGAACGAAATATTCGTAAATGCATTCTGTATAAACGTATCCATACTTGTTTGCTCGTTGAGGTGAATATCCACAAAAGCACCAACGAGGGCGATGAGTCCGTTATAGCACATCAACAGCGGCAGACATACAGTGCAGGCCAACACCCGCGTCATTACCAGGTACCTGAAGGGGTTGATGGCTGAAACCTCCATTGCGTCGATCTGCTCGGTAACTTTCATAGAGGCCAGTTCGGCACCCATGCTCGACCCCACACGGCCGGCACAGATCAGCGCTGTTACCAGCGGGGCCAGCGCCCGTACGATGGCAATCGATATCAGCGAAGGGAGCCAGGAAGTAGCGCCGAATTCCGCCAGAGAAGGGCGTGACTGTTTGGTGAACACCAGCCCGGTGATAAAGCCGGTAAGACTGATCAGCGGCAGCGACTTGGAGCCGATATAAAAACACTGGCGGATGAATTCCCGGGTTTCAAACGGTGGGTGCAGCACTTCCCCGAAAAACCGGCTGATAAATCCGAAAATTTCGTAAACAGTAATAAAGAACCCATCAATGCGTTTCGAAATAACGGGTTTATCTGATTGTTCAATAGGCTCCATTATCAGGGTTTTAACTTAAAAAACAGCGGAAGATACCTTTTATTATTAAATACAATATAAGGTAAGAGCCGGGATCATCATCGTGCACCCCGCTAATCAACTACTATTTTAATAGTGAATTTAACATAACAGGCACCAAGAATAAAATTAATTCCCGGCTAATTTTTGCAGGTTTGTTAAAAGCACCAGTGGATTTTACTATTAACAAGATCGTTATTAGTAGCATACAAATCAAATAAAAATCAGAACTTTCTAAATTTTCCAGAAAGTTCCGGAAGGGTAGCCAGGGCAGGAATCGAACCTCTATCCAGAGTTTAGGAAACGCCTCTTCTATCCCCAGAACGTGCCATCCGTAAAGGCGGGGATAGAACTACCGGGCCAAAATGGTTTTTAAAACCCGGTGCCCAGCCGCGGCTTTAACATTTTTTCCTCCTCCCCTTTTTGAAACGTTTCATAATAATCAACCCTAAAAGGGGAAAATGACCGGATTGATTTCGTGATATCAGCATTGTGCTGCGCCAACCGGCACGCTCCAAAGCTGCTGTATGAGTAGGCGACCTCCTGTCTTCGCCGGCGTCCACTCAAACGGTACGATGCGATATTTTTCGATTGCGTTACCAAAGCCCAAACATTTGTAAAGAAAAAATGCTATCTTATATCTTAGCAAACAAATAAAGAATATACTTTATGACTACCCCGTCAAATGCAACTCCTTCTTTTGATTCTTCAAGACAAAGCGCCATCCGCTATGATACGTTTCTTGGCCCCATGTTCTTCGAACCCTATGCCATAGAGGTGGCGAAGCGTATCCCCTTTCCCACCGTTTCTGTTGCACTTGAGCTTGCCGCCGGTACGGGCCGTGTTACACGCCATATACGAAAGCAGATTCCGGATTCCGCCCGTCTCATCGCCTCAGATATTAATGAGGAGATGCTTACAGTCGCTAAGGAAAAATTAGGAAATCTGGATATTGAATGGCAAACTATAGATGCGCAACAGCTTCCCTTTAGCGACAGCAGTGTCGATTTGATTGTGTGTTGTTTCGGATACATGTTTGTTCCGGATAAGCCTAAAGCATTTGCAGAGGCATATCGTGTCTTAAGACAGGGAGGTCTGCTTTTGTTTACCACTTGGGATCAATTGGAGCATAATGCTGCGTCTTATATTTCCCGGATGGCAGCAAAGAAATATTGTGAAGAGATATTGGCTGAATCACATAACCTGGCCACTTCCATGAGTGATGAAGCCTGTATAAGACTGCTTTTGGAGCATGCAGGGTTTTTAAAAATAGCAATAGAAAAAGTACAAAAGAACTCCGTTTGCGCTACAGCAAGAGCGGCTGCGATCGGCCTTGTGCAAAATGGACCGCTTTTTGAAGCAATCAAAAAGCGGAACCCGGCATGGGTAGATGAGATCATAAATACAACGGAAGCCGAACTGTCTGAAAAATTTGGAGCTGCTCCGATGGTCGCCCCGATAAGTGCTGTAATCAGCCAGGCATGGAAATAATCTGGCTTAAATTTTCAGCCGGAATTCCGCCCTTTGCAATATCGGAATCCTGAGGAGTATGCGTCAACCGTATTTTGTATAACCCCTTCACCTTTATTCCTTTTCTAAATCACTTTCGGTAAACGTCCCCCTGCGGTGATGAAGTATTCCTGCAGTAGTGGCGTAGTATCACAATTGTGCTGACCGGAGCCTAGCTGGTTTCGCAGAATTCCTATCCTGGCAGCAGCAGGAATCCCCACAAATTGTTAAAGAATTTAAAAATTTATGTCAAGTATAGTTTACATATTGATAAGTTTACTTTACCTTTGAAAGACAATACCCAGCTTATGCATACAAAATTTTTATTGCCGCATCGTGCGCGTATATGGGGCTGGATGCTGGCCCTGCCCGCATTGCTACTGATGTTTTTTAACCTGCAAACAGGCTTCACCTTTTCGTTCTTGGATTATGCCGCGCGGGAGGTACAGCATATCGATTTTGACAATGGGCTTTTATATACTATCCAGTTTAACAACTTTACCGATGAGCTGGGCAGCATCTTGCTGATAACCGGCCTGCTGCTGGTGGCTTTTTCAAAGGAGAAGGATGAGGATGAGCGGATCACGCAGGTGCGACTGGAGTCGTTGCTATGGGCCACGCTGGTAAACGCGCTGCTTATCATCGGCTGCATTATACTGTTCTACAATCAGCTGTTCCTTAAAATAATGGCGTATAATATTTGCTCCACGCTTATTTTCTTTATTGTCCGCTTTAACCTGGTACTGTACCGGGAGCGAAGAAAAACAAATAAAGCAGATCTATGAAAAACACCATCCGTATAGAACGGGCTGTGCTCAACATCACACAGGCCGAGCTGGCTGAAAAAGTGCAGGTATCGCGGCAGACCATTAACGCCATCGAAAGCAATAAATACATTCCCTCCACCATTCTGGCATTGAAGATCGCAAGGGTCTTTCAAAAAAATGTAGAAGCAGTTTTTATACTGGAGCCGGAAGATTAAAAGCCTTTCGAAAAATCGAAAGGCTCAGTCCATAAATCAATTTGCAGATATACAGACCATTTAACGTAAAACAAATTAAAATCAAAAAAATGAAACATCGAAATTTAAAAATAGCAGGCATCCCACTGCTGGCCGCTGTTATCGCAGTTATCACCGGCGCAGCAGTTCTTTTTTCCTGTAAAAAGAGCATCGCTCCTTCAGCCGCGAAAAACGATATGACCGCAATTGAAAAGCTCACGGGCGGCCATTTATTAACAGGACCGGTAACGGTTGAAACCGGTAACGAAGGGCTTTTACTAAACGTGAACAACGGCGCTACGCAGATCCTCGTTTTGCGCACGGCCGGCAGTGCTCCGGCGCCATTGCATAATATGGCGGCGGCACAGGTGGTAGTATCCGCACACGGCGTTGCGGTAAAAGACCTGGCGAGCAACCAGGTATTTTTTCTTACCAATAATGATGGGCAAAGCATTGCCAATTTCAGTAAGGCGCAATCGCTGATAAAAACGCCTGCTTATAACGACCGTATCATAGGCACCACGGTTGTTCAAAGCAAAAAGAGCTAGTTAGCACCCTGCAAATTGATTGCCCCGGTTGTTCTCACAAGCCGGGGTTTTATTAATAAGGCGATATCAGGTTTAAGTCTAAAATTTGGAAGGAGGTAATAAATTTGCAACTTTACGGTGGTAATTGGGAAAAAGTGCAAAAAGCGGTCTTCGTCCAAATGCTTTGAAAAGTGAGACTTTTTTGACATACAGCTTTCTTAAACAATTGATTATAACAGAAAGTTTAAGTCCCGCCTGTCATAATACCCTTTTATTATTATTCCAGAATGAAATTCTGTTCCCCATTCGGGCTATCCTTATGATGATCCAAATACTCTTGAGCCATCTCATCCGTTATATTTCCCGTACTCCAGGCATCATAACCAATTCCCAAAAATGACCACCATAATAACGCCTGCGTAACTCCGAAAATTCATTCAATAGAAGTTTCGCACTCCGACCCTTTAAACGTCTCGCCAGATCGCTGATACTCAACTTCGGAGAACAATACGAATTAAATAAAAACCGGAACTTTCTAGATTTTTTTAGAAAGTTCCGGTCTGGTAGAGCGGACCGGAAAATTAGCGGACTTAATTGTTGGGGATTTTTTGAAGTTTTGTGCTTTGCCGGGCTGCCCGAATGACAACAGCGAGCGTAAATAATAATGATCTAATATTTCCCCAGCCAGGCTTTGATGTCTTTAAAATCCTTCAAAGCCATGTTTTCAGGACAAATTGATGCTATAGTAAGTTTTTATCTTTCAAATAATTTCAGGTATTCTTCAAATACGAAAACCCTGTTGCGCTTGAACCCTGTTTGTTCTTTAAGTATTTCAAGATTGTAAAAATCTTTAATCAATGTATTGGCAGTCTGCTTCGTTACATCAAGATTCGCCATTACATCTGAAACAGTCACAACGGGTTTGCTGTATAAATAGGTAAGCAATGCTTTAGCGTTGGGCAATCTTTTGCCTAATGATATAATGGTGCCTTTTTCAAGCTTATCTCGCAGCGCAATAATTTTAGCGAAAGTGTCTATTGCAATCTTTGCAGTTTCAATAATGCCAACTAAAAAGAACTTTAACCATTGTTCCATCTTGCTATTAATTGAAACAGCCATTAAATTATCATAGTAGTATTGTCTGTTTTTTTCAATAAAATCAGACAGGTATAGGGTTGGTTTGTACAATACTTTTTGTGTTATCAGATACAGTGTAATTAATAACCTGCCAATTCTGCCATTGCCATCGAGAAACGGATGGATTGCCTCGAATTGGTAATGTGCAATACCAATTCTGATTAAGTGTGGAACTTGTATATCTTCATTATTCAGAAACTTTTCCAGGTCACTAATACAATCCGGTACAAGGGTATGATGCGGTGGTACAAATACAGCGTCAGTAATTGTAGCGCCGCCAATCCAATTTTGGCTTGTACGAAACGCTCCAGGCAATTTATTCTTACCTCTTACTCCTTTTAATAGAACTTTATGGATTTCCTTGATTAGTCGGGAAGACAAAGGCAATTCTTCAACGTTCTTAATAGAATGATTCATTGCCTCAATATAATTCTGTACTTCTTGCCAATCATCTTTTAATTCAGGGCCGATATCTTTGCTTCCAGCACCGCCTCATCCATCCGGGTACGTGCCCCCTCAATACGGCTGGATTGAGTTGCTTCTTTCACGATGTGCATCCTGATAAAAACATCCACATCCGGTACAAAAGTAGAGAAAGCATTAAGCGCTCCCAGCCTTAGATTTGCTTCTTCCAAAAGGGTATTGATCTCCGGATTATTTATGACCCATTCATTGTTAATAGGATTAAGATTAAAACTTCTATATCCGTATTATTTTGTAAAAGTGCGTGCTTTATATCTTTAATATTCATATGGTCAGTAAAATTTACCAAAAGAACACTTAGTCAACGAATTTTAATTTTATTTGACTATGAAAAACAGTAGTCAAAGATGTAGTATTTCGTATAAAGCTGATAATCAGACAGGCAACTCATCACTACAATCGAATAGTGCATAAACAAATATTGTGCTGAGAGTCTTGTAAACCTTAAGTGTAAACCAAACGAATGAAAAAGTGAGCTAATAACCTCTCCCATATCATTTTATGTCTTTGTTGTAAAAAACAAGGGGCGTTTAATTGGCATAAAATCGAACTGCCAACAGCTCAACTATAATTTATTGACATTCCATTAGTTAGCAGTATAAAAAGACGAGAAACAGTTGGTATTGTTTTTCGTTAAGTAGCCCGGACAAGAATCGAACTTGTATCTAGAGTTTAGGAAACTCCTATTCTATCCATTGAACTACCGGGCCTGTTAACAGTTTTTCTAAAAGAACTACCGGACCATTCTTCAATCGGTCCGGGAGGGCTGCAAATATAGTAAAAGACGGCTATTACCGGAACACCGGACAAGAATTCCCGCGGATCCGCCGTCAATATAGAAAGGGCGGTAAATCCCTGTGAAGCCTGCAGGTTCAGGAATCCCATTTCCAGCCCCGCTATCCATACAGCTCAAAATGCACCGCTTTTTTATCAAATCCCATTTGTATAATCCGCTGACGGGCCTCGTCGATCATGTTTTTCCAGCCGCAAAGAAAAAAATTGGCATCCGCTTTTCCCGCAGCATGTTCCTCATAAATCGCATGCACATACCCTTTTTTTCCCTCCCACTCCTCGCGTGAAAGCGTAGGGATATAATGAAAATCTTCCAGGCCCAGGTTTTTCATCTCTTCATAATACAACAGATCCTGCCGGGTGCGGCAGCCATAAATAAGATAAATGTCCTTATGTGGAATGTTTTCGCGTACCAGCGTGTGCAACATGCTGCGAAAAGGGGCAATACCCGTACCGGTGCATACCAGGAACAGATCGTGCTGTAACTGCTCCTCCTTTAACGTAAACACACCCAGCGGGCCACGAAAGGTAACTTTACTGCCTACTTCCCAGTTTTCAAACATATACGGGGTGCCCAGGCCGTCCTCTACCAGTACAATCAGCAGCTCATATACCGCCGTTCCATCGGGAGCGCTGGCAATGGAGTAACTGCGCCAGCGTTTATTGGGCTTCTCATGAATGGGAAGATCCAGTGTCACAAACTGACCGGCCGTAAAATCGAAGTGATCGGTGGCATCTACCCGTATAAAATACCGCTTGGTATTATAGGTTTCATCGATTATGTCTACAACCGTTCCTGTAAGCCAAGTGAGGGACATACCGTTTTTCTTTGTAAGATAAAGGAAATTTCAGTAAAACCCCCGCCGGTAAACCACAACTTTGAATATCCTGGTTTTCAGCTCCTTGAACACGAGCCGGTGATTTTGGCAAGAAGGACATTGGGATTTTTTTTAAACTCGCCGTATCTTTGCGCCCCGATGCAAACGGAAGTGTTGAAGAATTTTTATAGTGATGACCCCCGCTGTTTACAACTAGCGAAGGACCTCTCCTTGCTTCAACCCGCGCAACTGGCGCTTTCCGGTGTGCATGGAAGTGCCTCCCAGTTTATTGTGGGCGCCTGTATGGCACAAACGCCGGCACTTAACCACCTAGTCATTCTCAATGAACCGGAAGACGCGGCTTATTTCCAGAACAGCCTGGAAAACATTACGGGCGCACTCGATATTTTTTACTTTCCGTCTTCCTTCAAAACCACGAAAAATTACCGGCTGCTCAATGCATCGCATGTAATGTTACGCACGGAAGCACTGACCAAACTGGCCGGCGGCGGAAATAAAAAGGTGTTGGTAACTTACGCCGACGCCATCTTTGAAAAAGTAGTGATATCCTCCACACTGGCTGAAAATATCATCCACCTGAAAACGGCTGACCCGCTGAACGTAGAGGAATTGCTGCTAAAGCTGGACCGGTATGGCTTTCAACGCAGTGATTTCGTATATGAACCAGGACAATTTGCCCTGCGCGGAGGAATCCTGGATATTTACTCCTATGGAAACGACAAACCCTACCGGATTGAATTGTTTGGAAATGATATAGACTCGATCCGCATCATTGACCCTGAAACTCAGCTGAGTGAGCGCAAATTACTACAGGTATCCATTATTCCGAATGTGGATACCCAGTTTGCCAAAGAGGAGCATGTATCCCTTTTTGATTTTTTACCGGAAAATACCGCGGTTTGGGTGCAGGACGCTTCTCTATGCAGGGAACGGTTAAAAGACAATGCCGCAGAACTGGCCCATTTCCTCGAACTGCAGGAAACGGGAAACGAGCGGCAGGAAGAGCTCCGGGAGGATAAGCTGATCAAAAAGAATGTCAGCAGCAGCGATTTTATAACAGCGCAGGATTTTGAAACCGCGCTGGCTGCAAGACCCGTGGTACACCTGGAGCAGCTGCCCGCATCGGTGACCCGGGAATACGCATTCAATACCCGGGAACAACCGGCCTTTAACCGGCAATTTGAGTTGCTGATCAAAGACCTGAAAGCACATGAAGCAAAAGGCTTTGCCCTGTATATTTTTTCGGAGAACCCCAAACAGCTGCAACGCCTGCAGTCGATTTTCGACGACCAGGATGCCAGCCTGGTGTTTAACCCCGTTTCTGCGGCCATCCACCTGGGCTTTACGGATGAAGATCTTAAGATTCTCTGCTATACGGACCACGAGATCTTCCAGCGCTATCATAAATATCGTGTCAAACAGGCCTATAATAAAAATAAGGCCATCACCCTGCGCACCTTAAGGGAACTGCAACCGGGCGACTTTGTTACACATATCGACCATGGTGTGGGTGTGTACAGCGGCTTGCAGAAGATGGATGTGAACGGGAAAACCCAGGAAGCCGTCCGCATTATTTATAAGGATAAAGATGTATTGTATGTCAACATCAATTCCCTGCATAAAATTTCCAAGTACACCGGCAAGGACGGCAGCGTGCCCAAGGTAAACAAGCTGGGCAGCGATGCCTGGACGCGGTTAAAGGAAAAAACCAAGGCCCGGGTAAAAGAGATCGCCTTCGACCTGATTAAGTTATATGCACAGCGCAAAGCGCAGAAGGGCTTTGCACATACGCCGGATAATTACCTGCAAACCGAACTGGAAGCTTCCTTTATTTACGAAGACACGCCCGACCAAAGCAAGGCTTCGGCGGATGTAAAGAAAGACATGGAATCGGAATCGCCCATGGACCGGCTGGTATGCGGTGACGTGGGCTTTGGAAAAACGGAGATCGCCATCCGCGCCGCTTTTAAGACCTGTGTAGACGGCAAGCAGGCCGCCGTACTGGTGCCTACAACCATCCTGGCCTTTCAGCATTATAAAACCTTTAGCGACCGGTTAAAAGAATTTCCGGTAACGGTGGATTACCTCAACCGGTTTAAATCGGCCAAAGAAAAAAAAGAAACCCTCAAAAAACTGGAAGAAGGCAAGATCGATATCCTGGTAGGTACCCACGGGCTGCTGGGAAAAGAGGTAAAGTTTAAAGACCTGGGTATACTGGTGATTGACGAGGAGCAAAAATTTGGCGTGGCCCATAAAGAAAAAATAAAAGTGTTGCGCAATACGGTGGATTGTTTAACCCTTACGGCAACACCCATTCCCCGGACTCTGCAGTTCTCCCTGATGGGTGCCCGGGATTTGAGTATTATCAATACACCGCCGCCCAACCGCCAGCCCATCCAAACCGAAGTGCTGGTATATAATGAAGATGCCATCCGCGACGCCATTTATTTTGAAACAGAGCGGGGCGGACAGGTTTTCTTTATCCACAACCGGGTGGCCGGACTGAGTGAAATGGCTACGTTGATCCAAGGCCTTTGTCCGGATCTTTCCATCAGCTATGCACATGGCCAGATGGAAGGCGCCAAACTCGAAGAAAAAATACTGGACTTTATTGATCACCGCTACGATGTGCTGGTATGTACCAATATCGTGGAAAGCGGTGTAGATATTCCGAATGTGAATACCATTATCATCAATAATGCCCATCATTTCGGGCTTAGCGACCTGCACCAGTTGCGGGGCCGCGTGGGCCGGAGCAATAAAAAAGCATTCTGTTATTTACTGGCACCGCCCATGAGCACCCTGCCCGCCGATTCGCGCAAACGCCTGCAAACCCTGGAGCAGCACAGTGAACTGGGCAGCGGCTTCCAGATCGCTATGCGCGACCTCGACATCCGCGGGGCGGGCAACCTGCTGGGCGGTGAGCAAAGCGGATTCATGGCCGAAATCGGTTTTGAAACCTATCAAAAGATTCTGGATGAAGCCATCCGCGAATTAAAACGTACCCAATTCAAAGAACTGTTTAAAGAAGAGATCAGCAAACAGGATGACTTTGTGAGCGATTGCACCATCGATACCGACCTGGAGATCCTGATCCCGGATGATTACGTGGAAAGCATCACCGAACGCCTTTCATTGTACCAGCGCCTGGACAACAGCGAATCGGAGACAGAACTGGCGGAAATGTATACTGAATTACAGGACCGTTTTGGGCCAGTTCCAGAGCCGGTAAATGACCTTTTCGAAACCATTAAATGCCGGAAACTGGCCGTAGACCTGGGCTTTGAGAAAATGACCCTTAAGAACGAAACTCTGCGTTGCCATTTCATCAACCGGCCGGATTCGCCTTATTTTGAAGCGGATGTTTTCCAGAAGATCATCCAGTATGTACAAACAGGTACCAATAAGGCCCGTTTAAAACAAACCGGGCGGCTGTTTTTGCTGGTAGCCGAACCCATCCCCTCCATGAAATCGCTCTATGATTTTCTGAAAGACATGCATACCTTTTGTTTGACGGCCGCGGCTGCTTATTGACCTTTCTTTATGTACCGGGCTGCAGGAGCTTCCTTCAACGATCTTGCGTCGCACAGTTATACTTCCTGTACGCTGTTCAACGGCCTATGTCCCGTTCCTTCGCTCTAAACCTTCCCGGGTGAAAAATAGCTTGCCATTATCTTGAGGTAACAGCAGACCGGCCTTTTCTTTCCGGAGCTCCGGTAAATCCCCGGGAAACGGATTTTATGAGATTGCACAAGGTTTACTACTTTTGATATTACCTCCAACTTATATCAATGGTTGAAATAAAAAATTTTAAGGATCTGGCTGAAGCAGAAAAACCCAGGCGTATTATGAAATACATTCTGGTATTTTGTACATCCGGACAACTTCACCTGAAGGTTGATGAAAAAGACTTCTCATTGAACAAAGGGGAAGTCATAACCATCACCTCGGGCCAGGTACACCAGTTCAGCCGGATACAGGAATGCTCCGGTTTTGTCCTTGAATTTACACTTGATTTTTTCTGCAAGGATGATAAAGATATTGAACTCATTTTCCATAATGGATTGTTCTGCCATTTCGCTATGAATGAGATCATTGCTGTTGATACGCCTGTTGTTGAAGAGCAATTAAACCACATACAGACTGAATTGGCGGCACAGCCGTATCAGTATTTCATTTCCATTCACAGCCGTATAAAACTGATATTGGTGGCCATCAACCGGGCAAAAGTGAATCGGGGCGATGAGATCTGGAAACCGGACGCCCTTTTCCTGAAGTTTTTAGAAGCTGTCAGAAATAATTTTGAACACAATTATCCCTTGTCACAGTTTGCGGAAATGCTGGGTACAACGGAAATCAAATTAAATGAACTGGCCAAACTGCATGCCGGCAAAACGGCACAACATGTGATCTATGGGCTTATTGCTTCGGAAGCAAAGCGGCTGCTGACCTACGAAAACTTATCCGTAAAAGAAGTTGCCTATAAGCTGGGATTCAATGATCCTTTCTATTTTTCGAACTTTTTCAAAAGGCATACAATGTATGCTCCCAAATTTTACCAGGAGAAGTACGCATTGTAAATATTACATGCTTTTCTGAACATTCTCTATTCCTTCCGGTCCTTTTTCAACGCATCTTTGCGTCTGGATTTATACAAACAGGAATGAAAAAGTATCAGGAAATCGCCGCCATTTTGCTCCGTCTGTGTTTAGCCGCAGGATTTTTATCCGCCGTAGCCAGCAGGCTTGGGTATTGGGGGCACCATTCATCGGGGTGGAGTAATTTTATAATCTATACAGAGCAGGTCAATTCATTTGTTCCCAAGCGTGCAGCCGGCCTCATTGCTGTTGTGAGCACCATAACTGAAACAACGCTGGGGCTGCTCCTAATTTTTGGGTATAAGACCCGGTATGCGGCAATTGCCACCGCGCTTTTAACACTTGCATTTGCAATAGCCATGTCTTGGTCATTTGGCATAAAAGAGGCATTGGATTACTCGGTATTTGCATTCAGCATGGGGGCATTTTTGCTGGCAACCCTACCACATCATAAATGGAGCATTGACCAATTATTAAAATAAATTTTAAATGAAAAGTACAAACATTTCCGATTACATTGTTAGGAACAGTAAGGAATGGCAGCCACTGATTGAAAAGGGCGTTCATTACCATGGTATTTCTGTTGTATCGCTGCATTATGATGAAACAAAACAACGGTCTACAACCATACTGCTTAAGTTTGATCCTGGTGCTGCATATCCCTACCACAATCATCCCGGAGGAGAAGAAATATATGTATTAAAGGGAGAAGTCATCCTGGAAGATACCACCCTGTATCAGGGCGATTATTTATACACACCTCCCGGCTTCAAACATTCCGTCACCACAAAAACGGGGTGTATCCTGCTGTTTATTATTCCCGAAGAAGTGGAACTTTTAAACTGAAGCCGCCAGCTTTCCAGGTTGCCGAAAGAGATACGAAAATCATACATCCGTCCGAAGGCACTGTGGGAGAAATAGCCCCTGGTGCTTTACCTTAATCTTTATATTCCGGAACTCCACGCCACAGGTCCGGTACTAGAGGGCAATAAGGCCGTTTGATCGCCTACCGAATGTACAAATCGTTTAAAATTACTATCAGGGATATGCGGTTCCTTTAATTGTGGAAGGGCCCATTATCGTAGTATCCGGATCATCGGATGGAATTTCCAGATTTTAATGCGCACCTGGAAGCCGGCGTCTGCACTGCCCGCAGATCACAGTTGTCTTAAAACCAGCCAGGAACATGCCGGCCCTATCCTGGTATTATCGGAATTGGCTGATCATTCAGTTCCTCCGGTGCAGGAAAAGTGGTGAACAGGTCTGGGTGCGCGCCATTTCACTGAAAACGCGGTTGGAAAAATCTTTAAAGTACATGACCGTCTTTTCACCGATGAAGCTTTAGCAACCCTTTCTCCCTGATGCGCAGCGCTTCAAATAATTTCCGGATCAGCAGTTCCGCATTTGACGCTGTCGTCGCTTCGATCTTACTGTTGCATATTGCCAGGGTTTTAATTGCTAAACTGATACGCCATTGCAAACTCTTTAGCAAAATCATTCAAACTGGTTCCGCTAACGGACAATTCTTTGTTTTTATTATAGTCTTCCATAAAGCTGCCGTCACGCAACGCAATACCGATTTCAACCATATACACGCTGGCCATCTGCTCCGAAAAGCCATTCTCCATCAACGCACCCAAAAGCTGTGCATCCGGAAACGCTACCCATTGTACATCCGGTTTGCCCACAGCCTGGCCCAGCAGCTGTGCAATTTCAAAACCGTTTTTTTCATCGCTGACGATGTATTGAATTTGTTTGCCGGTAATGAACCGCTCATCCAGCGCTTTGAATGCTGCTTCTGCAATATCCTTTGGATGTGTAAGCGGTAAGCGGACAAACCCTCCAAAATTATTCCCCAATATATTCTGGTGCTTCATCATCGGAATGGCTCCATAAAAATTAGTAAGGAACATGCCCGGGCGTAGGTGCAATACATGTACCTCCTTCAATTTGTTGAGTTGTTGTTCCACATAAAAATTAGAGCCGGTTGGACCTAAACCGGTTTCAAGATGTGCGCCGATACTACTCAGGTTAACGGCATACCGAACACCAGTTTCCGCCAGCGCCCGGGCATATTGTTCGCCCACCCTTTTGATGTACTGCTTCAGATCCGTTGCCTGGAAACTGGGCGGTATCATCAGGTATGCCGCTTCGCTTCCTTCAAATGCCTTTTTGATAAACCCATAATCTTCAACCGATCCGATCATCGGAACAGCTCCCAGTTGCTGAATCGTCTCCGCCCTTGCAGGGTCAGAGCTCACCACCGCCACTTCGTGTTTGGCTGCTACCAGTTTTTCAATGAGCACCCGGCTAATGTTTCCTAAAGATCCTGTTACTGTTACTTTCATTTTTTACTGTTTTAAATTGTTTGCACAAAAGTAGATTTATACTTACTTTTATGGAAGTACTTACCCAATAGTATGTATATATGACAGCGATAAAAGCAACTTCAGTAATACAGGAAAATAAGAGCAATGCCTTTGTTGCCTGCCCTGTAACCTTTGTAATGGAACGTATCGGCGGATACTGGAAGCCCATTATTTTATTTAATTTACTCACCGGCACCAAACGATACAGCGAACTGAAACGGTCGATTCCGTCCATCACGGAAAAAGTATTGATACAACACCTGAAACAGCTGGAAACAGACGGCCTGATCATAAGAACCTCAAAACCGGTGATACCACCCTATGTAACCTATGCACTTTCAAAACAGGGCAAAGCATTAAGACCGGTGTTGTACGCCATGGCGGAGTGGGCCGTAAGCAATGGCGGAAGACAATCGAAACAATTTCAAAAACAGATGGCGGACTTTCCCAAAGCCTAAACCGGCGCCCAAAAACGTTACGGCGCTTACTCTTCGGAGTCAAAATTGTGACAAGAAGCTGCGGCCGGAAGCCTCCGCACAACAACTCCGGACACGCTCAACAGGAGATACCCTAAATTGGGTATATCTGCACCATTACAATCATTTTTTGTTAGATTCGGTTAGCAGATCCGGCGTATCGTAATGATTTGCCTGTTTAAGCTGTTCTGTACCGGATCTGCGGCAATAATAGATCCCGGTTATTGAAAAATCTTTGCAACATGGATACTTCAATTCCCCGTATACCGCCTCCCGTTTATTTTCTTTTATCGCTGATTGCGATGCTCCTGCTGCATACATATTTGCCGGTCGCATACTGGTTACATGCACCCTGGAAATACCTGGGCATCATCATACTGGTGGGCGGCTTTGCGCTGAGCGCCGGAAGTGCGATTTTGTTCCGGAAGTCGGGCACCCATCTCCGGCCGGGCGCCCGCGCAACATTCGTTGTAATCCGGGGTCCGTTCCGGTATACCAGGAACCCGATGTATTCAGGTCTTGTTATCATGCTTATGGGTCTCGCCATTCTTTTAGGCACCGTTTCGCCGCTGTTTGTGATTCCGCTGTTTTTTCTCTTCCTGCATACGCAATTTGTACTCAGGGAGGAAAAATGGATGGAGCAATGGTTTGGCGAAACCTATTTGAAATATAAGAACAATACTCCCAGGTGGTTTATATAGTGGGCTGTATGATTTTTTAATTTTTCAGCTTTAAATAAAAACAATGAATCCGAATAAAGCTTTATGGGAAAAGGGCGATTTCACCCGCATTGCAGCAACCATGCGTAAAAGCGGGGAAGATCTGGCATCCAGGATGGGTGTTGCCAGGGGCATGAAGGTACTGGACCTGGGGGGCGGCGATGGCACCACGGCCATACCGCTGGCCAGGACGGGGGCCAATGTAACCGTTATTGATATTGCAGCCAACCTGGTTCAGGCCGGTAATACCCGCGCAAAAGAAGAAAGTCTTACAAACTGCGTGTTCCGGGAAGGAGATGCCACGGATTTAAGCGATGTGCCCGACGCTTCGTTTGATACCACCGTAAGCATATTCGGGGCTATGTTTGCCCCCAGGCCTTTTGAGGTAGCCAAAGAAATGGTACGCGTCACAAAACCCGGCGGAAAAATCATCATGGGCAATTGGATACCCGGAGACCCTACATTAGTGGCGCAACTGTTAAAAATCAGTTCGGCCTACACGCCGCCACCGCCGGAGGGCTTTATCAGCCCAGTGACCTGGGGCCTTGAGGATCACATTATCGATCGTTTTGGACAGGCAGGTATTCCCAGGCAACAAATCAGTTTCAGCAGGGAACCCTGGACTTTTAGCGCCCCCTTTAGTCCCATTGAATTTGTTGCGGTGTTCCGGGATTTTTATGGCCCCACGATGAATGCCTTTGAAGCAGCGGAAAAAAGCAACCGGTCTGCGGAACTGCAGCGGGAACTGGAGGAGCTGTTTACCGCTCAAAACAAAAGCGGAACGTCAGATCAAACGGCAATCACCGCTACCTATCTGCTGGTAACGGTAAAGCGCTGATACCGCAGCCCCACCGGTAAGCAGCAGCTATAGTTCCTTAATCTTTATATTCCGGAATGCCACACCGCTGGCCCAGTCCTGCAGGGCAATATGGCCGCTGGTATGCTTCCCGAATTCGGGGAAATTTTTAAAATGGGTACGTTTGACGGAATCCTGCCAGGAAGGAGTCGTAAAATCTTCCTGCACGGTTAATACCCCGTTCAGATAAAATTCTACTTTCCCATTTACCTGTTTAATACGGGACTGGTTCCATGCACCCGCCGGCCGGGCTACCGCAGGATTCTTTTGTGCATCCAGTGCAAAAAGGGCCCCGGCTTTTTTAACCGGATGGGCATTGTCTGCATGTGCAGGGTCCAGCAGTTGATACTCGGGACCGGAAGCCCAGGCGGTGGTCAGATCCGGGCGCTCCTGCACATTGATAAATACCCCGCTGTTCCCGTTTTTTGACAGTTTCCATTCAAACTGCAAATCGAAATTGGTATAGGCTTTATCAGATACCAGGTCGTTGACTTCTGTTTTATTAACCGTATCCACGGCCAGTGCTCCATCCCTGGCGATCCAGCCCGCGGTGGTGTTCTTTTTGTTATACAGATGCCAGCCGGCGGCAGAAGTTCCGTCAAACAGCAAGGTCCAGCCCTGTGCTTTTTCTTCCTTTGTTAACCGGTTATCCGTTTGGGTATCTGTACAGGCAGCCGTCAGCAGGAGTATACCGCAAAACAGAAACAGGCAGGGAGTTATATGTTGGGGCATAATCATTCGTTTTATTGAGCGTGATACTTGATTTTCGGATGCAACAATCCTGTTTTTAGCAGGGAGTAGCTGTTCTGCGTTCCTCCGGGCCCTGCCGCAAGAAGCAGCAACCATCACCTATGGAGCAACGCAACTAATTGCCGGTGATACCTAGTGTTCCGGATAGGCATCTCCCTTATGACAGGTATTACAGGTAACGGTATTTAAATAGGCCGGGTGGATCACCGAATCGGTACGAAAATAATTTTTATTGATGTCAATTGTCATCCGCAGCATGTTCCGGGCCACCTCTTTGGCGGGGTTTTCGTCCGAAGCAAAATCCAGCCGGTCCGAATCCTTTCTTTTAGCATGGCAAAAATTGCATTTTACTCCCAATGCCTTATTATAAGATTCCATAATGCTATCCAGGCGCTCATGCGTAATATCCTGGGGCAGCACTTTCAGGTTATGCGGCGGGCGGTACAACGAATACGAGGAGCCTGCCATAATTATTAAAAGAATCAACGTAAATGCGATGGAGATCTTTTTATATCTCATAAAAAATAAGTTTTTACAAATAAATGACAACTTCCCGCAATTTAGGAAAAATCAACAGAAACAAGGGTTTGAGTGCAGCTGCAGGCATAAACAGCCGTTCGTTACTGGTATAAGAATCGTTCCAATCCCCCAGAATGATTAACTTTGCAGCCTATTTTTAAGATCATGTCCGAAGTTTTAACTCCCGCCTTAACAGCCAAGGATTTTGCAACCGACCAGGAAGTACGCTGGTGTCCAGGCTGTGGCGATTATTCTATATTAGCACAGGTGCAACGTGTAATGCCGGGTTTGGGTATTCCCAAAGAAAATATTGTGTTCATCTCCGGTATCGGGTGCAGCAGCCGTTTTCCCTATTATATGAACACATATGGCATGCACTCGATCCATGGCCGCGCCACAGCTATTGCATCCGGGCTTAAAGCTGCACGCCCGGAACTCAGTATCTGGATTGTTACCGGCGATGGAGACGGCCTCAGCATCGGCGGTAACCATACCATCCATTTGTTACGGAGAAATTTCGACGTAAATGTATTGCTGTTCAACAACCAGATCTATGGATTGACCAAGGGACAGTACTCTCCTACCTCAGAAGAAAACAAGATTACCAAATCGACACCCTTTGGCAGCATCGATCATCCGTTTAATCCCCTGGCCCTGGCCTTGGGAGCCGACGCCAGTTTTGTAGCACGTACCATGGACCGTGATCCCAAACACCTGCAGGCCATGCTGATACGCACGCACCAGCATAAAGGTGCTTCCTTCCTGGAAATTTACCAGAACTGTAATATCTTCAACGACGGTGCTTTTGAAGTGTTTACAGAAAAAGGTTCCAAGGCAGAAGAAACCATCTTTGTAGAGCATGGAAAACCCCTGGTCTTTGGTGCAGAAGGAAAAAAAGGAATCCGGCTGGATGGGTTTAAACCACAGGTGGTTACCCTGGGTGAAGAATACAGCGCAGATGATTTGTGGATACACGACGAAAAAGACATTTTTAAAGCACAACTGCTCACCCGTATTTTCGACAACCCGGCACTGGAAGGGCACCTGCCCCGGCCATTTGGCGTGTTCTATGAAACAGATCGGCCCTGTTATGAAGAAATGATGGCCCTGCAGCTGGAAGATGCCAAAGCACGCAAGGCACCCGACCTGGATGCACTGTTGCGCGGCAGGGAAGTTTGGACAATACAGTAATATTTTTTTTATGAACCAGGCTTCAGCACTACTATTGAACCCGGTTGTGTCACTCCCTTCAGCGTCTGGCAATCCTGTTGAGCAGCAATAAACGGATCTGAAACATATACCATGGACCCTGTAAAAGACTACCTTACCATTAATAAAGCGTCCTGGAATAATAAGGTCCGGTTTCACCTGGAATCGGATTTTTATGATGTGAACGGCTTTATAAACGGTGCCTCATCTCTTAATAATATTGAGCTGAACCTCCTGGGCGATGTGGCCGGCAAACGCATCCTGCACCTGCAATGCCATTTTGGGCAAGACTCCATTTCGCTGGCCCGCATGGGTGCACAGGTTACGGGTATTGATCTTTCCGACAAAGCCATCGAGGCGGCCAATGACCTGGCAGCAAAAACCCATACAAAAGCAGAAGCCCGTTTTATCTGCTGTGATCTTTATGACCTTCCCCATCACCTGAACGAAACATTTGATATTGTTTTTACCAGCTATGGCACCATTGGTTGGCTACCCGATCTGGACCGATGGGCTTCCGTTATTGCAACATTTCTCAAACCCGGAGGCATATTTGTGTTTGCTGAATTTCACCCGGTAGTATGGATGTTTGACGACGAGTTCGACAAAATAGGTTACAGCTATTTTAATACCGGCCCTATTGCCGAAACGGATACCGGCACTTATGCCGACCGGAATGCGGATCTGTACCAGGAGTATATAATGTGGAACCATGGTACAGCCGAAGTACTGGGCAGCCTCATCCGGCATGGGCTTAAGCTTACTTCATTTGAGGAATTTGATTACTCGCCCTACAACTGCTTCCGGCACGCCGTGGAAGTGGCCCCCAAAAAATTCTGCATCCAACACCTGGGAAATAAAATCCCCATGGTATTTGCATTAACGGCGGTCCGAACAGCTAAAAGCGCTTAGCTGTCAGCTGCTCATAACTCCATTTATTCAGACGGCCTCCCCAAATATTCTATATTTTATATTTTCTACCGGGAACCTGTCCGATATTTGCAGTATAATTCAATTATGCTTATTTCCATCCATCCCAAAGACCCCCAGCCCCGCCTGATCAAACAGGTAGCCGATACCCTGCGAGAGGGGGGCATCATCGTTTATCCTACCGATACCATCTACGGGCTGGGCTGCGACATCTTTCAGACCAAGGCCATAGAGCGGATTGCCTGGATTAAAAAAATTGACCCCAAGAAGGCGCAATTCTCTTTTGTTTGTGCAGACCTGAGCCATCTCAGTGATTTTGCCAAACAGATCTCCAACAGCACATTCCGCCTGCTGAAGGAATACCTGCCGGGCCCCTATACCTTTATCCTGGAAGCCAGCAAACAGGTACCCAAGATCCTGCATAGCAAAAAAAACACCGTGGGTATCCGGGTACCGGACAATAAAATTACCCAGGCACTGATTCGCGAATTGGGGCATCCCATTTTAAGCACCACCCTTCCCGGTGAGCAGGTGGAAGAATATACGGATCCGGAGGTGATCCATGAGCATTACCAGAACCTGGTGGATATCGTGATTGATGGCGGCATCGGCGGCATGGTTCCTTCAACCATTATCGATTGTACCGGCACGGAAAATGTACTGGTGCGGAAAGGACTGGGCGCCTGGGAGGAAGATTAAATGAGAGCTGTAAAATAAGTAACCCTAAATAAAAAACACAAACCGGCAGACTATTCATAATAACTAATGTATCGCTTCCTTTCTTGTCCGGTTAAACACCCAGAAAATAATGGGAAAGATCAGCAGCGTTAATACCGTTGCGGTGATCAGTCCGCCAATGATCACGATGGCCAGTGGTTTTTGTGATTCGGAACCAATACCTGTGGAAAGCGCTGCCGGCAGTAAACCGATTGAGGCCATCAGCGCCGTCATCACCACGGGTCTTGTGCGCGCCTTCACCCCCTGCAGGATGGCATAGCTCAGCGGCATATTCAGTTTAATATTATTGTGGAATTCGGAAATCAGGATCACCCCGTTCTGGATACAGATACCAAACAATGCAATAAAACCTACACCGGCAGAAATTCCAAAATTCATATGCGTAAGATGCAGCGCAATGATTCCCCCGATCAATGCGAACGGAACATTGGCCAGTACCAGGAGTGAGTCTTTCATATTCCCAAAAAGAATGAACAGTAAAAAGAAGATCATGATAATGCTTACCGGCACTACCTGCCCCAGGCGATGCGAGGCGCGTACCTGGTTTTCAAACTGTCCCGTCCAGCCGATGCTATACCCATCCGGCAACGCAATACCGGCCACTCTTTTTTGTGCGTCGGCAATGGTGCTGCCCAGGTCCCGGTCGCGGATGGAGAATTTAACCCCGATGTAGCGTTTGATATTGTCCCGATAAATGAATGCGGCTCCGTTATCCCTTAAAATATCACAGATCTCTTTTAAAGGGATCTTGGTTCCATCCTGGCTGGGCACCATCAACCGGGCAATATCTTCCTCGTCCTTACGATATTCCGAAGCATAGCGCAGACGAATGTCAAATTTCCGTTCTCCCTCGTACATTTCAGAAGCCGTTTTGCCACCAAACGCCATTTCCAGTACGGCCTGCGCATCGGCTGGCTGTACGCCATAAGCCGCCATCTTATTACGATCGAGCACCACACTTACTTCAGGCTGACCGATATTTTTAATGATTCCCGGCTCCTTTACGCCCGGCACCGTTTTGACTTGTTCCAGCACCTGTCCGGCAAGCCCGTCCAGGGTTTTCAGATCATCGCCATAAATCTTAATGCCGTTTTCAGCTTTAAAACCGGCCACAGCTTCTGCCACATTATCGGAAATCGGCTGGGAATAATTAAATGTAATGCCCTGGAATTTCTTTAGTTTTCGGTCCATTTCTTCTATCAGCTGATCCACTGTTATTTTCCGTTTCCATTCATCCCGGGGTTTGAGGTTTACAGCAAATTGCACAAATCCAAAACCATTCGGATCCGTTCCATCATTGCTTCGACCCGTTTGGGAAAGCACACCAGTCACTTCCGGAAAACTGCGGATCACATTTTTTAGCTCATCTGTTGTTTTCATCGATTCCCTTAGTGAAGTACTCATGGGCATTTCTGCCGTCACCCATAACGAACCTTCATTTAATTGAGGAAGAAATTCGGTTCCCAGGAATTTCCCCGAGAAAAGGGTCATGACCAGGAAGGCCAGCGCCACAATTAGACTCAGACGCTTATTGCGGAATGTTGCCCGGAAACCCTTTTCAACAATACGGTCCCAAAAGCTCACAAAAACATTATGCCGCTCCTTCACATTTTTATTCAGTAAAATATGCGAGAGCACCGGCACCAGGGTCAGTGTAAACAACAGAGCCCCTGTTAATGCAAAACCAAGAGTATAAGCCAGCGGCGAGAACATTTTTCCTTCCACTTTCTGAAAAGAAAAGATGGGAAGTAGAGAAGTAATGATGATCAGCTTTGAGAAAAAGATCGCCTTACCTAACCCGGCTCCAGTTTGTCGGATCCAGCCGGCTTTTGCCAGCTTATTGAATTTCTCCATGCCATATTTCCGGGCTTTATGATCGAGCATCACAAACACACCTTCCACCATTACCACAGCCCCATCAATGATGATCCCAAAATCAACCGCCCCCAGCGACAGCAGGTTGGCGCTCATACCTGCCATCTTTAAACAAAGAAAGGCAAAAAGCAGCGACAGCGGAATGATAATGGACACGATCAGTGTAGTGCGCCAGTCGGCCATAAACAGAAAAACGATTACCGTAACAAATATGATCCCCTCCACCAGGTTATGCAGTACTGTATGCGTGGTAAAATCCATAAGATGATCCCGGTCATAAAATGTAACCAGTTTTACATCCTTCGGAAGTGTTTTTGTATTGAGCTCATTGATCTTTGCTTTTACGCCGTCCAGCACCTCTCTTGGATTTTCTCCTTTGCGCATCACCACGATTCCCTGTACAACGTCCGATGCACTATCCAGCCCTGCCTGCCCCACACGTGGCAGCGAACTCTCGCGCACTTCGGCAATATTTTTAACCAGGATGGGGTTGCCGTTATCCGTCTGGATCGTAACATTTCCGATTTCGTCCGGGGTTTTCAGCAGCCCGATACCACGCACCACATAGGATTGCCCGTTCTTCTCGATCACATCGCCTCCTACGTTCAGGTTGCTCTTTGCTACTGCATCATATACCTGCAACGGGGTTAGGTTATACTTATCCAGTTTCCTGGGATCAATGCTTAGCTCAAATACTTTATCCTGCCCTCCAAATACGTTAATATCTGCCACGCCCGGTACGCCCCGCAGGGCACGGTCTACCACCCAGGTTTGCAGGGTCAGCAGATCACGTGAATCTCTTTTAGAACTTTTTAAAATATAGCGGAAAATTTCCCCGGTAGGTCCATAGGGCGGTTGTACTTCCGGCTCCGCTCCTTCCGGCAGGCTCACGGTGCGCAACTGGTTATTGACCTGGTTGCGGGCGATCATGTCTTCTACGCCATCATCGAAAATTATTTTTACAATAGACAATCCGAACATGGTGGTGCTCCGCACGCTGGCCTTTTTCTGCACCGGGCTCATGGCCAGTTCAATGGGTGTGGTTACAAAGCGCTCTACTTCTTCTGCACTTCTCCCGTTCCATTGGGTAATGATCACGATCTGGGTATTGGTCACATCCGGAAAGGCTTCAATGGGCATATTCTTAAAACTGATCAGCCCCGCAATGGCCAGGATGCCCACCCATACAAATGTAAAAACCTTATTCTTCAAAGAGAATGTAATAATACCCTTTATAAACCTGTTCATGCCTTCCCGTATTTATTCAGTCATTCAATAGTGTTCCTGTTGCCCCTTTACTGGTCGTTGAGCGACCGGTAGATCATCAGTTGGTTGTTGGTTACTACCCGGTCTCCTTCTTTCAAACCTTCGGAGATGTACGTAACCGCACCGGTTTGTTGCAATATTTTTACTTCCCTTACTTTAAGATTGCTTTGAGAAAGGAACTGTACCACATAATTTTTATTGTTGTCGAAAATGACCGCCTTTGAAGGCACGGCAATAGCACTGCTGGTCTGCGTATTAAACACCTTTATGGTGGCCTTACTTTCCGGTATCAGCAGCCCCTGTACATTATCCAGCACCACCCTTGCCTGCATGGCATTGGTTTGAGGATCGATGATTTTAAAGATCTTATCGATTTTCCCATAGAACGTTTTATCGGGGTAGCTTAAGGTGGCGACTTCAGCCTTCATCCCTAACCCGATCTTATCAATATCGGCTTCATTCACGTTCACTATGGCCCACACGTTGGAGGTATTGGCCACATCAAAAATATTATCCGACCGGTCGCTTCGAAGCTGCATGTCTTTGTTAATATTCTTTTGAACAATATACCCGCTAATCGGTGCCACTACCGAATAAATATTTCCATTGCGGATATTATAAATGGTACCTACAGCTTCTGCTCTTTTTAACTGGTCGCGCGCCTTTGTAAGCTGACTCTGCGCTTCCAGCACTTCCTTTTCGGTACTCAGCTTTCCTTCATACATTTCCTGGGCTACGCGTAAATTGTTTTGTGCCACGGCCAGATCGGTTTTGGCATCACTGATATCCTTTTGCATGCCTGCCATTTCTGTACTGCGGATGGTGGCCAACACCTGGCCCTTATGCACAAAATCACCTAGCTCCACATTCACGCTGATCACATTGCCTCCCACCAGCGGATATACATCGATGTAATTATTCTTATCGGCCGAGATCTTCCCAAAGAAATTCATTTCTGTTTCGACGGGTTGGCTGTGTACCACTTCTGTTGTAGTGGAACGCATCATCACATCACTGAGCTCAAAACCTTTTATAATATTTTGCTGCTTCCCGTTTTCTTTTTGCCCGCAGGATATCAGCAGGATCATCACCAGTGCCGGCAATATCGGTACCCGATTCATTCTTAAAATATTTTTGATTGTGTTAAGCGATTCAATTCCTGTGCAGCGATCATGAGCTGCTTTTTCATTTCATATAATTGTAAGATGGTTTGCCGGTAGCTGTCCATAAAATCTGTAAAATCGATCAGGGTTACATTTCCCTTCCTGAAGTTGGCCATCATCCCCGTATGCACAGTCTGCAGATTTTGCAGGTCTTCTGCTTTAACCGCAGCATACTGATCATATTGGTTCTCCCAGGTCTGATAGGCCAGTTCCACCGAAGTTTCGAGATCCAGTTTCTTCATATCGCTGTTCGCCTGGCTTTCCTTTACCTGGTACTGCGCCTTTGTAACATTGCCTTTATTCCGCTTCCAGAGCGGGATGGGGATACCCACCGTAAGATTCACTTCGTTGCGGAAGGCGCCGCCCAGCTGATCCCATTCTCCACCCAGGGTAAGATCGGGCACATTCTGCGAACGCTGCCAGTTTACATTGATCTTACTGGCTTCAATATTCTTTAAGGAATAACGATAGCCGGCATTATGTTCCAAAGCCTGTTGTTTGATCGTTTCCAGGGGAATTAACGGGCGTTTGGCCAACAGAATGCTGTCTTCCGAATCGGTGATGGCGGTGTGAATATTTTCCTGCCACCCGGTAAATGTTTTTAACAATTGCTGTTGCTGGAGTATGGCATTGACGATCCCGATCTTATCATTGTTGAGCTGTACCACCATGGATTGCAACCGCACCTGCTCTTTAAGCGACGTATTGCCTTTTGCCGTCTGTACCTTAAAGGCCTCCAGTAAACCCGCCATATAGGTTAATTGTGTATTGATATCAATGAGTTTTTTTTCTTCGTAATGCAGGGTATAATAAGTCTCGTTCAGGCGAGCTTTTAATTCCGCCAGCAGCTGGTCAAATTCCAGCAGGGCCTGCTCCCGGTTGCTGCGGGCATACGCCACTTCATACTTCTTTTTCCCACCCAGGTACAGCAGCTGCTGAACAGACAGGCTGTTGGCCTTGCTTAAATCAAAAGCTTTATGGGCATCCGGATTATATAGATTGGTTTGAAAGCTTACCTGGGGCAGGTCCCAGATCTTTGCCTGTGCAATATCGGCATCTGCCTGGCTAACATTATATTGCTGCGCCAGGAGCGACAGGTTGTTTTTTATAAATGCGGTTTCACAATCTTCCAGGGTCCTTGGTTCCTGTCCAAAACCCGAAATAGCTGTTACCAATCCTGCAAAAACTAAAACAACCCTCATACATTACCCGTTTTAGGGCAAAATTGAATGATGGGTCTTAAAGCCGCCTTAAGTTTAGCTTAAAATCAGCTTAAAAATCGGGGGAGCCGCCAGCGGTTAGTTGTTCATTATAAGCTATACGCTAAGAACCGAACACGGATAGGTCATAGCTGGATAGCCGTAGCTACAAAGGCAACCGGATCTGGAAAATATTCTGATCGGGTGCAACCGGCAGATACAGGATCTGCCCTTTATGATAATCGATGATCCGCTTTACAATGGGCAGTCCAAGACCCGACCCTGCCAGGTGCTGGGCATTGCGGCCTCTCATAAACGGCTCGAAAAGCCGCTGCTGCTCTTCTTCCCGGAGCTGGGGGCCGTAACTGCATACATCTACTTCTATCCATTCTTCTGTTTCCCGGATGGCGACCACCACCTTTGAAGCAATGGAATACGCGGCTGCATTTTTCAGGAGATTGATAAATACAATTTCAAGCAATGAACGGATCCCGTTTATAAGCAGCACCGGTTCTTTTTCGTCCTGCGTAAGAATGGTAAAGTCCATCTTTAATTCGGGGTACTGGGTTAATACCTGTTCGTATGCATTAAAAATCACTTCATCGATACGCTCCGTTTCATAAATGCTGCTGATGTTCTCTTTATCGAATTTTGAAAGCAGCAGCAGGGATCTGACCAGGTCCGAAAGCTGGTGCACATCGTTAATGATATTGGTAATGGTTTGGCCTGTTTGTTCGGGGTGCCCTGTCAGGTATTTCAAATTTTCAAGCTGGAACGCAATACGGGTTAGCGGGGTACGGATCTCATGCGCGGCACTGGATGTAAAATCTTTTTGCGACTGGAACACATCATTGATCCGCCGCATTACGGTATTAAAGGAGCGGGCCAGTACGGTAATTTCATCATTGGTTCCTTTTTCAGGTACCGGCTCTGTAATATTATGCGCCGTAATATCCGTTATCTGTTGCGTTAACTGGTCCAGCGGGCTTAACAATTTCCGTACAAAGAAATAGCTGCTGAGCCATACCACGGTGGTACTGATCAAATAGGTAAGCAGCAGGATATAACCAAGAAAACGGAGTTTGGAGCGCCCGTTCACATCTTCCGCACTGGTGAGTATGTAAAACTTTTGATGATCAATGGTAACCAGTACACCAAAATATTCGGGCGTGGTATTTTCTACATAAATTTCATTTTTAAGATCCAGTTCTTTCAGCAGGTTGGCGTCCCAGGAAACGCTTTCATCCTTAACGGTACTGTACAGCAGTTTTTTATCCTGATTAAAGATAAGGATCTCTTCTTTGTACAAGCCATCGTCGGATTCGCTTAAGAACTGCGGAACACCTTTTATAAAGTCGGGGGTTTTCGCAATAAAATGCGCGGTCACCATCGACTTATCCTTGAGGTTTTGCCGGAATTCATCGCGCCTGAAATCATAAAAGGCGTAATAAATGATCACCATCAGTACGCCAAAAAGCAGTGAATAAGCAATGCTCCAGCTCAGCGCTATCCTTCTTTTTAATGTCATCTAAACTGGTTTCAGGTAGTAGCCAAAACCCGGACGGGTATGAATGAGCTTTACGTCGAACTGCCTGTCAATTTTTTTTCTTAAAAAATTTATATACACTTCGATGGTATTGTGCGTGGTCTGGAACTGGTTTTGCCAAACTTCATCCGAGATGTATTGTTTGGAAAGCGTTCTTCCGTTTGCCTTTGCCAGCAGTACCAGCAACTGGAACTCTTTTTGAGTGAGCTGTATTTCCTGTCCGCCCCTGAACACCTTATACTCGTCGGGATAAATTTCAAGATCTTCCACCACAATGCGGGAGCTGCTTTCCTTTTGCGCAGTACTGCGGAGCCGGGAATGAATACGCAGCAACAGTTCTTCCAGTACAAAAGGTTTTACCAGGTAATCATCTGCATTGCGCAGGAAGGCTTCTTTCTTTTCCAGGATATCATCATAGGCCGATATGATGATGATGGGCGTTCCGGCGTCCTGCTCGCGTATTTTTTTACAAACATCCAGCCCATTGACCAACGGCACGTTGATATCGAGGATATAAACATCGAATTTTTCCCCGAATGCCCGTTCCAGAAAGGTTCGCCCATCTGCCGCCGCCACACAGTCGATGGCATGGGTGTTGAGATAGAATAAGATCTCCGACGACAAAACGCTGTCATCTTCCAGTAAAAAAGCTTTCATACCTGATCAATGAAGATACAAAGATCGATGATAATTGCAGAAAAACGGTCATAAACCGGATAATAGCGGTTGTGCCGGGATATAGGCAGCTTCCGGCTATGCTAAAAAAAGATCCTTTTCCGGAACCATTGGATGATGCCTGGAAAAGGATCGCTGTAAAAATCAACCCTCTTAAATACTGCGCTGAATGCCCAGTTCCAGACCTCTTAACTCCGCCAATCCTCTCAATCGTCCAATAGCTGAATAACCCGGATAAGTGGTTTTCTTCAGGTCGTCCAGCATCTGATGCCCATGATCCGGACGCATATGAATGGATACACCCCTGCGGCGCATGGTCTTTACGATTTCCTTTACAACGGCATACATATCTACATCGCCATCAAGGTGGTCGGCCTCAAAAAAATTGCCGGACTCATCTCTTTTTGTGCTGCGCAAATGCAGGAAATGGATATGATCGCCCAGGCGCTCCACCATTCCGGCCAGGTCATTATCCGCACGCACACCGTATGAACCGGTGCAAAAGCAAAGTCCATTGGCCGGAGACGGTGCGGCGTTAATGAGTTCCCGCGCATCGGCTTCCGTACTTACAATCCGGGGCAATCCCAGGATGGGGAAGGGTGGGTCATCCGGGTGAATGGCCATTTTTAACCCTGCCGCTTCCGCTACCGGAACCACCTGCTGCAGAAAATAGAATAAATGTTGTTTTAATTTTTGTGCATCAATAGCTTCATAGGTCTTTAACGCCTTCAGGATTTCTTCTTCCGTAAAACGCTCCTCACTCCCGGGCAAACCCAACAGCGTGTTGCGGTACAGGGTTTCTTTATCTGCCTCACTTAATTTTTCGAGGCAGTTTTTTGCGCTTTCCAGCTCAGCGGCTGTATAATCGATTTCAGCTCCGGGGCGTTTCAGCAGGAATACATCAAACGCAATGAATGCGGCTTTTTCAAAACGGAGCGCTTTGCTTCCGTCTGCAACCGTATAGTTAATATCAGTGCGCATCCAATCCAGTATCGGCATAAAGTTGTAAGTGACCACCTTTAACCCACAAGCTGCTACATTCCTGAGGCTTTGCTTATAGTTTTCGATATATTGCTCAAAACTGCCGCTTTGTTTTTTTATGTCTTCATGTACCGGCAGACTTTCAATCACCTCCCAGGTGAGCCCGGCCATTTCTACTTCCTGCCTCCGCTTATTGATCTCATCAATCTCCCACACGGCTCCAACAGGTATGTGATGAAGGGCTGTAACCACGCCGGTACAACCGGATTGTTTTATATCACTTAAACTAACAGGATCATTGGGGCCATACCAGCGCATCGTATGGATCATGGCATTTTGCGTTTGTTTCATGCTCTTTTATCGTTTAGAAATACTGATTCGCCCAAAAATAAGCGATTTATAAATGTGCAGGCGCACTACTTTTCCGGGTAATGATACGGGTTGACAGTACTTGTTTGGTAAAACGGGTCACGGGCCGCTTGCTTTCTATATCACCAAGCAGTAATTTGGCAGCCACACTACCCATTTCCACAGATGGCTGATAAATCACGGAGAGGGCCGGATCCAGCAATTCGGAGTTGTTAAAGTTCGAGAACCCCATTAGCCCTATCTCTTCCGGGATCCGCACCTGTTTTTGTTTCAGAATGCGGAGCGTTTTTAAAGATAGCGTATCCGATAAAGTCAGTAATGCATCCGGCCGGTTCTCCATATCCAGCAATGAGGTGATCACTTTTTCAATCTCCCGGTCGTCTGAACCTCCGGCTGCACAAAACTGCACCCACTTTCCGTCCTGTTCCAGTCCCAGCTCTTCAAACGCCTTCATGCATCCTTCTATGCGCTCTTTGGATATGGAAAGATTTTTATTGTTAGCGATCAGCGCAATTTTTTTGTATCCATTCTTTGCCAGGTGGCGAACAGCGTCGTAAGCGCCGGTAAAATTATCAGCCGTTACTTTATGTGTTTCTATGTGTTCCGCTATACGGTCTATAAAAACAATTGGAACGCCCCGCTCAATCATTTCTTCAAACAGCGAATAATCGGTGGTACCTGCCGCCAGTGAAACAATGAGTCCATCGATCGACCGGGAAGTCAGGTCGTTTACGATCATCTGCTCCCGCTCTGCCGAATCTTTACTTTGAGTAATAATTACATTATACCCTTTTTCATTGGCAACCGACTCGATACCGGCAATGACCTGGCTGAAATAGCTATTGGCAATATCTGAAACAATAACCCCGATCGACCGGGATTTACCCTTACGCAGGCTCAATGCAGCAAGATTGGGCCGGTATTTATTTTCATCGGCATAATCCCGTACTTTCTTTTTTGTTTCCTCGCTGATTTCATAACTGTCACGCAATGCCCTTGAAACCGTGGAGGCAGATAGTCCAAGTGCCCTGGCGATGTCCTTTATTGTGATGGCATTGAGTTTCATATATCCATATCTTAAACGGTAAGCGAATATACTCTATTTATACAATCGCTGCCGGCAACGATTGCGTAAATACCGGCCTACAGGGCAGATGATCAATTCGAAAATAATCCTACCTTGTAACCGTTACGGTTGGCCCCGGCGCCCGGTGTTCCTGAGGCTCAGCATCCGGAGCATTTGAGTCGATATATGAAAAAAGAGCTTTTTATACGCTGTATTAGGGACCGCCTGTATGATCATCGTTTCCCTTTGGTTTTTTTAACGCTGGTTCCCCAAAATTGTTGAGTATATGCATCGCCTGCTGACGCTTATTCTTTCTATCACTGTGTTCTATGGCTCCGCCCAGGAAACCGGCGTTTCAAACAGCGGGCGAGCCCTTGCTTTTCCGGGTGCGGAGGGCTTCGGAAAATATACCCGCGGCGGAAGGGGCGGCCGTGTGTATATCGTTACTCATTTAAATGATGAAGGCGAAGGAAGCTTTCGAAAAGCAGTAAGTTCAGATGAGCCCCGCATCATTGTATTCGGGGTTTCGGGCACCATCCACTTAAAAAGCAGACTGAATATAAAAGGCAACAAAACCATTGCGGGGCAAACAGCACCTGGTGGCGGCATTTGCCTGGCAGACCAGCCGGTTGTTTTGGCAGGCGATCATATCATCATCCGGTTCCTGCGCTTCCGGATGGGCGACCGCTATCAAAATAAGGGCATGGTGAACGGAGGCGGTGGCGACGACGCCTTTGGTGGGGCGGGTCGCAACAATATCATCATCGACCACTGCAGCATGAGCTGGAGCACCGACGAAGTTTGCTCCGTTTACCGGGGCGACAGTACCACCCTGCAATGGAACATGCTGTTTGAGCCGCTTAATTATTCCTATCACTTTGAAGAAGGCGATCGCGACTTTGAGCATCATGGCTACGGCGGTATTTGGGGTGGCGCGCATTTCAGTGCGCATCATAATCTTTTTGCCCACTGTAACAGCCGCAATCCGCGGTTCAATGGTGTGCGGCTGGGCGCTGTTTCGGAGCTGGCCGACTTTCAAAATAATGTAATCTACAACTGGGGTGGTAATAATATTTATGGTGGAGAGGGCGGATTTTATAATATTGTAAACAATTATTTCAAATACGGGCCTGCCACCAGGGCTTCCGTACGCTACCGGATTGTAAATCCCTATAAGGAAGAAAAAAAGCAGATTCCATTTGGGCAATACTATGTAACCGGAAACTATGTAGACGGGGCGCCGGATGTAACCGCTAACAACTATAAAGGTATTCATATGGGCAACAACGGAACGGAGGCGGATAAACAAAAAGCCATTGCAACCCGGCCCTTCCATGCTATTACGCTGCCGGTTCAATCTGCAGCGGAGGCCTATACCGCCGTACTGAACCAGACCGGAGCCATTTTACCGGAAAGAGATACGCTGGACCAACGCATCATTAACGACGTCAGGAACCGGACAGGAGCGCTTATTGATGTGCAGGGCCATTACCCACATGGCGCTCTTTATGAAGCAACCGTAACAGCCTGGCCCGTTCTAAAACAGGTGCCACCGCCGGTGGATACCGACCTGGACGGTATACCGGACGACTGGGAAGAGGCGCATGCTTTGAATCCTAACAACAGGCAGGATGCTACTGCTTTTACACTGGATGCCCGTTATTCAAATATTGAAATATACATTAACAGTCTTGTAAACGATAGATGATGAAAAAAACCTGGACCGGTATTTTACTAGTGTTTCTTTCAGCCTTTGCACCAGTTGCTGAGAAAAAAACCAAGATCTTCCTGGCTGGCGATTCAACCATGGCTATAAAAGATCAGAAAGCCTTCCCGGAAACCGGATGGGGCATGCCGTTTGTTTATTTTTGGGATACCTCCGTAATAGTGGTAAATAAGGCAAAAAACGGAAGAAGTACTTCTTCGTTCAAAAAAGAGGGCCTCTGGCAATCAATCATTGCGGAAGCAGGAGCCGGAGACTATGTATTGATCCAGTTTGGACATAACGATGAAGTGCCTACAAAAAAAACCTACACCCCCGAGCCGGAATTCAAAAGCAACCTGTTGCAGTTTATTAACGAAACAAGAAGTAAGGGCGCGGTTCCGGTGCTGATTACGCCTGTTGGCCGGAGAAAATTTGATACCGCCGGAATGGTAACCGAAACACATGCCGTTTATTCCGGTATTGTTAGAGAAGTGGCAAAAGTTGCGCACACCCCCTTCATTGATCTTGATCGGGAAAGCCAGCAATTATACCAGCAATTAGGCGAAGGTCCTTCGCGGTTGTTATTTATGCATCTTTTACCGGGTGAGCATCCGCATTACCCGGCGGGGAAAACAGATGATACACATTTTACAGAACTAGGGGCGCGGAAAGTTGCGGAACTGGTGTTGTTTGCCATCCGTAAACAACTACCCGAGCTGGCCCGCCACATTTATCAACCGGCTACTCCATAAGCCAGGTAGTTCATCTTTGCTATATTCATGGTAGTTGTAGTACCGCAATTTACATTGCTCAATAAAACGCAGGCGATAACCCAAAGGCTTATTCTCCTTTTTTTACCAACACCATCCTCGACCGGTCGGCGGTATAGATCGTATCGTAAAAAGCCGCCATTTTTTTATAGTCCCCCGCGGGAAAACGGCCGCTGTTACGCTCATACCTGCGGGTCATCCAGATCGTATCTGCCTTTAACTCAAACCGGATCTCATACACACCAAAAGCATTTTCCACGCTTACCGATTTCGGCATGGATTCTACCATATAGCCCTGCGGTATCCGGATCGAAACACTGTCTGCCGTTTTAAAACCATAGGGATATATGATTTCCTCTTTCCGCTGCTCTTCATCCGGAAGTTTGCGGTTATTGCCCGTTAATACATTTGGCGCAATAAACAGGCGCTTCCCCGTAATGGTTGCATAGTTCTTTGATACCAGCTGTACTTTTTCAGTGACAACCGGTACCGCACTGCTCCCGGCTTCCCGGTAAGCAAATGCATTGATTTCGTAGTTGGGAAGCGAAAAATGATTGCGTAATCTTTTTTGCTGCTCTTCATCCGACAACCCATACATTACACCATGGAGGTCGTCCTGCAGCAGTCCTGTGCAGCGGGTTACAACTGTTGCATCCAATGTACCGGTCGCATCCAGCCGGGCATCAATCACCCGGAACTGTGTATTTTCCGCCTGACTATACGCGGGTGTTCTTACCAGCCTGCTGCCCGCATCGTCAATCAGCAAAGCCTCCCGGTCGCCGGTAAAGTTTCCCATATAACCGGGTGAAACGGTTTGGCTGGTACACTCCAGCCATATGGAATCCCGGGTGCCGGGTACGCAAACCACCACATGATTAAACTGATTGGAGGGGAAGTCACTTACAATATCTTTATCATCGGCTCCTGCGCTGATCAATACAGAATGTGCTTTGATACCTGCCTCTTTTAGCAGTGCCACCATATAATTCGACAATGCTTTACAATCTCCATATTTTTTTTCGGCAACATAGGTGGCATCCAGCGGCTGCCATCCTCCGATGCCCAGCTGAATGCTGATATAACGCGCGTTTCGCTGCATATACCGGTACAGCGTATCAACCTTCTCCCGATCGTTTTTTAACCCTGCCGTCAGCTCTCGCACTTTTGTTTTTATACCCGCAGGCAATACATCGCGTCCGGCATAAAGGGTGGTCATAAATTTTCCAAATTGCTGCCAGGTATCCATATTTCCTTTATACCCCCCGATCTCAAAATCAGACGGTGCCATCAGCACCCGGGTCACCAGCTGGTTCCATTCCGGGGCAAAGGGTTCCTCTTCCCGGGCGGGCACCGGGCCCAGTTGCCAGGAAAGAAGTTTTGTAGATTTCAGATCCTTCACCTGCGGCATGCCCGTATAATGAAACATTTTATAACGCAGGTTATAGTCCCTGGGAGCTTCTACACTAAGCCGGCTGCTTTCTACTGCAATCTTTGGCCCGCTTTGTGGCATCCACTCCGGAAAATAAAACAGTCCGTTCAGCTCCATCACCATATCATATTCGATCGTATAGGGGTATTGTTTGTAATAAAAGTTATGATACTTGTACCGTCCGTCTGTGATCAGACTGGAGCCATCCGATCCGCTTTCATCCTGAATGTCTTTTTTCTTTACCGACCGCAGCTTCTTTCCTTCCGCATTATAAAGTGTGCCGGAAATATCGTCGATCAGCCGAAATTTATCATACCCTACAACCAGGGCAGCATATGCATCCGCTGCCTCATTGAGAATGGTATATACATAGTGCCGGCGGTAAATGGCTTTACCGGTATTCCGCACTTCTATGATGGTTTCATCAAGGCGCTTCACCAGGTCAGCTTTTTTTTGCAGGGCTTCCGGTATCGCACTTGCAGGATATTCGGCTTTTGCCCATACAGACAATACCATCGCTGTAAGCAAAACAAAAACCTTCTTAAAAAATTCCTTCATTACTGTTTAATTTTTTTTAATACCACTTGCTCGCTGTGCTTTCTGGCAATATGTCCAAAAAAATCGCGCAAGGTCTGATAATCCTCCGCCTGAAAAACAGCCTTCCGGATGTCGATCTTACTCTGAAGCATCAGGCGCCCACCTGAGGAGCTGACAATATATTCGAACATGCCCTCGTTTTCGTTGAGCATCACCCTGGTTGATTTGGGCAATTCTTCTACTTCATAGCCCTTTGGTAATTCCATGTTTAGCACAAAGATCTGATACATGGTAAACGGCATTTCTACCGGGTATTTCCGTTCGGCCGAGGTAAAGGGGTTGGTTTTTACCGCTTCCCCGAACATCGGGTTCAGATAAATCATATCTTCTCCGCCGGTGTCGAAGCTCATTTTATATCGCACGGTAACCGGATAGTCTAACTTTTTCAATGAATCGATCTGCGTATCAAAGAATTTCATCGGGAAGGAATAGGATTTTTCCGTCTCTTTAAAGTAGGCATCCATATCCTTGGTTGCCAGCTGATCCCTGATTTGGTACGATTCAAAATGCCCGACGGTGCTGCTGAAAGAACCTTCCATTCCTTTGCCATCTTCCTTGTTCATCAGGAACAGCAGTGTTGTTTTTTGTTCGCGTAATGAGTCCGCCTCAAAGTTTACATTCCTCGGTGCGGCGCTTACCACAAAACCCGGGCCGTTAAAACATTCAATTGGCAATCTTCCAAAGCCCAAACGGGGCCTTGTAGCGTCGAGGTAATAGGATTTTCCATCTACCCGGGCAGCACAGATAACATAATTATACCGATCCAGCAACGGATAAAACGGGTTGGCCCAGCCATGGCTCCGGGTACTTAATAATACGGGATCAGCTGTAATGGCCCGCTGTTTCAGCATAGCAATGAGCAGCATATTGATTTCTGCGGCCGTTCCGCTTTTTTTCCTGTACACATCTTTTAGAGTGGTTTGCTCGGAAATATAAAACCCGTTTGACTGGGTGGTTGTAAAATGATCCCTTACGTAGGTATACACTGCCTGTACCGCCTCCAGGTTGCCGGCTCCTGCAGGTACTATATCTTTTACCACATCTCCCAGCCAGTAATTGGGCCTTGTGATCTCCGCTCCAAAATTTTCATGTTTTAACAGCTGCTCGCTGGCGGTGGCCCAGTTGCCCATTATATCCTTGGGCGGCATATTTGGAAAACGGTACTGCGAAAGCTGGAAGTCGATCTTTGAATTATGGTTGTGAAGCGAAGAAGTGAACGGCTCTTCTTTTAATGCCGGCACATCCGCTGCCGACCAGGTATTTTGCGTTTCATAGCCCGAAAGCGAATAGTGCTCCGTAGCCTGGGTTCCGCTCGATTCCGATACCGACCAGCTTTTAAAGACGTCCTTTTTCGTATTTTTCAGAGGCACGTACCCCTGCGACAAAAATACATACTGGAAGAATTCGGGAATATAAACAGTATATTGGGTAAACAGCCGCGGATATGCTCCTTGAAATTCCCAGGGCCGGAGATTGAATAAAAATTCCGATTCAATCGTATACGTATATTCCAAAATTGAGCCTTCCCTCAGATTGGGAAAAGTGAATTTCCGTGAAGTCCAGCGACGGCTCTGTTTTTCTTTAAAAATATTTGCCGCTTCCAGTCTGGTTTGCTGTACGGAGCCGTTTTCCAGGTTATAGGTAATCCCCTTTATGTCGGTCAGCTTTTCTTCCCCATCGGGAGAGACATACAGGTCGATGGACACATTACCGGCATCAAAGCCCTTCTTATCCAGGATTTTGATTCTTGTCGTACGTTTATGGATCAGCGAAAACCACCCTTTATTATTGCCTTCGATCCGGGAACTGCCTACATCGGCCAGTACCACCGCACTGGTGTTGGAGTCTACTACAGGCGATCGAAGCGTAAAATCAGCGGCCGTAACCTTACCAAATTTAAGATTGGCCCCCTCCTGGGCATTGGCGATCTGGCATAAAAAGCATATCAAAAACAGCAGTACGGAAAATAACGTCGTTCTCATAATAGTTAAATACAGTAACAAATATATAGGCTCTGTTAAAACTGGAAAAATTTTTAACGGGATAAAACGATCGCCGGAGCGGCCGCGTGCATCAGGAGTGATCTCCTGACCGCTCATCCTCTGCAAAGAGTATTTTCAGTTTAAGTTATTTATATATTTGAAATTTCCCTGCTTCATTGCAGTTTGCCGGGCCATATTTTTTTGATAGGCCGGGCCGTTTTTGCCGCGCCGGGAAACAGCAAGGTCTAATCGGGCGCAAAAAAAACGGGGCAAAGCCCCGGTTTCTCAATGTTCATACGGAGGGTATTAAAAATAGTAATAGCCTGTGTTGATTAATTGATCAGCAATGCGGCGCCGCGCCTCCTTGCTGTTAAAGGGCTGTGCTTTGGTAAACCGCTTCAATCCCATCAGGATCATGCGCTGCTCGTCGCCTTCGGCAAACCCGTTGATGGCATCCTTGCCTGCTTTATTGATCTTGTCGGCCGCATCGTACAGGTATATCCGGGTCATGTCTGCATAGGCGGCCGCTGCGGCTTCACCGTTGGTTGCTGCGGTCTTCATGGTACGCAGCAGCATGCTTTCTGCATGGAATACATCCATGGCCATGTCGGCAATGTTCATCAGGATCTCCTGTTCACCTTCGATCTTCATCATTAATTTTTGTGCGGCAGCACCGGCTACCATCAGGATTGCCTTTTTAAGATTGGCGATCAGTTTCCGTTCTTCCGCAAACGGCGTTTCGTCTTCCCCACCAAAGTCCGGGATGCTCATCAGTTCTTTTTGCACTTCCATGGCCGGCCCCATCAGGTTCAGCCTTCCCTGCATGGCACGTTTCAGTGTCATATCCAGGATCAGCAGCCGGTTGATTTCATTGGTACCTTCATAAATCCTGTTGATCCGGCTATCGCGGTAAGCCCTGGAAATATTGTATTCTGAACTAAACCCGTTTCCACCGTGGATCTGTACCCCCTCATCTACCACAAAGTCCAGCAGCTCGCTTCCAAAAACCTTTAACATGGCACATTCAATAGCATATTCTTCTGCTGCACCCAGTAAGGCTTCATTAAAAGGTTTGCCTTCTGCCAGCAACTTTTTTTCAAACGCATCAATCCATTTAGCCGTACGGTACAGCGCCGATTCGGCAGTAAACATGCCAATGGCCATTTCCGCTATTTTATGCTTGATGGCCCCGAAATTACTGATGGGTTGTTTGAACTGTTCCCGCGTTTTTGCATATTCCAGCGATGTATTAAAGGCCTTGCGTGCCCCGCCCAGCGCTGCTGCACAAAGCTTCAGGCGCCCTATGTTTAATATATTAAAGGCAATCTTATGTCCTTTACCAATCTCCCCCAGTACGTTCTCAACAGGTACTTTCGCATCCTGGAAATATAATTGTACAGTAGAAGAGCCTTTGATGCCCATTTTCTGTTCCTCCGGTCCCTGGGTAAACCCTTCCATGCCACGCTCTACAATAAAGCCGGTAAATTTATCGCCGTCCACTTTGGCAAAAACGGTATATACATCTGCAAAGCCCCCATTGGTGATCCAGCATTTCTGTCCGTTCAGTAAATAATATTTCCCATCATCACTTAGTTTGGCCGTGGTTTTCGCGCTTAGGGCATCGCTTCCGCTATTGGGTTCAGTAAGCCCATAGGCGCCGGTCCACTCACCGGTGATCAGCTTTGGAATATATTTTTGCTTTTGTTCCGGGTTTCCAAAATATAAAATGGGCAGGGTGCCGATGCCCGTATGCGCCGCAATGGCCACAGAAAACGAATGCCCTGCACCCAGGTATTCATTAATGATGGTGGAGGTTACAAAATCTTTCCCCAACCCACCGTATTCCTCGGGGAATGAGGTGGCCAGCAGTCCCTGTTCTCCGGCTTTTTGCACCAGCGATTTCATCAGCCCCGGTTCCATACTGTCAATACGGTCCAGGTTGGGCCACACCTCCGCTTCCAGGAACTGGTTGCACAAATCCCGGATCATTAACTGCTCTTCATCAAACTCGTTGGCAATAAATGTTGCGGCCGGGTCCTGTTCTTTTATCAGCCATTCCGCGCCTTTAGTGATCGTTTCGTTGTTTACAGCAGCATCCATTGTTTTTGTTTTTTAAGTTTTTTAATACTTGGGGCTTTCACCGTTCGTGCATTGCCCCGGCATCGTTCCGCACCTTCCAGGCCAGGTGCCTTCCGGTACTGCCGCCCTCCGGGGCGCCGCCATTCAGGGTTGCGGCAACCCATCGGCTGTGGAATAAGGACCAGCTTTCCGGCTCATATTGAAAGCGCACCGCCAACAGCTTATAGCTGATGAACGACAGCGCTCTACCTTAAATTTTCGTACACAACTTTCAGTACTTCTTTACAAACTTCTATTTTATCCTGACTTACGCCTGCAAGTGCTTCTTCTACGGTTTCCTCTGCAAAACCGTAACAGGTATCCTGCATTTCCTTCGCTCTTTCCGTAAGATAAATCATATTCTTCCGGCGATCGGCCCGCGAAGGAATTCGTTTTACCATTCCTGCTTTCTCAAGGTTGTCTACCAAGCGGGTCATGCTGGGTTTATCCCGGAACGTAGCCTTGCAAAGATCCTGCTGACTAATGCCATCCTCCTTCCATAAATGGTACAGCACACTCCATTGTTCAATGGTCAGACTTAAATCCGCCTGATTGAACTTTTTCTGCAACCTCCGGGCAATAGCCGTACTGGCCACACTGGTAATGAAGCTGTACAATTCACTTTTTTTAAATTGGTTGTTTGGCATATAGTTGTTTTAACAACTAACCAAAGTTAGTTTATTTTTTTATCACTCCAACATTTGGGAATTGATTCTGCTCAATAAACCAAATAAAAGAACGGCGGCATCAAAAGTCCGTTTCCCGGGGGGAATAAAACTTTTGATACCGCCTTTGTCTTCCAGGTTCGGGAAGAACTCGTAAATATGAAAGGTTAACTACCGGTTTCGATGGCCTGGTTTTCTTTCAATGAAAGAGCGGCCCGGTGTAATATTAATTGTTCCTGGTTTTTGTTAAAACTCACCTCAACCCAACCGGCGTAGGTCCGGCCATTACGGGTGATCCGAAATGGAATAAACCGGTGATCCGCTGTTGTCCAGTCGCCCCGCCAGAATACCTGATCATTTTCGTTGGTTACCCGCTCCGTAAGTAATGCGGCAACCCCTTCCGCCCAATGATACCCATTGAAATCCTGTACACTGACCTGCTGTTTTGGGGACATTACCGGGATGCGGTCATCTGTATTTACCGGCAGCCGGGTTGTGGAGTAAACCTGAACCCGCCATTGCTGCTTATCTTCCTTGTTGATCGGATCTCCCACCAGTGCCGTTCTAAAAGCCAGGTCTTCCGTTCCGTTTGCATCTGCATCAACCGAACCTTTCTGACCAAACGCTACCGTCCGGTTATGCAGATCGGTATATTGTATGGTGGCGTCCGGAAGTTCCGGTACAGGAGGATCCTTTTTTTTATTACAACTGCCGGCTATTGCGATGGCAGAAAGGCAGTACAGGATAATACGCATTGTTTTTTTTCAAAAGTATTGAACCGGCAGGCGCCGCCGCCCTGTACATGTAATGAATTGCTGTTTTTTTGTGACGAAATCGCTTTTTTAATCCTGTATTGCGGGGCCCGCCAGTGAAAAACACCGAAATTGCAATATTACCGGAAAGTTTCAAACCGGCACATCTGGAACAGAAATACATTTTATACAGGCAATCGGTCATTAGTTATGGCGTTAGCGGCACCGGCGCTCAACCGGTGGTCTGTTTCCACGGCTTCAATGAATCGGCGCAGGCATTTTCAGTTCTTAAAAACAACACCAACCGGTTTACCATCCTGGCCATTGATGCGCCGTTTCATGGAAATACCCGCTGGAGGGAAGGGTGCCGTTTTACGCCGGACCAGCTTCATGAAATCCTGCAACTGGTGTTGACCGCGGAGTCTTTTGCTGCCACAACGCCGCTCATCCTGGTGGGATTTAGCCTGGGCGGGCGCATCTGTTTATCCTACTACCAGCAATATCCCCAAAACGTTCAACAGTTGCTGTTACTGGCCCCGGATGGTCTGGAAATGAGTTTCTGGTACTGGTGCTCTGCACATACGATGATAGGTAATCGTCTTTTTGCATTTACGATGAAACACCCGTGGTGGCTGATAAAATTTGCGGGCATCCTGAATAAAGCCGGAGTGATCAATGCCGGGGTCAAAAAGTTTACCATTCATTATCTCCACCGGCCGCAGGTACGTCAAATGCTGTATACCACCTGGACAGCCTTTCGCTTTTTTAAACCCGATATTGCACAGATAAAAAAAATAATTGCCCGCAGACAAACATCCGTGCAGCTTTATTTTGGAAAATACGATAGTGTGATCCCTGCGAGGCGCGGTTTTCAGTTTATAAAAAACATCGAACCGTTTGCCCAAACCTATGTACTGGAAACGGGCCACCGGCTGTTGCAGGACAAAACAGTGCACCGGGTTCTTGATTTACTTTAATTTTAATCCTAAATGTCGCTATTAGAAAATTGTTAAATCATCTTATCCTGCTTTATTTAAAAATACGAATCATTTAGTTTTCCACTTCAAAACAAACCAGGCATATGGCCCGACTATCTGCACTTATAAGCACCGCAATACTCCTGTCCTCTTCACTGATCTGTTTACGGGTATTTTCCCAAACACCTTCCCGCTGCTTTTATAAAACAGTAAAAAAAAATAAACAGCATTATATAGAATGTATCAACAACATGATAAAGGTTTACAAAATGGGTGTATATGTTGATAAGGCGGGAACAGGACCTGCAGTTATCTTCATTGATACGCTTTATCCAACCTCAGACCATGTATTCAAAAGCCGGCAATATTTACTGGATACCAGTGTTGGCGGCTATTTCCTGCAAACCGGTAAAAATGAAAAATTACCCATAAAAAAAGTAGCGACCACCGGCGAAGCCGATTCTATTTTAAATCATGCCTATTTTCTGAAAAGTTATTTTGCGCTTTCACACAGCCTGAATAGCTGCTTTCCCTTATACCATTATACATTTAGAAACGGGTACGTTGCCTGGAACAGCGTTCCCGGAAAAAACCAGGACCATTATGCGTTTATAAGCAGAACGGATAAAGCCGTCAAAAATATCGAAGACAGCACCGCCCGGGAACAAACCCGGTTTTCAAATACAACAAACTTTATCCTTCGCAATGCCGAAACAATTCCTTATACAATACTTATCGATAGTTTAAAAACCTTGCCTGCTGAATACCCCTCTTCAAGCAGGTATTTTAGTGAAGTTGTTTATCAGGTAGCCCTGGTACAACCTCACTATTTTTTTAATATCCTGCAGGACTTCTATGCAAAAAAGGAGCTTATGTTTGCTGCAGTAGCATACGACAAAAAGCTGGTAAGACTACTCCGGCAAACACCCGGCACATCAACAATGAAAAAAGCTTTTTTTAAAGAATACCGGCAGGATAAATTGGCTACTTATAAGGTCATAGGGCTCTATACAGCCATTACAATCGGGTTAATCCTTTTATTGTGAGGCGGAACAATACCCGGCATAAGATGTCTTCATGCTGCTGGCCATCACCGCTGCACATTTTCAACCCGGAACCGTTAGCTTTGCTGTTTCATGTGGTTCACCGGCATTTTATGTTTCTTGTTTGTTATTTACACATTTCTGATCCTGTTTTATACAAAAAGCTGGAAACAGATCCCCTTGCAAACCCTGGAGCCCGATGATGCAACTCCCGGTCATCCGGTTACCTTTTCAGTTATCATTCCCGCCAGGAATGAAGCCCCCAATATCCTACACCTGCTGGAATCGATAAAACAACAGGCATATCCCTTTCATCTTTTTGAAGTAATCGTTGTAGATGATCATTCGGAAGACGATACAGCGGCCCTCGTAGCACAGTTCCGCGCCGCCAACAATGCAACGTTTTTGATCAACCTTATCCGGCTCACCGGCGGAGCACTGAACTCCTATAAGAAAAAAGCCATTGAAACCGGGATAGCCGCAGCGCAGAACAAATGGATCGTTTGTACCGATGCCGACTGTATGGTTCCGGCCGGCTGGCTGCAGGCGTTTGCACAGACAATTCATAAAACGGACCCGGTATTTATTGCGGCGCCCGTTGCATTTCTAGAAGAAAAAACGGTGGTGAATGTATTCCAGGACCTGGATTTCCTGACATTGCAGGGAATTACGGGTGCTTCTGTTTATAAAAATATACATACCATGTGCAATGGCGCCAACCTGGCTTACCGGAAGGATGTATTTGCGGAGGTGGACGGATTCAGGGGCATTGACACTATTGCCTCCGGAGATGATATGCTGCTGATGCACAAAATATGGAAACGGTATCCACATCGCATTGCCTATCTTAAGTCCCGGCAAGCGATTGTTAAAACTGCGGCCGCGTCCAGCTGGAAGGCATTCATCAATCAACGCATCCGTTGGGCCAGCAAGGCCACCAGTTATGACGACAAGCGCATCTTTGCCGTGTTGTTGCTGGTATATCTTTTTAACCTTTCGTTTTTGGTCTTGTTCTTTGCGGGTTTTGTAAACAGCACCAGCCTGTATCTACTGCTTACCTTTTGGATCTTAAAAACCGTTATCGAATATCCTTTTATTAAAAGCGTAGCACAGTTCTTTGGCAAGGGATCGCGATTAAAATATTTTTTTCTGTTCCAGCCGCTACATATCGGGTACACGATACTTGCAGGGTTCCTGGGAAGTTTTGGCCGGTATGAGTGGAAGGGACGCCAGGTAAAATAATCCGGTTACAGATCGGTTTTTTCTTACATTTGAAACGCATGCAATTATTCTCCATATTCCGCCAGCCTGCCTGGAAACGACTCAAAAAAAATAAAGGAGCCCTGGCGGGTTTATGCGTGATTCTTTTTTCCATCTTCGTAGCAATCTTCTGTTATTTCCTGGCAGAAGATGCGTCTCCCAATGCCAACCGCATTATTCTTGAGATCGGGGGTGCCAAGCCCGGGAGGAAGCAAACTTTTTTAAAAGTAATAAAAGAACAGCAGCCAGATTTTTCCGGCCTGGTACAGCAGCTGCTGAATGGCCGGCCGGACCAGGCGGATTATATTCCCATTACCAGTTACCGGTATACATCCGACAGCGTTTTCGTTGATAAATATATTGATGAAGGCGTTACAGAGCAGGTGCATTTTGCAAAAGCACAACTGGCCCAAACACCCATTGTGACAAAAACGTTCTGGCTGGGAACCGACAGTTACGGGCGGGATATCCTCAGCAGGCTTATTGTGGGCACGAGGGTGAGTCTTAGTGTAGGGATGATTACTGTGCTGATCTCTATCAGCATCGGATTGATCCTTGGTTCGCTTGCCGGGTTTTACAGGGGCAGGATCGACGAAGCCATTATGTGGTTCATCAATGTGATCTGGAGCATCCCTACATTACTATTGGTTTTTGCCATTACATTGGCGTTGGGCAAAGGCTTCTGGCAGGTATTTATTGCTGTGGGATTAACGATGTGGGTGAACGTGGCGCGGCTTGTGAGGGGGCAGGTGCTGGCGGTAAGAGAACTGGAATATATTGAAGCCACTAAGGCGCTTGGATTTAAAAATGCGCGGATCATTGCGGGGCATATATGGCCCAATATTATGGGACCCGTATTGGTGATTGCAGCGGCCAACTTTGCGTCGGCCATTGTTATTGAAGCCGGGCTCAGCTTCCTGGGTGTTGGTGTACAACCGCCTCAACCCAGCTGGGGACTAATGATCAAGGAAAACTATAATTTCATTATTACTCAAAACCCCATGCTGGCGCTGGCCCCGGGATTTGCTATCATGATCCTTGTGCTGGCGTTTAATCTTTTTGGAAACGGTTTACGAGATGCACTCAACGTAAGAGGAAAACTGTAAGGTCGTCAGCATGCGCGCCATTACACAACGCGTTGCTATTGCATCCCCATTGAAATTGGACACAACCATCGCATCAACTAAAAGGCCTAAACGACCCTAGTCCAGCACTTTTACATTTCTGGCAAAGCTTTCCTCAAGAGAGATCAGCGTTTCAGTTCTTTCGATGCCTTTGATCTTTTGCAGTTTCTCGTGCAGTACGTTCCGCAACTCGCTGATGTCCTTACAAATGATCTCTGCAAACATGCTATAGTTTCCGGTCGTATAATTGAGCCGTACCACTTCCTTTAACTTATACAATTCCTTGGCTACAGAATCATAAAGAGAACTTTCTTTCAGATAAATGCCGATAAAAGCGATTACATCATACCCTAATAGTTTCAGGTCTGTATTTAATTTCGTACCTTTCACTATGCCGTCTTTCTGCAGTTTTTTTATGCGCACATGTATGGTACCGCCTGATACAAAAAGCTTTTTACCGAGGTCGGCATAAGAGATCTCTGCATCCTCCATCATGTGCTGGATGATCTGCAAATCGAGTTTGTCCAGATTCAATTTATTGTTCATTTAGGCAATGTTGATTTCAAATAATTTAACAATCATTGCAAATATTTAAACATTTTCTATATTTTCAAAATTTTTATTGAATTATTTGGAATGAACAGGGAAGATTCTCTATTTTTGTTCTATCAAACGCTGAAACAGCGGGTTCTTTTACACTGTGGGGTGATGAAATTTTTGGCAGACATGCCCTCTTGTCTCGGGGGTGAGGAGTCCAGGATAAACACAGCATAGAGCCGGTTCCGATTTCGGTTGGGACCGACCGGGGTTGACCACCACGGAATTTGTGTTGCGGCTAACTGCCTCGTGGAGGTTCGAGCCCTCCCCCTACAGCTTTTAAAAAGTCTTACAAGCAATATTGTAAGACTTTTTTATTGGCGGTAATTGTATGCTTACCGTTTATATAGTACCCCAAGCAGCAATCAATTTGCAGATACTATATTTACTTTTTACAGCTCCTTTCAATCATTTGGTTTCAACTGATATAGATCGGCAGGATTGTAATCCATCTGCCGCGCAAACCTCTTATTTCATATATGCTTTGCTGAATAACAGTTAATTGCATGATGTTTTCATCTTTTAGTGATTCACCTGTTTTCAACATCAACTTACGCCATTTTATTATACCGAAAAACCGAAACACATGCAGGAACCAGGCCCGTTGCCCGCGGTATCAGCCAGATGATCCCCGGCCACAAAAAATGGTTTCATCTCCCCAAAATTACCGGTATCCTGCCTCCTTCATTTTAGTTATCTTTGCCCGCTATGCAGGATTTGATTCAAAAATTAGACGCTTATAAACAGGAAATTGCCGCTTTCTCCGGCTCCGGCGAACAGGCTGCGGAAGCATTCCGCATTCAATGGCTCGGTTCCAAAGGCCGGGTAAAAGAAGCAATGGCTGAAATGAAACATGTACCCGTAGAACAAAAGAAGGAAGCGGGGCAGCTGCTGAATGAATTTAAACTATTTGCTGAGCAGAAGTATGCCGAACTGAAAGAAACAGCCGGTGCCGGCGCAGCAGATCAGTCCCGGCCGGATCTTTCCCTGCCGGGCGATGCCGTTCCCCTGGGCAGCCGTCATCCTATTTCCCTGATGCGTCATAAGATCATTTCCATTTTTCAGCGACTCGGATTTGCCGTAGCTGAAGGCCCCGAGATCGAAGATGACTGGCACAACTTTACCGCCCTGAATATGCCGGCACACCACCCTGCGCGCGACATGCAGGATACTTTTTATGTAGATGCCGGTGAAAATACCGCGGTTGACTGGCTGCTGCGTACCCATACCAGCAATACCCAGATCCGGGAGATGGAAAAAGGAAAACTTCCGATCCGCGTAATCTGCCCGGGAAGGGTATACCGGAATGAAACCATCAGCGCGCGCAGCCATTGCTTTTTTCACCAGGTAGAAGGATTGTATATTGACGAGAATGTATCTTTTGCTGATCTGAAGCAAACCCTTTATTTCTTCGTACGCGAAATGTATGGTAAAGATGTACGGGTGCGGTTCCGCCCCTCTTATTTTCCCTTTACCGAGCCCAGCGCCGAAATGGATGTCAGCTGCTTTATTTGCGGGGGCAAAGGATGTAATATTTGTAAAAAAACGGGATGGGTGGAAATCCTAGGTTGTGGTATGGTGCATCCCAACGTATTGCGGAACTGTAATATCGATCCCGAAAAATACACGGGCTTCGCCTTTGGTATGGGTGTAGAACGGCCTGCAATGTTAAAATACGGCATCAACGATATCCGCCTGTTCAGTGAAAACGATGTGCGTTTTCTAAAACAGTTTACGGCCGCAACGTAATAGGCATTGCCCCGCATCTTTTAAGAAAACCGGTGGGTACAACCATCCGTGATACTTATTTTTGATAACTATTATATAGAACTCATAACAATGGAAAAAGAACAACTGAAACAGCAGGTAAAAGAACAGATTATTAAGTTTTTAAACCTGAATAATGTAAAACCTGAAGATATCAAGGATGAAGAGCCCTTGTTTGGAGAAGGCCTCGGACTGGACTCCATTGATTCCATTGAACTGATCGTGATGCTTTCCCGTGAATATGGTATTAATATCCAGGACCCCAAAGAAGGAAGGAAAATCTTAACTACCGTTAATACAATGGTGGATTATATCGAACAGCATCGTACAAAATAAAATTCCGTTTTGGGCAGGATTTTAGTTACAGGCGTCGGGCTTATTTCCTCAATCGGCAATACGGTGGCAGCAAACCGGAAATCGCTTACAGAAGCGCACTCTGGTATTGAAAAGGCTTCGTTTTTGCAATCGAGATATACCTCCCTGCTTCCTTTCGGTGAAATAAAACAAAGTACGGAAGTGCTGGCCGGTTTGATGCCCATAACCCAACCACAGGTTACCCGTACTGATCTGATAGCTTTACATGCGTTAAAGGAGGCAATTGACGATGCACAGCTTTCCGAACAGGAACTGCGTAAACATTCCACAGCGCTGATCAGCGCCAGTACTGTGGGGGGCATGTGTCTGACGGATCATATGTATGCCGATGCCAACGCGCCTGTGCCTACCGGCAGCCCTTACCTCTCGTCTTATTCAAACAGCGCCAGCACCCTGTTTCTTCAATCTTTTTTTAATATCGGCGGTATCGTCAATACCTTCAATACGGCTTGCTCTTCTTCGGCCAATGCTATTATGTACGGGGCGCGCCTGCTGCAGAACGGACTGGCTGAACGCGCGATTGTAGGGGGTACCGATAGTCTTGCGAAATTTACCATTAACGGGTTCAATGCGCTGATGATCCTCTCCGATGCCCCCTGCCGGCCTTTTGATGTGGCCCGGAAAGGCCTGAACCTGGGCGAGGCCGGAGCGTTTATCATTTTGGAAAAAGAGGAAAACATTGCACCCTCCCAAAAGGTCTACGCCGAACTAAAGGGATATGGCAACAGCAATGATGCCTATCACCCTTCTTCCACCTCAGAAAATGCCGACGGCCCCTTTCTTTGCATGCAGGAAGCTTTGCAAACCGCAGGCCTGCAGCCGGACGACATTGATTTTATCAATGCGCATGGAACGGCTACTGAAAACAATGATGAAACGGAAAGCGTAGCCATGCTGCGTTTGTTTGACAAGGTGCCAGCCTTTGCCAGCACCAAATCTTATACCGGCCACACGCTGGGAGCCGCCGGTGCGGTAGAAGCCATTTATAGCATTCTCAATCTGCACCACCAGGAAATATACCCATCCCTGAACTTTGAAACCCCCATTGAAAAAACCGGGCTTATCCCGGTGCAGGCTTACGAAAAACGCTCCCTCCATTATGTAATGTCCAATTCATTTGGATTTGGAGGTAATTGCAGTTCCCTGATCTTCGGGCAATATCGGTAAACCCGGATAGAGCGATTCCCTTGTATTGGGCAAAATGAAAAAAAATCCCGGTATTCCTGCGAAAAACAATCTTTCAGAAGCTTTTTTCATATTGCTGAATACAGTAACCTTACAAAAGAGGAAAAGATGCTTCACGATAAGCGCTTAAAACATAAATGGGACCAGGCCAATGTGCTGAGTTATGCACGGGAAGAAGGCATCAGCATTGGCGAAGAAAAGGGCCGGGAAGAACGAAATTTCGAATTCGTGGTGAGCCTTCTTACCCATACCGATTTTGACATACCTAAAATTGCAGCTCTGGCCCGGGTTTCTGCTACCTATGTAAAGCAGGTAACGAAAAAGATCAGCTGAATCATTTTCACATTCTCAAATTTCAAATTATCCGTCAATCCTTCTTCGCCGCCAGGGTAAACCCTATGGTAGTACCTACCCCCTCCGTGCTGCGGATGTGGATGGTTTGCTGATGGGCTTCAATAATGTGCTTGCAGATCGCCAGGCCTAACCCGCTGCCTGTAACATCCATACTGCGACCGGTTTCGGTACGGAAAAACCGTTCAAAGATCCGGGGCAGGCTTTTTTCAGCAATCCCAACCCCATCGTCGCTGATCTCCACCAAGATCCGCTTATCATCGGTTTTATAGATTCCAGCCTTGATGCTGCCATTTATTTTTCCGTACTTAATCGCATTCTCCAGGAGGTTAATCACCACCTGCCGGATCTTTTCCTTGTCGGCATTCACCATAATCGGCGCCTCACAGCCTTTTTTAATACTGAAATGGATGTTCTTCTGTTCTGCTTTTATCGAAATTCCTTCAAAGGAATCCTTCAACAGGTCCTGTATAATAAAATTCCGTTTTACAATAGTAATTTCCCCGCGCTCCAGGCTGGAGATCTCATCCAGGTCCTGCAACAGGTTGGTGAGCCGCTCCACATTCGTAGCTGTTTTTTCCAGGAATTTCCGGCTGATCACCGGGTCTACCATATCGCCGGCCAGAAGTGTTTCCACATAGCTTTGGATAGCAAACACGGGGGTTTTGAATTCATGGGAAAGATTTTGCAGGAATTCACGTCTGAACTCTTCATTGGCCTGAAGCGTGGCCACTTTCTGTTGATTTTCTTGTGCCCAGGTCTCCACATCCACCGCTACTTCATCCAGGCTTTTTTTGGGAAGAATGTATTTGTAATAGGTTTCCTGCCGCCGGGTGGCCTTGGTTTGGTAAATGAACTTGTAAATAACCTTGATCTTCCGGTAGATGAACCGTTCCAGCACAAAACTCACCAGCAGGAACCCGCCGATAAGCACCACGAAAAATGACGCTACGGCAGGCTGCCATTTTTGTTCAAATACATAATCGATCAGGCTGATGGGAGCTGCCAGACCCAATGCCGTGTAAAAAGATAATTTTCTTGGTGAAAGGTTCTTCGGGTCAAACATGCTCAATCCATTAAAATCATTCCGGAAATCGATATCGGCTACACTTCAAATTTGTAGCCCACCCCTTTTACCGTTGTAATGCAATCCAGCTCCAGCTTTTGCCGTATTTTCCGGATGTGCACATCAATGGTTCGGTCGCCCACGATTACATCATTGCCCCAGATCGCGTTCAGGATCTCGTTCCTCAAAAACACGCGGCCGGGCTTTAAGGCCAGCAGGTACAGCAATTCAAACTCTTTTTTTGCCAGGATGATCTCCTTGTCTCCATTCAGCACCACAAATTTCTCGGGATCGATGGTTACCGGTCCTACCTTGATCACTTTATTATCTTCTTTATGAATGCGGCGCAAGAGCGCACTCACCCGGCTTAACAGCACTTTCGGGCTCACCGGTTTATTTACATAATCATCCGCACCGGTTTCCAGTCCGCGGATCTGCGTAGATTCATCATTCAGTGCTGTAAGAAACATGATCAGAGTGTCTTTGAAAGCCGATTGGGCCCGCAACACCTGGCATACCTGCACACCGGTTTTCTTCGGCATCATCATATCCAGGATGATCAGATGTGGTTTCACCTTGTTTGCCAGGTCAATGGCCTCCTCGCCATCCTTGGCAGTGGTTACATCGTAGCCCTCTTTTATCAGGTTATAAGATAAAATGTCGAGGATGTCGGGTTCGTCATCCGCAACGAGAATTTTATACCCTTTATTATCCATTTAACAGAAATTTAAAGCAAACCTAACCGTATTTTTTTGATATATGGCTTTTCCGCGAGCCGGTTACAGAGAGTTAATAATAAATTAATCTAATCATCATCATAAAATTACGTTGAAATCCGCCTGGTTTTGCCTGCCGGATATCATGGTATAAATTTTGCATGATTTTTAACCAAATATTCTTACCCAGGCTATGTAACTTGTGACTTAATGTATATGAAGAAGCTTTTACCGTTCCTTTTACTGCTGTTGTTATCGGTGCAGGCAGATGCACAAAGAAGATCCAAAAGAAAAAAAAAGCGGGAGCTGACCCCTGTTGAGGTGGTGGATACCGTTCCGGCCTATACGCCTGCCATGATCCGGTTAAAGCTTCATGAAACGGTAGATGCCGACCAAAAAGCATTAATGGCCAGTGATGGTAAGGCGGACGCCCAACTGAACGTTTCTGCAGATGGACAGGTAAACGCCGCGGTGAGCGATGCGGCGATGAAACGGGTAGACTGGCTGCAGTATGAAATAGAGACAGATCCAACTATGGATCAACGACTTAAAGCAAATTATCTTTCCGGCCTTTCGGAGATCCTCCGGTATATAAAAACCGGCTGGAGACGGGGTGAAGTAGATGCCGCCTACCTGCCGCAGATCATTGCCACCTATAAAAAATGTATTGAAGCCGACCGCAACAAACGGTCCATAGCCCCCGTAATCGACCATCTTCCCTATGATGTTGCTTACACGGCCATTCTGCCGCGGGTTTTTAAGGACAATGTTGGCTATAAGGACACCCGGGATGTGCTCCTGCTGAAATTAAGCGAGCGGTATCCGCACAAAACCTTTGCCTCGCTGAGAACCAACCCCGAATCGCCCTATGCCGACAGTCTGATACGGGTAATGGCGCATAAATACCCCCAGCAATTGTACGATTACGCCCAGGCCAATAATAAACTTAGCTATAAGATCCAGAATATTGAAGACGATGCGCTGATCAAAAGCATTGTGGGTATGGCGCGAAGCGATAACAAAAGCGGGCAATTCTATTTTCCGTTCCTGGACCTCATCTCTTCTGAAAAACTGACCATCAGGGATATCGATGCTGTAAAAGATGATCCCGTAAAATATTTCCGTCTGTTGGTAAAAACCCAGATCGAATACTCCAGGCGGGCATCGGCAGGCGATACGGCCATCGGCTACCGCAGCCTTTTAAGTAAACTGGAACAAAAGGCCAAAGACGAATTTGTAGCCCCTATCAACGGGTTGCATGAACGGCCGGATGCCATCCGTTTCCGCGTCCTGCAACCGCTGAGCGCAGAAGAACTGTACTACGTGGCAGTACTTACCAACGGATTGATCTATACCAGCAGCTATACCAATGGTGTATATCCGCTGATGATGCGGAAAGCCCGCAACAGAGGCGACGAATTGCTGAAAAACCTCAACTTTGATCATTATCGCAAATTTATCAGCCAGGCAGCCTCCTATAATACCCTCAAAAATTTCCTCAGCACATTCGCCGATAAAGAAGACACGAAAAAACTGATGACCTCCTTTGTGAGCAACCTGGAAAAAACAGAAGGACTGGAAGACGGAGTGGATGTGGCGGACTCGTACGCGAGCGTTTACGAAACCCTTCCGGACCTGGCCAGCCAAATGCTGAACGATGTAAAGGCAAACCTGGACCGTAACAAACAGGCGGGCAACCAGAAAGGGGTAGCCATTTACAGTATCCTCAACAATCTTTTTCTTTCCGCGGACTCCTCCAATCATATTGATCTGACCAAGGAATTACACATTCCACCAGTGTATGATATCAGCTTTGGCTCGCTGGCAAACGAAAAAGGCGAAGTGATCAGCCAGGTATTCTTTTATGGCGACCAGGATGGGCGCAATATTTTCAACGGCTTTCTGAATATGTTTAACCCCTCCAACTGGAAGATCGATCGCAGCAACAAGCAATGGGTAGTGATCAAATCCACCAAAGGCAACCCGGTTTCCATTTATGCCAACCGGCCGCTGGATGAAACAAAGGGCGAGGATGATAAAGCCCAGCGGGCATTGAATGCCTATCTGGAAGAGCATGAGCTTTTTCCTACGGTAACCATTCACCGGGGGCATAGTTACTACGCACCCACAACCATCGACTATATGTCGCCTACTTCAAAACTGGTTTTTATGGGCTCCTGCGGTGGTTTTAACCTCATCGACTCCATTTTAAGGAAATCGGAAGATGCCCATATCATCGCTTCCAAACAGATCGGAAAAACGGCCATCAACAAACCCTTCTTTTTATTGTTAACAGAGAAGCTCCGTACAGGAAAGGATATCGAATGGATCCCCTTCTGGAAGGAATTTAAAGGCCGGGCTAATGTTCCGGGGTTTGAAGATTATATCCCTCCTTATAAAAACCTGGGAGCCATTTTCATAAAAGCCTATAAAAAAGAAACCGGGGAAACCGATATCTGATTTTTTGCGTCTTGGTTTTGTTAAAAGATCAGCGTAAGCTCCCTTCCTGTACAAAAAGGGGGTAGTTTTGCGCATCGCATGAATTTTTAGTACGTTTTTTTATGAAAAGATCGGCTTTTGTTTTAGGATTGGTAGTGGCATCCGTAACCCAGGCATTTTCACAGACCGAAAATGGGAATATACCCGAATACACCGTTCCCATTACCCGGCAGCTTGCTCACGACAATGTGAACAAGCAGCAGAAACTGTTGCTGGGCAGTGATGGCAAGGCCAACGACAGCTTTACCATCGACAATAATGAAAGTGCCAGCCAGATTGCCACGAAGGCGATTACCACAAAGGTAGATTGGCTCCAGTATCAAATTGAAACCGATCCCAGCATTGATAATCGGATGAAAACCGGCTATCTTTCCGGATTAGTGGCTATTTTAAGCCATATGCGTACCGGATGGTTGAAAAAAGAGGTACGACCGACTCATTTTGACCAGATCATTGCACTTTATAAAAAACTGATCGACGCCAATCAGAAAAAAGAATCGCTGGTGCCTTATGTATCGTATTTCCCCTACGATATTGTGTACACCGCCACCCTGCCCCGTATTTTTGACGAAAACCCCAGTTATAAACAAATAAAGGATATCCTGCTGGTAAAATATTGTACCCAATATCCTCATAAAACTTTTGCAGCGCTTACAGACTACCCGGATGCGCCTGCAGCAGACAGCCTGATCAAAGCCGTTGGGAAACAGTTCCCCGAGCAGCTATACTCTTATGCCCAGGCCAATAACAAACTGGGCTATAAGATCCGGTCTATACAAAACGATGAATTTGTAAAAACGGTGGTTGCCTTGTCCCAGCAAAAAAGCGGGCAGATCTATTTTCCTTTCCTGGACAATCTGGTAAAAGGGAAGATCACAACCGCCCAGCTGGATGCCGCCAAGGATGACCGCTATAAATATTACCGCCTGTTGGTAAATACGCAAATCGATTACACAAAACGGGCGCTTGCCGGAGACACGGCCATTGGATACGCCGAGCTTACCAAACGCCTGGAGCGAAAGGCTGCGGAAGATTTTGTTTCTGAAATTAATGGTTTGCATGAGTCGCCGAATGCCGTTCGCTTTAAATGTTTGCAACCGCTGAATGCGCAGGAACTGTACTACCTGGCCGTATTAACGGATGGGCTGATCTATACCAGCAGTTATGTAAGCGGTGTATATCCCCTGATGATGAGCAAAATCAACAACCGGGGCGATTCGCTGCTGGTAAGCGTCACTTTTGATCATTACCGGAAATTCATCAGCCAGGCAGCCTCCTATAATACCCTTAAGAATTTTTTCACCACTTTTAAAAGTGAAGCACACGCCCGTGACCTGATGACGGCTTTTGCCAGCGGACTGGAAAAATCAAAAGGCCTGGAAGACGGCGTGGATGTGGCAGATTCCTATGCCAGTCTTTATGAAACCCTGCCCGACCTGGCCCGGCAGATGCTGGCTAATATCAAAAGAAACCTGGAAATAAACCGGCGCAGCGGCAATCAACGTGGTATTGCTATTTATACCATTCTTTCAAAACTGTTTATGTCGGCCAACCCGGCAAATAATATCGACCTTACAAAAGAACTGGGTATTCCTCCGGTTTATATGGTGCCTTTTTCGAATCTTACCAATGAAAAAGGAGAAGTGATCACCCAAATGTTCTTTTACGGAGATGAGGACGGCAGAATGGACTTTGACATTTTCGTGCGCACATTTGCCAATGATCCCAAATGGAAGGTAGACCAGAGCAACAGCAAGTTCGTGGTGGCAAAAACTACCAGCGGCGTTCCGGTTTATGTATATGCCAACCGGCCCCTGCCCAATGAAGACGACCAGGATTATGTGGCGCAAACAGCAATGGAGGAATACCTTGAGAAAAATAACCAGTCACCTACTGTTACCTTTCACCGGGGGCATAGCTACCATGCCATGACCAGCGTAGGCTATGTAAGCCCCACCAACCGGGTGGTATTTATGGGCTCCTGCGGTGGTTTTAACCTGATCGATTCTATTTTAAGAAGGTCGTCCGACGCACATATCATTTCATCAAAACAAACAGGTTACAGGGATATCAACCTGCCCTTTATCCGGATTTTCCTGGAAACATTGAGGAATAAAAAAGATATCGACTGGATTCCCTTCTGGAAAGAGTTTAGGGCAGCAGCGCATATTACCGGAATGGAAGACTACATTCCTCCATATAAAAACCTGGGCGCTTTATTCATCAAAGCCTATAAAAAAGAAACCGGCGAAGAGGATATTTAGGAGTTCGTACCGCTTTGGAACTGCTCCCTTTGGGAATGTAAAATAACCAATGCAAAATATTAAATGTAAAAATGGAGATGCCGTTCCTGCTCAACGACCTATCTCATTTCTGTAAAAGATGGTACGATCCGTGAATTGAGCAGCTTACTCCAGGCATAAACGGATCTAACCCGTCACGGCGGGCATGTCTGAAACTTTGAATGCTACCCTGAAACAAACTATTGTTTCCACAACTGCACGCCACCATCAATGCCATCGATATTGGAAACGATGGTCATATTTTCCTTCAAATCAAGCGTTATTTTTTTGGCCAGTCCCCCTCCGATGAACAAATGATCATAATTAAAAGTGGTCTGCAATATTTTTAATACCGTCTGCAGCCGCTTGTTCCATTCCTTCTTACCCAGGTCGTCGTAGGCCCGCTGACCAATATACTGATCATAGGTTTTGTTATTAATACAGGGATGTTGCCCGATTTCCAGGTGCGGCAACAGCTTTCCATCCAGAAAGAACGCCGTTCCAAAGCCGGTGCCCAGGGTAATCATCATCTCAAACCCCTTGCCGGCAATACAGCCCAGCCCCAGCATATCTGCATCATTCACCACCCTTGCCGGTTTACCCAAGGCCTTTGAGAGAAGGGCTGCCAGGTCTACTTTATTCCAGTACTGGGAGCCCAGGTTGGGCGCCGTATACACGATATTATTCCGTACATAACCGGGAAAGCCGGCGGATACCTGGTCGTAGCGGAAATCTTTCACCAGCTCTTTAATGGTATGCACCAGGTTTTCCGGTGTTGCCGGCACAGGGGTGGGTTGTTTAATATAATCCTGCACCATTTCGCCCTGCGCATTGAGGGTACACCCTTTTACCTTGGAACCGCCAATATCAATAGCCAATGTGATGGATGCCATATCGTTTTCTTTTTAGAAGCATGAAAGATAGATAAGTTTGCGGGTCTTAAAAAAAAATTGTCTCCAGAATAATTATCTTGCAGGTTCATGGCAGATTCAAAAAAGGCATTTTTTGACGTTTCGAAAGTCAGGCGGGTATTTCAATACGCAGCACCGTATAAGAAAAAATTCTACCTGTCTGTTGTGTTGGCCATCCTCCTGGCCCTTATTACGCCTGTGCGACCGATGCTGATCCAGCTTACGGTAGATGATTATATAACCCATTCCGTTCCCCGGATGGTGGTGTATGTAACAGTGATCCAACTGGTGATTATCCTGATTGAGACCGCCATGCGCTTTTCTTTTTCCTTTACTACAGCCTGGCTGGGACAAGCAGTGGTAAAAGATATGCGGGATGCCATCTACAAAAAGATCCTCCGGCTGAACCTGCGGCAATTTGACCGTACGCCCATCGGCACCCTTACTACCCGCACCATCAATGATATTGAATCGATCAACGAGATTTTCTCCGATGGCCTGATCCCGATTATCGCCGATCTGCTCTCGATCCTTTGCGTGTTGCTGTATATGTTCTGGATCGACTGGCGGCTGACCCTGATCGCATTGATCCCTTTTCCGATCATGATCATTGCTACCTATTATTTTAAGGAAAGCATTAACCGCTCGTTTTTTAAGGTACGCAATGCCGTTGCAGCACTCAATGCCTTTGTTCAGGAGCATTTGTCTGGCATGAGCGTGGTACAGGCCTTTCATGCGGAGAAAAAAGAGTTTGAAAAATTCAATACCATCAACAAACAACACCGCGATGCCAACATCCGCTCGATTTTTGCCTATTCCGTCTTTTTCCCGGTAATTGAGATCGTACTCGCCCTGTCTATCGGGCTCATTATATGGTACACCGCCCGTGAAGCGCTGGATTTAAAACAGGGTCAGCAAGGGGTGATTGTATCTTTCATTCTTTGTCTGAACCTGCTGTTTCGCCCGTTGCGGATGCTGGCAGATAAATTCAATACGGTGCAGATGGGCATTATTGCCAGCGACCGGGTGTTTACGGTAATGGACAATCCCGATACGGACCAGCCACCACCCGGAGGATACCAGGATCCCGCTCAGCGGGTGGCCGGTACGGTTGATTTTGAAGCAGTATCCTTTGCTTATATCGACGACAAATGGGTACTCAAAAACCTGAGTTTTCACATCCGGCAAGGGGAAACCGTCGCCATCGTAGGGCATACCGGCAGTGGCAAAACCACTATTACCAACCTGCTGAACCGCTTTTATACCATCCAGCAAGGAACCATCAGGATAGACGGCCGGGATATTCAGTCCTTATCGCCCGAATATCTTCGTAAAAATATTGGGGTGGTGCTTCAGGATGTATTCCTGTTCTCCGGATCTGTCATGGACAATATCACGCTCCGGAACCCGGATATCTCAAAAGAACAGGTGATCGCGGCGGCTAAAATGATCGATATGCATGATTTTATCATGCGGCTGCCGGGGGGGTACGATTACAATGTTAAGGAGCGGGGGGCCACATTATCGCTGGGGCAGCGGCAACTGCTTTCTTTTATCCGGGCGCTGTTGTATGATCCTTCCATCCTGATCCTGGATGAAGCCACATCCTCCATTGATACCGAAAGTGAACTGCTCATCCAGAAAGCTACAGAAACGCTTGTAAAGGACCGCACCTCAATCGTTATTGCACACCGGCTGAGTACCATCCGCAAGGCAGATAAAATCATTGTGCTGGACAAAGGAGTGCTGGCAGAGATGGGTACGCATGAGGAGCTGATGCAAAAGAACGGGTTTTATGCCCGTTTACACAAAATGCAGTTTGAACAGCAGGCCGGGCAGGTTTCTGCCTGATGCACGGCGTTCCGGTGATCTTACCATCTGATTGAACCTGCCTGTATTTCCCCGCTTAAAAAAAATTTCTAACCGAGGCAACCCGCCGCCGGAAATTACTGTATGTACTCATATATATAAACCATTTCGTAACCTTATTCATAGTGTTTGTCAGTACCGCCGAAGACCGAGTATAGCCTGTCAAGTATGGTAGGTGGCTGTAAGTTGGGTATACCCTCCTGGCAGCGGCGGCTGTATGAGCAATACTTTGGATTCGCGCTCTCGGTATGCCTGCGCTATACCGCATCACGGGAGGAGGCGCTTGAAATAATGAACGACGGATTTGTTAGGGTATTCAGGGGTATTGTACATTTTCAGGAGCCCGATAACCAGGAACATTTATCAAAAATTTTCATGAGCTGGTTAAAAAAAATAATGATCCATACAAGCATCAACCACTACCAATCTGCAAAAAGAAAGGCAGAACGGGTTGCAGGCGGCTCCGAACAGCCGGAGATCGACACCTCAGGGAACGTGGTTGATGACTTGGCCTACCTCGATCTGGTAAAGCTGATCCAGCAATTAAGCCCGGCTTACCGGGCCACCTTCAGCTTATTTGCCATTGAAGGGTTCAGTCATGAAGAAATCGCACAAACATTAGGCATATCGGTAGGTACATCAAAATCCAACCTGATGAAGGCCCGTAAAAATCTCAGGGAAATGCTGGAGCAGTTAAATGAGTAAAAAATTTTCAAATATGGACGATGAAGCGTTAGATAAACTCTTTCGCGACGCAGCCAGCCGCTTTCAGCCTCCGGATGCCCCGGAAGGTGCTTGGGATGCGTTTTATGAAACGAAAATGCTTCCCAACGAAAAAAACACTAACCCGCGCCGGTTCCTGATATTGCGGCGCTTCTGGCTACCGGCCGCCGCCTGCCTGCTATTGGCATTGGCCGGGCTGGTGTGGGTCCTTCAGCGGCATCCGCTGCCGGGGCTTACCGGAAGCGCATCTGTTGCCGGCATCGCTCCGGAGATCATTAAAAAAGAAGCCGCTCCGCCGGTCCGAACCGGCCCTGTGCCGGAACAGGAAGGAAAAGATTTTCGTTCTTTGAATACCACCATACCGGGGGCCGGAACGATTCTTTTAGAAAAGAAGGACTCTCTGGCAGCCAACAACGGACCGGTATTTTTTGATGCGGCTAAAAATGCAGAAACAGAACGGGAACATCGCCCGGCTGATACCATACAGCGGAAACCTTATTTTTCGCTGCGCGATAAAGCAGAAAACGGTTATCCGGCTGTTCCGGGAAATTATAACCCATATTTTACAGAAGGATCTTCCGCTGCCAGAGCCGCCAACAGCCGCTGGCAGGTAGGACTGATTGCCGGCTCCAACCTGGGGATGGTGCGGGGCGATGTATCCAAAAAGCCGGGACTGAATGCAGGGTTGCTGGTGCAGCGGAAACTGGGCGGGTCGCGCTTTTCTGTAGAATCGGGTGTGGTGTATGAATCCATGACCTATGACGTGAACAATGCTGATTTCAACCCCAATGGAAATCCGGTATCTTCCAGGGTCTCCAATATTGAAGGCTCCTGTACCATGATTGATGTGCCGGTAAATGTCCGGTACGATGTGGTGGCCTCCAAAAAGAACAAGGCCTTTGTAAGTACCGGCGTATCGCCAACGGTGATCGTAAAACAGAGCTATATCTACGATTTTGACCGGGGCGACGGACCGGTGTCTATAAACCGGGATGTTTCCGGCAAGGGAAAAAGTGTTTATGCAGTAGCCAATCTTTCCATAGGCTACGAACAAAAATGGGAACATGTATCTGTACAGATTGCTCCTTATGTAAAAATCCCGATGGGTGAGATCGGGTATGGCAACCTGAGTTTAGGCGGAGTGGGTACCCAGATTTCTATTAAAAAAGATCTGTAAATGCAGTAGCGTACAAACATATCATCCTTTTATTCAACTTAAAAACTGTAATCATGAAAAAAAAGAACCTTTTTTCTACAGGGATCCTATTGGCTTTTGTGGCCCTGATATCTGTCCATTGCGGCGGCGATAAAAAAGACTCCGTTAATAATCCTCCACCGCAGGGAAATGATTGCTCCAACGTACAGGCCAAATTTACAGCGAATGTACTGCCGATTATCCAGGGGCGCTGTGCCACCAATTCCGGTTGCCACGGAAGCGGCAGCACCAACGGGCCCGGAGAACTGATCACGTATGCTCAAATATCTTCCAAGGCTTCCGCTATCAATGATGCTGCGGTGGTCAACAGCAGGATGCCGAAAACAGGAGGCGCCCTTACCGCCGATCAGAAGGCGACCTTAAGATGTTGGATCTCCTCCGGAACTCCTAACAACTAAATACTTAAAAATGCCTACCTGGAAAAAAATTACATTGGCGGTTGTCGTCCTTGTTGTAGCTGCGATACTTTATGGATGGTATTTGTATAACAAGAAACCACCGGATATAAAGCAGGCCCGCTCGCAATTCGAAATAACCGCTTCCGGTTTAACGGCGGCCTTCAATGCAGATGAAGCAAATGCCACAAAGCAATATGCAGATAAAATCGTTTCCGTTACCGGTGCTGTTAAGGAGATAAAAATCGAGCAGGGGACTGCTGCAACTGTTTTTTTGGACAGCGGAGATCCCATGACTTCAGTTACCTGCAGTTTTTATGACACCGAAGCGGCAGCAGTAAAAAAACTGAAAACCGGTCAACAGGTTACCATTAAAGGGGTATGCACCGGCAAACTGATGGATGTGATCCTTAACAAATGCAGTATCGTTCAATAAAACTCTTATCATGAAAAAAACAGCCCTTGCGCTTTGTATGCTCCTGGTATTGGCAAAAGCAGGATTTGCACAGAAATATTTTACAAAAAACGGCACCGTTTCATTTGAAGCCGGAACCGCCCTGGAAGATATCATTGCCACCAATAAAACCGCAGCCAGTGTGCTGGACGCCGCAACCGGACGGATCGAATTTGCCGTATTGGTCAGGGGTTTTGAATTCCGCCGCGCGCTGATGCAGGAACATTTTAATGAAAATTATATGGAAAGCAGCAAATACCCCAAATCGGTATTTAAAGGCAAAATTGTTAACCTGGGGGAAATTTCGTTTCAAAAGCCAGGGAATTACCCGGTGACGGTAAGGGGCACCCTGGAGATCCACGGCGTAAAGAAAGAGATTACCACTACCGGTTCTCTAAGGATTTCCGGCACATCTGTTCTAGCCCTGGCAAAATTTCCGGTAACCATTGCAGATTATAAAATTTCAATTCCCGGAATCGTCAGCGACAAAATTGCCAAAACCGCAATGATATCGGTAACCTGTAATTACGCTGTTTTAAAATAACACTTCCATCACAAACCCAACTACTATGAAGTATTTAACAACAACGATTTTTCTATTTACAGTCTTTGTTATCCAGGCACAGGAAAAGGACCTCCTCAACCTGATCGATTCTACAGGAAACGGGCAGAAAACATATGTTACCGGCGCGTTTAAATCGAGCCGGGTGATCAATGGTCATTCCATCGAATTTATTGGAAAACATGTACTGGATGTGCGCATCCTGCACCGGTTTGGAAGGGTTAACGATGGTATTGGGGAATTTTTCGGGCTTGATCAGGCCGCCATGCGTATGGGATTTGATTATGGGCTGGGGAAAGACCTTACCATTGGTGTGGGCCGTAGTACAGCAGAGAAAGAGCTGGATGGCTTTATTAAATACCGGCCCATACAGCAGGCCACAGGAGGTAAAGGTGCATCGCCGGTTTCCGTGGTACTGGCCGCCGGTGCCGCGCTTACCACGCAGAAATTTGCTGCCGATGCGCCATTCACCGACACGAAACACCGGATGGCCTATTACAGCGAGGTCATTATCGGCCGGAAATTTACGGAAGCCTTCAGCTTCCAGGTGTCGCCCACCTATGTGCACCGAAACCTGGTGGCAGAACGTACCGATGATAATGATACCTATGCTGTAGGATTTGGCGGCCGCCTGAAACTGTCAAAAAGAGTCGCCTTCGTGGCCGATTACCATTATGTGATTTCCGGCTTAAATAAGGACATTTATAAAAATCCCCTGTCCCTTGGTTTTGATATTGAAACCGGCGGGCACGTGTTCCAGCTCCATTTCTCCAACGCCACCGGCATGAATGAAAAAGCCTTTATCACCAATACCACCGATAGCTGGGGCAGCGGGGAAATACGCTTTGGGTTCAACCTGTCGCGGGTATTTACCATTGGAAAAAAGAAAAATAACCCCGGTTCTTAATCCGTTTTTTTAAACCCTTAAAACAAATAATTATGAGATACTATAACACACACGCACAAAAAAATGTCCTGACTCCCTGCCTGGCTGCGTTCATCACCCTGCTGGTGATGGGAAGCTGCTCCAGCGACGATAGTTATACCCCACCCGCACCGGTAATGCAGGTAAAACTGGCCAACAATGCTACACTTGGTGATTACCTGGTAGACAAAGACGGCCGGACCCTTTACTTTTTTGCCAATGACTCCGCTACTATAAATACCTGTGTTTCTGCAGGCTGCAAGGCGCTGTGGCCTACCTTCTTTGCAGGCATTACCGCTCAAAATATAGGTAAAGAATTGGATATCAACGATTTTGACACCATTGGCACCGGAGCTTCCATGCAATTAGCCTATAAAGGGCGGCCTTTATATTATTATGCACCCGTTACCAACGGAACCAATACCCCGGAAGCCGCCGGCCAGGTTTTGGGAGAGGGCGTAGGAAATAACTGGTTTGTAGCAAAACCCGATTATACCATCACGGTTACCAGCGCGCAGTTAGTAGGTGCCGATGGTAACAAATATGATTCAACCCTGGCCCTGATCGTCAACAATAGCAAGACCCGCTACCTTACTGATGCGCGGGGTATTACGCTGTATGCCTTTACCATTGACAAATCAAATACCAGCAATTGTACTTCAGCTGGTTGTTTAGGTACCTGGCCGGTTTATGTAATGGACAAAATTGTGGTGCCCTCCTATCTTAATAAGGCCGATTTTACGGTAATTACCCACCCTTCCGGAAGCAAACAACTGACTTATAAGGGATGGCCTCTTTATTACTACATTGGCGATAATATGACCATGGGGCTCAATAAAGGAGTTTCAGTAAGCTACCCCAGGTGGCCGGTAGTGGTAAGAAGCCGTGCAGCAGCACCCGCTCCATAATTCATCACGCTGAGGTTCGATAGGTTTATATAAAAGCCGTCTTCTAAAAAAATTGAGGGCGGCTTTATTCATTTTGGTCCTGGCTCCCAATCCGGACAGCGTTAAAGGGCCTTTTCTCCATATCAACCACTTCATCGCCAGCAAAAAAGCCGCAAACCGCCCCAAATATCAGATCGATGTCATCGAATTGGAACAGATCAAAAAAAACCAGGAGAGGGATCTGGTTACCGCTAAAAACTTTAAATACCCGCTCGTAAATTCCCTTTTTTATCTGTTTCAGCCTTATCTTTGCCGCAAATTTCAGAGCAGTATGGGTTTTAAATGGTTCAAATCCTTTATGGTAGCGGCTTTAAGCCTTTTTTTGGTGTTTTTGGCACAATCCGTTTTTGCGCAACATGAGGAGCATACAGAAGGTGTTGCTACTGAAGAAAAATTTAACCCGGGCGAAGCCATCCTGCATCACATTGCCGATGCGCATGAATGGCATTTTTTCTCTCTGAAAAACGCAGATGGAACTGAATTTCACGGTACTATTCCCCTGCCGGTGATCCTTTACTCGCCTCAGCGCGGCTTTAGTGCGTTTATGTCGTCCGCCTTTCATCATGGAACAGAAGCGCATAACGGGTACAAGCTGGAGCATGGCAAGGTTGTAGCAGTAGACGAAGCCGGAAACCCGGATGAAACCGTAAAAGTGTACGACTTCTCCATGACCAAGAACGTAGTACAGATGCTGATTGCGCTGATTGTGCTGGTATGGTTGCTGACTGCAATGGCAAAAAAATACAAAACCGGCCAGGGTGTTACCTCTGCTCCTAAAGGCATGCAGAACGCTATTGAACCCGTGATCACCTTTGTACGGGACGATGTGGCGAAACCCAATCTGGGACCCAAGTACCAGAAGTTCCTGCCTTATTTATTAACGGTATTCTTCTTTATCCTGATCAACAATATTTTCGGATTGCTGCCCGGAGCTGCCAACGTAACCGGGAACATTGCCTTTACAGCAATGCTGGGGATCATTTCCTTCTTTGTAATCCTGTTCAACACAAACGGGCATTACTGGCAGCACATTTTCTGGTTCCCGGGCGTACCACTGCCGGTGAAACTGCTGATGATGCCCGTGGAGCTGCTGGGCGTATTTACCAAGCCCTTCGCACTCATTATCCGTTTGTTTGCCAACATGACCGCAGGACACATCATTATCCTGAGTTTTGTAAGCTTGATATTCATTTTTACCGAAATGTCGAAAACCGCCGGTGTACTGTTTACCCCGGTATCGATCGCCTTTGCGGTATTCATTTATTTAATTGAAATTCTGGTAGCGTTCATCCAGGCATATATCTTTACCAACCTTACAGCCGTATTTATCGGCGGGGCTATTGGTGATCATCATTATGAGGAAGACGTGGTTGCCCATCATTAATACGTTTTTATTTTAAATCAATTATAAAATCAGAGTCATGAGTTTAATGAACACTTTGTTGGAAGTAAGCGGAAGCTGGTCTCACTTTGGTGGTGCCGTAGGCGCTGGCCTTGCTGCAATCGGTGCTGGTATCGGTATCGGTCAAATTGGTAAAGGCGCTACTGAAGGTATCGCCCGTCAGCCCGAAGCTGCTAACGACATCCGTGGCGCTATGATCTTAACAGCTGCGTTTATCGAGGGTGTTGCCCTGTTTGCGGTAATCGCCGGTTTATTGGCCGTACTGAAGTAAGATCAGCGTTCACAAACAAAACATTACTGTACCTGGCGCAAAGGGCAAAGGGTACAGTAAATTTTAAAAATTATTCGTTTCTGGTTTGAAGTTTTTAGTTTGAGGTGTAAGCCCCAGGCAAGAAACCAAAAACAATAAATAGATCAAAATGGAATTATTAACTCCCAACCTCGGTTATTTTGTATGGGCACTGGTTGCCTTTATTGTAGTATTCCTCATCCTGAAAAAGTTTGCCTGGAAGCCCATCATCAAATCCCTGAATGAGCGGGAACAAAATATAGCCGGCGCTATTGCTTCTGCGGAAAAGGTAAAGGCAGAAATGGCCCAGTTACAAAACGAAAACGAAGCGTTGCTGGCGAAAGCACGTGAAGAACGGGCTCAACTGCTGAAAGAAGCCCGTGAAACAAAAGATAAGATCGTTAACGAAGCCAAAGAGCAGGCGAAAGCGGAAGCCAGCAAAATCATTGCAGATGCCCAGCAGGCCATCAACGCACAAAAAATGGCTGCCCTTACCGATGTGAAGAACGAAGTAGGTAAAATGGTGATCGAGGTAAGCGAAAAAGTACTGAAGCAACAACTGGCCGGTCAGGACAAACAGGAAGAGTATATCAACAGCCTGGTTCATTCGATTAAACTGAACTAAACGGTTCCGGAGTCGTTCTACATTTCACATTTCATATTCGTTATTCTACATTTAAGTTATGCCCAATCCTCGTTTAGCCTCCCGATATGCAAAAGCCCTGTTAGACCTGGCGAAAGAAAAAAACCAGGTAGCAGCTGTATTTGCTGATGTACAGTGGCTGCAGGCTGTATGCAAAGAAAGCAGGGATTTTGTTAACCTGCTGCGCAGTCCCATTATCAAGGCCGATAAGAAAAAGAGCATTGTAAACGCTATTACCGGCGATCATATCGGGGCCCTTACCAAAGGATTTGCCAACCTGCTGGTTTCAAAGAACCGGGAAGCCATCCTTCCGGAGATCCTGCCAGCTTTTATTGAGCAATACAAGGTGCTGAACAATATTCACACAGTAAAACTGACTACAGCGGTCCCTGTTAGCGATGCGGTGAAAACCAATATCATCGAGCAGGTAAAAAAAGCATCCGGTCAGCAGAACATCGAACTGGAAGCTACGGTGAACCCTGATATTATTGGCGGATTTGTGCTGGAGATGGGCGATAAAATGGTAGACGCGAGCATCAGCTACGACCTTAAAGCGATCGCCAAGCAGTTTAAGAATAACGATTTTATCTATAAGGTACGGTAAAAGCCCTCCTTTTTAAAAATACAAAGCCCTTTTCCAAAAGAACGGGGCTTTTCTTTTTAAAACTTAAAATACCCAATGTAAAATATAGAATGCAAAAGTAATGGACCCATTACCGCCCGGGGCCTTTTCGGGCAGGCTATCATCCAATATAACACCAATGTACCAAATCTAAAAAAAGAAGCAATCCCAAACCTCGAACCCGAAAAAGAAACAGGTTATCAGCTAAAAGAAAGCCTGCTTTTACCAGAGTCTGGAACTACAGCAAATACGGCTTTATTAGATGGAGAATGGCGGATTGCTTATATCGCCGGAGAAAAACGTATTTATAAATCCAAACCATTTAACCGTCTTTAATTCCGGAAGCGATATGGCTGCGCGGGCCGGGTGTAATTACATGCTGGTGCGCTTTACACTTGCAGCAGGTAAGCTACAACCGATCCATACTCAAATGACAGCTCTCGGATGCCTGGGAAATGTAGACAATGACAAAGCGCTTTGGGAAGCTATGCAAAAGTTCAGGCGTTATTCCGTAAACACGTCAGGGGTGTGGCTGAAAGACAGCCTCGGAAATATTCTGGTATTTGCTCAAAGACCTTAAGGGAACTGCTACCGCAACTGCTCCAAATGCTCTATCCGCTCCTCCGGCAGCAATAAATGCGTTTGGATACCCAGCTCCTGTGCCGTAGGCAGGTTGGTAAAACTATCGTCGATGAACAGCGTTTCAGAAGCCTCGATGCCGGCATCTTTCAATACAAAAGCATAGGTATCTGCATCCGGTTTCCGGCGTTTGATATCATGAGAATAATAGGCCTTTTTGAAAAAAGACTCCAGCGAGGGATATGCCGTTTCTTCCTTCAGTGTTTTTGAAAAATGATCATAATGGATCTGGTTGGTGTTGCTCAGCAAAAACAGGTTGTATTCGCTGCCAAGCGGTACCAAAAAATCAAGGCTGGATTTGCGGTAGTCCAGCAGCATGGCATTCCAGGCCTGTTCCAGCTGTACATCCGGAATGGGTTTTCCCAACAGCGCCCGGAGTCCTTCATAAAATACGGGCGCCGCAATCCGTCCCTTCTCCAGCTCCTGGAAGATCGGTGCGGCCGTATACTGTGAAAACTTATCCTCAAAATCATCAAACCCCAGGGCCTCAAATGCGGCAAAAGATCTTTTAAAATCGAGATTCAGCAATACGCCCCCAAAATCAAAAATTACATTTTTAATCATGATTCAAAGATAGGTTTTTGTAAGAGTGAAACATTTTTCGCCCCTGCGGTCCCTATCTTTGCCGCCTAATAAAAAATTATGGCTACAACAAAAATTACAGTAAACAATAATGGTTCATTGCGGATCGAAGGCGATTTTGAAATTGTAGATAAGGAAGGTACCCCTTACGACCTGGGTGGAAGGACCGTGATATCCCTTTGCCGTTGCGGAAAATCGGTGAATAAACCGTTTTGCGATGGCAGCCATAAAGGACATTTTGAGCATGAGGCGGTTGCCTTTGCCCTGCCCCCAAAAAAAACGGATTAAGCTGCGGGGCGCCTAATTTTGCAATATGTATACCCTAAAAAAATCATTGGGGCAGCATTTTCTGAAAGATGACAACATCTGCAGGAAAATTGTGGCCGCTGTTGCCGCTGAAAAGCCGGAGCAACTGCTGGAAGTAGGGCCCGGTGGTGGTGCCATTACCCGTTACCTGGTGCAGCTGCCGGGTGTATCCTTCAAGGCTGTGGAACTGGATGCCGAAAAAGTACAATACCTCGCAGCCACCTTTCCGGAGCTAAAGGACAAAATCATCCACGAAAGCATACTGGACACTGCCGCTCCCTTTGAGGGGGCTTTTCATATCGTGGGCAATTTTCCTTATAATATTTCCACGCAGATCCTTTTTAAGATCCTCAACTGGAAAGAGCAGGTTCCGGTCATTACCGGCATGTTTCAAAAAGAAGTGGCACAGCGGGTGGCCGCCACACCTGGTTCCAAAATTTATGGAGTGATCAGCGTATTGATGCAGGCGTTTTATGAAGTAGAATACCTGTTTGATGTCAGCGAGCAGTCGTTCAACCCTCCGCCCAAGGTGAAAAGTGGCGTAATCCGGCTACGGAGAAAGCAGGACGTAGTACCAATGAAATCGCAGCGTGCCTTTACCGTACTGGTGAAAACTGCGTTCAATCAAAGAAGAAAAACATTGCGCAATGCAGTAAAGGCTTTGTTTGACGAAACTGCATTGAAAGACGAGCTCTTTAATAAACGTGCCGAGCAATTGTCGGTCAGCGATTTTGCCGGCCTCAGCTTTAAAATGAAATAATCTCCCCCGGTTTTATTTACATTTATCAAAAAATATTGATGAAAGAAAAAGTGATCATTACAGGAAATGCACATCCCGTGTTGCAGGAAACCCTGCAACAAAAAGGATTTGAAGTATTCTACCTGCCCAACATTACCTATGAGGAACTGATGACCCAGGCTCAGGATATCACAGGCCTGGTATTAACCACCCGCATTACGGTAGACAAAGCGCTGATCGATGCCGCACCTTTGCTTAAATGGATCGGACGCCTGGGCAGCGGCATGGAACTGATCGACGTACCCTACGCTCAAAGCAAGGGTATTCTTTGTGTAAGCAGCCCCGAAGGCAACCGGAATGCCGTTGCAGAACAAAGCCTGGGCATGCTGCTGATGCTGCTCAATAAAATGAACATCGCCGTTCCGGAGGTGCAACAGTTTATCTGGAAGCGCGAAGAGAACCGGGGTACCGAACTTACCGAAAAAACGGTGGGTATCATTGGCTACGGTAATACCGGATGGGCCTTTGCCCGCCTGTTACAACCCTTTAATGTAACCGTACTGGCCTACGATAAATTCAAGCACGATTTTGCACATGATCATGTAAAAGAAGCCTCGCTGGAGCAGGTTTGCCGTTACTCCGATGTGATCAGTTTCAATGTACCGCTAACCGCCGATACAAAAGGCATGCTTACACTGGAGCTCATGCAGACCATGCAGCAAAAGCCGGTTATCCTCAATGCCAGCCGCGGCAAGGTCATTCATCTGCCTACGCTATCCGAAGGACTCAAACAGGGCTATATCTCCGGTGCCTGCCTGGATGTACTGGAAAACGAAAAGCTGGACACTTACTCCCCAGAGGAAAAAGAAACATTACAATGGCTTCTGAATCAACCAAATGTGATCATTACGCCCCATATCGCCGGCTACAGCCATGAAGCTTTTCTAAAAATGGCTACAGTTCTGTTAAAAAAGCTGGGGATAAAGGAATTCTAATCCTTTTTAATTATATTTGTTTATATAGATAATGCAACGCTTCAGTAACGTCTGAGGCGTTGTTATTTTTTTCTGTTTATTCTAAAGAAACACATATGACGATACAATATGTAACAAAGGAAACATTGGAGCAAATGAAGGAAGAGCTACAGCACATGAAAGGTGTGGAACGGCCGGCTGCCAGCAGGGCTATAGCAGAAGCTCGTGAAAAAGGAGACCTGAAAGAAAATGCCGAGTATGATGCTGCAAAGGAAGCCCAGGGCATCCTTGAAGCTAAGATCGCCGCACTGGAAGGCGCTCTTGCCAATGCCCGCGTGGTAGATGAGTCTACCATTGACACGAGTAAAGTGTCGATACTGACCAAAGTGAAACTCACCAATCTTAAAACAAAAAAACAAGTCATTTACCAGCTGGTCAGCGAACAGGAAGCCGACTTAAAAGCCGGGAAAATATCCATCACCTCTCCCATCGGAAAAGGCATCCTGGGCAAAGAACCCGGCGATGTGGCCGATGTACAGGCTCCGGCAGGGGTAATCCAGTTTAAGATTGAAGAAATTTCAATCTGATTTTTTGGTCGGCTGCAGTACAAGCCCCGTCTGTACTTGCGTCGCACATTTATACAGCAGTACTGCTATTAGCTTTTTAAGCCGCGCTGGTTGAACCAGAGCGGTTTTTTTGTAGCTTTGGGCAGCGGTTTGAGCGGGTGCCGGGTCTTCCATTCCTGATGCTGGATTTTTTGGATCTCAAACCACAGGAACTTTAAACAATTCACTATAAACCATCTTGGCATGACCATCTTTTCAAAAATAATCGCGGGCGAAATTCCTTCCTATAAAATTGCAGAAAACGATCAGTTCATCGCATTTTTAGATATCATGCCATTGCGTAGAGGCCATACCCTGGTAGTACCCAAAATTGAGGTGGATAAATTATTTGATGTGCCGGATGCGTATCTTTCCGGGTTGCTGGTGTTTGCAAAGCCCATTGCCCGGGCCATTGAAAAAAGTTTCGACTGTAACCGCTGCGGTGTAAGTGTGGTGGGTATCGAGGTACCACATGCACATGTGCACCTTATTCCACTTAACGATGCCAATGATGTGAATTTTCTGCAACCCAAACTGAAATTATCTCCCGAAGAGATGAAGGATGTCCAGAAACAGATCGTATCTAATTTGTAACAGGCGGTCGTATTTGATTGTTCCAGACCCCTTCGGATACCCGAAACGAAACTGGTTTAACCAACTGGTTTTAATTTTGCCGTAAAATGCCGTAACAGGGGCGCTTCATAAACAATTTCATACCCTTTGAGTTCCTGCCGCTTCTTAAATACATCGATGATGATCTCTGCTACATAGTCGATATGACTCTGGGTGTACACCCTGCGGGGCACAGCCAGCCGCACCAGTTCCATCTGCGCAGGAACCAGGGTACCATCTACAGCATACTTCCCAAACATCAGGGAGCCAATCTCTACACTGCGGATACCGCCTTCTATATACAGCGCATTGCTCAATGCCAGGCCGGGGTACTGATGTAAGGGTATATGCGGCAGAAAAGCTTTTGCATCCAGGTAAACCGCATGGCCCCCTACCGGTTTTACAAAAGGCACACCCGCCGCTTCCAGCTTTTCACCTATATACTCCATACTGCGGATGCGGTATTTCAGGTAATGCTCATCCATAATTTCTTCCAAGCCTACGGCAATAGCCTCCAGGTCGCGCCCGGCAAGACCACCGTAAGTGGGAAAACCTTCCGTGATTACCAGCAGGTTCCGGCATTCCCGGGTTAAGACATCATCATTCAGTGCCAGGAAGCCGCCGATATTGGCAAACGCATCCTTTTTAGCGCTCATGGTACAGCCATCTGCATAGGAAAAAAGCTCGTTAACAATTTCGATCATTGTTTTAGCAGCATACCCTTCCTCGCGTTGTTTTATAAAATAGCAGTTCTCCGCAAACCGGCAGGCATCAATAAAAAAAGCGACGCCATACTTTTTACAGATGCTGCTTGCCTTCCGGATATTTTCCGTACTTACGGGCTGTCCGCCACCGGAGTTATTGGTAACCGTGATGATGCACATGGCAATCTGTGTCGGGCCTTTTTCTATTATGGTTTTTTCAAGTAAGTCCAGGTCGATGTTTCCTTTAAAGGGTGCCCGCACTGAGGGCAGTTTCCCCGTTTCCGTTAACAGATCAATACCCTCGGCACCGGAAAATTCAATATTGGCCCGGGTGGTATCAAACAAGGTGTTACTTAAAAAAGACTTTCCCTTTCCGCCTGTAATGGTAAACAGTATTTTTTCAGAAGCCCTGCCCTGGTGCGTGGGAATGATGTGCTGCATCCCGGTGATCTTTTTTACTGCCGCTTCAAAACGGTAAAAACTGCGGCTGCCGGCATAGGATTCATCGCCCTCCATCATAGCCGCCCATTGCCGGCTGCTCATGGCAGAAGTACCGCTGTCGGTAAGCAGATCGATCAGTACATCATCTGCATGAATCAAAAAAGGATTATAAAAAGCTTGGGCTAAAATGCCGGCACGTTGTGCCTTTGTGGTGAACCGCAGCGGTTCCACCGACTTAATACGGAAGGGTTCAATAATGGTAGTTGCCATACACTGTTTTTGAGAATGATCAATAAAAAATAAAGAATGCTATATATGGAAGCACCCCAAAAACAGGCAATGCTTCCCGCAGGAATGCGGAGCGCTAAGTAGGACTTTTTATTACTTTTTGCCAAAGCGGAAGCATACACAATATTAAGAAAAAAACAAGACCTATGAGATTTTTAAAACCTCATAGGTCTGCCGGATTAAAACTGCTCATCCGCACTGGGGCCATAACTGCCCGGAATAGGAATATCCAGGAGGCGCAAGAACACGCCCAGCTGCGCGCGGTGATGGATGGTTTGATTAATGCTCATCCGGATCACTTCCAGTTTGGGATTTACACCATAGATCTTATCGCCCTCCCGGAGTGTCCAGGTATCATCCAGTTTTTTTTCATTTTCGGGATCGTTGAGGTACTTACCTGTTTTTTCCACTTCTCTTTCAAAAATGTCCAGCAATTCCTTCCGGTCTTTTACTACCGTAGGCTGGTAAGGGAATGCCGCAAAGTCCAGTTCGGATGTTTCAAACACCATTGCCGGCCATCCGGGCAGTTCGGCAATATGGGTGGTCAGCTGCATCAGGCTCATACTTTTGGGATGTGGTTTCCAGTCCCATTTATCTTCGGGGATAATATTCAGGAATTTCCGGGTGGTTACCACTTCATTTTCAAAATCCTTTTTTAAAATTTCCAATCTTGTCATGATTCTATGTTTATTGAGTAAAAAATAATTTTCAGGGTATTACCGGCTATTGCAGCGGCTCCGCCTTATAGCCATGGTGCGCGATACAGTTTCGGACCAACGTTGCGTCAATCGTTTCCGGAGTCTCTACGCGCAATATATGATCACAATCTTCCAGGTCAAAATTCACTTTTGCCTCCAGCAAAAGTGCTTCCAGGCATTGTACCAGCTTTGCCGCCACGGGCCGGTTCAGCACATTGGTTTTAAAAATTTCTATAGACGTTTTCATCATCGTATAAAGGGCTTTCCCGCCGCTGATACAAAGTAAAACAGGGCCGGTGACAGCTGTATGTCAGGAGTTCTGTGACCAGTCTTGGATAATGGAACGACCTGGCAGCTTTTTATCCCGCCAATGCCCGCTTCACGGCATCTCTTTTGGCCTTGGATACCGGAACTTTTTCGCCATTGGCTAGCAGTAAACTACCACCGTCTTCTTTTAGCAGGCTTTTTACAAACAGGGGGTTTACCAGGTGCGTTTGATGACACCGGATAAAACCACAGGGAGCCAGTAATTCATCATATTCTTTAAGCGGGCGGGAAACCAGAACCTTTTCTCCATCATCCAGGTGAAAATAAACATAGGTATTCTGCGCTTCGCAACGGACGATGCTGCTTACCGACACATAGCGCGTTTCCTGGAATAATGGGAGGGCGATCTTTTCCGGCACCTTTCCCATGCCTTTAAGATAATTGATTAAAAAATCGAGCTGGCTATACCCTTGCTTCCTGCGCCATTTTTCCATGGCTCTTTCAATAGCCGCCTGCAGGTCATTTTCATCAATGGGTTTCAGGATATAATCCAGAGCAGCAAACTTAATTGCCTGTATACCGTACTGGTCATAGGCCGTTACGAAAATCACGTCAAACCCTCTTTTAGGAAGCCGCTTTAGCAGGTCAAACCCCGTTTCCTTTCCCATTTGGATATCCAGGAATACCAGGTCCGGATTTTGAAGCCGCACCAGCGCCGCTGCCGCATCAATGGTGGAAGCGGTGCCCAAAATGGTTACTCCGGGGAAATTCCTGCAAAGGATTCCTCTCAGGTTTTCAATATTATGTTGTTCATCATCAACAATTACAGCCCTCATGCCAGCCATTCTTTTAAAGTAAGCAATACGGTGGTACCGCTTTCACCCGAACGCAGATCCAATAAAACGGGCGTATCCACATATACCTTATTTAATAAAGATATCCTGTTTTTTGATAACCAGGAGCCTGTTCCGGAAGCGGCAGCTACATTAAATCCCTTTCCATTATCCCTGATCCTGACCAGTACGCTTTTATCCGTTCTTTCAAACCTTATCCCGATGCATCCACCGTCAACTTCCGGCATGGCGTGCTTTACCGCATTTTCCACAAAAGGTTGCAAAAGCATAGCAGGGATCTCGGTGTTTGTCTGATCAATGGTTTCATCTACATATATAGAGTATGCAAATCCAAAACGCATTTGCTCCATCTGTAAATAATCGTTCAGCAATCCAACCTCATCTTCAATAGTAATCAGGTCCTTTTCCGCATCCTCCAGTACTTTTCGGGATAACCTGGAAAAACGGGTGAGATAATCATTGGCGCTTTTGTTATCCTTTTTGTTTAAAAGATTCTGGATACCTGCCAGCGCATTATATACAAAATGAGGATCGAGCTGGTTTCGCACCGATTGCAGGCGCAGTTTACTCATTTGCTTTTCCATCTCTATCCCCGCAATTTTTCGCCTACTTCTCCTGTAATACAGGTAAAATACAAAAGCAGCTAAGAGAATAGCTGCTGCGGCATAGGGAACAATTTGACGGATGGTAAACGCCTTCCCCTTTTCGGGAGGCGAAAAAACTTCTATTGGTATAGTGATGTATTCTTTTTTATTTCCTTCATCATCTTCATCGCCCTTTGTGTTGTATATCTTAATCTCATATTTGCCAGGGGTAGATAACATATATTCATTTACCTCAAACCAGGACTGGAAGCGTTGTTGATCGAAGTGGCGGTATTCACGGGTGCTATCATTGGTAATTTTTGTAACTTCTGCATTGTAATATGTACCTGGATCTATATTAAACCGGAAAACGATATTCGCAAACTCTCCGTAGCGGTAGTGCAGGTTTTCAGGAAAGTTATAGATAGTATTGAACCCGGAAAAATAAGGGCTGCCTACCGAATCTTTACTAAAATAATATTGCCTTAATACCCGGTTACCCTTTTCAAATGTCCCCGCCGAGCCATCGATACCTTCTATTTTGGGAAGCTCCTTTGTTTTTAAGTTCCAGTTCAGCATAACACCTTCCCTGGTGTCGTAATTTCTTGTATCGTGGGCTTCGATATAGATTTGATTACCCAGCGATTTACCATTCCATAATACGGCATAAGGATGTTCTGCATCAAATTTTTGTTCAAAGACCGTCGGCGTTGCCCATTGAGTAAGTGCTGTTTCATCATTCAAAATAATGTGATACCTGAAAAACTCTTTGTCCTCTGGAGTGATTCCATAAGCGATTACCTGTATATCCGAACTATCCGAAACGGATGCTATCCTGTATCTTTTTGACAAAGACTGAATATGACCCGGCCCAACTGTTATCTTGCTTCTTTTTTTATATACAATACCCAAAAGGACCCCTCCATATTGTGTCTGTGTATCTTTCATTGAAGTGATATCTCTTCTAAACACAAAGCGGGTTAAATAAGGGGTGCTGATACTTGTACTGCCAAGCCGGCTGTTTATTTCAAAATCGATGTAATGTTCATATCCATATTTATATTTATTAATTAGGTCTTCACCCCTGGAAATTTTCCGCTGTGCAAAAAGCGAAAGTGTCAAAAAAGACAGGAGCAGTATTGTGTAGATTGCTTTCATTTCATTGATTTATAACACAAATATTGCCTAGTAAAAAGGGCAAAGTCAATGATCTGTTAGTATTCGTCGAAGATCAATTAGTAAACGTTCAATCGGGGCAAGAATTATTTCTTTATCTTATCCGGATTCTTCTTTATGAAATCTTCCCAGCCCTTAAACCCCGCAGCAGCTTTTATAGGACTGCTGATCTGGTAATGATGGCAGAGCGCTACGGCCAGCGCATCCGTAGCATCAAAATATTCCGGCGCTTCTTTCAACGAAAGGATCTGCTGCAACATTTTCCATACCTGTTCTTTTGCTGCGTTGCCGTTACCGGTTACCGCCTGTTTAATTTTACGGGGCGAATATTCCGTAACCGGAATATTAAAATGCATGGCTGCGGCAATAGCCACGCCCTGCGCCCGCCCCAGTTTAAGCATACTCTGCACATTCTTTCCAAAAAACGGCGCTTCGATGGCAAATTCATGCGGCTGGTACACCTGGATCAGTTCCGTTACTTTTTCATGGATCCGGCTCAGGCGTTCATAGCCGTCCAGCCGGGCGGAAAATTTTATGGCATGCATTTCGCGCATTTGTATCTTCTGCCGGGTACATGCAATAATGCTATATCCCATGATCACAGTACCAGGGTCAATACCAAGGATTATTTTAGCGGCTGTTTGCAAAGGGGATGCTATTTTTACCAAGGATTCATGAAGATCAACAAAAATATCAAAATATTCTTCAATTATTTCTTAGGTCCACTGCTGTTTATCTGGCTGTGCTGGTCTATTTACAACCAGGTACGTCAGCAGGAAGGCTTAACAGACTCCTGGACACAGATCAAAGCCTCGCTTAACAGCTCAAAGATCATATACCTGGCAGCGGTGATCGTTTTAATGGCGGTTAACTGGATGGTGGAGGCCTGCAAATGGCGCCTGGCGGTCAAAAGCGTACAGCAACTGTCTTTTATCCGTGCGCTCAAGGCTACTTTATCGGGCGTATCCTTTTCTGTATCTACTCCCAACAGCATTGGTGATTATGTAGGGCGGATGCTGTATGTAGATGAGGGCAAGCGCATTAAAGCTGCCACACTTACGGTGGTCAGCAATATCAGCCAGTTGCTGGTTACGGTATGGGTGGGTCTTTTTTCCTTTTATTTCCTAAAAGGGCCGATTGTTGCAGCGGGTATCATTTCTGTTTTATGGTTTGATGCCCTGTTTTACATTGTGGCATTCTGTGCCCTGTTTTTATTGCTTTTTTATTTCCGTATTTCCTGGATGGCCAAATGGATCAGCCGTATTCCCCCGGGAAAAAGATTCTCCTGGTCGATAGAGGCCCTGGAGCATTTTAATGCAACGGTCCTGCTCCGATTATTGTCTTTATCTGTAACACGGTTTTTTATCTTTATATTGCAATATTTTTTACTATTTCAGTTGTTTGAAGTAACGATTTCCTTTTGGCAGGCCTTGACCGGGGTGAGCGTATTGTTTTTGATTCTGGCCATTATTCCCACTATTGCGCTCTTTACAGACCTGAGTGTGCGGGGAAGCCTGAGCCTGACAATATTAGGATTATTTAACGCCAATCAATTGGGTATTAGCTTAACTTCGGCAAGCATTTGGTTAATTAACCTGGTGATACCGGCACTGATCGGAAGCGTGCTGGTGCTGGGTATTAAACGTATATTTAAAAGCAAAAATGAAAACGCTTAGTTTATTTCTGGTTCCGTTCTTTATGTTATTTGCGGATGGCAACAAGAAGGCCGTTGCACCTGTTGCAACAGAAGCATTTGCAGCGGCGGCTTGTTCCATTCCCAATACGGCTTTTCAGGCTGGCGAAAAAGTGGGGTTTACCGTTGGCTATAGTGTTGCAGGTGCTTTTGTTCCGGCTGGAACAGGATCGTTTTTTACTGCAATGGAAAAACTGAACGGCCGTTCTGTATATCATATTACAGGAACCGGTCGTACGCTTTCGTCTTACGAGTGGGCGTATAAGGCAAATGACACTTATGAAACCTATATTGATGTGGAAAGTTTTCAGCCCCTGCAGTTTATCCGTAATATCAATGAAGGCGGCTATAAAAAATACCAAAAGGTCAGCTTTAACAAAGCGGCCAATACGGCCATCAGCAATGAAGGAGTATTCAAGGTGCCCGCCTGTGTGCATGACGTAGTAAGTTCTGTATTCTATGCCCGTAACGTTGATTATAACAGTCTGAAACCCGGTGACAAAGTGCCCTTTAGTGTGTTCCTGGACAACGAGATCTTCGGCATGTACATCCGGTTTATGGGCAAGGAAACCATTACCACTAAATACGGTAAGTTCAAAGCGATAAAGATTAAGCCGCTGACTATTAAAGGAACCATCTTTGAAGGCGGTGAAAAGATGACGGTTTGGGTTACGGATGATGCCAACCGGGTACCTATCCGCGTGGAAAGCCCCATTATTGTAGGAAAGGTGAAAATTGAAATGACGAGCTTTGAAGGATTGAAGAACCCGATGACGGCGTTAATAAAGAAGCATTAATTGCCGCACGGAGCCCTGGCCTCGGAAGTTTCAGGTTCAACGTTCCTGGTTGGCTCCTTTTATTCAGAAGTTTATTTGGCCATTCACCATTAACTATTCACCATTCCCCATCTTTTATTTACCCTCAAAAAGCGCTAAAGGTCACTCAGCTTAAAAAACTGGTCCGGACGAATGCCCCGTTCTGTGTTCTTCAGCGTACAACATTCCAGTTTCGGGTCATGTTCAAAAAAAAGGATGTATTCCTTTTCCAGCGCCTCCCGTAAAAAGGCCTCTTTTTCGCTCATCGTTATCAAAGGCCGGGTATCGTAAGCCATCACATAAGGCAGCGGAATATGGCCCGGAGAAGGCAGGAGGTCTGCCATAAACACAACCGTCTTTCCATTATACCGAACCTGGGGCAACATCATAGCATCTGTATGACCATGTGCGTATCGCACCAAAAAATCTTCCCCAAACAACACCTCGGGAAGCTTACGATCTATTACAACGTGCCAGTCGGACTGGCCGTCATTTTTTGAAGACCAATGATCTACAAATTTTAATTGGCCGCTTTCCTTTATGGGCAGGATGTTCTCTGAAAGGAATGAAGCCTTTTCCCTCGGGTTGGGATGCGTCGCCCATTTCCAATGCGCCTCATTGCTCCAGTAAACGGCCTTCTTAAAAGCAGGCAGCAGTTTGTCACCCTCCTTTTTTATGGCGCCCCCACAATGATCAAAATGCAGGTGTGTTAAGAACACATCGGTAATATCATCCCGGTGAAACCCGTATTGCGCCAGCGATTTATCCAGGTTGTCATCCCCATGCAGGTAATAATACCCAAAGAATTTTTCGCTTTGTTTGTCACCCATTCCGCAATCTACTAAAATCAGACGTCCTTCCGTTTCGATCAGCAGACTGCGGGTGGCCCAACTGCACATATTATTCTCGTCTGCAGGGTTTAAACCATTCCAGATGCTCTTGGGTACCACACCATACATAGCACCCCCGTCTAATTTAAAATGACCGCAATTGATTGTGTAAAGGTTCACAGATTTCAGATTTGAGATTTGAGTAACCAGCGTTCAGTGCTCAGGTTAAATCCGCTGCTGATAACTGATTGCTGCAGCCGGTTATGCCTTCCGTTGCTTTACCAGTGCGGAATACAGCCAGAAGAACCCGATAGCAAAGAAAACGATCAGTGACAAGATGGAATTTTTCATGCTGCCTGTTTGTTCTTCAATAAATCCAAACGCAAAGATACCAATTACAATGGCCAACTTTTCTGTAAAATCATAATAACTGAAGAAAGAAGCCGTATCCTTTGTTTGAGGCATTAACTTGGCGTAGGTAGACCGGCTGAGCGACTGGATGCCACCCATCACCAGGCCTACGGCAACTGCCAGCCCGTAAAACAGGAACTCTCCATTGCCTCCGCCTTCCGCTACCGCGGCCGTCAAATAGGCTGCGATGCAGATCAATATCCAAAAAACGACCACCCCCATTAATACTGTAAGATTTCCGTACCGGGCCGAAAGCCTTGACATATACCAGGCGCCGGCAACCGCCACCAGCTGTATCATTACCACCGATATGATCAGCCGGTCATCCGGAAGTCGCAGCAGCTTGCTGCCAAAGAGGGTAGCCGCCAGCATTACGGTTTGCACGCCCATGCTGTAAAAAAAGAAGCCGCGCAGGTATCGTTTGAGCACGGGCATTTGTTTTACCTGCTGGTATACTTTTTTTATCTCAATGAACCCATCCTGCAGGACCCGTCCGCCGATCTTACCCGTTTGTACCGATTGAGGCAATCTTGCGAAAGTGATCTGTGCAAAACAAAACCACCAGATGCCCACCAATAAAAAGGTAAGCCGCGTTGCCAATCCTTTATCCTCCATTAACATGATCAGTAAAAACCCTACCAGCTGCATGATTACGCTGCCTACATACCCATAAGAAAAACCACGTGCACTGATCCGGTCCCGGTCTTCGGGGGCCGCTATTTCCGGCAGATAGGCATTGTAAAACACCAGGCTGCCTACATATCCCATGGCAGCCAGCATAAAGGCAACAACACCCAGGCCCAGCGTATCGCTTGTAAAGAAAAACAGAATAGCAGAACCCAATGCGCCCATATAACAGAAAAAACGCATAAAGTTCTTCTTGTTTCCCCGGGTATCTGCGATCGATGTAAGGATGGGATACAGGATGGCTACAAACAGGTAGGCCGCCGCCAGCACATAATCGTACAGGCTTGAGTTTATAAACTGCCTTCCCAGGAAACGCACATTATGATCGCTGGTACTACTTCCGGTAACCGCCAAAAAATAGATTGGGAAGAAGGTTGTGGTAATAACCAGGTTGTACACCGAATTGGCCCAATCGTACATGGCCCACCCGTTGATCACTTTCTTAGAAGCCGTTTGCATGGAATTTGTTTGTATAAAAATAAGGGATTTGGAGCGAGCTTTGAGATTTGAGAACACAGATTTGAGAATCCGGATTTGAGAGGTGAGAAGCGAGAAATCAGAAGCGCGGGCCTGTATATTCGTTTCAGAGCTACGTTAACTGCCGGTAACCGGTGGTGTTCCTGACAAAGGGCGACCGGGAAACCGGTTACTGCTGAAGGGTACATGGAATACGTTGAGCCTCATTTCAGCGCCGGATCCGGTTTAATACCCAATGTGCGGTCCGGGTGCCTGACGCTGAAATCTTGTCTCCATGTTGTTTCATTAAGGCCACAAATGTGCAGATCTGGTACGGCTTTTAATAGTAGTAAAAAAAACATAACGAAAGCGCCGCAGGTGCAATCAGCGTATCTGCGGCAATTATAAAAAAACTTAAGTAAACGACCTTGGAGCTCGCTTCTCAAATCTGAAATCTGGATGCCTGGTTTCAACGCTGATCTGGCTCCTTATTTACCTTTGAAATCCTTAAAAGCCGCTTCCAGCAAGGGCAACAATTGTTCAGACCCGATATTTAAAAACTGCGCTGAAATGGCCACCGGTGTTTTGTACAGCTGATATGTCAATTCCATTGCTCGTTTCTTTACCGGGTTTTGCTGCCGTTGTAAATAGGCCAAGGGATCTTTTACGTCCAGCATAATGATTGGTTGATCCGATACCTGTTCCACCCGGATGTTTTTTACGTCCCGCCATAAGATCCTTCCGGCCGATATACCACTGGAATTATCGGTAATGCCTTCTGCATCTATGAACAGCCCTTCTTTTTTATTCGCTAGTTTCTGAATAAAAACGATGATCCCGATTCCGAAGAACCCGGTGCAGATGTACCCGATGATCCGGATCATGGTGGGGTCATCGCTTCTTATAAATAAGAAGGGTTTTATCACAAAAAGCACCCCAAGTAATACAAACAGTATTGCTCCGATCAGGTAGCGTACCGTCTTTTTTTTATTTATCGGGATGGTTATCGTTTGCGTCATTATTATCTTATTCTTTAAACATATACAGGCGCTGCTTATACAGTCATGGAGAAGATACGGGTATCCGGTTGTTTGCGGATCAGCCGCAGATCAAATGCCATCGCAATATTACGTACAAATGCACGGCCTGCTGCTGTAACCGTCAATCCCGTACTGGAAATTTCCAGTAATCCGTCGCGCTCCATTTCCCGGAGACGAGCTATAATTTCGGGTAGTTCCTGCACCTGCATCGCAGGCTCCGACCAAGAAGTATGAAACCGGCACATCAGGTTTAAAATATGTTTCCGGATCTTCAGATCTTCTTCATTCAGCAGATGCCCTTTAACCACGGGCAAGCGGCCTGCATGCACCTGTTCCGTGTATGCTTCCACCGATTTTTCGTTTTGCGCAAACGCATACCAGGCATCGGAGATTGCCGACATACCCAGTCCGATCATTACCTGGGTGGCCGATGAAGAGTACCCCATAAAATTGCGATGCAGACGACCATCGAGTAAGGACTGGTGCAAACGGTCTCCGGGCAATGCGAAATGGTCCATTCCAACCTCAATATATCCCGACCGTTCCAGTAATGCCTTGCCCTCTTCATATAACTTTCGCTTCAGTTCGGGAGCGGGAAGATCTGCCTCCCGGAATCCCCGCTGTCCTACACCTTTTACCCAGGGCACATGGGCATAGGAATAAAAAGCGATCCGGTCCGGCCTTAATTCGATGGTACGTTCAATCGTAGCCTGCATGGATGCCCAGGTTTGAAAGGGCAGCCCGAAAACCAGGTCATGGCTGATGCTTTCATATCCGGCGCTGCGGGCACCATCCGTTGCAGCTGCCACCCGCTCAAACGGCTGGATCCGATGTATGGCTTTCTGTACTACCGGATCATAATCCTGTACACCAAAACTTACCCGCCGGAACCCCAGGTTCGATAAGGTTTGCAGATGAGCCGCCGTGGTATTATTCGGGTGTCCCTCAAAACTGAATTCGGGTGAAGGCGCGATAACGGCCCTTGAGAACAGCCCTTTTAATAACAGCTCCAGATGGTGCGGACTAAAAAACGTAGGTGTACCGCCCCCCAGGTGCAACTCCTTGATGACCGGTGGCTCCGGAAGTAATGCACAGTTCAGTTCCCACTCTTTCAGGACCGCTTCTATATAGGGCTGTTCCACATCATGCCGGCGGGTAATGCGCTTATGACAGGCACAAAAAGTACAGAGACTTTCACAAAACGGCAAATGAATATAAACGCTGATTCCCTGTGTTGCATTGGTTTCCCGGAAGCTGCGTATCAGCGCCTCCTTCCACCCTCCGGCAGTGAAATGTTCCGGCTCCCAGTACGGCACCGTAGGATAACTGGTGTACCGGGGGCCCTGTATATTGTATTTCTGTACAAGACTTTGCTGCATGCATCAGGATTGTAACAAACGAACGGCATCCCTGGCAAAATAAGTGGCAATGAGATCAGCCCCCGCTCTTTTAATTGAAGTCAGGCTTTCCAGGATGGCCTTTTCTTCATCCAGCCAGCCCCGTTCTGCTGCAGCCTTGATCAGGGCATATTCTCCGCTTACATGATAGGCACTTACCGGAACGGTAACCGTATTTTTTATTTCCCGGATGATATCCAGATAGGCCATTGCCGGCTTTACCATTACAATGTCTGCGCCTTCCGACACATCTTTCAGCGTTTCATTGATGGCCTCTATTCGGTTAGCATAATTCATCTGGTAGGTTTTTTTATCCCCAAAACCCGGAGCACTATCCAGTGCATCCCGGAAGGGGCCGTAAAAACAACTGGCATATTTTGCCGAATAGCTCATAATTCCAACATTCGAAAAACCTGTTTCCTCCAATGCTTTCCGGAAAACTCCGATACGGCCGTCCATCATATCACTGGGTGCAATAAAATCAGCCCCGGCGGCGGCATGCGAAAGGCTCATTTTTGTAAGCGCTTCCACCGTTTCATCATTCAGAATATAACCGCTTTTTACATCCACAATCCCATCATGCCCGTATTCCGAATAAGGATCGAGTGCCACATCGGTCATGACCACTATTTCCGGAACAGCATCTTTGATGGCTTTTACAGTCTGTTGCATCAAACCGTCCGGGTTCCAGCTTTCTTTGCCCGTATTGTCCTTGAGTGCATCATCACATTTTACAAATAATAATACGCACCGGATGCCCAGGTTCCATAATTCTTTGACCTCTTCTACGGTCTTATCCAGCGAGCGGCGAAAATAGCCCGGCATGGAACTAATAGCCTCCACCACATCTGTTCCCTCCGTAACGAAAACGGGCAAGATAAAATCGCTGGGGCGTAATTGTGTTTCCGCAACCATATCGCGGATGGCCGCAGTTCTTCTTAAAATTCTGTTCCTATGTTGTAAGATCATCATCAATGTATTTTAATTCAAAAATTTCAGTTCCGGTATCAGCATCCGCCATAGGCGTATATAATTTCAACGCCTCCGTTCTTTTTGATGAACGAAGCACCGCTCGATCCGCCCTCGGCGTAGTATTCAAAATCGATCCGGTTTTTATCTTTTATGCGGTTGCCTTTTTCATCATACTGGTTGGGCTGATACCACCAGGAAAAAAAAATCATACCGGCTTTTAACAGAATTTACACTTTTTCTATCCTCCGGCCGGAAAGTTTGTGCCCGGGTGATTTCCAGCAAGAACAAAACAGCTTCCGGAATAGAAGCATCCGGCAAAAAGATCCGGTGCTCTTCTCCACCAGGGCCATCCTTTTCTACATACTGTTGCAGGGCGCTGTAGGTAATACCTCCTGTAAACCGGTATTGTTCTACAAAATGAATCTCTTCCTTCGTCTCTTTTTTCAACTCCTGCTTGCGGTAGAACACCGGCTTCCCAAAAAAAGTGCTCAGTGCTTCTGCCAGGGGAACCTCCGTGTAGTCATCTGCTTCATTACCCTTAGATAATTTTTTGTAAGGGATGCGCGACAGGAAACCCAGGGGAGTATACCCCGTAGCCTGCCTGCCGGTTACCTTAACCCAGGAGGTCTTTAACGGGTAAAAATTACCAGCGCTGGTTTCCGCTTCCCCTACTCCTGTCATCCGCGTTGTATCTCCGTAATAGCTGAGGTAAATGGTATATCCCGGATCACTCAGACTGGAAATGATCTTAACCGTTTGGCCGGCTGGTACTTTTTCCAGGACCCTTGCCTTTACAGAAGGTTGCTCATAAATGGCCAATGGATAACCGCTCCAGTTGTAATACGGTGTTGTTTGCGCACTAACTGCCGCCGGCATCAAAAAACAGTATATCAGAAAAAGAAGTTTCACCGGAGATTTGGGTTTTGAGATTTGAGACTTGAGATTTAGGATTTAGCATTTATTACACCCACTCCCGCGGATGTTTACAGGCCTGCAGTAATTTATCTTCCAGGCTCCCGGGCTCCGGCTCATAATTATAAACAAACCGGACCGTAGGGGGCAGACTCATTAAAATGCTTTCGGTTCGACCATTTGTTTTTAACCCGAAAATAGTTCCCCGGTCATGGAGCAGGTTAAACTCTACGTACCGGCCGCGCCGGATCTCCTGCCATCTTTTATTTTCGGAGTTCCAGGACGTGTTCTTTCTTTTTTGTACCAGGGGAAGATACGCCTCCAGGAATGCATCCCCGTTGGCCTTTTGAAAGGCCAGCAAACGGGCAGCCTCTTCTTCGCTGCTCAGATAAAGATGATCATAAAATACCCCTCCTACCCCGCGCATCTCATTTTCGCGGTGCTTGTTGGAAAAATATTCGTCACACTGCTTTTTATATTTCGGATACAATTCCTGTCCAAACGGATCGATGGCCTGTTTTAACATGGTATGAAAGTGTATCACATCCTCTTCAAATAAATAATAAGGGGTTAGATCTGCGCCGCCACCAAACCAGCGATGGGTAACCGTGCCTTCGTTATCATGTGCCTCAAAATAGCGCCAGTTTGCATGTGTGGTAGGCACAAAGGGATTTTCGGGATGCAGCACCAGGCTGATGCCACAGGCGAACCAGGTTCCTTCATTTACGGGCAGCACCTGTTTCATTTTTTCAGTAATATGCCCGTACACAACGGAAACGTTTACGCCTGCTTTTTCAAAAACGCCCCCATTCTCCATAATGCGCGAATGGCCGCCGCCGCCCTTGCCATTTTCACCGCGCTGCCAGTTGTCTTCCTTAAAAACGGCCCGGCCGTCTTCTTTCTCGAGGGCTTTGCAAATGCGATCCTGCAATCCGTAAACGTATTCGATCCATTGCTGGCGGAATGCGTTTGTTGCTTCTTTTTTCATCCGTATGCGTTTTGTTTGCCCCGCTTTGCGGAACGATTTTGTTGGTCGGATGTAACATTACGTCGTAAAATTTTCATTCATCTCTATGCTTAGTCCCGATACTTACCGGGAGAAAATTTTATATCGAACGTTTCATAACCGATAAATATTGTCATCAGGAGTGGCATCCATAAAAATGCCCCCGTCAATTTCAACCTGCTCTATTTTCCCATTGCTGGGGACGGTAAAGGTGACGGTCCTTTCCTTTTTCTTCCAGATCTCCGGGGTATAGTGGTATCTTTTTTCTTTTCCGTCTGCCGGTTTCAGGACCACATCAAAGGGCACCGCAAACCCGCCGGTATTCTCCAGCGTTATCGTGGTATTGTTGGTACCCTGCCGGGCTTCTTTTATTTTAAGATCGATATAATGATTGCTAAAGAACCAGTTCTCCCAAAACCAGGTAAGATCCTGCCTGGCGCCCGCATTGATGGAATAAAAATAATCCCAGGGTGTCGGATGTTTTCCGCTCCAGGTATTTATATAATGAAGCAGGGCCTTTTTGAAAGGCATATCTCCCAACAGGTCTTTTAAAGCCAGATAGGAAAGGGAAGCCTTGCCATAAGAATTTCTTCCATATCCAGCTCCCGACAATTGAGACGACATAGTGATAAGGGGCTGGTCCATTTCTGTTGCAGGATTATTGATCCAGTTCTTTATCCGGAAACTTTTATAGGCACTATCTGCCATATGCTTTCCATTTTCGGAAATACCGATGAGGTATTCAAAGGTAGTAGCCCATCCTTCGTCCATAAATGCATAGCGGGTTTCATTGATACCCATATAAAAGGGGAAGTAGGTATGTGCTACTTCATGATCCACCGTCAGCCGGGAGTCCATCAGATCCCTTAATGAGGCATCGTTCACCATCATGGGATATTCCATATCCGCATATCCCTGGATGGCCGTCATGGTGGGATACGGGTAGTTAACGCCGGGGAGGTGATCCGAATACCAGCGGATGGCATACCGGGTCCATTCTACATAGTTTTTGAAATCGGCAGCAGTATCCTTGTAGGCGGCCTGAATGCTGACTCTTTTTAGTCCGTTACCATCAGCGAGGGCCACATTGCCCGCATCCCATACAAAATGATTGCTGGTAGCAAAGGTGAAGTCGGTTACATTCTTTGCTGTAAATTTCCACTCATTCCATTCGCTGAAATTGGTTACCGCTCCCTGTTCCATGTCTTTGGCTGTGGCCACATGAATAATTTTATTACCGGAGAGCGATTCCCGGAAGCGCCGGAACGCCGCCGGCTGCAGCACCTCCTTTGCATTGTCCAGGGTGCCCGTCGCCCAAACCACATAGTTGGTCGGCACCTTAATAGAAACGAAGTAGTCATTAAAATCATTATAAAACTCACCGCCATCGGTGTGCGGCAGCAGGTCCCATCCGTTGTAATCGTCATACACGGAGATCCGTGGATAGGAATAAGCGCAGAAAAAGGTATTGGGATCAATCTGCCCTTCACGGCCGCTGAGCTTCGACAAGGGGTAGGTCCATTCGATCTCAAATTCGGCTTTCGACCGCGGCGGCAACGGCGTATTCAGGTCTACTTTATTTGCCGTGCCCCAGTTATCACTGTCGATCGAATAATGTTCCCCATTCACCACAAATCCAAGGATCTTTAATCCGGAGGTCAGGAAGTCTTTTGGCACCTGCCCCGCTCTCGGGGCTTCCGGTTTGTGAATATTATTTACAAACCGGATTACTACCGATCTCAAAGTATCCGGACTGTTATTTGCATAGGAGATCTTTTCCCTGCCCGAAACAGATTTTTCCGCCGTATTCACCGTAGTGTTGATCACATACACACCCCGGTTCTGCCAGTAATTGGTTCCCGGCAAACCATTGGTAGTGCGGGTTCCTTTTTTAACGGCATTCTGAATATTCCGGGGCATGTAAAGTCCCTGCGCCGCAACAGCCGCATATTGAAGTACAAATGCCGCAATAAAAAAAGGTATTTTACTCACGGTTATTTTTTTAAATGCTAAACCGGTATTCCTTTACCGTATTTACAAAAGCTTTTGCATGGTCTACGGGCACATTGGGCAGGATGCCATGTCCCAGATTGGCAATATGGCGGTCCTTTCCAAATGCCTGCAGCATCGCTTTTGTTTCTTTTTCGATCTGCGGAATGGGAGCCAGCAATTTTGCAGGATCAAAGTTTCCTTGCAGGGTTATATTATTACCGGCCATGCTGCGGGCTACCTGCGGCTCTATACACCAGTCGATGCCCAGTCCGGAAGCTCCTGTTGCCGCCATTTCTGCCAGTGATCCCCAGGCGCCTTTTGCAAAAACGATCACCGGAACACTTTCTTTCAACGCCGCCACGATCTGGCGGATGTAGCGGAGTGAAAATGTTTCAAAATCGTGTTTGCTCAGCAATCCGCCCCAACTGTCAAACACCTGCAATACATCGGCACCGGCAGCCACCTGTCCTTTCAGGTATGCAATAGTGGTATCGGTGATCATTTGGAGCAAGACATGGGCCGTTTCCGGCTGCTGGTAACAAAAGGCCTTTGCTTCATCAAAGGTTTTGCTGCCTTTTCCCTGAACCATATAGCATAACAACGTCCAGGGCGCTCCGGCAAACCCAATCAGCGGCACACGTCCGTTCAGTTCCTTTTTGATCAGTTTTATCGCATCGAATACGTAGTTCAATGTTTCATTCACATCGGGTACCCGGAGCCGCTGCAGATCGCCAACGCTCTTTACAGGTTCTGGCAGCAGCGGGCCCAGTTTTTCAACCAGCTGTACTTCCATTCCCATCGCCTGTGGTACCACCAGGATGTCTGAAAACAGGATGGCCGCATCCACACCCACAATGTCTACCGGTTGCAAGGTAATTTCGCAGGCCAGCTCGGGGTTCTGGCACCGTTCAAAAAAGGAATACTTTTCTCTGAGTTGGATGTATTCCGGCAAGTATCTTCCTGCCTGACGCATCATCCATACCGGGGTACGTTCCGTGGCTTCTCCGCGAAGCGTTCTTAAAATCAAGTCGTTTTTTATTTCCTGTTGCATATTTAAAAATCTTTGGATCCCCGGGCCGACCGTCGGGTACTGTCGGCAATCATTCCGATCATCTGCTCCACATCGGGCTGTGCTGCTTCTACAATATTTGAGGTATATTTTTTCAAGGCCCTGGTTGTAGACGGGCCAATAGAAAATGCGCTCGTTTCCGGGCTGATCTTATTTAGTGAAAAAAAACTCTCCACGCCACTCGGGCTATAGAACAGGATCCCGTCATAGTGCTGGTCAATGTGTACCGGTGTTTTTATAGTTTTATAAACCACTTTTTCCCGGCAGGAAATGGCGTTCTGTTTCAAACCGTCGGGAATCGTATCCAGGCGCAGGTTTCCACAAAAAAAAACCACCGGGTCTGGTGCATGCCCGATAATCTGTTTTACCAGTTGTGCTCCGTTGGGTGCCGAAGCGCTGATTGTGGTGCCGGGCAATAATTCCTGCACTTTTTTACGGGTGGCCGCTTCAATACAGAACACCCTCCACCGGGGCTGGTTTGTAAGCGCTGCGGCTACTGCCGTTACGGCATTGGCACTGGTGAAAATAACCGCTTGATCCAAAAGCGGCACGTCGGCCAGCAGTGCTGTTACCTGTTCCGGTGCTACCGGTTGCGTTTGCAGAAAAGAGCGGCAATCGAGCTGTACCTGGTCCCCGGCCTTCCGGATGAGCGCATCATCCAATAGCTTTGTACTTAAAATATGAAGCAGTTTATTGCGCATGGTTCATTTTCGCAATTAACGGCCCTGCTCCTTTTTCCAAAATCTTCGCAGCGGCGGCTTTCCCGGCTGCGTTGGCTGCATCGATTGCATAGGTTTCATCCATTTCTATTTTTTGCCAACCATCGGGTGTAACAATACTTCCTTTGAAATGCAGGTTGTTTTGATGAATGGTTGCCAGCGCGCTGATCGGTGTGGCACAGCCCCCCATGAGCGCGCTTAAAAAATCTCTTTCGGCTTTTACACAATACGCCGTTTCTGCATGATTGATGCGGCTGCATGCACGCAGTACTGCTGTATCTCCTTTCCGGGCGGTGATCATGATGGCACCCTGGGCGGGGGCGGGCAGCATCCAGTTAAGGCTGATGCTGTTGGCCGGTTTCAATCCAATACGATCCAGACCTGCTTCGGCAAAAATGGCTCCGAACCAATTGCTTTCGGCAAGCTTGCGCAGCCGTGTATTTACGTTTCCACGGATATTTTCGATGGTATGACCCGGGAACCGGTGCAGCCATTGCGCTTTACGACGTACACTGCTGGTGGCGATAGTTAGGGGAAATGTTTCAGTTTCAACGTTTAAAGTTTCAAGACCTGAGATCTGAGATCTCAAATCTGAAATCTGAGATTTGTCATCCGGCGCCTGCCAGTTGGGATTTAAGACCAGGATATCGTTATAGGAGGCGCGTTCCAGAACAGCAGTTTCTACAATTCCTTCGGGCAATTGAACAGGCACATCTTTCATGCTGTGCACCGCCACATCAATCCGGTTATTCAGTAAAGCGGTGTCCAGTACTCTGGTAAAAACACCCTGAACCCCCATGGAATAAAGAGGGGTTACCTGGTCAAGGTCTCCTTCGCTTTTAACCAATTCCAACGCTGCGGGGGTGCCTAAATTTTCCAGGAGGTTTTTTACCTGGGTGGCCTGCCAAACGGCCAGCTGACTGTCTCGGGTGCCAATACGGATCATAATAAAATATCCGGGGTCAGAGAAGCTGCAGGTAATCGTTGATACTGCTGATAAACTGGCAGCCTTTATCGTGCCGCACTTTGAGGTTTACCGCCAGCTGCTTTACCGCCTTTTGGGCGCGCATTACCCGCTCTGTTTCGCTGATCAGTTCTTTATCCTTATAAAATTCGCAAACACCTGTTTGCATTAAATCAATTTCACGTAGTTTGTTTTTCCAGGTTTTCAGGTGAAGGGCATAATGATAATCTCTCAGCCAGCCCAGAAACTCCTTTTTGAAATACTCAATAATATTGAGTGCCCGGGGCACTTCTGCTTTGCGCTTCGCCAGGGTTTTATCCAGTATGGTATTCGAAATCTCATCCACGTCAATTACCGTAACCTGATCCATGTTCCGGATAGCCGGATGTACATTCACCGGCACAGAAAGATCCAGGAATAATTGCTTTGCGCCGGGTGCCACATGCGCTGGTACCACCATGGGCTCGCTGGCATTCGTACATACAATTACAATATCGGAAGCACGAATTGCAGCAGCTTTATCCGCATAGGAAGCAAACCGGATCCCATGATCTGCAGCGATCTGTTCTGCAACGGCATCCGTACGGTTCATAATCGTAACAGAAGTATGCGGCAAATAGGTGTTCAGGTTTTTGCAAACGTTTACTCCAAATTTTCCGGCACCGATGATCAGCACTTTTTTCTGCGCGATGTCTTTTATATTCTGTAATAATTCAATCGCAGCAAATGAAACAGAAACAGTTCCGTCGCTGAGATTGGTTTCTGTTTTTATTTTTTTTGAAGCCTGGAATGCAAAACTCAGCATCCGGTCCATTACCGGGCCAATCAGTTGCTGACCACGAGCCGTGTCCACCGCTCTTTTCAGCTGCCCCAGGATTTCATAGTCGCCCAGTATCTGCGAATCAAGACCTGCTGCTACATTGAACAGGTGCTGCAGTGCTTCCTCACCATTCTTAAAATAACCGCACTCGTAAAAAGCTGCTTTATCGCCATGCGTGTGAGGCACCAGCAACTCCACCAACTGCATTACCGATTCTGCAAATCCGTAGATCTCCGTCCGGTTGCAGGTAGATACCACAAATACACTTTTTAGGCCTGCCGCCTTTGCACTTTTTCCTAACGTGACAAATGCCTCATTTGTAATGGAAAACAGTCCTCTGGTTGCTGCGTCGGCCTTATGATAGTTAATGCCCGCAATGCAAAAACGATCTAAAACCTGCTTTGAAATATGAAATTCTTCTAACGACATAATTCAGGCGCAAATGTATAAAGGATAAGTGGTAGTATCGTCATACTTTTGTCACCGGGGCCTAAAAAAAGCATGATTTTTATCATGATTTTTCATTATTACAGACAGTATGATTGTCTGACTGTAACCTGTATCTTTGCCGGTTGTTATCCTTTTATCTCATGGGTTCAAAACGGCCCTTTTAAAGGCGCGTACCATTTTTTAACGCTGCGCTAAAAAAAAGCAAAGGTTAGGTGAAGGAATGACCGGAACCGTAAAAATTTCAACCAGATTTTTTTGCAACGGTAAAAAGAATAACATAAAAACAGGCAGCACTTCCTGTAAGCACCATTGCAGACGGAAGCGCTCATTTTTTATATAAGAAAGCAATGCGTAAAACAGGAGTAATATTAATGAATCTGGGATCTCCGGATTCAACCGAGGTAAAGGATGTGAAACGATACCTGGACGAGTTTTTAATGGACAAACGGGTAATTGACAAGCCCTGGTTGTTACGGTTCCTTCTCATCAAAGGCATTATTGTTCCGTTCAGGGCCCCGAAATCGGCAGAGGCCTACAAGGCCATCTGGTGGAAGGAAGGCTCACCACTAATCGTGTTATCAAAACAACTGCAGGAAGCCGTTCAGAAAAAGACGGATCTTCCGGTTGAACTCTCCATGCGCTATGGAAACCCAACACCGGAAGCAGCCTATGCCGCCCTGCTGAAACGTATGCCGGACATAGAAGAAGTAATCCTGATGCCTTTGTATCCGCATTACGCCATGAGCAGTTTTGAAACGGCGGTGGAGCATATGAAAGATGCTTACAAAAAAAAGAATTATCCGTTCAAACTAAAGGTGGTCCCTCCTTTCTATAAACATCCTTCCTATATCCATGCATTGGCTGAAAGCATGCGGCCTTACCTGCAGGACGATTTTGACCAGTTGTTATTCAGCTATCACGGTATTCCCGAACGGCATGTGCTGAAGAGCGATCCTACCAAGCAACACTGTATGCAGGTAGAGAATTGCTGCTTTAAATCGAGCCCATCACACCCTACCTGCTACCGGCACCAGGTAACCATTACCAGTGAGCTGGTGGCTAAAAAACTGGGATTGCGTAAAGATCAATGGCAGCAAAGCTACCAGAGCCGCCTGGGGCGCGATCCCTGGCTATTGCCCAATACACAGGTCCGCCTGCCGGAGCTGCCGAAAGAGCAGGTTAAAAAGCTGGTAGTAGTGTGCCCCTCATTTGTTAGTGATTGCCTGGAAACGCTGGAAGAAATTGAAATGCGGGGCAAGGAAGAATTTATCGAAAACGGCGGTGAGCGTTATACCTATATTCCCTGCATGAATACCAGCGCGCTTTGGGTGGATGCCGTGCTGCAGTTGATTGAAGAAACCCGGCAGGCATAGGGAAATGGAGGGTTGAGGTTTGAATTCAGATGTCAGACGTCAGAGGTCAGAAATACAACCACATCTCCACATTTTCAAATTCCCCTTTTTTATAAACCGTTCAGGTCCGGCAATACCGTCCAATAGCTCAGCACGATACGCCTGCGCTCATCGGTGGGTTTATAATCGGTGATCCGTGGAGAAGGATATTCTTCTCCTTTTCCATAAGCCACATACCCGACTTTAAGTGTATTAAAATTTTTGAACTTGCCCGTATTGTTTCCCAGTACGATTTTCATATTACGCACCATTTCTTTTGCCCGCAGATCGGATAGTAACTGGTTCATTAGTTTTTGTGATGGATTATCACTATCCAGAATCTTCGTCATCTCTTTATAGAGTTGGCCGTTCCGGGCTACCGGCGTAGAATCTGAATACCCCACAAATACAATACGGGCTTCGCGCGCGATGCCAGCGTATTTATTGGAGAGGTAAGACAATGAATCGATAATGGGCGTAAAATGGGCACGGATAGAAGGCATGGCCGATTGCGGAATCCGGTATACACCTGGGTCAAAAAACGCCGCGTAATGAAACATCTGGTATTTGGCGGTACTTACCGATTCTTTCAGCATGCGATACACTTCCTCGCGCTTTTTTTGCGCCGTATTAAAGGAATCCAGGATGATGAGTTTTGCCAGAATATCAGAGGAGTTGATCCCCTTTTTGAACGAAGTCCTGCTTTTGGTAGCCGCGTCCATAATCAGCGCAAGCTCCTGGACGCTGTTCAGCCGGCCGTTAAGTTTGTCAAGGATCCGCTGAACATCATTGTTTAAAACACTGTCGATGCTATGGTTGCCTGCTTTAACATCCAGGATCTTTTTTATGGAATCCAGCTTAACGGACTCTGCATTTACTATTTTTTTGGTTTTTTCACTGGTGGCCCGGGCGGTTGTCAGCTGTTTTTGCGAGCCGCAGGAAAATAACATCAGAAGGGTGAAAACAAAAGGATAAAATTTCATAGTCAATTATTGAGGTACCGGCTTAATGGTAAAGCCCCCTTGTTTGTCGGGCTTACGGGTTTTAATTTTTTCTTCCAGTATCCGGTCATAAATTTTCTTCCGGTAGTCAGCTATTATTTCTTTGTTCGCTGTATCGGTGTTGCTTTTTTTCTGGGAGATCTGAGATATTTCCTTTAATTGTAAATTGATCAAAGTAGTATTGTTACCGAGTTTTAATTCATTAAACGACAACAGCATTTCATCAAGGGATGGATGCCGATGAGCATCAGCGCTGCGCTCTGAATCTTCCTGGAGCTGCCAGTTGAGCACCAGCCCAAGGACCAGGGCAATTGAAACCACCCATAATCCTGCAAGCATCATCCATATGGTCTTATTCAAACCCTCCTGCCTTAAGGTATCTTTTATACGCTGTTGGGATGCCATTGCTTTTGGATTATTTTTTATGATGTAAATACGGCTCCTGTTTTATCTACCTGTTGAATGAACGCTTCACATTCCCGGATCATTGTTTCGGCACTGCTATCTGCCGTTATGGTATGTTTTTTTAACAATTCCAGTATCGGATGGTTGGGGCCAAACGCGGAAAAGGTAGATTTAACACGATGCAGGATGCGCGCCAGCTCCTGGGCGTTACCCGCCGTGGCAGATGCGCGCAGGGCTTCTTTATCCAGTTCCCATTGCTTCCCGATTTCCGATAACAGTTCCTTCATCACCGCTTCATCGCCGCCTACCAGCTCCATAAAAAATTCCATACCACCGGTTGTATCCGTTACAGAAGCATGTGATTCTGCACCAGACCGCAGCGGCATCCATTTTAGTATCTTGCCGATAATATCGGGTTCCTCAATGGGTTTTGAAATATAGTCATTAAAACCTGCCGCAAAGCACCGCTTGATTTCATTTTCCATAACATAAGCAGTCATCGCAATGGCGGGTGTATGAATATGCAATTCATCCCGGATGATGGATATAGCTTTATAACCATTCATATGGGGCATCTGGATATCCATCAGAATCAGATCATAATGCTGCTCCTGTATCCGTTCCAGGGCCTCCAGGCCATTCTCGGCTACTTCTATATTGAGATGGTACTTTTTTAAAAGGTGCTTCAGCAACACCCGGTTGGCCGCATTGTCTTCTACTACCAATGCTGTATGTCCCGAAAAATCGGCGGTTGGTTTACCCGCTTTTTTGTGGGTTATTACAGGGGCATCTGTTACCTTTTCAAAAATAGCCGTAAACGTAAACTTGGATCCCAGCCCTATTTCGCTGTTTACAGAAACCGATCCTCCCATATGCTCTACCAGGCTTTTTACAATGCTCAAACCCAGGCCAGTGCCGCCATGCTGGCGGGTGGTCATTTGTTCCAGTTGCTCAAACCGGTCAAAAATAAGATCCACTTTTTCCTTCGGAATGCCTTCGCCGGTATCTTTTACACTAAATACCAGCTTATAAGCATCTTCCTTTTCAAACGGTAATATGCCCACGTGAATATGCACACCCCCATAAGATGTAAACTTAATGGCGTTGTTGATCAGGTTCACCAGCACTTGCTTCAGCCGCTCCGGATCCCCTTTTATAAATGTAGGTGTTTGCGGATCGATATCCCAGTGATAAGTCAGCTTCTTTTCATTTACAAGGGCCGAAAACATGCGTTTCAGGTCTTCAAATAATTCCGGCAGATTAAAGGGAATGCGTTTGATGCGAAGCTTGCCCGCTTCTATAGAGGAAAAGTCGAGTATATCATTTACAATATGCAGGAGGTTATACCCATTGGAAATAATGGTAGTTGTATATTCTTTTTGAGTCGGATTGAGCGGTGTATCAGATAGCAGATTTCCAAACCCGATGAGCGAATTTAAGGGAGTGCGCAGCTCATGACTCATATTTGCCAGGAATTCATCCTTGGCATTTTTGCTTTTGACGGCGGCCTCTCTCGCCAGGCGCAGTTCTTTTATCAGCACCTGCTGCTGCCACTGGCGGATTACGATAATCGTTGTAAAGATCAGCACGGCAATAATTGCCGCAATGGATAATACTCGGTTATACGCCGAAAGCTGACTGGCATGTGCTGAATTGGTAACCAGCGTTTGCTGTAATTGATTTTCCAGGAATTTTTCAACCAGTACTCCGTAGCGGTATACATTTTCACCGGGCTTTGATTTCCGGAGAGAGTCCGTCAGGTTATTCAGCAAATGGGCATCATTCTGTTGCCGGGCGTCTAAAACGGCATAGGAAAGATTCAACTGGGCATTTACCGCATCCATGAGGCTTTTCAGGTTAGGGATATGCCCTTTTCTGCCAATAGCTTCGTTCAGAATGTTTGCATTGTATCCAAACAATGTTAGGGAATCGCCCAATACGTCGGAAGAGTCCGCCCGGGTAATAGTGCTTATCTGACTAAATCGGGATTGCAATGTAAACGACATGTTTACGAGGTGTTGCATTTCATTGTTGGTCTTAAAGGTTTCAACCGCTTCAATATTTCCCTTTTGCAACGCCTGTGTAGCTTTATCGGTAAGTGTTTGCGTAAAGATGATGCTAGCAACGAGTAAAAAAGCAAAGAAAATAAGCAAAAAATAGTTATAGTTTCTTTTTTGCATGATTTACATATAATATTATATTTAAGTGCCGGGCACTGGTTTACTAACCTCCCCAAATACAGCATTTACCAGCAATGCCTTACTTCCCAAGGATACGGTTCATGATTTCGGGAGTCCAAAATTATATATATTCTCATTCTAATGCAAAAAGAAGGCCGGTATTTCGGACTTTGTGGTGAGCGCCGTTGGGTTTTGGTTTTGGCTACAACCAGCGCTGCGCCCTGATTCTTGACATAAAAACGAATATATCTGACTGATATCGAACACGTTGTGTTTTCAAGTGCTGAGGTATCGCTAAAGGCACCGCAAAAAAACCGTCATTTTTACAGAAACTGTTCCCCGGTATACAGAAAGCTGGTATCTTAGTCATCTGAATCGGTTTGTCTTAAATATACATCCCCTTGACTTATTTATATTTAAAAGCAGTTCATATTATTTTTGTGGTTACCTGGTTTGCAGGACTTTTTTACATGCCGCGGTTGTTCATTTACAACGTGGAAGCCAATGAACAGCCACAGCCGGCGCAGGAATTGCTGCACCGCCAGTTCACCAAAATGATGAAGCCGCTCTGGTATGGTATTACCTGGCCTTCGGCGATCATTACACTGATTATGGGGCTTTCCGTATTGTTTAAGGGCTCCTGGGCACAAACGCTTTTAAAACCCGAAGGTTTCTGGCTCCTGCTGAAGCTGATCCTGGTGTTGTTTTTATACGCCTACCATTACTCGCTGCACCGGATTTTTAAACAGCAAATGGCTGGAATTTATAAATACAACTCCGACCAGTTGCGGATGTGGAACGAGGTGGCCACCATCTTCCTGGTTGCGATTGTTATGCTGGTTGTGGTAAAAAAAGAGATCAGTGTTATCTGGGGCTTGGTGGGTATGCTCCTGCTGATCTTTATCCTGATGCTGGCCATCCGCATTTATAAACGGGTGCGCAATAGAAAAACAAGGGGTTGAGATCTTTTTTTGAAGGTTCTATTCGTTTCAAATTTAATATCCTGACAATTCGGAAGCGTTCCAGGTTTAACGTTTCAGTTTAGGTTCGGCTTTACGCCTGATGCACTTCTCCCAATTCGTTAATGGGCATTCCCTGTTTCCTGTGTAATATTGACCAAAGGAAGATCATTGCGCATAAGGGCAGCTTCACTTTTACATTTAATATTTCTCATTGGTCATGTTATATTCCCGCTGTGCGAGATCTGGCTTGATACACCATTCGCACATTCTCAAATTATAAAGTTACCCTATTCCTCCATCCTGCATTTTGCCAAATGAAAAGAGGGTATTCCGGAATCCGGAACACCCTCTTTTTATGTAATGAGTTTTTGTTATTGTCTTTGCCCTTTCTGACTGCTGAATTTATGCGCGTCGGAAGGAATTACCGGATGACCGGAAGGTGTGGTACTTTCCTTGAAATAAGGATCATACTGGTTCCGCATATTCTTGTAAGAATGGCCGTCTGCCAGGAAGGCTATGATAAACCAGATGAACAACAGCAAGGGAACCACGATGGTCATAATAAAGTTGCGGATCTCATCACCGAGGTGCATAAACACAGAAACAATGTAATAGGCTTTTGCCAGCGTTAAGATACAAACGACTCCTTTTATGAAAAGCAGCAGGGCGTGACTGGGTTCTCCTTTATGCAGGGCATAGATCGAAAAACCGAGGATTAGCTCTGCAATGGTCAACAGTGTAAGAATAATGGTGGTTTTTCGCACCCTGCGCTTAAACGTAGCGTCATCGGTATGATGCGCGAAGCTTACTTCCGGATAGGCTGCAGATGGTGAAATATCTTTTGTTGGATCGTAATGTTGTGACATAATTCTTTAAATTTCAAATATCAAATTCCAAATACAAGTCTGTTTTATTTCCCCTCGCCCAGGAGCGGGTTGCGGTTTTAAATAAGATAAAAACAAAGGAATACAAATACCCAAACCAGGTCTACAAAGTGCCAGTATAACCCGATTTTTTCGATCATCAGGTAATGTCCTCTGCGCTCGTATACGCCCATTTTTGTCTGGATCAGCATAATAATCAGCAGGATTACCCCAACAGATACGTGAAATCCATGGAAGCCGGTAATGCCATAGAAAAATCCGCCGAACGCGGCAGGTCCGCCTTTGCGCACCACCATTTCGCTGTTTGAAAGCATCTGGATCAGCTGGTCTTTAGGTGTTTGCAATAATTCGGCATGGCTTGCATGAGAAAGATGCTGCTCGTGTACCAGGGTGGCCAGGGTTTCGGTAGAAGATTTTGCCAGCGCCGGAGCTACCTCCTGCGGCAATACGATCTCACCCCAGGGATTGGAGCCATTCCGCTGTGCCAGCAGTTCAATATGATCACCAACCAGTGTAGGATGCTGACCGGTTAACAGGTGGTGCCATTCCCAGGCCTGGCACCCCAGGAAGATCAAACCTCCGATGATGGTAAAAATAAGGTACTTTTCTACGCCTTTCCGGTCGCGGTTATGCCCTGCGTGTACGGCCAGTACCATGGTAACAGAACTGATGATGAGCACGAAGGTCATTACACTCACAAAGGCCAGCGGAAGATTGGCGTGTCCAGCAAACGGGAAAGCGTTGAACACAACACTTGGCTCCGGCCAGTAGTTCAGCCCAAAACGTACGGTACCCAATGAGATGAGGAAGGCTCCAAATGTAAAGGAGTCGCTCAGCAGGAAATACCACATCATTATCTTTCCATACTCTATGTTAAACGGACTTTTTCCCCCGCTCCACCACTTGGTATTATGTGTTACTGTCTGTTCCATATTTGATTCGATCAATTTTGTAAAAGTTGTTTATCCCAGAATTATGAAAAATATCATTAAATACAGCCAAAGCAGGTCTACGAAATGCCAGTACATGCCCATTACCTCAACGGGCACCGCATCATAAGACTTTGTTTTTCCGGCAATTGATTTCAGAAAGATCACCAGGAGTGCAATTACACCGCCGATCACGTGCACCGCGTGCAGGCCGGCGATGGCATAAAAGAACTGCCCCGCTCCCGAAGCACCCTTAAACTGCACATTATTGTTCCAAAGCTGGTTAAAACCGATCACCTGGCAGATCACAAAAGCTGCACCCAACAGGAAGGTGATACCCAGCAGTCCACGATATTGCCCCATTCCCCGGCTTTTAAAGGCCTTTATGGCCATGAGCATGGTAAGGCTGCTGGCTAATATCAGCACTGTAGACACCCAGAAAATATTGGGCAATACAAAGGTTCTCCAGCCGGCCTGATTGCTTTTTACGATAAAAGCGCTGGTAAGCCCGGCAAACATCATCAGTATACTGGCAATAGCCACCCATAGCGCAAACTTATGCGGATGCAGTTTTCTATGTTGCTGTTCACTCACGATACTTGTGTTCATATATAATTTCTTATCAATAACCGTCTGTCAAAAATCAGGCTTTCGCCAGTAAAAGTGCCAGCAGTACTACCGGCAGATGAATATAACTTCCAAACATCACCTTTCTTGCAGAAGGCACATCCATTTTATTATAAAGCGCAATGGCCCTTCCGATCAGAAAAAGATTGGCCACAATGATCAACACCCCTCCAATCATTCCTTTCACCGTACTATATTCACAGATTCCCACAAAAAAAGGCGCAATGGTAATGGGCAGCATCAGCAGCGAATATACTACTGTTTGCAAGGCCGTAAACCGGGTTGGTCCTTTATCACTGGGCAGTAGCTTAAAACCAACACTGCTGTAATCCTTGTGCGCTACCCAGGCAATGGCCCAGAAATGGGGAAACTGCCAGAGGAACTGGATTCCGAACAACACGATCCCCCCCAACCAGTTGATCTGCTGACCCGGAACAAAGCCGGCCACCCAGCCGATCAAACAGGGAAAAGCCCCGGGGAAAGCGCCCACCAAAACAGCTACAGAGTTTACCTTTTTTAAAGGGGTATATACAAAGGCATAGAGGAAGAGGCTAAACGCCGCCAATGCACCTGCCGTCCAGTTAAAATAATACCCCAAAATAAAGATACCTACCGCGCCACTGAAAATGGCAAATCCCCAGCCCTGTTCAGGCGTTAGCCGTCCGGCAGCAACCGGACGTTTTGCTGTCCTTTTCATTTGGGCATCTGTATCCCTTTCTACAACCTGGTTGATGGTGTTGGCACTACCTGTTACCAGCAATCCACCTACAAAGAGCAAAACGATCCTCCACCAATCATACATCACATCTGGCACCAGCAGGTAACTGATCACGCTGCTGAAAACCACCATTATACTTAATGAGGGCTTCATCAACTGGAGAAAATCCCTCACTCCACCCTCTTCTGCTTTTTTCAATTTTTTATATTTAGTCAATAGGCAATGGTCAATGGTATTTCCTATTGAATCCTCACCATTCCCTTCTAATGTGTGCTTTCATTTTCACCCACTGGCTCGGTTTGCGGAATGAAATCTCTTCCGTCTTTACCATAATCATATGCCCAACGGTGCACCTCAGGAATTTCTCCGTCCCAGTTACCATGCCCGGGATGAATGGGTGTAGTCCACTCCAGGGTTGTTGCACCCCAGGGGTTTTGCGTACGCACCCTTCTTCCTTTATACATTGAATAGAAATAGTTGAACACAAACATCAGCTGCACTGCAAACACAATGATCGTAGCAACAGTAATCATAGCATCCAGGCTGTGGAACTGACTAAAGCTTACCCAGCTGCTCTTGTCCAGATAACGCCGCGGCATTCCTGCAAATCCCTGATAGTGCATGGGCCAGAAGATCAGGTAGGCACAAACGATGGTTACCCAGAAGTGGATATAACCCAGCGTATTGTTCATATACCGTCCGAACATTTTAGGGAACCAGTGATAGATCCCTGCAAACATTCCAAAGAAGGCCGATACCCCCATCACAATGTGGAAATGGGCAATCACAAACATGGTATCATGCAGGTGAATATCGATGGTAGAGTTTCCCAGGAAGATTCCGGTAAGACCACCGGAGATAAAGATGCTCACAAATCCAATAGCAAAGAGCATCGCCGGAGTAAACCGGATATTTCCTCTCCATATGGTGGTAATCCAGTTAAATACCTTGATGGCCGAAGGAATCGCAATCAGCAGGGTTAACAGTACGAACACCGAACCCAGGAAGGGGTTCAAACCCGTTACAAACATGTGGTGCGCCCAAACCAGGAAGGCCAGTACGCAGATTGCCATCAGTGAAGCGATCATGGCCATATAACCAAAGATCGGCTTACGGGAATTGATGGCCAGGATCTCAGAGGCCAGTCCCATTGTTGGCATAATAATAATGTATACCTCCGGGTGCCCCAGGAACCAGAACAGGTGCTGGTACAAGATGGCACTACCGCCTTCATTGGGCAGAGCCTGGCCTGCTACAAAAATATCGCTGAGATAGAAGCTGGTTCCCAGGTGACGGTCGAACATCAGCAGTACCAAACCAGACAACAGTACCGGGAAGGATAATACCCCCAGGATGGCAGTAAATAACAGCGCCCAGACAGTCAGTGGCATACGGGTCATCGACATGCCCTTGGTGCGCATATTCAGAATAGTGGAAATATAGTTCAGACCACCCAGCAACTGTGACGCAACAAACAGGGTCATGGCAATGATCCAAAGATCCATACCGCTTTTCGAACCCTGAGAAGCCAATCCCAGAGCACTCAACGGAGGATAAACCGTCCAACCGCCGGCTGCAGGTCCTGTTTGGGTGAATAAAGAAGATAACATTACAATGCTGGCAGCAAAGAACATCCAGTAAGACAGCATGTTCATAAACGGAGAAGCCATATCCCGCGCACCTACCTGCAAAGGAATCAACAGGTTGGCGAAGGTACCGCTCAATCCGGCCGTTAATACAAAGAAGATCAGCACGGTTCCGTGCATGGTCGTTAATGCATAATAAAATTCAGGTTTGATCTTTCCCCCCTCAGCCCATCGGCCAAAAAAGGTTTCCAGAATGGGGAAAGACTGATCAGGAAAACCCAGTTGTAAACGAAACAGCACCGAGAATAAACCACCGATAATCGCCCAGATAATACCCGTTACAAGAAATTGCTTGGCAATCATCTTGTGATCCATACTGAAGATATACTTCGATATGAATGTTTCTTTGTGATGATGAACATGCGGCTCTCCGGAATGACCATGACTCGCAACCTCATGCTGAATATGTAAAGTATCGCTCATAATTAACGTTTAAAAAACTGACCTATCTTTCTTTATCAAAAAAATTACTTCTTGCCCGCTGAATCTTTTTTTACTGCTGCTGTATCGGTTGCTACCTTAACGGAGTCTTTTACAGCCGGCGCAGCAGCAGTGGAATCTTTAGAAGCAGTAGTTGGCGCTGCAGCCGGAGCTGCCGCTTCTTTCACTTTTGCATATTGGGGTTTCTGAGAAGCCATCCATTGATCAAACTCCTCCTGGGTTTCCACAATGATTTCCCCACGCATACCGGTATGACCTGCACCACACATCTGATCACAGGCGATTTCGTATACAAATTTACTATTTCCGGTTTCTTTAATCATGTCCTTGGTGGTTTTTATTGGTGTAAACCACAGGGTAGTGGGTGTACCCGGAACCGCATCCATTTTCAGTCGGAAATGCGGCAATCCCACACTGTGTATCACATCCTTGGCACCAATAATCAGTTTTACCGGCTTTCCAACTACCAGGTGCATGGGAGCAGAGGTTACATAAACATCATCATGGTTGGCTGCATCATCCCAGATCTGTCCCAGGGGGTTATCGTGCGCCTCGTCGATGTTTTTATAATATTTTTTTCCAAAAACCCCGTCTTTGCCCGGGTAACGGAATTCCCATTTGAACTGGCTTCCGGTAATTTCGATCTGCATGGCATTCTCTGGCGCTGCTCCGGTAATACGGTACCAGTAAACAATCCCAAAACCAATAAGAATGGTTAACACGATCGCCGGCACCACAGTCCACAGCAGCTCCAGCTTATTATTATGCGGGAAATAGTACACCGTACGTTTGTCAGACTCCTGGTATTTAAAGGAGTACCAGAACAACAGGATCTGTGTTCCAAAGAATACCAAACCGGTAGCAATGATGGTATATTTCAGCATCCGGTCTACCAGGATTCCGTGATCCGAAGCCGAAGTTCCTAATTTCAAAATTTTATCGCCAAGTGTATGGTGTGCCCAATACACCCCAAACAATCCAACGATCAGAAATACCAGCAACAGAGCGGCATTGATCTTATTGGTTTGTTTCCTGGTTTTTTCTTCCCCCCGGATCACAGAAACAAATTCGCTTGCCCTTGCAATCTGAAAGGTTATAATAAAACCTAATATTAAAATGGCGAATATTAAAAAGTTTTGCATACGATGTTGTTCTAATATTTATTTCGACTACTATTTTTAAATTTCTGTTTCCCGATTAAGTATGGTGAATCACTGCTTCTTTTACAAACGGATGGTTCCGTGCGGTTAAAGAATGTTTGCTTAAGGTTTTGCCGGTCACAAACATAATGATACCCACAAAACCCAGCCCGATTCCCATATCAAACAGGATCATTGGTACTTTATTGGGCGACACTGCAGGGAATACCATCTGGAAAAAGTCGAGCCAGTGCCCGAAGATCACAAGTACAGCCACAATTGTGACAATGGTATAATTTCTTTTAGAGTCCCGGCTCATGAAGATGAGAATCGGGGCTACAAAGTTGATAATCAGCATCATCCAGAAAATAGCGCTGTAAATACCTTCTGCTCTGGGTTTAAAGTATACGGTTTCCTCAGGAATGTTTGCATACCAGATCAGCATGAACTGGGCAAACCACAAATAGGTCCAGAAAATGGAAAAGGCAAAAATGAACTTACCCAGATCGTGCAGGTGCTCTTTATTTACCAGGGGCAGGTAGCCATTGTTCTTTAGGAATACCACATACAGGGCGATGAGCGACATACCGGCTACAAAAGTGCTGGCAAAGTTATACCAGCTAAACATGGTGCTGTACCAGTGTGCATCAATACTCATAATCCACAGCCAGGGAACAGAAGACATAACGGTTAATGCAAATACCACGATGTACAGGGCTGCCATTACGGTGTTGTTCCAAACAAATTTCTTTCTTTTCTCCAGCGTACTTACTATTTCTCCTTCATCAGTTTTTAAAGACATCTGGCGCATTTTCCAACCCAAGAATGACCATAATACAACAGTAAGAACAGTAACCGTTGCAAAAAAGCCCTTACTCAGGAAACCGCTTTTATGCTGTAAAACGGGGTCGTGAGCAACATGCTCCGCATCCGTCCAGTGATAAATGGTATGATGATCTCCAAAACACAACGCCAGTAAAATCACCATGGCAATTACGCCGATTACCGGTACACAGGAAGCAATGGCTTCGGTAACACGGGTAAAAGCGATCTGCCATCCGCCCCAAGCCAGGGTGGTAGCACACATAAAGAACATAGCCGCATTTACTACCAGCAGGAAGTATACGCTGTTCTGGAGCAAACTGGCCCAAAAGCGTGCACGATTATCGTGATCCCCCTCGCCTCCAGTTGTCACAAACAGGGAAATCGCTGCGATGACACCCACCACCATTAACGCGAACGCTATCGTGTTATATCTTTTTGCAGGTATGAATTTTTCCGTAGTTGACGTTGACATTCGAATCTTATATTAATAGTTCTGTGAATTAGTTATTATTTTTTTGCTGTTGCATCTGCCGCCACTGCTGCTCCGGCTGTTTTTGTGCTGTCAGCTGCGGCTCCTGAAGCAGCGGCACCTCCCCCCTGCTTAGACTTGATAAATGTGATAATCTCCCATCTTTGTTTAGGGCTCAGCTGAGAAGCGTAACTTCCCATCTGTCCTTTACCATAAGTAACGGAATAAAACATCGTACCGGCAGGAAGCGCCTTCATATCTGCAGCCATAAAATCCTTTGGCGCTGCGGTATAAGGTCCTTCACCACCATTGAAGAGGGGTCCGTTGCCATCCAGTTTTGCCCCATGGCAGATGCCGCAGTTTACCAGGTACAAGCGTTCCGCTTCCTTCATATCGATTTTAGTACCAGCAGAATCCAGGGGATTTTTCAGTTGCGCCGACTGCGCATATCCTATCGAATCATGCGGCAGGTTAAACGCAAACTCCGCATCCTCGCCTCTTGCCACCGTACCGGGCACCGGCTTGCGATTGTAGAAAACACCTTCCTTTTCCAGATCGGCGGTGGAAGCATAGGTTTCATAGGCCCTGCTATAGGTCATGTCCGGCATGTATGAACGACCTGGGTTACTATCCGCTCCGCAACCTGCCGCTATTGCGCTAAAAGCCACCGTTGCTATAAATATATATTTATTCATGTTTCCTTTTATCAAAATTTGTTTGAGATTTGAGGTTTGAGGTTTGAGATCGGGACAACATCAAACCAAAAACATCAAACTATAAATGCTTATACTGCAGCTACTTTTTTACCAAAACGAACTGTTTCCCGGTCGTAACGGCCAAACCACCATCCGGTTTCGCGGCTTTGCACCTGTACATCCTGTGCACCAGCCTCTTTCAGAAATGCGATCGCTTCCGCTTCGTTGGTTTTATCGGTACATTCAACAGCCATTACAAACGTGTCATCCGTACTGCGCGGGTTAAAATGATCCTTTTTTACAAAAGGCGCCAACTGGCAAAGCCAGCAAAAAGTCAACACCATTCCAACTGCGGAGAACAACACCGTCAGCTCAAACATGATCGGAATCCAGGCCGGCAGCGAAAAGAAGGGTTTGCCTCCAAAATTGATCTGCCAGTCGCGCGCCAGCGCCCAGGTAATAAAGCTGATCGCGGTAGTGGTACCGGTAATACCATATATAAAACCGGCAATGTGCAGGTCCGTATCTTTCATTCCCAGTTCCTTGTCTAAACCATGGATGGGGAAGGGCGTATACACATCATGTATCTTATAACCGGCGCGACGCACTTTCTTCACTGCAGGAAAAAGTACCGCTTCCTCGTAAAAATTGCCTGTAATAAACTTCTTGATGGCCATATTTTCTATTTGTTTCAGGTTCCAGGTTTAACGCTTCATGTTTATCCCTCTTACCTTATTATTTTTTTTCAATTTTACTACTTCAGGTTACAGATATCAACGTGAAACATTGAACGTGCAACCTGAAACTATTCCTAATGGTGTGCATTCGCATGTTCGAATGCTTCCAGCGATTCGTTCTCGTCTTTCTCCATCTGCTCTTTGAAATTGTCACCACTGCGTTTCAGGATATGCTTGATCTCCGCAATGGCAATAACCGGGAAGAATTTAGAGAAGAGGAAGTAACAGGTAAAGAACAGTCCGAATGTACCCATATAGAACCCGATTTCCCAGATGGTAGGTGTATAGTATGTACTCCAGGAGCTGGGCAGGTAATCGCGGTAGATAGAGGTAACGATGATCACAAAACGCTCGAACCACATACCGATATTTACCAGGATACTCATAAAGAAGGTCACCAGCAGGTTGCGGCGCATTTTCTTAAACCAGAAGATCTGCGGAGACAATACGTTACATCCCATCATCAGATAATAACTCCATCCGTAAGGACTGCTGAGGTTTACCCGATTTTCACGGAATGCGAACCACTCATACTCCACATGGCTGTACCATGCAATAAACAACTCTGTTAAATAGGCGATCCCCACAATCGATCCCGTCAATACAATTACCTTGTTCATTACATCGATGTGCTCCATGGTGATGTATTCTTCCAGCCCCAGTACCTTACGGGTAATGAGCAGCAGGGTTTGTACCATTGCAAAACCGGAGAATACCGCACCCGCAACGAAATAGGGCGGAAAGATCGTGGTGTGCCATCCGGGAATTACCGATGTAGCAAAGTCGAACGATACGATGGTGTGTACCGAAAGTACCAGGGGGGTACTTAAACCGGCTAATACGAGTGACAGTGCCTCATGACGCTGCCAGTGCTTGGTGCTTCCCGTCCATCCGAAAGAAGCCATACCATAAAATAATTTACGCCATTTTAATTTGGCCCGATCTCTTAATGTAGCCAGGTCAGGTAACAGACCGCAATACCAGAACAGGAGCGAAACGGTAAAGTACGTAGAGATCGCAAATACGTCCCAAAGCAGTGGGGAGTTAAAGTTCACCCACAGCGGACCCCGGGTATTGGGGTAAGGCATTACGAAGAAGGCGTTCCATACACGGCCCATGTGCCAGATCGGAAACTGTCCTGCGCACATCACCGCAAAGATCGTCATGGCTTCCGCAGCACGGTTTACCCCGGTTCGCCATCCCTGGCGGAACAGTAAGAGGATCGCCGAGATCAGGGTTCCTGCGTGACCAATACCCACCCACCATACGAAGTTGGTGATATCCCAGCCCCAACCAATGGTTTTATTCAGGTTCCACTGGCCGGTACCATACATCACCTCCATGGTAACGGAAACAATACCAAATATTAATAATCCGACGGAGATGATAAATCCCACCCACCAAAGCTTACTTGGAGTGGCCTCCACAGGACGACATATATCTTCTGTAATCTGGTGATAGTCCTTGCTTCCTTCCACCAATGGTCCCCGTACTTGCGATTCGTATCTGTTTAGTGACATACTTTTATTTTGTTTGAGGTTTAAAGTTTAAAGCCTGAAATTGCTCGCTCTAAACTTTTCCGCCCTTTAACTGTAATACTTTTCTACTATTAATGATGTGCCGCTTCTTCGTGCTTTTCTGCCGCCGGCACTGTTGCTCCATGATTTTCGCCATGACCGCTCTCCGCTCCATGTCCTTCTGCTCCATGCGCATTACCTCCGATGATCTCATCCGTATTCCGGATTTTGGAGAAGTAGCTTACATTCGGCAGTACGTGCAGTTGCTCCAGCGAGTAAAACAAACGCTGCGGGTTGTTTAAGCGTACCTGGCTGATGGCGCTGTGCATATCTCTTGCATCACCAAATACGATCGCATTGGTAGCACAAGCCTGCTGACAGGCGGTTTTTGCTTCGCCGTCTTTCAGCGGACGGTTTTCTTTCTTCGCATCCAGTTTTGCATGCTGCAGGCGCTGGATACAGAACGAACATTTCTCCATTACCCCTCTGGAACGTACCGTAACATCCGGGTTCAGCACCATGCGGCTTACGGCATCGTTCATCTGGTGTACCACCGGATCCAGCACGCCTACCAGTTTCTGATCCTGGTTGTTCGGGAAAGAATCCGCACCGGTATAGTCGGCCCAGTTAAAGCGCCGTACTTTAAACGGACAGTTATTCGCGCAGTAACGGGTACCGATACAACGGTTGTATGCCATCTGGTTGATCCCTTCCGAGCTGTGGTTGGTGGCTGCCACCGGACAAACGTTCTCACAGGGAGCATTGTCGCAATGCTGACAAAGCATTGGCTGGAATACCACCCCTTTCAGGTTATCGGGATCTTTTTCATCACTCACAAAGTACCGGTCGATGCGCAGCCAGTGCATATCATGGTAGCGCAATACTTCGCTCTTTCCTACTACGGGTACGTTATTTTCAGCATGACAGGCAACCACACAGGCGCTACAGCCGGTGCAGGCATTCATGTCGATATTCATCCCCCACTTGATGCCGGGTTTCTCGTGATCACCATAAAGGGTAGCTTCTTTTCTGAAATCACCGGTATTTTTTGCGTAATTCTCAACCAGTTTTTTACGGAAATCCAATACCTCATTGGGTTTCTGGCGATAAGTAGCCAGGCTGGTTTCACGCACCACTTCCACACGTCCTTCATAGGAATTATGGATCTGCGTTTGCGCCACCTTCTCTTTTCTGCCGGTATTGGAAACCGTTACGTTGGCAGCAAAGTAATTAATGCCGCTTCCGTCTTTTGCCATCGATGCAAAAGGAAATACATTCACACCTACGCCGGCAGCGGTTCTGCCCAGCTTTTCGCCGCGGCCATAACCGATTGCTACTGCAATGGTATTGGCATTCATGCCCGGCGTAACAAGGATCGGCACTTCGATCGTGTGCTTGCCATCACTTATTTTAATCACCGGCTTGTCCGGGTAATATTCATAATCCACATCGGTTACAATCCCCAGCTCTTTGGCCTTGGGTATGGAGATCAGTGCATAGCTGCCCCAGTTGGCCTTTGAAACCGCATCCGGCAATTCCTGTAACCAGGGGTTTACGGCACCGTAGCCCGGTCCGATAGATACTTTTTCATACAGCACCAGTTCATCTTTTCCACCAGCAGGGTGTGCCGCAATAGCAGTAGCCGCTGCAGCCACTGCCCCTCCGTTAAATGTACCCGAACCGCTGGCGGCCTCTTCCAGTACGCCGTTTTCCAGGGCTTTATGATAGGCCGTTTCACTGCCGGCTTTCTGGTGCCAGTAGTTTTTAACATACGTATCATAATCTTCTGCGCTGCCGCTCCATTTCAATAAAGAAGTCTGGAAAGGACGGGTTTTGAATAACGGGAAAATTGTAGGCTGAATAAAGCTGTAAACGCCGGTCTTGGGTTCCGCATCACCCCAGCTTTCCAAATAATGGGGTGAAGGCAGGATGTATTTACACAGTTCTGTGGTTTCGTCCATACGATATCCAAAAGAAACCGTGGTCTTGATTTTTGATAAGGTATTGGCAAAGCGCTTGCCATCGAAATAATCGTAAACAGGATTGGCTTCATGGATCAGCAGGGCATCTACCTGTCCGGCTTCCATCTGCGCCAGCAGGTCTGCAAATTCTTTATCGGTTCCTTTGCGGGACTGGTCGGCTCTTGACCAGTCGATGGTAGTACCATAAGCGCCGATGGCGTTGTTGATGGCATTTACCACAATCTGGATGTTTACGTCGTTGCTGCCACAAACCACCAGGCCTTTACCCGCAGCCGCCTTCAGCTCACCCGCTACTTTGGCAATGCCGGCATTCAGCTTGGCATCTGCAATTGCAGGAGCGGTAACACCACCGCCAACAGCCGCCAGTAAGGCCAGGGCCACGGCACCGGTTTGAGAAGGACGATGGGTAAAGCGCTCGTCGGCATTGGAGCCGGTTAAGCTCAGGAATGATTCAAACTGATAGTGTTTGTTCATTACCGGGTTCTTTTCGTCGATTCTTCTGCCCTTGGCATAGCCCGCAGCGTTTTCTTCACTGTTCAGCCAGGTACCCAGGAAATCGGCACCCAGGCTTACAATTACAGCCGCCTGATCAAATTTATAAGAGGGTATTTTTCGTCCAAAGCCCGATGCTTCATTGGCCAGGAGGATACCATTATAACTTACTGCGTCGTATTGAACCAGGCGGATCTTGGGATTTTTTGCAATAATGTCCAGTGTGGACGGGGAATTGATGGAGCTCGTTAACAGCACCACCGAACTGGCAGCAGCCAGGTCCGCAGCAATGGCCTTATCCAGCACATCGTACATGCTTTCCTCAAACTTATTGCCCACTTTACGTTGCGGGAAACGCAGCCGGTGCATATCATAAAGATCCAGCACTGAAGCCTGCACCCGGGCCGAAGTACCGCCATTGGTTGCAGAAAGATAGTCGTTTCCTTCTATTTTGATCGGGCGGCCATCGCGCACTTTTGCAATCACCGGAACCGCATCCCCACCCTGTGTAAAGGTGGTCGCATAATACTTCGCTTCACCCGGCACCAGGTTATCGGGTTTGTTTCCGTAAGGAATGGCTTCCCGTACTTTGGTTTTACAGCTTGCTGCCAGTGTTGCCGCAGCAGTACTGAAACCCAGGTATTTTAAGAAATCTCTTCTGGGTGCCTTTGCATCCATTAAACCTTTACTGTCAAAATCTTCAAAAGGGAGTTCATCACGAAACTCATCCTGAACCCGCTTTTGAAACTTTTCGGAATCATTTAATTCGCCGAAACCCTGCCAGTATTTATTGCTCATTTATCTCTGTTTGAATATTTTGAAAATTTACGCATTCACCGGGAGTGGTTTGAAACGCGCTCCCGCACTCTGTTAATAGTGACACTTCTGGCACTCCAGTCCTCCAATATCTTTCACGGTCACGCTGTCCATTTTACCTGATTTGATGTCGTTATGGAACTTCTCGTAAATACTGTAAAACTGGTTGCCGCTCGTAGAATCCACGTTAAAGTTTACTTTGGTCTGACGGTGACAGTTTACGCACCAACCCATGCTCAGCTCAGCAAACTGGTGCACTTCATCCATCTGGGTGATCTCCCCGTGACAGGTCTGGCACTGTACATTGCCCACTCTTACGTGCTGGCTATGGTTAAAGTAAACATGGTCGGGAAGATTGTGGATCTTTACCCAATCGATCGGTTTTGCCTTATTCGGATCCCATGCATCGGGATTTTGAGGATCAAAGCCTGCATATTGGTACAGTTTTGCAATTTCTGCGGTACCATCTACCGGATTGCCATTTTTATCTTTCAGCTCAGGACCATTGTATTTCTGGATGGTTTTGTGACAGTTCATACACACGTTTACAGAAGGCACGGCAGCCGTCTTACTTTCCCACGCGTTACCGTGACAGTATAAACAGTTGATCTGGTTGATGCCTGCATGCACTTTGTGCGAATAGAAGATCGGCTGTTTGGGCTCATAATTTTTCTGCCGGTTCATGTTGATCATCGCCTTTGTAGTAAAGTAACCGCCAATGATGAACAGCAGGATAGCAGCCGTAGCCAGATAAATCTTATTTTGCAAGAAGGGAACGGCTTCCGGCGTTTTTTTGCCTTCGGTATCGTCAGAGATCTTTCTCAGGTTCTTGTTTACAAAGATCAGGATCAGCGCCGCCAGGGCCAGGATCAGGGTAATGATACCATATAATAAAGGATGCTGGCTGGAATCGCTTTCACCGGCTGCTTTTTCCGCTGTACCAGTGCCTCCGCCTTTTCCGGCATCCAGTTTGCCACTTCCTTTGTCATCGATGTATTTTAAAATCGCATCTATCTGAGGATCAGTAAGATCAGGAAAGGTCTGCATCGCCGTAGGTTTCAGCTTTGAAACTTCCACGGCTTTGGGATAGCCGGAGGCGATCAGCTTCTGGTTATTCCGGATCCACTCATGCAGCTTGCTTTTGTCTTCCCACTGACCTTCCACACCAAACAGGGGCGGACCGGTCATATCGGTTTTCATATCACCGGAGTGACAGCTTTGACACTTGCTGATAAACAATTGTTTACCATCGGCGTCCTGTGCGGCAATTGAATTAAACCTGGAAAGAGTGAAAAGCGTTAGTATAATTAAGAAGAATCGATTAATTATATACTTAGAAATAGTCATAAACGCATTAAATCTAAAAATGTGGATAAATGTCTCTGATCAACTGCAAAAATAAGGGTCGGGCTTAACAAAACAACAACATTTTATAAATTTTTTAAACCCGCTACCAGCTTGTGTTTCAGCCGATTTTCGGGTATATTTTTTTCAATTGAAAAAATCTTTGTCATTAAAAAGTCATCGGTTTCCCATTTAAGCGAGTTGTTCACATCCCCTCTGTTTAGCACCATTATTGATCCGCATCAATTTTTGCACCTTACATACAAACGACTGTAATTAACCAACGGATTTAGAATCGTTTAAGTGCTGCCCACACATCCATATCTTTACGGCTTCCTTTTTTGCCCTCAATTGTCTTTCACCTTCAGCCATCGCCTATGAAAATCAGTTCTTTTATCCAGGCTATCGGGAGCTTCCTTTTAAAAATATTCGGGTATTTGGTGGTTCTGCAGGTCAATTTTTGGTGAACTCCGTAAATTGTAAAATATTTGATCCCATTATATGAAAAAGAAGATCGCCATTTTTGCCAGCGGGGCTGGCTCCAATGCACAGAAGCTGATAGATTATTTCCGGAATCATGCATTTGCCAGCGTTTCCCTGATTGTATGCAATAAACCCGGAGCGGGAGTTACCCATATTGCGGAAGCCGAGGGGATCGAGTTGCTTCTTACCGACCGGTTGTCGCTCCAATCGGCTGAATTTCCTCAAAAATTGCTCGAAAAAGGCATAGATTTCATCATTTTGGCCGGTTTTCTGTTAAAAATTCCCGGATCTCTGATTGAAGCCTTTCCGCAACATATTATTAATATACACCCGGCGCTTTTGCCCAAATACGGGGGAAAGGGTATGTATGGACATTTTGTACATGAAGCCGTTATTGCCGCCGGGGAAAAGGAAAGCGGCATCACCATTCATTTTGTTGATGAGCATTATGACCATGGTGCTACCATTTTCCAAACCACCTGCCCGATATCAGCATCCGATACCCCCGAATCGCTGGCCCAAAAAATCCATTTCCTCGAACACCAGCATTTTGCGCCGGTGGTGGAACAGCTGGTGATGAATAGTCAATCTGCCACTTTATATAATAAATAATCATAAAAAATACAAAACCCGGCGAACAATCCGGGTTTTGCGTGTGAAGCGTTAAATAGTTTTTTGCTGTAATTGCCCCTGTTATTTGGGATATTGCGCTTCCTTAAATGGCGTATAGAAAAAATCGATCACAGCAGCCATAGGTTTATATACCGTCCGGTATTTAATCGTACTGGGATTTTTGATATTTCCTAATAAGGCAAATTCCTCATAAGGGGTAATTTTCACCGATACTTCAGCCCCGGAGGTATTTATATACACCACCTCTGTATACTGCATGGGATAAAAATTGCCCGGCCTTGGCAGGTTAGGCTCCCTGGCAAAAACTGCAGAAGGTACTGTTATGATTGTATCCGGCGCCGCAAATTTCAGGAAAGACCGGTTTGTAAGCGTATTGGCGTAGCTCTGCCCGTAAATGAACTGGCTTGTTGTAACAGCTCTTGAACTATCGGTATCACTGGCATAAGTGCGGATATCGATAGAATAGGTCGACTCATCCAGGTTGTCGAGCGGATACTCTTTGATTTTACCATAATCGGTTGCAGCTACAGGAAACCGGAGAACCGTTTGGTTTGAAGAAAGACTGTTCCTCACAAAGGCTTTAAAAAACGAAATCTTGGGATCGGTGGTCATCCGGAATCTGAGGATGGCCCTCCGGTCTCCCGGGATGATTGACAAGGAATCAATCCGCCCCGGGTAATACACCTCTCCCTGTTTCAGATAGTCGCCGTAGTACTCATCCGAACGCGTACAGCCGAGCAGGGATATTGTTATTGTACCAACAAACAGAACATAGTTCAATAATCTTTTCATAACCTAGTTGATGTATTTACCAAATAATTTTAATTCAGAAATGGCCACGGTAAGCGCATTACCTAATTCCTGTTCCCGTATTCCGTTCCATGTGCAATTGATTTTTACGCGGATATAACGGAAACCATCCGGTATTTGCCAGTCTACCTCAAAGTCTTCCCCTTTCCGGGCATATTCCTGGTCATCAGTGGTGGCATTTGTACCAAAGGCCAGGCCGGAGGGGCGTACGCCTTCATAAGTGCCAATATAGGTCCACGAATCCCAGGATCCGTCTACGGCAGGATTATTGCTGCCGTACACTTCAAACTCCTTCGGATGTGTAGCCTGGAAGAGTAAGGAATAGTTATCATTCCGTCCCCACATTTTAATCCGGCTCAGTTGTACCTTTTTTCCAAGATCCATGGAAAACTGCAGGGGTATTGGTGCCGCCTTCCCCCACCATTGTTTCCCCGTGTTATAAAAAGGCTGGGCATCAAACCCGTCGAACAATGCAACCTGCATTTCGGCGCTGCCGCTTTGAGCAGAATAGTTGGCGATATAATCCCCATTCCTGTTCGCGGCAGAATAGGTTTCAATACCCCGGTAAATAATGATGTTTTTAAACTCGAATTCTTCCAGCGGGGTTAGCAGGCGTGTAATGGTATCCGAGGTATTTCCCCATTGATCCCGAACCACAATCCCGTACTTTGTTGCTACCGGTTTTTCGCCCCTTACTCTTATAATTCCTTCCCTGGCCTTTGTATAGGTTTCGTTAACAGTATTCCAGCTCCACTGATTTGTTGCCGTGTCCTGCTCGTACTTAAACAGTCGCAGAATGACATTGGCAGCGTTTTCATTTTTATAAAGCAGGTTTACGCCGCCAAAAGTGCTGAAAAAATTTGCATCGGATTTAAACGACTCCGCCAATGTCTGATACGTGGGTTTCCCCGTGGTAATCTTTATATGCACGGGATCAGATGCTACATCTCCCACGCTTACAGCTTTCAGTTCTACATCATATTCACCAATCTTTGCAAAGCCCTGCACCAGTAATTTATTGTCATAAAGACTTCCTTTAGCCGTCATTTGGCTGCCATTATCCAATGTATAAACAGCACTTACATAACGCAGGTCGGGCGTTTTTGGCAGGTCGTAGGAAATCAGGGCACCTCCCGGCGTTGATTCAAAACTGACATTTGTTAAAGCGGCAGGCTTTTCACCTATGCGCGCGGGCTTGATACCCAGGTCCTGTTTGCAACCAAACAGGACAACAAGCGATATAAAAATAATACTGCGTATTGTGTTGCTATATAATGTATTTAAATTTTTCATGCTCTTCCTGTTTTTTTGAAATCGGATTTATATCATTTACCATCCTGCACTTTGCATCAGGTTGGGGTTTCTTCGTCTTTCATTCAGGCTGATGGGCCAGAAATAGTCCCGATCCAAAAAGGATCTTGTATAAAACAGCGTTGTCCTGTAATAGGATCCCGGTGTTGACTGATTGATATCCCATCCAAGAATGGGGCTGTTTAGTTCTTTTACAGCATCCTTCCATCTTCTTAAATCCCAGAAACGCACACATTCCAATGCAAATTCATTGGTCCGTTCTCTTTTAATGATCTCCCTGAATCCTTCTTTTGTTGAGGGCTTTGAAGGGTTAATCGAATAATTTCCCCATGATTCTATCACCCCTTTAAGTCCGGAACGCAGGCGCACTGCATCTACATATGAATATGCTTCAGCCGTTGGACCGTTTAGTTCGTTCAACGCCTCGGCATAATAGAGATACAAGTTGGCTAAACGCATAATCGGAAATCCAAAGGGCCGGGCGGTGTAAGCACTGCTGGCCCCAACTGTATTCTGATAGTTATAGAATTTTTTTGCAGCGTATCCGGTCCAGTTGTAGTTGTTGGGGTCTACTTTTCCGGAAGCGCCGGCATATTTAAGATCAATATTGTATGCATTAGCATCGGATCCCGCCTGGTTCATATATAACCGGCCGGCATCAAATACCAGGGTGCCATAAAACCGATCCTCCCGGTCCATATTCATACGAACGGTGGTAGCACCAGCCACCAGGTTGTATTTATAAGCATCGGTGCCCGGAACCGTTACCAGGTCAAACCGGCTGTTATAGGGATACATTTTATCTTCCTCGATGGGTACACCGTTTTTTGAATAAAATTTCTCAACAATATTCAGGGTAGCCGACATAAATCCTAAAAGTGTTCCGCTGGTAGCATTGGCTGTATACCGGGGAAGCATAAATTGTCCCTGCACCGTACCTGTTGCAATAGAACGGGTATCCAGCCAAAGAATTTCCGGGTTATCCGAAGATTCGCTTACAGCTGCGCGGATATTCATCTGGTTCTTTGTGCTTACCTGCGGTGAGCCCGTAGGCGTCCAGTAATAAAGTTTTTTACCGTGTCCCTCTGCATAATCAATCGCTTCCTTACAGGCATCGGCGGCTTTCTTCCATTTTTCAGCGACATACGCATGGTTGAACAATTCCTTTCCGTCATTATTCCTGAGAGCGGCTTCCGGGCCATTATTGCCATTGAACAACGGGCTGGCAGCATACATCAGCATCTCTGCCTTCATGGCCTTTGCCACCAGCTTGGTGATGCGGCCTGTTTCCTGGTTAACTGCAGTAACATCATCCATCAGGTATTCCATATTGCCGTCGATCAACTTTAGGATATAGTCAAAGCACTCGTCAACCGAACTCCTTGCCAGCTGGCTGGAGCCCGGCGGATCGTAAATGGGAATATTTTTATCCTTTATCGGAACCGGACCGTAGCGCTTTACCAACTGGAAATGATAATACGCCTTCAGGAAATTTACTTCGGCTGCCCACATCAGCTTTTCGGCTTCAGTCATATCCGGCACTTTCATAATATTTTCAAGAAAAGTGTTGCAATTGGTAATACCGACCCAAAAACTGGGAACAGTCGGGTTATTGCCATCCCAGGTGTTCAGAAGCGGGCTGTCTCCATTTTGGTTTCCCAGGGCGATCTTCCAGTTATTATAACCGGAATAGAAGGAAGGAGAACTTAACCAAAATTCATCACCGGATAAAAATCCCGGGTTTCCGCTAAGCGAAAAATTCTGAGGCAATGAGCTATAACAGGTGGTCAGATAGCGCTCTGCCATGGTACGCATAGCGAAGGCCTGATCCAGAACCGGTGCATTGTCCGGTACCACATCCAGAAATTTATTGCAGGAGCTAACTGAGATACAGATCAATATTCCTGCTATCGTTTTTGTAAAATTCATTTTCATAAAGATTATAAACTTGCGTTAATACCGATATTAAATACCCGCTGTAAAGGATAGTTGAGTGCATTGCCTCCCATTTCCGGATCCCACAGCTTAAAGGCGCTGATCTTAAACAGGTTGGTTGCACTCAGGTAGATTCTGAAAGATTTAAACTTATAGCGTTGGATAAACTGCTTGTTTACGGTATACCCCAGTTCCAACTGTTTTAAGCGGAGGAAGCTTCCATCGCGCATCCAGTACGTACTTTGAACGGTATTGTTGGCCATGGGTGTTACACTCAGGCGGGGCCAGATGGCATACATATTTTTGTTTGACTCTGACCAGTAATCATCTGCCCAGGCCTGTAATACCGCATTCGGCGCATATTCATTTCCAAAAGGAGCCACCCCTTTTTCAACCTGGGTATTATTTGTAGTAGGATTAATAAACAAGGAAGTTCTGCCTACGCCGCTGAAAAAGAAGGAAAAGTCTACGCCTTTATAGCCAGTGCTGAGCCCGAAACCATAGTTAAGTTCAGGAGTTGTAGGATACCCGATCGGCATGCGGTCGTCATCGTTGATCACCCCGTCGCGGTTCACATCCAGGTATTTAATATCGCCTCCAAGCACTATTGAACCAAACTCCTGGGCAGGGCTGTTATATACCTCTTTATCATCGATAAATAAGCGCTCGGCAATATATCCAAATTGCTGTTTGGCACTGGTACCGATCCGGGTACTGTAGGCATTTGCATACCGGGGTTCTTCATAAAATACATATTTACCGGAGGCATATGTAAATGTACCCCTGCCCTGGAACCACAAATGCTCATTAACATTCTTATTATACACGATCTCTCCATCAAAACCATTGCTTTGGTATTTACCCACGTTGGCAAATACCGGAGCCGTTAATCCATTAATATTGGACATAGATCGTTGCTGTACAATGTTATTCCTGGTCTGGTTATAATAATCTGCTGTAAAAGTAAGCGAGCCTCTGAATAAAGACAGATCAATTCCGTAGTTGGTCTGCTGCGAAACCTCCCAGCGGATGTCGGGGTTGGCATAACGGTTTACCACCACACCATTTACACTGTAGCGGGCATTATCTGCCGGCAGGCCAAATGTATACCCATAGCCGCCGGAACTAAGGTTTACATCTGACAAATAGAAGAAACGGGTATCCAGGATCTGGTCATTTCCCAGCAGCCCCCGGGTAAATCGCAGTTTCAGATTGCTGACAACTGGTTTAAGCGAAGCAAAAAAACTTTCATTGGAAATATTCCACGCAAGTCCTATAGAAGGGAAGAATCCCCAACGGAATTTTTCCGAAAATCGTTCGGATCCGTTATATCCAAATGCAAATTTTACGAGATACCGGCTGTCATAACCATAATCTATACTCCCTGAGAACGATACATTCCTGGAAGGAAGTGTGCTGATCAGGGAAATTGTTTCGCCAGGATTGGGAGCACCGGGGGTGTTAATTTTGTCTCTTATGGTATTGATCACCATTGCCGATACATTGTGCACATCGTTGAACAGCCGCTGGTAGCTCAACTGGTTTTCCATGTAAAAAGTAGCATCCTGTGATCTGTCGCCAGGAACAAAATTCAGGTATTCGGTTCCATCTTTCGGATTCAACTCCTGATATGTATAGGAATTAGTAGCGGGGTCAAAACCGGTGGGCTGGTAGTAAAAGGGGTTGTATACCCGGTATTGCCTGAAATTAGAGTTGCGGGCGAGGTTCACCATTCCCCGGTAATTTAGTCCCTTTGTAATAAAGGCAGAAAGGTCTTGCTTCAGCTCCACCTGGATCTGTACATCGCTCCGTCTTCTTTCGGAATATCCCCTCATGATTTCTGCATAAGGATTGAGGTAGCGGGCGTCCTGTCCAAAATTTCCAAATAACGGGTGCTTAATATACGACTGCGCTGGCCCTGCTTCATATACCGGTAAAAACAAGACAGGGTTGGCCCTTAATGCCAGGTTGTAAGCTTCTGAACCACTGGTGGGCGGGCCGGAGTAATTTTGAAGGTTGGCAATGGTCCGGATCATCGCAAATGTGGAATTGGTCAGATTAATGCCCACATTGCTCCGGATATTCATTACTTTAAAATTCACATTGTTATTAAAGTTATTAAGCTTGTTCATTTTCAGCAGTCCATCATCATTGGTATAATTGACACTGACGTTATATGTAGCCAGCTTTCCACCCCCTGAAACTCCGAAATTGTAGTTTTGCGTCGTGGTGGTTTTCTTGGTTAGTGCATTTAACCAATCCACAGCGGGGTACAGCATCGGATCGGACCCAGCTGCAGTTCTGTCAATCTGCAGCTGGCTGTATTGCTCCTGGGCCAGCGGATCCCTGGTAAGGGCCGCTTCATTCCGCATCTTCATCCATGTGACGGGGTCCGCAAATTTCAATGTTTGTGTTGGTGTGGAAACGCGCTGCTCAGCCCGGATCGAAATAGTGGCCGGGCCTTCCTTTCCCTGTTTGGTGGTAACCAAAATCACCCCGTTTGCACCTCTTGATCCATATACCGCAGCTGCTGTGGCATCCTTTAAAATTGAAAAATTTTCAATATCATCCACCGGAATCCGTGCGAGGGCATCAGCATCTACCTCCATGTTGTCCAGAAGGATCAGCGGCCGTTGGTTGGTACCAAATGTTCCGATTCCCCTGATAAAAAAGTCGGCGTTATCTGCCCCCGGCTCACCGCTTCGCTGAAAGGAAACGATCCCTGCCACTTTTCCCTGCAAGGCGGCAGTAAGGTTGCTTACCGGTGCTCTTAGCTCTTTAGGACTTAAAGTAGTCACGGCACTTACAAGGTCAGACTTTCGTTGCCGCTGACCAAATGCTGTAACCACCACTTCACCAAGCTGGGATTCTGTTGGGGTAAGCGTGATGACAACATAGCTGCTGTCAACGTTCTTTTCCAGGGGATTAAAACCAACGGCGGAAACAGTGAGCACATTGTTCCATTCCGGGAGTCCCATAGCAAAAGCACCGGTTGAATCCGTTGTTGTTCCCGTCTGCGTGCCCTTCACAAAAATGGACACATGTGCTACCGGTGCTCCGTTTTGATCGTTAACCACTCCTTTTACGGACCGGGTTTGCGAAAACACCGGAACGGAAAAAAGAACAAATGACAATACAGTTATTAGAATTTTGCTCATACAATACTTAGTTTTCCTTGATTCTTAAATGTATCCGGGTTATGAAAGGCAGCAGTTTCGCTTCAAAAACGTCTAAATAGCTTTCATAATGACAACTGAAACATCCTGTAAAACAAGAGTTGAATAGCTAACGAAGCTAAAGACTTTAACATACCGTTTGGATATTTCGGATCAGACAAACGATTGCACAAATGCTATGTTTTTACGAAAACGTTTTATGCAAACGATTGTACAGTTAGCATGTATGGTTTATTATTATTCTCCTTTATTATACAACAGGAAAACAGGCTGTGTTTCTAAAAAAGGATCGTTTTAACCTGTAATTCCTTCCAATCATCTAATTTTCGCTACTTTACCATAGTTTTTGCAAATTCTTTCCGTGCTTTGCCGTCCAACCAACAAGTAAGCGCAATTGTCTTAATTATAAGAATTGAATGTATTAAAAGCCATATTTTTATTGGGGCTGCTTCCCGCATTTCTTTCCACAGAAGCCCAGGTACAGATCAAGGGAAATGTTTACGACAGTCTGGGCCGGACCCCGGTACCGCTGGTTTCTGTGCTGACCAGTTCGGGAGCTGGTACCATGACCGGCGCGGATGGTAGCTACAGCATACAGGTTCGCCCGCAGGATTCTATCTGGTTCAGCTACCTCAACAAGCCAACCCGGAAATTTCCTGTATCCGGCATTACCATGCCCTATGCATTTGATATTTCACTGCGCATCAGCATTCCAGACCTCCCCGAGGTGAAGGTGCGGAACCGGGATTACCGGCTGGACTCTCTTGAAAACCGGGAAACGTACCGGAAGTACTTTGATTTTCAGAAACCGGGGCTTTCTACCATGTCGGTAACCGATGGATTTGGTGCCGCCTTTGACCTGGATGGGATCATCAATGCTTTCCGGTTTGGACGCACCCGGAAGCTGACGCGGTTTCGCGACAAACTGATTGCAGACGAGCAGGAAGCCTATATCCGATACCGGTTCAGCAAGGCCCTCATCCGCCGGATTACCGGCATGACAGAGGACAGCATCATCAACAATTTTATAGCGTTGTACCAACCCAGCTACCTTTTTACCAACCGGGTTAATGATTATACCTTTCACGAGTACATCAAAAAATCCTACGAGCGGTTCAAACTCGGGTTGCTGCCGCCACCTATGTGGAAGGAAGGATTAACCGGGGATGAGGAACTGGAGTATTGACCTGTTTCCAGATAATATCTAAATCCGGATGCTTCAACATAAGGGGGCTCTCATTATAAGTTGCTTGCTTCCAAACAATTAATAATAACTTAAAAGCCTAATCGTGCTTTTATCAATTATTCGCGTAAGTTTGATTTATGCTTTTGATCGATTCCTGGTATACTGCGTTTAAAGCCAAGCTGCAAGCCATTGCCTGTCATTTTGGGTATACCATACAGGAAGCCGAAGACATTGTACATCAGTTTTTCCTGGACCTCCTGCAAAAGAACATACCGCCGGATACCATTCAACATCCGGAAGCTTACCTGGTAACCGCTTTTAAGCGAAAACTCATCGATCTGCACCGGAGCCAGCAGCGCAAGGGCAGTTACCTGGAGATCGAATCTTTTAACCTGCCCTCCACACAGGAAATCATTGAAAAACTGGAAACGGATACCGCCCTGATCCATCACATCGCTTCGGCCTATAAAAAATTGCCTGCACGGTTCCGCCGGGTAATCTATATGAAATACTACCAGGGCTATTCCACCGAAAAAATTGTAGCACTGACCGGCCTTACCCACCAAACGGTTTACAACAACCTTTCAAAAGGAATCCAGCACCTGAGACAACATCTTAAAAAAGATGCCGTGCTGGAACGGCTGGTCAATTTTATGCTTTGCCTGCTTCCATAAAAAAAAGTTAAAAAAAGCGGTTAGATTTTGTAAGCGCTGTCGTCTGTAATAAAAACCGGCCTTACGAATATGACATATACCGTAGAAGAGCTTGTCATTGATGATTCCTTTATCGCTTATTGTACGCGGACGAATGCCGCAGACATTGCGCGCTGGGATGACTATCTGTTAAAACACCCCGAAGCGCTGATTACCATTGAAGAAGCCCGCAAACTGGTACTGGGATTAAGATACATGCTGCAAAAAAAACAAAATGAACTGTCCGCCACCGACGATTCCCCCGAACATGCGCTGTATGTAGCTTCCGGTAAGTACATCGGGGCCTTTAAGGAACAACCTGTACGCACCCGGTTCCGCAACTGGAAAAAGTGGGCGGCCGTTGCCGCCTGCCTCTTGTTTTTGGTTACCGCAGGTATCTACCTGCCTTATCGGCCGGGAAAGTCCGGAACATCGCTACCTACGCCCGTTAAAACCAATGCCGGCTCCGGTGAAACCGCCCGGTCGCAGCCCGGCGAACGAAAAACTATTTTTTTGCCAGACAGTACCAAAATATTGCTGAATGCAGGTACCCAATTACAGGTGTCACCCACCTTCGGGAAACAGGACCGGAACGTATACCTGACGGGGGAAGCCCTGTTTGATGTGGCGCATAACAAAGCGTTGCCTTTTATTGTCCATGTAGCGCAATACAAGATCAAAGCGGTTGGTACCCGGTTTAATGTAAAGGCCTATACCAACGACCGGTACAGCGAAACTTCTCTACTGGAAGGCAAGGTACAGATCCTGCTTCCGCAGGGAAATGACGATGTTGTTTATAAAACGCTGCAGGTAAACCAGAAATTCGTTATGAATGCCCCGGACAGCCTGTCAGTAAAGGTGGCGGCAAAACCCGAAGTAATACCCCTTTCCTATCATGATTCCAACCAGAATATTGAAACGGCCTGGGTAAACGACCTCCTGATTTTTGAAAATCAACCGTTGCTGGAAATTAAGAACATCCTGGAACGGGAATATAATGTAACGATTGCCATTACCAACAGCGATGTAGCACATTATCGTTATACCGCTACATTCCGGCACGAAGCCATTGAAGAAGTGCTAAAAGCTTTACAGCTTTCATATGCCTTCTCCTTTAAAAAGGACGGAAATCAAATCACTATTTATAAATAATACAAATGCAATATTAAAATCAGACCAGCAAAAAGGGAGAAACGGATTGCGGCCATTTCCCCCAAGGAAAATGGAAGGAGCAGAGCCCTTCCACTCGTTTACTAAAAACTAAAATAAAAGTATGAAAAAATGTGCTTACGCGAATGAGTGGCCCCGGCGGCTGCTCAAAAAACTGTTGTTTATGAAATTATGTCTTGCCCTGATGCTGGCGACGGCATCTCAGGTTGCGGCTTCTTCCGGCTACGGCCAGGAATCGGTTTCACTCCAGCTGGAAAATGCCCGGCTGTCGACCATTTTAAAGACCATTCAGAAAAAGACTGACTACCGTTTCGTGTTCAGCAACAAGCTTGTTGACGAAACCGGTATGGTAAATATTAAGGTACAAAATACGCCTGTGCTTTCCTTGCTGCCCAGGATTCTTAATGGAACAGGGCTCGAATATCAGCAAATGAGCGATAATTTGATCGTGATCCGTGAAAAAGCCGATATCAAAAAAGACATCCTGGTTAAAGGAACAGTAACCAACGCCAAAGGGGAACCGGTTTCCGGAGCTACTGTTTCCTCCAACAAGGGCAAGGCCACCATTACCAACGATAAAGGAGAGTACAGCATTGAGGTAGACGAGTTTGACGAGCTTACCTTCAGTTATGTAGGCTATACATCCCAGGTGATAAAAGTAAACAGTCAGCAAACCATCAACGTGGTTTTTGAAGAAGCCAACCGTGCCCTGGAAGAAGTAGTGGTAACCGCGCTGGGTATTAAACGGCAGGAAAAAGCCCTGGGTTATGCCACGCAAAAAGTAGGCGGCACCGCTGTTCAAACCGTAAAAGGCGTGGACCTGGGAACATCGCTGACGGGTATGGTTTCCGGTTTGGTTGTCAAAAACTCTACTGAATTTAATAAAACACCAGCCGTTCAGTTAAGAGGTGAATCTCCCCTCCTTGTTATCAATGGCGTACCCTACGGAAATATGTCATTAAGGGATATTCCGACAGACGATATTGAAAGTATCGATGTATTAAAAGGGGCAACGGCCTCTGCTTTATATGGAAGCCGGGGAGGAGCGGGCGCCATCATGATCACTACCAAACAAGGAAAGGGAAAACGATTTGCAATTGACATTAACTCCAACAATATGTTCGCCCTTGGCTATGTATCGATCCCCAAGGTTCAAACCTCTTACGGACATGGACTTGATGGAAAAATTGCCACAGACTATGTATGGGGACCAAAACTGGACGTTGGAGACAGTGCCATGCAGTGGAACCCAATTACAAAAAAAACTGAAATGATGCCGCTGGTTTCGAGTGGCCGGAACAACCTGAAAAATTTCCTGGAAACCGGTATTATCAGCAATAACAACATCAGTGTAACACAAAGCGGAGAGAATGGCTTCTTCAGAGCCGGCTTAAATTATATTTATAACAAAGGGGAATGGCCAAACGCAACGCTTAAGATCATCAACTCTACCATGAGCGGCCAGATGAAGCTGGGCAAAAAATTTGACCTTAATGCATCGATGGGATACACCTGGGAGCAATCACCGCAAAATATCGGTGGCGGCTACGGTGATCAGGGTTATTTATATCAACTGCTGATGTGGACCGGGCCCGATTACGACCTCAGACAATACAGAGACTACTGGGTAACACCTAACTTAAAACAAAACTGGTTATATGACGCCTGGTATGATAACCCCTATTTAATTGCCTATGAGAAGCTGCTCGGAAGTCAAAATAACAAATTAAACGCCAGCCTTACGGCCAATTATAACTTTAACCAGAACCTTAAGTTGATGTTCCGGACCGGGTATGACTATTACAGCAACGAGATCACCCAGCGCAATCCGGCAAATATCAATTCAGACAGAGGTGGATTCGTAGCTGCCGGGCTATTCAGAAATAACCTGGATTGGGGATTTAGCACCAACAACGATCTGATACTCACCTACGATAAGACTTTTGGAAAGTTTGGCGTAAATGCATTAGCGGGCGGAAGCATTTATTATTATGTTGACCGGTCTCAGGGGGCATCTACCGTTAATGGCTTAAGCATTCCCGGCTGGTACTCGCTGGCCAATGCAGCCCCTTCTACCACTGCAGGCGTAAACTCAATAAGCAATAGCTATTCCAACTACCGGAAACAAACCAACGGTCTGTATGGTAAAGCATCGTTTTCCTACGATAATGGTATTTACCTGGACATTACAGGTAGAAATGACTGGGCCTCTACACAACAGGCTTCCCAGCGTTCCTATTTTTACCCATCTGCTGGGCTTAGTTTCATCTTATCGAGATACCTGGCGTTACCAGATTGGGTAGACCTTTTAAAGCTGCGCGGCTCGTGGACAATCAGCAAAAGCGTATTGGGCGTTTATAGTACGAACAGAACCTTTTCATCAGGAACCAGCTTTGGTTTGATATCCAACAGCTATCCATCCAACCTGCTAGGGGACAACCTGCTGCCCAGTACGAACAGAACCTGGGAAATGGGACTTGCCTCTTATTTGTTTAAGAGCAGACTACACGTAGATGCAACATACTTTGCTAAACTGTATTATAACCGCCAGGTTTCTGCCTCCGTTTCCGGGGCTTCGGGATTCACCTCAACCCTGGTAAATACAAAAGAAACCTATGCCCGGCGCGGAATGGAAATTACTGTGGACGGCGACGTAATCAAAACCGGGAATTTCAAATGGCATTCTACCATCAACTGGTCATTTGATCACCGGTATTGGGTAGATCTGGATTCTGTTTATTCAACAGATGATAACTGGCACAAAAAAGGTACACGTCTGGATGTGTATACTACCAATGAATGGGCCAGGGACCCTAATGGTGATTACATCAATGTAGGCGGTAAGCCCATTAAAAACCCTTATGCTACGCAAATAGGCTACGGAGATCCCAATTACTCCTTCGGCTTTATTAATGAGTTCAGCCTGGGGAACCTTATATTCGGAATCAATATCGATGGACGGATCGGTGGTTTGATGTACAATTACATCTGGGATAAAATGTTTGACACCGGCTCCAACCCCGAAACAGATAACCAGTTCCGCTACAACCAGGTAGTAAACAAGGACAATACATTTACCGCTCCCGGTGTAAAAATCGTATCGGGAAAAGCCAGCTATGACAAGTACGGCAACCTCATCAGCGATACGCGCACCTATGCGCCCAATGATGTTGCTATCGGTTATCAAACGTATGCCCGTAATTTCAGAGGAGGTAATTATGGTATAATGAGCGAATCTTTTGTAAAACTACGCCAGGTATCCATTGGTTATAACATTCCTCAAAATGCAATCAAATCGATCCGCGGCTTAAAGTCGGCTTCTGTATCTGTAACAGGTCAGAACCTTATATTGATCACCAAGTTTAAATTCTCTGATCCTGACCGGGATACGGAAGATCTGAACGCACCGTCCCAGAGAATGGTAGGCTTTAACATTAAACTTGGATTTTAAAAATTACGACAAAATGAAAATGAATCATACATTATTTGCAACCATCTTTTTTTTAATGCTTTTTGGCTGTACAAAAAAGTTTGATGCAATCAATACGAACCCCAATGCCTCGCTGGACTCAAGAGCAGACTGGCTGGCCACATCAATGATTACTTCTATTACTTCAAGTGATATCAGCAGCACCAAAAGTTTTATGCAGCCGTTTATGCTGGGGAAATATATCCTGTGGTCAGAGAATCAGGAATCGTATCAATACAATGCTTTAGGCCAGGCAGGGTTTGGTAGAATTACTGTGTTAAGAAATGTGGACCCCATGCTTAAATATGCGCAAACATTGGGCGACCCGGCCATATCCGCCTCCTACCAGGGTCTGGCTCATTTTCTGCGCGCCTGGCAGTTTTTTCAATTGACCATGCAGGTGGGCGATATCCCTTATTCCCAGGCATTAAAAGGAGAGTCGGAAAAAATTATAAAGCCTGCTTACGATGCGCAAAAAACGGTGTTCATCGGCATTTTAAATGAACTGGACCAGGCAGACGAAGCTTTCTCCAAGGGGAAAAATTTTTCGGGAGATTTTATTTACAATGGCGATGTAACCAAATGGCGGAAACTGGCCAACAGCTTCCAGCTGCACGTGTTGATGAATTTGTATAAGAAAACAAATGACAATGAGCTGAATGTTATTCAACGATTCAAAACAGTTTCGGCACGTCCTTTAATGCAGAGTTATACCGATAATTTTGCCGTTACCTACATCGATACCAAGGGATACAGTTACCCCTGGAGTAAAACCTCAAAACAAAATAACAGTTTTACCATTTACCCAATGGTATCTTCAACCCTCATCGATTCACTGAAGGCTAAGAATGACCGGAGGCTATTTTATTATGCAGAGCCTTCTGATTCTTTAAAAAAGAAAGGTTTCACCGCCGACAATTTTAATGCCTACCTGGGTATTGAGCCTTCTGATGCTTATTCCAAAACAACCACAAGCCGTTCCAACGGTGCGTTTTCAGACGTGAATAAACGTTACGTGGATCTGTATAATGCTGAGCCGGTAAGTCTGTTCAGCCACTGGGAGTTACAGTTTATACTGGCTGAGGCTACCGTCAGAGGCTGGATCAGCGGCACATCTGCGCAAAGCTATTATGCAGCGGGTATCCAAAGTTCCATGAATTTCTTATCGAACTTTACCCCTTCGAACTATAATCACGGAGTGGTAATGGATGCCAACTATATTGCTACCTATCCCACAACGGTAGCACTAAGCGGCAGTGCCGAAAACCAGATCAAACAGATCATTACTCAAAAGTATATGGCCGGCTTCCTGCAGGGGGCAGATTATAATGCATGGTATGAATTTAGAAGAACAGGATACCCGGTATTTAAACTCAATTCCAATACGAATTTAAATACACCCAGCAGCCAGTTCCCGGTTAGATGGACCTATCCGCAAACTGAATTAGACAACAATGCTGATAATTACAAAGCGGCGATCCAGTCTCAATACGGTGGCGTGGACGATGTAAACCAGGTGATGTGGCTGCTGAAATAGCCCTTCGCATTTCATATTCATAAATAAAAAGCTATTTTGCAGGTATGAGTTGTGTAAGGGCTCATACCTGTTTTTTTAGTTCAAGATTTAAGAGGCATATGTAACCTCAACCCTTGAACCTGAATCCTGAAACTTTAAGCATATGCCGATTGATTTTTCAAGAAGAGATTTTTTAAAAAAAACCAGTTTGCTGGCCGGCGGTGCCGGGGTGTTCTCCGTACTTCCTGCCTCCATCCAAAAAGCCATGGCTATTAACCCGGCCAAGGGCTCTACGTTTGAAGATGCCGAACATATTGTGCTGCTGATGCAGGAAAACCGCTCTTTCGATCATTGCTTTGGTGCCTTAAAAGGAGTGCGGGGCTTTAACGATCCACGCGTGCTGAAACTTGCCGATGGCAATCCTGTTTGGCTGCAGACAGATAAAGAAAAGAAGTCTTATCTCCCCTTTCGCCTGGACATGCAGCAAACAAAGATCACCTGGATGGGTGGTTTACCACATAGCTGGAAAGACCAGGTAGACGCGCGCAATAACGGACAGTACGACCAATGGCTGATCGCCAAAAGAACGGGCTATAAAGGTTTTGAAGGACAGCCCATGACCCTGGGTTATTATACCCGTGAAGACATCCCGTTTAATTATGCCCTGGCCGATGCATTTACCGTATGCGACCAGCATTTCTGCTCTTCGCTTACCGGTACCACACCCAACCGGTTATACTTTTGGTCGGGTACACTCCGTAAAGACGGGCTTGCCAAAAGCCCGGCACTGGTGCGGAATGAAGAATCGGATTATAGCGCAGAAAGCGACTGGAAGACCCTGCCGGAGCTGCTGCAGGAGCATGATATCTCCTGGAAAGTGTATCAAAATGAACTGAGCCTTCCTTCCGGTTTGGAAGGTGAGACAGAGGCCTGGCTGAGCAATTTTACAGACAACCCGCTGGAATGGTTTACCCGGTTCCGGGTACGCCGCTCGCGGAAGTATGAGCAATATATTGCACAGCGGCTGGCTGCCTTTGAAAAAGAACTGCCAGAACTGGAGCAAAAAGCCATGGAGCAGCCAGACGATCAAAAGATCAAACGAGCACTGAATGGATTGCGCGAACGCAAAAAGCGTTATGAGGCCGAACTGGAACGTTGCCGTAAAGAACTGGCCGAACCATTGAGCAGTGATCAGCAGGCCCTGCATAACAATGCTTTTGCCACCAATGATTTCGATCCCGACTATCATCAAACCGAAACCATTCAATACGATGATCATGGTACCTCGCGGAAAATGCAGGTTCCCAAATCGGATGTACTGGCCAATTTCCGAAAGGATGTAAAAGAAGGAAAACTGCCAGCCGTATCCTGGCTGGTAGCGCCGCAGTACTTTTCCGACCATCCTTCTGCGCCCTGGTTCGGCGCCTGGTATGTGTCGGAAGTGCTCGATATCCTTACACATAATGAAGAGATCTGGAAAAAGACGGTGTTTATACTCACCTATGATGAAAACGACGGCTATTTTGACCATGTTCCTCCCTTCACAGCACCGGACTTCCGGAATTCTGCCACAGGGGCCGTATCAGCGGGCATCACTGGTATCGACAAAGAATTTGTAACGCTCGATGATGAGATCCGGCTCAAAGGCGTAACCCCAGCCAATGCGCGGGAAGGCGCCATCGGTTTGGGTTACCGGGTGCCCTTTGTTGTAGCCAGTCCCTGGTCAAGGGGAGGCTATGTCAATTCGCAGGTCTTCGACCACACATCCGTAGTACAGTTCATCGAGCAGTTTGCCTCCCGAAAAACCGGTAAAAAACTGCAGCTCCCCCATCTTTCGGATTGGCGCCGGGCCGTATGCGGCGATCTTTCATCCGTATTCCGCCCCTATAACGGCGAAGCAGTAAAACAGCCGGAGTTCCTGGAACGGAATGCCTATCTCCAACGGATCGATGAAGCCCGCTACCGCCCTATCCCGCAGGACGTATCTCCCTTATCGACAGATGAGATCCGGGCCATTCGCAGTAACTTCAGTAAAACCCGGAAGTATTTCATACAGGAAAAGGGATTGAAGCCGTCCAGCGCCATTCCCTATGAACTGTATGCAGACGCCCATTTAGATGCCAACGGCCGGCATCTGCAACTAATGATGAAAGCGGCAACCGGTGTTTTCAAAGAGCGGTCCATGGGCAGCCCCTTCTCCCTGTATGCCTACCTTCCCTACGCAGATACTAACGGGCAAAAGATCGTTAATCGCAACTGGTCCTTTGCCGTGGCCGCAGGAGAAGAGTTGCAGTACCAGGTGCCCCTGAGCGGCTTTGAAGGAAAGGACTATCATCTGGCACTGTTTGGTCCTAACGGCTTTTACCGTGTAATCAAGGGCCACAGCGATGAAGCCCGGCTTTCTATTGAATGCAGGTATGGTACCGGTGGCGGAAAGCGATACGGACAGGTACAACTGGTCATCCGCAATTACTCAGCGCAACAGCAGGAACTTATTATCAGGGATAACAGTTACGGGCAACAAGAGCTTTTACGAAAGCTACCGCCGATGGCAACCCACAAACTGGCGCTGGTGCTGGATAAAAGCTTTGGCTGGTACGATTTTTCTGTTTTCATGAAAGGAGATAAGAATTTTGAAAGGAGATTTGCAGGGCGTGTAGAAAGCGGAAAGGAATCCTTCAGCGATCCGCTGCTCGCATAGTGCAGGCGCAGCAGCACTGATTTTACAGCGCATGGGAAAATAACTGATGTAGGAAGCGGTAAAAATTTACTGCTTCCTTTATTTTTTGCGTAGTTTAAAAGAGTGGTGTGGTTTTAGAGCCATTGCCGGCTACAGCAGCAAAAGCATCCCGGCATCGCTATATTCCAGGGCATTCATACTTTTTTTTGTACCTTACCTGCTATGTTCAACAAAATAGCACTGCTGACGATCGGCCTGCTGGGTACATTACCAGCGCTGGCTCAACCCGCCTGCGACATACTCATCCGGAACGGAAAGATCATGAATGGTACCGGCAACAACTGGTTTTACGGAGATATTGCGGTTGCTGGTGGAAAGATCCTGGCCATTGGCAAAAACCTCAACTATCACGCAGCCACTACCATCGGGGCAGAAGGACTTGTGGTAGCACCCGGATTCATCGACGTGCATACCCATATCGAAGGCGATGAAGACAAGGATCCCCTGGCACAGAGCTTTATCTACGACGGGGTTACCACCGTGGTTGCCGGAAACTGCGGTTCCTCCAACCTGGATATCGGCCGGTATTTTCGTTGGCTCGATTCCCTCAAACTCTCCATCAACGTGGCCTCTCTTATCGGGCATAATGATGTGCGAAAAGCAGTATTGGGTCGTGCCAACCGCCGGCCATCCGCGGAAGAGCTTAAAAAAATGGAAATGCTGACCATGCAGGCGATGAAGGATGGAGCGGTGGGATTGTCTACCGGCCTCATCTACATACCAGGCACCTATGCACACTCCGATGAGCTCATCGCATTGGCAAAGGTGGCCGCCCAATACAATGGCGTTTATGCCACTCATATGCGTAGTGAAGGCAACCAGGTAGCCGATGCCATCCGGGAAGCATTGCAGATCGGACGCGAAGCTGCAATCCCCGTAGAGATCTCCCATTTTAAACTCAGCGGTCAGCAAAACTGGGGGCGCAGCAAGGAAACCGTGGCCATGGTGCAAAACGCACGGCTGGAAGGGATTGATGTAACCATTGACCAATACCCGTACACCGCCAGCAGCACGTCCATCAGTACCTTGTTGCCTGGCGAAGTGCTGGCAGACGGCCAGGATAGTGTGCGTGCGCGCCTGCAGCGGCCGGAGATCCGCAACTATGTGATCGCCGATATGCTGAAAAGTCTCAAACAACGAAAATTAAAACATTTTAGTTACGCCGTAGTGGCCTATTACAAACCCGATACCAGCTATAACGGAAAAAGCATCGAGCAGATCAACCGGATGAAAGGCCGGAAACACAAGGCCCGGGAGGAAGCGTTAACGGTGATCGATATTATGATGAACGGAGGTGCCAGCGCCGTTTTTCACGGCATGAGCGAAGCGGATGTCAAATACATCATGAAGTATCCGTATAATATGTTTGCCAGCGATGCGTCCATCCGCATCATGAATGCCGGCATGCCCCATCCCCGCGGCTACGGCACCAATGCCCGGGTGCTGGGCAAATATGTACGGGATGAACGCGTGCTCTCCTTAGAAGAAGCTATCCGCCGCATGACCTCCCTGCCCGCACAAAAATTCAACCTTTCCGATCGCGGGCTGCTCAAAGAAGGTATGGCCGCCGACATCGTGATCTTCGATCCTGAAAAAGTGCAGGACCTCGCCACTTTTGAAAAACCCCATGCCTATTCCACTGGATTTCAATATGTGCTGGTGAATGGGAAGATCACCGTAAAAGAAGGAAAACATACGGGAGCGAGGGCGGGGATACCGCTGAGACATACTTATTAAAATTAAAATGCTTATTGTTTGCCGTTATAACAGGCAGGACCTGACAACTGTGATCTCCATAAAATAGCAATAAAGCCCGCTCCTGCAATGATCCTGTGCAGAAACGGGCTTTTCCAAATAAAGTCCGGCAGGTCGGTTTGATCCTGCGGAAAGCTGTTCTTCTTTAAATTTTTATAAACTCATTCTAGAAAGGCGTCGCCGATTGTAATCATCCACTTCTTTGAAAGTAGAAGCTATTGCTTGTAAAACTCCGTTTCGTAAGCGTCCAGCCATTTAGTGCCACCGATACCCCAGGACGAAGGAACTGTTACCCCAAGCCAGTAAAACACCTGCCGCGCAACATCTGGCAGTTGGAACTGTGTTTGAATCGTTCCAGGCTTCGCCGTAGGATTGGGCATCGAGCAGTGAATTTTACCAAGATTCGCCCAGGCAAAATTCCCGGACAAAACAAAGGGTTGTACCGGATTCACAAGATTACTGAACTGCGATTGAAACCCATCGTTACAAGGCCAGAAACCAATCATTTTGTCTTTTTGCGGGAAGGCATTCATACCTACCGCACAGTTAGCGGCCGTAACCTCAGCATCTGTCAATGCCGTATTATAAAACACAATGTCCTGGAAGTTTACGGGAAGCGCCCCCGTATTGCCGCTTGAGGTAAAGTTAGCAAATCCAAGGGTCAGTGGTAAGGTATTGACAAGATTGAAAGATGAAATATCCCTGTTCTGAGTATCCGGAATCCGTTTACCATCTGTAAATCTTTTGATCCATCTTTTTTTCGTTCCACCTGCGTCCACGCTGTCATATAACACGAATGTACAGGTATGCCAATTACCATCAAGTACGTCCCACGCTGCCGTTTCGTATTTCCGGTTACCGATGATCAGCTGCCAATATCCCGAGTTGGTTGTATAAACCGACCAGCCATTGGCATAGTTTAAATTTTCGGAAGAATTAGAAATAAGAACCGGGTATTGAGACTTGGTTGATGAAAGCATTTTAAATTGAACGGTTCTTGCTCCGGAAGAACCCGTACCCATACTTAGATTTGATGGATCATTAATGCGTGCCCGCACTACATTTCCGGAGCTTCCCGTTAGCGTCACATTCAGGTTGATTCCCTGTGCCGAAAACTCCAGCGGCTTAAACCGTTCATTATAGTAGATTACGGGAACCGTTCTTTCCGGAACTGTACCATTGCCGTAACTATTGTTTACACCTCCGTTCGTTCCGGTAATAATGACCAGCCACTCCTCGGATTTATTATACCCCGGACGTGCTTTTAATGTATTGATAATTTCATCCAGGTTTCCCGCCAGCTTTTCAATAGCAGCCTTATATGGTGCGGCGCTCGCGTCAAAACCACCCTGGATTCCGGCTTCTACCGGGTCAGAGAATTGAACAAGCGTAACATCTGCTGTTTTCACCGACTTTAACCGGGCGATAAGCGAATCTTTTACCAATTGATCCGTATTTAATACCAGAGGGGCATCCACTTCAGGAATCAATAATTCGGGGATCTTATTCCATCTGCCAATAAACCCTGTAGTCAGTTCGGGTTTGGTTGAACTTAGCAGCAGATTGAAAATAGAGGGATAGCGCTTTATAACCTGGTGTTCATCATCATTCTGGGCTGGAGCAAAACTACTGTCAGTAATACCATGTGTCGACGATTGCACAGCGGACGTCAGCGTTTTCCAAACAGTAGCAGAATTGGAAGGCCGGTCCGAAATTTCGTCCCAGGCGTATTTACTTTTTTGTAATATTCCTGTAAGTTTTGCCGGAGCAATGGCCTGGGTAGCCGCCGATGCAAAGCCATCCACACCGATGATCAGCACCTTTCTGTTCGGCGGCAAACGCAGGGAATCAATCTCCTGGAAATAGGGGGGATTATCCGGGTACTTTTTGCAAGAGGAACTACACAGCCCGATAACAAGCGTTAATATGGAAATAGGAAATATTTTATATTTAATAGCCATAATCGATAATTAAATTTATTGAACCACTCTAAACTCTGCAAGACAAGCCAGGTCATCTGCAGTAAACATATCGGTTTTATTGGGAACCCTTATTCTTACATATCTTGCCGAAACCGGTGAGGAAAGATTAAATGTTTGAAGCCCGTTAATGTTCTGCGTAACAATATAATTTCCGTCTGCCGATGTGTTTGCAAGCGGCACGGGTGTCCAGGTTACGTTATCATTACTGTAATCTATGTAGATATTTTTAATTGGTCTACTGGTAGCTGATCCATTGGGCCGGTGTGCCATTGCCACTTTTGAAAATGACAATGCCCGTTTCAAATCGATCACTGCAAAATGGGGCGGCGGTACGATGGGACTATAATTGGTATGCCAGTAGGTGGTCAGGTTATTGTCGATCAGATTGCCTACCCGCCCTTCTGAATGATCAGAGCTAAAGTTGATTACGGCCCATGCTGTTGGCAAATAGTCAATATCGTTGTTTCCCCCGGTTTTTTGAACCGGCTGATAGTTCCAGATATCATATTGATAGGGCGCATATTTAGCAGCCACTTTGTTTTTTGCAATGTCACTGATCTGGATTCCCCAGGCGTTGAAAAACATTTGGAAATCAGCCTTTACATACTCACAGAGTGTTTCATAAAAAAAGTCATGCTTACCAAGGTCGCCGGCTGGCATACGCACCGCCCTCCTGGCCTGTGCATACAAATATGGAAAAAAGCCCCATCCGTCCGGACGACCATTCCCCTTATAATTTGCAGGTATTTTTTCAAACAGCTGTAAAAACGGGGTTAGTCTTGCAAACGGATCATTGATCCGGGTATCTGTACCGTCGAAATTCTTACTGGCATTGCCTTCTGCAGCAAAAGCGATTGCCCGGTCAAATTTAGTGGACAGGTTTTCAAACTGATCCGCCGCTGCATTGATATCATGTAATGCAGGCCAGGCCGAAGGGTTGGTCAACGAGTTTCGTTTTGCCGTTTTGTAAATAAACAGATTATTAGTGGTTTCTCCCAACGTGCTCCAGGACCACCAGCCTTGCTGGTTATTGTGCCCTATTTCATGATGGGTGCCCCATGTTTTAGACTGTTTCAATTTATTTAAATCGGCAGAAAATTTAAACCAGTTCATGTCCATAAAGGCTACAATAGGAAACCCGCTATGCCCATACCCTACTACCGGATTATTGTCCATCACGATCCGCATTGGCAATACAGGCGACTGGTCCATGGGATCTGCAGGTGTTTCTTTCAGTCCCTGCCATCCGTAAAAGTCTTCCTTCATTACCACATCCCACTCTGCCAGCAATGCCTCGGGATCCTGCACCGGGCTGGTAACGCAATATTCACGGGGTACTGTAAAAATGGTGTATTTTCCACGTAGCTCTAACCAGGGAACACAAGACTTTCTGATGGCCGTCTGCCAGTCTGCAGCATTGGTTTGGCCCAGCACATAATCCGGCGACTTAACTACATTTGAAAAACCAAGGCTGACTGGATTATCTATCGAAACATTTGGAATGATGTAAATATGTCCTCCATACAGGTTCCGCACCTGATTTTTACCTGGAGCAAGCTGTACTTTGGATACAATCAATGGATCTCTGTTAATTGGCCCAAGAGCACCCAACGCTGTTAGATTATCCGTCCACGCGCCAATCTGAAGGGAAAGGGAATACATGCCGCTCGGTACTGTAACCTCCACCAACTCACCGGGAGCCGCGTATAAGCCGGTACTGAACTGCGGAACTGGTGGCACCGAAATCCGGAGATTCTGATCAATGTCAAAATACTTCAGGTTCATGTTAACCGTAGTATTGATTCTGGGTTCTTCATTGCAAACCAGCCCCGGAAAGATCCTGGCCTGAGGATACTTGCTGGTGTTAACAGTTCCATCCCCGATTGTAACCGGTGTGTGAACAGAGTCCTTAGGCACGTCAAAGCCATTGTCAACATCCACCGTTGATTTTTTACAGGAATATCCAAGTATCATGATTAAGCCGAGCGTTAACGCCCAAACAGATCGTCTCATATTCTATATGATTTATTAATTCTCTACATCAATATATTTCGGAATCCAGCCCTTCCCATCAAGTGCCCAGGCAGCGTCCGGGGTAATGCCAAGCCAAGCATAGATAAACGGGGCTACGTCAACACTGGCAGGGACCAATGCATACAGCGCAGGAGTAACCGGCGGACATACCTGAGCGGTAACATCATTAAAGCTTAGCACATTGCCCCGGGGATTTGGATCTGTTAAAACCAATGGATAGCCAAATGCTCCGGGGGCCTCATTGATCAAGTAGGATTTACCGTCGAGCCCGAAATAAACCGCATCGCCCTTCCAGAAGCCGAGTAAATTCTGGTAATAAGGATCCGTTGTTGGAATATCTGTGCGGCAAAAATTATTGCTGATATAGCTTTCAGACAAAGCCGTGTTGTAAATGCGCATATCCGTGATGTTCATGCGCGTCGGCGACCAGCTGTCGCCATTATTATTAAAATTAAGCATCCCCGCCACGAAGGGTGATTTTGTGCTAAAGTCGCGCCCGGTGGTATTCAACGGCGTTCCGCTCAAGCGGCCATCTACGTACAAAGATGTAGTTCTTACCCCATTGGTAATGCGGGTTACGCCCGTGAATGTATGCCACTTCTCCTCAGTTGTTACATCCTCTGCACCGGTTATACTAGCTGATGTTGTACCATACCGCAAATTAAACCATGCCTTATTGATATTATATGCAAAAAAGATACTACCAGGATTGGCGGGATCATGAAAACCAAAAAAGCCCGGGTAATAATATCCCGCTTTTGCAGGTACTTTTACCTTACATTGAATTGTAAATTCTTTATCTGCCGCAAATGCTGTTTCAGAATAAGGAAGCGTTACCACAGCCCTGCGATTTGTAATGTTTGTGGTACCTATTTTAAAATTATACCCGGTACCTATATAGGGCAGAATACCGGTAGGTTTTACCAGCGATTGCGCCAGAAACCGCGGATTATAAAATGCAATAAAATTGTTGTGCATGGCATCGTCAAAAGCTGACCAGGCTGAGCCAACCGGAACATATCTTTTATTGCTGCCCTTATTAGAAGCAATTACCACGAGCCAGTTCTCATTAGTATAATTGGGCCTCGATTTCATCTGCGCCATCAACTGTCCAATATATCCATCTACTTTTTTAACGGCCGCAGCATACAACGGCTCCGCAGCACTGTACCCGTTGGTTAGCCCCGCAGCGTCCACACCGCCAAACTGTACCACCAGCAGCTCCTGTGTGCCGTCTTTTACTAGAGCTGTTGCTTTCGTATTCGCTGCATCATCGTTGCCCGGAAAAACAAAATTGTCTGAAGCGTCCTTCATCAATGCATTGCTTAATGAAGGATCCGTTGCCACCGCAACAGTTTTTAACCGGTTAGCAAGGGATTTTATCCTGCTGAAAAGAGAAGGATATTGCGCAAGGTTATTGGGTGCATCAAAGGAGGTTCGCACCTGGTGTTTATCGCTTTTTACGCCCGTTAACAGGTTGGCCCATCCGTATGCATTGGAAACACTGTCATCGGCCTGACTATTGATACCATTAAAGGAATAAATCGAGTTACTGATAACAGAACTGATCACCGGTGGGTTAACCGCCTTGAGTTGTTCACCTACCAGGCCGTCCACCATCACAAAAAGCACCTTATTGACTTTTTGCGCTGGCGGATCGTTTTCATCGGAACTTTTTAACTGGTTATCAAAGGATTTATTACAGCCCGATAACAGAAAAAAACAAAAGATCCCGGCGCCTAATTTCAATATTGTTTTCTGTAAATGCATTCTTTTGTTAGTTTTTAAAATTCAATTTCAAAAAGTTTCCAACCTCAAGGTTATCAAACCGGTCAAATAGTCCCATCAGGAATAATGTAGGCAAACCAGTAGAGGAGGCTACTTCCAGCACATTGTTAACCCCTCCTCTGAACAAACCAAAGTTATTGAAGCCGGCGGCCAGGTCTCCGTTAGGATTTAAAATGGCCAGGCCCGGACGCACCTGTCCTCCGTAGTGCGTGAACGACCCGGAAACGACGATAAAATTGTGATGATTGATCTGCGCCGCAAAATTTACAATTCCGCCTTCAATTGCTTTGAATTTAAAGCTATTGTCAATACTGCCATCGGCATTGATCATTACCACTCCGTTTGCCGGTACACCATTATACTTACCGAAAGTACCGGCCAGCAAAATCTTCCCTGTATTTGCATTATAACGTATGGTATTGATAATACCGTCTGCTCCGCCGAGATTGCTGAAATTGGTGTTTACACTGCCGTCGTTTAGACTTAACCGCACAATACGATTGGCCGCTGTGCCGTTATAGGAGGTGAAGTTGCCCACCATAATAATATCACCATTGGGCAGTTGAATGGCATCCAGGATCTTTCCGTTAGGACCGGTTCTGCCTCTTTTTGTTGCATAATCGTAGTTAAACGTAGAATCATACGTACCGTCCGAAAATATTTTAAACGCACCGGGAGCCAGTATATTGTCAAAATAAGGACTGCTTTTGGTGGAATTATCGTAGAATACAGACATATACCCTTCAAAATTGCCCACCACGATGAGCTTTTGATCATTGGTTTCAAATACCCGCAACACCTCACCTCCGCTAACGCCGGCGTTCAAAGCAGAAACCGTATCTTTTCCGGCGGAAGGATCATTTACCGGATCAGGATTTACGACATCTACCACTTTTGTTTGCAGGGTTCCGGTACTGCTAAGCAGCGCCAGCCCGTTCACATTAGGAACGGTATCAAAGGCAGAAAAACCACCTGCCAGAATGTATTCCCCGGTACTTAATTTTTTTAGGAAATTGACGTTTCCCTGGATGGCTCCAGAAAGTGTGTGATTACCGATACTTCCGGAAATAGCTCCGTTGGTATTGATGGGAACAATACCCCTGATCGGCACCTGTGTGGTACCCACACCAGCATAATTTGTAAAAAGCCCATAAAGGTAGAGACTGTTATTGTTGATCTGCTCCAGGCCCAGCAGGGGTCCGTTTGACCGCGACCCCGATACCGAAAAGGATGGATCTATTTCAACATCTCCAAGAATAGTGATGGAAGGACCAAATATGTAATTCCCATCGATCAATATAGAAGCATTCCCGGATATGGCGGTAGCAGGTACCTTAACGGTAACGGTATTATCCGTTACTGCTGTTATCTCCGCCTCTACATTGCTGATAAAAAACTTGAATTTTCCCGTTTTCTCTTTCAGGCCGGCTATCTGGTAGGTAACGGATGTACCCGCATTAGCCCGTGCCGGAACCGGCCTGTCCGTCCCAAATTTATATGCAGGCTCCTCTCCCGGTGGATAAGGAGGATCTCCCAGCTTCACATCCTTCTTGCAGCTTCCCACGATTATGGCAACAAAGCAGATCAGGAAACTTATCTGTCTTAATCTCATTTTTATCTGTTTTCTGGTTGTTAGTTGTTAAAGTAAGCTACATCGTTAGCAAATTCCGTATCCGAAAAACCAAAGTCATGCCCCACAATTCCTACCAGGTGTACATATCCGTTTACGGGTTTTATATTTACGGAAGAAACATTGGCTGTTCGCCAGGTACCCACGTCCCTGGGAGTAAACGGGCTGGTAAGGTAGGAAATCGTTAACACCCTTGCCCCCGCATATTTAATAACATTATACTCATTGGGATTATCCTTACGGGGCAATAGCACATCCTGATAAACTGCGCCAATATTCATTGACACGCCGCCTGCAGATTGGTACATCTGCCCGGCATACGTGTTAATGTTAGCAAAATCGATCTGGCTGAAATCATTCAGGGACTTTACAAAACTGAACAGATATTTGGAAAGATGCTTTTTCCAGATTGCCGGAGCTATTTCTTCCAACCGGGTAATCCGGGGCTTTCCGATACGGTCCAATTGCTCATTGGCCTTTCTGAGCGCGGAGCGGATGGAGGAGTCTGCCGGGGCAAAAAAGGTAATATTATTGGCGCTAAACTGCTGCTCCATCCCCGCCAGCCGGATCACTTTCACCAATGAGTCAAAATACTGAGGTTTGGATTGAAGGTACTGCAATGCTGTACCGTTAAAAGTTCCGGCATGCTTACCGGTATCTTCAAAATAATCCTTTTTGCCACAAGCCATAGTCAGCAGCAATGAAACGAAAATGGCCAGTTGAATTCTATTCTTGTTCATAATCAAAATCATTTATTGCCAGTAAGTATTCAATGTGAGATAGGGGTTATTAGTAGTTGCGTTTTTATTGATGGGCCAGGTCCAGCAACCGTTTAAAAACTGCGACAAGGTAGCCGTATACCCGTAGGGATTGTTCAGTATCCGCTTGGTTCTTACCAGGTCGAACCACCAGTGGCCTTCACCCATAAGTTCACGGCACCGCTCCAGGTAGATCTGGTCTTTTAGCTTCTGTCCTTCTCCATCCAGTTCCGGCGCTCCGGCGCGGGCCCGTACCAGGCCGGTAATACGTTTCGCCTCAGCATCCTCTCCCAGTTCAGCAAGGGCTTCACCATAAAGCAGGATGGCATCAGAATAACGAAAAACCGTTTGACTGGCATCAAATGCAGCATTATCGGGACTATTTTCATCCACGCTGATCAGGAATTTTTTAATATAGAAGGTATAGTTCTCATTGTACATGGTCCCTGCGTCATACCAAACCGATTTCCTGTTGTCGTTGATATTTTGAGGGTATATATCCTCCATAAACTTTTTTGTGTAAAAAATATACGGGTAACTGGAGCTTGTAAAATTTTGAATGGGTTTCTTGGTATGGTCATAATAGGTGCCCCAGCCAAATGATTCGTTATAGTTTTTGTTCTGTGGAATTTCGAATAATCCTTCTTTAGACCGGCCCTTAAAAATTTCAGGAGTGCGTGAAAGCGGCAGCAGCTGATAGTTGCCCCCATTCTGTTCTACCAGTTCTTTACCATATTTTACCACTTCCTGGTAATAGCCGGGTGCATTCGCACCATCAAAAGCGGCCAGCCACATATTCATATGCATCAGCAAGGCCAGTGCAGACCCTCTCATGGCTCTTACAGCAACATAAACCGGGTTTTCATAGGTCCAGGGCAGATCCTGGTACACCGCATTCATATCGGCCACACAGTTTTTCAATACCTGTACCATTTTTGTTCTGGGTAGGGCTTCGGTCGTATAGGGCTTGGTATAATAAATGACATCGCCCCACTGGCGTACCATTAAAAAATATACAAAATTTCGGAGAAATACGGCTTCGGCTATATACTGTTTTTTAGCGGTTCCACCCAGGGTTGCATCCGGTACATCCGGAATACGGTCCACGGCGATATTAGCAGATCCGATCACTTTGTAAAACTGGTCCCAAACTGAAAAACGAGTCATATTCCATATCCCATACCAATATCCATTGGGGTTGGAGAAAAACGCCCTCAAATCGTTATTTTTTAACCAATCGATATAAGTACGGTCCCAGTTCGTGTTCCGGATCACCGGCGCGCCGCGCAGGTCGCCTTCAAAAAGAAAATAAGGAAACTCACCATCACCGGCGCCGGCTGTCAGATCAGGACGGGTAATGCTTTCCCGCAGTAATTCATAGTTACCGTTTGTAAAGGCTTCTACATCGGCTTTTGTCCTCCAAAAATTGTTACCCGATAAATTACTGGGCGGATCAATATTTAAAAACTTTTTACAACCGGTCAGCAAGGTAACCAGGATCAGCAGGCGCAGTATATTTGAAAAAGATAGTTTCATCGTTCTGAAAATTTAGAATTGTACACTTAAACCCAGCGAATACCCCCTGGCATTAGGATAACCGCCGGAAACATCCCGTCCCAGGCTGGTTACACTCTCGGGGTTCATACCACTGTATTTAGAAAATGTATATACGTTATTTACACTCGCTTTTAGCTCCAGCTGGGTCATGCCATAGCGGGCTATGAGTTGGCGGTTGAAGCGATACCTTAAGGAGATTACATTAATCTTTACATAAGATCCATCCTCCATAAACAGCGTTTGGTTGGAACGCAGGGTACCCATGGCATTGCCCCGTATATAGTCAAACGGATTGGGATATACAGCGCCGGCCATTCCATTCTCCAGGTTGCCATTTATCGGCGTCCAGTAGTTGAGGTCATCAATCGGCTGGTATGCAGATGAAGTAGTCGGGTTCATATATGCCGCAATACGTTTGGCCAATACCAGGTTAATAATATCCCGTTTTAACGTGGCGGTTACCGTCATATCCAGGAAGAAATTTTTATACTGAACCGAGGGACTAAAGCCGGCAGTGTATAGGGGAATGGGGTTCCCTACCGGTACCAGGTCGTTGTCATCAATGATATAGTCTCCGTTCACATCTACCCAAATCGGATCCCCGGCGTTAAAAAAGTACGTGCCGGTATTACCGTATTGCAGACGCAGACCGGTACGGGGGTTCACCGGTACATCTGCCACGCTTGCATAAACACCTTTGTTTACCAACATAAGATTGGTAAATGTATTTCGTCCTACACGCTGCACTACGGGCACACTAATATTGGCGTCGTTCTTAAATTGGGTTTGCTCTCTTAAACCGCCGGGCAGGGCCACCAGCGTACCTTTATCGTAGGAGAAGTTAAAGTTGAGAAAGGCCCTCCAGTCATTACGTTGATAAACCGTGGTATTTAAAGTAAACTCCACACCACGATTGACTACGGAGGCCCCGTTTACTTTGTATTTTCCAAAAGCTGTGGAGGATGTTAAAGATTTTTCAACCACCTGGTTGTCGGTGGTTTTATAATATCCTTCCAGCGTAATATTTACTTTGTTATTGAACATCGACAGGTCAATACCCATATTGGTAGTAGTGGTAACCTGTGGCACAAAATCGACATTAGGTACGCTTCCAAAATCAAAATGTACGGTTGGGTTATTGTTGTAGTAGCCTCCTACCGTATATTTTCCGTATACGTCAAAGATGTTTCCTACCGGGATGATGGATTTACCCCAGCTTCCGCGAATTGAACCTTCATTCAGCCACTTTACACCCTGAAGCCATTTTTCTTTTGCGAAGTTCCAGCGGGCGGAAACGCCGGGACTGTGAGAATATCCCGATGCCGGGCCGTTAACGGAGGTAACATCCGTACGATATTGCAAGTCCAGCACATATTTTCTTTTATAATTGTAGCTGAACAGTCCTCCAAAGGCTACCGATCGTTCATCTTTAATTAGTGCAATATCAGCCTGATCATAGGTTCCACCCGAGCTCAACATCCAGTAACCTCCCAGGGGACCTTGTAACTGATCGTTTGCAAAGCCGCCTACTTGCAAGGCTTCCGCCCGAAATTTGGTGGATCTTAATTCGTTGAACGCCGAAACATTAAACGTGTTATCGCCCAGTTCTTTGGTATATTGCAATTGAGCCAGATTGTAGATCTCTGTATTTTTATCATCCAGCATTTTCAGGTAAGAGGAGTTTCCCGAAAGCCAGGCCGGAGTAAACCCGGTATTATTGTTGGTATTATAGTTATAGCTTAATGCATTGCTCAACCGCAGTCCTTTTAGAAACTCATATTCCAGCTTGATGTTTCCCTGTATCTGGTTGGCTTTATTGATATTATTTTTACGGTCATCATCCAATAATACACTATTACCGGAATATAAAGACGGAGGTGGTAATAAAGAGGAGGTACTTGCACCCTTTGCAACCCCGGTCTGTAGTGCGCCTTCTCCGCTTCCGTTTCCTTTGAAACCCATCCCGCCTAATATGCTGGCCGTAAGCCGGAATTGTTGCACCGGTTGATATACCGCCTGCATGCTCAATGTGTACCGCTCGAAATCCGTATTTTTAATAATCCCGCCTTCCTTGTAATATCCGATATTCGTTTTATACGAGAACGTATTATCGCCACCAGAGATCTGCAGGTTGTGCTGATGGTTGAGTGTGGCCCGATAAAAATAGTCCTGCCAGTTGGTGGAGTTATTATAATAGGGATTGAGGCTATCGGACAGCATCAGATTGCTGTTGATATTGGCCTTTATGATTTCTATGTTTGTAGTATCATAGTTCAACATCGTATTGATACGCATCAACCGTTCATCCATTCCCCCCAGGGTTCTTAACAAAGTGGGTGGTTTGCGGGCAAACATATCTACCCGGTAGCTAACGATGGGCACCTTGGACCGCCCGCGTTTGGTCGTAATAATCACTACTCCATACGCGCCACGGGAGCCATAAAGCGATATAGCCGCAGCATCCTTCAGGAAGTCAAACGATTCAATATCTTCCGGCGGAATCAGCGACAGCGGGTTGATGTTATCCGGGCCGGATTGGGTACCGTAGGAATAATTGCTGTTGATATCTACCGGGATCCCGTCTATTACAAACAGGGGCGAAGTTGGAGTAATATAACCGCTGCTGCTCATACTGATGGTTGATACCCCGCGCACATTGATGGTACCAATAGAACCCGGAGAACCAGTGTTGTTTTGAATATTGACCCCAGCCACTCTTCCCTGCAACAACTCCATAACATTTGAAACCGGTGCCGACTGCACGACTTCGCCACTAATCCGTACTGTGGAACCCGTGGCAAGCTCCTTTTTCCGTTGTGAAAAAGCCTGCACTACGACCTCCTGCTCGCTGGTGCTTTTGGACTTCATTTCAATTTCAATACCAGAAGAACGGGAAATCGTATGCGTTTTGGTTTCATAACCCACCATCGTTACCGAAATAACGGATCCCAATGGAACATCTATTGTAAAATTACCGGCACTGTCCGTTTGTGTAAGCGTCCTGTTGGGTTTTGTCAGCGCAACCGTGGCTCCGGAAAGTCCATTCCGGCTGGCAGCATCCAATATGGTTCCTTTTATGGTGATCGCATTCTGTGACCAGGATTGTGGAGCAGCCCCAACCAGAACGCACATCATTAAAAACATCCTAACGGATCGATATATCCTCATCTGAATTAGTTTTGAATCATTAATCATTAGTAAAGCGTGGGTTATCGTTTACAAACTTGAAAACAATCTCCCAGTTGCCTGGCTCAAAAATGCGAAAATCCAGTCCCAGGTAGTTCTCCCTGGTTTCTCCACCTACAACCGTTCTGAAATAGGAAAAACGCAGGGTTGCCATTTCGCCGCTGGATGTGGTATAAAGCGTTCTCAGTCTTGCAAGTGGTATTGGATAGGCCACATCATACGTAACGCCGGTGGCATTCTTTACCATGTTAAATCCATGCAGCAGCCCTGCCCAGTTTGTATTTGAAAACCGGTCGGGGTTTATAAACCGGTCCTGTTTATCAAGGAACCGAATGGTTAACTTATGCTCATTTTTCCCACCATCATCTACCTTTCTTATATACACGCGTACATCGGAAGCTGAAAGTGTTCTGCCGGTACTATCTCCTTTCATATTTACGGTGGAAGGAAATACATAGGCCCTTGTAGGCATTCCTGTAAGTTGATCGATATTGGTAGGTTCAAACGGAATTTCTTTCATCGGCATCAGTCGAAGCGCCTGAAAATAGCGGCGCCCACCGGAGTTGGAAACTTCAAGATCAAACAAATACCCCGAGTCTGGCTGCGAACGAAAGAGCCTGGAACTGGCTTCAGCCCAGAGCGTCAGGTCGCCGGAATGTTCTCCGATTTCGAATAGCTGATGATTTTCCTTTGTTCTTTTGTTTTCGATTTCCTGAAGAGAAGTTTCTTTTCCGGTATAGGCCTGTTTCCAAACAGTTACGGGTACTACCGTTTCCAACTCACGTGCGGCATCACCGCTTCTTCTCCGAAAGTTCAGAATTTTAAAGGTAGCAGGATAGGTAGTAGACTGTTTGGAAAAAATATCTTCGTAAGTAGTGGTACGCCCAAGCGTAGGACTAAAAACGGCCTGGTTGATATCTGACTCCGGCCCGATGTTCTCTCTTTCTTGTGGAATCAACCGCTTACAGGAAAGCAAGCTTATGGCTCCGGCTGCAAAAAGAAACCAACAGGTAAAACGGGGAAATTTCATATACTCTTCTTTTGAAATGATAAGCTATTTAATGCTGTTAACCTTTTGAATGAATCCAACGCCAAAACCAAAATCATGTGTCTCCGGTAAAATGTTCACACTTGCATTCTGTGTTTTAATATCAACAGTAACCGTATTTACGCTTACCCAGTTGCTGCTGAACTGAGACCCGTTTCTGTCACTAAACAATATGGACCTTGGACCACCGCCTAAAAAACCGGAAGCATTGGAAGAGGCAAATTGTATTTGCATGGCATACCCGTATAATACACAGGGTACCGCGTAGCCATCTGAAGCCCTCAATAGTTCCCGGCTGGGATAAATGCCCTTCAAAATATAGCGCGCGAGGTAGGTTTGCAATACCTGCTGATCTATACTGGAAAGATCCAGTGCTGACATTGCCGGCACAGAATCCTGTCGTGCGAGGTTAATATTGCGAAGGCTTAACACAAAGCTTTTGTTGGTAAGCGCAAATACTGTGACCGAATCTGACGTTAGAGCTTCCACCAGTTCCGGACAGCGATCCAACGCTTTCAATAAGGAGTCATAAACACCTTTGGGCTGGTCTTTTAGATACTGATACGTATTTCCCTTGTAGAGCCCAAGGTTGTTCTCGTATGTTACATACGAATGATCTGCCTTTGTACAGGAAAGGACAAAAAGCAACCCCAGCGCCCATAAATAAGTATATTTTAATTGCTGCATAACCGGCAGTTTTTAAGGATTATTTCCAGAATTCAGTTTGCGTAATTTTTGGATTTCTCTTCAGTACATCGTTTGACACCGGCCAATAAATGCCGCCATTGCCAGTCCAGGTAGTAAGCTGGTTATCGAAATGAAGCAATTTATTAAACCGGATCAGATCATACCAGAACCAACCTTCTCCCATCAGCTCCCTTGTTCTTTCGGTGAAAATCGCATACAGCAAATTCTCTTTATCGTTGACAAGCGCTATCGGAAGTCCACGTTGCAGGCGGATCTCATTCAACCCTAAAAAGGCTTGTTGGTTATTGCCCAATACCGCCATCGCTTCAGCTTTCAACAGTTTGATTTCTTCTAATCTTGTAAAAATGATGGAAGAATTAAATACCGCGAATTTCCCATTATTGAACTGACCTCCATCGATCACCCGTATTTTTTTAAATACCGGGATCTCCGCATTAAAGTTTTCAAAATATGCGGTGCGGTATTGAGGCGGAGAAACATCCTGATTGATGCTGAAGCGGTCGTCATCGGCTTCAAAGAAGATAGAAGTAATTCGTTCTTTGGGTACATATATATCAGGCAACTGTTTGGACATGGCAAAAGCAGTCGTATTTGCCAGCGTCAGATTTTCAATGTGCCCGTCAATGGTGGTCTCTCCGCGATCTTTGATGAAAGGGAATGCTACCAATTGCCGGTAATTGTCAAAGCCCCCCGCAAACAGTCCCTGGGGACTTACCAGATTATCGGTGGTAGTTAGGTACACATTCGCCTTGTCTGCGTTAGAGATCACAAAGTCTGTATACGTGGCTACGTCCAGATAGCTCCCCTGCCAGGCACTGATATGTGCCAGTATTGCATATGCAGCCAACCGGGTAAATGGAGCGTTCAACCAGAAGCCGCTGCCTCTGTCGTAATAGTTCGTCGGAAACTTAAACTCCAGGTCTTCACCAGAGTAGATAAAAGGAAGATCCTTAGCTACCGCTTCTAATTCTGCTTTTGCAAAAGACAACACATGTGCCTCACTGGTCCGGGCAATCTGTTCAAAGTTTTTACCTTCCCCGGAAGTAGTAATCAACGGTACATCGCCCCAGATACGCACCATCAGAAAATATGTAAATGCCCGCAGTGCCCTGGCCTGAGCAATATCCAGATCGTAATACGCCTCCGTATAACGCTGATCTTTTAAACAGCTTTCCAGGTTTTCGATAAGCACATTACAACTGTTTATAGCTGCATAAAATCGACGCCAGTCGGTAGCGTTTTGCACCAACGGATACGAGGCTTTCAGATTGCTTTCGATTACTGCTTTTAAATCCGGCCTCGTTACCGACCGGAAATTTCCCTTTCTGAGTTCTCCCCAAAGCCAGTAATTATTGCCTTCCGCGAGCGCTGTTCTTAAAAGGCCGTACATACCCATTACTCCGGATCGGGCATCTTCAAGAGATTTCCATTGGTTGGCTTGCGAAACAATACTGGTGGGTATCAGATCCAACTTCTTATTACAGGCGCTGAAACCAGATAGCAACATAAATGCAGCAAAAAGTCTGAAAGTATACCTTATTAAACGAGCTAACATACAGATTCTTTATTGAGAATTTTAGAAATCGAGTTTAACGCCAAAGGTGATGGTCCTTGGAAGTGGCAATGCCCGGCCGGAATAAATGCCATTATAGGTGGCCAGCTCCGGGTCATCGCCTTTGAAGGGAGTAAACGTTAAAAGATTCGTGCCGGTGAGATACAGCCGGAACATGCTAAATTTTCTAAGAAAACTTTTGCTGTTCAGATCATACGCAAGCGTGAGCGATCTAAGCTTTAAAAAGGAAGCTTTCTGAACAAATAGATCCTGATCGTTCCGATAAGCAATTACATCACTCCAGGGATTATACCGGGGATAGACCTTAAGATCCTCTTTTCGTTCCCAATAAGTGATTTCCTTTACAGCATTTAAGCTTTTTGTATAATCATTATTTACAAAATCCAGCCGGTTGGAAGCATATTGATTCATAACAGAACGTCCCAGAGCAAAGAAAAACTGGAAATCCATCGAGAGCTTACCATATTGCAGCTCACTGCCAAATCCGCCAAATTGTTTCGGCATATAATTCCCCTTTAAAACCTTATCATCCTCATTGATATTATAATCGCCGTTCTGATCTACCCATCTTGGATCACCGGCCTTTAACCCGATGCCCTGGAAGGTTAGTGTGCGCCCAGTAGAAGAATTTACGGGCACTTCTGAATCGGAGTTATAGATACCCGCGTTCTCATAAATCCAAAAGGCATCAACGGGCTTTCCTACTTCCAGTTTTGTATTTTCAATCTCCACGCTTTTCACGCCTCCGGGAAGCGCTTTCAGCCTATTTTGATTAAAGCTGATATTGCCATTAAACTTCCATTTTACCGGAGATGAAGCACTAAGCAAATTGGCTGTTATTACCAGATCCACGCCTTTATTATTAACAGTCAGTCCACTTTTATATTCGCCGGTATACCCCCACTCACTGGCAACGGGCATCAATATGAGGCCATTTTTATTGTCGCGATTATAGAAGTCTGCCCCCAGTTGCAAATTTTCGTTAAACAATTCCACACGAAAACCCAGGTTTAATTTATTGTAGTATGCCCATGGGATATCATAGCCAATCCATCCCGTGGTATACGGCCTGGCAATTGCAGGTACTCCAATATAAGTGCCCAGGGTGGGCTCCTGCGGCCACCCGATATATGAGGTATACACCGGGCCGGTGGAATATCTGTCATCCTGTATCGGGATGCCAACTTTTGCATAAGAGGCCTGAACAGATAACTTTGCGTTATCCAGGTTAAGTTGACGGCCAAGATTGTATTCCAACCCTGTGCTGTAGCCGGTGAACCACCGGTTGTTCGGCTGCATGGTTGAAGCGCCGTCTCTTCTTATCACAGCTGAAATTTTTAAAAGATCGCGATAATCATAAGATGCGTTCCCAAAGAAGGACGATATTGCCATTTGCTGCTTTGCTGGGAAATAATAAGTAATGAATTTTCCGTCAGCAGCATTTGGACCAAAGAGGTTGATTTTAATAAAATCATTAGGCCCGTTATATCCGTAAGCATATTTCAGGCGTTGAAAATCGTTTGTAAAGCCTTGGTTTAGACCCAGTGTAAGCGACTGATCATTCGAAAGCAAAAACTTATACGCAGCTGAGCTGTTGAAGAGCACACGCTGGTTAATGCCCAAATATGCCGACACAAAGTTATTGCCTTCCAAAAGAGTGGTGGGCCAAAACGCATCCCGCGCAGCCTCTCCGTAGTCCAGCGCAAAGGAAGCTTTTAACGTTAACTGCTTTAGCATGGCCGTTGCATTAAAGGCCGTTTGCAGGGAGCTGTTGATATTATCATCTACCGCCTTTTCAAACTCCTCAAGATATTTATCATATAACGAGCGGTTAGGAGTCAGCGGGTTCGTAATATCTGGAATATACCGCTGTTCCATTACCCGTTCACCGATATTGCGGTTGCGGTAGCGCTCCAAACGCGTATAATGGATCATGGAATTAAAAACCAGCCATTTAAGAGGTAACACAGTGATATAAAATCCAGCATTATATTTTCTGAGTGAAGTATTGTCGGCGCTATTAGCATCTTTTAGCCCACTAAGAAATAATCTGAAATTAGCCCGGTCAGATCCCCCGGTCAGACTTGCATCAGCCCCATAAGTAAACGTTGGCTTGTAATAGGACTGATACCAGTTAGCCGGTCCATAATAATCCACATTGGTAGAGTCTCTTAAGAAAGAAGGCATGAGCGACGTGCCCGAAGGATTGAACGTTGTATAAAACGGCTGTCTGAAATTATATTCGTATGCAGCATTCACAGGCATAATATCCGGAACGGTTACCAGGCCAGAATGCAGATTTACATTGATTTTATTATTACCGGGCTTCGCATTTTTTGTAATGATCCAGATGGCACCATTGGATGCCAGTGGGCCCAGCATCGCCAGTCGCACAGGGTCTTTAATTACTTCTACCGACTCAATGTTCTCAATATTAAAAATGGCAAACGGGTTGGTACCGGTGCCTATACGCACATCTTCATTTTTTTGCAATTCATATGCAAACGGATGATCTTTCTGCATAGGAATGCCATTGATATACACCACCGCCTGCTGATTATACAGATCCTTTTTGGATAAAAGAGGGGCACCGATGCCGTTTACAAAAACATGCTGATCCGTTCCCGGTTCGCCGCTGGGTTCTTGAACAAAAGTTCCGGGGAGCAACCCTTTTATGATCTGCTGCGCCGAAATATATGATTTGTTCTCTGCATACCTTACCGGAAGCGAACTACCAACATGCTCCCGGAGCTTTGTTACCAACAGCGTAATCCGCTGCTCATTTCTGGACATAGATGGTAGCGTATCCGGTTTTTCAGTAACAACTGAGTCCTGAGCGCTTGTACCGAAACCGATCAAAACAAATACTCCCAAGAAACTCCAGTCTCTTAAATACTTCAAACAATTGTTCACAGCCATTGAAAAAATTAGTTGGTTTCTAAATACTTTTTCTTAGATCTAAAAAAAACCTCCCCCCCTCAAAATGCGCTTGCATTTTGAAAACAATCGATGTTCCTTACTAAAAATCTGATGTACCTCTGTTCGTTTGAATAGCTCTCATCTCGCAGTGCAATGCTCTCAATGTTCTGAACAGCTAATCATTAGTAAAATCAAACTCCCTTTATTTCGTTATTGTTTTATTAAATTTCAACAACGAAGGCTAAGATATACGTACAAATCGTATAATCAAAGTAAAAATGATGCGCAATCGTTTGTGCAATTGAAAAAATATTGTATCCGAATTTTATGCAATCGTTTGCGCTTTGTATCGGAATGATGATGTGTTCTTTTTTAGATCATTTTTTATTACAGCAACCAATGATTTTATTAGCTCAACAGAGCGATGATTTAATGCTTAATCGATTAAAATAAGCAAATAAATAAAGGCGCGATACGTTGAGAGCCGTCGAAACAAGTTATTTCTTTATCGGCTCTTTCAGCATCTTACTTAAAAATTCGGGGGTAATACCGATGTAGGATGCTACGTACTTCTGGGGGAGGCAGGTAATCAGTGAAGGATACTGTCGGCAAAAGCTGGTGTATCGTTCCTTGGCTGTAAGACTTAACGAATCAATCAGCCGGTGCTGGTGCGTAGCAATGGATCGCTCGGAGAGGATCCTGAAAAAACGGTCGAATGTGGGTATTTCTTTATAAAGACGGTCTAATTCGGGAATGCTGATCAAGATGATCTCGCTGTCATCCACCGCGTCGATATTTAAAGAAGCGGGGGATTGCTCCAGCATGCTGCGCATATCACTGATCCACCATCCGGGCGGCGCAAACTGCAGGATGTGTTCAAAACCATTCTCGTCTACGGAATAGCTTCTCAGGCACCCGTCTACCACAAATACCAGGTAACGTTGTACCTCACCTTCCTGAAGAAAAAACTGCTTCCGCTTAACTGTTCTTGTTTGACAGGCCTCCGCCAGTTTTTGCTCATCTTCTCCGGTAAGCGTAACATGTTTCCGTATATTTTCCAACAGGAATTGTATTGACGTAATCATATGTTTATTTTTAGTGAGCAGTTGCCAGTGAAGAGTCGTTGGCGAAATGTTGCGAATGAATAGCCGGGCATTCATCACGCCCTGTTCATATTAACAATTTGCCTTCCTCCTTTCGTCATCGACTGCTCATTATTTTCTCTTTACTTTTCACTTTTAACGATCGCCTTCTCCGTTTCCTCTTCTCAATAATTCAACAGCTCCTCCACCGATTGTTCCAGCCGTTGTTTTGCCAGGAAGTTTTTTTCCAGTTCGGTATTGAACGGTACGGGCGTATCCAGCGAAGCACAGCGCATCACTGGTGCATCCAGCATGCTGAAGCAGTGCTCCCCGATCCATGCGGCAATTTCTGCGCCCACACCTCCAGTAAGCGTATCCTCGTGTAATACCAATACCTTCCCGGTTTGCTTTACCGTAGCAAGTATAGCCTCATAATCCAAGGGCAGCAGGCTGCGCAGGTCCAGTAATGCTACAGAAACCTCCGGATGTGCCGCTATATAATCCTCGGCCCAAATCACACCCATTCCATAAGTAATGATTGCAACATCTGTTCCTTCCTGCACCTGGCGGGCTTTCCCGATCTCTATGATATACGCATCATTGGGCACCGGCCCGCTGATACTCCGGTACAGGGCCTTATGCTCAAAAAACAACACCGGGTTCGGATCTTCAATTGCCGCCATCATCAATCCTTTCGCATCGGCGGCTGTGGAAGGGTATACAACTTTTAGTCCCGGTGTATGCATAAACCATGCTTCGTTGCTCTGGCTGTGAAAGGGGCCAGCTCCAACACCGGCACCGGTAGGCATGCGTATCACTACGTTTGCCGGCTGTCCCCAGCGATAATGGATCTTCGCGAGGTTGTTTACGATCTGGTTAAACCCTACCGATACGAAATCGGCAAACTGCATCTCCACGATGGCCTTTTTCCCCTCCAGGCATAACCCCAATGCTGCGCCGATAATGGCACTTTCACAAATGGGTGTGTTGCGGATCCGTTCCTTCCCAAACACGCCGGCCAGTCCTTCTGTTACTTTAAAAGCTCCTCCATACGCTGCAATGTCCTGCCCCATTATCACAAGCTGCGCATCCCGTTCCAGGCTTTGATAAAGCGCATCGCGTATGGCTTCCACCAACCGTTTTTCGGTTGCGGGCATTCCGGTGATATCTGCCGGTAAACCGGAAGCAACCGCCGGGGCATAAACGGCATCCAGCTCACGGGCTGCATCAATGATCAATGTGCTTCCGCCGGTTGCTTTTTCCAATTCCTCCTCAATCTGTTGCTTCAATTCCTGACGGATCGTTATGACATCTTGCTCTGTAAGTATTTGTTCTTTTAACAGTTGCTGTTCATATTGCATTATAGGATCCTTTTGCGCCCAAAGCACAAAGAGTTCCTCGGGTACGTATTTTGTTCCGCTGGCTTCCTCATGACCACGCATCCGGAAGGTGGTGCATTCTACAAGATAAGGCTTCTGATACCGGATACAATATTCCCTTACTCCTTTTATGGTATCATAAACAGTTAGCAGCTCATTACCGTCAATAGTAATACCCTCCATACCATACCCCCGGGCCTTATCTGCAATGGAAATGCAACGGAACTGTTCCTGAACGGGCGTGCTGAGTGCATAACCGTTATTCTCTACCAGGAAAATCACCGGAAGGTCCCATACGGCAGCTACATTCAGGGCTTCATGAAAATCACCTTCGCTGGTGCCGCCTTCGCCGCTGAATGCCAGGACAACTTTGGATTCCTCATTCAACCGGTACGCCAGCGCAGCGCCATCAGCCACGGCCAGCTGTGGACCCAGGTGCGAGATCATTCCACAGATATGGTGTTCGCGGCTTCCAAAATGAAAGCTTCGTTCCCGGCCCATGGAATAGCCTTCCTGCATGCCCTGCCATTGCATAAATAACCGGCTCAGTGGCATGTTGCGGGTGGTAAATACACCCAGGTTCCGGTGCAGGGGCATAATCCATTCATCCGGATGCAGTGCCAGCGTTGCTCCCACCGCAATGGCTTCCTGGCCAATGCCACTGAACCATTTACTGATCTTGCCCTGCCGCAACAGGATGAGCATTTTTTCCTCGATCAGCCGCGGGTACAGCAGTTGCCGGTACATGTCCTTCAGCTGATCCGGACCCAGGCCTTTTCGATCCATTGTCATACCACAAACCTAACGAATCGTTTTCATTTTTGATCAACTGCGGAAACACAGACGCATCGATTTGTTATTGGTTCCGCAACGTCGTAATAAAAAGCCGCAACATCGGCGATGCAAACCCTTTTCTTTCTCTGTGTCTCCTCCATCTTGTGTTTTTTATGATCGCTCAAACGCGTTATCCCCTGATAAAACCCTATTTTTACTTTCACAATGGCGAACCTTTGATCATCGGTTAAAACCTGCCGGGTTGCATTCATGAAGAAAGTTATAACGGTTCTTTTCTTTTTAAACACGGTCCTTCCTGTTTTTGCACAGGAGGCGGATGCGGATATAAAATATGATACCAGTTATTATCAACGATACAACCAACGGCTTACACTGGGCCCGCTGCTGGTGAAGAAAAACAGCGTTTATTCCATTCGTTCGCAGGATGGTGATTTTCCCCTCAGATACTCCACCAACAACCCTACGCGGATCGGTCTTTCCATTGGATACGACTGGCTTTCAGTAAGCGGCTCTGTAGGTTTAGGCGCACTGGACCCGGATTATAAAAAAGAAAAAGGAAAAACAACATCCTCCAATTTCCAAATGTCTGTAAACGGGCGGTCGGTGCTGGCTGATTTGCATTTCCAGGTGAACAAAGGGTTTTACTTAAGAGGGCAGCAGGATCCCGCTTTTGCCGATGGCGCCTATTATGTACGTCCCGATATAAAAACGCAAATCTTCGGGGCTACTATCCGGAAGATTCTGAAGGGCAACCGGTTTTCAATAAAAGCTCCGTTCGTATATGACAGCTGGCAGCAACGCTCGTCGGGCTCGTTTCTGATTGGTGGGGAATTCATTTACGGGAACGCCAAAGGCGACAGCGCTTTTGTACCCTTCAACCTGTCGGCCTCCTTTCCCAATGCCTCCATACATTATATGCGCTATCTCATGTTTGGCCCCACGGCCGGATATGCACATACCTTTGTGATCAAAAAGCATCTTTTTGTTACAGGAGTAGCCTCTGTAAACGGTGATGTGGCACAGACTCTTGAAAAAACAACTGCCGGTGCACAGCAAACGCGCTGGTATTTTAGCCCCAACCTAAGCCTGCGCGGAGCGATCGGGTACAACACCGAAAAATGGGAGCTGGTAGGGTCGGTAATCTCCAACCGGTTCTTTATCGGTTCCAATGAAAAAGACGCCAACTACCAGAATGCCTCCGACCAGTTCCGCCTCGTTTATGTGCGGCGCATCAACGCCGGGAAAACCATTCCCGCGGTGATTAACTGGGGTCGCCAGGCGATCCATACGCTGGGTTTTGGATGGCTGCTGGATTAGGGGTCAGCTTTCAGATTATAGATTACAGAATTGAGAATTCAGACCGTAATTCGCTTTTCAATTCTCATTTCCTGATGCTCATTTCTCTATTCTCAAAACAGCCCGTTCCGTATCAAGTACCATGATCCGCTAAACGACCGTAAGCTCATAAAACGCCTCCGGGTGCAGATATTTATTGGCCATTTCCTGGAGATCAGCCGCGGTGATGGTTTTGATATTCTGTATAGACCGCTCAAAAAAATCATCGCTTACACCATTCAGGATAATATTCTTCCAACGGGCAATGATATGGAACGGCCCATCCAGGTCGCCCAGGATCGAACCCATCATAAAATTCTTTACCAGCAGCAACTCTTCTGCGTCTACAGGCTCCTCCCTTAAAACGGCCATTTCCTTATACACTTCTTCAATAGCGGCGGCGCTTACTGCCCTGCCGGCCTCCGTGGAGATCATCCACCCGTTATCATAACGGTTATTAAGCAGGTAGCTGTGGATACCATAGGTATAACCTTTTTCTTCCCGGATATTAGCCATCAGCCTGCTGCCAAAATAGCCACCAAATACTATATTCAGCACCTGGCATTTTAAAAAATCCGGGTGGTGACGGTTAAAAAATGGCCGGGCGATCCGTATGGAGCCCTGGTTGTTTTTATCGTCATTAATGACCATATGTTTTTTCTCGGCCGAAGGATCAATACGGAATTCCCGGGTTTGTACCGCGCTATTCGGCAAATCGCCAAAATACTGGTCTAGTAACTGATCTATTTTTTCCGGCAGCCGGCCGGCTATAAATATTTTCAGATTTCCGTTGCGGTAATACGTATCATAAAATGCCTGCAGGTCTTCTCTTGTAAGCCCATCAAAATCTTCATGACGGCTGAAGCGTCCATATGGGTGCTGTGCACCAAACAGGTATACATCGATCAGTCGCCCGGCAACAAAACTGCTTTTTTTCAGGTTTACATCCAGTTTCTGCTTCATGTTCTGCACCGCGATTTCCATTTCCTTTTGGGGCAGCGTGCTGCCGGCAATAATATCTTTTACTGCTGGCAATAGTTCTTTGATGTGCTTTGTAAGGCAATGCAGGCTGATAGTAGCTGTTTCAGCATAGCAATTCCGGTTAAGGTAGGCGCCGTAGTAATCAAAATATTCGTTGATCTCGTAGGCACTCCGGGATGCTGTTCCGTTCTTTAGCAAATGATTGGTTACTGCTGCCTGAAGATTTTTTGTTTCGTACCAGTTGCCCGCATCAAACACCCATTCTATCTGCAACACTTCTTCTGTTCCGGCATTCACTGCGTATACTTCCACTCCATTCTTAAGGACGTATTTTTGATAAGGTTGCAACTGTAAATTAAAGTTTACCGCGTCCACAATAGGAGGCGCCACGCTTCTGTCTGGCATTGTATCATTCTTTTAGACCGCAAATATACGGTTGAAGCCCTGACCAGACCGGAATTGTATCATAATAGTAAGATAATTGAAGCAATGGAACTTTTAACCGGCCGGATCCCGGTCACAAGGGAAGGGATTCCGTGGAGGTGGTTTTCCGATACAACCCGATCAGCAGGTTCGCAATAAAAACCATTTGCACCAGAGTGAGCGCTGCGATACTGTACATAACAACGGCATTTACATCCCGGAACTCCGATACCGGCTGTTCCGGACCCGGTATATACCGGCGGGAAAGACTACCGGATTGCCCATCCGTGAGGGTAAATGTATACCATACAACAAACAAAATGATCCCCAGGGTGGTAACAATGTGAAACCAGGTCAGTTTATTGGAAAAGAGGATGCTATATGTAGCTATATTTATCAGCCATAGTAAAAAAAGAAAAAAAGCGGCGAGGCCCAGGATATGTCCCTGCGGAATTACGAATACGGTGTCATGCAAATGAATATCGATCCATTCTTTATTACTGGTAAAAAGTCCCGCTATAAATAACAAAACAGCGGCCACCAACAATAAAACAAAGGGCATTCTCTTAAGCATGTCTTGATCTGTTATTCTACAAAGTTAGGAACTTAAACAACCGGAGTTCCGTTCTGCCGCTGAAATGTTTAACGATCATTGCAATGACTGATCAATGGACTTTTGCCTTCTGAAATGCGTAACGAAAAACAACACCGGACCTATAGCATCACGCTGGCAAGACCGGATGCCAAAAAAGTGATGACTGTTGCAGAACTTAACAACGGGTTACGCATGTGCCCAGTATAAAAAATATTTTTTCCGGAAACGCGGTTCAACGTTGGCCCTGAAAAGGTCAGGCGTCCGTTTTGCCCGGCTTTTTTACTTCCTGTGGCTTATTCCTGTTGGGTTTATGCCTGGAAGGCTGCTGAGGCCGTGTGTTTTCTGCCTTTTTTTGCGCGGTCTGACCTTGTTTCGCTGGTGGTTGTTGCCTGGAGGCCTGCTTTTGACCGCCCCCCTGCGGCATACGCTGCTGTTGCTGCTGTTGCTGATTTTTCTTTTGCTGACGTTTCTTTTTATCGGCCCGTTCCAGGCTGCGGAGGCTGATCTGGCCCACCACATCCACAAACTCGGGCTCCACTTCCACTGGTTTGGAGCTGGTTACCTCTACCGGTTCCAGTTCTTCCGGTACTATATTCTGCCGGTTTAGGGATTTGATCTTACGAACCCGTTCGATGGTGAGCGGGTACTGTTTATTGCTGTCGGGCAGCGAATACCACATCAGGTTTTTAAAAATATCTTTTTTTATAAGATAGGCTGTTCCCTTGGCTACCTGTAACTGGTCGCAATCATTTGGAAATCCCTGAAGCGCATCCAGATAGGTATCCAGCTCATAGTTCAGGCAGCATTTTAAACGGCCGCACTGACCGCTCAACTTGGTTTGATTGATGGAAAGATTCTGATAACGGGCAACAGTGGTGTTTACTGATTTAAAGTCGGTTAGCCACGTAGAACAGCAAAGTTCCCGACCGCAGCTTCCGATGCCGCCTACCTTTCCGGCTTCCTGCCGGGCACCGATCTGGCGCATTTCTACCTTTACCTTAAACTCCTGGGCATACACTTTTATTAATTCCCTGAAATCGACCCGGCCGTCGGCGATATAGAAAAAAGTAGCCTTTCTTCCGTCGGCCTGCATTTCTACCTGACTGATCTTCATGTTCAGGTTCAGCTGTTTGGCTATGGCCCGGCTCCGGATAACGGCTTCCGGCTCCCGCTCTTTATTAACCCGGCGCTGGTCCAGGTCCCGTTCCGTGGCCATGCGCAGTATTTTTTTCATGTCGGGGTTTTCTTCTTTTACCCCGTATTTTTTCATCTGTAACCGTACAATTTCTCCCGTAAGCGAAACCTCTCCTACATCAAACCCACTCACACCTTCCACGGTAACCAGGTCGCCTTTTTCAAATAATTGCAGGGTCGTATTCCGATAAAAATCCTTTCTCGTACCCTTGCTAAAGCTAATTTCCACCACGTTACAAAAATCTTCCGTGTTTGCCACCGGAAGGTTCCGCAGCCAGTCGTACGTATTCATCCGGTTACAACCACCTGTACTGCAACCGCCATTACTCTTGCATCCATTTGGTTTTCCACCAGTGGCGGTACCGCAACTTGAACAACCCATTCTGAATTTTTTATAGAGAGGATGCCTGAGAATCTTGTGTTTTTGATGTAATATTATTATACCAGGCCAAACAGATGTATTGGTCTTAAAAGCAACAATAACCGATAAAAACGACCGGTTATACTATATCTGGTTAATAAACGGCAAAAATCAAATTCACAAACCGCACAAAAATCTCATCACCCCATTTGTTTTAAAAAAGTCGATTCCTCCTCCTACCAAACACCTCATTCATTCAAAAATACGATTTTGTCTTTAATGATATGATAAATTTTGATGGTGAGTGCCATGAACAGCATTTTACTGTTGGCGTTCCGTTCAATATAGTACGCCGCATTGTCCAACTCGGAAATAATGGCTTCCTGCTGCTCCATACCTGTAATTTTGTTGAGGCGCATGGCAAAATCCCGGTCTTTTTCGGGATAGCCCTCGCCAACGTTTTCAAATACCTGCATTTTTAAAGCCAGTTGCAGCAGGTGGTTAAAATACTGCAGGAACTGTTTTTGTTTTTCCCGGCCCAGCTTACTGATCTCATCCACCCATTTTGACTGCGCTACCGGGCCTGTTTTCATGATCGCATTTAACCAGTCGCGCAGCAATTCCTGCCAGTCTTCATCGGCATGTTGCACCATTTGCAAGGCCATATGATAATTTCCCTGGCTTACTGCGGCAATGCGGGCTGCCGTTTCGGGATCGATATGATTGCGTTCGATAAGAGCAGTTTCAATTTCCCGGTCTTCGGGCAAGGGTACTTTTATCAGCTGTACCCGGCTGAGAATGGTAGCCAGTATCTGGCTTTCATTTTCGGCAACCAATAAGAATACGGTGTTTGGTGGTGGTTCTTCAATCAGCTTCAGCAGCTTATTTCCTTCGTTGCCCAGGTACTCTGGCAACCACATCACCAACACTTTATACTCACTTTCAAAGCTTTTTAAATTCAGCTTTTTTATTATGTCGTTACACTCCTGTGCAGTTATATTCCCTTGTTTATTTTCGGCGCCGATAAACTGCAGCCAGTCATAAGCATTGCCATACATATATCCTTTTAAAAATTCCCGCCATTCCACGATATAATCGGTACTGATGGGGGGCGTTCCCGCTTTTTTGGTAACAACCGGATAGCTGAAATGAATATCGGGGTGCGCAAAAGCCGCAGCTTTTACACAAGATGGGCAGGTTCCGCAGGAATCATAGGTAATGGTATCCGGCTGCGGCTCCGGGTCTGCGTCCCCGAAAAGGGATGGCCCCTGGGGCGCAGCCGAAAGAGGACGGCTAATCCGTTCGCAAACAATATACTGTGCAAATGCCAGGGCCAGCGGTAAGGCCCCGCTGCCTTCTTTTCCCAAAAACAAAATCGCGTGCGCCAGCCGGTTCTCCTTCATCAATTCGGGGAGCTCTTTTTTCAGGGTTTGCTGGCCAATAACCTGCTTAAACTGCATGCGGCAAAAGTAGGAAGAAGGCAGCAGCTGACAGCGCATTCATTGTGAACAATATTAAAATCGATACAGAAGGTCCCGATGCCCCAAAACATTGGATTATCTAATATAAAAATGATCTTCCCGGCTATACAAGTTAGCAGACGGAGCACCTTCGAGGCTTTAATTTAGAGTGATACGGCTCATCCACCAAAAAGATGCTATTTTGGTCTGAACAAAAACAGTGTTGCAGATGGTATATACAGACGTACATACACATTCCGGCGAGTCCTGTGCACAGGTGATCCGTATAAAAAATATGCATGAACATTTTGAGGAAATGCCCGCCGGTGGCCCCGTAAGCGTTGGTTTACACCCGTGGTGGCTCCAGGGAGCTGAAGAAAATTTGGCGGCGCTGCAAACGGCTGCCACAGCGCCCGGCGTGATTGCCATTGGCGAATGTGGCCTGGATAAACGGGCCCAAACTGATTGGAATTTGCAGGTACGGTTTTTTAAAGCACAGTTACAGCTGGCGGCGGACCTGCATAAACCACTGATCATTCACTGCGTAAAAGCGTTTCCTGAAATCCTCTCGCTTTTAAAAGGAATTGGGGTGCCCGTAATTTTTCACGGCGTCAACAACGGGCTACCTGCCATGGCGCCCGTGCTGGATAGTGGCTACTACCTGTCTTTTGGAAAATCTTTATTAAAACCCGGCGATATCATCCGGACTACGTTCAATGCCGTTCCGCTTTCACAGTTGTTTCTGGAAACCGACGATTCGGGTGTTTCTGTAAAAAACATGTACAAATCTGCCGCCGAAATAAGGAATATTGATGAAAATGAAATTGCTTTGCAGCTTTTAAAAAATTTTCATTCGGTTTTTTCATATGCAGGATCTTAGCTGGCTGTCGCGTACAACTTTATTGATTGGTGAGGAAAATTTACAGAAACTTACGAAAGCCCATGTATTGATCGTTGGTTTAGGAGGGGTCGGATCCTTTGCCGCAGAGTTTGTTTGCAGAAGCGGCGTGGGCACCATGACGATCATTGACGGAGATGTGGTGGACCCTAGCAACCGCAACCGGCAGTTACCGGCCCTTGCTACCAATCACGGTCAAAGCAAGGCGGATATTATGTCTGATCGCCTGCAGGCCATTAATCCTGAGCTGACGCTGCATACCCGTAAAACCTTTATCAATCCGGAGGCCGTTGAAGCCATTATTCAAGCCGCTTCTTACGACTATATTATCGACGCTATTGATAGCGTAACACCAAAACTTACGTTCTTAACAACTGCTTACAAACGCGGTATTCCCATTATCAGTTCGATGGGAGCCGGCGGGAAGCTGGACCCCACCCTGTTAAAGGTGGCAGACATTTCTGAAACGAAGACCTGTCCTTTTGCCCAGCAGGTACGTAAAAACCTGAAAAAAGCTGGTATCTACACGGGCATCAAAACCGTGTATTCTCCCGAAGCACCGGATAAAGCATCCCTGATCTATACCGACGGCAATAACTATAAGAAATCGGCTTATGGTACTATTTCCTACCTGCCCGCTACGTTTGGCGCGGTTTGCGCTTCGGTGGTGATCCGTAATCTCACCGGAAAGTAGTAATGCCTGTTTGCGCTTTCAGCAATGTTTTTACCTGCTTTTTTATAGACCCGTTTTCAAACAAGGGATAAATATTTTTACCCGGACAACTGGTGATCTTACTATGATCGCGGTGTGTGGAGAGCGTTTCGGATGATAGCCGGTATTCTACACAAAGCTGGGCTATAAGCCGGGTAAGCACATCCTGCAAATGAGGTGTGAACGGCTGTTGCTCATAATTTCCCAAAAAACAAATCAGCAAATGTCCCGTAGGATCGTATTCCGTGTTGGTTTCGCCCACTGTAAGCGGGTTGCGTCCTTCAAACACAGAACCATCCGGAGCAATGAGGTAATGATAGGGAATATCCGCCCATTTACGATCAGTACCCATGCACCAGGTTTGTATATTTCTTAATCGTGTGACAGCACTGGCAATTTCCGGAAGCACCTTGCCGCCTTCATGATGCACGGTAATGCGCACCGGCCTATGTTGCTTATAGGGTTTGGCATCCGCGGCCTGCCAGCTGCTGCGCGGCAGGATCACCACTTTATTCAGTGGCACTTCGGTTACCGGACTTTCGTTGCCACTGCGGTCTACAGCACTTACCGCAATCCGTTGAAGTGCGTGTCCGTTCGCCTGTGTATTCAATAAAAACGAGCGCTCGGCATGATTAAGGATTTTATAATTCCAGGCGGTGCCATATTGATAGTATATCACCCAATGAAACACATCGTTGTTGTTCATGTGCTTCCATTGTACCGTAACGCCATCCGCCTGTTGTACAAGGGATACTCGGGGTGCTGCCGGCGCCACTGCATCCAGCCAGGGACTGGATGGCACCAGTGCCTGCTTTTTATACGGTCCCTCCATCAGGGCGTCGGCCAGGCCCGGGTTTTTGATAACGGAAGAAATACTCCAATGTACCGCACCGCTGCTATTGGGCAATATACCCCGGTCTACCATGATCTGGTTAATCACTTCTGTAGTATTGACGCCGCTGGTATCCCGGCCTACGCTGATGCCGGGCCATAGATGCCGATGTTGTATATTTTCGGATGCCCACCAACCCAGCAATACCGGAAAGCTTTGCTCCTGGCGGCCGATAGGCCAGTAAAGCTGTGGTGAAAAATAGTCTACCCAGCCTTTATTCAGCCAGAGCCGGGCATCTGCATACAGGGCTTCATACTGGTCAAACCCGGTAACAGATTCCGGATAACCGGGGCGCCAGATACCAAAAGGGCTGATACCGAACTTAACATACTTTTTTTCTTTTTTTATTTCGGTATATAGGCGGTGTATAAAGGCATTAACGCTTTGCCGCCGCCAATCGCCGCGGGACAACCTGCCGCCAGATCTTTGATACCGGGTCCAGCTAAGACTGTCCGGAAAATCCTCGTTGCCATTATAGGACGGGTAAGGGTAGAAGTAATCATCAAAGTGAACACCGTCGATATCATAACGCTTTACAATGTCCATTACCACATTTACGCCATGGTCCTGCGTGGCTTTCAGGGAGGGATCAAACCACCAGTAACCTTCCTTTAACTTTACAACCAACCCGGGTTTTGTTTTTACTAAGGAGCTTCCCGTTACAGGTCCTCCGGAAACATGATGTGCCCGGTAAGGGTTGAGCCACACATGCAGCTCCAAACCTCTTGCATGTGCCGCATCAATCCAGAATTGCAGCGGGTCATAAAAAGGCTCCGGTGCCTTTCCCTGTATACCGGTAAGAAAATAAGACCAGGGTTCCAGCGCACTTTTATACAGGGCATCCGCCTGTGGCCGCACCTGGAAGATCACCGCATTGAAGTGATGTGCCTGTAAAAAATCCAGCAATGCAAGGGCCTCCTTTTGTTGTTGCGCCACGGGCAGCCCCGGTTTGCTGGGCCAGTTGATATTGGCTACAGTGGCCACCCAAGCCGCCCTGAATTCCCGGGGAATGCGTGGAACCGGCGAAACATTTTGAGCCGGAGGCGCACCCTTCCTGTCGGATGCATAAGAAAAGCCGCTGAAAATAAAAATCGTGTATGTTGTAAGTAGCAAGAGCCTTGTATACATAGCATGTTAGATAGCGCAGCTAAATGTACAACAAATTATCTGCAAGCGCTCTTTTATATAACCGGGATCCTGCTATTAAAAACACGGCCGGCCCCTTAAAACAACCGGTTATGCATCCTCAACTTTGTCTTCCGCCTTCTCAGCGTTCTCGATGATATCGCCTTCTTTGAATAAAATATTTTTTACAACAAGCCGCCACTCTTGCTTTTTACGCAGCAGAAATTCAAGATCCATCGCGAAATGGATGAATTCCTCCTGTTGTGCATGCTGCATGATTTTTTGGGCTTCAGGGTCTTTTTCAACATGGATCCGTTGCTCATACCAGTCGATGGCTTCCGCTTCTTCAATCAGCGATTGTATCATGCGCGCAAAAGTGCGTACCGGTTGTGAGAGCTCCTCTGGTGGCTCATGGTATTGATCAAATCCCATGGTGGTTGGTTTTTACATAAAGAGATATACAACAGAAACCACCGTACAAATTTTAAGCCATCTTTGAGAATGAAGTTACCGTTTCAGCGGGAACCGGCATACAATAGCGGTGGATCAGGGTATTTAAACGGCCATTTTTGATCGCCATCCTCACAAGAATTCCAAACAAAGGTTCCGCTAATTTTGCCGGGCCAACCAGCCTTGAATCGCTCAGGTATAAAAACAATGCAAGGTCGGTGAGGCGCTTAGGAATGCCTCGTTTATTTGCAAAACCATCATTGGCCAGTCCGGTCAGGATCTGTCCGGCTTTTTCAAACCGCAGATTCCCAGGTTGAAGCACTGTTCTTACCCGGCAGGCAATGCCGGTATTGTTGTAAAAAGAATGATGCTCGTACGCTGCAATGGTTATATGGTCCCCTTTTTTCAATTTATAATAGTTACTGCTTTTACCCACCTGAAGACTTCCTTCCAAAACTTCAAATGTTTCGGCAAACAATGTATGATAATGCCAGGGCGTTTTGTCGCCGGGATAAATAATGGCTTCGGTAACGGTTTCGGTATAACTGGCTGCAGAGCGGATGAGCTGGGCCGGCGCACGTGTAATAACGGGTTTTTCCCTTTTACGTATGAGAAACAATGGACCAATGATGACGCAGATCAGCATAGCCATCAAATGCGGGACCATTAACCGGAGATCGCCGCTTTTATTCCATACGATCAAAAAATCCCCAAAGGGCACCACTGTTGCTGCCAGCAGACTGATCCCTAATGCGCGGCGCTGACCGGTACAAAGGAGCAGCAGGATCAATAGTCCGGAAAACAGGTCCCGGATTCCTTTAATAGTATGAAAAGAAAAGTCACCGCCCGTATTAATTCTAATTCCGTAGTCGTGCAATGCAGCTACAGGATCCAATAAAAAACGGGTCCCGATAAAAATTAACCCCAGCCCTGTAAACAGGCAAATAGCCCACGCAATTTTTGTTGTCATATACTTTATTTTGTTTCGACAACAAATTTCAGTTCCTTAAAAACGGATCTAATGCACCTGGGTTAACAAATGATGGCCCCTTAAAATATTTCAGGAGCTCTTTACACGTTGATCAAGGATTCTTTTACGGATGCGGCTGAGCGATTGAGGCTTTACTCCTACAAAAGAGGCAATATGGTACTGGGAGATACGTTGCTGCAAGTCTGGATGGTCTGTAATGAATTTACGGTACCTCGTTTCAGAATCATCGGTGTAAAAGGAATTCAGATCAGCCAGCGCCTGGATGAAGACCTGTTCGATAATGATCCGCCCCATGCGCTCACCATGGGTTAACTCACGGTACAGTTGCTGCAGATCTGTATAGGTAATAACGTACAGCTCACTATCTTCCAATGCCTGTATCGCCTGCGCAGAAGGGATTCGGGGCACAAAGCTGCCATAGTTACTGATGAATTGGTTTTCCTGCAAAAAACCATAGGTCTTTTCCACTCCATCCACATTAATATAAAAACGCATCAGCCCCTTGCTGATAAAGCCCGCATATTTACAGATCGCTCCTTCCTGCAAAAAGAACGATCCCTTTTTATAATTCCGTTGCGTAAAAAGCCGGCTGATCACCTGCTCTTCACGCCCGCTTACAGGAATAAGCTGCCGGATAGCCTGAAATAACTGCTGCATGGTTCAAAATCTTGTTCTGTTATTTAAGACTTACGCCTCGAAGAACAGACAGAATAAATATAGGGAAGTTTTCCGACCGACCGGCATAAAGGTCGCCCCGGACAACAGCGAAAAGCGCCGCAGCTACTCCGTCTCCCCTTTGAAGATTGCGTAAATGGCCATGGCACGTCCATGCCCCAGCTCAAATGTTTCCTTTAGCCAGTTGGTGATTTCTGTTACTTTTACACCAGGAGCCACTGGCCGCTTTTAAGCAATCTTTTTTCTGCCAGCTTTTTGAAATCTTCCGGAAATGACATCTGCAGCATTTAAATATGGTAAATATGGGTCTACCACGCAATGTTAAACAGAAAAACATCCTGTAGACACAGTCGCGAAGGCAATTTTGGGGGGCGTTTGTGTCGCATAAGCCCTGCTTCGGGCTTTAATAAGCGTTATCCGCACGCTATTGAAATAAAACAGCTGTAATATGTTTTATTTTTACAGCAGCAATTCCGGTCTGTTCACAGACAGAAAAGCCGGCCCGTTGTTTTAAAAAATGAAGCTAAACGTAATTATAACAGGAGCCACCGGCATGGTAGGCGAAGGAGTGTTACAGGAATGCATTGTGAATCCGGCCGTGAAAAAGATCCTGCTCATTAACCGGAAACCGAGCGGTTATACCCACCTGAAGATCGAAGAGATCCTGCACAACAATTTTAATGATATCAGCTCTGTTGCAGACCGCTTTAAAGATTATGATGCCTGCTATTTTTGCCTGGGTGTTTCATCGGTTGGGATGAAGGAGCCGGATTATTATGCCGTTACTTACACCCTTACACTCAACTTTGCGAAGGTGTTAGCCGAACAAAATCCACAGATGACCTTTTGCTATGTGTCTGGTGCAGGTACCGACAGCACAGAGCAGGGACGATTGATGTGGGCCAGGGTTAAGGGGAAAACGGAAAACGACCTGCTGAAATTACCTTTTAAAGCGGTGTATAATTTCAGACCCGCAGTTATGCAGCCCACTAAAGGGGCACGGAATGTAAAAAGCATTTACAAAGTAATCCTCCTGTTATTTCCATTATTCCGGGCATTCAATCGTACCTATTTTCTAACCCTTGAAGAAGTGGGCAAGGCCATGATCAACATAGTGATTAATGGCAATCCGACTTCCACTGTAGAAGTAAAAGACATTGCCCGGCTTTCCAAACTCAATGTGGATGCCGGGTAAAACAGGAGCTTCCTGCTACTCATCGTCCCGTTTCAGCTTACAATAAGAATGCTTTTCTTTCTTTTTCGGATGCTGCAATCGCTTTTATTACGTTGTTCCGTTTGGTTAGAAATCCGCTGAGGTATCGCTTCATGATCGTCGCATCTATGATTCGTCCCAATATGCCCAGGGGCGACAGAAAACGGAACACATCTTTCATCAGCGTTCCACTTTCTGTAGGTTCAAAATAATGATCATGTTTTATAAACCGGAAGGCGCCCCGCAGCTGTTCATCTCTGAAAAAAAAAGGACGGTTGTATGCGGTTATCTTTGAAGTCAGTTTCTGGCGGATTCCAAAATGTGTGGCCTGCCAGGTTACAGTTTCACCAGCACCGATCAGCCCGCTGGTTTTGCCTGCAATAGCTCTTTCCCCGGTTTGAACAGTTGAGAAATGGTGCAGGTCAATACTTCTCGCCAAATCGAAACAGGTTTCGATATCCGCGTTGATAACTGTTTCCAGCATTATAACAGGCATATACGATCATGGTTGGGATGAACTGATCTGCCAAAGATACAGGACAGGCGGGCTGCACTATAATCTGGCTACAGGAACGCTGTTCCAATAAATACTTTAAATATAATTAATATATTTGTATAGAAAATTATAACCTATGCAAATCATCCGCAATATTCAAAACCGTATCTATGAAATCCGGGGAGAACGTATCATCCTTGATTTTGACCTGGCCATCCTTTATGAAGTAGAGACAAGGATCCTTAATCAAACCGTAAAAAGGAACAGCAAACGATTTCCAAAAGATTTTATGTTTCAATTGACCAGGCAAGAGTTTGCAGCATTGAAGCCGGAAATCAACAAACTGTACTCGGATGAATACCAATCAGTTACAGATATGTCATCACAATTTGTGATGACATATCCCGGAAAACGTCCTAAAACAGCACTCCCATATGCGTTTACAGAGCAAGGCGTGGCCATGCTAAGCGGGTTGTTAAATAGTGATACAGCCATTCAAATGAATATTGCCATTATGCGCGCATTTGTGGAGATCCGGCGGATTGTGCTCGAGCAGGGTGATATACGAGATCAGTTAAAACAGATCCAGCAACGCATCACCGAACATGATGTACAGCTTTCTTCCATTTATGATGCCATTGAAAATTTACTGGATGAAAAAGCAGCTCAGAAAAAATAGGAGCGCCGCGACCGGATCGGGTTTAATATGTCCTGATCATTTTATCAGAACAGGCTACAGCATCGCATAAAGTTCAGCCGGAATTTGGTAAGTTCGTGGTACATGTTATCCACTCCGGAATTATTATCAGGATTCAACAGCAGTATTGAATTATGGACCGGCTATCTTAATGCATATACGCTGCAGCAGTTGCAACAACGGCCGGCTCCGGGAAGCTGGTCGCTTGGCCAGGTATACAGGCACCTGATCAATGACACGATGTTTTACATAGAACAAATGGAAACGGCGCCGGCAACAAATGAACATGTTACTGCTCAAATGACCCCGGCAGCCGCTGCGATCTTTGCAGTCAATGCATTTCCCGACCGGCAGCTGGAAAATCCCTTTAACGACATCCATCTTCCCCAGCCAACGAGCAGGGAACAGCTCTTTCAGCAACTCGCAGCCATCAAAGAAAAAGTAAACCTTCTGTTCGCCAATGCCGGGCATAAAGGAGGCAAAACACTGCATCCCGGGTTTCAATATTTCAGTGCGGCAGAATGGCTTCAGTTTGCAGATATGCATTTGCGGCACCATCTGCGGCAAAAGGAGCGGATTGATGCCATGCTATTATCGTGATATTGCAGCCCGCGTCAGCCGATCTCATCAAGACTCCCCTTCACCGCCCGCACCGTCTCGTCCAGGTCATCCTTGGTAAGCGCATTGTTTAAAAACCAGCTTTCAAAGGCCGAAGGCGGCAGGTAAATGCCCCGTTTTAACAAGGCATGGAAAAAACGGCTGAACCGCACAATATCCGATGCGGCAGCAGTAGCAAAATTGGTCACCGGCTGCTCCGAGAAATGTATACTGATCATGCTGCCAAACTGGTTGATCACATAGGGCTGCCCCCAGGCCTTCAATACCACATCCAACTCATCTTTCAGATAGATTGTTTTTTCATCCAGTTCTGTCAATAATTCCGGGGATTCCTTCAATGCTTTCAGAAGGGTCAGTCCTGCTGTCATTGCTACGGGGTTGCCACTCAGCGTTCCTGCCTGGTACACGCCTCCTAAAGGCGCTACCATTTCCATAATATGGCGCTTTCCTCCAAAAGCTCCCACGGGCATTCCTGCTCCGATCACTTTTCCATAGGTTACCAGGTCGGCATCAATGCCCAGCCGCTCCTGTGCCCCTCCCAATGCCAGACGGAAGCCGTTCATGACCTCATCAAAGATCAGCAGCATCCCTTCTTCATCGCAAATATGGCGCAATCCTTCCAGGAAGCCCGGCTCCGGGAGGATGCAACCCATATTTCCTGCCACAGGTTCCACGATAATGGCGGCAATGTCTCCCTTATGCACCTGAGCCAGTTGCTCAACCGCTGCCAGGTCGTTATACGCACAGGTAAGGGTGTCATTCGCCGCTCCGGCAGTAATGCCCGGAACGGTTTGTATGTTAAAGGTAGCCACGCCGCTACCCGCCTTTACCAGGAAGGGATCAGCATGGCCGTGATAGCAGCCTTCAAATTTGATAAATTTATTACGGCCGGTATAGCCCCGCGCAACCCGGAGTGCGCTCATACAAGCCTCGGTACCGCTATTCACCATCCGGATCAGGTCTACATTGGGCACCATAGATTTAATGAGTTCTGCCATTTCCACTTCGATCTCCGTAGGGGCGCCAAAAGAAGTGGCTTTTTCCACCTGCTGCTGTACGGCTTTTACCACCGGTTCATAACCATGCCCAAGGATCATCGGTCCCCAGGAGGCGATATAATCTATATACCGTTGTCCCTGCACATCATACAGGTAGGCGCCTTTTGCCTTATCAAAAAATACGGGGGTACCTCCCACGCTTTTAAAGGCCCGTACAGGAGAATTTACTCCACCGGGAATGCTCTGCTGTGCACGCTCGAATAATGCTCTGCTGGATTCGTATGTATACATGATGTGAATTGTGAATAGTCAATAGTGAAAGTGCAAAGCTACTTTGAATTGATCAAACCGGTAAGTAGCTTGAAAGAACTTTGCAACTTTTCTACCAGATTTTCGATTGGGTAATTATTTAAATAGTCAAGCGCCGCAGCTGCATCAAAGGCGGCATCTATTTCAATTACCAATCCCCAGGCTATTTTATAGTAACGTTTCCTTTCCGGTTCCGATTTTCTGGATGCGCCTTCTGCAATATTTAATACATTAGATAATGCCGCCCTTCTTATTTGAGAAGCCATCCCAAACCTTTCATAGTCAGGCAACGTTTTTGAAAATTTGTAGCATTCAATAAGAAGTGCATTTGCACTTTTATAAGCTTCAAGATCCTGGTGTTTTAATTTTAAAAACATGGAGATTGGCATTTAATCATTAAGAGAGTCAATTTTCCATCACTACGCACCTGCTCCTCATTGACTATTGACTATTGACTATTTGACTGTTCACTTATGCGATCACCCCCTTATAAATCAATATCAACAACACCCCTCCTGCAATGATACGGTACCAGCCAAAAGCCCGGAATCCGTATTTCTTGAGAAAATCAATAAAGAATTTGATTGCCAGAATGGCCACTACAAAGGCCACCACATTGCCCACAATAAAAGCAATGGTATTTTCCTTTGAAGCCAGGATCAGTTCATACCCTTTTTGTGTAGCGCCACCCTGGTTCCATTTTTTCAGGAAGAGGGAGTACAGCGTTGCAGCGGCCATAGTGGGAACGGCCAGGAAAAAGGAAAATTCCGCAGCGATGTTCCGCGTCATTTTTTGCTGCATACCGCCGATGATAGAAGCCGCACTGCGGCTTACACCGGGGATCATAGCCACCACCTGCCACAATCCCGTAAGGAATGCTTGGGGAAAAGAGATCTGGTCCACCGTTTTCACTGTGGGATGATTGAACATTTTATCAATGAACAACAGCACAAACCCGCCGAGCAGCAGGGTTGTGGCTACTACCGTGGGGCTTTCCAACAGTGCATCAATTTTATCGGAGAATAAATAACCCAGCACCAGGGCAGGGATGACTCCTACAATAAGTTTAAAATAAAACATCCAGTTGAGGCCGCCCTCCGCCTTCGAAGGAAAGAACCGGCGCCAATACAATACCACCACCGCAAGAATAGCGCCCAGCTGGATGGCCACTTCAAACAGTTTGGTAAACTCCTCTTTTTCGATTCCCATAAAGGAACTGGCAATAATCATATGCCCGGTAGAAGAAATGGGGAGGTACTCGGTAATCCCTTCTACGATCGCGATAATAATCGCCTGGATAATGCTCATAAAGTATCTTTAAAAAATAAGGCGACACAAAAGTAGCCGCCTTAAAATTCTTTTATTGAAAATGTTTATTTTTTCACCGAGGGCGATTTTTTAAAAATAGCATATATTTCAATGGCCAGTCCAATGAAGATAATGATCGGCGCAATGGTAATACGGGTTGTACTGTATACTTCATCCCTGTTGAATACGGCAGGATTGTTGCTTTTTCCACCCGATAACAAAAACATGCCCAATGCAATCACCACTGCCCCGATCAGCATCCAGGTATAGTTGGATTTTGAGAACATGGAAGGGGCACTATTTGTTGAAGTAGCCATATGCTGACAATTTTAGGGTTGCAATATAATATATTATAAGCAATGCCCGGGGTCAGACAGGCAAATCTGTATGCATTTAGTGATTTTTTATAAAAAACAGGGATTGCTACCAGGTACCTGCTGTGTCCGGTTGTTTGCGTGGCGCAGTCCTGCCACAAAGGTTGCCGCAAAACCGGGGCTTTTGCGTTCAAAATACGCACCAGACCGGCCTTTTTGCAAATACAATGCTTAAATTTGCCCCCCAAGTCCGGTTTCCTGATCTTTTTGCTGAAAATGAAGTACAAAATCCTTTTCACTATGCTAAAGAAAAGGGGCGGATCAATACAAGAATTATGGAGTATAACTTTACTGAAATAGAGAAAAAGTGGCAACGCTTCTGGGCGGAAAACGGAACCTATACCGTTTCAAATGAAAGTGACAAACCCAAATATTATGTACTGGACATGTTTCCCTATCCCAGCGGGGCCGGGCTGCATGTAGGGCATCCCCTGGGTTATATTGCCAGCGATATTTATGCCCGTTATAAACGTTTGAAGGGATTTAACGTGCTGCACCCTATGGGCTACGACGCTTTCGGCCTGCCGGCAGAGCAATATGCCATCGAAAACGGCATTCACCCGGCCGTTTCAACGGAAAAAAATATTGCCACCTTCCGGAAACAGCTGGATAATATCGGGTTTTGTTTCGACTGGAGCCGGCAAGTACGTACCAGCGATCCACATTATTATAAATGGACACAATGGATCTTCCTGCAGTTGTTTGAAAGCTATTTCAACCGCCTGCAGCAAAAAGCAATGCCCATCCGTGACCTGGTGGCATTATTTGAACAGCATGGTTCAGCAGCACCCGGTGTTAAACCCTCCGCATTCAGCTTTACAGCCGACGAATGGAAATCCTACGGTGAGGCGCAAAAACTGGACATCCTGATGGAATACCGACTGGCCTATTGTGGTTACGGCGAAGTAAACTGGTGCGAGGCGCTGGGTACGGTACTGGCAAACGACGAAGTAGTAAATGGTGTGAGTGAGCGCGGGGGCTATCCCGTAGTAAAAAAGAAACTGCGCCAATGGTACCTGCGTATTACCGAATATGCCGACCGTTTACTGGAGGGCCTGCAACGCGTAGACTTCAGCGAAGCAATGAAGGAAATGCAAAGCAACTGGATCGGAAAGTCCAGCGGAGCTGAAATAGCATTCAGCATTCAGCATTCAGCACATAGCCTTACCGTTTATACTACACGCCCGGATACTATTTTTGGGGTCGACTTTATGGTGATTGCACCCGAGCTGGACCTGGTAGACCAGATCAAAACCCCGGAACAGGCGGCGGCCGTGGATGCCTATATCGCTTATGTAAAAAGCCGGAGCGAGCGGGAGCGTATGGCCGAAAAAAAGATCACCGGTGTGTTTACCGGGGCCTACGCCATTAACCCTTTCGACGGCCGCGAAATACCCATCTGGATCAGCGAATATGTACTGGCGGGATATGGCACAGGAGCCATCATGGCGGTACCCTGCGGCGATGAACGGGATTTTAAATTTGCCAAACATTTCAATATTCCCATCACCAATATCATTGGCAGTCATTTTAACGGGGAAGACGCCAATCCCACCAAGGATGCCGTGTTGGAGAATTCCGGCTTTTTGAATGGCATACCCATGCGGGAAGCAATGGAGCTCGTGATCAAAGCCATTGAAGAAAAAAGCATTGGAAAACGCAAGGTCAATTACAAAATGCGGGATGCCGCTTTCAGCCGCCAGCGCTACTGGGGCGAGCCCTTCCCTATCCAGTGGAAAAACGGTACGGCCTACCCGTTGGATGCCGCAATATTGCCGCTGGAACTGCCGGAAGTAGATAACTATAAACCCGGACCTGAGGGAGAAGGCCCCCTGGCTAATATCCCGGAATGGGTAGCCCGCGAGCTGGAAACCAATACCATGCCTGGTTATGCAGGATCTAGCTGGTATTTTCTCCGTTATATGGATCCTGACAATGACCTGGAATTTGCAGGCCGGCAGGCCACGGATTACTGGAACCAGGTAGACCTTTACATTGGTGGTACCGAGCATGCCGTTGGGCACCTGCTGTATAGCCGTATGTGGACAAAAGTGCTTTACGACCTGGGCTATATCGGTTTTGATGAGCCCTTTAAACGGCTGGTGAACCAGGGCATGATCCAGGGAAGCAGCCGCTTTGTATACCGCATCAACGGCACCAATGAATTTGTTTCGCATGGATTGATAACACCCGATGAAACCTATAACAGCCACGTGCTGGACAAGATCCACGTAGATGTAAACTTTGTAGACGGCGTGGAACTGGATCTCGAAGCTTTTAAACAGTGGAAGAATAATGAGTTTGCAGATGCCGTTTTTATCCTGGAGAACGGGAAATACATTTGCGGAACGGAAACAGAAAAAATGTCCAAAACCAAGTTCAACACCGTAAACCCGGACGACCTGGTGAACAAATACGGAGCCGATACCTTCCGGATGTATGAAATGTTCCTGGGACCGGTGGAAATGAGCAAGCCCTGGGATACCAAGGGCATCGAGGGCGTACACCGCTTCCTCAAAAAATTATGGCGCCTGTTTTATAAAGAAAATACCGACGGCAGCTTTGCAGCTATCTGGACAAACGACGCACCCACTGCAGCCGAACTGAAGGTGCTGCACAAGAGTATCAAAAAAATTGAAGACGACAATGAGCGGTTTAGCTTTAATACCGGCGTAAGTGCCTTCATGATCCTTGTAAATGAACTTACCGATCTGAAATGCCATAAAAAGGCAGTGCTGGAACCGGTGCTGATCATGCTTTCTTCCTATGCACCCCATATAGCCGAAGAGCTGTGGCATGCACTGGATAACCATACCAGCGTGCTGGACGCGCCGTTCCCGGTATATGAGGAAACCTATACAAAAGAATCTGAAAAAGAATATCCCATTTCGATCAACGGGAAAATGCGTACCACGATGACGATTTCACTGGACGCTTCACAACAGGAAGTGGAACAACTGGTACTGACCAACGAAACCGTGCAGAAATGGTTGGATGGGAAGCCTCCCAAAAAAATCATCTATGTAAAAAACAAGATGGTAAACCTGGTGATTTAATGAATCAATTCTATGTTTTTGAAAGGGCCGCAGATTGCAGGCCCTTTTCTTTGACACCGCTTACTGTCCGTTGATCAGCTTCAGTTTTTTATACTCTTCTGTAAATGTTTCACCGGATACCGTATAAGAAAGATGTAGCAGGCTGTCGCCCGCTAAGCGGAATTGAACCAGCTTTTCTGTGCCCACCTGGTCCCGGAAAGAAGACCGGACCGTTTTTTCAAGATAACTGTTTTCCGATTGCAGGGTGTAGGTTCCTTCCATAGAAATACCAAATCCGTCATCGCCCAAACCAATATTCGTAGTCGTTCCATCCGCATGATACAGCTTCAGCAATCCGGTTGAAGCACCATCCATCTGCAGCTCCCAGATACCGGTCAGCCGGTTTTGAGGTTTTGAAACAAACGCCATCAGCAGGGCAATTGCCGGTATCCAAAAGAAGCGTTTTTGCATTGTAGAAAATTTAATTGCTGAAAGATAAGGATTCCTTTTTTAGTACCCTATGCAGACCCGGAAATGGCCATTTTCCATATTTTCCGCTTTAACCGGAACCGCCTCTTTTGAAGTATTCTACAAAAATGGCATATTTTTAGATAGAATTGAATGGCGCAACCAAAAAGCGCTGTCTTTTAATCAAACTAAAAACGCAAACTATGTCAATCAACATTGTAGATCTTGTGAAGAACTATGTTCCACAGGATTTGATTGCAAAGGCAGGATCGTTTCTGAACGAAAGTGAGGGAAATGTATCCAACGCCGTTTCTGGCATCATTCCCGCGGTACTGGGTTTATTTGCCTCCAAAGCATCCTCCGGCGAGCAGGGGGCCGCTGAGGTGCTCGACGCAGCCAAAGGGTTTTCCAACAGCGGCATCCAAAACAACGCCGATGCGCTTTTTGGCAATGCCGATCTTTTGTCAAAAGGCACCAGTCTTTTTAAAGGATTGCTGGGCGACAAAACCAACTCCATTATTGACAGCATTGCAAATTTTGCAGGCATCAAATCTTCTTCTTCCGGATCACTGATCAGCATGATTGTACCGCTTGTTCTGGGATTGCTTGGAAAGCATGCTACCGACAATCATCTGAATGCCGGTACGTTTTCTTCCTTTATGAGTTCCCAGAAAAGTAATATCCTCAGCGCACTACCCTCCGGGCTGGGCTCACTGGGCACCGTGCTGGGACTGAATTCCATCAGCGATGGTGTTCGGCAAACCGTTTCCAACGTTCAGGAGACCGCCGCACCGGCCTATAATTACGCTAAAGAAACCGCCCAGAATGCCGGCGGAGGAGCTAAATGGCTATTACCCCTGCTCCTGCTTGCCGTTGTTGCACTGGCGCTTTGGTATTTTCTTGGAAAAGGCTGTAACAACACCAGTACCACCAGCACCGGAGCAGACTCTACAGCCGTTGCGCCTACAGATACGCTTACAACACCCCAAACAGCTCCGGCTCCTGCTGCAAAAACGCTTGCAGAAGTTACCCTGCCCAATGGTGTAAAACTACAGGCCTATCCGGGTGGTATTGAAGACCAGCTGGTACAGTTTATCCAATCGGATGAATACAAAAATGCCACCGACAGTACATTGAAGGAAAAATGGTTCAATTTCGACGACCTGAACTTTGAATTTGGCACCACCAAACTCACTGATTCCTCCAAACGTCAGCTGGATAATATCGCGGCCATCTTAAAGGCCTTCCCTGATGTAAAGATCAAAGTGGGCGGCTATACCGATAAAAAAGGAGACGATGCAGCCAACCTGAAACTTTCCGATGGCCGGGCCAAGGCCGTACAGGCTGCCCTAAAGGCTGCCGGTGTGGGGGCCCAGGTTCCTGAAGCAGAAGGCTATGGCGAAAAACTGGCCAAAGTGGATGAAAACGCCTCAGATGAAGCCCGTGCGGCCGACCGCAGGACTTCTGTAAGGTTGTTGAAAAAATAGTATGTAAACCCTGAATACGGCCGTCTCTCAAAAGGAGGCGGCTTTTTGTTTGGCTAATGCATCCGGAAACAGCATTCATCTTACATTTGCCAAATGATACAGTTTGACAAATTTACTTTAGCAAACGGACTGCGCGTGATTGTGCACCAGGATACGGCCACCCCCACTGTAGTTATGAATATTTTATACGATGTGGGCGCGCGTGATGAAGTGCCAGAGCAAACGGGCTTTGCCCATCTGTTTGAGCACCTGATGTTTGGCGGATCAGTAAACATTCCCGAGTATGACGAGCCCCTGCAACTGGCAGGAGGCGAGAACAATGCCTACACCTCCAACGATCTTACCAATTACTATATACAGATTCCCAAAGAAAATATTGAAACCGCTTTCTGGCTCGAAAGCGATCGTATGCTTTCGCTCGCTTTCAGCGAAAAAAGCCTGGAAGTGCAACGCAAAGTGGTGTGTGAAGAATTTAAAGAACATTACCTGGAAAAGCCCTACGGCGATGCTTGGTTCAAGCTCCGCGAACTGGTTTATAAACGCCATCCCTATCGCTGGATGACCATCGGCAAAGAACTCTCCCACATTGAAAATGCACAGCTGGAAGACGTAAAAAATTTCTTTTTTCAACATTACCGTCCTAACAATGCGGTAATGGTTGTTGCGGGGAATATTACCACAGAAGCGGTAAAAGCCCTGACTGAGAAATGGTTTGGCGATATTCCGGCCGGAACACCAAAAAAACGGGAATTGCCGGCCGAGCCGCCACAAACCGAAGCAAGAAAAGAAACGGTTACGGCCGACGTTCCGCTGGATGCCTTTTATAAATGCTGGCATATCGGCGACCGCCTGAGCCCTGAATACTATGTGGCAGACCTGCTCACCGATATTTTAGGCGGCGGAGAATCCTCCCGTCTGTTTGAGAAACTGGTAAAAGAGCAGCAGCTTTTTGTAAACATCCAGTGCTACCATATGGGTAGCATCGACCCGGGCATCATCTGCATCGAGGGTAAACTGGTGAAAGGAACAGACATGAAGGAGGCCGAAGCCGCAGTAGAAGCCATTCTCCGCCAAATAAAGGAGGAGCCCATCCAGGAAACTGAATTACAAAAGGTAAAGAACAAAACGGAAAGCATGATGGCTTTTGAAGATATGAGCCTGCTGAACCGCGCCAACAGCCTGGCCTTTTACGAACTACTGGGCGATGCGGGTATGATGAATACGGAGCTGGAGCGGTACAATGCCGTTACCACACAAGCCATCCAGGAAACCGCGCAGAAGATCTTCCGTGAAGAGAACAGCAGCACGTTGTATTATCATGCAAAAAACTAAAGCGGCGTTTCTTTTTTAAATATCCGTTTTTGACCGTTCTGCAACAGCACCATGGTACCATCTGCGTTAAATTCAAGGTCAACATTGGTTGCGTCATGACGGAATTTGTCCTTGGCAAGCGCACGCATGGTATAAACAGGCTGATTATCGGGTTGCGCCTGCAGTACATTTCCCTTATTACTGATCGTAATTTTTAAGGATACTTCCGCCGATGCATACCTGCCGGTATACGGTTTCAGATCGGCTTCCGTTACCGGAAATACCGTAAAATCCGGCAGCTCAAACGGAAGATCATAAAAGACCTTTACTACTGTAGCTGCGATTGTGTTCAGGTTGTAATTTTCACCATTCCCAAACAACGCCAGGCAAACATCTTCCTCCGGAAAATAAATATACACCGACCGGAATCCGTCAATGCCACCCGTATGTCCCCAGCCGTTCTTTCCGGCCATGGCCATAGGAAACAGGCCCATACCAGCCCCTTCCTGTGCGGTTTGCATTGGGACAAGGCTGGCCGGCGCAATCACCCGGCCTGTAAACAATGCATGCACAAACCTCCCCAGGTCAGCCGGCGTACTTTTTATGGCACCGGCACCCAGGGGTATCGACAGATCGGTTTCCGGCTCGGGCTGCCAGCCATTTTTGAACGTATACGACCGGCATTCGTTACGCACATCTTCAATAGCACCACCAAAACGCGTATGTTTCAGTTGTAATGGTTCAAGGATCTTTTTATCCAAGATTTTAGCATAGGATTGCCGGTATACCTTTTCAAGAATAAGCGTTAACAGAATGTAATTGGAGTTGCTGTATTCTATTTTACTGCCCGGTTCAAAATCACTCCCCCCGGCAATGATGGTATCCAGCAACTGCGTTCCGGTATGCCGCTGCGTGCTCCATGATCTGTAATATGGATTGTTTGTAAAATTGTGAATCCCACTCCGGTGCCGCAACAACTGGGCAATTGTAATGCGTTCGCTGTTTTTGATACCAGGAAAATAGCGTGCAATGGTGTTACCGGTATCCAGTAGCCGCTCCTCGGCAGCTTTGAGCACCAGGGTTGCCGTAAACGTTTTGGTAATCGATCCGATTCTATACAGGGTACTGTCGTCGTTTTTTATCCCCCTTGTTATATCCCGGAAACCCACCGATTTTTTATATACAGGCATGCCCTGCCGGCCAATAGCAATACTGCCCATAAATAATTGATGGGCTGCCAGTGTATCAAAATAGGCATCCAGTTTCCGGTAGCGGTTATCCTGGGCAAACGGTTGGAGCCCGGTTATACAGAATAGTATAACCAGTATTACGTATTTCATATTTAATTCTTTTATATAAACTGGTAATTACTGCCGATGGGAAACTCCAGCAGGTCGATAAACACCGCCTGTTTATTGAATTTGGTTACCTTATCCCTGGCCACAATATAGCTGCGATGGATCCGGGTAAATTTTTCTTCAGGCAGCAATTGCATCATTTCATTAATGGTAATACGACTCATGATTTTCTTATGCTTGAGTACCACGTTCAGATAATTTCCGGCAGCCTCTATGTAAAGGATTTCATTCAGCATCACCCGTACCTGTTCATACCCGTCCTTCAGGAAAATAAAATCCTGTTCCGCCCCTTTGCCGTTCTTCAGGGAAAACAATTCCTGAGCCTTGGTACAGGCCTTTATAAACCGAGCCAGGGAAAAGGGCTTTAGCAGGTAGTCTACGGCATTTACTTCGAACCCCTCCACCGCATGCTCGGTATAAGCCGTGGTAAAAATGATCATGGGAGGGTTGGCCAGGCTTTTAGACAGTTCAATACCGCTGATATCCGGCATTTTAATATCCAGGAAAATCAGGTCTGTTTTATTCTTCTGCAGGTGATCAAGCGCCTCAAACGCATTGGTAAAGCAGCCTTCCAGTTTTATAAAAGGTACTTTGGCCGCCAGGTTTTTAATCACTTCCAACGCCATGGGTTCGTCATCTATTGCAATTGCATTCACAGGAAAATTTTTATATACGACCCGTTAGGTCTATTGATTTAAAACGGATTCGATCTGTTTATAAAGCGCTTCTTTATCACTCGGCCGTTTGGCCTTTGCTACCACCAGTTTTCCTTCTTTATCAAAAATAAAATATTGGGGATAATATTCGCTTTTGTCTTCCGCATTTTCAAGCAGCTCTTTCCAAAAAGGCGCCATTTGCTCCCGGCTCTTCCTCAAATGCGTACCGGTTAACGCATTCACTTTAATAAACTCCTTCCACGTAGCGTCTTTTTCATCATCGTCCATATCCAAATATACGAAGGCCACTGCCTTGTCTTTGAAATACGTCTTTAACCGGGGGGTAAATTTCAGCTCACGCTTACAGGGCCCGCACCAGGTGCCCCATACATCCAGGTAAACAACCTTCCCTTTCAGCGCATCAATAACCGGATAAATAGAAGTTAGAGTATCATAGTTTGCCAGGATCCGTATCGCCTTATTATGCCGGTTCTGCTCCAGCAACGCCTCCAGTTTTCCTGCTTTACTTTTTAACGGGAAATAATAGGTACTGGCAGGATATGTTTTTTTCAATACCTCCAGCAGCCCACCGGCATACTTCAGGTCCTTATCGGCGGTGGCCGTAAATACCTGCTGCGCCAGGTAGGCTTCGGCCACGGCGGCACTATTGGTATTTTTTACGGCCAGCCAGTTGATATAAGCCTTTCCTGTTTTCCGGATTAACACCGTCCCGCTGTCCAGGCTGATATGGTAATACCGGAGCGGTTCATTTGTTTTATTACCCGAAGCTTCCAAATGGCTGATGGCATCGGACTCGAGATACCCGTTATAATCGTTTACAAACCAGTAATAAAACGGACCCGGTTGTGAAACAGCAGATACCGGGGAAACCTGCTGATACAATAGTTTAAAAAAAGCGATCAATTGCTTCCTGTTCATAAACTCCCGTGCAAACTCGATAGACCGGCAGTAAGCGGCGGAACGTGCTTCCTGGCTAAACAGTTGCATTAATCGCGGTGAAAGTGCTGTTTTTTCGACGGCCGCTGTTTTTTCCTGCACCTGCTGCATCCAGGGCCGGATATAGGCACTATATATTTCATCCGGAGTAATTTTTGACAGGGAATCCCGGGGCGGCGGCGCCGTTAAAAAAACCGGATACTCCAGTACATCGGCGTTAAACAATACCTGGTTTTCTTTAAGCAGTGTACCACCCACCGGAACTACGTCTCCACCAGCCTTCCGGTTACCGATCTGCAGCGATTGTCCCGGCCGGGCATAGATCAATACCGCTTTCTTATCATAGGATATCCGTACCAGTTTTTCATTGTCAAGCGGAAACCGGATATCGAAACGGCCGTCTGCTTTCACCGGTACCGCCTGTTCCTCTGCAAAAAAATCGTATACAAAGGGAATCTGGATCTTTATCTCCGATGTTTTCAGTCCCTCAATCCGTCCGCTCAGGCGAAACTGTGCCCGGGCCGGCACCAGGATCAGCGTCAGCAATGCAACACTAATAAACTTCATTTATTATAAGTTAATCGTCAGGTGTACAAAAAAGTCTTTGGCTGTTTGGCGGATTACCAGCTCATGCCGGTCCGGGTACTCCAGTTGCAGGCGTTCTTTCACATTGGGCAGCCCGATGCCGCTCTTTAATTTTTCCGGGTCGCCGTCCGGCTTCAGGTGAATACTGTTCTGCACATCAAAATACAGGGTGTTATCCTGCGTATGAAGTGCAATGGTGATATAAGAATGCTCTTTCAGGCTGATACCATGTTTGAAAGCATTTTCCACAAAGGGAATCAGCAGCATAGGGGAGATCTGAAGACCGGATGCCGGCTCATCGATCTTTACCTGGATGAGGATATCGGGCGAGTTAACGGTACGTAATTTTTGCAGGTCGATATAATTATTCAGGTATTCCACCTCCCGTACCAGTAAGATCTTGTCCTGCACATTTTCATGCAGCATAAACCGCATCATATCGCCCAGCTTCTGAATCCCCTCGCCGGTACGGTCTGCATGCTCCTGCAGCGCCGTTCCATACAGGGTATTGAGTGCGTTAAAGAGAAAATGCGGATTGATCTGCGAGCGCAGGAAGCTGAGGTTTGCCTCGGAAGAGCCGAGTGCGGTTTTCAGTCCCAGCTTCTCCTTCTGGTTTTTATAGATCCACCAGGCCAGCGGAATGACCACCACCACCGTCCACAACAACAGCAATACATAAATGCCGAGAAAAGGCGCGCCTCCATCGGACGCGGTCTTACAAAACACCGTGGCAATGAAATTGATCAGGAGGATAACGGGCACAATACGCGATAAATAATATCCGCTCCGGGGACTTTTTTCCGGCATCCCCGGAATGAGCACATAGATATGAATGTACAGCACCAGCAGTGCATAGGGCAGCACCACCGCCCACAGGATTACTGCAAAGGGCGCCGCGTTATTGGCCGTAAGCATGATAAGAATAATAAACCACGCCAACACGCTCATTCCGATAAAAAGGAGCCGGGAGCCGTTCTTTTCCTTCAGCTTCCGCCGGAGCCGCGGGCTGAATATCAACTCTTTTAATCCATAATAAATAAGGTAAAAAAGATAGCCGATTGCGGCGGCCGCAAAGCCCTGCACAAAAAAGGTAGCCGTCACATCTCTTTGGGTTGGATAAGATTCCTCGCCATACCTCCAGGCAAAAATATAGGTAAAGCAAACAGACAGCGCTATCGACAGCAGGAGATAGGTGCAAACCAGGAGCGTGATCTTAAAAAAGCCCCTTGCTTTTACTTCCACATACTGGGTAAGGAACAAAAAGACCAGGTAGCTGATCACCACCACTGCAATCAATGGTTGCAGGTAGTTGGTATAAAAACTATAGGGAATATGATTTTCCGTAAACTGATGCCGGTCATATGAATAGTCCCGGTTGGTGGAAATCATAAAAATAAAAAAGCCCGCTACCAGGGTGGCAACCAGGATCTCCACTTTCTGAAAAATACTTCTTGATTTCATAATACAAGATTAATACAGATGTGGCATTGGATATATACAATTGTTATAGAACCGGCATTTTTTGGGGCGAATTTTTCATTTTTCGACGGTTTTGGTACGTCCGGCAGGATACCTTCTGTTCCGTTATCCTCCGGCCGGCAGAAAGAAGAGACCTGCTGCCGGGTAGCGCGTGCAGACAAAACAACGGCTTCCGGCGCCGAGGAAACGACCGCCGCCCGAATTGCCATACGGGCGTAAAAATTGTAGCAAAAAAATGTGTAGCAACTTTTTTTACTACAAAAAATCGTGTTACAAAGTGACTCGTCCTGAAAAAAGTTGACACTTGAATGGTGTTAGTCCTGTTACAAGTTTACAAATATAGTTTAGTCCTGTATATTGTTTACACTGCTGTTTTAAGCCAGTAATAAAACAATATTTTTGTAGCCCACAGCTAAAGAAAATATTGTTTTGCAGGCTAAGCGTTTAGGGTTCTGCCATTGCTACCTCCTTTTTGTTGTAATAATTTTTCCATCGCCGGGTGAGCCTGCCTGTTTGTTGGTGTGCGGCAACCGGGGTTAAATAATCTACACTGCTGTGCGGCCGCTGGTAGTTATAAATGTTTATGGCTCGGGTTATCGCGGTTTGCGCCGCCTGGAAATCAGAATATTGTGCTTCCAGGAATTCTTGTTTTAAGATACCATTAATCCGCTCCGCAATTGCATTTTCCAGCGGATCCCCGTTTTCGGTCATACTGATGGTGATATTATTTTTATTTAAAACACGGACATATTCATTACTGCAGTACTGGATCCCCCTGTCACTATGGTGGATTATGTTGTGATGAGCGGGTAATGACAGCAAGGCCATTTTCAAGGCTTTTACACTACCCGTGGCACCCAGTGTCGGATGCAGATCAAACCCAACAATTTTGCGACTATAAGCATCGGTGATCAGACTCAGGTAGCCAAAACCTTCAGCAAGCGGAATATAAGTAATATCGCTTACCCATAGTTGGTTGGCTGCCATGGGAGTAAATCCTTTTACAATGTTTTTATATTTTCTAAAATGATGAACACTGTCTGTAGTGATTGGTTTTGAACGCTTACGTCTGCGCACCAGCAAGCCATTGCGGCAAAGCAGGTTAAAGAAAGCATCCCGGCCTATAGAGATCTTGTGCTCCTTAAAAAAATTGCCCAGCAGGCCCAGTAGTTTCCTGCCTCCCAGACGCTTTTGCGTCAGGCGGATCATTTGTACCTGTTGTATTATTAGTGCTTCCTTATATGCTTGCTGCTGTTGTTGGCGCCCGCCCTGATAAAGAGCTTGCCGACTATAACCAAGCAATGAACAAAGGGTAGAAATGTTCTTCGGCATCCTTTGTCCTACATTTATAACTGCCTGGTGCCAAACTTTTTTCTGAGCTCAACGCCTGTAAGGTTCTCCGATAAACGCAACATTTCCTCCAATAGCTCATTGTGCAGCTTTGCCCTGCGCAGTTCAGCCTGAAGTTGCTTTACCTCAGTGGGCAATGGTTCTACCGCTTCAATTTCCAATTGCTTCTGCTCTTTCTGATTGTCCTGATGGCATTTTACCCAATAATAAACTCTGCGAGAAGTTATCCCATACTTAGACGCCAGTTTACGAAAACTCGTGCCGCCTGATAAATACTCCGCTACTATTGCCTCTTTTGTTTCCTTATTAACTTTTATCATAACCTGTCCGATTTAAATGTACACCTTTTGTGTAAACCTATTTCAGGACAAGACAAAGTGACTTTTTTCAAACTGCACCGCCGTGTTACATTTTGCAACGGAACCCTTTGTCCCGGCATCAATACCCGCCGCATTCGCTCTGGTCAGCGTTACTTCAGCAATAAAAAATAACAAGGGCTGAGTGGCTCCATTGGGTACATGACATTTTTTGTATTATTGATGAACGCAAGAATACGCAATGAGGCCATAACAATGAATGTCTTAGCGGCCCTTGTGAAAAAGCCCTGCGTTCCTTGCAGTGGGTTTTTACCGCAAAGTTCGCAAGGACCCGCGAAGAGCGCAATGAGGGCCATAATAATGGATATCTTAGCAACCCTTGTGAAAAAACCCTGCGTTCCTTGCGGTTGAAATTGAATCGCATAGCAAATGCAGCGTGTAATAAAAATGTTATGCACGCTCCTCATTTCCTCAAACTCTTTCTTGTTTGTAAATTTGTAGGGCATGGATTATATAAAAGAATACCGGCAGTTTGTAAGCAGTTATTACTTCAACGAGGCGATCCGGATCACTATCGGCATTACCCTTCCTTCAGTTATACTGAACTTCTTCGGAATGCTGGAAATCGGACTGATTGCCTCGCTGGGTGCCATGGCAGTGAGCGCCGCGGATATTCCTGGTCCTATCCGGGAACGGCGCAACGGCATGTTAGCCGCCCTGGTACTGATCTTCCTGGTAGACCTCATCACCGGCTTTGCCCATATAAATCCTTTTATTACGGCTTTCGTTATCTTGTCCTTTAGTTTTTCCCTGAGCATGCTGGGCGTATATAACGCACGGACGAATGCCATCGGCTTTGCCGGGCTGCTGATTATGGTGCTCACCCTTTACCACAAAGCTACGGGGTGGAATGTGGTGCTGGATGGGGTTTATCTTTTGTGCGGCGGCCTTTGGTATATTGTACTAAGCCTGGCACTGCATGGTGTACGCCCCTATAAAGTGATCCAGCAAGCCCTGGGCGATTCTATTGTTTCTATAGCTGATTATCTTAAAACGCGTTCTTATTTTTATAACGAAGGAGTCAATTACGATAAAACCTATAAAAACCTGATGCAGCAGCAGCAAAAGGTGCAGGACAAACAGATCCTGGTGCGGGAAATGCTGTTTAAAAGCCGCAATATCGTAAAGTCAACCACCCTTACCGGCCGCGGGTTGCTGGTGATCTTTGTAGAATCGGTTGATCTTTTTGAAAAAGCCAATGCCACGTTTTACAATTACGAGTCCATGCACAAGCGGTTTGATGGCGCCAATATCCTGCCGCACTTCCAGAAAGTGATCCTCGGTATGGTAGACGAACTCTATGAGATAGGTGTTTCGGTACAGGAAGGACGGCGCTCCCGGGTATCTAAAAGTCTGAATGATGAACTGAGAAACCTGAAGCAACATTTTGAACGCTTTGTGGCCACCCATCGCAACGCCGAAAACCTCGAAGCACTGATCAATATGCGCAAGATCATGCAATCGATCGAAGACATGATCCTCCGCATCTATACCCTGCATCATTATACCCGGTACGACCGGAAGCGGGTAAAAGAATACCGCCTGTCCGACAACTATAAATCGTTCCTGGAAAAAACAGACCTCGACAGTGAGCTAATCCGGGAAAATCTTTCCCTGCAGTCCAACACCTTCCGGCATGCATTGCGCCTGAGCCTGGCCATGACCCTGGGGTATATTACCGCTCATCTTTTAAAGCTCGAATACAGCTACTGGATCCTGCTGACCACCCTTGTGATTTTAAAGCCCACCTACAGTGTTACCAAACAGCGCAACTACCAGCGGGTACTGGGCACCATCATTGGTGCCATGGGGGGCATCGGATTGCTGTTCCTGATCCAGACGGGCACCGGCCGGTTTACTGCCATGATCCTTTTAATGATTGCCACCTACAGTTTTATGCGTACCCGATACCTGGTAAGCGTTACGTTTATGACCGCTTATGTGCTGATCATGTTCTTTTTACTGGACAGCCGGAATTTTCACGTGGTGATCGAAAACCGGGTGCTGGATACCATTATCGGGTCCATTCTTGCCTTCATGACCACCTATATCATTCCCTCCTGGGAGAAAAAACAGGTAAAAAGCTATATGGCGGCAGCCCTGGAAAAAACCCGGATCTATTTTGAAACGGTTTCCAGCGCCTATGTAAAAAACGAGCCCACGCCCGATTATAAACTCAGTCGCAAGGAGGCATTCGTGGCCCAGGCCAACCTTTCGGGCACGTTTTCCCGGATGCTCAGCGAGCCCAAAAGCAAGCAAAAGAACATCAAAACCATTCATCAGTTTGTGGTAATGATCTTTACCATCAACTCTCACATTGCCACCCTGGCCCATTACTCCCGCCAGTTTGCGGCCAAATACCGCTCCTACAATTTCCTGCCCATTATCGAAAATACCATTCATGAACTGGGAAATACCGCCGGTATGCTTTCAGATGAGGATGTAGCACAACCTGCAGCCCATATGGATACCCAGTCTCTCAAAACAGCGGTAAAGGAGCTCCTGGAGAAACGAAGGCACGAAATTCAGCAAGGCCTGCTGGATACCGAAACCAAGATCACGCTTAATGAGCTAAAACCCATTATTGACCAGTTCCTGCTGATCAGCCGGGCCTCCGGCGACCTGAATAAGCTGGTGGAAGAAATAACCGGTTTTAAAAGGAGGGATGAGGCTGAAAAGATACCTGTGGAATCACTTTCTGCGGCAGGGTAGTTTTTTTTGCTCACGGATTTCACAGCCGTACACAGATTCTTTTAACCCCTATCTGTGAAAATCCGAGAAATCTGTGCACCACCCGCACAAACATCGGATTTCGTAAATGATCATCCGCTGAGGATCCGTAAATTTGCGGCTCTTCAGGATTTTGGAAAATAAGCAGCTACATATAGCATTAGTAGGGAACCCCAACAGCGGCAAAAGCTCCCTGTTCAATTCCCTTACCGGGCTGAGCCAAAAAGTGGGAAATTTCCCGGGCGTAACTGTCGATAAAAAGACAGGAATATCTAAAATTGGCCAATCTAATGCTAAAATAATTGATCTCCCTGGCACCTACAGCTTATACCCGAGGCGATTGGATGAAGAAGTGGCCTATAAAGTGATCCTGAACCAGGATAAAACCCTGAAGGCGGATGTGATTGTAGTAGTGGCAGACGCCAGCAACCTGAAGCGCAATTTATTATTTTGCAGTCAGATCATTGATCTGAAGCGCCCCGTGGTGATGGCGCTCACGATGATGGATCTTGCCCGGAAAAAAGGCATCCACATCAATATCAATAAAATGGAACGGGAGCTGGGCATTCCCATTGTGGCCGTCAATCCCCGTAAAAACAAAGGGATCGAACCCCTTAAAAAAGCCATTGAGCTCGTCTCCGGCAACCTGTTTAAAGCGCCGGTACACAATTTTATCGATGTGGAAGCCCTGGCGCCCCAGGCCATTGCCGGTATTCAGCAATTGGTTCCGGGCATCAGCCCGTACGAAGGTGTGCATTACCTTATCAACCACGAAACCTTTAACCTGCCAGACACCCTGCAGGAGCAAATCGAGCAAACGGAGATCGATCACCATTTCAATCCCACAAAAACCCAGGCGGAGGAGATCCTGCAACGGTATCAACGGATCGGTGTGGTAATGAACGGATCGGTAACCCTGCCGGATCCCAACAAAAAATCAATTTTTACCGATCAACTGGATAATATTTTTCTCCACCGCGTTTGGGGATATTTTATCCTGCTGGCCGTGCTGTTCCTGATGTTCCAGTGTGTATTCCTGATCGCCTCCTACCCCATGGACTGGATCGAATCCGGCACCGCCGCCTTTAGCGGCTGGCTGAGCGATCTGCTTCCGCATAACAATTTCTCCGACCTTTTAATAAACGGAATCATCGCCGGTTTGGGCGGCATCGTCATATTTGTACCCCAGATCATGATCCTTTTTGGGCTCATTACCTTGCTGGAGGACACCGGCTACATGGCCCGTATCAGCTTTTTAACGGACCGCGTCATGCGCAGCGTGGGCCTCAACGGAAAGAGCGTAATGCCCATGATCAGCGGTTTTGCCTGCGCAGTACCCGCCATTATGAGCGCGCGCGCCATCGAGAACCGCAAAGAGCGGCTGCTCACCATTTTAATTACCCCGCTCATGAGCTGCTCGGCCCGGCTGCCGGTATACGTGATCCTGGTGGGCCTCGTGATTCCCAAAACCTACCTGCTCGGATTTATCAGTCTGCAGGGACTGATGATGATGGGGTTGTACCTGCTGGGCGTTGTGTTTGCCCTGCTCGTATCTTATATAGCCAAATTCTTTATAAAGAACAAGGAAAAAAGCTATTTCATCCTGGAATTGCCCATATATCGTGCTCCCCGCTGGAAAAACGCCCTGGAAACCATGATCGAAAAAGCAAAGATCTTTGTAGTACAGGCCGGAAAAATCATCATGGTCATCAGCGTTATCCTTTGGTTCCTGAGCTCCTTCGGACCCAAAGAGCGCATGCACGCCGTGCAGCAGGAATACGAAGCCGCAATCGCCCGGCCCAATGCCGATACCCTGCTGGTGGAAGAAACCCGTGCTGCGGCCAAACTGGAAAACTCCTATGCCGGTATCATGGGTAAAACCATTGAACCGGTGATCCGGCCCCTGGGCTTCGATTGGAAGATCGGCATTGCCCTGGTTACATCCTTTGCTGCCCGCGAAGTATTTGTAGGCACCATGGCCACCCTTTACAGCGTGGAGGATGATGGCGGCGCCAATATGGCCCTGCGCGATAAAATGAACAAAGCCACTTTTGAAGATGGCAGCAAGGTATTTACAGTAGCCACCGGCGTATCGCTGCTCATTTTTTATGTATTTGCCATGCTGTGCATGAGCACTCTTGCAGTTGTAAAACGTGAAACCGGTTCCTGGAAATGGCCTTTCATCCAGCTGGCCTATATGACCGGACTGGCTTATTCTCTCAGCTTTTTAGTATACCAGTTGCTGAAATAATGATTCAGGAGCTGGGGCTCCCGGCCCGGTGCATCCATTAGCAGCAGTCCGCCGCCTGTCTCCAATCTTTGCCCTGCAGGCAAAGGATTTCCGCCTAAGCGGCGCAGCCCATCGGCTTTGTGCAGGGGCCTGCTATTCGGCCACTGCTTTTACCACTTTACTGTAATCAGCCCTTCCATCCTTATCTACCTGTTTAAGTCTTACAAACACCGCCGTGGAATCCCCTGCCTCCACCGGGTTGGTCTTATGGCAGGACAGGGTAGCAATCAATCCCGCACCAGCAACAACCCCTAATACCCTTAGCCTGCGCTTTCCCAGTACAGCCAACCCTATCAACCCCAGGAGACCCGCTGCAGGCAGCCCGTTTCCGGAACCGGGTGCATTTGCAGCAAAGCTGTAATCAAGGGAGGTTGTAGAATTCCCCTCCATGGCCCTGGTTTTCAGTTCCCCGATCTTTGTAAACAGACGGCCATCTGACGATACCTCTATTTCAAAATGATCGTTATTGGTCTCTGCGGTGGTGGTCCATTGTACCATAAGCTGGCCTTTTTTGAAGAAAGCCTGCATGGCTGAAAAGTGCACCGGCAACACAACAGAACAACCGGCATCATAAGTATCCCCGGAAATCGTCCATCCCTGCGCATTCACCAACTGGTCGCGATAGATCTTTACAACCGGCCCGTACACCAGGCCGTAAGCACCCAGGGAACGGCCGTTTACCAACGGGTTCTTCTCAGCCCATCCCTTCAGGGTAAGGCTGTAATTTTCACAGGACAGACCGCTAACATGAAGCATCCCCCACATATCCACATTACTGTTCAACTTCCAGTTGCCCAGGTTCTGATCAAAAGCGCCGGCTTTGTAAAACATCAACTGCATGTTGGTTACATTGCTTACATCCCATTGATCGATACGGGGTATCGTGGTTAAAGAGGTACACTCAGAAAAAGCATTTTCCATGCTGGTTACGCCGGCAAGATTGGGCAGATCGGTAGCCGTAATGGTGAGGTTCCTGCAGTCTCGAAATGCATTCATCATCGACGACCATGCAATAGTGCCCCACTGGGTAATGCGCAATAGTTTTGCCGCGTTTGTCGTATCTCCGCCATAGGTCATGGTGCTAAAGCTGCCGCTACCGGGCGTAATGGTCACTTCGTAAGTACCGGTATCGGGCAGCGAGAGCATCGTTTTGTCATTTCCAATTGCGGTACCGGATTCATTAAGACCATACAAGTGCTTCCAGTTAATGGTAAAATTGCTGCCCGTAGCCGGTATGAGAATCCGGGGAGCAGGTTCATAAAGAGCGATGGGCCCCGTATTGAAGATCGCAACAAACGCACCGGGATCCTGTGCGCTTGCATTAATCACCAGAGAAAGAAAAGCCTGCAGCAACAAAAGACTTTTTCTAAACCCGGGGAAAAGGTGCAGCATCGGTTTCATGTGTTTACATTTGAAAGTGATAAAGAGGTATGCAAATGTATTTAATAGATACGATATGGTAGGCCTGGCCGTGTAAAATCATTCATTCTCCCCGCGTGTTGTTGGGCAACAAGGAGACTAATGCGAAATGTAGACGTCATGCCGTCCGGTTCATCCTGGTTTTTACCGCACCTGAAAGCCCCCCAACCGCAACAGCCAACTAAGTTTGCAGCTAATTTCCTACATTCGGCCCTTTATAATAATGAATACATGCGGTCTTTAATTTTTATCGGTCTTTGTTTTATCGGATCTGCCATTGCAGCCCAATCCCAAAAGGACACTGTTAAACCGGCCTCCTCCAAATGGGATGTAAACAATCCTCCCGGGCAGCAATATAAGGAAGTGTCCTTTTCGGTAAACGAAGGCACCTGGATGAACCTGGATGTATCTCCCAAGGGAGATGAGATCGTATTTGACCTGCTGGGTGATATCTACAGCATACCCGTCACCGGTGGCACTGCAAAGGTATTGCGGCAGGGCCTGGCCTACGAAGTGCAGCCGCGCTTCAGCCCCGATGGAAAGAAGATCCTCTTTACTTCTGATGCCGGCGGTGGCGATAATATATGGGTGATGGACCGCGATGGCCGTAATGCCCGCCAGGTAACCAAAGAAAATTTCCGGCTGCTGAACAACGGCGTATGGTCGCCGGAAGGCAATTATATCATTGCCCGCAAACACTTTACAGCAGCACGGTCGATGGGCGCAGGCGAGCTTTGGATGTACCATATCAACGGAGGAGACGGCATTCAGCTAACCAAACGGAAAAACGACCAGCAGGATGTAAACGAGCCTTCTGCATCACCCGATGGCCGTTATATTTACTACAGCGAAGACATGTATCCCGGGGGATACTTCCAATATAATAAAGATCCCAATGCCGAGATTTATGTGATCAAACAGTATGACCGCGAAAAAGGACGGACGGAAACCGTCACCGGTGGCGGAGGCAGCGCTTTTCGTCCGCAGGTATCACCCGACGGAAAAACACTTGCCTTTGTGCGGAGGGTACGTACCAAAACGGTATTATACCTGCGCAATATCAGTACCGGTGAAGAATGGCCGGTTTATGATCAACTCAGCAAGGACCAGCAGGAAGCCTGGGCCATCTTTGGGGTGTATACCGGTTTCGCCTGGATGCCCGGAGGAAAGGAAATTGTGATATGGGCCAATGGAAAAATCAACCGCGTATCCGTTAGCGGAAATAACCACAGCACCGAAATCCCCTTTACCTGTAACGTAACACAAAAAATTGCAGATGCTGTCCGGATAAAGCAGCACATCAACAGGGACCGCGACACCGTCCATGTGCTGAAAAACCTGGTAACAGCACCTAATGGGAAATATATTGTATTTAATGCCCTGGGGGCCCTTTGGAAAAAGGCATTACCCGGCGGGGTACCGGTGCGGCTTACTCAGTCAACCGATATCGAAGACGATCCAAGCTTTTCCGCCGACGGAAAATGGCTTGCCTATGTCAGCTGGAACGACAGTACCATGGGCAGCATCCATGTAATGGATCTTTCAAAAGGCAGCAGCCGCCGGCTGAACCTTGAAAAGGGCATTTACCGTACACCTTCTTTTAGTCCCGATGCAAAAACCATTGTGTATTGTAAGGAAGGAGGAGATAATGTACTGGGCAATGCGTTTAATGTAAATACCGGTATTTATACCGTGGATGCCAGTGGCCGGAATCAGCCCGAACGCATTATTGAATACGGAAGCGCGCCACGTTTTGAGCCGGGTGGCACTTACATCTATTTTCAAAAAGGCACCAGCCTTGCGCAGTGCAAAAAAGACGGCACCGGCGAAAAAACAGTCGTAACCAGCACCTATGGCCACCAGTATATGCTGTCGCCCGACGGCAACTGGCTGGCATTTTCAGACCTGCACAAAGTGTATATTGCCGCATTCCCAAAAACCGGAAAAACGCTGGAAATTTCCGGCGGCTCCAATACCGTTCCGGTACAGCTGGTGGCCCAAGATGCGGGCTATAACCTGCACTGGAATGCCAACAGCCGGGAACTGCATTATAATTTGGGCAATGAGTATTTTACCATTCCGCTTCAATCCTATTTTAAATTCCTGAATGAAAAAGCCGATAGTGCTGCAGCACCGGCAACGGCAAAAGGAATTCCCGTAGGCGTTACCTATACACCGGACAAGCCCAAAGGGGCCATCGCCTTTACCAATGCGCGCATCATTACAATGAATGGTAATACCATTATTGAAAACGGTACGGTGCTGGTAGAAGGCAATCTGCTAAAAGCAGTGGGTGCCAATAATGCAGTGCAAATACCCGCGGGTACCAGGGTCATCGATTGCTCCGGCAAAACCATCCTTCCCGGATTCATTGATGTACATGGACATGGCAGTCATTTCAGGGATGGCGTCACACCGCAAAAACACTGGCCCTATTATGCCAATCTTGCCTTTGGAGTTACCACTATGCATGACCCCTCCGCCAACAGTGAACTGGTATTTGCCCAAAGCGAAATGATAAAGGCCGGTAAAATGGTTGGGCCGCGCGTATTTAGTACCGGAACCGTATTGTATGGTGCAGACGGAGATTTTAAGGCGGTGATCAATTCACTGGATGATGCACGCAGCGCCATCCGGAGAACAAAGGCCTTCGGAGCATTCTCTGTAAAAAGTTATAACCAGCCCCGCAGGGAGCAGAACCAGCAAATAATAGCTGCCGCAAAAGAACTGGGAGTATTGGTGGTTCCGGAGGGGGGCTCCTTTTTTAACCACAATATGGCAATGATCAACGACGGCCATACAACGATTGAACACAACCTGCCCATTGCCGTATTGCAGGATGATGTAATCCAGCTCTGGAAGCGCTCCAATACCGTATATACGCCTACACTTATTGTAAACTATGGTTCCGTTGCGGGCGAATACTACTGGTACCAGCATACCAATGTATGGGAAAACGAGAAACTGCTGAAATACACACCCCGGGCCGTAATTGATACCCGGAGCCGCAACCGCATCATGATTCCGGAAGAAGAATATGAGAATGGTCATATCCTGAGCGCCAAAAGTGTCCGGAAACTTGCCGATGCCGGCGTAATCATCAACATGGGCGCCCACGGCCAGATCCAGGGGATTGGTGCTCATTGGGAAATATGGATGATGGCTCAGGGGGGCATGACCCCGCTGCAGGCCCTGCAAACGGCAACCATCAACGGAGCTAAAAGCCTGGGATTGGACGACTGGATCGGGTCCCTGCAAACAGGGAAGCTGGCAGACCTGATCATTATGGACGCCAATCCGCTGGAAAATATCCGCAATACCGAATCGATAAAATACGTAATGGTGAACGGACGCCTGTACGATACCAGCACCATGAACGAGATTGGCAACTACAACAACCCGCGAAGCCGGTTTTACTGGGAACTGGGAAGAAGAAGCCCAGCCTTTAACTGGCAGGACGGCGGCGGCACGCAGCAAATGGATACGGATTAGCAGACAGCTGATAGCAATTACCGCTCCGGCAGGGCCCGCCATCTCCGGATCACCGCGGTATACAGCATCATAAAAAGAAATCCCAGCGCCAGCAGTACATAGTTCCAGTACACCCCTAATACCTCCAGGATGGTTGGATGTGCCTCGTATCCGCCTCCAGGCGGGTAGTCGCGCTGGTGCAATGAAATGATCAGCAGGATCAGGAGAAAATAGGGAACAATTCCAACCAGGGATATATTGATCAGGATGCCCTGTATGGATTTTCTGCGAAACCGGAATACAGAAACAGAACCCAACAGGATCATTGTGCCTACCGCAAACACCAGGTAAGCAATCGTTTTTTCACCCTGCCGGCCATTGGCTAATCCCAGTACCAGAACGAGCAGTGCGATGAGGATACCGATAACGGCAGCCGTAATACCCGAAAACAACAGCAGGCGCAGGTTGGTGATCCGGAAAGCAAAAAGAAGGCAAGCCAGTGCAAATGCAACCCAAATGGCCACATAAATAATCACATCAAATACCGAAAAATCAAGCACGTTTTCCATTCCTGTAAACAGCCGGTTCAGATCATAGGCATCAAAACAGTAGTTCATTTTATGTTTCAGGTAATACGGATCGTTATCCCTGCCGTTGCCGACAGGGGTAGCATCTGCAACCGCTGCTACATCCATCTCTGCACCCTGCGGGTTTGGAGAGAGCGCTTCCACACTGGAATTGCTGATAAAATAGGTTACCTTAAAATCCGTTGGATGATACATCAGCTTCAACCATTTTTCGGCTGTGAGATTTGTGCTGATCTTAAATTCCCGGGCAAACTCCAGGAAATTCTCCAGCAGCTTTTTAATTTCCCCCGGGTGGTTCCGTTGTAATAAATCATGTACTTTTTTATTCATCGCTTTCCGGCGATCGCCTTCCTGATAGACAGGCGTTTCCTCATCCGGGTAACCAATGCCGTCTCCTCCAAAATTCAACCGGCTGTAATTGTAAAACGAGGGTTCTGTGTTTACAAGGCCCGAAACATCCACTACGGCCTCCTTGTAGTACACCGTCAGCAGGCTATCCGTCAATGGCGCCCGGTTGATCTCCTTTTCATCTGCTGCCGTCGCATCTACCTGCCGGATCACTTTTTTTTCAACGGAGTAAAACTGGTATTCATCGTTATCGCGCGTGAGATAGGGTTTTGAAAAGTTAATGTTCCGCTCATTCGTTTCACAGTAAAGCGTATCAAAAGGCGCAGGATAACGTTTATTGTTAATGGTATAGGCGTCCAGGCTAAACGGAAGAAAGGCCGCGGCCAGGTTTGCCTGTTCCCGTTTTGTTTTCAGCCAGGATGCCGGGTAATGCTGCCCTACAAATTGTTTGTATCCTGCAATGTAAGAAATGTAAAACGTGGTTGCAACAACAAACACCAGAAAGTAGATAAAAAAGCTTCCAAACAACTGCCGTTTCCGGGTCGGATAAAAATTTTTGAACGCATTGTTGCGAAACAATACCAGCAGCCAAACTACCAGTATCAATACTGAAATAACGATACTGAAGAGCAGCGCCCCGTTTTCGATAAACAGTTCCGGCGCATTGTACTGTTTAAACAGTGCTGCATTCCGGAATGTATGGTATCCAAACAGGTAAAAACAGCCGTGTACCAGGGCACAACTGAAGAGCATCCAGTATAGTCTTGTATTCCAGAGCAAGGGATAACGCTCCAGGAAATAGTGATTCACACGTTGTATAAAATTTTTCATTTGTTTTATTTTATAGCATGGCTGCTGCTCCGGCTCAGGACATAAAAAGCCGGCGGGTAGAGGAAGAAATATCCCGGATATATACCAGGCGGCACTGACTTTTGCCTAATACCTCCAGTACACTCAAAAAGGAGGTCCCGGGTTTAAAATAAGCGATATATACACCGCCGTTATAAAGCAGCCGGTCCAGCGGCAATCCTTCAAGCGCCGCCTGTAATTCTGCTCTGGGACTATTGCAATCCATTTCAACAACCAGTGCTGCTGCTGCCGGGGCAACACCGGCTCCCGGGTCCTGGGTTTCTACCGGAACACCATTGCGCAGGAAGATTACCCGGTCCGATATTTTCTCTACCTCGTATAATTGCTGGGAACTAAGGATCAGCGCAATGGGATGATTAACCGAATCTGCAATGGATTTAAGATCTTCCAAGATCACCTGCTGGGCAACAATATCCAGGTTGGCCAGTGGTTCATCCAGCAACAGCAGCTCGGGTTTTCGCAGTAAGGTACGTGCCAGCTCAAAGCGCATTTTATATCCTGAAGACAATTCTTGCCATTTAAGATGCCGATATTTCCAAAGACCCAGTCTGGCAATCATCATCAGCACCCTTGTTTCATTTTCTGAAGCCGGCACACCATACGCCGTTAATACCAATTTGAGATTGTCTTTAAGACTTCCGTACCAGCGCTGCGTACGCTGTGGTATATAAACCAGTTGGGTACGAAGGTCATAGGTGTTACGTGCCTGATTACGGAAATGAAACCGGAGGCTGCCGCTGCTACAGGAAAGATCCTTTGCCAGGATACGCAATAAAGTGGTCTTTCCGTTTCCGTTCTCTCCTACCAACCCGTATACCTCCCCTTTCCGGATACTCAGCGAAACCGGCCCCAGTGCAAAGTTTCCACGGCCGTAATTTTTCCGGATATCCTCGGCCACTACTACCGGTGCTGGTGCCTCATATTCGGCTACAGGAATCCGGCTGATCATTTCCAGCAACTGCCGGCATTTCTGAATAAACAGCTCACTGTGCTGCTCGTTCCAATCTGCAAGTGCAATGGTTTCCCGGTAAATCGCCATATCCTGTGTATCCATGGCCAGGTCCATCAATTTACGGAAGCCGGGTACGGTGTCATTATTGGTGAAAAATGCAGCCGTTTCAAGTATGCGCGTTTGTGTTTTTCCCATATTTATTGTTTCAGCAACAGCTGTTATCGGCTAAAATAAGCCGATATGCGCATTTTCCAATGCCAGCTTTGTCATAAAAAGGCAAAAAAATATGTTAATGAATTAAAAGCCGCCCGGCTATTGCATTTAATTACGCGTTATTATAAACACCGGCAGCCGGCGGGTTTCCTGCACGGTCCGCGCGAAGCATCTGCGCCGCTGATCCTGTCTGGCTCAGAAAGCCAACCTTATATCACGGGCGCTTAGGATGTTCCTTCCTTGATGGTATGATTGCCAGCTTCCCTATTTCACTGCCTTATACACTGTTACCACATTATCTTTTTCCAATGTAGCTTCATCCGTTTTTACTTTCCAGGTAAGTTTTCCATTGGTATAGGTGGTGGCGCCTTTTTCTTTTTCGCCCTTCATCAGCTTAATCGTTTCTCCGTTTATCGTAAGCTCCGCCACACCCATATTCCCCGAATCGTGGTAAACTGCGGCAATCGTTTCCCCTTTATCGTTGGTATATTTTTTCTCGTTTTCATCCACCGTTGGCGCCGGGGTTCCGCTGCTGTCAACATTTGCCGTATTCACAATAACACTATCTGCAGGATCTGTAATCGGCGTTGCGGAAGGAAGGGCCTGCGAATCGCCTGTAGGAGGGGCTGGTGTGCCTTCCGCAGAAGGATTGTTGTTACAGGCCACTGTTATTGCCAAGGCCGCAGCCATGATCAGATGTTGTTTTTTCATATTGCTTTCTTTTTATTAAAAATCCAGAGGCATTGCTTCCTGCAAAGGCCCGGTTTATATTATTAGCTAATATACAAGAATCATTCCTTAACAAACCGGCGGGTCCGCCAACTATTCGTACCTTTGATTTTAAAATTTTTCTCATTCATGAAAATGCTGTTTTTCCCCCTGGCAATGGTCGTATTGATGGCCTGTGGAGAAGGGAACCGCCCCTCTTCTGCAGAAGCCGGTGAAGGCCCTCAAACACAGGCAGACAGTCTTTTGCAGGAAGTAATTGACGGTCATGATGTGGCGATGCCGAAAATGAAAAAACTTGAGCGGCTGATGAACGAATCAAAGGCTGCCATCGACTCTATTGGCAAATTATCGCCGGAAGCCCAAAAGCAACATGCTGCGTTAAAAACCAAACTGGAAGATGCGCTGGCAGCGCTTTCCAATGCAGACAAAACCATGCATGAATGGATGAATGGGTTCAAATACGATTCGCTGAAGGACAATGAACCCGAGCGAATCAAATACCTGCAAGATCAGAAAGCAAAGGTAGATGTAATGAAAAATGCCGTGCTCAACAGCATCAGCAAGGCCGACAGCGTGTTAGGCCATCAATAAAAAGGTCCGGTTTTGCCGGACCCTAATGCTTATTCAAACGCTTCCTGTTCCTTGCGTTGCCGTTCCAGAACCTTGTCGATCTGGGCGCTCAGGGCATTTGAAATATCTTCTACAGAACCCTCACCAGGGATCGCTTTAAATTTGTGCTGTGCTTTGTAATGCTCGGCAACCGGAGCAGTTTCGTTTTGATAAACGGAAAAGCGGTTACGGATCACCGATTCATTGGTATCATCCGAGCGGCCGGAGGTCTTCCCTCTTTCCAGCAGGCGTTTTACCAGTTCCTCTTCAGAAACCTCCAGGGCCAGCACACTATGGATAGCTGTACGTTTCAGTTCCAGCAGTTTATCCAGGGCCTTGGCCTGGTTAGCCGTGCGCGGAAACCCGTCAAACAAAAAACCGCCCGCATCTTTGTGCAGTTCCAGGCAGTTATCAATCATACCAATCACCACTTCGTCCGGCACCAGTTGCCCCTTGTCCATAAAGTTCTTCGCCTCGATGCCCAGGGGCGTTTTCTCGGCGATTTCTGAACGCAGCAGGTTCCCGGTGGAAAGGTGCACCAAGCCATACTTTGCCACCAACAGGTCAGATTGTGTTCCCTTACCGCTACCGGGAGGGCCGAATAAGATTAAATTAAACATTTACGCTTTTCTTTTAAAGTGATGCCAACAAATATAGCAAAGCTTGGGCAAAAACGGCCGATTTGAAGCATTTATTAAAAATTCTTAAAAACGAACATTGCCATTTCATGTTCCCGGAAGCCCTCCCCAAAACTGAAGTATTTAGAACTCAACGTATTATTGATTTTTATAACACCTTCGCTTGGTTGCCATTTTTAATACGGCCCGCGCGGATATCGCAACGGGCCGGGCTGTTTCTTCAAACAACTGAATATGCGCTATTGAAATCGGCGCCATTAGATGTTGTAAGCCCCGAATTTCAAAAATATAACAGCAGCGTAAAATACCTATATTCCACGCTGCTGTCAGTAGCTAATCAGATTATTAAATTAAACCAAATCAAACACGAGCACATAGGCCGGATTATTAACACTCGTAACCCGTCCGTAAACCACGCCGTTGCTAACAAAATAGTCAAACGTCACCTTGTTTTCTAACAAAAATTTTTGAATTGTTTCTTTACCCGGCTCGTTCATTAACTTGGCAACATATCCATCAGAAGCAGGACTTTTGAGCGTAAAGGTGTATTCGTTATTACTGTTTACAGTATAATCAAACACGATTGTAGTCGTCCACCCTGCGTTACCATTCTGATTACTCCAGCCTTCCACTTTTAATCGTTTATTTACATTATCAAAATTCAGGGTCAATGTACCATTCCCAAATGTATATCCGGTATACCCATTATCCAGATTGTTTACAAATTGGCCAATAATGGCGGTACCGAGCGCAGAGTTTCCCGGATCAATTTTTTTAAACTTAGCTTGCAATTTGTATTTTGGTCCAAGTAACAAATACAATGGGATGATTGGGGCTGACGCTGCTTGTATATCATATTTCTTTCCACTTGAATCTACCATGCTGTATGCCCCCGCAGCGGTTTGTACGATAGAAGTCACTTTTGTCCCCAAAACTGTAAAGGGGTAAGTAAAAAACAACCCGTCAATACTAAATGCAAATCCCGACGCATTTGCAGCAATGGACTGATCGGTTCTTACCGTCTGATAGGAAATAAGTTTTTTGGTATAATCATACGCAAGCGCAACCTTGTATGTTTTCCCTGCACTGTCTACATTAATAAAGGTAAAGGGATTGGTGGTATTGTATGCTTTATAATTTTGAATGGCGGACCCATATTCTCCATTATTATAAGATGCAGCATCTGCGGCACTTGCCTTGATCAGATACAGCGTGTTCATATACTTCCTCCCTTTGAGAATAACACTATCACCATTGCTTCTTAAGTATTCAAATTCCATGTCGCTTTGCAATCCTTCCCGGGCCGAACCGCCGTTGTTCGACGCGGTAGGATCCTGCAAAATACCGATGTAATTGTAGGTGTCAAATATCAACGTACTGTTGGAAATATATTGCACGCGATAGGTAGATTGTTTTCCGGTGGTGGCATATGTGTTATTCCAGTCCGAGAGCATGGTTACATAATCCTGGCTATCAAACTTCATATAAAATCCATAACCACCGCCATTGAGCGAAGTTCGTAAAAAGGCCTTCCATCCGTTAGCCGATCCGGTCAACAGGTTTTGCAATGCGGCATTCCGCTCCTTCATCCGCTGTTCCGGCAGTTGATCAAACACATAGTCCACCTTGGCTTTGCTGCAGGAAAATAGCAATGCGCCCAATAATATGTATAATAATTTTCGCATAGTTTCTATTATTTATAAGTTACAGGTCCATAGAAATAGTTAGCCGGTGTTCCGTTTACGTAAAACCCGGCAAAGGTTTTATACAGCGGATTTGTGGGTGTGACTGTTGCAGGTAAATAAGCGGCTATAAAGGTTCTGTTTGTTAGATAGGGCAGCATTACTTTTTCGAATGCAGTCAATCCAAAATTACCTCCGTTTCCATTATAATCTAAACCGCCAGACTGGGTTTTTGTAAACCGCGTTATGCCGGTTACCGGATCAACCGTATATGCCATATAATAATCCGATGCATAAACCGTGGTAGCCGTAGGTGAGGTTGCAAATGCAATTCTAAAGGTCATGGTGCTGGCGCTTGTAAATACAAACTGCAGATACCTGATGTCATACGTCGTTTGAGCTGCCCTGAATTCTGTTCTAAAATTAGAGTAGAGGGAATTGAATGCTGCAGAGGAACCATACGTGGTATAATGAGCGGCCGCGGTATCAACAGTAATCGTATTGACCTTGTTTCCTGCAAGCTGAAAAGGAAACTGCAATGAAATATCCTCCGGATCTTTTACACTGTAAATTCCTTTTAACTGTTTTTGGATCTCGGCTTGCAAAGCGTATATATCTACATTGAAATTATTCTTCATGTAGTCATATATAATCGCTTCTTTTTCCTTTAACCGCGTATACCCAACCGAACCACTCCCCAGTTTGTTTAGTATATTGCTATAACGGATGGGGCCTTCCACCAGCATGTATGACAGCATTTCCGCAAAATCTTCTGTAAAAGCGCTGCCACCGTAGGGACTAATAAATCCACGCGCATAGGCTGTATCAGCTTTTACTTTTGTCCAATCCGGATCATAATCCCCCGCGCTCACTCTTGCATAAGCAGGAGGAATGGGAATTGTTTGGTTGAGCGCATGTGTAAACTCATGATAGACCACATGTGTGTACCAGAGTACCAAATCAGGATCGGTGGGCGTGAACCGGTTCAAATCGTACAGTACCATGGTGCGTGCATTGCTGGAGGTACCCACGGTGGCACTGTTATCACTATTGTACTCCGGCGATCCAAACAATACCCATTCTTTATGAAAATAGGTTTTACCAAAATTATTTCCGGCTACTTTTTGGTACGGCCCGATGAAATTATCTAAAATCACTTGCATCATCGGCTTTATCTTATCCAGGTCTACCGGCGATACGTTCTTGAGGTCATCGCTTTGCTTGCTTCTTTCAAACCGGTATTGTACCAGTATGTTCCATGGAATGGTAAACTGCTGGTTCAGCCAGGTATCAATCTCATTGGTGGGCGTAATGTTCTGAGGATAATCGTTCATATCCACTTTTAAATTGGTATCGTCCTTCCGGCAACTGCTTATGGCAAGCAATGCCGCAACGACAACCACGCTCCATATATAATTTTCAATTTTTTTCATCCGTATAATATTTTATATGTTTTATTATCTTGGGTTGGGTTGCAAGCCACCTAACTGTACAGCATCATTCGGTATCTGGAATATCCTCCGGTTATCGTTGGGCTCCAGTGTTATGAATGATTCGGAATTGTCATTGGCGATAAGCAAATGCTTTATCGGCATTTTATACCGGATCATATCCCAATAACGCATGCCCTCATTCATAAAGGTCCAGCGCTTAAAATCGAGGATGGTATTCAGCACAGCAGTTTTATCATCTGCCTCCACGCCATTCACCTTATAAAAACCTTTGGCCTTCGCCAGGGTTACGGCCATTGTAGCAGGATTGTATGCGGTGAATTTATACCGGGCACACATATTCAGATCGGCCAGTGCCCCATCATAATTACCCAGTTGCAAATAAGCCTCTGCCCGGTTCAGCAAGGCTTCATCGGTGGTTAGCAACGGCATTTGCAGCATGGGATAGCCAATATTTGCAGCTGCATTGGTTACAAAAAAGAACTCTCTCAATTTACTGAGCGTATAATTGCCCGTACCATAGGTATATCCCACCGTATAAAATTTGGTTCCGGTTACATTTGGAGCTGTGTACCAGGAATAAACCGCAGGGCCAAATGTATACCTGTTTGCAAAGAAATTTGACCGTTGATAGCGGGAGTCCATTTCATGTACCAACAGGTTAAATTTAGCGTCGCCGTTGCAAAAGAAATTGGCATATGCAGTTCCATCGCTGGTCAGGCTTGCCGCGGCGGGATAATTTCTGATACTGCCGGTAAAATCCCCATTGGGCACCACCAGGTTGGCGTGATCAACTACCTTTTGCCATTGCTTTTTAAATAAATAAAAGCGGGCTGCAAAAGCATGGGCTGCGGCGGGAGTGAAATGATAAGCCGGCACCTGCCACTCGCCGCCACTTAAAAGCGGGATACCGGTTTCCAGGTCTTTTTCGATCTGCGCATACACCGAAGCAACCGTGCCCCTCCCGTATTTCACGAAAGGGTTGGTTTCTGGTGTCAGTACATACGGAATGCCCGGAGTATCGTTGGCGCCTTCCGGATCATAAGGTTTGGCAAAAAAGGTAACCAGCAGGAAATGGCTGAAAGCCCGCGCAACCAGGGCCTCGCCTTTATATGGGTTGGCAGAGGGGCCGATGTCATTTTTTGCAATAGCATCCAGGGCCTGGTTGGCAGCCGCAATTCCTTCGTAGGCGCCGTTCCAGAATGCGGCCGGAGTGTTATAACCGCTTTCTTCAATATCTTCAAATTTGTACAGCTGAGGCAAGGGATAGTCCAAGTTTACACTGGTGGCATTAGGGCCTTTATCGGAAACATTGTCCGAATACATTTCGCCCAGGGGCCCATAAGGTGCATTAGGATATGCCGTTGCTACCAGTTTTGCCACATTCGCAGCAGTGCTAAGCTCGGCCCTGTTATCCGGCGCTTTTTCCAGAAATTTTTTACAGGAAGAAGCGGAAGTAAACAGGAGACCGCAAATTGTAATTATAATAAGCTTGTTCATAGTCTAAAAATTATAAACCGATTTTTACTGAGAAGGTATACGCCCTTGGAATGGGCATGGCCACACCGCCATTGTTAAAAAACTCCGGATCTGCCCCTAACAACTTTTTGTCGGAATACAAAAGGACAATATTGTTCCCCACAAAAGATAACTGCATCGAGTTGAGCCCCATTCGCTGAGTGATGCTCCTGGGCAGCAAATAAGCGAGTGCCACCGTTTTCAGGCGGATAAAATCGCCTTTAGCAACCCGCTGATCAGAATAATTATATGCATTGTATGCATACGCCGGAGATACGGAGGTTCCGGTAGTGAGCCGTTTGAAATTGACACGCTGTAACGCATCCAGGATGGAAGGGATATTTGTTTTGTTTTCATCACCGGGCATGATCCACCGGTTGCCCATTTCCTGCGACATGGCTAACAGATCAGTGTACCGGTCTGAAAAAATGGGCTGCAACCTTACTTTGTTGCCGTAAGCAAATGTAAACAGGGCGGATAATGAAAAGCCTTTATAATCCAGCTTATTAAAATACCCTCCGGTAAACGTAGGATCTACCGGTCCTTCGTATTTCAGATACTTGGTCGTATTGTCCTGCAGATAAATATAATTGTCTATCGCTCCTGATTCATTAATATATCGGGGCGAGCCATTTGCGGGATCCAGACCTGCATATTTTATGGAAAACAATCCTCGTTGCGGATAGCCTTCCAGCGGGCCACCTTCGGCTCTTACCAGGGTCCAGATATTGGGGCTTATCTGCTGCTCTACAATTTCATTTTTATTAAAGGCAAAGTTCAGGCGGGTGTTCCATCCAAAATCCCCTGATTCTTTTGCCCTTATAATTTGGGCGCCGATCGTTGTTTCAAAGCCCTGCCCGCGCATCCTTCCATTATTTGCCGTTTTTGTTTTTTCACCCCCGATACCGGCATTTTTTACGCTGGTAATCAGGTCAAACACATTCCGGCGATAATAGTCTACGGTAAGATTGAGCCGGTCATTAAAAAAACCCAGGTCTGCACCCAAATCCAGTTCCCGCATTTTCTCCCAGGTCAGCTGATCATTGGCCAGGTCTCCGATATAAATCACGGCTTCCTTCTCATCAGTATTGGGACGATAAGCGATCCGGTTGTAGAAAACCGCATCTGTATTCGTGGCATTGCCAATATTCCCAACCAGGCCATACGTGCCTCTCACCCTTGCCGAACTAAGAAACAAATGCGCGGGGAAGAATTTTTCATTGGAGATATCCCAGGCTCCGGATATATTCCAGGTAGGCAGCCAACGTGCCTGCGGAGATTTACCCATCTTGTTAGAGCCGTCATAACGGAGGGTTCCGTTAAGACTGAAGCGGTTATCGAAATTATACGCCGCACGGCCCATGTATGCCAAAAACCGGTCATACGTGTAATACATCCCAAAGTAAGGGGCGCCGCTTTCGATTACCTTTTTAAAGTACAGGTAGTTAGGATTCACCAGGCCTCCATTGCCATATTGGTATCCGGCACCGTCATAGGCATAGTTCTGCCGGTCTGTAGACCGAAGCTCCATAGACCCAAAGAAATTAAAGGTATTACGTGCCCATTTTTTATCATACTCAACATTCTGACGGAAATAGTAATTTTTGATTTTATCTTCCACGGTATTTAAAAAACCGCCTTCCGGTAAAACGATCACCGGCAAATCATCATTATCCGGATTATCATACAGCCAGCGGTTATTACCGATCACCGAGCTATTGGAATATGCCCTGAAGGACTGGGCCATGTTGGAATTATCCAGTATATACTGCTGCCGCGTAGTTTGGGCATACCGGTAAGCTCCGTCTATTGAGTATTGCAACCCAGGTATAATCATATATTTAAAGCCTCCCTGAACTTTTATATCCAGCATTGAAAGCTTTAAATAATTATTTTCAACCTCGTTCAGTATATTAAATGGCGCCCAGTTCATCAGCATATAGTCCCGGTTCCCGTTCCCGTCATACGGTGTAATTAATCGGCTGGTATTTAGCGCGTATGAATAGGGGTTGATATCAAAGTCTCTTGAGTACTTCCCGTATACCGGATCCGACTGTCTGTTGATCACACCTGGCGTGCGCTGGTCCCGGATCGAAGAGGTTCCGATAAACTCAAAGCTTAATTTCTTGCTGATTTTAAAATTGGTTCTCATATTGGCCGTAAAGCGGCTTACCTTATCGGCAATAGTTTGACCATTGTCATTCATAAAGCTGGTTGAAAAATAATTCTGCACCCGCTCCGAACCTGATGCAACACTTACCGAATGCTCCTGCAGCAATGAGTTTTTGAACAATACATCAAACCAGTCAGTATTGGCACTTGCATAACGCTGTAAAAACCTGTTTTTATCCGCCATATCATAGCCGTTCTTCAGCGCCCAGGTTCCGGAAACGGAATCATAATCATACATTTCCTTATACAACTTATAAAAAACACCTCCGTTTTGCGGAGCGCCAAGACTGGCAGGCGTCAGGTAGCCCTTATTTTCCATCTCTACCATTACCCCCATCTGCTGCGCAGAGTTCATAATATCGAACTGGTTGTAAGAAGGTTTTATATAGGTAGTAAAATTGCCGGTATAGCTGATATTGGCTCTTCCCTGGGTATTGCGTCCCTTTTTCGTGGTAACTACAATGACCCCGTTCATCGCGCGGGCGCCATACAACGCTGTGGCGGCCGCATCTTTCAATATATTGAAAGACTCAATATCATCAGGGTTCAAACCCGCTACTGAAGAACCGATCAGGGTATTGGCATCACCCGTTGAAAGCGCCTCATTTGATATGTTTACCACATCTTCCAGAATAATACCGTCCACTACCCACAGGGGTTTGTTATCTCCGGAAAGAGAAGTAGCACCTCTTACTCTTATTTTAGGAGCCGCACCAAATGTACCCGATACGTTTTGAACTGAAACACCGGCAGCCTGTCCTTCCAGCATTCTTGAGATGTCGGGAACACCGTTGCGCTCCACGTCTTTTGAGTTCAATTTGGTTGCCGCCCCGGTAAACAGTTTACGGTCTACTTTCTGGTACCCGGTTTGAATGAGCACCTCTTCCATATCTTTTACCTGCTTTTCGAGCGTGATGGTAAAGGAAGCCGAGGTTACTTTATACTCCGCTGACTTAAACCCTGAAGCCGATATTTCTAAAACAGCGCCGATGGCTACATTGCTTAAATGAAAAACACCCTGGTCATTAGCGGTTACCCCCATCTTGGTACCTTTTACAACAATACTGGCGTTGGGGATGGCGGCTCCATCCTCACTTTTCACCGTACCCTGGATATCGATCACGCTTATTTCCGGAACTTTGACAGCCGCAACCGGGACATTGACGGCAACAGGCGGTGCTTCTTTATACGGCCTGGCGGTTACAAACACGGTCTTGTTTTCAATAACATATTGTACGGGCTGGTTGTAAAAAGCCTTGTTTAATACTTCTGTCAGTGGCATATTCCTGACGTTTAGCGAAACCAGCCCGGCCTTGTCGATCACCTGTTTTTTATAAAGCACCGTGTACCCGGTTTGCTGCTCAATAGCCGCAAACAATTTCCTCAGGCTCTGTTCCTGTCCGCTGAACGTTACGGTTTGGGAATACCCGCTGGCTCCTACTTCCATACATGCAATAAAAAGAAGAAAGACCGTCAATTTCATTATCAGAATCGTTTTGAAAAGAAGAGGCCGCCGGATGCGGCTCCGTGGAGAAAAATTAAAACTCATACATTTGTATCGTTATGGTTATACAATAAGAAACTGGATATGCTTATCTTTTCTGTTGATAATCATCGCTGGCTGTCCCTGGTGGTGCGGGGACAGCATTTTATTTTACAGCGCTTTTAAAGGCGGGTCTATGTCATGTTTGTTTTATGTTTTGGTTAATAGATAACAAGGGTTTTATTTTCCATCCGAAACCGGATTCCGGAGTCTTTAAAAAATTCAAGCACGCGCGATAAATTTACCCCACGGTTCAGCTTGCCTTCAAACTCTACCTGTGGAATCTTACCTTCATACGTTACGTCGATATCATACCAGCGCGACAGCTGTTGCATGATTTCTGCAAACGAAATATTGGAGAAATTGAAATAGCCCCGTTTCCAGGCCATTACCTGGTCGATATCAACATCCTGAACTTTTATGGGAACGTTTGCGGCCACAACGGATTGCTGACCCGGAGCCAATACCCTTTCGGCCGGGTACTGATCCGATTGCACCCTTACTTTTCCTTCAAGCAGTGTGGTTTTTACATCTGCGTTTTCGGGATAGCTGTTTACATTGAAACGGGTACCGAGCACCGTTATTTTTTGGTGGTTACAGGAAACGATGAACGGCACGGCCGACGGTTGTTTGGTTACCTCAAAATAAACCTCGCCGCTAATGCTTACTTCCCGTAATGGACCGGCAAAAGCGGTAGGAAATGAAATGGAAGAGGCGCTGTTGAGCCAGGCTTTCGATCCATCCGGCAACACCAGCTCAAATTGCCTTCCGCGGGGAGTAGACACGGTATGCTGTACCGGCCGGCCATCCGTTTGAGCATTATACTGGAGTCTGCCGTTTTTCAGTACGGCTTCAGCACCGCTTTCATCAGCAATCACATGATTTCCCAGGCTGTCCAACGCTACCTGGCGACCGTCCGACAATGTGAGCAGTGCGCCTGTAGTTCCCGGTTTTACATCCTGGAATACAACCTTGTCAACAGGAGGGAGCGATCCTTTCTGACTACGGGTATACCAAAAGACCGCACCAAAAATAATAAGGACAGAAGCAGCTGCAACCGCCGTCCATTTCGCCCAGATTACCCTGTTACGCCGTGCGCGCGCCGGTTGTTTTGAACCAGCCAGGATACGTTCCAGCATTTTTGCTGCCTTTTCTGGAGGCAGGTCTGTAGCGTCGTTGGTTTTATGCCAGGCCGCATGTACCAATTTGCGTAAAACCGGCTGCAGCTCCTCCCGCATGGCATACGAAAAAAGTTCCTGCCGTTCGGCTTCCGATAAGTCATGCTCAAGCTGCTTGTTAAATAGCTCGGTCAATCTTCCCGCTGCAGATGTCATTTTAAAGTGGTTTATCAATACTATGACGCCGGAACGGGAAGAAGGGAGTAGTGATTTCTTAACTTTTTTTTAATACTTTATTAAAAACAGGATGAGGAGGCTGTAACCGTTTGCAATTTCTTTACGTAATGTGCGCAGTGCTACCGACATATGTTTCTTAACCGTAAGTACGGTAATGCCCATTTTCCGGGCGATTTCTTCATGTTTCAGCCCAGCTTCGCGACTGAGCAAAAAAACAGAACGCTGTTGAGGACTTAACTGACTTATCAGGTCGATGATCTGCTCCCGCACTTCTTTAAAAACCAGCTCGTGCTCCGGATGCCGGGGACTGAACGTGTTATCTTTTAACTCTGCAAGGATCAGCGCCTCTTTTGCCAGGCTTCGAAAACGGCTGTAGGCCTGGTTTTGGGCCATTCGATGCAGATAAGCATTAAAATTTTCGATATGAGCAAGCCTTGCACGGTCTTTCCAGAGTTTTAAAAAAATGTCCTGCACGGAATCTTCTGCAACATCTTCCGAGCCGGTAATCCGGAGCAGGTAGGTATACATACGGGGCCTGTACGCATCAAACAGTTGCCGGAAAGCACCTTCATTGCCTTCTGCAATTAACTGAAGCCATTCTTGCATGGAAGCCGTATTCACGTCCTAAATTTTATGACAAAGTATGATGCTTTGGTTCTCATTATTTTAAGCGGGATTTTGCATATTGCATATCCACAAAAAAAATACTGATCAGTTTTTTGCTATTTTTTAAAAGGTTAAGATAGCCCTTTTTTATAAAATCCGGTCTCTTTTATTGACAATCAGCCGATCATCCGGGACCTTCCCTGCCTCTTTTTCAGAACCACTGGCCAGATTGCCATGCGTAAATCCGCTGCTCCGCCGGAAACCTTTTGCATTGTATCTTTGTTTTGTAATAAATGTCGCCATGAAATATGTACCGGTATTATTGATTACCATCAGCGTGTTATTTCAGCATTGCGGCTATTCTCAATCCAGGCCCGGCTCCAAACCGGATTCAATCAATATGAAAAAAGAAAACAACCCCGTATACTCCCGCTCCGATAGTACAAAAGTCAACCTGACTGAAGACGAATGGAAAAAAATACTGCCCGCAGAAGTATATTATATCGCCCGGCAAAAGGGAACGGAGCGTCCCTGGACCAGCAAATATGAGACATCGAAAGAAATTGGTACTTATTATTGTGCTGCCTGCGGCAATCCTTTATTTAAGAGCGATACCAAGTTTGAAAGCGGGTGCGGCTGGCCCAGTTTTTACGAACCCATCAGTAAAACCAGTGTTATTTACCTGGAAGACCGCTCTCATGGCATGGTTCGCACTGAGGTAGAATGCGGGCGCTGTAAAGCACATCTGGGCCATGTATTCGAAGATGGCCCGCCCCCTACAGGCCTGCGTTATTGCATCAACGGCGTTATCCTGGATTTTGAAAAAGCGAAAAAAGCAGAGGAAGGGTATAAAAAGCAATAGTATCCCTGTACCTGTTCCTGTATAAAGTTTACGTCCTCCAAAGAACCACCACAACAGGTTAGTAGCTATTTTTGTGCGCAAAAGTATACGCATGAAATTTGTCAGAGGTATTCTCCTGTTCCTGATCTTTGTGGTGATTTCATTATTCACCCTTTCTTTTTTTGCCCCGGATCAACAAACGGTTACCAAATCAATTGTCATCCATGCCCCGGTAAAAAAAGTATATGATCAGATGGTCCTCCTGCAAAACTTCAATAACTGGTCGGTTTGGGGCCAGTCCGATTCCACCATCCGTTATACTACAAATCAACTGCCGGATGGGCAGGTGGGTACCACGGTTATGTGGGAAGGAAACGCACTGCTGTCCGGAAAAGGAAAAATTGCTTTAACCGGTCTCCTGCCCGAAAAACAGATCACGCATCACATCAGTTTACAGGAACCTCAAAAATTTGAAGCCGATTCCCGCTTCGATCTAAAGCAGCAGGATGACCAAACAACGGTTGTTACCTGGACCTTTACGCTTCCTTCAAAAAAGCCCTGGAATGTGTTCAATATCTTTTACAGTCTGGAAAAGGAAAAAGGCGCTGAGTTTGACAGGGGATTACAGGCGCTGAAGCTGATCATTGAAAAATCGCCGGTCAAAGACCGGAATACACCCCAGGTTACCACGGGTTATTTTCAGCTTACCAATTACGTGGCCATTAAACAGCGGGTGCTTTGGGCCGACCTGCCCAGCTTTTTTACCACGCATTTTCACCATCTGGAACATTATACGCTCAAAGACAGCGTTACGTCCCCTCTGCGCGTGGGTCTTTTCTATAAAACGGATCAAAAGGAGTTGCAAAGCGATGTGGCAGCCGCAGTGGAGATCCCCGCCGGATTTCATCCCCAGCTGCAAACGCCCGAAGAACGGATCAGCCTGCCTGCATCCAAAACCATCGAAGCAACTTTTAAAGGCGATCAGGCCATAAAAGACCTGGCTTATAAAACCCTTGACAATTATGTAGCCGCCAAACAGCTCAAAGTGAAAACGCCGGTTATTGAGCAATACAATGGAAGGGACTCTACTACGCGGATTATTTACCTGGTAGAGTAAACCGGTATTTACCCGATCCGGTTTCAATTTTCAGGTATCCGTCTTCTGATCCAAGTTCTTTGATCTCCTTTACTGAAGACAGCGGCTTACCGGATTCTGTAACACCACCGGCATCCTTAACCGGAAGATATACCGTTGCGCGGGTATTGGCGGGCACTTCTACATCCATCACAATATTGCCATCCGTTACTTCCCAACCAGCTTTTGTAAGGCCATAGTAGGTTTTTAAAGATGCGGCAGCCTGCTTAAAATTACCCCCGATATGCGGTTTTACTTTTATATGCTTGTAGCCAACACCGTCCTCTTCGGTATCCAGCCCCACCATTTTCCGGTACATCCAGTCGCCGATAGCCCCGTATGCATAATGATTATAAGAGTTCATAGAGGGCGTTTGAAAACTGCCATCCGGCTTGATGCCATCCCAGCGCTCCCAGATGGTAGTGGCTCCCATTTTTACAGGGTACAACCAGGAAGGATAGCTCTCCTGTAACAACAGGGTATACGCCATATCCGTATAACCAAAACGGGTGAGTACATGACAGAGATAGGGAGTTCCCAGAAACCCGGTTGTAAGATGATTGTTATAGCTTTTGATATTTTCAACCAATCGTTCTGCCGCCTGTTTCCGCAATGCTTCGGGCAACATATCAAAATGCAGTGCCAGCACATATGCGGTTTGCGTGCTGGATACCAGCCTGCCGGAAGGTGTCAGGTATTCCTTTACAAAGGCCGCTTTTACGTTCTGTAATAATTGCGTATAAGCAGCAGCATCAGAAGTGTAGCCCAGTACAGTAGCTGCATTGATCAGCAACTGCACCGAATGCGCATAAAAACACTGTGCAATCAGGTATTTATCGGTTACTGCAGACCGGCCATCGTTATCATCACCGGGACGGTAGAACAGCCAGTCCCCAAAGTGAAAACCCGTGTTCCAGAGATCATTCCTGGTGGTTTTACGAACGCTTTCCACATAGTTTTTCATACTATTGTACTGTGCCGCCAGGGTACGCTTGTCGCCATAAGCCAGGTACAGCTGCCAGGGAACAATGGTAGCTACATCGGCCCAGCCGGCACTATTGGCGTTATTGCCCAGCACATTGGGTATTACGTGCGGCACCCGGCCATCGATCTGGTCTGCCTCCAGGTCTTTTAACCATTTTGTAAAGAAATTATTTACACCCATATTAAAGGACGCTGTACGGAAGAAGGCCTGCGCGTCGCCCGTCCAGCCCAGCCGTTCGTCGCGTTGTGGGCAATCAGTTGGCACATCTAAAAAGTTCCCCTTTTGTCCCCACTGGATATTGTGCTGCAGCTGGTTGATCAGCGGATTAGATGTGGTAAAAGTTCCGGTCGGCTCCATATCCGAATAAAATGCAATGGCCTCAAAGTTTTCGGGAATCACCGTGCCAGGATACCCTTCTACTTTAACATACCGGAATCCCTGCCAGGTAAAATGCGGATGAAAGGTTTCTGTTTCTCCGCCTTTCAGCACGTAAATATTCTGTGCTTTTGCCGCTCTCAGGTTTTCTGTATAAAAATCACCGGCCTTGGTCAGTACTTCTGCATGCTGCAGCTTTATGGAATCTCCGGCATTTCCCCTTGCCTTTACACGCACCCAGCCAACCAGGTTTTGCCCAAAATCCAGCACGGTTTCACCAGCAGGCGTTTTGAATACTTTTACGGGTTTGAATACTTCCTGCGCGGAGATCATTTCATTATAGGTAGCCAGCAGGTTTGCTTTATCAAAGGAAGCTGTTTTTACTGCGCTCCAGCTGGCATCGTTGTACCCCGCCCGCATCCATCCGGTTTTATCCTTACGGGCATCAATGGTTTCTCCGTTATAGATTTCCGAATAGGTAATGGCTCCGGTCGAAGATTTCCAGGAGCCGTCAGAAACCACTACTTCTTTTGTTCCGTCCGTGTAGTCGATCTGAAGTTGCAGCAATAACGCGATGTCTTTACCATAAAAATTGTTATGGTTGGTATAGCCGATGGTACCACGGTACCAGCCGCTTCCAAGGGTAACCGCTAATGCGTTGTGGCCTTGCTGCAACAGGCGGGTAACATCATAGGTTTGGTATTGCAGTCTTTTTTTATAGGAGGTCCAGCCGGGGGTAAAATGGGCATCGCCTACGCGGTTTCCATTAACGGCTGCTTCATACATGCCGTGGGCTGTAATATAGGCCGTAGCACGGGCAATTTTTTTTGCAATGTTGAATTCTTTGCGCATGAGGGGACTGGGCCGCATGGTGGCATCTTCCTCATAACCCGGCGTAATCCAGCTGGCCTGCCAGTCGGATGGCTGCAACAGGGCCATTTGAAAGCCCGCCGTACGGCTCCATGCTGAGGCTTTCCCGCTATTGTCCCAAACCCTTACCTGCCATTGGTATTTTTCACCGCTCTTTAAGGCTGCACCTTTATATGTTACATGTACGGAGGAGTCAGAAAGCACTTTACCGCTACTCCATACATTGCTTTTATTAGTTACCACACGGATTTCGTAAGCGGTTTGCATTACATTACGCTTACCGCTTTCCAGCTGCCAGCTAAACCGGGGCTGCAGTACATCCAGTCCAAGGGGATCGACCCTGTTTTCGGTACGTAGGTTTTTTACTTCAGATTGTGCCGTTGCGGTAAGCGCACAGGCGCAAAGGGCAAGCACCAATAATTTCTTGTTCATGAGCAAGCTTTGTAAATGTTATCAACACATCGTTGCTCCGAAAGTACAATGAAATGACTGGTGAACCGTCCTGTACAATCCTGAACTGGCAGTTATTGCTGCGGTTCGGACGTGGTGTTTAAGATTTCCCAGAGCTTGTCTTTTAACTGCGTCAGCCCCTGTTGAGCTACCGAAGAAATAAACAGGTGCGGAATATGCTCCGGCATTTCGGCACTGATGGCTGCCTTGAGCTCATCATCCAGCATATCGCTTTTCGAGATAGCGATTAAAAATTGTTTATGCAGCAGCTCGGGATTGTACCGCTCCAGCTCATGCATCAGTATATCAAATTCTTTCCGATGATCGGCGCTGTCGGCAGGAATTAAAAACAGCAATACTGGATTACGCTCAATATGACGCAGGAAACGGTGTCCCAGTCCACGGCCTTCTGCAGCTCCTTCAATGATCCCGGGCATATCGGCCATACAAAAGCTACGCCCATCGCGGTATTCCACAATGCCCAGGTTGGGTGTAAGCGTAGTAAAAGCATAGTTTCCAATCTTGGGCTTTGCGGCGGTGATCACGGAAAGCAGGGTCGATTTTCCCGCATTAGGAAAGCCTACCAACCCTACGTCTGCCAGCACTTTAAGCTCCAGTATCTTCCAGCCTTCCAGTCCCGGTAAACCAGGCTGTGCATAGTCCGGCGCCTGGTTGGTGGGTGTGGCAAAATTGGCATTCCCTAATCCACCTTTCCCGCCGGGCATCCAAATGATCTCCTGGCCATCCTCCAGGATCTCGGCCTCTTTTTCACCGGTTTCTTCATCCATAGCAATGGTACCCAGCGGCACTTCAATCACTACATCTTTTCCGCTGCGGCCGGTGCAATTGTTATGTCCTCCGTTTTCTCCATTCTCTGCCAGAATATTTTTATAATAGCGCAAATGCAGCAGGGTCCACAGGTTCCGGTTTCCCTTTAAAATAATATGGGCACCTCTCCCACCGTCGCCCCCGTCGGGGCCGCCCTTAGAAGTAAATTTGTCGCGCAAAAAATGCTTGATGCCCGCACCTCCATGTCCGCTGCGGCAAAATATCCGTATCTGGTCTACAAAATTGCTTTTTTCCATTGTTCTGCAAACAAAGATAACAGCATTCCCTTAGAAGTCAGGAATGAAAAAACAAGCGCTGTAATCAACACAGGACAGATTGGTATCGACGTGTCTTTTAGGAGGCTGATCTTACCGTTTGGATTTTTCCTTTTCAGCCTGGCGGTCAAACCGGATATTCTCCCTTACCTGTTTCCAGTATTGTGGTCCGTAGGACACAAAAATTTCGCTGCCCGCCGGAATATCAGTTTTCGCTACCAGGAACACCCGGGTGCCTTCTTCTACGTACTCGGCGTTGTTCCGGATTCCTTTTACGCGTTGCAATCCCGCGGCATCGTTGGCATAACGTCCAAAAGATTTTGGGTGCTTACTGGCATCAATCACAGCATCATCATTGATATGAAATATATACCCGTTATCAGCATCATCCGCAACCTCCTTCCAGGTCAGCAGGTCACCGGTATATTCGGTAACAATTTCTTTTTTGGCTATGGCAACTTTTGTAAACAGACCCTTACCGGCATTAGGAAGGGTAGAAGTTTTCACAAATAAACGCTTCGACGATGGCATGTAAAAAAATTAAGCGGAGCGAATATATCACAAATCATTGCGAAAGTTTAAAACAAGGGGAAAATTATTTTCAGTGCGGCCTGCCTCCGGATGCAACATCCCGGTGTGCAGCACAGCACCGGCTTTCCGCCAACTTGCGGCGGCGGCTGGGGATATAGCAATACCTGGTAGCAACCGGCCGGTATCGACGATCTGTTAAACATCCCGCTACTTCCGGCTTTTTGCTTACCTTCACGCCATACGGGGTGCCTTTCCCGCAGGTAGCGGGATGAAATCAAGGCTGAGAATATACCCATTGGATCCGTTTAAACGATGCGATCCAGGAACCTGATCCGGGTAATGCCGGCGTAGGAAAGAGCAGCTTTTCAGCCCTGCCCCTGTATGTTATGTTTTAAAGCTATGGCAAACTGGATCAGTGTTTTTATTGAACAGATCAGGGGTACCAGTCTCTTGGAGTGGCTGGGCGCTGGCCTGGGCGCTGCAGAAGTGCTGCTGGCAAAAGCCAACAAAGTTTGGCTGTACCCGGCGGGTATTCTTTCTGTACTTATCAGCATTTATATCTTTCTTACGGAAGGACTGTATGCCGAAAGCGCTCTGAACCTGTACTACCTGGTAATGAGTATTTACGGATGGTGGTTTTGGGTATTTAAACGGTCTGTGAAACCGTTGCCTGTTACCCGGGCCACAAAACAAGAATGGTATACGACCCTGTGGATTGCATTGGGCGGATTCCTGGTGCTGTATTTCGTACTCCGGTATCTTACAGATTCCACGGTGCCGGTAATGGACGCATTTGTAAGCGCTACGGCCTGGGCAGGGATGTGGCTGCTGGCAAAACGAAAACTGGAAAACTGGATCCTGCTCAATATCAGCAATGCGGTGGCAATTCCGCTTTTGTTTTATAAACAGCTTCCACTGTATGCCCTGTTAACCCTTTTCTTATTTATCGTGGCGATCTTCGGCTTTCTGGAGTGGAAACGCGGGCTTGAAAAAACTGAACAATGATGGATCAGAAAACAGCCATGCAATTGGCGCATTTTATAAAAGAGGCCGACCGGCAGGCCTGTCTTACGCCGGAACAACTGGAGATTATTTATCGTGAGAAATGGTTCCGGCTTTTTGTTCCCAGGTCGCAAAACGGACTGGAACTCAGTCTGCCGGAAGGACTAAGAATTGAAGAAGCCCTGGCAAAAATCGATGGAAGCCTGGGCTGGACGGTTACACTTTGCAGTGGCGCCACACAGTTTACCGGTTACCTGCCGCCATCTCTTACCGATGTCATTTTCAAAGATCCGGCGGCTTGCTTTGGAGGCAGCGGGGCCCTGACGGGTATTGCAAAGGAAACTTCTGACGGTTATATAGTAACAGGTTCGTGGAAATATGCTACCGGCGCCCCGTATTGTACCCATTTTACCGCAAACTGTACGATTGAAAAAGACGGGCAACTCCTTACCGATGAGGTAGGTACCCCGGTTTACAGGTCCTTTTTATTTACCCGGGAGGAGGTTGCCATTCAAAAAGACTGGGATACCATGGGGCTGAGAGCAACCGCCAGTGAGCGTTTTAGTGTAACGGACTTATGGGTTCCCTGGGAACGCAGCTTTCGCATCCAACCGGAAGCCGCCACCCTGGCGGGAATTATTTACCAGTATCCCTTCCCGCAATTTGCCGAAGCTACCCTTGCCGTTAACAGTCTTGGAATGGCCCGGCATTTCCTGGAAGCGGTACAAAAATGGATCCAGCCAAAACTCCGGAAAGAAATCCTGCACGCCAGTTCTGTGAACCAGGCCTGGCAAAAATGGCAGCTGGCGGATGGTTTCCTGCAAAAATTACGCGGACAGTTTTATGCCGCCGTGGACGACTCCTGGGAACTGTTGTCAAAACAGGGATCAGTTCCGGAAGCACTGTTGGTGCGGGTTTCGAGGCAAAGCCGGTTGCTGGCCCGATTTTCAAGGAAAATGGTTGCCGACCTGTATCCTTACTGCGGAGTGAATGCTACGCAAAATGGTACGGAGCTCAACCAGGTATTCCGGGATATTTTTACGGCGAGTCAGCACCTGCTACTAAATGCCCCGGCATAATATAAAAAGGCTCCTCCCGGAGCCTTCAAAAGTATTAAAGGACGGTTTGTTTTAACGGAGCTTAAGACGCGGACTGCAGATTGTTGGGGGTAGACTGCTTTTTAAGGTTGGCCAGGCCATCCTTAACTTTGTTTCCAAGATCGGATACCTTGCTTTTTACATTTGCCTTTTGCTCCGGCGTCATTTTATACCAGGCGGCAACAGCTGCCAGTCCCAGGGCCAGAAGCCCGTTTCTTGTATTCCTGTTCATTTTCGAATATGTTTATACAGTTAATGAATACCTATACCCCTCAAAAAACTATGCCACAGTTCCGGAACAGGATACCGTCACCGGCAAATTGCTGTTAAAAAATGCGGAACTTTTTTCAAAGTTACCTGTTTTAATACATGTCGGGCCCCGGCCCGGAAAAAATCCAAATTTTACCGATGATGAATTTTCAGGAATACTTGGAGGTAATGCATACCATCCTGGCTGCGGACAAGCCGGCCCCTCCTTATGATAACGCCGACTATTTTCAATATACAAAAATGAACGCCTCGCGCATGAACCGCTGGCTCAAACAGAATCCGGTTACCGAAGCAACCAGGGCCGTTTTGTCTTCCATCAGCCGGAAGCAGCAATGGGTTGTAATCACCGAACCCTGGTGCGGAGATGCCGCGCATATTGTGCCCATCCTCTATCTTATGAGCCAGCTGAATGATCACATTGATTTTAAGTTACAGTTAAGGGATTCCGGCTCTGAGATCGAAAACTATCTTACCAATGGCACACGGTCCATTCCCATTTTAATCGTACGTGATGAAAACGGAAACGACCTCTTTCACTGGGGTCCCAGGCCGGCCGCCGCAACAGAAGTTTATAATGCCTTGAAAGCGAAAAAAGCCGGTTTTGAAGAAACAAAAATGGCCCTTCAGCAGGTTTATAACAACGATAAAAGCAAGGGGATTCAACAGGAGGTAAGTGCCTTACTGGCGATGCATCACTAAAGGACTCCATGCGGATCCTTCCTTTATTCCTACATTTGCGGCATGAATTTCCTGGCACATGCATACCTTTCATTCCGCCATCCGGATGTTCTTGTAGGCAATATGATCAGCGACTTTGTGAAAGGAAACCACCAGCAGGACTATCCGCAGGGAATTCAGGCCGGGATCCGTTTGCACCGTGAGATTGATGCGTTTACCGACGCTCACCCCGCTACCCTTGCCGCCAAACAGGTTTTCAGAAGCGAATACCGGTTATACAGCGGTGCTTTTATGGATGTTGCATATGATTACTTTCTTGCAAACGACACGCTGGAGTTCCCCCCGGGAACGCTTGAGATTTTTACCCAGGAAACTTATCATACGCTGGATCACTATTTTGAACAACTGCCGGAAGGCTTCCGTCAATTGTTTTATTATATGAAACAGCAAAACTGGCTATTGAACTACCGCGAGCCCCGGGGTATTTACAAAAGTTTTGCCGGGTTGGTACGCCGGGCAAAATACCTGAATGACAGTCAGCCGGCTGAAAAAATATTTGCGGCAAACATTAAACGTTTGGAGGAAAACTACCGTCTGTTTTGGACAGACCTGAAACCTTTTGCGGAAGAACAATTTAAAAAGTTGACGAATTAAAATGCGATCTGTTATGACAAAGTATGTATTAATAGTAGCCATGGGCCTTTTTTTTCATATAGCCGCCCACAGCCAATCCTGGATACCAGTCGATAAATCTCCGATGGACCAGATTTATTTCCCGGTTGATTATCCCTCAAAAAAAATCAGGGGCACCAGTGAACCGTTGCGTATGCGGGTTATTTATAGCCGGCCGGCTAAAAACAACCGCAAGATCTTTAACTCTGATATTGTGCCTTATGGCAAGGTTTGGCGCCTGGGGGCTAATGAGGCAACAGAGATCCAGTTTTTTACTCCGGCAATGATTGGTGGAAAAAAAGTGCCCGCAGGCCGGTACACTATTTATTGCATTCCCACCGAAAAGGAATGGACCTTTATTGTAAACAAAGACACCGACGCCTGGGGCGCTTTTAATTACGATGCAACAAAAGATGTAGTTCGCGTATCGACACCTGTGGAAGAATTGAAAGATCCGGTAGAATTCCTGACCATTGATTTTGAAAAAAGCGGATCAACCGTTAACTTGGCCATTGAATGGGATCAAAAGAAAGCGTCCCTGCCTATTAATTTTTAACTATAACGAATGAACTGTATCAAGGGCAGATGGTTCCTGCTTGCCGGCTTCGCATTACTGGTGGCCTGTAATCAGAAGCCCGAAACGAAAATTACACAACCCACGCCTAAAGTGGCCCCGCCAGGGTCCCTGCAAGCGGTAAATCCTACCAATCCCTATGAGCCGGTAGACGTATCCCCGCTTGATATGAGTTACTATCCGGTGCATTACCCGCTGCAGAAAATGAGCGGCAGCTCCACGGAAAAGCCGGTCATGCGCGTTATTTATAGCCGGCCGCATCTCCAGGGGCGTTCCCTGTTTGGGTCGGTGCTCAAATATGATCAGCCCTGGCGGATGGGCGCCAATGAAGCTACTGAACTGGATGTGTTCCGGCCCGTTTATCTCAGTAACAAAAAAATTGAACCCGGCCGGTACACCCTTTACAGTATTCCACACGAAAAAAGCTGGACCATCGTACTGAATAATAATCTGGATACCTGGGGACTCCGGCAGGACAGCACCCAGGATCTTTTCCGGATAGAAGTGCCTTCTACCGACAATAATCCCATGGTGGAATACTTTACCATGGTTTTTCAGCAGGCAGATACGGGTGCAAACCTGATCATTGCCTGGGGCGAAACACTGGTGAAACTTCCCTTTGTGATCAAATAAAAAAGAGCAGAACCGCGGTTCTGCTCTTTACTTATATACAACCGGAAGATCCGGTTAAAAACGCCTGCATCAGTAATCGGCTCTCTTATATTTTGCTTCCTGTGTAATCGTTCCGCTGTGATCAACGGTTACCTTATACAGGTTACGGCTGTCATTTACGATCAAATGATAGCTGGTTCCTTCACTGTTGCTCACCTCAGTAACCCCAGCAATATCCTTACCTTCATATTGCTTCCGGATCTGGTACAATACATGCGAAGGCAGTTCATTTGCTTTATAGTAACGGATCGTGCGGATAAGCGTTCCGTTATTGTCGATCATCACACGGGTAGCTACAGAACCGGAACGGAAGCTGGCCTGGCTGTAAGTGGCAGTAGTAGCCCATTGCACGTCCCGTGCATCGGAAAACACCTGGTTAAAGGTTTTAATGACTTTTTCATTAACAGTAGGGTTTGTAACTGTAGGATTCGAGGGCACAGCAGCCATTGCATTTAAACCAAGAGAAAGAACAGCGGTAAGAATAAAGAGTTTCATTTTTTTTAGTTTTATGCCGTTACCCGGCGGTTTACGTTTTTATTGCTTTGTTGAAACAAAAATAGTAGCAAACCCTGCCCCGGGTCAAGCGCATTACGGCTGAAGGCAAAAGAAAGGAGGGTGAATGGCTGTTTTTCAGGGATGAAAAACCTGCCGGAGGTTTACCGGCCTTTAGTTATCGTCAGACAGATACAGGATCATTTTCAATCGATACTGCTTAATATTCCTGAAACCCCGATTGTCCAACGCCGTCAAATGTTACTTCCCCAAGCCCGTAAAATTCAAACCCACCAGCATATTTTAAGAGTTTTTGGGCCAGGTTGTCTATTTGCTGATCGGTCAAACCCGGCTGGGGCTCCACTTTGTATTCATCGTCGTCTTCTGAAACGTGTTGTTCGTTCAACGTCAATTTTAATTGTTCTATGGCCGCCATTCTTTCAGCTTTCGTCATTTTGTTACAAGCAATGGAAACATCGGTTTCGCGGCCTCAATAAGCAGGCTCGGGTTCAAAGCGCACGCATTTCTTTATAATGTATAAATACAATCGACCTGCTTTTTTCAAGCGGCCTGTCTTCAGCCCAGCTTATAAATAAACTCCTCTATTTCTGCCTGCCGTGCATTGGCGAAGCCTTTGTCCTTGCCAATTCTTACAAAACCGCCTTTCTCTAAAACACGCTGTGACCCGAAATTATCAAAGGCCACTCGTCCAAAAATGGGCCGCATACTTTCAAGCGTCAGGAACTGTTGCAGTGCGGTAGTGCCAATCCCTTTACCCCAAAAATTCCGGTCGATCCAATAGGTAATCTCCGCTTCGCCTTCTATTTCAAATTTTGAAATACTGCCCGCAATAACATTGTCTACCAGAATCGTGCGCATATGTACCGTAGGTTCGTTCAGCAATTTTGAATACTTCGTTAAGTAGGCCGTTTTGTCTGTCGGGTCCTTAGGTGTAAACGCGGCCAAATGGATCGCCTCTTTGTCCAGCTGGAAGGTAAAGAACCGTTCAAGGTCAGCGATCACCGTCGGCTGCAATCGTATGTTATCTGTTATCATTTTATTACTATATTACTCTATTTTGTTGTTGTATCAGTACCAGGTATCTTCCTTTTATGCGCCGGCAGTACCGGTCTTCACCTTCCCCGCTCGTTTGTAATTGACAAAAATCACACCACCGGGGGTAACCGTGCTTTCCGTTAATGTAAAAGCTGCAGGAATGGGGCCGTTTTCAAACAGCTTTTTTCCCGTACCCAGCGTCACCGGAAAAATTTTGAGCCAAAGCTCATCTACCAGATCCTGCTGTAGCAGCAACCGAACAAGCTGGCCACTGCCCCAAACCTGGAGATCAGGGCCGTTTGTATTTTTAAGTGCTCTGATGCCCTCCAGGCTTTCGAGAAAAACAGTGTTTTTCCAATCCGAACTGCCCCGTGTGGCAGACAGCACATATTTGGTACCTGCATTGACAGCCGGCCAAAAGTCGTCATGTTGCGGCCAGTAGTTTTCCCAAATCTCAAAGGTTTTCCTGCCCAAAAGGTAGTCTGCCGGCTGCATTTGTTTTTGAAAGGCCTTGCCGGACTCCTCGTCGTCATAGGCTGCTGTCCAGCCGCCGTATTCAAAACCGCCGGACCGGTCTTCTTCCGGGCCGCCGGGACCCTGCATAACCCCATCCAATGTGATCATTTCTGATACGATTAAGTTTCGCATAGTGTTATCCTCCTTTTTGAATCTTTGAATTTTAAAACTTGTTTTACAACACAAAGCTCGTCTATACAGATTGTATTTATATAGTGTAAATACGACAATCTTAGGGCAGAATTATGAAGGAGTTAACCATCACCCGATGCATGTTGTTTATGTTGCATTTTGTACCTGGTTTCCAGCAGGAAGCTCTGCCGCGATACTTAATTTTTAAGGCTCCTAAGGGTCTCCGCCACTTTTACCATCTTTTTTTCCCTCATTTGAGCCTGACTTAACCAACGGTCTCATTCTCAAGCCGTACATCAACAGCTGCTTGCCCATCCGGGGCCCGGTAAATGATAAATGCTGTTTGCATAGATTAAGCGTTATGTGTTTTCATGAAATAATTGCAATCACGTACGTTTCGGTACTGGTTTCATAAGATCACTATGCAATTTAGCGTTTTTCCCAGCATCGGCAATTGGAAGAAGTTAAGGGCCGGTTCGTCCCAAATAAACCAGTTACAGCAAATCGCCGGTTTCCCGCGTTTTGCGTTACTTTGCAGCCGTTTTAAAAAACAGCAGCATGCAGTATTTTGAAGGATCGGCCATTACCCATATCGCCGTGCATAAAGTGGGCAACCAGCTAGAGGATGAGTATCTGACGCTTTCCAAGAAGGAACTGGCCGTAGACCCGGAGGTAAAAGATCTGATGACCCGCTATTTCCTGAATCCATTTAAATCGGAGGAATATTTCCAGTTTTATGCCGAGGGGCATATCAGTACCAACGAAGCCTGGAACTATGTTTCGGCCATTTTTGAAAACCCGGAGCAGACCCTGGCCCAATCCAAAAACCTGGCCCAGCACCTGTACAACCAGGGCACCCATCCCAGCATTAAAGGGGGTGAGTTTTACGTGGTCTATTTTAAAGAAGGCCTGCTGAATGGCGAAACAGTGGACGCCATCGGGCTGTTCAAATCGGAGAACAAGGAGCCTTTTTTGAAAGTGTTCCCGGTAGAAGATGCCTTTGAAGTGGAAAGCGAGGAGGGTATCAATATCAACAAACTGGACAAAGGCTGCATGATCTTTAATACCGACAGGGAAAACGGTTATATTATTTCCATTGTAGATACGAAGAATAAATCGCCGGAAGCCCGTTACTGGACGGACAGCTTTCTGCGGATCCAGCAGCGTCAGGACCAGTATTTTAATACGGAAAGTACGATGGCTTTGTACAAATCCTATGTAGTAGACCATTTACCGGAACAATACAATGTTACCAAGGCCGATCAGGCGGACCTGCTGAACCGAAGCCTCCAGTTTTTTAAGGAAAAACAGCATTTTGACCAGGAAACCTTTAATAACGAGGTATTGCACCATAAAGAATATGTGGAGAGCTTTGACCGATATAAGCAACACTATTCCGCCGAGCGGGATATTGAAATAGCAGATAATTTTTCCATTTCTCCAGCGGCAGTAAAGCGGCAAAACCGGGCCTACAAAAGCGTGATCAAACTGGATAAGAATTTTCATATCTATATCCATGGTGACCGGAACATGATTGAACATGGAGAGGATGACAAGGGCCGGTTTTATAAGCTGTATTTTCACAATGAAGAATAAAGAAGAGCTGGCACTTCTCCTTCCAAACTGTTAAAACCGGTTAATAAAATATAGGAATCAGCAAATATTGAATGTCGATTATTCGCCATTTCAGATAATTTTGACGAATGCAAATAAAGTTACCTGTAGTGTGTTCCGGTACCAGCCTGCTGGGTAATTTGTACCGGGCATTGCCTTATGATGAAAAGCTGGCTATTGTAAAAGAATATATTGCTGCCACCCCGGCAGGAGATACTCCATTGTTTGACTCAGCGGGAAAATACGGCGCCGGACTGGCCCTGGAGGAACTGGGCAAATGCCTGAGCGACCTGGGCATTGCCAAAGACAAGGTGTTGATCAGTAATAAACTGGCCTGGGTTCAAAAACCACTGACCACCCTCGAGCCTACTTTTGAAAAAGGCATCTGGCACGAATTAAAAAACGATGCCGAGCAAAAGATCAGCTATGAAGGAATTTTAGAATGTTTTAGGCAGGGAAATAAATTATTGGGCGGTTATATTCCACAGTTGGTATCCGTTCACGACCCGGATGAGTACCTGGCTGCCGCTACAGATGAAGCCGATTACCAAAAGCGATATGATGACATCCTGGGAGCTTACCAGGCGCTTACCGAATTAAAGGAGAAAGGAGAAGTGGCCGGAATCGGGATTGGGGCCAAGGACTGGAAAGCCATTGAAAAAATTGCAAAAGATGTAAAGCTCGATTGGGTGATGATCGCCAACAGCTTTACCATTTACCATCATCCCAAAGACCTGATCGCCTTTATGGACAGCCTGTACCAGCAAGGCATCGCCATCATTAATTCCGCCGTATTCCATGGCGGTTTCCTGATGGGCAGTGACTACTTTAACTATATACTGTTGGATCGCAATAACCCGGAGCATGCCCACTATTACCAGTGGCGCGACCGGTATTACGAGATCTGCCGGGAATTTGAAATAGACCCGGCTGCTGCCGCCATTTATTTCGGGCTGCACGTGCCGGGGGTGAAAAGTATTGCCTTAAACAGTAGCAATCCCGCCCGCGTACGTAAGAATGTGGAGATGGGCCATATTGAAATCCCCGTTGATTTCTGGAACCGGCTGAAGGAAGATGGGTTGATTGCGGAAGATTATCCGTATCTGTAAGCTTTTTCAGCGGTCAGCAATCAGCGTCTATTTCGGCAACTGCCTCTTGTTTACTTCTGCCGATAACTGATCGCTCGAAGCTAAATTGTCCATTAGAATAATTAATTGTTATTTTGACAACTATCTTAAACAATGAAAAGCTTAGTTTGTACAGCCCCCGGTCATTTTGCCTTTCGTGAAGATGCAGCTCCGGAAGCCGGTGCCGGCATGGCCCGCGTCCGCTTGCAACGGGTAGGCATCTGCGGCACGGACCTTCACGCTTTTGAAGGCACGCAACCCTTCTTTAGCTATCCCCGCATACTGGGCCATGAACTTTCCGGAGCGCTGATCGACGCCAGTGGAGCCGAAAGTTTTGAACCGGGCGAACTGGTGACCATCATCCCCTACTTCAGTTGCGGCATCTGCATTGCCTGCCGTACTGGCAAACCCAATTGCTGTGTACACATAAACGTATTTGGCGTGCATATTGACGGAGGCATGCGGGAAGAGATTCTGGTGCCTGCGAGCAGCCTGCTGCACGGCCAGGGGTTGAATGCAGATGAGCTGGCCCTGGTAGAACCGCTGGCCATCGGCGCCCATGGGGTACGAAGAGCCGGTGTACAGCCCGGCGAATATGTGCTGGTGATGGGTGCGGGGCCCATTGGACTGGGCACTATGGAGCTGGCGCGGATAGCAGGCGCCCATGTCATTGCCCTCGATATCAATGCTGATCGCTTGCGCTTTTGTAAAGAAAAACTTGGAGTACATGCCATCGTGAACGGTGCCGATCCGGATGCAGTGGAACAGGTAAAAGCCATCACCAATGGCGATTTTCCAACGGTGGTTATCGATGCTACCGGCAACCTGCGGGCCATCAACGATGGCATTCAATACCTGGCCCACGGCGGCCGTTATGTGTTGATCGGTTTACAGAAAGAAGCTTTTTCCTTCAGCCACCCCGAATTTCACAAACGGGAAAGTACTTTAATGAGCAGCCGCAACGCTGTAAAGGAAGATTTTGAACTGGTGATCCGGAGCATGAAGCAAGGCAGCATCCGGCCTCAAACCTATATCACCCATACGGTGGCCTTTGATGAAGTACCCCGGCGATTTGAAAGCTGGCTTAACCCAGCCACGGGCGTGATCAAGGCGATGGTCCATTTTTAAGAAGCTGAATTTTCTTGTACCATTAAAGCTTTAATAATGAACCGGTATCAAAATTATTTTTATCTCCTGGCCGGACAGTGAGGACACTGCCCGGTGCCCTTAAAAGGTTTGTGTCTCCACAAACCTTTTAAGGGCAACCATTTTACTAAAATTGATACCGCTCTTTATAAGAACCATTAAGTGGTCCCAATGCCTTAATGCCTCTCATTCCTTAATGGTTACTGCGGGTCTTTATGAAAGAGATTCAGACTGCTTCTAAAGGCCTGGCTCTTTCAGCAGGCCATCAATAAACGCTTCAAATTCCTTTTTGAATTCCTCGTAATGTTTACCGGTGCCCGGCCCGTTAAACCCGGAATGGATCTTTCTTACCACTCCTTTTTTATCAATTACAATGGATGTCGGAAATGCTTTAATGCTTTCCAGCTGGGGCAGGGTTTTTTCCGTACGCTGCTCATCGGAAACTGCCACCCCGGTAACCAGGAAGGGATATTTTACATTGTACCGTTTTTGAAAAGGTACCAGTGCTTTGCGCGATGCTTCAAAATCGCCCGTGCGTTCATAGGCCAGTCCAATGATCTCTACGCCCTTGCTTTTATTGCGGGTATAAAAATCGCTCAGATAAGCCGTTTCATCCATACAATTGGGACACCAGGAACCCAGGATCTGCACAATGACCACTTTATTTTTATACCGGGCGTCGTTAATGGATACCCATCCACCGGAGGTAGAGCGGAACCGGAAGTTCAGCCGGTTTTCCCCTTCCCTTAATTTGGTATACGTATTTTCATCCGGGAGCTGCACCGTATCATTCCGCCGGGCCGTCCAGTTTTGTGAACTTTTTAACCCAGAATATACTGCCGCCCGGCCGATGCTGTCTTTATCATCCAGCAATGCTGTAAAAACAAAGGCATGACCACCATCAAAACCAGATAGGTGCAGCGAATCGCCGTTTACTGATCCCTCCAGGTAGCGGTAATCACCCGAAGGCGTCAGGAAGGTGCCGGTGATCCTACCACCAGGTTCCTGTGCAAATTCGCCGATCGCCTGCTGCGTTTTTCCGTTGACGGAGTTAAAGACTACGGCCCAGCGCCCGCTGATATCCACAGCTGCAGGCCTCTCTAACGGGTACCGCTCCGAAACGTTGTGCAAAGCGTAAAAAGGGATCTCCTCCTTACGCGTACCATAGTTTTTTATATACAGACCTTTCAGGTTGCCGTTCTTTTCTATCTTCAATGCAAAACCCGAAGCAAAAAACGGCATCTGGATCCAGATGGAATCGCCTTTTTGTGTTACATCATCTACCAGTAACCGCTCTCCTGCATTGATCACATACCACACTGGCTTTCCCTTCAGCGTAGCCGATTCAAAATTAAAAATGATCTTTTGTCCGTCTGGCCGCTGCAATACGCCCTGCCAGATGCCGGGTTTTATATGCTGCGCATGACTGCTTACAAACGAACCCAGTAACATCAGTATCAAAAAAAAGTGCCGGTATATTTTCTGCATGATCTTAAAATCTGTTGAAATAAAACAAAATTCTTTAACGCAAAGTTCGCCAGGCCATTGCATTTGCGCGGTGGTTACAGGAGGTGGCCACAGAAATACAAAAGCAACGATTCAGTATTCTTCTGGTCAAACCATATCAACATCAGTTTACATCAAACCACAGCTTTGTCAGCAGGTTGTCTGTTCCCTGGGCAGCTACCGCGGCTTTATAATGATCGCCGTTGAGCGACTGCTCCGTACCCGGGTAAATGAACCGTACCGGGATCTTGCCATCCAGTACTCCTGAGGCGCCCGGTGCCAGTTGCGGATAATCCAAGCGGCGCCATTCGGCAAAAGCTTCCAGTCCCTGGCCATACAATGCGATCCATTTCTGTTCGCCAATTGACTTCTTGAAATTCGCGGGATTGTATGCTACTGATGCCTGATTGAGGTAATTGGTGATCACCGTATTGTCTTTGATCTGGTATTGATTCAGGGATGCGGTAATCGCCTGCCTGTACAGATCTGCTGCATCGCCGGCCAGCAGGCCCCGTGCTACCGCTTCGGCTTTTGCAAACAATACCTCTGCATAGCTTATAATCACCGCGGGATTGGCATCCGACCGGAAAAATGTTAAACCAGGTTTGGATGTTTTGGCAAATCCAAGATTATTGGCATCGCTGTTGGTAAGCCCACTGGGCACCCCTACGTAGTTGGTAACGGAAGGATCGGTGGGTTTGTCTGCAAACACAGCCAGACGTGGATCATTTAATGCATATAATTTGTCGATGATCGTCTCTCCCACCCGGTAGTCATCCCGGGTAGAAAACCAGGCAGCCACCGGGTTTTGCAAGGGTGGCTTATCATACACCTGTTGTGCGATTTCCGCGTTGCTACCGATCAGTAAAGAGGGGTCGGCGGTTACTTCGCTGATTACCTGTTTTGCTTTCTCCGGCTCCCGGTCTGCAATACGCAGCGCAATGCGCAGCCGGAGGGCTCCCGCAAATTTTTTCCAGCTGGCTAAACCGCCGCCGTATAACACATCCCCGGCAACGCTGCCGGCGGCAGGATTCAGTGCGGCCGCGGCCGACTTCAACTCATCCAGCAAACCAAAGTACACCTCTTTTTGTGAATCATAAACCGGCGTAAGGGTCTGTTTGATTTTGCCAGATTCTTTATAGGGAATGGCTCCATATGCATCCGTCAACAGCTGGAATATCCAGGATCGCAGGATGGTAGCAACGGCTTTATAATTGGCATTGGCTTTTTCATCGGGGAGCTGGATAATGGTATTCAGGTTGGTGATCACCTGTGCGTAACCGGTGTTCCAGAGCGCCGTAAAACTGCTGTTGCTAAAAATATAGCGGTCCGGTTCCGTATACTGGATCTTGGCCCAGTGCTGGATGATGAGCAGGCTGGAGTTGAAATTATTATCTGCCCCCCAGTAGGTATCGGCCGCAATTTTTTCGGCCGCGGTCAATAAATAATCCGGCTGCGGATCTTCCACCGCATTGGGGTTCCGGTTAATTTCCGCCAGGTTCTTTTTGCAGGCAGTAAAAGATAGCGTAATAAGAACTACAAATAGTTTGAATATATTTTTATACATGACTGCCATTTTAAAATTTAAGGTTCAGGTTAAATCCGATATTCCGCACGGTAGGAAGCGTCAGGTCTTCCAGTCCCTGTGCGTTGCCGGTGTTAAACGCCACTTCGGGGTCGATATTGGGAACATTTTTATGAATGATCCAGAGGTTACGGCCTACAACGGAAAAAGAAGCACCCTGGAAACCGATTTTATGAACCCACTGCGCCGGCAGGTTATACCCCAGCTTTACTTCCCGCAACTTCACATAAGAAGCATCATATACATATTCCTCTTCAATACTCCGCGACGCCTTATAATACTGGGATGCGGGTATAATGGTGGTATTTTTTTTGCCATCGGTGGTTACTCCGTTAAAGATCATTCCATCGTCATATACGGTTTCCCCGTTGGGTCCGCTGGTGCCGGCCCTGGTGCCATTCTTTTTATCATTGCCGGGATAGTAATAGCTAAGCCCTCCGTGCTCCGCATCCCGGCCCGGCAACGTAAGCGCCAGCACACCCGTGTAGCTGCCGGTGGAGTTCGTTCCGGCAAATAATGAGCCGCCGATGCTGGCATCCACCAAAAAGGAAAGGCTGAAGTTTTTGTAAGAAAAACTGTTGGTGATACCGCCTACCCAATCGGGCGTAAATTTGCCCAACACTTTTTTATTCGGATCTGCCAGCGGAATACCGCTATTGTTCACTACAATATTGCCCTGGGCATCCCGCAGATAGGCATTTCCAAATAAGGTACCATATGGCTTTCCGACAGAAGCCAGCACCTGCACACTCCGGTAGGAGCCCAACACATAATTTTGCAGGCGTTTTTCATAATCCAGGATCAGCACGCGGCTCCGGTTGGCTGCATAATTCAGATCAATATTCCATTGAAAGTTATTGTGCTTTACAGGAATGACACCCAACTGCACTTCGATGCCTTTGTTATTGATCTTACCGGCATTCATCAGTTTTTGGGTATACCCTGTTGCAGCAGTGACATCCACTTTCAGGATCTGGTCAACACTGTTTGAATTGTAAAGACTCAGATCCAGCCGCACGCGGTTGTTGAGCAGCGCAGCTTCCAAACCCACTTCTGAAGCAATGGTGCTTTCCGATTTAAGACCAGGGGCGTAATCAATCCCGGAGGTAACCAACTGAGGACTACTCAAAAACGGCGCATTAAAGTTGAATATATTAACTAATTGATACGGCTCCGCACTGTTTCCCACTTTGGACCATCCTCCCCTGATCTTTAGATAATTAAGTGTCGTTGACCTGATGTCTAACGCATCCGTCAGTACCAGGCTGGCATTTACGGAAGGATAGAAATAGGAAAGGTTTTGTACGGGGAGTGTAGAAGACCAGTCATTACGCAGCGTTAGGTTTACAAAGGCAAAGTTTCGGTATCCTAGTTGTCCTGATGCAAAGGTGCTGTAGATCTTCGATTTTGAATAATAATTTGAAGACACCAGCGGATCTCTTGAATTGGTAAGGGTATACACATTAGGTACAGCCAGGCGGGGGGCCTGCTGAATATTTTCCTCATAAATTTTAGTACGCACATTCCACCCGGCAAAGGCATCCAGGCTGAACAGACTGCTGATGTTTTTATTATAGCGCAGCATGGCTTCCGTGTTATTTTCATTCACCGTAAACGCATCTTCCTCGTAAGAACCGAACGGCGTCCCATTGGTTCCGTAGGCTATTTTAAGCTTACGGCGGTCGTTATAATAATCGGTACCGGTGCGGAAGTTAGCGCTTAAGCCATCGAGGATCGTATAGTTGATGTTTACATTCCCGATGAGCCGGTTGCGACGCTGACTCACGGTATTTTCATAAGCGATCCAGTACGGGTTGCTGTAATAGCTGTTGTTCCAGTTGATGCCGTTCCCTTTTGCATCTTTATAATTCCCCAATTGACCGATATCTACCTGGCGCCCAAACCAGGTAAACTGCAACATGGTGCTGGTAGCCCGCTTACCACCCGCTCCCGGAAGATTGGGCGCGTTGTTTACCACATAGTTGGCATTTACGCCTACTTTCAGTTTGGGCGTTACATTGTAATTGGCGTTAAAGGAAACATTATCTTTTTTTGCCTCGCTATTAGGTACCACGCCCAGCTGCTTTTCATTGTTATAAGAAACCCGGTAGTCGTAGTTATCGCCTGCATTTGCCAGCGCAATACCGTTACTGTACGTAATACCCGTCCGGAAATAATCCCGCACATTGTTAGGATGCGCCACAAAAGGCACCGGCTGACCGTTGGAATAAAACTGCGGGATCAGGCGTCCATCCAGCTTCGGTCCCCAGCTTTCATCCACCCCGTCATTGACACCACCGCCCTTGCCATCTACGTAGCTGAACTTTCCCTCGGATCCCTGTCCGAAAACATTCTGATATTCCGGCAATATCAGCAATTTGGCAATATTCACGTTCGAGTTAATCGTTACTCCCAATCCTTTTTTACTGCGGCCGGTCTTTGTTTTGATCAGGATAACCCCCTGCCCTGCCCGTGATCCGTAAAGTGCCGCCGCATTCGGGCCTTTCAGTACGCTGATGGTTTCAATGTCTTCCGGGTTCAGGTCGGCAATGGCATTGCGAAAATCCCTGGATCCCCCCGCGCCCAGCTGCGAGTTATCTACCGGAACTCCATCTACCACAAACAGCGGCTGGTTATTCCCTGCAATAGAAACCTCTCCCCGTATCACAATCCGCGATGATCCCATATCACCCTGTGTATTGGTAATGCGTACCCCGGCAATCTTTCCGGCCATCGCATTTACGATATTGGTTTCTTTTGCTTCCGAGATGTCCTTTGTCTTCAACTCCTGTGTAGCATATCCCAGGGATTTTTTAGCCTTGGAAACGCCCAATGCCGTTACCACTACTTCATCGAGGGCCGTATTGGAACTTTGCAGCAGTACCAGCAGGTTGCCCTGTATGGTATCTGTATTTACCTGCCGGTTGGCATAGCCTACATAAGAAAAAAGCAATACGCTGCGTGGTCCGGCTTCTATCGAAAAACTACCCTGCTCGTTGGTAAGTACACGCCGGTTGGTTCCAGACACCTCCACTGTTACCCCGGCTAACGGGGTTTCGGACTGAAGCTCCTGAACAGTGCCTGTAATCGTTGTCGATTGCGCAGCACCCGCTAAGGGAAGGAGAACAAACGCTGCATAGATGAGTCTTTTTAGAAATTGGTTCATTGTTACATGCTGTTTTAAAATATTCGGATGGTCATACGGATCCCGTTCGGCTTCCGCCGTTAATTGAAACTATAATGAAAAAGGGATTAAGATCGGCAGCAACAACACGCCATCTTCATCGTAAGAAGCTGGAGGGTTTGTATGTTGCGACAGTTCATCTGCCGGCAATTGAAAGACGCCTGGTTATAACCCGACGATTGCATTTTTGTGTTCATGTTCAAAAATTGCCGTTTAAAAAATTTGTTATGGAAAGAAAATCGTGAATAGAGACAATGCAGGGAGCATTGACGATTCACTTATCTTTCCGCCTTCTGGCGGATGGATGTAGCACCAATCCTTCTAAAGGCGGTTGCTAAGACGTCCCAGGGCCATCTCCCTCAGTCTTTCTTGATAAGTTGTCTGTTAAGACAGGGCAAAGGTAATTGCTAAAATATTATTGGCAAAATAAATTTCTACAAAACAAGTAGACTATTAAATCATGAGAATTGAAGGTTTCGTTTATCCGGCACGTACTATAAAACAAATTCAATGAGATTACCGCCGCGCTGCGGCTGAAATGCCTGTCCCTGCTCCTGGTTACAGGGATTTGCGGTGCGCTGCGGCAGGAACGCCGTTTACTGCTTTCAGCTACAGCAGGCATCGGCGCGCCGCGCCTTTATTAATTTATTGTCATTCTGGACAGGTAAAAAAGCGTTTGTATCAAATGACTTCCACTTGTGTTGCCGCGGCGGGCCGCATAACAATACGCTATAAAGCAACTTTTGATACCAACTCCAGATAAAAAGATAAACCCTGCTCTATGGCAATGCATTCAAATTAACCTGGGGTGCTTTACCCGTGGGCTGACGTTCCACCATGGTATCGTAAGGCACATAGTCATTAAAGAACCCACAGTTGCGCAGGTAAAATTGTTGTCCCTTCACACCTCCTGCGTAATCTTTGCGATACCCCACGCGCGCCGTATTATCGGCTGTAAAGCGTGCTTTGGTGAGCTCATGCCAATTGCCCTTTGTATCCCGCACCCATTGGTTACCGAAGAATACGTTCCGCTCCAGGTCGCCCTGGTTGGGATTAAAGTTTTCGAGGAAAGAATGCGGCCGCTTCAGATAAGTGGCCAGCTTGGGACGCCGGAAGCTGGCCACCAGCAGCCAGGTATTTTTTGCACCATCGTAAAAATATGCCGTATAAACCGTATGGCTGTCCCCATCCGGCAACACATGCAACAGGAACTTATAGGTGGTAGCAGCTTTCCAGTTATACCGCAGGATGCTCTGACCACCTGCTCCTTCGTTGCCAAATTCGCCGGAATAAACGCCTTCGCCTTTTTTTAGCATCTTGATCTTATGATCTTCAGGAATTTGCTTCGGATCATCCGTATTGTACGGACTCCAAACGGAAAACAGGATGCGCCGCTCAGTGGCGGAGTTCACCTGCATGCCAAAATAACCCTCACCAAAACCATTGGCCATAAAATAAGAACCGATCAGATCATTGCCTTCCGGCACCGTTACTTCATTATAAAACCATTCGGCATCCACATCCTTTGGCAACTGGTACCCCATATGTACGGAGGGGCCCCTCCTCCCCCAATGAAAGAAGCTGCCTTCATTATTCTTGGTATAACTGGCCTTATCCGTAAGTGCAGAACCCTCCAGCTTTAACGCAGTTACATCCGGAAAACAGCAGCCTTCTTTTTTTACCCCTTTCACTACAATGAGCACATAGCCGCTGTCATTTATATTCCATTCGCCAATATAAAAAGAACGGCCTTCGGCTTTCAGGATTGCCTTACGGGTCTGTTTAAATACAGATACCGCAACTTCAGGCATTCCGGTCACCGCCCCCGTCTCCAGCCATACCTTCAAGGTTCCGGGCTGTGTAACCCGTATATAGGTTGTAAAGCCATCATTGATCTTTGTCCAGTTGGTTACCCCGTTGTTATGGATCCGCACGCCCTCTTCGGTCCTTTGCAGCGCCCAGGCATTACCCCCTGCAGGAACGGTTACAGACTGGGCATTGATCACAGAAGAAAAAAGCAGGAACCCTGCAAACAATCCTTTAACGGAACGTTTCATAAAGCGTAAATTTTTGTGTATATGCGAATATATCCCTTAACCCCGTGATCTGGCTGCTCAACCGATTGCATTCATATGGAAAAATACCCCCGCTCCGTTTTGCCGGATGGCTTGCTGCTGATGTGCTGATTATAATAGCGCCCTAATCCGGGCGTAATCGGCGGCCCTAAAAAAACTTTTGATTCTTAATACAAGCACTGCGGCTACTCACACAATATCCCGGCCGGATTATTTATGTTAAATTTGTTTCTATGACAGACCCGATCAATATCGAAATAAAAACACTTGAAAAGGACCAGTATGATGCGCTTAAGGAAACCATGATCGCCTGCTACCCCAGCATGCCGGAAAGCTACTGGCAGCGGGCGCAAATCAACCGGTTGATCAACCTGTTTCCCGAAGGCCAGGTAGTAATCTATATAAACGGCGTAATGGCAGCTTGTGCGCTTTCGATTATCGTAGACGAAAAAAAAGTGAACAACCGGCACAATTATAAAAGCATTACCGGCAATTATTCCTTTAATTCGCATGATTCCGAAGGGGAAATCCTATATGGCATTGACGTTTTCATTAAACCGCAGTTCCGTGGTATGCGCCTGGGACGGCGGTTGTACGATTACCGGAAAGAACTGGCCGAACGCCTGAACCTGAAAGGGATTGTATTTGGCGGCCGGATACCCGGGTATCATAAGTATGCCCGGGAAATGACGCCCAGCGCGTATATCCAAAAGGTAAAACAGAAAGAGCTGCATGACCCGGTGCTGGACTTTCAGCTCGCCAACGATTTTCACCCGGTACGTATTATCAAAAATTACCTGCATGGCGACGTACAGTCTAATGAATATGGCGTGTTACTGAAATGGGATAATATTTATTATGAAGACCGGAGCGAGCAGGCCTTCCCGCTCAAACGCGTGGTGCGCCTGGGGCTGGTGCAATGGCAGATGCGGCTTTATAAGAACCTGGAAGAAATGATGACCCAGGTCGAATACTTTGTGGACACGGTTTCCGGCTACCGTTGCGATTTTGCCGTGTTTCCCGAATTCTTTAATGCGCCCCTGATGGCCGAATACAACCACCTTTCCGCCGCCGACGCCGTAAAAGAGGTTTCCAAATATACCGCCGTTATACGCGACCGGTTTGCGGCCCTGGCCGTAAGCTACAATATCAATATTGTAACGGGGAGCATGCCGGAGGTGGTAGATGGCCGCCTTTACAATGTAGGGTACCTCTGTCAGCGCGACGGATCCGTAGACAAATATGAAAAAATTCATGTTACACCCGATGAGGAGCGCGTTTGGGGCATGGTGGGCGGCAGCCAGGTAAAAGCCTTTGATACCGATTGTGGTAAAGTAGGCATCCTGGTTTGTTACGACTCCGAGTTTCCCGAACTCAGCCGCCTGCTGGCAGACGAGGGAATGGACATCCTGTTCGTGCCTTTTCTTACTGATACCCAAAACGCTTATTTCCGGGTGCGGCATTGTGCGCAGGCCCGGGCCATTGAAAATGAATGCTATGTAGCCATTGCCGGCAATGTGGGCAACCTGCCCCAGGTACAGAATATGGACATCCAGTATGCACAATCGATGATCCTTACGCCCTGCGATTTTTCTTTTCCGTCTAATGGTATTGAAGCGGAAGCTACCCCCAATACGGAAATGGTGGTGATCGGTGATGTGGACATTGACCTGTTACGACATCTCCATAAATTCGGAAGCGTTAAAAACCTGGCAGACCGCCGGAAAGATGTATATGAAGTGGTTCGGAAGGTTTGAAAAAGCCTGGTTATTGCCTCATTTTCAACCCTTGAAATGTCCTGTTTTCGGGCTATTTCCACCCTTTTTTCCACAGTTTGTTGATATCTTTAAAAACGCTATTTTTGCCAACCTTTTAATTAACTATATTATTTAACATGTCAGTAATACAGAACATTCAGGACAAGTATGGCAAGGTGATGGCTGTGATCATTGGGCTTGCATTGGTCATATTTGTAGTGATGCTTGCTTTTGAGAACGGCGGAAGCCTGTTTACCGGAGATGTCCGGACCATTGGAAAAGTAAACGGTGATAAAATTGAGTTCCAGGAATTCAGTAACCTTGTAGAACAACAAACGCAAATGATGCAGGCCCGCGGAATGAGCGGCGGTGAAGGTGCTGCTCAGCAAGCCAACGAAATGGCCTGGGGCCAGGAGGTTTCCCGGATCCTGCTTTCCCAGGAATCTAAAAAACTGGGACTGGATGTAGGCAAAAAAGAACTGAACGACCTGCTGTTTGGAGCCAATCCTCCCCAGGAACTGGCACAGGGTTTTACGGATCCTCAAACCGGGAAATTTGATGCTGCGGCCGCACAGAGACAGATCAACGACATCAAATCAAAGGGAAACGCTGAACAAAAAGCACAGATTAATGCCTTCCTGGACCAGTTGATCCTCCAGCGCCAGGCAGAAAAATACGATGCCCTGTTAACTACCAGCATCAATTTCCCTAAATGGATGATGGAAAAACGGCAGACCGAGGACGCCCTGATGTCAAAAGTTTCTTTTGTAAGAGTGCCCTACACCACCATTTCCGATTCGGCGGTAAAGGTTACTGACAGTGATATACAGGATTATATTAATAAGCATAAAAACGACTTTAAACAACAGGAAAGCCGTGGCATTTCCTATGTGGCTTTCAATGCGCAGCCCAATGCAGCAGACAGCGCCGTGGCGCGTCAGCGGGTATTGGATCTGAAGCCGGCTTTTGACAGTGCGCATAATATAAAAGACTTCCTGATGAGCGAGGGCATCAACAATTACTATGATGGCTTTATCAGCGGTAGCCGCATCCAGGTACCCATGAAAGATTCCATCTTTCGGGTAGGTGCCGGCAATACCTACGGCCCTTATGTGGATGGGAACAATTATGCCTTGGCAAAAATTGTTGCCACTACCAGCATGCCGGACACTGTTAAAGTACGCCACATCCTGGTAGGTACGGTAACACAGGATCCGCAAACCGGCCAGCAGGTTCCTTTACGCGACAGTGCTACTGCACGTAAGCTGGCTGATAGCTTGTTTACTGCGTTACAAAACGGGTCTAATTTTGATTCACTGGTTGTAAAGTTCTCAACAGACCAGGGCAGTGCGGCAAACGGCGGTGTTTATGATAATGTACCTTCCGGGCAGATGATGCCAACTTTTAATGACTATATATTTACGCATCCCGTGGGCAGCAGAGGCATCGTAAAAACAGATTATGGGTACCACATTGTTGAAGTCCTGGCCACAAAAGGAAGTGCTACCGGTTATAAGATTGCTTATGTAACCAAGCCGATCGAGGCCAGCCAGGAAACCGATAATGCAGCCAGCAGCGCTGCTACGCATTTTGCGGCCCAGGCAACCAACCAAAAGGCTTTTAACGCCGCCGCTGAGAAACTGCAGCAGGAAAAGGGCATTATGAAGTCGGTTGCAGCTGACATTCCGCCTACCGGCGCGATGATACAGGGATTGGGAGCTTCCCGGAGCTTTGTAAAAAATATTTATAAAGCCGGCCTGGGCGATGTGATCCAGCCGGAAAGAGTGGGTGATTATTATGTTGTTGGATTGGTTACCGAGATCAATAAAGAAGGAACCATGAGCCCTGCGAAAGCGCGTATGATGGTGGAGCCCCTGCTTGTAAACCAGAAAAAAGCAAAGATCATCACGGATAAGATTGGCAAAATTAGTACCCTGGAAGCGGCGGCATCCTCGCTGAAGCAACAGGTGGAAACCGCCGATAGCCTGCGCTTTAACGGCCAGTCTCCTTCTGCCGTTGGGTTTGAGCCAAAAGTGATCGGCGCTGCTTTCAATAAAGCCAACCTGCAAAAGGTAATACCGGAAGCAATTGCCGGCACACAAGGGGTGTATGTAGTACGGGTTGACAATTTAATGAGCACACCCGCCTCCGTTCAAAACCTGGATGAACTGCGCAAGATGCGGTACCAGCAGGCAAAACAACAGAGCCAGTTCCAGTCGATCCAGGCGTTGCGGGAAGCCGCTACCATTAAGGATTTCCGGAGCAAATTCTATTAATCAGAGTTCTGTATATTTTTTTGCAGCCCCGCTTTTGGCGGGGCTGTTTATTTGTATGCACACAGCAGGAATAAACCAAAGCAGGCTTAACTTTGTTTTACTAATTATGGAGCCGATTATCAGAAATAAAGTAGCAGAAAGCGGGATCATTACCCTCAACCTGGAATCCTATTATCCTTCGGAGCCGGTTAAATTGTTTGATATCAAGGATTATCTCTTTATGGGCATGATCCTTAAAGAAAAGGATTTCCGGACTGCGCTGAAAGAACTGGACTGGTCGGCCTATGAAAACCAATTGGTGGGCATTGTGTGCTCCGCAGATGCCATCATTCCGCTATGGGCCTATATGCTTATTGTGAGCTACCTGCAGCCCATTGCCAAATTCATATGCCTGGGCGATGAGGCTTCCGTCAAAAATAAATGGCTCCTGAAAAATATTGATGCCATTGACACCACCTCTTTTTCGGATGCGCGTGTGGTGATCAAGGGCTGCGGTGATATTCCGGTATCGGAAGAAGCATATGCCGCCATTTCCCTAAAATTACTCCCCGTGGTAAAAAGCCTTATGTACGGAGAGCCCTGCAGCACCGTGCCGGTATTCAAACGGAAATAAACCGGCCTTACAACGGTTGCTACTTGTCCCTGCCCTGGGCAATACCACCGGTTTTTTTGTTGGCAAACCGGGTATTCTGCTTAATTTTAAGAAAAGATTTTTTTATGAAACAGAATAATACTGCAGTCCACGTTCCTGCCTCCGCAGGAATGTTTGCCGGCGTTTCCAGGCTGACCATTTTCCTGATGATATTCATGGCACCGTTTTATCCGGCAACCGCTGCTGCACAAAGCATTACAAACGAAGACATCAAAACACAATTTATTAAAGACTGGGAACGGGCAAAAGCTTATACCCTGGAATACCTGAATACAATGCCGGCGGATCAATATTCCTTAAAACCGGTTGATAGCATCCGGAGCTTTGCCCGGCAGATGCTGCACCTGGCCACAGACAATGTGTTGCTTACCGCCAAAGCGCTCGATCAGCCACTGCTCTTTGGAAAAAGAGACCTGGAGCAAAGCAGTACTGCACAAATTAAGGACTCCGTCATGTACTATGTAACCGCATCTTATGATTTTGTGATCGGAGGATTAAAGAAACTGGATGCCGGAAAGCTGGGTGAACAGGTATCTTTATTTAACATGGACATAAGCCGCGCCGGCTGGATTGCCAAAACCTTTGAGCACCAGACCCACCACCGTGGCCAATCCACCATTTATATACGCCTTGCAGGAATAAAGCCGCCCCAGGAGAAATTATTTTAGCGATTAAAACCAACCTTTCTTTTTAAAGATCAGCAACATCCAGATAGGGATCAGGATCATCGCCGCTACAGCGATCCAGAAGCCAAAATGCTGATTGGTGAGTGGCAATACATTAAAGTTCATCCCAAAAATACCGCCGATAACGGTAGCCGGGGCCAATAAACAGGTTACAACGGCCATTACTTTCATAACCTCATTCATCTTCAGGTTCACATTGCTGAGGTACAGATCCTGCATACCGGTCAGCATGTCCCGGTAATTGTCTACCAGGTCAATGGCCTGTACAATATGATCATACACATCTTTATAATAGCGTTCGTTTTGTTCCGTCAGCAGGTCATTTTCACTTTTAATCAGGCCGCTGATCACCTCCCGCACCGGGTAAATGGTTCTTTTTAAAACAATCAGTTCTTTTCTTAGTGAATTGATATATGCCAGCGTCCGCTTGCTGGCGCTCCGGATGATCTCCTCCTCCAGGTCCTCAATCTCGTCGCCCAGTTTGTCCATTACAATAAAGTAATGATCTACGATGGTATCCAGTAAGGTGTAATATAAATAATCGGCCTCCTTGGTACGCGTTTTACTCGTCGGCAACTTTAATCGCTCCCGCAATGCGGTAAACACATCCCGGTTCAGGTCTTCCTGAAAGGTGATCACAAAATTTTTTCCCAATACAAGGCTGATCTGCTCCTGGTCTACCGACTTTTTTTGTTCGTTGTAATAAAGCATATTCATCAGGCAGAAAAGGATCTCATCCTCTTCGTCCATCTTGGCCCGCTGGTTCACACTCAGAATATCTTCCTGCAGCAGGGGATGAATACCATAACGCGCACCAACCGTTTCCACGTCGGATTTACGAAGCCCATCAACGTTGATCCAAGCAATCTTATTTCCTTCTTTTAATGTCAACGCCTCCTGTAAGGAAATATCCTTTCGCTCTTCGATGTTTTCTTTGTTATAGCAATATGCCGTAATGATTACCTGTTGCGCTTCCTCTCTTTTAGGCACAACGGTTGGGTTCACAGAAAGGATCTCCCGGGTGCGCTCGGTTCCGAAAAGCTCAAACAGGTTGGGCAAAAAAAGGTATCGCAGATATTTTTCGGGACGCATCTTCATACAGGAAAGATAATTATTTTACCGGTTCAGGAGTGCCATGGCCCTTTCCAGGTCTTCCGGTGTATCAATGGCCACGGTTTCATAACCGGTTTCCGCCATATGAATATCCACTCCATTATCCAAAAAACGCAGCTGCTCCAGTTTCTCCGTTTGTTCCAGTGGCGAAGGCGGCCAGGCGGTAAAGTCCAGCAGGGCCTTTTTGCGGAATGCATATACACCAATGTGCAGGTAATAGGGCACGGCTATATTTTCGTCCCGCTTATAAGGGATCACGCTCCGGCTGAAATACAATGCCTTCCCGTTCTTATTCGTCACCACTTTTACGGCATTGGGGTTTTGCACCTCGTTTTCCGAAGCAAATTTCCGCATCAAAGAACCAACCTGCACGGTATCGGAATTGAACAGGGCTGCAATTTTTTCCAGAGGTTCCTTTTGCATAAAGGGCTCATCGCCCTGTACATTCACAATCACATCCACCTCCATATCTTTTACCGCTTCTGCGATCCGGTCGGTGCCGCTTTCATGTTCTGCAACGCTCATGATTGCCTTTCCGCCCCGGGATACGATTTCTTCAAAGATCAATGCGCTATCCGTTACCACAAAAACATCGTCAAACAGGCCGCTGCCGGCCACAGCCGCGTAGGTATGCGCAATCACCGGCCGGTCGCCCAGCATCTTCATTAATTTTGCAGGGAACCGCGTTGCCGCATACCGGGCAGGAATCACCGCTATTATCTTCTTTTTTATCATGCTTCAAATGTAGGAAACTCTTTCAGGTTGAAGGACTTTTCTTCCCTGGTTGGATCAGCGCAGCATCCTGCCGCTGCCGCTTTTTTATAAAAGGATCCTTCATCAGACTCAAAAAATCCTCATCCTTTTCGTTGTCATAATAACGGTCCAATCCATACCGGATTTTGGAAGGATCCAACTCTTTATACGTGCCCAGCAAACGGTCCCATATGGAAAAAACAGCCCCATAATTACTATCTGTATACGGCTGTTTCCAGTGATGATGCACTTTGTGCATATTGGGAGAAATGAGTACATAACTGAGTCCTTTATCCAGTTTTTTAGGCAGGCTGATATTGGCATGGGTGAACGCGGTGGTGATCACCACCAGGGTCTGATAGATCATCACGCTGTACATGGGCGCACCGCTTACAAAGATCAGCAGGAGGAAAAAGATACCGCGCAGCAGGCTGTCGCCGGGATGATGCCGCAGGCCCGTGGTCACATCCACTTTATTATCGCTGTGATGAATGAGGTGATAGCGCCACAAATAGGGTTGCTGATGCATGCTCCAATGAACCAGCCAGCTGCTGAAATCCAGCGCCAGTACCCCGATGACGATCGCACCCGCTACATTCGCGTGCAACCAGTATACCAGGCCAAAGCCTGCGTTGCGGCACCAGTCAGACAGCAATACGATCAACACCGCAAGCGCTGTATGAATGATCAGGTGGATGACCGTGAACCCGAAATTGACCAGCGCATGCGAAAATTTTGTCTTCCGGTATTTCAGCTGAAACAAGGGAATGGCACCTTCGATGATCCAGAAAAAGATTAGTCCGCCCACGAGCAGGGCCATGCGTTCCAGCGGGCGCTGCTCCAGGGTGGAAAAATATGTAACAACCGGTTCCATCAGCTTGCTTGCTCTTTAACGGAATCTTCAAATTCAAAACCACAGTCAAAACAATGGTATACTTTATCTGCAGCCATCTCAGCACCGCCAAGCCGCACAATGTTTACAAAAGTCTGTAACCAGGTGGATGCTTTTTTAGGAGTAGTAATATACTCCACGTTTGTAGAACCGCAATGGGGACAGGGGTTTTGCGCCTGGTATTGCTGTTTTGCTGTACGTAGTATTTCCATGGCGCGGTCGATCTGCGGAGCTGCTACCATTAGTTTGATTCCCCCAATGGCATTAATCAAACCAGGATGAATACCGATCGTGTTTTCATCCTTCAGCCAGCAATTAATATCCTCACTCAGCAGGTTCCCCATTGCCAGGTTCGCGTCAATATAGTTGTCATATGTAGCTGCAATAACGAAGTCCATACCCTAAAGTTATTACAGTAGCATGGATAAAAAAAGCTGGTTGCCGGTTATTTTAACGCAGGAAATACCGGGTGATCTACAATTTTAAAAAAAGAGCATCATACCTTCGCATCCGGTTTTCTATAGCATTCAGAAAATCGAGGTTCGCTTTCTGAACGCGTTTCTTTTGGCCCGGAGCCGGAAGCCGCACCTCCGCATAAGTACTGAACCCCATCAGCAGGTGCCGGAATCTCAGTACAAGCACATCTGCCCAGATCGATCGCTCCGTACCGCTTAATCCAAGTTGCGCCAGCGCCAGGGTTTGCTGGCGGATGGAATCTTTTGCAGCGCTAAAGGCTTTGTCTGTGACGGCGCCGGTTTGCGTGCCGCCGGAAAGAAGCGGTTCCAGCATCCGGGTATAACTGTTGCAGGCGGCTATCGATTGTTGCATCAGGGCCGCTGCCGGGGCGAAGGCATTTTTCTTTTCCGGCACCTGGTAAATATCTTTGAATATATGATCGGACCGCAGTATGATACTGTCGCTGATAACGCCGAACTGATCATCCAGCAGCCGGATCGAATCGATCAGCTGCAGGCCATACGATCCCTTATCCGCTTTATAACCGCCCTGCCCGTAATATTGATCAAAGCGCCGGTAAGTCTGGTTGAGTTCCCGGAATACGGTTACCAGGTCACCGATCCGCTCATTCAGCCAGGCCGCTTCCTCATGGGTAATATTATCCGGGGGTGTATTATCCGTTACAGTGCCGGAACCGATCTTTTTTGCCGGCTCATAAAGCAGTTCATCCGACCGGAAGAACAGGGTGTCATACGATGCAATATGTTGCTGATCGCCCTTCAGGGTATCGGATCTTGCAGGGTCTAGTATCGTCTTCCTTTTTTCCTGCAGGGTATTCCGCAACAGGTCTAAATAAAATTCCCGGTCGTTGATCACCGACACCAGGAAAAAAGCATAATGATCCAACCGGTAATCCCTCGTCCGGTCGTGCCGTTTATCTTTACAAGCATAAAAACCAATAGTAACCGGAAATGCAAAAAGAATCATTAACCATTTAGTGCCGTTCATTATTATTCCAGGTTTTTGTTACAGATGACCTGCTTCCGGGATAATACCGGAGTTGTTCAAAATTACGGTTTCTCTTTCCCCTGCTCAAATCCTTTTGCAGCTAACGCTTTTTTTTCACAACCATTTTTTCGGGTGCATAACATTTTTATTACACGCTGCATTTGCTATGTGATTCAATTTCAACCGCAAGGAACGCAAGGTTTTCGCAAGGGTTGCTAAGACATTCATCACTATGGCTCTCGTCGCGCTCCTTGCGGGTCCTTTGCGCACCTTGCGTTCATAAATAATACAAAAAATGTTATGCCCCCATTTTTTCTGCGGTAACTCCACCGATTTAGCTACATTTGTCCTTCGATAAGTTCTTTCATTTTTCATCAACCGGAAAAGGTCCCTGATGAAGATCAGGGATAATAGGGAATCGTGTGTAAATCACGAGCTGTCGCGCAACTGTAAACAGCGCAAAAGGCTTTACCTCATATGTCCACTGTGGCCCGGAGCCATGGGAAGGACGGTAAACGCTGCTGTAAGCCAGGAGACCTGCCTTATCCGTAGGAACAATGCTTTCGCGGTATAAAGCAAGGATCTGCATGATGTTTTATTCTTTCCCTCTCTGTAACGGGGCAGCCTCCTCACACTGTTCCTGGTTACGCATCTGTCTGTCTTTTTCTTGATCACCGCCGCATTGCGAAACTTGCAAAGGGCTTTTAGCTTATTCTTCATTAAAAAGTTAAAAGAAATGCAAACGCACAACCTCGGCTACCCGCGTATTGGTAGCAACAGGGAACTGAAAAAGGCCAGTGAACAATACTGGGCCGGCAGCATGACCGCTGCACAACTGGAGCAGACGGCAAAAAAGATCAGGGACACCAACTGGCAACTGCAAAAAGATGCGGGTATGGACCTGATCCCCGTAAATGATTTTTCATTTTATGACCAGGTACTGGATACCTGCCTGATGACCGGTGCCATCCCGGACCGCTATCATCCTTTAATAGAAAAGGAGCAAAGCGCTCCGCTGGACCTGCTTTTTGCCATGGCAAGAGGCTATCAGCAAAACGGGTATGATCTTACCGCCATGGAAATGACCAAATGGTTTGATACAAACTACCATTATATCGTTCCGGAGTTTAAAAAAGATCAGCGCTTTAGTTTTTTTAACAATAAGGTGATCGACCAGTTCAATGAGGCCAAAAAGGCCGGCTTCAACAGCAAGCCCGTGCTCCTGGGCCCCGTTAGTTTCCTGTTATCGGGCAAGGAAAAAGAGGATGGGTTTGACCGAGTTGACCTGCTGCAAAACCTCCTGCCCGTTTATATGGAGGTACTGGAAAAGCTGGATGCACAGGGTGCCTATTATATTCAGATCGATGAGCCCTGCCTGGCGCTTCAGCTGAATGAGAAAACGCAACAGGCCATTAAAACAACCTACACAATACTTTCCACACGCTTTCCCAATCTTCGCATCGTCCTTGCCAGTTACTTTGATTGTTTTGGACCCAACCTGAAAACGGCGCTTTCATTACCGGTACACACCCTGCATCTCGACCTGGTGCGGTGCCCGTTGCAGCTGAATGACATCCTCGATACACCGGGGTTTGTAAATTGTCGAACCCATCTTTCACTGGGCGTTGTGGATGGCCGGAATATCTGGAAAAATGACTTTGAACAATCCCTGTTGCTGATTCAAAAAGCAATGGATGCTATCGGGTCCAACCGGATCTGGATCGCGCCTTCCTGTTCCCTGCTGCACGTACCCTGCGACCTCGACCTGGAAACCGATGAAAAGACTCTCCCGGAAGCGATCAAGCAATGGATGGCCTTTGCCAAACAAAAACTGAGGGAAGTGGCTTCGTTAAAGCAGATTGCAACGGATCCCGGAGCGGCGCATTCAAAAAAGCTGCTGGAGGAAAACAGCCGTTGTATGGAAGCGCGCAAAACCGCTTCAATGATCCATAAACAGCAGGTAAAGGACCGGGTGGCTGCTATTACCGCTGCAGATGCAGAACGGATCAGCTCTTTTCCGGTTAGAAAGGAAAAACAACAGGAGTTGGGCCTGCCGCTCTTTCCTACCACTACCATCGGGTCTTTTCCCCAAACAAAAGAAGTGCGCAACTGGCGGGCCCAGTGGAAAAAACAACAGCTTTCTGATGCGGACTATCTCCAACGGGTACAGGAGGCAACCCGTAAAGCCATTCAATGGCAGGAAGAAATAGCGCTGGACGTATTGGTACATGGAGAATTTGAACGGAACGATATGGTGGAATATTTTGGCGAACAGCTGGCGGGGTTCGCTTTTACAAAAAACGGTTGGGTACAGAGTTATGGCAGCCGCTGTGTAAAACCGCCGGTGATCTATGGCGATGTGTACCGGCCCAAACCGATGACTGTGGAATGGAGTGCTTATGCCCAATCCTTAACCTCCAAACCGGTAAAAGGAATGCTTACCGGCCCGGTAACTATTTTGCAATGGAGTTTTGTACGGAATGATCAGCCCCGCAATATTACCGGCAACCAGATTGCCCTGGCCATCCGGGATGAAGTGACGGATCTGGAAAAAGCGGGGATAAAGATCATCCAGATCGATGAACCCGCAATCAGGGAAGGTTTACCTTTAAGAAAGGAACAGCAACAGGCGTACCTGAACTGGGCCGTAACCGCCTTCCGGATTGCGGCTTCCGGCGTTCAGGATCAAACTCAGATTCATACACATATGTGCTACTCGGAATTCAACGATATCATTCGTTCTATTGCAGCCATGGATGCGGATGTGATCACCATTGAAACATCCCGCTCCCAGATGGAATTGCTGGATGCATTTGCGTTGTTTGAATACCCCAATGATATCGGTCCCGGTGTGTATGATATTCATTCGCCCCGCGTTCCTACAAAAGAGGAAATGGCCGCATTACTGGAGAAAGCGTTGAACTATATCCCCGCAGAGCGCCTATGGGTTAACCCCGACTGTGGTTTAAAAACCCGGGCATGGGAAGAAACCACACAAGCGCTCACCGCCATGATCCAAGCGGCAAAAGCATTGCGTAAAAAAATAAACACACCGGTACCGGAATAATTATGTGCCAACATGAAGATAAATACTGCCCACGCTGTAAACAACCTTTTGAATGCAAGGTGGGCAGTATTCTTCTTTGCCAATGCAGCACCGTTTCCCTGAATAATGAGGAACGGGATTTTATCTTTAAGCAGTATGAAGATTGCCTCTGTGCCGAATGTTTAAAAGCGCTCAAAGCACAATATCATCAACAACAATTTCAGCACAAGCTAAAAGGGATCCTGGGCGTATTCTATAAGGATTCGTCCGGCACGTAACGTTCTTTTCCCGCTTTCAGTTTTAAAACCAATTACACATGCATACAGAAGACCGGATCGCCGCGGCAGCGACCCGTATTTATAAAGCCGTTTTTCCCAATACCACCAACCATTACGACACGTTATTTGGCGGTATGGCCATGCAGCTGATGGATGAAGTGGCCTTTATTACCGCTACCCGCTACAGCCGGCTGCGGATGGTAACGGTAAGCAGCGACCGGATCGACTTTAAACATCCTATCCCCTCGGGAACGATCATCGAACTAACGGGTTCCATTATACATATCGGCAATACGAGTATGAAAGTACAGGTAGATATTTATGTAGAGCAGATGTACAGCACACACCGCGAAAAAGCAGTAAGCGGTGTATTTTCTTTTGTGGCCGTGGATGAAAATAAGAAACCGGTTGTCATCACATAACACCGGCTTCTTATCAAGTGTATAATCCTGTTTATTAAAAAGGCCATATTCCGGCAATCCCAACCGTTTCTTTAACAAGGTTCCGGTTAATAAAAAACGGCGAGCCCCGGGAAATAAATATGGTTAAAATCCACAACGGAGCCATCATTTCCGTATACGATTTTCTTCACCAATGCTCCTGTAGAAGCATTATAGATCAAAAGAAAGTTTACTCCGGCTAATCCGCCATATCCCTTAATGCCGTTCACCACCAGGTAGTCTTTGTTCCGGTCGTACCGGATAGCACCATATACCATAAACGGAGATTCACTGATTGTAATAAACGGTTGGCCAACCGATCCGGCATTGCCATCTACATATTTATAAATAGCAGCCCCGGAATGATAAAAAACCGCATTCTCCTTTGTAGAAGCGGTGATCCTGGTGGGTGCATCTAACCCAAACGAGCCGATACTCACCGGTAATGCAACACCCACGGTATCCAGGTTTTTATCGATGGCGATCAGACGGCTGCCGGCAGATGCCCATACTTTTCCATTGGGGGTTCGGGCAAAACCCCGGCTGATGTTTGCAAAGCTTTTTACAAATGAATAATTCGTTGCATCGATGATCTTTGCACCATTGGCCTGTAACAGGTATACGTAATTTCCTTCTTTCAGCATATCTCCGGTATTAACAGCGGAAACCGAACTCAGTTTATACTGCACAGCCAGTGTATTCAGATTAATTGCGTAAACCCCATCGGCCGCGCTTACCAGCCCCAGGTTATCCCTTACACCGATCAGGCTTCTCCAGTTGCTGGATTCCTGGTTATACCGCACTTCTTCCTTTAAGGTGCGTGCATCCAACCGGACAATGGGTCCGTTTAGCTTGCTGACCAGGTACAGCTTTTGGTTGTACAACGTAGCAAATTGCAGGGTACTGGACAAAGAAGCATTTGCAGTAACCTTACCGGGATTTGCTTTTTCATAGGCCCGGGTAACAATGGTATCTGCCCCATAGGCATAGAAATTAACGGTTCCGGCCATTTGTCCGTACGACCCTTCAGTGATCACAAAAAAGCCGCTGGAATAAGGCTGCGCATTTTCTAATGGATTAGGCCGTGGACGTTCCCGGAAATAATCGTCGTTTTTGGAGCAGGCCTGCAGCAGCATCCCCAACGTTAATAGCAGCAGTAATTTGTGTAACGGTTGTTTCATATACATATTCATTATTCAATTTTTATTTTCCAAAATGTAAATCTTCGGCGCCCTTGATCTCAGTGGAGATCTCGCCCATTAATGCGTTTCCTTTGTTGTTTTGAGCGGTATAGACCTTTACAAAATCGATCGCCTTCAGCTGAACAGGTTTACCACTGGCATCCACCGCCCGGGAAATATCAAAAGAGTTATATTTTTTTGTATCATAGTCATCACCGGAGGAATAGGAATCCGCATATCCCCAGCTAAAACCGGCATTGATCCAGATGCCGCTTACCTGTCCAAACGTACTTTTCAGCAGGGTACCGGTAAATACGAGCGAATCCTGGTTAGGGGCAAACAACGGATAATATTGCTGCTTATGAAAGGCATTGATCTCCACGGCTCCTGAATGGCCCTGGTTATCCTTCCAGGGTACGTTTGCATAGACTTTCGGATTATAATAGGTGATTTTATAATTTTTGATCGTTTCCGCGCTGTTATATTCGCTGCCGGCCAGCTCATACCAGGCATCATCTGCAATCCCGTTTCCATTATCATCGCGGCTTACCATTACGATGCCCGGTTCGCTCCAGTCTGTTGGCGGCTTTGCCGGATTCCCATAAATCGCAAGATCGGCGCCTTCCTTATTTTGAACCGAATGGTCAAATGTAAAAGTGACGTATCCTCCATATGCGCCCAATGTTACCAATCCGCTGTTCTTTCCTACAATGCCTTCAGCGCTTGCTACATTACCCGGCGCCACATTAATAAACTGACCAGGAGCCGGCAAATATTCCAGGATTCTTGAAATATATTGACTTGCCCCGCCTTCACGCACTTTGGGCGCTACATCAATAATAAATTCCTTTTCAAATACCCCTGCATCATTCCGGGCTTTGAAAAGCACTTTGTAAAAACCGGCTACTTCAAATACATGCGTAAATGCATGTGCTGACGACAACTCTTTACCGTCAACGATCCAGGCAACTGTGGCCTCAGAACCACCGGTCTTGTTCGATTCAATGACCACCGGCTTTTGGATAACGGCATTGATGGTGTCTGTAGTTACGGAAAAACTGTATACGGGTGTAGTAGTTACATCCTTATCTTTATTACAGCTGCTCATTGCTATTAAAAGAAGGAATGCAAAAAAGAAAAATTGTTTCATGTGAATTTTTTTTTGTTGGTTGTTAATGGTCTCATGGAATATGGTCTTTTCATGTGTTTATTTTTTGTTTGATTGCTATACAATGGATCGTACGTTGAGGTGCATAAAAAATTTAACGGCGGGGAGCTCCGTTCCGGTTATAAAAAGCTATATGGCCAGGAATAATCCCCGTTTTTCTTATCGTGTTTTTTAGCTTTCCATAAGCATCAAAGCAATAGAGGTCGCCCGCTTCGCTGTAATTCCGCGCATCAGCTATATAAATACTGCCATTGCTTGGATCCACGGCAAGGCCATAGGGAATGACGATCTTTGTGCCATCTGTAATAAACGATCCGGGTATTACTTTTTTGCTTTTGAGATCTACCCGTGTATAAGCATGCTGCCCTCCGCCATAATCGGTTCCATATACATATGCCGTATCCCGCACAATGGTAAAATCTTCTACCTTTACCCCTATGGAGTCGGTTAATTGGTCGGTTTTTGTATCCACTATATATAGGTTATTGGTAGTGCCCCAGGGGCAGATATACAGATACCCGTTACTGTCTTTTTTCAGCCGCCTCAAATTGGGCGCAACCGTTATGGCCTTAGTCACCTTAAAAGCCGGCAAATCAACCACAGAAATATAGTCCTCCAAATTGGACGGACTATAACCTCCGCTATTGGCAACGTATAATTTATTACCCACCACCGTCAGCTCATCCGGCTGCCGCCCTACTTCCACCGTTCTTGTGATGCTAAGCGTAGCCGTGTCTATTTCCAGCACCATTCCTTTTTCGGAAGTCGTATAAGAGCTCAGATAAGCATAGCCATTCGCAAAGGTGATATAACGCGCATTTTCGATGGCCTTATGTGTTTGATCGGTTAGTACTTTGATCCGCCGGGCGGTGCGGGCATCCAGTATCTCTATTTTTTTTGACCAGTTCATTACGATATATAATTTGCTGCCATATACACCGATATCATTCCCGGTATCGCCCAAACCCAGTACGGCATCCGGATTCGCTTTGGTAAACACATCACGCTCGTACACCCCGTTGTGCGAATCAAAATAATCCAGCGTTGCGTTGTTATAGCCCCACCCGCCTTCATTTAATAAATAAAATCCGGTACTGGTGGTGTCTTTTTCAGTCTTCTGAGGCGGCGGCGTCCGGTCATGGTCCTTCCTGCAGGCACCTAAAAGCAGTAAGCATGCTAAGAACATAAAAGCGGGCATCCATCGGTTTTGTTTCATGTACTGTATTTTATAAGTTAAAGGCAATTTTTAGAAGGTAGTTCCGGCCCGGCATGGGATAATTGACCACAACATCATAGTATTGATTCAGCAGGTTGTTCACTTCCAGGGCCAGCACAGCGTTCGTCTGTTTTAACCGGACCGTTTTCGTAAGCGACAGGTCGTGTGTATACCAGGGTTCCAGGTAATTTTGCGGATCGTTTTCCGGAAGCATATACCGCTCCCCGGTATATATAAAACTATAGTTAAGACCCCAGCTGCGATACGCTGTCTGCACCGTTGTGGATCCGCTGTGTTTGGGAGCATAGGGGATCTGCTGATTATAGGACCGCTCTCCTGCCGTTTTGTTTACCGCCCGCTGATACGAATAGGTAAGCGTGCTGTTAAGAAATACCCGGTGCTGAATAGCGATGGCATAGGTAAACCGTAGATCCGCTCCCCTTACTGCTACTTTTCCCATATTGATCATGCTCCAGCGGAACAGGTTATTGGCCGGGATGGCAATAATTTTATCCCGGATGGCATTATAGTATACATCCGCCTGCAGGCTGATACAGGATCCCGTGTCGGCGAGGTTCTTTTTATACTGAAGCCCGATATCATACTGGGTGGTGTATTCCGGCTTCAGCGTGGCATTGCCAATGATCGTGTAATACAGGTCGTTGAATGAAGGCATTCTGAAAATGCGTTTGTAAAAAGAGCGAACACTGATGGGAAGATGATTCCAGGGCCGCCAGGAGGCACTGATGGCGGGCGTTAACACATCCTTGTTTCCTGCCGCCGCCCCGGTGCTCACCTTTTCCCGGGTAAACGTTCCCAGCAAATTACCGGCGGCCATGAAGCGTTTCCGTTTCAGCTCGGTGGCAATCGCCACCAGCCCGGTGCTTCGTACCGGATACGCAAAATGATCGAGGTTTGCTTGCATTTTATTTACAATCCAGTCTGTGGCCAGCGACACGCTCCATCCGGCTGCAATGAGGTATTCATTTACCAGTGACGCGTCATATTCCTGCTGGCGATAAGTGTTGTTAAGTGGTGCCCCGCCGATCTTTTTGATGGTAGTATCCAGGTACCGGGTATAGTCGTTAGCGTACTTTCCCTGTACCAAAAGTTGATAACGGGTATTGATTTGTTTGCGCCACATGCCCTGCGTAAAGAAATTGCGGTCCCAGAGCCGCTGCGCATTATAAAACCGCTCTGCAACAACGGCGCCCGGCAATCCTCTTTCAGCATTATAAAAATAGGCTTGTAGTTTCCAATGAGTGGTCGCATCCTTATGCAGATTCTGCACTGCAAATTCCATTCTCCGGGATGCCACGTCTGCATTCTGCCGTACAATGGTGGTATCATATGCCTGCTTTTGATAACGGGTCTTATATCTTCCATGCGCATGAACGGTTTCTACGCTAACCGTTGTGGCCATATTCCCGGCTACTTTTTGCTGCCAGTACAGCGAGGGATTTATTAACCCAAAGGAGCCCGTTTTAAATGCCGCGCTTATTTGGTATTTTTTGTGCGGTTCAAATACCGGTTGTTTTGATTTTATAAACAATGCGGCAGCGCTTCCAAAGTTCCTTGCAGATTGAAGTGTGGAGGTGTTCTGGCTATTATACAAACTCAGTGCATCAATATTGTCCAGTGAAAATTTCCCCAGGTCAACAATGCCGTTCTGCGCATTGCCCAGCTGCAGCCCGTCGTAAAAAACACCCAGGTGCTGTGCCCCCAGGCTTCTTACATTCAGGGTTTTTAGTCCGCCGATGCCGCCGTAATCCTTGAGCTGTACACCTGAAAAATAGCGCAGCGCATCCGCTACCGAAAAACTGTTTACCTGCTGCAGCCGGCTGCCGGTAAGCGTTTGAACAGGCGTAGCGGTATTGAACTGAACAACGGCCCTGCCGGAACGGATCCATACGCTATCCAGTACCCTGGCATACGCAGTGTCCTGGATCTGTGCCATCCCATCCGTACAACCGATGCCGTACAAAAGGGTTATTATTCCGGAAAACCGGATCCAAAAATAAAATCGGCTCATTACTATTTGAGTTCATCAAACAGCTTCACCTGAAATAAACAGAAAACAAATGGGTAACAGCTACCAGCGCATTTGCATTCCAAGCCTTATTCCACGAAAGCTTAAAACAAAAACTGCGTTGGCAGGTCTCCTGACTTATCCCCGTTTTTAACTGCCTTCCCATAGCGCTTGCAGCACCACAGTGGCTTCAGATTGTTAAACACGTTGCATAGGACTTACAGTAGCGGGTCTGTTCAGGATTTGCACCTGATTCCCTTTTAATAAATATTCCTTTGTAAAAGTGAACATTTAACCAATGCGCGGCAAAAGTAAGAAAAAAGCCCTATAGGGTTTTAAAAAAACCTTATAGGGCTTATACGCTGCAAGAGCTGCGTAGTTATTTAATATTCCTCCGAATGGTATCCATCAGGTCATTAAGGCCTTGCAGGACGCCATTGTATACAGTACCGCCTTGAAGCGCGGGAAGGAAATCATTGTTGATGATATGATCTGCCTCAGATCGGGATAATAATTTTCCGACAAACGGGCCATAATCGATGGCGGCTTTATTCAGCCCCCTGCTGATGGAAACCACCAGGGCTTTATCGGTGTTGCCGTGTACCCCGGCCCACTCTTTCAGCAGGTTTTTATTATTGCTTTCAAAAGAGCTGGCGGTAACTTTATCTGCCGGCAGTGTTACTAGTTTGATCGTTATCAGGTTGCTTTTTTCAAACACCCGCACCAGGCTGTCGAGCTTTTTGTTTTGCGCATCCGTAAACAGCTGCTCAAAATCATAGGACATATTAACGTTCTGAGGTGTTTCCGTTTGCTGCTGCGGATATTTAAGCTTTACATCCCGTCCGTCTGCATCTCTTTCATGTACCTGGGTATTCAGATTTTTACCGGCATTGCAGGCCAGCGTTAATACGGTTGTTAACAACAACGCACCCCGAAATATTTTTTGTAGCATAGGATCATTTTAAATATAGGATCTATTGCAAAATTAGCGCCGTTTTTATTTATTGAGCAATAACCCGATATAAAACGAAGGCTTTGTTAACTTCTTCCGCAGATCGACCTCATAAAACATACAGGACAGGAGCTCCTGTACCTTTTTGTTACGGGCACTGATATTGATAAGCAGGTTAAACAAACGAGGATAATGCACCAGCTTTTGAATACGGGTACTCAGTCGTAATTCGGACCCCAATACGCGTTCGATGTCCTTATCATAACCGGAAAGGCCCGCCGCGGAAAAATCACTGGTCTGAATGGCTTTTACAGCCTGTAATGCCGCCAAACGGCCAGAGCCCATAGCATTACCAATGCCTTCGCCGGTAAACGGATCGATAAGAAAGGCGGCATCTCCTACCAGCATGTACCGTTCCCCCGTAAGCACTCTTTTTTTGCTACCCAGAGGCAGGCCATAGCCTTCAATTGGGCCTTCCAGCTGCGCATTCTTAAACCGCTCTTTAAACACCGGGTCCTGTTCTACAATACGGATCAATTCTTTTTTCAGATTGACTTTTTTGCGGGCGATGGTTTCACTAAGCATGCCTACCCCAACATTGGCTTGGCCGTTAGGCAGCGGAAAGATCCAAAAATAACCGGGCAGCAGGCTTTTTAAAAAATGCAGCTCAATAAAGTTTTCCGGATGCATGCCTTCTACGTTTTTATAATACGCCCGCAGACCTGCTACATAATGCGCTGGTTCCATCTGGATGCCGGCTACTTTTTTTGTAAAGGACGAATGTGCCCCGTTGGCAATGATCAGCAGGTCTGCCTTTACCACAAACCCCTTACCATCGCTCACACGATAGCCATCTGCTTCCAGTGTATATTCTGTAACCGCAACCCCCTCGTAAAGTGTTACGTGTGCGCAGCGTTTTAGTTCCTCTACCAGAAACTGGTCAAAAACCATCCGCTTGCATACATAACCGATGGGTACTTCCTTGTGATGGTGGTCCTCCGCATTAAAATCGGGCCGGTAGCCCACTTCCAGCACCCGGCGGTTCGGCGCAATAAAACTCACGCCCCAGCTGTTGAGCTTAAACCCGGCCTGTTTCAGCCGTTCCGCCACAAGGGGGTCGATCTTTTTTAAACAGGTAAGTACTTTGCCGCTTAAACCGTCGCCACAAACCTTATCCCGGGGGAAAACCGCTTTGTCGACCACGATGCAGTCGATACCCTCTTTATTCAGCTGGAGGGCGGCAGTAGCGCCTCCGGGTCCGGCGCCGATGATGCAAACTTTTGTAGAAATCATTGCAGAAGGCTCTCTAATAAATAAAACCTGACCATTTTGCCAAAGGCAGCATTAGTCAGGCTCAACCGCCTAATCAGGCAGATTTAAAAAATATCATTTTGTTTATTGGTTCAGCATCAACGGCATCACCAACATCAATTGTTCTTCATTTTCTTCCTGATCCACAGGTTTAATCAGGCCTGCTTTTGTAGGCGTGCTCAGTTCCATGTATACCTCGTCACTATCTGTTGCATTGAGCATTTCGATCAGGAACTTGGCATTGAAGGCAATCACCAGGTCTTCGCCGTTATACTGGCATTTCATGCGCTCATTTCCTTCAAAGCTGAAATCCACATCCTGTGCTGCCAGCTGTAGTTCACTGCCACTGATATTCAGGGCCACCTGGTAGGTGCTTTTATTACTGAATACACTTACCCGGCGCAGGGCTCCCAGGAATTCAGTCCTGTTTACAGTTAGCCGGTACGGGTTTTCTGCAGGAATCACCACCTTGTAATCCGGGAACCGGGCATCGATCAGCCGGCAACTCATTTGAGTGGTGCCATGGATTACAAAGAAATGGTTGGTATTGTAATTAATGGTGATCTCGTCGCTATTATCCGGCAGGGCCGATTTTAACAGGTTCAGCGGCTTACGCGGAACGATAAATGTATCCACATTGGGAGAGCTTACATCGGTTCGCTTATACCGAACCAAACGGTGTGCATCGGTGGCCACAAACTGGATGCCTTTTTTATCCAGTTCGAAGTACACGCCGGTCATTGCCGGACGCAGATCGTCGGTGCTGGTGGCAAACAGGGTTTTATTGATGGCAGTTACCAGGGCGGAGGATGTCATCGTAAAGCTGGACGCATCATCTGCCGTAGGATCTTTCGGGAAATTATCCGGGTTTTCTCCCATTACCTTGTACTTTCCGTTATCGCTGGTAATTTCAACACTGTAATTCTTGTCAATATTAAAAGTAAGCGGTTGCTCGGGGATGTTTTTTAAAGAATCGATCAGGATTTTTGCGGGAATACAAACGCGGCCGCTGTCTTTTGCCTCTACCTGCATCTCCGTTTTCATTACTGTTTCGAGGTCGGTGGCTACAATAGTCAGACGGTTTTTATCAATATCAAACAAGAAATCCTCCAAAATGGGCAATACATTGTTCGCATTAATTACCCCTGAAATATTTTGAAGTTGTTTCAGTAAAGCCGATGACGATGCAATAAATTTCATCTGTTGTTATATTAATTTTTACGTTTCTGTTCCCTGTTAGGGCAAAATGGAGGTAGCGAAACTACTATTTTATTCAATAAAGTTTCGAAAAATCTATGCCCATTTTTCGGTAAATATAGGGGGAAAAACGCTGATTTGCCCCCGGGCAAAATTTTTTAGGTAGTTTGATAAGGTTTAGTAACTTCCCCGACTTAAAAAAAGGCCTATGTTGAATAAAATTTTAAATTGGGTCAGAGGGAAGGAAGAGCCCTCCGCACAGGGCAACCCTTCCATCGAGTTCGGCCGGTATTCGGATAATAATAAGATGTCCGGAAAAGTACGCCGCTGGAAAGATGCTGACAGCCTGTTTAAAGAAAAAAACTACGCCGCGTCGGTAGACGCCTTTTTTGATTACCTGAAGGACGATGCCGTACAAAATGTGCGTTATACCCGCAACGGGGATACAGCCTCCTTTGAGCTGTTCCAGGGATCCAAGATCATCCGTGGCGAGATCCGCGACAACCGCCTGTCGGCCGATGTAAAGCTGGCCTTAATGGCAGAACCTTCCGTACCGGTGATGCGCCGGTTGCTGGAAATGAATTTCGGCCTGTATTACAGCCGCTTTGCCTTAAACAACAATGAGCTGTGCATGCGTTTTGACACAGACCTGAGCACCGCTAATCCCAATAAACTGTATTATGGGCTAAAAGAACTGGCCACAAAATCGGACAAACAGGATGATTTGCTGATCGAGGACTTTTCGCATCTGGCGGCAGTAGATCAGGACCATATTACACCGCTTTCGGAAAAGGAAAAACAGGTAAAATACGATTCCATGATCAGCTGGATTGATGAAACACTGGAAAAAATTGCCGGTATTGATGCCGATAAATTTTCCGGAGGCATTTCGTACCTGCTGCTGAGCCTGGTGTACCGCATCGACTTCCTCATCACCCCCGAAGGCCAGCTGCTGAACCTGCTGGAAAAAATAGGAGCAATCTATTTTAAAAAAGATGAGCGCTCTATTGTGGACAAAAACCGGGATATGATCGAGGCCTTCAGGGAACTGAAGACAAAACCCAGGGAGGAGATCTTTAAAAACCTGTTCCGCTCCAAGTACACGTTTTCCATAGTAACCCCGCAGGTGCATAAAGTTATGGCGGATGCTATACATGAGGCAAACGAAAATATGCTCTGGTACCGCGATAACGGATATGAATACTTTGCCAATAAACTGATGGAATACGGCCTCTCTTATTGCCAGTATTCCTACAGTCTTCCCCGGCCCATTACCTTGTTGGTGCGTCTGTTTATGCAGGTGAATTATCCCTCCTTTTTCAAAGCCCTGGGCTATACGGAGGATCTCTACGATACCGGTTCCGGGCGCTTTAAGGAAGATACCATTATCAGATATATCCGCACGGTTGAAGCACAATGGAAAGAGCGCTACCCTTATATGAGCTTCAGAACCGAAGGGTTGAATTTCTCTGGTCTGCTGGCGTTCAACTATAGCTTCACCACCCAGATCGAAAAGCTGAATATGGACATACCGGCATAGGACTCATTCATTAACGGAACATTTTATGAACACGCAGGAAATTATTAATAAATATCAGCAGGCCATTATCCAGATCGCTACACAAACCGGTACCGGAACGGGGTTTTATTTAAAAACGGCAGGTCTTATCATCACCAATAATCACGTGGTTAACAATACCCCCGAAGTAACCATACAGGGAAAGCTTTTTGAAAAACAGCTTTCACGCGTGCTGTATACCGACCCTAAACACGACCTGGCTTTTTTGCAGCCGCCTTCCGGTGTAGAGCTGCCTGAAGTAAATATGGGCAATTATGATCTTATGAAGGATGGTGATAATGTCATTGCTATTGGCCATCCTTATAACCTGAGTTATTCTGCCACACAGGGCGTTATTTCCAAGGTAGATCGTATCCGGGAAGGTCTTAAATACATCCAGATCGATGCAGCGATTAACCCGGGAAACAGCGGGGGGCCGCTGGTAGATTATGCCGGCGATGTGATCGGTGTAAATTCCTTTATCATAAAGGGAGGCGATAACCTGGGGTTTGCACTTCCGGCCAGCTATCTGAAAGAAGCGATTGATCTTTACCTGCCGTACAAAGGTCAGGAAGCCGTTCGCTGCTCCAGCTGCGATTCGCTGGTAACGGCAGGAAACATCGACAACAATAAATACTGCCCCAATTGCGGGTCTGAGGTAAAATTGCTGCAGGTGCCCGAAAAAGAGGCGGAGCTGATGGGCGTGGCCAAACTAATCGAAGACATTTTAAAAGAACTGGGAAAGGATGTGCGGCTGGCCCGTGACGGGACCAATCAATGGAGTGTAAAACAAGGCTCGGCAAAGATCAATATCAGCTATAACCCCGATAATTATTTTATAGCAGGTGATGCCTATCTCTGCCAGATGCCTCCCGAAGCCGCCAAAATAAAACCCCTGTATCAATACCTGCTGCAGGAAAACAATAAATCTCATGGGCTGGTGCTGAGCTGCAATAAGAACAATATTGTACTGAGCCGGCTATTTTATGACCTGGATATGACGCGCGAATCGGGCATTGAAGAATTCCGCAACCTTTTTGAGCAGGCCGATCATTACGATGATTACCTGAAAAACGAATTCGGCTGTACCGCAAGGCTGGAGGAATAGCCATGAAACAGGAAACTTCAAATATGCGGCTTTCGCCCGAACAGGCATTGAAGAAACTGCAACATTACTGTGCCTACAGCGAACGCTGCCACCAGGATGTGATCAATAAATTATTTGAACTGGGTGTGTGGAGAAAAGAACATGACGCGATTATTGCAGCCCTGATTGAGGAAAATTATTTAAACGAGGAACGGTTTGCAAAAGCCTTTGCCGGAGGGCATTTTCGGCATAAAAAATGGGGCCGCAATAAAATAAAAACGGCCTTGCAGCAAAAACAGGTCAGCCCGTACTGCATTAAAACCGGCATGAAGGAGATCGACGAGGCGGCCTACGAACAAACCCTTACCGAACTGCTGCACCAGAAATGGAATAGTCTGAAGGGAGAACGCAACCGTTTTATAAAAATGAAAAAAACGGCCACATTCCTGATGCAACGGGGATTTGAGCCCGACCTGTTTCAACCACTGCTTCATACGATCAAATAGCCATTGCCATGCATCGCTACAGTTACCACGAACAAATACTGCTGTTGTTTTCCACTCCGTTTTATATCGTTATTATCGGGGCGGAGATCCTGTTGTCGAACGTTCATTTCCATAAAAAAACCTACACCTTAAGGGATACCCTTACCAATATTTATCTAACCCTGGCCAACGGGCTTATCGACACAGCCTTTAAGCTGTCTTACCTGTGGGTGCTTACGCAGGTAGCCAATCACAGCCCTTTTCATCCGATCCGCAATGCGGTGCTGTACTGGCTCCTGCTACTGGTGCTCGAAGACTTTGTATATTACTGGCTGCATCGCCTGGATCATACCACCCGTTTTCTTTGGGCCGTGCATGTTACCCATCACAGCTCTCAAAAATTCAATTTCAGTGTAGGATTCCGGTCGTCGGTCTTTGAACCGCTTTATCGTTTTATTTTCTTTATTCCCCTGGCCTGGATCGGTTTTCGCCCTTTGGATATCCTGTTTATGTACTCGGCCACACAAATATGGGGCACCCTGGTGCATACCGAGTTGGTGGGCAAGCTGGGCTGGCTGGAAAAAATCCTCGTTACTCCATCGCACCACCGGGTGCATCATGGCTCCAACCCCAAATACCTGGATAAAAACATGGGCATGTTCCTGATCGTTTGGGATAAGCTATTCGGCACCTTCCAGGAAGAACTTCCGGAAAAAGAATACGGTCCGATCCGTTATGGTCTCACGCACAACCTGGAAAGCCCCAACGCTTTTACCATCATTTTTCATGAATGGGTACAGGTTTTCAGGGATATCCGTCAGCCCGGAATTACCTGGAAACAGCGGTTGGGTTATTTGTTTGGCCGCCCCGGCTATAGCCACGACGGCAGCCGTAAAACCAGCCGCCAGCTGGAAAAGGAAGAAGATGCCGCACGCCTTTCTTCAAAATAACCGAACTTTACCCCTGGTATGTCTCTAACAATTACCCTGATACAAACCCGGCTCCATTGGGAGGATAAAACGGCCAACCGATCGATGCTGCAACAGAAGATCGAGAACATTACCGAAAAGGCGCAGATCATTGTGCTTCCGGAAATGTTCTCTACCGGGTTTTCTATGCGGCCGGAACTGCTGGCAGAAACCATGGATGGCCCCACCATACAGTGGATGCGGGAAATAGCAGCCGCCCACCGGGTTATTTTAACCGGCAGCCTGATCATAAAGGAAGGTACCGGTTATTTTAACCGGCTGATCTGGATGTTGCCCAATGGACAGTACGGCCTGTACGACAAGCGGCACCGTTTTGCTTTTGCAGGAGAAGATCAACATTACACCGCGGGCAATAAGCGGTTGATTGCTTCCGTGAACGGCTGGAAGATCCATCTTCAGGTTTGCTACGATCTCCGCTTCCCGGTATGGGCCCGGCAAAACATGGGCCCAACGCCTTCCGAATCTGCAGAACAGCCGGAGTACGACCTGCTCCTGAACGTGGCCAACTGGCCGCAGCGGCGAAGCCTGGCCTGGAAGACCCTGTTGCAGGCAAGGGCCATCGAAAACCAATGCTATGTGGTAGGGGTGAACCGTGTAGGAGAAGACGGTAACGGTATCTATTATAGCGGCGATAGTATGGTGATTGATCCGTTGGGAGAAATTTTGTACCATAAGGCGGATGAAGAAGATATCCACACGATCACGCTTCATAAGACCAAACTGGAAGAGGTCCGCAACAAATTTCCGTTCTGGAGGGATGCCGATCGTTTTTTCATTTCCTAGGTTCCCCGCCGGCCCATATCTAATTCCTGTTATCCAGGTGCTCCGCAAGGATCTTTTTCAGCAAGTTCAACTCCTTGTCGTTTATGAAAGTACTGTTATAAATGGTCTTCCCCGTTTTATCAATCAGATAAAGCTGGGGGATAGGGATCACCAAAAGCGCTTTATAAAGCCGGTCGTCTCCAAATACCTGCGGCCAGTCCATAGCGTGTTGTACAATGGCTTTCCGAAAAGCAAGCGAGTCCTGGTCAATACTGAATGAAATCAGCGTAAAAGGAGCGTCTTTGTATTTTTCGTGTATCTTTTTTAAGATCGGAACCTCCTGGATACAGGGTTTACACCAGGAAGCCCAGAACTGGATCAAGACATACCTGTTTTTAAGACCGGCAGCGGAATAACTTTTTTTCTCAACGTCAACTGCCGAAAAATCCGGAAATGTTCCGCCAGAATTTACGGCGATTTTGTTTTGCAGCAGGTTACGGGTGTGTTGGGCTGCCGGCGAGTTTTTATACTTGTCGGGCAGGATGGTCTGGTAAAAAACCAGCAGACTGTCGGGAGGCAGCAGAGCGGATTGAATAATGCTGTTTTGAAATATCCAAAGTGACAGATAAAGGTTCGGGTGTTGTTTTATAAATTCTAAATTCTTATAAAAAATAACATCACCCAGTGCAAAAGCTTTCTCCAAAAGTGCCGGTTCTGTTCCTAAACGGGCTTTATTGTCCTGATAAAACCGAATCAGCGTGTCGTAATGCGGCTTAATAAACGCATCATAATTGGCTCCTCCCATGCTTTTATAAGACACCATATTTGCAGAACCGCGCTCATCAATGGCATAATATGCCAGGCTGTCGGCGACCATGATAAGTTTGAGAACCGATGGCCCTTTTTTAAAAAAACATCGCTTTATAGCAGTAGTGGAATCGCTTTTTTTGTACCCTATTTCGATCAGGCCAAAGGGTGCAAAAAGCGAACCATTCCAGTAGTTTTTTGATTGTGGTGTAATGGTTATTTCATTAATTCCATCGTATATTTTAATATAAAACTTACGAGGATTGAGCTGGGGTTGAAATCTGAAGTTTATATAAGCGGAGTCCCGGGCACCAATATCAGTGCCAACCAATATAAGGAAGGGCAGCAACAACGGTTTGAAAAAATGCTTCATCATACAATTAGTTTACGGGAATAGGAACAGGACGATGAAGACTCAAATTACAAAAGTCAATCTGGAAGATTTTGTTAAAACAGGCATCCCTGAACGGTTAACATAAAGCTATTCATCCATTCCTTGGCATTTCTGCATTATCTCTTCCTTTTAAATATTCAGCCATTTAAGTAATTGATTAATCAAAGTCGGCTCCCCGTTAACTGCATCTTCTGCAGGCGATGCACCGCGGATATCTTGCACTCAGTTTCATTAGAAGAAACCATTATCATTCACTTTTTAAAATCTTATCATGAAAAAAATGACGTTTCGAATCTTAGTAGGTGCATCCGTTTTATCCGTTGCCTTTTTTGCTTCCTGTAAAAAAAACAAAGAAACAGTAACACCGCCACCGCCTACTGTTGAAGGTTACTGGGCAGGGAATTACGGCATAGGCAACACCACTCCCGATCTTTTTTATTCCTTCCTGTTCCGGTCGAATGGCACCGTGCGTGTTTATTCCGGCAATACCGATACCTCAAAGGCCGTAAAGGCAGAAGGCAGTTACACCCTTGAGAACAGCACGGTGAAGACCACCTATCATTCCGGCGCCGACATTAGCTACTCCACGGTAGCTACGCTAAATGCTGCATTCACTTCTATGGAAGGCACCTGGAAAGACAACCAGCTTGGCTTCAATAAAGGTGGGTTTAGCGTGTCAAAAAAATAGTCCGGCATTCCGATGTGCAATACCCTTCTTTGGCGGGGCCGGGAGGGGTTTTTATTGGCCGGACCAAAGCATCCGGTCCTTATTCTCAAACATTAAACAAGCAATCCATGCAAACAATAGGAATTATCGGAGCCGGTATCAGTGGCCTTACCACCGCAAAAACCTTCCGGGAACGCGGTTATAAAGTGGTCGTACTGGAAAAAGCCAGCGCCATCGGGGGCGTTTGGGACCGGAACCGGTTTTATATCAATGTTTCAACCCAAACCACAAAAAACGAATATGCCTATACGGATTTCCCGATGCCGGATCATTATCATGAATGGCCCACCGGAGAACAGATGAATGAATACCTCAACAACTATGCAACGCACTTTTGCATCAGCGATTCCATCTGCTTCAACGTACAGGTGCTGGATATGACCTATAATGAGGAAGGCTGGCATCTGAAAACGGCAAATACGGTCTCGGGAAATTTCCAAACCTATACCTTCGACTTTGTAGTTATATGCACGGGCACCTTCCATGAAAAATACCTGCCGCCTTTCCCGGGCATGGAAGCCTTTACCGCGGCCGGCGGGCAGATCCTGCACAGTTCGGAAGTTACCAGCAACACTCTTTTGGAAAACAAAGATGTTGCTGTAGTAGGATTTGCCAAATCAGCCACGGATATTGCCACCCAGGCAGCTGATACCGCCGCCTCCTGTACCCTGCTTTACCGGAAAGCGCAATGGAAAGTGCCCCGTTTTTTTGGGGGAAAGATCAACCTCAAATACCTTTTGTTTTCCCGCTTTTCCGAAGCTTTTTTCCGGTCCTATCGTCAAACGGCATTTCAAAAACTGTTGCATAGCATTGGCAAACCCCTGGTGTGGATGCAATGGCGCGGCGTGGAGCTGCTGTTAAAAAAACAGTTTCGTCTTAAAGAATGCGGTATGCTGCCAGCACACCGGATCGAAGACCAGGTAAGCTGCAGCCTGGGAGTAGCGCCTGAAGGCTTTTATGAAAAAGTACGCACGCATAAGATCAGGGCCATTTGTACGGAAATCGATTCCTTTTCCAGGGATGGACTCCTGCTGAAAAACGGAACCATCATCCGGCCCGACCTGGTGGTAATGGGCACCGGGTTCCGGCAGCGCCTCCCCTTCCTCAACGGCGATTACCAGCGACTGATCTGCAACGAAAACGGACAGTTTATGCTGCACCGGAACATCATCAGCCCAAACCTGCCGATGCTGGGTTTTGTAGGATTTAATTCCAGTCTGTTCTCCACACTTACATCGGAAATTGCGGCCAACTGGCTTGCCGAATATGTAAGCGGGAACATTGAGTTGCCCGTGCAAAGTGATCTTATAAAAGAACGGGCCGTTATAGAACAATGGAAAAAAAAGGTGCGACCGGTGGCCACGGAGTTCAGCGGTCTTTGTATAGCACCGTTCAATTTTCAGCATCTGGATCAGCTTATGAAAGATATGGGCTTAAAAACCAGGGGGCGCAACCGTTTGCTCCAGTTTTTCAAACCGGTTAATCCTGCCGCTTATCAACGACTGTTGGCCAATCTCCGGAATGCCGGCCAGCAACCCCGTCCGGTTAATCTGAACAGATCCGCTGCAACCCGTTTTTCTAAAGAACTTTTCTAAATCCTTTTTGCCTTATCCGCAAGAGGCTGTTTCAAAAGTCCGGAACCGTCATTTCGATCCCGCCCTTGTGGGACGAAGCGGTCCCGATTGCTATCGGGAGGAGAAATCTCATTAACTGAAATATATATTGAAGATTTCCCGGCTTCACTGCGTTACGCTCGAAATGACGGACTTTTGAGACGGCCTCTTTTTTATACCAGCCGGTGCGACATTTGCAGCAGGAATTCTTCCTTTTTCTTGGGAGAAATGGCAATCATGGAGGCATCGCTCATAACGGCATAGCCGCCGTCTGTCTTAATCATTTTCTGCACCTCCTTTAAATTGATCATATGCGAATTGTGCACCCGTAAAAAGCCATGATCCGTTAAGAGCAACTCGTATTCTTTGAGGTTTTTACTCACCATAATTTTATCGCGGCCTTTAATAAAGAAGGTGGTATAAGGACCGCTGGCCTCGAGGCGGATGATCGTTCCCAACTGCACATATTCTACGCCGTCGGAGGTAGAAAGACTGATGGAAAAATTGTTCTCTTTCATCCGGTTAAGATTCTGCATCAGTAACCCAATGCCGTTTTCCTGCTGCCGCCGGACGGCGTCAATAGCCTTCTGCGTAGCGGCCTGCAACTCTTCAATGTCGATCGGTTTCAGGATATAATCAATCGCGCTGAACTTTATGGCCTTTATGGCATAATGATCGTAGGCCGTTATAAAAATGAGCTGAAAATTATGTTGCCGGAGCGCTTTCAAAACATCAAACCCCGTTCCGGGCTGCAGTTCAATGTCCATAAACACAATGTCCGGTTGTTCCTGCTCTATCAGCCGGACCGCATCGGTTACCGTTGCCGCCATGCCGCCGACAAAAAGTTCAGGACAAAATTCTGCAATCAGGCTTTCCAGAAAATTCCGGTTTTTTATTTCATCTTCTACGATAATGGCTTTGTACTTCATTGGATTTAGTTTTTATGAGCCGTTGCTTCCGGCGGTCACCGGTTCAAACAGCGGTTGCGGAACAGTGATAATGGTTGTACTTAAGGTTGCATGTTCTTCGGTGATCACGGATATTTTACGTTTACTATTCCGGTTAAAAAGCCGGATCCGCTCGTACAGCGAATTGCGCTCATCCGATGTGCTTTCATCAACATCCGCTTCCCCTGGCACTGCATTACCCGTTATGGCTACGGTTATCACTACGGTAAGTACGTCTGTACCGGGATTAAACTGCACCTGCAGTTTACCCGGTATTCCATGATCCAGGAGCCGTTTATACAGCTGTTTCTCCACGATAGCATGTGTAAGCAGCGGAAGCAACTGCTGGTTAGGGTCTGCGTTTGTTGCAGTCACTTCATATTCCAACAGGTCGGGAAAGCGGCTTTGCTCCAGCCAAAGATAGGCTTTCAGCAAGGCTATTTCGTCTGCCAATGTAATAACCGTTTCATCGCCAAACTGGATCAGTTTTCTTAAAAAGCCGGAAAAACGCTTAATATACTGGAGCGTCAGCCGGTTATCTCCTCCCATAACAAAATACTGTATCGCGTTTAGCGAATTGAACAAAAAGTGCGGATTCATACGGGTTTGCAACACTTTTAACTGCAGCCTGCGATTCATCTGGTCAATCTGCGCATTTTGCGCACTGATCAGCTGATTGCGTTGTTTCAGCGCACTGTTTAGCCGTTGCTTGGTGCGAAATCTTGTATAAAGCAGCAGTATGAACACAACCGAGCAACCCAGCAGCAACAACGTCATATTGCGATACCACTGCTGTCGTTCCAGTTCAACTGCAGCATCCATCAGCCGGTGGGTTACTATTTCGCGTTCCTTGGTCAGCAGGCCGATATCATCTGAGCTGTCCTGATCGTCATCAGCCGCCGAAACACCCAGGATGATCGCCGCCACCTCTTCTCCCAGGTATTTCCGGATCAGGGACGCCACCAATGTATGGCATTCCTCAGAATTAAAATAAGCGGTTACCGGGGCCTCCCAGTCGCTGTTTTTCGGATATATTGCCGCAAATCCCTCGCGATGAACATCAAACAGCCGCTGGCGCTTAATCTTATATCCCCTTTGCAGGGCCACCACATAAATGGCCACCGGCACATAGGCCATCGACCCCGGGGTTTGTGACACCCGCTTTAAAATTGCATAATCATCCGTATCGTAAGAAACCGGCAGCGCCGGAAAATATTGCGTCTGCAGTTGCCGGAGGTCCGTTTCCATGGTAGTACCACGCTGCGTATACCCGTGCAACGATTTTACTTGTGTACGAAAGTCCGCCCGGCTTTCAAATACAGGCACCTGGTTATTGGTTACAAGTACGTTGAGATCCGGCATATAGGGCGGTGAAAAGCGAACATCCTTCTTTCGCGCTTCTGTTATGGAATAATAGGAAACGGCAAAAATCCCCGGCCGGGCAGCATCCCTGATAAGGGGGTAAATGTCTTCAAATGCACTAACTTCCTTCCAGTTAATTTCGAGCTGCACGTTGTAATGCTTCTTCAGAAAGGTTTTGAGCCCCTCCATTAATTCATACTCCACGCCTATCAGCGTTCCCTCTTTGGTTCTGTAAATAAACGGCTCGATTTCATCCCAAAGCACCGTAATGGTCCCCTTTCCCTGCCCGGATACGCTTTCCCAGGAATCCGCCTTTGATTGCGCAGACGCTGCAGCACCTGTGAAAAGAATGAGCAATAAACCCGTTAATAATCGTTTGATACAGGAAATAGACATTCCTTGTTTTTTGTAAAGATGCATCAAATATAACCAAGCCGGCATTTGATTTAACAAAACTGGCATTTGAGTTAACGAAATCGGGGCCGTTTTTTTGACCAACCGGAAGTGATGAACTAACTTTACGCTCTCGTTTATAACAAAGTGCGCCTCATTATCCTTATACTGCTTTGTTGTACTTCTCAGATCCGGTTGCCGGCACAAACACTTAGTTTCAGACACCTGAATAGTACAAATGGGTTGCTTAGCGACCAGGGGATCCAGTTTTGTGAAGACCGCCTCGGACGCTTGTGTATTGCTACCGACGAGGGTGTAAATGTGTTTGACGGCCTACATGTTGACAGCTATACTTCATATAATAAAAGTGGTATTGGAAACAGCCGCATCAAGGCAATTTATTGTGACCGTCGCGGTACTTTGTGGATTGCAACGCCGGTAGGCATTCAATACAAAAGCGAAAATACCGCCGTTTTTTTAACCCTTCCCAACCCAGGGAAACTGCCGCTTGAAAAGGTCGTTTTTATACGGGAAAGCATGTCGGGTTTGCTTTTGCTTACCAGGGATAGTGCCTTCCTTGTACCGCACGGAGCACAGGTACGGCCACTTAACAAATTGTCGGCCATCATTAAAAACTATAACGAAATACTCGCGGTAAGCCATGTGGAAAAAGATGTCTGGCTGTTGGGTGTACGCGGAGAAACCCTGATGGTGGATCTTTCAAAAGAGCTGCTGATCCGTACCTTTTCTTATCATAATGCATGGAGTTTGTGCAGAGTGAACAATGACGAATGGCTGGCCTGCAGCCTGGCCAGGGATACCGTGGTATTGATGAATATCCGTTCGGGAAAAACAGAGCTTGTAAACAGTTGGCGTACCCAAAGAGGTGAAAAAATTACCGGATATGGCAGCGAAATAGCAAAAATCAACGACGAAGAATACGCCATGGGGTCACGGTATCACGGGCTGTATATTTTAAATATCCGTAAGAAAACGGCAGTACAGTATATCAATGACCCGGACGATCCATCATCTGTTGCGAGTAATTTTATCCGTCGCGTAATGGTTACAAGCACGGGGGTGCTTGCCGTACACGGCAACGGGGTTTCCTACAGCAGTCTTGACCCTCCTGCGATGGCCTCCGTATTGTCTTTTTCCGACCGCAGGGGAAAAAAATATAAGGATGTGGTGAATTGTTTTTACCAGGATGCCAGGGGGCAAATGTGGATCGGCACCAATGGATATTTGATTAAATGGAACCGGGGAAACGCAATCAGTACTTTTTATCCCTACTATGATAAAGGCACCGGCCCTTTCATGACCCGTACACTGCGCGCGGTTATCCCGGACCGGAAAAACAGGCTGTGGATCGGGGCGTTTGGATCGGGGCTTGGAAGAATGCTACCCGACGGCCGTATTGAAAAAACCGTTTTTTCGGCAAAGCTGCAGAACGAAAAGCTAAGCAACGAATTTCACAGGATCACCGCCGATAAAAATGGGAACTTCCTTATAGCCACCGGGGCTCAATTCTATATGCTCAATCCCCTTACCGGCAGTGTTCAAACGTTCGCAACCCACCCAACGCTCAAACAAATTGTGAACGGTTATACCACACATTTTTTTGCAGACCGTTCCGACAACTGGTGGTTTGCACAGAGCAGGGGATTGAGTTATTATGACCGGCAAAAGGACCGCTTGTATACAATCCTTCCACCGGGGTCGCAAAAGGATAACAATATCTTTGCCGTAGAGCAGGACTCTGGCGGAATGATTTATGCATGCGGCTATTATGGTGTTTATATCATAGACCCTCAAACCAGACAAATCAAAAAAACGATCAACAAATATTCGGGGCTTGAATCATCCTACGTTGTGGGCTTGTTGAAGGATCTGGAAGGAAATATATGGATCATCGGCAACCGGGGACTGGCCTGTTACGCCCCGCAAACGAGAGCCCTGACCGTTTTCGATGAAAAAGACGGGCTCATACAAAGCAATCATCGTGTATCGGCCTATTACCTGACACCGGACGGAGAAATGTTCATCGGTACACAAACGGGATTTAATCATTTCTACCCCTCAGCGCTTAAAAGAAAAGCTTATGTTCCCAAAGTCTATATCACCGGTTTACAGGCAGGTAATCAGAAGCGGAGTACCCTAAGCAACAGCGGGCCCCTGGTTTTCAACCACCAGGAAAACAACCTGGTGTTTCACTATTTAACAGTGGACTACCGCAACGGCAATGCGATCAGATACCGTTACCGGCTAAAAGGGTTTGATACGGCATATATTGATGCATTCAAAGAACGACAGGCTCGGTATACCAATCTTCCACCCGGTAGCTATCATTTCCTGGCGGAGGCCTCGGTAAATGGAACGCATTGGTTTGCAGCCGCCAAACCGGTATATTTTTCCATAACCCCGGCGTTTTGGACAACCTGGCAATTCCGTTTACTGGCCCTATGCCTGGCATTATGCATCATATTTGCATTATATAAATGGCGTATTGCACAAATTAAAAAAGAGAGCCGCCTGCGGCGCGATTTTGAAATACGGTTAAATGAACTGGAGCATAAAGCCCTGCGCACCCAGATGAATCCGCATTTTATATTCAATTCGTTAAACACCATTAATTCTTTTATCAACAGCAATGACCGGCTCCAGGCCAACCAGTACATCAGCAAGTTTTCGCGGCTGGTACGGTTAACGCTTGACCATTCCCGTTCGAAGAAAATATTTCTGAAAGATGAACTTGAGGTAATAAAAATATATGTGGCGCTGGAACAACTACGATTCGACCAGCGTTTTAGCTATACCATTGATGTGCAAAATGTAGATGCAGACACCATCGAAATCCCTTCCATGATCATACAACCCTTTGTGGAAAACGCCATTCTTCATGGGTTACTGCCTTCCACTCGCGAAGGAAAGCTGAAGATCGCAATCGCTGAAATGCAGGGAATGCTTTTAGTAACAATTGAGGATAACGGCATCGGAAGGGCTGCTGCCCAGAAAAATAAAGAGCAGCTCAATTTTAACCGCAAATCGCACGGAATGGATATTACCCTTAAACGGATTGAAGCCTTTAATAGTCAACATCAGGTATTTAAACCGGTACAGGTAACAGATCTTAAAGATGAACAGGGCGCAGCAACAGGCACCCGCGTTGAAGTGCTGCTGGCATTATCAACCGCTTTTTAATAAAAAGCAGCCGGAGCGTAAACCGCCGTTCTAAAACATTTTTTTTCGCCCCCCAAAAAAATCAAATACCTAAAATACTTATGTATCGATTTCTTATGTATCTTTATGCAAGAAATCAATTATGGTGAACAAGACCAATTTATACAAAGGTTGTCTCGAGCCTATCCTGTTAAAGCTGCTGAAAGAAAACGGGCGCATGTATGGATACGAGATCACCCAGAAAGTAAAAGAGCTTACAGCGGGGGAGCTAAAAATCACGGAAGGTGCCTTATATCCTCTTTTGCACCGGCTGGAAGCGGAGGGCATCCTGGAAGTGGAGATGGAAAACCTGGGTAACCGGGTACGTAAATATTATTCGCTGACGGCATCGGGCAAAAAAGAACAGGCGCGATCTATGATCGAACTGGAGGCCTTTAAAAATACGCTGCAGCTGATCTTTAACCCGAAACTGGCCTAGGATGCTTACTAATAAGCAAATACAATACCTCGAACAGTTCTGCGAACAAAAAGGGGTACAGTATTACGACCTGCGGATGGAAATGGTGGATCACCTGGCTACGGAATTAGAAGAGGAAATGCAACGCCGCACAGATATCAATTTTCCTTCGTTGGTGCATCCCGTTTTTGAATCATTTGGTAAAAACGGCTTTCGTTCCATTGTGGAAGCAAAAGAAATCAGTATAGAGGATGCATATACCCGATGCCACCGCAACTATTTCTGGTCTTTTTTTACGCCTCCTAAAATGATTCTTACACTATTTATGGCAGTTTGTTTGTGTTTGCCGTTCGTTTACGCCGGTGAAAAAGTGATCTTGCAGATGCACCGGGTCTATTATCTGTTGATGGCCTTTATTTGTGTACTTACCATACTTGGAATAGTATTACAACCAGGCCGAACCAGCAAGCCCTTATTCCTTTTAAAAGGTGTAAAAAGAAAATCGCTGTGCCGCAATACCGGACTTCTCCTGGTGTTATTCGTAAACGGGTACACAACCCTTAAAAAAGATATCCCCGGGGATTTTAAACTTTTTGCTATGATTTTTCTTTTGTTTGTAACGATCATGTATTCTTTAATATTTATTGCCCGGTATTATGCAGTGATAAAAATATACGCAAAAGCCAAACAGGACTACCCCCTGGCATTCATGAAAAAAACTTTCTAAACATGCTTACAACCGAACAAATACAAACATTGGATCAGTTCTGCCAGAAAAAAGGCGTACACTATTATGATCTCCGGCAGGAAATGGTGGATCATCTAGCAGAAAGCATAGAGACCGATATAGCTGCCAATCCGAAAACAAATTTTGACCAGGCGCTCCATCGCGTATACAGCGCCTTTGGCATTTCCGGTTTTTCAAATGTGATCCGGCAACGCGAAGAAGCGGCACGAAAAGCCTGCCGTCAAAAAGAGCTCCGGCTTTTCAGGGAATACTTTACATTTCCGAAAATAGCACTGTCGCTGCTGGCCTTTTTACTGTTGCTTACCCCGGTATTCCTGTTTAAAATAGAGAATGCGAAGCTGGTATACGGCGCTTATTGTATCTTTTTATTCTTTTTCAGTATTGCGGCCATTGCTTTTGTACACATCCGTTTTAAGCGCCCCACCCAAAAGCTGCTGTTGTTAAAACATACCGGCAGCTTCACCGTTTTCGTGGGTCTCTTCCAGGTGCCCAACCTCTATTTTAACCTGGCGGTGAACGGTTTGGAAATCGACATCAACCATACTCCCTGGTTCAACCCGGTGATGGCCGCATTTTGTGCCCTGGCGATCGTATTTACCATGGCCCGCTACCATGCTTACAAGGCCATTTATGCAGACGCCTGCCGGCGGTATCCGTTAGCGTTTTAGCAATAGCCTGCTTTAAGGCCCCATCGAAAGTCGTATCTGGACTGTACTTTTCCTCTCCCGAAACCGGAAGATCCCGGCAGCGCATTGTATCCTTTCATTGCAAGCAATATTGAACATAAAATCAATGAATTGCGCATTACCATACCAACAACTGTGGGCTGAGCACCTCAAACTTAGTTTCAAATATTAGCACTAAATTTGTAGAAACTGAATATTATGGCAAGCGTATTAGATAAAGAGATGATTAATTATTTTACCCAGTTGAATGAGGCAGAAAAAAAATCCATAGTACAAATGCTGAAAGCCTTTTTAAAGGGCCGCCAAACGGTTCCGGATCGCGTGACTATTGAGCAATATAATAAGGAGATAGAAGCGGCTATGGAAGAAGTGAAAAATGGGAATACGTATAGCCATGAAGATGTAGTAACAATGGCAAAAAGCTGGTGATGGTAAAACGGAAAATAACCTGGACTAAAAGCGCGGTCCGTCAGCTAAATGAAGCGATTGCATATATCCGACATGATTCACCTCAAAATGCCGAGAAAGTAAAAGAAAGAATATTGGAAAAAGTGGGACTGCTGGCAGACAATAAAGTTGTACATCGCAAAGATCCCCACAAGAAAAACAACGATGGTAAATACCTATACCTTGAAGTGTCGAAATATCGGATTGTGTATTATACAGCACCGAAGGAGGTCTTTATAATCCGGCTACGGCATACAAGTATGGAGCCCACCAAATATTAGTTTTCTCTGCTAAATCTGCACTTCCTTATCAACATTCTGCACATGAAAAAAGTTTTTTTTTCAAAATTAATATTGCTTACGGTAATACTGCTTACTTCTTTTACCGCCCGCAGCCAGCAATACCAGCCTACCTGGGAGTCGCTGGAATCAAGACCCACACCAGAATGGTATACTCATGCCAAGTTCGGAATCTTTATCCATTGGGGCTTGTACAGTGTTCCCGCCTGGGCCACCAATTCAAATGCCGATGGCTTTGGCAGCAACTATGCGGAATGGTATTGGGAGCGACTGAACAATACCAAGCTTAAGATCCATAAAGAATTTGTCGACTTCCAGAACCGCGTTTACGGTCCTGGTTTTAAATACCCCGATTTTGCGCCGTTGTTTAAAGCGGAACTGTTTGATCCTGTAAAATGGGCGCAGCTCTTTAAAGATGCCGGGGCTAAATATGTAGTGCTCACCAGCAAGCATCATGATGGTTTTGCACTCTGGCCCAGCCGTGAGTCCTGGAACTGGAATGCCGTAGACGCCGGTCCGCACCGCGATTTGGCCGGGGATCTTTCAAAGGCCGTAAAGAATGCCGGCTTGCATATGGGCTTTTATTACTCACTGTATGAATGGTACAACCCGCTGTATAAAACGGATGTGACAAACTATGTAGATCAGCGTATGTTACCGCAGCTAAAGGACCTGGTAAACCGTTACCAGCCGGATGTGATCTGGGCCGACGGCGATTGGGATCATTCCGATACGGTATGGAAGAGCCGTTCCTTTATCCATTGGTTGTATAACGAATCTCCGGTAAAAAACACGGTAGTGATCAATGACCGCTGGGGAACCGGCAATAAACACTACGGTACTTTTAATTCCACCGAATATGGAAAGGGAAATGCCGGTCTGCACAAACCCTGGGAAGAATGCCGGGGCATTGGTGCTTCTTTTGGTTTAAACCGGAATGAAAACCTGGAGCAATACCAAAGCAGCAGCAGCCTGGTGCACATGCTGATCGATATTGTGTCGCGCGGAGGTAACCTGCTCCTCAATATCGGCCCGGCCGCAGACGGCACCATTCCCGTGATTATGCAGCAACGGTTGAAAGACATAGGCGACTGGCTCAACGTGAATGGTGATGCCATTTATGGCACCACGGCCTGGACAACGGCGCCCAAGCAAACCGATTCCACCATCCGTTTTACGCGAAAAGGGCATACGCTTTATGCCATTGCCACTACCTGGAAAGAATTGCTACTGGTAAAGGGTATTCAAAAAGCATCCGGCATCCGCTTGCTTGGTGTTCCAGGGAGGGTCGGTTTCCGTTCAACAGCCGGCGGTATTACCATCCACGCCCCACAGGTTACACCCGCCAATAACCCCAGCCCTTATGCATGGGTGTATGAAATAGAGGGTGCATTTTAATAACAACGGTTGATGAAAAGACAAGATTCTTATTTTTCTGAGGAGCGGATTTGTTCCTTCACCTTTTCCATCTTGTAGTCCCGCCCCCGGCGTATATCTTCAATAGTAGGCTGTACCAGGATCTCCGGCTGCACGCCTTGCCCGTCTTTTGGAAGGTGCTTATCCCTGACCATCCGGAAAAGGGGAAGCCGGAAACGTATTTTGGTTGCCGGCAGGGTTACATCGGGAATCAGCAGGGCGCTGTTCCCATAAGCGCCGCCGCCGGTAGGTTCTCCCAGGACGATTATATTCTGCTGGGCCTTTAATCCGCCGATCACCAGTGAGGTGGCCGAAAAGGAATTGCCACCACTGAGCAGGTACACCAACCCCTCATAATGGTTTTTTTTCTTTGGCCGGAAATAATGCTTTTCGTACCAGGTGAAATGGAAATACCCGTCGGTCTTTTTATGGGTAGCTAAACGCATAAACCATTTCAGCGCCAGGTCATTGCTGATAAAACGGCTGTAGGCAGAGCTGCGGGTGCGGGCATACAGCGAATCTGCCAGTTTGAAGGGCCGGTTGCTGAGGTATTTCATAAACAGGTTGGAATTGCCGACCCTGCCGCCTCCGTTACTTCTCAGATCCACTACCAGGTTCGGTATTTTTTGCCGGCGTAGTTTCCGGAAAGATTGCCTGAAAAACGACCGTAATTTCAGCTTTTCAGAAAAACTGTTCAATTCCATAGTGGCAAAACGGCCGCTGCTGTCAATTATCAGTGATCGCTCCTCCTGCAACCGTCTGCTGCGCGGTTCCCGTTGTTGCTTTGATACTGCATGTGACTTCCGGCTGGTATCCACCGGAGGGCGATAAGGCCGGATCAGACGTTCGTGCGATGTACCGGTGCTATCGCGGAATCCGAAACGCAGGTCCCTGGGCCAACCATAGATCCACGTATATAATGCCCCGAAATAGGTACCCGTGCTCAATCGCTGGTCCTTTGCTGTACGGTTCCCTCCATCTGCCGGTATATAGCTCCGCAGGCTGTCCAGCACAGTTTTCACCGGTTTGCCTCCAACGGAATCGATCAACGCACCCCGGACCAGGCTGCTGTCGTTTTTAAAAATATTATACGCCACCGCCATGGTATCATTCCAGGTTTTTACATATACGGGAAACACATCCTTCGTTTTCAGTGTATCCAGGTATTTTGTATATTTTTTTGAAGCGCGTACGGATGTGTGCCCGCAGCCGATCTGTGTCGCCACTTTCGTCAGCACTCTACGAAACTCCGGTTCAGTAAGACTATCCTTAAGCTGGAGATACCCGTTGTCAAACACGCTGTCTATAACAGCTTTGGATGTATACCAGTACAAAGAAGGATGCCGTTCTTCCAGAATGTTTCGGAAAAGGTGGTAATCGGCCTGCAACTGCTGCAGACTGAATTTCTTTTGAGGATTAAACGCCACCCTGCCTGTTTTACAGGAGTACAGCACTATACCCATAAACAAACCGATCCACCATTTCATGCCAAAGCCGCTTTTACAAATAACCGATGTAATTGCTGCAAACTACAATTTATAGGCTACATATCATGAGTGGCGTCTCAATTTTCATGGCCATTGCTTAGTATGGCAGGATGACGTTTCCGCAAAAAATGCGGAGCGGATCCGGTATATGAATGCCGCTGACGCACAGACCGGCACCCAAAAAAACGTGTCAGAAAATCTGCGCGTCAGCAGCAGTAGCGCTTTACAGTCGCGGCCCATCAGGGCCTTAACCCGTTCAGCGAATAGATGTCTCTTGTTTTAAAATACTGGACCCAATTGTAATTTTTGAACCGGTCCTGGTCGGCCGCGCTCATTTTATGACAGCTCGAACAGTTATAGCCGGAACTGGCAATGATCACATTGTCGATCCCCTGATGGGCCGGATCTAAAAATACCGTCGTGTTCCGCTCCGCATTCTGGATCCGTTTTTCCAGCACGTCCTTAAAAGCCCAGGTATTGTAGTTGGGCGATGCCTTTGCAAGGGCATATATTTTTTTGGCGGTTGCGGCATCACCCGTCCGTACGATCATATCCCCCATGTTTAAAAAATAGCCTTCGATATTATGCGGTGCAATCCAGCTGTTGTAACAGGCCCGTTTCCTGCCCAGGTTATGGCCGGAAAGATCGCGGTTGATGAATGCCTGGATGGCCGGGTTTGAGCGGTCTACAGAGGCCGTGTAACAATCTTCTAAAGTGGTCCATTGCCATTCCAGTGCCTGCTGAAAAAGCGGTGACTGTACGGGAGCGCCTGCAAAAGAGATCCCGATTGTAAATTTATTAAACTCCGGCCAGGCATTAATCGACTCCACTCCCCTGGTATACCCCTGCTGCTGAAGTTCCTGGGATTGAAGTATTCCCGCATGCGCCATTTCAGCGTCTGCCAGGAAACCCAGCACCCGTTTGTCATTGGGATTCATCTGATAGGCCTTTGCAAAAAACCTGCGGGCGTCGGCCACATGGCCGGGAATCTCTTCCGGTGAAACGCCGCCCCTCATCCCTTCAGACAGCAGCCAGAACCGCGCAAACCCGAGGTGCGCCGTAGCGATCAGGTTGGTTGAATCTTCCTGATACTGCTGCTCCAGCTTATGGATCACGGTCTTCACATTTTCAATATTCCCGGCATGAAACTGTTCCCAGAAATAATGGTTTTGCGGATCGTTCACCCGCTCGTAGAGTTTATCAAATGCAGACTTTTCGGTTTTATTCTTTCTGCAAGAAAGGATGGACACTGTGCCGGCAAGGATCATGCAGGCCAGCACAAGGATACTTTTTTTCATTTTCGGTTGATTTATTTATACATGTAATAAAGCTGGTTAAAAGGTGAACCGGAAGTAGGGTACAACCAGGATGCCTGGCTGGTACTGGTTCACTACTTTTTGTGTTTTCCGGTCGTATAGTTGCACAAAAAGATTCTGCCGGTTGATAAGGTTGCGCAGGTCAACGCCACCTTCCAGGGTAGACCGTTTAAAATTACGGCGGCCTCCAAGCTTAAGATCGGTGCGGAAGTACGGAGATTGTTTGATAGAATAGGGATTGCGGTCTTCATCATAGGTGGTACCCCTGCCAGAGGCCGACGCATGTTCATCCACCGGGGAGGCATAACGCCCGCCCATAACCGTCATCCGCAGGCTTATGGAAAAAATATGTTGATCGCCCTCCAGGCGGAAGTCCTTACCCGTAAGAACATTTCCAATGTAATGATTATTGAAGGTGGTGTTCCGCTCTATTCCGTCGCTCCCTTTATACTTCGACTGGAAAAGGCTTCCGGTGATCAAAAAATAATAATCCCGGTTGAAGGTCTTTTCCAGTGTAAGGTCCAGTCCATAGTTGGCTCCGGTGCCTTTATTAACCAGGCTGTCTTTTAAAATGATACCAAAACCGGCGCCTTCATTCAGCATGGAAAAACCGGAGGGATAACGGGTTACGGGCACGCGGGATAATTGTTGGTAATAGGCCTCCGCTTTTAACTGCAGGGATGAAGCCTGCCGGTTGGCATAGCTCAATACCCACTGGCGGCTGCGCGTAAAGCCTAGTTGCCGGTTGGTATGCACCGGCTGGTCGTTAATATAGGATCGCTTAAAGTACACAACGGGGCTTTGCATCTGCGCATGCGTTCCATAAGCCGTGCTGATCGTTTGCCGGCCCGGCAGGTCGTACTGCAGAGATGCACGGGGCTCTATTGCATTCGCCCCATTAAGGCTCAGCTGTTGATAATGAAGCCCCGCGGTTAATGTCAGCCGCTCTGTAAACCGGTGTTTGAGCTGACTGAAGGCCTGCAGCAACGTGGTACGGGTGTCTTCATCGATCTGGATGGTTTCGCTTTCGTAATTGCCATAGATCCGTTTATCAAACAGCCGGTACTGAAAAGCGGTTGCCGTAACGCCAGAAAGCACACTGCTTTTAGCGTTGAATTTATGTGCCAGGGTATACGCGATCTCATACCGGGAGGTATTGAACCGGCTTTCTCCAGTGCGGAAGGCTTCACGGGTTTGTTCACTGATCGAATCGGCCAGTCCTTTTTCAGTGGCCCTGTTGATACCGATGCTCAGTTTCCCAAACGTTTTCCGGTTGAAGTTGGTCTCCAGGCTCACCCCGCCAACACCGGTAAAAAACCGGGAGAAGAGATTGGTGTTTTCAGCACCGTAAAGATTTTTGTTATTTGCGGTGTCAGCCTCGTTCCCGAGGAAATCAATTTTGCTGGGGCCACCCATTCCCCAAAGAGACAGGGTATTTTTTGCCGACAGCGGGATGTGGATCTTAAAACTCAGATCCTGGTATTGCGGAATAGAGGACCCGGTGCCTACATTAAAACCGATGGCCTGCAGCAACCCAACAGTAGAATACCGGTAGTTTACCAGGTAAGACGCCTTGCTCTTCCGGGAAAAAGGCCCCTCGATGCCGGCCTCAAAACCGGCAAAACCGATCTCCCCGACCATTTCGGTTTTTTCGGAGTTGCCATTCCTTAGCCGCAGGTCAAATACACCACCCAGGGCATTGCCGTACTGAGCCGGAAAAGCACCGGCTATAAAATCGGATTTCGCCAGGCTGTTGGCATTTAAAATGCTCACTGGACCGCCGGTGCTTACCAGGGAACCATAATGGTTGGGGTTGGCAATATTTACACCCTCCACCTGCCATAAAAGCCCCAGCGGTGAGTTGCCCCGCACTACAATATCATTGCGGCCGTCTGATGCATTGGCCACACCCGCCATCCCGCTGATCATGCGGGCTGGATCTCCGATAGCACCGGCAAAACGACGGGTATCTGCCGGGTTGAACACCGTCCCGCTAACGGTGATCATTTCATTGTTGAGGTTACGCCTGCTCCGTGTTTGCACCGTCACTTCGTCTAAAACCGTGGTTTTTTCTGGTAGCAGTATGGTCAGTTGCGCCTCCTTTCCCGCGGTTACCAGTACTTCAGGTGCTGTACGGGGCTCATAACCGGTATGCGTAACAACAAAACTATAACGGCCCAGGGGTACCTGCAGTGCAAAATAGCCGTTTTTGTCAGACAGGGCCTGTGGCCGGCTGGTGCCCGAAACCGTGATCGTGGCACCTTCGATCGGGAACTGGGTCACATCATCCAGCACCCGTCCCCGCACCAATTGGGTTTGGTTGGTCTGTGCCTGCAGCAGGGAATGATTAAAAAACAGGAAAAAAAGGGGCAGGATCGCACTCCACCAAATAGCAGCCGGATTCATTCGCACAAAAACAAGTTTAAAAGATAAAAATTGATTTTTTTGCAAATATGGGTGTCGTACCTGCGCAAATCGCCCCACCAAATAGGGTGGCACCTCTAAAAACGATCCTTTTTGTTAATGAATTCCTAAAGCCCTGCGGCTCCATGCATGTTCCTGATCCGTAATTATGTTTATGTTAGTATGCACAGCGCATCAGCTTTTCAAATAATCAGATGGCGCCTGCCCAGTAAATTTTTTAAAATTCCGGTTAAAGGATGATTTGGAGTTAAAGCCGCATTCGAAGGCTAAGGACAACAGGGTATAGTTTTGATTGTTGGGAAGGGCAACAATCCTCTTGAATTCTTCCACGCGCAGGTGGTTGATATAATCATAGAAGCTTTTCTCTGTTTTTGAGTTAATCACCTGCGAGAGGATGCCGCTATGGATATCCAGTTGCCCGGCCACATCACCCAGGGTTAATTCGGCATTTTTAAATAACAGCGTATCCTGCATCAGTTTCACAAGCCGCCCATGTATCTCGGTTGCATCATCGTCGGTCAATGTCGATTTTTCATATTTTACTTTTTCGGGTGCCGCATTTTTCATAAGGACGGCAGCTGCCTGTGTTGCCGGAGCCGCCGGCATTCCTTTTAGCAAAACCAGGTCTTCATCCGGTAATGGTTGCGGCGGCTGGCCTCCGGAACTGCTTCTATTAAAGATACCTTCCTGCCGCACTCCAAAAAACCCCAGGAAAAAGATAAAAAGGGAAACAGAAATGTAAAGTGTCTGCTCTGTCAGGTAAAAGATTACAAAGAACCAGATCACTCCGATACCGCCAATTAGATAACGCAGCCAGTTGAGCGTAATCTTACCGGTGTTCGAAAACTGTCCCGCGATGTTCCTGCGATGGCGCCTCAGCAATACCAGTGATGCACTAACATAGCTGATCCCGGAGGCAATAGTGGCGATTGTCAGCACGGTTATGATCACCTTGTAGCCAGGCGCACCGTGCTCATAGGTGTACAATTTTTGCTCCGGTGATTGAAGCAGCACCGGTATCCACATCAGATAACCGACCAGAAAGGGTAAAAAGTGCCAGATCCACCGGTATTTATGTTTTTGCTGGTTGGTGACATATAAGGTGTATAAATATAGGAAAGGACCATGGATGAACGGAAGGGGCAGCTCCCATCCCAGCACACCGGGCACTTCTTTGTACTGTTTGGTAACGAATAAATAAAGATACACCAGATGAATGGTTGCCAGAAACTGCCATGCCGTAAGGATCTTATCGGCGGTGGTTTTTTTTGGCTTCGCAATCAGCAGTATTAATAAATATACCGATACACTAATCCCCGTAAGGTACAGCATGGTTTTGTTTATTTTTCGCCGGGTTGTTGTCAGATAGGATTCCAACCCTGGGCTGTAATGGCATGCCGTCCACCTCCTTTCGTAATGATATGTGCCCCATCTGCGGCGTCGGTCATGTAACCGATAATGCTGATGGCGGGATTGGCCTGTATTTTTTCATAATCGGTCTGCGCCACCGTAAACAATAATTCATAATCCTCTCCCCCGCTCAATGCGCAGGCTGTAGGATCGATCTCAAATTTGAAGGCTGCATTGCGGGTTTCTTCCGCAATCGGAATTTTATCTTCGTACAATATACATCCAAGTTCGCTGTCTTTGCAAATATGCAGGATCTCGGAACTCAGGCCGTCGCTGATATCCATCATGGCGGTTGGCATTACCGGCGCTTCGGCAAAAAATTCGATAATATCTTTCCGGGCCTCTGGTTTTAATAACCGGCCGATCACATAGCTTTCTCCTTCCAGGTCCGGTTGCACGCCCGGGCTTTCCAGAAATATTTTCCGCTCACGCTCCAGGAACAGCAGGCCCACATAGGCTGCACCCAGGTCGCCGCTCACACAAAGCAGGTCGCCTTTTTTTGCCGTGCTTCGTTTCACAAAATGATCCGGGGCCACTTCCCCGATGGCGGTAACAGAGATCACAAATCCTTTTTGAGAGGTAGTGGTATCACCGCCCACCAGGTCTACCCCATAGTGGCTGCAAGCGGCATATACCCCTTCATAAAATTCGTCAAGCGCTTCCAGGCTAAAGCGGTTGCTGATCCCGATGCTCATCGTAATTTGTGTGGGCATCGCATTCATGGCATATACATCGCTCAGGTTTGCAATTACCGATTTATAGCCCAGGTGTTTCAGCGGGGTATACATCAGATCAAAATGAACCCCTTCCAGCAGCAGGTCGGTTGTGACCACTGTCTGTTTTCCGAAATGATCGATCACGGCGGCGTCATCGCCTACACCGACCAGTGAGGATACATGCTGCAATTCTATGTTTTTGGTTAAATGGTCGATCAGACCAAATTCCCCCAGTTCCGATAATTCTGTACGTTCTGACATACTTTTTACTTTTTTATGTACGAGGTATGATGTACGTTGTACGCCATCACAATGTCAAATTCTCTTTTTACGTAAAGTTATAATTGTCGCTACAATGATCCTGAGTAAAATCTCTCCCTCTTTATAAAAACATCTATTCGTTCTTTAAATACAGGATTAAATGCTGTCAACAATTCAAGAAAGAACAAACTTTCATCTAACTCTTCTTCAACGATTTTCAACTTATTCAGATGATCGGCATCAGACTTTGCTCTTCTGGACGCCCTGTAGTTAGCGCATGTTGAACTAGAGGATCGTATAATTTGTCTTTTGTACGCTATATTAACATGGGTCTCCGGTAATAATTCTGATAAACGGCCAACGTCAATGGCAAATTGCTTCGTTCTGGTTTTTAATTCTTCCGCGTCCATGTTTTATAGGTTTCATAATGATTAAGCAGATATGTACATCCTGCATCTAATATCGTACATCATTAATAATATTCAACAACTCTTCGTGTATCCTTCCGTTTGTGGCAACAATCCGGTGCTGATAAGGAGAATAGCGGTCTCCGTTAAAATCAGTGACCCGGCCACCCGCTTCTTCTACAATTAAAAAACCGGCTGCACTGTCCCAGGCTTCCAGTTTATGTTCGTAAAACCCATCAAACCGGCCAGCGGCTACCCAGCAAAGGTCAATGGCCGCAGCCCCAAGGCGCCGTACCGGCACGCCTTCTTTAATCAGCCGTTCAAATACCTGCAGCGGACCGTTCTCCATATGAATATATACATACGGAAAACCGGTTACCAGGCAGGAGCGCATGGCCTCTGTTTCTGTGCTAACCTTTATCGGCTGCCCGTTTAATGTAGCGCCCTTTCCTTTTTCCGCAAAAAAGAGCTCATTCATATGCGGATTGTATACCATCCCTAAAATGATCTCCTTTTTATATTCCACTCCCACGGATACACAATTAATGGGCACTCCGTGCGCAAAGTTAATGGTGCCATCCAGCGGATCGATGATCCATTTATAATCCGACTCCTGCGCCAGGGCACCGCTTTCCTCGGTCAATATAAAATGATCGGGGTAATGCCTGCGGATCACTTCAATAATGGCCTCTTCAGATGCATGATCGGCATCTGTAACCAGGTTATTACGGCCTTCTTTATGCTGTACAGAAAATGATTGCTGGAAATAGCGGGTCAGTTCTGCTGCACCCGCCCGAACGGCTTCTTCCAAAACAGTTGCTAACATGAGGGCAAAGATAGCGATTTAGCTTTCAGCGGTCAGATTTCAGAATTGAGATTTGGGAATCCAACGACTGAAAGTTGATTGCTAATCGCTCCATTCCCGATTCTCAAATCTCAACGCTCCAATAACCGAATTCATTTATTTTTGTGCATTGCTCCTGCTTTTATAAAAATGACCCTATCCATCATTATAGTTAGCTACAACGTAAAGTACTTTTTAGAACACTGCCTGGTATCGGTACTGCGTGCGGCAAAAGATCTGCAAACAGAAATTATTGTTGTGGATAATTGCTCTACAGACGGGAGCCTGGAATACCTGCTGCCCTTGTTTCCGCAGGTTTTATTTATTGCCAATAAAGAGAACGCCGGTTTTGGCCGTGCCTGTAACCAGGGCCTTCGCAGTGCTACGGGCCGTTTTGTGTTATTCCTGAACCCGGATACATTGGTGCCTGAAAACGCGCTGATAAAAAGCCTGGAAGTTTTTGAACGGGATGAAACTGTGGGCGCCGTTGGTATCCGGATGTTTAATGGTGCAGGTATTTTTCTAAAGGAATCTAAACGTGGATTTCCTTCATGCTCCGCTTCGTTTTTTAAATTATCGGGGATGCATCGCTTTTTTCCCGGATCCAGGACATTTGACCGGTATTATATGGGGCACCTGGATGACGAAAAAGACCAATATGTTGAGGTGCTGGCCGGGGCTTTTATGTTGATTCCACGGGAAGTGCTTGAAAAAACAGGAAGCTTTGATGAGGCCTTTTTTATGTACGGAGAAGATATTGACCTCAGCTACCGTATTTACAAAAGCGGGTATAAAAATTATTATTTATCAGATCCGGCCATTATTCACTTTAAAGGGGAAAGCACGTCAAAGAGCAGCCTGGGCTATATTAAAAACTTTTACCAGGCCATGGGCATTTTTGTGAACAAACACCACCGGGGCACCAAACGCTTCGGGCTCCGGTTGCTGGTACACCTGGGCATCTGGACACATGCCGCTTTAAAATATATATCGGGCCTGATCCGGCCTGGTAAAAAGAAAGAACCGGAGGATAAGGGAGCCGTCATCGTCGTGGGTTCCGAACAGTCTGCCGCCGGCCTGCTGCGGCAGTTTGCCGAAATCGGGTCAACCGTTACCATTATTCCGTCTTCCGAGCAGCAGCTGGTTGTCCTTCTTAAGGCGCATCCGCATTCGCCGGTATATCTCTGTGAGCAGGATATGCGCTTTGCAGAACTGATCCGCATCGTTCGGCAAAGCCAGCACCGCTACCTGAATTTTTACAATGGTAATAGCATCATTGCCGGAAGTTGATGTAATAATGTGGAAATTTGAAAATGTGGGAATGCATCCGCCCGCATTCCATGATTACTCTCCTCCGGTTGATCTTCCACAGGCAATAAGGAATAGCAAGTAGCGAGGAGGAGGAGGCTAGGTTCATCAAGTGCAAACAGATCTAAACGGCCCCTTAAACCTGAAATAAGCCCCCGGCTTTTAGCCAATTGGATTGAGCATCAAGCGGATCCAACTGGAACGTTGAACCTTAAACAGGAACACCCGCAGCAGGCCGCTAACAACTGTATGGTTTCTATCGGTTTTATAGTTACCTTGCAGGCCTTGTTGTCGCAGACCACAGTTGAGCCTTAAAGCCCGGCCGGAATACCGGGGAACAGCTATGCGGAACAGGGCCTTTTACGGGCACCAATCTGTTTGAATCGGAAGCATTCCGTACAAAAGGTGCAGTTTAGTTTATATGAGCACACCGGCGTTCAAAGTTGTATCTTTGCCGGTTACAGTAGTTAGTAGAATATGGCATCAATAATAGATATTAAATTACCGCGATCGATTGCCAGTGCACTGCGACTTCCTAAGCGTAATGCAAAAACACAGCAACAGAAAGTATTAAAAAAGCTATTAAAAAAGGCAAGATTCACAGAATTTGGCCAGGAATACCGGTTTGACGAGATCCTTCTTTCCAAAAACATCGAAAAAAGCTTCCAGCAATTGGTTCCCGTTTATGATTACAATAAGATCTACCAGCAGTGGTGGGTGAAAACGCTGGAGGGTAAACCCGATATCACATGGCCCGGGAAAATTAAATATTACGCATTGAGCTCGGGTACTTCTGAAGCCTCCAGCAAATACATCCCCGTAACCACAGACCTGTTGAAAAGCAACACCATCAACTACATTAAACAGCTGATCAGTGTTTTTGGCTATAAACAGGCCAATAAAAGATCCCTTACTAAAGATTTCCTCATCATCGGTGGCGCTACCAATCTTCAAAAAGGAGAGGCGGGCTGGTTTGCAGGCGATTTGAGTGGCATCCTGGCAAAAAAACGTCCGTTCTGGTTTCAAACCTTTTACAAACCGGGTGGACGGATCGCTGCCATTGCTGACTGGAACCAGAAGCTGAACGAAATTGTAGACAATGCCCATAAATGGGATATCGGGTATATTGTAGGTGTGCCGGCCTGGTGCCAGATGTGCATGGAAATGGTCATAGAACGCTATAAATTGGCAAATATTCATGAAATATGGCCAAATTTCGGCGTTTTTGTACATGGAGGGGTGGCCTTTGAGCCCTATAAAAAATCTTTTGACAAGCTGTTGGGGAAACCCATCGTATATGTAGAAAACTACTTATCCAGCGAGGGCTTTATCGGGTATAAGATGAAAGAAGACCGGGGCATACAGCTGGTAACAGATAATAATATCTTTTTTGAATTTGTGCCTTTTGACAATTGCAATTTTGATGCGGAAGGCACCATTGTTGACCACCCGGAAGTAAAACTGATCGACGAGGTGGAAGAAGGCAAGGAATATGCCCTGCTGATGAGCACCAATGCCGGAAGCTGGCGTTACCTGATTGGCGACACGATCAAGTTCCTGGATAAGGAAAAGGCGGAACTGATCATTACCGGAAGAACCAAGCACTTCTTAAGCCTGGTGGGTGAACACCTGAGCGTGGAAAATATGAACCGGGCCATCCAGGACGCCAATGATCATTTCAATATCAGTATTCAGGAGTATACGGTTATCGGTCTTCCTTATGAAGGCTATTTTGCGCACCGCTGGTATGTAGCTACCAGCGACCCGGTAAACAAAGAGGAGCTGATTGCGTTTATAGATAATAAGCTCCGCGAGATCAACGACGATTACGCAACAGAACGAACCAGTGCATTAAAAGAGGTTTTTATTGAAGTATTGCCCCCGGAAACATTTATGAAGTTTATGGAGCTGAAAGGCAAACTGGGCAGCCAGCATAAATTTCCCCGGGTGATGAAAGGCCGGATACTCCTTGACTGGGAAAATTTTTTAAAAACAGGGAAAATTTGATCCCCTTTTTAAAAACTTCGGCTATATTGTTATCCGATTATGATTGAAGCCTTTATTAAAGGAATAACCATGGGATTGGTCCTCTGCCTTGCGGTAGGGCCCGTGTTCTTTTCAGTCATTAAACACAGTATTAATGTAGGCCACCGGGGCGGACTGGCCTTTGTACTGGGTGTTTCCGCCAGCGATACTACCCTTGCATTTACCAGTAATTTCTTTTCGCAATTTTTTACCGGTCTTAGCTCACAAAAGGTGGCCATCAGCATTGTGGGTAGCACCTTTCTCATTGTACTGGGTATTTATTATGCCTTCTTTAAAAAGATCCGCATCCGTGATCGTATCAAACGGACTCCTCCGGTTTTCCGGAAGCGGGATTATCTTCAGCTATTTCTTTCCGGTTTTTTTCTGAATACCCTCAACCCCGGTATCTTTCTTGTTTGGCTCACCGCCTCCTCCTCCGTTATCACTCATACCATCAATGAGCGCATCGTCATTTTTATAACAGCATTGCTGATCGTTCTGGGTACAGATATTGCAAAGGTAATGCTGGCCAATAAGATCCGTACCCGGCTGACTCCCCGAAACATCCATCTGCTGAACCGCATCAATGGTTTTGTGCTGATGTGCTTTGGTATAGCGCTTATTATACGGCTGGTTATCTGAGAGCCGCAGTATCTTTAGCATTTGATATTTTTATATATTTAACATATAGCAGCATCAAATACGCTTATTTTTGTTAAACGGCTGTAATTGAAATCATTAAGAAATCAACCGATAGCAAGGGCCCTGGTGAAATGCATATTGGTGGCCGGTTGACTGCATTTCGGAAAAACCGGTACAGTTGGGTGCAGATTTCTATTTTACGCTATTGATTTGCATGAATAAGCGATCTGTTTTTATACAATGAAGATTCTGAAAGGCATATGGAAATGGGGCAAACGGCTATTTGTGGTATTGTTCGTAGGCCAGCTGCTTTATATCGTACTGCTCAAATGGGTGAATCCGCCTATTACGCTTACGCAGATCGGCAGCATCATGGCCGGCCGGGGGTTTCACCAGCAAAACCGGCCATCTGCTTCAGTTTCTGAAAATGCACGGTTGGCGGTGATTGCATCCGAAGATCAATTGTTTCCGGATCACAATGGCTTCGACTGGAAGCAGATTCAGAAGGCAATCGAATACAACCAGAAAAAGCCCGGCAGGATCCGCGGCGCCAGCACCATCAGCCAGCAAACAGCCAAGAATGTATTCCTCTGGCAGGGCCGGGGATGGATCCGCAAAAGTCTTGAGGCCTATTTTACATTTATGATTGAAAATATCTGGGGTAAAAAAAGGATCCTGGAAGTCTACCTGAATGTGGCGGAAATGGGGCCGGGTATTTTTGGTATAGAACAGGCAGCGCAGCGTTATTTTAACAAACCTGCTAAAGAACTGACGGTATTTGAATCCGCGGCCATTGCCGCGGTATTGCCCAACCCGATAAAGCGCAAGGCCAAACCCATGTCGCCCGAAGTATCAAAACGAGCAAGGGAGATCGTACAGCAAATGAACTTCCTGAAACCCGACCGGGATATACAAAATCTGATCCGCCAGTAAGCCAACCGCTTCACTACCAGCTTTCAAAACCCATGCAGACGGATTTACCAAAGAAATTACACGGTTATCCCAGGGCAAACTGCTCCCTTTCAATTGCCTTAAAAATGATGATCCGGTATTAGCAGTAGGTAACAGGCGTATTGCTGCATTAGGCTGCGGATAGATCCTGTACCATTCCCTCAATGCTTTTAAGAAACGTGTTCCAGTATTCCCCATCGCTATTCAGTGTGCCTCTTTTTTCCAGGAAGGATTCTCCACCATTGGCCACCACCCGGTATAGCACATGCCCCGGACCCAGGGGGGAAAAGGTAGATTTAATGCGATGTAACAATCGTTTTACCTCAGCAATATCATTTTCATTTAATGCCTGTTCTAAATGAAACCGGTCGTCTCTCCACTGCGTCTTTATTTCAGTCAGAATGTCGTTAACGGCATTGATGTCGTCACCCAGTAAATCTCTCAGGTAATCCAGATTGTTATATTGGGGCTCAATATTATTTAGAAGGGGCTCAGTCATGGTCGCTAGCATTTTGTCAATCTATTAAAATGGTTAAAAGCGTTTCTTTCAAAACGGCGCTTTCTGCAATCGCTGCGAATGCATTATTATTGCGGCAGGTATTGTTGTTTTTATAAAAGGTGCAGCTTTGCCAGCAATGCATCTTTATAACTTTCTGAAACGGGTATGGGCTGATTTTTTATATACACCAATCGGTTTTCTATATACTCCACCTTATCAATCGCAATCACATAACTCCGGTGCACCCGCACAAACTTATCCGGCGAAAATTTATCCTCAATGGTCTTAAGGCTTCCATGAACCATGTACATTTTATCCGGTAAATTAAACTGTACATAATCTCCCTTTGCCTCCATCCATAAAATATCATCCACATTGATTTTACGGATTACCTTGTTTTCCTTTATAAACAAATGCTTGGGCGTAATGGCATCGGATTGCTGCGATTGCTTAAACCGGATCAGCTCCTGAACTTTGTCAATAGCGGCCAGGACCCGGGTTAGTGTAAAGGGCTTTACCAGGTAATCCATTACATTCAATTCAAAAGCTTCTACCGCGTATTGTTCTTTTGCTGTTGTTAAAATCGTATGCGGGCGGTTCGGCAATAACTTTAACAAGTCGAGGCCACTCATTTCCGGCATTTCAACATCCAAAAACAAAATATCTACATGATTGGCCTCTAAAAAACTTTTGGCCTCCAATGCGCTTTCACATTCCCCTATAACGTTAATATTACTTACATTAAGAAGAATTTTTTTTAAAATAACCCGCGCTACTTTGTTATCGTCAACCAATAAGCATATAAGAGGGCCGTTCGCGTTCATTTATATCGTCTAAGGTTGCCTAAAATTACGGAAAACTTATCATTTGCAAAAATCGATCGGCCATTAAATTAAAAAAACCCCACATATAACGTTGTTTTACTCCAAAAAAAAGGCCGCCCTTACGGACAGCCCTTAAAAAATCAAGTTATACTGCTTATTTCTTGAACTGAGGGATAAGGCCGTTTGCCAGTTCCACCATTTGTTTTAATCCTTCTTCAGGCAGATTTCCTTTTTTAAACTCGGCCAGTACCTGGGGATATTTATTTTCCATTTCCAACAGGAACAGTTCTTCAAACTCCTTCACTTTATTTACCGGTACATCTTTGATCAGACCGTTGGTACCCAGGTAAATAATCGCTACCTGTTTTTCTACAGAATACGGAGAATATTGCGGCTGTTTCAGGATTTCTACGTTCCGGGCGCCCTTATCAATTACGTTCTTGGTTGCCGCATCCAGGTCGCCCCCGAATTTTGAGAAGGCTTCCAGCTCGCGGTAAAGCGCCTGATCCAGTTTCAGGGTACCGGCTACTTTTTTCATGGATTTGATCTGCGCGTTACCACCCACACGGCTTACGGAGATACCCACGTTGATGGCCGGGCGGATACCGGAAAGGAACAATGAAGATTCCAGGAAGATCTGGCCGTCGGTAATGGAGATCACGTTTGTAGGGATATAGGCTGATACGTCACCCGCCTGTGTTTCGATGATCGGGAGCGCTGTTAAAGAACCACCGCCTTTCACCAGGTGCTTGATCGAATCCGGCAGATCGTTCATGTCTTTTACGATCTCGTCGTTGTTGATCACTTTTGCAGCTCTTTCCAGCAAACGGCTATGCAGGTAGAATACATCACCAGGGTATGCTTCACGGCCCGGAGGACGACGCAGCAGCAGGGAAACCTCGCGGTAAGCCACCGCCTGTTTAGACAGGTCATCATAAATGATCAGCGCCGGGCGGCCGGTATCGCGGAAATACTCACCGATGGCAGCACCCGCAAACGGAGCGTAGAACTGCAACGGAGCCGGATCGGAGGCAGATGCAGCAACGATGGTGGTATATTCCATCGCACCGTTATCTTCCAGGGTTTTCATCACACCAGCAATGGTAGATGCTTTCTGTCCGATGGCAACATAAATACAATATACAGGCTTGCCTGCTTTAAAAAATTCTTTCTGGTTGATGATGGTGTCGATCGCGATCGCTGTTTTACCGGTCTGACGGTCACCAATGATCAGCTCCCGCTGGCCACGGCCGATGGGAATCATCGCATCGATGGCTTTGATACCAGTTTGCAGCGGTTCTTTTACCGGCTCCCGGAAAATAACCCCCGGAGCTTTACGCTCTAACGGCATTTCATACAGCTCGCCGGAGATGGGGCCTTTACCATCGATCGGCTGACCCAGCGTATTTACCACACGGCCGGTCATGCCTTCGCCCACTTTGATAGAAGCGATCTGGTTGGTACGGCGTACCTTGGAGCCCTCTTTAATATCCTTGCCTTCTCCCATCAATACCACACCCACGTTGTCTTCTTCCAGGTTCAGCGCAATTGCACGTACACCGTCTTCAAACTCAACAAGTTCACCATACCTTACATTTCCAAGGCCATAAACGCGGGCGATACCATCACCCACTTGTAATACGGTACCAATTTCCTCTAAATCTGCCTGGGCATTAAAATTGCTCAGCTGCTCCCGAAGGATGGCACTTATTTCGTCTGGTTTTATTTCCGGCATAAATAATGATATTTAATACGTTTTGTATTGAAACAGGGCCTAACGCCCGTTTTCAGGCTGCAAAAGTAGTGTATTACCAGATTCCCAACAAAAAATAAGGAAGTGAAAATTTTGTTCTCCTGTTGGATTGTTGGGAATTCAGGGAGCCGGTTACATATGGGCAGGATCCCCATTACCGGAAGATTCAAATCTTGTTGCTGATGGGTCTGCGGACAGGATCATCCCTTACCTGGTTTTCGAGTGGTAGCCCCTGTGGGCGCTATTATCAGATTACCAGCACTCCGCTCGCCTCAAACCGTACCTGTTTTTCGGGTTTTGTGATCGCATCGATCTCCGCCTGTGGCCTTTTGGCGTCTTCTGCATAGTGTTTCAGCTCGTTCACCGAAACCAGTTTCTGGCGCGCCACTCCATCCAGCACCACTGTTTTCCCGGCGATAGCCGTTGGCACAAAAAAACCGTAGTCCTTGAATTTAACCTGCATTTTCGTTTTATCCGTCAGTTCCATGGTTAGCCAGCATCCTTTTTTTGCACAAACCGCCAGCACAGTTCCCTTTATTTTGGCCCTTACCGCCTCCTCTTTTGAAGAAGAAAGCTTACCAGCCAGCTCCTCCAGGGAAAGGGCGCCTTTCGCGGTTATTTTTTCACCATAGGCATCTCCTTTTTTAGCCGCCCCGGCCGGAGGCTGTGCATATAATAAAATACCAGCCATCAGGGATGCCATCATTAACAGTACTTTTCTCATAATTTAATGCAATTGCGGTTTATCAATAATAAATTAAAGCTTAAAGGCAATGATCAATTTTTTTTGCCAGTTTATGATCTTTTTCGGTAACCACATCCCCGGCATCATGGGTCGAAAGCCAGATCTCCACAGTATTGTAGGTATTGGTCCAGGTGGGATGATGGTCCATTTTTTCAGCGGCCAGCGCCACCCGGGCCATAAAACCGAAGGCCTCGTTAAAATCCTTGAAAGCGAACTTCCGGTAGAGTTTATTATCGTTTTCTGTCCACATAACACTGGTTTTAAAAGATCAGATAATCCTTATTCTTTATTTTTTCGTTGGTGAGCTCGGTAATCAACTGCACCCCTGGAATTTCCCGCAGCCAGGCTTTTACCTGCTCCAGGTATTCATCGGTCACTGTGTCATTTTTCATCAGCCACAGGAAATCGAGGTGTTTAAATTCCGGCAGCAAAAACTCCCCGTCATACAGGTTATTATATAAATAATGGCACAGCGAGCTATTGGGGTCCCGGTATTCGTACACGGAAAAAAAATAAAGCCTTCTCTTCCGTTTTAACTTGATCTCGATATCATGGTTGATCCGGAAATCCAGCTCCAGCAAATTATTCAGGTTCCAGCAAAATTTATAGTCCTTAACCGTGGTTACAATACCCAGGAGCTTTGTGTCTTCAAAGAACTCCTCGGTGATCTGCTCGGTATTTAAAGATAATTTTACAGTGGCCATGAATAAAACAGATTTCCGGGAAGCATGTGCGCTCCCGGAATGATGCTGTAAAGGTAGCAAATAATGCGCCGGAGCCGCGCCCGCACGGCTGCATTTTATTTTTTACGCCATGGTGGGAAATCACCGTCACTCATAGCCCGTTTTACACGGCTCACCCTTATTTGCGTCCCCGGCCGTAACAAAGCTGCAGCACACCCTTTTCCAATTGCTGCACCTGTAGCAGATCCAAGCTGGTATGTATGCCGGCAAACAGTCGGCCGGCTCCCGTACCCATAATATGTGGCTGCACCAGCAGTTTCCATTCATCTACAAGACCGGAAGCCACCAGCGTTTTTACAAGTGTGGCACTGCCCTGTACCAAAACCGGACCTCCTTCCTGGTTCCGGAGCTCGGTAACCGCCTTAACCGGATCCTCCTTAATAACAGTGGTGTGCTCCCAGGGCGCTTCGGTTAAGGTGGCGGAAACCACATACTTTTTTGAAGTATTGAGCTTTTCGGCAACGCCCATTTCATTGTTCTTCATTGCGCTCCAGTAAGGATAAAGCATCTGGTAAGTTACACGTCCATACAACATGATTTCGCTGTTATGGATGGTTTCCCGGATGGCATTCGCCCTGCTGTCGCTGTGATAAGGATTGAACCATTCGGCCATGGTGGCGGCGTCGGTGATGCCGTCCAACGACATCCATTCGGTTACAATTATTTTTCTCATTGTGATAAAAATTTATACCGCAAAAATGCGTCGCCGGGCGCACGGAAAAATAGAACGGAACCGACAAAATCAGAATTCAGGGTTATAGGGCGCGCGCTTTGCCAGGTATTCATTGGGGGTTAGCCCGGTAAACTCTTTAAATACTCTGATAAAATGGCTTTGATCGGCAAACCCGCTGTCGTAGGCGATATCTGTAAGCTTCAGCACTTTTTTTTGGTTGACCTGCTGAAAGGCGAACTGGAACTGGCAGATGCGCCGGTAAAGATTGGGAGCAATCCCAATTTGGCTTTCAAATAGCCGCTGGAAGCTTCTTTCCGTTGTGTGCAGCTCTTTTTGCAGTTCGGTCAATGTATACAGGCCATTACTTTTGCGTAACCGGCTGGTTGCAAAAACAATTTTTTCATCGATTTTGGTTTTTTGCCCGGCCAGCTTTAAAATATACATGTCAATCAGTTCCAGCCGTTTGGCAAGCGGGGTGGTATTCAGCAGTTGCGCTTCCAAGCTGATATCCCTGGCCTGTTTTAACAACATTAGATCAAGATCGCTCCCGGTAATTTCCCGGGGATTGATACCAAAAAGCGGGTTCAGCGCATGCGGGTAAAAAAAATAGGCGATAAAGACAAAGGGATCTTTAAATTTCAATTCACCAGGTTGTATGGTTTGTCCGTAAAGAGAAAGATGGCCGGTTGTTTGCCCGGCTTTGATGGCTGGTGCTGTCTGGAAAACAAGGGTCGGACAGCCATTGGCAAAAAGGGGAATCACAAACTCGTGAAGGCTGTTGAAATCTTCGACAACCAGGATACCACTTACATACTCCGCGATCGACAAAGGCGGTATAAAAAAAGCGGTTTTCATCAACCAAATATAAAACAGTTGGATTGTAAATGCATCCTGCGGAATATGTTTTAAGCGCCGCTGATGCGCTGATTGCTTGGGTTATTATGGATGTATGCCGGCCAGCTCACCTTTATGCCGGCCACCCGTCAAGGTGCATAAAACCCGGCAACCGCCTACCAGGCGTTTTTTTCGTTAAACACCGGCATGCGCTCGGCCCAGTTTAATCCGGCGGGAAGTTCCATATCTGAAAACTCAATATGAATGACCCGCCGCCGACGGCTGTTCAACGTACGCCCGGAGCTATGCAGCAATAGTGGTTTCATAATCATGATGCCACCCTGCGGAACACAACAAGAGCGTTCGGTTTCTACAGACCAGTCAATCTGTTCCCGCCGGCAAATGCCTTTGCGGTGCGATCCTGGTATTACCCTTAAGGCACCGTTTGTTTCGTCAGTATCATCAAGATGTATCCGTACGGTAAAAATACGCTCCAGGAAAACAGATGGCGGCTGTACCGCAAACTGCTCCGGTTTAACTGTCCACGGACCAAAACCAGGTATTGACGCTTTGCAATCAACAGCAACAGTGAGATCCTGGTGGTAACTTACATACCAGTTAGACGCCGCGGGTTTATCAAAGTAGATGCTTTTTACTACAAAAAAGCCGTTCCCTGAAAGCCGGTTGATCAGTTCCTTTAACCGGTTATTAAAAATCAGCTCCCGGGTTTCCGGAACCTCCGTCAGGAACCGGCGGATGGCAAAGAGGTCAGCCGACCGTCTAAAAGTAGCAGCAGCCCGATCCGCCTGTCCGACCTTTTCGATGATCGCGGTTATTTCTTCCGGGGTATAAATACCTGCAACAACGGTAAACCCGTTTGCGTCAAGCTCCGGTTGCAACGCTGATAATGGTTCTATTTCTGATCGCATGGTCATTTACCCCCTTCACTGATTTTCGCGAAAAATTTAATTGTCGGTCCGTAGTGTCATTATCAAATATAAATACTTATTCCTTCTCACTGCTCCTGCTATAACAGCGCAGCAGAATACGGACATATGCCCGGTGTCGCGTCCCTGATACTGTGCAAAATACCGGTATGATTTCCTGATCTTCGCATGAATTGACAAACCCTGCAGCTTTATGCGGGCTCCTTTAATAACAGGTTTATGAACAACTATTTTTTGCTCCTTTTTCTGCTTATCTTTTCAACTGCAAATGCCCAGATATCTGAAAAAAAATTAAAAAAACACGTCCATTACCTGGCTGCTGATAAAATGAAAGGCCGCCAAACGGGAAGTGCGGAAGCCGAAACAGCTGCAACTTATATTGAAGCACAATTTAGAAAATATGGGCTCACTCCATTAGGTACGAATGCATTCCGCCAGTCTTTTGAAGCGAAGGTTAAAAGAGTGGCGGTAACAGATAGTATCCGGAAAGCAGCCAATATTATCGGTTTTTTAAATAACGATGCGCCCTATACCATTGTGGTGGGTGCGCATTATGACCATATCGGGTACGGTGAGCTGGGCAATAGCAAAGACTCCCTGAATATTGGAAAAATACATAACGGTGCAGACGATAATGCATCCGGTGTGGCCGGACTCCTGGAGCTTGCGAAATATTATGCAAAAAACGGGGTTAAAGAGCGTTTTAATCTTCTTTTCATTGCCTTCGGAGCGGAGGAGTTGGGGCTGCTGGGATCAAAGTATTTTGTAGAGCACCCGACCGTGGCTTTCAATACCATCCATTGGATGCTGAATATGGATATGATCGGAAGGTATCATCCTAGTAACGGGGTGGCGGTAATAGGATACGGAACCAGCTCTTCTTTCCCTGAAATTTTTAAAGGCGTTACATCCGGTATAAAGTTTTATACAAGCAGGGACGGAAGTGGTGGTTCTGACCAGACCTCCTTTTACAAAAAGAACATACCGGTTCTGTTTTTTCATACCGGAGGGCACCCGGACTATCATAAAACGGGCGATGATGCCGACAAAATAGACTTCAACGCTTTAAGAGTGATCCTGGAACTGGAGATCCGGGTTATTGACCGGTCCATGAATGTGCCAAAAATGGATTTTACTCCCACCAATTAAAGCTCCCGATCATCCATAAAATTAGCGAGGGGAAACCGCCGGCCGTTGTTGTACATTGGTGTTTTATTTATCCGGCCATCCGGATCTAAAAACAACCCACATGCCACAACCTGTTTCCCGCTATCATTTTACGGCCGATTGGGGCGGATCCCGTACGGGGTTTGCCGAAATATCCGGACTGAACATTGAAATAGAGCCGGTGCTCTTCCGCGAAGGCGCCAGCCCGGAAGACCAGATGCGTAAACTGCCCGGCCTGCGCAGCTATTCCAATATTATTTTAAAAAGAAGCATTCTTAAAGGCGACAATGACTTTTTTGAATGGATCAATACTAAACAAATGAACCAGATCCAGCGAAGGGATATTACCATTTCGCTGTTGAACGAAAATCATGAACCCATTGTTGTATGGCGTGTTAAGAGCGCTTTCCCGGTAAAATATACGGGACCGGTTCTTTCGGCCGGAGCCAACAGCGTGGCTATGGAATGCCTGGAATTAACCCATGAAGGATTAACGGTGGTGAAGACATAACCGGGCTTCTTAGCCCGAGGGGTTTGCGCGGGTCAGCCAGCGACCCAGTCCTACAAATGCAGCGGAAACCAACAGGAATCCCCCTGTTAAAACGACACTGTTCCACAATGCCCGCGGATAGCCCAATGCGGTTACATCAATAAAAGGATAGGGATAAAAGCCCGATTGCGACCCCCGTAAAAAGATACAGATGGCATATACAGCAGGATAGATCAGCCAACCTGGGATCTGCTTCCATCGCAGTGCGGATTTGGATACCCCAGCGAACCAATACAGGATAAAGAGCAGGGGAACGCCCACATGTAGCAACTCATCCACCAGCCATTGCCACCCCTCCGGACTCCACAACCTACGTAATACCAGGTTATATACCAGGCCTACAATTGTTATATACACGGCAATCGCTGTTGCGGTTGCAGGTTGCATCAAAAACGCTTTCAGCCGGCCGGAAGGTTTTATCAGCAGCATGGAACCATAAACGGCAACAAGCACATTGGTAAGAATCGTATAATAACTAAAAAAACGCAGCAAGGTCTCCCCAACGGGGTTTTTTGTATACAGCAGCATCAGGTAAAGCTGAAGGATTATGGCAAACCAGGCAACAACGGTTATCGTAGCCACCAACCAGCGTGTTTTTATTTGATGCGCCATGTTTTGATTTTATGATTCATCGGGTCAGTTGTTCCGGATGTATTCCAATGTTAACTGCAGGTGATAATAACTGGGCTTGATCAGTCCCAGCCGGGGGTTGTTAAGATCACTGATTACGAGCATCGTCAGCGATACGGTTACAAAATAGATAAGCGGCACCATATAATGAACCCTTTCCTTTACACCGTTCATAAATCCAACTAAAAAACCGATCAGAACGGAAACCACCACCAGCAAAAATATCACGAATGCAGGAGTCCGTTCATAGTTGGAATACGCAAATAGCGAAACCGTATCCTGCACCTGGTCAAAATATTCCGCCACTTTATCAATAGCGGCACTGTGCTGTTGTTTTTGCAGCTTGGCAAGGTTCGCCCAATAGGCATCGCTTTGTCTTTTGGCGTTGTAAAAAAAATCAGTATTGCCGGACTGTTCATAGGCCAGCTGGTTCTTTAAAAAATCCTGCAGCATGTTTTTTGTATACAACCGGAAGGAATCCGGCAGCTCCCTGCTGTAGCGGTAAAGCGCATCTACATTGTTCGCTTCTTTATGCAGATAGGCGAACCGCTCCCGGTGTGCATTTCCTGCCTGCAAAAAGGTAAAGGAAATGATGAGGCCAAAGATACCGACTATGGAATTTTCGATGCCGGAGCTTTCCCAGCGGGACCTTTTCCGGTAGCGGGCTGCATACCAGATGCCTCCGGCAACGCTGGCGAATAACAACAAAACATAAAAACCGATCACCCATAAAGAGTCCAGCATAACCTGATGCGATTTGACCGTTACAATAAAACAGGAAAAGCCGGAGCCGGTATTGTTCCCCGCAGCGCCGCCCCTGTCATGCATTTCCCGAATTTACAAAAAAATCGCTGCATCCCCGTATCAGGAATAATCTGAAGACGCCATTCTGGTTGTTGCCATCATGCTCGCCTCCGCGCATCAGCGAACATGGAAAGGGCAGACATCTTGTTCGCCATTTTTTGCAACATCCGCAAAATACCGGATCAGGTATGGCTTAGCGCATTCGTTTCATCGGGAAGGACTGCTTCCGCTCTTTTCCGTTTAAATGCCCCGAAGTCCCGGATAAAATGCGCCTGGTCATAATACTCGCCTTCATAGGCAAGACGGGTAAGACTGTCATATTGGTTGTTCAGCAACAGGCGCAGTACGGTTTGCATACGAACGTTCCGGGAAAGTTGTTTAGGACTAAGCCCGATCATCGTGGCAAACCTCCGCTCCAATTGGCGGCGGTTTATCTGTAATTGCCCGGAAAGTTCATCAACAGCGCAACGGCCATTTGCCGACAGGATCATTTCAACCGTTTGTTTGGCAACGTGGTCAATCGTTCTTTGATCTGACAGCTGCTTCCGTAAAAAGGTTTCCGTTATCGAAATACGTTCCGCAGTTGTTCCGGCCTTTAATATATGCTGGTTTAGCTGGCTGCCGGCAGCAGTAAACAGCACTGTGGTTGCAATGGCCCTGTTTCCCATTTTCTTTACGGGTAAGGTAGCAAAAGGAATAAACCCTTCCGGCCGGAAACGTACGGCAAAAATACCCGTAGTTCCGGTGGGCTCAATTTCCAGCGGGCGTGTGAGCTGACCGATCACAAAACACCGGGGTTGTATAATATAATAGTCCTGATCCGTATACTGCCTGTACAGATCGCCATAATGAAAGATCATTTCCATATCCATCCGGTACGATCCGTTGCCGCTGCGCTGATGCTTCCGCGCTTTCCAGCGTCCAGTAACATTTTATAAAGGCACCCAGGTCCTCCCCCGGTGAAAATGTTTGATAGATCATAATGTCTGCTATTTTTTAATAGTGCCCCTGATACGGAAACCGCAAATACGGAACCCCGCTTTTAACAGTGTGGATTTGGAGGCCATGTTTTCAATGTTACACCGTGCAGCCGGCACCCGGCCCATGCGATAGGCTTCCTTTTTTAACTCCTGCACGATCAATGCGCCCACCCCCCGTCCGCGGAAGGCTTCTTTTACCTGCATATAGATATCTGCATAAGGGATATTGTAGTTCAGCATTAAACCGCCACTGGCAACAATTACGCCATCCTGTACCAATACATGCGTGCTGTCATCATCACCCATATCATCCGTAGCCTCCCGCTTTCGGAATGTAATGCCGGGTATCTTCAGACGGGAGGTATAGGCTTCTTCAAAAAGGATCGCTTCTGCATAAATATTCCGCGTGGTTTCATATAGCATGGCGGTCAGCAGCCGGTCGTTGGTCTGACTTTCTACCTGTATGGTATTACTGACCCGTTGAAACTCCCTGAAAATGCGGCTGGCCATTTCCCGGTAAGGAGGCTCCAGGTAAAACTCAAAAATGGTATCCCGGTCTTCGCGTTTATCCGATCCCCATACGGCTCCATATCCCACAGGAATTCCGTCAGCGGTAAAAAGATAGGTGTCGGCCCAGCCATATAGATGGCATTTATTACACACAAACTGAAAGGCCCCTTCATTCAGGAAAAGCACCCTGAAGGGCTCAATCACATCCAGTGTTGTTTTTGTAATCTGAAGTATCATGTGCGTAAACTAAATCTTCATCCCCGCCGGTTCCCGCAATCTGTACAAAACTAAAAAATTTTATGCCTTTATTGCCGACAGGTAAATCCAGGCAATAAAAAACAATTGCAGTGGTACCCGGAACCATAAATAGGCCGGCCCGTTTCCGTGAAACGAAGCTTTCTGGTAATCCACATGTTTCAACGCCGCATATACATTTGCCGGGAGCAACAGCACCAGGAACAGCACCAGGAACCAGGCCGCAGGAAGCCGCAGCGCAGGAATGAGCAAGGCTACAGCAGCTACCATTTCCATCACTCCGGTACTGTATACAAGCGCCGCTTTTCCGGGAATAAACGACGGCAGCATCATCGACATGCCTTTTGTAAAAACGAAATGTGCTGTTGCCGTAAACACCAGCATCACGACCATAGCGATGCGGCCAGACAGCGCCCACGCATCGGGCCTGTGCATCAATTTGGATATAACGGCAGCTATTGCAAAAGTGACCAGTAATACCATTAAGGGCTTCATCTTTTTTTTATGCAAAGTTCTATCGCTCTGCTACGCAAAACAATGAACCTGGATTAATAAATGCGCCTGCGGATACGGCTTAATGCCTGGGGTGTAATGCCAATATACGACGCAATGTATTTCAGCGGGATTTTTTGTAAGAGCTCCGGCTGTTCTGTAAAAAGTTTCAGGTACCGTTGTTCCGCTGTTTCATTAAGTAATGAAAGCTCACGCCGGGATTTCTTCAGGAACAGCTCTTCTCCCGCGTATCGCCCGATTGCATTGCCAACGGCGGTTTGCCGGTACACGTCCTGCAGGTCGTCATAGGAAAGCCGCCAAAGAACCGTTTCCGTAAGCGTTTCGATATGGTAGCCTGAAGGCAACCGGGTAAGGAAGGAATCGTAGCCGCTTACAAATCCATTGGCAAAGGCAAACGCAAAGGTAAGTTCCCGATCTTCCCGGTCGATATAAAAACGAACCGCTCCTTTTTCGATAAACGACAAATAATGCTCGGTTTGGCCGGTCTTTAACAACAATGCTTTTTTATTGAATGGCCGTCGTACCAGTTTTGAAGCAAAAAAATCCCAGTCGGCGTCGCTCAGCTGCTCGCGCTGTTCAAAAAGCTTCCGGATCTGTTCCATTATATTCTTTATGCCCGTTTGTTGTTGAAGCGGCATCCCGCGGGGATTAAAAGTACGGTTTATCATTTTAAAACACCGAGGCTCCAGGCAGGTCCGGAAAAATGTCCGCACATCCACCGGGAACTTTCCGTAATGCATCCATACCTTTATCTGCACCCGCGGGCTTCTAAAACTTTATTACCGGCAGCAAATCCCCTATCTTTAGAACGGAGCGCTGCTGTAACATCAGCTGTAACGGTAAGAATAACGGAATATGCACACCTTATTAATTCAGCATATAAAAGCCCTGGTTCCCTTAACAAAAGCGGAAGAACTACTGATCGCTGAAGGGTTTCACCAGAAAAATCTGAAACGCAGGCAATTCCTGGTACAGGAAGGTGATTTTTGCCGCTATTTAAGCTTTGTAACCAACGGATGCCTCCGTTCTTATTTTACCAACGACAACGGCCAGGAATATATCGTTCAGTTTGGCATTGAGGGATGGTGGCTAAACGACAATGAAAGCTTTTTGTACAATACGCCTTCACAGTTCAATATCGAAGCCCTTGAAGCTACAACAGTATTACAGATCGACCGGCCGGGGCTTGAGCATCTTTACCAAAATATCCCGCAGTTGGAGCGTTTTTTCCGCATCCTTTACCAGCGCAGTTTTATTATGCTGCAAAAACGGGTAATTGCGTCAATGAGCCAAACCGCAGAGCAGCGCTACCGGGAATTTGCTGACCGGTATCCCGAGATCGTGCACCGCATTCCTCAATACCAGCTGGCCGCATACCTGGGCATGTCTGCAGAATTTCTCAGCAAGATCCGGCATCACATCGCCCGCAAGAAATCTTGAACCAGTTCAAGTATTTTTCCTGTACGGCTTCATTTTTTTTGAATGCAGCAAATAGCAGTTTTGCTTTTTGATCACTAAAAAAAATGAACATGGAAATGCTTAATCAAACTCCGGGAATCACCTCCCTGGTACTCCGTTTTACACTGGGCCTTGTAATGCTGCCGCATGGCTGGCAAAAAGTTACGAACTTTCAAAATACGCTGATGCATCTGCAGCAAGACTACCGCCTGCCCTGGCTGCTGGCCGTTGGGGTAATTCTGACCGAATTCATCGCCCCTATTTTTCTCGTAGCGGGTTTGGCTTCCCGGCTGATGGCGCTGCTGCTGATCGTTCTGATGGCCGGAGCCATTATTATGGGGCACCACTGGCAACATGGATTCTTTATGAACTGGTTCGGCAATCAAAAAGGAGAAGGATTCGAATATCATTTATTGGCCATTGGCCTCGGCCTTGCCATTGTGCTCCTGGGTAGTGGTAAATGCTCCGTAGACCATTTTATGGAAAAGTAGCCCCCTAAAAAAAGGCATAAAGCAAGCAGCAAAAAACTCAATGCGTCATTAGAAGAAGTTTAGATTCAATTTAGTAGTTTTGGATGGTCAGTATTAAATTTAAAACAAAACAACAGGCAAGGTCCTTTTAAACGATCCGGCTCCGCCTGCTTAGCCATTCAAAACATGAAAAGAAGAAACTTTATCAGTCAGAGCGCCAAGGGAGCGCTTGCATTTACCATCATTCCCCGTTCCGTTTTAGGAGGCAACGGGTTTGTTGCGCCCAGCGACCGCATAAACCTGGGATATATCGGAACCGGAAAACAGTCTTACGGACTGGTCAATGCTATTAACGGGCCTAAAGAAACACTGGTACTGGCGGCCTGTGACGTATATGAAAAAAAACTGGAGCATTTTATCGGGTTGGCCCAAAAAGCCAATGAAAAAAAAGTAGCCACCAATGTAAAAGGGTACAAACATTACCGCGAGCTCCTGGAGCGTAAAGACATTGATGCGGTTGTCATCGCCACCCCGGACCACTGGCATGCACAAATTGCCATTGATGCCGCAAAAGCGGGTAAAGATATCTACTGCGAAAAACCGCTGGCGCTTACGATTGCCGAAGGACGTGCGATGGTAAATGCCACACGTAAATACAAGCGTGTCTTTCAAACCGGCAGTATGCAACGTTCTTCGTTTAACTTCCGGCAGGCTGCAGAACTGGTAGCGAACGGCTACATCGGTAAAATCAATGAGATCAACGTTTCGGTGGGTGAGCCGGTAAAACAGTGCGACCTGCCTACAGAACCGGTTCCGGACGGACTGGATTGGGATCTTTGGATCGGCCCCTCATTATACCGGGGCTTCAATAAAATTCTGGCACCTCCGCTGGAAGCAAAGGAATGGGCCTGGTGGCGCGGCTATGCCGGTTTTGGCGGTGGCCTGATTACTGATTGGGGAGCCCATATGTTCGATATTGTGCAATGGGCGCTGGGAATGGATCAATCCGGACCCATAAAATTCATTCCCCCCAAAAACCCGGGCGCCAAGGACGGGCTTTCGTTTGTATATGCCAATGGCATAACAGTAAACCACAAGAACTGGGGAGAAGGCAACGCCATCCAGTTCGTGGGCGATAAAGGGAAGATCGAAGTAAGCAGGGGATTCCTGCGGACCAATCCGGAGCACCTGGCTTCGCTGAAATTTAAAACCAGTGACAAACGGCTCTATTTTAGCGATAATCATTATCAGGATTGGGTAGATGCGATTAAAAAGCGCTCCAAACCGATCTGCGATGTGGAAACCGGTCACCGGACCGCTTCAGTTTGTAACGCGGTGAATATTGCTTACGAGCTTCAGAAAGACCTGAAATGGGATCCTGTAAAAGAGGCTTTCGATAACCCCTATGCCAATATGATGCGTAGTCGCTCGTACCGGGGTGAATGGGATTTTACTAAATTTTAGCAGTGCTTTAAAACAGCAGCCCAATGACATATTCTTCAAAAACCGGACTTTCAACGTCCGGTTTTTTAAATAAAATATCCATCCCGCTGGGCGTTCAGCTCTGGTCGGTAAAAAACGATCTGGCCCGGGGTATTGACCCAACCCTGGAGAAACTGGCGGCAACCGGATTCCGCTTTGCAGAAGCCGCGGGTTATGATTTAAATACCCGCACTATTTTTGGATTGAAACCCGCTGTATTCCGGCAAAAGCTTGACGCAGCAGGAATACAGTGCATCGGAGCGCATGCGCCGGTTTCACCGGAAACGATCCACCAGGTACTGGAAGATCTTTCTACTTTAAACATCGCCTACCTGATCTGTTCGCTTTATCCGGATGCCGGACGTACTGCTGCCGACTATTACCAGATCGCAGAAAATTACAATCATACCGGAGGCATTGCCCGGAAAGCGGATGTTCATTTCGGCTATCATAATCATCATTTTGAATTTACTCCCGTGGAGGGCGAGCGCCCGATCGATATCCTGTTGAAAAATACCGATCCTGCACTGGTATCTTTTGAACTGGATCTTGGTTGGGCGGTACAGGCCGGCACAGCGCCGGAAACCCTTTTTGAAACCTACCCCGGGCGTTTTCCGCTCTGGCATTTGCGTGACGTGGATGCCGGGGGAACAGCCGTAAACGCCGGCGCTGGCATTGTGAACTTCCATGCATTGCAGCCGTTGAAAAAACAGGCCGGATTTTTGTACGGAATTGTGGAAACCCCTTCGGCCGCCACCGATGGCATGGACCGTGTGATTGCCAGTTTTAACTATATCCGGAGGGAACAGCTTTACTAAAGTTTACCAGCTATCGTATAATATAGTAGGGCGTTTTTGCAGGCGCGCGATTTTAATTTTGAGCCACTAAACCCAGCAAAATGAAAATTGTAAAACAGATCGTCTTTACCCTGTTTGCATTGATGTTCCTCAATGCCGGCCTCAACAAATTTTTTAATTACATGCCGGTGCCCAAGCTCACCCCGGAGCAAATGGAAGCCTTCGGTGCCTTTATGAAAATAAAATGGCTGATGCCCCTGTTGGCAACCATGGAAACTACAGGAGGTATCCTGGTGATCATTCCCAAAACGCGGGCATTGGGCGCGCTGGTCCTTTTCCCGATCATGACCGGTATTCTCCTGCATCATTTCACGATGGACCCCTCCGGTTTACCAATGGTGCTGCCTATGGCACTGATCCTGATCTGGATCATCATCGACAACCGGAAAAAGTACCTGCCGATGGCGCAATAATGCGTCAGATACAAACGGCTATTGCCGCATTGCGGACTGCTGCTGCTCTGTCTATCCTCGTTTCCACTTATAAAAGGAGTACCTTTGACAGACAAAAGCTCCTTGTTATGAATGCCCAAACGCCTCATTATAGTTACGACACCTTAAGTGAAGCCGTAGATGACCTGATCCGTCGTGGATATACGGAAGACTTCCTGGCAATGGAAGAAAAGGATTGTCTTTATTGCAACCAGCACTCCCTGGAATTGTCGCCGGAAGAATTTGAGATTGATGAAGTGTATCGTTTTGAAGGGATGACCGATCCGGCAGATGAAAGCATTGTGTTTGCGATCTCCTCTCAAAAGCACCAGATCAAGGGAACAGTGATCAACAGCTTTGGAGCGGATTTCGGATACCGTTCTTCCAAGCTGGTAGCGCATCTGAAACAGCACCGGGGCGGATAAGTTGGGAAAATTGCGCTTTAGCGGTTTCTTTTTAAACGCAAGGCGCGCAAGGTCCCTCGCTAAGAACGCAAAGATGTTTACAATTCTCCGGTTCTCGTTGCGACCCTTGCGGATGCTTTGCGCACATAGCGGTTCAATTTTTAACGCAATGTGCGCAAGGATTACGCTAAGAACGCAAGGACATTCACAATTCTCCGGTTCTCGCTGACCCTTGCGGGTGCATTGCGTCCGTAGCGGTTCAATTTTTTTCACAAGAATAGCGTCACTAACGCTGGCAGGCACCGGTCATAAATGATTTGCAATTCTTTTGATTCCATTCTTAATAAGGGTTACATTAAAATTGATCAACAATCCGAGTTTACAACCCGAAAGTTTTAAATAGGTCAGCACCTGCGCCAAATGAATATCATTGAGTGATTCCACGGCTTTTATTTCCACAATCAGTTTATTCTCGATCATCAGATCCACGCGATAATCTGCATCCAGCTTTATTTCCTCGTAAATGAGTGGCAGCGCATTTTGTTTCCGGATAAAAAGCCCGCTTTTGCACAACTCATAAAACAAACATGCTTCATAGGCGCTTTCTAATAATCCGGGGCCTAACTGCTGATGCACTTTTAACGCAGCATCAAATACAATTTTGGACAATTCATTCTCTGTCATAGGTAGCTATTTTGATGTTTAATAAAAGGTGTGTTCTTCTTCGCGATCGCATTCGCATCGCCTTATAAATATAATTCAAAAACGGAAAAGACCGGTTCTTTATGTCTATGAAGTTGTTAGTTATATTGCAGTTTTTTTAACGCAAGGCGCGCAAGGTCCTCCGCAAGGAACGCGGGGAAATTTCAATACCCTCAGTTTCTGTTGCAACCTTGCAGATGCATTGCGTACATTGCGATTTCTTTTTTACCGCAAAGACGCCAGAGTTACGCAAAGAGCGCTATGAAATTACAATAATCCAACCCTCATTGCGGTTCAATTTACACCGCAAAGGCACCGGGATTACGCGAAGAGCGCAACGACTATTATAACGATCCGGTTTCTCTTGTTACCGCAACCTTCTCAGCAAAAGCCAAACTTCAAAAAACCTAGGCCTCCTTTGTGGCACCAGTAAATTCATCGGGAACAACTTCATCCCTTTTCTCAACATTTATCCCCACCCGCAATGCACGGAGGCCAGTCACGCCCTGCAACTCTTCAAGCTCCACAGCCTCCAGATCGTTCAGCAGCAGTCCTTCTTCCTGCAGATAGGCAATATAATCCCGGTACTCGCGGGTTTCGCTTTCATTGAGGTATACCAACGCAATCTTTCCCGGTTGCGTAAGCCGCTCTCCCGTTTGCAGAATCCGCACTTTATCGATTCTTTTTTTGATCACCTGGTACCGGATATTATAACTGCCCTCCACATCAAACTTGTGCTCATCCTGCCGGAAAACAATATCGATAGGCGCCGAACGGATATAGATCAGCTGAGTGGTTTGCAGGGGTATTTCCAACCGGGGCAGCAGCGCATGTGTTTCCCGTGCAATCTCTGCCATTACCTGCAGTTGCCTTAACCGCAGGTTTTGCAGGTAATACCGGCTGAAGGGTTTATGCGGCGCAATATCCTGGCCGATATAGATATCAAACTCAAAACCGTCGGTCCTGAATTTTTCAAAATAGAAAGGATAGAAGCTCTGAAGCTCATTATTGAATTGCTCCAGCCGGGCATTGATCGTATTATTCACGGTTTTGAGCGCATTGTCAAATACCCTGATATGCTTAAGTACACTTCCGGTATTGCTTTCAATCTCCACCAGGTAGGGTTGAATAAGCGGCCGCAATTCCCGGTCCTTTTCATTCAGATCCTTCAGGAACGGAGTTATTTTATTTTCCAGGAACTCATTGAGCTTGCCGTATTCAGAATCCCGGATATCATGACTGATACCGGAAAGCCATTTCCGGCATTTTCCGATCATATCGTCTACCAGCAACAATCCGGTCCGTTCACGGATCTGGTCCAGCAAACCGATCAATAGTTCCAGCTGAAAGGCAGCATCGGCCGCCATCGCTTTATTTCGCTCGATGGTAGAATTGCGGATATCAATCGCTCCGTAAAGCGGGTATACTTTTTTAAACGATACTTTACCGATTGTCCGCTTCTGATCCGACGACAGGCGGTTATCGCGCAGATAATTCCATGCCGCCTCGTTAAATTTCCATTGAACGGCCGGTTGCAGAGCGGTAAACTTGTCTTTTACAATACTGTCCAGGTGGTTATCAAACTCATCTATTGCATTTTTTAGCAATTGTGCAATGACCGGGATGGCGTCTTTCAGCTTCACCAGGCTTTGAAGATTGAGCACATCTTTTTTATAAGAGTAAATCTCCAGCACACCGGCAACTTCGTTGCTGTGAAAAATCGGGAACAACGCATAGGCCTGGATACCGGCCATATTTAAAAACTGCAGTAATTGCCTGGCATCTTCTGTCTGAACCGTTTCATCGATCAATACCGGTTTGGGATGATTCAGGTATTCCTCTGCCAGTTTCTGAAAACTTTTCCCGTTGTCGATGCAATGATTGGGCTGCAGCAGGATACTGTTATTGCCGCTTTCAAGCGTAAATACCAGCTTATTGTTCACCCGGAGGTTGGGCAGCAGGCCAAATTCGATGGCAGGACTCCCCATTAGCACTTTTAATGAATGAATCACCTGTTCGGTATCTTCTTTTAGAGCAAACCGGTGCCTGCTGAGCACCACTTCCTTGATGCGCTCTACCGCATGTTCCTGCGTGATTTCTGTTACAGTAATGACGGCCAGCCCTCTGAACTTAAATAAATGCAGCGGCAGCTGTTTGATCCCCTGGCTCCAGTCATAGTCCTCGCCCTTTATATCTTTTGCCCACTCAATGAGGTTAAGCGGTGGCAGTTCTCCCTTGGCGATTACATCCACAAACCGCGTATCGATATTGATTTTAAAATACCGGGGCAATCCGTCTTCTACATAGGACATGGCATAACTTACCTCGTTACCAATCGGAATCTGCTGGCCATACAGTTTTTCAAAGATGACCGAATACACAAATTCCATCCGTTTCTGCACCATGGATTTGTCCTGTATCGACTGGATCATGGACCGGTGTAAGACCTCATTATTGCCCTCCATCATCTCGTAAAAGGCATCCGTGCCACATATGATCTGGGGATCCAGGGGCACGCTTAGTGCCCATATCGTTTTTTGCTCTTCTGCAAGCGCCGGCTCTACCAAACAGTACACCAATTCGAGCTCATCTTTAAAATGCACCATCTCTTCCGGCATCAGTTCTTCTTTCAGATGCGGATTGGCCAGCAGTTTTTCAAGAACAAATTCAAAAAAATGTTTTTTTACAGTTGTTTCCCGGCTGATCCGGTCTTTAAGATATTGGATCAGCGGGTCAAAGGAAAGCGCATTCTCTAACCCGTCGATGCGCACGGCTTTCCATTTTGCTAAATCGAGTAATTTGGTTTGCATGGTAGTTAAAATCTGAATCCGAGACTAAAATGAGGATACCAACCCTCCCTGGAATACCCGGCGAGAACCTGTACCACGGCAATCTGTGCCGGTACAAAATAAAGCCCTCCGCCTACACCGGTATGAATTTGAGTACTATTATGTCCTTCCGCCCACACTTTACCGGCGTCAAAGAACCCGGAAAAACCCAGTTGCCCGGGCAGGATATAACTCCCCAGATCCGCAATTTTTATACGTAGCTGCAGGTTGTTATATAAAAGATGCGCACCGGCAAACCGGAATTTCCGGTATCCCAGCAAATTTTCCTGCCCGCCTAAAAACAGCGACTGGTAAAACGGCGCATCCCCCACCGTGGTTCCGCCACCAATGCGATCCGAAAAGACTACATTCCCGGTGGCGCCTATTTTTCTGAAAAGCGACAATTCCAGCAATAGCTGCGCAAAATCCCGGGCACTGGCGTTCAACCCTTTAAACCCCTGGACCCGCAGGTTCAACAGCCCGCCCGATGTGGGCAGTAATTGATCATCCCTGGAATCTGCCTCATAGTTTACAACAAGTCCCGTGTAATTTTTGTTCTGATCTACAGAGGCACTATCATAAGTGCCAACCAGGGAAGGTGTTGCGATCAGCTTGCCCTGGTTATCGTCTTTATCGTAGTGGTAATGCTGAAAAAATGGCGAAACCGCCAGGGTCCTCGTATTTTTTATGCGCCATCTTAACCCCGGTGCAATATCCACCAGCGTAAAGCGGGCCCTGTAGTAGCCAACGCCTTTCAATTTATCATACCCGGTTCCGTTACCCAGGCCGAAGAAATTCTGCACATTATCGGGGGCCAGCACCCGGCCGGTCACCACCAGGTCTGCATGACCTATGGCGTGCAGCCAGTCGCTTTTAAAACGGAAGCTATTAGCCCCGGAGGAAAAGGAATGCAGGTACGACAACTGATGCGAATTCGCATAGGGCTTTTTCCGGAACCCCTGGTTTACAAACCGTACACCTAGTCCCAGCATAATCCCATCGTCCCTGTTAAATCCAAGATTGGGATGAATCATGTACCGGTTGTAAAGATCTGTAGGTACGTACATTGTATTGGCACTGTCATTTGACAACCGCTTGCGGATGCTCATATCCGCACCGGTAAAATGCACACTGTTTTTCCTGCCATATACCCGGATATTTTTTCTCCCCGAAAGCACCTGGTATTGCTTTTCATCCTTGTTGCCGATGATGCGTAGCCGTATTTTTGAATGGCTGTTAATTACCACGCTGTCCTTACCGGAATGTATATACAGGCGGATCTCTTTGGTAACGCCCGGGTCAAATATCCGTTCAAACAACTGATCCGAAACCGCATCGTCCTTATTGATCTTATGAATGCTGATCTTCAGACCACGGTTGCCGGCATCGGTAATCTGCACCAGCTCCTTCTTGTCGGAGGTTTGTATATCTACCACCCGGTTATAGAACCGGTAGTAAGTGGTCATGGCTTCCGGAAGGCGGCTTCGCCGTTCTTTCAGGATCTCCAGAAACTTATCATGATCCATGTTATAGGACGCCGCGGGCAGCCGCTTCAGCGCGGTTTCCAATACCGAATCCGTCACTGCAGCAGTAAACTCCTGTACCAGCTGTATCCACTGGTTATAATCATATTGATTAAAGAAATTACCGTTCAACCCTCTCCCCGCCATAAAGTAGGCGTTGATCTTTTTGATTCGGCCGGAAAAGTCATGCAGCCGCGGCATTATAGACGGTCCGGAGGCGATGGTAGGCAATATGCCCTGCACCACATGAAATACCTGGTCGCGGTCGCGGGGCACTGGTATATACCGGCGATCTTTCTTCTTTTTATCATAGGCCCAGCGCCATTGATCCTCATGCCGGTCCCAATCCCCGATCAGCAGGTCTACCAGGCGGGCTTTAAAGTAGGTAGCAGTGTCTACGGTATTGTCATTGTCCTTCAGCAGGTTCTTATACATTTTTTCGGTATTATCCGATTTCCCGATCGGCTCCCGTTCTTCGAGTAAACAAACCTTATTGAAAAAATTATCCGCATAGGGCAACAGTGCTGTATCGGGCGCCACTACCCCAATTACCGGATTGGCATGCGGCACCCCAACCGCATTGGCGATAGGTGGTACAATAAGTGCTGAGAAAGGGTGTTGCCCGCTCAACGCATCGGTAATGGCGTCCTTGGCAAACGTATTCCGCAGCGCTTCCGGCAGGAGGATCTCCATATTCTTATTTACATTGCGCAGCACCCACTCTTTCCCCGAGGGGTTTACCAGCCGGAGCGATTTGGTTTGAAGTCCACCACCTTCCTTTATCGGCGAAAGCCCCCCGCTGATCTCCGAAATCCGCAGCACCGGCAATTTGGTAGGCGCCGCCCATTCTTTTCTGAAATTTTCTCCGAACCAGATGCGATGGCCAGGTCCTGGCTTGTCAAGTGCTGCATTAGTACGCACGACTACACTATCTGCTGTTGCCAGTGTTGTGTTCCTCACTGCCGTCCACTGCAACTCCGGCGTTATAAATGGCAGACGGTACGTAAATGCTTCCTGTATGCGTCCGCCTTCCATCATATAATAGCGGACCTTTAATGCGCCTCCGGTCAGGAGATCTATAGTTACAAACCCGCTGTTCTTTTTTGCAAAAAGGCTATGCCTTCCTTTTTTCACATAGGCGTTTTTAGCACCCGCTCCACTTACAATCTGTACTTCCTGCCCTTTAATAAATTGCAGTCCGTGTTCGTGCCCCGCCACATGCACCAGGTTTTTGTACCCGGCGCACACACTGTCGATAAGGGCTGTCATCTCTTTATACAGGGGGTGCCCCTGGTCCTCGGGGTTAGGAATGCTGCTCCGGAGCAGGGGGTAAAGCGATCCGATCACGGGCAGGGGAATATAAAGCGCCTTATTCAGGTTGGTAAGCGGAAAAATATGATCCTTTAGGTTGTAATAGCCTCCATGCACGCCATAGCTTTGAAAAGGATGGTGGCAAACCAGGAAGATCATTTTACCGCGGTTACGGTTTACGATCTCAGAAAACTTTTCCAGGAAGGCTTCCTTTGTATCACAGGCGCAGTCCTCACTGGTTTTTTGATGCTGAAACAGCCACCATTCGCTGTCGAAGGCGATCAGTACTGCATTTTCCGAAACGGGGATTTCTTCCGGGCCGGGACAGCCTTTTCCGGGCGCCAGTTGCAGGCGGGGATTGTTTTGTCCGTTCAAAAAAGCGTCCTGCGCCAGAATCTTTTGATACCCTTGTTTGCCCATCCGGTCCCAATCGTGGTTACCAGGTACAAAGATCACTTTTGCGCCGTTTTGAAGCATGGGTTCATACTGTGCCGACAGAATTTTTTCGGCTGCAGTAATGGCAGCGGTATCTTTCAGCGGCATCCCGTTAGGATAAATATTATCTCCCAGGAACAATACGATGGTTTTTTGACCCAATACGTTCTCCGCTGCTGTTTTAATTACCTCCGACTGATGGGGATTGATTTCACCCGCATCCCCGATCAATATCAGGCGGTTTTGAACGGAGTCCTGTGCCCGTACCCCGGCAAACGGAATGCATAAAAAAAGATATCCGATAATTTTTTTCAGCATAGGGGCTATTGTTTACGCGCGAACTTTAAAACGGCGCCATAAGCTGCCTGATTTTTTTCGTTGCTGATCCATAAATTCCCCGCTTTGTCAAATGCAATCCCCTCCGGTTGGGCGTAAAGTGATGGCTTCAGGGCATGCATTCCTATTACCTTCCATTGCGGATCCGCTACCAGCAACATTTTGTTTACAGAAGACAATACATACCATTCGCCGGTCTTTGGATTCCGGGCCAGCGCACTGGGCTTTAGCGTATTTTTTTTTGATTTATTTTCCTGCAGGGTTGCCGCATCCAGCGTAAACGCGCTTTTAACCGCTAGTTCGCTGCCGCTCCATTGTAATAAATAGCCTGTTACCTGGCTTGTTTTTTTATCCGCTTTGCATTGTTTACAGAGCACGTATAGGTCTCCGCTAACCGGGTCCGCGTACAGTGCTTCATATTCTCCTTCCGGCACCAGCTTTTTCCATTCCTGCACCGAAACGGCCTCATTCAAAGCTGTTTCATTCACTGGAAATGCAAACAAACTGCCATCACTGCGCAAGATTACCATATGGCCGTTGCTTACCGCCAGGTCTTCATAATCGCCTTTTTTTCCAAATTTTGTAGCCGCCAGTTCTTTACTGCCCGGTTTAAAATGAAATACGGTTCCACTTTCGTCCTGAACCGCATAAAGTGAGTCGCCGCCTGCGAAGGTAATTCCCGAGATCTCGTCCAGGATAACGGGCATGTTAAAAGTTTCGGGCCGGGACAGGTCATAGCCGGCGGGGCTCGTATATTCCTTTTGTCCCATGCAGGATGCTGTTGCAAGGGAAAAAAGCAGCATGCCGAATTTATTCATTTTCCGTATTTTTCTTTTAAGTAAAGGTAAATCTCCCTTTGCGATCTGAAATCATTTTTGTTTCCGGACGAGGGTATATTCCGGGCGTCTTCTCCAATCCATACAGCCGCTGCTGTATCCTCCCACTGCATTTGCAGGATGGTCATCAATTCATTTTTCAATGCCGGATCAAGTATGGGAAAACAAACTTCAATTCTCCGGTACAGGTTCCGGTTCATCCAATCGGCAGATCCGAGGAATATCTGCGGGTCTCCGTTGTTCTCAAACAAAAAGATGCGCCCATGTTCCAGATAACGGTCTACGATCCGTTTTACTTTAATCCGTTCGCTTAAGTTTTCCACACCGGGCACGATCCGGCAGATGCCGCGTACGATCAGGTTCACCGTTACCCCGGCACAACTGGCTTCATACAGTTTAGCGATCATGACCTCTTCCTCAAGATTGTTGAGTTTAATGGTAATGCCGGCCTTCCGGCCTTCGCGGGAATGCATGATCTCTGTATCAATCCGGTGTATGAATTCCCGCTGCAGGTTAAACTGTGCCACCAGCAGGGTATTAAAAATGCCATGCTCTTCAGGCGCCGGTTTGCGGCGTTTTGCCAGAAAAATAAAGAGTAGCTCCAACTCTCTTAACAGGACCGGGCGGGCGGTAAACAGGATATAATCCGTGTAAACGCGGGCAGAGGATTCATTGAAGTTGCCGGTGGAAAAGAGACCATAGTCTTTTAACCGTCCCTGGTGGCTGACCCTGACCAGGGCTACCTTGGCGTGTACCTTTAATCCCGGAATGCTGTAGATGATCTTCACCCCGGCCGCCTTCATGGTCTTCGCCCACCGGATGTTGTTCTCCTCATCAAACCGGGCCTTTAACTCTACAAAAGCCGTAACTTTTTTTCCGTTCCGGGCAGCCGCGATCAGCGCATTCGCGATCCTCGAATCCCTTGCCACGCGGTACATGGTTGTGTATACTTCTGCTACCTCCGGCCGCATTGCCGCTTCATTAAAAAACCGCAGTACCGCATCGTAAGAGGCATAGGGTGTATGCACGATAAAATCGTTTTCTGCGATATGATCAAACAGGGAAGCCACTTCCGGTATCATTGAAAAGGGCGGCTCCGGAGGATAAAGCAGGAATGGGGGCTTCACCGGGAACGAAAAAAAGTCTTTCAGATTGTGATAGTACCCGCCGGATGTGGTATTGGCGCCCTGCAGTCCATACGTATCGATCAGTGTATGCAGCAATGCCGGCGGCAGATCGGGGGGATATAACAGACGCGTGGCCAGCCCAAAATCCCGCTTCTGAATTTCCTCTTCTATTTTTACCGCAATGTCTCCCGCATATTCGTCCCGCAAGTTCAGTTCCGCATCCCGGGTTATTTTAATATTATAGGCGCCTTTAACAATGGCATTTTTAAAGATTATATCCAGGTATATCCGGATGATATCCTCTATAAAAAGCACGTAGGTAATACCATCGCAACTGGTGTGCAAAAAGCGCGGAACCTTATCTGAGGGAATATTTATAATGTAATTGCACCCTTTGCCGTGCTGCTCCAGGTGTACCAGCATGTACAGTTTGTTATTCTCCAGGAATGCCGGTTTTTCCGCATCCAGCGGTATCAATACAATATATGCTGCCAGTACATCAAAGAAATAGGCATTTAATGTAGCGCGGATACCCTCGGGAATGGGTTCGTGATACACCAGGTGGATTTTCTCAAGCCGGAGTGCGGGAATGATCTGTTCTTGCAAAATAGCGCCGAATCGCTGCTGTTGCCGGTTGATCAACTCTTTTACCTCCTCCATTACAGGGAGCCTTGTATCGGCTTCCAGTTTTCCGATCGCCTTTATTACCGGCATACGCACCCGGTAAAACTCGTCCAGGTTCGAAGAATAAATGGCCAGGAAATTAATCCGCTCCAGTAAGGGCACTTCCGGCCCCGCTGCTTCTTCCAGCACCCTGCCGTTAAACTGTAACCAGCTGATATCACGGTCGTTCCATTTTTGCAATAGCTCCATCGCGCTTTATTGACCGTTAGTCGTTAAGAATCATAGCAATTAAAAACCCGATCACCGAAAAGATGATCCCGAACATAAAAATATTGTAGGCCAGCCGTAGCAATTTGTATTTGCGGCCCAGCACCACTCCCTGTGAAAACACGTCCTTGATCAAAGTATCGTACAGGAAGTCCTTGTCGCCCATAATTTTCCGCATGCCGGAAGCATACTCATCCAGGTGCATCCGGTAAAAATTGCCAAAGAACAGCAGGTTGATCTTTTTTGAATCTACTTCTTCCTGTGTAAACAGTCCGTTGGGCAAACTGGGGCGTGTAGCCAGGATGCCTACCACCATCGTAACCACTGCGGTGGAAAGGATAAGGAAGGTCGGGTACACCAACGGGTCTTTTCCATCAAGCTTTCGTAACAATAAGGTGATAATGGCCGAAAGAATGATTGAGTTTACGGTAATGAGTATCTGCGCCTTGTTATCGGCCATATCGCTCAGCCGCTGGTTATTGGTAGAGGTGATGCGGAACATGGTCTCGATACCCCGGCCTGGATCTTTCGGGTTCTTTTTGCCGGAAGCAGCCGGTTCTCCCGCTGACTCCGCTACCGGTAATAGAGCTTCCTGTTGTTTTTCCTGCTGTTTGGCCAGCAGCTTCTCCAGGTTTTCCTGCATTTTATCATTCAAAAGCAACCGGCAGTAATCGGTATGATACCGGTGCTGTTGCAGCAGCCGGATGGCATTCTGGCGCCATTCATCTTTTGAGATCTTTTTCTGAAAAACGGCTTCTTCTTCTTTCCGCATCAGCTTATTAAACGCTTCAAAATTGGAGGTGCCCAGGTGGAAGAGATCGGCATCACACACAATGGATTCCAGCTGGTTGGCAGGCTGCTGGGGCATTTTTGTAGCCTGTATACATCCGGCAACAGCGGTTATAAAGGCGGCATCCGCTTTTTTCGTAGCAAGGAATTCGGCCGCCAGCCCGGCACCGGTTGCTTCGTGCCCAACCCGGTCTCCTGCATAATAGCCCAGGTCGTGAAACCAGGCAGCGACCACTGCGATGGCATATTCCCGCTCCGGAAGCTGGTAATGATCTGCAATTTGTTTTGCCGCAGTAACCGCGTGGATGATATGTTCCAGGTTGTGATAATACAACTCCGGTTTGGGATGCCGGGCAATATATTGCCTTACATATGCTTCCGCATCCTGTAATAAGGCCGTGTACTCCATTTTGTTTTTTTAAGTGGATCGCTAAGCCCCTGTTTACAAAGAAAATAGCGTTGTTAAAGATACGACGAGGAATTTTAAAATGATCATACCCGGCCCGGGGCGGATTGAAGATTTTTATGAGCCGCAGCATATGAAGATGCGGAATATGGAGCGGACCCCTTCCCGCAACCGCAGCCCTGAGCGTTCGCATAAATACCGGACCGTTCGATAAAAAAGGACCAGTCCCATCGTTGCCAACAGCGGCCTTTAAAACAAACGGGCGCCATTTTTCTGTAATAAAATATCTGTAATAGAAAAAAATATCACAAATATATTATCACAAAATTGTAATAAGAAATTTGAAATATGTATAAATTATTACAAAATATTGATCCCAACAGTGCGGCCGGAAAACAGGGGCTCTGGCGTAGCAGACACTAAAAAACAGGCTTAAAGGAACAATCCAAACCGCATCAGTTCGCTGTAGCTGGAGCAGCCCAGTTTCCGCATAATGTTTTTGCGGTGGGTTTTTACGGTTTCGCAGGAGATAAAGAGCAGTTCGGCAATTTCCCCATTATTTTGCCCGTTGATCACCATCGACAGGATCTTCCGTTCTCTCCGGGTAAGTTCCTGGAAAAGCCGGAGATGCGCTACCAAAAAATCATGGTCGCTTAAAAAGCGCCGGAACCGGTTCAGGTAATACGGGAGGTCTGGTGCTTCAATTTCCATGCGGAGTACGGCTTTTGCCTTTTCGGCATCCCACTCCACTGCAATCAGGGGCCTGGTGTCCGGAATTGGGGCAACAGGGGCTTCTTTTCTGGTTAGCCACTCCAATGCCTGGTTTTCGTGGGAAAAGAACCCGGGCCTTAGCGGGGCCTTGCCCTCCTCAAAAATTTCATACACAGAAAGCATGGCGAGTATATCCCGGCTCACCAGGATACCTACTTTCTCGGTTACCCCTTTTTGTGCAGCGGGATAATTCAGAAAAGCATCTGTCCATTTCTGCTCCTCCGGTGTAATAATATGCCCGAATTTGGTATTGTCCCAGAAAGTATACCGGGGAAGCACCCGTTCATACGCCTCCTTAAATGCACGGATGGCGGTTACATATTCATCCGAGCTTTTACATTTCAGGAAATCTCCTTTTAAAATATCCGCGCCCGGGATATATTCGATGGTGAAGGCCTCCGTTTTGTACAGGTTTTGAGACATGCTTTTATATTACAACAAAGATAAATATAAAGAAGCAGCTCCAAAAATACGGTTGCATAACATTTTTATTACACGCTGCATTTGCTATGTGATTTAATTTCAACCGCAAGGAACGCAAGGTTTTTTTCGCAAGGGTCGCTAAGACATTCATCATTATGGCTCTCGTTGCCCTCCTTGCGGGTCCTTTGCGCACTTCGCGTTCATAAATAATACAAAAAATGTTATGCACCCAAAAATACCAGATCGTATATGTAAAAACGCAGGGTTGACACAGTACAGAGACCGTTCTGTAACTACCTTTACGGGAAGCGGCCCGCTTTCGGGAATGATAAGGCCCGAAAAATGTTCCCAAAAAAGTATCTTTGCCGCTCATAAAAATCTGGAGCAGTTCATGAGTACACAATCCTTTTCCGAACAGGAGAAAATAAGAAGAGAAAAATTACAAAAATTAAAAGAGGCAGGTATTGACCCCTACCCGGCAGCATTGTTCCCGGTAAGTCATTTTTCTGCAGATATCAAAAATAATTTTACTGAAGAAAAGAAAGAGGAATTTGCCCAGGTATGTGTGGCCGGCCGTATCATGAGCATCAATGATAAGGGAAAGGTATTTTTTATTAAGATCCAGGACAAACAGGGATTGATCCAGCTTTATGTAAAGCGGGACGAACTTTGCCCCGGTGAGGATAAATCATTTTGGGAGAACGTGGTAAAACACGGGCTCGATCTGGGTGATTTTATCGGCGTAACCGGTTTCGTATTTATTACCAAAACCGGTGAAACCTCGATCCACGCGCAAACCCTTACCCTGCTGGCAAAATCATTAAAGCCATTACCCGTAGTAAAACGGGATGAGGAAGGGAACATTTTTGACGAAGTTACCGATCCGGAATTCAAGTACCGGCAGCGTTATGCAGACCTGATCATTAACCCGGCAGTGCGGGAAACCTTCCTGAAGCGTACCCTTCTGGTGAACTCGATCCGGGAATTTCTGAATAAGGAGGGTGCTTTGGAAGTGGAAACGCCGGTGCTGCAATCCATTCCGGGAGGCGCAGCGGCGCGTCCGTTTAAAACACATCACAATGCACTGGATGTTCCGTTTTATTTGCGCATTGCCAATGAGCTTTATTTGAAAAGATTGATCGTGGGTGGTTTTGACTGGGTGTATGAATTCAGCCGTAACTTCCGTAACGAAGGAATGGACCGCACCCATAACCCGGAATTTACCATCCTGGAATTCTATGTGGCCTATAAAGACTATTACTGGATGATGGAAACAACCGAACAACTGCTGGAAAAAGCGGCACAGGATGTTTGCGGCACCACCGATGTTCCGGTTGGAGATAAAACCATTTCATTTAAGGCACCTTTTCAACGCGTTTCTATTTATGATGCCATTAAGGAGCATACCGGCCACGATGTAAGTGCCCTGGATGAAGAAGGATTGCGCGCGGTTTGCGGCGAACTGAACATCCATGTAGACAAAACCATGGGTAAGGGCAAACTCATCGACGAGATCTTTGGGGCAAAATGCGAAGCGCATTATGTGCAACCCACATTTATTATTGATTACCCGGTGGAAATGAGCCCGCTTACCAAGAAGCATCGCAGCAAACCGGGACTGGTAGAGCGTTTTGAACTGATGATTAACGGAAAGGAAATAGCAAACGCCTACTCTGAATTAAACGATCCTGTTGAACAGCGTGAGCGGTTTGAAGAGCAGGCAAAATTGCTGGAGCGGGGTGATGAAGAGGCGATGTACATCGATTATGACTTTTTACGGGCGCTGGAATATGGTATGCCGCCTACCTCAGGTATTGGCTTTGGTGTAGACCGCCTGGTGATGTTGCTCACAAATCAGCCATCCATACAGGATGTATTATTCTTCCCGCAGATGCGGCCGGAGAAGATGGATTAACGGATACATGATACATTTTTCAAGGCGCTTCCGGTGGAAGTGCCTTTTTTTTATGCGCCCCCGGCCTCCTGTATCCGCATCAGAAACGCCTTCCGGTAGGTATCGCCAACCGGAAGCTCCTTTTGACCAACTACCACGGAACCCGCCTGTATTTTTTCCAGTTTATGCAAGTTTACAATGTAAGAACGATGGATCCGCATAAACTGCTGCTGCGATAAACGCTGCAGTATATCTTTCAAATTGGTAAGCACCATAAAACTGCGCCGGACCGTGTAAATACGGATATAATCTCGTAACCCTTCAATATATACGATTTCATCCTCCCGGACGGGGTGCTGCACACCGCTCTCCTTAATATAAAGCACCGGCACGGATTGCGGCAGGGCCTTCCATTGCCGGAATTTTACAATGCTTTTTACAAACCGGTCATAACTTATCGGTTTTAATAAATAGTCGATCACCTGGTACTGGTAGCTCTCAACAGCATATTGCGGATACGCCGAGGTGATTACGAAACAGTTTTGCCGGTTAAACCGGGCCATCAGTTCCATGCCTGTTTTTTCCGGCATCCGGATATCCATAAATACCAGGTCGGCGAGCCCTTCCTCCAGATAGGAAATCAAGGGCTGCCACTTTGTTCCACAGGCCATTACAGCCAGCCCTTCCGTTTGCTCAATATAATTTTTGAGCAAGGTTACTGCAAGCGGCTCATCGTCCAGTATCACACAGCGGATCATTTTAGTTTGGGTCAAAAATTTATTTGTAAATACACATTATAGATACGCCCGGTTGTAGTGCATTGCAACCGGTGCCGGTTGGGATAATAAAAGTTCAGGCGCCGCTTTATATTTTCCAGGCCAACGCCCCCTACGGTATCTTTATGCCGTGTGCTGATCTTATTGGTTACCTCCAGCGTTAGCCGGGAAGCCGTAGTTTCCAGCACAATGGTCACCGGCGATGCGGCATCATCCACTATTCCATGCTTAAGCGCATTTTCTATAAAAGGGGAAATCATAAACGGAGGAACCAACTGCTGCCCGTTGGCGATGCTTTTTTTAAACTGCAGGTGCAAGGGGGCTTCATGCCGGAGCTGTTCCAACGCAATCAGGTTATCAATATACTGTACTTCTTCCGTGAGGAAAACGGTTTCCGCCCCGGCTTCATACGTGGTAAAACGCATCATGCCCGCCAGGGCCTCTATGGCCGGCAGTGCGGCCTGAGACCGGTTAAATACAAGGGCGTAAATATTGTTTAAGGTATTAAAGATAAAATGGGGATTTACCTGGGCCTTTAAAAACTTTATTTCCGCCGAAGCCTGCTGTACCTTCATTTGCGCATTTTCTTCCATCAGGCGGATATTATGGATCAATACCCACATAATGGTACTGAGCACAACAGCGGGAAAGGCATAATACAGGTTGTCATACGCGTAATACCACAACGGGGGCGTGCCATAATAATTCCGGTATCCCCAAACAGCCGGGCTGATCACCTGCTCAAAACCATACCGGATACATAAAAACAACACATAGCTGGTCAGCACCGGCAGCAGGTATTTGATAACCGGCTTCCTTTTGCCGAAAAATGGCAGTAAAAAAAAGTAATTGATATAAAACACCAGCGCAGTGATGGCCAGGTAAGACACATCAAAGAACCTCAGGCCCGGGAACTGCAGCCTGATTGCAGGGGCATACCCGATCCGGATAAACCGGATCCCTATAAACAAGACCCAGAATACCAGGTGAATACTGATTGCCGTTTTTTTCCGGAACATGCCCGTAGTATTTTATGTGAAGTACGTGGGAAATGAGGAAATAACCAACCTGTTTGCAGACAAAAAAAGGGTGTTTGCAGAGTTTCTTTCTTTACATCGGCCCCGTTTTACAAATTTGAAAAAACATTTTATGATGCGTATCCGTTCCTTCTGCCTGCTATGCGGCTTCTCCCTTTCGATGGTAGCCCATGGACAGCGCCCTGTATTTAAAGATAAGTTTGATGATGCGATTCCTGTATTAAACTTCGGAACCTTCCATATGGGATATACACCGGATGCTACAAAAGTAGACTTTGACAAAACAGACAAAAAGAATCAGCAGGAGGTGCACGCTGTTGCAAAGCTGCTGGCGGCGTTTAAGCCTACCGTTATTATTGTAGAACGGGTGCCGGAACGGAATGAGGCGTTACAGGCGGAATATCAGTCGTACTTAAAAACGCCCGATATGGAATTCAAAAACCTGTCGGAGATCCAGCTCCTGGCTTATGAAGTTGGCCGGCTGAGCGGTGCCACCCGGATATACGGGATCGATTTTCATGAGAACTATAACTATGCGCTTTTTAGGACGCTGCAGCAAAAGACGGATTCAACCACGATACCGCAATACAATAAACTGGTGGAAGCATTTGCAAAGACCCGGAATGAAAAAACAATGGGGGTTAAAGACCGCCTTAAATTAATCAATCACCCGCAAAGCCTCGATTATCTGATCAATGTAAATGCAGACCTGCTCACCTATGTTTCTACAAAGGGGAATGCGGAGGGTGCCGATCAGGCCGCCAGGTTTTATCATCGCAACCTGGTAATGTTCTCCAACCTGAACCAGTTGCCGCTTACAAAAAACGACCGTGTTTTTATCCTGATGGGCGCAACGCATACAGCTTTTTTTAACGAATTTTTCCGCCGCAGTCCCAAATACCGGCCGGTGAATACGTTTGCTTATTTAAAGTAACACGCGTCCGGCAAAAGAAGTTCTATCAAAAATATTTTTAATGCCCTGTCATACGGCGATGTCTTCCGGGACCCGTTTCAGGATCTATCCGGTATTCGATTACGGTATCTTCTGTGTACCCATCTTTATTTGTACTTTTAGCAAAAACATTTCATGACGGAACATACACCACCGGTTTACCTGAACACCGCCGCCTGCGGGCTTATCACAAACCCCGTATTGCAAACAGGGATTCATTTATACCAGGACTTTGAAAACCTTGCTTCGGCTGCAAGCGAGCATTGGCGCGACGTAAAGGCTTCAGAGATCCGAAGCAATATCGCCCGTTTTATAGGTACCGGAGCGGAAAACATTGCGCTCATTCCCAACTTTTCCTATGGGTTGAATGCCGTGGTGCAAGCCCTCAGCGGTCAGGAAAAAGTATTGCTTTACCGAAAGGACTTTCCTTCAGTATACATCCCTTTCATGGTGAATCAATTTAATATTGTGTGGCTGGATGATGATGATGGCTTTTTGATTGATCTGAATAAGATCGAATCGCTTATAAAGACTGAAAAGATCGACCTGGTGGCCATCAGCCATGTGCAATGGCAGTCAGGTTTTAAGATCGATCTGCAGGCGCTTTGCAGCCTTTGCAGGGACCTTGGTACCCGAACGATTATTGATGCCACCCAAAGTTTGGGATCGGTAAAGATCTCTGTCGCCGAATTACAGCCCGATGTATTTATTGCCAGTAATTACAAATGGATGAATGCCGGCTTTGGCACAGGTATCCTGTATATGAGCCCGGAATTTGCCGCAGCATATCCGCCCAGGATCTCCGGCGCGCACAGCAACGCGTTTCAGTTTGCGGACCTGTCCTTCCGGCAAAATACCAGCATTACCAATTACGAACCCGGGAGCCTGAACATGTTTGGCTTCTCCATCCTGGATAAAGCCATTGAAGAAAAAAGCCGGCGGGGTATGGAAGCTATTGAAGCTTATAACAGGAACCTCACGGCCTTATTGCTGCGGCAACTTTCTGTTCCGGTTACCGGCGGCGCGGATATGCAACACCGGAGCTCCATCGTTGTGATACGCGAAGAAAACGGGTTGCATGCATTCCTTGTAAAAAATAATATCATTACCACAATGAGGAACGGGAATATCCGCATCAGTATTCATTTTCATAATACAGAAGCAGATATTGAACACCTGATACAGTGCATCGCTGATCATCGCAACGCATAAGGGTTCTGCAACGCTCGTTGCTTTTTTATGCCAGTTGTTGAAATACAATAGCTGCCAGCACTGCTCCGATCAATGGCCCCACTACGGGGATCCAGCTGTAGCCCCAGTCGCTGCTGCCTTTTTTGCCAATGGGTAAAATCGCATGCATGATGCGTGGTCCCAGGTCACGCACCGGGTTGATGGCATAACCGGTGGGCCCGCCGAGGCTCAGACCGATGGCCAGCACAATGAATGCAACAGGCAAGGCATCCAGGGCTCCCAGGCTGTTGGATGGAGCCACAATAAATAACACGGAAAGCACCAGTATAAAGGTTCCGATCATTTCCGTGATAAGGTTATACGGCGCGCTGCGGATGGCCGGGGCTGTGCTAAAGGTTGCCAGTTTCAGGCCGGTGTCCTCCGTTTGCTGGTAATGCTGCCGGTAGGCCGCCCAAACGCCCAGCTGGCCCAGCATCGCACCCAATAGTTGTCCACCGAGATACTCAAGGACATGGGAGGGTTCCACTTTTCCAAGCCAGGCCAGTGCCACTGTTACCGCGGGATTCAGGTGGGCACCACTTGCTTTTGCAGATACAAAAACTCCCACAAAAACCGCCATGGCCCAACCAAACGTAATTACGATCCAGCCGCTGTTGTTTCCTTTTGTTTTATTTAATACTACGTTGGCAACTACCCCGTTACCTAAAATGATCAGGAAGAAGGTGCCAATCAATTCACCTGTAAAAATATTCATATGGTTTTTTTTCGTTTGAAGTTTCTTGTTTAAAGTTTCCGGTTCAAGGTCAAAAATCAATTGTCCATTTCCCCATTCTCACATTCCCACATTTTCACATTCAAATTAAACCTCCTCCGCCCATACCTGTGCAGCGCGCACCGCACGTTTCCAACCTTTACTTAGCTGCTCCCGCACCTCTTCGTTCATATACGGTTCAAAGCGCTGGTCTACCTGCCAGTATTGCCTTACCTCATCCAGGTCTTTCCAAAAGCCAACGGCCAGTCCGCTCAGGTAGGCCGCACCCAGCGCCGTTGTTTCAGTGATCTTAGGGCGTACCACCGTTGTATTTAACAAATTGGCCTGAAACTGCATCAGGTAGTTGTTCACCGTAGCACCACCATCAACCCGCACTTCCTTTATCTGTAGGCCGGAATCGGCCTCCATGGCTTTTAATACGTCCATGGTCTGGTAGGCGATGCTTTCCACTGCGGCCCGTGCAATATGTCCGTCGGAACTGCCGCGGGTAAGCCCGGTAATGATGCCCCGCGCATGCTGGTTCCAGTAAGGCGCGCCCAAACCGGTGAATGCCGGTACCATGTATACGCCGCCGTTGTCAGCCTCTGTTGCCGTTAAAGCCTCAATATCGCCCGATTTCTGGATCAGTTTCAGCCCGTCGCGCAGCCATTGTACCACCGCCCCTGCAATAAATACGCTCCCCTCCAGCGCATAACTGACCTCGTTGTTAAGCTTCCAGGCGATCGTGGTGAGCAGGTTATTTTTTGAAGGCACCGGCTGATTACCGGTATGCATCAGCATAAAGCATCCGGTACCATAGGTATTTTTTACCATCCCCGATTGTGTGCACATCTGGCCGAACAATGCCGATTGCTGATCACCGGCAATACCGCTTACAGGTATCCTTGCGGCAGTGATCAGTTGCTGCGTATGTCCGTATACTTCGCTGCTGGAACGCACTTCCGGCATCATGCTTTTCGGAATTCCGAAGAGCCGCAGCAGTTCCTCATCCCAATCCAGGGTATGGATATTGAATGCCATGGTACGGGAAGCGTTGCTCACATCCGTGGCATGCACCTGCCCGTTGGTGAGCTTCCACAATAACCAGGAGTCTACGGTTCCAAAACAAAGATCCCCGTTCTCCGCCCTGGCCCGGGCCCCGTCTACATTTTCCAGGATCCATTTTATTTTGGTAGCGGAGAAATACGCATCTGTTACCAGTCCTGTTTTCTCCTTTATTTTTTCAGCCGATCCATTCTTTTTCAGGGTGTCGCAATAATCAGAGGTCCGGCGATCCTGCCATACGATGGCATTATAAATGGGCTGGGAAGTATGCCGGTCCCAAACCACGGTTGTTTCCCGCTGGTTGGTGATGCCAATACATGCAATATCCTGCGTGGTGAGGCCGGCTTTTACAATGGCCTCGGTTGCTACCCCCAGTTGTGTAGACCAGATCTCGTTGGCGTCGTGCTCTACCCAACCGGGCTGGGGAAAGATCTGTGTAAATTCTTTTTGGGCTACGGCAACAATATTACCGGCCTTATCAAAAATAATAGCCCTCGAGCTTGTGGTTCCCTGGTCAAGAGATAGAACATATTTTGGCATATACAATCTTGTTTATAAAAAAGTGAAAATAAAAAATTCTGTTTATGAGCGGGCAAATAAATTTTAAAAAATGACCCGTCCTGGTTGATCTTTTAGAATACTGTTCTTGTTTTCCTCTACATTTTGTTCGTCTTAAATCTTTCTGCTATATATCATTTGATACCGGCAAACAAGCGAAGAAACTACTTAGGGATGTGTGCACTCATGAAAATGGTCCGCTGCGGGATAGCTAAATGTGTTTACCAGCTTCCATCTTGCTTTATACAGTCCGATAGCAGTATTTTTATATACCAACGCGTTGTTAATATCCAGCAGCTGATCGGTTCTCCATGTTTCGCCACCGGCACCGGTTGCTTTTGCAATAATGGTTGGATATCCTGAAGGACCGGAAGATACAGATTTAACGCTGCCGGTCGCTTTTATTAATGTAAACGCGCCTGTGGTTACGTTAAACTTATAGATATTACCGGAGTTGGTCAGCCATAAGTCTGTTGTGCTGCCATACACCGGAAACAGTTCGTGTGCATTGCCCTGCGGCATGGTATAGGTGGCTTTCAGCGTAAGCTTGGGTGCCGTGCAACTGCCATTGTATGTAAATACCTTTAACTTATCTTTTCCCGCTGCATATAGCTGCTGGCGGGCATGATCCCATACCACATTATGTACATCTTCAAAGTCCGCCGCCTTTACCTGGCTGGATTGATCGTTGATATAAGAATCTACGGTAAAGATCATCAGGTAGCCCCCGGTGGTGGATGCGGTTACCACATTTCCATTTGGCAGGAGCTCTGCAGAATGTGTATTGCCGCCCGCATAGTCGTACCAGATGGCTTTTTTACTGGATACGCTGATAAGCGCCACTCCGCCGCCGGATGCTGTTGCTAAAATATAACTGCCATTATAAACCAGTTTGGCATCGCTCAGGTTCGAAAACCATGCCTGTGCAGCACTGTGTATCATGGCATATGAGCCGGAGGCCTTCCATTCCCAGGTGATCTGGTTGTTATTGGCAATATCTACCATAATGATGCGGGCATTTTTCTGATCACAGATGATCACTTCTTTGGGTGTGGCGGTGGCCGCTACAGCACCGGATACTTCCGCGGATAATTTTCTAGCAGCTGCAGGTCCATCATTCAAATTCGTATGCGTCTTATTACAAGCCGGGGTAAACAGCAGCATTGCGGCGATAAGGAATAGCTTCATACCTGAAATTTTATCGTTTAAAAAATGTTGTTTCCGAAGTTTTGAAGACGCGGGAGTCGGCGTTCCGCTATCAGCAATCGAATCATTCTTATCCGGCCCTCCGCAATATGTGTTATCCGCAGTGCAATGCCCTTTGATCGTTGTAAAATATATTTGCTTATTATTATACAAACAGATCATGATCTGTTCTAACGATCTGCCTCAACCCTGTTATAAACGTTATTTCAGCTGGTAAAATAAATCCGGGTAATCCGTTATCACACCGTCGGCGCCCATATCCGCCAGCTTTTTAATAGTGGCAATATCATCTACCGTCCAGGGAACGATCTTTGTATTGCGCTGATGACATTCTGTTACCAACTCCGGGGTTACAATGGAATAGTGCGGACTGTAATACTCTGGCGTATAACCCAGGCTTTTTAACTGTTCGTTCAGGCTGCGTTTTTCCTTATCCCCGACCAAAAAGGAGGTTTGCACCTGCGGATATTTTTCATGCATGATCTTTAATGCCCGCTCGTCAAAACACTGAATGATCATGCGTTTCCCGATATTAAAGGGCAAAATGGTTTGCATGGCCAGGTCGGTAAATTCCGCTACCGGCGGACAATAAATCCCTTCCCCCTTGGGGTTGGATTTTATTTCGATATTATACTGAATCTTTACGCCCTTCTTTTTGGCATAGGCCTCTGTTGCCGCAAGCAGGTCTTTCAACAGGGGTTTTACGGCTGCTATTTTTTTTTGACGCGGAACCGCAGCATAAAATTTCTTACCTACATCATATTTCTTTATAGAGTCATAGGTCATTGTATACAGGATCCGCTTCTTGGCCGCCTCAGGCGTCAGAGTGTCACCTTCAGGAGTAGTGGTAAACCCATAGTTAAAGGTGGCATCATGCGATACCACGATCTGCCCGTCCCTGGTTACCTGCATGTCCATTTCCAGTGTGGTAATGCCCATGTCGATGGCGTTTAGCATGGCAGGGATAGTGTTCTCCGGCATCAGCCCTTTACCGCCCCGGTGCGCCTCCATGTCGAAGTGCTGATACTTTGCCGGAAGCACGATCTTCTTTTGTGCACTGCATGCCGCCACCGCGGTCAGCAATAATGTGGTGCCTAATAGTTTTAATTTCATCTTACAAGTATTTTCCGTCCTTTAAAATCTTTGCCCATAACCGGTAGCCGTTTATGTTCAGGTGCAGTCCGTCGTAGGTAAGGGTTTTATCCAGTTTTCCGTCCTTTAAAAAATGCGGATGCAGGTCAATAACGGTGATGCCCTCTTCCCTTCCCAGCTTTTTCAATCCTTCATTTACGGCGGCAATATGTTCATCTTTGCCGTAATGGTTTTTCTTCGGCGGTACATCGCTGTTAACCGGCAGCACGGTTTGAAAGTAAATTTTAGTGGCCGGACTTTCCTGTTTGATCTGCCGGATGATGCGTTTATAATTATCCAGGATCACGGCATCCGGAACATTCCGGGAGATATCATTCGTACCGATCAGGATAAATACTTTCTGCGGCTTGCCTTCGGTTACTTCATGCAATCGCTCCAATACGCCAAACGTAATATCGCCGCTGATGCCGCGGTTACGGGCCAACGGGTTTTGCAGCAGTTCCGTCCAGTCAACACCCGCGGTAATACTGTTACCCAGGAACACGATATCCTTTGAAGAATTAGGAAAGGCTTTAAACTGATCCACCTTCAATGCATAACTGCCAGGGCGGTAGGTACTGTCCCAGGCCGGGGTTTGGGCCTGGCTGCCGACGCCACTAAGTATACAGGCCACCACTAGGCCGGCCTGTATACTTTTTTTTAATTTTAATTTCATCGTTTTTGCAATTTCCATTTATTGTTTACGCTATTCATTTTCGTTGGTGAATAAAAACTCCTGCGGATCGCTGAGATCTTCTCCGCATTCATTTTTAATTACATAATCAAACGCATAGTCGCCGGGCGGAAGGCTTACCGGGAATATATAATAATAATTTCTTTGAAAGTTGTGAATAGTGCCGGAACCCATATAACCATAGGTTGGCCCGTTTGCCCAAATGGAATATTCGAGTACATAGGGGCCGGTTCCGCTAAAGTTCATACTAAAACTATTGTACTGGGTTACGGCGTTATAGATTACATTCATCGTAAGACCGCTTGTCCAGGTAGTTCCGCTGCAATCAGTGTCTGTAGTGATCCTTGATAAACTGTTTAAAAAGCCGTTTCCCAAAAATTTTGTGTAATTGATTTTTTTTAGGGTTGCCTGTTTCTGCCAGCCAATATCCGTTGCAGCCACTATTGATTTTTCAGCTTTTGTAAAAGCCGACAGGCCAAATAAGCCCGTCATCAATGCAAATACTCCGATTGTAAAGAGGATTCCTTTTTTCATGTGTTTATGTTTAAAGGTGATTTAAAAACGTTCCGGATGTATTCAACAACGCATAAACCCAGCCGTTACTACTCCACAATTTTTGTAATAAGTGAATCATTGGGGCCGCCGCGACCAGGTTCTATATCGGCAATGGTAGCCGCTTCATGCCCGTCTTCCGTTTTTTGAAACAGCTCTATTACCGTCTGTTTCCGGGCGGTGGTCCACCGGCCTAAGGTGATATTGTATACGCCCCCCATCATACTGTACAGTCCGGCGTCTGCTTTAGATGGATCCGGATGCGCCGCATTTATCGGGTAAGGCATATTGGTTGTATTACCGGTAGAACGATAATATAAATACGGTACGATTACTGGTTTATAGCTATCTGGGTCAATGCTTACGGAAAACATGGAATACCAGTCGTTATTACAAATGCGGTAACCTTGTATGGGGTTTTTGGAAGGATCATAGATCCCCGTGTTCCCGCCCGAAGCAATAAATAAAACATCTTCCGGCACGGAAGCTTCTGTAACCGTAGTTCCTTTAAACAAGGCCACCCCACATGCATTTCCGCTATTTGCAAAAGGGCCGGATTCGGTAAATGTGCTGGTGCGCACCAATCCTCCATCGCCCGGATTTGTTGGGCCACCCTTTACATTCAAAAATGTTTTCCCATACCAATTGGTTTCTGCCGGGAAAGAAACGGTACCGGCATTGCCGTTGATCTTCCTGTTCTGGAAACCAAAATAAAAGAACGTTCCTTTGGCTACGGTACCGGATGTAATATTCCATTTAATGGTACGCTTATCGCCTGTGGCCCACCCTGCATCCAGCGTTGTAGGAGTAGACGCTCCGGCATTATTACAAAATACAATACTGTAGGGGGTAACCGCAAAGTTAATATCTCTTGTCGCGATCATTTGTACGTACTCATTTCCACCGTCTCCGCCTTTAGGATCGCTTTGTATCCCGGTTATAATCAGATCCTGAGCAGAAGATCCCATATTGATCATATCATCGCCTTCTCGTGTTCTTAGCTGTACCGATCCTTCGGCCGTTTTGAAGGGGATGCCCACATATGCGCCCAGTCCGTAAGGAGTAACTCCTGCATAGCTTACCCCGGGGTCCGTATAAAGTGTAAGATCTCCAAAACCATCATTGATCGTTTTAGCACCACTGATCACATCGCCCGGTTGAGGTGCAGGATTAAAACCGGATTTATTAATAAGACAAAGCGAACTCTCATAATTATCAGGATTTGCCAACAGCTGCGCTATATTTATGGCATTAATGCCTACCGTGCCTTTTCCCTTAGGAGTAACTGCGGATGCTGGTATGCCGGTAATCGTTAAAATGCCGTTTTTGCGAGTGAGCGTGCCGCCAGCAATATCGATCATTACCGAATCGCCGGGATGATAGCCTGCTGCTGCTGCACCCAAGTCTATCGAAATACCTCTGAGTGTGCTAAGGCGGCGGCTATCCTGCACCACCAACAGTCCCTCGGGAATATTACCTTCTGTATGGTCTGATATAACCACGGCCGCCAGCCGGGTACCGCCATAAAGCATTTCCTTGGTAAGTGTTACATCCTGATTCTTATAAAGGGGCCGTATATCCAAAATAGAAACCACATCATAGGGTACACCCCCCGGATAATTTTCGTATGTGTTTTTAGTACAACTGCTGATTAAAGCCGCAACGCTGAGTACCAAAAAAAGATTGAATATATATTTCATCTGTAATTTTTTTAATAATTCTTTTTTATGGCTTTTGCCACCATACACTGGTATTGATCTGATCGAGCCCCTGTGCAGCCACTGCGTTTTTATAGTTGGTGGGGTTGGCAGACTGCACATAAACAGGATACACAAGGCGGGCAGGCATTACGCCGCCATTTTGCAAACCGTGCAATTCAGATAAATGCAGGTTGGGGTACCCGGTACGCCGGTACTCAAACCATTGCTGCAGGTCTGTCAAAAACAGGGCATAATATTTTTGTCCATGGATCAGTTCCATTTTTCTTGAAGTTGAAAGTGTGTCATTCCAGATCACACTACTGTTAGAAAGATTCTCAAGATGCAGTTTAAAGTCGGCAGCAGCGGTATCCTCCGGAAAATTGGGTACCCAATAGTTAATAGCCGATGCGATACCCTGGTAAAAATGCCCTTTGGGATTGGCGCCGATCCATCCCTTTAAGGCCGCTTCCGCCAGTATGAACTGCACTTCGGCATATTGCATAATGATCCCCGTATTGGGGTTCTGCTGCAGAGACCATACCCCGCCAGTGCTTTTATCGTCATAGCTTTGGAAATAACATCCTTTCGGATCCGCCTTGCCCGGCTCGTAGCCGCTTCTTACTCCGCGCCAACCGCCGCCGCTGGCCTGCGCAATACCCAGGCGGCCAATGGAACCGGATCCATAGGGTTTAGCAGAAGTAAACCTAGGATCCGACCAGGCATTGAGACTGTCGAGAAAATAGCTGCAGATGGCCGGGGTTCGGAAATCCTGTACCCGCACATTATATACATAAGGCGATGTATAGGGATCCGTACTGCTGACGCCTCCGCTCCAAAGCACTCTTGCACAGTCGGCGTTTGAGGTCATAATGGGGTATTTGCCGGAGTTTTGAACAATCTCCTTAATCTTATCCTGACACTTTTGAGCCACTTCGGCCTTTCCGGAAATCCGGAGCAATAGCCGCAGATACAGGGAATTTCCCAATTTTCGCCATTTGGCAATATCCCCGTTATAAACCGGGTCGCTTGTTACCACAATCGACTGACCCTTTTCCAGAAGATCATTGGCTTCCTCCAGTTTTTTAAACAATCCTTCGTAAACATCTTTTTGCCGGTCAAAAACGGGTTGCATATTTCCCTGCCGGCCTTTCAGGGCTTCACTGTAAGGAATATCTCCATAGGTGTCGGTCAGGTTTGCAAACAGCCATGCCTCGCAAATCCTCGCGATGCCCTGGTAGGAGGTATTGATGCTGTCCCCGCGGCTCGACAAGCTGTCGATATCGCGGAAATTGGTCAGCTGTACATACCAGGCATTCCATAAATAATCAGACTGGCTGGCCCTGAAGGCGTAGCGGAATACCGTATTTTCTCCATCACTCAGGCTCACGGTAACCTGCATCAGCTCATTCGTGAAGCTCCGGTTCCGGCTCATTCCCGGCCAGATGGAACTTTGCAATGCCGGTGCCAATAGTTTGTCCGGAGTGGTATGAAGGATATTAATGGGGTCGATATTTAATTTCTCAAACCCTTTTTTACATGAGTATACTGTTGATAAGATCAACAAAATGACACATGTGGTAATTAATTGTTTTTTCATTTTGTTATCAATTAAAATCCTATAGATAAATTAAAACCAAGAGTACGTGTCGAAGGGAACTGCCCTACTTCAAAACCCGTAACGATATCCGATCCGCTCAGGGTACCAAATTCCGGATCAAATACCGGCCAGGGCGACCAGATGAACAGATCTCGTCCGTAAATACCGATCTGGGCAGAGCTCAACCCTATTCTTTTTAAAAGCCTGGGCTTGAACGCATAATTTATTGATGCTTCCCGGAATTTGATAAAATCGGTGCTGAAGGTACTTCCCTCTGCATTCAGCGATCCCATGCTGTTTTGGTAATACTGATCGACATCATAGGCTACCACATCATTTTTCCGGTACCCGGTCACCTCGCCCTTATCATTCAGCACTTCCAGCACCCCATTGCCGATAATACCGTTATACCGTCCCGGCAGCGTGGATTTCAACTTGCCCTGCTCTACCATTTTATAATGTGTAAGCGAGTACCCTACCGCTCCGGCCTGTGCATCAAACAGTACCTTTAAATTGAATTGCCGATACCGGAATGTATTGCCGATACTCATTTTATATTTAGGCGTCGTATTGCCTAAATAAATAATATTACTGGTGATTTTCGGGAAACCGGTTGCGGGATCAAAGATCACCTGTCCGTCCGGACTGCGCTGGTAACCTAACCCATATAAATCACCCATACTTCCACCGATCGTAGCTACGATCTGGCCGCTGGCGATCTGACCGGAGCGAAGCAGCACCACGCTGTCCGGCATGGAGATAATCTTGTTTTTATTGGATGCAAAGGTGGCGGACACATCCCAGTTAAACCCATTCCTGTTTACAATGGGCTTTCCGTTCAGCGACAACTCCACGCCGCTGTTATTTACCCGTCCCGCATTAATAATCGCATAATCATACCCTGAAGACCGGTCCAGCGTTCTTGTCAGGATCTGGTTCTTTGTATTACCCCAGTAAACGGCCAGGTCAAACCCTACACGGTTTTTGAATAACTGCACTTCGGTCCCCAATTCAAAAGTTGTCGTTTTCAGCGGCTTCAGGTTATCATTGGGCAGGGTCCTTGGATTGGCCACCGCACTATCCGGAAACAACCCGTTCGTACGTGAAAGGAGATAGGTATACGCCGTCCGGTAAGGTGTAGTAGCGCCGCTTCCCACCTGTGCGATAGAAGCTCTTAATTTGGCATAGCTGATAGAGGTTGGCAGTTGGGTAAAGTCAGACAGTACGAAACTGGTATTTACCGAAGGATAAAAGAAGCCCACGTTATCCGTGCGGTCTGCCGTGGCCAGCACGCTGTTCCAGTCCTGCCTTCCGGTAAGTTCTAAAAAAAGGTAGTTCTTATAGCTAAAATTAACAACCCCGTACACACTGTTGATCTGGTACCGGCTGGTATCCGGAATATAAAGCAGCCCATACAGGTTACTATCCAGATTATACATTCCCGGATATGGAGAACGCTTCAGGGAGTCCAGTTTTGGGAATTTTAAGCCATCCGCCCTTACATCTGTTTTGTTATATACATTTCTCAACTGGCTTCCTCCCAATGATGCACCGAATTTAATATCTTTTGACAGGCTCTTATGATAGCGCACCAAAAAGTCATAGCTCAATTCACGGGCATACACATCCTGTTTTCTTACCGATCCCTGCGGAAGCCGGGAGCCGGCATCATAAGGGCGATCCTGTTCACGCTTATCCCTGGACCAGTCCAGGTTTCCCCGTACCATTAAACTCAACTCTTTGGTAAGCTCGTAGTTCAACTGCACATTTCCCGTTACATTATGTCTCCTCGTCTTATTTATAAATTCATTTACGATGGCAAATGGATTTTCAGGGAAAGATGAGTATGGATAACGGATCCTCCGGTACATACTGTCGCTGCTGTAGGAACTTCCGGGGCTACCCATCCAGTAATTCCGCAGCCAGTTAAAATCTGCATTGGGTTGCCAGAACATATACCAGTACATCAGCGACTGATTCCCATAACCCGCAGCGGGCAGATTATCACTCGACCGGAAACCATAGTTCACTTTGGTCAATAATTTCAGTTTTTTTGTAATGTCTGTGGTTGTCGAAAGGCTCGCTGATTTGCGATCAAACCCGGTATTTGGAACGATCCATTTGTTATTTTGAATGGCCCCCGAAAGCCGGAATGCGGTTGTTCCTATTTTGCCATTCACACTTAAATTGTTGGTAAGATTTTTTCCCACGTCCCAGAAATCATCGATATTCCTGTACGCCACCCAGGGCGTTGCTACCGTTGATCTTGTTTGCGTAACCGGGTCATACTGGTAAAACAGTTGTCCGTCTAACTTAGGTCCATACGCCGAACTGGAAGAACTGTTTGCCGACCGACCAAAGTCGTAGTCAAGTTGGCCGTCCAGGCCAAGTCCGTACTCATATTGCCGGTCAATCGTCCTGTTGATCGATTCCATGGATCCGTTTGAAGTAAACCTGACGCTCAATTGTCCTTTCTTTTTTGCGGAGGCCGATTTTGTTGTGATAATAATGGCGCCATTTGCCCCTCTTTGTCCGTATAATGCCGCAGCTGCAGGACCTTTCAATACGGAAACACTCTCAATGTCCTGCGGATTCAGGTCATTCAGAGAACTTCCGTAGTCCGCCGGCAAATTATCTGCGCCGGTTGCATACACGTTATCCGATCCATTGGCAGAGCGCTTACCACTACTGTTATTGATCACTACTCCATCTACCACAATCAGGGCTTCATTATCGCCGGTAAGGTTATTTTCTCCGCGAAGGATGATCTTATTTGATCCCGCCGGGCCGGAGCCGGAGCGTATTAAGTTTAAACCAGCCACCTTCCCGGAAAGGGCGTCCGTCCAGTTGGAGGACACAGCATCGGTTAGCTGTGCGCTGTCGATTTTTGTAAGGGCGTATCCAAGAGCCTTTTCCTGTCGCTTAATTCCTAAAGCCGTAACCACCACTTCTTCTTCCTGTTTGCCTTCTTCTTCCAGCGCTATATTTATGATGGTTTGCTGTTCTACTTTTCGCTGCTGTTCCCTGTACCCTACCGCGGAAAAAACCAGCACCTCATTGTTCATCACAGCAATGGAATACTGGCCCTGGGCATTGGTGGTGGTTCCCCTGGAAGTACCCCTGATCAACACCGTGGCATTGACAATGGGCTCGGACGTTTCCTTTGATGTAACGATGCCTTTTACCGTTTTGCCTTGTGCAAATAAAAGCACCGGGGCCAGCAGCAGCGTTAAACCCAAAAGCAGCGGTTTTAAACGCAGGACCCGATGGATAGTTGATTGAACGATCATACCTGTAGTATTATGTTTTATTTTTCTTTCGGGATAAACCCGGATTGTTGCCCAATAGACATTACATACCCGTATCAGCTTGGAGCCGATCATTGCCTTGCTATGCCAGCCGCACCCGGAGCCAATCCGTATGCAACAGGTACCGCAATCCCTGATATATAAATAGATGCAGCCAGTAGCCGGTAATACGCAACAGTTTTATGGATGGACCCGCTGCCTGATGCTACCGATGTCCAAACCTGGCCATCTGTAAAATTTCCCCACCCTGCTTTTTTTAACAGGGCGCTTCCGATCATTTTATGGATTTGTGCTCTTAAAAAAACACAACGGGGGCCCAAATATAGAGCGCCATTGGTATGCGTTGAACAGCCGGCAGGGTTGTTAACGAAAACATAATCTAACACTGCCGATGAGGCGTGGTACAATCGATTCATATGGCATTCTTTTAGTCATTCGTTATTATCGTAAGATATATTGCTGTGCAAGTCCGTTAAATCGTTTGGTTTCCTCTTCCTCCCAATGTTGGTCTTTATTCAATGCCCGGGCCATGATGGAGGCAACGGCCGCGCTGATCCGTATACTTTCGCGCGCATCCAGCAACAACGCCCGGGTTCTTCGCGCCAGCACATCTTCAACCGTCCGGGCCATTTCGTGGGAAACGGCCCATTCTACCTGCGCCTTATTAATCCGGAGCCGCTCGCTGATCCAATGGCCGTTGCTCTTTTCCTTAATATATGCAGCATCACTGCCGTAAAAATAAAAGGGATCATTCCAGTCCACACCGGTGAAAAAACCATGAATCCGCAGATGTGGGGTCTGCGACGTCTTCTTCGGCCAACCCAGCGTTTTTTCAACGCTGTCCAGCATGTCTTCACCCATCTTTCGGTAGGTAGTCCATTTTCCTCCAATGATCGTAAACAAGCCGTCAGGAGAGATCATGATCTTATGACTGCGGGATATTTCCTTTGTTTTCTGCGCGCCTTCTTTTGGGGCGGCCAGGGGACGCAGCCCGGCAAACACGCTGAGTACATCCCCACGTGCCGGTTTTTTTACCAGGTAGGCTCCTGCTGTTTCCAGTATAAACTCTATTTCTTTTTCCAGCGGACGTGGCTCTACAGACGGTGCCCCCACCAGCGTATCCGTTGTGCCAACCACCACTTCATTATGCCAGGGCACGGCAAACAATACCCGTCCATCGGCCGTTTTTGGAATCATTAATGCATGGGGCGAGGAAAAGAATTCTTTTCCCAATACCAGATGAATGCCCTGACTGGCTACCACGCTTTTTGAGGCCACGGGGTTGTCCATACGGAGGATATCGTCTACAAATACACCGGTGGCATTGATCACCGATTTTGCCTTTATGCTGTAGCTAACCGCATGTTCCATATCCTCCACGATCACCCCGGAAGGTTTCTGATGGCCATCTTTCTGGAGCCCGGTTACTTTCATATAATTCAGTGCTACCCCTCCCTGTTCGATAATGGTTTGAGCCAGGTTCAGTGCAAGCCGGGAATCGTCAAACTGGCCGTCGTGATATAATACCCCTCCTACCAATCCTTTTGCCTTCACATCCGGTATTGCCTCCAGCGTTTTTTTACGGGAAATAAATACAGAGGAACCCAGCGACAACCTTCCCGCGATCCAGTCATAGGCCTTTAACCCGATGGTGTACTTGACCCGGTCCCAAAAGGAGTAAACAGGAACAATAAAGGTTTGGTTTTTTACCAGGTGCGGCGCATTCTTTTGCAGCAATCCTCTTTCGATACTCGCTTCCCGAACCAATGCAATATCCCCCTGTGCCAGGTAGCGAACACCACCATGCACCAGCTTCGTGCTTCTGCTGGAAGTGCCTTTGGCAAAATCAAACTGTTCCAGTAATAATGTTTTATAGCCCCGGGTTACAGCCTCCAGTGCAATTCCCAAACCGGAGGCGCCGCCACCGATTACTACTACATCCCACTCGCCGGCTGCAGTCGCTTGTTTTAATAGCTGTTCCCTGTCGATGGTTCCACTTTTCATTTTATCCTCAGGTTGTCTTTGTTTTCGAATCCTTAGTTTAAAAAACAAAACAAAAGATTTCGAAAGCAATAATAACGTTTTAAATTGAAAAAAGAAAAAAATAATAATAATTTAATAACGAGATGAAGCTTTCCTTTTATTTCTTTTACAAATAAAAGAGAATCATTATTTTTGAAATTATGAGTAGCTTAGTTGAACGTCATCAACATATACTGGACACGCTCAAAAAAAAGGGCGTGGTTCAGGTACTGGATCTTTGCCAGGAATTGGATGTTTCATCCGTAACAATCCGAAAGGATTTGCAGTTCCTGGAAGATAAAAACCAGCTTTTCCGCACACACGGGGGCGCCACCCTAAGCAACCCTTATATCGGCGACCGGCCGGTTATCGAAAAAGTACGGATGCAATCGACCGAAAAAGAAAAAATAGGCCAATATGCTGCGGGATTAATAGAGCCGAACGACTGTATCCTCATTGCTTCAGGAACTACGGTTTTTTATTTTGCTAAATACATTCAACCAAAGGGAAACGTAACGGTAATTACGGCCGCCCTGAATGTAGCGATGGAAATTGCCCACCACCCGGGTATCGAGGTGATCCAGCTGGGGGGTATTATGCGCAAAACCTCCTCATCCGTAACCGGCATCTATGCAGAAAAAATATTAGAAGATTTTTCCTGCAGCAAGTTATTCCTGGGCGTTGACGGTATTGACATGGAATTTGGACTAACCACCACAAACATGATGGAAGCCCAATTAAACCGCAAAATGATCGCAGCTTCACGGAAAACCATTGTGCTGGCTGATTCCAGCAAGTTTGGAAAACGGGGATTTGGAAAGATCTGCGGACTGGAAGATATTGAACAGATCATTACCGACAGCAATATTTCCCCACATATCGTAGATGAATTGCGGGCGGGAGGAATTGAGGTAACCGTATTGCCGGTTTAACGACCGCTGCTGGTTGTTTGCTTCGTTGTGTGGATGCGTATGCTTTTCCCTGGTACCTTTCAGCCTTCTCTTTCAGGAGCCGGGGTGTTACTGGTAATGACCCGACATCAAAATCATCTTTATACCCGTATTTATTTGAGCACCGCTGATTAAGCACTAAGGCGATATTTTTCTCCCGCGTTGTTTGATCAGGTTATCAGCGGCCCCAGCCCACAAAAGAAAACGTTATAACCGCTGCAATCTTAATTTGCGACTTGCTTTAAAAGTGTGCAGCATGCCGCTATTCTAATAGAAACCAAAACTTACGCTGCCGATTTTTTGAATTTTAGTATTCAAAATCGCCGCATCTGATGCCTTTTTTACCAGGTCGTCTCTATTTCGCTTCTTTAGGAACGTCGTGTTTATAGCAGCCCTCTACGCTCAATATCTTTCGGCATTATTTCACCGGCCTTGCCGCCATAACGAACTGCAATACCCCACCTTTTAAAATATCGCTGTGCCTGAGTGAATGACCGTTGACCGGCTGTCCGTTCAACAAGACTTTTGACACGTATACATGCTGGTCGCTTTGATTTTTTACATCGATGGTAAATGTATTCCCGTTTTCCAGTTTGAGCACCGCTTTCTTTATAGCCGGACTTCCCAACTGATAGTCTTCCGATCCGGGGGCAAAAGGATAAAACCCAAGGGTACTGAAAAGATACCAGGCGCTCATTTGCCCGCAGTCATCATTGCCGCCTAATCCATCAACAGCCGGCTGGTACTGCTTTTTCAGGATCATGCGCACCCGCTCCTGCGTTTTCCAGGGCTGCCCGGTAAAATTATACAGGTAGGCCACATGATGCGAAGGCTCGTTGCCGTGCACATAGTTCCCGATGATGCCATCGCGGGTTATATCTTCCGTTTCTTCAAAAAACTTATCAGGCAGGTGCATGGTAAACAGGGAATCGAGGTGCAGAAGAAACCGTTTTTCGCCGCCCATTGCCGCTATCATTCCCTTGGGATCCTGTGGTACAAACAAGCTGAAATTCCAGGCATTGCCTTCTATAAATCCCTGGCCATGTGTAGAGAGTACATCAAACTCTTTACGAAAGCTGCCATCACTGAGCCGGGGGCGCATGTATCCAATGGATGCATCAAATACATTTTTCCAGTTTTGCGCCCGTTTTATAAAGGTTTCGTATACATCCATCCGGCCCAGCTTCTTCGCTGCCTGAGCCAGGCTCCAGTCGTCAAAAGCATATTCCATTGTGGTAGAAACCGAATTAGGCCGCACATCATCGGGCACATACCCCTTTTGCAGGTAGGCATCCAACCCGTCATAATACCGCACATTGGCGGTTTGAATGCAGGCATCCAGCGCTTTATTGGCGTCAAAATCTGCCGTTCCTTTTACAATGGCGTCGGCAATTACCGGTACACTGTGGTAACCGCTCATACACCAGTTCTCATTGGCATAGTGGCTCCATACCGGCAGCATTTTATGTACGCTTTGCTGCTGGTGTGCCAGCATGCTGCGGATCATGTCGTTGTTCCGTTTGGACTGCACCAGGTTAAAGAAGGGATGCAGCGCCCGATAGGTATCCCAAAGCGAAAAAGTGGTATAGTTGGTAAACCCTTCCGCTTTGTGCACGTTCTGGTCGAGGCCCTTATACTCCCGGTTCTGATCCATGTATACCGTTGGACTTAAGAATGCGTGGTACATCGCCGTATAAAAATTTACCAGGTCTGCTTTATTCAACGCGTCTATTCTGATCTTGCCCAGTTCTTCATTCCATTGGCTTTGTCCATTCTTTTTGATGGATTCAAAATCCTGGCCCGAGGTTTCAGCCAAAAGGTTTTCAAGGGCATTTTGAGTGCTCACCGGGGAAAGGGCAAAGCGGATCCCGATCTGTTCGCCTGCATGGGTTCCAAAATCAAAATGGGCACGGATCTGTTCTCCGGCCATTTCTGGAAAATTCTTTGTCTGATCGAACCGTTTGTAAAAGCCCTTATACGGGTAGGTTTTGAAATTGGCAAACCCATAGGTACGGAACGGCTTTGAAAAAACCAGGGCAAAATACACCGTGCGGGTGCGGGCCCAGCCGTTGGTTTGTTTAAACCCGGTAATCAGCGTATCGTTCTCTACCCGCACAAAGGTCCATACATTCTTATCTGCATAATTATAGATCCCGTGCATCAGGTCGAGGATGATATGCGCATCTTCCGATTGCGGAAAAGTATACCGGTGCACTCCTACGCGGGTGGTAGTAGTAAGTTCAGCCAGGATATTATGATCTTCCAGTTTTACTTTATAATAATTGGGTTCCGCTGTTTCGGTATGGTGCTGAAAGCGGCTGCGGTACCCCGTTTCAGGGTTGGCAGCCGTTCCCGGGTTTAGCTGAAGCGGCCCGGTGGTTGGCATAATCAGGAAATCACCCAGGTCCGAGTGGCCGGTTCCGCTGAAATGCGTGTGACTGAAGCCCACAATCGTGGGGTCATCATACTGGTACCCGGCACAATATTTATAAACAGCTGCATTATACCTGCCGTTTACATCGTAGGGAAGCGTATCGGTATCCGGACTTAGCTGTACGGCCCCAAAAGGAACCGTGGCTCCCGGAAACGTATGCCCCATTTTACGGGTGCCGATCAAGGGGTTTACATATTGAATCAGTTGGTCCTGGGTCATTGCAGCCTGTGCAAACAGCAGGACTAGTATATTAAAGCAAAATCGTTTTTTCATCCCGGTAAATTTAGGACTTATTCGCTTTATTTGGAAACCACAGGACCGAAACTGTGAATGTGAGGAGATTCCCTTGCGCTACGGCCAAGAGCAAGCACTGAGCGTTCTTGTTATAATGATTTGCGGCGCGTTGCATCCGTTTGCTATCAAAATAGTTTGTATTCTTGACCCAAAAGGCTTATGGGGACTGCATTTTATAGTGATCGTTTATTTTTAACCCGACGCCCATGCAATGAACCGGAAGCCGCAACGCTTCCATACTTTATAGTCTGTGAATGCTGCAAAACAATGCCGATGCTTAGGCTTGGGGAATCTGTCGGCTGCCCCGCGTTAAACCTCATGGTTGCCGTCTTTCCTGCCAAAGAATTCCTGTTTCGCTGACCTGCGGTTAAACAAAAACGCCTTTTTGTTAAGCAGGGACCTTCGCGTGTTAAGCCCCCGTTCCTTTTGCCTGTTGCTATTTCAATTTTACAGTATAAAACAAAAAAATGAAACAAACAGCATGTAAACCACTACTGATCCTGCTTTTAGCGGGATGTATTGCTTCTTGTAAAAAAACGGATTCGATCAAGGTTCCCGGCCAGGAATTTGATTTGGACCGCTTTGAACAAAATATTAAAAACGCCTTAACGGATAAAACCATTGGATTTAGCTACAGCATTTCTCAAAACGGCCAGCAAAAGAAAAAAGGAGCGGGTGGCGCTGCCGTTGCCTCATGGGATACCCGTACCGGCCAGGCGATTCCGCATGCATATAATAAGCGACAGGATCTTGCCAGCTGCAGCAAAACCTTTACCGCACTTACATTGATGCGTCTGCTGCAGGATAAAGGACTCACCGAAAAGGCGCTGCTCATTGATTACCTGCCCAGTTACTGGAAAAGCCCGGCCTGGAGTTTTAATGATATCACTTTTGAGATGCTGATGCGCCATGAAACCGGCATGCTGCCCTCCGGTCTTGATTTCTTCTCACTAAAGAAAAAAGTGGAAGACGGGGGTGTTTATCTTCATGGGAACTATGATTATCAGAATGTAAATTATGCCTTTTTAAGGATCGCTATTGCTTATCTCAGCCATCCGCTGGAGTTGAATTTGCTGGAGTTTCAATATGTGAGTTTTCCAACCGAAGCTACCGAAAAAGCACTGGAAACCGCCATTAACAACTACTATATCGACGAAGTGAATAAGAAAGTATTCGCCCCCTGCGGTATTCCTTACACCTATCCCAAACCCGACGGCGAAACCAACCCCACGATGAATTACAATTTTACCACCCAGGACCCGGGATGGAACAAAGGGGATATGACCCGCTATGCCGGTAGCGCCGGATGGAGGCTTTCTTCAGAGGAGCAGAATAAGATATTAGCCCACCTAAGGTATACAGAAGATATCCTGAATAAGCACTGGAAAAATAAAATGAACGACCGCGCCATGGGCTGGAGCGGTACCCCCGATGTAAAAGGAGGAAAAGCCTACTACCACGGCGGCTATTTCGAAGACAAATACCCTCCCAATAATGCAGCAGATCCAAAAGGGCGGGGCTGCTACACCATTCATGTATTGTTTCCGAATAATATTGAGGCAGCCGTGCAGGTAAATTCCTTAAAAGGAACGCTTAATATGGAAAATGTGGTGATACCGGCTTATAACAATGCCTGGACCGAATAAATAACAGTACCGTATCATTATAATAAAAAAGTAAAAGAACCGGGAGTCAACAGAGATTCCGGTTCTTTTTTCTTAGTTTCTGACTATATTGCAAGCTACAGATGCCGCTTTTAAGTCCTGCAATATCATCTCTTGCCCGTATGCGTCAATGGCGTATTGATGGCTGGCGCAGCCACCCCCTGGATGCGCAGCGGGAAGTATTGCAAAACCTGGTTACATCTGCCCAGTATACGGAATTTGGAAGAAAGTATCATTTCAGCAACCTGTATAATATCCGCGATTTTAAAAAAGCCGTTCCCATTCATGAGTATAACGACCTGAAACCTTATATAGAGCGTTGTATGAACGGGGAGCAAAACCTGCTCTGGAATTCGCCCATTATGTGGTTTGCAAAAAGCAGCGGCACCAGCGGCGATAAAAGCAAGTTTATTCCGATCAGCGAAGAAAGCCTGGAGGATTGCCATTATAAGGCGGCAAAAGATGTGCTGACCATGTATTACCAGTTTAAACCCGATAGCACCATGCTTACCGGAAAAGGCCTGGTATTAGGCGGCAGTCATAACATCAACGCCCTGAATGAAGAGGCTCAGTTTGGCGACCTGAGTGCGGTATTGCTGCAAAACAGCCCCTTCTGGGGGCATTGGCTCCGGACACCTGAACTTAGTATTGCATTGATGGACGACTGGGAAACCAAACTTGAAAAAATAGCGGCGCAGGCCATCAACGAAAATGTTACCTCTGTAAGCGGTGTGCCCACCTGGACGCTGGTGCTCTTTAAACGGATCCTGGAAATTACAGGAAAACCGACGATCGCAGACGTTTGGCCCGGGCTTGAATTATATATGCACGGGGGCGTTTCGTTTACGCCTTACCGGGAGCAGTTTAAAAGGATTATCGGAAAGGAGATCTATTATCTCGAAACATATAATGCCAGCGAGGGTTTTTTTGCCGCTCAGGAAGTTCCGGGAGAAGAAGGCATGCTGCTGTTTACCGATCATGGCATTTTTATGGAATTTATGCCGGTGAGTGAATATGGCAGCGCACAACCGCGGACCATTGGCCTGAGGGATGTGGATCTGCACACTAATTACGCCCCGGTGATCAGTACCAACGGAGGGCTTTGGCGCTATCTCCTGGGTGATACCATCCGGTTTATATCAAAGGATCCTTTTAAGATCATTGTATCCGGAAGGGTACGGCATTTTATCAATGCCTTTGGCGAGGAGGTGATCATCGACAACACAGATAAGGCGATCCAGATAGCCTGCAAGGAAACGGGGGCCGTGGTAAACGATTATACCGCCGCACCGGTTTATTTTTCTGATGCCGGTAACGGAGGGCATGAGTGGCTGATTGAGTTTGAGAAAGTACCGGAGCGTTTGGACCGGTTTATAGAGTGCCTGGATGCTGCGTTGCAATCGATCAACAGTGATTATGAGGCCAAGCGCCATAAGGACATTGCGCTAAAAATGCCCATCGTACATGCATTGCCCAAAGGCTTTTTTATCGACTGGCTGCATCACCTGGGTAAATTAGGGGGCCAGCATAAAGTGCCCCGTTTAAGCAATGACCGCCATACGCTGGAAGCGGTTCTTGCTTTTTATAAGAGTAGTCAAGAGCAGCAGCTTATTTCTTCCTAAAATTCAATACTTTTTAGCTTTCATACTAGTGTGCCGCAACCGGATGACAAAAACCTTATTTTGTTTTATATAATAAACAGTTCGATATTTCAGAACTTCAAAATATCGGAAACTTCCATCATTATTTTTCTTAAACGGATCTTTTAAACTCGCTTTACCTTAACGTTATTTCTTAATTTTTGCCACCAGGTTATACGAATCGGTGATCCATTCTTTTAACAGGCGGTTGGGAACGGACCCATCCACAACAACGGTATTCCAGTGTTTTTTGTTCATGTGGTATCCCGGTAATACGCAGGAGTGTTGCTCCCGTAAGGCCTCGGCTTTTTCGGGATCACATTTTACATTGAATTGAAGGGGATCATTATCCAATCCTGTCAGCAGGAATATTTTGCCCTTTACTTTAAATACCAGCGTATCCGGGCCAAAGGGAAAGCCTTCCTCTACGAGCGGGTGCCGTAAACAGTATTCCCGTAATTCTTCGATATTCATACCGCTTTATTTGTATTCAATATTTTGTTCGCTAATCAGCGGCTCTCCGTTCATTCTCAAAAAAATCTGTGCAACAGTAATGACATCCTTCTGGCAATAGGTTACAATACGTTCAATTTGCTGTTCTTTATAAAAAACATCCGCCACCATACTTCCGTCGATATCATCCTTTGGCGTAGGTACGCCCAATGCGTGTGCCAGCAGGTTCAACGTGGTATAACTTTTAAAATCGCCAAACTTCCAAAGCTCCATGGTGTCCAGGTGGTTCACTTCCCAGGGCTTTTTTCCGGCTGTATTCAGCAACAACGGAATAGAAACTTCATTGATCAGCATCCTGCGGCACAGGTAAGGAAAGTCAAACTCTTTCCCGTTATGCGCGCAAAGATACCGTTGCTCATTGGCTGTAAATTTCTGCAACATTTCTGAAAAGGCCTGTAGTAGCTGTTTTTCATCGCTTCCGTAAAACGATTTCATAATCATCTTACGCTGGCCGGCACTCCCCTGTACCACTCCGCAACTGATGCAAACGATCTTACCAAACTCCGCATAAATCCCGGCACGCTCATACAAACTTTCCGGCGTTTCCTCTTCCCGGTTCCTCAACAGGGAGCCGGCTTTCCTTTCCCACAAGTGCTTCCAGGCCTCCGGAACCTCATTAAAAGAAGCATACTGCGGCACGGTTTCTATGTCCAGGAAAAGAATGGATTGAACGGGGTATTGTGAGAGCATGTTATAGATATTTTTCGTCCTTGTTTCTTTTTACATCGGCAACATAGTTTTTAATCTCCTGCTCCTGGTCTTTTTTGCAAATCAGCAATACGTCATCGGTATCCGCCACAATAAAATCTTCAAGCCCCTGCAGTACGACCAGTTTTCCTCCCGGCACATGGATCATGCAATTATGTGTATCGTAAACCATCACATTCTGCCCTACAACCGCATTGTCAAAATAATCTTTGCTCATGTTCTCATACGCGCTTTTCCAGGTGCCCAGGTCGCTCCAGGTAAAGGAGGCCGGGATCACATATACATTCGACGCCTTTTCCATAATTCCAAAATCAATGGAAATACTAGAGCACTGTGCATAGATTTCCTGTATCACCTTCATCTCTTCCGGCGTATTGAACTGATCCTGGTAGGTGGCAAACACCTCATGGATCTCCGGCAGGTATTTCTCAAACGCCGCAATAATGTTTTTCACCTTCCAGGTAAAAATGCCCGAATTCCATAAAAAATCGCCGCTTTTCACAAACACTTTCGCCAGCTCCAGGTTCGGCTTCTCCGTAAAAGTCTTTACCTTATAAATACCCGGAGCTGCTTCTATGGTATCATGCTGTATATAACCATATCCCGTATTGGGATTCCGGGGCTTGATCCCCAGGGTTACCAGCGCATTCACAGACTCTACAAATTTCAGCGCATTTTCCAGGGTGTCATTAAAGGCCTCATCTTCCAGTATCAGGTTATCAGAAGGAGCGGCGATCATGATCGCTTCCGGATCTTTTTTCTGAATCTTAAATGCGATGTAAGCAATACAGGGTGCCGTATTTTTCCGGAAAGGCTCCGTTACAATATTTTCTACAGGAAGCTCCGGCAACTGACGCGCTACAATCTCTTTATACTCTTCGGAGGTTACCACATAAATATTTTCGGCCGGAACCGTTTTATTATACCGGGTAAACGTAGACTGGATCAGCGTTTTGCCGGTATTCAATATATCCAGGAATTGTTTCGGGTAGTTCGTCCGGCTCTTAGGCCAGAACCGGCTTCCGATGCCTCCTGCCATTATTGCAACATAACGGTTACTCATAGTTCTTTTTTTAAATCAGTCCTTCCTTTAACAGGTCGTGTATGTGAATAATTCCCAGGAAACGTTTTCCTTCCACAACCGCCAGCTGTGTAATGGAGTTCCTGCGCATGAGGTCCAGCGCAGACACCGCCAGTTCTCCGGGCTCGATGGTTTTCGGATTACGGGTCATAATATTTTGAGCCACCGTCCCTTCAATATCCGTATTCTTTTCCAGCATTCTCCGGAGATCCCCGTCTGTTATAATGCCTACCAGCTCTTTTTGTTCATTGATTACGGCCGTAACCCCCAATCTTTTTTGAGTGATTTCAACAATTACCTCTTTTAGTGATTGATGTTCGTAAACCATGGGGCGCTCATTTCCCGGAAACACATCCGCCACACTCAGGTACAGCTTTTTCCCCAATGTTCCCCCCGGATGAAATTTGGCGAAATCATCATCCTTAAACCCTTTCAGGTCCATAAGACAGGTGGCCAGCGCATCCCCCATTACCATTTGAGCAGTGGTACTGGAAGTAGGTGCCAGGTTATTCGGACAAGCTTCCTGATTAACCGTAGTGTTTAAAACCAGGTCCGCCTGTTGAGCCAGATAAGAACCGGTATTTCCAACAATGGCAATCAGTTTGTTTCCAAAATTTTTAACCAGGGGTACCAGCGCTTTGATCTCCGGGCTGTATCCGCTTTTGCTGAGAATGACCACCACATCCGACTCCTGAACCATACCAAGGTCTCCGTGCAGGGCATCCGCCGCATGCATAAAAATGGAAGGCGTTCCTGTGGAATTAAACGTAGCCACGATTTTTTGTGCAACCAGGGCACTTTTTCCTATTCCGCTGAGAACCACACGTCCTGCGCAGTTATGAATCAGCAAAACCGCTTGCTTAAAATCATCATTCAATAAAAGCTGTACTTCATTAAGCGCATCGGCCTCTAATTGGAATGTCTTTCTGGCGCGTTGTAAAATATTGTCACTCATTTATATATCGCCTCGTTAAGAAAACACAAATGTATTATTTATATGGGCACAAAAAACTTTAACCATTAATATTTTAAAAGCAGGCCAAGCTTAGCTAAATTCGCTACCCGAAAATTTTTTTTTTCTGGATATCCTGCGTATCTTTTAAGGATATTGATCGACTATTAAAATCATTTATATTACAGAAATGGCAGTGAAAAGCGAAAAAAAGGCCCCAAAAAAGAAAGAACCGGGGGCCGGCCGCGCAACAAAAACAGATTCAAAGACAGATTTACACGGAGAATTGCTGAAGAATTTTGGTTTTCAAAAATTCAAGGGAAAACAGGAAGACATCATTCATTCGCTTTTATCAGGAAAAGATACATTTGTTATAATGCCTACCGGAGGCGGAAAAAGCCTTTGTTATCAGCTCCCTGCTGTGATCATGGAGGGCGTTGCCATCATTGTTTCACCGCTGATTGCACTGATGAAGAACCAGGTAGACCTGGTACGGGGTTATAACAGCAATGATGAAATTGCACACTTTTTAAATTCAACTTTAAATAAAAAAGAAATAAAGGAAGTTCATGATGATTTGTTATCCGGAAAAACAAAGCTCTTATACGTGGCTCCGGAAACGCTGACCAAACAGGAGAACCTGGTTTTTTTCAGCGATCTGAACATTTCCTTTTTTGCGGTGGACGAAGCGCATTGTATTTCGGAATGGGGACATGATTTCCGGCCGGAATACCGGCGCCTGCGGGAGATGATGAACCAGATTAACCCCAATGCTGCTGTGATTGCATTAACGGCTACCGCAACGCCCAAGGTACAAAGCGATATCATCAAGAACCTGGGCCTTAAAGATGCCAACATTTTTATTTCTTCTTTTAACCGGGACAATCTTTATTACGAGATCGTTCCAAAAGTGAACAAGAAACAAACCAATGAAAGTATTGTCCGCTTTATTAAAAGCATGAAAAATAAAAGCGGCATCATCTACACACTCAACCGGAAAACCACAGAAGAGCTGGCGGATATCCTGATGGCCAATGGCATCAAGGCCGTGGCATATCATGCAGGGCTCGACAGTAAACTGCGGGCCGAGCGGCAGGACCAGTTCTTAAATGAAGATGTGCAGGTGATTGTTGCAACCATTGCCTTTGGGATGGGGATCGATAAACCCGATATCCGGTTTGTGATCCACTATAATATTTCCAAGTCGATTGAAAACTATTACCAGGAAACCGGCCGTGCCGGACGTGACGGGCTGGAGGGAAAATGCCTGTTGTATTATTCACATAAGGATGTAAGCAAGCTGGAACACCTGATGCGCGATAAGCCGCTCAGCGAACGGGAAGTGGGCGCACAGCTGATCAATGAAACCGTGGCCTACGCCGAAAGCGGGGTTTGCCGCCGGAAAGTGATCCTGAGCTATTTTGGTGAACAATACGATGTGGAAAACTGTGGTCAATGCGATAATTGCAAACACCCGAAAGAACGGATGGAGGCAAAAGAACAGGCCGTGCTGGTGCTGAAGGCGCTTAAAGAACTGGATGAGCGTTTTGCAACCGACTATGTTGTAAACATACTGATTGGGAAATTAACCCCGCAGGTTAAAATGTTCCGGCATGAAGGACTCAGTTCTTTTGGAGTGGGAAAAGCTCAGGATACATTGTTCTGGAACTCCCTGATCCGCCAGATGCTGCTGGAGGGTCTGTTGAAAAAAGATATAGAAGAATACGGCGTTTTAAAAATAACACCTGCCGGAACGGTCTTTTTAAAGAAACCCAAACCCTTCGCTATTGTACTGAACAATAAATTTGAAGAAGCCTGGGACGATGATGAAGCTACCGGTACGGAAGACGGCGAAGGCGCTGCCACCGATCAGCAGCTATTTGAAATGCTGAAGGAGCTGCGTCAGAAAGAAGCCAAGAAAAAAAGCCTGCCGCCTTTTGTCATTTTCCTTGAAAATTCGCTGATGGATATGGCCACTCTGTATCCCACCACTGTAGCGGAGCTGGAAAAGTGCCAGGGTGTAAGCAAGGGGAAAGCCATTCGCTATGGAAAGCCTTTTGTGGAGCTGGTAGCACGCTATGTAGAAGACAACAATATCCAGAAGCCGGATGATTTTGTAATGAAAAGCGTGGTGAATAAAAGTGGTAACAAGGTGTACATCATTCAGCAAACCGATAAAAAGATCCCCCTGGAAACCATTGCCAAAAACAAAGGCTGGCAGATGAATGAGCTGTTGGAAGAGATGGAAACCATTGCAGCCAGCGGCACCAAGCTAAACCTGGGTTATGCTATTGACGAAATGCTGGACGAGGATGAACAGGATGAGATCATTGAATACTTTAAAAGCTGCGAAACGTCCTCCCTTCAGCTGGCACAGGAAGAACTGGCCGAGTTTGATTTTAACTGGGAGCAGCTGAAGATTATGCGGATCAAATTTTTAGCGGAATACGGCATGTAAAGAGTCCCTGTTAGGAACAACGCGGCGATAAATTTTTATCCCGGGGGCGTTTTTTTATTTTTTCCCGATATTTTTGACAGTCTGCAGTTGATACGCTATATTTGCAGCCCGTTAAGGCGGAAAGGATGGTGCGGTAGCTCAGTCGGTAGAGCAAAGGACTGAAAATCCTTGTGTCGCCGGTTCGATCCCGGCCCACACCACAAAGAATCCCGGAGTAATTCCGGGATTCTTTTGCTTTTTATGCATTTTGTATATATTTTATACAGCCCAACTTATGATAAGAACCCTGCAACACCATTCAAAACATTATCATCATGCAAGCACCGCCTTTGCCAGTGATTGGAGGCCGCTTCAAACCTGGGAACTTCCTGAAAGAAGTCCGCGCTGACCATTGAAACGTATCTCAAATCCATGAAATCCAAAAAATACCTGCGATTGCTTTGCTCCGATAATAATACGCGGGAGGCATTCAATGCCAGGGTTTTAAAAAATTTCAACTCGTATTTTTATAGTCGCTGATTTCTTTACAACCCATAAGTAAAGCAGTATCTATTTAGAGGGATTCAATTTGGCTTTAACTCATGAAATATTATACATTAGAGCCACTTTATTTTTTCATTTTGGCTTTAATGTGTTTTTTTTATATATTTATAGCCAAAAAGAACCGTTAATGCTTATCGGGCGTAAAAAGGAGCAGGAGCAGCTAATACAGCTCTACAGGTCTGCACAATCAGAATTTATTGCGCTGTATGGCCGCCGCCGCGTAGGAAAAACCTTTTTAGTACGGGAGGTTTTTAACAGCAACTTCGACTTTTACGTTACCGGAATGGCAAATGTAAACACCAAACAACAACTCCTGAATTTTGATCTGGCCCTAAAAAAATATGATCCTGCCGCAAAGGAGCACGTTCCTGCGGGGAACTGGATGTTGGCTTTTCAGCGGCTCATCGCTCTCCTGGAAGCAAAAAAAGTGCCCGTAAAGTTTTGTTCCTCGACGAATTACCCTGGCTTGATACCGCCCAGTCCGGTTTTATGCCCGCATTGGAACATTTCTGGAACTCTTGGGCAAGCAGCAGAACAGACATCGTGCTGGTGGTTTGCGGGTCGGCCGCCTCCTGGATGATCAACAAGCTCATTCACAATAAAGGCGGCCTGCACAACCGGGTTACCCGGCGCATCAAGCTGGAGCCCTTCTCCCTAGCCGAATGTGAAGCCTTTTTAAGAAGCCGGAATGCCGTCTTTGACCGGTACCAGGTCATACAATTATATATGGCAATGGGAGGTATTCCTTTTTACCTGAACCAGGTCGATCCCGGCCTCAGTGCCGCACAGAACATTGACCGGATCTGTTTCAGTGAAAACGGGCTCCTGGTTACAGAATTCGACGATCTGTACCGTTCTTTATTTAACAAGGCAGAAAAACATATCCTGGTCATAGAAGCCCTGAGCAAAAAAGCAAAGGGGCTTACCCGCGATGAAATCATTACCATCACAAAGTTGCCCAATGCCGGCAGTACTACCCGTATATTAAAAGAGCTGGAAGAAAGCGGCTTTATCCGCAGATACCACTCTTTCGGAAAAAAGGAGCGGAACAGTTTATATCAGCTATCCGATTTTTATTCCCTTTTTTATCTGCGTTTTATTGTAAACCGGCGGGATGAAAACAACTGGATCAATGGCCTCGATGATCCGAAACACCGGGCCTGGAGCGGCTATGCTTTTGAGCAGGTATGCCTGGCACATATAAAAGAGATCAAACAGGCACTCGGCATCAGCGGGGTGCAGACATCGGTTTCTTCCTGGACCGGTGAAGGCGCTCAAATAGATCTTGTAATCGACCGGAAAGACCAGGTGATCAATCTTTGTGAAATGAAATTTTCCATCAATAACTTTTCGATCACCAAAAAATACGCCGAGGAGTTAAGAAATAAATTAACCGCATTCCGCGAAGCAACCTCTACCCGGAAAACGCTCTTTTTAACCCTGATCACTACTTATGGATTGACCCGGAACGCATATGCCGGATCCCTGGTTCAAAATGACCTGAACATGGAGGTGCTTTTTCATGTTTTAGCAGACCAATAAGGCGGAAAGGATGGTGCCGCATTGATCTCCGGCGGCAACGACCGGTACTGTTTTCGCCAGGGTTCACTGCCGCAGCTGCGTCGGATCTGTTCCGGATGCAATACGATCTGCAATTGTCCTTAATGCTTTTGCAAATCCGGCATCTACGGCTTCCGGTTTAAAAACGATCTGTACAGGAGACGCGCTAAAAAGGAATTTATACCATACCAATCCGGCAAGATAACAACCCGCTTCACTGGCATGATGGGTATCCAGGGTCAGCTGTTGTTGTTTATTATAAAAATATCCTACATGCAGGGAATGTGCCTGGTCGGGAAGTTCAGGGAAAACCGCCTGCGCGGGCTTAAAGGCGCTATCCTTTTTAAACGCCGTACTGCCTTTCTGTTGCACTGCAAAAAAAGCATCGCCAACGGGAATAAGGGCCAACTGTAACGCAGCAGCTATTGTATGGTAGGCTGCCCGCGATTGCTGCCACATTGCTTCAGCAGACGGGGCATGGCCGCCACCCGGGATCTGTGAAAAGGAAGGCGCATCGATTCGGTAGGGCCATGTCTGATGCAGCACAATTGTGGCGTTGGGTTGCAGGTGGTGAATGTATTCCACCAGTTTGCGCGCATAGGGTTTGTAGGTATTGGAGTCGCCGGATAAAATGGAGGCCTGCTGCAATGTGACCACATCCCAGGTTCCGGAACCCAACAATTCCTTTAATGATTTTCCGTTATACGCCTTTCCTTTCGGATCGCCGGCCTCTGCGGCTTCAACCAGTTGCCAGTGGCGTTGTAGTGAGCAGCCTCCCAGTTCTGCACGGCCGATGGAAAGGGTAAAGCCTCCATCGCTGGCCAGTTGCGGCAAGTATCTTGTGGCGTTTTGCGAAAAACTGTTGCCGATCAGAAATAATCGTATTGACTTCCTTTCCGTTTCCTGGGTATAACCTGTGCTGAAGCCCGCAAGAAGCAAAAGCAGCATAAGGATCCGGCATATTTTGTTTTTCATTTGTAGCTTATTATTTTTTCAGATAATCATATAGCTGGGTACCCGCCAGCAGGAAGGCCCCTACCCCGTAAACCTCCGTGCTTTCCGCATTCACCTTGTCCGGAGCTGCACCAATACGTTGTACATAGCCCAGCATTCCATCCGCATGTACAGAAGACACCATCACATCCCATGCACGCTTCGCTGCCGGCCAGTAAGTGGCTTTATCCAGCAAGCCGTGATTTAATCCCCATAACAATGCATAGCAAAAAAAGCCCGTGCCGCTCATTTCCTTTATTGGAAAGCTTTCCGGATCCAGCAATGATGCATGCCAGCTGCCATCCGGCTGCTGAAGTGTCACCACTTTTTGGATCATTTCTTTATAAAGCTTTTCAAACCGAACCCGGTCGTGGTAGTCAGCCGGCATATTTTCCAGCATACGGACCAGTCCGCCCAGCACCCATCCATTTCCTCTCGACCAAAAAACTTTTTTCCCGTTCTTTTCCTTTTTATTGAAATAACTTTCATCTCTGAAATAAAGCTGCTCGGAAGGATCATAAAGAAAGTCGGTTGTTTTCCACCAGAGCTTTGCGGCCATATCCAGGTACCGGCTGTCTTTTGTTGCCGTGGTCAGGTAGGCCAGCGAAGGCGGTCCCATAAACAACGCATCGCACCAGGCCCACTCCCGCAAATGCACATTATTTTTCCAGTTTAGCGGTTCATCATGTGGTTTTGCCAGGATGCTATCTGCCAGCAGCAGGAACGGGGCAGTCATTTTTTTATCCTTGTACCGCATCGACAACTGCGCATAGGTCTGGCCTACACAATAATCATCTGCAAAAAAGCGTCGACGACCCGTATTCCACCCCAGCTCATTCCCAATAGTTACCAGCGTCTGCAGGTATTTTTTTCCGCCCTTTAGGGTGCCCGCAGCATATAACCCCGTATAACAGGCGCCATTGGTCCAATCAGACTTGGGGTATTTAAAACCTTTTGTTTTCCAGTTCTCCAGCTGCCAGTCGGCCACGCGGTGCATGATCTTTAGCACCTCCTTAGGCTTGGGACCTGCTGCACTGGCCGGACTGTTGGTTATTACAAAAAAAAGTAAGGTCAAAAAAGCAATCAGGTTTTTAAACGTAGAAGTTGTCATGCGCATCTTATTATTGAAATCCCGTAATCGTTATCGGGAATATGAAAGTAAGAAAAGCGCCCGAAAAACCAAGACAGAAATATGCAGTGGCTGCATTGTGTGACATTTTTTCGCTGCAGATCCGCCGTTTATATTTTTACTGATAACGCATGAGCGCCGGAATACAGCATTGGATCTTTTTCACGCATCATCGGCGACCGGCTTTTTTTGACGCCCGCCAGGGAATCAGCGCGCCAAGCAGGATCAGCAACGCGATGGTGGCAACCAACAGCCCTCCCTTTGAGGTAATAAATGCAAGCGCCAACATCAGCACCGCCATAAACGCCAGGGAAAAGGCAATCATCTTTAAGCCGAAAACATTCTGGGCTTTCACCTGCCGGGCTTCCTCTTCATCCACTGCGGTTGCCGCCTCTTTCTTGTGTTGCTTATACTCCTGGTATTGTAAGTAGTCCTTACTTACCTGTTTTTTCCGGGCGGCTACCCACTCATAAATGATAAGCGCAATCAGCGGCAGCAACACCCCCAGCAACATTTCATTGGCCCTTGATAATTTATAATGATTGATTACCGGGATCACCATTTTAAACAGCAGGTTGATGGCCAGGCTCAGGATGGTAATGTAGATGGTCGCCTTTCCGGACAGTTTTTTAGAAAACAATGCCCAGATGGGAGGCAGCAGCAACGGACCGCCCGTAATGGCGCCCACACTTAAGGTAAATTCTACAATACCTCCAATATAGGGCACACCAATAGCAATCAGGATCATAAAGATTCCAAAAAACCAGGAGGAGGCACGAGCCACAAACATCAGTTTTTTATCGGACGCCTGTGGGTTAATGGATCCTTTATAAATGTCGTTGGTAAATACCGCAGATACCACGTTCAGCGCTGTATTAGCAGATGCCGAGGTAGAAAAATACATGCCGGTTAACATCAGCCCCAGCAGTCCCGCAGGCAATACCTGTTTACAAACCATGATATAGGCATTCTCCGCGTCAAGGCCCGACATGCCGGGATGAATCACCTGATAAGCCATCGGCGGCAGCATCCAGATAATGGGACTTAAGATATAAAGCCCGGCAAACAGGTAGGCCACTTTTGATGCGCTTTTGGGACCGTCTACACTGGTATACCGCTGTACAAAGGTCCAGTTGCCGCCAATATAAAAGATATGATAAAGAGCAAAGGCAAAAATGAAGCCCCAGCTGAATTCTCCATTCACCAGATCAAAAAAATGATCGGGGGCTTTATTGATAAACTGCTGCACGCCTCCGGTTTCATGAAACACCAGGGGCAGGATGATCAAAACAGCAGCGGTCAACACCACAAACTGCAATATATCCGTTACCATTACTGCCCAAAGTCCTCCCACCGCGGTGTAAGAGATCATCAAAATGCCCAGGATCACCGTAACCGGGATCAGCGGATATCCAAGAGAGGCAGATACCAGCTTGGCAACAGAATACAATACAGATCCTTTGATAAAGACCGAAACAATCGTGAAAATATAGATATAGCTTTTTTGCACATTGGTACCCAGCCGCATTTTAATAAACTCGGCTGCTGTAAGGTTACCCGTTGCCTTCCATTTGGGCGCCAGGTAAAGCCCCGTAACCAGCGCGCCGATGCACATGGTCCACTGTATGGTTACCGCCACCCACCCGTGCTGGTAGGCGATTGCGCCCCAGGCAACAAAGGTTCCGGCAGAGAAAAAACTCATGAACAATGATAATCCGCCAATGAACCAGGGAACGGCCTCTCCCCCCGCAAAAAAAGATTTGAGGTTTCTGCCGGTGCGGGAAAAGCTGATCCCCACCAACAAAATAAAAACAGAAAATACGATCACCACTATTGTATCTATCATGCTGTGAGATTATTTTTTAGCAACCATGATTATTTTATTTTTATGCGCCCGGCTGCACTACTACTATTAAGCCTTGTTGCAGCCTGTCCCGCCACAGCGGGATCGCACCCTTCAACTGCAGTACTGCTATGTATGCCAATGCTGCCGGTAGTCCGTTTCTTATTCTGCATAACATCTAACGGAGAACAATGCTGCCGGAACTGCTGCAGAAGGGTGTTTCATCCGGATGACCAGTTGTTTGGTAACAACCGGTTGTTCCAGTACAATTACATTCCGCGTTTGAAAGTTACCTTCTTTTTGATACAGCAGGTTTCCCCACTCATCTTCCACCTGGTAATCCTGCACACAAAACGGCATCGTCGTTTCCGGGTGTGTCATCAGCACCGATTCCATGGCATGATCAAAGTCTGTATCAAATGCCAGGTGGATCTGCCGGATCTGCTGCGGTGTAGCCCAGGCAAGCTTAACAGATGGTTGTGCATCCCCGGGATCGGCAATCCAGGCATTGGGCTGGTCTGTAGGACGGTCAATGCCATTGGTAAGATTACCGGTACCTGCTGTAAATACCGGCTCCGAAAAACGGAGTGCCAGGTTCTGCCCTTCCGGCCGGCGCTGCGGGCACCAGAACTCAAAAGAATCCACACCAGACCCCTCCGGGGCCCTTTGTTTTCCATTGTTGGATACGGCTTTATTAACCCCGTTGAATACGGAAACAAACCCTGTTATCCGCTGGCGGGAGTACGCAATTTGAACCTCCTCATTCTTCAGGAAGCAAAGAAACAGGTACTGCGGATGATTCAGCTGCAGTCCGGTATCCACTTTAATTTCTGCTTCCCCTTCCTGAAGCAAAATTTTTTTCCGTACCAGGGTCTGATCCGGTGTAAACCCGCCCACCCGGCTGCTGGAGCGAACCTCCACTATAAGCTCGGTAGCCCCGGACGCTTTTACAGGAAGACGGAATGCCGGAAGCCTTCCTGCGGTTACCGGTATTAACTGTGCCGCAGCAATCGCTAACGGTTTATACACCAGTTGCCGCTGATCAAAGCCGGTAACGTTTAAAAAAGAACTTGCCGTAATGGTACTGGCCGGCACCAGGTCTTCCTCGTCCTGCAATTTTTTGCCGGGAATATACTGGCCCGTTTTCATCAGTTCTTTTTGGAGTGCCGCCATTTGCGATGCCTCCAGCAAACCCTGTGGATCCTTCCCGTTCCGGATACAGCGGGCGGCAGCCACGGCCACGGCCTGACCGGTATACGCGCTGGTAGCCATTACCCGGGTGGCGCCAAACGCTACATGACTTACACTGATGATGCGGCCCGCCAGAAAAAGGTTCTTTATATTCCTGCTGTACAAACAACGGTAGGGAATCTGGAAAAGTCCCTTGCTGTGCCACTGGTTGCAGGGCGAGCGGTCGCTGAACACGCCGTCTGCCGGGTGCAGGTCAATCGACCATCCACCGTAAGCAACAGCATCCGGATGGATGCGCTGCTCAATAAGGTCTTTTTGCGATAAAATATAATCCCCTTCAAAACGGCGGCTTTCCCTCTTGCCCGGGATCATGCCTACCCATTCCAACGTATATGTAGCCGCCTCCGGAAAGTTGCCGGAGTTTTTGATATAATCCCAAACCCCATAGATCACCTTCCACAGTTCCCATTTGATCTGCTCTGTATCATGTACCGTGTCCATTCTTCCGCCATATTCTACCCACCACAGTTTGCATCCATGTTCCTTTGCATTAAAATTTTTATACCGTGGAATTTCCTTTTGTACATCCATTGCAAAAGAGGGCGCGTGAAAGGTCACCGGCTTACCGGTATCTTTTGTATAAAAATAAAGCGAATGCCCCAGCAGTTCGCCATAGCTGATATCCGGAGCCATTGGCTCATGAAACTCCTCCCGGGTTTCGGCGCCCATACGGAAAGCTGCTCCTGAAAGAAAGCCCACGATCCCATCGCCGGAGGCATCGCAGAACAAGGGCGCTCTTAATTCATATTCGGTGGCGTTCTGACTGCAAAAAGCCTTTACCCCTGAGATACGGTCGGCATCCGCCTTAATTACTTCATACACGGCCGTATTCAGCAGCAAGGTGATATTGGCCTCCTGCTTTACTTTATCCAGCAGGATCATATCCAGTATTACCGGGTTCCCTTCGGGATTCCGGTAAGTGTTCTCTACCAGTATTTCATCGATCACGCCGCCTTCCCGACTCCACCGGTTGTTGTTGCCCATATGCGAGGTAGCACCCAGGATCCACAGCCGTACCTCACTGGATGCGTTGCCGCCCAGTACGGGGCGATCCTGCACCAGCAGCACACGGAGTCCTTGCCGGGCGGCTGTTATAGCGCCACATAGGCCAGACATACCTCCTCCTACAATAACAAGATCCTGTTCAATAACTTCTTTTTTCAGATCCCGCTTCGTTTCTGCATCTTTAATGATCATGCTATTTATTTTTCTGTTTGATTGATGTGGTTACACTACCCAGCTCGTATTCCTTTGTGCGAACAGTCTTTCCATCAGCACCCTTGAGGGTTAACGAAAATGCAATGGGCCTCTGAAGATCCGCTGCTACCGTAAACTCGAACGGGTACTCTTTTTTTATAATGCTTATCTTTTTTGATTTTCCTACACGATATTGAAGCGTGACATTGCTCCATTTATTATCATCGTCTTCGAGATACAAAAACAACCTGCGGCCGTAGCCTCCCAGCTTAAACAACAGGGCCTTTGCATGCCCTTCGGGTATAGAAAAATAGTCCGGGCTTTTATCCGGTACGGGTTGCAACAGTTGGTCCTGGAACAACGATTTAGCAACCGCACCCTTCAACACAACAGCGGTTTGACCGTTGGCGGGAACGGTTACCGTGAAACTGCTGTCTTTTAACGGTTCTTCCTGCTTTTCCCGGTCGAGCATGGTCATTACCGCCTTTTCTGAAAACCGGACCCATGCCGGGTTAACCGTAACCGTTGTCTGAACGGGATGGGCCGATTGATTGGAAAATGCGATGAATAACGAATCCTTTTTCCGGGCAGCAATATAATTCAACCCGATATCGCCGATCCTTAACAGTCGTGCCGGCATCCAGAGCTGCACCTGGTCCGAGCCCATAAAATTTCCCTTCTTGTGCCCGTAAAATTTATTCTGCAGATACGCATATCCCTCGATGTAGTCATTGGGAAAATGAATCCGGCCGTCACTTTTAATAAAGGCATCCGAAACCAGATAATCCATAAACAGGGAAGCCATCGGAAGAATATGATTGTAATGAAACGAGTTTACGCTTTGATCCCGGTGTGCATGCAGGGGAAAATCCGGTTTTTCATAGGCCGTGGTACGCTCCGTGTTCATATGATACCCCGGGAAACTGGCGGAGCGCCCCACCAGGGATGCTTTTGCAATCCGGATCAGAAAATCATCCTTGGTATAATACCCGATGCGCAGCATCCAGGGTGCAAAGGTCGACATAAAAATTCCCCGGTGTCCGGTGGCCGTTCCTGAAGATTCGGAAGTGAGTCCTATCTCCGATACCCGCCAGGCCGGCACTTTTTCTTCAGGATAATACATCTGCTGATGTCCTTTTGATTTCAGGTACCAGTACATGGGCGCTTTTCCTCCTTTGTTTACCGTGATTATACTATCCGGTATCGCAGGGGCCATCCAGGTAAATAAGGCATAATGCCGGGCACCATCATGGGCTGCTTTTAAATAGCGCTCTTCCCGGGTCAATTCGTATAGTTCCAGCAGCGCCGACCAGTTATTCGTGAATGTAGGCCAGAAAAAATGCGTGCTAATCATCGGGTCTCCAAAAGCTTCCATCCGTTGATCCACCCGGGCTTTAAGGTATGCATCCGCCATCTTACGGCTCATGGAAAGATAGGTGCTGTCTCCTGTCATTTTAAACAGGAACAATGCGTTGATCCAGTTGGCTCCTTTCTCCTCCACATCCAGGTTACGTACCCTTGTTCTTAAAAATTCTTTTTTTGCCAGTTTGGTATATAAATCATCGTTTGACGGAAATACACTGTGCAGCACACCCAGTTCCGACAGCGGAGCAATCGGCCCCTTGAGTTTTCGAGACGGGGACTGTATCTTTTGGGTGCTGTCCAAACTGAATAAAAACTTCTCGCGCGACAGCATAAATTCCATCAACGGATAGGCGCGCTTTTCAAACAGTTCTTTGTCATCCCTGATAATGGCCATCTCCAGCGGATTAAGACTGGATACATTTTTTACCGCACCCGGAACATCGGTGGAATAGGCAAATCCCTTCAGGCTATCCACAAACCAGGCATAGTGTGTTTTGGCATAATCAATGAGGTTATCAAGGGTTGTGTTCATCGAAACCGTAGCATTGGTGCGGTAATCCCTGAACCCAAAAATATTCCGGGCGATCTGCTCATAGGTATCCGTAATCGTGCGTGGTGTAACCAACAGATAAAAAGAAAAGCGAAAAGAAGAGTCCGCCTTCATAAAAGAATGCAGTCCGCCGGGGATGGGCGCAAACACCTGGGGCTGCAATTGGGCTTTCGAATTTAACAAGGCAATTCCAAACTGGCTATTGTCCAGCAAGGGCAGCGGCTGAAAAGGGAGATGCCGTGGATGGGCCAGCACGCCCAGTGAATTTACACCGTCGTTTACAAGGGTGGTGGGTTCTGTTGCCATAAAGGCCGGAGTAAGATAAGGCTGGTCCGGGGTACGTTGCTCCGTCCAGATCAAGGGCTGCCATGATTCACGGGTGTTGCGCTTCTCAAAGGATGGAGCCCCGGTATAGCCCACACTGTAATAGCCTTGTTTTTTGGGCACCAGTAGAAATTCAAGCTGAGGATAGGGCACCGTATTTTTTACCAGCCAGGCCTGCAATGTAAATCCCTCCTGATCGGGGAAATGGAAATATGCCGTATCCCCTTTTTCCGAGGCCTTGTCTGCCTTTATCGTCAAAGAATGGCCAACATGATAAATACTAGCCGTTCTCATTTCTTTTTTGCTACGCAGGATCTTATCATCGAATCCATCTCCGGCCACAGATTCATTGATGCGCTGCTGCCGGTAATCGGCTTTTGCGGCCTCCGTTTTCCAGGTAGGCACATTGTAGGGCACTTTATCAATGCCTGCCGGTTTCAGCGCCAGGGTTGGATCTGACTCGCTGAACAAAACCGTAAACTCCGGTGAAAAGCGATAGGTTTTCCCCGCAGAGCGCACCAGCATATCGCTCCCCTCCAGTTTTACCTGTGCAGCAGCGGGAAACAGGCCCATAATCAATATCAAAAAAAATATATAAATCTGTTTCATCATTTCTTCTTCTTTAAGCGGCTCCTGGTTTCCTTTCCTGGTACCGCTTCCAGGTAAAGGACCATCCCCCCGGATGGCTGCAGGGTAACGGTTATTTTATGCAATTGCCCGGGCCACAGGGTCGTAGTGGTAAAACCGTCCCCGGTATCGTTTACAAGGGTAGCCCGGTATCCGGAGAGATCCTTTATAAATGAAAGGTCCAGTGGTAGTGTCATTGCTTTTTCCTGTCCGTTTACTGCCGCCACGTACCAATCGCGGCCGTTTCTTTTGGCAATGATGGCCGCCTGGCCGATGCGGCTTCCGGGCAAAACAACGCGTTCATCCCAGGTAGCCGGCAGCTTTCGCAGCAGCGGAAGAACCGGCTTAAAACGCGGATCGTTCAATAGCGTTAACGGGTTTTCTGCAATGCACAGGAACGGCGATTCCATCAGGTACAGCAATGCCAGCTGGTGGGCATTGGTCGTAGCACCCTTTTTTGAGAACAGTCCGGGTGTATAATCGCCGGGGCCCGTAATGAGCCGGGTAAACGGCAATGCCGCATTATGCCAGGCAGGAATTGGTTCATTCATGATGTTGAGTTCCATGCCCCGGATCCCTTCTCTTGTTAATTCATTCGGGAAGGTCCGGTATTCACCGGTGGAGGTCTGGCAGCCGTGGAAGTTCACCATCAGTTTTCTTTGGGCCGCGGCTTTTAAAAATCCAGTTTCAAAATCAACCAGTGCTTTGGCTTCGCTGTTCATAAAATCAATCTTAATGCCCGCTACACCCAGTTGCTGCAGGGTATCGAGGAACGCATTCCTGTAAACACTGTCTCTTAAAAACTTCGAATCCTTCCATACCCAAACGCCAACCTTCTTAATATTACCTAAATCGATCAGTTCTTTTAAAACCTGCCATTTATGATTCCATTTTTGCTCCCAGCCGTCATCGATGAGCGTATATTCAAATCCCAGCATGGCAGCCGCATTGATCAGCTGTTTTTCAAAGCCAGGATCCAGGTACCGTTCATCTTTAGTGATCCAGCTCCATACCGCCCTGCCGGGTTTTATGTATGCCATGTTTTTAAAATACACCGGATCAGGTGCCGGGTTTAGTGCTGCGATCATGAAATGATTCACCAGCGCATTCAGGTCTTTTGCGAAACCGATCACACGCCAGGGACTATATGCCTCCGTGCTTTTTTGCACGGTGAATCCTGCTGCATCTTCTGTAAAATCCACGGCAAGACGATTGCCCGCGGCCTTCAACCGCATTCCGCTAAAACCAGATAGTGCTGCCTCGGTAATGAATATGTACCCACCCTGCTTACATTCCACAATTACCGGCTTGCCCTGTACCGGCCCTTCCGGCGAAATTTTATCCAGGCTATCCGCCCGGGTTTGCATCCATAAACCGGCATAGGATTTCAGCTTCCAGCTATTGGTGCGCTCAAAAAACCAGACGCGGCTGTTGGGGTCCAGCGTAAAGCCCGTTTGCTCCGACTGAATATGTCCTCCGTTTTCCGGTAACCGATACCGGAAGGCGCATCCATTATCGAATACGGCAAACTCCATAACGGACTCTCCGATCGCTACCTGGTAATTAAAATATGTCATTTGTTTTCCCTGGTAATGATCTTTCAGCAGGGCCAATGTGTCTGTGAGCAACTTTTTCCGCAGCAATACGGGTGCTGTAGTGCTGTTCAATAATGCAGCACCGTCTATCTGCAAACCGAGCGGAGAGGCCGTCAACGCCGACGCCCCGTTCAGCGCCACTTTGTAAAAGAAGCTGTTCTTTTCTCTGAATACTGTAACCACAATGTTTTCCGAGGGGCTTTTTAGCAACAACGGTTGCTCACTGCATTGCCCGGTAAAAGGTGCCATAAGCAACAGGAAACTGTTTAAAGCAGTGATCAAAGCAAGACGCCATTTTCCAGGATTGCGGGGGCCTGTATCGCCGGTTGGCTGACAAGCGCTCATGCTTTTGTTATGGCGGCACCCTACGTGCCACTTCAAGCCCCAAAATATTATACCCCCCGGGGTGACGAATATTTTTCTTCTTTGTTTCATTTTTTATAACAGCTGAAACGTGATCGTTCGGGAGGCCAGGGTTCTTCTGCCATCCGGCCGGAAATTATAGGCATAATATAATTGGATCACCTGTCCTCCTTCAACACTACTGGTTCCAATGATGGCCGGATACCAGGTTTTGGGACCGTCTTCCAGTAATAACTTCGGGGGTTCCCAGGCTTCACCATCTGCACTGGCGGAAATGTATAATTTACCATCCCACCCATGCCAGATCATTACAAATTTGTTCAGATAGGTATTCCAGTGAACCGAAGGATTTGAGCCCGGATGCATACTAAGGGGAGCAATTGCAGTTTGCTTACCGCCCAGACCCGGTTCCGAAAATGCATTATTGTACCATTTCTTCCAGGAACCCACATAGCCATTTGGATCCGTTGAAGAAGCCATGCAGATGGCAGTGACGCCGGTGGCCGGTGTGTAATAACAATAATATTTATTGTTTAAATGATTATAAATAACAGCACCATCTCCCAATCCCGACCAGCGGGGAGTATCGGGCTTATTTAACTCATGCTTCAGGATCTGGTAAGGTGCACCCCAGGATTTGCCACTATCGCTTGAATAGGCAACACCAATCGATTTGTAGGCATACCAGCCCTGGATGTTACGGGGATACCAGTGCGTTTCGGCATGGAAAAAGCCTGCAAGCCGGCCATCATTTAGTTGCCGCACGCCGATAAACCACATGCCACCGTCATTAAACCCGTTAGACGTTCCGTTATTGGGCTGGTTACCACCAAATACCGGTGTTAATGGATCCAAGTGGTTCAGGTGATCTTGTAAAAACGGGGAATTGGCAATGGTTCTGTAATTGCGGTACCGGGCCCAAAAGGCATAATACTGGTTGCCCAATTTTAAAACGGGAACTGCACCATCGGTATAATATCCGCTGTCGCCAGGCGGAAAGCCGCTCTGGGAAAGAATTGAGCGTTCTCCCAGCGTAAAACTCCATTCGCCGGTGAGCGTTGTTTTTTGTAGTTTAAGATTGTTTGCAACAGAACGGTCCTGTTTACTACAGGAACTCCAGGAACAAAGAAGTTGAATGCTGAATACAATAAATAAAAGCCTAATCATAGGAAGTGTTTTTAGCGGTGAAAAAGGGGTTGCAAGAAATGATTGTTGTGTTATTCTTGATACGTGCAGGCGCCGGTTCCTTTACCAATTTTCCTCTTATTAAGATCCGCCCCAGATAAATGACCGACCGGTCGTACTTTTCCGGATGTTGTTCTATATCTTCCCGTTTATCTGCAGGAAGAATCTGAAGCTTATCGGCCTTCTGTGCAGAGACAGTCACAACTACATCATGCACACCCGGCTCCAGCTTTATGACATCAAACTGCCCGCGGTACCGGTTGTTACAATACGCGTTAAAGCGGTTCAACACCTTGTTGGATACGGTGTCGTTTGCCTGGTAATACATAAAACTCCCCTCCTTCTCCCTGCTCAATTTTACGGGTTTACCATCTACTGTAAACTCCAGTTGGCCTGCTTCGGGACCGCCGATATCAAAGAGGCCAAACAGATCGCCGCAGAAACGAAACCGGAAAGAAGCCCCGGGTTTGTTGGCAGTAAAAACAGTTGCAAACCAGGGATTGAATTTATTTAATGCCGGATCCGGTGCTGTAGCATGTGGCGCCCAACCATTATTTGCCTGGGCCGCAATCGAAGGCTCTACCATGGTGGCCGCATCCCAGTTGGCCGTAATCACCGGTGCCGGGAGTTGTTTCTTTTTCGCCTGCGCAGCTGTCTTCATTTTTTGAAAGGCTCTTGCGATGGCTGCTGCATAAAGGTTTCCTCCCGCTGTTGCCGGATGAATGCCATCTTCCGAGAAAATAATTTTTCCCGGATCGGCGCCGGGGCTCCCTTTCCAGATCAGCTTTCCCGCGGCTTCGAGGCTGGCAGCTTCCATACCCAAATGAACCGATGACAATCCGTAATGAGCCGCCACCTGTTCCAGCCCTTTAATATTTGGAGGAACTTCATTTTTTTGATAGAACGTTGTTTGTCCGTTTTGTATCGTATACAAGAGGCAGATATCCGTAGAAGGATTCGCTTTTATTGTTTGCCGGATCATGCCCTCCATCCCTGCAGGATATGCGCCGTTCACCGCAAATTCTACAAAAATCAGATCGGGCTTGTGCTGCAATACCTGCTCCCCGATCCGGAACGCACCCAGCTCCGTTCCGGTACCGGAAACACCGGCGTTGATCCATTTAAACCGGGCGGACGGATACAACTGCTCCAGGTAGCGGGCCGTCTGCAGGCGATAACAAAAACCGGCCTGGGTAATGCTGCCTCCGATAAACGCTACTACCACTTCTTTTTCCTGCTTTATTTTTTCAAAGAAATCCGGGAGGCCTGCACGTACCTGGCATTCCTGTGCATTGTAAAAACTTCCCGGCTCCACCGCAGGAATTCCGGATGCGGCTGCATCAAAATAAAGCGGTGAAGCGCCGGCCTGCGATGCGGCAATCTTCTCCTGGTCGGCCGTTGTTTGTGCATGGGCTGCACAAATACTGCATACTCCCAAAAACAACCATATCATATATTGAAAAATCCGGCGCATTTCTTCTGCTTTAATTTTCCTGTACCACGATATTTTCCGTAAAAGCATTCTTAACCACATCAGATTGCATCATATTTCGCCCTGCCAGCTTTACATTCTCAAATCTTACATTCCGGATCATATGGCTTGAATCGTACCCCTCAAACAAGGTACCTGTTCCATTGCTCACACAATTAGTAAACCGGATATTGCAAATGGTACCGGGCCGGTATACCGGATTGGAATTGGATGTTTGTTTGATATAGGCCAGTACGAACTTTGTATTGCCGGGAGTTTCGTCGTAAATACCATCGAAGGTAATGTTCCGCACTGCCGCCCAATCGGAATGTGGGATGGCCACTGCATACCCGCCCCAGGTCATTTTTGCAAGATCAATATTCCGGAAGCTTAGATTTTCAACCGCGCTTGTTTCAAGGGAAGAGCCGATGCGGATGCCCACGCCTACCTGGCTTTTCCATACCATACAATCCCGGGCATGGCAGTCGGCCAGCGGTATTTCACCATCCACTGCCGCGTTGATCGCATGCCAGCCAAAACCATCATCTCCCGAGCCAATAAAGCAATGGCTGAAGTTTACCCGGGTACAGCCGGATCCAAGATCCAGCCCATCATTGTTCTGACCAAAGCTAAGCAGGTTCAGGTGCGACACGTCCACATCGGAGGCGTTAACCATGTCCACCTGCCATCCCAGCGCGGCATGACGAACACCAAACCCTTTCAGCACGATGTTCTTGCTTTTGTACACTTTTATAAAATTACCGGCAACCGGGCTGCTCCGGTCGTCAATGAGCCCCCGGCCCACCAGAGTGATATTTGAATCATTTTCGATCCGTATCTTCCCTTTCAGCACGGCTCCCTCTTCCAGGTAATAGACCGTGTTGGACTGCAATTGAAATTCACCGTTTACCCCATTGTGCACGCCGCTGTCGAAGACTACGGTGGCATTGCTTTTATACGCATTCAGATCGGGCGCACCAAAAAGGAATAACGGCTCTCTGCCGGGGAGATCCAGTGCATAGTTATAATAGTCTGCTGCTGTAAATGTGAGGATATTGCCATTTTTTACCGGTTGCAGGTTCAGTCTTTTGGGCGACAGGGTATAACTGGTAAACGCAGACGTACAAACAATTTTAATCTGCGCTCCCGGCACATGGGTGAAACGGGCCGTATGTACCACTCTTTTTCCTCCGTTCTGCTCCAGATCATAACAGGTTTCCTTCCATACGTTTACCGGAATGTTGTTTATATATACCTGGTATGCGCTGCTGCTGACTGCCGGCGTATCAATTGCCGCCAGGGCCTGGGCCGTGTAAGCCAACCGGGTTTTCAAGGCATCGTTTGCGTTTCCGGAAGTATTCTTTTTGCAGGCAAAGCCCACCGCAGTTGCCATTACCAGTAACCATCGCAGCCCCGGAGCACCTGCCTTCTTATGGGTTTTATTCATTTCCATTAAGTATAATTTTTTTGGATACTGATTTGCTTCCATCCGTTTTAAAATCCATTTCGATCACAGCAGGCTCGCTCATCCCGATTTTGCTGAAACTCCATTCATAGGGATACTGTTTTACTTCCTGCGTTTGACTGTTGCATGTAACCGTTACAGCATGCCCGCTTAAGGGTGCAGTTTCTGCAAAGCCATAAAAACTATCCCATCCAAAGGGAGAACGGATGCGGAACAGGAACACACGGCCCCAGGGTTTACCCAGGTCGATAATTTTCATTCCTTCTTTCAGTGGCGGAAATATTTTCTGCGATGCGATTGCATTCAACGGAATGGCTATGGCGCGGAATCCTTTTGCAGGTACCTGCACTTCAACGCCCGCATTTTTAATGGCCACTGTTTCAGATTGCCCGTCGCCGGCGTAGCACAGGGCCTGGCCCTCCTGTTTGGCACCGGTCTGCTTCGCCCATCTGATGTTTACCGGTTGGGCCTGAGCTGCTTCCGAAGAAAGCAAGATCCAGAAATTTTTATCGGAAATTGCGGTTACATAATTAATCTCCGGGTTTTGAATCTGCACCCAATCTTTATGCATACGCAGTATTGCTTTTGTATCTCCGAAAATGGTTCCTTTTCCTCCACCATATACCCGGTTATTAAACCACACAAACCCTTCTTGCTTGCTGTAGGGAAATTCCACATTGCCATTAGAGCGCTGTATAGCCTCTGTAATCAGGTAGTCCAGGCTAAACCCGATATGCGGCGGTATATGATGGTAGTAAATAGAGCTTACATCGGGTCCTTTATAAGGGAAGTTGGCCGACATAGGCACATCGGTAAAACCCGTGCCGTAATATCCGGGGTAGTTCGCGTATCGGCCAATGACGGCATTCCGGGCATAAATTTCATAAATGGGCTGATGCGCATATTGAAACAGGCGCAGCAGATGCGGCGCCCAGCTGCTCATAAATACCGGGTGCACAGTTTGTCCTTTTACGCGCGTAAAATACGTACTGGGCTGCTCCAGTCCCAACCCTACCGGAGACACCAGCCATTCCGGAACCTTCTTTTCCTGCACATCCTCTTTTTTTCTCGGGAAACCCAACCGGTACGGCTGATTTCCTTTCCACCAGATATGGGTAATGCCCTCATAGCGGTTTCCGGGATGAATGGTTTGCTGCTGGTCTTCCACACAAGGATAACTGCGGATACCTGCAATAGTAAAATATCCGCCATAGGCCGCGGCTTTCAGGTATTTTGCGTCTTTTGTGGTTTCATACAGGTCCAGCAAATCCCACCAGGGCGCATAAAAGCTGGCGTTGTAAAACGGGATATGACTCAGCGGCTTGCTGGAGTTTGAATAAATTTTGTTTTGAATAAACAGGTCGGCATTGTTACGGGCCCGTTGCAACCATTTTGCCTGCCCGGTCATGTGGTAGGCCCATAGCGCCTGATTCCAGGGAATAAAATCAGTGGAATATCCTTTCGCCGCCCGAAGGCTATCACCCGGCAACGCAAGCTGCTCCAACCACGGGTTCAAACCTCCCAGCATGCGGTTCAACCCCACATAGTAAGAAGTGGTGAACTGGGAAGTAAGCGGATTCAGCTCTAATGTTTTCCGGGTATTGTTAAAGGCTGTGGGAACAATATCGGTTGCCCATCGGTATCCGCTCCGCGAAAGGGTGAATTCGATCGTAGGTAACGAGCGGCTCAGGTAATACTGTTCATCATTTTGTAATACGGAAAGGGCCACATTCACCAGCGGCGTGGCATTCACTACTGTCGGCGCTGTTTTTGGGTCCCCTTCAATATCATAAAATCCCTTCAGTTCCTTTGCCCATCCGCCGGCTGTATCATTCTTTGTTAATGCAATCATATTAAATACCGCATCCGTAAGCGAAGCCTGTTGTTGCCTGCGATAGTCACGCACCTGGAATATATTTTTAGACACATAGGCCAGGGCCGTATCCCAATTGCCGGAAACCAACCCGATGATAAACCGCCGGTCGATCAGTTGCCCTGCTTCATATTTTGAATCCTTCATCCCCAGAACCGGGGCAAACATTACCGGCTGTACCTGGTTCTGATGATTCTTAAGGGTAAACCCGGAAGGAGCGTGGTCTACAGAGCCCCAGTCTTTTTTAAGTGTTTCCGGATCTGCAGCCACGTATGTTGAAACAGGCCCGTAGCTTGTTTTGGCAGCAACGATTGCAATAGGTTGCTGCATCATAGAAGTAACCATCATTTGCGGACATTCGGATACACGCTTATATTGAAACATAGGGGCCATCAATACATTTTCCAGCTCCGGGTCTGCCACTGGCTGAAAAGCGGCTACCCCCATGCTATAATATCCCTGCTGAGCCGTTTTGCAAACCAGCCGCAGTTCAATGTGTTGCTGCCCCGCGGGTAGCGACCAAAATCCGGTGACGGGTGAACCGTTCCGGGTTACATACTGCACTTCGATGGTTTGTTTATCAATGGCATTTACGCTTACTGGAATGGCCTCGCTCAGGTTGCCCGATTGAAAAGGATTGAATTCGTCCCCGGGTTTTTGTACGATATACTTTTGTCCTTCGAAAATAAAATACGCCCCGGGGTTCCTGTTATCCCAGGTGGGATAGTATTTATTGAACTGGATGGCTGTGGCATCCGTTGTGATCAAAAATACTTTATGGTCTTCCATCTGGCCTCCTGCCTGCTTCCACTGGCCCTGCTCCCGGATCTCCGTTTTGCAGGCGATGGATCGTTGATCCGCACCGGCCTTTACAAATTGCAGGCGGATATTTTCATTTTCAATTCCAGCTATGACTTTGTCTGTATGGCCAATCCGCAGCAAGGGAGCTGTATTCTTTTTTTCTTCAGCTATCACGGGTTGCTCTTCCGGGATCTTCTTCCAGGATAGCAGCGTTTTTGTATCGGTTTTATTTGGGTCAATGGTACTGTCCTGTAACAACAGGATGGCATCACAGCGGCCATAATTAAAATTGTGAAGACGCAGCAATACTGCTGCCTGTTTCAGGTCTGCAGTACCCAGCCGTTCCCAAAAATATCCCGGCCTTCCATGCCCCCCTGCTTTCTTTAGCCGGGCATTGCCAATGGAAAGCTGGAATAAACGTGTACGGGGATAGGTTTCAAAATCCGGCGTGCGGATCCATATAGCATAGTTTCCGGGCTGCTCTACTTTCAATACGGTCAATGCATCGGAGCTTGAATCCTGTTCGCCTTCTAAAAACCGTAAGATATTTCCACTGATGCTTTCCTTACTGGTTTCTGCAAACCACTTGCCTTTGAACTGAAAATCGGATCCCAGCAGCAGGTACCTGCGAGGCTGCGCAAAAGCATTCCCGCAGCAGATCAGTAACATAAACACAAGCACCAGCCTGACTGTAATGATGGGGCGCATTTATTGAACGATTTAATTGTAATCAAATGCATAGACCGTCAGGCCATAGGGGCCGATCTTTATCTTGTTTGGCGGAACATCTTTCATGCGCTCGCCTGATGCCGTGAAACATTCGGCACTTTCCGGCCGGATCTCGCATCCTGGGATAAAACGGGAACCGTCGATCTTCAAATCTCCCTGCTGTAGCTCGTCATCATTATTGAGTACAAACAGGTAAAGCTTCTTTGTCTTCTGGTTTAACGCACACAGGTAATCCATATTCGGATTGCTTAATGAAACCAGGCCCTCTTTAAACAGTAATTTTCCTTGCTGACCAAATATTTTTCCTTCCCGGAAACCGAATGTTTTATGTGGCCCCACCTTGGGTGTAAGAAAGCCGGCGGGAAAATCGATCCGGCCCTGCGACCGCAGCGCAAGCTCCGCCATCAGGTAATCGGTGATCCATCCTATCTGCCACCAGGCATGGTGCGGATAGGGCCCTGCGCCCTTGTTCATTGCGCTCCAGTAATAGGAGGCCACACCGGTAGCAGGATCTACAAATGCGTCTTTGCTCAATGCCGCCGTTCTGGCCATTTTCAGGTACAGGGAATCCTTTGTTAGTTGAAACAGGCGCACGAACATACCGGCATGACTGGCCAGCAGGATAGGACCGCTGGGATTTGCCGAACCCAATGTACCACCATGTTCAAAGCTTAATCCCACCTGGCTGATCTGCCAGTCTTCCAGTTGGCGTCCGTTGCTTTTCTTAGCTTGATGCCCCGGTATCGGATGCGAGTAAATGGATGTCGTATAGAATTGTGCTGTTGTTACAGCCGCCTGTTTAAATCGCGAGTCTTTAGTAATATCGTACAGATCCAGCAATGCCTGGGCGCTTTGACCGGTAGCAAAATCCGGAGCAAACCGCGCATCGCCGCAAACGCCCAAAAAGTAGCCCCGCTCTACCGCATTTTTAATATACCAGTTCGCTGATTTTAGCGCTGCATCGAGGTACTTTTTGTCCCCGAGTGTTTTGTATGCAACCACCAACCCGTAAAAAGTAGGACGGTAATCCTTCAGATCCGTAAACATCGGCTTCATCGTATGATTATTATACGCTACTTCCCAATAGCCTTCCGGTTTCATCGTGGTCAACAGCCAGTCTGCCGCAAGGCGTATCGACTTTTTTAGAGCTGCGTTTCCGGGTTCAAACAACAGGATATTACCCATATCCAGCAACATATAATAAGTGGTGGCAACCGGTTCGGTGTACGGGCCCCACTCTTCTGTAAACCGCTTGGATTGATACAGGTAATATTGACCCGCCGCCGCACCGCTGAAAAAGCCACCGCCGGTATTTTGCTGCGTCAGTTTAAAATTCAATGCTGCTTTTAACCGCTCGTGAATCAGCACAGAATCCTGCGTGATGGTTGCCAGCATCCACATCGCACCATAATCCGCATTTTTAACAGCGTCCCTGTTCGACTCGTATACGCCTCCCAGATAGTCCTGTGCACCAATGATGCGACCGTTATATTCAAACGTACGCCAACGGGAAGTACTGTCATTTTTTACATAGCTGAAAAGTTGCCCGATCCGTTCAGATAAGGATAAGCGGGTCTGTTTTATATGCAGCAATTCATCAAAGCGGTAGATATCATTCACCACATGTTTGTAAACCGGATACCAGTTTGCAGCATTCACCGTATACCGGAAATCAAAAGAAACTGTTTCTCCTTCTTTTAAATAGGAGTTTTTTTGTCCCAGTACCGGGTAATAGAGCGTGGGCATCAGCTGTTCATGGCGATTGATCAGGGATAACCCAAGCCGCCAGTCGGACTGAGTCGATTTATCGAACGCCCAGGGATCGCGGCCGGTTCCGGGCTCTGCCGTAACCGCCAGCGTAATCCCCTCTTTATTGGTGAGCATACTTGTAAGTGCTGCCGCAGTACGTTCCCGTACCACCATTGGTTTGTCCGGAATTCCATGGCCATAGCCATACGCATCAATAAAATTGTGGTTGATGCTGTTTCCCTGAAAAAGCCCGGGAATACAGGCCCATTGAAACCGGTCTTTGTCATTTACAGTAAGCGCCGGACTTGCAATGGAATAATAACCGGGCGCCTTCGCCGTCAGCCGGATGGAAACACGGAGGTCATTTTTGTAAACAGGATCCAGTTGCCAAACGGCTTCAACGGTAGCAACGTCCGTGTTTTGTTGAAAAATGATTTTGTCGCCGTTTGCTTTATACTGCTGTGGATAAAAAGAAATAGCACGTCCCTCCCGGTTCATCGAAACAGCGGAAGTATTCGCCTTCCAGGTAGGAATGATATACCGGTATTCAGGTTCGGGAAACTGGATTGTTTTCCCTTCTTTATCTGTAAAGACCGCTGCATCCATCTTCGGTTGCTCCGCGCTGTAAAGCAGGGTGTATTGCCCCAGGGGTGTCGCCAAAGATCGCCACCTGCTCTGATCTTTTACCAGCAGCTGCTTTATTTTATATCCGTTACTGGTCGGGTTCCAATCTACACGCAGCGCATTGTTCCTTAACCCGGCCTTTACAACAGGTTGCCCCAAACTCTTTCCGGTTCCTGCTCCCAGTAGTAATATTCCATTTAAACAATAAATAACCACACGATTCATATAGATCTCTTTTTTTATTATGGAGCCGTAATTGTTAACTCCATTTCCTTTACAACAGATGCCGCTTCTTTTACATTCACATTTGTGGCTACAAATACCACTTTGTATACGCCGGGTTTGTTATATACCCTTGTATATTCATATAATTTTTGGGAAATGTTTTTAATGGGTTCTCCCTTATCCGGCATTGTTTTGTTAGGATTGAACTGTTTGGTGATCACCCAGTCGTCATCCAGATCGGTGCTGTTCCGTACCGTTAATAATTGCGCAGAAGTAATGCTCCAGTTGGTTGCAGGGCCACTGAAATTAAAGGAGGTCCAGCCAGCAGTTGCCATATTGGCCAGTATCGTTTCATCGCCCTGCTGATTAATGCTCTTCAGGTCAAAGGAACGGATCACCCAACGGTTTTGCTGTGCCTCCGGTTTTATCACATTGGTTTTATACCGGAACGCGATGGCTATATTTTTATTGCGGGCGGCAAAACTGCTCAGATCAATATTGCCCGAAGGCGTTTGATCCTGGCCGGTTGATAGCACCGCTTTATCCGTAATGTCTTCCCAGGTAGCGGCTTTTACATTGGTGGAATCGTATTTCCCGCTAAAATCGGTAGACACCAGCAGCTTGATCACCGACTGATCGATGGGCATCTGCCCGAACTGTGCATAGCTTTTAAAATTAAGAGATATGGAATTTCCTTCCACAACCGTACGTTGCCGGAAGTCGTAGACATGACCGGCCTCGCCCGACCAGAACACCAGATTGTTGGGCTTTCCATTTATTACAAAGCGAATGGGCTCTCCCACCTTATAACTGGTTTTTTCGAGCTCTATAGAAAAGTTATCAAAGGCATCCAGCGCATATCTTTTTTTGCAGGAAACCAGTGAAAGAAAAAACAGCACAGCAATTATTAGCTTATTCATCGCATACAATTTTTATTACCAACCGGAATTTTGTTTGATATTAGGATTCACCGCCAGTTCACTGTTGGGAATCGGGAATAATACTGCCCGCGCAGTTACCCGCTGGGCCTGCGCTACAGCAGGATCCCGTAGCGCCGTAGGCATATTTGCCTGGTATTCCCGCGCCTGTGCCTGCATAACCGTTGGATAAATCCCCCAGCGTATCAGATCATGCTTGCGAATCCCTTCAAAGGCCAGTTCCCGCAGCCGCTCATTTACGATCAGCTCCTGGAAGTCTTGCTGTGAAAGGCCCGCGGGCGCATCGGCCTGGGTATCCGGGGCAAGCACATCTTTCCCATATCCTCTCCGCCTCACCATGTTAATGGCCATATACGCTTTTTCGGAAGGCCCGTTGTTTAAGTAGTTGTCGGCTTCCGCAAACATCAGCAGGACATCCGCATAGCGTAACAAGGGCCAGTTGGTTCCGGTATTGTTCTGGTTCCGGGGCAAAACGGTTTCATATTCCCTTCTCCATTTTCCATTACTGCGCTCGTAAATTTCGTTGGCCCCCCAGGCGGTGCGTACCACCGTGCTTCCAGTGGTTACAAACCGGAACGGCGCCACGGCCCAGTCTCTTCGCAGATCACCATTGGCATAGGCATTGTACAGTTTAGCCGTGGCATGTACATAATCATATCCATACCCGGTATCGATATTGCCGCAGGTAATACCGTTATAACTTCCAATGGTACCGCCTTCCTGTATTTCACCCTGGCTGGTTCCTTTAAATTCTACTTCCCAAAGATTTTCCCGTGTGTCAAAAATTTCTTTAACATGATTGATATAGATCTGCCTGAAATCGGGGTTTAACCCATGCAGGCCCGACTGCATTACACTATCGGCATAGGCCCGGGCCTCCGTATATTTTGAAACATCCTTCAACGGAGTTCCGGCCATCGTTAAACAAACCCGGGCCAGTATACCCTGTACCGTGGTCTTTGTAATACGGGTGTTATATCCGTAATCCGAAACCGACCGTACAAGACCCTCTGCTTCTTTCATGTCTTTTAATATCTGATCATAAATCTCTTTTACCGGACTACCGGGCAGCGGCGCTTCTTCCGGGCTTTTGCTGGATTGCAGTTTTAGAGGCACGGAGCCAAATTCATCTGTCAGTAAAAAATAATAATAGGCTCTCAGGAAAAGCGCCTGCCCTTTTATCTCTTTACGTTTTGCTTCACTTACCTGCTGTGCCTTGTCTATATTTTCCAACAACATATTTGCCCGTTCAATACCGGTATACAAAGCTTCCCAATGCCGGTTGATTTCCAGGGTGGATGCATCGATGATGTTGGCATTGATTCCGGAGGTTTGGTTTTTCATGAAGAACTCGTCACTCACCACCAGGTAGCTGGCCATCCCCTGCGCATACACCCGGTTATCGCCCATACGGTCATAAACCCCGGCCAGGGCCGATTCCAGCTCACTTTCTGTATTGTAATAGTTAACCGGCGATACAAAATCCTGCGGGGTTGTGTCCAGAATCTTGTTGCACGAAAAACCCAGCAATGCCAGTGCTGTATAGATATAATAGAAACGCTTTTTCATATGAATATTTTTATGGGTTCTTTATCGCTGTCGTTAAAAAGTAATGTTCATACCAAGTGTTACCGTACGCGCTCTTGGATAAGGGCTCCAATCGAAACCTGGCGTCAGCGCCGTGTTCCGTACAGAAACCTCCGGATCTAATCCGGAATATTTGGTCCAGGTGGCCAGGTTCTGCGCAGAAAGATGCACCCGAGCCGCCTGGATCTTCCAGCGCTTCATCAATGCGGATGAAAGATTATATCCCAACGATACCGTTTTTAACCGCAGGAACGATCCGTCTTCAATATTCCTGCTGGAGTAAACATTCGGCCCATAACCACCGGCCACCGGCAGCAGGCTGCTTTGATTATCAACAGACCACCGGTTCTCATAGCTTTTATACATATTCAGGTTCATCCTTGCTTCAGCTCCTTCGAAAACGATCCGGTTGGCGTTCAACACATCATTTCCATATGACCATTGTAAAAACACATTCAGATCAAATTGTCCGTAGCGGAAATTATTGGAAAAGCCACCAATATGTTTGGGATTGGGATTGCCGATAATGGTTTGATCATTGGCATCTACGGCCCCATCTCCATTAATATCTTTGTATTTTATATATCCTGGTTTTATAAGTGACCGGTCGCCTCCGTTATTGGGCACATCCGGTTTCAACTCATAGGTTCCATTGGGTAATACATTGAAATCACTTATGGGATATAGGCCATCAAAAACATATCCGTAAAATAAAGCCACGGGCTGTCCGGGTAACGCGATATAGGGTAGCGAATTATTAAAGCTGGCATTCCAGTTGGTGATACGGGTAATCAAACTGGGTTGATCCCCGTTCAGTTCCTTTATCTCGTTATTATTAAACGCAATGTTGAAATTAGATGACCAGGTAAAATTCTTGGTGCTTACATTTACGGTATTGAGGGTAAATTCAAGTCCTCTATTTGCTACAACACCAATATTTTTAAAGGCGGTCAGGTAACCCGTTGACGTAGGCAGCGACGCCTCCAGCAAGAGATCCGTGGTTCTTTTATAATAGTAATCAGTAGTCAAACTGATGCGTTCTTTAAACAGGCTAACGTCCAGGCCCAGATCCAGGTTGGCGGTGCGTTCCCATTTTAGATTATTATTGCCAACCAGTATAGGAACCGTTCCCTTTATATAGGTACCATTAAAATAGTATCCGCTCTTGGTATTACCTGTATTGGAGGACACTTCCTGGTCCAGCACGCTGAGATAAGGAAAATCGGAAACCCTGTTGTTACCGGTAATACCATAGGATATCCTAAGTTTTGCAGCGGAGATTGCCTTGGCGGTTTTAAGAAAGGGTTCGTTTCCCAAATTCCAGGCAAAAGCGCCGGAGGGAAAATAGCCCCACCGGTTTTGAGGTGCGAATTTGGAAGATCCGTCACTCCGGAACGAAGCGGTAAACAGGTAACGCGAATTGTAGGTATAGTTCACACGCCCAAGCATGGATACAAGGGTAGAATAAGAACCCGAAGTTGTTTTTGAAAGTATGGTTCCCTGGTCAAGCCCCTTGATCCCCAGTACCTCGTTTGGCAATAAGATCGATACAAAGCCATTCCCCTGGGTGCTGTTGCGTTGCATGGTAAATCCTCCAACAGCATCTACCCGGTGTTTGCTGTTAAACGTCCGGTTGAAGGTAAGCAGGTTTTCATTCAGCAGGCTGCGGACATTCTGGTTATCAATCGAACCATTAATACCATAAGTAGCGCCATAAACCGTGCGCGGGTTTCCGGCTGCAGTTTTTGAATTATTAAACCGCTCAAACCGGAGATCTATATCGGTTAGTCCGCCATTTACCCGGAATTTAAAATATTTGAGAAACGAATATTCCAGGAATGCATTGGTGAAAAAAGATTTATTGAAAGCGTACATATACATGTTATTGGAGTTCACCACCGGGTTCACCCTTAAGTCGGTATTGGACGCCACTTCATCATCAAACGGTATATCTATAAAATCATCGCTTTCTCCCTTTCCGGTAACCGGCCGGTAACCCCAGGTGCTGTAAAGCAGGTAGGATGAAGCATTGCCGGCAGAAGAGCTGTTCAGATTGTCGCTGGTCAAATTGGCGATCTGCCCGTTTTTTATCGCCTGCGTATAATTGGTATTGATGCCCGTTCTGAAATTTTTGCCAATACGTTGTTCAATCTGGAAACGGCCCTGATAACGTTTATATCCTCCATTGATCACTATGCCCTTTTGATCCAGGTAAGATCCGCTTACTGAATATTTGGTAGCGGCCGTTCCCCCTCTTACGGAAATACTGTGATTTTGCATAAAGGCATTTTGCAGCACATAGTCCTGCCAGTCTACTCCTTCCATATCCTTATACGATTCCAGTGTTTTACCATCCTGCAGGTACAGGCGCTCTGCCATTGTACGGTTCAGCTCCAGCTGGTATTTGACAAACTCATACGGGCTCATCACCGGAAGCTTCTTCATGGGATACTGAAGTCCCAGCCAGTTATTGTACGCTACCACCGGAGGCCCGGTTTTTCCCTGCTTTGTTTTGATGATGATGACACCATTGGCGCCCCTTGCTCCGTAAATAGCAGTGGAGGAAGCATCTTTCAGCACTTCAATGGATTCGATGTCATCCGGGTTAATCGTATTGTTGTCCGGACTCTCCAGCGGAAAACCATCTACCACATATAATGGCGAGTTGGATTGTGTAATGGAATTACCTCCACGGATTACGATATTGCTGGTGCTTCCCGGCTGACCATCATTGGAGCTTACCTGCATACCGGCTACCCTTCCGGCCAGTGCATCTTCAAAAGAAACGACCGGCGCCTTTTCCATGTCTTTCATATTAACAGAACCTACAGACCCGGTGAGATCTTTCCGCTTTACTTCCCCATATGCAATTACCACCACATCATCCAGTACCTGGTTGCTGGGTGCCAACTGTATTTTATAATGATTTTCGCCCGAAACAGGAACCGTTTGCGTGGTGTACCCTACCATGGAAATAACCATTACATCATTTTCCCGGATATTGGAGAGATTAAAATTCCCCTTGGTATCGGTGATACCGGATACGGATTTGCCCTGTATAATAACAGTGGCCTTTTGCAGGGGCGTTCCATTTTCATCCGTAACAGTACCGGTAACACTCTTTACGGTCTGCGCCAAACAGCTGATCGGAAAACTAAAGGCGAACAGCAACGGCAAGATTTTACTTCGTTTCATACGCAATATTCGTTATTTTATAGTCTGGTCTGGACTGGTATATATAAAAACAAACATAGGCTTAATTTTCTTTTTTCCAAATTTTTACATCATATTTTTTATAATCATTTTAAAATAAATTAATTACACATATATTATACTTGTATACTAAAGCATCTCCGCTTCTGGTTTGGTTTGTTTTGGTTATTACTTACTTTTGCCGGAAAGATTTTTTATGAGCTCAGCAGTGGATGCAGATACAAAACAGGTGAAAAATGAACTACACGCCAAACTGAAGTATGAGCAATTATCAGAGTATATTATTTCGCTTATCGAAAGCGACCAATTACATATCGGAGATCAGATTCCTTCATTAAAGCAATTGCAGTTACAACTCCGGATGAGTAAGGAAACGTTGCTAAAGGGATTGAATCACCTGGTTGAAAAAGGCATCATAGAATCGATATACCGTAAAGGTTATTTTGTAAGGAAAAAAGCCATTGATCATAATTTCCGGATCTTCCTGCTGCTGGACAAAATGAACATTATGCGGGAACAACTCTACAGGAGTTTGTTCGATCACTTAAAGGAACGCGCAGATATTGACATTTATTTTCACCACCATAATTACCAGGTATTTGAAAAACTGATTCGGGAAAACCTGGGAAAATATACACATTATGTCATCGCTACTTTTCTTAAAGAAGATGTGACACCCCTGTTAAACCAGATCCCGGATAAGAAGAGAATTATCATCGACCTTCATGAAAAAGGTTTAACAGGGAACTATAACAGTATTTATCAGGATTTTGGATACGATATCTATCACAGCCTCCTTGCGCTGAATCATGAATTGTCCAAATACAAACGGCTTATTCTTGTAGCCCATCCGGAAGCGGTTCATGCCCGCCTGGTGATTGACGGCTTTCTACGTTATTGCACCGAAACCCAATTTCCCTACCTGATCCAATCGGAGATTGATGAAAAAAATTTCCGGAAAGGCAATGCATATGTAACATTCAGCCGATACAATACCGATGACGTGGCATTGATAAAGCTGGCCCGTAAAAAAAAGCTGACCCTTGGGAAAGAGGTGGGACTGATTTCCTATAATGATACCGATGTAAAAGAAATTCTTGAAGGGGGTATCACGGTGATCTCAACAGACTTTGAGGCCATGGGTAGGTCCGTTGCCGAAGTGGTGCTGGGTGATCAAATCGTAGTAAAACGTAATCCCACAAAACTCATTAAAAGAAAATCATTATAAATCTGGAAGGCATAGGCGCCCGATCATAGGCGTTTGCTTAATCGTTTAAAGTAAATTATGCGTCCGACTTGAAAGGTTAATCGCCAATAGGCTCTTTGTATAAAGCTGCTCTGTTATCCGCATACTTTAAAATGGCAGCCGCTCAGTTAATGAAGGCCTTGTCTGAAGGCAGAGCTATGGTCGTTCTATATTAAAGAAAAGGTGTAGATCCGAAAATGAACGAAATAATTCGTACTCCTGCTAATCGGCTACGGGCACATCAATATGCCGTTCATGATCCCCTTTTTTATCCAGCACAAAATTCAGCGCTAAATAAATAAAATGCAGGTTTCTGTTTCCCGACGGAGCTAATTCCCGTTGCCACATATACCCTGTAGAGGTACCTACAGTTTTTGTAAACTGGTAGCCAAATCCTGCAAACAGGCGACTCCTTTTTAAGAGATCTGCTTTGGGACCAAAAAACAACTCTTCAAATCCGTTTATAAAAAAAGTTTTGGGCTCCACTTTTTTGCTGTTGATGGGTAACGTAGCGCTGAGCCGGTAACGAAACCGCTGATCGGTTTTGTTTACATCCGTTTGAGGATAGTGGAAAAAACGCTGCTCGGCGCGGCCCCGGTGATCCATTTTCAATTTACCGATCTTGTTGGTGAACGTATACTGCAGCCAAAGGCGTAGCTCCCGTTGATAACGTTCATGTTCCCGGTATGTAATATATCGGCCAAACCCGATAAAGGGTTGATTGTTCTTATCAATATTATACCCGATCCCGCCCTTGGTTTCAGTATAATCCAGCGGTGTAAAATGTTCGATGGAACGCGCCTGCAATTCTGTATAAGCCATCCACCTGGAATTGAATTTATAAGTAAGCGACGTCATCAAAAAGCCGGAAAGATGCTCCTTACTTTGGGTTTGAGAAATACACCGTTGGGTGATAGTTAAAAAAAGGATTGCAATGAATACTGTGCAACTACGAAACATAACTGATTTTTACCGCGGATGAAAAACGGATTTAACAGACAGGCTTGTTACTGAACCGAATGATTATTTTTTTTGCCTTACCGACCCATATATACCATCAGGATTTGGATATCGCTGGGTTTAATACCGGAAATCCGGCTGGCCTGCCCCAGGGTTTGCGGCCGGATACGATTTAATTTTTCTTTGGCTTCATTTCCAAGAGAACTTAATCGCGTATAATCGAAACCGGAGGGAATCGACAGATTTTCCATTTCACTCATCCGGTTTACCAGTTCCCGCTCCTTTTCAATATACGTTTCATATTTGGTAAGGATGGAAGCCTGCTCCAATTCCTCCCTGGTATAATTTTTTACCTGTTCCTTCAAAAAAGGTATGGCGTCCACCAGGTTGTCCAACTCAATATCCGGTCGCAATAAGAGCTTTTCTGCCTTTTGTTTTTCCTGAATCGGGGAAGAATTATGATCGGCTAAAAACCCATTGATTTCCTCAGGCCGGAGCATAGTTTCTTTTAATATAGCTCTAATATTGACTATATTTTTATTTTTTTGCCGTATTTTATCCATTCTTTCCTCTGAAGCCAAGCCCAATTGATAACTGATAGGGGTAAGCCGTGCATCTGCATTATCCTGGCGAAGCAGGGTACGGTATTCTGCTCGCGAAGTAAACATGCGGTATGGTTCTTCAGTCCCTTTGTTAATCAGGTCATCAATCAACACGCCGATATAGGCGTCGCTTCTTTTCAATGTAAACGGATCTTTTCCGTGTGCCTTCAAATGAGCATTGATACCTGCCATGATTCCCTGGCAGGCGGCTTCCTCATACCCCGTGGTTCCATTAATCTGACCAGCGAAGTATAAATTATATATTATTTTAGTTTCTAATGTGTTTTGAAGCTGGGTGGGGGGAAAATAATCGTATTCGATAGCGTAGCCCGGCCGGAATAAACGGACGCTTTCAAATCCGGGAACCATCTTGAGCGCTGCATATTGCACTTCTTCCGGCAGCGAAGTAGAAAACCCGTTCACATAAATTTCTACGGTGTTCCAACCTTCAGGTTCTATAAAGAGTTGGTGTCGCTCCTTGTCTGCAAAGCGATTAATCTTGTCTTCAATACTCGGACAATAACGCGGTCCCACTCCATCAATGCGTCCGGCGTACATCGGGCTCCGATCAAAGCCTGTCTTTAACATATCATGTACTTTCTGATCGGTATAAGTGATCCAGCAGCAGCGCTGTTTAGAGGCATCAATTTTCGGCGTATCTGTAAATGAAAAACCAACGATATCGGCATCTCCTTCCTGTACTTCCATTTTTTTATAGTCCAGGCTCCTTCCGTCTACCCTGGGAGGTGTTCCGGTTTTTAAACGGTCACTTTCAAATCCCAGATCAACCAACTGCTCGGTAATACCACTGGCGGCCTTTTCTGCCACACGTCCTCCCCCAAATTGTTTTTCACCGATATGAATGATCCCATTCAGGAAGGTTCCATTTGTTAATACAACCGCCTTACTCCGAATTTCATGTCCTAAACCGGTGATTACCCCCCTTACAATCCCATCCTTTACAAGTAAACCCTTTACCATATCCTGATAGAAATCAAGGTTAGGTGTCTGTTCCAGCATTTCTCTCCACTTGGCAGCAAATAACATCCGATCGCTTTGCGCCCTGGGACTCCACATGGCGGGACCTTTTGACCGGTTCAGCATCCGGAACTGAATCATGGAAAGATCCGTAACAACCCCGGAGTACCCTCCAAGGGCATCAATTTCTCTAACAATCTGTCCCTTCGCAATACCCCCCATTGCCGGATTACAGCTCATTTGAGCAATAGTCTGCATATTCATGGTTACCAACAGGGTTTTGGAACCCATATTAGCGGCAGCGGCAGCGGCTTCACAACCTGCGTGCCCAGCACCAACAACAATTACATCATATTCTGGAAACATGCGTGCAAAATTACGCCATTCCTTTTATAAGTAACTCCCAGATACATTATCGGGTAAACTCAGCCACTAAATCAGACAGGCATTATTTTACTCCTATATTTATAGGTATTGCGTTATACTATCGTTCCACGTGAAACAAATCCTTAAATCAATCCAGCCTATAGCCTATAATTAAACGCGAGTTTTTTTATTTCATAACCTGTTCCACGTGAAACAGCCGGAATAATACATGATCCCTATTAATTAGAAACGCCACTGCTAAAGCAATATCTCAACATTACAAGGCGGACCCATTATTATTCCAATTTGTTGGTCGCACATAACGTTTCACGTGAAACAATGGATACCCTATTACTATTCCTTCCCAATATTAAATATAAATAGGCCTTATACTAATTTATAAAATACTACGATCGTTCCACGTGAAACAAATTTATTAGGTCTATATTCAATACACCAGGTAAACCACTTTCTGTTTCACGTGAAACGTTATTTAAACCCATAGCGCTGAAGACATTCATCTTCTTTTGTCCGCATCAGCTTCTGTTCAGCCTCTGTTTTATCATTGTAACCACATAAATGTAAGGCCCCATGAAAAATTACCCGGTGCAGCTCCTTGGAAATGGACAGGTTTAATCCCCGGGCATTGGAACGAACCGTATCAACACTGATAAAAATATCCGCCACCATCGGCTCAGAAGGCTTTTCGCGCAAATCGAAGGTGATAATATCCGTGTAGTAATCATGTTTCAGGTATTGCCGGTTGATTTCCAGGATCTCTTCATCACCACAAAACACGTAATGCAACATATCCAGCTCCCGGTTGTTTTCTCTAAATAGAATAGCAAGAGAATGCTTCAGCCGGTTCCGGTCTTTAAGCGATATATTTTTACGAAAGGAAAAGGTTATTTGAGGTAAATGCTTCACACTGATATTTTTTCAAAATTCGTAAATAAAACACAACCCACAATAGCTAGATTTGCAGTATGGAACAACAAAAGGAACTTCTTCTTTCAGATCTAAAGCCGGGACAGCGTGCCCGCATACAAAAATTCACTACGGAAGAGATCTTCCTTAAATTGATGGAAATGGGTTGCTTGCCCGGTGAAGAGATCGAAATTATTAAGATCGCCCCATTAAATGATCCGATATCCATTTCAGTAGCAGGATATACGCTCAGCCTTAGGTTGGATGAGGCTCGGTTTATCGTCGTGTCTACCATAAACTATTGATCCTCCTATGAAAATTGGTTTATTCTTTGGTTCCTTTAATCCAATCCATCATGCGCACCTGATTATTGCCAACCACATCCTGAATGAGGGATTGGTTGAAAAAGTATGGCTCGTTGTTTCTCCGCATAACCCTCTAAAAGAAACCGCTGCACTTCTAAATGAAAACCAGCGCCTACACCTTACCCGCCTGGCAATTGAAACAGATACGCGGATGCAGGCCATCGATATCGAATTTACCTTACCCAGACCTTCTTATACCGCTGTAACATTGGCGCACCTAACAGAGAAATATCCCAAACATGAGTTTGCAGTAATCCTCGGCGGAGATAGTTTTCAGAATATAAAAAGGTGGAAGAATTATAATTATATATTAGAAAATTTTAATATATTAATATATAAAAGACCCGGTTTTGAAATTGATACCCGGTTAAGTGATCGTATAAAAATACTGGATGCGCCGCTGCTTGAAATATCGGCTACAGCCATCCGTCAGCTTATCAGGGCCAGGAAATCTATCCGGTACCTGCTGCCAGAGGCAGTAATAGAAGAGATTGAAAAATCGGGTTACTTTAGAAAATAACCCAGTAGTAAGCAAAGGAATACTAAAACCGGGGCAGGGAGTTTTGTAAAAATCAGCACGGCTGATGTTCCCAAAACCACGGCCAGGTTGGTGATCTCAATAGAACCAATATCAAATATTGCCAGATCCTTTACAATATATACGGTTGAACCCAGCATGATCCCCGTTACCGAAGCGTTAATACCTTCCAGCGACCGGTAGATTACCGAGTACTTCTTCAACATATTCCAGATCGGGAAGAAAAAAAGTACGAGTAACGCGCTTGGTAAAAAAATACCCGCCATTCCGATAATGGCCCCTACTACCTGCATGGAAGCGCCCATATCTTTTAACGCCAATCCTCCCGTATAGGAAGCAATAGAAAAAACGGGTCCGGGCATTGCCCGAACCATACCGATTCCCGTCAGCATCTCTGCTTTGTCGATCTTTATCGCGTTCGGATTTTTCTCCTTAACCTCGTCTGGTCTTACACTGTACTGCTCATACATAATGGGCATTAACACGTTTCCGCCACCAAAAACCAAACTTCCCATCCGGTAATTATTCTCAAAAAGATTTACAGGCTTACGGTACTCCCACTCATTCTTACGCGCCAGCTCACTAAAAATACCAGCAAGAATAAAAATAATCGCAAACAGCCAAATATTCCACCACTGGATTTTACCCGGTTTTACGTCTACCTGCGGAATCCGTTTCTTACTTAGGTTGGTTACAACTCCTCCCGTTACAATTAGTAACGGAACAATAAAAGGACGTCCAAAGAAAAAGAATGTAATCAGACCCGATACCAACGCAATTATCAACGTAATGGTATTATTCACCGAAAAAGGAAAAACCGAAACGCAGGCATATATTAAAAAACCGGCCGCCATGGGCACAATAAACCTGAAAATATTCAAACTATCTTCTCCATTCAGATAATTTACTAAAAATGAAAGTGCACCCATGATGGAGCAAGCAGGTAAGATCCAAACAAGCAGGGTGAGAATAGCCAGAGGAATCCCGCCCCGCTTAAAGCCGATAAGGGTAAGTGTTTGCGTGGATGAAGCGCCGGGCAACAACTGGCAAAATGCGTTGTATTCCATCAACTCCTTCTCAGTTATATAAGGGGTTTGCTTTACAAAGGTTTTCATCATCATAGCCAGATGGGCCTGAGGACCTCCGAAAGCGGTTAAGCCATGCAGCAATACCAACTTCAAAAAATGTAAATGCCTCAGCAACATCTGCAGATGATTCAATGATTCAGTTCTGAAACTTTCCTGATAAAAGTAGACAAAAAGATGCTACTATAAAACTTTCCGCAAAAGTTACTACTTTAATCAATGCTTTCCAAAATGAATGAACTCCCGATACATCGATCCACAGATACATTCTGATACAAAAAAAGAACGAATGAATCGTTCCTTTTTACTGCTGCCTTTAAAAGACAAATAACCTGACCCGCAAGCGCAGGCCATCAAATATTTAGTCCACCACAAACGCTGATTGTTTGACCGGTGATATAGGATCCCATATCCGAAGCAAGGAACAAGGCGGTATTGGCAATATCCTCTGCTTTTGCAAATTTTCCCAATGGTATATCTGAAAGATACTTAGCCGATGCATCTCCATCATGCAGATAGCTGGTCATATCGGTTTCTACAAAGCCTGGCGCTATAGCGTTACAGCGGATATTGCGACTTCCAAGCTCCTTTGCCACACTCTTTGTAAACCCGATGATCCCCGCCTTACTGGCTGCATAGCTGGCCTGACCGGCATTTCCCATTATCCCGATCACCGAGCTCATATTAATGATGCTGCCACTTTTGGCCTTCATCATCGGTTTAATGATTTGCTTGGTCATGTAAAAAACACTGTTCAGATTCACCTGCAGTACTGTTTCCCATTGTTCCTGTGTCATTCTCAGCAACAAATTATCTTTGGAAATTCCTGCATTATTCACGCAAATATCAACCGTACCAAACTCCTTCAATACGTCCGCTACAAAAGTCTCACAAGCTGCCATGTCTCCGGCGTTACTCTGCCATGCTTTGATCCTTACGCCTTTTTCACTCCATTTGTTTACTAAAGCATTTGCCTTTTCCGCACTGCTATCGCTTACATAAGAGAAGGCTACAGAAGCACCTTGTTCTGCAAACTTATCCACAATCGCTTCTCCAATTCCACGCGCCGCACCGGTAACTATGGCAATTTTATTCTCAAGTAATTTCATAAAAACAAATGGTTTAATAACAGCTGCAAATAAAGTTAATTATTTTGTTACAATAAAGTTTATTAAAGAATCAACGCAGGAATCATCGTTTCCCAAAAAAATAAATAACTCCGTTCTTATCGTCGCTGATAAAAAATGAATGCTGATTCCACTGAATGATATCGCAGGGCCTTCCATAGCGCACATTTTCTGTTTTACCCTGAAGAAAACCACTGATCACTTCGCGGTATCCGCCATCTGCTGTCAACTGCACAATGGCATTTCCCCGCTGCCTCCATACGCTCGTGCTTCCGTGCAACGCCACCAAAAACGTATTGTTCAATAACGGATCCTCAAAATCTGCCACATACTCAAACCCCAACGGAGCCGAATGTGCTTTAAATGCGTAGGGCGCAACAGGGGGCTTTCGCACAAATGAGGACCGTTTACTTTTTAAGAACTGTGTATCTGCAATAATGGTTTTCCGGTACTGATAATAATATGGCCATCCGTAAAAACCATTATCCGTAACAGTGTGGAATAATTCTTCTGGCTTATCTGGCCCGCGGTTGTCCCTGCCCATATGGGTAACCCAAAGTGCATCCTTTACCCATTTTATTCCCACTGCATTCCGGATGCCCCGTGCAAAGATCCGTTGATGACCACCATCCGGGTCCATTTCAACAACTGTAGCGCGTATATCCTCCGTTTCAATACAAGCGTCACAGCTGCTACCCACACTTACATAAATTTTATTCCTATAAAAGGCCATACTCCGGGTCAAATGCCATCCACCGTATTTATAGCTCAATCCATAATCCGGAAAAGTGGCAATCACCACAGGTTTCCCGGTTGGTACAGAATCACCGGGTAAATACTTGTAATAACTCAGTTTACCAGTTTCCGCAATATAGATGTAGGTCTGTTCGCCCGAAGCATAAAACGCTACCTGGTTGGGGTTATGCAGACCGCTTAGAAAAGTAGTGACTTTTCCGAATGTTTTTTCCTTTGCATCCCACTGCTCCAAAATCAGTATCCGCCCTTTCCTGTTATCACTCCGGTCATGCATATCGGTAACAAACAAGCGCCCATCGGGGCTTTTTGAAAAAAAACGTGGCCGCTCCAATCCCTGAACAGCCACATCTATACGATATCCCACGGGAACTTTTAACTGAAACGACCTTCCTTTTTTCAGATAAATGCTTTGGGTTGTTCGCTGTATATCCTGTTGCGAAAACAACATAAACGGAAAAAACGCCACTACGGCCATCAAAAAGGTCAATCGTTTTATCATACGCTATTATGGAAGACAATTACAAACCAGCTGCAGCACTGATCTCCAACATCCGGTCTATAGGCTTTTTGGCCGCCAATCTTAAGGATTCGTCCATAATGATGTCCGGCAACTCATACTTCATGCAGAGGTAAAGCTTCTCGAGTGTATTTCTTTTCATATGCGGACAATCGTTGCAGGCACAGCTATTATCCGGAGGGGCTGGAATAAACGTTTTCTCCGGGCTAGCCTTTTCCATCTGATGAAGGATGCCGGTTTCTGTAGCCACAATGTACTCGGTAGCGTCGTCTTCCCGGGTATATTTCAGCAATCCCGTAGTAGACCCGATATAATCTGCCATCCGCAATAAAGGCTCTTCACATTCAGGGTGTGCGATCAGCTTGGCGTTTGGATGCTGATGCCTCAACCTTGTGATCTTCTCAAGGCTGAAAATTTCATGTACCATACAAGCACCATTCCATAGCAACATATTCCTTCCGGTAACCTTATTGATATAGGCCCCCAGGTTTTTATCCGGTGCAAAAATAATATTCTGGTCTTTGGGAAAACTTTCAACGATCACCCGCGCATTGCTACTCGTAACAATCACATCACTCAGCGCTTTAATGCCCGCACTGCAGTTGATATAACTCACCACCACATGATCCGGATGCTGTTCTTTAAATTTCTGAAACAACGGCGGCGGACAACTGTCGCTTAATGAGCAACCCGCTTTAAAATCGGGGATCACCACTTTCTTCGTCGGGTTCAGGATCTTCGCTGTTTCCGCCATGAAATGCACGCCCGCAAAAACGATCATATCCGCATTCGTCTTTTGTGCTTCCTGTGCCAATCCCAGGCTGTCGCCGATGTAGTCTGCAATATCCTGGATATCCGGTTCCTGGTAGTAATGCGCCAGGATCACGGCATTTTTCTCTTTTTTCAATTTTTCAATTTCAACAAACAGATCCAACTTCGGATCCACGGCAATGTCCAGAAAGCCATTCCGGTCCAAATCATTTTTTGCTGTTTCCAAAATACCTGAATTCATGATTGAAAAATTTTGTACCTGCAATGATACGACCAAGCCAAATAAAAAATCAAAGTTTTTTCAAACCGCCCTTTTTCCTTTTAATAATATTTATATTAATTATTTATTTAAAAATCTCTATTATTATTACGGCTGTGAATTAGTGGATAACTGCTTTATGCACTAATTTTATTTTTTTCCGGGTTACGGTTACCCACAGCTATTCCACAGTTATTCACATAATGAAGTTACGAATCATATTGGTTACGGTTGCTTATGCACAAAAATGTGAATTACGGAATGTTTACAACGGATGAAAGACATAGTAAATTTACACTATGTTAATATTGTTGGTATAAACTGAAGACAGTCCACCAAAAATTCTAAACAGACACCGGCAAGGCAAACTTTTATCCGGTAATACATTTCACATACACGTTTCACAGTGGGTTATACACATTATTAATACGTAATTCACAGGGTGTTGGGGACAAAAAGGCCTCTAAAAAGACGAAAAAGCAATGGAAAGTATTAAAAACGAATGTAAGTAAGTAAGTAAATTTACTTTATCTTGCCTGCTTTATAATGCTGAAAATGATGACTTTTTTTAAAAAATTTTTCGGCCTGACGGCCGGATTGCTTTGCATGGGACTGGCAAAAGCCGATGAAGGAATGTGGCTCCCGCAATTACTGGAAAGCCTGAATGAAAAACGGATGCAGCAGCTGGGGATGAAAATCAGTGCAAAAGATATTTATGATATTAATAAAGGAAGCCTCAAAGATGCAATTGTAAGCTTTGGCGGATTTTGCACAGGCGAGGTTGTTTCTGAAAAAGGACTGGTGCTCACCAATCATCACTGCGGGTTTGAATCGGTACAAAAACATTCAACACTGGATAAAAATTACATCAGGGACGGCTTCTGGGCGCGGAATGGCGCCGAAGAATTACCCAACGCCGGTTTGTATGTAACATTTATTGTGCGCATTGATGATGTGTCGGACCAGGTATTAAAAGGAGTATCCAGACAAATGAAAGAACCGGAGCGGCAAAGCATTGTTGACCGGAACATCAGCGCATTGAAAAAAGCAACAAAACTGGGCAATTCCGAAAATGTGCTGATCAGTCCTTTTTTTGAAGGGAATAAATATTATCTGTTTGTAACCGAAACCTATACAGATGTGCGGCTGGTGGGCGCTCCTCCTTCCAGCATCGGAAATTTCGGGCAGGATTCAGACAACTGGATGTGGCCGCGGCACACTGGCGATTTTAGCGTTTTCAGGATTTATGCAGGAAAAAATAATCAGCCGGCTGAATATTCACCGGATAATGTGCCTTACGTGCCTAAAAAGGCTTTGACCATTTCTCTTAAAGGAATGCAACAGGATGACTTTACCATGGTTTTCGGATTTCCGGGCCGTACTACAGAGTATCTTCCCAGTGAGGCGGTGCGGCAGATCATGGAAGTAAATGACCCTGCCAAAATTTTGGTAAGAGACAGAACATTGAGTGTTATGAACCGGTATATGCGTGCAAATGAAGAACTGAAAATAAAGTATGCTTCAAAATATGCGGGAATTGCTAATGCCTGGAAGAAATGGCAGGGAGAAATACTGGGACTGAAGCGTACCGATGGATTACAAAAAAAATTGCAGTATGAAGCTGCTTTTCAAAAACGACTGGATGCCAGCGACCTGCTGAAAGCCAGGTATGGCCTTACTCTTCGGGATTTGAACAACGCCTATAAAGCTATAGAACCTTACGCCCTTACACGCGACTATTATCTTGAAATTACCAGTAAGATTGAGTTGTTCAGTATCATTAAAAAATTGAGGACCTTGAAAGCGGCAACCGGGAAACCGGGTTATGAAAAAGAGCTGGCCAAACAATTGGAAAGCCTTACGGAGCTTTACAAGAACCTGAGCATTGATGTAGATAAAGATATTTTTTCAGCATTACTTCCCTTGTATATGGAACAGCAGGCATCTTATATAGCACCTGTTTCCCGGCAGCAATTTGAACAGTATGGAAACGATTATCAACGATGGGCCGGCGCTTTGTATGCCGGGAATTTTTTTCTTGATGCGTCAAAAGTATTAAAAGGTGCGACGTCGGATCCCTCAGAAATTTTCCGGTACTTCGAAACAGATCCGGCCGCAAAACTGATTATTGGCATGACCGATCTGTACGACATGGAAATAGCTCCCAGACTGAACGAACTTCAGGCACGGATCAACGGGCTGCAGCGGGATTATATGAAGGCCCAGACGGAAGTATTTACCGACAGAAGTTTTTATCCGGATGCCAACAGCACCCTGCGCGTGGGTTTTGGAAAAGTAGATGACTACAAGCCGGCAGATGGGATCGCTTACAATTACTACACCTATCTGGATGGCGTTATGGAAAAATATAAACCCGGCGACTATGAATTTGATGTACCGGAAAAATTACGCCAGCTGTATCAAAAGAAAGAGTATGGCCGTTATGGGGTAAAAAACCCCGCTGGCGGTTACCGGATGCCGGTATGCTTTATTGCTTCCAATCATACAACAGGCGGCAACAGCGGCAGCCCCGTACTGGATGCAAATGGTCAGTTGGTGGGCATCAATTTTGACCGGGTATGGGAAGGCACCATGAGCGATATCAGTTATGATGCTTCCATTTGCCGGAACATTATGGTAGATATCCGGTATGTGTTATTCCTTATTGAAAAATATGCGGGAGCGGGTCATTTGATCCGGGAAATGAAGTTGGCTCATGCAATACCTGGTTCCCGTAAGTAAACGGGTAAAATTTAGTATATTTAAGATCTATTTGATTCACTTAAATCGATTTCTTATGGTAAACAACAAACACATTGCCACCTTTATACTGGGAGCCCTGGCAGGCCTGGCCGCCGGTAAATACACCAGTATGAGTGATGAAGAGAAAGAGAAAATGATGAACAATCTTAAAGAGAAAGCCAATAAATTAAAAGATGATGCCACTGCCTCCGCAGAGCAGGCACGGGATTATTTTTCAGAGCTGGCTACCAAGGGCATGGACTCTTTGAAAGAGCATTTCCCCGGGGCGGAAAAATGGATGCAGGATCTTTTTGGAAACAAAAAGACAGAGGCCACCGCAACAGATGCCGGAGCTGCTGCTGATAAATCAGCGGAAGCAGGTTCCTGAAAAAGGCCAACGAATCAAAGCCTTACAGGACGTTATTTGGATTGGGCACCAGCTTTAAGATTTTATGCAGGTTTTGCTGATAATTTTTGCGGTCCAGTTTATAAAAATAAGCGCCCTTTTTTGACCCGGTTTTATCCTTATCCCGCTGTTTCAACAATAACCCGGTAGAAAGCATCTTCCGGCTGAAATTACCTTTGTCAAAACTGGTTTCGAATACGTCTTCAAAAAGACTTTGTAAAAGCGGAAGTGTAAATTTATCGGGAAGCAGTTCAAAAAGGATAGCATGGGAAGTAGCTTTATACTGCAATCTTTTTTTTGCCATTTTTACCATCTCTTCATGATCAAAGATCAGGTTGGGGAAGTCCTTTATTGAAAACCACTCGGCCTGGTAAGCATCGCTCAAAATTTCCCTGTATTTTTTTAAATCGATCAGTGAAAAATAAGCAATGGAAATGGTGCGTTCCTGCGTATCCCTGCCGGGATTTGTAAAGGTATAAAACTGTTCCTGGTAGATATCTGTAAGACCGGTCAGCGAAGCCAGGATCCGGCTTGCCGCCTGGTCGGCACTTTCATTTTTTGCAACAAAGCCTCCCATCAGGCTCCACCGGCCTTTTAGCGGAGTAAGCGCGCGTTTTATCAGCAGGATCTTCAGATTTTGTCCGTCGTACCCGAAAACGATGCAATCCACCGCTACGGTATAACGTGATTGATTACTATATTTTGCCGCCATAAAAAATGCCTGGTTTTTCTAAAGTAGAATTTTCAAAATGACAATTATTGTGTGGTTTGTACCAACAAAAGTAATGGTTCTGCCGATGAATAAAACAGGGTACCGGGATATTTTATTTTTAGAAAAATCGATGCTGAAAAAAGAAATGCGATACCAAAAGGTATCGCATTTCTTAAAAGGCCAAATCTGCGCCTGTATTTTTAGGAATTCATACTTGCCAAAAACTCTTCGTTGCTTTTTGTGCCCTTCATGCGGCGAAGTAGTTCCGTCATTGCTTCTTCTGTCTTCATATCTGCCAGGTACACCCGTAGTAAATTCATTCGTTGCAATACATCTTTATCAAGCAGAAGGTCATCCCTTCTTGTAGAAGATGCGGTAAGATCAATAGCCGGGTAAATTCTTTTATTGGACAGTCTTCTATCCAACTGCAATTCCATGTTACCGGTTCCTTTAAATTCTTCAAAGATCACTTCATCCATCTTACTACCAGTATCAATTAAAGCCGTCGCAAGGATGGTCAGCGATCCCCCGTTTTCAATTTTACGGGCGGCACCAAAGAATTGTTTGGGCTTTTGCATAGCGTTTGCTTCAACACCACCGCTCAACACCTTACCCGATGCGGGCGACACGGTATTGTGTGCGCGGGCCAGGCGGGTAATGGAATCCAGAAGGATCACTACATCATGACCACATTCTACCAGACGCTTTGCTTTTTGCAGTGCCACAGTAGAAACCTTTACGTGCTTCTCTGCTGGTTCGTCAAAAGTAGAAGCAATAACTTCTGCTCTTACACTCCGCTCCATATCGGTTACCTCTTCCGGGCGCTCATCTACCAGTACGACCATCAGGTAGCATTCAGGGTGATTTTCTGCGATCGCATTAGCCACGGCTTTCAACAGCATGGTTTTACCGGTTTTTGGCTGCGCTACGATCAGTCCACGCTGACCTTTACCAATAGGTGTAAAGAGATCAATGATTCTTGTTGACAGGTCGGATGGACGTGTAAACAGGTTTAATTTTTCGTAAGGGAACAACGGCGTCAGGTAATCAAACGGAACACGGTCTCTTACTTCATCCGGTTTTTTACCGTTGATGGTATCCACTTTTAACAGCGCAAAATACTTTTCTCCTTCTTTTGGAGGACGTACCGCACCATGGATGGTATCGCCGGTTTTTAAACCAAATAATTTTATCTGCGAAGGAGATACATAAACATCATCGGGACTGGAAAGATAGTTGTAGTCAGAAGACCGGAGGAATCCATAACCATCCGGCATCATCTCCAGAACGCCTTCGCTCAGGATCATTCCGTCGAACTCTACGTTAAATGAAGGGTTCGTGTCCTTTTTGGAAGCATATACTTTATTTTCGACAGGATATTCTGTTTCTTCCAAAATGGTTGGAATAGGAGCGTCATATTTTTCGGTGGCCTTCAAAGCCTGTAAAATAAAGGCTTCGGTGGCCGCATCGGTTTTAAATACGGTTTCTTCCGCCTCCCCGTTACTGTTTTCAGCAGTAGCAGGTTCTTGTTTTGCAACAGGCTCTTCTTCCTCTTTTTTTGTAGGAGCTTTTTTCTTTTTGCCGGCCGGGGTGGCAGCTGCAGGCGCCGGCTTGGCGGCTGTTTTTTTAGCTGCTGCTTTTTTAGCAGGTGCCTTTACGGTTTTTTCAGCAGGTTCTTCTTCTTTTCCCTCTTCTTCCACAAAAGCTTCTTCTGTACCAATAGAGGTAGTGGCTTTTACAATGCGTTTTCTTTTGGGGCGTTCTTCAGAGGAGGCTTTAGAACCGGTTACAGCCTGGCTATCCAAAATTTTGTAAACCAGGTCCTGCTTGTTCAATTTTTTGGCATTAGGAATCTTTAACTGTTCGGCAATGTCTAACAGTTCAGGAACGAGCATATCGTTCAATTGTAAAATATCATACATAAATGTGCGGGATTAATCAAAAGATTAAATCTTAAGTGTGATAATAATTTGGTAAAGAATTCAAGTTTTTTGGATTGACAAATGATAATTGATATTATCATTCAGCAGAGATGATCATATGTTGATAGGGTCATTTCTTGAGCAAAATTACTACCTTTTGGGAAAAATCAAAATTTTTTAACAATAATCTCCCCTTTTTGGGTAATTCTTAACGGGCTTTTGGGAAAGTCTTTCAGGCTGAGCTGCTGCATCCTGACAGCTACTGTTTTAGCCGTATCCAGACGGGGGGTTTGGTCATTCCCGGGCAGCTGTATGGTAGAAATGATCCGGCCACCGGCGAAATCCCCATTTTTGTTTACCTGTATCTTCAGAATGGGTGCAATACCCAGAGAACCTTTCAGGCTTATGGGGCCATAAGTCGCATAATTTCCCAGGCTGTAGGCGATTAGCTTATTGCGGTACAGCTCTAACCCCCTTGCCACATGAGGACCGCTTCCCAAAACCAGGTCGGCGCCGGCATCCACGCAGGCCCGGGCAAATGCGTGCATATCTCCCCGGTCCTCTCCATGAAACAATTCTTTCTGTTTCAGCACCCGGTCCATTCCATCCCCCTCTGCTCCACCATGAAAATAAACAATCAGCAGATCGGTGCTATCTTTTATACGGCGTATTAATGCGGTAGTCTGTTCCGGATGGCTTATATGAAGATGCCTCCAGCCAAAACCGGCTGCAATCACTCCGTAACGGATCCCATTTTTGTGAATGATCTTATGTACCTGGTGATGTTTGATTCCGGCAAAGCCGATGCCACTTTTTTCGAGGAGGTTCATGGTTTGTATCAACCCGGCGTTGCCAAAATCACCGGAATGATTGTTGGCAAGACTTAAAAAGTCGAAACCGGCTTCTCTAAAGTATTGTTCAGATCCCGGCGGCATACGGAAGGCATAGCAGTTTTTAGGATTGACGCATTTTTTTTCGGGGAGGGATGCGCCGGTAATTACTCCCTCAAGATTTCCGATCAGGAAATCGCCCGATCTCAGGGAGTCAGCCAGGGGAATAAGGATGTTTCTTTTTGGCATCCTGCGGCGATCGGGGAAGTCGGACCCCAGCATCATATCGCCCACAGCGGTGATGGTTACCCCTTCTTTTTCTTTAACAGGCGGTTCCTTTTGTTCAGTAACAGGTGCGGCAGGCTTAGGCCGGATGTCATGGCATCCTGTTATCAAAAGGCTAGCGGTAATAACAAAAAGCAGTCGGATCATTGATGCAAAGATAGACAGAATCACTGGTGTAACATATGTTCCTAAAGCGCCAAAAGGTTTTATCCGGTAAAGATCGCGTGTCGGAATATAAATCCATTTCAGAACACAATGGTTCGTCAATGCCCGAATCATTTACATTCCGGCGCAGATCAATGGTAATGCCAGCTGCAAAAATTGTAAACAGCGTGTTGTGCGGTTCGCGCATCGTTTACCTGTTGAAGCAGCCCGGTGATGAACGATATAGCGGTGCTTAATATACAACGGTGGCAAAAACACTTCTTGTGACTATCTTTGCCGCTCAAGAAATACTAATATGTTTAACAAAAGGATTAAAATTAAAGAACTCCTGCAGCAGGAGCCCGCAGAACAGCAAGTAACCGTAATGGGATGGGTACGTACATTCAGAAATAACCAGTTTATCGCTTTGAATGACGGATCTACCAATACGAATTTGCAGGTGGTGGCTACTTTGGGGATGTTTGATGAATCCTTGTTAAAACGGGTTACCACCTCGGCATCCCTGAAGATAACCGGAACCGTTGTGCCTTCTGTAGGAAAGGGCCAGAAGCTGGAGGTAAAGGCCGATACGATTGAGATACTCGGCGACTCGGATGCAGAAGCCTATCCCCTGCAACCTAAAAAACACTCCCTGGAGTTTTTAAGAGAAAAGGCGCATTTGCGTTTCCGGACCAATACTTTTGGTGCTGTTTTCCGTGTAAGACATTCGTTGGCATTTGCCGTACACCGTTTTTTCAACGATAAAGGATTTGTATACCTGCACACCCCCATCATTACCGCCAGTGACGCGGAAGGTGCCGGGGAAATGTTCCGGGTAACCACCCTTCCCTTTGAAGATACGCCAAGAAACGAAGATGGATCTGTTAATTTTAAGGAAGATTTTTTTGGAAAATCGACCAATTTAACGGTAAGTGGGCAGTTGGAAGGCGAATTAGGCGCTACCGCCTTTGGCGAGATCTATACCTTTGGCCCCACCTTCCGGGCTGAGAACAGCAATACCGCGCGGCACCTGGCCGAATTCTGGATGATTGAACCGGAGATGGCCTTCTACGATCTTGAAGACAATGCCAACCTTGCCGAGGAATTTATTAAGTATATTATCCGGTATGTATTGGAAAACAACCGGGAGGATCTGGATTTCCTGGCGCAGCGCCTGGCAGAGGAAGAAAAGCAGCTGCCGCAGGATAAACGCAGCGAAATGGGATTGATCGAAAAGCTGGAATTTGTATTAAACAACGATTTCCAGCGCCTGTCCTATACCGAAGCCATTGACATTTTAAAGGACAGCAACCATAACAAGAAAAAGAAATTCCAGTACCCGATTACCGGGTGGGGAATGGATCTGCAAAGTGAACATGAGCGGTACCTGGTAGAAAAACATTTTAAAAAGCCGGTGATCCTGATGAACTACCCTGCATCCATTAAAGCATTTTATATGCGCATCAACGAGGATGGGAAGACTGTAGCAGCAATGGACATCCTGGCGCCGGGCATTGGCGAAATTGTAGGCGGATCACAGCGGGAAGAACGGCTGGATGTATTACTGGAAAAAATGGAAAAAATGGGAATACCGGAAGAGGAACTTTGGTGGTACCTGGATACCCGCCGTTTTGGAACGGTGCCGCATTCCGGTTTCGGTCTTGGCTTTGAGCGGATGATGCAGTTTGTAACCGGTATGAGCAATATCCGGGATGTGATCGCTTTTCCGCGTACTCCCAAGAGCGCAGAATTCTAGTTTTCTCATATAGTCAATAAAAAAGGAACTGTCTCAAAAGTCCGAAACCGTCATTTCGATCCCGCCCTTGCGAGACGAAGCGGTCCCGATTGCTATCGGGAGGAGAAATCTCATTGCCTGGAAATGATGTATGGGAGATTTCCCGGCTTCACTACATTACGCTCGAAATGACGGACTTTTGAGACAGCCCTTTTTTCATTTAATGATTTGGCCGTTCCGGTAACCAGGACATCGGTGGAATTTTTGCCGGAAGCCGGTAATAATTGTTTTTCAGCGAATCGTTCCATCCGGCAGGATTTCTATCAAAACTCTTGCTGTTAAAATAAACGCTACCCTGTATACCCGGGTTCTTGCGTAATAATTTGATTTGGTCCGGTATCTGGGAAGGTTTTCTCCAGTTGGTATTGCCAGCTTCGTAATACCGGTATACACCATGACCGATGTAAACGTGGCGCCCGTAGCTATGTTTGGCCCACCAATCTACCATTGTTTCAAAAGGGATCAGGTGATCGCCGATTTCCCGGTATAGCTGTGGCGTAACATAGTCGATCCATCCCATTCTCAGCCACAGTAGAATATCGGCGTACAGATCGTCATAGTTCGTAAGCCCCGCTTTTGTATTGCTGCCGGCCGGGTCCTGTGAGGCATTTCTCCACACGCCAAATGGACTGATCCCGAATTTGCACCAGGGTTTTACCGCTTTAATAGCGATGTTCAGGTTTCGGATCATCGAATCTACATTGGCGCGTCTCCAATCTGCCTTGCTGAGTTTGGTTCCGGATTGTTTATAGGCATAATCGTCCGGAAAGGGCTTGGTGCCGATGGGATATGGATAAAAATAATCATCCATATGAATGCCGTCGATATCATAACGGCGCACAATATCTTTTACTACATCGATCACAAACTGTTGTACCTGTTTGTTGGAAGGATTAAAATACCGGGTGGTGCCATAGGTAACAAACCAATCCGGACGCTTCCGGATCATATTATCTGAAGCGATAGAAGACTTACCAATAGAAAACTCTGCTCTGTACGGATTTAACCAGGCATGAAACTCCATGCCCCGTTTATGAGTTTCCTGTATCATAAAGGCCAGTGGATCGTAAAATGGCACAGGGGCCCTGCCCTGTACGCCAGTCAGCCATTGGCTCCAGGGCTCATATGGTGAAGGGTAAAAAGCATCACCACTAGGCCGCACCTGGGCAAGAATGGCATTCATGCCATTCCGTTTATGGAGATCCAGCTGACGGATAAACTCTGCTTTTTGCTGCTCCACGCTGGCATTTTGCGGAGGCCAGTCAATACCTAATACAGTAGCAATCCACACACCGCGAAATTCATATTGAGATTGCTGGGCAAGGCTTGGGAGGCTGATAAGTGTTACAAAAAGACCAAAAAGGAAAAAGCGGATCAACGTCATAGCTTACAAATGTAGCCCAACAAAACTTAATAAAAAACCAATCAAACATGCAGCTTATCCAGCATCGCACTAATCTGTTCGGCTTCTTCTGTGCTTACATTATGAAAGAAGGTAGCAATCCGGTCTTCGGTTTCATCCAGCAGGGCCAGCTTGTCAAGTCCTTCCGGGGTAATTACCACATCTACCAGCCGGTTGTCAATGTGGTTCGTGCATTTAGTAACCAGGCCTTTCAACACCAACCGGTCTACAATGCGACTGGTATCGCTCATCTTATCGATCATTCTTTCCCGTATCTGCAATGTAGAAAGGGGTTTAGGAAAGCTTCCCCTTAAGATCCGCAATATATTATATTGTTGTACCGTAAGTCCCTCTTTTTTAAAACCGGCTTTTAAAAAATACTGAAGGCTGCTGGATGTATAGATCAGGTTCAGGGCTAACTTATGATAGCTGTTTTTAAATTGACGTTGGCTTATTTTTTCCTCGATGGACATAGCTTCCGATTTTGTAAAGCTGTTTTTCACAGCACAAGCGCCGGCTGGCACTGCTGCACAGCATTTCCGGTCCTTATCATGGAAAATTATAAAAAAAAACACACAAACAAACATTTGTGATGTGTTTTAAGGAAACTTTACTGATTATGAAAACAATCTTTAAAAGATGCCTGTTGTTTTAGAAATTTGTCATTATGGAATATAGAAGTTTAGGAACAACCGGGTGGTCTGTATCCGCACTCGCTTTTGGTTGCATGTCGTTAACCGGATCAAAGGAAGAAAGTATGCAGTTAGTTGCAGAAGCGGTAGCCGGTGGTGTCAATTTTTTTGATACGGCCGATCTTTACGATAAAGGCGAAAACGAAACGCTGGTCGGCCAGGCCTTAAAACCCTTCCGGAAGAATATTTTCCTGGCTACGAAGGTGGGAAATCAATGGCGGGCCGACGGTTCCGGCTGGGACTGGAACCCTCGTCGTGACTATATCCTAAGCTGCGCGGAAGCAAGTTTGAAGCGGCTGCAGACGGACTATATAGATCTGTACCAGCTTCATGGAGGAACCATTGAGGATAACATCAACGAGACCATTGATGCCTTTGAAACACTGAAACAACAGGGAAAGATCCGGCATTATGGGATCAGCAGCATCCGTCCAAACGTGATGAAAGAATATGTAGACCGTTCTTCCATTGAATCGGTAATGGTGCAGTACAGCCTGCTGGACCGCAGACCGGAGGAAGCGGTGCTATCTTTATTAAAGGAACACAATAAGGGGGTGCTGGTAAGAGGTGCGCTGGCACAGGGTATGCTGGTTGATAAACCGGCAAGGGAATACCTGGAGTACAGCAAGCACCAGGTAATGCAGTTACAGCAGGCCATCAAAGCATTAGCCGGCCGCTATTCGCCGCAGGCCTTGGCGGTACAATATGTATTGCAAAATCCTGCGGTTACCAGTGTTGTTGCCGGAATTCGTACCAGGGGGCAGCTGAAGGAGTTGCTGGCTGCCCTAAAGCCGGTAGAACCTGCTGAGCTGCAACGATTATCAGGGGTTTTGCCACCAGTATTTTACACGCAGCACCGCCAATAAAAAAAAGTTGAAATAATTCCTTTTCAAATAAAAATATCCTTATTTTTGCAACCCTTAATCGCCCGGATGTATATCTAAGTGATCAAGTGAATAAATTCCTCCTTAGCTCAGTTGGTTAGAGCATCTGACTGTTAATCAGAGGGTCGCTGGTTCAAGTCCAGCAGGGGGAGCTGAAAATCAACTATTTACAAGGGTCGCACTACGCGGCCCTTTAAATTTGCCAGTAATTTGCCAGTGGCATATTTAGCAGTGAAGCAAAGAGCTGTTAACAGTATAAATTTACTGCTTTTTCAAACAATACAGATCGTTCTAATGAAATAGCTACACACTATTAGAAACTTTCCATATCCCATATCTAATGCCCAAATTATTCTTACGATGACTTTTTGGTCAATTAGCAAAACCTTCAACGTGGAACCAAAAAACCGGGAGCTGATTAGTACCAACCGATATTAATATTGTCTCTCCGAAATAAGGCGGTGACGCTGCCAAAATGGGCCACCTTTGATTGATCTAAACGGCATTTTCCTTCAAAATGAAACTGTCAAAAACAATCTAATTGAAGAATCACCAAATGGCGGCCATTTATAAGAATATTAAGCTTTTCTGCCGAAATTGGAAATAGTTATATAATCACAAATAAATCGAAATTGCTTTGGTCAGCGAAACCTGTGGGTTACTTGCAGTAATCGTGGTAGTTTTTGCCCGTAAACTCAGGTTTGTTTCAATATTGTAAGTTCGCCTTCATACTTTGAAATGAAATTTATAACGATCCTCCCTGAACTAAAACTGACTCTATAAATAGCTCCCTGGTAAAAGTTCTCCCTTTCAAAATTTCCATCAATCTGGTTTGGCCTTTTCATAGGCCCAGGATGTTATTGTTACCGGTTTGTTGGGCATTACGGTATCATACCCGGCTTCCAGTAAAATGCCATCTTTAATACCCTGACGGGTTGCCGTCAACTGGTGATAAAACAATCGGATACCACCACTATTATAGTTTTTTGTATTGTCGTATTCGGTGTCGCGCGTTACCTTAATTATTCCAGGTATGTTTATTTCCGCTGCCAGTTGGTCGTAATACTCCTTTTTCTTTTGAGAATTAGCTGGTTTATCGTTTTTTGGATTTTCGTTGATGCCTAATACTGCTGGCGGATCAATATGGATATCTATATCTTCAGAAAAGCGGTCAATGATTCCATACGCTTTGGATAAAGAGGTTCCTCCTTTCAACTGGAAGTTATATCCCTGTTTTTTTAGCCCGTACAGGCTGTGCATTATCCAGTAATCTTTTTCAATAAGTGTGTCCAGTATTCCAGTCTCATCTTGTAATATCCGGAGCAGGTCACCAAAATCATTATGTTCGTGCAGGTATATTTCTTCCATAGCTTATGCCAACAAAGGATTAAAAAATTTGACGGTAGCAACCTTTCCAAACCGGTTCACCAATGCTTTGAGCCGGCGCGCATCCATGCCTTTTGTTTTTTCTTTTACTTTCTCCAGCACAACATCACGATCCTCTGCCAGTTCGTTTATGTTATTTACAAGGTCCACCAACAGAAACTCATCTGTTACTTTCAGCGGTACATAAGGCTTGCGAACAAAGTTAAAAACTCGGTTTCCCAATTTAAACTCGCCGTGGCGTTTTAAATTATATACCTTCTTAGTGTTGTAGAGTTGAGTGGTTCCTACGCCCAGAGTATTGTAGTCGTTATAGGAGGTAAGAAGAAAGTTTGTATCTTTTAAAAAGGACGTTATCAGCTCTTTGTCATTGGCCGGTGCTTTGCCAAACACGGTCTGTTTAGGCACATAATAAAGTCCTCCGGAAAGTTTTTCCAGGGTTCCGTCTGTTACCAGTTGTTGCAAATGCCGGTCTACAGATTTAGACCATTTCTCTAAATCTCGCCGCCGGTATACCTCACCCGGCCTTAAATTTCTTTTTAAAGCCTGTAACTTACTCATAATGCAAAGGTACAAATAAAGGAAAATGTATGAAAAATAATTAAAAATTCATGCAAATATTGTGATATAAAATTTATTATCAGTGTGTTATATTATAGTCAATAAATGTCAATAAGCTGACAAGTTACTCAAAAGCCTAATTTGGAAGGGATCGAACCTCTTAAAAGGGATATTTCTTGCTGAGTAAAAAGGCCTGCCTTTGAAAAAGCTGGCCGTTGCTAACCTATGAAAAACACCAATTTTAAAGTACAAAATATTATCTGATTCATCAATGCCCCGCCGCTTTCCGTAATTTGCCGGCTTCAGATTTTAGCTTTTCTGCCTCTTTCACTCTATTATATGCTTCCTGCAGCAGGCCCATATTTTTTCTATTTTCTTCCTCTTTTGTAATCACTGAATCCCTCAATCCTGAATTATTGGTATATGCCTGGTCCACTTTGTCCAGGTAGCGCTGTAGTGGAGTGAAGGCAGTATCTAACCGCATAAGCCGGTACTTGGTGTCATTTCCCTGGAATTGCTCCAGCTTTTGATAAGTGTTGTACCACCCACAGCAAAGCAGGCAGACTGCAATAAAAAGAACCCCGGTGGCAACAATGATCTTATGTACATGATGGTGATGCTCCAATTTTTGGATCACCGGTTCGGATAACTGTTCACGTACAGCGGATAATTCTCGGCGCAGTGCTTCTATTTCCTTAGCAGGAAAATTCTGGTTGCTGATAATATACCCCAATTTTTCTGCTTCCCTTTTTACTACAGCTACTGTATTATTTTCGGTAAGTTTCTGCTGCTGCTGGTTATCAATAACCTGCTGAATTTTCCCATGCTGCTCTTTAACTTCACCCGTCAGGGCCGTAATATTTTTGTTGCTTTCCTGGTACCTTTCAGAAAATTCATTCAACACAAACAGTACTGATTCTTTTTCCTCGGTGTTTATTTTTTCTTCCATGATGATATAGGTTTCTGTTTTTAGAAAAGTTTACTAAATGCCAAAGCCGCGTTTTTTCTTCTTCTTTTTATTGTAGCGGTAGTATTGTTTCATGGCCTCGGCTGCAGACAGTTCGTCCGGTGCGGGGTAATAGGTTTTAAAAAGTTCGGCCACCAGGTCGGCTGCTGCGCTCGCAATCTGGAAGTCGACCTTGCTCACATCGCTTAATCCTGAATCAAGTATTCCTGGGATAAAAGGTGTGTGCGGGGAGAACGGTTTGTCGACTTTTTGGCCATCGGGCCCTATTTGCAGCACCTGTTTTGCCTGTAGGATCTTTTCAATGGTGGCTAAGGAATAGCCCAGCTCTGAACCTTTTACCCGCACTTTTTTGTCATCAATAAATGTAATTCCCCGCCCTTTGATAACAGTATAGCCCAATTGCTCCATTTTTCCGGAGAAGTCAGCCAGGTTTGTCGCCTGCCTGAGACAATGCTTCAGGTCTTTCTTCATCTTTTCTTTCCGGGCATCATGCCTGGGCAATAGCTGCTGATCCTTGGGTAAAAATTGTTTGGGGCTGAGCACGGGGGTAAGCCCGTATTGCTTTTCCAATCTCCGGCAGAGCTTGTCCATTTTGTAAAAATTATTACTGGTGCTGGCGGCTTTCCCGTCAAAGCCCACCCGGTTCGCTACCAGGTGAATGTGCTGCTCTTTGGTGTCGTGGTGCTGAACGACAAGGTATTGGTTACCAGCAACACCTAATTCTTTGGCCATTTCTTCTGCAACGGATAACCACTGGTGGCGGGCAAGTGTTTCTCCAGGAGCCAACCGGATAGAGGCATGCAACACGGGTTTTTCTACCCGTTTGCTCAGTTTTTTTACGTCTCCGAACTGTTCGGTCAGCTCCTTTTTATTCCCGTAACACTGGTTATAGGCCAGTACCTCCGCCCGGTTTTTATGGCGTAAACCATCGCCAGCCGTCAATTCTTTTTTCTTTTCATCGGTCAGTCGCTGCTTATCTTCCAAACAGTAACCAATACAATGGGCAAACGATTTTCCTATGGTTATTGTAGCGATCATTGTAAATAATTTTTAATGGAGGATGCAATTCCCTTCAGCTCTTTGGATAAAATATCCAGCGCTGCACGATCCACCGGCGTTAAAATATCCGTTACACTGTTATGCCGTTTTGTAAGCTGGTTCAGGTTTGCTGCCATGTGATTGAGGGTGCCGGTAAGCAATAAAACTTCTTTGGGCAGCGCTTTTTCTGTTACGACAATTTGTCCATGCAGCCCCATTGAGCGCAAAAATTCTGATAAAGTCATCCCTGCTTTTTTAGCGTTACCGGCGATTCGTACCTGCTCATACCGGCTGCATTTAAGCGCCAGCACTACATTACGTTTAATGGCCTTAAACGGCCTGCCGCCTTTATTTTTAGTAGGTTTATCTTCCTGCTTCATAGGATTGTCTTATTTTTCGAATGCCACCCCAAGCGGCATGAGAAGCCCCCGAATCACGCCCCAGCGGGATGAGGGGCCAGCCGTTTTGGTATTACCAAACCATTGCTGGCTACCTCAACGTCGAAAAGGCTTTCCCGTATTTGATCGTTCAAAATGTTCGTCATTTTATTTGCTGTAGGAGGCTTTAAATGCTATTTAACTGTTACGACTTTGGAGTTAAACAGCAAGGGGCCAATGTGCAACATTTGGTACACCTTGCCATTCCCTTCGATGGGGATTAAGGAAAGCTATGTTACCGGCTTAATCGCCGTTTTATAATTCCCGGGGCATTTCTTTTATGCAATAATTCGCGGCGGAAAAATTGGCAGTTGTTGTATTACCGCAGCTCATCCTTGTTGAAAACTTTCGGATTGTCAACACCATATTTGCGGAGATTATTTTTTAGGTTCATCCATAGCTGGATATTGTAATCGGCAATTTCATGGAGGTCTGTATCTGTTAAACCAAATGGATTTTGTACCGAACCGGTGCCGTTTTTTCGTTGCTGACCTGAGGAAGAAGTGCGGTTGTATCTGCACTGCCCGCAACATTTTGCGGCTCTATGTAGGAAAAAATTGTTGGGGCTGATCCTTCCCCGATCTGTAACGCTGGCCCAATAGCCATGCTGTCGCCATAAAACCGGATCTGCTTTCCTGAACTTAAATGCAATGTTCTTTTCTTAAAATCTGCCATTGTTTTTGTTTTTTTCGTTAAAAAATATTTCATTACCTGCCAAGGCCTAAGCTCCGCTTTTGGACACGATGAATCGTTTCATCAATTTCATTTTTTGCCTGTCCCTGCTTCTGTAAGGAGCGGTTTTGCCGGGTCAGCCATTCGTTCAGGTCCGCATAGCCCTCATAAAGCAGGCTGTGATCTTTGTATTTTGAATTTTCCTTTACAAGCTGAGCCGTACATTTTAGCCCGGCGTTATCACGATCCAGGTATAGATAAACGGAAGCATGCTGCTCTATCAGCATGCGGGATTTTTCCAAAAAAGCCAGGGAGTTGAGCACTAAAATGTTTGTATTATTGACGGCAGTCTTTTGAATGGCAGCATAGGTTAGAAAATCGAAGAAGCCTTCAAAAACGCTGATTTCATTGGCGCTGTTGTTTAAAAAGGATATGTTTTTGGGTGCTGCGCTGCCTTTAAAATGCGTATTGCGCAACTCGTAACCCCCAGCATCATTAGCAAAACCAATGGCGTAATATTTTCTGTTATTGAGCTCATATTGTACTTTCCGGCAATATCCCCGGGCTATTCCAAGCGGTATTTTCCGTTGCCCCAGATAAGCAATGAGCGCGGATGACACAATTGGGCCGGTAGATAACACCTGGATTTTCTTCTCTTTATCAGGGAGCGGAACATTACCCGAATGCGATAAGTTTTGCAACGGATTGCGATGAAAAGAAAGAAAATCCTGCAACCTGGTCAATGCCTCCGGAATACTACAGCTGTGATACAACATGCAGAGGTCAACAATACTGCCCCCTTTGCCAATCCCATGATCATACCACAGGCCCTTTCTCCGGTCAACTTTAAACGAAGGAGTGTTTTCACTTCTGCCGGGCAGTGGGGATAAATACCAGTATTCCGGGTTGCGGCGTATCCGGGAGTCAGGATAGTGACCCAGAGACTCCAGGTAATCGACTAGGTCGATTTGTTTTGCGTCGGTTGTAGTAAAGCGTTTCATTTTTCATTCGGTTGATAGTGAATGTTCTTTTTTTGTTTCACGTATTCCAATACTTCAGACCGGATAAAGTAAACCCGGCCGCCCTGTTTATGAAAAGGCAGGCCGCGCTTCATCCAATCATGCAGGGTTACAAGGGAGATCCGGAACATGCCTGCGATCTCTTTCCGGTTAAGCAAGGGCTCGCCTTCCTCATTGTTTTGATTTGTGGGCGCGGGAATATTTTCCAGGCATTCTTTAATGGCGTCCCTGATTCACCGGCGAAAATCTCCTTCATTAGGTAAAAAAAATGTATCCATAAAAATTCGTTTTATGGAGGCAAGATGAGTTAAGGAAAAGGCAAAGTCAATGCACGATGCATCGTGTATTCTCAATGATTGATAATAAGCCGATTAAGGGCGGTTAATTATGGCAGGGTGAATAAATTAGACCACTCGCTGGATTGTATACTTGTCTGTGTAAGCTTTTGGACGGGGAATAAATTATGATTCTTATCGTTCTATTTACTAATAGATGTAGCCTTTACTATCGAATAATACAACCGCTCCAATAGCCGCATATCTTTTGTAATTACTAGAGCTCGGGCGCTCAACCCATTCCTGTATTGAATGGTTTTTTGTTGGTTCGTAATCAACCCCCCATCCAGACGCACACTTCCTAAAAATGCGCTGTCCACGGAAATTGAGGATACATAGTTTAAGGTACCGGAAACAAATCCTGTTTCTTGATATGGATAGGCGTCAAATCTTAGCTGTACTTTCATACCGGTATCGACCTTGCCAAAATTGTTTTGAGATAGGCGAATTTCTGCATAGTATTTGGTGTCTGAGGGATTCACGTAACCCAATATTTTTCCTGCTTCAATAAATTGATTCTGCTGTAATGGAACGGCAAAAACAACTATACCATCTGTAGGAGCCCGAATAGTAAAATGGCGTAGCCAATCATCAACTTTACTTTTTAGCGTTTGTAAAGCTTGCTCAAATGTCTGCTGTTGGTGAAAGATATCAATATTGAGTTGATCAATTTCCTTCTGCTTGTCACTTATAAGATTTTGCTGGGCTAATATACTCATATCTACCTGTGGGTCTGCTTTCTTTTTATTTAAAAGGGCACTTTGTGCTTGACGATATTCCTCGGCAGATATTACCTTCTCTCTAAAAAGCTTTTCATTCATTTCAAAAGTATTTTTAGCAAGCTCATTATCTTTTGTTATAAAATTTTTCTGCTCAGCCACTTTGTTCTTCATGGTCTGAAGAGATACAATATCATTACGTAACATGGCTTTCCTATTCGAATAAAAGCCATTAACGAGATAGTCACTATATTGTAGAAGGGTTGTAGTAAAAGTTTGGTAGTCAGTTTGTAGTTCTCCAAGCACGTTGAAACGCTTTCCAAAAAGTTTGGCTATCCGACCGGGGCTACCATTACCTACCAATTTGATACTGCTGTCAAGTCTTGTGGCTAGATCAATTACTTCATTTGGATCGGCGTTTGATTCGAGCCAACCTAGAAATTCTCCTTGTTTAACTTTTTGGTTATTCTTAACGAAAAGCACGGTTAGCTTGCCCGTTTGATATGGAACAATCTCTTTAGGAGCATTTTGACCCGTAAGAAAGGCATCGGCTTCGATAATGTCAGGATATTTAATAAACCAAGTACTTGTCGTCAATAATAATAGCACTGTAGAAAATAACAGCAAAGCCCATTTTTCATAAAAGTCGGGTTTGCGACTTATGATCTCTTGGGCGATATCTGACCGCTCTTGAAAGGTTTTGTTTAATGAAAATTCCTTTAATCCCTCTTGGGACAGTTCTTCAGCCACTTTAATGCCTTTACCCATACGTGCAGAGTTTTTAATTACCCAGTTCTAGTTGGTTTTTTACAAGTTCATAATATTTTCCTTTTAAATTGGAGAGTTCCTCATGGGTTCCTTCTTCAACGATTTTGCCCTGGTCCAGTACGACAATCTTATCTGCATTTTTTACAGTACTCAAACGATGCGCAACAATCACTACGGTTCTGCCCATAAAAAACCGTGCTAAGTTTTCTATGATTTCCTTTTCATTGTTAGCGTCCAAAGAATTAGTTGCCTCATCAAAGAACAAATAAGAAGGGTTTTTATACACTGCTCGCGCTATCAGTATCCGTTGGCGTTGGCCTTGGCTGACGCCGGTACCTTCGGCGCCCAGTTTTGTATAATACCCATTGGGGAGCGCCTCAACAAAGGATTGAATATTAGCAATGCGGCAACTTTGGATCAAACGGTTCAAATCAATCTCTTCTTCTCCTACTGCTATATTCCGGGCAATTGTATCATTAAAGATATAACCATCTTGCAATACAGCACCACACTCGTTCCTCCAGAAGTGGTGGCTGAGAAAAGTAAACTTTAATCCTTCTTTATTATTTAGGATCTGCGTACCAATTCTTATTTCTCCATCGTACTGCTCGTATATTTTCAGTAGCAATTTTACCAAGGTAGTTTTTCCACTGCCGCTGACGCCTACAATAGCGGTCACTTTGTTTTCCGGAATTATCAAGTTAATATTCTCAAGAACCGGATCATTACCAGCACCGGGATAAGTAAAAGTAAGATCGCTAATAGCGATGGATTTACAATCTGGCAGCTGTGTGATATATCTTTTTTCTATGTCTTCTTCATCATCCAATTGATGGATTTCGTTCAGCCGTTCCATACTTATTCTGGCATCCTGTAGACTTTGCACAAAGCCCACCCATTGTTGTATTGGACCACTGAGCTGACCTATGACGTACTGTACCGCCAGCATGGCCCCCAATGTTAGTTTTCCGTCAATTACTAGTTTAGCCACAATAAAACTAATAGCGATGCCTTGCAGGCTGTTAATAAAAGTGGCACCCGCAGATTGTACTTGGCTATAGTTAAGATTTTTAAATCCCAGCTTGAATACGTTTGCTTGTATATTCTCCCATTCCCAGCGTTTTTGCTTTTCGGCGTTGTTCAATCGGATTTCCTGCATACCCTGGATCAATTGTAACGTAGCATTATTTTCTTTAGCTGATAAGTGAAAGGTTTCATAATTTAACTTTCGCCTTATTCGTAAAAACAGCTGAACCCAAACAAAATATATGATACTGCCTATGCAAAAAATAAAGAATAATTCAACGCTATAGATCATTAGCACAATTGCATATACGATAAAATTAAAAAATGAGAAGATCGTATTTAAAGCAGTTCCCGTAAGAAAGCCCTGAATCGCGCGATGATCACCAATGCGCTGCAAAGTGTCCCCAATATGATGAAGATCAAAATAGGAAACAGGGAGCCGCGTAAGTTTGATCCAGAAGTCAGACAAAATCTGAATATTTAATACATTAGACACCCTTAGCAATATCCGGCTTCGAATAAAATTTACAACAGTTTGACTGAAGGTAAGCATTACCTGAGCAACCAGGACAATTACTATGAATTGAAGGTTTTGTGTATTAATTCCAGTATCGACAACGCTTTGAGTGAGAAATGGAAATACTAGGGATAACAGGGATGTGATCAGTAAAGCAATAAATACTTGCACGATTTGCCACCGGGCTGACTGTAGATATTTTGATACCAACGACCAGTTAAGTTTTTTTTCTTTCTCCCCTTCGTTTTCATAAAATGCAGGTGTGGGCTCCAATAATAGGGCAATTCCAATAGCATTGTCCTGTTCATCGCTAGAGGAGGCCCAATGGTTTAAAAAATCTGTTGTGGTATATGAAAGCAACCCCTTGCTTGGATCAGCGATTTTGACTTTTTTTCTTCTGATTTCGGTCAACACAACAAAATGATGTTGATCCCAATGTAGGATAGCTGGCAATGCTGCCTCTGTCAATTGTTTCAAGGATAGTTTAGCCCCCCTTGTTCTAAAACCAATTTTTTCAGCTGTATCGCTAATCCCTAATAAGGAAACACCCGCTTTGCTAAAGCCAGCCATCTGACGCAATGTATCAGCGTTATAATGTTTTCCATAAAACTTAGCAACTATCCGCAGACAGGTTGGTCCGCAATCCATGGCATTAAGCTGTTTATAGAAGGCAACCTTCACTTTTGAGATAGTTTTTTATTGGTTTTCACACAATTTGAACACAGTGATTTCAGAAAAACAAAGTTCTCCGCCGCTCTCAATTTTGGCGATATCTTCTCGAGACAGAATATGACCATTTCGTATAAAAAGAGCATCGACCATTTTTCCGTCTTCAGCGTAATAGTACGTATTACGCATCCGATCGAATTTTATAGGGAATCCCAGTTCTTTCATTTCTTGTATTACTCCGGCCATGGCGCTTTTGCATAAATTATTTTTACTAGCGAAGCTCTCCAAATCTCCAGTTGCTTTCTTTTTAATCATGTGATCTATAAATCTGATGCGATTTATATGTTTTAGAATAGCCATAGGTTTTTTATTTAGACAAGAAATATTTTAACTCGTTAATTGTGTACGCTTCAGGTAATTGGTACCACTTCGCATTGACATCATCCCTTGTTGACGGACGCAGTATGAAAATTGTTGGTGTATATTGAATTCCCGTGTTGTTGCACCATTCGTTCATGGCTTCTATTTGCTCAGTCTGTCGAGCTGGCGCACCATTTCCTTCATTTAAGGCCGGAATTGGGTATTTTGCAGCAAACTTTTGATAGTCTTTTTCCTTGGCTAAATACCAGTCATCTAATGCCTGCTTTGTTAGAGCCTCGTCCCCTTTTTCTGCGATGGCTAGTAAATGTTTGGTGGGGGGAGCTTTAATATCAGTTTCGTTGTTAGTGGCTGTAAAAATAATCTGGACGTGTATGTCTTCATTTTCACGCAGAAGTTCATCCAGAGTTAAATGTGCGGCAGCACAGGGACTACAATAGGGGTTGCATACTTTTATAATCCTAAATTGTGCGTCCCGCTTGCCAATAATTATGCCTAAGCCTTCTGTTGATGTTGCCAGCTGTTTTTGTTTTTCCAACACAGCTTCAAATACTTCTGGATTCAGTTTAAGGCGGTGCAATTCATTTTTATATTTTCTACCTTCTTTGGCTTTTTCTAGAGCAGAAACAGCTATTGTTACCGCAAATAAAGGTATAATAAAACCTGCAATTAACGGTAATATCCATTGTACACTTAGAGCCACCGCAGGGGATATCAAATACCATCCTCCTGTCAAAGCTGTAATAAATTGTAATGCAAGTATGGTTTGCACACTTAGGCATAAAGGGCACCATTGTTTCGCTACACGCCACTGATAATACACAGAGAAAAATATATAAGGAAGCGTTACCATATTTATCCAGCTTACCATAAATAGTGCTGTAGGATGCGTAACCCCAATTACAAGTAATAAGAAGAGCTGGCCTATGAAGTATGAAAATCCAATAACACTCCAACTCACTCCCAAAATTTTGGAGGCCTTCGATTGTAAAATAGCATTACAGTTTATCTTTTTGCCTCCACTGCAAATCTGCTGGAGCCCAGAATTATGCCTGTCTAAGTCGTAATAAAGCAGCAGCACTCCAATGGTTGATCCTGTTAAGGTAAGGAGTGTAAAAACCGTGGGCAATAGGGCACTTAAACCCGCTTGCATGATAGCGGTAATGCAAGCTACCAACGAAATAGTTGGAATGCAAAGAACTGCAAGTTGTTTCATTAATTTATTTTGCCGTTCTTTGTTTAACTTTTTTTCATAGTCCTTTTCTTTTATAGGCTCTTCGATATTGGTTTCAACCATCAGTACTTTCCCTATGTATTTTTGTTGAAATTCAATTAAAGGCAGTACTGCCCACTTCTGTTTTTCAGGGTCATAATAATAAACGTTGTCACCTTCAATATTTCTTACAACACTGAAAAAAGCTATTTTTTGTTTCGCACCCTTTAAAGCGACTACAAAAGGAACCGGTACTTTTGACAACTGCTCTCCCGGTAAGCTGATTGCCAGGTTATCGACCCCATATCGATTTAACACGTCACTTATACTAAGTAGGCTTTGATAGTTGGGATGTTCTAGTATTTCCCGAGTAAGGGTTGTATTCGTAATTTTCAAGCCAAGCTCCTGCGCTAATAGGCAGGCGGCTTCGGGCACATTGGTTTGTGGCTCCAGCAGGTTTTTTAGCAGATGAAACATTGGATAGGTTATGTTTTAGATATTGGTGATATTTTCCTAAGCAAATAATCATAAAGGTTATTTCATTTCCGTAGTTTAAAGTAAGGACTACCTACCAAATTTATAAAATTTCTTTTAAATGATAGCACAGACACCGTTTTTTAGGTTAACGTGGTGTCTTTGGGTTTTTAGGGGAATTAATTTGATTAACATTAAATGGTGTAACAGTGGTTAGCAGTTACCTTATACCCTGCATATTTCGTTTATGCAGTTTCCAGATATTAGAAAGCAATTTTAGATTGAGGGGAGGTCAGGATAAATGTGTATGATAGTAGCAATTTTGGCCATAAAGTATTGGGCGGTTGCGGATAATACAATGGCAGAATGCTAAAATGTTACAGATTTTAAAGGAGAAATAATATTTTTTCGTTCTAAATATAATAGATTAGGGGGTTAGAACTTTGTATTGTTAAATCATTTTTTCTAATTTTAAAATGTAAAAACAATGAAAAAGTTAAAACTCAAGGTGCTTGAATTGGGAGCTACCGAAATCTTAACAAGAGAGCAAATGAAAAAGGTAATGGGTGGAGAACAACGTTATGAATGCCATTGTGTAGGAGGCGCTAACAGCGGCTCCGCATGGCAATACCAGGGTTCATCTACTCCAGAGCAGAGCACTATTGATAGTTCCACTTCTGCGGCTTGCGCTGGAGCAACTTCTGAATGTGGTTGGGTAACATGTGGAAATCCCGAGGTTACTTGTTAAAAAAGCATGCGAATCTGGTGTTGGAAACATCATGAAGAACTATGCTAATTATTGATATTTTGAATAACTGTTTATTTTTATTAACCAGTGGTATATTTTATGATAAACTCCGCCCTAGATTCGCATCTTTTCAAACTAAATTCAGCAAAAAATATTTTTCTTACAGTTTTAAGTATCCTATACTTTTCTATAATCGGTAAAAGCCAAGTTGTTGTAAGTGGCTCCATTCTTAGCCCTGATAAACAAAGGATTTTTGTAGTTACTCCTATCAGCGGTTTTTATACTATTCATATTGTTGATTCGTCATACGAATTGAGGGTAGATTCGAACGGCAACTTCGAAAGAAGTATTCCTCTTAAAGAACCCTTTCAATTAGGCATAATAATTGGCTCCAATCGGATAGATTTTTTGGGTATCCCCGGGGACACAATTAATTTGAGGATCAATGTTCCGAAGCTTGAAGGCAATTCCAATATAGTAGATGCAGTCGAATTTAAAGGAAAGAATAATGCGGGACACACTCTATTTAGAACACACTGCTTTCCACCTATTGGGATGTATCAGGACTTTAGAAAATTCTTAGAAAATTCAAACTGGTATGGAGGACTAAGGAGGTTAACACTTTTCGACTCGTTATTGAATACTCAGACAAAAATGTTTGATAACCTTTATTTAAAAGGAGAAGTCTCCAAACCGTATCACATTTTTGTTACGTCAATCATCAAGAACTATTTAGTCAGTGCAGTCGCTGGCCAAGTGAAGGAAAGCAGAAATTACTCACCTGAAGAAAAGATGGAATTTCTTGGAGCGTTCTATAGTAAGTATCAACTACCGTTCTCCGATCCTCTATTTCGAAACAGTTTCTTTTCCGGCTTTATTTCAGGTTGGCAATTAGATTATTTGCGAGCATTAAAAGAAGGAAATAATGGAACCGCATTGGATAGATATGTTACTATAAATGGGCATAAATATTTCTTGAATAGGAATCTGGCGTTGCATCAATATGCACCGAAACAACTAGCGGAAGGTCTTTGGGCATTGAGCTTAATTAGTTTGAAACGATTATTCGGAGGTAGTTATAATCAAAGGGATGTTGATACATATAAAGCATATTATCCAAACAGTCCATTTAATAAATACCTACAACCTCCGGTTTTTGGATTTTTCCCTTGGACAAAAGAAGATTCTCTGTCTAAAGTTAAAATCATTGCAATTGGTAATAAAGACAATATCGATAGTATTATTTCAAAGCACTTTAAAAATGAAAATGTTCTGGTGGATCTTTGGGCAACATGGTGTGTGCCCTGCAAACAGGAGTTCCTACACAATCCTGAACTAGAGCAATATTTTAGGAATTACAATATTAAACGTTTATACATTTCTCTTGACCCAATGACGGATAAAAATGTGATGATTAATGATATCTACGCGTACCATTTATCTGGCACTCATGTAATGATGACTTACGCGTTGCAAAAGGACATTATAAAAAGAATTTATAATGGAGCAGAAAACAATCGAACTATTCCACGATATTTTTTTATTGATAGCACAGGACGAATCGTAGATACAAATCTTGTTCGGCCTAGCCAACAGAAACATTTCTCGAAAAAAATTGGTCACTATTTATACGGAACGCGGTAACTGTTATTGGTTTCTTTCTGATGTATATTAAAGACACTTGGAAAGTGATTGTAAATATGTATTGCGCCCGCCCTTCACTTTAACCTATTTTGCCATATGACTATTTGCCAGACACTTTGGGTAAATGACAAAAACCTCCTAAAAGATAGCTTTGGCTGGCTTAGCCCACAACATCACATTATGGGATGGGCCCTAAGTTGTTTGAAATTAACGAGTAATTACTCAACTGTAAATCTCTATACAGATGCTTCTGGGGTCGAACTTTTTAAAGACGAGCTTAACCTTCCCTATTCAAGTATTTTGAACGAGTACTCAAAGCTGGATGTGCAAACAGATCTCTGGGCTATTCCAAAGTTATTAACTTACGCAAAACAAGACGAAGCTTTTCTACATGTAGATGGTGATGTTTTTGTTTGGCATCCGTTTGAAGAAAAGTTGTTATCGGCTAATTTGATTGCACAGAATTTAGAAAAGGGAACCGGGCATTACTATCAGGTTTTTGCCCCTTTGGTAGAAAAGCTAAAATATATGCCCCAATGGCTTAAATCAAATTTGTATTCTACAAACCTCAGAGCTTACAATGCTGGTATTCTGGGTGGGAGCGACAACGCATTCTTCAAGACATATGTTGCAACGGCAATGAAGTTTATTGAAAAAAACAAATCTGTTGAATTGAATACCAACTTCAACATACTTTATGAACAACTACTTTTCTATTCATTAGCTAAACAAAATAAAAAACAAGTTAGCTGTTTATTAGATAAAATATTTGGCGATAACGGATATACTAGGTCCGAGGTCGCATTTTTTCCCAATGCAAATAAATTACGTTACCTGCATTTAATCGGTGCTTACAAACGTGATAAGGAGATCTGCGATTGGGTAGCTCGGCATCTCTTTCACGAAAATCCTGAATTATATTTGCGCATCATTGCCCTATTTAAAGAAAAGCATTATTTCTACACATCTAAAATACGGGAGGCTCATTCATTACAAGTCCCTAATAACAAAACAGCTTTCTCTTTCACTAGAACAGAACGTTTATTGAAACGACTTGATTCTGAGATCAGTTTTAAATCATTAGTTCAGTTAAAAAGTTATGTAAGTCAAAGTGAAAATTTAGTGATAAAAGCTCTTTTTGCCTACGAACAAAAAATTAAACAGCTCTGTACAAAATTTAAAAAGAAGGATGCAGCCATATTAAAACAACTGGAAATGGATTCAATTTCATCGCTTGCTTTTTTGTCGGCAAGCGATGAAGTTCAGCAAGCAACAGTTTTCAAAAGAAATCCGTATTTGGAAGTTGTTTATTCTGCTAATGATTGGACAACTCTACAGATAGCGGAGAAGGGCTACATTGGTTTAAAAACATCTAACAAAAAAGATATAGTTATAGGAATTTTACCAGAGATGTTTTTCAGTGGCTTTCGAGAGGTGGCGCTGGATGATATCAGTGTTAATTTAATAATACTTGCCGAGCAAGAGATTTCCTATAGTCAGTTAACTACATCGGCGAAACATTATTTTCCCAAAAGTGGGGGGAAAAGTGAAGAGAAATCTTTTAATGAGTTAATGCTTTTAAAAATGGAATATCTGATTACTAATAAAATATTATTTGTCGTACAAACGTCAGGGGATGAAAGCAAAATATAACTGAGATTTTTTTGGTTTTTGATTTTGCTTCTTATAAAGTATTGGTCTGAGGGCTTCCATTAAATTTAGGACGCAGGAAAAGACCAAAATCAGAATATAAAGGTATGAATAATCTAGCAGGGATTTCGGTCATTATGCCTACTTATAACCAAGGTGCTTTTATAAAAAGGGCTATAACTAGCCTTTTTGCCCAGCATTTTAATAATTGGGAGCTGATTATAGTTAATGACGGATCTTCCGATTATACAGAAGATCTAGTACAGGAATATATTCAAGAAGGCAGAATTCATTATTACAAGAATAGCGAAAATAAAGGATTAGGATTTTGTTTGAACTTAGGTATTCAGTACGCAAATTATGAATATATTAGTTACTTACCCTCCGATGATATTTATTATGCAGACCATCTCTCATCCTTATTTTCAACTTTGTCGGTAAGATCTGATGCGGTATTATGTTATTCTGGATTAACTTATAATAATAGCGATAATTATGCAACCGGCCTATCCGTAGAAAGAACTGTCGGACCTATAGAGGACAAGGGTTTGCAACTGGTTCAGGTAATGCACAGAAAAACTGCCTTTAAATGGGTTGAACGAGATGTTTTTGTTACTGCTGATTTAAATAAAATGTTTTGGGAGCAACTAAAGCAGGTTGGGCAATTTGTTGGTTCGAAAAATATATCCTGTGAATGGGTCAGCCATCCACTGCAACGTCATAAAATCATTAGTAAAAAGTTTGGTGGGGGATTACCCTTTTATAAAGAATACTATGGTGTCAAAGAATCGCTTAGCTTTTACACTGATGGCGGAGAGTGCATTAATGAAGAAAAAAAATTAACTGAAAGGCAAAATATCAGGATTGCGCCAGGAAAGCTAAAGATCCTTATAGTTGGAGAACTAGGTTTCAATCCAGAAAGGTTGTCGGTGCTTGAAGAGCATGGCCACCGGCTTTTTGGAGTATGGATTCCTAATCCAGATCTTCATAACTCAGTAGGACCGTTTTCCTTCGGAAATATAATTACTCTAAATGTAGAACATTTAAAAAAGCAAATTGAGGAAGTCAGGCCGGATATCATTTATGCCCTGTTAAATACACAGGCTGTAAGACTCGCACATTATGTGATGACGTCAAATCCGGACATCCCATTTGTTTGGCACTTTAAAGAAGGACCTTTTTTTTGCAGGAATGCAGGAATTTGGAAAGAATTGTTTGAGCTATACTATAATGCAGATGGCCGCATTTACATTAATGAAGAATGCAAAGATTGGTACGAGCAATTTATTGGAGATCAAAATCGTCCGTCGTACATTTTGGACGGAGATCTTCCTCCTAAAAAATGGTTTACTGATATTCGTTCTCCTTTGTTGTCCTCATCAGATGGTGAAACACACACTGTAATGGCAGGCCGGCCATATGGAATAACACCCTCTGATATGGCGGTTCTTGCTAGTCACAAAGTTCACTTGCATCTATATGGGGAGTTTTACCAAAAAAAGTGGAAAGCGTGGGTGAACGAGAGCGAGCAAATGGCTAGTGGATATTTACATCTTCATTCCCATTGTAAACCGGAGAACTGGTCCAAGGAATTTTCCCAATATGATGCCGGCTGGCTGCATTGTTTTGAAAGCGAAAACCAAGGCGAATTAATCCGCTGCAGTTGGGACGATTTAAATTACCCGGCACGAATGTCAACACTTGCTGTCGGCGGACTGCCAATGATTCAAAAAAATAACAATGGCCATAAGGTTTCTTCTCAGAGGCTGCTGGAAAAGCTACAGATTGGAGTGCTTTTTAGGTCTTTTGACGATTTGGGAGGTCAACTGAATGAAAAGGACACCCTTAATCAGTTAAAGGAAAATTGTTGGAGAAACAGGGAACGTTTTTCCTTTGATTACTACATAGATGATTTATTAACCTTTTTCGAAAATGTTATAGCCACTAAGAAACAAAATAATTAAAAATTTGCATTATGGATGAAAACGCAAATAAGATTATCCGCGGTCTTTGGATCGGGTCACGCTTAAATCCCTTGGCACTTTTGTGTATAAACTCTTTTCTTTTTCACGGTCATGAATTTCATCTGTATACCTATGAGAAAATGGAGGTTCCTAAGGGAACAGTTCTAAAAGACGCTAATAAAATTATTAAAAAGGAAAGAATCTTTAAAGATAAATATAACAGTTATGCAACTTTTTCCGATTGGTTCCGGTATGAGCTTCTATACAAATATGGTGGCTGGTGGACTGATATGGATGTAGTTTGTATGAAATATTTTGACGCGGAGGAGGACTATGTTTTTGCAACGGAATTATGTGGCATTGATCAATGTGTAATCGCAATTTCCAATATTAAAGTCCCTCCACGGTGCAAATTAATGAGTGACTGTCTCAGTATTATTTACAAAACGGAGGATTTGTCAACTGTCAATTGGTTTGCGATAGGGGCGGATATTCTTACAATAAAAATTAAAGAAAATGGTCTGGAAGACTTTATTTTAGACCCGAATGTGTTTATACCAGTTTCTGTTTCTTCCTCAGAAATATTATTTCAAAACGCATATGTAAGGTTTTCACACATGACTTATGCTGTTCATTTTTATAATAATAAATTGCGTGAGGCGGGCTTTGATTTATATAGGAAATTTCATCCACATTCATTATTTGAGCGATTGAAGAAGAAATACAAAGTGAGAATAACACACGATGAACAACAAGGTTAAGCCATACGATTATCTAATTGTTGGTGCGGGCTTATTTGGCGCTACTTTTGCCCATGAAATGTACAAACGGGATAAAAAATGCCTCGTTATCGACAAACGGAATCACATCGGCGGAAATATTTATTGCCAAAATTGGGATGGAATTAATGTGCATATGTATGGTGCTCATATTTTTCACACTAATGACGAGGCTATATGGAAATATGTAAATGCCTTCACTTCTTTTAACCGTTATACTAATAGCCCGCTTGCTATGTATAACGGCCGATTGTATAATCTGCCTTTTAATATGAATACGTTTCAGCAACTTTGGGGAGTAACAACACCCGAAGCTGCAAGAGCGAAAATAGAACAACAAGTAAATGCAATCAATATAAAACGACCACGCAATCTTGAAGAGCAGGCATTGTCTCTTGTCGGTTATGATATCTATTATAGTTTTATAAAAGAATATACCAAAAAACAATGGGGTAAAGATGCTAGGGAGCTCCCCCCCGAGATTATTAAACGTATTCCTGTCCGGTTTACATATGATAATAATTATTTTAATGACTTGTATCAGGGCATCCCTATTGGTGGATATAACCGTTTGAGCGAAGGATTATTAGCCGAAAAAGAAGTTCGCCTCAACATTAACTATATTAGTAACCAAATAATGTTAGATGATATGGCTGAGAAAGTTGTTTATACAGGAATGCTAGATGAACTGTTTGACTACAAATTGGGAAAACTGGAATATCGAAGTCTTCACTTCGATCACGAAAGATTGGAGGTAGCTAATTACCAAGGAAATGCGGTGGTCAATTATACTGAGGCCCATGTTCCTTATACCCGTATCATTGAACATAAACATTTTGAGTTTGGCAATCAAAACCATACAATTATTACACGAGAATACCCTGTTACATTTTCTAACTCCAAGGAGACAGAACCATATTATCCAATTAACGATGATAAAAATAATAGACTTTATAAAAAGTATAAAGAACTGGCAAATGGGCGAACCAATTTGATTATAGGAGGGCGATTAGGCGATTATCGTTATTACGATATGCATCAAGTAATTGCTTCGGCACTTACTGTAGTAAAAAAGGAGGAAATGAAATGGTAGTTGTAATGTAAGAAAGTTTTCAATAAAAAAACTCTCGCATTGCGTCTGCAAGCTTTTTGATCCGGGGATCGTTCGGTTTGATCTGGCTATTTAGTTGTCCGATATTTTTTTGGAGAGTAGGGACTTTTTTGTCCCAATAGCTATCAAAATGAAGGTGTAAAATTGAGGCGATATCAATATCTGCAAATCGTTTAAAGAGCTGTTCTGTCTTCCCAATGTGGAGAGGGGCCTTTACCTCTCTTAGAAGCAGAAAAAATTGAATGAGTTTTTCTTCATGATTTCGGTTATTCAGTTCGATGTCGCCTGAAGGGAGTTTTAGGAAGGCTGTAGCCAGTTTTTCTTCCGCTGCAAAAGTAATTTTATCCAGATAATCCTGAACTTTTTCACTTATCTGCCGTGCGACAGATTCAGTACTGATAGAAGTAGCCCCATTTTGATGACTAATAATTTCCTGAACGCTATTTTCAACTTCGTTCCTAAGTAACTTTTGTTGATCCGCCTGCCATGTCGTTTGCTTTTCCAAAGTCCATTCCATTGCTGTTTGATACTTCTGCTTGTAAGTAGAAGAAAGCTTCTTTTTCAAGCGATCACTTAACTCATATCGTAAAAAACGAAGAAAATCCGGCTTATTTTCATATCGCTCCCAGTGAAACTCTATGTATTTATAAATGTCAGCGCCCAACAGTCCAGAAAGTTTGTTAAAGAACTCATTATAATATCGGATCAAAAAAGGTTCTTTCGGAAAGTAAAGAAAGTAGTCATTTCGCTTTGGACCAATCCTGTATTGAAAATAGGGGGTGAACGCACCTGGGGCATTAGAGTACTCGGCCCTTCCAAACAAGTCCCCTGTCATATTTCGGAGTAGCATGTTGTTATCAATAAAATCTTTCCAGTTCATTGTTTTTCATTTTTAATTCAAAAAAATACAGACAAAGCAAATGAACATATAACCGGATGTCCATAGGCGCTTTTAATAAAGTTACTATAATTTAAAAAGATTATGTGGATCAGTGGTGTCTACATCGACTTTACTGGCCCCGGGTTTTTAAACGCCGTCAATTGACTTGCATATTCTTTTTTTACTTTATTTTCAAAGCTATCCAGATAATTTTCTGTTGTCTTAATGTTTGTATGGCCCAGTGATTCCTGGATGAAAGCTGTGCTCACTCCTGCTCGTTTCATTATAGTAGAAAAAGTACGTCTTGCTACGTAGGTAGTGACCTTCTTTTCAATGCCCAACCTCTTCCTAATCTTAGCCATCCAATCATTAATAGCCTGAACGAAAAGTTCAATTAATTCTACTTGTCGTAATGGAGTAATATTATATTCAAGGATTGGAAAAATATAATTACCGGGGCTTTTGTCTTTGTTACTCCAATAGTCCATGATCTTCTGTAAATCCTCAGTAATAAAAACAGTAATCGGCCGGGGATCCAGCCGTGTGGAATTTTCGGTTTTAGCCCTTTCAAAAACCAGGTATTCCCCATCAATATTTTTGTACTTCAGGTGTGCGATATCTGTAGGGTTAATTCCGTTGGCGAGATAGGAGAACAACCAGAAATCTTTCGCTTTTCGTTCCCGTTCACATTCCGGCTGATAGTAATAGATTTTACTTACATCTTCTAAAGTAAGCGCCTTTTTAATGTTGCGGGAAGATGGTGGCTGGTATAATCGACGGCCGAAGGGATAACATTTTTCCCGTTTAATAATTCCCTGGAAAATGGCTTCGTTGAAGATAGCGCGCAGGCATCGGGTGTAAATTCCAACGGTCGTCTTGGAATAGTTCTGTTCCAACATCCAGGCCTCCAGCCTTTTCAGATACACGACATTGATATCAATAAATCGCACATTTCCCCGGAACCTGGCTATAGTATTATAGGTTGTCTGATAATTAGCCGCGGTACGGATCCGATGTTCGCTCAACAATTTGCTGATGTAAAACAGGAAAGTTGCGAGGATAGTATCGGGTTCTGGTTTGGGTAAGCGAAAGATAGGGAACCGGTTGTCGTAGATCACTTCATTGAACTGATGATTTACTAAAGCTGTAGTTTCCTTTATGGCTTTTCGCTGGTGAAAAGAAGGATTGTTCAGGATGTAATCTTTTTCAAATTCAGCGAAGGTAAATGGCGATAAGTCCGTGGCTACATCTTCTGCCTTGCGCTGAATTTGCTTCAATTCATCGCGTATGGTACGAAGATGAGCCGACATATTCTTTGCCGAAATGGCATTGAAATCCTGTTCAGAAAGATCAAAAATGGTTTGATACCGTTTGGGCACACTGTTATTTGTGACCAGTAATTTCACAGGATAGGTTCCCGTTTTCTTTTTCATTCTACGGGTGTCGAGCGTAATAACAATTGATACAGACATGGCTTGCTATATTTCAAAATTCACAAATACCCTCGCTTCAAAATTTGCCAGTAATTTGCCAGTAAACCAGGGTTAAAACACCTGTTCATAGGTTTATTCAAAATTACTGCACTCGATATAAATAATTGAAATATAAACGATTAAGTAAGATTTCGTTCACTCTGATTAAGATAGAAAAGCGACTGATCGCGGCTGTTAATCAGAGGGTCGCTGGTTCAAGTCCAGCAGGGGGAGCTTGATAATCAGGCAGTTACAACGGAGTAACTGCCTTTTTTACGCCTCACGTACAAACAATGTACAAACATTTTCCTACTAAGTTCTGGCTCTCAATTTTTATTAAAAACCCTGTGAAATCAACAGTTATTGGGAGATAAAAACTCATTGTAATATGAGTTTCGCTGCATATCAAACATTGCGAGTGATTAATAAGAGGACCGTCGAAAATGAATTTGGTGGAAAAGGTTTTTGGGCCGAGCACCATTGCGCTGGATACTAAAGATCTTCCACGCAGCCAACTACTCTTGATGCTGGTATATCCGGAAAGCAATGCGAAAAAATTGTTTTAAATAGTGACTACAATCACTTAGCTAATTGGCCTGTTATTTGCCGGATCTTATATAGAATAGTCAATTTTCTCATAAGCAGTTAGTTTTGGTTGCGACCCCTGTTTTGACAGGGGTCTATTCTTAATAATCAGTAAAATTTGTACAGATGCCATTATTCCTTCGAAAGTTTTGCTAATAAAATTCGGAAGAAACTAGGCGAGAAAAAGCAACAATGGAACTTGCATAGAAACTTCGTGTTAACGTATGTGCTTAAAGAGAATAAATAGAACCAAGCCATATAAAATAATTATTGGCATGGCGTAATACCACTTTTTTGGCAACCCTTCATTATCATCAAGGTTTGATTTTATATAGTCTATTACTGATTTAGGTATTAATTTAATTGTTGCCCGTATCAACAGCGGGACAATGATAAGGTCGTCCAATAATCCCAAAATTGGAATGAAGTCAGGAATAAGGTTTATTGGACTTAATAAATATCCTACTGTAAATCCCGCTGGGAGTCATTACTTCACTCAATGTCATTAGTACATCAATAATCTACGTTTGCTCAGTTAAGGCGAAAAACCTTTACACCATTTAGAATCACATATATATATTAAGCTGGACAACAGCTTCATAATCCTCATAATTAATCGCAGTAAGTCCCCTATTGTCCTATAGCACTATAGATTTTTTATTAAATTTGAAAGAAAGAACAGACATTTGGTCCCAACAGGGTTTCCTGAGGAATAAAAATAAACAAACAGATGAAAAAGATCGGACTTGTAGGCGGCATCAGCTGGGTATCTACACTGGACTATTACAGATTTATAAATGAAGGGGTAAATGCAAAACTTGGTGGGTTGAATGCTGCCGAATGTATTATCTACTCTTTGAATTTTGGGGATGTACAGGCTAAAACCTGGGAAAACGCTTATGAATTGTTATTAAATGCCTGCGAAAGCCTCAAAAGAAGTGGAGCAGAAGGTATTGTACTCTGTGCCAACACCGCACATCTTTTTGCAGATCGGCTCCAGGATGCAGTACATCTTCATTTTATCCATATCGGCGCAGAAACGGCAAAAGCCGTGAATAAAAGCGGGTATAAAAGAGTCGGGTTATTGGGCACCAAATTTACAATGGAAATGGACTTTTACAGGGACAAACTCGAAGAATACGGGCTGGAAGTTTTGATCCCCGAACTGCAGGAAACAAGAGACTACATCCAATACACTGTAAAGGACGAATTAGGCGTGGGATTCATTAACCCGGAGACAAAGACCCGGTATATTGCTATTGTAAAAGATCTGATAGACCGGGGTGCTGAATGTATTATCTTGGGCTGTACGGAAATTCCAATGCTGATCAGTCAGGCAGATTTTACCATCCCGGTTTTTGATACTGCTAAAATCCATTCCGAAGCAATTGTTGATTTTATCGTTTCTGAATGATAGTTTACAGATTATTGATATCGATCAGGGAATATTCTGTAATCTTTAATTTTTATAGCACAAATGAGCACATATTTAGATGACAACACAAGAAAAAATCAAAGGCTGGTGACATATTACACATAGAGGTCCCCTTGATCCTGTTGTTCAAATATTGCCCAAACAACAGACAGGTACTCCAACATTATAAAAAACTCAATAGGCCATTCCATACTATTTCTTGCTTCGAAGGAAGCTTCTTACATACACGGAACGGAATTAACGGTGGACGCAGGCATTTCAGTTATAAAATGATAAAGCAAAAGTTGCAGAATATAGATTGCCAAACCATAACCGACACAATGTACACAAACGGTTATGCTATTATTCCCAACCTCTTATCAGGCGAACAATGTGAAATACTGAAACGAATAATTGGATAGACACATTGAATAACGATCCTACATGACAAGCGATGGATCCAATTTCAACGTTCCAGATAGAAATCGTCTGAGCGATTATTATGGCCTTTATGGAGGATTTAACCCCAATTATCTCTTTTACTAAGCAAATGTAATTGCTAAAATTCCAATACGTTAAAGCAAAAATAGCAGAGTTTCAAAAATTTAGTAGATCTTTAGAAAGTGAAAAAATCATTGTTTAAGGAGACACAAAGGACTTATGGGACAAAAAAAAGTTATAATTTGATTTTTTTGACTGCTATAGCCGCTGCTACTCTCTTTACCTCTTGTTTGAAGGCTAAACAATTAACTTTTCCTGGCTATTTTCGTAACCCTCCAAAGGGTGATACTACCCTGGTAAAGTATGATGGATTTTATTCTGTTATTGATACATCAATTCTACCTTCAGGCGAGAGGGCACAGGACATTTTTACTTCTATTTACCCGGTCACGTTCACTAAAAACAACAAAATATACGTTATTTCCGGTAATACGGCGGTAGGCTATTGTAAGTACCCCCTTTTTCAGACAGCTATAAGTTGAATATTTTTCTTTTCACCAGCCAACTTTTTGTATTCAAGCGGTGTCAGGTTGTCCAGTGACTCGTGTGGTCTTTTGTGATTGTATTCTTCCATCCATTCCTGTGTTAGTACCCTTACCTGGTAGAGGTCAAAAAACAAATATGCATCCAATACAGCTTCCCTGTAAAGTCGGTTAAATCGTTCAATATAGCCGTTTTGCATAGGCCTTCCGGGTTGGATATACAGGATACTAATCCCTTGTTCCTTCGCCCACAGCTCAAAATCCTTTGAGGTAAACTCCGGACCATTATCCACTCTTATGGCCATGGGCTTACCATTGCTTTCGATAACCCTGTTGAGTGTCCTGATCACCCGCCTTGAAGATATTGAGGTATCCACTTCAATAGCCAATGCCTCCCGGCTGCAATCATCGATTACATTGAAGGTTCTGAACTTCCGGTTACCTGTCATGCTATCGCTCATAAAATCCATACTCCATACTTTATTTACCGTTTCGGGTTGTTGCAGGGGATGTTTTATACGTGCCGGGAGCCTTCTTTTACCCTTGCGTTTTTTGTTAAGTTTTAACTGCTTATACACACGATAAACCTTTTTATGGTTCCAGTTTTTTCCTGAGCGCCGTAAATATGCAAAGAGCTTTCTGAAGCCATACGATGGATGGGCAAATGCCAACTCCTGCAAGGCTTCTATTACTGCTGAGTCGTCCTTGACTGACGAATAATAATATTGGGATCGTGGTAATGAGATTATCTTACAGGCCCGGCTCACCGGTATCTTTCGCTCCTTTACAAGCTCCTTGCTTAATTGCCTTTTGGTGGCAGGGCCCAGCCTTTTTTTGAGAACAAATCCCTTAATATCTCGTTATCCATTGCCAGGTTCGCATACATGCGTTTTAATCGGGCATTCTCTTCTTCCAACTCTTTCATGCGCTTCACATCTGAGGCTTCCATGCCGCCATACTTACTCTTCCAATTGTAGAAAGTGGCTTCGGATATGCCCAGCTCACGACAGAGTTCTTTGGTCGGTATACCGCCTTCCTGGCGCTTTAAGGCTGAAACAATCTGTGTCTCTGTGAATCTTGTCTTTTTCATTTTTTACAGTTTAAATTTAGTAAATCTCTCTAATTTTAAACTGTCTGGTTTTTAGGGATACTTACATAATATATTAATTAACCCCAAAAAGTCAGATTATGAATTTAGAGACTAAGTTAATCAAATCCCGCGTTGGATTACTCCATTTAGCGGAACAATTAAACAACGTAACCCGAGCCTGCAAGTTAATGGGTACAAGTCGGGATAGCTTTTATCGCATCAAACAACTTTACGAGACCGGAGGCGAAGAAGCCCTTCGGGAAGTCAGCCGTCGTAAGCCAATCCCCAAAAACAGAGTGGAGCCTTTTATTGAAGAAGCCGTTGTAAAACTGGCCTTCATCAATCCTGCCTTTGGCCAGTTAAGAGCCAGTAATGAACTGCGCCGGGAAGGGATTTTTATTTCAGCGGCAGGTGTTCGGTGCGTGTGGCAACGACATGATTTAGAAACGTTTGAAAAACGCTTGAAGGCATTAGAAGCCCGGATGGCTCAGGGGTGTTAACAGAGGCTCAGACGATAGCAATGGAACGTAAGCGGGAAAGGCAGGAGGCTCATGGCGAAATAGAGACAGAGCGCCCGGGTTATCTTGGCTCCCAGGACACCTACTATGTTGGAACGATCAAAGGTGTTGGGCGTATTTACCAGCGGACCTTTATCGACGCTTATAGCCGTTAGCTGTTGCAAAGTTGTATACCAGTAAACAGCTTAAATTTTTAATCCTAACCCTTTTGAAAATTTTAAAAATCATTCCTTACAGTCGGATCAAATCATGACTTTACACAGGGAAGAGTTAATATCTCTTACGCCTCTTGCAGCGGCTCTGGAGGCTTTAATTTTAGCGCTCAAAGATTCAGCGGCAGCATTGGTACTCCGGTTGTTAAAATAGTTTTATCATAATTTCCTTGTTGCCAGTTTTTTTTCTACATATTTTTTCACCTCCTTGAACCAGGTCTCCGCCATCTTTTCAGCTCCTCTGTCATTAGGATGCACTTTGTCTTCTATTGTATCATATCTCCAATCGAATGTAGCAGCCGGCCTACCAAATAAACCCCGGACCAGGTCTTCTGTAAATCATCTACTAAGGATTTTATCTTCTTATTCAATTCGGGGATATAAGAATACTTTGGCAATTTCCCGCTCTCGATGACCTGTGCAACAAAGATTGCGGCACCTGGATTAATCGCTTTTATCTTTGAGATGATAGACTTTTGTGCCTCGATTATTACAGAAATCGGTTTATCTTCAACAAAATAGTTGTGACCTGAGTGTAACAATACCACATCAGCCGGAAACTCCCGATAGATACTATCGATTCGCTTTTCTAAAAATTCGGCGTTCTGTCCACCAAAACCTGAATGATTAAGAGTTATATCTTTCAAGGTCGTCTGCCTTGGTCCGATAAAGTTGACATTATACCCCGCTTCTTTTAGTTTTTTCCATAACGAAAAAAGATAAGATGAGGTCTTAGCCCCTCCCTCTGTAATCGAATCACCCAATCCCATTAACGTAATGGGAGATGCTTGATTCGGTTTTCCTTCTTGCGGTAGAAGTCCCAAGGGAACCATCAACACTAAACAGATCATCATGATTTGTATATTCAACATCTTGTTCATATCTTTTTATTTATAGCCGCAATCCTGCTTCCTTCTTCATAAACCCAAATCCATAACTGGCGGTAATCAGGTCACCTTTCGAAGAAAACAGCTGTCCCTTGTTGTTCATGATTTTTCCCTTTCGAATTTTCACTTTTCCAACCAACATATCTGAGTATTGAGAAATTTCCTTTAACGTTACGTTCAGCTTTTCTCCGCGTTCGTTTTTCAACTCGACAACCATGAACTCTTCCTTATCGTAATCAAAATTTAGCGGAGCTTTAACCTTCACAATTACTTCAGCTCCCTCTCGCTGGAGGGAGACTTCACTATAGTAGTTGGTCAAATACGCCATACTCAGATTATATGCCGTATTGAACTGCACCCATCCCTCTGTCCAACCTAGGTTTCCAACCTCTGGATGATTGGGGTAGTGGAAAGATTTTGGAGAGCCATCAAAAACAAAGCGAACTTTATCTAGCAGACCTATACCGCCCTTGTGCCTGCTATACCAGCCAAGATCGACACCTTCCACCTCTTCGGGGCCTTTATAAGAATAATGTCGTCCTGTTGGGTTTCGACCAAAAGCATTATCAAAATGTGACCACGCCAAAATTTCCAATTTATCAGAAATAGGATTGTTTTTAAGAATATCCATTGCTGCAAATACCGCAGCAGGAAACCCCAGTACGTTACCCGTTTCATTCCAGCTTGGTGGTGCCCATTCATCATTACTATATTTCCGAAAGTCCCAATAGTTATCGGACCGTGATAGCATGATTTTAGCCCAATCTTCTGTTTTTTTCCGGATACCTTCAGGCGCTCTACCTGGATATTCATGTAAAAAATAAGCAAAGGCTCTCATGGTCATGTTTTCGGACATCCGCTGTCCTTTAGTTGTCATAGGATCCTCCCAGTCGATGTTTTTAATCATCCAATCCAATTGGTTATACGCCGCATGAAAGTACTTTTCCGCATCGATTTCTCCCTGTCTTTTAGCGACCTCATACATCATCAGGTTCGGTATCACAGAGTACCCTGGAGGCAGTTCTCCTTTGGTGGTCCCTAGTTTGGTTTTTAATGCCAACAAATTATGCTCAGGACTGATATCGTATTGTGTAGTCGAGTATTTTTCTACTTCTTTTTTAGTCCATTTTTTTTTGACATAGCTATATACCATATCAAAATTTTGCTGGGGTAGCCATTGTTTTAAATAAAGCCATGCGTAAAGGAAATAAGCGAGTTCAGCCTTTTGCATTTCGTGTTCCAGCTGCTGACTTATCTTCACATCTGCGTCCCAATGGATCAATTTAACAATATCTGGAGCTTCCGGTAAATAGGGTTCCAATGCCCCCCATTTACCTTTATACGCTAAGGGAAAACTACTGTTATGCTCGTATTGGATCGTTCTTTTCATCCGATCAAAGGCCTGTGGATTGGACAAGTATAAAGACACCATACTTTGTTGTGCCCAATTGAAAAAATCACCGTCACGCCATTCCCAGGAGAGAGACCTTATCAAATTCGTACTTCCCACATAATGCCTGGCACCTGCCATAAAATCAACCATATTGCGGTAACTGAGTGCCGGGAGATTTTAATTCACAGCGGGAAGAATTAAGTTTATACGAAGGTGTAGTGTGGTATAAAAAAGACCTGCGTCTGCCGAAGAATAAAGGAAAAAGATACTTCTTGTATTTTGGTGCAGTGAACTATTTAGCTGATGTTTTTTTTAACGGAGTGAAGTTAGGATCGCATGAAGGCGGCTTTACCCCGTTTCAGTTCGAGGTTACCGATTTGCTGACCGATAGCATCAATACGATCATGGTTAAAGCGGATAACAGGCGCGTCAGGAATGGCCTGCCAGGACTGGGCTTTGATTGGTTTAATTATGGGGGCATTACGAGGGATGTGGCGATCATAACTACCGGGCAAACGTTTATTAAGGATTATTTTATCCAGCTCAAGAAAGGCAGCGCCAACACCATTAGCGGCTGGGTTCAGCTTGATGGGAAAGCATTTCCGGTTCATCTTAGATTTTCAATACCGGAAATTAAATTTAGTCAGCAGTTAAAAACAGATGATAAAGGGTATGCTAAAATAAATTTTAAGGCCGATCTGCAACGCTGGTCCCCACAAAACCCCAAAAGGTACCTGGTTTTGATTGAAAATGGCAACGAAAAGCTGGTAGACACGATTGGGTTTAGAACAATTGAAGTAAAAGGAACAAATGTGTGGCTCAATGGGGAAAAAATATTTCTGAAAGCAGTTAATATACACGAAGAAAACCCTTTGAAAAAACGCCGGTGCACCAACGCAGACGATGCCGGCCTGTTGCTGTCTGCGGCAAAATCCCTTGGTTGTAATATGGTGCGCTTAGTGCATTACCCCCACAATGAAGCGATGGTAAGAACTGCCGAAAGAATGGGAATAATGGTATGGAGTGAAATACCCGTGTACCAGCACATTGATTTTTCAGACAGTACGGTTCCGCATAAAATTACTGCCATGCAACAAGAGATGATCGCCAGGGATAAAAATCGTTGTGCTGTTATCATATGGGCACTCTCGAACGAAACCTATCCTGGTACGCCCAACCGGGATGCTACGCTGATAAACATTACAAATGCATGCCGGAATTCAGATGACACAAGGTTGATTGTACATGTGGCCAATACACAAGGATATGCCAACAATGTAATAACGGTATGGGACTCCATTTATAATTATTCCGACCTGGTTGCTGTAAATGAATACCTTGGCTGGTATCTGCCCTGGCAGGGCAACCCCGCAAAAACAAAATGGGAAACGAAGTTTCCGGACAAACCTCTGTTCATTCAGAATTTGGTGGCGAATCCTTGTTTGGGAACAGGGCATCCGGCTCAGGCACCATGCCGGTCTGGACCGAGGAGTATCAGAAAAAGATTTACCAAGATCAAATCCGGATGTTTGAGCAGGTGCCCGGGTTATGTGGTATTGCTCCCTGGATATTGTTTGATTATAAGTCGCCCGTGCGTATGAACCAGGTTTTTCAGAAAGGATATAACAGAAAGGGGTTGCTCTCTGAAAAGGGAAACAAAAAGATGGCTTGGTATATCATTAATAATTATTATAAAGAAAATTAGCCATTGTTGTAAAAAATTTCAGAAAGTTTTTGGTGAAGAAGTTGGTTCCTCAATCAGCCTGTGTTCTATGAACAGGAAATTGAAAGTATTCGGCATATAATCGTTCGCCGTTGGCTTGTTCATTTTAAGCAGTCGCCTTTTATGGACCTGGCCTGATAATGCCCTGTAAGAAGGCAACTATTTAAAACCAGCCTGACTAAAATTTACGAAAATAAATCAGAAGGAAAGTGTGACGCATGACTTGAAACTGTCCGGGGCACAAATCATGGCCTGCAGCCAGCATTCAGGGTTTAATCGGTCCGATGTATCTTTTGGCAATAATAAGGTTGGAAAATTTGATATGATGCGAGGCGCCTTCAGGGGTGGTGTCGTCGTAAAACTCGATCCAGATATAATTGAGGTTTAGTTTTTCATTTGTTCTCCAGCGAAACCCTTCAAAGGGCTGCCCGCTTCTATCGTTCATCCAGGAGTCCGCCAGCCACTTACCGGTTGGAAAACCGGCCCCCCAATGTCCCACTACCGCACCATCCTGCCAAACCTGCAACTCGCCGTTTGATGCCGATGCGGGATTGTTGAGCCGAATCATCAGCTCAACGCACATCCACTTATCCCAGGGTATCTTTTTCGATTGCGGGCTGCCGTTTATCATATCGTTGCCATAACATTTTCCACGGGCGCCGGCCCGCATATCCCCCCAGTAAAGATAGGTGTCCATGTCATCCCGCGAACCAACGGGTTCATAGGCTATGGAGATCCGCTGATCTCCAAGTCCGCAGGTGCCGGCCCGGGGATTCGGATACCGGGGGGCAGGATCATAGCCGCCGATCCAAACCGATTCATGGTGGATGTATCCTTTCGAACCGGATGGATATTTGACGTAATATCGTAGGTACAGCACACTATCGAATCCCGGATCAAATTTCCGGAATAAATGCCCGCCCTCATTTTTTCCTCCCTGGTTGGTTATTTTAAGCGCTACACAGCCTTTGGCCGGAACATCTATACTATCGAGGCTCATTCCTTCGCTGTTGACTATATCACTGTACCGGGCCTGGATATTGGGCATCCCATCATTAAATTTTTCTGCATAAAGCACGTCGGGGTCCTGTTCAATGCCTACATCATTGGGATACTGTGCTGCAAGGGAGCTGCCTGGTTGGTGCAGGATTGGCTCTTGTAACGGTTGAAAGCCGGTCAGGATCACCAGGATGCTGGTAAGTTGTTTCACTGTCATAAATAAGGAATAGAAACTCCAGGAGGGTTTTGTACCCGGTCAACTAAATATACATAAAATTCAGGATGGATCCTATTGTGAATAAAAATGCCAAGTGGATATATGCCGGCCGGGAAACAGGCACAATGGTTCGTTTGTGTGGCCCGCAAATTGTTACGGGTTGTGTTCTTCAAAAAGATGGAAATGGCCTCCTGACGGAATGCTTATAGACGGGGGCAATCTTTAACTGGAATATCAGCTATTCCGCAGATTTTCCGCATTTCGTAACTGCTTATCCCGGGGGTGTTGATACCTTCGGGCACTTCTTTATCATACCTAATTTAAATTGTAGATGACTTCGATGAAACAACCTGGAACCCGGTACCAGGTAATGCTGCTTTTGATATTACTGATAACAGGCAGCGGGGCGTGGGCACAGTGGGGAACTATAAAAGGACGCGTAACGACCAGCGATAATCAGCCGGCACCTTATGTAACCATTACGGCGGTGGGCACCAGCCGCAATGCCATTACCGATGAGGCCGGCTTTTACACCATTAGCAGAGTGCCGGAAGGGAACTATAACCTGGAAGCTTCCTTTACCGGTTACGAAACCATTACCCGGCAGGTAACCGTAATAGCTAACCTGCCGGTGATCGCCGATTTCAGGATCACCATCTCGAACAGCCAGTTGCAGGAAGTGATTGTAACCAGTTCTAAAAACAAATTTGTATATAAATCCAGTGAATACGTGGCACGGATGCCGCTAAAAAATCTTGAAAACCCGCAGGTGTACAACGTGGTGGGCCGGGCGCTGATACAGGAACAGGTAATCATAGAGCGTACAGACCTGTATCGTAATATTCCCGGATCGGTGCCTAACTTTTCAGCCGGAGGCTCGATGGGGCTGAGCATGCGGGGATTTTCTACCACCATCGGTATGAGAAACGGGATGGCCACCAGCGCCATCGTACCCCTAAACCCAGCCATACTGGAACGTATCGAATCGATCAAAGGTCCGTCGGGTACACTGTTTGGCAGCAACCGGAATGTAACGTTTGGCGGTGTGTATAATTATGTGACCAAGCGTCCTTACGAAGCCTTTGGCGGGGAGCTCAGCGTAGCCGGGGGTAGCTTTGAATTTGGCCGGATAACGGCAGATATCAATACCCCGGTTAATAAAGACAAAACCGCATTATTCCGTATCAATGCAGCGGCCCAGTCGGAAGGCAGCTTCCAGGACCAGGGCTTTAATAAGAACTATACCATTGCTCCTACCTTTTCCTACCAGGTAAATGATCGCCTGAAGTTCGTGCTCGATATGGAGCTCACCCGTGGTAATTATACGGTAGTGTCTTTCGGATTGGGCAACCTGGCTAATATTACGTCCCGCAGCTTTAAAGATCTGCCCCTGGATTATAAAAAATCCTATATCAATAACAGCATTAACGTAAACAATGGCATCAATAATATACAGGCGCAGGTAACATATAAAATATCCGACCGGTGGAAATCGCAGACCAACTACCTGTATTCGGTAGGTTTTTATAATCACCTGTATTGGACAGCCCTGAACATGACCTCCGACTCTACCTTTAACAGGGTGGTAAGAAATCAAACACCGGAAACCTTTGGCAATATTGAAGTGCAGCAAAACTTTACCGGTGATTTTAAAATCGGATCGGTACGCAATCGCCTGGTTGCGGGCATCGACTATAACTATAACTACAATGATCTGTACCGGGCGACGGTTAATTTCGACGTTATGAATATCCGCCAGCCTATACGCGGCATGAGCCGGCCTGCGCTTGATTCGATGTCGGCCCGGCAGGGTTTTTCCACCACGTCTACCGTTGCAAAAAATGCCAGCCTTTATGCATCCGATGTCGTGAACATTACCGATCAGCTGCTGGCGATGCTGAGCCTGCGGGTAGACCGCTATTCCACCAAAGGCACTTATAATGCATTGACAGGCCTGTATACCGGGGCGTATGAGCAAACTTCACTGTCGCCGAAGTTTGGCCTGGTATACCAGCTGATTGCCAACAGGCTATCCGTATTTGGTAATTATATGAACGGGTTTGTAAACCTGGCCCCGGTAACCCAGCCCGATAATACCATCCTTGTGCTGAAACCACAGTATGGTAACCAGCTGGAGGGCGGTGTAAAGTTTGACCTGTTTAATACCAAACTGGCCGGAAGCGTCAGTATATATGATATCTGTGTTACCAATTCTACCCGTACCCAACTGGTGGACGGCAAAAATTTTACCTTCCAGGATGGTACCCAGCGTAGCCGTGGTGTGGAAGCCGAGATCATTGCCAACCCTGTGCCGGGCATGAACATTGTAGCCGGCTACGGTTTTAACGAGAACAGGTACCGTAATGCATCACCCGCGCTACAGGGAAAAAATGTGATTTTCAGCCCGAAAAATATCGGCAATCTCTGGGTGAGCTACTCCATACCCGAGCATAAAGCCAAGGGGCTGGGCTTTGGCGCGGGTGTGAACTATGTAGGCGACTCGTGGTATGATGCGGCCAATAGCTTCAAAGTACCGGGCTATACCTTGCTCAGTGCATCGGTTTTTTATGATGTGACCCGGTACCGTTTTGCCCTGAAAGGAAACAATTTATCGAACGAGCGCTACTGGAACAATAACGGCAGCCCGCAAAAACCGTCCAACTTTATCGCCAGTGTTTCGCTTAAGCTCTAAAAGCAGGTTTAAAAAGGTCATTCGATGGCTGCATCTCTGGCTCGGACTGGCGTCCGGGCTGGTGTTTTTTATTATGGGTATCACTGGGGCCATCTATTCTTTTCAGCCCGAGTTGTCCCGGCTCACCCAGCCCTATCTCAGTGTTAAGGCGGAGCAGCGGCCGTATCTTCCGGTTTCGCAGTTGCAGGTCATCGCCGCTAAAGAGCTGCCCGGAAAGCAGCCTTCACGGATCATTTATTATGCAAAGGACCAGGCCGTAACCGTACATTTTATCCGGAGAGGAAAAGCCTCATACTATTGGGCCGTTTTCCTGAACCCGTATACCGGCGAAGTACTGAAAACCCGTGACATGGATACCGAATTTTTCAGGTTTATCCTGCGCGGGCATATGTATCTCTGGCTGCCCCCATCCATCGGTAAGCCGGTAGTGGCTACCTGTACCGTCATTTTTACCCTTATTGTGGTATCGGGGCTTATACTGTGGTGGCCACGCAACCGGAACGCTCGCAAAAGCAGCTACACGGTTAAATTCCGCGCCTCTCCCAAACGGCTGAATTACGACCTGCACCGGATACTGGGATTTTATGCCAGTTGGGTGCTGGTTTTTATTCTGGCTACCGGCCTGGCCTGGAGCTTTGAAACGGTAATGAAAGCCGAGTACTGGCTGTTCAGCGGCGGCCGCGGACGTCCCGCTCCTCCCAAATTTATCTCACGTAATGAGGGCAGCGAAGCAGCCGGCACAGTAATCGATAAAATATTGTATACGGCCAGGCAAGGCTATCCCGGTATTGAACATTACCAGGTTCGCCTGCCGGATAGCGACAGTGCTGCGGTTCAGGTAATTCTATACCTGAAAGAAGGCCGGTATGCGCCGGCCGACAACCTGTACTTTAACCAGTATACCGGCGAGCGTTTCGTGGCAAAAAACTGGGGTCTGTATGCGGCTGCCAATGCAGGGGAAAAAGCCAACCGCATGACCTATGATATCCACACCGGCGGCATTGGAGGTCTGGCCGGCCGTACCCTTGTATTTTTTACCGGACTGATCGCTGCATCGCTGCCCGTTACAGGGTTTTGTATCTGGTTGGGGAAAAGAAGGAAACGCCGGCAGCAAAAAGAATACTACAAAAAGAAGCAGGTATAAGCTGAATATATTGTCGGAGCATCTGAGTTAACGTTCGAGCATTTCCGCAAGGCCTTACGCTGTCTATTATACGTAATCAACGCCATCGGGATTTTCGTTTACAAATACATCACCAACCGGAACAGCATAATATTGTAAAAAGGGGTTGAACGTCGGTGCTCATATTCCGGCCAAGGTTCAATCAAAGCGTACCGGTAAGTGGTTTGTGAACTAACCTAAAAGATAATCGCCGCCCTGATCATAAATATAATTCCGAACTGATTCCTTCTTCCAGTTCCAGGGGCGCTCTTAAAATAATTTTACCGTCTTCCCTGCCGGCGCATTATAAAAAATGGCTACCGGTTATTAACGAAGCAAGGTTCAACATCAATCAGTAGTTAAAAAAACGGAATCTGTTTGCCTGGCAAGGAGTCCTCCTCTGGCGTCCCCTTTAATAAAAAAATGAAACGACCTGGTCTGTGCTGGCGCTAACGTAAAGCAATACCATTGTACCAGATATCTGTACAATGAATTAAATTTGGCAGAGTTAATAGATTATTAATACAGCTGTATCACGGGCTACATAAACGAAGATTAGCTTTGCGGAAAAGTAAAAAAAACTGGAATACATGATGGATTCACGCGATTAATTGCGGGACCGATTCAAAAAACTGGAATTTATTTACGCCCTGGTGCAGGGTCAACGTACTATCTATTTTGAGTAGAAAAGGTTAAGAAGAGCGATGAATATCCCAAAGTGTATTAAAACGTCCAATAATTCACAAAATGGCGAAGGACGGACCAATCATCTTATTTGTGAAAGCTGCAGATTATCAACAATATAACGATAGCGATCTGATCGGACTTCTTAGGGAAGGCGACCATCTGGCGTATATGGAAATATATAACAGGTATGCCAGAAGCCTGTATGTAAAGGGCTGTAAAAAGCTGGACAGCAGGGATGATGTCAAAGACCTGCTACAAGATGTATTTGCCGCATTATGGAAGAACCGATATGCTTTGACTTTAAATACGCCACTGGCGGGTTATTTATATGCTACGTTACGCTATATGGTCATAAAACGCATTTTGCATAAGAAAGTCCAAACAACCTATTTAGAGTCGCTTAAATCTGCTACACCTATAAAACATGAAACTGCTGACAATTTAGCCCGGGAAAACGAATTGAAGCGGTTGATCGAGACCGAAATTACTTCATTACCCGAAAAGATGCAGGAAGTTTTCCGGATGAGCAGGGAACATCACCTTTCTCACCGGGAGATAGCCGTGCAGCTGGGCCTTTCAGAAGCAACGGTTAAGAAACATGTCAATAACGCGCTGAAATCCTTACGCATTAAACTGGGGACCCTTGTACTGGCTGCCTGTATTTACCTGGGTACATATTTTTTTTGAATTGGTACTACGCCCATCGGTATATTAACGGTACTATACTTAAGTACACGGTAATATTTTGACAAGTATGGAAGAAAATAACATCCGGAATCTGTTGAGGCGCTACCTGTCAGGTGCCTGCAATCCGGAGGAGCGCGCCCGGGTTGAGCAATGGTTTGAGCTGTTGGAGTCAAATAAAGTGAAGATTGATGACGCCGATCTGGAAGAAGATATTGCAGAAGTGCGGGCCCGGCTGGTAGCACCGTTAAGAAAAAAGAGGAAATTATATAGATATGCGGCAGCGGCTGCTGTGCTGTTTGCTGTTGCAATGGGATCCTATTTATATCTGATCCACAGATCGTCTGACGGAATTAAAAAGACAGAGAAACTTGCTTCAAGTGCCGCCGATATTGCCCCTGGCAGAAATGTAGCCACGCTGCAACTTGCAGACGGAACCGAGATCGCGTTGGATGATTTGTCTAACGGAGCCATTGCTCAGGATGGAAGCAACACCATCTATAAGAACGGAGACGGGCAGCTGACCTATGTGGCTGCTGACGGAGCCTATACCGGAAAGATGGTTTCTAATACATTGAAAACGCCGCGCGGCGGGCAATACCAACTTACGCTGCCAGACGGATCAAAAGTTTGGTTAAATGCAGCCTCACAACTTACCTATAAAATCAGCAAAATAGCACCCGAACGTTTAGTTGAGTTGCAGGGCGAAGCCTATTTTGAAGTGGCCAAAGATGCACGCAGACCATTTAAAGTACGCTCCGGGAACCAGGTTGTTGAAGTGTTGGGCACGCATTTCAATGTGAGCAGTTATGATGATGATCCCAGTATAAAAACAACCCTGGCAGAAGGTTCCGTCAAAATAGTTGAAACCGATGGCCGCAGTAATGTTACCCTTGAACCGGGGCAGCAGGCCACGCTTGATCATAAAAACCGGTTATCGGTGGCCAGGGTCGATGTATCAGACGCCATTGCCTGGAAAAATGGGAAATTCAGTTTCAACCAAACCGATATTCATGCTGTTGCTAGACAGCTCTCCCGCTGGTACAATGTTGAAGTTGTATTCAAAGGTAAAGTTGCGAACATAAACTTGTCCGGGGAAGTCCATCGAAACACCAATGCTTCAAAGGTGCTGGAAATCCTTTCATTTTATAATCTGAATTGTAAAATAGAGATGATCGACGGTACAAAACGTATTGTTATTGAATAATTAACCTCAAAATGTATCAGCTTATGGAACGAGAAACCTGACCGCCTCCGAGCTTAATAAAAAACGCCTTCTGACTGCCATCAGAAGACGCAAGCGTTGAGCGATGATCTAAAAAGATTCGTGTACCAATTAAATATCAACTCAAACAATACAAAGTTAATGGAATTCATATATCATGTGACAACTGCCTGGTTGAGACGGTTGTTGGGCGGCAAACATTTTTACCGGAAATTTATTATGAGGTTTCAAATAATTGTGGGTCTTCTCTTTCTACTGTTTATCCAAGTGAGTGCTGCAAGCCGGGCGCAGAATGTATCCATCAATGTGAATAATGCCCCTCTGGAAAAAGTATTCAGGATGATTGAGCAGCAATCGGGCTATGTATTTCTCTATGATGATGTGCGGATAAAAAGACAGAAGGTCAGTCTGTCGCTTCAAAATGCGCCTATAGAAAAAGTATTGAAGACCTGCCTGGAAAACCTTCCGGTTGCTTATAAAATCGTAGACAGGAACATACTCCTGAAAAAGCGGATGGAACCACAGGTTCAACAAGTTCAGTACCAACAGCGCCAGGTTACAGGAGTGGTCAGGGATAGCACAGGTAGCACCCTTCAGGGCGTTTCGGTTACTGTTAAAGGAACCAGCCGTGTTACGGTAAGCGATGCTTCCGGTCAATACCAGATTGCTGCCTCGCCCGGCGATGTATTAATTTTCAGTTCAGTGGGATACAAAAAGCAGGAGATTGTGGTTGCTGATGATACGCGCCTGGACGTGGTGATGAAAGTAGAAGTATCCAGCTTAGAGGAGGCGGTTGTTGTAGGCTATGGCACGCAGAAGAAAATAAATCTCACCGGAGCTGTATCGCAAATCGGCGGAGAGCGGTTAGCAAACCGTGCAGTAACCAATATAGGGCAGGCATTGCAGGGAGCCGTGTCCAATTTAAATATCAGCTCTACCAATGGCGGAGCTCCCGGTGCTAATTCCTCTTTTAATGTGCGGGGGTACACGGGTTTTTCTGCCAGCGGCGGCGCGGTTTCGCAATCCCCGTTATTTGTTGTTGATGGTATTCCGGGCGTAGATATCAATACGATCAATATTAATGATGTGGAAAGCATCAGTGTTTTAAAAGATGCGGCATCTGCGGCGATTTACGGATCCAGCGCGCCCTATGGTGTTGTTATTGTTACGACCAAACAGGGAAAAACGGGAACCAAGCCCACCATTACCTACAATAACAACCTGTTGTTATCGCAACCCATTAACCTGCCGAAATATATGCGATCCATAGATTTCGCCAATTTGTATAATGAAGCAGCAGATAATGCCGGAACCAGCCGTCCTTTTAGTGACGACGCCTTAAAGCGCATCCAGGACTATTTAGATGGAAAGATAAAAACAGAAACCATCGCCAACCCGGCTACGGGTACCGATGCCTGGTTTGAGTGGGGCAATGCAAATGCTAATAACGATTGGTTTGATATATTGTTCCGCCGCTCCCAGTTTAGCCAGCAACACAATATCGGTGTTTCCGGAGGTACGAACTCAACAAGGTATTATGTAGGTCTTGGGTACAACAAGCAAAACGGAATGTATAATTATACCGATGACTCATACAATCGTTATAATGTGCGGGCCAATCTTTCCACGGTCATTACCCCATGGATGAACTTCAACTTCAGAACAGCATTATCGCGGGGAATCTCAAACACTCCTACTGCCGAAGGAAATTGGATGCAAACACTGGCTGCACGGAACTGGCCAACAGAGCCGTTGTATACCCCCAATGGCAGCTTTGCATCAGAGAACAGAATGGCCGGCCTCGCCCGGGGCGGACATACCTTCACAACCACAGATAAGGCTGTTGTTACCGGTGAGCTGGTGCTTAATCCGTTGCAGGGTTGGAATATAACAGGAAATTACACGATTGACGCTTCTTATTTTGATCTTGAAAGGGATATCAAGACCGTGTATGTTCAGCGTCCCAGCGGTGCGGAGCAATCGATTATTACACCCAACGGAATTCAACGTCAGAATCAGAAAAACCAGCATTATACAGCCAACCTGTACAGTTCCTATGAAAAAGAGTGGAACGGGCATTCCTTCCGGGGATTGGTTGGGTTCACCCAGGAACTGTATGACAACAAGGGAATGAATGGTTCCAATAACTATTTATATTCGAATGACAAACCAGCGCTTTCCCTTACCTATGGTGCTTCACCGGCATTGTCGGACAATGCTTCGCAATTAGCCATCAGGGGGGGCTTTGGACGTCTTAATTACAATTACCGCGGAAAATATTTGCTCGAGTTCAACGGGCGGTATGATGGAACCTCCCGCTTCTTATCAGCCAGAAGATTTAAGTTCTACCCCGGTATTTCCGGTGCCTGGGTGGTTTCCAACGAACGGTTATGGAAACCCCTCGCGCAGGTGTTGAACGTCTTCAAACTGAGGGCCTCCTACGGTCAGCTGGGAGACCAGGGTTTTACCAACAATTATTATCCGTTTTACCCCTCGCTGGTTACAGTTAGCCCAACCTCCAGTAATTTTCTGTTTTCGGGGGGAAGGGAGGCCTATATCGGTCAGCCGCCTTTGATTGATCCATCCCTTACCTGGGTCACTGTTAAGACGCTTGATCTGGGCATCGACCTAAGTGCTCTTGACAACAGGCTGAATGTAACATTTGGCTGGTACAGACGTACCGCAGATGATTTTGTTGGTCCGGCGCAGGCATTCCCTGCATTCCTGGGTACAGCTGCGCCTCAGGTTAATAATACCGGGATGGTTACGCATGGGTTCGATCTTACCCTGGGTTGGAAGGATAGGATTAATGATTTCAAATACGGCGTTGAAATTGTGCTGGGTGATTATCAGAGTAAGGTGCTCCGGTATCCCAACCCAACCGGGTTAAATACGACCTGGTATGTGGGAGAAAACTTTGGAGATATCTGGGGATATCAGACCGTTGGTTTTTTCAAAACCAATGAAGAGATCGCCCAGGCACCAAAGCAGAATGCGCTTTTTAGCAGATGGTCACCCGGTGATATTCGTTATGCCGATCTGAACGGGGACGGCGTGATCAACTGGGGCGACAATACCCTGGCCAATCCTGGCGACCGCAAAGTGATCGCCAACACGACGCCCCGCTATTCTTTTGGCGTGAATTTAACGGCACAGTATAAAAACGCCGACCTGGTGGTTTTTTTGCAGGGTGTTGCTAAGCGCGATGCGGTATTCTATAATGCAGATGTTTGGGATGGTGCTTATTTCTGGGGAATCACCGGCGATATGTATACCGGCATGCTCACTACCGCGCAGTACGACCGGTGGACACCGGAAACGCCAAACGGATATTATCCTAAATTTTATATGAGCGGAGAAACGCGGAAGAACTCTCAACCGCAAACCCGTTATGTTCAGAATGCGGCATATCTGCGAATCAAGAATATACAGCTGGGCTATGCACTCCAGCCCCATTTTTTAAAGCGGATTGATTGTGACCGGTTGCGGTTTTTTGCAAACGTTGAGAATCTTGCCACTTTTACGAGGCTGATCAAGACCATGGACCCCGAATTTTCTGCAACAGATGGCCGGGTGTATCCTTTCCAGCGGGTATGGTCTTGCGGTGTCAATATTACTTTTTAGTTATCCATTTATTCAAACTCGAGATATGAAACGATATATATATGTTTTGTTAGGTCTTTTTATGCTGGTGAGCTGCAGCAAGGATGGCTTTTTGGAGCGAAAGCCATTGGTTAATATCAACGATGCCGACTATTGGACTTCCGTCAATGATCTTCGGCTCTACGTTAATAGTTTTTACAATGACGATGGATTATTGCCTTCACGCCGGGCATGGGGAACCGGGCCTTATACTATTGATGCGGGTGATGGCAGTGATGCCAATGTTCCCTTCAACTATAACCGGCGTATGAATGGCGAGGGCACGGTGCCGTCTTCAGGCGGGGGCTGGTCTATTTCCGACTGGACACCCTTGCGGAATATCAATTATTTCATAGATAACTATAAAAAAGTAGTTGCTCCTTTTAAAGATGTACAGCAGTATGTAGGTGAGGCATTATTCTTTCGTTCGATTTTCTACTATGATAAATTGCGGAAATTTGGTGCTTTACCCTGGGCGTCTACATTGGTTGGCACAGGTTCCGAATTACTTTTTTCCGCGCGGCTGCCCCGTAACCAGGTTGTCGATTCGATCCTGCAGGATCTTGATAATGCCATAAGTTATCTTCCAGAAAGAGCGGGAGGAAGCTGGACCGGACGCATTACAAAGGAGGTTGCGTTAGCGCTTAAAGCACGGGTTGCGTTATACGAAGGAACATGGGAAAAATATCACGGCCTGAAAAATACGCCTTTTAAGGTGGATGGTTCAGACGGAACGAAATTTTTGACAGCTGCAGCCACTGCCTCCGGAGATTTAATGGCGATGGGTGAAAAAAACGGGTATCCCCGCTTAGATAACATCGGTGTCGAAAATGGATACTGGCTGCTCTTTAACCAAAAAGATTATGCTTCCAGCAAGGAAGTATTGTTCTGGCGCAAGTATTCTGTTGCAGACCAGGTGACACATACCTGGACGCGCTACTCCATCAATGGTTCGGGTATAGGGTTATCCAAGGATATGGTGGAGTCCTACCTGTGCCTGGATGGCAAGCCCATTGCACTGAGCCCGCTATATGCAGGAGACCGTACATTGAAAGACGTTGTTAAGAACAGGGACCCGCGATTGAACCAAACCATTAATGTAGATGATAACAAGCATGTAAAATGGTATGCAACCGGGCAATATTTTACGACGCCGACAATTGAAGTCAACGGTGCAAATAATACATCAACAGGGTACCAGGTATACAAAGGACATACTGGCGATTTTGCAGAAAACAATGCTGCACAAAGTACCCAGGGCTATGTGCATTTCCGTTTTGCAGAAGTATTATTGATTCATGCCGAGGCAAAGGCCGAATTAGGTGCCCTTACTCAAAGCGATATTGATAAAACAATTAACGCATTGCGCCTCCGGGTGGGAATGTCGGCCGGACTTTTGCAATTGGCAAATATTGCAACGGATCCAAACCAGGAGTTTCCTTCATTGTCTCCGGTATTGAATGAAATACGCAGGGAAAGGAAGGTGGAGTTAGCTGCGGAATGGTACCGCGTAGACGATCTTTTCAGATGGGCGGTTGCTGATGAAAAAATTGTAGGGAAACGTCCGTTGGGGGCGTATAAGAAACAGTGGGAAAATTACCCCGGAGCAAGCGCCCAATTTAATTCGGCCCTCGCAACACTGCCTGTCAATGCAGATGGGTATATCGATCCGTTTAAGCCCTATAGTGTCATGAACAATGGCTATCGTTTTAATGTGGGGCGCGATTACCTGCTGCCGATCCCAACCAATGAACTAACACTTAATTCGAAGTTAAAGCAGAATCCGGGATGGTAGCATACTTATTTTTTTGCATACATAACAAGGATTCCGAAGCATGCAACATATGAAAATTTTAGGCCTTTTTTTCTTGCCGCAGTGGCCCTTGGGCATCATCGCCCTGCTAGCCGCATGCTCGCAAAGAACGGCTCCAAATGCTTCGTCGGACGAAAGGGGCGCTTCAAATGATTGGCCGGTAGCTATTGTGAACCAGGGCGCCGGCCAGGTAATGGTTTTTGATTCAAAGGTGAGCGATTGGAACAATAGTGCTGCACGGGTTTGGTCCTGGTTCCCGGATGCATCCAATGGTTTCCCGGGCGATGTAGGCTGGGGTGCGCCTTCAGATGTAAAACTCCGCAGCAGTACATTTTTTGGTGGACAGGTGGTGGCTATAGCAGATTCGCGGGGATTCTGCGGCCTGGTACCGTATCCTGCAGGCAACAAAAAATTATGGGCGATCGATGTCGGACGTCCGGGACCTGCTGCAAACAATCCGCATGCTATCGAGTTATTACCTGATGGTAATGTTGCGATAGCTGCGTCCAATGGAAACAGCGTCCGGGTCTACACCTCCTCGCAGGGCCCCGCTTCCGTAAAGTACGTCAACTTTACATTATCCAGTGCACATGGCGTATTGTGGGATCCGGCAGAAAAAATTCTCTGGGCATTGGGCAGCGACGTATTAACAGGTTTAGAGATTGGCGGCACTGCAGCGGCACCCGTCATTAATGAAAAAGCGGGGTGCCGGTTTTCTCTGCCAACAACTGGTGGACATGATCTTTTTGCGTTCTATGGTGATAAAAACCGGCTATGGCTCACTACTTCAAAAGGGGTGTACACCTTTAATAAAACTACAAAAACATTCACACCGGTCGGATCATACAACAGCGAAGTTAAATCCATAGGCAACCAACCTTCAGGTCAGGTTGTACTGACAATGGCTTCAACATGTACCGACGGCTGGAATACAAATACTGTCCGGTACGACTATCCGGCCTACACACGTACGATCAAAGGCGCCTGCTTTTACAAGGCGCGCGTGTGGTGGAGCGCCTATCAATAATTATCAAATCCGATAGAAAATGAAGTTTTATATAAAAAACAACCTTTTAATTTTTTTATTTCTTTTTTATAACGGGTATTCCTTTGCACAGGCCGCGTCCCTGGACCAATTGCGGGTTCCGGCGCTCAGCGATGGCGCGGCCTATACCTGGGTACTGTTGCCCGACCCGCAGACCTATACCAAATTTGCCCGTAACCAGGCGCTTTTCAGTAATATGATCGATTGGATTGTTGATGAGAAACAAAAGCTCAATATCCAGATGGTATTATGCACGGGAGATCTTGTAGAGCAAAATAATATAGTCGTTCCGGATAGCATCAACGGTGATCAGTCGAGCTTTGCGCAATGGCGGTTCATTTCCGGCGCATTCTATAAGCTCAATAACAAAGTGCCGTATATACTTTGCACCGGAAATCATGATTATGGAACCAAAAGTTCGGAAAACAGGTATTCCCAGTTCAACAGTTATTTCCCTCCACAGGTGAACCCGCTGAATGAAAAACTGATTGCGGCCATGTTTCCGAATGCAGAGGGGGAAAAGACATTGGAAAATGCAGCCTATACCTGGAATGATCCGTCAGGCCGGCCATTTTTGATTTTTTCACTGGAGTTTGCCCCACGCATTGAAGTATTAAAGTGGGCCGACAGCCTGGCCCATGTGCCTGAATACAGGGATCACATTGGTGTGGTCCTCACGCACAGCTATCTTAATTCGGACGGCAATCGTACGCATATGGAAAAATATCCACTGAAAAATGCAAATTACGGCAAAGTGATCTGGGAGCAGTTCGTTTCTCGAAGTCCGCAGGTACAGTTTGTCTTTTCAGGGCATATCGCCAATAGCGATGCGCATCGTGATCAGGTAGGTTACCGGGTTGACCGGAACGCTGATGGTAGACCCGTGCATCAGATGTTGTTTAACGCACAGCGCGAAGGAGGAGGCTGGCATGGCAATGGAGGTGATGGCTGGTTGCGGATATTAGAGTTTATACCGCAGCAACGGAAGGTTAAAGTCCGGACCTTCTCCCCTTATTTTTTTATTTCGCCAGCCATGCGGCCCCATGCATGGCGCAGCGCAGATTACGATGAATATGAGATGATTTATTAAAGCCGAAGCGTTAGGTAGCGCATTAACAAGAAGCGGTCTTAATCGCTGGGAAAGGCGTCTTGTTTCTTCAATAGGGCGATGGGTACTAAGATCAAATACGCATTAGTAAAAGGATGCCCGATCATAAATGGTGCTGCCACCGGTATCCGTAGGGCAGGCAGTACGTCGTATTGGCCGCCTGTTTATTTTAAGGGCTTTCCGGATGCCTAAACAGGATTGTCTACCGGGTAGCCGGGTTTGAAAGCGCCTGCTGTTGCAGTTTCTCCCGGACCTCGTTTAACCAGGAACTACCAGAGAAGTCAAGCTGGATATGGGGTTCAATACCTTTGTTGTCGATGCCCTGGCCTTCGTTCAGCCGCCGGGAACGCGTGGTGGCGTAACCCAGTGTAAAAGCCGGACAGGAAAAATCTTTGTCGCGCATATTGGCATAGTCCAGTACGCCCTGGGTATGTTCACCCATGAGAACCACTTTTTTGCTTTGTCTTGCTTCCAGCAGGAACTGTTCCGTAGTGCTGCCGCAACGGTTATTAATGAGGATCGCCACTTTCTCGGGAAAATGGGGTGTGTTGGTTAGCGTATCCGTTCTGTCGTTATACACATTCACGTAACCACTGCTTCCCTGTGGAACCTCTTTTACTTTAGCCCTGTATTGTGCAATATAATCTTTAGGAATATTTTCATTGGCAGCAAATAACCGTTCATTGGCGGCGATATTATCCGGCGTTACCCAAAGATCCACGCCGGTCGTCTTTACCGGTTGGGTGTAGATCAGCGGACGCAGCGTTCTGTAAGAGCGATCACCGCCCCCGCCGTTGTAACGCAGATCAATAATCAGCTGCGGGGTGGAAGTGATAACAGGCAAATTCGTGTTCACGACCGAATCGATCATTTTGTACAGATCAATATCAAAACTTTTAATACGCAGGTAACAGGCGATAGCATCCAGTTTTTTGAAATAGACCGGAGCGGTCAGCTCTTCTTCAAACAGCGGTTTGTGGACCACCGGCGATGGCTTATACCCCAGCTTATTCCAACCCTCCTTTAACAGGCCATTCTCCTCATCGAAACGGACGGTGCCAAATTCAGGATGATGATCCTTGTAATACCAGATGGCGCCGAATTCATTGCCGCTTTTTTTAACCAGTTCAAATTTTACCTGGCCCGGTTGCCATTCCTTTACTTTGGAACTGAGAATAATGGCGGCATACGAGCGGAATCCATTGTCATTTTTCACTACGGCCACCTCATAATTATCGTTGGCATAAATACCCTCGATCCCTGCATTACCCTTTTGGGCACGCATTGCCGCAATAGCAGGCGGTGGAAGTGCAATGGTTTCTGTTGAAGCAATAGCTTTCTGCAGGGATGTCGAGTCGGCATTTGTACCAGGAGACAATGCAATATGATGATCTTTAAAAAATTCCAGCCACTGGTTAATGGCATAAAGGCACCCGGCATCTTTCTTTACCTGACGCGCCATACGCCGGTAGGTTGCGGTGTGGAAAATGTATGAGCGCTTTGTTTGTGAATTAATTTTATCTTTTGAGCCGGCATAATTCCTTTCCACGTAGGAAACAACACGATCAAAAGTTGTTACACAGGAGCAGTTTTGAGCGCTGGAGTTAAGGTTGCTGAGTAGCAGCAACAAAAGAAAGCAGGAGGTTCTCATACTACCAAATATACGAACATAGATTTGCCTAAGAATATTTGCGGCGAGAGAAAATGATTACCGGAAAGACAGGATTGGCCATTCTTTTATTGATTATTTTTTTTGTGAATTTGTAACGGAGTGATCTGATATCTTTACCCGCGCCTGTTATCGGAGAGCATCAATTCTTTGAAATTTTTGGCGAAAGGAAACGGCAGTAAAATTCCCAAAACAATATGCCTGGTCCTGCAGAAACATAAGGACCGGTCCGGTCTTCTTATAAGGTTGAAAACGGAGCTCCTGCTGTATCCGGCCTCCGGTCCTGTTTCCATTTCTTCTTCGCTGCATATTTTAATGAACCGCTGGCAGGCTGTAAACCGGTAATTGGTTGGATGAAGCGAAATCCGGTTGAAAAATATAAATGGATACATATCCTCATAGGGCTATTTTTTATGGCTATTTTTAGCCTATAATTTGTAAATGATGCCACATTGGGAATTGGTGATTTTTTTCGCTTTCATTGCATTTATTTATGCCTCCGTAGGATTTGGGGGCGGCTCAAGTTACCTGGCTGTGCTGGCGCTATATGGCCTTCCTTTTAAAGAACTGAGGCTTATTGCACTTATTTGTAATATCATTGTTGTTTGTGGCGGGGTTTTTATTTATATAAAAAGCCACCAGGTAGACTGGAAAAAAATAGTGCCACTGGTTGTTTTAAGCATACCGTTGGCGTATTTGGGAGCCATTTTGCGGATCAGCCAAAACATTTATTTTATTATCCTGGGGTGCAGCCTGGTTGTTGCAGCCATTTTGCTATGGACAAAAACGAGGGACCGTTCTCTTCCGGTGACGGAACGCTCCGGGAATCAATCCATTCTAAAAAATAGTGCATTGGGTGGGGCAATTGGTTTCCTGTCTGGCCTGGTAGGAATAGGCGGCGGTATATTTCTTTCGCCGGTTTTGAATTTAATGAAATGGGATGCGCCTAAAAAGATTGCTGCCGCAGCAAGCGTTTTTATACTGGTGAATTCTGCTTCGGGAATTGCGGGCCAGCTAACGCAGCTTCCAGGTAATATGAACCATACAAGAATTATTTTATTAGGCCTTGCAGTATTTATCGGCGGGCAGGCTGGATCAAGAATGTCGGTGAGGTTTGACCCCTTAATTATAAAACGGCTAACAGCCTTATTAGTTTTTTTTGCAGGCATAGAAGTGTTGGTGAAACATTTATAGTAACAAACCGGTATTCTTTGTAATTTTAAAAATGAAAATGCGAATACTGGCTTTTGGAATTGTAAAAGAGTTTTTCAAAGCTCCATTTTTGAACATAGAATTGGAAGATTCCATCACGGTGGCCGATTTCAAACATCGCTTAGAATCGACCTATCCTGACCTAAAAAAACTGCGGTCGTACTTGGTAGCAAAAAATGAGGAATATGCAAATGATACCGAGGTGCTGAATCAGGGAGACGAAATTGCGATTATACCCCCTGTGAGCGGCGGTTAAAAATTGACGGATTATGATCGAAATAAAAATTTCTGGCACAACATTGAATGTTTTAGCCTGTATGGACGCAACCGCGGATGACACCTGTGGAGGATTGGTAACGTTTACAGGAATCGTAAGAAATAAAACAAAGGAGAAAACCGTTACACGTCTGGAATACGAATGCTATGAACCCATGGCATTAAAAGAGATGCAGAAAATTGCAGAAAATGCAATACGGCTGTTTGCTGTAAAAAATGTATGCATACACCATCGTACGGGAGTGTTGGGAGTAGGCGATATTGCAGTCATTATAGCGGTCAATGCGCCCCATCGGGAAGCTGCGTTTGACGCCTGCCGGTATGCTATTGATACACTGAAACAAAAGGTACCGATTTGGAAAAAAGAAGTTTTCGAAGACGGGGAGGAATGGGTTGCGGCGCATGCCTGAATGAATTTCGGGTAACGTCATCTGCGAAGCTATTACGAAAAACAATTATTGCTATTGAAAATAGTGACAGTGATATCAATAATAATAACTACCGGGCAGCCGCTTTTTTCTTTCGAATTTGTCTGTCATCCCATCAGGTATTTTTTTTTAATTTTATAGTGGTGGATGTCACCCCAAAATATAAGATATGAAAATGAACGGGTTGGAACCAGCGTCTGTAAAAAAAATGCCCGTCAAAAAAGTGGATGGCAGCATCACCCGTTCTTATATCGACACGTTGTCTGTTGAAGAACCGCTCGAAATAAAAATCAGCTACAGCATTCAAAAAAAACAGGAGCGGGCCACCATTTCTGTAACCATGCGAACGCCGGGGAAGGATGTTGATCTTGCCCTGGGATTTCTTTTTACCGAGGGTATTATTGGATCAATAGAGCAGGTTCAACATGTTGGTTATCTGGATGAAAATGTACTACTGGTTACATTAAAAGAGGAGGTTGTACCCCAATTATCGCGATCGGACCGTAATTTTTATACCACATCCAGCTGCGGGGTTTGTGGTAAAACTTCCATTGAATCGATCAGCACGGTTAGTCGTCCTTTCCGGAATTTGAACAGGGGCCTTGTGACCGTTGCGCCCGATATTTTTTATTCGCTGCCCGAAAAACTAAGGGCAACACAAGATGAATTCTCTGCTACAGGAGGTATTCATGCCTCGGGGCTCTTCTCTATTAACGGCGAACTCTTATTTTTAAGAGAAGATGTGGGGCGCCACAACGCACTGGATAAATTAGTGGGTTACGCATTTACGAATCACCAGCTTCCCCTGCAAAACGGTATATTGCTGCTGAGTGGCAGGGCAAGTTTTGAATTGATTCAAAAAGCGGCCATGGCCGGAATTTCAATCGTAGCAGCAATCGGCGCTCCTTCCACCCTTGCAGTAACATTAGCCCGTGAATCGGATATTACACTTTTAGGGTTTCTGAAAAAAGACCGGTTCAATATTTATCATCAAAGCAGTTTTTTACAAATAGCTCATTTAAATGAAGATCAGGATTAAAGATAATTCCATAAGATTTCGCCTCACCAAATCAGAAGTTGCCGATTTGGGACAGAAAGGCTTTGTGAAAAGCGTTACCCAGTTTAAAACCGGTTTGTTTAGCTATTCCATAGAACGTACCGATGAAAATGAAATGGATGCTGCATTTGTCGAAAACCAAATTGTGTTAAAGCTGCCCAAAGCTATGATTCATGAGTTGGTAAATACGGAAAGAATAGGTTATGAAGCGCAGTCCGGAGCTGTAAAACTACTTGTTGAAAAGGATTTTGTATGCATTGACAATACTACAGAAGATCAAAGCGACAACTATCCAAACCCTTCTTTAAACTGTCAGTAAAAACTGTTTTTATGAAAGCAGATTACAATATCGGCTCCCTGCACAAAAAGGAAATAGAAACGATGCTGAAGTCGGAACCGGATGCAGAGAATCCATACAAATTATTAAACCTTAAATTAACCCCTTTAAAGACCTGGGCGGCTGGGATACCTGCTGTAATGGCAGCCATGAAAGACCTTATTGAAGAAAAAACGTTTTTCAGGGGAAACGTGGCCTTGCTGAAAATGAATCAGTTCAAGGGATTTGACTGTCCCAGTTGTGCATGGCCTGATCCTGATGATGAGCGCTCGCCCGTAGCGGAGTACTGTGAAAACGGTGCGAAGGCCCTGGCGGAAGAGGCCACAACAAAAAGACTTACAGCGGACTTTTTTAAAAAAAATTCAGTAATGGATCTTGCAAAGCTGGATGATTACCGGATCGGTAAGCTGGGGCGGCTGACGGAACCCCTATACCTGCCGGAAGGAGCAACACACTATCAACCGATAAGCTGGGAGGATGCGTTTAAAAAAATTGCAACACAGCTGAATGCGTTGAACACTCCGGATGCTGCGGCATTCTACACATCCGGCAGAACCAGTAACGAAGCGTCCTTTGTTTACCAGCTTTTTGCAAAAGCGTTTGGCACGAACAATATGCCCGATTGTTCCAATATGTGTCATGAAACATCCGGCTCTGCCTTGCGTCCCACCATCGGTATTGGTAAAGGAACGGTAAAGCTGGAGGATTTTTATGATACGGATATTATTATCATTATAGGCCAAAACCCCGGAACCAACGCGCCGAGAATGATGAGCGCGCTTGCAAAAGGAAAGAAAAACGGGGCGAAGATTATCGCGGTCAATCCTTTGCCGGAAGCGGGATTAATGGGCTTCCGGAATCCCCAGGAGGTATCCGGCGTTTTAGGTCATGGCGGGAAGCTTGCCGATCTGTATTTGCCGGTAAAGATCAATGGGGATATGGCCCTTTTAAAAGCCATCGAATTACTGCTGCTTGATTTTGAAAAAACATCTCCGGGAGCGGTGTTCGACCATGATTTTATCCGGGAAAAAACGACCGGCTTTGATGCATTTACCCAGCAGTTTGAAAAATATACGCTTGATGCTCTTGCTGCTGAAGCCGGACTTACACCTGCGGCAATTTACGAAGCGGCCCAGATGATGGCCTTTAAAAAACGTATTATAGTTTGCTGGGGTATGGGCCTTACCCAGCAACCCAACGGGGTGGGCATGATCCGGGAAATCCTGAATATTTTGCTGCTGAAAGGCTGCATCGGCATACCCGGCGGCGGGGTGTGCCCGGTAAGAGGCCATAGTAACGTGCAGGGCAACAGAACGATGCTGATTGATGAGAAACCAACGGATGAACAGTTAGACCGCCTTGAAAAATTTTACGGATTTAAAGTGCCGCGCCGGCACGGCTATGATGTCGTAAGGGCCATTAAAGCCATGCACGAAGAAAAGGTAAAAGTGCTTTTTTGTATGGGTGGAAACTTTTTGTCTGCAACACCTGATACGACTTATACGGCTAATGCGCTCCGGAAACTTCATTTACTGGTCTGCGTTTCTACAAAATTAAACCGGGGACATTTAGTTCACGGGAAGGAAGCGCTCATTTTACCTACTTACGGCCGGAGCGATAAAGATATTGTCAATGGGGAAGTGCAAATGATTTCCACAGAAAATTCAATGGGTGTGGTACAGCATTCAAAGGGCATACTGGAACCGGTATCGGACAACCTTGTTAACGAAACCCAGATTGTTTGCCGTATGGCAATGGCTACTTTAGGCAGTCGGTCGGTAGTGAACTGGCAGCGTTATCATGACAGTTATGATGCCGTAAGGGATGATATTGAACAATGCATCCCGGGTTTTAAAGATTACAACAGGCGCGTACGGGAAAAAGGCGGGTTTTATTTACCCAACGCAGCCCGTGATGAACAACGGTTTGCAAAACAATACAACTATCGGGCGCCATTTACCCTTACGGAACTGCCTGATAACCGCCTGGCGGATGATGAATACATGATGGCTACCACCCGCACTCATGATCAGTTTAACACAACCATTTATGGTTTGGATGACCGCTACCGCGGGATCCACAATGAGCGGCGCGTAGTATTTATGAATCAAAAAGACATCGACCATGCCGGCTTTAAGGATGGGGATAAGGTAGACCTGTTTAATTATGATGATGGAATCGAACGCGTTGCGCCCCTCTTCATTATCGTAGCCTATCCCATCCCTGAAAAAAATACGGTTACCTATTTCCCGGAAACAAATGTGCTGATATCAGTAAACAACGTGGTAAAAGAAAGCAATATGCCCGCATCAAAATACGTAAGAATAAAAATCAGGAAGCATAGCCCGGAGGTATATAAAAAGGTAGACGAAATGCTTTATCGGGGCCAATTACAACGATAGCAGGTGTAAGCCTGTACTTTTTTATGTTTCGCGTTCAATTTAACGAGGTGTAATAATTCTTATGATCATCAGAAAAAAAGAACATTGGTTCAGAATGCTCTTTGTGTGGCGGGGCTCCGTGCTTCCTAAGGTATTGCCCCGCCTGCTGGCGCTGTTTTTACTTTCATTTGTAATTGTATACCTGCATGGGCATATTCTTTCCTACAAAGTGCCGCTGAACCCCGCCCCGCTTACTTTGTTCGGATTTGTGCTGGCTTTGTTCCTGGGATTCCGCAATAATGCCAGTTATGAGCGCTTTTGGGAGGGCCGTAAACTATGGGGCGCACAGCTAAACATCACCCGCTCGCTGGTTCGCCAGGCGTTAACGCTGGTAAATACAAAGATTGCAGATGCCTCCGTTATCACATTTGTAGCGTTGCTTACCGCCTGTACCTATGCCTTAAAGCATCAGCTGAGAGGCACCGATCCAACGGAAGATCTCCGGAAACGGTTAAGCGAAAAGCAATTTAAACTGGTTGAACAGGAGCAGTATAAGCCCATCGTAATAACCAGGTTGTTGGGCGAGTGGGTACAAAAAGCAAAGCTTGAAAATAATATAGATTCCATTCAGCAGGCGCGCTTTGATGCGAATATTGATAAAATTGCGGATGTGATTGGTGGCTGTGAAAGAATTGCTTCCACCCCTATTCCGTACAGTTACCGGGTATTGCTCCATCGCACTGTTTATATTTATTGCTTTTTATTACCCTTCGGTTTGGTGGACAGTCTTCGCTGGTTCACGCCCTTTATAGTGGTCTTTATTGCGTATACTTTTGTGGCTTTTGAGGCCATCGCTGATGAAATAGAAGAGCCTTTTGGTACAGACACTAATGATCTGGCCCTTAGCAATATGTGTGAGATGATCGAAACCACATTGTTGGAATTGGCAGGAAGGCATACAGCTGCAACCGCTAAAAAGCAGGATATATTTATAGATTGATTTTGGAAGCGGAGCCGGTTACACGGATGAGGTTTTTTTCAACGCTTGCAAGCCGCCTTCTAAAGAATACACGGTTGCCTGTGGAAACCGGTTTAAAATGATCCTTGCAGCTGCCGCACTACGCCTTCCGGAGGCGCAATAAAAAACAACAGGCATGGAGGAGGAAAGTACTTCGGGATTGTTGGCAAGTATTTCCAACGGGATGTTTTTTCCCCCGATATTAAAATCCTGGTGTTCCGTTTCAGAACGTACATCAATGAACTGGTACGCGGCCATTTTTTGCACACTGTCAAAATCAATGGTTGAAATAGTTGGTGGCAGTCCAGTAATTTGAACGGCGGTTTGCTTTTTAAGCCGTACCGTATAGGAGCTATGCTCCTGCACATTCAGGATCCACAGTTTTCCGGTTAATAGTTTTTCTTTTGCCGAAAAAAATTTAATGGCTTCATTCGCCTGCATGCAGCCTACCATGCCGGCCAGTGTGGGGATAACGCCGCCTTCCGCGCAATTAGGCACTTCTGCTGTTGCTGCATTGGGAAAAACATCCCGGTAATTGGGAGACCGGCTTCCATCTTCCTGCAATACGTTCCACACACTTACCTGCCCCTCGTATTGATAGATAGCGCCATATACCAATGGTTTTCCTGAAAGCACGCAGGCATCGTTCAGCAAATATTTTGTTTCAAAATTGTCGGCGCCTTCAATGACCAGGTCGAAGCCGGCAATAAGGTCCATCACGTTCATTGAGGTAACACGCACATTGTATGGAATGACGACAATACCCGGGTTTTGCTGCTGTAATTTTTTTGATGCAATTTCCACCTTAGGTAAACCTACATCCTGAGGCGTGTACAATACCTGGCGGTGCAGATTGCTTACAGATACCACATCATCATCGGCGATGCCAATGGTCCCAATGCCTGCTGCGGCAAGGTATTGGGCTGCAGGACAGCCCAGGCCGCCAGCGCCTACAATCAATACCCGGGCATTTTGCAGGAGCCGTTGTACATTTTTACCAAAACCAGGTAAGGCTATCTGACAATGATAGCGTTCAAAATGATCGTGTGTCATGGCTTATTGCTTTCCATTGTCTATCATTTCTTTTACTGTAACGGCTTCTTCAGGAGTATTCACATTCATGAGCGTTTCGGGTTGCAAAGGCTTCAATAGTAAAGCCTTGTTTTGTATTAATACTTTTCTCGGACAGGTAATACCCTGTCCCAGGAAGTTCAACAATACCGGATAACTGGCCGGCTCCCAAATGGTGATTAGTGGTTCGGGTAAGCCATCAACCGGACTTTCGTAAGCAGTGGCAATTTTTGTATCGGCTCTGTTTTTAATTAAGTGCTCCAGTGTCTTTTTGTTGACTAACGGGAGGTCACAGGCCACCACCAGCCAGGCTTTATCCGGCTGAGAGCGAAACGCGGAAAGGATGCCTCCCAGTGGTCCCATGTTCAAAAAACTGTCCGGCAAAGCTTTATAGGCAGTGTTGATTTCTTTTTCCTGTTCCTGCCGGCAGGAGATAAAAACCTCGTCACAACAATGGTGCAGCAGGTCGGCCGTATAATAGCGCTGCTCTTTACCATGCCATTGTATCAGGTCCTTAGCCGTACCCATTCTGCGGCTTTTTCCACCCGCCAGTACCAGCCCATTTAATGCCGGTAGTTTATGCACGTTTAAAATCATTTTTACCTCCGGTTTTTTCCATTAGTTGGATACCTCTTATTAAAATATCGTGGCTAAGCGCCTTGCACATATCGTAAATAGTAAGCGCGGCTACGGTTGCACCCGTTAAGGCTTCCATTTCCACACCGGTTTTTGCTTCAACAGCAGCAGTGCAATGAATCACAATTTCCTGCTGATTGTTCACCTCAATGTGAATATCGCAATGATCCAACCCCAGCGGATGGCATAGGGGAATCAGTTCGCCCGTTTTCTTGGCTGCCATAATGCCCGCAATAATTGCTATTTGAAATACCGTGCCTTTTTTGGTAGTGAAACCATCTTTTTGAAGTTCCTGGAAAACGGGTTCGGGTAATGCAACAATTGCTTGCGCTGTTGCCTTTCTGTGCGTGATGTTCTTTTTGCTTACATTTACCACAGTAGGCTGACCTTCGTTATTTAAATGTGTAAAACCAGGCATGGGGAGTATTTTAGTAGTTCCAGATTCTATAGCAGGTGCCCTGCTTGAATTCATGTTGATCCAACGGTAATTCCATAAACGCATCTGTATCGGTCAGGTGGCTGAAGTCCCCGGATCCATTGGTATCATGCACCGTAGCCATCAGACGCCCATCTGTATTACTCCGGAGCTGCACCTGAACAAAGTATTGAAGGGCCGGTGCAAAGCGAATGTCGGTTTGCAGTACTGCATACTGTGGCCGGTCTGTGATTCCCAGGGAAGCGTTCAGCCAGGGAATAAAATAACGATGCAGACACATAAACACGGAAACAGGGTTACCCGGAAATGCAAAAACCGGCTTTTGTCTTTTGTAGGAGCCAAACCAGAAAGGCTTTCCCGGCCGTTGCAGTACTTTGTAAAATAATGCTTCCACGCCCAACGCGTTTAAGACCCGGGGAACATAATCAAATTTTCCCATTGATACGCCACCGCTCATCAGCAGTACATCATAATCATTCAGGCAGCGGGCCAATTCTTTTTTTATCAGTTCAGCATCATCAGCCAGGTGCGCTACATCAGCCGTTACATGATGCTTTTCCAGTACGGATTTGATTACTATTCCGTTGGAGCGCCGCAGCTGGTAGGGCGTAGGTGCTTTTTCTGCTTCGATCATTTCATCGCCGGTGGTAATGATTTTTATACGCGGAACTTTCTTTACCAGAACGTTTGTTTTACCTACAGCGGCCAAAAGCCCCAGTAACGCGGGTGTAATAATGCAATCTGCATTAGCAATCTGGTCGCCCCTTTTTTTGTCCCTGCCCTGCAGGTGTATTTGCTGGCCCTTAATGATCTCTATATTTTTTATGGTTGCAGTACCATTGACAATATCGATATCTTCGTAGCGGATCACCGTATTTACACTATGATCCAGTGCCGCGCCGGTCATTATTTCAATACATTCGTCCTTTGCTGAGATGGGAACCGGAGGTTCGCCTGCAGCCTGTACGGCTTTTATTTTAAAAGAGCGTACGCCTTCAGCATATGCATTGAAATCTATGGTAATGCCATCAACGGTTGCCCTGTTAAACGGCGGCAAATCCCGGTCGCAAACTATATTCTCCGCGAGTATTCGCCCCAATGCCGAATCATATCCCACTTCTTCAGTGCCGTAATTCCCGATTTGCGATTGAATGATTTTATCTGCCTGCGCTACGGTTATAGGGTCCATAATACTATCCTCCAATTGTTGCCATTGACTGGTGTGCTGATTTTTGCCCGGACAGCAAACGCTGTGCATCCCAGCCATCAGCAGGCTTTTTTAACAGCACCGCTCTGATCATAATTTCTAAATCCTCGTCCGTACTTCCCTTACGCAGCAGATCTTTCACATTTAATTTGCCCGCGTCGTACAGGCAGGTTCTTACAATTCCTGTAGGTGTGATGCGTATCCGGTTACAGGAGCCGCAAAAACTACGGCTGTAAGCCGCAATAATGCCTATATTTCCTTCATATCCCGGAATATGGTAATTGGAGGAAGTGGCGTGTGGGGTATCCGGAGTTTTTTGAATATCCGGAAAATGTTCCCGGATAAATTGCAGGATGTGCTGGTGATCCCATTTCAGGGAGATCGTATGTGTGCCCCCGTTAAACGGCATTTCTTCAATAAAACGAACGGAGACGGGCTGTGTTTTTGTAAGCTGCACCAGGGGAATGATGTCTTCAATATTATGATCTTCCATTACCACAGTGTTTATTTTTACGGCAATACCAAATGCGAGAAGGGTTTCCAGTGTTTTTATCACCTGACCCAGTCCATCCCGGCGGCTTATTTTCCGGAAACGCTGTTCATCCAACGTGTCGAGACTGAGATTTACGGATTGAATACCGATGCGTTTCAATTCCGGAACCAGAGGCGCAGTAAGTAGCCCGTTTGTCGTAAGGGTAAGTTCTTTTAAGCCGCTGGTAGCCGAAAGGTGCTCCAGGAAAACCATCAGGTCTTTCCTTATAAAAGGCTCACCGCCCGTAATGCGTATCTTTTCCACCCCCATTTTTACGAACAATGAACAAATACGCAGCATTTCTTCATAAGTCATCAATTCCTTGCGCGGAAGCCAGTCTAACCCGTCTTGAGGCATACAATACGTACAACGCAGGTTGCAACGATCTGTAACGGCTAGCCGCAGATAATTAATAATACGACCGTAACTATCTGTTATCATAACTGCTTTTATAAAACGCTGCTCACTATTATTTACTAAGATTTATAAATCTTCGGCCGGTTTAAAATCTGTAGTGGTTACCACCAGGATCCTGCTACGTATTTGTTACAGGAATTCATTTTGTATGGATGTAACCATATATAAGTTATTCCCGATCGGGGAATTAAAAATTTCGTTCCCTGGGTAAACTACTCTATAACCATCACTTGCTGCAAAGGTAAAATAATAAGAGCTGTATAATTTAGGGTCTTTTCTGTTTAGGGCTACTTTTTCTGGTAAATCTTTTATTAAGACGCTTTTGGCATGTTTCAGCAGGCCTCCTGGCATGCCTTTATGATTCATAATTGCCAGATCCGGAATCGTTTTCGCCGCGCGGGGAGGCGAAGGCAACGGGTTAGCACATAATAGTAATAAAAATACGAGCGGCCATGCGAAATGTTTCATTTTTTATGTTGTTGTTTTATCCGGCAGTTTTGGTTCACCTGCCGGTGTCCGGCTCAATTTAATATACATTAGCCATTGGGAAGCCTTCGGGCTTGTTGCGGCATAATATTCAATACTATTTTCCTGATCAGCGTTACTAACCGGGGCCATACATACGCTGGCCCTGGGATCATTGTATGGTTAGCCCAACATAATTTTTGGGGGGGATTAAAATGAGATAAATGAAAAATGCAATATAGCGGAAGTCATAGTTAAGCGGCAGTAGCGATAAGAAAATAAAGGAAGCAAATTTTTGTTCCTGGTTCTGCAATCATCAGTCCTTCTTTTTGGTCTTAAGTTATTGTGTTACACTGTGTTAGTTTAGTTCTTTTTCAATCACGTGCCGTTTTTACAAGAACGCCTTTAGCTCTTTTTCCCTTGAAAACAGGTTCTTATCGTTGCGGTAAATATGGAAGGCTTCATGGCCCAGGCTTACTACACGGATTGCTTTATCGACCCCAATCCTGGCAAAGACAGATTCAAGGAAGGTGACAACCTTCTCCATTTCAAACTCATATTGGTTAATGGCGCTTTCTTCCCGGATGATCTGCTCATCGTAATCAACGATCTTCTGAGCAACAAGATCGGTAAGTTCGGAGGCTGCAGGCTGCAGCAACCGATCCCTGTTTGCTCTTAACTGCGCTACCTCATTCTCCATTCGCGTAATGTCGGCCTTAAACTTTTCATAGTCCAAAAATGCCGCCGTAATCCGGGTGGTCTGGTTTTTTTCGGGCATCACAACAATGTTTTTACTAAAATTAAAAAGGATTTGCGGGATGGCCAAACCTGGCGGAGTGGTTGTGGCACCGGTCTTTTTCCGGCGACTTTATCCGGGCAAGAGATATTTATGTTGACGGATATAAAGCAGGATATTGTTCTTAACAATTATTTGAATACATTACAATAAAAATAGCGTTCAACGGAGATATAAAACCATTGATGATTATGATCAGGGAAGCCTGCATAAACGATATACCACAAATACAGCGGGTTCGGAATGCCGTGAAAGAAAATACACTTTCCGATCCGGGTCTTGTAACGGATATGGATTGCGAGGAATTTATTACACAAAGAGGAAAGGGATGGGTTTATGAAATGAGTGGCCGGGTGGTTGGGTTTTCCATTGCAGACCTGAGGGAGTATAATATATGGGCCTTATTTGTGCTCCCAGAATTTGAAAAAAAGGGTGTTGGAAAACAATTGCACGATGTAATGCTGGATTGGTATTTTATGCAAACGGCTCAAACTGTTTGGCTGGGTACCGCGCCGGGTACCAGAGCGGAAGCCTTTTACCGCAAGGCTGGTTGGGAGGAATGCGGTACGCACGGAAAGGGAGAAATCCGGTTTGAAATGACCATTGCAAAATGGAGCCTTGTAAAAAGGCGGTAGCGCCTCCGGGGCTTCAAATACAAGCGCTACAGTATATTCAGTTGCGTCAGGCGAAGAAGCAGTCTCCCGTTCCTGGAAGGCGGAGGCCGCTTCTTTCCCGAGGCTTTTAATGCAAGTGCAAACGTTATGATTCGCTCCGGATGTATTTTTTTGAGGAAATCACATCGCCGTTCAGGTCTGATATCACTACAAATAAATGCCGGTTGTTGCGAAGCGAAAACGTGTATGTAAGTGCGTCTTTGGTTGACAACTCGGTTACTCCGTAGATTTCGCAACCGCTGTATTGCTTATGGATCCGCTGCCGCACAAATACCGGGAGGTTCTCTTCCTTGTAATAGCGGATGGTTTGAATAAGGTTACCGGCATTGTCAAACCGGGCTTTCATCAGCTTTCCTTCTGTCTGGAAAGAAACATCACAGTAGTCCTTACCGGAAGCCCAAACTACGTTTTGTACGTTTTTGAACAGGGAGTGAAAGGACTGCAGTGGTCGTTCTCCAACAACCGGATTTGACGCAAAGACCCCGGTTCCCAGGCAGCAGAGGAGCATAAAAAAAGTAAACTGTTTCATGGCTGTATTTTTATTTTTTAAAAGTTGTATTCTTTCGCTTTCTGTCATAAAAATATTACCATCTTAAAAAAAAGTACTCCCCCTTTAAACGTGATTTTTATCGCCGGGGTGTGTAGAAAATGTTAAAAGCTGCTTGTCGTCCAAAGCCGCATTTAACCGGAATGTTGTCAACGCTCTGTCTTTCCGCTGCTATATGCGGTTTAGGCCCCTGCATATTAATAAGCGATTCCGCCTGCAAGCCGGTACCGGCAGGTAGTTCGTAGAAATAAAAAATATTTAGGGAAAAAGGGTCGCCGGATGATTTAAATATACCGGTCTTTCCGGGCAACCTTAATGGCTTCATCGCGGGAGTTGACATCCAGCTTGTGATAAATATTTTTGATATGCGATTTTACCGTTTCAAGATCAATGAATAACTGTGCCGCAATCTTCGAGCGGCTCTTTCCATCGGAAATACACTCCAGGATTTCTGTTTCCCTTTTTGTTAACGGGGAGTTTATGTTTTTTTGAAAATGGCGCATCACCTGCATGGCGATACCGGCGCTCATAACACCCCCACCCTTCATTACTTCCCTGATATGGTCTTTTATTTTATTGAAGGGTGTATTTTTTGTCAGATAGCCCGACGCACCGTTTTTTAATGCTGTAAAAATAAGGTCCTCGGTTTCATGAACCGTAAGCATAATGACCTGTACATGGGGAAGGATTTTTTTTATAGCAGGAAGCGCATCCACTCCTTTGATACCCGGTAGTTGGATATCTAAAAGGATTACATCCGGCTGCTCTTCCTCCAGGTGCTTCAACGCTTCTTCAGCAGATGCATATTCCCCGGATGTAAAAAATTCTTCGTCCGACTGCAAGAGGCTCACATATCCCTTGCGAATGACCTCGTCATCTTCGATGATACATATATTAATAACTGCGGGAGTATCTGATGTAAATGGGTTGCCGATGCTCATAAACTGCGATGCTTCTTTTATTGTTTTAAACTAAAAATTAAACTGCAGCTGGTTCCTTCGTGCCTGGCAGACCGGAGCTGCATGTGGCCCCCGATCTTTTCAGCTCTTTGCTGAATATTGTTTAACCCGTGTCCCCTGGTCTGATCTTTATTAAACCCGATGCCGTTATCTGTAAAGTAAATGCCGATTTTGTCCGGATCCAGCTTCCGGCATACGATCATGACCCGGGTGGCCCCGGCATGTCGCATACTGTTACTCAGCAGCTCTTTAAATATCATTATAATATGACGGTTATAACCCGGGGGGATTTTTATGGCGGCATCGGTATCCGGAAGGCCGGTAAACACAAACTGAACGGCAGTGTCGCTAAAAAGTTCCATGCCTGTCTGCCGGATGGTCAGAAGTACTTCGTTGAGGTTATTACTTTCTTTGGAGAGCGACCAGATGATTTCCCTGGTGCCGGTGTAAAGCCCGAGGGCATTCGATTTTATCTGCCGGATGATCTTGTTTTTTTCTTCGTCTGCCGGATCGGTTTTATGCTGCAGTACATCAGCAAGTATGGATATCCTGGTTAATTTATTCCCCAGTTCGTCATGGAAATCGGCCGCCGTTTGTTCCCGTATCTTTTGTTGCTCCTGCTCCTGGATTTTACGGATTTCTTTGCGGCGCTTCCGTTGCTGATTGGTATAAATGAGTTGTGTTGCCCAGCCGATGCCAACCAGGCTCAATACCAGCAGGCCCATGAACCAGGTGGTTTTGTAATAGGGAGTAATGATCGTAAATGGATACGCAACAGTATTAGCGGAGACAACACCTTCATGAGTTACGGCACGTACCTTAAAAACATATCGCCCCGGCGGAAGGCCCATGTAATTCAGGGAGGTTTCGCGCTGCGGCCGCGAAAACGCAGTATCATAACCTTCCAGTTTATAGGTATACAGAAGCGAAGCCGGATCCCGCAGATAAATGCCTTTAAAATTAAACGAGATGCTGTTGTTGGCAAAAGCTATTTTAGGGTACTTTGGTAAATGTTCCCATACCGAAAGGTCCTCTTTTTTAGTATTGCTGCATCCCGGGTAATCCACCGATTCGATTACAGTAACGGGTATGCCAACCGTTCTTTTCCGGTCGGCAACAGGGTTATAGATATACACACCTTTTGTGGTGCCGATCCATATAGAATGATCATCGCCCTCAATCATTGCGTTGAGGTTGGTTTCTGAAGGCTCATAGCCATCGGCGATGTTAAACAACCGTATGCGGATATGACCTGTTGCAGTATCCAGTTGCAGTTGCTGCACCCCCGAACTGGTGCCCACCCATAAATTCCCCCCGGAATCTTTCATGATCGCAAAAACATTATTATCTGCAAGGCCGCTCTCCCGGTTGAAGACGCGCACCCTGTTATGAGCCTGGTCCCAAAAGAAAAGGCCTTCGTCAAAACTTCCGATAACAATATAGTTACCTACCTGCTCAAAGCAGGCAATATTTACATCTTCTAATTCCGGAATACGCAAAGGCCTTGCTGCACCCGTAGAAGCAAAAATAAAGCAACCTTTGCTGCCGCCCGCTAATATTTCATTGTTGCCGAGCGCAATGGAATTTACCGCTCCGATAGCTCCAACGATTTTTTGCACCCGGGTCCCCTCCACCCAGTAGCTACCCATAGTCGTATGTACACATACCTTATTGCCATAGGACTTAATCGTAAAAATGCCGGGCCGGTAATCCTTTTCCAGCAGGATTTCGGAAACACGACCGTTACTGATCTTTAACAGCCGGTTTTCCATGGTGCCTACATAAATATTTCCCCCGGGATCCGACCCCAGGCAGTTCACACCGCGGATCGCTTTCTGTAGCGGATCGATCGGCTGGAAGGTTTTTTTCGCGGCATTGTATTTTAGCAGGGCCCCCTCCCGGGTACCGGTAAACAGCTGCCCGTTTTTATCTTTTGCAAAGCCCATTACTACATTGCCAATAAGACCGTTGTTTTTGTCATATCTTATGAACGGGCCGCCAGAATATTTAAACAGGCCATCGCCATCGGTGCCAAACCAGCAATTACCGTTATTGTCTTTAAAAATAATATTGACCATATTATCCGAAAGCCCGTTTTGGGCATTCAGCACCTCCTTTACTAACAACGTACCGCTATCGATCAGTAAAGCGCCATGTGCTGCCGCAATCCAAAGGTTATGTTCTTCGTCTATGTTGATGGATTTGAAAGAACCATTGTATTGTTTGCGCTGTATGATATGTTCGCCTTGTATCTTTAACAACGTGCCTTTATTGGTAATGGCATAGTAAATTCCGTTGCTTTCCGTCATTGACCGTACAAACTCCCGGGGCATTAAACCGGGTAGTTCGATCTTTTTTGTCCAGGTTCCGTTTAACAGTTCATAGAAACCCTGCTGGTAAAAATATACCCAAAGTTTTTTTTTCTGATCACGGTATGAGCAGGTAGGGCTTTTTGCGCCCGGGGGCAACGGTACTTTTGTGATGGTGTTACCTTTTACGACAAACAGACCGTTCCAAAAATCATATGCATAAATATTCCCGCTGGCATCTTCTGTAATGACGCTGAAATCATGGCTCGTTTTTGGCACCGGCATTTTAAGGTTCCCGAACCGGTATCCGTCGTACCGAGATAAACCTTTGGTGGTACTGATCCATACATCACCGTTGGAAGCACTATACAACGCCATAATCACATTGGAAAGGATGCCGTCCTTTTTGGTAAAGGTTTTAAAACGGGCTCCGTCAAAGCGGTTTAGCCCGGCAATGGTGCCGATCCATAAATAATGCCGTACGTCCTGCGTAATACTGGTAACCTGCGACTGGCTCAACCCCTTGTCCACATTAAAATTTTCAATGGGAAGCCGTTGCGCTCGTGTTATTTGAAAAACAAGGCAAAAGAAAAGAATGAAACAGATGCGCTGCTGCAGTTTTATCATTTGAGCCCATTCCTTATAAATATAAACCACAAAGCCCGTACTTAATTGTTAATTTTTAGATATATTTATACCACAAAAAGGGCAGGTAGTGAAAACCACCTGCGTTGCAGATAACAAAATCTACATGAGAAAATTTTCGGTTGTATTTTTTAAGCGGATAGGGCGCTGCGAGCGTTGCCGCTATCAAATTCTATTTCATATCCAAAAGTAACTCCGTTTAAATAAAAACAGATCCCCCGGAAAGGGGGATTATTCATAAAAGGATATCGGATGCTGAACACATCTGCCAGTAAAATAGCCGCCATCCGGAAAAGGTACCCGGGTTGTTTGAACGGTTGGTGAGTAAAGCCGCGCTGGATAAGGCCTGAAAGAAATTGCGCCAACCTGGAGGCTGGCGCAATGTGCAATTTTTAAACGGGATGTATTTTCATAAAGTAGGTTGTTCCACCGATGTTGTTTTATTATTCTTCAACCCAGGAGGCATTATAGGCGTCTTTTGCGATGGTATACATATTGCGCCAGCCGTCACCAACCGAATTAACGCTTAGCGCCAGTTCCACACCTGCCGGCATTTTGATAATAAGGGTTTGTAAACCAAGGTCGCCGTTCTGGGGGCCATCCACGCCATTCCGGTCTGCATACAGAGCGCCTCCGTGTCCATAGGCTATACCGCCGGTTACGGCAAACACCCCATTCCATCCCAGGCGTTCGCTGTCCATCATCTGCTTTTGCTGCTTTGAAAGCAGTGCTTCCGTATGCGCCAGGAAGGTAATGATACGTGCCAGGTCGGTTGTGGTCAATACAAATCCGCCACCGCCGCAAAACTCCGTCCAGTCAACGTGTGAAAGGCCTTCCAGCCGCGCGGGTGCTTCATTCAGCATCTGGAGGGTATTGCCTTCAACGGGTTTGCAATTACGGATGCCGAGGCCTGCTTTGTCAAAAACGTATTCCTGCACCAGGGCAATGTATTCTTTGCTCATCCAGGAGTCGAAGTCTTGCTCGGAAAGCGCCAGTTCCTGGTTTCCGAATGCTACGGGGTTATTGATCTTGGGCAGCATTGCACGGAAAAGGGCAAAGTTAATATTGGAATAGCTAGCCGGTTTTTGCGGTGCGGTTATCGGGCTGCTTACAACCTTTTTAAGCGTGTCCCAACTGGTATTGCTTCCGCGTATGCCCGAGCTATGCGTAAGCAGGTCTTTAAACGTGAGGTTTTTGATGTCTTCATGCTGGGCCCAGGATTTAGGAAGCCACATCCCTATTTTTGTGTGAATGCCCAGATGCCGTTTTTCAAGAAGTTTGATGGTGGTAATTGCCGTAAGTGTTTTGGTAATGCTTGCAATATTCACATAGGCATCCACGTTGGCCTGCATATCGCCGGCAGCGGGCGTGCTTCCGAGGCCGTACGCTGCTTTTTCGGCTACCTTCCCGTGTTGCATTACGAGAAACTGGTAGCCCCGGGCGCCGGCCAGTTGTTCCTGCAGGTTCTTTTTAAAAAGCTCGGTTTTAAAAACCATGCCGGGCATTTTAATGGGCAGATCTGTTTTGTGACAAGAAATCATACCGGCGCTGATGGCCAGACCGAGGGCTGCATAAAGCATGAACTTCCATGCTCTTCTTGCGTTTGTTGTTTTCATTTTTTTTGTGTTGAGGGTTGCTGAATATTTACGAATCAAAAGTAGCGGACCACCGGGGTGATCGGTACCGGTAATTGACCAATACGTAATTTGGTTTAACAAATGCAGGCTCTAATTTAATCAGATGGAGAAATGACCGGTTGAGGCCTGCTCTGGTTGTCCCGCATACAACGGGTTCAGAGGTTATGCCGCAGCAAAAAAGGCCGGACTAATCAATAAAAGAATGACCGGTCTGTTAATTGAAGAAGGGTGGCAGCTAAAAACCCGCGTGCTGTGTCAGCGGATACATTTTTCATAAGATTGCCCGGTGGGGCCGTGGCCCGGATGGTTGCCTTATTTTTTGCGCATACCTTTCTTAATGGTCTCCCGGTGCATCATGCCCCAGGCTGAAAGCGCATCCAGTACATCGCCCAGTGTGCCGGCGTATTCAGTCAGCGCATAACTAACAATTACGGGCGTGCCGGTAAATACCCGGCGATGCACAAACCCGTTCAATTCGAGGTCTTTCAGTTCCGCTGCAAGCGCTTTGGCAGAAATGCCTTCAATAGACCGCTGCAGTTCATTAAAACGCTTGCTGCCGGTTTTTAAAGCTACAATAATCCGGAGTTTCCATTTGCCACCGATGGCATACAGCGCATCTCCTACAGCCATTAAGTTGGCCTTGCATGCTTCTGCAGACAGGAGAACATCGCAACGATTTGATTTCGCCATGATCTGTTGTTTTAGAACTGCAAAGATACCCACTTACGTCTTGTATAGTGCTTACCTTTAGTTAAGTGCTTACTTTTTGAAAGTATGTTGAAATAACTTTGTGCTCTTAAACAAAAAATATGTTATGACACAAACAAAATGGTTATCAGACAGTACACACAGTGAATTAGGTTTTAAAATCCGGCATTTAATGATCAGCAACGTAACCGGTTCTTTCCGGGATTTTCAGGCAGAAGTAGCTGCACCTGACGACGATTTTAGCAAGGCTCAGGTAAAACTTACTGCCCGTATGGATTCCGTATCGACGAATAATGAGCAGCGGGATGCGCATCTTCGTAATGCAGATTTTTTTGAAGCGGAAAAATACCCCGAGCTGGAGTTTGTATCCACCGGCATTACACGTAAAGACTCCGATACCTTTGATTTGGAGGGCAATCTCACCTTAAAAGGTATTACCCACCCCGTACAGCTAAAGGTAGAATACAATGGTACAACAAAAGATCCCTGGGGCAATGAGCGGGCGGGTTTTTTCGTAACAGGGAAAATTGAACGCAGCCTGTGGGGTATTAATTTCAACTCTGTACTGGAAACCGGTGGTATTGCATTGGGTGAAGAAGTGAAGATTCAGAGTGAACTGGAACTGGTAAAACAGGCGGTGGGCACTCCTGCATAAAGAAATCGTTAAGCGTATGGAAAGAAGGCTCATAAGGATTGAAAGTCCGGACGCCCGTCCGGGTTTCCTGGGTGCCGGGCATATGGCCCGGCAACTGGTTGGGACCAATTTTACCGCCTCCGATCCCTTTATCATGCTGATGGATGATGTACTGGATAAGAAAGATTTTCAACCTGCGGGCGGCCCGCATCCGCATGCCGGCTTTGAAACGGTATCGCTGCTCCTGGAGGGTGAAATTGGTGATGAAACCTATAAAATGCAGCCCGGTGATTTTCAGCTGATGACGGCCGGCAGTGGTGTGGTGCATACTGAAACCATCGACCGGCCCATGCGGTTAAGGCTGCTGCAGCTCTGGATGAATCTTCCCGGCAAAAACAGGAATGCCCTACCCAGGGTTCAAGACCTGCCGCTGGCACACGTACCGGTACTGGATAAAAATGGCGTACGGATCAGATTGTACAGCGGTTCGCTGAACGGACTGACCGCACCGGTACGCCATTATGTACCACTGATCGTTGCCGATATTGCGCTGGAAGCAGGTACAACAGCCCTGCTGGATCTTCCTGCTTCATACAACACATTTGTATATATGCTGAAGGGCGCTATTACCGCCGGTGCAGATGCAGCACTCCTTCGCAAGGAGCAGGTAGGATGGCTGGACCTGTTTGAAAAGGACGGACCAAGTACGTTAAAAGTTACCGCCAAGGGAGAGGATGCGCGACTGGTGCTTTATGCGGGTGCGCCGTTACATGAAAAGATTGTGGCGCACGGTCCCTTTATTGCCGACAGTGCGGATGCGATCCCGGAGCTGTACCACCGGTACCGCGCCGGCCGGATGCCGCATATTGCAACAGTTCCGGCGGAACAGCGGATACTGCTGTAACAGTGGTCGGCGGCCAGACCCTGTTACTACAGGGTCATACCACCATCTATAATAAATTCTGATCCGGTGATAAACGCGGCCGGTGTGCCACATAGATAGGCAACAAGCTTTGCCACTTCTTCAGGAGTACCGGTTCGTTTCAATGGAATGGTAGCTGCCAGCTGGTTAAACATGGTTTGTACCGTTTGCGGATCTTCGCCGGATTTACTCAGGACCTCGGTTCTGGTGGGTCCGGGACTGATCATATTCACCCGGATCTTCCGGGGTGCCAGCTCCGCGGCCGCAGTTCGGGCAATGGAGTTCAGCGCCGCTTTGCTGGCCTGGTATACCGAGCTCAGCGGTTGGTGCATGGCGGCTACAATTGAAGACAGGATCACTACGGAGGCCCCGTCGTTCAGCAAAGGAATAAACCGGCTCAGTGTGAAATAGGCACCTTTGAAATTAATATTCATTACCTGGTCAAAGCTGGCTTCTGTTACCGATTCGATCGGCGCACGCATTCCGGTGATGCCTGCATTGATGAACAGAATATCCAGTTTACCAAGTTGTTGTTCCACCGCCTGGTACAGCCGGTCCGTATCATCTAAGTTTGCCTGATCGGCCACGAACGGAAGGGCGCCTGTTTCGACGGATGCCTGTTCAACAGCCGTTTTGCGCCGCCCGGTAATCATCACGGTTGCTCCCAGGGCAATCAATTCTTTTGCTGTGGCATACCCGATGCCACTGTTGCCTCCTGTTATGAGTGCTTTTTTGTGCTGTAACATGTAAGTGTAATTTTCAGCAAAGCTATCGCGTAAATGGTATACTTTTGTAATCAGTATCATAGAGTATACCAGATAACACATATCATTTATGCGTAACCAGGCAGAAGAATTAAGAGCATTACAGGACACACTTTATTTTATCGGAGGAAAGTGGCGGATACCGGTAATCAATGCGCTTTGCAATGGCCACCGGCGTTTCCGGGAAATTGAACGCAGTATCCCCGGCATCACCACCCGGATGCTGTCAAAGGAGCTCAAGGAAATGGAAATGAATAACCTGGTGAAAAGAACCGTTTATGCCGATACCCCGGTGCTGGTGGAATATGAACCTACCACCTACTGCCGTACTTTCGGATCGATTATACAGGAAATGATTCGCTGGGGACGACAGCACCGGAAAACCATCCTGCAACAGCAGTAAAGCACCTGCGGTCGCAGGCATGCTATACCTGCGTTTTTACCACATCCCTTAATCCGTTATAGGGTTTTTCTGCTGGCATAGAGTCCTTCCTCTTTAGCATGGGTCCGGGGTCAGGATTTGCCGGTTGAAACCTGTTCTCAAACATCGGGTTTTGTCCGGGGGAGCCGGCTCCTTCATATAGAGGATTATGCGCAGTTGAATCGGCCTGCATAGACCGTTGCTGCCGGGCAACAGTAACATTCATTGAAAGCCGCGATGGCATGCCGGAGCTTATAGCGACCCGGGAGCTGTTTATCTGGGCAAAGCTGGCCTGGGCACAAACCAGGAACATGCAAAGTGTAAGCGTTTTTTTCATTGTTTTTAAGTTTGTTGTTACCAGTATATCACCACCAGCCCTTATTTGTTACCCCACAAGAGGTTTTTACCGGCAGGCAAAAAATTTAGCAATTATTTACTAAATATATTAGTAAATAATTGTACCTTAGCAGTGGCTGCCAGCAGCCCGTTTATATGGCACAGGCGCTGTTTCATACCCACATTTTTCAGCAGCTGCAGGAAGAACTGCTGTTACTCCAGGGCCTGCGGGCGCCACTGGATGCGGAGTTGCAGGATACAGGGCTGGGTATTATTAACCAGTCGTTTCCACATCACGCATTCCCCGTAGGAGCTGTACATGAATTGATGAGCAGCTGTCCGGAAGATGCGGCTGCTACCACTGGTTTTATCGCCGGCATACTGGGTACACTTATGCGCAGCCGTTCCTGCCTTTGGGTGAGCAGGCACCGGAACATTTTTCCTCCCGCCTTAAGCATTTTTGGCATTACGCCAGACCAGGTCCTTTTTGTGGAAGCTCCGGATCCTAAGATGGCGCTCTGGGCTATTGAAGAAGGGCTTAAATGCGAAACCCTTGCTGCAGTAGTAGGAGAAGTGCAGGAGCTGGGTTTTACGGCATCCCGCCGGTTGCAGCTGGCAGTGGAAAAAAGTCGGGTAACCGGGTTTATTCACCACCGCACCGGCCGGGTTGCAGGAAACCTGGCATGTGTTTCCCGCTGGCGGATCAAACCTGTGGCCAGCGCTCCTCCGGAGGGCCTGCCGGGTGTAGGCTTTCCATGCTGGAACGTGGAACTGTGCAAAATCCGCAATGGCCGCCCGGGTACATGGAAGGTGCAATGGACCCCACAGGGTTTTTACGTGCTGCCGGAAAAAAAGATCCGGCAGGAAGTGATTATAAAAAAAGCAGGATAACATGCACCGGTATTTATCAATATGGTTTCCGGCCCTTCTTGCCGACAGGGCATTGCGTCTCCGGCCGGAACTGAAGGATACACCTTTTATTATTGCTATACCACAACGGGGCCGGCTGATGGTAAAAGCAGCCAGTCTGCCGGCAATAAAAAAAGGGATCGTACAGGGAATGGTGGTGGCCGATGCAAAGGCCCTGCTTCCGGAGTTGAAGTTGTTTCATTACAAGCCCGGAGCAGAAGAAAAGTTACTGACCCGGTTGGCAGAATGGTGTCTTCGGTTTACACCGGTGGTTGCAGTGGATCTCCCGGATGGCATATTGCTGGATATCAGCGGTTGCCCGCATCTTTGGGGCGGAGAGCAGTCTTACCTGGATAACATTCTCCGTAAATTAAAAGCCTCGGGATTCCAGACGGGAAGTGGCATTGCGGATACGGTGGGTGGTGCCTGGGCCATTGCCCGTTTTGAATCAGCGCATTCCATTGTAGCTCCGGGACAACAGGACGCAGCGCTGAGATCTTTACCGCCTGCTGCTTTACGTCTGGAATTGCCTGTATTGGAACGGCTGCAGAAGCTGGGGTTTTCCCATATCGGAAGTTTTATTAATCTGCCTGCAACGGTACTGCGTAGGCGCTTCGGACCGGAGTTGCTAACCCGTATCGGGCAGGCGTTGGGGCATTTACCGGAAGTGCCGGAACCCTTGCAGCCGGCGGCCGTTTTCCGGGAGCAGCTGCATTGCACAGAGCCGGTACATACACGGGTTGCCATTGATATAGCCCTGGAAACATTGCTGCAGCGGCTTTGTGATCGTCTTCAGAGAGCCGGTCGCGGATTGCGTTCTGCTGTTTTTAAGATTGATCTGGTGGATGGCGGGGTGCAACAAATTTTTATTGGAACCAACCGGCCGGTACGCAATGCTGTTCATCTGCTGAAGTTGTTTGAACCGAAGATCACGATGATCGCTCCGGGTATGGGCATAGAGGTATTTACGCTGGAAGCCCCGGCAGTGGAAGCGCTTTCGGGGCGGCAGGAAGCTATCTGGAGCACGTTGGGAGGGGGCGATACCGGTACGGAACTGGCGGGCTTGCTGGACCGGATTGCCGGCCGGATGGGAGATACCGCTATAAAACGCTACCTGCCGGCCGAGCATTACTGGCCCGAACGTTCCGTTACGCCGGGCGGGTTGTTTGAGAAAGCCGAAACTTCCTGGCGTAGCGACCGGCCGCGGCCCGTTTACCTGCTGCCCAGGCCGGAACCGGTAACTGTGGCGGCTCCGGTACCGGATTATCCACCCATGCTTTTCCGGTATCGCGGAAAGGTTCATAACATAGCAAAAGCCGACGGCCCGGAACGCATTGAACAGGAGTGGTGGCTGGAACAGAACCAGGTACGCGATTATTATGTGGTAGAAGATGCAGAAGGCGCGCGATACTGGCTGTTCCGGTCGGGCCATTACGGCGCAGAAAAGCCACAATGGTTTCTGCACGGATTTTTTGCATAAAGAAAGTGCCCATGCGCTACACAGAATTACAGGTAACCACCAATTTTACATTTTTGCAGGGCGGATCACACCCCGAGGAACTGGTGCAGGAAGCCATCCGGTTGGGATACACGGCGCTTGCCATAACGGACCGAAATACCCTGGCCGGGGTTGTACGTGCTTATGTTGCGGCAAAAAACACTTCCCTCCGAATCATACCTGCCTGCCGCCTGGATCTGGCGGATGGTCCGGGTTTGCTGGCTTATCCAACCGGCAAAGAAGCCTACAGCCGGCTATCGACCTTATTAACCGAAGGAAATCTGCGTACTGAAAAGGGAAAATGTATCTTGTATAAAGCCGATATATACCGGTATGCCAGGGGTATGAAGTTTATTGTGGTACCTCCGCCGGAATTAAATGCAGCCTTTGACCTGGACCAGGCGTTTAAGGATGCAGTAAAGGAGTACAAAAGGGAGCTGGGCCAGCAGTTGTACCTGGGAGCGGTGTGTACCTACCAGGGTAATGATGCGAAGATGCTGTTCCGGCTGGCACAACTGGCAGAAGCATGTAATGTTCCCATGGTGGCCACTAATGATGTGCACTATCACGAAGCAGCAAGACGGGAATTGCAGGACGTACTGACCTGTATCCGTGAAAAATGTACCATACAAAATGTAGGCTACCGGCTTTGTCAGAATGCAGAACGGCATTTAAAAGAAGAGAAGGAAATGCTGCGCCTGTTCCGTTTGTACCCGGATGCCATTGCCCGTACACAGGAAATTGCGGAAGCCTGCCGGTTCTCGCTGAATATGCTGAACTACGTATATCCGGAGGAGCTTACCACAGAAGGGCGTACGCCGCAGCAGGAGCTGGAATTCCTGGCATGGAAAGGTGCGGAGGAAAAGTTTACGGAAGCAGAACTGTGTACGGTAGAAAAAAATATTAAAGAAGAACTGGCATTTATCGAACGCAGGAACTATGCGTCCTATTTCCTGACTGTTTATGATCTGGTGCGCTTTGCACGCAGCAGGGAAATTTTATGCCAGGGCCGGGGCTCTGCAGCCAATTCTGTGGTTTGTTATTGTTTGGGTATTACCTCGGTGAACCCAATGGAAATTAAATTACTTTTTGCCCGGTTTATGTCGGATGACCGGGATGAACCACCCGATATTGATGTGGATTTTGAACATGAGCGGCGTGAGGAGGTAATGCAATATATTTATGAGAAATATGGCCGCGACCGGGCCGGTATTGTGGCTACGGTAACACAGGTGCACTGGAAGGGCGCCGTACGGGATGTGGCGAAGGTGATGGGATTATCGGCTGACGCGGTAGATCACCTGGCGAAATCGGAATATGAGTTTACGCAGACGTGGGCTGAAGGAAAAGGACGATCCAGCGGGGGGTTTATGGCCCATGATCCGCATTTGTTAAAAACACTGGAACTTACCCGGCAATATATCGGCTTTCCCCGGCAGCTGGGACAGCACACCGGAGGTTTTGTGATCACACAGAATAAATTATCCGATCTCTGCCCGATCCTGAATGCACGGATGGAAGACCGTACCTGTATCGAATGGAATAAGGAAGACATAGAGGCCCTGGGATTTTTAAAAGTGGATGTGCTGGCCCTGGGCATGCTTACCTGCATTCGCAAAGGATTTGACCTGATCAAAAACCACCATGGACGCGCATTGACGCTGGCTACGGTGCCACAGCGCGAAAAAGAAGTGTATGAAATGATCAGCCGGGCCGATACCATCGGGGTATTCCAGATCGAAAGCCGGGCCCAGATGTCGATGCTGCCCAGGTTGCGGCCTCAAAATTTTTATGACCTGGTGATTGAAGTAGCCATTGTACGGCCGGGCCCCATACAGGGCGATATGGTGCACCCCTATCTGCGCCGGCGCAATGGAGAGGAGGAAGAAACGTATCCTTCCGAAGAACTAAGAAGAATACTGAAACGTACAAAAGGAGTACCCCTTTTCCAGGAACAGGCCATGGAGATCGCCATTGTTGCGGCAGATTTTACACCTGCTGAAGCAGATGGGTTGCGCCGCAGTATGGCCACGTTTAAGGCTCCGGGACAGGTAACAAAATGGCGGACCAAACTGGTGGAGGGTATGGTGGCAAAGGGATATGAAAGAGGGTTTTCCGAGCGGGTATTTAAACAACTGGAAGGATTTGGAAGCTATGGTTTTCCGGAAAGCCATGCTGCCAGTTTTGCCCTGCTGGTGTACATTTCCTCCTGGATCAAGTACCATTACCCCGATGTGTTTTGCTGTGCGTTGCTTAACAGTCAGCCCATGGGGTTTTACCGTCCGGCACAAATCGTGATCGATGCCCGTAAACACGGCGTGGAAGTATTGCCGGCCGATGTAAACCATTCCTGCTGGGACAATATCCTTGAAGAAAAAAACGGGGCGTATTGCCCGGTTCGCCTGGGCTTCCGGCAGGTAAAGGGATTAAAGGAAGAAGAAATCCAGGTCTTGATCGAAAAAAGAAAACAACCTTACCGCAATATTGTACAGTTATCGGACGCAGGGATCTCCCAAACAGCACTGGAATATCTTGCTGATGCGGACGCGTTCCGTTCCCTGGGGCTGGACCGCCGGCAGGCGCTTTGGGAAGTGGCAGCGCTGGCCGATAAACCCTCCGGTGTGTTTGAAGGGCAGCCCTCGGAAAGCACTACCGAACCTGAGGTTCAATTACCGCTGCTGAGTGCCGCGGCTCATGTGCTCCAGGATTATAACAGTACCTCCCTGTCGCTGAAAGCGCATCCCGTAAGTTTTGCGCGCCCCCGGCTTCAGCAACGGAATATTGCACCTGCCCATATGTTGGAACAATGGCCGGATGGCACTTTTGTCCGGGTCGCCGGCCTGGTACTGGTGCGCCAGCGGCCACAAACCGCAACCGGGGTTTGCTTTATTACGATTGAGGATGAAACCGGCATTGCCAACCTGGTGGTGTTTCATAAAGTATTTGAAAGATACCGGCGGGAGATCTTACAATCGAAACTGCTGATGGTTTCGGGAAAAATACAGAAAGAAGGCGAAGTGATCCATGTGGTGGTGCGCCATTGTTACAACATGAATGTTCTCCTGCAGGACATGGCCGCGCCGGGCACGGAAGACCTCCGGCTACCCGTAACCTCCTATATGGGCGAAACCGATCCCTCCGGAAAGAAAAAAGATATCGGGCAAAAAGCAGTACAGGGCGAGTTGTTCCCGTCAAGGAATTTTAAATGAACAGATGATGGCCTTGGACGGTTCCTGTTTTTATGAGCCAACCATGGGGCTCGAACCCACGACCTGCTATTTACGAAACAGCTGCTCTACCAACTGAGCTAGGATGGCTTGTCCTTCGGGGGTAAAATGTCTGATGCAAAATATTAAATTTAGAAGTAAATGTTCCTGTTACTGCCTGAAATCTTCTTTCTTATCGAAAGTGCTTCACTTGTTCGTTCTGTATTTAATAGTTCTTATGCTATATTTTCTCCCCCGTATCCCGGAAATGTAAAATAACGAATAAAAAATGTAAAATTAAAGAATGAAGAACAGCTGTTTGGGCTCACAAGTTTTTATATATGAAAAAAATAACACGCCTCTGCCGCCGTTTTAATGTGCTTCATTTTACACGTTCACCAAAATCTTCCTGCGCAGGTTTTTGGTTAACCATGGTGCCCGCAGGATTACCACCTGCCTGAAAAAACCACTTTTTTTTCAAAATCGGAAATCCGGCCTTCTGTTTATTCCGTATATTGTATTTCTGATGCCTGTAATACTTGAATAAGGAACAAACATACCGTGAGGATGAGCTGGTGATGCTTTTAAAAAAACGGGATGCCGAAGCGTTCGGTTACCTGTACGATCATTATGCCGCTTCATTGAACGGGATCATCTGTAGCTTTGTGCCAGACGAGCAGCATGCTCTGGACGTATTGCAGGAATGTTTTGTGAAAATATGGAACCAGGTTCAGGCATATGATGCTTCCAAAGGCCGCCTGTTTACGTGGCTTTCTGCTGTGGCGCGGAATACCGCAATTGACATGCTGCGCAGCCGGAATTGGAAAAATATACAGCAGAACAGGGAGCTTTCAAGGGAGGCACATACCATTCCCGCTACATCCGGATGGAATATGGACACCATCGGCTTAAGAAATGCGGTAAAAAACCTCCGGGAGGAGCACCGCCAGGTGATTGAATTGGCGTATTTTGAAGGTATGAGCCATGGAGATATTGCCACCGAAACCGGTATGCCGGTTGGTACGGTAAAAACAAGGCTGCGGGCGGCGTTGATTGAGCTAAGAAAATTTATTAAATAAAAAGTGGATATTCAGGAATACATAAAGAGTGGTATTGTCGAAAGCTACGTGCTGGGCCTCGCGGATCCGGAAGAGCGGGCTACGCTGGAGCGCATGCGTGCTCTATATCCTGAGTTGAATGCCGCAATTCTTGACTTTGAACAGGAACTTGAAGTGGCCGCCCGGAAAAATGCAGTACCTGTGGACGGCGGAGTTAAAGAACAACTGTTTAAAAAGCTACCTTTCGGTCAGCAACCAGCCATTGCCGCTGATACGGCTGGCAACAAAAAAGTAATTCGGTTTTCAAAACCGCTGGCAGCGGCTGCAGCGGTACTGATCATTGCCAGCGTGGGGTACAATATTTACGCCTACCAACGGGTTAAAATACTGGAACGGGAAAACAAAGATCTTGCAATGGAGCGCAGCCAGCTGTATACACAGAATGGCACACTCCGCACAAAGGCAGAAGAGCTGAATACCGGCTTGCAGCTTTTTTCCGATCCGGCCTCATTGAAAATAGCATTAACCGGTATTAAAGAAACGGCCTCTACTAAAGCCGTGGTGATATGGAATAAGACCAATAAAGAAGTGCACCTGATGATAAAGGGCCTGCCCGTGCCTCCCCGCGATAAGCAATACCAGCTTTGGGCCCTGGTAAACGGAACACCGGTAGATGCCGGCGTTATCGGTGATTGTGCCACCTTCTGTTTGCTAAAACCTGTTGACAATGCACAGGCCTTTGCCATTACATTGGAAAAAGCGGGCGGCAATCCCACCCCGTCCCTTGACCAGCTACAGGCAATGGGAAAGGTTCCCGGATAAAATTGTGGCAGTATAAAACCAAATGCTTTCCGGGTACGTATCTATGAACGTTATATTCAAGTAACATATATTCAGAAAAGGAGCTGTAGCAATACGGCTCTTTTTTTATGGTACCCGTTCTCGTCCATTCAGCAACCGGAAAAAAATTGTTGTATTGCGCAATCCGGTTGCTAAAAGTATGCGTATATATCTGTATTCAACCGTTCCACACAACATCTAAAATATACAGATATGAAAAATGATTCTATCCGTTTACAGCCGGCACTTCCAGGAGAAGAAGCGGCATATAACAAAACCGTGAGCAGGAAGAAATTCCTTTCCGCACTGGGTATCGGCAGTTTGAGTCTTGCCGCTATTGTTTCCTGCAACAAGGACGATGATGGTATGGGTAGCACAGTACCTCCGGGCAGCATTGATCTTGGAAAAGGAGATACCGGCATCCTCAACTATGCCTATGCATTGGAACAGCTGGAAGCGGCTTTTTATACAAAGGTTGCTCAATCGCCGTATTCCGGAATTACGGCCGCTGAAACGGCGCTACTTACAGATATCCGGGATCACGAGGTGGCGCACCGTGAGTTCTTTAAAAAAGCGCTTGGTACAGCCGCCATTCCTGCGCTAAATGTAAATTTCTCCGGCATCGATTTTAGTAAAAGGGATTCCGTGCTGGCAACTGCAAAAGCATTTGAAGACCTGGGCGTGTCGGCCTATAATGGCGCCGGAGCACTCATTGCCGATAAAAATTATTTATTATTGGCAGGAAAGATCGTTTCCGTTGAAGCCCGTCACGCAGCCTATATCCGCGATCTTATCAGCAACGGTTCATTTGCAGACAATACCATTATCGACGCCAGTGGTATGGACCAGGCAAAGGCGCCGGCCGATGTATTAATGATCGCACAGTCGTTCCTTACCTCCAAACTATGGGGAGGCAATTTACCTAAATCCTGATCGTTCATTTTTTAAAACAAAATCGTATGAACCTGTATCAACTATTCAGCAACATGGAAAAGATAGATCCGGATATCTACGGCCGGATAGACTCCCGCCGGAAGGCGATCCGCAATTTTGCCGGCATCGGGGGAAGGCTTGCGCTGGCAGCGGTGCCACTGGCCCTGGGTGGACTTTTGAATAAGGCTTACAGCCAGTCTGCTCCCGCAGATATAACCGGCGTGTTACAGTATGCCCTTACCCTGGAATACCTGGAAGCAGAATTCTATACCAAGGCCGTGGCTTCGGGGATCATACCGGCCGGAGCACCCACAAGCGCATTGACCACCATCCGCGACCATGAGAACCAACACGTAGCTTTTTTAACAGCAGTGATCAAGCAACTGGGTGCAACACCGGTGTCTAAACCCACCTTTGATTTTACCGCGGGCGGACATTTTGCAACGGTATTTACGAACTATGATGTATTGCTGGCGGTGGCCCAAACCTTTGAAGATACAGGGGTGCGCGCCTACAAGGGACAGGCAGGTGTACTCATGAGCAATAATACCGTACTCACGGCGGCACTGAATATCCATTCAGTGGAGGCCCGGCACGCATCACATATACGCCAGATGCGGCGTGCGCGCACCAACGATGCCACCATCAAACCCTGGATCACCGGGAAGAACCCGGGAGGAATCACTGATGACGCAGTACAGAAGAGCTATAACGGGGAGGAGCTTACTACCCAGGCGGGCATTGATCTCACCGGCTTTGTAAGCGCCAGTGCAGCATCTGAAAGCTTTGATGAACCGCTGACTTACGACCAGGTGATCGCTATTGTGCAACCATTTATCAAACAATAAGGTATTATAAACTTTAAAAACAGAAATATGAAAAAAGTAATACTGATTGCTGCCTGTTTTCTGCTAAACAGCGCATTGATCAACGATCTGAATGCAGGTAATGCAGCTTCTTCGGCATACAGCTCAAAAAAGGCCGAATGGAAAAAAGTAATGAACCAGTCCTGGCCGGGCGTAAAGGACGGAACAACCTATTGGTATAAGATCGATAAGATGACCAAACTCTGGTGGAGTACGGATGGGAAGCAATGGGCGGCTGTTGAAGGTGGCGCCTGGATGGACAAGGACGGGAAATGGCTGAAGATCTACAAGGGGAAACTCGTGTGGAGTACGGACGGTAAAAAATGGGAAGCAGTTCCCGAATGGAAATGGCAGGGCTCCGATGGTAAATGGTACAAGTTTGACCAGCACTGGACATTGTGGGTGAACGACTAAAAACGGAAATAAAAAAAAGAGGCGGCCGCCTCTTTTTTTATGATACCGGTGCTATAAAATCTTCCTGCGAAAGCTCATGGTTGGCCATCGCTCCTGCAAGATTCCCTCCTGCCACGGCACTGGCTACAGAACGCATGGGTGATACCGCATCGCCGCAGGCAAAGATTCCGGGTACCGAGGTCTTTTGCATGCCGTCTACCAGGATATGCCCCTGTTCTGTAAAGGAACAGCCCAGTGCTGCCGGCAAGGGTGTTTGCTGTTCAAAAGGTACGCGGGCATATAAAGCTTTTAAGGGTATGGCCGCGCCATCTGAAAGGATCACCTGCTGCAGTTGACCGCCTGACTGTTGCAGTTCCCTGATTTCCGTTTGCACAACGGCAATATTCCGTTGCTGCAACCGCTGTTCTTCTTCCGCTGTAAATTGCGGCGCTCCATTTGTAAATATGGTTAAGTCGCTGGTAAGGTTACGAACCAGGGTTGCCAGATGTATTGCAATGGGGCCGTTGGCAAGGATGCCCGTTTTATGATTTCGGAATTCGTAACCATGGCAATAAGGACAATGAATCACCGATTTGCCCCAGCAATCGGAAAAGCCTTTTATAGCAGGAAGCAGGTCTTTGATCCCGGTTGCGAAGATCAGTTTCCGGCTGTGAAACACCTGGCCCGATAGCGTTGATACCGTGAAATGAGGTCCGGGCCTGTTTACCCCGGTTGCGGGATCGGAGCGAAACTGTACCGTACCGTATTGCGCTACCTGTTGCCGGGCCAGCGCTGCTATTTCAGCCGGCCTCCGGCCATCCTGGGTAAGAAAATTGTGCGAATGTGGCGTAGCAGCATTACAGGGCGTTCCGCTGTCCAGCATCAGTACGTTCTTTAAAGACCGGCCCAGTGCCATTGCCGCAGAAAGACCTGCATAGCTACCGCCGATGATTATTACATCAAAGAAGTTCGTTGTTGTCATAAAATCAATTTAAACGGTTGATTGCAGAACGGGCCTTTTCCACGCACGAGCCCTCCCCCCCGTTCTAAAAAGGCAAAGCTAGGATTTATTTTTTATTTATGCAACTGTGTTGCATAAAATGAATTGACAGGAGGCGGAATAGCAATGAAATAGCGCCGGAAGAACGCAATGCATGTTGTCATAGCTTGTGGTTAAAATTGAACCGCAATGTGCAAAGCCGAAAGGATCACAACGGAACTGTAGTCATTGAAAATTTTTTGGTCCTTTGCGGATCCTTAACGTTCGTTGCATTAAAAAAGCTTAACCGCAATGTGCGCAAGGTATTCCGCAGGTTACAAGGAAAGTTGCCGTTTTTTGAAAAGCAAGCCCCCCGGTAATTTCTTACACGGGGGGCTTGTTTCCAACAGGAGTGAATTCTGGTGTGCGGCCGGCTGATTGTGTGCCGGCGGTAAACGGTATATTATTCCTGTACGGCTTGTATCACCTTACTATAGCTGTATCCACCATCCTTATCTACCTGTTTGATGCGGATGAACAGCTTGGTATTATTATCGATGGGTGTTGCTTCCTGCTTTTTACAGGAGGTAGCGCCAAAGATGCCCGTGCCCAACATTACAGCAACCATCAGCATCCATTTGTTTCTGCGGTTTACCAGCAGTGCCGCAAAAGCCAGTACTGCAACAGACATACCCAACAGGCCGGTAGCGGCGCTCTGGCTCATATCAAAGTTGTAATTGATCGGCATATTGGAGCTTCCATTGATGGCAGTGCTCTTTAACGCGCCTATTTTCACAAATGTTTTGCCGTCTTTTGAGGCTTCAATTTCAAAATGACTGTTGTTCTGCTCTGTAAGTGTAGTAAAACTTACCAGGAGCTGGTTCCCCCGGATGCTCGCACTTACTTTATCAAATGTAGCCGGTAAAAAGATATCTTCAGCCTTGATCGTGATTTCAGAAGACGTGGTACCGCAATCTCCGCTGGCGGTATAGGTTACCTTAATACCGGTATTTTTCCCGGTAATGGTCAATAAGCCGGTTTGTGTAATAGTTGCAGGACCTGTTACTGTAAAGGTTCCGCCGGCTGGTGCATAATCCAGCTGGATTTGGTCACCGATATGTACGGTGCCCTGGGGTGGGAACAAAGTGGTAGCTCCGGAACTGGCCCCACAGATATCCATTACCGCCGTTGCAGAAAAATTATAAGTGGTTTCGTTTTCGTTTGCATCAGAACCATCCGCCATGCTACCATGTACGCGGTGTCCTACGTAACCATAACGGCCGCTGCATTTTTTAACTACCATGGAAGTGTGTCCGCCGGTTTCAACAGCTACGATCAGGTCGGATCCTGTGAGCCCGCCGGGAGGCGTTGTGGGATTATAATTGCTGCTGGCATCGCCCAGTCCCAGCATATTCCGTTCGTTACTGCCCCAGGCCCAAACCACGCCGTTTTGAGTTATGGCATTTACTGCGCTTACACCGTAGTTGTCATGCTCATTGGGGCTGATCCAGGCAATGTTGCCAAGGTCTGTGCTGTTGCCTGATTTTACACGTACCCAGGACTTCCTTTCACTAGTGCTGCGGTCACCCAGTTGGCGGTAGCTGTTATCTCCCAGGCTGTAAATATAACCATCGGTACCCAGGATATAATGGCTGCTTCTACCGGTGGTGCCGGTCATCCCAATCATTTTGGGAGTGAAGGTATTGCCGGAATAGGTTAACGTCATTTTTGTAGCGCGATTGCGGTTGTTATAGTCGCCTGCGTTGCCCAGATAAACTTCCCTTCCCCAGGTCCATACGGTGCCATCGCTTTTTTGAGCCATTAAACCACCGGGAGCGCCTCTTACAGCAACGACATTGCTGAGTACGGGATTTCCGCTTCCGGATTCGGTTACCTGGTACCAGGTAGTGGATGAACTGGCATTGTTACCGGCACCGCGCATGTCGCTGTTTTGCGACAGTACCCATACATTGCCCGAACAAGTAAGCAGCGCCAGGGTCTGATAGGTACCAAACAACATTTTAACATCGGTTGGGTTTACACCGGCAGGCAGACCGCTGTTTACTTTTGCAAAATTGGTTCCGCTTTTAAAGGAGCTGCTTACCAGAATGCCTTCGTCGCCCCAGATAAAGAGACCGGTAGTGGTTAATACGGCAAACTGTGCATTGTTCTGACTGTTGCTACCTGCGGCGATCTTTAAGATGTCACCGGTAAGCCCTGAATAGTTGGCGCTGTTCAGCTCGGCCGGAACCAGGTTGCTGCCGGATCCATTGCTCTTGGTACGTTCGCCCCAAACCAATACTTTGCCGCTTGCCTGCTTGGTCATTGTGCTGTGAAACAGGCTTATCATATTATCATACTCGATGGAGCTGATATCTGTAACGTTTAGGTAAGCATTGCCGCAATTCGTACACTGTGCTTTTGCAACAGCGCCATAGAAGCCCGAAAGCAATACACATAAAAGTGTTAATAGTGTTGTTGCTGTAATTTTTCTTCGTGTCATTTTCAAGTTCAGTTTTATTTTTAAAATGTATATACCGGTTGATGACGGGCAAAACAGGTCGCAATGCAGGCAGCATTGTACATGCCAGTCCGTATGAACTGTTTGCAATAGCATTTGGCGTATGCGCAAAGCCATTGCCACATCACCTGTTCCTGTAACAAAGAACCATTGTTCCTGCTTCAGGGCAGATAATGCCTTATGTTTGATTAAAGGCGATAAAAGTTTTCAAGCGCCTGCCTTTAACCCATTTAAACGTGCTCGGGTACGGTACTGCGATACGGCGATCGCATAGGGGTCCTGTTCATAGTTGCGCTGTGATCCATACCGGATCCAAAGCTTGTTTGGAGGGTATACGCCAGACAGATATCTATGGGCTACAACCGGCCTGCATTGGTCGTCCGCAAGACATCCATAACAAATCAAAAAGGGATAAGGAACACCAGCGTCCTGATGTAGGGTCCCTGCGTCAAAGCATTTATTTTAGCAATGTTCCGGGGTTATTGTCATATTGTTTTTGAAACAATCATGATTGTGTTATTCCGGTAACTGTAGTTTATCATAACAGTCTTAGGCTAAAATTTTCTGTTTGATGTTAATCGGGTGCGAAAATAAAGGGATTGTAATTCCGGTGCTGAAGAATTCGATGAGTGCCGTTGTTTATTCGATAAGTCCGATTAATTATTGGGTGATTTTTTATCGGCTGTTAAACAGAGTGATAGAATGCGTTATGGTAAAAACTGCTGAAATGCAGACAGGGCGCTGGTTACAGGCGTTTATGTATGAATGATCGCAAATGCATTTAGTGATTAAATACCACATCTTGTTTTAAAGCGTGCCGTAAGCTTGCCGGTATTACCGTTCGTTCGTATTGGTCTTGCGGTTTGCAGGTATATAAGCAAACCTGACTGCATTGTTCCGAGCACTAAATTACATTTCAATACCCCTTAGTTTGCGGTATAGCTTCAATGCATATAAATCCGTCATGCCTGAAATAAAATCAAGGATGTGCATCACTTTAGTATAGGGGCTTCCGGCTTCATCAAAAGTGTATTGCGTGGGCAGCAGCTCCAGTATTTTCTGATGCTCTTTTTCCCGGAGTGGAGCCGGTGTTAATGCTGCCGTTACAAAATCTTCCACCAGCCCGGACATGATTCGAAAACCGGCGATCTCCAGCTCCACCACCTTACGGGCGTTGTAGATCTTTTGCCGGGAGATCGTTGCAATTTTTTTCAGGGGCCGTTCCAGTTCGGGAATAGCGTCGATCAGGCTTTTTTCAAAAGTTCCGGCCAGGATCGCATCCCTGTTTTCCCAGAATACCCCGGTGCACTTATAAATCAGCGCCCCGATAGATTTTGCCCTCAGGTAAGCAATGGATTCATTGGGATCGCCGCTCAGATCATCCGCTACTCTTTTAACCGAGTCCATATTTGCCTTGGGGTCTGCAGCAATAATGGATAAAAATGAATCCCGCACTTCATCATAGCTCAGGATGCCTAAGCGATGGGCATCTTCAAAATCGATGATATTATAACAAATATCATCTGCGGCTTCAACAATAAACACAAAAGGATGACGCTGATACCCGATCTCCGGACCGGCATCGGCATCACGGATCATATTCAGTTCCTGTGCTATTTCGAGGAACACGTCTTCATCAATTTTGAAATATCCGTATTTTTTACGGTGAAGAATGCCTTTTACGGACGCCAGCGACGCACAGGGATATTTGATGATGGAGCCAAGGGTACTGTAAGTAAGCCGGAAACCGCCTTTCATGCGGCCATTCTGCTTCATGGTAAGAATACGGAGCGCATTGGCATTGCCTTCAAAGGTGATGAGGTCCTTCCATTCGGCTGGGCTGAATAACTGTTTAAAGGTGATATCATCGGGTTGGTTAGACCGGTCTCTTTTTTTAAAGTATTTGGAAATGGCCTCCTCCCCCGAATGTCCGAAAGCAGGGTTGCCCATATCATGTGCCAGGCAGGCGGCCGCAATCACATATTTCAGATCACTTATATAAAAAGTAGCCGCATCCACGTCCTTTTCCACATCCGCTAGGGTAGCAATCTTTTCACCGATCAGTCCTCCCAATGAACGGCCAACGCTGGCTACTTCCAGTGAATGGGTAAGCCGGTTGTGCACAAAAATTTCCTCAGGTAGCGGAAACACCTGCGTTTTATTCTGCAGTCTTCTGAAAGGACTGGAAAAAATGATGCGATCCCAGTCGCGCTCAAAATCGCTCCGGGTATCTCTTGTTGCCTTATCAATCCCATATCTTTTGGAGGAAAAACAATTATTCCACGTCATTGCCATAATCGCAAATTTAAGTCTTGTTGCGGTAATCCTCCTGAACTGCCGAGGCGGTCACTTTTTAGAGGCGTATATGGCGGCACCCTGTCTCATTCTGTACCGCATATCCTGCATTGCAGGAAATATATTAAGCGGGTGTTTCAGCAGAATAAAAAACACTGGCAAAAAAAAAGCATGACTACCAGCCATGCTTTTAAATAAGAATGTGGAATCTGCTATGTCAGGCAACAGGGAGATAGGAAGGCACTTTTAAATGTGGATATCGTTCGCCTAGTTTGTTTAAAAAATAATTACCAACCACAAACTCCTGTACCTGTTTGTTGGCATTCATAGACAGGAATGCGGCGTTATTGGGGCTTACATTTACAAGACCGCTGTATAATATAAGATGAACCGGTTGCTGATCGGTATGCAGTTCCAGTTTGTAGGATCGCAGTGCATAATCTCCATATTTTATATGCTTCCAGGAGCTGCCCGATAGCGGTATTTCAGAGATTGCGGATTGCTGCAGCCGTTGCCGGTCAAATACCAGGTGTTTGTCGATGTCCCCGTCCTTGTTGGTATCAAACAGGTGTAACTCATCTCCGCTTAAGGCAAGATATTTAGGCGTTGTTACCGTAGTAAATTTTACGGTTCCCAGCGTGGCCAGACTTTTCAGTGCATCTTTGCCCAAATCTTTTGCACGGTCGGTTGCCGAGTATTCGCTGGCGGCCGTGGTAAATGCATCAATGGGTGCGGTGTTCATCTGCTTTTTCAGGAAGGCATAGTCGCCGTTCATGAGTTCCTCCTGATATTGCGGGGCGCTGCGGGCTTCGCGGGAGAGATCCAGGTTTGCAAAGGCGTTCTTCGATTTGTTGCGTTGGGATCTCCACCAGAAAATGGCCACAGCATAGAAAACAACGAAGAAAATAACCACGTAGATGATTGTTGACATTGTATTTTGTTTTAGTGAATAGATCAAACGCGTTGAGGGGTTACGTCTTTAGGTTTTGAGGGCAGGAATCCATAAATGATCAGCGAAAGAATCACAAGGGCCACCAGTTTTCCGCCATAACGGGTATAAAAGCCCAGCCGCAGCAGCTTTTGTTCTTCCAGCTTGTTTTCCGTTAAGATTTCGCGGAGCTGCTCACCTGTAAGTTCATAAAAAGTAGCACGCTGTTTGTCGTAGCCCACCAGCCGGGGCTCTTTGGTGATCCATAGCGGAAGGATGTAGGCAATATTGTATTCTTCATGCAGCACACCCAGGTCCAGGTAATGTTTATTGTCTGGCAAAAGATAGGCGTCTGTATCCGGCAGATCGGCGGCTGTTTGCAGTACTTCCCTGTTGCCGAACGGAATTTTAAGGCGGGCCTGGGCATGGTGCGTGTTCAGCACAAAAAAAACAGCAAGGCAAAATGGAGCAAGGTGTCTGATGAATAGCATCGGTGTCGTTTATTCCTTTCAAAGGAATAAAAAAGGGCGGAGCTGTCCAAAAAAATATACAGATCCGCCCTGTGTGGTGGCTAAAAAATAACCGGGGTTAAGCTGCCGCTATATTTTGGGTAGCTGGTAGCCGTTATGATAAGGTGCCATAAAATAGGACGCATTCAGCTTACTGTTGGTAAACTTATTGGTAGCTTTATCCCAGGTAACTTTCTCCTGGCTGCGGAAAGCAATATTTCCCATCTGGCAAACGGTGGCAATATGTGCGCCGGTTTGGATCGGGCAATTGAGGTCAGCCAGTTTCCGCGAGTGCACTACATTGATAAAGTTCTGCGTATGCTTGTCTAACCCGTTATCAGACGGACCTTTTCGCAATACACTTACTTTTTTACTGCTGCGTTTTTCTTCCAGCACCTCCCATCCGCCGCGATCCAGTTCCAGGGTGGCATTATTGCCGATAAAAGCAATGCCATGGTCCTTTCCATACAGCCCGTTGTCGATACCCATGGCATGATCCCAGATCAGGTTAAAATTGTCAAACTGGTAAAGCGCCGCCAGGGTATCCGGTGTTTCCTGATAAAGATCAGGGTAGGCAAAATCACCACCCAGGGCAGAAACCGTTTTTGGAACAGATGCATCCATCCCGAAAATGGCATAGTCCATCAGGTGCACTCCCCAATCGGTCATGAGCCCGCCGGCATAATCCCAGAACCAGCGGAAATTAAAATGAAACCGGCTGGAGTTAAAGGGACGTGCTTTAGCCGGTCCCAGCCAAAGTTTATAATCCACGCCGTCCGGAGCTGCACTGTCGGCTACTTTAGGCCCGGGTTTCATCCAGCCCTGGTAGCACCATACTTTCACGGTGCGGATGTTTCCGAGCTGCCCTGAGCGGATAAAGTCCACCGCATCCCGGAAATGCTGCTGGCTGCGCTGCCATTGCCCTGCCTGTACCACTTTATTGTATTTTTCCTGCGCTGCTACCATGGCCCGGCATTCGGCAATGGAATTGCCTACCGGTTTTTCCACGTATACATCCTTGCCTGCCTGCACGGCATGGATCATGATGAGGGCATGCCAGTGATCCGGTGTGCCGATGATCACCGCATCAATATCCTTACGGTCCAGCAATGAGCGGTAGTCGTTATAGGTTTTAATGTTGGACGTATCGATTTTCATTTTGGAAAGTTCGCGCATGCGGTTATCCAGCACATTTTTATCTACATCGCAGAGTGCGGCCAGTGTTACGCCCGGGTTTTTAAGCATGGAAAGCGTGTTGGCCCAGCCCATCCCATTGATACCGATGGCGCCGATCCGGATCTGGTCGGCTGCGGCTGTGCGGATGCGGGAGAAGTTCTTTGTATTGAACGATTGCAGGGCCAGCCCCCCCAGGGCCAATGCCGAGGAGTGGGCAATAAATTTTCTTCTTGAATGCATGGCAAACGGTTTGTTTAGGATCAAATATACAAAAAAATGTAATCGATTGCAATAATTGGCTGTTGCCAGAAAAAATTTCCAAACACACCGCCCATCCTGCTTTATTCAAATTTGTTCGAACTGTTTTCAAAACGGGATTCGAAAAACTATGGAAAATGCTGTTGTTTTGTTGTAAGATTTTCAGGCGAATGAAAAAAGGATTGCTTTTTACTTTATTGTTCTGGGTGCTTAAAACAGGAATTGCACAAGATACGGATATACGGCATCCTTATTTCAGGGATACATTTAACTGGCGACAGGCAAGGACTGAGTTTCGGAACGCTTGGAATAAAGATGAACGTGCGCGAAAGGAAGGACGGCCGGACCTGCGGATTATCGGGTATTATTCAACAAATATTTTATTGCAGGGATTATTCGCCCAGACCAAGATCCCCTTATTAAAAGCAAATAAACTGGACAGCTCAAAGGTTTACGAAACGTTCAGGGGCTATTCAGGGGCTTATCCTGTTCCGATTTTTGATTCTGTGGGAATCATTGTTACCGTAAGCGGCATTAACAGGGAGAATGCACACCTGTTTGAATACCGGATTCTGGAAAATAAAACAACCGAAAGAGTTCCCTGGACCCAATGCAAAGTCTTTTGTGCTGCAGATTTGATTTGGGTGGTGCCGGATGAACCCAAAATAAAAGAAGTTGCATATTTAGGCCAGTTCAAAGAGCATATCGGGACCTCCTTATTATTCCAGGTAAGAAAGCGGAATGACTCCAGCATACTGGTAGGGCTCGCTGCTTATTGGCTGAAACGTACACCTGAAGTAGTAGGAGTATTTACCCAACAAAATATGAATGCCTTTTTAACCGCATTTAAAATACAGTGGCAGATGGATCCGGGCACCAATATCGAAGATGGCGCTGAAGCACGGCAGGCCCGGCTTCTGATTAAAAAAGACACGTTTCAAAACAATGAAACCAGCCTTATTTTTTACCTGGCAGATAAGGTGAAATCAAAGGAAATTGTAGAATATAACCTTGTTAAGGGAAGGGATAGTTCGGGGTGGAGGCCGAATGATTTTGACCTGAACTTTATCTGGTTAAAAGAGCTGGAGCCCGGCCAATACCGTCTGTTAACACGTTACAGTGTGCAACGGCAAAGCGTTTCCTCCTATCCCTTCACCATTTTGCCCGCCTGGTATCAAACCCTTTGGTTTAAAATAATTATGGGAGCCGCAATCATGATACTGCTTGCGTTTCTGATCATCCTTTATATCAACCGGATGCAGCATAGAAAACTGAAATCGGCGGCCTTGCAAAAGCAACAGGTATCTACGGAATTAAAATCCATCCGGTCGCAATTCAATCCGCATTTTGTCTTTAACGCGCTGAATTCGATACAGGGATTGATTACAAAAAACGACACAGCGGCGGCCCACCAGTACCTGTCGGAATTCAGTATCCTGATGCGGGAATCATTAAAGGGAAGCGACCGTGAACTGATCAGCATCGCTCATGAGACGGCTATACTGCAAAAATACCTGAACCTGGAGCAGCTGCGTTTTGGATTTGCGTATCATATCAACGTGGATGATGCGATTGACCGTAACGCAGTGGAAGTACCCGCACTGTTACTGCAGCCACTGGCAGAGAACGCGGTAAAGCACGGCATTGCAAGCCTGCAGGAAAAAGGATTGTTGCAGGTTGATTTCAAAGAAAGCGATAATGATTTGGTGGTAACGGTAACGGATAACGGAAAGGGTTTTGATCCGGCAAAAACCACCGAAGGCTTTGGCCTGAAACTGACCCGGGACCGGATCGCCCTGCTGAACGAAACCCTGAACCAGCAACAGATACGGCTTTTGTTTGATTGCGGAAAAAAGGGAACAACCATAACCATTTATTTTAAAAACTGGCTGTTATGATAGAAGCGGTAATCATAGACGACGAACGGAATAATATTGATAACCTGGAAGGGCTGCTGCACCAATATTGCCCGCAGGTGCATATCGCAGGCATTGCCATGCATGCGGACGACGGCGCTGCGCTGATCAGAAGCCTGAAACCGGACCTTGTGTTCCTGGATATACAGATGCCGGGCAAGAACGGGTTCGAGATGTTGCAGGAACTTTCCACGCATTCTTTTGAAATCATCCTGATCACAGCCTTTGATCAGTATGGCATACAGGCTATTAAGTTTTCGGCGGTGGACTATTTGTTAAAGCCGCTGAATATTGATGAGCTGAAAGCGGCTGTACAGAAGGCTGCACAACGCATCAGCGAAAAGATGCAGAACCGAGAACTGGAAAACCTGTTGCAACTGATCCGCAACCGGGAAGAGCGGACTACCCATAAACTGGCACTGCCGGCCGGTAAAGAAACCCGGTTTGTGCATCCGAAGGAAATCATTCGCTGCGAGTCCTCGAATGTGTATACCAGCTTTTATTTATCCGGCAATGAAAAAATAATGGTCTCCAAACCGATTTATGAATATGAAGAACTGTTGGCAGACTTTGGCTTTCTGCGCTGCCACCAATCGCACCTAGTAAATAAAGCCTATATAAAAAGCTGGATAAAGGACGAAGGCGGTTACCTGGTATTAGAGAATGGAGAGCAGATACCGGTATCCAGAAGTAAAAAAGAAGCGATAACAAGAATGCTGATTCACCTTAAATAAACAATGCTCATGAAAACCTTAACTACTTTAGCGGTATTGGTTATATCTGTATCATTATTTGCTCAAAACAATATTCGGCCACTGCCCATTGAAGATGAACAGATGGATCATTATCTCCGGTCGAGAAAGATTCCGGAACTCAGGATCCGCATCCTTCATGCCGCTAAACCCTTAAACGGAACTAAAGTAAAGTATACTGCTGTTCATTTGGGTGCAGCTACACAGGCAACTTATTATACCGCGCTCGATAATGACGGAAAGGCGCTTATAAAACTGAACGAAAACCTGCCCTATCAACAGGTATGGTTAAGTGTTGAGGGGTACCTGTACACCGGCGTTTTAATAAATACGGACCTCGAAGTGGTTATTGATGCTGATGAACTGCAGAAAGAGATGTATATATACGGAAAAGGCATGATATTTAAAGGAACGGATGCTGCGCTTAACGAAGCGCTGTGCCGGAGGGTCCTGTATAAAAAGGGTCAGAATGATCAGTTGTCCTCACGGCTGGTTCAGGTTTGCCTGGATGCGGCGAACAGCGTCATTTCCCAGCCCTCGTTCCTGGTAACCGCCGATTCGATCTATACGGCAATGAAACAGCTGGATAATGCCTATATAAAAGATCAGCCGGAATATGAGTGGGCAATAAGGAATGAAACCGATTCCCGGTTTTATTGCTGGGCGATCGTAGGTTTAAAAAGACGCGATAGTTCAACGGCCGATTTTTACCAGAAAATTATTGCGCATAAGCCTTATTTTATGAGTAATGATGGCGCGGGTTTCTACAGAAGCCTGTCGCGGAACTATGCCTTTACGGAAGATAAAGCATTACCTGGTTTACAAGACCTGCTTTATTTAAAATACAGCGCGTATACCCCCGAACAAAAAGCGGTTTTGGACTCGATAAAAAAATACGAGGCGGCTGCGATGGAAAACAAAACGGCCATCCTTAAAAAGTTATATCTGCGCCGGTACCAGCTGCTAAAGAATGAGGTGCAGACCGCCAGCTTTGAGCAATTCGTTCAGCGTGTGGAAAAAAACAGCATTCAGCCACAAACCGATATTTTAAAGCTATCGTTAATGGAATTGGGTAAAGACTATTTCAGCACTGCTTTTCCCCGCTTGCTTAATTCCATGAAGACGGAGTGGACAAAGCACGTGGTGCAGAACGAACTGAATGTGTCTGTTGCCAGTCAAAAAGAGGTACAGCAGGTATTCCAATCGCAGGGAGCGCTGAGTTCCGATAGCTATTTTATCGGAAAACCGGTTGCAAATCTTTCTTTCGGGGCCTGGCTCTACAGGCTGGACAGCATTGACCATATCGACCGTTTTATCAGTAACCTGAGATCGAAATTTAATGGCAAGGCGCTGGTGATCGATATCTGGGCTACCTGGTGCGGCCCCTGCATCGCGGATATTATCAATAGTAAAAAATTGCATGAGGAAAGCAAGGATCTTCCGGTGGCGTATATTTATTTGTGCACCACATCCGGCTCCGACGAAGAAACCTGGAAAAACCGGATCGGGACACTAAAACCGAAAGGAACCCATATTTTTATAAATGAAGAATTGGAAAATGCGTTCCGGAAAAAATTAAATGCAAACGGAGGGTATCCTACTTATGTGGTGATTGATCAAAAAGGAGCGGTAAGTGCAGATAAGATCGCTTTTATGAGTGAACTGAAACGCGCACAACTGGCTGCGACCACCGGATCAAAATGATGCTTGTTGATCATTTAAAATAAATGACTGTTGGATGAAAAAACGAATTCTGATAATGACCCTGGTCTTTTTCACCGGAGCTGTGGCTGCTGGCCAAAAGATCGTTATTCGCGGCAGCGTAAACCTGCTCAGTAAAAGTAAAACAATTAAAATATCAGGACTTCCCGATGCGTGGATTAAACCGGACGGCAGTTTTGAAGTAAGCGGCACTGTTCGCGAACCCCATGTGGCCCTGATTGCAACGGATAGCTCGGGCGCCAGTGCCATTTGGCTGGAAGCAGGCGTATATACCCTGGAATGCCAGGAAATAAGGATGAACGGAATCCAGGCTGTTTTAATGCGGATCCCGGCGCTAACAGGGCCATTGGATGCCATGATCTATAACGACTATCAAAAAGCAACCTGCAGCGGATTTGCCGGGTATAAAACGGATGACGAAAAGAAAACTGCTAACAGGACGGGACAAGGGGAACGGGCATTTTATTATGTCGACAGTATTATAAAAAAATACCCTGGGTCCAGGATATTGCCGGATATCATCCGCAGCACAAAGCACTATAGCGGGTATGATGGAACAAAGGCGCTGATTGCCAAACTTTCACCAGCCCAACTGGCAACCGAAGAAATAAAGCGGCTCATGAATGGGTTGCAACGGAATGAGGCAATTGGCAAAGAGAGCGGTTTTGAAAACTTCTCCATGCAGACAGCTGACGGAAAAATATTTAAACTTTCTGACGTTAAAAATAAAAAGCTGATACTGGTTGATTTCTGGGCCAGTGATTGCGGCCCCTGCCGGATCACACATCCGCGCCTGATAGAGCTGTACAAAAAATATGCAGACCGGGGTTTAGAGATCATCAGTGTTTCGCTTGACAGCGACAGGGAGAAATGGCTGAAGGCTATTAACGAAGATAAAATCGGCCAATGGGTCCATGTATCCGATTTAAAAAACTGGGAGAGCCCGCTGGCAAAAAAATACGCGGTATCGTTTATCCCCTTTCGCTTTTTACTGGATGCGAATTATAAAGTTCTCAGCCATGATGACGATGGTCAGATATGGGTGACGCCGGGAACCGTGGAGGCTGAAATAAAAAAACGCGGCCTGTAAATGAAACCAAAGCGGGTTTAAACGGGCGGTTTACTGCGCTGCTTTATGATCATAACTCACCACCCGCTTTAGTTTCCATGTATGGTCTTCCAGGATCCATAAATGAGAGAACCGGGCAGCGCCAACCTTCCGCCACTGTTGGTGTTCTAAAATATGAAACGTGTGTACCCCTTCCTGTAGCGCACCATACAGAACGCCCTTTTTGGAAAGGAGATAAACGGCCATACTTCCGGGTACCAATACGCGTTTTACTTTATTGGCACTGCCACAAATATTGGTTTTTACGGAGGCTATGAATGCCGTCTTTCCTATGGTAATGCCGGATATATCATGATAAAACTCCAGGTCTTCAGCAATAAGACTATCATAAGATGATAGATCGCAATGATTAAATCCCCGTTCAAAAAGCAGGCTGTCGTATTGCTGCAACTGTAAGAACAAGGACGATTGTTGTGTTTCCTGCGCATGTGTTGCGCCCGAACGAAGGGCAATGGTTAGTGCTAAAAAGATCTTTTTTATTTTTTATGATATTTTAATTAGCTACATCATTGTTATTAATACTTCTTTTGCCCCGCTTGATATCCTGCTTTAGTTTGCCAAATTTGTAATTAACACTGATGCCGGCCTTTCGGAAATATGCTTCTGTAAAATCAGTTTGTGTAAAGTTGGAGCCTGTTATTTCGGTGCGACTGGTGCGGAAGCGGGTAAACGGGTTGTTGACATAAGCAGACAGAGCAAGCTTACGATTCAGCATGTTTTTACTTAAGCTGAAGCTGGTGGCAATAAAACCGTTAATGGTGCCCTGCACCTGCGCGGGAGCAATGTTCCTGCCATAAAAATCGGCAGAGGCACCGGCGATCCAGTCTTTGGAAAAGGTATAGGTATTATTCAGGGATGCGGAATAAATAAAGCGCTTGAGCTTTTGGAGCCGGGCATCGGCATCAGATTCAATCCAGAAATGCGCCAGGTTGCCGTTAACCACTGTTTTAAGGGCTTTTGTAATGGCCAGGTTCAGGTTCATATTCAGCATCAGTGCGGCAATATCGCCGGAGTTGGAATAGGTGATATAGGTGATACGGGTGGCCGGATCGTAGCGGGAAGACCGCAGGTCAAAATTATGCGCAAAGGCATAACTGAGCCCGATATTAACGGATTGTTTTCGGTTAAAGCCATATCCCAGGTCAATATTGTGTAGCAATGTGGCCTTCAGATCGGGGTTCCCGCTTTCTTCAAAGTCGGGGTTGGAGCGGTTTACAAAAGGATTCAGCCGGTTAATACCGGGGCGTTTGAGGCGTTGGCTGTACCCCAGGTTAAAATAACTGCCATCGGCATTATTCCGGTTCATTACAAGGGTCGGTACCAGGTTGAAATAGGTTTTATTTACCTTGGTGCGGGTAGATTGAAAACTGATCTGGTTGATGGTTTGCTCCAGTCTTGCCCCGGCTTTAAAGCTCCATTGGTTTAAAGCCAGCTGATAGGAATTGTATGCCGACAATACTGTTTGATGATTGGCAAACACATTTTGCTGTTCCGGGTCTTCCTGGAAAACGTTGTTCATGTACCGGAGGGTACGAAAATTACTTTCGTTTTTCCGGAAAATAGCCTTTACGCCCGCTTCCAGTTTTATTTTTTTCAGGGTCTGGATATAATCGGCCTGACCTGTATGTTCCTGCGTGGATGTGTTGTTCAATTGGTTAAAATCCGGATCATCGTATTGAACCCGTTCATCGAATACGTTTTCTGAGTGATTCCTGGTTTGATACTGCATAAAGCGATAAGAGGTGGTAAATAATTTTGATTTATCTTTTTTAAAACCCAGTTGGTAGTTCAGCGAACCGTCAAAACCATTGTTCTTTCCGCCGGCGGTATTGCGCTGGCGGTATTGTTGTAGTAACGAAGCGGTACCTTCCAGCATGGAAAGCCTTGAAACGGATCCTTTGGAAGTAAAACCGTTCGCATTGAGCTGGGCGGTGAGCAACTGCAGGGAATCGATCTCATAACTGAACTGTGAACCGATATACCGCCCGTGGTTATTGCTTTTACTGGAGCCCGAAACCGATAGAACGGTAGGAAGGTCGCCGGTTGTGGAGCGGCTGGTGCCTGTTTGCACCAGCGGGCTCCAGGAGGCATTGGCACCGCCATACAGCTCTACCCCGAATTTTTTTTGCGTGGCCGTAAAAGAAAAGCCGGCTCCGGGTCCGCCCGCCGGAGCGCTCCCATTCAGGTTAACGGTACCCTTATACCCTTCTCCCACTTTTCGGGTGGTAATGATGTTAATGATGCCGGCAAGCCCTTCTGCATCATATTTTGAAGGGGGCGTTGTATATACTTCTATGCTTTGGATAGTGGATGCCGGCAGGCTTTTTAGTATTTCCATGGCATTGTGATCCATCATACCGGAGGGCTTCCCGTTGATCAGGATCCGGTAACCAGACTGCCCTTTCAGTAACAGATTGCCTTGTGCATCCAAAGAAAGATAAGGTACTTTTTTCAGAATCTCCAGGGTGCTGCGGAATTTGCTTTCCGGGTCGGCTTCTGTGTTATAGACGAGCTTATCAACTTCCCTCCGGATCAGCGGCTGTGTGGCAGACACGGTAACCGCTTTCAGTTCCTGTGACTGTGGCTTTAGCAAAATGGAGTAATCCGGAAACAAAACAAGAGTATCTGCGGGTAGCGCTTTTTGATGATAGCCCGTTGCGGTAACAATAAGCCGGCTGGCGGATGGCCGCGCAACGGTAAAAAAACCGCGCTCGTTACAGTGAAGCACGGTATCCGGAAAAGCGGTATTGGAAAAAACGGCAATGGTGGCAAATGCCAGCGGTTCTTTTGAAAGGCTGTCTTTGACAATCCCCGAAAGAGCTATGGGTTTTGGCGACGTTTGTGCATGCACAAAGGAAGACGCAGCGGTGGCCGTAATCAGGATGAGTACCATAAGAAGACAGGCGGCAGGTTTCATATTTATAATGGCTGGGCAATAAGCCTCCCCTTACGGGAAGCGGCCCGTTTTTAAAGCAGCGGAACGGTAGTTCTCCGCCGGTATGATGAATAAAGGGATGTTAACGGCGCCGGAATAAAGACCTTCCGGCAGGCATATTTATGGTTTTACTTTTTTGCGCAGTTCCTCAATTTCTTTTTCTTTTTGTTGCAGCAGGCGGTTTAATGCTTCCTTGGAAAGATTCACCGGCTTATCCGTTCCGCCGTTATACCGGTAGGTTCCCGAGTCCTTGGTCTTTGCGGTATCCGTTGCCGCAGATGGATAGCGGTACGTTCCGGCGGATGATGCTTTGGTTGCAGTATCAGCACCAACAGCAGGTTCCCGCCATCTGTAAGAAGTGTCTGTTCCTTCCGGGGTGCTGCTTTCAAGGGGTTCATTTTCACCCTTAAGGCTGCCGTCTTCCATCATCGTATAAGCGGTATTAGGGCTGTAGAAACGGTAATTTCTTCTTTCCCGTATACGACGGATACCGGATCTTCCGGATTCTACATCAATATCAAGCGTGTTTAACTTTTCATTTACAGAAGGATCCATTTGTACTTTTTTGCCCACCGGCACCTGTGCGATTACCTGCACCCGCTGAAGACGGTATTTACTGGATTTATCTACTGAGAAGCCGCTGGCCAGGTCCAGTACGCTATCTGAAGATTGCACGGTATATTGGATCTTGTTCAAACGGGCCAGGGCATCTTCATCGGTTTTACCGAAGCTTTGACGTTCGATGGATACATGATACAATGAATCGGCGCTCTTATCAAACCGGATGGAAATATCGGAGAGTTTTAACGTGTCTTTGTTCAGGCTAAACCCCGAAACCCGGTCGTTGCGATCCCGCAGCCAGGTGAAATCTCCGTTAAATTCCAGCTCCGGCTGGGAAACGGTAAGGATCAGCTTGTTGTTTTTGGGTTGGGTAATAGATACCGGTGTTTCGGTCGTTTGTGCCCGTTTAAAATCTTTTGAAATGCTGCTGATGAACAGTACCAGGAACACCCATCCAAAGGCCCAAAGCCCGCCAAACAGCCAGTTCAAATAATTACCCGGAGTGGTTACATTAAGGATCATACGGAAGAGCCAGATTACCGCACCAGCGATGGGCGCGCCGATAAAAAGCAATACGGTGGCCCATGCCAGGAACTGCTGATTTTCGCTGGTCCATAAGAAATTATTAAAAGGGGCAAATACATAACCGCTGAACAGCAGGGCCATTAACCCGATAAAAAGTGCGAAGACAATGGTGCCGAAGATGATCAGGAAAAAAGCCTTAATCACCACTGCGATCCCATGCCCCAGGCCCCGGGCGCCTCTTCCGGCAGCATTTCCAAATTCACGGCCAAAATTCCGGCCATAGGTTTTACTGGAATGGCCAAAGCGTTCTGCCGACTCCTGCACTTCTTTTCCCCAGCTTTTTAACCGGCTGGAGACATCTCCCATCGAATTCTGTACATTATTCTTAATCGAATTAAGATCGACCGGCTGGCCATGCATTTCCATTTTTTCATAAGGGCTGATGGCTTCCGGTAAAACGATCCAGAGAATGATGTATACCGTCAGGAAGGTTCCGCTCACCGAGCTGAAGAATACACCCCGGAAGGGATCAAAGTCGCCGTGACTGAAAATGCCATTGATGATGCTGAGAATAAACGGCAGCACAAAAATCAGGCGCACGGTATTGGCCTCTTTGCCAAAATAGGCGGCAATACCGCTGGCCACGCCACCAATCTTTTTATCATCCGGGTTGCGGAACAGTCGTTTGCCTTTGTAACCTTCCAGGTTCCGTGACGGTAAAAAAATCCACAACAGAATGTATATCAGAATGCCGGCGCCAAACCCCCCAAAAGCGATAATGGCAAACAGTACCCGTACAATGGACGGATCAATATTGATCCAGTTAGCGATGCCGCTGCATACACCACCCAGCACCTTGTTGTTGGCATCGCGGTACAATTTCCGGCTGCCTGCAGAAAACGGATTATAACCGCTGTGTGAAGCCCCCGTTCCTGCGTCTTCTGCAAAATCCTCCGGCCGCCCCATAGTGGCAATCATTTCATCCACGTCATCATCGGTAATATGCGGGGCTCCTTTTCGCAGCTTTTCGAACATCAGCTCGGAAAACCGGGCTTCGATATCGGAAAGGATCTCTTCCTTGCCAGGTTCTTTCGAAAAATGAAGACGCAGGCTTTCCAGGTACTGTTGTACCTTTTGTGCTGCCGAATCTTCAATGGCAATGCTGCGGCCACCCAGCTGTATATTGATGATCTGTTTCATTATCGTTGTTTTGTAGTTATTAGGGTTTTTGTACTTAAGGTATTTACTGCGTTTGATAGTTCGTTCCAGGTTTGTTCCAGTTCCTTATAAAAGTTTTCGCCTTTGCCGGTGAGTGAAAAATATTTTCGGGGCGGTCCGCTACTACTTTCCTTCCAGCGATAGGTAACCATTTCTGCATTCTTCAGCCGGGTAAGCAGGGGATACAATGTTCCCTCCAGGATCTGTAAGCCTGCAGCCCGCATTTCTTCAATAATATCACTCGGATATGCCTCACCTCTTTTTATAACGGAAAGAATACAAAACTCCAGTATCCCCTTTCGCATTTGGCTCTGTGTATTATCGATGTTCATTTTTACTGGTTGTAGCACAAAGGTATTGGCAAAATTTAGTATTTGGCAATGCATAGTACCTTGTTTGGTGCTTTTTACCGGTTGAAGAAGATAAAATGTCGGTGAATAACGGTAGCTTCGTTGAGGTCAATAGTGAAGAGGTAACAGTCAATAGTGATAATGTAAGGGAAAATGCATTGGATGATCCGTTAATATGCCTGCTCCGTTTATGAAGAGCTACTCTCTTATATTATTATCTAAAGGCTGATGCTGATCGCTGAAAGGCTGGTTCTCAAATCTAAACCTTACATATGAACATATTTATAACGAAACAGATTCCACAGGCCGGCCTGGATCTTTTACGGGAAGCGGGCATCTCATATACCATTGCCGAAAAAACACTGCTGCAGGATGAACTGATCGACCGGCTAAAACCGTTCGATGCCTTGCTGAGTGCCGGTTTTGTAAAAGCAGATGCCGCCTTCCTACAGGCCTGCAGTCATTTAAAAGTAGTGTCCCTGTTTTCTGTAGGGTTTGATAATGTTGATATTGCCGCCGCCACCCGTTTGGGGATCCCTGTTGGCAATACGCCGGGGGTACTGAGCAGGGCCACGGCAGATACGGCCTTTTTGCTGATGCTGGCCGTATCCCGCAAAGCCTTTTACAATTATCATAAGATTTTGGATGGAAAATGGCAGGAATTTGAGCCAGTTGCCGATCTGGGTATGGAGCTGTATGGAAAAACGCTGGGGGTGTTTGGGCTTGGAAAGATTGGTTATGAAATGGCAAAGAAATGCCGGGCGGCTTTTGATATGGATATTATTTATCATAACCGCAGCCACAATGAAATGGCCGAAAGAGACTTGGGTGCCCGCTACGTTACTTTTGAAGCATTGCTGGCACAAAGCGATGTGCTTTCGGTGCACGCCAATTTTTCGCTGGAAACAAAAGGCCTTTTTAATAAGGAGGCCTTCGAGCAAATGAAACCCGGTTCTATCTTTATAAACACTGCCAGGGGTGGTTTGCATAATGAAACCGACCTGAAGGAGGCGCTGGACAACCAAACGATTTGGGGTGCCGGCCTCGATGTAACCAACCCGGAACCGATGGATCCTCAGAACCCCCTGCTCAAAATGCCCAATGTATGTGTGCTGCCGCATATCGGCTCGGCCACCGTTGAAACCCGCAACGCGATGGCCGTAATGGCGGCAAAAAATGCGATCGCAGGTTTAAAGGGCGAGCGGTTACCAACGATTGTAAACCCGGATGTGTATGCATAACACCTGCTGTGTATCTGTAGCAGGCTATAAGGCTGGCAGATTTATTGGTTCCGCAGATCCTGGAATACCCTGCTTTGATCGCCAATGGCTGCATACAGATACCGTCGGCGACTACTTCCGGGCACTCAGCGGACAGGTGTTGTACCGGGCCTGTATAAAAGGTCAATAGGCTCTTCCGATGGTATCGCAGGCAGCCTTTATTAAAGACCGGTCATCTGCGGCATCGTGTCCGATTTCCCAGAACATGATGCCATTACATCTTAATTTTGCATCCGCGGCTTTTTTCTTAACGGTAAGCTGGCCGTTGTAATAACTGGTGAAAGTGCTCCCGTCTGTTTTGGTAAGTATTGCAGAATCTGAAAGATAAAGAGGCGCAGGCCCCGCACTGACACCGGTGGCCAATATGGTTTTGTAAGAAGTGGTGATCTGCGCAGCACCCGCATTGCGGCCATAACCGGGAATGCCGGCTACCAATTTTTCCCGGGGCAGGTTCCTCGTATTGAGCCAGTAGTTCATACAATAATTATACAGGTTGATATCCGTATGCTGCTTGTAGGAGATACTGGTACTAAAGTCGTCGTAGATCATGACATTGAAAAAATCAACATACCCAAATACTTCAGTTCTGATGGCATCGCGTATGGCTCCTGCATAACGACCGGGTGTAATGGCTGCAGTCAGATAATACTTCCCGTTTCTATGCAGGGAATCCGAAAGTTCTTTCATCAGAAACGTAAACGTACTGTCGGTTCCATCGGTTGTTTTGGGGTATTCCCAATCGATATCAACACCATCAACGTTTAACTGGCGCACTTTGATCATCAGGTCCCGGGTAAAGGAATTCCTGCCGGAGGGGGTTGCTGCCATTTTTGTAAAGTTCGCCGCATTATTAATACTTATGAATATTTTAGCGCCGTTGGCTTTGGCTTTTACATAAACAGAATCGAACTTTTCCGGGTTGGTAATATCTACAGTTCCCTGTGCATTTACACTAAAAAAAGCATAATTGATGATATTGCACATTTTGAACATCCGGTCCGGGTATTCGGCTACGGTTCGGTAACTTGGAAAATATCCAACTACATAAAATCCAAGATTGGGTGGCAAAAACACCACATCTTTTGGCGGTGGTTTTGCCGGTAAATCCACCGTTCCTTTTTTACAGGAAACCAAAAAGAAAGTGCAGCAACCGATAATGATGGTGCAATTGATCAAAAAATTTTTCATACAGCCTTTTGGTTTAGTTTGTATAAATATAGCAGCTATTTACAATATTTTTATCAACGGATCAAAAGGATCTTTAACAGGCGTCTAAAACTCAGCGCAAAAGAGTGGGGCGCTCTTCCGGGCGGCAGAATAACTTGCAAACATTTGTTGTATGTTTGGGCGCTTGTTTGAAAATAACAACCGCTATTTTCTTATTAAAAAATAATGATCGAATGAAGAAAAGTTTTCTGTTACTGCTGGTTTTGGTTACCGCAGTGTTCCGCTCCTATGCGGATGAAGGAATGTGGCTGCCACAGTTGCTGGGTCAGCAGGTGTATAACGACATGGTAAAAAAGGGCCTGAAGCTGACAAAAGACCAATTGTACAGTATTAATAAAAACTCGCTGAAGGATGCCATTATCATCTTCGGCGGAGGCTGTACTGGTGAAATTGTGAGTGCGGAGGGATTGATTTTTACCAATCACCACTGCGGGTATGATGCCATTGCCAGTGCCAGTACCGTTGACCATAACTACCTGCGCGATGGTTTTTATGCGCGTAATAAAGGAGAGGAAATAAAAACCAAATTAAGCGTGCAATTCTTACTGCGGATCGAAGATGTGACCAAAGAAGTTACGGATGCATTGGGTACGCTAAGCGGAAAAGCACGGGCCGATAAACAAACCGAAGTGCTGGCAGCGATCAATAAACGCATGAGCGATGCGGCGGCCAGTATTGAAACCCGGATCAGCCCGGTATTTAAAGGCAACCAGTACCTGGCTTTTGTATATGAACGCTACAGCGATATACGGCTGGTAGGAACACCTCCTGAGGCCGTTGGTAAATTCGGTGGGGATACGGATAACTGGGAATGGCCGCGTCATACCGGTGATTTTTCGGTGTTTCGCGTATATACCAACAAACAAAACAAGCCGGCAGCCTATGATCCGGCCAATGTGCCCTTAAAACCCAAATGGTTCCTGCCCGTTTCTTTAAAAGGTGTTAAGGAAGGCGATTTCGCGATGATCTGGGGATATCCCGGAGGTACCAACCGGTATGAATCTTCTTACGGGATCAAACTGGCAACAGATGTTAACAACCCTACCCTTGTGGAACTAAGGGATGTGCGCCTGAAGTATATGTTTGAGCAAATGAAAAAGGATCCGGCCATAAAACTGAAACTGGCTTCCAGCTATGCCAGTATTGCCAATTACTGGAAATTTTTCGACGGAGAAACCAAACAACTGCTGAAATACGATGTATACGGGCAAAAGAAGGCAGCGGAAGATCAGTTCAATGCCTGGGCAAAAGGAAAACCGGAATACCAGGATATTTTTTCAGACTGGGCAAAGGCGTATGACGCCTGGCGGCCTTATGCAAAGGCAAGGGTATACCTGAATGAAGGCATTATGGGCTCTCCGCTGATCGCCTTTGCGGCGTCCCTTACGGCATTAAGAAATGCGCTGGCTGCTGAGGCGCCCAAAGAAAGCATCGCCAAAATTGCGGCCGGTCTGTCAGAAGCGCGTGCCGAATTCTTAAAGGAAGAAGACAAACCGTCTGATCAGAATATCCTGGCAGCGGTTACCCAAATGTACTACGAACATGTAGATAAAAGCCAGCAGCCGGAGGCTTTTTACAATGAGTTACAGTCAAAATATGGCAACCTTGCGGATGCGGCTACCTATAAAAAATATGCAGCCGATGTATTTGCCAGCAGCTTTGTATTTGATGATGCAAAATGGAAGGCCTTTGCGGAGAACCCGGATCTGAAAACACTGGATGCGGACCCGGCATTTGCACAGGCGGGAGCGTTCATCCGGAACTATCAGCAGGGAGTTGGCCCTAAGTACCAGGAATTTACGGCAAAAAATAACGATTATGGCCGTTTATACCTTAAAGGCGTAATGGCCATGAACCCGGCAAAGGCAAAAATGATGTACCCGGATGCTACCTTCACCATGCGGGTCAGCTACGGACAGGTAAAGGCATACAAACCCCGCGACGCCGTATTTTATGATTATGTAACCACTTCAAAGGGGATACTGGAAAAATATAAACCCGGTGATTATGAATATGACTTACCTGCAAAGCAGATCGAATTATTAAAGAAAAAAGAGTTTGGTCAATATGCCGACCCTGTGCGCAAAGACCTGGTGGTAGGCTTTATTACTACCAATGACATCACAGGCGGTAATTCCGGGTCGCCGGTGATCAATGGCAATGGTCAGCTGATCGGCCTGGCTTTTGATGGTAACTACGAGGCCCTGAGCCATAAACTGGCTTTTGATAAGGATCTGAACCGGACCATTAACGTGGATATCCGTTATGTATTGTGGTGTATTGATAAACTGGGTGGTGCTACCAATATTATCAGCGAATTGAAGCTGGTGCGGTAAATCGGAAATCTTTTAAAAAGAGGCTGTCAAAAGTCTGTCATTTCGCGCGTAAGGTAGTGAAGCCGAGAAATCTCCTGTATTAATTTCCAGGTAATGCGATTTCTCTGTTTTCGCTTCGCTTCACCCGGAATGACGGTTTCAGACTTTTGACAGCTTCTTTTTATGGATCCTGCCATAAAGGAAAAGGAATGCACCCGAATATTTCTTATTTTTAGGAGGCTGTTGCGATCTTTTCAGGCATTACGTTTTTATTTAAAGCCATTTTGAAAAATAAATTTGTGTTTTTATGCAACGCGTTACTATTTCTATGCTGCTTATGACGATTATTTTAGGGGCGTCCTGTAAAAAATCTTCCGAAAATGCTACAGAAGCGTACCGGGATCTTTTAGGAGCCTGGAAACTGATGGGTACAACAGGAGGTTTCGGCCAATTGCTGGTTCCCTATCCCCAAACGGAACAATATATTTTTTTGAACACGGACGGAACCATGACCGTATACAACGGAAAAGATAAAAAGACAGAAAAAGCTACCTTTATCATTTATGAACAGAAGGTATGTGGAATGACGAATAAATCGACGATGCTCCATACCTCTTATAATTCAGGGACGAATTATATTATTAAGCTAAATAACGAAGGTCAGCTAACGATTGGGTCCCCGGAATGTGTGAATGATGGCGGGGTGAATATTTTTGAACGGACCTATCTAACTTTGCCTGCCGGTTTTGCTTCAAAACAGGAACAGTTGTATTTTTAGCATATGCAAGCATTAACCATTACAAAGATCGACCTTTACAAACTGTTCATCCCCTTAAAGGAGCCTTTTATTATTTCCCTCGGGCCGCTTTACAACGCGGAAAGTGTGATTGTAAAAATAGAAACCAATGCCGGCATCACCGGATGGGGAGAATGCAGCCCGTTCATGAGTATCAATGGTGAATCGGCAGATACCGGGCTGGTGGTAGGCCGGTACTTTGAAAAGGCGCTGCTGGGCAAGGATCCCCTGGCCATTGGCGAACGGATCGCGGACATGGACCGGATCATTTACGGAAACAAAAGCATTAAAAGCGCCTTTGATATGGCGCTGTATGATATTGCCGCAAAACATGCGGGGCTGCCGCTGTATCAATTTTTAGGCGGCGACCGGAACAAAGAGATCGCCACCGATTATACCGTAAGTGTGGGGGCGCCGGAAAAAATGGCGGCCGATGCTTTAAAAATAAAAGAACAGGGGTTCCCAGTTATTAAGGTAAAGATCGGTAAGGGCGGCCCGCAGGATGTGGAACGGGTCCGGGCCATACGGGAGGCTGTAGGCAACGAGATTCCGCTGCGGGTGGATGCCAACCAGGGCTGGAGCAAGGATGAGGCCATTGAAACGCTCAAAGCGCTGGAGCCCTTTAAGATCCAGCATTGCGAAGAGCCCATTCCCCGCTGGGAATTTATGGAGCTGCCTGATATAAAAGCGCAAAGCCCCATTCCCATGATGGCAGACGAAAGCTGCTGTGATCAGCACGATGTACAACGGCTGATCAAAATGGGGGCCTGTGACCGTATCAATATCAAACTGGGGAAAAGTGGCGGCATCTATAATGCCCTGCAAATGATCCGGCTGGCAGAAGCGGCAAATATGGAGATACAGATCGGCGCCTTCCTGGAATCGCGGCTGGCCATGACGGCTTTTGCACACCTGGCGCTTTGCAGTAAGCAGATTGTTTATTTTGATTTCGACACCGCGCTGATGTTTAGTGAAGATCCTGTAGAGGGTGGTATCGTGTATAAAGAAAAAGGAGTGATCGGGATGCCTGAAGTGCCGGGAATAGGGGCGTTGGTTAAGGAAGACTTCCTTAAGCCGGCATAATCGATATAAGCGATCAGCATTTAGCCATCAGCGTCTCAATTCCGAATTCTAAAAGCTAAATGCTGATCACTGTTGTTACTGCGGCTCTTTGGCCAGCTTCTGTTCCCACTCCCAGGCGGTACGCATCATATCATCCAGTCCGTATTTTATATTCCAGCCCAGGCTTTTTACGGCATGGTCATTATTGGCATAGATGGCGATCACATCGCCTGGACGGCGGGGGCCGATCTCGTAATTCAGTTTGGTGCCGCTTACCTTTTCAAAAGACCGGATGGCTTCTAAAACCGTAACACCGTTGCCGGTACCCAGGTTGAAGATTTCGTAATTGCTTTTGTTTTTTATTGCTTCCAGGTATTTTATCGCCAGCGTATGCGCATGCGCTATATCGCTTACATGGATAAAATCGCGCAGGCAGGAACCGTCACGGGTATCGTAATCAGCCCCATAAACCGTCATTTTAGGCAGTTTGCCAATAGCGGTTTGAGTAATGGCCGGAACCAGGTTCTGCGGGCGGCCGATGGGCAGTTCTCCGATCTGGATAGAGGGGTGCGCCCCTACCGGGTTAAAATACCGCAGTGCAATCACATTGGTGTCAAACACTTTTGCAAAATCGGTCAGGATCTGTTCGCCCATTTGCTTGGTAGCGCCATAGGGCGACTCTGCCGGTTTGGTGGGAGTGGTTTCTACTACCGGTATGGAATCGGGGTTGCCATAAACGGTGCAGGAAGAGGAGAAAACGAAATAAGGCGTGTCAAAATCCCGCGCACATTTTAAGATGTTGATCAGAGAGTTCAGGTTGTTTTCATAATACACCAGGGGCATTTCTACCGATTCTCCCACCGCTTTATAGGCCGCAAAATGAATGATACCGGTGATATCCGGGTTTTCCTCAAAAATGGCATGGGTGTCATCAAAATTGCAAAGATCTACTTTATAGTTCTTTACTGTTTTGCCGGTAATTTTTCCTACATTTTCCAGTACAAAAGGCTGGGAACGGCTGTTATTATCCACAGAAATAACTTCATATCCGTTCTCAATTAAATCAACAATGGTATGCGACCCGATATAGCCACAACCTCCTGTCACCAAAATCTTACTCATATAAATATTATTGAGCTACAAAGGTGCGGATTTTTTGGTTAGGTTTCAGATGCCGGCCACGGTGCCGCTGAAGGCTAAGGGCTGACAGCTGATATCGGAAAAAAAAGTATCCGCATCGCGGATACTTTTTTTCATTTAATATTTGTTATTCAACATTCCTACTGGATCCCCGGCACCACCAGTTTCATAATAAAATAAACGATGCTGGCCAGCACTGCGCTAACAGGAATCGTCAGGATCCATGCCCAGATCAGGTTGATGGTAACACCCCAGCGTACGGCAGACAAGCGCTTGGTGGCACCTACACCCATAATAGACCCGGTAATGGTATGTGTGGTACTTACAGGAATCTTCATAGCCTCAGTAGCAAAAAGGGTAAGCGCGCCAGCCGTTTCGGCAGCCACCCCTTCAAAAGGTGTAACCTTGGTAATCTTGGTGCCCATCGTCTTTACAATTTTCCAGCCACCGCTCATGGTGCCCAGGGCAATGGCGGTATAACAGGCCAGCGGTACCCAAACCACCATATGGTTAAGGTTGTAGGAACCGGGATCATATGCCACCAGGGCGGCCATAATAATCCCCATTACCTTTTGCGCATCGTTTCCACCATGCCCGATGCTGAAAATAGCCGAAGACACCAGCTGCAGCCGTTTAAACCAGATGTTGGCCCGATGAGCATTGAGTCCGCTCAAAAACAGGGAGAAAATGGCCATAATGATCAATATCAGCCCTAATAGGATGTATTTAAAGTTGTGTGAGTAAAAAATGACCTTTAAAAAATAAGACTCATAATGCGATTTGAGTTTGGCTGGATCGGTTTCCAAAACAAAACTCAGGAACACAAATACAGCAGCAATTACCAGGAAGGAGAAGAATTTCACCCGCCAACCTTTTTTAAAAGAGTTGATAAACCAGATGGAGAACAAAAAGGCTACGATCATACCGATAATAGGTGCCAGGAAAATAAACGCGGCAATGGTCAGGATCACGCTCGAGTTAACAGCAGTAAAGGGATTCCCCGCGCCCATTCCGATGGCATGAGAAATGCCGGCGCCTGCAAATCCGCCAATAAGGGTATGTGAAGAGGAGGATGGAATACCCCGCCACCAGGTAAAAAGGTTCCAGATGATGGCAGCAATCAGCCCGGCAAAGATCACATTCAGGTCGATAAAGTTTTCTTTCACCGTTTTTGCGATGGTATTGGCTACACCATGATCTTTAAATATGAAATAAGCCACAAAATTGAACAGGGCCGCCCAGATCACCGCCTGAAAGGGAGTCAGTACTTTTGTAGATACAACGGTAGCGATGGAATTGGCTGCATCATGAAACCCGTTAATATAATCAAAGATCAATGCCAGGGCTATGATAACAACGAGGTAAGTAAACATAATTAATGGAATGTGCTGATTTGATAATAAGTCAGTGGCAGGGCATTTATACAAATATATAAGAAGCCACCAGTGATGACCTATGAACCTTATGCATATTTAATAATAATGGACTCAATTACGTTACCTACGTCTTCACATTTATCTGTAACGACTTCCATTGCCTGGTATACTTCTCTTTTCTTGATCACTTCTTTCGCGTCGGCCTCCGTATCAAATAAATATTCAATACTCAGGTCAAAAACGTCATCGGCCTGGTTTTCAATGCTGTTGATTTTTACCAGGGCTTCCGTGATGTTGCGTACCTTTTTCATGTCCCGGAGCTCCATCACTGCCGCCTGTACCTGCTCGGCCGCCTGTACGATCAGTTCTGCCATTTTCTGTATCCCGGTTTCATTCGGATTTACGCGGTAGGTCGTGATCTTTTTAGCAGTAGCATAAATATAGTCGGCGATATCATCCAGTGAAGTAGCCAGGTAGTGAATATCTTCCCGGTCGAAAGGGGTGATGAAATTCCGGCCCAGTTCCGTAAAAACGCTGTGGGTCAGCTCATCATTACCATGTTCCATATCAATTATAGACTGGGAAAGAGAGTTCCGTTTATTGATATCGGTTTCATTGACCATCTGCTTTAAAAGTTTCCCCATAGAAGTCACGTTGGCTGCTATTTTTTCAAACAATTCAAAGAAAACGGTATTGCTGGGGGTAAAGATTTTGAGAAATGAGTTAAGTCCCATGGTATGTTTTTAAAATTGGTGGCAAAATTATCCCGTTCGTTGATGTATCACCATAAAATTACAGGAATTAATAATTCCTTAATATAGGAATTGCGGTTTCATTTGGTTTTTAGCTTACAAAAAGCAGGTTTTTAACCAAAAACAAGCGCGTTTTCAACAGGAAATGCAGCGCGGGGCTGCAGCTTAACATTAAGGTAATATTGGCATGATGATTTGGTAACATGCGGGTAACAATGAGGTAACAATGTGATCTGAATCTTTGCAGAAATATTCTATATGCAAATAAGGCTGCTGTTCGTTATTCTCTTCGCTTCTGTTTCTCATATTGCTTTTTCGCAGGCAAAGCTTTCCGGAAAAATCACAGATGGAGAGACTGGTTCTCCCATTGTGGGCGCATCCGTAGCAATAACAGGTGAACAAAAGGGAGTAACAACAGACGTTGATGGCGGGTTCTATATCTCAGTAAAGAAAAATGTAAAATACAGCCTTACAGTTTCAAGTATCGGATATCAAACCAAAGAAGTGAGTGATATTCAGATTACCGATACGGAAGTTCCGGTTGTTAATATTACGTTGGATAAGTCGAACCAGCAGTTGCAGGAGGTGGTTGTAAAATCAAGTGCCAAAAGAGAATCGGTTGCGTCTCTTTATAATGTACAAAAGTTAAGTGCCTCTATTTCCGATGGTATTTCGGCGGATATTATTAAAAAATCTCCGGACCGTAATACCGGGGATGTATTGAAACGGGTAAGCGGAGCCTCGATACAGGATGACAAATTTGTTATTATAAGGGGGCTGAGTGAACGCTATAACACTGCATTATTAAATAACGCGATTTTGCCGAGCACGGAGCCGGATAAAAAAGCCTTTGCTTTTAACATTCTGCCCTCTTCTATTGTAGACAATATTGTTGTTTATAAATCGGCTACTCCAGATCTTCCGGGTGATTTTGCAGGAGGAGCTATAAAAATAACAACCAAACAATATCCTACAACAAAATTAAGCGAGCTTTCGCTGTCGATAGGATATAATACGATAACCACATTTAAGGAAACAAAAACCTCTGAACCTAAGGGCAAACTGGACTTTCTCGGATTTTTCGATTATTCCAGGGACCTTCCCAACTCATACTATAAATACCGCAACAGTTTTATAGGACTCCCCAATGACTATAAAATAGCAGCCACTAAGCTGTTCTCTAATAGTTACGGATACAAAAATGGTCCGAATGCACTTCCCAATTTGAGTCTGAATTACACCGGAGGTAATTCTAAATTGTTTTCGGGTGAAAAAAAGCTGGGGTACATTTATTCAATAGGCTATGGAATCGGGCAGCAATTTAAACCGTCCGAGTTATTTGAGTATGATATTGCTAAAACGGAACTGTTTAACTATAACACGGACGCCTATATTCAAAAAAAGAACCTGAATGCGTTACTGAATTTGACATACGCGTATAACAGCAATAACACTATTTCCTGGAAAAACCTGTTTAATAATGATTTTTCCGTTACAACAGCCGCAAGATCGGGTGTCAATACTTCCAACGGTCAAAATAATACCATCTATTTTAAAAGTTCGCAAAATGAGGCGCGGCAGGACGGAATTTTTAATTCGGTTTTTGAAGGCAAACATAAGTTAAACAGCAGTGTGATAGATTGGAATGCTTCTTATTCTATGACGTACAGAAACGAACCGGATCAGCGGATTCTGACCTTTACTTCAATGGATAACCAAAACTTCGTGCGAAAGGTTTCTAATGAAAATTCCCCTTCGATACAAAATGCCGGACGTGTTTACTCTAATTTAAAGGAGAACATTTTTGGGACCAACTTAAATTATCAGTATCCTTTTCAGCTATTTGACAACGAACAAAAGTTTAAAGCAGGCTATGCCGGATATTTCAGACTAAAAGATGTAGAAGTTAATGCATTGGGATATGCTTCTTTGTATGCGGGAGGCGCCGAAATTCCTGCAGGTTCCGGAAGTAACCCGTTTAGCATTTTCTCTCGGGAGAATATCGATGAGTATCAACTTACAGTAGCCAATATTGGTAATAATTCAACCAACTACCAGGGTAAGGGCTACCTGAATGCAGGATATCTGATGTTGAATAACCGTTTTTCCAATAAATTAAAATTGGACTGGGGAGTACGCGTGGAAAATTACGATCAGCAGCTGATACCGGTTAGCGGTAGCTTAAAAGTAAAAAAGCAGGACCTGGATTTTCTCCCTTCCGGTAACTTTACTTACGAAGTAACGCCGAAATCCAATATCAGGTTAGCAGGCTCACAATCTGTAAACCGGCCGGAATTCAGAGAAATCGCTTCTTACAGTTTATATGATTATACTACGGATTTTATTTATCGCGGTAATCCAGATCTTGTAAGGAGTAAAAATACGAATGGAGACCTGCGATATGAGCTTTTCCCTGCTGCCGGAGAAATTATATCGGTTACCGGGTTTTATAAATATTTTAAAAACCCTATTGAACAGGTAAACCAGGGTAATTCAATACTCTCCTATCAAAATGCCGAGCACGCAAAGGTATATGGTGCTGAAATGGAAGTTCGGAAAAAACTGAGTTTTATTGGTGGCAACTTTTTTGATGCCTTAACTTTTTACACCAATCTCTCCTATATCAAAGGCTCCATAAAACTGCAAAATTCCAATATTAATAACGGGCTTATGCAGGGGTTATCGCCCTATCTGATCAACGGGGGGCTAAACTATGCAAATAATGATTTTTCTGTTAACGTGTTGTTCAACCGGATCGGGCCCAGGCTGGCATTCAGAGGCCAGGGCGACGCAGGCATAGATATTTATGAAAAGCCAAGAAGTGTGCTTGATGCGCAGGTTAGTAAAAAGTTCGCCAAAAACAAACTGGAACTTAAAGCAACAATAAGTGATATCCTGGCGCAGCCGTTTGTTATGTACTATCGATTTGATAAGTCAAGAACAAGTCCTGAATACGATAGTGAAGGCGACCGCGTTACACGTCGCTACAAGCTGGGAACATCCGCTAATTTATCTCTGAAGTATAATTTTTAAAACAAAAAAAGCAAATATGAAAAATTTAAAGATGATGTCCGTAATTGCTCTTGCAGCAGTTGTATATTCATCATGCGGCAGTAAAGGAGAAGATCTTCCTCCTCCTGTAACGCCTCCCGGGCAATCAGGAACCGTAGACGTTCGGGGCAGCATTTCTTCCAGCCAAACCTGGACAAAAGATAAAAAATACCGTTTAAGAGGATATGTGTATGTGGAAAGCGGTGCTACGCTTACTATTGAGCCCGGAACACAAATTATATCGAATAAGGACTCCGCAGGCGTATTGGTTGTTTATAAAGGTGCAAGAATAAGCGCAATTGGTAAAAATAATGATCCAATTGTATTTACATCGGCTGAGGCCAGCCCTGCTCCTGGAGATTTAGGAGGGTTGGTTTTAGTAGGTAGTGCTACCGGCAATATGAATCACAAGGAAATTGAAGGTGGTGTTGATGCTACGCATAAGGCATTTGGCGGAACTAATGACGCGGATAACAGCGGAACATTGCAGTATGTACGGATCGAGTATGCGGGTAAGGCGGTAAATCCTGGTGACGAAGTAAATGGCCTTTCTTTATATGCAGTGGGAAATGGCACAACCATTGATCACATTCAGGTGGTAAACGGGTTGGATGATGCATATGAGTTTTTTGGCGGAACGGTAAATTGCAAATACCTGATTGCCTATAACAGTGCAGACGACGATTTTGATATGGATGACGGATATCGCGGTAAGATCCAGTTTGCTGTTTCTGTAAAGGCACCTGGTTTTACTGATGATAAAGGAACCTCAGGAGATGTTTCAAACAATTTTGAAGTTGATAACACAAACGGGAAAATCCCTTATACAACAACGCCGATCACCCATCCAATTCTCTCAAACTTTACTGCTATTGGCCCGAATAATGCTGCAGGTACATCAACTGACTATGGCTATGGCATGCGTTTCAGAAGAGGAAGCCAGGTTGTGTTGGCAAATTCAATAGTGATTGGAGGCCAAAAAGCCGGGCTGGTAGTTGAAAATGCAGAAACCCAGCAAGCGTTTGTTGATGGTAATGGCATGTTCTACAACAGTCTGCTGCATTCGGTAACACAACCGTTCTTTGCCAAAGATGCTACGATCCTTACAGATGTTTCGTTGCAAACCCTTGTTTTGGGAACTTATGCAAGCAAGTTACTGGCATCTGGAACAGATGCAGGATTAACGGATCCATTTAATGCTGCTACACCTAATCTGCAACCCAAATCAGGAACATTGGCGTTAACAACTGCCGGCAAGTTTGATAAATCGGCCTTGAATGATGCCTTCTTTGTGAAGACTAACTATATTGGTGCATTTGATGGAACGAATGACTGGACACAGGGATGGACTGTGTGGGGTGCAAAATATAATATTACAAAAAAGTAACCGAATAAGAGTTCTATTAAAATGAGAAAGGGCGCTTCTTTAGAAGCGCCCTTTCTCATAGATAGTTTGGTTTGTGAAGACATTGCGCTTATTTTTAATTCATTGTAAAACATCTAAATTATAAACCATGAAAAGAAAACTGCTGCTATGGACAACGGCTGCCGTTCTTATATTTGCCAGCTGCCAAAAAAAACAGGACCAGGAACTGAAACCCGATATCGAGAAAATCTACACCTCAAAGATCCCGGAAATTGACCTGGGCATTCAGCTAAAAGCCGGTACCCCTCCCGGAGAATGGGTGGCCATTAAAATTTCAGATAATTATCAATTCGTCGATGCTACCAGCACCTATGTTCCGGAAACCGGCAAACGTTATTTTAATTTTTGGTGCGACACAAAAAGTTCGGCTACAGAATCCTATATGGTTTATGGCAATATCGACAGTACATTTCGTAACCTGGAAATAAATTATCAAAAAAAAGAAAGAATTAAATATTGCCTGCTATGAAAAAGATCGCAATATTCTTGCTTTTTGCCGGGTTTATTCCTTCTGCAAAGAGCCAGGTAACCACGTATTTAATTGATTATACCAACGAAAACCTTGCGCATCCCTGCAATGTTTTTAACAGCAATCTTCGAGCACGGTCGTAGACGGCTATCAGCATCAATCTACAATCGGGAACGTATTGTTTGATGCCGGATTAAAAGCCGTTGTACTCCAGAGCCATGCCAGTGATTTGGCGCATAGTTATGGAACAAAATACCAGATTGACTTTCCGTTTAAAAAAAACTATAAGTACAAGATACGTGCCCTTTTTAAAGGAGAAAAAAGCAGCACAGGTCCGGCATCGCTTCCGATGCTTGGGATGAAATTACATATAACTAAATTGTCGCCAAATTATACGCTAAACTGCATCGGACCACAACGGGAATACCAGGATATGACGGGCCGTGAATACGGCGGTTCTTCATTTGTGTGGAGCCAATACTTAATATCCACTACTGCGCTGAATGTAGACTATCAATCTGTAAATGTTTTAGGTACATCAGCCAATAGCGGTAACACCGGAGATCAGAATATAAAAATTCAAAAACTTGAAATAACAGAGGAGGCTCCAGCCGCTCCAGTAAACTATGCGAAGAAAATAAAACTACTGGGATTGGATACAACAGAAATAATTAATACCGGTGGGTATATAATTGCAGAGAAAGATATTCTTTTTTCTAAAGTTTTTTAGATACTTTAAAGGAACAAGCAATAGCGGATAAAAATATTCAGGAGGCTGCTACATTTACGGAACCTAATATCAAAATATATGTGACGCCTGGAAATTATTTCTATGTAGATGCGTCTCTTGACGCTTTGGCGCGATGGAATGAAATTCAAAACTCGGGTTTAAATTTTTATCGGTTTACAAACCAAGACCAGGAGTATGATTGGGATATCAGATCAAGTAACAATTTGCCAGTATTTGCAGCATCTGATTTTCCGGGATATCGGTATACCTTCAAAATAAGGTATATAAATTCTAAAAACTGTATTAGCAGTTGGGGCAGAAAACTATAACAGTGAATTAATCGTATAGAAGAAACGTTTGAACAGAACAAACGACTGGACGATTTCAGGGCAAGTATAATTTCTGGTATCATACGGCCACCTCAAAATAGAGGTGGCTTTTTTTATTATATACCCGCGTTTATCCCCGGTCAATCAACCGGGTTTTTACAAATTCATCAAAGAAAAAGGTCCGGTAAGCATCGCCGATGGGCAGCTCATGTTCGCGGATCTGTATGCTGTTGTTGCTGAAAGAAGCAATATGCTCTACATTGATGAGGTAGGACTTACTGATGCGTACAAAAACCTGCGGTGGCAACTGCTCATGAATGGTTTTAATATTCATTGCTGTAATCAGCTTCCTGTTTTCCAGGTAGAGCACTACATAATCTTTCAGCCCTTCAATAAACAGCACTTCCCGGAAGAATACTTTATAATACTTGCGCTCCGACTTTACAAACATATAATCAGCGGCAACCGATGTAATGGTATCATTTTCGGGCCGGTGGAGCAAACCATGATACGCGATGGCTTTTTGTACCGCCTTCAGAAACCGGTCCCGGTGAATAGGCTTTACCAGGTAGTCGATGGCCGATAGCTCGTAACTGTCAACGGCGTATGTGGTATGGGCGGTAATAAAGATCACCAGCGTCTTACCGGAAAGCGCTGCCGCCAGCTCCAGGCCATTCATACCATGCATTTCAATATCCAGAAATACCAGGTCGGCCGGATGCTGTTGCAGGAACAGGAGCGCTGCTGCTGCGTTGTTAAAACTCCCGGTTAGCCTTAATTCCGGTATGCCGGCAATCAGCAGCCGAACGCCTTCACGGGCCAGCGGTTCGTCATCGATAATGATGCAGTTCATAACGGTAAAGTTAATACAACCTGGTAATGATCCGGAGCCTCATTGATCTGGAGGTTGTGCCGGCCCTGATAAAGCAGCTCCAGTCTCCGGATTGCATTCGCTAAACCCAGCCCGCCTTCTTTACGGTGAGCATCCGGCATTAAAGGGCGGGAATTTTTACAGGAGAAATGCAGCAGGGCACCAGTAGCTTCAAAGAAAACGTGTACCTGCGACCTGCCCGTGGGATCTGAGCTATGTTTGACGGCATTTTCAACGAAACTGATGAATAAAAAAGGCGGAACCATTCGATTTTCGGGGAGTTGCCGGGTGGAGATGCTGAATTCAAACTGATCCCGCCGGAGTTGCTCCAGTTCCAGGAAATCATGAAGAAACCGGATCTCTGCAGCCAGCAGTACAGCAGGGCGCGAGCTATCATACAACTGGTAACGCAGCAAGTCGGAAAGCTTTAACACAACCGTTGCGGCCAACACCGGGTCTTTTTGAATAAGAATATGGGTGTTATTCAGTGTATTGAACAAAAAGTGGGGGTTTACCTGGCTTTTAAGCTGGTTCAGCTCCGATTGCAGCCGGGCTACTTCTATTTGCCGGAACCGGTAGGAATCCTCAATCCAGCGCTGGAGTAACTTGATGCTGGTAGATGCCGCCAGCAATACGCAAAGCGCAAAAAGAAAAGAAAACACCATATCCAGGGTAATCGTCTCATTTTTCGGAGGCAGGACCCGGTAGGGTGCAATGAGCAGGCGGCCGCCCTCAAAGATGAGAAAAAAACAGGCGGTGGCGGTAAGCAACACCAGCAAAAAATAGCTAAAGTACCGGCGCCGGAATAAAAAACGGGGCACAAAATAGTACATGTTCAAATAAGGTAGCCCCGTAAGCCAAACCAGTAAAACCACTTTCATGATGATTTCCCCGGTAAGGTTGTACTCCTCATTCTTGCCTTTTACAACCAGCAGCCCTATCAGGAAAATACAGAGCAGGTGCCGGAACACCCGCCACCGCGGGCTCATAAAAAAACGCAGCCAAAGGTTGCTGCCCCGGTCCTGAGCCAGCTCGGTATAAGGTGTTGCCATGCTTGCAAATTAGGATTTTTAAACGGATTGCCGGAAGATGCTCGCCAGGCGCTGCCGGGCCTTTTTAAAAATATGACCACTGGCGGCGTTGGTATAAAAAATAACCCGGTTGGTATAAAACCCGCCGGCTGCGTGTTCACCATCGATACATTTGCTTTTTATGATGAGTCTGTCTTTTATTTTCCAATGATACAACCGTTCCGGAAATGCATTTGCCTGGTGCTTTTATTAATGGTAACGGTAAAAGTCCGGGCCTACAGCTATGGAGAGCACAAGGAGATCGGGGATCAGGCATTTGCGCTGTTCCTGAAACAATACGGTTTTCAACCGAACGATTCCCTGCTGCGCTATTATTGGGGGCTTACAGGCGATGAAAAAAACGGGCTCTTTTTTCCTGAACTGTCCGGCGGCGATGAGCTTCGGGTTACCTATGGTATGTTGAATGCCCTAAGCGGTGATCATGAACGGGATCCTTTGTTGCTGGAAGAGCAACTGCGCAACCGCAATTCGGTAATTCGAAAAATTGCGGCCCTGCATCAGCGATATCTTTTGATGGGCTATGCCGCGGCACCCGATGGGAAACTGACACGGGTAGACCTGCGTTATGCCCTGCTGGCAGCGGTAAATCTCTCTCATTTTTATGAATACCGTAAAACCTTTCAGCAACAGCTCCGGCATTTTAATAAAACATTTATACGGGATTGCCAGGACCCCACAGCAGTGCCCGCCGCATTTAAAAAACTGGGAAAGACCAATGCGCTCACGATGTATGTATCGCTGCATACCCTGGCCTTAGATCTGGCTGAACAGGGCGGGCTGCTGGCCCGGAATGGAAACGGGGACGGCGCAAGGAAGCTGTTGCTGTATGCCCTGCTTTTTAATGGATTTGCGGATCACTTCCTGGAAGACGCTTTTGCGGCCGGGCACCTGGTGGTAAACCGGAGCATACTGGCCACCATTACAAATAATAAGGCGTTGCATGATTTTTATTCGGAGCATGGCTGCACGGTTGTAAACAGCCTGGGAGAACGGTGGCAGGCCCATGGCGACGGCCAGTTTAACCGCACCCATCATCACTGGCAAAATGAAACCACATTGGGTACCATCCGTTATGAACGCTATACTCCTGAAGCCCATCGCATTATTGAGGCCGTGCGTCTTTCATTAAATGATGTGGCCAACGCTTTTTATACGGCGTACCGCAGTGAAAGATTCACGCCATTTTTGCAGGAGATTCCCGACCATCCCAGGATGCAACCCGTCTTTTTCCTGGAGCGCCTGGCCGCGCTCCGGCTGGTGCCCCTTCCCTACGGATCAGATCTTTCTACATTACCCCAAGCCGCTTCTCTGTTAACCCCCGAAAACAAGCGGGCCATACAACCGCTGCAGCACCGTAATTTTATCCGGAACCGGGTTGCCAACTCGTTTATCATTACCACAACAGGGGCTTTTGCAGATCATCAACTGAAAGGGATAGGCTTTCGGTTCAATGCGGTTAACTTCAGCCGGAAATTTGAATACAATACCAGCGGCACAAAAAAGGGTATGCTGGATTACTGGCATGGCTATACCATCAGTTACGACCTGCTGGATATAAAACCGGCGCCGGAATCATCCGTGTATCAACGGGCACAACTGCTGAAAGCCGGTATCCGCAGCAATTTTGATTACTGGGTCAGTAACCGGAAATTTATTGGCCTGTACAGTTATATGGAAGCAGGGATGCAGTTTTCAGGAGGCAGTACCTCTTTTGTGTTTGTACCTTCCGCCGGCATCCAGTTCGCATCGCTTTTTAATCTGAATTATTACAATATGCCGGTTTGGGCCAGGGTGCCCCTGCAATACCTGTTGCCACTCAAGTTCAGGACCGGCAGCATCATCGCTCCGCGTAACAAACCCCGCTTTTTTTCCTCCCTGGATCTCGACCTGTTTTTCTAAATGGCAGGCCTAACAACGTGGACTGCAGGCCTCAAGCGCGATTTGTAATAAAAAAATTTGTGATAAAAATTTTAATCGCAAAAATGGTATCACAAATCTGTAATAAGAATTTTGTAATAATAAAAAATATTACAAAATTTTTTATTACAAGCCTTCGTAAATTAGTGTGGCTAAACAATAACATATGAAATACTTCAGAGCCCAACTGCACCTTACCCAACAGGAACTGGCGGTTTTTCTTGGCATTTCGCAGTCCCTTTTGAGTATGTATGAGAAAAACCTGCGCGAGCTGCCTGTGCAGGCTTCACTAAAATTGGCCCGGTTAGAACTGGAGCTGCATCAATTTCAACAACAAAAAGCTATATCGGATCTCAAACACGCACTGCATCAGCAAAAGAATATGCGAAAGCTGGAAACCCTGCTGAACCGGCAGGCCCGCCAGGCAGAATGGAACCTGCTGCGCTTAAGTGAGGCGCTGGATAAAATGAAAGAGCGACAAAAACAACTCGACCTGAAGCTTGCGTTTATCAAAAGACTGATGACGCCTGGAAGTTCCTGGCTGGAGGATAAACCCCTGCTTCAAAACATGATGCTTGATGCGGAGGCTGCTCTGGATGGGTGCGATGTGGCCTGCCAGCAACGGATGACGTATCAGTTGTTGTTGCTAAAAAGCCGGATAAAAATAATGCGGCAGGCGCAGGAAACAGTAAGACAATTGCTGAAACCCGAAACGGACGGCCGCTGAAAAACCTTGGAGGGCGCTGCAGGTACTGCTACGGATGATACGCATATGCTACCTCGTAACGCATATTTTTCAACTGCGGCAGCAGCCGGCCCATGGGCAGGTCTTCTTTTTGCGGTGTAGGCTCACAAACGGAATATTGTTCTCCATTGAAAAGGATGGAAGTGCCTACCGGCCTTTCCAGCTTCACCGCGATGGTGACATGCTGCGGGTAAACCAACACAATCATGGGCCGGTTATAGAGTTCTTTTACCAGGTAGAAAAAGAACAGCACCCGGTCTTCACAATCGCTGCCCTCGTATAACAGGGTTTGCTCCGGGGTCAGCCGTTTTTCACGGCCAAACTGGCGGCTGTCTTCTTCAAACGGAAAGGCATACCGTGTAAAGCGCATCAGGTAATCGATCCCGTCTTTTACCGAACGGCCCTTCAGTTCTTTTTTCAACATAGGTATGAGCGATGCATGGGTGGCGTTGCTCACCGGTATAGAAAAATAGGTACTGTAATCTACAGTAGGATAATTGGCAAACAGGGTTTTAATCTTCGGATTTACCTTTACCTGGTAGTCATAATCCTGGTTATAAACCGTAAACTTAAGATCGCGGGTAATATAATCCCCGGTTTCGAAACGGGGCAGTTTGGTTACCTTGTAAGAAAAAGACCGCTGATGCGGAACAATGGGAAGTGCCACTTCCTTAAAGGGCGTTTTTTCGAAATCAATATTGCTGCCATAATCGTGATAGTTGAGGCATACATATTGTTTTCCACCCTTCATCCGGTATGGGATATTATAAATATTTTCATCACTCCGGATATAAAAGAGGAGTTGCCGGTCGTGCAGGCTCAGCATGGGATCAAAACCGGATTGCAGCATAAAATACCATTTATACAGGGTGTACCGGATGTAGTTCTGCTCTTTCGGGCTGATCTGCTGTACCACCGCGCGCACGAGCTGGTAATACAGCCAATCGTCCGCGCCTTCTTCCATTTCGTATTTTTTTAATGCGGCAAGCACGCCGGAATAATCTTTTTGCCGGATGGTGGTGTAAAAATTAAGAATGCTGGAATCGGAGAGTGTGTTTTCATCAATATCCACGCGTTGTGTTTCGTTGCACACAAATTGAATGCTGTCGCCGTAAAACAGGAATTGCACTGTTTTAGGGTCGCCACCTGCATATATTTTTGAAATCGCCAGGATACAGCACCATATAAGCAACACTTTTTTCATCGCTCCGGAATCTATCCAAGTTACAAAATTTAATGATTATTTAATATTAAATTTTGGAAGATTCGGATTCCCTTCCGCCCGGTGTCTCCAGAAAAGAACGCCGGGAACAAAGATTAATGCTGCCGTAAAGGCGCGGGGTCCTCTTCGGGAGACCCGTCTTAGAAAAAATGCTCTTCCACCCGGTGTCTCCTGGAAGGGACGCCGGGAACAGAGCACTCCTGTGATGCCATAAGAAAGCGGGGCCGCTCATAAGAGGACCCCGCTGAAAAAAAGCTTCTGTTTAATAGCCAGGGTTTTGTACCAGGGCAGTATTTTTATTCATTTCATCCCGGTTGATGGGCGCATAATACATTTTATTGACCCATTTCCGGTTTTCATGGGCTTCATTTACCACCGGGGTATAGGTATAATTGTAAATGGTTTCATCGTGCCGGTAAGTATCGGTCAGTTGTTTGCCCGGCTGAAAGGTACCCACCACATTGATAAACGTGAGTTTGCGGCCTACGGTTTCCTGCGGGATCATCCAGCGGCGTACATCAAAATACCGTTGTTCCTCGAAAGCCATCTCAATCCTTTTTTCATTCCGGTACCGGTTTTTTAAGGCAATGCCGGCATCGGTAACAGCGGGCATCCCGGAGCGGAAACGGATCCGGTTCAGCCATAAACGGGCCTCGGCTTCTTCACCCAGTTCAATGCAGGCTTCTATATAATTAAACACGGCCTCTGTATAACGGAAGAACGGCCAGGGCACCAGTTGCTTGGTATTGGCATCTACAATTTTGGGGTCGGGATCGGTAAACTTACGTACATAATATCCAGTGCGGCTTCCGTTCCAGTCTTCAATGGAGCTGCTTCGGGTATCCAGTCCGTTAAACGTGATCTTTTTGCCGCCCACCATCAAATCGTATTGCCCGGTCTGGATCTGGTTGGCGGGGTCTACATTGCCGGAGATCAGGTCCCGGGGTTTCCAGCCGGCGCCGTCGTAAAGGATGGTTGCATAAAACCGGGGATCGCGGCCAACATATGGTTTTGCCTTTTGAGCCGGGTTACTCCAGCTAAAAGGGGTACCGTCTGCCATTTCATAATCATCCACCAGCAGCCCGATGGGTGTGTTGCCGGCCCAGTTGTGATACCCGTTGGGCCCGTTGTACTGATTAATGCTTACGCCGGCGCCGGTATTTACATTCAGGTTATAATAACGGCCAAAGATGATCTCTGATCCCGCATTGGCATCCATACCCAGGGCCTTGCTATAACCGCTCATGGCAATAGACATATAATTGGTTTTGCCTTCTGCGGCCGAAACCGGCGCACCGAGGTTTAGCTTATACCCGGCGCCGAGGCTCATAACGGCCTTGGCGGCTGCTTTTGCTGCCGTCCAGCGTACTTTGCGGTCGCCACCGGTATAACCAAACAGTTCCGGTTTAGGGTGACTTGCCAGCTCGGGAAATTTTGTTTTGGCCAGCGGCAGGTAACTCAGGTCACTGGCGGCATATAAAAGTACCCGCGACTTCAGCGCCAGGGCGGCCAGCACACTGGCCCGCCCTTTGTCCATCGTGCTGGTATTAATCAGCCAGATGGCGGTATCGCAGTCTGCAGTAATAAAATTGACACATTCCTCAAAGCTGTTCCGTGTTACATTATAATCCTGGTTTAAATCGTATACCCGGGTAGTGATCGGCACGCCGCCGTAATAGCGCAGCAACTGGTGGTAGAAATAAGCTCTTAAAAAATGGGCTTCTCCCTTTAGCCGGTTGGCCAGAGCGGTGTCAATTTTGGGGTTTGCCAGTTTTTCCAGGGAAAGGTTGGCGGCGCGGATATTGTCAAAAAGGTTTTTCCAGCCGTAGCTTTCGGGGATCCAGCCCACACCGCTGGGACTGGCGCTACCCTCCATTACGGTGTTGATATTGCGTCCGGTATGTGTAAACGTGGCTTCATCTGTGAGGGAGGCCAGCATTTGTTCATCAAAACCGCCTACCCCCAACCCGTATACGCCCGATCCGCCGCTGTAAATGCCGGTAATAAAGGCCTGGGCCAGTGCGGGGTCCTGCCAGGTGGTTTCCTCGGGTACCTGTCCGGTAGGATCAATATTCAGAAAATCCTTACTGCAGCCGATAACTGCACATGAAATGACCATCAGGATCAGAAATGGCCGGTATATATATGTTTTCATTTTCATTGTGATTAAGTATAAGGTTAAAAAGTTACGGTGGCGCCAATGTTCAGGATGCGAGATTGGGGATAATACTGTCCGTTGCCGCTGGTGGACTCCGGATCCCAGATCTTCATCTTATCCCAGGTAACAAGATTTTGCCCGTTGGCGAAAATGCGGATATTGCTGATGATGTTCTGTACCCGTTCCGGCATGGCCAGGTTGTAACCGATCTCTACATTCTTGAGCCGCAGGTAGTCGCTGCTCCGCAGGAAATAGGTATTAAAGCGGGCGGCGCCGCCCGTGTAATAGGTATTGCCCCGGCTGGCAATGCGGGGGTCTACGCTACTGGGGTTGTCGATAGTCCAGCGGTTGTCGAATGAATATTGAAGATAGTTTCCGATATCGCCGGATTCGGTCCCAAAAAACAACAACCCGCCAACAGCGCCCTGGAACATAAAGCTAAGATCAACGTTCTTATAGCCCAGGCTGCCGTTAAAACCTCCCGTAAAATAAGGATCACGGGTTTTGTCGAGGGCTACCATATCATCTCCATTGATCTTATTATCACCATTGTAGTCCTTTATCTTCATATCGCCGGGCCGCAGTGCGCTGGTGAGGGCGCTGTAATCCACTTTATTGGCATCAATTTCCGCCTGGTCTCTGAATACCCCGTCGTACTGATAGGCCACAATGGTAAACCCATTGGTGCCATAGGGTTTACCGGTGGTCCGTTGCCATTCCGGTACACCGGCAGGTTCGCTTGAGTAAAGCACCTTGTTTTTGGCATACCCGCCATTCAGGCCCAGGGAGTAGCTTACCTGCCCGATATGATCGCGCCAGCCGATTTTAAATTCACCGCCACGGTTCAGCATTCTTCCTTTATTTACCGGAGGCAGTTTTCCGGAGATGCCGCTGGTTTGTGGCACCAGGCCTGTTTCTGCGATCAGCGCTTTATCTCTCAGGTTGCGGAAATAATCCAGCTCCAGCGTGAGGCGACTATTTAAAAAGGCGGCATCTAAACCGATGTTCATGTTATTGCCCACCTCCCAGGTGAAGTTTTGATTGGCCACCCGGTTTTCGATGAGGGTTTGTACCACGGCATCATTCAGCACATAGGTACTAAAGGGATAAGCCGGAATGAACTGGTATTCGGCCAGCACGCCGCCAAAATAGGGCTCGGCCCCCATTTGTCCCCAGGAGCCGCGCAGCTTGAGGTTGTTTACAAATGAAACATTGTTTTTGAAGAAGGGCTCTTCAGATACGCGCCATCCTGCGGTTATCCCTGGAAAAAAGCCAAAACGTTTGTTGGGTGGAAAGATATAGGAGCCATCATACCGCCATAAAAACTCAAACAGGTATTTTTCGGCATAGTTATATCCAACACGACCAAAATAGCTGAGGCGTGCCCGCCGGTAAGATCCTCCGCCGTTGTTCTTTTCGAGGTCGCCCCCCACATCCAGCACATCCAGGGCATTGGAAAGATAATACCGCCGGAAGGCCCGAAATCCTTCATAATCTTCTGTTTCCCGTTGTACACCCGCCAGGAAATTAACGGTATGCTCCCCGAATTTCCGGTCATAGTTCAGCAGCCCGGAAAGGTTGATGTTCAAGGTGTTTTCAGTCCATTGGTTTAGCCTGGGGTCAGTAAACGTAGAACGTAGCTCCCGGGTCAGTTTGGGCGTAACACCATCGGCTTCGTAAGAACTGCGGTCCCAGGAGTAGAGGTACCAGGGCGTTTCGAACCGTTTTTGATTTTTGATGTATTTATCAATAGCCGCCGTACCGGTAATCTTCAACCCTTCCACACCGGGGATCAGGATCTCCAGTTTTCCATTGGTTTGTATATAATCGCGTTTGTCGCGGTCGTAACCGGTTTGATTGGTGGCAATCACCACGGGATTTTGACCGTACTCAATATCCCGGCCAGGCAATCCGTTGGGCCAGATGGCGGGCTCATTGGGCTTGCCGCGCATCAGCATACGGAAAATTTCTCCGGCAGTTTCAGTTGGAAAAAACCGGTATTCTTCCCGGGCGGCGATGCCCATCGTAAGGTTCATATACTGGTTCAGTTTGGCATCCAGGTTTAGGCGGAGATCATATTGTTTATAACCCGTGGCTGAATTTTTATAATAGGCGTCCTGGTTCTGGTAACCGATGGAACCCAGGTAACGAATATTTTCCGATCCTCCTGTGAGCTGGACATTGTGCCGTACCTGGGGCGACCATTTCTTAAAAGTGGCGCCAAACCAATCGGTATTGGGGTGTCCCCAGGGGTCGGATCCATCGCGGTACTGCTGCATATCGTCCGGGAAAAATCCAACAGGAGAACTCACCGTGGCACCATTATCGGTACGCTTATAGGTACCGGTTGTGGTAAGCGCCTCCCAGGCGGCCTTCCATTGGTTTACCGGCACGTTTTCATAAACGGCCAGCTCGTTGCGCAGAGTGCCATATTCCACGGCATCGGACATTTTGGGGATGCGGGTAGGCTGGGCCCAGCCCTGGTTAAAGGTATAGGACAACAGGGGTTTCCCGCTTTTTCCTCTTTTGGTGGTGATCAGGATGACCCCGTTGGCGGCGCGTGACCCGTAAATGGCGGCAGATGCATCTTTTAATACGGAAATACTCTCAATGTCGTTCGGGTTCAGGCGCTCCATGCCTCCTTCCCGGTCGGGAACCCCGTCGATTACGATCAACGCGCTGGAGTTGCCCAGCGAGTTGGTACCCCGGATGCGGATCGTAGAGCCGTCATAGCCCGGTTCGCCCCCGGTATTAATGGCTGTGATACCCGGAAGCCGGCCGGCCAGGGTATTGGTGAGGTTAACGGTAGGCGTTTTGGCCAGTTCGGTGCCTTTTACATCGGCTACGGCACCGGTAAGCGTTACTTTCTTTTGGGTGCCATAGCCTACTACCACCACATCCGTTAATTGTTCGGTGGCACTGCTTTTAAGCGTTACATGGATCGTTGTTTGATCTCCGATGGTTACTTCCTGTTGCTGGTAACCCACATGGGAGATGACCAGCGTGCCTCCGGTATTGGGCACTTTAATGGTAAAAACCCCCTGAGCATCGGTGGCAACGCCCGTTGCGGATCCTTTTAATAAAACGGAGGCTCCGTCTATAGGCGCGCCGGTTTCATCGGTGATTTTTCCGGTAATGATCTTTTCCGGAGGGGCTGTTCCGATGTTGCCCGCATGGCCTTTATACACGGAAAGACCTGGCAACAAAAAAACAATCAGGAACAGGAACAAGCGTTTGAGCGGGATACGCCCAAATAAGTATGCATAGCCGGCATGGCTACGCAATTGCTGCGTGTGCATAGCATTTCTGGTTTAGAGGTTTACATTAAAAACGGTTGATGGCAAAGACATGGGCTTACGATCGTTACTGCTTTGATCAACGGTTACATTTCTCGACCTCTAAAAAACGAAAAAATTGGGAAATAATTGTAAAAATAACAAAATAAAAATCCCTTCCGGGGAAGGGATCAGGATCTTTTATTGTTACTGCCTGAGCCTAAGGGCATCGGCATCCGGTACCGGTTATTTCTTTTTAGTAAACATCAGTTCTTTGACTTTCTCCTTATCTTCTTTTTCCTTCTTCAGGTCGAACATGGTACCAAATACATGGTCCCAGATGGTACTGCTGACACCAAAACCTTTATGCTCATCTTTATAATGATGCAGGTGGTGATTCCTCCACAATCCTTTCATCCATTTAAACGGCGGGTTCCAGGCGTGGATGGCATAATGCATCGTACCATACATCAGGTAGCCGAGCATGAACCCCGGGAAAAACATCAGGGCCTGCCTGCCGAGGATCAGGTAAAAGATACCCAGTAAAACAGAAGCAATGATGATGCTGGGAACCGGGGGCATAAACAGGCGTTGCCGGTCTCTTGGATAATGATGATGGTTGCCATGCATTACATACGCAATTTTTTGCGCTGCGGGGTTATCACTTACCCAGTGAAAAATGAAACGGTGCGCGATGTACTCGAAAAAACTCCAGAAAAAGATACCAATAAAAAAGATCAGCAGCACATAGGCTAACGAATAATTGTAGCTTACATGACTGTAATACAGCATATACACAATTACCGGAATATACATACCCCAAATAACCAACGGGTGTGTCTTCGTTAGCATCTCCAGGTAATCGTTCTTAAAAAGCCGTGCCTGACCCTTGTTGTGAATTTTATCAAACTGCATAGTGCAAAATTAAATCAAAAAAAACAGATACCTCTCTTAATACAGCCAATTGGCAAATAACCCCTATGGTTTGTTGAATTTATTGATTAAAATGTTGCTTCAGATCAATGAGTATATAAAAACATATTGAATTACCGGATGGTTCAGCAGTGAGGAACAAATTTTTACAAACAAATGTTTGTGCTAGTCGTATGTAAATTTCCAACGGCTCAGATCCGGAATGACCGTTTTCTTTTTGGTTAATTCATATTTATAAATCGTTTGACCTACTTCCTTAAAAAACGGGTAGCCGGTTTCTTCATATTCATATTTATTGTCATTCAAAATGCCGTCCTTATTTACATAAATGGTAGCGCTGAGCATAAACTCCAGGTTGTTTTTGAAATCAACCACATAACAGTAGTCTGTTAAAAAACCATAACTCCAGCCGGCCTTGTTAAACACCCGGATATGATCCGGTACCGCTTCTTTCGCTGCCCGGAAAAAGAAAAACTTAGTGTAACTGCTAAAAAATTCGGAGGTATCGTAAGCAGGAAAACGGCTTTCGTACGGTAACTCCGACATATATGTATACAGCATCCGGTAATTATCAGCCGTTAAATAAAACCGCTGTTTAGCAGGCACCGATTGAGGGAACAAAACACTGCGGAGCAGCATATGTCCGTCTTCCAGGGGCAGGTTGTTATGTCCGGTGAAATCCATCGGTTCATTGATCAGGCTGTCGTTTTTATCCCAGTGCCCGTTACCTACCAGTATTTTGGTTGCCGGAAAGCGAAATTGCAGGTCGCTGTAAGCTGCCGGCTGTGAGTACAGCGTTTTTCCATCCTTTACAAACCGGACGGGGTTGGTATGCCGGTTTTCTTCGGGTGTCATCGGCACGAAACGGCGGGTGATGCGGATATCCTGATATCCCTTTTTCCACAAAGATTCGTTCAGCGTTTTCTGTCCTGTAAATTCATAAAGCCGGTTGTAGGCGTCATTATCACTGACCAGGAAGATCTTTTTGATATAATGTTCAATGGAGGGCAACCCGTTTTTGGAAGTAGTATCTTTTGTAACCGCAGTTTGAGCGCTGAAGGCGCTGTCTGTAAGCATGGGCGTTTGAGGGCTAACCGTTTTTTCCAGGCGGTTTAGTTTTTCAAGCGCGGCAAACGCTACCGGCATTTTTACCGTAGATGCGGGATTAAAATAACGGTTGCGATCTACGTTCAGGTAATGATTGATAAAGCTTGGCTTTTGATGCGCATCCCGTTTTATTTCCGTGTAAATCAGTTGGTATTGATATACTTCCGGTTGCTCCAGCACCGACTTTAACAAGGGTGATGCTTCCTGCTCAAGCAGTCCCTTCAGCCATGGGTCTGTTTTTACCTGTGCATTTGAAATGGCAGCGGACATAGTGCATAAAAATAAGAGGAAAATCGGTTTCATACAGGTAAGATAGGATTTTTCTACTTTTGATGGAACAGATCTGCAGCATGCGGCTGCTTCCCTATCCGCTGTAATATTTATATTTTATGTTTTTCTCCCGGCCTCCCGTAAATTTGCAGCCAAAATTTTGTATATATGAAGGAAACTCCGTTTACTAAAAAACACCTGGAGCTTGGAGCCAAGATGGCTGAATTTGCAGGTTATCATATGCCGATCAGCTATTCCGGGATCAATGAAGAGCATCAGACGGTAAGAAAGAATGCCGGTGTGTTTGATGTAAGCCATATGGGTGAGTTTATCCTGAAAGGACCGAAAGCGCTGGACCTGATCCAACGGGTGACGACCAATGACGCTTCCAAACTCAGGAACAATCATGCTCAATACAGCTGCTTCACCAATGAGCAGGGAGGCATTGTAGACGATCTGATCGTTTATTGTATTGAAGAAAACAATGTATACATGATTGTGGTGAACGCTGCCAATATTGAAAAAGACTGGAAATGGCTGAGCGATCACAATCCAGACGGAGTTGAAATGCACAATATTTCCGATAAGACGGCACTGCTGGCCATTCAGGGACCAAACGCAACAGCCATATTGCAGCCGCTTACCGATACCGATATCCTGAATTTAAAATACTATACATTTGAAAAAGGCCGGTTTGCCGGAGTAGACAATGTGCTCATCAGCGCCACCGGTTATACCGGTTCCGGCGGGGTGGAAATTTATTTTGAGGACAAGGACGGCGCCGCCGATAAAATCTGGGAGGCCATTTTTGCAGAGGGCGGTCCCAAAGGGCTGAAACCGATTGGCCTGGCGGCAAGGGATACCCTGCGTTTGGAAATGGGTTATTGCCTTTATGGTAACGACCTGAATGACACAACTACGCCGCTGGAAGCCGGGTTGGGCTGGATCACTAAATTTACCAAGGAGTTTACAGCAAGCGACCTGCTAAAAAAACAGAAAGAAGCCGGCGTAACGCAAAAGCTGGTGGGTTTTGAGCTGCAGGACAAGGGCATTCCACGCAACGGGTACGAGATCTGTGATGAAAACGGAAACCGGATCGGTACCGTTACTTCCGGCACCCAATCTCCTTCTTTGGGAAAAGCTATCGGGCTGGGGTATGTACAATCCGGATTTGCTGCTTTTGAAACGCCGGTATTTATTAAAGTACGGGACAAATTATTAAAAGCAAAGGTGGTGAAACTGCCTTTTGCCTGATTGTTCAGCGGCGTTCTTTAAAATGATCCAATTGTTGTTGGGGTGGTTGTCAGTCTGAGCCTGACGAAGACTGACAAGCGCCCCATTGTTTATTTTTATCAAATGAGTAATCAACCGACCCTTTATACATCGCTTTCTCCCGCGCTGATTCATCTTTACGACCTCAACAATGCCGTTGTGGTGGTTATTGATGTGTTCAGGGCCACCTCAACCATTGCTGCTGCCCTGTATAACGGCGCGCGGTATATCATCCCCGTCGATTCGGTGCCCAAGGCCATCGAGATCAGTAAATCGGTAAATGGAATTGCTGCGGGTGAACGGGACGGGAAGCTGGCCGATGGCCTCCGTCATGGAAATTCGCCCATGGAATATAAACGGGATTTTATCGAAGACCAGGTACTGGTACTCACCACTACCAACGGAACGCGCTTATTGCATATGGCGCTGGAACAGGGGGCGGATGATATTGTTACCGGGTCTTTCCCCAATCTTTCATCGGTTTGCAACTATTTAATTGCCCAGCATAAAAACGTTATCCTGGCCTGCGCAGGATGGAAAGATAAATTCAACCTGGAGGATACCCTGTTTGCAGGGGCCGTCATCAGTCAGGTAAAAAAACATTTTTCGATACACTGCGACAGCTCTTTTATGGCGGAATACATGTATCAGCACAATCAGCAGGATCTCCTGGGCTTTGCAAAGCAACTAACGCATTACCACCGGCTGGTAGACCGGTTTGGATACATTGATGATATTGCGTTCTGTCTGCAGGAAAATGTAGCGGATGTATTACCGTTATACAGGGAGGGGCGGTTGATCCGGCAACAATAACTTATGAAGTTAGTACTTTTTTAATAAACGACAGAATATAAATTTTCTCAAAATCTTGGGTAAATACTAGGAAAAGCGGATAAGATTCTTTTATTTTTGCCGATTGTCCTTTTTGTAGCCCAACCGGCGATACATGGGTGCCTGCAATCGTAAAATACCGGAAATGACCGGCCTGGAACGGATACCGGAAGCCCGGTGAACAGGGTTTGCAGCAGAGGATGATGAGCAATTATTAACAAAGCATAATAACAGCGGTTTGGCATTACCACATTTATTAAAACACGTTTATACTTTCGGCACCGATGAAGTGATCCGCCGGGGTAAAAAAACATTTGCACTAGGGTTTGTAGAGCTGATCGAATACGATAAACTGACCGGGAGCATTTATTTCCGGGTAAAGGATGATTCTTACAGCACGTTTTACAAAGTACATATTCAAAAATTCAATGACCCGAAAAACCTGGCATTGAAGTGTAACTGTCCGTATAACCTGGGAGATGTTTGTAAACATGAAGTGGCAGCATTGTTCCAGCTGCAGGAGCTGATGGATAAAGGACAGCTGGAAGATGAAGAAGTGTATTACGATCAGCGCCATACCGTGGTAAAGATCCGCAACCTGGATATACGGTCCATCCGGCATCTTTGTGCACCGGAAACATTTAATGAGGCAGAAAAGTTTTTGCAGAAAAAAAAGGCCAAGATCGTTTATGCACAGGATGAAACCGTAAGGGCCGTAGTAACGCTTGACGGAAAAGAATATAAAGTAGCCATTAAAAAGAACGAAGAGCGCAACTTTGACACCAGTTGCGACTATGAGGACACCGATCACCCGCTTTGTTTGCCTAAAGTGATCGTTTTCCTGCAACTGATTAAGCAGCACGGCGCCTTTTATTTTGATACCATCCGCAACCGCGATGTAGAAAAGAATAAATTACTGGAAGCCTATGGGTACTCGCTGAATGATGACCTGAAGGGGAAATTTGAGTTTGTATTTAAAGACGGTAAGCCGTTTTTGCGGGTGCTGGATCCGAAGATCAAGCGCATCAACACCCTCAGTACAGCCGAAAAGCCGGCGGCGTCAGCCATTAAGCAACAGGCACAAACCGTTGAAAAAGAAGAATCCATAGCAGTAGAAGAACAGCCGGCAAGAAAGCTGGGCATTGTTTTCGATTTTAACAAAACGGCCTATCCGTATTTTCAGGTACATGTGGTATCGGGTGAGCTAAATGAAAACGGAACCGGTTTTGCAGGTAAGGCCGCCGCTCTTGATATCAGTCATTTTATTGATACGGTCGATTTCAGCGAGGAAGATATCAGCCTGCTGAATACTGTCCGGAAATTGCAGGATACGGAAATCAATAAATATGTAAATAGGAATACGCCTTTTAATAATCTTTGGGAACAGGAGGAAACGGAACCGGCTATAGAAATGAATACCGAAACCCGGCAACTGGTAAACGAGTATATGTTGCCCCGTCTCCGGAAACTGCTTGCAGATGCGGGCGAAGAAGGCCTGGCCTTTATTTTGCCCCAGGGTAAGTCTTTTATTACCGGCCATCTTGAACAGATCGATATTTTTACAGAACCGGCGGTTACCGAGTTCTTTGTAGACAAAGAAGATGATGAACGCTTCAGCTGCGACTGCCTGGTGCGGTTGCGGGGCATGGTACATGGCGTGGAACAAAATGAAAGTCCCTGCCCGTTGTTGTTCCTGTACAATCATCAGTTGTTCCTGTTCAGCAATGCAGAAAGCATCAGCCTCATCGAAAAATTCCTCCCTGCGGGAAAAATGATCATCGCTCCCGATCAATGGGCCGAAACCCTGCATGAGTTCATATTACCGCTGGCGCGGGAGTATAAAGTTGACTTTGATGCTTCCATGCTGCACGTAATGAAGAACATTGTGCCGGAAGCGAAACTGCTGTTGATCGAAAAAGGTGATCATCTTATTTTCAAACCGCAGTTTTCCTATAAGGGATACGAAACAGACCTGCTGGGTAAGGAAATCTTCCTGATTCCTGAAGGCGACAAGATCCTGTCGATACACCGGAATAAGGAAAAAGAAAATGCGTTTGTAGACCGGCTGAAGAACCTGCACTCAAACCTGGTGATGAACGAAGAAAACGGTACGCTTTCCCTGAAAGGTACGGAGATCCTGAAGGATAACTGGTTCTTCCTGTTTGTAGATGCCATGAAGGAAATGCAGGTGCCCGTGTTTGGTTACGATGCATTGCGGAACTTCCGCTTCAATACCGCCAAACCGCAAACAAAGATCTTTATTTCCAGTAATACAGATTGGTTTGATGCCAAGGTAGATATCGTTTTTGGTGATCAGCAGGTTTCCATTGCCGATGTAAAGCGTGCACTGGCAAATAAACAGATGTATGTACAGCTGGGCGATGGCACCCTGGGAGTATTGCCCGAGGAGTGGCTGAAAAAATATGCCCTCCTGTTCCGGGTGGGCGAAGGCGCCAATAACAACCTTAAACTTTCCAAATACCACAAAAGCGTGGTGGATGAATTGTTTGAACTGAAGAATGAAGAAGAGCTGGTATTTGAGCTGGAAGAAAAATACAACCGGTTAAGAGATTTTGAAAAGATCCATGAAATTGAGCCGCCGGCGCACCTGCAGCCGATTCTGCGCCCCTACCAGGAAGCAGGTTTTCAATGGATCAACTACCTGAAGAATGTTAACTGGGGCGGCATTTTAGCAGATGACATGGGTTTGGGTAAAACCGTTCAGGCCCTGTCATACCTGGAGCATCACAAATCCCAGAACCCCGAAGCGCGGATCCTGGTGATTTGTCCTACCACGCTGATCTACAACTGGGAAAATGAGATCAAGAAGTTTACGCCTTCTTTAACCTACCGGATTCACCACGGACCATCGCGTACCCGCAATGCCGAGGATATTTTAAAACAGGATGTCACCATCACTACGTACGGTACCCTGCGCAGCGATATTAAATTGTTCGTAGGCGTTCCTTTTGATTATGCGGTACTCGATGAAAGCCAGGCCATTAAGAATCCCTCCAGTAAGGTTACCAAGGCGGCCTACCTGATCAATGCAAAGCACCGGCTTTGTATGAGTGGTACGCCGCTGCAGAACAATACGTTTGATATTTATGCGCAAATGAACTTTTTGAACCCCGGCATGCTGGGCAGCATTGAATTTTTCCGGCAGGAATTTGCCATTCCCATCGATAAGCTGGGAGAGGCTGACCGGAAAGAACATTTGCGGAAACTGCTATATCCGTTTATCCTGCGCCGCACGAAAGAGCAGGTGGCCAAGGACCTTCCGGAAAAACAGGAAATGATCCTCTGGTGCGAAATGGAAAGCGAGCAGCGTTCAATTTACGATGCCTACCGGAATGATTACCGGGATAAGATCCTGGGCAACATTGAGTCGCAGGGTATTGGCCGCTCGCAGATGACAATCCTGCAGGGATTGATGAAACTCCGGCAGATCTGCGATTCGCCGGCCATCCTAAATGAAGAAGAAGCCTTTGAGAACCATTCCATCAAAATTGAAGAACTGGTGCGGGAAATCACCGAAAATATGAGCGACCATAAAGCGCTGATCTTTTCGCAGTTCCTCGGAATGCTGGGACTGATCCGGCAGAAGCTTGAAGCCCTGGGCATTAAATATGAATATTTTGATGGAAGCACCTCTGCTCCCGATCGCGAAAAAGCCATCCAGAGCTTCCAGAAAAATGAAGAAGTACGGGTGTTCCTTATCTCTTTAAAAGCCGGGGGGGTGGGTTTGAACCTTACTGCAGCAGATTATGTGTACATCGTAGATCCCTGGTGGAACCCCGCTGTGGAGCAGCAGGCCATCGACCGTACGCACCGGATCGGGCAAACCAAGAGCATTTTTGCTTACCGCATGATCTGTAAGGATACGATCGAAGACAAGATCCTGAAACTGCAGGAAAAGAAGAAAGCCCTGGCAAAGGATCTGATTGCAGACGAAGCCGGATTTGTGAAGTCGCTGACAAAAGAAGATGTGGAATACCTGTTTAGCTAATAGGAAACAGGGGCAGCGGTTCCTACTCGCTGTTCTTCCAAATAATTAAAACATGAAATTCAGAAGAGGCATTTTGTTGTTCATCGCTGGTGTAATTTTAGTGGCCTATTTTACCAAGCCATCTAAAGAAGGATTTATCAAATGGATGCAGCCAACGGTGAGCCGTACCCATATACCTCCGGTGGTGGATTACCAGGATAAATTTCTCTATGCGCTGGTAACGGCTACCTACGTCGATGCTGCCAATCCTGTGAAGGAAGATAACCGTGTGGTGGCACCTACCCGCAAGGAAACTTATGTGGGTGTTTTCGGGCGGTATTGGAAACAATAATCCCTTCGGGAATGAGAAATAACCAATGTGGAATATTAAATGTGGAAGTTAGGATTCCGTTACCTGTTATCGGTGATCAGTAATCAGTTTTCAGCAGATCACGTACGGGATCGGGGATCTGGCGTCCCGAATGAAGATATTATACCAGACATCAAACGATACCTGACCTGGAACATTAAACATTGAACCTGTAACGTCCCTCACCCCCTGGGATGCCGCTCCCGGTAGTGCCTGGGCGACTGGCCAAACTTCTTTTTAAAGATCCGGGAAAAATAAAAAAGCGTATCAAAGCCGGTCTGATCGGCAATCTCCCGGATCGGCAAACTGGTAGCCCGTAACAACTCGCCGGCCTTTCCTAACCGCAGTTCCAGGTGATACTGATTGGGGGATAATCCGGTTACCGCCTTAAAATCTTTTCTGAATTTGGAGTAGCTTACGGTGAGCTGCTGCGCCACCTGCGTCATGCTGATATCGCTTTCCAGCGCTTCCTGTAATAAAAACTTTGCTTTGGAGATGTATTGTAGCGCATCTCCGGTATTTTCCTTTTTATAAACCGATGCGTTATAAACCAGCGACAGCAGTTGTACGACAAAGCCGGCAATAAGCTGGTGATAGCCCGGGGTGGCATTTTTAATCGTGTGGATGAGGGTATGGAAAGTAGCGAGCAGTTCCTCATGTAAGCCTACATGGATCACCGGATTTTTTTTGCTGAAGAAACCAGACTTCATCAGCCGTTGCGGATAATAGCCGTTAAAACCGATCCAGTATTCTTCCCATCCGATTTTTGAAACGGGTTTATACCGGTGCCAGGTACCGGGAAACAACAGGAAGCAGCTGCCTTCCTCAACAATACTGGAAGATTGGTGTGCCGTTTCAAAAATCCCGCTGCCCTGCGATATAAATACAATATAGTAATCATTCAGGATCCGCCCCTTGTTCCAGGTAAAACGGTGCGTGCTGGGGTGCTCCCGGCTCAGCGGATAGGGCTGATGCTGCCGGATCTTGGTATAGCCCACCGTGGTAACGTACAGGCCCCAGTTGTCTTCAATCGTTGTTTTTGCGAGGTATTTATGAAAATTCTTCACCATTTAAATATACAGAAAATATCAAAAAGTGTAAATTAAATACGGGATAGTGTATGTGTTTCCCGGCTATCAGAATGTAAATTTGAAACAGAAGCCGATGATAAGAAACCGGATAAGACCATGCTCCGGCGGCGATGATTGCTTTATTAATAAAAGGTAACGATTGACGATTTTGAATAAATGATAGTCTGGGATCGCGGTAGCTGAGGCGTCCGGAGCGCGGTGTACAAGATACCCGGAAAGGAAGGCATCAGGAATATGTTTTTCGGATAGGTCAGAAAATGTAAATTTAGCATCCGGTAAGGGCCATTGAAAATAGCCGGTAGCCCATTTAATATTATTTTAAACAAGCCAATTATGATGATGCTCAAACTGCTAAGAAAATCGCTGCTGCTCCGGCAGGGCACACTGTTTTTGTTGCTGCTTTTGTTCCAGGAAGCGGCAACCGCACAGGGAAATGAAACCACGATCCGGGGTGTAATTACCCTCAGCCGCTCTGGTGACGACCTCGCAGGTACTTCTATTAATATTAAAGGAAAAATAGAAGCGACGGCCACGGATAAAAACGGGGCGTTTAGTTTAAAGTCGCGCCTACCCGTCACCCTGATTATATCCCGGGTAGGCTATGGTACGCTGGAGGTGCCGGTGGTTTCGGATGAGCCGGTAACCGCATTGCTTACGGAAAGTAGCAATAATATGAACGAAGTGGTAGTGGTAAGTTATGGTACCAAGCTGGCGAAAAATATTACCAGCGCTGTAACCACTTTCAACGCCGCAAAGGCGAAAGATATTCCTGCCGCAGAATTTGGTCAGCGTTTACAGGGCCGCGTAGCCGGGGTTCAGATCAATATGGCCAATGGCCGGCCGGGGCAGGGCATTGATATGCGCATCCGGGGTGCAGCTTCATTGGGTAATGGATATCAGCCGCTGATCGTGGTGGATGGGCAGATTCTTTCAGGAGCCAATACGCGCTCGGGAGATATGAATGTGATCAATCCTGATGAAATTGAAACGTTTACCGTATTGAAAGATGCAGCTGCTGCAGCGCTTTATGGCTCCCGGGCGGCGAATGGAGTGATCTTAATCACTACTAAACAGGCAAAAGCTGGTCGCACAAGCATTAGCTTTGATACCTTTTACGGCTGGCAGAGCGTGCCTAAAAAAGGGCGTCCGAACATGATGGATGCGCGTGATTTCGCGACCTATATGAAAGAGTACTTTGACGACAAAGCCCGCTATGAAGGATATAAGGATGGTGTTCCCAAAGATTATAGCACGCCGGAGCAATATGGAAAAGGAACTGATTGGTATGGCGCTTTACTTAGAACGGCGCCCATGCAAAACTATTCAGTAAACCTGTCTTCCGGTACCGAAAAGTCATCTTCCTCTTCTACACTCACTTATTTTAGTCAGGATGGTGTTTTGTTGAACACCAATCTGAAACGCTATTCGTTCCGGACCAATAATGAATATCGTCCCGGAGACCGGTTTAAGATCGGTTTAAACCTGGCACCCTCCTACCAGCAGGAGCGCAATACGAGGGCCTTTACAGATGGCAACCGGCAAATCCTGGCAAATGCCACCGCGGCCTCTCCCTTGCAGCCCATTTACAATGCAGATGGAACCTTTAACAGCTCCGCCCGCTCTGCAAATATGCTTAATTTGAACAACCCCGTTCAGCAGTTGCAACTGGCTAATGCTAGTTATAAGACCTTTCGCTTACTGGGAAATGCCTATGCGGATATTGCCGTGTTAAAGAACCTGCATTTTAGAACATCCATGAACGGCGATATTGCTGCTTATCAGGATAACTGGTACCAGGGTACTATGTATGGGATCGGTTTGAGCGCCACACCCGTGCCAAGGCCTCCGTCCAATTCCAGCGCTGCGGATAATTCGTACAACTATGTTTCCTGGTTAAATGAAAATACATTAATTTATAACCTTGATCTGAACGGCCATCGTTTCGATGTTTTGGCGGGGTACAGTGCGCAGAAATGGAGCCGTGAATATCGCTCGATTGGTGGTTCTAATTTTGCTAATGACGCCATTCCATGGATCTCGGGCGCTGCAGTAACAAGCGGTACTACTAATAAAGAAGCCTGGAGTATGGCTTCTGCCTTTGGCCGCCTCAGCTACGATTATAAAGGAAAGTACTTGTTATCAGCTACTTTTCGCCGGGATGGGTCCTCCCGCTTTGGGCCTTCTGTGAAGTATGCAAATTTCCCTTCTGTTTCAGCAGGCTGGCTGCTTAGCGATGAAGATTTCTTTAAACAGAGCGAAACAATCAGCTTTTTGAAATTAAGGGCCAGTTATGGAAAAACAGGTAACTTCAATATTAACAATTACCAGTTTGTAACCTATATTAACCCTAACAACTACGTATTTGGCGGCAACCTTTCACCCGGGTTTGGAGCCAATGTTACGCTCGGAAACCCACGGGTAACCTGGGAAAGCTCTGCACAGGCAGATATTGGAGCAGATATTAATTTTCTTCATGACCGGATTAACTTTTCATATGATTATTATAATAAGATCACAACGGAACTGTTGTACCTGGTTAACCTGCCGTTTGAATCGGGATATAGCAATGTGCAGCTGAATACTGCCAAGATCCGGATCCGCGGGCATGAGTTTCAGGTAAGTTCCCGGAACCTGGTAGGTAAATTTGAGTGGACCACAGATCTGAACCTCTCACTGAATAATAATAAACTAATAGCACTGCCGGATAATACCCAGTTTATTGGCAATAATACTACTTATGCAGGGTTTAACAGAACCGTACTTGGCGGACACATTGGCGAATTTTACGGATATGTATTTGATGGAGTATATATGAACCAGGCTGAGTTTGACAGTCAGCCCAAACATGTGACTTCTGCCGTGGGCTCGGTGCGGATGAAGGATGTGAACGGAGACAAAGTGATCACCGCAGATGACCGTACTTCTATCGGAAACCCCAACCCCCGTTATATTTACGGTATCACCAATACCTTCCGCTATCAAAATTTTGACCTGAACATTGTGGGGTATGGGCAGGGCGGAAATAAGATCTTAAATGTGAATCGCTCTGACTGGACCAACCTGGATGGTATCATGAACGTGGCTGCGGATATGAAAAACCGCTGGAGATCAGAAGACAATCCCGGCAATGGAAAAGTGCCCAGCACCAGGGCGGGTACAACCGAACTGTACCGGTTGGCCAACTCTTCCTGGGTAGAAAGCGGAAACTTTTTTACCGTAAAGAACATCGCATTGGGATACACGTTCCGCCAGAACATTTTAAAATACATCCGGTCTGCCAGGATTTATGCAAGCGTGCAGCAGGCGTTTGTATTTACAAGATATACAGGCATGAACCCAGAAGCGAATGCTACAAAGGATGACAATACCAATGCCTACGGTCAGGACCTCAGCACTTACCCGATACCGCGCACATTTATGATCGGAGCCAATTTTAGCTTTTAAGTTATAAAGAGATTTACAATGAAAAATTATAAATATATTCCGGGAATTTATATCACAGCAATACTATTGCTGGCATCTTGTACCAAGGATTTCCTCACCCTTTACCCCGAGGGCAGTCTGAACGGGAACTCCTTTTATAAAACCACACAGGATTTTCAACAGGCCGTTACGGGGGCTTATACACCATTAAGGGATATTGCCAACAATGCTTTCTGGATGGATGAAATGCGGTCCGATAATGCTACCTACGATTATTTTGCCAAGGACCGGGGAAATGCGGCCACAGAGAACATTTCCACTTTTCTGGACGAATCGACCAATGGCATTATACAGAACCGCTACCAGGCCGCCTATGTAGGCATTGGCAGAACAAATGCCATCCTGGACCGGATCGCCGGTTTTTCCGGGATGACCGATTCTTTGAAAAAGACCATTGTTGCAGAAACAAAAGCATTACGGGGGCATTATTATTTTGATCTGGTGAGAAATTACGGCGGTGTGCCACTGCACCTGCACGAGGTGTTGAAAATGGAGGATAGTTACCTGCCACGGGCTTCAGTTGAAGATGTGTATGCACAGGTGATTAGTGACCTGAAAGAGGCCCTGGATGTTTTACCCTCTCCCCAGTTTACATCCGCCTCTACGGGGCGGATCAATAAAGGAGTGGTAGCTACCGAACTTGCCGCAGTCTATATGCAACGGGGCGACTATTCCAGTGCGTTGCCATTGTTACAATCGGTTGCCGGCATGGGCTATACCCTGATGACCAATTTTAGTTCCATCTTCAATCCTGCTAATAAAAGCGCTGACAAGAATAAAGAGCTGATTTTTGATGTACAATATCAGTCTGGAACCACTGGTATGCAAAGCAGTTTTATTTACCGGTTTCTTCCAAACATGTCTACCTCCTTTCCTTTATTGGGTGAAGGTGTTAAATTTAATATAAACACCTATGGTGGATGGAATATACCTACGGATAACTTAAAGGCCGTATTTGAGCCGGGCGACCAGCGGTTTGATGCCACCATCGGTGTGATAGAAGGCACTATAAACAGCACGCAGGATTTTGTGCCCACAAAGGTGGTTAGCGCAGTAAATTATACACCCCCGGCGGGAGTGGTAACAAAATATTTTTGCCGGAAATATTATTTTCCGCCTTATCCCAATATCAACCGGAATACCGATCAGAACTGGCCTTTATACCGTTATAGTGAAGTACTGCTGATGCTGGCCGAATGTTTAAATGAAACCGGCAAATCAGGGGATGCGATTCCCTACCTGAACCAGGTAAGAGTCCGTGCTTTTGGAGATGCAAACCATAATATTACCTCCGCCAATCAGGAACAGTTGCGTGCGGCAATCGCTTTGGAAAGAAGAAGAGAATTGGCTTTTGAAAACAAGCGTTGGCAGGATCTGATCCGAACCGGGCAGGCTATAACGGTAATGAATGCCTATGGGATAACAGCTAAACAAAAATTTTCTTATCTGCTACCTCAGTCATTCAATGTTACACAGAACCGGCTCTTGTATCCCATTCCAAAACGTGAAATGGATCTGAATAAGCAACTAAAACAAAATCCCGGTTATTAGTGAACCAAATGAATACTTAAATAAGCACAAATGAAACATGAACTTTCACAGGAACAGATTGGCTACTACCAGCAGAATGGATTTGTAGTGATCGATGATTTTTTGTCGCCCGAAGAATTGCAGGAATGGCGGGAAGCGGTGACCGAAGCGATTGCAGAACGGAACGGAATCAAGATCCCCGGCCAGGATATTAAAGTAGGCATGGATGATGGTATCAACGAAGATGCAGAATACTTTTCCAAAGTGTTCGACCAGCTGCTGAACCTCTGGCAAACCAATGAAAAAGTTAAAAAGATCATGATGGACGAACGCATCGGTAAAATGGCAGCGGAACTGGCCGGTGTAGACGGTATCCGGATCTGGCATGACCAGGCGCTGTTTAAAAAACCCTGGGCCAATCCCACCTCCTGGCACCTGGATACGCCCTTCTGGTCGTTTTCCGACCGGAACGCACTTTCCATTTGGGTGGCCCTGGACGACGCCACGCTGGAAAACGGATGCCTGTATTTTATACCGGGATCGTTTAAGGAAACGACCTTTGAGAACAAAGGCATCGGTAAAAATATGGATGGCATTTTTGACGTATACCCGCAGTTCAAAAAAGTAAATTCCGTTGCTGCAAAAATGAAAGCCGGTAGTTGTTCCTTTCACAACGGGCTTACCATTCATGGCGCGGGAGCCAATATGACAAGCAGTTACCGGAGAGCGATGACCTGTGCCTATATGCCGGATGGAAACGTATTTAACGGACAGGCAAATATCCTGCCAGATGCCTACCTTAAAACACTGGCCGTTGGTGATCTTTTGAACAACGACGAGCAGAATCCTCTGATCTATCATAAATAAACGGCTTTGAACATACGATTTCTTTGCCCGCGATGGGGCGCGGAACAGGTTGACTGGGCTTCTTTTCTGAAAGAGGTAAAAAAGGCCGGCTATGCAGGAATAGAATGGTTTCCCTTCGGAGAGCCGGGTGATCCGGTAAAAGTACTGGCATTGTTGGAGGAGCTGGAGCTCGACTTTTCCATCGTGATGGAGGTGACCAGTGCTTATTCCGATTTTGAAACGTATATAACGGCATTAAGGAATGACCTGCAGAAACTGACAGCACTGCGCACGGTAAAAAAGAAACCACTGTTCATCAGTGCCCAATGTGGCCGGGAATATTTTACCAACGCGCAGATCCTGGAATGCCTGCAGGTTTGCGAGGAGGTAGCCACCGCCACGGGTACAGCCATTTACCAGGAAACGCATCGCAATAAATGGTCCTATGGTGCCCATACGGTATACCCGCTGCTGCAGCAAAAGCCGGAGCTGGGGCTTACACTGGATGTATCGCATTGGTTCTGCGTTTCTGAGAGCTACCTGGAAGATCAGCGTGCAGCAGTACAGGCAGCCATCCGGCAAACCTTCCACGTGCATGCGCGGGTAGGACATACAGAAGGACCGCAGGTATTTGACCCGGCGCTGCCGGAATATACCCTGGCGTTAAATGAACATTTGAAGATCTGGGACCAGTGGGTGGCCTACCGGAAGCAACAGGGATTTACCGAAAGTACCATTACGCCGGAATTTGGTCCCCCGCCTTATCTCACGCGTGCCAACCGGGATGTAGATCTGCTGCAGGAACAATGGGGACTCAACTTATGGATGAAAAATCTTTTAAACGAACGGTATAATAAAATGGAACATGAAGCGTAGAACCTTTCTCGAACGCGGCGGCTTGCTGACCGTTGGCACCCTGCTGTATGAAAACATGGCATGGGCCTTTCAAAATAACCGGGTACAGGCGGCTGCTAAGGACCAATTGTATGAATTATTTAAAACGCCGCAAGCCGTTTATCGTCCCTTTGTACGCTGGTGGTGGAATGGCGATAAAGTAGAGAAGGAAGAACTGCTGCGGGAGTTAAAACTGCTGAAAGAGGCCGGTATTGGTGGCGTTGAGATCAACCCTATTAAGTTTCCCCAACGAACGGATGATATGGGAATTCCCTCGCTGACCTGGCTTAGCAATGAGTGGGTGGACGTGCTGGACTTTACCTTAGCGGAAGCAAAAAAACTGGGACTTACCTGCGATCTGATCGTGGGCTCGGGCTGGCCCTTCGGTGCAGAATACCTGCAGGGGGATGAGTGTGCGGATATCATGACGATTGGTGTAAAGAAGGTGACGGGGTTAATGGATTTTGAGGCGCCGATACTGGATTTTATCAAGGAGGCCGACCCTGCAACCACCAGCCCCTACGCCCACCGGAAGCTGGAGATGCAAAAAGTATTTATGGTTCCGGACCCCATGCAATCACTGGATGAAGTGGTGGATCTTTCCGGTCAGATTGCTTCCGGCTTTATCAAAGTAAAAGTGCCGAGAGGGAATTATGCGATCTATGCCCTGTTGAAAACGCGGGCATTCCTTGAGGTGATCAATGGCGCTCCGGGGGCAAACGGGCAGGTATTAAACCATTTTAACAAGGCGGCCGTAGAAAAGTACCTGAATCATATGAGCGATGCGATCCAAAAAAGGATCGGGCCTTTAAAAAACCGGGTACGTGCCCTATTTGTAGACAGTATGGAACTGGAAGGGGCCAACTGGACAGGCGATATGGCCGAAGAATTTAAAAAGCGCAGGGGGTATGATATTATGCCCTATCTCCCGCTGATCTTCTCAAAGATCGGAGCTATGGGCAACATATACGACTACAATTATGGAACCCGCTTCACGCCGGAATTTCAGGATGTGATTGAACGCGTGCGCTGCGATTTTGACCGTACAAAAATTGAGCTTTTAAAAGAACGTTTTGTGGAACCCTTTCAGCAATGGTGCAAAAACAATGGCATGTTGTCAAGGGCGCAGGCTTACGGGCGGGGTTATCATCCCCTGGAGGCCAGCATGGGCATGGACCTGCCGGAAGGCGAAACCTGGATCAAGTACGGGATCGGCGAAGAAATGCCGGAAACGGATTACCGCATCGGGCGGAGCTATACCATGGTCAATAAATTTGTGTCTTCGGGAGCACACCTGGCCGGGAAGCGGGTGATCTCCTGTGAGGAAGCCACCAATACCGATATGGTGTTCAATGCCTCCCTTCAAACGCTAAAACTGGCTTCAGATCAAAGCCTCATTACCGGCATCACCCATTCCGTATACCACGGGTTTAACTATTCACCCAAGAATGCGCCGTTCCCCGGTTGGATCCGTTATGGCAATTTTATGAATGAGCGCAACACTTACTGGCCGTTCTTTAAACGGATCAATGATTACAAAGCCCGCGTATCGGCCCTGCTGCAGCATGCAGATATGTTTGCTGATATTGCAATACTGCCGCCCCTCTTTGATGCCTGGGGTAAATTCGGCGCGCCCAATGAGCCCTTCCCTTCCCTTACCTACCCAGCTAATTTATCCCTTATATGGGAGGCGATGCAGCAGCATGGACATGGGTGCGATTATGTTTCGGATGGCATCATCAATAAATCGATCATAAAAGACGGATTCCTGGAATATGGACCCCGCAGATACCATACCCTTTTCCTGGTGCATGTGCAAAGCCTGGAACCGGTTACCGCAAGGAAGCTGCTGCAGTTTGTACAATCCGGGGGAAAGGTGGTTTGTGTACAGAATATGCCGGATAAATCGGTGGGGCTGCTGAATGCAGATGAGCAAACAAAGCTGGTACGTAATATTCTTGAGGAGCTCAAAACCTTTAAAGACCGGTTCATTTTTACCGAACATCCGGAAGAAAACTATCCGGCCTGGTATAAAGCGCTGCAACAGAAATATAATATAAAACCGTATGTTACCATTACGGACGGCAATCCCTTTATTCAGCAGGTGCGCTATACCAATGATAAGGTCGATATGCTGCTGGTATTTAATTCCAGCGCCAGCTATCCTTTTAAAGTAACCTTCCGGCCGGACGCAACGATTTTCGAAGGGCGGTTCGGGCATTACTGGGATGCGGTTACAGGAGATTGTTACCGCCTGGAAAATGACCGGGAGATCACGGTAACCCTTTATCCGGCAGACATGCGGATCTTCGTATTCGAAAAAGACCAGCGGAAAAAGCTTCCCCTGTATACCGAAGTGCCGGAATCAGAAGGACAATATCCGGAGGTTACCACTCCCTGGAGCGCCGAATTCCGCCATATAGACGGTTCCGTAAAAACAGCAACTTTTGCCAGCCTAAAAGATCTGAAAGAGTTGCCTGAGTACCAAAATTTTGCAGGCACCGTTATTTACCGGAATACCCTTTCAAAAACCACGAGCGGTCCTTCCTACATCGATCTTGGAACGGTGCAGGGCATTGCACAGTTGACATTAAACGGAAAAGACCTGGGAGTGCGCTGGTTTGGCCGCTACCTGTACCATGTGCAGCCATGGATGCGGCCGGGTGATAATACCATTGAAATTGCGGTTACAACGACCATGGGCAATTATATGAAATCGCTTACAGATAACCCGGTAGCACAGTACTGGACAAACGGAAAAAGAAAACCGCAGCCCATGCGCTCCATGGGTATGCTGGGACCTGTTACGGTATTTTAAAAAAAGTTAAGAATGCAAAGAACGAATATCTTTTTAGCAATGCTCTTCTCCTGCCTTTCGTTAATGGCAGGCGCAAAGGACTACAGTGTGCTGGATTTTGGTGCAAAAAAGGATGGGGTAACCCTTAACAGTGCTATTATTCAGGGAGCCATTGACTATATTCATGAGCAAGGCGGCGGCCGGCTGGTGTTTGATGAGGGGAAGTACCTTACCGGCACCATCTTTTTAAAATCGAATGTGACGCTCCACCTTAAAAAAGGAGCCGTGCTGCTGGGATCTGTGAACCCCTTTGACTATGAAAAAAATAAATACATCGGATGGACGTCGATGATCTTCGCCATAAAGCAGGACCATATCGGTATTACCGGAGAAGGCATGATCGACGGACGTGGTTTTTTAACCGCCGTAAACATGGTGGCGAATATTCAGAAAGGACTGGTAACGGATCCGCTGAAATACGACCGGCCCAATGAAACCAATCGCCCGCAGAATATCTATTTCCGCGAATGCACCAATGTGCGTATTACAGGTGTAACACTGAAGGATCCGGCCAGCTGGAACCAAACTTATGACCAGTGCCGGAACCTGTATGTAGACAGCATTCATGTAGATAGCAAAAGTTACTGGAACAATGACGGTATTGATGTGGTGGATTGTGACAGTGTGGTGATCAAGAACTCATACTTTGATGCAGCAGATGACGTGATCTGCTTCAAGTCGCATGATCCATCAAAGATCTGTCAGAATGTGATCGTGGATAATTGCACCGGGAGATCCAGTGCCAACGGATTGAAATTTGGGACGGTATCCCGCGGCGGGTTCAGGAATTTTAAAGTAACCAACCTGAAGATCTTCGATACCTATCGTTCGGCGATTACGTTTGCCGCGGTTGACGGCGGACTGGTGGAAAACATCGAGGTGGATGGTGTACGGTCCATCAATACCGGCAATGTAATTTACCTCCGTATTGGTGACCGCTGGAGCAATGGTAAACAGCCGTATATGAAAAACGTTCGTATCTCCAATGTATATGCGGAAGTGCCGGCTACCAAACCGGATGCGGGCTATAGTTATGAGGGGCCCATCGAAGACCTGCCCCGGAATATTTCACCAGCCAGCATCATCGGGTTACCGCAGTATAAGATCCAGGATGTAACGCTCCGGAATATTGAAATCGTTTATCCCGGCGGCGGAAACCCGCATTATGCCCGGCGCGGACTGAGCAAGGCAGAGCTCGAAAGTATTCCGGAGATGCCCACGGCTTACCCCGAATTTTCTCAGTTCAAGGAGCTGCCGGCCTGGGGTTTTTATGTGCGGCATGCCACCGGTATCCGCTTTGAAAATATTACCTTAAAGGCAAAGGAAAGCGATTATCGCCCGGCCATCGTGTTTGACGATGTACAAAAAGCTTCATTTGGTAAAGTGAATGTAGAAGAGCCGGCTGCCAGGGGCAAAAAACAGGTATTTCTGCACAACACTACAAAATCCAAATAATTCCATTTTTTAAAGTGTTATATATGCGCGTATTAAAACTGATCGTATTTACAGCATTATTACCGGTGTTTGCAGCCGCAAAAGATTATAAAGCCTCCCTGTTCGGCATCCTGTCGGACGGCGTTACCAATAATACCCGTTCGATACAAAAAGCTATTGATTTCATTCATGAGCAAGGGGGCGGTCAGCTGGTGTTCTATGTAGGACGCTATGTGACGGGAGGTGTGCAGCTGAAATCCAATGTAAGCATAAAGCTGGAGGAAGGCGCCGTATTGGTGGGCGCTGCATCTGTATATGATTATAACAGTTCCGGCCGCATTAAAGCCATCATCAGTGCCGACGGACAGCAAAATATTGGTATTTCCGGAAAAGGGGTGATCGAGGGCAATGCGCCCACCTTACTGTCAAATGTTGCGGCCTTGCAGCAGAACGGCTATCTGCGTTCGCAGGATTTTGTACGGCCGGCACTTATAGGGTTTACCAATTGTTCCAATATAAAGATCGATTCGGTAAACCTTTGGAATGGTTGCGGAAAAGCCCAGGTGTTTGAAGCCTGCAGCAATGTGGTGGTGGAAACGGTAAACATCAGCAGTAAACAGGTTCCTGGTACCGGGGGCATCCGGTTGTCGGCCTCGAAGAATGTGCTGATAAAAGATACCTTTATTGATGTGGCGCTGCAACCCTATATCGAGGGATCTAAGGACAATCAATCCATCCGCGTCGACCGGGCCATCGATCCTTCGGGAAAGCTGCTCAGTGTTCCGGAATAAGCTTATTCAACGGGCATCTGCAAAACCAACCACATCAGTTTAGGCGTTGTTTTTAATATATAGGAGCAAACATAAAATATTGAAGCTTCACTTCTACCAGGTCATCACAGGGGCAGCGACTAAGAAAGATCATTTCTGCGATAAATAAAAAAGCGGACCAGGTGCGGGTCGCCGGTATTATTTAGCGCCTGGAGAAACAAGCGGCATTTCCAGCCGCAGCTGAGCAGTGAGTTAACGCATATGTGATGCTCCGGAATTCCTGGAAAAGCGGATACGCCCTATGCTTCTTGCGGGTTAAATAACTGAGATCGTTAATGGCCTTATGTTGAATGCGCTTTAATCCAGTTTCTTTAAAAGGCGCACCGCATTTTTATGATACAGGTTGTTTAACGGAACGGCCATCGCATATTTTTTAGCCAGTTCCTGGTTGCCGGTTTTGTAGGCGCATAGGGCCGCAAAAAAGTAACTGTCTTCCTGGTAGGCAGAATTACCTTGGATCAATTTTTCAAAAACGGGCAGGGCTGTTTCAGGCTGTTTCGTTTTCAGCAGGCAAACCCCATAATAAAAGGCCGCCATTACATCTTCCGGATTGGCATCAGCTGCTGCTTTTAAATGCGGCAGGGCTGCCTGGTATTGATGGTCGTTAAACAGTTGTCCGCCTTCCTTCCCATGATCTGTAGCACCCCGCACCACCACATTGGGCATAGGTGTTACCGGGTAACGATCGATACCGGCCGGTGTAAATATAAACAACAATAATACGGCGGCTACAGCCACCGCAGCAAATACCAGTTTACGCACGCGGCCTGTACGGGGCGTGGTGATGGCTTCTTCGCGGAAATGCTCCCGGGTAAGCGGCTCCAATGTGGCTCTCAACCGGGATAAGTCTGCTGCAGCAACTTCATGTTTTTGAACAACCGCTTCTGTATACAGCCAGTCTTCATAGGCCTTTTTTGCCTGCGGATCTTGTGCCAGCCGGCGCTCAAAATCGCTGCGTTCCTCCGGAGACAGGGTATCGGAAATATATGCTTCTATCTGTTCGTAAAGGTTCATGACGGGTGACGGTTGTGATTGACTAATTCGATTAATTCAGACATACAGATGGATTTCTTTTTCCGCAGGTAGGCATAGCTTACACCCAATTGTTCCGCCAGCTTCTGCTGCGAATCGCTGAGATAGGAGGCCCGGATGATTTCCCTGCAACGCTCGCTCAGCTGCTCCAGCAGCTCCATTACCAGGGCTTCCTGCTCCAGCTGCTGGGCATGTGCCGATGCGTCCGCGTCTGTGTTGTCCTTCAGGTATTGATATCCATCATCCAGGCTTTTTGTTACCCCCGACCGGGATTTTTTCTTTAGCAGGTTGATCCATTTTCGTTTACATACCAGCAACAGGAAGGCTTCGAAGGGGCAGGTCAGCACAAATTTTCCATCTGCTGAAAGCTTAAAAATGTCGATCAGCGACTCCTGAAAAATATCCCCGCATTCTTCCGTATCAGCCCCTTTCGACTTCAGGTAGGCCGTAATAGGCGGTGCATATTTCCGGTAGATCTCTGAAAGCAGCACTGAGTCATTCTTCCGTAATGCCTCAATATATCGTTGGTCTGTATGCAAGCGTATAAAATTAAAATAGAAAATATATCTGTTGCGGATGCAGCAACCTGTTTGATAAGTCAGCTGCTCCTGAATCTCAAAAATATTGAATATATTTACCATAGCGAACATTTTTGGATGTATAACATTTTTGCAGGAACAGATCCACTGCAAAACATGCTGCTTTGCCTTATAAACCAACAGCACGGGTATGGCAGTGGGCATACACCCGCATTTTCAGGTAACAATTTTTGCAACCGGCTGATCTGCATATATGAGACAATTAAAACGAAGGCCAATATTTCTTTTGACGGCATTACTGTTTACCGTACTTACGGCGCATGCCCAGCTTGAAAAAGCGGCGTTGGCAGATAGCCTGATACAGACTGTTCCGGACAGTAGCGGGCTTCGGTTTTCGGCCCCGCTGCCGGCACTTACGCAGATCCCGGGGGCTCCTGCGCCCTTTTATACCCATTTATGGGATTTTGGCGACGGGCATTTTAGCACCGAAGCATCGCCTGCGCATCGCTACGCTGCGGAAAAGGATTACGATGTATACCTGTATGCTGTCAATAACTATGACGATGGCAAAAAGCCCGAACGGAGGAAAATAAAGGTTTCTGTAAAAGGAAATAATAATGTGGCATCGGTATCAACCGCAGAAAAAGATTTCTTTAAGGCGAACGGTGTTTTTGAGCTAAAGTACAACTGCATGGCCAAGCCCAATGATACCATGGTATTGCTGGCAGGCTGGAGAAATACCGGTACGGAAGAAGACCAGGGAAAACTGTACCTGTTTTTAAATGAAAAGATCTTTGACCAGACCTGTTTCGAAAATGCCGGACCCAATAAGGGGTTTCGCTTTTTTAACAGCGGCGACAGCCTGGTTACCGGGAGCCCGGTGCTGATGGCCGGCCTGGAGCCGGGCAGGCAATTGAAAATTACAGAAAGCGGCAGTCCGCCTTCATCGGTAGTACAGGTGCAGAATGCTGCAGAGGCCACCAATACCTTTTCAAGCACTATGATGCTGTATAAAAATAGCTTTATGATCGAACTGGGAAATACAGCACCCGGGGCGGCTCATTTTGCCCTTGCCGAGTTAAAAGTAACGCCGGAAATGATCAAAGACACCAATGCCACCGTAACCGTTACAGGGGTATATGTTCCAAAGAAAGGAAACCCGGTACTGCACCGTCTTAATATACCGGTAGTGAACTCGCATGATCCGAATAAAATGAATTTGAAAGGAGGGAGGTTAAGCTACCGGTTTTTAAACAAACATAAAGAGCTTACCTATAAAATCCGTTTTCAGAATACCGGTAAAGGACCGGCGCGTAAAATTGCCCTGGATGTTGCAACACCTGCAGCCCTCGATCCGCAAACCGTACAAATCAGGGATCTGTCACCGTTTTGTGCGCCCTGTCAGCCAGGCGCGGAGAAGCGGGGCTGTTGGGAACTGGAAAAGAAAGAGAGTGGCCTGTTATTTACGCTACACGGGATCTACCTGCCCGGCACCAACCAGAAAGGAGTGGAGGATAAAGACAGCACTAAAGGATTTATGGAATTTTCCATTGTAACAAAGAAAAAGCTGGATCCGGTTCCGTTTAAAGCGCGTACCGCTATCTATTTTGATAAAAATGAACCTATATTCACCAACAACGCTACAGGGCGGTTTAAGAAAGGTATCTCACCCATTGTAATGGCGGGTTTTGAAAAAGCGGCGGGCAGGGGAATGATCAGCGATGGTATTGTAACCGGTGTGGGGCTGGCTCCGCTGGCGCCCTACCGGCCTTTTTTCCAGTTTGAACTGTATTATAAACAGGGACTTAAAACCGGTGCCGGGAACTATACAACGGCGCAGAACGGGTTTATAGCAATTGACGGAAAGAAAGAGGTTCCCTATAATAGAATAGATTCTTCCGTGGCGCATACCATTTCACAGATAAAACTGATTCCTCTTCAGCTGCGCCATAATTTCGGAAATTATTTTTCAGCGGGTGCCGGTGTCAGCGTTACTGCTAACCTGGGCGGCCATACAGAAACCGTGGTGACCTATCATGGTGTATCGGCAAACGGAGTAGCCGGACAGATCTATGAACAACCGGGCACTGAAAAAATAAAGTCGTTTTCCAGCATACGCATACAACCCTTTATTGATGTTCAGCTGGGAAAGGTAAAGCTGGGTCCCCAGCTGGGTCTCCGGTATTATTATAACGAAAAAAAGAATGGGTATACCTTCTTTTATGCAGGATGGAGGCTCTAGGTAAACGAAGATCCGGGGAGCATACAAGGTTCCGCATTCCTGAAGCGCCGGCTGCTGCGGTGGCTGATGACCAAATCGTGGCCGGATGTAAAAAGAAATGCAGCACTATTAGACTCCTACATCTGTTACTGACAGCTGCGGCCTCCGTTATTTTTTTTTCCGGCACACCACCGGCAGATGCCCTGGAAAGCCGCTACCGGCAAATGAAAGCGAAAGATGCGCTGGAGGCCTGGGCCGGCTTTCTTTTTGACCGGCTCGACGCCGATCCGGGGCTGGCTGTTAACCGGGAAGAATTTCTGAAAAACGCGTTGTGGAGAGCACCCCGTACCAACGCGGAAAAGCTGGCCTGCTTTCAGTTTTTTATCAATACAGGCTGGCATTTACTGACACAGCGACAGATACCGGCATCTATTACCTGGTACGAGCGGGCTTATGCGTTTTATGAACGCAACAAACAGGATGCGGTACTAAAGGAGGAAATGGATTTTGAGGAATATATTGCCAAACCGCTAGGGAATAATTACACACGGGTGGGCGATTTTTCCAGGGCAGTGTATATCCAGCGCCGGGCCATTGACGAGGCATTGGCTGCGCACCGGAGCGCCATCGTTCCCGGCTTGTATTTAAACCTGGCAACCACGTATTTCCGTATGCATGATGCTGCTGCACTGCGGCATACCATCGCGCTTGGGCTTCAGAGCGCCCGTTCCGGAAGCGCCGATGCCCTGCCACTGTATAATTTACGGGCGGAGGCCTATCTTGAGGCAGGAAGTACCGATAGTGCCGGCATCTGGAATCAGAAAGCACTGCAATTGGGCCGGCAATTCCCGGATGCCTCCACCGCGTTACAAACGACCCTTTTAGCCCGGGCCCGGATACTGAACCTCTCGGGGAAACACCGGGAATCCCTGTATTACCTGGAGGAGATCCGGAAGCAGGTGGCTGCAGATAATATCGAATTAAAGGTGGAAACAGCGATTGAAGCTGGTAATGCCTACCTGCTGATGCAACAGCCGGACAGCGCCATTGCCTGGCATCAGCGGGCATTGGGATATTTCAGAAGAGATGGGCAAGGCCTGTTTCCTGATTTTAAAGTAACCACCGCGCTTTTTGGTGTGGCTACCGCATGGTTATACAAGAACCCGGTGGCAGCTGCCCAATGGTTTGAAAAAGCGGTGCTGAACGATTATTATACAGAGCAGTTATTGCCGGCTTCTCTCAATGCCAGTACGGCTGCCTATGCGAATAAGAAATACTCGGAAACCGCCATTGCGCTGTATCACCAGTTATTTGACCAGCACCAGGATCCGGAATACCTTCTGAAGGCACTCTGGTTAACGGAATTGTCCAAAGGAAGGGTACTGATCAATGAGCAACGGAGAACTGCTTCCTGGAAACAGGACGCATTGCTTTCCAGCAATAAAAAATGGATCGATCAACTGCGCTCCTTATACGTGCTCCTTGCCGAAACTCCGGAAGGAACGTATAAGCAGCAGATCCGGCAAAATATTCAGCGGCTGGAGTTTGAACTGAACCTGAAAGAACGGGAAAGTGTGGCGTTGCTCAAACTACCCTCCTATGAAGTGTTTCGCAAATGGGTGCAAACGGCTGGTCGCAAAAAAATGCTGCTCAGTTATTACCTGGGGGATAGTTACACCTATATCATCCAGGTACAAAACGGGATATTCCGGCACCGGCTGGACACTGCTACTATTGCCCATGTACAGGAAATCGGCGATTTTATGCGTAGGTATTTTTATGCAGGCCCCGCAGCTTTTAACAGCAATCCCCGGGCATATTACAAACAGGCCGCCCAACTGCTGTATACCTGGAATCCCTGGCCGGACGGATCGGCGTCTGCGGTATTGATTTCACCCGACCGGGAACTGCATAACCTGCCATTTGAAGCACTTTGCACCACAGCCGGCGCTCCGGCCTATTGGGGTGCAAATACAGCAATCGGGTATAGTTTTACCTTTTTACAAAATGCCTTTGCCGGTACCGCCGGCAATACCGCCCGGCCTGTAACCGTTTTTAGCTTTGAAAAACCGCACCTGGGGTTTCCCGCCCTTCCACAATCCGCAAAAGAACGTTCTTTCCTGGCCCAGCATTTTGTAATACGGCAGTATGATGCCGCCGGCACGTCCGATGCTGCTTTTATGGCGGCACTCAATACCGGTAATATCATTCACCTGGCATCACACGCCGTGGCAGATCCGGCAGCAAAGCAACCCTACCTGGTTTTAAAAAACAAGCTCTACCTGGGCGAGCTTCAATACATCACTACCCGGTCGCCGCTGGTGGTACTGGCTGCCTGCGAAACAGGTTCTGGTGTGCTGCAGCAGGGAGAAGGCATGCAAAGCCTGGGCCGGATCCTCTTGAGCAAGGGGGTAGACGGTGTGCTGTCTTCGCGTTGGGAGATCGATGACGCAGCGTCCGGCGAACTGATCCGTGAATTTTACCAGGCATTGTCAGCAGAGCCCGACCCGGCAACAGCATTAAAAAAAGCAAGGAGTGCTTACTTGGAAAAGCACCAAAGCGTAGCGGAACAGAACCCGCTGTTTTGGGCGGCCTATTTTTACCAGGGCAATGATACTCCCTTGCTGATCCGGGAAAAACGCAGGACCGCGATCTTGCGCTCCCTACTGTTGATCATTGGCGCTTTGCTCACAACCGCATGGGTACTCCGGCATAAAAAACTGCTGTAACAGAAAGCCACATAGAAGCGCTTCGCCGAAGCTTGCAGGAATGCCGGCTATATTTGCCGATAAGGATACACATCGTATCGGGCCCGGTGCAGATCCGGCTAAACCGGTCGCCCACGAACCCTAAAAGCATCCTCCAATGAGAGCCGCGAACGGATGAATCAGCCCCCCTTTCCCTTTGCCTTATTTTTTTTATTTTTTCCCTGTTCACCGGGTAACAAACGATTCCTGCTGTTGATATACCGGTAGAATCCTCTTTTTAAAATTTAAAAACAATGTTTATGAAAAAGAATATGTTACTCCAGACCCTGATGGTATTATCATTAGCCACCGTTTTTTATGCATGCAAAAAAGACAATACCCCGGTTGATCCGCAAAACACCTATCAGAAAGATGTAGAAAAGATGGTGCGTTTTTTTAAGGATCATGAACCCGCCGTTGAAAAATTTACAGTGGATGCTGCTGCGGGTAGTACCATTATACTGCAGAATGGTACCAAGATCACTTTTGGTCCCAATGCGTTTATTAAGCCCGGCGGAGCTGTTGTCACCGGCAATGTAAACATATCGGCCCGGGTGTTTATCAAGGCCAGTGAAATGATCCTGGGTGATAAGCCTACTTTAACCAGTGATGGGAAGATTCTGGAAACTTTTGGGGAAGCAATGGTTACAGCGGAACAGAACGGACAACAGCTGGCACTGAACCCCCAGCAAAAACCTCCGGGTGTTGTAGCTCCCGTTGGCGTAGCCAATGCAAATGGCGCGAACCGCGATATTGCAATGTGGGATGGCGACACCACGGTATACAATGAAACCAGCGGGTACAACCACGAAAATGTGCTGACCACCATTACCGAATCTTATACCATTAAAAAAGGAATGCAGTGGACACAGATCCCGGGCTCCTTTGGCATGGCCAATGCCGCCACAACCTACTTCCCGCTGGATAACCTGGGCGACTGGCGGAACTGTGATGCGCTCTACGGCATTGCGGCACCCAAAACAACAGTGCTGGGTTACTTCGGTGATAAATTCAACATTAAAACCGGCAATAATTACTCCGGTCAGGATCCCACCGAGTTATTCTTTAAAGTAGCGGGTGTCAATACCATCGTGAAACTGTACAACCCGATCTTTCATCCCATTGCTGGTAAAGAAGGATTGTTAAGCTACCAGAACAGCATACCCATCGGCGCAAACGGAACCTTCCTGGCTATGAGCACAATCAATGGTAAATTTTATGCAGAGATGCGGGATGTAACCATTGCCCCCGATGCCGGGAAAAATTATATGGGCATCAGTTTTAACCTGCAGGAGGTTTCCGAAACACAATTGCTGCAGCTGATCCAGCAAATGAATACAAAATAGAAATCGCCTGAAATCCTGGCAACCTTTCAATAAATACTGTATCTTTTCGGAGGCTGTTTTGACAGCCTCCTTTTTTATAGGACTTTCCGGCGCGTTTCGCTTTGCAACCTGTAAATGCCGGCCGGGCCTGTTAGCGACCAACAATAACTGCATGCCGGCGTAGTCATTGCTGCCGGAGATAAGGGTCTGGTATATGATTCTTTCTGTATATGATGTTTCGGGTCATACGGCGAGATTTCAAGTCCCGCATAGATAAAAAAAAGGTCTTTCTGTAGAAACAGACCGACCTCTAACGATTGCTTGCCATATGAAAAAGTTAATGAATAACTTCTGATACAAAGATAGTCATAATTCATGCCATTTTAATACAGTGTCATTTTTGCAGAATGACATTTACGCCAAAACGTTTAATGAACGCGCTGATTTAATTCGGAAATCGTTGATGCTTAACAATCAGCATTAAAAAAAAATCAATAAAAAAACCAAAAATTTTCAATTTTTGAAAAAAACAGTTGTTAGTTAATTTATTGTTAAGAGAATCCCTTATTTTAGTGTCCGGTAACCATTGAAACAAACTATTATGACCTCTAACGATTGTCTTTGCCAAAAATGAACAAAAGCGGATTTTATAAATTCGCTTTTTTGTTGCCCCTATCTTAGCTCCCGAAAACAAAAAAGGTCCTTCCGTAGAAACGGACTGACCTCTAACGATTGCTTGCCATATGAAAAAACTTAAAAAACTTCATTGTCGTGCTGCCTACAGCTTTTATCTCACTTTTCTTATCCCCTCATTTGTTACACAAAGTTAAGCAGCTTTTACACGTTCCAAAACACAATGTACAGACGGTTCTATCATATTCAATGCATCCGAAATCCGCCGAAAGGCTTATAAACACTGGATTTCATGAAAAAATATACCGGATATCCAAGGCCTGAAAATGGAACGAAAAAACCATTGAAAATTGTATAAATAAAAGCCCAAACAATGGATAAATTCAAAAAGTTTAAAAAAATGTTGGGAAAAAAAAGTTTGAATTCAGAAAATACTGTTATTTTAGTTGCCTGTAGTCAATTAACTTTTTATTAACCGGTATTGAGTTGAAGATTACAGGGTAAATAAAGTTGGTTTTATTTACATGAAGATGACCTCTAAGTTTGATTGCCTCTGACGGTTGCTTTCTTTTTTTCTCCGATGAATACACCGAATAGCCCGCATTATAGATTGTAAAAGATTGGCCGCAGCTTGCCGTGGTTTGTACGATACTGAAAACAAAAAAGGTCCTTCCGTGGAAACGGACTGACCTCTAACGATTGCTTGCCATATGAAAAAACTTAAAAACTTCTTTGTCGTGCTGCCTGCAGCTTTTGTCTCACTTTTCTTATCCCCTCATTTGTTACACAAAGATAGCTGGTTTTTACAGGGCACTCCAAACCAACTATTGAGAGAATATGGTATGCCTAAGCTGTTATAAAAACTTTAAAATGCCCGTCAATACTGGATTACAGCGTATTTTCGCGGGGATGCCCAAGGGCATTTTAGGTGTTTTTAATGTTTTTGAAGGGATAGCATGTAACTTTGTAAGTATGCCGAATAAGCCGGGAGATATTCTGTTTCAGTTGATTAAATCGTTAGAAAAGTCGGAAAAGCGACATTTTAAGCTTTACATTACACGAAGTTCTGGTAATGAGGATCTTAAAGTGATCAAACTGTTTGATGCCCTGGACAAGCTTCAGCAATATGATGAGAAACTGGTATTGAAAAAATTAAAAGATGTAACCAAACCCCAGTTATCTAACCTGAAATCGCATTTATATAAGGAGATACTGGCGGGACTGAGGTTGTTGAAGAGCAGTGAAAGCCTTGATCTTCAATTAAATGAGTTATTTGATTCGGCACATATCCTTTATAAAAAAGGATTGTTTTATCAAAGCCTCCGGGTGATTGATAAAGCGAAGGAAGTGGCCAAACTCAACCAGAAATTCTTTTTTCTGCCGCAGCTGTTATCGCTGGAAAAGCGCATAGAGGCGCTCAACGTTACTGACAGTTTTGTGAGCCGGATGGACGAGCTGGCGGAAGAATCCAATGAGGTGAACACGAAGCTGAATATGATTACACGGTTGTCCAACCTCTCGCTGCAGGTATATGGGTTTTATATTGCCAACGGGCATGCCCGTAATGAGGCGGAGGAAGACAAGGTGAAAAAATTTTTCAAACAAAACCTGCCTTCCGGTTCTGCTCAGCAGGAAGGGTTTTATGAACGGCTTTATTATTATCAAAGTTATACCTGGTTTGCCTTTATACGGCAGGACTTTCTTTTATACTATCGCTATGTCCAAAAATGGGTAGACCTGTTTTATGAAAAGCCCAATATGCAGCGAACGGAAACAGGGCATTTTATCAAAGGCTATCACAATTTGCTGAATGCGCATTTCGACCTGCGGAATTACGAAAAATTCAGCATTGATCTGCAGAAATTCGAGGAGTTCAGCCATACAAAGCGGGTACAAAGCAATGAAAACTTCCGAGTACAGTCCTTTGTATATATTGCCAGTGCCAAGATCAATTACTTCACCATTACCGGGCAAACTGCTGCGGGCTTGAAAGAGGTTCCGTTCATTGAAGAAAAACTGGCCGAATATGCGCTGTTCCTGGACCGGCACCGGGTAATGGTGATCACCTACAAAATAGCGATGCTGTATTTCCTTTCCGGCGATTATAGTACCTGTATTGATTATCTTCAAAAGATCATTAATGATTCGTCCGGCTTGAGAACAGACCTGCAATGCTATGCACGGCTGGTGCATTTACTGGCGCATTACGAGATGGGCAATCTGGAATTAATGGATTCGCTTACCCGCTCGGTATTCCGCTATATGTCCAAGATGAAAAACCTCACGGTGATTGAACAGGAAATATTCCGGTTCTTCCGGGGATCCTTCCGCTTTACCAGCCGGGAGTTGATACCGGAATTTCAGCGGTTCCTGGAGAAGGTAAAACACCTGGAGAAAAACCGGTTCGAAACCCGATCCTTTGCATACCTGGACATTATTTCCTGGCTGGAAAGCAAGGTAGAGCGCAAGCCGATGCGCGTGGTCATCGAACAAAAATTTCTTGAAAGCAAACGCAGCCGGAACGTAGTTCCGGTGCTTGCAGACCAGTAAACGACCGCATCAAACCAGGGGAATTACCCGCCGTTCCCGGCTGCTTTGCAGGGCAGCATCGATCAGCTTCATGGTAAGGATGGCGTCTGTAGCCGGTACCGGGTTGGGGCGGTCATGGCGGAGCGCGTTATAAACATCTTCGTAATAGTCCATATAATTACCCATCTCCGAGCGGGTTTGTTTTCTTACATCCTGTCCATTGATGGTGGTATGCAATACGCCGTCAAATCCTTCAGGTGTTGGAATCCAGTTTTCAATAGAGGGCACTACGCCTTCTTGTAATTTGGTTTCCTGGAGATCAGAGCGCTGCTGCAGGAATGTGCCATTCTCTCCCTGTAAAATAAACGGATAAGGCGACTCCTTGGCAAAAACAGTTCCTTTGATCCGTACGCGGAACGGCCGGGGATAATACAACAGCACTTCAAAGTAGTCGTTTGCTTCCATATTCTTGCGCATGGTGAAGACATCGGCAAAGACCGCCTCGGGAAATCCGAACAGTTGAATGGCCTGGTCGATCAGGTGCGCACCCAGGTCGTGCAGGTTACCGGCACCCGGCTTATTGCCTTCCTTATGATCCTTTCCGCTATGCCCTGTACGGTAGCGGTCATAACGCAGTTCCACTTCCTTCAGTTCACCCAGCATATTTTCAGTAACCACATCCCGGATAGCGCGGAAATCACCATCGTATCGGCGATTTTGATAAACGCTCAGGAAACGGTTCTTTTCTTTGGCCAGCTGGTCTACTGCTGCCGCTTCTGCCGCATTAATCATAAACGGTTTTTCCACTACAATATGTTTGCCTGCTTCCAGCGCCTTAACGGCATATTCAAAATGGGTTTGAACAGGGGTGTTTACGATCACCAGTTCAATTTCCGGATCGGCGATCAGTTCTTCAAAAGAACGGTACAGTCTGGAATCGGGATAGCACTCGCGGGAGTCTTCTTTATGCCGCTCTACAATGGCCCTCAGTTCGTAATGAGGATTGGCATTAATAAACGGGGCATGAAACAGTTTGCCGCTCATGCCAAACGATGCGATTCCCGTGATAATTGGTTGACTCATTGTTTTTTGATTTTATTGCGATACAGGTTTTTGTATATACACTTGTTTGAGCTTGTTGTTGAACCTATACGATACAAGCATTGTACCATTGGTACAGGGCATTGCCGATTCAAACGAAGGTTCAATCACCCAATGGCCTTCCTTGTTAATATAACCATACAGCCTTGCGCTTTTTCCGTTTTTTATGGTGTCGATTGCTGCGGCTGCTACGCCGTCAGAAAAATCACCGGCATCTTTAAACCGGAATCCGATCACGACTTCACCCTTTTTATTAACAAACCCTGTTTTTTGTTCCTGGTTTACGATATAGGCCAGGCCTTCGTGAAAATCGCCTGCATATTCGTAAATCGCCGGTACAAATTCTTCACCTTCCAGGTTGATGAACCCCCATCGGGGGCCTTTTGTCGTTCGAAAAGCACATATACCCTCATGCACATCGCTAAGCACCGCATACCGGTCGGGCACTACAAAGTTCCCCTTTTTATTGATGATGCCAACACCTCCGTTCCGTTCCCGGCCGGCAATGGCATAGCCTTCATTGAACCCGGCAATGCGGTTAAATTCAAGCGGTATTATTACTTCACCTTTTTTGTCAATCACTCCAAACTTCATGTCATCCGAAAGGGCATTGCCGGTATTATACACCACAGCAACATTGTTTTTGAAGGGGGTAAGAATATTGTATTTATTGGTACATGGTAATATTTCCTTTCCATGGGTGTTTATGTATCCCCAAAAACCCTCCCGTTGTACCACTGCCAGCGAATCCGAAAAAGGTTGCGCATCGTTGTAAATCGTATCGATCACCAGCTGCCCTTCCGGGTTGATGTATCCGTATTTTCCGGTAGGCGTATAAATCAGGGCCCTTCCGGTTTCAAAAAAACCAGGATGTTCCGATGCGCGCTTAAACCGAAATGGAAGCAGCAGCCCTTTATCGGTAAGATACCGGTAATAGCCGTCCATCACTACCAGCGCTCTTTGTTCCTGGAATGGATAGGCGGTCTCAAATTCAAGCGCACTGAAGAGCGGCGCATACATCCCGCTGTGTTGTGCAAAAAGCCCGTACGGAAAAAGGGCCCAAAGCCATAATGTATAGCGGAATACTGACAACATATTTTAATTAGAATGTTTACCGCTGCTGCGCCCGGAACCACCGGTCGGGGATTTCATCCTGCGAGGCCAGCAGGTAGTCCTTATAGCTGCAGGGTACCAGCTGATTACCGGGCAATTGCATCCACCAGCGTCCGGTTTTTTTACTTTGGTAAAAAGTGGTTTCTATTTCAGAAAAGATCATCTGGTATTCATTGAAGGCCTCCTTATCGGTAAGTGCTGCTTCTTTTTGCCGGCGGTAGATGCCGTCCAATGCATACCACATCATATGACTGATTTGCTTAGCCGTTAATTCATTCCGGTCTTTCTTTACATCGTACCCATAAATGCCGATGGTGTTTACCGCGGTGCTCATTCCTGCATACTGCATCAGGATACAGGCCTCTTCTCCGTTAAACCCGTTGGGCGTAAGCTGGTTGGCAGGAGCATAGGCATTCGCAATCGCATTAATATCAAAGGAGAACAACTGACTGCTCCGGATGGCTGGTTCAATCTGCTCGATATCTTCTTTTACATGACCTACCCGGTAAAAGTCGAATTTTAATTTGTCGAGGGTTTGAAGCATTCCCGGGTGTACCAGGTAGCTTTGAAAGCCGATATGGTTATAATGCCGGATATAGTTGGGTTCCCCGGTAAGCATCTCCATTAAAAAATGATCGTTGGCAAAAGGCGATTCCATATCCAGATCAATCACGGCATCGACAATGGATGCCTCAATAAGGGTTTGCTGCGTGGCATAAGCGCCATACTGTGCCATGGTAAGATCGTGCGACCCGCCCAGGATTATGACGGTTTTTCCTTCTTCGATCAATGCTGCAATTACGGTTCTCAAGGCGGCTACTGTGTCGGTATATGAAGCACCCTGGCGGATATCACCAATGTCTGCGATCCGGATGCCTTCGTGCCAAAAGAACAGGGAATAAAAATGCCTGCGGATTACATCGGGTGCTGCACTTGGAGCGCCCAGGATACCATTGCCCCGTTGTTCGCCGCAACCCACCAGTACCACATCTGCCTGCTCCAGGTCTGGAAACGACTCCTCATGAAGATCTATGCTGCTGCCCATTTGATTGGGCTTATAACTTTCGTCGCCGGCAATTTCCCGGAGGTTTACTGGTAATAAAAATGCTTCAATATTCATGTGGTCTGACATGCCTGCAAGATAGCATAAACAGGGATACCGCTGATAAAGTTTTTAGGCGGTTTAAAGAAGATGCAGGCATGAGTTGTCCCATATAAAAAAGGAACGCTTATTTTTGGGGCAAAATCAATCACTATGAGGAAACTTTTATTGTTCGCCCTGCTTTTAAACGCCGGGTTTTGTTTGCATGCACAGGATGAAACTGTAAAAAAACTACAGGCCGATTCTGACCGCAAAATTACAAAGGATCCCAATGATACGGCGCAGATGACCTGGAAAACAGGCGGTGTGTTTAATTTGAACATTGCGCAGGGGTCATTGAGCAACTGGTCTGCAGGAGGTGATAAGTTTTCACTGGCACTGAATTCATTGTTGAGTACTTATGCCTTTTATCAAAAAGGAAAGCATCACTGGGACAATACGCTGGATCTGAACCTGGGTTATATGAATACGACATCGCTGGGTACCCGGAAGAACGATGACCGGATCGACCTGGTTTCCAAATACGCCTACGATATTGGTAAAAAATGGGATGTGGGCGCCCTGTTTAATTTCCGTTCGCAGATCCTAAAGGGCTACGACTATACCGACTCCTCAAAAACGCTTACTTCCCAATTCCTCTCTCCCGCTTATGTACTGTTAAGCCCGGGTGTCACCTACAAGCCTACAAAGAATTTTTCCATATTTGTTTCACCGGTAACGGCCCGATGGACGGTTGTAATGAACGATTCGCTTTCGGCACGGGGTGCGTATGGAGTAGATACCGGTAAACATGTGCGAACCGAGTTTGGTGCGTTTGCAACCGTGAACTTTTTCAAAGAGTTTTCCAAATCCATTTCCTTCAAAAGCCGTGCGGATTTTTATTCAAATTACCTGCATAACCCCCAAAATATTGATGTATACTGGACCAACCTGTTAAGCATGAAACTGGGTAAGCTTTTTGCGATCAACTATGCACTGGACCTGATTTATGACGATGACGCCCGGCTTTTTGGTCCCGAAGGCAAATCGGCGCGACCGCAGATACGATCGATGTTGGGAATCGGACTTTCTTATCGCTTTAGCAACAGATAATGGCACAAAAAAAACTGGTACGTTTTGCAGAATTGAACACATTTAATAATGTGTTGCAATTTCCCCAGGATATGAGGGGCAAATGGAAAGCGTATTTTAAAAATGAACAACCCCTTACCCTGGAACTGGCCTGTGGAAAAGGAGAGTATGCGCTTGGATTGGGGCGTCTGCATCCCAACCGGAATTTTGTTGGTGTGGATATCAAGGGCAACCGGTTATGGGCCGGGGCAAAAAAGGCGATCCGGGAAAACCTGGATAACGTAGCTTTTTTGCGGGTGCAGATCGAACAGTTGCATCAATACTTTGCCCCGGGCGAGGTAAGCGAAATCTGGATCACATTTCCCGACCCCCAGCTGCGGTTTTCAAAAGCCAAGAAGCGGCTCACCCATCCTCGGTTCCTGAGGATCTATCAGCAGGTGCTGAAGCCGGAAGGCATTATTCATCTGAAAACAGATAGTCCGAACCTGCACCGGTTCACCAGGGAGGTGCTGGAAATGTATCAATGCCCCGTTCTGAAAGATACAGATGATCTGTATAAAGAAGCGGATCTTACCGAAGAGCTGAAAATAAAGACCTATTATGAGAGCCTGGATATTGCGGAGAGTAACCGGATCCATTACCTGGCCTTTCAGCTGCCACGGGTGCTGGCCGGCGAAGAAAAGGACCGGGAACTAAAGGAGGCGATCCGGTATGAGCTTGACTGAGGGAGAAGATTATTACTTAAATGAAGACGGTAAGATGGTGCTTACAGAAAAGTACCACTTACAACGGGGGTACTGCTGCAGCAATGGTTGCCGGCATTGCCCCTATGACTATGAAAATGTTCCCGAACCAAAAAAAACGCAGTTATTAAATGAGCGTAAAAAAAGGCAGCAGCAACCCGGCAACACTTAAAACCGTACGCCCCTCCGGTAAAACGGACGACAACATTTTTGATCTGATCTATGCCATTGCACGGCAGGTTCCCAGGGGAAGGGTAACCTCCTACGGTGCGATTGCAAAAGCCATTGGCTCCGGTAAATCGGCAAGATTGGTAGGCTGGGCCATGAGCGCCGCCGGAAGGGTAAGGCCCAAGGTGCCGGCGCACCGGGTGGTGAACAGTACCGGTTTGCTTTCCGGAAAACATGCATTTAAAACACCTACCCAGATGCAGGAACTGCTGGAAAAAGAAGGTATAAAAATCAAGAATGACAAGGTGGTGGATTTTAAGACCCGGTTCTGGGACCCGGCATCGGAGCTGATTTAAGCGTCTGGTATAAGAATGATAAATGTCGATATTTAACCTCATAAAAACGTCTTACTTTTAAGACCGTTCCCAACGATAACGATTTCGAGGTCTGTTTACCTTACACGGGTTAAAATACATAAATTCGCTGCTACCTAAACGTGCAGAATAGGAGTGGCTGTTGTTTGCAAAATGATGGCTGCTTATTTTAACGGATTGTTTGACAAATTAATTTTCAGGAATGGCTACAACAAGAAGAGCTTTTATACAGCAGACCACCTTGGCAACAACCGGCGTGGCGCTGAGCGGATTATTTACAAAAGTAAATGCCTCCAGTTACAATCGCATTATGGGCGCAAACGGCAAGGTAAACCTGGCCCATATCGGTATTGGCAACCGGGGTGCAGAGATCATCGGTGATTTTGCAAAAACCAACCTGGCCAATGTAGTAGCGCTTTGTGATGTAGATATGGGTGCCAAACATACCCAGGCCACTATTGCTAAATTTCCCAATGCAACCCGGTTCCAGGATTTCCGGAAGATGTATGATAAAATGGCAAAATCCATCGACGCCGTAACCATTGCGGTTCCTGATTTTGCGCATTTTCCCATAACCGTACATTCCATGGCGCTGGGCAAACATGTGTATGTGGAAAAGCCGATGGCCCGTACGTTTAACGAGGTAGAGCTGATGATCCGGGCTGCAAAAAAGTATCCGAATGTAGTTACGCAAATGGGTAACCAGGGGCATTCTGAAGCCAATTATTTCCAGTTTAAAGCCTGGGTGGAAGCCGGTATTATTAAAGATGTTACCGCCATTACGGCGCATATGAACAGCCCGCGGCGTTGGCATGGCTGGGATCCCAACATAAAAAAATTTCCTGCTGCAGAGCCCATCCCCGAAACGCTTGATTGGGATACCTGGCTTTCGGCGCAGATGTATCACGACTTCAACAAAGATTTTCACTATGGGCAGTGGCGTTGCTGGTACGACTTTGGCATGGGGGCACTGGGCGATTGGGGTGCCCATATCCTGGATACAGCCCACCAGTTCCTGAACCTGGGTTTACCGGAAGAAATAACCCCCCTGAAACTGGAAGGGCATAATGATTATTTTTACCCGATGTCCAGCACGATCGAATTCAAATTTCCGAAACGGAAAAAGATGCCGCCGGTGGTAATCACCTGGTATGATGGCATTAATAATCAACCCAAACTTCCGGAAGGATTTGGTACTTCAGAGCTGGATTCCAGTATTCCTACTGTAAATGGTCAAAAGGCCCAGGCAGTAAAACTGAATCCTGGTAAAGAAATCTACAGTAAAACGCTCACCTTTAAAGGTGGCTCACATGCCAGTACGCTTAGCATCATTCCCTCAGAAAAAGCGAAAGATATGGAATCCAGGCTGCCGGAAGTGCCCAAAAGCCCGTCCAACCATTTTGCCAACTTTTTACTGGCCTGCCAGGGGAAAGAACAAACCCGCTCGCCCTTTGAAATCGCCGGTCCGCTGAGCCAGGTATTTTGCCTGGGGGTAATGGCGCAGCGTCTGAATCAGCCGATCAAATTTGACCGGGCTACAAAAAGGATCACCAACAACAAATTTGCCGATGCCTTTTTAACGGGGGCTCCTCCGCGCAAAGGATGGGAAGATTATTATAAAATATAGCAAATCGGGGGACTACAAGTCCTCCGAGGCATTATGACGACTGGGCATGCCTTAAGTACCAGCCCCAGCAAAAGAAACTGTACTTTTACAGATGCAAACTCAGAAAATGACGGGAAAACCGTTTCTGATGCTGGCCTTTATAGTGTGCTGCGGTCTTTCGGCTGCGGGACAGGTAACCAATACCCCGATAAAAAAAGACAGTGCATATAACCGTGCTCCGGTACCGCCAAAAGCAGCTATTTTCTCCGTAAAGCCCGTAGCGCTTCACTCCGTTTATTATAATCACCTGGGATTTATGTGCCGGCAGGAGTTGAAACTGGAGAAGGCAACCAAAACAAGTTTTCGCTTCCGGCTGGGCAGCGTGGAATATACGGACCGGATGGAAGGTAAAGGGAACGCCATTATCCGTTAAAACGCTGGAAAGGCTCGTTATAAAAATGCGGCCGGCCGGAGTGGGCGGGCAAGTTCAGCATAGTGCAATCTTTGGCAATGAAATAAAGGGCCGGCAACCGCCCCGGTTTATTATTCCTTTACCTGTACCGCCGCCGTTTTTAATGCATTTAAAATAGTTGTTGCTTCCGCAACGGTAAAGTTTCCGAATCCCAGCCGCATGGCACTTAGTTCCCGGGTTTGATACAATAAGAACCGCGGCAACTGTAACCCCTGCGCTGCGCAGGCTTTGCTGATCCGCAGCAAATTCATTCCTTGTTTCCATTGCGTCCAAACGGCAAGCCCTCCGGGAGGAGTGGTAAAGGCAACGCTGTTTCCCAGCACAGTGTCCAGCATCTTGCAAAAATGATTGCGCCGTTCATGATAGATCTTTTGTACTTTCTTTAAATGGCGGTGGATCTCGCCTTCGGCGATCAGTTCACCCAATACCTGTTCCATGATGGTATCGCCCTGGCGATCGATAACGGCCTGTACTTTTTGCATTTCATCAACCAGGCTGCCGGGAGCCACCAAAAAGCCCGACCTGAATCCCGGGGCAAGGGTTTTTCCAAAAGAACCCAGGTATACCACCATGCCCTCGGTATCGGCACTGGCCAGAGGAAGGATGGGGCTGCTTTGATAATGGAAATCGTATTCGTAATCGTCTTCCAGGATGATAAAACCAAAGGTGGCCGACAGTTTTAGTAAGGCCACCCGGCGCTGAGCGCTTAATGTAGCCGTAGTGGGGTAATGATGATGCGGCGTAAGGTACAGCATGCGCACGGGTTGTTTTTTGCAGATGCGTTCTACTGCTTCCACGCTGATCCCGTCCTGGTCTACCGGGATGGTTTTCAATCGTGCCCCCGATTGCTGAAAGGTCATATTCGCGATATAATAACCCGGGTTGCCCACCAGTATGATATCTCCGGGACTGATGAGCGTACGGGCCGATACATACATTCCCATTTCCACACCCCGGGTTACCAGGATGTTCCGGGGTGTAATATGCAAGCCCCGTGTGCTGTTGAGGAAGTTCGAAAGCTGGGTTTTAAAAAATGCGTTGCCGGGCATGGTATTGTATCCAAGATGCTTCCGGTTTACTTTTCGTCGTAAAGCCGCGGTATAATAGCGTGCCAGCTGGTCTGTGGGTGATAACCGGTAGTCCGGCTGTCCATCTGTAAGGGTCAGCGGCTGGCCGGGCAGCTCCTCAGCTACATCCAGGATATTACTTCTGTTGAAATGAAAGCCTGGTTTTGCAGGATATTCCGTCAGCTTTTGCATGTCCAGCTGCTTCTTTCCGCCCTTTCTATGGGTAACGGGTTTGATAAAGCTTCCCTTGTTGGGCATGCTGGTGATCCATCCCTGGGCATCCAGTTCTTCGTAAGCCGCTACCACAGTTTTACGGTGCACTCCCAGCAGTTGGCTCATGACACGGGTGCCCGGTAACTGCTGGCCCCCGGAGAGAAAGCCTCGTTGAATGGCATTGATGACCTGGTGCACGATCTGCAGGTAAACAGCCGTGGAGCTTTGCCGGTCGATGGGCACAATGGTTTTATATGGTAATTGAACCGGACTACTCACTATATACAAACCGGACTATCTGAGTAATCCGGCAAGGTAATAGTTTTGGCCGAAAATCAGGAAAGAAATGCCGGGCATCCGGTTGCAACGGCATCAAAATAAAAACTATGAAATTTGAGAAAATGACAAAAGACATGCAGGATCCAAAGCGGCCGGCCGCCGCAATAAGAGGATACGTACTGTTTTTAACAGCAGGTATAACCCTTATGTTACTGACGCTGGTAAAAACGGCAGGAGCACAGGACACCTTGTTAGACCCCGTTACCGTAACCTCCTCCATAATTGAAAAAAGAAGTTCGGAAACGGGGCGAAATATTACGATTATCAATGGTGCAGCCATTGCCCGGTTGCCGGTGCATTCGGTAGATGAGCTGTTAAAGTACATCCCCGGGGTAGAAGCACAGATGCGTGGACCGCAGGGGGCGCAAACCGATATCTCGGTGCGGGGTGGTACTTTTCAGCAGGTATTGGTTATTTTGGACGGATTGCGGCTGAATGATCCGAATACGGGGCATTTCACGGGCTATATACCCATCAGCCCGGCGGAGATCGACCGGATTGAAGTATTAAAAGGCGCCTCATCGGCTGTTTATGGTTCCGATGCCGTAGGTGGGGTGATCAACATCATCACCAAGGCATTTAATAAGAACCTCCAGGCCCGGCAAAAACAGGCGGCGGCCATGATCAGTGCCGGTGAATATGGCTTGCTGAATGCGAATGCCGGCGGGTTTTATCAGAATGAAAAAATAAATGTTGGGGCCGGCTTTCTCACCAACAACGCAAGCGGCGTACAGCAGCGGGGCATCCGGGGCTATTTCCACAATACGGCAGCGTCTGCGGGGTTGATGGTAAAATTCAATCCTTACTGGAACCTGGCGCTGCGCACGGCTTATGATAACCGGGATTTTGCTGCGCAGAATTTTTACACCACTTATGCGTCGGATACCGCATCAGAAAAGATCAGTTCCTGGTGGAACCAGGCGCGGCTGCAATACCAGAAAGGATCCACACAGGTAAGTGTAGATGCCGGATATAAAACAATGGAGGACCAGTATTTATTTAGTCCTTCATCAGTTGCCAATAATAATCGATCGCACCTGCTGCAGACCCAGCTCATGTTGCAACAACGTTTTTCGGAGCAGACCCATCTTGCGGCCGGGTTTAATTTCCAGAACCGGGATATACGCTCCAACGACCGGGGCGATCATCATTTAAATACTGCGGCTCCCTTTGTTTCGGTCATTCAGAAATTCGGTACGCATTTTATGATCAACCCGTCTTTACGCATGGAAATTTATGGAAGCCTGCCGGCCGAATGGGTGCCCCAGCTGACGGCGTCGTATAAAACAGGTAGCATACAGCTGCGGGCCAGTGGTGGCAAAACGATCCGCAATGCAGATTTTACAGAACTGTACAATAACTATAATAAGGCATCGGTAAAAAGAGGGAGCGTGGGCAACCCAAACCTCGTAGCCGAACGGTCCTGGACTTATGAAGCGGGGGTAGACTGGTTTTGCCGGTCGAACCTGAAACTGTCTACCGGCTTTTTCCAGCGGTTCCATAGTCAGCTGATCGACTGGGTGAATACACCTTATGCGGATATGCCGCGAAAGGATAACCTGGTACCTGGCGGCAATTATGCACTGGCCAAAAATGTGGCGGAGGTAACCACCACCGGATGGGAAACCGATGCCGCCTATGCGCAGCATTGGAATGACCGGCAATCAGTAATGGTAAACGGAGGTTTTATATGGCTGTATAGCCAAAGCAGCGAGGCCAATCCTTCTTTTTATATCTTATCGCATGCGCGGTTCCTGGCCAATGCCACCGTAACGTATCGTCAGGGGCCGGTGTCCATCGGTTTGACAGGGATCTATAAAACGCGCAATCCCCAAACGGAACCCGGCATCAACGCTGCAATTACAAAGGATTATTTTTTAATGAATGGCAAGTTGACCTATGCGTTCTTAAAGAACAGGCTGGGCGTTTTTGTACAGGTAGATAATATACTTAACCGGAAATACAGTGATCTGCTGGGGGCGCTCATGCCCGGCCGCTGGACACAGGGAGGGCTGAGCTTTAGCCTATGAGGTTTTTAAGACCTCGTAGGCTTTGCAGGCATTGAGGATTGTTTCATCCAGCGGGCGATATTCAAAGCCTGGAAGTGTTTTTACCAGTTTTGAGCCGTCAAAAAGCGTTTCGCTATTGGCTACTCTGGCGCTCTCCTTTGTAATGAGCGGTTTTGAACCCGTAAAGAGCGATTTTAGCCGCTCCAGGCGCCAGGCTAGTCCTGAAATAAACGGAGAGGCTTCTCTTGCGGGTTGTTTTTTACCAAAGGCATCGGCCATGGTGTTTAACAGTTTCCGGAAGCGCCAGTTGTCGTTGCATACTACAAAACGCTCTTCTGTAATGGAGGCATTTGCGAGTAGCACCGCTGCTTTGGCTACATCTTCCACATCTGTAAAGCCGTTGATGCCATTGGTGTACCAACCAAATTCTTTGTAAACATTTTTAAAGATAGCGCAGCTGCCTTCATTCCAGTTGCCATAACCCAGGATAGTGGCGGGGTTTAGCACCACGCCCTCAAGGCCCTCCGCAAATCCGCGCCATACTTCAAGCTCCGACCGGAATTTGCTGATTGCGTAGTGGGTATTGTTTTTGTTGTCTTCCCATTTTGCCGTTTCATCTACGGTACTGCTCTCTTTTTTACGGCCCAGCGCAGCCACCGAGCTGATATGAACCAGTCGCCGAACGCCTGTTTGCAGGGCCATATTGACTACGTTCGCTGTGCCTTCAATATTTACATGATACATTTGCCGGCGTTCTTTCTTGGAAAAGGACACAATTGCGGCACTGTGAATAACAGTATTGATACCTTCCATGGCTTCCTCAAGGGAAAGCACGTCCAGGATATCGCCCTCCACCCATTCTACCTTATTGAGTATTTCCGGGTCGATAAAAGAAGGCAGCTGCGATGTGGTTCGTTTTATTGCTCTTACGGAAATCCCTTGCAGTACCAGTGCTTTCAGGATATAGGCGCCTAAAAACCCTGTACCTCCGGTAACCAGTATATGTGCCGTTTCTTGTTTAATTCCTTGACGTTTTGGCGAAAATAGCTATTTATTTTTCAAGAATCCAATTTGCAGCGGCTTCCACATCGGCATCCTTATCTTTTGATGGGGTCACCAGCACATCCGGCATGATACGACCGATATGGGTATTTTTTTTACGGTCTGCGGCATAGGTGGTGGCCAGCGCCAGAGAAGATCCGTCTGAAAGCGGAAACATACTGTTCGCCGTGGTATAGCCCGCAGTGGGTTGTCCAAACAGTTTTGTATGCGCTTGCCCGATAAACGAAATCGTAGTAAACTCTCCGCTGCTGGCAGTCATAGGGCCTATCAGTAAAGCGATCTTATTTTTTCGCTCTTTTATCGTATAAGCCTCCGGTACAACAGCACCTCCACTCCACGCCTTATTCCCCCCACCTGAAAAAAACCAGGGTTTTTTGTTGCGGCCCCGCACAAAATATCCAAGGGTGCCTCTGTTTAAAAACGGACCCAGTCCGGCGATCATCGGATACATGTTGCCGCCTGTGTTTTTGCGCAGGTCAATGATCCATCCGGAAACCGGATTTTCTGTATCCAGTTTTTTTACCAGGTTCTGGATGTTTTGTGCAAATACGGTCATGGCAGAATCGTTCGTGGAGCCAAAGCCCGGAACGGAAATATAGCCGATATTACCTGGCAGCAACCGGCCGGAAGCATCTTCCAGTTTGGCAGCGGGCCGTGTATAGCTTTTTGATGCCGTTACCGACATATGAAAGGAGTGATGATCACCCGCTTTTCGTAACTGCGCCAGCAGGTAATTGATTACCGGTTTTGTATCCTCTGTTGTTTGCAATCCGCGGGAAATTACCTCAACCGTTTCATCGATCTGTTTCCAGTTCAGTGAATCGGAATAAAGCGCATTCTGTTGGATAAGGCCTCTTACCTCTTTTATCAGATCAGCAGCAGGCTTTCCTGCGGCGGCAGAAACTTCTTTAACGGAAAAATCGTCAAACCATGTGGTTCCGGTACCCGATAACAGCCCGCCCAGCACCAGTTTTTTGGCTTCCGGGCGAACGGCAAAGCTGATGGCATATTCTTTCCAGTCATTGGTACCGCTAACCGTCTGTCCCTGCATAGCAAGATTGAAAAAGTCGATCTGTTTGGTATCATTCCATACCTGGCACCAAATGGAGGCATTCGAACTTACCTGGTTGGTTTTGAGCAGGGCGCTGATCGTTATTTTTTTTAACCTGTCAGTGGCAACCGGAACCGTTTGGGAAAAAGATTGGAACGTCTTTTTTTCTGCTTCACTGGAGATGCTGAAGGACCGGGTTCCGGAGTAATAAACGGTTGAATCAACAGCATTGGTAAAGCCTGGCTGAGATTGAACGAACCAGCCGACCGGTTGATTCTTTTCTACGGTTTCAAATCCTCCGTTTTCAACCTGGCAAAAAGCCGGGGCAGCACCGGCAGCCGTAAATAGTGTAATGATCAGGTATTTCATGATGTTATGAATTTGGATCAATATCGATAATATCTCCCGGCCTGCAATCCAGCGCCTTGCAAATAGCTTCCAATGTATCGAATCGTACGCCCTTGGCCTTGCCGGTTTTTAAAATGGAAAGGTTTACGATGGTAACGCCTACTTTTTCTGATAACTCGGTCAGCGACATTTTACGCTTCGCCAGCATCACATCCAGGTTGATAATAATAGACATAATTAAATAATCGAATCGTTTTCCATTTTTACTTCACTGGTGTATTGCAGTACGTCAGCGATCAGGAAAATACAAAGGATCAGGAACCAGGCTAGCGGGGTATTAAAAAGCGCAGTGAGCAGGGCATTCTGATAAAGATTGTGATCAGACAGGTGATTCATGACCGAATCCTGCTTGGATAAAATCGATTCCTGCCAGGTAGATATCGCCGCATCGATCAATAGCACCAGTACATTGAGCCAGCCGATCCACTTGATCTTTTTGTAATAACCCATATTCCATTTTATACGGCTCATTATGTTGCGGATAATGCGGAACAGCAGGTATCCCATAACCAGCAATATTCCGGATTTTACAAATTCCAGTATGTTCAATGGCAATACCCGCTTGCGGTATTCTTCAATGGATGCGATCGTAGACGAAAGAGAATTGGTGATCAGCATCACCAGGTTTACAACAAAAGCAATGCAAAGGAAGCCCAGGGCCATCAGGCTGCTGCCGGTAATTTTAAATTTTGGAGGCATATTTATTAATTGTTTATTCAGATAAAAGCTTCATTTTCCTGTTGTACATCTGTGCCGGCTTTAAAAACCAGCGAAAATACGATCATCATAGCTCCAAAAATCGTTTCCGGAGATACCAGCCGGAAAGAATAGCTGAAAGAATAACCGGAGTCGTTTATGTTCAGACCATTAATGGCTTCAATAAAAAGGACATTTTGAATGCTTTTGATTAACGGGATCAACATAAAAAGCAAACCCGTTATGAATAGCTTCCGGGTATTCTTTTTTGTAAAGACTTCGTTCCTGGACAGGTTGCCAAAAAACATTTTTAACTGGAAAGCTGCCAGCACAATGATTATATAGTAACTATAGTATGCCAGTTGAAATAAAACGGTAACGGGATTTAGCAGGTCTTTATACGTTTTAAACCGCAGGTGTACCAATGCCTCATTATGCGGTTGTACAATGATGGTTTTTTTGAACCATTGATCCAGGGTTTTACCGGGATCATGATAGGTGGTATCCGGCCTTTTTTGTGGTTTAGCCGTTATATTATTTATCTGGTAACCCCGCACGCTGCCACTGAGCGCAGGAGCACCGGAAGAAAAGATCTTTACAAGGAGCACCAGCAAGGTGAACAGAAAAACCGCACCCGATATCCGGTCCAGTATTTTGATAATTCTTGAATCTGCTATTTTCATATGTCGTGTTTTGGAACACGAACATACGCGATAATTAAAATAAAACAAAAAATATTTATCGTTTTATTTTAAAAAATTAATGTTTTATTTATTTACGTTCAGGGTCGTGCGCTCCTTACAACAAGCAGAACCTGCGTACTTACGGGGTTTTTATTTTGGGAAATGGCAGCTTAGATCAGTCGTTTCTGCTTCATACCCAGCCAGGTGGCCAGCTGTAAAACGGCAATAATGATAAGCACAGGAACGAGGTTCCGGAAAATGTCACCCAGGCGAGCTCCTTCAAGAAACAGCCCGTAGAAGGCTTCCAGGCACCAGTAAAGCGGGGAGATCCGCATTACGCCCTGGAAGGAGGCTGGCATGGCAAAGGCTGGAACCAGGAGTCCGCCGATGGCAGCAAACAATACAATGCTGATAGCGCCGATGCCGTTGCTTTGTTCCTGCGTATTGGCAAAAGTACCGATGCAGATGGCAAAGCTGGTAGCACACCATCCACAAAGAAAGGTTACCAGCAGCAAACCGGCCTTATCGGCGGGAATGTTTAATGCCGGGAGCCCGATCACCGGAAACAGCCAGCGGCCAATGCTGAAGATGACGGCAGCCTGCAGCATGGTGATGAGGATATAAGTGATCTGCTTGGAGGCAATGGAAACCGATAAGGAGGTGGGCATAGTTTTCAACCGCAAAAAACTGCCGCTGGTTTTTTCCCGCACCAGGCTGCTTCCCAGGGAGATCACAATAAAGAACATGGCAAAAAGTGTCCAGGCCGGTATATTGTGCTGGGTGGCATTGGGCACCGGTTGGCTATTGTCTTTGGAAACCGCCAGCTGGTTTACGGGTGTTTCGTTGGAAAGAATTTGTTGCTCCAGCGATTGGGGAATACTGGGCTCATTGTTAATGCTGCTGTATAGAGCCCGTACAATATATTTGCTTTGCACAATCTGCAGTACGCTGTTGAGCGCCCCGTCGATGCCCTGGCGAAACGATTTTTGCAGCACCGGGTGGTAATATAATGTTAACGGATTGGCTTTTATCCTGGAAGAATCGGTGGCCGAGCTGTCGGTAACCGCGATCGTTTTCAGCGCCTCTCCGGATACCCGCTCTGCTTTGGAGAGCACATCCTGCGTGTATTGCGGCGGAATAATGATGCCAAGCAAGGCATCTTTATTCTCCATCCTGCTTTTGATATCGCCGGCCGTAGCGGTGGCAGGTAATTTTTTAAGCGTAAACATGCCGCCTTTTTCTAGGGAGTGAATCAGTTCTTTTGAAGCTTCGCCCGTATCCCGGTTTAAAACAAGCAGCGGCACTTTTTTATCGTTTACCAGCTCAAACGTGCTGTTTTGTACAGAGGCAATGATGATGGCAAGAAGGATGGGCATGAGAAACATCAATGCCAGTCCCACTTTATCCCGCAACAGGATGCGGCCATCTTTTTTTATACTTGCCCAAAGTTTGTACATGTTTCCGGTTTGAGGTTTATTGTTTTTGGTTCAGACCATCAAGGATAAGCAAAAAACAATAAATTACTCCAAGCTCCAGCTGATATTACCGTCTTTTTCGTCTTTTAAAAGAATGCCGATGCCCGCCAGCTGGTTGCGGATCCTGTCGGAGGTGACAAAATCTTTACGGCTGCGGGCTTCTTTGCGGATCTCGATGAGCAGCTGCATTACGTCTTTCAGCTTTTCATTATCGGCAGCGGACACGGATGTAAGCCCAAGAATCGTTTCCAGGTAGGTGTGCATTTGCCGTTGCAACAATTCAAAACCTGCTTTTGAAATGTTGTTGAGCGGAATGGTTTTGTCTTTGAAGCTATTGATCACAGGCGCCAGCTCAAACATATTGGCCAGCACTTTTGCGGTGTTAAAATCATCATTCATGAATTCGTCAAACTCCGTCACCAGCTTCCTGAGGCGCTCATCCAGTTCCGGATCTGCCGCCGTTTCCTGCAGTTCGCCGCTCCGGTCCTGCAGCCGTTTTAAATTTTCATAAGCTTCCCAAAGGCGTTTCAACCCTTTTTCGGAGGCCTGCAGCGCTTCGTTGCTAAAGTCGAGCGTACTGCGGTAATGACTTTGGAGAATAAAAAAGCGTACCACCATCGGGTGATAGGCCTGGGTGAGCAGGGGATGATTGCCACTAAACAACTCGGTTAATTTGATCACGTTATTGTAACTCTTGCCCATCTTCCGGCCGTTGATGGTGATCATATTGTTGTGCATCCAGTATTTTACCGGTGCATGGCCGTTGCAGATGGTGCTTTGGGCAATTTCACTTTCATGGTGCGGAAACTGGAGGTCCATACCCCCGCCATGAATATCAAAATGATCTCCCAAATATTTGGTAGCCATAGCAGAGCACTCAATATGCCAGCCCGGGAATCCTTCACCCCAGGGGCTGTTCCAGCGCATAATATGTTTGGGCGGGGCCGCTTTCCACAACGCAAAATCGGCAGCGTCCCGCTTTTCTTCCTGGCCTTCCAGCTCGCGGGTGGCCTCCAGCAGGTCGTCTATCTTGCGGCCGCTGAGTTTTCCGTAATCGTGCCCCGCGGCATATTTTTTTACATCAAAATATACAGAGCCGTTCTTTTCGTAGGCATAGCCGTCCGCCATGATCTTTTTAATCATTTCGATCTGTTCTACAATATGACCAGTGGCAGTGGGTTCGATGGAAGGCGGAATGGTATTGAAAAGGTTCATTGCCCAATGAAACAGGTTGGTGTATTTTTGCACCAGTTCCATCGGCTCCAGTTTTTCCAGCACGGCCTTGCTGGAGATTTTATCCTCAGCTTCGCGCCCTTCTTCTTCAAAATGCCCCGCATCCGTAATATTGCGTACATAGCGTACTTTATAACCCAGGTATTGCAGATAACGGAACACCACATCAAACGTAATATAAGGGCGGGCATGCCCCAGGTGGCTTTCTCCGCTAACGGTAGGCCCGCAAACATACATTCCCACATAGCCCGGCGTAATCGGTTCAAACAGTTCTTTCTGGCGCGAATAGGAATTATGTATTTTAAGTGTACTCATACCATCTTTTTGTAAGATTACAAATATAAAGGAGGCGGCTGGTATTTAGCCGGGGATGGATAAAAAGAAAAATGAATATGCCGTTGTTGCCGGATCTGTTAAACCGGCGCTAAATCAGTTATAATGTGCAGTTTAAAGAGTAATCGCATCGTCTTACACATAGATCAAAACCCTTTTTATGAAATACCGTTTATTACTGGCCATATTCATTTTATCATTGTCGGAAAGCCATGCCCAGTTTTTGCTGAAGCCGGAAGGGTTTGCCACAGCCCGCGGGAACGAATACTATGTGGTTGAAGTACCCGGGACCACGCAGCAGCAGCTGTTTGAGGCGGTGGAGTGCCGGGTGAAAACCGGTTTTGGCTCGTTCCAGGACCGGATCGCTGCTATCCCGTATGGGGAAATTGTATTCCAGGCCACTGACCGGCAGGCGCTGCATTATTCCGGCAGGAGCTACGATGTTACCTTTCAGGCCGGGTTTGAGTTTAAAGATGGAAAAATAAAAGTGAATGCACCTGTGATCAAAAATATCAGGAGCTTTAACCCGATGGTCGATTCCGTTGCTTCCGTGTTATTCATAAAAAGCCCGGGACCCATGATCTTCCAGGAGTGGCGGTCTTTCGTGTTTGACAAAAAGAACCGGTTAAAGAACCGCCTGTTAAAAGAAACGTTGGAATTATTCGTTAATAAAAGACTGCTGCAGCCGCTGCTTGCCATTAACACAAATGAAGCGTGGTAACCCGGGTTAATCGGAACCGGGTGTTAACTGCAAATCACAGATCATCATATAGTGGTCGGAATAGTTGGTGGTCACCCTTTTGATCTGGTCGATTTTAAACCGGTCATCGGTAAAAATATAGTCGATCCGCAACGTGGGCGAAAGGGAATTATATGTTCTGCCAATACCCAGCCCTTTTTTAAGAAACGCATCCTGCATATCGCCTTTAACGGTGTGATAGGTATAGGAGTTGGGCACATCATTAAGATCTCCGCAGAAAATGGTGGGGTTTGGACTGTTCTTCAGGATCTCCGGCATCATATCGGCCTGGATGCTCCGGTGCTGGATGGCGGTTCGCAGCTTGGTGAAGATATAAAAGGCGTTGCTGATGATGTTGCCTTTTGCCTTTTTCAGTGCTTCGATTTTGGAAATATCTTCTTTTCGGAACTGGTTCGATTGAAGGTGGGTAGTATACACCCGGAATAGCCGGGCTCCTTTTTTGATGTCTACAAAGAGCAGGGCCTCCGGTAGCGTTGGGCGGGGATAGCGGATGATACCGGTATCGGTAATGGGAAGCCGGCTGAAGATCACACTGCCGTTAAACAGCCGGTCTCCATCCCAATCGTGGGAATAATAAAAATACGGATAGCCCAGCCCCTTGCTTACGGCCACAATATTATTGTACCAATCGGGGTTAATGGAAGAGCTGAACTCCTGAAAGCACAGGATATCTGCATTGGCGGCCTTTATTTGCTGGAGCATTTTATAACGGGTCTGACTGCCTTTATTATTATTGATGACCATCTCCACAAAGCGCGCTACGTTCCAGGTAACGACGCGGATATGGTCAGCTTTCTTTTCCTGGTGAAAGGGCTTTTTAAAATTAAAGGCGAAGAAGTTGGTTATAGCGCCACCTCCAAGGATTAATGCTGCTGCAGAGATCAGGGCCCATTGTTTTTTAATAAAGAGCCACCAACCAAAAAAAACCAGCACCAACAGTAATAAAAAAGGAAAGCCCAGGCTAAACAGGTAGAGAACAGGCCAGTCCATAGGACTGATATAGGCGGCCAAGCAGGCCAATAAGAAAAAAAGGACCACCAAAATATTGATGCTCAGTAAAACCTTATTGCTGATTTTTGCAAAAACACTCATCTACGGATCCTTTCAACCCGAAAGATAATTAAGTTATCTGCAAACTGGTAAAAACCGGGGAACGATTTTACCTATTTGCCTTTAAGATCTTCCTGGCTGGCGCGGTTTAAAAAATCCTTCTCTTCCTCTGTAAGCATTTCGTAACCACCAGCTTGGTTCATTTTATCTAAAATGGCATCCAGCCGCTGCTGGGTAAGCCGGGCAGTTTTCGTAAAGGGTTCTGTGGATGTTTTATAAAAATAAGTATCCTTTATTTTTTTCCGGTTTTCCGACCTCTCGGGGTTGAACAGGTTAATGAACCAGTCGTATATCCGGTTCATCCACTCACTTCCGTCATAGCCCTTCCGTAACAGATAAATAAACAGGAAGCCAGTTAGCGCTCCCGTGAGCTGCGAAAAATAAAGCGCCGGTACACCGGGAGGAATGGTTGCGAAATCAATGACTGTATAAATAAGCGTGATGATCCACAGGGAAATGCCTCCATTTAGCATCGGCAGCAGCTTATAATTGGGAGAAATGGTGGTAGCCGCCGCGGCAATGGCCAGGATACAGGCACCTGATCCGCTGAAGTAAGGAAAGGCGTGGGTTTCGGGGTGCATGGATTTGCAGACAAAAACATAAACCAGGCCTGACAATACCGTGGAATAAATAAAAAGGGGAATCAGCTTTCTGTTTCCGGTGATATCTATGAAAATAAAACCGAAGCACCAGAGCCACAACATATTCGCAATAAGTTCCCATACATTTACCTGTACAAATGAATAGGTAAGAAAGGTCCAGGTTTTAGCTAAGGCGGTGCTCAGTTTTGGAGATAAGGCGATGGTGCTCAGGATATGGTCGTTGAAATACCCCGTTACATCGGAGCCCTCATCAAAACGCAGGTAAGTCAGCGCTTTAAAAAAAGCAAGTACCACAAACAGGATCATGCTGATTGCAATGAGTATAACCAGTGGATTTACCCGTGTTCCAAAAGACAATCGGCTGTCATAGTTTCTGTCAGAAATACCCATATCAAATACCCAACAAAATTAAAGGGTTAAAAGTTGATTCTTTTTCAACGATAAATTTAGTAAAAATTACGCCGGTTTGTTTTATTCCAGATTTTCAGGAGAATAAAGCCGGTAATGGCGCCTCCCAGGTGTGCATAATGCGCAATGGTATCACCGGATGCACTGTACAATCCAAAAAACAGGTCAATGGCGATCAATCCGGTAATGGCCCATTTAGCCTTTACCGGCACGGGGATAAACATGATATACAGCTCCGTGTTGGGAAAGGTCATGGCAAATGCTACCAGTACGCCCATTACAGCGCCGGAAGCGCCTACGGCCATGCTGCCGGTGTTGGTATAATACTGAACAGCCAGGTGCAATGCTGCCGAGCCCAGTCCGCAAATAAAATAGAAGATCAGGAACCGTTTGGAGCCCCAAACATTTTCAAGGATACGCCCAAACATCCAGAGCGTAAACATATTAAAAAGAATATGGAAAAACATTTGTGAACCGGAAGCCGCATGAGCAAACATATGCGTAATCAGCTGATAGGGCTTAAAGCCTTCGCCGATGGGCCAGAGGCCCAGTTTGCCCGTTAGAAAACCTACGCTGTCCATCGCCCCGCCGATCATGATTACCGATTGGCCATATTTGTTGTCGAAGATGAGCTGGGCCACCCAAACCACCACATTAATGGCGATCAGGTATTTGATGGCGGGAGGAAACTTTTCGGCGGGTCTTGTAAAGTATGAACTCATGAATAATATTGTATTTAAATTAGGCTCATGGCCGGAGTTTCAGCTGCACCACGTTCTCAATATGCAGTGTGTGCGGAAACATATCTACCGGCTGGATTTTTGTGACCTCATATTTTTCGTTCAATAATGCCAGATCTCTTGCCTGTGTTGCCGGGTTGCAGCTTACATAAACCACGATGGGGGCGGCCATTTCATTGATCTTCTGCACCAGCTTCTCATGCATGCCCGCCCGCGGCGGATCGGTTACTATAACATCGGGACGCCCGTGTTGTTCAAAAAAAGCGTCCGAACAAATATCAATCACATCGCCTGCATAAAAATGGGTCTTTTCCAGGCCATTCAATGCGGCATTTTCTTTAGCGTCCTCAATGGCGGCTTCAATCACTTCCACACCGATCACTTTGCCGGCCTTCTGACTGCAGAAAATGCCGATGCTTCCGGTACCGCAATATAAGTCGTACAGGGTTTCATTCCCGGTAAGCTCCGCAAATTCCCGGGTTACGCGGTACAGTTCGTTGGCCTGTGCGGTATTGGTTTGGAAGAAAGACTTGGGGCCAATCTTAAACCGGTACTGATCCAGCTGTTCGGTTACATAACCTGGTCCGTACCAGGCCACCGGCTCCAGGTCGTGAAGACTGTCGTTTCTTTTGGTATTAATGGTGTACAGCAGCGTGGTGATCTGCGGAAACTGCGCCTGAAGATGATTCAGTATCTTTTCCCGTTTTTCTGGATCGTCTTCGCCCATCACCAGGTTTACCATCAGTTCTCCGGTTTCGCAAAGACGTACCTGCATGGTACGCAAAAAGCCTGTGTGCTGCCGGAGGTCGTAAAAACTATAATCATGCTCTTTGGCAAATGCCTTTACCGCCAGTCGGATGGCATTGGTGGGCTCCTCCTGTAAGTGACAGGTATGTATGTCTACGATCTTATCCCAGAAGCCCTTGGCATGAAAACCGGCAACGCCCTGTTTGCCATATTCATGCGGGTTGATGCCCTGTTCTTTCAATGTGTTGAACTGCTCTTTGGGCATAAATAGTTCGGTGCCGAAAGTATATTCAATTTTATTGCGGTACCGCCGGGTTTTAGCGGCGCCGAGTATGGACTGGATTTCCGGGAGGGGAACCTTCCCGATGCGCTGCAGGTTGTCTTTTACCTGCTGGTGCTTGTATTGCAGCTGTTTTTCGTAGGGCAGCATTTGCCACTGGCAGCCGCCGCAGACACCAAAATGTGTGCAAAACGGTTCCGTGCGTTCTGCGGAGTACGATTTAAAGGCAATGGGATGGCCTTCTGCCCAGTCCTTTTTGTTTTTACCCAACCGGATGTCTACCACATCACCGGGAACCACCTGTTCTACAAAGATTACTTTCCCGTCCACCCGAGCTATTGACCGCCCTTCGGCGGCATAGTCTTCAATCCGGATATTTTCAAGAACAATATTTTTCTTTTTTTTTCGAGCCATTTTATAGTTGTTTTCCCTGAATGAGAACAGCCGACCGGATGGATTGTTCCTTTAAATATAAAAATTCTTTTCTTTCCTCATCGCCCATGAACCGCTTGAAATCATCCTCGGTTTCAAAGGAAACCAGGTGCACTTCATAGGGCGGGTCCGTATTGATTTCAATGAAGGCGGCTTTTTCCGGGCGTAACCGGAACAAAAGCCGGCCGTTGTATTTTTTTATCAATGGTATGGTCCGTTGCTCAAAATCATGGAAAACGGCTTCGCTTCCTTCATTAACATAAATGAGTTGTGTAATAAATATCATCCGGAAGATTCAAATAATCGCGTGTTTGCAGCTTCAGCCCTGTTCCGCCGGCTGATTACAGTTCTCTTACCACATTGCTGATGATCTGCGGCCTGCCCAGGGTATAATAATGCAATACCGGCACCCCGTTCTTCTTCAGGTCCTTCGACTGCATCAGCAGCCATTCCGTGCCCACCTGCTCTACCTCTTCGTTGGTTTTACACTTCATCATCTCCTTCGAAAGATCGGTAGGCAGGTCAATATGAAAGGTTTTGGGAAGTACATTCAGTTGTTTGAGTGTGTAAACGGGTTTTAATCCGGGTATAATCGGAATGGTGATGCCCGCTTTGCGGCAGGCGTCTACAAATGCATAGAATTTGGTATTGTCAAAAAACATTTGCGTTACAATATAATCGGCCCCCGCCTCTACTTTTGCCTTCAGATAAGCCATATCTGTTTCCATATTGGGCGCTTCAAAGTGTTTTTCAGGGTAAGCGGCTACGCCGATACAAAAATTCGTCTTCTGTGAATTTTTCAGATCTTCCTCCAGGTAGACCCCGTTATTGAGATCCACCACCTGTTTTAAAAGGTCAATCGCATAGGAATGGCCGTCTGCCTGAGGAATGAAGGCGGTTTCATTTTTGGCGGCATCGCCCCGAAGCACCAGCACATTGTCGATGCCCAGGTAATTCAGATTGATCAGGGCATCTTCTGTTTCATTAATACTGAATCCTCCGCAGATCAAATGCGGAACCGTATCCACATTGTATTTGTTCATGATCGCCGCACAAATGCTTTCGGTTCCCGGCCGCTTACGCACCACTACTTTTTTAAAACTTCCGTCGGGGTTCTTTTTAAAAATATGTTCGCTCCGGTGGTAGGTAACGTTGATAAATGCGGGTTTGTACTCCATCAACGGATCCAAATGGTCGTAAAGCGCCTCAATGCCCTTTCCCTTCAACGGGGGCAGTATTTCAAAAGAAATCAATGTATCCTTTGCATTCTTAATATGATCGATCACCTTCATAGGCTGCAAAACTAATGGAAAGATACCAGTAATGCAGTTCCAGGTTCCAGGTTTAAAGTTCCAGGTTGGAGACGTTTGATACATGGAGGGCTGTCGCAGCTATGCATACTGGGTGCGGACCGGCTTCAATATTTAACGGCCCCTCAACAGAATAATGTGGAAGCTTTCTTATTTTTGCCACTTATGTTGATGAAAATACATACCAAGGACCTGGTAAAGCGTTATGGCGAACGTACGGTGGTAAACCACGTTTCTTTTGAGGTGAACCAGGGCGAAATTGTAGGCTTGCTGGGGCCAAACGGTGCGGGTAAAACCACGTCGTTTTACCAGGTGGTGGGCCTGATCAAGCCCGACGAAGGGGATGTATTTTTAAATGATCTGAACATTACCAAGCTGCCAATGTATAAACGGGCACAGATGGGTATTGGTTACCTCCCGCAGGAAGCGTCCGTTTTCCGGAAGCTGAGCGTAGAGGACAATATTTCGGCCGTATTGGAAATGACCAAACTTCCGCGGGCGGAACAAAAGGAGAAATTGGAATCGCTGCTGGCTGAGTTCCGGCTGGGGCATGTGCGGAAGAGCAACGGCGATGTGCTGAGCGGCGGGGAACGAAGAAGAACGGAGATTGCAAGAGCGCTTGCAGTAAACCCAAGGTTTATCCTGCTGGATGAGCCCTTTGCAGGGATCGACCCCATTGCCGTGGAAGATATCCAGAGTATTGTGGCCCGGTTAAAATACAAAAATATCGGCATCCTGATCACGGATCATAACGTAAACGAAACCCTCTCGATATGTGATCGAGCCTATTTGCTGATCGACGGAAAGATCTTTGAGAAAGGTACCGCTGAAGAATTGGCCGCCAATGAACAGGTGCGGCGCCTATACCTGGGCCGGAATTTCGAGCTGAAACGGAAAGATTACCTGCATGAAGAAGCCCAGCAAAACTCTGCTCAGGAACAAACAGCATCCGAAAACGAAGCAACCGGTCTTTAACTTCACGGCAGCTTTATATTTATATTACGAGGTTGCCGGCTGGTCTTCGGGTGCTTCCAGCTTATGCTCCTTCGAAAATTGATTGCGGTGTTCCGTAAACCTGCTGATGACCTCGTTTACCTGCTCAACAGATGTATTGATATTTTCATGTATATCCGGAAGGGCTAGTTCCAGTACGGTAACACCAAGATTCATATTTTCCGCTTCGATCTGTGCAATCTTTTTCAAAACAGCAGTTTCACTGTTTTTAAGATCCTCCAGTTCCCGCAGGATCTTGTCCATGGCTGTTAATTGTTCTCTTTTGTCCATAACCTGTTTTTTGGGGTGAAGGGTGATCAACCCGATAATGGAATCAACCAAACAGGCTCAAATAGCGTGCAAGACTGCTTTTCTGCTAAGGCTTTTGCGTTTCTTTTACATATAGTCCTGCTGTTTAATAATAAACGCGGCTAGCTATCCAGGAACAGGTCGGTGTAAAGCGGCCCTCCGGGCGTAATTGCATAAGCGTCGAAGTCGGTGATGCCTTCGGCTTTCAGTACTTCCTCGTCCAGGAAGCAATTACCAGTACAGCGACGCGCTTCTTTTTGTAAGACATAGAACGCGGCGTCTGCCACAATCCGGGGTGTGCGGCTCATATTGGCCAGGGCCTGTCCGCCCAGCAGGTTGCGCACGGCTGCCGTGTCAATGGTGGTTTTGGGCCATAATGCATTGGCCGCAATGGGAATATTTTTAAATTCTTCAGCCCATCCCAGCGTTAACAGGCTCATATTGTACTTGGAGATGGTATAGGCAATATGCGGTCCCAGCCATTTGGGATTAAGGTTGATGGGAGGTGACAGCGTAAGAATATGTGCGTTGGATGATTTTTTAAGATGGGGCAGGGCGGCCTGTACCATTAAAAAACTTCCCCGTACATTAATATCCTGCATCAGGTCATATCTTTTCCGGGGTGTGGCTGCCGTATCTGTTAAGGAAATTGCCGAGGCATTGTTGATGACAATGTCGATGCCGCCAAAGGTTTCCACCGCTGCCTTCATTACATGCTGTACCTGGTCCTCCTCCCGTACGTCACAGGGCACTGGCAATGCCCGGCCCCCAGCTGTATTTATTGCTTCGGCAGCCGAATAAATGGTGCCTCCAAGCTTTTCGTTTTCGGTTACCGACTTGGCGGCAATAACGATATTGGCGCCTTCCGCAGCAAGCTTCAGGGCTATGGCCTTTCCAATGCCACGGGTGGCGCCGGAAATAACAATGGTTTTATCCTTAAAAATCATAGGGTAAATTACGAAAACAAACCCATTCCAGTAAAAAAATGACTGTTGAGAAGCTTTGTAGTTGCTTACTTTTTTGGAGGTTGCGCTCCGGTTTTACCGGAGGCTCCTGTTTGGCCGGGGGCGCCTTTAGCAGAAGAAGTATCCACCGGACCTGGAACCCCGGTTGAACCGGGAATGGCCCCCGGGGCCATCTGCGCCTGGCCATGCGCATTTTTGAATTTTACGTCTTTCAGATCCTGGGTTGCCTCCAGGCCATGATCGCCCTGCACCCGTTGATCGTGGGCATTATACCGGGCCGGTTTATCGGTATAAAAAAGCTGTTTGTTCTGGTCCCACCAGAGATCCTGGCAATATAGGGTATCTCCTTTTACCGATACCACCCGCACACTGTCACGAAGATAGATCATGCTGATGGATTCCATGTATTTGCCGTATTTGCTGTCGAGCTTGCTTTCGATTTTGGCGCTGTCGTTATAGAAGTCTACATGCAATGTTTTGGGAAATTCTGTATAAACCGTATCCGCCTGCACGCGAAGCATAATGGGAGCGGTGAGCCGGGCTTTGACTTTGCCTCCCTGCGACAGGTAACTTTCTACTTTCAGTGCTTTGTCGGTCATGGAAACCTTTTTGCTAAGCGCGTTGATCTCCTCGTCTGTATTTTCACAGGCGGTCAAAAGCAGCAGCACTGCAGCAAGTAAAACGTATGATGAACGTAACTTCAAAACCTGTTTATTGCAAAAATAATGTAAATCTGCCAGGATCCGCCGGCCGGCTTAGCGGTCGCCGTTCCGGCGCTTGCCGAACCACATATCAGTCAGGGAGAAACCCACCGTTACCCGGTACATGTTCTCCTGCAGAACGCTCTTGCTGCTGCCCCGTTTCATGTATTCAAGCCCCAGATTGATCATAGTGGCCTGTCCTCTTGCCTGCTGGTTGTAGTTGGCCAGGGGCAGCCCGATACCTGCTGTAACGCCATACAACGGCAGCTGTTCTCCACGGAGTTTGATGTAATCCGGGCCGGTGAAAAATCCAATCCGGTAATACATCTGGCTGAGGTAATTTTTTTTGGTAACGGGGCTAAATTCTGCACCGATCTTTAGTTTCCAGTTGCTGGCCACTGCTGTATCGGGCAGGTTATTTTCCCGGTACTGCTGCCAGTTTGTTGTAGTAAAGTCCGCCCCAAATAACCAGCCGGCTTCCGTTTGGGTCTGGGCTTTTTGGAGAATAAATCCTGCTGTAAGGTTGGAGGGATACCGGAGGGTTGATTTAAACCCGCTGGAATCGACAATCTGCACCGCGCCGGTAGTATTATCCACTGCGCTGGAAGTATGGGCAAAATTGGTATTGATCTTTTGCTGCCAGTTGCCATATACCCCGATTCCCAGAAACAACTTATCGCTCACTTTTCCCTGGTACTGCAGACCCGCATCGGCATAAATGCCGCCCATGGAGGTTTTAGCATCCCAGATCCCAGTGTGGTAAACAGTTGAATCGTTAATCAGGTTCCGGTGCTGGGTATAGTCCTTCGAGCCAAAAAGATAGCCCCCGTTAATTCCCAGGCTGAGATAATGGTTCTTTGCAAGGGCAAATTTAACCCCTGTACCCAGGGATGCCAGGTAGGTACCACCGGATCCTTCAAAAACGGTGATTGCCGAATCGATGGCCTCTCCGGTATTTTCATCTCGGAGCGGACCGCTGGTATTCTGGATTTTATAGCTGATCCGGTTCAACGGCCGCAAACCCAGGGCCATACCCCAGTTGCGGCGGAGCGGAATACCCAGCGAGATCCGGTTAAAGATCAGGTTGCTGGATGTAAAGCGCGATTGCTGCGATTTGTCGATCAATGTACGGCCGGTACCCTCAATTCCGATATCCAGTATTGCCCGTCCCTGCAATTGTTTGCGGGTGCCGGGTTCGGTAATCGACAGAAAAAAGGCATAAGAGGCCGGGTTGGCATAGTTTACGGAAGAATAGCTGTTATATGCTGCGGAAACACCGCCCATACCCCTGCTGGTGGCGCTGGATGAAGATATCTCATCCCCCAGGCCATATCTTGAATATGGGGAATTATCCTGGGCGTTTGTAACAAAACCGAAGCCGGTTAAACAAACGGCTGCGGCAATACGTTTTATTACAGACGCGTCCAATTTTCTAAGCGTTGTTAACTTCACTAATAGCATATAGGCCTTTAAATATTAATTCAGGGTCGGCAAATATCCTGCTTTTCAGGTGTGATGCCAAATGTTGCATATCCCCACCGGTTAATACCACGTTAAAGTTGTCGAATTTTTCCTCGTAAGCTGCTATAAACCCATCCAGTTCATAGGCCATTCCCAGGATAACACCGGATAAAATATTGGTTTCTGTATCATACCCCATCAATGGAACATCTGCTTTTGGGGCAACAAGAGGCAACTTTGCAGTATAATACTGCATGGACTTTAGCCGCATTTCCAATCCCGGTGAAATAGCACCGCCCACCAGTTCCCGGTACTTATTTACAAAATTGAGGGTAACGCAGGTGCCCAGCCCGATCAGGAGCAGGTTTTTGCCGGGATAAAAATGCACGCCGCCCGAAGCAATGGCCAGCCGGTCTGAGCCAATGGTTTCGGGTTTGCCTACCGGTGTGGTAATGGGCAGTTGGGACTGGTAATTGAGCAGGTGAAAACGGGTAGTGTCTTTTAAAACCGTCTCTATCTCTTCATTATGATGGATAACCGAAGACAGAATGGACTTTGCCGGTTGATAAGCCTCGACCAGCGATCGGATGGTTGCTGTGGTGTCATCCTGCAGTACAAGGGTTTTTGTAAGTTCATTGTTATGAAAAACAGCAACTTTTTTCCTTGTATTTCCAAAGTCGAAACAAAGTGTGGTAGACATAAAGTGCAAGTAAATAAAAAATCAGGAACTTTTCCCCCCTTTCTTATAATCATGTAGTGAGGGTCTGGAACCGGCAGAATCTGGTCTTTCCGGCCTATTTCAGATCAAATCCGCTCAGGTTTCGGAAATGACCATTCATTTGTATCTTTTGTTTTAGTGCGTTCATCTGTTCAAAAACCGGCAGTGTTTTTTCAAAATGCCGCTTCAGGTATTCCTGCCGTTGTCGTTCCTGGGTCAGTTGTAAAAATTCATATTCCTCCTCGATGGTAAGACCGGAATGGTGTGCGATATCATAGGCGGTTAACAGATGATCCTCTTTCCGGAACTCTTTTTTTACCTGCAGGTAGTCGTGTAGGGCACGCATTTGCTTTACCAGCTGCAGCATTACCTCAGGATTGCCGTTCCGGTTGTTTTGCGGGTAATTGACAATGGCTCCGGAATAGAGTTTTTCCGGGATCTCCCGGATTACTTCTAAAATCCGAAACAGATCACCTCCTTTTGTATGAATGTCCATTTCGCCATTTTCATAGGTCTTTACTATCTCCTCCACGTGCACCAATGAGCCCCATTCCTGGAGCTGGTTGTTGACAACCACCGGTATCCCAAACGGTTTATGGCTGGTAGCCGATTCGTGGATCAGTTGTTTATACCTGGGTTCAAAAATATGCAGGTTTACCTGTTCTCCGGGAAATACAACGATCGACAACGGAAATATCGGTATGAAATTGGTCATGCCCAAAGGTAAAAAAAGTTTAAGGTCTGTGTTTTTATTAATTTTTAATAGACCACCAAACAGAAATAAGACTCCGGAAATTGGGGTCGGAACCTGGTCTGTGATGGGAGACAGGAGCAGCCGGTAAGAGCCTTCCATTTTCAGAGGCGGCTAAAAATCGCAGGCTGTCTTCTTTTCAAACTATAATTGTTCCGTATTTTAGCGATAATTATATGTGGAGCACGCTCATAACCGGGGTACAACAGGGCGATATGAAAAGTATCGCCCGGGCTATCAGTCTTGTAGAAAATGAGCAGGAAGGATATGCCGCTTTCCTGGAGAGTCTCCGGCAGCATGCCGTTCCCGTGGTAGGCATTACCGGTCCTCCGGGGGCGGGAAAAAGTACCTTAACAGACGCACTGATAGGATTAGCGATAGCCGAGGGCAAAAGAGTGGCGGTGATCTGCGTGGACCCCTCCTCTCCTTTTCATTTGGGAGCGCTTTTGGGCGACCGCATCCGCTTAAACCGGTGGTACCTGGATGAACGGGTTTTTATCCGTTCGCTTGCGAGCCGGGGTGCAATGGGCGGGCTCAATCCGAAAGTCATTGAAATCACCGACTTGCTGAAAGCTGCGCCTTTCGATCTCATTATTGTTGAAACGGTGGGCGTGGGACAAAGTGAAATTGAGATTGCCGGACTGGCAGACGTAACAATTGTGGTGCTGGTGCCGGAGGCTGGTGATGAAGTTCAAACGATGAAGGCTGGCTTAATGGAAATTGCAGACATCTTTGTGGTGAACAAGAGCGACCGCCCGGGTGCCGATCTTTTTATAAAGCATCTGCGGCAGATGCTGGCACCGGCGTTTTCCAGAACAACCGGATTGCTGCCGGTGATACCTACAGTGGCTCATGAAATGAAGGGGGTGGACGTATTGTATCAGCAACTGCTTGAGAAAATTGCAGCGGCTGTTCCAAATGAGCGAAAGAGCTGGCTTTTGGCAGAGAAAGCATACCTGCTCCTTCAAAAAAAACGGATGCAGGGCATCGATAAAAGGGCGTTAAAAGAAGCGATAGAGGCCGAAATGAAAACGGGCCGGTTTAATTTATACCGGTTTGTAAAAAACGGAGCTCCGCAATAACTGGTCTGCGCTCAGGAGCCCTGCAAATGATTTTGAATGCCTACGGGTGCCGTAATCAGTTTTTCTGAGATCGATTTTTGCAGCAATTCATTATTGGTCAGGACGCTGTTTCGTTCTTTTTCTTTATGGTAAATATGAAAAACGATCGCGCTGTGCTTTACCACCATTTTTGATATTCCAAGATTGATGAGCCGGGCAGCAATTTCATTGTCTTCCCTTCCCCAGCCCTGTATTTCCTCGTTATAGCCATTAACCGCCATCAGGTCCTTTCTCCAAAAAGCCATATTACAACCTCTTAAATAGAAGATGTCGGCTGCCCGGTGCCTTTTATAAAGTTTGGTAAGGATCGGAATCCGCAAGCCGTTGTTTTTATTTAGCGAACTCCAGCGGAAAATGGAAGCTTTTCCTTGCCGGCGGTCCAGTAATCTTTTGGAATAGGCTTCACTCAGAATCACCCGGCTGCCGGTGGCAAAGCATCCGGGGCGGCTTAAACGGAGATGGTCTTCTACAAACCGTTTATGAAGGATCAGATCGCTATCTATCTGGATGATATACGCGTAATTTGCTTTGGCGATGGCCTTGTTCCGGATCCTGGCCAGCTGAAAGCCTTCGTCCGGCTGCCATACATGGATGAGCGGAACCGGGAACAGGGGCCGGAACCGCTCGATCAGGTCATGGGTTTCACGTGTGGATCCGTCATCCGCAACAATGACCTCATTGGGCATCCGGCTTTGCCTTAATATACTTTTCAGGCAACACTCCAGTGCTTCCGGCCAGTTATAGGTGGAAATAATTAATGAGGAAGTTGGATAACTTTTTTTAATCATGCCGTGTTCATCTTGAGCGAGCCATTGCTGCAGCAATTTCTTTTTTGGTCCGTTACTTTTAATCTTTTCGAATACTGTTTCCTTTTCCGGCTGCCGGTTGTGAGCTCCTTGTAGGGTGCATGCAGCCTGTTTTTAACCATTTACCGGCGGCGTTCCGGTAAAATCCTGTTCCAACGGGGCCGTTTCACCAACACCGTTGACAAAAATAAGGGAGATCTTGTTGCCGCACTGCGATGTTTTATGCCAATAGCATCCTATCTGAATCCGGGCAGGTGGTTGAATGCGGCAATCCTGCAACGAGGCTCCCTGGGAATTATTAAAGAGCGCCGGTGCTTTTCCCCGAACTGCGTCATGCTTTGACTTATTGGTCGGCAGTTCGTTTTGTGTTACTAAAAGACCGGGGCGGCCATCTTTGGCCGGTTTTGTGCAGCATCGACCGGTTGCGGGTAAACGTTTCCGGATCTGCCCGGTTGCGCTGCCATTCTGTTATCTGTGTTTGAATACAAATGCCGGAATACTGCTTCTAACGTGCCGTCTCTTGCAAAATACCATTACACAAAGGTATTGATTCGCTGTATATCTTTCGAATAATTAAGCGCACGGCTATAAGGAGTCCGGCCCTGGGGCATTGAGCTCCGGCATTTGTGCAGGATGCTACTTTCGCTTTTGCAATTGTTGCAGGGTAGCCTTCAGGTCCTTGTGCAAAGGCGCTTCCAGTTCCAGCCAGTTCCCATCTGGCGCCTGAATTTTTAATTGAGCTGCATGCAGGGCTAAGCGGTTCAGTAAGGGTCGCTCCTCCAAATGATCTTTCGAGAGGTTGAATTTTGATTTAAACGAAGATAAATAGACCGGCCTGCCATCTCCATAGAGCGCATCAACTGCCAGCGGATGCCCGATCTCTTTTGCATGGATCCGTATCTGGTGCGTTCGGCCTGTATGGATCCGGAATTCCATCCAGCTGTAAATGGTAAAATTATCCAGTACCTTAAAATCAGTTAATGCCGGCTTACCCCGCCGGTGAATGATCATGGAGCCCCGCTTTACCATGTTTTCGGCGATTGGAGCATCGATACTACCCGAATGCTCTGATACCGACCCAATGACCAGGCCATTATAAATTTTTATTGTTTTGCGGGCCTCAAACTGCTGGCAAAAGTACCTGTGCGCTTCAGTATGTTTTCCAAAAATGATCAATCCGCTGGTTTCACGATCCAGCCGGTGAATGGTAAAAACATCCGGATAACGTTGCAGCAGCAGTTCTTTAAGCGAAACCTCCTTGCCTTCCCGGTCCGGAATAGAAAGCAGCCCGGAAGGTTTATTCAGGGCCACCAGGTCATCATTTTCAAAAACAATTAAATCCTGAAGCTTCATATTTATTTAAGGTACGTTTGTGGTTAGCGGGGGCATTTTCCCCCCTGAAACCGTCAGCGAAGGGCAGCAGTTTATTTTTTTCCTTTTCCAAAAAATTTAAGGTTACGTACTTCCTTTTCTGTCAGGAAACGAAATTTGCCGCGCTCAATATTCTTTTTGGTAAGCCCGCCGAACATCACCCGGTCCAGGTGTTTTACCTCGTATCCCACGGATTCAAAAATGCGGCGCACAATGCGGTTCCGGCCATTGTGTATTTCAATCCCGATCTGTGTTTTGTCCTTCATATCGGAATAGGCAAGCACATCCACCGGTGCAGGGCCGTCTTCCAGTACTACCCCTTTCAGTATTTTGTCAAAGTCTTTCTTTTCAAGAGGCTTGTTCAATGTGGCGGCGTAGATTTTTTTTATCTCATTGCTAGGGTGGGTGAGTTGCTGGGCCAGTTCTCCGTCGTTGGTGATCAGCAGCACTCCGGAGGTGTTCCGGTCCAGGCGCCCTACAGGATATACCCTTTCGGTGGTTGCCGTTTTAATAAGGTCCAGTACCGTTTTGCGTTTTTGCGGATCATCTGTTGTGGTAATATAATCTTTGGGCTTGTTCAACAGGATATAAACCAGGTTTTTGGCCGGGGTTACTTTTTTATTGTTTACAGTGATCACATCGGCCGGCTGCACCTTATAGCCCGGTTCCATAACTACAGCGGCGTTTACCTTTACTTTTCCGTCTTTGATCAGTTCGGCTGCATCTCTTCTGGAACAGATACCACTATGGGCCAGGTATTTATTTAAGGGCATTTGTGCCGCTGCCGTGGTTTTACGTTCAATTTTGGGTGCTGCGCTCTGGGTTGCTTTGGCTGCGGCCTCGGCCTTCTTTTGCTCAAAGAAAGCAGCCCGCTCTTTTTTATATTGTCTTTTTTCCTGCTTAAAGGCTTCTTTTATAGCAGCATTGCTTTTCTTGTTTGCAAATTTTGCAAAGCGGGGATCTATTTTTTTCATTGTATGAATTGCTATTTTACAACAGTAAGCTGCAAATATCGTAAAAAAAGGGCCACCTTAAAAAAATAAGATGGCCTCCTGGTAAATATAAAACGATCACTTCTTATTGCTGAGCCTGCCTGTCTCTGCCTTTTTCCCGGCGTTCTTTCATTTTTGCTTCCATTTTTTCTATCTGCTCTTTTGTAAGGATTTTATCCCTTGCTTCTTTCTGTGTGGCACGCAGCGCCTTCATTTTTTCTTTTTTCTGATCATCGTTGAGGGTGGCATCGTCCTGGATCGCTTTGCGCTGTTTCATACCGTCTTCGCTCAATGCTTTTAACTTGTCCTTCTGGTCTTTTGATAAATTCAGATCCGGATCATCTGCCCAATTCATGCCCCTGCCACGGTCATTCATGCCTTTTTCGGATTTTTCTTTTTTGGGCGCATCCTGCGCAAATGTGGCAGAAACGCTGAACAGGCTTACGATTGCTGCAATTAAGATTGTTTTTTTCATTTTTTGTTTTTTAAGTTTTAACAGATGCTTGTTTATTGTTTAGAAACATTCTTACGGGTATAACTCTTCCATTGCTGCCACTGGTCGGCAGTGAGCACATTTTTTTGTTTTTTCCGGAATGCTTTTCTCAGTTCGTCCAAACGGTTCTTTTTTTCCGGATCGGACAGGGTGTGGTCCTGCCGGATGGACCGGGCTTGTTCTCTAAATGCGTGCTGCAGATCTTTCATTTTTTGCTGCTGATCGGCTGAAAGCTTTAACTGAGGATCAGGCTTATCGGTTGTGCGGGACAGCTGATTATGATCCCTGTCAGGGCCATTGGCGGTATCACGCTGGTTGACAGTAATCAGTTGTTGTTTTGAGTTTTTTCGTCCGGAGGCCTCGTTTTCCCAGATTTTCTGCTGTTCCGGTGTTAACAGGGCATTGCGTTTCTGACCCAACTGTTGCTTCAGTGCCTGTAACTTTTTCTTTTTTTCTGCCGGGGTGAGGGCCTCGTCCTTGCGTACGGCAGCAACTGCCGCCTTCCCCTCTTTTTGTAAAGCGATCAGCTGGCTTTTCTGATCCGCGGTCAATTTTAGTTTTTGATACACATCATACTGTTCCCGTTTGGTTTCAGTACGCTGAATCCCTTTATTGGGCCGGGATGGGATCTCCTGTGCGGCTGCAATTACTGTTACAAACAGCAAACCGGCAAAAAAAACGGGTTTTATGTTCAATGGCGGACGCATTTATTTTTTCTTAGATGGGTTTTTGGAAAAATACCTTCTGGGGTGGCGTTAAAATTTTATAAACAGGTGTTGGACCGCATTTTTACACAAAAGTTTAATAGTTACGGAGTGGATTTTGAGGAAGCGGAAGCTAAATTTGCGCACGCATGAACCGGAGGAAATTTTTAAAATACGGGGGTATCCTGGGTGGGGCCGGACTGCTTACAGGATTGTATACCTGGCAGGTAGAGCCGTTCTGGCTGGAATTTACGCGGGTGCCCATGCGGGTCAAGAACCTGCCTCCGGCCCTGGCCGGCAAAACCCTGATGCAGATCAGCGATATCCATATCGGGGAGCGCTCCCGGGATCGCTACCTGAAGGATGCATTTATAAAAGCCGCCGGCTATCAGCCCGACTTTGTTGTTTATACCGGTGATTTTGTCACCTATAGCGAACCCCGCCAGATGGATCAGTTGCATAAGCTGATGCAGCATGCTCCCCGCGGCCGTTTGGGAACTGCGGCTATTTTGGGTAACCATGACTATGGCGACAACTGGAAAGACAGTGCCCTGGCAAATAAGATTGAAGACTTGCTCAACAGCCACCAATTGCCGGTTTTGAGAAATGCGCAACAACATTTTTCCGGACTCAATTTTATTGGCATCGATGACAAGTGGGGTACCAACTTTTATCCGGAAAAGGCAATGCAGCATTGGAACCGGGAGGCTGCAACGGTGGTTTTATGCCATAACCCCGATGTGCTGGATATGCCGGTCTGGAATGGCTACGATGGCTGGGTGATCAGCGGGCATACACACGGCGGGCAATGCAAACCGCCGTTTCTGCCGCCGCCGCTGCTGCCTGTGAAAAATAAACGGTATGCTTCCGGAAAAATTGATTTTGAGGATGGCCGGTCTCTTTATATTAACCGCGCCCTGGGCTTTACCTGGCAGGTGCGATTTAATGTGCGGCCGGAGATCACCATTTTCCAGCTGGAACCAGCTTGATCAGTAGTTACAGCCCTTGTAACCGGACCGGAGCACGCAAAACAATTGCGCCTTGATCACAGCGTTCTTATTGATGGTCAGGTGTATAGATTTAAAACAATGTAATGTTACATTCCGAGGCCTTTTTACGTTAAACGCATAAATAACGCGTATGAAAATTGGCTGCTGTATGGTCCTGCTGCTTTTTTATATAACCGGCTTGGCCCAGGAGCGAACCGACCCAGGAACTGGTATAAAGCTCAACCTGACAGCGGCGGCATCAGTTTTTGATTTTCCAACCCTACAGCTGGGTGTTGAGCAATACCTGGCAAACGACTTTAGCCTTTTTGCAGAGGCAGGGTACCAGTGCTACTCGTTCTTACCGCGGGATACCGCGTTTATAAAAGAAAAAGGGCTTAGAACCAATATGGAGATACGTAAATATCTGAAAGAAAAATCCCGTGGCAGAAAATTTTACGTGGGGGCTGCGCTATTTTACCGGGGTAATACGGCCAATGACTGGACCTATGACAGCATCATTCCGCGCCAAAGGAGTCGGCGGCAACCGGAGGTAGATGCTTTCTGGTTTAAGAAGCGCACATTTGGATGCAACATCATTACCGGGTTTGATTTCCTGTTTAAAAAATGGCTGCAGGTGGAACTGTATGCGGGCATCGGAATTAAAAAGACGGCCACAAAAGAGTTTGAACTGCAGGCAGGCCAGATCACGAATAAAGGAAAGGAAGATGTGATCGGGGCCATGCTTGCCCAGGACTATATGAGAAACGGATGGGGGCCTAATGCCACACTCGGAGTGCGGATCGGAAGATTTTTTTAGTCTTACAAAGGAAAATATTTTAAAATTTGATACTTGTTCCTTACATGCTGCGGCTGTACGTATAAAGAACAATGCCGGATTTGCTGTTTAAAGCTGGGATGATTTCCAAAAAAACTGTTTATGAAAAAACTTGCCTGTTTATTATTTGTTGTCGTTTGTTGTTCCTTAAAGAGTGTGAGCGCCCAGGAGGTACCACAAAAGTACCGGACCGCGCTAAAATTGAATTTGGCCGCAGCTGCTGATGAAATTTCTTTTCCAACGATCCGACTGGCGCTGGAGTACGCAATGAGCCGGAGGGTATCACTTTCGGGGGAATTGGGGTACCAGTTTTATTCAATTGAGGGCTATGCTGCCGATCCTGGATTTGCAAAAGAAAAAGGAATAAAGGCCAATATTGAGCTGCGACGGTATGCCCGCAGATCCCGTAGCGGGAATATATATCCCTCGCTTGCCGGTTTTTATACCGGGTTGAATTTTTTGTATGCGCAAAACCGGCGCAATTTTACAGCATACTATTATAAGAAAAGCAGCAGTGAGGAATATACAGACCGGTTTTATGCCCGGAAAACCATCACGGGATTAAATTTCGTTTTAGGGTATCAACTGCTGGTCAGCTACCCTACTTCATTAAAACCGGGTAAAACCCGTAAGTCTGAGCGGCTGCTTTTGGATCTTTATGGAAGCCTGGGACCGGCCTACCGGAATAATAAAAATTATAACCGGGAGTACAATGCCGCGTCTGACTCGTTACTGCGGTCAAGGCATCCGAATGTTTTTGACGGAATACGGAACTCGTATCTCGAAGAAAACAGCCACGTCACGTTTCGCCCGGCATTGGGTATCCGGATCGGGTACCGGTTATAGTTAGGCCGATATTAGAAAATAGCTTCCAGTTCCTTTAACGCGTAAACAGTATAGGTGGGTTTAAAATCCGGAAATTTATTGACATGGTTGATGTATACCTGGTCCAATCCCGCATTGGCAGCGCCCATAATATCGGCCTCCAGGTCATCACCCAGCATGATGCTTTCGTTTCTCCCTGCCCCGGTTGCCGCCAGTGCAAAATCAAAGATGGCTTTATTGGGCTTTAAACTGTTGGAGCCTTCGGAAGTGACCACTTTATCAAAATAGTGATTGATCTTCGAATTGTTGATCTTATGATGCTGTACATCTTCAAACCCGTTGGTGATCAGGTGGAGCCGGTAATTTTTGGATGTAAGGTATTCCAGGATTTCCACGGCATGGGGAAAGAGCATGTTGCGGGTAGGCAGCATTTCTAAAAAACGCTGACTCATTTCCTTGGCCAGTACTTCATCCCCTATTTTAAAATCGAGCAGCGACAACTGCATCCGCTTTACACGAAGGTCGGCCTGTTTGATAAAACCGTTCCGGTACCGGGCCCACAGCTTTGTATTATGCCCCAGGTACTGCCGGTAGAAGCGTTCGAAATCGTCAACGCCTCTGTCTTCAAGCTTTAATGTTTCATACAGGTCCTGCAAGGTCAGTTTCGCATTGGCATCAAAATCCCACAAAGTATGATCCAGGTCGAAAAAAAGATGTTTGTACTTCATGCCTGCAAGATACGAAAATGACCATCGCCGTTCGGCCGGCATCTATGTCATTCACATGAACTTCCAAACAGGAACAGACCCCGGTAATGGGTTACATCTTGCCAATGACAGATTGTATTGTTTATTGAAAACCAATTATAGTTTCGTCATGCCGAGCGCATCCCGCAACAGCGGGAGTAGTCGAGGCATCTCTGTGATACCGGACTGCCCGAAGGGACCTTTCGGCTTCCCTGCCAATGACGTATTATTTAAGCGATTGTATTTCAACGAACTTCATTCCATATTTTAAAGCCATTTTTTGTAAATATTTCTGTTCTCTTTCTTTGAGTTGTTGTTCATACTTATGAATGCCTTGCTCTATATATTGAGCTCCTTTTGTTAATAAATTATAGAATGCAGTAGCTATTTTTCTTGCCCCGGCTTTTATTGCTATGCGCGCCTCTTTTCTACTCTTTAGTTTCCTGATAAAGGCTCCAATAGCTATATACTTACTATTAAGCAAGGCCTGAGCTACTTCGCGGAAGGTTTGGCCTGCATTGGAGTGATTCTTCATTTTCGACTTCCTGCTTTTAGAACCGCTCTGGTTATGACCGGGACAAAGACCGCACCAGCTCACAAAATGCTTTACCGTTGGAAACCGGCTCATATCTGCCCCCACTTCTCCCAGTAGCTTTAGTAGTGTATAATCAGTGATGCCAGGAATGCAATTGGCATCTACGCCATAAATATTTAGTAATTTCTGGTGCAAATCGGTTATCATGGGTTTATGATGCCGTACCGGTTTGGCTTTATACTCACTTGCTACAAACTGTCTACCCTGCTCCAAATCACCTAGCAATGCTTCAATACGCTTATCAATACGCAGGAGTTGTTTTTGGTGCACCTTCCAAAGAATTAAATTTTGTTCCAGCAGGAATAACCAACTTTCATTGTAATGCCCTTCAAGTGCGTTTAAAACCGCATCTGCCTTCTTTTCCCGGATGCTTACATGGCAAAGTGCCAGTAATTTTTCTTTATTACGCTCTCCATTGATGATCGCCTCTATCATCCGTATACCGCTGGCACCATTAATTTGACAGATTACTTCTGTGAGTTTAATATTCATTAACTCCAATGCCTTTTGCATCTTATTCACATAGGTACTTCCCATACCAATAATATCTTCCCGCTCCCGAATCATCATTCGTAACTCTTTTAACTTGCCGGCAGGAATATAACTCTGGCGCACCAGACCGGCACTAAACATTTTTTGTATCCAACAGGCATCTTTTACATCTGTCTTTCTACCCTTTACCTGCTTTACTTCTTTGGGATTAACCAGGCATACTTCCATGCCCGCTTCTTCCAGCATCTGGTGCAGGGCTATCCAGTAAATGCCTGTGGCCTCCATACACACCCGCTGTACACCGTTAGCCCTAAGCTCATCGATACATTGCTTATAGCTGCCCGTAAAAGTCTCATAACTTTTTACGGTAATCCCATCCCAGCAAACAAAGATCTTTTTTGAGCCAATATCTATGGCGGCTGCATTTGCATTTTGTTGCTCAAACTCAATTACCTTTGACATAACTATTATCTTTAAAAGTTAGAAAATAGCAGGCTACAGCTCAAAGAGGTTCTGAAAAAAGGCAAGCTGCCAAACGGGAATACTGCCTCAACAGTATCACCAAACAATAATGGACCGTTCTTTGAAGCAAAACTCAGGGACAGGTACTTAGACACTAACCGATGTTACTGCTACACTGCTGTAGCCTGCTTTAATCAAAGATAATCCACGTCATAGACCCCAATAATTTTGATCCGCTAATGGTTAACTCAAGGTGACGAATGGGTATTTTGTCATTGCCTCATCGATTTTGTGCTCACAAATAGAGAACTCAGGGTAACTCAGCGCATGTTTGTCATTCCTCATTCGTGGTGCAGCCTGCCTTACATAGATAATATTATTATAACATTAAGGTAATAGTTCTGTTACATGGAATATGGAAATTTGAGAAACATAAATCAGAATGGCCCAACGCCGCATTGAAATAGCTGTTGTATCGGATCTGCATCTGGGCACTTATGCAAGCCGGGCAAGAGAGTTTACTGCTTATCTAAAGAGTATTGATCCGCGGGTGCTGATCTTAAACGGTGATATTATTGACGGATGGCAATTTAGTAAACGGTATTTTCCTCCCGATCATATTTCTGCGATCAAGGAGGTGTTTAACAAACTTTCGACGGGAACCCGGGTGATCTATATCACAGGTAATCACGATGATTGCATGCGCCGTTACTCCGACCTGGAACTTGGTAATTTTTTGCTTACTGATAAAGTGGTGATCGAGATCAATGGTAAAAAAGTATGGATCTTTCACGGGGACGTGTTTGATCATACCACCACGCGGCAGGCCCGCTTCTGGGGAAAGCTTGGAAGCAACGGTTATGCCACGTTATTGGTGTTTAACAAATGTATGAATGCGGTGTCTCATTTTTTTGGAAAAGAAAAGCTGTCGCTTTCCCGTAAGATCATGGAGCAGTTTAATAAGCGCATTGTAAACATTGATGCATTCGAAACTAAAATAGCAGCCCTGGCGATTGAGAAAAAATTTGATACGGTTATTTGCGGCCACATTCACCAGCCACAGAAAAAAGAAATGCGCACGGAAAAAGGGAAGGTCGATTATCTCAATTCCGGCGACTGGATGGAGCATATGACTGCGCTCGAATACTACGATAATCAATGGCGCTTGTATACCTATGATGAAAAAGAAATGAAAACAGAGCGCGCTGTAAAGGAGAAACCCAATGCAACCGTGCTGACCAACGAGATCGCTTTTTATTTACACGCATTATCCGATACGAACAATGAAAATTTTCTACGCCGTTCAGGCTACCGGTAACGGTCATATCAGCCGCGCAATGGAGTTGTTGCCTTACTTAACACAATATGGAACAGTTGATATTTTTTTGAGCGGTAATAACAGCAACCTGAAACTGGATGCGCCTGTAAAATACCGGAGTAAGGGTCTGAGCCTTTACTATACCTGTAACGGCGGACTCAATTACTGGAAGATCGCCCGGCACGTAAATCCTCTGGCCTTAAAAAAAGAGGTCCATGCGCTTCCGGTGGAAGATTATGATTTTGTGATCAACGATTATGAGTATATCACGGCTGCTGCCTGCAGATTAAAAAAGGTACCGTCTGTAAATTTCGGGCACCAGGCCAGCTTTCAAAGCAATAAAGTACCCCGGCCGGAGCAGGTAAGCCGATCCGGTGAATGGATGCTGAAAAACTATGCCCGCGGAGAACGCTACCTGGGATTGCATTTTAAGGCTTATGACGATTTTATTCTTACACCCGTTATCAAAAAGGAAATCCTGAAAAGCACGCCGGTTGATAAAGGGCATATCACCGTATACCTTCCCTCCTATTGCGACCAGGAGCTGCGTCAGATCTTTTCAAAATTTAAAGACCACCGGTTCGAAATATTCAGCCGGCAATCCGGCTCGGAGCGGAATGAAGGGCATCTGCGGTTTATTCCGGTGAACCGGCTTTTGTTCAACAAAAGTTTGATTTCTTGCCGGGAGATCATTACCGGCGGCGGTTTTGAAACACCTTCAGAAGCCCTGCACCTGGGTAAAAAAATAATGGCGGTTCCCATCCGCGGGCAATATGAGCAATGTTGTAATGCTGCAGCATTAAAGGAAATGGGAGTAATGACCCTCTCAAAGATCGGGGCAGACTTTGAACAGCAATTTGAAAAATGGCAACAGCAATACAAGCCGGTACAAATGGATTATAGCAGCACCATTCCGCAAAGCATGGAACGGTTGTTTGATTAATGAACGAATGTTAGTGGCCTGCTGCCGGCTTTTTTGAAAAATGACCTGCTGCTTTCTGTAACATTTTTCTGGTTACTGCGTGTAGTAGTTATGCAAACCTTTTTCAGGTCCTCATCTTATAGCCGGGCCATCCTATTTGTAGTATTATGTTTTTGCGCATTGAGTATTCATGCGCAACATTCGATCTCGGGAAAACTGATAGACTCTGCTACGGGAAAGCCTTTGTATATGGCCACCGTTACGGTGTTTAAAGCGTCGGATACCACAGTGGTCACTTACCGGTTGAGTGGGGAAGACGGCGCCTTTCGCATCCCGGGACTTGTGGCAGACCTACCCTACCGTGTTATTGTTTCGTTTACCGGCTATGCCGTATACCGAAAGGAATTCCAGCTGTCTGCTGAATCCAATCTAAACCTTGGAACGATTGCATTGCTGCCGGATGCAAAAGACCTGGATGAGGTACTGGTTGTTTCAGAACGGCCGCCGATGGTGATCCGGAAAGATACTGTTGAATTTAATGCCAATGCCTTTAAAACCTTGCCCAATGCACTGGTAGAAGACCTGCTGAAAAAACTTCCGGGTGTACAGGTAGATAAGCAAGGCAATATTATGGTAAACGGTAAACGGGTTAACCGGATCCTTGTAGATGGAAAGAATTTTTTTGGAAGTGATCCCAAAATGGCTTCCAGGAACCTGCCCTCCAATGTAATCGATAAAATACAGGTAACGGATGATAAAGACGAGCTGCTGGAAAACGGTGATGACAACCTGAACAATGTGGGTAAAGTAATCAACCTTACATTTAAAAAGGGGGTGAAAAAAGGGGTGTTTGGAAAGGCTTATGCCGGCGGCGGCGGCGGTATCAACGGAGGACGGTTTGAAGCGGGTGCGATCGCTAATATCTTCCGTGATACCTTGCAGGTAAGCTTGCTGGGATACAGTAATAACCTGAACCGGCCGGGTTTTGGCTGGAACGATCTGATGCAGACCGGTGGTTTGCGGCGCAACCGCGATGTTTCGGGCGGAGGCAATAACAGCAGCAACAACAGTAATTTTGGTTCTAATATTTCCATTAACGGCATCAATTTCGGTGGCATGTCGCGTCTGGGTGGCGTTACCGCCAGCAATGGCCTCGGGTTTAATCTGAATCACTCACCCAATAATAAAAAGGCCTTTTTTGCCCAATATTATTTCGGAAAAGTGCATACAGATGTGGAAACGGATAACAACACACGGATCTTTAACGGTGATACGGTTATTACCAACAAATCGCTTTACAATACTGTTCTTCGGGGCAATACACACACGTTTGGAGTGGGGATGAACTTAAAACCGGATACATTGACCACCATTACCGGAAATGCCAATTACATTATTGGCGGAGAAGACAACAGGAGCTGGAACAGCCAAAGTGGCATCAGTAATGTACTGGGCAACCTGAACAATGGAAATGTGGGGATCAATGGTGATACACGTAATCATATCCTGAGAGAGAACTTTTCGCTGACCCGCTTATCCCAAAGCAAGGCCGGACGTCGCATTTCTTTTGCGCAGGGACTCGTATGGAACCGGAAGACCTCAGACAGTTATACTGATGCGCTGATCCGCTATGCGTATCCGCGGCAGTTTGATAGTGTTACCAACCAACTAAGAACCGAGCGCATTCCTACCTGGTTTGCCTACGCCGGGATCAACTACCGGGAGCCGCTGGGCAAAAAATGGTTCCTGCGTGCCGGAACACGGTATGAGTACGAAAACCTGAAAAATAATGTGGCTACCTTTGATAAAGATGGCGCCATGTACGATCAGCGGAATAATGAGCTGAGCAGCCAGTTTTTACGCAACAGTAATAAATACCTGGTTAGTACCGGGCTTGAGTTTAAACACAATGGACTTGCAATCACTCCTGGTCTCCGTTACCAGTATCAGCGCTTTGAAAACAGTGTGTCCTATATTCCAGATCCACTGATCCAGAAACAAAGCAATGTGTTGCCGCAATTGGAAATTACCTATAAAAAATTGACCGTTAACTTTTCCAGAGATGTACAACTGCCCGATTATAATTATTTGATTCCGGTTCGCAATAATACCAATCCTTATGTGGTTAACCTTGGTAACACCCGGCTTTTACCGGCGATCATGAACCTGGTTTCGGTTAATCTGAATACGTTTAATCCTAAGAACAACCTCAATGTATGGAGTTGGGGCGAAGCATATATTGCCGATAATGATGTAGTGCAAAGCATTACTGTGGATGAAAGCGGTATCCAGACCATACAACCGGTAAATGCGAACGGAAGCAAACGGGTGGCCGCAAATTTTGGACTTAACCAGGACATCAAATACAAAAACAGTTTTACCTTCTCCTGGAACGTGGGCACCTGGACCGAGTATCGCATAAGCCCGTTCTTTTATAACCAGGCAGCCAGTACACAGCAGCGGCTGAACAGCAATATATGGAGCAATATCGGGTTTAACTGGAACGACAAGCTGGAAATAAACCCGGCCTATTCTTTTTCCTATATGAGTGTAAAGAATACCAATCCCCGGTTTACTCCTGCCCGTAGTTTTGATCAAACAATAGGCACAGAGCTGGTGATGCGGTATATAAAGCACGTGATCTTTGACACCGAGCTGCGGTATCTGAATAATAATGCCTTTGCAGATCCGCAATACCGGAGAATGTTTATGTGGAATGCTGGCGTGAATTTTACTTTCTTTAAAGATGAACGTGCAGTGCTGCGGTTATACGCCAACGACCTGCTGAACCAGACCCGCAATACCGATATTATTCCTTATCAAAATACGGTACGAACTACTTACAGCAATATTCTGGGACAATATTTCCTGGCGACGTTTACCTATAATTTGCGCCCGGCTGGTGCCAAGAGTAAAGTAGGAGGTGGCTGGTCGCTGTGGTAGGGATAAAAGATGAACTGTTCAATTTAAAATATAAAGTGATGATTGGCTTTATCCTGGGAATTATAAAGTTTCACTGAAATCATTTCTTCCGCATCCAGTATTTGGGGCTATGGAGGCCTCCGGTTTTATTTGGAGAAGAGAGAGGTGTCCACCACCGGACTCCCTGCTTTTACATTCAAAATTTTACATTGATTATTTTAAATACAAAAGGGCTGCTCTCCGGAGCAACCCCTTTGTAAATCGGACTTATACGTCCTATTTTATTTCAAAAACCGTATTTACTGTAAAGTTTAATTTGATCTTTTTAAAATCCAGGTCGGCGTCGCCTCCGGCCATATCAGCAGCTTCCGCCTTCATCGCATAGTTCCGGTACATTACGGGTTGCATCGGACCATCGCCCCCATCCTGTATTTCCAGTACATTACCCAAAGTGCCGCCCAATGCTTCTACCATATAAGTTGCTTTATCTTTTGCGGCTTTCAGCGCTTTTATTTTCAACTCTTTTTTCAGGTCCTCCATTTTGGAATAGTCATAACTTTGAATGCCCGTACTCTGAACGCCTTTGGAATCAACACTGCCCAGGATCTGGTCCAGCTTGTTCAGATCGCTGACTTTTAAAAGATACTGACGGCTTGCAAGAAAATCAGGACTCTTTTTCTTGCCGGTGGTATTAGCCCAGCTGTTCAGGTTACTGATGGTTAAATGTTCTTTGGAGAAGCCGGCTTTCTGAACTGCGGCAAACAGCTGGTTTTCCAATGAGGAAATATCTACTCTTTTTTTACTGTTACCGTTTTCAAAATACTCCTTTAGGGAAATGCTTACGTAGATAATATCCGGTGTAATCTCTGTTTCTGCGGTGCCGCTTACAGTAATCTTTCTTCTCAGGTCGGTGCTTTGTGCAGTTGCAGTTCCAAAAGCAACCATCGACAATAATGCGAATGCGAATAATTTTTTCATGTGTTTAAATTTTAATGAATCATTCAATGAATAAGGTTAATCATCTTAATGATGTAAAATGTTTTTGCGTTACACAAAGTGCTCTTTTCTTTAACGTTCTTTTTACAACTAAGTTGATACTGGTCAATCAGAATTTTTCGATAACGCCTAATCCGAACAATGCAAAATCATATCTAACCGGGTCTTCCGGATCAAGAAGCCTTAGCTGCCCCGATAACTCCAGGGCCGCCTGCCAGTCGTTATTCGGACGGTGCAGCAGGTTAAAATGACGCGCTACCCGCGCCACATGGAGGTCCAGCGGACATACCAACTGTGCGGGGCGGATCTTTTTCCATAATCCAAAATCCACCCCTTTTTCATTGCTGCGCACCATCCAGCGCAAATACATATTCAGCCTTTTGCAGGCGGATTTACGTTCGGGGGTGGCAATATGCTTTTGTGTACGCGCCGGGTAATGCGGGAAAGTCTTGGCATCAAAAAAAGACCGGCGAAAACCCACAAGTGCATTTTCCACGGTTGTATCTCCCGGTTGCAAATGTTTGCTGAACGCGGTTTGCAGCGATGGTTGTTTTTGGGTTTTATATTGATATTGTAAAAAGTCGAGAAAGTGGAACAGATCGGTTGCATTAAATGTTCGGTGCACGAAATGCACAAAGGGCTTCAGGTCGGTTTCCTCGAAGTTCATTACAAAATCGTACGGTGCCTGGTCCATTAGCTGCAACAAGCGTTTGCAGGAATTAATGATACTTTTCCGGTTGCCCCAGGCCAGTATTGCAGCAAAGAACCCGGCGATCTCAATGTCTTGCGAGGCCGAAAACAGATGCGGAATGGAAATGGGATCATCTGTAATAAAATCCGGCTGCTCATACAGGGCGGCCTTGGTATTTAGAAATTGTGCAAGGTTATCCTTGGACGAGTTTTTCATGCATCAGTTGTTCAAAGGAGTCGCCTTTTACAAAGGCGTATGTCTTCTTATTTAAATGATAAAATTTTAACCAGCCATTTTCGGTTAAGGCTGTAAGATCTGTACGTGCCGTTTCTTTTGATACACCAAAGCCGGACCGAAGTTCACGTATAGTAACAATTTTTTCAGGATCTTCTTTTATCCATTGGAGCGCGGCGGCTTGCCGGATATTCAGCCCTTCGATCCTGATAAAAGGATTGCTTTCTTTTTCTTTGTTCGTGCGTTGGAGGCTTTCCTTTAGCGACCTGTCGGCCATGCGCAGCGCCTGTATCGTAAAATGAATAAAATAACCAATATCGGCATTGGCTTGCGCCTGCAGGAAGGATTTTTGATACTGGGATCTTAACTTGACGATGATATTGGAAACAGCCGTATACTGCAACGCCCAATAGCCTTTCCGAAGCAGGTACCAGTACAGGAGCAGCCGGGCCATTCGCCCGTTCCCGTCTTTGAACGGGCGGATATACGTGACCAGGTACGCAATGATGCTGGCTTTAATTACGGGATGGATATAGAACGGTTTCCTGTCTTCATTTATAAACGCCTCCAGCCACTGCATCCAGTCCCCGATCGCCTTTGCATCAACCACTTTGGTAGCGGCGGCATCTTCAATACCGGAAATATCGTACTTATTATTGGTGCGGTACCGGCCGATACCCTTAAGTTTGATCGTATCCTTTGTAAGCTGCTGGTGCAGTTCCAGCAGCCTTTCCTCCGAAAAAGGTTCCTGCTCCCACTCGTTAATTTTTTGCAGGCACCTGTAAATGTTTACAACAACCTGTTCGGTTTCATTGGCCGTTGTTTTCTTTTTTAACAACAGCTCTTTTACCATTTTTTTTGTGACAGTGTACCCGGCCAGCTGGGCAGATGCCATGGCCTCATCCAGCAATGCGCTTACCAGGTAGCGGTGATCGTTTTTCTGATCCATTACTGCTACAAGGTCTTTACCTCCGGCGAGATGCACATCCAGATCGTGCAAAACGGCTTCCATATCATTGGATACAGACCAGGTGAAAATGGTACTGTGAACAGCAAGGGTTCGGGTAAATCCCTGGTCTCTGGCCTTCCTGGCTGCTTCCCATATTTCAGCATTGGAGAGGGTGTCCGGCTTCAGCGACATGTGCTGTACTTTTTCCCAATCGAGGTAGCTGTTGTTGATCTGAAGGATGGTTTGCAATAGCATTGTTTGTTCTGCTTCCGGTAATTCCCTGTTCATAAAATGATCTTTAATTGACCAATTGGCTGCAAGATAGTTGGTTTGGAGGAGAGAATGCTAATTTCGAGAGGATCTGAATGAAAAATTAATACAAGGTCTGTTCTGTTGAATCGTTCCGGAAACACGCGCGCCGGCGATATGCGTGATGCCTGGAATTTACAATAAATGAAAGGGCGCGGGAACTGTTCACTGCCTCCGGCGGGTCACGGGATTCCAACAAGCAGGAACGACCCCCGGTGCCAATGCTCCCCGGGCAGATCTCTGGTTCATCTTTGAAATCGGCAATATTGCCTCCGGCACATATCTGTAGCAGGTATTTAGCCGATGGCCTGCCGCAGGTCTTCGATCAGGTCGTCCACATCTTCAATGCCCACACTCAAACGGATCAGGGAGTCGCTCAATCCGTTCTTGATCCGCTCTTCCCTGGGAATGGAGGCATGCGTCATGGTGGCCGGGTGGTTGATGAGGGATTCTACGCCGCCCAAGCTCTCTGCCAGCGCAAAGACTTTTGTAGCGGTCAATACAGCTGTTGCAGCTTCCATGGAATCGTCTTTTAGCTCAAAGCTCATCATTCCGCCAAAATCGCGCATCTGCTTTTTTGCCACAATGTATCCCGGCTGATCTTCAAAACCACACCAGTATACTTTTTTCACCTTTTCATGGGCTGACAGGAATGCCGCTACCTTCCGCCCGTTTTCACAGTGCCGCTGTAATCGCACGTGAAGGGTTTTAATACCGCGGAGCACCAGAAAGCAATCCATCGGGCCGGGCACAGCTCCGCTGCTTTTCTGGATAAAGAATAAACGTTCGCGCAGCGCATCGCCGTTAAACATCAACGTTCCCATAACCACATCACTGTGTCCGCCCAGGTATTTTGTGGCCGAATGCATTACGATATCAGCTCCCAGGTCGATAGGATTTTGCAGGTAGGGAGAAGCAAAGGTATTGTCCACACAAAGCAGGGCGCCGGCTTTGTGTGCGATCTCCGCCACCGCCGCAATATCTGTAATATTCATCAGCGGATTGGTAGGTGTTTCAATCCAGATCAGCCTGGTACGGCCAGTTACGGCACGGGCTACCTGTGCTGTTTGCGTGGTATCGGTATATATAAATTTAATGCCGAAGTTTTCCCAGATCTTGGAGAACAGCCGGTAAGTGCCTCCATACATATCGTTAGCGGCAATAACTTCGTCCCCGGGTTTTAAAAGCTTGATTACAGTTTCGGTGGCGGCAACCCCGCTGCTGAAAGCCAGGCCATATTGTGCATTTTCCAGTGCGGCCAGCGATTTTTCCAACGCCGTGCGGGTGGGATTCCCTGCTCTTGAGTAATCATAGCCCTGGTGCTGGTTAGGGCCGGATTGTACAAACGTAGACGTTTGAAAGATAGGGGTCATAATGGCCCCGGTAGAAGGATCCGGTTCTACACCCGCATGGATAATCTTTGTATTCAGCTTCATGTTGATTTTTTATGACCCACAAAGGTAGGCATTGCGGTGGCTGAAACCATACAGCCGGCGTTCCGATTGATGCTTAATACTACGGAACGTTCGTAAATGCGCGTCCCGTCTAATTAAGAAAGACTTAACATTTTTTTTATGTGCCGGCTGTAACATCTGGAGAATTGTTGCGATTTATATATAGAAACGCGTTTTAATGATTCCGGAAGGGATCGAAAAAGTTAAAGAATGAGTTACGGTCACGAGAAAATTGGAGGTTTTACCCGGAGAAATCCGCCATTCACCCCGTTTCTTTGGTATTCTGCCACATACTGCTTGGCTGATGGTGCAACCCGATACTATTTTTGACTGAACAAACTGATAAAAGAACTTAAACCACCTCTAAGAGGTATAAAACTTTTAAAAATGAAACTCTTTATTCTTACTGCCGCGCTTTCACTGGGTTTAAACGCAATGGCTGCTGTTACTGTAAACCCAACTGTAAATGAAAAAGCATTAAAAACATTTAAAGCAGTATTCTCCAATGCCCGGGACGTGCAGTGGAGTACTACTGCAGACTACAGTGAAGCTAGTTTCCGTTCAGGCTCTGTAACGACCCGTGCGGTGATCGACAATAACGGAGCGCTGATCCGTACTATCCGTTACTATAAAGAAAATAATCTGCCTTCGAATATCCTTTATAAGATTAAAAAGAAATATGACGGTAAAGAAATATACGGTATTACTGAAGTAACCAATAGCGAAGGAACCAATTATCATATTATAGTACGTGATAACCGGAGCATCTATAGTGTTATTGCTGACAATAGCGGAAGCCTTTCGCAAACAGCAAAATACAAGAGGGGCGACATTTAATCCCTCTTCTCAGATTTAACATTTCTCATGTATAATACGGAGTGGAACATTCTTGTTCTCTCCCTTTTTTTTTATAAGCGTCACTGATTAAACCAGGCATAAACATTTTACTGAGTGGACCTGGTGGTGGGGGAACTCCGTCCAAGCATCAAAAAAATTATTTCCCTTTCTTTACATATTTTTCCAGCCACTGGTACTCCTCCCAAAGCAGGTGCAGAAGGTTTTCTTTGGCGGTATAACCATGTGATTCGAAAGGAAGCTGCACAAAGCGCACTGTACCGCCATGCCCCTTGATGGCGTTAAAGAGCCGCTCGCTCTGGATGGGGAAGGTACCGGGGTTGTTATCGGCCTCCCCGTGAATGAGCAACAGCGGTGTTTTTATTTTATCGGCGTAGCTAAAGGGGCTCATGCGGTTGTACACCTGGGGCGCCTGCCAGTAAGTACGCTCTTCGTTCTGAAATCCAAACGGGGTAAGGGTTCGGTTGTAGGCCCCGCTGCGCGCGATGCCGGCCTTAAACAGGCGGGTATGCGCCAGTAAATTGGCCGTCATAAAGGCGCCATAGCTATGACCTGCAACTGCTACCCGGGTACTATCACCGATACCCATGGAAGCAATTTTGTTGATGGCGGCTTTGGCGTTCCATTCCAGCTGTGCTACAAAATTATCATTAGGGTAGTTACTGCCTTCGCCCACTATGGGAAACTCGGCATTGTCCATCACCGCATAGCCTTCCAAAGCAAAGAAAACAAAGCTGCCGTAGCTGATCTGCGTAAACGTGTTCTTACTGCCGCGCACCTGGGCTGCATCGGAAGCCTGTTTGTACTCCCGTGGGTAGGCCACAATGATCACCGGCAGCTGGCCATCCTTTGCCGGATCGTAGTTTTTTGACACATATACATTGGCTGTAAGCTGGATGCCATCCCTGCGGGTATAGGTGACTTTTTCTTTTTTAAGATCGCGCAGCTCCGGTTGCGGATCGGGGAAATTGGTGAGCGGGGTTTCTTTTTTACCGTTTATGATAAAATAGTTGGGCGGCTGAGCGGCACTCTGGCGGCTGGCTACAAAAGATAGTCCTTTTTGCTGCGACAGTAATTTAACCGGCACTTCATAATACGGATCTTTTGCCTGCCACAGTTTTTCCTTTTTTAAGGAGGTGAAATCAAAACTGCCCACGAAGGGATAATCGCCTTTGGGAGAAGCGCCCTGACCGTTCATGATGAATTTTGTTTTCTGGTAGATGAGCGGCACTAACCGGCCGTATTCATTTCTGATGGTAAAGGGTGTACCAGGATCATTATAGGCATCGTTCGTGCTGCGGTCGTCCAGGGTAGCAAGTGTTTTAGTAGACAGGTCCAGTCGTTGCCAAATGCGTTTTTGCCGGGCAAAAGAGCCCTGGGTAACCAACGCCATATCTTTATTAACGAAGCTCACATTATACATTCGCATAGGCGTGGCTACCACGGTTTCCGGGGTGGCGGCAAATGGTGCATCCAGGATTATATACTGATCGTGATTGGGTACATCGCGTTTGATAAAGCCACTATCCAGCGGCTCGATCCAGCCCAGCGTGGCGGGTTTGGTGGCGATCCAGCTATGACCGCGCGGGGCGTTCAATACATTGTCAAAGCCGCTGGGTGCCAGTTCCGCGGAGGGAATCTTTGCAATGGTTTTTACAGGCATGCCTTTGGCATCCCACACTTCAACGGTTGAGGCAAAGCCATAAGAAGGTACCAGGTAGGAAAGATCGCCAGTAAGACGCTCCACCAACAAATAATTTTTATCGGGCGAAAGCTGGATGGAGGTGTAGAGATCCGGCTTACCGATGGACGTTTCCATATCACCGTTATTAAGAATAGGTTGTGATATTGCAAAAAAGCGGAACAGCGCTTCATCGTATTTGTTTTTAATAAGATCCTGGTAAGTGCGGGAGGCAGCTACCTTACCCAGGTTTTGTTGAATAACCGGTCCGTCCGGCGCAACGGGCTTTTGGGGCATGGCTGAAGGGGCGGCTGTGGTGGCCAGGTAAAGCAATTGATCATTATCCCACCAGCTGAAATCGTTGCCTGTGGCCGTGTTGAGCGGCGTGCGGTTGATTTTAACGGCCTGTGCGGTTTTAACGTTTACCGTATAAAGATCCACCGCCGTACGTGTTTCCTGAAGGAAGGCCAGCTTATCACCTGCACGATTCCAGGAAACGGAGGAGGCCCTTAGGGGCTCTGGCAGTCCGCTGATGGGCACCTCTTTGCCTGTGAGCACGTTTTTTAATGCAAGTCCGGTGTAATAGGAGCCCCTGCTCGGACTGAAGTTAGCAGGGTTGATGCGCAGTCCGGCGATCCTGAGTTCTGGTTGAGCCAGGTCCTCTATAGTAGGACCGGCACTGCGCTGTATGAGCACCATCCAGGAGCCGTCATCATTGAAACTTACACCCGGGTTGAAGGTGGCAAGAAGTAATTTTTCAATAACAGCGGGGGGCTTCTGGTAAGAGCTGCCCTCCTGGGCAGTTACGGTAAAAAAAAAAGATCAAGCCAAGGGATAGGAACAGACTACGTTTCATGTTGAAGATTTGGTATTTCTTCAGTCGAATGTAGTGAAATTCCGGGGAACGGGGTCTTTATTGCTGCAGATGCACAGATTTTTGATGGCTCGCGGGGAAACGAGCCAGGAAATACATTTGTTCAGTTAAGAACGGGGCTGCAATATGTAAAACATTATATTATCTCAGCAGGCTAAGCAACACATAAACAAATAAAACAATGGTTACTATGGTACCACAGATAAAAAAACCGGCCAGGAATTCCATGTATCCGGCTTTTTTGTGCTTTAAAGGGAGTTCATGTTTAAGGGACATATGCTTTCGTTTTGTTTCGGCTATAAAGTTCGCACAATGAATAAGCCTTCCGAAGCGTAAAAGCACGGATTTTTTATAGGGTTTTTACGGTAGGCCGGTGTTGTGCAAAGGAGCTTATTACGGGAGCCGGTTTCCGGGCCAGGATCTTTATTGCCGGCCGGGCCTGGAGCAGCCTGTAAAAGAAGGCAAACTCAGCAACCCATTCCCGGTAAATCTGTTATAAAAAGGGTTGATGTAAGGATTCCGACTAAATAACGATCTTTGCCGTTTAAAACAGTGTGTATGAAAGTAGAGCAGATTTATACCGGATGCCTGGCGCAGGGAGCCTATTATATATCTTCAAAGGGTGAAGCAGCCATTATTGACCCCCTGCGGGAAGTACAGCCTTATATCGACCGTGCGGCAAGAGACGGGGTAACGATCAAATATATTTTCGAAACACATTTTCATGCTGATTTTGTAAGCGGCCATGTTGATCTTGCTGCCAAAACTGGTGCGCAGATCGTTCTGGGGCCAACAGACGCGCATTTGGGATACGATGCTCATATTGCGAAAGACGGAGAGCAGTTTAAAATAGGTGATGCGATCATAAAGGTATTGCACACACCCGGGCATACCCTGGAAAGCGCTGTTTATTTACTGATGGATGGAGCCGGGAAAGAGACCGCTATTTTTACCGGCGACACGTTGTTTATCGGGGATGTAGGCCGGCCGGATCTGGCACAGAAAATAGTGGGAGATCTGACCAAAGAAAAACTGGCGGGATTGCTTTATGATTCGCTCCGCAATAAAATTATGCCGTTGCCGGATGAACTGATCGTTTATCCGGCGCATGGTGCAGGAAGCGCCTGCGGCAAAAACATGAGCCGCGAAACTTCAGATACCCTGGGTCATCAGAAAAAAGTGAACTACGCCTTGAATGCTGAGCTGACCCGGGAACAATTTATTACGGCAGTTACGGACGGTTTGACAGAACCTCCCCAATATTTTCCCAAGAATGTGATGATGAATATCGAAGGGTATGACAGCATCAATGAGGTGCTGGAGCGCGGCAATCGAGAGCTGGATCCGGATGCTTTTGAAGAGGCTGCCAACCATACCGGCGCGATCATGCTCGATACCCGCGCACCCGGGGATTTTGCAAAGGCCTTTATTCCCAATTCGATCAATATCGGCATTGATGGGAGTTTTGCCGTTTGGGTGGGCACCCTGATCCCCGATCTGAAACAGGAGATCCTGATCGTTGCTGATGAGGGACGCGAAGAAGAGGTGGTGACCCGCCTGGCACGTGTGGGTTATGATTACGCCATCGGTTACCTGAAGGGTGGCATCGAAGCCTGGAAAAAGGCCGGCAAGGAGACCGACCATATTGAAAGTATTGACCCGGAAGCGCTGGCTGCCGTTCCTCAGCCGCATATCCTGGACGTACGCAAGGAAAGCGAATACCAGGCGGAGCATATTGAAGGTGCCGAGAATATGCCACTCGACTATATCAATAACCATATTGCAGACATTGACCGGAGCAAACCGGTGTATGTGCACTGCGCCGGCGGATACCGTTCCATGATCTTTTCTTCCATTCTAAAAGCCCGTGGATTTGATCATGTGATCGATATACAGGGTGGGTTTAAGGCGATCAAGGACTCGGGTAAATTTACAATTACAGATTTTGTTTGTCCTACGGCAGTGAAAAAGTAACGGATGCTATTTGCGCTGCGTTATTCGGGCAGTGCTTTAAAGTATTCATTTACGAAGGGCTTCATAGCTTTTGTAATATTGCCTGTATAAAAGTTGATCAGTAGTCCCTGGGGGTTTTTGTAACTGCTTCATATAGGTAAGCAGCTGCGCTTCATGGACATGTAAGTATCCCTAAAAACCAGACAGTTTAAAATTAGAGAGATTTACTAAATTTAAACTGTAAAAAATGAAAAAGACAAGATTCACAGAGACACAGATTGTTTCAGTCTTAAAGCGCCAGGAAGGCGGTATACCGACCAAAGAACTCTGTCGTGAACTGGGTATATCCGAAGCCACTTTCTACAATTGGAAGAGTAAGTATGGCGGCATGGAAGCCTCAGATGTGAAGCGCATGAAAGAGTTGGAAGAAGAGAATGCCCGGTTAAAACGCATGTATGCGAACCTGGCAATGGATAACGAGATATTAAGGGATTTGTTCTCAAAAAAAGGCTGGGCCCTGCCACCAAAAGGCAATTAAGCAAGGAGCTTGTAAAGGAGCGAAAGATACCGGTGAGCCGGGCCTGTAAGATAATCTCATTACCACGATCCCAATATTATTATGCGTCAGTCAAGGACGACTCAGCAGTAATAGAAGCCTTGCAGGAGTTGGCATTTGCCCATCCATCGTATGGCTTCAGGAAGCTCTTTGCATATTTACGGCGCTCAGGAAAAAACTGGAACCATAAAAAGGTTTATCGTGTGTATAAGCAGTTAAAACTTAACAAAAAGCGCAAGGGTAAAAGAAGACTCCCGGCACGTATAAAACATCCCCTGCAACAACCCGAAACGGTAAATAAAGTATGGAGTATGGATTTTATGAGCGATAGCATGACAGGTAACCGGAAGTTCAGAACCTTCAATGTAATCGATGATTGCAGTCGGGAGGCATTGGCTATTGAAGTGGATACCTCAATATCTTCAAGGCGGGTGATCAGGACACTCAACAGGGTTATCGAAAGCAATGGTAAGCCCATGGCCGTAAGAGTGGATAATGGTCCGGAGTTTACCTCAAAGGATTTTGAACTGTGGGCGAAGGGACAAGGGATTAGTATCCTGTATATCCAACCCGGAAGACCTATGCAAAACGGCTACATTGAACGATTTAACCGACTTTACAGGGAAGCTGTATTGGATGCATATTTGTTTTTTGATCTCTACCAGGTAAGGGTACTAACACAGGAATGGATGGAAGAATACAATCACAAAAGACCACACGAGTCACTGGACAACCTGACACCGCTTGAATACAAAAAGTTGGCTGGTGAAAAGAAAAATACTCAACTTATAGCTGTCTGAAAAAGGGGGTACTTACAGACAGGCAACAAGTGCTCTACCGCTTTTAGTTCTACTACAACGCAATTATTCACCAACAGATCCAGGCGAAGGTCTGCATCAATTGCAATATTCTCATAAACAACCGGCACTAAAACCTGCCGTATGACAGTAAAATGATTCCTGGAAAGCTCATACTCCAGGCATCTTTGATAAACGCTTTCTAACAGGCCTGGACCTAATACCTTGTGTACTTTAATTGCACATCCCGTAATTTCATAGGAAAGCTGGGTTACTTCTTTCTTTGTCACAGGTTTTTTAATAGGTGTTATATAAACCATTGAGATATTAAGGGTCATTAAGAGGCGGCATTATATATCTTAACTTCTTAATGGTTCAAAAAAACTCAGAGGTATTTATAAAGGTACATGAGTTTTAATTAATATGGTTTATTTTTTAACTCGCCCGCTTATGCTGCAGCAGCATATTCATGGCATGTTCCAGGGTTCCGGCAAGGATCACTTCCCCGGCATTGACAAAGAAAATTTCGTCGGCATTTTCGATCGTATTCAACCGGTGTGCAATGATGATCTTTGTAGTGGTTGCCGGCAGCCGCTCCAGTATATCCTCCAGGATCTTTTCGGTTACCGTATCGATATTGGCCGTGGCTTCATCCAGGATTACGATCCGGGGCTTGCGCAGTACAGCTCTGATAAAAGCAATCAGTTGTTTTTGACCCAGGCTGACCGAATCCGAACTGGTAACCAGCTGCGTATTTAAACCGGCATCAAACCGGGATAGCAGGTCGCTTAATCCTGCGTCGGTGATGGCCGTTAATAATTGTTCATCATTGAGTTGCCGTAGTTCGGTATTTCCGTAAAGGATGCTTTCCCGGAGTGTACCGGTAAATAAAAACGGCTCCTGTAAAATAAACCCGATCTCCCGGGTACGTTCTTCGGCGGTATAAGTACGGATATCCTGTCCGTTTAATAATACCATTCCCTCAGTAGGATCATATAACCGTGCGATCAATGCCGCTGTGGTGCTCTTGCCGCCGCCGGTGGGGCCTACCAGGGCATAGGTCTTCCCTCGTTGCAGCTTAAAGTTAATATCGTGTAATACGCTTTTACCATCCGGGTAACTAAAGGATACATGCTGAAATGCCAGTACTGTATCTGATGCGGATACGGCCGTACCTGTTTTGCTCAGCACCGGCAGGTTCGATTGCCGGGAAAGGATTACGGAGATCCGGTCCCAGGCCGCCAGCGCTGTTTGAAAGCTCGCCCATAGCGCCGCCAGTTCCCGCAGTGGCCGGTAAAAATATTGCACATAACTCATAAAACTGATCAGCAAGCCCAATGTGAACTGCCCTTCAAGAATGAGGTAAATGCCAAAGCCCAGTACGATCAGCTGCGCCAGGTTGGAGAAGAATCCAAATACCGGAGTAAACAGGTTGTTGGCGATACCTGCTGTGATGGATGTTTTATAGTTGTTGTCATTGGCCTTTGAAAAACGGGCCCGGAAATAATCACGCCGGTTAAAAGCGATAATGGTTTTAAAATTGTGCAGTCCTTCCTGAATATTGGCGCTGAGATCTCCATTGGCCTTCAGGCTGATGGCATTCTTTTTCTTTACCCATGGCGCAACCAACAGTGCAAATAACAGGATGAAAACGGCCGGTACCAGCGATGCGGCGCCCAGCTCCCAGTTAATGGATAACACAAATATGGCAACACCGATCATCGAAAAGATACTGTCCATAAACCGCATCAGCGACTGCGAGAAGAACTGGTTTACCGTATCGGTGTCGTTGTTGATCCGCGAGATCAGGTCACCGGAACGGTTGCTGTTAAAGAAAGCAACCGGTAGTTGCTGCAGTTTATTAAATACTTCGTTCCGCAGCGCATATAGCATGCGTTGTCCAACACCGCCCATCAGTTTGGCCTGCAGGTACTCTGTGCCGGCCCAAACGATATAAATACCCAGCAGAAGCGCGCTGTACTGTATTAAAAGGCCATATTGCTTTTGGAGTATAAAATGATCCACAATATAACCAATCAGGTAAGGCGTAAGCATGGTAAGACCAGCGTTCAGCATCATTACAAAAAAAGCGATGCCGAGATTTCTTTTTTCGCCTTTCATAAACCGGAACATCTTGCGCAGGGCTGCACCTGCCGGACTTTTCTGCTCCCGGCTCAGGTTATAATCTGTTTGATGGTTACCGTGTTGCTCCTGCATATTGTTAGGCTTCTGTGGTTTGATAATTGTTCAGGCTTTGCTGGCTTTGCAAGATCTGGTTGTATTCGGGATTCGAACGTAACAACTCTTCATGGGTGCCTTTGGCCACCAGTTCACCTTCCATTAATAGAATGATCTGCTCATATTCCTTTACCGGTTCCAGGTTCTGGGTAATGGAAACAATGGTGATACCGGGATAATTTTCGGCCACATTTTTCCAGATGCGTTGTTCGGTAGTGCGATCTACACGGGCAGTAAACTCATCCAGTAATAAAATTTTGGGGTTGCCGGCCAATGCCCGAGCCAGCATGACGCGTTGCTTCTGCCCCCCGGATAGGCTGAGTCCCCGCTCAGATACTTCCGTATTCAGTCCGTTGGGAAGGTTTGTCACAAAATCTGCGAGTTCCGCCGTCTGTACTGCTTTTTGCAGGGCCTCTTCCGAAACATCTGCGTTGAAGGCGATATTCTCCCGGAGGCTCATATTGAAAATAATGGCATCCTGGAATACCAGGCCGATCTGTCGCAGCAACACTTCCTGGTTATAGGTCTCTATCGGAACACCATCATAATAAATAGCACCGGATTGTGGTTTGATCAACGTGGTTAAGGCATAAAACAGCTGGGTTTTTCCCGCCGCTGTAGGTCCGATAATGGCAGTACGGGAACCGGCCTGTACATGAAATGACACGTGATCCAGCGCCTTTTTTTCGCCAAAAGCCACTGTAAGTTCTTTTACCTCGATAGCTCCTTCCAGTTGTTTTTCAAAGTCGCCCCCCTCTTCTGTATCCGGGGCGGTGAGCACCTGGTGAATGCGCGCATAGGAGGCTGAAGCCCTTGCGATCAGGTTGCTCATAAACCCGATGAGCAAAATAGGAAAGATTAATATGGCAATATAGCTGTTAAAGGCCGCAAAGGCTCCCATGGTCATGGATCCGGTAATGGCGAAACGTCCACCAATCACCACCACTGCTAATACCGCCAAATTGGCTGTAAACACAATAATGGGAATCAATGTGGCGAATAATTTAAGAATGGATAAGCCCAGGTGCTTAGCCTCGCCGCTGGCGTCCATAAATTTATTGTATTCCTGGAACTGCGCGTTCAGCACCCGGATGAGTGCCGCACCAAGAATGGATTCATTAATGGTTTTATTCAGCTTGTCGATCACCTCCTGCGAACGTTTGAAGAGTGTTTTTACTTTTTTAAACACCAGCATAAACGTAAGTGCAATGATGGGGATCACGCAGAGCACTATGAGACCCAGCCGCCAGTTGATACTGAGCAAAAGGACGGCGGTACCCACAATCAGGACGATTGATGAAATAATATTGACAATAGCTTGCGAAACAAAGGTCTTGACAGCATTAACATCGGAGGTGATATTGGTCAGCAGTTTATCCGGGCTCGTTTCCTGGATGAAAGCGTGCGTCTGGCGGGAGATTTTGCCCGCAAGCTGTTCCCGCAAATCCCGCGCTACTTTTTCCGAGGCATAGGTTTGCACCAGGCTTTGGAAATAGGTTAGGATAAGGATCAGCACCGAAGTTCCCAAGAAATTCAGCATCAACCGTTGTGCCTGGAACCGGTGCTGCGAAAAATCATCAATGGCCGACTGGATGAGTTTTGGAATGACCAGGTTCAGGCCATTACTGAACAAAGCCAGCAACAATAATATGATGATAAGCCCCCTATAAGGCTTTAACATGGCAAGCATATTGGGCTTTGCTGCTTTACGGGCGTTTGTTCTTTCCTGCATGATATACTTTATACACGATGAGTGGCCGTTGCCGGGTTTGATCACTGCTATGGAAGACGCACTGCACGCTGTTTTACTTTAAATTTTTTTAAACAGTACAACCGCCCACTTATTCAACGAAGCTTGCCCGGAATTGCGAAATTAGATATAATGCCCAGAAACACCGCGGTAACCTGTATAAAAATCAATACGCCGATGAGGAATATAAATGTTTCGTAAAGCAGATCCGGCGCTATTTAGTTCCGTACTTCTCTTCTCATAAACCGGTAATAGGCCAGTGCAAAGCATACCAATGTAGCTGCCAGCAACCCGCAAAGCTGCGGCCACACGATCATAATACTCTCCCGGAGTGAAAGGGGCGTAGGAATCGCTCCTGCCATCTGCTCCATCGACAGGGGGCCGAGGCTTCTTACGGAGGGCATGAGCAGGGTAGTGGTTCCATCTGCATAAAGCTGACTGGGTGCCATCCTCAGGAAGGTTGTGATAAGGCTGTTATAACCGGCTACCTCATCCGGCGAAAGCAGGGCCGGATCCGGCAAGGCCGCCTTAATCACCAGGCTCATGACCATCTGGTAAAAAATAGTAAAAAACAGCCAGATACCGATGGCCGTTAACGCCGAAGTAGCTGCCTGTTTAAAAATAACTGAAAGTAAAATAGACAGGTTGAGCCAGAAACCTACATATACAATGGTAAGTACAATAAAACAAAGGATGCGCAAGAACTCCTGTGGTTCCATATGTACGCCGGTAATGATGAGTCCGCCGCCTATCATGAGCAATCCCAATGATAAAAAAAGTGCGCTGATCACAATAAGCGCCCCTGTAAATTTAGCCAGCAACAGATTGTCGCGGTATACCGGCTGGGCCAGCAGGCGAATGAGGGTGCCATTATTCTGTTCTGCATTTATTGCATCAAACCCAAGCCCAATACCCAGCAGCGGTCCCAGGAACCCTACAAAAATGTGAAAGGGTGGCAGGCTGTTATCAGTAATTGTTAACAGTTTCAGGTATAAGAACCAACGGTCCGGATCTTCTGTATTTCCCACTGCCCTGGAAATATTGGACAAGGATACATACATCGAACCTAAAAAGGTCAGCAGCATAATGGCCAATAATATGATAAACCGCCAGCTGCGGATATGGTCTGCTACTTCCTTGCGGACCATTACCGAAAACGGCTGTTCGCCTGCCGGCTTTTTTCTGCTATTTACGTTTTCTGAAAAAAGACCTTTGAAATAAACCACTGGATTTTTCACTGGGACTGTTTTCATTTAAATTGGTTTCAAAATAACGTTCATAAATTTCATCCAAGCCATAAGAGCGCCGCTGCACTCCTGTAATGTCCATGCCTTTTTGAACAAGAAGCCGTACCAGGCCGGGTGTAATATCGGAGCCTCCGGATATCTGCAGCAGCTGATCCTTTACAAGCACCTTTTTCACACCATCCATTTTCATGAGATCCGCTTCCAGGGTTTCGGGTGCCGGGTTTTTAACCATTACTTCTACAACAAACGGCTCACTGGCAAACAGGTTGCCGGCCAGGGTGTCAATATTCCCTTCAGCCAATAGTTTTCCGCCCACAAAGATCCCCACCCGGTCGCAGACCTGCTGTACCTGGTGCAGGTGATGGGAGGAAAGCAAGACGGTAAGCCCTTGCTGCCGGCTCAGCTGTTTTATTAGCACAAGGAAATCCTTTACCCCGCTGGGGTCGATGCCCAGGGTGGGTTCATCCAGAATGATCACTTCCGGGCGCTTGATGAGTACATCGGCCAGACCCAGCCGTTGTTTCATTCCCCGGGAAAAGGTAGCTGTACGTTTGTCCATGGCACCGGCCAGACCTACTTCTTCCAATGTATCGCAGGCGCGTTCTTTTACCTCACTTTCCGGGATGCCATTCAGCCGCCCGATATACATCAGGTTTTCCAATGCGGTCATGTTGTTGTAAAAACCCACGTTATCCGGCATATAGCCCACCTTCCGTTTTACCGGTATGGGATTTCTTGTGGCATTGAAGCCGCAAACCATTGCCGTACCGGAAGTGGGCTCTGTGAGGCCCAGCATCATGAGTATGGTAGTGGATTTGCCGGCACCATTGGGACCCAATAATCCGAAAATTTCACCTTTACGAATGGTCAGATCCAGGTTGTCGACCGCCCGAAGTGAGCGGTAACATTTCGTTAACCCCTTCAGTTCAATGATCGGAGCTTCCATAATTTATCTCCTTCCGTATTTGCGGACCAGGTAATAGATAATTGCCATAGCCAGCAGTATTACCAACAGTCCGATCCAGCCGGAGAGGAAAGATGTTTTTACCGTTATGCGGAAAGCAGCGCTGGCATTGGCATTTGGATTTTTTACGCTGAAATTAGAAACATAATCGCCTGCAATGGTTTTATCCGGCACCTTGAGGTTTACGGTTACATCCATGGTTTTGCCGGGTTCCAGCCTGCTGATTTTTGACGGATCAAAAGCAGCATCCCATTGCGACGGGGCCTGTGCGGAAAGTTCGAGGTTGTCCAGTGCAATGGTGCCGGTATTCCGAACAACCAGGTGCAGTTGTGCGGAAGATCCTTCCGTAACCTCATCGCTCAGTCTGCCGGTGGGCGTTGTCAGTTCTACTGCATACGATCCTTTTACTACTGCTTCAATAGTTAAGGCAGCTGTATCTGCCCCGGATATGGCTTTTAGGGGAATACTGTACTTGCCGGGTTTGGCTGCAGGAGCGGGAAGCACCTCTATGGATATGTCCTGCGTCCGGTTCGAATCGAGCCGGAAGGAGGCTACCTGGCTACCCTCTATTTTGAATGCGACGTTCCAGCCGATGGGCGCTTCAGATTTCAGCTCATAGATTTTAGCCTGCCGCGCTTCATTGTGAAGGGTCGCATTATAACGGAAGGTTTCATTAACGGCCGCTTCCAGGTTCATTAGCCGCGCGGTAAATGCGGAGCCCGGTGATTGGGACAAGACCCGCCCGGGATAAAAAATAATTACTGACAAAAACAGCAGGCAGCAGAATACCCTTTTCTTTCCGCTCTGCAACGAAACTAGACTTTGTTGTGCTAACATAACATTAATAAATAATAAAATTCATTAATAAAATAATAGCGCCTCAAATATGGGATTACCTTTTTTGAGTGCAAACGTTACTTGTTCTTGAATAAAAGGTGCGCTAATTTATAAAAAGATTTTTTTCTGCAAAAAAAATTATATGAGCGGTTTTCCTCCGGCTATGATTGGTTTTTATCCTTACTGAACTGGCTTAGGGCCAGGCCCGCCAATACCATTAGCACTCCGGCGATGGTATAGATGCTTACGGAGTCGTGTACCCAAAGGGCTGCGATGATGATGCCGAAGACCGGGCAGATAAACAGCCACATGCCTGCTTTAACTGCATCCTGTTTCAGCAGGTGGAGCCATAATGCAACGGCACCGATGGAAACCGGCAGGGCAAGCCAAAGAGTGCCTCCCCAGAATGCGGCGGTGTAGTGATTGGCCGCTCCTTTATAAGTGTAGAGGGCGATGGGCAGCATCAGCAACCCACCAAAAAAGGTTTGCCAGCCGTTGAGCACAAACAGGTGCATTTGTCCCCAGCTTCTCGACGAAAAATAAATGGTGCCGATGGAATATGAAAGCATACTAGCCAGCAACAAAACCAACCCCAGTGGTGTAACCGAAGCCCCGCCCAGTAAGGGCCAGGCTACTACCAGGATGCCCAACAGGCAAATACATATAGCAAAGAAAATACGGAGCGGCAATGGCTTTTTTAAAAAGAATACCGAGATAAAGCTGATGAACACGGGGCTGACGGCCACTGTTAATGCGCCAACGCTGGCTGTTACCTGCTGCATGGCGATCACATACAATCCCAGGTAAATAGTGATGTTCAGCATCCCGTAAATGAACAGCGGCTTCCATTCCTTTTTACGGGGCAGCGGCTTGCGAAGCACCAGGTGTGCAATAACCAGCATAATCAGCGATGCTACACCAAAGCGCATCACGGCGATCACCAATGGCTGGGATACAGCCAACGCTATCTTGGTTGCAGTAGACGCAGACGACCATAATACAGCAAATACCAATCCCGCCAGTATCCACTTTAACCCGGTATGTTTTTTTTGTGTATGCACGAAAGAATCCGGCAAAAATACGGGGTTGTTGGCGAATAATGTTCATACAGCGGGCGATGGTATCGTAAGTTCAGATCACTTTCCCGCAGGTTAAAATTGGGGGACTCTAAAAATATCAATCCCGGTTTCTTCTTCTGTCAGTCCTACATAGTGCAGGCATTTACCCGAACAAGGCATTCAGGAGGTAAGCAGCAGGTTTTTATGAGCCTCCGAACCAAATATCCGTTTAACCCAAAATCAGTTAGCAGGTCGATGTATCTGCCCAACGGTATAACCATCGTGTTTTTATAGTAGCCATAGTTAAGGATACAATTTGTTTAAAACATCACTCCTCCCGCGCTGGTTGCGGGTACATTTCAAATTTTCGCCTAAAAAGATTATTCTTTCAACGTCACTTCGAGTATCATCGAGAAGCCCCCCTGTTTTTTGTAGATGCCTTCACTTCGGTCGGCATGACGGTAACGAAAATTTGAAGTGCCCCTGGTTACCGAAAGTTTGTCATCCTTTTCCAATTGGTTATATTTACTGTTTACCAATAGCATCTTCAATGATCACCGAAAAGGAAAAAATGCTTTCAGGGGCACTTTATTCCCCCGCAGATCCTGAGCTACGGGCGATGAGTGACCGGGCGCACCGCCTTTGCCAGGAGTATAACCAATGCCATGCGACGGAACATGACGCCAAAGCCTCTATTCTTAGAAAGCTGATCCCCAGCCAGGGAAAGGGACTTTATATTGAAGGCCCTTTCTTCTGTGATTACGGCGTTAATATATACATAGGGAATCATGTATTTTTTAACTTCAATTGCACCATCCTCGATACAATGCCGGTAACCATCGGCAATCATTGCATGTTTGGGCCTGGTGTGCAGATCTATACACCCTTGCATCCAATGAATGCTGCTGAGCGGAACACTGGTCTCGAATATGCAAAGGAAGTAGTTATCGGCAATAGTGTTTGGGTAGGCGGCAATGTTACCATATTGCCCGGGGTACACATTGGCGATAACTGCGTGATTGGCGCCGGCAGCGTGGTAAAACGGGATGTGCCGGCAAATAGCTTTGCTGCAGGCAATCCTGCCCGGGTCATTAAAAATGTGTAGCCTGAAACCTTCGCTTCGTTCCGGGACAGTGCCTTTGCTGACGGGGTGCCTGCAATGGTTTGTTTCTTAACAAACCATTGCAGACGCAGATTTTAATAGAATGGATCCGGCTTATCATGAAATCTTACAATGCTTCTATACTTAACACCACGCTGGTGCGGCTCAGGGTTACATTGGGATTAAGCCCGATGGTCATTAAAAAATCGCCGCTGTACGTTTTGCTTTCGTCGATACCGGGCTTTTGATTGTTGTAGAGATTGAGTTCCCTGATCCGGTATTTTTTTGCGGCATCAAGGCCCTGCAGGCGAATGGGGTTTACAGCAGCTTCGCTGATATATCTCGAATTGGTAAGATAGTTGAACATAACGGCCTTGCTCCGGTCTTTATTAACGAATATAAGCGACGCCAGATCGTTTTCGTAGGGATTTACCAGCCGGAACAGATCACCATGCCATACAATGTCTTTAAAGCCATTGTAATTGTTAACCGCTTGCTGACAGAAAGATCGGTCCTCCGGTTTGAGCTCGTTGGCGCGGATATCAAATCCAAGCTTGCCCATCGAAGCCACATCTACCCGGTATTTTAGCGGCTGTTTGCCCCAATCGGTTACATGGTTACACATGGCAATAGCCGGGTAATAATAGGAGTAATTCCATTGAATGAATACACGCTCCAGCGGATCGGTATCATCGCTCAGCCAGAACTCGGTAAAATATTTCAGGGAATTGTAGTCCGAGCGGCCTCCGCCACCGGAGCAAAGCATCATGGGCACTTTGGGATATTTAGCGCGGATACGCTGTAATACTTTTTCCAGCCCCCGTGTATACTCCACGTATAAATGGGATTGCGGGATCTTATTTTTCTCCAGGTATTGAGAGTGCCCGTTAAAAATCGGAGCATTGCAATCCCACTTGATAAAGGCCAGGTCAGGGTTCTTTTGAAATAAGCCATCTACCACCCCAAACACAAAGTCCTGCACCTGGGGATTGGTAAGGTCCAGTACCAGCTGATTGCGGTAATAGATCTCCGGGCGCTGCGGCTCCCGCAGTACCCAATCAAGATGCTTTTCATACAATTCACTTTTAGGATTTATCATTTCCGGTTCTATCCAGATACCAAATTTGACGCCCTGTTTGCCAGCTTCGTTAACCAGGTAAGGAAGGCCATCCGGAAGCTTTTTTTTATTCTCCTGCCAGTCGCCCAGTCCTGCCTTATCTCCATTCCTGGGATATTTATTACCAAACCAGCCATCGTCCAGCAGGAACAGGTCTACGCCCAGGTCCCTGGCTCCCTTAAAAAGACCTACCAGCTTTTCCTGGTCAAAGTCAAAATAAGTGGCCTCCCAGTTGTTCAGCAGGGTAAGCCGCTGGCCGTTGCCATCCAGCAGCTGGTGGTTGCGCAGCCAGGTTTGCAGATTGCGGCTGCCGGTACCAGTTCCGGCAAACGACAGGGTATAGGTAAACCGAGGGGTTTCAAATGTGGTTCCCGGTTTAAGGCTATAGGCAGACTGGTAGGGGTTGATACCTGCTACCAGGTGCATTTTTTTATTGATATCCGTTTCAAATTGGATGGAATAATTTCCGTTCCAGGCGATCTGTCCGAGCATTACTGTACCGCTGGTTTCTGTAGCTGGTGCGTCCAGTGCCAGCATAAAATTGGGTGAGCCGATGAGGTTCTCGCGGGTGCCCAGTCGCGACTGAATGGTATGCATGCCCTGCCTGAGTTGTGTATGCTCCGGCTGCATTTCTTTTGCCCAGTTGCCATTATAGCTGGTAAGATAATAATCCTTATTATAAAAATAAAGATTGGCCGAGGCATATTTGTTGAGGGTTACAATTCCTTTTTCTGAATGCCGGATCGTGCTCCATTGCTCAATAACATCTTCTTCCTTCCAGGCTTTGAAGAAAAGGTCTACATAAAAAGGGTATACCGCATCCTTTAAAGTGATTTTTGTAAGGATGGCACCGTCTTCATTGGCGATGGTTTTGTTCTCATAACGGAGATCGAGCGAATGATTGCCGTCTGCGTGCACCACCGCAATAGCCGGTTCGGAAAAATTATTATCGATCCCTGCCACTGCAAAAGCGCTGTTGTTGGAGCTGCCGCCATCGCCGGTAAGATGGTACATCCGGTCTAACATCGCATATTCTTCGGGCTCCTGTAATTTTTTCCCGGTATGAATAATCTTTAGATGATTGTTTTTATCCGTTTGCAGTACCACGGCTACATTCCTGGTTTCAACAGGAATGATGATCTGTGCGGCGATGGTTCCCGATAGGTGGCTGAGGACAACAAGACCGATGATTAATAAGCCAATTTTTTTCATATGAATGAGTGCTGTATTTCTGTACAGAGCGAAAATACTTCATTCGTGATGATTTTGCTGCAAACCACTAAAACAGGCAGATGAATTTGCCTGGCCGGCGGTAGGCATATGTTGAATGCCTCAGCATGTACATAAGCACTTACGGCGCTTATCTTCATTTTAATCCATCAGCAATGGCCAGACAGTTATATGCACCCGTGCCAAAGGATCTTAATGATCCAGATGGACCGGAGGTCTACAGCCCCACTGTTATATGATGTTCATTCCCGTCATCCTGCAATGTGATAAACGGCTCGTTCAGCGGTTGCCCGTTTTCACGAAACAGGATACGGCCTTCTTTTTTTTCATTCTTAACATTAAGATTATAATAGGTATTACCAAACCGGTACCGGATCTCATAACCTTCCCATGTATCCGGAATGCAGGGGTTGATGTAAAGACGATTACCTTCCCGGTGCAATCCCAGGATAGAACCAATCGCCAACTGATAAGTCCACCCGGCAGAACCCGTGTACCAGGTCCAGCCACCCCGGCCTTCATGCGGCGGCGCCCCATAAACATCTGCGGCCATTACATAGGGCTCCACTTTGTATTTTTCAACATCCTGTGGTGTGCGTGCGTGGTTGACAGGGTTTACCATTGAAAATAGTTCCCATACCCGCTCTTTATCTTTCAGTGCTGCGAATGCCATAATGGTCCAGATGGCGGCGTGGGTATACTGGCCGCCATTTTCCCGGACGCCTGGCACGTACCCTTTGATGTATCCGGGGTAAAGGTCGGATTTATCGAAGGGAGGTGTAAGCAGTTTAATGATCTGATTCCTGCGGTCTACCAGGTATTCGTTCAATGCATGCATTCCCTGCAGGCTCCGCTCTGGTTCTCCCCCGCCGGATAGCAAGGACCAGCTTTGGGAAATGGAATCAATCCTGCATTCTTCGTTGGACGCAGATCCCAACGGGGTACCATCGTCAAAATAGGCGCGCCGGTACCATTTGCCATCCCAGGCGTTATCGTGAATATGTACCTTTAATTTTTCGGCTTCCGCTTTACAAAGCGTGGTAAAATCTTCATCGCCATAGTCTTCCGCAATGGCAGCGAAATGCGTAAGTATATCGTAAAGGAAAAATGCCAGCCATACACTTTCGCCCTTTCCGTGTTCGCCTACTTTATCCATACCATCATTCCAGTCGCCCGAACCGATCAGCGGCAGTCCATGCTGTCCGAATCTTAATCCATGGCGAATGGCGTGCTTACAGTGATTGTACAGGGTCTCCCAATGGTTCAGGAACACCGGCAGATCGTAATATGACTCCTCATCGGGCTGGAGCGGACGTCCGTCGATAAAAGATACGTATTCATTTAATATTTCTTTGTCGCCTGTGGCGGTAATATACCTTGCCGTAACATACGGAAGCCAGAGATAATCGTCTGAGCAGGTGGTGCGTACTCCGCGACCCGTGGGTGGGTGCCACCAGTGCTGTACATCCCCTTCTTTAAATTGCCTGGAAGCGGCGAGGAGTATCTGCTCTTTTGTAATTTCGGGCGTGGTATGCATCAAAGCCAGCACATCCTGAAGCTGATCACGGAATCCAAAAGCACCGCCAGATTGATAAAAACCGCTTCTTCCCCACACCCGGCAGGCCAGTGCCTGGTACAGCCACCAGCCATTGGTCATTACATTCATCGCTTCATCCGGAGTTTTTACAACAATGGCGCCAAGGATCCGGTTCCATTGATCATGTACCTTTAACCGGGCTTCGCGGGCAAATGCCAATCCTTTTATTTTTTGTACCAGTTCGCGGGTTTCCTGCTCGTTCTTTCCTGCACCAAGGCGAAATACAACTTCCTGTTCTTCTTCCGGTGCGAGCTGCAGCATGGCCTGCAACGCAGTACAGGGATCGAGACCGGCGCCGGCCCGCCCGGACAGGTTTTTTCTCAAAAGCGCCTCAGGTCGGGTGCGTGTACCGTTCCTCCCGATAAATTCGGTACGATCGCAGGTAAACGTTTTTTCGCGGGCATCGGTATCAAAAAAAGCCACTTTTTCTGAAAAGGCTGAATTGTAACGATTGCGCGCAAACAACACATTTGTCTGCGGATCCTTGTCGGCTACCACAAACATTTTGTTTTTATGTGCCAGATCACCCAGCACCCATTCCACGTACCCGGTTACCGACAGCTTACGTTCCTGTCCTGTAAGGTTCCGCAGCTTTAAGACCATATATTTCACGGGCAGGGCTTCGTCAACATAAACCCACAATTCGGAAGCGATTCCGTAGTGTATATGTTCGTAAACCGAGTACCCGAAGCCATGCCGGGTAATATAGGCATGCTTACCGGGGGCAGGCAGCGGGGTGGGCGACCAGTAAATACCGGTTTCTTCGTCCCGTATGTAATAGGCTTCGCCGCAGGTATCGGTTACCGGGTCGTTTTGCCAGGGTGTGAGCCGGAATGCCTGGGCATTATCAACCCAGGTATAAGCGGATCCGCTTTCGGAGAGAATGGACCCGATCTCTTTATTGGCAATGATATTGCACCAGGGGGCAGGCGATTTTTTCTGCTGGCCCGATTCCAGGATGTATTCTTTACCATCTTGTGTAAATCCGCCGGTTTTATTGTTGAAGAGAAGATGACTGGGCAGGGCAACGCTTTGCTGTAGGTCTGTTTTGGGATGCCGCAATTGTACGGCAAGCGGTTCCGGTAATCCTTTTGCCGGTGTTTTTCTGAGCACCTGTTCAGCCAGGGTGCCTTTGTCATCGTCAAAAATAACGCGGGCTACGGTTTGGAACAGGATACGGTCTTCGCTGGAGATCTGGTCACCCGCTCTTACAAAAATACCGCCCGGCTGATCCAGTACCCCGCCACTGGTGGCGGTGATAAACCCGATCACCTGGTCCTGGAATACCTGGCGATAAGACCCAAAATCATCATTCCAGATCACAAGATCCACCCGTAGCGCTTTCAGCGACCAGTAGGAATGTGCTTTGATTAACTGTTTTACCAGGTCGATATTGTTGCTGTCTTTTACGCGGACCAGCACAATGGGCAGATCGCCGGAGATCGCATAGCTCCAGAGGCCAGGCTGTCCTTTTAAGTTACTTTCAATAACTGAAGGTGCTGTCCGGAAATTGTTGTTGGCGTAAATAATTGAGCCGGCAATGGCATTGAAAAGCTGGGCTTCTACCTCTGTAGCGTTGATCTGGCGCAGCAGCACCTGGCTATGTGTCCAGGCTAGTTCAAATACCCTGTTTTTAATGTACCGGTCCTGGTATTTTGCCAACAGACCCATACAAAGCTCTTTTGATTCGCCAACCCCCAATACCAGGTCGAAGGTTACCGTTTGCCGGGCTTTGAGTGTAACGCGGTGCCGGATGGCTATAATGGGGTCCAGCACCGAGCCGGCTGTACCAGAGAGCGGGCCATCCTGGAGGATGGCTGCTGGTGCTGCAATGGAGCGGCCGCGTCCAATAAACCGCATCCGGTCCGTTTCATAGGATACCTGGTCGCTGGTTGCACCATTCACCATAAATGTGTGAAACATCCAGGGAGGTGTATCCTTCCGGGCCCTGGGTCTGCGGGTGCAGAGAATGGCGCTGGCATCCTTTTCTATTTCCGTTTGTACAAATAAATTGCTGAAGGCCGGATGTGCTTCATCTGCTGCCTGGTCGGCCAGGACTACTTCTCCAAAACTCGTAACCTCTATGGTTTTGGTGGAGGCCGACCGGTTGGTAATCCGGATGCGACGGATCTCTACATCGTCTTCGGGGGAAACAACAATATCCGTTTTCGTTTCAAAGCCATCATCTACACGCCGGAATACGATATGCCCCTGGGAAAAAACCGTTTCATAAGCCTTGCTTTTCCGGAGCGTGGGCTGATAGGTATTGGACCAGAAATGGCCGGTGCTCATGTCTTTTATATAACAGAACACGCCCCAGTTATCTAATGTGGTGTCTTCCCTCCAGCGGTTTAACGCAATACCTTTCCAGCGACTGTAGCCGCCACCGCCGTTGCTGATCATAAGTGCATATCTTCCGTTGGAGAGCAGCTGTACTTCCGGAATGGGGGTGTTTGGAGTTGTGAGCACCCGCATATGCGATTCATGGGAGATGGTTTGCCGGACACTGTTATCTTCTGTATGCTCATAAAAGTTGGTAGAGCGCGGTGCCTTTTCCTGAAGCAAAAGCAGGGCAGACTGGAACTGCGGGTCGCGTATAAACCGCTCCTGCATTTTTTTGTCTAACAGGAGGTTGGCCATGGATAGAAAACTCATTCCCTGATGGTGCACCATAAAGGATTTGATAATAGTATATGACTGGCCCCGTGGCATCCGGGAAGGTGTATAGTCGATGGCTTCATAAAACCCGTAACGACCTTCAAACCCTTTTTGAGAAAGGGTCCGGAGGTTATCCATCGCTTCCGCCGGATCAATCATTAACGCCATCATGGTGGCATACGGAGCAATGACCAGGTCATTAGCCAGGCCCCTTTTCAGGCCCAGGCCGGGTATGCCGAACGACTGGTACTGATAATGCAGGCTGGTATCTACCAGGTTATAACCCGATTCGGAAATACCCCATGGAATATTGTTTTTATTGCCGTACTCGATCTGGTTTTTTACAGCGCCTTTATTACTGCGGTCCAGCAATGTATTTTCGTAAGAAGGCATCAGCAACTGGGGCATCAGGTATTCGAACATGGATCCGCTCCAGGACAGGAGCACCGGGTTGTTTCCCAGGTTGGTTACCAGTCGTCCCAGTGTAAACCAGGCGGTTTGCGGGATCTTACCCTGCGCGATAGCTGTAAAAATACCCAGGCGGGCTTCGGAGGCCAGCATATCATAGTAGCTTTTATCAGCAGCATCCTCGCTTACATTGTAGCCGATATGGAAAAGATGCTGAGATTTATTATACAGGAAATCATAATCTGCCGTTGAAAAATCAACACAACTATCTTTTATCTTTTCAAGTCCTGACAGGAACCGGGTGGCGGAAGCTGCTCCTGTTTCCAGTGCCTTTAGCAGATGGTCTAGGTGTTCTTTCTCAGTACTGCTTCCGGCTTCTTTAATGAATGCATTGATATAATCGGGCAATATACGTTGCAATTCCAGGATATTATTAATGGAGGGCACTTCTTCCAGTATTTGTAACCGGGAATAGGCATCCGGAACGGGTAAATGGAGCACCCAGGGACAGAAAGTGCGGATGCAGGTAACCAGGTCCGTTAACTGGGTTTCCAAACGTGCTGCCCAGTCCTGCGCTTCCGTGTTTTCAGCCATATGGGGATGGTTTTTTAAAAGATCCGCCTGTTCCTGCAATGCATTCAGCTGAGCTACCAGCTCATGCAATGAAAGTGGAAAAGAACCTTTCAGGTTGTTTAGGAGCTTGCCCGTTGGTGCCAGTAGCTCCGTCTGAGTTTTTTTATCACAAACGCTTTTTAAAACGGCAAAGACATCCAGAAGGCCGTTGATATGTTGTTGTTTAAAGAGTTTTTCCTGGCGGATCTCTTCAAGTCCCTGCCGTAGCAGGATGAGACTGGCGATAAGGTTGCCGCTGTCTACGGAAGAAACATACTTGGGTTGCAGGGGTACCAGTGAAACGGTATCGTACCAGTTGTAGAAATGCCCGCGATAGCGTTCCAGTGCAGCAAGGGATTCGAAGGTTTTATACGTTCGTTCTGCCAGTTTGTTAACAGACAGATATCCAAAATCGTAGGCAGATAAATTAGAGAGCAATGCGAGGCCGATATTGGTGGGAGAGGTGCGGTGTGCCAGCGATGCTATGGGGTGTTCCTGGTAATTATCCGGCGCCAGCCAATTATCTTCCTGGGCTATAAAATCTTCAAAATATGCCCAGGTTTTGCGGGCATAAAAATGGAGCCGGTCTCTGTCTTTTGAAGACAGATCAACGGCTCTTCTTGCTGATGGATTACTGATCTGCCAGGCGATGGCTGGTGCCAGCAGCCATCCTGCAAGTATGGGGCTGGCCATCCAAAGGACCGTTGGGTTGATGATGATCAGCAACGCAAGGATAACCGCCGGAACCAGTACGGAGGCCCACATATAAATATATGCCTGAAGCAGGGTCTTTTGTTTTCCGTTCGACATCCCGGAAGGGGTCCATTGCAGCAGCCGGCGGTGAGAGACCAACAAGCGCCAGTTAGCCCGGAAAATGGCGTCCAGGTTTTGGATGGCCTCAAAAGGAAGACAAAGGATATTAAACAGGATGTGGGCAAGACTGCTGATAATAGTGCCTCTTATTTCCAGAAGATGCGCCCGCCAGTGCATACTTTCCGGCTTGTGAAATAATTGCCAGACGGAACTGGCGATTAAGGGAAGCAACCAGGCTGTAAAAAAAAGAAGGGTCCATAATTGTGGATGAGGTACAAAGGCCCATCCCATTACTAAAAACACCATCATGGCCGGTGCCACCAGGCTTCTGCGGATATTATCCCATATCTTCCACCGGGAGAGGCTGGATATAAAATTCCGGCGGAGTTTGCGCTCTTTGCCTGGCACAAAGGGGGTTCCCCAGCTGGCAATCTGCCAGTCGCCCCGTATCCAGCGGTGGCGGCGGCTGGCATCTGCCCAGTAAGTTTCAGGGTGTTCCTCAAACAATTCCACATCGGTTACAAGTCCGGAGCGGACATAAGATCCTTCCAGCAGGTCGTGACTTAGAATGCGGTTGGGAGGAAAGGTATCGCCCAGTACGGTTTCAAAAACGTCGATATCATAGATGCCTTTTCCTACAAAGGAACCTTCGGAAAAGAGGTCCTGGTACACGTCCGACACCAGGCGTGTATAGGGGTCGAGCCCGGAATCATTACTGTGCATTTTTGCATAATAACTGCTGTTACTCCTAGGAATGCTTACAGAGGTACGCGGTTGTAAAATGCCATACCCGTCTACCACCCGCGTCTGCTGGGTATTAAGCACCGGTTGGTTCAAAGGGTGGGCCATGGTGGCTACCAGTTTCCAGGCTGCTTCGCGTGGCAGCTGGGTATCTGCGTCGAGGGTGATCACATACCGGACCGCTTTCAGGGAAGAGGTGTCTCCGGTGATTTCCATAAAATCATAATGCCCCGTGGCTCTTAAAAAACTGTTCAATTCTGCCAGTTTGCCCCGTTTGCGCTCCTGTCCCATCCATTTTTTTTCGCAGTGATTCCATTTCCGCGGCCGGTGAAAAAGGAAGAACCGGCTACCGGTATTGCCTTCTTTTACATACCGGTGGTTCAGGGCTTCTATGCGCTTGCGGGCATAAGCCAGCAATGCATCATCCTCCGGCATTGTTTCCTCCGGTGCATCTGTAAAATCTGTCAGTAAGGCAAAATAGAGCTGTTCTTCAGGATTGGCAAGGTAGCGTACTTCCAGTTCATCTGCCAGTTCTTCGATGGCTTTTTCACTGGACAGCATGCTGGGTACAGCTACCACGGTACGAGCGGAATCAGGAATCCCGTCGGAGTAATCCATCTTGGGAAGCGGACGCGGCTTTACGATCAGCGTGGCGATCCAGTTGATGAGAATAACAATGGCCTGGCTGCATGCGATAAAAGAAGCGAAGCCTATTATAAGTGCAGTGTAGATGCCGCTTTCCTGTCTGTAAGCATAAAACGCAATCCAGATACTGAGCAGGAGCGAAAGAAAGAGGGCCGAACCGGCATATGAAAGCAGCCGGTTGTGTTTCAGCATGTTTTTAAACCGGTGTCTTAAAGAGATCCGCATACCCGATTTCCGGATCAATACTTGTTGGCCTTTTTCATCTACCAGATAATAACCTACGTGATGCTGTCGTTGCGGTGCTCCTTTACCGGCGCTTTCTTTGGCAAGATCAATAGCGAGCTGCGCCACCTGATATTCTTCCAGTTTGCTGTGCTTTCCTACCCATTCTACAACATGCCGGTACCGGTCTCGGGTTACAAAATCCATCTGACCGTAAATGCCATCAACATCGGTGTTTAATATCTTTTCAACAATGCTTACTTGTTCCACAAAACTGCGCCAATCGGTGCTCCGGATCAACCGGATGCTTTCGATGGAGTTGCGGATGGAGACCTGGTCGGTGGCTTGTTTCTGGTTCTCAATATTAACCAGTTCAACTGAAGAGCTGCCGGTTTCTGCCAGCCGTTCTTCCAGCCAGGTGAGCGGCAGGGCCAGCCCCTGACCTCTGCCTTGTAACCGCCGGATAAATTCAGCTACGAAAGCACTGTCCAGCCGCAGGTTGGACTTGGCCATTTCTGCAATAATAATGATAATATTGCGCGGATGTTTTTGGGCCGTTTCAAGCAGTTGTTCTGACCAGTACACCGCCACATTTTTCTCCAGCCGATCCAGCGCTACCCGTGAAGCAATGCGGCGGATGTTTTCAATAATGGCCAGGCGTAGCATGATGGGAATGGCCCAAAGCTCACCCAGTGTTAAGCGGGTTATGGTCTGATAGGCATCAATGAAGGCGGTAAGAGTGGCGATACTGATGTGCCCGTCGCTGTGGGCGATCAGTTCCAGGGCGATATCGTACACCCGGGGAAAACCTGCAGACCTTCCTTTTGCCAGTATGGGGAGCGTTTCGCTATATCCCTTGGGTAAATGAGTTCTTCCAAGCGCTATTTGTTCCTTGATTAGGTAATAGTTGTCCAGGAACCATTCACTGGCAGGGGCAATAGGCTGCTTGGAACTCACAGAATCGTTGAGCAGATCGTAAACCTTTGCAATTACCGCCTCATTGTCATCCAGCCGGGGTAACACTTTATCCGGCGGATGCCCGCCTGCCACTACGTGCGAACGGGCAACGGTAATGCCATGTTGTTGCATCTGGTCATGGCTGAACAATTCCAGTCGGAAGGGTTCTTCTTTTTTGAACTCAGGAGTAGCATCTCCTGTAAGGAACTCGCGCATGCGCACTACGAAATCATCAACGGGCTTCGAAATTTTCATAGTCATTTACCAATAAAAAATTACAGAATTCCGATTGTATCTATAAAGTTAATTCTTATCCTGTAGAAGCAAAGAATAACACCGGCGCATCCTTCCGGTTTCGGATCTGATCATATGCGGTCTGTTGAAATACGTTGGATCTCCTCCAAGAAACATGCCATGTAAAATGATGTTTTATTGATATTTATAAGGTATGTTTTTTTTTACTATGGATGGTGTCGGCGGCCGACGGGAGAAAATGCAGCGCTTTTTTTTAACATCGACATGAAACCGGTGAACGGTTCTTTTTGATGAAAAATGATTATTTTACCGGTGAATTATAAAGTATGGAGCGTTTTCTGCAAACCATTATTTTGCTGGGTGCGATGCAGGGGTTTATCGTGAGCTGCCTGTTGTTTTTTTCCAGGCGTCTGCGTATGCCGAATCGTCTGCTGGCACTGTTGATTTTTTTGTTGACGCTTGCAAGTTTTTGTTTATATGGATCTTATATTGGCTGGTTTGATTCAAAATGGCTCAATTTTCTATCAAATCTTATTCCGTTGATCGTGGTTATGCCGGTGGGGCCACTGCTCTATTTCTATGTACGGTCATTTCTTGAACCGGAATTTAAAATCGGAAGAAAAGAGTGGATGCAATTCTTACCGGTTATTGTAGACCTGGGTAGCCCGCTGATGGCCTGGTTATTTGTAGCGGGTGTATGGACCGGGCTGCTTAAAAACGATCCGCGCCCCTGGGGTATAGCCATCGATACCTATAATGTATATTCTGATATTCCCAGATGGATATCACTTGCCTTCTATACCGTACTTACCCTGCGGTATCTTGCCGCCGGAAAACAAAAAAATCCGGCAGGTTTCAGGTGGTTACAGCAGGTTGCAACCGTTTTTGGCGTGTTCCTGTGTATCTGGTTTGTGTATTTAGTGCCCTATGTGATTCCCCGGTACACCGGCTGGATGTTGGACAACCTGGACTGGTACCCCCTCTATATACCCATTACCCTGCTGATCTACTGGCTGGGCATCAAGGGATATTTGGTTTCCTGGCAGCAACAGGTTACAGAAAAAAAACAGGATGCTGCATTGTTGCCGGAGCCGGTGGTAGATGCCGCCATCGGCCTTTTAAAAAATACCATGGAACAGGACCGGTTGTTCCTGAATACGGAACTTACTCTGCAAATGGTAGCACGGCATACGGGCCTGGCTGCTAAAACCATTTCGGCAGTGCTAAACCAGCACCTTCAAATTAATTTTAACGAGTTTGTAAACAGATACAGGGTGGCCTTATTTAAGGAAAAATTGCTGGCGGATGATGCGGCGCAATTGACCTTTGCAGGAATGGCGTATGACTGTGGATTTAATTCCCCTGCAACTTTTCAACGGGTATTTAAACAAACAACCGGTATGTCGCCCTCGGAATTCCGGAAAAATAATACGGGATCACATGCCGCATATAACTCAAATCGCGATTTGAGCAGCATTTGAATTGGCGCATATACACATACTGGGGAGTTTTGCGGAAAACAACCCAATAATGTTAAAATGCTACTTCATTGTCATGGCAGGGACGACGTTGCTCTTTTCCTGCTGTACCCATCGCACTATATCACAGACTGTTTCCGTAAAAGCAGCGGATAGTATCTTCCTGAACACCGGGAAACTGGCTGCTTTTGAAGCAAGGCTGGAACAGCTGCGGCAACGCTATCACATCCCCGGCATTTCGGCCGGAATTGTAAATAAACAACAACTGGTTTGGAAAAAGGGTTTTGGCTATACAGATGTGGGCCGCCGGATACGGCCGGACGAACATACCGTATACCATATTGCTTCTGTTACCAAAACTTTCGGATCGATTATTTTTATGCAGCAGGTGGCCGCAGGAAGGCTGCTGCTCAGTGACCCCATTGGTAAATATGGAATCAATCTGGGTGCCCGGTGGGGCAGTGATCCACGCATCCGTTTACAGCACCTCATGACGCACACGGCAATGGGGAACACGTTTAACGGGTTTAAGCCCGGTTATGTGTTCCGGTATAATGGTGGTTGGTATGGAGAAATCGGGAAGGCCATTGCCCGGGCTTCCGGGCATTCGTTTGGCGAATTGCTGATGCAGGAGATCGTGCTGCCTTTGCATATGAAAGAAACGGCACCCAGCACAGACGACAGCACCGCTTTCGCATTAACAGGGTATAACAAGGCCGCCTTTCTTGAAAAAGTAGCCCGGCCTTACGACTGGAAATATGGGAAACTGGAGCCGGTACGCTTTCAATATGGATTTAATCCCGCTGCCGGTATTATGAGCAGCGTTTCTGACCTGGCCTTATACACGGTTGCCATTGATGAAAAACGGTTCCTCTCAGACAACAGCTGGCAACAGATTACTACCCCCTATGTAACACCCAGGGGGAAAACCATCCAGTATGGACTGGGTTGGTTTGTAAAAAAATACAAGGGCATGAAGCTGTTATGGCATACAGGCTGGTGGTTGGGTTATTCTGCACTTTTTGTAAAGATTCCGCAGAAGGGCCTGACCTTTATCATACTGGCTAATTCGCAGGATTTAAGCCGGCCATTTTATCACCTTGTAAAGCCCATTCCGGGGCTTGGTTTCGGATTCTTTAACCCTTTTCGCCGTAACCTGAATAAAACATTGAGCGCTTCCGGATTTGCAGTAGCATTCCTGGATCTGTGTGCAGACTAACCAGGCTACCCGGAAAGCGCCTGCTCAAGATCTGCCAGAATATCTTCCACTGCTTCAATGCCCACACTCATGCGGATCAATCCGTCGGTGATGCCGGCCTTTAACCGTTCCTCCGGTTTCATAATGGCATGCGACATGGATGCCGGATGGGAGATCAGCGTATCTACGGTACCCAGTGAAACGGCCCGGGTACACATCCGCAGCCGGTTGATAAAATGTTTTCCTGCTTCAATGCCGCCTTTTAATTCAAAACTAAGTACGGCGCCGGGGTGCCGCATCTGCCGGGCACTTAAGGCATAATCCGGGTGTGTTTTCAGCCCGTTATAGTTTACGTTGGCTACAGCAGGATGTGCATTCAGCCACTCCGCCACGTGTTGGGCGTTGGCGCTGTGCTGCTGCATCCTCAGGGGTAATGTTTTAATGCCGTTGATAAGTAAGAATGCATCAAAAGCATTGGCATTAGCTCCCAGCAATTTAAAAGTTTTTGTAGCGGTAGTGCGCATAAATTCAATGTCTTTCCCAACCAGTACACCGCCGATAGCGGTGCCATGACCGTTTAGAAATTTTGTAGTGGAGTGATACACAAAATCAACGCCCAAAGCAAAGGGCTGCTGCAGGTATGGTGTGGCAAAGGTATTGTCAACACTTACTTTTATTCCGTAAGGGGCTGCCAGCTTGCAGATGGCTTCCATATCGGTACAGCCCATCAGCGGGTTTGTGGGCGATTCGATATGAATCAGCCGGATCTGCGGATATTGGTGCAGCGCCTGTTCCACGGCATTCAGGTCCGAGAGATCAATAAATAATGTCTGGATACCTGATCGGTTCAGGAGGTAGGCAAAGAATTCATGTGTGCCGCCATACAGGGCGGTATTGGTAAGCACCATATCGCCGCTTTTTAGTAAGGAAAAGCAAAGGGTAGACAGTGCGCCTTGTCCGCTGGCGTGCAGCAATGCTTTTAATTGTAATGCTGTTCCCTGCTCATCTTTCAGGCCAAACGCTTCCAACGCAGCAATCAGCTTTTCAGCGGCTGTGGTGGTGGGGTTGGCAAAACGGGAGTAAATATATCCGGGCTCTGTAGCGGCAAACCGGTTCATGCCCTGCTCGGCACTGTCAAACACAAAGGTAGATGTAGCATAGATAGGAATGGCATGACTATGCAGGCTTCCTTCGTCATGAATGCTATGAATAGCTGCGGAACAGATATCTTCGAAACGTTGCGGTTGATCGCGTGTCATTTTGATGATGCTTGTTTAAATTCAGAGCGCGTTTTGTCAACGATCCTTCTTTTTTAAATCTGCGCAAACGATTGTTCCAAACTTGCGCACAGTTCTTGCGGAAGTATCCTTGTAAAAAGCGACATTGTTATATGAAATTACCGGTATTTATGAAGCCCTGGTTAGTGGCCAGCCTTTTAATGTTTATGATCTTTGGCTGTCAAAAAACAGCACCAGTTAAAACAGAAGAGCGTCCGGCTCCGGGCGTGGAACCAGGCAATGCAAAAAATCCGGATTCGCCGGTGAAGGTAGCAAAAAATGCAATTGGCTCCGAAGTGCAGGAGTTTAGCGAAAAAACAGATGCTTTTAAGGAATCGGTAGACCGGCTGCGGCAGGGCAACCCCTGGTCTGATTTTGAGCCCACCGGTTTTTATCTTCCACCCAATACAACGCTTACTTTAAAGGTAGAACAGTTGGAAGGTACCCGGCTTCCCAAACTGTTGATCGGAACATATTCATTTGATACACTTCGCTGGGATCCCTTGTCTGTACAACTTACCGCGGGCTTAAATACCATTAGTGCGGAGCCGCTGGGCGGACTGCTTTGGATCCGTTATACCACTACTGCTGTACCAGGAGCCAAAGTGCGGATCACATTTCAAACGGGCGCCGTACGGGCACCGGTATTTATAAAGGATCAAACCACCGACTGGCAGGCGCAGCTGAGTGCTTATACCAGGTCGCCGGCAGCTTTGTTGCTGAATAAAAATGTATACCTCGTTTTTAAGAGAAGCCGGGCACTCAATACCGGCAGCGATGCTGCCAATTTTATATTACAAACAATTGATAAAGGCGTTGATAACGGTGAAAACTACATCAGCGGGTTGGATGGTTCTGCACCGGAACACCAGTTACCCACTCATAAGATCCTGATGACGGAATCGAATAAGCGCGATCTGTGGGGAGCTGCGAGTTATTACCGTACCTGGTTTGCGCCCGGCCTGATGGATGAGGCACTGACCGCTTCAAAGATCATTGCAAGTGGCTGGGGCGCCTGGCATGAATTGGGACATATGCGGCAGCAACAGGCCTGGAAATGGTCAACGCTGGGAGAGGTAACAGTTAACATTTATACAATGGCTGCGGAACGGGCCATCAACGGCGGCGGTGCAACCCGACTAAAAGGAACGCCAACAACCAATGCGATGAATTTCCTGGCGCTTGCAGATCCTAATAAAGATTTTAATTCGAATGCACAAATGGCCGATGGAAATTTTACCCGTTTATTTATGTTTCATCAGCTATGGTTGGCATTTGGCGATCAATTTTATATAAATCTCCATAAACAAACGCGACTGGAAAAACCGAATTTGTCTGCTGATGCAGATAAGATGCGCTATTTTATGTTAAAAGCCTGTACCATTTCCGGAAAAAATCTAACGGATTTCTTTCGAAAATGGGGCTTCAGGGCAAATGAATCTGTTTATACAGAAATGGCCAACATGGGATTGCCGGAGCCGGATATCGATCCAAGTACATTAAAAGATGAATAGCTGAATGAAGAACATCGCAAATCTTCATTAAAAAAAGAAATGCAACTCCGTGGCGGATCTGTTGATCGAATCGGGGCTCCAACGGCTTGCTGGCGGCGTCTTTAGAAGTGGGTTTTAAACAAAGAATAAATAGGAATGTATTCGGGTTGTTGCTGCCAATAATATGTTAAAATATGGTCAGCCATTGTTGCAAAAACGTTTCAGTAATAGATATTTAACAATTTATTAACGTTATTAAAGTTTAAACGTTTAAGGAAAAAAATAGCGTTACTTAAAAATTCTTTATATATTTTTTTTATAAAGAAACTATATGTTTTAAATAAATTGATTCAATCAGGTTTAATTCTATAAATAATAATAGTATGCTATGCATAATTGATAAGATCCTTATTTTTTAAAATTGAAGCATTAAAACGGAAATGATTATTGAATTACTGCTATCATTTTCTTTGTAAAAGATTGTACTAAACCAAGTATTTGCCATATTGGTTTTGCTGTTTTCTGGATACATCGATTTATAAATTTATTGGACGAAATCAAACTATTATTGTATGAGATTGCTATTGGTAGCTCTACTTGTATTTAGTTACGTGGTCGGGCATGCCCAAACCAAAAGCGTAACAGGAGTTGTAAAGAATGCTGAAGACGGCCTTGCGCTCGGGGGCGTTACCGTAAGTATCGCCAATAAGCCGGTTCAAAAAATTACGGACAAAAACGGGGAGTTTAAAATCGACGCCGCCGTTGGGGACTCGCTTATTTTTTCGTTTGTTGGAAAAAAGGAGTACACCGAAGTAGTGGGTGATAAAAGCATTCTTGAAGTGCTACTCTACAATGCCAAGAACGACATGGATGAGGTAACAGTGGTTGCCTTTGGTAAACAGAAAAAAGCTACGGTTGTGGGAGCCATCACAACGGTGAACGCAAAAGATCTGCGGATACCGGCTTCCAACCTTACCAGTGCATTTGCCGGCAGGATTCCGGGGATGATTTCTTACTCGCTTTCCGGTGAACCCGGCGCGGATAATGCCCAGTTCTTTGTACGTGGTGTTACTACCTTTGGCTATCAGTCGGCACCGCTGATACTTATCGACGGATTCGAATCTACTATGGACAATCTGGCCAGACTGCAGCCGGATGACATCGAGTCTTTTTCCATTATGAAGGATGCCTTGGCTACCGGAATGTATGGGGCTCGTGGCGCTAATGGCATTGTGATGATAACCACTAAGGCCGGAAGAGAGGGCCCTGTAGGTTTTAATATGCGGTTTGACGTAAATGTGGCCAGCCCGGTACGCACACCAAAAATGCTGGATGGCCCTACCTATATGAGGCTGTATAACGAGGCCCGCATTACCCGGGATCCCAATTTGGGGCCTTATTATTCCGAGCAAAAGATACAATCTACCATCGATAATGAAAACCCCATGATCTACCCGAATATCGATTGGTACAAAACCATGTTCAAACCTACGGCTACCAACCTGAAGGCTAATGTGAATATTTCCGGTGGCGGACAGGTAGGCACTTATTATGTATCCATGGGGATGGATAAGGAGGTTGGCTATCTGAGAACAGATCAAACCAACCGGTATAATAACAATATTAACATTGAACGGTATTTTATCCGTTCCAATGTGATTTTTAAATTATCGCCTACTACAAAATTGGATACGCGCATTCAGGGGCGTTTTGAAGGATATAATGGCCCTTATGTTTCTGCTTCAGATCTGTTCAGGATGGTAATGTTCAGCAATCCGGTAGATTTCCCGGCAGTATATGAACCGGATTCTGCGAACCAGTACACTCAGCATGTTTTGTTTGGCGGCAGCTTTGTTGACGGAGCATTAAAGGTCAATCCATATGCCCAGATGGTTCGGGGCTATCAGGATAAGAATACATCCGATATCACGGCACAGGCCACATTGATGCAGGACCTGGGGGTGATTTTAAAAGGACTGAGAGCACAGCTAAAAGCTTCAGCTTCTACCTGGAGTGAGAATTCCGGTCTACGCGGATATTCGCCTTATTATTACGACATAGAGTCGTACAACCAGGTTACTGGAGCGTATAAATTATTTCCGCTAAATCCTACTTCCGGGCAGCCCTACCTGGGCAATATTATCCCGGTAAGAGATGCCTCCGGCCGTTATTATTACGAGTTGTTATTTAACTGGGAACGTACATTTGGCCCGCACAGCCTGGCAGCAACAACGGTAGGTACCATGGAGAAAAAACTGCTTACCTCTGGAAGTACTTCAATTTTTGAAGCGCTTCCCGAAAAAAATGTGCGGAATTCCGGTCGGGCCAATTATACCTATGACCGGCGTTACCTGATGGAGTTTGGTTATTCGTATATGGGATCCGAGAAATTTACCGGAAGCAAACGCTGGGGCTTCTTCCCCTCTGTGGGTGCCGGCTGGTCTGTTTCCAACGAAAAATTCTGGGAGCCGTTGAAAGACCTTATCAGCACGCTTAAGCTGAGAGGATCCTGGGGATTGGTAGGTAACGATGCCATTGCCGCACGCCGAGACCGTTTCTTTTTCCTTTCTGATATTACATTGTACAATGGGGCTACGGTTGTGGACAACGGCTATCGCTGGGGTACATCGTTCATGAACTCGTATGGCGGATACCGGGTAAATCGCTACGCCAACCCCGATATTACATGGGAGCAGTCTGAGAAATGGAATGCAGGACTGGATCTGAATCTTTTCAACGAGGCCTTAAAACTGCAGGCTGATTTTTACCGGGACCGAAGAAGTAAAATATATATGCCGCGCCAGAATTTTCCGGCTTCCGCCGGGCTGGAAGCTTCTGTGAGCGCTAACGTGGGGGAGGTACTGTCAAAAGGATTTGAAGCTTCTTTAAGTTACGAAAAGAGCATGAACAAGGATTTCTGGTTTTCTGCAAGGGCCAATTTTACATACGCTACAAACAAACTGGTAAAAATTGACGAAAAAAACTTTCCGGATGCATACCTAAAACGGCTGGGCAGTAATATTAACCAGGAGTGGGGGTTGATTGCTGAACGACTTTTTGTGGATTCTGCTGAAATTGCCAACTCACCAAGACAGGATTTTGGGGATTATATGGCCGGGGATATCAAGTATAAAGATGTGAACGGAGACGGGGTCGTAAATGGCAATGACCGTGTAGCCCTTGGATTTCCTACCGTACCCGAAGTTCAATACGGGTTTGGTGCTTCAATGACCTATAAGATGTTTGACTTTGGGTTTTTCTTCAATGGAAGCGCCCGTACTTCTTTTTTTATTGATGCGACGGCATCCAGCTCCGACTCGCGGGCAGGGATTGCTCCTTTTGCATTCAGGAGAAACGCTCTGGCGATTATTGCGGACGACTACTGGAGTGAAACCAATCCGAATGTACATGCGTTCTGGCCCCGGTTATCCACCTTTCCGATTAACAACAATATTCAGCAATCCTCCTGGTGGGTAAGGGATGGGTCATTCCTGAAGCTGCAGTCTGTTGAACTGGGCTATAGCCTTCGGCAATTTAAAAAATGGGGTATAAAAGACGGCAGCCGCATTTATGTCAGCGGGCAGAACCTGTTTACATTTTCTTCCTTCAAACTCTGGGACCCGGAAATGCGTGATCGGGGACTTGGGTATCCAAATAATAAACGGATCAATGCCGGGATTCAATTGTCATTTTAAAAAAAGGAACATGAAATTTTTTAACATTATTGTATCTGCACTTTTGCTGATTACCGTTGTTTCCTGCAAAAAATATCTGGATGTAGTACCGGATAATACACTGAAGCTGGAAGATATTTTTAATACAAAAACAGATGCCTGGAACGCCCTGGCAAAAGCCTACAATTATATTCCCAGGGATGATAATACTCATTTAACGTCCTGGACTCTTGGTGATGAGTGGATCGGCCGTCTGGATCTGAATAATAATACAGACCAGCTGCGAGCTATGCGTATTATGCGTGGACTGCAATCTATGACTTCCCCGCAATTAGGCCTCTGGTCCGGCACACAGGGTGGTAAGCCGCTATACCAGGGCATCCGTCAAACGGATGTGTTCCTGGCCAATATTGATAAAGTTAGAGATATGCAGGATGGGGAAAAGAAAGAATGGAAGGCACAGGTGAAAATGCTGAGAGCCTATTACATGTTCCTGTTGGTGCAACATTATGGTCCCATTGTGATCCCAGACAAAATGGCTACACCGGAGTCGAAACCGGAAGACCTTTTCTTACCGCGCTCCAAAGTAGAAGATTGTTTCCAATACATACTAAATCTGATCAATGAGGCCATTCCGGATCTGAATGAACGGGCAGACGCCAACAATGCCGGGCAGATCGACCAGGTGGTGGCCAGGGCCATCAAGGCCCGGATCCTGCTTTTCAGGGCCAGTCCTTTCTTTAATGGCAACCAGGAATATTTTGGCGACTTTTTTGATCATGACGGGCAGCCTTTCTTTCCAATGGAATATAAGCAGGCAAAATGGCAGGAAGCGCTCAATGCCATCGATTCGGCTATAACCATTGCTGAAGCCAATGGCCATCGTTTATACCATTATACCAGAGAACCCTATGCGTATGACCGAGATGCATTCAGCGTAAATAATGACAATATGAAAACGCTGTATGACCTCCGGATGCTGATCTGTGATCCATGGAATGAAGAGGTGGTATGGGGCTATACAAATATTGACTACTATAACCAGGGCGAGCTGGGCCATGCATCCAATATACGCCTACCAAAAGGATTTGAAGGCGTTGTGGACAATACAGGATTCTCCTGGCAGTGGCTGGGAGCCTCCTACCAGATGGCAGAACGTTATTATACAAAGAACGGGTTGCCTATTGATGAGGATGCAACTTTTGACAAGGGTAGTATGTACGAGATCCTGACGACTCCAGGAGCCGGCGCTGCGGAGTATCAGCCTCTTGCAGGGTACCTGCAGCCTGGTGCGCAAACCATCCGACTCTATATGAACCGGGAACCCCGTTTTTATGCCAACCTGGGTATAACTGCTGGCTATTGGAGAGCGCATACGCAATTAATTCCGACCATGATGTTTTCCGGTACCGCTGGAGGATTCCTTTCTTCCATAAGCCAGACCGATTATCTGGCTACCGGTATCGGCGTTCAGAAATTTGTACATCCGGAATCGCAATCCGGAGCCTGGCAGCGGACCATCAAATACCCCTTTCCGCTAATCCGTATGGCCGATCTGTACCTGATGAAGGCAGAAGCTCTGAATGAACTTAGTGGCCCGAGCTCCCAGGTATATGATGAGATCAACAAAGTACGCCGGCGTGCTGGCGTGCCTGATGTGCAGGCTGTATGGTCCGATCCAAGTCTTTGCCGGAATCCAGGTAAACACCTCACAAAAGAAGGAATGCGGGATATTATCTTACAGGAACGGTCTGTTGAATTTGCTTTCGAGGGACAGTATTTCTGGGATATGATCCGGTATAAAAGAGCGGCATCCGTTTTTTCTGCACCCATCAGGGGCTGGACCTATACCGGAACTACCGCGCCTTCCTTCTTTATATTGGAAGATAAACAATCGCGCCGGTTTACAATTACCGATTGTTTGTGGCCGATTGATCTGAACGAAATGAATACAAACGGAAAATTGATCCAGAACCCGGGATGGTAAGGCTTTTAAATGAAGTGCATTTAATAAAAAGAATTATGAAAAATCAGCTGATTATACCCCTATTATTACTAATGCTGGTGGCGGCGTGCAAAAAACAGGACCGTTTTGAAACGGAAAGTGGTGATAGCACCGCACCCGGCAAGGTTACGTTAAAGGACTATAAACCCTTGTATGGCGGAGCCCGCTTCTTTTACACCGTACCCAAGGATGAAGACCTGCTGGGCATTGAAGCCCTGTACACCAATAAGAACGGGCAGTCGTTTAAGTTTATGGCTTCCTATTTTGTGGATTCGCTGGATGTATACGGGTTTGGAAGTATTGATGAATACACCGTCCAGCTGTATGCAGTGGACCGGTCTGGAAACAAATCAGAAGCCCTGGATGTAAAAGTAACGCCCCTGGAACCGGCCTACACAAGGGTGGCCAAAACAATACAGGCAAAGGCTGGTTTTAGCTCATTTTTCCTTGACTGGCAAAATGAGCTGAAACAAAACGTAAACGTATACGTGGAATACGAGTTTCCGCAGGGGGGAACAAACCGTAAATTAACTACTGTGTTTTCTTCAAACCTGGCTACAGACAGAAGGTTTGTTAGCGACCTGTTCCTGAAACCGGATGAAAAAGTGAACGTGAAAGTAAAAGTACAGGATGTCTATGGGAATGCGACCGAATTCGAGAATAAGGGCTCTTTCACTCTTTATGAGGACATGAAGATTCCCAAACAGGCCTGGACAATCCCTAATGCCAATGATTCCGTTGGCGGAGTGCCCATGATGTTTGGAAACGGGCTGGAAGGAAGATCCCTTAAGGTAATTGATGACATTATCGACCGCGGTGATAATCTCAATTTCCTGCATACCCAAAGCCGCGGGCGCACCGGTAGAACTGCAGATGGGAATATGCCCTGGAACTTTATCATCGATCTGGGCGATTACTATGAAATCAGCCGGATCGTTACCACACAGCGGCATTCGGGAGGGCTGGCCAATGTAAGCAGGGGCCAGTACTACCGCACAGAAAATGTGGGTGTTTATCGCACATATATATGGGATGATGCCGGCAGCAAATGGGACACGGTGATGCAATATACAATACCTGTTCCTGTTGGTCTTACGGAACTTGAATTTGTAAAAAAAGGAGAAGCCGGAGATATGGCCTATATGTATCCGGATAACCCAAAATACACGAAGCGCACCCGAAAATTCCGGTTTGAAGCACTGAAAGGGTTCTCAGGGAACTACACCCTGGATGATGCGAACTGTCTGTCTGAAATTACTCTTTATGGAAAAAAATCGCAATAGATAAGAATCCAAATATCAGCGTTATGAGCAATAAACTATATATACTCCTGTTCCTTTGTACAGTATTGATATTGTCCTGTGGCAAAATGTATGATAACCTCGAAAAATATGCCGGCGAAACGGTGTATCCCGGCAGGTTTGATACCATTATTGGCCGCGTGGGATTTGAACGCGTGGAGATTAACCTGATGAAGGCCGGCAGGATCCCAGCCAGTCAGATAAAGCTGGGAAAAGCCATGAAAACGATAGTGGAGTATGATGATAAAAAGATCACGATCGACACGCTTGCCTCATGGCTTAACATCAAAGATCTTAAAGTATCTAAACTGTACCGGTTCAAGATATATACGATAGACGAAAATGGAAACAAATCCGTGCCGCAGCAAATCGGGTTGATCCCATATACTGAAACGGATGTGGCTAACCTGGTAATCCCTTCACCCCAGGCGCTTACCTCACCAGCTGCCGCAATATTAACCTGGCCAACCGGGCTTTCCTCTGCCGTATTAACTTACTATGGCCTTCAATATTCCTATAAGGATAAGACCGGGGCTGCAAAAGAAGGAGAACGTGCACAAAATCCAAGGGTATTGATGAGCAATCTGGCACCGGGAACTCCTGCAGCCATTGATATCAATTATAAGATTATTCCAAGGGTCAATGGAACGCCCATCCTGGATACGGTGTGGGTGCCGCGGAAGATCCAGATAAGTATACCTACTAGTTCCACTCCTTTTGCTCCGGCTGAAGCGGCAATATTAACGGCTAACGGGATTACCACGTTTACCGCAGATGGCGTGGCACCCGTACAGAAGCTGACATTCCCGGTGCATACTACTACTCTGCAGGATATTTTCTATTTCCCTAATTTAAAAGAACTGGACCTCACCGGCGGAACGATTTTTGAAATGACAAAGAACAGTTATAACCGGAATGGAGTAACAGATGTCATTGGTGGCGGCCCCATTGTTCCATTTGCAAGACGGGTAGGTGATATGCCGCTGTCCAGTACGCAATATCTGCTGGACCTGTTGGACCTGGGTACCCTGACGAAAGTAAAATATATTGCCAACTCTATGGGTATCGATAACCTGCTGGCGCCCTATGTGAGCAGCGGGGTGGTGGAAATCGTTGATAAACCTGATGAATTCCTTGTTCCGTTGCAGCCATTTTTGCTGGATGGCGTAATACAGGATGCAAACTGGAAGCTGGATGTACAGGCACCTGCAGCAACCTATCCGGCAGGCACCGACCTGCAGAATGTAGTAAAAGCAACCGTAAGAGCTAAGAATGGAACGCTCGTTATTCAGCTTCCGAAAGAATACGAGTTTGATATGACCCAGTACAAGAATTTAAAGTTCAAGGTATATGCTCCAAATAAGTCTGTATTGTCAGGAACGTATGCGCCCTATCAGCGTCTCTGGTTGCGCATTATGAACTACCTGTGGGCGTTTGGTACAGAAAGCAGCTTCGGCCAGCAGTACTGGGAATATGGAAAGGATGCGAATAAGATTAATGATTCGGAGCTTGAAAAATGGACAGATAAGACTATAGACCTTTCTCAGAGTGTGGGCAAGCACAACCGGGTAATCGTTATCAACATTGGAGGAGAGCCCTCGCTTACTTTTGCGCCTTCGCAGGATATTACCTATTATTTTGCCAACTTCCGGTTTAGTAAATAGATCACGAAACAACATAACTACATTTTCTGCCGCGGCCTGGGCTGCGGCAGGCTTATTTAAGCCGGCGTATTACCCCAATCATTAGTTTTTGACGAGCGGGAAGTTTTGAACAACTCCAGCAGGGATGCTGTCTTAAGGTTTACCTCTGCCGTTTCCAATAACTGGAAAAGAGCTTCCAGTTCCTTCCGGTTCAAAATGATGCCATACCCTTCCAGGGGTGTTGGAATATAGATGTTTTTACGTTCAGGATTTATATCGGCCGGGTTGTATTCCCGGTTCTCTTTTACCAGCGTGTGAAATACCTGCAGGTCCTGGGCGGTCATCGTCAATAGTGTGGTTTGAAAAGCCAGCTGGAAATGTTGGCAGTCGCTGCACATGATCAGGTATCCTTCAGATGCATAATAGAGTGTTTTAAAGTTGCACATGGGCTTTTTCTTCAAAAGTATCAGACTGTTTGTTTCCGGTATTTCGAAAACAGGAAAAGAAATTACGCGATCCGGAAAAAGAAACGCCCCGGAGAGCCGGGGCGTACTTACTAACCTGTTTATATTCAAAAAATCATCCTTGCATTTCTTTAATCTTTTCCCGGATCTGCGTTTCCACTTCAGCAGCCATTTCGGGGTTATCCAGCAACAATGCTTTTACCGCATCCCGGCCCTGTCCCAGCTTATCGTTGTTATAACTGTACCAGGAGCCGCTTTTCTGCAAAATGCCCAGTTCTACACCCATATCAATGATCTCCCCGGTTTTGGAAATACCCTCTCCAAAGATGATGTCAAATTCGGCAGCGCGGAACGGCGGTGCCACTTTGTTCTTTACTACTTTAACCTTAACCCGGTTACCGATTGCGGCATCCCCGTCCTTGATCTGGGCAGAACGGCGGATATCCAGTCGCACGGAAGCATAGAATTTTAACGCATTTCCCCCTGTGGTTGTTTCCGGATTACCAAACATAACACCAATCTTTTCCCGCAACTGGTTAATGAAAATACAGATCGTATTGGTTTTTGAAATGGTGGCGGTCAGTTTCCGCAACGCCTGGCTCATCAGTCGGGCATGTAATCCCATTTTGCTATCGCCCATTTCGCCTTCCAACTCGCTTTTGGGCACAAGCGCTGCTACCGAGTCAATCACCACTACATCCAATGCGCCGGAAAGGATCAGCCGGTCGGCGATTTCAAGGGCCTGTTCTCCGTAATCCGGTTGTGAAATCAACAGATTATCTACATTCACACCCAGCTTTTTAGCATAGCTGCTGTCAAAAGCATGCTCGGCGTCAATGATTGCGCACATTCCGCCTTTTTTCTGTGCTTCTGCAATAACGTGGGTGGCTATGGTTGTTTTACCGGATGACTCCGGTCCGTAAATTTCAATGATCCGTCCCCGGGGCAGCCCGCCGATCCCAAGGGCTGTATCCAGGCCAATGGATCCGGTAGAAACCACTTCCTGGGTTACTTCGGCTTTTTCATTCATTAGCATTACGCTGCCCTTTCCGTAGTCCTTATCAATCTTGTCCATTGTAAGGCGCAGCGCTTTCAGCTTCTCGCTGTTCATGTCTATTTCTGTTGTTTTATCTGTTTTTGCCATAACCAAAATTACAATTTAGCCCAGTCCGTATAAATGAATTTATCAACAACGCAAAGCTAATAAATTTAGCAATAAAACGCTAATATTTTTGGAGGTTTTTTTGACATGCTGCCATAGAGGTACAGATATGCAGGACTGTTTATATATAAATTAGATCTGTCATCCGGTGTTCTGGTAATAAAAAGTAATGAGGATGCATCAGAAACGGTGCATGAACTTTGACGGCACGTTTCAGGCAATTACACCACCATTTGGGCGATCAGCAGTCCCAGGGTGCCGGCCATAAGCCCCCAATAGACTTCTTTGGCTGTATGATCCGATAAAAGCAACCGGGATGTGGATACCAGTCCGGCGATCAGGAGGGCTGTCATGATATAAATTCCCATTCCCTGACCGTATTCAAAACCAAGCAGGCATAAAAAGGAAACTGCGGTGCCGAGGGCAATTCCATGCATGCTCACTTTTATATAGATATTCATCAGCAGACCGATCGAGGATGCCATAAAGACACCCATGGCAAAAACCACCATTTCACGAGGCATTCCCTCCAAATTACGCCATACATACCAGATCCAGAAATACCAGATATTACAAATAATAAAAGGAATAATCCGGTCTTTCCGCTCTTTAAGTTTTATCGAGGGAATAAATTTAAGACCTCTAAGCAGTAAAACGGAAACCAGGGGAAAGAACGTGTAGTTCACCAGACCCTGCAGCAGTACCATTAAACGGCCGTCCTCGGTTGTGCCGTAAAAAAGGAACGGTTCTATATACAATAAAAAGTAAATAACATAAATGGGTACAAATACCGGATGAAAGATATATGAAAGCAGGGAGGCAATGATCTTCTGAAACCGGGGTTGCCGGTCTATTTTTTCCCGCAGTTCGTTGTCGCTGTCTAATACCATTCTGGAGTCCATATTGCAAAGTAAGGAAATCCGGGGCCGAAAACCGTTTCTTTTCTGCATCTTTATCTTCTGGTATGAAAATCATTAAAAAAATGCTTAAAGGGGCGCTCTGGATAACGGGTACATTGCTGGTATTCATAGGCGGATACCTGCTTGCGGAGCGGGTGCTTTCCCGGAGTACGGTTGCGGAAATGCCGGATGGGCTGCCCCGGACCATTACAGCGTTTGTATTGTCCAACGGCGTCCATACAGACCTGGTGCTTCCGGTTGTTGCGGCCGGTAAAGACTGGAGCCGGACCTTTTCCTATGAACACACGCTTAGCAAGGATACCGGGTACCGGTGGGTCGCCATCGGGTGGGGCGATAAAGGATTTTACCTGAACACACCGGAATGGAAAGACCTGACAGTGTCCACCGCCTTTAAAGCGGTTACCGGGCTGGGAGAAACCGCCTTGCATGTTACCTATTACAGGCATCTTGCAGAAGGTCTCCGTTGCCGCAAACTGCTGCTTTCAGAGGCCCGGTACCGCAAGCTGGCCGGGTATGTAGAAGCATCGCTGGACCGGGATCCTTCGGGCCAGCCGGTTGCTATTGTTACCGAAGCCCGGTATAACCGGGATGATGCTTTTTATGAAGCAAAAGGCGCCTACAGCCTTTTTCATACCTGTAACAGCTGGACAAATAACGGGCTGAAGGCCGCCGGGGCAAAAGCCTGCAGATGGACCGCATTTGATAGAGGGATTCTTTACCAGTACCGGTAGAACTGTTGCGCGGCGATTGGGGAGGAACAAAACCTGCCGGATCGCAAATCCGGAACCGGAGTAATTTTACCGGTTAAACCACATAATTTCCAATGGCTTTGAGGGAAGCCTGTTATATTTGTAGCATAAATTTTGTTTACTATTTAAATAAAGCAGTTTAATGATGCAGTTGACAGGTACGCTGGTTCAGATATTGCCCTTGCAAAAAGGGATGGGGAAAAATGGAGAATGGAAAAAACAGGATATCATTGTGGAGACACAGGCACAGTATCCGAAAAAGGTTTGTATTTCTATCTGGGGAGACAAGATCAATGAAAGCCTGCTGCAGGTGGGAAAATCGCTGACCATTTCATTTGATGTGGAAAGCCGTGAATACAACGGCCGCTGGTACACCGATGTGAAGGCCTGGAAGCTGGAACCGGCGGGCGGAGCCGGCAGCAGCGGCGGTAATCAGTTTACTGATAACAATCCATCAGACACCTATTCCGATTTGAATGAGGGTGCGGATGACCTTCCTTTTTAAGTAGGTGTTGGTTTGGCCCGGTTAAGGGTGGGGATCCGGAGAATTAATAAAAGAACAGCATATGATGAAAAAACATTGGGTATGGTCCGTTGGTTTGAGCCTGGTGCTGGGGAGTATGATAGCCGGTTGCAACGGCTGTAAGAATAAAAGTACAAAGCCCGGGTCTGCGGATGATGATACCAGCGGGGTTGATATTTCGGAACGGCATGATTCCATGCAATTAGTAGGAACGGATACGGTTACCGAGTTCCGGGTAACGGCGGCCAACAAGGACAGCGTGCTGTCGGCCACCACCAAGGAGATCCTGACCCTGTTTAAAAACAAAGAGTACGCAAAACTGGACTCCTTTATCCACCCGGAAGAAGGCGTCCGTTTTTCACCGTATGCGACGGTAGAACCCGGTTCTGATAAAAAATTTTCACGGGAAGCATTCCGGGAGCTGATGACGCGGGATAAATATAAAAAGATCAACTGGGGGACCTATGACGGCAGCGGAAATGCCATCATTCTTTCTCCCGCGGAATATTTTGGGAAGTTTGTTTATGACGGCAATTTCCTAAACGCCAAACAGGCGGGTGTAAATACAGTTTATGGAAAAGGGAATTCCATCAACAACCTGAAATCCATTTATCCCGGTGCGGAATTTACGGAGAACTACCTGGATGGAACCAGGAAGAATGGAGGTATGGACTGGAAGTCGGTGCGACTGGTATATAAGCTGGAGCATGGCCGGTACTACCTGGTGGCCATCGTGCATGATCAATGGACTATTTAATGCGTATTGATTAAAAGTATTAGTAGGGGAGCCACTTTACTGATCAAACAGTTTAATCTGCTTATGGATAGTGCACCCTCTTTACAGTTTGACGTGGTAATTATCGGCTCGGGGGTCGGAGGCCTCACCGCAGCGGCAATTCTGAGCAAATCCGGATTACAGGTGGCGGTGCTGGAGAAAGAACCCCGTATTGGTGGCTATCTTGCTGGTTTTAAGCGCAAAGGATTCCGTTTTGATACGGCCATCCATTGGCTTAACCAATGTTCTGCTAGCGGTAGTGTTTCCAGGATATTTGATTTCATAGGCAAGGATCACCCTTCGTTTAAATGCCTGGAAAAAATTCAGCGCTACAAAAGTGAGTCAATCGATTTTTTACTGACCAACAACCCGGATGAGCTAAAGGAGCTGCTGATTCAAACCTATCCGGAAGACCAGCGGGGCATCACCCGCTTTTTCCAAAAGGCAAAAAAAATCGGCGCCTCCTTTAATAACTTTAAATCGGTAATGCTGTCAACGGAACTCATGGGGCCATGGTTGCGGATAAAGAATATCTGGAACCGGCTCCGGTTTGCCCTGCCGTTTATTCCGTTTATAACCTATACGGGAACAAGGATGAAGAAAGGCCTTAGAAAATTTTTTTCCAATGAAAGCATCCACCATATTTTTTCTTCAGAAACAGACCTCTTGTCCTGTCTTGTTCCCATTGGCTGGGCTTATTATAACGATTATCAAACACCACCGTCCGGAGGTGGGCAGGTGGTTCCGGATTGGCTGGCATACGTGGTAAAACAATATGAGAATAAATTGTTTCTAAATACCACTGTAGGAAAAATAGTTATTGAAAAGGGAGCCGTCAAAGGAGTGGAAGCCCTTTATAAAGGGAAAGAACATGTATTCCATGCAGATTATGTAATTGCAGCCTGTGATCTTGAAACCGTTTATTGCAAATTGCTACCGGATGGAGTGATTAGTAAAAAAGTAATCGACCGGTTGAATGCGGCGGAAATTTACGCATCATCGTTTACACTCAGCATCGCATTAAATTGCAGCGCTGCTTCGCTGGGTTTTGGGGAGGAGATGATCCATTTGTTTAAAGATGGCCTTCATAAAGACCTGCACAATAGCGGAGACCCCGATTGCTCGGCGCTTAGCATCCTGGCGCCATCACACAAAGATGGTTTATTAGCTCCCGAAGGAAAAGGTACGCTGGTGGTATTTATGCCCGCCTATATGCATCAGTATAATCAATGGAATACAGGTCAGGGCCTGGAACGTGGAGAAGCTTATACAGCGCTGAAAAATCAGATAGCTGAAAAACTGATCAGGCGGCTGGCACTGGTCTACCCGGGCATAGAAGCCCATATTCTTTTTTACGAGGCAGCAACGCCCGTTACGCATTGGCGCTATACCGGCAATAAAAACGGTACGATGATGGGTACCCGTCCCAATAAAAAGAACATGCAATCAAAAGTAGCCCGTTATAAAACACCGGTAAAAAATTTGCTGATTGGTGGGCATTGGGCTGAGCTGGGCGGAGGGGTTCCCATTGCGGTAAAAGCGGGAACCAATGCTGCGCTGATTCTTCTTAAGGAGCGTATGCCCATAACCTGCCGGAAACTGATGGCCTATCTCAATGCAAAAATTACTCTTGAAGAAGCGAACCGTTTTCCGGAATTCAAACCCTATGCGGAAAACTGGAGCCTGCGGTTAAAGCGGACGTCGTAAGGTTAAACGCTCATGCCAGGCGCATGTTTAAAGCTTGAGGTTCAAAGTTTCAAGCCAGATCCGTTTTGATACTCCGATGATCTGTTGACTATTCACGATTGCCTATACCGCATCATCAAATTTTCAATTTCAATATTGAGTTTGGCGCCATTCTTGCGCGCAAAGAGGGGTGGTGCTGACCTGCGTGAATGATTGCATTGTCCTCTATGCCCTGGTGTTTATTTACAGTTCCTTAATATTAAGGAGAACTGCCGGTAATACAGGAGCGCTTCTTTTGCAAAAACTTTCAGTATGTATAAACCAATCCGGGCAGTTGTACTGCTACTAACCATTTTGTGGCTCCATACCACAGTACTTAAGGCGCAAACCACCCAGGCCTCCATTTCTGGCCTGGTAACCGATTCGGAGAACAAACCGGTAGCAGGTGCAACGGTGCTGGTTTATAATCAATCGACCGGGTTTAAGCAAACCACGCTGACCAATGGTAAGGGTATCTATATTTTTAATGAAATGCCACTGGGTGGTCCCTATTACGTGCAAATCACATCAACCGGGTTTACCGATCAGAAAAAAGAAAACCTGTTTCTGAACCAGGGTGATGCGCTCCGGGTAAACATGCAAATGGAAACCAACGTACAAAACCTGGAAAATGTTACGGTATCCTCCGGCCTCAAGGCAAAGGTCGAAAATATCGGGGCAGCCACCGCAATTGGCTCAAGGCTGATGACACAGCTGCCGGTGAATGGAAGAAATTTTGCAAATCTTACCGAGCTTTCTCCCCTTGCAGGTCGCAATGGAAGTATCTCCGGGCAGCTGAATACTTCCACCAATTATACCATTGACGGTATGAATGCAAAAAACCCCACCTCGGCCGGACCTACCACCAGCCGCAGCGGAGCGCCCTATTCCATCTCCATTGAAGCCGTAAGGGAATTTAAAGTGGTAACGAACCAGTATGACGTTACTTATGGGCGAAGTGGCGGCGGAACGGTAAGTGCCGTAACCAAATCCGGAACCAATGATTTCCACGGATCGGTTTTCGGATTCGGCCGGGCCAATGAACTTTCATCGCGCTATGATATAGTAGGCAACAAGCGTAATAACAACTACTCTACCTACCAGTATGGTTTTTCACTGGGCGGTCCGATTATTAAAAATAAGCTGCATTTTTTTGTAGCCTGGGACCATCAGCTGGATCAGCGCTCGCTGGTCATTGCCGATATCCAAACGCCGCAGGACGAACTGCGGTTGAAAATAAGAAAAGATACGCTGGACAAGCTCATCGATTTTGCCCGGAAAAACTTTGGCTTGTCGAACCATGCACAGTATGGGTCTTTTCCAAAAACACGTAATTCGGATGCCGCATTTGCACGGATCGACTGGCAGATCAATGATAAAAACCTGCTGACTGTTCGCAACAATTTTACCAGCGACCGCAATAAACTTGGGTTGATCGATAATACATCTATTAACCTGTATGAGTCGGCCGGAAATGATTACAACCGCGACAACAGCCTGCTGGCCACGTTAAGAACTTCGATAAATTCCCGCATGACCAACGAGCTTAAGTTACAGCACCTGTATACGTACCAGAGCAGTGAACCAGGAGATGAACTGCCCCGCGCCAATATCCCCCGCGTTATTGTGCGCAACATTCCCTCCGTTATTGAAGGAAAGGAATATAAGACCAACGTGCAGTTTGGCGGGCATCGTTTTGCGCAGGAAGGATTTAAAAACAACGTGATCCAGCTGGTGGACAATTTTTACTGGAATACGGAGCGGATCAAATACGTATTTGGTGTTGACCTGATGGGTACATTTGCGCGATCCATATACGGCAGTGAGGTAAACGGAAGGTTTGAGTATAACAGTCTGACCGACTTTTTCAACGGCAAACCCAGCCTCTTCTATCGTGAAACGCCTATTAACCCGAACCAGGAAGTGCAATCTTCCATCTGGAATATTGGGGCCTATGGGCAGCTGCAAACAAGGCTTGCAAAAGGGCTTGATTTTACGGGCGGGCTCCGGATTGACTATGCCAAATATCCTTCTGCTCCATTCAACCAGCTCGTATTTGATGAGCTGCAATTACGTACCGATAGTAAAGTAAACTCGCTGATTGTGCAACCCCGTTTACAGTTCAGCTGGGATATCAATGAAGCGCATACCGACTATATCCGGCTTGGCGCAGGCATTTTTGCATCGGATATCAACAATTATATGGTGATCAATAACCTCGTTTTTGACGGAACCCACCTCGCTACGGTAGATGTAAGAGGAGCAGATATACCCGTTCCGGATTTTAACGGCTATCGCAGCAACCCGTCTACGGCTCCTACATTACCGCAGTTCCAGGTGCCTACCATTAACATGAACGGGAAGGATGTAAAAGTGCCCACTGTTTATAAGGCCAATCTTTCGTATTCGCGGTATATTACCAATCGCCTGAGAGCCGGTATTACCGGGTTTATGACATTGGGCCGGCATAACTATTTCTACCTGGACCGGAATATGGTAACAACGCCTTATTTTACGATTTCCAACGAGGACAACAGGGGCGTATTTGTACCGCTGGAAACGATGCCCGCCAGCGGCAATGCCGACTGGAAAAAAGGCCGTATCAGTAATAAGCTGGGCCGGGTACTGGAGCTGAACAGTATTGGAAAAGTAAACCAGTTTGCAGTGGTGGTGGATGCGACCTGGCAATACTTCCGCGATGGAGAGATCTCCGCCAGTTATACCTGGAATGATAATAAAGACAATGCCACCTATAACGGGAATGTGGCCAATACGGCAACGCTGGTATTGCCGGTGAAAGATGATCCCCGTGACCTGAGTCATATGTCATATTCCGATAACCAGTTCCGGCATAAGGTGGTGGTTTACGGCACTTCTCCAACGCTTGCGGGCTTTACCATTGGTGTACGGTATACCGGTATGGGCGGTACCCGGTATACACTGCGTTCCGGTGTAAACAGCAATGGCGATTTTGTAACCAGCGACAACGATCTGGCCTATATCTTTGATATCAATGATCCGGCCGTTGCCGAAAACGTTCGTAAAGGGCTCCAGGCTGTGCTGGACAATCCCAAAGCCAGCCAGAGCATTAAAGATTATATCCGGAAATATAATGGAAAGATGGTGGCTCGCAACGGAGGGATCAACGGGTTCTTTGGTGTCCTGGATCTTCACGTAGGAAAAAAATTCAAAATCGCAGGCACGCATACGCTGGAGCTCTCGGGTGATCTGTTCAACGTGGTAAACTTCTTCGACCGATACAAGGGGTCCAGCAAAACCCTGGGCAACCAGGCCATTTATTCAACCCAGTCGGGAACGGCATTTGATGCAGCAACGCGACAGTTTTTGTATAACGTCAATACTGCCGGTATCGTTACTCCTTCGGGTGATCCGTACCAGTTCCAGATCGGACTGCGGTATAGCTTCTAAACGGTTCAAAATAAGCCTGGAAAAACGGCAGATCCGACTGCTGGGGAAGGTAAGTTTCCCCAGCAGTCGGATCTGTTTTATAAGGTGCCGATTAGTTTATGCCTTTAAGGAGAAGGAGTTCGGTATGTCTGTATGCAGTTTCCAGATAGTGTGATTTCTTCGTTCCGCTTCGCTTCAGCCGAAATGACGATCATCGACTTTTAAGACGCACCTTTACAAAACGAACCGATATCTCTTTACATACGTTTGCGCTATTACTTTACAAAGGTATAACTGCCTTACACGGCAGCTGATCAATGTTGTTTTGACAAAGCCATATGACATTCTGAAATAGGAAATGATTACACCAGTTCCTTCCGCAATCTTGCAACAGGGATGTTTAACTGTTCCCGGTACTTGGCCACGGTGCGGCGCGCAATATTATACCCTTTTTCCTGCAGCAATTCAGTAAGTTTTTCATCGCTGTAAGGATGTTTTTTGCTTTCGTTCTCGATAAGGTCTGTGAGAATCTTCTTAACCTCCCGCGTGGACACTTCTTCTCCGCTATCGGTACTCAGCGATTCACTGAAGAAGAATTTCAAGCGGTATGTACCAAATTCCGTTTGTACAAATTTGCTGTTGGCTACCCGGCTAACGGTAGAAATATCCAGGTTGGTCTTTTCTGCAATATCCTTCAGAATCATCGGGCGTAAAGTGGTTTCATCGCCGGTAAGAAAAAACTCTTCCTGGTGTTCCATAATGGCCGACATGGTATCCAGCAAAGTGTGCTGGCGCTGGCGGATGGCATCAATGAACCATTTGGCCGCATCGATCTTTTGTTTGATGAACAGGACTGCTTCTTTCTGCTGTTTATCTTTTTTAGAACCGCGGTCGTATTCTTTCATCATATCCCGGTATCCTTCGCTGATGCGCAGTTCCGGCGCATTGCGGCTGTTGAGGGTTAGCTCCAGCTTCCCGTTATTATTCATAATGAAGAAATCAGGAACCACATAGCTTTCGGCCTTATTCACCGCGCCGATATTGCCACCGGGTTTGGGATTCAGCTTAACGATCTGCTGCATCACTTCTTTTAGTTCTTCCTCGGTTAAGCCCAGTCCGCGCTGTATTTTTTCGTAATGCTTCTTGGTAAATTCGTCAAAGTATTTTTCAATGGCCAGTATGGCTTTGTCTACATCTTTTCCTTCCTGTTTCTGACGCCGCAGCTGTAACAGCAGGCATTCTGTAAGATCCCGGGCCGCTACACCGGGCGGATCAAACTGCTGTATTTTTTGAATAATGCTTTCTACCTCCGCAGCGGTGGTTTCAATATTCTGGCGAAAGGCCAGGTCATCTACCAGGGCCGGGGTATCGCGGCGCAGGTAGCCGTCTTCATCAATGCTGCCGATAATATGCTGTGCGATCTGGTGCTCCTTGTCGGAAAGCGAAAGCAAGCCTAACTGGTTTTCCAGGGTATCATAAAAGCTGGTCTCCGTTTTTATGGGCAGCTGCCGGTTTTCATCATCCCCGTAATGATCTTCGCGGGTTTTATAATCAGCAATGTCATCATCGCCCTCATGCACATAATCGCTTACGTCGATGGTATCATACTCATCCTGCGTGTGCTCTGGTTCTTCCAGCGAGTCCGAACCATCTGTAAATTCATCCTTCAGCTCCCCGTCGTCACTGTGCTTGCCTTCATCCAGCTCCAGTGCCGGGTTTTCTTCCATTTCCTCCTTGATGCGCTCTTCCAGGTTGGCTGTAGGCACCTGCAGCAACTTCATCAACTGGATCTGCTGGGGGGATAGCTTCTGGAGAAGCTTCTGTTGTAATGATTGTCCTAAAGCCATGATAAAAAAAATGTGGGTGCGTCTCAAAAATCGAGCCGTAAATTACAAATATATCTATTTGATCGGCAATAAAACGGCCCGGTTTCGCTATTTCACCCAAAATTAACGAATAAATCCCTGATTTATAAGGATGTGGACTGAATAATCTTCATTTCAGCAGGGAAAAAGGACGCTGAACCTAAATGAATCGCACCAGAATCAATACCTATTAGAAATTATTCAAATAGTTCGAAGCGATGTGGTTCTAACGGTTGTTAGGAAAAGGCTACCTTTGTAGTTCTAATTTTTTAAAACAATTAACAATCCGGACCATATTGAAAGTGATTGGCCGCTGTTGCGAAAGCGGATTGCGGAGGGCGATGAAGCTGCGTTTACCCGTTTGTACAGCCTGTTTTATAAACGGCTGTATCATTTTTCGCTTTCCCTTGTGCGCATCCCGGATATGGCCAATGAAGTGGTAGAAGATGTTTTTACGCGAATGTGGGTAAATCGCTCCAGGCTTACAGACATCCATAATCCTGCTGTGTATTTGTATGTGGCCGTAAAAAACCAATCGCTGAACCGGTTATCCGTAAAGGCACGCGAGTGGATCGTTTCCGGTCTGGATGAAACCACTACATCAGTGGCTGCCATCGGCGACGATCCTTTTACACAGGTAGTAACCGCTGAAATGCTGCGCAGGGTAAATAGTGCTGTGGAGCAGCTGCCACCCCGCTGCAAAATGATCTTTAAGCTGGTGCGGGAAGACGGGTTGCGTTATAAAGAGGTAGCGGAGATCTTAAATATATCCGTAAACACCATCGATGTGCAAATGGCTACTGCTGTCAGGCGCATCAGCGAGTCTCTGGGAATCTCCCAATCCATCCGCCAAAAGCAGTTCCAGAAAAAAAAATAAAAATTTTTTCTTTTTGTATAGTAGATCGCTTACAGATTGCTGTCCTTATGGATAAGGGCAATTGTTTGCTTATTATACATGAGAGATGATGATTTCATATGGAATCTGATGGCCCGCGCCATCTACGGAGAGGCGACGGCGTCCGAAAAACAGGCCTTGCAGGAATACCTTGCAAAAAATCCGGAGTTGCAGCAACAATTTGAGTTGTTGCATCAGCTGCTAAGCCGATCGGCAGGCAGTGGTCATGCAACACAGGATGACTACACGGAGCAGGTGCGGGTATTGCTGGCAAAGACAGGATCTCCCATTTCACCAATGACTGCTGTTCCAAGAAATGTCCGCAGGAAGTGGTTTTATTACGGCGCTGCTGCAGCGGCCGTTATTGCACTGGCATACTGGAGCATGACGCAGATGCATGTTCCCGCCAGCAGGGGAATACAGCGGGACCGTTACCCGCTGGCCCTGGCTGCTCCGAAGGGAGCACGCAAGCAACTGCTGTTGCCGGACGGAAGCAAAGTTTGGTTAAATGGGGGATCCCGCCTGTTTTATGTAACGGATTTTAAAAGTCGCACCCGCGAAGTGAAACTTGAGGGCGAAGCCTTCTTTGATGTTGCGCATGCTTATACAACCGACGGCGTAAAACGCCCGTTTATTGTACATGCAGGAAACATCGACATAAAAGTGCTCGGAACAGCGTTTAACGTAAAGGCCTATACGAACGAGGCGGTTACCACCGCTGTATTATACCGCGGTTTGATCAGCGTTACCAAACACGACGGAGAAAGGAATTTTCAGCCGGTATTGCTTTATCCCAATCAGAAATTAATGATTCCCAATGCGCTTGTTGCTGAAAATCCGGCAACGGGAACGCCCCCGGAAGCTATAAAAATTGAAGCCATTGATAGTACAAAAGCCGAGGAAGCACGCGTGGAAACCGCGTGGATGTATAACCGGCTGGAGTTCAGGGGCGATGACTTTGTAACCCTGGTACACAAAATGGAACAATGGTACAATGTAACGATTCATTTTACAGACGAAGCGGTAAAACGGTTGCGTTTTAACGGGTCGTTTGAGAAAGAAACAATGGCCCAGGCACTGGAAGCATTAAGGCTGGCAACTCCCTTTAATTATAAAATCGAAAACAATGAAGTATTTATCAGTTCAGCCCGGTAAAGCTTCCGTTCCCGGTGCGGAGAACTGAGCACAACGCACACAACTAACGATGAGTTAACTTTACATGAAGCAAACAGGATAACGAATGCTTTATGTGATATTATTAAAACAACAATATGTATCACATGAGATGCTTAAAACAGGGCTTGCTGTCCCTACTCACAACAAAAGTTTTTCTTGCCATGAAATTGACGGTGTTTTTTTTGCTGTTTTTCACATTGAATATCTACGCAGATGGATTTGGGCAGCAGCGCATCAATTTAAGAGTAAAGAAAACAGAGCTTGCAGAAGTGCTTCGCTCGATAGAAGAAAAAACTTCTTACCGTTTTTTATACAATAATGATCTTCCGGCCTTAAAATCAAAAGTAACCTTCAATGCAAAGGAAGCTACCATTGAGGAGGTCCTTCCCGTATTGCTGTTTTATACGGATATGACCTTTCAGCAGATGGAAAACAATCTCATTGTGATCCGGGAAGATCCTTCAGCTAAAAAGGCAATAACCGTTACCGGTACCGTTACGGACAGTTCGGGTGTCCCGATATCGGGAGTGTCGGTATTAATAAAAGGAACCAATATCGGCACCGTCACCAACGAACAGGGAAAGTTTACATTATCTGTTCCGGATGCAAAGAGTATACTGGTATTTTCCGCAGTGGGATTTGAAGAACAGGAGTACCCTTTGAACGGCGGTACGCAGGTAACCATTTCGCTAAAGAGTTCCCAACAGGTAATGGACCAGGTGGTGGTGATCGGGTATGGAACCGCTGCAAAGAGGGACCTGACGGGGTCCATCGCAAAAATCGATGGAAGAGATATTGCCGATAAACCCAATACCAACCCCATAGCCTCCCTCCAGGGTAAGGTTGCGGGGCTAAGTGTGGTAAATAACGGCACGCCGGGGCAAGCGCCGGATATCCGGATCAGGGGTACTGCAAGTATCGGCCAGGTTAAGCCATTGTATGTTGTTGACGGGATCTTTCAGGATAATATCGACTACCTGAACCCGAATGATATTGAGTCGATCGAGATTTTGAAAGACCCTTCCTCACTGGCGATATTTGGTGTAAAGGGAGCCACCGGGGTAATTGCGGTGACTACCAAACGGGCCAAGTCGGGTCAGGTGGTGGTTAACTTCAATACTTCATACGGATTTAAAACCCTGGTAGATAAAATCCGCATGGCAAATGCCCAGCAGTTTGCAGAACTTTACGCGGAAGAGCTACGATATGCAGGCAATACAACCATACCTCCGGTAATTGGAAATGCCAATACAGACTGGATTGATGCGGTAACACGTGTGGGAAAAATGAGCATCAATAATATAAGCATCTCAGCAGCCACAGAAAGAAATAAGTTAAATCTCGGCGTGGGGTATATCTATGATGAGGGCATCATTAAGCACCAGCAGCTCAGCCGCTTCAATATCAATTTTTCCGACGAGTTCAAAATAAACCAACACATAAAACTAGGTGTCAACCTGATTGCATCCCGGCAGAACAATCCTTACGATGTGGGCAGCAGTAACACCGCCGGAGGAGTTCTGGATGACGCCCGGAAAGTGGTGCCCCAAATACCCTCGGGAACGCAACGGGTAAAAGTGCGGGATCTCTACGGAACGCCTACGGATTCAATATACCAGGATCTGTATTATGCACTTGATCCCAGCCTGCAAACAGCCGGAGTGGTGAATCCCTTATTAAAACTGGAAAATGAGTGGGACAAAGTTAAGAACATCGAATACCGGACCGTGGGTAGTTTTTTCGTTGATATAAATATTACGAAAGATCTAAACTGGCGGTCTACCGTTTATGCGGATATCAGTAATGTGAACAAGCGCCAATACACGCCCGCTTATTACGCATACAGCCCGGTATTTGACTCCGCCATCCTGTATAGCCCAACAACCAAGGTAAAAGAGAATGATGATACTTACCGCAAATTTCAGCAGGACCATATCTTAACCTATAAGAAGCGTTTTGGGGCACACAATTTAACGGCAACAGGAGGGTTTACTACCTATTATTTTGGCTTCTTCGGAAGAGAAGGAAATGCCAGCCAGTCAACAAAAATAGGAGCCAAGCCCATTCCGGATAACTCCCGTTTCTGGTATATCAACAATGGGTTCCAGGATCCCCTGGCCACTACCGCAACTTCCACTCAGAATGAATATACTACCGTTTCCGGTTTAGCCCGGTTACTGTACAACTATCAGAATAAATATTACTTCAATACTTCTTACCGCCGGGACGCATCATCCCGTTTATACCGGTCGGTTCCTGCGCAAAGCTTCTGGGCATTGGGTGCCGCCTGGGAAATTTCGAAGGAAGACTTTTTTTCCAATCTAAAAGACCATGTTAATTTTTTAAAACTGAAAGGTTCGTTGGGTGTGCTGGGGAACCAAAGTGCTTACAATCAAAATACCGGAACTCAACTGGATTATCCGCTGTTTCCGCTGTTGGCCAACGGACAAACTGCGGTTTTCGGAACCAATGTATATACTGCAGCAGATGAAGTTTATTTCCCCAATCCAAACCTAAAATGGGAGCAGGTACACTCACATGAAATTGGCATTGAAGGAGCTGCACTACGCAACCGGCTGAATTTTGAGGTGAACTATTTTAGTAAAACCACAAAGGACCTGATGACATTTATTGATAACAGCGCACTGGGATTAAAAAGCGCCTTGCTGAATGCGGGAAGCCTTAAGAACTGGGGTACGGAGATTTCTGCTGGGTACAACAGCGAGATCGCAAAAGACTTTACGGTCAATGTATCGGGAAATATTACATTTCTAAAGAACAAGGTGCTTTCACTGAGTAAAGACCTGCCATCCGGAAAGGTGATCCGGGGATTTACCAATAATAATGCGGCACAATCCATCACACAAGTGGGATACCCGATCGGATATTTTTACGGATACGTGGTGGAAGGGCTTTACCAGAGCTGGACGGATGTGATCACATCACCCGATGCCAGTGGTGTGGGCGGATCCTATGGTCCGGGCGACTTTAAATTTAAAGATGTGAATGGAGACGGGGTGATTACCCCGGATGACCGGACCATTATCGGAAATCCCACGCCCGATTTTACATATGGAGGTAACCTGACTCTTTCTTATAAAGGGATCAGCCTGGGTGTGGACATCGGTGGTGTGTACGGTAATGAAGTGTTTCGGACCTGGGCTTCTCTTGAATCACCGTTTCAACGGGTTAACTATGCCGAAATGCAAACGGCAAGATGGCATGGTGAGGGTACTTCGAACTGGACGCCTATTTTGGGCCAGGCACACCGGTTCAATTACAATGGTTCAACTTACAACATCGAAGACGGAAGTTATGTCCGCATCCGGAACCTTCAGTTAAGTTATTCACTTTCCCAAAAGCTTGTTTCAAAGATCGGCTTCCGGAACTTGAAGATTTTTGCCAATGTACAAAACCTGAAAACATGGAAACACAATAGTGGCTACAGCCCGGAATATGGGGGAGATGCTACAGCCTTTGGGTTTGATTTTGGCGGCAATGCGATCCCAAGGGTTACCTCATTTGGATTGAACGCAACATTCTAACTAATAAAATACTACAACAATGACTATAAATATTTACAGAGGCAGTGCTTTTTACGTGTTGTTGCTGGCAGTACTAAGCCTGGCGGGATGTAAAAAGTTTCTCGATCGTGAGCCACTTACGGCAACACTCCCGGATTTAAAACAGGGTGCACTGGAATCCCAGTCCTATAATATGTATCGCATCATGAGAACCTATTCCGGAATGACCGAACTGGTTTGGCTTGATTTTCACAGTATACGGGGCGATGACGCTCAAAAGGGAAGTGACGCCGGAGATGGAGCAGAAGTGGTGGGTATGTATGATCAATATAATTATGCAAAGAGTGGTTGGGCTCCGGACACTTACTGGAACGACCATTATACCATGATTAACGCAGCGAATACCTCGTTGTATCTGGCCAAACAGGGAAATCTTACGGATGCCGCATCGCTGCGCAACATTGGAGAAGCCTGCTTTTTTATGGCCTACAGCTACTTTGAACTGGTAAAGGCATATGGTGAGGTGCCGATTATCAACTTCCGTGTGGAAAAGCCTGCGGACGCGATCCGTCCAAAATCTACGGTCGAAGATGTATATAAATTTATCGACTCCAATCTTGCTGTAGCGGAGCGTTTACTGCCACGCAGTTCTGATGAGTACGGCGTTGGCTTTAATGGCCGTTTAACAGTTGGGGCAGCATATACGCTGGCTGCTCAAACGTTTTTATTCCGGCAAAAATGGGACTCAGTGTTGGATCGCTGTAATAAGGTTATTGCACTGGGTCAATACACGCTTCCCAAGTTTACAGATGTTTGGAAGGATGGAAAAGACGGTGCCGGTAAAAACGGTCCCGAATCTATTTTTGAAATGCAGGCAACCGTGGGTGCCAATGCCGCCAGTGTGTCTGCAAACGACCAGGGTTCAAACTGGGGCGTGTGTCAGAACATCCGGCAGAACGGGGCCTCCGATTACTGGGATTTCGGGTGGGGTTGGAACACGCCTACAGATAAGCTGGTTAGCGACTGGCCTGCAGATGATCCCCGGAAAAAGGCGACTATTTTATATTCAGGTCAATATGACGGCGGGCCGGCAGAGGGCGGTTACGGTTTAACGCTACCGGCCTATACCAATCCCAACGGAACCGGTGGCCTGGCTCAAAAGTACTGGAATAAAAAAGTATACGGCGATCCGGAAATGCGCACGTTTTCCGGTTGGGTAAAAGGAAATGTGGGCAGGTGGATCAATCGCCGGATACTACGGTTTGCCGATGTGATTCTGATGAAAGCCGAAGCAGCCAATGAAAAGGGCGACGGGGCTACGGCAGCTGCGATGCTGGAAATGATCCGGAAGCGGGCCAGCGGAGGACTTGACCAGAGCAGAGCAATCGTACCTTATATACCTTTTACGGGTCAGGCACAGATGCGTACGGCTATAAAAAATGAACGAAGATGGGAATTTGCAATGGAGGGCTACCGTTTCTACGACCTGGTGCGCTGGGGTGATGCAGTTGCCGTTTTGGGGCCACTAGGATATTCCAATAGATGCCGGTATCACCCAATACCGCAGGCCGCTATTGATTTATCCGGCGGCGTGCTGAAGCAAAATCCGGAATGGTAGAAGATTGATTGTTTTATACAAAAATCATTGGTAAATGAAAAAGCAAATAATAGACAGCATCCTTGGCATTAGCAGTTGCCTTGTGTTCGCTGCCTGCCAGAAAATGGACCGGCCAGTGCTGGGTCAATATCCTTCAGATACACCCGTTACACCCGCTACTCCGTTGAGATTTTATGTGCCTTTTGATTCTATGAATTCAGAATCGGCAACAAAATTAAGTTATCGATTTGCAGATAGTATTTCCGCAAATCCATCATTTCCCGCGAGTAAGGATCTTTCCTTTGTTCAGGGCATTCATGGTACATCCTTAAAAGGGGCCAACGGAACGGCGTTGAAGTATGTAAACGCCAATGACATGAAAACCGCAACCAGCTTTTCCGTAGCACTTTGGATCAAACAGTCTGCTGATGCTGCAACAGGACGGACTGAATTCTATTTTTCGTTGATGGATGACAGCTATGGTTGGTCGCATAGTGCCCTGTTTATGATGATTGAGCATGCTACAGCGTCTGCCGCAACATTAAAAGTAGGAGTGATGGATCAATGGATGGAATTTCCGGACGGTAACCAATTAAAAAAGCCCATTCTGGACGGCAACTGGCATCACCTCGTAATTTGCTATGATGAAACAACGTCAAAGATGTCGTACTACTTTGACGGAACACTGGTTGCCGGCGCCCCATCCAGTGCAACAGATGTCAAGAATAATGGTAATCCGAGAGGAAAATTGGATTTTTCAAAAACCAGCTACCTCGTGATTGGAGGGTGGAATGCACAGGTTGGTCTTGCCGGCCCTACCGACGATTGGGTGAAATCGTATACGGGAGCGCTGGATCAGTTCCGGATGTATAATAAGGTGCTTTCGGCAACCGAAGTTGCTGACTTATACAATGGAAAAAAATAAGAGTAGTCAATCTGTTTTAGTGAGTAACGGCTAGTGGCTGCGTAATCTAAAAATATTTACTATCAAAGCGGTTCTCATTCATAAAAAGCAGGTTTTTGTTATTATAACGATCGTCTTGATGGGGTATTTGCTGATTCGGCGTGATGATACAGGAAAGCAGGGCGGTACCGGTAAGAAAGCGGAGGAAGAAACAAGCAGGTATGCCGGATCGGAGGCCTGCGCCTCCTGTCATACAGATATTTACAATACCCACATAAATACTGCTCATTTCCATACCAGTGCGGTTGCTACAGAAACAAATGTGTTGGGCCGTTTTTCCACTGATAGTAATACATACGATTTTGGGAACAGTAACCTGGTGAAAGCGGAAAAAAGAGCAGCCGGGCTTTATCAGGTAGCATATATAAATGGTACAGAAAAAAAAAGACAACAACTGAATGTGGTTTTTGGTTTTGGAAAGGTTGCACAGTCTTTTGGCTCCTGGTCAGGCAGCAAGTTGGTGCAATTGCCGCTTTCCTATTTTGTACCGGAACAGCATTGGGTTAACAGCCCGGGTTACCCAGATAAAATTCTGTTCAACAGGGTGATCACTTCCCGTTGTATGGAGTGCCATTCTTCCTTTGTTAGGGTAACGGGGGCGTCAGGGCCCTTTGAGGATATGGACCAGGGTTCGGTTATTTATGGTATTGGTTGCGAAAAATGTCACGGGCCCGCGTCTGCACATATTGCTTTTGAAAAAGAGCATCCAGGCTGGCCGGATCCCGACCGGATCATAAATCCTAAAAGATTTTCAAGACAGCAGTTACTGGATCTTTGCGGATTATGCCATTCGGGCGCCATGAATAATATACAGCCTGCATTTAGCTTTAAGCCTGGCGATCGGCTTGCAGATTTCTATGCTTACAATATTGTTGCGCAAAGTGCCGATGATCTGGACGTGCATGGCAACCAGTATGGCATGCTCAGTCTTAGTAATTGTTTTATTAAAAGCGAAATGACCTGTAGTTCCTGTCACAGCAGTCACCGGAATGAAGAAAAACAAATAAACATATTTTCGCAGAGATGTATGCATTGCCATCAGGAGAGTACTTCAGAATTCTGCAAGTTCAATGGAGCCACCGCTGCTTTGTTAAAGAAAAACTGCATAGATTGTCATATGCCCCTGAAGGCCTCCAGGGCCATTGTATTCCTGGAGCAAAAAACAAAAGAAAAAGTAGGTGCCATAATGCGGTCACACCTTATAAAGGTATATCCTGAAGAAAGCCGGAAGGTGATCCGGTTTTTAAAAAAAAGTCCAGAAAAAATGAAGCAAAATCTGGGAGGATGAAGTTAAAAGTGCGTATAAAGGAACAGATCCGGGTCTATGCAGCCTGTACCCTGCTAGGTTGGCTTACTGCAGGCTGCAGTAAGGAAAAGGCTGTAGTGAAGGAGCCCGTGTTGCCTGTTCGTATAAATACAGCTACTATAAATGGAAGACCGCTTACAAATGCTCTGCAAAACATCGGGCCACAACCGGAGATCCGGCTCTCATTTTCCCGTGAACTCAACCCTGCAACACTTAACGCTATCACGATGGCAAACGGTAACGGCGCCAACGTTGCGCTGACCGCCGGCCTGGAAACAGGCGACACCACGGTGGTCATCCGGCCATCTGCTGGTTTGGCGTATTTGGAAAAGTATACACTTACTGTATCAACAGGGTTAAAAGCCGTATCAGGAGAAGAACTGGCCGGGCGCAGTTCCTGGGCTTTTGCAACCGGCATCGATTCTATCCGTAAGTTTCCCGTCATCAGTGAAAACGCATTAATGGATACGGTTCAGCGCAGAACGCTCCAATACTTCCTCGATTTTGCACACCCGTCTTCAGGCATGATCCGCGAAGGATCAAAGCACCCCTCGGAGATCGTAACAACCGGGGGAACAGGGTTTGGTATCATGGCGCTGCTGGTTGGCATCGAACGTGGCTTTATCACAAAGGCAGCAGGGCTGCAGCAAACCAATAAAATCGTAACGTTCCTGAAGAATACGGCGCAGACCTTTCACGGCGCTTATCCCCATTGGTTAAACGGAGCTACGGGGGCCGTTATTCCTTTTGGTGCAAATGATAATGGCGCTGACCTTGTAGAGACGGCATTCCTGGTGCAGGGACTGATCTGCGCCCGGCAGTATTTTAACGGTTCCGGTATGGATGAAATAAACCTCCGGTCGGATATCAGCGCCATTATCGATAAGGTAGAATGGAACTGGTTCCGGCAAAATAACCAGCAGGTTTTGTATTGGCACTGGAGCTCCGACAAAGGCTGGGCAATGAACCTGAAGATTCAGGGGTGGAATGAATGCCTGATCTCCTATGTGCTGGCTGCTGGTTCAAAAAGTTATGCCATTCCAAAAACAGCGTATGATGAGGGCTGGGCAAAGAACGGCGAAATAAAGAATGGGAAAACTTTTTACTCATATATCTTACCGTTGGGAGCAGACTATGGTGGGCCCCTGTTCTTTGCGCATTACTCTTTCTTAGGCCTGAATCCTAACGGACTTTCAGACCTCTATGCAAATTATCTTACACAAAACAAAAATCACGCGCTGATCAATTATGCCTATTGCAAGGCAAATCCGGGAAACTATTACGGGTACAGCGATTCCGTTTGGGGGTTAACAGCCAGCAATATCAAAGGCGGATATGCCGCTGGTTCTCCTGCAAATGACCAGGGTTTTATTGCACCCACGGCAGCCCTGTCCTCCTTTCCCTATACCCCAAAAGAATCAATGGCGGCGCTACAGTTTTATTACTACGTGCTGGGAGATAAGATCTGGAAACAATACGGGTTTGTGGATGCTTTTTCCCTGGACGTACTTAAAAATAACGGTGCCTGGTTCGACGATGCATTCCTGGCCATTGATCAGGGCCCCATTGTTGTAATGATGGAGAATTACAGAACGGGCTTACTCTGGCGTTTGTTTATGAGCGCACCGGAAGTACAAAACGGACTGCAAAAACTTGGATTTACCTTTTAACCGATAAATGAAACTATGACGAATAAGCACACACCGGTCTTTTTAATGCTTTGGGCAACGATGGGGTTTGCAGCACAGTGTAATAAAAACGGCAGCCCCGGAAGTACGCCTCCGGCGGCAATAAATGAAGCCGAAATCTGGCTTACAAAAGCAAATCAGTCAGCCTTACTCGAAAAACAATCCGGCGTTGTTACCGGTTTTGGAACGGTAAACAATGGCTTTCCCAATATAGACATCGATGAAAACAAAAAATATCAGTCCATTGATGGATTTGGTTATACGCTAACCGGAGGAAGTGCACAGCTTATCAATAAGATGAACACCGCTTCTAAAACCGCATTGCTGCAGGAATTGTTCGCAAAAGATGCGGGGTCCATAACGATCAGCTACCTGCGCATTAGCATGGGCGCTTCCGATCTGGACGCATCAGTATTTAGTTACAATGATCTGCCGGAGGGGCAAACAGATTCCGATCAGTTGAAGTTTAGCCTGTCCCCTGATAAGGACGCATTGATACCGCTGCTGAAGGAAATTCTTGCCATAAATCCTGCCATCAAAATCATTGCAACGCCCTGGAGTGCGCCGGTATGGATGAAGGATAATCAAAACAGCAAGGGCGGCAGCCTGAAGCCGGAATATCATGATTCCTATGCCACTTATTTTGTAAAGTACATACAAGCCATGAAAGCTGAAGGCATTATGATCGATGCCATTACACCGCAAAACGAACCCCTGCACCCCGGCAATAACCCCAGTATGTATATGACAGCCGAACAGCAAAGGGATTTTATAAAGAAAAGCCTGGGACCGGCATTCCGAACAGCCGGATTAACCACCAGAATTATCGTGTACGATCATAATCTCGACCGTCCGGACTATCCGGCAGTCATCTACAGGGATGCGGAAGCTGCTAAGTACGTAGACGGAGCGGCGTTTCATCTTTATGCCGGTGATGTAGCAGGCATGGGTAACCTGCACAATGATTTTCCGGAGAAACAGCTCTATTTTACCGAACAATGGACGGGGGCTAAAGGTAGCTTTGACGGCGATCTGCAATGGCATGTAAAAAATGTAATCATTGGTACCATGCGCAACTGGAGCAAAACTGCATTAGAGTGGAACCTGGCCAATGATCCGTCTTATGGTCCGCATACAACCGGGGGCTGCACCGAATGTAAGGGCGCGCTTACGATTAATGGTTCCTCCGTTTCCCGCAATGTATCCTACTATATTGTTGCACATGCCTCCAAATTTGTGCCCCCGGGTTCCGTAAGAATTGAAAGCAATATAGCAGGTCCTGTTCATAACGTGGCCTTTTTACGGCCGGATGGAAAGAAGGTGCTGATAGCATTAAACGAAGCAGATACCCCCTATACCGTGAACATCCGATATAAAAACAAATGGGCACCGGTAACAATCGCCTCAAAATCGGTAATGACAATGGTCTGGTAAATAACCGGCCCCATAGATTTAAAAAAGGAATGGAAAGAGCGGAACCTGCGGCCTTTTTTTCATGGCTGGTGCAGCTTAAAAATGGACAACAAACTTGGCAGCAGCGCTTCCCGGTTGTAACTTCAGGAATCTTAAAGTCTAATTATGTTGAGAATTATTGCGCTCTACGCTTTTCTGCTTACAGGTAATTATTCTTTTGCCCAGAAGCCGGCAGGCAGGTCCGATGCCATTCCGTATACTTTAAAGATCGATACACATATTTCCGATTCGGCATTAGTAGACCTTGTTCAGAAACAAACCCTGCGTTATTTCTGGGATTTTGCGCACCCGGTGAGCGGCATGGCGCGGGAGCGGAGCAACCGGTCCTTTGATTACGGGCAGGAAGTGGTAACCACCGGCGGTACCGGTTTTGGTGTAATGGCCATTATTGCCGGTGTAAACCGTGGATGGATCGGACGGGATACGGCTACCCGGTTCCTGCTGAAAATGGTAAAATGGTTATCGAAGGCAGATTCCTATCACGGCGTGTTTCCCCATTGGTACGATGGTGCAACCGGCAAAACCATTCCTTTCAGCAGGAAGGATGACGGTGCCGATCTGGTGGAATCTTCCTTTTTATTACAGGGATTATTATGTGTACGCCAGTATTTTGATAAGGACCTTCCCCTGGAAAAAGAACTACGCGGCCGCATCAACGGGTTATGGAATGAGGTGGAATGGGACTGGTTTACCCGTGGCGGGCAGGAGGTGTTATACTGGCACTGGAGTCCCAATAACGGGTGGGCCATGAATTTTCCGCTAAGGGGCTTCAATGAATGCCTGATCACCTATGTACTGGCTGCTTCTGCAGAACGCTATCCCGTAAGCCGGCAGGTGTACGACCGGGGCTGGGCACAGAGCAATTTTTTTAAGAACGGAAAAACGTTTTATAAATATATGTTGCCCCTTGGTTTTGATTACGGCGGACCGCTGTTCTTTTCGCATTATTCGTTCCTGGGATTAAGTCCCAAAGGATTAAAAGACCAGTACGCCGATTACTGGGTACAGAATCAAAACCATACGCTCATCAATTATGCATATTGTGTAGATAATCCAAAGGCATTTAAGGGCTATGGTGAACATTGCTGGGGGCTTACTGCCAGTGATGACCCTGATGGTTATGATGCACATCAGCCCGCCAATGACAATGGAACCATTACGCCTACGGCAGCCTTGTCGGCTTTCCCTTATACGCCGCAGCAATCGATGCAGGCGCTGCGGTATTTTTACGGAACGCTGGGTGATAAAATATGGACTGAATATGGGTTTACGGATGCCTTTAATGAAACAAAAGGCTGGTATGCAAAAAGCCATCTTGCTATTGACCAGGGCCCCATTGTGGTCATGATCGAGAATTACCGTACCGGGCTGCTCTGGAATTTATTTATGAGCTGTTCCGAAATACAAAATGGCTTGAAGAAACTGGGTTTTGCAAATGCCTACCAGCAATAAGCATATCAAACATAGGCCCCTTCTGCATTTAGAGGAAGCAGCATTGCTGGAACGGGTACAGCGGCAGACCTTTTCCTATTTCTGGGATTTTGCGCATCCTGCTTGTGGCCTGCCTAAGGAAAGAGATCATGAGCACTATAAGGATGTGATCACCACCGGAGGATCCGGCTTTGGGGTAATGACGCTGATCGTTGCCACAGAACGGAAATGGATCAACCGGGAGCAGGCGATCGCCCGTCTTTTAAAGATCCTTTCTTTTTTGGACCGGGCCGAAAAGCATCATGGGGCCTTCTCCCATTGGCTAAACGGACGAACCGGCAAAACCATACCGTTTGCAAAAAAAGATGACGGTGCAGACCTGGTGGAGACCGCCTTTTTATTTCAGGGCCTGTTAACGGTACGACAATATTTTAACCGGAGGAACAAAGAGGAGCAAACCATCCGGGCAATGATCACCAAACTCTGGAAACAGGTAGAATGGAGCTGGTTTACACGGGGGCGTGATGTATTGTACTGGCATTGGAGCCCCCAATACCGGTGGGCGATGAATTTACCCATTGAAGGATACAATGAAGCGTTGATCACTTACATACTGGCGGCCGCGGCTCCGGAGCATTCTATTTCGAGGAAGATATATGAAACGGGATGGGCCCGGAGCGGCAACATGCGGAACGGGAACTTCTTTTATAAAACAAAGCTGCCACTGGGTCCCGATTTTGGCGGGCCTTTGTTTTTTGCCCATTACAGTTTTACCGGGCTGGATCCCCGTGGATTGAAAGATGCGTTTGCCGATTATGGAAAGCAAAACAAAGCTCATGTAACGATCAACTACCGGTATTGTGTAGATAACCCCAAAGGATATAAAAACTACGGCAAACACTCGTGGGGGTTATCTGCCTGTGATTATAAACGAAGATACCGGGAGCATTCCCCGGTAAAAGACAACGGCACCATTTGTTGTGCCGCAGCGCTTTCCAGTATGCCGTATCGTTCAAAGGAATCCCTGGCGGCCTTGCGGTATTTTTACGAGGTGCTGGGCGCTAAGATCTGGAGCCAATATGGCTTTTCGGAAAGTTATAACGAAACAAGGAAATGGTTTGCCACTTCGCACCTGGCCATTAACCAGGGCGCTACCATCCTCATGATAGAGAACTACCGCACAGGGTTGTTATGGAAATGGTTTATGAAAGACAAAGAGGTACAGCGGGGACTAAAGAAACTTGGATTTAAAAGCCCGCATCTGAAATGATGTTACAGGAGCAAGATGGCGCAAATCAGTGCTTCCGCGTTTGCAGTGGCGAAAGAATAATTTCATCAAAAACAAGAGAAATGAAAAAATATATATTGTTGCTCCTTCTGATCTTTGCTGTTTTAAAGGGGTCGGTAGCCCAAAGAACCTATTGCAATCCCATCAATATTGACTATGGGTATACGCCCATTCCTAATTTCAGCGAATGGGGACGGCACCGGGCCACGGCCGATCCGGTGATCGTAAACTACAAGGGCGATTACTACCTGTTCAGCACCAACCAATGGGGTTACTGGTGGAGCAGTGATCTGCTGAACTGGAACTTTGTTTCAAAAAAATTCCTGCGGCCATGGAATACCAATACCTATGATGAGCTTTGTGCACCAGCGGTGGGTATTGTTGGAGATACCATGCTGGTATTCGGTTCTACCTATACCCGGAACTTTACACTCTGGATGAGCACTAACCCAAAAGAAAACGACTGGAAGCCGCTGGTAGATTCTTTTGAGATCGGAGGCTGGGATCCTGCATTCTTTACCGATGATGATGGCCGGTTTTATATGTACAATGGCAGCAGCAATGTATATCCCTTGTATGGCATTGAACTGAACCGGAAAACCTTTCAACCCACAGGCACCCGCAAAGAAATGTATTTCCTGCAGGGCTGGAGATACGGATGGCAGCGGTTTGGGGAGTATATGGACAATACGTTTTTAGATGCATTTATTGAGGGCGCCTGGATGACCAAGCACAACGGAAAATATTATTTACAGTACGGGGCGCCGGGTACGGAATTCAGTGGCTATGCAGACGGGGTGGTCGTGGGCGACAGCCCATTGGGACCTTTTACGCCGCAGTCGGATCCATATAGCATCAAACTCGGCGGCTTTATGCGGGGGGCCGGGCACGGCGCTACCTTCCAGGATAATTTTAAAAATTACTGGCATGTTTCCACCGGTATCATTTCTGTAAAGAACACATTTGAACGAAGGATCGGCATCTGGCCCTCGGGGTTTGACAAGGAAGGGGTGATGTACTGTAATACGGCCTTTGGAGATTATCCCACCTACCTTCCATCATCGCTCGATGCGGAAGTGGGAGATACCATGCGATCGCTGTTTACGGGTTGGATGTTGTTGAACTATAACAAACCGGTGCAGGTTTCCTCCACGCTTGGTGATTATGCCCCGAACAATGCCGTAGATGAAAAGATCAAAACCTACTGGAGCGCCCAAACGGGTAATAAAGGCGAGTGGATCCAATCGGACCTGGGCCATATATCTACCGTGCACGCGGTGCAGATCAACTATGCCGACCAGGATGTGGCCCCGGATCATCTTGGAAAAATCGAGGGTCAGTTTCACCAATACCTGCTGTCTTATTCAACGGACGGCAAAAAATGGAAGCCATTGATCGATAAAAGCAATAATAAAAAGGATGTGCCGCATGATTATGTGGAGTTGGACAATCCCGTACAGGCACGGTTCATCCGGTTGGAGAATATACATATGCCCACCGGTACATTTGCCATCAGCGGCCTGCGGGTATTTGGCAATGGTAACGGCGCCAGACCGGCGGCTATAAAGGATTTTATCGTACTGCGCACCGAAAAAGACAAACGCAGCGCTTATATCAAATGGCGCCCGGTGGATAATGCCTATGCGTATAATATTTATTATGGAACAGCTCCGGATAAATTGTATACCTGCATTATGATACACGCTGATAACGAGTATTGGATGAAGGCAATGGATGGATTGAAAACATATTATTACCGTATTGAGGCGGTTAACGAGAACGGCGTCAGTGAGCGGAGTGAAATCATTAAAGTAGATTAAATTCGCGTGCAGGTATTGCTCACAGATTACACAGGTTTCTATAGAGGAGTATTAACAAGTTTTGTGTAAATCTGCGAGAGCGAAAAAAACGGAATGATAGGTCCGCTTAAGCCGTAATGAGCGTATCAATTGAAAAGAATAAAATAAAAACATGAAGAAAATTTGTTTGCTTTTAGTATTGTTATCATTGTCTGTAATGCGTGTATGGGCGCAGACTGCGCCGTTTTATAAAGACATCCAGCAGTTTAAAGTGCTTGATCAGCAACAGGCTCCGCCAAAAAAGGCAATCCTGTTTATTGGTAGCTCTTCCTTTACCAAATGGAAAGATGTAGGAGATTACTTCCCGGGGTACACAATTATCAACCGGGGATTTGGAGGCTCAACCCTTAAGGACCTGATTTATTATTTTAATGACCTGGTGCCCGTTTACCGGCCTCGGCAGATCGTGATCTACTGTGGCGAGAATGACCTGGCGAACGATCAAACACCCGCTGATAGCGCCGTCAGCCGGTTTAAACAGTTATACCGCCTGATCCGTGGATATAATAAAAAGGTACCGGTTGATTTTATCTCGATCAAACCCAGCCCGGTTCGTGCCAAATATTTTACCAAGGTACAGGAGGCCAATGCTGGCATCAAGGCGTTTATCAGCACTCAAAAACATACACGGTATATCGATGTATTTCCCGCTATGCTGGGTGAAAACGGCAAACCGATGCCACATATTTTCCTGGGTGACAGCCTGCATATGAATGCCGGCGGTTACCAGATCTGGCAGAAGATCATGCAGCCTTACCTGAAAAAATAGAGCGCGGGCATTACCGTATGCACCCCGCAGTATTCAATAAAAATCTGGAACCATGATAAAGAGAAACAAAATCAACAGGCGCCGGTACACTCAAAAAGTATTGCTGTTCCTGATCCTGCTGGCCGTTACTGTAGCCGGAGCCTATGCACAAACCAATGCTGCAAAGCCGGATAGCCGGATGAACGCGTTTATCACCACGCTGATGAGCAAGATGACGCTGGAAGAGAAAATCGGTCAGTTGAACCTGCCCAGTGCCGGGGAGTTCACAACCGGTACTGCCACCAACTCGGATATCGGTAAAAATGTAAAGGAAGGCCGGGTTGGCGGACTATTCAATATCAAGGGCGTAGAAAAAATAAAAGCGATCCAGAAAGTAGCCGTTGAAGAAAGCCGCATGAAGATCCCTATGTTGTTCGGGATGGATGTGATCCACGGTTATGAAACCACCTTTCCCATACCACTGGGACTTTCCTGCACCTGGAATATGAAAGCCATAGAACAGTCGGCACGGATTGCGGCTATTGAAGCCAGCGCGGATGGTATTTCCTGGACCTTCAGTCCTATGGTGGATATTGCCCGGGATCCCCGGTGGGGCAGGGTTTCGGAAGGAAACGGGGAAGATCCCTACCTGGGGTCGCAGATCGCGAAAGCAATGGTAACAGGATACCAGGGCGACTACTCAAAAAACAGCCATATCATGGCCTGTGTAAAACACTACGCCCTGTATGGTGCTGCAGAAGCAGGGCGGGATTATAATACAGTAGACATGAGTCATCTTCGCATGTACAATGAATATTTTCCGCCGTATAAAGCAGCAGTAGATGCAGGGGTGGGCAGTGTGATGGCTTCCTTTAATGTGGTAGACGGTATCCCGGCAACCGGTAACCGGTGGCTGCTCACCGATGTGTTGCGGAAACAATGGGGTTTCAACGGCTTTGTGGTAACCGATTATACAGGGATCAATGAAATGATCGATCACGGTATGGGAGACCTCCAGGCTGTTTCGGCCCTGGCGCTGAAAGCTGGTGTGGATATGGATATGGTAGGCGAAGGTTTTTTAAAAACGCTGAAGAAGTCGCTGGAAGGAAAAAAGATCACACTGGCCGAAATCAATACAGCCTGCCGCAATGTACTGGTAGCAAAATACAAGCTGGGTTTGTTTGCGGATCCGTATAAATATTGCAATGAACAGCGTGCAAAAACCGAGATCTATACATCAGAGCACCGCAATGTTGCGCGACAGATCGCTGCTGAAAGTTTTGTGCTGTTGAAAAATGAAGGCAATGTGTTGCCGTTAAAAAAAACAGCTAAGATTGCCCTGGTGGGGCCCCTGGCCGATGCTGCCAATAATATGGCGGGTACCTGGAGCGTGGCCACTGTGCAGGACCGTTCCATTTCTGTTCTGGCAGGCTTAAAAGCAGCACTGGGTGATAAGGCCACTGTGCAGTATGCCAAGGGGTGTAACCTTACGGGAGATGCCGATCTGGAGGAGCGGGCTACCATGTTTGGAAAAACACTGAACCGCGAACGGGATACGCGTACCCCGGAAACTATGAAGGAGGAGGCCCTGAAGCTGGCTGCGGAATCGGATGTGATAGTTGCTGCTGTGGGCGAGTCTGCCGAATTTAGCGGTGAAAGCAGCAGCCGAACCGATTTGAATATTCCACATATACAGCAGGATTTGTTGAAAGCCTTGCTGAAAACCGGAAAACCCGTGGTATTGGTGCTGTTTACCGGACGTCCGCTCACCCTGAACTGGGAGCAGAAAAATATACCGGCGATCCTGAACGTATGGTTTGGAGGTTCGGAGGCAGGTGCTGCGATCGCAGATGTGTTATTCGGAGATGTAAACCCTTCCGGGAAACTGACCATGTCCTTTCCGCAAAATGTGGGACAAATTCCGCTTTATTACGCCCATCTGAATACGGGCAGACCGCTGCCGGAGGGTAAATGGTTTCAGAAGTTCCGGTCCAATTATCTGGATGTTTCCAATGACCCGCTGTACCCGTTTGGTTATGGCATCGGGTATTCGGCATTTACCTACGGTGATCTTAGGTTGAGCCATAAATCACTGAAAGGGAACCAGGAATTAAAGGCCTCCATCACGCTTACCAACAGTGGAAAATATGATGGAGCCGAAGTGGTGCAGTTGTATATCCGCGACCTGGTGGGATCGGTAAGCCGGCCCGTAAAAGAGCTGAAAGGCTTTCAGAAAGTTTGGCTAAAGGCTGGCGAATCCAAAACCGTTACGTTTGAGATAACCACCGAAGATCTGAAATTTTACAATAGCCAGTTAAAATACGATTGGGAGCCCGGTGCATTCGAGATTATGATCGGGGGTAATTCCAGGGATGTGAAGAGGGAGCAGGTGAACTGGGAGAAATAGTGATCTGGAAGTGGATGTAAAAGGAGCGCGGCTGCATGTAGCACTTTTTTTGTAGCAAAAAAAATGCTACAGATTTTTATGCTACAAAATTGCCGGGTTTTATCCGACATACTTCCCCGGAAGTGTTAAGCCGGCCGGATCGGGGTGTCAATGTTGTTCTATTCCAATATACAGCTGCCGATCATACACTTCAAAAATATAACAGGGCCAGGTTATCTTGTTTTCATACAGCCCCTTCCGGTACCAGGGCTGGTAAGTAGCCGTTATATAAAGGTGTTTATCGGGGAAGAGCGGTGAGGTATAATGTTTTTGAATATCAGGTAGCCCCAGGTAATAAGCGGAATCGAACAATGTAAATTGCAGCGAATCAAACTCTGCTGCCAGCTGGTTGGCCTGGACCTGCTGGTGTACCGTATGGGCTGCCCTCCAGGAAGCCTGTGGTTCCGTGGCCACATAAAATGTAGACAGGGGCATCACGAGCTCTTTACCCTCGGTATCGGCTACTGCAGACCGGTGCAGCGCCGCAAATTCACCTTTTGAAGCATGCACAAAATCCCGGTCGCGCGCTTTCATAAACAACTGCACACAAGGCAGGCTGCGGCAATCAGCCAGCTCAATCAACTCAATTGCCGTAAGTACATCCCTTTGAGGGGTATACGGTTCCAACGCGGCACGGTCTGCTTTTTGTACTTTTTCCAGGTCGCCGGCATCTGCCCGCCGCCGGTTGGAAGGGCTGGCACAGGAGGAAAGCGCCACACTGCATGCATAGATTGGAAGACCGCCGATCAGCAGTGCCGCCAACAACCTAAGAGGCCCGGATAGGATTCGTTGCATGTTCCGATTTTATTTGATCCTGAAAAAAGCAAGCCCGGTGGTATCGAGCCTTCCCCCGGGATTTAATACCATCTTGTCATATCCCCCGTCCAGGGCCACTACATCATAGGGAGTGATATAAGCGATGTAATGATTGATAATCGTGTCACCCTGATCACTGACGGCGATCAAACGCGGATACTGATCTGTGCTGCTGTTTCCAGATACGGTTACGATTGCGTAGCTTCCGTTAATGGTGGTAGTATCACGACCAGGATATTGTACCAACTTGTATAGAAAACCGCCATCCCGCTGCAGGCGAAACCGGATAAAGCTTCCGTCGGATTTTTGTGCCCAGGAACCCAGGTATTCTTCGTTTTCACGAACAATTTCCGTGTCCTGATTTCGCTCGGTGCGACGGTCCGCCCATTTACGGATACCGAGATATCCACCAACGGTTACTAGTATAAGCAGGGCTCCCAGAATGTAGGGCGATGCAAAGATTCGGGCAATAAGGGAAGAAAAAAGTGGAACATCAGTTATTTTTTGAATCAGTGCCATAAATAGGACTTGCTGTTTAATTGAAGCTTTTTTTATGGCCGCAGGCTGGTCTGTGGCCATAAAAAAATAGAGCGTTCTCAGCTAAACAGCAGGCCCTAAATAATAAAGGATACTGGGGTGCGCCGGCAATACTGATAACTGTTTACCCCGTCCCCCCTGGCGGTACCTGTTGCCATGGATTGGGAGTTTGAAAACCTTCTGTACATTTTTAAAGCAGCTCCCAGCTGTAATACACCCTGTATTTACCATCATGCGCTGTACATTCTGCGGAAAAAACGGGAGACCTTAATTGCCCGTCCCAGGTATGATTTTTCCCGGATAGTGTAATATAAACCTGCATGGGAGGAAAGAAATCATCCTCGTAGGCACGGGAAAATTCTGAGCCGATAAATTCATCAAATTTTTTTAAAGCAAGCGTGCCTTTGTGAAGCAGCTGTGTGCCTACCCTTAGCGCCACGGGCAGATCCTTTGCCTTCGGATTCGAACTGGAATAATTGTACAAAAAGTCCCAAAGACTGTCCCAGCTGCGGTTGTTGTCTTTTTCGGCTAAAATAATCCCGGCGCCATAAGTAGAGCCGTTTTCTGCTGCAGCAATATGCATGCTTAAGAGCGCCTTCGGAGGATTAAAATTAAACTGATCTCCGTCGTCAAAATCACCATAAACAGAAAAGGCATTTTTTCTTACCAGTTCCAGGTTGTCCGTCATAGTAAAAGCCGCCATATAGATTTCATCATTCCCGATTTTTTCCCTCCATTTACCGCCGGTTTCATCGATGCATTTTACACTGTGAACGCTTAGTTTGAGATTTGTTGCCATAGTTGATAATTTTAAATATTTTGTAAAAAACAGGAGGAACCCCGCCTAGAAGCTTCCTCCAAGATCTGTATGTCCGTCTTGGCAATCCCTTTTTTAGCAGGAGAAGCCACCGTTACCGGGAACGGAATGCAACTTCCTTTTCCATGCATGGTTTTATCCGCTCGAATATGGAATCCCTTCTATCCGCATTGTCTTTATAGCTTTCTTCCATGTTCTTTTCAAATAATATTTTAGCCGCTACAATGTTGTTTAATTCGGCATCACTGCTGTTTTTGGCTGCAGCGATGGATTGGTCGATAAGGGAACAGTACGCATCCGCGGCAGCGGTTGCGTCGCTATAAGCCGCAGGTAGCAGGGATTCGGCGCCAGGGTCCGGAGCAACAGCCGTAACATGGGCGTTTTTGCCTTCTGATGCAGCTTCACAGGCTTTCACGGCCTTAAATATTGCCTGCATTACGGCCGTATCCTTCTGGTATTTTGCTTCCATCATTTTTTCAAAGTTTTTCCGGGCTTCCAGTGCCTTTTCTTTTTCTGTACCTGTAGCCCCGGAAACCTTGCTGTTCAGCGCGCACCATTCCGCTGCAATCGATTCAGGGGTTTCTCTTTTATTGCTGCATGCGATCAGCAGGACGGCGATCAGCAGTGTTGTTAATGATTGATAGTTGTTGCGCATTGTGATAAGGTTTAAGAAAGTGATTGGTTATGGATTTCTTTGGTTTGTATTGCCGCCACTAGTTTGTCGATATTCATCATGCCATAATTAAATATATGTACCGAATCATCCGGCATCGTAATAAAGACTTTTTTTGAAAGGAGGCTTTTTTGAACGGTCACGTCTTTAATATCAGACTTGTTCAGCACGATCATTCCTTTGCGGTTGTAAATCGATAACGACAAGGAATCCATATCATGCTGCGGCAGGAACAACAGGCGCTGGTTGGTAATGGTGAGCTTACCGACCGCAGCCTTATTATTGGGACCAATATAGTTGATGGCCCAGGTATCGATAGGGGCTTCGTTGGGTTGTAATTCAAATTTCATGATCTTTGATTGGGGGTTAAAAAATCCGGTTTTGTTTCATTCTTTTTGGTACGGGGGCTTTTCTGCAACAGGGTTTTATTCGGTGCAGCAAGACTATCCGCCGGTTTGCCGCCCGTAGCAGAAAGGGCTGATTTCCTTTTTACAGTATCGGTGGTTACCACGAGGAAATCCAGTTGCCCCTTGCCGGCTTTCCGGCTTTGAGCACCGGCAACGGAACCTGAAAGCAGCCAGATGGTTAATAATAAAATCGATTTCATAAAAGATCGTTTTTAAAAGGGCTCTTGTTTAAAGCGTGATCGATATAAGGTCTCTTTATCTGTTCCGGAGCAGGTGAAAAAGAATACCTGGGGGCTGTATTCCCTGATCATTTGCCTGTGGCACAACCTGCAGGCTCTGATTTGATAAAGTTGGCATGACTGGCCCCATAGGTACCACCCCCGCTATAATCCTGAACAATATTTACATAAATGATCCGGCAAAAACCATCATCGGTACTGGTCTTTGGGTATTGCGCATAGATCATTCCATGCTTAAACCTTGCTGTAGGGATCCCGAACTCGTTTTTTGAGATCAGCCAGTTCGACTCCATCAGGCCGGTGCCCAGTACTTTTGCCTGGGCCAGGTCCGTAACGCCGCTGCGCAGGATTCGCTCTTCGGCCGCGTTGTGTACGTTATAGCCCACCGGTTTATAAAGAGGTAATGTCTTTTGAGCGGCCTGGGCAATTTCTTCAAGAAGCCCGGAAAGACAGGGATACAGGTGCCCGTATTTCTTTTCAAATGCTTTACGCTCCGAGGGCGAAATGGCTGCCCGCAGGTATTCGTTCCATCCGTCGTTAAAATCCTGTACATACCAGCCTCTTCCGGTAGTAAAACTTTTAGCCTGTTCCAGTGTTTTTTGCATATTTTCTTTGTAAATACCCACCCGGGTTTTATCGATATCGCTCAGCCGGCTGCAATCTCCTGCATCGGGCAGGTCGGCTACAATGCACTGGTAATATGCTTCCCGGTTGGTAAGGATATCATCCCAGATCGCCGGGTTTTCATCAAACCCTTTGCCTGTGTTGGGCCTTGAAGGAAACATGCGTTTAAATTCGCGTTCCAGTTCCGCCAGTTTGGGCAGCTCGTTCTTGAGCTGGTTTTTTACGTCGTAATCGGTATTGCTGATACTGCGGTTGGCATACCCTAACTTGTCGCGATCGATATTGTGTTTCTTTGCATAGCAGTCCAGGTACGGGCTGATGAAGAACGCACGATCATCGGCTACAACACGGTTGGGATCGTAGCCCTGCCGGAATTTGCCAATAGCCATAAACCAGCTTTCGCCATTGGGGCCTTCATCCGCAGAACGACTGTCACTGGATGGGTTTGCTGCCGTTTTCTCTTTCTTGGTTGCGGGCAGCCTGGGCGTTCGCACCGATATAGAGATCTGAGCTTCAAGACTCAGCTGTGCGAACAATGCTACTGGAAGCATCAGGAAAAACAGGAATTTCTTTTTCATTTGAAGGAGTGTTGGGTAAAAGAAAAATAAGAGGGGCTCATTCTTTCATGAATTTTACGATGCGGTCAACATGCTGCGCCGTCTTCAGTCCCTGTTTCATCCCTTCTTCGCAGGCGCGTGGGGTATGGATACCGCCATACAGTCTTGAAAAGGCAATATCATGGGCCATGTCGTAAAAAGAATGATAATGGCGGCTGCCTAAAAGAACCTCGTTACCGTCGATCATTTCTTTTTCGCTGGCATAGGTACTGTTGGTAAAGTCTATATGATCGCCAAAAATGCTGGTCAGCGCAAAGGCAAAGCTGGAGCTGAATACGGCATGGTTGGATGGAAAATCGGGGTGTGCAGGTGTAGGAATATACGATTTCCAGGTCTTTGCCGCATTGTCCGTTTGCCCGATGACTCTTTGGATAAACTGGAAGGGGCGCTCCGTGGCATACATGAACTTGGCCTTAAAGGAGCCGATGGTGCCGTCGATCAGGCTGATGCCGGCCTTAGCATAGGCCTGAGCGGCTTTATCGAGCGATGGATCGAGCTGTTCTATTACCTGCTTTAATATGGAGAAGTAATGCGCACCGGCGGGATAGCGTTTGCCGGGATCGTCGTAGTATTTGGCCTGTAACTTCTGCTCATAGGTTAGGTGTTTAGAAACAATATATACCTCCTGCATATCATTGTAATAAGCGGAGCCAGGTGTTTCATTATATGCATTGGGACTGGAAATAGTGTTGTCGATGCTGCCGGGTACGATGGTACGCGTTTCGCCCCAGTAAGCGATCCCCTTTGGAACGGTATACGGGGCCGGCGGATTGCTTTCGGGCCACCACATACCGGCGCCGTTATTCGTAAGCTTAAAATCGGGCCACAATGTCCAGGGGTGATCGGTAGCCGCCCAGGAGGCTATAGCGGCAGCTACGGCCTTACCAAATGTCTTTGAGCGTTCAAAAATTTCCGCATTGCCGGTTTCATTTGAATAAACTTCATTCAGGGAGTCTTCCAGCTGCTTTACAAGCGTACCGGTAGCAGGTGTAAAAGTAAAAAGTTGCCTGGTCATTTCTGCCAGGGCAGCATTGGCACAGGTGGGCCAGTGATAAGCTTTGCCAGGTGCTGTGTGCGGCATTTCCGGCATCTGGTTCAACTGGCCATAGAGGCTCTGGTAGGCGGGCATTCCGGGTTGCACTGCCTCATACAACGCAACACCACAGTAGGCCATATACCTTCCGGCATTGATCCCGTATGAACTAGGTGGGGCATACAATAAAGCCGTTTGCACTCTCAGCCATTTTTTTACAACATCGGCTGTGAAGGTTTTGGTTTGTTTTACATGACCGTTTGTTTCGTTATTTCTTCCTGCAGCGATGCGTTCGGTTTCCCGTGAAGAAGCCGGCGACTGTATTTGTTTCTGGCAGGAAAGAAAGAGTAATACAGCTAGCAGGAGCAGTGTGACGTGTTGGTGTGTTATTGGTTTCATAATTAAAGCGTTTAAGTTAGGGTATGATTGTCTGTTTAAGCCAAAGCTAAGTTGTTAAAGGACCCTTTGCGGAAGCTATTGAGCCAATGGCGGTACTGACTGGAAGAACGGCACGCTCCCGAAGATTTATTTTTAGCAGCATCATTACATGAGCGGAGGCCACTGCAGTATAAAAGGTATTGATTGCAGGGTTACCGGCAAACCGGACTGCGCACCGGCGTGGCATGATGTGTTTTGTTGAATACTATTGTTAACTTTACGAAAGGGGAAACGCCCGGTTACTAAAATGATACCTGCTTGAACTTTTTAAGAACCATAGGTAGGGGCATTACCTGTGCCCGGAAAAAAGGCTTCTGTCTTATTTTGCTGGCAGGATTTTGTTTTTATTATGCAGGAGGCCTGGTTGCGCAGCAGTTGCATTTTGAAAATTATACTTCTGAACAGGGCCTCTCACAAAACAGTTGTTACAGTATTGCCCAGGACGACCTGGGATTTATGTGGTTTGGAACCCAGGACGGGTTGAACCGTTACGACGGGTGCTCGTTTAAAGTTTTTCTGCCACAGTCTGCCGGCGGAATGAAGCTGCCTTCACATTATATATCATCTCTTTTTTTTGATCCGTATAAAAAACTGCTGTGGGTGGGCACCATCCGGGGAGCCTGTATTTATCATTCCGCCGGCGACTCCCTGATACGCATCGGTGAACGGTATCCTTTTGCCACCTCGCTTGAAGCGATTGCCATAAAACGGATTGTTGCATTTAAGGAAGACGAATACTGGTTCGTAACCTACAACAAGGGGTTGATCTGTTTAAATATAAAAACACAATCCATTCAAACCTTCTTTGATAATAAAAATGACCGCAACAGCGTCAATGATATTGTGTGGCATAAAGGGAAGATCATCGTAGCACTGCTGGATCAGCTGATGATCATGCGTTCGGAAGGGAATGCTTATACTGCAGCGCCCCTATACAAAAACCATTACTTTCCTGAAATTAAAGCCCTGTTTTCTCACGGCGGTATGCTTTGGGTGGGCACGCTTGCAGGAGGATGTTATACCATCCGCGATCCGGTGGAAGCACCAGCCGAGATTGCCCGGCTAAAGATCGATGCGTTGGGTATGGGCTGTTTTGCCGGTGATGCGGCCGGAAATGTATGGATCGGCACCCGGGGTAGCGGTATCGTTCGCTATGATCCGCATACAGGAACGATACTTTCCGCCAGGCACGATAAATACGATGCCCGGTCGCTGGGAAAGAACTTTGTCTTGTCGCTGTTTTGCGACCGTCAGGGTATCATCTGGTGCGGGGTAAGCGGAAACGGCGTGGCTAAATATGATCCGCTCCGATACCAGTTTGGCATCATAAGCAGTGACCCTTTAGGGAATGCTTCCCTGCCGGATAATATGATTTTTGACATCTTTAAATCAGCTTCAGGTTCACGTTATATTGGTACACAGAATAGCGGGCTATTGAAATGGGAACAGCAAACAAACCGTTTTCATATACAGCCTGGCACCGAAAAGTATGGCCTTTCTAATAACACGATCTACGACATGGCGGAAGACGAGCAGGGCAATCTCTGGATCGCCAGCTGGGGCGGACTGATGCAGTTGAACCGGAAATCCGGGAAGATCAGGTACAAAAAAGGCACTTTGCCGATTGCGAAAAAAATGTATGCACTTATAAAATTAAAAAATGCAGACAGTCTGTTTACGGCTTCCGAAAATGGTCCGGGCTTTTTTTCTATAAAAGAGGAGCAGTGGCATGCCTGCCCGGATACAATTTTACAACTGGCGGCTCTGACCACAGGCCGCTGGAGTCTGCTCACCGGCAGGTATATTTACGAAGGACCAGGCAACGAGCTCTGGATCTGCACGGTGGGTGCGGGGCTTGTGCAATACAATTATAAAACACAGGCATTTAAGGTGATTGAGCCGGTTCTGAATGTTTCGATATATGCCCGGCATCTTTATCCCGACGGTGACCGTTTTTGGGTAGCTACCGATAATGGAGTCGTAGTATATGATGTTAAGAAGCAGCAGTTGATCCGGCATATCAAGCCCGGGCCGGAGGAGGCTTCCAAGGTTTGTTATGCCATCCAGAAGGATAAAGAGGGGTATTTTTGGGTGAGTACCAATATGGGTTTATACAGGATCAGTCCCCGCAGTTTTGAGGTGCAAAAGCATTTTAACCTGGGTAACGGCCTAAGCTTCCTGGAGTATAATACGGCCTGTGCCTTCACCGATTCGGATGGCACCATCCAGTTTGGGGGAGTAGGAGGCATTACTGTATTTAACCCGCATCAGTTGCGGCAAAATCAGTTTAGCCCAACACCGCTGGTGACATCTGTAATGGTAAATGACCGGCTGCAGCAGCCTGGCGGCAACCCCGCATTCATTAAGACGCTTACCTTCAGCCATACTGAAAATTTCCTTACAATTTATTTTGCCGTTAACAATTTCTCTAATGAACAGAACAACCAGTTCAGCTATCGGCTCAAGGGGCTGAATGATCAATGGAGCACACCCGGTACTTCAAATATGGCACAGTTTACCAGCCTTCCGCCGGGAAATTATGTCTTTGAACTGAAGGCTGCTAACAGCGATGGCCAGTGGAGCAGGAAGGTGCAAACACTTAGGATTACCATCCGTGCTCCCTGGTGGCATACAGGATGGTTCAAAACGGCTGCAGTGCTTTTGCTGGCTGGTCTGGCAGGAATCTTTATCCGCAGAAGAGAGCAGGCCATCAGGAAAGAAGCCACACTGAAACAACAGATTGCTGAAGCAGAAATGATGGCCATGCGGGCGCAGATGAACCCGCATTTTGTATTTAACAGCCTTAACAGCATCCGGGAAATGATCCTGTGCAACGAGAACAAAGAGGCTTCCCATTTCCTTGGGAAATTTGCAGGACTGATCCGCACCACGCTGGACCAGTCGGGTAAACCTTTTGTTACGCTTCGCCATACAATAGATCATCTTACCCGTTATATTGAAATGGAGCAGATCCGCAACGGAGAATTTACCAGCCGCATCCTTGCAGACGACGACCTGGACCCGGATGAAGTGTTACTGCCTTCTATGCTCATTCAGCCTTTCGTGGAAAACGCGCTCTGGCACGGCACCACCGCTAGCCACAAAAACATTGATATCCGGATCGATTTTAAAAAACAGGAGGAACAGCTTCTTTGCGTTATAGAAGATGATGGCATCGGCATCCGGCAGTCGCTGAAGAATAAGATCAACGGAAGCAAAACACATCATTCCGTTGGTATTGAGAATATCGCCAACCGGATACGGTTGCTCAACGAAAAGTATGACCTTAGCAGCAGTGTGCATATTTATGACAAAACGGATCTTGAAAACCATACAGGAACCGGCACGATCGTACAATTGTCCCTGCCGCTTCAAATCAACAGATCATGAACCCGATTACCGCCCTGCTTGTAGATGATGAGCCTAGGGGACTTTCTTCCCTGCAAAAATTATTGCAGCTGAATTGCCCCGAAGTTGAGATCCTGGCCTGCTGCCAGGACGTTGATGCTGCTTTGGAAAGAATAAAACGCTTGCAGCCGCAGTTGGTTTTTTTGGATGTGGCCATGCCGGGAAAGAATGGTTTCGACCTGCTGCGCAGCCTGGACCGCATCTCGTTTGAGATCATTTTTGTAACCGCGCACAACAGCTATATGATGCAGGCCTTCCGGTTCAGCGCCGTTGATTATCTTCTCAAACCAGTGGAGGATGAGCTGCTCGCCGAAGCAGTGCAGCGGGCCTCCAAACGGATTACCGATAAAAGTGAAGGCATGCAATTGAATGCCTTTTTGCACAACCTGCAGCAGAATGGTGCTGTAAAGAAAATGAAACTGTGCGTGCCCTCGCTCCGGGGTGTTAAGGTGATCGAGATTCCCGACATTATTTATTGCGAGGCAAGCAGTAATTATACCAATTTTTACCTGGCCAACGGCAGTACGCTTTGTTCCAGTAAACCGATCTTTGAATACGAAACCCTGCTGGAAGACAGCTCTTTCGTACGGGTACACAAATCCTTTCTGGTTAACCTCGAACATATTAAAGAATACATTCGCGGCGAAGGCGGAAGCGTGCTGATGTCCAACGGACATGAAGTAGAAGTGTCGCGGAGAAAAAAAGAAGTCTTTATAAAAAGAATGCGGGAATATTATAAATATTGATCGGTATCCGGCATAAACGCTTGTAAAAGATGCCGAAAGGATTTCCCTTTTGGGCTTCCATGCCTGAGTAATCCGATTCTCGCTTAATTTGGGTATTTCCGGTTTTACTAAACCTGTTTAGCTTTAGCAACTAAAAGCAAAAACTATGAAACAACGTATATTCCTGTTGTTGCTGACAACTGGTTACCTGGTTGCGGGTCATACATTTGGCCAAGCAGAAAAAGGATCAACTCAAGGTGTGGCAACAAATGAAATGCTGATCACCAGCGGCACCTACTTCATTATTAACGGAAATGCTGCACTAACACCCGAAGCCGCTTCGCTCGGACAGAACGTATTTCTGAAGCCCTTCCGCCGCAGCGGTCTGCAAAAATGGATGGTTACAAAAAGCGCCACGGAAAAAAATATAACCTACACCATAAAGCTGGCGGGCGATGCGGAAGATCTGTGGTTTCAGCCGTTTCCGTCCGGAAACGATCATACGCCCGTGGTAAGTTATAAGTTAGACAATGTATCGTATAAGATAACGCCGGTTCCGGGCAAGGCAGGGCTTTGGTATATTAAAAGCATAAAGCGAAACGGCGATGCCTTACGGTCGTATATGTCAGATGCGGCGTCCCCCCTCGAACTGCGGTTCGAACCCATTGAAGAAGGAAACGCTAAATTCTACTGGAAATTTGAAGCCGCAGGTGAATAAAAATAAAAGTGCACCGGCCCCCAACGATTAAGACCGTTTGCTGAATACACCAGCCTGGTATCAGTCCGGTGAACGGGAATGTTGGATATGGTGACGCGGCAACATCATCGGCTGTGCACATTTGCGGGAACCATCTGCATCAACCGCCGGAAATGGGAAGATCTGCTGTATGTATTTAAAACGGAACGGATAAACGCGCCTATACACGATCGTCATTGTTAAAAAAGTATAGCTTTTGGATAGAATTGTTCCACTTTTGCCAGTCTTTACTTAAAAGCGACAACTTTTCTTCAGCGGAACATCAAACTTTAGTAAGTTTGAGAAGAAGAAACGGCCGCGTGCCGGTGATTTCCCCCGGACCGGTCCGATTAATGATTGCAAAAAAACGATGGTGCACTTTTATTACAACAGGAAGATACTGCTGGTGTTGGCCGCTTTAGTTACAACGGGTATTGCTGCATGCTTTACCAGCCGGTCAAAGAAAGTGGATTTTAGTGCCGATGTAAAACCGATCCTGAATAAAAAATGTATTACCTGTCACGGAGGAGTGAAAGCGAAGGGAGGCTTTAGCGTTTTGTTCAGGGAAGAAGCCCTGGCAAAAACAGAATCCGGTAAACCGGCCATTATTCCCGGTGATCCGGACAACAGTGAAATGATCCGAAGGCTAACGGTAAAAGATCCGGAGGAGCGCATGCCGTATAAGCACGAGCCCCTGAGCGAAGATGAAATAGACATTTTGCGCCGTTGGATCAGGCAAGGCGCCAAATGGGGGGATCATTGGGCCTATTTGCCGGTAAAACAAACGGATATACCGGATAAAGACAATGCCTGGATCCGGAATGATATAGACCGGTTTATTTATGAAAAACTGGATGCACAAGACCTGGAGCCGGCGGCACAGGCCGACCCCCAAACCTTGTTACGGAGGGTGAGCCTTGATTTGATTGGTATGTATCCCGATTCTGCAATTTCGGATCAATACCTGAAAAGCAGTGATGATAAAGGATATGAGCGCCTGGTGGATGCATTGCTGGCCTCGCCGCATTTTGGTGAAAAATGGACCTCCATGTGGCTGGATCTTGCACGGTATGCCGATACCAAGGGCTACGAATCGGATGGCGGACGCAATATCTGGCGGTACCGCGACTGGCTGATCGATGCATTCAATACCGATAAGCCCTATGATGTCTTTTTAACCGAGCAAATTGCAGGAGACCTGTTGCCGGATCCCACAGACGCGCAATACATCGCCACGGCATTCAGCCGTAATTCCATGACCAATGATGAAGGGGGTACTGATAACGAGGAATTCCGGGTGGCAGCAGTGATGGACCGGGTGAATACAACCTGGGAATCCCTGATGGGTACAACTTTTTCCTGTGTGCAATGCCACAGTCATCCCTATGATCCGTTCCGGCACGATGAATATTATAAATTCATGGCGTATTTTAATAATACGAGAGACAATGATATCCCGGGTGAATATCCCGTCCTGAGAGAATACAACGATTCCCTTAAAAATGAATTAACGCAACTGACCCGGTGGATCAAAGACAATGGTACCGCCGAACAGTCGGAGCGCGTACGCCATTTCCTGAAGACCCTGCAACCTGCTTTTTATGCAACCACGGCTGATAGCCTGGAAAACGCGCTGCCGACCAATAAAAACGGTCCTTTAAATATGCGGAACCACTCGCATGCACGCCTGAAGCATATCCAGCTGGATGGTATGGGACAAATTGTTTTTATGTTCCATTCCAATAAACCGGGCGGTAAAATTATTTTCAGGAAGGACCAGCCGCAGGGCGAAGTGCTGGGCACTTATTTGGTTCAGCCGGAAGACCGGTGGCATTATGGAATGGTGAATACGATGGCGTCAACCGGGGTACACGATGTATATGTAACCTATCAAAACCCAACGGCGGAGAGCGACGAGATTATGGCGACGTTCGACTGGTTCGGTTTTCTGCCGGAACTACCCGCAAAAGACAGCCCCGACTTTGAGGCACACAAAAAAACGTATTGGAACCTGCTGAATGCTCCTGTTACTATTACACCGGTCATGGTGGAAAATCCCAGCTGGATGCAACGGCAAACCCACGTATTTGAAAGAGGGAACCGGCTTACGTTGGGAAAAGCGGTGGAACCTTCGGTACCGCAATCATTGAAGTTTGCCATGCCGGCCAATGCACCCAAAAACCGCATGGGGTTGGCGCTTTGGCTTACAGATAAACGAAATCCCCTGGTGTCCCGCACCCTGGTGAACCGGCTCTGGGAACAACTGTTTGGAACGGGCATTGTGGAAACACTGGAAGATATGGGTACCCAGGGCATGCTGCCTACGCATAAAGCGTTGCTGGACCATCTTTCCTGGACGTTTATGAACGAGTATAAATGGAGCATCAAAAAACTATTGAAAGAAATAGTGATGAGTGCTACCTACCGGCAGAACTCAAGGCTAACCCCCGAACTCAAAGAAAAAGATCCGGGGAATAAATTTTATGCAAGAGGGCCCCGGGTACGGCTCAGCGCCGAGCAGTTGCGCGATCAGCACCTCTGTATCAGCGGACTGATGAGTGCTAAAATGTATGGACCGGGTGTAATGCCCTGGCAGCCGGAGGGGATCTGGCTTTCACCATATAACGGTGCACGGTGGCAAAACAGCACCGGCGAGGACCAGTACCGGCGTGCAGTATATACCTACTGGAAGCGCACAGCTCCTTATCCTTCCATGATCTCCTTTGATGGCGTACAGCGGGTATTATGCACGGCACGGCGGATAAAGACAAACACGCCGCTGCAGGCATTAACAACACTCAATGATTCGGCCTATATTGATATGGCGCGGCATTTGGCCTACCGGATGCAGCGGGAAGGCGGCCAGGATTTCACCGCGCAGATAAAAAAGGGCTACCAGCTGATGTTGTACAAGCCAATAAAGGAAGAGAAGCTGAAACTGTTTGAAGGGTTGTACCAGCAGGCATTAAAAGAATTCAGAGCGGATGCAAAAAAAACCACGGCAATGGTAGGTGGAGAGCAGGAAAAAGCGGTACCGGCTACGGCCGCATTGGTGGTGGTAGCCAATGCCCTGTTGAACCTGGATGAAGTAGTTGTGAAAAATTAAACAACGCAAAGGATTACAATGACAAAAAAAGACCTGATTGATCAGCGATTGGTAAGGGAGGCCGAGCAAATGGTGATGCGCACCCACACGCGGCGGCATTTTATCAAAGAAAGTGCTATGGGCCTGGGCGCACTGGCGATGGGCTCCCTGCTGGGAAGCTGCGGTGGCAAGAAAAAGACAGCACACTCCATTGTATTTGATCCGGCGCATCCCTTATTACCCAAGGCTCCGCCATTTTTGGGCAAGGCGAAAAGCGTTATTTTTTTACATATGGCCGGAGCTCCTTCGCAACTGGAACTGTTTGATTATAAACCGGAGCTGTCGAAAATGGATGGCCAGGATTGTCCGCCCTCCTTCCTGGAAGGGAAGCAGTTCGCATTCATCACCGGTGTTCCCAAAATGTTGGGGCCGCAGGCTGCCTTCGCCCGGCATGGCCAGTCGGGTGCCTGGGTCAGCGAGCATCTTCCGCACCTTTCACAGGTTGTGGATGAGATCTCTTTTTTGAAGGCGGTTACCACCGATCAGTTTAACCATGCTCCGGCGCAATTGTTGGTGCATACTGGCAGTCCACGGCTGGGAAGACCCAGCATTGGCAGCTGGGTTACTTATGGACTGGGTACCGAAAACCAGAACCTGCCCGGGTTTGTGGTGCTCACCAGCGGCGGCAGTTTCCCGGATGCTGGCAAAAGTGTATGGGGCAGCGGCTTTCTGCCTTCAGTATACCAGGGCGTGCAGTGCCGCAGCGAAGGAGATCCGGTGCTCTTTATCAAGGATCCGGATGGCATGAGCCGCGATCTGCGCAAGGCTTCCATCGAAGCCGTTAACAAAGCAAATATGCAGGAGTATCAGGGTTATAATGATCCGGAGATCCTTTCCCGTATCTCCCAATACGAAATGGCCTACCGAATGCAGATCACCGCGCCCGACGTAATGAACATCAATGATGAGCCGCAGTACATCCATGACATGTATGGCACAAAGCCCGGGAAAGCCTGTTTTGCCAATAATGTATTGCTGGCACGCAAGCTGGTGGAAAAAGGAGTGCGGTTTGTACAATTGTTCGACTGGGGCTGGGATGCGCACGGTGATAACGCCAGCAATGCGCTCAATATCGGTATCATTAACAAATACCGAAGCGTGGATAAACCGGTTACTGCATTGTTGCTGGATCTGAAACAAAGAGGCCTGTTGGATGAAACCCTGGTGGTATGGGCTGGCGAATTCGGACGCACCCCCATGATGGAAAACCGGAATGGAGCGCAAAATCCTTTTAAAGGAAGGGATCATCACACCGAAGCATTCACCATCTGGATGGCCGGCGGCGGTATTAAAAAAGGCTATACACACGGGGAAACGGACGAGATCGGGTACAGTGCCGTAAGCGGAAAGGTAGATGCTTTTGATATACAGGCTACCATTTTAAACCAACTGGGATTCGATCACGAGCAGTTTACCTATCCATACCAGGGGCGGCCATTCCGTTTGACCGATGTAGGGGGTAAAGTAATACAGGAGATCATTGCCTAACAGCGATTGAAAATATATGAATCATAGCAGAAGAAGCTTTTTAAAATCATCATCCGCCGCGGCTGCAGCGGGTTTGTTTTTCCCTTATGGAGCTGTTGCGGCAAGGCCGGAGTTATTGAAAGCGCCCGCAAAAGCCGGTTTCCGGCTCGTGGTTATGGCTACGAACTGGGGATTTAACGGAACTGCAGATGCCTTTTGTGCAGCTGCCAAAAAAGAAGGGTACGACGGTATTGAAGTTTGGTGGCCGGGAGAAGCGGCACAGCAAAAAGAACTGTTTGACGCATTAAAGAGGCACCAGCTGGAGGTGGGGTTCCTTTGCGGGGGCTATCAGCCCGTTTGGAAAGAGCATTTGGAATACTTTAAAAAAGCCGCTTCCGCTGCCGCCGGAAACCCGGCGCAAAAACCGGTGTACATCAACTGTCATTCTGGGCGGGATCATTTCAGCTACGAAGAAAACAAAGCTTTCATCGATTTTACCAGCGGGCTTTCTACGCAAACCGGCATCACCATTTGCCACGAAACCCATCGTTCGCGTATGTTGTTTGCTGCACATGTGGCCCGGCAGTTCATTGAAAAGAACCCGTCGTTAAAAGTAACACTTGACATTTCGCACTGGTGTAATGTACATGAAAGCATGCTGGGCGACCAGCAGGAAACCGTTGCGATGGCGCTGGCAAGAGTAGAACATATTCATGCCCGGATTGGGCATCCGGAAGGGCCGCAGGTAAACGACCCCCGCGCGCCGGAATGGGAAACGATCGTAAAACAGCATTTCGACTGGTGGGACGTGGTCGCTGCACGCAAACGGCAACGGGGCGAAACAATGACGGTGCTTACGGAATTTGGTCCACCTACCTATATGCCGGTGTTGCCCTATACGCAGCAACCTGTAGCCGATCAATGGGCGATCAATGTACACATGATGAAAACACTTAGAAACCGGTATCAATAATTGTTTATGACGATGCTTGCACTTGTGGATTTTATCGGACGCTTTCATCCTGTATGGGTGCACCTGCCCATTGGCATCCTGCTGATGGCTTGCTTATTCCAGTTGTTTGCAAAACGGTATCCCCTGCTGAAGCCAGCCATTCCTGTATTGTTGTTTTGGGGGGCAATAACGGCTCTTGTTTCCTGTATCACCGGTTACCTGCTGTCTTTAACCGGAGATTATGACGAAGCACTGGTAGCACAACATCAATGGATGGGCATTGCCACAGCAGCCATATCATTGATATTGTATGTTGCAACCCGGCTCTCACTGGCTGCCCGGTATGCCCGCTTCGGAGCGGCAATCATCCTTGTGCTGATTATGATTACGGGGCACCTGGGAGGTTCCCTCACCCACGGCGCTGATTATCTGACAGCCGGGATCGGCGGAGGCGGGGCAGAGCAGGAAATAAAACCGATCCCCAATATACAGGAAGCCGTCCTGTACACGGATGTAGTACAGCCGGTATTGCAGCGGAAATGCTACAGTTGTCATGGCAGCAGCAAGCAAAAAGGCAAACTGCGTTTGGATGGAGAAGTGCAGATCCTGAAAGGGGGAAAAGATGGAAAAGCCATCGAAAGCGGCAAGCCGGATGAAAGCATCCTGGTAAAACGGCTGCTGCTGCCGCTAAACGACGACGATCACATGCCGCCCAAGGAAAAACCTCAGCTAAGTCCCAACGAAGTAGCCATTCTGAGCTGGTGGATAAGTACCGGCAATAGCTTTACAAAAAAGGTAAAGGAATTGCCGCAGCCGGATAAAATAAAACCCGTACTGGCAGCGCTGCAATCGGGCCGTTCCGGTAATACTGCAAAAAATACGGAACTGCCGGAAGATGAAGTAGGCGCGGCGGATGAGGGCGCGCTGACGAAACTGAAAGAAGCAGGTATTATGGCCGTTCCGGTTTCCAATGAAACCAATTACCTTTCGGTAAGCTTTGTCGCCGCCGGCGGTAGGGCGCAGGAACTGGTTAAACTTTTGGAGCCTTTGAAAAAACAGATTGTATGGCTAAAGCTGGACGACAGCAATATCAATGACGAGGGATTAGCGGTCATTGCAAAATTTACGCATCTTACCCGGCTGCAATTGGCAAACACAAAAATAACGGATGAAGGACTGTCACAGCTCCGGTCGCTGAAGCAATTACAGGTATTAAACCTGGTTGGTACGGCCGTCACGGAAAAAGGATTGGCATCCCTAAAGGAACTGAAATCGCTGAGAACCCTTTATCTCTATAAAACAGGTGTTGGAGGGGCCGCATGGGCCCGATTGAAACAATCGTTTCCAAAAGTAATACTGGACTCTGGCGGCTATGTCGTGCCCATCCTGCCAACCGATACAATGCTGGTTACAGCAGATAATAAGAAATAACCCAACATTTATCCGGCAATCATTCAATTGCAGCACCAAGGCCTCAATGATACATATTTGTATTATATAAATATGTATTTTTTAATGAATTTACTCTATTGTTTTAATAATTTTATTGCGAAATACAAATATTTTAATTTATACAATTCGTGCAGGCCTTTTTAGAATGCGTTTCTTAGTAAAATTACAAGCAGCCCGTTTATCCGCCTTACCCATTAATTATCAGAGCTCTTTAGCGGTGGCAATTCGGCGTATCCTTTCAAAAAGTAAATTGGCTGCAACCACCTTTTCGCATGAGGAGGGCTATCGGCAGGGTGCCGGACTGTTTTCCTTTTCAAATATGAATTGTGCGTTTAAGCCGGAGGAAGATCGGTTATGGTTATTGAATAAAGAACTTTCTTTTTTTCTCGGGCTGCATTTACCGGAACAGATGAAATCCTTTGTCATCGGGCTTTTTCAGTATGAGCGGCTTTTGGTTGGGGATGAAAACACGACCGCTTCCTTTAAAATAAAAGGGCTGGAGCCGTTGCCCGAACCGGAGTATACGCCGGAAGAAGGTGGTTTTGCCTCTTTATGGATCAAGCCGGTTTCACCGGTGGCACTGCACAACCCCTCCAATGCAGCCTTTTTGTTCCCGGAAGAACCGGAATTTATCGAAGCTGTTAATGCCTCCTGGCGTCAGAAAATAGCAGAAACCTATGACACTGCAACTGCGGAAAAAGCACTGTTAACCTCAAAACTGGCAAGTATTGCCAGTCGTACCAGGTTTCGGTTTGCAAGTATCACCAATGAGGATGGAACCACAAAAAACATCCGGGGCTGTTTAAACTTTGTGCTGAAAGTAACCGCCCGGGAGCCGTTTCTCCACCTTTTGCTGAATACCGGGATGGGTGCTTATAACCACCAGGGATTGGGATTCCTGGAAGTGGCCGCTCCGGAAATAATGACTAAGGTTCCGTAACGGTATACTGGTTTGAAGTTATTTTTCATCCTCCACACCTGGGCCCGCCGGCAAATACCTTTTAAATACAATAGATTTATTAAAAAAATCCTATATTCGTTAAGGACTACAACCGTTCCTGACAATGAGGCTTTTTCTTTATAAAAAAACATCCGGTCTGTTGATAGCTCCGGGGCACCTGCTTAAGAAGCCAGGTATTCGGCAACTTGTTCCCGGGGAAAAGCGATTGCAGAAAAATATGTTCCTGTATCCGTTACTTCCCGGCTGCTGAGTGTTTGTTTTACACAGCATGCTGTTATACCCTTTAAATAAAAATCCGTATACCCTTTAACCTACATTACTGCTGTTAATGTTGTCTTCATTTTTAAGAAAGAAGTCCAGAAGTATTGCCATTGCGCAAAAGCTGTACTTTATGATTGGAATAATGGCCATATTGCTCCTGCTGGAACTTTGTATTCTTTGGTGGGCATTGGGAACGCTTTCGGCAACCAGGGCATTTGTAAACGGAGAAGGGCTATGGTCAAAAGGCCAGAAGAATGCAGTCACCAGCCTGTTGTTGTATGCGCATTCGCGGGATGAAAGCGATTACCAGGATTATCTCCATTTTCTCAAAGTGCCGATGGGCGACCGGAAACTCCGGCTGGCGCTCTCGGTCAGCAAGCCGGATATTGCTGCAGCAAGGCTTGGAATGCTGGAAGGGCGCAATCATCCGGAGGATATAGATGGAGTAATCCGGCTTTTTTTGCGGTTTAAGAAGGTGTCCTTTCTTAAAGAAGCCATTGCGATCTGGTCTGCAGCGGACGCCAGCCTGGATCAGTTGATCCGGATGGGGAATGTCTTACACGATCAGATCAATACGGCGTCCACCTCAAAACAGGAGATTCATGTATCGCTGAGTAGCATAAAACAATTGAACATTACGGTTACACAGCTGGAAGACGATTTTTCCCGTATCCTGGGAGCCGGTGCGCGCTGGTTGGAACGAATGGTATTGTGGCTGGTGCTGGCATTGTCGCTTACCATTGGAACCATCAGCCTGCTGATCGCCATTTCTGTAAGCAGAAGTATTGTAAAAGGTGCCCGGGAAATCATACGGGGTACCGGTCTGGTAAGTGAAGGGGTGCTGAACACAAGAATTCAGGTGTATTCCGGCGATGAAATCGGACGCCTGGCACAGGCATTTAATCAGATGATTGATAAACTGGAGCACAATTTGCACCAGATTCAGCAGCTGGAAGATACTGGTGTAAACCTGAAGCGGGAGAAAGAAAGGGCCGAGGCCTCAGAAAAGACAAAACAACTCTTCCTGGCAAAAATGAGCCATGAAATACGTACTCCTATGAATGCTATACTGGGCTTTGCACGCCTGCTGGAGGATTCGCTTACTACCCGGGAGCAACAGGAGTACATCCGCATCATTATTAAATCTGGCGATAGCCTCCTCGTCATCTTAAATGATATCCTGGATTTTTCGAGGATGGAGGCCGGCAAGATCGTTTTTGAAAACGCGCCCTTCAGTCCGCGTGATATTGTTCATACCGCAAAACTGATGATGGAGCCCAGGGCCCGGCAAAAGGGGTTGAACATCGATTGTGCCATTGATAGGGAACTGCCCGAAAAACTAATGGGTGATTCCGTACGGCTCAACCAGGTTCTATTGAACCTGTTGTCAAACGCTATTAAATTTACTACCCGCGGAGAGATCCGGCTATCGGTTCGCTTAACAGAAGCGCGCGAAGATGACTGCCTGGTTGAATTTGAAGTGGCCGATACCGGTATCGGCATACCCGCCGCGCAGCAGGAACGGATCTTTGAGAGTTTTGAGCAGGTAGCCCATACCAGGGCGCACCGGTTTGGCGGTATCGGATTGGGACTTAGCATTGTAAAGCAACTCATCGAAATGCAACGCGGAGTATTGTTTGTAGACAGCAAACCCGGGTACGGATCCCGGTTTTATTTCCGGCTTTCCTTTAGGCGATGCCGGGAAACCGAACCGGCTGTCATAGAATATACCGGCATCATCGATACAGATTGCAGCGGGATACGGGTATTGGTTGCAGAAGACAATAAGATCAATCAAATGCTGGTAATAAAAGTGCTGAAAAAGCAGGGATTTGAAACAGTACTGGCAGAAAATGGCCTGGCAGTGCTCGAAAAATACCGGCAGGGTGATTTCGATGTTATCCTGATGGATCTTCAGATGCCGGTAATGGATGGATATGAAGCGGCGCAAAGGATTCGCTTACTGGGCAACGGAAAAAACAGCGTTCCTATCATCGCCTTATCGGCACATACAATACAGGGCGAATATGAACGCTGCATGGCAGTAGGCATCAACGATTTTATTTCCAAACCATTCAACAGGGAGGAATTATACAGCAAAATTCTTCGCCTGGTCAGGGACAAAAAGCCGGAATCTTTTTCCATACAGTAAAGACCCACGGGTTGTTGATTGTACCGTTCCGGGCAGATAAACGGTCCAAAGATCCGCATTCCGGAAGAATTGTTTGCCCGGCGGACTTTTATTGCTGCTTCAGATGGGTTTTCCCTGTATTTTTTTGTAGTTTAGGTCCCAAATTTTACAGATGAAACGGATTCGCTTGTTACTGATCGGTATGCTCCTGCAGTTTGCCGCTATGGCCCAGTTAAAGCCTATGGTTCCGGGCAAAGTCCCTGGCGGCTTTGAAGAAGCACGCCTGCAACGCATCGACCATGTGATACAGGATTATGTACAAAAAAACTGGATCAAAGGGGCTTCGGCGCTCATTGTATATAAGGGCAACATCGTGTATAACAAAGCATTTGGCATCAGCAATGCGCAAATGCCGTTAAAGACGGATGCCATTTTCCGGATCGCTTCGCAAACGAAGGCCATTACCAGTGTAGCGGTAATGATGCTTTTTGAGGAAGGTAAGTTTCTGCTGGATGACCCCATTTCCAAATACATCCCGGCATTTGCAAATCCTAAAGTGCTGGATCAGTTTAATGCAGCGGATTCTTCTTATACCACGGTGCCGGCAAAAAGAAATATTACCATTCGCGATCTGCTCACCCATACTTCGGGGCTGGATTATGCACAAATAGGATCTCCCAACATGAAGGCGATTTATGCGAAGGCCGGCATTCCCGCAGGCTTTGTGATACAGCCCCAGCGTTTGGCAGATGCGATCGACAAGCTGGGAACCCTGCCGCTGGTGCATCAGCCGGGGGAGCGGTTTACGTATGGTTTAAATACCGATGTACTGGGCCGGCTGGTAGAAGTTACTTCCGGTATGAGCCTGGATGCATTCTTTCATAAACGCATCTTTGAACCGCTGAATATGAAGGATACCTATTTTCATTTACCGGAGGCAAAACAATCACGGCTGGTAAACGTGTATACCGAAGATAAAGGAACGAAGGCGTTGGTTCCCTGGACGGATACTACTTTTCGAGGCATCACGGTAAATTATCCGGTAAATAATAATGGCTATTATTCCGGCGGTGCAGGCCTTGTGTCTACGACTGCCGATTATGCAGCTTTTTTACAAATGATCTTAAACAAAGGCGTATACAACGGAAAGCGGCTGCTATCCCGGCATTCGGTTGAAATGATGACCCAGAACCAGATTGGCGATCTTGCCCTGGGTAGCAATAAGTTTGGACTGGGCTTTGAAATTACAACAGATAAAGGCTTCCTAAAGCTGGGTCAATCGGCCGGCAGCTTTGCCTGGGGCGGGTTTTTTGGTACTTCTTACTGGGGTGATCCCCGGGAAGAGATCGTAGCATTGCTTTTTGTGCAACAGTGGCCGTTCTCGCATGGTGAATTAGGCGATAAATTTAAAGCCCTGGTGTACCAGGCATTGAAATAAAATAACAGCAATTTCTTTAAAAACATACAATGGAGCATAAGAACGTATTCATTGTCATACCCAACGGAATGAATACGCGCTTACGCAGAATTCCATCTGGCCAAAAACAAGTAAAAGTATACAGATGAAACAACGTTTATTTCCGGTTGCAATACTGGGCGTATTGTTAAGCGGAAGCGTACCGGCAAATACGCAGCCCTCAAAAAACAAGATCAGTTTTTCGAAAAATCCCATCGTAGCACACCGGGGGGCATTTAAAAAGAATGGACTCCCGGAGAACTCCATTGCATCATTAAAACACGCTATAGCGTTAAAGTGCACAGGTACGGAGTTCGACATTCATATGACGGCCGATGACTCGCTGGTGATTAATCATGACCCGCATTATAACAAGCTGACGATTGAAAAAACAACCTATGCAGAACTGATCAAAACCCCGTTATCGAATGGGGAAAAATTGCCCACACTACAGGAATATACCCTGGCCGGGTTAAAAAACAACCGTTCCACAAGACTGGTATTTGAGATCAAACCTTCCGGTATCAGTAAAGACAGGGCTTTGCAGGTGACCGAGCGCGTAGTAAGCCTCGTGCACCGGCTGGGAGCAGCTCCAATGGCGGTATATATCAGTTTTGATTATGATGTATGCAAAAAGGTAAAGCAGTTAGATCCGCAGGCACATGTACAATATTTAAACGGGGATAAATCGCCGGAGGAAATAAAGGCCGATGGTCTGGACGGGGTGGACTATCATTATTCAGTATTTCAAAAACACCCGGACTGGATCACGCAGGCAAAGAAAAATAATATAGCGCTCAACGCCTGGACAGTAAACACTGTTGCGGAGATGGATTGGCTGCTGGCTAACGGGTTTGATTTTATTACGACCAATGAGCCGGAACTGCTGGCGGAACAACTTAAAAAAACACCCGCATCCAAAGGATGGAAACTGACATGGAGCGACGAGTTTAACCAGAACGGGTTACCGGATGAACACAAATGGGGATACGATGTAGGAGGCCATGGCTGGGGCAATAAGGAGCTGCAGTATTATACGAAGGCGGACAGCAACAATGCGTTGGTTAAAAACGGGAAGCTGTTTATTACGGCGCTCAAACAAAACCACGATAAAAATACCTATACCTCTGCCCGGCTGATCACAAAGGGAAAAGGCGACTGGTTGTACGGCAGGGTGGAAGTAAGCGCCAAATTACCGGCGGGCAGAGGGGTGTGGCCTGCTATATGGATGCTACCCACTGATTGGAAATATGGCGGCTGGCCGGCAAGCGGTGAAATTGACATTATGGAAAATGTGGGGTATAACCCGGATACCGTATTCAGCAGTGTACATACCAAATCGTTTAATCATGTAATCGGCACACAAAAAACAAAAGGGCTCTTTTTAAAGGATGCAGGGTCAAATTTTCATCTGTACGCTATGGAATGGAACAGGAACCGGATCGATTTTTTTGTAGACGACCAGCTGTTCTTTTCTTTTCGGAACACGGGAAAAGGATTTAAAGAATGGCCCTTTGATCAAAGGTTTCACCTGTTGCTGAACATAGCGATCGGTGGAAATTGGGGCGGACTAAAAGGGGTGGATGCGCAGCTCGACAAGGCCGTTATGGAAGTGGACTATGTGCGGGTGTTTCAGAAATGAGCAGCGCCTGTTTTATAAACGTTCTTAACTATAAAAATGAGATTATGAAAAAGAAATTGCTGATCGTTGCCGCTGTTTTGATTTCAGTAATCACCCATGCGCAGGACTATTCCTTATTTCAAAAATTCCGGTTCATACAAAGTGGTGATACATTACCCTACCGGTTGTTGCTTCCCGAGCAATATGATCCGCAAAAGAAATATCCGCTGGTATTGTTCCTGCATGGCCGTGGCGAAAGCGGCAATGATAATGAAGCACAGTTGCTGCATGGAGCCGCTTTGTTTCTGAAAGCGGAAAACAGGAAAAATTTTCCGGCGATCGTCGTATTCCCGCAAAATGCGGTAAAATATTTTTGGAGCAATGTGCAGATTGTTGCAGACTCAGGTGGGAAGCGGAGTTTTTATTTTACGGAAGACGGTCCGCCATCACCCAGCATGAAATTGGCAATGGGCCTCATGGAAGACCTCGGCCGGAAGTACCGCATCAAACAGGACCAGGTATATGTAATGGGGCTCAGCATGGGAGGTATGGGCACGTTTGAGATCGTGAACCGTATGCCGCATACATTTGCCGCCGCTATCCCCATTTGCGGCGGTGCCAATCCGGCTATTGCTCCCCGTTTAAAACATACGGCCTGGTGGGTATTTCATGGAGATAAAGATGTAGTGGTGGCACCGGCGTACTCCCGTAAAATGGTGGAGGCCATGAAGGCAAAAGGAGTAGATGTACGGGCGACTTTTTATCCGGAAGCGGGTCATAACAGCTGGGATGCCACCTTTGCGGAACCCGGATTATTGCCATGGCTTTTTGCACATAAAACGAAAAGATAATTTTTAGCAAAACGTCCAACAATTAACCGCCGTTGCTGTTAATTTATTATGAATTAGCAATCGGTTAGTAACCGGTTGTGCCGTTGGCGGATATTTTTGCATATCGGTAAATGGGAATCAGTTGCTAACGCTCATTCGTTTAAAAATGATAAAAAGCAAGCAACTTTTGCCATTTATTTCATATCTTACGGTTATGAATAAATAGTTTTTAGTGATGAAGAATACGTATCGTTTAATAGGATTTGTGATTTTAGGAATTGCTGCATCTGCAGTTACGGGTGCGGTATGTGAAGCACGTAGAAGAAATGCGATGAAACGATTGCTGGATACAGCCAATGAAGGCTATGAAACTGCACATGATATTATCTACCCCGGGAAAGGACATCGCCGGGCAAAAAAACTCCGTTACGGGCCCGTTTACCCGGGTATGTAACATTCCGGATCTGGGTTTTGAAAAACCTTCAGATCCCATCACTCCCGTAATTTCAAAACCATGCGCCGGGTTCTTCGGTTTCTTTTATTAAAACCCGTTCTATGGGCTGCCAGAAAATTTGATTCCAGTCCGGATAAAGCCCGCATCTATGATGCGCTTACCAGGCTTTTTAATCATATTCTAAACAACCCGGGTAAGCTGGGGCCGGTGATCAGTTTTGACAGCAAAACAGACCGGCTGATTATTTTCTCCGATCAGCATAAAGGAGCCCGCAACGGAGCCGACGACTTTGCAATTGCGGCTCCGGCCTACCGGGCGGCGTTAGCATATTACAATGAGCAGCAGTTCCGTTTTATAAACCTGGGCGACTGCGAGGAGCTTTGGGAGAACACGCTGTCGAAGGTTAAAAAATACAATGCAGACGAATTTATAGCAGAGAAGGCATTTGTGCAGCGGGATGCTTTTGTAAAGGTGATTGGTAACCATGACCTGTACTGGGGCAACGACCCGCTGGCAGGACTTGAACTGGAAGCCCTGTACGGAAAAAAAATAAAGGCCTGGGAAGGAGTGATCCTGCGTACCGATATCAATGAGCGGGAATTGCGCATCTTTTGCACCCATGGCCACCAGGGTGATGCCAACAGCGATGGGAACTGGTTTACCAAGTTTTTTATTTCCCGGATCTGGGGGCCACTGCAGTCTTATCTGCAAATCAATACCAATGAGCCCTCCAACAATGCATATAAAAAAACAGTGCACAATGAGATCATGTACGAATGGTCGGCAGAACAGGACCAGATCCTGTTGATCACCGGTCATACACATCAACCCGTTTTTGAATCGCTTACACATATAGAGCGGTTGTATCGTCAAATGGATATCGCCAGGGAACACAATGATGCAAAAACGATTCAAAGAATACAGGAGGAAACCAATCTTTATCAGGAACGGTTTAATAACCTGGTCTTTGATTATAAGAAAATGCTGCCCACCTATTTCAATACGGGCTGCTGCTGCTTTTCAGATGGCGATATTACCGGCATAGAAATAGCGGAAGGATCAATCCGTCTTGTAAAATGGCAGAGCAAGGGGCAAAGCCCTGGCCGGACCGTATTGGAAGAAATGCCGCTTGCTGCGGTGATGGAGCAGATACAGCGGTGATAGATCGCTGGATTCAGGTATACACCGGCTTGCCCGGCTATCTTATCTTCAGGCCCCAAAACCAATACTATGGACCGTCGCCGTTTTATTCGTCAGAGCGCCCTTTCTGCCGGGGGGCTGATCCTTTCTGCACATATCCCCTTTAGTCGTTACCCCTTGAAGAAGCCGGAAGTCATTGTGATCGGGGCCGGTTTTGCGGGGCTGGCGGCCGCGTTGCAGTTAAAGCGGAAAGGTGTTACTGTAACGGTGATCGAAAGCCGGAGCCGGATCGGCGGACGTGTGTTTTCCCATCCGATCAATGAAAACCTGGTGATAGAACTGGGTGGGGAATGGGTGGGCAACTCGCACGTGCGCGTGCGGGAACTGTGCGCGGAATTTGGCCTACCGCTGGAGAATAACCAGATGAATACGCATCTTATTTACCAGGGGCAATACCATGCTCCCGGTTCCTGGAATTATAGTGAGGCGTGGAATGCAAAATTTAAAAAGATCCTCGACGCCTACCCGCATCTTAAGGAAACAGATAAACAGAGGCTTGATCAGTACGACTGGTGGCGGTTCCTGGTAAACAATGGCTGCAGCGGCCGTGATCTTGAAATCCGGGAATTGCTGGACAGTACTGATTTTGGGGAAAGCATCCGGCATGTTTCTGCTTTTGCGGCTTTGGCAGAATATGCGGAAAGCAGCGAGAAGAACGAAATGGATCTGAAGATAAAGGGCGGTAACGCCCTGCTGGTTCATAAAATGCGGGAACAGATTGGTGCTGAAAATATTTACTGCAGTCATCATGTTTCCCGTATCGTTCAAAAAAACCGGGTGGAAGTGACCTGCACTAACGGGAAGCGCTTTACCGGTGACCAGTTGATCTGTGCTATTCCCACCTTTTCTGTGCAGCAGATCCATTGGGATCCGGTATTGCCGGAGCCGCTTACTGCCGCATTCAATGCGCTGCAATATGCCCGGATCAATAAACATGCCCTGCATTTTTCGGAGCGGTTCTGGAAAGAAGAGGCCTTTGACCTGGTGTCGGACCAGTCACCACATTATTTTTATCATGCCACCAAGAACCAGCAATCTACCGAAGGTGTTTTGATCGCCTATAGCATCGGAGATAAAGCAGCCTCCAATGCCAACCAGTCTAATGCATTTTTAGCAGATGATGTATTCCGCTGCCTGGAGCCGCATTTTGGCAACCTGCGTTCCCTACTCAAGGGACAGGTCAATTATTATTGGGGCAATGATGCCTATTCATATGGCGCCTATGCACTTTACGGCATTGGTCAGTGGTTTAAGGTAATGCCTGAACTGAAAAAGAAATTTTTGCTTACTCATTTCGCGGGCGAGCACCTGGCCGATTGGCAGGGCTTTATGGAAGGTGCAATGAATACGGGCGAAGCAGCCGCAGCTGAGGTAATCGGATAACGGTCCTCAGGGAAGAGGACCGTTATTGGAAGATCTGTTATTACCAGATGTACTTAGACAGCGATTTTCCGGCTTTGGCATACGCCTCCGAAATCCGCCAACTGGTATCAAAATCAACCCCCATCGCGTCCCGGCCGGGAGCATTGTCAACAGTAAGTTCTGCAATCACATTACCGCGATTGGCTGTTTCCACAATGGTTACCGTAGCATCTATATATGCATTCTTCCTCCATGCACCAACATTAAACCCTGGTTCAATAAAAGTAGTATGGAAAACAAGCGTGTATTTGGCATCCTTTTCATTTTTCAATTTTGATTTTTCAAGGAACTGCTCCAGAAATTGCGGCTCATAGGCACGGGACTTATCACTTTGCCAGGATTCGGCCCATTTATCGCCTTTCCCGGCCTCTTTTTTATTATACTCCTCTGTTTTTTTGGCAACATAGTCGGCTTCGCTTTTAAACTTGCCAACGCTCAGGCCTTCATAACTGAATTCAATATGAATACTGGTCTGGTCTTTCAGCGGAGCCAGGTCTCCTTTCGTTTTTTTAATTTTTTGAGCATATCCTGAAAAGGTAACACTCAACAAAAGCAGTAAAAAAGAAATTCTCATAAACATAGCTATTTGAAGGTTAAAAAATAAATTCCGGCTTTAGTGGTTCGACAGGATCAGAAAACTGTGTTGTTTCCCGTGATACTGGTTATAAATGATGATGCGGTCGATGGCTGTAGGCAGCGAGCCTTTCTTTAAAAGCACTTCGGGCACCCGCTGTTGTTGCAGGAGGTAGGTTGCCAGCCAGGTAGCAAAAGAGCTGGCAGTGGGATATTCACCGCATAAATGTTTAAACCGGAGTACCGTAGTAAACGGAACCAGGGTTTCGAGGTTACTATAAAAAAAGCGGTAGCGGTTATCGCCGTTGTCACCGGATAGCAACAAGGTGTTTCCTGTAACCGGGTAGGTGGCCAGCAGTTGCTCCAGCCGTTTTTCCACATACTGCGGGTCTTCTGTATGCAAGGTCTCCACAGCATCGATCCTGGCCAGGGCGCCCTCCCGTTTCCCGCTTAATAAAAACAGGGCGGCCCCTTCACCGGCAATCGTGGCGGCATGCTCCGTTTGAAACAGGTCCGCACTGTTTAGCTTCGGGTCGTACCAGCCGGCCAGCCGGTCGATATTATAATTATAGGTAGAGATCTCATCCACAGCGCCTGTGAGGTATACCTGCTCCGGGCGCCCGTTAAGAAACATCTTTGCATCCAGCAGGGCGTTTTCAAAAGCCAGTCCCAGGTGCACATGCGTTGCATTGTAATGCCGGTTTTTCGTGATCAGGCTTAGTTGACCCGCAATGGCATTGGGAGTGCTCTGCACAAAATTGCCAGGGGTGAGCATGCCCTCCTCATAATCGATGATCTGATTCAGAAACTTAATGCAATCTTCCATGCCGCCATTTGCGGTTCCGATAATAATGCCATCGGGTACGGTTTCTTTTAACAGCGGCAGACCGGCCCCGATGCCCATGCGCACCGCCTTGCTCATCCGTCGTAACATGCCGGGAGGAACGCCCTCCAGTACTGGTTCCAGTGCGGTAAGCTTTCCGTCGGCAGCCGGGATCAGGTCCTCCAAATGTACCGGTCCAATGGTATGCTGTGGTGAAATACAAAACTGCTGATGAATGTACACAGATCTTTCTTTTTGGGGCTAAGATAGGTAAATTAGTGATCAGCCATCAGCTTTTAGCATTCAGCAGCTTAAGGCTGACGGCTAAAGCGGATGCTTTCTTTAACGAAACCATAAAAAAAATTATACGTACTTCGCAGGGTTAAATAAACGGCGTATGAACATTTTAATTACCGGCGCCTCGCAGGGGATCGGGTTTGCTATTGCTGAAGTGTTTTCAAAAAATGGAAACAAGGTGCTGATCACTTCCAGAAATGAAGTGCGGCTTTACCAGGCACTGGAATCGTTACAAACCAGATATCCGGACGCCAATTTTAGGGCAAGGGCCTTTGATCTTTCTGTAAAGGAGCAGGTGCAGGTGCTGGCCGCCTGGGCCCTGGAGCAGGGTACTCCGGATGTATTGGTCAATAATGCCGGTTTTTTTGAACCGGGTAATATCAGTGATGAAGCAGACGGCGTATTGGAAAGCCAGATGGCCACCAACCTTTACAGCGCATACCATCTTACCCGGGCGGTATTGCCTGCCATGAAGGCGCAAAAGAAAGGGTTTATATTTAATATCTGCTCGGTGGCAGGATTACAGGCCTATCCCGGCGGAGGCGCTTACAGCATCAGTAAATTTGCGCTGAATGGTTTTAGTCAGAATCTGCGGGAAGAATTAAAACCGCATGGAATAAAAGTGACCGCGTTATTTCCAGGAGCTGTAATGACGGCTTCCTGGGGCGGATTTGATAATAGTAAAAAACGAATCATGGAGGCGGCCGATATTGCCACGCTGATTGAAACAAGCACCCGGCTTTCTGATGCCGCTTGCGTAGAAAGTATTATCTTAAGACCGCAATTGGGCGATTTATAACGGGAACGATTGACGGTGCCTGCGTATAAATTTCCCATGGTGACTATAAAAAAGGCCTGCCCTGGCGGGCCGTACCTTAAAAAGCGCGCATGAAACGGTTTGGATTATTGATATTCCTGCTGATGACCTCATTTACGATGATGGCCCAGCGGAATGTTTTGGAGGCAAGACTGAGAAGCAGTATTTATTTGAATGTATACGCCAATAAAACCAATTGTTATATCGGCGAGCCGATCATTGTAACGTATAAGCTCTATTCTTCACTGGAATCGGTTTCGGAAGTAATAAAAGATCCGGCTTTTCATGGTTTTGAGTTCCGGGATCTTATAAGCTCCGGCGATGGTGTGGTAAGCCGGGAAACCGTAAATGGGGAAACCTTTGACGTACATACCATTCGCAAAGTACAGTTAACACCCATGGAAGCGGGAACGCTGGAACTGGATCCTATGGTGATCTCTAACAGGATCCGACTGGTGGATGGTTCCGGGAACCGGAGTTCCATACTGGACGGTATTGATGACAATATACCATTAAAAAACGGGGAATACCGAATGACGATCGCTTCGGTGCCTATTACCGTTACTGTGGGCCAGGCTCCGGCCAATGCGCCTTCTGCAGTATATAACGGAGCGGTTGGCGACTTTAAGATGCATGTCAGACCTTCAAAGATCAATTTTACGCCAGGTGAGCGGGGCACCCTGCAGATCACTATTTCGGGAACGGGCGATTTCAGCCAGGTAACACAACCCTCCCTTGAATGGCCCAAAGAGATGGTGGTGTATCCGGCGAATGTAGAGGAACAATATAACCGGAACAGCCGTACAGCCCCGGGGGTAAAGCGCTTTACAATTCCTTTCACTATGGGGAAAGCAGGCGCTTATACCCTTCCACCCATCCGGTTTTCTTATTTTGACGCCAGGCAAAATCGCTATAATACGATCAATAACCCCGCCATTACTTTTTATTCCAGGGAGCCGGGATCTATACGGAAGGACCAGGGGCCGGTTAATAATACTGCTGAACGCAATGATAATTTTGGTGCTCTGCTTCTTGGCCTGGGCGTTGTTGCCTTATTGCTGTTCGTGCTGTTCCTGGTCCGACGGTCAAAAAGAAAACGGAGAAGGATGCCCGTTATGCCGCAGCAACCGGTAGCAGCACAGCCCGAAAAAAACGGTCCCGCACCACTTGCCCCGGTGGGAGTCGATGCACTGCTGCAGCCCGCAGAAAACGCGGTGGCTAAAGCGGGCAGTTCGTTTTACAGCCTGTTAAAGCAAGGTATGGTGCAATATTTGGAGCAGCGTTACCAGGTATCGGCTGCTTTATTCAATAAAACCAGCTTAAAAGAGCATATGATGCTCCGGAATGTACCGGAAACGCTTCAGAACGAGGTATTCAACACCCTAACAGAAATAGAAATGAATATTTATTCTGCCGGAGGTATGGATGGCGACCGTGTGCGGATGCTGGAAAAAACAAGAGCAGTATTAAAAAAGCTCTGACCCCGGTGTTTGTTTTATAATGCTTCCGATCTTGTGTCGTTCAGCTTGCAGTTAACAGATTCTTCAATAACAAGGACCATTTCATTCTTTTATACGTCAGCATGCGTCTGGCACCGCATCATAAACACCTTATATAAGGGCTTATTTTACTTTTCCTGCACGCACCTGCGCTACATCCGTTTTAGTAACGGTACTGGCATTGTTTCCAAAACTTTTCCGGATATAGGTCAGCACATCTGCCACCTGTTGGTCGGTCAGCGTTTTGAACGGGGGCATGTTGTTTGAATACAATTCTCCGTCAATTTCAACCCGCTCCTGCATGCCGTTCAGAAGAATCTTTATGAGGGCTGCTTTTTTGCCGGTTACCTGGCTGGTTCCTGCTATAGGTGGATTTAAATTAGGTACACCACCTCCGTCTACCTGGTGACAGGAGAGGCAGAACTTTTGGTATACCAGCTTCCCGCTCCTCAGCATGGCAGGAAGACCGGTGGCCGGCGCCGCCCTTTTCACCGGGGCGGTTTTCTTTGCTGTTTGCGAGCATACCGGTGAAATGCAGCCGAACAACAACACTGCGACGATCATTTTTTTCATTGTGGCTTAATAGTATAAAGAAGGTTGATAAACGCTTGTGGCGGACCCTGCGGAAGCCGGCTGGTCCGTTTGATTGGGTTATTTTTTGTATTCAATTTTGTAAATGGTGCCCTTTACATCGTCTGTTACATACAATGATCCATCCGGGCCCTGGGCCAGTCCGCAGGGGCGGTGTTGGGCCTGCCGGGGGGTGTGTACTTCCGCAACGCCGGCAAAACCATCCGCAAAAACTTCCCAGTTGCCCGAGGGCCGGCCATCTTTAAAAGGAACAAATGCAACCATAAAGCCTTCCTGTTTTTCCGGCGTCCGGTTCCAGGAGCCATGGAAGGCAACAAAAGCGCCGTTCCGGTATTTTTCCGGGAATTGGGTACCGGTATAGAACAGGAGCCCGTTGGGAGCCAGGTGTGCGGGAAAGGCTACGACAGGATCAATGTAACCGGCGTTGCCCTCTTTTTTGCCATCACCGCCATATTCCGGGGCAAGGATCTTTTTTTTCTGAAAAGGGTCGTAATAAATGAACGGGAAACCGGCATTATCGCCTTTCCTGATCATATACATGCATTCGGAGGGCAAGTCGGCCGATTGCTGCTGTGTGTACAAATCCGGGAAGAGATCATGTAGCTGATCCCGCCCATGCTGCATCACAAAAAGAGTATTGTTTTGCGTATTCCAGTCGAGACCCACCACATTTCTAAGACCGGTGGCATACCGGGTTCCTTCGGGGTACGATTGGTTTGGTTTATCAGCCCTGAACTGCCAGATACCGCCGGCAGAATCCAGCAGCGGACAACCGGGGATACCCATCGACCCGGGCTGCCGGTCTTTTTCCTGGCAGGAATTCATCGGGAAACCGATATTGACATAGAGATTACCATCGTTATCCAGTACAATCGATTTCGTTTCGTGCTGGCGGCCCATTTTTAAGCCCGTGACAATGGTTTCCGGCTGGTCAGGATTTATGACTTCATTTTTGTCGTTGAGCTTATACCGGAAAACGGCTTCATTGGATGAAGCATATAAAAAACCATTCTTTAAATAAAGGCCGGTTCCGCTGTAGGCGCCAAATCCCCCGGTAACCTGAGCCTTTCCGTTGGCCCCTTCCTGTAACACAAGGATGCCTTTACCGTTTTTAGGGCGGGATAGTTTTATATATATGGTACCCTGCGGTGTTACCACAATATCTCTCGCTTTTGCTGTACTATCGATGATTGTGTGTACGGTAAAGCCCTGCGGAAGTTTCAGCGGAGCGGGTAACGTATTGGGCCCATGTCCCGGCTTTTCTTTGCAAAGCGGAACAAATGAACTGAAAGCCATGCTGCAACCGAGCAGCATTAACGGAAAAAACAATTTACAAATATTCCGATGTATCATGGCGTGAATGATTAAGCGTCCGGGGTATCAGCAGCATCTGCCTGCGGCAACCCGATGCAAGTGACAAAATACTTCTTTAAAAACACCGGGGTTCATTAGCCAATCATTAAATGATTTTGGCTTTTAAGCGCAGCCGGTTCCGGAAATCATGGGTGCAGTGTATCGCTGTCCTGTAATACGAAGGGACATGTCAGGTTTCCGGGCATCCCCGATGCAGTCTCATCGGAATAAGGCTGCTTAGGCCGTAAATTCTTTTTGATACACCATGGGGCTTTTTCCCGTAATGATTTTAAAATACTTATGGAAGCTGGTAAAATTGTTAAAGCCGCTTTCAAAGCAGAGCCTTTTCAGGCATTGATTGGTTTCAATAAGCAATTTGCAGGCATGACCTACTCTTAGTTCAATCAGGAACTGTGAATAGGTTTTCCGGGTGCGGGACTTAAAAAAACGGCAGAAAGAGTTAGGGCTGATATTGGCAACATCTGCAATTTCTTCAAGCTTGATTTTGCGTTTGAAATTCTTAATGGTATAATCAAAAATGGCTTGTATCCGCTCATTGTCGGTAGTAACACCATCCGGTTTAAACCCGATGGACGATAACTGGAAGCATTCCTTTTCTTCAGCAACAACAGCCAGGGCTTCCAGCATCAATATGATCCGCTGACTTCCTTCTACGTTGAGCAGTTTTTCTAAAATGGCGGCAACCTCACCACGCGCGTTTCCCTGCACCTGCAAACCCCTGCGTGATTTCTCCAGTAAACTACGGATGCCGCTGTTTTCCGGTAATTGCAGAAACTGGCCGCCAAGAAAATTTTCGTTGAAATGTGCCACCCGGACGTCGGTAGTGCGGCGGGACGTTTCTTCAAAAAACAGATCATCGAATTTCCAGTAATGAGGAAGATTAGGGCCCACCAGTACCACATCTCCGCTTTGGAAAGGGGTAATGCTGTCTCCGATAAATTGCGTGCCTTCTCCGCTTTTAATATGGATCAGCTCCAGCTCAGCGTGCATATGCCATCGGTTGTTTACATGCGGAACGAGGTCTCTGCGAACGCTGAATGAACGTTGCGGTTCATTGGAAACTTTAAGCAACTGAGGTCTCATAGCCAAATGGATTTGTCAAACAATTGTTATTACAAGCAGGAATAAAATTAGAAGTTTATAAAATTTTGCACGAAAAATCTACGCAATCGTTATCGAAGTTTTTCATTGAAAAGGGTGCTGGGCGGGCGGCCTTTAGCATTTTACCAAATATTCAGTACTTTTTATAAATTTATTCAAGAAAACCCTCAATATAGTAAAAGTTAAAATAGCTGCATTTATTGCCAAAAAAGAGGAATGGCTGGTAATAATGTTGCTGTTTCTTTACAGGCCATTCGAACGTATAAGCTCCGCATTATGAAAAAAAGTATCCTGTTGCTTTGTTTGGCTATTTCCGGTATTTCAAATGCACAAATGCACAGCATTGAAAAATTATGGGAAACCGATACCATTATCCCTGTCCCGGAATCAGTACTGCCCGATGTTCAGGCAAATACGCTTTATATTTCACTGATCAATGGCGGCGGGTGGGATAAAGACGCTATTGGAGGCATCGGGAAACTGAATCTCAGCGGCCGGCATTTCAGGGGCAACTGGGTGGAAGGGCTCAATGCGCCCAAAGGCCTGGGAAGAGTGGGCAATAAGCTTTTTGTTGCAGATATTGATGTCGTGGCTGTAATTGATATTGTTACGGCGCGCATTGAAAAAAAGATATCCCTGGAAGGCGCTGCCGGATTAAACGATATTACAACAGACCGCCGGGGCGTTGTTTATGTTTCGGATTCCCGGAAGGCCCGGATCTGGAAACTGGAAAAAGAACGGCCCTCGGTGTACCTGGATAGCGTGAAGGGGGCAAACGGTTTAAAAGCTATCGGAGATGACCTCTTCTTTGCAGAAGGAAAAAAGCTGAAGAAGGCAAACCGTCAAAAACAGATTAGTACTATTGCAGAGCTCCCCCAGGGTATCGACGGCATTGAACCGGTTGGGAACGGAGATCTGCTTGTAAGCGCCTGGAGCGGGTACCTGTTTTATGTAACAGCGTCCGGGCAGGTGGAGGTATTGCTAGACACACACCTTGAAAAAATGAACACCGCCGATATGGGCTACGACCCGGTTAAACGGATCATTTACATGCCCACATTTAATGCAAAAAAACTGGTGGCCTACCGGCTGCGATAACTCCCGCCCATAAAAAAACGCTGAAGCGGTTCAGCGTTATATTTTGTAGGAGGGCAGTTTTACCCGCTCCTGTTATTAATCAGCCGGATAACCGTTTAATCTCTCCTGTTCATGAATATGGAAATATATTGCAACAGTGTTACCACAGCGGCCAGGGCTGCCACTACATAGGTGGTAGCGGCCCATTTTAAAGCATCTTTTGCCATGGGGTATTCTGTATTGTTGGCAACATTGGTATGATTTAACCAGGTCAGAGCCCGCTTGCTGGCATCAAATTCAACAGGCAGGGTAATCAGGGAAAACACGACAGTGATCCCCATCAATATGATTCCTGCCAGAAGCAGGGTATAGCTTCCGGATGCGGCCATGACAATACCGGCTAAAAGTACCCAGTTTACGATCATAGAGCTGAATTGTACTGCCGGCACAAGTCTGCTGCGCATCTGGAGCGGGGCATATTGATGGGCGTGCTGCACGGCATGACCGCACTCGTGTGCAGCTACAGCAGCTGCAGCCACTGTTTGGCCTTCGTAAACTTCGGGGCTCAGATTTACCGTTTTTTTAGTCGGGTCATAATGGTCGCTCAGGAAACCCTGCACGGAAGTTACCCGAACATCATAAATGCCGTTTTCCCGTAGCATTTTTTCTGCTACGTCTTTACCACTCAGTCCGGCGGCCAGCGGTACTTTGCTGTACCGGCTGAATTTGCTTTTTAAAATCATTGATACGATCATGCTGATACCCATAAATAACAGCGATACCATCATAATTCCAGGTGTCATATTCTTGCGTTTTTTTTATATCCCGCAAATCTCTCTCCAATAGCAATTTAAGGGATTGGACCGACTTTTTGTCATGTAGATAAGTTTTTTTAGGGATATTTTAAGAATGGTTTTATTAATAAATTATTAATAATCAAAATATTAGTTATTTTTCTGGACCTGAAATTTCATCAGTTCTTAATTTCTTAACCCTTGTCCCCCTGAATTTGATTTTTTATTTCTAAGCCAGAATTGTACCTTAGTATCAGAATTTAATGGGTTAGTAAGTATTAAGGTCAGTCGAAAGATTGGCCTTTTTACTTTTTTGCAGTAACCGCCTGAAAGCGGGAACCGGTTTAATGGATGTTATAAAAAACAAGGCAGCATTCTGCAAATATGTTTCACTTTCCACGTGCAATTCTCATTCCAAATCTGCAGGTAGCTTACCAAACGAAATCTCAGCACCCAACTTTCAATTCTGTTATCTTTACCATATGGCTAAGGTTAAGAAATCATTCTTCTGTCAGCAATGCGGATATGAAAGTGTTAAGTGGTTGGGACAATGTCCGTCCTGCGGGCAATGGAATACGTTTGTTGAAGAAATTATTGATAAAGGATCCGATAAAACAGACTGGAATCAATATACCGGGGAGGTAAAACGCAGCAATAAAACGATCTCGATTCATGATGTCATCAGTCAGGAAGAGAGGCGCATCATTACCCGCGATGTGGAATTGAACCGGGTTTTGGGCGGAGGTATTGTAAATGGAAGCATTATCCTGGTTGCGGGAGAGCCCGGCATTGGAAAAAGCACCTTGTTTTTACAGTGCGGACTGCAATTTACAAATACAAAAGTTTTATATATAAGCGGGGAGGAAAGTGAACAGCAGATAAAGATGCGTGCAGACCGGTTAACCGCCGCAGGAGGTGAAAAGATCAACGATCAGTTTTACCTGCTTACCGAAACGTCTACCCAAACTATTTTCCAGGAGATCAAAAAATTAAAACCGCAGATCGTTATTGTAGATTCGGTTCAAACATTGCAGTCGCCGGTTATTGATGCTTCACCGGGAAGCATCTCGCAGATCAAGGAATGCACTTCCGAGTTCCAGCGGTATGCAAAGGAAACCCACACACCCGTATTCCTGATCGGTCATATTACCAAGGAGGGAAGTATTGCAGGACCGAAGGTGCTGGAACATATGGTAGATGTTGTATTGCAGTTTGAAGGCGACCGGCATTATGCATACCGGATCCTTCGTACCTTAAAAAACCGGTTTGGCAGCACTTCGGAGCTGGGCATTTATGAAATGACCGATACGGGTATGCGGGGAGTGTTGAATCCGTCTGAGATTTTAATTACCCAGAAAGAAGACCAGCTGAGCGGCATTGCGATTGCAGCTACCATTGAAGGCGTGCGTCCGCTGCTGATCGAGATCCAGTCGCTGGTAACGCAATCGGTTTATGGAACACCGCAACGTACGGCTACCGGTTTCGATCTCCGGCGCCTGCAGCTATTACTGGCGGTGCTGGAAAAACGGGGCGGGTTTCATTTCGGGGTTAAAGATGTATTTCTCAATATTGCCGGAGGTATCAAAGTGGAAGATCCTTCCATCGACCTGGCCGTACTTTGTTCCTTATTGTCTTCCTATGAAGATGTTCCCCTGGCCCAAACCATTTGCTTTGCGGGAGAAGTGGGATTGAGCGGAGAGATCCGGGCAGTAAATAAAATTGATCAGCGCATTGCAGAGGCCGAGAAGCTGGGTTTTGAAAAGATTATCGTATCAAAATACAACCAATCCCTTAAGAATACAAGCCGTTTCAATATCGAAGTGATCCGTATGAGCAGGGTAGAAGAAGTGTACCAGTACCTCTTTTAAGTGTTCACATCATCATGTGATGCGGTAAATTTTTTATTGGAACATATTTCTTTCAATTTTGCAATTGAGATAGAAAACTATTCTGCTTTTTAATTGACTTTTTCCTCTTAAAACTTTTTAAGAATGCACAAAACAACCAAAAACAAGATCGTGCTGTCCGCTTTTGCCGTTTGCATGATCAGCACTGCTCAGGCACAATTACGCACCGTTGCGGTTAACGTAGATTTACAGGATGTAACCGGAGTGTCGCCGGTAGCCCCCGCCGGGGCAAACGTGGTAAACTTTGTTTACCAGACAACAACCGATTACAACAGTGAAAAAACAGTAGCGATTACGGATCAGTTTCGGGTTACCAGTACCAAGGCTTATGATATAAAAGTGCATGGCACCGCTGATTTTACTGCCGGTGGCGGCGCCACATTGCCCTTGAGTATCTTAAGGCTCGCTGCACGTACTACCGGTGCAGCCAGTTTCCCGGCCGACATTACCCCTACGCAAACGGATCAAACGCTGATTTCGGGTACGCCTACGCTGGATCAGGGATTTGACGTACAGTACAAGATTCCGCAGAACGCTACACTGTTGACCGCTACAAAAACTACGTATACAACAAATATTGTTTATACGGCTACAGCACAATAAGTTATTCCCGGTATTTAAAGCAGAAATTTTTGAAATTCAAAAATTTCTGCTTTATTATTTTAAATCATACAAGTCTCAATGCGTTATCGGTTCCCCTGCTCTCTTATCTTAAGCCTGCTTTTTTGCTGCGTTTTACAGGCACAGCAGCTCTCTTTTTCTCCCATGCGACTTTTTTTTAAAGGTGCTCCGGGAGAAACCGTAAGTGAAACCATTACGATATCCAATACCACCTCCCAGTCCTATGAATTCCTGTTAAGCCTTAAGGATTGGAACCGGGATTCGCTGGGTATCAAACATTATTTTCCAGTAAGCAGTCTGCCACATTCCAATGCCAAAAATATCAAGCTGCCCCAAACCAGTTTTGTAGTGGCCCCCGGCGAAAAAAAGACCTATACTGTAAGCATGCGTATTCCTATTGCAGACACGCAGAAGATTGCGAGCAATAGCATGCTGTTTTTTACACAGGTCAATGCACCGCGTAATGAAACAGGTGACAAATCAGGCATCGGCATCAGGATCAGCATGGAATTCGGAATCCAGCTTTTTTATACGCCGCAGGCAGCACAAAAAGGAACGCTCCGGTTCCTTGCGTTTAACTATGAGCCGGGGCATAAGAAGGATAGTGCGGGGCACCGCCTGGTGGTAAAATATCAAAACACCGGCCAGGTGCACAAGGATGGTTTTATCCGGTTTGAACTAACAAACAAGCAAACGGGTGAAGAAATAAAACCGGAACCGGTACCCATCGCGATTATGCCCGGGGATGACCAGGTAGTGCATTACCCGTTGCCTAAACTGGCTGCCGGAAACTACCTTGCTGTAGCCATACTGGACGCCGGCTCAGATAATGAATTGAAAGTTGCAGAAAAAAATATGCATGTGGAAGAATAGCATCATCCGGCCTTTCTGGTTGATATTGTTTCTTTGGAGCCCGGGAAGGGCTCAAAACGCTCAGCTGACCATTAATGAGGCTGCCCTGATCGATGGTGTTGTGAATATGACGGCTACCGGCTATAATTATAACCCGGGTTTACTGGCATTGCTGCCCAATATCATGGTGAAGGGTAATGGTGATCTGAATCCGGTTTCCGGTACAAACAGCGCCCTGCCATTAGCAAAGTTCACTGCAATGTATGTGAGAGGGGTCAATCATGATAATGCCATTACGCTTAGCACGACGCCTCAGTCAATGACCAGCGAGCTGTTATCGTTGTTGCTGCTTAGCGGCGGACCTTTTACGGTAAAATATGAAGCGCCCAATCTTGCTGCAACTGCCTGGCAGGCCGGAACTTATTCCAACACATTGGCCTACTCGCTTAGCGCCATTGGTATTGGCTCTGCGGTTACTCCCACACAGGTAACCCTTACAGTGATTGTGGATCCGCTTATAACAGCGAGCATTGCACCAGAAAATATAGCGTTGGTAGTAAATGATCTGAAATATTTCCGGAACACTACGCTTGAAGCCTTCAATGCTTTTACACTGCGGCATACCGTGCCAGTACAACTGGCCCTGACGGCGAATACAGCGCAGCTGGGTTTTGCGAACGGGTATCCAGGTGTATCAGATCCACAAACTGCAGTGGGTAAAATACAGGTGCAGATGACTACCCCCGCCGGTTCGATAATGCCGCTGGCGACCACCAGCCAGCAACTCGTGGCCAATGCGCCGGTACCTGTGGGTAATAAAACCAATTTCAATGCGCGGTTTTTTATCAACCCGTCGGATTTAAAAACAGCGTTTATCAATAAGGGCGATTACAGTACTACTGTTACCCTGCAGGGCACGAATACCAGCCCGGCAGCTACGTACAGCAAAGTACTAAACCTGGCGGTTACCATAAATGACCTTTCAGAATTCAACCTGTCCACCACCGGTGTAACCCTGCCATTCCAAACCGCCGCAGATTACAAAAATGGAATAGCTTTGGAGCTTGCTAATCATCTTCAGGTAAGCAAAACCACACCGTATGATATCAGTGTAAAAGCGCAGACCAGTGATTTGACCAAAAGCGCATCAGTGGCCACAGTGCCGGTAAGTGTACTGGAAGTAGGTCCAGCAGCCGGCCAAACGGGGGTAAATACCATCAGTTCCCTTTCCACAACCGATCAACTATTGGTGAGCGGCGCGCTTCCGGCTGTGGACCGGTATCTTAATATACGCTACCGGATACCTGCATCCCGCACACAATATCTTATCAATAAACCAGCCGGAACGTATACGGCCGTGCTTAATTACACCTTAACCGCACATTAAACCACTCAATTAAACTGGGTAATCTCTACCTTCCGCGCCCGGTAGGTATACTTCAATTCAACGGTTTCCTGTTGCTGTTGCCGTATCTGCACCATTTTGTTTTCCTGGAGCATGGTAAAACCCAATGCCCCGGCATCAACAGAAAGCAGGTATTGGTCTTCGGGAAGATAAAGATGAAACAGCCCCTGCTCGTTTATAAGGGTCATAAATACGGCACCGTTTTTTGAAATCGCTTTTACCCGGATGCCGGCGGGCGGCGGCGGGGCATCTGCATACTTGTCGGCCACATAAACAAGCTTTCCCGTCAGCAATTCTGTTTTTACAAGCGCAACCTCAAGCCGGCTGTTTTTTGTCAGTACAATTTCCGGGCTATTTAACAGGCTCCAGTTCTTATTATTCAGGATGGAAACGGAATAGCTTTTATTTTTTTCGCCGGTAAATTTTACAAGCCCCTTGCGGTTAGTGACCGCCATCGTTCCGTCAATACGTACCTGAACCCCCGGAGCAGTGGGTTCGCCCTCATCGTAGCGGCCATTGGTATTCAGGTCTGCATAAAAGAAAAGCTCCAGTTTCCGTTCCTGCAGCTCGCGCTGATTATGAAAGCTTTTTTCAATACCAACCCGTATTTGCCTGCTGTTATAACGGTATGGCAGGGAAGGATCGCCAGGGTCGTAGCTTGTACCGGACCCCTGGGTAACATTGTAGGCCATTGGTTGCACGTTAATCCCGTAAAGCATATCTGCCGTAACAGCCCAGTTGTTTTTCAGGTGCCAGCGGAGGTTGCCGTTTACGGCGTAATTGGAGCTATGATTGTAGCCCGAATAATTATAGGTAACGCCCACATTCACAGACACGCGCTGTTGAAAAACTGCAAAACCGGCGGTTGGTCCAAGCGATAGAAATGTGTATTTAGGCCGTTCCAGGTCAAGCGCCAGGGCATCCGTTAAATAGTAGCTGTTAAGTTGGGCGAACGCCGAAAAGCCCAGTACCTGGCCTTTATAGGAGGTATTAACGCGAGACGACAGAAAGGGCGCCTGGGGTCTTTGGGAGGTATTTTGGAAAGTATAGCCGTTGTCTGCTTCGAGGAAGAAGGTATGCGTTGCATAAGCATAGCCCAGGTTTATTTTGCCGCGGAGGGAAGCCGATTTCCAGTTTTCGTTTTTTTCTTGCAGTTGAATATACTGCGTGAAATAATAAGGTCTGAAGGCAATATTCCAGCTTCCGCTCCGGGTTCCGTAACCGATTTCATAAGTGCTGTTGCCGTACCGGCTGGCGGCAGAAAGATATTCGTTTCCGAAATAGTAAAGGAGCCTGGGGTTATTGTTCAACAGGCGTATGGCGGCAAAGAGCGTGTTGTTCCGGCCAAAATCGAGGGCCATATTATTGTCTAGCTGCAGCAATCCTCTTTTTAATCCCCCGTAATAAGGTGATGAATAATAGTTGTAACTGTAAGACCGGAAGCGGCCGTTGCTGTGTACAATTTTTAACCCTCCGGCAACTCCAGACCGGGCGTCTGCATTTTTTATATGAAGCAGGCTATAACCGGCCTCTGCACCGATATAAGTGCTTTTACCAACCGGTATGGTAATGCTCCCGGATAGCAGTGAAGTATTGATATGGCTCCAGGTATTGGAACTTTGTAATAGAGTCAGGGATTTATTTTTTACCGAAGACGTCTGGTCCTGGTAGGCAATGGCGAAGGTATAACCCTGGCCCTGAGGGCGGTAGTGAAGACTGTTGTATAACAGATAATTGTTTTCAACTCCGTAGAAGGTCAGCGACCGGTTGGCGCTGGTTTTAAAACCTGCTTTCAGCCCTCTTCCGTTCAGGTTAAAATCAAGCAGATCGTAAATGGTTCCCGCCCTCAATCCCCATTTACGGGATTGGTAGTCGATATAGGTATCATAGATATTCAATCCCTTTTGTACAGGACTGGTTATATAGTCGGCATTTATCCGGTACCGGAGCTGCTGGCTGTCGGGCAGGAAAAATGAACCGTTTCCCTGGAACTGGTAGGCGGAAAGACCTTGATTTACCGACAGGTAGCGCATGCCAATAGTATTGGGCGGACTTTGTGAAAAAGAAAGCTGGTTCAGACCAAGCCGTTTATCGCTGCTCATGCTCATCATCCGCAGATTTTTTATGGCAAGCTGGTTCCCGGCTTTGTCAAGAGCGCGGATGAGAACGAGAAAATCAGAGGCAGTGCGGTTGCGTAATTTATTGGTTGCGGTAAATACAATAGTTTGCTGCTGGCCCGGTGCAAGCGTCAGTTCATTTATATCACCGCCAAATTCCAGCCCTTCGGGGATATTGCTCAGGTCCAGGTGAAAGCTGACGGGGACCAGGCCGTTATTATAGCAGCGGACGGGTACACTGGTTTGCCGGCTCAATTGGCTAAGATAAATCTCGGGTTCATCCGTGTCAACTACCAATCCCTGTATTTGTTGAAGGTGTGTAGTAAAGAAAGCTGCATTTTGTACGGTTACATCCTTTTGCAGGGGTGCGAGCATAATGAGAAACCGCTGAAAATTGCTATGAACGGTACGCCGGTCAGCAAAGTATTTAAGCGGGTACCATTTTTTTTCCCGGCCTTGTAACCGGATGCTGTCCGGCAGATTCAGCATGCCTTTTACAGATGCCGCAAAGTTTGTTTGAAAAAGCAGCACCTCTGTATTGCTGCTGTTTTCGATCCAGATGCTGTTGGAAAACGTTTCGCCGGAACGGATAGATACCGTATCATATTTGAAGCCATAGCGTACCAGCGGTTGCTGCGCTGCAGCGGGCAGGCAGCTCACGATCCCCAGGATAAAAAAAACAATGCGCACAGAAAATAAGCAGTAATAGTGGTATGTTGATAGCACAAATGTACGCGGTAGCCTTCCTATTTTACAGGTGGTATTACCACATAAAGATGTGATTACAGGTAATGAAACTTAAGCAGTGTGATCAGTTCTGCCTTGCTGTTGATGCGGAATGTTTTATAAATGTTTTTGATATGCTCCCGTACCGTGTCGATGGAAATCTGGTATTTGTGCGCAATCAGCTTGTAGCTTAGTCCTTCCACAATACCTTCCACGATCTGCTGTTGCCGGTGGGTTAGTTTGCCGGTTAGCTCAACATTATGGTGAAGGTAGTCAAAGATCTTGCCGGTTACGGCTGTGCTGATAAAGGCTTCGCCTCCTATAATTTTTATCAATGCTTCATTAAAGGCGGATGCGGAAAGTGAAGCGGGAATAAATCCCCGCACGCCTATCCGTATATATTTCAGCAACAGACCCAAATCTCCCATTTCACCAATGGCTACCATCAGGCATCCCGGGAAAGATTGAGCAAGTGCCGACAACACAGCCAGGCTTTCCGGACGTGTAAGATCTGCTGCAAATAAAATCAGCGGCGGATGCGAAAACAGGAGCCGGTACGTATGTAAAGTCGAATCATTGGAGTCTGTTACAACCCGTATCCTGAAGCAAAATGCCGTGCTTTGCCTCAGAAAGGCTGTTAAGTGCTCCGTAAAACAAACATTGTCAGATACGATAATCGTATCAATAACAGGGGTAGAGGGCAAAACCATAATATTCTTTATGCCCGTTCTAAAAACGGTTGCATAAACTTTGATTGTGGTTAAATTAAAGTTCAAATGCAAAGATAAAAATTTGGTTCCGTATATGTTTATTTTTTATATTTGAATGAGAAGCTGATCATAATGAACACCCTGCAACAAGCCTGGAGCGCTTTTACCCATCTGTTTTATCCGCATATTTGTGCGGGCTGCGGCAGCGATGCATTGCCGGCTGGCAGCGAACTTTGTCTTTCCTGTATATACGGATTACCGGTTACGGATTTTGAAATGAACGCTGGTAATCCGGTTGAAAAAATTTTTGCCGGCCGGTTGCGGATAGAAGCGGCCAGCGCACATTGTTATTTTTCAAAACGATCAGCCATACAACACATGCTCCACCAGCTAAAATATGGCGGTAACCAGGCACTGGGGCGGCAGCTGGGGATGCTGCTGGGTACCGGATTAATGCAATCCGCGCGTTTTAAAGACATCGGCCTTCTGGTGCCGATGCCGTTGTTTGCTGCCAGGGAACGCCGGCGAGGCTATAACCAGGCGGCGGTTTTATGCGGCGGTATTGCTGCTGTAACCGGAATACCAGTTTGCACAACGCTGATTTACAGAACAGCCGCTACAGAAAGTCAAACAAAAAAGAGCCGGGTAGACCGGTGGAACAATATGCAGGGAAAGTTCAGCGTCCCCGATGCGTCAGTGGCTGTAAACCAGCACCTCCTGCTGGTAGATGATGTAGTTACCACGGGTGCAACGCTGGAGGCGTGTGGCAGCGTCTTGCTAAAGATTCCCGGTGTGCGATTGAGTATTACAGTGCTGTGTTTTGCCAGTAATTGATTGCAGGAGCTTGTTGTTTAACAAACAAAATCGGAAAAACCGGTTACCTTTAGGAATAAATCGAATATATGAAAGTACTTCTTACAACACTCGTGCTGGCTGCAGTAATGGCAGCAGGCTCTATCTATGATTTTAAGGTAGCCGGATTGACCGGAGGGACTATCAATTTTAAAGATTTTAAGGGAAAGAAAATCCTGATCGTGAATACCGCCAGCAAGTGTGGCTACACCCATCAGTATGAAGGATTGGAGGAGCTTTATAAAAAATACAGGGATAAGCTGGTGATCGTAGGTTTTCCCGCAAACAATTTTAAGTCACAGGAGCCCGGCAGCAACGAGGAGATTGCTGAGTTCTGCAAAAAAAATTATGGTGTCAGCTTCCCCATGGCCAGCAAGGTATCGGTTCAGGGAGCAGATATGGCGCCTATTTATAAATATTTAATTGCTGAAGCAGAGAAAAAAGGAATAAAAGATCCGATCAAGTGGAATTTTACAAAGTTTTTGATGGATGAAAAGGGAGCGTTGATTGCCGTGTTCCCGTCGAAGGTAGAACCCATGAGTGAGGACCTTTTAAAATACCTGAACTAAGTTTTCTATATATTTTTTTCTGACAACAAGCAATTAATGGCCCCCATAAAAAGGGGCTATTTTTTTATATTCGCTGTAAAATAATTTATGCGTACGCTGGCCTTTCTTGTTTGGATAACTGTATCTATGATTGCCTGTAACTCAAAAAAGGAGGCAGATCTGTTGGTATTTAACGGAACCATTTATACGGTAGATACCGCCTTCAGCAAGGCTGAAGCCATGGTAATCAGGAACGGTAAGGTAGTAGCCCTGGGCGCTAAAATCGAGCTGGAAAAGCAGTATGCCTGTAAGGAACAGCTGGATGCAGCCGGGAAGTTCATTTACCCGGGCTTCATCGATGCGCATGCTCATTTTGTGGGATACGCAAAAGGACTTTCTGAAATGGACCTGACAGGAACAATCCGCTGGGAGGATGTATTGCACCGCTTCAGCGATTATAAGACCGGTGATACCAGCAGTTGGATCATCGGGCGGGGCTGGGACCAGAACGACTGGCCGGTAAAAGAATTTCCCACGAACGAAGAACTGAATAAACGATATCCGGATCGCCCGGTATTCCTGGTGCGGATCGACGGGCATGCAGCAATTGCGAATAACAAGGCGCTGGAACTGGCAGGGGTGAAAGCGGGGGACACCATTACCGGGGGCGAATACCAGGTAAAAAACGGCATACTTACGGGTATCCTGATCGACAATGCCATGGATAAAGTGGCTTCCCGGATTCCTGAACCTTCGCTTGATGCGGCAAAAGCCATGCTTCAGCGGGCCCAGGCCAATTGTTTTGAACAGGGACTTACCTCTGTTCATGACTGCGGGCTCAGCTATGATGTGGTGGAGAAAATAGAGGCGTTACAAAAAAACGGCGATCTGAAAATGCGGCTGTATGTGATGCTGAGTGATGCTAAACAAAACTATGATTACCTGCTGAAGCGGGGCATTATCAAAACAGACCGGATGCATGTGCGGGGATTCAAGGTTTACTCCGACGGGGCCCTGGGCTCCAGGGGGGCCTGCCTCCTGCACGATTATTCCGATAAAGCCGGTTGGAAAGGATTCTTATTGAGCAAGCCGGAACATTTTGACTCGGTGGCCCGGTTTATTTCCACACATGGCTGGCAGATGTGTACGCATGCCATTGGAGACAGCGCCAACCGGACCATGCTGGAGGTTTATGCAAAATACCTGAAGGGCAGGAACGATTTGCGCTGGCGAATCGAGCACGCACAGGTGATCAACGCGAACGATTTTCATTTCTTTGGCGATTACAATATTATTCCCTCGGTACAGCCTACCCATGCCACATCGGATATGTACTGGGCCGGCAACCGGCTGGGAGCAGATCGTTTGAAGGGTGCCTATGCTTATTTGCAGCTATTAAAGCAAAACGGATGGATACCGCTGGGGACCGACTTCCCGGTAGAGGACATTTCACCCTTTAAAACGTTTTATGCAGCGGTGGTACGAAAAGATGCGGAAGGCTTTCCGGCCACCGGTTTCCAGGTAGAAAACGCGTTAACAAGGGAGCAGGCCTTGCGGGGCATGACGATCTGGGCGGCCCGTGCAGCATTTGAAGAGCAGGAAAAAGGAAGCCTGGAGCCGGGAAAACTGGCAGATTTTGTAGTGCTGGACCAGGACTTAATGCAGGCTCCTGAAGCAGCATTACTAAAAATAAAAGTGTTGAAGACCTATTCGGGAGGGGAGATGGTGTTTGAAAAAAAGTAAAGACCTATGAGGTTTACAAAAACCTCATAGGTCTGCGCGGCTACACGTCGTACGTCGTAGACGCTGTATCGCCTCCGCGCCCGGTCCAGTTGGTATGGAAGAATTGTCCGCGGGGCTTGTCTGTTCTTTCGTACGTATGCGCGCCAAAATAGTCGCGCTGCGCCTGCAGCAGGTTGGCCGGAAGGCGTTCGGTGCGATAGCCGTCATAGAAGCTGATGGCGGCATTCAGGCAGGGCACCGGTATCCCGTTTTGTATGGCGGTGGCTGACACTTGTCTTAATCCACCCTGGCAGGCCTGGATCTTTTCTGCAAAATACGGATCTAGCAGCAGGTTGGCCAGGTCAGGATTCTTGTCAAATGCTTCTTTAATATTGCCCAGGAAGCGTGAACGGATGATGCACCCGCCTCTCCACATCAGGGCGATATTGCCATAGCTTAGTTCCCAGTTGTATTCTTTTGCGGCGGCCTTCATCATCTGGTATCCCTGTGCATAAGATATTACTTTTGCAGCATACAGCGCATCTCTTAAATGATCGATGAACGCTTTTTTGTCGCCATCAAAAGCAGGTGTGGGACCAGCGGTCAATACTTTTGAAGCGGCCACGCGCTCGTCTTTTAATGCAGAAAGACAACGGGCAAACACGGATTCGGTAATTAGCGTAAGCGGTACACCCAGCTCCAGTGCCACGGTCCCGGTCCATTTACCCGTACCTTTTTGCCCGGCAGTATCGAGGATCCGGTCAATGATGGGCGTGCCATCCGCTTCTTTATAAGCCAGGATATCCCGGGTGATCTCGATCAGGTAACTGTCCAGTTCTCCTTCATTCCATTCTTTAAATACTTCGTGCATTTCATCTGCAGACATACCCAATACATTTTTCATGATGTGGTAGATCTCGTTGATCAGCTGCATATCGCCGTATTCGATGCCATTGTGTACCATCTTTACAAAATGGCCGGCACCACCCGTGCCTACCCAGTCGCAACAGGGCGTACCATCGGCTACTTTAGCCGCAATGCCCTGGAAGATGGGCTTTACTGCGGGCCAGGCTTCCTTAGAGCCACCGGGCATGATGGAAGGTCCCAGCAGGGCACCTTCTTCTCCGCCGGAAACGCCGGTACCGATAAAGTACAGTCCTTTGCTTTCTACATATTTTACCCGGCGTTCGGTATCGGGAAAATGAGAATTGCCGCCATCAATAATGATGTCGCCTTTATCTAAATGCGGAATCAACAGCTCAATAAAATCATCAACCGGCTTACCCGCTTTAACCATCAGCATCACTTTTCTCGGAGACTTTAAGGAGCTAACCAGGTCTTCAATCGATTTTGCGCCATAAATATTTTTTCCTTTTGCCCGGCCGTTTACAAAATTTTCTACTTTATCAACAGAGCGGTTGTAAGCGGTTACATGAAAGCCCTTGCTTTCCATATTCAGGATCAGGTTTTCACCCATCACTGCCAGGCCAATGACGCCTATGTCAGATACTTCATTCATAATTACGTACGATTAATGTATAAACAAAAAATGATTAACGATTATAAGTGCCCAAATTTAACCCCATGGGCTATTAAATCCAATTCCTGGCTGAGTATATGGGTGATAATTATAAAATTTACAATTAACCGGGCGCTTTGGTAGTACTTTTTTAAGGGAAGAGCCGGACCATTTCCCGTTCAGGGCCGTTTTTTCAACAGGACGATATAAACTGGAAAATGATCGCTGTATCCGCCCCGGTAAAGTTCTCCCGCGTAACTGCGCAGGGGATAGCCTTTATAAGGTCCGGTATTTTCGATAAGCGCATCGTTCTTAAACACGGCATTTTTGTAAAAGAAAAAACCAGACTGATCCTTATCCAAAAAACCTTCTGAAACCAGGATCTGGTCAAAAAGACTCCAGGCGTCCTGGTAAGCCAGGGTGCCCATACCGTTTTTGTAGAGTGCCATCCAGGGATTATACAGCTGTCCCATTTTAATGATGCCTGTATTGCCTGTAGCCTGCAGCCCTTTTACCATGCTATTGTTTACCGGCTCATCGTTAAAGTCGCCCATCACAATGATTTTGGTCATGGGGTTGTGATTGAACAGGGTGTCTATAAATTTTCGGATGGTAAGTGCTGCAGCCATTCGACCAGGCTCCGATTTTTTTTCGCCTCCGTAGCGGCTGGGCCAGTGGTTTACAAAAACCTGAACCCGTTCGCTATTCAGCAGGCCGGTTACCCAAAGGATGTCGCGCGTATACGCGGAGGTTTTAATCCCTTCGGGAAGCGATACATATAAGGGCCTGCTTTTGAGTACGCGAAAATATTTTGGATTGTATAACAAGGCCACATCGGCACCCCGTGCATCTTTTGAATCATAATGCACATACCGGTAATGACGACCGGCCAGCAACGGGTGTTGTGTCAGAGCATCGAGTACAGCGCCGTTTTCAACTTCCGATACGCCCAGGAGGGCCGGCCCTTCGGGATTTGTTTCCGTGCCAATCCGGGAGATAACGGTTGCAAGGCGGGTGGTTTTTTCATGGAAGACCGTGCTGGTATAGGCTTTAGAACCATAGGGCGTAAAGGTTTCGTCGTCGTACCGGCCATGAAAAACGGTATCATAAAAATTTTCGAGATTGTAAAATGCGACGATGGCCGGCTGGTAGGAGCGGGGCTGTGCGAACAGGCTGATGCAGCAGAAACTGATAACAGCCGGCGTCAGCAGGAATGGATTTTTTTTCATATCATTCAGGTTAGATAAGGAGACTTATAGATCTCCGGGTTTTCAAATATAGATATGCAGGCTTTAGAACCTTGGCTTGATCTTTTTCTCGCAGATTCCGCAGCTATGCACAGATTTTTAAGTCGATCTTTTTTCGCTCACGAATTTCACGGATGTGCATAGATTTTAAATCGATTTATGGGAATCCGTGTCATCTGTGAGCGTCTTTTCATCCTTAATTAATAATTCCTATCAGGCTCTCTTTGCTTATTATCAAACTGCAATTAAAATTCACAAGCAAGCCGAGTTTCTTTCCTGATAACTTTAAATACGTTACAACTGCTTTTATGAAGATTATGTAACAGTTCCACGGACTTGATTTCAATGATCAGCATATCTTTTACCAATATATCGAGCCTATCTCAATTTCAATTCCACATTTTCATATACAACCGGTAATCCTGCCTGTGTTTTGTCTTTTCTTCCGTTTTGAACCAGCTCGTACGCCAGTGCCGCTTCGTAAACAACCTCCAGTAATCCCGATCCTAAAATACGATGCACTTTAAATAGAGCATCTCTGACCTGGTAGGTAAGTTTATTGATATTCAATAGATGCTTATATAGGTTGTGTTGATTCATACAGCACCTGCAAAATTTATAGCATCCGGTGCGCGCTTTGTTTCTATTGCGAAGATTGGAAAACATTCTTAAATAAAAAATTTTCAATATTCAATGTTTTTGTTATATTTACGGTAACCTATCAAAAACGATCACAAATGAAAACCACCATCGTGCTAACGCTTGCGTTCCTGTACCTGTCTGGGAATGCACAATCCCTTCCGCTTCTGAGCACTTATGATACCATCCCGGGAACCGATTCACTTATCGGAGATCTGAAAACTGAAGTGTTGGAGCAGCTACCCGTCATCAGCCTGAATGAGGGAGATCCGGATGAAGGCAGTAATAGCACCGTTTCATCGGTACTTTCCGCGGGAAGAAATCCCTTTCTGGCTGCGGTTGCTTTTCGTTTTTCGCCAGTACGTTTCCGGCTCCGGGGATATAACAACGGCGATGCAGTCTATTTGAACGGTGCGGATCTTACCGGACTGGACAATGGCTTTGCGCCTTTTGGCTTATGGTCCGGTCTTACCAATATGATGCGTTCCCGCCAAAACGCCTGTGGATTGGAAGCGGCTGATTTTGCTCCGAACAGGTTGGGGCTGCATATCAATATCGATATGCGTGCAGGTGTACAATGGGCACAGACACAGGCGGGCTATGCGCTGTCGAACCGGAACTATCGCCACCGGTTCCTGCTGACGCATGGTTCGGGCTTTAATAAAAATGGCTGGGCATATAGCTTTATGCTCAGCACCCGTTATGCAAAGGAAGGTTATGTACCCGGTACTTATTACCGCAGTCTGAGTTATTATGCGGCCATTGATAAAAAAGCAGGTGCCCGGAATGTTTTTTCCTTTATTGCGTTTGGAGCACCCACAGAAAGTGGTCGGCAAACTGCCAGTGTACAAGAGGCCATGGACCTGGCCGGTACGCATTTTTACAACCCCTCCTGGGGATATCAAAACGGAGAAAAAAGGAATGCAGCCGGCACCACTGCATTTCAGCCGGTTTTTATGGGCGTATATGAATATAAACCCAATATAAAAACGAGCTGGATGACCACGCTGGCCTATATTTTTGGAAAACGGAAACTATCCGGATTCGATTGGTACAATGCGCCGGACCCGCGGCCGGATTATTACAGGTACCTGCCCGGTTATTATGCCAAAACCCAACCCGATGCTGCTGCTGCATTGCGTGCATTAATTGCTGGAGATCCGGGCCTGCTGCAGGTGAACTGGAACCGGCTCTACGAAGTGAACCGGGCTAATAGGGTAACCATTCGCAATGTGGGCGGTGTACCTGGTGAAGATGTCAGTGGCAACCGGTCCCTTTATATTTTGTCCAACCGGGTCAATACCCTGCAGCGCTATGTAGCGAGCACTGTATATCGTTCAAAACTTTCCGGCCGGATCGGGTTGGCGGCGGGTGCAGGCTATCAGCGCCAGGAAAACGAGCATTACCAGGAAGTGAAAGACCTGCTGGGAGGCGATTTCTGGCTGAATGTAAATCAATTTGCAGAAAGAGATTTTCCAAATGATGCCGGGGCTGTACAATACGACCTGGACCATCCGGATCAGCTAAAAAAGGAAGGAGCACCCTATGGCTATCATTACCGGATGACCATGAGCCGTATAACGGCATGGGCGCAGCTTATGTTTACCGGACGCCGCCTGGATGGTTTCTTGAGCATCAATGCAGTTCAAACGCAGTTCTACCGACAAGGGCTCAATCGGAACGGGCTTTTTCCGGATGACTCTTACGGCCCTTCTGCCCGTCAGCAATTTATTGATCCGGGTATTAAAACCGGCATCACCTACAAACGCAATGGCCGGAATTATTTCTTTATCAGCGGAGGGTATTTTCGCACGCCACCCTTATTTGATAATGTATTCATTGCCCCCCGCACCCGGAATGCACTACAGCCGGATCCATTGAAAAGCGAAACTTTTTGGTCCGCGGAAACAGGGTATAAGCACAACAGTCCGCGTTTGCGGATTGGTCTTACCGGCTATTATACAGCAATAAGAGATGTGTATGATGTTATGACCTTTTATCACGACCAGTACCGGAATTTTGTCAACTATGCCATGAGCGGTATTCATACGGTCCATTTTGGTGGTGAGATGGGGGCGGAGATAAAGCTCAATGCAGCGTGGAGTTTGAACGGAGTGGCTTCGGTGGGGCGGTATTATTACAACGGTCGTCCACATGCGATTGTAACCGTAGATAATGATGCCGCAGTGTTGACGGAGCAGGTCGTATATCTGAAAAACTTCCGGGTTCCCTCCACTCCGCAAAATGCATACAGCGCCGGCTTTTTTTACCGCTCGCCGCGGTACTGGTTTTTTAGTTTGAGTGGCAATTATTTTGGTCAATCCTGGCTGAGTGTAAATCCCATCCGGCGAACAATAGCAGCCATCGGGGATGCGGATCCTGCATCCTCCGACGTACAGGAACGCATCAATCGGATGACCGTCCAGGAAAAATTTCCGGCACAGTTCACATTGGACCTTTTTGCTGGCTGGTCAAAGCGCCTGCGCTATACTATTCATAAAAAACCGGTGTACCTGGTATTCAGTCTTGGTGTAAACAACCTGCTGAATAATAAAGACATCCGTTCCGGAGGGTTTGAGCAACTGCGGTTCAATATGGAAGACAAGGATCCGGACAGCTTTCCTCCAAAATATTATTATGCCTATGGGCTGAATTATTATGCCAGCTTAATGCTTCGGTTTAAATAATCGAATCACGTGGCATTGTAACCTAAAAATCAATTTTATGAAAACATATATTGCTGTGCTAAAGACAAACGCAATCCTGTTTTGGATATGGGTTTTGATCATCGCCTGTAACCGGGCCTTTGACGTTCCTTCTGTAAACACCGATCCGGAGATACCGGTAAACATGACTATTGCCGGGTTAAAAGGGCGTTACCAGGGGTACGGTATTTTTCAAAAGATCTATGATGACATTACGATTGCAGGTATTGTAACGGCCAATGACCGCTCCGGGAATTTTTATAAACAGATTGTGATACAGGATGAAACCGGCGCCATACCGGTATTACTGGATGGAAACAATGTGTATACTTCGTATCCGGTGGGCAGACGTGTTTTTGTAAAACTGAAAGGTATGATGCTGGGCGACTACGGGGGCACCATCCAGCTGGGGCTGGATTCTGTGCGCGATGGAGGCTACCTGAACCTGGGAAGGGTTCCTGTTGTACAGTTCGACCAGTTTATTGTTAAAGGCTCGTTTGGTCATACAGTAGTGCCCAGGGTGATAACGCCTGCAGATCTTTCAACGAATATAAAAGATCCGTTGCAAAGTATGCTGGTGCAATTCGAGGGCTTCCAGTTTGCAGACCGGGATACGTCTAAAACCTATGCGGATCCCGAAAAAGGCGTAAGCGCTGTAAATTTTACTATCCGTAATTGTGAGCGGCAATCGATGGTATTAAGGAATAGCAGTTATGCCAGTTTTGCTTCCTTAAAAGTACCTTCCGGAAATGGTGCCATCACGGGTATTTACAGTATTTTCAATGCCACGCCGCAGCTCTTTATACGGGATACGGGAGATGTACAGTTTTTGCAGGCCCGTTGTGGCCAGGAGGCGCGGGTGCCTCTTACTATTGCGGCGCTAAGGCACGTATACCAGGGTGCAAACCGGGCGCTGGGCCGGTATATAGTAGGAGGTACGGTCATTTCGGATGCCGGCTCCGGCAATATTGAAGCCGGCTCCGTCATTCTTCAAAGCGGCAGCAGTGGTCTGATAGTTGATATGGGAGGCTCCCATACTTACCACACCGGTGATTCGATCCTACTCCTGCTTTCGGATGCGGATTCGCTGATCAGTGATCAGGGGGCATTAAAATTGAAGACAAACGCGCAGTTTGAAAAACCTGTACCGGTTGCAACAGGCCTTATCGTGCCACCAGTTATAAAAACGGTGGCAGAAGTGCATACGGCACTGAGCCTGCCACCGGGCGATGCGGGGAATATTGAATCTACATTGATTACGGTTACGGATGCCTGGGTAGCCCCCGGATTTTTTTTAGGTAGTCATACGCTCAACGACGGCAGCGGCACCCTTGAGTTATATACGAAGGAACAGGCCGCGTTTGCAGCAGCAATGATTCCTTCCGGTAACCAAAGCTGGACGGGCTATGCCGGAAATTTTAATGGTATCAAACGATTTTATATCCGTAATACAAAGGATGTTACCGGCTTTGTGCCTTCGGTACCATTTATGCTGCTGTTCAGTTTTGCAGGCGTTTCCGATAAAACCGGAATGATCGATCCTACACCGTTACCGGCGATCCATCACCTGGAGGTAACACCGTTCAAAGCCGTTGGTGTAAGCGATCGATCCAATGCAAGCGGGCGTTTTTCCTTTGCCGGCTGGCCCACGGGTGCCATCAACGGATCGGATGTATTCAGCGGGGTGGAGGATGAAGGGCGGTATTATGAAGTAACCATTGCTCCTTCGGAAGGGTTTGTCATGCATCTTTTCAAAATGCTCTTTACGTTGCGACGTTCCGGTACTGGTGTGCGGCAAGTGTCGGTTCGCTCGAGCCTGGATCATTTTAAGGAAAACCTGCCGGTATCTGCCGATAATAAGAATGTACAGGTTGTGGCCGGCCGCGTGTTGCAGATAAATGACGCTTCAACGACCGACAACGAAGGGTGCACAGTAACGATGGGCGCGGAGTTTTTGGATCTGGAGCGGCCGGTTACCATCCGTTTTTATGGATTCAACAGCGAAGCGGCAGGAGGTACGTTTAGTATTGATGATGTGCGGATCACCGGAAGCACGCGGTAACCGCCGGGAATGTAAAATATAGCATATCCAATTTAAAATTTGGAAGGGATGATCTTCCGCTGGACCAGGATGGTGTCCAGGAAACGGCATCTTACGTTTAAGTTGTCGTTTCTTCGCCGCAGAGCACGCTCGGGTATGACAAATTGCGCACTGGTTTTGCGCGTGCTCTAAAAAAAATCGCAGAAAAAATGCCAGAGGCGCCCTCTGTGTATCTGTGGCAATTATAAAAATTGCTTGAGAAAACGACATTGACTTACATTGGTTATTTTAAATTCCGGCAAGAATTGGATTCCAATTTAAAATGGAGCCGTGTTGACCGCTTTTGGGGGAGTATCCCGAAAAGTGTGTAAGTTAAAATCGAGGTAAAATAATCGTAGAACTTATACCTTCAATCTGTCACCAAAAATAATCAAGAACTGGTTCAGGACAATGCCCCAATTTCTGATGGGCATTGTCCATTTTTTTGATGCTTCCCTGAGTGCCAGGTAAACAGACTTCAGTACAGCATCATCGTTGGGAAAAGAAAGCTTATTCTTTGTGTATTTTCTGATCTTGCCATTGAGGTTTTCGATCAGGTTGGTGGTGTAAATGATTTGCCGGATATCAATGGGGAAGTCGAAAAATACGGTCAGTTCCTCCCAATTATCCTTCCAACTTCGGATGGCATAAGCATATTTACCAGCCCATTTTTGCTCAAAACCATCCAGAGCAGCTGCCGCAGCCTCCCTGGTAGGAGCGCCGTAAATATCCTTCATGTCCCGGGTAAACTCTTTGCGGTCCTTCCAGACCACATAACGCATGCTGTTGCGGATCTGGTGCACCACACAGATCTGAGTGGAGGATTCAGGGAATACCGTTCTGATGGTAGTGGTAAAACCATTGAGGTTGTCGGTGGCAGTGATCAGAATATCCTGCAGACCACGGGATTTTAGATCAGTGAGCACGCTGAGCCAATAGGCCGAAGTTTCATTCTTGCCCAGCCACATGCCCAACACTTCCTTATAACCGTCTGTGCGCAGTCCTACGGCGATATAAACGGTTTTATTGATCACTTTGCTGTTCTCCCGGACCTTGAAAACAATACCATCCATCCAGACAATCAGATATACTGTTTCTAAAGGGCGGTTTTGCCAGGCGATAATGTCCTCTGCTACACGGGAAGTGATCCGGCTGATGGTACTGGAGGAAACATCAAATTTATAAACATCTTTTACATGCTCCTGGATGTCCGATACGCTCATTCCTTTGGCGTACATGGACACCATAACCTCTTCTAGGCCCTCAACCATGCTCTCCCGTTTGGGTACCAGTATCGGGTTAAAACTGGCTTCCCGGTCACGTGGAACCTCAATTTCCATTTGCCCGTAACCGGTTTTTATTTTCTTTTTGCCATGACCATTGCGCGCATTGGGGTTATCACTTTGCTGATGCTTGTCGTAGCCCAGGTGATCATCCAGCTCACCCTCAAGCATTTTTTCAATAGCCCGTTTTTGAATGCTGCTTAAGAACTCATTGAGCTGCTCACCTGTCTTGAACTGCTTCAAAAACTCGTCCGATAAGAAATCTTCCGTTTTCATTTGTTCATATTGTGTTTAAAGTTAAAAAATCGAACCCGTTATGACTCGATTTTAACTTACACACTTTATGAAACAGTGTCGCTTTTGGAAAAGACGCCGAACAGGAACGGCGTCTTTCCTTTTACATTCAATATTTTAAATTGCTTATTTTACATTTCTAACTTCCTTGTTTTCGCAGGTACTTCGTAAGAATGACAATGGTTTGCCCTTCGATCTTTCCTTCAATTTGTTCCGTATTTCCCTCCACAAGGCGGATGTTTTTTACAACCGTTCCCATTTTTGCATTCAGGGTTGAGCCTTTTACATCGAGACTTTTGGTAAGCACTACGGTATCTCCGTTCTGCAATATGTTCCCGTTGCTGTCCTTATGCAGGTCTACAGTGCCATCGTCTTCATGATCGCCGGTTGCTTTTGCCCAGGCCAGTGTTTCATCATCCAGGTACAGCATATCCAGGTTGTCTGCAGCCCAGCTTTCATTCCGCAGCCGGTTCAGCATCCGCCAGGCGGTCACCTGTACGGCCGGCACTTCGCTCCACATGGATTCGGAAAGACAACGCCAGTGTGCGGCATCCAACGCTTCCTTTTTCTCGATCTGTGCCACGCACTTACTGCAGATAAAGATCGTTTGGTTGGCATTGTTTTGCGTTTCAGGTGCTACTTTATACGCGCTTACACCTGTAGTGCTTTTGCAAAGTTCGCAGCCGTTCCGGCCTCTTTCTGTAGACTCGTTTGCCATGTTTTGATTTTTGCCGGCAAATGTAGGGTTTTTATCATATGGTGGCACTATTGCCGTATCCGCAGTAACCAGGTGTGGTTCCAAAGAATAAAATCAGCAAACCGGCGGAAACTGCGTACCTTTGCAGCCTTTATGTTGATCCGCCCTGTATTTGTTGGTCTTCCTCCGCTCAACAATAGGTACTGTTTGGCATAATACCGGTATCGTATCTACATTTTTTGTTGCTGACGCTACCTGATTTATTCATTTTAATTTTACTCAATTGTCATTTCATACATTACAACTGATTGATCCGATCCTCAAGGCATTAAACGATGAGGGTTATACCAATCCCACACCGGTACAGGAAAAATCCATCCCGGTGATTTTACAGAAAAGAGATCTGCTGGCCTGCGCGCAGACCGGCACCGGGAAAACGGCGTCTTTTGCGTTGCCGTTATTGCAATTGCTTTACAGTCAAAAACAAGCGCCATCCCGTCAACCCAAAGTGTTGGTACTGGTGCCCACAAGAGAGCTGGCCCTGCAGGTGTCGGAAAGTTTCGCCGCCTACGGCAAATACCTGCCATTGAAACAAGTAGTGATCTTTGGTGGTGTGTCGCAGCACAACCAGGTAAGGGCACTGGAGAAGCCGGTGGATGTGTTGGTTGCCACACCCGGTCGCCTGCTGGATCTCATCAGCCAGGGCTATTCCCTGATAAAAGAAATTCAATACCTGGTACTGGATGAGGCCGACCGCATGCTGGACATGGGTTTTATTCATGACGTAAAGAAGATCCTGGCCCGGCTACCATTGCAACGGCAGACCATCTTTTTTTCAGCGACCATGCCGCCGGAAGTGCAAAAGCTTTCCGATTCACTGCTGAAACAGCCGGTAAAAATAGAAATAACGCCACCATCCACAACGGTAGAAAAAATACAGCAATCGGTCTACCACGTAGAGAAACCAAACAAACCTGCCCTGCTGCTGCATGTACTGAAAGAAATTGCAGCTGAATCTACATTGGTTTTTGCAAGAACGAAATATGGAGCAGATAAGATCGCGAAAGGCCTGAACCGGGCAGGGGTCAGTGCGGCGGCCATTCATGGAAACAAATCTCAAAATGCCCGGCAGGCAGCACTTGGTAATTTCAAAACCGGGAAGATACGTGTACTGGTAGGAACGGATATTGCAGCAAGAGGGATTGACGTAGACGGTATGGGGTGTGTGATCAACTATGAATTACCCAATGTACCGGAAACCTATGTACACCGTATCGGCCGTACCGGAAGAGCAGGAGCCAGCGGCATTGCCGTATCCTTTTGTGATGCAGAAGAGCAGCCGTATTTAAAAGACATTCAAAAACTGATCGGCAAAACTATTCCCGTGGTGAGGGATCACCCTTTTGAAGCGGCAATTGTGCCACAAGCCGTTGCCTCAAAGCCCGCACCACCGGCTGAAAAGCCAAAGCAACACTGGAAACAAGGAAGGGCAAAGCAGTTTCATAACCGGCATAAAAACGCTGGTCAGCACAAAAGTACCGCTATGCGGAATGCATAGACTTTTCAACTTAGTGGAACCACAAAAACTCCGGGACACAAGACGCACTAAGGATGATACAGACTTAAGGGCTTCGTGTTTCTTAGTGACTTGGTGTCTTCGTGGTGAAACCATTACGGAACCACAAAGACTCCGGGGGGCAAAGATGCACGAAGCATACGGCGTGAACCCTTACCTGCCTCAACCGCTGCCAGTTAGCATATTTATGTTTTATGACAATATTTAACAGGAGCTGTCAGGAAAAAATGGTACATTCAGCGTCTGTTAATTACTCCACTGATTGTTCTACTGTTTTAGTAAGGCAACCGTATAGTAACCCTAACCTGTATATCGGCTTACTTAAAACAATAACAATGAAATATTCTTCAATCATTACCGGTGCCGGAGCTTATATACCCGGAGAGATTCAAAAGAATGATGACTTTAAAGACCATGTATTTTACGAATCATCCGGTGTTCCTGTGGTTGCCGGAACCTGTGTGGTTATTGATAAATTTAAACTGATCACTGGTATCAGTGAGCGGCGTTATGCACCGGCACATATCAATGCTTCTGATATGGCAGCGGCGGCAGGGTGGCAGGCATTAACGAATAGCGGCATCGATCCCGAAACACTGGACCAGATTGTGGTTGCACATAATTTTGGAAATGTTACCTACGGTACGCTGCAGTCGCAAAATGTACCAACGCTTGCCAGTAATGTAAAACATATTCTGGGTATTCACCGGCCCGAATGTATTGCTTATGATGTGCTGGTGGGCTGCCCGGGCTGGTTGCACGCAGTGATTCAGTCTCACGCCTGGTTTACCGCAGGCATGGCAGCAAAAGTATTGTTGATCGGTACAGAAACCTTATCTCGTGTTCTTGATGCATCCGACCGGGACAGCATGATCTTTGCAGATGGCGCCGGAGCGATTGTAATGGAATACCAGCCCGAAGCTCCGGGACAACCTGGCATCCTGGGTTGCTGCGCGCAAACGCATAGTATAGAAGAGGTGGATTATATAAATATGGGCAGCAGTTATAAGCAAAACGGCAGCGATGCCCTGTTTATTAAAATGAAGGGCCGGAAAGTGTATGAATATGCTTTAAAGCATGTGCCACTGGCCATGAAAGCATGTCTTGATAAGAGCGGGATCCATATTCGAGAAGTGAAGAAGATCCTGATTCATCAGGCCAACGAGAAAATGGATGAAGAAATTGTAAACCGGCTTTACGGACTGTATGATGCTACGCCGCCGCAGGATGTAATGCCCATGAGCATCCAGTGGCTGGGCAACAGCTCGGTGGCCACTATTCCCACCTTATATCATCTTATACGAAGTAATAAGGTAGCCGGACACACCATTGCTGATGGAGATATCATTCTTTTTGCTTCGGTAGGAGCAGGAATGAATATCAATGCGGTTTGCTACCGGGCCTGACATTGGTTACGTAAGATAGCCGGCATATTTGTTAAAGTGCATGCCCTTATGCTACAGTTACCAGCTTTGTAAATCCATCTCCATAGAAAATACGCGCCAGGTCTTCATTGCCTGTTCTTTCGTATTCAGCGATCCGTCGTTCCTCTACGATCCGCCAAAAATTTTTAACTTTCAATTCATGATAGTCGGCAGTTTTAATAAACAGGCCTTTAACGGATGAACGGCTTTTAAACCGGATCTCAAACAAGGGATGATCCAAATTTTGTACAGCACCAGCTATTTGCTCGTATGTCATAATATAGGAGATTGGTTCAGCAATCTATTCTGAAATAAAAACATGCCACCGGAGCCAGTTAAATACCGATAGTTCACTTTTGGCTTCTTCCGGAATATTGAAATGAATTTTTTGTTCAATAATCTTTCCTTCACGCAGCGTAAAACGCTCTGTGAGCGAGGCATAAAAGTTTATAAGGAACAGCACCTGGTCCCCATTGTTCTTGTCAAAAGCTCTTCGGCTGGGTTGCCCTTTAAAAATATGATCCCCTTTTGCCCAGTTATAACCTGTATGTACAAGGTCCTGTTTTTGAAAAAGCATGGCATTTTTTTTGATTCACTAATAATAGGCCACCATCCCGTGACGGAACCCGCTGTCATACAGTCGCTCCTTCCGTACCGATAAAAATGTGCGCCGTGCACTGGTTCTTTGTTAAAAGCACATTACGTATAAGAGATACCAGATCCATTCATGCTACTTCAGGATCAAAGACCCTTGTTTTCACCATCAGGTTTCCGGAACAGACCTGATCGTTTATTTATATTGATTTGGCTTAAAACGGAGTGAAGAAAACATTTCGAAAAATGGCAACCAGTGTGCATCCCGGTAACCAGGCGATCTTCCGTGTTAATGAAGATAATCCTTTTATTTCATACTTCTGGAAATTATTTTCACGAAGTAGACGGCACATCTTCCGGATCGATCCGGCATAGATGATTTCAACACGTGCGAAAGCATTGCGGCAATGAGCTAACAAACTGCTAACAACGGCATTATCCGTTATTTGAAAACAAAAAGGGGCTATTTGCGGCATTATACCTACCTTTGCAGGGTTAGTTTGAGTCACTGCTCTATTATAAGCACTTGCTTTTTCAGCTTTTCCGCTTTATATATTTGCCTTTTCTCGAATCATTTTTCAGATTAATAAAATTAAAACAATGAACATTTTTGTGTCCAATCTTGGGTACAGTTTCAGTACTGAAGACCTGAATGAATTATTTGCAGCCTATGGAACCGTAGACACTGCACGGGTAATTACCGATAAATTTACCAAACAAAGCAGGGGTTTTGGCTTTGTGGAAATGCCGGATGATGCCGCTGCGGCAAAAGCTGTCAGAGACCTGAACGGATCTATGCAGGACGGCCGCCCGATTAAAGTAATGGAAGCCCGTCCCAAGGAAGAAAAGAGCGGCTATTCCCGCTGGTAATATACACGATGATATACACGATGCCGGTTCAATATTAAAAGACGTTTAAAAGAATACACTATGGATGTACACGCAATCGAAAAATTTTTAGCCTCGGCTACTAAGAACGCAGGGGCCGTAAACATTCACTTTAAAGACCGTTCTACTGTAACCGGCATTTTTATCAGCTCGCGCGATTATGAAGAACTAAAGGCGAAAAATTTTTGGAGGGTAGTGAGTTCAAAAAACCTGCAGCAATGGGAGCGTACGCGGGACGTAAACCTCTCCCGCTTATTTAGCGGATCCGGCTTCACCCGGCTTAGTGCAGCTGCCAAATAATGCTTTATCGCAACATTAAAATCATTTATTCATTTAAAACAATCGAATGGGAGAAACCTGGAACAAAAGAGAAAGGGAACAAAAAAAGCGAAACGCTAAAAAGCAAAAAGAAGAAAGAAAGCAGGAACGCAAAGAGCATTCCGGCAAGGCCAAAGGCCTGGATGATATGCTGGCTTATGTAGATGAATACGGCAACCTTTCATCCACACCGCCGCCTGAACGAAAAGCGGTAAAGATCGACGCCATACCTCCGGTAGTTGCCAATAGCCGGGAGCTGAATGCAATTGATGATACCCGGAAAGGGGTGATCACCTTTTACGACAGCAACAAAGGGTACGGATTTATAAAAGACAGCGCCACCGGCGAAAGTATTTTTGTACATGTGAATGCAGCTTCTGTACAACTGAAAGAACAGTTAAAAGTTGCTTTCGAAGTGCAGAAAGGACCCAAAGGCATGGTTGCTGTAAACGTAACAGCTGCATAACGGCTGAATCCGGCCTCGCAGCCGGAGACGCCGTTTTGAAGATGCAGCTCCCAATAAAAGTGCTTCTAAACGGGGCATATGGATCTTTCCGTCCGTTAAAAGCAATACCAGGGGTAAACCTGAGCCCGATGTACGGATTTATTTCGTCAGCTGGGTTAAGGTTTTTATTTTTTGATTCAATTGATGTTCCACTACAAGATCGTAGTCTGACTTTGTATCGTTGGTTTTGCTGACTACTACAAACAATTCCAGGAATATTAAAAAGCAAAAGAGCATTAAATAAAACACCAGCGCTACTGGCCGTTCTTTTAATATCTCGATGACGGCATTGAGCTCCTCCAGGAAACCCTGTTTGGATTTTAGTTCCTTCCTTAATGAACCTTCTGCTTCCATTTTTCTTCGGGTATAATCCTCTTTCTGGTTCCGGAGTATATCCAGGTTTTTTTCGTTAATTTCTGTTTCCTTTATTTTTGGATTGGGAATATGGGTCGTTGATACGGTTGTTTGAGACCGGGCCGTAATGCTTCCATTGCCTTGCGGAACGGGCACCTTGGTAGTGGTTTTGGACGTGATGACTATCGTTGGTTTTTTTGCTACTTCTTCGTGCAGCGCCAGGGTTTTTCTATCCAGGGAATCGATTTCAGTCTGAAGTTCCTGAAGCTTTTTGTCAATGATCGTTAAGCGTTCGGGCAATTGTTCGTTTACCTGCCGGTCCACGATCTGGATCATTTTTTTCTCAATATCATCCTTGAAAATGATCTGGTCCAGTATAGAGGATCCCAGAACCGCCATGATCAATGCAATAGCCAGGCGAAACCAGCCCAGCCACTTACTCTTGCCTACAGTGAGAATAATCTGCCGCTCGATCTGAACAATGATCAATACAAAAATAAAAGCAGTCAGCATACAGCCCCACAAAGGGGCGCCTACGTACCGCTCCGCAAAAGAATACCCGATCAATGACCAGAGGATGACCAGGATCAGAATGGCGGATGCATACTTTTTCAGCTGCTTCCTGCTGGCTTCGGTACAAGAGGCCAATATCTGGTAGTTCCATCCTGTTAATAAACAGGCGGTCTTTGTCCACCAATCTTTCATAATGTGTTTTCAATTTTTAAGTTGTGTAAAGAAAGCGACGCCAGTCCCCGCGTGAAACCCACTTCATAAGACTTAAAGATCCCCATCATATACAGTTCGCCCTTATCCAGGTCTTCTTTCATCTTTTTTAATTCCACCACATGTTTTTCATAAGTATTTTGTTTCGATTTGAGCAGTTCCACAATATCGGTTAAGCCGGCCTGTCCGCGGGAATGAATATGAAAGTCAATTTCCCTTAACATATCTTCATATTTTAAAAACACCTGTTTGAACTTTATTTCCAGGTTGCTGCGAACGATGTCCAGGTTTGCATCTTTGTATGATTGGTCAGGGTTGGTTAGCGCGTCATTGTAGGCCTTGTTTTCATAATCTTCTTTCAAAAAGCCATAAATAATGTCGATTGGCAGTTTTGATCCAAACTCAACAGAATAAGTGCTTGTATTTGCTGATGAGGGCTCGGAATTGTCGATAAAATCTTCTTCCCGGATCTCCGGAAGTGTGCTGCTCCCGGCTTCTTCCGGCGTTTCTGCAGGAGCGGAGGTTCGCTTTTTAAATAAGTCAAAAAATCCCATAGCTTAAAACGGTTTAGGTTGAACAGGATGTATTAAATGTATTTTACCGGTACTTTATAGCGATAATGTCCGCGGCTGTGACAGCTCTCACATAAAGTAGTTAACAGGCTGTCCTGGTAATCCCAGGGGTCTGCATGTTTTTGTAAGCGTTTGATAAAGTGATATTGTTTATGGTGTATATGCAGTTTTCCGCCGGTCTTGCCGCAGATCACACATTGATTATTGTCGCGGTGCAAGATCCGTTTGCGCTTTTCAATCCAGCGGGGATCAAAAAGCTTTTCCCCGTAATAAACCTTAGTTTTCATCGGATGGCACCTCCACTTCGTTTTTCTGTTGATAATGATTCACAGTAGCCAACAGCTCTTTCCGGTACCGGTAAATATCGTCCAGCGATTCCAGTAACTTCTTTTCACCGTTATCTTTCCCATTATGAAAAAGCTCCAGGTATTTTTTGGAAAAGTTGAAATGCAGTCTGGCCAGCGGCTTCCGGTTATTATCATCCAACAAAATACCAAAATAAGATTGTGTATCCCTGAAAGCGATCCTGCCGGCGGGTACCACTTCTCTTAAAATGGCTTTGATGATCTGCGAACCTTCTGTTTCCTCCTCAGTGGTAATAAATTTTGGCAGTTCCGGGTTGCCGTCAACCGGGGCCACTTCCGGTTGGTCCGATTTTGACGGGGACTTTTCGTTGATATTTAATGCGCTCTTCAGCCGTGAATTGATAGACTCATTGATCGAGTTAGACAGGGCCCTCCGGGTATATTCCTTAAAACTGGCCAGCCGGGAGGCTGTTAACGGCTTTTCAAAAAAGCGGTTCACCAATAGCTTCACCAATTCATCGGAAGGCTCCTGCAGCTCTTTTTCAAATTCGTTGCGGATGGCCTTAATATATTTCAGGTCCTCCGCCGAGTCAAGAATGTCGGTAAGATTATACCCCTGTTTGGTGAATTTTTCGAGCAGCTTGATACTGGAGTCCTTCAGGTTGGCCAGCTCCAGGGTAAAAAAAGGCTTATCGTCCATAATATTCGGACGCTCCAGGTCCGCATAAAAATTATAGACCAGTCCATTCGTTAGCACACCAAACCGCGACTTGGAAACATGATAATACCGGTGCAGCTGGGAATTATGCGCATCTGCCTTCTCTTTCCAATGCTTGCACTCGATGATCAGCACCGGCTCGCCATCTTTTTTAATAACATAGTCGATCTTTTCGCCTTTCTTAGTCCCGATATCACAAATGAATTCCGGTATGACCTCGGTAGGGTTAAAAATATCGTAACCGATGGCCTGGATAAAGGGCATTACAAAGGCATTTTTTGTAGCTTCTTCGGTATTGATCTGTTCTTTTAATGCATCTACTCGTTGGTGCAGCTGTTCCAGCTTTAGTTTTAAGTCATTCTCCATGTTAAGACAGTTTAAGTGATGTAAGCAATAGGGGAAATCCAGTGCAGTGGATCCCTTTCGCTGCTAAAGTAAGATGCGGGGAGGGGCTTCAATTACGGGAAACCGTAAAGGGCCGGTTTTTTATTTTGACCGGGTCCGGTCTTATCGCCATGAAGCGATAATAATTGCTTAGCGCCGCCGCCATTCCCAGGGGGCGATAGGGGCGGCATCTGCCCACAATCCTCTATGTTGTTGCCGCGCTGCTGCTTCCAATGCCGCATATTCCGGGTCATCCGAATATTTTTTAAAGTGCCAGGCCAGTCCGTTTGTCACCAGTTCTTTGTTCAGGTTTCCGCCGTCTTCCAGGATCACCTCCGCAATCAACCGCCGGTTGCGGTCATATTGTTGATGTTGCAGGAGGATAACGTATTTCCCGAAGCACCGGTCGGAAACGAATTGTTTGGCGCGGTTTCCAAAGGGTTGCCGCTTTTCCGGGCAGTCGATATGGGCAAGGCGTACGGTCTGTTCGCTGCCATCCATCATCAATACAATAGTGTCGCCGTCTTTGACCCGGGTTACTTTATAAGCAGGATCCTGCAGCCTGCTGTTATAAGCGTTGCCGGGTGAACTGCTGCATCCCGTTAAAAGCAAACATAAAAAAAGTATGGGCCGGCGCATTGTGGAGTCAGGTATGGAGGGTGATATATAATCATCTGCCAACGCAGGGTATTCGTAACCGGAATACTGCGCTCATTCCTGTTTTAGTGGAAGAATATGCTTTTGATAGATATGTTCTGTCAAAGGGTTTAAGGCTCGTTCGGTGTAAACCGGATGGTCGCCCTTTCTTGTATAAAACTCAATATCGCCATTGAGCCGGATATAGGATACCCGGTTGATATCGGCTTCGGTGAGGGTATCCGGCCGGGTTATTTTTTTAAAATGAAAAAGCTTTTCCGTATCCAGCGGAATCACCAGGGAACCGTATACTTTTTGATTACAGGGGATGGACTGGTAGTGATCGCCGGTCCAGTACATGCATGCTGGTTCATCTGGCTTTCCCATGATATATTGATAGAAAATAACGGCCATTAATGCCAATGCCATGATCCCCACGGGTATGGTGATAGGGTTAAAATGAAATTCCGGTTTTTGGGAAACCTGCATCTTTGCAGAAAACGGGGTTGTCCCTTCATTATGGTTGATGGGGTTATCCGGTATGCTGGTGCCGGATGCTGCAGCGGTGTTTTTTTCACCGGTTTCCCCAGGGGATGATGTTGATGGTCCCTCGGGATCGACAGTCGCTGTTTCGTCAGTACGGCTGATAGCCGGCTCCACGGCGTCTTTCATTAGATGATTGGCATGCTCTTTTTTCCAACGATCAAAGGGCCTGGGTTTAAAATCGATCAGCCAGGCCAGCAGCTCGATGTTTTTATGATTGGTTTCAATTGCCGGGTTATTTAGCAATTTGATCAACTGCTTAAACTTACTGATGTCAAAGTTTTCAATAATATGCTGGTATGTTTTTGGCTCGACCGGTGCTCCAAAAAAAGTCCGCAACGTTTGCTCATCGTTTCGCTCCCATCTTTCCGTGCAAACGATCAAACATTCGTCTCTTAGTGGAGCGGGCTTAGGCATGCTAAGATTTAGCGGCAACTCGCCGGAGGCCTTTTTTTGCTCATAATACTGCAGTATCTGGTCGATGTAGTCCTTATAATACATATCGCAAAGATTGTAAACCAGCCGTCAGGGAGTTTACGGAAATCCGTAAAGCCTTGGAGGGCGTATGATACGCATTGCTTTCCCGCTATCATTGATGTTTGATAAATGTGAAAGGGCTACGGAAACCCGTATTACGGGCATGCATGGACCCTTTATTTTTGAATCGGAAAAATTTATGTTCAACAGATACTAATTGCAATACCTGAATGATCAAAAAAGTATTGATAGCAGAAGACCATGAAAGCGTTAGCATTTCCATCCAGAAAACCCTGGAAGCGCTTCATATGGATCAGATCGACCATGTTTATTATTGCGATGATGCGTTGATGAAGATTCAAGAGGCCAGGCAACAGCACCATTCGTATGATATCCTGATTACGGATCTTTATTTTGAAAAGGATCACCGCGATCAGCAAATCGACAACGGAGCTACCCTTATTGCCGCAGCCCGGAAGGCACAGCCGGATCTGAAAGTGCTGGTGTTTTCGGCAGAAAGCAAGGCCGCCATTATTGAAACGCTGTTTGATCAGTTGGAAATTGACGGGTATGTCCGCAAGGCCCGCGGAGATGCCCGGGAGCTCAAAAAGGCACTGGAACATATAAAAGCAGGACAGCGGTATTATCCCCGGCACCTGCTGCAGCAGGTAAAGCAGGTAAATCATTATGCTTTTACACCTTTGGATATTACCATTATAGCACTTATGACCCAGGGAAAACGCCAGCAGGAAATAGCGGATCATTTAAAAAAAAGCAAGATACAACCCTCCAGTTTAAGCAGCATTGAAAAGCGGCTCACCCTCATGAAGGATGCGCTCAACTTTTCCACCAACGAACAGTTAATTGCCTACTGTGTAAAGCTGGGCGTTGTCTGAGTGCGGGTATTCATCCTGGTGCCGGAACTATACTGCCGCGGATTTATCAATTATTAGGCGGTACTTTGCGGTATGAAATGGATTACCCGGGAACGGCCCAAGGTGGACCGCATAGCCTGTCCCTGGCTTATAAAGCGGTTTATTGATCCCGATGCGGAGATCATCTATGTACCCTTTGATGAAGTGCTGGAACGGGCTGCCGTACTGGATGCCATCCCTTTTGATATACCCGGGGTTGAGTATACCCATTACGAGGATAAGTGCACGTTTGATTATTTTTTACAAAAACACCAGTTAAAGGATCCGGCTTTGGCGGCGATGGCAGCCATCGTGCGGGGGGCGGATACGGACCGGCATGATCTGGCCAGCCAGGCCGCCGGGTTATGGGCCATATCTGCCGGGCTCAATCATAATATTGATGACGACCAGCAATTGCTGGAAGCCGGTATGGTGCTCTATGATGCGCTGTACAGCTGGGCAAAATTTCTGCAAAAGGAAAAGCATACGCAAATGCCCGTGGAGCGCCTGCTGATCGATGTATATAATAAGTTTATCCGGCAGCAATCTTCCCCAAAAAAAACACCACAATGGGTGGCGGAATTAAAGGAGATCATCCAGGACCAGATCGACACCAACCTGACCCTGAACAACATCTCAAAATCGCTGGACATTAACCCATCCTACCTGTCGCGGGAGTTTTCCAGGCACTTCGATAACCAGAGCTTTGGCGATTATATACGCAAAATGCGCATCGACAAAGCCATCGAACTGATGGGCGATGCCCGGTATTCACTTACCGAGATCGCCTATCTTACAGGCTTTTCCGATCAAAGCCATTTTACCCGCATCTTTAAAAAGTACACCGGCGAAAGTCCTTCGGGGTACCGGAAAAAACAGACAAAAGGTAATGAATCTACCAAACCGTAAATCCTGTTCTATTTTTTATCCGCGTTTTTAAAGACTCTTGCATACTAAAGCAATGGGTGCATGTGGTATTTTTTAAATCGTAAAAACAGTACAAAAGTGATTACCGGCATCCTCAGGTCAGCCGTTTTCATTTGCACTACCTGGAGCGCTGCCCAGGTGTGCGCGCAAACCGACGCTAAGGTCAGGGGTTATGTAGGCATCCTGCATCCCCTGGTAACGTACAGCAAAAATGCTGTGCCTCATTATAATTTTGACGGGGCTTATACGGTAGGGTTGCCTGCAGGTATCAACTTGTGGAAGTCGGAAAATATCGGGTTTTCTATGGAGTTTGTACCGTTGGTGCGCGTAGTCAATGGTACAAGCAAGATGAACAATTTTTTATTTCACCCCGGTGCGCTGTTTGCTTTGGGCAACGGTTTTACCCTGGCTACCCGGGCTGCTTTTGAAACCTCCGGCCGTTACGGGTTTACACCGGTGCTGAACAAGGTGGTACGGAAAAACAAGGGCAGCAGTTATTTTGTAGCAGTACCGGTTCCTGCCCGTTTTGGCAATGATCAGCCGGCCTCCCTGTCGGTTGCATTTCAGTTTGGAGTAGCCTTTTAACTACCGGTAATGGTTTCACCTGTTAAGGTTTTTGTATGGAAGCAAGCTATCAATTAAAACAGCTGGTATTTTATTTTTTAAAGCTGGGCGCTATTGGCTTTGGCGGACCGGTGGCCCTGGTAGGGTATATGCATCGCGACCTGGTGGAGAACCGCAAGTGGATTGATGAAGAGGCTTACCGGGAAGGGGTAGCGCTGGCGCAGCTCGCGCCCGGTCCGCTGGCCGCACAGCTGGCTATTTATCTGGGCTATGTGCATTACCGGGTTTGCGGTGCCACGCTGGTAGGATTGGCCTTTGTATTGCCCTCGTTCCTGATGGTGGTAGCGCTGGGCTATGCTTATATGGCGGCCGGAGGCCTGCCCTGGATGCAGGCTTTATTCTATGGCATTGGAGCCGCCGTTATCGGAATCATTGCTGTAAGCGGTTATAAGCTGTCCAAAAAAAGCCTGGGAAAGAGTCCGTTATTATGGGGTATTGCCGGGATATTAGCTGCATCAACCTTTATCAGTGAAAAGGAAAATATTTGGCTGATACTGGCTGGCGGTGCCCTGGTTTGGCTTTGGAAAGCACCGCCGCGGTTTTTAAAACCCTTATCTTTTTTCCCGGCAATCCTGTTCCTGTTTTCCGGCGTTTCGTCCAATGAAAAGCTATCCCAGTTGGCCGGGTATTTTTTTAAGGCAGGAGCCTTTGTGTTTGGGAGTGGCCTGGCCATTGTTCCTTTTTTGTATGGGGGTGTGGTAATGGAATACCATTGGCTCAGCGAGCAGCAGTTCCTGGATGCAGTAGCGGTGGCCATGATCACGCCCGGCCCTGTGGTTATTACAGTAGGCTTTATCGGTTATCTGGTGGCGGGTTTCCCCGGTGCCTGTGTGGCGGCGCTGGCCACCTTCCTGCCCTGTTATCTTTTTACCATCCTGCCCGCGCCCTATTTTAAAAAGTACGGGAAACACCCGGCCATTAAGGCCTGGGTAGACGGGCTTACGGCTGCGGCCATCGGTGCCATTATAGGGGCGGTGCTTGTTTTAGCTAAAAGACAGCTTACGGATGTTACCGCCGTTGGTATTGCTGCAATAACGGTACTATTATTGCTGCGGTTTAAAAAAATAACAGAACCGCTCATCATTGCTGCTGCTGCCATTGCAGGGCTGCTTATAAAAAGTCTTTAAAATCCCATCATATGAAAACGTATTTTCTCTTCCTGGCCATTGCCATTTTAAGCTGTAATCAACCCCCTGCTGCTGATAAAGATGGCAGGAAGGATACGGATAGTACAACTGTCCGCTGCGACCCGGGTACCAGTAAACTGGACATTGCAAAAATAGAAACGATCACCGGCATGAAGGGTACAGAGAAGAACGGGGAGTATAAAATTACCGTACCTCAGAATGATCTGAGGGTGATGGTAGACGGCTTCCGCATCACCCCGCCCATGGGTTTGGGCAGTTGGGCCGCTTTTACACCCTGCGGGGATAGTGCCATGGTGATGGGGGATATTATTGTAACCGGAACCGATCTGGGGCCGGTACAGCAGGAAGTGATCCGGCAGGGCTTTTCTATTACGGCTATTCACAATCACTTTGTACGCAACCAGCCGGCTGTGATGTATATGCATATCGACCGGTCGGCCGACGTAGCCACACTTGCTGCCGGAGTTAGAGCCATCTTTGCCAGGGTAGCCAAAACGCGGGGTGCGGATCCAAAGGCAGCACCGGCTGATAGCGTGACCAATACCATACCCCTCGCCGCGCTGGACAGCATCATTGGTCACAAGGGAGAAATGAATAAAGGCGTTTACAAATACACCATTGGCCGGCCGGATGTATCCCTTACCGAGCATGGTATTTCCGTAAGCAGCTTTATGGGTTTTAATACCTGGGCGGCCTGGCAGGGCACACTGGAAAAAGCAGCTGTTGCGGGCGATTTTACAATGCTCGAAAACGAGGTAACCCCGGTTATAAAAGCATTGGTCGAAAACGGCATTGAAGTAGTGGCGGTGCACAACCACATGGTGCACGAAACACCAAAAGTATTCTTCCTGCATTATTGGGGCACCGGCAATGCCCTGCAGCTGGCCCGAGGGCTTAAAGCAGCGCTGGATAAAACAGGCACCCGTTAACCATAAAGGAATGAAGGAGATTGATGTATAACACCGGGGGAATAAGTCCCTGAACGGTTACACACTCATTCGTCATCCCGACTGAGTCCGCAGGGCGAATGGAAGGATCTGGTTCCACGCTGATGAGATGCCTCCGCTGCGGTGGGCATGACGGCACAAAGGGAGTATGTATGGTATCCGGACCACAGTCGCAAACACAACACACCCATTCGTCATCCCGACTGAGTCCGCAGGGCGAATGGAGGGATCTGGTTCCACACTGATGAGATGCCTCCGCTGCGGTGGGCATGACGGCACAAAGGGAATAGGTGTTGTATCCGGACCACGGTCACAAAAACACACTCATTCGTCAACCCGACTGAGTCCGCAGGGCGAATGGAGGGATCTGGTTCCACACTGATGAGATGCCTCCGCTGCGGTGGGCATGACGGCACAAAGGGAGTATGTATTGTATCCGGACCACGGTCACAAAAACACACTCATTCGTCAACCCGACTGAGTCCGCAGGGCGAATGGAGGGATCTGGTTCCACGCTGATGAGATGCCTCCGCTGCGGTCGGCATGACGGCACAAAGGGAGTGTATGGTATCCGGATCACAGTCGCAAGCACAACACACCCATCCGTCATCCCGACTGAGTCCGCAGGGCGAATGGAGGGATCTGGTTCCACGTTGATGAGATGCCTCCACTGCGGTCGGCATGACGGAACAAAGTGCATATATATTAAAGCAGATTACAGTTGCAATGACAACACCTTCTTCCGTCATCCCGACCGAATCCGTCGTGGCGGATAAGTGGAGGGATCTGGTTCCACACTGATGAGATGCCTCCGCTGCGGTGGGCATGACGGCACAAAGGGAATAGGTATTGTATCCGGACCACGGTCACAAAAACACACTCATTCGTCAACCCGACTGAGTCCGCAGGGCGAATGGAGAGATCTGGTTCCACACTGATGAGATGCCTCCGCTGCGGTGGGCATGACGGAACAAAGGGAACAGACATTGGAGCGGAATCCTGGTTGTAAAGCCAACACACGCTTTCGTCATCCCGACTGAGTCCGCAGGGCGAATGGAGGGATCTGGTTCCACACTGATAAGATGCCTCCGCTGCGGTCGGCATGACGGGACAAAGAGAGGATGTATTGTATCCGGATCACGGCCTTCCAACCCGCCGGCCTGATTCCCATGATTTCTGTAACTGCTTCCGAACGTTAATCAATTAGCGATACCGGATTGTGTATAAGAGTCGCCTTATCTGTTATTCACCGGTTTTTTTACCACGGTCGCCGGTTTGGTGCACAAAAAATGGACTTGCCGTTCCTTTTCTATTTATCTTTATCATCAAGATAATTAATAATAAAGATATATGGAACCGTCAGCAACAGAAAATTTAAGCGATTTAGGAAGAGCGATCTCCGATGCAACCATCCTCATGCATGAGGCCATCGCGCGCAGCGCCGGTCTTACCGGTGTGGATCATAAATACCTCAGCCTGATCCTGCGGCAGGGGCCGCTTACGGCGGGGGAGTTGTCCAGCCTCACCGGGCTTACTACCGGGGCTGTAACCGCCATGATCGACCGGCTGGAGGAACGGAAGCTGGTAAGCCGCCAGCTGGACAAAACCGACCGGCGGAAGGTATTGATCGTTGCCAACAAAGCAAAGGCAAAAAAACTATTCGAACCGTCCAACACCCGGTTGAAAGCGGAAGTAGAAAAACTGGTTTCCACCTACAGCAAGAAGGAGATAGCGTTAATCGCGGGCTATCTCCGTGCGTCGATCAATATCATGCAGACCTTTACCCACGAACTGAATAAAAAAAATAAATAACATTCACATTTTTTAAAACCACGATTATGAGTAACGTGAATATGGAATACTTATCAAGAGCCGAGGGTTGGTTATTTGTAACCACCCTGGCCTATTTTTTACTAAACGGCGCACAGCTTTTTGAAACGGCGGTACTGGTTCCTAAATGGACGGCCGCCCCGCCTGAATCCTTCCGGTACTTTAAGGCTCCGTATGGCGCCGATCTTAAAACCTTTTGGATCATCGCTCATTCCATACATGAAATAACCTTTATCCTGGCTATGGTTTTCTGCTGGAAAATAGAGCCTGTAAGGAACGGGCTCCTGGTGTTGTTTGCTTTACATGTGGCCATGCGGGTATGGACCCTTGCTTATTTTGCCCCCAACATCATCGAGTTCCAGGCCATAGCAAACGGCAAATCTTTTACTACAGACTTATTAAGCCGCGCAAAGCAATGGCGGAACCTGAACTATATCCGGGTAGGCATTTTTATGGCGATTTCTATTGGGCTGGTTCCTTTGTTGGTAAAGCTCACCGGTTTAAAGAACGGGTAAGCAGCTTTACGGGCGCGGCCGCAACATCCTTTCGTCATCCCTGCCGTGGTTGGCTTAAAAGTCCGTCATTTCGAGCGCAACGCAGTGAAGCCGAGAAATCCCCGACATATAATTTTCAGATAAAGAAATTTCTTCGTTTCGCTGCGGTCGGCATAACGGCACAAAAGGAGCATGTATGGCATCTGGATCACAGTCACCAGCACAACACACCCATTCGTCATTCCTGCCGTGGTTGGCTTAAAAGTCCGTCATTTCGAGCGCAACGCAGTGAAGCCGAGAAATCTCCAATATATAATTTTCAGATAATGAGATTTCTTCGTTTCGTGCGGTGGGCATAACGGCACAAAGGGAGCATGTATGATATCCGGATCAAGGTCAAAAGACAACACACCCATTCGTCATTCCTGCCGTGGTTGGCTTAAAAGTCCGTCATTTCGAGCGCAACGCAGTGAAGCCGAGAAATCTCCAATATATAATTTTCAGATAATGAGATTTCTTCGTTTCGTGCGGTGGGCATAACGGCACAAAGGGAGCATGTATGATATCCGGATCAAGGTCAAAAGACAACACACCCATTCGTCATTCCTGCCGTGGTTGGCTTAAAAGTCCGTCATTTCGAGCGCAACGCAGTGAAGCCGAGAAATCTCCAATATATAATTTTCAGGTAATGAAATTTCTTCGTTTCGCTGCGGTGGGCATGACGGCACAAAGGGAGTATGTATGGTCCGGATCAAGGTCAAAACACAACACACCCATTCGTCATCCCGACCAAGCCCGCCAAAAAGCGGGCGCGTGGAGGGATCTGCCCATATCCGCCAGAACCTTTTCCTACACGCATGTTCTGAATAAATCCTTTTCTTTGCGGCCTATGCATCTATCAAAGGCTTTTTTCATAGGCGATCAGAACCTGGAAATCTGTATGCCGCCGCCGGATGTCATTCAGCAGGCATACCAGCACCATAAAAGCGCCGCCTATTGGGCGCAGGTATGGCCCGCGGCCATTGGCCTTTGTATGTTCTTACAACAGCATAAAGAATACGTTGCGGATCAAAAGGTGCTGGAACTGGCCGCCGGCCTGGGCCTGCCGGGGTTATACGCAGCCTCCTTGGCCAAACAGGTAACCATCAGCGATAAGGAGGCGCTGGCATCGGATTATGTAAAACAATCGGCGGAACAATTACAGCTGCACAATGTAATCGCCAACCCCTTAGACTGGAAAGATGCGGTTACGCAGCCGTTACCGGATGTAGTGCTGCTCAGCGATGTAAACTATGAGCCGGAAGTATTTGCGGAGCTCAAAAAGGTCATTGATCACTTCCTGCAGCATCATATTCCAGTCATCATTAGCACGCCCCAGCGGCTGGTGGCAAAACCCTTCGTCATCACATTGCTGCCATTTGTTGTGCAGCAATGGAACGGTACGGTAACGCTTAATGATACCGAGACAGATGTAAGTGTTTTTGCGCTTAAGGGAGCGTACATGCATTGATATAGCAGGGGACTTTGCAGCACCAGCTACAACGCTGCCTACTTCCTTTTTCGGGTATGCTTTAATAGCTGCTTCGCATCGCCATCCAGTTTCCGTTTCAGCTTTGCAATGCCTTCCGCCGGGGGCAAGGTTTCCGGTTTTATGCCCCGTTCCCCCAACATGTCCCTTACGGCTTTGTTATTATCAACGTGTTCTTTGGATATTTGCTGATTGCCTTGCAGGTCTTTCTCCATTACGTTATGACTGGTAAGTTCCGTAGCAAAATCCTTCGCTTTAATGGTAAGCGTCGGTAAAAAGTCAGCCAGGGCACGTGTGGCTGGTATCCCCAGCTTTTTCTTCATATGAGCCGTGGTAAAGCCGCCAAACAGGGCTTGATCGCCTTTAGAGCGGATCACCGCAAAACTAGGCTCATCCACACCGCGCTCATAAAGAATGCCGGAAAGTTTCTTCTCCGATTTGGTTAGCTTTTCCCGGGCCGATACCCTTGCCACTTCCAGCAGGCGCTGTTCAATCATCTCCTGCTTGCGGGTTTGCACGGCAAAATACGTTTGTGCAAAAGCAATGGCCGGTTTGGCGGGATCGCCGTTTTGCGCCACCAGGTAGCAGGCATAGCGGGTAAGGGCAATATCTTCCACCCTCCGTTGTGCACCACTTCCCAATGTTACCATTTTGTTGAGGCTAACAAAATGGTCTGAGATAAGCTCGCCGGCGGCATTACAAGCCTCTTTTGCTTTATCAAGCACTTTTAAAAAATTTCGCCATTCAGAGTAATTAAAAATCGGTTGTAGTTCCCGGCGCTCCAGCATTCCACGCCCTTTACTTCGCAACAGGCGGCTTCAAATTTTTGTAAGAGTTCGGTGATCAGTTCTTTTTTCATGGTTGCATATTTTTGATAAAGTTAAAGATAATTGTAATGTGATGTTGCGTATTAGTGCAGGTTTGCGATAGATCCCTCATTTAGTATTCTTTACAGGATCACTACTTTTAAAAAATAGTTTTATTTTTATAGAAAATAAATACAACAACCCGATTGAAAAAACAATATGCTAAAACGCTTGCTGCTTGTTATCATCACTACTGTGTCGATCTGTACCATCCAGGCTCAAACAGGGAAATCGAAGTACCGGATACTTGTTTACGGGTTACCCGATTTTTTGCGTCAAAACGCCGAAGATGTTATTGCAAATAAATGGGGGATCGAGTTTTATCCGGTTGGAGATTGCAGCACACCGCAGGAAATTGCCGACAGCGCGGAAAAACACAATACAGCAATTAAAGCGCTGATCGCCAAAAAATATGGCCGGCAATGGAGCAAGCGGTTTGATGAAGAAGTGGATGCAGAATTTGCCGTTCAACAAAAAATTGCCCCATTAATAGACTCGATAGATTATATTAAAAATAAGCAGGCCGAAATGGAGAAAGAAGGTAATGGATTACATTACTATATGACCCCTATCGCGGGTACCACTAAATATAACGTACAGGTGCAGGGTTGGGGTACATGGAACGGTCAAAGTGAATGGGTTACCTACTACCGTTTTGTAGCCAATCATAAAACGAAAGAGGTTACGCTGATAAGTAATAAAATAGAAAAAGAATAGATATGGCAGTTAAAGACGCCGCGGTTGTGCTATACCGCCCCATTAATCAAACAGAGCTGGATCTGATTGCACAATCCGGCTATAAACAGTTTCCGCCGCGCCTGCCGGATCAGCCCATTTTTTATCCCGTCATGAATGAAGGGTATGCCATCCAGATCACCAAGGACTGGAATGTGCCTGCCTACGGTGTGGGCTATGTAACCCGGTTTGCGGTAGACAGCGCATACCTGCAAAAGTTTGCCGTGCAAAATGTAGGCGATCAGCGGCATGATGAGCTCTGGATCCTGGCAGAAGAACTGGAAGAATTCAATCGCCACATTATTGGTCGTATAGAAGTGACCCATATATTCAAAAATCAATAGCGATGGGCTATGAACTGCACATTACCCGGAAGGAACATTGGGTTGATGAGGATCCGGCATTGAATATCTCTCTGAAGGAATGGACGGAACTGGTCAATAATGACCCTGAAATGCGGATGGATCATGCGGCTACGGCCACCACAAGTGACGACACCATAACGGCATATGCCGAGGGGCTTTCGGTATGGACAGCCTATTCCCGCGATGGCATTATGGGCAACCATGCCTGGTTTGCGTACCATGGCGGCAATATCTGCGTAAAGAACCCGGATGCGGAAATGATTCACAAAATGCAGTCGATAGCAACCTTGCTCGATGCAAAGGTGATGGGAGACGATGGTGAACTGTATATACGGGAGGATAAGCCCGCGGCATCGCGGGAAAAAAGTTGGTGGAAGTTTTGGTGAATGAAACGTAGCGTTAAAAAAATAATGAGTTACTATTCTTTTATACCCGTCGTTTTTCTACTGGTAACATACACCACGGCCACTGGTCAAAACAATGATTTATCCGTAACCCTGGCTCAAAAGGTATTACAGGCAAACAAAACTGGAAAGACATTCAGTTACAACCTCTCAAAGACAAGAGCAGAGGAAAACGTAGCGTATTACCGGTATCTGGGCAAGATAAAGAGCAAACCGGCGCCCTATAAAATACTGACCGTAAAGCGCGTATGGGGCCCCAATCATCATACAACAGGCATGATCCTGCTGTTTGATCAAATGGAGCGATATATTGGAAAGTACATTTTGGGGGATGGGACCGATCTACCCCAAAAAGTAAAAGGCAATGCGTTAATATTCACCAATCAGTTAAAAACGAGTTGTGATCCGGACCTCGTTACTCATATTAGTTTCAGGGACAGCATACCCTCGGAAATTTTCTTAAAATGCAAGGGGAATTACGGAGATCTTTATAAATTTATACAGAACAAGTAGATTACCTACCTAACTATGACCCGCTTTGTATGCTTCTTTTTATTATGCGTTCCCTGTTGCGCCATAGCACAGCAACAGCCCACACCCTTCAGATCTTATGTAAACAATCACGGCGGAATATTTGGGATTGATTATCTTACACTCAGCTCCGATCATTATTATTTTTTTACCGCCTCAACGGAACATGGATGCGTATTGGCAAAGGGTACCTGGCGCATTAAGGGAAATAAATTGTATATGAAAAGCCTGGATAGCCTGCAGGCCTATCCTTTACCCCGGCTGGAATTTATAAAGGGTGATACCGCTGAGTTTGTAACTATTAAAACCTTTGACTATTTTCATAAGCCCTTTAGCGGTCTGGCCTTATGGCCTTTAAGGCGGGGCGATTCAACGCTGAGCGAATTTGACTGGCTTAGCCCCGACTCCTTAAAACAGTTCCGTATTTCAAAAAAAGAATTTACAGGTTTTTGTTTTATATACCAGGTGAGAGGACAGAATATTCCGCTTCCGGATACCAGTGGGTTTTATCAATTTACCAGTGACCTGAAACAAATAAACATCTTTATCAACTGGCCCGAGGCCGGCGCCCTGGACCGCGGTATCGAAATTATTTCCTTCAAAGGTGAGGCTGTCTTTACCATTAAGGAGGATGGCCTTTATAGAGGAAGAAAGCGTATTTATACGCTTCAGAAGAAGTAAGGTAATATAAATTATTCTGATTGTTGCTGGGTAATACAGTTTTGAAAACCGAATTAAGAAATTAAAATAAAACAGCAAAATGAGCTGGGATGTGCTATTGTTTAAAAACAAATTTGACCTGAATGATGAACAGGTCGATCCGGGTATTTTAGGAAACAGGAGCCTGGTGATAAAAAGCCTGGTAGCGCTGATTCCCGGTCTGAATTATGCAGATCCTTCCTGGGGCGTATTAGAAGCGCCGGAATTTTCTATTGAATTTAATACGGGCAATGACGAAGTTGTGAATTCAATAATGCTGCACATCAGGGGCGGTGGCAACCCGCTGGCAGTCATTAAATTGATTTGCGATGAGCTGAAATGGGTGGCATTAGACTGCTCTACAAGTGATTTTATGGATACTGAAAACTTATCTGCCAACTCCTGGCTTGCTTTTCAGGCATATAGAGATCAAATAAGCAGAATAGATACGCATAAAAAGACAATTACAATAAACGGAACAACTATTTCAGACCTGGAAAGTTTCTACACCGAAGTAGACCGGGTATTCACCAAAGACCTCGGGTGGCAAACCGGGCATAACTTAAATGCCTTTAATGATATACTCCGCGGCGGGTTTGGTGTTTATGAATATGAAGAACCGGTAAAGGTATTCTGGACCCATTTTACAGAAAGTAGCAACCGGTTAGGACCGGAGCTTACGGGCATTCTGCTTGAGATCATTGCCCGTCATGATCATATAGCGTTTGAAACGCAGGATTAAAACTTCGCATCCGGAAAAAAATACTAAATTGTTTCTTACAATCAACAGCTATTAATTACACGATACGGTTACCAATGGACATCTGGCAACACATACAAATTTTAAAGCAACCTGGAAAGCGCTGGTTCTTTCAGAAGCCTAACATAACCGAAAAGATGGATGCGCTCCAACAAATCGCCATCAATGGAACGCCCGGTGTTATTTATAGTTTAGTCCCCTTCCTTAAAAGCAGCAATGATGAACTACGAACCGCCACCTGCCAAACAATCATCCGGCTATTTAAAAAGATCCGGGGCAAAAACGCGTATTATGATACATTGCGGCATTGTAATATTTCTAAAGAGGATATCGATTTTTACCAGGTTTGTTTTCCTCCGGAGCAATATGTGCAGTTGCTGGCCATTGCATCCTTAAATGGCAATGGCCGCATCCGGGAAAAAGCTGTTAAAAAGCTGGTATTGGTCAACCATCCTGATGCAATCCCTTTTCTCGTCTATCGGCTGGCAGATTGGGTACAGCCCATCCGGCAAGCGGCCCTCAAAGGCATTGAAAGCTATAAAATACTTCCTTATTTAGATGCGCTTATTGATAATCTTCCCGTTTTTGAAGGATTGCAGCAGACAACCCGCACCAATCTCAACGGGGTTTACCAGGATGTATTGCATTACCTCGTTTTTACAAACAGGGATCATGTCGTTTCAAATTTTAAAAAATACGCCGACAAATCGAGGCTCATTTTAGCAAAACACCTCTCCGCATCCCTAACGGAGCCTTCACCCGTGCCGGAGCTCTTGCTTACAGACCGGCACTTTTTGATCCGCTTCCTGGCGCTCGATCATTTTGATAACCTCCGGCAACAAGACAGGGAGCAGTTGTTACATGACAAATCCGCCAAAATAAGACTGCACGCGCTTTATTGTCTTAAAGCCCAAGGCGGATTTCAGGAAATGGTGTTGCCGTATCTGGCGGACAGTTCCGCCTCTGTACGATATTTTGCCCGGTTTACGTTAAAAGAAGCAGGCATTCATTTTGCAGACTTTTACAATCAGCAACTGCAACAAGGTATTCAGGTTTCCGGGGCACTTGCGGGGCTGGCAGAGACCGGTGCAAAACAGTATGTGGCCGCAGGGCAACCATATCTGTCTCACTCAAAAACAAAAATCCGTAAATCGGCATTTCTCACGCTTCAAATGCTGGATCCGCAAGCGGCCTATGATTTTGCATTATCCAACCTTGGTGGTACGCGGGATGGTCTTGGCAAAAACATTCTTCATTTTTTGGCGCGCTTCAGAGATGCGCAAACATTGGAGAAAGCGCGGGTCATTTACAACGAGGGGAGCAGGGAACAAAAAAAGGATATGCTTACGCTTTTTAGCAATATAGGTGGCTGGTCTGTAATTGCAGACCTTATCCGGGGTACGGTTGATGAGGATGCATCCGTGCGGGAGTGGGCAGCACATTGCATTGAAAAGTGGCGGGCAAATGCCACCTCACTGTACTCCACACCAGCAGCGGAAGACCGGGCACGCGCCTTGCAAATGCTTGATACTGCTGCTGCACTGCATAAGACCCACGGCTATTTTAAACAGATCCTTTACAGAACCTGCGCTTCTATCTTCAATGAAACCAGCTTTGCATCGCTTTATTCGGGAAGATGTAAATTTGTTATATTGCTAATCGGACGCTTAATTATGGCACATTCGCCATAATTACAAATCATCTGGTGTTTAATAAAACAGTTTCTACGTGATGCGGAAAAAGAAAAAGCAAGCCCAACAGACGCAGCAAAGACCAAGGCCAAAGCAAACGCAGCAAGAGGACCCCAATGAACTGTCAAAACTGGAAAAAATTGTTTTTTGGACGGCGCTCATTGTTGCTGCACTTTATATCCTGTTTTTCTGGAAATATGTACCGCGCACTACGTTTCCTTCATTTCGCGGTAAATAGGAGCAACAGGTTGTTGCCTTCGTTATACGGTAATTATCGGAAGTGCCGGGTTAAACCTGGCGAAGCAATTCCCGCCGTAAGCCGCTTATTTTGATACAAAAAACGGAATCGATATTACGCTGTATGTTTTTACAGGTTTGCCGTTTATAATGGCCGGGCTCCATTTGCCCGATTTTTTAATCACCCTAATGGCCTCTTCCTCCATTCCATACCCTTCAAATGTTACCGGCCGTATATCGGACACGGTTCCATCTGCATCAACAATAAATTGAATAAGTACACGGTATACGCCGTTATTTGCGCCATTTTTGGCTGGAACGGCAGCTTTAAGGTTGCGCTGAAGAAACCGGATCCAGCCATCCGGACCACCCGGGTAAAAGGCGTTTTTATCAGGATCTGTTAAAATACCGGGTAACGGAACCGTTCGGGCATCTACCGGCACGTTGGCTGAGGGGTACTTTTTTGAATAAGCCGTGTATATGTTTTCCTTATCAAATATGAGCGTTTCTTTTTTATAACACCGTACAATTACCTTGTTCTGCCGTGCCGGTATCCATTTGCCGCTGGCGGTAATTACCCGCATGGCTTCTTCTTCCATACCATACCCGCCTTTTGTTAAGGGTTTTACATCGGTAACACGGCCATCTTTTTCCACGATAAACTGAATAACCACCTTATAGGTTTTTTGAGGAGCGCCATTCCTGAATGGCAGGCCGGCATCTAAATTCTTTGCCAGGTACTGTATCCAGCTGTCATAGTCCAGCCGGTACTCCGGGGCCTCTTCTGCTATTGTAAATACTTCGGGCTCCAAAACTCTTTGTGCAGCTACAGGCACGTAGCGCATAAGTGTTAGTAAGATTAGCAATAAACAAAAACCAGTCTTTTTCATAATGCAATTAATTTTTGCAAAAATAAGGAGATCCCTCTTTGTACCGGCCTTCCGGCCCATGCATTCCCGTAACCCGGTAATTATTTAAAACGATTCTTTTAATTGCTGCACCTGCAAAGTGTATTGAGTTATTTAACAAACCCGCACAGGTGTTATTGAAGTTGCCCTGTAATCTTTACCATCTGCAGCCGTTGTCAAGTAATCATTAGCAACTAAATTTTAATTCAGTTTATTATCCAAATGGTGAGCAGGTACTTCTTCCGGTGCAGGAGGCGGACACAAAAAAACCGCCCTCATCAGGCGGCTTTTTCCAGGGGAGCTTATACCATCGTGCTCTTCCGGGCCTGCACTTCGGTAATAAACGCATCCGTTTCATCCAGCTCCCGCAGCACCCGCTGCAGGTCGTACTCCTTTTCCAACAGCGCTACGGCGCCATAGTTGGCCTTACGATCTGTAAGCAAAAAAATGCTGTACTCTGTGCGCTTCCGCTTTTTAATGTTCTCCTCCTTTAGCTCACCCTCCGGCAGCCCGGCAATAATGGTGTCCAGCGTAGTCAGCTCTGCCTGCTTGGCAGCCAGTTCGGCAGAAATTTCAACGGAGTTTTCTGCATAAATCTCCTTTTGCCTTTCAATAGAAAGCTTTTTCCATTCCAGGTCTTTTTGTTCTTTGGTGGCAATGCTAAGTACTGCATCGCAGTCAGCAACAGTTGTCAGTTGCGTGGTGGAATAATTGGGCATTTTTATACGTTTTAAGCGTGAAATAATACCTCAAACCTAGCCCGCTTTGCAGCACATTCAAACGGCTGCCACTGCTATTTTAAATTGTTTAACAGCCGGCTTCGTTGTTGCACCAGCCCCTGCATTTGCAAGGCAGCTTGCTGGCGCGCCTTCAATGTAGCCAGTTTATACTCCGCCGCCAGTTGCCTTGCCGGGCCGCAGCGGTCCAGCGCATCCAGTACATCTACCTCCATATTTTGCAGCAGGCTCATTTGCCGGGTAGCCGGAGCGGCGGCCGCTATCAGTTCCTGTATCAGGGCCAGTTTTTGCGTAAGCAGCAGGTAGCGTTCCTGCATTTTACTAAGGGTTAAACTAATGCGTAGTGCATCCGCTGCAGCCTTACGAGCATGCAGGCTCAGCACTTTTTCCACCTTCAGTAAATGGGCCTGTTGGCGCGCCAGCATTTGCCGGCCGGGTACGGCTTTTAGCCGCTGCGGTTGCAGCAGTTGTAATTGCAATTGGGTTATCATGGCCGAGGCTTTTGCCGGCAGGTTGCGTTGACCTTTTTCATACATACAAATTACGCTGGTAGATACGCCAATAAGGGCGGCCAGTTGCTGCTGGGTAAGGTGCAGTTGCTTTCTTAAAGATTTCATAGTTCTTATAGATTAACGGTTGTTCAACATACGGGTTGTGAATGAACGATCCGCAAATTTTTTAAAAATTTACGCACCGGACGTTCACAATTTGTGAAAGCATTTTTTGTGAAAAGCATTTTCATTCACAGTTTTTTCGTTCACAAAAATTGCAGCCGGGCTTTTTTGAAGGGGAGGCGGTTTTAATGGTTGCAGTCATCACTTTTATTTTTAATGAGGTTATTAATAAGGAGGGTAAACCAAAAGCAGCTCGCAGAATGGTTATAAATCCTCTGTTTTAAATCTACTACAAATTATTAATGTTTTGTATGTATGAGTGATAAGGGCTTGTTAAAACGGCGCCATTCATCCCCTGTGCATGAGTGCTTCCTTCCCGCGCGGGCCTGCTGGCGTGTCCGGATTAAGATTGCTCAAAGATTTCCAACAGAAGGTCTCAGCGCAACACCTAATCTATCTAGGTGTGCTAATCTGCGGCATCCGTGAGAACAAATCTTCACGTGCGCCTCCGTAACTTACCAGGGCTAATACCATCCCGTGTTTGTTCCTGCAAAATTCACCCCCAAACTTGTCGTTTTCCCCCAATATCCAATTCCCCAATCCCATCCATCTTTGTGTGGTCAATTAAAACAGGCATACAACGCAAAAACAGTCGTTATGAAAAAGAGCATGAATTCCCGCAATATTTTCAACCCCCTACTTTTAATCATCATTATTATGCTTACAGCAGCAACATCACAGGCACAACCCACCCCGGCCGACAGCGGCTATGCGCCCCTCAAGGGTATCAAGGTTTATTACAAGGTATATGGCCAGGGCCAGCCCCTGGTATTACTGCACGGGGCCTTTATGACTATCGACGGTAACTGGGGCCAGCTTATTCCCGACCTGTCCAAAACCCGCAAGGTCATTGCCCTGGAGCTGCAGGGGCATGGCCACACCCCGTACTCCGATCGGCCCTTATCCCACGCCACCCTGGCCGCCGATGTGGCCGGCGTAATGGATTACCTGCATATAGACAGTGCCGATGTAGCCGGCTACAGCTTTGGCGGCGCCATCGCTTACCAGTTTGCCATACAGCATCCAACGCGCGTAAAAAAACTCGTCATCATTTCCGCCACTTATAAAAGTGAAGGCTGGCTACCCCAGGTAAACGCCGCCTTTAAACAAATGAAGCCCGAGTTTTTTGATCAATCGCCCATGCACACCGCCTACAATGCCGTGGCGCCGGATACCACCAAATGGATCCCCTTCCTGCAGCAGATGATCGCCTCCGCCCAGCGGCCCTTTAACCTGGGCGATGCCAACATTGCAAAAATTACCGCCCCCGTGCTCATCATTGCCGGCGATAACGACGGGCTGGATAAACTGGAGCTCATCAAAACCTACCAGCTGCTGGGCGGCAATGTGGTAGCCGGTTTTGGTCCCGCCCCCGCATCCCAGCTGGCCATTGTACCCGGGCAGGGGCATGTAAGCCTTATGGAGCAAACCACCACGTTGTTGAACCTCCTCAACGGTTTTTTAAAGTAGGCGAGGGGCATCGGTATTATCGTCATCCTGACCGGGCTCGCAGTGCGGTGTATCATCGTCACCCTGACCGGGTCCGCAGGGCAGCGTATCGCCGTCATCCCGACCGAGCCCGCAGGGCGAGCGGAGGGATCTCTACGGATTTTCATTAGCCCGGCTGCAGTGCGTATGGCAGTGTAAGTACCCCCTTTTTCAGACAGCTATAAGTTGAGTATTTTTCTTTTCACCAGCCAACTTTTTGTATTCAAGCGGTGTCAGGTTGTCCAGTGACTCGTGTGGTCTTTTGTGATTGTATTCTTCCATCCATTCCTGTGTTAGTACCCTTACCTGGTAGAGATCAAAAAACAAATATGCATCCAATACAGCTTCCCTGTAAAGTCGGTTAAATCGTTCAATGTAGCCGTTTTGCATGGGCCTTCCGGGTTGGATATACAGGATACTAATCCCTTGTCCCTTCGCCCACAGTTCAAAATCCTTTGAGGTAAACTCCGGACCATTATCCACTCTTACGGCCATGGGCTTACCATTGCTTTCGATAACCCTGTTGAGTGTCCTGATCACCCGCCTTGAAGATATTGAGGTATCCACTTCAATAGCCAATGCCTCCCGGCTGCAATCATCGATTACATTGAAGGTTCTGAACTTCCGGTTACCTGTCATGCTATCGCTCATAAAATCCATACTCCATACTTTATTTACCGTTTCGGATTGTTGCAGGGGATGTTTTATACGTGCCGGGAGTCTTCTTTTACCCTTGCGCTTTTTGTTAAGTTTTAACTGCTTATACACACGATAAACCTTTTTATGGTTCCAGTTTTTTCCTGAGCGCCGTAAATATGCAAAGAGCTTCCTGAAGCCATACGATGGATGGGCAAATGCCAACTCCTGCAAGGCTTCTATTACTGCTGAGTCGTCCTTGACTGACGCATAATAATATTGGGATCGTGGTAATGAGATTATCTTACAGGCCCGGCTCACCGGTATCTTTCGCTCCTTTACAAGCTCCTTGCTTAATTGCCTTTTGGTGGCAGGGCCCAGCCTTTTTTTGAGAACAAATCCCTTAATATCTCGTTATCCATTGCCAGGTTCGCATACATGCGTTTTAACCGGGCATTCTCTTCTTCCAACTCTTTCATGCGCTTCACATCTGAGGCTTCCATGCCGCCATACTTACTCTTCCAATTGTAGAAAGTGGCTTCGGATATACCCAGTTCACGACAGAGTTCTTTGGTCGGTATACCGCCTTCCTGGCGCTTTAAGACTGAAACAATCTGTGTCTCTGTGAATCTTGTCTTTTTCATTTTTTACAGTTTAAATTTAGTAAATCTCTCTAATTTTAAACTGTCTGGTTTTTAGGGATACTTACAGCAGCCCGGTTGCGTCGCACTCTTGTGCGGTGGAATATGCATCAGCTATCACTAACCCAAGGGGGCCATCGGCCCCATACATAGCGCGCTCTGTCCTCCAAGGTCTTCCTGTCCCCCGAAATAGCACCCTTCTTGCGCGGGCCTCCCGGCCGGTGTATGCCCGTAACTTGGGTGCTACCTAAAGAGGCTTCTGTAATTATTGTATCTGCAAAATATGTTAAGCCAAGTAACAAAGCCGCCGCTATCCCCAGTCAACAGCGTGCCCCCATACTTGCAGCAGTTTTCCGGTTAGTACGTCAATTAGGTAAGTTTCTCCATTGGGAGTTTCATCCCCATCTGCTGGTATTTTATACATGCTTTTTACTAGCCATACAATACGACCCTTTACAAAATCCCGCAGGTCCTTCGACTGTTGGTATTTTTTAAATTCTTCATCGGAAATCTGCGCTTCATACCAGCCCAGCGATACTTCATAATGATTTAGTGGTCGTTTTATTTTTAACTGTTGGGCTATTTCAAGGGCTTTATAGGATGTAATGGCGTCAAACCGGTCAATGCCCCGCATGTCAAACAGCCCTTCCGGTACAAACCCAGTCATTAGCGTACCGTTTTTATGAATGTAAAATTTGATTTCTACCGAATCGCCTTTAAGTGAAAGAGGTTTAAAATAATACCAGAAGCAAAACATTTCCGGTTCAAACGGCAGCGGTTTGTCAAAGGTGCTCGTAATGCCACCGCCCGGAGCCTTTAGCGTTCTGTAATAGCTGCGGGCAGAATCTTTAGTTATAAACGGCAACATATCATCTCCATAATACAGCCGGACAATGCTATCTGCTATAACGCAATAGCGCGCGTAATCTTTTTTGTTAAACACCGGCAGGGAATCCTTCTGAGCATGAACACAATGGCAAACTGTTGTAAAAAAACAAAGCAATAAAAAAAGATGTTTCATCATAAAAGCGCCATTGTATTTCTCAAAAACTATAGTTTTCCGGGTATATTATTTCCCCTCTTCGTCTTATACTCCGCCGGGTCCTCCGCAGCCATCGGTAAGCCCGGTTCGGTAGTTTGTTCCCAATTCATAGAATGTATACGCAGGCGATATTTCAGGTAATTTCTCAGAAACTTATTCGTGCAATACACATAGCAGCCCTTCATGCCACGGGTCATCAGCACGCGGTAGGTGTTTTTAATGATGGCCCGTAGCAACTCCTGGGTAGCTTCCGGGTCGTCTTTCATCAGCTTTTTATATCCGAAAATGGATTTATCGTCCTTTGAACGTTTAGCGGGGTCTACCAATACCTTTCCATCGCGGTAAATTAAGTCATCGCCAATAATAACGCCCACGTAATCTACTTCCAGCCCCTGGCAGGTATGTATACAACCCACTTCGTTTACAGAATTAGGGTCTATGATCCACTTAGAGCCATAACTGCTCAGGTTCCATTGCATTTGAAAATCATCATCCGGAAAAACAATATCATTGGCCAACGGCACTTTTTTGCTCTTCCAGTCCCAGCAATAACCCGCCACCAGCCTTGCCTTGTTATTTATTTTGTTCTTTTCAAAAATAAGGTCCCGCAGTTCGTCGGGGCTATCCACTACTTCAAATTCAAAATCAAAACCGACGGTATCCAGCGCATAGTTGGCCGTATCCCGTTTTTGCAGTACATCATCCAGCCAGGCCAGGTACCCATCAGATCCATTGCAGCGAAACTGCGAGTCCAGCTTTGTTTTATGCACCCGTGCCCCGACTTCTACCGCCAGCTGTTCTATACGCTCCGTTGTTCCATAATCATCGATATGTACCCGTTGGTCACCATCTATAAAAAATACACAAAAGGCAGCGGTATTAATGATCTCGCGTATCTGGTTATCGCCCTGTTTTAAAAAGCCGGTTTTTTCTGTAAGCCGGTGTGCTTCATCTACAATAAGTGCCGCCATGGCGTTTTTAGGCGCCCGCATAAATGATCCCGATCCTACAAACAGGTTCTTCAGCTCCGCCATGCGCCGTACATCCTGCAACTTGTCAAAATACACTTCCCGCGGCGCGCTGGTTTTAGTTACATACTGCGTCATCAGCCCCCGCTTGTTCAGCTCCACTAACAGGTTTATGGCCACTACAGATTTACCGGTGCCCGGTCCGCCCTCTACGATCAGTACATTTTTGTTTTGGGGATGCGATCGTTTGGCCAGCCCCAACGCCTGCTCATACACCAATTTTTGATCATCGATCATGATAAACTCCTTATTGCCCTTCATAATAGAGCTAAGGCTATCTGCAAGGGTTTTGGAGGGGCGTATTTTGCCATTATCAATACGGGCGATAATATTGGAGGTATCCCCATATTTCATAAAGCGCTTTATAAAGGCGCGCAGCTTCAATGCATCCGGTTGTAAAAACACGGGAGCTTTTTCTATATAGTAGTTGTAAAAGTTATTGGTTATTACATCGTCCGGTGGGTAGTTGTGCAGGTAGGCGCAGGGGTGCAGGTTGATATGCTCTTCCTCCACCGTGGCGTTAAAAGATTGGAGCAGTGCTGCGTAGGACCATGCCTGATAGGAGGGATGGCTAGTAGCATTGCGGCCACCTTTATACTTGGCTTCTATAACCCCGTCCTGGTCGGTAAGCCAGGCTTTTGACCACTGTTTTAATTCTATAATAATTACATTTTCCTGCTTGCCGTCCGTACCGGATATAATAAAATCTACCCGTTTGCAGGTTTGGGGTATATGGTATTCTACGGATATGCCGCAGTTTTCCGGTATATCCCGGTCATGCAACACTTTATCCATATAAGCCAGCGAGTGTTTAAAAGATTTAAGCTCGCTATCACCTATTTCCTTACCCGTTTTTTGGCGTATGGCTCCGGCAATAATAACATCGATCCTGTTGGTGAGCACATCATTACTAAAACCTTCCTTGGTACGCTGGTATACAATCATGCAGTTGGCGTTTTTATAAAAGCGCTATAGTTCATTATACTTTTTGGCAGTGCCTTTGGCCTTATCCACCGGGTATTTTTTATCGTTGGCGGCTATTTTTTCCAGCAATATTTCCTTTATATCAAAGCCATATTTGTTGGCCAGCAAAAAGGCAAAAGCCAGCACATCCGCCAGCTCCTCCTTTACCTTATCCCGGTTGGCCGCCTCCGGCGTTTTCCAAAGGAATAGTTCCAGCAGTTCGCCGGCCTCTACATTAATAGCCAGGGCAAGGTCCTTGGGGTTGTGGAACTGGTCCCAGTCCCGTGCATCCCTGAAGGCTAAAAGATGCTGCATTATGGTGTCAATATCTTGCATATGGTCCCGAATTTAGCAAATTTGGAAGAGAAAACCTTGTAAAAGAGGTGTTGGGCAGCGTCTTTTAGCTCCCGTTAGGGTAGGGCAAACAGCTTTTTGTCATCCCGACCGGGCAAGCGGAGGGATCTCTCCGATGTCTTGTACGGGCATATGTCCATACGGTTTTCCGTAAGGAATTCAGCAATAAAATATAAACCTTCGCCCCAAATAAATTATTGATAAAATGCTTAAAAGATTATCGACTATTACAGCCATTGCCTTTATTACAATTACTTCCTATGGGCAGGAAGCAAAAAAAGAAGGAGAAGCCGTTAAAACCAAAATGGATGCCTTCGCCTCAAAAACAGGTAGCATAATCAGATTTGTAGATTATAGGCTCCCCAGTTTTAAAACAGACGATGCCATACCAGAGACAAGAATCCGAAAGATTTCAAGCGGTTCGCTAAATGGCTATTTTTATCAAATTAAAAAGTATGACAGCTATGGCGGTACCACGGCCTCAATTGAATATAGTGACCTTCTTGAACTGTTAAGGGCCGTAAAGGCACTAAAAGTGGAAGTTAGTAATGACATCGGAGCTGATCCCGACTATATGGAAAATAAATTTGTAACAGATGACGGTCTTCAGGTAGGTTATTATATTAGAAAGGGGAAAGCTACATGGTATATTAAACTGGAAAAATATGGGTCAGATAATACCCTGTTTATTAATAATGCTGATGTAATAGAAACTGCATTTATAGAAGCAAAGAATAAGATTGATGAGCTTAAAAAGGAAACTTTAAAACAATAAACAAACCAATGAGACAAGGTTATTATTATATTTTATTACTACTGCTTACGGCTTGTTCAAATCCGGCGCCCAAAGCAGAGCCTGAACAAAATATTCCAATTACTGAAAACAATCAAAATATGCAACAGGAAAAATCAGGTTTTCTTTATATGGATAAAAAGCGGGAGCCATTTACAAATGGACGAGACAACTATAACGAAATGCTTTTGTATGCGATTGGAGATACAGTATCCGTTGAGCAGTTAAAGCAGTTCTGCTCAAATGAAAAAGCTAAATTCACAGATGGGATGTTCCATATAATTGTATTTTTCGATAAAAAGGAAAACGCAGTGTTTCCTAACAACCCTGTTACTGCATTGTTTATAGAACAGGAGCAACTACAACATATTAAGGCTGTTTATACTTATAACAGAGTAAATGGATATAGTAAATTGAGTTACTATGAAAATAATGCATGGGAGAGTAAGGTAGATGAAATACAAATAAACTAGAAAGATAATAGGAGTAGTTTCCTACATCGGGCAAGGCGATATAGCTGTAATCCTACAGTTTTTTTTAATGTAGTGCGACGCAGGAAACGACGGTTTATCATCTTTTTATTATTTTTATGATACCAAGGAAGGCCAGACTATTAATGAAGCAACCACCAACTGCGCAAATGCCCTGCCGTTATTTGTTTTTAATAGTCTGTATATGAGTCAGTTTATTGTAACTATCTAATCAAATGAGATCGAAAAGAGACGTTTTAGTACTTACAACTTCTTCAATAGAGGGAAGAAAAATAAAAAGCTATTTAAAGCCGGTTTCTGCACATGTTGTAGCGGGAACAAATATGTTCAAAGATCTTTTTGCATCTTTTTCTGATATTTTTGGCGGTCGATCGCAAACATATCAAAGAGAGTTGTCGGCAATATATAATGAGGCGATCGAAGCCATTAAAGCCGCCGCATTTAATATTGGAGCAAATTGCATATTGGGGCTTAAAATAGATATTGACGAAATATCCGGAGGCGGGAAGTCTATGTTTATGATCACGGCGGTAGGTACTGCTGCCGTTTTAGAAGAAGGTACAGAAAATATTCCGCGTGTAACCCAGTTTGAACACAACCCAGATATCGTTAGCCTGGATAGGCTTACTTTTTTAAATAAAAGAAAATCCATTATTGAGGAAGCGAATGCTGAAACGCTTCGTCTTACAGATGATATATGGAATCTTATCACCGCGCATCAGGTTACGGAGGTTGCTCCCTATCTGTTTAAAAAATGTAGCTCCATTCTGGCTTCTACAGAAATAGCAACGGCCACTCAGACCAAATATCAGGAGTTTTTGACGCGGTATATAGATGCCTTACCACATGAAACGAAAATAGATCTTCTGTATTCTGCAATCGAACAGCATGCGAACGCGGAGTTTATTAAACAAATCAGCAACATCCTACAGCAGCTTCATTTACTTGATTTTGACCGTTGCCGCCAGCTTCTTGAACATAACGATTTCAATAAACAAAAGGTGGGACTTAAAATTGCAACATTCGACAAACCCCATTATGACAAAGAAGACCTCCGGCAATTTGAACATATTAAGCAGATCATTGAGTCGGTTTTTAAAGAAAGAGGCATGCGTGTTATGAAAAAACAATTGCTATCTTCAAAGGAAAGAGAAGTGTGGAATTGTGAATGTAAAAAGAACAATATTGAAATGGGAGTTGTTTGTGATAACTGTGGAAAGGATATTTATGGGTTTACTAATAATGAGACAGGGCCAGCTGCTGCTTTGGATCTTATAAACAATAAAGTGGGTTTACTAGTAAAATGTCTTAATTAAAGCGCCATTCAAATTTATGCAAATGGTGATGTTGCATATTTATTTTTTAATGCATTAATAGTTTTTTTAATGAAAGAATTATTTAGAGGGTATTATAAATTAACTGATAAGGAAATTCAAAACATATGGAATAGTGGGTTCATTTCACTTGATACGAATGTACTCTTTAACATATATAGATACTCAGAGGAAACGAGAAAAGAGCTTTTAAGAGTTATTCAAAAATATTCTACACAGTTATGGTTAACTAATCATTCAGCGTTTGAATTTCATAAAAATAGAATAACAGTCATTTCCGAACAGATTCAGATTTACGAGGAAACCATAAAAGCTTTTAAAAAATTAGAAAATGACATAGTAAAAAATCTGAAAACACCTCATTTAAGTAAGTCGGTTCTTTTAAAGTTTGAGAATACAATAGCCGAAACAATTAAAGACCTCGAGAAGAAAAAAGACTATTATAAAAGGTTGCTGACCGATGATAATATTCTATCAAAAATTTCAGCACTTTTTGAGAAAAAGGTGGGCTCTGCCTTTACCTCCAGTGAAATACTGGAGGTTGAAAAAGAGGGAGAAGTACGATATCGGAAAAAGATGCCTCCGGGATATAAGGACAACGACAAAAGTGAAAACAAGTATGGAGATTTAATTATCTGGAAGGAATTAATAAGAAAGGCAGGGGAGGATAAAAAGCCATTTATTTTAATCATTGATGACTTAAAAGAAGATTGGTGGCTTAGAGCTCATGGTCAAACAGTATCTCCCAGACAAGAATTGTCCCAAGAGTTATTCAGCGAAACGGGACAATCATTTCATCTTTATACACCGGATCGATTTTTGGAGTTTGCATCAAAAACAGAAGAGGTAAAGCAAGAAGCAATTGATGAGGTAAGGGAAATTCGGAAGGAAGAAGCCCAAAAGTTTTATGATGATAGAATTTTTGATGTTATCAAAACAAATCTGAAACTAAATGATTTCCTTAAAATAAATTATTCCAACAAAATCTCAGAAAATATAGGGCGTACCTTCTCAGCTTCAGACTTTATGAAGAAATATAAACTCATTGATAAAGTAAAAGGGCTGAATTTACTTGACAACATTTCAATGAGAGATTTAATAAACCACAAGGAGCAGATCGCCATTTACTTAAAAACTATGAATGCGGCTGCGGAGTTGCAAGATGCGATCAAATCTATTCCTAAATTTGATTTTAATGAAAACCGAAATGATGATATAAATACAAATGACAGCGTAAGCTAAATAGGGAAGTATATAAGCCGAGCAAAAACGTCGTAGAACTCGCTGTGAATAGAAAATAAGTTCGCTATATTATTAGGTTAACGTATGTTAACACAGAGGGCATTTTCAGCGACTAATAAACTATATTTATTCCTTTACAGAGAAACATGGGAGAAGACATCAAAACGACATCCGGGCAACTTTATTTGGACAAAGATTTTAGTGTGGAGTTGAATTACAAATTCTGGACAACAAAAGGAGCCAGATTTGTAGCGAGTCACCGATTAAAAAAAATGAATAGATTATCTTCGTATTCTATAGGGTTCCTATCAGGGTATTTAATAATAGTAGGCTTGCTTAGCGTCTTTAAGATTGAGACTAAAGTTGTTATAACGCCCGATCAATTGGCCTTTATCTCAACAGGTCTGTCAATATTGATTTTAGTTTTTAGCCAGCTTGAAGGCGCTAATGATTATAGACTAAGAGCCGAAAAACACCATGATTGTGCATTAGAAATTGGTGATTTATATAACAAACTCAGATCTCTAAAGACCAGTTCTAAAACCGCGGAAGAAGTAAATAAGTTATCTGAGCAACTTTCTGAAGAGTACTCAATAGTTTTGAAAAAATATGAAAATCATCATTTTATTGATTTTCTGAAATTTCAGACAACTAAAAATGATTATTTCAAGTTAAGTAAGGTTGATATCCTATTTGTAAACCTTCGGTATTATTTTAGCTCAATATTTCTGTATCACTTTCTGATTATAGTTCCGCCAATATTAATATATCTAATGGTAAAATAACCAAGACCGCATTTTTCATTAATCCAGACCGCTCAATTCTCATGGTTTACTTCTAATTCGGATGTATTGGTTGCCATTTTGGACAGGCCATGTACAGAAAGATTTCTGCAAATGCAATTTTTTGTTAATCAATATACTTAAACTGAGAAGCAATTTTTGTCTAACTGGTTATAGGTTGGTTTTTCTATTGAGGCAAACTTAGCAATCAATGCTCGTGCTTCACTTTTGAGGCGTTTAATAATTTTCTTCTGTTCTTTTAAATCGTCAATATCATTTAAAAAAGCGTTGTTATCAGTAATATGCCAACGAATCGAAAAATGCCAAAAATTCCATTTAGTCGGTGTATGTACAACTTTACATATTGCCTTAAATATACCATCCCTATCACCAAAAGAATATTCTGCTACCTGATCTTGTATTGCATTGATTAAAACTGTCCAAAATCCTCTTTCATTGTTTGGGATAAAGTGAGTGCTGTATACAGGTGGAGCAACTTCAATATCCGGGGCACAATAGGCGGCATATTTATCCTTTCCTGCTGGAGTTAGTTCTATTGGAATGTGCTTAATCTCAAAAATACTTAATAAACTTGTTGATAGATCATTAACGTGTTCAGATGGTGAACACACAGCCTCCTGACGAATCTGATTTAATTCTTTATTCCATATTGTTTCTGGATCAGAAGAGTTAGTGTATCGAATCAAAAAGTATTCTGATAGATCGCAATCTATTAATTTGTAGTTTGGGTTTGGTAAAATCTCAACAGGATAGTTCATCAATCAACAGATCAAACAGCAAAGGCTTCAATTAAAAAAATAGTATTCATCTTCTGTTTTACTGATTCAATGTTTCCTGCAAAACTTGGTAGTTTCGTGTTTCCTTCAAAAATTGTAAGGGTTAATTCTGCATCCTCTTCTTCTAAATCAGCAAAGTGATTTATATAAATAATATAATTATCCTTTTTGAAGGTATAAAATATTGTTTTGTCAGAAGTTAGTTCTAGGCCTAACATATCCGGTTCTAATTCCAATAAAAAACTCAATGAGTTATTCATTAATCCCTTAATTTCCTCCTGGGAAATTTCATTAAAATGATGCTTCAGTTGCTCAAATTGGGCAAGAAATGACTTTTCGTATTTTATGAATTTCTTGTTGATTGCATTCCGTTCAATATCAAAATATTCCTGTTGGTTGGTAGTATAATATTCTTTCAGTGCGCTATGAAAAAAATCATCTCCAATTTTAGAGGGCAAATAATTGTATAGGCCTTCACCTGTTGCTTGTTTAGGTCTATCCTTTACTTCTGCATTCCATTGATAATGGAATGGTTGCTTTTGTAATTCTATTGCTTCTGCAGGAACTGGCATAAAAAAAGATTTAATAAACAGGGTTCAGAGTATCTAAAAAATCTTCTTTCAAGATACTAAAAAAAACTGTCTTTTGATACAAATGAGCATCACCAATTAATTTAAGCACTTCATCAACTTCCTTGATACTTATTTTATCTTTAATAACATCAATATCAATTGTTGTTATCGTTGAAGCTTCAGTTGAATTTGGGAGTACTATCGGAAACCCATTGACAAGAGTCAAGATAGTCCGAAATTCACTTGTACTAAACTCAGACCTGAAACTATAATTATCTGATTTTACATCAGGTAAACCAAATTTAAAGTCGAACTTGGTAATTGTTGTTAAGTCAGTATTATTATACTGGCTGATATATCTGATCCCTATCCTGTTAAAAGTCTCTATATTGTTTGTTGTAGTAAGCTGTTCTAATACTTTTTTAATTTCGATGTGATATGCATCCCATCCAATATATTTGTCTAAACAATTAAAAACGATAGTATTAGGTAATATCTCAAATTTAATTGTCTTATTATAAAACAGCGGACTATTACTAATGTTTATTCTATCAGCACTAACCTGCCTAACAGTGTATGTATACGAGTCATCTAACGATTGAAAAAATATTCCCAGTAATACTTCAAAAGGAAGTTTAGAGGCATACCTTATCTCAACTATAGAATCTTTTATGCTGTCGGGAGATATTTCTTTCGGCAGTCTCATATAGTGAACGTGTACATAAATATAAGCCTTGTTATTTTAATAACGGCTGCAAAGGTATGCAAAAGATTTTTAAAGAGATCGTTTTAATGAATAATAGGCTATTTTCCAATAATTTAAGCAGAATGTTAATAACTCGTTTTATGGTTTATAATGCACTATTTCTCGCATAAATACTTATTTCTGCTCCACCAGCTTCACCCCCTCGCATACATATTCCAACAATTCACCCGGCTTTACACCAATCGCCAATGCAATAAGATAAAGTTCCTCCGCTCTTAATTTGGCTGTTGGGTTAATGGTTAATTCACTCAAACGAGGTTTGCTTAAACCGGTTTTTCGGGACACTTCTGACTTATTAGTCGATCGGGCCTGTAAATATTCTCCAAGTCTTGTCATTGGATTTCAATAGTTTCTGGAAATAATTAATGATTTAATGTAAATAATTCCAGAAAATCGAAAAATTATTTGGAAATATTGTCAGACTTACTGTAAATTCGTACAGAAAGTCTTTAAAAAATAAATAAGCCATGAAACACTTTTGGATAAATAGTACTTAGCAATAGACTGCAAAATACTTAGCGTATTTGCTTTATTTCCGTTCCTAAATTCTACGACTTTTTACGACGACGGGATGATAAGGTAAATCGCTCATGTTTTTCTTTATTGTATATAGCATATATTTAAAGATTAAAGCGTGGGCGTTCTTATTTCGTTGTCGGGGTGTCGTAGCCCTTTAGGAACAATAAGGACTAACCCACGCTTCTTTTTGCGTGTGGTGGTCCGGCTTAAAAAATTATCAGTTGCTAAAACCAATCGCTATGCACGCCGTTCCTACACCTACACAAAACACCCACCCCTTTAATGAAGAGCAATGGCTGCCCGTGCTCTTTTTACTGGCAGATATCCAAACCTGGCTGCAACAATTGCAGGGGGAGCATCTGCGTCAGCTACCCGTAAAAAACCGTAAAAAGCTGCTGCGCAAAAGCTGGTACCTCAGCGCAAAGGCCCTGGCGCATATCTTAGAGCGCCACTACCACAAAGTGCCCCGCCACCCCCTGGCCGGCAAATTTACCATACCCATACCCGCCATTGTAGCCGCTATAAAAGATGCCGCCCAGCAAACGCAGCAGCCGCAACCCGGTGGCCATTGCCAGCGCGTATATGATACCGGGGCCACCATCGGGTATAACAACCGCGGCCAGCCGGTTAGTACTATAACCGTAATTACGGATGCCGCGGGAGAGATCATAACCGCCTTTCCCGGCACGCCAGACCTGTGAGGTCTGTACACGGTAGGCGTTAGACCTCACAGGTCTTCCCCTTCCAAAGAGCCGGCCGCTACTACAGCAACGGCCGGCATCGGCCTGCCCGTCCCCCAAGTCTGCATGTCCCCCCAAAGAGCAGCAGCTTGCGCTGGCGCTAATAATACTTCAGAGATTTCTCCACTACGCTGCGCTCCGGTCGAAATGACGAAAGAAAAACCTTCACCCCAAAACAACAACATATGAAAAACCCCAGAACCCCTGATCCCTTCCACACCCAATTCTGGTGCAATGAAGCCACCACCAATCCCTACCGCGCGTTTTACCTCTGCTTTAGCCATGCGGGTAAAATTCATGAGCTGCGCAAAATACTGCAGCATGTATTGCTGTTTATGGAACGGGAACAGCCGCAAACGGATATACCCGTGTACCGCGTGTGCTGCGCCTTTATGGCCATTAACTCCGTAATAACCGCAGCGCATTATATTTATACCCATCCGGAGCCGGAACCCGTGGCCGGGCTGCCCGCCTACCTGTCCGTACTCAAAAGCAATCTGCCCTATGAACAAACCAGTTATACCTCCTACTTTATATCCGAAGCGGAACATGCCAACCTGCAGGAAGTACTAAAAACATTTTTCGGTTACCAAAGCTGTGACGACTGGAACTCCGAACTGCACCTGGTACTGTACCATGCCCTCACCCATTGGAGCCTGCCGGTGGTGGTGGACCTGTTCTCGCATTGGTTTTATCTCACTAAACTGCTGGAAGCGGCCTGGCTCTTGCGGCGTGGGAGGTGGAGTAGGTTGCGTGCTACATGCTGGTGCGTGTCTTCACGCACCGGGACGCGCTTGCGTCATCCCGACCGAATCCGCTATGGCGGATGAGTGGGGGGATCTGCCTCAGGTGGAAGAGATGCCTCGGCTCCACTTTGTTGCGCTCGGCATGACGGAACAAAGTGGCGGGGCGTTATCGTATAATCACAATCAGCAACCGGAGCCTTCTTGCGTCATCCCGACCGGATCCGCCGTGGCGGATGAGCGGAGGGATCTCGTGCGTTGGCGCGATGTTGCTATTCCGGCCGGCACGACCATAATCGCCTTTTACCAAAGGGAATCCGCGAACTGGAAGGCCCTGCCTGTTGCGCCAGCCTGCCCACACCCCGGAAACACTCCAGAAATTCACCCATTCCTAAAATACAATCACCCATTTTGAAAGCCCCGGCCTTAGATATGGATTATTTTAGATACCGGGTTGCCTGATACCCGTTTTTGAAAAAACGATAACGATCTCCTGTCATTTTACCGGACCTGGAAGGTCTTTCATTCATATTTCTAAACCTAAAAAATCAAAACAATGAACAAACAATTCCGCTGTGTTACAGCGCGCGGCGCTGCCGCCATGCTTCTCCTTGCCGCTTCCTGCACCCGTACCGGCAACACCATTGTTACGGCTGGGCCGGAAAACGGCAACCCGGGAAAAAGTATGGTAACGGGCAGCACGTTTTTTTCCGTGGGAGATACCCTGCTCAACGCTACGTATGAGGATGGTACTACCAACTCGGGCATTACCGGTCTTACCGCAACGGATGCACCGGCCGCCGATGCCGCCTATATGGTATCGCCCGGGGCTGGCGGCACGTATGCCGTTGCCCATAAGGTGGTGTTTGGCGACAGTGCCTATATGTCTGACGGGGCCTACCGCAGTGAAACCACCGCAAGACTGGTAACGGCTGCCAATTTTGTACCGGGCCAGGAACGCCGTTATGAATTCAGTGTATTGCTGAAAGACTGGCCGGATTGGAACGGCATGAATCCTGTAGACGGGGGCAACCTGTTTCAGTGCCGGGTAAGCGGCGACTACTATGTACCGGTTATGATACGGGTGCGCAGGAACGGGATTATTATACGCGAGGCGGATGCGCAAACCTTTGCCGTAGTATCCGACTACCGGCCCTATGTAAACCAGTGGATCCACTTCCGCATTGATGTACTATGGACCACAGACAGTACCGGTTATATAAAGGTATATACCCAGTTGCCCGGAGAAACGGGTTATACGTTGCGCAGGGAACGTACCAATTTGAGAACCTATACCGGAACGGGCACATCGGGTGGCGGCGCCTTCGGCTATCCCAAATGGGGCTTGTATGGCGGACCCGATACCGGTACCCGTATTGCCTATCATGATAATGTACGGATTATTGCGTTGAACTAAGCAAGCGGGCATTATATAAAAAGGAAGGTCGTCCGGGCAACAGGACGGCTTTCTTATTGAAGCTTAAAAGGTAACTGCTCCCGGTTTATTCAGATTTGCTTTAAATTGATTTACTTTAGTGCCGGAACGCTATTAAAAACAATCAACAAAACGTAAGACTATCTTATGAGCAAAGGACTGGATACCGAACAGGTGCAGGAATACTATCAGCACCTGGATAATGATGAACTGATGCGCATTGCCCTGCACGATGCAGCCGGGCTGACACCGGAAGCTCAGCAAATTGTACAACAGGAATTGGAAAAACGTAAGCTGGGCACAGCCGCCGCAGATGCGGTACAGGCACAAAATAAGCAGCACAGCCTGGAAGAAATTGATGCCTATTGTAACCTGGTACGTCGTTTACACTGCCCGGAGTGGGGGAGCACCGCTACTCCGCTAAACGCCGGGTTTATTAGCAGTACCATCAGTATTCTTGTGGTAACCATTCAAAATAGGAAATTAAAGATCGCCTGTCCGGATTGCCTGGATAAAGCCAATGGCAAAGCGATCACCATAACCTTATTGCTGGGTTGGTGGGGCTTTCCCTGGGGTCCTATAAGAACGATACAGTCGCTGGGGCATAATAACAAAAGCAAAACCACCAACCATGAAGAAGGGCCCAATGATTATTTACGCAGTTTTGTGGTGGCCAACATCGGCGCTTTTGAAATGTATAAAAACGATAAGACAATACTACAGGAACTGATTGCGGTTGAAAGCGAGTGATCACAGTCCCGCTCTCGTCATCCCGGTCGAATCCGCCGTGGCGGATGAACGGAGGGATCCGCTCCATGCGGAAGAGATGCCTCCACTCCGCTGCGCTGCGGTCGGCATGACGAAACCAAGGGAATAGACATTACAGCGGGATCCTGGTTGTAAAGCCAACACACACTTTTGTCATCCCGACCAAGTCCGCAGGACGCGCGGAGGGATCTGCCTCAGGCGGAAGAGATGCCTCGGCTCCACTTTGTTGCGCTCGGCATGACGGAACAAAGAGGAGAGGCTTTATCGTATAATCACAATCAGCAACCGGAGCCTTCTTCCGTCATCCCGACCGAATCAGCTGTGGCGGATGAGCGGAGGGATCTGCCTTAGGCGGAAGAGATGCCTCGGCTCCACTTTGTTGCGCTCGGCATGACGGAACAAAGAGGCTTTATCGTATAATCACAATCAGCAACCGGAGCCTTCTTCCGTCATCCCGACCGAATCCGCGGTGGCGGATGAGTGGAGGGATCTGTTCACTTATTGAAGAGAAGCCACTACTTCCTTCAGCTTCCATTTCCATACGCTTCAATACACGGTTTCAGCACTTCATTCTAATAGATTTGTCAAAAGCCACGCGGGATAAGAGTTTTGTGTCATCAAACAAAAACAGATAAAACAAACGATATGAACCCGCTGCTGAAGAGGCCCCTGCTTCGATTTTTAAAGGCTACATTTTTAAAAAGCCTGGTATTTTCACTACCTGTTTACGGGGCGCTGCGCCTGGTGTTTTATGGTATGGATTTTAGTCCGCTGGAAGACCTGCGCATTTTATGCAACTACATCGGCACCGGCTGGCTGCTGACCACCTTGCCGGCGCTTGCCGGCGTACCCTTCGTGAAATGGGCAAGGCTGTTTATGAAAAGCCGGGTGCAAACAAGCCGCCGCGGCTGGCTGCAAACGGCATTGGTGGCGATACTGTTGGCTGGCTTTCTGTATAGCTGCCAGGCACAGCCCACGGGCATGCAACCCGGCACCGGGCTGGTTACGCAATGGAAGGGCATCACCACTGCCAAAAGCCGCGTGATCATGAACAAGGAGGTACTGGGGCATCATGATATTCCGCTGGGGGCATCTTTCGAAATCATCAATACCGGTGTAAAAGGACTGGTGGCAAAGGGCGGCAAGGTATCCGTTGGTTGTGCCCTTACCATCAGCGATTCCAAAGGAAAAGTACTGATGAACGAACCGGACCTGTTTGCCGGTGCCGATATTTTTGATGCCCGCCAGCTGGATTACCTGCGTTGTACCGTTAATACCGGCAAGCCCATGGACTGGGAACAGGAATATAAAGTACGGGTACGCTTCTGGGATAAATTTGGCAAAGGTGTACTCACCAATACGATGACCATCCGGATCATTGACTTGCCTTAAGCGTTTATAATGTTATACTGTTTGTGCATCTATTGCCAGGAATGGATGAACAGCCGGGTATAAAATTTCATCAACAATTTTTAACATCCGGAGCAATGTTTTTTACAGTTCATGCACATGCATTCCTGGAGGGCGCAACTTAATTGTTGTTTTGCGCAAAAATTTACCAGGAGATGAAAAAATGGACGCACCCCCTTTATACCGGGCTAATAGCTTTTGCAGGTTTGGCACTGTTGCTGACTGCATGTAAAAAGAACCCCGTAACAGAACAAGAAGAAAGTAAAGTAATCGTAGTACCTGCGGTACAGCCCAAAGGTACCAGCACCGGTGCTGCCGTAACCAAAACCATTGGCCCGGCGGGCGGCAGCTTGCAATCGGCCAATGGAGAGCTGACCATTACCATTCCCCAGGGAGCCTTGAGTGCCGAAACCCTGATCGGTATGGAGCCGGTGACGAATACAAACCTGGCCGGTATTGGCGGTGCTTACCGCTTAACACCACACGGGCAGCAATTTGCAAAACCGGTTACACTTACCTGCTCCTGGGCAGCGCACGCCGATTCAGCGGGGCTTTTACAAACCCTGGGCATGGCCTTCCAGGAAGATAATGGTATTTGGAAATTTGTGGGTGCCAGCAGCTCAAACCTGGCTCAGAAAACGGTAAGTTTTAATACCATGCATTTCAGCGACTGGTCGATGATGAACCGCATATCTTTAGCGCCGTACTATGCAGAACTGGAGATGGGACAAAAACAAACCATCAAGGCACTGGTGTTTACAGATATCATAACAGACGACCTGCTGGCGCCGCTTTCCAACGATCCCAACGGGCCTTATTATGATCGGGGTTACCCGGTTGGCAACCCGGTGCCGCTACCATCTAAGTTTATTAAAAGCTGGGAGCTGAACGGCCCGGGTAAAATAACCAATGCCTCCTCCGGCACCATAGAATACCAGGCGCCGCAATCGGTAAACGGAACGGCAACGGCTACGGTTACCCTGGAGCTGAATGCACCGGTTACCGGCAAGTTTATGTTGCTATCTACACTAAAGATCAGCAGCGATGAATGGATTGAGCTCAGCATTGGCGGCGGTGCGGTTACCCGCTTTCCGGGTATGGCGATAAAAGCCGGCAATTCATATATGCTCTCCAACGAAGAAGACGAAGGCGGAGGATATTTTTTATTGACCTGGCCCGGTGGCGTAGGCAGTTATACCTGGGACCTGGAAGCTCAGGGCACACATTTCCATTTTCAGACGCCGCAAACCACTTATATGAGCCGGTATATTGATGATAAAAACAGTCCCCTGAAACCCAGTGGCGGAAACGTAACCATTACCAAGCTAGCCAACGGCAGGGTAGAGGGGAGTTTTACGGTAACCAATGCGGGTTATGGCCCCACGCTGATGCAAAAGACCAGTGCCCAGGGCCGGTTTAAAACAAAAGTATTTATTCCTTAATGATAACAGAACCTTGCTAATTGCTTATTACGGCCGCCCTAAGGGGCGGCTTTTTTTTATATGCTTTTACGCAGGAAAAGCAAGATGCCATCATCCGCTTGTTACGGTTGCCCCCAATCATTGATTGGCTGTAAAATTTGTAGTGCCCCTGTAAATTTTGTGTTACCAAACGGATGTTTGTAACAGAGCCGGGTTTCCGGCTTGTTTGTTGATGTGGCTTAGGGAATCGTCTTAACCACAAAATTAAAACTACAAAAATGAAAACTAAAACGCTGGGGGTCTTCCTCCTGGGCTTGCTGCTGACAGCATGCAAACAAAACGTAAAAGATACCGAACTAACAGCGGCCAGGGCGGCCAACCGCCAGTCGACGCTTTCGGCACTGGCATCGGTTTACCAAAACCCGGTTATACCCAATTCGCAGGATCCTAAAGACCCGCAGGTATTTAAGGCTGCAGACGGCAAGTTTTACCTCGTGCACCCGGATGACAATAAATACAAGATCTATTCTTCTCCCGACCTGGTAAACTGGAACCTGAGAACCATATCGGGCTTTAGCAAGGCCACCGGCTCCTTCTGGTCGGCCGGCAGTTTTAAATACGGGAGCACCTACAACCTGTACTATACCTATGTACAGGGCGCCAATAACAAACGGATCGGCGTAGCCACGTCCACTACGCCGGAAGGTCCGTATACAGATGCCAATGCCAACCTGGTGGTAAAAACGGATGCCTCCGGCGGCTATATTCCGGTCATCGATCCATCGGTGTTTAAGGACCCTGCAAATGGCAAGGTATACCTGTACTATGCGCGGAACGTAGGCACAGGTACCCTGCCGGACCTGCGTTGTGTGGAGCTTACAGCCGATGGGTTAAACACGGTGGCGGGTACGGATAAGCAGGTGCTTACGATTACGCAGGATTGGGAAAAGATCAATATAGAGCACCCGCTGGTATACTATGCGCCCAATGCACAAGCCAGTCACCGCTACTATATGTTGTACAACGGTGCGGGTGGCGCGTTGCCCCGTTATGCCATCGGCTATGCCTATGCGGCTTCCCCCACGGGGCCGTTTACCAAGGCCGTGGCGGGTACCAGTACGGGCAATAACCCCCTGGTGGCACAGGACCCGGCCAAAGGCATCTATGGCCCGGGGGCGCCTAATACCGTGGTGGATAATGCCGGTGAGCGCTGGCTCATCTACCGTATTAAAACCACCAATACCGAGGCCTGGAACGACCGTGCCATTTGTATTGATGTGCTGTTCCGCAACAGTGCAGACCAGTTGATCTGTACCCCTACCAAGGGTACCAATCAAACGGCACCTACTTTTTAAGCAATATGTAAAAGGCAGGAAGCTGTTTCAAAAGTCCGAAACCGTTATTTCGGTCCCGCCCTTGCAGGACGAAGCGGTCCCGATAGCTGCTATCGGGAGGAGCAATCTCATTACCTGGAAATTAGATACAGGAGATTTCCCAGCTTCACTATGTTACGCTGTTAATGACCAGTATTTTTATGATGTTGAAATCAACACTATATAGCTTCGTCATTTCGACCGGATACCGCGATAGCGGATGTGGAGAAATTTCTGTGAAAGTAGAGAATCTTTGGTTTCGCTGTGCTTCACCTCGGGTGACGGGAAAAAGTTGGCCATTTCAAAGAACTTCATTCCCTTTATTTGGGCCTCAAAGTAACAGATTTTGAAACAGCTTCTTGCTTTTATAAAGCTTATGCTAACTATTTCAGGCATATTGTTTGTGCCCGTTACAGGGATCCTAAAAAAACATTCAATATGAAAACATACGAACATCCTTTGGCGGAACTGCTCAATCGTTGTGCGGCAACCTGCGATTATTGTGCAGCGGCCTGTTTGAAGGAAGAAGAGGTAGCCCACCTGGCCACCTGTATCCGCACAGATATGGCCTGTGCTTCGGTTTGCCGGACCACGGCTCAATTGCTGGAACTGGGTATTGGTGAGCAGAATGCCTTATTGCTTTGTGCAGAAGTGTGTAAACTTTGTGCGGATGAATGCAGCCGGCATGAACATGATCATTGCCGGGCCTGTGCGGAAATCTGCAACGAATGTGCCGTTGAATGCGGTCAATCTGCTGTAGCTTAAATCTTGTTGAAAACCTTCCCCAATCTGTGTATCTTTCTGCCCAAAAACAGCTATGAAAGGGTGGACAAGAGTTATCGTTATGATCATTATGATGACCATGCTATACAGTTGCACCGAACCCACCGGTGGCGGTTATCCGCTTACCGCGCCCGAACAGGCGATATGCGATAGCCTGCACCTGGATCCGGCAATCATACAGGACCTGCGGCGGCACAGCCAGGCGCCCATAGAAGCCTTTCATTATTCCCTGGGTAAAATGTACTCGGGCGATACGGTCAAGGAGATGGATCCCATTCGTCTGCCGGGGATCATTTTTAATGAAACGGAAGACAATGCCTACGAACTGATCTATAAATTAAAAGACAGCCTGCGCCACAAAGGGTATACGATTTTTAAGGTGGAACTGACCGGCGACACCGGCAACTGGCAGTACAGCGTAGGCATTGTTAAAGAAACTGATCCGTACCGCATCCTGAAGCAGATGGAAACAAACGGTATCAACTATGATATTACCAACGACAGCTTGTTAACGATTGTCAAAGGCCTGGATCAGAAATACCAGCTGGAGTTGATTGGCGCCTCTGGCGATTACTGCGAGTTTATCATTCACCGCCCGCCGGCCGACTGGAACCAGCTGGCAAAGGAAGTTTATGCTATTTGTCCGGACACCGTGGAACAGGGCGTAGGTTCTCTGGAAGCACTGGCCCGGGAGCTGAAGCAGAACCGGCGTTTGTACTTCTGGTGGGACTAAGATTGGGGCTTCGCCATTCGTCATCCCGGCCAAGCCGGCGTTCCGCGCTCGTCATCCCGACCAAGTCCGCAGGACGCGCGGAGGGATTTGCTTCCATTGCCGAAGAGATGCCTCCACTGCGGTCAGCATGACGAAACAAGGGGCATACGCATTATAGTCAGATCACAGTCGCAGTGACAACACCTTCTTCCGTCATCCCGACCAAGTCCGCAGGACGCGCGGAGGGATCTGCTTCCATTACAGAGGAGATGCCTCCACTGCATCGGCATGACGAAACAAGGGGCATACGCATTATAGTCAGATCACAGTCGCAGTGACAACACCTTCTTCCGTCATCCCGACCAAGTCCGCAGGACGCATGGAGGGGTCTGCTTCCATTGCAGCAGAGATGCCTCCGCTGCATCGGCATGACGGAACAAAGGGAATACGCGTTACAGTGGAATCCTGGTTGCAAAGCCAACACACACTTTCGTCACCTCGACCAAGTCCGCGCTAGCGGACGCATGGAGAGGTCTCTTAATAAATAAATATTATCTTTAGGGATAATAAGTGATAACCTATGAAAAAAGGCGGCTTTGTTTATATGATGACAAACCAGCACAAGACTGTTTTATATATCGGCGTAACCTCGAATCTTAAAGCAAGAGTATGGGAGCATGCGCATCATGCGGTGCCTGGTAGTTTTACGGATCGATACAAGGTTACTTTTTTGATCTATTATGAGTGGTTCGATACGATTGACAGCGCCATAGAACGGGAAAAGCAATTAAAATGTTGGTCAAGGAAAAAGAAGGAGTTTCTGATCCGGCTTAAAAATCCTGAGTGGCGGTTCCTGAATGAGGATGTTTATGATGAAATGTATAGCCTTTTGTATTAAGCGTTACCAGGCTGTTATTGAGATTTCTCTGTTCGCTTCACGTTGTTACGCTCAGTCGAAATGACGAAAATAGAGACATGTACGATAGTTAAATTATAGTCGTAACGGAAACACGCGCTTCCGTCATCCTGACCAAGTCCGCGTAGCGGATGTGCAAAGGGGTCTGCTTCCATTGCAGCAGAGATGCCTCCGCTGCGGTCGGCATGACGAAACAAGGGGCATACGCATTATAGCCAGATCACAGTCGCAATGACAACACCTTCTTCCGTTATCCCGACCAAGTCCGCAGGACGCGCGGAGGGATCTGCTTCCATGCAAAGGAGATGCCTCAACTGCGGTCGGCATGACGAAACATGGGGGCATACGCATTATAGCCAGATCACAGTCGCAATGACAATACCTTCTTTCGTCATCTCGACTAAGTCCGCTGTGACGGACGCGCGGAGGGATCTGAATCCATGCAAAGGAGATGCCTCCGCTACGGTCGGCATGACGAAACATGGGGCATACGCATTATAGCCAGATCACAGTCGCAATGACAACACCTTCTTCCGTCATCCCGACCAAATCCGCGTTAGCGGATGCGCGGAGGGATCTGCTTCCATTGCCGAAGAGATGCCTCCGCTGCGGTCGGCATGACGAAAGAAAAGAAGCACCATTCATCTTTCCGGTAAAAGAACATTTAAAACGCTTTAACGCAGTTTTGGTACACTCCGTGCGAATAAATTTCAGCGGACCTGCCCGCCGCGCCATATTTGTATGAAACAAAAGGTATGTTACCACAATGGCTTTGCAGGAGCATTCATAATAACAGTCGCCGGAAGATCTATGAGCAGTTGCAATGGCAACGCTTCCTGCTGCGCACCGGTGTGCCTGCTACCATACGGGTGCTGGACCTGGTGGAGGAAACGGACCGTTTACCGGATTATATACAGCTGCGCCTGTGGGTGTTGCTCCGGCGAAAAGGTATGCTGACCTACCAGCATATGCAAACCCTGGTACGGAAAGAACAAATACCGGGTATCGGAGACCTGCTCCGGATCCGCTATTGTCCGGATGATCCTTCACGTATTCTTATCCTCAGCACCCTCCAACCAACGAAGGGCACTGTTTCATAAAAACCGTTGTTGCACATCATTGTTTTTTTAACGAGTATTGCAGTTTAAGAAAACAAGTATGGAACCGGCACAACATCAGGATATGGAACTACGAAAGGCAACGGCCGCGGATGCCGCTGGCATCTGGCAGCTATTGCAGCAGGCGATTGAAAAAAGAAAGCAGGAGGGCAGCGCCCAGTGGCAGGATGGTTATCCCAATCCGGAAATAGTGGCGAAGGACATTGAAAAAGGATATGGATATGTATGTACAGATACCGCCGGCGCCATTGTGGGTTATACCGCGTTGATCTTTGACGGCGAGCCGGCCTATGAAGCGCTGGAAGGCGAGTGGCTTACAGCGCGGCCCTATGGTGTAATTCACCGCCTGGCCACTGCCACCGGCCAAAACGCCATAAAAGGGCTGGGTACCCGGATCATGCAGGCGGTGGAGCGCATTTGCCGGCAACAAGGCATCTTCAGTATTAAAGCCGACACCAACTTTGATAATACCGGCATGCTGCGCGTATTTGAAAAGCTGGGATATACCTATTGCGGGGAAGTGTATTTCCGGGGCGCTGCCCGGAAAGCCTTTGAAAAACGGCTGGACGCAGCGTAGACGACCATTTACATGCTTCAATTGATCCGATCAGTAACGGCCGGCCCTTTGGGGTTTTGGTAAATGGAATGCTGTTCACTATTAATACTGGTACAACAGCGGTTGATTCCATCCATTCAGGTTAAACGCAACTTTGCTGGTGCCGGTTACCCGGAGCGGCCGGATGTTTACCGCGATCTTTCTTGAAAATGCAGCGGCGCATAATTCGTTATTGATAAGACGTAGTTTCAGGTACCGCTGTACCGGGTGGGATTCTGCAACACGATCTGCATCAACAATGCTGGTTTCCCAGCTGCCGCCGCTGCAACCGCTGGCGCCAAACGTAACAAAAAGAGAATCACCTGCAATCGTTGCATTCGAGATGTGATAATTATTGGTAACAGTAGCCTGGTATTGCTGTTCACTTATAACCAGCTCCTTTTGTACGCTGTCGCCAACAGGAACGGAGGTCTTCCGGTTGCAGCCCACAAACACAAGGGGAAGTAACAGCAGCATGATCGGTTTCATATGGATTGTTTTAAGGTAGAACGTAGAGGGATTGCTTTTCGCAACAGGGCGTTTTGCTCTGATGCTATATAATTCCGGCTGCATTGGTCCGGTTCAACCTGCCGGGCTTTTTTTTATGCTATCTTCTGAATGCTGACGCATTGAAATGTGCTTTATTAAAGGAAAACTGTGTTTCAGTGGCTATTACAGGCCCGTTAAGTTTTTCCCGATCCCGAAACTTCTTTTCCTGATTTCGGAAATAAATGTCTGCCGCAGGGCCCAACTTTGCTTCTTTGTTAAAGGATAAATGTATTGCAAACCAGGAACACCGGTCCGGGGAATGAACAAGCATCTTCGGAACCCTTCTCAATGATAAGCAATCAAGCGGCCGCACGGATCTTTATCGGTGCGGTCTTTTTATTGCCCGCTGGGTAGGCTACCGTTATAAATTGAATTGTTTTTTGCGCATACTGGCTTATATTTATGAAAGGATAATTTTATATGTCGTCGAAACGCTCTTCGACACTTTAAGTCTCGAAGAACAATGCAATACAAAACGACTAAAACATACAAGTATGGCAGAAGCAAAACATCAACAAACCGCATTGGGCGATGTGGCTGCACGGCAGCTCGCCATTGCCACCCGTACCGTTCCGCAAATGGTCACTATTTCGCCCCGCTGGTTAACGCAATTGATGAGCTGGGTGCCGGTAGAGTCGGGTGTATACCGTTTAAATAAAGTAAAGAATGCTACCAGGATCGAAGTAGATTGTTCGGCGCGGGATGAACGGGTATTGCCGCAAACCTTTGTGGATTATATCGAAAACCCACGCGAGTATAACCTGGCAGCAGTGCAAACCATTGTGGATGTGCACACCCGCGTATCCGACCTGTACAGCAAACCTTATAACCAGATCTCAGAGCAATTGCGGCTGGCTATAGAAACCATCAAGGAACGGCAGGAAAGCGAACTGATCAATAACGCCGGATACGGACTGTTGCACAGTGTGGTGGATGGACAGCGGATCAAGACCCGTACAGGTGCGCCTACTCCGGATGACCTGGATGAGCTGATTGCCAAAGTATGGAAGGAGCCAGGCTTCTTTTTACTGCATCCCAGGGCCATTGCAGCCTTTGGCCGGGAATGTACCCGCAGGGGGGTGCCTCCGCCCACTGTATCGCTTTTTGGCTCGCAGTTTTTAACCTGGAGGGGCATCCCGCTAATCCCTTCGGATAAACTGCCGATTACAGATGGAAAAACCAAAATCATTCTGATGCGTACCGGTGAAAGCCGCCAGGGCGTGGTAGGTCTGTTTCAGCCGGGTTTACAAGGGGAACAAACACCCGGCTTATCCGTACGCTTTATGGGCATTAACGATCGTGCCATTGCATCCTATTTGGTTTCATTATATTGTTCGCTGGCGGTGCTGGTAGATGATGCCATTGCCGTACTGGACGATGTGGAAATTGATAAATACCATGAGTATAAATATTGATGAGCAAACGGGGCTGCCGGATCTGGATCAATTGCAGCAGCTGGCCAATGCGTTTTTCAGGGCATTGCCCGGTGATGCGCAACCGTCGGCATCGCTGAATCCGGAAGACCACCCGAATGCCACCGCCATAGCCGGAAAAATGACCGGTGGCCTCCCGGATCTGACTGTTGCCCGTCATGATACCCTTGCCGGGCAATCAGGAATGGCACCACAGCAAACGCCCGTCGTACCCCAACATCCTTTCAGTGGTTTGCAAACGCCACCCTCTGCTGGCGGGTTGGGTGCTTCCTCGTCGGTAATAAGCTATGTACCGCTTAAGGATCTGCCTAAAGCAGAGGAAGACCGGTCCGGCCCGCAGCATACCAGTACCCACGGTGGGAGGATCCCGGCTTCCGTAGCTGGCAGCGGCGCATCGCCATCCCACCTGGAGCAGGGACAGCATTTTGATATCAGGGATCCGGAAACCGGTTTCCCCGATGCCAATCTTACCGGTGGATCCCAACCCGTAAAATCAGCAACGATATCGCCTTTGGAGACGGAACAGCCTTACTGGGCCGATGTGGAGGCTCTGTTAAAGCACATTACGATTCCTTCCTTTGCCCCGCAATTGCCGGGCTTTGATGCAGCGGTGCCTTCGTACTATTTTGGAACAGCACCGCAGGTGAACAGCACATCACTCAAACAACAAGCGGGACTATCATCTTTTAACGCCCATTTGTATAAAAAAGATTTTCCGATCCTGAATGAAACGGTGAACGGGAAGCCGCTGGTATGGTTTGACAATGCCGCTACCACGCAAAAACCAAAAGCGGTCATGGATCGCATTACCTGGTTTTATGAGCATGAAAACTCCAATATTCACCGCGCGGCACATGAGCTGGCTGCCCGGGCCACGGATGCTTACGAAGCGGCAAGGGAAAAAGTGCGGGTTTTTTTAGGCGCACGTTCGGCCAACGAGATCATTTTTGTACGTGGTGCCACAGAGGCGATCAATCTGGTGGCCCAAAGCTGGGGCGAACAATACCTGCAGAGCGGGGATGAAATTGTGGTGAGCCACCTGGAGCATCATGCCAACATTGTACCCTGGAAACGGCTGGCGGATAAAAAGGGATTGAAGCTGCGGGTGATACCGGTAGATGATGACGGGCAGATCCTGCTGGACGAATACGCCAGGCTGCTCAACGCGCATACCAAACTGGTGGCGTTTACCCAGGTATCCAATGCCCTGGGAACCGTTACGCCGGCACAGCAAATGGTGGCCATGGCCCACGCGGTAGGCGCCAAAGTACTGGTAGACGGTGCGCAGTCGGTATCACACATGACGGTCAATATGCAGGTGCTGGATGCCGACTGGTTTGTATTTTCCGGCCATAAGGTATTTGGGCCAACCGGTATCGGCGTGGTTTATGGCAAAGAAGGATTGCTGAATGCCACCCAACCCTGGCAGGGAGGTGGCAATATGATACAGGATGTAACCTTTGAAGAGATCCGGTACCACAACGCGCCCGCCCGTTTTGAAGCCGGAACCGGTAATATTGCGGATGCAGTTGGGTTGGGGGCCGCCCTTGATTATATCAGCCGGATCGGGATGGAAAACATTGGTCAGTATGAGCATTTCCTGCTGGAATATGCCACCGGACTCATTAAACAGATACCCGGCGTACGACGGATTGGCACCGCGGCACATAAAGCAAGTGTACTGTCTTTTACAATGGACGGGTATAGCAACGATGAAGTAGGAAAAGCGCTGAACGAAGAGGGCATTGAGGTAAGAACGGGGCACCATTGCGCGCAACCCATCCTCCGGCGTATGGGCGTGGAAAGCACGGTACGTCCATCCCTGGCCTTTTATAACACCTGCGAAGATGTAGACCGGTTCATAGAGGTGCTTTGGAGGTTGCGGAAGAAAAAGTAGGGCATTATTTCGTACCTTTGCACTCATTTTTTACCTACTATGAGTGTGAAATACAGAGAATATTCGGGTTTGAACCTGCCCTCTATAGAGCAGGAGATATTAGCGAAATGGAATGAGCAACAGGCGTTTGAGAAAAGCGTATCCCTGCGGGATGGCGCTGAATCATTCGTTTTTTACGAAGGTCCGCCCAGTGCCAACGGCATGCCCGGTATTCATCATGTGATCTCACGTACGCTTAAAGACCTGGTTTGCCGGTATAAGACCATGCAGGGCTTTCAGGTAAAACGCAAAGGTGGCTGGGATACACACGGCCTGCCCGTGGAACTGGGTGTTGAAAAAGAACTGGGTATTACCAAGGAAGACATTGGAAAGAAGATCTCCATAGAAGAATACAACCAGAAATGCCGGGAAGCGGTGCTACGGTTTAAAGACAAATGGGATGATCTCACCCGGAAAATGGGATATTGGGTCGATCTGAATGATCCATACATCACGTTTAAGAACGAATACATTGAAACCCTTTGGTACCTGCTGAAGCAGTTGTTCAACCGGGGGTTACTGTATAAAAGTGTCAGCATTCAGCCCTATTCACCGGCAGCCGGTACGGGCTTAAGCTCGCATGAGCTGAACCAGCCGGGAACTTATAAAGATGTAAAAGACACAAGTGCCACCGTATTGTTCAAAGCCGTGCGTAATGAAAAAAGTGCGTTTCTGTTTAAGCTGGCAGCAGACAGCGGCCATCAGCCTTCAGACCTGTTTTTTATGGCCTGGACCACCACACCCTGGACCCTCCCTTCCAACCTGGGGCTGACCGTAGGCGGCAATATCGACTATGCATTGGTGCAGACCTTCAATCCCTATACGCATATCCCGGTAAATGTGGTGATCGCCAAGGCATTGATACCTAAATATTTTAAGACGGAGGGAGAGAACGGAGACTTTGAAAACTATACCGCCGAAACCAAGCTGTTGCCCTGGAAGATCCTTGGCGAATTTAAAGGCAGCCAGCTGGATGGACTGGAATACGAACAACTACTGCCCTTTGAATCAAACTCCCTGGAAAAAATACAGGAGATCACGCCGGGGGCGACGCCGTTTAAAGTAATGGTGGGCGATTTTGTGACCACCGAAGATGGAACGGGTATCGTACATACAGCACCGGCCTTTGGTGCGGATGACTATAAGGTAGGAAAGAAGAACAATATTGGTATCCTGACCTTGGTAGACCGTGAAGGAAAATTTATTGAAGGTACCGGTGAATTCAGCGGCCGTTATGTAAAAGACTATAAAGACGAGAAGGATTATGTGGATGTGAATGTGGATATCAGCGTGAAGCTGAAAAAAGAGAACCGTGCCTTCAAAGTTGAAAAATACGAGCACAACTATCCCCATTGCTGGCGTACGGACAAACCTGTTCTGTATTACCCGCTGGACGCCTGGTTCATTAAGACCACGGCGCTGCGCGACCGGATGGTGGAACTCAACAAAACCATCCACTGGAAACCTAAATCAACCGGCGAAGGCCGCTTTGGCAACTGGCTGGAGAATATGGTAGACTGGAATCTAAGCCGCAGCCGCTTCTGGGGAACGCCGCTGCCGATCTGGGCAACAGAAGATGGTGCGGAAATGAAATGCATCGGCTCCGTGGAAGAGCTGAATGACGAAATACGGAAAGCGAATGAAGTGTTGGGAGGCGATGTAAATAAACATTACCTGCACGACGGCATCCTGGACCTGCACAAACCCTATGTAGACGAGGTGGTGCTGGTAAGTGATTCCGGCAAACCCATGCACCGGGAGCCGGACCTGATCGATGTATGGTTCGACAGTGGTGCCATGCCCTATGCCCAGTGGGGGTTGAATTATGAAAAATTAAAGGCCGGAGATCCCTATCCGTTCAACCAGCCCTTTGATACCAATTTCCCCGCAGACTTTATCTGCGAAGGTGTGGATCAGACCCGCGGATGGTTCTATACCCTGCACGCCATTGCAGGTCTGTTGTTTGACAGCGTAGCCTTTAAAACCGTGGTAAGCAATGGCCTGGTGCTGGATAAAAACGGCAACAAGATGAGCAAACGCCTGGGCAATGTGGTGGATCCCTTTGCTACCATTGAAACCTTTGGGGCGGATGCAACACGCTGGTACTTAATCACCAACGCTTCACCCTGGGATAATTTGAAGTTTGATATCGATGGCATCAAAGAAGTGCAGCGCAAATTCTTTGGTACCTTATATAATACCTACCAGTTTTTTGCCCTGTACGCCAATGTAGACGGCTTTACCTACAGCGAAGCAAAGATCCCGGTAGCAGACCGCCCGGAGATCGACCGCTGGATCATCTCTTCCCTCAATACCCTGGTAAAGGAAGTGACCGCAGCTATGGACGACTACGAGCCTACGCAGGCCGGCCGCCTGATCGAAGATTTTGTAGACGAACATTTAAGTAACTGGTATGTACGGCTTTGTCGTCGCCGTTTCTGGAAAGGGGAATATGAAGCCGATAAGATCGCTGCTTATCAAACCTTATTTGAATGCCTGGAAACGGTGGTACGTCTGATGGCCCCTGTGGCGCCTTTCTTCAGTGATGCGGTATTCCGTAACCTGAACGAAGTGGCGGGGCGCTATGATGTACAATCGGTACACCACGCGCTGTTCCCGAAGGCGGACGAAGCGCTTATTGACCAGCAGCTGGAAGAACGGATGCAGCTGGCGCAGGATGTTTCCTCGCTCATCCTCTCCCTGCGTAAAAAAGTGAACATTAAGGTGCGTCAACCGTTACATAAGGTATTGATCCCTGTTTTAAACCCGCGGATGAAGGAACAGCTGGAAAAGGTAGCCGAGCTGATCAAATCGGAGGTGAATATCAAGGATGTGGAGTACCTGGTTGATACCGAAGGATTTATTAAAAAGAAGATCAAGCCGAACTTCATCGCACTGGGTAAAAAGCTGGGTGCAAAAATGAAGGCGGTTTCTGCAACACTGGCAGCCTTTACCCAGGAAGATATCAGCAGCCTGGAAAGGAATGGTCTGGTGGAACTGGACATCAATGGTGAAAAAGTGCCCATCCAGCTGAACGAGGTGGATATCAGCAGCGAAGACATTCCGGGCTGGACCGTGGCCAACAAAGGAGCCTTGACCGTAGCCCTGGATATTACCATTACCGAAGACCTGAAACAGGAAGGAGACGCGCGTGAATTTGTAAACAGGATCCAGAAAATCCGCAAAGACAGCGATTTCGATGTTACGGACCGGATCAACGTACAAATTGACACAAATCCTACATTAAAAAATTCGTTAACCACGTATAAAGACTATATTTGCGCAGAAATTTTGGCAGATGAGCTGGAATTTAGTCCAATTTCAGCAGGCGGAACCGAAATTGAAGTGAACGAACATCAGTTATATACGATTGTAACAAAAAAAGGGTAACAACAATGGCTACAAAGAAGAAAACCGCAGCAAAGCCTGCCCGCGCTACCAGCACTAAAGCTGCTCCCGCAAAAGCTGCAAAAGCAGCCGGAGGGAAAGCAGCAAAAGCCCCTGTAAAGGCTGCAAGCGCCGCAAGTGGGAAAGCCAGCAAACCTAAAACTCCGGCAAAGGCGGCAGCTAAACCCGCCGGCAGCAGTAAAACAACGCAGAAAGCAACACCTGCACGTAGTAGTAAAGCAACCGTGCGCACCGCTGGCAGTAAAACAACAAAAACACCTGTAAAACCGGCAAGCGTAAAAGCGTCGAAACCCGCGGCAAAAGTTCCGGTAAAGGCAACAGCTAAACCGGCAGGAAAAGTAGCTCCGGCTCCGGTAAACGAAAAAAAGGCAGCGGCAAAAAAACCGGCTGTTAAAGAATTGGTACCTGTAATTGAAAAAAGCGTGGCAAAAAAAGAAATAAAAGAAGATAAAAAGACAGCAAAAGCGCCCAAAAAAGTAGTAGTTCCCAAACTGTCTACTAAAAGTTCGGTAAAATATCAGCCGGATTTTACCAAGAGCGTACTGGATACTCCGGCGGTTGAAAAGGCCAGTTCGGTAATCCGTTATTCAGACAATGATCTGGCAGAATTTAAAGAGATCATCCTGCGGAAGCTGGATGCTGCCAAAAAAGAACTGGCCTATTTGCAAGGGCTGATCACCCGCAGAGATGAAGGTGGTGATATGGATGAAGGCCGCTACATGACCATGGAAGACGGTAGTGTAAGTATGGAACGGGAGCAGTTGAGCCAGTTGGCCAGCCGCCAGATCACATTTATCGATCACCTGGAAAAAGCCTTGATGCGGGTAGAGAACAAAACCTACGGCATCTGCCGGGTAACCGGTCACCTGATCGATAAGGCCCGCCTGCGTGCCGTGCCACATGCTACCCTAAGCATTGAAGCGAAATCGATGATGAACCGTTGAGTTCAATCAGCGTAAAATAAATTCCGGAAGCGAACCTGTATTGCGGGTTCGCTTCTTAATTTTAAACAGTGGGTGCCCCCGGGGCAGGTTTTCCGTTTTACGCTTATCTTTAGCCCGGCAAATGCCCAAAAAGTACACAATGACGATCCATTTCGGTTACGATAAAAAACAGGTAATTCAGGCCTTACGCTATCATTTCATTTCCAAAAAGGAGATCCGGATCATGATCATCCTGGTAAATGTATTCGCCATCCTTTCGCTGGTATTGTATGCCCTGCACAAGATCACCCCAGTAGCGTTCCTGATCAACTCTTTTTTATGGTTGCTGCTGATGATCAGTCTCTGGTTCATCTTGCCCGGCGTGGTGTACCGCCGTGCAGAAACCTTCCGGCATGCGTTTACCATGTACTTCAGCGATGTTGATTTTACCCTGGAGCATACAAAGGGCAAACGGAGCTGGCCATACACCGCTCTGCATTCCTACCGCGAAAGCCCGCATTTCTTTCACCTGTATTTTGACGAACGATCGTTCCTGCTGGTGCCTAAATCGGCCTTTGCAGACAGTGATGAGGTGTCGAAATTCCGGAACCTGCTGATCGATAAGATACGGCGGAAATAACCGTTTCCTAAATATATTTCTTCATTACAATATGGGGAATGGTCAGATTGGTAAATTCATTGCTTGATTCGCGATACCCCATCTTTTCGTAAAAACCTGCCGCGTTTTTGCGGGCATGCATCGAAATTTCACGGTAGCCCATGTCCCGGGCAATGTTTTCGGCAAACTGCATCAGCGCCCGGCCGATGCCTTTGCCCTGGAGGTCGAAGATCACGGCCATTTGCCGCAGTAACACTATCTGCCCCGGCTGTTTCACCAGCATGCAACAACCCAGCATTTTTTCATCTTCAAAAGCCCCGATCAGGATATTGTTTTTGTCGGCATTAATATCTTCCTCCGTTAGCAGCAGCCCCAATGGTTTTCGTAATATTTCATTACGAAGATCAACCATTTGCTGGTATTCTTTTGAACCATGATCTATAATTTTTAATGCCATAAAACGGTTTAAGATTTGATAAAGATCATAGGTGGTAAAAGCTGCAAATCCTATCGTAAATTAAGGATTTTTAGGTGTTCCGGAGCATTTTTAGTTTTTTTTTTCTTTCCGATGCAATTTTGGTCAAAAACTCTATTTTTGCACCAATAACTAAATTAATAAGATATGTCAGACATTGCATCAAGAGTTAAAAAAATCATCGTTGACAAACTGGGCGTTGACGAAGCAGAAGTAACGAATGAAGCTTCTTTTACAAATGATCTGGGTGCGGATTCTTTGGATACCGTAGAACTGATCATGGAATTTGAAAAAGAATTCAATATTTCTATTCCGGATGAGCAAGCCGAAACAATTACTACTGTTGGTCAGGCTGTATCTTATTTGGAAGAGCACGCCAAGTAGTTTATTGGCTAGCCAACTTGGCTTTGGTAAAGTAAAACAACTTATACACCGCCTTTGACTGTGGTCATCCATATACAAAGGCGGTTTTATCATAAAAAATAAGGACAACCAGTTTATGGAATTTAAAAGGATTGTTGTAACCGGGATGGGTGCATTAACACCGTTGGGAAATACAGTGGACGACTACTGGAACGGGTTGATTAATGGAGTTTCTGGTGCAGCGCCGATCACCTTATTTGATGCCAGTAAGTTCAGAACACGATTTGCATGCGAAGTAAAGCATTTTGACCCTACGCATTTCCTTGATAAAAAGGAAGCCCGTAAGGTAGACCGGTTCACCCAGTTTGCTTTGGTAGCCAGTGATCAGGCTGTTAAAGATGCCGGTCTTACAAAAGAAAATATCAACCCGGACCGTATCGGTGTGGTACTGGGTAGTGGTATCGGAGGGCTGATCACCTTCCAGCACGAGGTAATGGACTTTGCAAAAGGCGACGGCACCCCCCGTTTTAATCCCTTTTTTATTCCAAAAATGATCCTGGATATTGCGGCGGGACAAATCAGCATGCGCCATAACTTCCGTGGACCCAACTATTCGGTGGTAAGTGCCTGCGCCAGCAGTACCAATGCCATGATCGATGCCATCAACCTGATCCGCCTGGGTAAGGCCGATATTATTGTAACCGGGGGCAGTGAGGCGGTGATCAGTGAAGCCGGGGTAGGCGGGTTTAATGCCATGAAGGCCATGAGTGAGCGCAACGATGATCCAACAACCGCCAGTCGCCCTTACGATAAAGACCGGGATGGTTTTGTAATGGGTGAAGGCGCCGGAGTCCTGATCTTTGAAGAACTGGAACATGCACAAAAGCGCGGTGCCCGCATTTATTGTGAAGTGATTGGCGGCGGCGCCACGGCGGACGCCCATCATATAACCGCCCCGCACCCCGAAGGGCTGGGTGCCAAGAATGTAATGATCGAGGCCATGAAAGATGCCAATATTCAGCCCGCCGATGTGGACTATATTAATACACACGGTACCTCTACACCCCTGGGTGATATTGCGGAAACAAAGGCCATACTGGAAGTATTTGGTGCCCATGCATATGAGCTTAACATCAGCTCTACCAAAAGTATGACTGGCCATTGTTTAGGCGCGGCGGGTGTCATTGAAGCCATTGCCTGTATCAAAAGCGTGATACATAATATTGTACCGCCGACGATTAACCATTTTACCGACGACCCTGAACTGGACCCAAAATTGAACTTTACGTTTAACAAGGCGCAGGAGCGCACCATCAATGTGGCACTGAGCAATACCTTTGGGTTTGGCGGTCATAATGCCTGTGTCATTGTAAAAAAATATTCATAGTCATCTGTGAATTTTATAAGAGGGATTTTTAAGGAAAAAAATGATGCCGCCTTAAAAAGGCAGTTGCGAAACATATTGGGATTTGCACCCGATAATATTTCTTTATACAAAACAGCACTGACCCATCGCTCGCTTGGAGAAAACGTAGATGAAAATAACGAGCGGCTGGAATACCTGGGCGATGCCGTGTTAAGTGCCCTGGTGGCCGATTATCTTTTTAAACGATATCCTTACCAGGGGGAGGGCTTTTTAACCGAAATGCGCAGCAAAATGGTGAACCGCCAGCAGCTGAACGAAGTAGCCCTGAAAATGGATCTGAAAAAAATCGCCCATTTTAACAAACAGGACCATACATTAAGAGGCAGTCATATTTTCGGAAACACCCTGGAAGCCCTCGTGGGGGCTATCTACCTGGATCTTGGCTATAAAAAAACCAGCAAATGGGTGTATAATTACATTATTGCTCCGCATATGTTCATGGATGAACTGGAATTGCGGGAAATCAATCACAAAAACAAGTTATACGGCTGGGCAAACAAGCAGGGAAAAACACTGGAATTTGTAACCATTGAAGAAAAACTGGAAAATGGACGACGGTTGTTTACAATTGGTGCAGTTGTTGATGGAGAAATTATAGCACAGGGAAAAGCATTTAATAAAAAAGATGCTTCCCAGATAGCGGCCAGTCTCGCCGTAAATTCTCTTGGAATTAATAATAACGAGGAGGGCCTTTAAACCGTTAATCCGTACAAACCGGAACAGCCGGCATATCCTGTTTTATGCGGAAGGGCTGCACCGGTACATTTATGGTCCGCCTGATTACCTGAGCCCATGCATCGTCGGGGGATCCGTTCATTTAAAATGACAATTATGCAAAAGAAATCATTTTTTACGATGGCCATCGCCTTTACCGTGTTTGCTGTGGGCCTTGCAGCCTGTGGCGCCTCCGGCAAAAAAGGCTTTGCCAAAGCAGGAGATTATGATCAGTATATCATCTCCCGCATCAACCAGATGCAACAAACGTTATTTGCAGCTCAGAAGGCAACCGGCAATGAAGACTCGGCCGTTAACCTCGGAAAATTTGTACAGCAGATCGACTCGCTTACAAAAAGTCTCAAAGAGCTTCCGGACTATAAGGGAAATACCAGCTACCGCGATGCAGCCATCCGGCTGGCCGATTTTTACAAGCGATCGATCAGCGGATCTTATACAGAAATTGCAAGGGTTTATAAAGAAGTAAAAGACTCCACCCTGGCAGATAATAGAGTGAATGAACTGATCATTAAACTCCAGGAAGAAGAAACCCTGGCGGATGACGCCTTTGTGAAAGAGCGGGAAGCTTTTGCAGCAAAGAATCAGATTCAGCCAGACGGCGAGCTTGCAAAATAATTTTCCTTAATTTAGCAAAAGCGCTGTTGAAAGAACCCGGCAGCGCTTTTGCTTTGAGGCATGCTCCAGTTTCCGATATATCTTGATAACTGCGCCACAACCGCCTGTGATACCCGGGTAGTGGAGGCCATGCTGCCCTATTTTACGCAGTATTATGGCAATGCTTCCAGCAGGAGCCATGCTTTTGGCTGGAAGGCGCAGGCCGCCGTAGAAACGGCGCAGCAACAGGTGGCCGCGCTGATTGGTGCCGAACCTGGCGAAATAATATTTACTTCCGGAGCTACCGAAAGCTGCAACCTGGCATTACGGGGCATTTGTGATTTATATGCCGGAACCGGGCGGCATATCATTACGGTTAAAACGGAACACAAAGCCGTGCTGGACACCTGCAGGGCTTTGGAAAAAAAAGGAACGGAAATTACCTATCTGGATGTAGATGTAAACGGGCAGATAAGTTTACCGGCACTTGAGGCCGCTATCAAATCCACCACCATTCTTATAGCAGTTATGTGGGCCAATAATGAAACCGGTGTCATCCTGCCCATCAATGAGATCGGTGCTATTGCCCGGAAACACCAGGTATTGTTTTTTTCGGATGCCACACAAGCCGCTGGTAAGGTTCCTGTAAACGTTAAAACCGCGGGATTGGGTCTGATGGCGTTCAGCAGTCATAAATTGTATGGTCCTAAAGGAGCGGGTGCCTTATATGTGAGCCGTAAAAATCCGCGTGCAAGACTGATTGCCCAAATCACCGGTGGCGGACAACAGGAGCAAATCCGGAGCGGCACCCTGAATGTACCGGGCATTGTGGGTTTTGGAAAAGCCGCGGCCCTTTGCAGGGAAGCCATGCCGGAAGAAGCCCTGCGTCTCGGCGCCTTTAGAGATCAGCTGGAAACGGCCTTGCTTACCATTCCGGATGTAGCTATCAACGGGGCTGCATCCGAACGGTTGCCACAGATATGCAATGCCTCCTTCGGTTACCTGAACAGCAACGAAATGCTGTCGACATTCAATAAAGACCTGGCTGTTTCTTCCGGATCGGCCTGTACCTCCGGGTCACTGGATCCTTCCTATGTTTTAAAGGCGATGCAGTTACCGGATGCCCGTGCAAAAGCCGCCATCCGCTTTAGCTGCGGTCGTTATACTACCGCCGAAGAAATAGACCATGCCATCCGCTTTGTAAGAGAAGCCATCCACACATTAAGAATGAACAGCCCCGCCTGGCAGCTTCGTGACTGATTTTTTGCTAACTTTAATAACGGGCTGGTTAATCATGAATGAATGGTACGATTGCGTTTACTCTGCACACTCCTTTTTTGCTGCTGCTTTTTACAAACAAAAGCACAGGAAGAATTTATAGACCCGCCCAGCAAACACCTGGTCACCATTCCCTTTGTACAATTCACCGGAGGCGTAATCGTATTTAAAGCCCTGCTGGATAATTTTAAAGATTCACTCAATTTTATACTGGATACGGGAAGCGGTGGTATTTCGCTCGACTCTACAACCGTGGAAAGCCTGGGGCTCAAACCGGGTCCGCCGGAACGGATCATCCGCGGTATTGGCGGTGTGCGCAAAGTGGGCTTTTTAAAAAACCGGAGCCTGCACCTGGGCGACTATGAGATCGATAGTCTGGATTTTCATATCATCGATTATGAAGTGCTTACATCCCTGTACGGGCAAAAGATCGATGGTATTATCGGGTATTCTGTGTTGAGCCGGCATATCCTGAAGATCAACTATGAACAGCAGGAAATTGGTTTTTACACCAGGGGTACCCTGAAGTATCCCAAGGGCGGATACCTGCTGCGGCCCTATATACGGATGCTTCCCTACCTGAAATCTACGATCAGCGATAACCGCAAAAGCGGATTTAACTATTTGTTTGACCTGGGAGCGGGGCTGACCGTTTTATTTTCCGACGATTTTGTAAACGACAGCGCTTTCCTGAAGACGAGGCGGAAACGGTATCTGAAGCAGGGCGAGGGCCTGGGAGGGAGAGTGGATATGTACCTGACGGTAATGAAATCCCTGCGTATCGGTCCGTACAGGTTCCGGAACGTGCCAGTAAATATCTTTAATGACGATTATAATGTAACCTCGTACCCTTCATTGGGTGGATTGATCGGGAACGAGATTTTCCGGAGGTTCAACGTGATCCTGAATTATGAAAAACAGCAGATCCATCTCACCCCTAACCGCTTTTTTACATCGCCTTTTGATTATGCGTACTCCGGTATTGAACTGTATCTGATAGATGGCATGGCCGTTACCGGTAAAATACCTCCCGGCTCTCCGGCAGAGAAAGCAGGGTTAAAAGAAGGCGATGAGATTCTTGCCATCAATAATAAGTTTGGATTACAACTGGATGATCTCAAACAGGCGCTCCAGTCAACCTACGGAAAAGTAAAGATCATTTACCGCAGAAACGGAGAACTGCTGTCAACCGTGATGAATGTGATCAATATTTCGAAGAAATAAGCGTCTTATAAGGAAATTCTTAAAAGATATCCGCCCGTAATTTTTTCAAAAGTGGAACTGTGATTTGTTACTTTTACCTGACTGATTTCATAGATCCCGGAGCTGTTAAGTGCAGAATTATAGGATACCTCAAGGAACATGGTTTTGATCTTAAGATAAAACCGCGTTCTGTCCGGCATGGGAAAGATAATCACATTTTTCAGGTTACCCGGAGAAGCCACAGAAATATTAGAGCTGATCGCCTGGTTGGAAGCACTCCGGAGTTCGATATCCGTAACAGTAATATTATTGACAGTGATATAATTGGCGCCGGTAGTTTTATCCGTAAGTTCCACAAAAAACTGCACAGAAGTACAATTCGGTCCCGGGCAGGCACCTGTAGCGCCTGCTGCCCCGGAGGGACCTTTGATGTCACTGCTATACTGCAACTGACCGGTATAGGTCTTTTTGCACTGAGTTAGTGATAAAAGTAAAACAGATAAATAAAAAAAGAGTCGCATAGCTGCTTTTTGTACTATAGACGGCCAAAATACAAAAAACGAAACAGATCCGGTTGCTTTTCCGGAAAACGATTGCGTTTAAGCGGAGTAACCTATTGGGTACTAATTATTTATTTTGCAATTTAATTGTCCGGTAATACGGTCCCACAGTATAAGGACCGAAGCAACGATACTGTTACGGGAGCGCAGAATCGCACGCTTCTTTCATTGCTGCAAATACAATACAGGGGGGTGAAAGTATTCAATATTTCCTGTGAAAAAAACCGGTTGTTCCTGCATCGGACCTCTGCTTCCATTTTTATTTATGATATCTTTGGACTACAATGAGTAACCCCAATTTAAATAAAGAGAAGCAGGGATTGAGCGCTTTGGAAAGTGATTTTGAGAACACGATCCGGCCGGGGCAGATAAAAGATTTTGCAGGTCAGCCGCAATTGGTGGAGAACCTGGTGATTTTTATACGGGCCGCAAAGATGCGGGGAGAGGCACTGGATCATATCCTTTTTCATGGCCCACCGGGGTTGGGAAAAACCACGCTGTCGCGGATCGTGGCCAATGAACTGGGGGTAAATATCAAAGAAACCAGCGGCCCGGTGATTGAAAAACCGGGTGATCTGGCGGGATTGCTGACCTCGCTGGAACCCAATGACGTATTATTCATTGACGAAATTCATCGGCTGAGCACAGTGGTGGAAGAATATTTATATGCAGCCATGGAAGATTACCGGCTGGATATTTTGCTGGATAGCGGACCCAATGCCCGGAGCATCCAGCTTTCCCTGAACCCGTTTACATTGGTAGGTGCCACTACCCGGAGCGGGTTACTGACTGCCCCGCTGCTGTCGCGCTTTGCCATAAAATCACGCTTGGAATACTATAATGCAGATACGTTAAAGAAGATCCTTATGCGTTCCGCCCAGATCCTGGGGGTTACCATTTCAAAAGATGCTGCGGCGGAAATCGCCCGCAGAAGCCGGGCCACACCGCGGATCGCCAATGGGCTTTTAAGAAGGGTGCGTGACTTTGCCCAGGTATTGAATGACGGGATCATCGATATCGGCATTACGCAACACGCGCTGAAAGCGTTGAGTGTAGATGAATACGGGTTGGATGAGATGGATAACCGCATCCTGCTGGCCATTATCGAAAAATTTAAAGGCGGACCAGTGGGCATTACAACGATTGCCACTGCAGTGGGCGAAGAACCCGGCACCATTGAGGAAGTATACGAGCCTTTTTTAATACAGGAAGGATTTTTGCAGCGCACACCACGGGGAAGGGAAGTAACGCATAAAGCCTATGAGCATTTGGGGAAGAGACCGGGAGGCCGTGGTGGAATGAACCTGGAGCTGGGCCTGTAAACACTATTTAAACAGACCGTATTGAAACTGCAGGAAAACAAGTGGTGGGATGTTATCTGAAGCCGTTGCTATGATGGGGAATTTGCTGACTCATTTCCAAAACCATAAAGTTTTAGAAACTGATCAAACTCCTGCTGGAATGATTGTTTCGCATGATGTGCTTTTTGATTGCGGATATATTCAAAAACTTTGTCTTTTACAGACTCGCTTTTGGAAAGTGCCGCATAACCTGTTTGCCATGCAAATTTTCCGGGTATAAAATTTTGCTGGTTGATATAATGCGATGTGCTTCCCTTTACCTGTTTCACGACCTCCGTAATATTCTTACCCGGATTTAATAAAAAAAGACAATGCAATGATCGGGCATACCATTAATGATCAACACGTAACAGCCAAGGTCTGTTAGCTGTTGTTTCATGAAACCATGTATCTCCGGTTCGGATTTGGGCAAAATAAGCGGTTGCCGCTCTTTCGTGCTCCATCTTGCATAGATTAATATTTTGTTGAAGGAGTGTGACATAGGTACTGTGAATATACAAAGAAACCGTTAAAACGGTTTGAATCGATCGTTTCATTTTTTTAGCCCGTGGTTTAAACCGCGGGCTAAAAAAAATGAAACCAGGAATCCCTAATGGTTTTGCTCATCAGTCCTAATAAAAAAGGTGCCTCAAGTCTTGAGGCACCTTGTGAAATGTTTTTTATTCAGAGGCCTAATCCTGCACCACCAAACGGAAACCATTTCCGTGAATGTTTACGATCTCGATCTTTTCATCGTCTTTCAGATACTTGCGGAGTTTGGCAATATACACATCCATGCTCCGGCCGTTAAAATAGGTATCGCTGCCCCAGATCTTTTTTAAGGCCTGTTCGCGGGGAAGCAGGTCATTTAAATGTTCAGCCAGCATCTTCAGCAATTCATTCTCTTTTGGAGAAAGTGTTTGCGTATTGTCGTTATGGGTCAGCTGCCGCAGCTTGGGATTAAAATGGTAACTGGCCAGCTGGTATTCTTTGTTCTCCGTTTCCTTATTCAGCTCTTCGTTCCGTTTCAGGATGGCTTTGATTTTTAACAGCAATACCTCGCTGTCAAAAGGCTTGGTAATATAATCATCCGCACCCAGTTTATATCCCTGGATAATGTCTTCTTTCATCGTTTTAGCGCTCAGGAAAAACAACGGAATATCGGGATCTACATTACGTACCTCTTCTGCAAGGGTAAAGCCGTCCATATGTGGCATCATAACATCCAGCAGGCAGAGATCAAATTTTTCACGCTGAAAAGCCGCCAGTCCCAGGCGTCCATCCCGCTCCAGGGTTACATCATAATCATTCAGTTCCAGATAATTTTTCAGCACATTGCCAAGGTTCGGATCATCTTCGCACAATAATATTCTGGGTTTTTTTGTTTCCATGTTGCTGTGTTTATGTTATTAGATGGCAAATAAAGTTAATGCTTTTTAATACACTAACAAATGGAAACGAATATTTTGTTAAAAAGCAGGCGGTATCCTGTACCAGTTGTTACAAGGAATACCGCCCTGGTTACAGGCGCGGCCTGTTTTATAAATGAGCGTACCGGAAAAAAGAGGCGGTTATCAGGAAGCAGGGCATCAACGGAAGGCAGCGTGGCAATAGGCCGGTAATGACAGGGCTTTTATATCAGGCAGATGCCTGGAACGGGGACCGGCTGCTGTAAACCCATACTTCATTCCAGTTAATGATGTCCTGTTCCTTATTTTGAAAGATACCGGAAAGTGTATGCTGCAGCATGTGTTCAATTTTTTGCGCGTTATGTGCCAGGTACCGGTCGAACAAGGTATCATCAAAATCATTGATTGTGCCAATGGAGAACTGCGGATCAAAACCATAGGCAAATGGGGTGATGTCTCCTTTTTCGTCGATCACAATCGTATCGATCACATGCGCGAGCCGGTTTTTATCGTTGCAGCTTCTTGCAAAGCCGTTTACGATCTGCGGAAAGGATTCGAGGTAATCCCGGTGCAACAGGTCTGCCTGTACCACCATACGTCCCTGGTATTTGCTGCTGAGATAATTGGCCAGGATATAGGTACGATGTAGTTGCAGATCGCCGTTCATCCATTGTGGCAGCTCCAGCCGGGCTCTTCCAAACATTTCCAGGGGATGCAGTTGCAGTAATTTCGCACCCATGTCGGCCGCAAATGTCCCCAGCCATATCAGTTCCTTCCAGCTTTCGGGCGTAACGGTATGAATGAACCCAAAGGGTTTGTTGTGTTGTTGCAGCACATCGATCCCCTGCAGCATTTTTTCAAAAGCTCCTTTTTGTCCGCGTATATAGTCATGAAGCACCGGTGGCCCGTCCACACTCACCGCAACCAGGTCCAGGTATTGCAACAGCGCCTGGTTGCGGTGGGAGCCCAGCAGCATACCATTAGTGGCCATAGTGTTGTTATAACCCAGCTCTTTCGTAAACTGCAGCAACGCTTCAAGGTCTTTGTATAATAATGGTTCGCCTCCGGATAAGGAAATATTGTTAAAACCCTGCTTATACGCATAGGTTAAAAAATCCTTTAGCGCACCAAGGTCCAGCTGTTCTTTCAGCAAAGGCGAAGAGCTGGAGTAGCAATGCTTACAGCAGAGGTTGCACCTCCGGGTAGGATGCAGCTGAATCGTTCGGAAGGGAGCTGCCGTTGCAGTGCTCCTTTTTCCTGAACAGGCATTCATCACCGTTCAATTTCTGCGGTGAATTTAAAACTCTGGTGGGCAATGACACCATAGGGGAACACTTCAAACCGGGAAAAGATTCCTCCTACGTTGTTGAACTTGCTCCAGAACTCAGGATCAACAATACCGTTGATGATGTAGCGGTCCAGCCGGGGTATGCCTTTTACAAAAACCTGATCGATCAGCAGGCCGTTCTTTTTAAGATTGACGATCTCTTTTGAAATGTTTCGGACTGCATTTTTGTCGATGTCTTTTACATCCAGCTTTTTCAGCAATCCGGCTTCAAATTCTTTAATGTTGTCCATGATTTGTGTTTTAATCAATGATGCCTACTCTTGTCGTTTTTCAGCGTCCACGTCTTACTCTGTTTGGGATTTTCGGAGTACTCCTCTATGTATCAAAAAATGGCTTTGAGTGCTCACTTTTTGAAAATACGGAAGGTTCCATTACCGCTGGTGTTGGCACCGGAGCCCCAGGTTCCGTCCATAGTGGTAAAACCGGCATCAACAGCGGCTGTTGTTGAATAAGAAGTACTGGGCGGATAAGTGTAGGTTGTTTTTATGGTATTACCGGTAACAATATACGTGCCTTCTGCCTTGCCTGCTGTAGCAGTATCACTGGCATCTGCGTATACGCGCACCGTGCCGTTGGAACGGTACAGGAAAAAATAGGGCATATTGGGTACAGCACTGCCGGAACCATACTTGCCTTCCCAAAAACCTACTACCGAAGGAGCGGGCGTATCTTCTTTCTTTTTTTTACAGCCGGCGATGCTTAATACAATTACTGCCGCAAAGAATAATGTTGATTTCATAATACTGCGTTTTAATGAATATGTTTATAACTCAAAATTACCAGCTGCCTCCAGGCCCAACCAGGGTATATCTGCGCATTTTTCTACCGTATTTCTACGTATTTTATGGCTTTAGCGGTGTTACAGGCAGGTTTAACAAGAATAGGTTCTAATTTCCGGGGGTATGGAATTTTATTCTTTTTTTCAAAAAACTTAAGGAATATTGCACTACCAAATATTTATTTATGGCGGATACAGCTCAATTTTTGCAGGCCGTTAAAGACGGCTACACCTTTAAAGGAGAAAGTTATAAAATAGGCCGGGCCATTTTGAATGGTGAAGTGGTGCCGGAGGCCGATGTAAACATTCCCTTTAAAACCTTGAACCGGCATGGGTTGATTGCGGGTGCTACGGGAACCGGTAAGACCAAAACCCTGCAGGTGCTGGCAGAAGGGCTGAGTGATGCAAGCATACCGGTATTGTTGATGGATATTAAAGGTGATCTGAGTGGTATTGGTGCCACCGGTACGGTGAATGATAAAATTACAGAGCGTTGCCAGAAGCTTGATATTACGTTTAAACCGGAAGCATACCCGGTTGAATTCCTTACACTGAGTAAAGAAAAAGGGACACGATTGCGGGCTACGGTAAGCGAATTCGGGCCGGTGTTGTTTTCGAAGATCCTGGACCTGAATGATACCCAGGGCGGCTTTGTGGCCCTTATCTTTAAATATTGTGATGATAACAAATTACCGCTGCTGGATCTTAAAGATTTTATCAAGGTGTTGCAATATGTGAGCGATGAAGGAAAAGCCGAGCTTGAAAAAACCTATGGAAAAATTTCGACCACCTCTACAGGAACGATCCTCAGGAAAGTAATCGAACTGCAGCAACAGGGCGCCGACCTGTTTTTTGGCGAGCGCAGCTTTGACGTAGACGACCTGATGCGGGTCAGCAATGATGGGCGGGGCATGATCTCCATTGTACGGGTTACGGATCTGCAGGACCGGCCAAAGCTGTTCTCTACGTTTATGCTGCAACTGCTGGCGGAATTATATGCCACCCTTCCTGAAGCGGGCGATCTTGATAAGCCCAAACTGGTGCTCTTTATTGATGAGGCCCACCTGATTTTTAATGAAGCGAGTACAGCCTTGCTGAACCAGCTGGAAACGATCGTGAAGCTGATCCGTTCCAAGGGGATCGGGGTATTTTTCTGTACACAGAACCCTATGGATGTACCGGCTTCTATACTGGCGCAACTGGGATTGAAGGTGCAGCATGCATTGCGGGCGTTTACGGCAGCAGATCGTAAGGTGATTAAACAAACAGCGGAAAACTATCCCATCAGCAGTTTTTATCAAACGGATGAACTGCTGACACAGGTGGGTATTGGAGAAGCGCTGATTACGATGCTGAATGAAAAAGGCGTGCCTACACCATTGGTACATTGTATGCTGCGGGCACCGCAAAGCCGTATGGATGTATTAACAGATGCCGAAATTACTGCCATTACTGCCGCGTCAAAAATTGCTGCACATTATAACGAGGAAATCGACAATGAAAGCGCTTACGAGATCCTGTCGCAGAAACTCAATGATGCGGCAGAAAAGGCGGCACAGCAGGATGAGGAAGCAAAGCCTGCAAGAGCGGCTGAAGAAAAAGGTTTTTTTGATAACCCGATCGTAAAGAGTATGGCCCGCACAGCGGGTAATACCATCGTACGTTCATTACTGGGAGCTATCGGCTTGGGCGGCAGGAGGAAAAAGGGCTTCTTTTGATGTAGCATATTGAATAGTCAATGTAGTATCCCTGGTACAGCGACCGTTGTGAATGGGTAAGTCTTTCCCGAATATTTGGTAAAACGTTTCCGGTAAATAGCCAGGGGCGCCGAAAGACAAAAATCATCCCGTTGAGCATGCAGATCGGCGGTTGTCAGTGTATCCAAAAGCGCTAGTACAACTATTTTTATTTTCATGGCAATCAACAACACAGGTTGTTGCAGATTATAAAAACAGTCAAATACGATTGGGAGACAAATTTTCCGGATAAAGATCATCGCTTGGAATTGCTCAACCGATTGAACAAATGGCCGGAAACCCTTCTTTTGTAAGTCTTTTTTCAACACCTTTGCGGAGTGCCCCATTATGCTGCACAGTTAAATTAATGTTATATGAACGAGAATTTTACAAAACGTATCGGCGCCGAAGTTGAAGAGATCAAGGCTTCCGGTTTGTATAAAACAGAGCGCATCATTGAAAGTGAACAGGGCGCGGAAATACTGGTGAATGGTAAAACAGTGATCAATTTCTGTGCAAACAATTACCTGGGGCTTTCTTCCCATCCGGAAGTGATCAAAGCAGCACATGCTACTATTGATGCCCGTGGATACGGGATGAGTAGTGTACGCTTTATCTGCGGCACGCAGGATATCCATAAAGAACTAGAACAAAAGATCTCTGAATTCCTGGGTACAGAGGATACCATCTTATATGCGGCAGCCTTTGATGCGAATGGTGGTGTTTTTGAGCCGCTGTTCAACGAACAGGATGCAATCATTTCCGATGCTCTGAATCATGCTAGTATTATTGATGGGGTGCGGCTTTGCAAAGCACAGCGCTTCCGGTACGAGCACAATAATATGGAAGACCTGGAGGCGAAGCTGAAAGAGGCTTCCGGGGCCCGCAGCCGCATCATTGTTACCGATGGTTCATTCAGTATGGACGGAACCATTGCCCAGTTGGACAAAATTGTGGAGCTGGCCGAAAAATATGACGCCGTGATCATGATCGATGAGTGTCATTCCTCCGGTTTTTTAGGAAAAACTGGCAGGGGTACGCATGAATACCGTGGGGTAATGGGAAAGATCGACATCATTACCGGTACACTGGGCAAGGCTCTGGGCGGTGCTTCGGGCGGATTTACTTCGGGGAGGAAGGAGATCATTGATATGCTGCGCCAGAAATCAAGACCGTATTTGTTCAGCAATACCCTGGCGCCCTCTATTGTAGGCGGCTCCATTGCCGTGCTGGATATGCTTTCTTCTTCTACGCAGTTAAGGGATAAACTGGAATACAACACAAAATATTTCCGTGAAAAAATGACGGCAGCGGGCTTTGATATCAAGCCGGGTGATCATCCCATTGTACCCATCATGCTGTATGATGCGGTACTGGCGGCCGATTTTGCGGCGAAGCTGCTGGAGGAAGGTATTTATGTGATCGGCTTCTTTTTCCCTGTAGTGCCGAAAGGCCAGGCGCGGATACGGGTGCAGTTGAGCGCCGGCCATGAGCAGAAACATCTGGATAAAGCCATTGCTGCTTTTACCAAGGTGGGCAAAGAGCTGGGCGTGCTGAAATAAAAAAAGTGATTGCTGATAATAAAAGGTTCACCGAGGCCACGCAGGGCTTTTGTGAACCTTTTTTAAAAATACGATATGAAATACTTGTCTGTTGGAATTGTACTGTTTGCTCAGGTGGCCGCTGCCCAGTCTGTAAAAATACCCGATCAGTATCCCTCACCGATGCAGGAAACCGTACGCAAACATGAGCGGATCTCCTTTGATCTGCAAAAAGGGATTGACTATACATTGGACAGTATTTTAACCAAACCGGTATCTGTGCATATTCCAGAACGCTTAAAAAAAGCTGCCTGGGCCGATCTGTTGGTCCACTTTCATGGAATGCACTATGTGCCGGCCTACGCTGCTGAAACATCCAAGACGAACCTCATTGCCGTATCGGTAAACCTGGGGTCGGGGTCCGGTGCTTATGCCCGGCCTTTTCAAAATGATACAGTATTCAAAAAGCTGGTAACAGCGGTATGGCATTCTGTTCAGGAGCAGCTGGGAAGCCAGATCCGCCGGCACAGGATCATCCTAAGCGGGTTTAGCGCCGGCTATGGTGCCATCAGAAGTATTCTGTCTGACCCGGGTAATTTTGAATCGGTAAACACGGTAGTGCTGCTGGATGGCCTGCACACCAGTTATATACCGGAACGAAAAGTACTGGCCGAGGGCGGTTTGATTGATACAACCGGTTTTGTGCCCTTTCTGGCTTTTGCCCGGGAAGCGGTGCGGCCGGCTACCGGTAAGCGAATGCTCTTTACGCATTCTGAAATCTTCCCCGGAACCTTTGTAAGCACGACCGAAGCAGCGGACTATCTGTTGCGGCAGTTGCAGCTAAAAGCCCGGCCCGTTTTGAAAAATGGTCCGGGAGGCATGCAGCAGATCAGTGAGGCTGGCAGGGGAAACTTTAAAGTACTGGGCTTTGCCGGGAATGCTGCTCCGGATCATGTAGATCATTTTCATGGATTGTCTTATTTCTTAAACCAGCTACTGAAACCATAAACCGGTTTCACCGCTGGTATAAATGACAGCTGTTCCTTTAAAAAAAATCTGTAGGTTTGATCCATTCTTTCGCATTAAAAAATCATCATGAACAAGTTTCTTTCCTGCTGCTTTGCTACGCTTTCAGTACTTCACATGGCTGCCCAGGCTCCCAAATCGGCACCGGCACCAGTAAAGCAGGAAGCGCCTGCGGATGCCCGGAAGAATGCTTCCCCGGATCTGAGCTTTAACCCGGATGCCGTGGTGACCACCAATCATACGGTGACCATTAAAGGTCAGAAAGTGGCATATAAAGCGGTTGCCGGTACCCTTCCGGTTTGGGATGAGGAAGGGAAAGCCATTGCTGGTTTATTCTTTACCTACTACGAACGCAGCGATATTGGTAAAGCAGGTCGCCCGTTGGTGATTTCTTTTAACGGCGGGCCCGGTTCTGCCTCTGTTTGGATGCATATCGGCTATACCGGTCCTGTGTTGTTAAATATCGATGATGAAGGCTACCCGGTACAACCCTATGGTTACAAGGAGAACCCATATTCAATATTGGATGTTGCGGATATCGTATACGTCGATCCGGTCAATACCGGTTATTCCCGGATTGTAGGCAAAGATGTACCGAAGACGAAATTCTTTGGCGTCAATGCGGATATCAAATACCTGGCCGACTGGATCAATACCTTTGTTACCCGTTATGACCGCTGGGGATCGCCCAAATACCTGATCGGGGAAAGCTATGGTACTACCCGGGTTTCGGGCTTGGCACTGGAGCTGCAGCAGGCACACTGGATGTACCTGAATGGAGTCGTCCTGGTATCGCCCACCACACTGGGTATTGAGCGTGGAACCGCCACCGATGCAGCCTTACGGCTGCCCTATTTTGCAGCAACAGCCTGGTATCATAAAAAGCTGGCCGCAACCTTTCAGCAAAAAGAACTGGAGGCTTTTCTGCCGGAAGTAGAAGACTTTACCATGAACCAATTGCTGCCTGCTTTAAATAAGGGCAGCCTGCTGGAAGATGCCACCAAAAGGTCCATCGCAGAAAAAATGGCTGCCTATTCGGGCTTATCGCAACAGGTGATCCTGCAGAATAATCTTGATATTTCACCCAACCTGTTCTGGAAGGAATTGCTGCGTAATGAAGGATTCACCATTGGCCGGCTGGATTCGCGCTACAAGGGCATTGATAAAAAGGATGCCGGTGAGCGGCCGGATTTTAATGCCGAGCTTACCGCCTGGCTGCATGCCTTTACACCACCGGTCAATATGTACCTGCGGAATGAACTGGATTATAAAACGGATTATCCATACAATGTTTTCGGACCGGTATATCCCTGGGATGACAACAACGACCGTACCGGCGAGAACCTGCGCAGCGCGATGTCCAGCAACCCTTATCTGCACCTGCTGGTACAATCCGGGTACTATGACGGCGCCTGTGATTATTTTAATGCTAAATACAACCTGTGGCAGATGGACCCCTCCGGCCGGTTAAAAGACCGGATTCAATGGGCCGGGTTCCGCAGCGGGCATATGATGTACCTGCGCAAGGAAGATCTGAAAACGAGCACGGAACAGATCCGGCAGTTTATCAAAGCATCCATCCCCAGCAAGGCCGCAAAGTATTAAGCAGGTTTTCGCTACCAAGACTCCAAGGCACTGAGACACGCTAAGGTATTGGGTCCGCATACTCCCTTCGTGACATTTTCCTACTAAAGCTTCAAGGTACTGAGAATACACAAAATACACAGGGCTATACCTCGTATAGCGTTGCTGCAGCCTCCCATGTTGCGTCACCTGTAAGATAGCCGGCGCCGTCCGTCCCGTACTGTGCCCTCACTGCACGGGCAGGAACTGTTTTATGATCTATCGACCCGATAAAAAATCACTCACAAAGGCATCATCATTCAATTCCGGGTAATCCCGGTATATCCGGTCAATTTCTTCTTTTTGGCCCGGTGAAAGCACTTCATTCGGGTTGAGGCACCAGATCCCTTTTAGCAATCCCTGCCGCCGGAGTACTTCATGAATGCCGGGAATGCAGCCATGGAACTGATGTGCGGGGTCAAAGAAAGCTGCATTGCTGTCGGTAACTTTTATCGCCTTTGATAATAATGCATCCGCCTGATCAGGATTAGGATTTTGTTTGTATTGTTTGATTTCTTCCAGCAGCTGTACAGCCTTTTGCGTCCATACCGCCCAGTGGCCCAGCAGGCCGCCTTTAAAGTCCACCTCAACCGTTTCTCCGTTTACCGGAAACCGGTAAGTGGTCATCAGGTCATTTACGATATTGTCGTCATTACCGGTATACATGGCTACCTCGTTACTCCGCCCGGAATTAGCCAGGGCACGCATTACATCCAATGTCTGGTAGCGGTTGAAGGAGGCGCATTTGATCGCCATTACGTTTTCGATTTCCACAAACTGCCGCCAGAAATCATAAGAAAAGACCCGGCCGCCCACAGAGGGTTGCAGGTAAAACCCGAACACGGGTAGGATGCGGGCGACAATTCTGGTGCGTTCCAGGATCTGTTCCTCCGTCCAGTTTTGCAAACCGCCCATGCTCAGCAATCCCATATCATACCCGTATTGAACCGCCAGCCGGGCTTCTTTTTCTGCCTGGGCGGTGAAACCACAGATCCCGGCGATCTTTATAAAGGGCCTGGTCAGTTTTGCCCGGGCCACTTCTTCGGAAGCCCATTGCAATACGGTTTCAAACAGGTTGATTGCCGGATCCCGGATTTCGAATTGCGTGGAATGAACGGCAACGGCAATACCGCCGGCGCCGCTGGCCAGGTAATATTTGGTGAGCAGGCGCTGACGTTCCTCGTCAATAGTGCGGTTTTCAAACAATGCCAGGGGATGAGCGGGAATCACCACGCCGGTATGGAGATGGGCCTTCAGTTCGGCTGTTAATGTATTCATTTTAAAAATTTCCTTTTCGTTCCTGAAAATGAGTGTCTTTATTCCATAATTCGCCGCCTTCGAGCAACCATCTGGCCGTGATGTCTATGGCCTCCCGGATCGAAGTGCGGGGGTATCCAAACAGTTTGTGACAGGCAGAAGCATTGTTCAGCAGGGCCGTTGGGGCGGGCTGGTTGATGAATTGCGGCACTTTGTTGAACCGTTCACCAAAACGCTGCGCGATCCATCGAACGGATAAGATCTCCGGACCGGTAACGTTTAACACGGTAGCCGGTGATGTACAGTGCCGTAATGATCTTAACGCAATTTCATTGGCATCGCCCTGCCAGATCACATTGACGTTCTCCGTGGTGAGGTCGATTGCTTTTTCCGCCAGTACGGATTTTGCGATCTCCACCAGCACCCCGTACCGGAAATCAACGGCATAATTCAACCGGTAGATCAGCACCGGTGTGCCGTTCTTCTTTGAAAAATACTGGAAAATGCGTTCCCGGCCCAGGCAGGACTGCGCATATTCCCCAATGGGTGCCGGTGCCGTTTCCTCCGAAACGCCCCCATCTGTTACCGGAACGAACGGGAGCACATTACCGGAGGAAAAGGCCACGATCCGCGCATCTTTAAAATGCATAGCCACTCGTCCGGGAAGGAACGTATTCATCGCCCAGGTAAAATCTTCATTACCGCTGGTGCCAAATTTATATCCCGCCAGGTAAATGATATTGGGCACCCGGGGCAGTTGCTGCAGGGCCGCATCATCCAGCAGGTCGCAGGCGATGGTTTCCACGCCGATGGCCTCAAGCTCCTGCTGCAAGGTTCCGGATGAAAAGCGCGAAACGCCGATCACTTTTTTTGTGAGCCCGGCTTCGCGGATGGCCCTTAACGCCAGGCGGGCCATGCTGGGCCCCATTTTGCCGCCCACACCCAGCAGCATCAGGTCGCCCTCTATGTGCTTCAGATCTTCAATCAATGCGGCGGAAGGAGCCAAAAGGGCCTCTTCCAGTTGTTGTAAATTCGATTGCATAAACGGATTACTTTACGAGTTTAATAAAATTGCTAACGGCCAGGATTAGCAGTATGGCCAGGCCTATAATCGCCCAAACCTTTGTTAAGGGTTTGTTTTTTTGCTCCTTCATGATTACCGGATCGTTGGCCACCAGGAAAAGGATAATGCCGATAAACGGTACCAGGAAGATGGTGATGCTTTGGGCAAATACGATCAGCTCCAGCGGAAGACTGCCGAATACATAAGCGATGACCGAGCCGAAGATCATTACCAGCGAAATAAATAGTTTTACTGTTGTATTGTTCAGGTTGTTGCCAAAGCCAAATGTGTCACCCAACAGGGAACCACCCAGTACGGCATTGCCAATCAGCGAAGAAAAAGAAGCACCGAACAAACCGGCAAAAAAGAGATGGGAAGCATAACTACCCAGCAGAGGTTCCAGGGCTTTTCCCATTTCTGCAGCGGAGTTGATCTTGATGCCTTGGGGGTGCAGGATATTACCGGCACAGATCAATACGGCGGTACTCATTAACCCCAGGATGATGATGCCCACGCGGCTGCCCAGGATCTCATTGCCGGAAAGTTGCCCGCCGGGCGACAGCTTGCGGCGTGCTTGTACCAGGTAACTTTGATATAAAGCGCCCACGATGGAAAAGCAGGAAGCGGTAAATGCGATTACCAGTCCCAGTGCTCCATCCGGAATGCGGGGCACCAGGCCTGCGGCAATCTCAGCAAGAGATGGACGCAACATGACGGCGGTAGATAAAAATGCAAACAGCATGATAATGATCAGCGCCAGCATCAGCTTTTCCAGTACCAGGAAAAAAGAGCGGAAAAACAGAAGTAGAATGCCGATCAGGGTAAAAATAAGGATGCTTATTTTGGGAGGAATACCCATCGATTCGGAAAGCGACAGCGCTACGCCGGTAGCGTTACCAGATTGAAAACAGACGGCTACGAGGAAAATGCCGATACCGATGATGGCAGCCGTGGCTTTACCGAATTTATTGCGGATCAGTGTTAACAGCGAAACATCGCTTTGCGCTCCGATACGGGCGGCCATATTGGTAAAAACCATCATAAAAAAAATGGCGGCTACAATCACCCAGATAAGGCTGAAGCCATAATCGGCGCCCATTTTAGAAGTAATGGTCATTTTGCTGGGACCAAATACCAGCGCGGCCGTGATGATCCCCGGCCCCAGGATGGAGATCCATTTTTTAAAAAAGGAGGGTTTGTTGGAAGGAGCGGTCTGCATATAGATTTACCGGTTGTTTTTTACTGTTTCCAATGAGATGTGGCTGGCTGCGTTACCAAAGCTGCTTCGGATATAGTTGGTAAGCACCCGGATCTCTTCGTCTTTCAGAAATGCAAAAGCGGGCATCGAAGCTTCGTAGGAAATGCCGTCGGATGCTTTTCCGCCTGCTCCGTGCAGCAGCACCTGCAGTAATTTATTTGCATCGCCGTTTACCAGCCGGGAACCGGCAAGGGATGGAAACGTATTCAACAGCCCCTTGCCATCTGTTTTATGGCAGGAGGCACAGTAGGATTCGTATAAGGCTTTGCCAGACTGTTCCTGCAGGACCGGGGACTTTTGGGGCCGTAATACGGGGGCCGTAGTATCGGTTGTTTTTTGCAAACGATAAATGCCATCATCAGTGGGTTTGGGAAATCCTTTTTGCGGATTCCAGTCCCGGTTGCTCGAACAAAAATAGATGGTACCATCCGGTAATACCAATACGGAACGCAAGCGTCCCAGGTAATTGGCAAAAAGAATGGCTTCATCCGTGATCTGCAGTCCGTTGGCAGAAAGATGAAGGATCCGCAGCGACTGGCTTTTCAAGGTGGTCAATAGTAAACTATTCTTCCATTCGGGAATGGCATCTGAACCATACCAGGCCAGGCCCGCGGGTGCAATAACCGGTGTCCAGGACCGCACCGGTTCTGTGCGGGGCGATCTTTTTGCAATCGCGATCTCTTTTTCGGTGTCGTGTTTCCCTTCGATCTGCGGCCAACCGTAGTTTTGCAGCGGGCGGATCAGGTTGATCTCGTCTTCAATGGCATCTCCATGTTCAGAAGTATAAATGGCGCCGCTTTCCGATTGGGTGAGTCCCTGCATATTGCGGAACCCCCAGGCGTATACATAACTGCTGGGAATGGGGTTATCTTTTGGAATACTGCCATCCAGGTTTAAACGCAGGATCTTTCCATTCAACGCAGTACTGTCCTGCGCAAAGCTATCGCTGGCAGCATCGCCGGTGGCCCAGTATACTTTTTGATCCTTAGCTACCAGCACGCGGGAGCCGTTGTGCCCGGTGTTACCCGGGATGCGCAGTAAGCGCAGCGGCGCCTCTAGTTTTCCATTATTATATGTATAACGTAATAGGTTTGAATAAATGCGGTCACCCGTTTTGCTGGTGTAGGACAAAAACAGGTAATCCGGCCCTTGTTCTGGCTGATACAGGGCCATACCCAGCAGACCTGTCGTGCGCTGATGGTATACATCAGTTATACGTGCAACAGGAGACACTTTATAAGTGTTGAGGTCCAGCCGCTTGATCACACCGGCGATCTCGGAAAACAGGATGGCATGCGCTTTCCGGTCGTATTGCAGATCCCAGGGAACATTCAGATGGTTTGCTACCCGGGTAAGAGACAAGGTTGTTTGCCCCAACTGGATTGTATTCAGTACCGGCGGTTCTTTTTTCTTTTCGTTGTGGCAGGATACAAAAAGAGCTGCCATTGATAATAAAACAGGTAGTGCTGCAAGCCGCATAAAGTCGAATTTTAAGCGTTGTTTTATGATTCTAAACCAAATCTAATTATTTAATTTTATATACAAAAATCTAATTATTTTGTATACATTTTACTGATTGCTTTATGACTTTTAAAAGAGTGTATTCTTAATATGTTGATAATAAATATATTATATTGTTTTTATTACATAGCTTAGCCGATAAAAAAAGTAACAAAAAAATAAAATAAATTTTGTTTGTTTACAAAAAATGATTAATATTGTATACAGTATTATTGACTACTTGATTGCGATTTTCTTGTTTATTGTTTTTCTGAAACCTGTATTTTGAACAGCCGGATGATGGCTGATGCTAAGGAATGAAAACCTAAAATTAATTTGTTTGGAAAATTATTTTTAACACGATTATTCATGAACCCAAACTCACGCAGCATCAGGAACATGCTTTTAGGAACGTACGTTTTATTGGCCTTGCCCCTTGTTCCTTTAGCGGGCAACGCTTCTTCCGGTTTACCGTTGTTTTCAAAAGCCACACGAAGCAAAGCAGCAGGCACACACGCAGTTTTCCTCAGGCCGGCCGCTGAACTGGTGACAGGCCGGATAACCGATGGTAATAAAGAACCGCTGGCGGGTGTGGAAGTAACCAACCTTTCGAGCAGGGAAACGGTCGTTTCCGGTAAGAACGGGGAATACCGTATTAACGCAGCTCCGGAAGATCAGCTACAATTCCGTCTGGTAGGATTTAAAACGGTAACCATGCAGGCAAGCGCCGCCCGCGAAGTATCGCTGGAGCCACAAACCAATGAAATGAATGAAGTGGTGGTAGTGGGTTACGGTACACAAAAAAAGGTAAACCTTACCGGAGCAGTGTCGGTGGTTAAGTTTGATGAATCCCTGGCCAGCCGGCCTAATCTGAACCTGGCATCCGCATTGGTAGGCGCTGCTTCAGGACTTAATATTGCACAAACCTCTGCCGCTCCCGGAGCCGAAGGATTTAATCTGCTGGTACGCGGCAAAGGAACGATGAATGATGCTTCACCATTGGTGGTCATTGATGGGGTGCCCGGAGCTTTAAATGATGTGAATCCAAACGATGTGGAAAGCGTGTCGATACTTAAAGACGCTGCATCTTCAGCCATCTATGGTTCGCGGGCGGCCAACGGCGTACTGCTCGTTACAACGAAGCGGGGCAAGGGCGATAAGTTCACCTTTAATTATAACGGGTATACGGGCATGCAGGATGTGGCGAAACACATTGATTTTATAACGGATATGGCTACGCATATGGAGCTGGTGAATGAATCGGAAGGGCGTGAGAAATATGCGAAAACGCTGATTGATACCTGGAGAACAGAATCTGCCGCCGGAAACCCGCTGTACCCCAATACCGATTGGTATAACGAGATGCTGAAAAAAGGCTTACTTACCGAGCATAACCTGTCTGTGCGGGGAGGCGGAGAAAAAGGAAACATCGCCCTGTCATTAGGCTATTTAAAGAACCAGGGTATTATCGACCATTCCGACTATACCAAATACAGTTTCCGGATCAATGCAGACATGAAAATAAAGAAGATACTGACCATTGGAGGCAATGTGTTTGGGTACTGGGCAAACAGGGACCCCCTGGATGTAGCCAGCTTTTTTTCAACGATACGGAACACCACACCGGGCGTCATACCAAAGTATGAAGACGGGCGCTATGGCGGTGAAATGTTCAATGGCTTGCCGGCGGGCGCCAATCCAAGGGCTTATGTGGATAACATCCGGGGACAATATGAACGGCAACGGCTGGGTCTGAAATTTTATGGTATCGTGAACCTGCTGAAGAACCTGGAATGGGAAAGCAGCTTTGGCTTCAATTATAATAACGACCGGAATTGGGAATATGCGCGGCCCTATTCGCTCTGGAACCTACAGACAAATTTTGAGTATCCCAAAAAACCAAGCATCAACAGCTTGTTTAACGGCAGCAGAAGGGATTATACCACCGTGCTCAATACACAGCTGCGGTTCAGGGAATCTATCAAAGAAATGCATCACTTCACAGCATTGCTGGGTTTCGATCAGCAGTACAACCGCATGGATAAATTCGATGCAAAGAAGAACGATATCCTCGGGGACGATGCCATTTACATTCTGGATGCCGGAACCAACATGGAAGCTATAAACGGATCCGGAACCGATGATGCGCTTCAGTCTTACTTCGGACGGCTGAATTACGACTATAAAAGCAAATACCTGTTTGAAGCCAATGCACGGTATGACGGATCATCGCGGTTTGCCCGGGAGAACCGGTGGGGCTTCTTCCCTTCGTTTTCGGCAGGATGGAGAGTGTTAGAGGAACCTTTTGCACAGCCGTTAAAAGCAGTATTTGATGATATAAAAATCAGGGGCTCCTGGGGACGGCTGGGTAACAACCGGATCGGAGATTATACCTACCAGGTAGTATACGGTTCTTACCTGTACCCGTTTGGCGGACAGATGCAGCAAGGGGTAGCGCCAAAAGAGATCGCTAACAGCCGCATCAAATGGGAAACCACAACGGCTACAAACATCGGACTGGATATCACCATGCTGAAAAACCGGTTGTTGCTGAGTGCCGAATACTTCGACAAAATCACAACAGACATCCTGACCAAGATCCCCATTCCATTGGTGATGGGAAACTTCCTTCCGCCCTGGCAGAATATTGCAGCCATGAAGAACCGGGGAATGGAGTTCCAGTTAACCTACCGGAATGCCCCGGGAAAAGACTGGTCCTACCAGGTAAATGCAAATCTGTCTACCGTCACCAACAGCGTGAGCCGGTTTAACGGAGATACTTCGATTGATGGTACAACGATCACCCTCGAAGGCAAACCCTTTACCAGTTTTTATGTGCTGGAGTTCGACCGGATTATCCAGGATCAGTCCGAAATTGACCGCCTGGTTGCCGATGGCTATACCTTTGGTACCTATGTAGGGGGTACTCCAAAGCCGGGCGATATGCTTTATAAAGATGCCAATGGCGATAAAGTATTTAATGAAAAGGACCGGGTGGTTAAAAATTACTCATCGCTGCCCAAGTATACGTATGGACTGAATGTTAGCATTGCTTATAAAGGCATCGACCTGAATATAGTGGGGCAGGGTGTTGGCGGTGTAAAGCAATACTGGGGTAATGACGGGTTTAATACCTTTAACCTGAACGAAGGCTATCTGCAACGAACGGAGATACTGAATCGCTGGACCCCGGAAAACAAATCGACGGTTTATCCGCGGCTGCTTACTTCGGGCTCGGCGCTGAACACGGCTTACAGTGATTACTGGCTCTACAATACTTCCTACTTCCGGGTAAAGTCACTGCAATTGGGATATGCGTTTGCTAGACAGATGACCAACAGGCTTAAAATAGACCGGCTAAGGGTATATGCCGACCTGGAAAACTATTTTACATTCACCGATTTTAAAGGATACAATCCGGAAAACTCCGGGATCTCCTATCCGTTGATGAAACAATGGATCATTGGTTTAAACATTGCATTTTAAAGAAGAAGCCATGATAAAGAAAATAATGATCGCAACACTCTCCGTACTTGTACTGGGGTCTTGCAATAAATTCCTTGATAGAAATTCGTTGGTTGGATTATCGGAAGGCGATTTTTGGAAATCCGAGCAGGATGCGGTAACGGGCATCAATGCGATTTATAACGCCAACCGCGAATTTACCAACAGCATCGTCATCTATGGTATGATGGACGACTTTACCGATATTTCTTACCAGTCGTTCGCAACCGGGCTCACAACAGGGGTATTCCCTGCCAATGCCTCGTTTTACTCAACCTCCTGGGGGATTTTCTATAAAGGTATCTACAGGGCGAATACCGCGCTGAAGAAAGTGCCGGAGATACAAATGAGCGAAACTGTCAAGAACCGTACCCTGGGGGAAGCCAAGTTTTTCAGAGGGTATTTCTATTTTAAACTCTGGGATTATTTTGGCGGGGTACCACTTTATGATTACCCCATGAATGTGGATGAATCGTTTAAGCCGCGGAATACGGAAAAAGAGGTGTATGATTTTATTGTGAAGGATATGACGGAGGCCTATGCATTGTTGCCGGGTAGTTATGATGCAGCGAATAAAGGCCGTGTTACCAAATGGGCGGCGCTGGCCATGCGGGGGAAAGCACATCTCTGGGCAAAGGAATATGAAAAGGCGGCTGCAGATTTTAAAGAACTGATGGAGAAAAGCGACCGGACCTTAGTGGCCGATTATCATACTTTGTTCCGTGTGGCCGGGAATAACAACAGTGAGGTTATTTTTGATGTGCAGTATGTGGCACAGCAGGGAAATGGGCTGGCCACTGACCGTAATTATGGCAATGCCAGGGGTGCCACAACCGGCTCCCAGCGTACACGCCCCACACCGAAGCTGGTAAATGAATATGAAATGAAGGACGGCACCCCGTTCGATTTTGCGAACTTCAAAAATGCACAGGGCGGAGTATTTAACCCCGATAATGTGAATGACTGGAAGGATGAAACTTCCGTGCGGAAGCTGTTTGAGAACCGCGATCCCCGTTTGCAAAAGGGCATTGTCGTACCCTGGTCTACCTTTAACGGAAAGGGCGGTATTGATTATTTGTACCGGTTTCCGGTAGTGACTTCCGATCCGGCAGCCTATGTACCGGTATGGACCAATGGAAGTTATGCCTGGCGAAAATTTGTAGAAACCGGATCCGTTTATACCTTACAGGATAATATGCCACAAAACTTTCCCCTCATCCGGCTGGCGGATGTGCTATTAATGTATGCGGAAGCAAAGAATGAATCGGCGGGCGTGCCGGACCAGAGTGTATACGATGCTGTAAATGCTGTACGGACGCGGGCTGGTATGCCAGGGCTGACGGGCGGATTAAATAAAGAACAGATGCGTGAGCGGATACGCCATGAACGGATGGTGGAGTTATGCGGGGAAGGACAACGTTATTCAGATATCCGGAGATGGCGAATTGCCAGGGACGTAGTAGATGGGGTATGGATGACGGAGTTTACAGGGGTGAAAATCCGGCAAAGAGGCTTCCCGGATAACTATTACCTGTGGCCGATACCACAGTCGGAAAGAGATGTGAATCCCAACCTTACACAAAACCCGGGTTGGTAACAGGATCATTTTTGTAACGAAAAAAACAGGCATCTTTAAGATGCTGATATAGGAAGATGTTTAAAAAGTTTGTTGGAATCATCTCTTTTGTTTTTTACGGGTTGTTTGCCATGGGGCAGCGCCCTGCTGTGATTTTTCTGCAACAGGGGAAGATCAATAAAGACGTTGTAGTACTGCACAAAACCAGGGAGGGAGGGTTAATGAAGCAAGGCCTCACTCTGAAGGAATCGGTTACAGATGGATATCCGGATCGTAAAGCGGATGTAGAACTGGAACTTGAAGTGCCTGAAACGGGTTGGTACGTGCTGGAAGCGGAAACCATGCCCCTGGATCCGGAACAACTAAGAAAAGAAGACACCACAGGTGTATTATCACGTATTGCCCATTTTCAGCTGGGCATGGAGCGGATCACAAAACGCATCGTTTATGATAGCTATAAAGGCGGAAAACAGGAGCTGGGCAAGTTTGAATTTGGGAAGAAAAAAGAAAAGCTGAAGATCTGGCTGCCCGAGAACCTGGTTTTTTATACCATCTCCGTGAAGCCGTACATACCTCCGGTGCCGCCCAAAGAAGCGGAAGCTTATATTCCCAGGATATTGCCACCGGCATCCCATCCCCGCCTTTGGGTAAACAATGAAACCCTGCCGGTGATCCGTCAGCGCCTGGAGGATACTGCACACCAGGCGGCCTGGAGCAAAGTGAAACACGCGGCATTGCAGCAGTTTGCCTTTGAATATGATCCGCTGCAGGAGATTAGTTACAACGAAAAGCTGGAACAGGCAATAGAAAGCAAGGCCTTTTATTACTTGTTGGAAAAAGACCAGGTTGTGGGGAATGAGGCGGTGAAGCTAATGACGCAATACCTTTCAGTGCTGGAATTTGGCAATGTTACTTATGGTGATATTTCCCGGGAAATGGGCCGTGCTATTTATACGGCGGCACTGGTGTACGACTGGTGTTACGAACTGCTGAGCGCAGCACAGAAGACGGAGTTGCGCAGGAACATGCAGCGCCTGGCCCGGGATATGGAGATCGGCTGGCCCCCCTTCTTTGGTGCAGAAAGCATTATCAACGGGCATGGAAATGAAGCCCAGATCTGCCGCGATCTGCTGGCCATGAGCATCGCCGTTTATGACGAAGACCCTGTGCCCTATAAGTACACCGCCTATACCGTATTGGAGCAGCTGGTGCCCATGCGGAAATTTGAATACCAGTCGCCCCGGCACAACCAGGGTATTGATTACGGCGGTTACCGGTTTGGCTGGGAAATGCACGCTGCATGGCTGTTTTACCGCATGACCGGGTTTCCTGTATTTGATGATAATATTAAAAACCTGCCCTATTACTGGCTCTACATGCGGACCCCGGATGGAAAGATGTTGCGGGACGGCGATATGTTCAGTGTAAAATATGCGCAAAGCGATAGCTTTTACTGGAAGAACCCGCAAACCATGCTGTTGAGTTATGCATACTCGGGCAACGCTTTGTTTAAAGGGCAGTTCCTCCGGCAGGGAGGCCTGCCCGATAACCCCGTCTTGTTTTTACTGCTGGACGACCCGGCACTAAAACCGGACTTTGATCTGAACCGCCTGCCGCGCACCATCGACTTCGGACCGGTACTGGGTTCCATGGTAGCGCGTACCGGCTGGGAGGAACAAAAAGAAAGCAGCAATGTGGTGGCCGAGATCAAAGGCGGCGGTTTTCATTTTGGCAATCACCAGCATGCGGATGCCGGTGCCATACAAATTTACCATCACGGCATGCAGGTGGGTGACCTGGGTTTGTACCTGTCCTACGGTTCGCCCTATGATTTTAATTTCAATAAGCGGTCGGTGGCCCACAGCATGCTGCTGGTGCGGGATCCGGCCGAACCCTTACTGTTCCGTACGAAGACAAACGACGGTGGCACCCGTTTCAGTCAACGTTTTCCCAGAACGGTAGCGGAAGTACTGAATGACTCCTGGTTCCATACCGGCTTTGTACGTTCCTGCGATTACGGTCCGGATCCTGTGACGCCCGCTTACAGTTATTTCAATGCGGATCTTACCGCGGCCTATACTTCCAAGTTGGAACAATACTCCCGGAGTTTTTTATTCCTGGATATGAAGCGACCCGATGTGCCGGCGGTGATTATCCTGCTGGATGAAGTAACCAGTACAGATCCTTCGTTTAAAAAAACATGGCAGATCAATACCCTGAACCGGCCACAGGTTTCGGCCAGCCGGTTTATACTCAACAGCAGTCTGAAAGGAAAGGGGGGCACCACCTATGTTAACATGCTGTTGCCGGCCGCCGATGATCGTAAGCACCAGGTCTTCAGCGGTGATTCATCGGCCTTTGTATCGGGCGATCTGTATGCTGCCCGCTCTGTGTGGCCCGAGGCAAAGGGTTCCCGTATCCTGGTGTCGCCATTAAAGCAAACCAACAAAACAGACTTTGTTACTGTATTCCAGATGGCAGAGGAAACACATGCCGAACTGCCCCTTCAGTTTATGGAAAAGAACGACTACTACCAGTTCCGGGTGGGCGACAGGCTGGTGGTTCTAGCCCGGCCCGGAAGGTTATTGCGGGAAGCATTCGACCTGGAAGTACCCGATGATCAGGAATACGAAGTGATCGTGGCGGGTTTACAGGAAGGCTTCTGGAATCTTTCCGGTGCAGATGGAAAACTGAATTTTAATGCGGCGGTATTAAAAAGCAAGCATACCCTTTCTGTAAAAATGAAAGGGGGGCGGCTTCATTTAAAGCCCCGGAGAATATACAGAGCGCAGGAAGGTGTGCTGAAAAATAGTGCAGGGCTTTCCGGCGGTTTAGGCAGAAATAATTAAATTGTGCAACTTAAAAGCGGGTTCGCTTTTAAAAACAGAATAGGAATGAAAGAAGATTCGTTAGCTTATAAAGTATACCTGGAAGTCCGAAAAAAAATATTGTCAAACCAGCTCGTGGGTGGCGTACGGTTGGTGGAAAGCAATTGGGCTGCTAAGCTCAATGCCAGCCGGGTGGCGGTTCGTGAGGCATTCATGCGCCTGGCGGGCGAAAACCTGGTAGAGTTTGGCGAAAAAGGCGGATGCTTTGTAAAACGGATGACCCTGAAGGATGTGAAAGACATTCGTGAACTGCGCGAACTGCTGGAGGTGGGTGCATTAAAGATCCTTTTTTCAAAAAAGAACGAGGCGCTGATCAAAGAGCTGGAACTGATCTGTGATGATTTTAATGCAATGGTGAGCAAGGAGTACTACGGTGGCGCCTGCGAAGCAGATATTAAATTTCATGAAAAGATCATTGAAGGCACCGGTAATTCCCGCCTGATCGCCATGTACAACAACAGCAATATTCCCCTCTTTCATATGAAGCTGGGTACCATGATCCGGCAAATGGAAGATTACCAGGATACGGGTAAGGAGCACCGGGAAATTGTAAATGCATTGAAGCAGGATGATTGGCAGAAGGCTTATGACACCCTGGTAAAACACCTGGACCGGGGTGAGCATGAAGCCCTGGAAATGGTTTAAGGCAACCTGTTTTATAACCAAAGACGTTTGCGGTAATTTCGTTTCTTAATGGGATGCACATTTCCTGCTTAAAGCAAACCCTTTACACTCATATCTGTTTGTAATAACCATCCTTTTTCTGCTTCTGTAATGATCAATCCCTGGCTGCCCCGGGGATCCAGGGCACAATTGGTGGGATTTGCTCCCGGTAAACGGATGGCTTCTATTTCGCATCCATCCGGGCTTATTTTTTGAATAACCCCTGCACCATACACGGCTATATAAATATTTCCGGCTTCGTCCAGCGCCATCCCATCCGGCCCCACGGCGCCGCCTGTGTTGGCCAGGATCCCGGGGTGTGAAAGCGTTGCGGTTCCGGCATCCCAGTCAAATTTCCAGATCAGCCGGGTACCCGTCTCCGCAATATATAAACAGGTACCTTCCCGGTTAAATGCCAGTCCGTTCGGATAGTACATGCCGGTTCTGATTTTCACTACCTGCCTGCCTCCCGTTAAACAACATACATAACCTCCGCCATCGGTAAGCCGGTCGCCGGGGCAAGTAAATAAAAGTTGGCCGTTTCGGTCAAACGCAAGATCATTCGGCATTTTCAGCGTATGGCCATCCACCTGGTCTGTCACCGTATCCGTTGTACCGGTTGCGGGATCAAACGTACGGATACTGTGCTGTTTGGAATCGCAAAACCACAGCAGGTTGTTTGTGTCAATGGCAATGCCGTTGGGCGCCCCGTCCACAAAATACCGGTACCATTGGTTGTCCTTATAGCAAATCAGGTTACCGGCTTCTTTCTCAACAAGCCAGATGGATCCGTTGCTGTCAAAAGCCGGCCCCTCGGGAAATGCAATGTCTTTGACGAGTGTGCGCATAAATTTTTATAAAAAAACTAGGATAATAGCATAAATGTATACATTTTTGCACTAAATTAGTATACACAAAAGTGCATAAACCGTAAACCTAATTGATGTGATTGCCTAATATGTTTATAACCAGTAATATATATTTAAAATACAGATTGTTTGCTTAAACGCAATACAATTTAATCATTTGTTATTTATGCAAGAAAATGTCAACTCTGCTCAGATCCTGAGAGAAAATCAACAATGGATACCGGGAGGTATCGTTTCATTAAACCGGAAGTCGGACCCGAATATCTGTTTTGTGAAAGGCAAAGGCAGCCGCGTACAGGATGCTGACGGAAATGAATACATCGATTATCAGGCCGGGTTTGCAGCTTCCTTTTTAGGCCACAATGACGCGGATGTAAATCAGGCGGTGGCTGAAACCCTGCGGGAAGAGCAGGTATTGATGGGCGCGGGCCCTACATTACTGGAGGGCGCCTTTGCACGTTTATTTTGTGAATGTGTGCCCACAGCAGAAAGTATCCAGATTACCACTACCGGGTCAGAAGCCACCTATCATGCCATCCGGATTGCACGCGCGGTTACCAAACGGGACCACGTGATTGTAATGCAGGGCGGTTATAACGGGTGGCATAACGATGTGGCCTGCAACGTGATCAGCTCAAAAGAAGCAGTAGGACCATTTCAAAGTCCGGATGAATATCCTTTTGACGGGTTGAGTGCGGGCGTACCGGAAGCGCACAAGGCGCTGGTGCATGTAGTAAACTTTAATGACCTGGCAAGTGTGGAGCTGATGGTGCGTCAATATCCCGTTGCCTGCATATTGCTGGAGCCCATCCTGCAGAACATCGGGATTGTAAAACCACAGGAGGGATATCTGGAGGGCCTGCGCGCGCTGGCAGACAAGCACGGATTCCTGCTCATCTTTGATGAAGTGAAGACCGGTTTTCGCCATGCATTGGGCGGTTATCAGGCGATCTGCAATATTGTTCCCGATCTGTCTACATTTGGAAAGGCCGTTGCGAACGGATATCCCCTGGGGGTGATCGCCGGCAAAAAGCAATACATGGATTATTTTGTACATCCTGATAAAGAAGAACGGGTAATGATTGCCGGAACCTTTAATGCGTTTCCGCTGACGACTGCAGCGGCTATTGCCACGCTGAAAAAACTGGCGGATCCTGCATTTGGTGTGTATGGGCATGTGGAGCAACTGGGAGCCCTGCTGGAAAAAGGATATAATGAAATTTTCCCTAAATTGGGCATACCGTTTTATGTGGCACGACAGGGCTCTGCTTTCTGTACCTATTTTATGGATCATGCGCCGGTGCATTTTCATGATATCCTGGAGCATCACAACTTTGAGCTGGATACCCGGTACCGTAAACAACTGATCAAAAAAGGAATTTTTAACTTCCCGGCGGCGATCAAACAGGGCAGCATTTCTTATGCACACACAGCATCTGATATTGAGCAAACACTGGAAGCAACCGAAAAAGTGGTGAAAAATTTATAATAAAAGACAATGAAGATAACTGCAATTGAAACCTTTGTATGCCATGCACGCATGCGCAACTGGATTTTTGTAAAAGTAGTTACCGATCAGCCGGGGCTCTGGGGCTGGGGCGAAGCCACGCTGGAATGGCATACGCAAGGAGTTGTAGGTGCCATTAAAGACCTGAGCGAGCTCCTGGTCGGTGAAGATCCGCGGCGGATCGAATACCTCTGGCAAATGATGTACCGCCAGCACTTCTGGCACGGCAACGGCGTGGTACGGGGTACGGCGATCAGCGGCATTGATATTGCTCTTTGGGATATTGCGGGTAAAATTCACAACGTGCCCTGCCATGAGCTTTGGGGTGGCCGCGTACGCGATTATATCCGCTTGTATTGTCACCTGGGTGGCGGACGTATGGAAGACTTTTATGAAACGGCCCCTGACGATGCAAAGCGTTTTGGCGAACTGGCGCAGAAAGCCGTGGAAGAAGGATTCACCGCTTTTAAATCGATGGCGGTGCCGGAAACCATGCCGCTGGAGGGTCTGCGGCCGGTGAAGTATGCGGAGGCCTGCGTAAAAGCCATGCGGGAAGCCGTGGGGGATGATATCGATATTATGGTCGATTGTCACGCCCGGCCCAGCCCGCGGATGGGCATGCAGTTTGCCAAAGCGCTGGAACCTTATGGCCTTTATTTTTTTGAAGAACCCTGCTGGCCCGAAACAATGGAAGATATTGCACTGATCCAGCGGGCGGTTGCCACACCCATTGCAACGGGCGAGCGGCTGATTGGGGTGCATGCGTTCCGTGAACTGCTGGAAAAGCGGGCGGTGAGCGTGATCCAGCCGGATATTACCCACTGCGGCGGGCTCTCGGAAGTACGCAAGATTGCGGCGCTGGCGGAAGCCTACCGGGTGTCGATGGCGCCGCACAATCCGCAGGGACCGGTAAGTACCGCGGCTTCGATTGAGTTTGGATTTGCCACGCCTTCCTATATCATTTGTGAAAGCGTGCACAAAGATGTGGAATGGCGCAATGAGGTGGTGTCGGAAGGATTTACGGTACAGGAAAAAGGAAGGATCGTATTGCCCAATAATAAACCAGGACTCGGCATTGAGATCAATGAGGCCGTTGTAAAAGAACATCCGTTTCAACAGGAGATCCTGCAACGTACTTTTTATAAGGACGGCAGCGTAGGTGACTGGTAAATTTTAAAGCATGCAGCAGTTAAAAGAAAAAGTGGTCCTCATCAGCGGGGGACTGGGCGATATCGGGATGGCCATAGCAACGACATACCTGCGTGCAGGGCATACCATTTCTTTATGCGATATGGAGCCGGAAGAAAATGCCTTACAACGGTTAAAGGAGCTGCCCGGAACTGTTGATTATCACAAAGTGGATGTTTCCGATGCAATGGCGGTAGCCAACTGGATTGCCGCCGTACTGGAGCGTTTTGGCCGGATCGATGATTGTATTGTAAATGCGGCGCGGGTAACCCTGAAAGATTATAGAAGCATTACGCCGGAAGAATGGAAACGGGAGCTGGAAGTAAACCTGGATGGGGCGTTTTACCTGGCCAACGGGGTAGCCCGCTATTTTAGTGAGGCACAGGTGGCCGGCAATATTGTGTTTCTTGGAAGCTGGGCGGCCCATGCCGTGCATAAAAACCTGCCGGCGTACAGCGTATCCAAAGCCGGTCTGCGGATGCTTTGCCAGTCGATGGCCCTGGAATATGCCCCTTATAGCATCCGGGTCAACGAGCTGGCGCCGGGCTATGTAAATGCCGGGCTGAGTAAGGAGGTATGGAGCACGGCTCCTGAGCTGCAGGAAGCGGCACGCAACCAGGTACCGTTAAAAAAGATCATCGAAGCCGGTGAGGTTGCCGACCAGGTGCTGTGGATCACAGCCCCGGAAAACCGACATCTGACGGGTGCCACTATTTTACTGGATGGCGGACTTTCATTAATCAGGCCATAAACAGTTATGAATACAACAAAAGAACGGACCGATCATACAGCACGCCTGCGGGCAAAATTTGGTATGGCGCAGGCCGATATTACGCCACCGCTGGGTATTTATGCGCGCAATTGGGGGGCTGCCACCTTCGACAATGCAAGCGGCGTTCACCGGCCGTTATGGATGCAATGCCTGGCCATTGAAACGGCTTCAGGGCAAAGGGCCCTGCTTCTTACGGCAGACCTGGGCTGGTGGAAGAACCAGGAAGACGAACGCCGGCTGCGGCAGGCCTTGCTACAGCATTTTGATCTGCAGGAAGAACAATTGCTTTTTTGTTTATCGCATACACATGCCGGACCCAGCATCTGTTCCAATGACCTGCAGCAGCCCGGCGGTGCTTATATATTGCCGTACCTGGATACGCTGCAGGAAGCGGCAATAACCTGTATTCACGAGGCCCTCGCCGGCATGGAGGAAAGTATACTGGTGTGGAGCAGCGGTTGCTGCAACCTGGCTACAAAGCGGGACCTGCAAGTAGGGGATTACTACCTGATCGGTTATGACCCCGATGCCAACGCGGATCAAACCTTGCTGGTAGGACAACTCTTGAATGGAGAGGGACATATAAAGGCGGTCATTGCCAATTATGCCTGCCATCCTACCACGTTTGCGCACGAGAATCGGCTGCTTTCACCGGATTTTGTTGGTGCTATGCGGGAATTAATTACTATCCGTACATCCGCTCATTGCATGTTCTTACAGGGGGCGTCCGGTGATCTGGCGCCAAAGAGGCAATATGTAGCGGATCCGGAAATCGTGGATGCAAACGGAAGACAGCTGGGCTATGCAGTATTGTCCGTGCTGGAAATGGATCCGGGCGCTGATACTGTCTGGGCTTTTGATCATGCACTGGTATCGGGCGCGCCGCTGGCGATCTGGAACGAAAAGCCGGTGCAACCTTCTGAATGTCTCCGGTTAAAAAAAGTGATCGTGCGGGTCCCTTACAAACAATTACCGGATGTGGAGGTTATCGAACAGGAATACCGTCAATGTGAGGACCGGGTATTAAAGGACCGTCTTTGGCGAAAGCTTAACACCCGTATTGCCATCGGAAACAATAGCCATGCAGATCTGCCGGTATGGATCTGGCGCCTGGGAAATGCCATATTGGTGGCACAGCCCAATGAGGCCTATTCGGAATTCCAGGAAAAGCTGCGGGCTTTTTTCCCGGACATAGCAATTATCTGTATCAATATTGCCAATGGCTATGTGGGGTACCTGCCTCCGCAGCATCTGTATGATAAGGATATTTACGCTGTATGGCAAACACCCTATGCAGCCGGTGCACTGGAATCGCTGATCGAAGAAACCCGGAAGGAAATTGAAAAAATACTGACAGATGAAACTGCAATGGATTGACCTGCTCATTTTCGGGATTTATATTATTGGTGTAGTGGCACTGGGATTGTATGCTACGCGGAGGAGTGCCCGTACCAAGCGGGATTATTTCCTGGCGGGAGATAAGCTGCCTTGGTGGATGATCGGCGGTAGTATTATTGCGGCCAACATCAGCAGTCATCACCTGGTAGGCGCCATGGGAACGGCCTACAGCCGGGGCTTTGTGGCCATTACGCTGGAATGGGGCGCCATCCTTATTGGCTTTAATGCGTTACTGTGGATCTTTTTGCCTTTTTACCTACGGAATGGTTTTTATACCACGCCGGAATACCTGGAAAAACGCTTCGGTACCAAAACGCGGGTGCTGTATGCCCTGCTGATCTTATTTACCTACGTGTTTGTAGAGATCGGTGCGGTATTGTATCTCGGTGGCCTTACACTACATGCCTTATTTGGCATTCCCATCCTCTACAGTATTTTAGGAATGGCGCTGCTGACGGGATTGTATACAGTGCTGGGCGGCCTCCGGGCGGTGATCTGGACCGAAATGGTGCAGCTGGTGGTGTTGGTGCTGGGAGGAATCATTTTAACCTTCAGTACCATTCATGCGGCCGGTGGTTTCAGCGCTATTGCCGAATCTTCAAAAAACTGGAAGATGTTCTACCCGGCTTCGGACCCGGATTTTCCCTGGACAATGTACCTGGGCGGGCTGTTGTGCATCAGCGTTTTTTACTGTGCCACCAACCAGTTCATTGTGCAGCGGGTGCTTGCCGCAAAGAATGAATGGCACGGGCGTATGGGCGTGATCTTTGGCGATTACCTCAAATTCCTGGTACCGCTGATCATTACCGTTCCGGCATTGATCGCACCAAAATTTCTGCCGAAGCTGGAACAGCCGGACCTGCTGTTTGCTACCCTGGTGGAAACATTGCTGCCGAAGGGCTTGGTGGGATTGGTAATGGCCGGACTGATCTCCGCGATCATGTCGCATATATCAGGAGCCATCAACTCCTGTACCACCATTTTAACGGTGGATGTATACACCCAGTTCATCAATAAAAAAGCGACTGATGAACAGGCTGTCCGTTTTGGTAAACGCTCGGGTGTGGTCATTATCCTGCTCGGGATCCTGAGTGCGATCCTTTTGATCAGCTATTCTGACAAACCGGTGTTCCTGTACCTGATGAATCTCTATGGGTTATTTACACCCGGCATCGCCACCATGTTCCTGATGGGCATTTTCTGGAAGCGGACCACCGCTGCGGGTGCGCTGGCTGCCGGGTTGCTTACCATTCCGCTTTCGCTGCTGATGGAGTTTTGTTTTCCGCAAATGCCCTTTTTCAACCGTACGGGTATTGTTTTCTGGGTCTGTATGATCCTGTGTGCCGTGGTGAGCCTGCTTACGGCGGCATCAAAATCCACCGGGTTAAACAACCTTATATGGACCAGAGAAAGCCTGCGGATACCGGAGCCGGAAAAAAAGTATTACCGGGGTCTCCGCAATCCTGCCATCTGGTGGTTGCTGATTACGGTAATGGTATTATACTTTTTTGTGCGGTATTTTTAAGAAAAGGTTGACAGAATATAAAAAAAGCGATCACATGGATCGCTTTTTTTATAGTATTGAGAACGGATTAAGCCTGTTTTACCAGTTCTGCGTTGATGTGTAACTTTACTTCATCTGCTACTACAATGCCACCAGCTTCTGTAACGGCGCTCCAGTTCAGTCCGAAATCCTTACGATTGATCTTACCATTCAGCTCAAAACCTGCAACGGTTTGTCCGTATGCATTGGGTCCGATACCCCCCAGTTCAACATTCAGGGTAACGCTTTTCTTTACACCGCGGATGGTCAGGTCGCCGGTCATTTCAAATTCATCGCTGCCTTTGGGAGCGATGGCGGTTGATTCAAACGTTAACTTCGGGTGGTTGGCCGCATCGAAAAAGTCGGCAGATTTTAAATGTTCATCCCGCTGTGCCGGTCCGGTTGAAATGCTGTCAATGTCAGCGCTAAAGGTCACTTTTGCATCACTGAAATCTTCCTTGTCTGCAATAACAGTGCCTTCAAAGCTGGTAAACTTGCCGGATACGTTTGAAATTACCAGATGTCTTACTTTAAAACCGATTTCCGAATGCATCGGATCCATTGTCCATGTAGCCATAGTTGTATTGTTTTTGTGATTTGATGACACAAAATTAGTACCGGAACAAAAGGTTGAAAATAATCTAGATTAAGATTGATGGTTAATATTTTGTAAAGTCCCCGGTTAATCGGCATTCCTTAAAGAATACTTTTTGGGGCTGTAATCCGTAAAAAAAACGCTTTTAGCGGAGTGTAATCCACAAAAAGCGCTAAAATCTTTAAGCAAAAGAGGATCCGGATCAGGGGAGGACCGCTGCCAGCTTGTTTTCCAGGTCCATACCGCGCAATCCTTCTGCAATGATTTTTCCCTGTGGATCAATCAACACATTAAAAGGAATTCCTCCAAATTTATACATCGGCACTACGGGCGATTCCCATTTCTTCAGATCGCTTACCTGGGTCCAGGCCAGTTTGTCATTTTGAATGGCATTCTTCCAGGCATTGGCATCATCATCCAGTGAAACGCCTAAAACGGTAAATCCTTTGGATTTATACTTATTAAAAACTGCCACCACATTGGGATTTTCAGCGCGGCAGGGGCGGCACCAACTGGCCCAGAAATCAACCAACACATATTGGCCTCTGAAAGAGTTCAGCGCTACGGACTTTCCGGAAACATCGGGCAGGGTAAAATCCGGGGCCTGCTTACCGATCCAGGTACGGTCTTCCGCGGCCTTGATCTCCTGTTGCAGGTTGAGTTTTAAGCCGGCTACTGCGATGTGGTTGGGAAATTTTTTAGACACTTCGTCGATCAGGGCCACCACCTGTTTATTGTCCAGCGGCTCCAGGGCCAATCCCTGTCCGTTAGCTGTAGACTGGTAATAACCCAGCTCAAACATGGAAAGGGCAGGGTTGATGCCTTTTTTGATTTCGCCAAGCGCATATTCCCGGAGCGCCGCGCCATCCTGTTTGATGCGCTGCATCAGGGGTGTAAGGGTACTGTCTGCTACTTTAGTGGTACGCAGGCTGTCCAGTTGATGCGTGTTATTTACCAGCTGGATCATTTTATCATTAAAGGCCAGCATAAAATCTTTCATCGCCTGACTGGCCGGCGATTTTTTCACTTCGAATTTTTCGGGCATCTGTGGGTTCCGGGTGCTCATTGTAATATTAAGATCTACCTCCGGACCGTCGTTGATCACAGAAGCCACCGGAAACTCCAGCGCATCCAGCCGGATATTGTAAACGGCATCTTCCAGGGCTTCGGTTTTCAACGTAAATTTTCCGCTCAGTATATCTGTAGAATCTACAATTACCGGTTGCATGGAAGCTATGGGTACTTCTTCCAGGTATACTTTTTTAGCCTGTGTATTGGCAACGCTTCCGTTGATAACAAAACTTTTCTTATTGTCTTGCTTACATCCCGCAAAAATGATCGCCAGGAGTAGGATCGCAACTAATTGTTTCATGATCTTGAGTTTTCAAAAAAAGCTATAAGGGTTGGTCCTGTTTGTACTGGCGCAAAGCTTATAGCTCTGTTATTCTTATTGTAACTTTTTCAACAATATCTCGTTGGTCTTTTTCGGATCGGCCTTGCCTTTTGTCTGTTTCATGACCTCGCCTACAAACAGTGCCAGCAGTCCCTTTTTCCCTTTTTTATATTCAGCAACCTTGGGCGCCAGCTTTTCCAGCACAGCATCGATCACCGGTTCCAGGTCGGCTGCATCCGACTGTTGGATCAGGTTGTTTTTTTCTGCCAGTGCCAGCGGCTGTTCCTCCGGGTGCTGCAACAGCAGCTGGAACAATCTTGTGGAGGCGATAGAAAAGCTCACTTTTCCTGAATCTACGCACTGAATGAGTGCAGCTACCTGAGCCGGTTTTATGGGAACAGCATCGATGGACTGACTATTTTCATTCAGCCAGGTCTTCACTGGTCCCAGCATCCAGTTGGCGGCTGCCTTATAATTTTTTGTATGCTGCAGGATGGTTTCAAAATAGTCGGCGGTATCCCGTTCTTCGGTAAGTACCTGCGCATCATATTCGGGTAGCTGGTATTCGGTCATATACCGGTGAATGCGTTCGGCTGGCAGGGCCGGTATCATCCGGCGGATGTTGTCGATGAATGCATCTTCCAGGTCGAAAGGCGGCAGGTCCGGATCCGGAAAATACCGGTAATCTTCTGCATCTTCTTTATCGCGTATGGCGAAGGTGGTACCATTCCCGGCATCAAAGCTGCGGGTTTGCTGGCGGATGGTTTCCCCCGCTTCCAGCAGGCCCATCAGACGTTCTGCTTCAAAATCAATGGCCCGTTTTACGTTACGGATGGAGTTGAGGTTCTTTACCTCCACCTTGGTGCCCAGTTTTTCTGCTCCTCTCAGGCGAACGGAAATATTCGCATCGCACCGCATGCTGCCTTCCTCCATATTACCATCGCATACCTCCAGGTAGCGTACCAGCTTGCGCAGTTCGGATACATAGGCGAAGGCTTCCTCGCTGCTGCGGAGGTCCGGTTCTGTAACGATCTCCACCAGGGGCGTTCCTGCACGGTTGTAGTCTACGGCCGTGTTATAAGGATCTACATCATGAATGCTTTTTCCGGCATCCTCTTCCATGTGGATCCGGTTCAGGCGGATATCCCGGGTTCCGGCAGCCGTTTTAATGGTCACATGCCCGTTTTTACAAATAGGGGTGGTGTGCTGCGATATCTGGTATCCCTTTGGCAGATCTGGATAAAAATAGTTCTTGCGGGCGAAATAGTTCTTTTGTTCTATTTCGCAGTGGCAGGCCAGCCCTAATTTTACCGCGTATTCAATCGCTTTCCGGTTCATTTTAGGCAAACTTCCGGGATGTGCCAGAGTGATGGGGCTTACATGGGTATTGGGTGCTGCGCCAAATGCAATGCTGTCTCCGCAAAAAAGTTTGCTTTCCGTCAGCAGCTGGGCATGTACTTCCAGGCCGATCACAATTTCATATTTTTCACTCCATTCCATGTGTTCCGTATCAATTGTTCAGGTCCGCGAAGATACGCAAGGAGATTGGTTTTCCCGGGCATTAAAAAAGCCGCCACGATTCAACCGGGGCGGCCTTTAAACCCTAAATCACGAAAACTTAAAAACTATCAGCATATAGAGATATGCTACCGATATAACGTTTCCGGAACAAAAAGGTTGAAAAATTTACAGATCTGCCGTTTTTATACGGGCAGACTGGGTTACGGTAATCGATTGACTTTTCCCGTTCCGGCTGATCTTAAAGTCCAGGGACGGTTTACGGCTGCTGCGGATCAACCGGGTGGCCTGGTCGGTACCGTTGGCTGGCTGGCCGTTGATCTCTTTTACGATATCGCCACTTTTTAAACCTGCTTTATCGGCATCGGAGCCCTTATCTACATCGAGGATTTTTACGCCATCGCCTTTTTCCAGGTCCTGGATGCGGATGCCGATCTTCGGACTGTTCGTTTCAAAGCTCGGGTTGCCATAGAACCGGAAATTCCGGCTTCCGCCGTTCTGGTTGGGCAACTGACGCATCAGGTCATTAAAGTCGATATTGGGAGCCGGAAATGATTCGGTACCGCCACGGAAGCCCATGGTATCCGGGGCCTTCCATTTTGTGAGGGCGGCTTGTGTAGTATAGCTTTTGTTATCTCTTTTATAGGAGATAGACACTTTATCACCCGGATTTTTGTCCTTGATGGCGGCTGAAAGCTCATCGGGAGCTGCAATGGTTTTGCCGTCCACAGCTGTGATGATATCCCCCTCCTTCAGCCCCGCCTTATCCGCGGCGCTTTCTTCTGATACATTCATAACGGTTACACCATCTTCCGTTTTTTGCGTAACCACACCCAGCATTGCTTTATTAGGGGCGGGCATCGCCTGCCAGTTATTGCCTCCGAAGGCATTAAAATTGCGGCTCCTTCCAAACGGTCCTTCTTCATTGTACACGTCCAGATCCTTGATCTTTTTCCTTTTTACAATGATATTGCCTTCTTTATCGGTATCCACCGGTTCGCCATTTACGGTAACCTTATCGCCGTCTACGATAATGGTCATTTTATCATCTGTTTTGCCCTTTTTAGTGATAATGATCTGCTCGGCTTCTTTGTTTTGATTGCGGTTCTGCGCAAAACCCAGGGCGGGCATCAGCAGCGCAAAAAGTACATAATGGAACTTCATTTTATTAATAATTTATGGTTCAACCTGTTTTGGAAATACGTTTTCTTTCGTAGATCAAAGTTAGGAGGTTTGAGAAATACGAAGACATTCGGAAATGTTAAAGTTTGTTACCGCGCCGGTTGTTTTTGTTGTTCTGCAACGCGCGCTGCTGACCGGTCAGCATTTTCAGGTATCCCCAGCATCCAAAAAAGAGCGCAACGGCAAATAACAGGCAAATGGCAATAACCCAAAAAGGTTGCTGTTTTTGACCCGAAAAATGGAGGTATACGGCATAACATAATACGGAAAACATAAAGAGCATGGCCACCGGAATCAGGAACCAGGCAAGGAGTTGCCTGCCTACAGCTGCAAACCGCCTGGTACTGCGCCCAAGGGCAAAGGCAATGCCCCAGCTCATAATGTAAAACATACCCAATACCATTATAAAACAACCGCCCACCGTCAGCCATTCTAAAAAGCTGCCGGACCGTGCGCCGGTGATGCCCTGGTAAATGCGCTGGGATAAAAGCGGCAAAAAAACGATCACAAACAGAAACAGGATAAAATAGATGGTGGCCACATACGCCACACCGGCGCATCCGGGTTTAACACCAGGGCTTGTTCTTTTAATAAATTTAATGGCGATAAAAACCGCAGCCGTCATTGCGCCGATGAGTGCCCAACCAAAAGGTGTTAGCTGCGCCAGGATCATAGCAGTCATCCGACTAATCGGTTTTAAGTTTTTCTCCACAATTCCGGCAATAGACGGCGTCTGCTCCATGTCCTGCCACATGGCAGTGCGGACAGCGTTTTCCCCGGTTCCTTTTTTCTTCCTGGATCACGGAGGCCGACATGATGCCGGTGGGAACGGCGATGATGGAATAGCCCAGGATCATGATAAAAGAGGCAATGATCTTTCCGAGGGCAGTTGCCGGCGCCACATCCCCATAGCCCACCGTGGTAATGGTTACAATGGCCCAGTAAATGCTTTGGGGGATGGAATGAAATCCGGGGTTATGCTCGAACTCCACCACATACATCAGGGAGCCGAGGAAGACGGCCAGCAACAATACAAAGAAGAGGAACACAAGGATCTTCCGGAAGCCCCGGATGAGCGCAAACATCAGTACCCGGCTTTCATCCAGGAACTTTACCATGCGGAAGATGCGGAAGATCCGCAGCAGGCGGAAGCTGCGCACGATCATGAACACATGCCATTGCGGGTAGAAGAACTCCATATAAGAAGGCAGGATGGCCAGCAGGTCGATGATCCCATAAAAACTGGCAGCATACCGTTTTGCAGAGCGTACACAATAAAGCCGCAAAAGGTATTCGATAGAGAATAACACCAGGAAAAAATAATCCAGTACCCTGAAAAGTGTTGCGTGTTTTACCGCAAGGGATTCCACGCTTTCCAGCATTAAAAGGGCAATATTGGAGAGGATGAGGATAAAGAGCCCGATATCAAAGATCTTCCCGGCCGTTGTAGTGGCCTGGAAGATGGTGATATAGAGCCATTCCCGGAAGGTTCCTTTTTCATCAGGCCGGTTCTGATCCTGTACCACATCAGGTCTGTCGGGGATGAGCCGGAATAAAGACATAGACCAAATATAGCAAATCGGGGATTCTTTTTATTGTTACAGGTTGGTGGGGGACTTAAAATTTTAGCCGCAGATGCGCAGATTGATTTATCAGCAATCTGCGCATCTGCGGCCATTTTAATGAAACAATAGCGGACAGGGTTTCGTTAGCAGCCTGTTGATCAAAGCAACGCCTTCACCGCATCAATCACCTGATCCAGGTTTCCCGCTTCCTGTCCGCCCGCGGTGGCCAGGGTTTTTTGTCCGCCGCCACCGCCTTTGATGATGGGCGCTACCTGTTGCTTGATGATCTGTCCCGCATCCAGGCCTTTTGCGGCTACCACCGTGTCGGCAATAGCAACGGCTACGGAAGCCTTGCCCCCGATATTGGCACAGAGCACCACCACAAAATCGCGCAGGTGATTCTTCAGATCGCCACAGAGTTTCTTTAATGCGTCCGGGTTGCTCACTTCCACAATATCGCCGATAAAATTCACCTGGTTGATGATCTCGTCTTTTTGCAGGAGACTGTTGCGGATGCCTACCAGTTCTTTTGCTTCCAGCCGCTCTACTTTCTTTTCCAGTGCGGCCTTATCGGTGATTAGTTTTTCAATCGCTTTTAAGGGATTGGCTGCTTTTAGTAATTCGCCCACCTGCTTGTATTCTGCTACTTTCTCACTCAGGTAACGGAATGCGGCGGGGCCTGTAAGTGCTTCAATCCGGCGTACACCTGCAGCTACAGCCGATTCTGATGTAATAAGGAACATACCGATCATACCGGTTTGCTGCACATGTGTGCCCCCGCAAAGCTCTACAGAGAACTTCGGATCGATGGTCACCACGCGTACGGTATCTCCGTATTTTTCGCCGAAGAGCGCCATGGCGCCCAGTTTGAGCGCTTCCTCTTTGGGCATTTCCTTGATCACCACCGGGATGTTTGCCCGGATCTTTTCATTCACGATCATCTCCACCTGGCGGATCTCTTCATCAGTGATCTTGGCAAAATGCGATACATCAAAACGCAATACATCGGGAGACACAAGTGAACCTTTCTGGTTTACATGCGCGCCCAGTACCTGTTTCAATGCCGCATGCAACAGGTGGGTGGCGGTATGGTTATACGTGGTATTTAAACGCTTTTCAAAATCCACCACGGCCGTTGCTTCTCCGCTGATGACAGCGGGCAGCTTATCGGTAAACTGGATGATGAGGTCGTTTTCCTTTTTGGTGTCCGTAACCGGGATCACCTCATCGCCGAATTGCAGGGTACCCGTATCGCCCACCTGTCCGCCGCTTTCGGCGTAGAACGGTGTGGTTTCCAGCACCAGCTGGTATTGTTCTTTTCCTTTTGCCTTTACTTTTCGGTATTTTGTAACCTTCGTTGGAACGTTAAGGTCATTGTAACCTACAAAAGTTACCGGTACATCCGCATGCACCAGCTGCCAGTCTTCCGTATCCACGGCTGTGGCGGCGCGGCTGCGGTTTTTCTGCTGCTGCATCTCCGATTCAAAACCGGCCTCATCGATTGCAATATTATTTTCCGAGGCAATCAGGCGCGTTAAGTCGATCGGGAAACCGTAGGTATCGTAGAGCTCAAAAGCGTCTTTACCCGATATGGTTCCCGCAGCTTTTCCGCGGATGGGGGCCATCAGTTCATCGATCCGCTTCAGTCCTTTCTCCAGGGTGCGCAGGAAGGAGTCTTCCTCTTCTTTAATCACCTTGGTGACAAATGCCTCCTGTTGTTTCAGTTCGGGGAACACGTGTTCAAACTGGTTCGCAATCACGGCTACCAGCTGGCTCAGCAGCGGTTGTTTATAATCTAAATAAGAATAATAATACCGTACGGCCCGGCGCAGGATCCGGCGGATCACATAACCCGCACCCGTGCTGGCGGGTAATTGTCCGTCGGCAATGGTAAAGCTGATGGCCCGGATATGGTCCGAAAGTACGCGGAAGGCAATGGCTTCCCGGCTGTCGCTGAAATCGTATTTTTTACCGGTGATCGTTTCTATAGCCGCAATGGTGCCGCTGAATACATCGGTATCATAGTTGGAGGTTTTATTTTGCAGCACCCGCACCAGGCGTTCAAAGCCCATACCGGTATCTACGTGTTTGGCGGGCAGGGGTTGCAGGCTGCCGTCCTTCAGGCGGTTGAACTGGATGAATACATTGTTCCAGATCTCGATCACCTGCGGATGATCGGCATTCACCAGGGTCTTTCCATCCACCATGCTCCGTTCTTCATCCGGCCGGCAATCCACGTGGATCTCCGAACAGGGGCCGCAAGGACCGGTATCGCCCATTTCCCAGAAATTATCCTTTTTCTTTCCCCGGATGATGCGGTCTTCACTGATCCATTTTTTCCATTCGGTTGCGGCTTCCTCATCATAAGGCAGTCCTTCTTTTTCATCGCCCTCAAAAACCGAAACGTATAAACGATCTTTCGGTATCTTGAATACTTCGGCCAGCAGTTCCCAGCTCCAGGCAATGGCCTCCGGCTTGAAGTAATCTCCAAAACTCCAGTTGCCCAGCATTTCAAACATGGTATGGTGATAGGTATCCACCCCCACTTCTTCCAGGTCGTTGTGTTTGCCGCTTACGCGCAGGCATTTCTGGGTATCCGCCACCCGTGGAAACGGACTTTGTTTGTTCCCCAGGAAATAATCCTTAAACTGGTTCATCCCCGCGTTGGTAAACATCAGGGTTGGATCATTCTTTACTACAATAGGAGCAGAGGGTACGATTTCATGCCCTTTACTTTTAAAAAAATCTAAAAAAGCCTGCCGGATCTCGGTACTGGTCATCATATAAAATGCACCGTAATTAAGACGGTGGGCTGCAAATTTAGTTGATTCGGGGCGTATAAAGAATGCCGTCTGGGCCCAGATGATCGGGAAACGCTTAACGGCGAAGCTACCGGGTCATAAAAAACCTGCGCATCTGCGGCGATGATTAGGGCAATAAAGGAGAGGCCGCTGATTCGCAGATTGGGATGTATTTACCGGCCGGGCCGTTGAAGTAAAAAAAATCAACGCATCTGTCGCGATTGTTGGGAAAAATATCGGAGATGCCGCTGATGTGCAGATTGGAATGTATTTAACGGCCGAACCACCGGTATAAAACCGCGCATCTGCGGCGATCGTTGGATTTAAAATGCCGCTGATTTGATTATTGGAATGTACCCAGGCTGAGCCATCAAGCCATCGGGTATAAAAGTCAGCGCATCTGCGGCTTATACATCTACTTCCGCTTTCCCTCAAAAGGGTAAAACGATAAACCCAATGATAACAGGAACTTCCTTGAGCGCAGATCGCGGTTTTCATAAACTGTGGGGGGAGCATCTTCATTGGATTTGGAGCTGAGCGGGTTCGTGGCAAAATTCATCCCCACATCAAACTTCATCCAGGAAACATTAGGAAACCCGGCCTGGAACAGCAGGCTGGGCTCAAAAAACACTTTGTTTTTATTGGGAAGTGTATTGTATCCCACGCGGGCCTGTTCATCTTCTGTATAATTGGTTTTGATATTGCTGCTGGTCATCAGTGAAAACTGCGGCGCTACCGACAGACGGGCATTGTCGGAAAAAAAGAAATTAAAGGAAGGGGTGATGTGGTATTTCACAAAATTGTAATCGTAATACCGGTTGCGTTCCGTGGGGCTGCCTTTATCGGTGGATTTGGAGGAACCAAAGCCGGCCCCGAAGATTCCGTTAAAATAAACCTTCTGCGATGCCCCCATGGCGGTATAAAAACCGGCGCCTACATCGATCATAGAACGGGTGTAGTTTATTTTGGAGGACTTGTTTGCATCTAAAAGATCGTCATCATTGAAACGGTCTTTCTCAAACCGGCGCATGCCAGCCACCTGGATCATAAAATGGTCAGTAACGGCAACGGCGGCCTGTACATCAAAACCAAGGTTTTTATCCTTACTATCCTGACTGCTGTCAAGGTCCATATCGCTGAACAGGTTATTGGGGTTTGCGGCAAAAGCACCGCTCAGCTTAAAGTCGCCCTGCTGGCGAAAGAAAGAAGCATTATAAACGGCCGGGTTATGAATATACCGGGGATTGGTACTGCTGCAGGAAGCCAGGAAGAAGAGCGCCAGTATGGCTGCAACCGGATAAAAAGGTACGCGCATGGTTTACATTTTATGGGCTAAAATTATGGGTTTTTAACCAATCGGGGTTTTAGCGGGCGAAATGGAAGGTTTATCTATCTTTAGATCCTTAAAACACAACCATGGAACGGATACTGGGAGCCCGGAAGCGGATCGCGCTGGTGGCGCATGATCATAAAAAGGATGAATTGTTAAGCTGGGCAGTCGCCAATAAAGAAAAGCTGGTGTCACATACCCTGTTTGCGACCGGAACTACCGGTACCATCCTGGAGCAGGCCCTGCAATTGCCCATTCAAAAATTGTTGAGCGGTCCGCTGGGTGGTGATCAGCAGATCGGGGCCATGATCGCCGAGGATAAGCTGGACATCCTGATCTTTTTCTGGGATCCGATGGAAGCCCAGCCCCACGACCCGGACGTAAAAGCCCTGTTACGCTTATCGGCAACCTATAACCTGCCCGTGGCCTGCAATGCCGCCACCGCCGATTTTATGTTTGCTGCGTCTTTTATGACCGAGGAATACAAAGCCCTGCAAACGGATTATTCGACGTATTTAAAGCGGAAATTGCCGGAGATGAACAGTAGTTTATAGTTTTTGTAAAACTTATGGGGGGCAGGGCGACTCGTGCGACTTTCATTGTCCCCCGGGTCTCGCTGTCCCCCGAAGATTACGATACGCACAGTACTTCATCCACTACTACTGAAAATGCTTTTGCCTCAAGCATGGTAAACGGCGTTATTTTTTTAACTTGTGCCGGTAAAGAGCTCGAATCTCAAGTCTCAAATCTCAATTCTACATGCCTTTCAACCTACATACGCCCTTTCCTCCCGCCGGAGCAAGCCTTTTCACCTCGTTGAGAAGAAGCTCTATTTTCTATTGGCCGGCGTTTATATTGATTCCCCAGTCCAGTTTTTTTAAAAAATACGGATATGCAAGTTCAAAAGGTACTTTGGTATCCGGAGCAATATATTCATTACCCGTTGCATGGTATAGGCTATCGTCAAAGGTAATATATGCAAGTGGAAGCGTTACCTGGATTTTTGTGTTGGGGAGTTCGTATAAAAGCGTATGACCCGCGGTGATCCCCTTTATAGAACCGCCAACCGTTGACCCGAAAACCGGGCCTCTTTTATGGGACTTAAATAATGCGGCAAAATAAGTGGCAGCTGAAAAAGTTCCCCCATTTACAAGAAGACAGGTATTTCCTGAGAACCGGTACGGGCTTGGTGATCGCTTAAAACGTACTTCTTTTTCCGACCTGTTGTTCGTTATGGTAAACCCATCGTACAGACGATACATTCTTTTCTTTGCTTCTGCTTTAGAACTTGTTGGCATAAAATCAATTTGTTTTAAGTTGTCCAGCGGAATGTTTTTTACTGGTAACATTTTCTGTTTATAGGTTTCATATACTACCGAATCTGTAAGATAAGAAAACAGCAATCCCGGAACGTCCAGTAATCCTCCATTATTTTCCCGGATATCCAGGATCAGGTTCCGGACCTCTTTTAACCGTATGTCCTTAAAAACACTATCGAAGGAGCGTTCGATCTGTTTATAGGTATCGGGTACGCTGCCAAAAGAAAGGAGCCGCAGATAATATGTTTTTGATTCGGGAAAGAACTGCGTCTGTACGCTAAAAGGGCCGGAGCGCGCATCTCTGATCAGTGGGAATACGGCAGAAACAGCCTCCTCTTTAATCCCGTTTAACCCGGTAGCGTCATATGTAATTGATTTTTCATTCCGGCTGTTGATGCTATCTTTATAGATGATGATAAATTTGTTGCTAGCGCCATACTCTTTATAGAATACATAGGGAAATGCCTGGCTCAGTTTATGCCTTCTGAAATTGTTACGGTCCCCTTCCCCGGCAAGCTTTTTCACAATCTCAGCAGTACGCATGCCATTGATGCTTAGAATCATGCTTCCGAAAGGGACCCTGGCTTTTTCGGTATTCACCAATATCCGGTCATCAAGAATATGAACAGGAAACGGGAAGTATATATCTGAAAAGGGAAAGACCTGTTCTCCCAAAAACACACCGGCATGGTCGTCATAGCCGGTGTTTATTTTAGATGCTTTTATATAATCAATGAAAGCAAGTGCTGTAGCGCCCTCCGGCGGCAACAACTTTATGGTTGTTGAAAGTGTTTGGTCGAGATCGTTGCGCTCTTCTTTGGTAAGTATCGGATTGGTGTGTGTAAGCAGGTGTCTGAACGTTTTTAGATCTTCCTCCAGTTGTTTTTGGGAATATATAGTTTGTGCCTTCAGCTGGCAGCAGCAGCACAGCAGGAGACACAGCAGCAGCATTCTTCGCATAAAACAATAGTATTAAACAAATATATGTTTTAAAAAGCGTTATTTTTTTAACTTGTGCCGGTAAAGAAAGCAAATCTCGAATCTCAGGTCTCAAATCTCAATTCTACATGCCTTTCAACCTACATACTCCCTTTCCTCCCGCCGGCGATCAGCCGGAAGCCATCCGCCAGTTAACGGAGGGGCTCCTGGCAGGGGAAAAATATCAGACCCTACTGGGGGTTACCGGTAGCGGTAAAACCTATACCATGGCCAATGTGATCCAGAATGTGCAGCGGCCCACGCTCATCATTACCCATAACAAAACCCTGGTAGCCCAGTTGTACGGTGAGTTCCGGCAGTTCTTCCCGGATAACGCGGTAGAGTATTTTGTATCGTACTACGATTATTACCAACCCGAGGCCTATATGCCGGTAAGCGACACCTATATCGAAAAGGACCTGGCCATCAATGAAGAACTGGATAAGCTGCGCCTGCGGGCCACTACCAGTCTGCTCAGCGGCCGCCGGGACATCATCGTGGTGGCATCTGTAAGCTGTATTTATGGTATGGGTAACCCCACCGATTATGAGAACGGGATCATCCGGATCGATAAAGGACAAACCCTCTCCCGGCAGGGATTCTTACATGCCCTGGTCAATTCATTGTATACCCGTACCACGCTGGAGTTTACCCGGGGGAGCTTCCGCGTAAAAGGGGATACCGTGGATATCAACCTGCCCTACCTCGATTTTGGTTACCGTGTTACTTTCTTTGGGGATGAGATCGAACAGATCGAAAGCATCGATGTCAATACCGGCAAGCGGATCGCCAAGATGGAGAATGCCGCCATCTTCCCGGCCAATCTTTATGTGGCGCCCAAGGACATGATCAACCAGGTGCTGTTCGAGATACAGGATGAGATGAATGCACAGGTAGAATATTTTAAACAGCAGAATAAGCTGATCGAAGCACAGCGCCTGAAAGAGCGCGTGGAGTATGATGTGGAAATGATCCGCGAGCTGGGCTATTGTAACGGCGTGGAGAACTATTCCCGCTTCTTCGACCGGCGCAACCCCGGTACAAGGCCCTTCTGTCTGCTGGATTATTTTCCCAAAGATTATATTACGATTATTGATGAGAGTCACCAGACCATGCCGCAGATCAGCGGGATGTATGGGGGCGACCGCAGCCGGAAGCTGATCCTGGTGGACTATGGTTTCCGCCTGCCTTCTGCCATGGATAACCGTCCGCTGAATTTTCATGAATTTGAGAACCTGCAGAACCAGATGGTCTTTGTTTCGGCCACGCCGGATAAATATGAACTGGAAAAGACCGGCGGTGTCATCGTGGAGCAGGTGGTGCGTCCCACGGGCCTGCTGGATCCGCCCATTGAAGTGCGGCCCAGCATCAACCAGATCGATGATCTGCTGGATGAAATAGACAAAACGGTAAAGAAAGGCGATCGTGTATTGGTAACTACGCTTACCAAGCGCATGGCCGAGGAGATGGATAAATACTTGCACCGCATCAATATTAAATCCAAGTACATCCACAGCGAGGTGGATACGCTGGACCGGGTGGAGATCCTGCGCCAGCTGCGGTTGGGGGAGATCGATGTGTTGGTAGGCGTAAACCTGTTAAGGGAAGGGCTGGATCTTCCCGAAGTAAGCCTGGTGGCCATACTGGATGCGGATAAGGAAGGCTTTTTAAGAAATGAAAAATCGCTGACCCAGACGGCTGGCCGCGCCGCGCGGAATGTAGATGGCCGTGTGATCTTTTATGCCGATGTCATGACCGGCAGCATGCAGCGCACGATCGATGAAACGATGCGGAGAAGGGAAAAGCAGATCGCATATAATATCGAGCACAATATCACGCCCCGCACGGTAAAAAAATCAAAGGAACAGGTGTTCAAGCAAACTTCTGTGCTGGATATTAAAGGCTTTGATGAAAAAGACCGGCTTGCCATCGGTTTCGACCAGGATATGATCACCGTGGCGGCAGAAGACCCGGCAGAATACAAGACCATCCCGCAGATGGAAAAGGCGGTGGCCAAGGTGAAGAAGGAAATGGAAAAAGCCGCCAAAGACCTCGACTTTATGGAAGCCGCGCGGTTAAGGGATGAGATGTTCAAAATGCAGAAAGAACTGGAGGAGATGAAGCGGTAGAAGCAGTGTTTTTATGGGCCCGGCTTTAGTGCGGGTGGCGGCGGTCTTGCGTCGCACTCTTCAGCATTTGAATATGGGGTAGCGGGTTGTTTTCGGAAGACCTGGGCGATTGGTGAGACAAGGTGTACCACCCCAAAAAGGTCGCTGTAGTATCTATGTCTCCTAAGTCTCCCCGTCCCCCTCAATGAGAAAGAGCCCTTACTTTTATACGCCCTTGTCTAAGGAGGGCCATCGGCCCGGCGGGTATTAACTCTTAATCTGGCGCTGGTCTCCTGACCAGTGCTTTACCATTACTTATTTGCCGGATGGAGTGACGGGTGTGCACAGGCCGGGAGGCCTGCGCAAGTGGGGTCGTTTGGGCTCCGTTAGGAGCCGGTATTCCACCAGACATCGTGCTAATAAAATTAACTCCCCCTAGGAATTTCATTCTCTAAAATAATGTAACTTTAAGCAAACCATTTTTATGGATGCTAACGAAGAACATTTGGACGGGTTTATTCCTGCACATGGCGGCTATAGAAACCTGATCACTTTTCAGAAAACTGAAATCATTTATGACGGAACGGTGTTTTTTTGCAATCGTTACTTTGGCAAATATGACCGCACTAAAGAACAGATGATACAAGCGGCCCGTTCGGGAAAACAAAATATTGCGGAGGCAAGTATGGCATCCGCTACTTCAAAAGAAACAGAAATAAAGTTAACCAATGTAGCCCGGGCTTCTTTAGAAGAATTATTGATAGATTATGAAGATTTTTTGCGCACAAATAAGCTAACGCAATGGGATCGGAATCACCGTCTTTCTTTGCGCTTTGATGAACTCAACAAAACGCCCAACGCCGCTTATGATACGTTTAAAAAAGCCATAGAGCATGAAGATGCGGAAATTAGTGGTAATGTATTGCGAAGCCTGTGTAAGGTTAACATTTATTTGCTGGGACAGCAAATAATATCATTGGAAAAGACATTTCTTAAAGAAGGCGGCTTACGCGAACGAATGATGTACGCGCGATTGCAGTATAGGAATAAGAAGCAACAATAAACCTGGCTATACTACTTTAGCAGGATTTATTAATTTAAAAGAATCTTCAAGCGCTAAATCCTTTGTAGTGCAGGTACGGTTATTTGGGGGACCTGGTGACTGGAGCGACGCAGCGCTGTCGATGTCTTCCAAGTCTCCCCGTCCCCTCAATGAGAAGGAGCACTTTGCTTTTGGAGCATAAACAAGAACACTATATACAATATATTGCACCTTTAAAACCCATAAAAATGTTAAACAATACCTTCCTGCTGCGCTTTGCCGTATCCGTCATTTTACTGGTACACAGTATACCGGGCATGTTTAATGGAGGCATTATCGGCTTTGGAGCTTACCTGAACAAAAGCGGTTTAGCGCACCTTGGCGTACTCCTTGCCTGGCTGATTAAACTATCGCATATCGGAGCCGCCATCTGTCTGCTTGCCAATAAGTGGATCCGCATCGCCGGTGGCATAACCATTTTTATATTGATCATGGGTATTGTAATGGTACACTTCAAAGAAGGATGGTATGTAGTGGGAGGCGGCCGCAACGGTGTGGAGTTTAATTTCCTGCTGATCTTTGTATTGTTGGCTATTATGTTTCCGCAGGGGATTAGCTTGCGGAAGAAGGGGGGCTAATGCCCCGGGCATTTACAGGCAAATAAGCAAGCTCTGTAATTGGTCTTATTGCTTATCCAACCGATACCCAACAGGCGCAACTGGCAACCCGTCGGGCTTTATGGAATCTTTTTATAATGATCGTTTGCAAAACCGCCAAGAAAATGCAGCGAGTCGTTATTGCCCGTTAATGAAATTGGAAGAACCGTCTTGTTTTTTTCAAGCCCCCCTGAATAAAAACAGATCAAAGTGGTTTGCCGGCCAACCCACAGGGTATCCAAAATTCTATAGGTTCCGGAGTCACCACGAGGTGCTTTTGCGGATGAGTCATTAGGAACAAGTTTATAGTGAAAACTTTCATCGAAGGTTAATGTTTTCCTGTACCAGGGGGTACTTTCGGGATTTAAAAAGAACGGGGGATGATCAACCGAGCCCGAAATCCACTCCCAGTTCCCAGTCACTTCTATTTTACTGTTATTACCGCCTTTGTTTGACAGCTGTGTTTTCGGTTGCTCCTTTTCGGGTGTCGGAGAAACTTTTTCCTTTTTTGAACAGGAGGTTGCGGAAAGCAGTACAAGTAAAACGGATAAATAGATTATTCTCATAACTGGTAGCTTTATATGTAAAAATACCAATATATTTAATATCTCCAAAGTAATAGTGCAGAAGTATATTTTTTCAAATACCCACCAGATACCTTCCACCCCCCAGCTTTTTCCAGCGTTCACGCCGTATTTTCCTCCGGCAACCCACCTGTACAGGTAGGGGAGGGTACCTCAAAGTTCCGGCAATGCAGGTATAACGGCGCTCCGATGGAGAAAAATGCTCCGGACGCTTGGGTTTTAGGTAGGCGCGTAGAGCTTCAACCTGCGACAACACACAAAAAAACTGGGCCGGCCCGGGTTTTTAGCGGGCTGGCCCAGCTACAAGGTGGCCAAACCTGTTAGGTCTGTTTGACGCCGGGTACAGACCTAACAGGTCTTTAAGCCTCCGGAGCTTTTGCTGCCGGTGCAAAACGTTGCCGCAGTTGCTCATAAATGGTTTTGCTGCCCTGCACCCCGCTTTCCGCAGCCGCACCAAATATTTTGTACACAATCAATGCGCTGGAATACGCCTCACTGCCGGCCAGCAGCTGAGTATCTGCCAGTTTTTCCGCCAGTTGCTGCACCACCAGCACCAGCTCATCCAGCCCGTGGTAAAGGTCCAGGTCTTTTTTCATTTCATCCGTTTTAATAAAGGAGGGAACCAGCGGGGCATTATTTACGGCGGCCTGTATGGCATCTTCTGTAAATACTTTGTTGCTCACGTTAATTTTGGGCAGGGCCATGCGTTCTGCAGGGGTAAGTCCGGTTAAAAAAGGCAGCGCCTGTTGAATAGCAGCCAGGTGGTCTTTTACGGTTTGCAGTGCTTCCGGTGTTAATACCGCATCCACGCGGTTAAAATTTGCGTTTGCCATAGCGATTGTTTTTTGGTTATCAAAAATTGTGTTTCTCCGTTTTCTAAAGGGATTTTGGTGTCTTAAAACGGTAATCCTAAAATAATAATTATTTTTTATATATTGCTTCTTGGTAGTGGTAATACACTGTTAAAACCATTAATTGAAGTAGTGCCAAATTAGGGGGTTGTTATGGGCGGGTGCAAGGGGATAAACAAATAAATGGATGGGTGATTAATACTATTTGGATGTTGCTAACAATTGTTTATTTTTGTGGTATGAAAATAAAGTTTTTCAATCCGGATAGTCTTGATAGAAATTTGAAGGCCACTGTGCACAAGAGTGGAAAATTGGGCTTTACAGTAGACGCTGCTAAAAGGCTGAAGCTTGAACCAAACAAAAGTGCCGCAATAGGAACGAATGAGGATGATCCTTCGGATGATTCCTTATATGTAATTGTTTATAAGGAGGTAAGAAGTGGCGCTTTTCGCATAGCTAAGGCGGGCCAGTATTACTATATTAATCTCAAAGCTTTATTTGACGCTCTGAAAATCAATTACAAAGCTGAGTCTGTGGTTTACGATATATCCGAAGAAACCATTGAAAATGAAACCGTTTTTAAATTTTCCCGCAGAAAAAACACCAAAAAATTAAATATAGAACTTTAAACAAACCACTAATCTATGGAAAGTGAGATTTTAATTTACCAAACAGAGGGAGGTGATACAAGGATTGAAGTAAGGCTTGAGAGCGAAGATGTGTGGTTATCGCAAACACAGATGTGTACATTATATCAGAAATCAAAATCATCCATAAGTGAGCATCTGACAGATATTTTTAAGACGGGAGAATTGGATGAAGATTCAGTTGTTCGGAAATACCGAACAACTGCTGCTGATGGCAAAATGTATAACACCAAGTTTTACAACCTTGATGTTATTATATCTGTTGGGTACCGGGTAGATAGTCATCGGGGAATCCAATTTCGCAAATGGGCCACCCAGCGCCTGAAGGAATATTTAATAAAAGGCTTTACCCTGGATGATGAACGCCTTAAATCCGGCAACCAGCCCAACTATTTTCAGGAGCTGCTGGATCGTATACGGGATATACGCTCTACAGAGCGGATCTTTTATGAAAAGGTAAAAGAAATATACGCCACCAGTATCGATTATGACCGTAATGCTGCCACCACACAGGCTTTTTTTGCCTCCGTGCAAAACAAGCTGCACTGGGCGGTGCATAGCCACACTGCTGCGGAGCTTATTTATAAAAGGGCCAGTGCAGATAAGCCCAATATGGGCCTTACTACCTGGAAGGGCGATAAGCTGCGCAAAACGGATGTAACCATTGCTAAAAATTACCTTACGGAGCTGGAGCTAAAAGAACTGAACCTGCTGGTAGAGCAATACCTGGCCTTTGCAGAAACACAGGCACTGCGGCAGGTACCCATGTATATGAAGGACTGGGCGGCGCGGCTGCATGATATACTAACCATTAACCAAAAGGAAATAAAGCTGGATGCCGGGCGCATAAGCAAAAAAATTGCCGATGAACTGGCTGAAAAGGAATATGAAAAATTTGATGCACGGAGGAAAGAAATTGAGGCGGTGGAAAGCCTGAAGCTACTGGAAGATGGTATGAAAAAGATAGGAAAAGTACAGTAGGTGAATTACAAAACTTTTGTTTAGCTATTTATGTGATCAATTCCTACAAAATTGATAATGATTAAGAAGACCAAAACAATAATTTATTATGACTCTTATTACGAGAATTTCAATCCAAAATTTTAAATGTTACCGAAGAAGACAAATGTTTAATTTGGGACAATCGAATTTTTTTATTGGGGCGAATAATGCAGGAAAATCTGCGGTATTGAAGGCCATGCATTGCTTTTTTGACGACAACCAATATTCTCCTGAATATATTAATCAAACTGAACTACGCTCAAAGGGTACTGGATTCAATAAAACAGTTATTGGTATTACTTTTGACTTGAATATCATCACTACAAAAAGCCTTCAGGCTAAATTAAAAAAGCTTTATGGAGACTCCTTAACGCTCAACAAGAACTTTACATATAGAGAAAATACAAATACAACAATTATAGACTATACACTGGGTAAAACTACTATTCAGTTTGATTCTTTGCCGCCAGAAGTCCTTGAATTCCTTTCTAAAATATCAGTTTCATATATACATCCGCAGGAGGCAAAAGAATTATTGGAAAAAGCACAGGAAAAATTAAAGAGGCGTCTATTATCTAATTGGGGACGGAATGCTGCCCTCGCAGATATTTTAGGACAATTACAAAAGCAGTGGACTGATTTAAGGAAAAGGGCAAATAGCTATTTATCTAACGGCTTAACTCAAAGTCTGCAGAATATATGGCCTGGTTGTAGCACGAAGGTTGACCTACCCGAAAAAATTGAAGATGTAATTGGAATTTCGGAGATAATTTTTAAGGCTTCCTCGGAGCTGCCAGATGTTTCATTAACATCACAAGGTACAGGCGCCCAATCAACAATTCTTTACCAGACTCATTTCCTTCTTGATAGTGATAAAACTCTGCACCGAGGATTTTATTATCCGATTTGGCTTGTTGAAGAGCCTGAATCCTTTTTGCATGCAGATATTATTTTCAAGTTGGGATATTTGCTCTGTTCAGATCTGTGGTTGGACAGTATTCAAATGTTAGTGTCAACTCATTCTCCTTTACTACTCGCCACATCAAAACAAAACGCAGAAAGGATAATGTGGTTTACTATCGATAGTCATTCTCCCATTGAAAGCAAGTTGGTATCCAACTGGACAAACGATGAAGTAAAGGAGATTGGCCTCCTAATGGGTGATCCGAATTTTGACATATATTTTAGAACATCTGAAGCACAAAGGCTCCTCATTATTGAAGACTCGAAGGAGATTACAGAGCAGAAGCTTATTGAATCGGGAATCGATATTACGCAAAGACTTAGTGGCGTTACAGAACTAAAAAGATATTTTGATGTCTTGCGTGCTGTTGATGTAAGTATGGGGAGAAGTATCTTTTTCCTCGTAGATAATGACGACGGAGGTAAAGAATTTAGAAGCTCATTGGAAGTAGGAGAAGAAGTGAAAAAAACAGCAAGTGGATTTATCAAATATAAATTTGAAAATAATGTCTATTTGATTCTTTTTCCAGAAGGGTATGCGATGGAAGAGCTTTTTAAAGAGCACGATTCAATAGTTGAAAGCTGCGCAAATCAGGTGTTTAATGCAACACATACTAGAGCTATGTCAGACGGGGCGGTCCCCGCTAAGCTGTCACGAACTCATGCACATATAAGAAGTAAAACTGCAAGAGGATTAGATGATGCGAAGAAAATGATCCGTAATACGCAAGATGTTAAAGACATATTCTGGAATCAGGTTGAAGAACGAGGACTTCAAATTGACCAAACTCTTGCGAAAGAGATAAAGAGCTTAATTAATTGATTTGAACCTTAAAAAATAGAGCCTAAAACGGAATAAAAGTATTGATGCTTCTGGAATAAGTTAGGACCTGTGTTAATCAATCGAGTTTTAAGAATTTGATTTTTTGATTTAAAGACAAGATGAGCAAGTAAAGGCAGATGATTTTTGAGAAGTATCCGAAATAACAAATAGAGAATCCATGTGCATTACCTTTTTGTCTTTTTCACAGACTCTTCAACTTTTGCCATAAATTTTGAAAGAGGAATATTATAATATTCGCAAAGCAGGCTTAGGTTACTAATAGAAATATTTCCAACAGCGGTTTCTATTCGGCCTATATGAATAGAGATATCGGTTTTGATTTTTATATCGTTGACAACCTCCTCCTGGCTAAGTCCGAGCTTTTCCCGAAGCTGCTTTGCCACGATAGCAATGCCTGTTAATAGTTCGTCATTCCGATATTGACTCATGATTACAAAGGGAAGCGGAAAAAAAGTTTTAAACAATGACATATTTGTCATTTTTGTTTTATATCTTTGGGTTGTTATATTTTTGAATTTCTTCTTAGAGGAAAAAAGAAGCAATTCGCTTAAAATCTCGAATAGAAAACTGGTAATTTTCAAAGGAACGGGAGAATAAGTGGACTGTCTACGTTATGGCGTGGGCTCTCTTATCCGTTCCGGGTATACCAGTACCTCTATTCGGTAAGTTGAGCACCACGCTTTTTTGTGCGGGTGCCAGCCTAAAACTTTTTGTTATGGACAACGCCGTTGCTACACCCGCACCCAACACCAATCCCCATTTTAATGAAGCCCAGTGGCTGCAAGTACTGTTTTTGCTGGCAGATACCCAATGCTGGCTGCAACAATCGCAGGAGCAGCTTATTTGGCAGCTGCCGGTAAAAAACCGTAAAAAGCTGTTGCGCAAAAACTGGTACCTGAGCGCCAAGGCGCTGGCGCATATTTTAGAGCGCCATTATTATAAGGTACCGCGCCACCCGCTGGCCAGTAAGTTTACCCTGTCCATACCGGCTATTGCCGCCGCTATAAGAGATGCGTACCAGCAACCACCCGCGCCGGTGCCGGATAGTGAATTGCTGCAGCGGGTATGGGATACCGGCGCGCCCGTTGGATATGATACCACCGGCCGCGTAGTTAATATACTCACCGTTATTACCGATGCCGCCGGGGAAATTATTACCGCCTTCCCGGGGATCATAGACCTGTGAGGTCTATACCACGCCAGGTGCAGACCTCACAGGTCTTTCCCTCCTTTCACCCCCAAAACAAAACATATGAAAACCCTTTCCACAACCGATCCTTTTCAAACAGAATGCTGGAGCCTTGAAAAAACCATCAATCCCTACCGGGTATTTGCCCGCTGCTTTACCGACGCAGGTGATCTGCATAAACTGCGCAAAATCCTGCTGCATGTGTTTCTTTTTATACATCCCTTCAGGCCGCAGCACAAAGAACGCTTTTATGATGTGCACCTGGCATTTATGGCCATTAACTCGGTTATTGAAGCGGCCCATTATCTCTGCAATACGGTTGAAAAGCAGGAGCCAACGGCGGCGCCTTCCATACCCAACAGCCTGCTTAAAAATGATGTACCCATGGAGGAGCGCAGCTTTACCGCTTATTTTATTTCGGTAGAAGAATACCTGGATCCATTTAAAGTATTCCAGGCTTTTTTTGAATACCAGCCGCGCGGAGATTGGAGGGCCAACCTGCACGAGATCCTGTATTATTGCACGACGGATGACTCCATCCAGGTTGAGATGGACCTGTTCTCCTTATGGCTCTACCTTACTAAACTGCTGGAAGCGGCATACATTATCACACAACGCTGAATCCTTTTTTTACCTAACTTTAAATACCCGGTCAACGCGTTGCCATTACCGGGCTATCTGTTTCAAAGGATATTCGTTATACAAAGAAGAGATGTTCCGTTTTAAAACGATTTAAACCCAAACCATGAACCCGATCCTTAAACCATTGCTCGCCACGCTTGCAGCGTTGTTTTGTACCCATGTGTTATTGGCCCAGCCCGATCCCAAGCTAAAGCAGGAATTGCTCCAGACCGGGTACATCCATCAAAGCCTGTTACCACTGGATCCATCAAAGGGCTTTGAAGCGATGGGTATCAAAAAGAAAGTGTTGCATACGGTGATGCTCTGCGATATGGAAGACATCGGCGTATGGACGCACAAGGGTATTGGCAGCATCCGCCAAACAGCGGAGCGGAGCAAATCCGGCAAATACAGCCTGCGGCTGGCCGCACCGGCAACCTCGCCCACGCTGCCGGATTGGGGCCTGGGAAGGGGCACCTGCCTGGCCTCCTTTAATGTGGGGGGCGCCAATTGGGAAAAATACAACCGGCTTAAATTTTATATCTATCCCGATTGCGAGGGCGCCCGGAGCATTTATTTGAATCTTTATGTAGAAAACGATGGGGTTACAAAGGTTCCGGACAAATACGGGCGGGAGGGCTATCATGAGATCAATCTGAAGAACGGTGAATGGAACGAATGCTTTGTAGAAATGACCGGACTGGCCCGGGATAAGGTGACCAAAATTTCCTTTGCTATTGAGACCTTTGGAAAGGAACTCACCATGGGCGATTCGCTGAAGTTTGATGTGGATGCGGTGGAACTGCAAACCGTAGATAACCCGGAAACCGTGCGCGGCTGGACCCCGGCCCGCGACCGGATCATTTTTTCTACCAGCGGCTACCGGGTGGGTAGCGAAAAATCGGCGATCATTAATGTAACGGGCAACCCGGCTGCCTTCCAGGTAAAAGATGCACAAACCGGTCGCGTGGTGTATACCGGTAAGGTCCGCGAGCAACAAACGAATATCGGTTCCTTCCGGACAGCCGATTTTTCGGATCTAAAAACAGAAGGGCAGTATATCATACAGGCGGGAACAGTGCAAACAATGCCATTTTACATTCATAAAGATGTATGGGATAACTCAGCCTGGCGCATGATTAACTTCCTGTATGCCGAACGCTGCGGTTACCCGGTGCCCGGCAAACATGGGGCTTGTCATACGGATCTGCATGCGGATTTTGAGGGGAAGACAATTCCCATAAACGGCGGCTGGCACGATGCGGCCGATATGTCGCAGCAAACCCTGCAAACGGGGGAGATCTCTTTATCATTATTTGAAATGGCCGCGCGTGCAAAGGAAAAGAACAACTTACAACTGTATAACCGGCTGATGGAAGAAGCCCTTTGGGGAATGGATTTTGTGATGCGCTCCCGCCTGGGCAATGGCTATCGCGCGCAGACCTGGGGCACCAACCTGTGGACTGACCGCGCGATCGGCACCATTGATGATTCTGCACGTCGCTCGGTGCTGGTGTTTAACGGTGCCTTGGAAAACTTCCTGCTTGCCGGTATTGAGGCCTATGCTTCGCAGATGATCAACAATGATGACGCCCTAAAACAGAACCTCCGGAAGATCGCCATTGAAGATTTTGGATTTGCCCTCGACCGGTTTGAAAAACTGGGTTATGCGGAGCTGAATAAAAAGGGCGGTGGTCATGCGGGGATGGCTTCGCAAAGTCAGTATATGGCCAATATCTCCTGGGCCGCGAGTATGCTGTATCAACTTACCGGTGAAAAGAAATATGCTGACGAAGCAGTGAAGGCCATTCAATACACTTTGCAATGTCAACGCACGGAGCCCATAAAGGATAAAGATGGCTTGAGCGGTTTCTTTTACCGCGACCTGGACAAACGTTCCATTGTGCATTATACGCATCAGTCGCGGGACTATGCCTATATGGAAGCCCTGGCGGCACTCTGCGAAACCCAGCCCAAGCATGCAGATTACGGGAAGTGGATCCGTTCAATGACCCTGTATGGAACTTATCTGAAAAAGATCATGCAATATGTACAGCCCTATGGCATGGTGCCCAGCGGCGTGTATCACCGGGATGAGGTAAAAGATTCGGCGAATTTCTATGCCGTGCAGGTCGGAATCCGGAGCGGTGCCGGTGCGGATTATAAAGAGCAATATGAGAATGGTATCAGGCTGGATGAGGAGCACCGGCTGCGTATTTTCCCGGTTTGGTTCTCGTTTAAGGGCAATGGCGCTGTAAGTCTTTCAACAGGAAAAGCCGCTGCTATTTGCGGGCGGATCTTAAAAGATAAAACATTGATGGATATTGCCGAGCAGCAACTGTTCTGGATCGTGGGTAAAAATCCTTTCGGGCAATCATTGATCTATGGAGAAGGCAGTAACTATCCGCAGTTATATACCGCCCTGCCGGGAGAAACGGTAGGTAGCATACCCGTTGGTATGCAATCTTATTTTAATGAAGACCGGCCCTACTGGACGCAATTTAACACGGCTACTTATAAGGAGGTTTGGGGGGCGCCCGCGGCAAGGTGGTTGATGCTGGTGGCGGAGTTTTAGGTTAAAAAGGAAAAAAGAGGCACACGTGTTTTGGTCCTAAGGAGACGCGTTAAAATCCACCAGTTTAACATGGGCGTTAAGCTAATTTTAAGCATTAAAGCGTAAAAGCAGCAGCGCAACGTTGCACTTATTAGCAATGAACACAAGAAGGAATGGAGGTGCAGCGCACCGGTAATATGAACCGTTGCCCAAAGATTCCCGCCGCGCTGCGGCTAAAAGCAAGTCCATGGGACTCTTGTTACATTGATTTGCGGCGCGCTGCGCCTGCTTTCTATCAAAGATCCGATTTCTCAGCCCAAGGCCTCTTCGTGCTACATTTTATGGCAGTTGACCTGTTGTTAACTTGAGGCATATAGATAGTTGCGGAACCGCGGTGTTGAACATTTATCCTATTTTGCAACAGCAAACTATTTTTCTCCTTTATGCAGATCATCCTATCCGGAGTAACCATTGATATGGAATTGCACGCCATTCATATCCACAATGATAAAGCGCTGTGGCAGTTCCTGGACAAAGGACCAGAGCAACATACGGAACAGTTGGTAGCCGGGATCTTACAGGCCTATGAAGCACAATACCGTTGCAAACTGGAAATTGCGCCGGATTCCCTGGTTGTGGAGATCTGGGGGCATGTATACGTAGACCAGTTTGCGGATTTTATTGCGCGGCTCACTGATCTGAAGCTGGTAAAAAAGCTCCTGCATCCCGTTCAAAAATATTGCGCGGTGATCGATTGCGGGGAAAAGGAACATGATACAAACCGCTGGTTCTGGGACCTGCTGGCGCCGCTTAAAGCAACCATTGGCGGGTGGCTGCCGGGAAGTGAAGAGACCTGTTAGGTCTGCCCGCGGTGAGCAAAGACCTAACAGGTCTTGATGGATTACTCCAGCACTTTTATCTCCGTACGCCGGTTCAATTGATGTTGCTCCTCGCTGCAAGGCACATCGTTGCCGCAGTCGTTCAGTAACCGGCTTTCTCCATAACCCTTTGCCTTCAGGCGGTCTGCCGCAATACCCCTGCTTACCAGGTAGCGCACGGCTGATTCTGCGCGCTTGCGGGATAAGGTCATATTAAACGCATCACCACCGCGGCTATCGGTGTGGGATGATAACTCTATTTTAACCGCGGGATTTTCCTTCAGGGTGGTTACCAGGTTATCAAGTACGGCGGCGGCATCCGGACGAATGTCCCATTTATTATAATCGTAATAAATATCTTTTAAAACAATGGATGCGTCTTTCTTCAGCTCCATCACTTCCAGCGCCAGGTTTACATAAATCACTTCGCTACGGTTCAATCCTTTTGTGGTAACTTTTTCCCGGTTGGAGAAATAGCCCTTGTTCTGTGCGATGACGTTGTAATCCGTTTGCTGATCCAGCTGGTAATAGAACCGGCCAACGGAATCGGAGGTTTTCTGCTCCGCGCTGCCGCGGGTCACATTGGTGAGAGAGGTCTGGATAAACGGAAGTGGGCCCATGTCCGCCTTGTTGATGGTTTTCCCTGCCAGGGTAAACCGGATATCATTATGGATCAGCTCCCGGTAAATGGTTGCTGCCGGCGCGGAAAAATCAGCAATAGCAACGGCCGCTTCCGTGGTTTTAATACCATTCTTGATCCCGGTGATTTTATAATTCCCGGTTGCCAGCGCCTTTTGTAAGGGGATACTGCCATCTTCCCGGGTCATGGTTTCTATAACAGATTCGTCGCCTTCTTTTTCAATCCGGATATTCACACCATCCAGCGGTTTTCCGGTGGGTTTGTCGATCACCTTTACCGCCAGGTTTTTATCGGCGGGTGGTTGCGCCGGTACCACTACCGGTGGATCATTGACCGGCACCGGCCGTTTTTTGCCCAGCCAGATCTTCAGGCCCAGGCTGGCACTTAAAAAGCCGAGGTTCTTTTTTTCGGTATAGGGCCGGGTAAACGTGTATTTATCGGAATAACGCATATCCCGTTCGGAGGCGGCATCTGTTTTATAGAGATTGATGCTGCCGCTTACGGTACCGTTGGATGCTGCCTGCCCCTTCATTTCAGGGGAAGGAATGTACCAATAGTCAACACCGGCTGACAACGAAACCTTGGGGGAAAAGAAAAACTCCAGGCTGGCTCCCCCGCGGGCAAGGAACTGCATTTTGTTTTTTTCTTTAATATCTGCCGGACTGGCGGCACCGCTGGCTTTATAAGCATCATAAAAAGCGCTGCTCATGCCATATTTTTCATAATTGCCCTCCACATTTGCGGTGGCCGTACCTACTGTTGGGCTTCCGATAGCCACCTCGTTAACAGGAGCACTGGAGACCAGGGTATTGTTATAACTATAGGTATACCGATCCGGAGACGCCCCATTTCCTTTCAGGTAATAATAACCAAAGCGATTCATGGAAATACCTCCCTGGGCGTAAACCGAGCCCTGCAGCTTTTGTCGCCCAAACCAGAGGCGGGGGCCGGTTAGTAGATAGTATCCCTTAAAATCTTTAACGGCGCTTACCTGCTGGGTACTTTCGGGAAATGTAAAATAATCGTTTTTTGCCTGACCAGAGTCCAGCGCATTTTTAAACTGCCCGGAATTACCCATTCCCCGCAGTACCTCTTCAGCAGTGGCGGTAAAACGGTGCATTTCCGGATGATTTCTTTTGATTTGGAGCATGCCAACCGCCAGCTCCCATCCAAAAGCGTTCTTCCGCCAGCCACCGTTCACTTCTGCAAACATTCCATTGCCCAGGTGATAAAGCGGGTTATCCCAAAGGGATTTGTTTTTTAAGAGGTAGCCGCCGCGCAGCCCGGTATAAAATCCCGTTTGGTACAAAGGATATCCCGGATCATCGGTGCTGGCAGTGCTGGTAACAACATCATCTTGTGCCATAACTACCTGCATGGTGGCCAGCAGGCAGACAAAGGAAAGCAGTAACAATCTTTTTTTCATGGTCGTTTTGAATAAAATAAAAATGGTTATAGTAGCCAGATTTGCGGTAAATATAGATGAAAAGCCGCATGTATAAAAACCTGGGTCCAATATGTAGCGCTACAGCCTCCCTCATTTTGGCGATAGTATCACCGGGGCGGAAGGGGTAGCTTTACCTATTCATGATTAAACAACAGGCATATGAAAACAAAATGGGTGTGGATCCTGCTCCTGCTGGCAGCCTATAAAAGCGGCTCCGCCCAATGCGGGTATTATTTTTTTCAGAAAAACAAAACCATCACCATCGGGATCTTTAATAAAAAAGGGAGCTCCGACGGCAAAGTAGTATATAAAACCACGGAGATAACGGCCAGCGGAGGCAATAGCACCGCGGCATTGCGATCGGAGGTGTTTGACCGTAAAGACAAATCCCTGGCGGTATCTTCCGGTACTGTTCAATGCAAGGGCGGTGTGCTGCTGATGGATATGAAAATGATGCTGGCGCCGCAACAAAGCGGACAATTGCAATCGACGGAAGCCAGTGCCAAAGGCATGTACCTGGAGTATCCTTCCTCTCTCAGTGTTGGACAGGACCTGGAAGACGGCAGTTTTGAAATGGATATGAAGATGGCAACGGGTATCCCGGCTTCTGTATCCCTGGATATAACGAACCGCAACGTGGAAGCAAAGGAAAAGGTGAGTACCCCGGCCGGCAGCTGGGATGCCTATAAGATTACTTACCAGTCAAAAATGCTGATCAACATGGGCTTTGGAGTGCCCTTTAAAATGGAAACAACGGAATGGTTTGTACCGGGATTTGGCGTGGTGCGCTCCGAATCGAAATACGGAAAAACCGAATTGATTTCCATTGATTAGCTAACCTTCCGGACATTTTTTGCCCGCAGATCGCGCAGATGAAACGCAGCGGCAGAAATTGCCAGCGGAAAGATCCGCGGAAATCTGCGGGAAAATGGCGACCGGAAAGTTCCTCTTAAGATTGAAACAACGGAATGGTTTGTACCGGGATTTGGCGTGGTGCGTTCCGAATCGAAATACGGAAAAACCGAATTGATTTCCATTGAATAGCTAACCTTCCGGACGTTTTTTGCCCGCAGATCGCGCAGATGAAACGCAGCGGCAGAAATTGTCAGCGGAAAGATCCGCGGAAATCTGCGGGAAAGTGGCGACCGGAAAGTTCCCCTTAAGATTGAAACAACGGAATGGTTTGTACCGGGATTTGGCGTGGTGCGCTCTGAATTGAAGTATAGAAAAACCGAATTAATTTCCATTGAATAGCTAACCTTCCGGACGTTTTTGCCCGCAGATCGCGCAGATGAAACGCAGCGGCAGAAATTGTCAGCGGAAAGATCCGCGGAAATCTGCGGGAAAGTGGCGACCGGGAAGTCCCCTTAAGATTGAAACAACGGAATGGTTTGTGCTGGGCCTCAGTGTGATGCGCACGGAATCGAAATACTGGAAAACGGAATTGATTTCGATAGAGTAAGCTGTTTGTATTTTTTTTCCGCAGATAGCGCAGATGAGGCGTCGATGGGAAAGCAATCAGCGAAGATCAGCGGAAAAAATCCACGAAAATCTGCGGGGAAGTGGCCATTAAATAGCTAAGCCTCTTTACGCCTTTCTTTTACCTGCAGATGAAACGCAGAGGCGGAAGTCATCAGCGAAGATCAGCGGAAAAATCTACGGGATCAGCGGGAAACCTGCCGGAAACCCTTAAGATCATTTACCCTGCCTATTATTGTTCCCTTATCGCGTTTTAGATTCTATACATTACCTTAGCGGAATGGAGAAAAAGTTATTTCTGTTAGACGCGTACGCGCTCGTTTTTCGCGCCTATTATGCACTTATCCGCAGTCCCCGCATCACCAGTAAAAATAAAAATACCAATGCCCAGTTCGGGTTTACCAACACCCTGGTAGAGCTGATCAATAAACAAAAGCCCTCCCATATGGCCGTTTGTTTTGATACACACGCCCTTACGGAGCGCCATACGGATTATGCCGATTATAAGGCCAACCGCCAGGAAACACCGGAAGATATCATGATCGCCGTACCGGATATTAAACGTATCATTAAAGGATTTAATATACCGGTGATCGAGTCAGACGGTTACGAAGCGGACGATATCATCGGAACCCTGAGTAAAAAAGCGGCAGCAGCGGGGTACGATGTATTTATGGTAACACCGGATAAGGATTATGGACAGCTGGTTACTGATAAAATAAAGATCTACAAACCCGGTTATCAGGGTGGTGATGTGGAAATTATGGGGCCCGAGGAGGTTTGCGCCAAATGGAATATAAAAGACGTATCGCAGGTGATTGACGTACTGGGACTGATGGGCGATGCCGTTGACAATATCCCCGGGATCGCCGGTGTGGGAGAAAAAACAGCGGCCAAGCTACTGGCGGAATATGAAACCCTGGAAAATGTGGTCGCTAATGCGGACAATATAAAAGGCGCCCTTGGCCGGAAGGTACAGGAGGGTAAGGATCTGGCCATTCTTTCCAAAAAACTGGCTACCATTATTACGGATGTGCCGGTTGAATTTCATGAAGAGGATTTTCAAATCAAGGATTGGAATAAAGACGAATTAAAAGAGGTCTTTGGCGAGCTCGAATTCCGGACACTGGCCAAGCGCCTGCTGGGAGATGAAGCCGGCGAACTGGCTGCCCCGGCAGCAAAAACGCCGGCCAGCAAGGGATTGCAGATAGACTTGTTTGGAAATGTAATCGGCGGAGCGGAAGCAGCGGAGCCGCTGCCTGCGGAAACGGAAGCCGCTTCTGAAGGCTTTACAACCTTAAAAACTATTAAAGATACGCAACCGGTTTATGAAGCCGTAACCGGGGAAGCAGCGATCGCTGAACTGGTAAAAGAATTGCTGCCGGTAACGGAAATCTGTTTTGATACGGAAACCACCAATATCGATGCGAATCTTGCAGAATTGGTGGGCATGAGCTTTTCCATTAAGGCAGGAACCGGGTATTATATTCCCTGCCCGGCCGAACAGGAGGAAACAAAAAAGATACTGGCGTTGCTGGCGCCTTTATTTGAAGATGAAAGCAAGCTTTGGATCGGCCAGAATTTAAAATACGACCTGCTGGTATTAAAATGGTATGGTGTGGAGCCCAAAGGGAAGATCTTTGATACCATGCTGGCCCATTACGTGATTGAACCGGATGGTAAACGGAGTATGGACCAGCTGAGCGCCAAATATCTGGGCTATGAACCCATACATATTGAAGAACTGATCGGCAAAAAAGGGAAGACCCAGGGCACGATGCGGGATGTGGAAATTGAAAAAATAAAAGACTATGCAGCCGAAGATGCCGATATTACCCTGCAGTTGAAAGAAGTGTTTGAACCCCTGTTGGAGCAACGGCAGGTGCGGCAGGTGTTTGAAGAAGTGGAAAACCCGCTGGTACAGGTGCTGACCAATATGGAATTTGAAGGGATCCGCATTGATGAAGAGTTTTTAAAGAACTATTCAAAGGAACTGGAAAAGGATGCTGCCGAAGCAGAAAAAAAAGTATTTGAGATCGCGGGGGTAAAATTTAACCTGGCATCGCCGAAACAACTGGGAGAGGTGCTGTTTGAACGGCTGCAGCTGGACAGCTCGGCCCGAAAGACAAAAACCGGCCAGTACCAGACCGGAGAGGATGTGTTGTTGAAGCTGGCAGCAAAGGGGCATGCCATCGCTGATCAGATCATTACCTTCCGGGAGCTGACCAAACTGCGCTCTACCTACGTGGATGCCCTTCCGCAGCTGATCAACCCCAAAACAGGGCGGGTGCATACCACCTATGGGCAGGCCGTAGCGGTTACCGGCCGGCTGGCCAGCAATAATCCCAATCTTCAGAATATACCCGTACGTACCGAACGGGGTAAAGAGATCCGGAAGGCATTTATTCCGCGTGATGAACGGCATGTATTGTTGTCGGCCGACTACTCGCAGATTGAGCTCCGGATCGTAGCGGCCATGAGCGGTGATCCCAATATGGTCAATGCCTTCAAACAAGGCACTGATATTCATACTGCAACTGCTTCCAAAGTGTTTAATGTGGAGATGGAAGCGGTGACCCGGGAAATGCGCTATAAATCAAAGAGCGTAAACTTCGGAATCATTTATGGTCAGGGCGCTTTCGGCCTGGCGGATAACCTGGGCATTTCCCGTACCGAGGCCAAGGGCATCATCGATAGCTATAAAAAAGAGTTCTCCGGCATCCAGCGGTATATGGACGATACCATCAATTTTGCCCGGGAACACGGCTATGTACAAACCCTGATGGGACGCAAGCGCTGGCTAAAGGATATCAACTCAAGCAATTTTACCGTAAGAGGCTTTGCCGAACGCAACGCCATTAACTCTCCCATCCAGGGAACCGCCGCCGATATGATCAAGCTGGCGATGCAAAAAGTGTATACCGCCATGAAACAAGAAGGCTTCAAAAGCCGGATGATCCTGCAGGTGCATGATGAGTTGATTTTTGATGCGTTAAAAGAGGAAGTACATGAACTAAAACCATTGATCATTGAAAATATGCAGATCGCATTGCCGCTTCCTTTTGATGTACCGGTGATTGCGGAATGCGGAGAGGGTAACAACTGGCTGGAAGCACATTGATCTGCCGAATCATGGCTTCCGGCTGACTTAAAAAGACTGCAAGGGAAGATAATCGGCATATGGGAATACTTTCCCGTTTATTGGCAAAATTGACTATTTTTAAAGTTTAAACTACGTCTTATGACCACCATTTTGAGCAGAACCGCGCTAATTGCTTTTGTATGTTCCCTGGTACTGGTTGCCTGCCGGAAAAATGATAAGCCAACTCCACCGGAAAATAAAGTGCCCAGTGTAAATGATTCCATGTACTTTCTTTTTAAGGACCAGTACCTCTGGAATGATGTGATCCCCGATTCGGCAACGTTTAAGCCTAACAGCTATGCCAAAACGGAAGACATGTTCAATGCGCTGATCAGCTTTAAAAAACAAAACGGAAAGAACCTGGATAAGTACAGTTTCCTGGATGATGGCACCGTTGCCGGCGAGATCGGTGGCGTATCGGGTGGTTTTGGAATGGATGTAAACTACAATGCGCTGAATGATCTGCGTGTGATTTCTGTTTATCCCGGCTCTCCGGCCTATTTGCAGGGCATCCGCCGCACCTGGAGGATTACGGCTATTAACGGGAACGCCAATATCAGTTATGATGGCAGCGGACCTAATGTAACCCGGGTTATCAATGGTATCTATTATAGCAACAGCAGTTCCCTGACACTGCAAAAGCCGGATGGCAACTCTGTGACAGTTACAGTAAACGCCGCTGATTTTAATATCAATCCCGTTTTGTACAGCAATATCCTGAACCTGTCCGGAAGAAAAGTAGGATACATTGTGTTTAACCAGTTTATCCGGTTAAATAAAGCGCAGCCCTATGTGGACCCGGTATTCGATAATTTTATCAGCAATGGTATTACGGACCTGGTGGTAGACCTGCGATATAATGGAGGAGGCGCTGTTGAAACAGCAGAATACCTGGCTAACCTGATCGCCCCCTCTTCTGTGGGAACGGAAACGAACCTGATGTACACGGATAATTTTAATAGCAACCTTTCAGCACACCGGTATAGCAATTATCTAAAAACGAGGATGGTACCGGGCGCCGATTACTCATGGGGAGCCGTTTTTGATTCCTGGGTTGCCCTTGCTGCCACGCCGTTTAAAAAAGCAAAAACACTCAATCTCTCCTCCGTGGCCTTTATCGGATCCGGACAAACGGCATCTGCCAGCGAATTGCTGATCAATGTGCTAAAGCCTTATATGACGGTAAAACTGGTAGGCGATACTACCTATGGAAAACCAGTGGGATTTCTAGGTATGCCCGTTGGTAAGTTTGATATGTATGCGGTATCAATCTGGTCGAAGAATAAAGACGGGGAAGGTGATTTTTTTGACGGAATGATCCCAAGCGATGCCGCTGTAGTGTTGTCCGGTGAAAAATACGAGGATTTTTCCAAAGACTGGGGCAATACGGATGAGATCTACCTGCGCAGGGCATTGAGAGTTTTGGGCGTTACCCTTCCTGCTCCTCTCATGAGCCGGACGGCGATCAAAGAACCTGCCAGCAGCCGTAAGCTGATGATCCGCAATCCCATGCCGGATATGCATTTTAAAGGAATGATCGAAACCCGGAAGGGATTGCTATATTAAAAACAACGGTGTCGCTGTGTTTGCGAACCTGTTATTACAGCCTTTGGGCCTTTTATAATGAACCGGCATCAATATTAGGCAGGATTTGTGTCCGCACAGGCAATGTGTGGTTACTTGTTTTAATAAAAAGGATACCGGCGTATTACCAGGCGCGTACCGCTAATCGTGTGCTGATAGATGAAGGTCAATAGCTGACTGCTTTTATTGGCAGCTGCCGTGCGGGGTCGTCAGACCCAGCCTTTTTTAACGGCAATCAGTACCAGCCCAACCCGGTTCCGCACCTCTAGTTTTTCCATAATATTGGTGGCATAGCTTTCTACGGTACGTGCGCTTAAAAAAACGGAGGCTGCGATTTCTTTATACGTGGCATCGGAACAAAGCCAGGGGATCAGCTCCCGCTCTTTGGGACTTAGTTCCTGCTGTGTTACCTCTTTTTTGATATAATCATTGGCCAGGGCCTTACTTACCTTGGCATTGTAAAAGATGCCTTCTTTCACAATGGTATTAAGGGCGTGGGCCAGGTCTTTTTGCTGGATGCTTTTTAATAAATAACCTTTTGCGCCGGAACGGATCATCTTAATGATCTTTTCATCATCGTCCTGCATGCTCAATGCCAGCACGATGACGCCCGGATGATGTTCAGTCAACCATTGGGCCACTGTATAACCATCCATTACCGGCATCTGCACATCCAGGATCACTACGTCCGGGATATTTTTGGGATGGTGGAACCGTTCGATCATTTCGTTGCCGCTGCTGCATACATACAACACATCAAAATTGGGAATGGAGCTGATCATGGTCGACAGCGCCTGTGCAATCAGTACATGATCGTCAACAATGACAATGCTATGCCTCATGTTCGGGGATTTTGTTTAAAGGTAATGAAATGTGCAACTGCGTACCGTTGTTGCAGCTCCAATGACAAGTGGCGCCAATGCTCTGAACCCTCCGCTCAATGGATTGCAGGCCGCTGCCACCACTGATGCGGTAGCCGCCCACCCGATCCCAATCGATCCCCTTCCCATTGTCGGAACAGGCGATCTTGAGTACCGACCCGGCTAATGCCACCTCGATCTCGATGGCGGTACCGCCGCTGTGTTTTAAACTATTTTGGATAAACTCCTGGCAAATACGCACGATAGACAGGTTGGTATGCTCGTTCAGTAATCCGGATACATCCCGGTGACAGGAAAAAAATGTTTGACAGAGCCCGCTTTCATTGATTCGTGCCATTTCTTTTTCCAGGTAGTGTACAAAACTGAAATCGGAAAAGTTTTGCGTGGTCAGCATCTTGCTGATGCTGCGCAACTCGTTCAGCGACTCCTGGATGAGCACATTCTGCGCCGCGATCCTGCGTTTGATGTCGTCCATATCATCCGATTGCAGCGTGTTTTCCATCTGCAGATACGTAAGCGTCAGTTTTTGCCCGATCGTGTCGTGTAATTCACTGCCGATGTTCTGCATCAGTTTCTCCTGTACTTCCTGCCGTGTTTCCAGCAGCTCCTGTTTGTGCAGGATGGCATTGGCCTCCCGCTCCCTTTTATAAAGGATATTCCGCCGGCGGATACTGATAATGATAAAGTATACGGCCATTACAAGCAGCAATACGGTCAGAATCACCGAAAGGAAAAAAACATTTATTTCTTTTTCGCCCATAGGAATCCAAAAGTTATAATACCATATAAAAAATAATTAAAGGCAAAGAACAGGTAGTAGTAAATATAAAACAGCCCGCGATAGGTATCAAACAGGTAAAACTTGGTAATATTGTAGGGAAGAGTACCCAGGTAAAACAGAAGCAACCCGATGGAAACATACATAAACGGGTCCCGCGTCACTTCCTCAATTTCCTCGCTGTTCATCAGCTCAAACAAGTAATGAAGGCTGCACGCGGAGATAAAAATAGCCTCCAGGGTATAGTTAAACGTATTGAACTGATGCGGATCCCCCGCGATGAATTGCAGCAGGGTGATAAAGAGCACGACGCTTATAAACCCTCTGATGGCATGTTTCCAGTAAACCAGCCTGGTTTTTCGGTAGAAAAATAACAGCAGGCAAATACACTGCACCGGGAGCATGCAGTTGTACCAGATATTGGTAAAACGTACCAGGGGATCCGGCTGCATTAACATGCGTGCAAAATATACTGATGTTTCGGCAATGACCACTGAAGCGAGGAAAGCTACGATCAGCCCTGCATCCCGGTCACCCTTTCTTAAGAAAAACAGTCCCGTTAAAAAACCGGTCCATTCTAAAAAAATCAGGATATAGAAGGAGATCATTTTTACGGAGCCTTATACTGTCAAAAGATTGTTCATTATTCCACACTGGGGGGAGGACAGGCGCCGCCCTGGTTCAACCCAACTTCTTCGGTGCTGGCGGGAGGCGGAGGAAGGAAGCTCATTGTCGTTACCAGTCTTCGGTTAGGACCCGCAGTCAGTAAGGGGTGCAGTTGTTTCCCTCTGTCCGGAATTTTACCTGAGGGAAGAAAATCATGATATTGTGCTGTTTTTAAATCCTTGTAAGCGGGCACCAGAATCAGGGTATGACGGCCTTTGAGACTGGCATAATCTGCGCTGCCAGGTTGAAGGCCCGGATATGCTGCGTCGTAAATCTTTAAGCCGAGTTCAGAGCTGGTTACTTTTGCGCCATCGGGTTTCACCAGTTTCCCATTCCGTACCAGTTCATCCATGGTATATACCAGTTTTTTGATACTGTCCAGTGAAAATGTGGTCAGCCGTGAATCCCAGAAGGTAGTCTTTTGTATGGTATCAGGTTTATTGCCGAGGTATCGGTTAAGGCCTTCGGTAATGAACCGGTATTGAAATTCCCGGAATGTTTTGGTCATCTCCAGCGCTTTGTCAAGATGTACATAATTCAGCCGGATATCTTTGGGGTTCACACTGCCTTCCGATACAAAAAAACGGGTATCATTACTGCCGGATTCCCGCAATTTCCGGTTTTCTAAAAACAGGTAAATAAGCCCGGCAAGCATGACCAGGAACAGTAACAAAGAGGGAAATCGTTTCATAATAAATGGTTTTAGTTTTTTTATTGTTTGATATGGCAGGATAAAGCTAGATTCAAATACCGAATGATAAAAAATAAGTTTGTTGCGAGTGCAATCGTTGGTTTATAAAGGGCTTAATATCAATAATATGCATTTGTTGTTTGATTTGTGCCGGCCGGAAAGTTTACCCGTAAAAATACGGCAACCCAATCAGGGAAAATCCCCCTGAAATTGGGTATTTATCCCATAGGCAGTGGCAGGCCGGCGTTGCATCTTTGTAATGCAGAACAGTAAACGGTATCCTTAAAACGGATGGTGTATCTGGCAACAAAAAAGTGCAAACATCAAGCAATGCAATCATAAAGCCAGTCTCTGAAAAACGCAATCAATCAACATACATGCCCTGACTTATCGGAAATTCAGTCAAACAGCTAAACGCTAAAAACTCCAATGGGTCGTCCTGCGAAATGCAGGATGGCCCCTTTTTTGATAGAGATGGAGGGGATAAAATACTTTGGAGATCCCTGCATTAAAAGTTAAATTGCAACAACGGGTATTTTTTGAGATGCCTTAACATTTCATTGTTTACTTTTATTTTTTATTATCAGATTTGTACCACTCATGACAAAACCAGCACAACCCCAGGGCGCTTTTTCATTTCTGGATGAAGTGGAAAAGGTAGAGCCGATACCAAAGCCCAAAAAGAACATATTGAGGCCACCCGCAACGATTGAGCTGGAGGTAACAGAAGAGGAGACGGTGCTACCGGCACAGGAGGAAGCTGTTGTGACCGGCGGGGAAGATGAATTGCCGGAAGATGCGGTGATAACAGCAGAAGATCCGGATCATGATGAGGAGCCTGAAGCCGCGGACGAAAGTGAAAAAAGCGCTGATCTGCCTGAACGGCGGCCCCCGGGAACGCGGGGACGGAGGTCTGTACGGGAGAACAGTATTGCAGCTGATGCCGTGGAAATGCCGGACGAGGAGGAGCTGTTTAAAAAACATTATTACAGCATGGGTGAAGTAACCGCAATGTTTAAAGAAAGCCACTCACTGATCCGGTACTGGGAATCGGAATTTGATATTTTAAAGCCGAAAAAGAATGGGAAAGGGGACCGTTTTTTCCGGCCACAGGATGTAAAAAATCTTTTCCTGATTTACGACCTGTTGCGCCGCCGGAAATTTACCATTGAGGGAGCCAAGGAATATTTAAAAAATCATAAAAAGGCAGATGAGAAATTTGCGGCAGTGCAGTCGCTGCAGCGGATCCGGGGGTTTCTCCTCGAACTCAAAGCCGGGATCTGATCATTGAAGGTTCGTATAAAAGACGGACCTTTTTTATTTCAACATGGTTTTTTGGGTTGTGGTACAACGTTGGTGCAGGGATCATGCGTCCCTGTGTTGTGAAATTGGTAAATTGTATGAAAAAAATTATTTTGGCAGCTGCTTTATCATGTGTTTCAATCCTAAGTCAGGCCCAGCAATACGAAGTGGCGCTGGAGGATCATAACGGCAAGCAGGAAAAAATATACCGGGGGCATATTACAGACAGCTTGCTAAAGGCTGATACAACCTTTAAGTGGTTTGCTGAAGGCGAAAAAATTTATGAGCCCCGACCGGAGGTAGTAAAGACGGTGAAGAAGAACAAAGAGCAGATTTGGTTTAAGGTATTTATGGGTACCTGGTGTCCGGATTCACACTATGTGATTCCCCGTTTTTATAAGATACTGGAGGAAGCCGGTTTTGATAAAGAGAAAGTGTCCCTGCTGGCCGTTGACCGGAGCAAGAAGGACAAGGGGAAAATTGCGGAAAATTTAAACGTAACCCGGGTGCCTACGATTATCGTTTATCATCATGATACGGAACTGGGCCGTGTGGTTGAATATGGCGAAACCGGCAGGTTCGATGTAGAACTGGCTGATATCATTAAGAAGGTAAAATAAGTCCGGATCATTGATGCTGAAACGCTGGAAAGCGGGTCCTTTTACCGCGGCACGTAACCTGAGGCCATCCTGCATACGCCATTCAAAAGCTGTTAAAATTTAATGCTCCGGTGCGGCTGTATGCTGCGGTGTGTCCTGGATGATCTTAATATCACTTACACTTTGTGCTGTGGCAATATTCAGCTGCTCTAGTAGGGCAAGTACTTTCAGCGTATTCCGTTCCCGGATCACATTAAACTCCCGTGCATTAGCCCCGGTAAAATATTCACAATTGATCAGAATGGCGTTTGCTGTAATGCTTGTTACAAATGCAGAAGCAGAAAGAACGCCGTCCCCGCTCAGGATCTCTCGGATGCCGTTGAGTAGTTGTTCAATGGCGCCGGCGCTGGTGGAGGAGGAAACCTCCAGTTTTAGTTCGGCCCTGCGCTGCACGCGGTTCGACTGGTTATCGAGGACACTGTCTACCATTTGTTTGTTAGGTACAGTGATATACGACTTGTCATCTGAGCGGATGCGGGTGCTTCTTAAACCTATTTTTTCCACAACTCCGGAAACAGAATTGAGTTTTACGGCGTCTCCCGTAGCAAAGGGTTTATCAAAAAAGATAATAAAAGATGCAATCAGGTTCTCCAGGCTTTCTTTTAACGCCAGGGCAACCGCGGCGCCCACAATACTCAAACCGGTAAGCAACCCCTTTATGTCGTAGTTGAATGTGTATTTTAGTATAAAAAGCAAACCAATAAGCGCTACCAGTACTTTAATCAGGTCCTTAAAAAAGAAAATCAGCTGGTGGGTTCCCTGACCCGTTTGTTCCTTCATGTAAACCCCCTGCACCATCAGCATCACAAAGTCAATCATCTTTATGATAAACTGGAAGAAGGTAAAAATGATAAAGAATGTGCCTGTCATCCGCAACAATTCCCTGAAGGTAATCTTATAAAGCGAAAACTCCAGTTCTGAAGGAAGCGTTAGTTTGTCAAGGGCCGTGACTGTGATCAGCACTGCGAAAAAAAGCCCCAGGGGTTTGGTCGCCAGCGCCCGGAAGGTTGGAAAATCAATATTCTTCCACCGGATCTTCAGTATTTTGAAAATCGCCAGGGCCAGGTAATGTGCAATGTATTTTTTAAACAGCAGCACAAGGAGGATTGTGGCTCCTACAGCAATATAGGACCGTATCGAATTATTAAAGTAAACCTGGTCTAAGAACGCATTCATGAAACAAAAATAAAAATTAATGATCAGATTAAAGCTCTGCCGGCCGGCGTCTGCGGCGATATGGTGTATAGAACCACTAAACAGAAAAATACCACATGCAGTCATCAAAGCATGCATCCTGACTATAGCCGAAGGGAATAAACAGAAAGCCCATCTGCATCCAATACATACAGCCGGCCGTCTTCAAAAACATATTGCCGTTTACCCTGTATAGCGGCAGGAATCGGCCATTCATCAAATTTGAGCGTATTGAGGGTGTACCGGTAGAACCGGCCGGCATCATTGCCGTAGATATATTTATCAGTGATGCGGAGATTGCGCCAATGCGTAATGGCAATGCGGCCTTTATAGGCGCCATAATAATCGAAGGTGTAAATGCCCTGGGTCGAATCATAAAGATAGATCAACTTGTTCCGGTCGATGACCTGCAGGGGGGTAAGCGTTTCGCTAAAAAGTTGGCGGAAATCCGGTGTTTTGGACAGGATATTGCCGTTGTCATCAATTTTTTTTAAAGCATTCTCCATGTTGTCATATAACCAGATCTTTCCGTCATAGGAGAGACCTACGGCTTCTGCATTGAAGATTTGCTGCCGGCGCAGATCGATGTTGTTTACAGGAGACAATACCCGGTCCAGCATTACAATCGTTGCGAAATTCTTATAATATAAAAGTACGCGTAAAGGGTTCGATACATCCAGCAGGGAGGCAGTGCCCAGTTTTTTTACGTTATTGTACACTGCAACTGAATCTCCTTTTTCATTTAGTTTTTTTAGCTGGTTATTGGCGTTCAGCAGATATAGATTCTCCAGGTTATCTACTGCCATGAAGGTGTAATTACCCGGTAAGCTGCGCAGCTTTTCCACGGAAAGCTGGCCATTTACTGTTACATACAGTAATAAAACAATGATTAATAAAAAGGACGGGCGCTTCATCTGCGGATTATTTTTTCTTCTTTATTCAGGTAAGAAATCAGCTGCAGATCATTTCCGTCAAAAACGGCATAAGTGAAAAAACGGATCCAATCACCCAGGTTGATGTAGCGGCTGGTAGCAGTAAGACGAAAGTCGATGGGCAAATGGCGGTGTCCGAAAATGAAATAGTCGTAATGTTTTTTTTGCAATTGTTCTTTGCAGTAGGTGATCAGCCATTCCCGGTCTGCACCCAGGAAGGTTTCTTCCGTACTGCCGGTTTTGGCCCGGCTTTTACGGCTCATGTAATTGGCAGTTCCGATACCCACCATGGGCGGCAGTATACCAAACAACCATTGACAAACCGGGTTCCGGAAGATCTTTTTTAGTCGCTTATAGCCATGGTCCCCCGGGCCAAGGCCATCTCCGTGGCCGATCAGGAATTGCTTTCCGTTCCAATCAAATTCCTTTGGCTCAAAATAAACAGGCATATTCAGTTCCCGTTGAAAATAGTCTTTCATCCACATATCGTGGTTGCCCACAAAAAAATGAAGCTGGATGCCAATGTCCGCCAATTCGGCTAACTTACCCAAAATGCGCACATAGCCTTTGGGCACCACATGCCGGTACTCGTACCAGAAATCGAACATATCGCCTACAATAAAGATCTCGGCAGCTTTGTCTTTAATTTGGTCCAGGAACCGGACCAACAGTTTTTCGCGTTCCAGGCTGTCTTCATAGGTGGGAACTCCCAGGTGAAAATCGGAAAGGAAATAAATATGTTTACCTGCTTGCAAATTGATGTATAAATTTACGCAAAGGTAATCTATAAAGAGGAAAGAACCGGTTGACATGTACCGGCTAAGCGGATGTAGCGATGCCTTTTAAGTACGTGCTGGGGAGTACTCACCAATCGATCCGTATCCGATTTCCGAGGACCCGGCAACTGTATTTAACGAACGTCGGGATACCTATCTCCTGGAATTCAGGTATTCCAGTACATCTCCCGATTCAATAACCGGTCTGTCATTAATATTATGGCTGAACCAATACACCCAGGCTTCAAAAGGTTCCTGGTTATGAAAAACCTGCGAAAGCTCCCGTTTATAATCGGCCGTCTCGCCAGCTTCAGGATTCACCCCCTCATACCCATCCAGTTGGGCAATGGCGTATGATAGCTGATGTGTATGGCGGATTTTGTAGAGTTCCCCGATGATCTTCCGGCCGCTACTGTCCGGAAGGGCGGCCGGGTATTCACCCAGGTCGTATAAGGTTCCGGCTACAGTGGCTGGTCCGAGCAATTCGAAATAACGGGCAATATATTCATAGGCCGGGCTTTTGAACCCGCTTAACAGGGAGCCGTATACAAACAGGTAGTTGCTTTGCATATAAGTAGGTGTTGTTATTCCGAGGTGTCGTCAATTAAAAAAACAAATACTTCTTTTGGACCATGCACACCTACCACAAGGGTTTTTTCAATATCTGCTGTTCGGCTGGGGCCGGTGGCAAAAGTCATCAGGGAGGGTATTGTATTTCCATACCGTTCCTTTAATCCTTCTAATGCATCTTTTACATCAAAAACCAATTGGCTGGTGTAGGCGATGCAAATATGAACCGGTGCGTAAACGCTGGTCTTACGTCCACTGCGCTGTGCCGCGCTCATAACAATACTTCCTGTACGGGCTACCAGGTACTCGCAGCTGGTGATGGCTACGTCACAGCCTTCGAGATCTGCGGGGTTGTTGCTGATTTCCAACTGCTGGCCAACCAGTACCGCCAGTTCCGGTTCCTGGCAATATATTTTTTGCCAGCCGGTTTTCGATAATAATGCATGAAACTGGCTGATCAATTCTTTCCGGCTTAAACAAAAGGCAAATTGGCCCTGGAGTGCAGTAAAACGTTCTGCAAATTCGATCTCCAGTTCCTGGTGAAGCGGCTGAAAAACCAGCGATTGTCCCTCACTTTTGGGAAAAGGAATGGGTGTTGGCTGGCTCAATGCTTCCCGGATCTTCTTTAGTACGGTATCTTTTGAGGATCTGATCACAGTGCGAATTTAGTTAATTAGCGAACGTAGCGGATGGAATCGGCTTACAATATTTTAAAACAAGGACGGGTGCGATTTCTGCAGGATATGTAATATCTTGTTGGCTACAAATGAACAGTATGAAGCACTATTTTTCTGTTTTGTGGATGGTTTTGTTTTTCGGATCCTGCGGCACAGGTGACGCAAAAAAAACTGAAGAAGCCGGTTCCGTAAAGGACAGCACTGCAGCTCAGGCTTCGATCCCCGAAGACACGGCCCGCCTGGTGGCCGGCATCCGGTCCGAATTCGAACGCATCCATAAAGCGCCGTTAACATCCAGGCAGTTTAGCTGGCGAAGCCCCGAAAAATGCGAGCCTCCTTACCAGGAAGGTACCACCACGTACTATTATGATCATGGAAAGTTGGTAAAGATTCACAATCATGGTGTCGAGGACCACGGTGAATGGAAGGAAGATTATTATTTTCGGGACGGAGCACTGATTTTTATATATCTGGATAATGCCTACGGCGGTGCGGCTAACCCTACAGCATATAAATACCAGTGCCGGTATTATTTTAACAGTAATCACCTGATAAAAAAACTGGAATCTGCCAATCCGGAGTATCATCTGGAACAGGACAGGATCGACAATATGGTCAGAACCGCAGGCCGGTTGTATAGTGCGACGGACAGTATTACTATTAGCCGGATCCTTACCTGTGAAGAATGACCGGCCGTTGAATTGAAGACGGGCCCTGAAAAAAGGTTGTAACCTTATAAAAGGGACCGTTTTGTTGTGCGTGTCCGATAGGTTTCCCCGAAGTGCAGGGAAGGCGTACAAAATCATACCTCCAGGTTTGCCATTAAAAGCTGATAAAGCCGGTTAAAGTACGATCGCATTTAAGACTGTCCAATAAAAAAGCGTTGTTTCTGTAAAAAGAACAACGCTTTTAATGTTATTTACGGGCTGGTTAATTTGCCGTCGGATTGGGGTTGGTGGGCGGTACTCCACCGGGTACCGGCTCAATAGGAACGATTGGAGGCTCATCCGCCAGTAACTTTTTTTCTTCAAACGGGCGCTTACCAATCAACGCTTCCACGTCCGCCTGGAACAGCACTTCTTTTTCTAATAGCGCTTTTGCAATGATCTCTACCTGGTCTTTCTTCTCCGTCAGCAGCGATACGGTTTTATCATAGCATTCTGCAATGATGGCCCGTACTTCCTCATCGATGAGCTTAGAGGTCTCCTCGCTGTACGGCTTGGTAAAGGAAGTATCCTGGTGCGGGTTATAGAAGCTTACATTGCCCACTTTTTTGCTCATACCATACACGGTAACCATAGAGTAGGCAATTTGTGTTACATTTTCGAGGTCGCTTCCGGCACCGGTGGATATTTTTCCAAAAAAGATCTGCTCGCTTACACGTCCGCCCAGGGCCATGCACATGCGGTGTACCAGGTCTTCCGTACGGTAGAGGTACTGCTCCTTGGGTGTATATTGCGCGTATCCCAGCGCGGCTGTTCCTCTTGGAACAATGGTCACTTTCAGTAAGGGATAAGCATGTTCCAGGAACCATCCTGCTACTGCATGACCGGCTTCGTGGTAGGCGATCACTTCTTTTTCATGGGGCGCAATGATCTTATTCTTCTTTTCAAGACCGCCAATAACCCGGTCGATCGCATCCTGGAAGTCGGCCATATCCACCCCGTTCTTGTTTTTACGGGCTGCGATCAATGCCGCCTCGTTACAAACGTTGGCGATATCAGCACCGGCAAAACCGGGCGTTTGCTCTGCCAGTTTGTGAATGTCCAGCGATTCGGAGGTCTTAATTTCTTTTAAGTGTACTTTAAAGATGGCTTCACGGCCGGCCAGGTCGGGCTGGTCGATGGTGATCTGGCGGTCGAAACGGCCAGGACGCAACAGTGCAGAATCCAATACATCCGGACGGTTGGTGGCAGCCAGTACAATGATACCGGTGTCGGTACCAAATCCGTCCATTTCCACCAGCATCTGGTTCAATGTACTTTCCCGCTCATCATTGCTCATCATGGCATTCTTGCCACGGGCCCGGCCAATAGCGTCGATCTCATCAATAAAAATGATACAGGGAGCTTTTTCACGGGCCTGTTTAAACAGGTCGCGTACCCGGCTGGCGCCTACACCTACAAACATTTCCACAAAGTCGGAGCCACTCAGGCTGAAAAAAGGTACCTGTGCTTCACCGGCCATAGCTTTTGCTAAAAGCGTTTTACCGGTTCCGGGGGGACCTACCAGCAAGGCGCCTTTGGGAATTTTACCACCCAGACTGGTGTATTTTTTAGGATTTCTTAAAAAGTCAACAATCTCCATGACTTCCACTTTGGCCTCATCCAGCCCGGCAACATCTGCAAACGTGATGTTTACCCGGGTACCCTTGTCAAAAAGCGTTGCTTTCGATTTACCAATATTAAAGATACCGCCGGGTCCGGCACCGCCACCGGCACCACCGCCCATTTTACGCATCATAAGGATCCACACCCCGATGAGTAGCAGAAACGGCAGGATAAAACTGATCGAACGGCCCAGGAAATCACTGTCCTCATCCACATCCGCCGCAGGTGCTTTTACCTCCGGGTGGGTTTTGTAGAAATCAGCCATGGACTCTTGGAAATTATCACCGCTGGTGATTTTGAAGAATAATTGCGGGTCGTTGGATGCCCCTAGTGTCGATTTGGGATTGGTTTGCTTTGCAAGATCCGGGTATTTCTGGATGCTGTCTTTATTCAGCCATACACGCACTACATTCCGGTTGTTGATCACCACGTATTTCTGAACATCGCCCTTTTGCACCATTTTTTTGAAATCCTGAAAATTAGTTTGATTGCTGCTGGAGCCAAACGGGTTCAGGAATTGCAGGGCCAGCATAATGGCCAGGATGATAATAAATGCCCAATAGCTGCCAAATCTCACCTTTTTGGGTTCATTACCGCCTCCATTGCCCGAAGGCTTCGGTGAAAACGGGTTATTCCGCTGTTTTTCTTGTCTGTTATAATTGTTTTGAGACATTTTCTGTAATTATGATACTATAAGGCAAATTTTATTGAAATGTTTAAAGAGGTATTACTATTTTTCCTCAATCAAGGCTCTTTGTGCTCTTTTACACTACTGTCACTCCACATTTCCTCCAGGTTATAGAATTTGCGTTGTTCGGGCAGCATGATATGAACCACGATGTTCACATAATCCATTAATACCCATTGCAGTGTTTGTATGCCTTCACGCTGGTATACATTTTCACCGGTTGCCTCTTTAACCCGGTATTCAATGTTATCCGCGATCGATTTGATCTGGGGACCGCTTGTTGCCTCGCAAATGATAAAAAAATCTGAAACGGCTTCGGTTATCTGCCTGAGATCCAGCGAAACAATATGCTCACCTTTTTTTTCCTGGATGGCAGTAATAATCGTCTTGAAAATTTTAGAATTTCTTGTAAGCCTGGCTGTACCGGAAATTTTACGTTTTGTTAGCGATGCTAATGGTTCCAAATAGAAGAATTTATATTTTTTAACGGGAATCGGCTCCTTTACAGGAACAGTATCCTTAAACTTATTTACTTTGTTCAAAAATAGCAAATATTGATGCAAAAAAAGGCAGAAGCCGCCCAATTTCCTGCTGTCCTTGAATTGCCGCAGGTAGACAGTACCAATAACTATGCCCTTAGCCGGATACGTGAAGGTTTGGCATATCATGGTATGGGCGTTTTTGCACATGAACAACTGGCCGGCAAAGGGCAGCGGGGGAAAAAATGGGTTACAGCACCCGGGCAGAACATTCACCTGAGCCTTATTTTAGCGCCTAAAAGCCTGGAATTGGATCATTTATTTGCACTCAGTGCGATGATTGCCGTGGAAACCCGCGCGTTTTTAGCTGATCTGGCGCCTGGCAACTGGTTTATAAAATGGCCGAATGATATTTATTTTCAAGACAGAAAGGCAGTTGGGATGCTGATTGAAAACATCGTTACCGGACAAAAATGGAAATGGGCGGTGGCCGGAATCGGGGTCAATATCAACCAGGATCACTTCCCGGAAGAACTGAAACAGGCGATTTCATTGAAACAGATAACCGGGAAAAACTATGACTGTCTGGAACTGGCCAACGGATTAGCGAAACGTATTTTTACCCGGTTTGAAGCATTGGATGCGGGTTTTGAGGAAACGTTTACCACTCTGATTGAACAATATAACCGCAGTTTATATAAACGGAATGAACAGGTAAGGTTCCTGGATGAGACCGGCACGCGGTTTTCTGCGGTGGTAAAGGCGGTAAGCAGGGATGGCCGGCTGGAGCTTGAAGGGGTTCCGAAGCAGGTATATGATTTTGGAGAGCTGAGCTGGCTGATGGGTAGGGGTTAACCACCGTATACGCAGATTGTTTTAATAATCGCATTCTTCGTATCCGGTATATCAGGCCTGTGCTGAATCGTTCTTTTTTAATTCAAACCGGGCAAGAATCGTTGCATCGTGTTCGGCTGCCCTTGCTTCTTTTTCAAGCGGACAGTTGTAGTACCCGTATTTTACAGACTGTACAAAGTATTTGAACAAAAATTTCAATACTCCATATCGCTGGTATTGTTCAATATGCTTCAGCTCGTGCCGTACCCAGCGTTCATCTGCAAGAAATACAGCCTGGGTAACACCGTATAAATGAATGGTATGCCCAATGACCATCGCTATATTTCCTGTTTTCAGTTTGCGGGCTCCCAGCCGGGCGATGAATGAATTTTCTTTAATGCGGAAAGAAAGCATGTTTAATGGTTCAAAAATACGGCAGAAATTCCGCCATAAAAAAGAGTACCTTGCAAATATGGAAGAAGATCATATTTTAAATGAACCGGCACCTGCTTACCAGAAAGCATTTTACACCATTCCCGAATACCTGGAAATGGAAAAAGCTTCAGATAAAAAACACGAATACTACGAAGGCGGGATCTTTGCTATGGCTGGTGCAGGTGCTCGCCACAACATTATTTCCTCCAATATGATGGGGCAATTGTATATGCGGCTGCAGGGGAAACCGTGCAGACCTTTTGGAAGTGATATGCGGATTCATATTCCTGAGAACACCTTGTTTACCTACCCGGATATTTCCATTATTTGCGGCGATATGATTCCTTCCCCCGAAGGTGAGGATACCATTATTCAGCCGACGGTACTAATTAAAATCCTCTCAAGGTCTACCCGGGACTATGACCGGGGCAGCAAATTTAAATTATACCGTGATATCCGGACATTGAAAGAGTACATTCTGAGCGACTCCGAAAGCATCGGCATAGAAGTCTTCCGGCTTAATGCTACAGGACATTGGGAGCTGGAAGAGTATAAAACACCGGGCGAAACATTATGCATCAAGGCGATTGACACAACCATTCCGATCGATAAAATTTATGAAGGCACTAAATTAACCGTTTAAGGAAAGGGCTTCTCCAAGGTTTATTTTTTCAGCTTGCTGATGATTTCTTCCGCGTGACTGGCGCTTTTGGGCTTAAGGAAAATTTTCTGGATGATGCCTTTTTCATCGATCACAAAAGTAGTCCGGTGCAAACCCATATACTTATTTCCAAACATCTGCTTTTCGCCCCACACACCGTATTTTTCAATAATGGTATGCCGGGGATCAGCGATGAGTGGAAAGGGGAGCGAAAATTTCTTTTCGAATTTTTTATGTTTTGCTTCGTCGTCGGGGCTGATGCCAATAATCTGTAAGCCTTCTTTTTTTAGCAATGCGTAGTTGTCGCGTAAATTACAGGCTTGTATGGTACAAGTGGGTGTATCATCTTCAGGATAAAAATACAGGACCACTTTTTGTTCTTTAAAATCCTTCAGGGAGATCTTGTTTCCATCCTGGTCGGTACCTGTAAATGCCGGGGCTTTGTCTCCTTCTTTTAAATGCGTTGCCATATAATTGTAAACAGTTTTTGATCTTATTTTTTCTTCTTGCCGGCGGTCTTTTTTGTGGTCTTGCCGGCAGCCGTTTTTGCAGCTGTTTTAGAACGGGTACTGCTTTGTTTTTTTGTAACCGTATGTTTGCCGGAGGCTGCTTTCCTGGTGCTGGTTTTAGACCGCTCCCGTACCGGTTCATCTGCAACGGATCCGCCGCCTCTTCTAAACTTCCAGCTTCGCTCGGTTTTGTTGCCGACAATATCTGTAACAGTTACAGTAAGCGTATGTTCACCAGGAGGGACTTTTTCGTCAAAATAGTAAAGATAGGTCCGGCCCTTGTCATTGGTAAACCGGATCCAGCGGCCGTCGATTTCTGCGCGGAAACCGGCTACACCGAAGTTATCGGTGGGTGTGAAAGCGATCCGGGAACTGCGGCTGAGATTGACAATTTCACCGCTGCCCAACGAATTGATGGAAGGAGGAGTATTGTCAACAAAAGCTTCAAAGGTTCCGAAATCGCGAAAAAGAGCACTGACCCATTCCCCGTTCCAGCTGGCTTTCTTTACTGTATTGCTGCTGCCGGTTCTTTTGATCACCACCCGGTCGCGGTCTTCCGGTGCTACAGGTTTTTCGGGTTTGACGCGTACCTCAAAGTCGCTATGCGCCGGAATGTCATTTTCTCCCAGTTTATGCCTTGCCGAAATGCTGCTTCCGCCACCGGAAGCAAAGCGGGCATAACCGGAGTTCATCTTATCATATAAGACAAACATGGGCAGGTAGGCCTCAAAGTCGTATTTGAAAATCCGGTTCAACCGGTTGGGCAACCATTCATAAGGTTTAATGCCAGGCGGTGCTGTGCCGCTATTCCTTAGTTTAAAAGAAAGCGTGGAGGAATTACCCCGGGTATCACTTACCAGAATCAGTACATCATGCTCGCTGGTATCTTTTAAGCGGATGGTATTATTGTTCCATCCCAGGTCATAATAAACCCCGCCCCGGTCGCCGGGCAATTTGGAAAGATGCTGTACCCAGGCGCCGCCGTTGGCCTTCATTTTATAATCAATCTGGCAATTCATATACCGCGTGCTGTTATAGCCGATGCTGTCGATGTAAAAGCTGGAGACCTCCCGGCCATCGAAAAAGAGTTGGGCACTGTAAATACCATCGCGGTTACCGGCGCTGTTCCAGGTGTCGTAAGCCTGTATGGCAAACCCCAGGTTGTTGAAAGCGGTTTGGAGCAGCTCACCTGGCACCGTGTAGGCAGAACCGGATCTGTGAACGGGAATGCTCACTGGGTACTGATCATACGTACTGTTATTGCGATCGTACATGACCAGCTTCGCCACAACGGGTGGATAAATATCGTTAAACGGAGTGCCAAACAGATCAGGATTCAATCGTCTTCCTGATTTGGTATCGATCACTTCCCAATGTACATGAGGTCCCTGAGAACCGCCGGTGGTACCGCTGTAGGAGATAAAGTCGCCCTTTTTCACCGGGAATTTCCCGGGCGGAATATCCAGATGCGTTTCCCAGGATTCTTCCTGGTACTGATGGTTGGTTACGTAGGCTTCAAGATCGGGGCGAAAATCATTCAGGTGACCATAAAGGGTAGACAATCCGTTGGGATGATTGATAATGATCCAGCGCCCCCAGCTCAACGGTTCAATACCTACAAAAGCAATATAACCATCTGCCGCAGCTACCACTTGTTGATTCACTTTCTGGTTGGTTCGCACATCCAGTCCCATATGCCAGTGATTGGGACGCAGCTCGCCCATATTGGCAACAATATCGGGGCTCAGTAATGTTGGCCACCTAAAATAATTTTGCGGATACACCGGTTTCTTATAAAGTTGGGCATGCGAAAAAAAACCGGCTAACAAGAACAGCGGGAAGATAAAATGCTTTGCCATCGGTTCAAAAATAGGGGAAACAGGCAGAATTGGCGTCCCGCCCATCCCAAATTTTAGTGATACGGGCCCCTTCCGCCTGGAAATGGATTACATTTAGGGATGTAAATCCACTGCTTTATGAAACGTTTCCTAAAATTTTTGGTCCTTGTCATTATCATAGTGATCGTAGCCGCACTGGGGTATCTTAAATTTTTATTACCTGCGGTAGGAAAAGCCCCTGATGTACAGGCGAAACCGTTGCCGGACCGAATCGAAAGAGGCAGGTACCTGGCCAATCATGTGGCCGTTTGTATGGACTGCCATTCAACAAGAGACTGGACGCGGTTTTCGGGGCCGGTAACGGACGGGTCAACCGGTGTGGGTGGTGAATATTTTGGTCCTGAAATGGGTTTCCCGGGCACCTTTTATTCTAAAAATATAACACCATATCATCTTTCCGGCTGGACCGATGGAGAGATTTACCGAACCATTACTACCGGTGTTAACCGGAGCGGTGAAGCATTGTTTCCTGTAATGCCATATTTAAATTATGGAAAAATGGATCCGGAGGACGTGCTGAGCATTATTGCGTACCTGCGAACCCTAACACCTAAAAAAAGCGATCCCCCTGCCCGGAAGATCGACTTTCCACTGAACTTCATCATCAATACCATTCCAAAAAAGGCGGTACCAATGCAGCGACCTGATACGACTGATATTGTAAAACGCGGTGAATACCTGGTAACCATTGCGGCCTGCGTGGAATGTCATACACCGGTTAAAAAAGGACAGATCATCCCGGAAAAAGCATTCAGCGGGGGAAGGGAATTTGTGATGCCGGCCGGTGTTTTGCATACACCCAATATCACACCGGATGCTAAGACCGGTATCGGCGCCTGGTCGGATAGCATGTTTGTTAGCCGTTTCAAAGCATTCAGCCGGCCGGAAAGCCTGCATCCTGTTGGAAAAAATGAGTTCAATACCATTATGCCCTGGAGCATGTATGCTGGCATGACCGAGGGTGACCTGAGAGCGATCTTTGCGTATCTCAAAACCATTAAACCGATGGATAACCGGGTGGTGATATTTGCGGAAACAAAATAGCAACAGAATAAGATGATGGTTTTGATCGTTTATAAGACGCTGATCAACTGCAGTGCTTCAAAAAATACGGTTTTTCTTGAGGTCTTCCGATGCTGAAAATCCCAAAAACTGCACATCGGGCAATCTGTATTGTCAACTTTAAAAATCAAACGGCGGTCATTAAAGCAGGCGTACTTATTTGTAACAATCTTAACAACCGGAGGTAAACGCTTTTGTAAAACGACGCTTCTATTCTGTAAAGCGGAATCGTTATGAAAAAGTTGTACTACCTCCTGTTGCTGGGCCTGCCGTGTTTTGCGAAGGCGCAATCGACAATTCAGGTGAAAAACGACCGAAATCATAGTTTTAATATTATCCTGGAAAATGCCATTCACTACTTTGAAGAAAGCGGGTCGAATATTTCCATTGCCAATCTGCCTGCCGGAAGGTATTGCTTTAAAATATGGGATCCTTTTTTCCCCGAAGCTTCTATGCATGAAACTACGGTGGATATAAAATCAGGCCAAAAGACAATCATTCAGGTACGGGAGCAGATGCAACTGGATAAGACCACAGAAACAATAAAGCTCAAACCCGGGGGGCAGGCCTGTTCCCCCGGTATCATACCCCGAACAACCGGTTTATCAGTGGCTGCCGAAAATGAAAGATGCTGACGCCAATGCGTTGGGGGCGACTATTGGTGGCAAAGCTTTTGACAATGATAAAGCAGCGATCTTAAGGACGGGTACCAGGTACAACTCCTTTACCACGGCACAGGTCCGGCAATGGATCTCCAGTTTCAATTTCGGAAGTAATAAACTAAAAATGGCAAAACTGGTTTTCCCCCAGGTTTTGGATAAACAAAACTACCATCAGTTAAGAGATTCCTTTACTTTTTTAGGAGAACCAAACGAGTTTATGAAATTTTTAAATCAGCAATAAATCAATAATAAAGGCTATTTTCATGGTTCTTATTAAACAGAAACATGAAAAAATGGATGACAGTAACCGCAGTGTTGCTGTTTGGAATCAATATCGGCGAAGCGCAAGCAGTAAAGCCGAAAATAAAAGACTGGCATTACCTCGATTACCGGCAGGATGGCTACCGGGGGATCAGTCTTAACCAGGCCTATGCGCTTTTACAGGGGCGTAAAAGTACGCCGGTGATCGTGGCCGTGATCGATAGCGGTATTGACACGCTGCAACCGGACCTGAAACCTGTGTTGTGGCAGAATCCCAAAGAAATCCCCAATAACAATATAGATGATGATGGTAACGGGCTGGTGGATGATTACCATGGATGGAATTATCTGGGCGCACCGGATGGCGAAAATCTTTCGGTAAGCGTTAGTGATGATTGGCGTACCTATCACCGGTTTAAGGAACAGTTTGAGGGGAAGGACAGCACCTCGGTTGCAAAGGGGCAGCCATGGCAATACCGCGAATGGAAACGTGCACACCAGAAGTTGGTCGATTCGTATAACAGTGCTTCTAAGCTGATCGGCAACCTGCGCGAAAACTGGGAATTGGCTGAGCGGTCCAACACAATACTAAAAAAAGCGCTGAATAAAGAGGTGTTTACGCTAAAAGATCTGGACAGCCTTCCGGTTGCCGATGCTAACCGGCAGTGGATCGGGATCTGGAAAAAAATACTGGAAGATGGCCAAACCACTAATGCCGGCTTTTTGAAGGGATTTGGCGACTACAAGAAAGAACAGGAAGATAACCTCATTAAGTTAACAACACCGCCGGAGGACGTTCGCGGAAAGCTGCTGCAGGATGACGATTACGATATAACAAAAACCCGGTATGGCAATAACAATCTTACCGGGTTCAGCGGGTATCACGGCACCGGTGTCAGCAGCGTAATTGGGGCCGTGCGCAACAACGGTACCGGCATTGATGGTATTGCCGATAATGTAAAGATCATGATGATCCGGGGGATTCTGGGAAAGGATGAGTTTGATAAGGATGTGGCGTTAGCAATACGATATGCAGTGGATCATGGTGCTACAGTGATCAATATGAGTTTTGGCAAATACATATCGCCCGATAAGCGCTGGGTAGATGATGCCATCGAATATGCCCTGTCAAAAGATGTGGTACTGGTACATGGTTCCGGTAACGATGCGGCGGACATCGATCAGGATGATCACTACCCCAATGCGTATACCATCGATCACCGGTTTTTACCAAATATGCTCCAGGTAGGGGCCAGCGGAGATGCGAGTCTGGGGACATTGGTCGCCGGATTCAGTAATTACGGTAAGAAAAAAGTAGACCTGTTTGCTCCTGGTCTTGAAATTCATTGCGCCATTGCTGGCGATGGTACGCAAATGGCCAGTGGTACCAGCCTTTCAAGTCCCGTGGTAGCAGGTATTGCGGCTCTTTTGCGATCGTATTTTCCAAAACTAAAGGCAACGGAAGTGGTAGACATCATAAAAAGGTCCGGAACGCTTTTGGAAGAACCCGTTGTGAAGCCGGGCACCACGGATGAAAAAGTATTGCTTTCCGAATTATGTAGCTCGGGTAGGATCGCCAATGCCGCGGGCGCGGTAAGAATGGCACTGGAGCGGACCTCCGGAAAATAAGCGTAGGATTATATCGTTGGCCTTTTGTAATGAAAGGTTGTTCGGATCCGGCTATTTGCGTTTCCGGCAACGGAGTTATTTTTCTTTACTACCGTTCGTTTTGTAAAAAAAGGGAACCTGCCGGAAATTCTTCAACTTTTAGGCCTTTTTTTTCCTGTTTTAGACCTACTTTTGCGCAATTTATTTTTTTTAAAAGAAAACAAAAAGATGCCCAAAGATACTTCCATTAAAACGGTATTGATTATTGGCTCCGGTCCTATTGTTATAGGCCAGGCTTGTGAATTTGACTACTCCGGCACCCAGGCCGCCCGCAGTTTGCGGGAAGAAGGGATCAAGGTGATCCTGGTCAACAGCAACCCGGCTACCATTATGACCGACCCGATGATGGCAGACCGTGTATACCTTTTACCGCTGACCACAGAAAGCATTGAACAGATCCTTAAGGAGAATGATATTGATGCGGTATTGCCTACAATGGGAGGACAAACAGCACTGAATCTTTGTAAAGAAGCCGAAGAACTGGGACTTTGGAAAGAATACGATGTGCGGCTGATTGGTGTGGATATCAAGGCAATCGATAAGGCTGAGGACCGCGAACTGTTTCGCCAGTGGATGATTGAACTGGGTGTTCAGGTGGCTACGGCGAAAACGGCCAACTCCTTCCTGGAAGGAAAAGAATTCGCGCAGGAGATCGGTTTTCCGCTGGTGATCCGTCCATCGTTTACCCTTGGCGGTACCGGTGGAGGTTTTGTACACGATAAAGACGAGCTGGATGAAGCCCTGAACCGGGGTTTACAGGCTTCACCCATCCACGAAGTGCTGGTGGAAAAAGCCGTACTGGGCTGGAAGGAGTTTGAGCTGGAACTGCTGCGGGACTCTGCTAATAATGTATGTATCATTTGTACCGTAGAAAACTTTGATCCCATGGGTGTGCATACCGGTGACTCCATTACGGTGGCGCCTTCTATGACGCTGAGTGATACCGGGATGCAACTGATGCGAAATACGGCAATCCGGATGATGCGGGACCTGGGCAATTTTGCCGGAGGCTGTAACGTACAGTTTGCCATGAACCCCGAAACCGAAGAGATCATCGCCATTGAAATCAATCCCCGGGTGAGCCGTTCTTCGGCACTGGCTTCAAAAGCAACCGGGTATCCGATCGCAAAAATAGCCGCTAAACTGGCCATTGGTTATAACCTGGATGAACTGGAAAACCAGATTACCGGAACCACCTCGGCTTATTTTGAACCGGCGCTGGATTATGTAATTGTAAAAATTCCCCGCTGGAACTTTGATAAATTTAAAGGTGCTAATGATACCCTCGGCCTGCAGATGAAGAGCGTGGGCGAGGTAATGGCCATTGGCCGCAGCTTTAACGAGGCGGTACAGAAAGCCTGCCAGAGCCTGGAAAATAATGCCATCGGCCTCGGGTACTATGGCAAGAGCCTGATGCGTGCAGAGGAACTGCTGGAATATATTAAAACACCGAAATGGGATCGCATATTCCGTATTAAAGATGCCCTGATGGCGGGTGTGTCTGTAGGAACCATCTCGAAAGCCACCAATGGCATCGATCGCTGGTTTCTTTCCGAGATCCAGAAACTTTGTGTCCTGGAAAAGAAAATTGCGGCCTATAACCTGGACACCCTGCCGGCCGAATTGCTGCGCGATGCCAAGGTAAACGGGTTCAGCGACGCTCAGATCGCCGAGATCATGGGGCATGGCAATACCGAAGAAGCCGTATACGCCCGCAGGAAAGAACTGGGCATCAACCGGGTGTATAAAATGGTAGATACCTGCAGCGCCGAATTTGAAGCTAAAACGCCCTATTTCTACTCAACTTTTGATGCACCTTCCCATTCGGATCTGAGTGCCGGAGACCTGGTACACAACGAATCCAGGGTTTCAGATAAGAAAAAGATCATCGTGCTGGGTAGCGGGCCCAACCGTATCGGTCAGGGTATTGAGTTCGATTACTGCTGTGTACATGGGCTGTTGGCGATTAAAGAAGCCGGTTATGAAGCGATTATGATGAACTGTAACCCGGAAACCGTGAGCACGGATTTTGATATGGCCGACAAGCTGTACTTTGAACCGGTATACTGGGAGCATGTGCGCGAATTGATCGAATATGAAAAGCCTGCAGGGGTGATTGTACAGTTAGGCGGGCAAACGGCGTTGAAGCTGGCAGAAAAGATCAAAGACATGGGCGTGGAAATCATGGGTACCAGTTTTGATAATATGGACATCGCCGAAGACCGGGGCCGGTTCAGTGATATGCTGAAAGAATTAAAAATTCCTTACCCGGAATATGGCTCGGCGTGGACAGTGGATGAAGCGGTACAAATCGCTAACCGTGTGGGCTATCCGGTACTGGTGCGTCCTTCTTATGTACTGGGCGGACAGCGGATGCGGATCGTATTAAATGATGATGAAGTAGAAAGAGCGGTAATCAGCCTACTGAAACATATTCCCGGCAATAAGATCCTGATCGACCATTTTCTGGACCGTTGCCAGGAAGCGGAAGTGGATGCGATCTACGATGGTGAAAATTTCCACGTAATGGGTGTAATGGAACATATTGAGCCGGCAGGGATCCACAGCGGAGACAGCAACGCCGTATTACCGGCCTTTAACCTCTCCCCGATGGAGGTGACTACCATGGAGCACTATGCAGAAAAAATTGCAAAAGCACTGGATATCCGTGGACTAATCAATATCCAGTTTGCGATAAAGGATGGTACCGTGTATGTAATTGAAGCCAACCCACGGGCATCGCGCACCACGCCATTTATTGCGAAAGCCTACCAGATTCCTTATCTGAACATTGCCACCAAGGTTATGATCGGCGCCAATAAATTGACAGATTTTAAAATAGAGAAAAAGCTGGACGGCTATGCCATTAAGGAGCCGGTATTCAGCTTCAATAAATTCCCCGGGGTAAATAAAGAGTTGGGCCCTGAAATGAAGAGTACCGGCGAAGCAATCCGCTTTATCAAAAACCTGAAGGACCCTTATTTCCGACAGCTTTATAAAGACCGGAGCATGTTCCTGAGCAAATAAGCAATATGCTATGCGGGATCTACGCTGCGGGGCTTCAAGTTATGTTATGCGGGACTTAAAGTCCCGCATATCTGTTTTTATTGTATTTTCATGGTTTAATTATCGACAATCTTAATATGACGCATAAACAAAAACCGGTTATCGGCATTACTTCCGGAGATCTGAATGGCATTGGTATTGAGCTTATTGTAAAAACCTTTGCAGATACCCGCCTGCTGGATATCTGTACGCCTGTTATTTTCGCCAGTAATAAAGCAGTGAATTTTTACAGGAAGACGGTATCTGAAAGCAATTTCAGTTTCTTTCATACCCGGGAATTTGAAAAGATTAATCCCAAGCAGGTAACCATTTTCAACTGCTGGGAAGAAGAGGTGAACATTACACCCGGAACACTTAATGAAACCGGCGGCCGTTATGCCGTAATTTCCCTAGAAACGGCCATCGGGGCACTAAAAGAAAAAAAAATCGAAGGATTGGTAACAGCGCCCATTCATAAAACCAATGTGCAATCGGAGCAGTTTTCGTATACCGGGCATACTCCTTATCTCAAAGCCAGCTTTAACGCAAAAGATGTGGTTATGATGATGTGTGCCGAAAATATGCGCGTGGCACTGGTAACGGAGCATGTGCCGATTAGCGAAGTGGCAAAACAGATTACGGCGGAGGCGATCCTGAGCAAACTGGCGATTATCAACAGCAGCCTGCAGCAGGATTTTGGCATCGGTAAGCCCCGTATTGCAGTGTTGGGGTTAAACCCGCATGCGGGTGATGAGGGGCTTGTTGGCAAAGAGGAACAAACCATCATTGCCCCGGCTGTAAAGCAGGCGCGCAATAAGAACATCCTGGCGTTTGGTCCTTATAGTGCAGATGCATTTTTTGCCCGGGGACAATACGAAAAGTTTGACGCCGTACTGGCCATGTACCACGACCAGGGATTGATCCCTTTTAAATCGCTGGCACAGGGAGAAGGCATAAACTATACCGCGGGACTGGATATTGTACGCACTTCGCCGGATCATGGGGTGGCCTTTGACATTGCCGGTAAGGGACGGGCCGATGCGGGTTCCTTCCTGCAGGCGGTTTATACCTGTACCGATATCATTAGCCAACGTGCAGAATACAAAGAACAACATGCCAACCCCTTGCGCAAAGTATCACCGGAGGTGGTTTCCAGGCTGGAAGACGAAAAAATAGAAGAATAAATAACTGATAGATAAAAATGGGATCCTGCCGGTAAAAAGGCGGGATTTTTTTTTGCCACTGAGATACGTAGTTCCGAATGTTCGGGACACAGAAGTTTTGAATGTCCGCTCATGAATTTTCCTGTAGCTGTTTTGTGAAAATCTGAGGCGTCTTTGAGCATATATTGACGTCCGCGTGCTAAGGAAATGACATTAAAATGGCTAACGCTGAATGTTCAGTGTTTCAGTGGCATAGAGCAGGAAACAGGCAAAAAAATAAGAGGGGGTACGATGATCTGGACAGATCCGGTAGCCCACTCTTAAGCCCTCTAAACCGTAGTAAAAATAGGATGCTTAATGCTCTGTTTTGAATTTATTCGATGAATGCCCCGTTTTTTAAGCCCGGGCCGGAGAAAAAAAAGGTAAAGCAAAAGGAGCTTTTTGTTTTATGATTCTGTATGCGGGGATTAACGTGCACAAAAAAAGCGACCCTGGAGGATCGCTGAAGCTGCCGTAGCAACTGCCTTCAATTATTTCTTATAAAGTCCGTCCTGTTTGGCTTTTTCTTCCACCTTGGCGGCCCGGTCTTTACTGTCTGGGTGACTGCTCAGCATCTTTTCTGTGTTGCTGGCTTTAGCGCCGCCACTCAGTTCCGCAAGTTTGTTAAAGGCGCTGGCCATCGCCATTACATTATACCCGTTGCGTTTAAGGAAAGCGTATCCGTAGGCGTCTGCTTCCGATTCCTGTTTGCGGCTGTATTTCGACTCAAGCACCGCATTAGCAAACTGGCCCAGCTGGCTTTCGCTGAGCTGCGCTACAGCACCGGACTGGGAGGCCGCTGCATCTGTAATGGCCGCTCTTTTATAAGCTGCGCGGATGGCATCTCTTGTGTCTTTATTCTTTACATGTCCGATCTCATGTCCGATCACCGAAAGGATTTCTTCGTCGGTCATCAGATCCATCAGGGCTGCAAAAACGCGAATACTGCCATCGGCACAGGCAAAAGCATTGATGTCTTTTACCAGGTAAACTTTGTAGTTGAGGTTTAATCCGTCTTCGCTTTTATGTTTTGCAAAGATTTTGTTCAGGCGAATGGCATAAGGATCATCCGCCTTGGCAACCGGATTGTTGGCATCCATCCATTCCACTGCCTGGCTGGCCAGTTTGGCAGCATCTGCATCGCTGAATGTGGCAGCCTTTACTCCTTTTTCCGCAGCGCCAATGGTTTTTGAGTTGAGTTTGAATTGCGCAAAAGATTTGGTGCCCAGTGTTGCAAGGATAGCAAGTGATAATACTACTTTCTTCATGTTTTTCGGTTTAATAATAAATTTTGCGCCAAAACTAAGGGGTTTCTGTTAAATCAGCGTTACGAGATCAGGAATTCAATAAACCATCCACTGCTTTTATTGCTGCCCGGATCCGGTTGGTTCCCAATCCCTTAATTTCCACCCAGGGTGTTTGCTGATCGATTAGCAGGGATCTGTAGATCCGAAACAGTTCTTCCCGGGTTTCAGGGTCGGGGTATTCCCGCAGTGCATCCTGCACCCAGGGAAGATCCGTATTGCAAAGCAGGTACAGATCGTAGCGGCGTGCAGCAATAGCATCGAGGATAAACCTGTGGCATTTGTTAAAGACGAACTCACACCACACTTTCATAACATACATATCGGTGTCAATAAAGAGCGGTGACATCCCGGCGCTCCGGAGCTGATGGCTGTATTGATCTTCCAGTGCCAGCTGGCCTTTTGCGATCACCAGCAGGTCTTCGTAGGTATAGTCCTTTCCGTTTTCCATTAAATAGCTCCGCGCATATTCCGGGCACCAACCGGTTTTATAATGCCGGGCCAGGGCCGAGCAAAGATTGCTTTTACCGGTACTTTCGGGGCCAATGATCACAATTTTTTTTAGCATGGTTTTAAATAAAAAATCCTGGAATAATGAAAACGCTGTCGCAGAGCGTTAATCCGGCGGGTTCCGGTAACTGCGGATCGCGCGCAGGTAGCGCGGCCCTTTTTGGGTTCGGAACCGGGTGGGCATTTGTTTAAACCGCCCGTTGCGGTCGAAGGTCCATACAATAAAATGAAGATGGGGAAAGTAGGTATAACCGGTATTTCCGCTGTAGGCGATGGGTTGTCCCTTTTTAACGGAGTCGCCCGTGTGCACCAGCACCCCGTTTTGCTGCAGATGCCAGTACCCGGCCCTTGAACTATCTGCATGCTGAATCACTACGTAATTGGCATGCGCCCGGTTTGACTTTTTAATACCACCCTGGCTTCCGTCTTCTTTCAGCCGTACAACCACGCCTTCCCTTGCAGCACAAACCACGGAACCTATGGGCATTTTAAAATCGAGGGCGGCCCGTCGCTTATGTGTGAACTGTGTAAAATAGCCTTGTACCAGGGTATGGCTTACGCCTTTGGGATAGGGCAGGTCATATACAAAAGAACTGGTGTCAATGATCCTTCCCCTCTGAAGCCGGTGCGTTTCCCGGCGCAAGGGGTTATTCATGTAGCCGCAGCTGCCCAATAAAACAGCCGTGGCCAGGGGTATGAGGATGAGCGCGCGCATTAAAAAGCGCCACCGGTACGGTGACGCCAACAAATGTATTGATTCTGATGGATTATTCAGCTTCTGCCACAACTTCCTTTACTTCAGGAATCATGCGTTTCATCATTCCTTCGATGCCTGCTTTAAGCGTAATCATAGAAGACGGGCAACCGCTGCAGCTACCCTGCATCATCAGGTTAACCACTCCGTCATTATAACTGCGGAACTGGATGGCACCGCCGTCCATTTCAACAGCCGGTTTTACATAATTCTCCAACAGTTCCTTAATACGTTTTACCACATCATCATCGTCTGCAGAAACTTCATTGCTGCTTTCTTTTTTAACCGTAACCACTTCATCTTCGTTGATCACCACCTTGCCCTCTTCCAGGTAGTCTTTTAAAAACTGGCGGATCGACGGGGTCACGTCCTGCCACTCCGCATCGGCGGTTTTTGTAAGGGTAACAAAATTGCTGGCGATGAAAACAGCTTTTATAAACGGAAAACCAAACAATTCGGTGGCAAGCGGTGATGGCTTGGCGGCTTCTGCATCCGGAAAATCAATGCTTTTACCGGGATATAGCAATTTGTTGGCCACAAACTTCATCGTTTCCGGGTTCGGAGTCATTTCTGTATAAATACTGATCACTGGATTACCTGTTTTTATCATGATATGCTGCTATTAATTTACAAAATTAACAATATTTGGCCGTATTGGTTGAAAAGAGTCGGCTGCAACGCATAACATTTTATGGTTCAGCCTGTATGGGAACATATGGACGGCCCTGGCTGCTGCAGCTCAGAAAAACAGGATACACCCGTGAATAATCTGTATCTTGTCCTGAATATCCTGCGGAAACTTATTGTTGCCTCCGGAGCCATAAATAAACCCATATATCTGTTTTGTGAAAAATTATTTAAATGGTTGATAATAAAAGAGTTTTGAGCGAGCGATTCAAGCCGGTGGTGCTTTTGTATGGTACAGGCATCGCAATCAATTTTATTACCCGCCTGGTGCTGCTTTTGGTTTCATTCAATGATCTGACGCTGGGGCTGAAAAATATAACAGGAATTTTTTTTATCGGGCTTTTTTATGATATCTGTTTCCTGTCTTTTGTATCCATTCCGTTTATCCTGATCGCCTGGCTTACCAATGATCTTCTTTTCAAAAATCCCTGGAAAAAAGGGGTGATTACACTTTTTATTATCGGCATCGTCCTCTCGGTGATCCGCAACCCGATTCCGAGGGAGTTTGATAAAAAACTACCCTGGGTGTTTACCGGGTTGGTCGTGTTGTTGTTTGGCGCTTATCTGTTGCTGGCTTCAAAAACGGATGCCTATCGCCACCGCTGGAGAACCCGCGGCATGAAAGTATTCTTTTTTATCATTCTGTTTTTGTTTGTTTTTAATATCATCAGCGAGTATTTCTTTTGGGATGAATTTGGCTCTCGCTACAATTTTATCGCCGTGGATTACCTGATTTATACCAATGAGGTCGTGGGCAATATCCGGGAATCCTACCCCATCGGCTGGATCATTGCCGGGGTATTGCTGGTGACGGTACTGGTTTTTATGCTTATCCGCAAGCGTTTGGATGGCTGGGCTTTTGCGTTCCCCGGGTTTGCACAGCGGTCGGCGCTGGCGCTGGGATTACTGCTGGTTCCCGTATTGGTTTATTTTTTGGTAAACAACCGGATCAAGAACTTTAGCGATAACGATTATGTAAACCAGCTGGCGGGTAACGGCGTATATGAATTTGGAGCTGCTTTCTGGAATAACGACCTGGATTTTTACCGGTTTTACAAAACCATACCGGATCAGGAAGCACTTGCCGAAGTGCGGAAACAATTGCTGGAGCGCTCTCCAACCGACAGTTTTTTAAACAACAACGGGTTTTCCATCGAGCGGATGGTGCACTATCCGGGTCCGGAAAAGCGGATGAACGTGGTTCTGATCAGCATTGAAAGTTTTAGTGCGGGGTTTATGGGCACATTTGGCAATACACAAAACATTACGCCCTATTTAGACAGTCTGAGCCGGCAGTCCATATTCTTTAATAAATGTTATGCTACCGGCACCCGCACCGTGCGCGGGCTGGAGGTGCTTTCGCTTTCCATACCGCCCATCCCTGGACAAAGTATTGTGCGCCGCCCCGATAACGACAGCCTGTTTACCATTGGTGCTGTATTGCGGGAGCGGGGTTATACCACCCAGTTTTTATACGGAGGCTACAGCAGCTTCGACAATATGGGACCCTATTTTTCGGCAAACGGCTATGAAGTGATTGATCGTTCGGCTCTGAAACCGGAGGAGATCCATTATGCCAATATCTGGGGGGTGGCGGATGAGGATATGTTTACCCTGGCTTTAAAACAGTTTGATAAAAATGCGGCAACGGGAACGCCATTTTTTGCACAGATCATGACGGTTTCCAATCACCGGCCATATACCTATCCGGAAGGACGGATCGATATTTCTCCAAAATTGCAGAAGCGGGAAGGAGCAGTTAAATACACGGATTATTGTATCGGCAATTTCCTGAAACAGGCGGCGGCAAAACCCTGGTTTGCAAATACCGTATTTGTTATTGTTGCGGATCATTGTGCTTCGGCAGCCGGTAAAACAGACCTGCCGGTTACGGGGTATCATATTCCCCTGTTTATTTACAGTCCGGCTAACCTGCAGCCTCAGGTAGTGGATCATATGGTATCGCAGATGGACGTGGTGCCAACTATTTTGGGGCTTTTGAATAAAAGTTACTGTTCCAAATTTTTTGGCCAGGACCTGTTGCGCATGCCGGCCGGAAAGGACCGGGCGTTTATCAGTACATATAGCGGACTGGGTTATTTAAGAGATAGTCAGCTGGTTGTACAAAAGCCACCGCTTAAAGTAGAACAGCAGCGCCCTGATTTCAGCTCCGGAACTGCTGCAAAAGTGAAGATGAATGACAGCTTGTACCGGCAGGCCCTAAGCTATTATCAATTGGCAGAAAAGATCTTCAAATCCGGGGGATATAAGCAGCGGTAAAATGTACAATAAAAAATATTGAGGAATATAGAGCGGGTGATCCAGATGCGGGCAGCGGCCACAACAGTTACCGGCACGCAGCTACGGGAAGATCAGCCGCTCTTAATCGGCAATAAGATACGCCCGCTAATGCTAATCTTCAGCTTCAACACATAGCGCAAAAAATTTGTGGTGATACCCCTTTTATTTGCTATTAGTTTATTTTTGGCGGGCTATTTTAAACGCATCAAACCAGCCCCGTTAGAGGCGATCTATCAGTAACATGAAAAAAATATATTATCTCGCTACTTGCGATACCTGTAAAAAGATAATGGAAGATGCCGGAATCAGCGCGCAAAGCGGGTTTCAGCTGCAAGACATCCGTACGGAAAAGATAACGCCGCAACAGTTAGGCGAAATGAAACAACTTGCAGGGAGTTATGAAGCCCTGTTCAGTCGCCGGGCACTGCTGTATAAGGAACTGGGGTTAAAAGATAAAAAACTAGCGGAAAGCGATTACCGCGATTATATCCTGAAGCATGATACATTTTTAAAGCGCCCGGTGGTGGTCGTTGGCGACCGCATTTTTATTGGCAGCGAAAAGAAAAATGTGGAAGCGCTGACGGCCTTCCTGTCTTGATGGTTCAATACGCAGCGTCCCCTTCGGGAGATATTGCACTGGAATAAAGTGTTCCTGTTCGTGTGTTCTTACATTGATGTCAATTACTGTATATAGGTACGCAGTGCCCCCTTTGGAAGACACTGCGTGGAAGCAACATATGAGTGTTGACCATTAAGGCAGTTCGATATTGATGGGCACGATCCACCAGTTGCCATACCACACCATCACTTCGGGATCTCCCGGGATAAAGGTGATCTGGGTACTGCCTGATGCCTGTTTGGGCTGCATACCAAACTCCGGCTTGAGGTTAATGCTTTCTGCCATACGGATATCGGGGCCGTTTTCCAGTTTCAGCTCTAGTTTATAACGCCCCAGGGGAATATTGTTGATGTAAAGCTCATTGCTTTCCACCACCTTTCGGATGTTGAAGCTGATTTTTTCATCGGCATGCAACAGATCCAGCGGCGTAAGTTTTATAAGGATCACCGAACCCACCGGAAAACTTCCGGGCAGTGGCAGCGACTCGGTGCGCAGGCTGTACGAAAGATGTATGGAGCCACCCATATAGCTGCTGGGCCAGTAGGGCCCCTTGATGATCTGCTCGGGTTGCCCCTGGCCATAAGGAAGCAGCACAAAGTTTTTTACGGCCCCGTTTGTGGACGTGAAGCTGGCCAGGCTGCTGTCTGCGGGAAACAAGGACACCGGTGCCTTTCCCGATTCGTAATCCATCAGGTATTTGGCTCCCCAAACGGCAACAGTACCTACGGGAAGCAGGATCTCGTAATAGCCATTGGCATCGGTTTGACCGGAGGCTGAACTATAGGTGCCGCCAATGATGGAGGAGCGGGTGCCGATATCGGCTCCCTTCAGCGGGCGGCCATAGATATCCTTTACATATCCCCGCATGGTGTTTTGTTTAACGGAGAGACTCCGGAAAGCAGGCAGTTTGCTGCGTTGTTTTCCCATTAGGTCCACATACGTACGGGTGCCGGCAACCATAAATTCCCGGGAAGATGCGGGCAGTTGCTGAAAGGGAACGGGTGTGCGTACTTCATCTGCAGGAGAAGGTTTGCCCGGATCTTCGTCTGAAGACGGTCCTTCTTTTTTGGAGCAGCCGGCAAATAAAAGCGCCAGGAGGCATAGGATAGCTGTAACAGTTCGTTTTTTCATTTTAATAGTTGATTTTAGGTTTATGAATACCCCTTAAAAAGGCCCGCGCAAGATAAATTGCGATCGGCCGCTGGTTTAGGTTATTCTGCCAAATCCATATACAGCAGTTGAACAACAACATATGGAGATGAACAGACATCGCGCAGCCGGCTTTTACCATAACCAGGGATCATTGAGCGGCACCATGCCCCCACGCGGCAGTGTCTGAAACACGAAACATTGAAGCCGGCAACAGGCATGTACGGGGGAAAATGGTATTTGTCGATAAATCCGGCCTTTTGTCTTCCGGAACCGTTGCTGGTAGAAGGTGCGGCCCGGAATCAGAACGGCCGCTTAGTTTTGCCGGAAAATTCAAACCTATTAACAACTATGAACAGAACAACCGGATGGCCGTTGATGCCCCTGTATGGAACTTTTATCATAAGCCTCTTTGCCATTGCATCCTGTCAGCTGCAGGCGCGTAATGCTTCAGAGGGCGAAGTGCCTTTCACAGAAAAGAACTGGCAGCTGGTTTCGTTAACGGTACAACCAGCGGTAGACTGGGATCTGGACGGCAGGCCGGAAACGGATATTGCTGCAAAACTGGATCTTTGCGAGCGGGATAACGGCCTTCTGTTCAGGAGCAATCGCCGGGTACTCCGGTTTTATGGTGCTGCCCGTTGTGAGGAGGAGGCGGCACAACGGGAAACCGGAAACTGGACCTACGATGCCCTGCAGAAAAAACTGACGGTAAATGAAGAAAACACCGGGCCTAAAGTATACGAGGTAGCCACATCCGAAACGAGCCGGCTGGTGTTGTTGTACCGGTTTAACAATGGCAGCCGGGAACACGAAATGACGGCCATTTATACAATTAAATAATGAGGTTTTTGATATGTCCCAGGTAGTTCCGGCCCACATTCAGCTCCAGCCCGTTATCCATTACCAGTAAGGTTTTGCCCGCATCGCGGTAGAGCTCCTGCACGTGATCCATATTTACAATCACCGAGCGGTGTATGCGGATAAACTTGGCCGGGTCAAACCTCCCTTCGATGATGCTGATGCCCAGTGTGCTTAAATAGGAGCCCGATCCGGTATGCACTTCTGTATAATCGCGGTTGGCCTTCATATAAATAATAGCTGCTACCGGTATATTCTGGTATCTTTTTTTATGTTCTACCATAATGCGCTCGGGATAGCTGCCTCTTGTTGCGGTAACCTCCGCCATCAGGCTGGAAAGCTGTTGGGGCGCTGTGTTTAAGCGGGTCATGGCATTATCAAAGCGTTCCCGGGTATAGGGTTTCAGCAGGTAATCGACGGCATTGATCTCAAAAGCCTTAATGGCATACTGATCAAATGCAGTGGTGAAAATGATCCGGGGCACATGCTCAATACGCTGTAATACTTCAAAACCATCGGCGCCCGGCATCTGGATATCGAGAAACACCAGGTCCGGCTCCATTCCATTAATGTATTTGATGGCTTCAAGTCCATTGTGGCATTCGCCTGCCACAAAAAAATGATCATGGGCTTTCAGGTATTGTTTTACCAGTACTCTTCCATGTTCCTCATCGTCCACAACCAGTACGGATCTTTTTGACATAACCGTTGTTTGCTAGAAAGGGTAAATAAGGGCCAAGATAATCCGAATTCTTTAATGCGACTGTTCTTTTCGACAAACAACCTCAAAATCCGCGGAGTTGCGGGTTTCATCCGCTGTACGGGCGGTTGGTAGATCTGCGCCAGTACGGATTGTAATTTATCGTAAACTTGCAGGAATTAATCACCCCTTAATGCAGCAGCAACAAAAATCATCCAACAACGCCACCCGTAAGGAGCTCCTGGTGTTTATAGCCACCCTTGTTATTATGACTTTGCTGTATGGCAGCCCCAGGCTGATAGAAAAAGGAGGCTCCCTACACTACCTGAAGGTCTTAGGCATTGACTGTGCATTTATGGCGATTGCCAGTTGGCCGGTTTGGTGGATCCATTTCCGTAAACTCCACCACTGGTCCCTCAGGAAGCGGTTCCTGCTGCATATTGCAACAGGGTTATTTCCTTATTACGCAATTTGGGTGCTCCTGTATCAATGGTATAACCCCCTGATTGGTTTACCACTGATGACCACCAAACAAATCATCCAGAACCTGGGGCCCAACCTGCTCTGGTATTTCCAGGTGTTTGGCATTCTGCACATCTATCATTTTTTTCGTGAGCGGGAAACGCAGCTGATAAGAGAAAAAGAGTTGCGGGAGCTGGCATACCAGGGAGAGATCAATGCGCTGAAGGCGCAGATACAGCCGCATTTTTTATTCAATACGCTTAACAGTATCAGTGCCTCCTTACCTCCCGAGCAGGAGCAGGCGCGGATGCTGATTGCCCGGCTGGCGGATACGTTCCGGTATGCACTGCTGTCTACGCGGGAGGAGCTGGTGCCGCTTTCGGATGAGCTCAATTTTATGCGCACCTATCTTGCTTTAGAACAGGCACGGTTTGGAAAACGACTCCGGTTTTCTGTTGATGCAGACGGTAGCATTGCCCGGGTACGGATACCACCCATGTTGTTGCAGCCGCTGGTGGAGAATGCGGTGAAACACGGGATCGAGCCTGCGATTAACGGGGGCGCGGTTTCGGTTATCTGCCGGCAGCAAGGCGCAAAAGTACATATTGCAATCTGTAATACCGGACGTCCTTTTTCCGGAACAGTTGACCAGCTTTTTCATTCAAAGGGTGTAGGGCTGGTGAACATGGCCCGCCGGCTGGAGCGGCATTATAACGAAAAACTGGCGGTTTCCGATAACGGATCGGGGCTTTGCTTTGAGTTTTGTATTCCTGTCTGAATACATAACCTATAATCGTTCTCCGATTATATTCTCCCAAAAAATATATGGCGTCATTACCGAAAGCAGTCCCGGACCACCATTCCTGCAAGCGGTTAAAAACAATTCAATAACCGGTTGCACTAACACAAATTTCCCCGAGTGTAACCGGGGCTGCGACAGATGCCTGGTCCGGATTTGTGCGGACCGGCAAGGATCCCCCTTGCGTTAATCCCCGATTTCATTTGTTCCCGTTAACGGATTGCTGTTGATCGGCTTCGGCGATAGTTGATCGGCGGGGAATGCGCTTTGTCGATTATGTGAAGGATACCTGTTTGCACGATCTAATTTTGGCAACCGTAAGAAAAAATACCACAGGCTGCTGTACACATGCCTTCCGGACTTTTCAAAAGAACGGGGTATACAGGATCAACACTCAAACAAAACACATATGAATCACTTACTAAAAAAGACGCTGCTCTGCACTGCATTGTTCCTCATGACTAACTGTACGGTATTTCGGGCGTGGGCGCAGGCCCCGGCCATTCAATGGCAAAAGGCACTGGGAGGTTCGGGATATGATGTGGCTTATGATGTAAAAGCAACAAAGGATGGCGGCTATATCATGGTTGGTTATACAACTTCAAACGACGGCGATGTTTCCGGGGGCAAGGGCAACTATGACTATTGGGTTGTTAAAGTCAACAGCAGTGGCGCTATTCAATGGCAGAAAACATACGGCGGTTCTATTGACGAATATGCTACTGCTGTACAGCAAACAGCAGACGGGGGGTATATCGTTACAGGCCATGTCCGGTCGCTTGATGGGGATGTGACCGGCTACCGGAACGCGTACGACTACTGGGTGTTAAAATTAAACAGCGGCGGGGAACTGCAATGGCAAAAGGCGCTTGGAGGCACTTTTTCAGATATGTCTTATGCAATACAGCAAACGACTGACGGAGGCTATATTGTAGCCGGGTATGTCTACTCCAACGATGGGGATGTAACCGGAAGCCATGGCAACGGTGATTGCTGGCTGGTAAAGCTAAGCAGCAGCGGTACTATTCAATGGCAAAAAGCCTACGGAGGCAGCGGTGAGGATCGTGCTTTTTCGGTACAGCAAACAACGGACGGGGGGTATATTATGGCAGGGTCAAGCCGTTCTAACGACGGAGATGTAACCGGCAATCATGGAGATATGGATTATTGGGTGGTAAAGCTGAACGGGAGCGGAGTGCTTCAGTGGCAAAAATCGCTTGGCGGCACAGGTAGCGAAACCGCAAACACGGTGCGGCAAACGGCAGATGGCGGCTATATTGTAGCCGGGTATGCCGAATCTGTTAATGGAGATGTTACGGGTAATAAAGGGCAGAGCGATTACTGGCTGGTAAAGCTGAGCGGCAGTGGAAGCCTTCAATGGCAAAAGACTTATGGCGGGCGTCATTACGATATGGCCCGGTCGGTACGGCAAACCCCGGACGGCGGTTATATTATCGCAGGATATTCCAGTTCAGATAACGGGGATATTACCAACCCCAGGGGGAACCAGGATTATTGGGTTGTAAAAATAAACAGTGGCGGAACCCTCCAATGGCAAAAAGCAATGGGCGGCCATTTAACCGATGACCCCATCGTTGTTGAGCCAACGGCAGACGGAGGATATATTGTTGCCGGTATGAGCGAATCCCCGGGCGGAGATGTAACCGGTAATCATGGCTGGTATGAAGCCTGGCTGGTAAAGCTGGCGCCCGATCCCGTGCTTCCGGTGGTATTTACCGGATTGCAGGCTTCTGTTTCGGAGGGGCAGCTCCGGGTTGACTGGGAAACGGCCAGTGAGCAAAATTGTTCGCACTATAGGGTAGAAGTATCGGCGGACGGCAACACGTTTAAACATGCAGGAACCGTGGACAGTAAAGCCATTCAGGGCAGCTCGAACCGACCGCTTTCCTATACATTTACAACAGCCACGGGTGCTGCAGCATTGGGCGTACTGGCCTTATGCCCGTTACTGATGGGCGCCTGGGGAAGAAGGCGGCGGGTCCTGGTTGCGCTGGCATTAACAGGAGCTTGCTTTGTGGTGGCCTGTAACAAACGGAGGGCAGCTACTGTTGAAACCGGACGTCCGTTATTTGTGCGCATTATACAGGTTGATAAAGACGGGCAGCAATATACATCTAAAACTGTACGGGCTGTTAAACAGTAGCGCAGGGCGCTTAAGGGCAACCCGTACGATTCCTGATTTGGTGATAGACAAAGAAACCGGCCTGGTCTTATATAACCGTGGCTGGTTTCTTCTTAACATGAAGTACATAATAGGCAATTACAGCGCTGATCAGCATCAATGCTGCGCCCAGCACAAAAGGAGCTCCCGGAAAATAAACCGGGGCCTGATCATGGCTGAAATAAAAGAAAGTACGGGTCATCATCGGCGGGCCAATGATCGAAGTGAGACTCATTACGGCATTAAGGCCGCCCTGCAAGGCGCCCTGTTCATTGGCCGGTACTTCGTTGGTGATGAGAGCCTGTAAAGCCGGTCCGGCAATGCCGCCCATACAATAAGGAACGAGGAAGGCATACATCATCCAACTGCTGGTGGCAAAAGCAAAAAGGATCATACCAAAGGCATAAAAGAACAACCCGATATAAGCGCTTTTTTCATTACCCAGCCGGGGATTGGTATACCGGATCAGTCCGCCCTGTACCACACCCACCAAAACCCCCACAATGGCCAGCGAGATCCCTACCTCTTTTTCGGACCATTTAAATTGATCCATGGTAAAATAACTCCAGTTGCTTTGAACCGCATGACCTCCCAGGAATATAAATAAAAAGCAAAGCACCAGCCCCAGGATACCGGGATAGTTAAAGAACAGGCGCAGGGACCCGACGGGGTTTGCCTTGAGCCAGCTAAAGGGTCTCCGGTGCTCCGGCTTCAGCGATTCGGGTAATACAAAATAACCGTAAAGGAAATTGAGCAAGCATAGCCCGGCTGCCGCAAAGAACGGTGCCCTTAGCCCCCATACCGACAATAGCCCGCCCAGTGCCGGGCCAATAACAAAGCCCAGTCCAAAGGCAGCTCCGATCAGTCCGAAATTTTTTGCCCGGTTTTCATTGGTACTGATATCCGCAATATACGCCGTAGCCGTTGTAAAGCTGGCGCCGGTAATACCGGATAAGATACGCCCTACCACCAGCAGCGAATAAGTATGCGCAAATGCCAGGATCAGGTAGTCCACACAAAAACCCAGTAGCGAAAGCAGGAGCACGGGTCTTCTTCCATACCGGTCGCTCAGGTTGCCCATAAACGGGGAAAATAAAAGTTGCATGATGGCATAAAGTGCCAGCAGATCGCCGCCGTATACGCTGGCCTCGTTGATGCTGATGTGTTTTAACTCCACGATCAGTTTAGGCATGACGGGGATGATCAGCCCGAAGCCGATCACATCGATGGTCATGGTAATAAATATAAAACCGATAGCAGCATTGCGCGACTGTTTCATTCGATTGGTTTTTTCCGGTGGTAATCTGTTTTTAACCGGTTGTAAAAAAAGGGCAGCAAAGATGAATAAATTTTTCGGATCTTGCAGGCGAAACACCCCCCCCCTACAAATAAGATTTTTTAATAAACTTTTTAATTTTTTTAAAAAGTTTATTAAGTTTGCGTTAATTAAATATAGCTATGAAAAAACGGTTGCAATATAACCTACTAGTTCTAAAGGAATTTTATTATGCCGGAGCTTTGTCTTGTGCGGAACTAAGTATACGTATCGGCAAGAGTATTCCGTTTACCGCCCAGTTGCTGGCGAATTTAGTAGCGGAGGGCACGGTATTGGAAAATGGACTGGCGCCTTCTGCAGGCGGCCGGCGTCCTGCGATGTACTCCGTAAAACCCGATGCGATGTATATCATTGCGGTGGCCATGGATCAGCTGGTTACGCGGGTGGTGATCATGGATTTTGAAAACAAACCGGTAATGCCACTTCTGCAGGAGGAGCTGAAGCTGGCAGACAACCCCGAAGCGCTGGATCATTTGAAAGCGCTGGTAGAGGACACCATTAAAAAAGCAAAGATTCCGAAAAAGAAAATCCTGGGTGTCGGGATCGGGATGCCTGGCTTTATTGACCCTCAAAAAGGGGTGAATTATTCTTTTGTATCTATTGATGACAACAGTATTTCCGGCTATCTGCATAAAGAATTGGATATGCCCGTGTATATCGATAATGATTCCAGTATTATCGCGCTGGCGGAGCAACATTTTGGAGTGGCCGTTGGGGTTGGAAATGCAATGGTGGTGAATATCGGCTGGGGGATTGGGTTGGGATTAATCCTGAATCACGAACTGTACAGAGGCGGAAATGGCTTCGCGGGGGAATTCAGTCATATTCCATTCTTTGATAACAACAAAGTGTGCTCCTGTGGAAAAAAAGGTTGCCTGGAAACAGAAACTTCCCTAAAAGTAATTATTGAAAAAGCAGAACAGGGATTAAAGCGAAAGGACGCATCTGCGTTTCTGAAGAAAGATTTTCGTACCGGTTCTGTGGAAAAAGACTGGCAGGCGATCGTAAAAGCGGCACAGATGGGCGATGAATATGTGGTGAAGTTGCTTACAGCTGCGGGTTACGATATCGGGCGCGGCGTAGCCGTACTGATCCACCTGTTTAACCCGGAACTGATTGTGCTGAGCGGGCGCGGAGCCCAGGCTGGCCGTATCTGGCAGGCGCCGGTACTTCAGGCCGTGAACGAACATTGCATTCCCCGGCTGGTAGGCAATACGCTGGTAAAAATGTCGACCCTGGGATATAAAGCCGAACTAATTGGTGCCGCGGCGCTGGTACTCGAAAATCTGTCAAAAACAAAAAAGATCCATCCTTCAAAAACAATCGCACCTCTGCCAAACACTGTATAATCAATTAAATTTTAAACACAGAGAAAATGAAGAAGAAACATGTACTACTGGTACTCTATGCCCTTTTTTTGAGTACCGGAAGCTTATTGGCTCAGGTAAAGCGCGCCCTTACCGGAGTGATTACGGATGCAGATGGTAAGCCGGTTGCGGGGGCTACGATAACAGTTAAAGGCTCTGGCCAGGCCGTAGTTGCCAACGACAACGGAGCATATACGCTCACGGTGGAGGATCATCCCGATCTGGAAATCAGCGCCGTGGGTTTTACCTCTCAAACCATAAAAGTAGGCGACGAAAATAACATTTCTGTTCAGCTAAAACCGGTGGAGCGTAGTCTGGAAGGCGTGGTGGTAACGGCGCTGGGTATTAAAAGAGAGCGGAAATCGCTCGGATATGGTGTGCAGGAGGTGAAGGGAGAAACTCTTTCAGATGCCAGGGAGCCCAATGTTACTAACGCGCTTTCCGGAAGGGTAGCCGGATTGCAGGTGTCCCGCTCAAGCAACGGACCGGCCGGATCTTCCCGTATTATTCTACGGGGTAATAATTCACTCACCGGTGATAACCAACCTTTAATCGTTGTTGATGGAGTACCCATTAGCAATACTTCAGGAGCGGGTGTAGGAAAAGGTATTAACCAATCTGGGATTGTACCGGGAGCAACAAACGATTACTGGAATCCTTCCTTAGATATGGGGAACGGGCTTTCTGATATCAACCCGGAAGATATTGCTTCCATCAGCGTGTTAAAAGGTCCTTCCGCAGCTTCCTTATATGGTTCCCGTGCGGGTAATGGTGTCATATTAATTACCACCAAAACAGGAAAGGCACAAAAAGGACTGGGAATAACTGTTTCTTCCACGATCGGGCTGGAAAGCATCTTTACAAATCCCGACCGACAAACCGCTTTTGGTCAGGGTTCTGCCGGGATCTATGATAAAACACAGGCGAACAGCTGGGGCCCCATGATTGAAGGGCAGAATGTGGAAAGCTGGAATGGTGCTACCGTGCCGCTGAAATATTATGATAATATTCATAACTATTTCGGAACGGGTTTTAACTCCAATCAGAGTATTACATTTTCGCAGCAATTCAAGGGTACTTCTGTTTATACATCTTTAAACAGGTTGGATGACAAAAGTATGATACCGGGTGCCAAGCTGGGCCGGACGAATATCACCACAAGAGCCTTATCGAAATTTGGGAAAGACGATCGCTGGACACTGGACGCAAAAGTGCAATATATTAATTCTAAAGCAACCAACCGGCCGCAGGCAGGTAATAATGCCGGTAATATTTACCGGTTGATGTATGTACTGCCCGTATCGCTGAATATTGAAGATTTTAAAAAAAACAGGGACGAGAACGGGAAGATGATCTGGTACGTTCCCAACAGCAGTACCGTAAATCCCTACTGGGCTCAGGATCATTATTTGAATACAGATACCCGTAACCGGTATATAATGACCGGGTCGCTGAAGTATGAATTCACCGACTGGCTGAATGCTGAAGTAAAAGCGGGATCGGATATGTACAATGTGGTGGCAGAAGGAAAAACTTATTCGGGAAGCCCTCTTGTCAATCAGTATAGCATCGGTAAATATTCGTTTTCTGAAACCAATTACAGTACGTTGATTACCGCACGTAAAGACAATGTATTTGGTAAGCTTGGTGGTTTTGCAACGGTGGGTGGCAATCTGATGTCTCAAAATGTAAATTCGATTAAGACAAACTCCGGGGAACTGGTGGTGCCCGATCTTTTTTCTGTGAACAACGGCAAAAATCCGGCAACGGTTGATGAACTGTACAGTAACAAAAAGATTAATTCCGTTTATGGATCGCTGCAGTTGAACTGGGATGGATACCTGTTCCTGGAAACTACCCTTCGGAATGACTGGTCTTCTGTATTGAGCAAGGATCACCGTTCTTACCTGTATAGCTCTACCAATTTCTCCTTTGTGCTTACAGATATGATCCGTCAGAACGGCGGCGCATTGCCCAACTGGCTGAGCTACGGTAAGCTGCGCGCTTCTGCTGCACAGGCAGGGAATGATATGGCGCCTTACCAACTGTACAATACATATAATATTGGCAAGGATCCCAATGGGAATACAACGGCCGGAAGAAATGAAACCTTGTTCGATCCGAATGTTAGAAACGAGTTGTTAAAAACCTATGAACTGGGTGCGGAACTGCGGATGTTTAACAGCCGGCTCGGCATCGATTTCTCCTGGTATAAAACCAATGCTACCAACCAGTTGATTGCGATTCCGCTGGACCCCTTGAGTGGCTACAAATACAAAATGATCAATGCCGGCGATATTCAGAACAAGGGTATTGAGCTGATCGTGGATGGCAAAATCCTGGAAAACCCCAATGGCATGAACTGGACCACACAGGTGAATTTTTCAAACAATAAAAACGTGGTGAACGCCATTGCGCCGGGCATCGATTTATATTCCTTGGGTGGATATGATGCTGTGACCGTTTATGCAGAGGCCGGGCAGAAATATGGACAGATTTACGGATCCGCATTTCAGCGCGTAAACGACCCTAAAAGCGAGTACAATGGCCAGTTGCTACTGAGCGCTACCGGCTTACCGCAGGGAACAGATGCCCGCAGGCTGGCCAGTCAGCAACCGGATTTTCTGTTAGGAAATACCAACAGCTTCTCGTATAAAGGTGTAGGTCTGTCCTTCTTATTGGATGGTCGTTTCGGCGGAAAAATCTTTTCAGCAACTCTGGCAAGCATGCAGCGTGCAGGAACGGCAGCTGCTACTGTTGTTAACGGAGGAAGAGATAATATAACTGTGCCGGGGGTGATCAGCGATGGCAAAGGCGGTTATATTAAAAATACCAATGAGGTTACACCGCAACAATACTGGCAGGCCATTCAGAGCGGTAATATCGGTATTACCGAGGCCAATCTTTATGATGCGTCTAATATCCGCTTAAGGAACGTTCAGCTCAGCTATCAGCTACCGCAAAAGATGTTGGGTACGTCGTTCATACAAAGAGCACGGGTGGGCGTTTCCTGCAATAACGTATGGCTCATCAGCAGTCATATGCAGGGAATGGATCCGGAATCTGTATTTGCAATAGGCTCTAATGCCGTTGGATTTGAAAACGGAGCGCCGCCCACATCCCGGTATTACATGTTTAATGTAACCTTAAGTTTCTAACTTTTAATTCTTATGACCATGAAATATATAGTAAAGAAGATGTCGGTATCGATATGCGCGGTATTGCTGCTCGCATCCTGTAAGAAATTTTCAGAAATAAATGTAAACCCCATCGCTGCAGATTCCTCGCAGGTGCAGGTAGAGTACTTTATCAATAATTCCATCATTGGTGCCCAAATGGATCCTGATGTGGCCGAGCGTTCCTTTGTATTGTACTGGAAACCGGCGGGCCGGCAGGCCAGTGACTGGGATGGCGGGGCTATAAACGTAGGGAGTTATAACGACGGATGGTCTACCAATTATTATAACCAGTTATCCGGTTGGTTAAACAATGCGAATACGGCCATCCAGATTGGCGAATCGAAGATAAAGGCGGGTACGGCCAAATCGTATACCTCCAATTTGATACAGGTTGCCCGTATATGGCGCGCTTACCTGATGAGCGAGTTTTCGGATAATTTCGGTCCGATGCCTGTAGATGCATTTAAAGGAACCAACCCCCAGTTCAATGATGTAAAAACGGTATATTATTATATGCTGGCTGAACTGAAAGATGCAGCATCCAAGCTGGATTTGTCCGTCAACTCTTCCGATATCGCCAAGCAGGACCCGGCATACGGATATAATTACACGCAATGGAAGAAATATGCTACATCCATGCGGCTTCGGCTGGCCATGCGATTGTCTGAAGTGGATGCCGGAAAAGCAAAATCGGAATTCGAAGACGCCTGTGCGGATGTAAATAATCTCATTACCTCGCTGGACGATAATTTCCAGGTACAGGAAAAAGACGGATGGTCGGCCCTAACGGGGGTAATGACCCGCTCCTGGGATACACAGCCGCTATCTGTGACCCTCCGCAACGTGTATCAGGGATTGGGAGGTATTAAATCTGCCGACCTGCTGGGCGCTGCTTTTCAGACTGCGATCAAACCGGCCAACTGGCTTGGGCAACGCTACCTGGATCATTTTCCTGTAAAGAATAATGACCCGGTTACCGGCTACTGGCTGGATGGTCTTCCTTACTCGATAGATCCCCGCGGCTATAAGGCTTTCTCCATTCCGGGGGATGTAAACAATCCGAATTACCCAAAACAAAATGGCAATTTTGATGTAATCAGCACACGGAACCTGAAAACTTCCGCAGGTGGCAACCTGAAATCCGTTGATGCCAAATACACCTGGAATGCCCGTATCGACGGCGATCTGGGGGTAAAGGATCCGATGAATGAATTGTTCAACTACGGAGGTACCATGCCCCGGATCAATATGCAGTTCAGAAACAGTACGCAAAAGCGGATCTTCTTTGCGGCCTGGGAAACCTATTTCCTTTTAGCGGAGGCCAGCGTTCGGGGCTGGACAACCCCCGTAAATGGAAAGACCGCTTATGAAAAAGGCGTTACACTGAGCTTTAACTACTGGGATAATGGGGTAGTATCGCCGGGTACGGCTGCCATATCTCCTTTTGTGACAGCTTATTTGGCATCTACAACTTATAATAACTGTGGTACATCCGTAAGCTGGGACCACACGACAGAGCCGCCGGCATCGCGTATGATGGATTTCCAGGATGGGTATACCGGTACATCCGGAAGCGTGGCAATTATATATCCAGCAAATACGCTTTACAAATCGGGGACGGTAAAGAACGACCTTTTAACAAAGATCATTACGCAGAAATTTATCGCACAATGTCCCTGGTTGCCCCTGGAAACCTGGAGTGATCACCGACGGCTTGGGTTGCCGTTTTTTGAGAATCCAACCATCGAAAAGCCTATACCCACACTGCCGGCATTGACCGATGGTACTTATATGACTTCCAATATCAAGTTCTTCCCGCAACGTCTGAAATATCCTTCAGTGCTGTCAAATTCCAGTCCTGAGGGCTATAAACAGGCAAAAGCGGCCCTGGGGGGTGAAGATGCTGTACTTACCCCGCTTTGGTGGGCCAAACAACAATAAGCGATTCAGGACCGTTGCCTGATAGTAGCCGCCTCCGGTATGCCGGGGGCGGCTTTTTTTATGCGGGTGTCTGAAGTTGCTGGCTATCGGCAAAACCTCCGTTTCGACCGAAACAAGGGTTGAGGTGTTGTACCGGCGTATGATGAACGCAGGCGTAAGCTGATAGATATATTTTTTTTGTAAAAAATAAAAAAATATTAAAATACTTATTAATTATTTTAAAAAGTTCGTTAATTTTGAATTAACGATTTATTCATGCAAAAGCGATTGCTATATAAACATGCGATTTTCAGGGAGTTTTACTATGCAGGATCCTTGTCTTGTGCAGAATTGAGCTCCCGGATCGGCAAGAGTATTCCGCTCACTACCCAGATGCTCAATAATTTGATCGAGGAGGGGGTAGTAGAGGAAAATGGATTAGCCCCTTCAAACGGGGGGCGGCGCCCCGCAATGTATGCGGTAAAGCCAGATGCTATGTATTTGGTTGCGGTGGCCATGGATCAATTGATTACCCGGATCGCCATTGTTGATTTTCATAATAGGCCGGTAAGTGCTGTTGCACAACATGAGTTGCCGTTGGCTAATAATCCCAACGCGCTGCAGCAGTTAAAAACCATCATTGAGCAGGCCATTAAAAAATCGAAAATTCCGAAGAAAAAAGTGCTGGGAGTGGGTATTGGAATGCCGGGGTTTATTGATGCGCTGCAGGGGATTAATTATTCGTTTTTTCCGAATGAAAGTAAGAGCATTGCGGGTTATCTGAGTCATGCATTGGGTGTGCCGGTTTACATCGATAATGATTCCAGTATTGTGGCGCTGGCGGAGCATCGTTTTGGAGCGGCTGCGGGAACGCGTAATACAATGGTGGTGAACCTGGGCTGGGGCGTGGGATTGGGCCTGATTCTCAACAATCAGTTGTACCGCGGTGAAAACGGATTTGCGGGAGAGTTTAGCCATATTCCTTTCTTTAATAACAATAAGGTATGCTCCTGCGGGAAGAGAGGTTGTCTGGAAACCGAAACTTCATTAAAGGTGATTATTGAGAAGGCAGAGCAGGGATTGAAAAGAAAAAGTACGGCGGCTTTTTTAAAAAAAGACTTTCGCACCGGCTCTGTCGAGCAGGATTGGCAGGCGATTGTAAAAGCCGCACAGATGGGCGACGAGTATGTGGTGAAATTACTTACCGCTGCGGGTTATGACATCGGAAGGGGCGTGGCCGTACTGATTCACCTGTTTAACCCGGAACTAATTGTGCTAAGCGGGCGTGGTGCCCAGGCAGGCCGTATCTGGCAGGCCCCGGTGCTGCAGGCGGTGAACGAACACTGCATTCCCCGCCTGGTGGGCAACACGCTGGTCAAAATGTCAACCCTGGGGCATAAGGCGGAGTTAATCGGCGCTGCGGCATTGGTGTTAGAAAACCTGTCGAGGTCAAAAATAAAAGAAACAGCTAAAAAAGTTGTTTTGCAATAATACCTATAAAATAAGCCAAACATTTTATAATTATTTAAATGAGAAAAAAATGAAGAAGAAACATGTATTGTTTGTTTTCGTCGCTTTGCTGTTGGGCTATGGAAGCCTGCAGGCTCAGGTTAAGCGGACGATAACTGGCGTGATCACTGATGCGGAGGGAAAGCCTGTTCCAGGTGCCACGATAACGGTAAAGGGTCGCAGTCAGGCTACGGTTGCCAATGAAAAGGGAGAATATTCCATTAATGTGGAAGGTAGTCCTGAATTGGAGGTTAGCTCTGTTGGGTTCGCAACAAAGGTACTAAGGGTAACCGGGAATAATACGTTGTCAATAATATTAGCGGCCGATCAGGGCAGTTTGGAAGGTGTTGTTGTTACTGCACTTGGTGTAAAACGGCAACAGCGTTCTTTGGGATATGCAACCTCAACTGTGTCTGCCGGGGATCTTGTAAAAACGGCACCTACAAATTTTGCAGCGGCATTATACGGAAAAGTACCTGGGTTGCAGGTGTCTTCCGCTCCCGGAGGTTCCACAGCGGGTGTGGTGATGCAATTGAGAGGGTTAAACTCTATTAGCTATAGCTCTACCCCATTAATCGTTCTTGATGGTATTCCAATCAGAGACGGCGGCTTCAATAGTGGTGATTATTGGGGAGATGGCCGTGTACGGGGAAATGGTCTGATTGATTTGAACCTGGAAGATATGGAAAGCGTTACGGTCCTTAAGGGCGCCGCTGCCGCTGCATTGTATGGTTCTGAAGGTAAAAACGGTGTTCTTTTGCTTACCTCAAAGAAAGCAAAAGGGAAAGGATTCTCGGTTGATTTTAATGCTACCTACTTCCAGGATCGGGTAGCCTACTTGCCACGTCTTCAAAATGTAAGAGGAGCTGGCTTCCCGGTTCCCTATGGTGTATATCAAAGCGATGCTGATGGGTTTGGAAGTTATACCCTGAATGGTACAAAGTATAGAACGAATGTTCAAGCTGGTTTGAACTTCGGGCCACTGTTCGATGGTAAGCCGATTCTTACATGGGACGGCCAGGTGCGGCCCTATTCGGCGCAGCCGGACCGGTATGCGAACTTATTTCAGAAAGGCCAGAATTCAACACAAAACATAGCCGTTAGCAGTGCAACGGATAAGGCAGACATTCGTTTGTCATTAACACATCAAAGATTTGAAGGTATAAGCAAGAACTCAAAGGATGAAAAATTGAATGCCAATTTTAACAGCACGGTTCGATTCAGTAAGAACTATTCAATGGATTTGATGATCAATTACATCAATCAGAACGTTCATAATCGTCCTTTTTTAGTTGATCGAATGGTAAATAATTTTACGGGTATGATGCCGGCATTTGATAATGGCGACTGGTATTTTAACAAGTATAGAACCAGCCTTGGTTATAAATATGTTACCGGTAGTAACCGAAGCCTGACCCCTGACGAAAACATTAAGATTCCCAACTACCGTACCGATATCCTGGATTATGTATGGAATCTTATGTCAAATAATGTAGATGAATACAATAACCGGTTAATATCGAGTATTACAAACACGTTGAAAATTACGAATGACCTTTCCTTGCGTGGAAAAATAGCAACAGATCTTTCTTTTAACAGAACCTTGAATAAATCACTTTCTTCACAACCGATAGCTTATGGCCCGTCGGGCGGATATACACAATCTACATATAATTATAATATCCTGTACGGCGATGTCTTACTGAATTACAATAAGCAAATTTCCGAAGACTTTAGTCTGTCGGCTACAGCGGGTTATACTGCAAGGGATGAAAAAGGCATGAACACCAGCGTGGGAACAAATGGTGGATTGGGCGTGGAAAATAAATTTGACCTGACCGCATCCTACAACACGCCCTATAATAGCAGCGGAAGTCAAACTTATTTAACAACAGATGCTTTTCTGGGCACTTTAAATTTTAACTACAAGAATTATGCTTTCCTGGAAGGTACAATACGAAGGGATAGAACATCTACCATGAATCCCCAAAATAATACATTTACGTATCCTGCTGTAAATGGTAGTCTTATTCTATCGGATATCTTCAAGCTGCCGCAGGTAATTAATTATGCTAAGCTGCGTGCTTCGTGGGGGGTAGTTGGTAGCTATCCCGCAGCCTACCTGGCCAACGTGGCTTATAATACTGGTAATCTTGGCGTGCAAACTTCAGGCGGTAACCCCGTGTTAACTACTTCCACCATTACAAATCCATACGGGAATGACAACATCAGACCTGAGAAAAAGAAAACTTTAGAGTTCGGTCTGGCCGTTGAAACATTCAATAAGCGGCTTAATTTTGATGTTTCGTACTATCATGATAAAGTATATGATCTTATCATAAACCTGACACTTCCTCAAAGTATGGGGGCTTCCACTATTTTATCGAATGTGGCCGAACTTTCAAACAAAGGATTTGAGGCGAACATTAATGCAACGCCTATACAAACCAGAGATTTTCGATGGAATCTTACGTTAAACTACTTTACGAATACCAATAAAATCGTTAAACTGGCAAATGGCTCTAAAGAGCTGATTCACGCTGATAATGATGGAAACGCGTATCAGATAAAATCCGTAGTTGGTCAGCCCGTGGGTGATATCTATGTACACCCCACCCTGGTAAACGACAACGGTCAGGCAATTATTACTGACGATGGTTTATATCAACAGGATCCCAACAAAATGGTGTCGGGAGGAAACAGCCAGGTAAAAGGTGCGGGTGGTATTCTGAACACATTTACCTATAAGAATTTTGCATTAACATTTAATGCGGATTTCAAATACGGGGGGTATGTGATTCCAACCGGTTTGTTTTGGATGAATAGCCGTGGTATAACTGAAGAAAGCCTTAAGTACATGGATGCAGCTCACGGCGGACTTAGTTATTATTTGGATGCAGATGGAAAGGGCATTGCAACAACAGGTACATCCGGACCCAAAGGAGAGACGGTTTTGCATGATGGTATGCTGTTGAAGGGCGTTACAGCTGATGGCAAAGAGAATACGAATATTATATCCCAGGCATATTATTATTGGAATATTTATAATTGGGGAGGACCCCAGTATTCGCCGAGTGCGTTGTATAATTTATATGTACAAAAAAACAATTACATCAAAATGAGAGAGATATCACTTGCATACACCCTGCCTTCCAAGATTGCCTCAAAAGTTTGGGCACAGCGGGTGACGGTTTCTGTATTTGCAAGAAATCCATTCTACTTATACCGGACTATAAAGGATATGGACGCAGAGCAGCTAACTACAAGCAATGTGTGGTACAACAATCTTAACAACGCCGGAAGCCAGCCGTCTACCAGGACTTTTGGTGCAATGATTCGGGCAACATTTTAATACTGAAAAAGATACTAATATGAAAAAAATAATTTTTGCTACGGTTATTGTTGCTGTTACAGGAATAGTGTCCTGTACCAAACAGCAGTTCGCCGACCATTATATTAATCCTAAAACAGTAGGAACGACAACGATCGAAAAGCAATTTGCTGGTTTTATCGCAGCCGATCTCGACTATGTCATGTATAAATATTGGAATTATTTTGTTGTTCTTCAAAATACGGCATTGCCCTGGTCGCAGGCTGTGGGCGTTAATAATATTCCTGCAAGATATGTGCCGGGTGCGGCAGCTGTATCAGACCGGTGGTCCAACTTTTATAACTTTCTTGCGCAGTATAAAGAACTGCTGAACGTATATAACAAGTCTACGGATGAAGAAAAAGCAGCAAAGAAAATTTATGTTACTTTGGCAACGATTCATTTTTACGATCAATCTCAGAAAGTTGTAGATCTGCACGGTGATATTCCCTGGTCAGCCGCCGGCCTTTTAAGCACGAATAAGGGAGATGTGGGCGCTTCCTATGCGAAGTATGACAAAGCCAGTGATATTTATACGAAAATGCTTGATGATTTAAAAGGATTTGCCGAAGAACTGAATACCGTTTCATTATCAGCGCCCGTAGCAGCAACGTTAAAATCACAGGATTTTATTAATCAGGGCGATATTACTTTGTGGAAGAAGTATTGCAATTCTTTGAGGATAAAGTTGCTGATGCGGGCTTCTGGTGTTGCTGCATTCCAGGCGAGGGCAAATACAGAAATTGCGTCCATTTTAAATAATCCCTCAAGTTATCCTGTTGTGACTTCCAATGATGATAAAATAGCGATTGAAGTTTATAATGCCTCCTCCGGGGTCAATAATGGTACAGCTACAGGTCAGAGTGCAGCCTTTTATACGGGTCTTATTGGTTGGGGGGGTGGAGACATTCCATCAAAGCAATTAATTGATTATATGAAGGCGAACACTGACCCGAGATTATCGCTGATGTTTCAACCGGGTGCTAATGCCGGAGGTAATTATGCGGGCCTGGATCCAAGCTTACCTTCCAATACTCAGGCTGATTTAGCAAATGGAGGAACATTGTCACGTTATAATTTTACCAACATTTCGCAGAATATTAATATCCCCGGGATGTTAATCAACGCTGCTGAAACCTATTTTTATATTTCGGAATATTATCTGAACAATGGTAATGATGCGGCAGCAAAAACAGCCTATGAAAATGGCGTTAAAATTTCTATAGACTATTATGCTTTCTTAAGCGGAGGAACAGTTAGTAATGTTTTAAAAACAGCATATTTGGCATCACCAGGCGTAATCTGGTTGGGTGCCAATGCAGCTAAATTAAATCTTATTGCAACGCAAAAATGGATCAATTATAGCGTACTGCAGCCGTTAGAAAACTGGGCCGAAGTAAGGCGTTTAAAACTACCCGCTTTAACATTCACAGCTGATAATACGAATGCACAAAAAATGCCACCCAGTCGCTGGCAATATCCGACAAATGAGCAAACATATAATGCAGAAAATTATGCAGCAGTTAAAGACAACGATAAGATCACTACTAAAATCTTTTGGGACGTTAAGTAAGAAATAATATCCGTACTTTTCAGGCTACTTCAGCATCTGTTGGAGTGGCCTTTTTTTTAATAAATATGCTATGCGCAAATCCATTTATATAATACTTGCGATCTGTTTTATGTATTCATCATTCTGTGGAAAAGCCCAACAGCTATTGCCCTACAAAAATTCCCGCTTGCCCATCGAAACCCGCGTACAGGACCTGCTTTCCCGCATGTCACCAGAGGAAAAGTTCTGGCAGCTATTTATGATACCGGGCGATTTGGACAAGGCTGCGCCGGATCAATATAAGAACGGCTTGTTTGGCTTCCAGGTGAGCGCGGCTACAACCGGTGCCGGTGAAGCGGCCCAGCAAATGCTGAGTTATAACCAGAGTAAGGAGAATGCGTTGACGCTGGCAAAGAAGATCAACGGCATCCAGCGCTATTTTATTGAAAATACCCGGTTGGGGATCCCGTTATTGTTTTTTGATGAAGCACTGCATGGACTGGTGCGTAGCGACGCCACTTCCTTTCCCCAGTCCATCGGTTTGGCTGCCACTTTTGATACGGCAATAATGCGCCAGGTAGCCAATGCCATCGCGGATGAAACAAAGCAAAGAGGGATCCGCCAGATCCTTACTCCGGTAGTGAACCTGGCCACGGACGTGCGTTGGGGAAGAACGGAGGAAACCTATGGGGAAGATCCTTTTCTGACATCAGCAATGGGAGTTGTTTTTGTGAGCGCTTTTGAGAAAAAAAATATCGTTACCACACCGAAACATTTTGTAGCGAATGTGGGCGATGGAGGACGCGATAGCTACCCCATTCACTGGAGTGAACGCTTTTTGGAGGAAACCCATTTTTTGCCGTTTAAGGCTTGTTTTCAAAAAGGCGGAAGCCGGTCGGTTATGACAGCTTATAACTCATTGGATGGAACAGCCTGCACCGCAAACTCCTGGCTATTGAATACAAAACTGAAAAAAGAATGGGGCTTTAATGGTTTTGTAATTTCGGATGCGGGGGCAACCGGCGGGGCGCTGGTGCTGCATCATACGGCAAAAGATTACCCGGAGTCCGGTGTCCAGGCGATCAATGGCGGACTGGATGTGATTTTTCAGACCGACTACCAGCACTACAAATTATTTGCACCGCATTTTTATGACGGGAAGATCAACCAGGAGCGGATCGATGATGCCGTGGCGCGGGTGCTGCGGGCAAAGTTTGAACTGGGGCTTTTTGAAACGCCCTATGTGGATGAAAAGAAGGCAGCCATAAAATATGACCATAAACCGGTGGCAAAACAGGCAGCGCTTGAATCGTTGGTGTTGCTGAAAAATGAAGACCGGATGCTTCCCTTTGCAAAAACGATCCGGAAGCTGGCGGTTATTGGCACCGATGCTGCCGAAGCCCGGCTGGGAGGATACAGCGGCCCGGGTACAAATAAGGTTTCTATACTGGAAGGGCTAAAAGAAAAGAACGGAGCCACCACCGAAATCCTGTATGCTCCCGGCCCGGGAAGGAGCGATAAAGCCTGGAAGATCATTCCGGCAGACCTGCTTTGGCATGCCGAAGGAACGGTTTTAAAAAGAGGGTTACGATTCAGTGTGTTTGACCGTATCGATTTTTCGGGTACGCCGGTTGATACAGGTACTGACCAGGCGATTGATAAGCTCTGGACGCTCTCCGGTCCATCCTCAAAGCTGCAGCAGGATTTTTATGCGGTTCGTTGGGAAGGTATGATCCGGCCGGATGCTTCAGGCGATTATCGGCTGGGATTGAGTGGTAACGATGGTTTTCGTCTGTATCTTGATGATGAGCTGGTCATTGACAACTGGAAAAAAGAGTCTTTCAGAACTGCGCTTGTCCCGGTTTCTTTTGTGAAAGGAAAAACGTATAAGCTAAAAGTAGAGTATTATGAACCGGTGGGTAATGGAAAACTGCAACTGATCTTCCAGGGTGCGGATGATCGGGCGGCCCGGATCCGCGAAGCCGTGGCTGTTGCTGAAAAGGCAGACGCGGTGGTAATTGCTGCGGGTATCGAAGAGGGAGAGTTTAGAGATCGCGCCCTGTTATCGCTTCCCGGCATGCAGGAGGAACTGATACAACGGGTATCAAAAACAGGAAAGCCGGTTGTGGTACTGCTGGTGGGCGGAAGTGCTATAACAATGAGCAATTGGATCTGCGGTGTAAAGTCCGTTCTGCAAGCCTGGTATCCGGGTGAGGAAGGCGGTCGTGCGGTTGCGGATGTATTGATGGGCGACTATAATCCGGCCGGACGCCTACCCATTACCTTTCCGTTACATGAAGCCCAGCTGCCCCTGGTATACAATCATAAGCCGACGGGTCGAGGAGATGATTATGAGAACCTGTCTGGCCGGCCGTTATTTCCCTTTGGTTTTGGGCTTAGTTATACAACATTTGAGTACAGCAATATCCGGCTCGATAAACCGGTCATTGGAATTGCAGATTCGGTACGGGTACATTTTACCATAAAGAATACCGGAACAATGGCCGGCGATGAAGTGCCGCAGCTTTATATCCGTGATGATGAATCGTCGCTTGCACAGCCGGTGCTCGCCTTAAAAGGATTGCAACGGGTGCTGCTGAAGCCCGGAGATACAAAGGAACTTGATTTCCTGATCACACCGGAATTATTGCAGCTGCTGAACCAGCAGATGAAATGGGTGGTTGAGCCCGGGAGTTTTAGTATTATGATTGGCGCCTCTTCCGCGGACATCCGGTTGCGGACGACGTTGATAGTAGAGTAAAGAAAGCAGGCCCAGTGATATAAAGGCGCCCGGATTATCCTTTTGTCTGAAAAAGAACAGAAAGGTTTACGCTATTTCTTCAAACACACCCGTTTGCCGGTTCTTACGTACTTTGCCGGCTTTGAAATAGCGCCCGTTCATGGCTACGTACACACCATGAGGGAGCGATTGTGCAAAGGCAATAGCGCTGCCCAGGTTGAATAATCCGTCGGAGCTACCAAACTTAATGGGGATCATAGCCCCGGTGAGCACAATCGTTTTGTTTTTGATCCGTTCTGCTAACAGTTGTGCGGTTACAGACATGGTGTCCGTTCCATGAGTGATCACGATCTGTTCTTCATCGGCCTGCTCGCATTGGTAAGCGATCAGTTCCCGGTCTTCATCGGTCATTTCCAGGCTGTCTACCATCATCAGGGTCCGGATTTCAACCGGTACGGTGTTGCGTCCTTTTTCAAGTAACTCCTGCAAATGCGTGTCTTTAAAGTAAAGCTCACCATTCAACATGTTGTATTCTTTATCAAACGTTCCACCGGTTATAAAGATGCGTATTGCCATAGTACAAAAGTATCGCATTCAGGTCAGAATACAGGCGCGGCCCTGGTTTGCAATAAGAACACCTGATCGTGTTTTTTTAATTTAAATGATTGGGATAGGGTTTTATTAGTGGTTTAACGGTGTTCCAAAGTCAAACTTGCAAAATGTAAAACGCATTGGTTAAATAAATTGATTTTCTGAAATCAGTTGCCGGTAATCGGTTTTCAGCCCTCGGCTTCTGGCATCAGCGGGTTAGTGGTTGTTAATTACCCAGCGGGGCCCTTGCTGCCGGCAGCAAAAGGATCGGACATCCTGCATCGGGCTCTGGACGCGCCCCCAACCTGAAACCTTGAACTGAAACCTGCAACTGCTTATCCCTTCCTGCTTCTTAGCCGGGCTTCTTCAAGATCCAGCTCCCATTCTTTTTCTTTAATGAGCTCCTCGCTAAAGGCTCCATTGATCCGGTATTTCATCAGCTCATTGCGCTTTACATCGATCAGTTCCAGCAGCAATTGCCGGAACCGTGGCATAGATTCATCTGCGGCCGGACCATCTCCGGGTTTCAAACCCAGCTTTTGTTTGGCGGCGTCAATCATATGACTGTACCGGTTGCGCGTTAATAAAAACGGCTCGCTTTGTTCCAGGTCATCCTTATAATGTACATCGATATATTTCAGTGCCAGCTCCGCCAGCCGCAATTTCAACTGCTGGTTTTCTGCTTTCCGTTTGTCTTCAGCAGCATCCCGGATCTTCAGCAACCGGATCAGGGGAGATATCGTAAGTCCCTGTACCACCAATGTTACGATGATGACAACAAACGTTATGAAGAGGATCAGGTACCGGTAAGGAAACTCTACATTATTTTTTATATAGAAAGGAATGGCGAGGGCTGCAGCCAGCGATACCACACCCCGCATGCCACACCAGGCAACTAAAAACGTTTCTTTATTCGTGGGAACCGCTGTGCCGGGCGACCATCGGCGTTTAATGCGCACTCTGACATAGTTGGAGGTATACACCCAAACGATCCGGATGATGATCACCGCTACGCTGATAATGAGCCCGTAACCAAGCGCTTCCTTGACGGTATTTTTAGTGAAATTGGAAACGATAAAGGGCAGCTGCAATCCGATAAGAATGAAAATAAACCCGTTTAATAAAAAGGTAAGCGTATCCCATACACCAGCCATATGGATCCGCGACTGGTATCCCAGCATCCGGTGGGTATGATAGCTCAGGAACAACCCGCCTGCAACCACCGACAATACTCCGGAGCAATGAAACTGCTCCGCCACCAGGTACATTACATAGGGCGACAGCAGGGTAAAGGCGGTGTCAATGGCCGATGTGGTGGGAAAAAACCGGAGGATCAGGTAAATGATACCCGCAATGGCTAACCCGATACAAATGCCCATACCAGCTACAATAAAAAAGCTTTGGGTGGCCGTCCATGTGCTAAACTGGCCGGAGATCACCGCAAGCAACGCAAAGCGGTATACAATCAGGCTGGACGCGTCATTTACCAGGCTTTCACCTTCCAGCAGGTTCACCACGCTGCGCGGAACCTTTAGGCCTTTTAATACGGAGGTAGCCGCTACTGCATCCGGCGGGGAAATGATGCCACCCAGTACAAACCCTAATGCCAGCGTAAATCCTGGTATCAGCGCTGTGGAAAGGAACGCAATAATAGTGGAGGTGAAAAATACAAGCCCAAATCCCAGCATGGCAATACGACGCTTTAGCTTCCAGAACTCGGCCCAGGGCATCTGCATCGCCGCGGAAAATAATACCGGGGGAAGGAAGATCAAAAAAACAATGTCGGGATTGATCTTTATATCCGGTGTACCGGGGATCATACTGATGATCAGCCCTGCGATCACTAAAAATATCGGGTAAGAGATTTTTAGCTTATTGCCCAGCATGGTAAGCAGGGTAATCAGGAACAGCATGGTAAGGATCAATAAAAGCCGGCTTTCGATCATGCTTTAATATACGAAAATTCTTTTTTGAATATGGAAATTTGCGAATATGGAATTAAAATGCTGTTCCCGTCCGGTGGTCTGTATTCTGATGAAATACCGGGATTAGCAATGAGCAATGAGAAATCAGAAAGGAGAAGTGAGAACCTGTACCTTGAATAAAAGTCCATCAAACATAAAATGGATTTAACCCGCCGCGGCGGGCACGCATGGAACTTTAAGCTCTCAGAAGTGCATCAAGTATAAAAACGGATCTAACGTGAAACCTTAAACCGTTTCTTCCCGGTCTTCCGGCCGGATGATCATCCGGAAAGATTGGTCCTTGCTGAAATAAGCAATGATCCAGTTGGTTAGGGTCCGCAGTCGGTTCTTTAGCGTGAGTAAGGACATTACATGGATGAACAGCCAGATCAACCAGGCAAAAAAGCCACCAAAGCGCATTTTGGGTTTGGTAAGATCGGCAACGGCTTTATTACGCCCGATAATAGCCATGGACCCTTTATCTACATACGCAAAAGGTTTGAGGTTTTGCGGATGCAGCAGGTTCTTTGCGAGGTTGGCGCCTTGCTGAAGCGCCACCTGTGCTACCTGGGGATGCCCGTTTGGAAAAGCGGCATCTGTGGTTTGCAGGCAGGTATCGCCGATGGCATACACATCCTGCAGTCCCTCCACCTTGTTATATGCGTCTACTATTAAGCGCTTGCCACGTCCGTAGCATTCCGCTGGTATGCCTTCAAATGTTTTTGCCGCCACACCGGCCGCCCAGATCAGGTTCCTGGTTTCAATGGTGCTGCCATCGGATAAAAAAACCGTATCATTCACAAAATCCTTTACGGTGGTATTGAGTTTTATATGTACACCCAGGGCTTCCAGCGATTTTTTGGAATACTGCTGGGCATTTTTCGACATGGGTTTTAACACCGCATCCCCGCCGTCTACCAGGAAAATTTCTCCCAGGTTCCTTCCGATCAGATCGGGATAATCTTTCCGGATGATCGTAGCCCGCATTTCTGCAAACATACCGGAGATTTCCACGCCTGTAGGACCTGCACCTGCAACCACAAAGGTTACCAGTTTTCTTTTATAATCCACATCTGTAGTACGGGATGCTTCTTCCAGCCGGTTCAAAAGCGTATTCCGCATGGCGAGGGCATCGCTTAATGTTTTCATCGGAATCGCATGTTGCTGTACCTGCTCCATGCCGAAATAATTGGTAGTGGCGCCGGTGGCCAGTACTAAAAGATCATAGCTCAGGGTACCATTGGAGAGCACGAGTTGCCGTTCATCAGGGAGTACTTTCTTTAACTCACCCATCCGGAAACGGATGTTTTTTTTACCTCTTAAAAATTTCCGGAACGGATAACTGATGCTGGAGGGCTCGAGGAAGCCGGTAGCTACCTGGTAAAGCAACGGGGGAAAGAAATTATAATTGTTGCTGTCTACCAGGGTTACGTCAAAACCTGGTTGGTTGTTGAGTTTCTTGGCCAGGGTTACCCCTGCAAATCCGCCACCAACAATCACTACTTTTTTAGACGATTGATCCATAGGAATGTATTTTTAAAAGGCCCGTGAGGTTTTCTTCTTTCTTGGAAGGAGGAAACCTCACAGGTCTGTAGGTCTAATAATCCACCACTTGTTCCACAATAGCCTCCGGAATCTTACGCCATTCGTATTTCTGTGTGCGCAGCTGCGGTTCAAAACCGGCTTCGCGAATGGCTTCCTGTATGGATTTATAGGTGAACCGGTGCGGGGCTCCGGCAGCGCTTACCACGTTCTCCTCTATCATAATACTTCCGAAATCATTGGCACCGGCATGTAAACACAGCTGGGCTGTAGGTTTTCCAACCGTAAGCCAGGAGGCCTGAATATTTTTAATATTGGGCAGCATGATGCGGCTGAGGGCTACCATTTTTATGTATTCATCTGCCGTGGTGAGGTTGTGTACACCGCGTATCCGTGTGAGCAAGGTATCCACATCCTGGAAGGTCCAGGCAATAAAGGCCAGGAACCCGTTGGCGCCTTCCGGCTTGCGGCTCTGAACTTCCCGTATTTTTACCAGGTGTTCAAAACGTTCTTCGATAGTTTCCACATGGCCAAACATCATGGTGGCGGAAGTGGTAATATCCAGTTTGTGCGCTTCGTGCATGATATCCAGCCATTCCTGGGCGCCGCATTTTCCCTTGCTGATGAGGCGCCGTACCCGGTCGATGAGTATTTCGGCTCCGGCTCCGGGCAGCGAATCCAGCCCGGCCTCTTTCAGCGCCTGCAATACTTCCCGGTGTGTACTTTTTTCCAATTTGGTAATATGCGCTATTTCGGGTGGTCCGAGCGCGTGTAACCGGATGTCCGGAAACTCGGCCTTAATCTGGCGGAAGGTATCTACGTAAAACTGAAGCCCCAGTTCCGGGTGGTGCCCGCCCTGCAACAGCAACTGGTCGCCGCCGTACTTGATGGTTTCCTCAATTTTTTTCCGGTAAGTGGGCATATCGGTAATATAAGCATCCGGGTGCCCGGGAATACGGAAAAAATTACAAAACTTGCAGTTGGCAATACATACATTGGTCGTGTTTACATTGCGGTCGATCTGCCAGGTTACTTTTCCATGTGGCACCTGTTGCTTCCGCAGCTCATCTGCGATCAACATCAGGTCGGAAAGTGGCGCATGGTGATAAAGAAAAACGCCTTCCTCCACACTCAAAAATTCAAACGCCGCGGCTTTTTTATAAAGATCCTGTAATATCATAGACTGTTGAAATAAAATACAAAAGTACGATAGATGCCGGTAATTATGGTACTGAAGGGCGTTGTTTCCTTTATTAAGAGGTTTGTGTCACAAGGTCTCAACCGTTGCGCCATGCCTTCTCAACCATCCCTGCCTGCTCATCGATAGCCGCAGCCCGGTTTGGCAAAAGCCTTTTTCTAAAGTATCTTTGCAGTATAATAGCAGAAGTAGCGCCGGCTTCGAACTTTTAGGCCGGATAATTGTTATCGTTACTTCTAAATGACAGGTAAAATGGCGGAGCACACTAAAAATACAATACCCGGTAACATTTACGTAAGCGAAAGCGCCAAAAAGCGCATCCGCGAGATCCTGGCTGAAAAGCAGGCGGAAGATAACGGCTCGTATTTTTTGCGGGTGAGCGTGGTAAGCGGCGGCTGCTCCGGTTTGAGTTATAAACTGGATTTTGATACACAGCAGCAGCCGATGGACCAGGTATTTGAGGATAATGATGTAAAAGTGGTGACTGATATGAAAAGTTTGCTTTACCTTTTAGACACCACGCTTGAATTTTCCGATGGACTGAACGGCAAAGGGTTTTATTTCAATAATCCCAATGCATCCCGGACCTGCGCCTGCGGGGAAAGCTTTGCCGTTTAGATCAACTACCACATTAAAATACATATATAAATAATGACACAAGAACAGATCACGTACCTGGTTTTCGGGATTGTAATCGTATTGGCTTTGCTCTTTGACCTGGGATTGATGAGTAAGAAAAATAAGGTGGTTACAATCAAACAGGCGTTGTTCCAGACCATTTTCTGGGTAGGCCTGTCCATGTGTTTTTTTGCATTTGTTTGGTTTGAAGATGGCCGCACCTTGGCGCTGGAATACATCAGCGCCTACCTGATGGAATGGAGCCTGAGTGTAGATAATATCTTTGTCTTCATTCTTATTTTTTCATCCTTTGCCGTAAAAGAAAAACATTTTGGGCGGGTATTGCTGCTGGGAATTTTAATGGCGATTGTATTTCGTATCATATTTATTACAGTAGGCGTGGCCCTGGTAGAGCGCTTCCATTTCGTGTTGTATATATTCGGAGCCTTCCTGCTGTATACGGGTATTAAAATGTTCTCTTCCGGAGAGGGCGAGGAAAAAGATCCCCATGATTATGCTATTTATAAATGGATTAAAAAAGTGATCCCGCTGGTGCCGCATGATGGAAACGGAAAGTTTTCGGTGATTGAGGATGGAAAAAAGAAATACACGATGCTTTTTGTAGTGGTGTTGATGCTGGCGGGGATTGACCTTGTATTTGCGCTGGATTCTATCCCCGCGGTAATGGGTATTTCGAGGCATCCGATGATCATTTATACGTCCAATATTTTTGCAGTGCTTGGACTGCGTTCTCTCTTCTTCCTGCTGAGAGGCGCTGTAAATAAATTTGATTACCTCCAGCAGGGAATTGCCATCGTGCTGGTATTTATCGGCATAAAAATGCTTTGTGAACATTGGATCAATCAATGGCTCAGCAAACAACAGCAGGTGGGCATTTCCCTGGGTATTATTGTGCTGTGTATTGTGGGCAGCATCCTTTTTTCTATATACAAAAAGAAGAAAGGCGTTCCCGATGAAGTAGAAGATGGCAGTGTAAATTTATAACGGTGGCCGACCAATTCTACACTATTGAAGTTATTGCCCGGCTGCTGGGACTGCAACCACACGCTTCGCTTGTTGCAGGCATTATCGACACCCTGCTTACAGACAGCCGTAAACTGGTGTCCCCCGCCACCTCCCTTTTTTTCGCGCTGGAGGGTCCGCAACGCAACGGGCATCTTTTTATTCCGGAGTTGTATAAAAAGGGCGTCCGCAATTTTGTGGTATCGCAACCGGTGGATGAAGCGGTTTATCCCGGCGCGGTATTTCTGCATGTAAGCGATACGTTGCAGGCGCTGCAGCAGGTCGCCGCGGCCCATCGCAGCCGTTATTCCATCGATGTGATCGGCATTACCGGCAGTAACGGAAAGACTGTAGTAAAGGAATGGCTGTACCAACTCCTGCAACCGTATAAGAATATTGTTAGAAGTCCCAAAAGCTTTAACTCCCAGCTGGGCGTGCCGTTGAGCGTGTGGCAGATCAGCAGTGAAAACAACCTGGCCATTTTTGAGGCGGGCATCAGCCGGCCCGGGGAAATGAAAAAGCTGGAACCGATTATTAAGCCTACCATCGGGGTGCTCACCAATATTGGCCCGGCGCATGCAGAGGGCTTTAAAGACGATGCCGAAAAGCTTTCCGAAAAATTAAAATTATTCAAACATGCCAGGGTCATCATTGCCAATGGCGATCATTCGCTGATCCGCGAAAGCATCAAAACCTATCCGGCCGTTTTTTTCTCCTGGGGTAAGCAAGCGCACAACGCGGTACAGGTACTGGATACCCTGGTGAAAGAAGAGGAAACGGTGATACGGGTAAAACCGAAGGCCGGTGATCTTATCGAGCTGACCCTGCCATTCACCGATCAGGCCTCTGTCGAAAATGCGCTGACCTGTATTGCCGTGTTGCTATGGCTGGGCATTGCCCCGGCGTCCGTCATCAGCGGCATGAAAGGATTGCAGCGTGTGAATATGCGCATGGAATTTAAGCAGGGGATCAATAATTGTATTGTGATCAATGATAGTTATAGTGCCGATCTCAACTCGCTGACCGTAGCATTGCAATTCCTGCAGCAACAGGCGGGTGGAAAACGGAAAACGGTGATCCTCTCCGATATTCCCGAAAGCAAGGGTGAAGCACAGCCGTTATACCATACCATCCGGGAGCTGTTGCAACGCTATGGAGTGAACCGACTGATTGGCATTGGTGAAAAAATGCAGGCACAGGCCGGTTTGTTTACTGCCGGTACCGCTATTCCTGAATATGCCTTTTATTTAACCACCAATGCATTTTTAGAACAGTTTCACAGTACGCAGTACCAGGATGAATACATCCTGGTAAAGGGCGCGCGCAAATTTGGCTTTGAGCGTATTGTGAACCAACTGGAACAAAAAGTGCATGAAACAGTATTGGAGATCAACCTGGATGCAGTGGCGCAGAACCTGAAAACCATTCAGCAGCAACTGAAACCGGGGGTTAAGGTAATGGCCATGGTAAAAGCTTTTGGCTATGGGAGCGGCGCTGCGGAGATCGCCAATGTGGTACAGTTTCACAAGGCCGATTACCTGGGTGTGGCCTATGCCGATGAAGGAGTGGAACTCCGGAAGGCGGGGATTTCCATTCCGGTGATGGTGCTCAATACAGAGGCCAATGCCTTTGATGCACTTACCGATTATAACCTGGAACCGGATCTTTTTAGCTTTGAATTGCTGCTTGCCTTTGAACGGCATGTGAAAAATTCTGGACTGAAACATTATCCCGTGCATATTGAGGTAGAAACCGGTATGAATCGCACCGGATTTGCCGTAAGCGATATGGCTGCCCTGGCTGCTCATTTAAAAGACAATGAATGGATACGGGTGCAATCCGTTTTTTCGCACCTGGCAGCCAGTGAAGACCAGGTAGAGGATTCGTTTACCTTGCATCAATACGAACTTTTGATGGAAGCCGCAGGCGTGCTGGAAAACACGATCGGCTATCCGTTTCTGAAACATATTGCCAACACCTCTGCTATTTTGCGCTTTCCTCAATTGCAGCTGAACATGGTGCGGTTGGGCATTGGCCTCTATGGCATCTCCGGTAATGCGCGGGTGCAGCTGCAAACCGTGGCAACCCTAAAAACCACCATATCTCAAATCAAGAAGATTCAAAAAGGCGAAACCGTCAGCTATAACCGCAGGGGTATTGCCAAAGAAGATTCGGTAATTGCTACCCTGCGTATCGGTTATGCCGATGGTTATTCGCGCCGGCTGGGCAACGGCGTGGGCAAGGTTTGGGTAAACGGGCAACTGGCCCCGGTGATCGGAACGGTTTGTATGGATATGACGATGATCGATATTACGCATATTCCGGGTGTAAAGGAGGGCGACGATGTAATCATTTTTGGGGCGCCTGTTCCGGTGCAGCAGCTGGCTGAATGGATCGGTACGATTCCCTATGAGATTATGACCAGTATATCGCAACGCGTAAAGCGGGTATATTATGGAGAGGGGTAGTGGCTGTCTTTTTTTGCCCGGCTATGGTGCAGGTAGCAGCGGTCTTGCGTCGCACACTTGTACTGCTGTATATTTTTCATCGTTGAGAGGACGGGTGGGGCTTGTGGAACACCCCTTCTAATCATTTTTTGGGGAGTGGCAAATGCTCCATGTCGCACCAGTCGCCAAAGTCCCCCGAAAACAAACTTGTCGTGGGGCTTTTTCTTGGGCATGCCTCCGGTCTGCACACCCCGTTGTTCCTTTCCGGGAAATAAATAACGGTAAAGCAATGGCCTGGAGACCAGCGCAAAAGAGACATGGCCACCAGGCCAGGTTCCAATCATCGTTCCCTACCTAAACGTGAGGCAAACGCGCCTAAAACCTAAACTACCGCAGCAAAAACCTCTGCTGTTGGAGCAAAATGCAAACCCAGCCTCCCTAAAACCCTTGCGCACGAAGCTTGCAGGTGAGCCAGGTGCTTTAAAACCTTTGTGGCTAAAGGCCGGCAGGTGTGTACCCCCACCTGACCAGGTGGGCTGCCGAAGAAAAAACCTCCGCCGGCGTAGGTTTTTGCAGGTGGCGCCGGGTAAAAGGCGGACAAGGCTGACTCCATCTTCCACCAATAGCCCAAGTCCAAAACAATAAGCTGCCCTGTATTGAGGTGCTGAAGTGAGTGATCCGCCACGGCGGACAGGCGCAAGACCGCCGCCATAAACACTATTGCCCGGCCAATGAGCGGCGATTGGGTCATACCGCATCGTTCAATGATCTTAATGATTTTCCCTACTTTCGCAGGGGTCTTAAAAAGACCGGAACTTGAACTTCCACTTGCTGTAGCAGAAAATTGCGTGTTGCCGTAACTGAATGAAAAAATTGAAAATGGCAAAACACCCCTGCTCCTGCTTTAAAACCGTGTGAATGAACTTGTTTGGAAAACGTATTGTTTTCATATACTGCTTTTTCTGTGCGATTGCTGCCAGGGCGCAGCGGGAAACGCTGTTGCCGGATCAGCCAGCAACTACCGGAACTCTGTTCCGGGCCGACAGCGCTTTCCGGATCCGGGAGCATAAGCCTTTTTTTGAAAAACAGGCCGTGGAGATCGGGTTTGCACCAGCATTATTTTTAGCGGCATCCGCCGTTACCTGGGGCGAAAAGAAAAGCATCCGTGAAGTACGCAACCGCTACCTGCCGGGGTTTAAACATACCTTCGATAACTATGCCCAGTACCTGCCCGCAGCTACTACTTTTGGTTTAAAGTTCGCCGGGGTAAAGGGGCGGAACAAGCTGTTGCGCAGTGTTTTTTCTTACGGAGCCAGTATTGCCATTATGGGGGTGCTGGTAAATAGTATAAAATACACGGCTAAAGTGGAGCGCCCGGATGGCACATCCAGGAATTCGTTTCCTTCTGGTCATACAGCTATGGCCTTTACCAATGCCACCTTTATGCATAAAGAATACGGGCTGGTAAACCCTTCGTACAGCATAGCGGGTTACGGCACGGCCACATTTACGGGTATTGCCCGTGGGTTGAACAACCGCCATTGGTTCCCGGATATTCTTGCGGGGGCAGGCATCGGTATCTTATCTACCCAGCTGGGGTATTTTTTTATCGACCGGATTTATAAAAACAAGGGAGATAATTTAAACCGCCTGAAATATAAACCTATCAGTCAGAACCCCTCATTCCTGGCCATCAAATGGGGCTATGCCAATGCCATGCACAACCTGGCCAAGAACCTGGAAATCAACGCCTCCTCTAAATTGGGTTTTGAAGCCGGGCTGGAAGGCGCTTATTTTTTTAACCGGAACTGGGGCATTGGCAGCGATCTTTCATTTACCAGTTTCCCCATTACGGCTTCGGAGATCTATACACCCAATGCGGAAGACCCCTCCTACCGGAATATGAAGTTTGAAACACAATCGATCGGTGCGGCCAACATCGCTGTAGGTCCTTATTACGCCCTCCACCTTGCCGACCGCTGGCAGCTGATGCTGAAGGCTCATTGCGGGTATTCTATTGGTTCCAGGGGAACGATATCGGTAAAAACAACCGCCTCCAGCAACGGGGATGAAATTGCGGCTTACAAACCAGCCAACACCTTCCGTGTGGGCGCCGGAGGATCGCTTACCTATAAGCTCAACAGTCGCCTGGGGGTTACAGGCTATGCAGATTATCACTATTCCAATCCGGTTTTTAAATATGCATTTAATGAAAAGATCGTTGAAATTGAACCAGGTTTCAGCAGCCGCATGCGCATGCGCAACCATATGGATTATGTGGTGCTGGGGCTGAGACTAACGGCCTATTTTTAAGGAAGTTTGCCCGGGGCAATGTAAAATTCTGGGTATCGAATGTGGCATGCGAAAGCGAAACAAATGCTCCTGCCGAAATAAAAATTACATGCAGCAACAGGATGTGTTTTATGTTTAAATTTAATATTTTACATTGGATATTTTAAATTCCCCACCGGGGAAACGTATATTTGCTCCCGCATGAAAGCAGGAAAATTAAGCACAGCAATAGGGATCATTCTGCTGGTTTTATTGGTAGACCAGGTGGTAAAGATCTATATAAAAACGCACTATCCCATTGGAGAAGTAACCCGCATTTTCGGAATGAACTGGGCGCGGCTGCACTTTATCGAAAACTCGGGCATGGCCTGGGGCTGGAAATTCGGAAATGAAGCCGGAAAGGTAACCCTCACCCTTTTCAGGCTGGCTGCCGTGGTCTTCGGATCCTTCCTGCTGGTACGATTTGCGCGTGAAAAGTATACCCGCGGCTTTATGGTTTGCGTAGCGCTGATCTATGCCGGCGCGCTGGGTAACCTGATCGACAGTATGTTCTACGGAATGCTTTTCGACAAAGGACTGCATTTTGACCCGGCATTTGGCGATTACGTAGGCTATGATGGTATTGCCAAAATGGGCGGAAAGGGGTATGCCTCCTTTTTGCATGGAAGCGTGGTAGACATGTTGTATTTCCCGATGGTGAAAACGCATTATCCCTCCTGGTTCCCCTGGGTAGGCGGACAGCCATTCGAGTTTTTTGCTCCCATTTTCAACATTGCTGATATGGCCATTTCTACGGGTGTGATTGCGCTGCTGGTTTTTCAAAAGAAATTTTACAGGAAAGTAACGGGCGCCGCTGATCAGCTCGACTCCTCTGGCGACGCTGTTGCCGGTAGCGAAACCTCTTCTGCAGAGTAAATACTACGCGTTATGAAAACCGTTCTTTTTGCCTTTGTCCTTGAGATGGCGTCTTTTGCGGCACAGGGGCAGCAAACATCAAAACCAACCGTGCCCGATCCAGCTAAAAAGATACAGGTTGTTGATGCTGCCTGCGGCGAATGCCAGTTTGGAATGGAGGGGAAAAGTTGTGACCTGGCGATAATGATCAACGGCAAATCCTATTTTGTAGACGGAACTTCTATCGATGAGCACGGCGATGCGCATGCAAAGGACGGGTTCTGCAATCGCATCCGGAAGGCAGAGGTACAGGGTGAGGTAGTAAACGGCCGGTTTAAGGCCAGCTATTTCCGGCTTTTGGGTGATAAAAAGAAGAAAATATCAAAAAAGTAGACGGGTTTATGCTGAAAATTTATACAAAGGAACGCCTGAACAGGGCGTTTTCTTGTTTATAGATGTTTTAAAATATGGGAAAAGAAAAAAGGACCGGTTCGTTATTTTCCTTTTTTATGTGTAATTGGACAATAAGGTCCATTTTATATTAGGGGTCGGTTATATTTTTTACTTCGCTGCGGAGTCTCCTGAAAGGGACTCCGCAGCAGTAAGTATTATATTTTTCCCACCATTTTAGCCGGTACTACCCACTCATCAAATTCTTTTTCGGTAAGATAGCCCAGCTTCACGGCCATAGCCTTCAGCGTGGTATTTTCCTTATGTGCTTTCTGGGCGATTTCTGCGGCCTTGTAATACCCGATCTTCGGATTCAGGGCCGTTACCAGCATCAGGGAATTATCCAGGTGCTTTTTAATGTTTTCTTCAATCGGCATCAGCCCTACCGCGCATTTATCATTAAAGGATACACATCCGTCCCCGATCAGGCGCGCACTATGCAGGAAATTATAGATCATTACCGGCTTGAACACATTCAGCTCAAAATGACCGGTGGCACCGCCGATATTGATGGCTACATCGTTTCCAAGTACCTGTGCGGCAATCATGGTGAGCGCCTCGCACTGGGTGGGGTTTACCTTGCCGGGCATAATGGAGGAGCCGGGCTCATTATCGGGGATGAACAGTTCGCCGATGCCGCTGCGCGGACCGGAAGACAGCATTCGGATATCATTGGCGATCTTCATCAGGCTTACAGCGACTGTTTTTAAGGCGCCGTGTGCTTCCACAATGGCGTCATGCGCGGCCAATGCTTCAAATTTATTCTCTGCAGTTTTAAACGGCAGTTTGGTCAGTTTGGCAATTTCTTCGGCTACATTTTTTGCGTAATCAGGAGGGGTATTGATACCGGTTCCCACCGCGGTGCCGCCCAATGCCAGCTCCGATAAATGGGGAAGCGTATTTTTGATGGCTTTCAAGCCGTGGTTCAGTTGGGATACATAGCCGCTTAGTTCCTGTCCCAGTGTTAAAGGTGTGGCATCCATAAAGTGGGTACGGCCGATCTTTACCACTTTCATAAATTGCTTGCTTTTCTTTTGCAGCGTATCTCTTAGTTTTTCGATACCGGGGATGGTTACCTCAACCAGGATTTTGTAGGCGGCAATATGCATGGCAGTAGGGAAGGTATCATTACTGCTCTGTGATTTATTGACATCATCATTGGGATGCAATACCTTTTCTTTGTCGGTAAGCCGACCGCCGTTGAGCACATGGCCCCGGTAGGCGATCACTTCGTTTACATTCATATTGCTTTGGGTACCACTTCCGGTTTGCCAAACGACTAATGGAAAGCTGTTGTCCAGTTTCCCCTCCAGTATTTCATTGCAAACCTTTCCGATCAGGTCCGATTTTTTCTTCGGCAGTACCTTTGCTTTTGCATTGGTAATGGCCGCTGCTTTTTTCAGGTATGCAAAGGCCTTAATGATTTCTTTGGGCATCCGGTTAATGTCGGCGGCAATCTTAAAATTGTCAATCGAGCGTTGTGTTTGTGCACCGTAGAGCGCTTCTGCAGGCACTTTTACCTCGCCCATCGTGTCCTTTTCAATTCTGTACTCCATATTCGTTTTTTAAGTTTGATAAAGACCTATAAGGGTTTCTTAAAACCCCATAGATATCTTCCCGCAAAGGTATTGGTAAATAAAGTTTATTTATCTTCAGTCCAGGTTTAAATATAAAAAAACGGTTTAAACAAAGAAGTATGAAGAACATCCTGTTTGGCTCCTGTATACTTGCAATGATTTCCATACTTCCGGCTCGGCTGGCAGCACAGGGAAAACTGTATTTTTTTATGGACCCCAGAGATTCGCTGATCGGGGTGAAGGATGATAAAGGAAAGATCGTGATCCCTCCGAAAGGAGCGCCCATCATGTATTTTGAGCCGGATGTGCCAATCACGGATTCGCTGATCAATCTTTTTGATTTCGATACGGCCGATACCGGTACCGCCATTTCTTTTGGCAGTATATACAACCGGAAGGGCCAGTTTTTGTACCGGCCGCTGGCCTATGATAATGGTCCGGATTATTTTGAAGAGGGGTTGGCACGCTGTGTGCAGAATGGAAAAGTGGGGTTTGTAAACGAACAGGGAAAGATCGCCATCCGGCCGCAATGGGATTGGGTTTCGCCGTTCAATTATGGATATGCCTTTGCCTGTAATGGTTGTTACTGGGACCGGGGCAAGGATGCAGAGCATCCGCCCCTGGCGTATAAGGAAAATGCAAGAACCTTTTATGTCAACCGGGAGGGCAAAAGCGTTCGGCTCATGAAGCAGCGAAAAACAGAGAAGGACCTGCCGGTGGATGGGGGGTATCTGCCCTATCCCTTTAAATATACTGCCGGAGAGCGGAAGATACTGGGTGAGATCGAAGCGATGGAAGTGTTGTCGAAGATCCGGAATGCCAATCATGTTTCAAAACAGGAGGGCAAGGAAGCCTTGCTGCAGTTTGAGATCGTAGGCCGCCCTTCCACGCTGTCGCCGTATTATAAAATCCAGGGTTACCAGTATGGAAGTTTTGATAAAGAAGATCCGTTCCTGTTCTACCGGACATTAAACGGCGATTATTTTCAGGTGGGATGGGATGGTAAGGATAAAACGCCCTTCACGCAATGGCTGAAGGAGCAGCTGGAATCCTGTGCGAAGTACTTCAGGGAGCACCCGGATGCACCGAATAAGTTTGACGTGGGGAAATACCTTGAGAAGTTGTAGGAGGAGAATCTGTTTCAGTTTAATGTTTCGCGTTAGATCTGTGCTAACGCTTGAAGCAGACGTTCAATTCCTGATTCCCGCAACATCCGGAAAGGACAGATCATAAAACAGTAACGACATCTCCACTTTACATTTAATATTTTTCATTTTAAATCCCCCTATGCCATATGCCAGATCACCGATCCTCGGCCGGCGTCAGCGGATCTCTGATCTCTGAAGTCTGAAATCTGCCCCCTCAACTACCTCTAAACTCCGCCTTCCGCTTTTCCATAAAGGCCGCAATGCCTTCCCGGGCATCATCGGTGGCGATCAGTTGGCCAAAACTTTCGGCCTCTTTTTCATAACCTGTTTTCCCTGGCGCATCCGTCAGGTTTGCAGCTTCGATACAGGCGGCAACGGCCAGCGGTGCTTTTGTATTAATAACTGTAAGAACAGACCTTGCTTCGGCCAGCAAGCCGGCCTGGGGCACCACCCGGTTTACAAGTCCGTAATTGAAAGCTGTAACCGCATCAATCATGGTTCCCGCAAGCAACAATTCAAGCGCTCTTCCTTTACCAATCAAACGGGTCAGCCGTTGTGTGCCGCCATAACCCGGCAGTAAGCCTAGATTCACCTCCGGTTGCCCGAATTTTGCATTTTCGCTGGCGATCCGGAAATGGCAGGCCATGGCCAGCTCGCATCCGCCACCCAGCGCAAAACCATTCACGGCAGCAATAACGGGTTTGGGAGCGTTCTCAATCCGTGCAAAAAGCTGTTGTCCCTTTTGCGCGAGCCCCGTACCTGTTGCAGCATCCAGCCCGGAGAATTCAGAAATATCGGCTCCGGCAATAAAAGCTTTCTCACCGCTTCCAGTAATGATGGCTGATCTTAATACCGGGTGGGCAATAAAATCATCAATAACCAGTGCCAGCTCCGTTAACACCATTTGGTTCAGCGCATTCAGCTTATCCGGCCGGTTAATGGTAATGGTTAAGACCGCGTCTTCAACAGATGTTAAAATCGTCTGATAGTTCATAGAATCCTTTTTACAAATCTAAGATATATTTGTTCCAGGTTTCATGTTTAAAGTTCCTGGTGTACCGGTCGTGGTGAGGCAGAACCGTTTTCAGGCCAGATACTTCATTTTTACATTCCCACATTATCCCACATCTTTTTCGTACAGGTTTAAACTTTTTTAAATGTGAGGGGTCAATAAGTAAAATACGATGGGATGATGACTTCTAATCAGAAAAAAAATCAGCATCTTTTATGGCGCGCCGGTTTTGGACCGGCAGTGGAGCAATTACAGGAACTGGACCGGTATACACCGCGGGACTATTATACTGCCCTGGTAAAGGCTTCATCCAAAGCGCCGCAATACATCAATATTGCCAGCGATGATCTGTTACAGCTATATGAATCCTACCTGTCGCCCGGGAAACGGGGTACGCTAACGGCAGACGACCGCAGGATATTAAACCGGAAACAGCAGGCCGCAGTAAAGGACCTGAACCTGTACTGGCTAAAGGAAATGATCGCCAGTTCGGCACAACTGCGGGAGAAGATGGCTTATTTCTGGCATGGACATTTTGCCTGCCGCAACGGCAATCTGTTTTACAACCAGCTTTTTCTGCACACGCTTCGAACGCATGCGCTAGGTAATTTCAGAACCCTGCTGAAAGAAGTATCACAGTCGGCCGCCATGCTCTATTTCCTCAATAACCAGCAGAATAAAAAAGGGCATCCCAATGAAAATTTTGCGCGCGAAGTGATGGAACTGTTTACATTGGGCCGCGGCAATTATACGGAAAATGATATTAAAGAAGGAGCCCGGGCCTTCACAGGATGGTCGGCCAATCCCCGGGGTGAATTCGTGTTCAATAAAAAGCAGCACGACGACGGGCCTAAAAATTTTCTTGGAAAGAAAGGGAATTTTGACGGGAACGATGTGCTGGACATTATCCTGGAGGAACGGCAAACAGCTACTTTTATTACCGAAAAGATTTATCGCTTTTTTGTGAATGATACCATCAACAAAGACCGGGTGCGGGCGCTTTCCGATGCGTTCTATAAGGATTATGATATCGGCAAACTGATGGAACGGATTTTTACCGCAGACTGGTTTTATGATGATCAAAATATTGGTACGCGTATTAAATCGCCTATTGAATTGCTGGCCGGCATTCAGCGGATGATACCCATGCGGCTCGACAATGATAACGCGCTGATGAACCTGCAGCGGATCCTGGGGCAGCAATTACTGTATCCACCCAATGTAGCTGGCTGGCCGGGCGGAAAGTCCTGGATCGACAGTAGTACCCTCATGATGCGCTTGCGGATCCCGCAGCTGTTCAATGATAAAGACCTGCTGAATGTAAAACCCAAACAGGATGATGATGTGATGATGGGCCGCAAGGCCGACGGGATGGCCAATATTCCGGTAAAACAAGCAGTGAAACCGGTGGCTGGTGCGGGTTTGATCAATGCAAAGATTGACTGGCCGCAGTATATAGCCCAATTTGAAAAAGTAAAACGGGAGGCGATTTTTCCCGCTATCTCCAACTACCTGTTCCAGGTAAATGCCGCGGGTGTGGACCAGGTAGCTGCGAAATTTGTAGACAGTACCGCCCGCGATGCCTACATCCGGTCGGTAACCATTCAGTTAATGAGCACTCCAGAATATCAAATGTGTTAAACCCAATGCCATGAACAAAAAAAGCGCTTCTTTCTTCAACAAAAAACAAACGGGCCCCGGCCTGCTGATCAAACGTAAGGAATTCATACAGCTGGGTTCTTTGGCAACGGCTTCACTGATGATGCCCAAGTTTCTGAAGGCACTGGAAAACCCGGTTGCCGTGCCGGCAGGTAACAAAGTAGTAGTGGTATTGCAACTGAGTGGCGGCAACGACGGGTTAAATACGGTAATACCGGTGCGTAATGATATTTATTACAAGCTGCGGCCGGGCCTGGGGATACAACGGGATAAAACACTTTCCCTTACAGATGAAGTGGCGCTACACCCTTCGCTTACTGCCTTAAAGGGATTGTATGATGAAGGGAATATGGCGATCCTGAATAACGTAGGATACCCGAATCCTGATCGCTCGCATTTCCGCAGCATGGACATCTGGCACTCGGCCAGTCAGAGCAATGAATACTGGAACAATGGCTGGATCGGCCGTTATCTCGATGCTCAATGCCAGGGCTGCGATAAGCCCACGCAGGCGCTGGAGGTGGATGACGTGCTAAGCCTGGCACTGAAAGGTGAGCAGAACAATGCGCTGGCAGTAAAAGACCCGCGTCGTTTGTTTGGAACCTCCAATGAAAAATATTTCCGGGAGATCAATAAAAATCATGGAGGCGATCATCACGATGAAAAGCCCGTGGATTACCTGTATAAAACACTGGCGGAGACCATGTCTTCTGCGGATTATATTTTTAAGCAAAGCCGGATGCATCCTTCATCAGGATCCTACCCCAATACTGAATTGGGAAGCGGACTGAAAACGATTGCATCGCTTATTTTCTCTGATATCAATACCAAAGTGTATTATATTTCACTGGGTAGTTTTGACACGCACGTAGGCCAGGACGGGCAGCAGGGACGACTGTTTACCCAGATGAGCGAGGCCATAAAAGCGTTTACCGATGACCTGAAAAAGAACGGCCGGATGGAAGATGTGCTGTTGTTTACCTTTTCGGAATTCGGAAGACGTGTGGCTCAGAATGCCAGTAACGGAACCGATCATGGCACGGCTAACAATATGTTCCTGATCAGCGGTGGATTGAAAAAGAAGGGTATCTTAAATGCCATGCCCGACCTCGAGGACCTGAATCAGGGGGATCTGAAATACAATGTCGACTTTAAAAACGTATACGCTACCATCCTTGAAAAATGGCTGGCTGCAGATTCATCCCGGATCCTGAAAGCGCGGTATAATACAATGGATTTTATTTAGCTTATTGCCACGGAGACACAGAAGCACAGATTTAATACTACAGCAACTACTGCTGCTTTTAATTTTAAAAAAGTTCAAGCCTTAGTTTTTTATTGCTTCTATGGCATCCATGAGCACTGCGCGCTGCTGCCCGGCGTCGCTGCGTGCAATTCAGTGTTTCTGTGGCTCTAAAATAAAAAGAGGCCGCCCCATGTTGAGAGACAGCCTTTCCGTAAAAAAGATTTTCCGGATTAAATACTTTCAGCCTTCAGATTTTCGGTTTCATCATGAACATACTCTTCAAAATCATCCGCCCGGTCTTCGAATCGGCTGGCAACGCTGTCAATAAAATCTGCGAACTGATCCTTAAGATCATTTCCCTTATCTGCAATACGCCGGCGGGTGGCGGTTCCTTTATCCGGGGCATACAAAATACCAACGATGAGGCCAAGGGCAAAACCTGTAACAAGCTTATTCATAATATTTTAACTTTTGGGTTTAAAATTCGGGTTCTGATATAAAGGTACACAAATAACTATGCCAAAAAAAGCATTCCGGCGATTAAATAAAGCGCTATGCTGAACTTTTCTCTTTATTGAGGTGCTGTTTGACGGCTGATCAGGTGCGCAGGGAATGGGTTTGTTGATCCGGCCAAACGGTTCGGTTACCGATAAGAAGAACAGCTCAATAGCGTTAAGGCCGGCTCTGTTAAAGTTTAATCCCTGTATGCCCTTCCCGTGAGCTGAAGAAACAATCCTTCCAGTCCGTCTTGTCCATGTTCCTGCTTCAGCGCTTCCAGTGTGCCCTGGCTGATGATGGTGCCGCCGTCGATAAGCGCCACTTCGGTGCAGAGGTCTTCAGCTTCCTTTAACTGATGAGAAGTATAAATGAGGGTAGTGCCTTTCTGGTTGATCTCTTTTAGGAACTGAACAATAGCATTGCGCGACTGTACATCCACACCTACGGTGGGCTCATCCAGGAACAGGATAGGGGGGTTGTTCATCACGCCGATGGCCAGGTTCACCCGGCGCTTCATGCCGCCCGAAAATTCTTTCAGGGGTTTTTCGGCCACATGGCTCAACCCCATTACGTTTAGCAGGCTGGAGATGGAGGCCTTTACCTGCCGGTTGTTTAAACCATACCAGGCACCAAAGAACTCCATATTTTCTGCGGCACTTAACTCTTCATAAAATGAAAAGTCCTGGGGTACAAACCCAATGGTATTTTTGACAAACGCGCGGTTGGTCCGTACTTCCTTACCAAATAAACGAACAGAGCCGTTAGTATAGGGTAGTAGCCCGGTCATCAGGCTCATCAGGGTTGTTTTTCCTGCACCGTTCGGACCGAACAGTCCAAACCGGCTGCCTTGCTTAACGGCCAGCTGAAGTTGCTGTATGATAAGCCGGGAGGTTCCCCTGTAACCATAGTTCAGCGCATTGATATGTAGAGCTTCTTCGTTCAGCATTGGAGTTGCATTTACTGCTCCTTGTTGTCTTGATTTCGGTTGGCGATCTGGTCCAGTACGTCATAGAATTCCTGTCCGTATTTGCGGGTAAGCGGTTCTTTCAGGAATTTATATACCGGCACCTGCAAGGATGCACCCAGTTTGCAGGCGGGGCTGCACATTTTTTTGCGGGGTTCATAATTGAGCCGTTCATAGTCGCCATGTTTTCCCTTGTAGGAAATTATGGGGTACAGGTGGCAACTAATGGGCTTTTTCCAGGGGATCTTGCCTTCATTATACGCCTGTTCAAAAGCGCATTTGATGAGGCCGTCCGGCTCCCGGTACGCATATACGCAGATCTCGTTGTCGCTGGGAAGGGTAGGGGTTACCCATCCAAACTCCTCATCGTACACATATTTGCCCTTTTTTTCAATCACTTCGATGGCCGGTGCAGGCAGGTAGGGTTTAACGATTTCGTAGTATTCCTCTGTCAGCTTCAATTCTGTTGCATCCAGGGGCGCACCCGCATCTCCGTCTTCGCAGCAGCCGCCCTTACATTTAGACAGGTCGCATACAAACTGCTTTTCAATCACATCATCGCTGATGAGTTTATTGTCGATAACGATCACTTCAATTTTTTTGCAAAATTAAGCACCCGGGGCCGGGTGTGGAGGATTTTATTTGTAAAACGTGGATCAACGTCCGTTAAAGGTATGGTTAATCGTAACTTTTGCCGTTTTTACCCGGTTCTTTTCCGTTTCCATTACGGTAAATTCAAAGTCGCCGGTTCGTACTACATCGCCGGCATGGGTAAGCTCGCCGGAAAGTTCATTGATCAGCCCGCCCAGCGATTCACTATCGCCCCTTACTTCATCAAATGTTTCAATGGGTAATTTTAATGCTTTACACATATCGTGCAGCATGGTACGCCCTTCAAAAATATAATTATTGTCGTCGATCTTGTTGATCAGCAGGTCTTCATCATCAAATTCGTCTTTTACTTCACCCACTACTTCTTCAATAATATCCTCCATGGTAACGATGCCGCTGGTTCCGCCAAATTCATCCACCACTACGGCAAAATGAATGCGCTTTTTCTGGAAATCCAGTAACAGGTCTTCGATCAGTTTGGTTTCCGGCACAAAATAAGGGGCACGTATTTTAGTATGCCAGTCTTTGATTTCGGATCCATCATCGAGATAGGGTACCAGATCTTTGATGTTTAATACGCCGGCAATTTCATCCAGGCTGCCTTTATAAACGGGGAGGCGCGAGTAATGCAGATCACCTACCTGCCGGATCAGCTCTTCAAAAGGAGTATCGTATGCTACACCACTTACATAGAGACGGTTCCGCATTACTTTTTTTACGGAGATCTTTCCAAACTTCACGATCCCCTTCATGATATTCTTTTCTTCAGGGCTTACCTCGTCCGTTTGAATATCAATGGTTTCATCAATTTGCTGGATATTGGTTTCCTCCACCTTATTGGCGCCCACCGTTCGGCCAAAGCCATCGGCCACGGCAACGGTCCATCGGCTGATCCTTCTCAGGGAAAGGTAAATGCCTTCAACGATCATAATAAGCACGGGCCATTCAAATGCAAAGCGCAGGTTGTTTTGAGTAGCCCATACACGTGGAAAGATTTCAACCAGGAAAAGAATGGCGAAAGCAATGACGGCAAATTTCAGGAAAATGCCCCAGGTGGTATCCAGGTACTGTGCCGGCACATAGTAGTTGATCAGGTAATTGGCTAAAACGATGGTACAGATATTGACCAGGGTTTTGGCAATCAGCATGGAAGTAAAAACCTCCTTGGGCTCTTCCAGCAGGTTCAGGATTCTTTTTGCGGACGGCTGCTGTTTAGTTTTTAATACATCGATATCTTTTTCATCCAGCGAAAAAATGGCCGCTTGCGAACCGGCAATGGAAAAAGAGATAATCACCAGCACCACCAGTGTCGCCACCAGCAGTGTTGCATTCTGTATGCCAACAGGGAGCTGCCCCTGTACAACATCTAAAAATATAAATACGTCAGATAGGGTTTTCAATATTTCAGTTTTCGTGAAGCAGATCTTTCAAAGGCGGGTCCGGTCCGCCTCATCATCTTATGAAAAAGGGTGCAGATCAAACCCCTCCGGCCCCGTATTGCTGCTATGCTCATCGGGCGAAGGAATGCCTTCTGTTTTTTTGTCCAGCATGATCAGGTTCTCGCCCACCACTTCCGTCACATATTTCTTGGTGCCGTCCTTATCCTCCCAGCTACGGGTTCGCAGCCTGCCCTCAATATAAACCAGACTGGCCTTGCGCAGGAATTTCTGGGCCAGTTCTGCTAGTCCGCGCCACAATACAACGGTGTGCCATTCAGTTTGTGAAATCAATTTGCCGGTGCGGTCTTTAAAGGTTTCGGTAGTGGCCAGCGGAAACTTGGCCACAGCGATATTGCCTTCTAACAATTGTACATCCGGGTCTTTTCCTAAATTTCCAATCAGCATAACTCTATTAACGCCTCTCATATGATATATTTTTCCTTATTTTTTGTTGACGAAGGTTAACCTTAACAAAAACACTGGTATCCTTTAAAAAAATAAAACATTCCGGCTTCTGTAAAATCTAACTAAAATTAATTTTTTTGAGCGGATAAACAAAATTAAGAATGAGATTTCAGAAATCGGAAATACCCTTGCAACCTTATGTTGCATAAATTCTGGAGCGGTTAACGATCAGTTATTTTATGCTGCTGATGTACTGGTTGGGGTTTATTGCCCGCCGCCCGGCAATTTTTCAGGCAAGCTGGATACGCCCCGGGCTTTCAGCCGGGATTTAAAAGGAATACAGGCTATATGGTTATCTGCAGTCGCAGATGACCAGATTGGGAACGAAAAGAAAAAATCCGAGAATCAGCGGCCAATTCAGTTTGTCAGTTGAATATTCCAGCCCCGGTTTTATCAAAATACTGGGTAATGGTTTTGGGAAAAGGCAGGGTTTTTAAAACAGCAGCCTTGACCCAGTTATAGTTTTCAAACCGGGGATTTTTTTCATTAAGCCTGTAGGAAATAAAAACGGCCTTTATAAGCTGGTGGCTGAGTTTTTGGCTATGGACCGGACTTATGATAACGGCCGTTCCTTTTGGAATCCAACCTTTTTTAATCGCTGCGGCAACGATTGCTGCCGAACCGGTTTCTTCCTTTTTTTCAATCAGCGGAAATTCATAAAGATGTTGCCAGATGTCTTTATCGAGCCGTTCTCTTACAGGCCACGCGTTCCGGTATTGCGGCAGGAAAAAATAGAAGTAACGGGTACGAACAGCGGTCCGTTTTATTTTTACCGGCAGTAGTCCGACAATGTCTTCCTTATAAGCAGTGCAATCATTTTTAAACGGGCATTGCTCACAATCTGGGTTGGCGGGTTTACAAACCGTTGCGCCAAAATCCATAATGGCCTGGTTGTATTCACCCGGATTTTCTTTATCCAGCAACTGTTCTGCCAATGCGGTAATGATCTTTTTCCCCGCTGTAGTGTCTATCGCTTCCCGGATGCCGAAAACCCGTGCGAGGACCCGGAAAACATTGCCATCGATGACTGCATGCGGAAGATCAAAGGCAAAGGATGCGATTGCAGCAGCTGTATAGGGTCCGATTCCTTTTAATTCCAGGATGGCCTCATAAGTATCCGGAAACCGCCCGTTTCGTTCCGAACTGATTACACGTGCTGTGTGTATCAGGTTTTTGCAGCGGGAATAATAACCAAGGCCCTCCCACAGTTTGAATACTTTTTTTTCATCGGCCGCTGCGAGGTCCTGAACGGCCGGAAAGTTGGTGATAAAATTTTCGTAATACTTTAAACCTTGATCTACACGTGTTTGCTGCAAAATAATTTCGCTTAACCAAATTTTATAGGGATCTTTAACGCCCTTCCAGGGCATTTCCCGTTTGTTTTTATTTCGGTTCCAGTCGATTAAATAATGAGAAAAAAGATTATGGATCAATTTTTTATGTGTTAAAAAGTGCAGATTGTCAATTAAATTTAGTAAATTACCTTAAAATTTTTCAATTTTATAAAATTTGGATTAATAATTGATTGTAAACTATTTATTAAAGTTTTGCACATTTATTGCAGTAACTTTACGTAACAGTAATCATTAAACTATCTTAATATCAGGAACTATGCGAAAAGCAGACTTAGTAAATAAGATCTCAGACAAAACCGGTATTCCAAAGGTTGATGTGCTTGTTACTTTGGAAACGATGTTTAAAGAAGTAAAGGATACACTTGCTTCTGGAGAGAACATCTACATCAGGGGCTTTGGCAGTTTCATAACCAAAAAAAGAGCTGCTAAGATCGGCCGGAACATTAAAAAGAATGTAGCGGTTCATATTCCGGAACATTATATCCCTGCCTTTAAACCCGCAAAAGAATTTACCGCTGAGGTAAAAAAACTCGTTGAACCTAAACCGGATACCGGTCCGGGCGAAGATGCGGATGATTAGAATTCTTTAAAAAAACTTCGTATTGTAGCGGATTGCAGTTACCTTTGCCGTCCAATTAAGGACAGTTGAAGAAACCTCAGGTAATAACAATCGCTATAGCGGTGGTGGCAATCGTGCTACTGCTGGCTTTTGGGCGTACTACCCCCAAAGCAGGTCCGAAACCGGCTGCCGGAGAAACGGCGCAGGAACATGATCATGCGGATCATGAGGAAACTGCGGATGGGTTTTCTATTGATACAGTGCTTGCGATGTCGAAAAAGGAACTTCCTGTGGACCAGGCGTTACGGCTCGATCTGCTGGAACAAAGCATCACTCGCGGTGATGTTCTGAAACAGAAACTGGATGTATATCATCAGTTGGCTCATTTCTGGAAAGACACAGCAAAAGCTTTTATTCCTTATGCCTGGTTCACAGCTGAATCCGCAAGGTTGGAAAATTCCGAAAAAAGTCTCAACTTTGCAGCCCAAATCTTCCTGGGCCAGCTGCCTCAGGTTGAAAATGCACAAACCCGTCATTGGATGGCTGAGCAGGCAAAAGACCTGTTTGAGAAGGTATTGTCTGTAAACCCCGCCAATGATTCGGCAAAAGTGGGCTTGGGGGCAACCTATCTTTACGGGGGTATCGGTACTCCGATGGAAGGTATTGGAAAAATCAGGGCTGTAGTTGAAAAAGACAGTACCAATGTTTATGCGCAGATGACACTGGCCACGGCTTCCCTTATGAGTGGTCAAAAGCAGAAAGCGCAGGAACGCCTGGAAACTGTATTGAAATTGCAGCCGCAAAATATCCAGGCAATCCTGATGCTTGGAGATCTATACGAAAAGGATGGTAATAAAGACCAGGCGATACAGTGGTACTCAAAAGCTGTAAAGCTGGTGCAGAGAGCGGATATCAAGACAGAGCTGGAAAAGCGGATTGAAGCATTAAAGAAATAAAAATATTTAATTAAAGTTCATTTTAAAAAATTTATTGAGTATGCCTTGTGGTAAAAAAAGAAAACGTCATAAAATCGCAACACACAAACGTAAAAAAAGACTGAGAAAAAATCGTCATAAGAAAAGAAAATAGAATAGCGTTTTTCTTTTAAGACATTTGAAATAACAGGTAGTATTCTGTTGAGATAGAAATTACCTGTTATTGCTTTTGTATGGATCGGTTTTTAAATAATGATGTGAGCATACCATCCTGTTTGCTGCCATAAAATAATATTTTGCCCCTCATTATTCGGCTAACCGTTTCTTTAAATACTTCAAGATGAGTACTCATGGTGGTTTCTCATGAATAAAGACCTTATTATTAACGCCACCCCTACGGGAGTGGATATAGCGCTACTTGAAAATAACAAACTGGTAGAGCTACATAGTGAAAAAACGGATTCCCGTTTTGCAGTTGGCGATCTTTACCTGGGCAAGGTAAAGAAACTGATGCCCGGGTTAAACGCAGCATTTATTGATCTGGGATACGAAAAGGACGCATTCCTGCACTACACAGACCTGAGCCCTTATGTAAAATCCCTGCTGAAATTTACCACGCAGGCGATGAACCAAAGCGGCGACCAGGGCATGGATTTTTCAAAGTTTGAGATTGAACCGGAGATTATTAAAACCGGTAAGATCACCGAGGTATTGAGTGGCAAGCCCCATATCCTGGTTCAGATTTTGAAGGAGCCCATTGCGGCCAAAGGACCAAGGCTAAGCTGTGAACTTTCGTTGCCGGGCAGGTATATTGTCATTACCCCGTTTAACAATATTGTGGCGGTTTCCAAGAAGATCCATTCTTCCGAGGAGCGGAAACGGCTGCAAAAAATTGTGGAAGCCGTAAAGCCCCGGAACTTTGGTGTAATTGTCCGCACCGCTGCTGAAGGAAAAAATACGGCGGAGCTGTATGAAGACCTCACCAACCTGGTAAACTCCTGGAAAACGATCGAGCAGAATCTGAAAGGGGCAGTAGCGCCAGCCAAGATCCTGAGCGAGCAGAACAAAACCAACAGCATTTTAAGAGACCTGCTCAATGCGGACTTTAACCGCATTATTGTAAACTCGAAGAGTATTTATACCGAAACCAAACAATACATCCAGAAGATTGCGCCGGAAAAGGCTGAAATCGTTTCGCTGTATCAGAGCCCCGGTGGTATTTTTGATTCTTTTGGCATTACCAAACAGGTTAAAGCCTCGTTTGGAAAAACGGTGAACCTGAACAGTGGTGCCTACCTGATCATTGAGCATACCGAGGCCCTGCATGTGATTGATGTAAACAGCGGTTACAAGAATGTAAGCAATAACCAGGAACAGAATGCACTGGCCACGAACCTGGAGGCTGCAGAAGAAATATCGCGACAGCTGCGGTTGCGGGATATTGGTGGCATTATTGTGGTGGACTTTATCGATATGAAGCAGGCCGAAAACAAACGGACCCTCTATGAAAAAATGGAGGAATTCATGAAGGCAGACCGCGCCCGTCACTCGGTGCTTCCTATTTCAAAATTCGGACTCATGCAGATCACCCGGCAGCGCATGCGCCCGGAGGTGAATATCAACACCCAGGAAATTTGTCCCACCTGTAACGGCACCGGTAAAATTGCTTCATCGCTGATTCTGGAAGACGAGATCGAAAAGAACCTGAGTTATCTGATTACACATAAACATAAAGACCTGAAGCTGGTGGTAAACCCCATTGTGTTTGCTTACCTGACCAAGGGTTTCTGGTTTAACAGCAAACTGGCTAAGTGGAATAAGAAATTCGGGCAAAAAATTAAACTGGAACAGAACAGCACCTACCAGCTGGTAGAATACCGGTTCTTTAACAGCGAGGAGGAAGAGATTAAAATGTAAAATTTAAAATATAGCATGTAAAATGTGAAAGTAAGGATGCGTTTGAAAAAAACGCTTTCTTACTTTTTATTTTTAATTTATATTAATTGCTTCTTAGATAATGGGGGTTTTCATCATTATGGCTGCACCTTGTTTATATACAGCGTGTGCCAAAGCGTTTTTGTATCGGAGAAAAGAAGATCCGGTGAACAGGGTGCGATCTGCCAAAAGCCTTCTTTTATTTCCGTTTCAAGTTCGCCGGTATCCCATCCGCAATAACCGATCAATAATTTCAGATCCTGTTCAGCAGGGGAGTGTTGGTTGATATGGGCCACTGCCTGCTTGAAATTCCCTCCGGAGTAAACGGAAGCATCAACGGGTATCCCCTCTTGTATCAGATCGGGACAGCGATGGATAAAGAACAGATGCTCCTGGTCAACCGGTCCGCCTTCAAATAAAGGAAACGCGGCACAATGACGAAACTCTACCAGCTCGTTAAATTTTCTTGGAAAAGGTTTGTTCATTATAAAACCCATAGCACCGGCTGTATTATATTCGGTGATCAGCAGTACGGCCTGCCGGAAGTTGGGATCGTCCATAGCCGGGGTACTGATCAATACGGTGCCGGAATTGATGCTCATGTTGTGCGTTGTGAAATGGATAAGAAGAGTGCTTGCAAATACCAGTGGTTTTTTGGAACCGGCTAATTCTTATTGATCAGAAATTCAAACGCCTTTAGCTGGGGCCTGTTGATGGCTTTCAGGATCTTTCTTTTTTTTGCTGTAATACGGTTACGTGTAGCCAGTTCATGGGCGGTACAAAATTTTTCATCTGTATCTACACATGCAATCACTTTGTGCACAAACTGAACCTCCTGATCTATGTACTCCTGCGTACACCCATGCTCTTTCAGCAGGAAGATAATATCGCGGCTATAATCGTTCATTTTGTCGTTCTCAAAAAAAATGTGACATTCACATCTATAAAAATAAGATTTTTTCCGATCCAGTACAAGAATATTTTTATCTGCAGGTACTGGTAAAGAACCGGCAATTCATGAACCCGACACAGCAAAAAAAGCAGGTCCTGGTGGCTCCGCTCGATTGGGGACTTGGTCATACAACGAGATGCATACCAATAATTTACGAGCTTATTAAACAGGGTGCGGAGGTCATAGCCGCCGGTAATGAAGTGCAATGCGGATTATTGCAAAAGGAATTCCCGCAGATCCGCTGTCTGCACCTGGAGGGCTATAATGTACGGTATACTGCCAAACGAAGCGGCTTTCTTTTTAATCTGCTCAAACAGGTTCCGTCTATATGGAAAACAATCCGGTATGAGCATCGCTGGCTGCAATCCGTCGTAAGAAAATACAATATTCATGGTGTGATCAGTGACAATCGTTTTGGTCTGTATCATACAAACGTGCCCACTGTTTTTATTACACACCAGTTGCGGGTAAAAAATCCACTGGGCCGGGGAATGGAAACTGTTTCACAATGGATCAATTACCGGTGGATCGAAAAATTTTCGCGTTGCTGGATTCCCGATTACCCTGCGGCACCCGGGCTCGCGGGCGACCTTTCGCATCCGGCGCTAATGCCGGCAATACCTTTTGAATACCTGGGGCTGCTTTCAAGAATGCAACCGCAAAAAGCGGAAGTCTCAAAAGAAACGATCCTGGTTGTTTTATCGGGTCCCGAACCACAGCGATCCCTTTTTGAACAAACTGTTTGCAATCAGCTGCAATCGCTTAAAATAGCCAGCATACTGGTAAGAGGGCTGCCCAATGGTGGTGGATCACGGCTTCCGGAACTGCCCTTTACGCAGGTATATGATCACCTGCCGGCGGCAGCCCTGAACCGGCTTATTTGTAATGCCGCATATGTTGTTTGCAGAAGCGGCTATAGTTCGATAATGGATCTGCAGGCAGTGGGCGCCCGGTGTATCCTGGTACCTACACCCGGGCAAACGGAGCAGGAATACCTGGCTCAGTTACTGGACCGGCAGCACCTCGCTGTAACCAGCTCACAGGAAGACTTTCAACTGGAAGCGTTGCTCGAAAAAGCTCAAAAGCTTCGCTACGCTGAACCGCCTGGCAACCGCGCCGACTTGGAGCAGGCTGTGGAGCGCTTTTTAAATGACTGTGGCGGAACCATCCATTCCAGGAAAATGATACAGGATGGCCGCTTATGAATTCTTGCTATCTGTTTAAACGTGCTATCAATCTTTGGGAGAAAACGTTGTTACCAGGTTTTTTTTAGCAGCCTCAAAATTACTCCAGTCATTCATATCCACTTCCATTATCGCAATACCGCAAGTAGGCAGGCTATCGATGCCAGCGTGGGTCAGATCATTTACAAAATTTGTTACACCCGGATTATGGGCTACAATGGCCAGTGTTTGGATGTTTTCCCCTTCTCTTAACCACTCAATGGTTTCTGTAATACCCAGCACGTCGGCCAGGTAAAGGCCTTCGAAATAGCGGATATGATCACCGGGGATATCCAGGGTTTCTGCAAAGATCCGGGTCGTTTGCATGGTCCGTTCCGAATTACTGGAAAAGAGCCGGTCGATATGGTATCCCTTTGCCTTAAGCAGTGCCGCCATTTTTGTGGCGTTGCGCTGGCCCCTGTCGGTCAGCTTTCGCTCTATATCTTTTCCAAAACCCTGCTCGGCCTTCGCATGCCGGATGATAATCAATGTTTTCATGCACCTGTTTTCAAGAGTGAGTGTAAAATTCTTTACAAGTTTAAGTAATAATACGGTTCAGACAATCTTCTTTTTGGATGAAATATCGGGTTGTTTCGATATACGGTAAGGGGCAATAATATCGTGTTTTTAGTACATAATAAAAAAAAATTTTTTGTTAAAGAAATGTTACCTTCAATCGGATACTTCCTTCTTTTTAATTCTAAACTCAATGCCGTATGGAAAGAATGAAAGTCTTTTACGTGCTACTTATGCTCTTGTGCCCCTGTTTTATGCTACACAGTTTCGGCCAGACAAAAACTGTTGTTGGAACTGTTACAGACGATAAGGGGAGTCCACTTCCAAATGTTTCTATTGTATTAAAGGGTGCTACTTCCGGAACCGCTACGGATGCGGAAGGAAAATTTTCGATTGCCGCCAAAGCCGGTGATGAGCTGGAGTTTTCGAGCGTCGGCTTTAAAACGGTTACGCTTAAAGCCAATGTGAATGCACCCATGGCTGTTCAGTTAGCCGCGGATGTTTCCAGTTTAACCGATGTGGTGGTGATTGGTTATGGTACCGCGCGCAAAAAGGATCTTACCGGATCTGTAGCGGTTGTCGATATGAAAGAGTTGAAACAACAACCGGCAGCAAGCCCCCTGGAGGCGCTTCAGGGTAAAGCCGCCGGGGTACAGATTGTGAATGACGGATCACCCGGGGCTACTCCCCAGGTCCGTATCCGTGGTTTTAGTACCATCAACAATAATGATCCCCTGTACATCATAGACGGAATGCCCTACCAGGGAAAGCTGAGTTGGCTGAACTCCAGTGATATTGAAAGCATGCAGGTATTAAAGGATGCTTCTGCTGCTTCTATTTATGGAGCACGGGCCAATAACGGGGTGGTGATCGTTACTACCAAAAAAGGAAAATCCGGAGCGCCCAGGGTGAACCTGGATATGTACTATGGCAGCCAGAACCCCAACCGTGGCCGGTTTCCAAAGTATCTGAATCCCCAGCAGTTTGCAGAGTTCCTGTTTGCAGGGTATAAAAATGCCGGACTGGATCCTACAAAAACCGATTATTACGGAACGGATGCCAACAACCCTACCCTTCCGGAATATTTACTTGCAGGCGGTGTTTATGGCCAGAAAATTACAGCGGCGATGGTTAACCCTTCATTGTATAACTATTCTATGGATGGAAAAACCTTTTACCAGATTACCAAGGCCAACCGGGAAGGTACTGATTGGTACCGGACCATTACCCGGAATGCTCCCATACAAAACTACCAGCTTACTGTAAGCGGTGGTGGTGAAAACGCCAATTATGCGGTGAGCGGGGGGTATATGAATCAGGAAGGGGTGGTACGATACACCGGCTTTAAACGGTATACCATTCGCGCCAACAGTAATTTTACAGTGTTGGGCGACCGTTTGCAGATGGGTGAAAATATCCAGTATTCGCGCACCGAGAACCAGGGTTTTTCTACCAATGTAAATACGGCCGGAAGTTATATGGGTGAGGGGTCTCCAATGGGCTGGGCCTACCGGATTCAGACCATTATTCCCGTTTACGATATTATGGGCAACTTTGGCGGCAGCCGGGGTAACCTGCTGGGGAACGCGGAAAACCCGATGGCGGCGCTCTACCGGGCCAAGGATAATGTTGGTACTTCCAACCAGTTTTTCGGAAGTGTTTACGGCGATCTTAAAATCCTTGAATCACTGCACCTGAAAACCACCTATGGGGTTCGGTACGAAACCTATAACGGTGTAACCGTTGGATATCCGAATCCGGAGCGCGCAGAAGGAAGTTACAATAACCATACTTTCAGCGAGAACATGGGCTGGGGGACCGACTGGACCTGGTCCAATACGCTTACGTTTAAAAAGCGGTTTAATGAAAAACATGATCTTACCGTTATGGCAGGTACGGAGGCCGTAAGGGCCTGGGCGCGTTACCTGAATGGTTCTGCCAACGGCTATTTCCTGATGGGAGACATGAACTATTATTATATGAATACGGCAACCTCTACACCGGTTGCCAGTAATGGTACATCTATCAGCCAGCCGAGTTCCCTGTATTCGATTTTTGGAAGAGTGGATTACGGATTCCTGGATAAATACCTGATCTCCGGAACCCTTCGCCGGGATGGATCTTCGAGGTTTAACCCCGGTAATAAATACGGGAATTTTCCGGCCGTCAGTCTTGCCTGGAGAGTGTCTAATGAAGGGTTCATGAAAAGCGTGACCTGGGTAGATGATCTGAAGTTCCGTGCCGGCTGGGGCGTTACCGGTAACCAATCCATTCCGGATTTCCAGTATCTGAAGCTGCTGCAGGCATCCATCAATTCTTCCTATTATCCGATTAACGGAAGCAGTCTTTCCAGCGGGGTATGGATCTCCGGCTATGCCAACCCGGATATTAAATGGGAGCAGGCGCAGTCGTTGAATATAGGAATTGACTTTACGTTGCTGCACCGCACACTGGATGGATCGTTTGATGTGTATAACAAAAAGACAGTGGATATGCTTTATCCGCTGGCTCTGCCGGCGCAGGCCGTTGGTGGTGGATCTTCGCCGTATGTAAACATCGGGGAAATGAGTAACAAGGGCTTTGAATTGGTATTGAATTATCACTACACCAGTTCTTCCGCTAACAAGCCTTTTAATTTTGATGCTGGGGTAAACTTTTCAAGAAACATCAACAAACTGGTATCTCTGGCTCCGGGCATTAAAAAAGTGAACATGCTGACCAACCGTTCGGTGATTCCTTCTGTGATTATGGCAGGGCTTCCTTTTGGTGCTTTCTATGGTTATAAAGTAGAAGGGCTTTTCAAATCGGCCGAAGAAATTGCCGGTGCTGCAAAACAAACGGGAGCTCATCCGGGCGGTTTCCGTTATGCGGATATCGATGGAAACGGCACCATCGACGACAACGACCTGACCATGATTGGCAGCCCGCATCCGAAATTTATTTACGGGCTGAACCTAAATGCTGGCTATAGCAATTTTGATATTTCATTGGCGTTTAACGGATCGCAGGGCAATAAGATCTTCGACTTCACACGCTTGTATACAGATCTCAGCCTGTTTGATGGCGCGGTAAGCGAACGCATGCTGAACGCGTGGAGCCCATCCAATGCCAACAGTGATATACCAGCGCCTTACCGCAGCCGGCCTGCTATTGAATTGTTATCCAATAGTTATTTCGTACAGGACGGAAGTTATCTGAAGTTGAAGCTGGCGCAGATCGGCTATAATTTTAAATTAAAAGGCGCGCTGCAGGACAGGATCAAGAACCTGCGCTTATATGTGAGCGGTACCAACCTGTTTACTATTACCAAATACAGCGGGCTCGATCCTGAAGTAACTTCTTCTCCGGGCACTTATGCTGCGCCTGGGGTAGACCTGGGCATGTATCCGATATCCCGGCAATACCTGGTTGGTTTAAACGTTACATTCTAATATTGACTTTTAAAAATAGTATGGTATGATAAAGAAATTATATAAACCGATATGCTTCCTTTTACTTCTGGCAATGTGCTGTTCCTGTGGAAAAGGATTCCTGGAAACAAAACCCCAGGGGGCACTTTCGGAAGCTTTGCTAACGAATACTCAAGGTGTGGAAGCCGCGCTGATCGGCGCTTATGGCATTATGAACGGTAACATCAATGGCACCTGGGGCAACTACTCCAGCGGCCCCAGCCAGTGGTTGTTTGGAGAAGTGGCAGCCGACAATGCACATAAGGGTAGTAATGGTCCGGATCAATCGCCCATGAACGACATCGAATTGCATAATGTCAATTCATCCAATGATAATCTGCCCGTAATGTGGCGGGTGTATTATGAAGGAATCACCCGCTGTAATACCACGCTCAGGCTTCTTGCTGCAGTACAAGGCGGCGGCAGTGATAAGTTCTCCGAGGAGCGCGCTACTCAAATAGCTGCAGAAGCAAAGATGCTTCGGGGGCATTATTATTTTTTCTTAGCTCGGTTGTTTAAAAACATTCCTTATGTCGATGAAAATATGACAACCCAGGACGCTACAAAAGTACCGAACGACAAGAGTGTATACCCGATGATCGAAGCGGATTTCAAAGCGGCCATGGCAGGCCTGCCCCAGGATTATTCAAAACCTTTGGGAGAAGTAGGCCGTGTAGATAAATACGCAGCCGAAGCCTATCTGGGTAAACTGTACCTCTACCAGAAAAAATATGCAGAAGCACTGATCCTGTTCAAGGATGTAATTACTAAAAAAGCGGCGTTGACCAGTCTGGATTTTAATGCGAACTTTAATATTAAAGGAAAGAACGGTGCGGAAGGGATTCTGGTGTCCCAAAGCAAAATTAATGCAGACGGAAGCGGTGATAACGCTAACGTGGGCGATATGCTCGCCGGTCTTTATGGAAATTCACCAGGCGGTTGTTGCGGTTTTTACCAGCCATCCGTTGATCTGGTAAATGCATTTAAAGTAGATGCAAACGGACTGCCTTTTTTAGACGGTACGTACCGGAACAATCCTTATAAATCAGACCAGGGGCTGAGCGGTCCGGCACTGGATAATTACCAGTTGGATGTGTCTCTGGTTTTTGACCCCCGGCTGGATTATACCGTGGGCCGGAGACAGGTGCGATACCGCGACTGGGGTGTACTGGTTCCGGGTTGGATCCGGGATCAGCCTTTCGGAGGACCCTTTGTTGCGGTAAAGCAATCGATTAACCAGGCAGATTTTAGCGGCAATGTAGCCAATGGGGCCAATTATCTGAATGCACAAAATGTTAACATTATCCGGCTGTCTGATGTATACCTGATGGCGGCAGAATGTGCGGTAGAAACCAACGACCTGGATGCAGCAAAAACCTGGGTGAATCTGGTGCGGACGCGTGCGGCTACTTTAGCGCCGGTGCTGACCGGATCGGGCCAACCCGCTGCCGTTTACAAAATAGGCACCTACCCATCCTTCCCCAGTCAGGATTATGCGCGGAAAGCGGTGCGGTTTGAACGAAGATTGGAACTGGCACTGGAGGGGCACCGTTATTATGACCTGGTACGCTGGGGCATTGCCAAAGATGTGCTGGAATCCTATAAGGATTTTGAAAAGCAATATGTATCTGCGTCTCAGCCGGCAGGATTCACCTATCCCGATTGGGATAAGGGAATGCTCATTCCACGGGAGCAGATCGACCGGGCACAGGGTGTGTTGAGGCAGAATCAATAACCGGGCATCAGGCTGGTTCATATGTATACCCCCATCAATGTTGTATTGGTGGGGGTTTGCATATCCGGAGCGGCTATGATTATCCAGTAATAAAATCTTATTTTCGTTTACAGCAACGATAAAACATTCCATTTGAAAATAATTACCATCATCCTTTCCCTGCTGGGCCTTTCGATCTGCCTGTTTACCTGCACCAGCCGGTACAATTCTGGTAATGATTCAAGAGGTCCGCAATATGCAGGGGCCGCCCGTTGTGTTCAATGTCATCAGGAAATAGCGCGCAGTTATGTTCACGCCCATCATTATAAAACATCATCTAAAACAGACGTGGATGTGGTTAAAAAAATCATCACCGCTTTAAATGACACCGTCCGTTTTCCAGGTAATCAACTGGTGCGCCTGGAGACCGTTAATAAGGGGATCATGCAAACCTATATGTTGAATGGAGGGCAAGTGGCCCGTGAGCAGATGGATTTTGCATTTGGCTCAGGAGAAAAAGCGTGGACCTTTGGCTATTGGCGGGATGAGAAACTGTACCAGTTGCCGCTTACCTACCTGTCGGAATTAAAACGCTGGACAAACAGTCCGGGCTTTCCCGCAGATCATCCGGACTATTCACGACTTATTGTAGGCCGGTGTATGGAGTGCCATAGTTCATATGCTGCTGTAGAAAGAAACCTGGAGGGGGGCATGCGCTATACCGAAAAGATCGATCCCGGCTCCATCATTTATGGAATCGATTGTGAGCGTTGTCATGGCCCTGCCGCGCAACATGTAGCGTTTCATATGGATCATCCGGATGAAAAGACTGCGAAGTTTATGACGCCGATAAAATCATTGAGCCGGCAGCGGCAACTGGACCTTTGTGCTACCTGTCATTCCGGCGACCCGGTAAATCTGAGATCGATCTTTGCGTTTGTACCGGGAGATACACTTTCCAACTATTATATGTATTACCCCGGAGTTGCCGCCAATCCGGATGCACACGGCATGCAAATGCAATCGCTGATGCAGAGCCAGTGTTTTCTGCAGAGCAACCTTACCTGTACCAGTTGTCATGATACCCATAAAAATGAAGGCAGTATGCAGGAGGTGTTTGTGCAGCGTTGTATGTCCTGTCATTTAAAATCCGATCATGCGGTTGCCATGCGCAGTGCAAAGAACGATTGTATCAGTTGTCATATGCCGCTGGAGGCATCCAAAAGTTTAGATTTTAATAATAGTGCGGAACAAAAAAATACCAGTTATCGCCTGAGGACCCACCGGATTGCTGTTTATCCGGATTCTAAGTAAAATAACAAACCTATTGCTGCCGGACGAGCGCTCCGGAGAGTATTAGCAGAGCACCCGGGCTGGCAACCGTACGGCGGGGAAACGGTAGAAAGCACGAAATTTTATGACAGAAGATTTACGCATTAAAGAATCAAATACGCTCGTTAACAGGAATATAATCATTTGTTTTGTGATTTTGGCCGTTTTGGCTTACGTTATGGAGCTTAAGAAGTGGGCAAATTTTAAAGAAGACGGAAAATTGGTTACTGCTACAGTGGTGGATTATTCGACGGGCAGGTATGCTTCGTTAACAGCAACCTTTGACTATAATAAGAAAGTGTTCCAAGGAAAAGTCCAGACGTCGGTACTAAGCGAACAATGGCCACAACTTGTTGGCCGCAGCCTTAAGGCATTGTACAGTGAAAAGGAAAATATGGTCGTACTGTTGGTGTTTCCTGAAGACTTTAAAGCGTATCATATTAAGCCCGACAGTATTTCTACCTGGGTAAGGGATCATTTAGTGCATTATTAGAGTGTAGTGAATCACCCGCTGTGGGTCATAATAGGGGTATACAAAAAAAAGAGCGGCCATCTGAAGCCGCTCTTTTTTTATAAGTTACTAGGGTTAATACCCCCTTTCGTTCTTTCCCTCCATATAGTTCATAAAGGCCTGGTTTACCACCCGGTTACCGCCCGGGGTGGGATAGTCGCCCGTAAAGTACCAGTCGCCCAGGTTATTGGGGCATGCTTTATGAAGGTCTTCAATGCTCTGGAAGATCACCTGTACCGGAATGTTCAAACCGGCCGGCGTGATCATTTCGGCTATTTTCTCAGTGATCTCATCCACTGTGCTGCTTTTATAGAGCTGTTTTACCACGTTCTCGGTATGTAGCAGGTGCTGCTCCTTCAGGTCCTTGCATTTTTGAAGCAATTCATCCAGCAGGGATTCTTTCCCTTTATCTTTTAATACTTCTACCGCGGCACTGAAGGCAATAAAATCGCCCATTTTGCTCATATCGATTCCATAGCAGTCCGGGTAGCGGATCTGCGGGCAGGAAGAAACTACGATGATCTTTTTGGGCTGCAGGCGGGAAAGCATTTTGATGATACTCTCTTTCAGCGTGGTACCTCTTACGATCGAATCATCGATCACCACGATGGTATCGATGCCGGGACGCACAGTACCATAAGTAATATCGTACACGTGCTGCACCATTTCGTTCCGGCTGGCATCTTCGGTAATAAACGTGCGCATCTTTACATCCTTGATCGCTATTTTATCGATCCGGATGCGGCGGTTGACCATCTCGCTTAGCTTTTCCTCGTCAAAGTCTTTACCCCAGCTTAAAATGCGTTCTATTTTGATCTTATTCAGGTAGAGCTGCATGCCCTTGTGGAGGCCCAGGAAGGCCACTTCTGCGGTATTGGGAATATAGGAAAAGATGGTATTCTTCAGATCGAAATCGATCGCTTTCAGCACCTGCTCACTCAAATTGAAACCAAGTGCTTTCCGCTCTTTATAAATCTTTTCGTCACTGCCCCGCGAAAAATAAATGCGTTCGAAGCTGCAGGCCTTGCGCTCGCCCGGGGTCACTACTTCCGCAATTTCATATTCCCCGTTTGCGTTTACCATCAGGGCATTACCGGGCATCAGTTCTTTTACCTCGTTTTCACCTACGTTAAATGTGGTACGGATGGCCGCGCGTTCAGAGGCAGCCACGATCACTTCGTCGTTAATATAATAATAACAGGGGCGGATACCATTCCGGTCGCGGAAAACAAATCCCAGTCCTTCCCCGGTTAACCCGCCTACCGCAAATCCCCCGTCAAACATGGGGATTACTTCCTGTAGTACGCTTTTAATATCTACGTTGCCGGGATTTTTTTTATCGGCCTCAATCAGGTAATGATGGATGATTTCCATCATTGCCGCCAGGTCGCTCTGTTTCTGGAAATTCCCTGGTACAATATTGAGTTGTTCAAAAAGTTCCTGGGTGTTGACCAGGTTAAAGTTTCCCGCAAGGGCCAGGTTTCGGCCGGGTACCGTATTCCTTTTGATAAAGGGATGGCAAAAATCAGCGTTGTTCTTACCCTGTGTGCCATACCGCAGATGCCCCAGCAACAATTCGCCCAGGAATTTAATATGTCCTTTCATCAAACCGGGATGCTTGAGCGCATCCGGGTTATACCGGCAAACCTCATCTACTTCGTCGGCAATATTTTTAAATAAACCGGAGATGGCCTGGGGTTCTGCGCTGCGCATGCGGTGCAGGAATGGGTAGCCGGGCTCTACATTCAGTTTTACAGCGGCAATACCGGCGCCGTCCTGTCCGCGGTTATGCTGTTTCTCCATCAGGAGGTAGAGCTTGTTCAGCCCCCACATTACGGTTCCATGCTGTTTTAAATAATGGGAGAAGGGTTTGCGGAGCCGGATAAAGGCTAAACCGCATTCATGCTTTATGGGATCACTCATAACTTTATAAAAAGGAAATGCAAAGTTACGATTTTGAAGCTTAAAGATTGCTTAATATAGGTTAAGGCTACGGTATTTTTTAACCGTTACATCTGCATGACAGGGGTGTTTTTTACACAACATCTTCAACCGGCTGTATCTCATAGTATATAGAAGTAAAAACGGTTGTTTGTTATTCGTCGATGGCCCTGTTTAGGAACGTGATCAACGGCTGCAGCGTTTGAAAAGCTTTTACCGTTGTGGTCAGCAAGGTGGGGCTGGTCAATATAGCGTCCGGCAGGTTGGTTAAAGCCGTATAGCTTTTGTATTTGAGATAGGCAGCGGCCGGATTGTCCGGCTCGTATCCCTTTGGAACCCTCGACAAGATCTGCCCTTCTTCAACCGTAAGGCCGCCATAGGTATCCCTGAACTTTTTGGTTCCCAAAACCTTTTCAAACTCCTGGAGATTATAGTCAATCTCCTGCCGCACCTTGGCCAGCTCGGCCGGCATGGGTTGCCAGATGCCGCCGCCGGTGAAGCTGCCGCCGGGTTCGAGGTGAAGATAATACCCGCCCTTTACCGACTTTTTCCCTTCCGGATTGATATACGCGCCAAAATTGGTTTTATAAGGCTCTTTGTTTTTTGAAAAACGCACGTCGCGGTTGATCCGGAACATACAGTCCCTTGCCTTTAGATGCAGGACGGTAGGCTCGGTTTTGCCGAATGCCGTAATCAGCCGGTCAATAAATGCAGCGAAGTCTTCACGGGCAGCCTCATAGGCTTTCCGGTTTGCGTCAAACCAGGATTTATTATTGTTGAATTTAAGGTCCTTTAAAAATTTCAGTGTCGATGGTTGTATCATATAGGTAAAGTTAAATGATTTCTATATAAGCCGCTGAGGCATGGTTCCATCGGATTGGCCCGGCGCGTGAAGACATGCACCACACCGTGAATAAGGCTATCCCAGGCGGTACAATAATTTTTTTACCAGCCGGGCATTGGTTACTATAGCCATCAATACCAGCGCGGCTGCCAGCAGGATGACGATCCAGTTGACCAGTGACGACAATTCGGGTCGGTTGAACATAATGAACTGGTGAAAGGCCCATTGCATGACCTGGGTGCAGATCAGGGCAGTTAATACGATAAGGATATAAACGGGTACAAACTGGCCGGATACATGCTTTCCCAGCCATGCCGGCGAATAGCCCAGGGTTAACAATAGTTCCAGGTTTTGCCTGCTGCGGGCAATGACCAGTTGCAGATAGAAGGAAAACAGCATTAATGCCAGAATCACTACCAGCAAACCAAAAATACCCAGCCCGCTGAAGATGCCCTGCAGTACAATTTTATTGCGCCCCAGCAGGGTTTTATCGCGGTTAATTACATAATGCTGGGCATCCAGGTAGCGGATCAGCTTCGGATCATTGACATCCTTTAACTTTAAAAACAGCCTGCTGGCGTCCTGGCGGTCCTTATTGCCAAAGTTTTTGTTGGCCCATTGCAAAAAATTCTTGGGCACCAGCACCGAGTTTACCCGGTCGCTGAAGGCTACGATCCTCCCGGAGAAAGTGATGGTATTGTCTCTTCCGTAACAGGCGATCTGCACAGGTATGCCCATGGCTGTTTCTTTTGATAATTGGGGCAGTCCCTGACCGGGCGCAAAAATGTTATAGATCTCGAAAAAATCGGATGAGAGGATAATGGGAATGTTCTGATCGCCTTCTTTCCAGGTAAAATTGGGCGGAAGGGTATCAATAAAATCGTTGTCCAATGCTTCCAGGAACATATCGGTGCTGAAAGGCAATACATTTCCGGCGCTCAGCTGTACCCGGAAATCATTGGCCAGCAGGGGTGATACGCCGGCAATGAATGGTTGCTTTTTAACGGCATCGATCTCATCGGCATGAAACAGGTTCTTTTCCGGTTGTCCCATGGTTTCATTGGTGATGTTTTTGGTGATGGACACAAAATCAAAACCGTCTTTTCGGATACTGCCTTCTTTTAGTAATTGCTGGATGTTGATGAACATCTGCACCGAACATAGCAACAGCAGTACCCCGATACCCAGCCCGATATAGGAAAACCAGCGGGAGGAGGCATTGGTTCCGGTATATAACAATGGTTTTACGGGTTTAAATGAGAGTGCCACAGGAACAGTTTACAAATGATATAAATGGGTTGCGTGGAAGCCGGCTGCTTTTTCAAGCTCAGCAAACAGCACCAGGGCCTTCCGGTTGGCGGCTTCCTCCAGTATCAGATCGATGGCCTTTTGGGAATTGGCCTGATCCAGGTGGCTGAAAGGCTCGTCCATTAACAATACTTCAAAGGGTTGCAGCAGGGCACGGATAATTACGGCCCTTTGCTGCTCTCCATAGGAACAGTGCCTGGCCAGTGCATTCAGCCGGTGGTCCACTCCCAGTATCCTCGCCATTTCCTGAATGCGTTCTGCCGGGTAATAAGGATGCAACTGCCGTTTGATCTCCAGGTTCTCCCGGAGGGTTTGTTCGCCAAATAACCGCATATCCTGTAATACGATGCTCACGTGATCTTTACGCAACGCAGCAAGCGCTTCCCGGTTCATGTTTTTTAGCGGCGTTCCGTCATAACGGATTTCACCGGTATAATCTGTTCTCAGGTTGTACAAAAAATGAACAAGAGAGGTTTTGCCGGTACCGGAGGGTGCCACAATATTGATCAGGTCTCCATTTGAAAAGACAAGATCTTTACCCCATATTCCGGAATCTGCCTTGCGCGTTTCTTCAAAGTAGGTGGGGAGCACATTCCTGATTTCGAGCTTCATGAGTCTTTAAAGGAGTTTGTACCGCCGGTTTCAAAGCCACCAGGAGCACAAAAGAATATTGATTTGTGCATTCCTGGTGGCTTTGCGTGTTGGGCGGAGCGGCCGAAGATGTAAAGCCGGTTTGTTAATGAACGGGCGTTGTTACTGCTGCTGCGGTATCAGCGTCTGCCTGCCAGTCATTTGTGAATTCTTTTTTGGGTGCAGCCAGGTACATTTGATCGATATACTTATTCAGCTGTTTTAAGGCATTGGTATTTCCGTCTGCCAGGTTGATCTCTACTTTGCTGAAGGCTTCACCGCCCTTAACATCGGAATACATGGTGATCGTTTTCCAGAAATTAGCGGAAACTTCCAGGTTCTTTTTATAGGTGCTGTCCTTTTTGCTATTGGCCAAGATGGTGGTGAAAATTTTCTGCAAGTTCACATATCCGCCCATGTTATGACCAGTAAATGGTTGGGCATAGGCGGGTTTTTTGCCACCGGAAAGAAATGCATCTACTTCCGCATCAGAGCCGCCAAGAGCAAACCATTTGTCCGTAAGCCTGTTCTTGATGCGCTCCAGGGCGCTATCCTTCACCGGCATTTCTTTGTCTATTGTTTTCCGGAACGCGTCGATCAGTTTTTGAAAACTGGATTTATCACCTACAGACGACCCGAATACAAAATCAAATTTGGTATCATCTTTTTCATAAGGAATGGTTTCACCATTATCCAGCGTAACAGCAGCGGGTTTTCCGGTTACGGTTACGTCTGTTAACGCAAATGATTGCGTGCCTCCGTTCGCCTTAGTAAAATCGTCTATAGTGATGCCGAGCTGGGCCAGCCCGGCATTGGCAATACCGTCGAACCCTAAAAGTTTAATCAGGTCTTTGATATAGGACGGAGCGTAGCTCATGCTAAACGCAGCAAGAACATCCTGCTCGGGAAGATGGCTGATGGTTTCATCTGTAATGGTACTGCCCGTATTTTTCTTTAACAGGTCGGTCATTTCCTTGCCATAGAAATTCTTTACATTGGCGGTGATTTTACCATTGTCAAAATTGGCCTTGCCTGCGGTAATAGCGCCGTCCAGCAATGCATTGAATTTCATCATGGCCATAATGCCGCCGGCTAATCCATTGTAAAGATTGCCACTGTTCACCCAGAAATGCATATCGGCTTTGTCGCCGATCAGGTCTGCAAAACGCTTGTCGCTATCCAGCAGCTTGCTGCCTTTTAACTGGAAGGTGTTTTTGGCAAGCAGCTTCAGGCTGTCCAGCGGATATTTTTCAACGCTCTGGCCAAAGCTGCCACGGTTGCCGGGAAACCCTTTGCTAACACCAGAGGCATCGATAACGGCAATGAACAATTTATCATTAAAGTAAACCACGGCATTGTCATTATCCGGTGATTTTACAAAGCTGTATTCCCCGTCTTTTTCAATCTTTATATTTCCTTTGCCCCCTTCTTCTATTACTTTGGAAAATTTGGCAGCGTCTTTAAGGGAGCCTTCAAATGCCACATATCCGTTGCTGCCAGTGCGTTTTAAAAAGAACACCAGGCTGCCTTTGGGATCGAGGCCGGAAGTTTCCGGATCGTTCAGCAGTTGTTTGCCCAGAGAGTCCGTTGTCTGATTCAGGGCCTCTGTAAACCAGGAGGTCTGCTTGATTTCTGCCCAGGTCAGCTTGGAGGAAAGAGAGGCCAGGTCTACATGAAGGACCATTGCTGCATCGTCCGGGATCAGCAATCCGGTTTTGCCTCCTTTGTTACAGGCAGTAAAAATAAGCGCAAGGCAAAAGCCCAAAATGAGCAAGCCCTTGTTTTTCACGTTTGTCATGTTATATTGGTTTTTTGTTTGTGTTTTAAATCCGAACCGGCAGCCGTTCTGCGTTCACTATTGCCTATTCATGCTTTTTCATCAAAATTATAATTCCTTAAACCGGCAAAGGTCACCTGTTCCTGAACACCGGATCGCAAATTTTTTATTATGATGGTTTCTGCTTCCAGCTCCTGACTGCCCAAAATGGCCACATAGGGGATACCTTTTTTTTCCGCGTACTTAAACTGTTTGTCAAACTTTACGGTTTCGTAAAACAGCTCGCAAGCGATGCCTTCTGAGCGGAGTCCCTGCATGAGTTCGTACGCTTTTGTTGCTTCTGCAGTGCCTAAGTTAAAGAACAACATCCGGGTGCCGCTATACACATCGGCGGGAAACAGGTTTAACTCGGTAAGTACATCATAAATACGGTCGACTCCAAAGGAAATACCTACACCAGGTACATTGGGCACGCCAAACAGGCCGGTAAGGTCATCATAACGCCCGCCGCCGCCAATGCTGCCGATTTTTACGCCTGTGGCCTTTACTTCAAAAATGGTTCCGGTATAATAATTGAGCCCCCGGGCAAGGGTAACGTCAAGCACTAACGTAGAATTTTGAGTTTTGAATTCAGAATTTAGAAGGATGTATTCAAGTTCCTGAATGCCTTCCCGGCCGGTGGGATTATCTGTAAAGATCGATTTCAGACGAGCCAGTTTTTGTTCGTTGGTGCCATTGATTTCAAGAAAATCCTGGATGAGGTTGACCTGTTTCTCTGAAAGTCCCCGTTCTGCCAGCTCTTCCTTTACCTTATCGATACCGATCTTATCCAGCTTGTCGATGGCAATGGCGATGTCGATCATTTTTTCAGCACCTCCGCATTGTACTGCCAGCGCGGTAAGGATCTTGCGGTTGTTGATCCGGATTTCTACCGGAAGCCCCAGTTTTTGGAAAACAGCGGCATACATAGCAGCCAGCTCCAGTTCATTGATGAGGGAGCGGCTACCCACTATATCCGCATCACATTGATAAAATTCGCGGTAGCGACCTTTTTGCGGCCGATCTGCCCTCCATACCGGTTGTAGCTGATAGCGTTTAAACGGCAGCGTGAGTTGATTATAATTCATGGCTACATAACGGGCAAAAGGAATGGTAAGGTCATAGCGCAGCGCCCGCTCGGTAATATCCTTGCTGGATCGGCCTTCCATCACTTGCTCAAAACCTGCTTTTATCTTATCGGCCTTCTCCGCATTGTTCAAGCCGTTGTTGAGAATCTTAAAGATCAGTTTATCGCCTTCCTCTCCATATTTACCCATCAGGGTTTCCAGGTTTTCCATGGCGGGAGTTTCCAGCGGCTGAAAACCATACAATTCAAAAACTGCTTTTATGGTAGTAAAAATATAATTGCGTTTGCGCACCGTTGCGGCATCAAAATCTCTGGTTCCTTGTGGCAGGGATGGTTTGCTCACTCTTGAAAATTGAATGTTGTTATTTGAAATTTGTTATCTGGTATTTATCGATGATGGCGTCGCTGGCTCTATCCAGCATTTCATATACTTCATGGTACCCCGGTTCGGTACCGTACCAGGGATCGGGAACGTCTTTGTTCCTGCCCGGCTCGATTTCATTCATAATGAGTATTACTTTTGAGGGATCGAACCGGTTCCCGGCGATGTATTTGATTTCATCAATCACATCTTCGGCCATGGCATATATGATGTCGAACCGTTCAAAGTCCTCTGGTACAAAATCCCGGGCCCGTTGGCAGGAAATGTCAATTCCGTGCAAGGAGGCTACTTTCTGCGACAGGCGGTGCGGTGTTTCTCCGGTATGGTAACCGTTGGTTCCGGCGCTGTCAACCTGCCAATCCAGTCCCCGTTCCGCAGCTTTTTTCTGTAAAATCCCCTCTGCCAGCGGGCTTCTGCAAATATTGCCCAGGCACACCATTAAAATCTTCATGCCGCAAAGATAATCAGGTTCGGGGTTAAGCAAAGCGCGTGTTTGCTCAACTTTAAATCATAAAACCTGAAACCTGGCGTATCTTTGCCGGATGAACGCAAAGCAGCAAAATATCCGTACGCTCAGTCTTACAGAACTGGAAGATTATTTTTTGTCTATCGGGGAGAAGAAATTCCGGGCCCGGCAGGTATATGACTGGCTGTGGCTGAAGCCGGTACAAAGTTTTGAGGCCATGAGCAATATCAGCAAAGAGCTGCGGCAGAAGCTGCAACACACATTCCAGTTTCCCGCCCTGGGCATCGACATGACGCAACATTCTGAGGACGGCACCATAAAAACCCGCTTTAAAACCGTGGAGGGGCACCTTACAGAGGGTGTGCTGATTCCCACCGATGAACGCAAGACCGCCTGTGTGAGTTCCCAGATCGGTTGCAGTTTAAGCTGTAAGTTTTGTGCCACGGGGTACATCGAACGGAAACGGAACCTGAGTTTTGACGAAATCTTTGACGAAGTAGCCCTGATCAACCAGCAGTCGCTGGAGGTGTATGATAAAAAACTCACCAACATTGTATTTATGGGCATGGGGGAGCCGTTGCTGAATTATCGCAATGTGTTGAAAGCAATAGAAAAGATCACTTCTCCGGAGGCGTTGGGTATGAGCCCCAGGAGGATCACGGTTTCCACGGCCGGTGTTGCCAAACAGATCCGGCAGCTGGGCGATGACCAGGTGAAGTTTAAGCTGGCCCTGTCGCTGCATGCAGCCAATGATAAAAAACGGCATGAGATCATGCCCATCAACGACAGCAATAATATCCAGTCGCTGATCGAAGCGCTGAATTATTTTTATAAACAAACCAAGAACGAAATTACCTTCGAATACATCCTGTTTAATAATTTTAATGATTCCCTGGAAGATGCGGATGAGCTGATCAAAATCTACCGCCAGGTCCCCGCAGACCTGGTCAACCTGATCGAATACAACCCCATTGCTTTTGCGAAATTTACCAAACCTTCCGAAGAAAAGGTGGATGCATTTATGCATTACCTCGAAAAGAACAAGGTGAACGCCCGCTTGCGGCGCAGCCGGGGTAAGGATATTGATGCCGCCTGCGGACAACTGGCCAATAAAGGGAAGTAAACAATGTTTATAATACGGGGGCTCCATGCGTAAGAGAGCACTCTCATCAGCTGCAATCAACAGATAGAGGCTTAAGCGTGGTTATGTTCCGTATCCGGGCTCCTGCAACCGGATAAACTGCTCCAGTAACTGCCGGGTAAACGGACCTGCTTTACCGTTTCCCACCCGGATGCCGTCAATTTCTGTCACCGGCAAAATGCGTTTGGTAGTGCTGGTCATAAACACTTCTGCCGCATTCTTTAGCTCACGAACAGAGATGTCACGGGTTTCCACGGGCAGCAGCGCTCCGGCAAATTCCAGTATTTTTTTCCGGGTGATGCCGGCTAACACATGATGCGCCGGAGTGGCCAGGGTTCTTTCGGGCGTTATTATAAAGATATTGGCCCGGGGGAACTCCGAAATAATATCATTGTGCACATACAATACATCATCCAATCCTTTTTCCTGTAACTGTTTTTGCAGCCAGATTCCCATCAGGTAATTAATGGATTTCACGGCTGGCAGGTCTCTTTGATAAGGATGGGTCATAATGCGGATGCCGGCTTCAAACCTTGCCGCATCAGGTAACTGGATCGCTTGCTGTTGCAGTATAAAGTTGCCCTGTACCGGCGTATAACTGTCGGGCGAGTAACCACCTGTGGCGATCATGCGGATACCACTCTGGGGCAGGTTGTTTTTTTGGATCAGTTCAAAAATGATTTCAGCAACCCGGGATCGGGTATAGGGAATCGTAATAAAAAGTGCTGCTGCAGAATGAAAGAACCGGTCCAGGTAATCGTCCAGAAAAAGCGGTACATTGTTATTGGTTCTGAAAAAATCAAAAACAGCATAACCCCGCTGAATTGCGAGGTCGCCTGTTTGAAGTGTGGCTTTGCCCTCCTCCGCAAACGTATCATTTACAAATGTCCATGTCATGGCTGGTATCGGTTGTATTTTTTTAATATTGAAATAACGGCTTCCTTTGGCAGCGCTTCTGCAGTATGACCATCATTTCCGGTCATGGTTTCTGCTGCAAAAAGACTATTGATAATGGCTTCTTCTGTTGCCTCAATGGCCGCCAGGAACAGGGGAGATAAGTCGTCGTTAAAAACGGTTTTTGTAATATGTAAAGGCTGTTTGGTAATATGTGGAACGCGTACCCCGGTATTAGTGGAAAAGGCAATCACATAGTCGCCGCTGCCATTGCTGGCAATGCCTCCGGTTTTGGCCAGCCCCATAAAAGCCCGCTTGGCCAGCCGCTCCAGGTTGCGGGCATCTAGTGGAGCATCGGTAGCTACCACAATCATACAGCTTCCGTCAACCGGGTTATTTAGCTGATCCTTTAAGAAGTATTTACCCAGCTCTTTACCAACGGGCACCCCGGCAATTTCCAGTACTCCTCCAAAATTGGTTTGTACCAGCACCCCAACCGTGTAGCCCCCCGATGCCCGGGGCAGTACTCTGGAGGCCGTACCAATACCTCCCTTAAATCCAAAACAAACAGTGCCGGTGCCGGCTCCGATATTTCCCTGTGCTACTTTCCCCGAGGTTGCGTTTTGAATGGCCTCAAGGATATCTTTTTCTGTAACATGACGGCCCCGGATATCATTCAGGTATCCATCGTTGGTTTCTCCTACCACCACGTTTACACTTTGTACCTGCTGGTTTTCTTTTTGAGCCAGTGTATAGCTGATGCCGGCATTGATTCCTGCAGCCACATTAAGCGTATTTGTAAGTACCACCGGGCTTTCGAGGGTACCTAGTTCCTGAACCTGCGTTATGCCTGCAAGCTTACCAAACCCGTTGCCCACATAAATGGCAGCAGGCACTTTTTCCTGGAAAAGGTTTCCGCCATGTGGTAATATTACGGTAGCTCCGGTTCTTATGGAGTTGCCGCTGATCAGCGTTTTATGGCCTACGGTCACGCCCGCTACATCTGTAATGGCATTATACCTCCCCCGGGGTAACACGCCAGTCTTAACCGGACTGGCAGATAAAGTTTGTGCTGAAACGCCGGTGGTACATACAATGCTAATCAAAATAAGCATATGAAAAAAACACTGCTGCTTCATAAGGGCTAAATATAGACAATATCCTGATGCGCTGTTTTAAATTGTACCCATATCCCTTTTACCGGGAGGGGCATACAAAAAACCGGTCCAGTAACTGGCCGGCAAAAAATCAGCTCCGGAAAACTCAGAACCGGGAGGTGGCTGCCCCCATTCCAAAAGCCAGGAAGGCGATGATATAAAAACCAATAACAACGATGGTGAGGATTCCCGTAAACCGGAAAAAGCTTTTCAGGTAACGCAGGCCCTCGTTAAGGTCGTTGATGTTTTCCGTCTGAATCCCTTTCCGGGCGGTACTTCCGAACTTATACAAATAAAAGGAAGGGAAAAAATAAAGCACGGCCATAACGATGTAGATAAATCCCATAAGGGCGCCGGAGAGGGGCATACCGCTGGCCTGCATCATTGAGGAACCTGCCATTAGTACAACGAGACCTGCAATAACAATAAAGAAAAGTGCGATAAATCCTATAATGCCCAGAAACCGGGCCCATTTTGAAGCTTCATCAATATAAGCTTTACCCTGGTCGTTTATTTCAAGATTTCTGAAAAGTTGGCCTTCTTCCCGCTGTTGTGGTGGTTGGTTTAAATCTTCCATATTGTCTGGTTTTTGTGTTACGTTCGTAATCGCAAGAAAAATTTCAACTGCCGGAAACCGGAACCGACCGGCAGCAGTGCAGCCTTGTAGCAAAGCATGAATCAATCCGAGCAAACAAACCAGACCGCTGAAACCTTAAAATCACCCGCTCCGCTGCAGTAGCAGTAGCCACGAGCCAGGAAGCAGAAAGGTAAAGTGGCTGGGAGCAACCCTTATTTTTTGTCGTTCTCCTCGGTGGGAGGCTCCACATGTCCTTTTTTGTCTCCGATTTTATCAATGGTCTCTTTTCCTCGCTGCAGCAGAGACGACACCGGACCTTCCATGTCTTCCTGAGGATCCCCCTCATGTTTAGGATGCTCTTTTAAATCCTCTTTTTTGTTTTCGTTATGTTGTTCTTGCGGACTCATAATCGTTCCTTTTGAAGGATTATTTTACTTATACAAGTTACCAAAAAATGGCGATATAATTCCCGAAAAGCAAAGAAGCCGTCTAAAAGATCATTGGTTACCATGCTGAATCCCTTAAAATTTAGCTACCTTTAACTTTTAATATAGATTTCAGATCAATGAATTTTTTGCTAAAAGTGCTTATTACCGGGCTCATTGCCTATTTGCTTCCTGCTATATTGCCGGGAGTAAAAGTGGCAGACATCAAAACGGCAGCCTTGTTTGCCCTGGTGCTGGCCTTGTTAAATGCGATTGTAAAGCCGGTATTGGTGATTCTTACGATTCCGGTTACCTTAATAACACTCGGACTTTTTTTGCTGGTGATTAATGCCTTTATGGTATTGATCGCAGCCAACTTTTTTAAAGGAGTAGAAGTGAACGGATTTTGGTGGGCCCTGATATTCAGTATTTTGCTTTCTCTCGGTTCTTCCGTATTATATTCACTGGTCGGCGGAGGTAAAAATTAAGATATTTTATTTGGAAAAAATGGATTTGAGCTGTAAATTAGCAGCTAGTCAAAACATTAATCAAAAGTCCTGATGTGTCTACATCAGGGCTTTTTTTATTTGTTATTACAGGATTTGCAAACGCCTTTTACCACTACTTCAACCTGTTGTATCGTATACTCCCTAGGTAGTTTAACAGCCGGGGTTACCACATTATCCAGGCAGAACGTATTGCCGCAACGCGTACATACCAGGTGTACATGATGATCATGATGATGGCCTTCCCCGCACTCGTCTTTACACAGCGCATATTTAATACTGTTATCAGATGTGGGAATGGTGTGGATGATGCCTTTATCCACAAAGGATTGCAGGGTCCGGTAAACGGTTACCCGGTCAAAATGATTGTGGGTGTTTTTTTCAATATCCGCATGTGCCAGGGCACCGTTACTGTTCAGAAATAAGGACAGGATTTTCCGGCGACCATCCGTTACACTTAAATTGTTTTGTTTTAAGATCTGAACAACGCTATCCATATCTAAAGTTAATTAATTTTTTGATGCCGTTTTTAGCTCATCGCCAATGTCTGCGATCAGGCGGTTGATCTCCTTTTGCTTCAAGCCGTCATATATTTTCAACACATTTCCCTTGCGGTCCACCAGGGCCCAAAATTGAGTATGTAAAAAATCATCCTCGTTCGAGTTGAAGTAATTTTTGGGATCATCAATTGTGTAGCTCAGGCGTGCCATTTTATAAAGACTATCCTTGCGACCCGTTAAAAATACCCATTGGCGGGTATCTACCTGCATCGAATCGGCATAATGCTTTAACTGGGCAGCCGAATCCCGCTCCGGGTCGCAGGTATGTGAGAGGATCAGAAAGTCTGGCGTACCTTTATATTTTTGATATACCTGCTTCATGTTGTCGTTCATCATCGGGCAAATACCCGGGCAGGTGGTATAAAAATATTCGGCTACATATATCTTACCCGCTACATCCTTGTTCGAAAACGGCTTTCCATCCTGGTCTGTAAAAATAAAAGCCCCCACTTTGCTCACGGGTTCCAGCTTGCGGTCGTTAAAACCGGGAATAAAATAAACGGCCGTTAAATAGAATGCTATGGAGAGCAGTATAAAAAAAGAAGTATAAAAAATAGCTTTTTTCGACATTATTAAAAATTGAATTGCAAAGTTATTCCAACAGTTTAACAATTATGGCCTGAAAACGTTTATTCCTGAAAGAATGAGGCAAATATTTGCAACAATGTTTCTTTTTTTATAATTTTGCAACATGCGGTCAAAAATCAATTGGGATGCTTTGGGAATTTCTGCTTCGGTGATTTGTGCCATTCACTGTGCGGTTTTACCCTTGTTTATGGCGAGTCTCCCGCTTTTTGGGGTCAATATTATTGAGAATGTGGCATTTGAACTGGGAATGATCGCCCTGGCATTTGTTATTGGAGTGTATTCGCTGCGGCATGGTTATAAATTCCATCATCACAAAAAATTGCCGCTATTGCTGTTTGCCACCGGTATTCTTTTTTTAGTGCTTAAACAGGTCTATCTTCAATATCATGCATTATTGCTGGTGCCGGCTGTTATTTTCATCATATCTGCTCATATTGTCAATTATCGCTATTGCCGGAACCATAACCACGCACATGCTGATGATTGCGATCATGATCATTATTAGGAGTGAGCTATCAGAATTGAGAATTGAGATCTGAATGCTCAACCACGGTAATTTTACATAAACAATACTGGTATTTGCTGCGGTATGATAACTTTGAATGGACGCAGCGATCAATGAATTCAAAGGGTTATGAAAAAATACAGTTTCCTTATCTTATTGTGTATCGCATTTATGAGCGTTCAGGCACAGCCGGGCGATATACAAAAAATACAGGCAGTAATGGAGCAGCAAACCACGGCCTGGAACCAAGGAAACCTGGAAGCATTTATGGATACCTACTGGAAAAGTGATTCACTGTTATTTGTAAGCAAACAGGGTGTTACCTATGGCTGGCAGCAAACGTTAGACCGTTACCGGAGGTCTTATCCTTCGAGAGATGAGATGGGACAGCTGAAGTTCACGCTTTTGAAAATACAATCCCTTGAAACCGGCTTTTATAACGTTGTTGGAAAATGGCAACTTTCCCGTAAAATGGGCGACCTTAGCGGTCATTTTACGCTTCTTTTAAAAAAAATAGCAGGAAGCTGGAAAATCATCCAGGATCATAGCAGTTAGCTTACTTCACTTCCTCAAAGTCGATGTATTCACCGAGTTTGGATGTGCGCTTCCCGGAAGGCGGTGTTTGCGCTGTGGTTCCGCTTTGCTGGGCAGCTGCTTCCGGTTGCTGAAATTGTTGTTTCATTTGCGAGAACTGCTTTTTGACCTGACGGGCGGTACGGTATACCGGCAATACGACCTTTACAACAAAGTTGTACAGGAAAAAAAGCAATAGGGCGTATAAAATAACAGACATACGTTAAAATATGATACTAAAATACATACAAATAACGCAGCAGCCGGTAAATTGTTGTGGTTGGGCCATTTTTTAGCCAATTTCCGCCCGTTATTGGTTATGCTGTTTGTTTATTGAGAAAATACCGGTAAAAACTTCGCTTTTTGCTGCAATTGTCTTAATTTTGCGGCAGAAAAGGAGACAGAGGGAACGGAGGCGTTCCCTTCTTCTTTTTTCAGAAATATGGACAAGGAGGCAATAATTCAAAATTTACAGGAAAAAGTAGTTGCGTTGCTGGTGGGAAACCCGTCTCATTTTTTAGTAGACATCCGCATAAAGCCTACCAATAACTTTAAGATATTTATTGACGGTGATAACGGTGTGGGAATCGATGACCTGGTAAAATACAACCGGGCATTGTATAAACAGATTGAGGAAGAAGGTTTGTTCCCAGACGGCGATTTTTCTCTGGAGATCTCTTCTCCCGGACTGGACGAGCCGTTAAAGCTACACCGGCAGTATCTAAAAAATATGGGCCGTAATGTAGAAGTGGTGCAACTGGATGGGCAAAAAACGGAGGGAACACTGTTGTCTGTAAACGATGAAGCCATTGTGGTGGAAACCACCAGTGGGCGCGGCAAAAAGATGGAAAAGACGGCGCACACTATTTTATTGGAAACAATTAAAACAACAAAAATTCAAATTAAATTTTAAAAGTAACAGCTCAGGGGCTGTGATTTCACTAAGGTAAATCGTACTTCACTATGGCAAGTATTAATTTAATTGAGGCATTCCAGGATTTTAAAGATGCAGAAAATATAGATCGTCCTACAATGATGAAAGTGGTTGAGGATGTATTTAAAACATTGCTCCGTAAAAAATACGGCAGCGATGAAAACTTTGATGTAATCGTGAACGCGGAGAAGGGAGACCTGGAGATTGTAAGGCACCGTACCATCGTGGAAGACGGAGAGGTAGAAGATCCGTTGGCCCAGGTGGCATACTCGGAAGCCATTAAACTGGAGCCGGACTATGAAGTTGGTGAAGACCTGTATGAGGAAATTGATCTGATCGACTTTGGCCGCAGGGCCATTCTTGCCGCCAAACAAACACTGGCAGGCCGGATCAGCGATCTGAAGAAAAATGTACTGGCAAAGAAGTATGAAGACCGGATTGGTGAAATTATCAGCGCTGAAGTATACCAGGTATGGAAAAAAGAGATCCTGTTACTGGATGAAGAAGGCAATGAGTTAATTCTTCCCAAGAGCGAGCAGATCCCGCAGGACTATTTTAAAAAAGGAGAGAATATCCGTGCTGTGGTGATCCGGGTTGATCTGAAGAATAATAACCCGGTGATCATTCTTTCCCGTACCTCGCCTGATTTCCTGGCCAAGCTGCTGGAAATTGAAGTACCGGAGATCTTCGATGGACTGATTACGATTAAAAAGATCGTTCGGGAACCGGGTGAAAGAGCAAAAGTGGCAGTAGAATCCTATGACGACCGTATTGACCCCGTAGGTGCTTGTGTGGGGATGAAAGGGAGCCGGATCCATGGCATTGTTCGGGAATTGAAAAATGAGAACATTGATGTAATCAATTATACCACCAATATACAGTTGCTGATCCAGCGCTCGCTGACTCCTGCAAAAATCACCAGCATGAGCCTGGACCAGGAAGGCAAGCACGCGAGCATCTTTTTGAAGCCGGACCAGGTGTCGCTGGCCATTGGTAAAAGAGGTGTAAATATTAAACTGGCTTCTGACCTTACAGGTTACGAGCTGGATGTATACCGGGATACCGAAGATGAGGAAGAAGAATTTGATGTGGACCTGGAAGAATTTGCAGATGAAATTGATGAATGGGTTATTGATGCATTAAAGAAGATTGGTTGTGATACGGCACGCAGCGTATTGCGGATGTCGCCCAGCGAACTTGAAAAGAGAGCCGACCTTGAAAAGGAAACGGTTGAAGATGTTCGGAAAATCTTACAAGAAGAACTGGAGCGGGAATAATGAAGCTGCCCGGGTTTCATTAAAGGAATGGGTGTGAATGATAAACAAAACATTCCGCTGAAAGCGGAATAAGGGATAAAAAATTTTATGGTAGAAAAGAAACTTCCAAGATTATTACAAGCGGCTAAGGAATTTAACATCGGCCAGGATACCCTTGTTGAGTTCTTAGTAGGCAAGGGTTTTGAACGGGATGATTTAAAACCTTCCACTAAGCTGACCGATGCCATGTATGTTGCCCTGCAACAGGGATTCCATGGTGACAAGGCCGCAAAAATTATCAGCGACCAGGTTGACTTACCAAAAGGACTGGGTGGCGAGAATAAAAAGCGTCGCGAGGAGGAAGAGTCGCCAAAACCGGCTGTTCGCCCGGCGGCTAAAGAAGAACCGGTTGTAGAAGCGCCACCGGTTGCAGAGCCCGCCCCTGTAGTGCCTGAAACTCCGGTTAAGGAAGCGGAGGCGCCAGCCAAGGAGCCCGAACTCCCGACTCCGCAGCCTGAGGAAAAAACACCGGCAGCAATTCCTGAAGAAGCGCCGGTAGCCAAGGCACCAACGCGGGATATTGGCGGACCCAAGATCATCAGCAAGATTGATCTGTCGGCGATCGATTTTTCAACCCGCCCGAAAAAGGCGGCAAAAAAGGAAACTTCTGTGGTGGAAACACCGGTGCCGAAGGCGGAAGAGCCCGTTGAAGTGCCGAAAGAGCCTGTAGCTGTAACACCTCCGGTGGAAGAAAAAGAACCCGTTAAAGAAACGCCTCCTCCGGTTGAAGAGGAAAAACCGGCAGAAGTGCAGATCAGTAATATCCAGGCTGAAAAGATCGAAGGTCCGAAGATCCTGGGTAAGATTGAATTGCCGGTAGATAATGATACCCGCCCGAAACGGGATGAGAAACGGAAGCGGAAACGCATTCCGATCGAAAAGAAAGAAGTAAAAGCGGATCCGGATCAGCGCAGACCGCATGGTGGTGCCGGAACGCAGCAGGGGCAGGGTGGCCGCAGCGGTGGTCAGCATCATGGCGGCGGACATCATGGAAAAGGCAACTTCAGAGACCGTCACCGGCCGCACCGTGAAGAGAAACAGATCGATGAAAAAGAGATCCAGGAGAAAATCCGCGAAACCCAGGCGAAACTGAGCGGCGGCGGCGGTAACAAGCAGAAAAGCATGCGTGCCAAAGCGCGTAGGGATAAACGCAATGAAGCGGCTGAAGCCATGGAGGAAGAAGGGGTTGACAAAACATTGCGGGTAACGGAATTTATCAGCGTAAGCGAACTGGCGAGCCTGATGGATGTAAGTTTTGCAGATGTGATCAGTAAATGTATGAGCCTGGGTATTATGGTGTCAATTAACCAGCGTCTGGATGCAGAGGTGATTGAACTGGTGGCCAGTGAATTTGGATATGATGTGTCCTTCATCGATATGGAACAGCAGATGGAAATGGAAGAAGAGGCTGATGAGGAAGATGACGAAGCAGAACGGGTTCCAAGAAGTCCGATCGTTACCATCATGGGACACGTAGACCATGGTAAAACCTCGTTGCTGGATTATATCCGGAATGCGAATGTAGTAGCCGGCGAAGCCGGGGGTATCACCCAGCATATTGGTGCATACCGCGTAAAAGTAGCCGACGGAAAAGAGATCACCTTCCTGGATACTCCGGGTCACGAAGCCTTTACAGCGATGCGTGCCCGCGGTGCCAAGGTTACCGATATTGCAGTTATCGTGGTAGCGGCCGATGATGCGGTGATGCCGCAAACAAGGGAAGCCATCAGTCACGCACAGGCAGCCGGTGTACCCATGATTTTTGCCATCAACAAAATTGATAAGGATGGTGCCAATCCGCAGAAGATTTACGAGCAGCTTTCACAGATGAACATCCTGGTGGAAGAATGGGGTGGAAAATTCCAAAGCCAGGAGCTGAGTGCCAAACAAGGGTTGAACGTAGATAAGCTGCTGGAAAAAATATTACTGGAAGCAGAGTTGCTGGATCTGAAAGCCAATCCCGACAGGGAAGCTACCGGTACCATTATTGAGGCTACCCTGGATAAGGGTAGAGGATATGTGGCTACACTGCTGGTAGAGAACGGAACGCTGCACCCGGGCGATCTGATCGTGAGCGGTCAGTATTATGGCCGTGTTAAAGCCATGTTTAATGAACGGAACAAGCGTGAAGATGCCGCCGGTCCTTCTGCGCCTGCAGTGGTGCTGGGATTGAACGGCGCGCCACAGGCCGGTGAGAAGTTTAAAGTATACGAAGAAGAATCAGAAGCCAAGAGCATTGCCAACCGCCGCTCACAAATCCTGCGCGAGCAGGGTATGCGTACCAAGAAGCACATTACGTTGGATGAGATCGGCCGGCGCCTGGCATTGGGTAACTTTAAGGAACTTAATGTTATTATCAAAGGCGACGTGGATGGCTCTGTGGAAGCGCTGAGCGATTCTTTACAAAAACTTTCTACAGAAGAGATCCTTGTAAATGTGATCCATAAGGGTGTAGGTCAGATCAATGAAAGTGATATCGTGCTGGCGGAAGCCTCCGATGCCATTGTGATAGCCTTTAACGTGCGCCCGTCGCAGCAGGCATCCCGCATCGCTGAAAATGCGGGCATCGAAATCAAGATGTACTCGATCATTTACACGGCGATCGACGAAGTGAAGAGCGCGATGGAAGGTATGCTGGAGCCCACCATGAAAGAAAAGATTGTGGGTAACGTAGAAATCCGTGAAGTGTTCAAATTTGATAAGGCTGTGGTTGCGGGATGTTTTGTACTGGATGGCCGTATCAAACGCGATAATAAGGTTCGGGTAATCCGCGATGGTATCGTAATTTACCCCACCGGTGAAAACGCCGTGGCAGAACTGGGCTCTCTGAAGCGCTTTAAAGACGATGCCAAGGAAGTGCTGACCGGCATGGAGTGTGGTTTAACGATAAAGAATTACAACGATATCAAGGTTGGTGATGTAGTAGAGGCGTATGAACTGGAAGAAGTGAAGCGTACTTTATAAATCATCCCGGATCGTAAAATACAGGTAAAACATCAGTCGGAAAGCCGGCTGGTGTTTTTCGTTGCACAGAAAGGGGCAACAAACTTTTGTTAAATACAGCCCTGTTTGGAGCAGGATGCCCCGGGCAAGGCTAATTTTGATCTATGTTTATTATGAGTAAAAGAACAGGTCTTTTTTCCGTAAAAGGCATACTGGCTGCTGTAGGTATTTTATTTTCCACGGTTGTTGCCGCACAGGGACAGGCGAGCAAGCAGGTAGTTGACAAAATTATAGGTGTGGTAGGTGACCGGATCATCCTGAATTCAGATGTTCAGAATGAGCTGCAGGATGCACCGCGCCGGGGTGAAACCCTTCCTCCCAATGCCAATTGTATCATTATGGAGCAGATTATGCTGTCGAAGATCCTGGCATTGCAGGCGGAACGAGATTCCATCCCGCTGACGGATGAAGAGGTGGAGGCTCAGCTGGATATGAAAATCCGTTATTATATTCAGCAGTTTGGCAGCCAGGCCGAACTGGAATCGGTTGCGGGTAAAACGGTATATCAGTTAAAAGACGATCAGCGTCCCCTCATCAAAGAGCAAATGCTGGCCGAGCGTATGAAAAATAAAGTGGTGAGCGGTGTACATATTACTCCCACAGAGGTAAAAACATTTTTTGAAAAAGTGCCAGCAGACAGCCTGCCGTTTCTGGAATCTGAGCTTGAAGTGGGACAGATCTCCATTCTGCCTTCGGCATCCAAGGATGTGGACGACTACATCTATAATGAGATGCTGAATTATAAAAAGCAGATTGAAGCGGGTACTGTTACCTTCGATGCGCTGGCAAAAAGGGTGTCTGAAGACCCGGGGAGCCGCGAGCGCGGCGGTCTTTATGAGATCAACCGCTCGGATAAATCTACCTGGGATCCGGTATTCCTGTCCACCGCTTTCCGTCTGAAAGCCGGTGAAATATCGTTGCCGGTAAAATCGAACCGTTTTGGATTTTTCCTGATCCAACAGGTTAGCCGCCGCGGGGATAATGCCAAGATCAAAATGATTCTTCGTATCCCGCCCGTTACTGACAATGAATTGAAAGACGCACGCTTAAAACTGGATTCCGTTCGTACTGAAATTGAAGCCAAAAAGATCAGTTTTAAGGACGCGGCTTATAAGTATAGTGATGATGAGAATGTAAAGAATTATGGTCCTTATGTTTTAAACAGGGATGGTTCTACCTATGTAAATATTGATGCACTGGATAAGGATATGGTAAACACCATCAAGGATATGAAGGTAGGCGATTTGTCGCGCCCCGTAAACTTTACCAACGAGCAGGGTAAAAAAGGTGTACGGCTGGTTTACCTGAAATCCCGTTCAGAACCGCATCGCCTGAACCTGAACGACGACTACGCCCGGATCGCTGAAATGGCGCTGAGCCAAAAGAAAAATGAAGAACTGGATAAATGGCTGCAGAAAAAGATCCCTACCTTTTATATCCTGGTAGATAAGGACGCGGCCGGCGGATGCCCCAGTCTTTTAAAATACCAGACTACAGAAAACAGAGGATTTTAAGGTCCAAGCCTGATGAAAACAAGAACAACCCGGGAAGCAGTTAACAGGAGCAACCAGGGCACGCTGGCATTTGCTTTTTAGAATACAGGGGTCGGTTCCGGTTTTAGAGATCCGCGGCGCATGGTAAGAGGAATACTTTTTGGATACTGACCGCAAACCGTTTGCGAAGGTTATTTGCCCGGTCATTATTATTTATTATTTTGCAGGGGCATGATATTTACCAATCGTCCGTTTTTATACTTTCCGGTCACAACCGGTTCAAAAGCAAACCATAAAATTATTATTCTTACTGCGCCGTCGGGTGCGGGGAAAACTTCCATAACCCACCATTTATTAAAAAAAATTCCCCAGCTGTCTTTTTCTATTTCCGCAGCCACGCGGGCGGCCCGCGCCGGGGAAGTAGATGGCCGAGATTATTACTTCATCAGCGAGGCGGAGTTTACAAAAAAGATCAAAGCCAATGAGTTTGTAGAATGGGAGATGGTATACGAAGGCAAATATTATGGCACCCTGAAAAGCGAGCTGCAGCGGTTGTGGAAGAAAGATAAATACCCGTTGCTGGATATTGATGTAAAAGGCGCCATTCACGTGCAGCAGCAGTATCCCAAGGAGAGCCTGTCTGTTTTTATTGAACCTCCCTCTGTAAAGGAATTACGGAGACGGCTGATCTCCAGAGGGAGCGAAAGCGAGGAGTCGCTGCAAACCCGCCTGAATAAGGCCGAGTATGAACTGTCGTTTATGAATCATTTTAATAAGGTGGTAGTAAATGATGACCTTGAGGAGGCCTGTGCCGAAACCGAGGCCCTGGTGCGAAAATTCCTGAATTTACCCGCCTGAACAAAAGCGGTTTCATGTAGCATTTTATTTATCTTTATCTTATGGAATGGCAGCTATTAATGTGGATCGTTTCTTTGCTGTTCATGATCTTCTTTGCCGGCGTGGAAATGGCTTTCTTTGGCGCCAGCAGACTGAACATTGAGCTGAAAAGAAAACAAGGCACCTTAACAGGACGGTTGCTGGGTAAGTTTGTAGATATGCCGGCGATCTTCTGGGGAACAACCGTAATCGGGTATATCACGGCCCTTACCATCTTTGTATTGCAAACCAGCGAAGTGCTGATCCCTTTCTGGCAAAAAAGCGGTATCAATTCGCGCACTGCGCAGATCCTGCTGGAGATTGCGTTTAACACCCTCATCATTTTGATATTTGTAGAGTTCATACCCAGGGCGGTTTTCAGGGCGAACAGCAATACCCTGCTCAGCCGGCTGGCAGTGATCATTAATTTCTTTTTATGGCTGTTGTATCCCATTACAGCCGCACTTTTCCGGCTGGCCAACTGGATACTGAAGTATGTGTTTAATGTACGACTGGATAAAGGAAAATCGCCGTTTGCCCGGAACGACCTGCAGTTTATGTTTCGCGACAGCAGGAAAACCCTCCGTGAAGAAACCAGTACCCATCTCCTGGAAAATGCGCAGGAACTGGCTAATATCAAGATCCGACAGAGCATGGTTCCCCGCAAGGAAATCATTGCCGTGGAAGTGAGTGCGCCGGTTGAATCCCTGATCCAGAAATTTGTGGAAACAAAGCGAAGCCGGATCATTATCTATGAATCGAATATCGACAATATTCTGGGTTTTGCTCATGAACTGGATCTTTTTAAAAAGCCTGCTGATATAGAATCGATCCTGATCCCTATTATTGCAGTGCCGGAAAGTATGACGGCTGTAGGGCTGATCAATAAATTCAGCAAGGAGTCTAAAAGCATTGCTTGGGTGGTAGATGAATTTGGCGGTACGGCCGGTATCATTACTATGGAAGATGTGCTGGAAGAGCTGTTTGGCGAAATATGGGATGAATATGACACCCAGCTGTTTGTTGAAAAACGGATATCGGAGGATGAATACATCTTTTCCGGAAGAATGGAGCTGGACTACCTGGAAAAAAAATATGATTTTGAATTTGAAGATAAGACAGATTCTGAGACCCTGTCGGGATATATTATCAACTTTTATGAAACCATTCCTTCCCAGAAAGAACGGATTATTATCGGCGATTTTGAATTTGACATTCTTGGGGTAAATGATACACGGATCGAGATGGTGAAACTGAAAAAATTAAAATAGACTTTTGAGCATTTTATACGCATCTTTGTCCTCCATTTTTGATATACGATGGCTTTACTGGATTTTTTAAAGAAAAGGAGTGGTGGCGAGGATGAGATGTCCTTTATAGACCACCTGGAAGTTTTAAGGTGGCATCTGATACGCAGCGTGATCGCGGTGGTAATTTGCGCCATTGCGGTTTTTATGTTTTCCAATTTTTTTGTGGATGACATTATTTTCGGACCCACAAGGCCGGATTTTATTTCTGTAAAGTGGCTTTGTTCGATGGGACAGAAAATGGGCATTGACGGGCTTTGCCTTAAGGTTGAACCCAAGTTTCAGGAAACCACCATGACGGGGCAGTTCATTGCTTCCTTTACGGTGGCCTTTGTAGGTGGATTTATACTGGCCTTTCCATATATTTTCTGGGAGATCTGGCGCTTTGTAAAGCCGGCTTTGTCAGATAAAGAGCGGAAAGGCACTTCCGGGATCATATTCTGGGTGTCCGTATTGTTTTTTTTGGGCGTGGCGTTCGGCTATTTTATTCTTACCCCCCTGATGGTAAGTTTTTATTTCAACTATAAGCTCAGCGAGCAAATCCAGATCATTCCTACATTTTCAGACTACCTGGAGAATGTGATCTATACAACCGTGGGAATCGGCGTGTTGTTCCAGCTGCCGCTATTGGTATTACTGCTGGCCAAGTCAGGAATTCTTACAGGCACGGTGTTGAAAAAATACCGCAGGCATGCGTTTGTGGTGATCCTGATTGCCGCAGCCATCATTACACCCACAACGGATCCGTTTAGTCTGGCCGTGGTAACAGCTCCTTTGTACATTCTTTTTGAGGTGAGCGTGGCGCTGGCATCAAAGATCGAGCGGAAGAATAAATTGGAGAACCCGGAAGAGTGGAGTTAAAAAAAGATTTTATGGAAGCAATATTTGATACACAAAAGCCCGTTGCTATTGGCAGCGATCATGCCGGCTTTGAGTATAAACAGTATGTGATTTCTTTCCTGGAAGGAAAAGGACTGACATTTAAAGATTTTGGCGCATATTCGTCGGAATCGGTCGATTATCCGGATTTTGCCCATCCGGTGGCTGCCGCAGTTGAAAGCGGAGCATATGCATTCGGTATCCTGCTTTGCGGCAGTGGTAACGGTGTTGCTATTACTGCAAACAAGCACCAGGGAGTGAGGGCAGCACTTTGCTGGGATAAGGAAATAGCCGAACTGGCCCGTAAACACAATAATGCAAACATACTGTGCATACCGGCCCGGTTTATTCCCGAAGATGTGGCCGAGGTGATGGTGGAAGCCTTTATTACTACTGCGTTTGAAGGTGGCCGCCATGCAAACCGGGTGGATAAAATCTGCTGCGGTTAGGCAACCCGGAGCCGGATCCGGCCAACGGACCCAAATACAGAAAATGAGAAATATGATGAAGCATCTTTTTGCCGTGGCGGCTGTATGTACAGCCCTTACAGGAACGGCTCAAAAAAAAGCGGACCCGCAAACTTTTGCGCGATCCATTACCCCCACCGATCTCAAAAATCATTTAAATGTTATTGCCAGCGCGGAGATGGAGGGGCGCGACACACCTTCCCCGGGTTTGGAAAAAGCAGCGGATTATATTACAGCGCATTTTAAGAAGCTGGGACTGAAACCCGGAAACAACGGAGGTTTCCGGCAAACCTATCAGTTGTCGAAAGACTCCCTCGCCGTATTGAATGTTACCATTAACGAAATGCGTTTTGAAGGGGTGGACGATATAGCACCGATATGGACCAGTGACGATCAGCTAAACCTGAACTATAGTGAATATGCATTTGCCGGTTATGGTATAGTGGATCAGAACAGGGATGATTATGCGGGTCTGGATGTGAAGGGCAAATTGGTAGTGATTATCGCCGGAAGCCCCAAAGGGTTTACGCCGTCTGTTCAGGGAAGACTGGCTTCTACTACGCTTACCAGCAAGATCCGGAATGCCCTGGCGAAGGGGGCCGGAGCGATTTTTATTGCGACGCAGGAAATCCCTTCCCGTTCAAAACTAAAAGTGCATTACCGGCCCGAATGGGAAAAAGAGGCCCCAGGTAAAGCAGCGCCCGTGTTTTACATCAGCGCCAATGTGGTTGAAAAAGTGAGCGGTCATAGTTATGAAGAGGTAAAAGCAGCCCTCGATAACGGCGAAACCACGCCAGGTATCAACCAGGCTACACTAACTCTGAATTACCTGCTACAGAAGGACCGGGCCACGGCCTCCAATGTGCTCGGGGTTATTGAGGGTACGGATAAAAAAGAAGAGTACCTGTTCATCACCGCGCACTATGACCATGTGGGGAAAGATGCAAAGGGAAATATTTATTATGGTGCGGATGACGACGGATCCGGAACCGTAAGCGTTCTTGAAATGGCTGAGGCATTTGCCCTGGCAAAAAAAGCGGGTAAAGGTCCCCGCAGGACGGTTGTATTTATGACGGTGAGCGGGGAGGAGAAAGGCCTTTGGGGGTCTGAATACTACTCCGAAAATCCTATATATCCGCTGGATAAAACCACTGCAGATCTTAACATTGATATGATCGGCCGTATTGATACAGAGCGGATGAGCGCCGACACGCTGAACTATGTGTATGTAATTGGACATGACAAATTGAGCACAGATCTTCCGGTGATCAATGAGGGAATGAATAACAAATACACGAAACTCGTACTGGATTATAAATTTGACGATCCCAATGATACCGAGCGCATCTATTACCGCAGCGATCATTATAATTTTGCCCGAAAAGGGGTACCGATCCTGTTTTTTTATGATGGTATGTTAAAAGCCGATTATCACAAACCAACCGATACCATCGATAAGATTAATTTTCCGCTGATGGCGAAAAGAGCCCAGATGATCTTTTATACGGCCTGGGAAATGGCCAACCGCGATGCCATGCTGAAGCGGGACCTAAAGTTGCCCGAACAGGCGTACTAAAACTGATTTTTTGAAAGAGTTCCCCGTGGGAACTCTTTTTTTTGCGCCGCTCTTGGGGGCATCACCTTTTCTTCATAATAGGCTGTTATCTTGTGTGCCTATTTATCTATTCAATTCTACCATATGCGTTTTAACGTTCTTTTTTCCACATTGATGATCGTATTGTGTTTGTCCTGCAGCAAAAAAAATGAGGATGCAGGATCTGCGGATGAGCAAAAGCTGGAAGCCCACTCCTGGCAGCAAACCAATACAACGGCTACCACCGATGAGCAAAAGCCCGTAGCTACTTTTAGTGCCAATCATGATTTTAGTCTGAATCTGAACAGTGCTGTAACCGGTGCCGGAAATGATAGCAACATCGGGGCAGTGGCCACCGGCACCTGGAGCTATGATGGAAAGAATATTGAAATTTCTAATATAAGTATCAGTTATAAAGTAAACGGCTCAACTGCCGCTAACCTGCAGGCGGTGGTAAACGCCTATGCCGGAGGTTTAGTGGCGTTTAATGCCTTTATACAGGCGTATTGTAATGTATTGCAGGTAGATGTTTCAGGCAACCTCACCATAAAAGGGGCCTCTTCCAATAAGGTTACCTGGGTTGTTAACCAGCTTACATCCAGCGTACTGGTGGTTGCTTCGGCCGGCACTACCGCCAGCTTTACGGCAAAATAGCAGTTCTTTTTGTGATTTTAATAGAGGTGCTCCCAATCCCACTTATTGTTATAGCAGCAACAAAAGGCCACCGGTGATATGCTTTTAAGCAGGTGCCGGAAGGATGGGAGCCCTCTTTAAAAATTTCCCCGACGTGATATTTATTACGATATACCAAATACAAAGCGGCCGTCTCAAAAATGCGAGACGGCCGCTTTCCAGTTTATTGTATCTTTAAGCTGATTACCAGCCCAGGATCCAGGCAAAGATCAGCGGAGCCACGATCGTAGCATCGCTTTCTACAATAAATTTAGGGGTGTGAATATCCAGTTTCCCCCAGGTGATCTTTTCGTTGGGCACCGCACCAGAGTAGGAACCGAAGGAAGTGGTACTGTCGCTGATCTGGCAAAAGTAACTCCAGAACGGAACATCGTGCCATTCCAGGTCCTGGTACATCATCGGCACCACGCAAATAGGGAAATCGCCTGCGATACCACCGCCGATCTGGAAAAAGCCCACACCTTTTCCATCGCTGTTATTGCGGTACCAGTCGGCCAGCCAGGTCATGTATTCGATCCCGCTTTTTACTGTACTGGCTTTTAATTCGCCCTTAATCACGTAGCTGGCAAAGATGTTTCCGGTCGTGCTGTCTTCCCATCCGGGAACCACAATCGGGATATTCTTTTCCGCTGCGGCAATGATCCAGCTATCTTTTGGATCAATTTCATAATATTGTTCCAGTTCTCCGCTCAGCACGGTTTTATACAGGAACTCATGCGGAAAATAGCGTTCGCCTTTTTCTTCCGCTTCTTTCCATTGTCTTACCAGGTGTTTCTGAAGACGGCGGAATGCCTCTTCTTCGGGGATGCAGGTATCGGTTACACGGTTATAATGATTTTCTAGCAGCTCCCATTCTTCCTGCGGCGTAAGATCACGGTAGTTGGGAACGCGTTTGTAATGCGAATGCGCCACCAGGTTCATCACATCTTCTTCCAGGTTGGCTCCCGTGCAGGAAATGATCTGTACCTTGTCCTGACGGATCATTTCTGCCAGCGAAATACCCAGTTCGGCCGTGCTCATAGCACCCGCAAGGGTGATCATCATCTTACCGCCGGCATTCATATGGGCTTCATAACCTTTGGCCGCATCGATCAGCGCAGCAGCGTTGAAATGCCGGTAATGATGTTCAATAAATTGAGAAACAGGTCCTTTACTCATAATTTTTTTGAATTTTACTCCGCCTTCGGATCACAATAAGGTGAGACATTGCGAGGGGCAAAAATAAAGATTTGGTGAAAATGGCCGTGTGAAATCTTTGTGACAGTATTATTTTGTAACTTGCTACTATGGGACTTACAATGGCAAAAGAAAAATACCAGCGTCCGCCGAGAACCGCCATGGAAGTATACGAAATGCTTCCTGAAGGTACCCTGGCGGAGGTTATCCATAATGTCTTATATATGTCACCCGCACCAACCTTTGAACACCAACGAATACTGGCCGCATTGTTCACGCATCTGAATGTTCATATTTCGGAAAACGATTTAGGGGAATGCGTTTTTTCCCCCGTAGACGTTTACCTGGGCAGCAATAATGCGGTGCAACCGGATATTGTTTTTATTGCAAAAGAAAACCTTTCCATTGTTAAAGAAGGGAAAGTAAAGGGCGCTCCCGATTTAGTGGTAGAAGTGCTGTCAGGCAACAAAAAGCACGATCTGCAACTAAAGAAGCAACTCTATGAAGCCTTTGGGGTAAAGGAGTATTTTGTTGTGAATCTTGCTGATAAGGAAGTGATCACGTATTATTTCGACGGGAAAAAGTTTATTTTGCAGGAAAGTAAAAGAGGCCGGATAAAGTCAAAATTGCTGCGCAAAACAATCTCCTTTTAATGCTTCGTGTACGTTCATCCATCAGCCATCCCGAACCGGGGAGGCAAAAACTGCTGAAATTCCCCTTGCTATCCCCGAAGATTTAGGCGCTAAAACGTACCTTTACCGGTTCAAAACAGAAGATACCGTGTCTGATAAGATTCTTTTATTGCCTGATAATATTGCTAACCAGATCGCCGCCGGTGAAGTAATCCAGCGTCCGGCGAGCGCTGTAAAAGAGCTGTTGGAAAATGCGGTGGATGCCGGGGCTACTGCCGTTCAGCTGATTGTGGTGGACGCGGGGAAAACGCTGTTGCAGGTAATTGATAACGGTAGCGGCATGAGTGAAACCGATGCCCGCATGTGCTTCGAGCGGCATGCCACTTCCAAGATCCGGAATATTGACGACCTGTTTCATATTCATACTATGGGGTTCAGGGGAGAGGCACTGGCTTCCATTGCGGCCGTGGCCCAGGTGGAACTGAAGACCAAACGGCCGGAGGATGAAGCCGGTACTTATATAGAAGTAGAGAACAGTGTTGTGGTTACACAGGAACCCGTGGCCAGTCCGGATGGCACCAGTATTGCCATGAAGAACCTTTTTTTTAATGTGCCGGCGCGGAGGAATTTTTTAAAGAGCAATGCTGCGGAAATGCGGCATATTGTAGAAGAATTTACCAGGGTAACCATGGCTTTTCCGCATATCCTGTTTACCCTTACCAGCAATGGCCAGCAGCTGATGCACCTGGAGCCGGGCAGCCTTAAACAGCGGATCGTGCAACTGCTGGGCAGCAGCTATAACGCCAAAATGGTTTCTGTAGCAGAACAAACTGATTATATGAATATTCACGGGTTTACAGGGAAACCGGAAACCGCCAAAAAGACCCGTGGGGATCAGTATTTTTTCGTAAACAACCGCTTTATTAAAAGCGCCTACCTAAACCATGCGGTGATGAGCGCTTACCAGGAGTTGCTGCCGGCAGACAGTTTCCCGATGTATGTGCTGTTTATCGATCTGGATCCAACGCAGGTAGACGTGAATGTGCATCCTACGAAACAAGAGATCAAATTTGAAGATGAAAAAATTGTATATGCCTTTGTGCAGGCCGCTGTAAAGCATGCCCTGGCCCAATTCAGTATCACACCCACCCTGGATTTTGACCTGGATGCTTCCATCCAGCAATTGCCCTCTGTAAGTCAGCCGTTTACAAGCGATCAACAGCAGAAAGCATCTGGTTCGTCTTTATACCAGGGATTTACGCAAAAGCACCAGGCGCATTTTATTGAAAAACCCTCCGGTCAGGAATTAAAAAGCTGGAGAGATTTTTACGAACCCCTGCCCAAGGAGGAGGCGCTGTTTGATTATGAAAAAACTGCTCAGCAACAACACCTGGCCATCCAAAACAAACGGAACCGTTTTGAAATAGACGGTGATACCGAACTTACCCAGGTATGGAATACATATATTATGATGCCGGCAGATCAAAGCTTTCTGCTGATCAATCAGCAGGCGGCGCATGAGCGGGTGCTGTATACGCAAATGAAACAGGCAGCGGCGGGAACGCCGGTTATCATTCAAAAAAGCATGTTCCCGGTAACCCTGGAACTTTCGCCTTCAGATGCGGTATTGCTGGCCGAATTATTGCCCGATCTGCGGATGCTGGGTTATGAAATAGAGCCCTTTGGCAATAACAGTTTTGTAGTGCAGGGTACACCAGCCGACCTGGAAGATACCGATGAAAAGCACCTGATCGATTTTACATTGGAGCAATACAAGCATTTTAGCAGCGACATCCGGGTTTCTAACCGGGAAAAACTAATCCGCTCTCTTGCCCGGCAACGGGCTGTGAAGAACGGGAACCGTTTAACTGATCGGGAGATGCGGCAACTGGTAACCGATCTGTTCCGGTGCGAACCCTTTAACACGGCACCGGATGGTAACCCTACCTACCTGGAATTTAAACAGGACCAGATCGAGAAGATGTTTGGGCGGTAAACCATCTGTCTGCTTTTCTATATACCGTCAGGTTTTTAGCAACGTTAAGGTATATAAAAAGCCCCCGGATGATTCCGGAGGCCAATAACTAAATCATCAGAGAGCGATATGTGCTAAATCTTGAAACCCAGTGTGAGTACGACTCTTGATCCATTGGATTTGATCCTGGCCGGATCAAAAGCACTTTTGTCTTCCAGGCGATAGGGATAATATACATCATCCTTAGCCGTATAAATATAACCCAGGTCTACAAAGAAACCATGATTGCGGTAACCGATGCCGGCGGAACCCTGGTAGATATTTCCCTTTTCACCTGCCAGGTTCTTATAGGGATTGCCATAATAAGCGCCACCGAACCGGGCCATAATGGTGTTGAATTTTAACTCAGCACCCAGGCGCGCGTTTACAGCTCCTTTATAGGCATTGTCAATAGCGGTATTCAGTTCACGGAAATAGCTCTTGTCCGCTACCCCGTTCTCGTCGTATGCTTTGAATTTAGAGGCCATATGGTTTACATACTCCACATCGGCGGTAATCAGTCCTTTTTGACTGGAAACATTATTTATATCTCCAAAAAGGTAGGTAAAGCTTCCCAGCAGTTTATAGGGCGTTTGCAGTGAATAGTCATAAACGGAAGGTTGTTCCGGCCGCCAGCTGTTCACCTGCTTACCTTTATTATCGGGATTGTTTTCTGATCCGGCTTCAGCATAGGCGTCATAATGGTCTGTAAGACTGTACCAGGTAGGTGTATGCGCTGCGATACCGATCCGGAAATTTTGTGTAGGTGTAAAAACCGCACCCAATTTTACATTCACACCCATTCCTTTTGTTACGAGGTCGTCCTCAAAATATCCGTACTCAAACTGGTTGGTGGTATTCTCGCTGCGGTCGAATTCATCAAAGGTACGGGTAGCACCGTATCGGAGGGTAGGCAAACCAATCGATCCCCCCAGGTATACTTTATCATTCAGATTCAGTCCGCCCCCTACTGCAACTTCCGTAATGCCTCCATTGGTTTTCAAGGTGCCTTCCTGGTATAAACCGGTGCTCCGGGCAATGCTGCCTGCGGGCGAGTTAAAATTCCCGTTTTGATCCTTATTGATCCAATAGGAATTAAAGGCCAGGTCTGCACCATAGGGATCCTTGGCAGCGCCTCCGAAAGCGTTTGCGTTTTCAGCAAACATATCTCCCATAGCACTTTTATTGTTGATGCCGTAAAAGCTGATACGGTTGTTGAAATCCGCAACCCGCGTAATACCAACACCGAAGGAAGAACTCTTAATGGAACGGTTGCCCCTGCTTTGGTTGCCAAAAACAACACCTGAGGTGCCAAAGAATCCCGCCGATTTTTTGGCGGTTTCTGTTCCGTCGTAATATGTGGCCTTATTACTAAGCAGATTCAATCCGCCGGAAACCACCAGGTCGCCCGTCCGGTAAAAGCCCAGGTTTCCGGGATTGGAGAACAGGGTGGAAATTTCTCCGCCGATTGATCCACTGGCGCCGCCCAGCGACTGCACGCGCGCGGTTCCGCTGGCTGTTTGCCAGGAGTAGCGCAGCGCATCCTCGGGGGTTTGGGCAACCGCGGTTCCCGCAGCGGTTAAAACAATAGCCGCAATAATTAGTTTCTTCATTGATAAATTAGTTTTTACAGATTAAAATCTTCTTCCAGACCCGCCGCTGCTGCGACCGCCGCCGCCTCCGCCTCCGCCGCCACCTCCAGATGAAGCAGGAGGCGAGTAAGATGGTGTGGATGATCGTGGCTCTACGCTTGGCCTACTGTAATTTTCAGAACGGGGAGCACTATATTCAGAGCGTGGAGCGCTGTAATTCTCGGATCTGCTGCTGTAGTTGGAGCCGGAATTATTGCCCCCGTATCCGCGACTGTTGTAACGTTCTCTTATGGCAGCAGCCCTGCCGCTACCGGAGGAATTACCGGGGTTGGTATTTACACTGGTGTTATTGCGCACGCCATAAGAACCGTTGCTGTAGGCGTCTCTTCTCATGGCGCCGTTCCGTTGGCTGTAATTCTGATTAGAACCATCCAGTATTCTTGGGTTGTAGGTATTTAAATTGCTGCGGCGTGGTCCGTAATTTACGCGGTTACCCACAATTACGCCGGGTCCGTAGCCGTAATAATACGGATTGCCCCACCAGCCAGTGTACCAGGGATCATACCAGCCACCCCAGCCATAACCCCATCCGCCATAATAGCCGCTGTACCAGGGATTATACCAGCCACCGCCCCATCCGAATCCGATACCGCCATACCAGCCGGAATAATAAGGATTGTAGTACATATTCCAATAGCTTACCGGGCTCCAGGGACTGTTCCAGTAGAAGGGATCATTCCAGTAATACCAGTTGTTGTAATAACTGAAGTTATAGCGGTTGCCATAAAAGTACCAGTCGTCAAGGTCTGACCAGCGGTAACGGTTCCGCACTTTCATGCGCAGATAACGGTCATCATAATCGGCGTATTCGTCCTCATCATATGATTCGTAATCACGATACCGTTTTTCGCCCGACTTTTTAACGTTGGCATATTCATCCTGCGGAGGTGCGGGGGAGTTGTAAACATCGTCTGGTGTCTGGCCGGTTTTGTATGCCGTGGTACACCCTCCGATAAAGAAAGCGCAGCCAAGCAGTAGTATCAATGTTCTGATGTTCATTTTTTGGCGATATTAAATAGTTTATGAATCAGATTGTTATAATTAATCACCAATTGCAGCTAATTGTTACCCTTTTAAATATACATTTGCAATTGCTGATAAAGTTACGTTAATAATGACGTTCTTTTGTTAAAAAAGATGCATAATATGTTGTTAATTCACAACGTATTTAACGTGAAAAAGGTTTAAAATGCAACAGGAGGAAGGTTTGTGGCAGATGGTTTAACATTTGTTGTTTTAGACACAATAACCCCTGAAGCATGAATAATTAACTATTAACTATAATATGAGTAAGGAAGTTACTTCAAGAGCGGAAGATTATGCACAATGGTATAATGACCTCGTAATAAAAGGAGGCCTGGCCGACTATTCGGCCGTAAGGGGATGTATGGTCATCAAGCCTTATGGTTTTACCCTTTGGGAATACATGCGCGATGCATTGGATAAAATGTTTAAGGACACCGGGCATGTAAATGCCTATTTCCCGCTTTTTATACCGAAAAGCTTTTTGAGTAAGGAAGCCGCTCATGTGGAAGGATTTGCAAAAGAGTGTGCGGTGGTAACACATTACCGCTTAAAGAACGATCCGGACGGAAAAGGCGTGGTGGTGGATCCGGAAGCAAAGCTGGAAGAGGAGCTGATTGTGCGTCCTACCAGTGAAACGATCATCTGGAGTACCTATAAAGACTGGATACAGTCGTACCGCGATCTTCCTCTGCTGATTAATCAATGGGCTAACGTGGTACGTTGGGAAATGCGTACCCGCCTGTTTTTACGGACTGCAGAATTTTTATGGCAGGAAGGGCATACCGCCCATGCTACTAAAGAAGAAGCTGTGGAAGAAACGCGTAAAATGCTGGATGTATATGCCACATTTGCCGAAGAATTTATGGCGTTGCCGGTAATCAAAGGTGTGAAAACCGCCAGCGAACGGTTTGCCGGTGCGGAAGATACCTATTGCATTGAAGCGCTGATGCAAGACGGAAAAGCGCTCCAGGCGGGCACTTCCCACTTTCTGGGTCAGAATTTTGCCAAAGCATTTGATGTGAAGTTTCTGAACAGGGAAAACCAACAGGAATATGTATGGGCTACCAGCTGGGGGGTAAGCACCCGGTTGGTAGGAGCACTAATCATGGCGCACAGCGATGATGAAGGGTTGGTATTGCCCCCCCGGATCGCGCCGCTGCAGGTAGTGATCATTCCCATTTACAAGGGACAGGAGCAAAAAGCCCTGATTGATGCGAAGGCTACCGAAATCCTGGAACAGCTGAAAAGCAAGGGCATCCGTGTTAAATACGACGACAATGACAACAACCGGCCCGGATGGAAATTTGCGGAATATGAGATGAAGGGCGTTCCGGTGCGACTGGTGCTGGGTGCACGTGACCTGGAAAATAATAAAATTGAAGTGGCGCGCCGCGATACAAGAGAAAAAGAAACAGTTAACCTGGACGGTATTTCACAGTATGTAGACGGACTGCTGATAAAAATACAGTTCGAAATGCTGCAGCGGGCACGGAAATTTACCGAAGAAAAGACGACCTGGGTAGATACCTGGGACGATTTTGTAAAAACGCTGGATGAAAAGGGTGGTTTTGTAGCTGCTCACTGGGATGGCACGCCGGAAACGGAGGCCGCTATCAAAGAGAAAACAAAAGCAACGATCCGTTGTATTCCCCTTAATAACCCACAGGAAGACGGTGTTTGTATTTTATCCGGAAAACCATCTAAAGAACGGGTGCTGTTTGCAAGGGCTTATTAACTGTTTCAAGTTCCAGGTTTCAGGTTTGACCGTTGAACGATGAAACGTGAAACCTGGAACAACATTTAAAACTTCCGTTTTTTAGCTACCTCCTGTTGAATATATTCTGCTATGGAACCGGTTGTACTGCCCGGTGCAAAGATCCGGCCCACACCCATTGCCGTTAGCTGTGCGGCATCATCTTCCGGCACAATACCGCCACCAATCAGCAGTACGTCCTGCATTTGCTGTGCCTTCATCAATTCTATTACTTTTGGAAAAACGGTCATATGCGCACCACTCAGGATGCTGATGCCGATCACGTCCACATCTTCCTGGATAGCCGCCCGGATGACCATTTCCGGTGTCTGCCGCAAACCGGTATAGATCACTTCCATGCCGGCATCCCGCAGGGCCGTGGCAATTACTTTGGCACCACGATCATGGCCATCCAAACCGATTTTAGCCACCAAAACACGAATGGGTCTGTTCATACACACAAATGTATGTTATAGAGGTAAGATCATGAACAAGGAAAGCAAATTCTTCAGAAGAAAAACAGCCGGTTACTGTACCGGACGATGCAGTGAGTGACACAACCGGGCTGATAGTAGTACTGAAGCCCGGACAAAGAAATTAAACCGGTTTATAATCCATGATATTAAGGCGCTGCCGGCAAAATTTATATTCCACTTCGTCGTTACTGCCCACCAGCACGAGCCGGTTTTTGCCGTATTGGTCCATTAATGCATAGTACAGATCGATTCCCTGCCGGTCGAGATTGGTGCAAGGCTCATCCAACAGCAGTACGGGCACATCAGAATAGATGCACTGTGCCAGTTTGGCCCGTTGTTTCATACCGCTTGAAAACTGCTGGATCCGTTTATGCGCAGCAGCCTGCATGCCGATCTCCGCTATAATTTTTTCGGGGGTCATCCCGGCTACAAAAGGTTTAAAATGCTGATGAAATTCCAGGAATTCCAAAAGGGTCATTTCCTCGATCAATTCCAGGTAGGGAGCGCAGTAAGCAATAAAGCGGTATACTTTTTCAGGAGGAAGGGGCGTTTCATTTGCCCAGGTACAAACGCCTTCATTTAAATGAAGCGCACTGCTGATGACCTGTAAAAAAGTACTTTTTCCGGATCCGTTGGATCCGATGATGGCATAGCTATTGCCGGATTCGAACTGAAAGGTGAGGTTTCTGAAAATCCAGTCACGGTTAAACCGTTTTCCAGCCTTATTCAAGGCTATCGTCGTCGCCATTCCCTTTGGTATATCGTTTAATAATACCACGCGTACTTTCCTGGATGAAGGTAAGGATCTCATCGCGCTCATCTGTTACCGGGAATTCTTCTTCCAGCAACTGCATGGCCTGGGTTACATTTAACCCGCGGTTATAAATCGTGCGGTAGATGTCCAGGATGTGGTTGATTTTGTCTACCGAATAGCCGTTCCGCTTCAGCCCAACGGAATTAATACCTGCATAGCTCAGGGGCTGACGGGCGGCTTTAATATAAGGAGGTACATCTTTGCTGACCAGCGATCCACCACTGATAAAAGCATAAGATCCTACTTTTACAAACTGATGTACGGCGCATACGCCACCAAAGCCCACGTGGCTGCCCAGTACCACGTGCCCGGCGATCTGCGTGCTGTTGCTGAGTGTGCAATAATCACCAATCACACAGTCGTGGCCGATATGGCTGTAGGCCAGGATCCAGCAGCCCTTGCCCACCACCGTTTTCCACCGGTCGCGGGTGCCGCGGTGGATGGTCACAAATTCCCGGATTACACAGTCGTCTCCAATCTCAACCGTGGTTTTTTCACCATCGAATTTTTTATCCTGGGGTTCTGAACCGATTACGGTGCCTGGAAAAATCTTGCAATTTTTTCCAATACGGGTGCCCTCCAGTATGGTTACGTTTGAACCGATCCATGTACCTTCTCCAATTTCAACATCCTGATGGATCACGGTAAACGGGTCTATTTTTACATTCCTTGCAACCTTGGCATCCGGATGTATGTATGAATTAAAATGGATCATGTACTTACAGGGTCAAACCATTAATAAATAATGGCGCAAATTTAGACATTCACTGATTAATTGTAATTATTTTTTTAGTAATGGGTTGCAAATCAGGTATTATTACCATTAATTGACATTTCTTTGTTGGCTTTATAACAGATTGCAAATACCTTTGCCGCCTGTTATGAGTGATACAGAAGAAATTATACGGTTAAGTTTCAAGGACTTGGAACAACCCTCTTCGTTGGAACTGATGACCCACCGGGTGCACCAGATCCCAGGAGCGGTTCAGTATGAGATCAAACGATACAGTCGCCCGGCAAATACTTTAACAGAAGATATGGGAATGCTGGTATATGAGTACCATAGCCAGAAACCCAAGGAAAATAACCTGAAACTGAAATTCTGCATTGCGGGCAACCGGTACTGTTCCCGTGAAAATTGCGGAAAATGCACGGCTGGTAAATCCCGCGAATGTGAAGACAGTGAGGGCAGCCTGGATGTGGTAAGTGTACATTTTACACCGGCGCATTTATCGCAGTTTATAAAAACCAGAACCACTAACAGCTTCAGTGATTCATTACTGAAGTTCAAGCATAAAGTTTCTTTTACCCGCACACTGCCATTGTGCTGTAAAACCAAAGCGGTTATTGAAGGGCTGCTGGAGCATAATTATGACGGTACGCTGGAAAACATTTATGTAAATGCCCAGCTGCAGATGTTGTTATTGCTGACGATGGATTCGATGGCCGATGACAAACAACTGGAAGTGATCAGTTGTAAGTTTCTGTCCAATGAAGCTGATAAGGACAAAGTGGAAAAAGCCCGCGAGATCCTCATCAAACATATCGGTGAGCCTATTACCATTAAAGAACTGAGCCGGAAAGTGGCGATGAATGAATGTTATCTTAAAAAGGGGTTTAAAGAAATGTATGGCACCACGATTTTTGATTTCTATCAGAACCAGCGGATGGAACATGCCAAATACCTGCTTTACGAAAAAGGACTCAGCGTAACAGATGTATCCATGATGCTGGGGTATTCGTCCATTTCGCATTTCAGTACCGCCTTTAAGCGGCTTACCGGTTTAAAACCCTGCGAACTTTTATTTGCATCCAAATAAAAAACCTATAAGGTTTAATTAATCCGCCGTAGCGGAACGCCTTATAGGTTCCCGGTGCCGCGCAACGTGCAGCAATTATTTTTTCAATCTGCCCAGGCCTACTTTGTGGCCGCTAATAGCAAAATACAGGATATAAAGATAGCAGGGCATTACCAAAATAAAGTAAGACAACTGGAAATTAATGTGCAGATGGTCCTTTAAAAAGCCATATAATATCGGCAAAATAGCCCCTCCGGCAATACCCATGATCATAATGGCGGAACCGATCTTGGTAAATTTACCCAGGTGACTGATGCCCAGCGGGAAAATAGCCGGCCACATTAAGGAGTTTGCCAATCCCAGCAGTGCGATAAAAATTACCGATGTGTAACCGGAGCTGAAATAAGCGATCACTGAAAATACAATACCCAGGATAGCGCAGATCCGGAGTGCTGCCTGCTGGGAGAGGATTTTAGGAATTGTAAAAATTCCAACAACATAACCTACCAGCATTCCGCCAAGGGTTAACGAGGTAAAGTATTTCGCCTGGTCTGCATGAATGCCTAGTTCTTTTCCGTATACACCAATGATATCACCTGCCATTACCTCGGCACCCACATACACGAAAATACAAAGTGCGCCCAGGAAAAGGTGGGGGAACTGGAATACACTTTTATGGTGAACCACTTCTCCGCTGGTTTCATCCACCACATCTTCTTCGGGATGTACTTCCGGAAGGTGGAGGAATTTGATAAGTACGGCAAACAGGATAAATACAATGGCCAGCACAATATAAGGCGTATTTACGCGTCCCAACACGTCGTTCAACAGTTGCTCTTTTTCAACACCGGTAGTAGCTTTGATCTTTTCTTCTGTTTCTGCTGCATTTTTTAAGAATACCGCACCCATGATAAAGGGAACGATCATGCCCGCAAACTTGTTACAGATCCCCGCCATACTGATTCTTTTAGCCGCGCTTTCAATGGGGCCGATGATCGACAGGTAGGGGTTGGAGGCGGTTTGCAGTAATGCCAATGCGGCACCCTGCACAAAAATACCGGTAAGGAATAATTCAAAAGACCTGGATTTGGCGGCAGGAATAAAAATGAGGGATCCCAGGGCTAGTATGATCAATCCCAGTACCAGGCCGTTTTTAAACCCGGTCTTTTTCAGGATCCAGGAAGAAGGAAGGGCCAGTACAAAATAGGCCATATAAGAGGAAAAGGTCACCAGGAATGCCTGTATATCCGAAAGACCAAAAGACAATTTAAAAAAGGGAATAAGCGTTCCGTTTGCCCATGTTACAAACCCGAAGATGAAAAAAAGTCCGCAGATCGTAGCCAATGGAAGCAAAATGTTTTGGGAAGTGGAATTGGTTCCTGCCATTACAAATCGTTTAAAATGAATTAATGGCTCTAAAAATAGGGAAATTATTGCTGCTATTGGTAATTGTTGCAACCGATTGCGCATAAAAAAAGCATGAATGAAGGATTCATGCTTTCATGATTTAGATTTTATATATCAGGCTTTTGAATACCGGAGTGAAGGAAGGCTTTTTTGAGCCAGGGCATATACCCCAAACAGCACCGCACTGTAAAACAGATCACCGCCAAAGGCGCCCAGGAATAACTGGTTGCTGAACTGGTTATAAAAAGGCAGGGCCCGCAGGTAGGTCATTCCTAAAGTAAGACCCGGCTCGTGTTCAATACTGCCTGAAAAATTACTGGCCACCCATACGCCAAAATTTGACACGATCCAGAAAATGGCCGATCCCATAAGCGAATATCCCAATACCCTGATGGCTTTTGGCTGGCGAAGTGTAGTGCCCAATGCGGTTACCAGGGCCATACCTCCATAAACAAATAACTGGCTGATGCCGTAGAAGCCCCGCGCGCCGGTAAGGCTGATCACGATATCCGAAAGCAGGTAAGCCAGCAGCGGCATCATATATGCCTGCCATTTTTTATTAAAAGTGGCTCCGCTGAACAGCGACATCGCTACCAGGGGGGTAAAATTATAAGGATGCGGAAGAATGCGGCTCAGGGCAGCGATTACGATCATTAATGTAATAACCCAGAACTTATTTGTTACTTTCATAGTCCGAAATGAAGTTTATATACTGTAAAAGTAAAAAACTTTTAGGAATTGCTTTAAAAACCTGTTTTTAAACCCGAATCGGACATCTCCGTCCGGCAAAGCAATATACCGTTCGGGGCAACCCGCAGGTTAAGCGAGCTTCGGATTGTCGGCATCGTTCCATTTCTGAAGGCGATATTGCTGGGGCGACATGGCCATATACTTTTTAAACATACGGGAAAAATAATAAGGATCATCCATCCCCACATGTTGGGCTACATCCTTAATCTTTATAGAATTGTTCAGCAATAGCAGGCAGGAATGCCGGATCTTGAGCTGGATGAAATAATCCAGGGGAGCAATACCGGTGGCTTTCCGGAATTGCTGGGAAAAATAAGAAACCGAGATACCCTGGGCGGCGGCCATTTCAGGAACCGTAAGCCGGCTGTTGATGTGTTGCTGCATGTGGGTTTTAACGGCATTCAGGAAGAGACTGGTTTGAGAAACGGGTTTTTGCTCCCACTGTTCTGCAAATAAAAAGGAAGCAACAAATTTATATAAGCAAAAATTAGCGTTAAAAAGGCTGTCGTTGTTAATGCCCCGTTCAAGGCTGTTATACATCATCTCCCAGGTAGTAATGCCTCGGTCGTTAAAGGCAATAGAGCGCGGACCGCGATCCATGGTGATGCCCAGCGACCGGTTCATATCCTCGATTTCATTTCCGGTATAATGTACCCAGTAAATGGTCCAGGGTTCATCTTCATCCGCCCCGTAGCGGATGTATTTTGCCGTAGCCGGAATAATGGCGTATTCGTTGGCCCGGATTTCGAAATGATATTTATCAATCGTATACCAGCCTTTTCCCTTCAGGCAATAGAATAAAATATTATCATGACAGCCATTCCTCCGTTCCCGGTAATGATAAAAGGCTTTTGGGAAATAACCGATCTGGGTAATATATAGTTGTTTCAAAAACGGGTTTTGCTGAAGCGTTTTTTGCAGGAGCTGATGAGGGATCTCCAACATTTTTTCGCCCACAAATCCATCTCTTCGTTTAAAGGCAGCCATAGGGTAGAAGTATTTAATTGTCCATTAAATATGGTGAATAATCCATCTTGTTTTTGGTTTAATACTCACTAAAGTTAGGTAAAAGCAAGATGATTCAGTAAAAAGCCGGATATAAAAGCCGCCCTTTTTTAAAATGTTTATCTATCAATATGTTTCAACAATACATCGAATAATCCATCCTTTTTAACCAAAAACCTATTGACTAACGCGATCATCCCCGTTTATTTTGTACAACAATTTTTAACGAATCTTAAACGCTATGCTTGCTGCCAAACGATTGTCTTTTTGGGCAATACTGGGTGTACTGGTATTGATGCCCGCACTTTCTTATTCGCAAACCGGTAAAGTCAACGCCACCGGTACAGTACTGGATTCTACAGGGAGCATCCTGACAGGAGTAACGGTTGCCACAGCGAATAATAAAAAAATGACTTCTACGGATGTCAACGGAAAATTTATCCTGGAAGTGGATTCAGGTACCGTGATTCATTTTTCACTGGTCGGATACCAACCGGAACAGGCATTGATTACACCTGGTAATGCTACGGTTTCCATTACCATGCGGCAGATCACTTCCGGAATGGAGGAGGTGGTCATCACCGCATTAGGACGTAAGCAGGTACGGGAATCGGTGGTGGGCTCGGTGGTTACCATAAAGCCCGAAAACCTGCGGATACCAGCCAGTAATCTTACCAATGCCATCGTAGGGCAGGCGGCAGGTATCATTGGTTTTCAGAGCAGCGGACAACCGGGGCTGGATAATTCGAACTTTTTTATCCGGGGGGTCACCACCTTTGGCTACCGGGCAGATCCGCTTATTTTGATTGACAATATTGAAGTGGGCAAGGACGACCTGGCGCGGCTGCAGGTAAACGACCTGGAAAGTTTTACCATCTTAAAAGATGCCAGTGCCACTTCATTATATGGGGCCAGGGGTGCTAACGGTGTAATACTGGTTACTACAAAATCCGGTAAAACCGGGAAGGCCCAGGTGAACCTGGTGCTCGAAAACACGTTAACGCAACCTACCAATACCATTAAACTGGCCGACCCTGTTACCTACATGAAAATGTATAATGAAGCCACCGTTACCCGCGACCCCACACTGGCGCCTCCCTTTAGTGCCGATAAAATCTATAACACACAGCAGACCCTGAATAATGCTCCTGGCAGCAATAAATATGTGTATCCTGCAGTAGACTGGCTGGATCTGTTATTTAAAAAGTCTAGCTATACACAGCGGGCCAATCTTAATGTGAGCGGTGGAACCGATTTTGCACACTACTTTATATCCGGCTCCTACAGCAATGATAATGGAAGCCTGAAAACAGACCCTGCCAACAGCTTCAAAAACCGGCTGCGGTTTACCACCTATCAGCTGCGCAGCAATATTGATTTTAATCTTTCAAAAACAACCGTGCTTTCTACACAACTATGGGGAATCTTTAATGATTACACCGGTCCGCTTACCAATAATGCCAGCTACTCGGTCGATCTTTATGACGTAGCTACCCATACCAGCCCGGTGCTGTTTCCGCCCTTTTATGCGCCGGACTCCGCCAACCTGCTGACGCAACATATTCTTTTCGGAAATGCCTTCGGATCCGATCAGCGCAGTGTAGGTTATGGCAACCCGTATGCACAAATGCTCCGGGGATACAAAAGGTTTTCTACGTCAAACATGACGGCTACCATGAAGCTGAACCAAAAACTGGGCTTTATAACCCCCGGACTGGTCTTTGACGGTTTTGTAACCATTAAGCGCTATGCCTATTTTGACAATACCATGGCCTATAACCCTTTCTATTATACCATACCGGAAGACGGATACGATATCGGCACCAACAAATACAACCTGCGATGGATTAATAATACACCGGGGGATGCTACGGAATACCTGGTATATTATCCGGGTGATAAAGATGCTTCAGCCTATGTGCATTTCCAGGGAAGGCTCGATTATACAAAACGGCTGGGAGATCATGAAGTTGGGGCAACAGTAAACATTATACGGCTGCAGCAATTAAACGCAAACGGAATTGATCCCAATACGCGGCGGCCTTCCCTGCCTTATGCCCTTCCTTACCGCAACATTAATTTTGCGGGCGAAGCCAGCTATGCCTTCAAGACACGCTATTTCCTCCGGTTTAATTTCGGTTACAATGGCTCCGAACGGTTTGATGAAACCCACCGGTATGGTTTTTTTCCAACGATCGGCGCTTCCTGGGTTGTGTCTAAAGAAAAATTCTGGGGCGATGGCCTTGCGAAGATCATCTCCACATTTAAACTGCGATCCAGCTTTGGTTATACGGGAAACGACCAGGTAGGTAGCCAACGATTCTTTTACCTGTCGGATGTAAACCTGACGGCCGGAAATGGTGCGGCCTTTGGCATCAATAACGGGTATAGCCGGCCGGGGGTTAGGATCAATAACTATGAAAACAAGGCCGTAACCTGGGAGCGGGGATTGAAATTCAATGGTGCTGCCGAAGTTACCCTGTTTAAAAAAATCGATCTGATCGCAGAGTATTGGAAAGAGAAAAGAACGGATATCTTAATGCAGCGGAATATTCCATCTTCTACAGGGCTGGAGGCCGGTGTATATGCCAACGTGGGGGTGGTGGATGCCAACGGATGGGATCTGACGGCCAATTATAACCAGGTATTTTCCAACAAGCTCTCCGTTTCCTTCATGTCGAACCTTACCTATTCCCAGGCCATTCATACCAATTATGAAGAGCCGGCTTATTTAACTGAACCCTGGCGCCGCCGGACCGGCTCTATTGTAGGGCAGCCCTTTGGTTATGTAGCAGAACGGCTTTTTGTAGACGATAAGGAAGCGGCTTCTTCACCCGCGCAGAATTTTGGTACCCTTGCGCCCCGCGGCGGGGATATCAAATACCGCGATATCAACGGTGATGGGCAGATCACCGTAGCCGATATGGTCCCCATCGGGTTCCCGTCAACGCCGCAGATCTCCTATGGCTTTGGTGCCTCCGTCCGGTACCAGGCATTGGACCTGGGATTCCGCTTCCAGGGCAATGCACGCAGCTCGCTTTTTATCCGGCCTTATGATATCAGCCCTTTTGTAGGCGGACAGGCTCAGGTGTTGCAGCCGGTTGCTGATAACTACTGGTCGGAATCCAACCAGGATTTGTACGCTTTTTACCCGCGGTTGGGAGTGAACTATAATTCCGTGGTAAATAACCTGCAGTCCAGCACCTGGTGGATGCGCCGCGGCGATTTTCTCCGGCTAAAACTGGTAGAACTGGGCTACTCTATGCCGAACAATCTTTCCCGGAGGCTGGGGCTGAAGAGCTGCCGTATTTATGTGAACGGATCGAACCTGCTCCTGTTCTCCAGCTTTAGGCTTTGGGATGTGGAACAAAAGAATAACGACGGAACGGCCAACGGGTTTATATACCCGCTGCAGAAGGCATTTAACTTAGGATTTAACATCACCTTGTAACAAAACAAATTCGAAAGCTCATGAGCAATACAAGATATACTACCTGGTTTTTACTTTTCCTGTTGATAACGGGCATTACATCCTCCTGTAAAAAATTTCTGGATGTAACCCCTGAAAACGTTGGTACGATCGATTATGCCTTCCGGAACAGGAATGAAGCAGAAAACTACCTGTTTGCCTGCTACGGTACCTTGCAGTCTTTTGGGAATGCGACAACAGATCCGTTTTTTACTACCTCGGGGGAAATTATGTATCCGGCCACTATCGGGGAAGGACCAAAAGTTTTTGATGCCGGCTTCCAGCTGATGCGCGGTACACAGAACGTATCGAACCCTGTGCTGAATTATTGGGACGGAAGCTATGGGGGCGCAGCGGTTTTTCAGGCCATCCGCCGGTGCAATATCATGCTTGAAAATATCAATAAGCCTATCGACCTGACGGCCTTTGAAAAAGGACGATGGATTGCCGAATTAAAATTTCTGAAGGCCTATTATCATTATTTTTTGGCAAAGATGTATGGCCCGGTGCCGATTTATAAGGAAAACCAGGATATTACCACACCCATTGAACAACTGCGGGTAAAACGGCAGCCGGTAGATTCGGTGTTTAACTATGCGGTACAGCTGATTGATGAAGCAGTACCCAATCTCCCGGTGGTGATTACAGACATTAACCGCGAGTTGGGCCGGATCACAAAAGTGATCGCCCTGGCGGTAAAGGCAGAAATCCGTACCACTCAGGCCAGTCCTTTATTTAATGGTAACCCCGATTACGCCAACTATAAAAATCATGACGGGCAGTTACTGTTTTCCACAACCGTCGATGCAGGCAAATGGGTTATAGCAGCAGCAGCCTGCAAGGCGGCAATAGATGCAGCGCAGCAACAGAACCTGGGGTTATACCAGTTTATAAGGCCTGCGAATCTGCCCGCCAATCTGCCTTCCATACTACGGCAGGTGTTGACCCTTCAGAATGCCGTAACCGAAAAATGGGATCTGAACAACGAAGTGGTTTGGGCATTGAACACGATCTATTATGAGCAGGCCAATTCCACTCCCAGGCTGGTGCCTGATTTTAACCTCGGCGCGGCACCGGGTACACTGGCTGTGCCCATCGGTACCACCGATCTTTTTTATACAAAGAACGGGGTGCCTATCAATGAAGATAAAACCTGGGACTATGCCAACCGCTTTTCGTTGAAAACGGGTAACGCTGAAAATAAGTACCTGATCGGGCAGGATTATCAGACCATCAAAAATAATTTTGACCGGGAGCCCCGGTACTATGCCAATATTGGCTTCGACGGCGGTGTATGGTATGGCAATGGGGTACTGGATCCGGATGCTGCCATATTTGTGCAGGCAAGAACCGGCCCTGCAGCCCCAAAGGATAACTCAAGACTCAATGTTACAGGTATCTGGCCCAAAAAACTGGTGCATTATTTAAGTGTTTTTGATAAGAACGGCTTTTCCCAAACGGCATTCCGGATTCCGAGAATGCGGATGGCAGATCTTTACCTGCTTTATGCAGAATGTTTGAACGAAAGCAGTGGCCCTACTCCGGAAGCGTATGCATATGTGGATAGCGTGCGGACCAGGGCCGGGCTAAAAGGCGTAGTAGAATCCTGGGCCAGCTATTCGTTTAACCCCGGGAAACCCCTTACAAAAAATGGGTTGCGGGAGATCATTCACCGCGAGCGCCGGGTGGAGCTTTGTTTTGAGGCAAAGGCCGGATGGGATCTGCGCCGCTGGAAAGAGTGGACTACCATAATGGCGCAGCCGGTTCAGGGCTGGTCTGTTTTCCAGCACGATCCATCTGATTTTTATATACCCGTAACTCAATTCATACCCAGCCTTACGGTCAGGGATTATTTCTGGCCACTGTCTGACGGAGCGCTTCAGTACAATGAGAATCTCGTACAAAGCCCCTACTGGAAATAATTGCAGCAATCCTTAAACTTTTTTATATGAGCAATCATCGTTTTCAATACCTGTTTATATCCTGTTTTTTGGCCGCTCTGTTAGTTTTTATAGCGGCTTGTCAGAAGCGGGCGGATTATAATGATCCATTGTCGAACGATACATCAAAACCCGGAACGATCACCAACGTTAAAGTAACTAATTTTAACGGCGGGGCCTATGTAACCTATGATCTGCCGCAATCGGAGAATATCCTGTACGTAAAAGCCAATTATACCATCAACGATAAAACCGGTGCAACGCTGGAAACAAAGTCCAGCTATTATTCCGATACGCTTACGGTAAACGGATTTGCAGAAAAAAAAGAATATGAGGTTACGTTACGGGTGGTCAGCCGTGCCAATGTGGAATCCGATCCTGTAACCGTAAAAGTGTACCCGGATACACCGGTATACCGGGTAGTAGCACAAACCCTGGCAATGACCCCGGATTTTGCCGGCGTGCGCGTAAACGGTATCAACCGCCTGCAGCAAAATGTGGGCGTGGTCTTTTTATACAATGATCCGTATTTTAAAAAATATACCATCCGGCAACAAACATTTTCCAATTTTAAGGAGATCAGTTTCGCCGCAAGAGGGTTTGATACCCTGCCCAAACCGGTGGCCGTATATACTACAGATCAATGGGGCAATCATTCAGATACCATCTTTAAAACCATCAGCCCGCTTTATGAGATCACACTGGACAAAAGCCGGTTCTTTGAGTACCACCTGGGTAGCGACAGTCCAACAGATCAGTATGGCTGGTTAACACCTTATATGTGGGACGGTAACGCAGGATCCGGCTGGCATACCAACCAGCGCGTACCGTATGTGTTGCCACCTACAACCAGCTTCGGGATGGGCGTGTCCGCCAAACTCAGCCGATTTAAACTGTGGCCCAGGGACGGGTACCTTTGGGGGCATGGGAATCCTAAAACATTTACCCTGTGGGGGTCCAATGCCGAACAGCCGGGTGATTTCAAGCCACCGATGACAGCGGCGGAAGGCACTGTCATCGGAGATTGGGTCAATATCGGCAACTACCGGTACCCGGATCCACCATCCGGAAATCCACCATCGGCAGCCACCGATGCAGACCGGGCATGGGCCAACCAGGGAACCGAGTTCAATGTGTCCTTTGCTGCTCCCAGGGTGCGGTTTATGCGTGTGGTTGTTCCGGAAAACTGGGGTGGTGATAATACATTTGCGCATATTATGGAACTCACTTTTTACGGCGATCCCAGATAAGTTTATTTTTTATCATTTAATGTAAGAACGGGCTATGAATACTATAAAAACAATTTTAATTTTTGCGCTCTGCGGAATATGGATCAGCAGCGTGTACACGGGGTGCAGCCGGCAGGCCGATGATTATAAAAAGTACCTGGATAATAAAGAGATCACCTATACGGGAACCATTACCGGCCTTCGTGCCAAACCCGGAAATTTACGGGTACAGCTGGAATGGAATCCCAGCCCCGATCCTTCTATTTCAAAATATGTGATCTATTGGAACAATGGTAACGACTCATTGGTATTGCCTGCCACCAGTAGCAATACTTCCGATACAATCCGCGCGCTCATTACCGCCAACCTGCAGGAATCCAATGTTCAGAACTTTACCCTGTATACATATGATGCCAGGGGAAACCGTTCCATCGGACAAAAAACACCGGTTGTAAAATTATACGGCCCCATTTACGAATCCTCGCTGTACAACCGGCAACTGAATGCAGCAAACCCGCTGGAGCTGGTGGGCACAGATTCCATCCGGCTTTTTTTTACCAAAACAGATTCTTCCAATATTTTTTCGAAACTGTGGTACTACAAGCAAAGCGGCAAACTCGATAGTGTCCTTTTTAAAGGAGATGTAACAACCATACCCCTTTTTAAACCGGGGACAAAGCTATGGATCCGGTCCTATTTCTTACCCTCCTCAAATGCCATAGATACGTTTCAAGTGCCCCAGCCGGATACTTTGTCCCTTGCCATCCAGATGCCGGTTCCTAAAAACCTGTTTGCGGTGGTCCACAATGCATACGATATGGCCAATTATGAAGACCAGACCGGCGTTTTCCGTTTGTGGAATGGAAGCGTTGGGCCTCAGGAATATCCGAATATTTATCATAATTCAGGAACGCCTCCCTTGCCTGGTACCATTAGTTTTGATATGGGAAAAATCTATACCGACCTTTCCGCAATTGAAGAAACAGGTAGGAATTGTTGTAACAACCCGGCTAAATTCGAGGTATGGGGCATAGCCGATACCACGGGTGCCTTCCCGGCAATGCCAGGCAATGACCCGCAATGGGCAAACCAGATGCATGCGAAGGGCTGGACGCTGCTTGCAGATGCGGTTCGAACCGATGACGGTATTAACGCTGTGAAATTTAATTTCATCAGCAACCCGCCCCCGATCCGGTTTATCCGTGTTCGGTTTAAAGCAACCGTCAATAATTCGAATTATGTAAATCTTAGTCAGCTTAGTTTCTGGTACCGGTTGTAAAGCGGTATTGGATTCAAAAACAGCGCGCATCTTCGTCATGAATAACCGGTGTAACGTGTACAAGCCGCCTGCTACCAGGTTTGCACCTGTCAGGTTTAACCATATATAAATTTTAAAAAATGAAAAAAACAGTATTGATTCTACTTGGCTGGTGCTGCCTGCTGAGCACAAATGCGGGGGCCCAGCAAAAGTCCATCTTTAATGAAACCCCACAGCAAAAAAAACAACGCATGCAATGGTGGGAGGATGCCCGTTTTGGAATGTTTATTCACTGGGGATTATACGCGCTTCCGGCCAGACATGAATGGGTTAAAAATTATGAACAGATCACCAATGCCGGGTATCAGAAATATTTTGACAATTTTAATCCCGATAAATTTGATCCCAAAACATGGGCGCGTGAAGCAAAGAACGCCGGCATGAAATATGCAGTATTAACGACTAAACATCATGAAGGGTTTTGTCTTTTTGATTCGAAGTACACCGATTACAAATCCACCAATACTGCGGCCAAACGCGACCTGGTAAAGGAGTTTGTAGATGCCTTCCGGGCGGAAGGTATCCGGATCGGTTTTTACTATTCGCTCATCGACTGGCATCATCCGGATTTTACCATCGATGGGGTACATCCGCAACGGATTGATAAAGGTACCGAAGCTGATTATGCCGCCGCAAACAAGGGGAAGGATATGAAAAGGTACCAGCAGTATCTTAAAAACCAGATCACTGAACTGCTGACCATGTACGGGAAAATTGATATCCTCTGGCTGGACTTTTCCTATCCCGGAACATTTGGAAAAGGGCGAAACGACTGGGCTTCCATGGACCTGATCAAAACTATCCGGAAACTGCAACCACAGATTATCCTGGACAACCGTATGGATCTGAATGACTATACCGACGGGTATGATTTTGAAACACCAGAGCAGGTAAAGCCCGAGGAGCTGACCAAATACAAAGGCAAGTATTGGGAAACCTGTCAGACCTTTTCCGGTTCCTGGGGGTATCATCGCGATGAGCATACCTGGAAGAATCAGCGGCAGTTGCTCGATCTGCTGATCACGTCAGTAGCCAATGGCGGCAATCTGATCCTGAATGTAGGCCCCACTGCAAGAGGGCAATTTGATTACCGGGCTAACCGCGCACTGGATAGCCTTGGATACTGGATGGATGCCAATCAGCGTTCAATATACAACTGTACCTACCCCGCGGATGCCTATGTTTTACCGGAAACATCAAATATGCGGGTGACTTATAATCCGCATACAAAACGTCTGTACCTGCACCTGTTTGATTACCCTGCCGACGGAAAGCTGACCCTGCCCGGTTACAAGGGTAAAATAAAGTACGCTCAGTTCCTGCATGATGCTTCGGAAATACAGTACACAACCTCGGGGAATGACCTGGAACTGAAATTGCCGCCGCAAAAGCCGCCGTATGCGGTTCCTGTAATCGAACTGATGCTCGCCAATAACTTAGAATAGCAGCACAATAAAGTTGGAGGGGACATTGGCTCCGGGCTGTCTTCAGGAATCTGAGACAGCCTTTTTTTTTCCGACCGGTTTGAGGATCCTAAGAGCGATGCCCAGATGCTGGCAGCCATATCTGGCAATCGTACGATAGTGCCATAACCGGAGTGAAGATACCAGCATCCCTTCCGGATAGGCGAAACGGACAAAAGCTTGTTTTTTTAAAATAAAATGTATATTTATAGAGCTTTTATATGAAGGAGCATTGGATCCGTAACGATCTGTTTTGATACAGGTATAAATTGTTTTACATGAGAAAGAATCCGGAAATTCCCTGTGTTCAGGGATCGGCCCCTGACGCTGATTGCCCTTAAACCACAATTATTCACCAAATCAAATACCCAAATTATGAAACAAGTTAAAATGGCCCTATTGCTGCTGGCGGCAACCGGCGCGTTTACTGCCTGCCAGAAAAGCGGAGTAAATGAACAGAAGGATGAACAGCCGGAAGCAGTTGCAGTTATTGCTCCCGAATTCCTGAACCTGAAGGTTTGCACCGAACTTTACCCCGAAGGAGTATCATCAAGAGGAGCAACCATTAAAGCAAAGCAGTGGCCGAACGGAACCACTCTTACGGTGAGTTTGAATGGCGGTACAGCATTTGTAAGAAGCAAGGTGATCCAATTCGCAAAGCAATGGGAAACCTATGCCAACATAAAATTCAATTTTGTTACCAATGACCGGAAAGCCCCCATCCGCGTAACCTTTTCTCCCGGTGGGTCCTGGTCGTATATAGGTACCGATGCGTACGCCATAAAAGGTGGTAAAGCCACCATGAATTTCGGATGGTTCGATAATTCAACACCTGATAACGAGTTTAGCCGTGTGGCCATCCACGAATTTGGCCATGCATTGGGAATGATCCACGAACACCAGCATCCGCTGGCCGACATTCCCTGGGACAGGCCCAAAGTTTATGAATATTATAAACAAACGCAGGGCTGGACCACGCAACAGGTGGATGTTAACATTTTTCAGAAGTACAGCACCACTGAAACAAATTACAGCGCCTATGATATGGCTTCGATCATGCATTACCCGGTACAGGAGGAGCTGACAATCGGCGATTTTGCGGTGGGCTGGAATACGGTGCTTTCTTCCACCGATAAATCATTTATCGGCACGGTTTATCCAAAATAAACATGCCGGTATTTGAAGTGTACCCGGTCGAGCGCGGCAGTGGCCGGGTACTTTTTTGAATAAGCGCAAAACCTTAATTTTAGGTGATATGGGTTTATTAAGGATCTTAATTATCGGACTGCTGCTGCAATGCTGGAATGCCCTTCCGCTTCATGCGCAAAAAAATGAAATCAGTCTTTCAACCGGTTACAGTACCTCTAATCTGCACTGGTCGATTGCGGGAAACAAAAATGGAAGCGATCCGGATATTCTATCTGAGCTGATATGGCATCGGCTGCGGGGGACATTATGGAATGCCACAGGTCGCTATTATTTTAATAACCGCTGGGGGATGGAGCTCAATGCCGGATACAGCAATATTGAAAAAGGAAGAGTGATAGACCGCGATTATGCCGATGACGGCCGTCAGGGTAATTATTATAACGAACAGTTCAACAGCAGAGGGAAAGATCTTACAGCGGAAGCGGCTGTAAACTATGATATAGGATCTGTTGCAGATTTTCAGATGCGCCCCTTTGTCGGCTATACATTAAAAAAACAGGAAGCGCTGTTAATCGGAGATGAAGAAAGCGTGCGCGATCTGCACAGTTCTTATAAAACAACGTGGATGGGGGTGTGCGCAGGTTTGAACGCTATGGGTGTCTTTGACCGGTTCGATATCCGCTTCAATTGCTCCGGAGGCCTTTTAAACTACAAGGCAACAGCCTTATGGAACCTGATTGATAAATTTGCAAAGCCCGTTAGCTTCCGGCATCATACGAACGCATACCAGGTTGGCGGCGGCGTGGAAATGGGTTACGCGCTCCGGCAAAAAGTAAGAATAATGGGGTATTACCGCATTGTACATGCTGACGCATGGAAAGGTACAGACAGGGCTTACTATACCGATGGTAGCACGATCGACACTCGGCTGAACTGGGTAACCACTACCAGTGTTGCTTTCGGGGCCGGCCTGGGATACCTGTTTTAATCGCCTGTTCATCGCTTTCAGTCAACACCGGAACCATTCCCTGCCCTTCGCTAACCGGCCATAAATCCTCTTAATATAAAAGTAGTTGTTTATCTTTTGCGGATTTACGCGGGAAAGATAGGGTCCACTTCATGCAGTGGACCGAATGCTCTGGATTTTTCCATATTAACCGCTGCCGGGTCCGGGAATGTTAATGGTTTGATTTCCTGGTTTTTTAGAAAAAATTTATTTTTCTTGTTTATTTATGAATAAATACTATTTTTATTGCGATTGTGAGCATTAAAATTGTATTTATTTAACCAGACTAATTAGCGGAACGATGCATTACGGTATCATTACGTTCGGTTCCAGGGGAGATGTACAGCCCTATATCGCACTGGCTCTGGAACTCAAGGAACAAGGAAACAGTGTAAGTATTGTGGGAAATGAGAATTTCTCTGATTTTGTACCACAATACGGGATTCCCTTTTATCCGCTTCCAGTGGATTCGCAGAAAATACTGCAATCTCCGGAAATAGCAGGTATTCTTAAATCCGGCAATGTGATCACATATCTGCGGGAGTTAGGAAAGATCATCCGGAAAGGCCAGAGAGCCGTACTGGAAAATATGGTGCATTATTGCGAAAATTTTGAGGTGCTGATCGCAACCCCACTTACTGTGGCATGGGTATTTTCGGTAGCAGAACGTTTGAAAAAGCCCTGGGCGATTGTTCAGTTAACCGTTCCTTCGGTACCAACAGCGGTGTTCCCATACCTGGGACTTGATTTTTTCAATGCTCCGATTTATAACCGGTTTACATACCGGTTGATGCGGTGGCTTTTCTGGAAAGAACATAAAAAAGATGTTCAGGAACAGCGGGCACTGCTAAAACTGCCACCACTTGAAGAACCATTACCCAAGAAGATCGATGAGCAGCAGGTGCTGCAGTTACATGCGTTCAGCCGTTTTTTGCTTGAGCGGCCTGCAGACTGGCCACAGGAAGCGGACATCACCGGCTTTTTAGATCTGAAGGCCGGAAAAGAGGCCGGCACAACGGATGCGATTACCAGGTGGCTGGAGCGGGGAACGCCACCCATCTATATTGGTTTTGGAAGTTTCCCCGTGCCGGATCCTGCCATTTTTTATGGGATTCTGGAACATTTACTAAACCAAACCGACGAGCGTTATATTTTTTGCCAGGGCTGGAGTGAGGCAACAGCGCTGCCTAAAAGTGAGCGGCTGTTTGAAGTAAAGGCAGTAGACCATGCCTGGTTATTTCCGCAATGCAAATTGGTTGTTGTGCATGGTGGTATTGGAACGGTTGGTGCCGGGCTCCGGGCCAAAATACCGGTCGTGGTTGTTTCCGTTTTGGGCGATCAGCCAATCTGGGGGAGGTTTGTGAAACGGAAAGGCTGGGGGGCGCATCTCCCTTTTAAGAAACTAACGGCGCAAAAACTTTTAGATGCCATCCGGGCTGCCGACCAGGATGCGATCAGAGCTTCTGTGCTGAAGGTGGGCCGTTTGATGGAAGCGGAGAACGGTGCTGCAGAAGCGGCTTCCAGGCTGGAAGCCTATTTTAAAATACCAGTACAGCCGATCCGGATGCCGGCAAGCGTTTAGGAATATTGGTAAAGATTACCGCCGCATAGTCAACGCGGTGTTTTATTGCCACAGATACGCAGATTACGCCTTGCAGAATCAATTTATCGTTGTAGCCTTGAAGTCTGGGGCCCGGTCTTCCATTAAGCTGTGTTGTAAAAGGCATGCAGCGCTGTTTTTATGGCTGTAAATTTTTGAGATTACGTTTCAAATCTGCGTATCTATGCCCATAGGTATCGTCTGAACAGCTGGCCCTGGTTGGATTGGCAGATAAAAGGAATGCAAGGATTTCCGTCGCTCATTTTGAACTTGCCACGGATAAGATTGGGAAATTAAACCAGCGTGGATCCGCGTTGTGTTTTAACTGCGGAGATCAGCAGGAAACAAAAATCTGTTTAACCAATGAACAACACATCAGCGTGCAGTTTTTTGTTGTGCTTTTTTTAGCATGGCTGCTGCATGCTCCCGCTCGCCGTGATTGGCGATCTCCAGGGTTAACGCCTTTTGGTAAAAGGCAGCTGCTTTTTTAAAGTCTTTGTTGTTGTAGGTATAATCACCGGCAATGATATAGCTATTGTAAAAACTCGGGTTTTCTGCCACCAGGCTGTCGGGGTTTATTTTTTCACCGTTATCGATTCTTGCACGGTATGCCCGGAATTGTTCAAAACGTTTAAACTGGGGAGTATAAATCAGGGGATCTGCCGGAATGGTAAGGGCAGCCTCACTAATCTCCCGGTTTTGTTGCATACCCTGCAGGGCAAATACTTTTTTAAGATCATAGCATACATAGGGCCCCAGCTGCCAGGGCGCCGTTGAAACCCATACCAATAATTTTTGAGGTTCAAACACAATGGAATGGTGCGCAATAAACTGGTTCACGGCTTTTTCATTGCCCAGGCCGATATCGGTATTGTTCATACCCCGGTAATCGCGGAGGATAGCAATGGTCTTTTGAACGGAGTTCTTTCCGTTGGCTGTTAACAACTGGTTGAGCCGGTTATAGCGGTAAACGGAAGAACTTTTCTCCCGCATTTCCTTATTCGGCCCTGAGTTCCATAACGCACTACTCTGGAAATGATTCGTACAAAGGATGGTATTTTTATTGGGATCGTATACCGACAGTGAGTCGGGTGTTTTTTCAATGATCACAGCCTTGTTGTCAGCGGCGGAACCAACCAGGAACGATTCAGATACAAACATCTTCCGCTTTTGAGCAATGGCAATAGCCTCGCTGATATTTTTTGCATATTGTACGATTTCCCGCGCAACCAGAGAAACCGGCGTGGCTGCGCCGGTGGGATAACTGCTCTTGGCTGCGTTGATGGTTACTGTAAGTCCCTGGTCATTCATACCGGATACGATACCAATAAACCCACCCCATGTAACGCTCATGAATTTATGACCAGAGCCGGGGTTTACAAATGCTACGATTTTGTTCTTCGCAAAATCATCGCCCACATAAAAATCAAAATTGCGGCCAATAATCATCGTGCTGTCTTCCGATGCCCTGCCCCAGGTACCAAAAGATGTACAGCCCACCAGCGCCAGGTTTTGCAGGGCGTGACCAATATCATGTGCCGAATGATAGTTCAGGATGCGTTGGTATTTATTGCCGATATAGCCATAATTATCCGAGGCCGACCGGGATACGCCAAAGATCTCTTCTTTGTATTCATCGGTAATATAATCCGGCAAATCCCGGTTGAAGAAGCCGATGAAGTATTTTAAAAAATGGCGGTAAAATTTTGAAGGCACCATTTTGTTGATCTGTGCGCTGAAATAGTCTTCCTGCAACTGCACTAGCTCTTTGCTCAGTTTTCCATTGATCACGCCCCGTTCAAAAGGAGCACCTTCCACATACAATTCATAGAGTCCTGAATTGCTTTTCCGGAACCAGCTGTTCTTGATCGTATACAAACCGGTATCCGGCTGCCGGCGTTGCAGTTGCAGCGCGGAAGCGTCTTTTATTTCCGGGGCCGGGATGTCGGATACCCAAACCAGGTAAGCAAACAATAACCCGAACAGTACGACGATCACCGCCAGTACCCGTAACAGCCTTCTTAAAAATTTACTTCGTTTAAGCATTTCTTATTTTATCCACCAGGGTATTATCATTCAGCATTAAGCTACAGGTCAATACCGCGGAGAGCGAAGTTCCTAAAATTCCATGCAAATTGAGGCTTTGGCCTGTTAAAAACAGATTGGGAATTTTGGTACGCGGACTGATCACCGTTTGCAAAGGATTGTTATAATCTTTTTGGATGCCGTACATAGAGCCATCCTCCAGACCGATATAGTCCCGGTTGGTAAGCGGCGTGGCGGCATAACTGTATTGGATATTGGCTACAACTTCGGGGAACCGCTCGTTTACCAGCGCCAGCAGTTTTTCTGTTTTTTGCCTTTTAAAGGTTTCATAATCCTCTCCGCGAATGGCTGCTTTCCCCACCCGGTTATACGTGTCTCTCCATTGCTCCACATCCCGGAACCACATAGGGGTAAGGATGGAAACAGTGGCTGTATAATGATGGTCAGTCCGGTCCGGGGTAAAATACAACCCGTAGCCCAGGGGCCAGCTGGCCTCTGTATAATCATTCAGATGCCACAAGGAATCTGCTTTGTGAAAATAATAATTGTGATTCCTATAGCGTACAGATCCTGGTTTTAAAACAAGATGAAGCGAAAAAGATGATACGGTGTTTGCCAGGCCCGTAATCCGTTTGCGGTATACATTTTTTAACAATGCAGAATCTGTAATTTTTAAAGTAGCTGCGGGATTTATATTGGAGATAAAATTATGGGCGCTGACGGTGTTGCCGTCTTCTGTTTCAATATGGGAAACGGCTCCATTGATTTCCGTAATTTTTTTTACTTCGCAATTACGGAGAATGGTGCCGCCCAGTTTTTTTATTTCCGCTGCCAGTAGTTTGGCGATCTGTGAACCTCCATCCACGCATTTCCAGCTGCTTTCGATATAACTATTCACGATCAGCGCATGTACATGGAAGGGCGTTTTGCCTGAAACACCGGAATAGAGCAGGTTATTTCCGGCCAGTACCGCCTGTAGTTTTTTGTTAGAAGTAAGCGATGCGATGGTTTCCTGCGCACTTAAACCCAGCACTTCGTCTTTAGCGGACGCATCATCTGTGGTTAAATGATAGAGCGGAAATCTGCTGCACACTTCTTTTACCAGCCTGCAATAGCGGATAACCGCATTCTTTTCTTCCGGAAAAGCTGCAGTGAGATTGCTGATGAAGGCATCGTAGCCCTGGCTTTGGACATATATATCCGGATCATGTTCCAGCAGGATATGATCAAAGGCCTCATCCATCTTTTCGAGCTGCAGCCGGTCCATAATGCCTGCATAACGAAATATCTGGTAGAGATTCTGGCCTTTGCTCAAGCCGCCGATATAATGCACCCCGGTATCAAAAATTTGTTTGTTGCGTGAAAAGGTTTGCAGGTTACCGCCCAGCTGCTTGTTCTTTTCCACCACACATACCCTCAGCCCTTCCTTACCAAGGATGCTGCCACATAAAAGGCCACCCAGGCCGCTTCCGATAATGACAACGTCGTAATGCATAAATATCAGATCAGGCAGGAGAAATACTGGTTGTTTTTTTGGTAGTGGTATTTTTTTTATTCCGCAGCCTGTTACCCCAATCGGAAATGCTTTGCAGCATGGGACCTGCCGATTTCCCAACGGTGGTTAACTCATATTCAACTTTTGGAGGTACTTCGGGATAAACAATGCGTTTGATCAGGCCATGCTGCTCCAGTTCTCTCAACTGTGCAATCAACATGCGCTCAGATACGCCGGGAATTGATTTTAATAATTCGTTGTACCGCATCTTTCCATACAAAAGGTTAAAAAGAATGGTGGGTTTCCATCTGCCGCCAATTATAGCTAAAGCATGCACCACTCCGCAATTCCTGATCAGTTGCGCTTCGTTCAGTGCATTTGTGGAATTCAATTTCCGCATACTTACTTTTTTGTTAGTACATGATAATTTTATCAGTACTTGCAAAAGTATAAATATCTGCTCAATTTTACTGCCTAATAAAAAAACACAATGAAACAATTAGAAGGTAAAACAGCATTCATAACAGGTGGCAGCCGGGGAATAGGCGCTGCAATTGCACAACGGCTTGCACAGGAAGGTGCAAAGGTTGCTATCACGTACAAGGCTTCTCCGGAAAAAGCAGCCGGAGTGGTAGATGCAATTGAAGCACAAAAAGGGCAGGCGATCGCAATTCGGGCTGATAGTGCCGATCCCGGGGCAATTGTAAATGCAGTGGAAAGAACCGTACAGGAATTGGGTGGCCTGGATATCCTGGTCAATAACGCAGGTATTGGTGTTTATAAAGACATTGGGGCATTTACAATCGATGATTTTGATGAGATCGTGGCGGTGAATATTCGGGCCGTTTTCACGGCAGTAACGGCAGCATTGCCTTATTTAAAGAGGGGCAGCCGGATCATTACTATTGGCAGCTGCCAGGCCGAGCGGATGCCAGGCCCGGGCGGAGCGCTGTATGCAATGAGTAAAAGTGCGCTTGTAGGGTTTACAAAAGGTATTGCAAGAGACCTGGGGCCAAAAGGGATTACAGCCAACCTGGTACATCCCGGTCCTGTGGATACGGATATGAACCCGGAAGATGGGCCTACTGCAGACTTTCAACGTTCACTCATGGCCCTGGATGCTTTTGGCACCGGAGATGAAGTTGCAGGACTGGTCGCTTATCTGGCCCGCCCGGAGGCCGGGTATATTACCGGATCTGGCTTTTTGATCGATGGCGGAACAAATATTTAATGCATCCTGTTCTGATGTCATAGAACGGTAACGTAACGGGCTGTCTCCTATGTTTGTGCAAGCAAGCGTAGGAGACAGCCACTTATTTTCGTAATACCCAAATGACGTTGGATGTATACTTCGTTTGATCGATCCGCTCCAATGAAAGTCCGTGTTTGGCTGCCAGTTCGGCAATCATTTGGCCCGAAAGAAAATGCAGCTCGTTAACCGTTTTGTTAAAAGAGAATACTTTGGTTGAGAAGAACTCGGTCAGTTTGGTGCCCTCGTGCTTTTCCTTCAGGTCTTTATCCCCATCGCGGATCACCAGGATGCCGCCGGGCAAAAGGCTTTGAGTGGCTTTTTCTATAATGGCCACCTGCTGCTCCGGTTGCAGGTAGTGCAGTACATCACTGATCACGATGCCATTGTACTGCTCAAAAACAAAGCGGCTGATATCTGCATGTATAAATTGCAGGTCATCTGTTTTGCTAAAACAATGACGGGCGGTATCGATCTTTTCCTCGTCATAATCCACACCGGTTATGCAGCGTTTTTCCTGGCTGCTCCAGTATAAGATATAACACATAAATCCATAGCCGCATCCCAGGTCCAGTATGCGCCCTTCCGCCGGCATCAGTTTATGGAATTGTTCATAATAGTTTTCCAGCCGCAACTTGATCTTTAAATACCATTCCAGTACGGGGCCTTTATAAATGTAGTTGAAGAATAAGTGCTCTTTGAAATATCTGGGTTGTTCCAATTCTTTTGTCAGCTGCGTATGTTGTGCTTTAAAATACGTTGAAATGGATTTGGTCCGCTCCTGGTAGTTGCTGCCCCAGCTGGTATCACCGGCTTTGATCCGTGGTAGATATTGTGCGGTGATGGGGCCGTTCTTTAACAGGTAATCGCCCTTGGTCATGGTATAGCCCAGACCGTGCAGCAATACAGGAACGATATCCAGGTGCAACTTTTCCGCCAGGTAAAAAGCACCTTTGTGAAAGCGCTTCATCGGGGGCCGTAGACTGCGGGTGCCTTCGGGAAATACCACGATGGAGTAGCCTTTGTCGACCAGTGTTTTGAGCAGGGGTACACTATTTTCAATGCCGTTTGCAACCGGATAAAAATCAGCCATACGGATGGCCCATCCAAATACAGGCGATTTCCAAACCCACTGGTTGGTTAACAGGATCAGCCTGGGATTCAGCATCGCCATCTTTAAAATGTCCAGGAATGACTGGTGGTTGGCAATCACCACGGCGGGTGTTTTAAAGGTTTCATGCAGCGGGTTATTGATTTTTTTCCTGAAATTGCCCATAATGTAAAGTACAGACATGCAGAATTTGGACAATAAAATATGGTAGATATACTTGCCTTTTTCCCTGTTAAAAGGATTGAGTTTTACCAGGAAAAATCCCACGATGGTCAGCAGTACGCTGGTGGACGCAAAGTATACAAAGGAGAAGGATGACCGGTGCCAGCTCCACAAGGTCCAGGGATGGAATTGTTTTTTAACCCTGCTGCTAATAAAAAGATGGAAGAGGAAGGGGATTAAAACCTGCGCCATCAGCACCACGGATACAATACCGGTTACGGATATAAACGCAATAGATCTTAACGCCGGGTGTTTGGCAAACACAAGGACTCCCAACCCCGCAATGGTGGTGATGGCGGAGATGAGGATGGAAGATTTGTAAGACCCCAGCAGTTTTTTTCCTGTTTTATATTCCGATAACAGCCCGTCCATTACAAACAGGCTGTAATCATCACCCAGTCCGAAAATGAGGGTAGATACGATGATATTTACAATATTGAACTTAATGCCGGCCATTCCCATAATACCCAGGATCCATACCCAGCTGATGAACATGGGAATAAAGGCCATCAGCATCAATTCCACTCTTCCAAACGTGAGGAATAAAACCACGGCCACCAATATGGAAACAATCCAGGCAATGCGGTTGAAATCTTCATTCACCATTTGTGTTAACCGGCCGGTAAGATACTGGCGGTCCAGCACGGTAACATCCTTACCGGTTTCCAGGCTGTCAACAACGGCCTGGCGGTAGGTCTGGGGCACTTTGAGCACGGTAACTACCGAAGCCCGGCCGGGTATTTCGGTAATATAGTCGTCCAGATAATTTTTTCGGATGCCAGAAAGCTGTGCCGGATCAAGGGGGGCAAAAGAAGATTGCAATAGCTGCTCAAAATTTTGAAAGGCACCCGCTTTAAAGCCCAGGGCCGTTCCTTGGGTTTTGATGTCCGATAATAATTGCGCTTTCTTATCAGCCGTCCAGTAAGCGTTCCAGCGGGAAATACGCGCACGTTGCAATGAATCGGACATAAACAGGGTGGATACCCCGCCGGAGCTGCTGATCCTGCCCGCTGCGCGGAGGTGATCGATATGGGTTTGTACGCGTTCACTTTTTACAAGGGCCTCATCCAGGTTGCGGCCCTCGGCCACAACATACACAGATTTTAAAGCAGCTCCGCTGATCCGGTTTAGTTGTTGCTCTGCCTGTTTTAGTTCAGCCGACATATAATTCAGCTCCATCATGTCCGGCTCAAACTGTACCTTGCCCGCAAAGAAAGCAAATACCACGGTTAGTAAAAGGATCAGTGCTACCAGCCATCTGTTCGATTCCAAACGGAGGCCCGCGATCCGGTCAATGCGGGAATGTGTAGGTGCAGCTCCTGCGGCCGATCTGCCGATGAAATGCGGCAAAAAGATCAGGGAGCAGAGTACGGCGCCGATCAGGCTTAACCCGGCAAACAAGCCCAGGTCTTTCAGCATATCTGATGTGGCAAACTGCAAGGTCAGGAAACCGGCAATGGTAGTAAAACTTCCGATGGTGAGTGGGAAGGAGAGGTCCTTAATTACCTGTCGCATATCACCGGTATGCCGGTAATGATTGAACACATGCAATGAATAGTTTACTACGATGCCCAGTACAATGGAACCGGTGCCGAGTGCGATGATAGAAATACTTCCCTTGGTGAGCGCAATAAGGCCCAATGCAAAGGCTGCTCCGTAAGCCACGGGCACGAGGATCAGTACCGGGGCCCGCTTCTTTTTAAAGTAAATACTGATAAAAAACACCAGGAACAGGACGGTGATGCTTAGCGTAAGCCGGGTGTCTTTTTTTAATTGCGCGGCATTACCCTCAGAAACAACTGCACCTCCGAAATAGAGGGCCCGGACCCTCGGATAAATTTTTCCTACGGAATCGATGCTCCGGCTCAGTGCCTCAAACAACTGTTTGCTCTTTCCGGTATTACCTGCGGTGAAATTGGGGGTAATAAACAGCAGGAGGGTCTTTTGGTCCTTTGTAAGAATGTGGTTGTCATACAATTCAAAATTATCGTCAACCTGGAGTTCCTGTAATTTTTTTAGCGCAATAAAAGAAATACCGCTGGGGTCCTCGCTGATGACTTCGCTGATGGCGAAACTGCCCGGGCTGCTGAGTAACTTTATATCATTTTCGAGCGTAGTTTTTAAAACGGCTGGCTGGAGCAGTGTATCGATTTTTGCGTAATCGTTTTCTGAAAGAAACACAGGGAGGTGTTCCTGGATGGTTTGAAACAGTTCCTGGGTAAAATCATCCTCCACCTGGTAGCGAAGACTTTTTATATAAGGTGTTGCGGATAGCTCCAGTGCGGTGCCCAGCGCATCCCCATAAGCAACCAGACTGTCCGGGGCAACCTGTGCGGTATCTTTAAAAGAAACCATGATCGCCAGTTTATCAGCAAATTTTGAATTGCCGAAAACCTCGGCAACCTTTTCTGTTTTCTGATCTTTGGGGATAATGGCATAAACGTCCTCAACAAATCTTATACGGCTGGCCAGCAACAGGAACAAACTAAGTGTGCATACGAAAAAGACATACAGCATCGGTTTGCGTGTAAGAAAATACTGGTATATCGTAAGAAAAGGTTTCTGCATATCTAGCCGGCAAAGATAACTGAAGAAGGGTCAATCCGGGCTTCTCCTGTTGATTTTAAAGGGGCGTGTTATTTCACGCAACGGCGTAAAGGGGCGGAGGCCGCAAATACGGTAAATATGGGATTTCAGGGTATCCCCTTTTTTGCATTTTCACTTTTCATAAGGAATTGCAGGTTACCAGGAGTGGGATGATTGATCGGTTTAAATTATATGAACTTCAAAATAATCAAAATTTTGTATATGTAATAATCCGGCGGGGCAGCGGCTGTTTCTCAGTTCATTGCCCCTGCGTCTGTATGAAACGATCGATGCCCACTTTATCATCTTCTCTCTTTTTGCCCGGCTGCGATCTTCAGTACCAAAAACGTGGCCAGCCAGAAAAGAATGGCCGCAGCAATCGCCAGGGTAACGCTTCCGTAAAGATATTGTTCCAGGTTCTGACCTATATATTTCAACGTGAGTTGCTTGCTGAATGAAATATCTACTGCGCGGCTACCCATCCAGGGCTTTCCCATTTTGTAACTTAGGAAAACGATGAGCGGAATCATGGGCGGAATGCTGATATTGGCCGCAAGGATAAAAAGGGCCTTGTTCAATCGCATCCAATGTGCTAATGGAATGCCTACCAGCAACTGGAACCCCCAAATGGGCACAATGCCCATAAAGATGCCAAAAGCCATGGAGTTGGCCTTGGTAATGGTGGATTCACCCGGATTGAGCAGCAATCGCTTCAACTCTTGTTTCCAGTTTTTTTTTGTAAACCGCCGGAAAAAATCACGTGGCTTTATATATAAAAAGGCAATCAGTACCAGTACGGTATTTAATACACTGATGCGGCTGAAGTCCTTAAATGGTCTGAAATGGGTAATGCGCTCTTCCTTCGGAGGGTAATAAACAGTGATGGGGACTGAAGTTACCGGTACCCCGGCCCAGGCCAGTCGTACGATCACTTCAATTTCCAGTTCGTATTTACGGGTGAATAACCGCATGCGGCTGATGGGTTCCAGGGGGTACAGCCGGTAACCGGTTTGGGTATCCGGACAGTCGATGCCCGTTTCTACCTTAAACCAGAAATTGGAGAATTTATGTCCAAAACTACTTTTGCCCGGAACATTATCAGTGGCCGCCATGTTCCTGCTGCCCATGATCAATGCCGGACCGCTGGTTTCCAGCCGATCGAGAAAGAGCGGCAGGTCTTTGGCAAAATGCTGCCCATCCGAATCGATGGTAATGGCATACCGGTATTCCTGCTCAAGGGCTTTTTTAAATCCGGTGCGCAGGGCCATGCCTTTTCCCTTATTGGGTGAATAGGATACTACGGTGATCTGCGGAAATTTTTCTAGGATCTGCGGTGTGGTATCCGTAGAGCCATCATTAATCACGATCACCTGCGATGTATATTGAAGTACTGATGCGATCACCTGCTCAATGCTCGATGCATTGTTATAGGTGGGGATCATCACACATACACCCAATGCGGAAAAACGTTCTGAGATATCAGCAGGTATGATAGGAATATCTGGTTTCACGAAGCCCCAAAAATAAAGCTTGCAGGGGGATTTTGGCGTTTCTGTAGATGATTTTAAGACGAATTTTTCAGAAAGCCTTAACCGCATTGCTGCAGATCAGAACAGGTACCTTACGGCCAGGCCAAAGGTATGCGCATGCAGGGTGCCGAAGCCGGAGGGGGCCGCAACATGCAGTACCGGCCGGAAATCGGCGGAAAGATTGAGTGGTGTATTGCTGAGCCGGTAATCAATACCACCGTCTGCAAAAATACCGGCACCAAAGCCGTCATAGTATTTTTGCTTTGAAAAAGAATTAAACACTAACAGCCCGCCGCCAGCAAACCATTTTAATCCCGGAACGGTAGTAATATCAAAATGATGCTGATAAGAACCAGAAAGACTGATGCCGGTTGTGTTCCAGTAGTGATAATCGTCGGTGGAATAGCGGTTCCGCCGTCCGAACCCGGCATTGAGTTCGATGGCACCCGGTGTGGAAATATAAAATTTGTAAGAGGCCGCTACTGTGGCATAATCCACATGGGAACTGATCCGGATACCGACGGCTTTTTCGTTTTGTTCCTGGGCATGAAGCGAAGTCATGGCTGCGAAGGCAGCAAAGTAGAGCACGAGTTGTTTCATTAAAAGCTGCCGGCAAAGGTTTACAGGGCAATTCCGGCAGTACAAATATAGGCGATTCGCCCGCGCCCAAAACTTCAACGCAGGTCGTTTTTTATCGGCTCCGTACTATGTAATTGGTACCTAAACGGTTAAAAAATAAAAAAATTATCGCCGTAAAGCGCAGTTGCAGTTTCCAGGAAACGGGATTGAAAAAATGGCTGTCTCAAAAGCCCGTCATTTTGAGCGTAACGTAGTGAAGCCGGGAAATCTTCTATTTTAATTTTTAGACAATAATGAGATTTCTCCGTTCCGCCTCGTCCCGCAAGAGGCGGGATCGGAATGATGGTTTTCGGTTTTTGAAACAGCCTGTTTTAAGGATTGTTTAGAATGCATAGCGGGCCGCAATTCCTACGGCGTCGCCATAAAACGTTTTGTAACCGTCCGGAGCCGTTATATGAATGGTAGGCCGGATATCTGCTGAAAGATTCAGCGGGATCTTTGCAAATTTGTAATCAACGCCTCCCGTTGGGTAAATGCCCATTCCAAATCCGTCATAGCGGTCCTGCTTGGAATTGGTATTAAAAAATACCAGGCCGCCGCCAACAAACCACTTCAGACCCGGAACCGGCTTAATAGGAAAATGATGCTGGTAGGTGCCTGAAAAGCTAACGCCGGGCGTGTTCCGGTCATCGTCATAGCGCGGGTCCCAATAGCGCTTGTTGCCAAAGCCCAGGTTCAGTTCAACAGCACCGGGTTGGGAAACGAAAAATTTATAGGAAGCAGCAAAGGCTTCATATTCCGTGTGGGTGCTTAAACGGGCGCCGATGGCCTGACGGTAGCTGGATTGCGCATTACTGGTGATTGCAGCGGCAATAACTGTAGCTAAAAAAAATAATTTCTTCATTTGTATAAGATTTAACAGGAACGAGTTATCAATAAACATACCAAAGCTGCCTGTTTTTATACAAAATGAAAATTAGAGGGATGGGATCAGTGCCTTATAGAGGGCATCCTGTATACGGCCGCGGATACTTAAACGGCCGAGGCCCGGGCTATTGCGTGTGGGGTATACCCTGTTGGAAAGAAATATATATACAATATTGTATCTGGGATCGACCCATACACAGGTGCCGGTAAACCCGGTATGGCCATAGGTTTGGAGGGAGGCATACCTGCTGGGGTAAGGATCGTTGCTGGTGGCATGATCTTTTTCCGGTTTGTCAAATCCATATCCCCGGCGACTGATGGCACTGTGATAACCGGTAAAATACTGAATGGTTTCCCATTTAAGAAAACGTTGTCCATTCAGCTCGCCGCCATTCAACAGCATCTGATACAGTTTGCCCAGGTCATAGGCGTCTGAAAACAAGCCGGCATGTCCGGCTACACCGCCGCCCAGTGCAGCGCCTTCGTCATGAACGGTACCCCATATGAGCTGGTTGCGAAAACCGGTTTCACTTTCAGTAGGCACGATGCGATCTGAGGGGAAACGCTCCAGCGGATGATAGCCGGTGGTGGCCATGTGCAGCGGTTCGTAGAATGTTTTTTGTACATAGGTTTCCAGGGGCATCCCGGAAATGGCTTCTACAATTTTCCCGAGGAACCAGAAATCGTTGTCGCTGTAAACATATTTTTTCCCGGGCGTTTCCACGGGGCTTTCCAGGATTGTTTTCCAAATGGTGTCTTTATAATCATTCCGGATATAAAGGTTCCGGGCTACCTGAGTCGTAAAGCCTTCTGTTGCAGTGCTGCGATACAAGTCCGGTCGCACGGTTCCGTCGGGGTTCAGGGTCTGTTTATAAAATGGAATAAAAGGGACCATCCCGGCCTGATGCAGGATTATGTCTTCCAGTGTCAGTTTAGCCTTACTGGTTTTTTTGGTCCAGGGAAGATAATCTTCCAGTTTTTTTTTCAGATTGATCTTGCCTTCTTCATACAGCTTCATTACAGAAACCGTGGTGGCTGATACTTTTGTAACGGAAGCCAGGTCAAAAATGCTGTTTAATGCAGTAGGTTCTAAAGAGTCATAGGCATAGTTGCCAAAGGCCTTATGATATACGATTTCGCCGTCTTTAGCGGCGAGTACCACGCAGCCAGGATAGGCTTTTTTTTTAATGCCTTCTTCAGCAATCGAATCCACTGATGCAAAACGGGCATCGCTAACGGGCTGCATATAACTTACATCGGTTCCTTTCTGGATAACACCGGTGCCATATTTCCAGTTGCAAACAGTGACAGGTAAAGTGCCGGCGGCATTGAACCGGGAGCTCAGCCAGTCTGCGGCTACATTCTGGAAAACGGTATCGTCTTCATAGGCGGCCACCAGTGATTTAGCCATACAAAAGCTTCCAAGGGATAAGGGATTTCCAAACACAACGGTTACCGCATTTTTTTGGTTCAGCTGCTGCCAGTTTTGAAGCGCCGTTTGCGAAATGCCGAAATTGCTGCTGCCCTTTCGTAATGCCACATCATGAAAGCCCAGGATCACCGCATCGTATTTACCTTCCACCACTTTTTTTACAATCATGCCACCCTGTCCTGCAGTTTCCTTGTACCGGATATAATAAATATCAGCATTCAGATCCTGTTTCAGGCGCTGCGCCAACGCGGTAGACCCGGCATCATTAAAACCTACATAGGCAATTTTTTTCCCCGCTAACGGCCGGGCAAAGAATTCATTCCGGAATCCGTCCGGGTTAATGAGCCGAACAACGGTTAAAGCCTGACGGGCTATTTTTTCCCGTACCGAGTTGGTAGCTTCGTTGAGGTCTTCTGTAAGATGACCGGTGTTTACAGGATCAAGATGATTCAGCCCCAGATTGTATTTGGCAAGCAATACGCGTTTTACCTTTGCTTCCAGTTCTTTCCAGTTCAGGCGTTTCTTTTTGATGGCTTCGTTTACCGCCTTAATAGTGCCGGCAACGCTTTCCGGAAGGCAAAGCATATCATTTCCGGCGATGAGGGCTTCCACGGCGATGGTGCCGCCGGGAAAGTATTTGGCAACCCCTTTCATTTCCAGCGCATCCGTAAAAGTGAGGCCCTTAAAACCAAGCTGGTTGCGCAACAGGCCGGTTACCGCATTCTTTGAGATAGAGGTAGCCCGGTGCGCGGTGTTGTCAATAGCAGGAACAAACAAATGCCCGATCATTACGCTTTGTACGCCGGCTTTGATCAGCTCTTTAAAGGGATACAGTTCAAGCTCCTGCAGCTGGTCTACGGTTTTATTGATCACCGGCAGATCCAGGTGTGAATCAACCGCCACATCTCCGTGCCCGGGGAAATGTTTGGCACTGGCCATAATCCCCGCATCCTGCATTCCTCGCATATAGGCCACACCCATCCGGGCCACTTTATACTTGTCTTCCCCAAAAGAACGGAACCCGATTACTGGGTTATTGGGATTATTGTTGATGTCGACAACCGGAGCGTAATTTACATGTACCCCCAGCCGCTTATGCTGTTTACCTACTGCCAGCCCCATTTCATAAGCAAGGGCCGTATCTGTAACAGCGCCAACCGTCATCTGGTAAGGAAATTTAATAACACTGTCCAGGCGCATTCCCAGTCCATATTCACCATCGATAGTGATCATCAGCGGTGTTTTGGCCAGTTGCTGATAATAATTGGTAAGGTTGGCCTGTCGGATGGGACCGCCCTGGAAAAAACAAAGCGCTCCTATATTGTACTTTTTGATGTCATTGGCAACCGCCGCAATATGATCTGCGCCCTTATTGGAATGTGCTCTCACAATAATCAGTTGAGCAATGCGCTGATCCTTGCTCAGACTTTTATACACGCTGTCTACCCATTTGGCTGCCGGGAGATTGCTCCGCTGGGCATGAGCAATGCAGGGCAGGCAGTACAGGGTTGTAAGCAGCAAAAACAATCTCAGGCTCTTCATACTTTGTAATTTTTCAGTTATGATAATTACAAAAGTAGGGTAAATGACGTTTTAACAACGCATAAGCCGAAAGCCAGGGAGGACGTTCAAAACGTAACGTTCAAAGTCGGATCCGCTCAATTTTCGGATCTTATGATCTTTAGAGGATTAAGACTATTGGGCAGTAACGGCATCTCCATTTTCACATTTCCAAAAAATAGATCTTACTCTGTGTACTTATATCCCACGCCTCTTACCGAGTGGAAGAATTTGGGATTGCGGCTGTCCTTTTCAAAATACTTTCTGAAGTTCAGGATAAAATTGTCGATGGTTCGGGTGGTGGGATACACATTATAACCCCACACGGCCTGCAGGATCTTTTCGCGGGGTACTACCTCGTTCTTGTTTTCAATGAGGAGCTTTAACAGCATGGCTTCTTTCTTGCTCAGCTGGATCTTCCCGGCATACTTGGTTACGGCTTCCTGGGCCTTAAAATCGATGATATTGTCTCCAAAAGTGTAAGTGTTGCCTACAGTACTTTTATCCTGCAGTTTTTGATTTTTATTGATCAGCTTCTGTATGCGCAGCAGGAGCTCTTCAAGGTTAAAAGGCTTGGTGAGATAGTCATCGGCGCCTTTTTTCAGGCCCAGCACCTTATCATTGCTGGTATTTTTGGCGCTCAGCATGAGGATCGGAACCTCGTTATTCCCCAGGCGAATGGTTTCAGCAACAGCAATGCCGTCCATCTCCGGCAGCATAATATCCAGTATAACCAGGTCGAAGTATTCGTTTTTTATGGCGTCTATAGCTTGTACCCCATCAAAGGCGGAGGTAACGGCATAACCTTCCAGTTCCAGGTTTAATTTTAATGCTTCATGAAGGTTCTCTTCATCTTCCACTAATAAGATAGTAGCCGTTTTGTCTCCGTTCATAGTTTATTGTCTTTTATCGAACTACTAAGTATAAAACTTAACCGCAAAAGTACTCCCGTTCGGTTCATGATTTGTCACTGAAATGTCTGCATTGTGATCTTTGGCAATTTTATCACATAAATAAAGTCCCAGTCCGGTGCCCTGTTTTTTACGTGTAGACTCATTACCGATGCGGTAAAATTTTGTAAAGATCTTTTTTTTCTCTTCCTCGGGGATGCCCGGTCCTTCGTCGGTTACCGATACGATAACGGCCTGCGGTTGTTTGCTCAGACGGATAAAAACGGCTCCATCCTTAGAGCTGTATTTAAGCGCATTTTCAATAAGATTGTTGATCAGGATCTGCAGCAACAGGGGATCGCCCTTTATATCGGCATCCGGATCGATCACCGCTTCAAAGCGACGGTCGTGAAACCGTTTTTCGAATTCTGCTACCCGGTCGGCCAGCAGATTGGAAAGATCGAGGTCTTCCTTGCTGATCTTCCGGTCCTGTCCTTCCAGTTGCGCAGACACCAGGATATTGTTAGTGAGGAAATGAAGCCGCGCGGTTTCTTCCAGGGTCATCGCAATCAGCTTGCGTCGCTTATTTTCATCCAGGTTGTGTTTTAAAAGGGTTTCGAGGTTAAGGGTGGCTACGGCAATAGGGGTTTTTAACTCATGGGTTACGGCCATGGTAAAATTCTGCTGTTGTTGCTGCAGGCGGGCCTGCTGGGTAATATACCGGTAAATAAAGAGGGCGCCTACAAGGATTAATCCCAGGAATACGATGCCTTCTCCTGCATATTTGACCCGGTTACGCCGGTACTCATCCTGCAGACCGCTGAGCTGTTCTTTATAATGTGCCGAACGGGTATCAGGTTCAGCTATATTTAAATGCTCGATCTTTGACTGGTGGAGCCGGTTGTTCTGTTGTTCCAGGGAAATGAACCACCAAACCAGTGCAGCCAGGATATATACTACCAGTAAATAAAACAGAATGGTCGCCCTCCTTGAGTATCGTTTCCGTTTTTTTTCCATACTAATGCCGGGTTTCTGTGATTTTTTCAACGCCGATACCTGCATTTAACATAAAGAGCAGCGGATCGTCCTTCATCAGTTGGCTGATAGTAAACCGGTAGCGGTTCTTCTTTAAAACAACGGGTACGTTTAAACGGATCCGGTGATCGTAGAGATCATCAATATTGCTGCCGCCCCATTTTCCGGAAGGGGTTACCAGCGAGGCGTTTACCCGGAGGGTGGAAACAGGGTGGCCGGCGGTATCTTTAACGGAAATGGATGCTACAAGATTGTTATAGCGGTACTGCTGGGTATGACGCAGGATCAGGTAAAGCTGGTAAGAGGCAGAGTCGGTAATGTCCAGTTCAACGATAGCCGGGGATTTTTTTTTCCATTCATGCCGGGGGATATCTGCCACCCGCTCTCTTACCTCAATCTGTTTACAGGAGAAAACAACACTGGTGGAAATAATCAATAAAACAGAAACGAACCGATTCATCAGGGTACATTTTTGCAAATGTACTATTAATACGGCTGATATGCTGCTGCCGGAACCCTGAAAGCAGACCCAAACTCAGTGCGGATCAGATGCAACATCTGCATCGCGGAAGGTAGAATCGCTCCTGGAATTATAATACGTTCAGCACCTGTTCTTTTGCTTTCTCCAGTTCGTCCTTCATCATCACCACCAGTTTTTGAATGGAAGCATGATAGGCTTTGGAACCGGTGGTATTGATCTCCCGTCCTACCTCCTGCAGGATAAAGGAAAGTTTTTTCCCCTTGATGTCGGAATCTTCCTTAACAGTTTGCATAAAGTAGACGCAGTGATTTTTTAACCGCACCAGTTCTTCGGTAATATCGATCTTTTCAATGTAGTAAATCAGCTCCTGCTCCAGCCGGTTGGTGTCAAAATTTTCTTTCCCTACTTTTTCCTCCAGCAGTTTTACAATACCTTCCCGGATCATCTCTTTTCGGGAGGGGTCCAGTTTTTCTACTTCGGCCTGCAGTGCTTCAATGTTCCGGATGCGCCCGGTAAGCTCAGTTTCCAGGATCTGTCCTTCATTGGCGCGGTGCTGGTTCAGGTCGGCGATGGCGGCCTTTACCAGTTCGATAAAAACGGCAGCGTCTTCATCAGACAGCGTTTCGCTGGTTGGCGTAATCACCTCCGGAAGTTTGATCAGTGCATTCAGGATATTGGAAGTATCAATATTCAATTCACGCGAAAGTTCGGCAAGGGAATGGTAATATGCTTTCGCAAGATCAGTGTTAATGGTTACCGGTTTGGCATCTCCGGTATCCTTCAGGCTGATGCTGCATTCCACACTACCCCGGCTCAATCCTTCCGCCAGTGTTTTGCGGATATTAAACTCCTGCGACTTCAGTAATGCAGGCAGCCGTAAAGAGAGGTCGAACTGTTTACCATTTAGCGATTTGATGTCTACAAGAAAGGTTTTATTGCCAATCGTTTTTTCAGCGCGGCCAAAGCCGGTCATTGATTTGAACATAGCGTGATTTTTGTAAAGATAATTATTCGCGGCGTCTCTTATTAAAAATAAAAAGAAGCTGCAACAGCAGGATATGGTTCTTCTTTACATAAAAAAATCCCTTCGAAAGTGAAGGGATTATTTTATAAAGATGGGTTAGTAAGTATGAGAAATAAAATTTCTCACCACAATATTAATTATTATTTTGTCGATATAAAAATTATTTAGTACAAATTTTATTCACATTTTAAAATGACCTGTGGATATGTAGCGCCTGTTTCCGGATGATGGGATTGCCGTATAGAAAAGCAGGAGGATGTAATGCCAGTGTTTTGTTGCTGAACGTATCGCTGAAACATTGATGAATAAAGGGTTTCAGAGGGATTGTGTTTTTTTGCATGCCACTTGCAGATTGAAACCCTGCGGATGATTTGATGAAAAATAACCTGTTGGTTTTGCGTAAAATCGGGACTTAAAAATCTTTTGGAACGGCACGGAAAATTTTCGGGAATGTGAAAAACTTTGAGGTTTTGTATGGGAACAAAGAGTTACGCCTACCTTTGAAAAAAAAGATATGCGATTTGAAAATCCTGTTCCGCTTTCAGAAATAGCAACGTTGATCGCTGCAAGAATTGTTGGCGATCCCAACGCCACAGCAACGGGTATCAACGAGATTCACCAGGTGGAAAAAGGCGACCTTGTTTTTGTAGATCACCCTAAATATTACGATGCGGCTATTCATTCGGCAGCCAGTTACATCATCATTAATGCAGACCGGGAAGTGCCCGAAGACAAAGCGTTGCTGATTGTTGAAGAGCCGTTTGAGGCCTATCTGAAAATCGTATTCACCTTCCGCCCGTTCCGTCCTTCCTTGAGCCTGGTTGCCGCAACGGCGCAGATAGGACCGGGTACGGTTATTATGCCCAATGTATACCTGGGCAATCATGTTACCATTGGTGCCAATTGTGTCATCTACCCCAACGTAACCATTATGGACTATTGTACGGTTGGGGACGATGTAGTGATCCAAAGCGGAACGGTTATTGGCAGCGATGCCTTTTATTACAATAAAAAAACCAACCGCCCCGTCCATTATAAACGCATGACCAGTTGTGGCACCGTGGAAATAGAAACCGGTGTAGAAATTGGTGCGGGTTGTACCATCGACCGGGGAGTTACGGGTGTAACGCGGATCGGGGCCGGTACAAAAATGGATAACCTGGTGCATATCGGACACGACACCCTGGTGGGAAAAAATTGTTTATTTGCCGCCCAGGTCGGGATCGCCGGTGCATCTGTCATTGAAGATGAGGTGATCTTATGGGGCCAGGTGGGGGTAAGTAAAACATTGACCATCGGCAAAGGGGCGGTGGTCAATGCACAAAGTGGAGTGCCTTCTTCCCTGGAAGGCGGAAAGATTTATTTTGGCAGCCCGGCTGTTCCCGCACACGAGAAAAAGAAGGAACTGGTTTGGATTAAACGGATCCCGCAGATATGGGATCAGTTAAATAAAAGCGAATCATCCAGTTAGCAAAAAACTTAAGGATTCCTTTTGTACCCGCGTTCTGCTTCGTACCTTGCGGCTATGCAGGACTATTTAGCAGGATTGAATGAACGGCAGAAAGAAGCCGTATTACATATCGACGGCCCTTTAATGATCATCGCCGGAGCCGGTAGCGGAAAAACCAAGGTACTCACCACACGTATTGCCCACCTGATGGCAAAGGGTATAGATGCGTTTAATATACTGGCGCTCACATTTACCAACAAAGCGGCCCGGGAAATGAAAGAACGGATTGAGCGGATCCTGGGAAACAATGAAGCCCGCAATCTGTACATCGGAACCTTTCACAGTGTATTTGCAAGAATCCTCCGGTCGGAGGCACACCGCATCGGGTACCCCAACAGTTTTACTATTTACGATACGGATGACGCCAAAAGCGTGGTAAAAACCGTCATCAATGAAATGCAGCTGGATGATAAACTGTATAAGCCGGCAACGGTGTATAACCGAATCTCTTCGGCAAAGAACGCGCTGGTTAGCCCGATGGAGTATGCAACGGACTATCATATCCAGCAGGAAGACCTGCGGGCCAACCGCCCGGCCATCGCAAAGATCTATGATGCTTACTGCAAGCGCTGCTTTAAGAACGGAGCGATGGATTTTGATGACCTGCTGCTGAAGTTCTATGAGTTGTTAAAAAGCTTTCCGGAAGTGCTGAGCAAGTACCAGCATAAATTCCGGTACATAATGATTGATGAGTACCAGGATACCAACCCTGCGCAGTATGAAATCGTGAAACTGCTTGGAGCAATGCATGAAAATGTTTGCGTGGTGGGAGATGATGCGCAAAGTATTTATAGCTTCCGCGGAGCCACCATTCAGAACATCCTGCAGTTTCAGAAAGATTATGATGATGTAAAGGTGGTAAAACTGGAGCAGAACTACCGGAGCACCCAAACCATTATTCATGCAGCCAACGAAGTGATCCGGAATAATAAGGCCCAGATCCCGAAAGTACTGTTTACCGAAAATGCCAACGGGGAAAAGATCCGGATCGTTCGCACCATGACGGATAATGATGAAGGCAAATTTGTGGCCGACACGATCCAGGAACAGAAACTGCGCAATCATTTTTCCAATAAGGATTTTGCCATTTTATACCGTACCAATGCCCAGAGCCGCGCTTTTGAAGAAGCATTGCGACGTATGAATATCCCATATACAATGTACGGAGGCGTGAGCTTCTATCAGCGTAAGGAGGTAAAAGACCTGGTGGCATACCTGCGGTTGATTGTAAACAGCCGGGATGAAGAGGCGCTTAAAAGAATCATTAATTATCCCGTAAGAGGAATCGGGAAGACCACGATCGACCGGGTGCTGCTGCTGGCCAACACGCACCAGATCACCATGTGGGAAGTGCTGGAAAAAGCCGATCAACTGGGGTTCCGCGCCGGTACGTTGAGCGCGATCCAGGATTTTGTGGTAATGATCAAAAGCTTTTCCAGCATGTTGGAAAAACAGACCGCTTACGATGTAGCCTTTCACGTAGGAAAGCAAACCAACCTGGTGAAGGAGCTTTTTAATGATAAAAGTACTGAAGGGTTACAGCGTTATGAAAATATCCAGGAATTATTGAACTCTATTAAAGAATGGGTAGAAAGTCCGGATAATGAAGAAGGCGAGGTGATTGATAAGAGCCTGGGTGCCTACCTGCAGCAGATTACGTTGCTGACCGACTCCGATAATAAGGATCCGGATGCTGATACGGTAAAACTGATGACCATCCATGCGGCGAAGGGACTGGAATTTGCCTGTGTGTTTGCCGCCGGGCTGGAAGAGCAGCTGTTTCCCAATGCTATGGCTATTAATACGAGGGAGGAACTGGAGGAAGAGCGGCGGTTGTTTTATGTAGTGGTTACCCGGGCTAAAAACAAGCTATGGATCACCTATGCGAATACCCGTTACAAATTTGGATCCCTGGTACAAAATGAACCCAGCCGGTTCATTGAAGAACTGCCCAAGGATCATATCGACAATACCTACGCGGGGGGCGGCACCAAAATGCAAAGCTCTTTTGGATTTGGCAGCACCGGTTCCGTATATGAACGGATGAACGGGGGCGGGTGGAGTTCTGGCAATAGCGCTTTGTCGGCGGAAAAAAAATACGGTCCGCCGCCTGCAAAGAAAACGACTCCCGAATACCTGGGGCCCAAGCCGGAGCCCCGGAAGGTAGTAGAACATACGCCTTCGGTCGATTTTCAGGCAAGTGATATCAACGATATTGCCGTTGGACAAAAAGTGGAGCACCAGAAATTTGGGTTTGGCGAAGTACTGAAACTGGAGGGCAACCAGCATAACCGGATGGCGATCATCCGGTTTGATGTCAACGGAGAGAAGAAAATTCTCCTGAACTACGCCCGTCTCAAAATTTTATCCTGATTTTTTTCTTAATATTAGAAAAAAGCTTTATTCTTACTCCTTGATTATTAATTAAATAAAGTCAAGGCAATGATCATTGTATAAAATTTGGAATCAATTTACAATAATTGGAACAAGTTTTGCCCTCAATGAAACATTAACATTTAATGAACATTCTCCGGGATGGGACCAAATGGTAATTGAATCAAATGTTCGAATAAAGTCATGGATAACGAACGGGTTATATCATTTGATGATCACGGGTGTTATTTTTTAACATTGGAAACCGTTGATCTCACCGACATCTTTATCAGACCGGTGTACAAACAGATTATTGTGCATACCCTCAACCATTATATCAGCAGCAAAGGGTTGATTGTGTATGGCTGGTGCCTGATGCCCAGTAAATTATATATTATCTGCCAGGTACAAAAAAACACCTCCTTTAAAGATCTCAGAAAAGCATTTAAGCAATTCACAACAGAAAAAGTGATAGAGGCCGTATATAACGAGCCGGAAGAACGCCGGCAATGGCTGATTGAACATTTTCAGAAAAATTATGGGTTCCTGGGTGCCCAAAAAAAGCTCGAGGTATGGAAACGGGTAAAAGAAATGTTATCGATCGACCTGGCGCGTCCCGAGATTATGGCAGAGCACCTGGAGCTGCTTCACAACATTCCCGTACAGGAGCGGATTGTGCGGTACGCCTCGGATTTTATCTATAGCTCAGCATCGGATTATGAAACCGGCACGGAGGGACTGGTAAAGATCGCCCGGCTAAGTGCCGTGGAGCAAGCCCTGGACGATATTGAAAACCGCAAAAGCATGTTTAAGACAAAATTTAGTCGCCGATAAAAAATATCAGCGGTTAATCAAATATTTTTGCCGGGTTCGTTAGAACCCGGCAAGTTTTTTTATGGCAGTCAGAAAAAAAAGAAGGCGGAAGAAAAAAGGTATGTCGTACCAGTGGAAACTGGTATTATCCCTGCTCGTGCTGGCCTTATTGATAGGAGGACTTTTTGTACTGGACTGGAGCCGGCGGTTTGAGCTGGAAGTAAAGCGGTATCCCGAGTTTGGGATTGAAATCCCGGTAGACTACTCCCTTCATGGCATCGATGTGTCGCGATATCAAAAGCGCATCAACTGGGAGGAAGTAAAGGCCATGGACATACAGCATATCCGCATTAGCTTTGCATTTATCAAGGCTACGGAAGGAGAAAAGGACCTGGATCTGCAGTTTAAGCGTAACTGGAAGAATGCTCGTCAAACCGGGTTGCCCATTGGCGCCTACCATTTTTTTATCCCTTCCAGGGACCCGGTAAAGCAGGCGGTAAACTTTATTAAAAATGTAAGGCTGAAGCCCGGCGATCTGCCGCCCGTGCTCGATGTAGAACAAACCAATAACCTTCCGGCTCCGGTAATCCAGGCCCGTTCAAAAGCATGGCTGCAACTGGTGGAACAACATTACGGAGTTAAGCCTGTAGTCTATACCAATGCTGATTTTTATGAAAAATACCTTGGAAAGGCTTTTGACGAGTATCCCTTATGGGTGGCACACTACTATGAAAAGCGAAAGCCACGTATAAAACGCAACTGGGCTTTATGGCAGCACAATGACGCGGGACATGTGAACGGGATCGACGCAAACGTAGACTTTAATGTCTTTAACGGCGACTCTGTTACTTTTCGTGCTTTTTTGATCCAATAACCGGCAGCCCTGCTTTTGCTAAGGATTGCAGCAGCTATTTTTTTGCGTTCGCATTTACATATTGTGTCACCTGCGATACCTGGAGATCATTGAGCTTGGCCTTTTTTACCATTGAATTCAGGATCGGTTTCCATTCATCCTGCGTCCAGTCGGCCACATTTTTTGCCTTATGGCATTTCGTGCACTTTATTTCGTAAATAGCCTTTCCGGCCACCAGCGGATTGCTGGAACTGAAGTCTGCGGTATCCGCCTTATTGCCGGCAACCGGCTCAACCGGCCTGTTGGGTATGGTTGGCGCGGCTTTGCGGTTACAACTGAAAATAACAACAGCGGATACAAAAAACAGACCTGCTAATTTCTTCATATATTCTGGAATGGTTTATGCAATATTAATCATAAGCCATTAAAAAATAAAAAACCTCCTGTTAAAAGGAGGTTTACTTTTATAAGACAGTGGTTGTTATTTTTTTGCATTGGCGTATACATAAGCCGAAACCTGCTCGATCTCTTCCTTGCTCAGCTTGGCCTTTTTAGTCATGGAGGCCAATATCGGTCTTAATTCTTCATACGATTTGGAGGCAACAGCTTTATCTTTTGCTCCGTGGCACTTGGTACATTTTGTAGTAAAGATCGTATGACCGGCATCAATGGTAGCCTGGTTACTGCTAACACTGGAAGCCTCTGGAATGATAGCGTCTGTAGTGGTTGGCGACGCTTTGGGGGTACAGGCAACAGCCGCTACCAGGGCAATGTATGCACAAAGAATTATCTTTTTCATAAACGATTGTTTTCATAAAATTAGCAATAAATAAGCCAACTTACAATTCCATGACAATTATTTTTTGAGGTTAAGCCTGAAATCGGGTGCCGGTATGATCAAACCTTTACAGGGCTTTTAGATGCTCCTGGGGTTTGAGGAGTAGGAGCGGTACTCCTTTATCCAGTGGAGAAAGCCAAAAATGACGATGCCGGTAAAGATGAGGTACTCCAGGCTATAGAACCGGATACCTTTTACATAATAAAGCACCGTAGCGGCAATGTCTACCAACAGCCAGATGATCCAGCACTCGATTTTTTTCTGAATCATGTAAAAAGTAGCCAGGATGCTCATGATCATGATAAAGGAATCTGCAAAAGGAAAGGAGCTGGGTGCAGAGAAAATTTTAGGAAACCATTCATGCAGACGGCCTGCAAAATTTCCCAGTAGGAACGTGCCGGCTCCGGCCAGCAGAATGGTGCGTGTTAACTGTGCCGGTTTCATAAAACTAACTTTCAGTTGTTTTTTAGTATCTGCTTCAAACACCCGGGGATGCGCCCAGCGCCACCAGCCCATGATATTGGTAATAAGAAAAAAGACCTGCAGCAGCATATCCGGATACAGGTGTACCTGGTAGTACAGCAAGAAGGAAAGGATCACATTTACGATGCCTACGGGCCAACTGATGATATGTGCGCGGGCAGAAAGCCAGGTGGCTGCAAGACCGCTCAGCACTCCAAAAAATTCAAGGTAACTCATGGAATATCCCAGTACCCGAAAGAGCTCGGTTTGGATGTCAAAAATATGTTTCAGTGTGATTGTGTTTTATGTGATCACTTTCATGCCAGGTAAACTTTACATATCGGCAAAATCTGCTGCTCATACAACCTGAAGATAATGCATTCTCAAATATGTCGGGTCGCTGCCCGGGGTTCCAGACGGTAATCCTGGAACAGGAATGCCCGACCGCTAGCTGGCAGTATGATAACAAATAAAAAAAACGTCAATTTTGAATTGACGTTTTTTAAAAACGAGACTTAAATGCTATATCTGCAATGGCTTATTTTGTAATTGCTTCTTTTCCGAAATACGGCACCAACACCCTGGGCAGCCGGATTTGATCGCCCTGCTGATTATTTTCCAGCAAACAGGCTACGATACGCGGCAATGCCAGTGCGCTGCCGTTAAGTGAATGAACCAGCTGGGTTTTACCATTCTCGTCTTTGAAGCGGATCTTCATCCGGTTGGTTTGATAGGCCTCAAAGTTAGAAGTGGAGCTTACTTCCAGCCAGCGTTCCTGGGCGGCGCTGTATACTTCAAAATCGTACGTAAGCGCAGAGGTGAACGACATATCTCCGCCGCAAAGTCGCAGGATGCGGTAGGGCAGTTCCAGGCTTTGCAGTAGTTTTTCTACGTGGGCCACCATTTCTTCCAGTGCTCCATAGCTTTTGTCGGGATGAGTAAGTTGTACGATCTCTACTTTTTCAAACTGGTGTACCCGGTTAAGACCGCGCACATCTTTACCAAAGCTGCCGGCCTCACGTCGGAAGCAGGGGGAGTAGGCCGTCATCTTCACCGGTAATTGTTCCGGTTTCAGAATCGTGTCGCGGTAAATATTCGTTACCGGGACCTCGGAAGTGGGGATCATATAAAAATTATCCGCGGGCATATGATACATCTGCCCTTCTTTATCGGGCAACTGTCCCGTACCGTAGGCCGAGGCTTCATTAACCATAAACGGGGGAAGGTATTCCGTATAACCTGCCGCTATGTTCTCGTTCAGGAAATATTGAACCAGTGCACGTTGTAACCGGGCTCCCTGGCCTTTATACAAGGGGAAGCCACTGCCGGTTATTTTGGCGCCGGTTTCAAAATCAACCAGGTCAAATGTTTTGATCAGATCCCAATGCGGTACCGCATCGGCGCCCAGTACAGGCCTGGTACCGTTTTCCCGTACCACTTCGTTGTCTTCCGCGCTATGCCCCGGAGGAACCAGGGGTGCGGGCAGGTTTGGCAGCAGTACCAGTTTTTCCTGCAGCTCTTTTTCTGTTTGGGCCAGCTGTTCACTGATGGGCTGTAGTTTTTGCTTGGCGGCGGCTACCTCTGCTTTTTTTGCTTCGGCGGCTTCTTTATCGCCCTTAGCCATTAGCTGACCGATGGCTTTTGAAGCACTGTTGATTAGGGATTGCGTGGTATCAAACTCAAGCTGCGATTTTTTACGTTGATCGTCCAGCGAAATGATTTCATCCACCAGTCCAAGCTCTTTAAAGTTCTTTACTGCCAGCCGCTGTTTAACAGCTTCTGTGTCCTGTCGTAATACCTGTAATTGCAACATGCTTCAAAAAAATTTTTGCAAAGATAAATGTTTGTTGTTTGAGCGGTCTGCAGTTAGTTATCAGTGCTTAGCTTTTAGCCCGGGAATCCGGAATATAGAGCTTCCCGATGCAGCACGCTGAAGGCAGAAAGCTGGATGCTCGAATCAGAAATCTCAGATCATAAACCAAATAATTTAATAATTTTGCGCGTTATGCAATTACAAAAGAATAAACCGGTTGCCACCTGGTTGTTTATCGGCGCCGGAATGCTCATCATACAGGTTTTGTTAGGCGGACTTACAAGACTTACCGGTTCCGGGCTTTCTATTACCGAATGGCAACCGATCCTGGGCGCCCTGCCACCAATGAACGAACAGGCCTGGAATGAGGCGTTTGAAAAGTATAAACAGATCGCGCAATTTAAATACATCCATAATCATTTTACCCTGTCGGATTTTAAGGGCATCTATTTCTGGGAATGGCTGCACCGCGATTGGGCGCGGCTGATCGGTATTGTATTCCTGATCCCTTTTATATGGTTTATTGTAAAAAAGAAAATAGACCGCAGTATGCTGGGGCCTATGATCATCCTCTTTTTTCTGGGTGGCCTGCAGGGGGCTATCGGCTGGATCATGGTCAGCAGCGGCGTGGGTACCGACCTGGTGTATGTAAGCCATATACGCCTGGCTGTGCATTTCCTGGCCGCCCTGCTGTTGTTGTGTTATGTGGTTTGGTTTGCGTTGAAATTAACCGTAAGGGAAGATCAGGTCGCAACCGATAACAGCATACGCCATTTTAATATCCTGCTGCTGGCCGTAATTACCTTACAGCTGATCTATGGCGCCTTTATGGCTGGCACGCATGCGGGTAAAGCGTCCATTACCTGGCCCACCATCAACGGCAGCATGATCCCTTCTGCATCGATGCTGACTGAAGGCGGTTTTTGGAGCGATATCACCCACAACCTGATTACCATTCAATTTATCCACCGTGGACTGGCCTACCTGATCACGGTACTGATGGTGGTTTTCACCCTGCGATTGATCAGGCTTCCAAAGTTTACATTACTGTATAAAATCCGTTTCCTGCCCATGGCTCTGGTACTGGTACAGGTAGTACTGGGCATACTGGCATTGATGAACTACCTTACCCCGGGAAAACTACTGCTCAGCATTCTTCACCAACTCGTAGGCATGCTGCTGCTGGTTTGTATGGTAGTTACCCTGTTTTTGGTAAGGAAGGCGGCGGTGCTGCAAACAAAAACAGCCATGGGTGTACCAACGACTGTTTCCTGAGTTTCTTTATTTTCCGCCAAGCAGTTCCTGTTGTAACGCTTTCAGCTCTTCCCATTTCTCAGCGGCGGCCAATTTCGCCTGTTTGGGCCAGCTTTTGGGATCGTGCATTGCAAATTTGCTTCCGGCAGCGTCCAGAACACCCTTTAATTTCTTGATGGTGGCTTTGGAAAGGTCTTTAAAGTTTTGAATGCCTTCCTGTTCCAGCAACTTTGCAATGGCAGGGCCGATCCCTTCAATCTTTGTAAGATCATTCTTCACCACTTCGGCTACTTTTTTTGCTGTCCTGGCAGCAGCTTTGGGTGCTTTATCTGCGGCCTTGGTCTTTGTCTTTTTTTCTGCCGGCAGACCCGCCTCAACGGTAATCACCGAATTGTCGATGCCGAAATGATGCTTATGTACATAACCCTGGGCTTCCCAGTCATTTACCCAGCGGCCGTCGCTTAACAAAAACCGGTATTCATAGGTTTGCCCGGGCTCCAGCTTTACTTTTGCCTTTAACGTACCGTCTTTATGAGGCTTTAAGGCAATAGCCTTATCAATATCCCAGTTATTAAAATCTCCTAGCAGAACAGCCGAGTTTGCGGTTCCAAGCGCCTCGCCGGGGAGCGAGAATACGACATCCTTCATATTCAATAAAATTTATATAAAACACAAAAATAGCGATTCCCAGGGGATTTTTGGGAAGGAATTCTCCATTTATCGATAAGTTTATGAGTCTTATGAGGTTATATTTAAGCAAGGCGCATTATCTTTAAAACTGATTTCGTAACGGTTTAAATTTTGACATGAAAAAGATAGCCCTATTATTATTGCTGCTGGTGGTAGTGACCACTGCCGGTGCCGCCAGGCCAAAGATCCTCGTTTTTTATAAAACGGCGGGTTTTTACCACCAGTCCATAGAAGCCGGTCTGCCGGCAATCTATAAACTGGGTACTGATCATGGTTTTTCGGTAGACAGTACAAAGGATTCCGGAGCATTTACGGAGGCCAACCTGAAAAAATATGCTGCCATCGTTTTTCTGAGCACCACGGGTACGCTATTTGATGCGGCGCAGCAAACAGCGCTTCAGGATTATGTGCACAAGGGTGGGGGAATCGTCGGCATTCATGCAGCCACTGACGCAGAGTATGAGTGGCCCTGGTATAATCAGATGATGGGTGCCTGGTTTCTGAGTCACCCCAAACAGCAGACCGCCACATTGAATGTTACCGACAGAACCCATATCAGCACCAGGCATCTTCCGGCGCAATGGATCCGTAAGGATGAATGGTACAATTTTAAAAACCTGAATAAGGACGTAAAGGTACTGATCACGATCGATGAGAACAGCTATGAAGGCGGCAAGAACGGTGCCTTCCATCCTATGGCCTGGTACCACAATTTTGAAGGTGGCCGGGTTTTTTATACGGAACTGGGGCATGTGAATGAATCATATACTGACCCGTTGTTCCTGGAACATATTTTAGGCGGTATCCGGTATGCTATGGGAAAGAATAAAAAATGGAAATAACCTGCCGCTGCTATTGCGACACCTGTTATCAAGACAAACAAGATGTTTACCAATCTTATTAAAAACCTGGAGGGATATCTTCATTTTAATGAAGAAGAACTGGCTTTTCTGACTGCGGATATGGAAGTAAGAACAGTGCGGAAAAACGAAAAAGTAAGCCGTGTGGGCGAAATCGCTAACCATGTTTATTACATTGATAAAGGATTGATCCGATTTTATCATGAGATCGGAGGAAAAGAGCATACATACAAGATCTTTCGGGAGAATATGTGGGCCAGCGATTACGCAGCCTTTCTGACCCGTTCAAAATCGATGATGCATATAGAAGCGTTGGAAGATACGGTGCTGATTCAACTTCATTACGACCATATGCAGAAAGGATATGAGCGGGCGAAGGTATTTGAGCGTTTTGGGCGCAAGATGGCGGAATCACTTTTTTTGATCACCGTGCAGCGAACACTGGATATAATGGTTAAATCGCCCGAAACCCGCTACCTGGAACTGGTAGAGCACGACGCGGAGATCATCCGCCGGGTGCCTTTAAAATATATCGCTTCCATGTTGGGAATCGAACCGGAAAGCCTTAGCCGGATCCGGAAGCGGACCTCCCGTCTTCAACCAAAAGCATAAACCACCAGTTCGTACTGATGCTCCGGAGGACTATCCCGCAAGTGATGCTTCCAGTTGCTGCCGGATATGATACAGGGAGGCTTCCTGTTTTTTGGGCAGGAAGATTGTTAACACCCCATCCTGGTACCGGATGTTGATACAGGCCGTATCCACAAGACCATTCAGATGTAAACTGCGTTCAAAATCCCTTACGGGAAATTCCTGTTTCAGAAATTCTACAACAGCATCATCTTCGTCACGGCTGCCGGTAATGACCAGGGTGTCATTGATGATCTGTGTGCGGATGTTTTCTTCCGGGTATCCCGGCACATATGCCGTTAACCGGTAGCAATCGTCCCGTTCTTCGATATTGATGGGCACATTATATTTGGGTCTTCTATAGTCCTGTATGTACATAAAGAGAGGGGTTTTATTGTTTGATTTAGTACCTGATCCGGCTATTCCTCGCCAGGAAAGCGCCGCCACTGGCCGCAGCGTTGCCGCCATGCTTCCCGGAACTCCTTTCGTTCATCCTCACTCATATTCCGGAATTTCTGGCGGAGACGCTCCGACGGGCCCTTATGATGATGTTTTCCGGGACCAACTCCAAAAAGGATCTTGGAAAGCACCAGCAATCCTACTGCCTGCCAGTAGCTGATGTGTTTCGTGTTCAGCAGATCGGGCAATATGGCATTCCATAAAAGCATTACGATCCATCCAAACAGGAGGACGGCCAGTAATCCCAGCAGCACAAACAAAAAAACACGGGGCCGTCTGCCTTTTCTTCCATAATTCATAATAATGTTATTTAATAGTTCATTAATTCATCATATAAATACTGCAGCCGGTTGCGCAGGTGCAATACCGCATACCGCTTCCGGCTGATGATGGTTTTTAAATTTTCGCCGGCTGCATCGGCAATTTCCTGTAAGGTTTTTTCCTCCAGCTCGTTCAAAATAAAAACATCGCGCTGATTTGCAGGCAACTCCTCCAGGGCCGCAAACAGTTCTTCCCAGAACAATTTTTTAATGTCTGCCAGTTCCGGATCATTGTCCAGCGTAAAAAACAGTTCGCGGAATTGAAGTTCGCCCTCCTCATTCTCGTACTGGAAATCATCGATCCGGTTGTCTTTCTTCTTCCGGTATTTATCCGTGATTTTATTGCGGGCCACTTTAAACAGCCAGCCGCTGACCTGCTCAATGGTTTGGGTGGCTGTGGCATTGGTGTACTGGTACCAGACATCCTGCAAAATATCTTCCGCATCTGCATCGGTGTTTACGTTTTTACGGATAAAACCAAAGAGACGTTTACCGTATTCCTTTACGGTCTGGATGACGTTTTGCTTCCTTTCTTCCGCCAATATTGCCAGTTTTTGCTCCTGCATTAGAAAGATAAGACGAATGGGCGGATAAATTACTTTAAAAAAAAGCCCTGGTTTTTATTTTTTTGCAGAAAAAGTACCGCTGGCCGGCATTTCGTCGGAAATATTCCGGCAGAAAACCTGGTTTAGGATGTAAAACCGGCGGGTTTAATAAATTTGCGCTTGTTTTAACAACCGGAGACCGATAATACTTCCGTCTTTCAATCTTACGTGTGGGAGACTGGGGATCGCGTCTATTCAAACAATAAAAATGGTGCAAAGTAATTTTTTCCAGGTAGATAATGAAACACCGTGGCAGGACGCCGGGCCGGGAGCACAGCGGCAGGTATATGGTTTTGATGACAACCTGATGCTGGTAAAAGTGCAATTTGAAAAAGGTGCAGTGGGAGCAATGCATACACACCCCCATTCGCAGGCGAGCTACGTAGCGAGCGGGGCCTTTGAATTGATCATCGGCGATCAAAAGAAAGTGGTGGGGGCCGGCGACGGTTTTTATGTGCCTCCGCATGTACTGCATGGATGTACCTGCCTGGAAGCGGGCATGCTGATCGATGCATTCAGTCCGCGCCGGGAAGATTTTCTCTAAAACAATACCACGGTTGCCGGGTTATTTTTGCAGCAGGGTCTGCCGGACCTTTCTTCTTTTTCCGGATAGTACATGTTATCGTTTTTCCAAAGGCTGTTGCTAATCTTCCGGATATCTTCTGCTAAGGCTTTGCCCAAAACAGACGGGGGCTATTGGTTTTATAATAGGTTAACGTAACACCTGTGGCCATATTTGTGGATTCTTTTTTTTGCGGAGATTGCTCAATGCCATCTAATGGAAGTAATTCCACATAAGTGACCGTTTTTCCCTTTTTCCAGGTTTCGGTGTCAGATTCACTAACAAGCGGCGTTTGCAGGCGGTATAAGTTTTTTGCCATGTAACCTTCGAGATATCCTTCTTTTGTCTGCAGGCTTTTGCGATTCCAGTTGGCGTCTGCATTCAATACCAGGGGGTGTGCGTTAACCAATCGTTCTCTGACTTCCTGTATTCCTAAAAGATTTCCTTTTTCATCCATCACATAGGCGTCAAAGGTCGGATCGATCCATATCCACTTATCCAGCTCCTTACTGAATACCATATTGATTACATGGCAATCATCAAATTTTGTTTCTTTGGGCATGCACGTTATATATCTCGATTTTATGCCTATCGACAGGTAACATTCGTTAAGAATGGTTGCCAGCATCCTGCAATTCACGCCCCGGCTTTCGGCTTTACAGGTGTTGATCAAATCTATGGCGTTTTTCAGGACAGGGTTATTACTGCCGCCATCATGCTTAACCAGATTATGTACCCAATGCAGGAGATTGAAGATCCGGGATAATTCACTGCCCTTTCCGGCCACCGAATCTAATTGCAGGTGCTCACGGATTTTCTTTAAGTTGGGGTTGTCTGCAGATTGATACGTGAAGGGGGGAATGAAACGATGGTCTTCAGCATTATATTCCCCGGCGGCTTTTAATAGATCAAGTCTTGAGGGTTGGTACCGGATTCGTGTTTTTGCTGAATCCTTCCCGTTTAGCAAAATCACAAAGTCGCATTGTTGCTGAGGGCCAATGGTAAAAGAGATTGAGTCAATATCCGTATAAAAAGTTACCTGTTTTGCGGAAGTGGTATACACATCCAATGGCTTCTCCGGAACGACGCGCCATACTTTTTTTGCCAGTTTATCATCATTCCTGATATCAACACTGGCAGAAGTTGCTTTTATTACCGGCAGTGCTTTTTGTGCAAGGGCCGCCGGGGTTAAGAAAATCGAATACAGTAATACAAGGGTTTTTGCTTTCATTGTACATTTTTTCAGGTACAAATATAAACGCCGGGTATAACGGCCACATTGGCCGGTTGTGTATTTGGATGCTTTTTATGTGAATCTGTATCATTCGCCCATGATATCACCTTCCTTCCATTCGTGCTTCCATCTGCGATGGCTCCAGAGCCACATATCCGGGCTCCTGCGGATGGTAGCTTCCAGGAATTGCACAAATTTTTTTGTAAGTTGGGTTTCATTCACATTGGCTTTGGGATGTTCGTCTGCTACTGTAAAAGTAACCTTGTAATAGCCCCGTTTCCTGCGTGCAATGGAGGCGAATATGACAACAGCATCATTGGTAATGGCGCCTTTTGCTGGTCCAACAGTAAAGGCTGTTTTCCTGTTGAAGAAGTTATACCACCGTGCATTCTTTAAATGTCCCGGGCTTTGGTCGGCAACAAGGCCCAGGCAGTAGAGGGCTTTGCGGTAAGGTAAAAATTCACGGGTCATGTGATGTGCGCTCAGGAGCACGGCCCCGCTGCGGGAACGTAGTTTTTTAAATACCCGGTTCAGCGGTTTGCTGCTAATGGGCATATATACACCGAGGAAGGTATGCCGGATCTTACGTACGATCTGTACATTGCCCCATTCCCAGTTAAACGTATGCCCCAGGATCAATTGTACACTCCGGTTCTGGTCATAGTAACGGTCTACCACTTCCCAGTTTCCGGTAAAGCGCTTTTCAAAAAAAGCATCCGGTGCAGAAAGCAGCTTCACTGTTTCTACAAAGGAATCGATGAATTTATGGTAAAAATCTTTAGCGATCCGCTTCCGTTCTTCCATCGTTTTTTCGGGAAAGGCGATGGCCAGGTTGTCCATAACCACTTTTTTCCGGTATTCGATGAGATAGTAAACTACGGCATAAAAAAAGTCCGACAACAGGTATAATACCGGCAGCGGAAGCAGGGAGCATAGATACAAAAATCCGTAAACAATATAATACATTAAATACTAATACTAAATCCCCAAATCTTAAATACTAAATCTCAAGTCTCAAGCTCCAAATCTCAATACTGCTACAGCACCACGTTCTGAACGAGCACGCTCTTTTCGGGGTAGTCCGTATTGTAATTTAAACCCCGGCTTTCTTTGCGGAAGATAGCGCCTTTTACAATCAGGTATCCAACGGTGATCAGGTTGCGCAACTCCAGCAATTGTGGAGATACCTTGCTTGACCGGTACAGTTGTTCGGTTTCTTCCCATAAAAGATCCAGCCGTTTGGAAGCGCGCTCCAGACGGATATTATTGCGCACAATCCCTACATAATCCGACATAACCTGCCTTAGCTCTTTCAGGTTTTGAGTAATCAGGATCATTTCCCTGGGCTGCATGGTGCCTTTGGCATTCCATTCGGGAATTGGGCCATTGTAATGATGATCATTCAGCTCATTATTCAGAGCTTTCGCGGATACATGCTCAAAACAGCGGTGTGCAAATACCATCGCTTCCAGGAGCGAATTGCTGGCCAACCGGTTGGCACCGTGCAATCCTGTACTGCTGCATTCACCTACTGCATACAGGTTGCGTATGGAGGTTTGTCCCCATTCATCTACCTTAATACCACCACAGCTGTAATGTGCTGCCGGTGATACGGGAATCATCTGCTGTGTAATATCGATGCCGATGCTTTTACATTTCTCGTAAATATTGGGAAAGTGTTCCAGAAATTTTTCCAGTTCAAAATGGCGGCAGTCCAGCCATACATGCTCAGTACCGGTCCGCTTCATCTCGCTGTCGATCGCGCGTGCCACAATATCGCGGGGGGCCAGGTCTTTGCGCTCGTCGTATTTTTCCATAAAGGCCTCCCCGTCCTTGTTGCGCAGGATACCGCCATCGCCCCGGACGGCTTCTGTAATCAAAAATGCCTGACCGGTTAACCCGGCTTCAAACAAAGCCGTGGGATGAAACTGGATGAATTCCATATTTTCAATACGTCCCTTGGCACGGTACACCATAGCCACTCCATCACCGGTAGCAATGCCGGGGTTGGTGGTCGTTCGGTATACCTGCCCGTTGCCCCCGGAAGCCAGGTAGGTGGTTTTTGCGAGTATGGTTTCAATCTCATTGGTACGCAGGTTCAGCACATACACGCCATAGCATTCAATATCGGGCGTAGCCTTGGTAACCAGGTAGCCCAGATGGTGCTGGGTGATGAGATCAATGACAAAACAGTGCTTGATGATTTCAATGTTCGGACAGGATCCTACTGCTTCCAGTAAGGCCCGCTCCATTTCCCACCCGGTAATGTCTTTATGGTGCAGGATGCGGAACGCGCTGTGCCCGCCTTCTTTACCCCGCTTATAGTCACCGTCTGCTTCTTTATCAAAATTGGTGCCCAGGGCAATCAGCTCATTGATGCGTTCGGGCCCTTCTGTAACAACAATCTCAACGACTTTTTTATTGCAGAGGCCGTCTCCGGCGATCAGGGTATCTTCGATATGTTTTTCAAAACTATCATGTTCCAGATCGTTCACCACGGCTACACCGCCCTGGGCGTATTTGGTATTGGTTTCATCTGCCGCCGCCTTGGTCAATACCAGTATTTTTTTATCCGGGAACCGATGCGCCATCTTATAGGCATATGTAAGGCCCGCAATACCCGTTCCGATCACCAGAAAATCTACCTGCTGCATGTGCTTTGTTTAAACAGTAAAAATAGGATTTATTTGGTTTTGGGAATAAAGGACCGGCAAACGCTTCTAAAATGAGAGTAAAAAACCGGGAAAGGTTGATGAAACCGTTTTGAACAAGGAGCTGCCCCTGAAGGAACGCCTTGTGAATGTGCAACCGGTTGTTCAGTTGCTGTGTCATTCTGACAAAGCTTCTTCTGTATCTTCGTTCTGTACGGATGTAAAAGAAAAAACGATGATGAGCAATATGCGTAGAATGATCATTGCGTTAATGAGTATCTGGCTGTCTGTTGCCGCAATGGCCCAACCTTCTAAAGTAAAACATGTAATCCTAATCGGGTGTGATGGATTTGGTGCTTACGCGCTGCCGGAAGCCGAGATGCCACAGTTGAAAAAGCTGATGCAGGAGGGCGCCTGGTCTTTAAAAGCCCGTTCGGTACTCCCTTCTTCCAGTGCGGTTAACTGGGCTTCTTTGTTAATGGGCGCCGGGCCTACGGTACACGGCTATACAGAATGGAACAGCGCAGTGCCGGAAATTCCCTCGGCAGATACCAGCCGGTTGGGCTTATTTCCTTCTGTTTTTTCGATATTGAAGGAGCAACGGCCGCAGGCGATGACTGCATTGATCTATAGCTGGCAGGGGATCGGACCGCTGGTAGAAAAAAATGCTACTACCATACGGGTAGCCGGAAAAGATAAGGATGATTTTTGTGTGGATACGGCCATTGCCATTATCCGGACACATAAGCCGGTGCTGACCTTTTTGCACCTGGATGAGCCGGATGGAGTAGGGCATAATATCGGTCATCGTACCCCGGAGTATTATAAAGAGCTGCAAAAAGTAGATGCCCGCATTGGCAGGATCGTGAAGGCCGTGGAAGATGCCGGGATTGCCAATGAATCTGTAATTATCGTAACAGCGGATCATGGTGGAAAGGGCAAGGGCCACGGTGGTAAATCGCTGGATGAAGTGCAGATCCCCTGGATCGTATACGGCCGGAGTGTGCAAAAGGGGCGCGCTCTAAAACAGCCGATTATTACCTATGATACAGCGGCCACCATCGCCTGGCTCTTGAGACTGAAGATGCCGGAAAGCTGGCGGGGCCTGCCGGTTAAGGAGGCCTTCCGGTAATTCCTACCGGATTTGCTTTTTTAGGCGCTGCATATATTCATCAATGACAGCGGCCTTATCTTTTTTTATCTTTTTTCCCAGTTCCCTGCGCGGACAATGATCATGATAACGCGCGCCCCAATCCATCAGTTCGATGATGATGGGCAGCAGATCGGCTCCTTTTTGCGTAAGGTGATAAATAAATTTAGAACGGTTTTCCGGGGCTACTTCTTTTGACAGGATCTGTGCTGCTTCCAATAACGCCAAACGGCTGGAGAGTATATTGGTAGCGATTTTTTCCTCCGATTTCAGAAACTCGCTGTAAGAACATTTGCCGCGCAGCATCACATCGCGGATGATCAACAGCGACCATTTGTCACCAAAAATATCCAGCGAACAGCTGATGGGGCAGTCGGATCTTTTCTTGCTCATTTTTTAAAGTTCTTGCATTTTGCAATAACTTTCCTAATTTAGTGCTTGCATTTTGCAAGCGCAAAGATACGGATTGCTTAAAAGTAAAAACCAGCACAATGAATCAGACAGCTACCACAAAACAACTTTTGGAACAGTATTACAATGGGTTTGCCCGCAAGGAAGGATGGGAAACCACACTTGCCGAGGACTTTATATTCACGGGTGGTGATATGACCCGCCCCGAACCACTTATCGGGAAAGCCGCTTACCGGCAGGTAATCGACCGGTTTTCGCGGGTATACAATACGATGCAGGTAAAAGAGATGATCGTGGAAGGAAATAAGGCCTGCGTGGTTGGAACCTATGATTATACATTTCCGAACGGCAACCGTATCAGTGGTGATGTGGCTGAAATCTGGGAAGCGCGAAACGGAAAACTGCAGTCCCTCACGATTTTTTTTGACACGCTGACTTTTCAGAAAAATACACCGTCAAACAGTTGAAATTTATGGCATACAGCGAATCCCTTGCACAGCGTATGCGGCGGGCCCTCTCAGCTGTTCCGGGTGTTCAGGAAAAGAAAATGTTTGGCGGACTGGCCTTTATGGTTAATGGGAAAATGTGTCTTACTGTTGGGCCGGGCCGGATCATGTGCCGGGTGGATCCGGCTTTGCATGATCTGCTGGTAGCAAAAAGGGACTGCAGCAGTGTTATCATGAGGGGGCGTATCTACAGGGGATATGTGCACATAAGCGAGGATCAGCTTCGTACAAAAGCAGCCCTGGATTACTGGATTGCGCTGGCCCTGGAACATAATAAAACGATTGATACAGCGATTTCCTCAAAAGCCCGCAAGCGTTGATTTCCCGGAACAGCATTCCGGCATTCTTTAACACAATCCTAATAGTGGCCCTGGCTTCAGGACTGGTTTTTGTGGTAAAAAGAAAGGAGTCTATTCTTTCAAAAATTGTTAAACCAAAAAAACACAGTAACATGAAAAAAAGAATCGCCGTTCTTGCTACGCATGGTTTTGAAGAAAGCGAACTGAAATCCCCGAAGGAACATCTGGAACAGCAGGGCTGGGAAGCGCTGATCATCAGCCCGGAGGCTGGTAGCATCAGGTCCTGGGCGCAAAAAGACTGGGGAAAGGAATACCCAGTGGATCAAACGGTGGCGGAAGCAGATTCCTCAGCATTTGATGCCCTTGTACTGCCCGGAGGGGTACTGAACCCCGACAAGTTGCGGACCAACGAGGAGGCTCTGGATTTTATACGCGACTTTTTTGATCAGCAGAAACCGGTTGCCGCAATTTGTCATGGGCCGCAATTGTTGATCAATGCGGGTGTGGTAAATGGCCGGAGAATGACATCGGTACCCGCTATCCGCGTGGACCTCGTAAATGCAGGTGCTGAATGGGTCGATGAAGAAGTGGTGGTGGATGCAGGGCTGGTAACCAGTCGTACACCCAAAGACCTCCCCGCATTTAACAAGAAAATGGTAGAAGAAATACAGGAAGGGGTGCATGCGGAGTAGGTCTTAAAATGTTGTTCCTGAAATGGATCCTGTTTGTACGGTAGGATCCTTTTTGTATTTGTTAGCTGCCTGAAATACTCCGGATATCCGTGATTCGAATGCCCTGAAAGCAATCGTCCTGGCAACCTTTTGGTACAAAACCGCAGGAAGAGATCATGCCGCGGTTTTGGGTTTCAAAATAGATATGATTTTCATCTGGGTTTACTTTTAACCATTCATTCTTTGCCTTTATGTAAACCTTATCGAGTGTAAGGGCTGTTTCATACGGATGATGGGTGTTAATATTGTCTGTTGTTTCAATCCAGGTTTCCTTTAGTTCCTGTTGATGGATGTCATAATTCATGATAAAGCCTTTGTATTCCTGCCGGATAACAGCCCCGTTTTTTACGGTTATGGTATATTCCGTTTTACTACCACTCCAGGAACTGAAGACTTTTGTGTATTGATATTGATTCCTGCTATTATCTCTGAAACTGAGCCATGTCCGGTAACTCTGCTGATAATCGTCTTCGAACACCGCTTTTTTGCAGGACAGGCATATAATAAGCATTGTTATCATAAGCAGGAACTGATATTTCATTGTACTGTTTTTTGTTAATGGTATTATGCTATGAAACGTAAAAATGGAAGGAAGTGCAACAAAGGTGTCCGGGCATCATCTTTGTTCGCGGAAGCCCATCGCTCATTTACAAATTGCCCGACAATTCCTATATCTGTTGGGATGAAAAAATAAATGCAGTATCTTCCACTAAAATTGCACCATGAGCCCGGATACAACCGCTTACAATAACGCCCAAACGAAAGAAGACCAGGCCATCTGTAATTTGCTGGCACAAGAAATCTCCGCTCATCTGCCGCAGGCTGAAAATAAGATCTGGCACCGGCACCCGGTATGGTTCCTTGATGGAAACCCTGTTGTTGGATACAGCAAACTAAAAGATAGCGTGCGGTTGCTGTTTTGGAGCGGACAGTCGTTTGAGGAACCCGGATTGTTGCCGGAGGGTAGTTTTAAAGCAGCGGAGGCCCGCTACATGCACGAAGCCGAGGTGAACAAAAAAGACCTGAAACGATGGCTTAAAAAGGCGATGCATATTCAATGGGACTATAAAAATATTGTAAAACGCAGGGGCGTACTGGAGCGGTTGAAATGATGCGCAGGCGGGATGGGCTGCCCGGATTTTGATATTCCGGTTTGTCTGGATCTTTATTGAGTGTGTGTTAAAACTGTTGCTTCCGCAAAATGCGTTTTGAACGCCTGCAAACCTTACTGTTATGGAAGAAACCTTCACCCATGTAAGAACCATGATCAGCATTATTCTGGGGTTCGGGATCGCCCAGTTGCTTAAAAATGCAGTGAAACTGATCGACCTCCGGAAAGGGCCCAAGCCCAATCCGCTGCATTTGTTATGGGTGGGCTACACGTTTTTGCTGGTCATTCATTTCTGGTGGTGGGAAGCGCGGCTGACAGGAGTGGGAAGCTGGAATTTCCTGGAATACCTGTTCCTCATTTTTTATACAACCATGTATTTTGCCCTTACTGTACTGATCTTCCCTGATAATATTGTTGGCTATAACGGATACCGGGATTATTTCTTTTCACGAAAGCAATGGTTTTTTTCATTCCTGATTGTCATTTTTATTACTGACTTTGTGGATACGCTTTTGAAGGGAAAACAGTATTTCCTGTCGCTGCACTGGGAATACCCGGTACGCAATCTCGTTCACATTGTGCTATGCCTGCTGGGCATCCGGTTTAATAATATCCGGTTTCAATATGCGCTGGCCCTGCTTTTCATCCTGTATGAGATTTCCTATATACTCCGGCACTACTTTTTTTAGCAAAAGATGGTCTTTTAAGGAAAAATTTCTCTGATAAGGAATTGTTATCGATTTCCTAAAAATTATCTACGATTTTTTAATACGAATATTGTCGTATAAATTCGCACTGCACTTTACCCGTTTTATACCATTGTTTTGCGCTTTTGCCACAGCATATAAGCGGAGGGTGGTGTTTTTAAATAACCTTGCTTAAAAAGAATGCTCATGAAGAAAACAGGAATGATTGTTTTCCTGCTGATTATTGCCTTATGGAGCCAGGCCCAGGGCAGCATCACCGGAACACTGCTAGATACACAAACCAAAAAAGGACTCTATCTGGCCACCGTTACGGTATATAAGGCCGCCGATACCAGCATTATCACTTACCGGCTGTCTGCTATCGACGGGGTATTTAAAGTTCCGGGTCTGCCGCTGCATACGCCGCTGCGGGTTATTGCAACCTTTACAGGTTATAAGGTGATGCGAAAAGATTTTACCCTGACGTCGCCCCTGCTCAACCTGGATACGCTTTGGATGGCACCAGACAGCACTTCACTGGATGAAGTGCTGGTGGTAGCGGAGCGCCCGCCGATGGCCGTACGCAAGGATACCATTGAGTTTAATGCGGCGGCGTTTAAAACCCTGCCCAACGCCCTGGTGGAAGACCTTTTGAAAAAGCTGCCCGGAGTACAGGTAGATCGCGACGGAAATATTACGGTAAACGGCAAGCCGGTGAACCGGATTACCGTAGATGGGAAAGCCTTTTTTGGAGATGATCCGAAAATGGCTACGCGCAATCTCCCTTCTAATGTAATCGATAAGGTGCAGGTGACGGATGATAAAGAGGAGCTGCTGCGGAGAGGAGATGATAATATTAATAACGTGGGCAAGGTCATTAACCTGACGTTCAAAAAAGGCGTAAAGAAGGGAATGTTTGGAAAAGCGTATGCAGGTGTTGGCACGGCAGGTACCTATGAAGCGGGTGCTATTGCCAATGTATTCAGAGATACATTACAGGTGAGCGCCCTGGGCTACACCAATAATCTCAACCGTCCGGGGTTTAGTTTTTCTGAGCTGATGCAAACGGGGGGGATGCAGCGTAACTCGGATGTAAACAGTAACCGCAGTATCAGCATTTGGCGCAATTCAAACGGAGGTTCGGGTATCCGGATCAATAATATCAACTTTGGCGGCATCACAGAATACGGAGGAATCAGCACCAGTTCTGGCCTGGGGGTGAACATTAACCATTCTCCCAGCAATAAACAATCGATCTTTGGACAATATTTTTACGGCAATGTAAAGGTGGATGTAAAAAACGACGGATATACCGAATATAATAATGGCGATACCATCTTAAAAAGAACTGAAGACGAAAAGGCTAAAGTACTGATCAATGCTCATAATATCGGGCTGGGCGCTAAACTGCGACCAGATTCTCTAACCAATATCCAGGCGGGTATCAACTACATGACCGGCAATACGGTGGACGACCGGTATACGCTGGTGCAAAGTACGCATTCGGTGCTGGGCAGCCTGAGCGATGGCCGTGTAGACCTGGACCGAGATAATATCAGCCGGAATTACCGGCACTATTTAAATTATAACCGGCTGTCCGGGGCCCGTAAAGGACGCCGGTTTACGATAAATCATCAGCTCATCTGGCAGCTGCGGGATAATGCAGCAACTACCCATTCGCTGATTCATTACAAGTATCCGCAGTTGAAGGACAGCCTGTTTGACCAGTTGCGACAGGAGAAGGTGCCTACGCTCAATGCCAGCATCAATGGCAATTACAGCGAGCCTCTGGTTAAAAATCTTTCTGCCCGTGTAGACGCACGGTATGAGTATGAATACCTCACCAATACGATCCGTACCTATGGCCTTGATGGGTCGGGCGGCTTCACTCTGTTGAACAATGACCTCAGCAACCGGTTTGAGCGCACCAGCAACAGTCTTTCCACGGCTATGGGGTTGGAATACAAATACAAAAAATTAACGGTTACCCCACGGGTTCGCTACCAGTCGCAGCGTTTTACAAACCGGCTGGTGTCTATGCCTGAAGATGTGGTGCAACGGCTGAACACTTTTTTGCCGGAGCTGGGCATTGTTTACGGCAAGCTGAACATCGATTACCGCAAAGAAGTGGTTCTGCCCGATTATCGCTACCTGATCCCGGTTTTTGACAATACCAACCCCTATGTGACCAATAACGGTAATCCTGATCTGCTGCCGGCCATACGGCATAGTTTGCAGCTGAATATGTATACCTATGACCCCAAGCTCAGCCTGAATGTGTGGGGATGGGCCCGGGCGGCTACAACTAAAAATGATGTGATCCAAAACATTCTGTTGCAGGATAACGGCACCCAGATTATCATGCCGGTAAACGCCAATGGTGGCAAAAGTATTTCCGGCAATGGGGGCATTAATAAGCAAAATAAATTTTCACAGCGGTTTACCATGAATTCGAACATCGGGTTCTATTATGAGTACAACGAAAACTTCTTTAGTTATAACAATGAGCTGAGCAAACAGTACCGGAACAACATGAATCTCTGGGCCGGTATCGGCTTAAACTGGAATGATGTGTTTGAATGGAATAATAACGTCAATTACGGCGGGCAAAGGGTTCGGAACTCCAATAGGGCCCTGTTTCAATCGTACCGGGTTTCGAATTATGAAATCAGTTCGGAGCAGATCCTGCGCTGGCCCAAACATATTATCCTTGAAAACAATGTAACCTTTGTGCAGAACAGCGCTATTGTGGACCCCTCCCTGCGCCGATTTGTACGTTGGAACGCAGCGCTGAATATTACCATGTTTAAAAATGAAGCGGGTGTGTTGCGGCTGGGTGTAAACGACATCTTACGGAAAATGAATGATACTAATGTGGAATTGTCGCAGAACATGCTCCGTTACCGGCGGGGCAACGTATTAGGTAACTACTATATGGCTACATTTACTTATAATATACGTCCCTCCGGGGCCAAGAAAAAAGTAGGCGGACAGTCGTTGCTGTTGTTTTAGGAACGGGTTTCATTCCGGTCTTTCGATGTGGAATGAAACCGTTATTTATGAAAGTTAATGGCTGACTGCTGAAAACTGATGACTGATCACAAAACCTAAGGCTCCATCCATACCTCGTTTTCTTTCAATAGGTCGATGAGCGCCTCCACAGCAATATCGCTGTTCACATTCCGTTTTACCACATCCTTGCCTTTGTAAAGTGTAATCTTTCCCGGGCCGCTACCTACGTAGCCGAAATCGGCATCGGCCATTTCGCCTGGTCCGTTTACAATACAACCCATGATCGCAATTTTTACACCTTTGAGGTGGTTGGTAACGGAGCGGATCTTTGTGGTGGTTTCCTGTAGATCAAACAGCGTCCGGCCACAGGAAGGGCAGGAAATATATTCTGTTTTGGAAATGCGGGTGCGGGTGGCCTGTAAAATACTGAAAGCTGTGTTGTTCATAAACTGCTCTGCAGCTCCGGTATCTGTGGCCAATGTATAGCGCCGTCCGCTCAACTGAGCGTCGTTAAATGTATTGTAAGCTTCGGCGCTCATGCCCAGGCAAATACCGTTGCCATAACCATCCAGGAACAAGGCGCCGGTTTCAGTAGCAAAGTGGATTAAATGCTCATCGGCCGTGCTCCAGTCACTGTCTGTAATAAAGACCAATGGATGTTGGATACCGCGTTCCTCCAGTTCAATACACATACGGCGTACAGATTGCATCGCATTTTTCCGGCGGCTGCTCAGGCAGAGTACGATATTCGTTTTACCCGCCAGGGCATTCAGGTCTTGCAGGTTGTCTGCATCCAGCATTACAAAATTCAGCAGCGGACTTGTAGGGGCCGTATTGATGAATGCACCGGTCTCATATAGGGGAAAATATTTTGTCGGGTCCTGCGCCGTTGCCCAATGTTCCGGTGTAGTGATCACTTTCAACATTCCCGGCAGGGGAAAATCCAGTTCGGCCTTCGCGGTATAAATATAATCCGCTGCGGCGTCGGCAACATGCCATTTATCATTCCCTGCATCGTACGTATAACCTACGGCCTGTAAGGACGCCGGGGTAATCGTGTTTAGCTTGCTAAGATCGGCTACTACCACCGGTACCTGTTCGCCTCCTATGTTTCCAACGCTTGTAGTCCGATGTTTTTGCGACTGAAAAGGGTTGTATTTGGCGGTGGCCAGGTCAACCGGCTGGCCTGCTGATCTTGGTGAGTGCGTATCCGCTGGCGAGTCCTTTAACGAATTGCTTTCATACCGCTTCACAATATCCCGGCATACGGGGATCTCCAGCTCGGGGTCTTCGGTCAGTGAAACACGGATCGTATCACCGATACCGTCTTCCATAAGCGTACCAATACCAATGGCCGATTTGATACGGCCGTCTTCGCCATCGCCTGCTTCGGTAACGCCCAGGTGCAAAGGATAGATCTCCCCAAACTCTTCATCCATCGTTTTGATCAGCAACCGGTAGGCCTGTACCATCACGATAGGATTGCTGGCCTTCATGCTCAGCACGATCTGGTGATAATTTTCATCTCTTGCAATACGCAGGAACTCCATGGCACTTTCCACCATTCCCATGGGGGTGTCGCCATAACGGCTCATGATCCGGTCGCTCAGGCTGCCATGATTGGTACCGATGCGCATAGCCGTTCCATATTCCTTACATACTTTGATCAGGGGAGTGAACCGTTCGCGGATCCGGTCAATTTCTTCCGCATATTCCGCATCTGTGTATTCGAGCTGTTCAAATTTCTTTTTATCAACATAATTGCCCGGGTTCACCCGCACTTTTTCAACGATACGCGCGGCAATTTCAGCAGCATTCGGTGTAAAATGAATATCGGCTACCAGCGGTGTATGATAGCCCCTTTTATGCAATTCATTCTTAATATTCAGCAGGTTCTCGGCTTCCTTTTTGGATGGCGCTGTAATGCGGACCAGCTCGGCTCCGGCTTCAATACACCGGATGGATTGTTCCACTGTACTGATGGTATCCATCGTATCGGTGGTGGTCATGGTTTGCACCCGGATGGGATGGTTATTACCTAATAATAAATCTCCAATCTTTACCTCTTTGGTTAACAGTCTTTTATATGAAGTGAGTGATGCTGCGTATAATTCCATGCTGCAAAGATAACCAATGTTTGAGTGTACATTCATTTATAAACTTGCAGCTGCTGGCGGTTTTTTGTTCAGGTATCTCATGGCAGTTTCGTCTTCTGTGCAGATTCTGATTTTTGCATCTTTGGCCCGGGTTGATGGTGATCGCTTTCTTTTGCACTTATCCGCGGATCTGCGGGAGCAGGACATTGGCTGTTCCATCTTTTCTGTTTATCTTTCCTCCCGGTTAACGATGCGCTTCATGTTTATTAAAAAGCCTGTGTCTGTACGTACGTTTATTGCGTTTTTGATGTTGCTTGCCTTAACAACCCGGGCACAGCAACCACCGGTGGCGGTTATTGAACGGCTGCACCCAAACCTGGATGCCGTGATCGATACCCATGCCACAGTATCGGTAATTGCGGATGGCTTCGGATGGGTAGAAGGACCTTTATGGGTGGAGGCGGAAAAGATGTTGCTGTTTTCCGATGTATTGAACAACAGGATCTATAAGTGGACTGCGGAAAAAGGTACCCGGATTTACTTGGAGCCTTCGGGATACACAGCCGCTGTTCCGCGGGGTAAAGAACTGGGGTCAAACGGACTGGCCATCAATGCCCGTGGTCAGCTGGTGCTTTGCCAGCATGGCGACCGCCGCATCTCAGTAATGAATGCTCCGCTTGCAAACCCAGAACCGGCATTTATTACAGCCGCCGGCGACTATCGGAACAAAAAGTTCAATAGTCCCAATGACCTGGCCGTTAAAAGCAATGGCGCCATCTATTTTACAGACCCGCCTTACGGATTGGAACAGGGACCGGAAGATCCTGCAAGGGAACTGCCGTTTCATGGGGTGTACCGCATTGCAAAGGACGGACATGTTACCTTATTGGCCGACAGCCTGACCCGGCCGAATGGTATTGCTTTTTTTCCGGGCGAAAAGCAGTTGCTGATTGCCAACTCGGATCCGCAAAAACCGCACTGGTATATCTATGATCTGGATAAAGAGGGCGGGCTTGCCAACGGACGTGTTTTTTTTAATGGTACGGCCATTTTCCAAAAAGAGCACCGCACACCGGATGGAATTAAGATCAATAAAAGAGGGGTTGTTTTTGCGCCGGGGCCGGGCGGCGTATGGATCTTTAATAAAGAAGGCCGGGCACTGGGCAGAATCAAGACCAGCTTGATTACGTCTAATTGTGCGTTTTCGGAAGATTACCGCACGCTCTTTATTACCGCTGATCATTGTGTATTAAAAGTAACATTAAAATAACAGCAACAACATATGACCGTTTATCAACAAATAACCCGAAATAAACTCATTGCCATTTTAAGAGGTGCTGCTCCTTCGGAGGTGGTCCGTATTGCTACCGCATTATATGAAGGGGGCATCCGGCTGCTGGAAATTACCATGAATTCAGAAGCACCACTACAGGCCATCGAGCAGGTAGCCGATAAACTGGGCGATGCGATGATAATTGGTGCCGGAACAGTCCTTGATGCCGCCCACGCTGCGGATGCAGTGCGTGCCGGAGCCCGTTTTATTCTTTCTCCGGTTGTGGAAGAACGCGTCATTGATGCAAGTAAGAGGCTGGGTGCTGTTAGCATTCCGGGAGCCTATACGGCTACCGAAATTTATACGGCTCACAAAGCCGGCGCTGATATCGTGAAAGTGTTTCCTGCCAACTCTCCTGCATACATCAAAGACCTCAGAGCCCCGCTGCCACATATTCCCTTATTGCCTACAGGGGGCATTACACCGGAAAATATTGGTGCGTATCTGAAAACCGGGGCCGTGGGATTTGGTATCGGCAGTGCATTGGTCGATACCAAACAACCGGTAACCGATGCATACCTGGAAACGCTAAAAGAAAATGCCCGCCAGTTTGTGCAGGCCATTCAATCCTAAAAAGAACATCATGAAAATAAAAGGATATGAACTGTTCCTGGTGCCGCCCCGCTGGCTCTTTTTAAAGATCGAAACAGATGAAGGCATCACCGGCTGGGGCGAACCGGTGATCGAGGGAAGAGCGGCTACTGTAAAAGCTGCGGTGGACGAGTTGATGGAATACCTGGAAGGTAAGGATCCCTTACATATTGAGGACCACTGGAACACAATGTACCGGGCAGGGTTTTACCGGGGAGGACCGATCCTGATGAGTGCAATTGCCGGTATCGACCAGGCGCTGTGGGATATTAAGGGAAAATACTATCATGCGCCGGTGCATCAGCTTTTGGGAGGCAGGGCGCATGATTCAATGAAGGTATATTCCTGGATCGGTGGCGACCGGCCGGCAGATGTAGGCGCTGCAGCACGGCAGATGGCGGAGCAGGGGTTCCTTGCGGTGAAAATGAATGCCACCGAGGAATTACAATATGTGGACAGCTATGATAAAATAGACCAGGCAGTAGCCCGTATTGCAGCAGTGCGCGAGGCTACCGGTCAGGACTTTGGGGTCGGTATCGATTTCCATGGCCGGGTACACAAACCAATGGCAAAGATCCTGGCGAAAGAACTGGAACCGTTCCGGCCCATGTTTATTGAGGAGCCGGTACTTCCGGAAAACAATGAGGCGCTGCGCGAAATTGCAAACCATGTATCCATCCCGATTGCCACCGGCGAGCGGATGTTTTCCAGGTGGCAGTTCAAAACCCTGCTCACTGAAGGTTATGCCGATATCATTCAGCCGGATGTATCGCATGCAGGAGGTATTACAGAATGCAAGAAGATCCTTTCCATGGCAGAGGCCTTTGATGTGGCTGCGGCCCCGCATTGTCCGCTGGGGCCTATTGCACTGGCCGCCTGTTTACAGGTAGATGCTACCTGCCATAATGCTTTTATCCAGGAGCAGAGCCTGGGCATCCATTACAACCAGGGCAGTGACCTTCTCGATTATCTGACAGATAAAACCGTGCTTGAATACAGGAACGGGTATGTAAAAATACCGGATCAGCCTGGGTTGGGTATCAATATCAACGAAGCGCATGTACGTAAAATGGCAGCCATAGGCCATAACTGGCGGAACCCCGTATGGCGGCACAAGGATGGAAGCATTGCAGAATGGTAAAACAAAAAATATGAACTCCAACATTCCGGCTGTTAGGCCTACCCGGGTCCGCTACCAGGTATTGTTCCTCATATTCGTGAACGTAGTCATCAATTATATGGACCGCAGTAACCTGGCTGTGGCTGCTTCTGCTATCGGAAAGGAATTCCGGTTTTCTTCTGTGCAGATGGGGCTTATTTTTTCTGCATTCAGCTGGACCTACCTGTTATTCCAGGTTCCCGGTGGCATCCTGGTGAAACGGTTCACTCCCCGGGTGCTCTACGCCGTTAGTCTTATCGGCTGGTCACTGGCCACCGTGTTGCAAGGGTTTGCAAAAGGCTTTGTTTCCTTATTTGGATTGCGGATGGCTACCGGGGCGCTTGAGGCGCCGGCTTTCCCCATTAATAACCGCGTGGTCAGCAGCTGGTTCCCCGTGCAGGAGCGGGCTTCAGCCATTGCCGTATATACCTCCGGACAGTTTCTGGGACTGGCCTTCCTGATGCCGGTTCTTTCAAAAATCCAGCTGCAGGCCGGGTGGAAGGGGCTCTTTGTGATTACTGGGCTGATTGGAATGGTATGGGGATTGATATGGTACTTCCTTTACCGGGACCCCCTGCAGCATAAAAGGGCGAATCAGGAAGAGCTTAGACATATAGAGGATGGCGGTGGCATATTCAACAGCCGGCAGGATGATAAGATCAAACGGTCTTTTCAATGGAAGGACCTGCGCGTGGTATTATCGTACCGGAAGCTATGGGGGATCTACCTGGGACAATTTGCGGTGAACGGAGCCTTGTGGTTCTTTTTGACCTGGTTTCCTAAATACCTGGTCGATTACAGGGGAATGAATTTTATCCAATCCGGTTATTGGGCTTCTGTTCCCTACCTGTCGGCATTTGCAGGCGTACTGAGCTCGGGCTTCCTTTCCGATTACCTGGTGCGCCGGGGTGTACCGGCTGCCCGTGCCCGCAAATGGCCCATTATTGCCGGTCTGCTGTTGTCCGTATGCATTGTGGGCGCTAATTATGTGCATACACCGGGGTGGATCATCCTGTTTATGTCTCTGTCTTTTTTTGGAGTAGGATTTGCTTCCATTACCTGGATCTTTGTATCCACGCTTGCGCCTGAGTACCTGATCGACGTAACCGGGGGTGTCTTTAATTTTATTGGTCAGCTCTCCGGTATTGTAGTGCCGGTGGTGATCGGCTTTCTGGCCAGCGGCGGCAATTTTGCGCCGGCGCTTATTTTCATTGCAGTGCTCGGGGCGTTGGGTGCTTGTTCTTACATCTTCCTGGTAGGAAATGTTGAGCGGGTAACGGTGGAAAATGCACGGGATCAATAATCATTAATTGTATGGATTTTTTTTTAAGTTGCGATTGGGGAACGAGTACATTCCGGTTACGGCTGATACAGGTAACCGGTTTAGTCATACAAGCAACTGTTCAACTTGCGCAGGGCATCGCTCAAACGGCAGCGGAATGGCAGCAAAAGGGCGAAGCCATCAGCAGGGAAGCATATTATATCCGTTTTTTAAACCAGCAAATTCAAACCCTGGAACAACAACTGGGGCATTCACTGACCGGTATTCCGATTGTGTTGTCGGGTATGGCTTCGTCCTCCATCGGGGTAACCGAATTGCCCTATAAAGCACTGCCATTTTCGATAGATGGTTCCGGTCTCATAGTGCAGACCATTCCCGATGATCGCCATCCTTTGTTGCTGATCTCCGGTGCCTGTACTGCAACAGATGTGATGCGCGGCGAGGAAACAAAAATCGTGGGAGCAGCAGACGCTTTGCCCGACACGGAGCAGGAGCTGTTGCTGTTGCTGCCCGGAACCCACCCCAAGCATATACAGGTCCATAACCGCATGGTAACGGCCTTCCGAACGTTTATGACGGGGGAAGTTTTTGGCCTGCTTGCAGCACAGAGCATCCTGGCAGGCTCGGTAACCCGTAACAATGAGCTGAGTGACCCCTCAAGCCATGCGTATTTTATGCGTGGCGTACACCTCAGCCAAACGCATTCTTTATTACATCATTTGTTTGGGGTACGCACAAATCAGCTGTTAAAAAAAATACCACCGGAACATAACTATCATTACCTCAGTGGCCTGCTGATTGGCGAGGAACTGAAGACCCTGCTGGCTGATCAACCGGTATACCTGCTGGGCAGCACCACACATTTGGCGGCATATACCCTTGCCTGTGAGACGCTGGGCATTAAAACAATCCTGTTACCGGATGCAGACCAGGCACTGGTGAAGGGACAGCTGGAGATCTTAAAACGGCATCAGATGCATTAGCGGGTTACATCCCCGCCGGAATACTGCATTGCCAGCCCGGGTATACCCCGAATTTGAGACAGCCAGGGTAGGTTGCCACCTGGTATTGCTGCATCCGGTACTTCATACTACCGGCGGTATTTCCTTATTTCTTATTTTTATATCCAATGAAACCGGTTGCCTGGCATATTGCTTTTATCTGCGTAGTGGTGCTCTATTTTTTGGCCATGGCCCTGCAAAACGACGCCCTGCAGTTTTTGCTAAAACCCTTGCTGGTAAGCACGCTGCTGGGTGGCTTTATTTCAGCAACTGCTGGCAGCGGTTCGCCGTTTAAAAAATGGGTGGTCGGCGCCCTGGTATGCTCCGTTGGTGGGGATACACTACTAATGTTTGCCAATGACAACGAACGGTACTTTATTTTAGGACTGGTTTGCTTTTTGATTGCCCATATCTTTTATATCCTTTGTTTTCATTTTATAAAAGTAAAAGCATCTATTTCCGGCAAATGGTATACAGCTATTATTGTAGGAGTGTATTACTTTTTCATCATGAGCTTTTTGCTGCCGCATCTGGGCGTATTAAAAATACCGGTACTGATCTACGGTGTCGTTATCAGTTTTATGCTCCTGCTGGCTATGCACTTATATGACTTGCCCAATCACAAAACGGCACGTATCATTTTAACGGGCGCTGTCTTTTTTGCAGTATCGGATTCGGTGCTCGCAGTGAATAAATTCCATCACCCGGTTGCATGGGGCGGTTGGGCTATTATGGGTACTTATACACTGGCGCAATGGCTACTGACACGCGGAATGACCCGGTATATCAGGGAGCAGGTATTGTAGGGCCATTATTTGCAGGGAATATAATCCGGAACCTTACGGGTTCCGTTGGGAAGCAACACTGAAAAGAACCTGCGTTGGGTACCCTGTATTTTTGCTAATGCCTGATCCAGCCATAGCTCGTACCAGTTCAAAAAAGTTAATCTTTCGGTACTGCCCAATTGGTTTAACGGATGCATATCGCCATCGTTGATCCGTTCATCAGCCCACATATTTCCTTTTTCAGGCCCGTTTATGATCAGGCTGACCTGTATACAACCGTCATCAGCCAAACATAACCGGCCCTGGTCATGTTCGGTTCCGCTGATCAGCTCCCATTTCTTTTCAAAAAGCAGTTTTTCCAATTGTTGGTTTCCTGCTTCATAGGCGGCTTCCAGCCGGGCATCCAGCTGCTCCAGCTCGGCTTCCATATTCCATGATGCTGTATGCGGAAAGGGCCGGCTTAAATCAAAGTATTGGTGTGCCGCTTCTCCGGAGGGGTCAAAAAAGCAGATATTGCTTGTCTCTAACCGGCGAAGGCCGTAAAAAGGACCGGCGCCGCCATCGCCCAGTATTGTAAGGAAGGCGATGTATTCATCCGGAAGTTGGACCCGGTGTGTTGCTTCAAATAATTGCACCTGTTCCGGCTCTAACGGCGGATTCAACCGGTATTGATGGATACCTGCGCCTGGTAATTCCCGTTTTGTATCTGTATTCCGGAGCTGGCTGAGCTTTTCCCGGATCCTGTTTATTTGCTGCATGCGTGTATTCACAATTGTTAAAAGGTAATGAGGGGTATGCAAATAGCACAAGAACCAAGCCATTACTTAACCGGGTACTAAATTTTGCTGAAAAGCAAGGATCGGTATCCCGGGATTTTCAATGATTTTTGACAAATGTTTAAGAAAATTCGGGATCCTTGTTTTTTTAAACGACCTTTTTCGTACCTTCACGGTAGGTGTTTTTCATAGGTTAGCAACGGCTGATTGTTTTTACAATCGGCCTTTTTTGTGCAAAAAAAATCTACAGGATGAGGCTCAAAACGGAGACAGCAACGGCCTGTTAATGCCGGTTTACATGAGGTACTGCCTTATAAACCAGGGATCAGGGATCGGGTTCACCGGTTGTTTTTCCAGCTGATGGTGCCGTCTTCCAGCATCCGGATCTGTTCTTCACGAGTGAGAAAATTGATCACCGTCCAGATATGTTCTTTTTCAATGCCCTGCAATTGTGCCATCAGTTGCGGAATGGTACAGGGGGCTATAAGGGTTTCGCGGATCCTGGATTGAATGGTTTCGAAAACCTCATGCGTAAGCAGGTTGTTTTTTCTTTTTAAGCAATTGTCGCAAACGCCGCAATCTTTTATCGCCGTATCGCCAAAATACCGTCCGATCATCTTGCTGCGGCATTCTTTTTCATTTTGAACGAATTGTTTCATCTGTGCCACTCTTTCTGTAAACAGGTGCTTACGGGCCATGTGGTTTTTCATATTGATCTGTAACTCCGTGATCCGGATCCGCGTACGGGTCAGCATCAGTTGCGGATCCTCTTTCCTTGGCTGATAATCGATAATACCATCGGCATGCAGCCGAAGTAATTGTTCTTTAACCACCGCCGCGTCTGTTTTCATCAGGTAGGCGATATAGCTTTCTGAAATTCCGATCGGATAATCGTAGATCCCTTCGTAGGTTCTCAGAAGTGTTTTGACCAGTGGTTCTGAATCTGCATGTGTGGCTTCGTATTCATATAGGGCGTCCTTATACACTGTAAACCGCACCATCGACGGTATAAAAACCTGCTCATTAAACGTAAGCCAGCCATCCTGTTCCAATGCCTTTAAGGCGTATATCGCGGTGGTTACATCCAGCCCGAATTTTTTTATGAAGTCTTTCAAATCAAAATCATAAAATTCGCCGGGCGGTTCTCCTTCGGGTAACCGGAGGTAATGCACTACGCTGCCATACACTTTTCGAATGGTTTCCAGGTCGGGAAAACGTTGGTCGGGCATTTTTTCCAGTACTTCCAGTTCTGCATCGCTGTAAAGCAATACAGCATACGATCGTTCACCGTCCCTTCCCGCGCGCCCTGCTTCCTGGTAGTAATTTTCCAGGCAGTCCGGAACATCCGCGTGGATCACCACCCGTACATCTGGTTTATCAATGCCCATTCCGAAAGCATTGGTGCATACAATCACCCGTGTTTTATTGAGGATCCAGTCCTGCTGCTTTTGAGTACGCTCTTCAGCAGGTAAGCCGGCATTATAGTAATCGGCGGCAATCCCTTCCAGCAGCAGCAGGTCTTTTAGCTCTTTGGTATGTTTGCGTGTTTTGCAATACACAATTGCCGACCCCGGCACATTTTTCAGGATCTCGGTTATTTTATGGATACGGCTGGCCACCCTGAAAACACTGTAAGATAAATTGGGCCGTTCAAAAGACTGACGGTATACCTTAAATGTGTTGATGCCTTCCGGTGAAAGTTTTTCACAGATATCTTCCTGTACTTTGGGAGTGGCTGAAGCGGTAAGCGCCATTACAGGTATACCCGGCAGCTCCTGGCGTAAGCCTGCGATGCGTAGGTAGGGAGGGCGGAAATCATATCCCCATTGAGAAATGCAGTGGGCTTCATCCACAGCAATCAGGTTGATATGTAATGCAGGAAGGTATTCTTTAAACAAATTTGTTTCCAGTCGCTCCGGGGAAACATAAAGAAATTTGCAATTACTGTACGCAGCCGTTTTCAGTATCTGGATGACCTCTTTACGCGACATACCGGTATGAATCGCAAAAGCCGTGATATTCTTTTTGCGCAGGTTCCGGACCTGGTCGTTCATAAGGGCGATCAAAGGAGAAATAACAAGGCAAAGCCCTTCTTTGTATAAACCCGGAATCTGGTAACAGAGCGATTTACCTCCGCCCGTAGGCATGAGTGCCAGCACGTCCTTTCCCTCAATGGCCGTTTGAATGATTGCTGACTGCAACGGACGAAAATGGTCATACCCAAAATACTTCTTTAAAGTTTCCCGCAACGCCTGTTCCATAGATGCTGATCTTCTGATAATCGGATACTGAGTTCCGTTCGTTTACTTTTCAAAGTTACACTGATTTTTCAAATCCGGAAGAGCCGGGAAAACCGGAATGCAGCTGTTTTTTAGGTTTTTGAACAATTAATTTAGTGTAGACCAGCAGGTGGGGTAATAACACCGCAATTTCAGGCATTTGAAGGCAGCATGCAGCAAAAAAACATGGCTTCCGCCGCTGTTTTTAACATAGATTTATAGCGGAATTGTTTTTACTAAACTGCAGATCCACACCTGTTATTTTGTTTTGACAGGAACATGTCACGATCAATAGCAGGGCCGGCTGCCTGTTTTGGGGCATTGTCGGGAGCTGCGTTACACTACTTTTTTTACCATCAGCCTGCCGCTGTTGAGGGCCAGTACCACATCGCTGAAGGCCATAATCAGCGCTCCAAACATGGGGGTGAGCAGCCCGATGGCTGCCACCGGTATGGCAACAATATTGTAAGAAAAGGCCCAGAAAAGGTTTTCCTTAATGGTTTTATAGGTGTGCTTGCCCAACCCCATTGCCAGGGGCAGGTGCTTTAAGCCATAATTCGTAAGCACCACTTGTGCGGTTTGCATGGCAATTTGTGAGGCGTCGCTCATGCTGATGCCAATGGTGGCCTTAGCCAGCGCCGGTGCATCATTAATGCCGTCGCCTACCATTGCAGTTGGGGTCTGGGTGTTTTTTTCAGCGATGATCTGCAGTTTCTCCTCGGGTGTTTTTTCGGCAATCACTTCGTCAATTCCCAACTCCGCTGCAATCTGGTCAGCCTTTGAATGCCGGTCGCCGCTCAGCAAAACGGTTTTGATGTTTTTACTGCGAAAATAACTGATAACGGTTTTTGCTTCCGGTCGCAGTTCGTCTTTCAGATCGATGGTGCCGATCAGTTGTTGGTTGCGGATGATGTATATATTATGCTGGTCTGCACCTGTTTGTCCGTCGCTGATCTCAAAAGAACCGGCCCCATATTCAATTCCTTCCTTATCGGTTGCAAACATACCCTTGCCTTTTTCTTCTCTGATCTGTTTCCAGCGAACGTCATTCCTGGTTTTCCAGTTACGGGTAATGCTTTTTGCAACGGGATGATTGGAATATTTTTCCAGCGAGTATACAATGTTTTTAAAAACTTCTTCAGAAATATTCTTATCCAAAATCTGAAAACCGGCAATGGAAAAATTTCCGGTAGTAAGGGTGCCGGTTTTGTCAAATACCACCTGGCGGATATCTTTGAAATTTTCGAGACTGGTGGCATTTCGGAACAATACCCCATTACGCGCACCGCGTCCCAGCCCAACGGCAATGGCCGCCGGTGTGGCCAGGCCCATCGCACAGGGGCATGCAATGACCAGTACGGCAATCGCCCGCATTAAAGCAGGAGTGAAATCCTGCAGGATCAACCAGTTGATAATAAATGTGAGAAAAGCAACGCCGATCACCAATGGAACAAAAACAGCACTGATCCTATCCGCCATTTGCTGCACGGGTGGTTTTTCACCCTGGGCTTCATTTACCAGGTTGATAATACCGGCCATAACCGTATCTTTTCCAACAGCTGTTACCTGTGCCTTTACCGTGCCATCCACCATAATGCTGCCACCGATCAGTGTATCCCTTGATTCCTTTTTTACAGGAACGCTTTCACCAGTAATAATGGCTTCGTTCACCTGCGCATCACCCCATAATATTTTGCAGTCTGCCGGTACCTGCTCACCGCTTTTGATAAGGATGAGGTCGCCGGTCCTTAGGGCACTGCTTTCTACCGGAAAGATATTTTCATTGTGTTCCTGGTCATAGGCAATCATATTGGCCATCACTACCTGTGTTTGGGCCAGTTTTTTTAACTGTGCCTGGGTAGATGAAACCGTATGCTCTTCCATATAATTGCCCAGGAATACAAGGGTGATCACCGTGGCGGCGGTTTCATAAAAAATATAATCGTGCTGGCCGGTAACTGTTCCATATAGGCTGTAAATAAACGCTGCCAGGGCTCCGATGGTTACCAGCACATTCATGTTGGGCATCCGGTTACGAATGCTTTTAATGGCGCTGACGCCAAAATAAGACATGCCTGCCGCCAGCACCGGCAGGGTGATGGCGAACTGGATCCATGGCTGCATCAACCATGAATGCCGCAAGGCGGGTATCATATGCAGCATCAATACCAGGGTAAAGGGTAAACAAAACCAAAAACGTTGCATATTGGTCTTTAACCAGCCGCCCGGTTTCCCATGGTCGTGGTCATGTGTATGCTGCTGGGCCGGTGCATGTGCGTCATCATGGTCGATGACGGTATATCCCAGACCGCTTAATCCCTTCGATAATATTGATTCATTCTTTTGCCCTTTCAACTCAAAACTGACATCACCGGTAGCAAAATTTACTTTCACATTTTCCATGCCTTCCTTTTCCAGGTACTTATTAATGGTAAGGGCACAGGTTGGACAATCCATGCCTGTCACTTTCCATTTGATCTTTTCTGTTGCTTCCATATTGCAAAATTACTACAACAAAAAAAGGCGGCAGGATCAAATCCGGATTATTATTAAAACCATGTTGCAGAACGGTGCTCTTTTATTGAAACCCGGTTTCAAAAACCACCTGTTGGCGCGTATAACCCCCACCGGACGCGGCCTCCCTTTATTTGGCGATTGACTTCGGCCCAGCCGCATAGTAGTTTTGTATCAAAGCTGCCTTTAAGGAAAGACGTTTGTAAATAATGTTATATAGAGTGGTATCATGATTTCTTTATCCGGCCGGACCATTGAATGTTCTTTCGCTGCCTCTCTTTAAACTGTAGCCCTTCATTTTCTTAACCTTAAAACTCAAAGAAATGTCAAAACATATTTCGGAGAAGGAGCCGGCTATACCCTGCTGTCCGGAGCTCATCCCTGACGATCACTGCGATGTGATTAATTTCAGCCGGGTATTAACCTATCCTACAGCCACATTGGTTGCCGGCCGGCGGAATGTAGTGGTGGAAGTGATCCTTCGTTTCCGGTTTTCAAGATGCACGATGGGCCTGGTACTGGGCGATCCCGTATACAGCACCACACTGCTTCCGGGAGAGAAAGTACGTCTTTCAACCACCGACCGGAGAAGTACGTTTAGCTATGACAGTGAAACCAAACTTAGTTACCGGAGTGAGCAGATATCGGAGGAGCAATACTACATGTCGGCCGTGCAAAAGTATATGGCAGATGCTTCCGCTGCACAGTCCGGTGAAGCCGACAGTTCCTCAGAAGGAAAATGGGATTTTCACGGAGATGCCAGCGGAAGTGTGAACCCGTTTAGTCTTAGTGCCAGCGCCAGTACCAACGCCCGGGGCAGTCATAACAGTCATTCTACTTTCGATTACCTCAATCAGCAGCGTTCGCATATGGAAAGCGCTGCTTCCCAGGCCGTAGAGGCTTCAAGAAAAACCCATGCGGTTTCTATTGGTGAGGTCAGCAGCCGCACCCATATTGAAGGAGAATCGCAGGATCATTTTGAAGCTTCTTCAAGGGAGTTCAGTAATCTCAATAAGTGTCATGCGGTTACCTATATGTTTTACCGGCTAAACAAGAAGCAGAAAATAAAATTTGAATTGATGGCCATCGAAAGGCGCGTGCTGGATGAGAATGCACCGGTAGGAGGCGTGCTGAAACCCGGTGCGGCAAAGCTGCCTGTGGCGTTTGTGCCGCAGGATATACCCGCTACGGTTGCCCTGAACCGGGTGGCCGAAACCGCGGTGGCCGGCCGCATAAATACGCTGTCGGTAAACACCAATCTCAGCGCCTTGTTTGAAGGGCCAAAAGCCACGGTACTGGCAGGGGGCGGCTTTAAAGCAGACGCCGGAAGCCCTATTGACGATGCTACAAGAACGAAAGCGATCAGGGAGGTAGATGAGCAGTTGGCAGCCAAAGGCCTGATCGACAAAACCGGGAAAGTAAGCAATGAGATCAAACAAACGATCGGGTTTGAAGCGGAGTTCTCGCTGCCAACACCCGGTATCATTGTAAAAGGCTGTTTGGATGAATGTGATGTTTGTGAGCCATTGTTAAAAGAACGCCTGCAACTGGAGAACGACCTGTTACGGAAACAGATTGAACTGCTTGAAAAATCGCAGGAGTACCGCTGTTGCCCGGTTGCGGATGATAAGAGTGAGTAAGCTTTGAGTGCTGAATTTCAAACTCCAAATCCAATCTCAAATCTCAATTCTCGGTCCTCCATCCCAAAATCTTAATTCTCATCCTTTAAATATATTTTATGGAAGCAATACGAAAACTATCGCTGGCGGTGAACTACGAGCAGCCGCCGGAAAAAGAACTGTCTGTTTTTGGATTTCTTTTTTACTGCAACGGGTTGCTGCTGCAGGTACAGCCGGTTCGGAACAACCTGCTGGAATTTGATCTTTCAAAAGCCGCAGCATTCCGGGCGGATAAGAGCGGCCTGCGCGCTGATGAACTGCGCGTGTTCCTGGTACCAGGTACCGATAAGGAGGTGCAAAAAGTAAGAACCATCGCTGAGCTTGAAAAGCTGCAGCCTTATGAAGCCATTCTCAATAGTAATGCAGAAAGTGCGTCCTTATCGATTTTGCCCGTTCCGGCGGCCGTCAGCCGTTTCTGGCCGGTTTGCCGGTGCAGGGTTACGGGTACGGTTTCCAAATGGTTTCATCTTGGCGACAGCTGGGAAGACCGCCCGGTATGCCGGGCCCGGGTGCATATCTGTGAAATCGATCCGATCATTTACTGGATTCGCAGGATCCCCGATCCGGTGATTGCAAAAATCCCGGAACTATTTCTGAATCCGGCTGAAGTGATCCGGAATCCGATTCCTGTTCCGGACCCGCCGCCGTTTTTGAAAACGTCCCGGAATATAGCGGCCCCGGAAATGTCGGTTTTTGAAACCCGGTCTCCGGAACAACTGCAATTACAGGTGGCTGAAAAGCTTCCTGATATTGGTGCAGATGTAAGACAACAACTTTTATCAGGGAACCTGGATCAGATCCGCAACACCATCGTCAGCAATTATGAGTTGCTGCATCCCTGGTTTTGTTTACGGCCCTGGTGGTGGCCCTGGCTCTATCGCTGTACAGAACGGAAAGTAGTGTATACAGATGTCAGCGGACGTTTTGATACCACTATATCATACCGTTGTTTTGGCGACCGGCCCGATCTGTACATCTGGGTAGAATACCTGGTGAATGGCGTGTGGACGACGGTTTACAATCCTCCCAAACCCTGCAATACCTATTGGAATTATCAGTGCGGCACTGAGCTCTCCATTCATATAACCGATCCGCGCGTTCCGGTGGATTGCTGTTGTAATTGTCCGCTTCCCGGTGATCTGGTCATGATCCGGAGCATCGGCAGTACCAGTGTTACCCATATCAACCAGCAAAGCTTTCTGCAGGCGCCTGCAGGGCAATCGGTTGCCTATAACCGCATCGGACTTACAGACGCAGCAGCAATCGGCGACGGGTTTTTCAGCACTTCAGTGGGGGATTATAAGCGTCCCTTTGGCGGCACCTTTCATTTTTATATGGGCTTTGGACAGGGGTTGCCACGCAATGAGATCTATTATTACCGGTGGAGTTACCGGAAGATCAATGCTGCTGATTTGAATCCCGTAAGCGGAACGGTAGAGCAAATAGATACGCCGGAATATAAAAGTTATGATTTTATTTTTATCGATGGCAACGGCGATCAGCAGATTGGTCACGACAAGGTGAAACTGGGCCCCTTTACGATTGGTAGCGAAAACAACCTGTATATCATTCCGCCCGAGCGGCCCAGCCAGGCGCCATTCAATGCGCCGCAAACGGACCCGCAGTGGTATGAGCGTACGCACAATACACATACCATTGGTATTGATTCGGCTCAGTTGAGGAATGGTGCTACGCCGGGTGGTGATGGTATGTATGAGTTTAAGCTGGAATTATTTAACCAGTCTGGTACGCTGCTGACCAATATCCCGAAATCGACCTTTAAGGTACCGAAGTTTGATGATGCAGACACCAGCGTAAATGCCCCGGACGTATTACTGGCCGGTGCTACGGCAACCACCGCGGATGCCTTTAAGGTATTGGTACGTGTGGATAATAGCGCCTGTAATTCCGCGGTGTTTACGGTCAATGTAAATGGTATGCCCGCGGCATCGGATTGCTGTGGTTTTGTGAAGTATAAACCAGGCGGTGTGGAAGCGGATCTGGAGCTTTCGTTCCTGGCTACCCACCCGAATGATTTTGCGGTATTCAGTTTTGGTGTGGCAAAGGGAACCTGCGGCGGTGTAGCCAATGCAGGCGCGTTGGGAATGGTTATTGATGATGCATCTGGATACATCCTGGCAGGAGGCATTTACCGTAAACATTTTACGCCTGTTCAGTTACTGGATACCTGTTATGCCGGAGGAAATGGTAAGGCTGCTTTTGCGGAAACGCTATCGGTGATTGCGATGGCTACAGACGGCACCTTCCGGCAAAGCGGCAAAGATGCTCCTTACCGGGTAGCAGCTTTTGCGCTGGAGCCCTGATGATCCGGGCCAGGGTTGTACGGATCCGGTATCTGTAAATATAATGCCGGCACTAAAACGCCGGGAATTTAAAAAAACATGTGTTACTTCCTGTTTTCTGTTTTAGCCGTTTGGAGGATCACCCATCTGATTGTCCGGGAGGACGGACCTTTTGATGTGGTGTTCCTCCTTCGTAAAAAAGCGGGCCGCAGCTTTTGGGGAAAGCTGATGGATTGTTTTTATTGCAGCAGTGTATGGATAGCGTTGCCTTTTGGGTACTGGCTCGGCACCAGTTGGTGGGAGCGTTTGTTAGATTGGTGGGCCCTTTCCGGAGCTGCCTGCCTGCTGGAACGGGCAACAGACAAACCGGATACTCCATTTTTTAAAGAAGATTAAAATAACGTTTATGTGTAATTGTGGTGATAAAAGAAGTCAACTGGTGCTCAGCAGCGGTCATGCGGCGGCGGCGGGCACCGGTATCTGGAGTGATATCTGGTTTGAATATACCGGTCGGTCGGCCCTAACAGTAAAAGGATTTATTACCGGCAGAACCTACCGGTTTTCAACGCCCGGAGCTGTATTGCTTGTCGACTACAGGGATGCGTCAAAAATGCTTTTGGTGCCTTCCTTAAAGCGAAAATAAGCACAGCAGGGGGGAGGCTTCTAACTATTTCAATCCCTTTATGCGCCGTTAAGGCGCTTTTTTGTGCATATTGCTGCGCTGGCCGGGCGGAGTTGCGGCATCACCAAAATAAAGGATAAGCTGAAGGCTGTTGTTCATTAACCGGCCCTGTTCTTAAAATCTTCATATATAAATCGCAAGCACAAAAAATGTTTCTGTTAATTTTATGACCGGAATCAGGATGAACGGAATGCCACGTCGTGCATATCCGTTTAAATTATGAAACCAGCTCAATAAGGTCATGCTGCATTTTTTTCTTTTTTTGTCGGGCGATAATATGTCATCGGTCATGGGATGGGTAGGCAGTATTGCGTATCTGCTGGCCTACCTGTTTTTAAGCCTGAACCGGTTGAAATCCGGACGCCCCCTTTATCATTTGCTGAATATGCTCGGCGCCCTGGGACTGATCATCCATGCCATTAACCTGAAAGACTATCCTAACCTGGTGGTAAACCTGGCCTGGGGTATTATTGCAATAACGGCGGTGGTATTCATCCTCCGGAAGAAGCCGGAATAGAAAAGTTTAACAGGCTAAGGGCCCTTTTCTTGTATACATTGAGTTTTTGCTTGTATTCTTTTTTGTTGGAGACCAGGCTCAGGTAATAATACGCGCCATCCACCAGGATAAATACCAGGTCGGCTGCCGCTGCCGTATCATCAACCTTCAGGTATCCCTTTTCCCTGCATTCGATGATCAGCTCTTCCAGGTTTCTGCGAAGACTGTCCAGCAGGATCTTATATTTTTCCTTGATCACCTTATCACGAAACGCCAGCGAGTAGCAGCTATAAGAAACACTATCGTCAAATAGTGTGTTCCACTTGTGCGAGAAAATATTATCAATAACGGCTAGCAGCTTTTTTTTGGGATTGTTCTGTGCACTTTCCGGTACATCAAAGATCAGAAGGTAGCGGTCCAGTATATATTCCACAAGACCATATACTAGGTGCTCCTTGGTTTTAAAATAATGGATGACCAGGCTGGGGTTGATAGCGAGGAGCTCGGCCGTTTTGGCAATGGATGCATTTTCTAGGCCTTCTTTTTTAGCCAGTTTGTAAAAGGCTTTAATGATTTCTTTCTGCCGAGACGCTTTCAGGCTTTTTCTTCCCATGTGTTGTTTTTTTGAGCAATCGCATTGCAAATATAATGTTTCACCCGGCGTGAATGCCGGCGGGTTTTCACGTGTTTTTTTGTGCAAACGGTTGCGCAAAACTTAATAATAAATTAATTGAACGTTCATTCAATATATATTTGTCTTATCCAATTTTGCTTGTCAGACGGGAAGGCTGTAACATATATACAGATCTACCGCAGTTCTCTGATGATTGGTCGGTTTCGAAACATATACAGAACGCTCAAATTATAAAACCAATAATATGCTTAGACCCATTTTTACAGTTGTGGCTTTGCTATTGTTTTGGCATTTTGGCCAAACACAATCTATAACCGTTACGGGTACTGTAACGGATGGTGCAAATCAACCCTTGCCGGGGGTTACTGTTACGCAAAGCGGTACAAAGAACACAACGGTTGCATCAGAAAAAGGGAGCTTTACCATAAAGGTTCCTCAAAGAGCCCAACTCTTATTTACAGCTATCGGCTATGAATCAAAGGAGGTGCGGGCAGACTCATCGTTATTGCATGTAATCCTGACAGCGGTAAGCGGGGGCATGGATGAAGTGGTGGTGACCGGGTACGGTCAGCGGAAGCGTATACTGGTTACCGGTGCTATTGACCAGGTATCGGGGGAAAGTATTTCAAAACGGCCTGTAGCAAATATCCTGCAGGGGTTGCAGGGGGTTGCGGCAGGTTTGAATATCACTTATCCGGGCGGAAGACCCGGAGCTACTCCCAGTATCAACATCCGGGGCATGGGCTCTATCAATGGCGGCGGTGGCGGGCCGTTGATTCTTATCGACAATATTGCTTCTCAAACGGATGACTTACTGCGGCTCAATCCTTCAGATATTGAGTCGTATTCTTTATTGAAAGATGGGGGCTCATCCGCCATTTACGGGGCAAGAGCGGCCTTTGGCGTATTGATCATCACCACGCGTAAGGGTGCGCTGGGAGGCAAACAAAACATCAGTTATAACAACTACTTTGCGCGTTCCAAAAGAACCCTGACGCCCGAGCCGATTACCGATCCTTTCGTGTATAAGAAATTAATGCAGATTGCCACCGATAATACGCCATGGACTTCCTCCAGCTATGCGCCGTTTCCCGAATGGCAGCAGGTATGGGCAAAAGAAAGATCGGAGAATCCATCTGTAGAAGATGTGCGGGTTAACCCGCTTGATGCTACCAAATGGGCCTATATGGGAAGCAATAACTGGAATGATTATTTCTTTGCAAAATCCAACTTCTCCCAATATCATAACCTTTCCATCAGCGGTTCTTCTTCCGGACCAAGGCCTATACGTTATTTACTGTCTGCGGATTACACAAAAGAAAACGGGTTAAATAAGCTTGCCCGGGACGACTGGAACCGTTATGGTCTTCGCTCTAACCTGGGCCTTAACCCGCTGCCGTGGTTGAAGGTGGATGATAACCTGGCTGTTTATCAGCTGCAAAAGGTATTTCCATCTTACAACATTACAGACGTATATTACACCCAGCCCACTAATGTCGCCAAAAATCCCGACGGCACCTGGGCCAATAATACGGCCGGTATACTGGCTGCACAGCTTACCGACGGAGGCAGCGGCACAGAAACCCGGTTTGGGTTTACCAACAACTTAAGCGCTACGGTGACTGCTTTAAAGGGAAGCCTGACGGTTCGGGCTACGGCAAGCAATAAACGGGAGCTATGGAAATCACATTCCATCGTATTGCCATACCAGATAGGATATGGCCCCAAAGATATCCGGATGGTAGGTGGTAATGGCAGTGTAACGGAAGTAAATGGAACGGTAAAACAGGATGTCTATGACCTGTTTGGTAACTATACAAAAAAAATAAACCTGCATGCGTTCAATCTCTCTGCTGTTTACAACCAGGAAATGTATGAATGGAGCCCGGTAAATGTAAGCAGGGACCAGTTGATCTCCAAAGATCTTCCTTATATCAGTCTTACCACAGGCACCAATATAACCATTGGACAAACCGGCTTTGGTGACAAGTTTTATGATTATGCGGTGCGTAGCTATTTCGGCCGGCTGAACTATGCTTATGATAATAAGTACATCATTGACCTGGTGGCCCGGCGCGACGGCTCGTCGCGTTTTCCGCCGCAGGACCGGTGGGCCTTTACTCCCGCTGTATCCGCCGCCTGGGTCGTAAACAGGGAGCGGTTCTGGGAGGCGTTAATGCCGGCCTTCTCTGCGTTGAAACTCAGGTATTCCTATGCACGGCAGGCTAACCAATCGGTAAAGTATTATGACTACATCCAGACGCTTGGAGTGGGACCCAGCTCCTATCTGATCGGCGGCAATACACCGCCGCAGGTTATTACAGGTGCACCGCCACTTAGAGTAGATCCTACGAACTATACCTGGGAAACGGTTGCGGGTTCCAATTTTGGTGTCGATCTTGGTTTTCTCAAAGACCGGCTCACCGCGGGGTTTGATTATTATATAAGAAAGACCACGGGCATGCTGGCGCCTTCACGGGTATTACCTGCTGTGTTGGGTACCAATGCCCCCCAGCAGAATGCGGCGGATATGGAAACCAAAGGTTGGGAGCTGAGCCTGGGGTACAATGAAACCTATATGGTGGCACAAAAGCCCTTTTCACTGGGCGTGAAAGCAAGGATATGGGACAGCAGGAGCAAAATCCTGAAATATGATAATCCCCTGCATCTGTTTAGCGGTGCCTACCGGCCCGGTCAGGTAGTTGGAGAAATATGGGGGCTAACTAACGATGGCATTTTTGAAACGAAGGAGGAAATCGCTGAAATTGATCAAACCGCGATTATTCCCTGGGGAGAAATAAAGGTAGTGCCAGGATGGCCACGGTACAAAGACCTTGATGGTGATAAAAAGATTCTGCGGGGGACCAGCGATCTGGATCCGAAAGACCTTCGTGTGATCGGTAACAATACGCCCCGCTACCGGTATGGGTTTAACCTTGAAATGGGTTGGAATAATATTGACCTGTCGCTCTTTTTACAGGGTGTTGGTAAAATGGATTATTATCCGCAGCACTACCTGTTTTGGGGGCCTTACCAGCAGCCCTACGCGAATATCTATCCCTGGAACCTGGATTTTTACAGGGGCACCGCCGCAACGCCGGAAGAGATCGCTACCTATCCCAAAGCCTATACTGACCTGGGACTGGCAAACGCCAATACGGGTGCTTTTTACCCGGTATTGCAATCGTGGCTGGCGGATGATAATGACGGAAAGGGGCTGGACATTCCCCAAACCAAGTACCTGCTAAGTGCGGCATACCTGAGGATCAAGAATCTTACAGTAGGGTATACACTGCCCCAAAACATGTTGCAGCGTTTTGGCATCGAAAGACTCCGCATTTTCTTTACCGGTGAAAATATTTTTGAAGTTTCAAAGATCAAAAAATTTGTAGATCCTGAATCAATCGTAGACGGGTACGGATGGGCATACCCTTACCAGCGGAAATACTCTGTAGGCATTAATGTTACGCTATAAGATTATTAACGTCAAAAAACAATTACAATGAAAAAGTTACTATATATCCTCCTGTTTACGGCGACCCTCACTTCCTGTAAAAAAGGTTTCCTGGACCGCTATCCTCAAACAGAAGTAAGTCCACAGTTATTCTTTAATACGGAGAGCGATCTTTCTATGTATGTAAATGGCATGCTGGACCTTACTGGTTCCGGGCTTTATGTAAACGGGACGGGGCAATCGACGGATAACTACGCTACCACGGGCCAGGTTTATTTTAAGGCAGTGCTGGCAGGCACCACTACATCTCAAAACACACCCAATTTCTGGACCTGGGGCGGATTGCGTACGATTAATTATTTTCTTGAAAACTACAGCAGGGCCCAGGTTCCGGATGCCGTAAAGAACCATTATGCGGGGCTGGCCCGTTACTACCGTGCGAAGTTTTATATGAATAAGGTGCTGACTTATTCGGATGCACCCTGGTACGGTAAAACGCTCAACCCGGATGATTCAACCGCACTCTATATGACACAGTCTCCCCGGACGCTTATCATAGACAGCATCATGAATGACCTTGAATTTGCGGCCACCAATGTTCGGGAAAATGTGCCGGCGGCTACACCCGGGCTGTACGCTGTAAAAACCATTTACGCCCGCTTTGCGCTTTATGAAGGAACGTACCGGAAATATCACCCGGAGCTGAACCTGCAGCATACTGCCAATAAATATTTTGAACTGGCGAAGAAACAATCGGATGAAATCATTACGGCCAACAAATTCAGTCTTGCGGCCAGCTATGCATCATTGTTCAATAACCAGGATCTAAGCACGGTTAAGGAAGTGATCCTGAACAATCCTTATGATGTTGCAAAAGGAAAGAGTTCGGGTATCGGAAATTTTAATATATTCGGTCTTTATGAGCAATCTCCCGCCAGGGACCTTGTGCAAACTTATCTGAAGAAAGATGGTACCCGTTTTACCGATCTGCCTGGCTATAAACAGATGCTTTATGTGCAGGAATTTGCCGACCGCGACCCGCGTTTATCTGCCACCATTGCTCCTCCGGGTTTCACACTTGTTCAGTCCGCAACGCCCTATGTTTCTGAATTCAGTACCAATTTTACCGGTTATCACCAGATCAAAGGATATATTAACACTACAGACAACAATGTAATCAACAATACCGATATTCCCGTATTGCGTTATGCCGAGGTGTTGCTTACTTATGCTGAGGCAGCGGCCGAGCTCGGTACGGCTTCGCAAAGTGATATCGATAGGTCTGTAAACCTGCTTCGTGCCCGGGTTTCTATGCCCCCGCTAAATGTAGCGGCTGCCAATGCGAATCCGGACCCGGTATTGGCGGCGGATTATCCAAACGTAAGCGGTGTCAATAAAGGCCTGATCCTGGAAATAAGAAGAGAACGGAGGGTAGAGTTTGCGCTTGAAGGTACCTACCGTTTTGAAGACCTGATGCGTTGGGCGGCAGGGAAGCTGTTTGAGAAAAGGGCTACGGGTATGTATTTTCCTGGACCGGGAAATTATGATTTAACAGGAGATAATATTGCCGATATTAAGCTGGTAACGAATGCCACTACCATACCTCCGGCAGCACAGCGCGAAAAGAACGAACTGGGCGTAACACTGATTTATTACAAAATGGGATCATATGGCCAGGCGGGATCGGGTACGTATTTTGAAAATGGCGATAGCGGTGGGCAGATCGTTACTGTAAACCCCAGTACGGTCAGGACGTTTGTAGAACCCAAGTATTATTATATGCCGATACCATTTTCACAAACAACAATGAACCCTAATTTAAAGCAGCCTTTTGGATGGCAATAGCGATGAAGCTACTTCTGAGGCCCGGGTCTATGCTGTAATTCAAAATTTTAAATATCCTCAACCATTTTTTATGAAAAAGAAATGCTTACCACTGATGGTACTTCCGTTGTTCCTTGCTTTAGTATCCTTTATGCCGCTTGCTGGTCCTCACAGGAATCATTCCGGAGAAAAAGGGATGGCTGCTTATGCCGGTATGCCATTCTATGGCATGATAACAAATCCCTGGAAGTTTACCAGTATTACGATCAATCCTGCTCCCGCGCCACCGGCGCCATATCAAAACTCCGTTTATTTTAAGTATGGCAGCATATCCGGAAATTATTTCAAAGTAGAAAGTGTGGACGGGTGTCCGTTTTATGTTGTAAATGCCGGTGCACCGGTTACTTATGTGCCCGTTACCGGCGCCGAAAATATTTTTGGTATTTTCTTCAAATCAGAGTCAGGATGCGGTTCAACGCGGCTTTTACGCGTATCCTATAATGATAGTGGGTCCTGGACGCCGTTTGAAAACTTCGTAATCAATCTTTAGATAGCAGCAGGCATGAACAGAAAATCGTTTATTAAAGGAACGTCTCTATTAACAGGGTCCGTACTCACCGGCGGAATGGCGGCCGCTGGCAGGCGAAAAGAGAAACCCGTACTTATGCTTGCGCATATTACAGACGTGCATATTCGACCAGGGGATAATGCACCGCAGCGTTTTAGAAATTGTTTGAAGAAAATAAAAGCAACCGGTATTGATTTTTTCCTGAATACGGGCGATTCCATTCATGACGCTTCTTACGACCATGTGAAAAGAGATAGTGTAACCGAACAATGGCAATTATGGGATGAATGCCTATCGGAAATAAAAGGCTATGATATTTACAGTTGCCTGGGCAATCACGATATGTGGTGGGCCGCCCCGGATAAGCAGGATGCCATGTATGGGAAGGATTATGTAGTAAAGCGATTAAAGATACCGCACCGGTATTACAGCTTTACCCGCGGTGGCTGGCATTTTATTGTGTTGGATGGCAATAACCACAATATTTCCCTGGATGAAACACAGTTTAAATGGCTGGAAGACGACCTGGCGGCAACACCTGCTCACACACCAACCCTAATCATGTCGCATTATCCTACTTTTGGTGCAACCCCGATACTGGTGGGCGGTCATCACAGCGATTACAAAAGATTAAAAACGCTCCTTTATAAGCATAAAGACAAGGTAAGAGCTTCGCTCAGCGGGCACAATCATCTTTGTGATAAAACGTCTTATAATGGCGTCTGGTATTGCTGTAATGGTGCCATGAGTGGCTTTTGGTGGGGGCAGGGCGATAAGGAATCAGCCGGCCCAGGCTACTACCTGGAAACACCGCCAGGTTATGCTATTTTAAAATTATTTAAGAACGGTGATTTTGAGAGTGAATATATTGCACACGGCTTTTAAAAGAAAAGATATGATACGAAAAGGAATCCTGGTTATAATGGCCTTCCTGGCCGGCTCTTTGGCATTGTTTGCCCAACGCGCTCCCAAAGTAGTATTTGTAATTGCAGACGGTATCCCGGCGGATGTGATCGAATCGGTGGCCACACCGCATATGGACGCCATTGCGCGGGCGGGCCGGTATATGCGGGCTTATGTGGGTGGTGGCAAAGGAACTTATTCAGAAACGCCTACTATTTCTGCGGTAGGCTATAACAGTCTGCTCACAGGCACATGGGCCAATAAACATAATGTTTGGGACAATGATATTGCGGCGCCCAACTATCATTATCCAACCATTTTCCGCCTGTTAAAGGATCAATACCCGCAGAAGAAGATCGCTGTTTTTTCCAGCTGGCTGGATAACCGTACCAAACTTGTAGGGGACGGGCTTCCGGAAACCGGAAAGATCCATGTTGATATTGCAGCCGATGGTTTCGAGCACGATACCCTAAAGTTTCCCAAAAACGGACCGGTGCACCGGATGCATTTGATCGATGAGCAGGTAATTGATAAAGCCACACAAAAGATCCGGCAACAGGCACCCGATCTTTCCTGGATCTATCTTGAATATACAGATGATATGGGCCATGGTTATGGCGACAGCCCGAAATTTTATGAAGCGGTCGAAATGCTCGACCGGCAAATGGGGTGTGTATGGGAGGCGATCCGGTACCGGCAGAACCGGTTTAAGGAAGACTGGATGATTATTATAACCACCGATCACGGGCGCTCGGAAGCTAACGGAAAGGGACATGGCGGCCAGTCGCCCCGGCAACGCAGCACCTGGATGATCACCAATAACCCGGGCTTAAATGCTTACCCGGATTATTACATTCCAGGCGTAGTAGATATTTTTCCAACAATAGCCCGGTATATGAATATTCACATTCCTGCGGCTGTAGCACGGGAGTTGGACGGTGTGGCGATGATCGGGAAGATTTCGCTGGCGGATATGCGGGTAAATTATTTTCAGCATAAACTGGACATTACCTGGACGCCGCTTCATCCGGCGGAGCAGGGTACGGTAAAGGTTTGGATCAGCACTACTAATCAAACAAAAACAGGCGGTACCGATTCGTATAAACTGGCAGATGAAATTCCGCTCCGCCAAAAGCATGTTACTATTGATGTAAAGGATCAGCCCTCCAGTTATTATAAAGTGGTGCTGGAATCGGCGCATAATACGCTGAACCGGTGGATTGTGCTGGATGAAAAGAAATAAAGGCCCTAACAAACCGGAACTCAAAAACGGATCCGGCTTTTTCAGGGAATCAGGTGTAATAAAATACATCCGGTTCCCTGATCTTTTTGTTATTTTGTTGCTAACAACCCAATTTCTTTCATGACACACCTGTTTCGACCACTTCCTGCCCTGTTTGTTTTGCTGCTGTTGCAGATCTGCATGCCCATTACAGCACAACGGAAGTGGACCGTTAAGGAAGTTCCGGACCCTAAACGTACGCCCAGCTTCAACTATGTAAGTAATCCTGACGGCATATTAAGCAATAACACGGTAGCAGCAATTAACGGTCATTTGAAACGGCTGGAGGATTCCACCACGGACCAGGTGGCCGTTGTGGTGCTGCAGTCCATCGGAAAAAAAGTACCGCGGGATTTTGCGATGGAGCTGTTGCGGTATTGGGGCGTGGGCCGGAAGGATAAGAATAACGGCGTGGTGATGCTATTGGTGATGGATCAGCGCCGCATGGAATTTGAAGTAGGCTACGGCCTGGAAGGAAAACTAACGGACCTTGTTTCTAAACAGATTCAGGAGGAGTATATGGTGCCTTTCGCCAAGCAGGGGAATTATGATGCAGCCGTATTAAATGGTGTACAGCAGGTGGCAGGGATGCTCTCCGGGGCGGTTGAAGTCGATTCCTATACAGAAGCGGTGCCTGCTGATGCAGCTTTTCCTGCGGAAGCATCGGAGCCTTCATATGGTAATACTTCCGGTTCCGGGGGGCTTATAAACCTGTATCAAAAGCATGTGGGATGGGGTGGCTTTTGGGTATTGTTGTTTTATGCCTTTTTTTTCGTAGCGGGGCTGATAGCTCTGTTTAAAAAAAAGGTCCACGATCAATTTTTTGATAAGGCAAGCCCCTGGTGGTTTTTACTGCTCCGGTTTCTGGTTTGTTATGTGCTGTTGCCGGTTATGGTCTTTGTAATTGCCGGGGTGCCTGTAAATATTTTTACGGGCGTGGCCTTCTTCTATGTATTGGCTTTAGCGGCCACCGGTATTACCGTATTCCGGCTGCTGGGGCAGCTTCGCCGGGAGGAGCAGCGGGGTACGGAAGATGATGTGATGTATTTTTATGCCCGGCAACTGGACCAGCGTTGGAAAAAGTCGCTGGCCAATAAGCTCCTTCCGTTTCCGCTGCTTTATTACCGGGAGCAGGTAGGGCAGTACCTGGACAGATTAAAAGCAGGAATGGTGATCAGCGACACGGGCAATGAGATGCGCCTGCTGGATGAAAAACAGGACAATGCCTACCTGACCGAAGCTCAAAAAATGGAAGAGCAACTCAAGTCGGTCGATTATGATGTATGGGCCGAGAAGCAAGGCAAGGCCTTCAAATTGCATGGTGTGTTGTTAAGCAGTAAGTACAGCCATTGCCCTAAATGCAATACCATGGCTTATTTCCTGGAATCCGACCGCACTATTGAACCGGCTACTTATTCCAGCAGTGGAGTGGGACTGAAAGTATATGCCTGCAAATTCTGTCACTACCAGGAAACCAAAGAGTATGCTATTCCGCGAAAATCCCAATCCAGCTCTGGCAGCAGTTCGGGCAGCTCATGGAGCAGCGGTTCTTCCAGCTCCGGCAGCAGCTGGGGTGGAGGCAGTTCCGGCGGCGGCGGTGCTGGTAGTAGCTGGTGACGACTGCCGCCAGCGATTTGCGCTTCCCGAGTAAAGATTGGTGTTCGCACCGACTTTCTGGCCGCAGGGGTTTTTAGTCTAACCGACCAGTGAGGACACCGGTCGTGGCTGTCGACTGTAATACGTGCAAAGGTTTAAGCTTCCCGTGTAAAGATTGATGTCGCACAAACCTAACGGCAAGGATTTTGAGTATGCGTATTCTTGATGACTGGTATTAAATTGGTATTTCCTGACCAAAAACAGAACTTGTTTTGATTTCAGCTCATTACCAGTAATAGTAAAAGATCAGGTATACAACCCTCCGTTAATGGAAAGTACCTGTCCGGTGATATAAGCCGCTTCTTTTGTGGCAAAAAAGCCCACTGCATGTGCTACTTCCTCCGGCGTGCCAAAACGGTTGGCGGGAATGATTTGTTTCATCTGGCCTTCATCAATGTCTTCCGTCATGTCTGTTTTAATAAAGCCCGGGGCTACGGCGTTTACTGTGATATTCCGTTTTCCTACTTCCTGGGCCAGGGCCTTGGTAGCGGCAATGACACCACCTTTGGCAGCGGAATAATTGGTTTGTCCGGCCAGACCTTTTAATCCTGAGAGGGACACCACGTTGATGATGCGGCCGTAACGCTGGCGCAGCATGTTATTGACCACCAGCCGGGTTACATTGAAAAAGCCTCCAAGGCTGGTGTTTACCACGCCATCCCATTGCTCATCCTTCATCCACATCAGCAGCACGTCGTCTTTGATACCGGCATTATTCACCAGCACTTCAATGGTCTTATCGGTATTGGCTTCCATCCATCCGCCCAGAGTTTGTTGTACCGCTTCGCGGTCGGCCACATCAAAGGCCAGCAAGGCTCCGGTAACACCAGCTTTTTCTACTTCTGCAAGGGTTTCTTCGGCCTTTTCCCGGTTGCCTTTATAGTTGATCAATATATTAAAGCCCTGTTTGGCCAGTTGTATGCAGATCGCTTTTCCGATGCCACGGGATCCTCCGGTTACTAATGCCCAGTTCATAATTTTTAGCTTCTTGTTTGTTGTTTATAGTTTATGGTTTGAACAAACGATAGACCATAAACTCAAAACTATAAATTTAAAACGGCTGGTGCACTTTCATAAAATCGCGCACTTTTGCCAGGTCTTTATAAAGCGGATAGTCCTTGCTGAATTTCGGAAACTGCTCCCGCAGGGAAGCATAAATAGCCTTGGTCTTTGCTGCCATCTGATCGTGCCGGTCCAGGTAGTCGATCGCCTGCAACAGGGTCATGGCCTGGATGGCCAGCACTTCGTATGCGTTTTCAATCACTTTTTTGGCGATTTGTGCCGCATTAAAACCCATGCTTACAATATCCTGGTTATCGTTATTGTTGGGAATACTGTGTACATACATCGGGAAAGAGAGGGTCTGGTTCTCTGCCGTGGTGGATGTAGCCGTAAACTGGATGCCCTGCATGCCAAAATTCAACCCCAGCACGCCGTGGTTCACAAAGGGTGGAAACTTCTGGTTCAGTCGCGCGTTCAGCAGGTAGTTCAGCTGCCGTTCGCTCAGCATGGTTAATTTGGTAATGGCGATCTTCATTTTGTCCATTTCAAAAGATACATAGTCGCCGTGAAAATTGCCGCCGTGAAAAATATTGTGATTAGCTACGTCCACTACCGGGTTATCATTTACCGAATTAAGCTCATTTACCACCGTTTCTTCAGTGTGCGCAAGGGCATCGTAAACCGGTCCCAGTACCTGCGTGATACAGCGGAGCGAGTAATATTCCTGCACTTTGTCTTCAAATACATCGTGCTGAATATTCTCGGGGTTGTATAAATGTTCGGACCGGCTGCGGATGAGTTTACTGTCTTCCAGGATAGCGCGCATCTGGCGGGCAATATGTTGCTGGCCGGTATGATGTTTTACAATGTTCAGCTCGTGCGAATAATGATCGTCATATACTTCCATGATCTCGTTCGTAATGGCTGAAAGCATGATCGACCAGTTTAGTAACTGCTGTGCCTGTAACAGGTTCAGCAGGCCCACGCCCGTCATAGCAGAAGTGCCATTGATCAGCGCCAGGCCTTCGCGGATCTGAACCTTCAGCGGTTCCAGCCCGGCCTTTTTGAAGGCTTCGGCAGTGGGTTGAATGCGGCCCTCATACCAGGCTTCCCCTTCTCCGATAATGCCCAGCGCCAGGTGTGCGAGTTGCACCAAGTCGCCGCTGGCGCCCACTCCTCCGTGTTCGTAGATACAGGGCACCAGGTTATGATTGATCATATTGGCCAGGAGGATGGCCAGTTTTGGATCCACACCGGAATAGCCCTGCATTAAATTATTAAGACGGGCCAGCATTACGGCCTTTCCCTGCAAGAGCGGAAGCACGTTACCTCCGCCACTGCTATGACTGCGGATCAGGTTGTATTGCAGTTCTAAAATATTTTCGTCGCTGATCTTATATTGCGCCATGGGACCAAAACCCGTATTGATGCCGTAAATCAGCTTATGACTGGAAAATTGTTTCAGAAATTCGAAGCTGGTGTTTACCTGCTGCAAAGCAGCTTCATCAAGTGTAATAGGTTGGCCATCAATTAAGATTGCGTTAAAATCCTGCAGTGAAAGCCGTTTTCCCCCTACTGTGATCATTTTTGTATGCGTAATTTATTAAACAAGGCGCAAAAAAACGAAAAAGATCACTGGTATCAAAAAAATTATTAGGTGATGGGGGTTTTATACAATAAATGGCCTTTGGGATTGTATCCCGTTAATGGTGTAGATTTCGTGGGACACTGACATACTGATCTGTGCATTTCCGCACCAGCTGCGGCGCAAATGGCTCCAGGACTACTCGTTGTCGGTATCCAGGCTGTAAACGTTGTTTTCTTCGTCTTCCTCGCCTTTTTCCTCTTCTTCATCGTCCAGTTCCTCGCCGGGAATGTCCAGGTCTTCCCCGGAATTTTCTATGTTCTCGTTCAGCGGATCGCCTTCGGTATCGCTGTTGTCCGGACGGGCACGGCGCTGGCTTTCGTCATCAACAGAGCCTGTTTGATCCAGCGCGTCGATTTCTTCCTGTGTGATTTCATCCCCGGTGATACCGGCATCGTCCGCTTCGTCGCCGGATCCTGCTTCAAAGTCCGGTTCCGGAGGCAGGGCGGTTTCCGGATCCTCCACCGGCAGGTTGCCGCGTACCAGGCGTTCGTTGTCAGTGTCAAAAATACCTACTCCTTCTTCGTCATCAGAGGCAATAGTGGTATCGGCCATTTCACGCAGGTCGGGTGGATGAATATGTTCCTGCCCGGGAATGTCTTTAACTTCCGGCAGGTCCAATGTTCCTTCGTCCGGTTTCAATTTTTCCTTGTCTGCTTCGGTATCCCGCAGGTCCTGTTCGTTTTTGTTGGTATCCATAATCGTTTTAGTGATAGTGGCACAAATACGGTGCCTGTTCCGGATGTAAAGAAGCACACTATGGCCGTTGCAATACAGAACCGCCTGTTACAAGGGTGTGATGCCTGCAACAGCAATGAGCTGTTTTCAAATTTCACAGCGCAGTGCAGATTTTTTTTCAGAAAAGGGGGAATTCGTACTACATTTACTTTTAAATAATACCAGTAACTGCTATGGAAGAACAATATCCGGAACTAACCGATCGAATTCAATCGACGTTTATAGATATGCTTTTTGTGATCATCCTGGCATTTATTGCCGGAGGTTTGCTCGATCGGTATGAACAGGTGCCGGATTGGGTGCGGATGGTGTTGTTTATCAGCCTTTTTGTACTGTATGAGCCGGTTTGCCTCGTTCTGGGATGTACATTGGGCAACTACCTGAAAGGCATCCGTGTTCGCCGGTTTTCCGATGCATCCAGGCGGATCGGCCTGCTGCAGGCATTTATCCGGTATCCTGTTAAGGTGCTGCTGGGATGGATCTCCTTTATAACCATCCGCACCAATCCCAGGAAACGGGCAATCCACGATCTGGTTTCCGGCACGGTAATGATCCGGCTGCAGCGTTAACGGTAAAATATATTGTTGCCAAATGGATAAAACAGGCCGTAAAATGCAAAAATACAGGTGCTAAAAGAACAGGTTACAACTGGTTGATGGTATCAAAAAGCCGGGTGAAACATTCCCATTGGGTGTTGCTTTTCCCGCCGGTGCCCGAGCTTTTTTGCGGTTTGTTGTAAAATTCCTTTAAAAAAGCCCCGTTGGGCGACCATATCGTTTGCAGCATTCCTCCAAACAGGGGTTTGAGCTGCGGAGTAGCCGTTCTCCGGAAGTTGATCATATCCTGCAGTTGCTCAATGGCAATCAGGGGGTCGCGCCAGGGGCAGGTAACCACTTTAAATCCCTTCATGGCAAAATAGACGGCCGATTTGTCGGCCCGTTCATAGTGCCAGTCACAAACAACGATGTCTTTAGGCACCTGGTCAACCGAAGGATGCGTACCGTTATGACTGGCTTCCCACATGCCCATTCCTGTTGCATGCCCGTCCAGCATGCGATCGCCCCAGATCCAGAGGGTACGGTTTGCGGCGGCCAGGTGGTTCCGGATGCGCCATACTTCGTCTGCAAATAGCTGTGCTTTGTCTTTTTTGCGGCATCGCCGGCACCGCGCATAACCGATATAAAAGACCTCATCCATACCCGCATGAAACGTGTTGGCTTCAAATACCTGGCAGATCTCATCGACCAGTGCAAAAACTATTTTATGCACGCGGGGGTGCCTGGAGCAATAGCTTTTACAATAAAGACTGTCGTTATTGGGCCAGGCATATTTTTCGGGCATTTTAACCCATGGCGTTTCGTCAAACTCCGGGTATTTCTTTAGCAGGTTATGCGTTTTGCTGGCCCATGACTGATGCCCCAGCAGGTTTATTTGCGGTATCAGTGTGATGTTGTTTTGCTTACATACGGTCACCATTTTTTTTACATCGGCCTCAGACAGGGCAATGCTGTCTCTGAGTTCCGGATGGCTTTTAAACTGGTAATTAAAGTCGATCCGCAGGATCAGTGTATTGACCTTTCTTGGCCCCAGCTCCCTATGGATGAAGGTTACAAAGGAGTCCACGCCGGAAGGGCGGGGAGCTTCAATGCACAACCCGCGAACGGGCAGCAGACTGTCCGGATGAATGGCTGCATTTATTTGATGAACCGGGAACAAGAGCGTACAGCAGATAAGCAAAAGGCGAAGGGACATTTTCGTTTGCATAACTACTAATATAAGAATTTTTTGCCGGTGTTCGTCCGGCGATCACCACTTGTTTCCTGGACTGTCTTCACAGATCAGAAAAATGGCATGCCCCTTTAAACGCCCCCATTAGATCCCCTTCTTTTATCGATAAACTTTACCGGTTTACGGGCACCTTCAGGGAACTGAAGACGTTGCATTTCTTCTCTGGTGAGGTATTTGATATGCGGCATTACCCGCAGACGGGCCTGCAAATACGTTTTTATTTTTCCGTCGGTTTCTTCGGAGGTATTGGCAGGGAGGATATACAACAGTACTTCATCGGTGCCGATCTCGTTACTGTATACCTCGGCTACATATTCCTTAATGGCGTCTATTTTATGAATGATCTCAAACAGCGCCGGGGCAAACAGGGTAGTGCCTTTGAATTTGATCATTTGTTTTTTACGGCCGATAACAGGCGATAACCTTGTGGTATGCCGGCCGCAGGCGCAGGGTTCATAAAAAGCACGGCAGAGGTCGCCGGTCTTATACCGCAGGAGGGGCATGCCTTCTACTCCCAGCGTGGTAATGGTGACCTCCCCAATTTCTCCGGGAGCAACCGGGTTGCCATCGTCATCAATAAGCTCCAGGATCACCAGCTCCGGGTTCTGATGGCCTCCTTTGCCTGCTGAACATTCTGTAAAAGCGGTTTGCATTTCGGTAGAGGCGTAGGTTGAATACAGCTGTATATCCCAGTTCTCGGTAATGCGGCTGCCCAGGATGTTCAGGCTCAGATCCTCCTTCCGCAGGTTTTCTCCAATACAGATCGCTTTTTTTACGGAAGACTGATTCAGGTCGATGCCGTTTTCTTTTGCATATTGGATGAGCTTTATAATAAAAGAGGGTACTGCCACGATTGCGTTCGGCTGTAGCCGCTCAATTACCTCCCATTGCAGAGACGGCACACCGGGCCCTACACGTACCTGTCCGGCCCCAAGCTTGCGGATACCCAGGTAATACGCAATACCGGCCATGAACTGCCGGTCGAGGGTGAGCATCAGCTGGTAGATATCGGAAGCGCTGCCATCGGCACAGGCAAAGGAACTGTATTCGTTATAAGCAAGACGCTGCAGGTCGTTTTCGGTTAAGGCAATGGTTACTGGGCTGCCTACGGTTCCCGAAGTAGCCATGTATTCCACGATCTGGTGTTGTGGTACACAAACAAACGCTTTATTGTAGCGTTGCAGATGTTCCTTTTCTGTTGGTGGAATGCGAACCAGGTCCTCAATACCCCGGATCGTATCCGGATCGACCTGGTGTTCCCGGAACAGGCGTTTATAAAAAGGTGAGTGCAGGTTTAGGTACTGGATCAGGTTCACCAGTTTTTTTTCCTGGTAGGCCTTTATTTGTTCTGCCGGCTGAAAGGATAAGGATGGTAACTCGTTCATTGGGTCAAAAGTAGGATTTATATATTTTCTGCAGCAACCTGCTGGTATTTTCCAGTTTGCCAGGGGTGATAACAACGCGCGGCGGGATCAGTGATTATTCTCGGTTTAAGGTGGGGTGCTACCCCTGCGGTATATTCTGTGTGTCCTGGGACATGCGTGTCGAATCACGGAACCCACTGAAATTTTTGCGCATGGATTGCACGGCTTTTCACAGATAGAAGTCTTGTTCGGTGGGGCGACTTCTGTGAAAAGCCGTGCAATCTGTGGACCATTATTACATGTTTGGCTGCTTCCATTGCCTGTTCTTATTGCCAGCTGATCGGGGACAGAAATTCATAATTGCCTTTTGTTGCTTCCGGAACCGGGTTGATTGTTCCAAAAAGTCCATAGGCATTTTGTGTGGATGGATTGAGGATATGGCGTAACACCGGCCGGGAGCTCCCGGCTATATTATAGCATATGTACAACTCCGGTCTTCCTGAAAAAGAAAGCAGCTTTCCGTTTAACAGAGGAACACCTGTACAAGCAGGAGCGGGCGTAAAATTAAAGTTGGGAATGGACTGCCAGTCCCAATCCTTTTTGAAAAGGTTTGCGGCAATAGCCGGGTTGGGGATATGGTGTAGTTTTCCATCGAAATTGAGATATTCGGCCCCATTGGAACGGTTCCGCAGTCTTGGAAACACCATGGGATTTTGATAATTGCAATGGATGAGCTGGGTTATTAAATAAGGTGTCAACTCCGGAAAGTCCATTGGAATAATGCCAAAACGGTGGGGCGGGTTGCTGCTTAAATAGTTATTGAATAACGGCACCACGGTTTTAGCTAAATCCAAGGGGGTAGATGTAAAGGGCAGGGCGCCGCCGAATCTTCCTGTTGCACTTGTAAAATTAATATAGCAGGTATCCTGCTCCGTAACCGCTGCCGCCTTATTGAGCGTGGGTGCTACCCAGGCGGTAAATTTTTCCGAACGGTTTGAGCCACCAGACCACCGGAAGTACCTGTCCTGAACATAATATTTGATAGATGCATTAGTAAACGGTGCAGCATCATCCGCCGGAAAATGGTCATAAATGTTCAAGCCATTATTAGCAAGTATCGGCGTTGCCGGGCGGGGCGGATCGTGGGGCTTTGTGCCAGGAATCATGTTTATTTTTACAGGAAACCGACGAAACAGTACGATTTTGCCTCTTACCTCCTGCAGGGCAGGCATCGATTCTTTTAAATAAAAGATCGTTTTTGACCGGTTAATTATGGCAGACAGGTCACCGTAGAATTTTGCATCATCCCCCCATTTTTCTGTCAGGGATTCGTTTTTGATCGACATCAGGATTGTCTCCGACGGGTTTTGCGATAAAAACTTTTTACAGGTACCGATAATGTCGGTCTCAAAGTTCAGCCCCAAAAAACTGTCAATCCCGTGGGCAACCCATAGCAGTCCATCGTCCTCAAAACCGAAGGTTAACCGGATGTCAATAAACCGGATACCGGCATTGAGTTGTTGTTCCAGGGTCATCCCCTGGCATTTTGCCGATTCCAGGTCTGAAGGATAAGTACCACTATCGTGGGTGCCGGGAATGGTGAGTTTGGAAAGCTTTTCGTTTCCGTCTACGTAATGCATCCATTTTTGATGAGAGGGCTGTTGCATATGCTATTGTTTTAATTGGTTGCTGGTTTAAAAGCGTAAGGATACAGCTCAAAAAAGGGCATTAATTTTCTGTTTAAGGGCAGGCCAATCTTTTTTGAAAATATCCGAACGGGCCGTGTGCGTTGCACGCCTGTTTTTTAAAGGTGCGGTATTCAAACCGGCCATCCAAAGATCAGGCAGGACGAAAACCGGACCCGGGGCGGACAAAGGACGGACGGGTGCATTGGGGTAGGGGATGGGTGTTTGCCGCGTACCGGCATACTGCTTATGTGCTCCGGAGCCGGGTAAGGCAAATAAAAAAAGCAGGTATTAAATACCTGCCTGAAGCATGATTTTGATTGCGACCCCCTGACCAGTCTGAATTAAAGTGCACGGATTCTTCGATCAAAGTAGATCCACGCGGCCACTAAAAGAAGGATGGCCACGATCAGGATTAGAAGGGTGATATTAAACGATCGATTTGGTTTCATGTTGTTTGGTAAAGATGCCCGCAAAAACCGGGCGCTCCAAGTTTCGGGGCGGACAAAAAAAGGACAACCCCGGATTTGGTGTAACGGAGTTGTATATATGTAATTACGTATTCAATAAATTTTTATTTTTTCGCCGGCAAGACGCCCTGCGACGGCATCGAGTTTCAGGCCAGGGTGGCTATATAGTTTTCCAGTGACTGCTCTGCAGCAAGGGTCAGGCCTGTACGTAAACGGCGTTTGCTGCGGGCTACGCTGTCTTTACTGATGCCCAGGGTATTGGCGATCTGATAGTTGGTGAGCTGTAAAAAAACAAGCGCAGCCAGCCGCTCCATGGCAGGAGTGAGGTTATCGATATCCCGGCGCAGATTGTTGAAGAACGCGGGATAGGCCTTGGTAAACGCATTCCGGAACTGCTCCCATCCTTCTTCGGTGAGCAGCGGGTAGTTGAGCAATTGTTCTGATATTTCAGATCCGGCGGGTCGTGTATTGGCCAGTTGCTGTTCTAAATTCCGGATTAATTCGTTTTTTTCAATGAGGTTATTGGTGAAAACCGATATTTTTTCCCTGGCCTCCTGTATATCCCTTTTTGCAGTATCATGGTTTAGCGCCATAACCCGCATTTGATACTGGTCTTTTACCCGCTTCCGGTTGTACAATAACAGTGCAATGACTGTAAGCAATACGATGCCCGCCAGAACAGCGTTTCGAATGCTTTTTTCTTTATTGGCCAGGGATTGAGCCAATACCAGTGAATACCTGAGGTTGTCAAAAGCGATCTGGGCGTTGACTACGGACAGCTCTCTTTTTTTAATCCGTTCTCTTGTAATTTCTTTATAACTATCGGAGCGCTCGTGGTAATAAAAGGCACTGTCCGCCTGTCCGGTTTGCCGGCAAATGGCACTCAAAAGGTCGGCCGCCGCGGTCAGTTCTGCATAGATATGCTGGCGGTTGGCGATCTGCCAGGCCTGTCTTGCGGCAAGCAGGGCCTGGTCATATTTTTTTTGTTGAAAATAAAAAGAGGCAAAGGCATTTTGCGCCATCGCAATATTGAGTGAATCGGGATAGACCAGGCTATTTTGCAGGTATTCGGTCAGTAGCGGCTGCGCCTCCGAAAAACGTAGCTCTTTTGTATAGGTTTGCCCGATATTTCCCAGGGCGATTCCCCGCCAAAGCGAGGCTACCTTCTGGTCTGGTTCCTCATTTAATGCCTGGAGTATCCGGTTATAATACTTCCGGACGCTATCGAACTGGTTGAGTTTTTTATAAGCGGCTCCCAGGATATCGCATTGAAAAATAAAAACCCTGGAATCGCGGTGCGTGGAGTCCAGTGTCCATTTCTTAAGACACTGACGGCCGTATGCGATGGCCTGTATGTAATCGCCTTGTCCATATAACACATAACTCACTCCAAAAAATCGGTTCTGAACATATGGAAAGTGCTCAAACCCGATCCTGCGCTGAATCTCAATAGCCTTTAAGTTATACAAAAGATGTGTTTCCGGTGCAGGGGGAATATCGGCCCGGATGCTGTAGAGTTCGGCATTGAGCTGGTCGTCCCGCAACGGGTAGGCTTTTTTAATGGCTTCATTAATAGTCGTATAATAGCGTTCTTCCATCTGGTATTCCCTGCCCGCCATGATCTCAAACATCATCAACCGTACTTCTAATCGCCGGTTAGGGTTCCGCTGCAGATACTGGCGGAGCTTTGCAATATGATCCAGGTATTTTTTCCGGTAGATGGCCTCGCTTTTATGGATACGGAGGGAGTCGAAAAATACCTGTGCCCGGTAGCTTTGCGACCGGTCCGAAACCCTCCATGCTTCCAGATAAGGAATAATATCGGCATCCTGGGCAGCCGAGGGCGGGCATATTGCAATCAGGCAGAGACAAAATAGGAGTTTCACCACAACAAACTTAATGTAAAAATAGGTGATTATTAAAGCAAAAGAAGCGGAGATGTCCGGAATGTGCGGTGGAACCGACTGCTTCGCCGGATTGCCGAGACAGGGCGGGTTATGCTTCGATGATGACTACAGCGGCGGCGATATTTTTCAGGTGGCTGAGCGATACGCTGATCTTTTTCAGATCCAGGTGTTGCAGGGTTTGAGCAGTTTGACCGTTTAGTTGCAGTACCGGCTTCCCGTTCTCATCGCCTAAAATGGCAATTTCATTGAAAGCGGTACCCGTTGCCCAGCCCGTTCCCAGCGCTTTAAAGAAGGCTTCCTTGGCGGCAAAGCGGGCAGCATAATGCTCATATTTGTGTGCCTTGGGTTCACAATAGGCGATCTCCTCTGCAGAAAAAACCAGTTCACGGAAGCCTTGTTCCTTTTGGATCTTTTCTGCTACCCGTTCGGTTTCGATTACGTCAAGTCCAAGTCCGGTGATCATATTTTTGTTCCAGGTTTAATGGTTAAAGTTTCACGTTATTGCCGCTTTATACTCGATGTTCCCCGATCTCTGGAAATTGATACGGTATGTTCCCCATTCGCTGCTCGCTTTTTCTTAATCTGTTTTTTTTGCTCTTTTTTAGTTTTTACATGGTAGCCCTGGAACAAGAAACGGGTCCTATGGCACGGGATCATACCCGCTTCCTCCCCACGGATGACAGCGGGAAATGCGTTTGAACGAAAGCCAGAATCCTTTAAAGGGCCCGTATTTTTTAAATGCTTCCAGCGCATAATGGCTGCAGGTGGGCGTATAGCGGCATTTGGGCCCCATCCAGGGGGAAATGACCAGCTGGTAGAACCGTATCAGTACGATAAACGGCAGACTTGCTATTTTAAGGAGCCACTTCATTGATCCGGTCGGCTAATTTTTGTAACAGGTTGCCGGTTTGTTTATAAACGGCTTCATAGTCCGGGAGTTCTTTTCCGGTAAACAATAAAAACAACGAAACCTGGTTTTGGGTTTGAAGCACCTTTTGTTTTAATGCTTCCTGCTGCAGCCGGTACGCTTCCCGTAACAGACGTTTGATGCGGTTCCGGTCCACTGCTTTTTTAAAATACCGGCTGCTGACTCCCACACCGCATTTTATGTCTGGCTGTGCTGCCGGCCCGGTAAGGTAGAACAACTTTATAAAGCCGGAATGCAAACGTTTACCGTTACTAAAAACTTCCTGTAGCGTTTTACGGCTTTTTAACCGGGCGCTTTTTGGAAACGGATATGTTTTTGACTGCTGCAAATGGATAAAATGCAAAAATAAGATGATCTGCCTTGTTTCAGTACCTGCCGGTCGTTTATATATCAATGTCGTTTCCTTAAGCGATTTTTATAATTGCCGTGTTAAGTGCGAAAAATTTTTTGAATTTTTTGTTTTCAACTTCATTAAGGTCGCTGATCCGCAGATTAGGCGCCGCTTATAATCAGCGAAATTGGTCACGCCCCGGGCGGGATCCGCGGCTTTAAGAAATGATATAAAATTTATATATACAGAACAGCGTTCTTTACCCCTGAAATTTGGCTTTAATTGCTGATAGAAGTACTGAAGTCAAAGGGTGCGACGCAAGCAAAGCGGATAGCCGTACAGAAGTTGGTTACCCAATAATCGTATTCCGCAACCGGGGATCCTTAACCTGCACTGCCGAGCACTACCATCCCGCCGGGTTTGCCGTTCAGGTGTACAAACCCGTTGCCGGATTCTTTCATCTGCAGATTGCTCTGTGCATGGATCCTGAATTTTAGAAAGGGGAGCTTAAATGTTGCCCGCCCGCCTTTTTCTGCTACAATTTTAATGCGGCTGATATCGCCGTTTTTCATTTCCGCACTTATGAGGAAGGCTCCTTCCGCACGAAGATTGGTGAAACGGACATTTTTCCAGCTGGCAGGAACGGCCGGAAAAACCGCTATATAGCCCTGTTTACTTTGGAGTAATAATTCCTGCACGCCCTGCGCAAAAGCAAAATTGCCTTCCAGTGTAAACGGACGGTAAGTGAACCCGGAATATTGCCCGCCTTTTTGATCTCCGTTCAGATGGAAGCTGTTGGGCGAGCAAAAGTTGGAGGCGAAGATCTGTAATTGCCGCAGGGCGCTGTCGGCCTGCTGCGCACGGGCATACAGGGAGGCCATCCAGCTAAACGAATAGCCGCACCAGGCACGGGTGCCTTTTGCCTCAATGTGCCGCAACGATTTTTCGATGATGCGTTTATCTTCCGGACGATTAACGTCTAGTAAGACCAGCGGGTAAATGGCCATATATGGTGAGAAATGACGATGCGAAGACTCCATGCTTTGCCCGGGTGCAATCGTTAAACCGGTTTCGTTCACGTTATAAGCCGGCAGTTCGGACAGCCGCTGCTTCCATCGCCCGGCCTCTGCGGGCTGCTTCATAGCTGCTGCGGTTTCAGCTGCTGCCGTAAACAGGAACTTTGCTAAAGCCAGGTCAAAATTGGTCCAGTCGCGGAACCAGGCATTGATGGCATTGTCATTGTATTCCGGACTGGAGCTAAGGGGAAGCTTTCGGGTGCCTTGCTGCAGCCGTGTTATGTTTTCGAGGTAAACGGCCGCATCATGAATGTACGGCCACGCCCGGGTTTTCAGGAACGCTTCATCCATTGAATATTTCCATTGCCAGTAAAAGTGCTGGGCGCACCAGGCGCTTACCGTGGGGGATAGAGAATACTGGATCCAGCCGCCCATGGGGTCGCCACTGAGGGTGGCAACACCCGGAACATTTAGCCCTTCTACTTCAAAATACTGACGGGTGTATTGCTGGTTTTTTGCCCGCATCTTCCAAAGCCAGTCGGTAAACGTGGCGGCTTCTTCCAGATGGTTCCCTGTATAGGCCGGCCAGTAGCTCAGTTGTGTATTCAGGTCATTGTGAAAATCGCCTTTCCATGGGGGCAGGCTGCCGTTGTCGGCAGTCCATACAGCCTGTAGGGTAATGGCCGGCGCTCCTTTACGGCTTACGGCTCCCAGCTTATACAGTTCCAGGTAATATTGTTTTTCAACTGCGGCATCCGGCAATTGTACTGCAGACTGGTTCCAAAAGCGGGTCCACCATTGCCGGTGACTGTTTTCAATTGCTTTTAAACCGGATTCCGGCAGGAAGGCCGGCCTATCATTGGAAATGGTCCAGGAGCCGGTAAGCCGGTTCCCCGTTTTCGCCCAGCGCACCAGTACTTCAAAGTAGTGGTGCTGGTAGGTGGGCTGGTGATAGCGGATGCTGCTGGCGCCGGAAGCTACGGTTCCCTTGGTATAGCCCAGCTTCTCCAGGCCTTCGCCCGAATGGCTGTTGTCGTTTTCCGCAGCAGATTTCCCGGAATTATAGTTGTGAATTTCCAGCTCGGGAATCAGCTGCCGGGTAACAGCAGCAGGCAGGTTTTCAAATTCAAAATACCCGGTTTGTTGTGTGGCATGAATATAAGTGCGGAATACGGCGCCGGACTGAAAAGTTACTGTATTTATAGCGGTTGCAATATCGAGCTTATTGGATACTACCTGCCCCAGTTCTTTCAGGTTGAATTGTAATGCTGCCGCAGGCAATTTGGTTGGATAAGGGCTATTGTCGTAGGGGTGGTCACCTAATTGTTGTACCGGTTTGTAGTCTTTTTTTAATACCTGTTGCTCCACCCACCGGAAGCTGAATTTTGAAAGATCCAGGGCCTTCCGTTCATCCCAGAGATCTGCACGGTCCAGCGACAACCGGAGGCGGTCCTTTTTTTGCCATACCAGGGCGCCCAGCATGCCATTGCCCAGCGGCATGGCCTCATCCCAGCGGGACGCCAGGTGATCAAATTCCAGGTTGTGCCTGGCCGCGGGCTGTGCGGTTACAAATAAGGAAAATAATAGGCAACTTATTAACGCGGGCAAGCGGTGTAAACGGTTCATCATTCCCGAACTTACAACTATTTTTAGGGATTCGCGTCCCGGAAGAAGGAGCAATCGTTTGCACAAAAGGCTGCGGAGCAAAAAAAATAGCCCCGATACCGGAGCTACAATTTCTTTAGTGTTCGTGACGGCTTACTTTAACTTCCGCTCGTCAGAAACTGTTAATTTCTTACGTCCTTTTGCACGGCGGCTGGCCAGTACTTTACGGCCGTTAGCGGTTTGCATACGTTTACGAAAACCATGAACGGTTTTACGGCGACGACGATGGGGTTGAAATGTACGTTTCATAATATCTTTAAATTTTCACTATTTTTTGAATGCGCATGGGAGAACATGCTGGTTTTCAAGTTTCCACCACAGGACACCACTCCCGTTGGTTTGTGAAAGGACGGCAAAGGTAGGGAAAAACGGGGAAAATGGCGCTAACGGGTCTAAATGTATTTTTTTTCTGCCAGGTAATCATAGCTGAATTTGAGGCTCTCAAAGATATCGCCCTTGCTGGTGTCCTGTTCTACAAACCATTTTTTTAATCCGGCCGTTTTCCGTGCGGCAAAAATCCGGTCAAAGTTAATAGTCCCATGCCCCACTTCGGTTATTGCACCGGTGCCCGCCTCCATGTCTTTTACATGCCAAAGCGGGAACCGGCCAGGATATTTATTAAAATAGGCCACCGGGTCTTTTCCGGCCTTGCTGATCCAGTACAGATCTAGTTCCATATTTACCAGCTTTGAGGAGGTGTTGGTGATGAGGTGGTCGTATACCAGCGTGTTATTATACTTCTCAAACTCAAAATCATGGTTGTGATAAGCAAACCCGATTCCGGCAGCAGCGGCTTTTTCGCCGGATTTGTTGAGCAGGTCCGGAAGCGCCGCGTATACCTCAGTGGTTCTTTCATTGGGAAATAAGTAAGCACAGGCCATATATTGCGCCCCTATTGAATGTAAATCCTCCACAGCCTGCTCCCAGCCGTTTTTCAATGTTCCCTTTGATTTTAATTCGAAGCCGGTAAGATGGTGCGAGCTCACCACTTTTACTCCGGTATTTTTTAAAATGGTTTTGAATTCAGCGGGCGTTTTGCCAAAAAAAAGGCCGTCGTATCCATAAATTTCCAGTTCATTATAGCCAATCCCAACCAGTTTTTCCAGCGTGCCTTCCAGGTTTTTTGACACGGCTTCCCTTACGGAAAACAATTGCACGGCCATGTATTTTTTCTTTGCATTGCCCGCAAACAGGTTGGCTGCATATAAGCCTGCTGCGCCTGCGGCGATCGTTTTGAGGAAGGAACTTCTGTTCATTGCATTCCGGTTTTTGGTAAAAAAAATAGTGAGATGGTTCCTTGAAGTTAGCAGAAATCGGGCAGATTCCAATCCCTTTTTATAACGCGCCGGGGTGTGCATTACAGGGCTACATGGGTGCTGCTAACCGGTGCTCCAAAAAACAAACTGCCATGGCTGTCGAAATCTTCGGTGGAATCAGTGGTGAAAAATTGCAGCTGTCCGTTCTTGCTGCAGCGCTGCTCCATCTCCGGATGCCGGCGGAAATAATCGGCCAGGCTTTCTGCTACCAGTTCTCCCTGGGAGATCAGTTTTACATCAATGGGCAGATGTTCGCGTATTTTGTCTTTTAATAAAGGATAATGCGTGCAGGCAAGCAACACGGCATCCACTTTTGGGCCTTTCAGAAACAGGGAATGCAGGTTCTTTTTTATAAAAAAGTCGGCACCGGCCGTATCGATTTCGTTGTTCTCTACGATGGGCACCCACATAGGGCAGGCTTCCTGGTATACCCTCATTCCAGGGAAAAACTTATGGATTTCGATGGGATAGGATCCGGAGTGAACTGTACCTTTTGTAGCCAGGATACCGATTTCCCCGTTTTCGGAATAATTACCAATCACTTCCGTTGTAGGACGGATGACGCCCAATACCCGTTTGTCCGGAGCAATCCGGGGCAGGTCGTTCTGCTGGATACTGCGCAAGGCTTTCGCAGAGGCCGTATTGCAGGCCAGGATCACCAGGCTGCAGCCCTGCTGAAAGAACCATTCCACACATTGAAGGGTATATTCATACACGGTTTCAAAAGAGCGGTTGCCATAAGGGGCGCGGCCGTTATCGCCCAGGTACAGATAATCGTATTGCGGCAACACTTTGACCAGTTCTTTCAATACCGTCAGACCGCCATAACCAGAATCGAACACCCCGATGGGCGCTGCATTACTGCTGACAGCTGCGGTCTTATTGCTGATGGCTGATAGCTGCTGTCCGATTGCTGACAGCTGGTTGCTGATATCTGATGGCTGATGGCTCATTTCTGACTTCTCTTAATATCCGCTCCCAGGGCCTGCAACCGCGTGTCGATCTGCTGGTATCCCCGGTCGATCTGTTCAATATTCTGGATAATGCTTTTTCCTTCCGCGCTCAACGCGGCAATCAATAAGGCCACTCCGGCACGGATATCCGGGCTGCTCATGGTAATGCCGCGCAACCTCCGTTCGCGGCCAAGACCAATTACTACGGCGCGGTGCGGGTCGCAGAGAATGATCTGGGCGCCCATATCAATAAGCTTATCTACAAAGAAAAGACGGCTCTCAAACATTTTCTGGTGAATGAGCACGCTTCCGTGCGCCTGGATGGCGGTTACCAGCACAATGCTTAACAAATCCGGCGTAAAGCCCGGCCAGGGGTGGTCGTAGATGGTCAACACGCCACCATCGAAATATTTTTGGATGGTATAACTTTCCTGGGAGGGAATGTGGATATCGTCGCCTTTTATTTCAAGCTGGATACCCAATTGTTCAAAACGATTCGGGATTACACCCAGGTCCGGAACGCTTACATTTTTGATCAGGATATCGCTCTGCGTCATGGCGGCCAGGCCGATAAAAGAGCCGACTTCGATCATGTCCGGGAGGATCGTATGCTCAGTACCGCCAAGATAATCTACACCCTCAATCGTCAGCAGGTTACTGCCAATACCGCTGATCTTTGCGCCCATCCGGTTCAGCATTTTGCAAAGCTGCTGCAGATAGGGCTCGCAGGCCGCATTGTAAATGGTGGTAGTTCCCGTAGCCATGGTTGCGGCCATTACTACATTGGCGGTGCCGGTTACGGAGGGCTCATCCAGCAGCATATAAGTACCCTTCAGCTCTTTTGCCGACAGGTGAAAAAAACCGTCTTCTTCATTATGATTGATATCGATACCAAATTTTTCAAAACCAATCACATGGGTGTCCAGCCTGCGGCGGCCGATTTGATCGCCCCCTGGTTTGGGGATGAATGCCTTTTTATAGCGTGCCAGCATGGCTCCCGCCAGCATTACCGAGCCGCGCAGCTTTCCGCTTTTTTTACGGAAGGCCTCGCTGTGCAGGTAGTCGATATTTACATCTTTTGCCCGGAAGATGCAGGTGCTCCGATCTACCCGGTTTACATCCACATTCATTTCCGCAAGCAGCTCGATGAGCAGGTTCACATCCAGGATATCCGGGATGTTTTTGATTGTCACTTCTTCGGGAGTCAGTAGTACCGCACAAATAATTTGCAACGCCTCATTCTTTGCACCCTGCGGGTGGATTGCTCCTTTTAAACGATTTCCTCCTCTTACTTCAAATACATTCATGCCAGATTATTTGCCGGTTAAAAATTAATAGTGCCAACAGTCGGCGAAGATAAAACGAAAACGGAGTATTGTCGATTATCCTGCGGGTTTTAATTCAACAGATTGAACCATACCTACACCCTCAAAGCCGATCCTGATGCCGGTGATGCTACCAATGGGGGCTTTAAACGGGCCTTCGAATGCCGGCCTGTTATTAATGGCTATTTTAATCCTGCCCTGTTTTGAAATACATTGCAGGGCAACCGGCCGGCTAAAGTCTGCTCCAAATGCAGACAAGTCGTTTGTAGTGCCGCTTACAAACTGTTTGGGGCCAAGCAGCAGGTTGAGTTCGCCCGTGCATCCGGTCCTGGACAATGGAATCACAATGGCGCCTTCGGTGCCCAGAAGGGTGACAGTTGTTTTCCGGCAAACAGCGTTGTGAATACTGGTATAGGTATTTTGGAGTTGCAGGTTCAGCAGGAAATGAGTGCTGTTAAGGTTTATACTCCGGCTTACATAGGTAAGGATCAGTTTGGGGGCTGTTTTAAGCGTGTCTATATGCAGCTCGCGGAGATCCTGTTCGGTGATTCCCATCTGTCCTTTCGGTTTAAAGATCCGGTTTCCCAGGTAGATGGGCGCCGGCTCCTGGTCCAGGGCACCCATCCATCCATTGGATTCTATATACACATCATGCTCTTTTACTACGGAATCGTTAAGGATCAGCTTTGCACGGTAATAACCCGGTAAATAATAAGTGCTGGCATACTGACGACCGTTTTTATCAACACGGAACCGCCTTTTGGGATCCCAGCTTTGCTGGATGAAAACACTGTCGGCACTTGATTGGCGGGCATCGTATTCAAAAACCACCGTATTGGGTACCCCCCTGGTCACCGGTCTGCTGGAGAAACGCACAATACCATGGGTGATCTTTTTTGAGGTTTTTGTTATCAGGGCAAACCCGAGGACTCCCGCAGCAACCAGCAGCAGCCATATAACAACCTTGCCTGCGCTCCGTTTTTTCGGTTGCGGCAAGGGTATTTCATTTTGGGAAACGTCCTGGGCTGCAGTAAAAGTCCTCCAGTTAGAAAATCCGATAAACCGGGCCAGGGCATCCAGCGTGCTAAGGTTGGGTTTACTGTTGTACTGCACTTTGCCCCAGATGCGCTTGAGCGTACTGGCACTCAATACCACCCCGGTCAACTCAAAGATACGGTCACCCAGGTTTTCAAAGTCCTGGTGCTGCCACCCTGAAGGATCGCCCCAGGCCAGTTTTTTTTCGACCGCTTCCCGGCATTTTAGTAAATAATCTGTGTTTTCATCCATAATCAATGCTGTGATGCGATTTGAACAAACTTGAACAGGCTATGAATTTACAATTTCTGGCAGTGCGTACAAATTTGTGCTGTTATTTTTCACTAAATCATAAAAATGCGAAACCTCCTAAAATTGTTTTCAGCGGCGATGATGATCATTGCCTGCCATGGTGCCGGTGCCCAAACCATTTTTGTAGACCCGGTAAAAGGAGATGATCAATCTCCGGGCACATCGGATGCACCGTTTGCCAGTCTGGAAAAAGCGGCCCTGGCTGCAGCGGCGCTTCCTGGTAATGCCGCCATTACCATTAAACTGGCGCCTGGTTTGTACCTGCTTAAAAATAAGGTAACAGTTGCCACAGGAAAAGCCTACGGGTTCGGCGCCCGGTTTACAATTGAAGCTACTGTAATGCCGGATGACACGGCCTGGACGCCGGAAAAAATGCCCGTGATCCAATCGGTTTCCGGCAACAACAATGATCCTAACCGGAAATTTCCGCATTGCGTAGGCTTGCTCATTGCGGCCAATAATGTCGTAATACAGGGGCTGAAGTTTACCGGAAACGCTCATCCGGGTGTAAACTATTATTATCCGGTAAAAAAAGAAGATACCCTTTACAGTGGTTTAAAAGTTGCACAATGTTATTTTGTAGGAGATAAAAATGTTGCGCCTATACAGGGTGCGCTTTGGGCACATGGGTCGCGCACAGAAGTGGAGCATTGTATCTTTTACGGCTGTAAAAATGCGTTGCTGCTTTTCCGGGGAATAAAGGATTTCTCGCTCACACATTCCATTATTTACGGAGCTTACGAAGCGGCGGTCTGGTTCGGACCTTTTACGGACGACTTCTCATTCAGGGATAATGTGGTGTCAAACTGTAATTTCTTCTGGTTACGCCCCGAAGATACCTATCCGGAATACACCTTCAGTAATTCTATTATTGCCAATAATAAAAATTATACCGGTGTATACCGCACTGCCGGGGGGCTGGCTCCCATTGATAAAAACAATTTTAAAGAAAACCATATCCGGAAAAAAGCCAGCGTGGTGCTAAATGAAGTGGAGATGGATGGAATGCAAAAAGGGTACCTGAACCTTTCTCCGAAGTCGGATGGATATGATATTGCTGCTGGTATTTTCAGCAGCAGGACCAAGAAGCATGAATCGGAAAGCAGAGAATAAGAATCGTCCTTTAAATTTTAACCAATAAACAGAAATGATGCTAAAAACATTTGTATTGATTTCGCTGGCATTTTTTGCAATACATTCCCAGGGGCAGTCTGTAAGGGAATTAAAACCTGAGCTGGATAAACTGGCTGCCGCAAAAAAGATGACTGTTTTTAACCGCAATGTGACGCTGCTGAAGGATTCAGCCAATAAGAAAATCCTTTATTTGAATGCAAAGGACAACTATGGAGTGGCCTGGCTGACCGGCTATCAGCTGGACAATGGCATCCTGGAATTTGATGTAAAGGGAAGAGATCTATTACAGCAAAGCTTTGTTGGCATTGCGTTTCACGGCTTAAATGACAGCACCATGGAGGTGGTTTACTTCCGCCCGTTTAATTTTCAGGCAACCGATACAACGAGAAGGAGCCATTCTGTTCAGTATATTTCATTGCCGGACAACGACTGGAAAAAACTCAGGACTGAACATCCCAATCAATATGAACAGGCGCTCAAACATCCTCCTCAACCGGATGAATGGTTTCATGTGCGTGTGGTCATTGATCACTCGGAAGTAAGGGTATTTGTAAATAATCATCCGGAACCTGACCTGGTGGCAATGCGGTTAAGCAGCAGGAGCGAAGGCTGTATTGGTTTTTGGACCGGGCATCAGTCGGATGGTAGTTTTGCCAATTTGAAAGTGATTCCAAAATAAGATCAGGAGCTAATCGGCAGGCGCTAATGATTCCAACAGCCGGTTGTTTTCGATGCGTTCGCGGGCTTTTATAAGGATGTGATGTATTTTTCTTTTCCAATTCTTTCTTAAGGGGTAACTCGGTCCAGTATTCCGCCACCATAATGCCGTCCTTATGCATTTCCAGTAACTCGATCTGTTCACGACTGCTTTCTGTGCAAAGAATCAGACCAACCGGAGGAAGCTCACCTTCCTGCCTTTCGTGCTTGCCCAACCACCGGAGATAAAGCTCCATTTGTCCTTTATGTTTGGCTTCAAATTTCCCGAGCTTCAGTTCTATGGCTACCAGCCGTTTTAAAACCCGGTGATAAAACAGGAGGTCCGGGTAAAAGTCTTCCCCGTCAATGATCATTCTTTTCCGGCGATCAATAAAAGCAAAACCGCTTCCCAACTCAAGGATGAAGGTTTCCAGTTCTTTTAAAATAGCGGCTTCTAAATCTTTTTCCAGGTAGGTATTTTGAAGACCAAGAAAATCCGGGAAGTAAGGGTCTTTGAAATTGTTTTGAAGCGCCGGATGATTGCGGGTATTCTGTAAATTGGCAATGGTGGTACGTTCATATTCCTTAGTGGCTATTTGATGGCGCAATGACCTTACACTCAATACATTGTTGGCTGTTATGCGGGCGTAATACAGTTTTGATTCCGGGTCTTGCAGTAGTAACAATACCAGGATATGCGACCAGCTCAATTGTCGTGACAGCGTCACGACAATTTCCTCTGACTGGAATTGTTCTGCAAACTGCAGCATTCTGCGCAGGTTTTTTTCTTCAAAATTGCGACCGTAGCGGGCTTTTAATTGTGCCGCCAATGCAGGCACGATCTGTCTGCCATAACTGGCACGCCTGTTTTGGAGGATATCTTCATTGATGCGCTTGCCAATATGCCAAAAAAGCATCGTAAGGGCACTGTTTGCCTGCTGTACAAATTGATGTTGAACTTTGATCTATAAGCTGTGAGAGATCGGCGAGTAGCGCTTGTTCCGGTGATAACCGCTTTTTTGAGGAGGTATTTTTCTCCTTGCTTTGGTTAGATGTTATCTTGTTCATAGGTTGTATATAAAAAGCCTTTATCCGGCGTCTGCTGTTAAGAAAGACGTTGCTGCTATGAAGACACTACTAAAAAAGCATGAAAAATAATTTTTATAAATGGTGTTCAACGGACTGGCGGGGTCCTCAATGCAGCGATGGATTTAACAAATATAATTGTTGCCAAAGGGACCGGAAAGTACTGTGGCCCCTTTTGTAAGATCAAACAGATAGGACTGATTTAGTAATACGGACTGATTAATATATAAATGATGGGACCGGTTACGGCCACATAGAACCAGATGGGCCAGGTAATGCGGGCTATTTTCCGGTGCCGGGGATATTCGCCGATGAGGCCCCTGTACGCCGTAAATAAAATAAACGGAAGGATGATGCCCGCAAGCGGAATATGTGTACCAAGAATGAAGTAATAAATAAACCGAATGGATCCGGTGCCGCCGAATTTGGTGTCACCCGCTAGCAGGTGGTGCGCAATATAACTCACCAGGAACAGGATGGAAAGCACCATGGCCACCAGCATCAGCCGTTTATGCAGCAGGTATTTACCGCTTTTGACAGCAAACAGGGCTATCACCAAAAGTACGGCAACAACGGAGTTGATGACGGCATTGATCCGCGCAAAAATATGTACGTCAAAACCCGGCTGAATGTTCAGCTGAACACGTCCCAGCGCTACTACCACAGCAAATACGATAACGGAAAAAGTATAGATAAGAAGGTTGGCCTTCTTATCATTTTTGGTCCACGACGGGGTCAACATTTTTTTTCTTTTTAAACACGATCAGGAATAAGCCTACCATTACGGCGGCCACTAAGAACACGATCGCCAGGAGATTGAACTGCCCGGAGAGCGCACTTTTTTCATTGGGGTTTTTCTCAAGTGTCAGCAATACAATATCGCGGGAAATCTTTGCCAGGGAGGCACTATCGAGCCCATGATAAAATCCCCGGATCACCCGGCTGCTATCAATCAATACAAAATGATCGGTATGGATAAAGCTGGTATCAATACCTTTTCCGTCCACAAGGCCAATCCGCATGTCTTTCAGCGCCAGGTCATAAATGGTCTTTTTGTCACCGGTCAGGAGGTCCCATTGCTGGGGATTGATCTGGAAACGGTCGGCCCAGGCTTTCAGCTGGTGCACCGAGTCCCGTTCAGGATCAATACTGAAAGAGATAAACTGTACGTCATCATTGGTACGGTCACCCACCCGTTCCGAATTGGTAATCGAGCCCTGCAACCGCTTCATGTTGAGGGTGAGCGGCGGGCAGATGGTGGGACAATGCGTAAAGAAAAAATCGGCAATGATGATCTTGCCCCGGTATTTATCCAGGGTAACGGTTTCCCCCAGCTGGTTGGTCAGCTTAAAATCGCTGAGGCGATGCCATACCGTATCCGAAACCTTTTTGCCATCTTTGAGCGAGGAGTTGATCGAGTCCGGAAAATAACGCTGCGGTAATACCACGGCCTGATCGCTGTAATGCTTGATGATAAAATAGCAGGTGAGCGGTAAAATGATCGCAATGAGGAGACCGTATATTGCCTTTTTGTTCAAAACAAACTTAATTAAAGATTTCGAGCCGCAAAAGTCGTAAAAAGCTTTTAAAGGCTTCGTTTTTTTAAGAAATATATTTTCTATATGAAACGCTTTTGCGTTGTTTTGTTAGCAGCACAGCGGCATAAAAATAGTTTAAGCGCGGGGTTAAGCTTGCTGTTTTAAATGCCACACGTTTGCAGATGTGTGGCAGGTGCTCCAAAAAATTTGCGGCAGCGGTCAAGGGGATCTGTGCATCTGCGGCAATATCGTCGGATGCCATAGCCCTGATTTTGTATGCAAAACCGCCCCATTTCATAGGATTTGTACTATTTTTAGACTCTCTAAAATGATCCTACAATGTATTTTAATGCTAAACCACTGTTAACAGGGGTGCTGGCGGCCTCCCTGCTCATTGCCTGTAATGATGATCAATCACATAATGCCAAGCCCGGCGGAGATACCGATTCTTCCGCAGCCGCTGTAGAAACCAAAACGCCCAACAGCGATTATAAACCGGCATTTGAGGGACAAACCCGTATAAAAGGCGTACATACCCAAACGGCCCTGGATGTAAAAATGCTTTCCGACGGACTGGTAAATCCCTGGGGCATCACTGCGTTGCCAGACGGGCGTTTTTTGATCACGGAGAAGAATGGTACCCTTCGTATTGCCACTACCAGCGGTCAATTGAGTACGCCCATCACCGGTTTGCCAAAAGTGAACAGTGAAGGGCAGGGCGGATTGCTCGATGTGGCCATTGATCCGGATTTTGCGTCGAACCGCACCATTTATTTTACGTTTTCGCAGGATGTTCCTCCCGGGACCCTAACCGCCGTAGGCAAGGGGAAACTGGCCGCTGATGAAAAAACGGTGGAAGGAGCAACGGTTATTTACCAGGCTCTGCCGGCCTTCCCCAGTAAACTGCATTATGGTGGCCGGTTGGTATGGGATAAAGAAGGAAATCTTTTTGTAAGCACCGGCGAGCGCTCCGATACGGTATCCCGCCCGCAGGCCCAGCATTTAAATTCTGCATTGGGTAAGATATTACGGATCACAAAAGAAGGGAAGCCGGCCCCCGGTAATCCCAAATTTAGCGAGGCCGGTGCCCGCCCGGAAATCTGGTCCTACGGGCATCGCAATGTGCAGGGACTGGCCATTCACCCGGTTACCGGTGATCTTTGGGAAGACGAATTTGGGCCCAAGGGCGGCGACGAAGTAAACCGGATTGAACCCGGGAAGAACTACGGCTGGCCCACCATCACTTACGGACTGGAATACAGTGGTAAAAAGGTGGGGGAGGGCATTACACAAAAAGACGGTCTGGAGCAACCGGTGTATTACTGGGATCCGGTGGTGTCGCCCAGCGGCGCTATTTTTTATAGCGGAGGCCTGATACCAGAGTGGAAAAATAATTTGTTTATCGGGGCATTGAGCGGTATGCATATTGTGCGACTGGTGATCGAAAATAATAAGGTAGTGGGCGAAGAGCGCTTGCTGGCCGATCAGCAGCAGCGGTTCCGGGATGTGGCACAGGGCACGGATGGGGCATTGTATGCAATTACTGATGGAGAAAAAGGAAGGTTGTTCCGGATCGGGAAGAAATAGTCTGCAGAATTGAGATTTGGAGAATTCAGGTTGATAGTATGTTTTTTTGCGTTTTCAGATCTCAATTCTCAAAATAAATATTCAATGAAGAAACTGCTCGCTGGTGTATTAATAGCGCTTGCTTATATATCCTGTAATAACCTGGCAAAAAACGGCGCTGGTAAAGAGGAGTCCCTGGTATTCCATACAGATAGCCTTGTAAAGCATATCAAGATCCTGTCTTCGGATGCATTCCAGGGGCGCAAACCTTTTACCGATGGAGAAGCAAAAACGATCGCATATCTGCAGGAACAGTTCCGTTCGCTGGGAGCGGAGCCGGGTAATGGCAGCAGCTATCTGCAGGAAGTACCGATGATCGATATCCTGTCGCAGCCCGATACCATCATGCAGGTGCGTACTCCAAACGGAGCCCTGCAATTAAAGGGATTTGACGAGTATGTGTTGTCAACGCCGAAAACAGAGGCCACTGTAAACCTGGAGAATGTGCCGGTAGTATTTGCAGGCTATGGCGTGGTGGCTCCTGAATATAACTGGAACGATTATGAAGGACTGGATGTAAAAGGAAAGATTGTAATGGTACTGGTGAACGACCCTGGTTTTAATAATGGGGATACGACGCTGTTTAAAGGCAAAACGATGACCTACTACGGCCGCTGGACCTATAAATTTGAAGAAGCGGCCCGGCAGGGCGCCCGCGGCTGTCTGGTGATCCATAGCACGGCCGCAGCCAGCTATCCGTTCAGCGTGGTGCAGAACAGCTGGAATGAATCAGAGTTGCGGCTCGACAATAAAGATGAAAAATTACTGGAGGCTCAGGGTTGGATCGCCATGGAAGCGGCAAAAAAGCTGATCGTTGCCGGCGGGCAGGATACATCGATCATTGCTAAAGCAGACATACCCGGATTTAAAGCAGTGCCGCTGAATGAAACCGTTTCCACCCATATTAAAACGAAGGTTACGCGCAGCAAATCGCACAATGTAATTGCGAAGGTTACCGGCAGCAAATACCCCGATGAATATGTATTGTATACCGCGCACTGGGACCACCTCGGTATTGGCAAACCAGATGCAAAAGGCGATTCTATTTATAACGGGGCACTGGACAATGCCAGCGGTACGGCTGCCTTGCTGGAGTTTGCCAGAGTGTGGAAAAGCCGGCAAACCCCACCCGAGCGTACCGTCGTTTTTCTGGCCGTAACTGCAGAAGAGCAGGGGTTGCTGGGATCGGCTTATTATGCACAGCACCCAGTGTACCCGCTTGCAAAAACGGTTGGCGTATTGAACGTGGATGAGGTGAACAATTATGGCCGCACAAAGGATATCATGGTGGTTGGACAGGGGCAATCGGAGATGGAAGATCTTTTAAAGGAGGAAGCCGGGAAACTGGGCCGCTATATTTCTTATGATGCGACCCCGGAGGCCGGGCATTATTTCCGCTCGGATCATTTCAGTTTTGCCAAAGCGGGCGTGCCGGCGCTGGCACAGGGTTTTGGGATCGATGTGGTGGGAAAGGGAACAGCATATGGTAAAAAAATGCAGGAGGAGTTTAATGCACAGCATTACCATGGCCCTTCGGATGAATATCAGGCCAGTTGGGATCTGAGCGGGGCAGTGGATGATCTGCAACTGCTTTTTAGGGTTGGTAAAAGATTGGCCTACGGGCATGCCTGGCCCGGATGGAAGGCGGGTTCTGAGTTTAAAGCCGAACGGGAAAAGACCGCCGCGGAGCGGACAAAATAGCTGCAGCCGGAATGCCGGCTTCCTTTAAGGAATACGAAGTATAGGCCTGTTCCCATATTCTGGAGCTATTCATAACAGCAGGCCCCGATTCCTGCGGCATCATTACATTATGAGTTAGCAGAACAGGAAAATGTTGAGCGCTCAAGGCATCTGAAAGTACCTGTCCCTTATTTTTGTAAAGCGGATGTAATTGTGTTTCACCATGGGCGGACGCACCGAGGTCAAACAGGTAAATAAATTTTCTGCTTTACAATATGAAGAGTCTATTGACAAAAACCACTGCAGTTGCTGCAATGATGGCCGCTGTTACTGTATCAGCACAGAATAACCCGGGAGTATTAACCGTAGAGGAGATCATGCGTGATCCGAAATGGATGGGCAGTTCTCCCGCTGATATAGCTTGGGCAAATGATGGGCATACGTTGTTGTTTAACTGGAATCCCGATCGTAATCCGGCTGATTCACTATACCGGGTAACCATGGCAGACAAAACTCCGCATAAGCTGGCGCCGGAAGAACAGCTCCGGGCTGTATATGCATACCAATTGCGCTACAATGGCAAGCGGACTGCAGCTGTTTGGGCAAAGGAGGGAGATGTCTATTACCGGGCATCCGGCGGCAGGGTAACGCGGGTCACACAAACCCTGGAAGGAGAATATAACCCTGTGTTCAGCTTTAACGATACACGAATCGTATATACCCGTGGCCAGAATCTTTATTCCTGGGACATTGCTACCGGTGCATCCCAACAACTGACCAATTTTACAAGCGATGCGCCGGCAGATAAAAATAAAAAAGGAAACGCAGAGGAGGAATGGCTAAAACAGGATCAACTGGCTACCATGGATGTATTGCGGGAACGGAGCAACAAGCGTCTTGCTACAGCGCGTTATCAAAAAGCAGTGGAGCGGGTAGAACTGCGGCCGGTTTATCTCGGAGGTAATATGCTCACAGGAGTTGCCATCAGTCCCGATGGGCGGTTTGTAACTTACCAGCTGTACACTGCAGGAAACGGTAAAAGAACTGTCGTACCGGATTATGTAACGGAAAGCGGCTATACCACCGATATTTCCGGTCGCACAAAAGTGGGCAGTCCCCAGGGCAGCGCGCGTTTTTTTGTTTATGATCGTATAAAAGATACAGCCTATAAAATTAACACCGAACTGATCCCCGGCATCCGTGACATACCGGCATTTGTAAAAGACTATCCGGCGCAATGGGAAAAGCTAAAAAAAGATCCGCCGCTCCGTAATGTAAATATATGGGGTGTAGTGTGGTCGCCCAACGGCAAATACGCCCTGCTGGACGTATATGCCGATGATAACAAAGACCGGTGGCTGATGCTGATGGATACTGCCACAAGGAACCTGAAACTGGTGAATCGGCAACACGATGATGCCTGGGTCGGCGGGCCGGGCATTGACCCGCGTTCCATCGGGTGGATCAACAGTGAAACGGCCTGGTTTCAAAGCGAAAGTACCGGATATTCGCATCTGTATCTTTATTCCCTGGCATCCGGTACCGAACGGGCGCTCACAAAAGGCAACTACGAAGTACAGGACGCGAAACTCTCCAACGATAAGCAATCCTTTTATATTACAACCAACGAGGTACACCCGGGCGAAAAGCAGTTTTATAAACTGAATATAAAAACCGGAACAGCCCAAAGACTTACCACGCTTGAGGGCGCTAATGAGGTTAACCTGTCGCCCGATGAAAAATACCTGGCCATCCGGAATTCTTATATCAACAGGCCCTGGGAGCTGTTTCTGCAGGAAAACAAAGCAGGTGCAAAGCTGGTCCAGATCACGCATATGGCGCAGTCAAAGGCGTATCTCCAGTATCACTGGCGTATACCGGAGGTGATCTCCTTTGCTGCCAGGGATGGGGCACCGGTATATGCAAGGGTTTACAAACCGGAGAATCCCAAACCCGGTATGCCGGCGGTGCTTTTTGTACATGGCGCGGGATACCTGCAAAATGCGCATAAATGGTGGAGCTCCTATTTCCGGGAATATATGTTCAATAATCTTCTTGCGGACAATGGTTATTACGTAATGGATATCGACTATCGGGGTAGTGCCGGTTATGGCCGCAACTGGCGTACCGGTATTTACCGGCATATGGGTGGCAGGGATCTGACCGATCATGTAGATGCCGTAAAATATTTAACCGATACCTATAAGATCGATCCTGCAAAAGTGGGCATATATGGCGGGTCTTATGGGGGCTTTATGACCCTGATGGCTTTGTTTACAATGCCGGATGTATTTACGAGCGGGGCAGCGCTACGGCCGGTTACCGATTGGGCCAACTACAACCATGGATATACCTCCAATATTCTGAACGAACCGTTTACCGATAGTATTGCCTATCATAAAAGTTCGCCGGTCTATTTTGCAAAAGGACTAAAGGGCAACCTGCTGATCTGTCATGGAATGGTAGATGTAAACGTACATTACCAGGACGCGGTGAAACTGGCACAACGCCTGATGGAACTAAAAAAAGACAACTGGGAACTGGCTTCCTATCCTATGGAAGACCATGGGTTTGTAGAGCCAGCTAGCTGGACAGACGAGTATAAACGGATCTTTAAAATTTTTGAGCAAACGCTGAAGAAATAGGCATTCAAGCCGGATGCCCATCATTGCGGATATTGGACGTTTTCCTGCAGCGCAGGTAAGGCACCGGGATTCGGCGGCGTATTGCAGGATGTTCCCACGTGTTGTCTGGCCTGCCAATGACATCTATTTTTATTTAAAAAAAATAATATATGAAAATGATGTAACTTCAGGGTGCTAACACAACACCTATGTTATCTTCTGCTGACCTGTTCCTGGCCCGGGCGCCGTTCTTAAAATTATTGCTTCCGTTTGCCGGTGGCATTCTGTTGTATATGTATCGACCGGTGCCCGTGGTGGGCTGCGCGATGGGTTTCCTGGTATCCGCTGCAATGGTCCTGCTGTTCCGCACAATTCGGGGATACCGGCGGTTACAGCTGCAATGGGTAGAAGCATTGCTGATAGCGGCCGTCTTTGTTTTCCTGGGTATGCTGATCACAGCTGCAAAAGATGTGCGGGCACGTGGCAACTGGTTTCAGCACCAGTACCGGCCTGGCATGTATTTGCATGTTACCCTCCTGGAACAACCGGTTGAAAAAAAACGTTCTTATAAAGCGGAAGCCGGAGTCCGGCACCTGCTCACCCATGCCGGTGCGGAAACGGTTAGCGGACGGATCATTCTATATTTTAAAAAAGAGCCGGGAATAAAGCGGCTCAGGGCTGGTACTCAGCTGATTTTTAGCAGGAAGCCGCAAGAGATCAGGAACCCGGGAAATCCCGGAGCCTTCGATTACAAACGCTATGCCTTCATGAACGGGATCACACACCAGGTGTATCTTACTCAAAAAGACATAGCGGTACCGGTTATGCAAAAGGAATCCGGTGTCTGGCTCTGGTTGTACCGGCTACGGGCATCCATCCTGGGTATTTTAAAAAAGTATATACATGGTGCAAAGGAACTGGGGCTGGCAGAGGCTTTGTTAATCGGGTATCGCGATGACCTCGACAAGGATCTGCTGCAATCTTACAGCGATACAGGTGTGGTGCATGTGATCGCTGTCTCCGGTATGCATCTGGGATTGATCTACTGGCTGCTCGATTTTTTATTAAGTCCATTGCGGAAAAGGCGGCAAACACGTTGGCTGCATCCGGTTCTCGTATTGGGGATCCTGTGGGTTTTTAGTTTGCTGGCAGGTGCGGCCGCTTCCATCGTACGGGCTGCGGTGATGTTTACCTGCCTGTTGCTGGGAAAACAAATGGGACGCAGCGCTTCTGTTTATAATACGCTGGCTGCCTCGGCTTTTTTACTACTTTGTTACAATCCTTACTGGTTGTGGGATATAGGATTCCAGCTTTCCTATGCCGCGGTGCTGAGTATTGTTGTTTTTTACAAGCCCCTGTATCACCTTATTACGATCAATAACCGGTTGCTGGATGCGGTATGGCAACTCTGTGCCGTGAGTATCGCTGCCCAGGTTCTGACTACTCCGTTGAGCGTCTACCATTTCCACCAGTTCCCGGTTTATTTTCTGATCACCAACCTGCTGGTGGTACCGGTATCCAGTGTAGTGCTGATCGGCGAACTGGTATTGGTACTGATCGCCCCTGTTACTCCGCTTGCCGTTTTTACCGGCCGCATACTGGAGGGCATCATCTGGTGGATGAATCGTATGGTTGAAACGCTGAGCTGGTATCCCTTTGCACTGTGGAAAGGGTTGGTTATAAATATACCGCAGGTACTGATGCTCTATATTTTTATAACAGGCGCTGCGGTGGTCTGTATACAAAAACAAAAGCAAGGTTTATGGGCAGCAGCACTGGCACTATGTGTAATCATGGGGATCCGGATGGTTTCCTTTTCCAGGGCAATGCAGCAGAAACAGATCATCGTTTATAATATTCCCCGTGGAGCTGCTGTGAGTTTTATCAGGGGAAGGGATCAGCTGTTGTATGCCGACTCCCTGGCTATAGCGGATCCTGCAGTCAGCAGAAATGTGCTGCAACCCGCGGCGGTCAGCTATCGGCTTCGGTCTCCGGAAACGATCGAAACGATCTGCAAAAACGACCGTTTGTTCTTTGACGGACGGCCGGTGTTGCTCGTCAGGACGCCGTTGGAGGATACGGTTTACGGGATCGCAGATCTGGTGATCCTCAGCGGGAATCCACGTTTGTATATTTCGGATCTGTTGCAAAGGGTACAGCCCCGGCAGATAGTAATCGATGGTGCGGTGCCAGGCTGGAAGGCGCGTCGCTGGCAGCAAGACTGCGACTCGCTGGGGATTCCCTGCCATCAGGTTTTGGAGAAAGGAGCTTTTGTAATGAGCCTTTGAACGCTTACCTTTGCGGCTCAATAAGCACTCCAATTCAGTTTTTATGAACAAAAAGATACAATCTGCACTCATTTCCGTTTTTTATAAGGATGGCCTGGAACCCATTGTAAAGGAATTGTCCCGTCTGGGCATTACCATCTATTCTACCGGCGGTACCCAAAAATTTATTGAAGAGATGGGTATACAGGTGGTTCCCGTGGAGCAGCTCACTACCTATCCCTCCATACTCGGCGGACGCGTGAAAACCCTGCACCCATCCGTGTTTGGAGGTATTTTGGGTAGAAGAGACCTGGAATCGGATGTAGCAGAAATGGCAGAATACAAGATCCCCGAAATCGACCTGGTAATTGTAGACCTGTATCCTTTTGAAGAAACCCTGGCAAGCACCAACGAAGAAAAGCTGATCATCGAAAAGATCGATATCGGTGGTCCCTCCATGATCCGTGCAGCGGCCAAGAACTTTAAGGACGTAGTAGTGGTAGCGGCTAAAAAAGATTATGCCGGCCTGGAAGAACTGCTGAAAACGCAAAACGGTGAAACCTCCATTGAGCAACGCAAATCCTTTGCTGCAAAGGCGTTTGAGATCGTAGCGCATTATGATGTGGCCATTTCCGCTTATTTTAACGGAAACAACGGTGAATACTTTTTACAATCTGTAAACAGTCCCAAAGCTATGCGCTATGGCGAAAACCCGCACCAGTCGGGTACCTTCTATGGCAACCTGGACGCGCTGTTTAACCAGCTGAACGGTAAGGAACTTTCCTATAACAACCTGGTGGATGTGGATGCCGCAGTGCAGCTGATCCATGAGTTTCCGCAAGGCGGAGAGGTGGTATTTGCCATTATTAAACATACCAATGTTTGCGGCGTAGCAGCAAGGAACACGGTAAGCGAAGCCTGGAAGGAGGCACTGGCCGGAGATCCGGAAAGCGCTTTTGGCGGCGTGCTGGTAACCAATGGTACGGTAGATGAAGCAACTGCCAATGCCATCAACGAGATTTTTTTTGAAGTACTGATCGCACCTGCATTTGATGAAGCCGCGCTGAATATCCTAAAGTCTAAAAAGAACCGGATCCTGTTACAGCTCAAATCTCAAACCTCAAATCTCAAATCTCAATCCAAATCCGTTCTCAACGGCGTGCTTATCCAGGAACAGGACAAAGGCAGCTACGCGGAATGGAAAGAAGCCGGAGGCCGCGAAACCACCGCAGCAGAAAAAGCAGACCTGGAATTTGCCAATATCATCGGCAAGCACTTAAAATCAAATGCCATTGCATTGGTAAAAAACAAGCAATTGGTGGGCAAGGGCGCCGGTCAAACAAGCCGTATCGATGCCCTGCGTCATGCCATTGAAAAAGCAAGGCAATTTGGTTTTGATCTGAAAGGCGCGGTACTGGCAAGCGATGCATTCTTCCCGTTTAATGATTGTGTGCAGATTGGCCACCAGGCAGGTATTGAAGCGTTCATTCAACCCGGCGGATCGATCCGCGACAAGGACTCTATTGAATATGCGCAGCAAAATAACCTGGCGATGGTGATCACCGGTATGCGGCATTTCAAGCACTAAAGAGGCTGAAATTAATGGTATCCATGCAGGTACCTCCTTCCGATATATTAAAACCTTTTATCAGGCATTACCTGTTCCTGGATATTAACGGAGCCGAGGCGGAGCAATGGTTGCGTTTTTTCCCGGACGGGAGCAGTTCGCTGGTCCTTACGTTTGGTGCCAGGTTGTACCGGCCGGCTGGTACCGAAACAAGCATGCTGCCGGAAGCATTCCTGTACGGAGCCCGTTCTACGTATGAAGAGGTACTGGTAAGGGACGTAGTGCGGATCGTCGCCATAGTTTTTCGGCCTGACGGGCTTTACCGGTTGTTGGGAATACCGGCATTGCAGCTGAAAGATCGCATTTTGCTACCGGATACAGCTTTAGGCACCCGGATTCAGCAACTGTACGACCGGCTGTATACGTCTGGTATTGCTACCTGGTCCGACATCCTCAATCACTTTTGGAGCACGTATGCAATGCCGAATCGAAGTGACGGTATTGTAACTGCAGCGCTTTGCTATATCCATAATAATGCCGGCATTATTTCCTCTGGACAGCTTACCCGCTTGCTTGGTTATTCTGAACGGCAGGTGGAACGTAAATTCCTTTTTGAAACGGGTAACACTCCTTCGGCTTATGCGGGTATTCTGCGCATACACCGGTTTTTAAAATACCTGGAACAACATCCTAACGAGTCGCTTACCCGACTGGCGTATAATGCCCGGTATGCCGATCAATCGCACCTGATCAAAGCTTTCCGGAAGGTTACGGGGCTTACACCAACGGGGTATCTGAACGCAGATCATAAACTGGCCCGTAATTTTATAGGATCGGTAGCCGGCAATAGCGGGGCCTGAAGACTTGTCGGAATGATACAATTTTTGCAGATTTACAAGTAAGAACTTTGCATCAAAATCAATTTTATGGATGGATTGAAGATTGCTACGGCTCAGTTTGAAAACAAAAGCGGCGATAAAGCCTATAATCTTTCGGTGATCGCATCGCTTTCCCGCAAGGCGGCGGAGGCGGGAGCACAGGTGATCGCTTTTCACGAGTGCTCCATTACCGGTTATACTTTTGCACGGCATCTTTCCCGCGAAGCACTTACGGCCATTGCCGAGCCGATTCCGGAAGGGGAAAGCACACATCGTTTGCAACAAATTGCCATGGATAATGATATCATCATCCTGGCAGGATTGTTTGAGAAAGATGCGCAGGACCGGTTGTATAAAGCCTATGTATGCGTAGATAAAAACGGGCTATTGGCAAAATACCGTAAGCTGCATCCGTTTATCAATCCGCACTTATTGCCCGGCGATGCATATTGTGTATTTGAGATCCTGGGCTGGAAATGCGGCGTCCTGATCTGCTATGATAACAATATTGTTGAAAATGTACGGGCAACCCGGTTACTGGGGGCCGAGATTATTTTTATGCCGCATGTAACGATGTGCACACCCTCCACCCGGCCGGGTGCCGGTTTTGTAGATCCGCAGTTATGGGAGAACCGTGAAAAAGATCCCACCTCCCTGCGACTGGAATTTGACGGGATGAAAGGGCGCGACTGGCTGATGAAGTGGCTGCCGGCAAGAGCTTACGACAATGCGGCTTATGTGATTTTTTCAAATCCGATCGGTATGGACGACGATCAGCTGAAGAACGGCTGTTCCATGATCATTGATCCCTATGGCGATGTAGTGGCCGAATGCCGTTTTTTTGAAAATGGTTTTGTAATTGCCAAATTGTATAAAGAGCATTTGCGGAAAGCCGGAGGCCATCGCTATATCAACGCACGAAGACCGGAACTGTACAAAGACATCCTGGGCAAAGCCCATACTTCAAACCAGCAGGTGGTTTGGCTGAACAAAGATGAAATGTCCGGGCCCTGATCTGCAGGCTACATTTTTTCAAGGAAAATTTGTCTACCTACTAATAGGTAGGTATCTTTGACAGCGAAATGAGTACGCGGTCGGAGATCATACGCATCGGGGACGCCCTTTTAAGGGAGCGGGGCTTCAATGCCTTTAGTTTTTCAGACATTTCACACCGGCTGCATATTAAAAACGCCTCTATTCATTATCATTTTCCGACAAAAACAGCGTTGGGACTGGCAATTATCGCCGAATATGAGAAACGGTTTGCCCAGCTCCGGCAGGATTTGAAGAACCAGCCGGTGATGGAAAAGCTGGAAGCGTTTTTTAATGTGTATATTGCTGCAAAAGAAGAAAATAAGATCTGCCTGGTAGGTGCTTTGGCTACTGATTTTTATACGGTAGATGCCGAAATGCAAGAAGCGCTCGGCAAAATGGTGCAACAGGTACTAAACTGGCTGATCTCCATACTGGAGGAAGGAAAAGTGCAGGGAATCTTTTTTTTCGAGCTTCCGGTGCGGACAAAAGCATTAATGATTACCACCAATATGATTGCGGCACTGCAGTTGACGCGGGTTACCGGAAAAAAAGATTTTAAAGAAATAAAACAGACATTAATAAACGAATTAATACATAAACAATGAAACGTGTAGTTGTAACAGGACTGGGTGCATTAACCCCAATTGGCAATAATGTAAATGATTTCTGGCAGGCCCTGATCAACGGTGTTAGTGGTGCGGCGCCCATTACAAAGTTTGATGCTTCCAAATTCAAGACCCGCTTTGCCTGCGAACTCAAAAATTTTGATCCGCTTACCTATATCGAAAAGGCGGAGGCCCGGCGTTATGACCTGTACACCCAGTATGCGCTGATCAGTGTGGCGGAAGCCGTGCAAAGCGCAGGCATCTCTTTTGAGACCTTGAACCGTGATCGCATCGGCGTGATCTGGGGCTCGGGCAACGGGGGGATACAAACGTTTCAGCAACAGGTGATGGAATTTGCACAAGGCGACGGCACGCCCCGGTTCAACCCGTTCTTTATTCCCAAAATGATCGTGGATATAGCCTCCGGTGTCATCTCTATTAAATATGGCTTGCGGGGGATCAATTTTACCACTGTTTCCGCCTGCGCCACTTCTAATACGGCCATTATCGACGCATTTAACTATATCAAATGGGGCAAGGCCGATATGATCGTTACCGGTGGTTCTGAAGCGGCCATCAATGAAACCGGAGTGGGCGGGTTTAACGCCGCAAAAGCACTTTCTACCAACAACGAAGAAGCGGCGACCGCTTCCCGGCCCTTTGATATAACCAGGGATGGATTTGTGATTGGGGAAGGAGCCGGTGCCATCATCCTGGAAGAATGGGAACATGCCAAACGCAGGGGCGCACCCATTATTGCCGAAATTGTGGGCGGTGGTATGGCCGGCGATGCCTATCACCTTACAGGAACCCATCCGGAAGGCGATGGTGCCCGTTTGGGTATGCTGGCCGCGCTGGAAGATGCAGGTATTACACCCGGCGAGATCGACTATTTGAACACACATGCCACCTCCACGCAACAGGGAGATTTAAGCGAGTTAAAGGCCGCAGCGCGCGTATTTGGTACAGAAAGCAAGCTAAATATCAGCGCCACCAAATCAATGACCGGACATTTATTGGGAGCCGCGGGGGCAGTTGAAGCGATCGCCTGTATCAAGGCTGTTGAAAAAAATGTGATACCACCCACGATCAATTCAAAAGAAATTGAGCCGGCGTTCAAAGATATATTTGACCTTACCTTACACAAGGCACAGGAAAAGGAGGTGCGTTATGCCATGAGCAATACGTTTGGATTTGGCGGACATATTGCTACTTCTGTGTTTAAGAAGTATGAGGGTTAAGGAGTGTTGAGAATCGAGAATTGAGAATCGAGAAGCGAGGCATTCCGATCCCGGATTGCCCATTTGAAATCTGAAATCTCAATTCTCGATTCCTGGTCTTCCAACCTTTTCCCTCCGGAATTGTAATATTGGTAGATCAAATCATCACGCTATGGAAATACGGTTGAATACGGATAATAATTTCACGGCCTCCGAAGCTTTTTTTGAAAAAGTAAGCGCCGAGCTGACCAGAAAACTGCATCGTTTTAGCGAATATGTCACCACCGCTGAAGTGTTTTTTGGAGATGAAAACAGTGGTAAAACCGGTACCCATGATAAGCGCTGCACCATTGAAGTGCGCCCCCGAAACCTGCACCCCGAAGCCGTAACGCATTTTGCCGATACCGTAGATCATGCCTTCAACGGAGCTGTGGATAAAATAAGAAATTTGCTGGACAGTCGCATCGGGAAATTGCAAAATAAGGGGTAAAATATTTCCACAGCCTGTGTATAACAAGTTTCCCGCGTCTCGACTTTATATGATTAATTTGTAGTCGGCTTTTTTGGTAAAAGATCCCGGATCCAGCCACTAAAAGCCTTCCCTTTTTGTCATCATAGGATGCTTTCGGGCAGAAAGCTGGCTTTATCCTGGTAGGAAATACAACTATTTCCAACGGGGTCATTGTCGCCACTGCTTTCAGCGTTTGAAAAACCGATTTTAAAGAACAAGAATAATATTTATATATGGGCTTATTTGATAAACGCGTAAACTATAAACCTTTTGAGTACCCGGAGGTTTTAAAGTTTACAGAAGCAATTAATAAATCATTTTGGGTGCACTCGGAGGTAGATTTTACAGCAGATGTGCAGGATTTTCACAGTCACCTGAACACCGCACAACGGAATGCCATTAAGAATAGCCTGCTGGCCATCGCACAGATCGAGGTGGCGGTAAAATCGTTCTGGGGTAATTTATATAATCATATGCCCAAACCGGAGCTGAACGGCCTTGGCAGCACTTTTGCAGAATGCGAATTCCGGCATTCTGAAGCCTACTCCCGCCTGCTGGAAGTGCTGGGTTATAATGATGAGTTTTCCAAACTGATCGAAGAACCGGTAATTGCAGAACGTATTAAATATCTTTCAGAAGCGTTAAAGGATGCCAAATCTGCAGATCCTAAAGAGTACACGCTGTCACTGATCCTTTTTGCGATCCTGATTGAAAATGTATCCCTTTTCAGTCAATTTGCAATCATTCTCTCGTTCACCCGCTTCCGCGGATTGATGAAGAACGTAAGTAATATTATTGCCTGGACTTCGGTGGATGAACAGATCCATGCGAATGCGGGTGTATACCTGATCAATAAGATCCGTGACGAGTATCCCGAACTGATCGACGAAGCCATGGAATACCGCATTATGGCCCTGGTGCGGGATTCGATTGAAGTGGAAGGCCGCATCATCGACTGGATCTTCTCCGAAGGGGAGATCGACACGATCAACAAAACCAACCTGCTGAACTTTATGAAGTTCCGGGTTGATGAGAGCTTTGAAAAATTGGGTTTTTCCAAACAATTCAATGTTTCACTGGAGGAATACCGGCCAATGCAATGGTTTGAAGAAGAGGTTTTTGCTAACAGCCTGGATGATTTCTTTGCAAAACGGCCGGTGGAATATACCAAGCACGATAAGAGTATTACATATAACGACCTGTTTTAGCCGCGATCCTGCCCACTCCAAAAAAGAGCGGGGGAAAAGTAAGACGCTATATAGCCGGAACGATGCAGGGTGCGACGCAAGGAAGAGGCTACCTGCACTGCAGCTGGTATAAAAATAATGATGGACAATAGAACCTTAAACTTTGAACCTTAAACCTTGAACTTTAAACAATAAATTTTTTACATGGAAAGGCTTTGGTGGAAAAATGAAGAAAGCGAACAGATCCTGAACCGGGGATACCTGTTAAACGGAGAAACAGTAGAAAAAGCAATCGACCGTGTGTGTACCGCTGCCGCCCAGCGTCTGTACAAACCGGAACTGAAAGAAGCCTTTAAAGAAATGGTGGAGAATGGCTGGATGAGCTTCAGCTCGCCGATATGGGCCAATATGGGTACCGAAAGAGGATTGCCCATCTCCTGTTTTAATGTACATATGCCGGATAATATTGAAGGCATTACTCACAAGCTGGGTGAAGTGATCATGCAAACCAAGATCGGCGGCGGAACTTCGGCATATTTTGGCTCCCTGCGCGGAAGGGGCAGTGCGGTTACGGATAACGGGAAGAGCAGTGGTGCGGTAAGCTTTATGCGCCTGTTTGATACAGCGATGGACACCATTTCTCAAGGGGGGGTACGCCGGGGTGCCTTTGCGGCTTACCTCGATATTGATCATCCGGATATTGGCGAGTTTTTGAATATTAAAGATATCGGGCACCCCATCCAGAATTTATTCAATGCCGTGTGCGTACCGGACTACTGGATGCAGGAAATGATCGATGGCGATATTGCAAAAAGAGAAATATGGGCACGGGTGCTGGAAAGCCGTCAACAGAAAGGATTGCCGTATATTTTTTATACGGATAATGTGAACAAGAACAAGCCCCAGGTATATAAAGACCATAACCTGACCATTAACGGAAGTAACCTTTGTTCGGAGATCATGCTGCCTTCTACAGAAGATGAATCGTTTATCTGCTGTTTATCTTCTCTGAACCTGGAGTTGTATGATGAATGGAAAGATACGGATGCCATTAAGCTGGCCGTATTCTTCCTGGATGCCGTGTTGCAGGAGTTCATTGCAAAAACAGAAGGAAACCATTACCTGGCCAATGCCAACCGCTTTGCAAAACGGCACCGGGCATTGGGACTGGGTGTTTTGGGATGGCATTCATACTTACAGCGCAATATGATTGCATTTGAAAGCATGAAGGCCAAGCAGCTCACACATTCCATCTTCGCCGAGCTGCATGAAAAAACAGAAAAGGCCACGATGGAACTGGCCCGCATTTATGGCGAACCGGAATTGCTGAAAGGATATGGCCGCCGCAATACCACGGTGATGGCGATTGCGCCGACTACTTCCTCGTCTGCCATCCTGGGGCAATCTTCACCGGGTATTGAGCCCTTCGTTAGCAACTATTACAAAGCAGGTTTATCAAAAGGAAACTTTATCCGCAAAAACAAATACCTGAAAGCTTTGCTGGAAGAAAAGGGAATGGACACAGAAGACGTGTGGCGCAGCATCATGCTGAACCATGGCAGTGTTCAGCACCTGGAAGGGTTGACGGAGCATGAAAAAGATGTATTCAAAACTTTCCGTGAAATCAGCCAGCTGGAGATCATTCAGCAGGCTTCCATCCGTCAGAAATTTGTTGACCAGGGACAGAGCCTGAACCTGAACATTCCTCCGGGACTGCCCGTAAAGGAAGTAAACAAATTGCTGATCGAAGCCTGGAAGCTGGGCGTAAAAACCCTGTACTACCAGCGTAGTCAGAGTGTTTCAAAAGAACTGGTGAATACACTAACGGTGTGCAGCAGTTGCGAATCGTAAACAAGCGATTTTGAACAGATACATTCTTAAAAGATCAGGAGAAACCCCTGATCTTTTTTTATATGGTCCTGAATATAATTTATATTCGGAAGTAAAACGATATGCTTGGAATTATTGTAGAACTGGCCTTGTCCTGGATATTGCTTTGGTTGCTTCAAAAGCAGTCCCTGACAGTATTGGGTATCTTCCCTAAAAAGCGACGGATGCGGGCGCTGCTGCTGGGGTTGATAGTGGCCGGCATCGTCAATGCCATTTATCATATTGCCACGGCCGGCGTAGTAAAGGACCCCTGGCAATGGAATGTTGCGTTTACCCCTCGTGACTTTGTCAGTAGCTTTTGGTGGGTATTAAAATCAGTCCTGTTTGAAGAACTCCTGTTCAGAGGCGCCCTGCTATACCTGCTGATAAAATATATAGGAGCGTCCAAAGCCTGTTGGGTGGCTGCCATTGCTTTTGGTATCTATCACTGGTTTTCATACGGCGTCTTTGGCAATCCTGTCCAAATGGTGATCATCTTCCTGATCACCGGCCTTGCCGGATTGATGTATGCTTGTGCTTTTTCAAGAACAGGATCTTTATACCTGCCGGTGGGGTTGCACCTGGGATGGAACCTGGTAAATATCATCGTGTTTTCAAACGGGCCGCTGGGCCGGCAATGGTTATTCCGGAACGGGGACCTGAAGCCCGCAGGGCTGCCGTCGCTTTTTCTTTTTCTTTTCCAGGTGCTTGTATTGCCATTGCTGGTGCTGGGATACCTCCGCGTTTTTAAAAAGCGAAAGCCGTCTGCTGTTTAACGCGGTCTTTTTTGAACAAGCGGGACGACCGGCCGTATAAGAACATGGGAAGGCTGAATAAACAAATTACTGGACGAGGCCTGGAAGCCGGATATAGGATCCCTGCGGCCGGCGCAGCCAGAACATTCCTGATGAAATGGAGAATATTTATGGGTGCTGCAGGCACCTGAATCGTAACAGCCGAAGCTACGATATAATCGCTGGCAGATATGCAACATCGAAGTGCTGTATCTTTTATGATTAACAAACAGCCGGAGGCGGAGATCCTGCAAACCCGGTGGCTGTTATTTTGCCGCCCCTTCAAATTGGATTCTGCTATCAGAGATATTTACCAGTTCGTCCAGTTCATAAACATTTTTATAGCCATAGCCAAAGAGATTGATATAGGTCGGAATATTTAATGCCAGGGTTAATGGCGTATGATTATTGGCTGCCGACGGCGCTGCGGTTTTGGTAGTAAAGTTTACCTGGTCGCCCAGAAAATTATTATTGCAGTAAATCAATATACGCGTATTGGCATCGGGAATCAGCCGGTTAAGATTGGCTTGTGTAAAATCTGTGAAAGGCAGGGATATGGCTCCTTTCAGATGCCTGCTTGCATAGCGGTTGGCAGAACGCGTATCCAGCAGAACGGTATTGGCTTCTTTCTGCATTTGAAGCAAATCATCGAGGCTCACGAGCCGTTCCTGTCTGTGTTGTTCTATTACGTTTACCAGGTTTTTAAAATCACTGTAGTTGGCCAGTGCTTTGGGATATGCTTTGGTCTCTGCGTTACTTTTAGTACATGAATACAGCAAAACGCTACCAGAGAATAATACAGATGCTGCGGTTGCAATCAATAGCTTTTTTTTCATACGCTTTTTTTATAGTTAATTACATATCAGTTTCGCTTCGTTAGTCTGAATTGCGGTTGGTTCAGGGCAACCAGCCCTCCAAACCGGGATAACGCCGGATCCCGCATAAACGCAACAACAGGGCTAATAAAATATTGCTGCAAGAGTATGGGACTGCCGTCTGCTGCTGCAACCCTGCCGGCCATAGGTTCCGGAACCCGGACCTGCCGTTGATGAATGAAATAACTTTTCCAGGGTGTTTATGTAATCTTTCCGTTTCTGCATCTTATTCCAAAAGAACGAAATGGAGATGTATATGAAAAGGATCTGCCGGCTTATATTAACACCCCTTGCATCATTCCTGGCTATTGTTACACAGGCGCAGGTGCCCGTAATGGAGATCAATGAAAATGGCAAATACCATACAGACCAGACGGTAGTGCTACAGCAGCTTTCAGCCGATGTTAAGATTATAGGGAATATTGCTACCACCACCATGCAGATGCGCTTTTATAACCGCTCGAACCGGTTAAAAGAAGGGCGTCTGACCTTTCCCCTGCCTGAAGGAGTTAGTGTAAGCGGCTTCGCGCTGGACATTAATGGTGTGCCGCGAAAGGCGGTACCGGTGGAGAAAGAGAAGGCCACGGCGGTTTTTGAGAGCATTGAGCGCCGGCAGGTGGATCCTGGTATCCTGGAAAAAACAGAAGGCAATAATTTCAGAACCAGGGTGTATCCTTTAAACCCGGATGGCGCCCGCACTATTGAAATTACCTATAACCAGGAGCTGCGAAACAGCAATGGCCAGTTGGTGTACTATCTGCCGCTGGCTAATAAGAAAATTACTTCCTTTTCCCTGTCGGTCTGTGTATACGAAACGGTTGAAGTGCCACAGCTTATTGAAAAACCGGACGGCAGTTTTGTTTTTGAGAAAAAGGAAAATGCATGGAAAGCCTCTGTCAGCAAATCGGATTTTACACCGGAGCAGTCGTTGAAAATTGCAGTTCCCCAACGGGTGAATGCTCCCAAAAGCCTTGTCAAAAGAAAGGATGCGGATTCCTGGTATTTTTTAACCAATGTACAAATTACACCTCCTGCACCTGAAGTAAAACCGCTGCAACAGCTTACCATTTTATGGGATCAATCCTTAAGCGGCCGGAAACGGGATCATAAAAAGGAGCGGGCCTTCTTGGAAAAATTGTTTGCAACCAAAAGCAATATACAGGTTACACTTTACGCCGTTGCTACCTCCACTAAAAAAGTGGGTGATTACACCATATCCAATGGCGCCATCGAAGCATTAATGAAAGCTGTGGATGGAATGACTTACGATGGCGCCACGGATTACAGCACCATACCTGAACTTCTGGCCGGAGGTGGCGACGTGCTTTTTTTTACCGATGGTCTTTCCAATTTCGGAGAGTGGAGCAAATTGCCCTCCAGACCCGTTTATCCGGTGGTAGCTACACCGGTGGCTAATTACAGCAAGCTGCATTACTTCAGCAGCAGCACCGGTGGGCAACTGATTAACCTCAATGAAATGGAGATAACAGATGCTGCGGCAAAGTTGCTTCGCAAGCCGTATCGCTTTTTAGGGATTAAATATTTATACGATGTTAATAGCGTTAATCCTGCCACAACAGTGGTTTCGGAAGAAAACCTGATGATAACAGGCATTACCCGTAAACTGCCGGTAACCCTTACCCTGCAATTCGGACATGCAACTACGGTAGAGCAGGAGATCCCTGTTACACTGGATGCACAGCAAACGGCCAGTGACTGGGCGATTGAAACCTTTTGGGCGCAACAGCAGCTGGCCGCGCTGGAACCTTTTTATGATCAGAACAAGGAGGCCATTTCCCGGTTGGGAAAGGAGTTTGGTATTGTAACGCCCAACACAAGCCTGATCGTTTTGGAAAACGTAGCGGATTATGTAAAGTATAAGATCACGCCGCCGGATGAATTGTTGCAGGAGTATAAGACTCTTGTAAAAAGAAGAAAGCAGCAACAGGAAGAAGCCTGGGGCGATTACCTGGCTGCCGCCCGCGAACGGATGAAGGAATTGAAAGAATGGTGGCATACAAGCTATCCTCTAAAACAATCCACAAAAAAGTTTACCGTACCCCGGCCGGTCAATGACCGGAACGTAATGTATGAAGCAGCTCCCGTACAGGAAGCGGGTAAGCTTAATGATCAAGCCATTTCAGGAACAGCTTCAAGGAATACGTCTACTGCAGATGTCGCCGGATTTGTTCAGCGAAAAGTGGCAGGATTAAATGCGGCCGCTTCAAAAATGGAGGAGACGGTTGTGGTGGGTTATGGGGCCATATCCAGAGGGAAAGTGACCGCCATTGATGTAAAAAGTGATGCAGCATACATGAAGCCGATGGAAGGCTCCTCAAACACAGATGCGGCGTACAAAACCTATCTGAGGCTGCGGGAAAATTACCAGACAACTCCCTCCTTTTATTTTGATATGGCGAACTGGTTTTACCGTAAAAAGGAAACAGAACGGGCGATAAGCATTGTAAGCAACCTGGTAGAACTGGAGCTGGAGGATGCAGTATTGTATAAAACAGTAGCCTATATCCTAAAAAAATATGAAGCTTATGGGAAGGAGCTGGTCATTACCAAAAAAGTGCTGGACTGGCGCCCCATGGATCCGCAGAGTTATCGCGATTATGCATTGGCACTGGAAGACAACGGGAAATACCAGCAGGCCCTGGATACACTGTATACGGCGCTTACACAAAGCTATACGGAAGAAACAAGAACGCGGGATGAGGGTATTGAGGAGGTATTGCTGATGGAGCTCAATAATATTGTCAGCCGCTACAATGCAAGGGTAAACACATCAAAAATAGACAAAGCACTGTTATACCGGCTGCCGGTGGATATCCGGGTGGTGCTGAACTGGAACATGGATCATACGGACATTGACCTGCATGTAACAGATCCTAAGAATGAGGAATGTTATTACGGAAGCCGGGAGACCTCCCTGGGCGGGCGCATCAGCAATGATTTTACGGATGGTTTTGGTCCGGAACAATTCCTGTTAAAGAAAGCCGTCAAAGGAAAATATCAGATCAAAACGAATTTTTTTGGAGAACGCCAGGTTACGGTGGCTGGTCCGCCCACATTGATGGCGGAAGTATTCCTGCGGTATGCTTCGGGAAATGAAGAGCGCAAGATCATTGTATTCCAGGATGCAAAAGGAAGCAATGCCAATCGCAGCGACGGTCAGACCCTGATAGCTGAATTTGAATTTTAGCGGTTTAATAGGGTTTAAGTAAGGTTTAAGAGGGAGTTTCATTCTTGTTACTCCCTTTTTTAAAAACCTGCATCACCCCGTTGCGTTTTGCCGGTATATGCCGTTTTACAGGAAAATAGCTTCAATTATGAAAACAATAGTGGTGTTTCTTCTCGGGGCCCTGCTGCTGGCAGCCTGTCAAAGAGGACCGGGGATTGGAGACCGGATCTGTACTGCGGAGTACCGGTTTTTCAACGTCAAATTGCTTACCGCTTCCGGCGAAGCCGTAACCCTGGATACTTTTTACACGCGCATCGTAGCCACGAATACAAGTTTCCATGCCAGCAGTCCGATGCTGGGTACTGATGCCGGCCGATATGGAGTCATCAGCGATGATCAGCTGCTGCTTTTAAAAGAAGGTAAAAATACGGAACTGCGTTTCATTGGTATTAAGAACGAAAAGGCCCTTGTAAACGAACCCTATGTTTTTAAAAACAACGGCTGCCATATCGAAAAAATTTCCGGCAAAAACGAAGTAGTTGTGGAAGATAAATAGGCCCGGCTATACTGGCTGTTGGGCTACAAAGGTTTCATAAACCTGTTTCCATCCTTTAAATACGCCTTCATCTGTAAAGGAGGAATTGTGCCAGATTATGCTGAAAAAGCCCTTGACATTTTTTACTTCGTTATAGAGTTTTTGCAGCTCCGCCAGTCCGGCATCCGGGCCCTCCTTTTTATAAAAGACAGACGTGCCTTCCATAAAGCAGAACGGGAAGATCAATAGATCGGTAGCGGTTTCTGCATCCAGATCATACCAGCAAAAAGGCGATGCCACGGAAGCGCGGAACCCGTTATCATCGGCATAGCCCATCGAAAAATCAAAGAGGATACCGGCCTTTAACAAGTGTCGATAGGTTTGAGGGAAAGCAAGTTTCAAAAAGTGCTGCCTGGAAGCATTGATAACGGTGCCGGTAATGGCCGACAAAAGCTCCTTTTCTTTTTTAAGAACGCCAAATGCAATATTGCTCCGCCAGGAGGGATGCAGGCCAACGGGATAACGGATCGCATGATCTGTAACGAGTGCCTTCATCGCTTTGTTATGCGGCGAAATGTTTTTATCGTAACGGTTAGTTTGTTCGGCAACCAAGAAAAAATAATAAGGCTTCAGCTGGTATTGTTCATGCAGCCGGTTGAGCCAGCCAAACTGATCAAAGGGGTCTTTTTCTTTGCCGGTTAATACCTTAAAGCGTTTGCTGAAAGCAGAAAACTGAAAACCAACCGCTTCTTTTATAAAATTAAGCCCATTCCTCCAAAAGCCCTTATACTGGTAGCTCCAGGCCATATCAATATCATAGGTGGGAACAAACAGGAAGGTTGTTTCCCGGAACGATGCACCTGGGAACACTAAGGTGAGTTGTTCTTTTAATGACCGGGCCCAGTAATTGATCAGCGGCGTTTTCAAAAAGCCGTTTTTATGCGCCAGGGATGCCGTAGCCGGAAATCTTCCATACTGGTCTTTTTCAAAAGGCAGGTATTCCTCATAACGGCTCAGCAAATAAAAAGCGGCTGCAAACATATCGAAACCCAATGCCCCGCCCGTTTGGAAAAATACCGGCAATCCGTTTAACCGGGTAACGTTTAGGGGCTGCTGCTGAATACCTGTTTGGGATAACAGGCCCTGCGGTATAATATGCAGGCATTGTGTATCCAGGATCTCCGTGGAATAATTAATCCGCGCACCCTGCTCCGTAAGGAACGCCTGGGCGTCAGTTGTAAGCTGCCACTCCGGTGTGCCCAGCTCTTTTGAAAAGAACCGGGTAATATACTGCAACCTTGGGGTGATATACGCACTGTAAACCAACATGGTTATTCAAAAATAAGATGAATATTGCAGGTTTTTTCTTTACACTAAAAGGGTTCACGCAAAAAAGAAAGAGGATTAAGCCTTAAGGCCTGGTTTTGTTGGATTTTTATCCTTTGCTAAAAAAAGAGTATTTTTAGCGGGAACCCCTCGGTAAGATAATTGGAGTAAATAAAAAGGCGAAACAAATAATGGCCGCAAGAAAAACGTTACCCAATAAATGATATTCCTGCTTCCCGAGACGATAATTTAGAAGTGCTTTTGATTTTTGGGAAACAAAAAACTTACAACTTATGAGACGGATACTGGCGTACCTTTTATTTGGGCTGGGGTTTTTAACCATAACCTTCTTCAGGAAATACACGGGGGAAATGATACCCCATCCTTCTTTTTTTTATTTATTGGGACTGGTCCTGTTTTTGGGCGGCCTTTTATTCTTGCGGTATACGCCAACAACAAAGGAGGCAAATGTCCAAAAACAATTTATGACAGCCATTGCTGATCTTAAAGCCAATGGAGACAAAATTTCGGTAGATCTTACCCAATGCGATATAAAAGAGCACCACTATACAGAAGAACAGGAGAAATACGGACACTCCAATGAATTATTGGTATTGCCGTTTGAACGGCAGATACAAAGTTGGAATGCCATGGGAGGGGGTTCCATACGAAATGTAGAAAAGGTAGAGGTGAAGCAGGCGGTAATTATTTTTAATTATCATAACCAGCAAACGGGAACAATCGAAAAATTTATAAGCCGGGTTATTCCAAAAGATAAAATCACGCTTTCGTTCTATTTAGACAATCAACAGCAGACGGATCTCTATGTAGATAAAACAAAGAGGAGTACCTATTATTTTGATCTGGACTTTTTGAGCGACTAATCTTGCGCTGGTCTGTGACCAGTGCCTTGCCGTTACTTATTTGCCGGAATGAGTGACGGTATACACAGGCCGGGAGGCCTGCGCAAGTGAGGAACGATGCACTGCAGCACAAGTGTGCGACGCAACGAAGCTGCCACCTGTACTGCAGTTAGGATAAAAATAATAAGATCGTTAACCTGCCGGGAATCCGTTCGCATAAGTTATATCAGGCCTTTCCCTGTTTCTTCCGCTCTTCCCACTGTTCATTAAATGATTTTTTGGGGAATTTGAGCTTGCTGTGATTCTTGGTCCAGGCACCGGCCACCATATTGATAAATGTACTTTTGAAGCTACCGTTTACCATATTGACCATGCTGCGTTTGAGCATGGCGGTTTTCCACATCTTCCAGGAAAATTTTTCAGCCAGGGGCGCATAGCCTTCCTCCACGGCCTCATACCGGTTTTCCAGCAGCAGCTCATGCAGGTTGATCTTTACCGCGCATACCTCGGTACAATTGCCACAGAGCGAGGAGGCGTTACTGAGGTGCTTCCACTCTTTCATGTCTTTTAGCTGTGGGGTAATCACAGAACCAATCGGTCCACTATAGGTGGTGTTATAGGTATGGCCGCCGATGTTTTTGTAAACGGGGCAGGCATTCAGGCAGGCGCCGCAGCGGATGCAATACAAGGCCTCACGGGCTTTTTCGTTGGCCAGCATTTTGCTGCGGCCGTTATCCAGCAGGATCACATACATTTCTTCCGGACCATCCACTTCATTTTCCTGGCGGGGGCCGGTTACAATCGTACTATACGAGGTAATGCGCTGGCCGGTGCCAAAGCTGCTGAGCAAGGGCCAGAAGAGCGCAAGATCCGTCATGGAAGGAATTACTTTTTCGATGCCTGCTACCACAATATGTGTTTTGGGCATCGAACAGCTCAGTCTAGCGTTGCCTTCGTTTTCCGTAATGGCGATGCCTCCGATATCTGCAATGATAAAATTAGCGCCGGTAACACCTACTTCCGCCTCTGCATATTTTTGACGTAGCTTTTCACGGGCAGTAAGGGTAAGCTTTTCTGCGCTGTCATTGGGATCGGTTCCCAGTTTTTCTGCAAACAGTGCTGCAATTTGCTCCCGGCTTTTATGCATCGCAGGGGTTACAATATGGTAGGGCGGTTCTCCCGCCAGCTGCTGGATGTATTCACCCAGGTCTGTTTCCACGCTCTCAATACCATGCTTAGACAGTTGATCATTGAGGTGCAATTCCTCTGTTACCATGCTCTTGCTTTTCACCAGCGTTTTGCAGTTTTTTTGCTGGCAGATCTCCAGGATCACTTCATTGGCATGTTTGGCATCCTCGCACCAGATCACTTTGGTGCCGCGCTTTGTAATATTGGCTTCAAAATTTTCAAGGGTCTGGTCCAGCACCTCAATCGCTTTCCATTTTAAATTCTTAGCCCGCTCCCGCGCCAGGTTCAGGTCGGCAAACTGCGCTTGTCCGCCGGGTACGGCTACATTGTACCGGGAAATATTGAAATTGATTACCTTCCGGTGCTCGCGGTCGTAAGCCTTTTCCTTGCTTTTCTTTTGAAATTGAGATGCTGTATGCGACATGGGAACAAATTTAGCCAAATGCGGCGAATTCGCCTTCTTTTGAATGGCAGGCGCGTTTGATTTGTAGCAGTGTTGCTTGCAGATTATTGCGCATATCATGGTTCAGTTTAAAACGCAATGTTCGCAAGGGTTTTCGCAAGGCGCGCGAAGATTTAGTGGAGTGACCTATAGGCTTCATGGAGACCTGCTGAATCGGAAAAAGGCAATGGTGCAAAGGCGAAAGAAAAAACTGCGCCTGATATTTTCTTGGGGGGTGGTATGCAGAAAATGTATTGTGTATCGTTGCGGCCCCTGCGTGTCCTTTGCGTACGTTGCGGTTTTTTCGGCGCTATTACAGAAGTGTTTCCAAAAACGCCCGGAATTTTTTATTGCTGAAATCGGCCGCTCCTTCGTGGTGATACACTATATTGCCCATTTTATCAAGTACCACGGTAGTGGGTAGCGTACCGCTATACCAGGAGGTGGGTACCGTTCCCCGGAAGCTCGCCACGGGAAGATTGAATTGCTTTTTCTTTATAAAATCCGCTGCTTTGGGCAGGTCCTGGTCGGCATCCACTAACAGGAATACCATATTGGGATTGTTTTTAAAAGTAGTATATAGTTCATCGATGGCCGGCATTTCCGCAATACAGGGAGGGCACCAGGTGGCCCAGAAATTGATGAACACAACTTTTCCTTTTAAGGATTCCGGGGTATGCGTTTCCCCGGTTGCCGTAATAAACTGCATGGATCCCGTAGTAGCTTCAGGCGGCCGAGCAGGTATGGCCGCTACCCGGGGTTGAAAAAATCCTACCCTCATCAGCCCGCGGATCACCACCGCTTTGAATTCCGGGAATATAAAAAGAGACAGGGCTGCAACCAGCAGAACGGCTGTAAGCCCATTCGATCCTATTTTCCTTCCTGATAGCGCCACTGAATCTGTTTTAGGAATAACATTGCCGTCCGGAAATGGTTGCGGCTTTCATAAATGGCTACTTCACTTTCCCGATCAGCGCTTTCAGCTGTTGAAACGCCTGTTTCTCCAGTGCCGATATTTCAATCAGCCGGTCACCCATATTATCGTAATCGGCCTGGGTGTTCAACCGGCCTTTGTAGATGCCGGAAGCCTGGATGGCAGCATCCCGCCATTTGTCGCCGGTAGCGGTAAATTGCTTGGAAAGGTCAAACAGCTCATCGGCCTTTAAGTAGGGGTGGGCCTGTTGTAAGAACGCACCATAAATAAACCGGAAACCGCCGCCGCCGGTACCGATCTCTTCCTGCATCCGCACCAGTTGAGCCAGGTAACTGCGGGCTTTTTCATCGCCCAGTTTGGTTTTCCATTTTTTAATCTGCCGGCCGGTATAGGCAATACCACTGACGCCGCCAAAGGAACCCGGAATATGCAGCATATCCCTGCAATTGCGTTTGATACCCTTGATAATGCCTTGTTTCATTTGTTCGTCTGTGGGCTCCTGCAACTGATCGCCCGGATAATACATTTGTCCACGCGGAGCAAAAGCCCCTTTGGCAAAGCGCACCCGCTCCAGCTCGTAACTATTCATGGTAACGAGTCCTTCCATAATAGGGTCGCTGATATAATAGTCATCTCCTTTTTTATCTACCACGATCAGGTTATGCGCATTGAAATGAAACCGGTATTCCTTGGGAAAATAGGTCAGGTAAAAAACACCTACCTGGCAGGCGGTAGGTTTGCCGGCCAGTATGCGTTCGTCCAGCTCCTGCATGGCTTTTTCATGCGACCGGAATTTTTTGCGGGTAACCGGAACACCCAATGCGGTACAGGTACGTTTAAAGATCAGGCCGGGCATGGTCCGGAAAGAAATGGCCGGCCCCCCATTCACCTTCATAAACGGCAGTTGTATATAAAACAGTCCGGAGCCCATACCAAAAGCCAGCGGTTCGGTAATTTTCGTAATACCGTAATGACGCAGTAATGCAGTGGTAACGCCGTTCTCGCAATGCGCGGCCTGGAGATGTTTAAAATTTGTATGTTGAAGTTCCAAGTTTTTTTTATTAGTAGTGAATAGTGAGAAGTGAATGGTGAGTAGAAAATAGTGAATAGGGAAAACTGCCCGCTTGCTACTTGCTACCCCCGTTAAAAGGGTCTTTTAATTCTTCCACGCTTATTTCAAAAAGCGCTGCATACTTTTTAAATTTATTGTCCGATAGTTTCTGAAAGCCGGAGGGCTTCAGGTGTTTTTTGATGCTCCATTTCCAGTAGCCGGTATAAGAGGCAAGGATGTTCAGGTCCATGATCTTTTTCTCCATAAAGTACAGGATCGGACTAGCCTCGTTATTCAGCACTTTTTGTTTGGCCGCTTCGATCTTTGCCTCCACATCGTGCCAGGCTACATTCAGCGCTTCGGTTTTTACATCCCAACCGCTGCTTTGGGCGGTGGAATAATTGCCGTTTTCGTCTACTACATACGTAACCTCCTTGGCTATTTTACCAAGCGCACCATTATCCTGCGGAATTTCTTCTTTTTTCATATGATGAAAAAATTTTTAAACGAGGCAAGCTAATAAAAATTGGCGATATAATATTCGCTAAATCGGGGGATAAAAATCGCTGGATGCTCGCAAAATTCGGCGGTTTTTGTATTTTGAAAATAAAAAAGTGAAAAAACGACAGGTCTTTTCACTTTTGACTATTTGCCATTCAATATCGTTTCCTTAAAGCCGCAGATTCGCAGATTTAGCTCCGGCTTTAATAGTTTCAAAAATATCATGCCACAGGTGCAATCAGCGAAATTGGCTGCAATCATAAAAACCGCTTAAGGAAACGGCATTGAATGGCCATTGACGATTCACTTTTACACCGCCGTCAGCAAGGCATACATATAGCTGAACCTTGAGCTTTCGGGCACCAGCAGGAACACTTTATCGCCTTTTTTCAGTTGCCCGCTGTTAAACAGCTCATCCACCATAAAGTATACAGAAGCGGCCCCTACATTTCCCACACGGCTCAGATTCACAAACCATTTTTCGTAAGGAATATGATGCCCCAGCTTAATATGCTCGTCGTATATTTTATCTTTAAAGAAGTTGCTGCTCATATGCGGCAGGTACCAGGTAATATCATCCGGGTTCAGCCCGCGGCGCTCAAACAGCTCCGGCAGGATCTTTCCGCCCAACGGCACAATATTCGGGCTCAGCAATTTTACATCCTGTTTAATGCTCAGGATGGATTTTTCATTCAGCTCTTCATGGTTAAATTCCAGGAAGCTTTTCAAATGACCGTCGTCCTGTTTCTCGGCACCCATATACATACAGGGTTCCATATGGTCCGCATAGGAAATACCTTCCATCCACTCGATCTTCAGGCTCAGGCCTTCTTCATTCTTTTTATTGGAAATCAAGAATGCAGAAGCTCCGTCCGACAGCATCCAGCGTAAGAATTCCTTATCAAAGCTGATGTAAGGGTTTTCCTCCAGGGCTTCCAGTTTATGCACTTCATCTTCAAACTGGTTGGCCACCAATGAAGCTGAGAACCGCTCAGAGCCGGTAGCAACGGCGGTGGCCGCATCACCGGTCTTTACCGACATATACGCATATTTCAATGCGTGCATACCCGCACAGCATACCCCTGCAGGGGATACCACTTCAATGGAACCCAGCTCCGGCAGCCAGCCATGCACCATCACGGCATGTGAAGGCATCATCTGGTCCGGCGACGAAGTGCCGCAGGAAAGCACATCCACCTGTTTAATGCCTTCCCGGTCCTGCTTAAACAATTCCTTAATGGCCTCTGCCGTTAACTGGGCATTGGTATGGGTAATCTTTCCGCCTTTTTCCAATGCATAATAGCGGTTGGTAATGGCGTTGTTTCTCAAAACAATTCGTCTGGATTTGGATGGTTTTCCATTAATATAGCCCAGGTATTCCTCCATTTCGTCGTTAGATACCGGGTTGTTGGGGAAATAATGAGCAGTACGGTTAATATAAACGTCGTTCAAATTCATAATGTTTTTTAATCATTTATTTTTTATGGGCCCGGCTGCAGAAACACCTTTCAGCTTCCTTGCGTCGCACCCTTCAACTATAGTGCTGTTATTGATCAATGAGCGATTAAATCTTTTCCCTCCATTCCACACTTGCGTAATAGTCCATTTGCCGCCGGATCTTCCGTTGGCTGAACGGGCGCACCAGGATCAAATCTACTAATAAAATAATAGGAGATGCAATCAGCAATGCTACCGCAAGATAATATTTATAGGCTACAAGTATTTTTTTTCTGTTTTGGGGGTGTTTATTAATGATGGCGACCCATTTTTTGAATATTTTCCCGGCTTTGCGCTCAATATACATCAGGGAATATTTGACCACTACCGCTTTTTGGCCAACCAGCTCCGGCTGCAGCCCCTGCCAGTTGCCGGCTTGCAGGAACCGGTTTACAGTAGCTCCAAAAACAGCCGCATGGGCAATATCGTCCTGTGCCACACCGGGCTTGGGGAAAATGCCCCATTTACGGTCTTTTCTGCCCGTACCCAGCCAGTGAAAAATGGTAAAATAACTAAGATGGTTCGGGTGCCGGTCAAACAAAGCAATATTGCCTACCAGTTGGGCACCAGCTTCCTGAAGCAATTTTTTATTCTTTTCCTGGGCATTGATCCACATGTTGCGGCAACCGCAAATGGTTACCAGCGGGGTGCCTTTTATCAATGCTTTAAACGCCTCATCCTGTAAAATGGAATTAATGGGTATGCTGGGCGACAGGTTCCAGGGTTGCCAGGCCAGGATCACCAGGTCGTATTGCTGCCGGGGTACCGACCAGGGTTCCAGGGCTGTAGGAATTACGTCCACCGACTCCGGTACCGTATCAAAAAAAACAGGAATGCTCCAGGGAAACGAGAACTGGTGGCGGGTTTTAACCTCCAAAAAATCTACCTGAACACCCTCTGCAAGAAGCGGTTGCAAAAAGGAATCCAGGATCTCCTTGGTTTGCCCGGATTGTGTAAAATAAACCGCTAATACATGCTTGCTCATACCTTGATTTATAAAAGGCCCGACAGTGATTTTGATTTCTTGCTGTAACTTTTTACGCTTTGCTGGGTAACAGCGGGTAGTAACGCAAACTGATCCCGGATCATTTTGCTGTCTTCCGTAATGTTTTTGGAATATCCCAACGATTTGGGGGCGTTTTCCTGGATCATTAAACGGAGGAAACGGTATTCCGCCTCTTTAGGGTTGGCTTTAATAACCGATTCCAGTTTTTTATGCCCCTGCTTAAAAATGGAAAGTTTTTTGGCAGGCACAGTCACCAGCCCTGCTTTCCGCATTTCAAGGGCACCAATAAAAGCCGGGGCTTCCGCAGCCGTGGTATAACCGGCTACCTGGCTGATCTGTGCATCAATGGTCTTTACCGAACTGCCGGCCAGCGCAGTATAAAATGCTGCCTTTGATTGCGCCGTAACAGTATTGATGGTCAGGAGCAAAAACCCGATCGTTCCAATAAATGTTAAAAACCGCTTCGTCATAAATAAAGTTTGCAAAAGTAACGGATTATTTGAGAGTATCGGCAGGCTTTTCAAAGGATTTCGTTACCGGTTCGATACTTTCTATTTCTGTTTTCTTTTTAAGGATGAAATTAAAGAAACCATAGTTGTTCGGTATATTTTTTAAAATTGTTAAAACCTGAAGTCGCTGGCCTTTTAGAAATTGATTTTAAGCAAGTTGACCTCCATGAAACGATTCCGTTTAAATGCAGCCAGGGGAGCATTCGGAATCTGTTTTAAACAGTCTTTTTTAAATTCTTTAATGAAGCAAGAACCTTCATGATAAGAAAATCTTAAAATCTGCTATTTTTTTTAAACTTATCAAAACATGACTGTTATTATTCAAAAATGAGTTACTTTTGGTGCCCCGTATAAGGTGTATGGGAATTAAATTTTATTGTTTAAAAGCCTTAAATTTCTATTTAAAATGGCAGCTAAGATTAGATTGCAAAGACATGGGTCAAAGAAAAGACCCTTCTACTTTATCGTAGTAGCGGACGCTAGAAGCCCCCGTGACGGTAAATTCATCCAAAAATTAGGTACGTACAATCCGCTGACCATTCCTGCTACAATTGAACTGGATCGTCAAAAAGCACTGGAATGGCTGAATAAAGGAGCTACTCCTACTGATACGGTGCGTCGTATTTTAAGTTTTAAAGGTGTGTTATACCTGAAACACTTATTACGTGGTGTAAAGCTGGGACTGTTTGATGAAGCAGCTGCGATGCAGAAATTCACCGCCTGGAGTGCAGAGCATGACGAGCAAATTAAAAAACGTACTGCAAAAGCGATTGAGGAAAGAAAAGCTAAACGCAGAGTAGCCAGCGCTGCTCCGCGCAGAACCGCTGCTCCCGAAGCAAACGCTGAAGGCAACGGCGAATAATAGTAGAAAAATGATTCTTAAAATAAAAAGCGGCCCTGAGCCGCTTTTTATTTATTCGATAACCACACGTAAAAGTGAAACAGGAAGATTACATCAGCATCGGAAAAATTGCAGGGGTTTATGGCCTCAAAGGAGAAGTGATCCTTCAGCATGCATTGGGCGATACGGCTTTTGACGGTTTACAGCAGCTATTTATTAAAGACGCCACAGGAAGTTTTTTGCCCTGGTTTGTAGAGGGCGTGCGCAAAAAGAGCGATGAAGAAGCCTATCTGAAACTGGAAGAGGTTCAAACGCCCGAAGCTGCAAAGTCGTTGCTGCGGAAAGAAGTATGGTTGAGCGGGGCCGATTTTAAACGGTATGCCAGTAAAAAAGCACCCATCAGTCTTTTGGGCTATACGGTAAAAGATGGCAAACAGGTACTGGGGGTCATCCAGGAAATTATTGAGCAGCCACACCAGGTGCTTTGCCGTCTTACAATTCGCGGAAAAGAAGTGCTGATTCCCCTGCATGAAGAAAGCCTGAAAAAAGTGGATCACCAATATAGAAACATCACGGTAAAATTGCCGGATGGGTTGCTGGAGATCTACCTGGGTTAAAAGTTGCTGACCACTTTTGCTAGCCGGGAATAGCCCTCCTCATTGGGATGCAGACCATCTGTAAATAAGGCTTCATTAATTTTTCCGGAGGGCAGCAGCAGGTATTTGCCGGGGTCGGCAAAAATAAATCCCCTCTTTTTAGCAATCGCCTGCAATTGTTTATTCAGGGATGCAATCCTGGTTTCGGTATTTCTCCTTGGGAAAATGCCTACAAGCTTAATGTTCGCCTGCGGCTGCCGTTGCCGGATCTGTTTCAGTAAAAACTCCAGACCGGTCACAATATCCGCATCCGTACTTCTGCCAATATTATTAGTGCCAATCATCAACACAATATTTTTTGCAGTAAAACCGTCCAGCTCCCCATGATATACCCGCCACAATACATTTTCAATACGGTCCCAGCCAAAGCCCAGGTTCCGGAAATTGTTCAGGTATTGATTCCAGCTCTTTTCGCCTCTCGCAATATGCGCTTTAGGTTCACCTGCCCAGTAATGCGTAATGGAGTTGCCGATGATGAGGTTTGCTGATGGCTGCTCCTGGTTTAACTGAAGCACCTGTGCATGTCTTTTTTTCCATTCGTACCCGCCGGCCTCCCTGCGCTGGCTTACCGGCTTTGTGGTGCCTGCTGTTGCTTCCTGCATTTTCAGCAGGCTGCGCAGCACCGGTTCGTAGGCATCTGCATAGGCCTGCATGCCCAGGTCGTTGGGATGTACATAATCCACTGTGCCGTCTACCGGAAACCGGATGGAATCCCGCGTAAGGTAGTGCAGGTCTTTGATTCCCTGCTTTTTCAGATCGGTATAAGCCTTCCATTGCGTGGCATTCAGCCGTTGCCATATCGCTGCCCGGGTGGAATCGGTTTGATCATTAAAATACCCGATATGATCAGTAAGCAGGATGGGCGCTTTATGACGTTTACGGATGGAGGTTACACCATAAAGGATCCGGTTATATACCTCATCCTGCGAAAGTGCGCCCATATTGGGGAGACAGTCAAATACATAAGCGGCGGCGTCCTGCTCGTTAATGAGGTCTACCACTGCTTTTTCAAAGGGGCCATTCCCCGAGAATGCAAGGTTGATTACGGGGTAGTCGAGCTTGCGCGATAAAATATTTGTCCAGCCCATCGCCGGCCGGGATGCACATCCGCCCTGGGCGATGGAGGTGCCATAAATGATCACCGGTTTTTCTTTCAGCACCGGAATGAATTCAAACCAGGCATCTTCGGGAACGCCTATTTCCATCCATTTGATACTGTTGTAAAGCGGCAGGTATAGCCGGTATTCAAATCCCTTTTTATGATAGCGACTGGGATAAAGGTGCTGATACTGGTAACGTACTGTATCGGAAAATTCATAGGAGCCCCAGGCCCGTTTCCAGTTGCCCTCTTCATCAATGGCATACAGATCGACGCCCGAAACACCCGTAGCGGGCATATGGTTCATGGCAAAGGGGCCGGCAACGCTGTAGCGGATCGTGATCTCGGGGGCATTCGTATAAAAATGAATGCTAAGGCCCGCTGCGTTTTTTGAAAGATTCCAAACGGCCTTGCGCACTCCCTTCTCGGCGCGTTCGGGCAAACGGGTAAAGGAATGACCGATTTCTTCAGTCCAGCCCTGGTTTTGAATTACAGCGGTTTCCGCAAGCAACGGATTGTACCAGCGGGTTTGGCTCTTCAGACCGGTAACAAAAAAGAGCAATAAAAAAGCAATCGCAAAAAGTATCTGTTTCATGTATGAAAATGAATTCTGGGCAGTAATAAATGATTGAATACCATTCTTTTTTAATGGTATTCGCCTATAAAGATAAAACCACCCGGCGAAACTAAAAAGTTTGAGTACCTTGTAGCCGGTTTTTTAATGCCTCATTTAAAACAAGCACTATGAAGAAAACGGATCAGATCGCACAGCATTTGACAGATGTACATTTGGGAAACAACTGGACCAGTGTGGCTATTGCAGATGCGATCAGGGATATTGACTGGAAAGAAGGATTTGCCACCGTACCTTTTTCGCCCAATACCATCGCCTCAATACTAAATCATATCGCTTACTGGAACGGGATCGTTGCAGAGCGGGGCAGGGGCGTAAAACCGGTAATTGCAGCGCACAATGGATTTGAGGTACCGGAAGCTACACCGGAACATTGGGAAGCTCTAAAAGAGGAGTTGTTCCGGTCGGCAACAGAACTGGCAGCAGTAATCCGCGGGTTTGACGAAGAAAAACTGGATGCACCGGTATTGCCGGAACATTCCAGCGCCTACAAAAATTTCCAGGGGCAGGTGGAACATGCCCATTACCATCTGGGGCAGATCGTGATGATCAAAAAATACCTGCGGTCAGTTGATTAAAGTTGTCGCAATTGAACCTGGAAACATTACTCAGGAGGGCAGACATACAAAAGGGCAGTCTCTGTTACAAAAGAAGACCGCCCCTGGAAAAAAGAAAGCAAAAGTCTATTTAACAAGCGTTATTTCGGGTAAGCTTGTGGTTTTCCCTTTTGTTACGGATATATTGTTTACCAGGGTGTCCTTATAACCGTTGGATGCGTCGTAAAGGACACTGTAAGACCCGGTTTTCAGGCCGCGGATTTTAAAATATCCGTCGCGGTTAGGAAAGGCCGTGGCTGTATCAGTGGCATTATACACTTTTATGAGTGCTCCGGCTGCTGCGGGTTTTACGGCGCCTTCGATCTGCGCGGCATTCCGGTCGCAAAAAGGTTTCAGAACAGGCAACAGGAAAAAATGGTTTCCTCTGTAGATGATGGATCTGCCCAGGTCAAAATCGATCCATACGCCCACTTTGGTACTGTCCTCCTGACGGCTTTCCTGATGCAGGTTCACATACAGGTAGTTGTTTTTCCGGGCGCTTACAATCGTTAAGGGGTATTCGATGCTGTCTTTTACCAGGTAACTTTTTTCGCCCAGGGTAAACCGGATTTTTCTGGCAGTACCATTGATGGTTCCCTTTGCAAGTAATGTATCCAATCCGTTCCTTAAAGCCAGTACATCATACAATCCCGGATTAAAATTCAATGCCACCCATTTACCATACTGATCCCGGTCCTGGGCAAGAGTGCCGGGTCTTTTTGAGTCGTTGTCTTCATCCTTGTCTCCGTCGCCGTAATGGTCGTCATTCTGGTGAATGCTGGTATCTATTTTTACTTCAACAGATGCAATATCGATATAGACGGCGTCAAACCTTCCCGGGGCATCCGTTAGGAATACCGAAAGATTTCTTGATCCTCCGGCAGCGCTGGTATTGTTTTGGGCGTTGTTAGTGGGCTGACTGCTGTTTTCAACAGCATTTTTGCTACAGGCGGCAGCAATACAGCCGATAATAAGCAGGGCTGCCGGCAGACTCTTTTGCATAAGTAAAAATTTAAAGTGTAAAGTTTAAGAAGCTAATAACGGAGCGGAAAATGAAAAAAAGATGAACAAGCGGCGGTGCGGGCTCCAGGGTAACAACAAACGGGCAAAAATCAGCTGGTACTACAGATCGGGGGGGGGCTTGTCTTAAATTTGCATGTGCAAACATCCGGTTCCTATATTGTTCATTTTGACCTGGACTCCTTTTTTGTAGCGGTAGAGATCCTGCTGGATCCTTCGCTAAAGGGCAAGCCGGTGATCGTAGGCGGCTCGGCTAACCGGGGGGTGGTATCCACCTGTAGCTACGAGGCCCGTAAATACGGAGTACATTCTGCAATGCCCATGCAGCGGGCCATGCGGCTTTGTCCGCACGCTGTGGTACTAAGAGGAAATCATGAAAAGTATGGGTACTATTCGAAACTGGTTACCGAAATCATTGCCTCAAAAGTGCCCCTGTACCAGAAGGCCTCGATCGACGAGTTTTATTGTGATCTTACGGGTATGGACCGGTTCTTCGGTGTAAGCCAGTATACGCGCCAGCTGCGTGAATATATTATCAAAGAAACCAGCCTGCCCATTTCCTGTGGATTGTCGTCGGCAAAGTTTATCAGTAAAATGGCCACCAACGAAGCCAAACCAAACGGCTTTTTAGAAATTCCGCATGGAAAGGAAAAAGATTTTTTGTGGCCGCTGGGTATCGAAAAGATCAATGGAGTGGGTAAGCAAACCGAACAGCGGCTTCGGAGGCTGGGACTGCATACCATTAAAGATATTGCGCTTACGCCCAAAGATCTCCTGGTGAGCCAGTTGGGAAAATGGGGTGAAGACCTCTGGCTGAAGTCCCAGGGTATCGGCAGCGGCGAGGTAGAAGGCCGCTGGGATCAGAAAAGCATGAGCCACGAAACTACCTTTCATGAAAATCAAACGGACCCTGAGTTCCTGCATAAAAAACTGATCGCGCTTACGGAACGGAATGCTTACGACCTCCGGCAGGATAATAAATTAACGGGCTGCATTACCGTAAAGATCCGGTACAGCGATTTTGAAACCACCAGCCGGCAGGAGTCGATGGCTTACACGGCCCTGGATGATGCACTGATTGAAAAAGCAAAGGCGATCTTTGACAAGTTTTACCAGAAGGGGCGTCCGGTGCGGCTTATTGGTGTGCGCTTCAGTCAGCTGGCGGATGACGGCATGCAGATGGACCTGTTCAACCGCCAGGATGAAAAGCTTAACCTGTACAAAGCAGTAGATGCCATTAAGAACCGCTTTGGTAAGGAAGCGGTTTCCAAAGCCGTTACCCGGAAAGCGCCACCAGCCGGTAAAAAATGATTTTATTTCAGTGATTCTTTTCCTTTTAAGTGCTTTACCCTATATTTGCCGCCGGCAGGTCTCATACGGCCAGCTCCTACTGAATCTCCCCAGGGTCGGAAGACAGCAAGGATAGGTGGTTGTAGCGGCGCGATGTGAGTAGCCTGCCTTTTTTTTCTCTCCCTAATTTACCTAATTTTACAACTGGTTTTTAACGGATCTCGATTTTTACGATTGAGATGAACAGCATTCACAGATCGTAAGGAATATTTTTTTTAATATAAAATTAGTTTGTAATGAAATTTTTTATTGATACAGCCAATCTCGACCAGATCAGGGAAGCCAATGAACTGGGGATCCTGGATGGGGTAACCACCAATCCCTCACTGATGGCAAAAGAAGGAATTAAAGGGCACGATGCTATTATGAAGCACTATAAGGATATCTGCGAAATGGTAGATGGCGATATCAGCGCTGAAGTAGTAAGTACCGAATTCAACGATATCATAGAAGAAGGGAAAAAACTGGCCGCCATTCATCCGAATATCGTGGTAAAAGTACCCATGATCAAGGATGGTGTAAAAGCAATTAAATGGTTTACCGATAACGGGATAAAAACCAACTGTACGCTGGTATTCAATGCAGGGCAGGCCATCTTATGTGCCAAGGCCGGAGCAAAATATGTATCTCCGTTTGTTGGCCGTATTGATGACACGGGCTGGGATGGGGTGCAACTGGTGGAACAGATTGTGCACATCTATAATATCCAGGGACTGAAAACCCAGGTACTGGCGGCTTCCATGCGCAGCGCCAATCATATCGTTCGTTGTGCTGAAGTGGGGGCACACGTGGTGACCAGCCCGCTGGATGCTATTCTCGGATTGCTGAAGCATCCGCTTACCGACAGCGGATTGGCGAAATTTTTAGATGATGCAAAGAAGCTTCAATAAATTCGCGAAAAAATAATAGTCGCAATTGAATACCGCTTCCTTTATTGCCCACCGGATTGCCTTTAATAAACAACGCTCTTTTTCCCGGTTTATTATCCGGTTATCCATAGTGGCTACGGCGATCAGTGTGGCTGTAATGATCATTACACTGGCCTTTGCCAACGGCTTTCAGCAAAAGGTAAGCGAAAAAGTATTTAGTTTCTGGGGCCATATCCGTATACAGGAGATGGCCCCTTATCAATATGTGGTATCGGAAGAAATACCCATCAATGCCAGCCCTGCACTTGTTAACCAGATAAAGGAGAACCCGCAGGTAAGTACAGTGCAGCCTTTTGCCACCCGATATGCAATTATAAAAACAAAGGATGACCTGGAAGGGGTACTGGTTAAAGGGGTGGATAGCACCTATAATTTCGGAAACCTGCAATCCTTTATGCAACGCGGTCGCCCGCCCCGTTTTATTGATTCTACGTATGCCCGGGAGATTATGATTTCCGAATATACTGCCCGGCAGATGAAACTGGATACCGGAAGCCGGGTGCTGATCTATTTCATCCGGCCGGATAATTCGCTGAGGCCGGACCGTTTGACCGTAACCGGGATTTATAAAACCGGGATCGAGGAGTACGATAAAACTTTTGCCATCGGCGATATCAAACTCATCCGCCGGCTCAATGACTGGGAACCGGACCAGATCGGTGGGTACGAGATTTTTTTAAAGGATTATAAAAAAATCGGTGCTGTAACAGATCAGGTGACCGCCCTGCCCCAGATGCCAGAAGAATGGGATGCCCAGGATATCAAAAATTTTGCGCCCAATATTTTCGACTGGCTGAATATGCAGGACGTAACCCGTAATCTGCTCATTGCGATCATGATCGTTGTGGCCGTGATCAACCTGGTAACCTGCCTGATTATCCTGGTGCTGGAGCGGATGCGGATGATCGGCGTGTTAAAGGCGGTGGGCGCCACCGACTGGACGGTTCAAAAGATCTTCCTGCAGCACAGTTTGCTGATTACACTAACCGGTATCATCGCCGGAGCGGTGGGCGCGCTGGGCTTATTGTACGTGCAGGTGAAAACTGGTTTTATCAAGCTGGATGAAACGGCCTATTATCTCAGTCAGGCTGCTGTTAAAATTTCTTTGTGGGAAGTGCTGGCCATATGCTCCGGAACATTCCTTGTATGCCTGCTGGTACTGATGATTCCCACTTATATTGTTAAAAAAGTACAGGTGGTAAAAGCCATTCATTTCAGGTAACAGCTGTCAGTCATCAGCATTCAGCGATCAGCTGCAATTCCGAAGGCTGAAGGCTAAATGCCGACTACTATATCAGATGTGCTAATAAAATCCCCGTAGCCACCGCTGCATTCAATGATTCTGCGGCTCCGATCCGCTCAATCGTAATCTTATGCGTGAGGTAGGCCGCTACATCGGGGCGGATGCCTTTTGATTCGTTGCCGATGATCAAAATCCCGTTCGCCGCCTCCTGTTTTTGATCCAGGGGCGTTCCGTTAAGCACGGCTCCATAAACCGGAACCCTGTTGTGGCGCTTCAGCCAGTCAGCAAGGTTTGTATAAACAACGGGGATACGGAACAGGCTGCCCATGGTTGATTGCACCACTTTACTGTTGTAAACATCGGCACAGTCTTCGCTGCAAACAATCCCCGGCACTCCAAACCAGTCTGCTGTACGGATAATAGTGCCCAGGTTTCCCGGGTCCTGGATCCCGTCCAGCGCCAGTACCAGTTTGGAGGCATCCAGCCACCCGGTATTTTCATTGTCTTTTTTTTCAATCAACGCCACTGTTTCATTGGGGGTTTTAAGCTGCGAGATCTTCTCCAGCTCAAAATCAGCCACCGGTACCATTTCCACTTCCGGATGCCGGATCTGGTGCTGCTGCACCCAGGCTTTCAGTGCCCAAACTTTTTTAACAGTGACGCCTGGTGTATTCAGCGCCTCATCCACTATTTTTGATCCTTCTGCCAGGTAGCAGTTTTCTGTGTCCCTGAATTTTTTTTGGAACAAACTTTGAATATATTTGATTTCAGATTTACTAAGCATCTTATTGAATATTTAAACCTTTTCATCCTGGTAACATCTTTCAAAAATACATTTCTTCTTTTTGCCTGCGCTTTTACGTTGCTGTTTTTATCTTCCTGCAATGTTTTTACCATTGTAAAAAAATATCCGGAGGATATGCCCTTTGTTTTTGAAACCCGGGTAAAAGTGGAGGATGCTTTGAGTAAAGAAGAAAAAGAACGCCTGGAAGCAGGGCTCAATGAACAGTTGGATGATAGCATGCAGTCGCGCAGGGTTGATAAAGTTTTGTGGTCCGTGATCAAGCATCCACCCCGGCTGGATACCAGCCAGATCAGCAAGTCGATTCAGAATATGCATTATTACCTCAATGCGCAGGGCTATTTCCAGGATTCGATCGGGTATACAATTGATGTAAAAAAAGTGGAACAGCAGCACCGGGCCTCCATCCAGTTTTTGGTATGGCCCCGGCAGGTTACAAGGATCGATTCGCTGGCATATGCACTCCAAAATGATAGCCTGCAGAAAGTAACGGAAGCCAACTTAAAGAACGCATTTATTAAAAAAGGCGATCCGTTTGCGCAGGCACCCATATCGGCAGAAATGGATCGCCTGGTAGAGTTGTACCGCAACAATGGGTATCTCCGGTTTTCGCGCGGTCTTCTTTTTGGATTATGGGACACACTGGATGTGGCGTTGCTGCAATCGTCTCCCGATCCACTGGCCCAGGCATTGCAGTTGGAGCGACTGAGGAACCGACGGCTAAATCCCACGGCCAATCTTGAAATCCGTACACGGCCGATCGAGGACAGTGTTGCCATCCGTAAATATTTTGTAGGAAATTTTGTGGTATATCCCAACAGTAGCGATACCTCCGGCAACAACCGGAATGAAACCGTACTGAATAATGTTACCGTTATCCAGAACGGGAAGGCATTCAAGCCAAAAATATTTCCGCCCAATATTTATCTCAAAAAGGGAGATCCGTATGATCAGCGGCGTTATATACGAACACTGAACCGCTTTAACAATATCGGCTCCTGGCGTATGGTTGATATTGCCCAACTGCCGCGGGATCACCAGGATACAGTAGACTTTGCCATTAAGTTGCTGCCCGCAAAAAAATACAATTTTACCACGAATGTTGAAGGAAGCTTTAGTCAGAGTGTTCTTTCGGGGAACTTTGTGGGCCTGGGGTTTAGTCTGGGGCTGCAAAACCGCAACTTTGCCCGGGCCGCCAACCTGATGAGCACCAATGTGAATTACCTGGTGGAGCTCGGGCAATTAACGGCAGGTGATATTATACAAACACAGCAGTTCAGTGCTACCAATACCATCTCCTATCCCCGTTTTATTTTCCCGGGGATGATGGGATTTAAGAAAAATTTTCGGGGCAATTTCCGTTCGCTGTTTACCCTGAGTGCTGCCAGTACGGAGCGGCGTTATCTGTTTAATCTTACCTCCTTCAGCAGCGCCTGGGGATATGAATTTGGCTGGCGGGGCCGTGATTACAGCAGTAATAACCGAACTTTTAACCTTTCGGTGAAGATTCCGAACATCGAATACTCTTACCTGATCCGGCGTGACAGCCTGGACAGGATGATTGCTAAGAATCCCTCAATTAAGAATTTATTTTCTGATGGACTCGTTACTTCCTCCATCGTAAAATTTATCATGCCCTGGGGTAGTATCAACGGACATAATACGAATGTAATCCGCGCCAATTTTGAAGAGTCGGGACTGTTAACCGGGATGATCCGGAACGCTCTTTTTGACAAACACCTCTACCGTTTTGTAAAGCTGGATGTGGAATATGCAAAACTGTATAAATGGACCAAGACATCATTGGTATTACGCGGTTTTGCAGGCGCCGGATATGAACTGGAGTCTACGGCAAATCCCGATAAACGGGCTCAGATGCCCTTCTTTAAACAGTATTATAGCGGAGGACCAAACAGCATGCGGGCCTGGCAGCTCAGACGGCTGGGGCCCGGCTCCACCATTAAGAGCTTTGAAGGGGATTACAGCTTTCCCGATCGCTTTGGAGATATGCAGTTGGAGGCCAACATCGAGTACCGGATACCCCTGTTTAAAATGGGTGGAATTCCCATAAACGGAGCAGTATTTACAGATGTTGGTAATGTGTGGCTATTAAAAAAAGAAGCAGGTCTGCCGGATGAGATTTTTAAACTGGGCCGTTTGGGCACCGATCTGGCCGTTGGTTCAGGAGCCGGTGTACGCGTAGATCTTGGCTTTTTTGTGATCCGGCTGGACTATGCATATAAGGTGAAGGATCCCAGCCCTTCCCCCGACCATCTGTCCTATCGAAATAAATTTTTTGCATATCCCTTCATAAAAGGAAGCCAGCTGCAAATCGGTATCGGGTATCCGTTTATTTTTTAGAGCATGTGAGGAATTTGGAAATTTGAAAATATGGGAATATGAAAAATGCGGAAGTGCGGAAATGAAGATCCCGTTCCTGTTCAGTGCTACATATCCTGGTGAAATATCTGGGTCAGGAATCTGAAAATGAGAAGTCAGAGATCAGATCAGAAATCAGAGGTCAGAACCTGCGCCTTAAATTTGAAACCTTGCCCCGCGGGAATGTAAAATAGTAAATGTAAAAGTGAGGGAATGTGGGAATTGGAAAATAAAGACGCCATTACTGCCTGATGATCTTCACCCCAATCGATATATCACAGATAATAGAAAATCGCCAGCAGGGGAAGCAAGCACAACAAACATAAAAACGGATCCAATCCGTCACGGCGGGCACGCCTTGAACTTTAAACTATTTTTCTCTCATTCCTTCGGTAAATGCTTCGATCGTAAGCGCGTTTTCCACCAAGAAATCACCGATGCGGGTACGGCGTAAACTGCTGAGATAAGCTCCGCAGCCCAATGCCTGTCCAAAATCGTGCGCCAGGCTCCGGATATAGGTGCCGGTAGAGCAAACGACTTTAAAGGCGATCTCGGGCAAATGGGTTGCATCAATTTCAAAGCGGGAAATGGTTACGGGCCGGGGATCCAGCTTTACATCGATACCCTTTCTTGCCAGTTCATAAACCCGTTTTCCATCTTTTTTAATAGCAGAATGGGCCGGGGGAACCTGTAAAATATCGCCGATAAACTGATGGGTGGCAGCTTCCATATCAAAAATGGTAAGCTGATCATAGGCCTTGAAATCCGTTGGCTCGCTTTCCAGGTCATAGGTAGGTGTTACCGCTCCGATGGTGAAGGTGCCGGTATATTCCTTTTCTTTGGCCATATAGGCATTGATCTGTTTGGTAAATTTCCCGGTACAGATAATGAGCAGGCCGCTGGCCAGCGGATCCAGTGTGCCGGCATGTCCCACTTTTTTGATCCGGACCAGGTTGCGCACTTTTCGTACAGCATCAAAGGAGGTCCAGTCCAGTGGTTTGTCGATGAGCAGTACGGCTCCTTCCGCAAAGTCAATGTGCTTTAAATCTTCTTTTTTCATCTGCCCGCGAAAATAATATTATATTATTTATTCAAATGGTATAAGTACCCTGTTCATCCCGGCATCACAGAAAAGGGGGGTTATAGATCAGAATAAGCGGTCGCTTTCAGGAACGTAACATCAATATGAGAAACGTTTTCTTTATATTCTTCCTGTGTATTCAGCTGTCTCCACGCGGTATCCTTTCCAAAGTTCTTCCAGTTTTGATTGCGGGCCTCCATATTTGCATGGGTGGTCATATACATAAGGTTGGGCATACGCTTCCCTGCCAGTACTTCACCGTAAAAAACAGCGTTAAAGCCCAGTCGTCTGAAGATGCCGATTTCGCCGCCCTCATTGAACATTTTTACCTTGCTGCGGAACCTTTTTTCGGAGCTGCTTTCGTAGCTGCGTAGTTCATACACCCATTGTTCTTTTGGACCTGGCAACCGGGGTGCCTGCAATACCGGTGCCATGGAAAAGGATTTTAAAAAGATGGTTTCAATGCGGTTATAGATCCCTGCTTTATTGGCACTGTTATTATAATCGGTTGCAGCCCGTTGATAGTCCCGGTCTGTTTGTAAACGTTCATCCAGCTGCGTCCATTGCTGCAGGTTGTTAAAGGAAACCAGCACATAGATCTTTTTTTCTGTAGCAGTGTCATTCCCAAGTACCTTAAACACCCCGATCCGCTGCAGTTGCTGCCGGTGGAGTGCCGGCAAAAGGGCCTGCTGCAAATAGGTGTCCAGTTGCTGTTCCTGTTGGGCACTGGTATAATAAAATACCTGTAACCGGAAATATTCTTTTGGCGATTTAGCGGCCGGTGCTACCGGCCGGCCGGCGACTAACAGGAGCAGGGGAAGTATCAAAAAGGCAAATGCAGGTTTCATGGAATACAATTGAAGAGCGCAAAGTTAGTGGATGCGGCCGGTTTTCGCTTCTTTTCATCTGCAGCTGATTGCGTACTTTTGAAGAATGAACGTGCTTTCTGGTTTTGATGATACAATTGCGGCAATTGCAACCCCTCCCGGGATCGGGGCCATCGGTGTTATACGGCTCAGTGGTAAAACAGCCTTTTTGGTGGCTGATGCCATCTTTAAGGGGAAAAAGCTGGCGGCACAGTCATCGCATACGGTGCATTTCGGGCATATCATTTCCCCGGAAGACCAGACAATCATTGATGAAGTGGTGGTAACCCTGTTTCGCGGACCCAAAAGCTATACAGGGGAAGACGTGATCGAGATCAGCGGACATGGTTCTCCGTATATTCTGCAAAAAATACTGGAGGCGGCCATCACCGCCGGAGCCAGGCTGGCAAAGGCCGGCGAATATACGCAGCGCGCCTTTCTAAATGGAAAGCTCGATCTGGCGCAGGCGGAAGCCGTAGCGGACCTGATTGCTGCGGATAGCCAGGCTCAACAACAGGCAGCATTACAACAATTGCGTGGCGGTTTTTCCGGCGACCTGGAGAAATTGCGCGAGCAATTGATCAACTTCGCGGCGCTTATTGAACTGGAACTGGACTTCAGCGATGAGGATGTAGAGTTTGCAGACCGGGCACAATTCGGGGCGTTAATCACAAATCTCAAATCTCAAGTCTCAAGCCTTTTACAATCCTTCCGTTTAGGTAATGTGATTAAAAATGGAGTAAGCGTAGCCATCATCGGTAAGCCCAATGCTGGTAAAAGCACCCTGCTCAATGCATTGCTGAATGAAGAACGCGCCATTGTCAGCGACATTGCAGGAACAACCAGAGATGCAATTGAAGAAACCCTCAACATCAACGGGGTATTGTTCCGGCTGATCGATACGGCCGGTATCCGCGAGCATACAACCGACCAGATCGAGAGCATTGGTATTGAGCGTAGCCGGAAAAACGCCGAAAAAGCCAACCTCATCCTGCACCTGGTGGATGTAACCGATCCGGATACTTCCGTGATCGAATGGCTGAAGCCCTTTGCCGGAAAAACAATTGACGTGTTGAATAAGACGGACCAGGCATCCGGCACCCAATCTCAAATCTCAAATCTCAAGCCTCAAATCTCAAGTCTCAAATCCCAAATCGCCATCAGTGCTAAAAAAAACACCGGCATCGAAGCGCTGAAGCAGTTGATGTATGAACGTGCCGTAGGCGAAACCATTCATACTGAAAATACCATCGTAACCAATGCCCGGCATTTTGATGCCCTTTCCAAAATGATGGAAAGCCTGGAAGCCATCGAGTCCGGCATGCGTGCAGGGTTAACTGGCGACCTGCTTTCCATTGACATTCGTCGTACCTTACACTATCTTGGCGCGATCACGGGCCAGGTAGAAGTGGATCGCGATATCCTGGGAACGATATTCGGTAAGTTTTGCATTGGAAAGTAGCGGGGTTATTTCAGTTGACGCAGCTTTGCTTAAATTTTATAACTATTTAAAATGCAAGATGTTGCATAGTTGGATTTACTACATTTTACCACTCTTTATGGATGTGTTGTACCTTTTCCCAAAAGTTCATTGAACAAAAAGGGTATTTTGGGAAGGTTGGGTAGAGGATGGCAGCCATAGGCAATTCCAGTCATTCACTTAGCGATTTACCGTGGATTGCCTTAAAAACAAGGTAAAATGAGTACGAACATCCGCGTTAAAAAGATCTGCCAGCAGTGCAAACAGCCGTTTATTGCACAAAAAACTGTCACGAAATTTTGCTCTCTTAAGTGCGCCAGCCGCAATTATAAAAAGCGCCAGAAAGAGCAAAAGGTTACAAAAACGATTCTCGCAACCAATCAACAGGCAATGGAGCAGTCGCAGGCTGCCGCGTCTGCCGTTCAGCAAACGCCTGCAAAGGGCCGATTGCACATGGAGTGGCTCAGCGTTCATGATGTGTCACAACTGCTCGGTATCGCCGAAAGAACGCTTTTCAGGCAGATCAAAGATCCCGCCTTTCCAAAACTCAAAATCGGTAGAAGGCTGCTGTTTAGCAAACAGCAGGTCCTGGATTATTTCATCAGTAAAAGTGAAGGGCTATGAGGGGAACGTTAAGAAAAAAATTACTGAAATCCGGCAAATACAGTCTGTTTATTGACTATTTCCCACCGGTCTGGAACCCGGGAAAGCAAATTTACACACGGCGTGAGTTCCTGGGCCTGTATTTGTACAAAGATGCTGTTACATCTCTTGAAAAAAGGGAGAATAAGCTGTACTGTGTTGTAAGAAGGCTGACGATAAAAAACCAGGGCCTGCCAGTGGAAAGCCGTATTTATGTAAATACATCCTTCAAGCAAAATTATAAAAATAGAGGGAATCTAGGTAAATAAACATAGGAGATACTTCAACTTTTAATGGTGATGTTCACCCGATCTGTTTCTTCTATCTGTCTCTGTTACAGAAAAATTACTTTGTCGTAATGAATTCAAATTTTCATCATTCCCTGACACGTCGCCGGTTTATTAGAAACGGAACACTGGCCGGCGCCTGCCTGATGATGCCTGCCGGATGGACTGCTGCTGCTAATGACACGCTGGGTCTGATTGAAAAAGAAGCCACCGCATTACTGGAAGTCTGGGGCAGTACACTTCTACGATACCAGGTAAACCGGCCGGGGGATCCGGGATTGCACGGAGGATTGCTTTGTCCTGCTTGCGGAACGATTCACGGGCGAAGCGGGGATGCAATTTTCCCTCTACTGCTGCTAGCAAAAAAAACAAAAGATAAGCGATACAGCGAAGCCGCCTACCAGCTTTATGACTGGATGGAAGCGGCGGTCAGTACTCCGGACGGCGCCTGGCTGAATGAAGTGAATGTGTCGGACTGGAAAGGTACTACCGTATTTGCGGCTATTGCGTTGGCAGAAACCATCAGGCATTGTTCTGATATTATTGACCCCGTACGTTTAGCTTCCTGGAAAAAGCGGCTGGAAAAGGCAGGCAGTTATTTATATGATCAGTTCAATATTCTCACCGGTAATATCAATTACCCGGTGAGTTGTTGTTATGCGTTGCAATTGATTGGATCACTTTTGAATGAAAACCGGTTTCAGCAAAAAGCAGCCGCCCTTATAAAAGAATGTAAAAGATATTTTACACCCAATGACCAACTGCTTTTTGGAGAAGGAAGACCGGTACCTGAGGTTTCGCCGAAAGGCTGCTATTCCATTGATCTGGGTTATAACGTGGAAGAGTCGCTGCCGGCGCTTGTATTGTATGCAAAGATGACTGAAGATAGCGAACTGGCGAAACAGCTTGCCCGGTCCCTGGAGCAACACCTGGAGTTTATGCTGCCCGATGGCGGTTGGGACAACAGCTGGGGAACCCGTAATTTCAAATGGACCTACTGGGGCAGCCGGACCAGCGACGGTTGTGCACCTACCTATCTGTTTATGGCTGATGAAAATCCTTCTTTTCTTACAGCCTGCCTTCAGAACCTGAAGCTGATGAAAAGCTGTACCCATAGTGGATTACTTTATGGTGGGCCGCATAACTATACGCATCATATATTGCCCTGTATTCACCATACTTTTACCCATAGCAAGTCACTGGCTACCCTTCTGGCAAAGCCACAGTTATGGCCCGTGAAACGTTCCGGGACGCCGCTGGCGCGGCAAAAGCCCTACGGGATTAGGTATTTTAAAGATGTTGATACATGTTTGGTCTCTTTTGACCAATGGGTGGCAACACTCACGGCCTATGATCAGGAATATAATTTTACGGGAGGACATGCCACCGGTGGTGCACTCACTATGTTATGGCACCCGCTGTCTGGTCCGCTGCTCACTGCCAGTATGGGCCGGTATCAGATGGTGGAAGCCTTCAATATGCAAAGGGATGACGATCCGGATTCCATTTGCCTGACGCCACGGTTTGAGGTTTCCTCTAATGGAAAGACCTATTCCAATATTTATGATAAAACAGCAACGATCACTGCTGACTCAAACGCGAAGTATTGCCGGTTAAAGTCTGAGTCCGGTTTAACCGATGAGCTTCAGCAACCGCTGGTTGCAGCTTCGAAATCTCCGGTGGTTATTGAACACACATTCCGTAACAGCCAGGTTTTTATTGATGCAGCCTGCACACCGGCTGGTAACGACCATTCGCCCGTCTTTTTCCTGCCGCTTATCTGCCTGCCGGAAGACCAAGTGCGCTTTACTAGTGACAGCAAGGTGGAAATCCAAAAGAAGACCTGTATTATAAAGCTGGAGACTGATCAACTTTTTGAAAAAACAGATCCAACGGAAAGGCGGTTTAACCATGTCCCCGGCCTGATGGCGTTACCGCTACGCATTCACGCAAGAACGATTCATTTATCCCTGTCGATTCAAAAGTCATGAAATGTTTTTTAAATAGAAACCCTTTTGCTTATGTATTGCTACTAGGCCTGTTATCTTTGTCTAGCTATGCAGTCGCTCAGCAATTGTCCGAGACTAGCGACCGGTGGACGTTTGCGAACTTCGGATCCTTTTCAGAAGGAAAGATGAGCTGGACGAGAGACACAGCTACATTGCAAACCCGGAACACCCGGCATTGTTACTTTGAATCAGATAAATTCAGCTACTGCTGGCAGCCACAGGAATTTCCCTATGATGAATGCTCTCGTTCCTCTGTTGAAGTGACAATTACAACGCTTAATATGGGCACGGCGGGGATTATGATGCGGGCAGACACTTCAGCAGGAGCCGCTAATGTACACTTGGAGGTAAACACATCCGGAGAGGTGCTGTTATTCAGCCGGGCGGAAAAAGATCAGTCAACTTCTTATAAACGTTTGGGCAAACAATCGTTGCCGGTCACACTTCGGTTAACCCGTAATGGAAATGCATTCACGGGTGCATTCAAGAGTGCTGATGGCAAGAGGCAATGGCTGGATTCGGGCACCGTCTTTTCCAGGATCGGTGCTCACCAGCTAATTGGTTTTTATGGCTGCTCCGGCAGTGAGTCGGAAAGGCCTTCAGACGCGGCTGTCGGTCCATTGATGAGCGCCAGGTTCACAGACTGGCAGTCGGACTATACAGAAAATTTTATTTCCCCGGAACAGCATTTTAAGTATCCGGATGCGATCAGCAAGGAAATATTAGCCAGTGAAAATTTTGATGACGGCAGCCTTAGTAATCCTCCGGAACGACCTTTTAACCCGTTATGGAAAGGAATTGAATATGCCTATCTGCCCTATGACACAGCAGGAGGCAGATATTGGGCAAAAAGCGGGAGCGGCTTTTATACAATAGGCGACGATCAATGGGGTGACTATGAACTATCGCTGGCCTTTGCGGCACAGGAGAAGCATCAAAACTTCGGAAATCTTGAATTCAGGCTGCGCTACTGTACTTCGGTGTTATACCCGCAGATGGACCAGTATTTTTCGGTTGTCATAAAAGAGGGTAATCGTTTTTCTTTTGAAAAACATCGTGCCGGGAATATACAGCTAGTAAAATCTCTTCAGGTGGATGAACTGAATGACGGCCGCTTTCATCATCTGAAAGTGCAATTGCTGGACCAGAGCTACCAGGTCTTTATCGATGGCAGGTTACTGGCAGCAGGAAAAGATACCTTGCAGCCGATCACCATGGGAAAGGTCGCTTTTCAATTTCAAAACGCCGCTGTAAAACTTGATGATGTTATCGTGCGGTCGATACCAGATCCTGTTAACGGAGTGATGGACAATTTATTACAAAATTATTTTTCCAGACCTATACCGGAATATTTAAAAAAATATGGAATATCGCATTTACCTTCCCTGCGCTAAAAAGAGATCCCTTCGAATAGTATTGACAGCGTTTTTTATTTTAAGTCTTTTACAATTGCGGGCACAAACTTCCATAGGGAGCCTTCATGTATTCCATATTACCAATGCATACGCGCGACCCGGGGAGACAATATTAATTGTTGGTGCGGGGTTCGACAAATTGCTCAAGGCCAGCCTGGCCAGGATCCCTGAACAGCAACCTGATTTTTCCAATCCTCGGTTTGTGTACGCACCACAGCCGGACAGGTCAAATCAACAGGAAGATCGCGTAATTACAGAGTACCCGTCGCTGCAATTTTATCCTGCAACCATGTGGCAGGCAAATAATCAGTCGGTCAAAATTGTGGTTCCACAACGATTAAAGGCAGGGATATATTTATTGCGGCTCACGGACCAGGACGGTAAAAACTCTTTTTATTTGCTGAACCAGCCCCGGGTCCAGTGGATCATGACCAGAGAAGGCGCGTCTGTGGTCGCTGGAAGTATATTGAGATTACAGGGAAGAAACCTTGCCTGTAACCCGAAGAATGGCCGGGTTCTTTTAAAAAATAAGCAGCAGACCATTATGATTCCCGTGGATTCGGTCTATGATGCTTATTCGATCAGGTGTAGAGTGCCGGACGCGGTACCGCCCGGTCAGTATGAGTTGTATTATCATAATGGCAATGGAAATAATCTTGCCTGGAGCAAACCGCTTGTAGTACATGTAGAGAAAAGATCGGAACCCCGCTGGTTGCAGCATAGAATAAATGTAAAGGATTTCGGGGCTGTTGGAGACGGGCTACATGATGAAACGGCTGCCTTCCGGGATGCGCTGGACGCGATTGGGAAAAAAGGCGGCGGAACGCTCTTTGTACCGGATGGGCGCTATCAACTCACCGGGGAGTTGATCCTGGATCCCAATACCCTGATCGAAGGTGCATCTGCGGCCCGGACGCAGCTTTTCTGGAACCCGCTTAACTGGCCGGTCAACCAGATGCCCGTAAGCCTGATCAGCGGCACTCATGATTTTGGATTGAAAGATTTGAATATATGGGCGACGCGCGCCTGGGGCGTTATCTTGTCAACCGGGCCGGTGGAGGAACAGGGTAATATCCTGCTGGAAAATCTTATTGTGCGTCAATCCGGTGCCGTAAGCGGTGGTATGTATATGGTAAAGGCCAACCGGGACCAGATGGAAAAGGAATTCAACAGCCGCTGGAACCGGACCGGGCTGGTATTGCACGGACATCTGCAGATCCGCAACTGCGACTTTAATATCGCAGGTATGTACACTTTTTCCGATGCATCGGGATGGATCCGGAACAGTAAATTTACCCGCTTTGGAACCGGGATCAATCAGCCTTATATGGCGATCCATCCCAAAGGCTTGATCTTCGAAGATTGTTTTAAAACGGCTGATGGCTATGGTTATGCAGCTACAATAGATGAGAGTACCAACCTGTACGAGGCAAGAAATCACATACCCTACGATTATACCAACGACCGGGAATGTATGACACTCGACGGCGGCGGTGGCGCCTATACCGGAACCATTGCGGGCATCCGGTCACGGACCTGCTGGCTGCCACCGGAAGCAAAGACTACCAACTGGACACCGGATAAATGGAAAGGCGGCGGTGTCTTTATTCTTTCCGGTAAGGGTGCAGGTCAGTTTCGCAGAATTGCCGGTCATGGTAAGGATACGATCCTGCTGGATACTCCTTTCGAGATCAACCCGGACAGCAGTTCCATTATCAGCATCACTACGGTGAGGACCAATTTATATTTTATCAATAACCGGGTAGAGGATGCCGGCGCATACCAGTTTTACGGGTCGGCTCAGGATTGTGTCATTGATGGCCTGGAAATGAAACGGAGCGGTGGTATCGTCAGCAGGGGGTCCTCCCTGTATGGAGGGCGGCAGCCAAACTGGTATATTGAAGTACTAAATTGCCGGCTAACAGAAGGAAATTATAGCCATTGGTATGGTATTGATGACCGTGGGCACTCCGGGTACCAGAAGATTGAGGTCATCGGTACGGGAGGCCCGGGAATGAACAGGGGAACACTCGTCCGCGGTAATCAACTGGACGACTTTTCCTACATTACTACTGCCCCTGGCCGTGACCCGGAATCGATTGTAGACCTGGTCATCGAAGGTAATCACTTTAAAAAAGCGAAGATGGCCATTGAGATGGGGGGCGACGGCATCAGTACAAAGCATGCTTTGATCCACAACAACATTTATAAGTCCGTTGAAAAGCGACTACATACTCATTCAAATACGCTTTTAAAATCGGTGCTGGTAACAGAAACTGCGGAACCCGGCAAGAAAAACGAAAATACTTCACCCTGATACTGCCTAAAAACTGTCTAATAATAAAATAAACAACATTTATGAGGAAGCTTTCTTTTAAATGGATTGTTTTGCGATTGCTCGTGCTTTGTCTTTGTTGCAGCAGCCAATATATCAAGGCGCAGAATGAACAAATATCCATTAAAAATAACAAGATCAGCCTGGCGGATGTGTTCAAGGCCATTAAAGCACAAACAGGGCTTACCGTGTTTTACAATAACCAGCAGCTGAATGATAAAGAGACGGTCAGCGTGGATTTTTCCAAAACGCCGCTCCGCAAGGTGCTTGCTTATATTTTGAAAGACAAAAGTTCCCTGGATTGGGTGATCAATGACCGGTATATCATTTTACGCAAAAAAACAACGGCTGCTCTTCCTGCAACGCCAACCCAACCATCTCTTGCGGTTACAGCCGAAGGGATTGTGCTTGACGAAGAGGGTAACCCGGTTTCAGGAACAACTATCACTATTAAAGGATCCGGTAAGGCCGTTTCTACAGACGCTTCGGGTAAATTTAGCATCGAAGTTCCCGGCTTGCCGGCCGTATTAATGGTGAACCATGTAGCGTATGAGTCGGTTACAGTCAGTTATAAGGGGCAGCCGGTTACGATCCGAATGGTTAAAAAAGTGTCGGACCTGAATGATGTAGTTGTTATTGGTTATGGCGCTTCCCGAAAGAAAGACCTCACCGGTGCGGTTGGAAAAGCGAATGTAGAAGATATGCAAAAGGCACCGGTCCCTTCCTTTGACCAGGCATTAGCCGGGCGCATTGCAGGGGTAGCGGTGGTACCGCGCGACGGACAGCCGGGCGCGGCATCACAGATCGTCATAAGGGGAAGCTCTGTAACTCAGGATGCATCGCCCTTATTTGTCGTTGACGGATTTCCTATTGAGAATATGGATATCAATTCGATCAATCCGGATGATATAGCCTCTTTTGAAGTGTTGAAAGATGCATCTTCTATTGCCATCTATGGCGCGCGCGGCGCTAACGGGGTGATCATGATTACGACCAAAAGAGGCAAGGTTGGTCGTACGCAGGTAACATATAATTATTCCATCGGGGTGCAGCGGACCCGTAAGCAGATCCCGATGATGGAACCTTATGAGTTTGTCCGGTTGCAGCTGGAAATGGATAGTATCCGGAGTACACCTGCAAGTCCTGTAAAAAGCAATCATGATCTTTACCTGGGACAGATCGATTCGCTTACGGGAATCAGGCCCCGTGATCTGGATTATTACCGGAATGTGGAAGGTTACAACTGGCAGGATCTGCTGCTTCGCGACGGTATTTCTCAAAAGCATGCCATAAACATTACGGGAGGCACAGACCAGCTCCGTTATGTAGTGAGCGGGTCATATTACGATCAGCAGGGTGTGATCATTAACACCGGACTGAAACGTTATGAAGGAAAGTTTTCTCTTGATCACAGGATCAACCAACATTTCAGATACGGGCTTTCCGGCGGCTATTCCAATTCAACCGGATATGGAACCATACCGGCGGCCAGCTTCAATGGCGGCGTTGTCCAGGCCATGTGGCAGTACCGGCCGGTTTCAGGGATCGGCAGCGAAGACCTGCTGAATGCCGTTATGGATAGCCTGGCTATTGAAGATTTTCTGAATGGCAATGCGTCCAATTTAGGTAATAACGTTGTCAACCCCCTGGCACAGGCGCAAAATGAATATCGAAAAAACATAAACGGAACAGGCACAGTTAATGCATTTTTAGAGTACCAGTTCCTGAAAAACTTTACGTTCCGTATTTCGGGCGGCTATAACAGCACCAATGCCACATCGGAATTCTTTTACAATTCCAGCACGCAGCAGGGGAACCTTTACCGCAATATCTTTGGCGCCATCGCCAATACCAGCGGCATCAATGGCGGGATCAATACCCAGTCAAACCGCAATTATTTAAATGAAAATATCCTCACCTACCGGGGAAAGATCGGCAAGGACCACACCTTTAATGTGGTCGGCGGATTTACTTATCAATATGCGCGCAATGATGGCAACGGATATCGTACAATCAATATTCCGCAATCCGCAGAATACCTGGGAATAAAAAGCGTTGGAGCCGGAACACCCAACCAGGTGTACAGCGGTGGGTCTCTATGGCAGCTCTACTCCTGGCTCGGAAGGATCAATTATACATTTAAGCAACGGTACCTGCTTACAGGAACCGGCAGGCTGGACGGATCCTCGAAATTTGCCAAGGGCAATCAATGGGGATTTTTCCCCAGTGGCGCAGCTGCCTGGCGGTTCAGTGAAGAGCCGTTTTTGAAAGGTAGCCTGCTCAGTGACGGAAAGCTCAGGGTCAGCTACGGAAGCGTGGGCAATAACAAGGTGGGCGATTTCAGTTATATGACCGGTCTGGCCGGGGCGGGGCAGTTCGGGTATCCTTTTAACAACCAGTACATCAGGGGTTCGGTACCGTTTTTCAACGGCAATCCGGCGCTGACCTGGGAAACCAGCACCCAGCTGGACCTGGGGCTGGAGCTGGGTTTTTTCAAAGACCGGATTGCATTCGAGGCCGATTATTATAAACGAAAGACAGGGAATTTTTTGCTATTAGTTGACCTTCCTTACCTTTCAGGTTATAGCGCAACAGCAAAACCTCAACAATATCAGAATACAGGAGTGGTATTTAATGAAGGCCTGGAGCTAACCCTCAACACGATCAATATCCGGAACAAAAATTTCAGATGGACGAGCAATTTTAATATCAGTTTTAACAAGAGTAAAATCGGATCTTTTTATAACGGCCTGGATGTGATTGAAACGGGATTAAATTTGCCCGGCGGAAGTTCAACAACAGCATGGATTGCTAAAGTGGGCGAGTCAATCTCCCAGTTTTATGGTTATGTCTGGGACGGGGTGTACCAATACAGTGATTTTAATAAACAGGCTAATGGTAAATACGTACTAAAAAATGGCATTCCCACTTATTCGGCCAATGTGCAACCGGGCGATGCCAAGTATAAAGATATCAATCATGATGGGGTCGTTTCCACCAGTGATCAAACGGTACTCGGCACTCCGCTTCCAAAACACAGCGGCGGTTTCTCCAACAATTTAAGTTATAAAAGTTTTTCATTAAATATCTTTTTCCAATGGAGTTATGGAAACCAGGTGCTCAATGCCAATCGGATGGTTTTTGCAACAACGGGAGGCTATTTCCTGAACGGCAATCAGTATGCCGAGTACGCCAACCGGTGGACACCCGATAACCCGACGAATGAATACCCGAGAGCATTATATAACACCCGCAGTGATATCACCAACAGTCCGCCAAAAGTAACATCCCGGCTGATTGAAGACGCGTCTTTTTTGCGCTTAAAAACAGTTTCTTTTGGATATGATTTACCCCGGCAGCTGCTGAAGAAGATGGGCTTCAGCGCCTTAAGGGTCAACCTGGCTGCACAGAACCTGCTGACCCTGACTTCTTATTCCGGTGTTGATCCGGAAGTATCCACTTTCAGGGTACAGAATGCTGCCAATGCACCGTTTTTATCGGGTGGGGGAACGGTATCAGGAGGAACCGGGTTTACGTTCATACAGCCCAGCAGCAGTTATACCGCGCTTTCGGGGGGGCTGGATTATACCGCGTACCCGCAGGCCGTCACCGTAACTTTCGGCATAACTGCAACTTTTTAAGATCCATAATACTGCATTCATATGAAACGATTTAAATTATTTGTTTTGCTATCGGCACTAACTTTATTTACCGCCTGCGATGTTTCGCTTGACCCGACCACCTTCCGGGGGCTGGAGTTTACGACCGAAGCGCAGCTGGATGAACAGGTGGCCGGTATGTACAACCAGCTTTCCCAGGACCAGTTATTTGCACAGGGACTCTGGGGGTATTTCGTGGCCGGTAATGATGAAGGGTTCCGCAGTGGGATTGGTGCTTCGGTGGTATTGCCGGAGGCGTATAATATTCCCGCAGACAATACCAACGTCTGGCTTTTCTGGCGCTGCCTTTACAAAGGAATTGAAAACGCCAACATCATTATGTCTGTGGCGAATGTGCCGGTAATGGATGAAACCAAGCGGGCACGCGTCAAAGGAGCAGCCCGTTTTTTGAGGGCGTATTATTATTATTTGCTTGTCAATCATTTTGGCGATGTGCCCCTGAAGATACAGACTTCAGAATCGCTTGGCACCAATTTTCAGTTGCCCAGAGATCCGCAAAAGAAAGTTTATGATTTTATCGTTAGCGAATTAAAAGAGGCGGAACCACTGCTTCCGGGCATCCAGCAGGCCATGACCACCACCGTTGTGACGAAATCCGCTGTACAGGCGCTGCTGGTGAGGGTATATCTGAAAATGGCAGGGTATCCGCTGAATGACGCCTCTAAATACGAAGACGCCCTGTTTTGGTCCAAAAAACTCATTGATAGTCACATTCATGGATTGAACCAGGATTACAGCAAGCTTTTTATCAACAATATGCAAAATAACGTGCAGGATAATAATACGCTTGAAGGTATCTGGGATGCAGCCTTTCTGTCGAAGTCCAATAGCTCTGGCGCCTACGCAAATACGGCGTACCTGGTTACCCAGCGGCTGGGCGCCCTGAATGGCATTTATTGCCCTGATGCGTCTGCTACGGGAGTCATCGGTTACTCTCCCGCAACTTACCGCGTTTTTCCGAAATTGTTCAAATTATACGCGCCTGGAGACCAGCGCAGGGACTGGAATATAGGGACTTATTCCTATAAAAATACGACCAATACCCGCTATCCTTATTTGCAGGTGAACTTTACGGGCGGTGGAGGAAGCGGGGCAAGTGCAACGGCATTTACCGGCCCTTCCGGTGAAATTACGAAGATTGTCATTGATAACCCGGGAACCGGTTATATTACGGCACCCGACATCAGTTTTACTTCCTATAATAACAGTTCGGTTGCCCTACCGGCTGTTCCGCAGCAGACAGTAACCGATCCGGCAAAAATGGCGGCTGCCACGGCAACTGTTTCAGGGGGGCAGGTAATATCGGTTACGGTAACCAAGGGTGGTCAGGGATACCCTACCATCTACGACCAGCCAGTTGCCAAATGGAGGCGGGAATATGAGCTGAACCTGCCCCCGGTGCGCTCCCAGAACAATACCTCTTCCAACTTTCCTATTTTAAGATATGCCGATGTATTGTTAATGGCCGCGGAAGCAGATCTGAAAACACACGGCGCACCTACCAGCTTCGGTATCGAATGCTTTAACCAGGTAAGAAGAAGGGCTTTCCGATACAATCCTGCCACGCCCAACGCTGCGATCGATGTCAGCACTTTTACCATACAGGACCTTATGGATGAGCGGGCAAGAGAGCTTTGTTTTGAAGGGCAGCGATATAATGACCTGATTCGCTGGGGACAAATGACCCAGGCTATGCAGGCGGTACAAACCGATAATACGGCCAATGCACCGATAGTCTATTTAACTGCAGTGAATTACGCAGCGGCCAACTTTTTATCGAACCCTCAAAAATATGCATTGCTGCCAATCCCCGAAGGAGAGCGCAGGCTGGATAAAGCGCTTACCCAAAATGAGGGATGGTAAATTGATAATTATAACAACTGAATAACTATGACAACGAAAAATATTTACTTTTTTAGCTCCCTGGCTTTGCTGATAGCCTGCGCCGCCTGCCAGAAGGAGCGTACTGCCGGAGTTCCTGAAAATTTTAGTGTGGAAACGGCTGATTTTCAATATAAAGTTGGGGATACTGTTGCTTTTAATTTAATCGGCAACCCGGACATGATCGTGTTTTATTCGGGTGAACCGGGAAAACAATATGAGAACAGGGACCGGGTAAGTGAAAAGGGTATCGCAAAAATGATCTTTCAGCTTTCCATGCAGCAGGGAGTACCGCTTACCGAAGTGAGTCCTGATTCACTACAATTATTCGTCTCGGACCAGCTTGATGACTATAATGCTGCGGCTGTTCAAAAGGCGTCCTGGACCAATATTACCAGCCGTAATACCAAATGGCCTCCTAATTTAGGCACCGGTTTTACGACCAGTGATTCGATCGATCTCACTGACTTTAATGATGCCGACAAGGTAACGATCGCACTCCGTGTAAAAAACAATGGTAGTGTAAACTACAGCCAGCGTAAATGGGTCATGCAGAACCTGACGATCACCAACCGGCTGAATGATGGTACCGTAACGCCGGTGATCGCTAACTTCAATGATGCAGGATGGGTACAGGTTAGTCTTGGTAACCAATCCCATCCCGGAACTGCGGACAACGGGCATATCGGCTATAATGTATGGAACGTCGGCGGCTGGAACCAGTCTGCCAGCAGTGCTGTTTATAATGACCAGGGCATCCAGATCCGTAATGCTTACCCGTTGACCTTTGATCCCGGTCCGGATGTAAATAATGAGGCTAATGATGACTGGCTGATCAGCTCGCCGGTTGATTTAAAGAAAGTGAAGCGAGATGCAGCCGCAGCTGTCATCAAAAATATAGTAAATACGCCGTTGCAGTCCTATAGTTACATTTATCGGGCGCCGGGAACCTATACGGCCAGCTTTGTCGGGATCAATGCGGCCGGCGACCAGTCTAATGAAGCCGTGCGGCAGGTAACAATTACCGTAGTGCCATAACTTCTTTCAAATGCGCAGGATCTTTTTATACTGGCTCCTCTCCATTATCTTTATTGCCGGCTGGCCGGCACGGTTACAGGCGCAGGCCGCTCCCGGGGAAGTACGGTCTCGTTTTACCGAACAGGCTGCCAGCACAACACGTCCTGAAGGCTGGATATTGGAATTTCTGCAAAGACAGCGCAGCGGCCTGACCGGACATCCTGAAGTACTGTCTTATCCTTTTAACAGCTGTCTGTGGGCGGGCACAATACAAAGGGACAATGAGCAGCATGGCGACAACTGGTGGCGGTATGAGCAAACCGCTTATTATACGGACGGGCTGCTCCGGCTGGGCTATCTACTTAATGATACGGCAATGATCCATAAAGCCTGGCAGGGTATTCGCCATACCCTGGATCATCCGCAGGCCAACGGACGTTTAGGGCCTTCGATGTTTGCGAGTCAATGGCCCATAGCTGTTTTTTTCAGGGTATTGCAGGCAGCTTATAATGTCAGCCGGGACCCTGCGATTATCGCAGCGCTGCACCGCCATTATCTGAGTTATCAACCCGATGAAATCGGGGATCACAAAAGAGCGGTCGTCAACATAGAAGGCATGTTGTGGACTTTTGAAAAGACCGGAGACTCCGCCCTTTTATCGCTGGCGGAAAAAGCCTGGTCGATCGGAGGTTTTGAGCTCAACCTGCAACGGTGCCTGGATCAGGACAGCACGATTTTGCACGGGGTGACGTATATGGAAATGGCGAAGCTGCCGGCTTTGCTGTATTGCTATACCGGTAAAAAAATCTATTTACAAGCAGCGATGAGCGCTGTGGATAAACTGGACCGCTATCATCTGCTGCCGGATGGAGTGCCCAGCTCTAACGAATTTTTGGCCGGTAAAAACCCTATTACCAGCCATGAGACCTGCGATATTTCAGATTACACCTGGACGCTGGGTTACCTGCTGATGATCACAGGGGAGGCGCGCTGGGCAGATAAAATAGAACGGGCCGCCTTTAATGCTGGGCCAGGAGCGGTTTCAAAGGATTTTAAAACCCTGCAGTATTTTTCCAGTGTCAACCAGTTTATTGCCACGGGTACCTCCAACCACAATGTGCATGCGTTTGGAACGGGCTGGATGGCCTACTGGCCCTGTCATGAAACAGAGTGTTGTGCGGGGAACGTGCACCGGTTCATGCCCAATTATGCGATCCGGATGTGGATGAAAAATAACGGAGGTGGTCCTGTTGCAACGCTGTATGGCCCCTCGTCTTTTGATTTTACCTATAAAGATGTTCAGGGGCATATCCGGGAAACGACGCAATATCCTTTTTCGGAGAAGGTTCTTTTTACTTTTACGTTATCAAAACCGGTACAGATGCCGTTTACCTTTAGAATTCCCGGATGGTGCCGGCAACCTGTGCTATACATAAACGGCAAACGCTCCGCTGAACAACTCAAAAGGGGCTCTTTTATTACCTTGCATAGAAGATTTCAAAATAAAGATAAGGTAGAGCTGATCCTGCCGATGACGGCCGGGCTGGCTGACTGGACCGGCGCGGGCATCATCATCAATCGAGGGCCTCTTTTATTCTCTTTTCCCATTCCCGAAAAAGTAACTGCAGACACGGCTGCTTATCCGGAATTGAACGGTAAAAGATCTGCAGATCCCCGTTTTCCGGCACTGGATATCCGGCCAGCGGGTAATTGGGCTTATGGATTGGACAAAGCTGAAGCACTGCGAACGTTAAAGGTTATTAAGAAAGATACAACTGGGTATCCCTTTGATCCCGGTAATACCCCTGTTGTGATCCGGGTACCTGCTCATTTTATATATAACTGGAAGCTGCTGCAGAACCGGTTTACGACAGATGCTCCAAAGCAGGGCCTTCGGAACTCAGACAGTACAGCGAGGTTGCTGGAATTGGTTCCCTACGGTACTACAAGATTGCGGTTGACTGTATTTCCTATTATTCATTAATAAAGTCCTTTTACAATGACGATCACAAGCATTTCAGTATTAGAAACGACAGCGGGCACCACAGCCAATGAACTTTGCACGTTGCTGGGATACTATGCCCCCGGCGATGGCGGAGGCGGAGATTTTTACTGGGAACCCACCAACACCAGCGGCGATAACCGTGGTACCATTATCGTAGTAGCCGGGCAAGGCAGATGGCTGCGTGCAGACACGAATCTCTTTAACGTAAAGTGGTTTGGCGCAAAAGGCGATGCTTCACATGATGATACCACCGCCGTACAGAAATGTATAGACACCGCTGCCAGTGGCAGAATTATTTATTTTCCCAAAGGCAATTATAAAATTACGGCGCAGCTCAATCTTAAAACAGGACAAACATATACCGGAGAACAGGGTGACTATGGCATTGTAGATTCTCCAACACCTACTATTCTCGATTTCACCTCTGCAACAGGCCATATTCATTGTCTTAGTTTTGATGCCACCATTGGCGCCACCGGCCCTAGTATCAGGAACCTTACGCTCAACTGTGGCGAAGCGCTCACCGGCATCCGCTACTATAGCACCAACTATTCCAACTGCTATCGCCCCACGCTGCAGAACGTAGATATACTACTCAAAGAAATTGCTGACCCTGCACAGGCCTGTATCTGGTGGGATCCCGTGTACCTTGGCACCATTGACCGCTGCTTGCTTCGCGGTGGCAGAATAGGCATAAAGCTGATCGGATGTTTTATGAACAGGATCATCAATGTTACCACGCAACAGGGTATTTATAATAATGGTAATCCGCCAGTAGCCGCTATATACACCCGGCAGATCCGCGCAGGTAAAACAGGTTCGTTTATAGGGGGGCGCAACCTCATCGAAACATCTGAACCGCTGATCATCTCTCCCGATGTCAACAGCGTAATGATCGATACCGATGGCGGACTCGTCATCCGGGATACCGCGCTGGAAGTGAACAATGGCAGCAATACCGGTGCTGCGGCCAAAGCCCTGATATGGATGCATAAGGACGGCACACAATCGCCTTTCAGATCGGATCTGTTGCTGGAAAGAGGCACTGTTTTTAATACCAACGCCAGCTCCGGCACTAACAACGGCCGGGCTAAGTATGGCATCCTCGTGGAAGCCGGTATCTTTACCAGGATCGTGGCAAGGGGTGTTGCCTTCAAAGATAATCCGATTGTAATCACCAATGCTGCTACTACTGGTTTGGCAACGTCCGGCACTGACTTTCAGCGGGTCGATGCGCAGGGCAGCGATTTTAGCGCTGCGGCCTATACGGAGTACAGTGGCTGGAAACCCGCCACCACTTATATTACCGGGCAAAGAATACAAAATGGGTTGAACGTTTATATAGTTACTACCGCTGGCACTTCCAATACCGGTATCGGTCCTATTGGTACTGGTACCAACATTACAGATGGTACCGTAGTATGGGATTTTGAAAAAGAGAATACCGGCCCTTTTCCGTTAAAAAGATACAGGGAAACAAATAACGATGTATATATTGTGGGCGATGCCAGAGGGGTAAAAGATAACCAGTTTATTAACGCCAACGGTTCTACGGAAAGGCTCGGTGGCGCCTGGGGGTTTTTTAAAGCCACCATTGATCCCGGCAGTATCAGCGATAATCAGTCGTCCTTAAAGCTGCGGTACGACAATGCCCCGCCCTACGCCACTCCCATGAAAGCTACGGTAATATTGCGCCGGCTGGCAGCAGGAACTTCGGCAGGCCGGTTCACCATGCAGTGCTCAACTAACGGCGGTTCGAATCTACTGGGGAGATGGGACTTTTCCAATATCCCGCTGAACGAAGACAGGCAGTATACAGTAACCGGCTTTGCCGTACCTTCCTCTATGCCGGTAGCCGATTTCTCGGCCTGGTTCAGGGATAATGCCAATCAGCCGTTATGGGATAACATCGCCGTAAGATCGGTACGTGTGGAAAAAGCGCTGAGCTATTCAAATGCCGTTTCTATCAGCGGCGACAGTACAACAGCTACTATAACCGCCGCCGATTTTTGCAGTACCGACACTACGGTGATCAGCGCCGCCAATTTTCTACTGCCGGCAACTGCCATTATTTCATTTGGCACGCCGTTAGTCACGGCAGGGCCGCTAACACTTGATCCCGGCACACCTTACATTACCGCCAGAACCAACACCGGGTTTACGGTAAACCTGAGAACTGCACCGGGCGCTGGCAACAGCATCACTATCCCGTATACGGTGATCTACTGAAGTAATATTTCGCGAACTCGATAAACGAACAATTGAATGTTACTAATAGCGACCAGCCGGTACCGGAAAAAGCTTTCCGGGAAATAGGAAGATTAGTTCACCCATCCAAAGGTGTTTTGCTGTCTGTAAAATAATGACTGTTGCCATATTCTCAAAAAATGGATTGTGTGCCATCTTATTGTTGGTCGGTCTATTGCTGCATTCCGGTGTGATCGGGCAAGCGCCTGCATATGATGCTGAAAAACAGTATCAGTACCCTGCCGATCCTAAAGTAAGGGAGCGGATCACAAAATGGCAGGAGCTCAAGTTCGGCCTGTTCATGCATTGGGGGCCTTACAGCCAGTGGGATGTTGTTGAGTCCTGGTCCATCTGCCCGGAGGACTGGGCTTGGAACCAAAGAACCGGGCCTTATGCTGCGGATTACTTCCGGTACAAAAAGGCCTACGAAGCGTTGCCTGCAACATTCAACCCAACCCGTTTCGAACCCCGGAAATGGGCGCTCGCGGCCAGGTCTGCGGGAATGCGTTATATGATCTTTACAACCAAACATCATGATGGTTTCTGCATGTACGATTCAAAGCTGACCGGTTATAAGGTTACCGATTCCTCTGTTCCTTTTTCCCGGACGCAACATCCGGATATTACCCGTTCGTTGTTTGATGCCTTTCGAGACCAGCAATTTATGGTGGGCGCCTATTTTTCCAAGCCGGACTGGCATTCTGATGATTATTGGTGGTCGTACTTTCCTCCCAAAGACCGTTCAGAAAATTATGATCGCAAAAAATATGCTGATCGCTGGAACCGGTTTATACAATACACTAACAACCAGATTCAGGAACTTATGACAGGGTATGGCCCAATAAGTATCTTATGGCTCGATGGCAACTGGGCGAATATGGACATAGGCCCGGCCGTTACATCGGCACGAGTACATCAGCCCGGTTTGATTGTAGTAGACCGGCATGGTCTTCCGAAATACGTCAACTATCTGACACCCGAGCAAAAAGTGCCAAATCACTATATCCCTGTTCCCTGGGAGACCTGTATGACCATGGGTACTTCGTGGTCTTATAAAAAACAGGAACAATATAAAAGCGCGCGGCAACTGGTACAGCTACTGATCGATGTTGTTGCAAAGAATGGAAATCTTTTGCTCAATATAGGACCAGGGCCGGATGGCGACTGGCACTCCGAAGCTTACGATCGATTGGAAAAAATAGGGAAATGGATGCAGATCAATGGGGAGGCCATCTATGGTACGCATCCGCTGGCGCCTTATCGAAAGGGCAAATGGGCATTTACACAAAAAGGAGCGGACCGGTTTGCACTATACCTGCCCGACAGCACGGAAAACACGCTGCCCGCAGTGATTGCTACTGACGACTGGCCGGTAGAAAAGAACGCCCTGCGTCACATCCGCCTTTTGGGGTATCCGCATCAGTTGGATATCCGGAATCAATCCGGTAAACAGGTAGTGCAACTTTCTGATGCAGTGCGGTCCTCATTGGCAAACCGGCCTGCCTGGGTTTTTAAAATACATCTTAAATAAGAATATACGGTTATGAGACGATGGAAGCTTTTCGTTTTGATTTGTTCGTTGGGATATGTACAGGGACATGCACAACAGGATCCGCAGGATGCGCTGGAGGCATGCAGGCCGCGTATGGGATTACCGCACTTCTTTGCAAAACTTGAAAAAGGTGGTCCTGTAACCATTGCATACCTGGGGGGTAGTATTACTGCTGCATCGGGCGGCTGGAGGGACCAGTCCGCAGATTGGTTTCAAAAAGTGTTTACCAAAGCGCAGATCCACCAGATCAATGCAGGAGTAGGAGGAACAGGCTCTTCCCTGGGCGTTTTCCGTCTTCAAAAAGATGTGCTGACATTCAAACCAGATTTGGTTTTTGTTGAGTTCGCTGTAAATGACGGAGGACCCTATATTCATCAAACGATGGAGGGGATTGTACGAAAAATATGGAAAGACAACCTGGCTACGGATATTTGCTTTGTTTATACACTCGCGGAAAGCATGCTGCCTACACTGAATCAGGGCCACCTGGTTCCATCAATGCTTGCGATGGAGCACATTGCACAGCATTACGGAATACCATCTGTGCAGATGGGGCTAAAAGTATTATCCTTATTAAAAGATCATCAAATCATTTTTCAGGGAAAGCAGGGCGAGGCAGTACCGGCGTTTTCGGGCGATGGCGTGCATCCTCATACGCAAACCGGTCACCGGATTTATACGGAAGCGCTGATTCAGGCCATGCAGCAAATAAAAGGGATCACTCAATTACCTGCCCGAAATCTTAAAAAACCCTATACAACCGATAATTGGGAAGACGCAGTCATGGTTTCGGCTGATCAGTTGTTGCAGACAGGGAAATGGACGAATATTACTCAAACCACAGATAGCCTGGGCGCTGCATGGAAACAACGGTTCCCGCACCTGCTTAGGGCAGACAGCGCGGGCGCTGAGATCCGGGTTTCATTTAAGGGCAGGCTTGCAGGCCTTTATGACCTGGTGGGTCCCGGTTGTGGCCAGTATGCGATTAACATAGACAATGATACCAGTTTTTTGATGCCCCGGTTTGACCGGCATGCCACATACTACCGTTCTCACTATTTCCTGTTACCGGAACTGCCTTCCGGTTCCCATCAAATCACATTTAAAGTATCGGAACAGCTTTTGGATAAACAACGGATCCTGGGAGCCAAAGCTCCCCGCAAACCGGGTCTGGAAGCGAATTTTAAACAACATGCCTGTTTTGCGGGATATCTGTTGCTCTTGGGAACACTTAGCAAATAAATGTATGAATAGAAAAAGAAATAGTAAGGGGTACTGGGCATCTTTAATTTTTTTACTTTACCTGTTAATAACCGTAACCGGTGCCGCTCAATCTATATATCGTGCTGATATTTGCATTTACGGAGCCACTTCTGCAGGAATTATAGCGGCTTATACAGCCAAAAAGCTGGGCCGGTCTGTGATCCTGGTCACACCGGGCACCCATTTGGGGGGATTGAGTTCCGGGGGGTTGGGCTACACAGATATTGGCAATAAATATGTTGTGTCAGGGCTTGCACTGGACTTTTACCGGAGAACCGGCAAGGCTTATGGCAAATTTGAATCCTGGATCTTTGAACCCCATGTCGCGCTCAATGTCTTCCGTCAATATTTGCGAGAAGCACAGATAGAAGTGTTGACGGATTACAGGCTGGACACGGTGGACAAACGTCAGGGCGCGATTAACAGCATCTGGATCAGTAATTCAAAGAATGAGCGATCCCGCATTGATGCAGATGTATTTATCGATTGCAGCTATGAGGGCGATCTCATGGCAAAAGCAGGGGTTTCATATACGGTGGGCCGGGAGTCCGGTGGTACCTACAATGAACAATACAATGGAGTGCAGATCCGTGCCGGTAACCAGTTTCCGAATGGTATTGACCCTTACCGGGTACCAGGCGATCCTTCCAGCGGACTGCTTTGGGGAATCAGCCCTGAGCCTGTGAGGAGAATCGGAAGCGGAGACAGGAAGGTGCAGGCTTATAATTACAGGATCTGCCTGAGCAATGATCCTGCCAACCAGGTACCTATAACACGCCCGCCTGGCTATGATTCCAGCCGGTACGAACTGGCTCTAAGGATCATCAACAAACTGCCCGGTGTTACAGCCCGTAAACTTTTGAAGTTCGATGCAATGCCCAATCATAAAGTGGACATCAACAATAATGGTGGTTTTTCAACGGACATGATCGGTGCTAACTGGGCCTACCCGGACGCGAACTGGCAGGAGCGCAGGAAAATAGAAAAGGAGCATGAATGGTATAACAAAGGGCTCCTGTATTTTTTGGGCCATGATCTGAGAGTACCGGATTCCATTCGTCATTTTATGCTGCAATGGGGCTATCCAAAGGATGAATATACGGATAATGGGCACTGGAGCCCGCAATTGTATATCAGGGAAGCCCGGAGAATGATCGGAGCGTATATAATGACTGAAGCCAATTGTACCGGGGAGCAGGTTGTTGCAGATGGTATTGGAATGGCCGCTTATGGTATGGATTCGCACAATACGGACCGGCATGTGATTGATGGAATGGTAAAAAATGAAGGTGATGTGCAGATCAGGGTTCCCGCACCCTACCCGATTGCCTACCGCTCGATCGTACCGAGGCGTGAGGAGTGCACGAATTTGCTGGTGCCGGTTTGCCTGTCCGCCAGTCATATTGCTTATGGATCGATCCGTATGGAACCGGTATTTATGGTACTGGGCCAGTCGGCAGCAACAGCTGCAGTAATGGCCGCAAATAGCCGGATTGCTGTTCAGAACATTAACATAAAAAAATTACAGGAAATGCTGCGCGACAATCCTTTTGCCGATGGCCGTACTCCTGATATGGTTATCGACGATGAGGACAGCGCTTTTGTGAGTAAAAAGGGAATATGGACCTTTCATAAAGGAGACGGGTATAAAATCGGTTATAGCATTTGCGATACTACAGGAGACGCAGCGATTGTCTACTATCCGCAGATCCCGGTTGCAGGTAGCTATCATTGTTACATTTATGTTACTCCCCATGTTCAGGAAGCGGCGGATCAATTCCGGGTCGGGCTGCGCAATGGTAAGGATATGCATATGGTAATGGTGAATAAAAAAGAGATCAACGTTTCAGGGCAAACCAGCGGGGAGTGGGTCCCGCTGGGAAAATACCTGCTGAAAAAAGGCAGGAAATTTTCCGTGCGGCTATCACCTGATGGAAGAGCAAAGATGGCAGCAGATGCTGTCTTGCTGGTGGCTGATCATTAGAGAAGATGGTAAATGAAAAATCAAATATCTTTGATCAATCAATAGCTTGCAGAAAGGGTTCCTGGCAGGGTGACGATTGTAAGATATACGGGAGTATAAATATATATTCTGAGATGCAACATCAAGATGATACTTTTTGGGAAGAGGCGTTGGCCCAGGGTAACAGGGAGGCATATGCTGTCTTGTTTAAAAAGTATTACAGGATGCTGGTGCTTGAGGCATTTTATTATCTGAAAGACGAGATGGAAGCTGAAGACCTGGTACAGTCGATCTTCATTGAGATCTGGAACAAACAACTCTACCGGAACATAAAAGTGTCGTTAAAGTCCTATCTGCATACTTCTGTGCGCAACCGGTCATTCGGTTTGCTGGAAAAGAAAAAGACAGCCAAAAAAAGACTGGATGCCTATACATACCACCTGGAGCAGGTAACTAGTGACGACCGGATCGGAAGAAAGGAGTCTGAAAAAATCGTCCGGGAAACCCTGGAAGAACTTTCCCTGCAAAGATCAAAAGCATTTACGCTGGTTTACCTGGAAGATAAGCGATACAGCGAAGCTGCGCTGGAAATGGGCATCAGTGTCAACTCCTTAAAAACACATCTGAAGCTAGCCGTTAAGTCTCTTCAGCAAAAATTTAGTAAGGCCCGCAAATGAAGGATGTATTCTTAAAAGCATATTCCCTGCAAGGGAAGGAAACTATTGCCGCGGAATCACCCTTTTTTATAAAAAAACTGTCTTATAAACAGGTATGGATAAACGTGAGGAACATATTCAATCTTTGATCTTCGAAAAGCTGGCAGGTGTCATTAGCGAGCAGGATAATGTGTTCCTTGATGAATTATTGCGGACAGATCCGCAGGTGCAGCAGATGTGGACAGATATTGTTCAAACCACAGCACCTGCAAAGTTGCGGGAAATAAGCACGGAGGAGCGCTGGAAGCAGCTTCGTGGTCGGCTGAAAAATAATAAACGGAATACAGCCATTGTCTATTTGAAATGGATGAGTGCAGCCGCAGCAATTTTGATTGCAGGATGGTTTGTATTTCATAATAGCCCCGGCAAGCCAAAAGGACCGGCGGCGGTGGCAGGCGTAGATGTTCCAAAAAATAAAGTGCAGCTTACTTTAGCAGATGGAAGTGTGATCAGCCTGGATTCGGCGAACAGTTATTACCAGGCCAGTAATCTTTCCCTGAATACGGAAGGTAATAAAGTCAGTCTTGATCCGTCAGATTCCTCCCTGGTGCGATGGGCAACGCTCAAAGTGCCCGTGGGGAAAGACTACAAGGTTGTTTTGGATGATGGTACGGAAGTTTGGCTGAACGCGGTTTCCAGCTTAAAATTTCCTTACCGGTTCTCAGGCAACATCCGGGAGGTTTACCTGGAAGGTGAAGCGTATTTCAGCGTCACTAAAAACCCTGACCGGCCTTTTATTGTACATAACGGACAGACGGCGGTCAGGGTATTGGGAACCCGCTTTAACGTAGAGGCCTACGTTCCTGAAAAGATCACAACAGCGCTGGTGGAAGGAGCTGTTTTAATGGAATATGGGGGCTCGTCCGTTAAATTGAGCCCGGGGTATAAGGTGTCATTGCAACAAGGGCAATTAGTAAAATCGACTTTTGATGCAAACGAAATGCTCGCATGGATGCACGGGGTCGCCTATTTCAGGGAGAGCCGCCTTGAGGACATTGCTGCACTATTAAGCCGTTTTTACGAGGTGCAGATCGTTTTTGATAATCCTTCATTAAAGAACGAGCGATTCAGCGGTGCGGTCAATAAATCGGAACCGCTGGCTGTTTTTTTGAAAAATATCGAAATAGCTTCCGGCGTACAAGCCAGGGAGATCAACGGGCAACTGCATCTCCGCTAATGGAAGCGCCATTTTGGAATCATCATCATTTTCTAAAACCACTTGTAATGAAGAGAATCGTTTCATTTGGGGGTGGCATGCTATGCACGCTGTTATCGTTTTTATGCAGGGCTGCCATTCATCCGAACAGCCTGTTTGCCGACCACATGGTATTACAACAGCAGGTACCGGTGCCGCTGTGGGGAACGGGTACCGACGGACAAAAGGTAACCGTCTCTTTTAACGGGCAGCAGCAGGTTACTATTGTACAGAACGGGTGCTGGAGGGTAACCCTGAGTCCGCTGACTGCGGGCGGTCCTTTTACAATGACGATCAGTGCCGATACGGTCATTACCATCGGGGATGTACTGGTAGGAGAAGTATGGATCTGTTCCGGGCAATCCAACATGGACCGGAGGCTCAAACCAATGCCTCCCCAAAAGCCTATTGTTCGCTGGGAGGAGGAAGTGCAGGCGGCACGATATCCTGAGATCCGTCAATTCTTTGTACCGCATTCTGCTGTAACGGAGGAGCCCAAAGAGGATTGTAATGGAAAGTGGACGGTCTGCTCTCCTCAATCGGTAATGGAATATTCGGCGATCGGTTATTTCTTTGCCCGGGATCTTTATAAGACAATTAAGGTTCCCTTAGGATTTATTTATACGGCCTGGGGCGGAACGCCTGCTGAAAGATGGGTGAGCCGGGAGGTGTTAAAATCAGATACGGCGCTTTCCGGGCTGGTAACGGCCTATTACGAAGCGATGAAACGATATCCCGGGCAACTGGAAGCCTATAAGGCAAAGGAGCCTGACCTGCTCCAACAATGGAGCAGAGATTCTTTAAAGGCTGTAACGAAAGGCGCTCCTTTACCGCCCAAACCGCGTCCCCCGTTTAATCTTCAAAAAGAAGGCGACTGCGGCGGTCTGTATAATATTATGGTGGCTCCTTTAACTCCTTACGCAATAAAAGGGGTTTGTTGGTACCAGGGGGAATCGAATAGTGCCAGGGCCTGGCAATACCCGGCTTTGTTAACTGCATTGATCAATAGCTGGCGGCAAAAATGGAACGAGGGGAATTTCCCGTTCCTGATTGTTCAGATCGCTCCTTATAAAGATATGAGTCCGGAAATCAGGGAGGCGCAGCTGCAGGTTTCTCAAAAACTGCCGAACACAGCCTTAATTGTTACGACGGATTGTGGAGATAGCGCAGACATTCATCCGACATTTAAGCAACCCGTAGGAGCCCGGCTGGCGCTGGCAGCGCGGGCCGTTGCCTATCACGAACCGATCACTTATTCAGGGCCGGTCTATAAGCGTTTTAAGATCATGGGGGATAAAATAATACTTTACTTTGAACATGCCCGGCAACTGGAGAGCAAAGGAGGTCCTTTGAAAGGATTTACGATTGCAGGCCCGGATCATCAGTTTGTAACTGCCAAGGCAATTATCAAGGGCAGTTCCGTTGAGGTGACCAGCAGTGAGGTGCCGCATCCCGTGGCCGCACGTTATGGCTGGTCCAATGTTCCCGATGTTAATTTATACAATGAGGCCGGTCTTCCTGCTTCACCGTTTCGTACCGGTCAATAACCCGGGTTACTATGAATAGAAAAGAAGCGATAAAAGGATTATTTTTTTCAGCAACCCTGCTTTATTTGCCGGGGTGTTTACCTGCAGATACCAAAGAAAAGGAGCTTTTCAGCCGGCAGGAATCCGGCCTGCTGCTGCAGGTTATCGAAACCATTCTTCCGGTTCGGCCCGCTTCCGTTAAAGAGCTGTCTGTTTTTATAGAGAAAACAGTGAGCGATTGCTACAGCCCGGAACAACAAAACAATTTTAAAAAAGGGCTCGCAGCTTTCCGGGATTATGTTAAATCTGCTTCTGGAAATATATTTGAGCGGCTTCCCCATCCGGAAAAATTAAAGGTACTGACAGCTGCTGCCGGCAGCAATGTACAAAGTGTAAACAAAACGCTTGCAACCATAAAAACGCTCGCAATTGAGGGGTATAGAACCAGTAAATATTTTATGACCAGCGTGATGCCTTATGAATTAGTGCCGGGGCATTTTTATGGTTGTGTGGCCAGTCACAACTGATTTGCAATGAAAGAAAATTATCAATATGATGCGATTGTCATCGGTTCAGGTATCAGCGGCGGCTGGGCGGCCAAAGAGCTTTCTGAAAAAGGGCTCAAAACGCTGGTGCTGGAGCGCGGTAGGGATGTGCAGCACGTCAGGGATTATCCTACCACAAACCTCGAACCCTGGGAGTTGGAACACCGAGGAGCATTGACTTATGAGGAACTTAAAGAAAATCCTGTTGTAAGCAAATGTTATGCTTTTAAGGAGGATGCCAAACATTTCTTTGCCGGCGACAAGGAGCATCCCTATCACCAGGAGCAACCCTTCGACTGGATCCGCGGGTATCAGCTCGGTGGCAAATCACTGATCTGGGCCCGCCAGACCCAACGCTGGAGTAACTTTGATTTCGAAGGCCCGCTACGCGACCGGTTTGCGGTGGACTGGCCCATCCGATATGAAGACCTGGCGCCCTGGTACAGCTACGTGGAAAAATTTGCCGGTATTTCCGGAAACAGAGATGGCCTCGCAACACTACCGGATGGTGATTTCTTGCCACCGATGGAAATGAGTTGCGTGGAAAAGCATTTTCAAAAGGTAGTATCAAAAAAATATAAAGACCGGCATGTGATCATCGGACGCTGTGCGCATATTACGGAAGCGCAGCCGGTGCATCTTCAGCAGGGAAGAGTGAATTGTCAGTACCGGAATCTGTGCCGGAGGGGATGCCTTTTCGGCGGTTATTTCAGCAGCAATGCGGCTACGCTTCCGTGGGCATTAAAAACCGGCAATCTTTCCATCAGGACCCAAAGTATTGTGGAGTCGATTCTTTATGATACTAAAACTGGCAGGTCCACCGGCGTCCGGGTGATTGATGCGGTCACTAATGCCGCAACAGAGTATTTTGCACGAATTATCTTTGTCAATGCTAGTACACTGGCTACCAATCAGATTTTACTGAACTCAAAGAGCAGCCGTTTTCCGCAGGGATTGGGTAATGATAACGGGCTTTTAGGAAAGTATCTAGCGTTTCACAATTACCGGGGCAAAGCCGAAGCTACTTACAACGGGTTACTTCAATATACCACCAACGGCAGGCGACCAAATGGCGCTTACATCCCAAGATTCCGGAACGTACACCGGCAGGAAACCGGTTTTCTGAGAGGGTACGCGGTAGCATTAGGAGGCTGGCGGCCGCTTGTTGAGCCGCAGGGGTGGGGCGGAGAGCTCCGGCAGACATTAGAGCATCCCAAAGAAGCTGTCTGGAAAATAAGCGCGGGTATGATGGGCGAAACCATTCCTAAAGAAAGTAATTATGTAAGCCTGCATGCTGATGAGAAAGATCAATGGGGTATCCCGTTATTAAAGATCCATGTACAGTACGACGATAACGATGAAAAAATGCTTAGGGATTATTTTGAGCAAATGAAGGAAATGTTTGACGAGGCGGGATTCTCGGATATCACAGTAACCGACACCCGGCAGGCACCTGGGTTGGACATTCACGAAATGGGAGGAGTGCGTATGGGTAATGATCCTGCTACCTCTTTGTTGAACCGGTATAACCAGCTGCATACCTGCAAGAATGTTTTTGTAACCGACGGCGCCTGTATGACCTCCACCGGTACACAAAACCCATCATTAACTTATATGGCGCTTACAGCGCGGGCCTGTGATTATGTGATACGCGCTATGAAAAATGGAAGCCTATGATCAGCAAAAGTTCCTGCTTATTGATTTTGCTCACCCTAATGCGGTTGTTTACGGCAGCGCAACCGGATCAATTGCAGGTTGGAAAACATCTATTCGATGATCAATGGCACTTTATATCGGACGATATTCCGCATGCCGGAAACCGGGGCTTTGCAGATGATCAATGGCGCGTGTTGGATCTTCCACATGACTGGAGCATCGAAGCAGTGCCGGAACACTCCCTGCCGGGCGGCGGCGCCGATGGTTTCTTTCCTGCTGGTGTCGGCTGGTACCGGAAACATTTTATGGTTCCCGCTTCCATTAAAGCTAAAAGCGCTTTAATCTATTTTGAGGGAGTATATATGAATGCGGAAGTATTTATCAACGGGCATTCATTGGGATGAAGCTTTTAATGGCTGGAGGGAGCCAAAGAATCCCTATGGGTGTGGATATTATTTTGACTCTTGCTGGAAAAGGGATCTGCAATCGATGATCTTGCGAGATTGTGATCACCTTTCTGTTCTTATCTGGAGCATCGGCAATGAAATTTATGAAAGAAAAAAACCGGAAGCGGTGCAAATTGCCGCAGCCATGGTTAAGGCAATACACGTTATCGACAGCACCCGGCCTGTTACTTCTGCCGTAACAACCTGGGACAAAGACTGGGAAATTTTTGATCCGCTTTTTGCGGTTCACGACATTGCAGGATATAATTACCAGGGCGAACCTGCCAGCGGGCATGGCAAAGCCGAGCTGTTCCCCTGGCATGGAGCGTACTGTGGTGACATCGATCTCACAGGCTGGCGGAATCCAATATCGTATTGCCGAAACCTGCTTTGGAATAATACCATTCTATCTCATTTTCAGCAACATAAACCTTTCTTCCTTTTTTCAAGGTCATGATTTTACTTTTGTTTACTAATTTATCAAAGTTAGACCGGCAAATTCTTCCTTCCACCATAAAATCCTTTACAGTAATGTAAGATGATGCTGTCTGTTTGCTTTTCGCTTCTGAAGACTTGAGTTCTAGAAGTAACAAACTTTCATCCAGAGCATTTTGACACTGGTCTATTGTTCCAATGGAACAATGATCGTTGCCTGCACGTTTTTTTCCATAAACAATATCATTTCAAATTTTAAAAGATGCTGGCCCGAAGAGGAACTTTTATTCCGATTTGCCTGTTGGTGAAAGCGTTGGCTATTCATATACTAGTAAGGCAAACCACTTGCAATTACCGAGGTATTCTCGGCAGTTCCATTTTTCATTTAGGAATGGTAAAAGGTTTCAATTAATTCTTTATTAACGCATCATTCTATTAATGATTTCTTTAAAAAATATAGAAATGTGGAACCGATTTTTTCTTGAATAGAATGCCTGTTTTTTTTATCTTGCAGGTTATGCCTGAAGGGGGTAATTATAGTAAGTTCTTGTAAAATGGAGTAACGTCATCTTGCTTTTCTTTCCTATTTCTCTCTAAAGAAAAGTACGCTTCCTTTTTGTACCTCGTCTTTTCAAACCCACTGCTAATGGGGGTTTGTACTTTTTGCATTGGAAAGTAGCGGCAAGGGCTATACCAGTAGTGTTGCCTGGTTAATCAAGTGCTGTTTTGCCTTTATAATAATAGAACAACAATATGGTTGCCGGAATCTTAAGGCTGCATTGTTTTTTCTCAATTTTCTCCAGTCTGTTATTCTCTATAAGTTTCATCTATGGATCTATAAATTTAATCAATTATATTTATAATATTAAAGTCATAAGTTTGTTAAGATGTTTGCAGGACCAGACCCCTGCAAAGCAAAAATCTGTCAACAGCAAAAAATATTAAATGGAAAAGGAATCAAACGACATCAGCAAATGCCCGTTTCATAACGGCACTCTGAAGCAAAACGTAGGCGGCGGGGGAACCCGGAACCGCGATTGGTGGCCAAACCAGCTCAAGCTGAACATCCTGCGTCAGCATTCCTCCAGGTCTAACCCGATGGAAAAAGACTTCAATTATGCGGAGGCGTTTAAAAGCCTGGACTTGGAGGCCGTTAAAAAAGACCTGCATGCGTTGATGACGGATTCGCAGGACTGGTGGCCGGCCGATTTTGGACATTACGGAGGATTGTTCATCCGGATGGCCTGGCACAGTGCCGGAACCTACCGGGTGGGTGACGGACGGGGTGGGGCTGGCAGCGGGCAGCAGCGTTTTGCACCATTAAATAGCTGGCCCGATAATGTGAGCCTGGATAAGGCCCGGCGCCTGCTGTGGCCCATTAAACAAAAATACGGCAACAAAATATCCTGGGCCGACCTGCTGATCCTTACCGGAAATGTGGCCCTGGAGTCTATGGGTTTTAAGACCTTTGGTTTCGCCGGCGGACGTGAGGATGTTTGGGAGCCGGATGAGGATGTGTATTGGGGATCGGAAACTACCTGGCTGGGCGGCGATATCCGCTATGCGCAGGATGGCTCGGAAGGAGTAGAGAAAAGCGGTGGTGTGGTGGTAACCGATGATGATGCAGACGGACAGAACCATTCCCGCAATCTGGAGAAGCCATTGGCAGCGGTTCAAATGGGGTTGATCTATGTAAACCCGGAAGGTCCCGATGGTAACCCGGATCCCATCGCTGCAGCAAAAGACATCCGGGATACTTTTGGCCGTATGGCGATGAACGATGAAGAAACTGTGGCGCTGATCGCAGGCGGACATACTTTTGGTAAAACCCATGGTGCCGCACCGGCCACACATGTAGGCAAAGAGCCGGAAGCGGCCGCTATGGAGGCTCAGGGACTGGGATGGAGTAATAGTTATGGCACAGGGGTGGGGGCTGATGCAATTACCAGCGGGCTGGAAGTGACCTGGACGCAAACACCTACGCTGTGGAGCAATCACTTTTTTGAAAACCTTTTTGCTTTCGAATGGGAGCTTACAAAAAGCCCAGCCGGCGCACATCAGTGGGTAGCAAAAAATGCGGACGCCGTAATACCGGATGCATTTGATCCCGCAAAAAAACAGAAGCCGATGATGCTCACAACCGATCTTTCCTTACGGTTCGACCCGGCCTATGAAAAAATATCCAGGAAGTTTTTGGAAAACCCGCAGGCGTTTGCAGATGCATTCGCCCGGGCCTGGTTTAAACTCACGCACCGCGACATGGGCCCGCGTGCCCGTTACCTGGGCCCTGAGGTCCCCGAAGAAATACTGCTTTGGCAAGACCCAATTCCGGAAGTAGACCACCCGTTGGTTGAAGAGAATGACATCGCAGCCTTAAAGGTAAAAGTGCTGGAAACCGGATTGAGCATATCAGAACTGGTATCCACTGCCTGGGCGTCGGCTTCTACTTTCCGTGGCGGAGACAAGCGTGGCGGTGCCAATGGCGCCCGGATCCGTCTGGCCCCGCAACGATACTGGCAGGTGAACAATCCGGTGCAGTTGCAAAAAGTACTGGGCGCACTGGAAGGTATTCAGAACGATTTTAATGCGGCGCAGACCGGTGGTAAAAAAATATCGCTGGCAGACCTGATCGTGCTGGCCGGCGCAGCAGCTATCGAGAAAGCTGCAAAAGATGTGGGGCGTACTATTTCGGTTCCTTTTGCACCCGGCCGCATGGATGCATCTCAGGAGCAAACCGATGTGGAGTCGATGGCCTTTTTAGAACCAGCCGCAGACGGGTTCCGAAATTATCGCAAGGCGAGAGCCGGCGTGCCCACAGAAGCATTGCTGGTAGATAAAGCGCAATTATTAACATTAACAGCTCCGGAACTGACCGTTCTGGTGGGCGGAATGCGGGTTTTAGGAGCCAACTATGATGGCTCGGCCCATGGGGTTTTTACACAACGACCGGGCCAGTTGACCAACGATTTCTTTGTAAACCTGCTGGATATACGTACGGCATGGAAGGCGCTGGGAGAAGACAGGGAGTTGTTTGAAGGAACCGATCGTACAACCGGTGAAGTGAAATGGACGGGAACGCGCGCGGATCTTGTATTTGGTTCTAATGCAGAGCTGAGGGCGCTTTCAGAAGTGTACGCAAGCGCCGACGGTCAGGATAAATTTGTGAACGATTTTGTGAAAGCATGGGATAAAGTAATGAACCTGGATCGCTTTGATTTGCGGTAGTAAGGATCATTGTTGTTATGGTGTTAAGGAGGCTGTCTCAAAAAAACGAGACAGCCTCTTTGGTATAGCGGTGCGGCTTGAGTTTTCGGATACGCAATTTTTCCGTTTTTAAAAGTCATTTGAAACAAGTTCTGATAAAAGAACCGGCAGCACCTGGAGTATTTTCACCAATAAACGCGCTTAATTGTAACAGACAGAAATGGCATTTTTATATAAAAATTTAAATATAAAAGAACAAATACCAGTAAATTTGATTAGCGATAAAACCGAGTCCTATGTTTGAAAAGTTGATTCCCAAAGAGGCGATAGAGCAGTATCATATTATACAGGCAGAGGAAGACCGCAGTATTCATTGGAAAGCGCACCTGGGTTATGCTGTACGGCTGGGTAATGAATTTAAGAGCAAGACAACCGTTACATTTAATACCACTGAGGGGCCCCAGTCTGTAGAAACAACTGTATGGTCGCTTACTGAAAATCATATTTCGTTAAAAGGAGGTGTCCTGATCCCGTTGAACAGTATCATTGATGTTCATTTTTAAGCCAGGAAATCCGGCTTCCCGGCAACTGCAAAATCAGGAAATCAGGAGGATGTGTCGTTTGATTTTTTGTTTGCTGATCGCCTGCACTTTTTGCACAGCTTTGCCAGCACAGATAAAACTTACCCTCAAATTTAATAACCGGACCGATCAGACCACCGTTTGGGGTGTTACCGTTACGGTAAACGGGAAACTAATCGCTGCGGCCGACAGTACTGGCAGGATTCAATTAACCTTGCCCCGTGGCAACAGCAGCTTTTCTTTCTCCGCCGTGGGGTATGAACGGGCTGTGCTGTTCCTGCCAATCAAAAAAGACACGCTGATTAATGTTTCACTCATTGCTATAAGCAAAGCCATGGATGAGGTGGTGGTGGTGGCTACCACCCGGAACAACCAGTCCATTGAAAATGCGCCTATAAAAGTAGAAGTGTTAGGGAGGGAAGAAATGAATGAGGAAAACGGTATCCGGCCCGCCAATATCGCCAGTATTTTAGGGGATGTCAGCGGCGTGCAGATCCAGCAGACCAGTGCCACATCGGGTAATTCCAATGTGCGCATTCAGGGGTTGGATGGACGCTACACCCAGATCCTTCGGGATGGAATGCCCCTGTATGATGGTTTTAGCAGTGGGTTTGGCATCCTTACCATTCCGCCGCTGGATCTGCAGCAGATCGAACTGGTAAAGGGATCGGCCTCCACCTTATATGGTGGTGGCGCCATTGGCGGATTGGTCAATATGATTTCAAAACGCCCAACTGCGGCGCAGGAAGGTATTATTACGCTGAACCAGACCACCCTGAAAGAAACCGACGCCAATGCCTATTTATCGAAACGGTATAAAGGATTTGGGTATACGCTTTTTGGAGGGTATATCCACCAGGCCCCGGTGGACGTAAATCAAGATGGTTTTTCGGATGTTCCGAAACTGAATAGTTATAATATACATCCGCGTTTGTTTTTCTATCCAAAAAATACCACCATTATCCTTGGGTACAACGGGAACGTGAATAATACAAAGGGCGGGGATATACAGGTGTTAAAAGGAAGCCCTGATAGGGTGCACCAGTATTTTGAGCAGAATAATACGACACGTCATACCGGCGAACTGGTGGTGGAGCACCATTTTAACAGTGGCAAAAGCCTGTATTTTAAAAATACGGTAAGTGATTATAGCAATCATTTTACAGATGCTCAGCTGACCTATAAAGGCAACCAGCTGAGCTACTACAGTGAATTATCTACGCTGATCCCCTACAACAGTAAGAACAGTTTTGTGGGCGGGGTAAACCTAACCGGCGACCAGTTTAAGGCAACGCATCAGAATCAGTTTATCCCGATTGCTTCGCTGAACAATCAGACCATCGGGGCCTTTGCGCAAAATACATGGGCCATCAAAGATCTGGCTACATTGGAACTGGGTCTGAGGGATGACTATCACAAAAAATATGGGAATTTCTTTTTACCAAGGCTGGCCTTTTTCAACCGGTTTAATGAGCATTGGGCCACCCGCCTGGGAGTAGGCTGGGGATATAAAGTGCCGAATCCGTTTACGCCCTGGTACATAGATTATACTCCGGATAAAATTGCTGACTTACCAGCCGATATCACTCCTGAGAAATCGGTAGGGTATAATGCGGAAGTAAATTACAAGCTGGACTGGGAGGGTGGAAACAGCCTGTTTATTAACCAGGCTGTTTTTCTGACACAGATCAAAGATCCGATTTACGGAACCATTAATCCCGATGGAATCCTGTTATACCAGAATGGGAATAAAAAGGTACTCAGCCGTGGGTTCGATACCTATATAAAGGCCAGGCTGGATGAATGGGAACTGTATGCAGGGTATACCTATACCGTGGTCACCCGCAACTATCTTTCCCAAAATCAATTTATGCCTTTAACTCCCAGGAACCGGGCTTCTTTTGTATTGGCGCGGGATTTTGAGAAGGCCGGTTTGATGACAGGGCTTGAGGGCTCGTATAACGGAAGCCAGAAGCGGCTGGACGGATCCGGCACGCCGGGCTATATGTTTATGGCAGCGGTAATTCAAAAGCATCTGGGAGATCATATGATTGTTGTATTGAATTGCGAAAACCTGCTAAATTATAAACAAAGCAATGTGGAAGATTTGTATACCGGTTCTGTAACCGATCCTCAATTCAAACCGCTATGGGCGCCTATTGACGGAAGGGCCGTTAACTTATCGCTCCGTTTTAAACTGTAAGTATGAAACCGGTATAATTAATATGTTCATTTTTCAAGGGTATGAAAATTTTAATCATCAAAGGCAGCATCCGATCATTTAAACCCAGTCCGAACGGCATTCAGCCGGGCGGCATAAAAATTTATAGATGAAAAAAATTATATTTCTAGGCCTGTGTTTTAGTTTGTCCTTTTCCCTGCTGGCTCAGCAGGATTCTACCGGATCAGTTGTCGATTCCGCCCATATACGGCCTCTGCAATTGCCGGCCTCGGGCAGCCCCGTACGGTTAAAACAATTTATCGCACCCGCGGCCCTGATCGCATTTGGCGGCTTGGCAGATGGTACAAACCTGTTCAAGGGGTTGAACCAGACAACAAAAAATGAAATAGTGGAAGACCATCCCGCTTTTGGAACGCATATCGACAACATGCTGGAATACACGCCCGGACTTGCGGTTTTTGCGCTGCGGGGGCTGGGGATAAAAGGAAAAAATACGTTGGGGCATGAAGCCATCCTGTATGCCATGTCCCTGGGTATTAATGCGGCATTGGTAACACCTTTAAAACATTTGACCAATGTAGAGCGCCCCGATGGCAGCAATCATCTATCCTTTCCTTCCGGGCATACTTCAACGGCATTTGCCTCTGCCGAGTTTCTGAGAAGAGAGTATAAAGATATATCCCCCTGGTATGGCATTGGCGGTTATGCCGTAGCTGCTGCTACGGGTGTATTGCGGATGTTCAACAACCGGCATTGGTTGGGCGATGTGGTAGCGGGCGCAGGATTTGGTATTGCTTCTACCAACCTGGCGTATCTCTGTTACAATAAATTGCACATTGGTCAGAAAAAAGACGGGCAGGGCAATACCACGTATTTTTATCCCGCTGTTTCGGGCAGGTCGTACGGATTGGGCCTCGTAAAAAATTTTTAGTAATTCATTTTGCTGACGGCCCCCGCTGTTTTTGCGGTTAAGTTTCAACCGCAATGACTGCAATGTATCCGCGACGTCACGATGAGCGCGGGATTAATCGTAAATTTCTTGTCTCTTTTCGTTTTGAAAAAATACACCAGATGTTATGCCTTCATAATCGGATTTATTTCAATAATTTCACCCTATGGCAATCGGAAGAAAACGGGCACAGGGAAAAACAGTAGATAACACGGGACTGAACACTGCTGTAACTGCGAAATATGCCCGTTTTATTAATAAGGATGGTACCGTCAATGTGATTAACCGGTCGGGTTCGGTATTTGATAAATACAGCATTTACAATTTTCTGATCAACCTGAAGGGCTGGAAATTCGGGCTGCTCATTATCGGGTTTTATACGGTCATCAATCTTTTATTTGCTATTGTATACTACCTGTTTTGTATTCCACATCTCCAGGGGCTGGTAAAAGGAACGCCCCTTGAAACATTCGAAGAAGCCTATTTCTTTTCCTCGCAAACGCTTACTACGGTGGGATACGGTCGCATCAGTCCTATCGGGTTCATTACCAATACAATTGCATCTATTGAGGCCCTGGTGGGTATCCTTACCCTGGCCATCATTACGGGGTTGCTGTATGGCCGGTTTGTAAAACCCCGGGCCTATATCCGGTTTAGTAAACATGCCATCATTGCGCCCTTCAGGGAGGGAAAGGCTATTATGTTCCGGCTGGCGCCCATAAAAAATGCGACGCTTAGTGAAGTGTCAATACAGGTTACCGTAAGCATGCTGGTGGACGAAAACGGACAGGACGGTTACCGGTATTTTTCCCTGCCGCTGCAGTTCAATACGATCAACTCGCTGCATATTTCGTGGACCGTGGTGCATCCCATCAATGAAGATAGCCCTGTGTACAATATGACCATGACGGAACTGGAACAGGCCGATTTCGAAATGATGATTTATTTAAAAGCTTTTGATGAAGATTTTTCCAACACCGTTATTGCACGTACCAGTTATACCTACAATGAGCTGGTGAATGGCGCAAAATTTATTCCGGTGTACCACGAGTCACCGGAAGGAAGGGGTACTATCGTAGAATTGTCAAAATTGCACGATTACCGGCATCATCCCGAAGCCGCGATCTGAGGATTTGAGTGCATTTCTTTACATTTGCGTGGTTTGAAAATACAGCACCATATCATCCTGTATAGTTTGCTGGCGGCGGGTATCCTGTTGTTCAGCCTGCCCGTGCTAAGGCCGGCATGCAAACGGATGCAGCACCAGGTGGGTGTGGCAGCTGGTAAACACCAGGCCCCTGCAGGCGATATGGAAACGCCGGCTTCCTGCGGTGCGGCGGGTATTGCGATTGAACCGGTTGCAACGGAATATGCGTTGCAGCCTGTGGCGTTGATCATTAAGAAAAGCTATCCGGCGGCAAAGACCCGCTTTCCTCCAGATCCCTTTCCTGAATGTATCGACGCCCCTCCGCGTGTTGAATCTGCTGCGATGTAGCCTATTGCTAATAAACGGACAGGATGCCAATGGATTTTAATTTAACAATCAAAAAAAATCAATGAAACTGAATACAATTATACTGATGATCAGTTTGGGTATGAGTGCCCTTACAGCCTGTAAAAACCAAGGAAAGCAGGATACAGCTGACAGCACCGCGCCTGTAGCTACAGACACGGCTGCGGTTGCACCCAATGTGGAAGCGAATACAGCACCGGCAACACCCGCGGTATCGATGATGCCGGCATTTAAAATGTCGGACGAACGGGGGCAGCCTGTAACCCTCGAATCTCTGAAAGGGAAAAAAGTGGTGTTCAATATCTGGGCCTCCTGGTGTCCTCCTTGCCGTGCGGAGATGCCTTCTATTCAGAACCTTTATAAGAAACTGGATAAGAAAAAGGTGGCCTTTGTATTGTTGTCGGTAGATGAGAACAGGGAAGACGCTGCCACATTTAAAAAGAAACAGAATTTAAATATGCCGGTATTTTTTCCCGCCGAAAATCTTCCGCTCTTATTCAATGTGCAGGCCATTCCTTCTACTTTTATCTTTAATGAAAAAGGAGAGTTGATCAAAAAAATGGAGGGCATGGATGATTACGACAAGCAGGAGTACGTAGATCTGCTGAAAGGCTAGGTTTCCGGTTAATCAGTTAACGGGTTAACAGGGGGCTTAATAAAACAATGTTCCTTGTTAACCCGTTTGCTTTTAAGCATATTCTAATAGTAAAAAGCCTTCGTTCAAAATCTCCCAGGTCTTCTTGTTCCCCGGCAGGTGTTAATAATTATTTCACCATCCCGTTATAAAGTAAATTGATCGCATCATATAACAGCCCCACTACTGATTTCTTGTACTGCGTCAGGCAGCCATTGGTGATTACCACAAAGCCAAACTTTTTTTCCGGGTGAAAAAACATGCTGCTGTACAGGCCATAGGCATCGCCGGTATGGCCCACCATTTTTTCGCCGTCTATTAAATTTTCGGTAGACCAAAGTGCAAGGCCGTAATTCTCCTTGTCGGACAGTTTGGTTTGCATAGTCCTGCTACTGGCTTCGCTGATGATCCGCACATTATTGAAAACGCCGTAGTTCATATGCATCATCATATATTTGGCAAGGTCCAGCGCCGAAATTTTCATGCCCCCGGTAGGTGAAAATATGGGTGTGTTGTACCCTCTCGTGTAGTTGGCCAGCTTTGCCCTGGTCGATGCATAGGCTGCAGGAGCTGCTTCAAATGTTTTTGTAGAGTCGTTGTATTCATAAAGCGGTATCAGGCGGTTGCGGTCCAGCGAATCCACATTGTACCCTCCGTATAGATGCAGTGGGGCCAGGATATGATTTTTTACATACTGGTCAAATTGCTCCCCGGAGAATTTTTCAAGAATGCTTCCGGCCAGGTTAAAATTCAGGTTGCAGTATTGGTAACCTTCCCCGGGTTTGTAATCATTATAGCATTGTGCCCAGTTGGGGTTTTTATCCGGGTTGATGGCATCCAGGGTAAAGTACCCGTTTTTATCGTTGATGCTGGATGTGTGGGAGAGGATCATTTTCAGGGTGATCGGTACATCCGGGTATTTGGGATTGTTAACCTTAAAGCCAACCAAGGTGCTTACTGCATCATCCAGGCTCAGCTTGCCGGCCTCCACCAGTTGCAGTAGGGAAGTGGCGGTAAAGGACTTGGAAATAGACGCAATACGGAAGATGTCAGTGTTCTGAATAATGGTTTTATCGTCCTTATTTTTATATCCAAAGGATCTGTTGTAGATAATCTTATTGTTTTTTACTACAGCGATAGACATGCCAATGGCCTGGTATTGCTGCATCAGTTTCAGGAGGTCATTTTCAATCGAACCCTGTGCCCTTGCGTTCCCCGGCAATAGACCGGTCAGGAGCAATATAAAAAGGAAATGTTTCATCGCTGCTCTGTGGTTTTTGGAAGAAAGATACAATGAAAGGTAAAAATGGTCAAACTTATTGTATAACTTTGAGAGGGAAGATAACATGTTTGCCCTAATGTGGTGCGTGAAGACACACGTCACAACTGGTCGCTCTGATTCGCAAAGGCGCGCATCAGAATATGTTATACACGGTTGATAGAATCGGTGACCATTGATAGCGGAATGTCTTTTAAAAATTCATCTTTTAACGGTTAAACCTGAATACCATGACTACAACATTATTGGAAGAGCGCCTGAAAAACTGGTGGCTATTGCTTGTTTCCGGGATCCTGTTTGTATTACTGGCCTTGTATATTTTTAGTCAGCCTCTGGCTTCCTATGTGGCGCTGTCTGTCTTATTTGCATCTACTTTCATAGTGGCCGGTGCTTTTGAGATCCTTTATGCGGTCAGCAGCCGCAAGCACGACCAAGGCTGGGGCTGGTCGCTATTTGGTGGAATTGTAGATCTGCTGTTTGGCATCTTCCTCCTTTCTTCGCCGATGCTGACGATGGCCGCGCTGCCCACGTATATAGGCATTGTGATCCTGTTCCGGTCCCTGCTGGGCGTGTTTTATGCGTTTAGTTTAAAGAAAGCGGTGGTAAAAGGCTGGGGTGGTGTGCTGTTTATGGCCATCATGGGTATGCTCTTTGCATTGTTGATGATCGGCAATCCGGTCTTCGGCGGACTCACGATCATTATTTACACCGCGGTTTCTTTCTTAATGCTGGGTATCGTTCAGATCGTTCTTTCAATGCGGTTGCGGAAGCTGAAAAAACGGTTGGAGTCTTAAATCGCCATCAATCTTGTTTCAAAGTCATTGGCAGAAAGAATTTGTTTTTGAGTAGGTATTATCCATTCCAGACTGTGATATTGCTTAAAAGGCCGTCTGCAAAGCGGCAAAAGAATCCCCATGCATTGGGAGAAACGAAAGGGCGGTGGTGAAACCCAGGACAAGGTCAAATAATCAGGGGAATGCACCCGGGGAGGCACTAGGCCTGGAATACCTATTTGCGGTCCCCGCCAAAGATTGAAAAAGGCCCTTCACATAGGCACTGCGCGACAGCTTTTCACCGGGTAAAAATTTTGCGCTACACTACAACAGCGGAGACAATAGCCGGCAGGTTTTTTCAAACAGCTGTATGTATAAGGGCCGGTTCAGCCATTGTTCAGCATCGATCTGTTCCGCGTCCAGCAGGTCATTTTCAAAGGCCCTGGCCAGTTGTTCTGCAATAGTGGTATCGTATACCAGTGCATTCACTTCAAAATTCAGATCAAAGCTGCGATGATCCATATTCGCCGTGCCCACCATGGCCAGGTTACGGTCCGACACCAGGGTTTTGGCATGCACAAATCCCTTTTTGTAACGATAGATCTCTACTCCTGCCTTTAGCAACGTGGCATAGTAGGAATTGGCCGCAGTATTTACGAGCAATGAATCGGAGATGCCCGGTACCAGGATCCGGATTCGGATGCCGCTGTAAGCCGCCACGACCAGGGCTTCCATAATGCTTTCGCCCGGGATGAAATAAGGAGTGGTGACCAGCAGCTCTTTTTTAGCCAGACCAATGGCGCGCAGGATCGCATAAAGGATCGTTGGGTTATCGGAATCCGGACCGCTGGCAGCAGTTTGTACCAGCGTATGTTCTTTTTGAAGAAGTGAATGCGCGGGCGGAAAAAATTGTTCATTCACCGTAAGCCGGTCGCCGGCACAAAAATTCCAGTCGGCCAGGAAGAGGTATTGCAGGTAATACACACCAGGGCCCTGGATCATCAGGTGGGTATCCCGCCAATAGAGTTTGTTATTGAATTCCGGCTTGTTCCAGTATTTGTTGCTGATATTAATGCCGCCCACAAATGCCGTGCGACCATCAATAATAATGATCTTCCGGTGGTTTCGGTAATTAAGCCGGTTGGCCAGTGCAATAAAAATGATCTTGTGAAAAGGGAAGGCCTTCACACCGGCGCTACGCAGGCGTTTGACCAGTTTTCTTCTAATGGAATGGCTGCCAAAATCATCATAGATAAAGCGGACCTCTACCCCTTGCTGTGCTTTTTCAATCAGCAGGTCGGCAATGGCATTTCCGGTTTCGTCGTTCTCGTAAATATAATATTCGATGTGGATGTGATGGGTGGCCGCGCGCAATTGTTCCAGTACCCGGGGAAATTTCTGCTCGCCATTCAGCAGCAATTCTACGTGGTTATGCCCGGTTAACGGACTGCCTTCCTTTAAAAGATAATGAAACAGGCGGTCGTTATTAGCCACCAACACTTTGCCCTGGTCGTATGCTTCCAGAGAAATAGTCTGTATCCGGTCATTCAGCGATCGTTCCATCGCTTCATTCATGATTAATTTTTTGGAATAGAGTTTCCTGCGCCGGTAATTGATACCAAAAGAAAAATAGGTGAACATACCGATCACTGGCAGAAAGATGATCAACAGCAGGTAGGCTAGCGTTTTTGTAGAGCTGCGCGTATCATAGATCACCCGCATGCAAACCAGAATCACCAGGATCACATACAGTACTTCGGCAAAAAGAAGCCAGCTCCAGTTCATACTGTAAGTTAGCGTATGGAACTTAAAATAACCAATGTAAAATATTAAATGTAAAAGGAATGATACCGCTGTTGCTTCGAGATCGTTCTAACGGAATTGAAGACGGAATATGTCAATAGTGAATGGTTAATAGTCAAGCCGACGTCTATGCAGGAAATGGAATCGTTCAAAAGTAATATTGATTGGGTATCTCTGCTTCTCTCAGCCCCATCGGGGCCCAAGACCGATAGTTCCATAAATCGATGGTAGATTAAGCCGCATAGCGGCGATCTGTTTTACCCGGAAAAGACCGGTAGCAAAGCGCCTGATAGATCATGTAGTAACGCAGCTGAAGCGATCTGCCCAAGTGCTCATCAGCAGTACCATCGGCATAATAATCTACGGGGAAAATCAGTTGCCGTTAAAAATATCCTTCAACAGCGAATAAGACCGTAACTTCTTTTTCTGGTCAAATACCTGCGAAATAACCATCAGTTCCTGTATCCCCGTCTGCTCGATAAAGTCGGTCAACTCCTCCTTTACCTTTTCCTTACTTCCAAAAAACGCATTGGACAGCATATGCATTACCCCGTATTTCTGTTCCGGTGTCCAGAGCTTTTCCAGTTCCTCATGTGTAATGGGCGGTTGCAGCGGGGCGCGACTATTGGTGAAAATGCCCAGGAACATACGGTAAAGAGAAGTAGACAGTGCGGCAGCTTCAGCGGTGCTGCCGGCAACAATCACGTTTACACAGGCCATGGCGTAGGGCTTGCTGAGCACTGCGGAAGGTTTAAAGCGACTCTGATAGATCTCCATGGCCTGCATTAGCTGGGCGGGGGCAAAGTGTGCGGCAAAGGCATAAGGCAGGCCCATTTCCGCGGCCAGGTAGGCGCTGTCGGTACTGGATCCCAGCACCCAAAGCGGGATGTTCACACCTTCGCCTGGCAGGGCTCGTACCTTAGCATGACTGTTCTCTTTACTGAAGTATTGTTGCAGGGTTTCGATATTGCTTTTAAAATCATAGGGAATATTTACCGGTGCCTGGCGGATGGTCATGGCCGTAAGGGCATCAGTGCCAGGCGCCCTTCCCAGCCCTAGGTCAATCCGGCTGGGATATAAAATACCAAGGGTGCCAAACTGCTCGGCAATGATCAGTGGTGAGTGGTTGGGCAGCATAATACCGCCCGATCCTACCCGGATGGTTTGGGTACCGCCGGCCACATATCCAATAAGGATGGAAGTAGCAGCGCTGGCCACGCTTTCCATATTATGGTGCTCGGAAAACCAGTACCGGGTATAACCCAGCTGTTCGGCATGCCGGGCACTTTCCAGGCTGCGTTCAAAGGTTTGTTGTAAGGTATCGCCCTGGCAAACGGTAGCCAGGTCCAGGATGGAATACCTGATGTTTTGTAAACGGCTCATATTTCCGGTTTTACTGTTGGCCGGACGTTCCGGGGAACAGGCAAGTAAAAGAACAGTTCAGGAAGAAAAAAGTTGTATGGCCACTGAGACTCAGGAACACAGGGGCTTAATTTTTGTTTTAATCCCTCAGGTAAAGCAACTATGTCCCAGTCTTGCTGTCCCCAAAGCAGCATTGGCAATAACAGCCGCTTTATGTAGCTGCAAGTAATAGCTACCATTGCCAACTGTTTAACCAATTGTAAATTAATAATTTAATAAGGCTTTTGCAAATAACCATAACAACGCACACCATCCAAAATGGCCGTTGGCTATCATGTTGCCGGTTCTATCTTGTAACCGTAAAGCCGGTTATTAAAACTACCTTGCATATGGCGATTTTGTTTGACGAACAATAATGTGTACTAAATACACATTTTATTAATAAACGATCTTTATTTAAAGCGATGAATAAAAAATTATTTCCCCTGGCCCTTGGCGGACTGGGTATCGGAACAACAGAATTTGTGATCATGGGACTGCTGCCGGATGTCGCGCAGTCGCTGGGTGTGAATATACCGGTGGCCGGATACCTTATCTCCGCCTATGCGTTGGGTGTGGTCATCGGGGCACCGTTGCTGGTAGCTTTATCAGCCAAATATCCACCCAAGCGGATCCTCATCGGGCTCATGGTCCTGTTTACGTTGTTTAACGGACTGTCTGCTTTAATGCCCGGATTTTACAGTCTGTTCTTTGCCAGGTTCTTTTCAGGCTTACCCCATGGTGCGTTCTTTGGGGTGGGAGCCATCGTGGCTTCGCGGCTGGCGCAGGAAGGCAAACAGGCAAGGGCCATTGCTATGATGTTCACCGGTCTTACCGTAGCCAACCTGGCCATGGTGCCGTTGGTTACTTTTATCGGGCATCAGTTCAACTGGCGACTGGCTTTTGGAATGGTTTCCTTTATTGGTGCGCTCACTATTTTGTTCCTGCACCTGTGGCTACCGGCCATGCCCAGCATGAAAACGACCGGACTGCGGGAGGAACTGCAATTTTTTAAGACCAAAAAATCCTGGCTCATCATAGCCATTACCGGTATCGGTTTCGGCGGGTTATTTGCCTGGTTCAGTTATATCGCCCCACTCATGACTCATATATCCGGGTTTAGTGAAAGTTCCATTTCCTATATCATGGTGCTGGCCGGCGGAGGCATGGTGGTGGGTAACCTGGTAGGCGGTTATATGGCGGACCAGATGAAACCCATTAAGGCGGCGGCGATCCTTTTTTCGCTGATGGTGGCCGCGCTCATTGCCGTGTTCTTTTTCTCCGGCAACCAGCCCGTATCCCTGGCGCTCACTTTTATCTGCGGTGCGCTTTCCATGGCCGTGGGTACGCCGGTAAATGTGCTCATGCTGCGTTCGGCAAAGAAATCAGAGATGATGGCGGCGGCGATCATGCAGGCGGCTTTCAATGTGGCCAATTCATTGGGTGCCTACTTTGGTGGGATCCCGTTAAAACATGGTTTTGGATACCAGTATCCCTCGCTGGTAGGTGCGGTAATGGCCTTTGCCGGTCTGGGGCTTTGTGTGTTGTTTATCCGGCGCTACCAGCAGGAGCGGGCTGTTAACAAAATGCCCGTAACCGCAGCTGCCACCACCCGCATCATTGCTCCAGAAAGCCGCGAAGCGACTTACCCATAATTTCCGTCCAGCCTTTTTCGTAATTTTCCTTTGCAAAGGCCGGACCCCCATCCGCCAGCTGCTCAAGCCCCGTGTGGGTAAGCACTACGCGGGTCTGATCGCCTTCCGGGAACAGTTCCCAGGTCAGCAGGGATTCACCTTTACTTTGCTCGGGGTGCGTCCAGGTATGCTGGAATTGTTGCAGGGGAACGATCTCGGTAATGGCACAGCGGTGCAGAAATTCCTTTTTCTCACCCTCATAAAATTCAAAGGTACTGCCCACTTCATGCCGGAAATCGGGAATGTCAAAATACCATTGTTTCATCTGTTCCTTATCCGTAAGCGCCAGCCAGACTTTTTCAACCGGCGCGTTGTAGGTTTCTTCATGTGTTACGGTTTGCGGTTCCATTTTTTTTATAAAGTTAGTACGAATCCGGCAAATGCCCCAGACAAGCGAAATGGTGGTTGAGTCCGGTTTACCGGGATGATTTTTTTGGCGTGTCCCTGGCCTTCCATCGCACCAGAACTGCGCACGGCCGGGGCCGGGCAACGGCGAAGCCCTCATGAGCACCATTAAAAACAAATAAAAAAATGGTGAATAAATTCGCTCGCACTCCGCCGCAGGCCCACCGCACAGGGCTTCAGCGGGGTATCCGCTGCCATCCGTCAAGCGGGCTTCCCGTTCTTTAACCCGGTTTGGTCCCTGCATGTCACGCTGAGCCTTCGACAACACCAACAGGAATGGCGATATTATTGCTGTCTTGAGTAATGTAGCAGGACTGCGCCACAGGCAAATGCTTTACACTCTACAAGTTTTAGGGTTAGTTCATTTTTTAGGGGATTGAAGGTTTGTTGCCCGTTTCCTAATGCAGCAGGGTTTGCCAGTACATAATATTCATCAATTAAATCATGTTGTATTAATGATGCTGCAAATGAATCGCCACCATATACAATAATGTCTTTCCCCACTATGTTTTTCAAGGCTTTTATTGCCGGCGCCAGATCGCCGTTTATAATGATTGTATTGTTCCACTTGCTTTCTTTGAGTGTATTTGAAAAAATGGCATTTGGAACTTTTGCAATCCGTTTTCCAAGTTGATACTCACTGTCATTAGGGTTATTTGCTACTTCGGTCCAATAGGGAATAAAGCCTTCCCCGGTTTTTCTGCCGTGCAAAATGCAGTCCACATGCGTGAGATTGTCAATACTAAAATCCGACATCCCGCTGTCCCATTTACCGTCGAGTAAAATATTCATTTGTAATTTTAGCTTTCTCATTCTATTATTTTTTACAAAAGTAATTTGGTTGTCCTGCTTACAAAGCAGGACATTGTGACATCGTAGAGGCTATTTTGCGGCAGATCTCATCCGCCGGCGATGTTGAACCATTGGTGATAGTGCTCACGCTACTCAGGGCCAAAGTTGTTGGTTGTAGCATAATGCCGTATCGATCACTCCGCGATGGCAGGGCGAAGATGATCGTTCTTCTTTAGGCATAGCCAATCAATCTACAACAACGCCCGCAGATCCTCCTTGGTATTGGCTTCCGCTGCGGGCTTGTCCTCGCGCCAGCGCAGGATGCGGGGAAAGCGCAGGGCCACGCCGGATTTATGCCGTTTGCTTTCCTGTATGCCTTCAAAAGCGATCTCAAAAACCAGTTGGGGTTGCACACTTCTTACAGGACCGAATTTTTCGATAGTATGGGTTTTGACCCAGCGGTCGAGCCGCAGGATCTCCTTATCTGTAAGACCGGAATACGCTTTTGTAAACGGCACCAGCTGGTCGCCGTCCCAAACGGCAAACGTATAGTCCGTAAACAGGTTGGACCTTCTGCCGGAGCCGCTTTGTGCATAAATCAGCACCGCATCCACGGTCATCGGGGCGGTTTTCCATTTCCACCAGTTGCCCCGGCGCCGGCCCGTTTCATATACGCTGCTGATCCGCTTAATCATGATGCCTTCACAAAAGAAATCCCTTGCCCGGGCGCGGAACTGCGCGGCTGCTTCCCAGTTGTCAAATTTCAATAAGTGAGATAACTGTAAGACGGAATTAACCGACGGCAGCGCCAGCAGGCTGGTGAGCAACAGTCTGCGTTCTTCCAGTGTTTTGCTGCGGATGTCTTCGCCATTGTATTCCAGCAGGTCATAGCAGATCATGATCAGCGGCACTTCGGTAAGGTGCTTTGTTGTGAGTTTTTTGCGACCGATACGGGTTTGCATTTGGACAAAGGGAAGCACCTGTCCGTCCTTCCAGGGAATAACCTCCCCATCGATCACCGTTCCGTTAGGTAACAATTCTTTCAGCCGGTCAAATTCCGGGAACTTATCAGTAACCAGTTCCTCGCCCCGGCTCCATACAAAAACCTGGTGGTTGCGGACGATGATCTGCCCGCGGATGCCATCGAATTTCTTTTCGAGATACCAGTCGGTGATCGGCCCCAGGCTTTCTTCCGGCGGCCCTTCCAGCGGATACGCCAGGAAAAAGGGATAGGGCAGGTAGGCTTTATGTTCTGTGCTCTGTTCGCCAAAAAGCGATTCCAGGGTTTCGGTTGCGGGATCCCATTTACCCATGAGCCGGTGGGCGATGGCTTTTTCATCCTGACCGATGTATTGCGCCAGGGCTTTAATGACGAGTTGTTTGCTGACCCCCATCCGGAAATTGCCGGTGATAAGTTTATTAAAAACAAAATTGTCTTCACCGCGGTGATCCATCCAGAAGCGGGTAATGAAGGCCTGCTGTTCTTCGGGATTCAATCCGGCCAGTTGTTGCAGGGCCTGCAATAGCTCGGTGAGTGTAAGAACCGGCGCTTCTATGTTTTCCTGGTTGCCGGCCAGCAGCGCCAGTGTTTCTGCCAGATCACCCACGATGTAATACGATTCTTCGATCAGCCACGGGGGCAGACCGGTGAGCGCCGCGATCCATGCCCGCAGGTCGGTAGTCTTAACAGGTCGCCGCGGGCGGTTGCCCATCAGCAGGGTAATGGCCCATAGCCGGTCCTGCGGGGCCGCGTTTTGAAAATAACTAACCAGCGCCGCGATCTTGGCGTTGGTCTTTGTAGTGGCGTCGATCTCCTGGAATAAGGTTACAAAGTCTTTCATTCGGGCGTTTTTTGATCTTCACCGGTAATGGCTTCTTCATTGTTTTCAAAATGGGTGGTGAGCTCCACGGCATTCAGGCCATATTGTTCGCGCAGCCAGCGGCTGTATACTGACTGGTAGCCATGGGTTACATAAATATTCTGGGCACCCGTAGTTTTGATGGCGGTGTTGAGTTGCTCAAAATCGCAGTGATCGCTGAGGGCAAAACCTTTGTCTACCGACAACCGTCGCCGGGGCCCACGCAGGGCCATCCAGCCGCTGCAAATGGCCACACGGCAGGGCTGCAGCCGGCGAAGCCAGGAAGTACCCAGTACACTTTGCGGTGCTACCACAACAGCGTTTTTCAATCGGTCGGCCGGGGTTTCCGGTGTCAGCCATTCACCCGGAAATGAAAGACCGGCCCGGGCCAGGGCTTCATTCATATTGAATACGGCCCCATGCAGCAGGGGTACGCCCAGCTCCGGGTCCAGGTTGGCCAGGATGTTTTGGGCCTTACCTAAAGCATAGCCGATGAGGACACTGCTGTATCCTTCTTTGGCATTTTGCGCACACCAGTGATTGATGTCTTCGTAAATGGCCGCACAGGGGTTGAAATTGTATACCGGCAGTCCGAAGGTGCTTTCGGTAATAAAACTATGACAGGCTACGGGCTCATAGGGTGTGGATACGCCATCATTGAGGAGCTTGTAGTCGCCGGTGACCACCCATACCTCTCCTTTATATTCTAATCGCACTTGTGCAGAGCCGACGATATGGCCTGCGGGATGAAAGCTGAGTGTGGCACCGTTGATGTGGAGTAGTTCGTTATAGTCCAGGGTTTGTATGGAGATGTCTGGCCCCAACCGGTGCCGGAGGATCTCTTTGGTAAGGGTATGGCAGAGATAACTGCCCATATCCGGCCGGGCATGATCGCTGTGTCCGTGCGTGATCACCGCGCGGGGTACGGGCTTCCAGGGATCGATATAAAGATCCGCTGCGGGGAAATAAATGCCTTCTTCTCTGAATTGGAGCATGGGGGCTTTGTATTCAATTTATTCCTGCAAATGACCGGCCAAAAATGGCTGAGGTGATGCTGGTTCCTTGCTTTTAGCATTGCTGAATGCTGTCAATAATAGATAACATTGTACATTGGAAGAGTATCAGTCTGTCGTCATGCTGAGCGCAGCCGAAGCATCCCTGTGTGATATCGGGCATCCCGACTATTGTGAGACCCTTCGGCTTCACTGCGTTCCGGTCAGGGTAACGGAAGAAAGAGCTGTCATTTTCTATAGTTTGTGTGTAAAGAAACCTGGGTGATAGCATAGCAGTCACAATATTCAGCAAGTTCCGCGATAATGCAGCATAGCGCTCATTGCGAAAAATTACCGTCGCCTCGACCGCGGCGGAGCTGCCTTTACGGAGTTGTCCAGGAATGGCAGTTTTATGAAATTGCCTTTTGAGAATGATCCGTAAAATTTTCTCGGCTGCGCTCGAAAAGACGATGTTTTTGGCTGTTAATGTTCAAACCCAGTGATCTTGGCTTCTTCCAGATCCAGCTGCATTTCCTGGTTCCGGATTACCGCATCTTCAAATTGTTGCTCATGCCGCAGCCGCAGCAGCTCATGCCGTTGTACGCGGATCAGGTCGCGGGCAATGTCTTTATTGACGGAGGCGGCTTCTGCATGATGTGCCGAAGTAGCTATGCATTGCAATTTGCTGGACAGTAATTCCAAATCGGTTTCCAGCTTCCTTTTCTGATGGCTCACCAGAGAGTTCTGCGCAATCTGTTTTTGGTAATTCCCATTGATGGCGGTAAGCGCCGCATGTTTCAAGCTGGCCTGTATCAGCGCTTCCTGTTTTTCACGGGGCAGCATTTCATCAATCTCTTTAATGTTCAGCCATTTGATCACCAGGGGTAGGAGCAGGCCCTGTCCCACCAGCGTGATCACAATGATCACAAAGGTTACAAACAGCAATATATCCCGGTGCGGAAAGGCTTCTCCCGAGGGCAGTAATAGCGGAATGGCCAGGGCTGATGCCAGGGATACTACGCCCCGCATGGCGGCAAAACTCATCAGCAGCGGACCACGCCAGCCGGGATGGGGCTCGGTTGCGCGGATCTTTTTGGAGAACCAGCGGGGTGCAAAAGCGATAAGATAACACCAGATAATACGGGTAGCCACAATGATAGCCCCCAGGATCACCGCATATTTGATGCCATCGGCAATAGAATAGTTCTTCATGCCCTGTACCACGAGCGGCATTTCCAAACCAATCAGGATAAAGATAAACGCGTTGATCAAAAAGATAAGCGTGCTCCAAACGTTGGCTGCCTGTATACGTGTGGTATGGCTCAAAAAGCAATGCGAATGATATGACATCATGAGTCCACCTGCCACCACGGCCAGTACGCCGGAAAAATGAAGCCGCTCTGCCATTATATACATCACATACGGGACCACAAGGGTCAACACGGTATCGATATTGGAGTTGGACCGGATCCGGTTGAGCAGCCAGGCAAAAGCAAAACCAACAGCCAGTCCCACCACGATGCCTCCGGTTGCCATGATGAGGAGGTCCTTCAGCGCGTGATACCATACAAACTGGCCGGTCATCACCGCCGCTAGGGCAAACTTAAATACGATCAGGCTCGAAGCGTCATTCACCAGGCTTTCACCTTCCAGAATCGTGATATCGCGTTTGGGAATCTTCATATGTTTTAAAACCGAGGTAGCAGCAACTGCATCGGGTGGTGAATTGATACCGCCCAGCAAAAAACCGAGTGCCAGGGTGAGTCCGGGGATGAGAGCAGAAGAAGCAAAGGCCACAACCAGCGCAGTAAGGAACACGAGCCCGAATGCCAGCAGGAAGATCGGCCGGCGCCATTTCCAGAAATCCTTCCAGGAGGTGAACCAGGCCGCTTCAAAAAGGATGGGCGGCAGGAAGATGAGGAACACGATATCCGGGTTGATCTGCAACACCGGCATACCGGGGGTAAGACTGATGAGCAGCCCGGCAATGACCAGGAAGATTGGGTAGGCCACTTTGAGCCGTTGTCCCAATATGACCAAAAGCATTACGCCTAATACAACTCCTATCGAGATGAGTAAGTAATCATGTATCATATACGATGTTTGATAGCGGTTCGTGTTTTTTAAACGCCTGAGATTTTTATAACCACAGGCGGCCTCTTTTTGTTCAATGCAAATGTACGAGGAGCGGTGTATTGAACATGGCCGGGCGGAATGTCATTAAACTGTCGGGAAAATACGAGGGGCACTCGTCCCGTTTTCCTGGTTACAAATTAATAACCCCGCCATCGTTTTTTCTGTTAGTTTTGCGCATTGCTTATTTTTATCTTCCAAACTCATTCACACCTTTTCAGATAATGAAACGTTTTTTATTTGCCATTTGCCTTTTAGCAACCGGATCCCTTGTCCTGGCCCAGGATCTTTCAGCTATTGAACGCAGCCGGGTACGGCTTCCAAACGGCTGGTCGCTGACACCCGTTGGTAAAAGTCTTCCGCTGGGTGATCTTCCACTAAATATCGCCATAAGCCGCAGCGGACGTTATGCGGCCGTTACCAATAACGGGCAAAGCACCCAAACCATCCAGTTGCTGGATGCAAAGAACGACCAGGAGCTGGATAAAGTGACCATCAACCGGTCATGGGGCGGCCTGGTATTCAGCGCTGATGAAAAATACCTGTATGCTTCCGGTGGTGATGATAACCTGATACTCCGCTATTCCATAACCGGGAATAAACTGGTCACAAGTGATACCATCCGCCTGGGCGCCCCCTGGAACAGCAAGACGGACAAGGGCTCTATTTCACCCACCGGCATTGCCCTGGATGACGCGAAAGGCATCCTGTACGTGGTAACAAAGCTCGATAACCGGCTTTATGTGGTAGATCTGAAGACAAAAAAAATCCTGCAGAAAGAAGACCTCGGCACCGCGGCCTATACCTGTCTTTTATCGCCCGACAGGTCCAGTCTTTATATAAGCCTTTGGGGTGGTGACCAGGTGGCCATCTATGATACAAAAGCCCGGCAGTTCAATGAGCCGGTTACCGTAGGCGATAATCCAAATGATGGCTGCCTGTCGAAGAACGGACGCTATCTGTATGTAGCCAATGCTAATGATAACACGGTTTCTGTCATAGACCTGAAAAAGAAGGAAGTGATTGAAACCCTAAACACGGCCGTATATCCCACAAAGCTGAGCGGTACCACCAGCAACGCAGTGGCATTGAGCAAGGATGACAAGACCCTGTACATTGCCAATGCCGACAATAACTGTATTGCTGTATTTGATGTAAGCGATCCCGGTCATAGCAGTTCGCACGGGTTTATTCCCACCGGATGGTATCCCAGCTCCGTGCGCCTGGTCAATAATAAACTGTATGTAGCCAATGCCAAGGGATTTTCTTCGCTGCCCAATCCCCGTGGTCCAAACCCTGCAAGCAAAAAAGAAACCGTTGTCCTGCATGAAGGGGATACCAGGAAGCCCAAACGGGTTCAGCATATCGCAGGCGGTCTGCTAATGGGCACCCTGAGTATCATTCCGGTTCCGGGCGAAAAAGAATTGTCCGTTTATGCACAGGCCGTTTATCACAACACGCCGCATAACAACCAGCGGGAACTGGATGCGGAGGGTGAAACCGGGAACCCCATCCCACGAAAGGTAGGCGATCCTTCTCCCATCAACTATGTTTTTTATATTATTAAGGAAAACCGAACCTATGACCAGGTATTGGGTGATCTTCCCGGCGGGAATGGCGATACCAGTCTGGTTTTATTCGGACGAAAGGTGACGCCCAACCAGCATGCGCTTGCCGAACAATTTGTATTGCTGGATAATTTTTATGTGGATGGAGAAGTAAGCGCCGATGGGCATAATTGGAGCATGGGTGCTTATGCAACGGATTATATGGAAAAGAACTGGCCCACCAGTTATGGCAAAAGAGGAAAGGGCGCTGTGGCTGATACGCGATTTAACAAGGTCTATATCTGGGATCAGGCAGCCCGGCATAACGTCAGCTACCGCACCTACGGGGAATTTGTATCCGGAGCCAATGCTCCGAATATTCCTGTTTTGAAGGATCATATTTCAACCAGTTTTTCTCCGAAGGCTTTTGAGGTGAGGGATACAACGCGCGTACGTGCCTGGGCCCGGGAATTCGATTCATTACTGCAACATCAGGCGCTGCCCCGCTTGTCCACCATCCGTTTACCTAATGATCATACGCAGGGAACGGCTCCAGGCAAGGCAACGCCCTTTGCAAATGTGGCGGACAATGATCTGGCAGTTGGCATGCTGGTGGAACATCTTAGTAAAAGCCCTGTATGGGAACAAAGCGTAGTGTTTATATTGGAAGACGATGCTCAAAATGGCCCTGATCATGTAGATGCCCATCGCTCTCCTGCTTATATAGCCGGGGGCTATGTAAAAAGGAATTTTGTAGATCACACCATGTATTCCACATCTTCTATGCTGCGCACTATGGAATTGATACTCGGGATGCCGCCCATGACCCAATATGATGCGGCCGCTGTTCCCATGTGGCGCTGCTTCAATAACACGCCAAACAATGCCGGGTTTACCGCTCTTCCTGCACAAGCAGATCTGGATGCCGTAAACCCGGAAAAAAGCAAGCTGGCCGCCCTCTCCAAAGGATTGGATTTTTCCGATATCGACCGGGTACCGGATGCTATTATGAACGAAATGGTATGGAAAGCCGTTAAAGGGGAACATGCAAAGCCACCCACTCCGGTGCGGGCCGCATTCCTGAAAACCATTAAAAAGGCAGACGAGGATGACGACGACTCGAGACTTCGCAGGGGCGTCTGGCTGATTTTCAGCATTTAAAGATGCAAGCTGCCCGCCCGGATGAACCGTTCGGACGGGCAACGCAGCGCTGATACCCTTGGCAAACAGGGATATGAAACATAAAGGTGCAGCGCACGGCAATATAAGATCTGCACAAACTGTTATAGCTTACTGGGGATTTTTGTGAAGCTGATCATCCAGTTAATGGAAAACCGATCGGTACACATGCCAAAATAATCGCCCCAGAAAGTGTCTGCCATCGGCATGGTTGCCTTGCCACCTTCAGAAAGCGCTCCAAATATGCGGTCCGCCTCTTCCCGGGAACCTGCTGTAAAAGAGATCGTGATATTGTTGCCCACTGTAAAACCGGATGCCCATTCACCACCGGTATCGCTGCCCATTAAAATGGTGTTGCCAATAGGCAGCGATATGTGCATGATCTTATTGCCGTCTTCCTCGGGGTATGGTGTAACCTTCCTGTGGCGGCATGTCTCTAAAACGGCCAACAAAATCGAACGCGCCTCCAAAAATGGAGCAATAAGCGTTAAACGCTTCTTCGCAGTTTCCCGGTAAAGGTGATGTAGGGATTGATGTGTGCCATAATGCTTTTTGTCTTTGTATTTTGACCATCACACCAAAGCATTGCAAAAGTAGTGCGCTGCTTCATGTTATTGTTCCGCCAGTTTTTTTAGCCGCTGCAAACCCAGGGTAAAATCCGGATCCATCATTTTTTCCATGTTCATAAAGAGCTTCATGATCCGGAACGGGTAGGGCATTTCGCTGTTAAAACCCCAGGTGGCCTTAGTGCCGGAGCCGGCGGCTTCCAATTTTACATAAGCCTGCGCGTCGCTTTCGTAAGGGGTATAAAATTTGAGATCGGTTTCGATCAGCGATGGCGCGCTTACGGCTCTGATGGTTTGGCAACCTTTACCTACATCCTTTTTCTGACTCTCCCAGCAGAACCGGGCACCAGGCGTACCATCGGTACCTTCGTTGTTTTTTTTCATTTCGGGATCTTTGTCTGTCCAGGGGCTCCAGGTATTCATGGCGGCCAGGCTGTTGACATGGGTCCACACCTTATCAATGGGCGCATTGATGGCTACCGATTTTTCAAATTTGATTTTGCCGTCTACAAATGCAGCGATCAGCAGTACCAGCAAGATGAGTACTGCTATTACCAGCAGGATCTTTTTAAGAATACGCATGTTTTGATTTTTTATCGTTAGAAAAATGGAATGTTTTAAAGCGTGAAAGAGATCGCATACATACCTCCTCCGTGATATACAGAAGGCCGGGTTCCCATCAAATGAAAATTCCTGAAACCGCACCGGCTGGCCAGTTGTTTAGCCTTCAGCAAAGGTACAGGAAAAGGGACCCACTTATTTGCGGTAAGGGTATCGTATTCAACCAGCACCAGCATGCCCGCCGGCTCCAGTTGTTGCCGGAGCCTTGCAATCAATGCCTGTGGGTCTTTTATATAGTGTAATGAATTGGCCATGAGGATGCCGGAAAGCGGCGGTACGGGCAATGCCGCTGTTTCAAAATTGAGTTGTATAAAGCGGATGCCCGGCTCGTGGAGCCGTTGTATATTTTTATCAAAAGCATATACGACACTTCCCGGCGGAAGCAGGCTGTACAAGGCATAGGTAAAGGTGCCGGAGCCGCAGCCCAGATCAGCCCATTGGAGCGGCTTACCCGAGGGCAGTGGTAAATCCTTGATCAGACTCCTTGCTTCCCCGATATCCATCTTATTAATGTTTGCTTTTTTCGATCTGCGTATGAAAGGGAAGGTACATCGGCAATGCCGCCGATCCATACCAGCCATAGATCTCCGTTTTAAGAAGTCCTGATTTTACAGCCGGATCGGAGGCCAGCAAGGCTTCTGTTGCTTCTTTTGTTTTGGTGGTGAAAATGAATAGCCCCCGGTATTGCAGCAGGTTTTTGGCGAACGGGCCGGCGATGATCAGTTTATGATCTGCTACCAGTTTACTGATATTTTCCATATGCCCTTTAAAAAGAACCGTCACCTTCTCTTTATCAGTAATCGTACTGTCGCCTGTTTTTAATAGCACAAACTGGTACATCCGCATCCCGTATGCGTCGGCACCCAGGCTATCGGCCAGGTATTGATTGTAATGATTAGCGGGTGATTCCGTTTGGGAACGGCCTGTAAAAGGAACCAGCACCATGAGGAGTAATAGTCGCAGCATTTGTAAAGGATTTAATACGAATGATTCGCTGCTACTAATTTACGTTTATTTTGACAGGCATGCGTTGTTTTTTATCCCTTCCTGAAAACGTTTTTTTGCTGGTTATACCCCAAACTGTCTTAGATGGTGGTCCAGGTGTTTGGAGAACATGGTATTCCATTCCATTTGGGTAAGTGGACCAAAAGAATGAGATTCCTTGCCATCGAAATGGGTACCACCCAGTTCCTGGGTTTGACGGATATAGTCAATTAACCTCGTTTTTTCTCTGTCAAAATCGCGGGGGCTGGTGATCAGGAAATGCGGAGCGGTTTTTATATTACGCTTATAGGGCGCATCGCCTACAACAGTTTTTTTAATAAAGGTTTTCATAATCCATTTGAGAAAGCCTTTGGGCTTTGGATATTTGTCGGTATAAACCGTTTCGTACATCACGCAAAGATGCGCCAGCATCTGACCCACGCTCATTTTGCCCCAAAGTGGTTTGCTTTCGGGTGTAAGTTGCTCAATGCGGTTGATCATGGTTTGGGCCCCTTCGGGGGAAAAGATATTGGTCATAAGCGAAATGATTTAGAGTGTAAAAATAGTTATTCTTTAGATAGCGGGGCAAGGAAAGCCCCAAGCTATAAAGCAACGCAAGGGGGTTAGCTATTCGTTCATTCCCAGGCCTTCCGCCTTCCTGGCAACCCTAAACAATAAGGCGCCGCATCATTGCTCCCTGGTGCCGCTGCGTGCAGCCCTCCGTTACAACAAATAATTTTTCTCCAAAACGATGCGTATTTTTTTATTTAGTAGTTTTAAATACGAACAACCTCTTCTTATGCATGCTTTATCAAAAATTATCCTTGTTGGCGTTCTGGTTGGACTGAATGCCTGTTTGTCGGGAACTTCACAGCCACAAGGTACCGCGCAAAAAAAATGTACGATTTATCTGACGTTCGACGACGGCCCGCTGAACGGCAGCGAGAACATCGATAGCGTGATCCTTGCCGAAAAGATCAAGATCAGCGTTTTCCTGGTAGGCGCGCACGTGGAGGCCAACCGCCGCATGGACACGTATTTTAAATACTATGAAGAGAACCCCTACATCGATGAATACAATCACAGTTATTCACATGCATACAATCACTATGAAAAGTTTTACAGTAATCCGCAAACGACCATTGCGGACATTTTGAAAAACCAGCAATTGCTGAAACTGCATTATAAAATTGTGCGGCTACCGGGAAGGAATATGTGGCGGCTGAATGGAAAGAAGCGCGACGATGGGATCAGCGGAGCCTCAACCGCGGACGGATTGGCTGCGAAGGGGTACAAGGTGATCGGGTGGGACCTGGAGTGGCAGCACCACCCCGATGGCCGGCCGGTGCAAACGGTAACAGCGATGTTTGATGAAATTGCACAGCGTTGTAAAACGGGAAACACCTTTACACAGGGAAATATTGTATTGCTGATCCATGATGAAATGTTCCAGACAAAATGGGAGGAAAGTGCGCTGAAACAACTCGTTGACCGGCTGAAAGCAAGCGGGGACTATACTTTTGAGCAGATACGGTTTTATCCACAGTAGGCGGTAAAGGCGCCTGAACATAAAGCGGCAAAGGGCGTAATGCCACTTTCTATAGTTCCGCGTGTCCCATCTTTATGATAAAAATAATCCAGGCATGTTAGTACCAGCGTCTTTGCATGGTGTCGAGTTCGGCTTTTAAACGGTTGTTGATATCAACCCACGCATTTTTAAATACAAAAATGGTAGTGCGATATTCCCTTGCGAAACTATTTGTAACCGAATCCCCAACAAATGACTGCTGAAAATATGGACCGGTTATGCTCAACTCTGTAGAAGGCGTTTCATGCTCTTTTATGCGTATAAGATGTTGATAGGGCTGTTTTAAATTAAACCAATGGAGGTAGTCTGCATTAAACGAAAAAGCACGGATTCCCTTGGTGGTATAAAAATTAATGGCTCCTGCCTGGCCATAATTGTCGCAAAGGACCATTGTTTTTCCCGTAACAGGCATTTTCATATACAAGCTGTCTGTTTTACGGGCCAGCTCTTCCCAGCCCAACATGTCCGAAAAATCCTGGGGTAAGGCATGCTCTTTGCCATCCTCCCAGCGCAGCAGTCCCAGTTTTTTGTAGGCTTCGGGATGCTTCGCAATTTGCAAGGGACTTTTATTTGGAAAGCCTACCCGGAAAATGGGTATAAAGCAGAGCAACGGTAAAGCAACGCTGATCGGTTTAAGCAGGGTTACCCATCGCCCGTTTAGTATTTTTGAAAGATAAGTGGCCCCAAAGGCAATATATATCGGGTACAAACCAATGGCATAATAATCTTTAGCCCTGAAATAGATGAATAAGGCGACTGTGAAGACATAAGACCAGAAGAACAACCGGTATTTTTTAAATGGAGGGTAAAATAACAGTGCGTAAAAACCTGCGAGGATCACCGGAAGGGCGCCTAAGAAAAAAAGAAACTGTGTTTTTATAAAGCCGCTTCTGCTAACATGTATCAGCTGTGTCCGTTTTAACTCATTCATATGGTGAATTACCGGGAAATGATGTGTGTACTGCCACCACAGGTTGGGGAGAATAAGTATAAGCGCAACACCTGCGGCAGTATAGACCTGCGGCCGGCCCAGTATTTTTCGCTGCGGTGTCAGAATCAGAGCTGGGAGAAGGCCTATGAGCAAAAATGCAATATTGTACTTATTTAAAACGGCCAGCGCAAACACCACAGCTCCTGCGTACAGCCATGTTGTTTTTTGGGTGTTCAGGTATTTGATAAACACAAAGTAAAACAGCGTCCAACCTAGTACATCGAGAGAGTTGGGCTGAAACAATATATTTAATCTCAGCAATACCGAGAACAGCATACCGGTTGCCCCCAGGAGCAGTGCAAAAAGATCGCCCTTTAGTTCTTCGATGGTTTTCCAGATTACCCAAATTGTTAAAGCCCCAAACAAAGCGGGAAAAAACCTTACCCAGAAGATCGTGTTTCCCAATAACTTTACAAGCCATGCGATCCATGCTGTGACCGGGGGAACGGAAAGATAGCCCCATGCCAGGTGGTTGGCCTGGTCCAGGTGCAGGAACTCGTCGCGATGCAATTCGTATTCAGGACTTATCAGTGTATACTGCAATACAAATTTAATCAGTATAAATCCGGTCAGGATGATCGTTTTCCTGTTCATTAAAGCAGCTTGGGGGTATGGGATATATCGGTTCAAACTATAAGGAATTCCCGGTGTTTATTCGATATCTTCTTCAAGTGCCTCCAGATCCGTGTACAGCTGGTTGTCCTTTACAAAATTGCACCAGTGACAGTCTTCCTTGCCGCAGCCTTTGTAAAATTCATGGTTCTGGATATGCTCCCAGGTTTCCCGTACCTGCCGGCGTACGATCTCCAGGTGTTCCGGAAGGATCACCACTTTTTGTTTCACAAAATTTTTCTTTTCATCCGGCTCAATAAAATCAAACTCGGTGCTGGCAACTGTCCAGTTCTTGGCCTCGTAATGATCCACCAGCAATTTGTAGAAAACCGCCTGGCGCCAGTAATCACCGCCATTGGGGTCTTTTTCGGAAGGTGGCAATAATTTGGGTTTGGCGTATTTAACGTTCCCTGTTTTGTAATCCACCACATTCACATCTTTACCATTAAATTCCAGTTTATCCAGTTTGCCCTTTAATGGAACGCCGTCTACCACTACGTTCTTGATGTTTAATTCTACGACCACCACTTTATTCCAGGCGTCGATATAGTTGTTGTAGTATTCCGGCAGGATAATGCCGCCCTGCTCCATGCGCCGTTTAAAGGATTCTCGGGTAAAATGCTGGCGGTGGCGCTGCATATACCACTTAAAATCTTCGTAAAGCGATTGCTCTGGCGGAAAGGCATTGGCCGGATGCTCCCGCATCTTCCGGAAAAAACGTTCCAGTGCAAAGTGGATGGCACTTCCGAATTCTGTATTCTCATTTTTACCGGAGGGGATGCGGATAAGGTTCTGGTAGTAGAATCGCAACGGACAGTTAAGATAGTTATTCAACGCGGTTACGTTCATCACAAATTTATCGACTAGGGGCGTGATGAAATCTGCTTCGCGTTGCTCAATGGTGGGGGCCTGTGCCGTGAACTGCAGGAGGCGGAACCGGGTCATTTCCTCTTCCGGTATGGAGCGGAACCGTATTTGCAGCGCATGCTGCTCCTGTATCTCAGCAATGAACATAGAAGGCTCCAGTTCCTTACCGGCATTGTTGCGTTTGGACCAGGAAATATGCAGGTGCTGCTCTGCCCGTGTAAGGGCTACATAAAATACACGCCGCAGCTCCTCGGTGGAATCGCCCTCCGGTTGGGAGCTGAAAATGGTATCGGGTAGTTTAAAAATAGTGGGAAAGCTTTTCTTCTTTTCCCAATAGGATGCATTCACGCCGGCCAGGAACACATATTCAAATTCCAGCCCCTTACTTCCATGGGCTGTAAGCAGGTTCACGCCCTTATCATTGCCGATGGTACGCATCATGGAAAGCGGCACGCCTTCTTTTTCCATCAGGTCGATGATGCTGATCAGTCCGTCCAGGCTGAATGCCGGGTTGCGACTGTTCTCCTCTTTTACAAAATCGAAAAAGGCAGAGAGGTACTGCATCAGCTCTATTTTTTCTACATGTTGCATCACATAAGCCAGCACACCGGCGTTCCGGATCACGCTTTCCACCAGTTGCTGCAACGTAAGGTTCGATACATCGCCGATCAGCTGTTCATACACAATGCTGAACTGTTTGAGCTGGGGATGGATGCCTGTGTCAAAAAGATCTTTGGGCGGCCGGTTGGCTTTTTCGGAAAGCAGCTGGCGCAGGGAAGTGCTTTCCCCTTTAAATTGCCGGTTGTTGACTTCTACATTGAGTTTGGCAATTTCAATTGGAGGGATCTTATAAAAATCGTAGTGGAGCAGTTCAAACAACAGTTCATCTCCACCGTAGGGGATGTCGTGCTCGGCATTGAGGTAGCGGAGGATGGTGATGATCTTCTTGATGAAAGGGTCCTGCAACAGGTTGATGGGCCGTTTGCTAAACACCGGTACCTGCATCAGCCGGAAATAATTGGAGAGCTCTTCCCCGTATTTATTCTCTTTATAGATCACGGCAATCCGGCCCGGTTGTACGCCTTTCCGTACCAACGCATCTACTTCCATGCAGATACCGGCCATTTCTTCTTTTTCGCTGTTGTATTCGATCAGTTCCGGTGGGGTGGTCAGGTGGTTGATGGTTGCATTGGCCGCCGCCAGGTCCTTGCTCAGCCCGGGGAGCTGGGTTACCAGCCGCTCTGTGTTTTTTGCGATTACCGATTTGGAAACATCCAGTATGGGCTGGATGCTGCGGTAGTTGCTGGTAAGTACAATCGTTTTCAATGCGTTCTGGTATTGCTGTGCAAAGTCCAGCATATTTTGCACGTTGGCGCCCTGGAAGCGATAGATGCTTTGATCATCATCACCCACCACGAAAATATTGGGCTGTTCCCAGTAGTTGATCAGTAACTGCACGATCCGGTTTTGGGTACCACTGGTATCCTGGAACTCATCCACGAGGATGTATTGAAAACGCTCCTGGTAGCTTCGCAGCAACGATTCATTTTCTTCAAAGGCCCGGATCACCCAATTGATCATGTCATCAAAATCATAACGGCGTTTTTCATTCAGCATTTGCTGAAAGGCGTCAAATGCATGCACGGCCGCGCGCACTTTTTCAATTTTTTCGGTTGCTTCGGCAATTTTATCGGTGCGCAGATCGCCTTTTTTAAAATCTTTGGTGGCTCTTTTGGTAATGTACTCGTTCCGGTTGGGCAGGTTCTGAATATAGGCATCAATTTTTTCATTGATAAAGGCTGCGGTCCAGCCCTCACGTTTCATAGCGGAAAACAATTGCTGCAGGTGCGGCGCATCAAAATACACATCACCCCGGTAACGTTTTAGCGGATGGTTTTTGGGGAAGGCATCGATCAGTTTTTTAAAGTATTCGATGCGCTCCAGCTCGGAAATTGGATCCAGGGAATTTTTTTCAAAGAGCGAAAGATTATCCTGGATCACATCATTGCAAAACGCATGAAACGTATAAATATTAACTTTATACGCGTCGGCGCCAATGAACTGTTGAAGGCGCTTGCGCATGGCCACCACACCGGCGTCGGTATAGGTCAGGCAAAGGATGTTTTCGGGAAGCACATCTGTGTCCAGCAGGATCTTTCCAATACGGGCCGCCAGGATCTGTGTTTTACCGGTACCGGGGCCCGCAATCACCATTACCGGGCCTTCCAGTGTATCCACCGCAAGGCGCTGCTGATCGTTGAGCTGCTGGTATACTTCCTTAAATTTTTCTTCCAGTTTCTGTTTGGGAAATGCCATCTGTGTATTTATTTATCGTCTGCAGCCGCTGTTTTACGAATGCGGGTTATCATGCTGTGTTTTAAAAATACAAGGTAGTAAAAAATCAATTTATGAGAGGAATTCTTTGGTTTGTGTTCTCACGAACCCAATAAATCTTATGCGTTATTTCACTCCTTATTTCTAATTTTATCCTTTAATGAAGATCAATGACGGATGAATATTTTATGCAGCAGGCGCTGAAAGAGGCACAGCGGGCATTTGAAGAAGACGAAATCCCCATCGGGGCCGTGGTGGTTCAGGGCGACCGCATCATTGCGCGGGGTTATAATATGACTGAAAAACTAAATGACCCTACGGCACATGCGGAGATGATCGCATTAACCTCTGCGTTCAGTTTTCTCAATGCCAAATATTTGCCGGGCGCCACCCTTTTTGTAACGGTGGAGCCCTGCGTCATGTGTGCCGGAGCGCTTTACTGGAGCAAGCTCCGCCGCGTGGTATGGGGCGCATCGGATGTAAAAAATGGCTTCAGCCGGGTAAAGCCGGAAACCTCGCCGTTTCATCCAAAAACGGAGATCGTTACCGGTATCCTGGAAGAAGAATGTGCCGCTTTGATGAAAGCTTTTTTTAAGGCAAAAAGGTAAAATTTTTACAGTGTTAATTGAAGATCCGGGTGACTGAAGGGACGGGTTTAATTGCTGATGTCTGAAATCGCCGTAAAAGCACTGTCTCCCAAATCTTGCTGTCCCTTCTATAGAGTTGCCTTGAACTACCGGTTGGTAACTTTAATTGTCTGTTATTGCGGTTTATCCCACCACACTCTTGCGTTTAACCCGTCGGATCCACCATAAGGAAAGGAGGCAACGGCTGCGTCATAATTTGCTTTGTTGATCTGAGCTTCAGCAGAGGGGTACCCTTCGCGACGGGGTATCTTTCCATCGTTGGCTCCTGTAGGTGCCACTAGTGTTGGGAAATCGGTCCGGCGCCATTCTGCCCAGGCCTCGTAGCCATTTAAGAACAGGTGTACCCATCGCTGGTAGGCAATCTGCCGGATCGCATTTGCCGGGTTGTAAATAACGGAGGGGTTTAGCATAAACGCATCAAAACCTGCTGCGCTTCCGGTCCACATAATAATAGACTGGCGTATGGCTTCTTCGTAATTTGCCTTTGCTTCAGCATCGCCGCCTGGTATCCATCCAAGTTTAGCGGCTTCTGCTTTTGCAAAGAGTGCCTGTGCGTAGGTGGTGAGGTATACGGGTGAGTTTTGCTGCCGTAAACCGGAACCGAGCAGGGAAATGCCGGGAATATCATTGGCGTTGGGAACGGCTTTTCCATATTCAAGGCCTACATAATTGCCGTCTTTATTTTTATTACCAAATACCGGAAGTCTGGGATCATTCAACGGCTGCATATAGTCCACCAATGGCTTGCTGAGCGCATACCATTCCCGGCCCAACCTGGTAAAAGAGTTGTACCAATAATTTTCCATCGACTGATCTGCCAGGTGCGGGAAAAATAGATTATCGGTATTCGCATTCATAATTCCACCAGCGAGCGCTTTCACAAATTCAGCTTTTCCCTTTTCCGGATCCACTTTTGAGAGCCGAAGCGCCATCAGCATATGAATGGTATTTCCGAACCGTTTCCATTTACCGATGTCTCCATTATAGATAATATCATTCTTTATAGCTCCATTGGTCAGTATAAAGGCATCATTGGCCGTTGTCAGCAGATTAAACATGGAATCATAAATGACCTGTTGCTTATCATATTTTGGAGCTATTTTATTGAGTCGCTGAAAGGCTTCGCTGTAAGGCAGATCGCCCCATCGGTCGGTAAGGAACCACATAAAATACGCTTTCAGTACCTTGGCAACAGCCACCTGGTTTTCCACCGGCCCTTCATTAGCGTCGAGGGGGCTGTTAAGGGCTGTTTGGAGGTCCATTAACGGGCCGGTGTACCAGTCTGCAAAATTGAAACTGGTAGTCATATACCGGCTGTTGTCCGTAAATGTGGTCAGGGACAGCTGTTGCGGATACAATGGCCCATAGGCATTGGAGCTCATGCTTGGCAAAAATAACTGCGCATTTGCAATAAGCTGGGTTCCGGACGCTTTTGATGGGTTATTGGGGTCCACATAGTATTTATCGTCAAATTTTGTACATCCGGCCGCTGCCAGGAGTACCAGTATCGTTGAAAGTTGTATAAACTTTATCATAATAATCAGATTATATCCTTAGAAGGTAATATTTAAATTAATGCCATAGGAACGCACGGTTTGCAGTTCTCCTTTTTCGATCCAGCTAATGGACGCGCTGCCCGATGAAAGTTCGGAGGGGTCCAGACCTTTAGGGGCTTTTTGCCAGATCATCAGCGGATTGCGCGCAATTAAGGCCAGACGCAATGCTTTTACCGGCGTTTTTTCCAACGTTTTTTTGCTGAAGTTGTAGCCTATACTTACTTCTCTTAGCTTTATATAAGAGGCATCATAGAGCCATTCATCGTAGATACGTGTGCCGATATTATTTCTGAAATAAGTTCTTGCATCTACATATGTCGTAACCGCCTCTCCTGTTTTCTGAGATATTCCTTCTATTTTGTATCCGCCTCCATCTGCCAGCGGGTCTCTTACATTTTTCCCTTTATCGTTGACGGCAGCGGTGATGGCGGCCTGCCCCGATTTTACGGCAAGCATTTGTGACCAGCTAAAGAATTTTCCGCCAGACTGGAAGTCGATCATTCCATTGAGGTCAAATTGTTTAAACTGGAAACTGTTCAAAAAACCACCGGTAAAATCGGGCACTACCGATCCAAAGTTCTTGTTTAATTCCTGAACAGGCATGTTGCTTTCATCCAGTAATATTTTGCCGGTAGCAGCATCTTTTTTATAGCCAGGCCCTACCAGGGTTCCAAAGGGTTGTTTAACATTTGAATACAGATAAATGGTTTGACTGGAATAGGTATTTGAGCCCAGTTGATAGGCGTTTACACCGGGATACAGTTCATCAACCATGCCTTTGTTTTTGGCAAAATTCAGGGTTGTGTTCCACTGGAAGTTTTGCGCCTGAACCGGAGTTCCCTTTACAGAAACTTCAACGCCTTTGTTGGAAATACGCCCTGCATTGATGATGGCGTTCGTGAAGCCGGTGGCGGCAGAAATTTGTAAGGGCAGGATCTGGTTCTTATTGACCTGCTCATAGTAGGTTACATCCAGCCCGATCCGGTTCTTCAAAAACCGGAGTTCAGTACCGATTTCAAAAGAATTGGCATAGGCGGGCTTGATGTCTGCATTTCTAAGCTCAATCGGCAGGCGCATCGTATTGATCGTTGTGGAAGGGGTGGCATAGATAGATCCTGCGGCATAGATGTCGAGAATCTGGTAAGGGTCTAAATCAGAACCGGCACTGGCGTAGCTTGCCCTTAGTTTTCCAAAAGACAGCACTCCCGAATGTAACAGTTCGCTAAAGACGAAGCTGCCCGATAATGATGGATAGAGATAGGAGTTATTTTTTTTTGGAAGCGCAGACGAAACGTCGTTCCTCAGCGTTCCATCTATAAACAACATGTCTTTATAGCCGGCAGAGATCATCCCATATACACTGCGCACGCTTTTTTCTCTTAAACGCTGGTTAATAACCGGTCTGTTGACAGAGGCTTCCAGGCTGTACCAACCGGGGCTTGACAAACCGCCTACGGTATAGCCAGACAGATAGGAGTATTGAGTATTAAGCAGGTTGCCCCCCAGGTTTACATTTAATGAAAAGTCTTCCCATTTTTTGCTGTACTCTGCCAGTAATTCATAATTGATTTCTTTGTTTTGGTATTTGCCTTCACTGTAGCCGGGATCCAGCCGGCCACCTACGGCCGTGCGCTGGGAAAGTTTTTGCATAAAAATATCACCTCTTACAAAGCCGCTTAGCCGCAGTTCGGGTAAGATCTGGTACTTTACGTTCACGTCTCCAAACAACCGGTCTCTTGAATCGGAATTCAGATTTTCATAGGCGTCAAAATAAGGGTTGTTCCAGTCGCTTGGGCGATTGTTGGTAATGATGCCCGCCGTTGTATTGGGATTTACATTCCAGTTCAGAATCGTTCCGTCAGCATATTTATAGTTTTTAAGGCGGTGGATATCGATGTTCCGCTGGAACCATTGAGTAGCCCCGGTAAAAGATCCCTGGTAGCCCTGAACCGGTCTTTGGCCCAGGTTGTTGGCATAGTTAACGTTTGTACCAACAGTTAGTTTGTCGGTTACATTCAATGCAGCGTTCAGGCCAAGGTTGTTGCGCTTTAGAAAAGTATTGGGATACGTGCCTTTTATGTAATTGTTGGTATAGCTCAGTTTATAGGTACTCCGGTCGCCACCGCCTGAGACTGAAATACTGTTGTTGATGTTATGTCCGGTTACAAAAAAATCTTTAATGTTATTGGGCTGTGGTAAAAAGGGTGTCGCTTTCCCATATTCCGGGTCCTGTTTATAAAAACTATAATACATTCTTACAGGCGTTCCGTCCATTTTTGGCCCCCAGCTTTCATCATTGCCATTTACATACAATTCCCCATTGGGTAGTTTCAGGAATGTCTGATTGTTGCCCACGCCATAAATGTTTTGCAGTGGCAAAAAGTTGCCTACCTTATCAATGGTATAAGCAGCATTTAAACTTACTGTTGGCGTTTTGGAACGGCCCCCCTTTTTCGTGGTGATCATGATAACCCCATATTGACCACGAAGACCATAAAGCGCGGATGCAGCAGGTCCCTTTAACACACTTACATTTTCTACATCTTCGGCGTTGATATCCTGGCCAATATTACCGAGGTCAATGCCATTGGCATTGTCAGAACTGAAATTGATATTTGAAATGGGGGTGCCGTCTACAACCAGCAGCGGAGAACCGGAGCCGTTTAAGGAATTTATTCCTCTTAGCTTGATTTTTTGAGTGCCGCCCAGGTTGGCAGCGGAGGAACCAACGATTTGCGCACCGGAAATTTTACCTGCCAGTGAGGCGATCAGGTTCGATTCTTTTGCCATTGTAAGATTTTTCCCTTCTACCTGTTGAGTAGCATATCCGAGCGATCGTTGCGCACGGGTGACCCCCAACGCGGTGACTACCACTTCTTCCATCGTTGCTTTCTGGTCCGTTGTCAGGGTGACCGAAATAAAGGCGTTATTGCCGATGGATACTTTTTGTGAGATGTAGCTAACGGAAGAAATTTCAAGCTGCACGTTGTTGCCGGTTACCTGCATGGAAAAATTTCCATCATCGTTTGTGGTAGCGGCATTAGGAGTGCCCGTCTGAAGGATCGTAGCTCCTGGAACAGGTTCGCCGGATTCATTTTTAACGGATCCGCTTATCTGCCGTTGCTGAGCGTTTAAAAAGAGCGGAAACAACAGCAAAAGCAAGATTGCCGGGGGGAGGGAAAGCTTTCTCTTCATGCAAATGAGTTTAATTTGGAGTTATAGGTTTGTTAAATATAAGTTATTTAAATTGGAAATGCAAAAAGCAGATAAAGTTTGCAAAAAACTGCAAATATTATTGGAAGATTACTGCTTTTTGACAAGATGGACGCACTAAAAAATATTATATAATGTTATATATTTAAATATTTGAAATTTTTTCGTAAATTCGGATTGAATCTAGTTGTGTTTATTATATGTGATATTTGTGTTATTTAATAGGGTGTTATGAAAATGCCGGATCCGTCAAAAATCTACGACCATTATCCAAAGGGAATAACACCTCTTGTGGACCGGCAGGAGTATGAGCGGGTGTATGCCCGGCGCAAGCGGTCGGTTAAGATGCTGAAGCAGGCATTAGAAGAACAGTGGAATGGGTTTGTACAGGCGCTTGACGAAATATTGACCCGTTATGAGCTAAAGGACCGGACGGATCTTTTTCATAATAAGTTCTGTTACTATCTGGACTGCACTTCAAAAGAAGGACGCGGTCTGTTTAAAATACATGTGCTGTTAAGCGTGCTGATGCCCTGGCATAGCATTGTTGTAACGGATTTCCTGGGATTGAATGGCACGGCCATGATGGATCACGACCAGTTTTGCCTGAACGATGGAAAACGTCATCAGCAATACCTGAAAGATATTGGGATGATCAACTACCTGCTCCGCGAATCATTCCAAACGGAAATGGTTCTTTTCCGGGAACTCAATAAAGTGCCGGTACCCGGCGCCTACCTGCAAACGAAGAAGGCGAACGTCAATATGTTCGACCTGGTATTTACCAACTATTTTACCAATTTTTAAGTTTTCGCAGCAACACAAACACCGCTTACTGATTTCTCAGATTTGCACAGAACACTTCAATAAAGGGTACCGTGCAGCATCCGTGGTAATTTCTTCGCATAAATGAAATCCGTATTTGCAAGCCTGCAAACTTTGTGATTCTTTGTACTTTTCCGTCTTTGCAGCCCGGCGATAATGGTTTAACTTTGGGCAATTAAGTATTATTATTTACTCAATAAAAAAATAAAGAATCATGGCATTTACACTACCAGCCCTTCCTTATGCGCCCGACGCGCTGGAACCGCACATCGACAAACAAACAATGGAAATTCACCACGGTAAGCACCACCAGGCTTACGTGGACAATTTAAATAAAGCGATTGATGGTACCGAGCATGCAGATAAATCGCTGGAAGACCTTGTGAAAAACGCAGGCGCTATTTCTCCGGCCGTTCGTAATAACGGTGGTGGCCATTGGAATCACTCATTTTTCTGGGAGATCCTGAGCGCTGATGGTGGTGCACCCTCCGGGAAACTGGCGGATGCGATTAATGAAACATTCGGTTCATTGGACGCGCTGAAGGAAAAAATAAATACAGCAGGTGCTACCCGTTTCGGAAGCGGCTGGGCCTGGCTGATCGTAAAGGATGGAAAACTGGAAGTGATTTCAACCCCTAATCAAGACAACCCCCTGATGGATGTTGCCGAAGTTAAAGGTACACCTATCCTTGGTGTGGATGTTTGGGAACACGCGTACTATTTGAAATATCAGAACCGGCGTCCGGATTATTTAAAAGCATTCTGGAATGTGGTGAACTGGAAGAAGGTTGAGGAACACTATAATGCAGCCGTATAAAAAGAACTATAATATATATGCAACCGCCCCTTCAGGGGGCGGTTTTTTTTCGCTCAAATTGGCGATTGATACCGCACCTTCATCATTTATTTTCGTAGGGATAAAGTTGCTGTTAACACAGTAACTGCAATGACCTGTATGCTTCATCTTTAAACCAATTGACTATCCTGCATCATTCTCCGTTTATTAAGGTGTAAACACCGGTCAGCAACCCAACTAAACCGCAAGTGTTTAACTGAATACTGGTTTATTCTTGGCATTGAACAATCTGGAATAATCCCCCAAGTTTTTTAATGCCGGTTGCAGATCGGTATAGATGTTCCCCTTTTCTTCAGGTTGTCTTCATGCGCCGATATATGGTAAGTGCCGGTTGGCTCACTGCTGGCTTGGGCGCCGATAAACATCCCCTAAAGAAATATTTTTTTCGAAGGGAGCAGGTGGCACTGCTTCTTTTGCCGTATATACCTGATAGAACAGATGAACAATAAGGCCGGGCGGGATCCGCTGCAGAATGCGTAACTTAGCCGGTATAACGATGATTGCTATAACTTTCAGACAATGATGCGTTGTGAAGCGGATGCTGGGGAAAAAGTACTGCTTTCCAGGTTACGGGAAGGAGATCGGCCTGCCTTTCAAATCATTTATCAGCGGCACAAAATGTCCATTGCATCGGCAATTTACCGCATGGTAAAGGACCCCGGGCTGGTGGAAGACGTGTTGCAGGAAGTGTTCATCCGGTTATGGGAACACCGGCAGCGCATTGACCCCGGTTTGCCGGTGGCGGGATACCTGCACCGGATCGCGCAAAATCTTGTATGCGATTTCTTCCGGAAATTATCGCGGGATAAAAAAATGCAGGACCAGGTATGGACGCGTATACAGCCATCTGTGATAAGTGCCGGAGAGCGGATGGAGGACCTTGAGCAGCGGGAACTGATTCACGCTGCCATTAACCTGTTGCCGCCCAAGCGAAGGGAAGTATACATCCTTTGCAAGTTCGAGTCCAAGAGTTATGAAGAAGTTAGCCTGATGCTCAATATTAACATGAGTACCGTGAACGATCATATTTATAAGGCCAACCAGTTCTTAAAAAAATACCTGGCGGCCAGGATCGTATACCTGCTGCTGGTTGGCATCAGTCATATTGGTCAGGTATTGTAAAAAGTTTTCGTCGCCGGAACAGATGTAAACAATCATTTTCCCGTATTACCAGTATAAAAGAATATTTTGGATCGCCAGGAGGACATACAGGAGCTATTTAAGAAATATGTCAATAATGATATCAGCAGGGAGGAGTTCCTGGAACTGTTGCAGCACCTGTCGGCCGAAGGCTGTGAAGAACAGCTGAGAGCCTGGGTTCGTAATGAATGGTCCACAACGGCCCCGGACGGAGATATATTTTCGGTGGAATTGGAAGCATTGCTGGAGGGGCTGGATGAACGATTACTGGGACGGCTGGATGGATCAGTAACACGAATCCCCGGGAACCGGCAAGGTTCTGCGCGAAGCCTGCGAAGGAAATGGTGGCTCGCCGGTGCAGCGATCATCATGTTCCTGGTCATAGGCGCCGTGATCTGGTATACAGTTTCGCAATCCCGGCATGCGTCGCAGCAGGCAGCTGTCAAAGCACATGATGTAAATCCTGGCGGCAACCGGGCCTTTTTAGCCATTGGGAACGGACAACGGGTGGTGCTGGATAGTAATCAGGCCGCGGTGATCGTACAGAACGGAGCGCTTCGTTATGCGGACGGTTCTTTGATCACTTCGCTGAGTGCGGACAGCAGCCATGCGAACGGACAACCGGAGTTTGTTGTGCTCACAACACCGCCGGGCGGACAATACCGGCTTACGCTTCCTGATGGCACCGGGGTATGGGTCAATGCTTCCTCTTCCATCCGCTATCCAATGCGGTTTACAGGCGCCCGCAGGGAAGTAACGCTGAGCGGGGAAGCCTATTTTGAGGTACAGAAGAACCCGGATATGCCATTTGTTGTAATGAGTGGCGGACAGGAATTGTCTGTACTGGGTACCCGGTTTAATATTTCGGCTTACCCGGAAGATAAAAGGATCGTCACCACGCTGGCAGAGGGGTCGGTAAAGATCCTGCCGGGTGTGGGCAGCCAGCCCCGGCTACTGGTTCCCGGACAACAATCGGTCTTAAAAGACGGGGATCTTTCTGTAAAAAAAGTAGAAGTGGGCTATTATATAGCCTGGAAGGACGGGCTGTTTGTTTTCAACCGGTTGCCGGTTCAGGCGATCCTGCCGCAGATAGAGCGATGGTATGATGTGCAGTTCAGGTACCCCGCATCCATGGAACGCACGTTGATGTGGGGCACCGTTTCCAGGAATGTAATGCTTTCGGAGATCCTGGAGGTGCTTACGTTAAATACCGGGTGGAAGTTTACCCTTCAGGGAAAAACGGTTTTAATAAGTTCAAAAACAGGTATGAATTAACGATAACATGATGCATCGTTTGTGAAGGCCACCTCCTTTACACCCTGCATCCAGCCAGTTGTGCAACCAATAACTGAATTGTTCCTTAATATCTAAGCGGCGGTGATCCTGAAATATGGAACCCGCGGTGGATCTGAGTGCGCTCATTTCTTATCGTCACTGCTTTTTAGCCATTTGAAGAAATAAATATGAAACAAAAAACAAACCATTACTCCTCCTTCCTTTCCGGCGGCTTTTTTTTCCGGCTGCTGTTAACCGGCATCCTTGCTGCAGTATTGTGCTGGCCCGCCCGAACGAACGGGCAGACGATCTCCCTGAATGTTAAGAACGCTTCGCTGGAGTCGGTGGTGCTGAGCATTCAGCAACAAAGCGGCTATAGCTTTTTGTTTAAGGCCGAATATTTTGACCAGGCCCGGCCGGTTACGTTAACGGTTAAGCAGAAACCGGTTAAAGAAGTATTGGAGCTGTTATTTGCCGATCAGCCATTCGATTATAAGATCAACGGCAAAATCATTACACTGATTCCGGCAGATAAGGCCCCTCCGCCCAAAGCGCCGGCATCACCAGGCAATAAAATGGATATCACAGGACGTGTTACGGATTCTCTGGGAAATCCGCTCAAATCTGTATCCGTGCAGCTGAAAGGTACCAATGCGGGCACCGCTACAGATGCTTATGGCCGCTTTAGTATCCAGGCGGCAAAAGGCGCCGTGCTGGTCTTCAGCGCTGTTGGATATATGGAGCGGGAAGTGACCATCGAAAACCGGCCCATTCTTGATGTGGTGCTGAGTGCGGTGATAGCCGATCTGGATGAGATCGTAACTGTAGCCTATGGTACGCAACGGAAAGTAAGTGTAATAGGCGCCATCACCTCAATCTCACCCAGCAAGCTAAAACTTCCGGTAACGAAGCTCAGCAGTGCCCTGGCCGGTCAGCTGGCCGGGATCGTAGCAGTGCAAAGTACGGGTGAGCCGGGTTCCGGCGCTGCCTTCTGGATCCGGGGCGTGAGCACTTTCGGAGCCAACAGTCGCCCGCTGGTATTGGTGGACGGGATCGAGCGTTCGCTGGACCTGGTGGATCCGGAAGATGTAGAGTCCTTTTCCATTCTGAAAGATGCTACGGCAACAGCGGTATACGGTGTAAGGGGTGCCAACGGTATTGTACTGGTTACGACCAAGCGCGGAAAGATCAGCGACAAGCCCAGCATCAACCTCCGGGCAGAACAAGGTTACCTGAGCCCAGTACGGATGGTAAAACTTGCCAATGCAGAGCAATGGATGGACTACTATAACGATATCAGTTTTGAAGGCTCATCCAATATGCCATACCCAGAACATGTAAAACAACTATATCTCAATAAAACCGATCCGGATCTGTATCCAAATGTAGACTGGATGGATGCGATCTTTAAGAACCGGACCACCAATAAACGCGTAAACCTGAATATAACGGGAGGGGGTAAGATCGCCAAGTATTATATTTCCGGGTCCTATCTCAATGAGAATGGATTGTTCGAGCCGGTGATCACCCCCAATTATAATCCCCAGTATAATTACAACCGGTTCAATTTCCGTTCCAACCTGGATATAAACGTAACTCCATCCACGGTTTTGAACCTGAACCTTTCCAATCAGTATGAGCGCCGGAACCGTCTGGGCGTGGATATGGCTAATATGTACACCATGCTGATCTCCACACCGCCAATCTCCACACCGCTGCAGTATTCCGATGGATCGCATGCCATGCCGCTCGTTGGGTTCAATCCTTATTATTCGTTGAACAGTACCGGCTTTACCCAGGATTTCTGGAACACCTCACAATCACTGATTGGTCTGACGCAGGATTTTTCCGGCATCATCACCAGGGGGCTAAAGGCCAACTTCAAATTCTCCTGGGATGCAGTGAACGAGTCCACCCTTGATAAAAGAAAATCGCCGGCTACCTTTTACGCTACCGGTAGGGATGCAGATGGAAAGCTGATCCTTCATAAAAATACGGACGGCAGCGATTATTTATCCCTAGCCCGCTCCAACCGCGGAAGCCGTGCTATCAACCTGGAGTCATCCCTGATGTACGACCGCCTGTTTGCGGAGCAACATCGCATCGGTGGATTGTTCCTGTTCAATATGCGGGAATTCACTAACAATTTTCCCGGAGATTATATTGCGGCCTTCCCTTACCGGAACATTGGTGTGGCCTCCCGGCTTACCTATTCCTTTAAAGACAAATATTTTGCAGAAGGTAATTTTGGGTATAACGGTTCCGAGAATTTTGCACCGGGAAAACGGTTTGGATTTTTCCCCTCTGTTGCGGCAGGATACCTCGTAAGCAATGAGGCCTTTTTTCAGGAATTGTTACCTGTTATCAGTCTGCTGAAGTTTAAGGGATCCTACGGAGAAATCGGGAACGACCAGATCGGTGGCAACCGCCGGTTTGCCTATAACACGGAAATGCAGGGCTCTACGGGCTACATTTTTGGTAGCACCGGCCAGGGAGGAAGAGGGGGCATCTCTACCGGTTATCCGGGCAACCCGGATGTGTCCTGGGAAACGGCCATTAAAAAGAATGTGGGTGTGGAGCTGGAACTGTTTAACCGGTTAAAGATACAGGCCGACTATTTCAATGAGAAACGGGAGGGTATTTATATTTTACAGGGAATGGTACCAACCATCGTAGGTAACAATATCAAACAGTATGTAAACCTGGGCCGGATGGAAAACAAGGGCATCGACGGGTCGCTTGAATATGCACATATGATAGGCGAGTTTGCCATCCAGGCCCGCGGGAATTTTACCTATAACCGGAACCGGATCCTGTACAACGATCAGCCGGATCCTATATGGGGATACCAGTCGGGTGTGGGAAAACGTTTTGGACAGATTATGGGACTGGTGGCTTTGGGACTTTTTGAATCAGAAGCAGAAATTGCAAACAGCCCGCAGCAGATGTACGGGCAGGTAAAGCCGGGGGATATCAAGTATAAAGATATCAACGGGGATGGGATCATTAATTCCTATGACTATATAGGGATCGGTTATGCCGGCCTGCCGGAGATCAGCTATGGATTTGGCACAAGCGTGGGATGGAAGGGCTTTGATCTATCGGTATTTTTCCATGGAGTGGGCTACGTAAACCGGGTGATCGGCGGTCCTGCCATTGTAGGACCCAGTCAGAACATCCTGGTAGAAGGCCAGATCCTTTCCGATGTAGCAGATAAACGCTGGAGTTTGCGGAATCCGGACCCCAACGCTGAATACGCAAGGCTTTCCCTGGCGTTTAATGAGAATAATGCCCAGGCCTCAACTTTTTACCTGCGGGATATGCGCTTTTTGCGTTTAAAAAACGCAGAGCTGGGATACAGCCTCCCAAAAGATCTGTACCGGAAGGCAGGGATATCAACGATCCGCCTTTATGCACAGGGTGTGAACCTGCTTACCTTCAGTAAATTCAAATTATGGGACCCTGAACTGGATACCAATACAGGAAGGGCCTATCCTCAGATGCGTGTTGTTAATCTGGGATTAAACATTATATTTTAATGATGCATATGAAAAAGAATAGATTTTTTTGGTTCCTGTTCTCGCTTCTCTGTATGGCAACGGCTTGCGAACGCTACCTGGATGTAGAGTTACAGAACCAGTTAACGATGGATGAAACTTTTAGTAAACGCCAGACAACAGAATCTTTTCTGGCCAATGTGTACAGCTACCTGCCGCAGGAGAACCTGATATTTGATATAGACGGCGACCTCCCGGGCAGAAGCGATGAAGGATTGTATTCCTGGTTGTCCGGTGTGCCCTGGCTCAATATGAACAGCGGATCGCAAACCCCGGCTACAGGGATGTACCAGACCTGGACCTTCTACTATAAAGCTATTAAACAGGCCACTATCTTTATAAACAATGTTGATAAATGTGTGGAGCTGACCGCCGCACAGCGGGATGTGATGAAGGCAGAATCCCGGTTCCTGAGGGCGTATTATTATTTCTTAATGATCCGGAAATACGGCCCGGTTTATATCTGGGGCGATAAAGAGAGTGATATTACCATTAAAGGGAAAGACGTGGACCGGCACCCACTGGACGAAAATGTGGCATTCCTTGTATCGGAATATGATAAGGCCGTTGCGGTGCTTCCTGAGGTAATTACAGAGCAGGCCTGGTACGGACGGGTTACAAAAGGCGTAGCGTTAACGGCCAAAGCCGAGTTGCTGTTGTATATGGCGCGCCCGCTTTTCAACGGTAATAACCTGTATGCGGGAATGAAAAACAAGGACGGAAAATTCCTTTTTCCGCAAACCCCGGACCCCAATAAATGGGAGCTGGCAGCACAGGCTGCCAAAGCGGTTATAGATCTGAACCGGTATGAGCTGTACAAAGACAACCTGGAAACGGACCCCTTCCGCAAAGCCATTAAATCCTATATGGGGATCTACTTTAACTTCTGGAATAAGGAGATCATCTGGGGCAGGTGGGATCCGGCTCCGTTCCAGTTCGTTTCGCGCTGCGCCCCGCCGCAGATCGTAAAGCAGGGTTTCGGAGGCTATGCCCCCTCATTGAAACTGGTGGATACCTATCCCATGGCAGCCAGTGGCCGGTATCCGGTTACCGGGTACCAGGCAAATGGTAATCCGGTTATTGATCCGCAATCCGGGTATTCGGAAGACGGGTTTGTCAACAACTTCATTCATCCGCTGGACAATTTTGCGCCAATAAAAGCACATAAGAGCACCGTAGGAAGGGATGCCCGTTTTTATGCATCGGTTCTGGCAAACGGGTTCTGGTGGATCAATACGTATCATGGTCAAAAACTGGTAACCTTTCATGCGGGCGGAACCTCTCCCTATACCCAATCCGGCGACTGTGTAAAAGCAGGCTATCTCTGGCGCCGGATGAGCGATCCTTCCAATGATATCGACCAGGGACAATGGGGGCAGTTCTCCTGGCCCTTTTACCGCCTGGCGGAAGTTTACCTGGATTATGCCGAAGCCTGCAATGAGAAGCCTTCAAGAAATGAAGCCGAAGCCTTGCTTTATATTAACATGGTGCGGGAGCGCAGCGGGCTGAATAAACTGGAAGAAGCCTATCCCGAAGTATTGGGTAACCAGACTTTGCTAAGGGAATTATTGCGCAAAGAGCGCATGGTGGAACTGGCCTTTGAAGGACACCGGTACTATGATATCCGCACCTGGATGATCGCAGAGAAGGAATTTAACGGACCATATTATACCCGGAACCTGCAGGCTACTAATTATGAAGATTCCTGGGCGCGTACAACCGAGATCTTCCCAGGAAGAATGGTGTTCCGTCCGCAACATTATTTATTCCCGATCTACCAGGATCAGCTTAGTGAAATGCCCAATATCACTCAAAACTACGGGTGGTAATCATTTAAACTTTTTTCTTATGATGCAACGATTTTCAAATACGACGTCCTTGGCTTTCTTTATGATAACACTGTTTTTATGCGCATGCCAAGAAAAACGACTGGATGGAATGGTAGAGGACCGGATCTACCTGGTAACACCGGGTTTGCATACCATGCCGGTATATAATTGGGGAAAGGATTCTATTGGATTGCAGGTCATTAAAAGTGGTACGGGGCAGCAGCCTGCAACTGTAAGGCTTACGATCGATCCCACGCTGACCGATAAATACAAAGAAAATTCTGAAGCACAATATGAGCTGCTGGATGAACGGTTTTATAAAATTGCCAGCAGTGTTCTGGAGTTCAAAGCAGAAGACTATAAAAAGTCCTTCGATTTTATTATTGATGTAACAGCATTAAAACAGGCGGGGGGAGCAGCAAAAAAATACGTACTGCCCTGTAAAGTGTCCATTAGTGGCGGAACCGTACAGGCTGCAAAGGACGCGGTACTGGAAGAGGTGCTGGTCATTGATCTGAAGGAGCCTTATATTGCTTTTGAATCAGCAGGCGTTATGCAAAACCCGATCAGTATAACGGCTGAGTCGGCAAATGAGTTCTGGTTTTACACAAAAGTGCAAGCCAATTATCCGGGTGCCGGTAATGTTGCCTTTGAACTGATCGCAGACGAAGAATATGTACGGGAGTATAACCGCACCAACGGAACCAATCTGGTGCCTATGCCCGCGGCGGCCGTCCTCTTCAACACTGGTCAGTGGACCATTCCTCCGCATGGAAGCATCCGGCAGCTGGACTGCAGGATCCTGAAAGATAAACTGGTAAACAGCAACGGACTGCCGGCTTATGGCGAATACTGGATGCCGTTGCTGATCAAATCTGTTTCAACAAATGGTATTGATCCAAAGAAGAACATACAGATCTTCCGGGTCTTGTATACCGGTGGTAAATAATTTTATTTTCAGTTAAACATTCGATTCAACGAAAATATGTTTGGACTAAACCTGAAACGGCTGTTATCCTGGATACTGGCTGCGGGCATCTGTTTGCCGGCAGGAGCACAGGAAAAGGCTGCCATCATACCCGATCCTGCAACAAAGGAATGGTTGCCCGGGTCTTTTAAATTGAATACACTCACAAAAGTGGTATCCCTGCAACCGGAGACCCACCGGATCGCAGATCAGTTGCGCGTTGATATACAGGAACGGACAGGATATCAATTACCGGTTCAAAAACTGCGGGCAGCAACAGCAGCGGGCGGAATCGGGCTGCTGCTGAACAAGAACCCGGATCCGTCGCTGGGCACGGAAGGGTATATGCTCTATATACAGCCGGAAGGTATCAGGATAAAAGCCAATACCGCACACGGCGTATTCAACGGGGTACAATCGCTGCTGCAGTTGATCGATAGTAAAGGCAGGCCCAAACCCGGTACTGCAATGCCCCTGCGCTGTTTGAAAATACAGGATCAGCCACGTTTTGGCTGGCGGGGACTGATGCTGGATGTAAGCCGTCATTTCTTTTCCAAGGCATTTGTAAAGAAGTATATCAATGAAATGGCCCGGTATAAACTGAATGTTTTTCACTGGCACCTCACCGATGACAACGGATGGCGGATCGAGATAAAAGGATTGCCCAAACTAACCGAAGTAGGTGCCTGGCGGGTACCCCGTACAGGAACCTGGGCGGCCCTGGCTCCGCAATCGGGGGAGGCGGCTACCTATGGCGGGTATTATACCCAGGAAGAGATCCGCGAAATCGTACGCTATGCGGCAGACCGTTTTATAACCATTATTCCGGAAATTGACGTACCCGGCCACTGCCAGGCACTGATAGCTGCCTACCCGGGTCTTTCCTGTTCGCAACAGCAGTACCCGGTAAGCAATGGTGCTGGTTCCGGTCAGGAACATAATGTACTCTGTCCTGCCAATGACTCTGTATACCTTGTGCTGGATAAGATCTTTACGCAGGTGGCTGAATTATTTCCGGGTGATTATATCCATACCGGAGGCGATGAAGTCAGTTACCGGTTCTGGGAAAAGCACCCGGCGTGTCAGACGCTCATGAAGCGGGAAAAGATCACAACCGGTGAAGCCTACCAGGCCTATTTCGGACAAAAGGTAGCAGCGATTGTCCGGACAAAAGGAAAAAAGATGGCCTGCTGGTACGGACATTATTTTGATGAACGCGATAAAGAAACGACCATGTATAGCTGGACGACGCGGGAAGACGGCATACGCATGTCGCAGAAAAAAGTTCCGGTGGTGATGACTCCGGCCTGGGATACCTACCTGGATTTTTTCCAGGGCGTATTTTCCTCGGAGCCGGTGAATGTGATCCCCGGTATTGTGCGGTTAAAACATTGTTATGAATTTGACCCCGCACCGGAAGGCGCCAATGTGGACTATATCCTGGGCGGACAGGGAAACCTCTGGACGGAGAGTGTACCTTCCGAGCGGCATGCCGAATATATGACCTGGCCAAGAGCCCTGGCCCTGGCGGAAGTATTCTGGTCGCCCCCGGAGCAGCGGAACTGGCCGGGATTTACAGACCGGGTAATCAACCGGCTTGCCTACTTTCAGAGAAAAGGGATCAATTATGCAGAAAGCTTTTATAATCCAGTTATCACCGGCGTAAAAGACAGCAGCGGAAAATACCAGGTAAAGCTGGATAGTGAATTGCCTGGAGTACAGCTTTACTATACATTTGACGGAACCAATGCCGATGCCTATTGTTCCCGATATAACGGCATGCCGCTGAATGTACCACGGGAGGCCAGCCAGATAAGGGTTATGGCTTACCGGGCTGGAAAACCCCTGGGCCATCAGATCGTTTTTATGTTGAGCGAACTGTCTCATCCCAACCTGCGGTAGGGACGGGAACAATATACTCTTTGCTTTTATGAATTTATAGAATGATGTACGGTAATTTGTTTTACGCAGGGATATGGGGAATGGTAATCCTTTTTTGTTCGACGGCAGCCATAACCCAAAAACCGTCCGGAAAGTATCAGGCGATCTGCGACACGTCGTCGCTTTTGGACGATGCAGCGTTTAGTAAGGGATTGGTGCTGGAGGGAACCAATACCAGCACCGTCCGGCGGGATGTATTTATTTTTCCTTATGGACGCCATGCAAGACAGGTACAATGGGGACTCGCCGAATGGGGCAGCCGCTATCCCCTTCGTGCTTTTAAAAAAAACACGACAGGCAAAAAAGCGGTCTATGCCGCCAGAGGGAAAAAAATCATTTTTGAAAAATGTGCCGGCTCCCGGCACATTACCATGGAGGTAGCCGCCTCAGAAGAATACAATGCCCCGCGCCGAGAAGGAGTGGAATGGCCGCATCTGTTATTGGGACAAACATTTAGCGGCAAACCTTTTCTAAAAGACCTTGAGGGACTGGTGCTTAAATTTTCGGGCCGGCTGACAAAAGCCGTATTGCGGATGCCACAAAATGAATTCGACCGGGGGCTGCATACCGCCCAGTTCCAGCTTTTCATTACGGTGGAGAATCTGAATCCTGCCTCTCCCGGTCATGGCGACTTTTTTTGGTTCGGCATCCCGTTCTATGATTACCGCTATAAAACCATCCAGCGGTTTGCGGCACAGGACCTGGGCAAAAGCGATGCTTCGGGAAAGTTTATTTACAGCATGGGAAGTATGGATTTTATGAACGGATCCTTTCATTCGGGCCAATGGATCACGGTTGAAAAAGATATTTTACCGATGATGAAAAATGCCGTGGAACTGGCAAAGCAACGGGGCTACCTGAACGGATCGGCATTTGAAGATCTCGGCTTATCTTCTATGAACCTGGGATGGGAAGTTCCCGGCACACTGGATGTGGGATTTGAATTTAAAGGGTTTGATGTATTAAAACGGGTGCGCAGGTAACGGCAGGCTCTTTAAGATGTACCTGTCCGTAAAAAACGGAGGGGCTCGTTATCAGAAAATACCGCACGCCGGCAATAAAGACGGCCAGAATTTATCAGCTTTAAGCTTCTTGCGGCAGGAACCGTGTAAAACGTATGATACCGATCTGTTATGGGTAATGAATGTGTCCGGGATTTGACCTTTCGTTTTCTTTAAGGTTTTTTCTATATTTGTCTGGATCCAGAATATCTTTTCCATGACAATGCTCAGTGATGAACAGCTTTTCTCGCTGGTAAAACAGCATGACCGGACTGCTTTCGATCAGTTGTACAACCGGCACTGGTTGTCTTTGTTCAACAAAGCATATAAGCGTTTGCGCGACCGGGAAGCCTGCTGTGATCTCCTTCAGGATATCTTCGCCGATCTTTGGAATAAGCGTGACATCCGGAATATTGATAACCTGGCAGCATATCTGAACACAGCCGTAAGAAATAAGATATACACCCTGTTGTCTCAGGGAAAGGCGGTGAACTATTTTGTACAGCCCTTTGAAGATATAGCAGGGACTTCGCAGGCAGACAGTCATTTTAATCAAAAAGAGATCAGCAATCTTGTACAACTCTGGATGGAAAGCCTTCCTGAAAAAAGAAGGGAAATCTTCCGGCTTCGTTTTTACGAAGGAGCTTCAACAAAGCAGATCAGCGAATACCTGAACATTTCTCAAAAAACAGTACAGAACCAGCTGCTGCTGGCTTTTCGCGATCTGCGCCTTCACCTGGCGCATTACCTTGCTACAGTGGGCGTACTTTCTGTTTTACAGGCCGCCGGGTAAAATAAATTTTCAAATCTTTTGGGAGATTTTCTTTTTATGCAGACAATATAGGTATAAAGCCGTATGAATGTCTGAAACAGAAAGAAGATATCTGCAACAACTCGCCAAAAAAGTACTTGCCGGCAAAGCTTCCGAAGAGGAACAACTGTTCCTGGAGGAATACTATAATGTTTTTGAAAAACAACCGGGAATAGAACAGGAATTGAACAGCGGGGAGCTGGAATCGCTGCAGCAGCTGCTACTGAAGCGCATTCACCGCCGCATGGATGTGTACGAAATACCCCGCCGGCCGGTATTCCGGGGTTGGCGCCGGCTGGCCGTTGCCGCTTCTTTCCTGTTGGTGGCAGGTGTGACCTTATTGTTCGTGGTTCGTAAACAATCCAGGCCAGGTATTGCCCGGCAGGAACCTGCAATAACGGATGTTTTGCCAGGAGGAAACAAAGCCATTTTAACCCTGGATGACGGCTCGACGATTGTGCTGGATGAAATGAAAAAGGATTCACTGGTGCGGCAAGGCGCCATGCAGGTAAGCAAAAGCGCAGACGGGCTGCTGATCTATTCCGTTGCGGGCAACGCGTCTTCAGCAGAAGCTGTTCGTTACAATACGGTGACCACTCCACGGGGTGGGCAATACCAGGTAGCGCTGCCCGATGGCTCCCGTGTATGGCTGAATGCGGCATCTTCCATCCGGTTTCCTACGCGGTTTGAACAAAACCAGCGGAATGTTTCCATTACCGGTGAAGTTTATTTTGAAGTAGCGCATAAGCCTACACAGCCGTTTGTGGTTACTGCGGGTGCAACCACCGTTCAGGTGCTGGGCACCCATTTTAATATAAAGGCATATTCCGATGAAGGAATTATGAAAACTACGCTGGCCGAGGGATCGGTGAAGATTGCAAACGCCGGCAAAACCGTGGTTTTGAAACCCGGGGAGCAGTTACAGGCGGGCGGTTCATTGTTTAAAGTAGTGCAGCAGGTAGATGTGGATGCGGAGCTGGCCTGGAAAAACGGGCTGTTCTACTTTAAAAATGATGGCATTGAAACTGTAATGAAACAAGTGGAACGATGGTATAATGTAGATGTGCAGTATAATGGTGCAATACCCGCCAAGCAATTTACGGGTACGATACCCCGTTCCGTTACCCTTTCAGAACTGATGGAGATGTTGAGCTTCTATGATGATATGAAATGCATCATAAAAGGAAATACCATCATCATTCAGCGTTAGCAAAAGAACCAAGCTGATTTTTTTAACAATTAAAAATGTACAGGTAAAGGCGAAGCAAAAACCGGGAAGTGATTGGACCCATCTCCCCGGTCAGAAGGAGCTGTAAAATGACATTGAAATTTTAAACCCCTTACATATTATCTAACAATTGCAAAAGTATGATTTCTAAATTAAAAAGGAAACATCCGGCATCGCCGTGTAGTTCCTCTATTGTCCTTGCTATGAAATTAACGGCTTTTTTTCTGATTGCTGCCGTGCTGCAGGTAAGCGCAAATGGCTATGGTCAGCAATTAACAATCAACGAAAAAAACATTCCGGTAGTGCGGTTGCTGCAGATTATAGAAAAGCAAAGCCGGTATCATTTTTTGTATGACAATCTTCAGCTAAAGGATATCACGGTAAACCGCATCAGCGTAAACAGGGCCTCTGTAACAGAAACGCTGAATGAAAGTTTTAAAGGATTGCCGTTGAGTTATAAAATTATAAAAAATACCATTGTGGTCAAGCGGAATAAAGAACCTGTGGTGCCGCATCGGCCGGAGCCGGTTCGCATAACAACACCAGCGGGAAAAGTGATTACAGGAAAAGTGGTGAACACCCGCGGGGAGCCCCTCGAAAATGCCAGTGTAACGATCAAGGGAACGCAAACGGGTGTGGTTTCTGATGCCAACGGGGTGTTTACAATTGAAGTACCCGACGCCGGAACGGTACTGGTCATTTCTCATGTGGGTTATGAAGACAGGGAGATCGTTGCAGGTGATCAGAAAACTATTGAAATCGTGTTAAATCCGCAGCAGGCAGCCATGGACGATGTAGTGGTGGTGGCTTATGGCAAGCAAAAAAAGATCTCGGTAACCGGCGCGATTGCATCTATTTCAACAAAAGAAATCAAGCAAAGTCCTGCTGCAAACCTGGCGGTTACACTGGCGGGCCGTTTGCCAGGCTTAACAGCATTGCAGCGGAGTGGTGAGCCAGGCAGGGATGCCACCGCATTGTTTTTAAGAGGGATTGGTACATTAAACGGCACTTCACCGATTATTTTGGTGGACGGCGTGGAACGGGAAATGACGTATATCGATCCCAATGAGGTGGAGAATGTTACGATTTTGAAAGATGCTTCTTCTACAGCACTGTTTGGTGTGCGTGGTGCAAATGGGGTGATATTGGTTACCACCAAACGAGGTGTTACCAGCAAACCGTCGATTGGATTAACGTATGAATACGGCTTGCAGGGATTCACAAGATCGCCTACCATGCTCAATTCTTATGATTGGGCACGATTGAAAAATGAAGCCTGGGCCAATGATAATCCGGGCGTTGATCCGAACGATCCGGTGAACCAGCCGCCGTATTCGGAATATGCACTCGACCGCTTCCTGTACCAGGAGTATCCCGAGGCCTACCCCAATAATAACTGGCAAAAGATCTTGTTCAACGATTATGTAGCACAAAAAAGATACAACCTCAACCTGTCCGGCGGAAGCGAATATGTGCAGTATTTTGTAAATGTAGGTTTTCTCGATCAGGGTGGGCAATGGAAAATTGATCCCCGTGTTAAGGACTACGACCCGTCCAGTTTTTTGAAGCGGTATAATTTCCGTTCCAATATCGATGCCAAATTAAACAAGGCGGGTACCCTCAGTACTTTCCTGAATGCCGCGGGCTATTTTGAAAAAGTGAACGGACCCAATGCCAATACGAATGAGATCTTCCGCCGGACCTATGCGTTCTTCCCGGTCGTGCTGCCGGGCCCGTTAACACCGTCTGGTGAAGTGCTCATCGGGCCGGGAAACTATAATGAATCGCCCTGGGCCATGATCAACCGGAGCGGTTATCGCCAGGAAACCCGTAATAATATCACGGCTTCCTGGGGGCTAAAGCAGGATTTTAGTTTTATTACAAAAGGACTTTCGGCCCGGTTTATGGCCTCTTTTGATACCCGCACGATTTATGGATTAACAGCGGGAAAAAATTATCAGCGCTGGATACAGATCATCGATCCCAATACACCGAACCATGAAGGTATGGACAGCGTACAGTATACAAGGGTGTTACTGGATGCAGAAAACACTCCGTTAAACATTAACAGCGGATCGAACTTTCAATCGTTCTTTAATTTTCAGTTTGCCGTAGATTATAACCGGGTCTTTAAACAAAAACACGCTTTCACAGGGTTGTTGCTGGCACAGCAGGAAACCCGGGTGCTGCCCAATGACCGTATTCCCTATAACCTCCGGGGCATCTCTGCCCGTGCTTCCTATGCATACGACAGCAAATACCTCCTGGAATTCAATGCAGGGTACAACGGCTCAGAGCAGTTTGCCAAAGGCCGGCGGTATGGTTTCTTTCCCACGATTTCGGGGGGCTGGGTAGTGTCAAATGAATCATTCCTGCAGTCCAGCGACCTTATCTCCATGTTAAAATTGAGAGCGTCCTACGGAAAAGTGGGCAGTGATCGTTTGGGTGGCAGGCGCTTTTTATACCTGGATGATATTCAACGGGTGAGCGGCGGCGGTTTCAGTTCCTCACTGGGGCGCGGAGGCCTGATCGCCGAAAACTACCTGGGCAATCCCAATATCCAGTGGGAGGTTGCAAAGAAAGCCAACCTGGGACTGGAGCTGGGCTTTTTGAATAACGACCTCAACCTGATGGTGGATCTGTTTAATGAACGAAGGGATAATATCCTGATCAGCCGGCAAACCATCCCGATGATCTATGGAATAGAGCCCGGACGCATGGCTCCGGTGAATATGGGAATTGTGGAAAACAAAGGATATGAGATCGAGGTGAACTATAAAAAAAGCATAAATAAGGACTGGTCTTTTTTATCAAAGTTGAACTTCAACTTTGCCCGGAACAAAGTGCTGTTTTCAGACGAGCTGCAATTGCCGGGTGACTATGCATTCCGGTACCGGCAAACCGGCTTCCGCTTGGGGCAGGTATTCGGATATCAATTGCAGGACGGATATTATAACAGCTATGATGAAATCGCAAGGGAGGGCCTGAACTATGTAGGATATACAGTAAGGCCCGGTGATTTTAAATATGCAGATACCAATGGCGACAAAATCATTGATGAGCGGGATATGGTTCCGATTGGGTATTCTGCGATTCCGGAATATACATTGGGAGCGGCTTTCAGCATCACCTACAAAAATTTTGATCTTTCCTTTTTATTCCAGGGCAACCTGAATGTATCTCAGCCGCTTTCGGGTTATGGAACCATGGCGCTTTCAGACTTCCGGGAACGGCACCTGTATGCATGGACGCCGGAGCGGGCGGCAAATGGCGAAAAGATCCTGTATCCCCGCTTGTCAACCGGTGGCAGCTCCAGCGAGCGGGATTATAACGAATTCTTTATTGAGAACCGGAGCTTTGTCCGGTTGAAGAATGCCGAAGTCGGGTACCGGCTGCCGGAGAGATGGATCCGTAAAATAGGAAGCAGAGAGGTCCGTATTTATGCAAACGGCTTTAATCTGATAACCTGGGATAAAATGCGGACAAAAGATTTTGATCCGGAAGTGGATAACTCGCTCAGTTATCCGGTGTACCGCATATTTAACACCGGAGTGAATATTACATTTTGATCATCCTTTTACACAAAACGAAATGAAACAAACAGCACTGAATATATTACTGGGGGCAATCCTGATGATGGCCGCTTGCCGGAAAGATCCGCTGGACCTGATGCCGGATGGCCGCATCACCATTGAGCAGGTTTTTACCGATGAAATGATGGCCGCGGAATATGTGAATACAATTTATGCCAACATGCAGCATTATGGCACGGCTTATAATTACTGGACTATGCTGGCCGGATATTCTGATGAAGCTCATGATAACGACTTTCCGCTGGATATGGGGCGTGCTCCGTCCCGCTGGTATAATGGTGAGCTGCGCCCCAACTGGAACCCTATGGATATTCCGGCATCCACCGGCTCGTATGATCCCACCACAAACGGTTTTTATTACCGGAATGCATGGAAGGGCATCCGTCAGGCGAATGTCTTTTTAGGAAACATTGATAAAACGGTATTTACAAATCCCACAACCAAAGCCCGGCTGATTGCGGAAGTTAAAACGCTGCGTGCCTTTTTTTACCTGGAATTAATTAAGATGTATGGAGGCATGCCGGTAGTGGATAAACCCTTTACCAGTGATTTTAAATTTGAAACATTGCCGCGGCAATCATTTAAGGAATGTGTTGATTTTATCAAACGAAACTGCGATGAAGCTATTGCAGAAACAAATTTTCCCTGGCGTATTACAACTGAACCGGAAAGAGGCCGGTTTACCAAGGCCGTAGCGCATGCGGTGCGTTCGCAGGCGCTCCTGTTCAGCGCCAGCTCGTTGTGGAATCCGGAAGCTGATGCAAGCCGGTGGACCCTGGCGGCGAATGCAATCAAACAATCGCTGGAAGCACTTACAGATGCAGGATATCAGTTGTACCCGGATTACGAAGTGTATTTTTACGGGCGTTCAGACCTGAGTCCTAACCCCGGCGATAAAGAAACAATCTACGAGATAAAACCCTTCAGAGGTACGCCTGAATTCAGCCACCTGATGTTCCGGATGCATGCCATTCCTACATTGGGCGGCGACAAGGCTGGTTGTAGCCCGTCACAGGAACTGGTGGATGCTTATGAAATGTCTAACGGCCAGATCCCCATCCTGCGTTACCAGGACGAAGATCACCTGCAGCCGGTGATCAATGCAGCGTCTGGCTACGATGAAAAGCGTCCGTATGTAAACCGCGACCCCCGGTTTTATGCAACGGTATGGTATAACGATGCCTACTATGGAGACGTAAATGGGAAACCCTATCGTATTCAATCCTATGTAGGCGGAGCTGATGGGATTTCCAATCTTCAGCAACGCACACATAACGGATACTACCTGCGTAAATTCCGCAATCCCAAGCAACTTGATCCCAACACAGGTACCGCATTGTTTAAAAAATACCGCCTGGGTGAGATCTACCTGAACTATGCCGAAGCTGCAAATGAAGCTATGGGGCCGGTAAGTGAGGTTTATGATGCCATAAACACCGTAAGGGCCCGGGCGAAAATGCCCCAGCTGCCGGGCGGATTAAGCAAGGACGAAATGCGGGAACGCATCCGCAGGGAACGCCGGGTGGAAATGGCTTTTGAGGAACAAAGGATCTGGGACGTGCGGCGCTGGAAGATCCTGGGTCAAACCGATAAGCTGACAACGGGTATTGAATGGACAAAGACCGGGGAAGGTCAGTTTGCCGGGAAACGGATCATTGCCGGCAGAAGAAAAAGCTTTACAGATAATTATATGATCATCCCGATCCCAACAAGTGAATTAACACTGATGCCGCTGTGGGAGCAAAACCCCGGATGGTAAAACGCGATGCAGGCAGTAATGCCGCGCCATTTAGCAATAGGATCATGTCATGGTTTATGAATCACTTTTTAAACAAATCTTATGTCTAAAAATTATATGATAGCAGGAGTGCTGGTTCTCCTGTCCGGTATGGCCGGATCCTGTAAAAAGGATAATAACAAATTGCCGGAGAATAATGCGCCCATTCCGCGGATACTAAAATTTGAACCCGAAAATGCGGGACCGGGGGACCAGCTCACCATTAAAGGGCTGAATTTTTCTCCGGATCCAGAAAAAAATATTGTACGGTTTAATCAAACGGTTGTTGCTGCACAATCGGTGAGCGATACGGCAATTACGGTAGTGGTGCCGGACCTTACTGTAAAATCAGCCGCCATAACGGTTAGAAGCAATGGAAAGATTTCCAACAGAAGGAATCTCAACCTGGTTCAGATCAAAAAAATTAGCGACGATTTTAACCGGGCGAATGTAGACCCGGTAGATAGGACTGTTGTGCCCAACCCTATCGGTGCAAATTGGGAAATCGTAGCCGGCAAGCTGGGTCTGGAAAATAACCGGCTGGCCACACATGCAGGCGGCCTGGAAACCTACATGCTCTATCGGTCGCCTGAAGTGGATATGAAAGCCGGCAACGATCATTTTTTTAAATTTTCTGCGTCGGTTACCGTCTCTGGAGGTGGCTCATTTGGAGGTGTGATTTTTAATGCACAGGCAGATAATAAACGGTTTTATCTTTTAAGAACTGCCGGGACACTGGTTCAGTTGCTGAAGACCGGCAGTAACGGGCCGGGCGACTGGGCGGCTATCATGATCAATGATCATTTTGAAGGATTTACCGATAATAAGCCCTACCAGGTAACCATTTCTTCTTCCACTGCCGGAAAAATTACCATCAGGATCTCGGATCCGGATACAAACGGTGTAATGCTGGAGCGTACGGTAGAGGATGCCAATCCTTACCTTGGAGGCGTACCCGGTTTTTATTATTTCGGGCTGGCCAACCCGGTGAATATCTATTTTGATGATTTTTCACTTGAACTGCAGTAATTGTATACATATAACCGTGAACGATGTTGACTTTTATAAATGGGTGCCCTGCGGATGAATACAAGGGAAACATTCGGGCCGGGCGGTTTTGAGGATCTGCCTGGTGCTTTGGCTGCGGAGATAAAATTCTTTAAAGGCCATGTATAAAAGTGGAACAGGGTTCAATAAAAAAATGTAAGATGAAATCTATTTTTTTGATAGTGGGCTGTATGATTTGGGCAGCCTGCGGCAGGAAAACAACAACAGTGAATGATTCCGGTACAGGAGGCAGTACCGGAGTGCCGGTCTCTTTGTTTACGGATGCTAATTTTGAAACCGGCCTTTATTTAAAGGGTGATGTGAGCGGCGCGCCTTCTGCCGGGATGTCTTTATACCCTTTCGGGCAGAAGGGTAATAAACCGGCCTGGGAGCTGGCGGAATGGGCCAGTAAATATTTGTTACAACAGAACGGCATGGTGGAAAAAAACGGAGAGAAGCTTTATGAAAATAACGGGAAGCTGCTTTCATTTATGCGCGAGGGTAATACGACAAAGATCCGTATGGATGTTAAAGCTTCCGCAGAATATGAGCATCCGCGCAAAAGCGGGGAAGCCTGGCCGCATTTATTATTGGAGCAGGCTTTTTCGGTAAAGCCCTACCTGAAGCATGTAGATAAGCTCATATTGAATTTTGAAGGCCGTTTAGTGAATTGCAGGCTGGCCATGCCCCAGGGTAGTTTTGATGCGGGCTTACATACGGCCCAGTTTCAGCTGTTTATAACGCTGCAGAATCTTAACCCTCAATCATCCAGCTATGGAGAACTGGTGTGGTTTGGCGTGCCTTTTTACGACTACCGGCACCGGCAGCTGCAGGTGTATGCCGCACAGGATATCGGAAAAGGGGATGCTACCGGAATGTTTATATACAGCCTGGGTACCACGGATTATATGCAAGGCAGTTTTCACGACGCTAACTGGGTAAAGGTGGAAAAGGATCTGAAGCCGCTGATGGTAAAAGCGGTGAACCTTGCAAAGGAGCGGGGGTATCTTAAAGGAGCCACCCTGGATGATATCCGTATCGGAGGGATGAATATTGGCTGGGAAGTACCGGGCACTTTTGATGCCGGATTTGAATTCAGGGGGTTTGACCTGAAGTACCTGCCGCTAAAAGAAGGTAGCGCCGGTAAATAATCGCATGCGGAAAATGATCAGATAAAAAAACAGGTATGAAACAGAAAAACAAAAAAAAGCTACTTCCGTTTTTTGCCCTTATGCTGCTGATCGGTGCATGCACTCGGGAGGGTTCCTTTGATGCGGTAAATGGTGGGGCACAGGCAATGCTGACTGCGCCTAAAGGTAAAATTGGTCAGGCAACGGCATCCGGTATCGGATTGCTTACGGACAAGGCATTTCAGCAGGGGTTTAACGTACTGCACCCGGGCTCTGGTGCACTGCAAGGCACGCTGCAATACCCGGACGGGGTTACAGCACCCAAATGGAACCTGGCGCAGTGGTACAGCAGTTCGAGTATCTATGGTGCAGCACCGGTGGCGCTTGGCTCCGGGTCTTACCGTTTTGCCAATGCAGATAAAGCCGTTACCATTGGTCCTGCATCCTCAACGGATAGAAATCTTGTTTTTGCAATCAACGGGCAGAACGAATTTGGGAATAGTTACCGTACGGCTTCCCAGCCCTTCCCGCACCTCTTAGCCGATCAGCGGATTGCTGATCCTGATGGCTGGCTGGGGACAGCAACCCCTTTCCTGGGAGGTTTGGATAGCATGGTTTTCAATATAGATGCCCTGTTGCAATACCATGCACGCAATCAAAAAACGGGTTATGATCCCTCCATTCATGCCTTGCAGTATAGCTGCAGCTTTCTCATACAGAACTTACGCGCAGGAAACCCGGGTTATGGTAAATCCATGTATTTTTTGGTGATGTTGTTTGATGACCGGTATGCTTTACCCGGCCTGGCCATTAACGAAGATATTTTCAGCGGGCGGCTTATTTACGACGTTGGCATTGCTCCATTTACCGGCACCGGACTTATACAAGGTCAATGGAAGAACATTCACGGAAACCTGTTGCCCTATATAAAGCAGGCGTTGACCGAAGCCTGGAACCGGGGATATCTTCTGGAATCACAAAACTATAACGACTACAAACTGTCCCTGTTTACGATGGGATTTGAATGTACCGGTTTAAATATAGGAACCATGCAAACAAAAAACCTGGATCTTGTTGCCTTCTGATAACGGGGGTATACTGTTTGCATAAAAACGACCAGATGATTACTGAGCCGTATATTTTCCCGCCCCGGGTATCAGGTTATTACCGATACTGTAAAAGGCGGAGGCAGACCCTTGGAAAAACGGGGATCAGCGTATAATAACAGGAGGTTGTTAACGCATCTGTAGAAGTGCAGGATACCGATGGCATGTTTAAGAAACATCAAAAGGACTGGCGCTGCTTTTATGGAAGCCCACCGCTTCCGGTTATTGCATTCGATTGATAAAAGATGCAAGCGGTGAGCAAAACAGGTATAATGATTGCAAGATTGCAAACATTTATACTCGGGCAATAATGATTTTTCACTGTAAACAGGAAACATATATAGAATGCCAGGACCAGGATATTTTTTAGTGATATGTATCGCTTTATATCCATTCCTTACCGGATCGGGCAAGCAGGTCGCCGGTAGTCATACGGGCGCGGTATTGGCCATTGCCGGTGAACGGAGTAAACCGGCTCCGGGAAAAGAACTGATCAGGGATGCCCGGTTCCGGCAGGGCTTTTCGCTGTCTCCCTTAACACCGGAGGAAGTAATGGCTGCAGGCAGCTTTGATAAGGCAAGCAAGGGATATTACTATTTTGAGAAAAAAGATCAAAAACCGGTATGGGAATTCTGCCAATGGGCGAGTAAATATTCCCTGGAAGGGGCAAGGCCCAGAAAGAATGCAGATAATAGTGTGGAATATCGGAATGCAGCAAAACGCATCATGCACCATCCGGATGGAACCTTGCATATCGGTGTTACAACCAGTAAGGAATATACAAAACCCAGGGAAGCAGGCGGTGCGTTTACCGGTTTTTTAATCCAGCAGGATTTTCCGGATCTGCCGGACATCGGAAGCATGCAACATCTTTATTTTTCTGCGGCCCTAAAGGTCGTAAAATGTGAGCGAAAAATGACGGACCGGGAATATGATCCCGCCATACATACGGCGCAAACGCCTATGTACTTTATATTGAAGAACAGGAACCCCTGGTCCAAAGACTATAATTATGCCATATGGCTGGGCATACAGTCCTTTGATTACCGTTATCCGAAAATGAATCCGAAAGAAGAGATCGGATTTGATAACGATACGCATATGTATATGTATAATATACCGCAAACGGCTGTTTGGGGCGCAAAGACAACCTTTCATGACCACCAATGGCATAGGACCCGGGTAGATCTGTTGCCCTCGGTATTACAGGCAATAGCATCAATGAGAGCAAAAGGCACTTTTCTGCACTCAGATCTGTCAGACCTGGTGGTTGCGGGAATGAATTTTGGCTGGGAGTGCCCGGGAACTTTTGACGTAGCTCTGGAAATACAAGGGTTGAGTCTTAAGGTAGTGAATAAAAACGATTAAAAATTGAGTATGAAGATGGCTGTTCTGGCAGGCGCGTTAGCGCTCTGTTTTTTGGGGTGCAATGGTTCATTAGAAGCACAAACCGAGTGGAAACAATTATCCGGTGCGTGGAATATATCCGGGAGTCAGGTAAACCCGGTAGCAGGTAAGGACGGGGTATTTACGTTGCTCCATACGGGCTCTGCGAAAGAAATGGCCTGGGAGTCGCTGTCGGTGGATTTCCGCTTTGAAGACCGCTCTGTTAAAGGCGCGCTTGGTATCATGCTGAATATTGAGGCTCCGGATGACTATCAGTTATTGCGGATCGCTCCGGATACAACGCGTTGCGTTCTTCAGCTGTTGCACCGGAAGTATGGATATTTCAGAATGTGGCAGGAAGCTGTCTTACACGAAAAGCTGACTAAAGATCAGGTATATTCGGTTTCTATTGTAAAAGCACCGGCGGTAGACCTGGAAGACTGGCGGCCCTGGAAAATCATCATCCGGGAAAAGAAAACCGGGAAGATCCTGCTGAAACAGGGCGTGTCCAATGATATGCCTGCATTTGGTGTGGGGCAGGTTGGCTTGTATGCGGCTACACCCGCAATTGTTTTTTCAAACTTCCAGTTTGTACTTCAGAACCCGGAACAAAAGGGCCGGGGCCTTGTAGTGCCATCCCTTTTTTCCGATGGCATGGTACTGCAACACTCTCGTGTAAACCTCGTTTGGGGAAAGGCGGCCTCCCAAAGTGAAGTAGAACTACACATTGCAGGAAAGCGGCTAAAGACCCGCTCCGATAAGGAAGGTAAATGGGAGATCCGGATTCCGGCATTGCCGGTAACGGACAGCCTTGATATGGAAATACGCTCTAAAAAAGACCGGATCCGGATCCGGAATATCGCGGTGGGGGAGGTTTGGATGGCTTCGGGACAATCGAATATGGAAATGCGTACCTGGCAAAGCGATGTATCAAAAACCATCACGGCAGAAAATAAGGATGTGAAATTACGGGTGTTTAAACAACCGCAATGGCCATCAGGAGATCCGGTCTTTTCATCCGGCGGAGAGTGGATCCCCGCAGATTCCGCCAGCGTTATGGGATGGTCGGCGGTGGTCAGCAGCTTTGGCATCAACCTGAGGAAAACACTACGGGTGCCGGTTGGGATCATCTGCGCTTATTGGGGCGGAACAGCGGTTGAAAGCTGGTTTCCCAGGGAAACGTTGGCAAAGGATCCGGTTACAGCCCCCATCCTGAAGCGATATAATGCATCTCTGCTCCGGCTTGAAAAAGGACTGCCCGTAGAAACCCGCTTTCCATGGAGCTGGGATGTGGCCGGACAAAGTCATACGCCGGGTAACTTGTACAATGGCATGATCGCTCCGTTGGTGCCTTATTCCATTAAAGGGGTGCTTTGGTATCAGGGCGAGTCCAACACGCAAAAAGCGCGGCAATATGAGCACCTGTTTCCCATGCTCATCGATACGTGGAGAAAAAAGTGGAACAACCCCGCGCTGTATTTTTTTTATGTGCAGCTTGCAGGCTATGATGGCAAACAATCCGGCTCTGAAATTGAATCGGCATGGCCGCAGCTACGCGATATACAAAGACGGGTGTTGGATAAAAAAAAGCATACGGGGATGGCAGTGGCTTTTCATCTTGGCGATTCGTTGGATATTCATCCTTACCGGAAAAACGAGATCGGGTTACGGCTGGCCAACCTGGCACTGCACGATGCTTACGGCTTCACGAAGATCGTCAGCCGCGGCCCGTTGCCGGAACAGGCGTTGTTTAAAAACGGCAGCGCCGCTATCCGGTTCAGGGAAACGGCTGCAGGGTTAACAACCGGTGATGGCAAGCCGTTAACGGGGTTTGCCATCGCGGGGGAAGACCAGGTTTTTTATCCGGCAGTGGCGATTATTTCCGGTGATGGAAAAATGGTAACGGTATCTTCGGATAAAGTACCGGACCCTGTAGCCGTACGGTATGGGTGGGTCAACTATTCATCGGATGCCAATCTGGTGAACAGCGCCGGTCTGCCGGCATCGCCTTTCCGCACAGACAACTGGAAACTGTTAACCGATGATACTTTATAAATGTAAAACGCAAGAGAGATGAACAGATGGACGATTTTGATTCTTTTCCTTGTTTGCAGCGGCGGGTTGCAAGGGCAAAATAGCGCGGCATATAAAGCCTCTGAACAATGGCAGCAACACCAATGGGATGCGCACTGGATCACTGTTCCGCAGGAAGCGGGTTCAAAATATGACTACGGCATCCATCGTTTCAGAAAAACATTTAGCATCCATACTGTGCCAGAAATTTTTGTGATCAACCTTTCGGCGGATCCCCGCTACGAGTTTTTTGTAAACGGCACCCGTGTTTGCAGGGGACCGGCAAGAGGCAGTTTGTACAACTGGCATTATGAAACGGTCAACATTGCGCCGTTCCTGAAAAAGGGAAGCAACCTGATTGCGGCAACGGTATGGAATTACGGCGAATGGTCGCCAGGTGCGCAAATTTCCCTGTATACCGGTTTTATTGTACAGGGAGAATCGGAACAGGAGGCTGTAGTGAATACCGATCATACGTGGAAGGTATATGCCGACCGTTCCTTTAGGCCTTCCCTGGTATACCTGCAGGATGTAGGCCCGGGAGATATCATTCAGGGCGAAACCTACCCATGGAATTGGAATGGTGCTGATTTTGATGATGTACAATGGAAAAATGCCCGGGTACAGGAACGGGGGCAACCGGCAGGAACCGGAACCCAGTACCTGCGGGCGTTAACGCCCCGGCCCATACCGTTGATGGCAGCATGGATGGAGGTCCCAATGAAAATACGCCGGAGTACAGGAATGGATTTAAAAGGCAATTTTATTTCGGATCGGCAGGATTTGAAGATCCCGGCCCATTCAAAAGTTTCCATACTGCTGGACCAGACGTATCTTACCAATGCATACCCGGCATTAACGGTAAGCAAAGGATCACAATCTAAAATCGTCGTCACTTATTCGGAAGCGATGTACCTGGATGATCGGAGTAAGGGCAACCGGAATGAAACAGACGGTAAGCACATCCGTGGGTTTGTAGATGTCTTTTATCCGGAAGGTGGAAACAAACGGGTCTACAGCCCGCTTTGGTTCCGTACGTTCCGGTATATTCAACTGGATATTGAAACAACAACACAGGAGTTGATCCTTCATTCCTTTGACCGGGAATTTACAGGTTATCCGTTTAAAGAGAAGGGGCGTTTTTCCTGTAATGATCCGGTGCTGGAGGAAATATGGAAGACGGGCTGGCGTACGGCAAGGCTTTGCGCTGGGGAAACTTATTATGATTGTCCGTATTACGAGCAACTTCAGTATACAGGCGATACGCGCATACAGGGACTGATTTCATTATATGTAAGTGGTGATGACCGATTGGTGCGGAAAGCGATCTCCGACATCGCTTCCTCTGTAACGCCTGAGGGAATTTTGCTGAGCCGTTACCCGGCGCGGTACAACCAGGTGATCCCGCCCTTCTCGCTTTACTGGATCAATATGTTGCATGATTACTGGATGCACCGGAACGATACAGCATTTGTGGCATCATACCTCCCGGTAGTAAAAAGCATACTGAATTGGTTTGAGTATAAAATAGATCCACAGACCGGTTTGCTGGGGCCTTTACCGCACTGGAATTTTGTAGACTGGCCGGTTGAATGGCCGTGGAATGACCGGGCACCATTGGGCGGCACACCCCCCGCGGCCATCAGGGGAGGCTCGTCCATCCTTAGCCTGCAGCTCGCTTATGCCCTTGCAGATGCGGCGGCACTCCTGGAACATTTTAATGAAACAGGGCTGGCCTCAAAATATAAAAAGCTGAAACAATCGATTGGTGAAGCGGCCATGAAACAGTGCTTTGACCGGCAGCGGGGGCTGATGGCCGACGACCCGGCCCATAGCAGTTTCAGTCAGCATGCGTCGATTATGGCCATTCTTTCAGACGCTATCAGTAAGGACCAGCAGCAGCATCTATTTGAAAAGCTGAATTCCGATCGTTCATTGACCCAGGCTACGGTCTATTACCGCTTTTACCTGTTCCGGGCGATGAAAAAAGCAGGACTGGCAGATCGCTATGTCAGCAGCCTCGATATCTGGAAAACCATGCTAAAGAGCGGGCTGACCACGTTTGCGGAGCAGCCGGAACCCTCCCGTTCCGATTGCCATGCATGGAGCGCAAGCCCCAATTATGACCTGCTGGCAACGGTTTGTGGGATCGCACCGGGCGCACCAGGGTTTCAAAAAGTAAAAATAGCGCCCCACTTGGGAACATTAAAATGGGTAAAAGCCGCTATGCCGCATGCGCATGGGGAAATCAGCGTTTTCTTTGAACAACGGAATGGCCGGTTAGCGGGCAGCATTACGCTTCCGCCTGGTTTGTATGGCGTGTTTGAATATAAAGGCGTTTCAAAGAATCTGGTTCCGGGTACAAATGACCTGAATTGAAAGCATTACGGTGTTGCCCGGAAATAAAAAACCGGACGTTTTTTCGTCCGGCTTTTATATAAACATTCCTTATACTAAAAATATTTTGTCTTCCCTGGCATTGCGATCGGGTAGAAGCCATCTGCGTCTGGAACCACGGGTGGTGTGGCATTAAAGCTGTATTCTTTGGGCATGATGTCAATGCCGGAGTTCAACGCTTTATCCCATTCAATCACCTGTCCGCTATACGTAGCCATGCGTCCGATGATCGATGTCAGGGTGCTTTTAGCTCCATATTCGGCATTGTCAAATTTATACTGTCCCTTCGCAATGGCGTCAAAGAGTTCATCATGCTCGGTTTGATAAGGATTCCGCTCATTCTTTTTATCGAATGCATATAGCACTTTTCCCGAACGGTCTTTGATCACAGCCTGATCGCAAAAAATGGAGCCCTTGGTGCCTACCAGCAATTCATCAACCTTGCTCATGGTTCCCGGGATATGCCGACACTGGCTGTTGAGGATGGACCCGTCAGCATAATGAAACTCCACATAATGGTGATCGTAGATCTCTCCATATTGTTTGCCCGTGCGTACCTGGCGGCCTCCCATGCCCTGGGCCTTAACCGGATAAGCATTCTTAAACCAGTTCATCACATCGATATTATGGATATGCTGTTCGGTAATATGATCGCCGCAAAGCCAGTTGAAGTAATACCAGTTGCGCATCTGATACTCCATTTCGGTTTGTTGGGGTTCCCGTTGCTTTACCCAAACACCGGAGTTATTCCACCAAACTTGCCCGGAAAGAATATCCCCGATCATGTCTTTCCGCTCAAACAATGCTCTGTAAGAATCCTGGTAACGGCGTTGCAATCCTACTACCACGTTCAGTTTTTTCTGTTTCGCGATCTCCGCCGCATCCAGTACTTTCTTTATTCCCGCCGGATCCGTGGCCATTGGTTTTTCAGTAAAGATATGCTTGCTTTGTTTTACAGCTTCTTCAAAATGAATGGGACGGAACCCGGGAGGAGTGGTAAGAATTACAACATCTGCAAGCGCTATGGCTTTTTTATAGGCATCAAAGCCCGTGAACTTATTGCTTTCGGGAACATCAATCTTACCTTTCAGCGCGGCCATGTCTTCGGAGGTAATGGTTTTATAACATCCATCCAGGCGATCTTTAAAAGCGTCTGCCATGGCCACCAGTTTTACATTCTGTTTGGTAGAAAGGGCTTGGGTTACGGCTCCGGTACCACGGCCGCCGCAACCGATCAGGGCTATTTTGATCTCGCCCTTTGCGCCGGAAAAAAAGTTTATGTTGCCCATTGCAGGAGCCGCCAGCAAACCTCCGGCAAGGAGGGAGCTGTTTTTTACAAAATCTCTTCTTGTTGTTTTTTGATTCATGATATGGTATTTAATCGCCAGAAATTATAAGATATAGGTGGAGAAAAATTTTTCGATTTCTTCAGCACTGGGCTGTTTAACCGGCCGTACCAGTCGGAATCCCACAAATGGTGCATCTGCATTCCACCATTTGCTTTTGGGTATTTGCGGGTCGCGGCGGTTCCAGATAGGGTCCGATTCGGTCCGGTTGGCGCTGCGCAGCGCAGCCGCATCATCCTTATAATTACCGCCTCTCACAATGCGTGGATTCCGAGTTTGTGGCAATCGTGTGGGGTTGGTGGCTTCTTTACCCAGGGTTTTATAATAGTCCGCCTGATATTGGTCCAGCACCCATTCAGCCACGTTTCCATAAATGTCGTAGAGTCCCCAAGGGTTGGGTTTTTTCAAACCAACCTTATGGTATGTATCCTCACTGTTTTTCGCGTACCAGGCATATTCATCCAGTTGTTTGGGATCGGTACCAAAAAAATAAGACACTGCAGAACCGGCACGGGCGGCATATTCCCATTCCGCTTCAGTAGGCAGGCGGTAAAAGACGCCTGTTTTTGTATAAAGCCATTTGCAATACATGACGGCGGCGCGCTGCTGCATACTGTTGGCCGGAAATCCACCTTCCTTCCCCATGCCTAAGGTAAGGTCAATATACGGGGGAGTAGGCCTTGTAACGGCATCTGCATCTACATTTTGCCCAAGGCTTTCATCATTTTGGAAAAGGGCGTATTCATCAAAAGTTACCTCATGGGCACCCATATAAAAAGCATCCAGCTTTACGGTTACCGGCGGTTTTTCATCAGCATCTCCGGTGCTGCTACCCATCTTAAAGGATCCTGCGGGAATGGGAACCATGGTAAATTTTACAGATGAACCGGGAATGGTCTGTTCATATTTTTGAAATCCGGCGTCTTTTTTTTCCTGGGCTGTAAGTGCACTAACCCCTGCTGAGCAAAGCAATGTTGCTGCAATCAATTTTTTCATCGTTCCGAAGTTAGGTAAATTTTCAATTTGACAATTAAATGCCCCGAAAATATTATAAAATGAAAATGATCCCCAAATCTTTTTTATAACTACTAAAGTTTCCTATTTTTAGTTCGAAAAAATTTGCCACATGAACCGAAGAAATTTCGTAAAAAACAATGTATTAACGATGAGCGCCCTCGGATTGGGAACCAGCTTATGGGCAGGATCAGCGAAAGATGTAAAAGCGGATAAGACCTTTCATCTGGACTATGCCCCCCATGACGGTATGTTTGGTAACAGCGCGGGTAAGGACTTTATCGACCAGATAAAGTATATGTATGACAAGGGGTTCCGTTCTATAGAAGACAACGGCATGACCGGAAGAACCCCGGAGATGCAGTCAAAAATTGGGGAAACCCTGGCCAAGCTGAATATGCGGATGGGGGTTTTTGTTGTGCCCAAAGGTGGTAATGGCGCCAATACCCTGGCAGCTAATAAGAAAGAGCATCTGGATATCTTTCTGGACGGTTGCAGGAAGTCAGTAGAAGTGGCGAAGCGGTGTAACGCCAAATGGGTAACTGTGGTGCCCGGCGATTTTCAGCGTAACCTTCCTCTTGAAGTACAAACCGGCAATGTGATCGACGCCTTGAGGAGAGGCGCGGAAATCTTCGAACCGCATGGCATTGTAATGGTACTGGAACCGCTCAGCGATACACCCGATCTATTTCTTCGTACCTCTGCCCAAACCTATGAAATCTGCCGGGGCGTAAACAGTCCCTCCTGCAAGATCCTGTACGATATCTACCATATGCAGAAAAATGAGGGCAATCTGATTAAAAATATGGAACTGACCTGGAGCGAAATCGCTTATATCCAGATCGGTGACAATCCCGGAAGAAAAGAGCCTACAACCGGAGAGATTAATTATAAAAATGTGTTCAAATGGCTGTATGAAAAGGGGTATAAAGGTGTTTTAGGGATGGAGCATGGCAATTCACAACCCGGAAAAGCAGGGGAAGACCGGCTGATAGCGGCATACCGGGAATCGGATGCTTTTATGTAGGATTGATTACATCCTTTGTAAAAACACACCTTCTCAAAAAATCAATTAAAGCATGAGAAAGGCTGTTATCCTGCTGCTATTTCTTTGGAGTGCCGGTTTCCTAAATGCTGCCACTGTTGATACTGTAAGTATTTACAGCAGTGCCATGAAGAAAAGCTCCAAATGTGTAGTCATACGCCCTCAAAATTATCCGGAAGGAAAAAGCTTTCCGGTGGTTTACCTGCTGCATGGCTATGATGGCTGGTATGCAAACTGGATCATCCGGGTACCGGAACTGAAAGTACATGCGGATCGTTACCAGCTGTTGATTGTTTGTCCGGATGGCAGTAAGGACAGCTGGTACTTTAACAGCAGGATGAACCCGTTGGTACAGTACGAAACCTATATCGGTACAGAAGTGCCCGGTTATATCGACGCACATTACAAGACGCAGAAAAGCCGCCTGGCCAGGGCCATTACAGGGTTAAGCATGGGCGGCCATGGCGGCTTGTTTCTGGGCCTGCGGCATGCTGCCACCTTCGGAGCCTGCGGCAGCATGAGTGGCGGAGTAGATATAAAGCCGTTTTCGGAAAAATGGGGGATTAAATCGTGGATCGGCGATCCGGATGCCGCCGGTTTCGACTGGAAAGAGATCACTGTGGCGGATGCCATTGAAAAATATCCCCGTGATTCAGTGGCCATCATTTTTGATTGCGGGGTAGACGATTTTTTTTACGAAACGAACAATGCGCTTCATGAAAAAATGGTGCGGTTGAAAATTCCCCACAACTATATTTCCTACCCCGGTGGGCATGACTGGGCCTATTGGAAAAACGCCATCAAATACCAGTTACTCTTCTTCAGGGATTTTTTTGATAAAATGAAAATGCCGGATCAATAAACCAGGCTATTTTACCGGTTCTCTTAAGATCGTTTTCAGTTTTTCCGGAGCAGTTTTATTAAAGTCAGACAAATAGATCTCATGATGTACACCGTTCCGGGAAAGATTGTGCTCGTGCATAAATACACTGATTTTTTCCAGTGATTCCGGTTCGGTGGCAAAGGGTCCCTGGTGCAGCAACTGCACGCAAAGACCTTCTTCCATGCTGAACAACTCTAGGAATTGAACATCGATGAGCTGTTTTTTCAAGAGCACCGTTTCCTGGCTTTGCTGCACGTCTTTTTTGGTGATGAAATCAGGCAGCCGTATCAGCAGACGGTATTCCCATTCGCTCCGGGGTACTTTCAGTGAGGCTTCAGCAGCTGTTTGCACGCTGAACCGGCTTTCATCAAACCACCAGAGTCCCTCCAGTTTTGAAACGACGAAATCCTTATTGAGGACCTTGCAGGCGAACTTAAGCGTGTATGCAGTGCTATACAAGGCTTCAATATGTTTTTTAAAAGATCCACCGGAAGGATCGCCTTTGCCGGTGATGGACAGGAATTGAGCCGCTTCAATGGTTACCAGTGCAGGCTCTGGCTTTGCGGTGTAATAATGCCGGTATTGCTTTGTAAGATCCAGTTTCTCCATGATAGAATATTTTAATAGTACAAAGAACATATCCCGTTATGACAGCTATATGTCAGCAGAAATAAAGGCTATAAAAAAAATCACCCCCATTTAAAATGAGGGTGACTCTTGGTATGGTACTATAAAAACGGATCAATTGTCGGTTTGTTGCAATCTTGCGTTGCTACACGAAAAGAAATCCGTTTACTCTTTGTTCTTGGACAGCCCTACCCGGTAAAGTACAAAGGCCATGGTGGCAAAGGCCAGTGTGCCCAATACGTAATAACCGCCTTCTCCCAGCGCCGTGCTGAGTCCGTGTTCCGCGTTCACTGCTTTTAATGCGGCAGCCGGACCGTCGAACCCGGAAAGAATGGCTATTACCACCCCCGCAACGGCCCCGCCGGCCACCAGCCCGGTGGCAAAAAGATTACCACGCCCCAATTCTTCCTCTTCGGGATTTGCAGCTTTCCCGGCTTTTTTATCTACTGCTCCACGGATCAATCCGCCAATAAAAATAGGTAATGTGGTAGACAGTGGCAGATAGGCGCCTACGGCAAAGCTTAGCGATTTAACACCGCAAAGTTCCAGCACAATCGCAATAAATACACCAACGAGCACAAACTGCCAGTCGAGGTTAAAGGAGAGGATGCCTCTTGCCAGGGTAGCCATCAGGGTACCCTGCGGTGCCGGGTAATACTCCGAACCGATAGCGTGTGTTGTTACCCCTTTCGCTACCATATCTGCCGTAGGTTTATCCAGGAAGTTCACGGTGAGGCCAATCACAATCGACGAAACGATTACGCCCACAAATAGCGCCAGCTGCTGGTATTTAGGCGTGGCGCCTACAATATAACCGGTCTTCAGGTCCTGCGACGTAGCGCCGGCATTGGCGGCAGCGATACAGATCAGTCCCCCAACCACCAGGGCCATGGGCTCATAAGCCTTTCCGCTCCAGCCAACAGCAATAAAGATAAGGCAGGTGCCCATCAATGTAGCAATGGTCATACCACTGATTGGGTTATTGGAAGAACCAATGAGGCCTACGATACGGGAAGAAACGGTTACAAAAAAAGCTCCAAAGATCACTACCAGGATACCGATCAATAATTTTTGCAGAATGGTATGTCCGGGGATCTGGGGCAACAGGGCAATCAGGATTACCAGGCCCAGGCTGCCCAGGGCCACTACCTTCATGCTCAGGTCGCGTTCCGTCCGTTTAACTGAAGTTTCAGCAGCAGAAGCTCCTTTTATAGAGCCCAGGCTTCCTTTGAAAGAGGAAATAATGGTCGGAATGGTTTTGATCAGCGTGATGAAACCACCGGCTGCTACGGCCCCGGCGCCGATCTGGCGGATATATGCGTAATAAACAGCAGATGAAAAATCTTCAAATGTTTTAGCTACGGGATCCCAGCCGCCCTTGCCGCCAGCTGTTCCGATATCCGTAAGATATCCGAGTTTTACCAGTTGGGTGGCGATCAGCTCCGGCGCAACTACAGATGATAACAAGGGGATCAGCACCAGCCAGGCCAGTACGCCACCGGCTACCAGTACGCCGGCAATCCTGGGCCCGATGATATATCCAACGCCCAGGTATTCTGGGGTAATTTCACCACTGACCTTTGCAGATGGGAAAAACCGGTTGGTTTGCTTGGTTACAAAAGCAGGCGTTTCGGCAATCACATGAATAATCTTTTGTAATATGGCATACACAAACGCAAAGCCAAGCCCCCAGAACGCGGTCTTGGCAAAATCACCGCCCTTTTCCCCGGCTTTTAATACATCAGCACAGGCCGTGCCTTCCGGGTAGGGCAGGGTTTTATGTTCATTTACGATCAACGACTTCCGGAGCGGGATCATCATCAGGGTGCCCAATATACCGCCGATAATGGCCAGGGTAAGAATGGTCATGTAGTTAAAAAAATGTTCGCCGCTGCCATTGCTTAAGAATAAAAACCCCGGGAGGGTAAATACCACACCGGCAGCAATGCTTTCGCCTGCTGAGCCTGTGGTTTGAATGATATTGTTTTCAAGGATGGTGGTCTTTAAAAATTTCCGGCCCAGGGTAATGGCAATCACTGCAATAGGAATGGATGCGGATACGGTTAATCCGGCTTTTAAGGCCAGGTACACGGTGGCCGCACCAAATATGATCCCGAAGGCAGCGCCGGTAAGCACCGATTTTAATGTAAACTCGGCCATGCGCGCCTCGTCGGGCACAAAGGGCTTAAATGAAGATTTTGTTTCCTGCATAGATATACTTAAATGATGATGGTTGCTTTGTTGTCCTTTTCCAGCTCCTGTCAGTCTGCTTTATGCGACGCCTTTTTCCTTCATTACTTTGTTTAACCATCTTAAGATCGCAAAAAGGAATAAGGCGGCACTAAAAAGCAATATGAAATTCAGCCAAAAGTAGCTTTCTTTATTGGTATATTCATCCCATTTGCTGGAAAGGATACCACTCAGTTTGTTGCCAATGGAGATGGCCAGGAACCATCCGCCCATCATCAGGGAGGTAATACGCACGGGGCTTAATTTGGATACCAGCGATAGTCCCATCGGGCTTAAAAAAAGTTCTCCGATGGTAATAACTCCGTAACTGGCTACCAGCCACCAGATGCTTACCTTTTCTGCGCCGTTATTTCCTGCTTTTACTGCAAATAGCATCACCAGTACCGAAAAGGCCGACACCAGCAGGCCGAGCGCAATTTTTGAAGGCGTGGAGGGCTCTTTTCCTTTCCTTCGGAGCCAGGTAAAAAAGGCCACCAGTAAGGGGGTGAGTACGATGACCCAGAACGGGTTGATCGATTGCGAAAGCGAAGGTGCCCAGGCCTTCACCTGGTCGCCGTCCTTCAGCGGGGTTTCCGCCAGGTTCATATTTTTAAAATACGAAGGATAATCCAGCCTTTTTACCTCTTTGCCGTTTTCTTTTATTTTGCGGAACTGATTGTCGAGCAAGGTAACAGAATCCTTTTTATAGGTAATGGTTTCGGTTAATTTCAACGCGCTGAGGACCTTGCCCTGTGTACCTTGCACATGCCGCTCGGTATACCGGCTGGCCCAGGTATTGAGCGCGGAACCGTTCTGTTTGAAAATGGCCCAGAATAAGATGACCACGGCAAAGATCGACAGCAGCGCCGCCATGGGGCGCCGTTCCTCTTTCGGACTACGAAACAGGAGCGCTATAAAGAATACTGCAACCGGGAAGCAGGCAAAAATAAAAGCATCCGTACTGCTGCTATCAAAAATAGCGCCGTCGGGGCCTTTTACCAGGTAACCGGCCGCTCCAAAAACCAGGGCGGGCAGTACTACCAGGCTGAATATCCGGGCCATGGACATATCGCCTTCTTTCAGCGGCTTACGGGTATCAAATGCTTTGTAATGCCGCATGCCAACCACAAAAATGATCACTCCGAGGAACATGCCCACACCGGCAGCGATAAAAGCAGCACCCCAGCCGATGGTGGTATAAAGGGCCGCGCCGAAAAAATTACAGATAAAGGCGCCGATATTTATGCCCATATAAAAGATGTTGTATCCTTCATCCTTTTTATCCTGATATTGAGGCGTAGAATATACATTGCCCAGCAGGGTAGAAATATTGGGTTTAAAGAACCCGTTGCCAATAATGATGAGGGTCATGGCCAGGTACAGCATGGGTACGGAGCGCACACTCATGAGGCAATAACCCATACCCATCAGCAATCCGCCAATGATAATGGAATTGCAGTATCCCATTTTACGGTCGGCCAGCAGTCCTCCCAGGAAAGGTGTAAAATAGATGAGCGCGATAAATGTACCATAAAGGGAGGCCGACTCTTTTTCGTCCATGCCAAAGCCACCGGCGGCATCTTTCAGGTAAAACGTAAAAATACCCAGTAACAGATAGAAGCCAAAACGCTCCCACATCTCACTAAAAAATAAAAAAGGCAGCGCCTTGGGATGTCTTTTCCACATGACCAATTGGTTTCAGGGGCGAAAGATAACAAATGATCGTTTATAAAATAAAAAAAACACGCAGTATGGAACTACGTGTCTTTTAAGACGATTATTTGCCCAATGGCGCGATCAGGCAGAACCCGTCCGCTCTTTTACAATCGCATTTAATGATTTGATCCGGGCAAAGATCCAGAAACCTCCGATAAAGGCGGCAACCGCAATGATCAGGAAGAAAATCTTCTTATCAGCAAAATGATCCCACTGGCTGGCCATTACACCGGCCACTTTTCCGCCCAGCGATGTGGAAAGGAACCAGCCGCCCATCATGAGCGCTGTAAGCCGGGGAGGGGAGAGCTTGGATACAAACGACAAACCGATCGGGCTCAATAAGATCTCGCTGATCGTAAATACAAAATAGGTGATAAACAGCCAGTAAGCTGCTGTTTTATTCGTGTAAACCGAGGGAACAGACATTACTGCAAATACCATCGCCAGGGCCGAAAGGCCGGAAATGAACAGGGCCAGGCCAAATTTCGCCGAGGTGGTGGGCTCACTGCGCCGTTTCCGCAACCACACCAGCAGTCCCACCAATATGGGGGTCAGCACCACAATGAAAAACGGATTGATCGATTGAAACAGTTCCGTATTGGCCAACCGCTCCACCTTTCCCTGCGGCCATTCGGATGGGGGCACATTATTATAATAAGGATCGGGCCCCTGTACCTGTACGATCCTTGTGGCAGAGTCTACCAGGTTACCGTTCGCCAGCAGAAGATCCTTGCCTTTTACGGCCTGGATCACCGAACTGGTGTCGGTTACCGGAATCAAATGGCCGTCTACTTTATCAGTTTGTCGCAGGCTATCCGTTACTTTTTCAAGGAAACCCAGTTTGCCTGCAATCTGTTCGGTGGTACCGCTTACTTTACGGTCGGTATAGGTTTGTGCCCAAATGGTAAGACCCGTTGAATTCTGGTTATAGATGGTCCAGAAAATAATGGAAATGGCAAAAATGAACAACAAGGCCCCAATCGACCGTTTGTCGGACCCCTGTGCTTTACGCCAGATGTTTACATAAAAGATGATCACGGGCACACAGGCAAACATAAAAGCATCGTTGGTATCAGACCCAAACAGGTTTCCGGGAATGATCCAACCAATAACGGCAGCTATGATTGCGGGTAAAAACACGTAAAGCATGATCTTCGACATAGGCATGTCTTCTTTTTGCAGGGGCTTTTTGATATCCCCTTCTTTAACATGCTTCAATTGTGTGGCCAGCCAGATGAGGCCCAGGATCAATCCTACACCTGCGGCTGCAAAAGCATAACCCCAGCCATAGGTATTGCGCAGATAAGCTGCTGCAAAATTGCAGAAAAGGGCGCCGATGTTTACGCCCATATAAAAAATATTGTACGCGTTGTCTTTTAAAGGCTTTAATTCTTCTCTATTATAAATATTACCAAGGATGGTGGAAATATTGGGTTTAAAAAAGCCGTTGCCGATACAGATCAGTCCCAGTGAAACGAACATGGCCGTATCCCCGGGAATGGCCAGCCCGATGTAACCGGCTGCCAGCAGGGTGCCGCCTAAAAAAATAGATTTGATGTACCCTAGATACCGGTCGGCTAGCAGGCCTCCGATAAAGGGAGTTAAATATACCAATGCAATAAAGGTGCCCACAATGTCGGCACCCGTTTTATTGTCAAATCCTTTTCCCCCCGTTTTGTTATCTGTGAGGTAAAGAAATAAAATTCCAACCATCAAATAGTATCCGAAACGCTCCCACATTTCGGTAATAAATAACACAAACAGCGAGCGGTGATGTTTCGCTTTGGCGGGTACCTGGGTCATATATTCTATTTAAAAATTACCGGCCAAAGTACAGAAAAATCCGGAATCACCTTTTTTTTTCATTTTATGGCTATCTTTCCGCCCTTAATATTGATCAAAAGCAAAAAAATGAAAATACTGGTCTTAGGAAGCGGGGGGCGGGAGCATGCTTTAGCCTGGAATATGAAGACGCGCGGGAATCATGAACTGTTTATCGCCCCGGGAAACCCGGGAACGGCGGCGCTTGGAACCAACGTAAACCTGGGTGTGAATGATTTTGAAGGCATCGGTGCATTTTGCCGGGAAACCGGCATTGAAATGGTGGTGGTAGGACCGGAAGAGCCCCTGGTAAAAGGGATCCGGGATTTTTTCCTGGCAGATGAAGCGCTGAAAGCCATATCGTTGATTGGCCCCTCGCAGTTTGGCGCGCAGCTGGAAGGAAGCAAGGCCTTTGCAAAAGCCTTTATGGAACGTCACCAGATTCCGACAGCTGGTTACAAAGAATTTACCGAAGCGAATTATGAAGAAGGGATCCGGTATCTGGAAACCCATGCATTGCCGGTGGTGTTAAAGGCCGATGGATTGGCCGCCGGAAAAGGAGTGGTAATCTGTCAGACCAATGAGCAGGCGGTGGCGGAGTTTGAAGCCATGATCCAGGAGGCAAAATTCGGTGAAGCCAGCCGTAAAGTAGTGGTAGAGGAATTTTTATCAGGGATTGAAATGAGTGTGTTCCTGGTTACCGACGGAAAGGAATATGTGGTGCTGCCGCAGGCCAAGGATTATAAACGTATCGGGGAGAAGGATTCCGGGTTGAATACCGGGGGCATGGGGGCGGTTAGCCCGGTGCCGTTTGCCGATGCTGCGTTTATGCAAAAAGTAACGGACCGTATTATTATACCTACAGTGGATGGGTTAGCAAAAGAACAGATCGATTATACAGGGTTTGTGTTTATCGGCCTGATCAAAGTGGGCGATGATCCGTTTGTGATCGAATACAATTGCCGTATGGGCGACCCGGAAACAGAAGTAGTGATGCCCCGGCTGAAAAACGATATTGCCACTGTATGTAAAGCGGCTGCTGAGCACCGGCTTTCTGAAATTACGATCGAGGAAGATCCACGTACCGCGGTAACCGTAATGGCTGTAAGCGGGGGTTATCCGGGCGATTATGAGAAGGGATTTAAAATAACCGGACTGGGTCAGCCATTGAGCGATGCCATCCTGTTTCAGGCGGGTACAAAGGAGCTGGATGGACAGGTGGTGACCAGTGGAGGAAGAGTGCTTTGTGCCACGGCATTTGGCCACTCGGTTACGGAAGCCGTTGGCCGCTCAAAGGCAATCCTGGAGCAGATACACTTCGATGATATGTATTATCGAAGAGATATTGGGTATGAATTTTCATAATTCGTAACGGTCCGGCACGCGGGGCAAGGTATCCATTCAAGAATTTAAAAGATGGCAGTCTCAACGGGCAGCCATCTTTTGTTTTATATGGCGGTACCGTTCTGTAAGCCGAGGCGGATCAGGATCTGTTTACGGATAACCATAAGGCGACCAAATCGAAGGCAATTTTGTAGCGTGAAACTTTGTAGCTTTTTTTTGCTACAAAAAATGGTGTTACAAAATTGTGACTCGTCCTAAAAAAGTTGACTGACGTGTCCTGAAAAAAAGTTGACAAAGGGTTTAAAAAACGATTACAGGTTTTTGCGGTCTTCGCCGGGAAGCGCCTTTAACCGATTCATAAAACCGCGATGGGTGGAATGCCTCCTGGCCGGATGCACATCCTTTTCAGACCTCCCGGGTTTTATTGCGTTTTTTGAAAATAGTAACTACAGGTCCATAAAGAATTGCACCCAGGGCGAGGTAAGCCCAAATTGTTTCAGCATTTTGGCCGTAGTTGCGTTAAATTCTTTATTGTTTACAAGGGTGTTTTTCCCCTGCACCGGCAGCTTCCATTTGTCGGGCGCCGTGTCCACACCAGTAACGGTTTTGGCAAAAATGGTAATATGCTGGTGGGGAATGGCAATGCCCAGGATCATACCCGGGAGACCATTAAACGATTCGGGTCCCCCTTTTGTAAGGATCTCGTCGGTATAAAAAGCAACCACGTAAATAGAGTCAAAGAACAACGCATTGGCCCGGTGGCACTGGTACCCGGCTATCTCCCGGGTTTCATCGGTAAGTTTCCACTTTATGTTTTTCAGAGAGTCCGTTATAAAAAAGGATTTTTCAAAAGCCTGTTTAATGGTTTGTGCTTCTTTTGTTTCAAAGTTGCTGTATACTTTGTTTTTATAGGCTACAGGAATGGCAAAGTTTTTCGAAAACTCGATGTCGGGGTTCTGCGGCTGGTAAAGGCTATGTTTGTTGTCAAAATACAGTTCAAAGCTATCGGTCCAGAACTGCGGGGCGGTACTGCGGTATTTCTGCATAAAAGTGCCCAGCTGATCTTCCGGTACCTGTTTGGTTTCCTTCAGGAAGATCTGCATAGCAGCAAAAGTATTCACTTTCCGTTCAAAGGTGATTCGGCCACTGTTTACAAAGGCCGCATATTGCGCCTGCACCGGGCCCAGCGCCCCTATTATCAGTATTAAAGCCAGATAAATGCGTTTCATGAAAAGTTATTGCTTAAGGTTATTAAATTTTGTAAAGCTCCAGGTGGCACCCACCATAAAGAAACGCCGGATAGTGGTGTACCGGTTTTCGGAAAAGAACGTGTTATTGGCGGTACGCGCATAACCATTGTTCTCGTTGAGGATATCATTACAGGATATTTTAATGGTCAGCTGGTCGTTCTTCAGGAAATTGCGGCCCACCCAGGCGTTCCAGATGGTGCGGGTGAAATTATCGCTAAAGGCCTTGCTTTTCTGCTGCCACAAATAGCCCAGATCCGTATGCAGCTGGAATTTTTTAAGGAAGTAAATATCTGCCGACGGGTTAAGATTATAAAAGAAGTAATTGTTATTGCTTCCGGGTTGGAGCGAGGAGCTGTTTAAGGTATAACCCCCGCTGGCGGTAAGGTAAAGACTGTATTCCTTCATCTTGGTTTTGAAAAATTCCAGGCCCAGGGTATAGGTGGTATAATTGAGTTTGTTTACCGCACGGTTGATCATGCTGAAGGTATTTCCACCGCTGATGCTGCCATAGGCTCCGGCCTGCAGCTCCCAGGCCTGTATTTTTTTGGAGTAATAAAGGCTGGCATTGTAGTTCTGGTTGGTATAGCCCTGCATGTTTACAAACTGGTACGTGTAGGCGCCGGAGGTATCTACCAAAACGCTGTTGACGATGGGATTCGAAACCCTGCTGTAATTGGCATAACCGCCGGCGTAAGTCTGCGACACTACCCTCACCGTATTATAGTAGGCGCTCAGGTTATTGGAAAAACTGTTCTTCAGATCCAGGTTGGGCAGGTAGGTGGATAACTGGCCATTGTTGAAGGCCAGCGGAAGCAGCTGGGTTCGCTCAGGATTGGTGCTGTTACCGTTGTAGCTTACATTTAAACTTTTATAGTTACTGAATTTATAATTCACACTGGCCTGAGGATTCCAGTTCCAGAACTGTTTGTCAAACGTGAGCGGACGGTAGCGGTCTTCGATATTCATGCGTACCAGTTTGACATTGTTACCGATTTTGGCAATAAATTTTTTGGAAGCATAGTTCAACGCGGCGCCGGCCTGGTTACCCCAAATGGTGCTGTTCATGAGGGTACTGAACTTTTTATCCATTGTGGCTCCTGAAGGATCCTTAACAAGATCAAAGGAGCGCTTGTCATCGTGCAATTCTTCGTTGTTGAGCTTATAATTGACCAGCAGCGATAATTTTGATGTAAGCGGTTCGGTATAGTTGGCGTTGAAGCTAAGGGTGCGCCAGTCGTCGTTCATCTTCCGTTGCAAATGAAGCTCCCTGGTACTATCGAGTTCGCCCTGCCTATTGTAAAAGTCGCTTAGAGAGCGGCTTTCACCCCGTGATGCATCATTAGAAAAGTTATTGTTCAGGTAAAACGAAAGTGTCCGGCCGTATTTCTTTAATTTTTTCTCCCAGGATAGGTTCAGATTATAGGCATTATAATCGTAGTCATTGGAACTGGAGCTTTGGTTATTGTAAAGCAGGCTGCTGTCGCCCCTCAGGTTCCGGGTCATTCCATTGCTTTTATTTTTGCTGTTGTTGATAGAGCCATCGGTATAGATGGTAACGGTGGAAGTGGTATCAAACTTGTGAATATATTTGGCATTCGCCTTATGGCTGTTACTGCTGTTTTCAAAATGATTGTTGGCGTTGCTGAGAATTAAGCCGGTGGGAAGGTTATTTTGGGATATGGTTTGATCATTGCCCTCCACATTGGTCATATTGAATTTATAATTGCTGTTAATGCTGTTCTTATCCTCCCCCCATTTTTTATCATAATGTAATCCCGCAGAGGTGGCCCTGGGCAATCCCTTTCCGGAATATGTACCATTTCCATCCTCATCGCTCCCGATCTTTTCTTTATCGGCGGAACCCAAACCGGTGCGGCCGATATTGCTGGTGGTTCCGTAAACGGCCATTTTCCGTTTGCCTTTAAAGGCGTTTAGCATTCCCTGGGCATTATAATGCTGATCCGTACCGCCGCCGGCTTCGGCCTTGCCAAATACGCCATGATTCTTATCTTCTTTGATTTTCAGATTGATGGTTTTATCCTTTACCCCATCTTCAATGCCCGTAAATGCGGCTGCATCGGACTTTTTATCGTATACCTGTACCTTGTCGATCATATCCGCCCTGAGATTTCGGGTAACCAGGGTAGGGTCATCTCCAAAAAACTCCTCGCCATCCACCAGCACTTTTTTTACTTTTTGCCCCTGGGCGGTGATATTACCATACTGATCTACCTGCAAGCCGGGCAGTTGCCGGAGCAGCTCCTCCACCGTGGCGTTGGCCTGTACTTTAAAGCTATCTGCCGTATACTCGGTGGTGTCTCCTTTTATCTTTATCGCGCTGACCTGCGATTTTACGATCACTTCCTGCAGCAGTTTTTCTTTAAGGATCATGTTCACCTTGTTCATGTTGAACAGGTTGTTTTTTGCATCCCCCATAAAGATCCGGTGCGAGTAGTCGGCATATTTCGGGTAACTGAAAAATAATACATACCGCGCTGTATCACTAAGGTTATGAAATGCAAATTTTCCGTCTTTATCGGCGCGGGTATCGGCTACAATAAACGAATCTTTATCCTGCAGGAGCACCACTGAGGCATTGGCCAGCCGCACATTGGCACTGCTGTCCATTACAATGCCGGTAACCGATGTTTTTTGGGCATAGCTCTGGATACAAAGGATCAGGGAAAACAGTATAAATCCCGGGTATTTTTTTGTCATTGAAGGTCAATTTTATGTAAGCGTCAGCTGTTAGTCGTTTAAAACCAAAAAAAGTTACAATGGTTGAAAAGATTTATATTTTTTTATGCATTTTCTTTCCGGTATTCAATAATATCGCCGGGCTGGCAATCCAGTGCCCTGCAGATTGCTTCCAGCGTTTCAATGCGGATAGCCCGGGCTTTGCCGTTTTTCAGGATAGAAAGATTGGAAAGCGTAATGCCCACTTTTTCGCTCAGCTCGTTGAGCGACATTTTCCGGCGGGCCATCATGACGTCTAAATTAATGATGATGGGCATGGTTATACGGTTAAATCATTTTCCTGTTGGAGCTCTACACCTCTTTTAAAACCCTGGGCAATTACAAAAAGAATAACGCCCATTAGTATCCATACATCCGGCCCGTCTAATTTTAAATCGGCCGCATCCGGCATGTGTACCCCTTTTGAAAATAGCCATTGTGCATATTTAAAACCGTATTTTGAAAACAGGCCAATGAAGAACGCAATAACGGCCCCATATAAAATAAACCGGTTCACTTCTGTACTGAACGGCCGGGCGAACTTAAGGTTTTTATTGCGCATCAATTTAATAACCATATAAAAAAGCAGGGTCTTTAATAGGGTTACAATGCTTATCACAATGATGATGGCTGTAAAATGTCCTTTATCATATTCAAATAAAGGCGATAGATCTTCCCATTTGTATAAATGGTGGGCGTAGCCGGGTAGTATCAGCCACAGGACGCTGCTGACCATGATGGCGCCGGCTTCAACACATAGGGCAATAAATATGATCCAGGCGAGCACATTTAAAAGTTGGATGATTTGTTTTGTTTTCATTTGTAAATCATTTAAAAATCTTAGCAACTGTGCGTGAAAAGGGCCGGTTGGCGGTTTTCCCGGAAATAAAGAGGACGATGATGGCCGCCAGGAAAATAATGGCATGCATCGTCAGCGCAGTGGTTGTTCCCCGGGCTTCACTCCCTTGTGTATACGTATAATGCCAGATACCGGTACTGCCGGTCAGTCCAAACATCCAGCGACCAAAATTCCAGGCACTATGAAGACCCAGGGGAAGGGCAATCCCCTTTGTTTTTATGGCGGCCAGCCCGAATAAAAGCCCACCCATTCCTGAACCTATTACCGCCATGTGCCAGCTCATGCCCGCCAAACGGTGTTCAAGAATGAAAACGGCGGTCACGATCATCAATGCGGCCAAACGACCATAAGCCGTAGCCAAACGTGTTAAAAAGTAGGAGCGGAATACCAGTTCTTCTCTTGTGGCTACAAGCAGATAAAGCAGCAGCGCAGAAAAAACGGCACCGGTACCGGGAGCTGCACTTCGCGATAATCGGACGGGCGTTATCCATACAACGAGCAATACCCAGATAAGGACCATCAGGATGCCCGCAATAAATCCCTTTAAAAAACGGGGAAGGCTCTGCTTATGGAAATAGACGCCCGTCTGTTTTAATGTTATCTTATCCCTGTGGCAAAAGAAAATAAGTATTATAAACGTAAGCGCAGCCGCCGCTCCGATTGTTGCCGTAGATACCGGGCGGATGCCAGTCATTGGTACAATTGCCGACATTGCAACAAAGAGTAAGGTTGTACAGACGTAAAAAAGCAGGGACCTCAATAAAATAGTGGATGAACGTTTTGTTTGCATTCCGGTAATTTAAATAGTGAGCGCCTGGTCAGTTTGCAGTTTTACTCCGCTTGCATATACAAAGGCAATGACCCAGATGATTAAACCCGTGATTAAACCATTTCCAATTTCTGTTTCTAACTGAAAATGCATGGCCGGGAACAGCTGCCGCAATATCCGGCCCTCAACCAGGTAGTCGAGCGCCTTAATAACATCATTTAAAATAAAAGCCAGGGCCATCAGGCGGAGGTAACGGATGATCTTTAGGTGAAAGGGCGATTCGCCTTTGTTGATGCTTTTTAGTACCCGTATAAAAAGCCACAGAACCCATATGCCCAAAGCCATATACACTGTTTTTATAAATACGGTATAATAGCCTGCCGGTGTATTGGGATGAACGCTGACCACATACCGGCTGTTTACCTGCTCATATTTGGCCGTGGCTCCGGCGTTTGTAATCACCGGTGATGTCGCAGATCCAAAGGACCGGACATTTAAGCTAAGCTCACGAAAATTACCGGACCGGAAATCCGGCTTTATGCCGGCTACATTCAACATCGATTTCACCAGAAATAAAGCCGTGAAAAAGATCAGCAGATAAAAACCGATATAAGCAAGCACTTTTAACATTCCGATAGCAGGCTGCGACTTCATATGTTTGATTTTTGCACAAAGCTGGATTATTTTTATCAAATTTCAAAATAAATTTATTGTAAATCGATAAATTTATTTTGAAAATCGATTATCTGAAATCCTGTCGGAAATCCGGCTCCTGCATTCTCTTGAATGTTACACGCGTTAAATGTTGTAATTTTAGTGGGTCTTTATCATTGATTCTGTAGGGCTTATGAAATATGTGATTTATTTTTTGTCGTTGCTGCTTTCCGGTTTTTTTCTTAAGGCGGCTGCACAAGATCCTGAACTCATCAATCAAAATCTGGATAACTTTGAAATAGCGGCATCTCTTGCCGATACAGGGAATTTTAAAACAAAACAGATTTATTCCGTTCGTTATTACCAGATGCCGGATAAAAAAAACCAGGGAAAACATACAAGAAATATCGGAGGCATACGGATGGAGCCAATGGCATATACGGAATACCTCCCGGATGGAAGAAAATTGTATTATGAATATTATAACGGGAATAGGAAACATACGGAACGTTATTACTATGATGTGCACCATCAACAATTGTTGCTGATTGAACGCCCTGGAATGGTAACCTGGCAACACTGGCTGCTGTATAACAAAAAGGGGTTGCTTGAAGGCATGGTCCGTTGCGGCAACAGCAAGGGAAATCTTCTGGTGGATGATTATACAACCTATCACTACCGAGATTCCGGGAACACCAGCATCGTGCAGATAACCGGTTATAATAGTGATACAACCGCAGACCCCGTTGCAGAGTATCGCTTTTCCGGATCGGCGCTGATAAAAAACCGTCCTTTATACCAGTCAAAGATTCAGCATTTCCGGCTGATCAACGGGCGCTATAAGCCGGTAGCAACAAAGGGCTATATTTTTAACGACCGGCAGGTGCAGTTTACTTATGATGACCATGGTTTTATAACATCGGAAATCTGGTATCAGCCGGAAGGCGTATTGGAAAACAAAACGGAATATTCCTATTTCTACGGGTATGCCGAACGCGTGGAACAGCAATATCATATGAAGGGTACCGAAAAATCATTGCGGACCCTGCGCAGGTACAATGCCCAGGGGGACCTGGTTTTTGAGCAGTCGAGAGAATATACCGGCAATTTGTTGGGTATCGAAAGCTACGAATATAAATATGATGACAAAAACAACTGGATTGAAAAACGGAAGTACTATCAACCCTGTAGTCAGGGTGTATATGGTGCAAAACAGCTGGTAGCATTGGAAGCGCGGGAGATTGTGTATTACCAGGACGGGCAATTACCGAAGGTACCGGGGCTTCCTCCTTATCCTTCACAACTGCCGGCCGTATTAACGCAGATCCCGGTTATTGCCGCCAAAAAACAACAAGAGCAGGAGGCTTTTGATGTAGCTGTAGCATCGGGCAACTATGACGAAACCATTAAAATTACCAGCGCCGTTACACTTGCAGCTTTTACACCGGCGTATTGGACGGTTCGCGACAGCGTTTTTGGGGATCTGGATGGAATAGCGGGCGATGAAGCGGTGGTAGTATATAAAACGCCCATGCCGGCAGATATGGGTGCCGCCTCCTGCCTGGCTGTTTTCCGGAAGACCGGCGACCGGTGGATGCTTTGGTACCAAACCCTGGCACCCTTACTGGGCGACCAGAACGGTGGTATGATGGGTGATCCTTATAGCGGTATTGCGATCGCAAGAAAATGTATTGTGGTGCATCATTTTGGAGGCAGCCGCCAGAAATGGCATTATACGCACCGCTACCGGTTCCAGAACGGGAGCTGGTACCTCGTAGGTGCTACCATAAATTTTGGAGCCCCCTGCGATTCAATGACGCAGCTGGATTATAATTTATCCACCGGGGATGTAGTCGTAACGTGTACAACAGAAGATTGCCGCGAAAAAGGTGCTGCAAAGGAAAGCAGCTGGACAGAGCGGATGCATATCCAACGGCCGTTGCCGCGGATGGATACTTTTATACCGGGGGCAACAGAATTGCCTTTACCCAAACGAAAGCAAGCCCTCTATTACTGATCGATGACACCCAGTTTTTTCATCAGGTAGGAGGCGCTGAGCTTGGTACAAACGCCGTCTTTCAATTTATAATCAAAGACCAGCTCATCATTGATGATCTCCGATTCAAAGGCTTTGTTGGCGATATAATTGGGATAATCCTTGATGAGATCGGCCACCACCACATCATGCGTAGCTATAATGCCAAACGTATCAAAGCCTGCCATTTTCCGGATCAGGCCAATGGTGCCGTTCCGCTTATCGTTGCTGTTGGTGCCGCGCAGGATCTCATCAAGGATCACAAATGTGGTATTCCCTTCTTTGAGGTGTTCTACAATGGTTTGTAGGCGCTTTAATTCTGCATAGAAAAAGGATTCGCTTTCCTGCAATGAATCCGTAATACGCATGCTTACATATACATCAAACGGATAAAACACAAACCGGGTTGCCGTTACCGGCGCACCACTGCGTGCCAGTACCAGGTTCATACCCACGGTGCGTAAAAACGTACTTTTGCCGCTCATGTTGGAGCCGGTAAGGATAATGAATTTTTGCTGCTGAAAGTCCGCATCATTGCAGATCCTTTTTTCAGCGCGGATCAGGGGATGTCCCAGGTTTGTGGCCGTCAGCGCAGGGGCGCCGTTTATTTCAGGAAAGCAGTTGCCGGGATTGTTAAAAGAAAAATTGCCCAAACTGCCCAATGCTTCAAACTGGCCGATCACCTCGAGCCACCCGGCAATATGATCCCCGTGCTTTTTTTTCCATACCCCCAGCCGGTACAGAATGTGTACATGAAACAGGAATAATCCATTCAGCAGGATACTCACGACCAGGTTCACGATGGATTCCAGGTATTCGAACAAAGAAGCCAGCTGGTGCAACTGCCGGGAAGCAGAAGGAGCATCTTGTTTTAACTGTCGCTGATAAGCTTGCAGGAGCGGCGTGTTGAATGCCTGGGTTTCAATCCGCCGTAGCTGGTCTTTATAGGCCGCCAGTATTTTATTTACGGATGAGGAAACCGTTAGCTGGGCTGCAATTTTTTTTCCGAATGCAAAAGCGATGAAGAGGTTTAATACAAAGGAGCTGTAGATGATCCGGAATACTTCGTTGCTGTCTGAAATAAACAGGTAATACAATAAACTGCCAATAGTAATCAGCGGGAAAAGCATCAGAAAGGCATACAGCGGTTTGCTGATGCCGGTTTTGGCTGCACGTACCCAGGTCATGAGCTGGCTCAGTTCTTTTTCGCGGTTTTCCTGCAGGCTGCCGCTGGCGTAAAGCTGTTGACGGAAATCGTCCAGAGCGGCCAGTTCTTTAATCGCTTCCTGCCGCTGGAGAATGGTTGCTGTATCAGGGTTTAGCAGCAGGTTTGCCAGCGCTTCCCTGCCAAAAGAAGTGCTGCAGCGGTTCAGGTGTGCATAAAGCCCGCCTTCACCAAATAAATCCAGGTCGTAGGAGTAGGGGTGATGTGGATCCTGATAAGCTTTCCCATTGATATATGGAGACTGGTTGGTATCCAGGAAGGCGATCTCATCTGTATTGTATTTGACCAGCGCCTTATAATAAGTGGTCTTTTGCTGCAGCCGGTCATACCATTTTACAACCACCAGAAAGGCAATAAATAAAATGACAGCGGATAGAATGGTTAAGGTACTGCCCGTTTGGGTAGATTGATAAAGCAGGTAGATGAAAACGGCAAAGAGCAGGAGCCGGAAGAAACTGAGCCATCCCGACTTTTGCTTCAGTTGGCTCGCCTGTTTAGAAAACTGTTCTGCTCTAACTTTGTAACTTGTAGTATCCATAGAACCGTAAAAGTAAAGAAGAAGCGTCAATGATGCACAAAAATGGCCGGACTGGTGTACTTTATTCAAATATATCGCGCACGTTAAATTTCAACTCCGGGAACACAGCGGAACTGATTTCATCGGTTTCAATAAAGGGCTTGATACCCTGGAACTTTCCGTCTTTTAACAGATACACAAGGACCACTTTATCCTGCGGTTCTACGAGCCAGTATTCTTTTACACCGCTTTCCTCATAGAGGTCAAATTTGATGCCCATCTCTTTTTGAGTGTTCCCTGGTGAGAGGATCTCAATTACCAGGTCCGGGGCACCGATACAGCCCCGGTCGTCTATTTTTTCAGCATCGCAGATAACGCAGATATTCGGCTGTACTACTGTAAAAACGAGCTCATCCCTTTTTGCTTTTTAGAGTCGGGTAGGCGCACATCAAAGAGCGCTGCAAAAACGTTGCAGGGTTTTTCTTCAAAGTAGTTCCCGATTTTAAGTGTCAGTTTTAAGGATGTGGATTGGTGCTTCATACCCGGTGCCGGGCTCATTTTATGGATCCGGCCTCTTAAAAGTTCCACCCGTTCCTGGAATTCCCACCGGAAATAATCGGCATAAGAATAGCGCCTCGATATATCCAGCTGATCCATGGAGGTAATGACGCCATAAGGCACAGGGGGCTCTTCTACTTTATTATCTTCCGGATCCATTCAATAATATTATGATCCCTGTAAAGGTGCTCTTTTTAAAAAATGGTTGCCGAATCAGGCGGTCTGATTTGCTTCTCTGGTCATCATTAACAATTCACGAATGCTTCGGATAACGGGTTATGATTATAAACTACAGCCGCTAAACACATTAATTCACCGGGCATTTTTCGTGGTAGTTGATCAGCTCAATGGGTGTGGCTTGCATTTCAAGACCAGAATATTTTTCAATGATTTCATCCAGCACTTCCCGAATGGCGGATTCTTCTGCGAGGCGCACCAGTTTGCTCCGGTATTCTTTTATATTGGGCAAGCCTTTCAGGTAGTTGGCATAATGGCGGCGCATTTCATTGATACCAACGATCGGGCCCTTCCATTCTACACTTTTTTGCAGGTGTTTGCGCACCACGTTTACCCGTTCTTCCACAGTAGGGGGCGCCAGCACAGCGCCTGTTTGAACATAATGCTTTATTTCCCGGAAGATCCAGGGATAACCAATGGCGGCGCGCCCGATCATAATGCCATCCACGCCGTAGCGGTTCCGATACTCCAGTGCTTTTTGCGGACTATCGATATCGCCGTTCCCAAAAATGGGAATATGGATCCGGGGATTGTTTTTTACTTTACCGATCAATGTCCAGTCGGCCTCACCTTTGTACATCTGGCAGCGGGTGCGGCCATGAATGGCCAGTGCTTTAATGCCCACATCCTGCAGGCGTTCTGCCACTTCCTCAATGTTCAGCATGCTGTCGTCCCAGCCAAGCCTGGTTTTTACGGTTACCGGCAGGGAAGTGGATTTTACCACGGCTTCGGTAAGACGAACCATCAGATCGATATCTTTCAGTACACCCGCTCCGGCTCCTTTCAGCGCCACTTTTTTTACAGGGCAGCCAAAATTGATGTCCAGCAGGTCTGGTTGGGTAACATCTACGATTTTTGCAGCCAGAGACAGACTGTCTTCATCGCCTCCAAAGATCTGGATGCCGATCGGTCGTTCATAATCAAAAATATCCAGTTTCCGGCGGCTTTTGATCGCGTCGCGGATCAGACCCTCGCTGCTGATGAACTCGGTATACATCAGGTCGGCACCGTTATCCTTGCATACAGCGCGAAAAGGCGGATCGCTGACATCCTCCATGGGAGCGAGTAAAAGCGGGAAATCCGGCAGCGATATGTTTCCTATGTTTACCATTTCTTGTGTTATCAGTTTAACAGCTATCAGCATTTAGCGTTCAGTGGTCTACGCTCAACTTGCAGAAATCAACTATTTTTGAGCCCGCAAAGGTACGATTTATTTTTTTGATACTATGATGACTGATCTTGATAAGAAGGATATCTCCTATACGGCGGGATTTTTTATGTTGATTGCTTTTGGTGTGGGAGGCATGTTCCTGGCTGGAGCTATCGGAGGTATTGCCTGGAATCTGATGACGGGAAAGGGACTTGCTGAACTGGCAGCGGCTGTCGGAAATCCCGCTTATCTGAGGGAGATGCAACTGCTTCAAACCCTTCAGGCGCTGTTTGGCTTTTTGGCGCCTACACTGGTAACTGCTTCTTTTTTAAGCCATAAGCCGTTGAAACTGGTTGGGTTTAGCCAAAAGCCGGAGGGCGACCTGGTAGTGCTTAGTATCGTGCTCATTCTTTGTGGTTTGGGCGTAAGCGCAGGGCTGGGACATTTAAGTTACCAGCTGCCGCTGCCGGTATCTGTTAAGGCACAGTTTGACCAATGGGAACAGGTTTATGCCGCGCAGGCTGCGGGTCTTGTAAGCTTTAAAAGCATACCCGACCTGCTGCTTTCGATCCTGGTGCTGGCACTGGTACCTGCCGTTTGCGAAGAAGCGTTTTTCCGGGGCGGATTGCAGAATTTTATGTACCGGGGTAACGGAAATCGTTGGATGGCGGTGATTGTGGTAAGCCTGATCTTCAGCATCGTGCACATGTCGGGTTATGGGTTTCTTTCCCGCCTCGCACTGGGTGTGATCCTGGGATTGATTTACCAGTTATCCGGCAATATCTGGCTGAGTATTCTGGCCCATTTTATCAACAATGCCCTGGCGGTGATAGCCATGTACCTCCAGGTGCAATCCGGGAAGTCCCTTGCTGAGGCGATGAGCGATAAAAGCGGCAGTTACCTGGGATTGATGGCTGTGCCGGTGGTGGCCGTTCTTTTTATGTGGATGAATAAAAAAATAAAACAAAAAAAACCGGCCGATGGCATTTAACTGGAATACATTCTGGACAAGGGCTTTTACTGCTCTAATTTTTGTAGCGGTGATGATGGCCGGATTGCTTTATAACGAATGGAGCTTTTTAATATTAATCAGCCTGATCCATTTCGGCTGCTGGTGGGAATACCTGCAGCTGATCGAAAAGATCTTCAGCGTTTCTTTTCATCCCTATTTGAAACTTGGCTTCTGTTTAACGGGGTATCATTTGCTGCTGCTTTGCTGCGGAACGCTACAGTGGTTTGGTTATACCCTTGCCTCGAGCTTTTCATTGCCGTTTCTGCTGGCCGGACTGATATTGCTGGTGTCAGGGATGTTCCGGCAGCGCATTCATATAAAGGCCCTGGGCGCAGCGGCGTTGGGTTTTGTTTATATTTCGCTGAGCTGGACCCTGTTGCTGTTGCTGCGGTATTCGACCGAAATTCATATTATGAAGGAGCCTGCCCGGCATGCAATGTCGGGTTTCTTTATACCCGTTTTGCTGATCGTGGCCATATGGATCAACGACACCTGTGCCTACCTGGTTGGTTCGATGATCGGGAAAACGCCCCTTTCAAAGATTTCTCCCAAGAAAACCGTGGAAGGAACCGTTGGTGGGATGCTGCTTTGTGTAGCCGCCATTACACTGATCCTGCAATACTGGTTTCAATGGCAGGTACTGCTGGGTGTTTCGCTGATAGCCGCGGTTGCAGGTACCGCGGGTGATCTGCTGGAATCAAAGCTGAAGCGGATGGCGGGTGTAAAGGACAGCGGCCATATTATGCCCGGACATGGCGGTTTTATGGACCGGTTCGATTCCCTGCTGGTAACCATTCCTTTCGTATGGTTGTTCCTGTTACTTCTCAAATAAAGAACAGAACGGAGCGGTTTTTGTGATAATGATCACACCATTTTTTCTTTTTCCACTTTAGCTTTGTAATTCTATTAAAATAACATAATATGAATCACAACGCAACAACGGTGGTATCCCAATTCATCGGGGATCTCAACAACGAAAATTTTTCAGGAGCAAGAAATGTATTGCATGATGATTTTGTATTTGAAGGCGTGCTGGGGAAGCGAGAGGGCGCAGATCTTTACGTAAAGGAAATGTCGCAAATGAAGCTGAAATATGAAGTATTGCAATCTTTCGGGGGCGGCGAAGACGTATGCCTCTGGTACAATATTGACATGAATGGTAAAAAAATCCTGGCCTCCGGCTGGTATCATACAGAAGCAGGGAAGATCCGGTCATTTAAGGTGGTATTTGATCCGAGGCCGTTGCTGGATTCCGGGCAAAAATAAGTATGTGCTGGTTGCAACATTGTTGCCTGTTGGCAGAAAGCCGACGGTGTGTCTTTAAGAGCCTCCCGGATAAAAACGCTGAACAAGCGCATCCTGATTTTCAAACCCATAACCCGGAGCTGGATTTTAGTCTTCTGATATTTGGAATTTAGATTTTAGAATTTAATCCCAAAGCTTAGATCCTTGCCCGGTTCTTCAGCTCCAGGTATTTGTTGATGGTATTTACTGTGAGTTGCTGAGGCGTCGTAAGAATGCCCAGAATGCCGTTCTGCTGCAGTTCCTTGATCATCTGCCGCTTTTCAAAGGCAAATTTTTCGGCAATAGTCTTGATATAAACTTCTTCAAGATTTGTTGCGGAAGATTCAATGAGTCCTTTGATGGCGGTGTTTTCAAAAATAACTACCAGCAGCAGGTGATAATGGGCCATTTTCTTCAATGCCGGCAGTTCCCGCTGGAGGCTCTCGATCGATTCAAAATTCGTAAAGAGCACCAGCAGGCTGCGACTATTGATCCTGTTCCGGATTACCGTGTATAGTTTTTCATAATCGGCTTCCAGGAAGCGGGTCTCCTGTTGATACAGGGTTTCGAGGAGCCGGCTGATCTGCCCCGGACGTTTGTCGGCAGCAATAAAGCTATCCAGGTTTTCTGCAAAAGTGATCAGACCCGCCTTGTCCTGTTTTACGATCGAGATATTGGAGAGCACCAGCGAGGCATTGATGGCATAATCCATTAAGGTCATTCCCTCAAAGGGCATCTTCATTACACGCCCCTTATTGATGATGCAATAAACCTGCTGGCTTCTTTCATCCGTGTAATTATTCACCATGATGTTGCCCTTACGTCCGGTGGCCTTCCAGTTGATGGTGCGGTAATCATCGCCGCGTACGTATTCTTTAATATGCTCAAACTCCATGCTGTGCCCCAGCCGTGGTGACCGTTTTACACCGGCTTCCTGCAGCCGGTTGCTGATGGCCAGCAGTTGGAACCGGCGCATTTGTACAAACGAAGGATATACCTTGGTGGTTTTTTGTGCCGGGATGGTAAACCTGCGGGTAACCAGCCGTAACGGAGCTGTAACGAATACATGGATATCGTGAAAGGTGTAAGTGCCGCGGGTGAGCGGTTTTACTTCATAGTGTATATCCGTTCCCTGGTTGCCTGCTAAGGATACATACCGTATCCAGTTCCGCTCCTGGAACTGGGCCGGCAACTCGTCGATAATAGAAAGCGAAACGGGATAAGGATAATTGTTGAAAAGATGCAGGCTGATTTGGTTCGCATCGCCGATGCTCAAACGGTCTGGTGTGGTGCGTGTGGCAATAATGCCGTTTCGTTTCCGGTAAACCAGCAGGGTATCTACGAGAACGGTTACGCAGAGGCACAGCAATAACAAGGAAGCAATGGTGTACAGCTGTGGTATAAAATAGCTGGTGATAAAGCACAGTGCCAGTGCACCGCCGATATAATAAACGATTTTATTGAGATAAAAGGATTGCAAGGAGTGATCTGAGATTTGAGATTCAGAATTGAGTTTTGAGACCAGAGATTCGGGACACGGGAATTGGTATTTGGAATTTGATATTTAGAATTTAGGATTGCGATTTACCTCGGTATTTCCAGCCCGTTGATCATTTGCTTAATGATCTCGTTTTCTGTAATACCCTCCATTTCTTTTTCAGGCGACAGCACAATGCGGTGTCTCAAAACGGGTGCAGCCACCGCCAGTACGTCATCTGGTGTAACAAAGTCACGGCCACTGATTGCGGCCATCGCCTTGGATGCATTCATGATCGACAGGGAGGCCCGGGGTGAGGCGCCCAGATAGATGGCCTTATTGTTCCGGGTGTGGTGCACCAGCTTTGCGATAAAGCCTAGCAATTTTTCCTCGATAAGGATCGATTTTACCTGCTGCCGCAGCTCGTTGATCTGTGCTCCTGTTAACGCCTGTCGTATACTGTCCAGCGGGTTATGGTTGCCCAGTTGATGAAACCGGCTGAGGATCTGAAGTTCTTCTTCTTCGGTTGGATATGGCACTTCAATTTTAAAAAGGAAGCGATCCAGCTGGGCTTCGGGAAGGCGATAGGTCCCCTCTTGCTCAATAGGGTTTTGCGTGGCAATAACCATAAAAGGAGCCTCCATAGTATAGGTTTTTCCGTCAACGGAAACCTGCCGTTCTTCCATTACTTCCAGCAATGCTGCCTGTGTTTTGGCGGGAGCACGGTTAATTTCGTCAACCAGCACAATATGTCCAAATACCGGCCCTTTCTTAAACTCAAAGCGGGCGTCTGCCGGGTTAAATACCGGTGTGCCGATCACATCGGAGGGCATCAGGTCTGGCGTGAACTGGATACGGGAAAAAACGGCATTCACAGAACGTGCTACCAGTTTGGCAGTAAGGGTTTTGGCAACGCCGGGCACGCCCTGTATCAGCACATGCCCATCGGCCAGTAATGCGGTAATGATCAGCCGGACCATTTCGTCCTGGCCGATAATGATCTTTTTGATTTCATCAGTGATTTTCATGACAGCCTGATTGAGATCGTTAAGATTGACACGGTTTTCAAAAATCGGTTCTTCCATTCTGTTGTTTTTAAACGCTCTTATAAAATTTTTCAATGTTTGCCTGTAACAGGACCAGGTCGGCATCCGGAATGACTCCTTCCTGGTTGACCTTTTTGATCTGGTTGACAATGGTCGTTACCAGAGATGGGTCGGCACCGCTTTTATCACTGACTTCCCGGACAAAGGCTTCATTCAGTTCCTTTGAAAAGATATGATATTTATTCCGCAGATGCTCCAGGAAATAGGCGCTCATTTTTTGAGCCAGGTTCACGTTGTCTTTTTTGTCATAATAAAGCAATCCCATTGTTTTTACAAAATCCAGTGTATCGTTTTTTGGAGGCGCAATCCGGGGAATAAAACGTTGCCGCCGCCGCATCTCAAGCAAGGTGAAAACGAGCAGGAGGAATAAAGCCAGCAGGATGCCGCTTCGGAATGATTGCTGCTTCATAATAGAGGCAAACCAGCCATTTTTTTTGTTGTTGGCATATCTCCGCTTGCGGTAATATTCATCCCAGATAATGGTATGGGTATCGCCGGGGATCATCGAAAATACCTGGCTGAAATATTCGATATTGTTTTGATACAATAAAAAATAGTTGCTAAAAGTTAAGGGTGAAAGGTGCAGGAACAACCGGCCTTTTCCTTTTCTCAGTTCGATGAAATTCGCCCGGCCTTCCTGGCCGCGTCCGAGGATACGGGTGGTGCTTTTGTCCGTTCTGACAAAATATCCCTCCAATGCCACGCCGGGATAACGGGTCGTGTAACTTTTTGGAAAGGGGGCGGCATCCAGTTCTACATGCATGGTGTCTGGTCCGTAATCGGCAAAAGGGTAGGATTGTATGGCCCCGACGCTGGCCCTGCCGTCGATCAGCTGTTCCAGTTCCTCACCCGGGCGGAAACAGCTGATGAAGACCGTGTTTCCTTCTTCAATAAAACGCACCAGGGCATCCAGTTCATAGGAGGAAATTGTAAACTGGGGACCGATGCTGATAAAAAGCCGTCCCGGGGATTCCTGGTTCAACAGGGTGTCTTCCAGGAAATTTTTAGTATTGGAACGAAGATCCGCGGTGGGAAAAAAATGTTTCATTCCCTCGTATGCCACATAAGTGCCATAGGGGTTCTTGTCTTCTTTTTTTAAGGAAACAAATGTACTGACCGGTTTCGCGTTTTTTTTGCCGGTTCGTACAAACAGCAAGAAGATGACGCCGGTCAGCAGGAGCAGCAAGAAATATGGAGCATATTTTTTCAAGCGATCAATAAGGATTATAGTTTTTGTTTGAGTTGCTGGAAGGTGGTATTTATTTTCTGATACATATTTTCAGTAACCTCAAACAAGCCATACCAGCTGTATTCATAATGACGCGTGGCGGTAAAGAAGTCGTCGTAGTAATTACTGGCGCGCATTTGAAGCAGGTATTCAAAATTTGTTTTGTCGGGTAAAAAATGAATCAGCTGACGGTCGGATAGTTTTTTCAAAAGCTCCAGGTATTGCAGGCGGATGGCCAGCCGGTAATTCTTTTGTTGCAAGGCCTGATGAATGGAAGCGGCATAATCAATAGAGAAAATATCCTGTGGTGCTTCCTTTATCGCCGGGGTATTAAGTGGAGTGCTTTTTTTGCGGAATAAGATAAAATTATGCGCTGCCAGGTACCATAGCAGCAGTACAATAAAAACAGCAATGGCAATATAGGGAACTGCTTTAAAAAAAGCGGCTAAACCGCTGAGGCGGCCGGAGTTGTCGCGGGCTTCTTCCGGTTTGTCTTTGCCCGGCTTCAGGCCGGTTTTTACATAGTCGAAGGCAGGGTCTTCCCGCAGTTTAACAGTGAACTGGCCGGGCATCGGACGGATGGTGTCCTGTTCGTTCTCAAACCCTTCCACCGGGTTGAAGGAGGCGGTACTTTCAATGACCGCCTCCTCCGCAACAGTATCATTATCTGCAGACGAATCCAAAACGGTTACTGCCGTTTCTTTTTCATCCTGGGCCATACAGGGCATGCCAGTTAACAGCAGGCCGAGACAGGCCAAACGGAATATGATTCGGAGGCGATTATGCATGTTTTGCAGAGCCCTCCTTTATCATGCTGCTGCCCCGGCGGAACAGCAGCACCGGATAGATGATAAAATACCAGATTACAAAAAGGACAGAGGCCGCCGTTAGCAACGTGGTAAACCAGGAAGCATTATTATAGAGCCTTGTGAACAATCCTTCAAAAAGTGCAGCAATGACAAACGCCGGCAAAATGCCGATCATGATTTTGACACCATCCTTTGCCCCTTCTGCAAACGCCTCCATGCGTTTTTTAGTGCCGGGAAACAAAAAACTTTTCCCTAAAACCAGGCCGGCCGCGCCTGCCAGGATAATAGCGGTGATCTCCAGGGTGCCATGCACGAATACCACCATCCAGAACTGGATGCCCAATCCCCTTGAGGCGAATAACTGGTCGAAAATGCCCATCATGGCGCCGGTTTCAGCCAGTTTGTAAAGGGTAGGAATGCCGCAAAAAACACCGGAAACAAAAAAGAAGAAGGCTACCCGGATATTGTTGATCATAATACCGAGCCAGCTTAACACCGGGTTACCGGTTTCATAAATACCAAAGGGATTGCCATCTGCGATATTATCCAGGGTCTTTTGTACATAGTTGTCGCCAAAAAAATTATTGGCCAGTTCCTGGTCTTTTGCTGCAATAAAAAACGCCAGCAGGAAAAAGACAATGAAGAGTATAAAGGCAAATAAAACAGCCCTCCGTTGTTTATAGATGACCAGCGGTAATTCGTATTTCCAGAAATAAGTGATCCGGCTGGAATCTTCCTTATGGTTCTGGTAAATGCTTAGATACATATCTGATGCCTGTTTATTCAGATACTGTGTGGTTTTGCTGGTGGGATAAAAAGTTTTTGCATAAGCCAGGTCGTCAACCAGTTGGGTAAACGATCGGGCCTGCTCATCGGGCGCCTCCGGAGGTTCCTGTTGGTTTTTCAGCCAGCGGTCTTTATTTTTTTTAATAAACAGTGCTTCTCTCAAGCAAAAGATTTTTGCCAAAATACAATTTTTATTTAAGAAGATCAATCCTGCCGGTAAATAATCGTACGGATATAGCAATTAAAAACGTATTTTGCCTGGTAAAACACTTGCTCCATGCCGGTAATCAGCATTCCTACTTCTTTTAATATTGATGTGGCTTTTGAAGTGCCCAGCTTTGGAAGGCGGCTGGCATCCCTGCTGATTGATATGGCCGTGGAAATCTGTTACCTGATTGCGGCCTCCTGGCTGGTGGAAAAACTGACCGGCCCGGCATCTTATTGGAATGAGGATGCCCAGTATAATTTGTGGGCGCTTCAGTTGCTGACCGTCGCTCCCGTTTTTTTATACCATATCATTATGGAAATAACTACCAACGGTCAAAGTGTGGGTAAAAAAATAATGAGGCTGCGGGTCGTAAACGATAAGGGAGGAAAGGCGAGTGTCAGCCAGTTCCTGATCCGGTGGCTGCTGCGGGTTTCCGATCTTTGGATGGTGATGATCCTGTTCCTGCTGCTGCGTTTGGAAGGAGGTGGTACAAGCCTGCAGACTTTTTTTATACTGCTGCTGGCGCTGGGATTCCTGGTTACGGATATTGTGCTGGTGGCCTCTTCAAAACGGTCGCAGCGCATCGGCGACCTGCTGGCACATACCATCCTGATCCGCACGAACCGGCAGGAGGATCTTTCTGCAACGATCTTCCGGGAAGTACGTGATGATTATGTGCCGGTTTTCCCGCAGGTAATGCATATCTCCGACCGGGATCTGAACGTTATCAAAAACCTGTTGGATAACGCGCATAAGACCCACCGGTACGAATCCCTGAGGAGCGCCGCCGACCGCGTGCAACAGTACCTGAAAATTGAAACGGATATGGAGCCGTATCAGTTTTTAGATAAACTGCTGGAGGATTACAATTATCTTTCTACTCGGCAACTTGTTTAAGTGGCAGCTCCCAGCCCCAGCATAAGGGATGATAAAAACAGGAACCCCAGGGCACATAGTAAAAGAATACCAATGATTTTAAAATAACTGGCCAGGTGAAACAGTCCCCTGTTAAGCGTGCGGCAATCATCAGTGGCCAGCCCTTTCCGAACAAGTTTGGAGAAACTATAAAGCGTGTAAAATAATACGGCGCTAATCAGTACCGAAAATATAACCAGGAGTACGGAACTCTTCGCGGCAACCTGTATTGTTGCGTCATCGAATCCCTCTTTTGTCAGCCCCGTTCTTACCGACGGCTTTGTAATATATGCAAGCAGACTGATGATCGTACCGGCAATGGAAAGAATGGCAGCAGCACCGGCAACCTTTGCAGTACTATTAATCTTGCTCTTTGTGTAAACATCAAGCGGTATAAATGATGCGCTTTTGTCGTGTTCCGGATAGTTCATTGAAACAGTGTTGAAATATTCGCAAGGAGGCTGATCCCTGAAAGGATGGCCATAGCGATAAAAAATCGGTGAAAATTTGAAAACCCTTCCGCAAGCAGCGTGGTGTTTTTTTGTAGCACGCCTGCTTTTAAACAACTGGCTGCCTTATATAGAAAATACAGTACCGTTGCTGTTAAAAAGAAGAAGATAAAAAAAACAAAGATCAGGGCACCATAAGTCCCTTCCGCTTTTACCGGCAGAATACTTTCAAAGGTTTTTAAAATCATGGCACCGTTTACCAGCATGACGGCTACTACAAATGCCCCCATGCTAAAGCCGATCACGGTGATCAGGCGTGCCCACCGGCTGATTGCCAGCAACTGATGGTCCAATTCCGGATCGGCGCCGGTGTCAAAAATGGAATCTGGGTCCTGTTCGGTCATTGTTATTTTTTAAAATGTAAATATAGGCCATGTTTTTTTTAGAAAGGCGGCACAATGCTGGTAGACCTGAGATTTTTCTGATTCCTGTCCTTACGCGTTCGGTCAGAGCAAGCGTTTTATAATAAACAGGCATCCGTTATATTAAAAAAAAGGTGTACCCTTTGATGATTTGCAAAAACACAAACCATTGCTGCCGCTGCGGTCAGTATTCTCGCCCACCGGAAATAAAAACAATTTTGACACCGGTTTGCTGTTATGCTTCTTTCAGCGCTGAAATAAAAAAAGCGGTATCAAAATCGATACATCGTTTTGATACCGCCTGGCAGGCTCCGGCCGGTTTACCGCCAGCCGCCCCCCAGTGCTTTATATAACTGAATCACGGCATTCAGTTTGCCATATTTGGCATCCACGTAATTCAGTTCCGCCTGCAATTTGTTGGTCATGGCGGTGATCACATCCAGATAATTACCCATACCGTTGTTTACAAGCTCCTGCGAATACTGCGTAGCAGAGTCATATTGCTGAAATTCCTGTCTTTTAAAATCGATGAGTTTTTGCTGCGCATCATAACTGAATAAGGCATCGGATACCTCCTTTGCTGCATTCAGGATGGTTTTCTTATAACTGTTGTATGCCATTTGCTGGTTGGCCTGCGATACCTCATATTGTGTACGGATCTGGCGTTTATTCAACACAGGCTGCAGCAGGGATCCCGTTGCGGTTGCAAAAAGAGAGCTGACGCTGAAGAGCCGGTCAAAATCTACGCTTTGCAGTCCGCCGCTGGCGCTAAGGGTTAGCGAAGGATAAAATGCTGCCTTTGCTGCGTTGGTCATGTGATAGGCATTCATATAACCAAACTCGGCCGCTTTTACATCCGGCCGGTTTGTGAGCAACTGTACAGGCACGCCAATGGCCAGGGAAGTGTTGATCTGTTGCTGATCCAGTGTGTTCCGTTCGATGGATTGCGGAGGAATACTCAGGAGCATACAGAAGTAGTTTTCCATCAGCTTGATGCTGTTGTTCAGGTTCACCAGGATGCCTCTCGAATTCAACAACAGGGCTTCGCTTTGCTTTACAGCTACCTGGGTGAGGCTGCCCGAATTTTTAAGTGCCTTCGTTGTTTCCAGGTTTTGCTCGCGGTAACGGATGGTTTCCTCCGTGATCTTTTTCTGTTCATCCAATGACATCAGCTGGTAATACGTATCTGCAATGGCTGCGATCAGGTCTGATTTTACGGCCTGGTGCGCGGCCTGTGATTTCAGAAAATTGGCAACAGCCGCTTCTTTATTGCTTTTGATCTTTCCCCAGATATCCGCTTCCCAGGATAGGTTGCCACTGATGCCGTACTGGAATAGGTGCAGCCGGTGTCCGCCTGCCAGCTGCCCCAGCTGTGTATTCAGCGAATTGGTCTGGTAGGTTACGGATGGTCCTGCGGATAAGGTTGGAAAAAAGCCGGCTCTGCCTTGTTTCATATAAGCTTCGGCAGTGGCAATCTGCTGGATAGCGGTCCGGATGTCCAGGTTTTCTTCAAGTGCTTTGTTGATATAACCCACCAGTTTTTCATCCGTAAACAGTTCCTTCCAGGAAAGGTCTGCAATGGTAGTAGTGTCTGCAGGGAGCTGGTCGGTACGGTAATAACGGTCGTCAACCAGATCTTTGGGCCGCTGGTACGGTTTTGCCACAAAACATGCCTGTAGCAGGACCATCACCAGCAGCAATGCCGGCAGGGGGTTAAATACCCGGATCATATTGTTTGATTTCATATCTCTGTTTTTTTCCTGTTCTTTTACGTTGCGGTACTCCTGCTTCATAAACGGTTGCTTCAGACCGGCGTAAAACAGATGGTATTGCTTTGATTGATTATTCTGATAATTTTTCAGCCTTATTGATCTTAACCGGGCGGATCCTTTCCTGCAGCCACTGGAAGATCACAAACAGCACCGGTATGACTAATAACCCAAGGATGGTACCAATCAACAGGCCGGAGGCCGCACCGGTGGCAATGGAGCGGTTACCAATGGCACCGATACCGGTTGCATATACCAGGGGCATCATACCGGCGATAAATGCAAAGGAGGTCATGAGAATGGGGCGCAACCTTGCCTTCGCTGCGTTGATGGCGGCCATGGGAATGCTCTCTCCTCTGTGCCGGCGCTGCACCCCAAATTCCACGATCAGGATTGCATTTTTGGCGAGCAGCCCCACCAGCATGATCAACGCGATCTGGAAATAGATATTGTTTTCAAGCCCGAATAACCACTGCCCCAGGTAGGCGCCCATTACCCCCATGGGCAGGGAAATAATTACCGAAAGCGGGATGATATAGCTTTCATACTGGGCGCTGAGAATAAAGTATACAAATACAAGACTCAATGCAAAGATGATCAGCGTTTGCGAACCGGCATTGATTTCTTCTCTTGTTAAACCGGAATAGTCGATTCCATAACTGGTGGAAAGCGTGGTCTGGGCTACTTCCTGTACCGCTTTGATGGCATCTCCCGTACTGTAACCGGGGTTGGTAGCCCCCGTAAGATCGGCAGAAGAGAACAGGTTGAAACGGGTAACGGACTGTGGACCGTAAACGCGTTCCAGTGTTACAAACTGTGATACTGGTGCCATTTGACCACTTCCTGTTTTGATAAAAAAGGAATTCAGGCTGTTGATGTCCATCCTTGCTTCGGGCAGGGCCTGCACCATTACGCGGTACTGCTTACCGTATTTTGTAAAATCTGCGGCGTAGATGCCACCGATATAACCCTGCATGGTAGATAACAGACTGCTTACCGATACACCAGCCTCGCTGGCTTTTGGTACATTGATCACCATTTCATATTGCGGATACTTGGTGTTGAATGATGTTTGTGCAAACTGGATTTCCGGGCGCTTCATCAACTCGCCGATAAAGCGCTGAGCGGTTCCATCCAGTTCACTGATCGACTGTCCGCCTTTGTTGAGTAGGGAAAGCTGAAAACCGGCGCTGTTACCAAAACCCGGTACGCTGGGTGGACTAAAGAAGATCATCCTGGAGTCCGGTATGGTAGCGCCTACACCAAATAATTGTTTGGTGATATCATCCACACTTTGTCCCTTTGCGGAATTCCGGTCTTTAAACGGCGCCAGTTTGATAAAGGCAAGCCCGTAGTTGCTTCCCGAACCGGAGATCAGGCTTCGCCCGGTGCTGAAAGTAACGCCCTGTACTCCGGGTATTTTTGCGGCTTTGGCGGTAAGCTCTTTCATAGCCTGGTAAGTACGGTCCATGGTAGCACTGGGCGGCAGCTCCACGTTGCCGAATATAATACCCCGGTCTTCCGCAGGTACAAAGCCGGTTGGCGTCTTTTTGCTGATGAAAAGAATCAGACCCATTGAAGCCACCAGGATAATCAGCGTAACCCATTTATGACGGATAAGAAAAATGAACGCTTTTCCGTAACGTGTGGTCATTGCCGTAAAAGCCGCATTGAAACTGGCAAAAAAGCGCTGGAGGAAATTTTTCTTTTTATGTTCATGATCTTCCGGATGCGGCCGCAGGAGTAGCGCACAGAGTGCAGGACTGAGGGAAAGCGCGTTTACTGCGGAGATAAGAATGGCTATGATCAGTGTAATACCGAACTGTTTATAGAATACACCGGTAGGACCACTGATAAAGGTTACAGGAATAAACACCGCAGCCATTACAAGAGTAATGGAGATGATGGCGCCCGTGATTTCGTGCATGGCATCCATGGTAGCTTTTTTGGGATCCCGTTCCCCGTGATCCATTTTGGCGTGGACGGCCTCTACCACTACGATGGCATCGTCCACAACGATACCGATGGCCAGCACCAATGCAAACAGGGTCAGCAGGTTTAATGAAAAGCCCATCAGGTTCAGGAAGAAAAAGGTACCTATAATGGATACCGGAACGGCAATAGCCGGGATGAGCGTAGAGCGGAAATCCTGCAGGAAGATGTACACGACAATAAATACCAGGATAAAGGCTTCCACCAGGGTGTGAATGACCTTTTCGATAGAGGCTTCCAGAAACTCGTTGGTATCATAATTGATCACATAGCCGATTCCCTGTGGTAGTGTTTTTTCGGTCTCTTTCAGATATTTTTTTATATCCACGATGATTTGCTGGGCATTAGACCCGGGTGTCTGGAAGATGCCCATACTGATACCGGGGTTTCCGGAGCTTTCGCCTACACCAGCATAAGACAGGGCATCCAGTTTTACGGTGGCTACATCTTTCAGCCGTAAAAACGCACCTTGCCCAAGCGATTTGATGATGATGTTATCGTATTGTTCTTTTTCGTTGAATTTGCCTTTGTACTTGATCACATATTCAAAGGCGCTTCCGCTGTTCTGCCCCACAGATCCTGCTGCGGCTTCCAGGCTCTGGCTATTGATGGCGGCGGTTACATCACTGGGCTGGATGCCATATGCGGCCAGCTTTTGCGGATCCAGCCAGATACGCATCGAGTACGACTTTCCACCGAATACGGTGGCATCGCCCACTCCGTAGATCCGTTTGATACCGGGAATCACGTTAATATCGAGGTAGTTTTGCAGGAATACATCATTGAGCTCCTTATTAGTGGTATAAAAGGTAAGGAACATCAGGGCGCTGGTCTGCTGCTTTTGAGTTACCACCCCAGCCCTTGTTACCTCGGCTGGCAGCAGAGGCGTGGCGCGCGCCACACGGTTCTGTACGTTTACCGCAGCAATGTCCGGGTCAATACCCTGTTTAAAGAATACGTTGATGGTGGCACTACCGTCATTACCCGCGGTGGAAGTAATATAATCCATCCCCTCCACGCCGTTCACCTGTTCTTCAATAGGAATGATTACACTTTTTTGTACGGTTTCGGCATTGGCGCCGGTATAGGTTGCCCGCACGTTTACCGTGGGCGGGGCAATATCTGGATACTGTGTTACGGGCAGGGAAATGACTCCCAGTATCCCCAGTAATACAAGTATTACGGAGATCACCGTAGACAGGATCGGTCGGTTGATAAATGTTTTAATCATGTGTTAAAAAACAGGTTTAATGGCGTTAGTAATACTGTCAAAATCAGCAGGACGGGGTATTATAGCGGCACCGTTCCGCAATCCGCCCACGCCGGCTGCGATAATGGTATCACCCTTGTTAACACCTCCACCCAGCAGGGCCATGTTGTTAATACGGTCCAGAACGCCTACAACCACTGAGTTTACGGTGTCTTTACCTACTTTATATACATAAATAATTCCCTGTTGCTCAAAAGTGGCGGCCTCCGGAACGGCCAAAACATCAGTATAGGTTTTAGGGATTTTGATGGTGCCGCTGTTTCCGTTTGCCAGTAATCTTCCCTGGTTGGGGAAGGATACGCGGAAGAGAATGGTTCCGGTATTCGGATCAATCTGGCCGGTAACGGCTTTTACCTTTCCTTTTTGGCCATATTCAGATCCATTGGCAAGTTCCAGTGAAACAGGGGGAATGTTATTGAGCTTTTGCGCAACTGTTAGCCCCGGTGTTTGTTCCAGGAAGCTCAGGTATTCTTTTTCGTTCATTGAAAAGTAGGCATAGATCTCGCTCACGTCGGAAACCGTGGTAAGGGGCGTAGGATCTGTAGGTCCTACCAGGCTACCTACCCGTAACGGCAGTTTACCCACAATACCGTCGATAGGGCTGCGGATGATGGAATATTCCACATTGGCCGCCGCGCTGCGATAATTGGCCTGCGCCTGGCCACGGTTGGCCCTCGCCTGCACCAGCTGACTTTGAGCAGAACGCAGGTTCGCTTTTGCCGTTTCGAGTTGCACATTGCTAATGATGTTTTTTTCCACCAGCGGTGTTAGTTTATTAACTTCTACCTGCGCAGCATTAACATTGGCCTCTGCCGTGCTGATGCTGGCTTCTGCTGCATTCACGCCGCTTTTGGCTGCATCTGCGGTTTGCGAAAGGGTATTGGTCTCCAGACGGAACAGTACCTGCCCTTTGCGAACGGCCTGTCCCTCGTCTACGAGTACTTCTTTAATATATCCGGATATTTTTGCGCGCACATCATTGTTGTTGCGCCCCTGGATGCTTGCCGGGTATGCACTGTAGCCGGTAACGGTTTTTACCGGTACGGTAATTACAGGGTATGGCCTTGCGGCATTAGGATTGGGTGCTTGTTTTTTTCCTCCACAGGCAGCCAGGAGAAGGATAACGAGGCTGCTTGCTGCAAAACGGGTCTTTGTATTCATAAATCCTGATTTCGGGTTATTGGTGTAAACTTTTTACGGTGCTTTCTACGGTTCTGATATGTTTATCTAAAATAGTTATGTACTGGTTGATCCCTTTGATGACCTGCTCGTTGGGATGTTTTACCTGCTTATTGCATTGTACCATCCGCTGCATAAGCTCTTTTTCGCGCACCAGCTTTTCGAGGATATTACCAAAGCGGATGCCCATGAATTTGGGATTGATGCGGTAATACCGCTTCCGCGAATCAATGGGGGTAATATACTCCACATATTTGTTCTGTACCAGCATTTGCAGGCTGTTGGATAACGAGCTCTTGCTAACGTTAAATTTTTCAAGCAGTTCATCAAACGTATAGCCGTCTGTTTTCAGGTCGATCATCATATATACATAGATCTTGGCATTCAGCGGCGGAAGCCCATAAAGGTTCCCGTAGAAGGTGACCATATCCTGATAAAGTTCTTTTTTTGTTGCTACCATAATTTATAAAACGAACTGCAAATTTATAGTTAGTTCGGTAAAATACGAACAAACAGGTGTTGAAAGTTCCTTAAATCGCTTTTTCCTGCGAAGGTGTATTAACAACAGACGCGTCTAAAAGTTTGATTATGAGATGTTATTTCTCCAGCTATTCCAGCATGGATTTTATAAACGGTAAAATAGTTTGGTAAGCGGTGTCTTCCACCCAATGAAACTCCGGTTGTTTTTTAAACCAGGTCAGCTGTCGTTTGGCATAACGCCGGGTGTTTTGTTGCAGGAGGGCAATGGCCTGTTCGCGGCTCAGTGTTCCGTCAAAATATTGAAATAGTTCCTGGTAACCTACGGTTTGCAGGGCATTCAGTCGGCGCAGGGGTAAAAGGCCGCGGACTTCTGCCTCCAGCCCTGCCTCCATCATGTTAAGTACCCGTTGGTTAATCCGTTCATAAAGCAGGGGCCTTGGGAGTTCGAGCCCTATACAGATCGTTTCAAAAGGACGGCGTTGTTTGGTTTGAGACTGGAATTCAAGAATCGACCGGCCGGTGGCCTCCACTACTTCCAGTGCGCGCATCATCCGCTGCGGATTCTGCATTTCACCTTTTGACGCAAACAGCGGATCTTTTTTTTGCAGTTGCTGTTGCAGCCAGCCCAGCCCAAGGGTTTCATAGCTGCTGATGATTTCGCTCCGGAGGTCGGCTGCAACGGCTGGTACGGGATCCAATCCTTCCAGCAGGGCCTTTATATAGAGGCCCGTGCCGCCGGTAACTACAACAACCGGGTGTTGACGGAACAGAGTGTCCAGCAATTGCAGTGCATAGGTTTCATAAATGGCTGCGCTCATTTCTTCGTGAACGCTGTGTGATGCAATAAAATAATGAGGAACAGCCTGTAATTCTGCTTCCGAAGGGCGGGCCACACCTATGGATAACTCTTTAAAACACTGACGGCTGTCGGCAGAAAGAATCACCGTATTGAGCTGCCGGGCAACCTCGATGGCCACGGCGGTTTTACCAACAGCAGTGGGACCAGCAATTACAACGAGAACATTTTTATGAAGCGGCATTTGCGAACAGGCAATAGTGAATAGGCGTGGGTAATAGTAAAAGAGTGTAGGGTTTGCCAGTACTAGACTTCCGGGGCATCAGTTATAGTTTACCTCGTCCTGGTCGTACCAGTCATCTGCTAATCCTCCAGGCCATCGTTATAATCTTCTACGCCTTCACCTTCATCAATACCTACATCTTCTCCGTCTTCGCCCTTTTCTCCAAAACCTTCGGCAGACCGGGTAAGATCATATTTCTCTTCAATATCGGCAAATTTCTCGCCCAACAGGCCTTTCGTGCCGTATTGCTTGGGACTGATTCCTTCAGTACGGGTAATTTTCGGGTAATCGACCGCAGCACTGCCATCTTTTGAAACGTTGATCAGTTCGATGAGAAAATCCCAGTGCTTCTGGAAATCGTAACTATAGGTAAAGCGCTGGTTCGTGTTTTTTATTTCGGAACCGATGGTTGTTGTGCGCATCAATAGCGGTGCTACCTTATAATTTCTATCGGGATATACTTCCAGGGTAATTTCGCGGCCCTTTTGCCACTGATCATTGCTCCTGAAAAAAGTAGCCTGGTGCTTATTGTCAAAATCGAATGCCTTGAGAATCGTTCCGTGCAGGTCAAAAAAAGTTTGGGTATGCAGCACCGCAATATCTCTGTAGATACTGTCATCCTCTTCAAAATATACCCTGAATTTTAAAATAGCCATAATTCGAAGGTACAAAGAATCTCGTAATCCTGGGTAGAACTTATCGCTCACCACCGGGCAAAAGCGCCTGATGATTCAACAGCTTTTCAAAACAGGTACGGGTGCAGATAGGGCCAACGCTCTTGTGGAGCGGGGCCATCGGTTACCTACAGCATGCAGATCTGTATAGAATTAATGCTTCGGGCGATAGTAATAGCCGCAGATCAGGAACAACCGCTAAAATATTTGTTCCTCCGCAATCCGAGCAGGGGCCCTGCTTTGATCATGATGATGGAACGCAATATATAAAGCGTTCGTTTGTTGCGCGCTACCGGTCAATGGGAGACAAGGGATTCCGGTTTTTAAAAGCATGGAATGGGTGCCGGATGTATTAAGGCAGGATGCGGTTATAGGTTTAAAAGCCTGGGCTGCAGGAGCAAGGCCGTTACGGGCACCGCTACCGGCAACGATGCGTTACTTTTTAAACCGGATTGCTGCAAATATCCCGATGCTGTACAGGAACAAAAATGCTCCGAATATGGTCAATAGGTTGGTCATCGTGTATAGTTTGTATGATAACATTTTCAAGAACCGGGCCAAACCTCCCCGGTCCGGACTTGACCCCGGTCATGCTTCGCCGAACAGGTGCCGGAGTGCCTTGAATGTGCCGTTGCACCCGATGAAGCGCGGTTATGCCCCCACTCCAAATCAACAAATCACTGGTAATATACAGCCTTTTATTTCCTAAAAGGCCCCGGGCAGTATGCCGGAATCGTTGTGCAACGCCCGCGTTTTTAATTTTTTTTAAGAAAAATGAACGGGAAGTAAAGCGCAGATTTGCCGGCTTTCGAAAACGTTGTCTTAAAAAATGAAACAGATCCGGCCCCGGCACAGAAACATTTAATATTTTTAGGGCATTGTGTACAGGATCTTAAATATAAACTTGATTAGAAATATGAAACGATTTGCGTTGCTTTTTTTGTTGGTAGCTGGTATAACGGTTGGTGCAAATGCCCAGGGAACAGCTAAACGGCCGGATCCACAGCCGGCAGCAGATACTAAAGAATCTTTTAAGCTGGGGATGGCCGGCTATACCTTTGCAAAATTTGGTCTGGATACAGCATTGCAAACCCTGCAGCGGGCAGATGTACACTATCTCTGTATTAAAGATTTTCACCTGCCTTTCAACAGTACAGATGAACAAATAGCGGCTTTTCATCAAAAGCTGAAAGACAAAGGAGTTACCGGTTATGGGGTAGGGCCTATTTATATGAAAACGGAAGCAGAGGTAGACCGGGCATTTGAATATGCCAAAAGAGTGGGCGTGAAACTAATCGTAGGCGTGCCCAATTATGAATTGTTGCCTTATGTAAATAAAAAGGTAAAGGAATATGATATGAAATACGCCATCCACCTGCACGGGCCGGATATGCCCTTGTACCCGGATGCGGACGATGTTTGGAAAAATGTAAAAAACCTGGATCCGCGTGTGGGGATGTGTCTGGATATCGGTCATGATACCCGCAATGGAAAGGACGCGGTTGCGGATCTGAAAAAATACCATACCCGGGTGTTTGATATACACCTGAAAGACGTTACCGGGCCTACAAAGCAGGGGTATTCTGTAGAAGTGGGAAGGGGCATTATCAATTTTCCCGCTTTTGTAAAAATGCTGCGCCAGGTGGGCTATACCGGTGTGGTAAGCCTGGAACACGAGCGGAATATGGATAATCCGTTTATGGGCATCGCTGAATCCGTAGGATATTTCAGGGCGATGATCGTGGCTACGAAGAAGTAGCAGTCAGTTTTTGGCTGTCAGCCATTAGCATTCCGTGCTCGGTCTTCAGTTGACACTGAGCACTAAAGGCTGATTGCTGACAGCCGAATGAATTTTGGCCAGGCTGATCGCTAGTGGCTAACAGCTGATAGCGATCAGCCCCAAGCCCTTCAGAATTTCTTCAAAACTCCTGCGTACTTTTGCGGAGGATGAAAATTTTAATCGTCGAGGATAATATTGCGTTGTCTGCCAGCATCCGGGATTACCTGGAAACGGAACACTTTATTTGCGAATGCGCGTTTGGAGTAGATGAGGCAAGGGAAAAATTATCCGTCTTCACTTACGACTTTATTTTACTGGATATGATGCTTCCGGACGGCGACGGGCTGGAGGTACTCCGTTTTATAAAAGCTGAAAAGATCGTCAGCAATGTGTTGATCATATCTGCACGCGATGCACTGGATGATAAGATTAACGGACTGGAAGGCGGGGCAGATGACTATATTACCAAGCCCTTTCACCTGCCGGAACTGCACGCTAGGTTGCGCGCCATGTACCGACGAAACAGCCTTCAGGGCAGTCATATTGTTACGGCTAATGAAATAGAGCTCAATACCAATACCATTGAAGCAAGGGTGCATTCCCTATTGCTGGATATTACGCCAAAAGAGTTTGATCTGCTGTTGTATTTTATTGTAAATAAGGACCGGGTGCTTTCCCGGCAGGCCATCGCCACCCATCTCTGGGGCGATTATACCGACAACCTGGCGAACTTTGACTTTATTTATCAGCATATCAAGAACCTGCGCAAAAAGATTGCCGCGGCAAACGGGAATGACTATATTGAGACCGTGTATGGCCTGGGGTACCGTTTTAAACTCTGACACATGAAACTGATCAATAAAATATCCCTCTGGTTTCTTTGTATTATTCTGGTAATCACTCCTGTTACAATGATCATTTCCCGCGCGGGCATCAAACGAAAAATGATCGAGTTTGAGGAGAAACGCCTGTTGTCGGTCAATGAACGTATCTACAATCTGTTAAAAGAAGGGCTACCGGTAAACGATTTTATCAGGGACCGGGAAATTGAAATTGCAGCTGTTAAAGGTCCGGTTCCCCGGGAAAACCCGCAGGTGGTCCGGCGCGTGGATAAAGTAGAAGGGATGAGCCAAAAAGAGCTGGCGCTTTTTGTAACCAGCTACCAGGAAGTGAATGGGGTAATTTACAAGGTTACCTCGCACAATTATTTCATCAATCCCAGCGAGTTCTTCAGCAGTATGTTTATTACCCTGCTCTGGAAAATGTTGCTGCTTGGTATCGCTGTTTTGATATCTGCGCGGGTGCTTTCCCGGATATTGTTCAAGCCGTTTAAAAATACCATGGAAGCTATCCGGAGCTTTAATATACGTCAGAAGCAAAAACTGCAGCTGGAGCGCTCGTCTACCAAGGAGTTTAACGAGCTCAATTGTTTTATCGAAACCATGACCAATAAGGCAATGGAGGAGTATGCCACGGCCCGGGAGTTCAGCGAAAATGCATCGCATGAATTGCAGACACCGCTGGCCGTACTGCGTACAAAAACCGAGCTGTTGACGCAAACTTCGCTGAACAGTCAGCAGGCGGATCTGATTGAACATATGCAGACGGAGATCAACAAACTTTCCAATATTACAAAATCGTTGGTATTGCTGGCCCGTATGGAGAATCATGAATTCAACACCCGAGAGAAAATACGGTTTTGCAGGATTGCAAAAAATGTGATTGAAACCTACAGTTACTGGGCCGATCTGAAAAATATCACGGTTACCCGTAACACCGACAGCCAGGTGTTTATACAGATACATCCTACCCTGGCCGATATTTTGGTGGCGAATCTGATGCGTAACGCCATCCGTTATAATGAGGAAAACGGATCAATCCATGTAGAGCTTACCACCGATTATTTCAGGATCAGCAATACGGGCGCGCCCGTAACCATTCCGCATAAGGACCTGTTTCGGCGGTTTAAAAAAGGAAGTCAAAAGAATGAAGGGGTGGGGCTGGGGCTGGCCATTGTAAAGCAGATCTGTGAAGTCTGCAATTTCCGGGTCTCCTATGCTTATGTAGAAGGACGGCATATTTTCTGTGTATATTTTAATGAAAACTATTTATCGGAAATCGACGTCATCCCTTCCAATTCCAGCTTTCAGCGGGTGGTTTTTGCAGAGGCCTGAAAGGATTTTTTTTAACGGATGCATATTTTAATCCCAGCTTCAAAATTGCTTCAGAAAGATCCAGTTGATTTGCGCATTGTTTCTTTCAAATAGCGCAAAACAATGCACAGAAGATTTCTTTTAGTACTGCTTACAGTACTCCTTTCCGCAACCGCAAAAGCTCAATCGCAGCTTTCCCTGAAAGATGCGATCCGGATTGCCACGGAAAACTATCCTTCTATTAAAGCAAAAACGGCGTATGCAAAAGCATCGGAGCAATTGGTTGCAGCCGCCCGGAAAGAGCAATTGCCCAATGTGAACCTGAGCATTCAGCAGGATTATGGTACCATTAACGGAACCAATGGCCCGCTTTATGGCTTCGGCGGGTTGGCTGCTGCCTCTTCCGGCCCGGCGCTTGCTGCACAAAACTGGAACGCCGCTTTTGGGGCCCTGTATCTTACCAATGTAAACTGGGAGTTTTTTGCATTTGGAAAATACAGGGAGAAGGTAAAAGTGGCACAGCAGGTATGGCAGCGCGATGTAAAGGACCTTGCCCAGGAAATGTTTGAACACAAAATAAAAGTGGCTGCGGCTTATCTCAACCTGGTAGCCAGCCATCAGATTACCCGGTCGTATGAAAAAAATCTGAGCCGGGCTGATTCCATCCGCCGCTTTGTGATTGTGCGTGTAAAAAACGGGCTGATCGCTGGTGTGGATTCGTCACTGGCTAACGCGGAATATTCCAGTGCGCAGATCCAGCTTACCAATGCGCGTGACAAAGAGCAGGAGCAAAAAAATATCCTGACACAACTGATCGGTTCAGAGGATGCAGGCTTTGATATCGACACGGCATTTGTTTCACGAATCCCTGGCAGTTATAGCGGTGCGCTCTATCCCGAATCAGGGCATCCGTTGCTGGAATACTATAAAAGTCAGATTGCTGTCAGCGATCAGCAATCGCATTATATTAAAACGCTGTATTATCCGGCATTTTCACTGGTGGGCGTATGGCAATCCAGGGCCTCTGGATTTGGAAATGATTATGTAACGGATCAAACCCACTTTTCATCGGATTATTGGAAAGGGATTAACCCCAATCGTTCCAATTACCTGATAGGGGTTGGCGTTACCTGGAACATCATGCAGCCGGTGCGATTGTCCAAGCAGTTCAGCGCACAGCGGATGATCAGCCGGGGCCTGCAGGAAGCATACAATGCGGCGACCCTGCAGTTAAAAACGCAACTGCGTATCGCAGATAATAAAATGAACAACGCGCTTGCCAATTACAAAGAGGCGCCGGTGCAGGTAAAAGCGGCGGGGGATGCCTATCATCAAAAATCGGTATTATATAAAAACGGGCTTACCAATATGGTAGATGTGATACAGGCGGGTTATACACTGGTTAGGGCCGAAACCGACCGGGATATTGCCAATAATAATGTATGGCAGGCGCTTTTGCTAAAAGCTGCGGCGGCAGGAGATTTTGAATTATTTGAAGAACAGTTATAAAATAAAACCGGCAGGGGTTATAAAAAGCAGGGATCATTATGAATCTGATACGTTTTGCATTAAGAAAGCCCATCACTATCCTGGTGATGGTGGCAGCGCTTTTCTTTTTCGGAATAAAGGCTGTAAATACTATTAAGGTAGATATTTTTCCCAAGCTGGATCTGCCGGTGATCTATTTGTCGCACCCGTTTGGCGGATATACTGCGCAGCAAATGGAAGCCTATTTCGGAAAGCAGTATATCAATATCCTGTTATATGTAAACGGGGTAAAGAGCATCGAGACAAAGAATATCCAAAGTCTTACGCTCATCAAGATCAATTTTTACCCGGGCACTAACATGGCCCAGGCTGCGGCGGAGGTAAGCGCTTTCTCCAACCGGATTCAGGCCATCTTCCCACAGGGATCCAACCCTCCGTTTATCATCCGCTTTGATGTATCCACACTGCCTGTGGGCCAGCTCGTATTGAGCAGCGACAAACGCAGTAATAATGAGCTGCTCGATCTGGCCAATGTATACGTACGTTCTTCCTTCACTTCCATTCCCGGCCTGGTGGGCTCAACACCCTTTGGAGGGAATGTGCGTACGGTAGTAATAAAGGCTAACCCGGAACTACTGCGGGCACATAATATGACCGCCGATCAACTGGTGGCGGCACTCCGGATCAACAACCTTTCTGCACCCGCAGGCAATGTGCGCATTCATGATAAAAATTATGTAACACCGGCCAACACCACGTTGAAGGAAATAAAGGACTTTGAAAATATCCCGTTGTTTACGGGTACAGGAGCCGCTAACCTGTATTTAAGGGATGTGGCTACGGTAGAAGACGGTGCAGATGTAAGCACCAGCTATGCACTGATCAATGGTAAACGTTCCGTTTACGTGGATATCGCCAAGGCGGCAGATGCTTCTACATGGGAAGTGGTACAAAACCTGAAAAAAGCCCTGCCGAAAATTCAATCCCAGCTGCCGGAGGATGTAAAACTAAGTTATGAGTTCGACCAGTCTACCTATGTGATGAATTCTGTAAAGAGTTTGCTGAGTGAAGGGGTGATCGGCGCGATATTGACCGGTTTGATGGTAATGCTTTTCCTGGGCGACCTGCGAGGCGCACTGATTGTGATCCTCACCATACCCACTTCAATTATTACCGGCGTGCTTTTCCTGAGCCTGTTTGGGCAAACCATCAATATTATGACACTGAGCGGGCTGGCCCTGGCCATCGGGATCCTCGTGGATGAAAGTACGGTAACCATTGAAAACATTCACCAGCACCTGGATATGGGCAAACCCAAGGCCCTTGCCATCTGGGATGCCTGTAAGGAGATCGCATTCCCCAAGCTGCTGATCCTGTTTTGTATCCTGGCCGTATTTGCGCCGGCCTTTACCATGGGCGGTATTCCCGGTTCGCTGTTCCTGCCCCTGGCGCTGGCCATCGGCTTCAGCATGATTGCGTCTTACTTCCTGGCCCAAACCTTTGTGCCGGTGATGGCAAACTGGATCATGAAGATTAAACATCAAAAAGGCAGGGATGGAAAGGAGCTGAGTGAACAGGAGGTGTTTGAAGGCGCTGCTATTGCCGGTACCGAAGAAGACACCTGGTCGCAAAAAGAAATACTCCTGGAAAGCGCGGACAGTAACCGGGATGGGAAAATCAGCCGGTTTGAAAAGTTTAGGATGCGGTATATGCGGTTTATCGACCGGATGATGCCCCATCGGAAATGGATCGTATCTTTTTATATCCTGGTCGTTGGACTGATGGCAGTTTTATTGCTGAAACAGATTGGTCGCGACGTATTGCCCAAGGTAAATGGCAAGCAGTTCCAGGTGCGCCTGCGTGAGCCGGATGGCACGCGTATTGAACGGACGGAGCTGAAAACACTGGACCTGATCAATGCGGTAAATGAAATTGTAGGAAAGAAAAATGTATCCATTACGTCTTCGTTTGTGGGCGTGCATCCGCAATTGTTTTCCACGGCACCTATTTTCCTTTGGATGGCCGGCCCTCATGAAGCGGTGTTGCAGGTGGCTCTGAAAGAAGATTACAGCGTAAACCTGGATGCATTGAAAGACAAGATCCGCAAGCGTGCCCGCGAGATCGCTCCTGAAATGAAGTTGTCATTTGAGCCCATTGAGCTAACCGATAAGATCCTGAGCCAGGGATCGCCTACGCCGGTAGAAATACGGTTTTCCGGGAGGGATAAAAAAATGAATGAAAAATATGCCCTCATGATGATCGAACGGCTGAAGAAAATTCCCTACCTGCGCGATGTACAATTGGGACAATCGATCCGCTATCCTTCACTGAATATCAATATCGACCGCCTGCGGGCAGCACAGCTGGGTACGGATGTAAATGCTATTTCCCGGTCGCTGATCGCATCTACTTCATCCTCCCGTTTAACGGAAAAAAACATGTGGGTGGATCCCAAATCGAATCTTCCATACAGTGTTCAGGTACAGATCCCGGAGAATGAAATGACCAGTCAGAACGCTATCCGTGAAATACCGCTGAGCGCCAACAGCGCCCGTCCGCTGCTGGGCGATGTGGCTACCATTGAGCCGGACGTGACGTATGGAGAGGCGGATAACCTCGGCTCAGTGCCTATGCTGACTGTAACCGCCAACCTCAACGATAAGGACCTGGGCGCAGCAGCCAGGGACGTACAACAGGCTATAGACGGACTGGGTAAACTTCCCCGCGGACTGAATGTAAATCTGATCGGGCTTAGTGAAACGCTTACGGATACATTAGATAGTTTACAGGGCGGACTGATCGTTGCCATTGTGGTGATCTTCCTGATGCTGGCTGCAAATTTCCAGTCGTTCAAAGTTTCGCTGATCGTGCTTGCTACTGTTCCGGCTGTGTTGTTCGGATCGATGGCGCTGCTGATGCTTTGCGGCTCTACGCTAAACCTGCAGTCGTATATGGGAATGATCATGTCTGTAGGGGTATCGATTTCCAATGCCGTACTTTTGATTACGAATGCGGAACAGATCCGTAAACACAATGGAGACGCGGTAAAATCGGCCAGAGAGGCGGCTGCATTACGCTTACGTCCCATCCTGATGACGGCGCTGGCCATGGTGGTGGGGATGATTCCCATGGCATCCGGGCTGGGCGAAGCCGGAGACCAGTCTTCACCGCTGGGGCGTGCGGTGATCGGAGGATTGATTGCTTCCACCGTTGCCGCTTTATTTATCCTGCCACTGGCCTTTGCCTGGGGACAAGGTAAGGCGAAAACAACGAGCGTGTCCCTGGACCCGGAAGACGCAGAAAGTGTGCATTACCTACCAAATTTACACCATCATTAAATCGGATTGTTTATGTTAATTACACGGATTATGATAAAGACAATAAAGAGATTCCTCACAGGTGTTGTAATTCTTACTGCGGCGGCAGGGTTGCAACGTTGCTCCTCAACCAGTGCGGGTGAAGAAAAGGCTCCGGAAAAAGAACCCGCTGTACACGCGTTCCTGCTTACCGAAGGAGCTCTTTTGGATACCTTATCCATACCGGGGGAGCTGGTGGCTTTTCAGCATGTGGACCTGTTTGCAAAAGTGAGCAGTTTTGTAAAGAGGTTGTATGCCGACGTGGGGAGTGAAGTACGGGCGGGGCAGCTGCTGGCCGTAATGGAAGCTCCGGAACTGAATGCCCAGAGCGAAGGCGCCCAATCGCGCGTACAATCGCAGGAGGCGGTTTATCTGGCCAGCAAGGCTACGTACGACCGGTTGCTTGAAACCAGCAAAACGCCGGGTACCATTTCCCAGAATGACCTGGATGTGGCCCGGGCGCGCCAACAATCCGACTATGCCCAGTACCAGGCAGCAAAAGCGGCGCTGAAGGAGGTGCACGACAATCGCAATTACCTGGAAATACGGGCACCTTTTTCCGGTGTCATAACCGCGCGTAACGTAAGTGCTGGTGCCTATGTAGGGCCGGGCGCGGGGGCTGTGCCGATGTTTACCCTGCAGGAGCAGAAAAAACTGCGACTTGTGGTGAACCTGCCGGAAAGTAATGCCGGTGTACTGGATCAGAATGGGGCGGTGCGGTTTACTGTAAAATCGTTGCCGGGGCAGCAGTTTACCGCTAAAACGTCCCGGGTATCCGGCGCATTGGACAACCGGCTGCGGGCACAGCATGTGGAAATGGATGTACTGAATCCGGATAAGAAATTATTGCCCGGAATGATACCGGAAGTACAGATCCCATTGCAGGCGGATCATCAGGCTTCTTTTGTCATCCCCGGCAGTGCCTTGCTGAATTCGAGCCAGGGTCTTTATGTGATCCGGGTGACTAATGGAAGAACGGTCTGGGTTCCGGTGCAGACCGGCGTGCAGACCGCCGGCAAGGTTGCGGTATATGGAGAACTGCATGCCAAGGACACATTGGTCAATACCGTTACGGAAGAAGTACGTAATGGAGCCCCGGTAGCGGGTAAGATAGTACTGCAATAACTGTATTACTGTACGGACAGGATCAGGTAATCGCATTCACCCAGGTGTATTTCGTCGCCTTTTTTCTTCCCTTCAAGATTGGCATAAGCAGGGGCAGCTGTAGTAATTCCTGCAACCTTTTTCCCATTAATTTCCAGCGGCGGAAGCGCCACACCGACCAGGAAAAAATATTCTGTCGTTTCCACCAGGGCTCCGGGCCCGGCATCATTGCGTGAAAGTTCGCGATACCTTTTAACAGTCGCAATCGTATTCGCTGCAGTTTCCCTGGGCTGTTGCAAAAGATTGTAGATATCGGTAGCCTGGTCCCGCTGGGAAATCGCATCAAGGTCGGCTGTGGCTTCCGTATCAATGTCCGCATTGCTTTCCTGAGTATCGATTTCCTGTTCAACACCTGATGTTTCGTTTTCAAGCGCTTTCAGAATAGCGTCGAGGATCTCTTTTTTCATTGCTTGCCTGTTTCTTTAAAGTTAAGCATATTTATGCGTTTTCAAAACAGAATAAGTTGGCGCGGGGATAAGTACCAGGCTCTGTCGATGGAGCGGCTGCTCCTGAATGAAGCACTGAAGTGGCCGTAAGCGGTTTAATGATATTTTTCGCTGCCTTAGCGGCCGCTTCAGGCCAAATCGCTCAATTCCGTACCTTCGCGGGAATAAAAAAATTATACTATGTCTGAAGTATGGAAAAAATACCAGGAGGAACATAAAGAGCGTTTTCTCAATGAGATGATGGATCTTTTACGCATTCCTTCCATCAGTGCCAAGAGCGAGAATAAGGAGGATATGAAGCGATGCGCAGATGCAGTAAAGGCCGCATTGCTGGCATCGGGCTGCGATAAAGCGGAGGTAATGGAAACCGGCGGTCACCCGGCGGTATATGGAGAGAAGATCATCGACCCCTCAAAACCTACCGTATTGGTATATGGTCACTACGATGTACAGCCCGTAGAGCCGCTGGAACTTTGGAATACGCCTCCTTTTGAACCTACAATCAAAGATGGTAAAGTTTTTGCCCGGGGCAGTGCCGATGATAAAGGCCAGTTCTACATGCATGTAAAAGCGCTGGAAACCATGGCGAGGACCGATACCATGGCCACCAATATTAAATTTATCATCGAAGGGGAAGAGGAAGTGGGCTCGCCCAACCTGGGTGCATTTGTGGCGGCGCATAAAGACCTGCTGAAGGCCGACGTGATCCTGATCAGCGACAGCTCGCTGCTGAGCATGGAAAATCCTTCGCTGGATACGGGCGTACGCGGGTTGAGCTATATTGAAGTAGAAGTAACAGCGGCTGCCCGAGACCTGCACAGCGGTACCTATGGCGGTGCCGTGGCCAACCCCATCGTGATCCTGTCGAAAATGATCGCCAGCTGTCATGATGCAAACAATCATATTACCATTCCGGGTTTTTATGACGATGTGTTGGAAGTTCCGGCAGAAGAGCGGGAGCTGATTAATAAAGCACCGTTTAACGAGCAGGAGTATAAAGATGAGATCGGTATTAAAGAGCTGTATGGTGAGAAGGGATTCACCACCTATGAGCGTACCGGTATCCGTCCAACCCTGGAACTGAATGGGATCTGGGGTGGTTATACAGGGGAAGGCGCCAAAACGGTGTTGCCCGCAAAAGCAACAGCCAAGATCTCTGCCAGGCTGGTACCCAATCAATCCAGCGAAAAGATCACCAGGCTGTTGCTGGAGCATTTTCGTAAGATCGCCCCTTCCTGTGTAGATGTGAACGCTTTTGAACATCACGGGGGAGAGCCTTATGGCACACCTATCGACAGTAAGGGCTACCAGTCGGCTTCAAAAGCACTGGAAACAACATTTGGCAAAACGCCCATCCCCGTAAAAGGCGGCGGAAGTATTCCTATTTGTTCGGTACTGGAGAAAGAACTGGGCATTAAGATTATTTTTATGGGCTTTGGTCTGGATAATGATGGCCTGCACAGTCCCAACGAAAAATACAATATCGAGAACTATTATAAAGGCATTGAGACCATTCCTTATTTTCATAAATATTTCGGGGAGTAAGATGATTTGAGATTTGAAATTTCTTATTGCTGATTGGTGGCAAAGCGTTAGCTGCCTTGTATTTTATAACCAGTGGGCAATAACAAGGGCATACATTTTTTATGACCCCTGCTGCTGCACTACTATGAGGCCTGGTTGCGTCGCACTCTTGTGCTTTAGTGCAGGCATTGGCTATTAGACCTGTGGGGTTTTTAAAATCTCATAGGTCTTTACCCGTAAAAAAAGATTCGTGACTTTAAAAAATGGAAAAAGAAAAACTGCGTTTAGATAAATACCTTTGGTCTATCCGGCTTTTTAAAACAAGACGGCTGGCTACCGATGCCTGCAATAATGGCAAAGTAAAGTACCAGGAGGAATCGGCCAAACCGGGGAAGAATGTGCACCTGGGCGATGTGTACGACGTGCGTACGGAGGGCCGCAGATGGGTGATTAAGGTTACAGGATTGCTGCATACTCGTCTGAAGTATGAAGAGGCCATAAAACATTATACAGATCTTACGCCACCGGAAGAGCTGGAAAAAGCAAAGGTCCAGGCGGCTTCATTTTTCAGTGGTAAGCGGTTGAGTAAAATCGGGCGTCCTACCAAAAAGGAACGGAGAGACCTGGATGATTTTATGGATGGTGAAGAATAGGCAAAGAAAGTAATGCTAAGTCCCAAATCTGAAACCCGAGTCTCGAATCTGAAATCTGAATCCTGAAATCTCAAATAGTATCATGCATATCGATATCATTTCTGTTCTTCCTGAATTACTGACCAGCCCTTTTGAGCACAGTATTATGAAACGTGCACAGGATAAGGGTTTGCTTACTCTTGCGGTACATCAGCTGCGTAAATGGGCGGTGAATGAATATGGGCAGGTGGATGACTACCAGTACGGAGGCGGTGCGGGCATGGTAATGATGTGTGAACCCCTGGTAAATGCCATTACCGAGCTTTCGGCCAGCCGGAAATTTGATGAAATTATTTATGTAACACCGGATGGAAAAACACTGAATCAGCGTATGACCAATGCGCTTTCCCTAAAAGACAACCTACTGATCATCTGTGGTCATTACAAGGGCATTGATGAACGCATCCGGCAAAAATATGTAACGCTTGAAATCTCTATCGGCGATTATGTACTAAGCGGTGGGGAACTGGCGGCAGCCGTTCTCGTGGACGCGATCGGCCGCCTGCTGCCGGGTGTGCTGAATGATGAAACTTCTGCTCTAACGGACTCTTTCCAGGATAACCTGCTGGCTCCTCCCGTATACACCCGTCCGGTTGATTTCGAAGGTATGAAGGTTCCGGATGTGCTGATGAGTGGTAACCATGCTAAAATTGAAGAATGGCGCTATGAGCAGGCATTGCAACGCACAAAAGACCGCCGGCCGGACCTGCTGACCGATTGAGCAGATCCTCCCCTCAGGCGTACACTCATTTTCCGCCATTTATTCCGCCGTGGTTGGATCAATAACCGTGGCGATCTTATTGATGGCGTTGGCCGGAAAGCCTCCTTTTTCCGCATGCTCCCTGATCTGCTCTTCGTTTGGAGCAATGTACACGCAATAAATTTTGTTGCCCGTTACATAGCTTTGTATCCACTGAATCTCTGGTCCCATTTCCCGCAATACATTACAGGACGTTTGAGAAACATTTTTTAGCTGATCGGGGGTAAGACTTCCTGCGCCGGGAATTTCCCGTTCGATGACAAACTTAGGCATATAATAAAAATTTTAGCCGTATTATACTTTTTATCGACCCATAAATTTACTAAAAACGTAAAGGACAGACCATCGCCGAAACAGGTGAACGGTTGTCGTATTGAATGCTTAAACACAGGTTGCCGCCCACTATTGTATTGCTTACCCAGGTGGATTAACTTTGTGTAAACGATAAAATAATGAAAAAAGAACTGCTTCGGATGAAACAGAAACCGGAGCTACCATAACCTTGCAATGGGAAAAACTGGCGATCCCGTTCAGGGTGGAAACGGATTATGTCAATGATCAGCTGGCGGTATTCCGCCAGGAATTGAGAACGGACAAAGGCTTTAGCTGGCAGGCCTGGAACCAGGCGGCGCTCTGGTGCCTTCAACGTAATGTAAACTTAGACCAGGCACTGCTTTGGGCCGATTTGGCAACCGGGAGAAGTTTTGGCGGTGAAAAAATATTTGCAGCCCTTAATACTAAGGTGCAGCTGCTGGAAAAAGCGGGACGCAACAGTGAGGCCGCTGCTGTCATGAAAGCGGCGCTTGTACATGCAGATATGAATGAAGTGCATCTATACGGGCGCACCCTGATGGGGCAGAAAAAACTGCAGGAAGCGGTGACGGTTTTCAAAAATAATTATAAAAATTATTCAAATGAGTTTACAACGCTGATGGGAATGGCCAGGGCATATTCGGCTTTATCAGACTATAAAACCGCGCTTAAATACGCCCAACAGGCATTAACCAAGGCCCGGGAAATCAACATCCGGAACAATCTGCTGGAGCAGATCGCAAAGTTGAAAGAGGGAAAAGATATCAATTGATCATGGTGGCAGTACGATATGCTGCAAACAGTTAAAGATTTTTACGGATCGCCTTCCGGCTCATGATTTCCATACTTAATTGTAACGCATCGGCCTGACCTTGCAAGGCTTTTATGGCTTGCTCCTGGCTGGCTATAATCTTTTCCCGCAGTGCACATTCCTTGCAGGGCTTGGTTTCCTGGGGTTCATGCAAGACCAGATCTGCACCAGTCAGGTATTTTTCTCCTTTATTAGCGATCAGCCAATTCAGGTCTGCATTTGCAAACCGGTTTTTAATGTCTTCGATGATCTCCAGTGAAGGCTTGTTTTTGCCATCGCGGAGGCGGTTTAGCTTTTGCGATGATTTATACTTCAGACCGTTAATCGCAAAATCATTGATCGATTTAAATCCCTCGGCAGCACTGAATTGTTCAAGTCGTTCAAAAAAGGTTGAAAATTTGTTCATTTTTGTTTGTTTATTACAAATAGGTTTGTATCTTTGAGGTGCTAACAATAAAACACACAACCATGAATTACAAAAATAACGAGATTCTCTCGATCGCTTCTGAAGAAGAACCCCGTTTTGGATCGGGTGAAGAAAAACATCAGGAACGCCAGGCCTATTTCAATGAAAGCGACTTCCAACCCGGCTATCATTTTATGCATCTTGTGAAATCCAATCCCTTCCACTGTCTGATGCGGGTGCTGGATAGCACAGCGCTCGAAGACCTGCAGGCTCAATGGAACGAATGGGTACATTGCACTATTTGTGCCGAATACAGTGCGTTCAGCGATGACATGGACCGGAACTTTTTATTGCGGTTTGCTATGCATTTTCATTTGTTGATGGATGCCTCCCACTATGTTGTTACGGAATGGATGAAGATGAAAAAGAAACGGCTGTTTATAGCCGACCGTCACGTGATTTACCGATACCTCCCGGAAGCCGGCACGGCCTACCAGCAGATATTGGGTTTTACAAATACCTATTCCGAACGTAAAGCCCGCATTTACCTTTGGTCTGTTTTAGATTGCGTATTGGGATATGGAGCATATTTTAAGATCGATCCTAAGAATGTGCTTTTTGATTATGAATCACTATTGTGTATGCTGCGGGGGCCTTACCATATGATCAGGCAGTATCCCACGCTTTTTGGCGTCGAGGAAAGGAAACAGGACAAGACTCCGGAATAAATAACCGCGGTTCAGAAGCCGGCAGTACTGTCAAATGACTTGCTGCCTCCTGACGACCTTTGGAAGCTTGTCCGGCTTAGTAGCAAATGCCTGTGTGCCAATCTCTTTGCTATAAAATTTCCGAATCTTTAAAATTCTGATAAATGAAAAACGAATCAATACCCGACGCCGGGCTGTTGCATAATAGTGCAGCCTGTTTACCTCCATGGGATGATGCAACGAAATGCAACCTGTTAAAACAACTGATTGTAAAGGAGGCCGAACGTGGTTTTGCCCATTATCTGTATGAATTGATTCCCGATGTGGAGCAGCTATTTGATATGAAGCGGTCCGCTAGCCCTGTGGAAGTGCCGGCGCCTTCCGAGCCTTCGAAAGAACAGGTTATTGCATGGATCACGGGTCTATGCGCGCCAGAATTCATTTTCGAGATGGAGCATCATACAGAACGGCGCAGCCTGGACCTGTTTATTGTTTTGCAGCCGCAGGAGGCACGTAATTTTAAAGACCTGCATGCATATATTCATACTGCATCTTTGGGAAGCTGGAATATCCGGTTTACGCTGTGTCAGCGTAGCCAGTTTCTGCAACAACGAAAACAGGGGAATCTTTTTTGTGTATTGAGCTGCAATGATGAGCGGCTGGTGTACGCGAGGGGTGGTGTCGTATTGGAGCCAATAGATAGCCGGATTGTTCACCAATGGTTGGAAAAATCGCGGCAAACACTTGAAACCGGTTTGGCAAGGGGGCGTCGGATTTTTGAGCATGCTTTGCTGTTTGAGGAGGAGGGCGCCAAAGGACTGGCCTGTTTTATGTTGCACCAGGCCGCTGAGCTGTCATTGCGCGGATTTGCCGCGGCATTCTCCGGTGTTTACCTGCGCCAGCATTCCATCCGCGAATTGTTATACCATTGCAGCCGCATTCATCGCCGGTTTGCCTCATTTTTTAAAACGGCAGCCGAATTTGAAATGTTAACATTGTTGGAAACTTCTTATACGGCAGCCCGCTATCAGAACGAATTTACCATAGCGGATCCTTTTCTTGAAATATTGAAAGAAAAAGTAGCATCCATTCTCGCCTGCACAGACGAGATTGCAGCCCGGCATATCAACCGGTATGTTTCGCTGATTGACGCAACACGCTGACAATGCGCAGATGAGCGCCGGCTAGGGTTCCTTCAACACAACATGGCCGGTCCGCTTCAGGTTTCCCCATCCCTGACTTTCTCCCTTGATCGCGCGACGGAGCGATCGGAACAGTACAATGTACATAATCTGCCGGTATACAAAACGCTGGGGAATGAGCCATAAGAGCTGCCAGTAATTTTTCTCTTTTTCAATGCTGAATGCGAAAAAGGCCACCAATACATCTACAATAAGGAAGATGCCATAATAAAGCAGGATCCTGTTGAGATCCACCCAGCTGGTATGCTGTGCATTGGGCCAGTTGTAATAAATGGAAAAGAAAAACAACAGGTCTGCAATGGGGGCAATAATGGGAAGTATGATCTGGAATAATAAAATATTAGGAAGCGATACCATGCCCAGTCCCTTATAACGCGCCCTGAAGCAAGCATCCTTGTTTTTCCAGAAGCTTTGCATTACTCCATAACTCCAGCGGAAGCGTTGCTTTAGAAACTGCCGGATGGTTTCGGGTGCTTCGGTGATGGCCACTGCATCATTACAGTTGCGGATGACATATCCCTTCCGCAGGATGCGAATGGTGAGGTCGCAGTCTTCGGCCAGCGAGTCGGTTGTAAAACCGCCGGCTTCCACGATCGCTTTTTTACGGAAAGCACCAATGGCGCCTGGAACTACGGTGATCCCGTTGATATAATCAAACGCCCGCCGATCGAAATTCTGAGCGGTTATATACTCGATCGATTGCCAGCGGGTAAGTACATTATTGATATTGCCAACTTTTACATTGCCTGCAACGGCACCGATGGTTTCGTTGACAAAATAGCGCATGAGCTGGCTGATGGCATCTTTCCGTAGCTGGGTGTCGGCATCAATACAAACCAGGTAATCGGCGGATGCCTGCGCGATGCCATAGTTGAGCGCGGATGCCTTGCCTCCATTGGGTTTCGTGAGCACTCTTACTTTTGGGTGGCCGGCAAAGGCTTCACTGATATTTCTAAATGTGTTGTCCTTTGAACCGTCATCTACAAAAATGACCTCCAGGTTGGGATAGTCTTGTTTTAAAAGGCTATCGACGGTTCTTACGCAGTTAACTTCCTCGTTGTATGCAGGCACAATAATGCCTACTTTTTCTTTAAAGGCTCCTAATGGAGGAAGTGTTTCTTTTTTCTGGCGCCTGTAGTTGAGTACAGCCAGGATGCCCATAAAAATAACACGACCCAGGCCGAGAAAAATCGCCAGCCAGAATGCTGTTGTCAGAAATTGCGATATCCAGAAAACAAGCTTGGTAGCAAAGCTATCGGCCTGCAGCATATCATTTTTTACGGGGGGCATTACCTGATCTCTTGTTAGATTGAGCAGTTGCGCTACAGTAATGAATTGAATGTTGCGGTCTTTGAAATATTTAATAATCCTGGGTAGAGCGTCTACTGTTCCCTGCCGGTTGCCACCGGCATCATGTAATAAAATAATGCCCCGGTCTTTATAAGGCATGGCCTCATATTGCCGGACAATACGGTTGTAGATACTGTCTGAGTTTACATGCGCGCTGTCGAGGTCCCAGTCTTCGGGGTCGATGCTTTCTCCAACTGCATAGTATTTGAGCTTTTTACTTAAGGCTACCGGTTGCAATTCTACCTGTAGGGTGGGCTCCGCGTCTGCATTAAACGGTGGCCGGAAGAGAATGGTACTGCGCCCGGTAACAGCCTCTATTAAAAGACGTGTGGCGTCAATCTCGGTTTGTGCTCTCCGGATGCCCACGCTGGCAATATTGGGATGGGTAAATGTGTGGTTGCCGATCTCGAATCCTTCTTTATAAACCTGTTCAAATACCGGTAAATGGTTTTGAATGTTGATGCCAACTACAAAGAATGCGGCAGGCACGTTCTCCTGTTTTAATATTTTGAGAATCTGAGGAGTGTATTCAGGGTCAGGACCGTCATCAAAGGTTAGAAGCACCTGTTTTCCGGGGACCACCTGGCCAAATCTCCGGATCACGTATTTTGTAGGTAACTCGAGGTATTTTTCTTCTTGTATCAGATAATCGTTTAACGTGTCTGCGGTTATTTTCATGCGGCCGTTCTGGGGTTCAGAGATTACATCGAGCACTTCTCCATCTCCTATATAATCGGGTTTTTCAAAAGATACCGGTATATTTTCAAGGCGTTGGAATAGCCTGGTTTGCAATCGCATTGCTTCGGTAGTCAGGTTCCGTTTGTAAAAGGTCCAAAGCCGCTGGTCTTCTGCACCCAACCTCCAGATGGCTACGCCTGCTACCCCATAATCGTCTGCAAAGCGCATGGTGTTAAAGTTGCTGGCTGCATCATTGAACCAGACCTGGTGTTTTACGTTGCTGTAGTCGGTATAGCTAAAATGACAGTTGTATGTGTTGTTGTCGAACTCAATGGTGGCATTGTGTTCCTTGGCCGCGGATATGGCCTGTGCGTAGGTCAGGTTTTGCGCGGCCCGGTTCTCCGGCCAGTCGTATCCATAAGTGGCCATGCACAAAACGATCTTTTTGGATGGCACGTTTTTGGCGGCATCATCCAGTACTTTCTCAATCCAGCGTTGTTCGCTCACAGGGCCAGGAATGCTGGTGTCATAAAACTGGTCGTAGGCCATCAGGAAAATATAATCGTTCAGCCGGGCGATTTCGGCGATATTATAATTATCGTCATTGGGCAGGATGTCCTGTGTTATGAGGAGCCCACGGTTATGCAGCTCCTGGTACAAGGTCTCCTGAAACTGACGCAGATAGGGTAAGGTGCCCTCCTGGAGTTCCTCAAAGTCGAGGTTGATTCCGTTTAATTTATATTTTTCAATGGTACCGAGAATATCCCTCAACAGCCGGGCTCTTTTTTGCGGATTGCTCAGTATCCGGTGCAGCAGTTTTCCATCAAAATCCCCATTTTGAACATTACTTAACATAGGGATGATTGACACTTTGGCCTTTCGCATCGTCTGTAACGCATCATTATCGATGTTGGGGCGGAGGGTATCTGCATCCGGATCCAGCAGGAACCACTCCGGTAACACCATATCAAGTTTGTCGACGTTTGATTTTAAAGAAGAGAGGGACTGCGGATCCCAGTCTACAAAGAAAGCAGCGCGGATCCCGGTACTTTTGGGCCGTTTCTTTTCCTGGGCAATATAGGCATTGTTTTGTGCACGGGCGCTGATAAAAGCCTGCATGCCTTTGTATTTTTTTTTATCTTTTTCACTCAGGCTCCGGGGAATGGTGAGGTGAATCGTGCGGTTGGTATCTACTTTTGAAAGTCCGGGGAGCAATAAATTATCTACCCGGCTGATGGAGAAGATGGCCAGCGGAATCATTGCAATGGCCAGGAACACCAAAAGCCGGCTAGTCCACTTAAAGGTGTTCCATCGAGCCCTGCTTTCCGTCTGAAAAATTTGAGGATCTCCGGACATATAAATAAATGATTTGATACAAAATTACAGGCTAAATCTTCCCCTTCAAGCAACCAGTTACTTTATTCTGGAACAATTTTTTACATTTACTTAAATTGATACATGTAATGAAACAGGTAAAAGGAAATCTGGTGGATATTATGGGGCGGACCGTCAATTTTGCTTTGGTAGAATTTGATGAGGCACAGATCCGGAAGATACAGGTCATCGGAACGGAACCAGTGGCCGGCCATCCCTATATACTGCCGGGGTTTATAGACAGCCACGTACATATCGAGAGCAGCATGCTGGTTCCTTCAGAATTTGCGCGTCTTGCGGTAGTACATGGAACCGTAGCCACCGTAAGTGATCCGCATGAGATCGCTAACGTTTGCGGAATGGAGGGCGTACGGTACATGATCGAAAATGGAAATACGGTACCATTCAAGTTTAATTTTGGCGCACCGAGCTGTGTACCTGCTACCGGTTTTGAAACGGCCGGTGCAAGACTTGGGGTGGAGGAGGTAACCGAGCTGTTGCAATATCCGGAGATCCGCTATCTGAGCGAGATGATGAACTTTCCAGGCGTGCTGGCACATGACCTGGAGGTGATGGAAAAAATAAACGCGGCGCACAGGGCCGGGAAACCCGTTGACGGACATGCCCCGGGCTTAAGAGGGATCGATGCGCTGCGATATGCAGAGGCCATCGCAGATAATACGGCGGGGCTGCCGGGCACGGATCACGAATGCTTTACAAAAGAAGAGGCCCTGGATAAGTTAAAGGCCGGTATGAAGATCCTGATCCGGGAGGGTAGCGCTGCCAAAAATTTCGACGCGTTGATCGGCCTGTTAAACGAATATCCCGGGGAAATCATGTTCTGCAGCGACGATAAACACCCCGACAGCCTGGAAGCAGGGCATATTGACCGGCTCTGCGCCCGCGCGGTGGCAAAAGGAGTGAATGTATTTGATGTATTAAAGGCGGCCTGCGTAAACCCGGTTGCGCATTACAAGCTGGACGTTGGACAGCTAAAAAAAGGCGATCCGGCTGACCTGATCCTGGTAGAAGATCTGCAGCATTTCAGGGTGCTGGAAACCTATATTAACGGTCGCCTGGTGGCATCCGGAGGCAAGACGTTGATCCAGAGTTTCCCAGCCGGGATTATCAATCATTTTGAGTGCCGGCCAAAAGCAATTTCTGATTTCCGGATACCTGTTGCCGATCAGCCCAATGTACCGGTTATCGAAGCCCTTGACGGGCAGTTGATCACCAATGCGCTGCTTTTAGCACCTCCGCAGGAACACGGGGCGTTTGTAAGCGATCCCGGTCAGGACCTGTTAAAAATTACGGTAGTAAACCGGTACCGGGACACTGCACCGGCGATGGCTTTTATCCGGAACTTCGGATTGAAACGGGGTGCCATGGCCTCTTCCGTAGCGCACGACAGTCATAATATTATTGCTGTGGGGGCGGATGATGAAAGTTTGTGCAGGGCGGTAAATCTTGTAATCACTGCAAAAGGCGGTGTTGCTGCGGTTGATGAAGACCGGGAGCTGATGGTACCATTGCCCGTAGCGGGTTTAATGAGCAATGAAGACGGGTACACGGTTGCTATGGCTTATACAGCCATTGACCAGATGGTAAAAGCAATGGGTTCAACGCTTTCGGCTCCTTTTATGACCCTTTCGTTTATGGCCTTACTGGTCATTCCTGCTCTGAAACTAAGCGATAAAGGGCTGTTTGACGGCAGAAAATTTGAATTGATTAACACGGGAAAGTGATGGCTTCACCGTTTCAGCCGGATTTTTAGAAAAAAGTGTTTGTCATTCGCCGTACCAATCCGCCCATTTACCGATATCTGGCGTTCACATGCGAAAAATCTGTTGTAAGGCCTATCTTAGGGGGGTATTTTTACAAAAAATATTGAACAATGAGTGAAAATAATCCGTATAATACCGAATTCTATAACAAATCAGAAAAAACCGACCAGCCGGATCCCAAGACTTCCGGGTCTCAGCCGCCTTATTTTAAGGAGCGGAATGCACAAGGGCATATTTGGGTAGGCTTGTTTTTGGTGCTGATTGGTGTGGTGTACCTGCTGAAGAGAATGGGCTTTGTGTTCCCGGATTTTATGCTTTCCTGGCAGATGTTTCTGATCGTACTGGGGATCTTTATCGGTTTCCGGAAAAACTTTCAGGGGCCGGGCTGGCTTATTCTGATTCTGGTAGGTTCTCTGTTCCTTGTAAATGAATTCTTCCTGTTCAATGCGTTGCGAAAGTTTATCTTCCCCATAGCGTTGATTGGCGCAGGTCTGTTTTTCATCCTCCGTCCCAGGAAAACATATGAATTCGTTACCCAGGATCCTAATACCGGCGACCCGACGGGAAAAAAGACCTATCGGGGCAGCGTCAGCAATGAAGACATCATTGATGCTACTTCCATTTTCGGAGGCACCAAGAAAAAAGTGCTCTCCAAGAATTTCCGTGGGGGCGATATGGTGAACGTATTCGGCGGTAGTGAAATTGACCTGCTGCAGGCAGATATCAGCGGAACCGCGGTGTTGGAGGTGACTGCGATATTGGGAGGCGCAACCTTGCTGATCCCTTCTCACTGGAATGTAGTTTCGGAAGCCGTAGCCATACTGGGAGAAGTGAAAGACAAACGGGTGTCGATGGGGAATGTGGATACTACAAAGACGTTGGTATTAAAAGGTACCGTAATTTTAGGGGGAATTGATATTAAGAGTTTTTAGCGGGAAGTGAATAGTAAATCGTTAATGATGAATAGTCAATAAAGAATAGGTGGTGTCTTTGGTTGAATACGGATGTTTTTCCTGACTGGTATCGGCCAGGTCGCAATCTCAAATCTCAAACCCCAAATCTCAAACTCCAAGTCTCAAGTCTCAAATCCAAACAAATTCTGTGTCCACCTCTCCATTAACAGCAAAAAGATTTCTTACACCGGTGATCATCGCCTGGGTGGTTCTGGTAAACGCCCAGGTGTTTTTTTTGCGTAGCTCTTTTCCGTTTTTCCCGCTGTACATTGTTCTTACGGATAGCCTGTTGAGCAATTTACTGCTATTGGTAGCGGGATTGCTGATGTTGAACGTAACCAAGTACTATTTGCCCTCCACCTACCAGTATACCAGCGTTATTGCTGCCTGCCTGGTGCTAACGGGTTTGTGGCTTTTTGTTTCCAATACCTTTTTGAAAATATTTCTGGGCGACTCGGAAGCGTACGCGGCCTTTCTTAAGAATTCGCTGATCATCCGCGCGGGCTTTGCTTTCCTGGTGCTTACAATTCTGACCATTGCTGCCATTTTATGGTACAATTGGGTAGAGCGGCAAAAAGTAGAACAGCGGCGCTTGGATGCAGACCGGCTGTCGCGGGAAGCAGAGCTGTTTAAACTACGTCAGCAATTGCAACCCCATTTTTTGTTCAACAGCCTTAATTCCATCAACGCCCTGATCGGGTTAAATCCCCAGCAGGCACGCCGGATGGTACAACAGCTATCTGATTTCTTAAGAGGCACGCTGAAAAAAGAAGAATCTCAAATGATCTCCCTTACCGAAGAGATCAGTTATTTGAACTTATATTTGGAGATCGAAAAAGTCCGTTTTGGAAACCGGCTGATGACGTCCATTTCCATCGATGAGAATACAAAAGAATTGCAGTTGCCTACATTGCTGCTCCAGCCCATTGTGGAAAATGCGATCAAGTTCGGGCTCTATGATACAATCGGCGAAACGCTGATCACTATTGAAAGTACCAGGGAGCTGTCGGAATTGTGCATTATGGTCAGCAATCCTTTTGATCCGGAAACATCGCTGCCTAAAACGGGTACCGGTTTTGGATTGAGCTCTATTAAAAGAAGGTTATACCTGCTGTATGGAAGGAATGACCTGCTGTCTACAAAAACAAAAGAAAATATATATTATACAATCGTAAAAATACCGCAACAGGCATGAGCAAAGTAATCATCATCGACGACGAATTTTTGGCAAGAAGTATGGTAAAAGAATACCTGCAGAAATATCCCCAGCTGGAGCTGGTGGCTGAATGCGGCGACGGGTTTGAAGGAATGAAAGCTATACAAGAGCATAAGCCGGACTTGATTTTTTTGGATATCCAAATGCCCAAGATCAGTGGTTTTGAAATGCTAGAGCTGATTGAAGAACCCCCGGCCGTGATTTTTGCCACCGCATTTGATGAGTACGCGATTAAGGCATTTGAGGCACATGCAGTGGATTACCTGTTAAAACCTTTTGACCAGGAGCGTTTTGATAAAGCGGTGAATAAATTTCTGGCTCAGCACAAGGGGAGCGCCACCAATACGCAGGAATTGCTGAATGATGTGCAGCTTCCCAATTCGAATAACCGGATCGTGGTGAAAAACGGAAGCAAAATCAAGATTATTCCGGTACAGGAGGTCTTGTACCTGGAGGCCGCCGATGACTTTGTAAAGATCTTTACAAAGGATGGTTATTTCCTTAAAAATAAAACCATGTCATTCTTTGAAGCCTTTTTGCCACCCGACCTGTTTGTGCGGAGCCACCGTTCCTATATTGTAAACATCCAGGAAATTACGCGCATTGATCCGTATGAAAAAGACGGTCATGTGGCCATTCTCAAAAATGGCACAAAGATCAATGTGAGCCGGAATGGATATGGAAAGCTAAAGGCGGTGTTGGGACTGTAACCCCCGTATTTGGTGTTGCGGCTCTCGCCTGCTAACAGTACTGCTTGGATGCAGTTGCGGTGGAAACAGCATTCTTTATGCGAACTTTTTTGGCGCGGGGTTAATCTTCCCAGGTGCTTTTCGGCCTTGTTATTTTTTACCTGCGATCCCTATATTCCCGGTAAAAGTAGGTACCTGAAATAGCTGTTTATTAATTGCCTTTTCTTAACTTTAGTACGCCAATTTAAATCTATTGTTACCTTTAAAGAAAATCAACTATGGGAAAGTTTGTAATTACCAAGAGGGCAAACGGGGAATTCCAGTTTAACCTGAAAGCGGGCAATGGCCAGGTGATCCTTACCAGTGAAGGCTATACCACGAAGGCTGCTTGTGATAACGGCATAGCGTCGGTTAAAAAAAATGCTTCCGATGACGCGAGCTATGACCGCAAAACATCGTCTAACGGCAAACCCTTTTTTAATCTGAAAGCCGGCAATGGTCAGGTGATTGGGAAAAGCGAGCTCTATGAGTCAGAAGCTGCCCGCGAAAACGGAATCGAGTCGGTAAAAAAGAATGCACCAGATGCCGATATTGCCGATGAAACAAACGGTTAGCGCCCGGAGTACATGAGCCTTGTTGCTGGTACCTCGCCGGTGATGGGTTAAAATTCTTTAAATGGCCCGTTGGGTTGACGGAGGTTGTATCAAAAATTATTTAGTGTAGCTGCGGTTGTGAAGGCAGCGTTATCCTGAAGATTTTTGATATAACCTTTTTATATGTTCATAAACGGACTTTTAGCGGTTCATGCTTGATGCTGAAGCGTATTGCATGCGCCTATATTACCCGTTTTAAGGTCTTTAGTTTTCCTTTCAGCGAAGGATATGCTAACGGAATATCGGGCCAGTTACGGGCTTTTAAAATGCTTTTTGCATGGCTGAAGGTTTCGAAGGAAAACCGGCCATGATAGCGACCGATGCCACTGTTGCCCCGGCCTCCGAAGGGCAGGTTTTTGTTCAGGTAATGCATCGCTGCCGTATTTACACACCCGCCGCCAAAGGGAACCTGCTGCAGCCACCGGTCGGCCTCTTTTTTATCGTTGGTAAATATATAGAAGGCCAGCGGGTTTTCATTCTGCCGGATAAGCGCCAGCGCTTCTTCTTCGGTTTCATAACCGATAACGGGCAGCAACGGTCCGAAAATTTCTTCTTTCATTATTGGTGCGCCCATGGAAGGTGCATCGATCAGCGTGGGCGCAATGAATAATTGTTCTTCGTTATGTTCGCCGCCATGGAGGATGGTTTGTTCACTCATTAACTGCTTCAGCCGGTGAAAATGTTTGTTGTTAATGATGCGGCCGTAATCATAGCTGCTGATGGGATGTTGTCCGTAGAATTTCAGGATCGTTGCTTTCAGAAGCTGGATTAATGTGGCTTTAACCGTATTGTGCACCAGCAGGTAATCCGGGGTAATGCACATCTGGCCGGCATTGGAGAATTTGATATTGATGATCCGTTTGGCCGCCGTTTTCAATGTTGCATTGGCGGTAACCACACAGGGGCTTTTTCCCCCGAGCTCCAATGTTACCGGTGTGAGTTGGGCTGCTGCCTTTTGATAAATGATCTTTCCTACCATGGTGCTTCCGGTGTAAAAAACGTGGTCATACCGGAAATCATCCATCAGCCGGGGAATAAGCGTAACGCCTTCTCCCGGAACATAGAGCACGTAGTTGGCGGGAAACGCTTCACTGATGATCTGTCCCATTACTTTTTCCGTGGCTGCTGCCAGTTCGCTGGGTTTTAACACCACACAGTTACCTGCGGCTATGGCGCCGATCAGGGGCATGAATAATAACTGAAAAGGATAATTCCAGGGAGCGATGATCAGCACCAGCCCCAACGGTTCGTAAAGGATGCTGCTTTTACCCGGTATGTTAGCCAGGTTGGTGGCAACGGGTTGGGGGGCCATCCACTCGTCAAGCGAACGGATGCCGGCATCGATTTCCGAGATGACCATACCGGTTTCAGTGATCCAAACCTCTTCCTTGCTTTTATGCAGATCCTGAAACAATGCGTCACTCAGTGCTTCTTCATGGCGCAGGATGCTTTCTTTTAATTGTTGCAGTTGTTTTTTCCGGAATGCGATCGGACGCGTAGCTCCCGTATGGAAAAAACCGCGCATGCTATTCAACTCGTTGATCAGGCCTGTCATTGGTTCGTTGTTTATGATTTCCGGATGCCATGTCCGGATATGTTCGCGGACACCTGCAAAAACCGGATGCGCTTCTCAGCCTGACAAATTTCGACAAGATTTTTAAGATTGTCAAATGTACTTGCCGGCTTATTTAAAAGCGGCAAAGGAAGCAAAGCAAAGATGCTTGTGAAGCAAGGCCACTGTTTTAAAACCAGATTGCTGTAAGAGATTGGTTTGATAAAGTACGCTCCTGGGGGAGTCTTCTTTTTCAATATATGCAAATACATGATCCCGGTACGCTTCATCCTTCAAACCAGTGAGGTAATTGCCGTACTGCTGTGTAAAAAGCAGGTGCCGGAGCGAGGGATGATCTTCGGTTACCAGGTCAAAGATCCAGATGCTGCCTCCCGGCTTCAGAAGCCGGTAAAATTTTGCAAAGGCTGCTTCCCAGTCGGCGTCCTCCCGTAAATGATGCAGCGTAGCCGTGGCAATGATCACATCATAGGCCGTTTCCTCCAATGCCGCCGTTCTGAAATCTTCTTTTATAGTAGTTACCCTGCCGGTTGTCAATGGCTGCACCCGTTCTCTGGCTTTATCCAGCATGGGCTTGCTCAGGTCCACGAGCGTTACGTCGGGGTTGGAGGTTGTTTTTGACAAGAGCTTTACCGGGTAGTTGCCGGCCCCGCATCCGATGTCGAGTAGCTTTTTCAAATGAGAGGTAGTGGCAACAATGCCGTCCGTGATCAGCTCCATATTAAAGCTGGCATCCAAGGTTGTTTGCTGTCCGGTTTCGAGATTTGAAAAACGGGCCACATCCTGGTCGAAGCGCTCTTCAATTTCTTTTAATGTTGATTTCTGTTCCATACAATGGTTTTCATTCAAAACTAAAAACAGCAATGATACTTTAAAAATACTATTTTTATCATTGATCAATACTTAAAAGGTATCATGGAAATCCGGCATTTAGTGTACTTCCACATGCTTGCAAAAGAATTACATTTTGGAAGGGCTGCGGCAAAATTGTTTATCTCCCAACCACCACTGAGCCGCCAGATCCGGGAGCTTGAAGCAGAACTCGGCTTGCTCTTGTTTGAGCGGAATAACAAACGGGTGGCGCTAACCGAAGCCGGCCGGTATTTCCTGTCTGAAAGCACCGCACTGCTGCAACAGCTGGAGAAGGCAAAATTAAAGGCAAGGCAGATTCATGATTCCCTGGCCGGCACTTTCCGGCTGGGATACATCAGTTCCGCGCCCAGGAGCATTCTTGCCCAGGTGCTGAAAACGATAAAAGTGCAGTATCCCTTTTTGCGGGTAAACCTGTATGAAGCAGCTACACAACGGCAACGGGCGGCATTGGAAAGCGGAACACTTGATTTGGGTATTGCCCGCGCGCCAGTGCTGGCCCCGCAATTAGAGCAACGACTGTTGCTGACCGAATATTTTTGCCTGGCAAAGCCAAAGGGAAAAAAGATCCCGTTGCGGGAGCTGGCCACGCAGTCTTTTGTTTCCTTCAATAAGGATTATGCACCGGATTACCACCAGCAGTTCCTGTATTGCTGCCACCAGCTGGGGTTTGAGCCGCAAGTGATCCATGAATGTAATAATATGCCCTCAATTCTGGAGTTGGTGGCCGGAGGTATGGGCCTGGCCATTGTTCCGCAATCGGTCCGGAAATTATTCCGTTTTACGGACCTGGATTTTGTGCCGTTGCGCCAGTTGCCGGTACGCACGGAAACCATGCTGGTTTTTGATCCGGAGAACCGCCAGCCTGCCTTACCGGTATTTGTGGCATTATTGGAGAAAGCGTATCAGCATTTTAGCAACAGCCTGGGGAAACATACATAGCGGGCCAGCAGATGAAAAGCTGCGCCCCTTTATACGTATGCAAAGAACTTACCGGCCGGTATCGCCCGTTCAGGACTTCCGTTTACTCCAGATGTTACAATCCGTTCATCCTTCGGGATTTTTAATAAACAACCAGCGAATGCGGGGGTGAACAATGGCCCGCTGGAGCCTGTTCTTGGAAAAGTTGTAACTTTCATCTGTGAGCATAAAAGAGCCGTTCCCGGTTTTTGGGATCCGGGAATTTAGGGAACAACAACAATCCGAGGACGACCTGGTGTATCAGGAGCTACACGGAGCGCGGGTGATTGAAAAACCGCATAAGCATGATTTCTTCTTTTTTCTTTTGTTTGAAAAAGGAAGCGGCATTCATTCCATCGACTTTATCGATTACCGGGTAAGGCCCCGCCAGTTGCATCTGTTGTTCCCGGACCAGGTACATAGCTGGCGGCTGGGGAAAAATACCTCGGGGTTCCAGCTGATGATCAGCCGGCCGGTTTTTGAAACGTTTTCTGACGCGTTACGCTTTTCATTTTTTCTTTACCAGCATCACCCGGTGCTGGATCTTCCGGAACCGGTGTTTAAAAAACTGATGTACGAGTTCCGATCAATAAAAGAAGAACTGGAGCAGGTACCGGTTCAGTCGGAGATCGTTACCCTTCGCACCCGCCTGATTGCGCAACTGGCCAGCCGGGAAGCAGAACACAAGTTTGAGGATTTTGAAGTGTATCGTACCCGGCCTGTTTTGTTAAAATACCAATCCCTGGTGGACGTGTATTTTAAAGAACAGAAATCGGTGAGCTTTTATGCCGGCCAGCTGCATATAACCGCCAACTATTTAAACATTCTTTGCAAACGGTATTTTCATGTGCCGGCCACTTTCCTGATCCAGAACCGGGTGATACTGGAAGCAAAGCGCCTGATGCAGGTTTCCGAAAAATCGGTAAAGGAAATAGCCTATGAACTGGGGTTCAGCGATCTTGCCTATTTCTCAAATTTTTTTAAAAGCAAAACCGGGTTTGCTCCAAGGGAGTTCCGGCAGCAGTTATAAATTTTACAAGTTATAGCATAAATCCTCCATCGGGAAGGAAAAGGCGTGGGCTAATTTTGTAAAAAATAAAGTATTTATGGTACCCCGATCCATTTCTAGGAAGGATTTTATTAAGAACTCTTCCATTCTTTTTGCCGCCGGCAGTGGTTTGCTGGCAACCGGTGAAGCCGTTGCCGCCGGCAGCCAAACTGCTGTTGCCACAGGGAAAACGCTTACATTAAAAAATGTGCGGTTGGAAACGGGGTTTGAATATGAAGGAGAAGAAGTGACCGGCACAAAAACAGCGTTGTTTACTATTGAGATCAGTGATGGGAAAATAAAATCGGTATTGCCCAATAATCCTGCGGCGAAGGCCGTGGATGCAAAAGGCTTATTGTTATTGCCGGCCTTCAGGGAAATGCATATCCACCTGGATAAAACCTACTATGGCGAAAAATGGAAGGCTACCGGCAAAAGGCAGGGCGGTGTAAAAGAAATGATCGCGCTGGAACAGCAGATCATCCCGGAGTTGCTGAAAAATTCTACCTATAAAGCAGAAAAACTGATCGAGCTGCTGCAATCGAAGGGCAGCAATGTGGCCCGCAGCCACGTCAACATCGAACCCACTTCAAAGCTGGATTCGTTAAAGCATCTGCAGCAAGCCCTGGAAAATAAAAAGAACTCTTTTGAGGCGGAGCTGGTGGCTTTTCCGCAACATGGTATTTTTTATACGGATTCCGCCCCCCTGATGAAGGATGCCGCACAAATGGGCGTGGATTATATCGGGGGACTGGATCCCACCACTATTGATGGCAGCATTGAGAAGAGCATGGACTTTGTGGTACAGCTGGCGCTGGATTACAAAAAAGGCATCGATATTCATTTACACGAAGGGGGCGAATCAGGTGTAAAAACCATTGAGTACCTGGTGAACAAGGTAAATGAAAACCCGGTATTGAAAGGGAAGACCTTCGTTAGTCATTGCTTTGCGCTGGCCTATCTCGACCGGAAGAAGCAGGAAGAAATGGCAGAGAAGATGGGGAACGCCGGGGTAGGCGTGATGTCTACCATTCCATTTGGAGGCATGATCATGCCCATTCCTACGTTATATAAATACGGTGTGGATGTACGTGCAGGAAACGACTGTATCATCGATCATTGGAATACGTTTGGCTCGGGCAGTGTATTACAGAAGGCCAATCTTGCGACCCAGCTCTATGGGTATCGTACAGAATTTGACCTGTCGCGCATATTAAAACTGGCCACCCACAATGTACTGCCGCTGGATGATAAAGGGAACCGGCAGTGGCCCCGGGTGGGTGATAAAGCCGATTTGGTATTGATCGATGCCAGCTGTTCGGCAGAAGCCGTATCCCGTATTTCGCCGGTGCGCTCCCTCATTCACCGCGGAACCGTCGTATTTTAAAACCATGAATCGCGTTATGCATTATTTACTTTTAGTATGCTCGATATGCATTCTCAATGCCTGCCAGGCAAAAACAAACAGTGCGGATATGAATACAAAAGACACGGGCATTGTAGCAGCGGTAAAAAAAAATCAGCTGTCGGTAGTGGAAGCTGCATTGAAAAAGGGGGCGGACGTAAATACGGTTGATCAGGACAAGCGGTCCCTGTTGCTGATTGCCACCCATGCCAATAACCTGGAAATGGCAACGCTATTGGTGACGCATGGCGCAAATGTGAACCAGCAGGACCAGATTAAGGACAGTCCTTTTTTGTACGCCGGAGCGGCGGGATTTACGGAGCTAGTAAAACTATTCCTGGAACATGGCGCCCGCTTTGACGTGTTTAACCGGTATAACGGAACGGCGCTGATCCCGGCCTGCGAACGGGGGCATATCGAAGTGGTTAAACTCCTGGCGAATACAAAGGGGTTTCCCATGGATCATGTGAACCGGCTGGGATGGACGGCACTGATGGAGGCCGTGGTACTGGGCAACGGGTCAAAAAAATATGTAACCGTGGTGCAGTTGCTGGCAGATGCGGGGTGTAATGTAAATATTCCCGATCAGGATGGTGTTACGGCCTTACAGCATGCCCGCTCCAGGGGGTATACAAAAATTGCCGGCATCCTGGAAAAGACTGCCGCCGGGAAAAGATGAACCAACGATCATTCCTGTAAATGTGTTTTATACTGTTCAATAACGGAAGAGCCTCCCAGGGGCTTTTCCAATTAAGGTTTACCCGGTAATATTGGATCCGTTCCTGCAAACAGATTAGCCGGGCAAAGCAACGCAGATCCACTAACGGAGCATAACCGGATTATTTATGTGTACTACAAATATTAAAATGCTGAACGAACCTGTAGAAACAACCAGGGGGCAATTACACCGCGCACATCGCCCCGAACAAACGCCGGCCCGGCCACCATTGAGCCGCGGAACGCTCTGGCTGATGACCATCGCCACCGGTGTAGTGGTAGGAAACAATTATTATAACCAGCCCTTGCTGGGGCTGATGGCCCGGGATTTTGGGGTGAGTGAAGGTCGCATCAGCAATATTGCCATGCTCACGCAGGTAGGCTTTGCCCTGGGATTATTGCTGATTGTGCCGTTGGGCGATATGCTTCGTCGCCGGCGGTTGATCCTTATTGATTTTGGATTGATCATCCTTTCGCTCATCGGTATGACCATTGCACCTACAGTGGGGTGGCTGCTCCTGGCCAGCTTAATGGTGGGTTTTACATCGGTACTTCCCCAATTATTTGTGCCCATGGCTGCCGAGCTGGCGGCAAGGGAAAAGCAAAGTGCGGCGATCGGCATGGTGATGAGCGGCTTGTTGCTGGGTATCTTATTATCGAGGGTTGTGAGTGGGGTAGTGGGTGATCTCTGGGGCTGGAAAATGATGTATTATATGGCTACGGGGGCGATGGTATTACTGGCCGGGCTGATTGCATTAAAGCTGCCGGAAGTACATCCCTCGTTTAAAGGAAGCTATGGATCGTTAATGCGCTCCCTTCTACACCTTACCCGCACACAGCCGGTGCTGCGTTTGGCCGCATTTCGCGGAGCAATGGGATTTGCGGCGTTTAGTGCGTTCTGGACTACGCTGGTGTTTCATCTTGAGGATGCACCATTTCATGCCGGAGCTGCGGTGGCAGGGTCTTTTGGTATTATTGGTGCTGTAGGTGCCCTGGCCGCCGCATTGGTGGGGCGGGTAGCCCGGTTGGTAACGCCGTTCCGGATTATTTTGTGGGCGATTGTGCTACTGATCGTGAGCTGGTGCATTTTTTATATTGGCGGGTATACCTATATGGGACTGATCATGGGTGTGATCCTGCTGGACCTTGGATTGCAATCGATGCATATCCTGAACCAGTCTTCCTTTTTTGCCTTAAACCTGGGTGCCAATAACCGGCTGAATACGGTTTATATGTTCAGTTATTTTATAGGGGGCGCTTTGGGTACCTACCTGGCGGCACAGGCCTGGAAGTATGGACAATGGAATGGCATAGTGGCCATCGGCATTGCCTTTACCCTACTGGCGCTGGCGGCGCACCTGGTCTATGGCCGGCGTACGGTTGCAGGCGGCGGATCGTCCCGTTCTGCGTTATAACATAGAAGCCGCTATTTTCCCCAGTTGTTTCAGTTTCCGGTCGAGCTCATCCGTCCATGGCAGGCCGATACAAAGACGCATACAATGATGATATTGGTCCTGTAGTGTAAACATTCTTCCGGGTGCAATACTTATTTTTTGACGGATGGCCCGTTCATATAATTCGGCGGTATCGATCCGGTTGCTGAGTTCCACCCATAGTGCGAGCCCGCCCTGCGGGCTGCTGACGCAGGTGCCGGCCGGAAAGCAGGCGGCAATGGTATCGGTAAAGCGGTTAAGATTCCATTGCAGGCGATTGCGTAGTTGATGCAGGTGGTTATCATAGCGATCATTCTCAAAGAACCGGGCCGTTGTTTCCTGGGTAATAGCGGTAGGCGAAATCGAATGAACGTATTTCAGGTTGAGTATGGCCTCCTTGTATCTTCCGGGCGCTACCCATCCCACGCGGTAGCCCGGTGCCAGGGTCTTTGATACAGAGCCGCACCATAATACCAATCCATGCTGATCGAAAGCCTTACAGCATTTTGGCCGGCTTTTGCCAAAATACAGTTCGCCATAAATATCATCTTCAATGAGTGGTATATGATGGTTGGCTAATAATTGTACCACTTCTTTTTTATGCGCCTCCGGCATCAGGCTGCCCAGCGGCGTATTGAAATTGGTAACCAGCAGGCAGAGCCGGATCTTGTGAACTACCTTTTTTAAAGCATCGATTTCGATGCCGGTAAGCGGATGCGTAGGCAGCTCCAGCACTTTTAAATTCAGGCTGCGTGCTAATTGTAGAATGCCAGGATATACAGGGCTTTCCACGGCGATGGTATCTCCTGGTTTGCTAACAGCCATCATGCAAAACGAAAGTGCATTCATGCCGCCTGCAGTGGTTACAATATCATCCGCAGTAAGGTCTCCGCCCCAGAAAAAGGATCTTCTCGCAAGGGCATTTCTAAGTTTCAGGTTTCCCTGTATCGATTCATAAGCAGTACCGTTGCCCTGCAGTTGACGTATAGCCCGTGTCATTTCCCTGTTAAGCCGGGATAAAGGAAGCAGTGCTTCAGAAGGGGCACCTACGGAGAATAATATGAGCTCTTTTTTCCCCATGTTCCCATACACCTTGCCGATGATTTCGTTAGGTGCTTCGCTGCTTTTAACCGGCAGCGGCCGGCTGGCTTCCGGAACCGGCAAGGGACGCCGGATACGGTTGGTGACAAAGTAGCCGGATTGGGGACGGGATTCTATCAGGGATTGTTTTTCCAGTTCCAGGTATATCCTCTTTGCGGTGTTAATGCTGACACCCTGTTCACTGCTTAAGGTTCTGACAGATGGCAGGCGGTCGCCGGTTTTGAACACGCCGCTACGGATTTGGAAGGCCAGCTTCCGGGTTATTTCCAGGTAAATAAATGCTTTTTTCACCTGGCAAATTTAAACTGTGTCCATTTAAGTTTAAAAAATTGTATCTGTATCTATTTTGATATTTTTTCTTCTTTTGTAAAAAAACATTCAAATGCATGCATTCGACATTCGTATCGGAAGTGACCAAATGGATATTGTACTGATCCATCGGTTTTTAACAGAGGAATCCTACTGGGCCAGGGGTATCAGCTATGATATCGTGGCCAATGCGGTAAAGCATTCATTTTGTATCGGCGTCTTTATAGATGACAGGCAGGTGGCTTTTGGCCGGCTTATTACGGATTATACCACATTTGGCTGGCTGGCCGATTTTTTTGTATTAACACCATACCGGGGGAGAGGCCTTTCGAAAGCCATGCTAAGCACATTGATGGAACAGTCCTGGACAAGCGGGTTGCGACGGCTAATGCTCAACACCAGCGACGCGCATGGTCTTTACCGGCAATACGGGTTTGAGCAGCCGGCCAATACCGCCACGCTGATGGAAGTATACCGGCCAAAAGCGCACTTGGAAACAGGGCATCGCCGTTAGCCCGGATTAGGGGTATGCGCCTATAGAGACCAAAAGATTGCAGGTTCCGCTGAACAGGATAAAATCAGCATATTGTGGCAATTAAAGGAAATAAAAGCTTTATGCGATTTGGGTTTGCCCGCGGCTGCCTCAATTTGCTGACCTTTCTTTGGCCGGATAGGAAAGATAAAATCTGCGCATCAGCGGCATTAAGGTCTTGGCAATGCCTCTGTGGCATGGAACAAAAACAAAAATTTTGTATCTTTAATACAAAGATAACCTCATGGAGCACCCGTTGATGTACCGTATTGCTCTTACCCTTGTTCCGAATATCGGTCCTGTAATTGCACGCATGCTGCTACAGCACTTATCACCGGAAGCGATCTTTACAGAGCGAAGATCGGTGCTGGAAAGTATCGAAGGCCTGGGCAAATTACGAGCCGACAGTATTCTGAAGTTTAACGGTTTTTCGCAGGCGGAGCGGGAACTGGTTTTTATAGAAAAGCATGGTGTCCGGCCGCTTTTTCTTACCGATGCCGATTACCCGCAACGCCTGCTCAATTGTTATGATGCACCGGTGCTCCTGTATTATAAGGGTAATGCCGACCTGAACCAGTCGAAGATCGTTGCAGTGGTAGGCTCAAGGTTGCATACGGAGTACGGCAGGCAGGTTTGTGAACAGCTGATCCACGACCTGCAGGATAGCGGGGTGCTGGTGGTGAGCGGCCTGGCCTATGGGATCGATTCACTGGTACATAGGTCGTCTTTAAAAGCGGGCCTGCAAACCGTAGGGGTGCTGGCGCACGGACTGGACAAAATTTACCCTGCGGATCATTTGGCCATGGCAAGGGAAATGACGGGCCAGGGAGGCCTGCTGACGGAGTTTGTGACCGGTACTAAGCCGGACCGGCATCATTTTCCCAGTCGGAACCGGATCGTGGCGGGGATGAGCGATACTACAGTAGTGGTGGAAACCGAGATCAAAGGGGGCAGCATGATTACAGCCGACCTGGCCAACGGGTATTATAAAGATGTATTTGCATTCCCCGGAAAAATATCGGATAAAAAAAGCAGCGGCTGTAACCATCTTATTAAAACCAACCGGGCACAATTGCTTACAGATGGAAAGCAACTCCTGGAAACCATGGGTTGGGCACCGGTAAAAAAAACGGTGAAGAAACAAACAAGGGAATTGTTTATCGAACTGTCTGCCGAGGAACAGGCTATTGTTACGCTGTTGCAGGAGCGGCAGCAGGCCGATATTGATGAACTGCACCTGCGCTCCGGGCTTAGCAGCAGCAGGGTGGCCGTGGCCGTGCTCAACCTGGAAATGCAGCAGGTGATCCAGGCATTGCCCGGAAAAATGTACCAGTTGCTGTAAGGAAGGCCGGCGGTTTTATTCTGATACAAGCTTGAGGGCTTTGTCAAAGAATTCGTCCCTGCCTTCCCGGATCCCTTTGATGGTCCGTTCCATCGGTAGATCCGGAACGATACCGGTTAAATGATGTTTACTGCCATCATGATTCTTGGCCACCATCCCCGTCCAAATAATGGTATACCCCCCCGGCAAATTGACGGTATTAACGTCGCCATTAGCACCGGCGGAGGGTTGGCCAATGATGGTGGCAAGTTTGAAATCTTTGATAAAACCCAGGTAGCTTTCTGACAGGCTGATAGCGCGGCTATCCGTTATAAAAACTACTTTTCCGGTAACCTGGGGTTTCTTGGGCTTCATATTCCATCCGGAGCCTTTGAACTCAATATTTTCCTGGTCCGGATATGCCGTCTGCGGAGTGAACAGCCATTTTGTATCTTCTTCCTCTTTTAGAAGATGATCGATAAAGTCGTTGTTACTTTCCGGATGACCCCGGAAGTCGCAAATAATGCCCCGGGCTTTGGCAAGCTCCGGCATCCATTTATCGATCGAATCCTGCAACACGGTACTCATATCAAGATAAAATAGATCGTCTTCAATTTTGCCACTTGGTTTTTTCAACCGGTTCAGACTATTATAATATTGCGCATCGCCAAAACTACGTTCCCATTTTTGACGATGAAGAGCTCCGTCCTGTCTGTAGCTTATTTCCACTGTGGTGTATCGGGAGCCGTCTAATAGCGTGCTAACGGCAGCGTATGATTTCCATTGCGGGGACCCGGAAATATAGCTCATCCTATCTTTATAAATATCCATCACATCTTTCCCGTTTAGGGCTGTGATAACTGCCCCCCGTTTGATCCCGCTGATGCTGGAGTCTAAAACCTGGTCTACAACCACCTGCCCTTCCACCCAAGCCAACAGCAGGGGTACGCTGTATGCATGAGTGGTATCTCCCCATAAACCAACCCGCATGTGACCATCATTTAAAGGCTCCGTAAGCTTTAACAAGGTTTGTTTAAATTCAAGCGGAGTTGTATCAGCAAACGACTTTTTGATCGCTTCATTCAGGAACTCATCAGCACTTTTGGACGCATCTTCCCAGTAAGGGAAAAAATGTTTAAAAACATTCCATGCAATAGCAATGGCACCCAACCGTACAGCAAGGTTTCCAGCCGTTTTGTGCTGCTGATAAAACGCCGTTATTTCCTTTTTAAGCGCATTGAGCTTTGCGCTATCTGCAACTGGAAAGGTATGGTCGGCAGTACCATAGAGCGCTATAGGGAAGATAACATCTATATTTTTTGCAATGGATTTTCGAAGCGTGGTGCCGGGCGCTGGAATGTGTTTATAGTTTACAGCATTTATGTTTACCACAGGACGGTTGCGTTCCATTCCTGCATTTTCACTCGCCACGGAAAGCACTTTGTTGTTTCCGACGGTAGCCATTGTATACTTATATCTTTTTGCCGGGGCTATATTCCAATTGGCCGGAAGCGCATTGCTCCATGTTTCAAAATCTCCATTATTGACGGGTACCGGTTCCCATTGCTTTAGAACCTGGTCATAGGCAAAAATCTTTATATCATCGAACCACACAGACCCCGTTCCTTCCAGCATTCCGCCAAGTATCATTTGCCGGGCGTTCTTGTCAACCATTCCGGATAACCTGTACACAGCCCATTCATTTTTTTTGGCAGGCTCACTATCGATATTATAGGAAAGCCCGGCTGCTCCGGCCTTGTATATTTTGATCCGTAAATAACCACTGCCATCTGTAACGTTCGCTTTCATTTTTCCCTCTATTCGGATCTGCTTCCCCCTTAAGCCGGTGATGTCGATAACCTGTGTAAACAGCCCAGACCTTTCTGATGACCCGGTAGCAGCTTCTATGGGACGGTTGATTCTCTTGCTGGAATAAGGCCGGCGATCATTGATTCCCACGCCCGTATGAAACCAAAATATGTTTTTATATTCCCGCGGCTTAGGGGGCGTAATGCTTGCGGGACTGAATTGCGGCTCAGGCCCCAGCTGGATGGAAGGGGCGATGGGCATAAATAAATTGCTGAGGATTTTAACGAGTTCTTCGTCTGAAGAAGCTTTTAGAACCTGGAGGGCGCCATAAACTGCAAACTGATTCCAGTTAATGGACGCCGCTTCATCAGAAGGATGAAAATGACGGATATAACCAAAGAGCCTGGTAAATGCTTCTATGTTCCGAATTTGGCGCGCAGGCGGTTGTGTATGACCAGCAGATACAAACTGTAACAGCAAGCAAAGCAACAGGAGGAATCGCATAGTAGTTATTTTGGGTAAGCAAATTTCATATGTACCCATAAATTTAAAACGGGGTAGCTGACTTTTGTGTTAACCCTTTTGTAATGTTTTCCAGATAGCGGCAACTATTTCTCAAACCGGAACGCACTGCCTAAAAGACCGCCCAGCCCCACCCGTACCCCATAGGTTGTCTTTAATAAAGGCTGATAGCCGGCGATCACATCTACCCTGAATAATTTGAAGATGTTCTCTATTCCGGCAAATGCCTCTGCGTAATATTGATTTTTGTTCACATAAAACGCGTTGCTTCCGGCTACCAGGTTCCATTTAAGCTTGTTGAATAGTGGAATTTTATTGGTCAGCAAACCATTAAAGTGATGCTCTATATTCTCTTCCGCATAAAAGCGCGCTGTATTACTGTATGCATAATAGGGCGCCAGCTGGAAACTGTTCAGGTATTTGATATTGTAAAACGTCTGATTGCCGTTGAAATGTTTCATGTCGGGGATGGAATACGCGTTGGCACTCAGGAATCCGCCGGCTCCGATCCTGTATTTGAACAGGCCTGCCAGCCGGAAGTTTTTATCGTGCGTCATTTCCAGCGACCATTTATGATAATTGACGTCGCTGCCCAGCAATTGCGGAATGCCGGCGGTATAATTAAGGGCAAATGCCGGCTTATCCGATCCGATGGATGCCTTATAGTTGGGATATTGAACATATTTCTGTCCGGGCTGGTATCGAAGCGTAAGGCTTCCGATCAACACCTGGTGCGGGTTAAAGGGGATTTGCTGTAATGCCTCCGGATGATTGGGCGTAAAATTTTTGTGCCGGTTGAAGAATGAAAAGCCGGAGCTGTTTTGCAAAGGTATACGGTCTTCATACAAGAGTTCCGCATAAATGCCCAATCCGTTTTCAAACCGGTTATTGTAACGGACGCTTCCAAACCAGTTTTCATACAACTTCATAAAATTGCTTCTGAAAAACAAAGTATAGAAGGTATTTGTCAAAGCATTGATGGGTTCATCAGTGTTGAACTGCGATACCCGCTTTCCGCCGGAGAAGCTTAAGTACCGGTTTCGGTAGGGCAGCTCTTTAGGTTTAATCGTAAAGGTTCCGTAGGTATTAAAATGGTGATTCTCGAAGCCATACCGCAGGTTCCAGTGCAGGTCGTACTGGTATCTGCTTTTTACCGGGACGTAAATAAAGGTCTGGTCTGTCTTTAATGCCATTCCTTCTACCGTATTGTACTCCAGCCCTTTTACCAGGCCTTTAAGTTTATAAGTAAGCGTATGGTTCTTTGAGTACCACCGGTATTGCTGGTTGTTCCACAGTATATTCCCTACGGTAATCTTCTGATGCCGTCTCAGGGAATCGTAGTAGGCCTTTGGGCGGTTCCGGTTCAGGGCGTTGAGACTATCGCGGAATGCATAATATTTTTTTTCATCATCTTCAAGCGTTACAGGGCGCTGCTGTTTCCAGAAATTGGAATCTTTTTTATAATAGCCCGTATCGTATTTCATTACTATATTGTTGAAGTAATTGGCGGCGTATTGCGGATGTAGGTTATAATTGCTGTATACGTTTACAAAGCTGCCCACTCCGCTAAATCCAAACTGGTTAAAGGAAAAGGAAAGGATCTGGTTCCGGGTTTTCCATACGCCGGGTGCTACCGGGCTGTGCAGCTGTTTGATGTGAAGGGTGTCGATCAGCTCCAGCTGGTACTCTTTGGTGAGCATGAGATCCAGGCTGTAAATATGCCAGGTAGCATCTGCAATGTCAATGGTTCCGGAGAACAGCGGCTCGTTTTTTCTTTTAGGAATGACGCGGATGGTTTTAACGGTGATCCCGTCGCGGGTATAGGTGTTCAAAAGTTTATACCGGTAAAAGTTCAAAGCACCATCCGCAATGGGTGAAATATAACCGCGAGAACTGTTGCTGAGATCAAACACGGCTACATTGTTGGTATAAAAGGAGGTAACCTTTGAAAAATTCAATCCCATATTGTTGCCCCGCTCGTAGCTGGAAAGCACGGTGATTTTCGATTGGCGGGGTTTTACCGCATCCAGCCGGATGTTCGATTCCGATAACAGCAACACCCCTTTTCCTGTGGCGTCCAATCCGTCGTCGGCATCCCGCTCTATCTTTTGCCCAAATACCTTTTTAGGAATATTACGAGTACGGATGATCCCTTTGAGATAAATATTTACGGACAAAGAATCGGTTTGGTGTTCGTAATAGGATTTCTTTTTAATAGCCTGCCGGATGATGCGGTACGCCGGGTCTTCTCCTTTACTTTTAACGACCACTTCGCCCATCAGGTGGTCGTTGGTATAAAGCATCACATTTAGCACCTGCTCCTTATCGGTAATGGTTATTTGCTTTTCAAACGGGATGTATCCCACATATTCAAATACAAGGGTATAGCTGCCTGAGGCAAGTGTCAGGGAATAGAATCCTTTACTGTTGGCTGTGGTTCCGCGAGTGGTGCCTTTCACCGTAACAGTGGCATAGGGTAGTGCGGCTCCATGTTCATCGGTAACCGATCCTTTTACCTGGGCCAACACAGACGTGTGCAGGAAAAAAAAAGTAATGGCAGTCAGTATCAATGTTTTCATTGTTGTGATTCGTATCTGTTGGTTTAAATGTTACATCATCCGGTATGGATGCAAACCTCCCACGAATCTTTGAAAAGGAAAAGTTAAATGCCGTAGGAACGGATGGGCTTTCAGAAGTATTGGAAACAACAGGCCCCGGAAATGATCCGGGGCCTGCTTATGTTATTTTTAAGGATATTATCCTTCTTTTCTTTTTGGAGGAAGGGTGATCCAGTTCCTGCCCTCGCGCGCGATCAATGCTTCCGCATCTTCCGGCCCCCAGGTGCCGGGTGCGTAGTTGGGAAAATCAACGGGTGGGCGGTTTTCCCAGGTTTCCAGGATCGGCTCAATCACTTCCCAGGCAACTTCTACCTGGTCGCCACGCATAAATTGGGTGGGATTACCCATCATTGCATCCAGCAAGAGGGTTTCATAAGCCTCCGGCTGGGGAGCATCATAGCTGTCGCTGTAGCTAAACACCATGTTTACGGGGTTCAGCGACATCGTCTGACCCGGGCGTTTGGCCTGGAACCGCAGCCGGATGTCCATCTCGGGCTGTATGCTGATGGTAAGCCGGTTGGAACGCCAGGTTTCGGAAGCCTCCGGCGGAAATGCATATTTGGGCGCTTCTTTGAACTGTATCGTAATGAGTGTCGTTTTCTCTTTCAGGAATTTCCCGGTACGTACATAAAACGGTACATCCTGCCAGCGCCAGTTGTCGATATAAAATTTTACTGCTGCAAAGGTTTCCACGGAAGAGTCGGGCGCAACACCCTTTTCGTCCCGGTAGGCCTTCATCTGTTCACCTTGTACCCATCCCTGGGAATACTGTCCGCGCACCGCATATTGCTGTACTTCTTCCTTTTTGATCTTCCGGATGGCATTCAGCACATCCGATTTTTTATTACGGATTTCATCTGCTTCAAAAGAAACCGGGGCCTCCATGGCCACCATACACAACAATTGCAGGATATGGTTTTGTACCATATCGCGCAGGGCGCCTGAACGTTCATAATAGCCGCCGCGGTCTTCCACCCCCACGGTTTCCGCTGCGGTGATTTGCACATGGTCGATATAGTTCCGGTTCCAGATGGGTTCAAACAAGGCATTGGCAAAGCGCAGCGCCAGGATGTTCTGTACGGTTTCTTTTCCAAGATAGTGATCGATACGGTAAATCTGGCTTTCATCAAACATCTCCGTCAGCAGGCGGTTGAGTTCTTCGGCGCTCTTCAGATCATGTCCGAAAGGTTTTTCAATAACGATGCGTGCTTTGTTCTTATCCTTTGCTTTTTCCAGCTTGTTTAAATTGGTGGTAATTTCAGGCACCAGCTGCGGCGCTACCGCCAGGTAGAAGAGCACATGTACTTCCACGCCCCATTCCGCTTCGTAGTCACTGATAATCTTTCCCATGGCTGTATAGTCCGCGGGTTTGTCTACATCCATTCGCAGGTACGATACCTGCTGCGAAAATTTTTCCCAGCTCCCGTTGCCATCGCTTTTCCGGCGTGAAAACTCATTGATGCCTTCCAGCAGGTGATTTCTGAATTTCTCGTTGGAATAATCCGTACGCCCGGTACCGATGATGGAAAATTGCTCCGGCATCAGGCCATCCAGCCAAAGATTATACAGGGCAGGGGTCAGTTTACGCTGATTCAAATCTCCGCTTCCGCCAAATATAAAGAGGATCGTAGGCCCGGGCTTTTTTGTAAGATTGTTTTTAAACATGATTCAGTGCTGCATTAAAATTTGTTTGCAAAAGTAGGACTAAAAAGAAAAACCGGAGTATTGTTTGTGTGTTCCGTTGGTTTTCATACTGATGTACTTACGCAAACGATTGCATGTGTCAACCGCTTTAACATATGGACAGGAATCCGAACAGTCTGGATTAAAAATAATTGCAGACCTGAAACCCTTGCGGGAAGTGGCTTCCAGCGTCATGGAATTGCAAGATCCATGTGACCAAATTGTAAAACCGTGATTCGTATTTCCTTTTTCCCTTACCTTTGCACATGGCAACAAGAAAATCTTCTGCAGCTACTGCAAATAACCCCAAGATCGCCTTTGAAGGCTTAACATTTGATGACGTATTACTGGTTCCGGCATTCAGCCAGGTGCTGCCGCGCGAGGTAGATATCCGTACCAAACTTACAAAAGACATTACGCTAAATATTCCCATCTTATCCGCAGCCATGGATACGGTTACGGAAGCGGCACTCGCTACTGCGATTGCGCGCGAAGGCGGACTGGGCATCCTGCACAAGAATATGAGTATTGAAAAACAGGCCGAACAGGTGCGCAAGGTAAAACGGAGTGAAAGCGGCCTGATCCTGGACCCCATTACCCTGCTGGAAGATGCCACCATCGGAGACGCGCTGAAGCTGATGGCGGAAAATAAGATAGGAGGTATTCCTGTAATCGATACAAATAAAAAACTCAAAGGGATCCTTACCAACCGGGATCTTCGTTTTGAAGATAATCCCAATCGCAAAGTAAGCGAGGTGATGACCAGTACAAACCTCATCACTGCTCCCGAGGGTACCGATCTGAAAAAAGCAAAAACGATCCTGCGCCAGCACAAGGTAGAGAAATTACCGGTGGTAGACCGGCAGGGCAAATTGATCGGCCTGATCACGTACCGCGATATCCTGCAGGTAACCTCCTTTCCCAACGCCATTAAAGACGGATTCGGACGGTTGCTGGTAGGTGCAGGCGTAGGCATTACCGGGGATGTGGCCGAGCGGATCGATGCGTTGCAGCAGGTGGGAGTGGACGTGGTTGTACTGGATAGTGCACACGGACATACGAAAGGCGTGCTGACGGCCTTAAAGACAGTTAAAAAGAATTTTAAAAAACTTAATATTATCGCGGGTAATGTAGGTACAGCAGCGGGCGCCCTGGCAATGGCGGAAGCAGGGGCGGATGCGGTAAAAGTAGGTATCGGACCGGGATCGATCTGTACCACACGCATCGTTGCCGGAGCGGGAATGCCGCAACTGACAGCCATTATGGAAGCTGCTTCAGGACTGAAACGGAAAGGCATACCGATCATTGCAGACGGTGGTATCCGGTATACCGGCGACCTGGTAAAGGCGCTGGCTGCAGGTGCAGATTGCGCCATGATGGGCAGCATTTTTGCCGGTACCGAAGAAAGCCCGGGTGAGACCATCATTTTTGAAGGACGTAAATTTAAGGCATACCGTGGTATGGGCTCGCTGGGCGCCATGGCCAAAGGCAGCAGTGACCGCTATTTCCAGGATCCGGAAGATGATGTGAAAAAATTTGTTCCGGAAGGTATTGAAGGCCGGGTGGCTTATAAAGGCACGCTGAAAGAAGTGATCTATCAATACACCGGCGGACTTCGCGCCGGAATGGGTTATTGCGGGGCAAAGAGCATTAAAGATCTTCAGAACGCGCAATTTGTAAAGATCACTAATGCCGGAATGAACGAAAGCCATCCGCATGATGTGGATGTTACTAAAGAGGCTCCGAACTATAGCCGGAAGTAATTATTGTTTATAGTGAATGGGTCGTGGTGCATGGTAAATGGATCATGACCCATTTTAATAAGTTCCAGGTTCCGGATCTCAAAGAAAATAAAGATCCAAGATCAAAAAGCAAAAATCAAAACCAACCACATATACTATGAAATACATAATACTGCTATTAATGCTGCTCACAGGTTCCGCGGTTACCAACGCACAGGTACGTGTGATTACACGCGCAGCGGAAGCATACAGCCATTTTAAATTCCGGGGAGCCCGGTTGCTGAACGTGAATGAAGCCGGCGTTGATGGGCGGGAAGAAAATGTATTTATTTTCTCAAAAGCGGCAAAAGGAGCCCGGCCGGATACGATGTATCTGCAGCGCTACACCAGGGGTAAAAGCGGCTGGGCTGTAAAAGGGGATACCATGTTGGTGCATGCCGGCGTTATCATGAACTGGGATGCCCGCAAAGGCTTTTTCGACGGGGACGGGGATGGCTGTGTGGATGCGTATTTTATTTACAGTCTGACCGATGCAGATCTGAAGCAGCAATCGGTGCACCTGCTGTTTTCAAAGGGCACCGCATTTTATACGGTTAGCGCGTTCGCCGCGGACGGATACAATAAGAGCCGGTATTCCAGCAACTTTGAACAACTGTCGCCGGAGATTAAAAAAAGACTGATGGAGGCCTGGGAACGGTTGGATAAGGAGTGATTGTTTAAATGTTAGGCACTAAAAACCCAAAGACAAAAATCAAAGAACAAGGATCAATAGACAGATTTCAAGGCACATCAGTAGCGCTAAATGCTTATTTTTCAGTGGCTATCAGTTATCAGATGCTTGCGTTAAGGACAAGAAGATCATTATTCAATGCAGATGTTCTATAGAGGTCTGTTATACAGAACAAGAGATCAATGCTGAGAGCTGAATGCTAAACGGATATTTTACGCTTGAATAAGATTCAATTTCGCTTGACACCAGTGCTGCATTCCCAGGCAAACAAGATCATCTGAATGTTAATGGATCTAATGACTAAATACTGAAAGCTGAGTGCTTAATCTGCCTTATTCACGCTTCCGGCCCCGTTTGCAGAAGAGCTTACTTTAGGATTGCCCTTGTACTTAATGCTGGAAGCGCCGCTGGCGTCAGCCGTCAGTTGTACGCTGGCGAATACATTGGCGGTACTGGCGCCGCTGGCTTCAATATTGGTGGTTTCGGCCTTCAGGTCAAAAGCGTGAATGGTACTGGCTCCGCTGGCTTCTCCTTTGATATCGCGGGTTTCCCCGGCAAGATTCAGGGTGGACGCCCCGCTGACATCCATCTGCACGGTGGGTGCCTTTACCTGGAGGGTCGCATTCGAGGCACCGCTGATATCCAGGATAAATGGCTCTTCCTGTGTGATTTTATTATCGCCCTTTAAGGTGGACGCACCGGATATTGCTGCTTTTTTCACTACGGGCATGGAGATATAAATTTTGATATCGTTACTGGGCCTCAGGTTCACTTCGTTTTTTTCGTCAATATCCAGCTCTCCTTCCTGAACACCTGCGGTGATATATTGAAAAAGGTTTTCATCTGTTTCGATCTTGACACTGAACACAGAGTCCTGTTTCAGGAATATCAAAGAGGCATTGCCTATATCAATGCTGCTAAAGTCTTTCAGATCGTAAGTTTTGCTTACAATTTTCCCATTTCCTTTAATCCGTTGCTGATCGATGATATTACAGGAACCTGCGAGTAAAACCGCAACCAATGCAAAAAAAAATAACTTTTTCATCTTCTGTTTTTTAAAGTTTATAATCGTTAATGTTCCCGGAACCGGCTAAAATGTGCGAACCTGCCCTGTTCTTTATTATAAAAATAAATGATTCATATACAAACCCGGCAATTTAACCAAAGGTTCTCCGGATTCTGCACCTATGTGATTTGCAATTTTATTACCTTCGCGCATCATGACCGAAAAAATCTTAATACTTGATTTTGGCTCCCAGTATACCCAGCTCATTGCACGCAGCGTAAGGGAAGCCAATGTTTATTGCGAAATCATTCCTTATTCCAAGTCATTTGAATTCGAAGGCAATTTAAAAGGAATTATCCTTTCCGGATCGCCCTTTTCGGTAAATGATGAAAATGCGCCGGTTATCAGCGTAAAAAGTCTCCTGGGACAGGTGCCGGTTTTGGGCATTTGTTATGGAGCACAACTTTCTACCAAGCTCTTTGGCGGAAGAGTAGAGAAAAGCAGTAAACGGGAGTATGGAAGGGCACAGATGCAGATCGGCCAGGCGGGAGATCCATTAATGAAAGCCGTAGAGGCCCGGAGCCAGGTATGGATGAGCCATGGTGACAGCATTCTGGAACTTCCTGCAGATTTTAAAGTGCTGGCCACTACAGAAAGCATACCGGTAGCGGCATTTAAATATTCCGGAGCAGCGCAACCGCTTTATGGGTTGCAGTTTCATCCCGAGGTATACCACAGCATTGAAGGAAAAAAAATATTAAAGAATTTTCTTACGGATATCTGCGGCTGCAGCCAGGACTGGACACCGGCGCACTTTATTACCGATACGGTAAATGAGCTGCGTGAAAAGATCGGCGATCGTAAAGTGATCATGGCATTGAGTGGTGGGGTAGACAGTACTGTTGCGGCTACGCTGATTCATAAAGCGATCGGAAGCCGGTTGTATGGTATTTTTGTAGACAACGGGGTACTGCGAAAAGGCGAGTTTGAGCAGGTGCTGGAAACCTATAAACAACTGGGGCTGAATATTAAAGGCGTTGATGCCAAGGCCACTTTTTATAAAGAATTAAAAGACAACCCCGATCCTGAGACCAAGCGGAAGATTATTGGCCGTCTCTTTATTGACGTGTTTCAGGAAGAAGCCAATCAATTAACGGATATCAGTTTCCTGGGTCAGGGAACTATTTACCCCGATGTGATCGAAAGTGTTTCGGTACATGGTCCTTCGGTAACGATTAAATCGCATCACAATGTAGGCGGACTTCCGGAAAAAATGCACCTCTCCCTGGTGGAGCCCCTGCGCTTTCTTTTTAAAGACGAAGTAAGAAAAGTAGGCCGTGAGCTGGGAATACCCGCTGAACTGATCGACCGGCACCCGTTCCCGGGACCTGGTCTGGCAATTCGTATATTGGGTGAGGTAACCGAAGAAAAAGTCAAATTATTGCAGGAAGCGGATGCCATCTACATCAATGCACTAAAAGAAAGTGGTTTGTATGCAACGGTTTGGCAGGCCGGAACAATCTTATTACCGGTAAAGAGTGTAGGTGTAATGGGAGATGAGCGTACGTATGAGTATACTGTAGCTTTGCGGGCAGTAACCAGTGTAGATGGTATGACGGCGGACTGGGCGCATCTTCCTTATGATTTCCTGGCCAATGTTTCCAACGAAATCTGCAACAATGTAAGGGGAATCAACCGCGTGGTTTATGATATCAGCAGCAAACCGCCGGCTACCATAGAATGGGAATAATATTTGCTAAGGATATACCGGTTTCCCGGGTCGGTCTTTTTGCAACATGCCGGTAACCGGTGATCAAATATTCTTGTGACTATGAAGAAATTATCATTATTTGTACTCCTTGCCGTTGGCCATGTTATGGCAGTAACGGCACAGGTAGCGGGCTCTCAACGGCATAAAATGGCCATTTTTACCCCTTTATACCTGGATGACGCCTTTAGTGCAGACGGATCGTACAATTACAGCGGTAAATCGTTTCCCAAAACATCCATACCCGGCTTGGAGTTTTATCATGGAGCGTCGATGGCCATCGACTCCCTTGACCGGCTGAATGTTCCGCTGGATATTTACGTTTATGACTCCCGGTCGGCAAAAATGCCGCTGGAAAGCCAGGTGAATAAGGCCGCATCCGACGGTGTGGAGCTGATCATTGCCAACTGCGCCATCAGCGAGCTGGACCGGTTATCAAAACTGGCAGCTTCAAAAAAGATCGCACTGGTAAATGCGGTGGTACCTAATGACGGAAATGTACGGGACAATCCTTATTTCGTGGTGATGAACCCTACCCTGCCCACACAGGGAGAGCAGATCTATGCTTACCTCAAAAAGAATTATCCCGGTCAGCAGATTATTTATCTTACCCGTAAAGGGGCTTCTGAAAACTACCTGCGGTCTGTTTTTGAAACCCTCAACAAACTGGACCGGACTACTGCCATGCACATCAAATTTACAGATGTCAAGGACTCGCTGTCACAGTCCCAGATCACGGCTAATCTTTTTACAGACCGCCCCTCGTTGTTTGTGATCGGATCGCTGGATAATAGCTTCTCGGAAAAACTGCTCGCCCAGCTGTCAAGACTGAGTAAAACCTATCCCCGGATCACCATAATGGGAATGCCCACCTGGGACAACCTGAACTTCTCAAAGTATAAAGGGTTGGACCTGGTGTACAGTACCCCGTTTTACAGCTCGAGGCTGGATGTAACCAGCCGTAATATCATCAGCTATTATAACTCGAAGATGTATGCAAGGCCTTCGGACCTTGTGTTTCGGGGTTATGATCTTACCTACCGGTTTGGCCGCCTGTTAAACCAATATGGCAAAAACCTTGAGGCGATGCTGGCGAGCAAGGATGTCCGGGTATTTTACGATTATGATATTCAGCCGGTGAGCAAGATCAATAAACTGGACTATTACGAAAACAAAAAGCTGTACTTCCTGGAATATTCCAATGGCAGCTTTAAAAGGGTTCGCTGATACCGGGGAGGGATCAGTTGTTTTTAAGATCATCCAGTATGCTTTTTTGAGAGGCAATGACCTTGGATTGTTTTTGTTGTTCTTCGAGGTTTTTTTGCATTTTTTCTTCAAGTTCCTTGTAACTTTCTTTCAGGGATTGTAGTTTTTGCTCTTCTGAAACCAGGAGGTCTTCTTGTTTCTTTATCTGGAAGATGGTATTGCTCCGTTTTACATCCGGTGCCAGGCTTTCCAGGAAGGCCTTTCCGTTGGCAGCAAGCACCACGGCGTCACCGACCACATTATTGCCTCCCTCCATGATCATATACAGGGTTGTTTTCTCTTTTCCGCTTTTGCCGGAGGGCATGGTTTTAAAGGTGTAGTCCAGCACCGACCGCGTAATGGAGGGGATGGCGCTGTTGTTATAGGAAATGAACCCCTTGTTAGCGGTATAGCTTAAACGGAGATCCGCCATTTTAGCTTTGAGCGCGTTTTCCACCACCGCCACCGGGTAATCGTATTCAACGGCGAGTGCCGGCTGATCGATCTTTTTATACCGGACTTTTCCTTCGTAGGCCTTTTGTGCAAAAGAAACAGTGCCGCCCAGTGTAAACAAAGCCAAAATCAACGAAAACTTTTTCATGTTAATTTGTATTTTTATAGAATGATGTATTGCGAAGGTAAAAAGATGTTATTCCAACCCCAAATTTTACCCGGTAATACCATTTAGCGGAAGAACAGTACATTTGTTAAATAATACAATGATCCATTGAGCGGCATTAAACAACTGGCAGGACAAACTATTTGGTACGGCTTAAGCAATGTGTTAACCAGATTAATCGGATTTCTTCTGACGCCCATTTTAACCTACCTGATGGTAGATTCAAAAGGAGTGAAGGAGTTCGGAGACTTTAGCTTATTGTACGCCTGGATTGGTGTCGCAAATATTATATATACCTATGGATTGGAAACCGGTTATTTTCGGTTTAGCAGCGATGCAGGTGTTTCTCAACGGCAACTTTTCAATTCAACTTTTGGTTCACACGTCATCACTACAATCGTATTAAGTGCAGTTCTTTTCTATTTCAATCATCCCATTGCCGAATTTTTAGAAATCGGAACACTTCCCCGGATCATTGTAATTACGGTGATTATTATGGGGTTTGACACCCTCTCCACCATTCCGTTTGCCAAGTTAAGGCAGGAGAACCGGCCACGCCGGTACGCTTTCATAAAAGTATTTGGAGTATTAATAAATATAGCCCTGGTCGTACTGTTTGTGTACTATATTCCCAAGCATTTCTCGGGATCAGAGAATTATTTGGTTAAGTGGTTGCTGCATCAAAATAGAGTTACCTTATTGGTCCTGGCAAATTTGGCGCAGGCTTTTTTTGTATTTCTGTTTTTATTTCCTGAATGGAGGCAATTCCGGTTCAGTATTGATACAACACTTTTGAAAAAGGTATTGCAGTATAGCTTACCCATGATTGTTATTGGTCTTGCCGGAATGGTGAATGAGGTAATGGACCGGCAGATGTTGAAAAGTTTCCTGCCCCATTCAATGGATGAAAATATGCGCATCGTAGGTATCTATTCCGCCAATTACAAAATATCCATTTTTATAACCATGTTTATACAGGCGTTTCGTATGGCTGCAGAGCCCTTTTTTTTCCGGCAAAAAAATGCAGTCAATGCCCGGCAAACTTACGCCCGTGTTATGAAATGGTTTGTTATTACACTTTGCATTGCATATCTGTTTACCGGGTTGTATCTTCATATCTGGCAGCACCTGATTGGCAAAGAGTACCGGTCTGGCCTCGGCATTGTACCAATATTGTTAATGGCTAATGTTTTTTTAGGAATTTACTATAATCTTTCAGCTTGGTACAAATTAACCGATAAAATGTATTGGGGCATTATCATTACAATTTTAGGCGCGGTAATAACTTTAATTGGGAACTATCTGTTTATACCCAGGTTTGAAATGTATGCTGGTGCAACGGTAACCATGATCTGTTATGGGTCAATGGTGGTATTGGCTTATTTGCTGGGCCAGAAATATTACCGGATACCCTATGCCTGGAAGAAACTCGTGGCATATATTTTTATAACGGTTCTGTTGTTTTGGATCAATAGTAAGGTAGGCTCTCTGATCAGTAACTTCTGGTTAAAAACGATTTCCGCAACTTTTTTTATGGGTGTGTTTCTGTATTTTATCGGTCGCGTGGAAAAAAAGGAATTGAAAGCATTACCGGTCATCGGGAAATTTATCCGGTAGAATTCTTTGACCTTTAACGAACCGGTCTTGCAGTTTGCTTATGTTTAATTCCGGCTTATTTTTGTCAAAAGCTGTTTTTATTTCCGGGTATAACAACATATTGTCCAGCCCCATAGGCTATTTAAAAGGGGTGGGGCCGCAACGGGCCGAGCTGCTGCAAAAGGAGCTGGGGGTTTTTACCTTTGGCGACCTGTTGCTGCATTACCCTTTTCGGCATGTAGATAAAACCCGGGTAACGCCTGTTGCCGCGCTTGTTCCGGGAGAGGAATATGCGCAGGTGGCCGGATTGTTGTCGCCGTTTGAATTGATCGGAGAGCGGCGTGCGCGCCGGCTTACCGCCCAGATCCGGGATAAAACCGGCACGCTGGAGCTGGTGTGGTTTCAAAGTATCAGCCTTATTCAAAAAGTGATCCAGCCCGGGCAGCCCTACCTGGTATATGGAAAGGTTTCCTTTTTTATGGGGAAGCCCCAGATTGTACATCCGGAAATGGAACCCTGGGACCCCGAAAGGCTGAAAGGAAAAGATTTCCTGGAGCCCGTATACCCGTCTACCGAAAAACTGAAAGCAAAAAACCTGGGGGGGCGACAGATCGGGAAATTGACGGCGGCGCTGGTAGCACATCTTACCGAACGCGATCTGCCGGAGAACCTTCCGTTGAAAATGCGGGAAAGCCTGCGGCTGATGCCCCGTTTTGATGCCTTTCGCAATATTCACTTTCCCCAAACTGCCGCACTGTACGAGGCGGCGGTGCGCCGTTTAAAGTTTGAAGAGATCTTTTTTGCGCAACTGCGGATGAATTTACTGCGATGGGAGCGGCACCGGTTCTCCCGGGGGGTGGTATTTGAAAAAGTCGGTGAACTCTTTAATCGTTTTTACAAGGAGTGCCTGCCCTTTGAATTAACCAATGCCCAGAAACGGGTCCTAAAAGAAATTCGCATCGATACCGGCAGGGGCAAACAAATGAACCGGCTGCTACAGGGCGATGTGGGAAGTGGTAAAACCATTGTAGCCTTGCTCAATATGCTGCTGGCGGCTGATAACGGGTTTCAGGCGGTATTGATGGCACCCACAGAGATCCTGGCGCGGCAACACTTCCAGGGCATTAAAGAACTGCTGGAACCATTGCCGGTGGAAGTGGCCATTTTGACTGGTACCACTAAGGGAAAAGAGCGCCGGTTGTTATTGGAGCGGCTTGCGGCGGGGGAGATCCAGATCCTGGTTGGAACCCATGCCGTGATTGAAGATCCGGTTAAATTTTTCAACCTGGGTCTGGTGATTGTTGATGAGCAGCACCGCTTTGGCGTGGCACAGCGGGCAAGACTCTGGGATAAGGCACCCATCCCTCCGCATGTGCTGGTAATGACGGCCACACCCATTCCTCGTACGCTGGCCATGACCGCCTACGGCGACCTGGATTACAGCGTCATCGACGAATTGCCGCCGGGACGGAAACCAATACAAACAGTGCACCGGTATGAGAACGACCGCAGTATGGTGATGGATTTTCTGAAGGCAGAGATTGCCCTGGGGAGGCAGGTATATGTGATCTTTCCGCTGATTGAAGAAAGCGAGAAGCTGGACTACGAGAACCTGATGCAGGGCTATGAAGAAATAAAGACCTATTTCCCCGAGCCGCAGTACTGGATCAGCATGGTGCATGGAAAAATGCCGGCCCATCAGAAGGAAGAAAATATGCGGCGGTTTGTGACGCATGATACCCAGATTATGGTCGCTACCACGGTAATAGAGGTGGGCGTTAACGTGCCCAACGCATCGGTGATGTTAATTGAAAGCTCCGAAAAGTTCGGATTATCGCAGCTGCACCAGTTGCGGGGCCGGGTGGGGAGAGGCGCGGAAAAAAGCTATTGCATCCTGCTTACCGGTAAAAAACTGGGCAATGAAGCCCGCGAACGGATGAAGATCATGACGTCTACCAATAATGGTTTTGTGATTGCTGAAAAGGACCTGGAACTGCGGGGGCCGGGCGAAATAGAGGGTACCCGGCAAAGCGGTGCTTTAAGCTTTAAACTGGTAGATATTGTAAACGACCGGGCGATGGTGGAAGCGGCAAAGCAGGAATGCGAGCAGATCTTAAAAGAAGATCCGGACCTCTCTCAGCCCGAACACGAGGTGCTGAAAGACTTTCTGCGTTCGCAGAAGGGAAAAACGGTGTGGAGTAAGATTTCTTAGAGCTAGGCATCAGTTTTGAGAGATTGAGAATCGAGACCGCCACCATTGAAATGGAATTTGAAGATCACATGGCTGATTTGAGGAACGAATTACAAACGTCTGTTATCGGATTGTTGGTATACGGAATCGGGTTTTCAGTCTTTAATATCTCATTTCTCAGATCTCAATTCTGATTTTTATATCATTTTTTCCTTTCCCAAATTTCCCCGAATTTTACGCCTCCTAAATTTATAGACTGTTCGTAAAAAAGACTAATGGCAGACAAAAAGATCACGGCGGAACATATTGAGGCTTTTAAGCAGATTGTGGGTGCCACTCATGTAATCATAGACGCAGAATCACTGGAGTTTTATTCGCACGACGAAACGGAAACGCTTCATTTTGTACCTGAAGTGGTGGTAAAGCCCGGAAGTACAGAAGAAGTATCCGCATTATTTAAGATCTGTAACCGGGATCTGATCCCTGTTACCCCGCGGGGCGGAGGTACGGGTTTGAGTGGCGGCGCCCTGGCACATCTGGGCGGCGTAGTGCTTTCTACCGAACGTTTGAACCGGATCCTGGATATTGATGAGCGGAACCTGCAGGTAACCACAGAGCCCGGCGTGATCACCGAAGTGCTGCAAAATGCCGTAAAAGAAAAAGGATTGTTTTACCCGCCAGATCCCAGCAGTCGTGGTACCTGTTTTATCGGGGGCAATATTGCGGAGAACAGCGGAGGCCCCAAAGCGGTAAAATACGGTGTGGTAAAGGATTACGTACTGAACCTGGAGGCTGTGTTACCTACCGGGGAAATCATCTGGACGGGCGCCAATGTATTGAAGAATGCTACCGGCTATAACCTTACGCAGCTGCTGGTAGGCAGTGAAGGTACGCTGGCCCTGGTTACGAAAATTGTATTGAAGCTTATACCCCTTCCAAAATATGACCTGCTGATGCTGGCTCCTTTTGCCTCTCTCGAAAAAGCAAGTGAGGCGGTAAGTGCTATTTTCAGGGCAGGCTTTAACCCCAGTGCGCTGGAACTGGTAGAGATCGATGCATTAAAGATCGTAAGCCAGATGGTAGACAGCTATGTGGTGCCGGTAAACGATGATATAGCAGCCCACCTGGTGGTAGAAGTGGATGGCAATAACCTGGATGTACTGATGCAGGAAATGGAACAGATCGCACTATTGCTGGAACAATATGAGGCCGGGGAGCTTTTCTTTGCAGATGATGCCCAGCAAAAAGAAGAGTTATGGAAACTGCGCAGAAGAACCGCAGAGGCGGTAAAATCTTCGGGATATACCATTGAAGAAGATACTGTGGTTCCCCGTGCGGAACTGCCCAAACTGATCAAAGGTGTAAAGGAACTGGGCCGGAAATACGACTTTCATGCAGTTTGTTACGGACATGCCGGTGACGGCAATCTGCACGTACGTATCAAAAAGGAAGGTAATAAAAACAGCCTGAACGATCCGGAAATGAATGCCATACTGCGGGAATTGTTTAAATTGGTAAAAAGTTTGGGAGGTACCATCAGCGGTGAACATGGCATCGGGCTGATCCAGAAAACCTATATGGACATTGTATTTGAACAACGCCAGCTTCAGGTTATGCGCGACATTAAGAAGGCTTTTGATCCCAATAATATTTTAAACGCCGGGAAGATATTTGATGCCGAAGCATCGATATAAACAAGGCGATAGCACATAAAACCGTTGAATATGAAAAGAATGATCTGTATGGCCTGTATGCTGGGAACGGCACTGTTGCTCACCATTGCATCGCATGCGCAGCAGGACGACCCGGTTGAGGTAAGAAACGCCAACAAAGAACAACCTTTTGAGGAAAAAGGATTTAAAAAAGAAAACCTGTTTACTGGCGGAGGCGTAACGGCCTCTTTTTATTCGGGGGGCAGTGTGCTAGGCGCCAGCCCGGTAATCGGCTATAAATTCAACGATTATTTTGATGGCGGTATTGTGCTGAACTATGTGTACAACGGGGCAAGGGATATATGGGGCGGCAATGACAAGCTGCGGCAGCATGTTTGGGGACCAGGGGCGTTCTTGAGGGCCTATCCGATCAGCTTCTTATTCCTCCAGGCACAGTTTGAGCAAAACTTTACCAATGAACGCTATACCTCTTCAAGGAACAGCTCCGTACCTTCTTATAAAATCAATGCCAATGCCCCTTCCTTGTTATTGGGCGGCGGCTATTCTACAGGCCGTATAAAAGGAGGCACCACCTTCTTTTATATTTCGGTGCTGGCGGACGTATTAAAAAACTGGAACAGTCCTTATGTAGATAAACGGTATGATGACTATGGAAATAAAAAACCGGTGATTATTCCGGTAATACGTGCTGGTGTAAATGTAGGCCTGTTCCAGGGAAGATACGGACGGTATTGATATGCGGAATGCCACGGTTTGATTCTTAAGGGAGATCTGCGCCCGTTATTGCCACCATTTCTATAGCTGCAACTATTCTTCTTTCCGGTGTGCATCTTCACCGTTATAAATATTTTCCAGCCGGTGCTCTTCGGCCGATTTTGCCACCACCGGATCCTGGTGCAGATTCTGAATGGAATCCTTGTTCTCCACTTCTACATGCTCTACCCAAACTGCATACTGACTGGGATAAATATTCATGCCGTTATGAATGGCATATACCCGGGTAAAAACGGCCCCCACATAAAGAATAATAGCCGAGTAATACACCCAGAGTAAAATAATAATTACAGAACCGGCAGCGCCATAAGCAGATGACATTTTGTTGTGTCCCAGGTAATAGCTGATCAGGAATTTACCTCCCATAAAAAGCAGGGTGGTAGCAAAGGCACCGGCTCTTACCGCGCGCCATTTTATTTTTGCGTCTGGCAGCACTTTAAAGATCATACCGAACAAAATGGAGGTGATCAAAAAGGTAATGGCCAGGTTGGAGACATAAGCGATCACCCGTTGCGAATCCGGAATGATTCGTGTAAGCTGGTTGGTGAGCAGTTCCATCAGTCCGTTAATCATTAAAGACACCAGCAGCAGGAAGCCCAGCGTAACCACAACTGAAAAGGACATTAAGCGATCCAGCAGTAACTTTAACCAGCCTTTTCCTTTTTTAGGACGGGCCTTCAACCGCCAGATCATATTGATGGAGTCCTGGATCTCAGCAAAAACGCCCGTGGCTCCAAAAACGAGCGTAAGGATACCGATCACCTTTGCAAAAGTTTTATTGGGAAAACGTGCTGCGTTGTCAATGGTTTGCCAGATCTGGTCGGCGTAAGCAGTACCGATAAAACCTTCGATCTGCTTATGCAGACTGTTTTTAACATCGGCATGGGCACTGTGGTTTAACAGGGCATCTGCAAAAAAGCTATCGCCGATCCAGATGATCACGATCAGCAATCCCGGAAGCGAAAAAATAGTATAATAGGCCAGGGCCGCGCTGAGTTTAAAAATGCGGTTGGTAAAGGTCTCTTCAAGGGTTTGTTTGAGGATCGTCCATGTCCGTTTTAATGCCATTCATTACAATTTTTTGTTGTTCAAATGTCTGTCGGCATCTCTGATATTCTTTTTTTCAAAATTTTTTTCCAGGGCCTTTGTCAGGTCAGTTCCCGTCTGGTTGGCCAGGCAGATCAGTACCCACAATACATCGGCCATTTCATCGGCCATCAACTCGCGGGCATTTTCTTCATCTTCCGGCTTCCGGTAGGATTGGTCGCCGTAAATGCGGGCCATGTGCCGGGAAAGTTCGCCCATTTCCTCAGTAAGAATGGCCATATTGGTGAGCTCACTAAAATAACGAACGCCTACTGTTTTGATCCAGTGGTCTACAATGCGCTGGGCTTCATTTATTGTCATATACACTTTATGATTTATTCTTTATTTTTTGAGTCGATGATAATGGTAACCGGACCGTCATTTATCAACTGCACTTTCATGTCGGCCCCAAAAACACCGGTTTTTATTTCCTGCTCCATGTCCTGTTCCAACTGCCGGATCATTTTTTTATAAAGAGGAATGGCCACATCCGGTTTACTGGCTTTGATATAAGACGGCCGGTTCCCCTTTTTTGTTGAAGCGTGCAAAGTGAACTGACTTACCAGCAGTAATGCGCCGTTTACCTCTTTTACGCTTCGGTTCATAACACCGTTTTCATCATTAAAGATCCGCAGCTGGGTTATTTTCTGACTTAGCCAGCGAATATCTTCTTCTGTATCTGCATCTTCAATGCCCAAGAAAATCAATATTCCTTTTTCAATGGCTGAAAAAATAGTGCCATCAATCACAACACGGGCTTCGGATACACGTTGAATTACGATTTTCATATTTGCTTTCTTCTTCAAAAATAGCGATACAAAGAGGAATCCCGGGCAATTTGCAAAAAGGGATATAAATTTTAAGCAGGGTAACCGGTTGCTGTGCCGTTGATCTTCCTGGCAATACACTGCGGGCTGCATGGCAACGGTCGGTGCCGGGTAATTAAAGCAGGATCGGGTAGGTTCAGAATTATGAAGTAGTTTTATGCGCAATATGAATTCGGAAATTGATGTTTCAAAAGAACTGTTGTTTCAAACAACCCGTAGTGGCGGCAAGGGCGGGCAAAATGTAAACAAAGTAGAAACGGCGGTGATCGCCTCGTTTCAGATAAAAAGCTCAGCCTTGCTTTCTGATGCTCAAAAGGCCGTGCTGATGGAAAAACTAAGCAATCGCATTCAGTCGGAAGGATACTTGCAGGTAAAATCACAGCAGTACCGTACCCAACTGGAGAATAAGGCCGATGCCATTCAAAAGATTAACCTGCTGATCGCTGCTGCACTTCATAAAAAGAAGGCAAGGATCGCCACAAAGATCTCAAAAGCGGCTGTGGCGCGGCGGATCGATAAAAAGAAGAGAAAGGGCGAAATCAAATCTGGTCGCCGCAGCATACGACGCGATGACTGGTAGCGGGTTCCGGTTCCTGCTTGTAGCAAAAAAAACAGAAGATGCAGGCCAGGAACATCCGTTTGAATGCTGCATTTCTTTAAAAGGGTATCAAATACTCAGCGCTTCAGTGCCTCAGAGGCGCTGAAGCTTATTTCGTGGGTGTGGGTTGCGGTCGCATTCCCGCAGGAAGCATAAAAGTTTCAGTGTTCCAGTGCTTCAGTGGCGCGATTCCGTACGTCAAGGCTTCAATTGATCTTCTTTTTCATGCCCGCCACCTCCTGCTGAAGATCGGCCACAATGTTTACCAGCTGACCCACGTTCCAGCTCTGCATCGTATTCGTTTTCGAAATGATAAACTGGGCTTCCCACATCTCCACGACATCCTCCGAACTGATCGAATAAGGCTGAAACGTGGGGTTATCACTCAGCAGCATTATTTTATTTTTGGTTTTACCGTTCTTTTGAATGCGTTTATAAACGATGCCGTCGTTCTTGGATACCACAATACAGGCAGTATTGTTTTTTACATGATCCATGGCTTCTACCTTTTCACCCACGATGATCGACCCGCTGGGCGTTGGCAGCATCGAATCTCCTGAAATTTCAAAAGCCCGGTAATTGCCACCGGTAACCATGGGAAGCGTAAACGTGTTCAGTTCATCAATAAATTCATGATCGGCATAGCCATTCAGGTAACCCGCAGCCGCCTTTACAGGAACAAAAGGGATCTTGGCCGCAGTGTCGGAGAGTTTCAGCGCGCGTCTTTTGGCCAGGTAATTATCAGTATTTTCACTCAGATCCTTTCTCAAAATTTCGTCAAGTGTTAGCTTAAACAGGTCACAAACGGTTTCCAGTACTTCCAGTCTCGGCTCGGCCCGCCCTTCCTCATAAGCTCCCAGCAGGGAACGTTTGATATGTAATTTGCTGGCAAACTCATCCTGTGTTAACCCTCTGAGCTTTCTCAGGTATTTCAGATTTTTGTTGGCAACTGACATAACTAATAATTTTAGTGCAAAATACTAAATATTTTGACAATGTGGAAAAGTTTTTTTTCCCGGAACCGGTTCCGAAATTACTTTTTTTTCCGGCGTTGCCGTTATCTTTGAGTGTACACACATGTTAATCTGTTATCATCAAATACCTTATGTTCCTTTTGCCGATCATCATCATTGCCATTGCTACCGGGCTGCTTGTTTTCCTGCTGCTAAGCCGGAATGATAAGACGGTACATCAAAAACAACAGGTGGAAGCGGCGGGTGCCGAGCTGGCGGCAACCCGGGCGGCATATGAAAAGCTGGAAACCCGTTTATTTGAAATTATAGAGCATAAGATAGACCCAAAGTATACCCGTGAAATCAGGGAAGGAGAGGTAACCATTGGAATGCCGGCCGAATTTTTATTAATGGCCTGGGGCAATCCGTCTGAAATAAGAACACAGGAAGGAGAGGAGACCTGGGTTTATCCGCAGGAAAAAAATACAGCCGAACCAACCCGCTTTACGGAAGTGCTGCTGCTCGATAAAAAAGTGCGAAGCTGGAAAGACAACTGATATGGCAGGAACATTAAAAAATTATTATGAAACATTGGGCGTGCCGCGCTCTGCTACAGATGAGCAGATAAAAACCGCCTACCGGAAACTGATTCTTAAATTTCATCCCGATAAAAATGTAGGGGATGTTTATTTCGAAGACTGGTCAAAAAAGATCATCGAGGCATTTGAAGTACTAAGTGATCCGCAGTTGCGTGAAGAATACAACCAGGTTTACGATGAACACCGGCATGCTGCGAAAACGAATTTCCAGGGAACCGCTGTCCGGCAGGAACCGGCCACTGCCCGTGAACAGGAAGATACGGCGCCGGAAGCTCCGGTTCCAAAAGCAGCACCGGAAACAGAAGCGCAGCCCCGGGAGGAAGATCCACATATAGCGACGCTGGAACTCATCCGGGCCGAGTTGCCTGGTTATATTACAGCGAAGCAGCAGTATCTAAAAGCAGAAAAAGCATACCAGCAATTGGCGGCTGCCCCGGGGAAAAAGCAAAGTTACCGGCTGCCGCTCATTATTCTTTGTATAGCCATCATTGCTGCATCAGTAATATGGCTCACTCAAATGCCCGCAACTGAAAAAGTGGCTGCCGTTCCGGAAGGCACTGTAGCCGATATCTCCGGGAAGTTTATCGTAGCCGCTGACCGGGCTTACTTCTATAAGGACCCCCAAAACCTGGTGCGAACCGATGAATATTTGACCAGGGGCAACAAGATTCAGGTTTCAAAACGGTACAGGAACTTTTATTATGCTGTTTTTCAAAGTATTGCAAATCCTGAATACAAACTTAAGGGTTGGATAAAAGAGCAAGACCTTCAGCCGTATGGCGATTAGTTCTTATATATTTTGAGCCGTTGAAGAAGGATTACCAAAAAACCGGTAATTTTTCTAAAAACTCCGGGCAAAACTGGGAAAATCTGGAAAAAAAAATCATATTTGCCTGAGGAGAGGAAGCTCTGCCGCGTGTTTACCTATCAAGAAAATATCTTTTGAGCCTGGCAAATCGCATGATCTAAATCACAACGTTATTTACGAACCATTTTGATGTCGGGCATGCTGCATCCGTATTATAAACTTCCATTGGAGCTGGAAAAAATAGTGAGCAAAAAAGATGTAAAAAAATGCTCTCTAAAAGAATCCATTGCGCATCATTTACACCTGATGCTGACCACCGCATTCGGCGAACTGCAAAGCGACGCGCAGTTTGGAAACGAGCTGTGGGACGAGGATTTTGATAATGTGTCTTACCGGAACAAACAGAAAGAAAAAATATTGCTTTCACTTGGCAAAACGATCGCCCGTTTTGAAAAAAGGATCGAAAAAGTGAAGATCGAAATGCGGGTGCAGCAGGAAGAACGCACCAGTCACTCCGATCCTGGAATGAAAAGAAAGCTCGAATTTACCATTACCGCCGTGATATCGGCCACCAACGAACCTATTACTTACCGGGACGGCTTTTTTATCAGTCCGCTGGCATATAACTAAACATACACAATGAATGAAAGCAGGGAACATATCCGAAACAGGATGTTGCAAAACGCAGCAAAGATCTGGGGATACCCCGAAACCGAAGAAGCCTCCAATTTTGACCCGCTGGTGGGTTTGTTGCTGTCAGTAAATGCGGCGGAACTGGAGCGGCTTTCGAACGAGATCTATCATTCCCGGAACCGGGTCATGGATCGCATTGTACAGCTGCTGGCGCCGGATGTTTTAACCGGTCCGCGGCTGGCCTCCGCTGTTTTAAATGCAAACAGCCTGGAAGATGTTGCTACCTTATCGGTAAAAGAACAATTCTATACTACCCAGCATATACGGCAACATAGCGGCGAAGCGCCCAAAAGCACGGATATCTACTTTACGCCTACCGACGCATTTGTGATCAACAAATCGCGCGTACGGTATGCTGCCACGGGAAACAAAATGTACCGCTACCCCGGAGGGGTTACCAAGGAACTGATGGGGCTGGCGGAAGCGCAGCAATGGTTGCCGCCCTCTACGCTCTGGATCGCTCTGGATCATAAGGAACTCGATCTGAACCATACCCAATTTTACTTCCAGTATCGCAGTGAGGTGAACAAAGCGGTGTTCTTTAATCAACTGAAAGTTGCTTACTGGCAGATTGGTGAACACCAGCTACATACACAAAAAGGATATAATGTGCAAGCCAACAGGAATCCTGATTGGTATGCGGCGCAGCTGATCCAGCAGGAAGCGAGTGCCACTTCCCGGTATATCAAACTGGTAAACGAATTATATGAGGAGGCTTTTGTAAGTATTAAGGATCCGGCCACCCAACAATATGCTGCAGCCCAAAAGGAGTTACCCGGGGAGCTAAAGGCGGTGTTTAGCCAGACACTTCAGGCTATTCATGAGCCCTTATGCTGGATCCGGATCACCTTCCCTGAAAATATCACCAGTTCCATGCTGGAAGATGTAAGCGTATTTGCAAACTGTTTTCCCGTGGTTAACCGCAAATTACATGAGATCACATACCGGATTCAGGAAATGATCAATGTGATTCCCCTGCTGACGGATACCGATCAGTTTTACGACCTGGCAGAGATTACCGATGAAGCCGGGCGTTTGCTGCACACCCGGCAAAATTCGGAAGAGGCCCATCAGCAGCTTAATATTTTATTGCGTAATGGTGGTGCCGGCCGTTTTGATGAACGCGATGCTACAGTGGTGGTAGAAAACCTGGTACAACTGCTGCGGGATGAAAGTGCTGCTTTCTCCAAACTGGGTAAGGACCTGATTTCCCAGGAAGTAAAAAGCCTGCAGCAATCCATCGCAAAAATCGAACAGCTGGTGGGAAACACAAGCTCTAACCAGTCGGCCTATACGCCCTACCTGATGGTGCGCAATCCCCGGCAAACCAGCTCTAAGTTTTTATACATCCAGTATTGGAGCACCAACGGGTACCTGGCGAATGGCCTGCGGCCCGGCACCCGGCTGCACCCGTATAAAACCGGATCGGTAAACCATGCTTCTGTCTTTTTACTTACCAACACGCAAAATGGCAAGAACCGGTTGAGCCAGTCGGATGCTGTGGTGGCATACAAATATGCCCTTCTGTCTAAAGACCGCATCATGAGCCGGAACGATATCGCCTTGTACTGCCGCCATTTCCTGGGAGCGGCGGTAGACGGTGTAACGGTAGACAAGGGATTTATGATCTCTGCTGAAACTACAAAAGGCTTTATGAAAACCATTGATGTAACCATTACCGTACAGCGGAAAGCCTTTATTGAAGCCCAGGAGAAGGGAGAAATAGCTCAGTGGGAAAAAGAGCTGGCCCTGCAACTGGCCGAGCGTTCAATGGCATTTATCCCGTACCGGGTATTTATTAAAGAAACATCTGGTATCTAATATGAACAAAGCAGATAGCATACGGTACCTGTCAGAATGGTTACAGCAGCGTGATGCGGATGTAAAAGCCGAAGTGTTGCTGAACCATGCGCTGGAAAACGGCTTTCCGGAACAGGGATATGTCATCCATAACAACGGCTATTTTTACCGGGAATTTGTGAAAGACATCTATCGCACGAATGTGATCGAGGACGATTGGTACCGGACCTTCCTGGAGATTGGCTTATCCCGCCCCGGTTTTTACGATATGCTTCCGGAAGCATTATTTCATCAACCCGAAACCAATGAATTCCGGCTGCAGGCAGGAGTGGCTGAAATGATTGACCGGTATAAAAAGAATCTTACAAAAGAACAGGAGATCCGCAAGTTTTTTCAGCCTTTTGAAAATGAATTTTTTTACCAGCAGCGGATGCTGGAGAAAGAAGAAGTGAGTTTGCTGGATATTTTAAAAAGCCAGATCCTTACCAAGTACTTCCTGGATTTTTGGGGATTGCCGGCCTCTTTTAAAATACACGAAGCGGCTTCATTTTTGCTGTTGCTGCCCTATGCACACCAGATCAGCGGCAACCTCCCCATTATGGAATCCTGTTTAAAAGCGCTGCTGCATGAACCGGTGCAGATCCTTCGCAAGGAACCGCAGATGATCCGCGTGGCAGAAAATGAGGGTTTGGGCAATGGGGCGGGGTTGGGAGCGCAACCGCTGGGTGATTATATGGTTTGCGGATCAGAATTTATGGAAGATTACCCCGTGCTGCTGTATAAGATCGGTCCACTGGAGAACGGCAAAGTCAGCGATTTTATTAACAACGAAGAAAAGGACCTGCTGATAAAGACCTTTAATGATTATTTTGCTCCGGTGGAAGCGGATATCGAAATTGAAATTCTTGTAACACAAAAAACGGAAGGGATGTCCTTTGACGAGGAGGCAGAAGTGATCCTGGGATATTCTTCCATTTTATAAACGGTTTATAAATTTAGGAACAACAGAGAGAAAGCAATGGAAAACTGGTTTTCACCATCATTAAAATCGGCGCTGCCCTACTTGGGGATCAGCTTTATCAGCATGTCGGTGATCATGGGGCTGATTGTTTCAAAAATCAGGGGCAGCTTTAAGCCGTTTACAAAACCTACCGTGTACTATATTTTACTGTATGCTGCAGGGTTTGCGGTCATCGGTTTGTTATCCTGGTTCCGGTTCCTGGAAAGCAATACCCAGCAATTCCTTTTTTTCCAGTTCTTTTTTTTATGGCTGGGCATCCTGCATGTGTATACCCTCAATACCCGGTTGAAATGGGTAAATGAAAAAACCCGGTGGGCCGAAGTCTTCCTCACACTGGCCATTCTGTTTATTGGGGGGCTTTGTTTTATGATGACGTACCGGCTGTTCCGCAAAGATTATATGGACCTGACCATGGCCACTGCTGCCGTGATCTTTTTTATCCCGCTGATCGTTTACTATACCTATAAACAGGCCGTTGCCATTCCTTTTAAGATCCTTAAACAATGGCATTATCCCGCCCATATAGAAATAGCGGAGGTGGATGAAAAAAAGCTCCGGAACCTGTTGGTGATCAGTTTCGAATTTCACAAAAAGGGTACTGATAAACATTTTACCAATTTCAGAGCCAAAGCACCTGTTGATATGGAGTTTGGCGAGCTTTTTTATTATTTTATCAACGACTATAATGAACGGCACCCAAGTGCCAGTATCGCTTATATCAATGATAAAGGGGCACCCTCCGGCTGGATCTTTTTCAAAAAGCCTAAATGGTACACCTTATTTACAAAGTATATTGATCCGGAGCGAACCATTTTTATCAATAAAATAAAAGAGAACGATATTATTATTTGTTCCAGGGTTTCCTGATAAAACATGAACATATGAACCGCATGCAAGAATATAAACCCGTTAACTGGGTAAATGGAATGAAGATCAATAAAAATCATTTTATTGCCCAACACAATGCCACCGTATTTCAGCAGGCGATGAGTAATACGGTATTCCTTAATGATCACAACTATGGCCTGTTGCCAATCAGCGCAGCCGCCGAACCTCCCCGGATATGGGTAAGCGTGGACAATATGCAGCACGTAAATGTGCGCATCCTGTCCTGTACCGCCATTACGAGGGGTGGGTACCTGATCCGGTTGAACACCGATTCTGCAGACAGCACCAGTCAGCTCAGCGCCCGGATCCCCGGCCTGAGCGTTCCTTTCAGTGAACTACAGGGCAAGTCCGATGCTTTTTATGTGATCCTTTCACTGGATCCTTATAACCCGCTGCCTTCAGGCGCCGCCAATCCCGAGGAACAGCCCATCCGGTTGCCGTTTACAGAGCCGGCCTTTACGGTGTCTCTGTTGCCGGTGGCTGATACTTCTCTCAATACGCTGGGCGCATTTCAGCTGCCCGTGGGGAAAGTGATCATCCGGGATCAATCCGTTTCCCTGGAGGAGGATTATCTTCCTCCCTGTACGGCTGTAAACAGCCATGAGAGCCTGATCCAGCATCATGCAGAAACAGAACAATTCTTCGGCCGGATGGAACTGAATGCACTGCAGATCCTGCAGAAGATCCTTCAAAAGAATCAGCAGAATGAGCTCATTGAACCGGTACGCAAATTGAGTGAACAGGTGTTATTTTATATTTCCCAGATTTATGGAGGATACCGGCATGATGCATTATATGGTTCACCCGTACACCTGGTGTCGGCTGTTTCGGGATTGGCGCGTACCATTAAGAATGCTATCGACATTTATGTAGGATCGGCAAAAGAAGAAATGATCAACTATTTTACGGAGTGGTGTAATGTAAACCAGGGTGCGCTGGAGGATGAGATCACCAGTATTACGAATTACCGGTACGATCACCTCAATATCCGCGAGGGTATCGATAAAAATATAAAGTTCTGTGCCCTCATCCTGCAACTGTTTACCAATCTTGCCGGACTGGATTATATCGGCAAGAAAAAAGAAACCGGAATTTTTGTAAAAGAAAAACTGATTGTTCCCGAAGAAGAAGTGCAGGCCAGAAAACGTGGTTTTTTTCTGGCAGACTGATCCATTTTATCCTTTACCAGCATTTTAAAACAGAAGAAACATGTCGCAGATCGTTATCAACGCAAAAGAGCGCCAACAGGCATTCTGGAAGTTCTTATTGTTATTTATACTGGCGGTGGGGTTGGTATTACTGGCCTTTTACTTTGATACGCTGGTGCCTACAAAAGACAACCGGGTCATGCGTCAGCAGTTGAATAATTTTAAATTACAGGAGGCTGCCCAGGATCGCTTTGTACAAACCATGGACGAGACCAAAGTGCTGATCGATTCACTCCGCAGACCCGGGTCGCAAAAGGCGTATCTGAACTCGCTGATCATGGAAAAGATCCGGACGCTGAACAACCTGCAGTATAAAGACAGTAGTATGTACTCCCGGTTAAATACCAATGTGATCGATGTATTTCAACGTTACCTGGAGGCAACTAACAAGATCACGGATATTGGAGATATGCCCACAGAAGTAGAAAAGCTGAAAGCAGACAATGCCCAGCTTAGCAGGGATCTTACCGAATGCCGGACCCAGATGAATAATTTATTGACCACGCCTCGTTAAGCGCGGTCTGCTCTTTGACTTAATTTTTTGCTACCCGCTTTGACTTATTTACGATCAGCCGGCCGGAAGCCACATAGCGTGCGGCCCAGTAGGGTTTGCGAAGGCTTTCAATGGTAACACCACGGGATGCAGAGTTTACAAAGCGGCCATTGCCCAGGTACAATCCAACATGGGTGATCGGGTTGCCGGGAATGGTCTTAAAAAAGATGAGATCTCCTTCTGCCAGCGACTCCCAACGCGCAAAACGCTCTACATTATCCGTAAAGTATTGCTGATAGGAAGTGCGGGGAATATAGATATCGTATACTTCAGCCAACAGGCGTTGCATCAGTGCCGAGCAGTCGATACCTCTTTTGCTGGTACCGCCCCACTGATAAGGAGTATTGAGCCATTCATCAATAAACCGGTAAAGCTTGAGGTTGTTGATACTGTCGGCGGGCACCTGTAAATACTGCGCATACTTGGTTTTTAGCAGCGAGTCGGACCGGGACAGGGTTCGTTTATTGGGCATGCTGACGGAAACCGCGGCGCTTGCGCTGTCTTTATGAGTAGTGTTGTTGATATACAGGGAAGTGCTGTAATCCGGGGTGGCCGGTTTTTTAAAAAGCGTGCAGGCCGGAAGGCTTAAAGTGATGATCAAGGCGCTGAATATTTTTCCTGGTAACATGTAGCAAAATTAAGTTTTAAACTAAAAACCATTTATAAAAAAACTATTGAAAATCGCAAAACCATCTTTATGCAGAAAAAACAATTTATGGTTTTTCGTTTGGATGATAATGTGATCATCACACTCCTGGCGGTATGCATCCTGGCCTCTCTGGCATTTGTGGTGCGGTTTAAAAATTATAAACCCTGCTCGGATTTTTCGATCAAAACCGTGGGCTCCAGCCTGCGGGTAGGTACCATCGTCCGGTTTGAAACGGATGTGCGCAATTTTAAACGGCTGCACTGGGATTTTGGCGATAACCAGCAGAGTGTTACCGAAGTGGCATCGGCCATGCATTCCTTTGATGCCCCGGGTAATTACACCATTATGCTGATAGCGGATGGCAAATGCTCGGAATACAAAACCATTACGGTTTATGAGGCCCCCGAAATCATTGATTCCACGCTGGTTGCAAAAGTGGTGATGCCCGCAACGGCCACGGTGGATGTTCCGGTGCTCTTTACCGATACATCTGCCAGGGCTACCGTTTGGGAGTGGAGGTTTGGCGAAACAGCCAATGTAGATGGAACCCTGAGAAACCAGTATTATACCTATAAAACACCCGGCTGGAAAACCATTTCTGTAGTAATTAACGGAAATATAAAAACGCCGCTGGTGCGAAAAATATTTGTAAATCCCAAAGCTGCTGCAGAATTGCCCAGGGCAACGGCCGGTGCGCCCGGGCCGGTCATTCGCCCCCGTGTAAATGACGACCCGCATACGGCGCCCCTGCCCGACCAGCTGAATCCGGCACCCCAGCAACAGCAGCAGCAACCCCAGGCGCCGGAGCCAACCGTAACGTACCCGGACGTGGCGGCGGCCGATTTTAACCAGATGCTCCGGAATTCTGCTGGCGGAAAACGGCCAATTTCCACCTTTAGTAAATATTTTTGTGATGGGAATCTGAACACAACCGTTATTCTGAACGGAAAAGCAACTACCTTTCAGCAGTTTTTCGAAAAAGTAGCGGCTGTAAAAAAAGGCGATAAACTGTCATTAACAACCACATTGTATAAAAGCAAGCAGAACAATTGTGTAAACAAAATTGATATAATCGGAAAAGTGAAAACGGGAATGCTGGGGATGTCCTGGAGAGATCTTTAACCATCAAATTAACAGACCAAAATGCAATTCTCAAAAACGCTCGAAAAAGCAATACATATAGCCAAAGCGATTGCCAAAGAAAACATGCATGGCAGCTACTCGTCCGCACATTTGCTGAAAGCCTTACTGCATAAGGACGTAGAGCTGGATCCGGTACTGGTACAGGCAGATATGGATGTGTATTACCTGGCAGACTGGGCCGATGTGCGCATTGAGGCGCTTCCCAGATCCACAGCACTTAAAGATGAGATTCCGGCAGCGGATGATGTTGCTGCTGTGCTGGACGACGCCGATCATATCCGCTTACAAACGGGCGCTGAAGAAATAGAGCCGGTTCATGTATTAGCTTCTATCAGCACTCCTGGGGTAGCTTTTTCCTTCGACCAGTTAAAAACATTCCCGGCGCAACGGCAGCAGCTGATTGCTCTGGCGTCTGTATCCGATGAAGGAGCCCGGCTGCTTAACGAGGTAAAAAATGCAACACAGGGCGCGGCCGCAGAGAATACGGGTGCCGGCAAACAAGCCCTGCAAAAATATGCGATCGACAAAACGCTGATGGCTGCAGAAGGGAAGCTGGATCCCATTATCGGCAGGGAACAGGAAATCCGGATGATGGCCGAAATCCTGAGCCGGCGTACCAAACCCAATGTATTGCTGATTGGCGAGCCGGGTGTGGGTAAAACCGCATTGGTGGATGGGTTTGCCATTGCCATCCGGGAAGGACAGGTACCTGCATTCCTGAAGAATGCCCGGGTGTTTGAGCTGAATAACGGAGCCATGGCCGCAGGCGCTTCCTACAAAGGAGAAACGGAGGAGCGGCTGAAGTCCGTGCTCAATGAAATCAAACAATTTGAAAAAGGCATCCTTTTTATTGATGAAATTCATGTATTGCTCGACAAGAACGGGCCTTTTGCCGGTGCTGCCAACCTGCTGAAACCCGAGCTCGCCAAGGGCGCCATTACGATCATCGGGGCCACCACTATTGATGAATACCGGAAGCATTTTGAACGGGATGAAGCTTTCGCGCGCCGGTTTGAAACCCTTACGGTTGAAGAACCCGGTCCGATAGCGGCTTTCCGGATGATGAAAACGGTAATGCCGCTTTACGAATCCCACCACAAGATCGCAGCACCGGATGAAACCCTGCATGAATCCATCCGACTGGCAAAACGGTATATCAAGGACCGGCGCCTTCCGGATGCGGCAATCGATCTTGCGGACCGCTCCATGGCGGCGCTGCGCCTGGTAAAAGATACGGGAGCCAGCCTGCTGGAAAGCCGTAAAACCGAATATGAAGCCCTGAAAAATAATGGCGAAACGCCAACGGAAATAACCGAGTATCAATGGCATTACCAGCAGTTAAAAAGCGGGATGAGCCCGGTGATCTGGAGCGCGGTGCCTACATCGGAAGATCCGATGCAAATGAAAACCCGGGAAGAAGTAATAAAATACCTGGATGCCGTTTATGAAACCTTGAAACCCCTGGTAGAGCAAGACCGTACAGAGCTGGATAAAAATGATGTAATTTCCATTGTTGCGGATAAAACCGGTATCCCGCTGGGTAAGATACAGGCTCAGGAAAAGGAACGGCTGCTAAATATCGAGGAGATCCTGCAGCAGCGGGTGGTAGGACAGGATCATGCAGTTAAGATCATCAGCGAATCTATTTTAGAATCCCGCTCAGGTCTGGGCAAACCCGGGCAACCCATCGGATGTTTTTTCTTTTTAGGGCCGACCGGTACCGGAAAAACGGAACTGGCAAAATCGCTGGCCGACTTCCTGTTCCAGGACGAAACCAACATCATCCGCTTCGATATGTCGGAGTTTAAAGAGGAACATTCCGCGGCCTTGTTATACGGTGCCCCTCCGGGATACGTAGGTTATGAAGAGGGCGGCCTGCTGGTAAACAAAATCCGGCAGCAACCCTATTCGGTGGTATTATTTGACGAGATCGAAAAAGCCCACCAATCGGTGTTCGATATCTTCCTGCAACTGATGGATGAAGGAAAGATTCATGACAAACTGGGTAAGGAGGGCGACTTCTCCAATTCCCTGGTGATCTTTACCTCCAATATTGGCAGTAAGCACGTGGTGGAGTCATTTAACAATACCCAGGCCCCGCCGGATCCGGTAAGTTTGCTCAATATTATGAGCAATCATTTCCGCCCGGAATTCCTGGGCCGTCTTACCGAAATTGTACCCTTTGCTCCGATGAAAGAACAGATGGTAGAACGGATCCTGGACATTCATCTGAAATCATTATACGCCGCACTCGAAAAGCAACAGGTGGGCATTGAAATTACTTCCGAGGCCAAAAAGAAGCTGGCGCTTATGGGTTTTACGCCCGAATATGGAGCCCGCCCGCTGCATGGTGTTATCCGGTCGCAGATCCGGAGACCGCTGTCGAAGAAAATCATTTCAGGGGAGCTGCAACCAGGGGGGAAAGCCCGGTTAAGGCTGGAGCAGGAAGAGCTGGTTTGGGAAAATGTGCCGGAATGAATGCCGGAGGTCGTTGAATCCTTAAATGCGATATCCAGAGATATCGCTATTTCAGGGTATATTTAATAATTATTTATTATAGGATTGTATATATTTTTTAGATTTGTTTTGAAATTTATTTTTATTTTTGGAAGAAGCTGACCTTGAAAAATAGAAATACGTCGAATGGGGTCTCAAAACCGACTTAAGATATTTTGAAAGGTGCTTGACGGAAAAGAATCAATTTTTTAGACCTGTAAAATTAATAGCTATGCCTTTAGAACCTTATGGTATTGGTGGTACGGAAGTAAAAACAGATGCGTTTGAAGCTTTTGCAGATATTCCCCAGAACCGTGTTTTATTAGCTGAAAAGCTGACCGATCTTCCGCCCGTTAAACCTGAAATTGTACAGGGGCTTACCAATATTGATGCGGTCTTTAATCATTTTGCACCAACAGTTTCAATGGACTTTGAGACCGAAGAAGGCGCTACTAAAAAGGAGGACCTGCATTTTAAAGGGCTGAGCGATTTTGGAGCCAGTGGTGTTACCAGCCAGAGCGCTTATTTAAGCGAACTGGATATGAAACGTCAGCAATACCAGAAAATTGTAAAGCAGTTAAAAACAAATAAATTGTTGAAACAGGCGTTGGCCGACCGGGATACCAAACAAAACCTGCTGGCAGCATTGCAGGTCTTGATCCAGGAACTGGATGGCTCTAAATAAAGATTTTCTTGACTTATTTTTTGAATAATATATGGCAACTGCTCAAAATAACCTGACCCCGGAAGAACAAGGCGTACAGAAAGAATATAAACAACCGGAGGCCCGGGAGCTCGGATCGCTTGATTCATACCTGCAGGCTCTGGCTCGGCTGGGAGGATTTGACCTGCTGGAATCTGCGATCGATAACGTGCAAAACCTGAATCCCGAACGCAAAGCGCGGAAAAAGATCTTCCTTGAAGAATCCTCGAAAAAAGCGGATCGTGCAGAACTGAAAAAAACACTGGAATGGTGGGTCGACGTATTGGGCAAGACAGACGACCTCAGCGAGATGGTGAACGACTGTGAGCAAAAGGCGGCATCTGCTGAAAATACATTAAAAGCAAATCTCCGTAAGGCCTTGGACCGTACCCAGGACCTGGAACGTTCGTACCGCTCCGTGGCTTTGTTTTATAAAAATACCGAAAGCCAGAAAGTAAAGAATGTATCCATTATGAACGCGGAGCTGGATCAGTTGAAAGATCTGGATAATACCCGTTTTATCGATTATGTTCAGGCTGAGTTGGTAAACAACTACGACCGGCTGGATCTTCGGAATAACTATGGCATCCTGGTATTGCCGGGTTACCTGGGATCAAACAAAGTGGTGGAAAAATGGGCCAAGATCGCGCATGAAAATAAAGTGATGCTGGTAACGGATTTTGAGAACCTCGATACGCCAGATGATGTGATGGAATTGTTTGAAGCCGCCAACCTTACTGGTGGCGATCCCTACCGCTCAAATGTGATCATGGCCTGTAACTGGCTGGTTGGCCGGGGCAAGGTGGATGTCGTGGGAGAAGAGGATCACCTGTATGTACCTCCATCCAGTTCCCTGGCAGGAAAGATCTATTACACATTAATGTCGCAGGTAACAGCCGGTAAGAAATACGGAAGTATGAACGAAGTGGACGGTGTAAAATTTGATCTGAAAAAGAGCGAGATCGCTTCACTGGAAAAACTGGGTCTGGTTCCCATGGCCAAAGAATATGGAAAAGTAATGGCTTTTTCTGCCAAAACACTTTTCAACGGTGACAATATCGGTTTGCAAACGTATTCCGTGGTTCGGGTCTTTGATTATGTGGCAAAGGTTATGATGGACTTCCTGAACAGGCGGGCATTCGAAAACTTCAATGCCAATACCCGTAAGGAGCTCAATTCCCAAATTGTAAAATTCCTGGATGGAATTACAGGTCCCAGCAAGCTCATTGAGAACTTTACCATTAAACGATTTGAACAGGACCCGGTTCAAAAAGACCGGATCCATTTAGATATACACTTAAAACCCTATTTTCCGGCTAAGACGTTCCTTATAAAGCTGGAGGGCCAGAAGGGAGATGACCCGGATGGTGTAGAATGGATGTCGAAATACGAACAGGAGGGAAAGTAAATCTGCGATTTTGAGGCGCTAACATAAGGAACAGTACCGGCATGCAACCAGCAATGCAGCGGCGGCGCGTTATTGTATGCCCTGAGCACGTTTTTTTTATTTATAGTTTTTATACTTTTTATTTTTTAACCTAAAATGTACAGTTATGTCATTTAAAGCACAATTAGAGGTTGCTGGCAAAAAGGTCAACATCCTCGACATGAACTATGCGCTGAACCAAGAAACCGACGCAACGGGTCGTCCGTCTTCGATCACCCGTGGTGGAAAAATCACCCTCACCGTTGAATCAACCGGTGAAACCAACTTCTTCGAATGGATGTGCAACAATTTCGAAAGAAAAGATGGTAAGATCGTGTTCACTAAAAGAGACTCAGATGCCACCATGAAAGAGCTCAACTTCAAGGAAGGCTATCTTGTGCAGTATCGGGAGAACTTTAATTCTACCAGTGATAATCCCATTACAGAAACATTTACCATTTCTGCGAAAGAAATTTCAATGGGTAATGCTTCTCATGTAAACCAATGGGCGGTTTAATACCGGCCCTGGATGCCTCAAGCTGGATCAGCTTTTATCTCTAATCGAATCATAACCCGGTCTGGCTAACGGATCGGGTTATTTAAACTGTTATCTATGTCATTTCTAGCAAAATTTACAGCCGATGGCGAGGAGCTTACGGTGCTTAATTGCCGTTTCCGGTTCTCGCAGGAAACCGACCGCACCAACCGGCCTACCTCTATTCCAATGGGCGGGGTTATTGATATTACCATTGAAAGTAACGGCAATACCAACCTGTTCGACTGGATGATCAGCTCCACACAAACAAAAAGCGGGGAAGTTGTATTCTACAGGCGGGATAGCATGAGCAAACTGAAAACACTAAAGTTCAGCGATGCGCATTGTATCGACTACCAGGAAGAATACAATCACAATGGAGAATACCCCATGCAGATTTCCATGCAGCTAAGTGCCAAGGAAATCAAACTAAACGATTCTACATACAAAAATAACTGGCCGGACGAAGTGTAACCAGGTATGAACCCCTTTATAAAAGTACCAGACTGAATAAATTTCAGCAGGCTTTTTTATATCCTCAGGATGTGGATCTGGTAATACATGCGCAAAAAGATCCGAGGGGAAGAAGTAAATAATCAATCCCACCAATAAGATGCCGGCCTGATGAAATGTAACGAATTTAATCCCTTTTATAAAGTACCGGATGAATGGTTTTCAGGCGGTACTTTTTTTATATCCTCCGGGTGTGATGCCAGCGCAGAAAATCCCGTAGGGATAAAATAATGCCAAGACAGCCTCAAGAAGATCAGCCCCTGAAGGATGATTAGAACCATTGCTACTGTTCCGGTTGGCCTCTACAGGCACAGCGTTGATTTGGAAATGCATATATAACCGCGGGATCTTTAGGGCTGAAGAACCGGTTTCATTAAATAAAACAGCTTCCGGAGAAGCGATCTTTACCGGCTAAAGAACAGCTCTTTGGCAAGTATAAAAAGGCCCATCAGGAAGACGAACCACCCGAAGATCGGTTTCAGTTTATGGGTATCGATCCGGTTTGACAAATACAATCCCCCAAACATACCAGCTATTGCCGTGGCCGACACCGTTACCAAAATCTGCTTGTCAAACACCACATGGTTTACCAGGTCGCCGATAAACCCGCTGAGCGAGTTAACGGTGATGATGAGGAGCGAGGTGGCAATAGCATGTCGCAGGCGCATACCCGCATAAAAAACCAGAACGGGCACAATCAGGAAGCCACCGCCGGCGCCCAGAAAACCGGTTACGACACCGATCAGCAACCCCAGCAATACCAGGCGGCTCACCGAAATATGGCCCGGAGCCGTTGGAGGGATGGGTTTCCGGATCATGGAAAACGAGGCGCCCATCATGAGCAGGGCAAACAGCACCATCATTACCAGGTGTTTGGTAACAATAAAGCCACGGTCAAAAATTACTTCCGGAACTGCGGGTAAGAGATATTTTCGGGAAACCAGGAGGCTGATAATGGAAGGAACGACAAAGTAAAGGGCTTCCCGGATCTTAAGATTTCCAAACCGGTAATGTTTCCGAACGGCTATAGCCGACGTAATGCCCACGATAAACAAGGAATGCGTAGTAGCATGCTCCGGCGTAAGCGCGAAAAAATAGACCAGTATGGGGATGGCTAAAATAGAGCCGCCGCTGCCAATAAGCCCTAGCGACACACCGATCAACAAGGAACAGATATAACCGATTACTTCCAACAGCTTCAGATAATTTCCTCAATATCGGAAGAATCGGCGGTTTGGAAAAGCAGCCTACCGGTGAGGTAGGTTGATTTCTCTTCCAAGGATGTTATTATAAATGGGTACCCATTGTTTTCCAAGCGTAGCAGAGCGGAACTTGTGGGGCTCAGGTTTTGATAAAATTGGTCTGAATAACTTACGGAATAAGGGCCAGGGCAGACATAGAATGAGGATTTGAAGCAATGGTGAATTGAATGGTATACAAAAAGAGATCGGCGGATTCATTTTAGCAATTATTTACTTTTGCTTTTATAACTTTTTCTGAATGGATTTGGATATTATTGTTTCGGGTACTAATGACAAAGAAAACTTGTTATACGTAAACAATATTGCCTGGAGCAGAAGCTTCAGAAGTATTATTAGATTTATAATAGGTTTTGGACTTTTAGGTATCATGTTTTTAACCATGGGACTTAGAAGCGGCTACGACCTAAAATCGCTGCAAAATGACGCACAAGTTGTCAATAATTACAATTTTAGTTTCTGGATTGGGTTAGGCTGCGCTATGATTTTGGTGGCGCTATATATTCTCTTTATTCAGCTAAGGAAGAGAAAAAAAATGCAAAAGAGATTACAGTCACAGTTAAATAAATTAGATGGAATTTATAAAGTCACAGTTAACAATGAATATTATCTTTATGAAAACAAAATCTCGTGTAGAAGAATTGTCTGGAGGGGATTTGATAGTTTTGTGATTTCCGGCGACTATGTAATTTTATTTGGTATGAGTAGCACGGTTGGGAATTTCGAATATATTAATACGACATCCCTAAGCCAAATTGAAAAATTAAAACTAGGCGAGTTGTTGGGAGATAACCTCCGTCAAATACATTAAAACAAACTTCGGGTATTGGAAGCGCTAAGTAGATATCTGCCATTGCAGGGGCGAAATTCCCAATACTCAAAAAAACTGTGGCTGCAGTAGAATTCCGGATTAACGTATTTTGAATCGTTGCCAGGTCCACACAAACCTTGACCCACCCCTCGGACAGTGTCCTGACTGCCCGGCCAGGAGCAACCGCAATAAAAAAAATCGCATTGATTATTCAATGCGATTTGCGGAGACGGCGAGATTCGAACTCGCGATACAGTTTCCCGTATACACACTTTCCAGGCGTGCTCCTTCAACCACTCGGACACGTCTCCAAATTCCCGGTATCCATCGGAAGGGCTGCAAAAATACGGGATCCGTTGCTATAAAGCGAATAATTTTTTTGCATTGGCGGTAGTGATCTGCGCAATTTCTTCAACGCCTTTTCCGGTTACTTCGGCCAGCTTTTGCGCAATCAGCGGCAGAAAAGCCGGTTCATTCCGTTTTCCTCGGTATGGCACCGGGGCCAGGTAGGGAGCATCAGTTTCTAAAACAATATGGTCTAGCGGTAACTCCTTTAAAACCTGGTCCAGCCCGGCTTTTTTAAAGGTCAGCACCCCACCGATTCCCAGGTAAAAGCCTTCATCAATGATCGCTCTGGCCTGGCTCAGGCTGCCTCCAAAACAATGAAACACCCCCCGCAGCCCTCTTGGTGTATGTTTTTTGATGATTTCCAGGCAGGCATCTGTAGATTCCCTGCTATGAATGACCAGGGGAAGCCTGTATTCCAGTGCCCATTCGATCTGCTGTTCCAGTGCGGCTTCCTGTTGCCGTTTAAAGCTCAGGTCCCAATAAAAGTCGAGCCCCGTTTCGCCAATGGCGATAAAGGACCGTTCTTTTAACAGGAGTTCGATTTTTTGAAGTTCTTCTTTAAAGTGTTCTTTTACAGAAACCGGGTGCAACCCAATCATACTCAGGCATTTTCCGGGATATGCCGCTTCCACCGCCAACATAGAAGCGTGGGTTTCGCTGTCGATGGCCGGCATCAGGATCGCCGAAACGGTGGCATCAAAGGCACGCTGGATCATTTCGGACCGGCAGGAATCAAATTCTTTACTGTAAATATGGGCATGCGTATCTATCAGCATGATTCAGGGGTTGTTAAAATGGCAATATTAACCAATATTTTTTTGACAAAGTGTTGAAAACAATCTACCTTCACCTCTAAGTTTTCATAGGGTACGGATTAAAAATCGGGCTTGGGTATTCACCCGGGCCCTGTTTTTACCATCAGTTTGCTGGCAACGCTTCAAATGTGAACCCCTTTTTGGAAAAAAATTCAAGCATCCGGGGCAGGGCGAAAGCAAGATTTTTAAAAGCTTTTTCGCTGTCGTGAAAAACCACGATCGATCCGTTACGGGTATGTTTCACAACATGATCCAGGCATTTTTCCGGTGTCAGGCTGCGGTCAAAATCGCCGCTTAAAACGTCCCACATAATCACCCGGAACCTTCGTCCTAAAGCACCGTTCTGCAATAGTCGCCCCTGGTTTTTTTTGATACGTCCATATGGGGGTCTGAAGAGCTCCGAGTCGATAAAGCCCGCGGCCAGTTGTATATTCTCTAAATAAGTATGAGTGTCTGTTTTCCAGCCATTTAGATGGTTATGCGTATGATTTCCAACACGGTGTCCTTCAGTTTGAAGGGTTTGGTAAAGCGTTTTTTCGGCGGCTACATTCTTTCCTACGCAAAAAAAAGTAGCTTTTGCATTCCAGAATCGCAGTTGCTCCAGCACAAATGGAGTGGCTACCGGATGTGGGCCGTCGTCGAATGTTAAAAAAATCTTTTTTTCAGATGCCGGCAGGTTCCACAGATAGCGGGCGTAGACCATTTTCAACAACCGGGGAGTTTTTACAAAATACATACGATCAATAAAAATAGCATTTAATTCAAACACCGGCGATTTTAACAGATACTTCACCCCCCCGGCTGGTCTGCGTATTATGGAATTTTAAAATTTTGTATCTAATTAGAAAAATCAATAAATTGCCGCTCCTCATCAACGATATGACTGTAAAATCAAAGGAAGATTACGAAAGGCAACGGAACAAACGGGTTGCCGGGATGCGATCGGTATTGGATTATGCAATGGGGGGAGTCATCATTTTTGTAGGAGTGTTTTTGCTCCTGCGGCATCAGTTTGATCTGGCATTGAACAAACGATTTCCGCCAGACACAATAGATATCCTGCTGGGAGCGTTGTTTGTTATCTACGGTGGATGGCGTATTTACCGGGGGTACAAAAAAAATTATTTTAAATAGAGAAATGAAAATATTGCGCCTTGTATTATTGGGCAGTGTGTTATGGATCCTATTGTATTCCTGCGCATCCGGCGACAACCAGGCTCGTGCATTTACGGATACTCCTAAAAAGGGCGCGATCACGATCAGTGCCGATGAATCATTCCGGCCCATCGTGGATGCGTTGATACAGGTATATGAATCCAATAATGACAGCGCAAAGATCCATGTACAATACAAGCCCGAAGCCGAATGTATGGCCGATTTGTTCAACGACAGCATCCGGATGGTGATCGCTACCGTAAAATTATCGGAGGAGCAGATACGGTCGGTTGTAGATTCGCTGCATGTGGTGGTAAAACAATTGCCGGTAGCCCGTGACGCGGTTGCTGTGATTGTAAATCCGTCTTCCAGCGACACTTTAATGACGATGGGAGAGATCCGGTCGGTGCTGACGGGGAATTATATCAAACCGCTGACACCGGTTTTTGACGGACTATCTGCCACGAGCACGGTGCGGTTCCTGTTAGACAGCGTATTACAAGGTCAAAAGATAACCTCCAAAGCGATGGGAGCCAGTACCAGTGACTCGGTGATTCAGTTTGTGGCGAATAATCCCAACGCCATTGGATTTATCGGGGTGAGCTGGATCGGGAACCAGGACGACGCACAACAGTTAAGTTTTTTAAAAAAGGTTAAAATTGTGCAGGTGGAAAGCAGCGACAAGCCGGGAAAATATGTCTTACCGGTGCAGGCCAATATCTACACGAAACGGTATCCGATGACGAGGGACCTGGTTTATATTGTAAAGGAAGGGCACCGGGGGTTAGGCACAGGGTTTGCAGAGTTTATCGCAGGTGAAATCGGGCAGTTGATTTTTAAAAGAGCGTATTTAATGCCGGGGCGGCGAAACTTCATCGTTCGGCCGGCACAAACAAAAGAATAAAATTTAAAAAAGGGTATATTTACAATTCTATTATTTACTGGTAAAATAAAATTAGAAAAATGATCAACAAAAAAATCGGGCTTTTAGCACTTACAGTAATCCTGGGGGTAGCAGTAAATGCTCAATCCATACAGGATGGTGTAAAAGCATTGTACTCGGGAAAAGTGCTGGGAGCAAAATCAATTTTTGAAAAACAAGGCGATAAACCGGAAGCTACCTACTGGCTGGTTCGTGCAGATATCGATAATCAGGATAAAGCCGGTGCTCAGCAAGCCCTAGACAAAGCACTGGCAGCAAAACCGAATGATGCCTGGCTGCTGGTGGCAAAAGGCCAGCTGCAACTGATGGATGGCAAAGCAAACGAAGCTAAACAAAGTTTTGAAGCCGCTTTAACCGCCAGCAAGGGCCGTAAAGGAAATGACCCCGAAATTCTGAATGCGGTAGGGGCTGCCATTACAAAAGAGTATAATAATATCGACAAGATCGGCGATATCAATTACGCGGTTCAGAAACTGGAAGAAGCAAAGGCTGAAACCGAAAAGTCAAAAGACAGCTGGTTAAAGGCTGATATTCTTACCAACCTGGGCGATGCTTACCGTAAAGCAAAACCGGGCGATGGTACAGCGGCCTTTACAGCCTACAGTGACGCGGTAAGCGCAGAACCCAGCTTTGCAAAAGCGTACCTGAGAAACGGATTGATCTTTAAATCGCAGCGGAATTATGATCTTTACCTGCAGAATATAGATAAGGCGATTGCGGCAAACCCCGCCTATGTACCTGCCTATGATGCGTTGTACGAATACAAAATCGGTACCGGGGATTACGCCGGAGCCAATACCGTAGCAGATAAGATCATTGCCAATTCTGATCCCAGCCCCTGGAATGACTATTATAAAGCGCAAACATTCTATCTGGAAAAAAAATATGACCAGGCCATCGCATCCGGTACCGGCATCCTGCAAAAGATGGGTGACCTGGCCAAGCCCAAGCTGTACAAATTACTGGCATGGAGCTATGTAGATAAAGGCGATGCAAAATCGGCGCTGCCTTATATGGAAAAATATTTCGCGAATGCCGATAAAGAAGATATGGATCCGCTGGATTTCAACCTGAAAGCTACCGTGTATGCTGCTACACCAGGCAAGGAAAATGAAGTAATGAAAGCGTATGAAGATGGCTTGAAAGCAGATACAACCATTGCCGGAAGGATTAAAATGTTGCAGGAAGGTGCGAAATTTTTCGCAGATAAGAAACAATATGCTTTACAGGGTGACCTGCTGAGCAAAATCCTGGAGATCAAACCCAATCCCACAATTAACGACTTTTTTGATGCGGGTTACCGGGCTTACTATCAGGGTAAGGAATACGAAAAATCCTGGAAGGTGTTTGATGCTATGCGGACTAAATTCCCCGATGTGAACTATGGATATCTGTGGACATTTAATAATAGCCGCGTTTTCGATTCTACCAACGCAAAGAACATCCTGATTCCTGATGCAGAAAAACTGGTAGCTTTTTCACAAAAGGATACGGCAAGGGATGCAAAAGCCAACGCTTTTAGTGCGGCTGCCGTGCTGTTCCCTTATTTTGTGAATGAAAAGGGCGATAAGGAAAACGGGTTGAAATATTTGAACGTTGCACTGGAAAATGCACCGAACGATAATGTGAAACAGCAGGTACAGGGCTTAATTGACCAGGTGAACAAAATGAATAGCAAACCGGCCAGTTCCTCAAAAAGTCAGACAGGAGGAAACGCTGCAGGAGCTAAAGACACCACAAGTACAACACCCCGAAAGGACAGCACTGGCGGGCAGAAGTAGTCCAGAATTTTATAAGATAAAAACAGCTCCGGAATTTTTCGGGGCTGTTTGCTTTTTAGCATTCAAAAAAAGGATTTGTTAAATGGTTACCTTATTTTTGCTTATTGCATAATTGAGATGGTAAATTTAGCTATACAGACGAATTTAGACACATCGGGCTCCTACCTGCCCATTGGTTTACAACTGTTATTTGCGGCGGGAATGATTGTTACCCTGATGGGCGTTACTCACCTGCTGGGACCCAAAAGGCGCACTTCCGATAAGCTGCAAAACTTTGCCAGTGGTATCGAATCGCACGGGGAGGCACGTCAGCCCATAGCGATCAAATATTTTCTTACGGCCATTCTTTTTGTGTTGTTTGATGTGGAAGTAATCTTTTTTTACCCCTATGCGGTGAATTTTAAAGAATTGGGTTGGAGTGGTTTCTACGCAGTGCTGATGTTTGTGGCATTTTTCCTCTGTGGCTTTATTTATATCATCCGCCGCGGGGCCCTGAAGTGGGAGGATTAAATATTTCTAATTCCTGATTTGTGGTTTGAACCCCGGTTTCGAATCCCAAATCTCAAATCTCAAAACTCAAATGAGACCAGTATCATATAATATTAAGAAAAAACCACTGGAGGCAGATATCAGCATGGTCGATATGCCGGAAGGCCACCAGGGACAGGGTTTTTTTGCAACCACGCTGGATAATGTCATCGGGCTGGCCCGTAAGAATTCCTTATGGCCCCTGCCTTTTGCCACTTCCTGTTGCGGGATAGAATTTATGGCCACCATGGGGGCTACCTACGATATTGCCCGTTTTGGCAGTGAGCGGGTGGGTTTTTCACCCCGCCAGTGCGACCTGCTGATGGTAATGGGCACCATCGCCAAAAAAATGGGCCCGGTGGTAAAACAGGTATACCTTCAAATGGCAGAACCCCGCTGGGTGATTGCGGTAGGCGCCTGTGCCAGCAGTGGCGGCATTTTCGATACCTATAGCGTATTGCAGGGAATTGACCAGGTAGTGCCGGTGGATGTATATGTACCCGGATGCCCTCCCAGGCCGGAAGCGATCCTGGACGGGTTAATGCGCATCCAGGATTTGGTAGGCAAAGAAAGCCTCAGAAGAAGGAACAGTGAGCAGTATAAAGCATTATTGGAAAGTTATGGCATACAATAGTTCCAATGTGAAAATGGGGGAGTTGAATGTGTGCATGAATAATTGATTGTTCTGTTGAGGGAATTAGTTTAGAGGTGGTTTTTGGGGTAGTTTAAATGGGAGAAGAGGTTATAATTAATATTGATAATTTGAAAGTTCGATGACACGCGTTTTCACATTCTCATATTTTATATTTTCATATTAACATGGCGTTAAGCAACGAGTACATAAAAGAGAAGCTGATTGAGAAATTTGGCGACCAGGTTACGGGGTTTGAAGAGCCATATAGCCTGCTGACCTTCCGGTCTGACAAGGAGATCAACCTGAAAGTGCTGAACTTCCTGGTAGAAGAAGAAAGCCTGCAGTTTGGATTTCTGACCGATCTCTGCGGCGTACATTATCCGGATAATAAAGGACAGGAGATCGCCGTGGTATACCACCTGCATAATATGCGGGAAAACGTACGGATCCGTTATAAAGTATTTACCAGTATTGCCAAGCCGGAAGTATATACCGCCACCGGAATTTTTGCAGGTGCCAACTGGATGGAACGGGAAACCTACGATTTTTATGGGGTCAATTTCATCGGGCACCCTAACCTGAAGCGGATCCTGAATGTGGAGGAAATGGACTATTTTCCCATGCGGAAAGAATATCCGCTGGAAGACCAAAGCCGTATCGATAAGGACGACGAGATGTTTGGAAGGTAAAAAAGTTTAAAGCTCGAAGTTGACGGCCGGAACCTGCAACTTTGAACGGTTATATCGAATATAGATTATGAGCGACAATGTATTATTACCGAGTGGTAGTATTGAGAAGCAAACAACTACATTAAATCTGGGGCCCACGCACCCGGCCACCCACGGGGTTTTTCAGAACATTATCGAGCTGGATGGTGAAAAGATCGTTGCCGCTGATTCTACGGTAGGCTATATTCACAGGGCGTTCGAAAAAATTGCCGAGCGCCGCTCTTTATATCAGATCACGCCGCTTACCGATCGCTTAAATTATTGCTCTGCTCCCATCAATAATATGGGCTGGCACCTCACCTGCGAAAAATTATTAAAGGTACAGGTACCCAAACGGGTCGATTATCTCCGCGTGATCATCATGGAACTGGCGCGGATCACAGACCACCTCATCTGCAACTCCATTATGGGGGTAGATAGCGGGGCCTATACCGGTTTTTTATATGTAATGCAATACCGGGAACTGGTTTATGAGATCTACGAAGAGATCTGCGGTTCCCGTCTCACCACCAATATCGGCCGCATCGGCGGTTTTGAACGCGATTTTACCAATACAGCTTTCGAAAAAATCGAGCGGTTTTTAAGGGAATATCCCGCCGTGCTAAAAGAATTTGAAGATCTGTTTACCCGTAACCGGATCTTTATGGAACGGGCCATCGGCGCAGGCCCCATCAGTGCTGAACGGGCATTGAACTACGGGTTTACCGGTCCTAATCTGCGGGCTGCGGGTGTAGATTACGATGTACGTGTGGTGTCGCCGTACAGCCGTTATGAGGAGTTCGACTTTGAAGTGCCCGTTGGTTCAACCGGCGATTCCTATGACCGGTTCCTGGTACGCAACGGGGAAATGTGGCAAAGTCTGCGCATTATCGAACAGGCACTGCGAAAGCTGAACGATCTGAAGGGGGAGGAAGCTACCGTTTACCATGCGGATGTTCCTGAATACTACCTGCCTCCCAAAAAAGATGTATATACAAAAATGGAAGCCCTGATCTGGCATTTTAAGATCATTATGGGCGAGATCAATATGCCGGCTGGTGAAGTATACAATGCCGTAGAAGGTGCCAATGGCGAACTGGGCTTTTATTTTATCAGCGATGGCGGGCGCTCTCCTTACCGCCTGCATTTCAGAAGACCCTGTTTTATTTATTACCAGGCCTATGCGGAAATGGTAAAGGGAGCCATGCTGAGCGATGCCATTGTGGTCATGTCATCCATGAACCTAATCGCGGGAGAGATGGATGCCTAAAACGGAAATTAATAATAGAGCAAAAGAATGATACAGTTTTCTCAGGAACAATTGGATAAAGTGAACCAGATCATAGCCCGGTACCCGGAGGGCAAGCAAAAAAGCGCGTTGCTGCCGGTGCTGCACCTGGCACAGGAAGTGTTTGGCTGGCTGAGTACCGAAACCATGGATTATGTGGCCACTCTTTTGAATATAGAACCGATCGAAGTATACGAAGTGGCAACCTTTTATACGATGTACAACCTGAAACCAGTTGGTAAATACGTTTTTGAGGTATGCCAGACGGGTCCTTGCATGATCCAGGGAAGTGATGATATCATTGCCTATATCGGTGAGAAGCTAAGCATCAAACCCGGTGAAACCACGGCCGATGGTTTGTTTACATTAAAAACCGCAGAATGTCTGGGTGCCTGTGGCTACGCGCCGATGATGCAGGTGGGAAAATTTTACAAGGAGCACCTGACCAAAGAAAAAGTGGATGCGATCATCGCCGAGTGTAGAAGTCAGGCATTGGTAAATCAATAAATAACAAATGATGCAGGCAATAACTCCATATCTGAATTTTAACGGTGATGCAGCAGCGGCGCTGGATTTTTATACGCAGGCACTGGGCGGACAGGTGGTGCACCGGCAAACCTTTGGTGATACACAAGCTGATTATCCAAGCCCGGAGTCGCATCAGGATAAAATTATGCATGCCTTATTCAATGCCGGAGAACTGAACTTTATGGTGAGCGATTGTCCTCCGGGAGTTTCGGTTACCGCCGGCTCCAACATGAGCCTGGCACTGAACTTTACGGATGAAGAAACCATTGTTAACACATTTAATGCTATGGCTGCCGGCGGAACGATTACCATGCCTTTGCAGGATACCTTTTGGGGGGCGAAATTCGGGATGATCACCGACCGGTTTGGCATCAGCTGGATGTTTAACTACGACAAGCCGAAAGATTAAGCGGCAAACAAATTATTTGAACAGGAAAAAGGAGCAATGGGAATAAAATTACTTTTAGAGAACGCGCATATCGAAGGCATCCGCTATTATGATGCCTACCGTAAAAACGGTGGATACCGCAGTGTGGAAAAGGCACTGAAAATGGCGCCGGATGAAGTAGTGGAGGAGGTAAAGAAAAGCGGTTTAAGAGGCCGTGGTGGTGCAGGGTTTCCTACAGGAATGAAATGGAGCTTTATTGCCAAACCGGAAGGCGTGCCCCGCCACCTGGTATGCAATGCTGATGAAAGTGAGCCGGGTACCTTTAAGGACCGTTACCTGATGGAGTTTCTTCCGCATCTGTTGATTGAAGGATTGATCGTTTCGAGCTATGCGCTGGGATCGAATGTGACCTATATCTATATCCGGGGAGAATATGCCTGGATCCCCGATATCCTGGAGCAGGCGATTGAGGAAGCCCGGGCAAATGGGTTCCTTGGAAAAAATATTTTAAACTCCGGCTTCGATTGCGAGATCTATGTGCAGCGCGGAGCTGGTGCCTATATCTGCGGCGAAGAGACCGCGCTGATCGAATCCCTGGAAGGCAAACGGGGTAATCCGCGGATCAAGCCTCCGTTCCCTGCCGTAAAAGGTGCCTGGGACCGTCCTACAGTAGTAAACAATGTAGAAACCCTGGCGGCAGTAGTGCCCATTATTAACATGGGGGGTGAGGAATACGCAAAGATCGGAGTTGGCCGTTCCACCGGAACCAAACTGATCTCCGCCTGCGGCAATATTAATAAGCCGGGGGTCTATGAAATCGACATGACGATTTCCGTTGAGGAATTTATTTATAGTGACGAATGGTGCGGGGGAATCAAAAACGGGAAGCGCCTGAAGGCCTGCATCCCGGGAGGATCATCGGTTCCTATTCTGCCGGCGAATCTTTTGTTGAAAACGGCAAAGGGCGAGCAGCGGATCATGAACTATGAAAGCCTTTCCGACGGCGGATTTGCCACCGGTACCATGATGGGAAGCGGTGGTTTTATTGTACTGGATGAAGACCAGTGCGTAGTAAAACATACCTACACCCTGGCCCGTTTCTATCGTCATGAAAGCTGCGGACAATGTTCTCCCTGCCGGGAAGGAACCGGCTGGATGGAAAAATTGTTGCTGCGCCTGGATCAGGGACAGGGAAAAATGAGTGACATAGACCTGTTGTGGGACATTCAAAGCAAGATCGAAGGAAATACGATCTGCCCGTTGGGTGATGCGGCCGCATGGCCCGTTGCCGCGGCGATCCGTCATTTCCGGGATGAGTTTGAATGGCATATCACCAATGCTGCAGAGGCGCAGACCCGGAACTTCGGATTGGCGCATTATGCAGATCCGTTGCCCGTACCGGAGCCCGCGGCGGTGTAAGCGGTTTCTCGCGGCGTACGCGGTGATGCGGCGGCGCAGTGTGTCGGAAGTAATCAGATGTTAACCGAAAATGAAATAGCAACCAGGGTATTAGATCTTTGTTTTAAAGTCCACCGGTTATACGGACCGGGACTATTTGAAATTGTGTATGAAGAGATATTGTGCTATGAATTGGAAAAAGCAGGTATCTCGTTTAAGAGGCAAATAGGCATACCGGTGGTTCATGAAGCGGTGCGAATGGAGATCGGGTTCCGTGCAGATCTGATCGTGGAGGAGAAAGTGTTGTTTGAATTGAAGAGTATTGGGGCCTTTGCTAATATACATTACAAGCAGGTCCTTACATATTTGAAACTGACCGACCTCAGACTTGGCGTGATGGTCAATTTTAATGTAAGCCTGTTGAAAGATGGGATAAAAAGAGTTGCAAATAAACTATAAAAGCTGCGTCGCTGCTCCGCTGCGTTCGCTGCGAGGAATAAATATGGCAGACGAAATAAAACAAGAACCACCTGCAAATTTTAAGGTAACGATCGACAATGTTACTCTGGAAGTGCCACCCGGTACTACCATTTTGCAGGCTGCAAGATTAATAGGAGGAGATGTTACCCCCCCGGCCATGTGCTTTTACACGCCCCTGAAAGGAAGCGGTGGTAAATGCCGCACCTGCCTGGTAGAGGTAAGCAAGGGTTCGGAAAAAGATCCGCGTCCCATGCCCAAGCTGGTGGCCAGTTGCCGTACGACTGTTATGGATGGCATGGAGGTAAAAAGCATTACCAGCGAGCGGGTGATCAATGCGCGCAACAGCGTGGTGGAGTTCCTGCTGATCAATCACCCGTTGGATTGCCCGGTTTGCGACCAGGCAGGTGAATGCCATCTGCAGGACCTGAGCTATGAGCACGGCAAGGCTGGTACCCGCTATGAATTTAAGCGCCGCACGTTTAAAAAACACAACCTGGGTAAATACATCCAGCTGCATATGACACGCTGCATTCTTTGCTACCGCTGTGTATTTACGGCAGACCAGCTGACCAATAAACGGCAGCACGGGGTGCTGGACCGGGGCGATCATGCGGAGATTGCTACTTATATTGAAAAATCACTGGACAATGAATTTATCGGGAACGTGATCGATGTATGTCCCGTGGGCGCATTAACCGACAGGACCTTCCGTTTTAAGAACCGGGTATGGTTTACCAAGCCGGTGGACGCACACCGCGATTGTCCGAATTGCTGCGGCAAGGTAACGCTATGGGAGCGGGGCAACGAGGTACTGCGGGTAACGGCGCGCAAGGATCAATGGGGTGAAATCTTGCCGGCAGATGACGGCAAAACCGGCTGGATCTGTAACGAATGCCGTTTTGAAAAGAAAGATATTAAAGACTGGGTAATTGAAGGCCCCACGAAAGTGGCCCGGCATTCCGTGATTGGTACCAACCACTATGAAGTGCTGGACCGGCCAAAAGAAACGATCAGTGAGGTGATGGGAGGGCGTGCGCCAAAACTGTTAATGGACATTCACAGCGTGAGCGATGTAAACGACCCGACTGTAGATCTGAGCAAGATCCCCGGGCCGGCAACAGGTGCGGTCTTTAACGGGAAAACAATGATCGAAGAAAAGAAAGATTAACAAGCTATACTTTTAAACATGTACTTACTGGCTATTGATTGGATTTTTATTATTGAGAAACTGGTGCTGATCGCAGCCATTGTTACCTTGTCGATGGTAGTGGCCATGTATGCTACCTACGGAGAGCGGAAGGTGGCGGCCTTTATACAGGACCGGATTGGTCCCAACAGGGCAGGCCCCCTGGGATTGCTGCAGCCACTGGCCGATGGCGGTAAGCTCTTTTTTAAAGAGGAGATTATACCGCTGGCTTCCTCAAAATTCTTGTTCATCCTGGGGCCCTTGCTGGCTATGGTTACGGCCTTACTGACCAGCGCCGTGATTCCCTGGGGTAGCTCCATGACCATCGGTAACCGGGCCGTTCCCTTACAGGTGGCCGATGTAAACATCGGTATCCTGTATGTATTTGGAGTGGTAAGTTTAGGCGTATATGGTATTATGCTGGGGGGCTGGGCATCCAACAATAAGTTCTCTTTGCTGGCGGCCATCCGGGGTGCTTCGCAAATGGTGTCCTACGAGTTGGCAATGGGTTTGTCACTGATCGCGGTACTGATGCTTACAGGGTCCTTACAGATGAGCGTCATTGTGGGTGAACAATATAATTCTGTATGGAATATCGTTTACCAGCCCATTGGTTTTATTATCTTTTTTATCTGTGCGCTGGCAGAAACAAACCGTACGCCTTTTGACCTTCCGGAAGCAGAGAATGAACTGAACTTCGGGTATCACCAGGAGTATTCCAGCATGAAACTGGGTTTCTACCTGTTTGCAGAATACATTAATATGTTCATCAGCGGCGTGATCATGGCCACCCTGTATTTCGGCGGTTATGATATCCCGTTTGTAAATGAAGCCAACCTGGCCCAGCGCATCGGGGAAAACTGGGTAGCACTGCTTACCTTTCTTACCCTGATGGCCAAGGCCCTGTTCTTTGTATTTGTATTTATGTGGATCCGCTGGACCATCCCGCGTTTCCGCTTCGACCAACTGATGCATCTGGGATGGAAACGCCTGATACCACTGGCGCTGGCCAATATGATCATCACGGCGGTAGTGATTCTGTGGCTGAAGAAATAGAATTTGAAAATGTGGGAATGTGGAGAATTGAAAATGTAGGAATGATGATAGCTGTACTGGCGTACAAGAGTGCGACGCAAGAATGTTGAACCTTGCACCGGTGTTGACAAACAAAAAATAAAAAAGTAAAGCGCTGTATAAAGAAACATGAATGTACAATTAACAAACAGAAGCAAGCCGGTTGATCGCAGGCCGATGAACTGGGTAGAGCGTTTATACCTGATCAATATTTTTAAAGGAATGGCCATTACATTAAAGCATTTCTTTAAAAAGAAGGCCACTATAAAATACCCCGAGGAAACCAGGCCTTTTAGTAAGGTATTTCGCGGGCTGCAGATCCTGAACCGGGATGAGGAAGGCCGTGAACGGTGCACGGCCTGCGGACTTTGTGCCGTAGCCTGTCCGGCTGAAGCCATTACCATGGAGGCCGCAGAACGCCAGGAGGGCGAAGAGCACCTGTATCGCGAGGAGAAATATGCCGCAAAATATGAGATCAATATGCTGCGCTGCATCTTCTGCGGGTATTGCGAGGAAGCTTGTCCTAAAGATGCCATCTACCTGTCGCAGACATTTACTCCGGCCAACTACCAGCGTAAAGGATTTATTTATAAAAAAGAAGATCTGCTGATCCCCAATCCGGTTACAGACCCGGAAGGCTATCAAAAGGCGCTGGGAACCATCAGCAGGGAAAAAGAAGGAGTTTAAGGGTTAATTAAGAAACGAAATGAATATTACGCAACTACTATTCTGGATACTAACGGTGATTGCCATAGGCAGCGCGCTGATGATTGTGACCAGCAAAAATCCTGTTTACAGTGTATTGGGATTGATTGTTACATTTTTTGCCATCTCGGGGCACTATATATTAATGAATGCGCAGTTTCTGGCCATTGTAAATATCATTGTCTACGCCGGGGCCATTATGGTCCTGTTTCTGTTTGTGATCATGCTGATGAACCTGAGTCGGGCCACCGAAACGCTTAAAAACAAATGGCTGCAGATCGTAGGTGCCATTGCCGGCAGCTGCCTGTTCCTGGTGCTGATTGCAGCTTTAAAAAATACGGAAGTGAAGAAGAACCTGGTGGAAATGGGCACCGGTGATATCGGGCTGGTAAAAAGCCTGGGGCGGGAACTGTTTACCACCTTTGTGATCCCTTTTGAGATCAGCAGCGTGCTGTTTCTGAGCGCTATGATCGGTTCTGTAGTGATCGGTAAGAAAGAATAAGGGGAAATTCTAATCTCAAATCCGGAATCTGAAGTCTCGAATCTGAAAACTCAAAACTCAAATCTCAAATGCCAATAAATTATTACATTACTCTTGCTCTTTGTTTGTTTGCCATTGGAGTGGTAGGAGTGTTAACGCGCAGGAACGCCATTATTGTGTTTATGTGCATCGAATTGATGCTGAATTCTGTGAACCTGTTGCTGGTGGCTTTTTCCAAAATGCACCACATCGCTAAGGGGGCAGCTGCTACCGCGGGGTCCGATGGACAGCTGTTTGTATTTTTTATCATGGTGGTGGCCGCGGCCGAAGTAAGTGTGGGACTGGCAATCATTGTAATGATGTACCGGAATGTGCATTCGATCAATATTAATTTCTTAAACAGGCTGAAACATTAATTGCGCCGGCATTCTTTTTATTATGAATAATGTGTTAGATATCGTTTATTGGATCCCGCTGTTACCATTACTGGGCTGTATCATAAACGGACTGGGAAGAAAAAGTTTATCAAAAGGAGCGGTTGGGTTCATCGGCAGCGGTGTGATCCTGGCCTCTTTTGTACTCAGCCTCTGGGTATTTTTCCAGGTACGTGGAGGCAATGTGCATACCGCCGAATATTTTCCCTTCATCAATGTAGGAAACCTGAAGATTCCCTTTGCCTTCCAGATCGATCAGTTATCAGCCATCTGGCTGCTGATCATTACTGGTATCGGCTTCCTGATCCACGTATATTCCACTTCTTATATGCACGATGAAAGGCCAGAGCATTTCGGGCGGTATTTTGCCTATCTGAACCTTTTCGTTTTTTCAATGCTGCTGCTGGTAATGGGCGCCAACTTCGTCATCATGTTCATTGGCTGGGAAGGTGTGGGGCTTTGCTCCTACCTGCTGATTGGCTTCTGGTTTAAGAAAAAGGAATACAGCAAAGCGGCCAACAAGGCCTTTATCATGAACCGGGTGGGTGATCTGGCCTTTTTGATCGCATTGTTTATGCTCATCAATAAACTGGGTACCACCACTTTTAGCGAGATCTTTACCAAGGCGTCGCTTGAGAAACTATCCGGCAAGGAAATTGGTGCTATTACGTTATTGTTATTTGTGGGCGCTACGGGTAAAAGTGCCCAGATTCCTTTGTATACCTGGTTACCTGATGCGATGGCGGGTCCAACCCCGGTATCGGCGCTGATCCATGCCGCAACGATGGTTACTGCGGGCATCTATATGATCGCAAGGGCGAACCTGCTGTTTTCAATGGCCCCGGCCACTTTAAATATTATTGCCATCATCGGTATTGCCACCGCGCTGCTGGCCGCCACCATTGCCCTGAAACAGAATGATATCAAAAAAGTGCTGGCCTATTCCACAGTAAGCCAGCTGGGTTACATGTTCCTGGCATTGGGAAGTGGCGCATATGTGGCAGCCGTGTTCCATGTAATGACGCATGCTTTCTTTAAAGCACTGTTGTTCCTCGGCAGCGGCAGTGTGATCCATGCCATGGGCGGTGAACAGGATATGCGTAAAATGGGCGGTCTGTCGAAGTACATGAAAATAACCAATCTTACTTTTTTACTGGGTTGCCTGGCTATTGCAGGTATCCCCGGTTTCTCCGGCTTCTTTTCAAAAGATGAGATCCTGGCCGGAGCTTTTGCCAAATCTCCTGTATTATATGCGCTAGGTTTGCTGGGCGCATTGTTAACTGCATTTTATATGTTCCGGTTATATGCAACTACCTTTAAAGGAAGCTTCCGCGGTACACATGAGCAGGAACACCACCTGCACGAGAGCCCCGCGGCGATTACCATCCCACTGGTGATCCTGGCCATTCTTTCGGTTGTTGGGGGATATGTGGGCGTGCCGGAATTTATGGCTCATGGAGCGCATACGCTGTCAGACTTCCTGCATCCGATCTTTAAAGATTCCTACGCCCTGCTGCCTGCTCATGAAGCGGATCATAGCACCGAGTGGGGACTGGCCGGACTATCTTCCGTACTGATTATTGTTACCGTAATCATCGCCTGGATCCGGTTCTCCAAAAAGCCCGATCTGGAGCCCGCTTCCGGTTTTGGAAAAGTACTGGAAAACAAATGGTATGTAGATGAACTGTACAATGCTGTAATTGTAAAACCGCTTAATAACCTGGGCTTATTCCTGGGTAATGTAGTGGATAAGCGCATTGTGGACGGAGCGGTAAATGGAGTAGGGCGGTTGGTGCGGTATGGCAGCCGCCAGTTGCGCTGGCTCCAAAGCGGTCAAACCGGCTCCTATATTTTAATGATGGTTCTGGGCATGGTACTGATTTTTATTGTACAGTTCTTTTTGAGAAAATAACCTGAGATCCGGAGCCGGGATCCCTGAAATTTAGAATTTGGAATTTGAAATTTGATATATGATCGCATTGTTGTTGATACTGGTGCCTTTAGTGAGTGGGTTGGCTACTTTTTTAATAAAAAAGGAGGAGCAGGTGCGAACCTGGTCGTTACTGGCAGCCATTAGTACCTTTATCATTGCCATACTTGGTGTGGCGGTATTTGCTGCGCCCGGCAACTGGACGTTCAGGGCAGCATGGATGGGATTGCTGAACAGCAGTTTTTCCCTAAGAGGCGACGGTATGGGAATTATGCTGTGTATGCTAACGGCACTCTGCTATCCCGTTATTTTTCTTTCTACCTGGACCACTGCTTATAAAAAAGTCAATAACTTTTTTGGGCTGATGCTGTTGGCACAGGCGGGCCTTATGGGGGTATTCCTGGCGATGGATGCCCTGTTGTTTTATTTCTTCTGGGAGCTGGCCCTGATTCCGGTTTATTTTATTTGTTCCCAATGGGGAGGAGAAAAGCGCATCGCTGTTACCTTTAAGTTCTTTATATATACGTTTATCGGTTCTTTGTTAATGCTGGTGGGAATACTGTATGTGTATGCCCATACACCGGGTCATTCTTTTGATATCGAAGCGTTTTATAAATCCGGCCTTTCTGCTAAAGAGCAGACCTGGCTATTTTGGCTGTTTTTTGTAGCATTTGCCGTAAAAATGCCCATATTCCCCTTCCATACCTGGCAGCCCGATACCTATCAGCAATCCCCCACGGCTGCCACGATGGTACTGAGTGCCTTAATGGTTAAGATGGGGGTGTTGGGATTGTTGCGCTGGCTGTTGCCGGTATTTCCGATAGCCTCCTATCTGAACGGGGATACCATTTCCCTGCTGGCGGTTACAGGAATCATTTATGCATCGCTGATCGCCATGCGGCAGGACGATATGAAAAGGCTGGTTGCATATTCATCCATTGCACATATCGGACTGATGTGTGTAGCGGTTTTTGCAGAAGATAAAAGCGCCCTGCAGGGCACCATGATCCAGATGTTTTCCCATGGGATCAATATTCTGGGAATGTGGATGGTGGTAGCGATTATTGAACGCAAATTCGGTACCGTTAAAATATCAGCCCTGGGGGGTATTGCGCAAAAAGCCCCGGCACTTACCTTTTTCTTTGTGATCATTGCCTTTGCCAATATTGCCCTGCCGCTGACCAATGCCTTTATTGGTGAGTTCCTGATGTTCAAAGGCATCCTGGGATCAAAAGTTTCGCAGAACGGGGTGCTGATTATGGCCACGGCAGGTGTAGGCGTTATTTTAGGGGCGGTTTACACCCTTCGGATGGGGCGTAAGGTATTCTTTGGTGAAACCAACGCGCTCACCGAAAAAGCGACTGATATTTCATTCCAGGAAAAGGCCATCCTTGCTATTATTATCGGTGCCATATTAATTGTGGGCATCTACCCGCAGCCTTTTTTAAACGCAGTAGATCAGACCAGTCAATCCATTTTAAAAAATTCAGACGTGCTTCCGATGTTGATGAAGCAGAAGCATTAAGAGAAACGATATGAACGCAGTATTACTATCAGGCTTATTAGGTGTTGTGATGATGTTCGCCAGCTTTTTGTTCAGGACAAAGGCCCCGGTGCGCGTGCTGGCTATTTTGGGCATCGTGTTGTTGCTGGTTGCCAATATCCTGGAATCGAAAGGTCTCCGGCTTTTTCATTTGGATACGACCAGGTTTCTTTCTTTTAGCAGCTACGCATTATTTTTTAATACGATCGCCATTGCCTGTACCCTGGTTTATTTTCTCATTTCCTCGAAGGATATGCAACAGGTGGGCAATCATTACGCCGAATATTTTGCGCTGATCTTTTTTATCCTTACTGGTATTTTCCTGGTTACCTCTTTTACCAACCTGCTGATGCTCTTCCTGGGCATCGAGATCATTTCCATTCCATTGTACATTCTTACGGGTTCGGCAAAAAAAGATCTGAAAAGCAATGAGGCTGCTTTGAAATACCTGTTGATGGGCGCTTTTTCAACGGGAATCATGCTGCTTGGGATTGCATTCATTTATGGTGCTACCGGAACCTTTGAGATCGGGAAAATGAATATCGCAGGGCTAATGAAATCCAACCTGCTTACTACAGGTATGCTGCTGCTGCTCTTTTCGATGTGCTTTAAAGTATCTGTGGCGCCTTTTCATTTCTGGACGCCGGATGTGTATGACGGAGCGCCGAATGTGTTCACTTCCTTTATGGCGACCATTGTTAAGGTGGGTATTTTTGCAGGATTCCTGCACCTGTTTTACAGTGCATTTGATAAAGTGACCCTCCAGTGGAAGTTTTGGCTGGCCATTCTGGCGGCACTAACGCTGTTCGTGGGAAATATTACCGCTGTGTTCCAGCAGAGCGTAAAACGCATGCTGGCTTACTCCAGTATTGCTCAGGCCGGCTTTATGCTGTTTGCCCTGGTGGCGCTTAATGAAACCGCTCATGAAGGCCTGCTGCTTTATGCTATTGCGTACAGTCTGGCAACCATTGGTATTTTTGGGATAATCGCCAAGATGACCGATTATTCGTTTGACGGGTTTAACGGCCTTGCCACACATCAGCCGCTGGTAGCCTTATGTGTTACTATTTTTATGCTGTCGTTAGCCGGTATACCACTGTCGGCGGGGTTCCTGGCCAAGTTCTATATGCTGAAAGCCGTGATCCAGTCGGGCGATTATTTGTGGCTGGTGATCTTTGGCGTATTGATGGCTGCGGTTAGCGCTTATTATTATTTCAGGGTAATACAGGCCATGTACTTTAAGCAGGGACCGAATCATTTTTCCGGGATCAGCACTTTTGAGAAATATGTGCTGGTGGGTATTTGTGTACTGATCATCTTTACCGGGCTGTTTCCCAATGTGATCTTTGGCTGGCTGTATTTTTAAATTTGAGCTGTCTGCTATCAGATACCGGTCGATTACATGGCGGGGGGAAGATTTGTCCTTTTGCATTGAATGTTAAATCGAATTAACCCTGAGATAGGCGTTTAGCGCTCGGCTTTAGTCCTTGGCATACTTAACCATAAACTTGGAATGGGCAGTTTTCGGTCTTCCGGTTTCAGTAGCATCTCCGATCACCAGAGAATCCAACCTGGAACCTTGAACGTGAAACGTTGAACTTCCTCTATTCCCTGTAACTTAGCGGGGTGAAATTTATCGACACCTTGCTGCTGGCATTCCGGACTGTTAAAAGTAACCGGCTACGTACCGGCCTTACAGTAACCATTATTGCGTTTGGCATCATGGCACTGGTGGGCATTATTACCGCCATTAAGGCCATGAATCAAAAATTTTCCGAGAGTTTTTCCTCTATGGGAGCCAATGGGTTTACCATTCGTTTTAAAGAGCGCAACATGAATTTCGGTGGGGGCAGAGGCGATGATCTTGCCGTTTCAAAAAAAGGAAAAAAAGAAAAACAATCCAATCTCAATAAAGTCATTACCCGCGAACAGGCTGAATATTTCACTAACCACTACCATTTCCCAGGAGCAGTTTCCGGCATCTCGGTGTTTGGGGGGCGAAGCAATATCCTGTCGTTTAATGAAAAAAAAACCAGTCCGAATGTCGTGCTGATGGCTGGGGATGAAAATTACCTGAACCTGAATGCGTACAAGGTTTTATACGGCCGCAATTTTACCGCCGGTGAGGTTAGAGGCGGGCAAAATCTTTGTGTGCTGGGGTTTGACGTGGCCAAGAACTTTTTCGGTGAAGCGATCGATAAGGGCGTAAACACCACAGTACGCATCAATAATATTCCATACCGGGTATTGGGAATCCTTGAAGGAAAGGGCTCTACTTTTGGGTTCAGCAGGGACAATATGGTGGTGACGGGGTACCCGAACTGGGCCCGCAACTTTGGCAATTCCGGTGCTTCTTATGTAATTGCCGTAAAAGTGAATGATCTGAGGCAGCTGGATGCCGCTATGGGCGAAGCTGAAAGCCTTTTTCGGCCTATAAGAAAAAACGGCATTACAGAGGCCAGTAATTTTGCCATGGACCGAAGCGACAGTGCCGTGCAAACAGCCATGAACGTGTTGCGGTACATCCGGTGGGCGGCCATCGTAATCGGTGTAATTACACTCCTGGGGGCGGCGATCGGGCTGATGAATATTATGCTGGTTTCTGTTTCCGAACGAACCAAGGAAGTTGGGCTGATAAAGGCCATCGGGGGAAAGAAACAGTCGGTAAAGACCCAGTTCCTGCTGGAGGCGATCATCATCAGCGTACTGGGAGCCCTGTTAGGTATTCTGCTGGGTATCATCGTTGGAAACCTGTTTTCATTGGTATTGCAAACCGGTTTTGTGGTACCCTGGGATTGGGTGGCATACGGAATTGTCATTTGTACAATTGTGGGGTTGGCAGCAGGGATTTACCCGGCGGTAAAAGCGGGCAGATTGAACCCGATAGAGGCATTGCGCTATGAATAAGAAAACACAATACAGAGGCTATTTTTTTGAATGTCGTAAAATGAATGACGGGGTTAAATAAATTTCCATCAATACTTTTTTGATTTTTTTGCGTTTTTGTAAAAAAAGTTTAACTTCAAACAGTTAAAAAAAAATAATGACGAAAAATTTTGTTGTTAGATTTTTTTTGTTAGAATTGTACACTCAAACAAACTTGTTCAATATTTAAAAAACTAAAAAAACTAAGATCATGGCTGAGACAAATCAAGCGAAGCCCGTAACGGCTACTACTTCTGTTCAACCTAAAAAAAGCAGTAATTTGATTTCGTGGGTGGCGCCCATTTTGTGTATTGTTGCCGGGTATTGCATCTGGCGCTTTGTGATTGGCGCAGATACTGGGTTTGACCAGCCTGACAAAGCAGGAGGCTTCTGGCCTAACCACAAAGGCCCCAAAGGTGCATTTCACCGTATTTATGAGGGTGGTATCATCGTACCGCTGCTGATCGGTATGTTGTTAATGGTAATTGTGTTTGCAATTGAAAGGTTCCTGACCATCGCAAAAGCCCTGGGTAAAGGAAATATCAGCAATTTTATCCGCAAAGTTCAGTATCACCTGGCGAATAAAAATGTAGATGCTGCCATTGCTGAGTGCGACAAGCAAAAAGGTTCTGTGGGTAATGTAATGAAAGCAGGTCTGCGTCGTTACAAAGAAATGATCAGCGAATCTGGTCTGGAAACCGAGCAAAAAATTGCAGCCATTCAAAAAGAAGTGGAAGAAGCTACTGCTCTGGAACTTCCCATGTTACAGAAAAACCTGGTGTTCCTTTCAACCATCGTATCTACCGGTACGCTGATCGCGTTATTGGGTACAGTAATGGGGATGATCAAATCCTTCTCTAACCTGGGTGAAGGCGGCGGCGGTAACGCAGCAGAACTGGCGATCGGTATCTCTGAGGCCCTGTATAACACGGCATTGGGTATTGGTACCTCAGCCCTGGCGTTGATTATCTATAACATGCTTACAACCCGTATTGACAGCATTACCTATGGTATTGACGAATCTGGTTTTACCCTGACTCAATCCTTTGCTTCCCTGTACAAATAAGGTACACCGGAGTAAAGATTTTTATGGAATAAAGCAGATTTTTCGTCTTATATCAAAATTGAGTCAATAATGGCAAAAGCAAAAATACAGAAGAAGTCGACGGATACAGATATGACGCCTTTCGTGGATGTGGCGTTCCTGATCCTGTCCTTCTTTATCATGGCTACAAAATTCAAGCCGTCAGAGCCGGTGCCCATCGAAACGCCGAATTCTGTTGCATCCCAGGTAATGCCCGATAACAATGCTGTTATGATGAGTATTGATAAGGATAACAAGGTTTATTTTTCGATCATGTCCAAATCCGATATTCAAAAAGGGAAAGAGATCATTAAGGAAGCGGCCAAAAGAGCAGGGGTAACCCTCTCCGATGCGGATCTGAGCCAATACCAGGATGGAGAAATGATCGGGATGCCTTTCAACAAAATAAAAGGGTTCCTGGCACTTCCTCCGGCCCAGCGGGCAAAAGTGGCCCAGGACGGGATTCCTGTAAAGGATTCTGCAACCAGCGAGCTGGTGAACTGGATCGGAGCTGCTAAATATGTTTTCGCCGGAGAACAGCTGAAGTACCTTGTAAAAGGGGATAACTCTTCGAAGTATCCAACTTTTGGTGCAATTATCGATGCGATGAAGCGTAACGATGAGCAGAAATACAACCTGGTAACTATGCCGCAGGATGCACCTGCTGGTACCGAGTTGTACCAGGAGCGGCTAAAAGGAAAATAAATTCAATTACTTACATAACCAGTAAAAAGAAAAAATTATGGCAAGTTTAGATACTGGCGGTGATGACGGGCATAAGAAAGGCCCCGGGGTCAAGAAGGCCAAAAAGCAAAGCACCCGGGTGGATATGACCCCGATGGTGGATCTGGGCTTCCTGCTGATTACCTTCTTTATTTTTACGGCTACAATGAGCAATCCTACCACAATGGACCTGAACATGCCGAAGGATACAGATAAGAAGGATGAGGAAACCAAGATCAAACAATCAGGCTCTCTGTCGGTGATCCTGGCCAAGGATAACAAAGTCTTCTACTACGAAGGCGACCTGGATCCCACCGGGGCAAATTTTAAAAGCGCAACGTATAAAGACATCCGGAATGAAATCATCCGTAAAAAAAGAGAAGTGATTTCCCGGTATGTTACCGATCCTGCCTGCGAAAATGAGGCCCGGTCAAAAGGGAAATCGATCGACGATTGTAAGCAGAAGGACTTTTTCGTAGTGATTAAACCCACGGATGACGCTACCTATAAAAACGTAGTAGACATACTGGATGAGATGACGATCAATAAAGTTTCCCGCTATGCATTGGTAAAACCCTTCGATACAGAATTGGACGCTGTTCGTTTGTCTGGCGGAGGTGGTGGAACTGCTGCCCCGGCGACAACTCCACCGGCTAAATAGAAAATTCCGTATGGAATTTTTAGAAACATGCATCATATTTAAAACGTAATTAGATAATGGAAGCCAATAAAATTTTATCCTCTGATCTTCTGGATATCGTGTTTGAAGGGCGGAACAAGGAATACGGGGCATATGAGCTCCGCCGCACCTACAACAAACGCGTCTGGAAAGCGCTGGGTATAACAGTTATAGCCGCCGTGGTTATTGCTGGTCTGGTGGTGCTGAAAAGCCAGATGAAATCCCCGGTCCAGGAAAAAGTGAAGATGGAGGAAGTAACCATTCAGGAAATTAAACAAGAGGAAAAAAAGGATGAGCCGCCACCGCCGCCGCCACCGCCGCCTCCAAAACAGGAGCCACCTCCCAAAATTGAAACCAAGGCATTTACTCCTCCCAAAATTGTAAAGGATGAGGAAGTAAAAGAGCCGCCACCCGTTCAGGAGGAGTTAAAGGATACCAAGATTGGTACCATTAACCAGGAGGGTGTTAAAGATCTGGGTATTGTGGTACCACCTGCCGGTGTGGATGGTGGTAAAGGGATTGTGGAAACAAAACCTGTTGAAAAGGAACCTGAGATCTTTACCAAGGTGGAAAAAGATGCGCAATACCCGGGCGACTGGTCGCGCTACCTGACTACCAACCTGAGAGGGGAAGTGCCCGTGGAGAACGGAGCATCACCCGGTAACTACCAGGTAATTGTTCAGTTTGTTGTGGATGTGCAGGGTAACGTGAGCGACGTTAAGGTTATCAAGGATCCCGGATTTGGAATGGGTGCCGAAGCTGTACGTGTAATCAAAAAATCCGGTAAATGGAAACCCGCTATCCAGAACGGACGGGAAGTAAAGGCTTACCGGAAACAGCCGATCACCTTCCAGGTAACAGAAGGATAAGATCCCAAATCATATTGAATTTAAAATCCTCATTTGTAAAAATGGGGATTTTTTAATGGTATAATTGTTGAGGTTAAGGTTTATTATTTTTTCTCTGGTTTCTTTATTGTTCATTATTTAAAACAAACAGGATGGCAAAGGAAAAAAAAACGGCAAAAAAAGGAGCATCCTCCGGTAAGGACTCCAAAAAGAAAGCGAAAGCCCGTGCTACCCCAGGAAAAATGGAGCTAAAAAAGTTAACTGCAAAAAATCCGGATTCAAAAAAGAAAAAGGAGAAGTCTTCTAAAAAGGCCGATAAAAAGGCAAAGAAAGAAGTAGTCAGCAAACTGAAACAAAAAAGCAAGGAACTAAAAAAGGCGATAAAAAAAGAAAAGAAAAAAGCTGCTAAAAAGGCGGCCCGTTCAGCACCCGCTCCAGTGGCAGCTGCATCCTGGGGCACCGTATCCGGGGGAACAGCTGCTTCAAAAGCAGGCGGCAAAGCAGCAACAAAGGTTGCCGGTAAAAAGGCTCCTGCAAAAAAAGCGTTGACAAAATCCTCAACGGCCACGAAAAAAGCGCCGCCTAAAAACAAAACAACAACCACGGCTCCGAAGACCAAAGCAGCTGCAAAAAAAGCCCCTGTTAAAAAGCATGTAACAAAACCTGTAGCTAAAAAGAGCAGTTCTGAAAAAGCAAGAAAAACCACCAGACCTGTAAACAAGGAGCCGATAAGCTTACCAGAGCTGGAAGAGCCGATCATTGCAGCACCACTTATGGAACCATCCGAGTTGAGCGAGGTAGCAGATATTAACAAGGAAGTGATTGATGAGCTCCTGCCAGAGGATGAGGGCTCCGGATCATGGGAACCGGAAGCAAAACGAACGGATCCTGTTCCGGATGCATTTAAGGAAAAGCCACAAGATCCCTTGCATGGCCCCAATGATCCTATGCCTGGTAAGGGAATGAATATTCCTTTGCCCAAAAAGCCATTAGGCGGCTCCAGGAAGAAATAACGAAACGACAATCTGTCAAAACCCGCTGTAACGGCGGGTTTATTTTTATTAACAAGCAATGAAAGTAATTATAACCGGGGGAACCGGAATGATTGGAAAGGCTCTTGCAGGCAGCCTTATGGAAAGCGGATACCAGGTAATATTGTTTACGCGCAAAAAAGAATTGCATGGCCGTATGGAAGGCGCATTGTCTTACTGTTACTGGAATGTACCTGCAAGGCAAATAGACCGGGAGGCAGTACTGGAAGCTGATGCCATCATCCATCTGGCAGGTGCCGGTGTTATGGACCGCCCCTGGTCCGCAAAGCGTAAAAAAGAAATCGTTGACAGTCGTGTGCTGAGCGGAAAACTGCTTTCTGACACGCTTCGGAGCGGCCCGGGCCGGTTAAAGGTGTTGATTAGCGCTGCGGCTATCGGGTGGTATGGAGCAGACCCGGAAGTTCCGAACCCGGTACCTTTTACAGAAACGCAACAGGCTGCAGGGGATTTCCTGGGTACTTGCTGCAGGGAATGGGAGGAAAGTACCCGGAGCCTGATCGGCGCCGGCATTCGCGTAGTATACCTGAGAACGGGGATTGTACTGGGGCCAGGCGGTGGCGTGTTATCTGCCTTAAAGCGGGCGCTTAACTGGCGACTTGCAGTCATACCCGGTAGCGGCCGGCAGGTGATCAGCTGGATCCATCTGGATGATCTGGTCAACCTGTATCAAGCGGCTATTACGCAGGAAGCATATAAAGGCCCGTTGAATGCAGTAGCACCATATCCCGTTTCTAACGACCAACTGGTGCAGGCGTTGGCTGCTGCACGTTATGGAACTGCCTTTATAACCGTTCATATACCCGCTATTGCAATGAAATGGACACTGGGTGAACGGGGAGCCGAAGCGCTTAAAAGCTGCACCGTGAGCGCACAGCGGCTGCTTGCTTATGGATTTGAGTTCCGCTACCCGCATATACAGGCTGCAGCCCCGGCACTGATGACCGGGTCAGGTTTTTAGGTCGGCACGTTTATAGTACCTGATGATGCTATAGATGATTATAACACCGTAGATTGCAGCGGTGATCAGCAGGCTGAGATCTGAAACGGAACGAAGTTCTATTACAGAAGGTTTAAAAGGATTCGGCACCAATGAATCAGTGCTCTCTAATGGAAGAAAATAACCAGCCTGCCCTTTCCGGAATGTAAGCGCCAGCCACAACAGGTTGTCTATAACAAATACATAGCCGAAATAGAGAACAATTGCCAGCCCGGTGCGTTTGACGAGTATGGCGACCAGGAAGGCCACCAACAGATACAGGGTTGCCATCAAGGCATAATAGCCTACATAGTGCACATTTTCAAAAATCGATACTGAAGATAGATCTGGTGTAAACATCAATCCGCAAATCAATCCGCACAGAAACACCATAACGGTAGTGGTTGCTACAAAAAAGAGCAGTATGGTTATTTTAGCTTTAATGTAATCCATCCGGCTCCAGCCATCAATAATATTCTGCCGGTGGGTTCTGTATTGTACTTCATTGGTGATCAGCAGGATAAAAAGCATGCCGATAATGACAAAGAACATACCGCCAAACCATGCAGCGCCATGCCAGGTATTGGGAAATACAAAGGGGGAACTGAACATCCGTTTCAACATCGCGGCTTCAATACTTTTACCTGCGATCTGCTCAAACTGGCGCATGAATTGATGCGCCGTCAACAGGAACATCGATGGAAGAAAGATAAAAAAGGAGCCAAACAGGATCCAGAATGTGCGGTAGTTTTTTATTTTCAGCCATTCAGTTTTAAAAAGTTGTAGCATATGGAGGAGTTATATGAGTGATGAGGATGCCCGTTTTTTTACTGGTCGCTGCTGGAACCGGTGATTTCCAGGAAGCGGGTTTCCAGGCTTTTCTTTTTTAATGCCAGATGGCTTAATGTAATGCCTTTTTCGAAGCAATACCGGTTCACCAGTTGCGGGGTCATATCAGACGTGCCGGTAAGCTGGAGCAGCGCCGGTTTTACAATCACTTCTTTAACCTGTTCTAACCCGGCCATGGCCTCCTGCAGCAGCAGCAGGTCTTCCGTGGCGATCTCAATAATCATTTCAGGCGCAGGCCCACCGGTATGCAATACTTCATGAACAGTACCGCTTGCTTTTACATTTCCTTTTTGGATAATGGTTACATGCGTACATACTTTTTCTACCTCATCCAATATATGACTGGCCATAATAATGGTTTTGCCGGATGTATGCAGTTGCTGGATCAGTTGCCGGATCTCTGCAATTCCGGCCGGATCCAGCCCATTGGTAGGCTCATCCAGCACCAGCACATCCGGGTCTCCCAGCAGGGCCGATGCAATGGCCAGACGCTGCTTCATCCCAAGGGAATAGGTACTGAAGGCCGACTGGCGGCGCTCAAACAGGTTTACAATTTTCAACACCCGGGGGATATCGGCGGTGCTATAACCCTTGATGGAGGCGGCCACTTCCAGGTTCCGCTCTGCGCTCAGGTAGGGATAAAAATTGGGCGTCTCCAACAGGGTGCCGATGCGTTTCCGCTGGTTTTCATTGCCGGGTTGCCCGTTCCATAAATAACGGCCGGAGCTGGCTTCCAGTACGTTCATCACAATACCCAGCAAGGTGGTTTTACCGCTGCCGTTGGGCCCCAGGATGCCATATACGGCTCCCCTGGGCACTTCGATATTTACCTGGTTTAATGCCTGTACGGCACCGTAGTTTTTTGAAAGGTTGTCGGTAGATAATACATGCATACCTCATTGCGTTTAACAGGTTCAAATGTATCACTAATTGATCCTGCACAAGAAATAAAATCGGCAAAGTCACATCCTGGCCAGGTAAACACACAGTGCCATCTTCCGGCAATGCCGCCGGAACCCGGAATTGGCGGGGATCACGATGCTAAAAACAAAAGAGCGGTGGGTGTTGAGGCGGGTAAACAAGTCCTTCTTCCCGCTGTTGTTTTTTGAATGTTGCTGTTTTTCTCCTTAACTTCACAGTAGATAGTTGTTTATCTAACTAATTGTTGTTTGTACCGGAATCAATGAAAAGAGTTACCGGGTGACGATAGCAGCAAAGCACCTGTTTTACTGATTAAAGGATGCGGACGGCTGTTGCAGACCCGGTTCAATGTTAAACATATGTATATGAAAAGGATCATAAAGAGTGTTGCCGTTCTTGGAAGCGGGGTCATGGGATCACGCATTGCCTGTCATTTTGCAGGAGTGGGTATACCGGTATTATTGCTGGATATGGCCGCTGAAGGAGCAGATAAAAACAAGATCGTAAAGGACGCGTTGGCAGCAGCTGTTAAAAGCAGCCCATCACCGGTATATACAAAGGATGTAGTGCAAAAAATTGCCACCGGGAATTTTGAGGACGATCTGAATAAGATCGCCGGGTGCGACTGGGTGATTGAGGTGGTGATTGAACGTCTGGATATTAAACAACAATTGTTTGAAAGGGTAGAGCAATACCGGAAACCGGGAACGCTTATTACCTCCAACACCTCGGGGATTCCGATTCACCTGATGACCCAGGGGCGCAGTGATGATTTTAAGAAGCATTTCTGCGGTACGCATTTCTTTAATCCTCCGCGCTATCTCCGGTTGCTGGAAATCATTCCAACCCCTGACACCGATCCGGAAGTGACCGGTTTCCTGATGGAATTCGGGGATCGCATCCTGGGTAAAACAACGGTGCTTTGTAAAGACACACCGGCATTTATTGCCAACCGGGTAGGTGTATTCAGCATTATGGCCATCTTTTCCCTGATGGATCAGCTGGGGCTGGGCATTGATGAAATAGAGGCCCTTACCGGGCCGGTAATCGGTCGTCCCAAGTCGGCTACCTTCCGCACGGCGGATGTAGTGGGTATTGATACCCTGGTAAAAGTAGCCAACGGTGTATTTGAAAATTGTCCGGAGGATGAGGCCAAACAGTTATTCGTGATCCCGGCATGGCTGGAAAAAATGGTTGCGAATAAGTGGCTGGGTGATAAAACCGGGCAGGGATTTTTTAAGAAGATCAAAAACGATAAAGGCGCTTCGGAAATCCTTACGCTGGATCTGAAAACCTTTGAATACGGGCCTCGTGTAAAGCCAAAGTTTGCCAGCCTGGAGGCGGCGAAGCTGGTTGAAGCGCTGCCTGCGAAACTGAAAATGCTCATAGGTGGGCAGGACAAGGCGGGCGAGTTTTACCGGAAATTTCACCAACTGCTGTTTGCCTATGTGAGCCACCGGATACCGGAGATCAGCGATGAACTGTACCGGATTGATGATGCCATGAAGGCCGGATTTGGCTGGGAGATCGGTCCGTTTGAAAGCTGGGATGCGGTAGGTGTGGCCGGATCGGTAGCCGCGATGAAAGCGGCCGGTGTTTCAGTAGCGGTCTGGGTAGAGGAAATGCTGGCAGCAGGCCACCAGACATTTTATATCGTAGAGAACGGGAAACGGAAGGCGTATGATCCCGGAACGAAGACCTATAAATTCCTGCCCGGAAGCGATGCCTTTATTATTTTAAGCAATTATCGTGATCAGCTCGTATGGAAGAATAATAGCTGCCGGTTGTATGATATCGGCGATGAAGTGCTGGCCCTGCAATGGAACACTAAGATGGGCACTATCGGCGGTGATGTGCTCAGCGGCATTCAAACATCGATAGAAAAGGCAGAGAAAGATTTTAAAGGCCTGGTGATTGCCAATGAAGGTGCTAATTTTTCCGCAGGAGCCAATGTAGGAATGATCTTTATGCTGGCAGTAGAGCAGGAATATGACGAACTGGATATGGCCGTGCGGCTTTTCCAGAATACAACGATGCGGGCCCGTTATGCATCGGTGCCGGTAATTGTGGCACCTCATGGCCTGGCATTGGGCGGTGGCTGTGAGCTGAGCCTGCATGCAGACAAGGTATGTGCCGCAGCTGAAACCTATACCGGACTGGTAGAATTGGGTGTGGGGCTGATCCCGGGCGGAGGCGGTACCAAGGAATTTGCGCTGCGGGCAGCAGATGAAGTGCAGAACGGTGAGCCGGAAAATATTCCGCTTCAGAACCGGTTCCTGACCATCGCCACGGCAAAAGTAAGCACTTCGGCGGCTGAAGCTTTTGAACTGGGCATTTACCGCAGGGGGCTTGATGAAGTGGTGGCTAACCAGGACCGGCGTATTGCAGCAGCAAAGCGGAGTGTAATCGAACTGTATGATAGCGGATATGTAGCACCGGTTCCCAGAATGGATATTAAGGTGCAGGGGCGTGGCGTGCTTGGGGCCTTGCTGGCTGGCATCAATGCGATGCAGAAGGGGAATTATGCAACCGACCATGATGCACTGGTAGCCAAAAAACTGGCCTATGTTATGTGCGGCGGCGATCTCAGCGAACCTACCCTGGTATCCGAACAATACCTGCTCGACCTGGAACGGCAGCACTTTTTATCCCTCTGTGGAGAACGTAAAACATTGGAGCGGCTGCAGAGTGTGATCAAGACCGGTAAGCCGGTGCGGAATTAAACCCGTATATAATTGCTGCAGGTACAAACTGTGTGCCTGCAGCAATTATAAAAAATCGCTTAAGAAAACAATACGATTAATAATTGGATCAGCTGAGTGCTGCTATCAGCTTTCTTGCCACGCTCGCTTGTGCTGCAGTACAAATGGCAACCAAGAAAAGCCGGGGGCATCATGAACTGGTTTAAGCGCCTTTGAATACAATTCATTTTTAAAACGCCCGGCAGCAAAAGGAGTGCAAGCTGCTGCCGCTGATCAGTACCAATAAAGATCTCAAACAAACCATCCCGGAAGCGGCCAGGGCGATAAATGAAGCATAACTGCCGGATGCATTTTTTTATTGTACAGAACCTTTTGAATCCTGCTTATTCCTGCACAACCTTTACGATTTTAGAATAAGTTTTTGTGCCGTCTGTATCTATCTGTGCAATACGGATAAATGAAGGCGTGTTGCCCGTAATTTCGCTGTGGTTCTTTTTGCAGCCCACAGCCGTGCCTGTAATAATCGTAAAGAGGGATAGGAGCAGGAATGCATTTTTCCTGCGATAGCATGCCATTAAAAGAAAGAGCGCCGCGGCAGCAACTGGTAGCATCATTTGAGAAAGCGCATTGATACCGATATTCCATTCATAACTGATGGGCTCATTGCTGTTTCCGTTGCCGGCTTTTGAGCGAATCGTGGCAAGGGACACAAAATGTTCTCCGTCTGCTGAAGCCTCGATCTCAAAATGATCATTATTCTTTTCGGTAACTGTTTGCCAGTTTACATACAGACTGCTGTTTGTGGTATGAGCAGAAACCGCACCAAATGTTACCCACAGTGCCACATCGCCTGTAACGGACAAGGGGCCCGGGGAGGGACAGGGTGCGGGTTGGGTAGCGGTCCAGGTAAATGCAGTAGTGCCAGGCGGTTTGGGGGTATCCTTGTTGCTGGAATAGTAGGGTTGGCCATCGTAAGCCAGTACCCAAACATTGTCGGGCGCCCCCATCCAGAAAACAGCAATAGCAACACCGGTATTCCCTGCTACGGTACCGGTTGTTTCATAATAGGTTTTCCCATTATAGGTGCCGGAGGGAGTAAGCGTATATGTGCTGGCCATGCAGCCCCCGGTAACCAGTATGTTTTGTGCGTACAGGCCGCAGCAGCAAAAAAGAAAGAGCAATAAGGAAATTATCTTTTTCATATAAAAGTTTTGAGGGTATATAATGGGTGAAAACGCGTTTTTGTTAAGAAACACCGGCTAAACACTTCTGCAGCGAATACCCAGATGATTTTCCGCACGGATGATTTCTTTTTGCTTCAATCCGCTGTTCGGCAGACAAAAGAAGGTCGCCAGGTTGTCGGAATGGGTTTCTGTTAAGCCATCCAGGGATGTAAGCGCATTGTGGTGGATATATACCTCTTTTAACTGTGTCAACTGTTGCAGCGGCGTTAAAGAAGCGATGTTATTGAATTGTATGTATAGTTGTTCGAGGTCCGTGAGCCCTTCAATTCCTTCCAGGCTTTCGATCTGGTTGTTAAATAAAAACAGAGATTTGAGATTTTTAAGGGATGCCAGCAGTTGAAGGTCTTTGATTTGCTGGTGCGTAACAACCAGGATTTCCAACTGTTGCAGGGCCGCGATGCCAGAGAGGTTCGTAAGCTCAAAATCCATATTGGGATAAGGGGCCCTTGGTCCTACAAGTCTTAAAACGGTTGTATTTTGCAATTGCTCAAGATCCGAAATAGACGGTGTAGCCGTACTGCGAAAAAAGGTTACTTCGAATGCCTGTTTCCACTGTTGCTCCAGGTTGTTCCACCAATTTAAGCTGCTCATGATGATGTCGTTTTATTAACCTCGTGAAGGAAAGATGCCCTCTGTACTGATACAGAAGTTTAACCCGAGAACGGGCTGAATAACAGCGTAAGGCTGTTGCAATCCCGCCGGCTGCACCATGTTGGCATGCATTGTAACGGCAGTGCCGGTTGTTCGGTATTCTTTATCCGGCGTACCCGTGTTGGCCAGGTACGCACCCGCAGGAGCCGATGCATCACCCGCTTCTGCAACCGCAAAAACCGGGTGATTATGGGCCGGAAGATTGGCTGTTGTAAGGGTCGCAGTTTCAGTTCCTCCATTTTCTCCTATGTTGCGATTGCTTGTGTTTGGTGTGCTCGCTCCCATCCCGATGGGTACCCTCCCCCTTAGGTCGGGTAGGGCAAACGTAGTGATGCCATCACCGCCAAATGTGGTTCCCAGTAACGCAAACAATGCGTCATTTTGCGCAATCGGCAAAAGCTGGCCGTTACAGTATGTCCACCCCAGGGGAGCAAAGTTAAATCCGAAGAGTGCTATCATGCCAAGAAAAGGTTCCATCTGCTGTTATTTTGAATGTTCATTGTTGTAAAAGTTATTTTCGTTGTCCTTTTCCACGATCAGGATCTTGCCGGGAAAATGCCGGTCAGTGCAATGCAATAATTAACAACCAGGAAGGGCTGTTGTATAGAAAAGGGAGTGTTGCTGCCAACAGCGCCTACCATCCCCGGTTGCATTTTAACCATGGTTCCGGAAGAACGGTATTCCTTATCCAGTTTCCCGGTATTGGCAGGGTTGGCTCCTGCCGGGTTTTCGGTATTGCCGGCATCGGTAAATGCATTAATGGTATGATTATGAGCGGGCAGATGTTGGAATGTCAATGATATGTTTGGGACTCCCGCCTGCTGCCCCATTATATAATTGCTTAAGCCCGGTCCCTGCCCGGTAGCACCCACGGGTGCCCTGCCTGCTAAATTCGGTAAGGCAAATGTATTAACACCATCGCCTCCGTAGGTAGTGCCCAGCAGTGCAAAAAGCGCTGTGTTTGATCTTAATGCAATGATTTGCCCGTTACAGGAGGCCCAGTTCCGGGGAGCAAAATCAAAACCGAACATCCCAATCATACCAAGAAAAGGTTCATTCATGTTAAAGTGATTTTATGTTATACCAAGGAGTGGCAATACGAAGTTGTTTTAATTTCTTGATGGAAAAACGCCGTTCAGTGCAATACAGAAATTAAGTACCAGGAAGGGCTGCATATTACTGACCGGTTCATTATTACCGCTGCTGCCCATCATTCCCGCATTCATTTGTGTTTTGGTGCCGCTTGCTTTATACCCGTAGTTCAGCGGCCCGGTATTGGCCAGGTATGCACCGGTGGGCAATTCGGTGTCTCCCGTTTCGGAAACGGCACTGATTTCGTGTGTGTGACTGGGCAAATGGTTTATACGTAACTGTGTGCTTTCGCTTCCACCCATTTGCCCCAGGTTATATGAAGGGCCATAGTTGGACATACCGCTATGAATGGGTACTCTTCCTCTTAAATCGGGCAGATTGAATGTGTTGACGCCATTGCCTCCATAATACGTGCCTAACAATGCAAACAATGCCTGGTTCTGGGCTATGGACATAGTCTGCCCCTGGCAGAAGGCCCATCCCCTGGGCGCAAAATTGAAACCAAACATGGCAATAAAACCTAAAAGGGGTTCCATATGCTAATAATTAAAAAATAATCGAAAGGGTTAAAAAAAACTATACGTAAACGGTGGTGGTTTTGTTTCTTTGGTAAACAAGGGTCCTGGCCGGGGAAATGCGCTGTGCATGGGCATTACGCTGCAGGTACTGTGTCAGCTTCGGAGAGGTATCCGTGTCTGCTGTCGCCATTAATTTTAATTCAAACTGGTTCAAACTGGCAACAGCGTTACCAGCCTGGTAGCAATGGATCACCACATCAGAAGGCTTAGCAGGATTACAATCCCAGTAAATCCAGACGGGCTGCGCAATGATCCGCTCGTTTGGAAAAAAAACAGGGGCTGCTTCTTTGTACGTGTGCCCTTTGCAGGGAGCCAGTTTCTTTTTTTGTTCCGGCTGGCAGTTATGGGGCACTACCTGATACTTTCTGCACAGGGCTTTCCAAAGCAATTCGAGATCTGAAGCAGGAGCAGGGGGTGGGGCAATACAGTTTTGACCCAGTGCTGCACCGGCCGCAAGCGCAGCCAGGCTACTTAAAAAAACGCGTCGGTTAGAAGGCATTTAATGATCTTTTTAATCTAAACACAGCAAAAGCCGCTTTTTTAAAATACTGCAGTCAGGAGCAGCGAGCATCGTATTGTTTGCTCATTATAGACCTGCTACAGGAATACGCAACTATCTGTCATGTATTAACGAAAATAGATATCCACAATAAAACTAAACGTATAGCAGCAGCAGTCGAAAGGTCATCTCTGTTAAACGGTTGGTTTTATAGCGTGAAGGTAGAGTTTTTTGATCTAACATGAGCCCGCGTATTTAAATTTTTTTGTTTGATACTGCCGATGCCGGACGTAAAACGACCGTTGGCGGGCCATATATGGGCGTTTGGTTTGAACAAAATCCGGTTCGGCCCGGACGGGATATATTGCGGTATATCATTTCGATGTTAATTTTGCATTCAGATGCTGTAACGACTATGCTTTCCAAACGTATCCTATATTTCAGGTTGAAAATGCTGCTGATCCTTTCCGTGATCTGGATCCTGTTTGGATTCCTTTTTCTGTTTAACATCCTTGAAATTGAAAGGCAGTTACTGAGTAACCGGTCGCCGTTCATTTTTTGCATTGCGTTTGCTCTCATTGGTCTGGTGATTTCTTCGGCGCTGATTTTTTATTTAAAAACGGCTTTCCGCAGGCACCCTTTATGGATTGCATTCCTGTTGAAGCTGGCGCTGGCTTTTGGCTTGTTTGTAGTGGTGGCCTTTTGCATGCTGGCGGGGTATTTTGTTTTTAGTTATCATGGAAGCCTTTCCGGATTTACTACACGGTTTTTTGAGGATATTTTTTTTACGAGGGGGTTCCTGATCCTGATGACAGATCTGGGATTGCTGACGCTTATTTCGCTGGTATTGCTGGAGGTAACCGACAAGTACGGGCCCGGCGGATTCTGGAGCATGATGCGGGGAGAATATCACCGGCCGAAGAAAGAAAGACGGATCTTTATTTTCCTGGACATTAATAATGCCACCACCATTGCTGAAAGGATCGGCCATGAACAATATTTTTTACTGCTGAAAGACTTCTTTTCAGATATCACCAACCCGGTGCTGGCCAATGGCGGGGAAATTTACCAGTATGTGGGGGATGAGGTGGTGCTTTCCTGGAAAGAGTCACCGGAGCATAAAATCTATGCACTGCGGTTTATCCGGCAGGCCTTCTATATTTTAAAACGAAGGGAGAAATATTATACTGGGCAATACACCGTAGCTCCAACATTCAAGGCGGGCATCCATAGCGGTGAAGTTACATCGGGCTTTGTAGGCATTATAAAAAAAGACCTGGTGTATAGCGGCGATACGCTGAACACGGCTGCAAGACTGCGGGGTAAATGTCATGAACTGCAGCAATCTTTTATTTTATCGGGAGGGTTTATGCAGGATTTTTACCAGCCGTTTGCGTATAGAATTACCAGCATCGGGGAAATGGAGTTGAAAGGAAGGCTGGAGAAGGAACCGCTTTTTTCGCTGGAGTTTGAGTGATCTCGGGACGGTAACGGTTCTCGGCACGCCGGAAAGCGTTGAATTGTATTGCGCCGTTGCCCCGCTGTCCGAAATAAACTGAAGCGCCCAGAGGATGTGCTCTATTGAAACACATTCCCCTATTTTTGTAAGAAACAAATTTCCTCTGTATCCTGTAATATACATTCTATACTGCTGGCTGTTTTTAGCGCTGTCTCATTTTTGCGGAGCACAAACCTCGTTGAACGTTCCCAATAAAGACACGAGTAATATTACGATAGAAAAAGCGGTTCGGGACAGCGGCATCCGGGAGACGGCTTCTGCAACAGCGCTTCTGAAAGATAGTGTGGAAGAAGACAGCCTGATCAGATACCGGCTGAACGGTGCTTTTTTGAAAAGCATTTTTTCAGATGCAACATATGTGGTTACACGGCCGGTGCATTGGCAGGGCCGCGATCTGCGGAACCTGGGTATTGTGATGGGAACAGCGGGCGCGCTGCTGCTGGCGGATAAAGAAATCAAATGGTTCGCTCAGCAAAATCAGCACCCCTTTGTTAACAGCGTGGCCAATATTGTTGAGCCCTTCGGCAATCGCTATTCGCCTTATATTATGGCGGGCATGTATGTAGCTGGTGCCGTTATTAAGAACCGGGAACTTAAAAACACGGCACTGCTCACCTTTAAATCCTATGCCATTTCTACCTCGCTGTACCTCCTGACAAAGTCGATGATCCGCCGGAACCGGCCTGCTTATACCGATCACAACCTCGATTTTTATCCGCCTTTCTCCGGCGACCGATACCATACCTCATTTCCTTCCGGTCATACCTTAACAGTGATGACGCTGGCTACCGCCGTTTCCGAAGCCTATGGCAAACAGCACCGGTGGATACCCTGGGTAGCCTACAGCATTGCCGGGCTTACCGGTGTTTCCCGTATCTATCATAACCGGCACTGGTCCAGCGATGTTTGGATCGGGGCCAGCCTTGGTTATTTTGTAACCCGGTCCGTATTTAAAAACAACCGGGTAAAGAAACGCACGGGTCTGGAGTTCGTATGGCGTTAGCCATCGTTTTTCTGAAATGCACCCGGATATGCTATTCTTCCACAATTTTTACGATCCTGGAATAGAGCTTAACACCATCTTTTCCAACATGGGCAATGCGGATATAATTGGGTTTGTCTTTGGCATCAATGTCCTTTGTTTTAGTACAGCCGGGCGTGCACAGCAGGATGATGCACAGACCGGCCAATGCAACCCGGCTGCGTCTTGAACACATCCACAATAACACTACCAGAGCCATGCCGCCTAGAGCTGCCAACGAAACCATACCTCCCGAGTTCCAGTCATAACCGATGGTGGCACTGCTGTTCCCGTTTTCGGCCTTGGATACTACAGTTGCGATGGGAATAAACATAACCCCGTCCCTTGATGCTTCTATTTCAAAATGATCATTGTCTACTTCGGTAAGCGACTCCCAGTGTACAGAAAGCACATTCTTTTTGATGTCTGCCGAAATAGCACCAAAGGCCACCCATAACGCCACATCGCCCGTTACTTGTAACGGGGCAGGACTGGGACAGGGGGCCGGGGTTACAGCTGTCCATGGAAAGGCGCTGGTACCGGGAGGAAGTGGTGTATCTTTTGAACAGGAGAAATAGGGCTGCCCGTCGTAATCCACCACCCAAACGTTATCCGGTGGGCCCAGCCAGTATACATTGATCACCGTACCGATTTGCCCTGCAACGGTTCCGGTTCCCGAATAGGCGGGTTTGCCATTAACCGTACCAACCTGTGCCAGGGCAACGGGAATGTCTACGCAGCCTCCGGAAACCTGTATGATTTGTGCGGCCGTTGACAGAAAAACGGCCAGCGTGACAAATAATAAAAAAATCTTTTTCATTTTTCGGCCTTTTTAGAGGAAACTTATATAAAGCACATTGCGCCTCCGTCGGGCTGCAATGTGTGTTAACTGGAGCTGTTTAAAACTCTTCAACATCAATATAAGCTGGGGCCGGCTGCCGGAAAACAGTCATTGGAAATGTATTGTTACTGCAGTTTCGGTTGATCCACCAACTTAAACCGATCATATGCCGCTTTTAATATTAATTGCGCGACGGGAAAATGCCTTCAAGTGCAATACAATAGTTCAGCGCCAGGTAGGGCTGTATATTTGTATGCGGCTGGCTGCCGCCCTTGGTTTCCACCGCTGCTGCATTCATAGCCACCTTATTGACCGGAGATTGCTTATATTCTTTATCGAGCGTTCCTGTATTGGCCGGGAATGCACCGGTAGGGTCGGAGGTGTCTCCTGCCTCTGCAGTAGCCATAAAGGCATGGGTATGTGCCGGCATCTGGCTCAACAGCAATGTCACCGTCTCTGCGCCGCCCTGTTGTCCGAGGGCATATGAAGAAAGCCCGGGCCCCTGTCCGAACCCGATGGGCACCCTTCCCCGCAGATCGGGTAGTGCAAAAGTGGTTTGTCCATTGCCGCCATAGGTAGTTCCCAGCAAGGAAAACAGCGCTGTATTCTGGGCAATGGATAATAGCTGGCCCTGGCAGAAAGCCCATCCGCGTGGAGCGAAATTGCAACCAAACAATACGATCATACTTAAAAAGGGGTCCATAATTGAATATTTAGAAGAGGTGAGGAAATATGATAGATGAGGAAAACTAGGATATATATGCTGTTTTGATTTTATTGCGATACACCGTGGTTTGAACAACCGGCGCGCGCAGGCCATTGTCGTTTATCTTTAAAAATGGCGCTAACAAACCGGTCTCATTTTTTGAGGGCTCATTCCCCCGTTTTAATAAAGCCTGCAGTTCGTACTGGTTCAGGGTAATCACCGAATTATCGCGCTGGTAAAAATGCACAATAAGGTCTGATGGACCTTTATTGTTTGCCCAGTAGATCCAAACCGGTTGTGCCCATATGTTTTCTTCAGGAAAATGCATGAGCGGCCCTTCCCGGTGTGTATGTCCCTGACAGGAGGGGGATTCTTTTTTCGTTCTTAGCACCCTGTTGTCCGGAGCTCCTTTATACCGGCGGCAAAGGGCTTCCCAGGTGGACTCAGGCCCTGCAATAACCCCGTTGTCTGAAAAGAGCGGGGAAACCGTTCCGCCCCATAATGTGCCTGCTGTTAATAAGGCCAGGTTGCTTAAAAAGATTCTTCGGCCTGATTGGACTGTTTGCATTCGTTTCAGTTTTGATATGCTGACTGTTTAGAGAGCCGGACTACTGAATGTTTTCCTTTCATTTTTCCGGTGCGCTCTTATTTACAAGTTGTTGAACGGCTACAAAAGATAAAAATAAGAAAGAAATAAGCGGGTGGGAATCGCTAAATCTGGCGATAAAGTCAGGATTTTAATAAGAAGCCAGATTCACATCTGCATACTGCCAGGCCCTGACCAATCGCTCGCCGGTATGCCGGGCTTCTTGCTCTTTTCCCTGTTTTTCCAGGGCTTGCTGCAACCCTGCCAGAGCCCATCCGTTCTCTTTCCAGGTTTCCAGGTCCTCGCGGTATATTTTTTCCGCCTGGCTGTATTTCCCGGCCTGTAGCAGTGCAGCCCCCAGATGGTGCCGCACAGAAAAAAACCAGTCAGGAGGCTCGTTATAATTCAGGTTGTCTTCAATAGCAACGGCCATGTTGAAAGACGCAACAGCGCTATCGTATTCCTTTTTATTCAGGTGCATTTCTGCTGTAAGCATATGCACTGCGATCTGTACAATGTCGTTCATGCTATTGATATTCCAGATGGTCATTGCTTTTAATACAGTGTCGGCAGCCAGTTCATTGAGTAAGGTCAGTTCCTTCTGTGCTCCGGCAATCTCCTTTTTTGCCAACAGTGACATACCTTTCGCATAATGCTGTATGGCGCGGGGGTAAACAAGGTCTTTTCGCTCCTGCTTTATTGCCAGGATACTGTCCCATAGCGCCAATTTTACGGCTACAAAATAAGGGATGGTATAATAGTGTTGAAGCGTGCCCCACCCGGGCTGCGTCATTACATTCGTTGCCGTTTTCTCCCGCAGCTGTTTAGCAGCCATCCATGCCAGCTTTGTGTTCCCTTCAAAGGTGGCTGTGGCGGCCAGGTAATGGTAATTATGCAAGTAGTAGGCCAGGGGATAGGCACCCTGTGCATGACAGGTGGTTACATAGATGCTGTCGGCCCTGATGGCGTTGAGGTTGGCAAGGGAGCCCAGGTGATAATCCCCCGTCCAGATATAGATATGCGAGGGCATATGCAGCAAGTGCCCGGAGCCGGGTACCAGCTGCATCAGCAGCTGCGCACTGGCTAATCCCTTTTCCGGTGTTTTGGACGCTTCCACGGCGTGGATGTAGAAATGCGGTGCACCGGGATGTTCGGGGTATTGACGGATCAGCTTTTCAAGTATCGTTACAATTTCAGGCGTCCAGGGTTTGGGCGCCTTTGTTTTTTTATCATACAGATCCCAGGGGTGGAGATCCATTAATGATTCTGCATACAGCGCGCTCACGTCTGGGTCATTGGGGTATGCATCATATACGGTTTTCATAGCCCCGGCAAAAGCGCTGTCGAGATGCCCCCGGCTTTTTGGAGCCTGCGCTGTATACCGGACGCCCAGGGCCCTGATCAGCGCTTTTTCTTTTGGCGTACAACTGCCGGCCAGGGAAAGTGCTTTTTGAGCCGCCTGCCAGGCCCGCTGATAATTGTCATCTTCCATGCCTGCATTGTAATTGGGGCCCAGCACGTAGGCAAAGCCCCAGTAGGCCATGGCACAACTGGAATCGAGCCGTGTAGCTTCAAAAAAAGAACGGGCCGCCTCTGCATGATTAAAGCCATAGGCCAACATCATACCCTGGTTGAAATAATCCTGGGCTTCCTTGCTGGAAGTGGAAATTTTAAACCGGATACCGTCCAACCCTTTAAACAGGGGAGCCTTGGTGCCTGACGCATACCATGCCTGATCAGTAGTGGCCGGAGCGCACCCGACCGTTTCTTTTTTTGTGACAACGGATGCCTGCTCTGCTTTTTTGGGGGATACCTTGCAGCCGGCGGTTAAGAGGCATATGGCCGACAGAATTGCAAAATGATTCATGCGGGTAATTTTGGAAGCTGTTGAAAGAATGGCAAAGCGTTGGTGCACATGTAAGCGGGAAAACACATTGCCCGTAGTAAAGTTACAAAAGTGAAAAAGACAGCAGATAGCCAAAAATAGTGAGGGGCATTGTTGGGGGGCAGCTTGGACGTGGATGACGGGAGGCACAGGGATAATGGGGCCAGTAGCAATTTTGTGAGGCATTTGCAACCCTGACCTTCGAAAAGTACAAGCCGCCCCGGTCCAAGCTGTCCCTGGCAGGTACCCCCATAAAAAAACACCCAAAGCGCTGGCTCCGGGTGTTTATATACAATCTGTAAAATTATTCAGCCTGTTTTAATTTGGTTTGATCCTCAGTAAGAAAAATGTCCTCATTGTTCCGTTTCATCAGGTATTTTTCCCGGGCCAGCTTTTCGATGGTGGCCGGATCCGTTTCCAGGTCATTTTTGATCTTATGCAGCTCAATCAGCTCTTTATTGTAATGCTCTTTGCTCAGTTCCAGGTCATTGAGTTCCTTGCGACGTTCCATAATGGAGAACAGGTCGTTCTTGTCAAGGAACAGCATGATGGCCAAAAAGCCTACAGTAGCCAGGAAAAATTTATTGGTCAGGAACCGTGAAATTTTGCTGAGCGCCTTGCGCGGCTTTTGCGGAGCTGCTTCCTGCGCGGGTTCTTTTTCCGGAACAAAGTCAACAAATGTTTCCATGCTACTAATGTGCTGATTTGAAAATGTGCTAATGAAATCAGTCGATTGATGCACGCAGTTGAAGTGTGCGACGCAAGACCGGTGCCATATGCACTAACGATGACCTAAAAATTATTTCTTACCAAATTTAATGGTTCCTTTTGGATAAACCGCGCTTTCACCCAATTGTTCTTCGATGCGGATCAGCTGGTTGTATTTGGCGATCCGGTCGGTACGGCTTGCAGAACCGGTTTTGATCTGTCCGCAATTCAGGGCTACGGCCAGGTCGGCGATGGTAGTATCCTCGGTTTCACCGCTTCTGTGGCTCATGATGGTGTTATAGCCGTTGTGCTGCGCCAGGGTTACCGCATTGATGGTTTCCGTAATGGTACCGATCTGGTTTACTTTTACCAGCAGGCCATTGGCAATGCTTTTATCAATACCTTGCTGCAGGCGGGTTACGTTGGTTACAAACAGGTCGTCGCCCACCAGCTGGCATTTATCGCCTACTGCCTGGGTTAAGGCTGCCCATCCTTTCCAGTCGTCTTCAGCCATACCGTCTTCAATGCTTACAATGGGGTATTGTTTAACCCAGCTTTCCCAGAATTTTACCAGCTCATCGCTGCTTAATGCCTTGCCGCTGCTTTTATGGAACACATATTTTTTCTTTTTGGCATCCCAGAGCTCGCTATTGGCGGCATCCATAGCGATGGTGATTTGTGAACCGGCTTTATAACCAGCAGCATCGATAGCCGCCAATACGGTTTCGATGGCTTCTTCGTTGCTTTGAATATTGGGTGCAAAACCGCCTTCATCACCCACGTTGGTGCTAAAGCCTTTTTTCTTCAGTACCGATTTTAGGGCATGGAAGATTTCCACACCCCAGCGCAATCCTTCGCTGAAGGTAGAAGCGCCTATGGGCATTACCATAAATTCCTGGAAGTCGATCTTGTTATCAGCATGCGCACCACCGTTGAGGATGTTCATCATAGGGATGGGCAGGGTTTTGGCATTGGTACCGCCCACATAACGGTACAGGGGCAGTCCGGCTTCTTCTGCAGCAGCCTTGGCAGCCGCCATACTTACGGCCAGCAATGCGTTGGCACCTAATTTTCCTTTATTGGGCGTACCATCCAGCTCAATCATCAGCTGGTCGATGCCGGTTTGGTCTGCTACGTCGTATCCCAACAAAGCAGGAGCGATGGTATTATTTACGTTTTTAACGGCTTTTAATGTTCCCTTTCCCAGGTATTTTTTCTTGTCGCCGTCGCGCAGTTCCACGGCTTCGTGGATCCCGGTGCTGGCTCCGCTTGGAACGGCGGCGCGACCAAGGGCCCCTTCGTCTGTTAGTACATCCACCTCGATAGTAGGATTACCGCGGCTGTCCAAAATTTGTCTGGCAAATACCTCTGAAATGTAACTCATTGGAAAAAATTGAAAAATTTTTTAAAATTTGATTTGTGGCCGCAAGTTAACGAATCGTTTGCGTACAGGAAACACTATGGATAAAAAATTAAGATTCGGTAACGAACGGTTGAGAGTTTTGGAATTCAGATTACAGATTTCAGAATTGAGTATTCAGCGTTGAGCATCCTGGATGGAGAAGAAATCTCCTGTGAGCAATCGGTTCGTTAAATGTGAAATGTAAAGTTTCAGGTTTGATCTTTCAAGGTCCAGGTTGGGGCCGTTTGGTGTTTCATGTAAGACACCAGCTGCTAAATGTCTGTTGTCTAACATTTAGCGTCTAACGTCTACAGGATATTGGCCGAAGAAGGTTGAGGGAGCAGGAACGGGATCATCACGTTTACATTTAATATTTTACATTGGTTATTTTACATTTCCGGAGGGGAGTTTCACGTTTAATGTTTAAAGTTCCAGGTTGGGTCCGCTGGTAACCGGAGATTATGCTGAAGGCTGAATGCTCAAATCTCAATTCCAGCCTCTCGATTCTCACATCTATATCCTATCTTTCCTTCTAAAACAATGCATTATGAAAAGCCTGATCATTGTAGACATGCAATATGATTTTTTACCGGGCGGCGCCTTGCCGGTGGCAGGAGGTGATACCCTCATTCCGGTGATCAACCGCTTGCAGGCGGATTATGAGCTGGTGGTAGCTACCCAGGACTGGCATCCGGCGGATCATAAAAGTTTTGCATCGCAGCACAAAGGTAAAAGTCCGTTCGATGTGACCGAATGGAAGGGCGCCCCGCAAACGCTTTGGCCAGACCATTGCGTGCAGGGCAAGCCCGGAGCGGACCTGCACCGGGATATTGATCAGCGGAAGATTGAGGCGATCTTCCGGAAGGGCATGGACGCGGAGATTGACAGTTACAGTGGTTTTTTTGACAATGGCCATCTGAAATCGACCGGCCTCGGCGATTACCTGAAGGGAAGGGGCGTTGAAGAAGTGCATGTATGCGGACTGGCGGCTGATTTTTGTGTCTATTTTACAGCGCTGGATGCGTTGGAGCTGGGGCTGAAATCCGTGATCGTAGACCATGCCACGCTCCCCATCGATGCAGTGGCGTATGCAAGAACGAAACAGCAGTTCGTTGAATGGGGCGGAGAACTGAAAGCTAAAAACTGATCTTTCGATTCTCCTTCTCATAAAAAAGCCCCGCAACATACATTGCAGGGCTCGCTTATTTTAAAAAGATCATCAGAACTTAAAGGCTGCGGTTACCACAAAGCTCCGCGGAGGAATGGGGTTTACGCTGTAGTTTTCGTGCACATAATAGTTAAAGGTGTTGGAGATGTTGGACAATTTCGCCAGTAAGGACCATTGCCGGTAAGTATAGCCCGCAGACAGGTCGGCGGTTACAAACCCTTTTACGGTAAACAGCCGGTCTCTGATGGAGCCGTTGTCATCTTTATAATCGTTATTCCATCCCGCGTTCCGCTCGCCGGTATAATAAACACCGGCGCCGAGTTTCAGACCTTTAACCGGTCCTTTGGGGAAGGTATAAAAGGTGGTGGCATTGGCGGTGTGCGCAGGCGTGTTTACCAGGCGCTGGCCTTCTACATAGCTTCCGGATTTACCCGAAGTGCTTGTATAGCGCATATTATTGTAGCTATACCCAGCCAGGATATCCCATCCTTTTATCGGCTGGCTTTTCAGATCTACTTCAATACCGTCGCTGGTGGTTTGTCCGGTGAGTTCCCTTGCCTGCGGGTTGACCTGTGAAGGTTGCGAAAGGTTGCTGTTGACAATGCGGTAGAGGGTGAGGTTGGCACTCAGCAATCCTTCAAAGAAGTCGTTTTTCACTCCCAATTCGTATTGATCGATGAATGAAGGTTTTAAGGTTTTGCCATCGATATCCTGTCCTGAGTTGGGGGTAAATGAACTGGAGTAGCTGGCAAACACCGAAGTGTGCATGGTGGGTTGGTATACCAGGCCCACTCTTGGCGAAAAGGCGCGGTCCACCTGTGATCTGCCCTTAGCCGTCTTGCCGTTTAAGAGGGAGTCGGTAACCGGCGCATCTATTTGCTGCAACGACCAGCGGACACCGGCCAGTAATTTGAACTTATCGGACAGTGTTACCAGGTCTTGCAGATATGCTCCAAAGCGGGACACGGGATTTTTAACAGATGTTCTCCATTTCCAATCTGTGGGCATATCCGTGCGGGCTACATAGGCCGCAGGATCAGTAAGGCTGATGGTATCATAAAAGCTGCTGGCGGTGTAGGTAGAAGCCAGGTTAGTGGTGATGTCCCTTTCGCCATCCATGCCAATCAATACCTTGTGCCCGATGGAGCCGGTTTGGAATTGCCCGTTCACATTAACCTGCCCTGTAAAATAGTCCTGCTTGTTGTTGGTTTTGCCCAATGGTCTTCTCCATTTGCCGTTTACGTCGGCCTGTACGCGCTCCAGCGAAAAATAGTCTCTTTCGTAGTTTTGATAACCGGCCAGGGCGCTCAGCTGCCAGTTGTCATTGAATGTATGGCTGAGCTCTGCCGATGCGGTGGCCTGGTTGGTTTTGGCGTATTGCCAGGGCGCACCAAAAAATGCATTGCGGCCTACAGGGGCAATTGTTTTTCCATCGGTAAATACATTGGCTTTATCTGTAAGGGTGCCAATCCCGAAATCCGGGATGAACTCGTGCTGCAGGTAATCGCCCTGCACCAGCAGTTTGGTTTTTTCGCTCAATTTGAACAGTAAAGAGGGGTTTACATAGTAACGCTCGGAATGTACCCCGTCGCGATAGCTATTGGCTTTTTCATAAGTGCCGTTCAGGCGGTAGGCCACGGACTTGCTGACCGGACCATAGATATCGATAGAAGGTTTGTACAAGTCGTAGCTACCCACCCGCATATTTACTTCGCCACCAAAATTGAAGCGGGGCTTTTTGGTAACCATGTTTACAATACCACCGGGAGCCACATTACCATATAACAGCGCGGTGCCGCCTTTTAATACTTCCACGCTTTCAATAGCGCTCATTTCGGGCATGGCACCGCTGTTTACCCGGAACCCGTTCTTAAAGGTGTTGGTGCTGCCCAGGTTATATCCCCGCGCATAAAATGTTTCCTGGGTGTTGCCCCTGGTTGTGCCCAGGTACATACCGTTTACATTTTTTATAACATCGCTCAGCCGCTGTGCCTGCTGGTTCTCAATCGTCGATTGCCCGATGATGGTAACCGCCTGCGGCAGGTCCATGATGGGGATATTGGATTTCCCGATCCGGGCCGTACCCTGGTTAATGCTGCCGCCAATGCGTACGATCACTTCTTTTAACTCTCTCGCATTTAAAGAAAGATTGTATTTAGAAGCTTCGCTGCTTACCGGGGGAACGGTTACCGGAACTTCCTGGCTGGTTTCGCCTTCGAATGAATAGATCAGTATATAATCTCCATAGGGGATTTCCGTAAATTCAAAATAGCCTTTCTCATTGGTAACAGCGTGTTTTTTCTTTCCCTTGATCGTTATATTCACATTTGGAACCGGATTGCCCTCAGGGGTGGTGATCACTCCCTCGATATTACCGGTATGGGTTTGCGCATGCACGTTCAAAAGCGCCATTAACGTCACTAAAAACAGCAGAAATCTTCTCATTTACTCTAATTTTCGCCGCAAAGGACGCTTCTTTCCCGGTCTTTCATTTTCTAAATGCGGAAATTCATTTACGAAATCGGGAAAAAGTGGCGGGGCGTCTGTCGTTGTGAGGACTATGCTGGTTTGTAGGGACACGAACCGGGACGGACATTTACGAGAACGGGAAAATTGGATGGGGAGTCCGTTGTTGTCGAAGGTAACGCTGGTTCGTGGGGGCACGAACCAAGACAAATTATTTACGAAATCGGGAAAAAGTGGCGGGCCGTCTGTCGTTGTGAGGACTATGCTGGTTTGTAGGGACACGAACCAGGACGACACGAACCGGGGCGAGTCATTTTGTAATCAGAAAATTTGTAATCGGATGGTTTGATTACGATTGACTTGAATACAGATTTGTAATCCACATTTTCTGTTTTTTCGATCTGATTACGAATTTTGAGGATGGGCTGACGGATAAAAAAGATCGCTGTGAGCGGGATCTGACCTGCAATTTTTGAGCCTGAAGCAAAACAAACCCCGCTCGGCTATTGCCCGCTACTGCTGATACCGAACAAAGGCACGGAAGCAGCCATGACCAGCCGCTCTTTTTTTAAGGGGGACCAGATCTCAATCCCGACTCTTAAATCTCAAGTCTCAAGTCTCGAATCTCAAAATCTGATAGCTGAAATCTGACCGGTCCTCATTTAAAACCTTACTTCATCATCCCGGTGCTGTGCATAGGCTTTCATAAAATCGATGGTTTTTACCTGGCCGGCGATAAACCGGATTCCTCCCAGGATATGATTCAGGTACACCGGGTCGCTGTAGTCTTTTTTGTCGTGCCCCAGGGTGGTGACCCAGGTATGGCCGCCATCAAAGGCATATTCCCAGGCGGTGGGGTAAAAGTCGCCGTAATTGCCGCGGTTTTTCTGAAGCATTTCTTTTTGCTGGATGCTGGTTGTATCAATAGTGCGGAGGTCGTGTACCATCAGCACCCGCGGGCCGGGGTACATTTCCTTGGCAAAATAGCACTCATCGCCCTTCTCCCAAACGGCGGGTACGCCTTTCATAGAAGGATGGCGGGTATCTATAACCCTTACCGTAAAGGGCTGGAATTTAGCGTGCCAGGAGAAGGTACCACCCAGCATCATTTTAAACCACCGCCAGTTGCGCTCGGTACCTGTTACGGAATGCAAACCCACAAAACCACCCCCGGCTTCAATATAGCGCCGGAAAGCAAGCCGCTGGGCATCGGTATCAAATACATCATTATTGGTGCTGGGAAAAATCAGCAGGGTATACTGTTTCAGATTGGATTCCGTCATCACCTCCGGGCGGGAACTGGTGTCTACTTTAAACCCCTGAACGGTACCCAACTGCTGGATGGCCTTTACTGCAAACGGAATATTATCATGTACATATCCTTTGCCGTTTTTGGTATATACCAATACCCGCACCTTTTTCCAGTTGGGAGCGTTTTGCGCATGGAGGCCGGTTACCCCAAACAATGCTGCTGCTAAAACCAGTACCGCTGTGTATTTTTTCATCAGAATTTTATTTAAATGTGATTTTTGGAGGATGTGCAAAGGCCTGCCAGGCTTCTTCTGCCTGTTCCTTTGGAAGCCGGTTATTAAATACCAGGAAGCGGTATCGCAGCAGGTATTCTTTGCCGGGCTCCAGCAGCCAGTCTTTATTTTTGGTAGGCGAGAGGTTTAAAAATACATCGCCCCGGTTATTCATATTTTCGGGCCATACCCGCAGCGGTTCAGGGTAATTGTAATTGGCCGGGTGGCTCATCATCTCCAATCCGCCATATTGCTGATGCAGTTGTCCCTGCGCCACACACCAGCGTGCCGTACTGCCGTCGGCTGCTTTACGGTCCTTACCTTCGGAGGTAAAAATAACGCTGTTGTCCTTGTTCCATTCAGCCGTGGCACGAATGCCCAATCCGCCGTACCGGTATTCGAGCAGTTTTACCGGGCTGGCGCCGGCACAACTTAACTGTACGGTCACATCCATTATATAGTAATTGTTATTTCGGTCATCCGGCCGGTAGATCCTTACCGTTTGTAATTCGTTGAGGGCATTTTTTTCTGTGCCATCCTTTTTAAACACGATGTGCTGATGCAGGGCCTCGTACCCGGAATAAACCGGTCCGTTAACGAGGGCACCAAAACCTGCAAACCGAACAGTCCCTTTCCGGTCCCGCAGGTTCCAGAAATCAACAGTATCTTTTTCAAACAATACATGCGTCCACGGATTCCACATCCCCCAGTGATGGTAATGATCGGGGGCATTGATCCGTGTCAGTTCCTCCCCGTTGGGCGTCCATAACGGGTGAATGAAGCCGCTGCGTTTGTAAGCGGTGTCGATGCCCTTAGGCGGATACACGGTTTCTGAATGATACCGCAGGAAGTTTTTATTTCCGTAACGGATGGTAACGGCACCATTTTCCAGGTCGGTTTGCAGGCTGCCCGCCGCGGATTGGGATTCCGTAGTTTTTACCAATTCAAAGGAACGCAGTTTTTGCCTGCCGGGTTCCAGCATCCAGTACAGCCGGCGTCCATTGCCGGGTGCTACCTGAAAGGGGACAGCTGTTTTTTTACCACTGGTGGTTTCCAAAAGCTGCAGGTTGCTGCCGGCTTCGGTTGTAATCGCATCCAGGTCAACACTTACCGGGATGGAAAAGGTTTCATTACCGGATGTTTTTACCTGCCAGCTGCTGATGCGTTGTGCATGAAGCGGGCTTCCCCCGGCCCATACAGTAAAGGCCAGCAGGTAAAGGATCTTTTTTGTCATGATACTATTTTGTTGCTGATTTTTTGGCCAGTTCCAATGCCGAGGTTGTGGTATAATACTTGGCAATCATATTGGGCACTTCCCAGGCAGGCATCTTTTTTTCTTTCAGGAACTGAAGGTAACGCTGCATCACCTGACCGAAATGTGCTTCATGCCCGGTATTGTATTTTTCGGGTACCACCACCTGCCATCCCGCTGCTGTTTTTGCAAGCTCCACACCGGGATATTTGGCCTGTATTCCGGCCAATGCCGCAGTAAGATCTTTTTCAAAACCGGCATCGGATTTTTTAACCGGTTCGATGTATAACACCGGCTTGTATTTTTGTTCCGCACCCTGGCGGATGACCAGGTTGGCGCGGGTGCCGCGCATGATGGAGTAGTGAGTATCACCTGTGCCTTCGGGTGCTTTGTAGCCCCAGGTTACGGAAACTTTTGCATTTACACCCCGCAGCTTGTAATTGAAGGCTCCGTTGCAATAGATGCTCAGCACGGAATCATTTTTGACATCTTTTTTGAGATAATCCGGAAAGGATGGTTGCTTGGTAATTTCCGAAAACTGGCTAAGGGTAATGGGTGTGGTCCATCGTTTAGCCGAAACCATTTCAATATCTTTCTGATAATCGATCACCTGCTCCGGGAAACATTCCCATTGCACCAAGTCAACCAGATGCGTGGTTACATCCACAATGCCTTCCCCCTGCTGGGTTACATCCAGGAACCAGGACGGACGTTGCAGCACGGATCCAGAAACAAATTTATAAAGGTAGTGCACGCTTTCCTTGGTAACAGCCGGGTGCTCCGGCGTACCTTTCTCCAGATCGCCAAATACTTCCTTAACCTGCGAAAACTCCCGTTGCAGCAGGGTGTTGATCTCAAAGCGCTCGGTCATGATATCATAAAGGAGCACGTTCTTTTCTGCTGCTTTTGCAAATGCATTTTTTACCAGCTCAAAGCCGGTCTTGTCAATGGCCATGGGTTTATCTGCCAGCACATTCAGTCCGGCAGTTACTGTATTGAGCACATACTCGGCTTTTTTCTGGTTGTTGCCGCTCATCACCACTACATTGCCCTTTTTGTCCGCGATCATTTTCTGGAAGAAATCTGCTCCGGTGTAAATGTTCTCCTTCCAATGCGTTGGATTTTCTGCACGGGTATTATAGGATTCGATCCTTTTTAAGTGCAGGTCTACATCCTGCCCTTCGGGAGCGTACACGTATACGTTGCTGTCCACATCGGGATACATTTCTTTTTGCACCAGGGCTGCATGAAAATGCCCCGGATCCAGCGTAATCAGGGTGATGCGGGAGGTGGAGTCGGTTGTTGCAGCGCTGCCTGATTCATTGTTTTTACAGGATACCATCAATGCGAGCAGTGCCACGGGCAATACAATTTTCTTCATTTATTTTTTTTGTTTGTTCAATACATAATTGGTTCCATAAGGATACCGTTGCGGTCTGGACAATAACTTATTGGCTTCGATATTGTCTTTGAACAGCTCTTTTTTGGGATCCCAGTATAATTTCGTTCCCAGCTTCATGGCCGCATGTGCTACCAGGCAGGCGCTGCAGGAGCGGTGGGCAACTTCTGCCGGACTGATGGTGGGTTTTTTATTGATGATGCCATCTACCCAGTTCAGGTGTTGTTCCCTGCTCTCATACAAGTGCACCTCATTCGGACCAATAACCGAAGTAAGGATCTTTGGATCGCTGGCATTGAAGGCCTTGTTCTGCCCCCCGGAACCGGCACCCGGGTCGGAGGCGGTTACACCCACATTTCCCCGGGATACAAAGATCCATCCGTTACTGCCTTCAAATTTAACACCATTTGGGTTCTTGCTGTTAATAAGCATGGTAATTCCGTTGGCATATTTGGCTTTTACCTCATAGTCGCCGTGCACGTTCCACAAGCCGGTTTTCGGAAATTGGGCACTGCCTTCCACTTCAATGGGTCCGGTTAATTCGGTGTCCATTCCCCAGTGTGCAATGTCGATATGATGCACTCCCCAACCCGTGATCATACCGGCGCCAAACTGTTCCATCCGCAGCCAGCCGCCCCGTGACTCAATATCTTTTTGATTGTGCACCCGGTCTTGTGTATAATAAATATAGGGCGTGGACCCCAGCCACATATCATAATTAAATCCTTCCGGTATGGGCATCTCTGTGGTATTGCCTCCCGGAGGGTCGGCCGGTAAACCTACATGCACCGTATGCAGTTGGCCAATACGGCCGTTACGTACCAGCTCGCAGGCTTTTTTAAATTGCGGCCAGGGATGCATCGACCGCTGCTGGCTCCCCAACTGGAAAACCACCCCCGATTTACGTACGGTGTCGCTCATGGAGCGCCCTTCTTCAATGGTGAGGGATGTGGGCTTTTGCAGGTAAATATGTTTGCCGGCAAGCGCGGCTTCCATCGCCGGCTGTGCATGCCAGTGGTCGGGAGTACTGATGATGACTGCGTCGATGTCTTTATTAACGAGCAACTCGTGGTAGTCGTCGTGCATCTTAATGTCAATATAACTGGCCTTGCCGGTTTTTTTGGCGTACCATTCTTCCACTCTTTTTTTACCGGCTTCCAGACGGTAACGGTCTACATCGGCCATGGCTACGATCCGTGCAGACTCATGTTTAAACGTTTCTACAAGATCATGGGTCATCGCAATACGGCCGCAGCCGATCTGGGCGATCTGGACCTTGTTACTGGGAGCGTCCTTGGTAAAAAAAGATGAAGGTACAATCATGGGTACCCGGGGTAACAGGAAGGCTCCCGCTGAAAGGGTAGCGGAGCTCCGGATAAAATTTCTTCTGCTTTTTAAATTCGGCATGTTCTTAAAATTAAAACAGGTATTGAAGCGGATGGTAATGCCTGAAGCAACCGTGTTCTGTAAAGCAATCCTGCAGGCACCTATCGTTATTACGGGAAACTAAAATAGTAACTTTCAGGCACAGGTTGCGGAAATGGAAGCGTCATTTTTTACTACAACGTTTGAAATAAAAAGAACCTGCTATTCTTTTGAACCGGTACGGCAACGCATAAAAAAAACCGCCCCGGTTCTTTACCGGAGCGGCTCAATTAGTCGTCATCTTGTAACAACCGGATGGTATTCGGCAAATAAATTCATTACTGAATTTCTTTTTCCATCAGGAGTTACAAGATGACATGCTCTTTATTTACCCGTCATCATTTTCCTGAGGTTCAGCAGACCATAGCGCATCCGTCCCAGTGCCGTGTTGATACTGCATCCGGTCATGTCTGCTATTTCCTTAAAGCTCAGGTTGGCAAAGTGGCGCAGGATGATCACCTCGCGCTGCTCCTCCGGTAATTGCTCCAGCATATCCTGGGCCTTACCGATATTCTGGACGGTGATGATTTTTTCTTCAACATTTTGCTCCGAGGAATTAATGGTATCCAATACCTCGTGATCTACACTGTTTTTAGCAAACGGAATCCGTTTCAGTTTTCTGAAATAATCCACACAAAGATTGTGGGCAATACGCATTGCCCAGGGCAAAAACTTACCTTCTTCCTTGTACTTGCCGTTTTTTAAAGTTTCGATGATCTTTATAAAAACATCCTGGCAGATGTCTTCCGCATGATATTTATCCTTTACCAGAAACAGTACCGTACTGAACAATTTCTCCTGGTACCGATTCAACAGAGAATCCAATGCAGAAGTATGTCCTTTTGAAAATAGATTTATGAGCTCGTTATCAGTCTTCTTTAAGTAAGTTATCATCCGTTGTTCAATTAACGCGGAAATTTTCATTTCCACCTTTTTTAGATTAAAACTTAGTTCAATAACCTCCGAATTTACCCCATCTTTCACGCATTTTCTCTTTCCCGGGTAAACGAGTGTTGCGAAAATAGGAGTTTCAACGTTTATTGCCGGCGCTTTGTATCCAGATTTTGCCCCCAAAATCTTCAAAATAATGTTAAAATTTTTTAACATTATTTATAAATATTTGAATATTAATTAATTGAACAGGTTGTTGCGCTGGTCAGACGCCTTTATCCGGTCTGTTAAAATAACAGTGCCTGATTTTAATCGGGCAGCTTTTTCAGGTATTTAAAAGCTAAATTTGTGCCCTCTTAAAAATGTAATTGGAATGGCGAAGGCAAAAACCGTGGAAAAGAAGGATGAAATCTTTGTGAAAGGCGCCCGGGTACATAACCTGAAAAATGTAACGGTTGGTTTTCCCAGGAATAAATTGATTGTGGTAACCGGCGTGTCGGGATCGGGCAAATCTTCGCTCACCATCGATACCCTTTATGCGGAGGGGCAGCGGCGTTATGCAGAAAGCCTGAGCGCTTATGCCCGCCAGTTCCTGAACCGGATGAACAAGCCGGACGTGGACTATATCCGAAATCTCTGCCCGGCCATTGCCATTGAGCAGAAAGTGATCACCCGTACACCACGGAGTACCGTAGGTACCATGACGGAGATCTATGATTATCTCCGGCTGCTTTTTGCAAGGGCCGGTACCACGATTTCGCCCGTTTCTGGCAAGGAGGTAAAAAAAGATGACGTAGCCGATGTGATCGCTGCTATTGAAAAGCAGGAAACGGGAACGAAAGTGTTTGTATTGGTGGCGTTTAAATTACACTCGAACCGGAATGTGCGCGAGGAACTGAATATCCTGCTGCAAAAAGGATTTACCCGGGTTGCGGCAGGTGGAGGCACACGTGGAGCCGAACTGGATGTGCTGGATATTGAAGACCTGCTGGAGCAGGAGGATGGGGCTATTTCGCAATTGCTGGGAATATCAAAAAACGAAATAAAAACCAAATCCGCTCCACAGGTATTTATACTGATCGACCGGATCATTGCAAGAGAACTGGATGAAGACGACCGGCACCGGTTGAGCGATTCCATCGGTACGGCCTTCTACGAAGGGGAAGGTGCTGTTTATGTACAGACCATTGCCCCTGATGGCAAGACGCAGCTCCATGATTTTAATAACCGCTTTGAGCTGGACGGGATCGTATTTGAAGAGCCCAACCCCAATTTGTTTTCATTTAATAACCCGCTGGGCGCTTGTCCTACCTGTGAAGGCTTTAGCCTGGTACTGGGCATCGATGCAGACCTGGTGATTCCTGATAAACGGCTAAGTGTGTTTGAAGGTGCCGTAGCACCCTGGAAAGGTGAAAAACTGGGCAAATGGAAAGACCGGTTTATAAGGGCTTCAGCCAAATATGATTTCCCGATTCACAAGCCGGTGGCCGATCTTACCAAAGAACAATACGAACTGTTGTGGAAGGGAAACAGTTCTGTGTATGGCATCAACGACTTTTTTAAAGAAGTAGAGCAAAACCTGTATAAAGTACAATACCGGGTATTGCTGAGCCGCTACCGCGGACGTACCACCTGCCCCGATTGTAACGGGTACCGCTTGCGCAAGGAAGCGCTCTATGTAAAAATAAGCGACAAGCATATCGGCGAACTGGGGGAAATGCCGGCCAGGGATCTGAAAGCATGGTTCGACAAGCTGAAGCTACCGGCGCATAAAGCCGCCATTGCCAAACGGATCCTGCTGGAAATATCCAACCGCCTGGATACACTTTTGAAAGTAGGCCTGGGTTATTTAACCATGAGCCGCGTAGCCAATACACTGAGCGGGGGCGAGAGCCAGCGGATCCAGCTTACCCGGAGCCTGGGGAGTAATCTTACCAACTCGTTGTATATACTGGATGAGCCGTCAATCGGGCTGCACTCGCGCGACACCGATAATCTTATTAAAGTACTGAAAGAGCTGCGTGATCTGAACAATACAGTGGTGGTGGTGGAACATGATGATATGGTAATGCGGCATGCAGATCATATCATCGATATGGGACCGTTGGCGGCACACCTGGGCGGTGAAGTGGTGGCGGCAGGAACGTATAAAGAATTGCTGAAAGACCCGCACAGCCTTACCGGTAAATACCTGAGCGGCACTTTTTCTATTGAGCCGCCGGCTACTACCCGTAAATGGACGCGCTTTATAAAAGTAGAAGGGGCCCGGCATCACAACCTGAAAGATATAACTGTAACCTTCCCGTTAAATGTACTGGCTGTGGTAAGCGGAGTTAGTGGTAGCGGAAAGACCACATTGGTCAAGCAGATCCTGTATCCGGCATTGCAAAAGATGAAAGGAGAACCGGTGGTTTCCGGCGATAAAATTGGATTTCATAAAGCCATTACCGGTGATGTGGAAAGCGTGCAGCAGATCGAAATGGTAGACCAGAATCCCATTGGCAAATCATCGCGCAGCAACCCGGTAACCTATATAAAAGCCTATGATGAAATACGCGACCTGTTTGCCAAACAACCGCTCAGTAAAATGCGGGGATTTCAGCCTAAGCATTTTTCTTTTAACGTAGACGGTGGCCGTTGCGATACCTGCAAGGGTGAGGGCGAACAGGTAGTCGAAATGCAGTTCCTGGCGGATGTGCACCTGATTTGCGAAAGCTGCGGCGGCAAGCGCTTTAAGGAAGAAGTGCTGGAAGTAACCTACAAGGATAAAAGCATTCATGATATACTGGAGTTGAGTGTGGATGCATCCCTGGAATTCTTTAAAGATGAGAAAAAAATAAAGGAGGCCATACAGCCGCTGAGTGATGTGGGCCTGGGTTATATAAAATTGGGGCAATCCTCTGATACTCTTTCCGGCGGGGAAGCGCAGCGGGTAAAGCTAGCCTCCTTCCTGGGAAAAGGAAAAAACAATCACAAGGTCCTTTTCATTTTTGATGAGCCCACCACCGGCTTGCATTTTCATGATATAAAAAAGCTGCTGGCCTCGTTCAATGCATTGATCGAGCAGGGACATACCGTGTTGGTGATCGAGCACAATATTGACGTGATCAAAAGTGCCGACTGGCTGATCGAGCTGGGACCCGAAGCCGGTGATGGCGGCGGGGAACTGGTATATGAAGGTGTACCCTCAGGGATCAGGAAGGTAAAAAACAGTTATACAGGAATGTATTTGTAAACCGGACCGGCCCAGGCGATGCCGGTGGCGTTGCGGTATCGTTACCAGGCAAACAATTACGTTTACCGGCATAATCCGGGTTGCCATGGCTTCCTTTCCTTATTACGCTGGTATGTAAACACAGAAGCAACCATCGGTGGATGAAGTTGCAGCAATTGGTACCGGTTCAACAAAGCAGAAAACTATTTGATAATACCACCAGCCGGATGATGCCCAATCTTTTCTAGTAAATCTGTTTAAAGTTCGTAATTTTAAATAGGCATTCTGTTGAGGCCCTCTACGCCTGTTTGGCAGGTACTTTAAAACAAAACCAATCATTCTTATATGAAAAAGGCATACCTATCCGTATTTCTTTTAGTTGTAGCTGCTGCTGTTGCCATCGCGCAAAACAACAATGCTGTTATCTTATCTGAGGGATGTTTGTATCTGGGCCGCAAAAGTTACCTGGGGCCTGGCTCGTACCGGACGGCGCAATTAGGGATCGGGAATAACCGGCTCTCATCTTTTCGCATTCCCCAGGGATGGAGTATTCAGTTGTTTGAGAACGACCGTTTGGGCGGCCGGTCGGTAACGTTCACAAGCTCCGTAAGCTGTTTACCGGCCTCCTGGAGGAACAGGGTGTCATCTGTAAAAGTATGGCGCGGGCAGGGGCCGGGCAACCCTGGCAATGATTCCGGCAATAACCTGCCCCCACAAGGCAACCGGGTGATTGTTTACAGGGACGCAAAATACTCGGGGATGGCAAGAGCACTTGCCGATGGGAATTTTAGCCCTTCGGATCTGGGCTTTTTATCCGGGCAGGCATCGTCTATCTATATCCCCCGGGGCAAAACGATACGGGTGTATGACCGTAACAATCATTCGCGTACGTTTACTTCAAGCGTGGCGGACCTGGTACCATATGGCTGGAATGATAAAATTACAACGGGTAATATCAGCGGTGGAAACAGCGGACAACCACCCCAGGGAAACCGGGTGATTCTTTATAAGGATGCAAAATACTCGGGGATGTATCGGGAGCTTCCTGATGGGAATTTCGGTCCTTCAGACCTGGGCTTCCTTTCGGGTCAGGCATCGTCTATCTATATCCCCCGGGGCAAAACGGTTCGGGTGTATGACCGTAACAATCGTTCACGCACATTTACTTCAAGTGTGGCCGACCTGGTGCCATATGGCTGGAATGATAAAATTACAACAGGTAATATCAGCGGTGGCGGATTTCAGGGTGGCAACAATGGGGGAAGCCAGGGTGGAAACAACGGCGGGTTCCAGGGCGGAAACCAGTAACGCGGGGGGCCGCGAAGGAGGGCTGACGGAATGCTTGAGAACGTAAATGACCAGCTACATATCACTCCGGTCGTTAGCCTGTAAGTGACAATGATTATAACGCTTCGTATTAAAAATCGTATGAAAAAGATAAATGTTTCATCCAGAAAATGGGCCCTGCTGTTCATGCTTGGCCTTGCCTGCAACAATCCGCAGCAGGAGGCCAAACCTATAGCTGCAGCGGAAGATTCGGCCGGTAAAACGGAAAACCATATTATGATACCTGCAGGCGGTTGTTATGCCGGCCAAAGTGGTCGTGATTCCTTCTTTCTTAAGGCGGAGGTCTTCCCCAATGTAGTAACGGGTAAGCTTACATATCGTTTTCATGAGAAGGATAAAAACGAGGGAACGATAGAAGGTGTATTAAAAGGAGATACGCTGATAGCCGATTATACCTTTGTTTCGGAAGGAAAAACCTCCATGCGCCAGGTGGCCTTCCTGCTTAAAGACAGCATAGCAATAGAGGGGCATGGTGCTATGGAAGAAAAAGACGGAAAGCTGTTGTTTAGCAACCGCGATAGCATTCACTTTAATGAAGGCATCCAGTTGCACAAGGTGCCCTGCGGTGAGTAATAATACCGGTGCGGTATCGCCAACAACAATCTGTTTGCCGGAACGAACGGTTATATAATTACACTGTGCGTTCCGCGAATGATTTAGTTTTCTGGTTCGCGGATCTTCAACGGCTGATACAATACGCCCATGCCTCCTGTCAGATTTGTACCCTGCACCAGGATTATATAATTTCCCTTGCTTTCCGAGGTGTAAAATGAAACCCTTGCCTGCCCATCCTTATCCGTAATGATCTCGGGGTTCCAGTAAACCGTGGTACGCATATCGGGGAGGATGGTTTTCTCATCCGGTGAAGTATAGCGCGGACTGTAAAATTGTCGGGCAATAACGGGTACTACCGGTTTGTACAAGTACATACCAGGTGTTTTCTTTAGAAACGGCCCCGATCCCGTGCGGGTGGTAATTTCAATAAACGAGTAGTCAATGCTGGCGGGCCCGGAGTTCATCAATTCTGCCGTACTCAAATAGTGGGACCGGTAAGATGAATTGTAGCGGGGATTGTTCATTACCTCAATACCCCGTACATCTTCTGCTGAAAAATATTTCAGATACGAATCGAGAAAAAGCAGGTAATCATTGGGGCCGGCACCGCTGTTTTGGTAAAAGAAATTCAGATCCATTCCATCGATAATAAACCGGGCAATGTTGCTGTTGACCATATACATTTGACGGATGCTTTTTGGGGGGGAGCCCTGCCGGAACCCCTTTACCTGTTTGTAAAGCACATCCAGCAGGGTGATCTTGGGGGTTTTATCCAGGATCCTTTCATTGATTACCTGATCGGCGCCACCGTTTTTATTGAGGTTTTTAGACCCGGTAATGCCGGCATTGGTTTTTACCACCACCTCATCCAGGTAGTCCCCGTTCTTTTTGATCAGCTTCCGGATAGCCACCTGCTTGTTTACAAACTGAACCGTTGCGGTGTCGAGTAAGATATTCTGATGATCAAATGCCAATGGTGCACTCGTGTAAGCAGGAAAAACCGGCTCGTCAACTTCGATACCTATATTAAAGGCCTTGCCTTTTTTGTTAAGGCCTTTGATCACCATACTTACGCTGTCGTTGTTAAAATAAGGGAAATGATCCAGGGTAAATACCCCGTTTTGGTTGGTGACGGTGTCCATCGCAAACATGCTTGTTTTCCCGATGGTACCAAAAGCGGTTATCTTGGTATTACTGAACGGTTTATTAAAAATATTAGTGGCCTTCCCCGTGATCCTGAAGTCGTGCTCCCGTATAAATCTGAAGTTCTGCGACGGCCATTCATAACGCACCCAGCCCTGGGTGAGCATTAATGCGTCTACTGCTCCCGGCAGGGGATCCTGAAAATAATAATAGGGCTCTTCTATTGTTCCTTTGAGATCAGCACTCAGCAGCATATAACTGATGATATTCTCCGACAGTCTGTTCATCTGAACCTGGCTGGTGTCGATCACGGCAAGGGAAAAGCTACCCGGAACCGGTTGCTTCCCGTTGTTTACAGTAAGGAGCAGCGACACGCTGTCCTTTGTATTGTATAGCGACTTATCGGGTGTAAGTGCAAGTTGCAGAGGGTCCTTATGCCAGATAAAAACGGCCCGCTCGTTTACGGGGCGCATCAGGCTATCATAAAGTACCAGACGGGTAATGCCGGATGGCGGCATGCTTTTAGCAATGGAAAGACGGTGTGGTCCTTCAGAAAGCGTAAGCGGACCTTTGGCAAAGCAAAGTCCTCCGGAGGTGGCGGCAAAAAAATATTTCCGGCCGTAAAGATCCGGCGTACTGCTGATGATCACCCGGAAACTGTCCGACAAAGGATTATTGGTTACCTGCAGTAAGGTGCCCGATGACTGTGGGTCCGGAAGTTTTACCGGTTGCCCGTGTTCGGGGAAAGCGGTATAATGGCCGCCTGGCTGGGGCGTAAACGCTACAATGCCCATTCCTTTGTGGATAGAGGCAAAGGTGGCTATTTGTTGTCCCTGCTCGTTCCGGATCACCCCTTTTACATCCTTTCCTTTCCCATACACATTCAGTGCTTTAAATCCCAGTAACTGGGGCTTACCGGCAATAAAGCTGCCGCCTTCCGGCAGAAACTGAAGGTCGATCGTAGCTGAACCGGTGGTTTTAACCGGTATCTGTAATTTCAGGTCCTCGTTGTCTGCGATTTCCACAATCAGGTCCCGGTTCTCCAATACTCCTTTAAGTAAGGTGTCGACATACAGGTTTCCTTCTCCGTCCGTCTGGGCTTGTAACCGGAGCAGGTTCCGGTTTTTAGACCGTACCCGCACCAATACTTTTTTGCGGGCAATCGGGCTCAGACTATTGGTGGTAAGCGCCGCAGAAAGTGAAATACGGTTACCGGAATATGTGGCTTCATGGATACGCGCATTCCATTCCCCGGCGATGGGGTTAATTACCGTGAAGCGGCTTTCATAAAACAGCGAGTCTCCGAAATTACGCATCCAGTTGGTATAGGCACGAAGCCGATAACTTCCCTGTGGAAAATCATCTTCCTTCAGGGGAATGCTGCTTTGAAAGCGTCCCCAGTAACAGGGGGCCGCTGTTCTTTTAACGACTTCATTAGCGGCGTTGATAATTTCGATATACGCGATGCCGGTACTGTCCGTGATGGTATAATCGCTGGCTGCCAGTATATAGCCCTTCATCCATACGGTATCCTTTACCTTGTAAAAAGGGCGGTCGTAGTGTACAAATAATTTTTCCCGGGGCATATAGTTATTGACGGAGTCATTGGCCGCTATCTTTTTGCTCAGGGATGCAAACGGCTGGCCGAGGCCGGTTACAGACAGGCCAAGGATCAGGCAAATAAGCAACAGCCATTTTCTGTTGCAGTACAGGCAGAAGTGCTGGTTTTTCAAATCGTTCAATGTATACATGTGTAAGAATAGTCTGAATAACGTGGCATCAGGTATGGAGCTCAGCCAGGCGGTTTTGAAACCCGGTCCATAGCTCCTGTACAATTTCGGCTGCCGGTTGAACCGACCGGATCACTGCAGCTACCTGTCCGATTTCCAGTTCGCCATTTTCAAGGTCGCCCTCAAACATGCCCTTTTTAGCCCGGCCGCGGCCCAATAGTTCCAACAATGCTGCCGGTGTAGCGCCTGCAAGTTCCAGCGCTTTTACCTGCTGGTAAAAATCGTTTTTTAATAATCGCACGGGGGTGAGCTGCTTTAGCGAGAGCGCGGTATCGCCTTCGTTGGAACTGACGATCATTTTTTTAAAATCGGCATGGCAGGATGCTTCTTCACTGGCTGCAAACCGGCTTCCTACCTGCACGCCTTCGGCACCGAGCGCAAAGGCAGCCAACATCTGTTTACCCGTTGCAATGCCGCCTGCTGCAATCACCGGTATTTCTACAGCATCCGCTACCAGCGGCACCAGTACCATGGAAGTGGTTTCCTCCCGGCCGTTATGCCCCCCTGCTTCAAAACCTTCAGCTACTACTGCATCGCAACCCGCGTCCTGTGCCTTTAGCGCAAATTTGCTGCTGCTGACCACATGTACGACCGTGATGCCTGCTTCTTTTAAAATGCCCGTCCAGGTTTTGGGATTACCGGCGCTGGTAAAAACAACCGGAACCGCTTCTTCGATAATGATCCGGATATGTGCTTCAAGGTCGGGATACAGTAAAGGCAGGTTAACGCCAAATGGATGCTTGGCAGCGGCTCTGCATTTTTGTATATGCACTTTTAATACATCCGGGTACATGGAACCGGCACCGATCAATCCAAGGCCTCCGGCATTACTCACCGCGCTGGCCAGTCGCCAGCCACTGGTCCATACCATGCCGGCCTGGATAATGGGATAGGTAATGTGGAATAGTTCTGTGATGCGGTTCTGAAACAACGGTGGTCATTTACGAGTTAAGGCCTGATCGTAAAGCAAAAGCCCGGGGCTTACTGCTTCATGCTGATGAAGATACGAAGATATTCTTTCGCTTTCGACGGATTTATAAAAATGAGCGAAACCTTTAGTGGGTATGCCACTGATAAAAAGTACATGAAACTTCGCCATCGTATGAAAATGGCTGGCCGCAGATTTTACAGCAATAGAAAGAATCGGCTGGCAGCAAAAAATCAGGATGCTGCATCAGCCGGTATTTTTTTAAAAGATAATATTGCCCCCTTACTGCGCCTAGAAGGAACTGACATTTAGTCGCCCTCCGGTGGCGCATTTGCCGGCCAGGGAAGCGGTTGGCGTGGTAGTAGTAAGAATCGCATTTTTGACAGCTGCAGCTGTGGCGCCGGGATGGGTGGAAGCGTACAGCGCAACAGCTCCAGTAACATGCGGGGTAGCCATGGAGGTGCCGCTGTATGAAGCATAACCCGATCCGATTTTGTTCCTTTTGAGATTTACGGGCACGGTTGAGTAAATGGAGGCCCCGGGAGCGCCTAAGTCTACGGTTGTACTGCCATAGTTAGAAAAACTAGCCAATGCTCCGGAGTTGGTTATAGCGGCAACCGCAATGATATTGGCATTGGGATAACTCGCGGGGTAGCTGGGATTGGCGTCGTTATTATTAGTTGAATTTCCGGCGGCTGCTACAAACAGAATGCCCGCATTATTGGCACGTTCGATAGCGTCCTGTAAGGCCTGTGAAAAACCGCCGCCGCCCCAGGAATTATTGGTAGCTACTATATTAAGGCCCTGGCTCAATTTTAAGTTGGTAAAGTAATCGATCGCTTTTATAGCATTGGCCGTGGTGCCGCCATTGGTGCCCAGGAACTTGCCGCTGAGTAGTTTAACGTTCCAGCACATTCCGGCAACACCTTTGCCGTTGCCGCCCACAGCTCCAATCGTTCCTGCCACATGCGTGCCATGATCATCGCTGGTACCGTCAAATACGGAATTATTATTGCTTACAAAGTCCCAGCCATACACGTCATCAACATACCCGTTGTGATCGTCATCCACGCCATTGCCGGGAATTTCACCTGGGTTTACGCCAGCATTCGCCTGAAGGTCTTCGTGCATGTACATATATCCTTCGTCGATGATGCCGACGTATACCGTGGCGGACCCGGTATTGCCGGAGGCCCATGCGGCTGCTGCCTGGCTGCCATAATTATTGGCGGGCGTAGTGGTGGAACCGTACATTCCCCACAGTGACCCGTTTAAAAAGTAAGGATCGTTGGATGTTGCAAAATGCTGATAGATATAATTGGGCTCTGCATATTCCACCTCGGGCATCGCCTTTAATTTTTCAATCGTAGCCATCGTTCCCGCCGTAGCTTCCAGGAGCGAAAGCCCCTCCTGGTCGCCCAGTCTTGCCATCAGTTTGGTAATGATTTTTTCTTTTAAATGCCCGTTGATCTTATTCAGGATTGCTGTCTTTTTTTCGGGAAGGATGTTTTCTTTAAATTTTACCAGTACTTCGTTGGGCTCGTAGTCAGAACCTGTGCTTAAGGCTAATTTCTGCAGATCGCCCTGGCTTTGTGCTGATAACGGCACCTCAGGGTTGAGCGCGCTATTTTTCTGGCAGCCGCAGAAGAGGATGCCCAGCGTTGCTAAAACAGCAACAAATGAAAAGATCGGTTTCATGGGAGATTATTTTGCGTTTAGAAAATTGGTTGATTAAAAGACCCATATCGAATTTACATTATATATCTTGATTTATTTTAAAGAGAGCGTCGCCATTTTTAGCGATCTCCGGGAAAAAAATCAGCAGGTGATTTAACATTTTAGCCGAAGTTTGCACTCGAAATATGGATAAAAAAAAGGTCTGGAATATTTTAAAACCGGTACTAAAAGTAATCTTTACTGTTCTGGCCTTGTGGCTGGTGTATACCAAGGTGGATCTGACTGCGGTACAGCGACTGTGGAAAGAGGCGGATAGCCGGTGGCTGATTCCCGCTGTGGCAGCCTTTATTACCTGCCAGGTTATAACCTCCTTCCGCCTTCTTTATTTTTTCAGGAATATCGGGTTGCCCATTTCTGCGGCATCCAACCTGCGTTTATTCCTGCTGGGGATGTTCTACAACCTGTTTCTTCCCAGCGGTTTGGGAGGAGACGGATATAAGATCATCGTATTAAAACAGCGGTATGACACGACGCACAAGGAGGTTTTTTCTGCCGTGTTTTTCGACCGGCTGGCGGGGTTATGGGGGCTGGGGTTCCTGGTTTCCTGTTTTAGCCTGGCCATGCCGGAAGTAAGGCAGTATAGTCTCTGGATCCTGGTGGCTTTCGGACTAGGTTCCCTGATTTATTATTGGGTACTGCGCCGGTATTTTAGCCGCATCAGCCGGCACTTTATCACCACGCACCTGCTGGGTATCTGTACCCAGTCGCTCCAGCTGGCAACCGTGGCCTTCATCCTGGCGGCATTGGGTTGTAAAACCAGCTACTGGCCTTATTTTGCTATTTTTCTTTTATCGTCGCTGGCCTCTTTATTCCCGTTTAGTATCGGCGGATTGGGGGCCCGGGAAGTAGCCATTGTATGGGGGGCAGGTACTTTTGGACTCGACAAAGACCTGGCTGTATCCGTAAGCTTAAGTTTTTACCTCATCACGATGGCAATGGCGCTATCGGCGATTTTTATTTTGTTTGGACGGGAACGGAAAAAATCATCCCCACCGGTGGTTACGAACGAGGCAAATGAGCATTCACATTAATCTGGATTATATGAACAGGAGGAAAAGAACCTGGGAGTTGAGTTACTATGGCGCATTTTTATACCGCCTCCTGCTGGTATTGGTGTTGTTTTTTATCTGTCGCTTCCTGTTTTATTTGCTGAATACGTCCTTGTTCCCGGGGATCGGGTTACAGGATTGGATCATGATTCTTACCGGCGGTTTGCGGTTTGATGTAGCCGCCATGCTTTACTTTAATGGCCTGCTGATTTTCTTAATGACATTGCCATTGCCATATGGTTTGCGCACCCATAAACGGTTTCAGCGGGTGTTGCAATGGGTATTTTATATTACAAACGGGATCGCATTATTGCTGAACTGTATCGATTTTATCTATTACCGTTTTACGTTAAGGCGAACCACAACCAGCGTTTTTAGCGAATTTTCACACGAGCAGAATAAATCAGGGCTTGCGTTTAATTTTTTGATCGACTACTGGTACGTAGTACTGATCTATATCGGGCTGATCGGCTTAATGGTGTTCCTCTACCGCCGGGTTGCAATCAGGGAACAACAGGGCCCGGTACGGAAAGCGGTCTATTTTACAAAAGCCGCATTGATCTTTGTGTTGAGTGTGGTACTGGCCATCGGCGGCATCCGTGGCGGGTTTCGGCACAGTACGCGCCCCATTACGGTGGGCGATGCCGGCGCCTATGTAAAGCGCTCGCATGAGGTATACCTGGTATTAAATACACCATTTGTATTTATCCGAACCATGGGGGTAAAACCATTGCGCGAAGTACATTATTTTTCAGATAAAGAGGTGGCGCAGCTCTATTCGCCGCTGCACGCCCCGTCAGCAGATACGGTTCCTTTTGCAAAGAAGAATGTGGTCATCATCATTCTTGAAAGCTTTGGTAAAGAGTCGGTAGGATTTTATAATAAGGATCTTGATAAGGGCACTTATACCGGGTTTACACCCTTCCTGGATTCACTGGCTTCGGTAAGCAAGATCTACTGGAATTCTTTTGCCAATGGCCGTAAGTCGATTGATGCGATCCCCTCGATCTTTTCCAGTATTCCCAGCGGGCTCGATCCCTTTGTATTAACGCCCTATGTTTCGGACAGTACCAGAAGCTTACCCAAACTGCTGGCGCAGGAAGGGTATCACACTTCTTTTTTCCATGGCGCACCCAACGGATCGATGGGCTTCTTATCCTATACGAAGATGATCGGCATCGAGCATTATTTTGGCAAAACGGAGTATAACAATGACGCAGATTTTGATGGTATCTGGGGCATCTGGGATGAGCCGTTTTTCCAGTTTTTTGCGCAAAAGCTGGCCGGTTTCCCGCAGCCGTTCTTCTCCGGGATTTTTTCGGTATCCTCACACCATCCGTTTAAAGTGCCCAAACAATATGAAGGCCAATTTAAAAAAGGTCCCTTGCCGGTTATGGAATGTATCAGTTATACCGACCTGGCGTTGCGGAAGTTTTTTGGCAAAGCGCAACAGCAGCCCTGGTTTAAAAACACGCTTTTCGTAATCGCAGCAGACCATGCTACGGTTTCGTATCACGCCGAATATCAGAATGCCTGGGGCGATATTGCCATTCCCATTCTTTTATATGCGCCGGGCGACAGCAGTTTCCGTGGCATTGATTCGGGGGTGATCCAGCAGTTGGATATTATGCCGACTGTACTGGGATACCTGCACTATAAGAAGCCGTACCTGGCGTTCGGTGAAAATGTATTGCAGCGGCAGGGGCCGGGTTTTGCCTTTCAATATTCCGGCGGATACCGATGGATCGAAGGCAATCAATTATTATTTTTTGATGGGAAAAAACCGACCGGTCTGTATGATTTTAAAACGGACCGGCTGATGAAGACCGATCTGTTGCAGGATTCTGTAAAGCGGGCGGCGGCCATGGAGCAGCGGGTTAAAGCATTTATACAGCAATACAATAACCGGCTGATCCGGAACCAGCTGATTGCGCCGGGGGGGTAGGTTTTTGTTTCAGGTTCAAAGTTTCAGGTTGGGTTCCGTTTTTATGCTTGATGATCTATCACTATACACTATTGCCCTTGCCTGGGAGAACATGCAGACTGGAGGGAACTGATAGCTGAAGACGAAAAAGCTGAACGCTAAATGCTGTTTCAAGTTTAACGTTCAACTTCAACGGTTAAAGTTGGGCTCCGGGTCCATACCTGATACCCTATCTCCAATCCTAGTTGTGTCAACTGAAGACTGAAAACCTGATAACCGATGCCCAAGGCTGAATGCTAAAAGCTGTTTAAGTTTAACGTTCCACACGTGCCCGCTGTGGTGAGTTGGATCCGTTTTTATATCTGATATAAGATGTCAAAGATCTATCGTCCAACGTCTATAGAATATCGATCGAAAGGAAATTCACGGAGCAGGAACGGATCGTCATTCGCACAGCCTCATATTTCCAATTCTTAAATTATTCTCCATTAACCTTGATCTCGTAAAAATTGCTGGCAAAATTTCCCGTGATATAATCATTTACAAATGAAAACAGCAACCGGTATTTGCCGCCCTGCTGCGGGGCCTTAACAAGGATGCTTAACTGCAGGCTTTCTCCCGGCTGAAGGGTACGCGGTGGCAGTGCAAAGCTGGAATCTGAATTGATGAAATTGTATTTCTCGATCAGGAAAGCATAGTCCACTCGCAGCTTTGGTTCCAGCTCCTGGGCCTGGCTGCTTTTATTGGTAATGGTTAGGGGTATCTGTTGCAGACTCCCGGCTTTCATTTCTTTGGTGGGATTCGGTACGGAGATGCGCAGCCCGTTCAGACTATGATATTTCAGCAGCGGCAATAATCTGCCTGTATTATAAGCTGTTGAAACCTCAATGCCGGCTCCCGGTTGCAGATCCGGGCTCTGTGTGTAATAATATACGTCCCTGCCATTTAAGAACTGGTCATCCGTAATGTTGAAATTGGTTTTGCGGTAGCCCTTGTCATTATAGCCGGTTGTTTGCACATCCGGATGATAAAATTTATACAGCGAAGGCAACGCATAGGAATTGGAAAATACGACAGGCCTGCCGTTTGCTTTTTGATAAACAGTATCCGCCCATAACCGGGCATAAGAAAAGGACCGGAAATGTTTGATGTGGTTGGCAGGTCCGTTGGGGATCAGGAACAGAATCCGGGCCAGTAAGATGAGCCCGATATTGCACCAGGCGATTTTTAAAAACAGCCGCCTGAATTTTTCACTCCTGTTATCTACCAATGATAAGAACAATGCTATATACGAGATGCCGGCGATCATCGTCCAGTGCGGCTCTACCGTGTTTTTGAAGGAAGAGAAAAGGAAGAAGCCAAGTGTACCTGCAAACATAAAAAGATGGGCACGCATCAATGCGCCCCGGATCTTCAGTTTGAAAATAGAAGCATAGAACAACAGGGAGATCAGCGGACCCCAGATCAGGATCTGCCCCAACAAATAATCGGTGGTATAGTTGATCCGGTACTTTTTGGCGATGCGTTCAATCAGATGGAAACGCACGGTGGGCCAGTCGTTCATATATTGCCAATAAAGATGTGGCAGGAAGAACAGGGATACCAGTAGCACAATCAGCCAGAAATATTTATTGCCCAATAATTTTAAATTCGATAGTACTACAAATCCAACGAGGAGAATGCCGTGGTATTTACTGTAAAACATTCCGGTGATGGCGAGGGCCAGCCAGAGGCTGTTACGGAAATTGTTATGATTCAGAAAATGTTTGTATTTCAAAAAGAACAGAGCAGCGAAAAAGAAAAGCGCGGCATCGGGCGTAGTGATAAATGCATATACATTCAATACCAGGGTAGCTGCATAAAGCAGGATAAACCACCGGACCTTTTGCAGGTAGTTCGGAAGCCCTCTGTAAATAAGCGGAATAGAAAAGGTGGATAATAGAATGGTTCCAAGGCGGGTAAAGAACGGGCCATGTCCCAGGGATTCTCCCAGCCGTATAAAAAGCGTAACCATCGGCGGGTGGTCGAAGTAACCCCATTGCAGGTGTTGTGATAACATCCAGTAATAGGCCTCATCTCCGTCGATACCCAGGAAAGCAGCCTGCAGGCTGTTGATAATAAACCACAGGATCATAAAACCCGCGAGCAACCGGCTTTCGCTGGTTCTTGTTTGGGTGAATTCCGCGCTGCCGGAAGAAAGGGAAGAAGCTATGTCTGTATGTGCAGGCATAATAGGGATGTCTGTTTTTGCGAAAATACTAAATAAGACTGAAGCACTTCTTATGGTTATGTTATGTTGTTGTGCGGGGTAACAAAATGGTGTGGTTCTAAATACCATGAAGCATGGGATGAAAGACAGGAAGAAAAATGCTTGTTGCCTTGTCTTTCTGTATGCTTTGTGTCCTTTAGGCTTTGCGGCTTCTTTTAATGACCATATCCCAGCGAAATACTGATGCCGATGATCATCATAACAATTAGGGTGATCGTCACATATAGGTAATCTTTTTCAATCATGAACGAGAAAAATGACAATACCAGGCGTGCTGCAGGTGTCAGAAAAAGCAGGATGATTCCTGAAAATATAATGGCCCTGCCGCTGCCCACTTTAATGCCGGTGATGATTTCCTTGATCAGTTGCCCGATATGCCTGTCGTTTTCGATGAAGCTGCTGTATTGAGCGGGCTCATGGCCATGTCGCAACAGGTAGATGATGCCACCGACTGCACCAACGCTCAGGGCCAGCCATACGCCGTAACGGAGCAGGTTGCCTACAATGGTCTGCAATGTTTTATCGGAGAAACGGTTTCTCTGCATCATGGGTTTAAATTTTTCCGGCGATGCCGTGATAAATCATATTAAGGGCCAATACCAGGATGATCACAGCAAAAAACAACCGGAGCTTTTTGGGGTTAGACCGGATCAGGATCCTGGACCCGGAGATGGAGCCGAAGAGCACTCCGATCATCGTGGGCATGCAAATACCCGGCTGCACATATCCTTTTTGTAAATAGATCACTGTGCTGGCAATGGCCGTTACGCCCATCATAAAATTGCTGGTGGTGGTAGATACCTTAAACGGGATGCGCATGATGTTATCCATTGCAATTACCTTGAAAGCGCCGGATCCGATACCCAACAGGCCCGACATCATGCCTGCAATCCCCATCATTCCAAAGCCTCCCAATACATTCCTGGTGCCATACCGGATCTGCCGGCCACCGGCGTCAGGATAACTGCCATCCAGTCTTAGTTTCCGGGCAAGCGGACTGCTTTGTGTTAAAACCTGTTCTTCCTTTTTTCGCAGGGAGTTGATTGAGGAAAAGATCAGAGTGAGTCCGAACAGTACAGCGATGAATGAACCGGGTGCAATAGTAGAAATGAGGGCTCCGCAAACAGCGCCGGTGGTGGTGGCAATTTCAAGGAAGATGCCCAGCCGCATATTGGTAATGCCTTCCCGTACATAGGCGGCGGCCGATCCGGAAGATGTGGCGATCACAGAAACCAGCGCGGCACCAACGGCATAATGAATGTCGACCCCCAGGCCGATCGTAAGCAACGGAATGATGATAATACCGCCTCCCAGACCGGATAAGGAGCCGATCAATCCGGCCACAAAGGCGCCCAGCAACATGATGCATGTAAATGCGAGTATGGTCATTTGTAAAAAATCGGTGAGCGAATATTTCGAAGGTAGGAAGAAATCGTTAAGGACCTGTACCCGATTGATAAACGGCGGATGGCTGCCGGCAAAAAAAAATGGGGTTAACTAACCCCATTTACCTCAACTTCTTTATTGATCTTCTGGATCAGGCCCTGTAATACTTTACCAGGTCCGGCTTCCGTAAACCGGGTAGCGCCGTTGGCGATCATCGACTGTATACTCTGTGTCCACCGCACTGCACCGGTAAGCTGGGCAATCAGGTTTTCTTTGATTTCTTCTTTATCCATTACCGGTTTGGCGACTACGTTCTGGTAGATAGGGCAAACCGGCTGATGAAAAGCTGTTTTTTCTATAGCTTCCTGCAGCTCTTTCCGTGCCGGCTCCATCAGGGGAGAGTGAAAAGCGCCGCCCACAGGCAACACCAAGGCCCGCTTGGCTCCGGCTGCCTTCATGCGTTCAACTGCTATTTCAATACCTTTAATCGTTCCGCTAATCACCAGCTGGCCCGGGCAGTTGTAGTTTGCAGCCACAACGATTTCCCCGGTTTCGTCCTGGATCGCTTTACAGATCTCCTCAACTTTTTCATCTGGCAGGTTCAATACAGCAGCCATCGTGGAAGGCTGCAGCTCGCAGGCATGCTGCATGGCGTTGGCCCGTACGGCTACCAGTTGCAGCGCATCTTCGAATGCCAGCACATTGTTGGCTACCAATGCCGAAAATTCACCGAGGGAGTGTCCCGCAACCATATCGGGCCGGTTGTTCTCCATTACCTTATAGGCTACAATGGAATGTAAAAACACCGCCGGTTGCGTCACTTTTGTTTCCTTCAGTTCTTCTGCAGTTCCTGTAAACATGATGTCGGAAAGACGGAACCCTAAGATTTCATTGCCTTGTTCAAACAATTTCTTCGCGAACGCATTGTTTTCATAATGCTCTTTTCCCATCCCGGTAAATTGCGATCCCTGTCCGGGAAAAACCACTGCCTGTTTCATATTCACTTATTTATTTTGGTTCGTTTTCTTTAACTTAATCGTGCACTGATGAGCTTTAAAAATTCGCTCCGCGTAGAGTTCTTCTGAAACTCGCCGTCAAATGCAGAAGTGGTGGTTTCCGAATTCTGCTTTTGAACGCCCCGCATCATCATGCAAAGGTGCTTTGCTTCAATTACTACCGCCACCCCCAGCGGATTTAATGTTTCCTTAATAGCGTTCATGATCTGTACCGTAAGGCGTTCCTGTACCTGCAGGCGGCGCGAATATACATCTACGACCCGCGCTATTTTGCTCAGGCCGGTGATCCAGCCATTGGGGATGTAGGCTACATGTGCTCTTCCAAAGAAAGGAAGCATGTGGTGTTCACAAAGGCTGTACAGTTCAATATCCTTTACAATGATCATTTCGCTTACATCTTCATGAAATTTCGCAGAATTGATGATCTCATGCGCATCCAAATGGTAGCCCTGTGTTAAAACCTGCATAGCCTTGGCTACACGCTCAGGCGTTTTTAAGAGGCCTTCCCGCTCCGGGTCCTCCCCAAGTTGCGTGATCGCTTGTTTGTAATGATGAACGAGTGCATCGGTTACAGATTCATCATATATATCTTCTTTTTTATAAGCCATAGTTGCCGGCAATTTAAGATGATGGGTACTCTACAAAATTCCTCGGCGTTTCATACAGGCGGATCATCAGGTCATGATCGCTTTGGATATGGGGCCGCAGGATATTGTAAATTACAATTGCAATGTTCTCTGCAGTAGGGTTTGTATGCTTAAATTCATCAGTGTCCAGGTTCAGATTCCGGTGGTCAAACTTCTCAATCACATTTTTTGCTACCAGCTCGCTCAACACCTTCAGATCGATCACAAAGCCGGTTTGAGGATCCACTTCTCCGGTTACCTTTATTTCCAGCTCGTAGTTATGACCGTGGTAATGCGGTAGCGAACACTTCCCGAAAACGCGTTCATTGGTAGCATCATCCCAGGCCGGATTAAAGAGCCGGTGCGCCGCGTTAAAATGCTCCTTCCTGAATACGGATACTTTCATACTGGACGAATGGTGTGTACAAACTTAACCAAAATACTCCACATAAATCCTGGGGGTCTCATACAGTTTTATGCAGTGGAGGAGTACGCCCTGCGGCAAATGAGGGGTCAGTTCATTCCAGATTGCAATAGCCAGATTTTCTGTACTGCATAATTTCCCTTTCATAAAATCAACATCCTCATTCAGATTGCGGTGATCCAGTTTTTCAATAATATGATCTTTAATGATCTCGCTCAATTTTTTTACGTCATATACAAAGCCGGTGTCCGGATCAGGCTCGCCTTTTACGGTAATGTATAATTCGTAGTTATGCCCGTGCCAGTTCTTATTCGCACATTTGCCAAAAACCTGCTCATTCTGCGCTTCTGTCCAGGCGGGATTAAAAAGCTTATGAGCGGCATTAAAGTGTTCAATTCTTGTGAGATATACCATAATCAAAAATAAGTAAGCCGGTTTCCTCCGGCTTTTGAAGCTGGTTATCCGGTAAAAAAGATGCCACCTTCAAAAAAACAGACTGCAAAGGTAACATTTCCCCCAATTATAAAAATGCCGAACTTCGCGGGCAGAACATTTTTACCAAGATTCAGTTGTCAGAACGGTTAAAACCGGGCACTGACGCTATAGTGAAACGGAATATGCAGGAAAAAATATTATTGGTGGCCGCCACCGAACTGGAAATAAAGCCGTTAAATTCTTTTCTAAAAGAACAGCGGAACATTGACGTACTCATCGCAGGTATTGGCAGCGCAAGTACCGCATATTGGCTCACGCGGCAATTGGCCCGGGAGCGCTATGCACTTGTGTTACAGGCCGGCATTAGCGGCAGCTTTGTGAACAGTCATGCTCCGGGAACCGTTGTGGTGGTTCAAAACGAGTGTTTTGGAGACCTGGGCGTGGTGGAAGCCGGCTGCCGTAAATCGGTTTTTGACCTGCAACTGGCCAGTGAAGATGCGCCTCCATTTACCGGGGGAAGGCTTCAAAACCCGCACCGCCGGTTGATGGAGCTTACTGGATTGGCGCCTGTAAGCGGCGTTACGATCAATGAAATTACAACTGCAGCAGATACCGTCCGGTATTTTAAAGACCAACTGGGGGCAGAGATAGAATCGATGGAGGGCGCAGCATTGCATTATGTAGCAATTATGGAGCAGGTGCCTTTTCTCCAGGTAAGGGCCGTGTCTAATTATGTAGGGGAGCGGGATAAGGCAAAATGGGCGTTGAAAGCGTCTGTTTCAAATTTGGCGGAACATACCGAACGGCTTTTAAAACTGTTTACTACGCTGCCCTGAACCTTTTTTGCAACTTCCTGTTTTAAGAATGAATAAGAAATATATATGAAACTCAAACTGGGGTTTTCGCCCTGTCCGAATGACACGTTTATTTTTGATGCACTGGTAAACGGGAAGATTGACACCAAAGGTATTGAATTTGACGCCGTGCTGGAAGATGTGGAGACACTGAACCGCTGGGCACTTGAGGAAAAGCTGGATGTGACCAAGCTTAGCTTTCCCGCTTATTTTAAAACAAAAGATCAGTATGCCTTATTAAACTCCGGGAGCGCTTTGGGAAAGGGAGTGGGGCCCCTGCTGATAAGCGGACGCCGACAGCCTTTTTCGGAGGCTGCCATCAATAATGCCACGGTGGTGTTGCCTGGTGTAAATACAACGGCGCATTTGCTTTTTAGTTTTGCTTATCCAAACGCACCTCATAAATCATTTGGCGTATTTCACGAAATAGAAGATGCGGTGGTAGAGGGCCGGGCCGAGCTGGGTGTGATCATTCACGAGAACCGGTTTACCTATCAGGACAAAGGCCTGGTAAAAGTAACCGACCTGGGTGAATACTGGGAGCAGGCGATGAATGTACCCATTCCCCTGGGAGGGATTGTGATAAAGAAGTCTCTGGGCGATGCCGTTTTCAATCAGGTGGATACGCTGATCCGAAAAAGCCTCCAATATGCATTTGACCGGTATCCGGAAGTATCTGCTTATGTAAAAGAACATGCACAGGCGATGAGCGAGGAGGTAATGCGTAAGCATATCGACCTGTATGTAAATGACTATAGTTTAGATCTGGGCAGCGAGGGCCGGGCTGCGGTAGATACCTTATCGGAAGTTTATAGCCGGCTGCATACAAACGCCTGAACACTTATTCTAAACGCAGCTGCTGATGCCGGGAAAGTAAGGCCACCGTTTGATCGCTGGTATATGTCTTACCATTAAACGCACGTACTTTCCGGATACCCCGGAGCGCATTGGTGAGAAATAGCTCGTCGGCCTCTTCCAGCAGCTCACGTGTACAGGAGCGCTCAGTGATCTGCGGTTCTGCCGCCAACAGGTACGACCGGAATACCCCCTCTACGCAGCCATCGGCAACAGGTGGCGTAAATATCGACCCGTTTTTGATCCAGAACAGATTGGAGATGACGGTTTCGATGATGGAGCCTGCTTTATTTTGAATTACACAATCATCCCAGCCCTGCCGTTTACAAAATTGTGCAGCGCGACTGTAAATAAAGCCGCTGGAAAGTTTTAATGCCGAAAAGCGATGGGCGTCCTTCTGTAGTTCGTCATAAACCCCAAGCGATATTCCTTCATCAGCATCCGGTGTCGTAAACGGATGTGCCTCTGCCAGGTAGTATACACAGGATTGATCAAAAAGCCCACCGTTCCCGTTTGAGAATGACAGGCGCACCCGGGCCTGCGCAGCGCATTGATTGCGTACACAGAGTTCCAACAGCTGGGCATAAAGCCCTTCGATTGTAATACCTTCTGCAAAGGCGTATCCCAATAGCGACATACTCCGCAGGATTCTGTCCCGGTGAAGGTCCCAGAGCGGTATCTGCCCATGATGTACCCGAAGCGTTTCAAAGAAGCCGTCTCCGTAACGGTAGCTTTTATTGGCCGCATCAATTGCTGGGAACGCTGCATCTGCAAAAACACCGTTAAAACATATATAACGCGTCATCATATAAAAAACCGGAGTATGGATTGTATATTATCTGGGAGTGGAAGCGCTTCGCGAGCCTGGTTCCGATGCCGGAGATTGGGTGCGGGCGGTATCAGTGGCAGGAAGTGTTTCTGCCTGTTTGGCCCGTTTTTGCTGCGCATTGATTGAGTCTAGCATCGCCACAAATACATCGGGCTTACGTTGGTAATATTCGAGACTTTTCTCAAACTCTTTTTTGGTAATCTTATGCAAAGAGAAGATTTGTTTCAACACCTGCTGATTTACCACGGCGCGGTTCAGATCCGGGTGGCGGTAATATACATAACCGTTTACAAATTCGCCGCCCTGGGCAATATCCCATAATACAGCCTGCATTTTATCCTGCGGTAAAACGTCTTTTGGCCGTCCCAATCCGCAGGCGGCAAACATCAAGCACCAGAGCAGTAAGGGTAATAATTTGTTCATATCGTTGTTGTGCCCGTTTTTAGAATCGTATCGATGATATCCTTTGCCACGGCCTGTTTTGACTTGGATGCAAAGCCGGTTTTTTCACCTGTTTTTGAATAGATGGTTATTTTATTCGTATCTGCGCCAAAGGCGGCGCCGTCGTTTAGCGAATTCAGCACGATATAGTCCGCATTTTTTTTATGCAGCTTTTCAAGCGCATGCACTTCCTCGTTATTCGTTTCGAGGGCAAAGCCCAGGAGTACCTGGCGACTGTTTTTTACAGCGCCCAGAGCGGCCAGGATATCCCGGGTTTTTACCAGGGTGAGCTCCAGGTCATTTTCCTGTTTTTTTATCTTGGTATCACTTACCGTTGCAGGCCGGTAATCCGCAACTGCTGCAGCCATCAGGGCTATATCGGCCGAAGGAAAATGATCCATGCAGGCCCGGTACATTTCTTCTGCAGACACCACTTTAATAAGGGTAATTCCCGAAAGATCCTGCTGCATAACAGCAGGGGCCGGGCCCAGTACCAGTACCACATGGGCACCACGCTGCCGGCATTCCTTTGCCAGGGCATAGCCCATTTTTCCTGAAGAGTGATTGCCGATAAAGCGCACCGGATCGAGTGCCTCCTGTGTAGGCCCTGCTGTTACCAGCACTTTTTTGCCTTTCAGGTCTTTGCCGGGCATATTTTCAAAAAAAGCTTCTATTTGCCGGAGGATGGTTTCCGGCTCTTCCATGCGCCCGTCTCCGATCAGTCCACTGGCCAATTCGCCGTAGCCAGGAGTGAGCACAATATGTCCGAACGCTTTCAACTGTTCGATGTTTTTCTGAGTTGCAGGGTGATGCCACATATCCTCGTCCATTGCAGGAGATACCATTACCGGGCAGGTGGCCGACAGGTATACGGAAAGCAACAGGTTGTCGCAGTGTCCCTGTGCCATTTTTGCCAGCGTATTGCAACTCAGCGGTGCTATCAGCAAAAGGTCGGCCCATCGCCCCAGCTCCACATGGTTGGCCCAGGTATTGCCGGATGCTATGTCGATGAGTACCTCGTTTTTTGAAAGGGTAGAAAGCGTAAGCGGAGATACGAAATCGCGGGCGGCGGGCGTCATCATCACTTTTACAACAGCCTTTTGTTTTACCAGCAGGCGCACCAGGTGAACGATCTTGTATGCAGCAATGCTGCCGCTGACCCCGATGGCTATTTTCTTCCCTTCTAACATGTATCAAAAATAAGTCATCGGCTTGGAATACAGATGTAATAAAATGATAAGAGTGATTTTTGCATTCAAAGGTTGAGCAGGTTGGCAGATGCCGGTACAGCGGGCAAAAAAAAGCCACAACCGACTTCTCGTCAGCTGTGGCTGGTATTAAAAACATGCAGGCCTAGCTGAACAATTCGTCTTCAGCCTTGCGGTAATAAATTTTATCATCAAGAAACTCCTGTGTAGCCAGCAGGGCAGGGTTCGGCATTCTTTCATATGCCTTTGAGATCTCGATCTGCTCTTTATTTTCATGAATCTCTTCCAGCGTATCAGTATGGCTGGCAAATTCATCCAGTTTGTTGTGCAGTTCTTCCTTTATAGAAATATTGATCTGGTTGGCTCTTTTGCTAACAATGGCAATAGATTCATAAATATTGCCGGTTTTATTTTTTATCTCCTGCAGGCTTTTGGTTTCTACGCTACTGGGAGTACCAACACTAAGATGCCTTCTTAATTTGCTCATTATTACTAAATTTTTGAATTTGAGATTGTGACATCGCCATATATTTTTCAATATCGGCTTTATATTTACTTTCCGGAAAACGATCGATAAACTCCTTGCATTCACCCATCACTTCTCTGAAACGTTCAGGTTTCTTATCAATGATGCTGTTTTCGGCAAAAAGATAATAGGATTTTACCGACATCATCTTATACTCATCCGCAAGCTGGGACTCTGGAAAATTCTCCAGCAGAGCGGCAAAGCTTACACCCGCGGCCCGGTAAAAGCCCATATCATAGTATAGCTTTGCGCTTTTATAGTCCTTGATCTCGAGCTTGCTTCTCAGCTCATCCAGAATCCGGTTGGCCTCGGGCAGCCGTACAGAACTGGGATGGGTATTGATAAAGGTCTGCATGGCGCCAATGGCCTTAAAGGTATTACTTTGATCCAGCTCGGGTTTGGGCGATTGCTTATAAAAGTTATAAGCCCGCATATATTCCATTTCCTCAAATTTGGGGCTGTTGGGAAAACTTTCCATGAATGTTTTAAAGTAGTTTTCAGCCATGGCATAATCCCGCTGGTAATAAGCTGTATATGCGTATTTATAGTAAATATCCTGGAATTGAGGCGTTGTTTTATAATAAGGCAGAATGTCCTCATAGATCAATTGCGCCTTATTATACTTCTTTTTGGCGTAAAACGCATCTGCCATTTTCAATTTATAGGCAGCATCCTTGCTTTTTAAAATCTTATTCATGCCCGGCCCGCAGGACGACATTAAAAACAAGGCGGAAATGATGACGAAAAACCTCATAAAGTTTGCAAAGTTAACTATAACCATGCAAATATTCATAAAAACCTTAGCTACCCAAAAAATGAGTCGTTAAGTTTTTGATAAAGAGAAGTTTGTTGGCTTATTTGCCATTAGACCCGGCTAAAAACTGATCCAGGGCTGTGATCATGCTGGGTGTTTTGGGTAAAGGAGCCACAATTTGCGGTTTTAAACCCGCCTTGATGGCTGCTTCCCGGGTGTTGTCGCCAAAAGTACCAATCACGGTATTGTTTTGCCGGAAGTCTGGAAAATTGTCAAACCAACTCTTCACACCACTGGGAGTAAAGAAACAGAGTACATCAAATTTCTTGTTCCCCAGCGATTTTTTTACATCATTGCTCTTGGTGCGGTACATAAAAGCCAGGTCAAAAGAACAATCGTGCTGCTTAAGCCAGCTGATAATTTCATTATCCTGCTGATTTTCAGAGCATACATACAAAAAGTTGAGATTTTCTTTATGTTTATTGATCACATCCAGCAGGCTTTTGTTACTGCCGTCCGTGCCATAAAATACCTTTCTTTTACGGTAGAGGATGAATTTTTGCAGGTAGAGCGCTACCGCCTCTGTAATACAGAAATATTTAGTGTCCTGCGATACATTGATCTTCATTTCCTCACAGGTTCTGAAAAAGTGATCAATGGCATTGCGGCTGGTAAAGATAACTCCCGAATAGGTAGGGATGCTGATCTTTTGACGTCTGAAATCTTTCCCTGAAATGGGCTCCAGCATGATCAGTGTCTCAAAATCCAGGGTAACACCATGTTTTTTTTCAAGGTCGAAATAGGGGGATTTTTCGCTCTTTGGTCTTGGCTGGCTGATGAGTATATGCTGCACTTTTCCAGCTTCAGGCTTCGCCATGGGTTTTGTTGCTACGTTACTTGACATTAAAATTCACCTAAATTGGGTGCAAAGGTACGCTATTCCCCGTTAAAAAATGTAAAATAAACTTATAGATTACAAAGGCCGGTAACAGCTCAAACGCAATAATATAGATGAAGAAATGAAAGAGACTGACCTTATTGCTTTTCTGTACCAATTGCAGTGCGACTGTAAAACGGTAGAGGAAAAGTGCACCAATGATCAGCCAGCTAAGCGTCCAGATAATGGTTTTGATTCCTGTACCTCCCAGGGATGTGATAACGATTACAGGAAGCAGGAACAATACCAGGATCTTGCTCACCAGGAATATGAGGAAGATGTAGGCGTCAGTAAGATGCTGCAACTTAAATAGCCAGCCAAATAGTTTCAGCAGGAAAAATTTAGCAAGATATGCGACCGATACAACAACCACCGCAAAGGCAAACAACTGCCAAAAAGGATAGGGTATTTTACCTGCAGTAAGTTGGGTTGCCATCAGTGCCAGGTAGTATCCCGCAACGAATACAAACAAAATGTTAAAAAGAAAAGAAGGGAGCGTGTTCTGACTAAGTTGTTGTTGCAGCTGGCGCTGTTTTAGTGTACGCCGGAAAAATAAGGTGGTCAGATCGTCAAAATATTTGGAAAATGCGGTCTTAAACCCGGCAAATAGCAGCATAATCCCGGCCAGGGTGTAAAAATAAATTTCTTCTCCCGGTTGTTTAACCCGTTTGCTGTAAGGACTGATTACCGGTGCTTTGGAGTAGGCGTAATACGGGTGCCCGTCAAGGATTTGGCGGGTAAGACGAAACATCCGGTCCTTGGCGGCAAATTGCGCTTCTTTTTTAAGACTATCTGCAAGGGCTGCTTTCTGCCGGGTTGAATCGATAGCTGCCGGAGGCGGAAGAGGTAAGGCGGTAGCCGTCTTCGCGGTATCTTTTTTTGCCGGCACAGCAACCGCTACCTTTCGTACAGAATCGCGCTGCACACCCGTTTGAAGGCGGTGTACTGTTTTTTTTGCCGTTGCGGTATCTTTTTTGACAACCGTTTGAACCGGCGCTTTTGCCGTAGTATTTTTTTTGCTGCTGGTATCTTTTCGAACGGTGGTTTTACGGTTCGCGGAAAGCGGGGCAGGTTGCGTTATTTTGGTTTGATTAACGGAATTTTTTTGCGTCGGACGGCCTGTTGCTGTTTTTTTTCCTGTAACTACGGGCTGTGCCGCCGGCTGTACAGGTTTTGTAACGGCTGGTTTTTTAGGCGTCGTCCGGCTGGTAGTTGTTTTGCGGGCGCCCGGCTTCGCCGCGGGCTTTGTTGCCTGTGGCGGTTCTTTTATACTGTCTTTTTTTTGAGCTGCCAGATGGCTCAAACAAAAAACAGTCAGAAAAAATATGATGAATATGCGGATCAAAATAAAGGCTTCTTTGAAACGCAAAAATAACAAGCTGCCCTCAATATTATGGAAAAAGATGAATGTCGGCGTTGGTGCTGTAATGCGGTGCCGTTCGGTCTTTTAAAGCGACGCGTAAGCCAAAAGCATATGGATTTGCTCAATTAACGGAATTTTAATATTTTTCTGGTTCAATGCCGGTCTGCCCGGTCGGTTTTATATCGGTTTCCAGTGATGGGCAGGCGTATTAAAGATCGTTTATGAAATACTGGTTATTATTAGCGGGAATTTTTATCGGAAGCCATTCTAATGCATCGGCTATCAGCCCTGGCGATTCAGCCTTTAATTATGGAAGCAGCCGCTTTGAAAAAGGAGGGTTTGTATTGTATTTTACATCGAATGAAACCAATTTTAATGAAGCTGTTAAAAAAAAGATGGTAGACGCTTTTTTTACGGTGTATCCGATATTGGTGAAGGATTTTAACAGCGGTGCGGCAAAGGAAGTCTATTTTAAGGTAGATACCGCCTATCATGGTGTGGCTGCCACCGGTGGTGGAAAAGTGGTCTATGACCCCGTTTGGTTTGCGAAACATCCCGGCGATGTTGATGTGGTGACCCACGAAGTCATGCATATTGTGCAGGATTACGGCAATAGTGTTGGCCCCTGGTGGATCACCGAAGGGATTGCTGATTATGTACGGTTCAAATATGGTGTTGATAATAATGGTGCCGGCTGGAAGCTTCCAGCGTATTCGGAGCGTCAGAAATATTCGGATGGATACAGGGTAACGGCGCGGTTCCTGGCCTGGATCGACGCCCGGGTAAAAAGCGGTACTGTAAAAGCACTGGACAAGGCCCTACGCAATCACACGTATACGGCAGACAGCTGGAAAGAGATAACCGGTAACACCCTGGATGATTTATGGAAGGCGTATTCAAAAGATCCTGTTTTGTAAGCCGCTGAAATAATCGTCCGGGACATCCGTTGCCGGCTACAGACTTGCTGCAGCAAATACTTTTTACTGCTTGTGGATCCTGTAAACAAAATTAAGCCGGTCTGGTTCTCCGTGATAAGCCACCCATTCTTCTTTTAATTTAACTGCTCCCAGCTTTTCGATGGCGGTTTGTGAGCGGTAGTTTTCGGCGCCTATGTGGAAATAAACGGTGTTTACAAACCGGAAAATATAGTGGAGCATGAGTTGCTTTGCGTGTGTATTAAGACCGGTGCCCCAGAACCTGGTTGCGTAAAAGGTATAACCGATGAAGATGCTGTGCTCCTGCGGATCATAATTGTAGAAGCGTGTGCTTCCTGCCAGTTCCCCCGAGGGCATGGCCAGGCAAAGAAAAGCACCTCCGCTTTGTAAAGCGCCCTCAAAGAAGGTGCTGAACACCTCCCGCTGATACCGGTTCTTATTGGGATGCATCTGCCAGATGGCGGGATCGGATGCCACAACAAATAACTTTTCGAAATCTTCCGCTTTTAGCGGAACAAGGCGTATGCGCTCATCTTCCAGCTCAGGCTGCAGGGAAAACGGGGCAATTGAAGACAGAGCGTTCATGATGCGGATGTTTTAAAGGTGAAGATAAATAAAATGACCTGACTTTGGTATTTCAGAGATGCGCTTATGCGCAACCCTTTTTGAATGGATCGTCCGGTAATGGTGCATGATCGGGTTAAAGACAAAGGCCGTTCTGAAACGAACGGCCTTTGATACCCAAAGTAAATGTGCCTGTAATTAATGCTCCATTATTGTATAGATGAGAACATTTATTCGACCGGTAATGGTTTTACATTCCTTTCCGCACCGGGATAGCCGATATTTTGGTTAATGATCCCCTTTAAGTTGGTATTAATAACATTGGCGGGTACGGGCCACAATATATGGTGTACGCTTACTTTGTACTCTGCCCATTTGTGCTTTACCCCCTTGTTATAGAAATTACTCCTGGATACCACGCGGTCGTACCAGAAATTAATGCCCATTTGCTTTACATTGGAATTAACACCGCCGGGACCGCTGATATTCTCCAGTTTGTAAACATGTCCGCCAAATATTTCGCAGGGCTTTCCGGTTTTTGCATACGTGTAGGCGATCCGCACCAGCTCGATATGCCGGTTCTCTTCATAATAAAGTTCGCGGGCTCGTTCGTCCAGGATCTCACCGATATTGATATCGGCGGCTGTTAAAGGGGTAGCGCCAGCCCGGGTACGCACTGCATTCATTGCTGTGGCAGCGGACCCCGGATCATTTTTCCAGTAATAACATTCTGCCAGCATCAAATACACTTCTGCGGAGCGGTAAATATACCAGGGGGTTTCGCCACCGGCCCAGGTCGTTTGGAGTGGGTCGGGAACAAATACCTTGTAATGCGGCCAGGGGAACCACAGACGGATCGTATCTTCAACGCTCATGGCAGCAGGTTTTACGAAATTCTTACCGTACCAGGGATTATTACTGCTTTTAAGCTTGGGCTCGTTGTATCGGAGGTCTTCCATCCGCTTCCAGCTGTTGTGATTATAAATGCCTCTTGTATCATTGGCTTCTTTGTCGGCGCGCCATATTTCATTGGTATAGTACCAGGTGGGGCGCAAACGCCCAATTCCCCTTCCGTACAGCTCGTTCAGGTCAAGGCTGTCCGGCGTATCTGCAGGAGAAGGGGAGATGGTTCCTGTTTTTCCATCGGGTGTTTTTATATTGCCGCTGTTCCAGTATGGAACGGCATTGCGCATTGTTTGAATACGGTCTGAACCGTCTACTTCGGGATAAGAAACCACATACATCAGACCTTCTGTATTGGTCATGTCCAGTTTGGCTTCTACGCTGTGAAGATCCGTCATCAGGTTGCCATTTTCGTTTTTTTTATTGGAGGTAAACCGCTCTTTCATCAACGGGTGGGCGGCTACAATTTCCTTACCCACTTCTATGGCACGGTCAAAATCCGTAAGTGCCATGCATACTTTCATCAGGAGCACACCACAGGCCGATTTTGAAGTGCGCCCGCGGTCTACATTGTCCGGAACCCATTGATAAGCAAATTCCAGATCCTTTTTTATGCGTTCCAGTATGCTCCATCTGTCGGATGAATAAAAGTCATATTTGGGCTCAATGATTTCGTGATCGATAAAGGGAACATCGCCAAACTGGTGCACCAGCTTAAAATAGCGGTAGGCGCGTTGAAAATATGCGGCGCCCAGGATGGCATTTTTTTCGTTGTCATCCTTAAACGTAGCTTTATCGATCCAGGATACAACCGTGTTGGCATATTTAACACCTTTATACCCTTCATACCAGTACCATCCAACTTTTGTTGTGTTCGTGTTGTTTAAGTCGGCGTCGGGCATTAATGCAATATCCATGTCCATCTGCGGTCCGGCCTTATCGGTAGTGCCCTCTACAGCTACCTCAGATTGGATGATCTCCGTAAGGATGGGCGCTGCATCTCCAAAATATTCATGCCGCATATTCCGTTCACATGCCGTTAATGTGGAGTACAAACCCCTTGCGTCAGAGAGGGCCACACCCGGCTCATAAAAAGAGAGGGGTTTCGGCTTCAACCAGTCTTTTTTACAGGCCATCAGCGAAATTGCCATTAGCGAAATGGGCAATATGCCTTTATATATGATGATTCGATTCATGGTCTAAAATTTAAAGTGTCAGATTAAGGCTTAAATTATAAGTACGGGGCGTGGGCTGACCCGGCGTGTATTCATTTCCATCGCTGTTCCGGGTTCTATATCCGCCAGACTCTGGATCGCCAAACTTCCAGTGGGGGGCCCAGAATGCTACATTTCTTACTGCAGCAGAAATGCGTAAGCTTTGCGCCTTTATAACGTTCAACCAAGTTTGGGGAACGGCATAGGATAAGGAGAGATTATCGAGCCTTATGAAAGATCGCTCCACATAGTTGGTTCCAATATTCTTGGAGCCGATGCGGGCGTAATCATTGATCGGATTTTCGGGAGTCCATCTTGGCTGCACATAATCGGTGGCTCTGTCGGGAAAACTATTGCTGTTGGCTGCCCGGTTAAACTGTTCTTTCTGGCCCCAGCTGGAATAGATAAAAACAGAAAGGCTAAAGCGTTTATAGTTGAAATCGTTTCTCCAGGTCCATCTGAACCGCGGACTTTTATATCCCTGAAAGATCCGGTCTGCATCCGTCATTACACTGTCGCCATTCTGGTCCTTGTATTTAAAATCCCCCGGCTGGTTTCCGTATTTTTTAGCAGCGGCCAACTCATCGGTTTGCCATACACCTACACGTTCATAAGCCCAGTACCGATCCGGATCCTGGCCAATGAACCAACGGTTCTTTATATCATCAGCCTCTTTTTGGCCGATCACATTTCCATTGGCATCCTTGACATCGATCATATCTCCATACAAATGCACGATCTTCCTGCGGTTCAGCATAAAGATAAAGCCACTGTTCCAGTCGAAGTCTTTCTTCCGGACGATGATGCCATTCAGGCTTACTTCAAAGCCCTTATTGTTCAGCTGGCCCAGGTTTGCCGCCACGCTGTTGAAGCCGATGATCTCTGGCAGGGCACGATCTACCAGCAGGTCATTTGTTGTAGCGGTATAAACATCAAAGGTTCCGCTCAACCTGCTCTTAAACATTGAGAAGTCGAGACCGAAGTTGTAGGAAGCTTTACTTTCCCACCGCAGGTTTACGCTGGGCATGCGATTTACATAAAGCTGGGATCCTACATATACGTTTCCTTTCTGATCAATATACGGATGGAGTCCGGAGGTCATATCCGAAAGGGCGTCATACTGCCCGATGTCCCGGTTGCCGTTCTTTCCCCATGAAAGCCGCAGTTTGGCAAAGTCCAGCCAGGAGGAAGTCTTTTTCATGAAATTTTCCTCGGAAAGATCCCAGGCAAGGGCCAGGGCCGGGAAGGTTGCCCTTGGGTTTTGTACACTAAATGCAGAATAACCGTCTCTGCGTACCGAAGCCGTCAGCATATACCGGTCTTTTAACGAATAGAACAGGCGGGCCATCAAGGCGTCTCCGGTTCTATAAGTATCATTGCTTTCATTGAGTGGCACGGTTCCTGCCTGTATGCGGTGATAGCCAAGAATATCGCTGGGGCTGTAACCGGATGCCGTTGCCTTGGTCATCCAGTATTGGCCCTTTTCCGCATTTTGCAGTAACGTTACCTCAAAATTATGGATATCAAAACGTCGCTTCCATCGCAGTACATTATCGATCTGCCAGTTGAAGGTTTTTTCAAAGCGACGTTCACTTTCCCCTCCCTTTGCATTCCATTGCTGGCTTAATGAGGATTCATGATTGTAATATTCATCCCAGGAAAAGGAAGGTGTATAGTTGGATTGGAATTCAAAACCAAAGGGGAGAGTCACAATGCCATAGATGCTCGAGTTCAGGGTGCTGGACACATCTCTCCGATCCCGGAATTGGTTGTCATAAAACGGGTTTACCGGGGTGGCATCTCCCGTAGGCAGTCGCTGGTAAATACTTGTGGGATCGTCTATATTATTAGAGCCATAAGGGGAGATTACGGCCGACTGTCCCCAGTCTGCCTGCAGAAAGCCTTCGTTTCGCACGGCAAAATTGGTGTTGGCGCCAACCTTTAAGAAAGAAGTGATTTTTGATTCCAGGTTCAGGCGGGTTCTGAAGTTCTTGAACCGGTTTCCTACCACTATTCCTTCGCGGTCTACATAGTTGAGCGAAAAATAGTAGCTGGAACCTTCATTTTTATTGGAGACGGCTGCGGTATAGTCCTGCTGAAAACCTTTCTGGAAAACCAGGTCCTGCCAGTTGGTGATTTTATTAGCTATATAGTTGTCAATTTCGGGAGACTTTAATTCAAGCCGTGATAGCCAGGCCCGGATCAGTTGCTCTTCGGTTACGGATGCTACCGGTGTTTTCTGATCGTAGTTGTACCAGTCAAGCTGTGTTACATTGGTTAGCTTACGTGGATCTACAAACATTTCAGGGTATTTTTGAAGGTCGGCATCCGTACGTCTTCCTACTTCGTAATCATAGCGCCATTTCAGAAATTCTTCGCCATTCATCACGCGGGGCATACCAGCCGTTTCTACAAATCCGATATTGGCATTGAAGGTGATCCGGGGCTTTCCGGAGGTTCCTTTTTTTGTTGTGATAAGAATGACGCCGTTGGCCGCCTTTGCCCCGTACACCGCTGTGGCACTAGCATCTTTCAGGATGTCGATCGACTGGATGTCATTGGGGTTGATGTCGGAAAAGGATCCGTCAAAAATGACCCCGTCTACTACGTTTAACGGGTTACTTCCGGCCTTTAACGTGCCTGATCCCCGCACCAGGATATCGGCATCGCCCCGGGCGGTATTTCCCGGGTTGCTCTGCCCGATAATAATACCAGCGGCGTTACCCCTCAACAGATCCTGAACAGAGCGCGGGGCCTCCTTCTCCAGTTTGGTGGCTTGTACAGAAGCTACGGCGCCGGTAAGGTCTTTCCGTTTGGCGGTGCCATATCCTACGACCACTACTTCATCCAAACCCAGGGTCTCGGTTTCCAATACGATGTTGATCTCTTTGTCGCCGTTGACCGTTTGTTCCTGAGCCCGGTAGCCGGTGGCTGTAAACTCCAGTTTGATGCCGCGGTTGCCGGGAACCGACAACGTAAATTTACCATCCTGGTCTGTTGTGGTTCCGGTTGTAGTGGCTTTAATAAGCACGGTAACACCCGGCACGGGAGTGCCACTCTGATTTTTAACCGTTCCGGAGATTTTCCATCTGCCGGTTTGGGCAAAGGAAGCGCCCGCATTCCATACCCCGATAAATGTCATAAAGACAATTATCCAATTCCTACAACTGTACATGATTTTAATTTGGTTTAGTTAATACCTGGAGAACCGTTTTATGAATTCAATTGCATGATGATCCCTATACCCCGGGGGGCATGCCATCTACGTCCAATAAATCATTTTTTAAAAAAATACAATCGTTATTCCGATTTTACATTTCGCATGATCAAGCATTACAAATCTAACGAATAAATAACGAATAAAAAGCACCAAACCATATAAACGATTTACGAAAACGTTGTAAATCGTTTGCACCGCCGGTATCTTTTTTATAGATGAGGAACGAAGAATATATGTTTGCCGATAGCAGGCATAGGAAGCCATGGACGCGATGGCGTTTGTGGATGGCGGGGCACTCCCAAACACAATAAAGCCGGGGGCTTATGTCCCCGGCTTTATTTTTATGACGGATGGATTTGTTAGCATTGAATCCCGCGCTGTTACAGCGTTTCCTTCAGCCATCCGAAGAATTCGCGCTGCCATACAAGAGCATTCTGGGGTTTTAATACCCAATGGTTCTCATCGGGGAAGAACAGGAATTTACTTTTAATGCCTCTGAGCTGGGCTGCCTGAAAAGCACCCTGACCCTGCTCAATGGGTACGCGGTAATCCTTTCCACCCTGAACGATCAGGATGGGCGTATTCCAATTGGCCACCGCATGCAGCGGAGAAGCTGCATAAGAGCGTTGTGCCGTCTTATTCTCTTTCTCCCAGTAATAACCGCCTTTTTCCCATTGCTCAAACCAAAGTTCATCCGTGGTGCCGGTCATGGCGGTAAAGTCAAAAACACCGTCGTGTGCAATAAATGTTTTAAACCGCTTTTGATGACGGCCCGCCAGCGCAAAAACAGAGTACCCTCCAAAACTTGCACCTACCGCTGCCCGGCGGTCTTTGTCTACATAAGGTTCTTTTGAAATATCATCAATGGCATCTAAATAGTCTTGTATTACTTTTCCGCCCCAATCCTTACTTACTTCTGCATTCCACTGTGTGCCAAAGCCAGGCATCCCGCGGCGGCAGGGAATCACCACGATATATCCCTGTGAAGCCATCAGGTGAAAGTTCCAGCGATAGGAGTAGAATTGAGTGGTGGCAGACTGCGGACCGCCCTGGCAATACAGGAGCGTCGGATATTTTTTGGAAGGGTCAAAATTGGGCGGGTAAACGACCCATTCCATCATTTTCCGCTGATCGGAGGTCGTGATCCAGCGTCGTTCAGTTTTAACCGGGGCAATCTGCTGATAGGCTTCATCATTTACATGCGTCAGTTGTGTAAGGGCACCGGTTTTGATATGAAGTTTATAAATCTCTGAAGCCCGCGAAATATCTTCCCTTGCAACAATAAGTTCATCACCGGTTTGAGCCACGATGGCCGTAATGTCAAAATCACCCTTGGTGATTTGCTGGATACGGGGAAGCATGCGGGTAAGGCCAATATCGTTTACCGTAAACAACTGTTCTGTTCCGTTTACAGGGGCGATAAAGAACAGGTTTTTACCATCGTTGCTCCAGATAAAAGAAGAAACATTGATCTGGTCGTTGTGGCCGGTCAGGTTTACTGTAGTCCCGTTGGTCATTACCACCAGGTCATTTTTGTCGGCTTCATAACCGTCGGTCTTCATCTGCAACCAGGCCATTTTTCCCTGTTTGTTAAATGCCGGAGCTACATCATATCCCTTATTGGCTTCTGTAAGATTCTTTGTGGTTCCGGAGGCGATATCGTATGCATAGATATCGGTATTGGTACTCACGGCATACTCGGTGCCAAATTTTTTCTTGGTTACATAGATGATCTGCTTGCTATCGGGCGACCAGATAAAATCTTCATCACCTCCAAAGGGTTGCTGTGGACAAAAATAGGGTTCATTGGGCATGATGTCCTTTTTTTCGCCGGCCTTCCCGTTGGTATAAGGCGCAAAAAACACATGGCTGAAGCTGCCGTCAAACCACTTGTCCCAGTGACGGTAATTGAGAGCGGTATATACCTGTGCGGATGTTTGATCCAGTTCGGGGTAAAGATCACTGCCCATCACTTTTTTTAATTTTACCGCTTCGCTGCTAAGAATGTATGTTCCGTCGGGTGATATTCGGTTGTTGTCAATCACGTCTTCAGAACTGGTCAGTTCAGTTGGCTGCCCTCCGGCAAGGGGAATCGAAAATTCTTTTGAATCCATTTTATTGGCGGAGAGATTCGGGGTCGATACTTTATAGATCAGGGACTGTTTGTCTTTAGAGATCCCTATTGCGCTGACCCTGCCTAATTTTAGCAGCGTTTCGGGGCTGAGAGATGGTTGTGCATTGGCTTTCAGCATAGATAATGCGGATAGAATGAAGAATAATTTTCTCATGTGAAAAAATTTTGTGCAAAGGTACTTTCTTTCTTTCAGAATGAGCATTGAGAATCCAGAATCGAAAGTCCAGCACCTGAAAACGGGCACCTGATGGCTGCCTGCTTATTGTGCACTGCTAATGGCTGAAAACTGACCGCATATCCTAAAAATAACTGATGAACCCGAAGTGGATCTTCGACTGTCGCAGGTTAAAACTGGTGTCATTGCGTTTACCAACAGCCCAGGCAAGATTGAATACACCGGCCTTTGTTTCGAATGCCAGGCCGATGCCTACTCCAAGAAAGTTGTAGTTTTTGCGAACACCCCGGCTTCCGTCGTATCCCCAGCCGCCGTCGGCAAAGGCGTTAAGATAGGAATTCTCCCCAACGAGATAACGATATTCCAGTGTGCCAATAGCATACTGCGAAAGGAACTGACTTTGCTCGTCAAACCCCCGCAACAGCCGGTATCCGCCGATCTGGAATAACTCGTTGCGGAAAATATTTTCGCCGGCCAGATATCCGCCCTGTATCGCAGCTTTGATGGTGCTGACACCACGCGCAGACAATGGTATATAGCGGGAAGCTGACAATACCGTACGAACCTGCACCGACCGGAGTTTTACAGTGTCGTACAGGCTGCCAAAATTAAATCCGGGATCCTCCGGGTCTTCCAGTTCCAGCACCTGGTTGTTTTTCTTGATTTTCTTGATGCCGCCGGTTCCCGTAAACTTTATATCAAAACCCGTAACCGGGTTGAATATATAATTGGTGGTATTGAGCTGGTACTCGATGCCAACATTCGAAATTTTTACATCAGCTTCCCTGGGCAGCTGCCGGGTTTGCAGCAGTTCGTTTTTATTGATGACGCTGATAATGGTGGAGAACTGGTTATAGAAAAGTTTAATATTTTGCCGGGTGTTGATGGTATATTGTGTACCGGCCCGGTATTCAAAATTGAGGTAGCTGGAGTCTCGTTTCAGCATATTAAATGCAAAATCAAGCCCGAAGCGCGACCGGAACAGATAGGGCTGCAAAAACGCAAGATCCAGCTGTTGAGAGGCGGCTGCCAGCTTTTGCCATACCAGCCCAATGGTTTCCCCACCACCCAGCGCATTTTTCAGGTTGAGCAGACCTTCCCCGGTGATCTGCAATTTTTTCGCCGCCGCAACATCGCTGTTGGGCAAAAAGCCAACAATAAAATTAACCTGGTTGCTTTTCTTCTGCTGCAGGAAAACTTCAACCATTCCCCCCATGCTTCCCCAATAAAAACGGGGCGGGAAGGTTTCCTCTACATAGTTAAGCTTTTTGAGCTCCGCAGAGATGCGCTGCAGTTTTTCCTTATTATAGATGGAGCCGTTCCGGATGTCCAGGTAATTCTGAAGATAGTCGTTGCTGAGTTTTGCGTTGCCGGTGATCCGGATACTGTCAACTTTATAGAGGGGCCCCGGGTGTACCTGCAGTTGCCCGGATACTTTTTCACCATGGATGTTTAACGCATCTACGTATACTTTTGCAAAAGGATGACCGTGGTTCTCAAAATAGTTTAGCATACGTTGCTGAATGCTGCCCAACAGATCGTAATCCAGCGGGCGGTCTTCAAATAGATGCGGGTCATAGCCTACCTGCGCCAGCCATTTACGGCTTTCTTCGGTGGTGGAAAGCGCTTCCCAGGTATATCGCATGCCTGTAAAGAGCCGCATATAGGCGGAGGCGGAATCCAGCCGGAGGGTATCAACTGATGCGGTGATATAGCCTTTTGCCTGTAACAGCGGCAGCAATTGACGGGTATACTGGCGGCAATCTTCCTGGTTGATGAAATCTGTTTTAATACCAAGGGTGTCGGTGATGAAAGCAGGCGCCCGGTCAACAGCCTCAATGATCAGGGCATACCGGTTCTGGGAGGCGGCCTGGAAGCCCATCCATAAAAATAACAGGAGCAGCGTTAACCGGTGTTGTACCTTTGTCATTCGGAAACACAAATAAACGCCATTTTACTGAACGAAGCATCGTTTGGGCGCTGTGTTCGAATTAAAAATAGTAAACAAATAAATCCTCCTCATTGTCTGGCATCTATATTCATATCCCGTTCTGTAAACAAGCCTGTCATTATTGTAATTTTCATTTTTCCACTTCCTTGCATTACCGGGAAGAGTTGGTGCAGGCCATCGCAGGAGAAATGGCAATGGCCGCAACCTCGGATTTTATAGAACGGGCACCGGTGCAAACCGTGTACTTTGGTGGAGGTACACCGAGCCTGCTGCCTGCAGCGGATATTGATTTCCTGTTAAAAAAGGTAAGAGAATGCTACCCGCTTGCAACCGATGCTGAAATTACCCTGGAGGCAAACCCGGATGACCTGAACTCCGAAAAACTGGAAGCATGGAAGCTCTCCGGAATTAACCGGCTGAGTATTGGCGTGCAGTCTTTTTTTGAATCAGATCTTTTATGGATGAACCGTGCTCACAATGCGGCTCAGGCCAGGAGCGGACTGGAATTGGCCCTGCAGTACTTTAATAATATCACCATGGATCTGATTTATGGGGTTCCGGGACTGAACAATGAACGCTGGAAGCAAAATGTGGTTACTGCTTTAGAGGCCGGAGTCCCGCATTTATCCTGCTATGCCCTTACAGTAGAGCCCCGAACCCCGCTGGACAAAATGGTACGAAAACATATAAAGGAGGATGTCAGCGGGGAGGTGCAATCGGAGCAATTTTTGCTGTTGATGGACTGGTTGCAGGCCGCAGGTTATGAACATTATGAGATCTCCAATTTTGCGAAGCCCGGATTCCGGAGCCGGCATAACAGTGCTTACTGGAAGGGCACGCCTTATTATGGATTCGGGCCGGCAGCGCATTCTTATAATCAGGTAATCCGCCGCTGGAATGTTGCCAATAACCAGCAGTATATCCGAGCTATCAATTCCGGACATATTCCCTATGAAGAAGAAGTGCTTACGCCGGCGCAGCAACAAAACGAATATGTGATGATTGCACTTCGTACAAGCGAAGGCATAAAACTGAAACAGCTGGATGGGCCTGCAAAACAACGGATCCTGGAGCAGGCCGGAATATATGCAGAGCGCGGACTGCTGATTATTGATGAAACCGGCATCCGGCTCACCCGTGAAGGAAAGTTGTTCGCCGACGGTATTGCTGCGGACCTGTTTGTTACTGCATGACCCTGTTTGCGGTTATCACATGTTCTATAAAGAATGGTTAGTCGCTGTATACCATGTTTATCTCAAAGGGGAATGAAAAGGAAGCGTTGGTCTCCAGCTGGTAACGCAACTGCTTTTGCAGGTAGGCTAACTCGTCTTCTGTATAATCGGTTTCTTTCAGATAAAGATCGATTCCAATGGTTCGGGTAATGCCCGTTTTTGGACCCTGGAGTACGTTCATGGTTTTATTAATGATCACTTTTTGAAGCCGGTTGCCAAAAAGCTCGTGACATAAGAGCCGGATATCTTCCTTGCTGATAACCTTGCCTCTTGAAGAGAGCTGGCGTATCAACATTTGCTGCTGGGCATAATCGCTGTATGTTTCCACACCGCCGCTAACGGCGGTAAGTGCGATGCAGGGGCTTCCCGTTAACGTATGCATTAACGGTTTAAACACGGCTGCCGCCTTTACAGCTGCCGCTGCGGCAGGGGTGGTGGACCAGTATTCTACAAATACGGTTTCCTGCTCTTTCTTTGATCTTAGCAGCACATAATTAAAGGCCGGTTTTTCGTCCTTGGAAACGGCCAGACGCTCCTGCAAGCGTGTCAGCAGTTTGGAAATCTCGTGAAGCTGGGAGGCAATCAGGTCGTTGCTGGTTCTGCTAAAATAGGCGCTTTCATCCCGGATGCTTTCCAGCAGGCTGTTAATGGTATTGCGCACATCGCGGCTGCTTTCTTTTCCAACTTTCGCAGATCTTACGATAGCCTGCCCTTCATGGATCGGGTCTTCGCCGGCATCGGGCCGTAGTTGATACCGGGTACCATTTGCGCCTTCGATGCTTTTAATATCGAGGTAAGACCCTTTTACCGGCAAGGGAATGATATTGATCCATTTTTCAGTTTTAAAGTGGATTTTTTCCGGTTTCCGGTTTAATGCGGGGAATGCGTTTACGCCCACCAGCATCCGCTCCAGCGCTTCCTGTTGGAAGTGCCGGCTCAATTTAAGAGTGATATAGATCACCTCCTTTGCGCGGATTTCTTCCTGCAGCTTATCCGGCAGATTTTGTAAGATGGAAGCATCCTGTGGAACGGAGACAAGGGATTCCTGCTGTACGGTGATGAATTGTTGTTCATAAATACCGGCGACTTCTCTCCGGATTTTCCGGCTATAATCGCCTTCCATTTCAAGGCTGTCTTTCAGGCTGGTTTCGTATTGCTGCTGTTGATAATATCCTTTTGTAAAACGGGTCTCCTGTTCATTGATAAACAACCGGGCATGTTGCAGCGCAAAATAAAAGTTCGCAGCCTCAGAGTGTCCTTTAAGATCGAAAAAGAGCTGCAATCCCTGCAAGCTTTCAAACAGGTCTTTTGTGTGCAGTGTAAAATGAATCTCATTAACAGGCGCTTTATCCTGCGGGGCTTCATATACCAGTGATTTACGCCCGGCGTCTCCCAGTTTATATACCCTGCTACCTGTTCTTAAGAACAAGGTATGTAGCCGGAATAGTTTTACCGAGCCGTTTGGGGTAAAGCAAAGCTCGGTTTCAGAAGATGGAGATCCGGCTGTTTGCGAGGCAGCTACCGTTGTAAAGCAATGTTCCTGTTCCAGTACCGCAGTTTGTTCCGCGGGTGTTGCTGTAATAACGCAGGAGGCCGGTTTTGCCCTTAATAAAGCATGAGGAAGCATGATGGTAGACAGCTCATTAAGCAAGCGGCTTTTTACGTCATTGATCTGATAGCCGATATGTTCTACTTCTCCGGCCAATACGTCAAAAATCAACATTAGCAGCGGATCAAAATTGGCTTCGATTTCGTTTTCAGGAACCTGCCAGTGCGCTGCTGCCAGGCGAATCATCCGGTCGCGGATCTGTTCTTTTTTTAAGAGTTCCATAATTGAATCAGATTGGATGGATACAGTAAATAGCTATTAATCCAATGTGAGCGGTCCGATGAATAAACCGGTTTGAAACCGGAACGGCTCCAAGGTCTTCTGGATCTGGCCGCTGATCGTAATCTCGATCTTTCTTCTTGGCAGATCGGCACTTGGTGTTTTAAGCACGGTAAGTGTTACGTCTACATGCACTTCCACATGGGCAAGCCTTTTTTCATAAAGGGCGATCTGCTTTTTTAAATTATTCACGATTAATTCTTTCCGGGAATCATTATCGAGATGGATGTCGTAGTCTGTTTCCCAGAATGAAGCGCCGTATGCGGTATCTGTTTTATTCTCGCCCCGTCCTGTTGTTATGATCAGGTGCAGGTTGCGATAGATCGAATCCACCAGACCGCAGGAGGGAAGCTTTTTTCGATCGAAAAATTGGTCGAATCGCAGCGGCAATTTTAAATACTCTTTCACTTGCATCAATTTACTTATATGTAATGTATGTGATTTTTACACAGTTGCCGTTTGCCGGGTCTCTTACTACCTTAAAGGACTGGATCCTTTTTTTCCTTTTTAGCAACGGTAATCCTTTTTTTTCCTTCAGCTCGTTGCAGAGCGCTGCAAAGGTGGTAGACTGATTGTTGGCCATTACCTTGGTGCCTGCACCATTGCAAAGGATGTTATTAAAGTCGGCAATACTTTTTTTACCTTCTGTAACCTCTTCAAGCATTGCTTGTATGGCAGGCTCCGGTAGCTGATCGTATACTTTTGCTGTAGCGGGCTCCGGTTCCTGGGTTGCGGGTTTGGGTGCTTCCTGTTTGGGCTCCTCCTCTTTTTTTTCAGGAGCTGCTGCAGGAAGTGGGGGCGGGCCAACTTCAGCGGGGCCAGGGGGCAATGGCAGGCTGGATGTGGTATTGGGAGCAGGCCCCAACGGATCGGTAACCTGGATGGTTTTTTGATAGGAAGCTCCCTGGTCCAGCTTGAGGGTCACCGTGAAAGTGCCGGCCTTTGAAAAAATAAATTTTGCGGTTTTAGTAATCTGTTGCCCCATTTCCGGTAGTTCCTGTATACTCCAGTTGTATGTAGCTGATTCGGCAGTGGTATTGAATACGGTTTCATTGCCGGTGGCCACCACATCATCCGAGACAATGCGGTTAATCTGGGGGCTGCTGTTGGTACTGACCAGCGTACTGTTTTGAATGACCCGGATATTTATGGATTCCGCACAACGACCGTTGATAATGGCGGTAACAAGATAGTTGCCTTCTTTGATAAAGCTGTGTGTTACCGATGCGCCGATCTGTGTGGCGGATTTATCACCAAAATTCCAGGTAACCATCAGGCTTGCATCATTGTGTGTAGCAAAAAAGCGAACCTGCTCATTTACAAAGTACGTGTGCGGGCCATCCGAAATATGATTGATATTGCTCGTGGTCTTTAACTGGAATTCTGGACAGGAAACATTGGTTACCACCTTATAGCTAAGCAGCGCCAGTGCTGTTACCGCAACGATGATCAGGGTGAACCATACCCTGAAATCCAGCCGGCCCCATTGTTTGGTATATACAAAATGCATACGGTAAAAGATTTAAGATCATCTGTTTATTTTTGGCGCAGGAGCAGGTTCTGCATTTCCAGTTGTTTATAGGAGTCCTGCCATTTTGTAAGCGAATTTTTTAGTTCCTGGATCTGTGCATTGTACATTGCAACTACCGAATCCTTGCTGCTGGCGGCCCGCAACCCTTTTTTATCGGTTTGCGTATTATTCAGTGCTTTGATGATCTGCGCGTAAATTTCTTTTGAACTGGTTTCATTTTTGTTCAATTGTGCATCCATCTCCTGGATTTTTTGAGTAATGCGTCCATCGATGAGTCCTGATTTTGCAGGGTCCATATTAACGGTGTCCAGGAGCGACTGTGTTTGTAACATGTCATTTGCAAAATGATCCCGGAACTGGTTTTCTTTTTCAATAATGGCCAATTGTTCGCGGAGCTTTTCGTTTTCTGCATAGGGAATCCGGATGCCGAAGAAGATGGTGGTAATAATAAGCGCAATGGTCAGAAAAAAGAAAAGGAGGAACCTTGCAAAGGCACTGCTTCTTTCGTTGGTATTGTTGGGTTTCATGAATGCTCTTTTTTTTATTGAATATATGGTCAGTAAGCACCGTGGCCTTAACCGAAAAACCGGCGCTTGGGTTTGGGAGCGTTGGTATCATTAACCGGGAAAGATTGCTCTTCCTTTACGAATAGGCCCGAATCCTTCCGTTTGCCAATGAATTCCAGGTTGCTCAGTGTATTGAAGAGTTTCCCGATTACCTTGGCAAATTGTATGATTTGCCGGATATTTTCATTGATATCATTGTGGTTGTATCGGAGCAGGGCCATTTCATTCAGCAATCCTTCCAGTTCGCCTTGGTTCAGTTCGCACCATTCACACAGGTAACTCATCAACTCATCTTTTCCGGACCCGATACGCAGATCGATCGTGTTTTTTATGACTCTGGACAAGGCTGCAATGTAGCTGAGCATTTTCGCCGGTGATTCGTAAATAATGCTCCACCGGTACTCGGTGATCGCCTGTCCCAGGAAAAGCATCATCCGGTCGCAAAGGAATCGTGCCAGTTCCGATAATGCGTTCTGCTGGCTTTTTTTATAGATTTTCTGAACGATTATGGAGCAGGATTGTTCCAGCCCGGCCAGGAACTGGTCTAGCTCAGCATGCAACCCGGTCAGGTCCGGCGATGCAGCCGTGGCGATGCAGGGAGGAATATATTCTTCTTCAATATGTGCTCCATTTCCATTTATAATTACCTTGCCGATAATGATGGCCAGAGGGTGCTGGCTATATTGCTGGATATTGTGCGCATCTGCAATATGGACGCTGAATCCTGATTTCACATAGGGAAAACGGGCGGGCGTTTCATCGGGATCGATAGCTCCTGCGGGATTTCTTTCAAAGGGTTTTGCTAGCAATACAACCCAGCCGGTGGTTGGCTGGTTACTGTTGATCTCCAGTGATATTGCAGGAACACCATCTGTTGCTGCCGCATCCGTGAATGCATCGATAATGACCGGTACCCCCGACCGTGTAAGTGCTTTCAACGCCAGCACCGATACCCGGATGGTGTTCTGGTTGTCGACGGAAAGGCGCACATTGAAATTTTTTTCATCCGGGATCAGCCCATACCGGATGGGTGAAAGCGTGGTTGCCGTAAGCTGGTGGGCCGTGGCGGCAGCGGCATTGTCCTGGGCAATAAAAAGTTCTTTATTCAGCTTCATGCCATCTGACCAGTTTACACGCAAAAAATGAAATCCGTTGTCCATGTTTTAGCTTTTGAAAAATGATTAAACGCGTTCACAAATAATAATGGTATTTTCTTTGATACGATTCTGAGCTACGGTCGTGGTTGCATTCAGCACCCTGGAAAAACGATACCATTTCGGACGGGTACGGAACAACCATTCTGCGACCTTTCCCTGGCTGGTATATTCGATGGGTGTTTCGCTGTGGTCTTCATTGTATTCATTAATAAAATGATAGAACAGATCCCCCAGCAGCATATCTTCCGGGGCTTTCCCTCTGAAAAAAGTACGTTGCTGATCACCGGTAATCTTTTTTGCAATTTCAAACCAGATCACATACAGGTGCTCGCCCTCTTTTTCATCCGGCATTTCGATCTCCTGCTGCGGGTAGGTCCAGGAGGTATAATCCGGTGGCGGGATACTGATGGCGGCATCGAACGTGTGAAGCAGCAAAATGGGAATAAAAAAGAACAGCATACACAGCAATACGGGGAAGTACATGAAGTTCCGGTCTTTCAGGAAATATTGCAGTGAAGAAAAGATCGACACACAGAGGAAGAGAATGGAAAACCCAAATAGAAGCTCGGCAAATAATTGTTTGTTCCGGTTATCGCGCCGGGCTCGAAAATATTTTTTATGAATGAGTAATAAAAACAGCAGGCCAAGCAGGAGAAATACCCCGCTCAGCAACCAAAAAGTAGTAAACAGGTTTTGAGTAATATAGGTGATGGCAAATGCAGTACCGGAAGAAATTGCTGCTGTTATAAAACTAAAAATCCAGGGCTTTTTACCCATGTTGCTGAAAGTGCTGCTCATTTGCCGGATAAAGGGTATCAAGGCCAGTGAAGAGAAAAGGAAGATCCCTGCGTAGAGTATAAAAAACTTTAACGCCATAGTGCTGAAGTTTTGAAATAAATGTTTATAAAGTCCCGGGCTAAATATGAGCTCCGTAGCCTAATACTGCGCCAAGGTCTTTGCCGGCCGCTTCTTCCCGGATCTCGAATTCGAACTGCACGTCCATTTCAAAAGGGATAAAGAGGTCCTCAAATTTTTGAAGAATCGTCATTTTGTTGGGCTGTTTGACAAATGGCTGCATTTCTTCATTCGATGTTCCCTCGATGGTAAAAATCCAGCAAGGGAAAAACTCAAGGGTGTTGTGCCCCAGCACACTGTCCATTCCCATATGCGTTTCCGTAAGTATTGCGGGGTGTTGCATAGCCACGGTATTCCTGCGTTCTTCCTGCCGCAGCACTACTTTTTTACTGAGGATATGGCCAAGCGCCGCTTCTGTGGAAGCCGCATCCCCCTTAATAAAATGGAGATAAGGCATTAGCTGCAGCATCCGGCCGGCTTCTTCCTCCGGAAGTGATTCATTAAAATTCCAGAAACGGAACCACGCCGGGTCCCGCCTTCCGCTTTGCAGTGTAAACAGCGCCTCCCGTTCTTCCGCTTCCACAAAAACCTGATACCGGAACAATAATTGTTCAAGGGGGGCAAAAAAACTCCGGGCCTGCCGCTCTTCCTCCCTGAATCGTTTGTGCTCATCCACGGCATCCTGAACGGTGCGCACGCGGCTGTTGCCCTTTGTTTGATGAAAAAGTCCCTCGGGCAGCTTATCATAGATACCATCCCGGTTCAACATCATCTCAAAAATGCCTTCGGTTTCGGTTGCGACCATTTCGGATACATCCATGCTAAAGCTTTTTTTGAAACCACCTTTTGCATGGACGATAATTTTTTCCAACTCCACTCCTGACTCAATTAATCCCGCGCATATGGCTTCTGCGCGAAACGGAGGTTTCATAATATGGTGACCCCGGGAGCTCATGTTGTTTTAATTATGACATCATGACCAGACCGATATAATCTGGATAACCAAAAGTAAAAAAAAAGGCGGCGGCCCGCTATACCTAATAATAGCGATGGTTTGTAGTGGGGCAATGATCTATTTTTACGAAGAATAAAACCTATTCTGTAAACTAGGCAATAGCGAGCTGTGTAATCTAGGAAAGGACAACAGGTATGCATCGGGTATCAGTTCCGTTGATTTACCTTATATACAGTGAATGGTTCATTTCATCTGTTAAAAGCCGGCTTAAATCACAACACATGTCGAACGACGCCATTTTGAGTAAAACTGAAATTATCATCCAGGGATATCAAAACAGCCAGCCTGTTTTATTTTCGAATCTGTTGCTGGATGAAGCGCTTGTAAAAGTGAATTACTTCTCTTTTTCCATGCGTGCAGATGATGATCATGCCACCCTCGATGCGATCATCAATTTTAAAAAATCGGTCCTGGGAAAGGAACTTCAGATCGAGTTCAAGGACAGCAGCGATGCTTCGCGCCACCGGTTTAAGGGCGTTATCGAAGCAGTAAACTCATCGTTGATCGATGAACACTATTACGAATTTCAGATCAGCGGCTCGGGGCTGTTTTGTAAAATCAACAAGATACCGGAATATCATTCTTTTTATAAACAGACGCTTTCGGATATCATTGATAAGGCCTATAAGGATTCGGAACTCAAATCGCTGGTGAAAAAAGCCCCCGGGTATACCCGCCCGCTCCACTACACCGTTCAATACAATCAGACCTTATTTGATTTTACTACATCGCTGGCGCTGCGATTCGGAGAATGGGCTTACTATGATGGAGAATATTTTTTGTTTGGAAAAAAGCCCGATGGTCAAGCCATAGAATTGTTTGCCCCGGATGATGTGTTTAACCTGAATATTCATGCGCATGTACTGCGAAATGCGCGTGCCATGGTGGGCACGGACAGTTTTAAAGGAGAAACGCTTCGTTCTTCGAAAGAAGAAGCTGTTCCAGAGAATGCAATGTTGAAAGCTGCACAGGACGCCGGCAAAAAAGCACTGGAAACGCGGGGCGATGACTTCGTGGCCTCAGGTTTTGACCAGGAAATGATGGATCATATTTTCCGTATCGACCAGCAGTCCAGCTATACAGCCTCGGCAGCTATAACCGGTAGCACGCGGAACAACCAGCTGGCGATCGGCCGGATCATCCAGATCAAGGACCAGGATGATTCCGGGGGAAAGCGGTTTATCATCACCCAGATCCATCACAGCGCTATGCGGGCAGATCATTACAGCAACCATTTTACGGCGGTGCCTTTTGAATCGGAGATCCCCCCTTATGCCAATGCTGCTGTTTTTCCAAGAGCTGTTTCCCAGGTCGGTATTGTAACCGACAATGAAGATGATGCCGGGATGGCGCGGGTAAAGGTGAAATTTCCCTGGATGACGGACGATGAAAAAAGTCCCTGGATCCCACTGGTTGTGCCCCATGCGGGTGACCGAAAAGGATTCCGGTTCCTTCCGGAAATTGAGGATGAAGTAATGGTGCATTTTACAGACAATAATGCGGAGCGGCCCTACGTGGTTGGCGCATTGTATACAGAAAAACATAAACCCCAAATACCGGAAAAAGGTAATCATATAAAACGGATTGGTACCAAGACAGGAAGGCGGCTGGAAATGGATGACGAGAAAGGTGAAATGATGCTGGCAGATGATTTTGACAACGATATCGGTAACCGGCTTTATTTATTAAAGAATAAGGAGCAAAAACTAATAAAGCTTACCAGCGGTAACGACGACGATAATTTTTCGGTGGTTTTTCTCGATGGTGATAAGGGGCGTGCGACCGTTGGCGTGAAAAGTGGCGGCAATGTAATTCTTAAAATCGATATGCAACGGGATGGTACAGTTATGGACATTACTTCGGAGGGTACGATCAATATTAAAGCGAAGCAGTCCCTTAACCTGGCCGCAGATGAGATCAACATTAACGCGACGAACGTAAGTATAAAAGCAGACGATACGCTTTCGCTGAAAAGTAAGATGTCGGCGGAGCTTTCGGCGGCAGATATAAAAGTAGATGCCAGCGCTTCACTTGATCTTAACGGATCGGGCCAGGCAAAACTGGCCGGTGCTATGCTGGATCTGAAAGGCGATGGTATCGCATCGTTGACCGGGGCCCTTGTTAAAATCAACTGACCTGTGCGGTTCCTATGTTACGATACGGCTTTGAATGAGGAGTATACGCTGATCCGGCTCCTGCAACAGTACCCGCGTTATGGTTCGCTGTTTACCGGTACGGACGATGAACAGATCTGGGATGCGGCGCCCTATCTTTTTGAGGTAGATTCTAATTTTTACGAGTTAAGAGGAGACAGTTCGCTGATCCGGCTGGATCATTGTATGCTGCTGGAAACGGGTGAGTGTATGGAGGCTGTAGTACAGTTCCTGCAGCAGTTTATATACCGGAATGGTCAAACCGGGTTGGTTTATTTCCGGATATGGGATCCCCGGGTGTTGTTAAGGGAGTTTGCAGAATGGAGTGAAAAGGACCGGGTCATGTTTTTTGAGTTTTTTGATTGTTTTTATACGGAGGCAGCCGATGAAGCCTTGTTGGATCAGTGGAAACCAGACAGACGGTATGAGCTCACAAGGATGCCGGTACGGAGAGCGGCCATACTTCCGGATCGTGAGGCGCCGGAAATGGAGCCACAGGGAGAAACGGCGGAGGAGCCACAAGCATTTAATGAAGAGACTGCTCCTGTTAAGGATGTGCCTTCCAAACGCAGAAGATTCTTTATCGAGTAAAAAAGTATAAATGGGAAAACCTGCAGCAAGGATTGGAGATATGCATGTATGCCCGCTGATCAACGGGCTGGTGCCCCATGTGGGCGGGCCAGTGCTGCCGGCGGGTGTGCCTAACGTATTAATTGGCGGTATGCCCGCAGCAACAATGGGTGATCTCTGTGTTTGCACAGGTCCCCCCGATGTAATTGTGCTGGGCAGCGCCGGTGTACTCATCGGGGGGCGACCGGCAGCGCGAATGGGTGATACCACTGCTCATGGCGGAAGTATTATACTCGGATGCTTCACCGTTCTGATCGGCGAAACCGGCGGTGGCGGGGCAGGAGGAGGAGCTGGTATAGGGGGCAATTTAATAGGAAGCGGAACGATAGGCGCGGCCCAGGCGAAAGACATAGCCAATATAGGGGCTTTAAAAGAAGCGGCACAAAAAGGCGGCGCCGTTGCTGAGAAAACGACCCGTGAAGATTTTACTGCCAGCTTTACGTTAAAGGATGAAGCGCAGAAAGCAGTTGCCGGGAAGCGTTATGAAATCCGGACCAGCGATGGTAAAATTCATGAGGGCAAAACCTCTGCCGGCGGAAGCACAGAACCGTTGCAAGGATATACAACCGCCGACTGTACCGTGGCTTTTCTCAAATAAAATAAACGGAAGATATGCCGGGAAAAGGAGCCGATACCAAACAGGATTTTGAATTGAACGATATCCGGCAACTGCTGGTACTGGTGCGGTACCGGCCTGCAGGCGCGGTAGCTGCAGATAGCATGTTGGGCGGCATGGCCGATACCTTGCAAGGAGCGGTTGATAAACTGGAATCAGCTGCAGCCGCAATCCCCGGCCTTAACCTGTTTTTTAAAGAAGAAACCGAACCGGAAAAAAAATGCGACAAAGAATACACTTATTATAAAGATTATAAAGACTGGGATGCGTATATCAGGAAAATGAAAAACGAGCTTTCCAATAAACTGCATATCGATAATGAGGCGCTGATTTTTGATTTCGATGCCTCCGATGCTGAAGGCCGGAAAAAAGAAGGGCAGAAGCTCTGTACACAAATAAAGGCAAAAACGGCCTCCTGGAAGGGATACAGTTCCTGCTTTCATTTTGTGGGATTGGGGCAGGGCGGTAACGTAGCCAATGAATGCATCCGGGAATTAAGCCAGGATGAGGGATTTAAAAATAAATGGTGGGTGCAGTCGGTGGTCTATGTGGCTACACCCTTCTACCGTTATCAGCATACCTTCGATGAGCCGGCAGCTTTTAAAGGGAAGGGCCGGAAATATGCCTTTGGTAACCGTTTTGATTTGACCGCGCAGGTGATCGAATATTTTGAACCCAACGATACGTTGCGCCGGGTGATCGCCGAATGCAATGCCAATCCGCTTTCAGTGTTTACAGGCAAAATTAAAATGCGGCTGGTAGCGGCACTGGCCAACCTGCTAAGTATTGACGGGTTTGGAACCGGCAAGGATAACGAAGGGCATTTGAACCGGTTGAAACAAACAAAGGAAGAGGTACGCGGGCTGATAGAGGAATGTGTGCATGCGGTTAAAAACCTGGTGAACGTGATTCCGAACCTGGTGAAACCAGCTGATCTTCCAAAGTTCGATCAATTATTGAAGGACCTTGATGCGATACCGGGGCAATCAGTGAGCCGGCTGGAAAAATTTCTTGACGAAATTAAGCATGCCGCACAGGGCACGAGCCTGGATACCAGCCGGATCAAAAAGGAAAAGGTTTTAAACTTTCTGTGCCCGCTGGTAGATAAGCTTACAGATATGCTCCGGATGTTTTCCGTGGACTCTGAAACCTCCAATGCAGTGGTAGACCGGTTGATGAAGCAGGCGGAAGTAAAAAAGATCCGGGCACCGAAAAACGAAGCCGTTACACAGCTGGGTGTGGACCCATACCTGGAGAAGGTAGCGAAGATGGCCGCGGAAGCACAGGTGAAGGAAGCACAGCAAAAAAAAGAAGGAAAGGAACCCGGCCCTCAATCGGCGAATGCGATTGTATATGATCAGTCTGTGGCCATGATCAATACCTGCAGGGAATGCATTGTTGCAATAACCGAAAAGCAGGACCTGGATCTTGCAAATCCCAATATCTCGGGGGAGGACAGAGCGCGTATGGCAACGGCGGTTACAGCTCTTTTGTTGCCGATGATGCCTTCAAAGAAAAAATTTTATGCGAAATTATTGCAATACCTCCCGCTTGGAGGTTTAAACGGTTTTCTTTCGAAACTAACGGGTGATGCGGCTTTCGCGCCGTTGAAGCAACTGACAGGCACATTCCTGGGTGATTTTGATGAAGGTACTCCGGAGGAACCCGGCTTAAAGACATCTATAAAAAATTTTGATGCAGAACTCAAACGGGTAAAGGGGTTTTTGAACCGGAACAATTATCCCGTGCACAAGGATGCAAACAGTTTGTACTTTATTTATAACAGTCATAACCAGATGTTGAAAAAAGCGTATGGCCCTGTATTGCAGGTCATAGACAAGGAAACCGGATACCTGGATTACATGGTTAATACAGGGGCAGCGCATTTTTTTAACCTGGAAAAGAATGAATATACGCAGGGTGCTTCAGGGGGGGCGCAGGATGCGGTGCCGGCCATAAAGAAGCAGGCGTCTTAAAAAAACAGAAAAATGTTCGACGGGTTGGGAGATTACTTGAGGGCCCAGGCTATTTGCACGGGGGCGACAGACGAGCAGGTGTATAATTCGATTATGAATTACTGGACCTGGATCTCACCGCAGCCCAATGCCCGGGCGCACCTGTGGCACTACCGGCGCGGTGGGGGCAGCGAATATGCTGAACCGCAGCTGGGCGATCTGTTTAATGCGAACCCGAGAATCCGGTCGAAAATATTTGACGCCATTGGGAGACAATTGCAGGTCCATCCTCATGATGACTCGGGAAGTATTATCGGGCGTGGGGTAGATGACGGGCACCCGCCTCCCATCAGCCAGGGAGATTATGATTCGGAAGACTGGCTGAATGCTAACGGCAATATCGATGAAGTGCATTGGCGTTTGGAAGGGGATTACAATCCCTACGATAACCGCGAAACCGACGAGCGGGCTTACCTGCTCCGTGCGCTTCGCAGAGGCACTGTTTTCCTGATGCGGGTACAGGTATCGATCCGGGATCCGTATACCTGGCATCCGAACGAACAACGTCCAACCCAATGCATTCATCAGGCAATGGAACGGCTGAAAGCTTCAGGTGCGGCCGACTATATTACAACAGGGACTACCGTGCTTTCCATGCCGTCTGTGTACCTGCCGGGTTGGGTGCGATAGGAAAGAAGGGTTTTTATCGAATAAAACAAAAGATCATGACAGATGACATAGCAGGAGAGGATTTTAACCGCAGGCAACAGCTTGCGGAAACGGTGGCGGAGATCGCGCCGAACCGGACGCTGATTGCCGGATTGTTAACGGCCCAAGCACCATTAAAGCCGGAGGCAGTGTACGGGTTGCAAAACCTGGAAATGGTGTTTGCGCATTATCAGCCGGAACTTGCGGTAGCGCTGGAAGCGGCAACAGGCGGCATCGTAAAGGAAACCCTTCGGTTTTGTGGCCTGGAAGACTTTGCTCCCAGTCAGATCGGCATCAGAAGCGGAGTGCTCCGGGAAAGCCGGTTTCAGTCAACAGTCTATCTGAATGCCGTCCGTATGTTGAGATCAAATGCTTCTTTAAGACAGGTACTTGTATCCAAAGAAAAGAGATCAGATATGCATACCGCCATTAAAAAAATAATGGTACTGCTGGAACAATATTTATAAATGAAATAAAAAGTCTTGTATGTCATTTTATGCGATACTAAAAATTTCCGGGAAGACCTACAATGTACTGAGCGTTGCATATGATTTTAAAAAATCAACCGATCAGTATGGTAAGCCCAGGGTTGGAACAGATGGCGGAATGATCAGCCTGATGGTTGAGTCTTCCCTGGATACCTTGTTTATAAAATGGATGCTGTCTCCTACGATGACGCAGGATGGCGAAATCATTTTTATGAAACGAGATACCAAGGCAGCCATGCGGCGGGTGAAGTTTTCCAACGGGTACTGCCTTAACTATTCAGAAACTTTTACCGGGTCGGGCGAAAACCCAATGACCATCGGGCTACTCATCTCATGCAGCAAAATGGAAATTGACGGTGAAGTGTTTGATAAATCCAAATTCTGGGGTGGCGCCGGCTCGGGTGGAACAAAGTCGGGTGAAACAGCCGGCACCAGCAACAATACTTCCGGTGGTGGGGTTAGCTCCTTTATACCCGATTAACAGGCATTGAACCTGGGAACAATGACAACACATACCGACCATATAACAGCAGTTTCTTTAGCACCAGATATTGAGGCGGTGCAATCGATCCCGGAGGATAGTTTCGAACTCCTTGTATCCCTTATGGAAGCGATACAATACCTGAACCCGGACCGGAGGGCGCAAATGGATCTGTTTCTAAGTGAAGCCGGCTTCCGGGAAGAGCGTGCTGGTTTACTGGCCCGGCTTCGCATCTGGAACGCCTTGCTGGACACAGGACTGGATGCAGATGCCCTGGCAAACCATTGCGAAGACATCGCAACTGAAGAACAAGGCCGTTATCAGCAAAATCTGAAGGCGGTTCTGCAGTGCAGCAAAAATCTGGAATGCATGTACCGCTGTGTTCATGCCTTTTTTGAAAATACAGAAAAAGACCGCGTTCCTAATGTAACCTTTTTGAACGCTGGTCTGGAACAGCTAAAAGATACAGATGCACCGGTTTTTATCAATTTTGTACGGGAAGAGTTTAAAAAGAACTATGACCGGCTGGATCTCAGGGATCATTATAGCCTATTGGTTATTCCGGGCTATCTCGGCGGTAGAGCGATGGTGGAAGTTTGGGGAAAGTTGGCGCATGAGCATAAGGTAATGCTGATCACAGATTTTGAACACCTGGATGCGCCGGATGATGTGATGGAACTATTTGAGCGTGTGCAACACGCAGGGGGCGAAAAGTTTTTATCCAGCGTAATGATGACCTGTAACTGGCTGGTGGCCAGAGGTGGTTATGCGGTGGCCGGAGAAGAGGAAGACCTGTTTATGCCACCTGCTCCGGCACTGGCCGGAAAACTGTATACAACAATGATGAGCCAGGTGGCCGCAGGTAAAAAATTCGGAGTGCTCCGGGGAGTGAATGGGGTGGCTTTCGAATTAAAGAAAAGTGAGATTGCACACCTGGAAAAAATGAGCCTGATCCCGATGGTAAAGGAACAGGGCTATGTAATGGCTTTTTCTGCAAAAACCTTGTTTAATGGAGATAATATGGGTTTACAGACCTATTCTGTGGTCCGGGTATTTGATTATGTAACCAAGGTGCTGATCGACTTCCTGAATCGCAGGGCCTTTGAAAACTTTAATGCTAATACAAGGAGAGAGCTCATGACACAGATGGTGCTGTTCCTGGACAATATTTCAGGGCCGCGGAAACTGGTTGAGAATTTTACAATCCGGCGTTTCGAACAGGATGCCGTAAAAAAAGACAATATTCACCTGGATATTTTTATGAAGCCCTATTTCCCTGCCAAAAACTTTCTGATCAAGATGGAAGGGCAGAAGAATGATGAGGGAAAAATTTGGGACACCGACTATGACGATTCCTAAGGCTTATTACTAAAAGCGGATAGCGTGAAACAGGCACCCAAATCTCAAATCTCAAATCTCGAATATGTATACATCCGGTTATTTAAAAAAATGTTTATTGATCGCACTGTGTTGTTCGTTTTATTACGCGCAGGCCAGGTCCCAGAATATCAACGGGGAAAAGATCATTGTAGGACGTGAAAGCATTACAATTATCAATTTTCCGGATAAGGTGGTGAACATCAATTTTTCGGATGAGGCGGCATACGACTACTATATTCCCAAGCGGAGAGAGGAACGGTCCATCTCTATCCAGTTCAATAAAGAGAAAGCCAGCGGACCGGTTACCGGACTGCTGGTAAATGAAGGCGGGCGCAGCCATATGTTCCGGTTGTTGTTTGATTCTACCTATGATATCAATGATGACAGCCGCCCGCCCCTCTGGTACGATCATTCCAATTTAAAAGAATTGAAAGCCTTTGTAAAGAATCAGAAGGATCCGTCTGAAACAAGCACAGGCGATGAACTGGCAAAAGAAAAAGAGCGGCAAAAAAAGGAAGCTGCGGAACGCCGGGAAGAGGCATTGGCTGCGCAGAAAAAATCTGAGGAGTCGGCAGTAACAAAGGCACCAGCAGCTGCGGCGGAAGAAAGTGGATCGGAACGCAGGCAGAGGGAAGCGGCGTTGGAGCTTGCGCGCAAGGAAGCAAAGGAAAAAGAACGGCAACTGCAGCTGGCCGCTGAAAAGGAAGCGGCTGCCCAAAAAGCTGCGGAGGAGCAGTCCCGCAAAGAGGCGGCTCAACTGGCTTTACAAAAGGAACAGGATGAAAAGAAACAGAAAGCATTAAGAGAGCAGCAAAATGCAGAAGCGTTAGCCCAGGCACAAAAAGAGGCGGCTGAAAAAGAAAAACGGCAGCAGGAACAATGGGCCCAGAAGAAAAAGCAGGAAGAAGAACAACGGAAAAGGGCTGCCGAAGAGCTGGCCCGCAAAGAAGCAGCACGAAAGGAGGCACAGGAGCGGCTGGCGAAGCTTGAGGCGGAGCGTCAAAAGAAAGAAGCTGAAAAGGCGTATTCGGAAGCGGGTATCTGGCAGCGGTATGGAAAAAAAGGAATAGACCTCTATAATTTTCCAAGGAACCAGGTGCCAACGGTAAATTCGGATTTTTACGTGGTACGCGATACGCTCAGGAATTTCCGGATCTCCGATTCCCTGCTCCATACTGATATCCCGGATAAACTCAATATCGTTGCCGATAAACCCATCAATAAAGGAGTAGTGATCTCACTGGAAAATATTGTGTTTAAGGACGTACATACTTATTATAAACTCAAAATTGAAAATAATACTGATGAAGACTTTCTTATGGGAAGAACCTATATGTACTGGTACGACGGCGCCGACCGGGCGAAGATGATGGTAAAGGGCAGTTATCTTACCTATATCGGTTTTTTTCCGCTGGTACGGCCCAAGACCACGCAACATGTGGTATTTGTAACGCGCTCTCCCAATATGGTAAACGATGAGAGCCTGGTATTGTTTGTAGACGAACGTAGAAAAGAAAAGGGTACGGCCAGTATTGTAATCCCGGGAAGCAATTATAACAAGGTATTGGAAAGTGTACAGGTAAGAGTGGGAACTTCTACCCCAGGTAAAACCGCCGCACCCGCAACAGGCGGTGACTCCCGCACAAAGAAACGGGCAAAAAATAACAGGCAATTATAAAAGCGTGCTCCGGGCGCTACAACAGAATATGAAAGGCCCTTATACAAGCAAACTCAGACCTTTGAATACATGTAAAAAATATCGGATTATAGGACTCTTCCTGGTTTTTGTATCCATTCCCGGGAGTGCGCAGCATTTGGTTTCTTTTTGCGGGGAGCCAGTTCCCATGGATCAGCAGTTTATACAGGACAAACTGATCAATACCATTCGTAAACAGGTAAACGTGGTGAATTTTCCGGCGCTCCGGAGAAGAGCGTTTGCCTACTTTCCGCTGGTAGAACGTTACCTGGCCGCATATGGCCTTCACCGGGATCTGAAATACCTGCCGATTGTTGAAAGTGGCTTTCTTACAGAGGAGGAATCGGCCGTAGGCGCAAAAGGCATCTGGCAGATCATGCCCGCAACGGCCCGCAGCTACGGGCTGGTGATCGATGAAACCCGGGATGAACGGGAGAACTTTGATAAGGCTACCCGCCTGGCCTGTACCCTGATAAAAGATAATTACAATATGCTGATCCGTTTTGTAGGCCGAACCAACTGGCCGCTGACCATCGCTGCGTATAATTTTGGCATTGGTAATATCGTAAAGGCGGTAAAAGCACAGGGATATAATTATTTTACCATGAAACTGAATCCTGAAACGGCCCTGTATGTATATAAGATCATTGCAGTAAAGGAATTGTTTGAATACCCGGAGCTGTATAATGCCAAGTTTGGGTACAATATTTTTAATCCTAGATCAGGACCGAAAAATATGCCGGCCTCCAGGGATCTGAAAGTGGTGAATGACCCGGATGTATTACAGGAAATTGAAAAGGAGGTAGCAAAAAATGCCGACAAAAAAGAAACAGTAGTGCGGGAAGAATATGTGATGGCGCATGTGCTGGGGCGGATCCGGAATTTCCAGGATGGAGATATTGTAGATATCGTGCTGGACGAAGACCTGCAAACGGCCCGAAAGGGGCTTTCGTATAAAGGATATAAATTTGGAGTACAGGGTTGGATCATCGACGATCGTGTTTACTTTAAGTTGGGATACGACCATGACGTGACCCTGTTGGATACCAATAAGGAAAAAGGGATCTTGCTGACCGACCTGCTTTCCAGCAAACGGATCGATGTGCTGCTCAAGAACCTGCTCTATGAAAAATAATTATTTCCCCATCCAGACTTTAAAATCTGTTACGCGTTCCCGGCTTACCAGGGCGTCTTTATCGATGGGAGGGTTTAGTTGTAAAATAAGCCGGTTCCCGAAATAATCATCAATCTTTTCGATGCACCCGATCGATATAAAAAAGGAGCGGCTGATCCGGAAGAATTGCTCCGGATTAAGCATGCTTTCCAGGTCTTCCATTGTATAGTCTACAATAAATTTCCGCTGGTCCTTTGTTTTGAAAAAGATCAGCCGGCCGTCACTGTAGAAATATGCGATCTCATCAATGTCTACGCTCACCAGGCGGCTGCCGCTTTTTACGAGAAAGCGCTTGCGGTATTCTTTAAGTTGCAGTTTTTGTTGCAGTTCTTTTACGAGGTGTTCAAACCCCAATGGTTCCCGCTGTTTTGAAAAATTCTGCCGGAACTTTTCCAGTGCTTTTTTCAACTCGTCTTTTTGAACCGGCTTCAACAGGTAGTCAACGCTGTTTACCTTAAAGGCCTTGAGCGCAAATTCATCATAGGAAGTGGTGAAGATCACCGGGACCTTTATGGCGGTAAGATTAAATATTTCGAAGCTTTGGCCATCACTGAGCTCAATATCCATCAGTATCAGATCGGGGTCGGGATTGCTTTCCAGCCAGTCCACAGCACTTTTAATGCTGTCTGCTACGCCCATCACTTCAATTGAAGGATCTACCGCTATCAGGGTTTTCTCTAGTTTTTTAACCGCCAATTCTTCATCTTCGATGATCAGCACTTTCATAAAAAAATATTTGACGGATAAAATTAAATAAATGCGTGGTAAAGCGGTTCTATATCTGTATTAACTGTTTTATATGCGTATGAATTGCTCTTATACGCATCCTCCCGGTGCTATACACGCCAAAGCAGCGGCAGCACCACGGTAAAATTCTTATGTCCTTCCATCACCTGGAAACCGGGCTGTTGAAGCAGCTGGTACTTGGTCCGGATATTCTGGAGCCCAATGCCGTTGGTGGGTACCAATGTTGTTCTTCGCTGAAGATTATTGTTTACCACCAGTTTGTTTTCTCCCGCGGTAAAGATCTCAATGATCAGTGGACTGCTTTTGGAAATGGTATTGTGTTTTACGGCGTTTTCTACGGCTAACTGTAGTGTAAGGGAAGGAATGAAGTAGTTGTAATACTGACTGTCGATGCTGATATGCAGTTCGATGGCATTTTCGTAGCGGGTTTGCAGGAGTTTAAAATAGGACCGGATAAACTGAAGTTCATCCGTAAGGGTGCTGAGGGTTTCCCGGTTGTTTTTTAAAAGATACCGGTACACTTTGCTCAACTCATCCAGGAACCGGATGGCGCGTTCTTTTTCAAGACTGATCAGGGACGACAGGGTATTAAAGCAATTGAAGAGAAAATGCGGGTTTACCTGGTCTTTTAGCGCACTAAACTCCTGTTTCAGCGAAAGCTGGTGAAGCATTTCCTTCCCTGTGGCACTTTCCTTATATTTCCTGAAAATATAATCGGTTTCGTAGAGGGGTTCAAAAACCAGGTTTACGCAAAGGCCCACCAATGCACCCTGCCAGAGATGTGATGTCTGGAGCCGGTAGTTGAAAATATGCAGTCCATGGTAGAGGAGAAAAATGATGTAAACGGAAGGCGTCATTACAAAAAGTGTTACCAGCGCTTTCCCCATGATGCGCTGCCGCGTTTGACTAAGTGCAGGATATTTTTTTTCGATGAAAAGGTCGTAGCGGGTATGCGCATCCATCGACAGTATTCCGAAACCGAAGATCAGCGGGGCGGAAAACAGCCAGATGAGCGGTTCGTTCCAGATGCGGTCTTCAAACATAATGAGGTGTAGCATGGCCGTAATAAACGGCATCGAAAACAAAAATGAATATAGCCGCAGTTTGGGCCATTTGAGTCGCTTCATTGTACCACCTCCTTTTTTTCGGATATCAGGGGAATCAGGATCAGCTGCTGTCCGTTCCGGTCTTTTGTAATGATTAGTTCAAGTCCCAGCAGCTTGTACTTTTTGATCATGGCATCCAGGGAATTGTCATGATCCAGGTCTTTCGAAAATGTTTTGGGCTGCAGGTTGTAAGCAGCACGCAGTACATGGTACCCAGTAGAGGTAATATGAATCCTGAGTGGCTGTTGTTTGCTGATGATGTTTTGGGCACAGGTATGCTCAATAAGTGCCTGTAAGAGCAGGGGTGGTAATAATTTCCCCTGGTCGTTTTCATCTATTGCAAGATGCACCTGCAGGCCTTCACCAAAACGTTCCCGGAGTAAATGGGTGTAGGCTTTCAAAAAATCAATCTCTGTATGCAATGTTACGAGCTGCTCATGATCATTTCGCAGCAGGTAGCGGTATACCCGGGTAAGTTCATTTAAAAAGTTTTCCGCTTTTTCTTCATCTTCTTCGATCAGGCTGCTGAGTGAATTCAAACAGTTGAACAGGAAGTGCGGGTTTACCTGGCTTTTTAACGCATTCAGCTGACTTTGTTTATACGAAGTATTCAACTGTTCAGTCTCCTGCAGTGTCAATTTCCATTCCCGGAAGCGGTGGATGCTCTCCATCAGGAAGGTAAGAAAAATGGTAATGATGGATACGGAAAGGCAGATCCAGGCAAGCCGGTGCTCATTGAATTCTGTTTTAAACAAAGGAATGGCTGCGTAGACTTTAAAAAGCAGGTATTTAAAAAAAACACTTACCAGGATAAAGGTGATGACCATCAGGCTCAACTTTTTGATCACCTCCTCTTCTTTGGGAAACCGTTTCCTGAGCAGCAAGGAAATAAAAGTACAGACAAAGGATACGAGCATCAACTCTGTAAACGTAACGCTGGTGGCGGCCACAAAAAAGGAACCGCTGCTGTAATAAGACCGGTCGAAGTAAATGCTATTGACCACCAATGCGGTTGGGATGCAGATCAGTGCAATCGTTTTAAAACGCTTCCAGGTATATGTAGAAAAATACAGTTTCATAAACGGATGGCTATAATTGAATGCGGCACTCAATTTCGGCCTGGTTGGTATGTATCGAAGAATAGATCCAGCCATTAATGTTCTTTACCCTGCTCACAAATTCGCGGTTCGTTAAGAAATGCTGCAACTGCTCTTTGTTACAGTGCTGGTGCGAAAACTGCAGGGTATACAACAGCCGGTTTTTATCAGCACCGAAATGAATACAGATGTTTTCGGCTCCTGCATTCAGTAGCGCTTTAATGCTGCGCTTAAATAACAAAAGAATTTCGTACCGCAACTGTACATTCATTTTAAGCAGGTGCACTTTGGGGTCATGAGCCAGGTCGATATGCGTGCGGTACCGGTTGTTCAGAATGCCTACATATTTGTGAAGGCGTCGTAACAATTGTTCTGTATTGTCGTTCTCGGGGGATATGGCCCAGAGCATGTCCTGCATCGCTGATATCATTTCAGAACTTCTGAACCGGATTTGCTCCACAAACTCCTGCGATTTCTTTGGATCCGAACGGTGTTTCAATACGGCCATTTCACTTAGGATATTGATGTTTTCGAGGGTAGTGCTCACATCATTGTGGAGCCTGCTGCCGATATTGGTACGTAATTTTTCCATTTCTTCGCGCCGCTTCATTCGGTATTGGTCAAACACATACAACAAAAGCAGTGTTAGTAAGGCTAGCAAAATATAAAACCAAAGCGTTTTGTAGAAGGGCGCTTCAATTACAACGGGAATAGTGAGGATGCCCGTCAGGATATGGCCTTCATCCAGGAAGGCGGTGCTTAGGGTGTATTTGCCGGAGGGCAGGTAATTGAGTAGGACCTCACCGGTAGCAGTGGCCGCCTTCCAGTTTTTGTCCATTCCTTCAAACTTAAAATAAACCGGGTAGGTCGTGTGAAATGTGTTGGTCGTAAACCGCGCCTTAAGTGCGATCCGTCCGGGGCCCAGCCGGAGTTTCTTTAAAGCCAGGATTGAGTCCACCGGAACGGGCACATCATTGATATAGAACTCTGCGAGTTGTATCCGGGGAGCAGCATGTCCCTTGATCCGGCCCATGATCACTTCAGGGTTAAAAATTACCATTCCGTGATTGGTGCCAAAAACGATGCGCCCATCTTTAAGGGTTGTTTCAGCTGCATAATTGTAACTGATGTCATCCAATCCGTGACGTTCATCAAACGCATACGTTCCGGTTTTTTGATCCGGCCATTGGGCTGTAATGCCGGTGGGACTGCTGGTCCAGATGGCTCCATTATTATCGATGGCCAGGTTGGCAACGGGTGCCTGTTTTTTCTGGTATCGAAAGGTTTCGGTTTTTTTATCCAGTATATTCAGCCCGTCTGAACTAAATACCAGGGTGCCATCGGCAGCTTCTGCTATATCCGAAACGGCAATGCCCATTATCCGTTTTCCTTCGGGTTGATTGGGCATATAATGCCCGGTTCTTAATTCTTTTTGCACATTGATCCGGTACAGGCCGTCCCAGATGGTACCAGCCCACAATTCATCTTGTTTGCTGATGTGCAGCCGGCAGACTGGTGAATTTGTTTTTTCGATCAGTTTCCAAGCTTGCTCGGCGGGGTGGTATTTTACGATATGGCCGCCCTGTGTTCCGAACCAAAGATTGCCGTTTTTATCTTCTGCTACCTGTCGTACAGTGGTCTGCTGGAAGACAGGTGGATAAATCCGGGTGATTTTCTTTGTTAACCTGTTGTAAAACCCTACGCCGCCGTTTTGAATACCCCATACGATATCGCCCTTGTGAGTTTCCTCCAGGCACCAGACCATTCCTTCCTGTAACCCGGCATTACCTGGAAAAAAGCCGGGAACCAATGGTTGAAATTGTTGGTTATAGGCAAAGATTCCATGTCCCCATGTGCTCACAAGAATTTCTCCCGTACGGGTTTCCAGGATGTCCGTTACGTCCTGTTTAAAGGGAGCATCGTTGTTTGAGACACGGTTATAAATAAAGTTAAAAAGATGCTGTGGTGGGTTAAAATGATACACCCCCTTATTTGTAGCCAGCCAGATGTTTTTTTCGCGGTCCTGTAAAAGGTGGTGCACAATATCATATCGCAGGCTGTAGATACCCGGGGCATTTTTTTCGATTAGCTCCACCTTATGTTGCGAAGGGTTTAGTTTGGCAAAAAGGTTATCGCCGGCGATCCATGTAGCGCCTCCTTCGGTTTCGAAAATGCCATATGCTGTAAAATATTCACTTTTTAGCACCTGCAGAATCTTATCATCCCATCGCTTGATATGTCCGGACGGATCCATACTTTGTAGGATCAGTCCCGTTTCGGGCCAAGCTCCGATCCACTTTCTTTTATCTGCATCCACATAAAAAAAGTTCACCATTGTCAAATTGCCGAAAGCCTCAATGGAAGGATCATTCCCTGCATTTGAACCTGCATAAGAAAGCTGATGACGGAAGGAATGGTATTTTACCAATCCCTTTGAAGTGCCGATCCAGTAGTTCCGATCCGCATCCTGGTAAAACTGCGTGGGAAGCCATCCGTTCGGTAGCCGAAACCAATTATAACGTTCGCTTACCTCTGTTCCGGCTGCGTTCAGGGTCATAAATCCCTGCAACCGGTATACGACTACGATGCGTTCATCCTGGTCTACAAATAAACTGGCGTTCCTGGGCCGGATATGTGCAGGTCGAATTAACTTCACAGGGTGCCATTTGAAATCGGTTGTATTGAGATAGCCCAATACCGAGTCGGCAATGATCATCCAGACACGGCTCCCGCGGTCAACATAAAGATCGTTCAGCGCACCCTGGGGAAGTTGCCTGCCATCCGTGCGAAAGTTCAGGAAACGGTATCCGTCATAACGTTGCAGGCAATTGGGCGTTGCCATCCAAATATAACCCTTTGTATCCTGCTGTACTTTGCTTACCGTATTGCTGGCCAACCCATCGCGCAGGCCAAGGTGCGCAAACAGGTAGTTTTGCTGCGCATTGGCTATAAAGCACCTCACCAGTAAAATGAAACACAACAGTTGTTTGATCAAAAAAAATGGTTTGTAAAAACAAATCTACCGTAAAAAAATGAGAGCAGTATACAACCGGTTGAACAAATTGAGCGATTCATGCTACCACTTTTGCAGTTGATTTGGTATTCGTTTCAGGGGGGCTTTATGTCGGGGTATTTGGATACAGCTGTTCAAACAATTCGTGCAGATAATTTGGCATTTCGTTCGTCATATGCTTTTCCCCGAAATCATCCGGAAGCACCTTCGCACTCTAAAAACAATAGCTATGAAGAAATTTGTTATGTTAAGTTTGGGTGCGGCACTGTTGTCGGCATCCTGTACCAGAAACGGGGTACAACTGCGTGAAAAAAGATATCAGGGACCTGAAGTGATGTTTCACGAAGGGAAGGCAAGCACCTGGTATGAAACCGATGTGGATGACAAGCCCTTGCGTTTGGCAATTTGGATGGACGATGCTGCATGGAACAGTTTGCCTACAGAGGCAGATGTACAGGCTGGTGGCGGGCATCACCATACAAACAACACGGTGTTGGCATTTCATCCAAAAGTGGACCAGCGCATCTTTAATCATGTAGGGTTAGACTGGAACCCGCAAGGGCACGAGCCTGCGCCGGTTTACGGATTACCGCATTTTGACTTCCATTTTTATAGCATGAGTCCAAATGAAGTTGCGGCAATCCCGGCATATGAAGCAGATAGTTCCGGATTTAAAAACTGGCCTGAAGCAGCTTATTTCCCGGTGAATTATATAAATCCGGGTGGAGGTGTGCCCAAAATGGGGTGCCATTGGATGGATGTTACATCTCCTGAATTAAATGGAGCTGTTTTTGGGCAAACGTTTCTTTACGGTTCCTACAATGGTAAGGTGACCTTTATGGAGCCCATGATCACCAAGGCATTTATCGAAGCTAATCCCGAATTCAGCAGGGCCATTCCCCAGCCGGCGAAGGTACAGCTGTCCGGATATTATCCAACCACTATGCGGTTGCATCGTTCCGGAAATGCACGGGAAGTTATCCTGGAGCATTTTATATATCGAACTGCCCAGTAAGGATCATGATTTCGGTAAAAAGCGGTTGTCTCAAGTGATGCGGCAACCGCTTTTTAGTGGGTAAGAAGATGATGGCGCGCTCGAATTAAAATATGCGATCCCGGCGTACTCCATCCCTTTTTATCAGCTGTATGTAGTCTCGGGTTATTGTGCTTAAACAGCAATTTAAAGGAAATAAAAATGTAGCCATAACCGAGGAGAGATAATCCAGACGCAGCGTTATGTGTGTGAGGAACTGTATATGCCGGGAGGCTGCCCTTCGGCTTTAAAAAATGTTGAAGGCCTCGCTTGTTGTATACCTTAGGAAGAACCAGACCTTCGCGTTATCATTAGCAATCTTTACCGGCTTATTTTAATTATTGAAATGGGCTATACTTGCGCGTTTATATTATGACGTTAGTAAATGCCTTTAACAAAACACCCGCTTTGTTCCTGTTTTTCAGAGAACAAAACGGGAGGGTGCTTTGAATTTTTTTATTGTAAACATTAAAGCCGGTAGTTTTTTACTGCCGGCTTTAATGGGGTGCTGTTTTTATGGTAACTGGAGCGATGACCGCGGCACTATAGTTTTCTGGGAATGTCTTTAAACTGCGCAGGAGCGGGAGCTACGTTTTTAACAGGCCTGGTGGTTTTAAGATAGGCATGAATGGCCTGTATATCTTCGTCGGTAAGTTTAGCTAAGTTAAACCAGGGCATAGGCGGCAGCAAGGACCGAGCAGCGTCCATCCCTTTAAATTTCCCGTGTCGCAGCGCATTTTTAAAGTTTTCGAGCGGCCAGCTTCCCGCGCCGCTGTCATCGCTGGTAAGATTGGATGCAAAACTAATTCCCCATGGGCCGGCAGCGGCCGTCATGTCTTCGTTAAACTGAGCAATGCCTCTTTGAGCCAGGGCACTGTCGAACTGGCTGATGGGCCGGTTGGCCGGATATCCTGAAAGCATGGTTTCCGGAATCACTTCGGGGCCGTTTGGTCCCATTTTTTTGGGAGAGTGACAATCGTTACACCCGGAGATGGTTACCAGGTATTCACCACGTGTTACCATTGTGGCAGCATCCGTGGTTGTGGGTTGAGCGGTTGCAGGCTTGCCGGAGCTACCCGCCTGGTCGCATGAAAAACATAGAGTGGCCGTTGCATAAGCAGCCAGTAGGATGAATGTACGCATGTTGTTCTTTTTATGGTTGTTGAAAAACTTCTGGTTTGCCGTAAAAGTACTAGTATAAATGTGGTAGCTGGAAGCAGGATGTATGAACTGCGCTTTTTCGTAGATAAATTGAAGGAAGAGCTGGTAAAGGGGGGTAAATGTGTTGTGAAAGAATTGGGCTTCGGGTGCACTTGTTGAAACAGGAGGAGCAGTCGGAACGGCATAATAAAAAACCCCGGCAAAGCCGGGGTCGTATCAGCAAGATTCAATTGCTATTTTTTCATCACGAAACTATCCATGAACTTGGTGTTAAAGTTTCCGGAACGGAAATCTTCATTTTGCATCAATTGTAAATGAAAAGGAATCGTGGTTTTAATACCTTCGATCACATATTCGCTTAACGCACGATACATGGTATTGATGGCCTCATCCCGGGTGCGTGCTACAGTAATGAGCTTTCCGATCATTGAATCGTAGTAGGGGGGGATGGTATAACCTGCGTATACATGACTATCTACCCGTACCCCGTGGCCCCCCGGTACATGAAGATTGGTAATCTTTCCCGGTGAGGGACGAAAATCATTGTAGGGGTCTTCTGCGTTGATGCGGCACTCAATAGCATGCATTTGCGGGAAATAATCGGCTCCGGAAACTTTTTCACCCATAGCGATTTTGATCTGTTCCTTGATCAGGTCAAAATTGATGACTTCTTCCGTTACACAATGTTCGACCTGAATGCGGGTGTTCATCTCCATAAAATAGAAGTTCCGGTGCTTATCTACCAGGAACTCGATAGTGCCCACACTTTCGTAACCAATAGCACCTGCTGCTTTTTTTGCTGCTTCGCCCATTGCATGACGCAGCTCGTCGGTCATGAAGGGGGAAGGCGATTCTTCCACCAGCTTTTGATGCCGGCGTTGAATAGAACAATCGCGCTCACTCAGGTGGCATACGGTGCCATACTGGTCGCCGGCTACCTGAATTTCGATATGGCGGGGTTCTTCTACGAACTTTTCCATATAGATCCCGTCATTTTTAAAGGCCGCGGCTGCTTCCGCCTTTGCCGTATCATAAGCCCGCTCCATTTCTGCTTCTTCCCAAACAATACGCATTCCTTTACCACCTCCGCCGGCCGTTGCTTTTAAAATAACCGGATATCCGATCTCCTTCGCAACGCCCTTGGCCTGGTTGAGGTTTTGCAGTAATCCTTCACCTCCCGGAACAACAGGAACCCCTGCTTTGATCATCGTTTCTTTTGCAGTAACTTTATCGCCCATCTTGTTGATCATTTCAGCAGTGGGGCCAATAAATTTGATTCCGTTCTCATTGCAGATATTGGCAAACTTGGCATTTTCGGCAAGGAAACCATAGCCTGGGTGTACGGCATCCGCATTGGTGATTTCCACTGCCGCCATAATATTGGGCACATTTAAATAGGAATCTACACTGGCCGGCCTTCCGATACAAACGGCCTCGTCTGCAAATTTTACGTGCAGGCTTTCGCTATCTGCGGTAGAATAAACAGCTACCGTTTGGATGCCCATCTCTCTGCAGGTCCTGATCACACGCAGGGCAATTTCACCTCTGTTCGCGATTAATATTTTTTTAAACATGTTGCTAATTTGATAATTTGAAAATATGCCAATTTGAAAAATAAAAAACCAATCAAAGTATTGAAAACAGGTTACAATTTTCAAATCTTCTCCAAGATGCAAGGCCTTTTTGGAGAGTCCCTCGGACAAATTGGTTAATTATCAAATTAATTAGGGTTCTACCAAGAACAGCGGCTGATCAAACTCTACAGGAGAGGCATCGTCTACCAGCACTTTAACGATTTTACCGCTTACTTCGCTTTCGATTTCGTTAAAGAGTTTCATTGCTTCAATTACACAGATCACTTTGCCGGGACTTACTACATCTCCCTCCTCCACAAAATTTGGTTTATCAGGAGCCGGTTTCCGGTAAAAGGTACCGATCATCGGGCTTTTGATGGTAATGGTATTAGAAGGAATTTCTGCTGGTTTGGGCGTTGTTGCAGGAGCTGCAGGAGCCGTTTGTGTAGGCAGTGCAGCTGGTACCTGGGCTTGCTGAAGTTGTACGGGTGCGGCTGTAACCACCTGGGTTACCTGCTCTTCTTTTTGGCGGATCGTGATCTTGAAATCATTTTGTTCAATACTCAGCTCACCAATATTAGATTTGTTGATCATTTTGATCAACTCCTGGATTTGTTTAAAGTCCATATTGTTCAAGATTTAAAATAGTTTGGGTCAGTTTTTTGCAACTGTTAACGGAAAAAACAACAAAAAATGTGAAAAGCTAAGGTAAACATTTCATTAGCAATTCTGTGATATTTTAAGGAAAAATGCCACGATTTATATGAAAAATGGCTTAAAATCGGGTGATTTAAGCCATTTTTCAGGAATATCTTGTCTTACTCTTTTACACGTTCCACGTACTCACCCGTTTTTGTATTTACACGGATAAGTTCTCCTTCATTTACAAATAGAGGAACGCTTACAGTAGCACCGGTTTCAACAGTGGCCGGTTTCAGCGTGCGGGTTGCGGTATCGCCCTTCAGTCCGGGTTCGGTGTAGGTAACCAGCATTACTATTTTATCGGGAAGCTCTACACTAACCGGAAGTTCGGTTTCGGTATTGATTGCGATCGCAACCTCCTGTCCTTCTTTCAGAAATTGTGGCGCATCGATCAGGTTTTCGGCAACGCTCATCTGTTCGAATGTTTCATTATCCATGAAATTATAACCGGTTTCATCCTGATACAGGTACTGGTAGGCGCGCTTTTCAACACGAACAGGATAGATCGTATCGCCGGAATTCCATGTTTTCTCAATTGTACGGGTATTATCTACACCTTTTAATTTGGCCCAAACCTTTGCTGCAGCGCGTGCAGTTTTGTTTTCACCAAATTCAACTACTGAGTAAAGGTTGCCATCGAGCTTTAAGATCATGCCGCGGCTGATGTCTGCTGTATTTGCCATGTAATTTTTTTTGAGGCGGCAAAGATAGCAGTTGAGAATAAGTTCACAAATAGCCTTTCTGAAAAATATGCTGCAAATCCTTATGAATAAAATATAGAATTATATATTATTATTAAATATATATAATAAATATTTAGTTAAAGTCGTTTGATTTTGTATTTTTATCAGGTAAATATTAACATAAAGACGTAGTTAATATAATTTATCGGTTATTTGATGGAAAATTTAAACATTGTTAAAATAATATATATTAATATCAAAGTCCTGCCTGAACAACTTCTTTCCATGAAAAAGCCTGAAAATCACCGGAACATGCCTGCTTTGAAAAACTATAAAACACACTTTAAAACAAATTAAAATTTTATTGAATGAGGAAAATGCTATTGCTCACAAAAACAATTTTTATTTCGGGCGCATTGCTGGCACAAGATACTACTGCACCGGAAACAGAAGAAAAAGGCGCATTACAGATCAATGGATCTGTTGACGCCTATTATCGGTTTAACTTTAACCATGCTAAATCTGTTCAGCAGGCGAATAATTTTACCAGTTTCACCAACTCCCACAATTCGTTTGAACTGGGCATGGCATCATTAAAGGCAAGTTACACCAAAGGGAAAGCCGGGGTAGTGGTAGATCTGGGCTTTGGAACAAGGGCAAGGGAGTTCTCCTATAATGAAACCGGGGTTACACAAGCAATCAAACAGGCTTACATTACCTATGCACCGTCGGAGCATGTTAAATTATCTGCGGGAAAATGGGGTACGCATGTGGGGTACGAGTTGCTTGATCCGCAGCTGAACCGGAATTACAGTATGAGCTATATGTTCTCCTACGGACCTTTTTCCCATACGGGGCTGAAAGCCGATTTTACAGTAGGTGACGGTTTTGGTATTATGGCCGGCGTTACCAATCCTACCGATTATCTGTCGGCTCCATGGAACAAGAAATTTATTATCGGACAGTTCAGCAAAACTTCTGAAAAGGTGAATCTTTATTTAAACTATGTGGGCGGTAAGGATACGGCTGAGGTTGCATCCAATCAGCTGGGGCTGACTGCTACAGCAAAAATCACCGACAAATTTTCGCTGGGATATGACGGTACTGTAAAATTTGTAAAATCTCCTGATGTTTCTTCACAGTCCTGGTGGGGTTCTGCATTATATGTGAATGTTGATCCTTCCGAAAAATTCGGAATCACGCTGCGCGGGGAATATTTCGATGATAAAAAAGGCGTGATCACCAACGCCGACGGTAGTGCCTTGCTGGGTACTTCCGTAATCCAGGGGACTTTGTCCTTTAACATAAAGCCGGTAAGCGGATTGATGATCATACCAGAATTCCGGCTTGACAGTGCAAAGGATCCCATCTTTACAAAAAATTCCGGCGACGGAACTAAAAGCACCGGCACCTTCTTACTTGCTGCCGTATATTCTTTCTGATAGGGACCATTACTGCTGGTTATCCAAGCCCCGTTTTGCAACGGGGCTTTTGTTACAAAATACAGTTACATAAGGCCCGCCTTTTTATGTAACCCTAAAGGATGATAATAACCGATAGGAGCAGACCGGATTAAATATCTACCGAGCAGTTGATCCATGCGCCGTCGAACTGTGCATGGTATTTTTTGTAAAAATTAATGGCCGGTTCGTTCCAGTCGAGTACCTGCCAGCAAACGCGTTTCAATCCCTTTTTCTTTGCTTCTTCAAATAACTGGTCAAATAACCGGGCGCCTATTCCATGGCCACGCATGGATTCGGTTACCAGCAGGTCTTCCAGGTACATGGCCTGCCCTTTCCAGGTGGAAAAGCGGATGTAATACAACGCAAAGGCTACGATACCTGCTTCGTTTTCTGCTACAAATGCCCACCAAACCGGGCTGGGCCCAAAACCGCTTTCCCTGAAATGCTCCAGGGTAACAGTTACCTCCTGTGGGGCTTTTTCATAATCGGCCAGTTCCTGCACCAGTTCCAGTATCCGCTCGCAGTCGGCCGCTACTGCCCTCCGAATCTTAATTTCCATGAATGCAAATTAGGAGTTTTTTGTGTTGGTTCATCCGCGAACGGAAAGGTTGCCTCCATTCTTAAACTATAACCTGTCTGGTGGCGGGCAATGCGATGCGAAATTCAAACTGTGCATGATTGCATATGCGGTCCCTCCGGGTTGGCTGATGTGGGGGATTCATGCTCCGCTTTACATGATAATGTTAATTCCTGTACGATCATTTGTATGTCATAATCGGTTCGGTTATCTTTGCAATATTCATGTATGGTCTGATACGATATGGTATTGCCGGTTTTTTATGGCTGGTGGTTTTATTTGCCGCTTTTTCGCCCTGCATAGCATGGATGCATGAAAAGCATGTAAACAAGGAAGATATTTCCCTTGCGACCGATGCCGGAATGGAAAAAAAAACCAGCGAATTAAAAGAGTTGCTGCCCCAGGAGGCATTTATCAATAATAATGGATTCCAGTTACAGCAACCCGGAATTTCTTTCGTAAAGGCATTTGCTGCTTTCCGGCAGCCTCATATTCAGGCCCTGTATGCCCGTATCCCCACGCCGCCGCCCCGGATAACTGCGTACAAATAACCGATGTACAACGGGATGCCGGTCCCGGATCTGTTTTTATTCCTTTATTTAATATAATTGATGATAATGATGAACAGCAAAATTGTTGTAACAGTACTGACTGCGTTTGTTTGCTCCTCTGCGGCACTGGTTGCCGGAGCGCAAACCTTAACCGATAATGAACTTAAAACAAAGGTGATTGCAATTGAAAATCCGTTGCAAAAAATTGTACAGTTGGAGCCCAAACAGTTTGAATACAAGGCAAAGGTTTATAAATATCTGAAACTGGATGAAGGCGCCCAATATGGTTTTATGGCAGAGAACGTGAAAGCGGTTTTTCCGCATCTTGTAAAAGAGAAGAAAGTGGCGTATATGTTTGGTAAAAACGCTTACCGGGATGCGCGCGTAAGCACCGTCGATGAATCCGGCCTCATACCGGTATTGGTAGCTTCGATCAAACAGCAGCAGGAGGAGATCGAACGGTTGAAAGTTGAGTTGATGAAGCTGAAAAAAGAAACGGCCGGCAAATAGGCGGCGGCCGAAAGGCAGAGGGGCGCTCTGAGTGGCTGAACGACCACCAGTGTCCCTTCTTCCGTTTAATATTAAATAAAGCGATATTCCTTTGCGCGGTTCACCAGCGACACAATATTGTTTACTCCGAACTTTTGTAGAAGCGTCGCCCGGTGGGTTTTTACCGTAAGCGGGCTGATAAAAAGCTCGGCTGCAATTTCTGCCGATTTTTTTCCACTGGCCAGTAGTAACAGTATCTGTTTTTCCCGCTTGGTAAGATCGGGCAGTGCAGGAAGGGTGTCGGGCTCTGGTTTTGCCATGATCTCGCCGATTTCCGCGCTGAAAACGGGAATTTCATCATTAAGAGCTTTGTGCATGCAGTCCAGTATGTCTTTCGCGGCGGCTGTTTTAAGCAGGTATCCGGAGGCGCCATTTTGCATCATTTGGGTAATAATGCTGCGTTCACCGAGGTTACTGATGGCTATTATTTTTATTGCCGGATATTTTTTCCTGATCTCCCTGCAAAAAAGAATGCCGCTTCCATCGGGTAAACTAATGTCCAGGAGCAGGAGGTCTACGGTATGTTGTTCCAGGTAATTGAGCAGGCGGCCTCCAGTGGTAAACGTGCCTGTTACCAAAAAACAGGGCATACCTTCCAGCAGATTTTTGAGACCTTGGATCACGATCGGATGATCGTCTGCAATGGCGATATGAACAACGGGGTCAGGCTGCCACATTGAGTTCAATATTTATAATGGTACCTTCCGGCGATGAATCGATATGGATGGATCCCTTCAGAAATTGTACTCGGCTGTAAATATTATTGAGGCCCATGCCCTCCAGGTCCTCACGCTGTGGATCAAAGCCGGTACCATTGTCCTCAACGGTAATAAAGAAAGTGGTATCAGCCTGGCTGCATTGCACAATAATTTTGCTGGCCTGGGCATGTTTTACGGCGTTGCCAACAATTTCCTGAATCAGCCGATAAATCATCAGCTGTGCTTGCTGGGGAATATGGGGTTGGATATGGAAGGCATTTAAAACAATGATGGTGCCGGGATGCGCGAGATTTTCGCAAAGATCTTTTAGTGCTGACTGCAAACCCGATCGCAATAAGGATTCCGGCATCATATTGCGGGCAATCCGTCTTAGTTCTTTCACCGAATTGTCGAGCTGATCAATAATTGGGTGAAGTTCGAGGCTGCCACGATGCTGCTCATAGTGATACACCATCCCGGACAGGTTGAGCTTTACGCCCGCCAGCATTCCGCCCAACCCGTCGTGCAGATCGCGGGCTAACCTGCTGCGTTCTCGTTCCTCGCCGATCAGCAGGGCATTAGATACCTGAAGCTGCTGCGTCTGTTCCAGAGATTTTAATTGCTGTGCCGTCTGTATTTTTTTTTGTTTGCTTCTGTAAATAAAAAACAGGATGGTAAGCGTGAGTAATAACATTGTGCTCCACAACAGAAGCTTTTGCATGTTGGCTCTGGTTTTTAGCTCTAATATCTGGCGTTCCTTTTGTGAAGACCGGTACCGTAACTCCAGCTCATTCATTTTAAGCGCTGTTTGTTGTTTATCGATACTGTCCTTCAGTTGAGTATATTGTGCAAGGTAGTGGAACGCAGTTTTCATGTCGCCTGCCTGCTTTGAAAATTCCGCAATGTCTTTTAAAGAAGAAAGCATATAAGTGGAAACTGAATCTTCATTTGCCATCTTATTGATCGTATATGCGGCTTCTCTTGCCTGAAGAAAATCTCCCCGCGCGGCGGCCAGTGTTTTGCGCGCATCATAGGCGTCATACAGATTTTCCCTGCCGGGATACAGCTTCAGTTGCTCAAACGCCTTTTTGCTGGCTACGGCTGCAAGATCGTATTGCTTTTTTCCCGTATAGTAAAACGACAGGTAACTGTAATAGCGACCCCAAAGCTTTGTTGGACCGGTGACGTTCAACTGTATCCATACCTGATCAAGATATTGTTTTGAGGTTTCAAGACTGTCCATCAGATACATCAGCAGTGCGCCGCTCAGATATACGGTCGCTAACTCGTCCGGTTGTCCCCGCTGTATCCTGAGTGATAGATCTTTGCGGAAGTAGGGGTATGCTTTTTGGTACTGCTGCATGGTAGTCAACCCTGCAGATACATTGTGCAGGGCTACGGCATACAGGACCGTATCTTTTACTGCTTCGATCATTGGCAGCACCGCAATGATCAGTTCAAGCGCCTTTTCGGAGTAGCCTTTGTTATCATAGGCAAAGGCAAGATTGTTGGTACTCCGGATATACAACTTTTTGGATAACAGGTTGACTGTATCTGCCGTCAGTAATTGCCGCGACTGGTTGAATTGTTCGATCGCGCTGTCGTTCTGAGCCGACATAAGGTATACATAACCCAGCCGGTGGTATGCCATGGCTTTATAATAATTGCCGGGGATCTGCCGGCTTAAGGTGAGGGCCTGTGCGGCCAGCGCGCGGGCGGTTGGCGAGGCACCCAGATTGATATAGGTGTTGGATAATTCTCCCAGCAGCGATATGCGGTTTGTATCACTGGATGCTTTTCTCAGTAAGGACTGCAAACTGTCTGCCCGGCGCTGGTACAATTGCGCTGTGGCAGCCTGGAAAGCCAGCGTACATGCAATAATGATGTATACATAACGGTTCACGCAAACTGCAAAATTGAAGAGTAATGTTACATATTTTTTTTGATAAGCATAGCATTGGCTAAAAAATACTCCCTTGGGAGTATTGCCGGAGCTGAGAATGCAGCGCATCTTTGAACTGCGGAACCGAGAAAGCTTAAAACAGCTTTTGAGTTGAATGCCATTGTGTAGCGCTGTTAAAAATCTCTTAACCATTTAAAAACATACAAATGAAATTAAACAGCAGTATACCTAAACAGGTAATGGCCGTCATTCTGCTATTTATCACTTTAACGGTACATGGACAAACGGAAAAAGGCAGGATTACGATTGGGGGAAGCTCTGAATTAAGCTTCACCAACGGTAAGCAAAATTACACGATGGCCGGGGAACCCAGTGGCGATATACGTTTCAGGGAGTTCAATTTTAGTCCTTATGGCGGCTATTTTATAATGAAAGATCTGTTGTTGAGTTTCCAGGTGATGCTCAAGGCGTCCAAGACGACTACGGTGTACAGTAATGGTAATACGGCGGAATCACGTACATCCGCTATGTCGCTTGGTCCAAACATCTGTTATTATTTGCCGGTTGGTACACAGCTAAGACCTTATGTGCAGGCTGGAGTTGTATACGCATGGAGTGGTACAGGCGATGATACTAATAAGTTTTCCGGTTTTACGATGGGAGGCATTCTCGGCGGGGCCTATTTTATTAATAAACAGGCGGCTGTTGAACTGGGCCTGCGCTATGCGCACAGTGCTCTGAAAAATAAAGCAAATAAAGATCTGCGGTATAAAGAAAATTTGTTCGCGCCGATCATTGGGTTGAGTTTTTATTTTTAAAAATATAAACATGAAAAAACACAAATGGATCTGGATTCTGCTTTTGACCCTGGTTGTTCTTGCTGGCTGTAAGAAAAAAGAGGTTTCAAAAAAAGAAATACCGTTGTATGAAACAGATTTTAGTACAGATGACGGGCATTGGACTACTGGAAACCTGGGCACTGCCGGGGCATCCGCAGCCGTCAGCAATGGCTATTATGTCCTCAAAGGCGGCAGTGGGGGACGGGAGGTGTGGACGGGAAAGATCTTCTCCGGAACAACGGGGGGAGCAGCGCTTGAAGCCAGCGTGAAACTGAGTACCAATGGAGGGGCCAATGACGGTGCAGGAGGGTTGATCTGGGGATTGAAAAAAAAGGATGATAATGACCTGTATACCAGCTTTTACTTTGAGATAAGTTATGACGGTTATTACACCGTATGGGGATATCCTAATGGTTCCGAAAAACCGTATGTGATATACAGGGACTGGGTGTTGAATGGCGTGATTCGCGAGAACGAGTTGAACAAGCTTCGTATTACACTGGTGAATAATGAGCTCCGGTTTTATATCAACGACCGGGAGCTGTTTGCGATGCCTTCACCAGGGAACAGTACACTTGATCAGCCGGGCTTTAAGATCCGGAAATACTCAACCATGCAGGTTGATTATTTTAAAGCGCTGCAGTTGCCCTGATATCCCGGAAACCGGAGCGCATATGCCTAAACCTGATAAAATCAGCATCAATGAAAAAGGTATTCTTATTGTGCGGCCTGTTATGCCTGCATTCTCTAAACACCCACGGACAGGATATGCTTACCGCAACGATCGCCAATATTGCTATTCATGATTTTCAGCGGGAGCGGATCCGTAGTGAATACGAACAGGGGAAAATCCTGCGGAAGAGTAGCCAAAACAGCAACGAAGTGCTAAAGGCGATCCGCCCGGGTCGTTCATTTTTATTTGAGCCGGATGCTGCTGTATCGGCTATCGTAAAGCGCTCTATTATTGATGATCTCAAAAAGAAGAACCCGGGATCAGGTAATAACCTTGAAGTAGTGCTGAAGCGAAACAACCCTTTGCCGGCCTATGCCGGGTATCTAAAAAATATCGGGTTGGATGTGCAGCATAATTATGCAGATGCCTTTAGTGCGTATTTGTTGGGGATGTGGCGCATTGCCAACGGGCAGCATATTGATCCTTCTGCAATGCAGATTAATGCCGTGCGGAATCAGGTTGCATGCATTATCGATGTTGCCGGTTGGTCGCACCGGAAAAAACAGGAAGCTGCGGAGTACCTGCTCTATGATCTCGTCTTTGCAAATGAACCATATGAAGGTGCGCGCAGGGCCGGAAATAAAATGCAGCAGCTGCAGGATTCGGATATGGTATATTACCGGTTCTTAAGGCAACATAAAATGGATTTGAGAAAAATGACGGTTACCAGGAATGGTCTGGTTTCAACAAATTAATGCTTCGTCGGATACAAGAAGTGAGTATAAAACGGGAAAGATGCGTATAACAAAAATACTGCTGTGTCTGTTGCTGTCAGGTGCCGGCCTGCGGGTGGAGGCACAGGACCTGGCACGGAAACAACGAAGTCTGGAAGCAGCGGTTAAAGCCGCCTTCAGGAAAAAGCAGGTAACCCCCAAAGAGTATTATAAATTGCTGGAAGAGCAGGACGTGATCCGCAAAACGATTGAGCGGTCAAAGGCCGATGATTATTTGAGCCCGAAAGAGCAAAATGATATTTACGGGAAACTGCAGCGCGCTGAAAAACGGTTGCGTAAATATAAAACCAACCGGGAAGTGTATTAACCTGCATTTGCCAGTCGGAATCCTCCTTCTATGCATCTTTATGCAGTTGCTGCGCCGGCTGACTGAATCAGAAAAATCTTCGGTGTTTCGGCGCCTCTGTGGCATAAATGAGCATAAAATGCACTAACTTCATTTAATGTTGGTGAAGATCAATGGCAGTGCTGTTTATGGAGTGGAGGCCATACCCATCATTATAGAAGTTAACTGGATGCCTTCTGGTAAAGATCCTATGATTGTTGGCCTTCCGGACAGTGCTGTAAAAGAAAGCTGGCAACGGGTGGAAAGCACCATTAAGACCAATGGCTATGAGATGCCCCGGACCAAGGTTGTAGTAAACCTTGCACCTGCTGATATCAAAAAGAGTGGGGCGGCATTTGATTTGCCAATTGCCATCGGCTTGTTGGCTGCAACAGAACAACTGAAGGCCAGGGAGGCATTAGCGGACTATGTAATTATGGGCGAGCTCAGCCTTGATGGCGCCCTCCGTTCCGTAAAAGGGGCGTTACCGATTGCCATCCAGGCACGTAAACAGGGCTTTAAAGGATTGATCGTACCGGAAGTAAATGCCCGTGAGGCCGGCATGGTTAATAATCTGAATGTATATGGAGCGGCGCATATACAGGAAGTCTTGAATTTTTTTGAAAACGGAGAGCAGGGCTTAAGCCCGGTGGTGGTTAACACCCGGGATGAGTTTTTTAATTCGCAATATGATTTTGATATTGATTTCTCAGATGTAAAGGGCCAGGAAAACATCAAACGGGCGTTAGAGATTGCAGCTGCAGGCGGGCACAACGCGCTGCTGATCGGCCCTCCCGGAGCGGGAAAGACGATGCTGGCCAAACGGCTACCCACAATCCTTCCACCGCTTACGCTGCAGGAAGCGCTGGAGACAACAAAAATTCATTCCGTAGCCGGGAAGCTCCCGGAGAATGCCACACTGATCTCAAAACGGCCATTCCGGTCGCCTCATCATACCATTTCTGATGTAGCCCTGGTAGGCGGTGGTAGTACGCCACAGCCGGGCGAGATTTCGCTGGCACACAACGGGGTATTGTTTCTGGATGAGCTTCCGGAGTTTAAGCGATCCGTTTTAGAAGTAATGCGTCAGCCTATGGAAGAGCGGAAGGTAACGATATCCCGCGCCCGGATCGCGGTTGACTTCCCTGCAAGTTTTATGCTGATGGCTTCGATGAACCCCTGTCCCTGCGGGTTTCATAATCACCCGGAGCGAGCCTGTACCTGTCCTCCGGGAGCGGTTCAAAAATACCTCAACCGAATTTCCGGTCCTTTGCTGGACCGCATCGATCTGCATGTGGAGGTAACGCCGGTTCCATTCAGTGAATTATCCTCAGCACGTGGCGAAAAAACTTCCGGGGTAATCCGGGAAGCGGTAATCCGTGCCCGGGAAATCCAGCTGGTCCGATTTGAGGAAACGCCCGGCATTTACTGCAATGCGCAAATGAACAGCAAGCAGTTAAAAGAGATCTGTGTTATTGACAATGTTGGGCAAGTGTTGCTGAAACGGGCAATGGAAAAACTGGGTCTTTCGGCCCGGGCTTATGACCGCATTTTAAAAGTGGCGCGCACGATAGCCGATCTTGAAGGTGTGCCGGAGATCCGTCCGGAGTTTCTCGCCGAGGCGATTCAATACCGCAGCCTTGACCGGGAAAGCTGGGCGGGGTAAGGATCGGCGCTTAGATCAGCGTTACGGTTTTGATATTAAAATTTGTAAAGTACAAATAACCGGCCAACACTATACCCGCCTCTTAAAACTGCCCGGAAACCTGTCATTGATTTTTGAGGCCTGTATCAGGGTTGATTATATTTCGTGGCAGGATGCATTTATTGCCCGTCTGCCGGTTCGGCTGTGCCGGAGAGCTGCTCTGCATTGCCGACGGCATCGTTGCGGATGAGTTTGGTGATCTTTTTTTGAAGATCCCGGATCTTTTTGTATAAAACAATAATGGTAAGGAATAAAAAAAGAAACGTAAAATAAAAGAGCAGGTCCACCCCCCGGTTTACCCCCACCAGGTGGGCAATCGCCGTCAGCTCGTCCGGGAACACGATGATGAATACGCACGCAAGAAAAAGTAATAGGATGAGTAATTTGTTGGGCTTGAAAATACTGGTGATATACAGGGTCATCAGCGAAACGCAAACGATCAATATGATTTGAATACTGTTCATTATTTAAAAAATTTATTGATCAATATCTGCCGCAGGATTTTAACACTGTCCAGGTTTTGCTGTCCTTTTTGAAGCGAATAACTGGTGTATGCGATCACTACGGGGAATTCGGCATAGGCCAGTTTGCACGCTTTAATCTGTATTAAGATTTCCGTGGCATGGGCCATGCCGTTTTCATTAAGATGAATCGCAGCGGCTGCTTTCCGGTTCATCACGCGAAATCCGTTGTGCGCATCGGTAAGAAAAAGTCCGGAAAAACAATAATTAACGACCCTTGCTATTTTTAGAAGCATGCCGCGGGTCCTGCTCATATTAAGCGCCTTTGTACCCAGGAACCGCGAACCCAGCACAATATCCAGGTTACCGGCTATAAGAAACTCAGTCATGGGTGTAATTTTTTCCGCAGGGTGTTGTCCGTCCGCGTCAAAAGTTACAAAATAGTTGCACCCCGGGAGCGTCTTTGCAAAATTTAGCCCGGTTTGAATGGCGGCTCCCTGGCCCAGGTTTACTGCATGGCGGAGATAATAAATGGGCAGGTCCCATACAACTTCCCTTGTGTTGTCTGAAGATCCATCATCCACAAGCACAATTACATATCGATAAGCCAACAGCTCATTGAGCGTTTCTCTGATGACCCCCGCTTCGTTAAATGTGGGAATCACCACGCAGATAGAACTGTTTAAAGACATTCGCTATTAGTTTTATTTTATATACAAAATTAGGCGATCTGTACAAGATTGTACCATTTGGGTTAATTTTGCCGCCATTAATTGCAGTCCACCAATCCATTAACCCGGCACCGGCAGCGTAAACCGGCAGGAAAGAAGGCTACTATGACCAAAATAATTGAAGATCCGTTAAAAATGAAGAAACCTAAAAGTTTGATAATAGCCGGTGCGGCGTTGCTGGTTCTTTTAGTTCTTGCGTATGCCAACCATTTCGACAATGATTTTCATTTTGACGACAGTCATACCATCCAGGAGAATGTAGCCATCCGTAAACTTGGTAATATTCCTGAGTTCTTTACTAACCCCGATATGTTTAGCGCCAGTAGCAACCACAGAGGCCTGCGCCCGTTGGTAACCACCTCGTTGGCCATTGATTACTGGTTGGGTGGCGGTTTGCACCCGTTCATGTTTCAGCTTTCCACATTCCTTTGGCATATCGGGTTGTGTATTATGTTGTTTTTTATGTACCGGAGGTTGATCGGGAAGGTCAACACCCATAAGTGGGTGCCATTTATCGCTTTGATGGGTGCGGGCTGGTTTGGCCTGCATACGGTTGTTGCAGAAACCATCAATTATATCATTTCCAGGTCGGATGTGCAATCTACATTCTTTATTGTAGCTTCCTTTTTGACGTATGTGGCCTACCCTGAGAAAAGAAAGTATGGATTATATATCCTGCTGGCAGTATTGGGTGTCTTTGCCAAAGAAACGGTTCCGGTATTGCCTATCCTTTTGTTCTTCTATTTACTGCTTTTCGAAAACGGGTTTTCGTTGTATGATCTCTTCAGGCGCTCAAACATCAAAAAGGTGCTGGCTTGCATCTGGTCTTTGCTGCCGCTGATTGTGGTTGTAGCGGGGGTTCAGCTATATACGCTTTCCCGGATGTCACAGGCTTCTGCATCACATGGAATGTCGAATCCCCTGGGGTATAACCTGCTTACGCAGACCTATGTTTGGTTGCATTATTTCCGGTCATTCTTTTTACCGTTTGATCTCAGCGCGGATACGGATCTGGGAGTGATTACCAATCCGCTCGATTGGCGTATTATTGCAGGGATATTGTTTGTTACCACGTTAATCGTTACCATTTTTAAAACATCCCGCAGAAGTGAAACCCGGCCCATAGCCTTCGGACTGATCTGGTTTGCTGCATCGTTACTGCCTACTTCCCTTGTGCCTTTTGCAGAGGTGATGAATGACCACCGGATGTATTTCGCCTTTGTGGGACTTACCTTAAGTGTCGTTACTACCCTGGGACTTTTGGTTATTAAGCGGGAGGCATACTTTACCAGGAATAAGCATTACCGGTTCCTCATCGTTGCGGCGTTTTTGGTGATTGCTGTGAATGCATTTGGCGTGTATAAACGCAACCAGGTATGGGATAATGAAGAAACTCTCTGGAAAGATGTAACAGAAAAAAGTCCCAATAACGGAAGAGGATGGATGAACTACGGACTAACACTGATGGCAAAAGGCGATTACAAGCGAGCTGTGGCGATCTTTACTAAAGCAAGAGATCTCAATTCCGGGTATAGCACTGTATACGTCAATCTTGGCATTGCGTATGGAGGATTGAAGTTGCACAACAAGGCGATAGAAAATTTTTCAACAGCCCTGCTACTGGCACCCGGCGACGATGTGGGCTACAGCTATTTTGCCCGCTATTTCCTGGAGCAGAACCGTTTTGAAGATGCCAAAAACATGGCAGAAAGGGCTTTGGCAATCAACAGTCGTTCATATATGGCCTACGAGGTATTGATGGGAGCCTTACAGGGGCTGAGCAGGTGGGATCAGTTAAAGCAGACGGCAGCGGCAGCGCTTCAGTTAAATCCGGAGGATCCGAAGGCCCTGCAATACCTGCAGGCAGCTCAACAGCGTAAAACAGTTACGCCACTCCCTAAAGATGTCACAAATGCCGTTTCGGTAATCAATTATATCAATATCAGCCTGGAGCAGTATAACGAGGGCGAGTATGAAGCGTGTATCAATACCTGTAAACAAGCGCTGTCTCTGGACCCGAACAATGCCGACGCGTATAACAATATCTGTGCAGCTTACAATATGCTAAAGCAATGGGATAAGGCACGTGAAGCCTGTACAAAGGCCCTGCAGCTGAATCCCGGGCACCCCAATGCCCCGGCTAATTTGAAATGGGCGATTGAGCAAAAATTGTAGTGCCTAAACCTTATTGTCGCTCAGTCCTCTGCTGTAAAGCTTTGCAATCAGCCCCCCCAATGTCTGGCCCCAAACGGATTGTAATACCGCCTGTTCTTCTTGCTGGCGCTTTCCTATTTTAATCTGGTTAGTGGTTTCAGAATCGATATGGATCCGGTGCTGAACCAGCCTTTTATTGATAAAAATAAAAGCGCCTTCCTGTTTAGCAAGGGTGAGCCAGGCCACCCAGTCCAAAACGCAGGTATACTGCGGCGAGAACTGCATTCCGTTAATGTGCTGCCGGTCGAGCGTTACAGAAGGGCAGCAAATGGAATTACCCAGTGCCAGAACCGACTTTTTAACGAATGGACTCCGGATGGCCTGTTTCAAATGGAACGGGAGCAACAGTGCGTCTTTTACAACCGCATTGAGTGAGTTTTTTCGCTTTTGGCCGTTGACAAGGTCATCGTAATCCGTAAACACCATCAGCGGTTTTTTGTTTTGAAACCGCTCTAGTTTAATAAGCACTTCTTTTGCAAAATCCCGGTTGTAGATATCATCCTGGTGCGCGATGGTCACATACCGGGTGGTGGCCTGGTTCATCGCAAAGTTCCAGTCGCCTGCAATGGAACTGGCTGCATCCGAAACAAAATAGGGAACCTGGTACCGGGCAGCGGTGGTTTTTATGTAATCAGAAGGGGTGGATGTCGCAATCAGGATATGGGTTGGAACGGTTTGCTCTAACAAGCTTTCGATGCATCTGGTCAGGTGCGGTGAATCTTTGTATGCCGGTACTACAAATGTGTGCTCTTTAGCTGAAATCATATTAATTATACAACGTTATCGAAATCGCAGTAGATCGCGTTTTTCTTTGCTGACTAGTCGGTATTATCAGATCAAAAATAAGCTCTCTGTAGTAAATTGATCTGTTTTTTAATGCGGAAGAAAGGCGGTCAGGGCGTTGATGCTATAATTGAAGGGATGCGGAGTTTGTAGAATGCTTTTTACGATAAGGCATTATTAGCCAACTATTGGTGTTTTTTATTGTTTGTGTAAATAAAAATTTCCCGGAATAAAGGAAATTTTTACTTTGGGATTATTTTTATAAAAATATACTTAGTCATATGCGTATTCTTCTTCAATATATCAAGCCCTATCGCTGGTTGGTAGTGTTTGCGCTGTTCCTGGCGGCCGTAAACCAGATTTTTTCACTTTTTGCCCCGCTGATCAGCGGAAAGTTGCTGGATCTTTTTGCCACGCATCCGCATCATTTTGATCATGCCAAAACCCTGCCGCGTTCGGAACACCAGTACCTGTTTGGCAGCAACGGGTATCACGGATTATTGTTCTTTTTAATACTACTGATTGGCACGGCGATGGTGAGCCGCATTGCCAAAGCCTTCCAGGATTATTTTGTCAATGTGATCATTCAAAAGTTTGGCGCAACTATTTTTACGGATGGGCTGAAGCATTCCATGCGATTGCCTTATCAGGATTTTGAGGATCAGCGCAGCGGGGAAACCCTTTCGATCCTCACCAAGGTCCGGACGGATACCGAAAAATTCATCACCAGTTTTATCAATGTGTTTTTTGTCATTATTGTCAGTATTGTCTTTGTATCCATCTATGCTTTCCAGTTGCATTGGTCTATTATGCCGGTATACGCTGTTGGCATTTTTGCCATTGCCTTCGTTACCAGCCTGCTCAGCAGGCGCATCAAGGTGATACAAAAAAATATTGTAAAAGAAACAACCGCGCTGGCGGGTACTACTACCGAAAGCCTGCGGAATATTGAAATCGTGAAAAGTCTGGGGCTGACAGAACAGGAGGTACAGCGACTCAATAACAATACGTTTAAGATTCTTGGGCTGGAGCTTAAAAAGGTAAAGAGCATCCGGGCGCTCAGTTTTATACAAGGTACAATGGTGAATTTTTTACAACAGGTGATTGCGTTTACATTGTTGTGGCTGATCTTTAAAGACGCCATTTCCCCCGGTCAGTATCTTTCCCTTTCGTTTTATGGATTTTTCATTTTTGGTCCCATGCAGGAAATTGGCAATATTATTATTTCTTACCGGGAGGCCGAAGCTTCGCTGAATAATTTTCATAAGCTCATGCAGCGAAAGGCAGAGCCGCGTCCGGCCAATCCCCGGCAGATCGGGATGATTGAATTGCTGGAGTTCCGGAATATTGTTTTCCGTCATCAAACGGCCCATTTTAATGCGCTGAATGATATTTCCTTTACGGTTAAAAAAGGCGAAACGATCGCGTTTGTAGGACCCAGTGGTTCCGGAAAAAGTACACTGGTGAAATTGCTGGTAGGTCTTTACCGCCCGGCAAAAGGAACGATTTATTATGACGGTGTAGACGGCGAAGCAATCGACTTTGACCAACTGCGGGTTCAGATTGGTTTTGTAACACAGGACACCCAGCTCTTCGCGGGTACGATAAAGGAGAACCTGTTATTTGTAAATCCCGGAGCTACCGATAACGATCTGAAGGATGCGCTGGAAAAAGCCAGTTGTACGGGTTTGCTGGCGCGTGCCGAGAACGGCCTGGATACGGTGATCGGTGAAGGAGGATTAAAACTAAGCGGCGGCGAGAAGCAGCGTATCGCCATTGCACGGGCATTGCTACGACATCCGCATCTGCTGATTTTTGATGAAGCAACGTCTGCATTGGATTCGATTACAGAAGAAGAAATTACCAAAACGATTAAGCTGGTGTCTTCAAAGAAAAACCAGATTACGGTACTGATTGCGCACCGGTTGAGTACCATACTGCATGCAGACCGGATCTATGTATTGGAGCGGGGGGAAATTGTCGAGACCGGCGATCATCATGCATTGCTACAGCAAAAAGGCCTGTATTATGCTATGTGGCGTCAGCAGATCGGCGAACGCAAAAAAGAAGCCTACGATACGGTGTCGGCCTAGAAGACGCTTTTATTGTCAGTATATCGTTTTTTCCGGATGGTAGTTTTGCCGCTTTGGGAAGAACCATTGTAAAATTATTTTTCTATTAAATAGTTTGTGTAACTGTATGATTATTACACTATTGAAATGTATTGTGGAAAAAAATAATGAAAAAAAGTTAATATTTTTTTAAAAGTTAATATATATTGCACCTACCAATACGTTTTTTTCGGTATGAGAGGCTGGCGGTATTGACGTGTCATTTGTAAAACATAACTGCGAAAAACTAACAATTAAACAAGCTGTAATTATCTATGAGTTTTAAAATTCAGATTGTTGATGAGGACAAGGTATCATGGAATTTGCTGAAGTTTAAAATAGAGAGTGTAACCGATAACCAATTGCAATTCCTGGATTACTGCTCCACTATGGAACAAGCCATCGGTGCTATTTTCATGCACCGGCCCGATATCCTGATATTCGACCTGAAGCTATTGAAGAATAAAGAATTTGAGATCATCGAAAGCCTCATCAATCAGAAGGTTTTCAGGGTAAAGATCATTGTTGTAGCCTCTTCCAATCAATTAAGTCAGTTGCAGAATATTATCGATATCGGGGTTACTTCACTGATCATGAAACCTATTAATTCCAATGATCTGCGGAAATCGATCAGCCGGGTAATCGGACTACTTCAGGAAGAAGCAAGGGATATGATTGAAGATCATTTTATCACTTTAAAAGCAAACCGCTCACTGCTGTATGTGAATCAACGGGATATTCTTTTTGTAGAATCCAACCGGAACATTTGTGAGATCACATTTAAGGACGGCAGCCAGAAAACGGTGAATGAGAACATCACTTTTATTGATCAGCGTATCCACCTGAAGGAACTGGTCCGGATCGATAAAAGCACCATCATTAACATTTCCAAGATTGTGTATCTTGATAGTGATGTGTTTAACAAAGAGTGTAAGTTAAAATTGACCAACGGAAACGAAATTAACAAATCGCTTAGCAAAATTGGCATGAGCCGCTTATATAAAATCGTATCTACTAACCGCAAAAATGAAGGACGTATTGTTTTTTGATTTTGTTTCGTCCTTCAAAAATCACTTTATGTCCTTTGTTAGTGAAAGTAAAAACAGAACATCGTATTCTTGTGGCACAATAAAAAAATCAACCCTGCGTAAGCCGAAAAGCAGTTTCTAGAGTAGGCATTATTTAATCATTAACTAGTAAATAAAATTAAATTAAACTTTTATGAGACGTACATTCTTATCCGTCCTAGTTCTAGCCTCCCTGCTTACAGGTTTGGATTCCTGTAAGAAAGGGGACACCGGTCCTGCGGGTCCTGCTGGTCCTGCCGGTGCCAAAGGTGCTGATGGCGCCAAAGGTGCAACAGGTGCTGATGGAACTAAGATCTATTCTGCAACAAGCGACCCTGCTGCTGCCAAAGATGGAGACTTCTGGTTCAATCCGACAACTAAAACGCTTTATGGTCCTAAAACCGGAGGTGCTTGGGGTACTGGTACCGTTTTAGGCGGTAGCGGTGCTAATGGTGCCACAGGTGCTACAGGCGCAACTGGTGCCACAGGTGCAACTGGTGCCACAGGCGCGCCCGGAGCTGCAGGTCCTACCGGTGCTACAGGTGCTAAAGGTGATCCCGGAACTCAATTCTTAACCGGAGCCGGCGCACCCACTGCTGGTACTGGTAATGTTGGTGATTACTATTTCGATACAAATACTTCTACTTTCTACGGTCCGAAAGTGGCAGGAGCTACTCCTTGGTCTGCTAACGTATTCCCGATCGGGGCAGCAAATGCAGCGAAGACGTTCTACCTGACTGTAGGTCTGGAAAATGTAAAACAGGTTTACCGTAAAAATGCCCAAAATCACTCATTTGAGTTTGATAAGGCAGAAATCAGCGCCAGCGAATTTTATTTCAATGCTGATGACCGGAACCGTATCGCTAAATACAAAGGCTGGGGATTAAACCGTGAGATGATATTTGAAACTACTCCGGGTTCTGGAATTTTTAACAGAGTTCCACAGTCTGCGAACGATTTTGGCTGGAGCTCTAGCCAATTGGCTGCTGGATTCCCTTACCTGCCCGGTGGTGGCGGTTGGGCTCAGGTTGGTATGAAGTTCCGTTATACGCAGAACTTCTCTGGTAATACCAACTATGATGGTACTACTACATCCGGTACTCAGGAATTTACGCTGAGCCAGGTTGATATTGACCGTATGCGGTCTGAGGCTGGTGAAGGTTTCAAATACTGGACTTATGCAGCGTTTGCGTACTCCAATAGCCAGGCCGAGCCTACAGTACATAACACAGACCTGAGCAAGGTTAAAGACGGCGATCGTATCAACTTCTGGCGGATTAAAAACGTTAAGATTGACAACCTGTCTGATGCTCAAGCTGATGTTGATGGTAAATACCATGCTGAATATTCCGCTGAATCAAACCTGAATCTGAATACAATTGCTGGGTTAGGCAGCAAGCTGGAAAAATACAAGCAAGATGGTAAAGTGTTCCTGAAATATCGTTACGTAAACCCGATGACCGGACAAGTTATCTATGCAACTTCGAGCAAATTTGGTGATGATACTCCTGCTGGAAGTGGTTCTTATAACAATGGTAACCAGGCTGGCTGGTATGAAGCAACTCCTTACCTGTATAACTATACCCTGGGTGGTGTATCTTATGGTCCTGGAGATGTAAATGTAACCAAAGAATGGCCTGCGCTGGGTGGTACTGCATCATTACATGGTGTAACTGTAGCTGGCGGTGGTGTTCAGGGATTTGATGTGTTCAACCAGGGCTACCTGTGGGGGTATAATGTAAATGGTCCGCTCATTCCAGCCAATCGCACTACGCAGCATTTCGGTGGTTATCCTCATGCTTACTGGATTGACCTGGATCAAAGCCTGGAAGTTGTTGGTAAGTCAATGAACACTATTGCTAGAAGCGGCGTGTTTAAAGTTAACTGGAAGGTTAAAACAGGTAGCAACTGGGGCGATACTGCTACTAAGGTTCCGTTCGGTCCGATTACCCTGGTAAACCCCAACAGCTCTATCAACCCTGTTGATGACAGCTGGATCGGTGGAAACTACTACACTGGTGATTACAACTACTACAATGCAGCACTGGGCGTAGGTAATAGCAGCATTCCTTACTGGAAAGATGGCGTACCTTCTAACAACTACTACAGAGTAAGTTCTAACAACCTGTTTGGATGGGTAACTGGTAGTCCGGTTGTAAGTGGTCACCCCGCTTATGCAGACTTCCTGGCAAACAATGTATTACCAGAAATCCGCATTAAGAATGGTAAACCGGCTAGCTGGTTCCAGGGCAAACCCCTGATTCAGGTACAGGTTTATGTAATTCCTGGAGATATCGTTAAAGCTGCTGCTGCAAGAGGTATCAACGTGAACAACGCTGCTGCTCTGTCTCAGTTCGCTGATTCTTACGGAAAATAAGATCAAATCCAACTCAGCAATCACAGATTGTTGATCAGGAATAAGATTTAAGAGGAAGAAGCCGTCTCAATATTGAGGCGGCTTCTTCGTTTTTTATATTTGCCTCTTCTGAAGTGCGGTCTGGCTGCGATAATTGGTTTTTTATCTGCAGGATCAAATGGTGAAGCGTCTGTGAAGCTAGGTAGGGCACCAATAGTTTTGACAGGCAACCCAGTTAAAAATGAAGCATCCGGGTGTTAACGCAAATAGTTATGTGACCTTTGAACAAAGAAAACGAAACTGCCCAGAGCGCATAGAATTACCCCTATATCAATTGAAGCAGGCATTCTGCTTTCCTCAGTATTTATAAGTTTACGGCAAGACCCGAGCGGCGAGGGCAGTACGGGTTTTGCGTTTTAGTGCGTTTCGATTGTCGGGATCTTGTATCTTGGCCGTCTGGTGAAATACGGGTTGCGATGGAAGTTTGTTGCCTGCCGGGCAGCGTCTCCTTTTGATCTATAACAAGCTTGTATTTGAAGATTGCTTTTTTAGTTAGTTGAGGTAATCACCAACATTACCCTTATATCTTTTGTACAAGTAAAATACGCGTTATGGGGTATTGCCAACGGGTACAAACTATGGTACCTTGGTACAACCAAATTAACAGCGTCTCTAAATCTCTTTTTATACCGAATTAATGAAACAGCATGAAAAATCTAACGCTCTCATTGCTGGCATTAACAGCAGTATTCAGTATTTCCTGTTCTAAATCTTCGTTTAGCGATAAGCCGGCGACGCCAAGGTGTGCGGGTGAAGGTCCTTCAGTAACTGAGCAGTTTGATATTACTGGTCCGGATCAGGTATGTGCCGGTACACCTGAATCATATGTGATCAAAGGAACAAGTGCTGGTTCCCCCGGAGGCGCTTTCCCTTCATATGGATATGTAACATGGAGTGTTGATGATACTTCGAAGGCATCCATACAGGTGTTTGGTGCTAATTCTGATTCTGCTGTTGTTACACGAAAGGCTCCTGGAAATTTTAATGTAAAGGCGTTTATTCTTATAACTCTCTGTGAGGGAGGATCAGGGCAATTGCCAAATAAGAATGTTGGCGACTGCGTGGCGCCTCCGTCTATTATTTCGGGCGGTGTCTACCACATTGTATCAGTGCTCGATTCTAATTACGAGATTGGAGTAGACACTTCTTCCTACTCCCCTTTATACCCCGTAAACGGACTTTTACAATTGGTGAATAATGACAGTCTCACAAGGTTCTACTATGCCTGGACATTGAATGGTAGTTCCGGTGATTATGCGATGAACTTCTACAACCTGGATTATGCAATGGCAAATATCAGCAGTACACTTAGGCTCAATTACTATAGTTCCTCAGCGCCTGTATGGAAATTGGTTCCAACCAATGATGGCTATTACCGGATAGAAGATTCCGGAGGTAATATATTGACGATACCTGGTTCCAGTCCGGGTGCCGGAACGCAATTACAATTGTCAGGTACCTCCGGCGGGTTGAATCAAAAATGGAAGCTGATTCCCATTCTGCGGGTAAGCGACCCGGCGCCAAGGGAAACCATGACCGTCGTTTCTAATGGTTTTACCGGGGATATTGTACTAACGAATCAAACAACGTCAGCACAAACAACCATCAGTAATATCGTACCCGGCACTTCACGTACCTTTTATATAAATACGACGTCCCAATATACGATCGGCGTTACAAATAATTCTGGAACATCAACCATCTATGTATCCATGAAAAATTATGGAGGAACGCGGAATTGGTCGTTCAGTGGTTCGTCCTATACGACTGGAAACTATAATGCCTGGACATATGGCGGCCCCTATGTTTTGCGGCTTTCTGTAAATGGTCTATAGTGTCGTTTTAGTATAAACGTCGCAGATAATCCTGCCCGGAACTTTGCAAAGCTTAAGGGCAGGATTATCATTTGGGGATATTTAGGGCGAAGCTGGTTTGGTTGTAAGAAGCCTGACGCATTCATGATGTGGCGCCCTCTCATGTTTTGACTAAGTTTGAGGGATGCCGCCATAAAACAGCGCGAGTGTATGATATAGTTGTCTAAATGTTGCCAAGGGTTGAATGCCGTACGGAAATACAGCCCTGGGAAACTGCTAACAGCGCATTTAATGAGAGGAGATTAGCTTGCCTTTTTATGCTAAAACGGAAATAACCGGCATCGTTTGCCGCCTGGTCTTTGCGTGTGTTCGAACGCATTCAATAATGCAATACCTGAAAATTCTGATGGAGCAGCTTAGTTGATTACCGGTAGCTGGCTCAGAGCAGCTCTTTAAGCGTGTTAATGGTATGATCAATCTCTTCTTTTGTATTGTATTTACTAAAGGAAAAACGGATAGGTACCCGGTCCGCAGCGCTGTTTAAGGCAGCGATGACATGGGAACCCTGACTGGCCCCACTGCTGCAGGCGCTTCCGCCCGACACGCAGATGTTATGAATGTCGAGATTGAAGAGTAGCATTTCGGAGCGTTCTGTTTGCGGAAAGGAGGCGCTTAGTACCGTGTACAGGCAACTGCCAAACGCATCTCCGTTAAACGTAACGGAAGGGATCTTGCTTTGAAGTTGCTCCGCCATATATTGTTTCAACCCACGGATAAAAGCCGCTTCTTTTTCATAATTAGCCATGGCCAGGTCCAGCGCCTTGGCAAAACCTACAATACCATACACGTTTTCTGTTCCGGCCCGCATATTGCGCTCCTGCCCGCCGCCAAAAATAAAGGGCTTGATCTGCAGATTACTGTTTACATACAGGATTCCCGAGCCTTTTGGTCCGTGAAATTTATGACCGGATGCAGAAATAAAATCGATATCAATGCGCTGCAGATCTATCGGGTAGTGCCCAACGGTTTGTACACAGTCTGAATGAAAAACGGCGTCATACTTCCTGCACAATGCACTAACTGCATTGATAGCCAGGAGGTTTCCGATCTCATTATTAGCATGCATCAGGGTAACCAGGCATTTGCGCTCCTGTGTGGCTAATTGCTCCTCCAGGTCCTTCAGGTCTACATGCCCGTTGGATTGTAATTTTATCAGGCTGAAGGTAATCGTATTGCCAGTACTATAATGTTCTACTGTGTGCAGCACCGCATGGTGTTCGATGCCGGAGGTAATGATATGGGTGCAGCCAAGGTCCCGGATTGCGGCATTGATGGCGGTATTATTGCTTTCTGTTCCACCGGAAGTAAAGAAAATCTCACCTGGTTTTACATTCAGGTGTTTTGCCACTGTTTTTCGGGCGGTTTCTATGGCCAGCCGGGTTTCTCTTCCATAAGAATACACAGAAGACGGATTGCCGAATCCCGAGGTCATATAGGGTAACATCGCATCCAGTACTTCCTTATCGAGGCAAGTGGTTGCGGCATTGTCTAAATATATTTTTTCCATGAACGCTTCTTCCTTTTAGCCGGTATGTCTCCTCCCGGTGAAAATGTTTGCAAAGTTAATGAAGCAATCGCATATGGATTTTGTAGACTACCAACGCTTAAGTATCAGGGTTGGCTCCCGCATTATGCCCGGCGCTATTGACTATTGATCAGACTGGTGCTTAAAACAATCTGAAGCAATGAAAATCATGCTGAAAGGCACAGGTCATAAGACAGGGCGAAACCCTTAAACGCTGAAGCTTAGGCCCCGGCCGTTCTATCCCATGTTCTCTTTGATATCCTGCATCAGTTTCTGAGCAATATTTTTGGCTTTTACCTCAAAATCACTTTCAGAATAAATGCGGATAATGGGTTCTGTATTCGACATTCTCAGGTGCACCCAATCTTCATCAAATTCTATTTTCAGACCGTCTTCATCATTCAGGGGAAGTTTGCTGTATTTCTCTTTGATACGGGCAAAAATAGAAGGAAGGTCGGTGCTTTTATCCAGCTCGATTTTGTTCTTGCTGATGAAATAATCCGGATACAAACCGCGTAACGATTTGATGCTGCCTTTGTGACCTGCCAGATGGCTTAGGAACAGGGCGATGCCGATCAGTGCGTCGCGGCCGTAATGAAAATCAGGCACAATGATGCCTCCATTCCCTTCTCCTCCGATCACTGCATTTACGGCCTTCATTTTTGAAACCACGTTTACCTCCCCCACTGCGGAGGGGTAATAGGCACCACCGTGCCTGATGGTGATCTCTTTTAACGCCTTGGTGCTGCTCATATTGCTTACGGAGTTGCCCTTGCGTTTAGAAAGGATATAATCCGCAACGGCAACCAGTGTATATTCTTCACCAAACATGCTGCCGTCTTCATTTACAAAACAAAGGCGGTCCACATCCGGGTCCACAGCAATACCCAGATCGGCCTTTTCTTTTACCACCACACTCGAAAGTTCTGCAAGATGATCGGGCAGGGGCTCGGGGTTATGGGCGAAATTTCCGGTTACCTCGCTGTTTAATACAATCACCTCTTTCACACCCAACGCATTTAACAGTGCTGGCACAAAAACGGCCCCGGTAGAATTAATAGCATCTACCACCACTTTAAAATTTTTCTTTGCAATCGCCTCTTTGTTCACCAGCGGATAAGCCAGAATTGCATCAATATGCTTTTGCATATAGCTGTCATTCAGCTGAATGTTACCCAGCTTGTCCACTGGGGCAAATTCAAAATTTTCCGCTGCCGCAATATCCAGCAACTGCTTCCCAAGGTCTGCTGAAATAAACTCGCCATCCTGGTTCAGTAGCTTTAGCGCATTCCATTCTTTAGGGTTATGGCTGGCGGTAAGGATAATACCGCCATCTGCCTTTTCCATCGGTACGGCGATTTCTACGGTTGGAGTAGTGCTGGGTCCAAGATCCACTACTTCGATACCCAGCGCACTAAGGGTTGCGGTAACCAGGTTGCTAACCAGCGGACCGCTGATACGCCCGTCGCGGCCTACGACTACTTTTAATTTCTTCGACGGTGCTGCTGCCTGCTTCAGAATAGTACCGTATGCTGCTGTAAATTTTACTACATCTACCGGGGAGAGCGTTTCCCCGGTCTTCCCTCCAATAGTTCCTCGGATTCCGGATATACTTTTTATAAGCGCCACAATATGCTGTTTAAAATTTTAGGTTCAGGATGGCTGTTGATCCGCCGGTTTCCTGAACTTGCAAAAGTACGCCGCTTAGCCGAGATTCTTTTAGTTATAACATTACTTTTATCACGCTTATGCCAGTCATTTATGAAAGCGAACGGTTGTTCTTACTGCGGATTAGCTGGGTTAACAGCCGGCGGAGTATTGTTTTTTCTGTCAACGAGCATTCGAACGGCTTGAAATGGCCTGAAAAACCCGGAAAAAGGCCGGTTTTAAGGCGATTTTTTGTTATTGAGGAGGAGATATTGTGCCGTTTGATAATAAGCGTTGGTCAGGGTCCGCATTTTTCGTTGCACCGAGTCCAGTACCCCGCGGGGATAACTAATGGTGGTATCGATCGGCGCGAGGTCTTCTTCTGCAAAGTCGAGACTTTTTACATAGTAGAACTGATCATTGACAATGCCGATTTTACCAGCAGTATTGGTAATGAATGCAAGGTTGCCCTTTTTGTCCGGCGCCAGCAGGTCACGGCCCAGGGTAAAATTGTCGTATGGACGTTGCAGTAAACCTGCAATTGTGGGCAGCACATCGATCTGGGAAACGGTTTCTTTTCGTTGCTGTGGCGCAACAAGATAAGGCGCATAAATAAGAAACGGAACATGTTCGTCAGAAAGCCGGTGGGTGGTCCATACGGAAGGATACACGCTGGTTGCATTCCCGGCCACTCCGTGATCGCCTATAAACACGAATATGGTGTTGTGGAAATACTCCTCCTGTACAGCTGCTTCTATAAATTTCTGGATAGAATAGTCGGCATAGCGGAATGTGTTGTACTCCTCAAGGGATTCGAATCCGTTCGCCTCCAGAATTTCTTTTGAAACGATCTTCTTTTGAAAGTCGTGGTCTGTTTCAGGTATGGTATAAGGGCGGTGGTTGTCGGAGGTTTGTATAATGGCAAAAAAAGGCTGCTGCTCCTTTTTAAAAACCGTATTTGCCGCCAGGAAAAGGTCTTTGTCACTAATGCCCCAAACATTGATCCTTGGTGCGTCAATGGTTCGTTCCGTATGTAGTTGGAGATTGCTGATATTTCTTAGCAGCCCTTCGAAATTATTGAATCCCGGATCGCCACCCAGGAAATAATGTTTGGAATAATCCGTAAAGTCATTGATAATGGTGTTTTGGTCAATCGCCTCCGGATTTCGGGTAGAGAACTTAAACAATTGTACATCCGGTATACCGGTTAAAATAGCAAAAAGCCCGCGCGCCGTGGAAAAATGCGGGGTAAAACAACGTTCAAAGAAAATGCCCTTTTTGCTCAGTGAATCAAAATACGGGGAGGCATTGAGTACATTTCCGCTCATGCTGCTCTTGTACATGCTGTACGATTCGCAGATCACCAGCACTACATTAGGTTTACTCTCAAGCGCAGCGCTATGCGGCGCCACGGTTCGTTTAAAGCCGAAAGGCGCCTTGGGCGGAAACTGCAGAAATTCAGCCATGACCGGAAAGGCTTCACGGGCGCCTTTTTCATTTATTACCGGTTTGCGGAACTGCATAGTTGAAAAAAAGTTTTGCAGCGGGTTCAGTGCCAGGTAGGTTTTAAAGCTGTCCTTAAGCGCAAAGGAATCCTTCCATTTCAATGGCGTGTTATCCATCCGGCCGTAAACAAAAAGGCCCAGCAACAATGCTGTGATCACAAAGGGCATTTTACGGTGCATAATGGCCTTCCCGTCCGTGAGGTTGATCACCTGCCAGTGGCTTTTGTTAAGCGCCCATTTGAAACAGACAATGGCCGCAGCAAGGCCCACCAGGATCCAGATCAGCGGGTAGGTCTGCCAGATCATGTTAAGCGAGATGCCGGGATCTTCTACAAAGTTCATGGCACCGGCATCCAGCCGGGTGCGGTTGTAGGAAAAACTTACCATATCGGCAATAAAAAACAGGAACAAAAGGAACGTGATTACCGCCAGGTACCAGGTCCAGATGCGTTTGTTACGCGCCGAATAAAAGGGAGAAAAAGGACGGTGATAACTGAAAAGGATTACCGGAAGCAGGAAGATCGAAATCCAACGGAGATCATACTGAGCGCCCAGCGCAAATGAAGGGAGACAGTCTGCAAATGAAATGCCAGGCGGATTGAATGCAAAAAAAGTGATCAGCCGGAAGATAAAAAACAAGGTAAAAAGTACCAGTCCGGTGTTAATGACCCAAAGGATCGTTTTTGGTATTTTCAGCCTTGATAACATAAAACAGCAAACTTAGTTAAAAGTTTCAGGTTTCACGGTCAAAGTTCAACGTCAGATCCTGTTTCACATTCCCAGGTATATAGCCTACCGGAATTTCCACATTCACACATGTCCATATTCCCACATTTCAGATCTTCAAATGAACACATTTGCTAAATTTGTCAAATGACCTCTTTTTTGTATATCCCGTTTCCAGACTGGCTGGTAAAAGCCGACCGCTGGCTGTTTGAGTTGATCAATGTAAAAAGCGCCAGCCCGCTTTTAGATATGGTGTTCCCGGCTTTCCGCAATCCTTATGTATGGGGCCCGCTTTATCTGTTCATGGTAGTTTTTGTGCTTGTCAACTTTAAAAAGAAGGGTGGGATCTGGCTGCTCCTGTTCATTTGCACGGCAGCCAGTACCGATCTGGTAGGGGCACACTTATTTAAAAATATCTTTGAGCGGCTGCGCCCCTGTAACGACCCGGAAATGGAAGGGCATGTGCGGCTGGTGCTGGGACGTTGTTCCGGCGGTTTTAGTTTTGTGTCGAATCATGCCATCAATCATTTCGGGATCAGTATGTTCTTTTTTGCCACTTTCCGGCGTTTTTTCCCGTTTACCTGGATTCCACTGGTGTGGGCGGGTATGATCGGCCTGGCGCAGGTGTATGTGGGCGTACATTATCCGCTGGACGTTTTGGCGGGAGCTACCCTGGGAATTTTAATTGGGTTGTTTTGGGCAAACTTATTTAATAAAAGGATCGGATTTCATATCTTCGATAAGGAATCAACCGAAATAAATTAATGGAAGTATTCATAATAGCCTTATTGATTTTACTCAATGGACTATTCTCAATGGCAGAAATAGCGCTCGTATCAGCCAGGAAAGCAAGATTAGAAGCCCAGGCCAATAAAGGAGATAAGCGTGCAGAAGCAGCGCTGAAACTGGCCAATCATCCCGATGTTTTTTTGTCTACCGTTCAGATTGGTATCACCCTTATTGGTATCTTAACCGGTATTTATTCCGGAGATAAAATAACCGGACACATTGCATCCTTCCTGGAGCAATTTCCGGCAATTGCACCCTACAGCAAGGGCATTGCTACCACCACTGTAGTGATTATCATTACTTATTTTACACTGATTTTCGGCGAGCTGGTGCCCAAACGCATCGGACTTTCAAGTCCCGAAAAAATCGCCAAGTTCGTGGCGCAGCCCATGCGATGGGTTTCCGTGATCACGTATCCGTTTATCTGGTTGCTGACAAAATCGAGCGGATTGATCGGCCGGCTTTTTAATATCAAAAGCGAGAATAATCAGGTTACGGAGGAAGAGATCAAGGCCATCATCAGCGAAGGTACCGAACAGGGCACACTGGAGGAAACCGAACAGGAGATCATTGAACGGGTATTTCACCTGAGCGACCGGAATATTACTTCCCTGATGACGCACCGCAGCGATATCGTATGGTTTAAAGTAGATGATACGGAGGAGATGATCCGTGAAAAAATATTGAAAGAGCCGCATTCCATTTACCCGATCTGTGATGAGGAGATTGATAATATTAAAGGCGTGATTTCCTTAAAGGACCTTTATACCAATAAAGACACGGTTCCGTTTAAAGAACTGATGCGCCCGGCGCTTTTTGTACCGGAAAACAATACGGCGTTCCGGGTAATGGAAAAGTTTAAAGAATCCCAGCTACATTCCTGCTTTATTGTGGATGAATACGGCAGTGTGCTGGGGATGATCACGCTCAATGATATCCTGGAAGCCATTATCGGCGATATGCCGGAGGAAAACCAGGACGACTATGAAATCATCCGCAGGGAAGATGACTCCTTCCTGGTGGATGCGCAGATCCCGTTCTATGATTTCCTTTCCTATTTCGATAAAGCCGAATGGATGAACGAAGGTGAGCAGGAATTTGATACCCTGGCGGGATTTATCCTGCACCGGGTGAAGCAGATCCCGTCAACCGGTGATAAACTCGACTGGAACGGGTTCGATTTTGAGATCGTTGATATGGACGGTCACCGTATTGATAAGGTGCTGGTGCATATCAGTGAAGAGCTAAGGGAGGAGATGGATGAGGATTAGAGAGGATTCAAGTTCCAGGTTGGGTTTTCGTTTCTGCTTGGTGTGAGATGTTAGATACCCGATACCGGACGCCAGACACCAGACATCAGATATTGGTTTCTATGTCTATAGAATATCGATCGGAGAAAGTTCTTGGAGGCAGCAACAACATCTCCATTTTCACATTCCCAAATTTTCAGATTCCGAAGCAGGAACGGCATTTTACTTCTACATTTAATATTCTAATTCGATATTTTACATTCCCAAAGGGTACCGGTATTTGATTTTTGTCTTTTGAATCTTGTCTTTTCGAAGAATGGATTATTGAATGGCAATGGAATCTTCATTCCCACATTCCCTGATTTTCAAATTTGAAAGCGTTTAAGAGGCAAAATGATCGATCACCAGTTGTGCCTTTGCCTTGCCAATGACGGCAGCCAGTTCGTCCAGCGACCGTTCCCTGACATTTTTTACCGATCGGAATGTTTTTAACAGCTCCGCTGCGGTATTTTTCCCGATGCCTTTTATAGACTCCAGTTCGTTTTTAAACGTGCCCTTGCTTCTTTTTTGCCGGTGGAAAGTGATGCCAAAACGGTGCACCTGGTCGCGGATAAACCGGATCAGTTTCAGGCTGGGGCTGTTATAAGGCAGTTTCAGGGAGTCTTTGTCTCCGGCAAAAAAAATCTCTTCCACATTTTTTGCCAGTCCCACCAGGGTAATGCTTCCTTGCAATTCCAGTGCTTCAATGGCTTCCAGTGCGGCACTCAGTTGTCCTTTTCCGCCGTCAATGATCACCAACTGGGGCAATGGTTCGCCTTCCTCTGTAAGCCGCCGGTAGCGACGATAAACGGCCTCCTTCATGCTGGCGAAATCATTGATGCCTTCCACCGTTTTTACGTTAAAATGGCGGTAGTCTTTTTTACTCGGTACCCCGTTTTTAAAACAAACCATAGCCGATACCGGGTAGCTGCCCTGGAAATTCGAGTTATCAAAACATTCGATATGCACGGGAAGTTCCTGGAGCTGCAGATCGATCTGTAACTGCTCCAGTACTTTTACATGATCTACATTGCGGTTGATCTTGATGCGTTCTTTATTCTTTAATTCTTCAATGAAATAGCCGGCATTCTTTTCTGAAAGCTCCAGCAGTTTTTTGCGGTCTCCGGCCTTGGGCACTACAATTTCAACATCGGCCTCCGGGTAATCGATCTCAAAAGGTACTACAATCTCCGGCACATGGCTGTTGAAGGTCATGCGCAGCTGGCTGATGGCATATACCAGTATTTCTTCCACCGGTTCGTCCAGGTGGGTTTCCAGCTTGTTGGTTTGCGTTTGCACCACGGTTCCGTTCCGGATCATCAGGTAGTTGACATAGGCGATCGATTGGTCTTTAATGATGGAGAACACATCTTTGTCGCCGCCTTTGATACCGGTGATTACCGATTTAGACTGATAATAATCTTCGAGGTACTCAATCTTTTTACGCACCTGCTCTGCTTTTTCAAACTCCAGGGCTTCGGCATGAGTCCTCATTTCTTCTTTGAAATGACGGATCACCGGCCGAAGATTGCCTTTCAGCAGGTCGCGGATCTGCCCGATGTTTTCATCATAATCTGCCCGGGTTTGCAATCCTTCGCAGGGACCTTTACAATTACCAAGGTGGTATTCCAGGCAAACCTTAAATTTCCCTTTTTCGATATTTTTCTGGGCGAGGTTGAGGCTGCAGGTACGCATGGGGATGGTGCGTTTGATAAACTCCAGCAGTTCCCGCACCTTAAAAACAGAAGTATAGGGGCCCAGGTATTCCGATCCGTCATCTACCGGTTGCCGCGTAAGGTAAATGCGCGGAAAGGGTTCGTTTTTAATCACGATATAAGGGTAGGATTTACTATCCTTCAGATTGATGTTGTACTTGGGCTGAAACTGTTTGATCAGCGAGTTTTCCAGGAAGAAGGCATCCGGCTCACTGTTTACAATCGTAAACTCCAGGTGATGGATGCGCTGTACCAGCTCATGCGTTTTATAATTGGTAAAGGTTTTATTAAAGTAGGAGCTTACCCGTTTGCGCAGATCCTTTGCCTTACCTACATAGAGGATTTTCCCGGTTTCATCAAAGTATTTATAGATGCCCGGCTGGTGCGGAATCGTGGATGCAATATTTGAAAACTGTTCCTGTGTCAATTGCTGCAAAAGGGTGTTTAGAAACGTACAAAATTAACCGGTAAATGTTATTTTAAAAAAAATCGTTGAAAGTGACCTCTAATTACGCGATTCGTTCTTGTAGGAAGGATCGAAATGCTGTTGCCTCCTGTTCAGTTTTTAATGTGTGTTTTGGAATAACAATGCCGCTGTTTACATGAACAAACAGGAAAAAGTACAAAGGGGTTTCCGCCAAGTATTCAAAAGCAGACCAACGTGTTTCCGATTTGGTGGAATCCGTTATTGTTACAAGTGTTTCGTCAAGAAATATCAGGGTCCTGCTTCCTGTGAGATCTGTGTTTTTGCCTCTTTTGAGCAGCTTCTTCGCTTGTTTTTTTAAATACCATTGATCCAGCGGTTTTCGAAAAATTAAGAGGCAGAGGATAAATAAAATAAACAGAAAATCGCTCCATTGATATCGATGAAAGTTGAATTTCTTAAATACCAGAACCAGGCCAATGCCAAATAACAGAGGCCACCAGGTTTTTATAAACCTGTTTTTTCTGTGAACGGAGCTTTTCAGATAGTAATAGATGTACAAGGCTGCAAGGTCTTCTTCAGTTTGCTCGTAGGTTATTTGAAAACGGGGATTCATTTTTATATAAGCTGTTAGTTGTAAAATAAAAAGAGGCTGCATCAAAAGTCTTTATGTTTTTGATCCAGCCTCCTGAGCGATTTCCGGCTGCATTTAATTTATACGTCTTCCACCAGTATATCACCGGTCATCTCCTTCGGTATCGGCAATTTCATAAATGTAAGGATGGTTGGTGCAATATCGCCCAGTTTGCCTTCTTTTATTGTTCCCTTCCAGTTATTGTCGATAATGAACAGGGGCACAGGATTCATACTGTGCGCAGTATTGGGTGTACCGTCTTCATTGATCAGGTAATCGGAATTGCCATGATCAGCGGTGAGGAAGATCACATAATCCTGTTTCAGCGCTTCGGTTACGATCTGTTCCACGCATTGATCCACGGTTTCCACGGCTTTTACGGCAGCTGAAAACACGCCGGTATGTCCCACCATATCGGCGTTTGCAAAATTCAGGCAAATAAAATCGGCTGTTTTATTATGAATTTCCGGAAGAATGGCTTCGGTAAGTTCCCGGGCGCTCATTTCCGGCTGCAGGTCATAAGTGGCTACCTTGGGTGAAGGCTTTAAGATCCGGCTTTCTCCTTCAAAAGGTTTTTCACGCCCGCCGCTGAAAAAGAAGGTCACGTGCGGGTATTTCTCCGTTTCAGCAATGCGGATCTGCTTCAGATGGTTGGCCTCAATTACTTCACCGATGGTTTGGGTAAGGTCTTCATTACGGAACAGTACATGGACATTTTTAAACGTATGATCGTAAACCGTCATTGTGGTATAGTCCAGGTCCAGCGTGTGCATGTGTTGCTCCGGATGATCCTGCTGGGTCAGTACCTCGGTAATCTCCCGGCAACGGTCTGTACGGAAGTTGAAGCAAAGTACCACATCTCCGTTTTTGATTGTGGCTACCGGCTGATTTTCTGCGTTGATAATAACAGTAGGCTTTATGAACTCGTCTGTAATGTTGTTGGCATAACTGTTTTGAATCGCTTCAATGGCTGATGCAGCGGTCTCGCCTTTACCGTTGACCATTGCTTCGTAAGCCAGCGCCACGCGCTCCCAGCGTTTATCCCGGTCCATGGCATAATAACGACCGTCTACAGTTGCAATTTGACCCACACCGGTCTGGTTCAGGTGTTGCTGAAGATCCTCAATAAATCCAAGCCCGCTTTTGGGATCAGTATCTCTTCCATCTGTAAACGCATGAATATATACCTCTTGCAGGTCATTGTCCTTACAAATGTTTATTAGTGCCTTAAGATGGTTGATATGTGAATGCACGCCACCATCGCTTACCAGCCCTAACAGGTGTAAGGGCTTATGGTTGTCCCTGGCGTGCGAAAGTGCACGCAGCAATTCACTATTTGCTGCCAGCTCACCGGTTTTAATGGCTACATTGATCCGCTGAAGCTCCTGATACACAATACGTCCGGCGCCAAGGTTAAGGTGGCCTACCTCGGAATTGCCCATCTGTCCTTCCGGCAGCCCTACCAATTCTCCAAACGTAGTAAGCGTGGTATTGGGATATTTGCTGTATAAAGATCTGGTAAAAGGCACGTTAGCATTCTGGATGGCATCTGCGGATGCAACTTTCCCGAGTCCCCAGCCGTCCATTATTAGTAAAATCGCTCTTTTTTGTGACATTGAACTTGCTTTTAGTTAAAAATTAGCGGCTGCGAAATCAGAAGTATAAGAGTTTGCAGCCAAAGCAGTAAAATTAAAAAGAATGTTTGAAGAATAGACGACAAAAAAGGGGTCTGTTTACACACATTTTCATGAAAGGGTGACGAAGCAGGTTTTTTTAATATATTCGTACCACCTAGAACAACGGATCATAACAAAAATGATGAATACAATGAAACATTTTTTACGATTGTCCTTAATTGCTTTTGCAGCCAGCTTATTGGTCACCGGTCTGCACGCGCAGAGCGTGGATGGTGTCATTAACAGTCTTAAAACCGGCAATGCCGCCCAATTGGTGGGTAATGTAGGAGAAAGCATGCAGCTGACGATCGCTGATAAAAGCAGCACCTACAATAAGTCGCAGGCGGAACAGGCATTGAAAGATTTTTTTGGGAAAGCATCCGTGAAAGGGTTCGAGTTGAAACACAAAGGAAGTTCTCCCACCGGTAATTATGCGATCGGAACCCTGCAAACCGCCGGGGGCAACTACCGGGTCAATATCTTTATGCGCAAGGAGAAGGGTGGTGAAGTGATCAAAGAACTGCGCTTTCAGCTGATTGAATAAAGAATTCTGCGAAAATTTAGTGATAAAACGGCCTCTCCTAATGAGAGGCTGTTTATTTTTACAGTCATGGACGCATTTCAGGAAAAACTCGAACATTTGATCCGCGAAGCCCTGCTGGAAGACATCGGATCCGGCGATCATTCCACCCTGTGTTGTATTGACCCGGCCGCGAAAGGGAGGGCCGTATTAAAGGTAAAACAGGAAGGAGTACTGGCCGGAGTGCAGGTGGCTGCAATGATTCTAAAATTTAAAGAGCCGGATAGCCAGATACAGTTTTTTATGCACGATGGTGCAAGTATGAAACCCGGCGATATTGCTTTTGAAGTAACGGCACTGGAACACACCATTCTGCAATGCGAACGCCTGCTGTTGAACTGCATGCAACGTATGAGCGGGATTGCCACACTTACAAAAAAGTATACTGATAAATTGCAGGGGTACCGGACAAGGTTGCTCGATACCCGCAAAACAACGCCGAATTTCCGGTTGCTGGAAAAGGAAGCGGTGCGTATGGGAGGAGGCGTCAACCACCGGTTTGGGTTGTATGATATGATTATGCTGAAGGACAATCATATCGACTATGCAGGCGGCATTGAGAATGCCATTGAAAAAGCATATGACTATGTGCAACGTGATCAGCTTTCCATACAGATCGAAATAGAAACCCGGACATTGGAAGATGTAAAAACGGTGATGGCGGTGGGACAGGGAAAGGTATTCCGGGTAATGCTGGACAATTTTACGCCTGCGCAGATAAGAGAGGCACTCTCCATTATCGACGGCGCGTTTGAAACAGAGGCCAGCGGGGGTATCAACCTGGATACGATCGAATCCTATGCAGCCACTGGCGTTGATTTTGTAAGCGTGGGCGGATTGATTCACCAGGCGCAAAGCCTAGACCTGAGTTTGAAAGCGGCCCTATAAGTTTCAGGTTGGATGCGTATCCTGCGAAAAGATCTGAAACAGTATTCAGCAGTTAGCTATCGGCCATTAGCCAGGAGTAGCGTATAAACATCCAATTTTAACCGGAAACTCAACTTGAAACGTTGAACCTGAAACCTTAAACAAAAAAATGGCAAAGAATAAATCAGATCAGCATGGGTTTGTATACAGTACCAACCCCGATTTTAAATTTGAGCAGGATGCCGGTAATCAGGAGACCCTGCCGCCAGCCCAGCAGCGGCTGCGCATACAGTTGGAAACCAAACACCGGGGTGGAAAAACGGCCAGCGTCATTCTTGGATTTGCCGGAACGGATGAGGATTTGCAGGACCTGGCAAAGAAACTGAAATCATTTTGCGGAACAGGCGGCAATGCCAAAGACGGCGAGATCATCATCCAGGGCGATCACCGGGATAAGTTGCTTCAATGGTTCCAGAAAAATGGCTACACCCAGGTGAAAAAGAGTGGCGGGTAGCGGATTATCAAGCTGTAACGGCATCTTCACTTTTACATTCCGCTCCGTTTTTATGCTTTATGTGAGGCATTCAATTTTAGCCCCCGGATACTAGGTGCGAGATGCCAGACGCCAGATATTAGATGGTTATCGCTTATAGAATATCGACGGGAGAAAGATTACGGAGCAGGAACGGCATCAACACTTTTACATTTAATATTTTTTATTGGTCATTTTTCATTCCCCACGGGCATCTTACCGTTTCGACATTAACGTAACACCAGCTGGTGACGATTCCGGAGTATCAACCTCCGTTCCTTCAAATTTCAGCCGGGGGTCATTGATGTTTACGAGTTCTGCAAGTTCATACACATTCCGGTATCCATATCCGTACAAATTGATATAGGTGGGGATGTTTAATGCCAGCGTAACCGGCTTGTTCTTTTTGAAAGCGGCTGTGGGCACAACAGCCTTTGTGGCAAAGTTTTGCTGATCGCCATCAAAATTGTTATTGCAGTAGATCAGCACTTTTGTGTCAAATGCCGGGATCACTTTTGAAAGATTCGCCTGTGTAAAATCTGCAAAATTCAAATGAAGGGCTCCCTTAATATGTTTGCGGTTGTACATTTCATCAGAGCGGGTATCCAGGATTACAGTACCGGTTTCACCTGCCAGCCTTAAAAAAACATCCAGGGCAACCAGCCGTTTTTTCCGGTGCTGTTTTACTTCTTTTACCAGCTGCGCAAAGACGTCATAATCTACTTTTGCCTTTGGAACAGCGGATTGTGCATACAGTGTACCGGAGATCAGGAAGGGGCAGATAAGAAGCAATAAGCGGCCTGATTTCATCGTTCTTTTTTTACAGGATGAAATTAACTAATTTCCGGTTGCATCAAAAATGAATGTGTGGCTGTTGCTCGTTTCATCATTCTTTACCCGGTAACAAATAAATATTACGCATAAAAAAGCCGGAACAATGCCCGGCTTTTTAAAAAGAGATCGTACAATCATCAATATCCAAAGAGTTCTTCCAGGCTAATGGTTTTAACCTGCCCGATCTTTTGCAGGTCTTCCATTTTTATTTTTTTATCGGAGGCCAGCACACAATAGGTATAGGGCTTGCCCGAAAGTTCCCGCTGGTGGAAAGCCTGAATATCGCTGAAGCTCACCTTACCCAGCTGCTCATATTTTTGTTTCCGTATATCATAATCCAGGCCTTTGCGCTGTGCCGCCAGGTAGCTGAACAGGATCCCCTCATTGGTAATACGGTCGGTTTCCAGATCGTTTTTCAGGCTGGCTTTGGCGCTCTCAAAACTCTTGTCAGACTTAGGCAATGTTGTAATAAGCTCATTCATTCCTGCAACGGCTTCATTCATTTTATCGGCCTGGCTGCCTACATAGCCCATAAAGCTATAGCTGTCTTCCTTTTTCGACGGTGTCAGGTAAAGTGCATAGGTAGAATAAGCCAATGCTTTTGATTCCCGGATCGTTTGAAATACGATGCCTCCCATACCGCCGCCGAAATAATTGTTGAATACATCCACCGTTAACTCCTTTGAAGGCGTGTAAAGATCGGTATTGCGTACCCAGCGGATTTCGGATTGCACCATATCATAATTGGCAAAAAGCACCTGATTGGCGGTTTGAGAAGTGCGGGTGAACGTAAGGCCTTTCGGATAGGGGTTAAACCGGGAGGGTATTTGATGAAGTGTGCCAATCTTCTTTGATGCATCGGTAATTGCTGCCGGCCCGAAGTACATAACGGTATGTTTATAACCGGTAAGCTGATGTAGCGCATCGATTAGGGTTTTGCTGTCAAGATTTTTCAGCTCCTCATCGGTAAGGGTGTAATTGAAGGGGTTTTTATCCCCGTAGGCAGCATAGGCATTCAGTCCCTGCATAATGGAGCTTTTGTCCAGTTTGCGGTTGGCTCTTGCTTTTACCAGCCTTCCCTTTAAGGCAGTAAGAGCTGCATCATCCGCTTTGCAATTTAAAAGAAGGTCCTCAAAAAGACGTACAGCTTTTTCAAAGTTCTCCTGCAGGCCGCTGATAGTTATGGTTGTATTCTCGGTTCCTACATTTACTGAATAGTTACAGGCGATATTGTAAAACGCCTTGTTGATGGCTTCTGCTGTGCTTTTATCGGTGCCGATGTAGGAGAGATAATTGGCTGCAACCGGCAGGATTTTATTGTTCCAGGATCCCATATCAAACCGGTAATACAGGCTAAACAACTCGTTCTCTTTATTAGGAACATACAGTAGTTCAACAGCCCCGGCTTTTCCTTTTTGGATGGCCTTGTTGTAATCGATCCATAGTGGCTTCACCGGTGTGGCCGGCATGGCATTTACTTTTTTTACATAGTCCGATTCCAGATTGTCGTTGGTCGCCACCGGTGTAATAGCAGGTTTTTCTACTTTTACAATGCTTTTATCTTCTCCCTTGCGCTTGTAAATAACGGTATAGTTATCGTCTTTAAAGAATTGATTGGCAAAATCCACTATGTCTTTTTTGGTGATCTTTGAAAGATCCTGCAGGTAAGATACGTTTTTGATCCAGCCCTCGCCTTTATTGGCTATAAAGGATTGCATCAACTGGCTGGCCCGGTTATCATTGCTGGAAAGTCCGCGGATTTCATCTAATTTGTAGTTAGCCACAATGGCTTTTAAAAGGTTATCGTCAAAAGCGCCTTTTTTTATGATATGAATCTGTTCAAATAACAGATCCTTTACATTTTCAAGCGATTGATCCTGCTTGGCGGTGGCATAAATATCAAAAACACCATAATCTTTATACTGTCTCAGATAGGCACCTCCCGAAAGAATCTTTTGCTGCTGGTTCAGGTTCAGGTCAATCAACCCGGCCTTTCCGTTTGCAAGGATGGAGGAAAGAAGGTCGGCCATCATAGCTTCCCGGCTGCCTTCAGGGCCGCCGCGGAACCCAATCTGAACGTTCTCTGCACTGGGGCCGAGGATTTCGGTTACCACAGGCCCTTTAATTTCGGGCTCGGGTGCATGCTCGTAGCTGTTCACAGGCCTCGGCTGCATATAGGCAAATTGCTGATTGATCTGTTTGATAGCAGCCTCGGTGTTGAAATCTCCCGAAAGGATAATGGCCATATTATTGGGAACATAGTATTTGTTAAAGTATTCCCGGATGGCTTTTAGTGAGGGGTTTTTTAAATGTTCTATAGTGCCGATGGTCGTTTGCTGCCCGTAGTTAGAAGTGGGGAACAGGTTGCGATGCATGGCTTCCATCACCTTCCAGGCATCGTTATCCATCGTACGGTTCTTTTCCTCGTAAACAGCTTCCAGTTCGGTATGAAAGATCCGGAAAATGGGATCGCGAAAACGGTCGGCCTGAACTTTCAGAAACCGGTTCAGTGAAGTGGATGGAATGTTCTCTTCATAAACAGTCTCTTCTACCCAGGTGTGCGCATTCGTACCCTGGGAGCCCATCGTGGCCATTAATTTGGTGTACTCGTTGGCAATAGAGATTTTGGCAGCCGATCCCGATACCTGGTCGATGGTCTTGTAAATAGCTCGGCGTTTTACTGTATCGGTGGTGGAGTTATACTGTTCGTATAGGGATTCGATCTGATCGAGATAGGGCTTTTCCTTTGCAAAATCGGTGGTGCCCATTTCGCTGGTACCTTTAAACAACAGGTGCTCCAGGTAATGCGCCAAACCGGTATGGTCCCTGGGATCGGTATTGCTTCCGGCTCTTACCGCAATCTTTGCTGTAATACGCGGTTCTTTTTTGTTCTCGGTCAGGATTACGGTTAACCCATTTTTTAGCGTATAAAATCGGGTCTTCATGGGATCATTACTTACATATTTGTAAGGGATGCCATCGGTAGCACCTGAAGACCACTGGTAATTCTTTTGCTGGGCTCCTGTATGGAGGCCGAGCAGCATACCTGCAGCTGCACAAGCAATTAATTTTAACTTCATAGTAATTGTTATTGAGGTCGTTTCTGTAAAAATAGTAAAATGCCCTATTTCCGTTTGAATATTTTTAAAATAAACTGGAAGCGATGGTGGTTTATTTGATTTTTTCTAAAACTATCGCCAGGTCCAGGTGCTCTCAACCGGTTTGAGCCGGATTCTGAAGCTCAAAAAGAAAGCAGGTTTCCTGGTCACCCGGAAGTTGAATGGTGCCGGTTTGTTTAAATCCCAGCTTTAGCAAAAGCTTTTGGGAGGAGGCATTGCCGGGCGCGGTGATGGCAAAGATCTGTTCCAGCTGAAACGTATTGAATCCAGCCTCCAGGATCTTTTGAGCGGCCTCAAAAGCATAACCTTTTTGCTCGAACCTTGGCAGGAAGGCAAAGCCGATATCCGGTGCCGGCAACACCTCTCTCTGGTAAAGTCCGCAGGTACCCATTTTTTTCTGATCCGATTTCCGGATAACCGTAAAGCTGCCGAAACTCAGCCGGTCCTGCTGCGGCTTTATACGTTGCAGGATATAGTTCCGGGCCTTTTCTACAGATGTGATGTCCCGGTTGCCGATATATTTGAGCCATTTTGGGGCATTCATCAGGTAAAAAAGAAAAGCTGCGTCTGTCTCGTTGGTAGGACGCAGTAACAGCCGTTCTGTCTCAAATGTAATCGTGGCGTTTAAGCAGTGCTCTTTGTTCATTACTTTATCAAATGTAATCAAAATGATCGTGGTATGCGCGCAACTGGTGCAAAATGCCGTTAATAGAAATATTGGTTTTAGAGCAGGGAAGGGGAGGCATTGCGCGAAGGTTGGCGAAGATGTCACCGTTTTGTTTTGCCCCGGCAGGATGCTATCGCAAACACCTGTGTGACCCGGTTGATAGGGAACGCGGCACCGGATTGCACCAACGCAATCTGTAGCAGCCAAAAAAAGATAAGGATAAATTACATGAGTGGCTTATTGCGCCCGGGTCATAAAAATAACGGAAGTGTATATGCCATAAAGCCTTCCCGTTATTTGGATACCAGAAGCGGTATCATCTACTGCACATTTGCGTTAAGGAAATTTTGGGCCTTGTTCAGACAATCGTACCAAATTGCGGGATCTGACCACCCATGCGTCTGGTTGTCGTAATAGACAAATTCATTTTTTACACCCACATTGTCAAGTTTTGCTTCCAGGATATACGATTGCTCCTTGGGAACCACATCATCCAGCCCTCCGTGAAATATAATAGTAGGGGCAGACTGTGCGGTTACATAGTTAATAGGACTGCTGTCATGATACATTGTAGGGTTGCTGGTGGGCGTACCGCTTAATAATAAATTGATCAGAAACGCTTCACCGGGATCGGAACTGCTATATGAATTATATAAAGCGGTCATGTCATTGGGTCCGAAAAGGTCGATGATCGCTTTGGGTTTAATCGTAGTATTGTTCTTGTAGCCTTGTAACAATGCCAGATGTGCCCCGGCACTGGCGCCAGCAAATACCCATTTATCGGAAATGACAAAGGTCTGCCGCCGGTCGTAAATATACTGGATCGCGGTTTTGATATCTTCTTCCTGGGCCGGGAATTTATTTTTGACTGAAATGCCGTTAATACTGGCGAGCCGGTAATTTAAATTGAAAAATGCCCAATCCGGAAGGCGTCGTCTTAATGAATCGATCAACGGAGCATGAGCAGCATCTGCTTTGTCGCCTTCTGCCCAGGCACCGCCATGTATAAAAATGAAGACTTTGGTGGTGGCTGTTGACCGGTTTGCAGGCAGGTAAATATCCATGCGCTGCAGGTTGTCGCTGCCATAGGCAATGTCTTTTAAGGTTTGCGCTTCTGTACTTACCTTAGGTTCATCAGGTTTGAAATTATCCTCCTTGTTACAGGCCGTAATGAAAACGGATAAACAAAGTGTGTATAGAAAAATACGTTTCATCTTGACGGGGTTAAATCTTGAAGTGAATGGTTAATGATCAATAGTGAAGGCTTATGGGTGATCTGGTTCCGGTAAATCGCTACAATGAATTTTCCGAAGGTGCATTGTTACTTTGTTTTGAGTCATCGAGGAATTGGTAGTCCTGCGCCGCCGGCTTAAGAATGTTGATGATCAGCATTAAAAAGGCAATAGCAAAAAAGGTATAACTTATAAAAGACAGGATGCCCAATAATTTCAAAGCCCTGGCCTTTTCACTGAAATCGCCCCGCATCGAAAGCGACTGGTAGATTTGTAACTGCCCGGTAATAACGCAGGCGAGGTAACTGCAAAAGAGAAGTACACTAAGTGTATTTCTTTTCCGGATGAGATAATAAAACAGGGCTCCCAAGATGATCAGTTGTGGGATATACCCGGGTATTGTTTGCAGCATTGGGGTCATATTTGGCCTTAAAAATACAAAAAAGCGGCTGAACCGGTAAAGATCTCAGCGGGCCTGGTGTGTTCTTTGCGCATTGCGTTTTAAAATTGGACCGCAGTGAGCAAAGGATCCGCAAAGACCGCAACGAGTGCTATTGGGGTTAAGTATCTTTGGTTCCCTTGCGGTGGGAACCAATCGTAAAGAGTTTGGGTTCGAAGCGTGGAAGGGCATAAAAAGACCGGCGTCCATCTTGGTAAAAGATCAACGCCGGGTCTTAAGTTATCTGCTCTTAATGCTACCCAACGGGCAGCAGGTTATTTCAGATCGATTTTTATCTGCAATTCATCCAGCTGCTTATTGTCGATGGTAGCCGGGGCATCCAGCATAATATCCCTTCCGCTGTTGTTCTTGGGAAAAGCGATAAAATCGCGGATGCTTTCGCTGCCGCCCAGGATGGAGCACAACCGGTCGAACCCAAAGGCGATGCCTCCGTGCGGAGGAGCCCCATATTCAAACGCTCCGAGGAGGAAGCCGAATTTATGCTGCTGCTCTGCTTCATCCATGCCCAGGGCTTCGAACATTTTTTGTTGTAATTCCTTTTGGTAAATACGGATGCTGCCACCCCCGATTTCGTTCCCGTTCAAAATCATATCATAGGCGTTGGCCTTGATATGCGCGTACGGGTGTTTGAGGTATGCTGCCGCATTTTCAATTTTCGGGTTGTTGCCAATCATGGTCTCAATATCCGAGGGCTTGGGTGAGGTGAACGGGTGGTGCCTTGCTACCCAGCGGTTCTCTTCCTCAGCATATTCAAACAGCGGGAAATCCAGTACCCACAGTAATTTAAATTCATCTTCCTTCCGCAGTCCCAGGCGTTTGCCCATTTCAAGGCGTAGTTCGCTCATCGCTTTGCGGGTGCGTTCTTCGGCACCGGCCAGTACCAGGATCAGGTCGCCGGGTTTGGCTGCTGCTGCTGCTGCAATGGCCTTCAGCCGGTCTGCACTGTAAAATTTATCTACACTGCTTTTGAAGCTTCCATCGGTGTTGCATTTAATAAACACCAGTCCCTTCATCCCGATCTGGGGACGTTTTACCCATTCTGTAAGTTCATCCGTCTGCTTGCGGGTATATTCGCTGCAACCCGGCACGGCGATGGCCAGTACGGTTTCTGCATCGTCAAAAATACCAAAACCGGCATCTGCGATCAAATGCCCATTGTTGGGCTTTCCGCCAAATACATGCGAAGGATATTTCAGGTTCAGCAGTTGCATGCCAAAACGGATATCCGGCTTGTCGTTGCCGTATTGCCACATGGCTTCTTCCCAGCTCATGCGTTCCACGGTTTCGGTATAGTCGATGCCTTTTACGGCTTTGAAAATGTGCTTGATCAGATTTTCGAACATGTTGAGAATGTCTTCCTGTTCTACGAAGGCCATTTCACAATCGATCTGCGTGAATTCCGGCTGCCGGTCTGCCCGCAGGTCCTCGTCACGGAAGCATTTTACGATCTGGTAGTACCGGTCGTACCCGCTTACCATCAGCAATTGTTTAAAGGTTTGGGGCGACTGGGGCAGGGCATAAAATTCGCCGGGGTTCATCCGCGATGGAACCACAAAGTCACGGGCCCCTTCCGGAGTGGATTTGATCAGGAAAGGCGTTTCAATATCCATAAAGCCCTGTTCGTGCAGGTAATTGCGGGTGGCCCGGTTAACCGAATACCGCAATTCCAGGTTTTTCTTAACCGCATTCCGCCGCAGGTCAAGAAAACGGTATTTCATCCGCAGGTCATCTCCGCCATCGGTATCATCCTGGATGGTAAAGGGAGGGGTGATGCTTTTGTTTAAGATCGTAAAACGCTCTACGAGAATCTCAATATCTCCTGTTGGAATGTTTTTATTCTTACTGCTGCGCTCGCTTACCTTTCCGGTGATCTGCAGCACAAATTCGCGGCCCAGCGGATTGGCATCCAGCTGCGTATTCAGGGCTTCCGAAAACAGCAACTGGGTGATGCCGTAGCGGTCGCGAAGATCCACAAAAGTAATACTGCCAAACTTACGAACGGTTTGCACCCATCCCGCCAGGGTCACTTCTTTATTAACGTCTGCGATTCTTAGTTCACCGCAGGTTTGTGTACGAAACATGCTTCAAAATTTCCGCAAAGATAAGGGCTGAGGCGAGGTTTATAGGTTTAAAGTTCAAAGTTTCATTCCCCGGAGCTGGTCTTTGGATAGGGTTTATGTTTAAAGTTAATTCCAGATCAGCGCCGTTTTCTACTTGATGTGAGCTCCCGGCTTCCGGTTCTTATAGCTGAAAGCTAAAAGTGGAAGGCCGGCCGCTCAATACTGCCGGAAATCAGTAGGTTTGCACTCTAAAACAAGAGCAATGGACATCGCCAAATACATCGATCATACCATCCTGAAGCCCACCACCCTGGTGCGTGATATTGAAAAGCTGTGCAGTGAAGCCAAACAATATGGCTTTGCCGCCGTTTGTGTTCCACCTCCGTTTGTAAAAAAGGCAAAGGCCCTGCTGGAGGGGTCTGCGGTAAAAACGGCTACGGTCATCGGGTTTCCGTTTGGTTATTCTGCCATTGAGGCCAAGCTGGCAGAAGTATTACTGGCCCTGGTAGACGGAGTGGATGAACTGGACATTGTGATCAATCTCATTGCCCTGAAGAATAACGACTGGCAGTACCTGGCCAACGAGATCAATCACCTGATGCCGGTGATTAAAGAAAAAGGCAAAGTCATTAAAATCATTATTGAAAGCGGTGTACTAACCGATGACGAGATTATTAAATGCTGCGAACTCTACGGCGCTGCCGGTATCGACTATTTGAAAACCTCAACCGGCTATGCCGAGAAAGGTGCCAGCGTACATGCTGTACAGCTGTTTAAAAAGCACCTGCCACCTCATGTGCAGATAAAAGCGAGCGGTGGCATACGCGACTACGCCTTTGCTAAAGAATTGGTAGATGCAGGCGCCACACGCCTGGGCTGCAGTGCCGGCGTAACCATTGTAACCGGAGAAAAAAGCAGCGGAGGCTACTGATATCCGCTGTCTTTGACCGTTCCACAGCGGCGGTGTCTTCTTTGATCCCCAATAATCCGCATCGGCCGGTAATCTGCATTCTGTTCCAGCTGTAGCTCCGGATATTTTCTGCTAAAACAAGGAGCGAATTACTGCTTCTTGTGCGGGAGGTGGGCTGCTTTTGCACAAATAAGGCCGGTTTTATTTATCTTTGTTATAATAGTTATTACCCTGTAACGGCCCTTTAAATGGTTACCTCGGTATTGGCTTCTTTATTAGCACAATAAAGATGGTTTTGTTTATATCAGAAAAAACTAAACTATGAAAATTTTACTTGTTGAAGACGCAACAGCCTTGCTGCGTGCCATTGAGCTGAAACTGAAAAAGAGCGGCTACGATGTGCATTCCTGCGCAGATGGCCGCCAGGCGCTGGCAGAACTGGAGTCCTTTACGCCAGATCTCGTGATTACAGATATCATGTTGCCCTTTGTTTCCGGTTTGGAGGTGTTAAACGCCGCAAAAGCAAAGAATAAAAAGATGCCGGTAATTGTATTTTCTGCTATGGGGCAGGAGAATGCAGTGGAGGAAGCATTCCTGTTGGGTGCAGATGATTATGTGGTAAAGCCTTTTGGTCTGAAAGAACTGGAAATGCGGATTAAAAGATTGTTGGGAACCCTCAATGCCGATGTGCATTCCTGATCTGAGAGATGACTGTATACACCCGATTCTGATTTTTAATGATATTGTTTTCCTTGCTTTCAATATTCGACCTCTTTAAACCTGGTTTTTTTTATGCGACGGCGGCTGTTTTTGCTGCCTTGATTGTATGGTTGCTCTTGCTGATTTACTGGAATCTGTATCGTCGTAAAATCGCTTTTTTTCAGCCGCAATCTTTCCGGATGGGTTTTGAGCTGTGGGTAAGCAAATGGATTCTGGAAGATGCTCCTGCTGCCCCGCTTCCTTCCAAGTTTGTGAAACACTTAAAGCAGCCGAATAAACGTCAATTTGCGCTTGATAGTCTCATCGAACTTAAGAAGAGCGTAACAGGAGCTGCGGGAGATAAGGTTGTAGCCCTGTACCTGGAATTGGGTTTCAAGGAAGATTCTCTGAAAAAGCTCAACAGCGTTATCTGGCACCGGAAAGTAAAGGGTATTAATGAATTGTCTGTAATGCAACAGGAGGATATGAATGCCCGGATCTTTAAGCTAACCAATAACCGGAATATATACATCCGGAGGGAGGCGCAGTCTGCCATGTTTAATTTTTATGGATTCAAAGGATTGCGGTTCCTGAATGTACTCACCCAATCCATTTCAGACTGGCAGCAGCTGAATTTGATTGAGCAACTGCGACCGCTGGATCCGGAACCGATACCGGGGTTAAGTGGCTGGCTGCACTCGGATAATGATACCGTAGTGATTTTTGCTTTACGACTGGCAGAGATTTACCAGTGTTTCGAAGTGCATGAAGATGTGGTCTGTTGTTTAACGCATGCGAACGAAGCGGTAAGAGGGCAGGCCGCAAAAACACTGAAAGAGATCGCCGACGATTCAACAGCCGCGATTCTTTGTAAGCAGTATGCCAGTGAAACTGTCAGGAACCAGATTGTGCTGTTGAACAGCCTGGCGGTTATTGCCGGTGATGCCCAGCAAGCTTTTCTAATAAAAGAGCTGGATAATGAAAATGCGTTTTTAAAATTAGGAGCTGCCCGTGTAATCGCAACCTGTTGCAGCAACGGCTGGGCCATACTGGAGGCAAAGGCCCTGGAACAGCCATTGCCCTTCCGTAAAATTTATAATCATCTAAGATTTGAACTAAAAAAATGAACTGGTGGATTCTGATACTGGAAGCCTTTGCATTTGGGATATTTTTATATTCCGTTGTGCTCTTTGCTTTTTATATATTTATCGGTATTTTTTCCATCGGCGAAACGCGTAAATACATCTATCAGAACCGGGTAACAGATTACCGGAGGATCGCCTCCTCCATGCATGCTCCTTCCGTAAGTATCATTGCGCCGGCCTATAATGAGGGACTTACGATCGTGGATAACGTTCGCTCCCTGCTCTCCATTTATTATTATAACCTGGAAGTGATCATCGTAAACGATGGCAGCAAGGACGATAGCCTGCAAAAACTGATTGATGCCTACCAGCTGGAAAAGATCGATTTTTTTATACCGGACCAGATTCCTACCAAAGAGGTCAGGGGCGTATATAAAAGCCGGAACCCGGTACTTCGGAAAGTGGTGGTAGTAGATAAGGAGAACGGGGGCAAGGCCGATGCACTGAACGTAGGCGTAAATATTGCCAGCAATGATTATATCATTTGTATTGATGTGGATTGTATACTGGAGCAGGATGCTATTTTGAAAATGGTAAAACCGTTTATGGAAGCCACTACCCAACGGGTAATCGCTTCGGGCGGCGTAATCCGTATTGCCAACTCCTCTCTTGTGGAGCATGGCAGCCTTGTAAAAGTAAGACTGCCTAAAGATTACCTCCCGCGGATGCAAACGCTGGAATACATCCGTGCTTTTTTACTGGGAAGGATGGCCTGGAGCCGGCTCAACGGCTTGTTGCTGATTTCGGGGGCCTTCGGGGCTTTCGACAAAGAAATAGTGATAAAATGCGGTGGATATAACCGCAATACCGTCGGTGAAGACATGGAGCTGGTAGTGCGTATGCGGCGTTATATGGAAGAGCGGAAAGAACCGTACAAAGTTACCTATATTCCCGATCCTTTATGCTGGACGGAGGCTCCCGCATCTTATAAAGTATTGGGAAGGCAGCGGAACCGCTGGATCCGGGGAACCTATGAAACCTTAAAGTTTCACAAGATTATGTTTTTTAACCCCCGGTACCGGTTGCTGGGAATGGTTAGTTATCCATATTGGTTCTTTTTTGAGTTACTGGCACCGGTTATTGAATTCCTTGGGTTTCTTGCCTTCCTTGTGATGGTGTTTGCGGGGCTTGTAGACTGGGAGCTTTTTATCGCCTTGTTTGCAGTAGTGATTGGTTTTAACTACCTGTACTCCGCATTTGCGGTTTACATGGAAGTGAAAACCTATAACCAGTACCGGCGGAAAACCGATATTGCAAAGTTATTGCTGACAAGCTTAAGCGAGCCGTTTAACTTTCATCCGTTCGTAGTATGGAGCAGTATCCGGGGGCTTGTGGATATTTTCAGAAACCGGCATAGCTGGGGCGATATGGCCCGGGAAGGATTTGGTAAAAAGACATCATAAAATGAGGTACCCGCATAAACCTGTTAAAAATGAATCGTTCCTCAGGCGAAGCTTAAAAGGCGCCTGTAAAGACTTTGTGCCGCAGCTGCTGGTGTTGGCGGCACTGTTCCTGGTGCTGCGCCTTTTCGAAGCGGGATATGAAGCCTTCCGGCACGGTTTCAACGGGTATCTCTGGAAGGCGCTCTTTGCGGGTTTGCTGAAGGACTTGGCATTTGTGGCTAGTGCCGGCTTTTTGTTGTATCTTTTGTACTTCGCATGCTTTTGGGCGGGTAGAAAATTTGCCCGTGTCGTTTTTATTGTGCTGGGCAGCGCCCTTTGCCTGGCACAACTGGCCCTGGCTTTCTATTTCCAGTTTTCGTTCAATTTACTGGGCGGCGATCTGTGGCAGTATAAACTTGCGGACATCCGGCAAACGGTGGGAGCTGCGGGGGTTAGTATCTGGATTTTTGTTGCGCTTGCCGTAGTGCTGGCGCTTATTGCAGCCGCCCTGGCGATCCTGCCCCGGAGGCTGAAACTGCCGGCAGGCAGCGTTTACGGCGTGATCATTTTCCTGGCGCTGCTGATGCCGTTTCACCCGGCATTACGGGCTTCAAAACTGCATACCGGTAATGAATATGCTGATAATCTGTCGGCAAACAAATCCTACTATTTTTATTCCGGTACCATCGACCATTTTAATCCGCCGGAACTGCAAACAGATATCTACAGTGATTTTTACTCCGGCGATTATGATAGCGACTCAACAGTTGTAGACTCCATCCGGACCTTTAAATATGTAGATGAAACAAAATTTCCCTTCCTGCGTATGGAGGATACGCCGGACCAGCTTTCGCCGTTCTTTAACAAACCAACCGCTCCACCCGACCTGGTAGTAATCATTGTGGAGGGGCTGGGAAGTGCATTTGCCGGAAGCGGTGCCCGGCTGGGTAGTTTTACGCCTTTTTTTGATTCGCTGTCCCGTGCCGGTCTTTATTGGGAAAACTGCCTGAGCACATCCGGAAGAACCTTTTCGGTATTGCCCGGTCTTTTGGCATCTTTGCCTTTTGCCAGAAGTGGTTTTGCTGAATTGGGCGCATCGATGCCTCCTCATGTCAGCCTGTTTTCTTTGTTGCAACACAACGGGTACAAGACGGCGTTTTACTATGGTGGAGATGCGCATTTCGACAATATGGATCTTTTTATGCAAAAGAACCATATCGGTACGATCAGGGATCTCAAAAGCTTTCCGGCGGGATACCGGAAACTACCCGCAGCCAGCTCCGGCTTTTCGTGGGGATACGGAGATAAAGAACTATTTCGCTGGTACCTGGCTTCGCAGGACCCGTTATCAACGGCTCCCAAGGCTTCCGTATTGCTAACCGTAGCCACGCATAGTCCTTTCCTGGTAAACGACCAGGAAACCTACTTCAAGAAATTTGAACAACGCCTGGCGGCACTGCATTTCCCGGAGTCTGGAAAACAGGTGGCCCGTAACTACCGCGATCAGTACGCCAGTATCCTGTATGCAGATGATGCATTAAAGGATTTTTTTACGGCCTATAGCAAGAGAAGTGATTTTGCGCGGACGATCTTCCTGGTAACGGGGGATCACCAGATGCCGGAGCTCCCGCTAAACAGTAAAATAGATCGCTATCATGTACCGCTGCTGATCTATTCGCCGTTATTAAGCCGCATGGCCGCTTTTTCATCTATGGTTTCTCATTTTGATGTGGCGCCGTCCTTACTAGCCTTTCTAAGGAATAACTACCCGGTGCAGCTGCCCTCACTGGTAAGCTGGATCGGGTCGGGACTGGATACATCAAGGGTTTTCCGGAATGTACATGCATACCCGATGATGCAGGATAAAAATGACCTGGTTGATTTTATAGAGGGAACCCATATGGTCAATATGAGCACTTTGTTTGAAGTGGATCCTCAGTTGAACCTGGTGCCGGATGATTCAAAGGAACTATTGAACCGGGTAACGGGAGCCTTTGACCGGTTTAAGCGGAAGAACCAGCAGGTGATCAACGGTGCGGGGTTGATACCGGACTCCATTTACCACCGATATGCAACGGGAAAATAATTGCTGTGAAAGCAAGGTAAACCTGAATCGGAAATTTAAAAATGATCAATTATGCCAATTAAATCTTGTCTGTTATGGATCTTGCTTCTGAGCAGTTTGCAGATGTTTGCCCAGACCGATACGACCACATCTGACGGACTGTTTCAGGCGGCACGGCATGCGGCTTTTGTGAATAAGGACTATACGCTTGCGAAGCGGTATGCTTTAAAGGCATTGACGCAGAGTCCGAAATATGCAGAGATACGGGTTTTCCTGGGGCGGTTGTATACCTGGGATAAGCAGCCCGATAGTGCGCGAGCCTGTTTTGATGCGGTACTGAAAGAACAGCCGGATTATGAAGATGCTGCCGTGGCATCTGCCGACCTGGAATTTTGGAGCGATCAGAATGAAGCAGCGCTGGAGCGGGTCAATGCGGGCCTGGGGTACCACCCGGCGTCGGCAGATCTCCTGCTCCGGAAAGCCCGGATCCTTGCGGCTCTCCGCCGTTACGGGGAAGCAGGGAATATTGTAGATACCTTGCTGAAAAAAAATAAGAAAAACACGGAGGCGCTGGCCCTGGGTAACCGCATTAAAGATGAGCGGTCTTTAAACCGGATCGGTATATCGTATGACTATGTATATTTTGATAAGCAGTTTAATGACGCCTGGCACCTGGCAAGTATTGACTATGGACGCCGGACGCGGATCGGAACGGTAATCGGACGCGTGAATTATGCCAACCGGTTCCGCGAAAACGGGGTACAGTTTGAAGCCGATGCCTATCCCCGGATCTCCAATACCTTTTACCTGTATATGAATGCCGGCTACTCCAATAATGTAGGCGTTTTCCCCCGCTGGCGCCTGGGGCTTTCGGTGTACGCCAATCTCCCCAAAAGTTTTGAAGCCGAGCTGGGGATCCGGCATCTGTACTTTACCACCACTACAAATATCTATACGGCCTATATCGGCAAATATTACCGCAGCTTTTTATTTGGTGCGCGAACCTATTTCATACCCTCTAAAACCACTAAGAACTCAGCTTCTTATAACCTTTTGGGCCGGTATTACTTTGGTGGCGCGGATGATTATATCGGGCTGAATATCGGAACAGGTATATCACCAGACGAGCGTTATCTGGCCCCGCAGCTGAATGCAACCTATTCGCTGAAAACCTATAAGGTGAATCTTGATTTCAGGCATGCATTCAAATTGAATATCGTTACGTTAGGCGCTTCCTTTATTAACCAGGAATATATGCCTGATACCAGGGGGAATCAGCTCCAGGCGGGTATCGGATATATCCGCCGCTTTTAAAGAAGACCCGTTATGAAAATCAATCGCAGGTATGCTTATTTCTTTCCCTGGGTATTGTTCCTGGTACCACTCACAATGTGGGTATGCTGGCTGCTGACCCCTAAAAAGCAACTGGTGGTGGCCATCATCGATAAGACCGTTTTAACGCCAAAAGGACAGGAACATATTTCGCTGACCTGGATTTTAAATCATTACCGGTTTACAAAGGACGCGCACCACCTGTACCGGGTAGGCAGCGATTATTTTGGCTTTTTTCCAAAGCCACATGAAAAATTCCGTTTAAAAGGCCTCGAGCGTTTCGATGCATCACTATTGGACAAACTGAGCAATGATGCAGACCTTGCTTATTACACAGATACCTATGGAGTGTACGCAAATGAATGGTATTTGAAGAAGCGGGTAGCGGAGCGCTCCGGTATGGTGTATGGCGGACTGAGTTCAGCGGACGTGGACTTTATGGAGAAAATGAAGCAGAAGCATAAGCTGGTTCTGGCGGAGTTTAATACGATTGGCTCTCCCTCCGCGCTTACCGAACGCTACCGGTTTGAGCAATTATTTGGTCTTAAGTGGACAGGGTGGATCGGGCGGTACTTTGATGAACTGGACACTTCGAAAAACAAAGATATCCCTCATTGGCTGGTAAAAGGGTATACAAGCCGGCATAATAACAGCTGGCCGTTTAAGAACGAAGGTGTTGTTTTCGTGGGCGACGATAATACCATCGTGGTGCTGGAAGCGGGTAAAGATCTGGTATCACCACTCCCTTATATGGAAACAGAAAAAACGTTCCGGGATCATTATCGGTTGCCTGAAAAAGTAAATTATTCGTATTGGTTTGATATTCTGGTTCCGGATACAGCGGTGAACCAGGTGCAGGCGCGGTTTACAATTGATCTCACAGCAGCGGGCAGAAAGGAACTGCAGCGATATGGCATTCCCGCAGCTTTTCCCGCCGTCCTTTCACACAAAGGAAAGGATTACCAGTTCTGGTATTTCTCAGGTGATTTCTCTGATAACCCCATATCGTTCGGTACATCCTACTTTAAAGGAATCGAAAAGTTCAAATTCTTATTTATGAACCGGCTGGATAAAACACAGCGGAAAAGTTTTTTCTGGAGTTTTTACCAACCGTTGATCGGAACCATCCTGCGTGAATATTATGCCGATAAAAAAAGAAACCGGTCAGGTGCTTAACTCCATAGAGGAGCAGGTCGTTGTACTATGTTACCGTCTGCGGTCTTTGGACGTCAGTTCTTCAGCTTGTACCAGGAGGTGATATGATGTATAGATACCCCATAATCTGCATTGCCGCAAAGCGTCCCCAGTTTTTGAAGCTCGCTGTACATATATGCTTTACCTTCTTCTGCATAAGAAACAACATCGCCCTCAGCCGAAGGTGCTGTTTCTGCACCCAGAAAGATCTGCTTGGTTAAGGAAGTCGAAAAGGCAATTTCTTCTTTTGACACTTCGTACATTTTTGCAGCCGTATCCCTGTACGACATGATGAAAACACGGGTGGCCTCACTAATAACGGCCTCATACAACAGGCGGTTTTGACCCTTATACAGCACCACGTCATCCAGCCAGAAGGGGATGTCAAAGTCAATATTTCCGGCAGCAGCATACTGGCTGCTGACCCATACAACAAAATCGATATACTGTTGCATGATTTCTGAACGGCGTTGCTGGAATTCCGGATCCTGGTGCGGCTCCACATCCAGGTGAATGCCTGCGAAACGTTTGCTGCTGCTTACAGTATTTTGATATTGTGTGTATTTGCTCATAAGGTTAATAAAACCGGTACGATCTGAGATCCACACATAGCTGCCCGCGAGCAGAAATACCCGGATGCCCTTGCTTGCAGCCTTGTCGACAAACCCGGCAGTTGTTTCTGAAAAATCCACGGTTGAGAAATAGATTTCCGTAACCCCATTCTGTTGGGCAAAGTTCAGATAGTTATCCCAATCTTTTTTATTTACACTCCACCACCAGGTCCCGAGGGGTTTGTTAATACCCGGAAGTATGGGGTTGCCAGGCTTGCCCCCGGAGCGCAGTGCATCTGCTGTTGTTTTTGATACTGCGGTTATCTCCATGTTATCTTTTTTACAACCTTCTGAAAGAAGAACGGTCAGTAAAAAAAATAGGACCCCGGTTTTTGCTACTTTTTGCGTTTGGTTTCTGTATATCATGCATGCCGTTAATTGTGAGCGCTCTAGCAAACGTTTGAGAAATCACCTGCAGGGTTATTGGTTCGTTAGACCGTTCTGGTTATTTATCACTTTTGGATCAATGGCAACCGCCCTGTCAAACAGCGGCAGTTGAAGAGGTACTCGATTCGGAAGTGAAGATAGGATAATGCGATAAGAATTTCAACTTTCTTTCATATATCTCCGGCAGCGATGTTCGCTGCGAAACGATATCCGGTGATGAACCCGGATGATGCAGAGCGACTAAAGTGTTTTCAGCATCCAGATATTGCAACCGCTATGGCCGGAGTTTCCCAACGGATGGTTCAGCTTCCGGAATCCCATTTTTTCATACATTCCAATGGCAGTAGCGAACTGGGGCAGGCTTTCGAGATATATTTCTTTGTAATCCAGGGCGGATGCAGATTCCAGGCACTTGAGGAATAATGCCTTTCCAACACCCTTGCCCCTTGCAGTACCTGAAAGGTAAAATTTTACCAGCTCAGCGCAGCCTTCCGGCAATCCCTCGGTGGGATAAATACCGCAGCAACCCAGCAGGTCATTATCCTGCTCGGCTACCCATAGCAATGCTTTTGGGGTTTGAAAAAGTTCGAAGAGACGGTCAGTGGTAGGATCTTCAAAAACCGTATTTTTTGTTGGAGCGTTAAACTCCTGGAATGCCGTGCGAATAATGGAGGCGAGTTTACTGTTATCCCGCGCTTCAACCTGCCTGATCGTAACTGTGCTCATACTGCAAAGGTATCGTCCCTTGCGGGAATTTAAAATAACCAATGAGAAATATTAAATGTAAAAGGAGATGATGCCGGTCCTGCTCCGCGATCCTTCTCCGGCTATAGACGACAGCCGTCTAATATCTGGTGTCTGGTATCTCGTATCTAGCATCTAAAATCTAATGCCTTACAGCAAATATAAAAACGGATCTAAGCGTACCGATGAGAAGCCCGGCCTTAAATCTCTTATATTGGGATGTAAACAACCAATGGAAAGTAAGATTCCTTTACGGCCCCGTGATCTTTCTTTCAAATAAAATGCACTCCTGCCTACCTTCCGCTGTTTACAATCATTTTTTTCAGCAGATGGGTGAAAGCCTCGTTCCCGATCAGCTCCGTAAGGGTCATATGCATACGGTAACGCCAGTAATGATGGGGGTCTGCAGGAATATTGATCCGCTCTTCTGCCGGATCCTTTCTCCGTATATGTTCATCCATACCCAGCAAATCCTGTAGCTGACAAATGCACCACATGGCGGGGGCCGCAAGATGTTGTTTAATGATCTCCCGGTTAATCCAGTCTTCACAATGGCGGGGCGCTTCGCCCTGCAGATGCAGCATTTCGTTGTAGAAGATCTGGGTAAGTTCGCGGTTTTCTTCCCACCAGCCTCGAATCGTACTCATATCATGCGTGGAGGGAGAAACCACGGAAAGATAGGGGGCGTGGGCTGGGTTGAAGAACCGGGCTCCCGGTTGCTTGGGCATGCGCTGAATCTCGAGACTCAGGATACCCAGTTCCTGCATCACTTCGGGAACGCAGGAGGGAACCAGGCCCAGGTCTTCGCCGCAGATCAGCATATTGGTGGCGGCTTTCAGTTCCGGAAGCTTTTTCATGGATTCCTTTTTCCAGAATGCATCCTGCCGCCTGAAAAAATAATCATTATAAAGTGCTTTTATTTTCACCTGTTGATCATGGGGCAGCGATTGGAAAGAGATGGTTTGATCCAGTCCGAAACGGGGGTGATAACCGGTTAGGCCATCGTTTTCCTGTTTTAACATCAGTACATTGGCCAGAAGCAGGAACAACCCATGTTTCAAATCATCCGGATCGCCTTCGCGGGCGAACCAATGCTCCAGTTTGCGCTGGCTGTCAAAATCCGGTAGGAAAAAATAGTCGAATCCGTTCTCCGTTGACAGGAACTGTTCTTTAACCAGCGTTGCCTGGTTGCCGAATACCTGGTTCAGCACAATATTGTTGATAAATGGATTGCAGAACCGGTCTTCGCTGAACTGGATACCTCGTTCATGAAACTCGCGGGCATTTAGCGCAATACTTGGATCAAAATAACCCATGATACCCTGTATGCCATTCAATGGAATGCTCCAGATCCTGAAAAAGCCAAGAATATGGTCGATGCGGAATGCATCAAAATAATGGCTCATCTGCTCAAAGCGGCTTCGCCACCAGCTGAATTGATCTTCCTGCATGCGGGGCCAGTTATAGGTGGGGAAACCCCAGTTTTGCCCGTATACGGCAAAATCATCAGGAGGTGCGCCGGCCTGAAGTTCCATATGATAGAGTTCCGGTGAAACCCAGGTATCACAACCATACCGGTATACACCGATGGGGATATCTCCTTTGATCACGATGCCCTTTTTATGCGCGTAGACAACTGCTTCTTCCAGTTGAAGATGCAGGTGGTACTGTAAAAAACAATAAAAGCGAACCACAGGATTGTCCCGGAAGAGCGAACGCATCGCTGCCGGATCATATATGCTGTTTGTTGTCCATTTGGAATGGTCTACCGTTTTATATTGATCCCGCAGGTAACAAAACACAGCGTAGGGCTGCAGCCAGTGCCGGTTGGTTTCAAAAAACGCTTTATAGGTTTTTGATTGCAGCTGTTCCTTACCCAGCCGGTCGAATAGTTTTTTAAGCGTCTGGATCTTCAATTGCAATACCGCCTCATAATCGATCTGCGGAAGCGCATTGAGCCGGTCTTTATCCGCACAGAGTCCGCTCACCAGGTCCTGCGCTTTTTCACCGGCTACCGCTTCCAGGTTCAGGTAAATCGGATGAAGGGCAAAAGCAGAAATGGCGGCATAGGGATAGGAATCGCGCCAGGTAAATGTAGCTGTGGTATCATTTACGGGCAGGATCTGGATTAACTTCAAACCGGTTTGCTGCACCCAATCGGCCAGTTGTTTAAGATCGTTGAATTCACCGATCCCCAGTCCGTTCTCCGTTCTGAGGCTAAATACGGGAATGGCCAGCCCTGCACCGCGCCAGGTATTGTTGGCGCATCGGATAAAACCATCCTGTAAAACGGTTATTCCGTTCTCTGTTACCGGCCAGTCCTGCACCCGGTTTTCTTTTTCTTCGTAAGCAATAAAGCGCTGTTGGTTGATATCGTATATGCCATACTTGTACTCCAGTAAAAGCGGCGCAGGTCTTATTGAAAGCTGTGCCATCCAGTAAGAGCCGTTCTTTTGCAGTAGCACAGGGGCCGCTGTATTCCAGTTCGAAAGCGCTTCGCTATTGCCCAGCAGGCAAACAACCTGGTTCGCTTCCAGAAGCGGTGCTTTTACCATAAAGATATAGTTGGTCTCCGGCAACGGAATAATCGGCGGTTCGGAAGCAGCCGGAAGCAGTACCTCCTCAAAGGGTGCGGTATAAAATACGTTTTCGATCGCATCGGTGGCGATCCAGGTATCATAAATAACCAGGGGCCCTTCCGACTGCAGGGGAAGCCGCAGCTGGCGGGCTGTTTTGTATTCGGGGACCCGCTCGCCTTCGGCAGTCTGAAAAATGTAAAAATAGGAAAGCGGCTGTTGCAGGGTTTCAGGGTCAATGTCCAGTTCCAATGTCCAGTAATCATAGTTGAGGTACTTCATCAGGAAGTCGCCAGCATCCGGTTCGTTTCCCCAGGTATTGCCTGCACTACATAGCCATAAACTTTCTCCATAGTTTGTATGGAACCTGATGTTGAACTGAACTTTCATTGTAAGACTTTTTCTATGAAACCGGCAAGTAACGGGGTTTTCTTGAATAATCGTTGATCTTTTTTATAAAGATAATGTGTATTTGATACACATTCAAAAAAAACGATGATTTTTTTGGAGGACTTTAAGGCCAGAATTTTCGGAACGGTTTTGGGCGTTTGCCGCGTTGAGAGCTGCTTTTCTGCCTGGTGAGGTAGAAGCGGTTGCCTTAAAACGTTGTCTCGCCTGGCTTTTGAGCTAAAATAAAAATGTTATACGATCATCTTTTTTTATATAGCCAGGTTCCCTTATTTTTGTGTAAAATTTCAAAAGATGGCAGCTACATCAAAAAATAAAGGATTAATGTGGATCTTGTTTTTTCTTTCCACAGCGTTTTTTCTGTTCTTGATTTTTAGCCACAATCCCTGGCTCACTTTGGTACTGCCTTTTGTGACTACTTTTTTTGTAAAAGCCATGGATATTATCTAAGCTTTTTAACCGGATACGGGAGGTTGTTCTGTAAAGCAGGACAACCTCTTTTTTTTGGAGTAACGGGCCGGCTGTCTGATTTTTTATCCGTGTATGCTGCTTTAATATGACCCATTTGTTTCTTTAATGAAACCGCGCCGTAGCGGGAGAAGGCTGTTTCTGGTCCGGACCACAGTTCTGTTTTTTTATAACGACGCTGCCGGTTGATGGCTCTATGCGTTCCCGCGGCATAACATATCTTCCGGCGATGTGCCGGCCGGCCGAAAAAAAAGGACAGGCGGTTGTTGCGCTTTTACAACAGGTCACGTTCTTACTAAACAACAGCGTTGCTGATCTAAACAAACGGCTGCAATAGGATACCGGGCGAAGACCGGTATTGAACGGACTATTAACCTGGTTTGTGACCAGGTTGTAGAACAAACTGAAACGATCATTAAAACGGGTTAAATCCAAGCCATGAAAAGTGTAACATTAATGCTTATGAGCGCACTGCTTTTATTGTCCTGCTCAAACAGAAAAAACGAAGTAACCGGATATGCACCCCTTTATGGAGATCTTTCGGAGATGAAGGGCGTATCGCTGGTTCCTGCGCGGGCCGTTGAGAACGGAGGGAAAATTTATGTGTGGGGTGACCTGCTTTACCAGGTGGAAACAGGAAAAGGCATTCACATCACGGATATTTCAGACCCGGCGGCACCGGTGCAGAAAGGTTTTATTCAGGCGGGTGGCGCCCAGGAAGTGGCCGTCAAAAACGGGCTGATTTATACCAATAGCCAGAACGACCTGGTGATCCTCAAGATTGAGAACAATAAGCTGCAGACTGTTAAACGACTTCCGGACGCCTTTGGCAAGTTGTCTTCCCCGGCGTTACCGCCGGAGCGGGGACCTTTTGAATGTCCTGACCGGTCAAAAGGGGTCGTGATCGGCTGGCAAAAGAAAACACTCGTCAATCCTGGCTGTTCCTATTGACCCATTAAAAACTTCCAGATGAACCTGAAACAATTTCTTATGATCATGACCGGCGGCATCTTACTGGCCTTCGGATGTAAAAAAGGAGATACAATGGGGCCCTCTGATTCCGGCAAAGGTGGTTCCACGGCACGCATGACTATTTCCGGTAATTACCTCTACCTGGTGGATCATTCTACGCTCCATACCTTTGATATTTCCGATCCTGCCCAAACCGTTTTGTTGAATACACAGAATGTGGGCTGGAACATTGAAACCATCTTCCCTTACCGTGATAAACTTTTTATTGGATCGCAAACCGGTATGTTTGTGTTTGATAACAGCAATCCCAAAAAGCCGCAGCTGCAGGGACAGGCACAACATTTGCGCTCCTGCGACCCGGTGGTAGCTGACGAGAATTATGCGTATGTAACCCTGCGCAGCAATAATAATGGCTGCGGCGGAACCCTGAACCAGCTGAACATTTACGATATACAGGGTACCAATGTATTATACCCAAAGCAGGTGGCAACCCTGGTGATGCCCGAGCCGCAGGGATTGGGGTTGAAGAACAATACGCTTTATGTATGCATGGGCAAAAACGGGATGAACGTGATTGATGTAACCGATAAAACAAAACCTATAAGCAGGAAAGTGCTTTCGGAGGATACGGACTTTGTCGATGTGATTCCCTATGATCATACACTGATCGTCTATGTTAAAGGGGGCTTTATCCTTTATGATATCACCAATCCGGTGAATCCTCAGAAAATAGGCACCATTCATAACTAATACAGGGCAATATTATTGCCGGTCATTAAAAACCTAAAAAATTGTATGAGAAAGATACTATTGGTGCTGCTGCTTATAATGGAATTATTGCCGGTGCAGGCACAGGACCGGATCTACACGAAACGGGCACAGCGGGTCATAGAGGCTCAGGTAACAGAAGTAACCATTGAGTTCATAAACTACAGAAAGCTTAGTAACCCGGATGGGCCGGTATATACTTACCCACGGAAATATGTAGATTCAATCGTTTACGCCAATGGTACTGCCGATTATTTTTCAATGGGAAAACGGCACCGGCCAATCAGCCGCGAAAAGGCCATGCGGTTAAAGGAATACAATAAAATGGGGCCTAATACTACTACAGCTTCCGGCGGCATTCTTGACCTGGCGCGTCCATATACAGGGATTAATGAACCGGCCCACCTGCGTAACCGCCCCTCGGCCATTTTCCAGTTGTCGTATGAACGAACACTGCTGAACAACCGGCTGGGACTGGATGTGGCGCCATTTGTGGGACTGAATGATGGGGCGTACGGTTTTGGCCTTGCCATGCGGTTTTATCCAAAGAACAAGGGCCGGGTACGGGTAGGCATCGGGCCACAATATATGCTTGCTGTAAAGAAGGCGGTTATCCAGTATCGTGTTACGAATGATCATAGCAACGGCGTTCCCTTTTACGACGCACCCAGTGTATATGCAAAGGAAACGGCCCGGTTTTCTTCTATGGCGTTTACCGGGAAAATAACGGTAAATGTAAACAAGGTCTTATGCCTGTCGGGTAATGTGGGTATTGGAGGTGTGATCGGGGGACTGGCATCCCATACATATCCGGAAAATTGGGAAAAAGATCTGAACAATGTTTACTACAATGCGGGATTGGGTTTAGGTATACGATTTTAGCCCGGTACACCTCCACCCGGGGGCAGGTGCCGCCTTCCGTTCTAAAACTGTACCTTTGCCCGATTGAAATAAATGGATGCCTGTGTGGTATGTGTTGTTGATCCTGGTATATATATTGATCGTTTTTTTTGGGATCAGAGCGGTGCTTCTGAGTAAAGTATTGCCGGCGCACTTAAAAGTGCTGGGGATTATTGTGGTTGTAATTTTTAACGTGATTCCGGCCGGCCTCTATCTTCTTCTAAAGGCGATAAGCCCCCGCAATAAATAAACCCGCTGTTTTTTTTATGCGACCGGTTTTTATGAACCAGCAAAAACGGAACATTACTTTTGCTGGTAGGTGGACGGTGTTTTTTGTATAGATACTTTCTGCCGGTTTCCCGAAGATTGAGTACTGCACCCGTTTCTTAATAAGAATGCGGCGGCGATTGCCACAACGGCTGCCAATACGATCCAGGTAATTTTACGGGATCTGTTTTTTTCGGCCAGTTCTTTTTGCTGTTCTTCCCTGATCGCTTCAGCACTGGTCTCTTTTTCCCCAACCCGCAGCTGCAGATTTGCATGTTCCCGGATCACTTTCTGCGCTGTAATACCGGTAAAAGGGGAAAGGGTAATTGCCTGTGGTGTAAAGGCGATGCGGAAATCGGGCTTTTCCAGGGAGCCAACTTCTTCCCATAGAACCGTTTCCTGGTCATTTAGCCGGACCAGTATATTGCGGGCAAATTCTTCAAATTGTTCCAACGCTTCTATCTTCCGGATGCCCTCTTTTGCAGCAAGGGATTCATATAAGACATCCGGGTTTTCACTGCTTGTCGCATTCCTGTTTTCGGTGAACCGGATCTCCCAACCCGGGGCGTCCACCGTGTCAAAACCAGTGGATGCGTGTACCGGATGCAGTTCAAAGAGACCGATCCCGGGGATGGTTATTTTTTTTTTCTGGTATAAGTAGGCCGACAGTAAAGGGAACATGATCGATTGTTTTACAGGAACGAATATACAATTCCCCGCGTATGTGCGAAAAAGAAAATCGTCAGGTGCGCTGCCACCATCCGGCGCCGGCACTTAAAGCACCTTGAGCTAGCTGTTGATGGGGGAGCGGAGTTTCGCCCGGCTGGAAGGGCGGTATAAAACGCCGGGTATACACAAGGAGGAAAAGAAAATAATTCCTATGTTTGTTTCCTAATACATTTTTGTATGAGATTGCTCAACACAAAATATAAAGACTCGGGTGTAGCGCTGGCATTGCTGGTACTCCGGGTGGTTGCCGGAAGTGCAATGGCTGTGAATCATGGCTACAAAAAGCTAACCGGCTTTTCAGAAATTGCGGCGAAAGGTTTTTCGGACCCGTTTCATATCGGTGTAAAAGCCTCGCTAAGTTTGACCATCTTTGCCGAATTTTTCTGCGCGGTGCTGATTCTGCTGGGGCTGCTCACCCGTTTGGCTACCATTCCACTGATCATCGCGATGTGCGTTGCCCTGTTTGTCGCACATAATGGGGATTTCTTTGGCCAGGGAGAATTGGCGGGTCTTTTTCTTGCTATATTCCTGGTACTGTTGTTGGTAGGACCGGGGAAATACAGCGTGGATAAAGCAATCGGCAAATAACGTATATGTTTACTTCAGCAACACAGCTCCGCGTACGCTACGCAGATACTGATAAAATGGGCGTGGTGTATCATAGTAATTATATCAATTATTTTGAAGTAGCGCGCACCGAATCGATCCGGAACCTGGGCATTACTTATGCCCAAATGGAAGCGGCGGGTATCATTATGCCGGTTATTGAGGTTCATTGTAAATACATCCGTCCGGCTACCTATGATGATCTCATTACGGTTACGGCCAACCTGTATGAACTTCCGGAAGGACACCGCATCACTTTTCACCAGGAGGCTTACAATGAGGAAAAAGAGCTGCTGGCGAAAGGACATGTGGTGCTTTATTTTATGGAAGCCCGAACCATGAAAAGGGCCGCCATGCCGGATCCATTGCGCGCTGCATTAAAACTGTACTTCGACGGGCCAACAAACTAGCCATCCTGGTTGTTGTTGTGAAAACAAATCATATGAAAGTAGCAAAAGGGCATCAGCCGCTTATGCCTTACCTGATCCTGCTGCACGCAGAAGATTTTATCGGTTTTACACAGCGGGTATTCGATGCCCGGGAAGTGTTTAAAAGTTACCGGGATGCAGACAGTAAAGAAATCATGCATGCGGAAGTGCAGATTAATGGCTGTAATATCCTGTTTGCGGATGTAACAGAGGGATACGACCCGGCCCCCGCGAACCTGTTTGTTTATGTAGAGGACGCTGGTGAAATCATCCGCAAAGCGATAAACAACGGTTGCGAGGTTATTGATGAACTGGCACAGCGTGATTACGGTTACAGCGGCGGGGTAAGGGATCCTTTCGGAAATGTATGGTGGCTCACCTCGATGAACTAGTGGCGTCCCTTGTGGTTAGCATTAAACCGCAAGGGAAGGTCTTTTCGCAATGCCCGCCAAGTACTCGATCCCCTGTTGCAATTTTTGCCTTGCGTTTTAACTCAGCCGCTCATTAAAGGAATTTTGCCCGTAGCCGATCTGTGGGACGCATGCAATGATCGGCGCTGCCAAACCAGCGGTACCGGTTATGTGCAACCCAGTTGTACAGCCGGTCGCGGATCACTGCCGGAACCAACATGAGCACATAAACCAATGGCCATAATCTGTTTAGCCTTCGTGCAATCCTTAGTGCTGCTGTAGAGCTGAGGTGCGCCTTCCCATTTTCGATCAGCACCACAGAGCCATATGTTTGCGGAATGCCGTATTGCCGGGTGAGTTGTAAGCCTGCAGGAGATTGCAGCGCCGCAAAACGGAACCGGCCCTTCGGATCATGTTTTATGATAAACATCACCGACCGGTTGCATAAATTACATACGCCATCAAATAATATGACGGATTCTTCCGCCTGCATGCTACTGAATTTTACGGATAGAGAATAGTACTTTTTGGGTGCCTTTTTCCAGGGTCTTTGTAGGGTTAGGTAAAATATCCACCAGGCTGAGCTGGTATTGATGTGTGCTTAATATTGCAGTGGCCTGAGCCTCTTTTTTCTGCATACCACAATCCGTGCCCGTACACAATGAAACAGCGGCACTGCTTTTTTCGTCACTGATGGTCAGATCGGCAATGGCTTCCCCGGCCCGGATACAACGTGCATTCATAGGGCACCGGCTTTCCTGTATCCGCGATACGGCAATGGTTATGTTCCCGTATGCTTTTTTTTCATGAAGGGCGAGGCTTATGACAGTACCGTTGGTATCAATGGCCGGAGCCGTGCGTTTTGCACAGCTAACGGCCAACAGCATCACGCCTAGCCAAAAGAAGTATTTCACAAGTAGATCTTTTTGCAAAGATACAACCTATACTTCGTCTTGGATAAATTATATGTTGTCTATGATAAATTTGTGCGCTTTTATAGCCTGTCAATTCACGTTTTTACCCTTTGTCAGTATCACATATTGGGCAGTTTCCATCCATTTTGATAAACCGGCTTTACCAGTTGTGTGGCGGCAGGGCTATTAAACTGGTTTCTGGTTTGATCCCAATAGATCTTTTGTCCGGTACGCACCGCAATATTTCCCATATGACTGGCAATAGCCACGGTAGCGGCTGCTTCCACGGGGCAATGGAGATCTGCTTTCTGCCGGGATTTTACCACATCAATGAAGTTTGCTGTATGCAGGTTTAATCCGTTGTCCACCGATTTTGTCCAGGCTACAGCAGCAATTTTATCTTTCTCCGGCCGTACCTCCCATCCGCCCCGGTTCAGAAGCAGGGTTCCGTTTTCACCGATAAAGGCAATGCCGTGCTGCATATTATACAGTCCTACCCCGGTTGCCAGGTTGTGTTCCCAGCTCATCTGGAAGGAGCCAAAATCGTATAAGGTGGTTTGGAGATCCGGTGTTTCGCGGGCATCATCCGGGAAAACAAATTTGCCACCTGTTGCCATTACCGATTTGGGTGCTTCCGCTTTCATGCCCATCAGCACCATATCGATCAGGTGTACCCCCCAGTCGGTCATCAGGCCGCCTGCATAATCCCAAAACCAGCGAAACTCATAATGGAAGCGGTTTTTATTAAACGGACGCTTCTTGGCAGGACCCAGCCACATGGTATAATCAACACCTGCCGGCACGGGACTATTGGGCACTACGGGTAGGGGTGTGGATCCCCCACGGTACATCCAGGTTTTGGTAGCAGCAATGCGGCCCAGTTTTCCAGACTGCACATAGGCAATGGCATCTTTAAAATGCTGCTGGCTTCGCTGCCATTGACCCACCTGCACCATGCGGTTGTATCTTGCGGCGGCTTTTACCATCAACTGTACTTCAAAAATGGAATTGGCCAGCGGCTTTTCGCAGTACACATCCTTGCCGGCCGCGCAGGCATCAATCATCTGCAAACAATGCCAGTGGTCCGGCGTACCCACAATCACTACATCCACATCCTTATTTTGTAAGAGCTTCCGGTAATCCTTATATATCGTTGGTTTTAGCGGGCTGATTTTTTCAAGATCTGCAAGCCGTTGCCGGATAATGCTATCGTCTATATCACAAAGCGCTACGCATTGGGTTTCCGGAACCTTTAGCATCGAAGAAAGATCGGACCATCCCATCCCTTTAACACCGATTACACCAATACCAATCTTGTCATTGGGAGATACTGCTTTTTTAACCGCCGCTAACAGCTCCAGCGGAACCATGGCTCCCAGGCCCGCTGCAACTGCAGCCAATCCGGTATTCCGGATAAAAACTCTTCTGTTTGTACTCATCTGGCAATTGTTATATGAATTGTAATATTGACGAATATAGGGCATTTCTCAAAAAGCTATTTACGAAAACGTTTGAATAGTTAATTTCTGTTGTTTAGCGGAAAGCTGGTAATTTAGCCGGTATTCTTTTAAAACAAAGGCAATGAAAAAAATAATGATGCTTGCCGGAACTGCCCTGCTGGTACTGGCTGCCGCTGCCCAGGGCTCCGGGTGGAAAAATCTTTTCAACGGCAGGGATTTTACCGGCTGGAAGCAACTGAATGGCAAGGCGAAATATACCGTGGAGCATGGAGAAATTGTTGGAACTACGGTGTATGGGCAGCCCAACTCTTTTATGGTAACCGAACAGGATTATGGTGATTTTATCCTCGAGCTGGAGTTTAAAGTAGACAGCACGATGAACTCCGGTGTGCAATTCCGCAGTGAAAGTAAGCCGGAATACAATAACGGTCGCGTGCATGGTTACCAGTTTGAGATCGATCCCTCGCCCCGGGCCTGGTCTGGCGGTATTTATGATGAGGCGCGGCGCGATTGGCTGTATCCGCTGGATTTGAACCCCGTTGCCAAAAAAGCATTTCGTCAGGGGCAATGGAACCGTATAAAACTGGAATGCATCGGTAATAATATACGCACCTGGCTAAACGGGGTTCCCTGTGCATACCTGGTGGATGATCTTACACCCAGGGGTTTTATAGCCCTGCAGGTACATGGTATCGGTAATAAAAAGGATGAAGGACGGCAGATCCGCTGGCGGAATATCCGCATCCGGACCTCCGGTCTGAAACCCGCTCCGCTCGATGGAACCTTTGTGGTGAATATGATCCCGAACAATCTGTCTGCTGCAGAAAAGAAAAACGGCTTCCGGTTATTGTTTGATGGTAACACCACAACAGGATGGAGAGGTGCTTACAAACCGGCATTCCCGTCCAAGGGCTGGACTATAAATAACGGCGTGTTAACGGTACAGTCTTCTCAGGGAAAAGAATCGGCGAACGGCGGCGACATTGTAACTCAAAAAGAATACAGTGCCTTTATCTTTGAGTTTGATTTTAAACTGACAAAAGGGGCCAACAGTGGCGTGAAATATTTTGTAACAGAAAGCGAAAAAAATTCTGGTTCTGCAATAGGGCTGGAGTACCAGATCCTGGACGATGCCGTGCATCCGGATGCCAAGATGGGGCGCGACGGAAACCGTACACTGGCTTCGCTGTACGATCTCATCACATCCAACCGCGAAAAGCGTGCACGCAAACCGATCGGGGAGTGGAACAAGGGCATGGTGATCGTATATCCCAACAATAAAGTAGAACATTGGCTGAACGGCTGGAAAATGGTAGAATATCAACGGGGCTCTCCGGAGTTCTTAAAATTAGTAGCCATCAGCAAGTATAAAAACTGGCCCAATTTCGGTATGGCGCCTAAAGGACATTTGCTGTTGCAGGATCATGGCGATGAAGTGTCTTACCGTTCCTTAAAGATCAAAGAACTGAAACAATAAAACTAAAAAAGAACGATGATTGGAGAAAGAGCAACCCGTAGCGGTTGCTCTTTTTTTTAGAAACCAGCGGCTCATCTCCAGGGATTTGAAAATAAAAATTTAAGACTATTTCCCTTCCTTTTCTGCCCGAAAATGCTTATATTTCCCGCAAACCACAAAGCACGTAATACACATATATGGGGCATTTACCAAAATTGATCGAAGACCTGGCACTCATACTGATGGCGGGTGCCATCGTAACTTTATTGTTTCGGAAAATAAAGCAACCGCTGGTGCTGGGCTATATCATTGCTGGTTTTTTGGTGAGTCCGCATTTTATTTTTACACCCAATGTGGTCGACCAGGAGAATGTGAAAACGCTGGCGGAGATCGGTGTGATCTTTTTGTTGTTTAGCCTGGGTCTGGAGTTCAGCTTTAAAAAACTCGTGCGGGTGGGAGGCACTGCATCCATTACGGCTTTTACCGAGATTATCTTTATTACCGTGGGCGGCTATTTTGCAGGGAAACTCATGGGTTGGAGTACCATGGACAGCCTGTTCCTGGGCGGCATGCTGGCCAGTTCTTCCACCACTATTATCCTGCGGGCCTTTGATGAACTGGGAGTGAAGACCAAGCAGTTCGCCCGGATCGTTTTTGGTGTACTGGTAGTGGAAGACATTGTTGTGATCCTGCTGATGGTATTGCTTTCCACCGTGGCGGTTACCAAGAATTTTGAAGGCGGGCAAATTCTTTTTACCGTTTTAAAGCTTTTGTTTTTCCTGGGGATGTGGTTTATTGTAGGCATCTTTTTGTTGCCGACCTTTTTACGGGTTGCCCGTAAACTGCTGGATGAGGAGACCCTGCTGATACTGGCGCTAGGGCTTTGTCTGGCCATGGTGGTGCTGGCTACGCAGGTAGGTTTTTCGGCAGAGTTGGGCGCCTTTGTAATGGGGTCTATCATAGCAGAAACTACGCTGGCAGAAAAGGTTGAGCACCTGATCAAGCCCGTTAAGGACCTGTTTGGTGCGGTGTTTTTTGTTTCCGTTGGCATGATGATCGATCCCAAAGCCATTGCTGCCTATGCCGGCCCCATCTGCTGGATCACATTGCTGACGCTGTTCGGCAAAATGATCAGTACCACTATCGGAGCGCTGATCTCGGGGCAACCCCTAAAGCAATCGGTACAGGTAGGAATGAGTATGGCGCAGATCGGTGAGTTTGCCTTTATCGTGGCCACCCTGGGACTCTCATTGGGAGTGATCTCGGAGTTCCTTTTCCCCATCGCGGTAGGCGCTTCTGCCATCACTACTTTTACAACCCCCTACCTGATCAAGTTTTCGGAACCGATCTACAATCGCCTGGTAAAAGTACTTCCCGGTAAATGGGTTCATAAACTAAACCGGTATTCTTCCAGCACCCAGCAGATACAGGCAGAGAGCGACTGGAAGGTCGTGTTAAAAACCTATCTCCGGATTCTTGTAACGAATACGATCATCCTGGTGGCCGTACTATTGGTGAGTAAAAATTTCCTGCAACCCTTTATTGATGAACGGGTGCAGCACAGTTACCTGCGCAACGGCATTCTGTTAGTGGTTTCGCTGGCTGCTGCCGCTCCCTTTTTCTGGGCCTTTATGGCCGGAAAGCCCAAGAACCAGGCGTATAAAGAATTATGGGTAGATAAAAAATACAACCGTGGCCCCCTGTTTATAGTGGAACTGCTGCGGGTAACTATGGGGATTTTATTTATGGCCATATTCGTAAATACACTGGTGCCGGCACGGATCGCATTGCTGGTGGGCATTCCCATTACGATACTGGTTTTAATATTATTCTCCAACAGGATCCAGAAGTTTTACCAGCGGATGGAAAAGCGGTTTATGCACAATCTGAACGAACGTGAACTTGAGGCGGCAGCGGCCCATATGGTTGAACATAATCTGAAGGAAAAAAATAATGAAATGCGTTCAGGAATGGAAGCCTGGGATGCGCATATTGTGGAAATGGAAGTAAATCCACAGGCCAAGGCGATTGGTATTTTATTAAAAGACCTGCAATGGCGGGAAAAATTCGGAATCAATATCGTATACATCAAGCGGGGTGATGAGATTATTCATACACCCGGCCGGAACAACCGCCTGCTTCCGTTTGACCGGGTAGGAATCCTGATCACCGATGACCAACTCGCCGTATTTAAACCGATTTTTGATACTCGGGAGGTATTGGAGGATGAGGCTATAAGCATTGAGGATATTGTACTTCAGAAAGTGTTGGTGGATGAGCATACCAAGCTGAGGGGGCAAACCATACATGGCTCCGGGCTCCGGGAACGGACCAACGGACTGATCGTTGGGATCGAGAAGGAAAAGGGACGGATCCTGAATCCCGAATCATCTACCGTGCTGGAATGGGGGGATATTATCTGGATCGTAGGCGACCGGAAGAAATTACAAAAGCTGATATTGGAATAATTTGAAAATGTGCGCATGTGAGAATGAAGATTCCGTTGCGGTTCGATCATCCATCTTTCGGAAAGACAAGATTCAAAAGACAAAAAACACATACCGGTCCCCGCTTGGGAATATAAAATATCGAATTGGAAATATTAAATGTAGAAGTGAAATGCCGTTCCTGCTTCGGAATTTGAAAATTTGAGAATGCGGAAATGTGAAAATGGAGATGCCGTTCCTGCTCCGTAAATCACCGCCGATCGATATGCTATAGACAATAGACACTAATATCTGACATCTGATGTCTGATATCTGGTATCTCATATCTCTCACCAAGCCGGAACGAAAACCAACGTCAAACCTTCCCTTCGGGAATGTAAAATAGCCAATGAGGAATATCAAATATAAAAGGGGGAGGTGTCGTTACTGTTTGGTGCCCTTTCTCCGGTTGAAATACATACCTCTGCCGGGGAACTACAAACATCAGGCTTGAAACCGCTCCGGTGCATATACCTCATACACCGGGCTGAACAAATAGAGTTTTCCGGTTTTCATTTCAAGGCACTCAAACCGCTTCGTCCGTTTCTTTCCTTTTTTAAAAATGCGCCCATCCGAGAGGGCAAACAGGGTGCCTGCCGGCAGCTCTTCTACCAGGTAATGATGCTGTTTGCGATCGTCGTACCGGTATAAAATCCGTTGCAGGCTTTCTTCTGCACAGGTAGACGCACCCGGGTTGTGCAGGGACCGTTGCAGCTCTGCCGCAATATCAGCAGGGAAGACCTTTTTCAGTAGAAACTGCGCCAGCAATTGCCCGTAGTGGTGTTTCCATTCACGGCCATGGGAGGCTACCTTATTTCCGTATTGCTCAAATGTAACCAGGTGCGCCAGTTCGTGCAGCAGGGTAATGAGGAACGCATATTTATTCAGGTTTCCGTTTACACTAATGCGGTGATGCTCCGTAGACAGCCGGTGCCGGTAATCGCCCAGCACCGAGGACCGGCTTTTAGCAATGGTCAGATGCACGTTGTAGTGATCCAGGTAGGCCAGCACTGCTTCGTAAGTATTATCGGGCAGGTATGCGGCTAACTGCCCCATCGGAACCTGTTTCTTAGGCATTGTTCTTTTTGCTGTTGAATATTTTTTTGAGGGTAGTGGTTTCAATAAGCGAATAAACAATATAGATGCCCAGGCAAATAAACAGGGCGGGCTTGTTGATACGCCCCTGCTGCGTATAAATATAGATAAAGGCTGCAATAGCACAGGCAAATAGCCGGATTACGAACCCGCTGTAAAAAGTACGTACAAATACCTGAGGATTAGGATTGTCGATGGCGTTTGCAGAACGCACCAGGTTTAGCAGGCTGATCAGGAATAACAAGAGATTCCCTGCCAGCACTACCGTGGTATCAATGTTTTGTTGTTGTAATGTGGTTTTTCCAAAAATAAAGAGGCCACTGATGATCACAAACAGGATAATCATGATCCTTACCGGGGTTTTGATGGCGGCCTTTGCATTAAACTGAGTCATTTTTTTTCCTAATGGTTTCTTTATAAAGTTGATAAAACGTAGTGCCTAAGACTAGCAAAGGTAGCAGGATTAAAAACAATGGCGAAACGCCGAGTTTTTTATCCAGCCAGATGGCGGCATAAACGGCCACGCCCAACAGCACCAGCAGCTGGGCCGTGAGCCCCAGGTATTTTAACCATGGGTTGGGATCTTTATGATTCATCGTATAAGTGTTGCTTTTTGACTCCGGTGGGGTTTGCTATGCAAATATAACACAGGATCCTGTTCTTTTCCGGTACAGCGCGTGCTGCGGATTCGCGGCTGTAGACCGCCTTTACCTGTTCCCGGGAGTGATGCCGGATTGCCAATTTTTTTATAAACCAGGACAATCGTTTGCATGCAGTGAAATATCGCAAGTAAGGTAAAAAGCAACCTGGCATACAGAGGTTTTAGAAGAGGGGAAGTTATATTTGCAGACGTTTAAGCGCCGGAACTCTTTTTTGCTACAGGGCTTCCTAAATCCTTCAGGAGAAATTTGATGTTGAGCATCTATCATAAATTATGGAAATAAAATATTATGTTCTCCCTTTTTTAAAAAGGGTGGTTTTAGGTGTGGTTATTTTTGGGAGCTGGGCGATCAATACTGTTGCCGCCCAGAACGGCAGGATGGTGATCGGCTTTAATGATAACTGGGAGTTTAAAAAGGGACCGGGTGATTTTGGAAAGGATACCAGCTATTTGAACCAGGATTGGGAAAAGATCGTAGTGCCGCATACCTATAACCGCACCGACATGCAGCTGGATAAAAATTTTTACGCGGGTGACGCTTTTTATAAAAAGAAATTCCTGGTGAAAAATGAATTAAAGGGAAAGCGGATCTTTCTGCGCTTTGAGGGCGTGGGATCTGTGGCCACTATTTATATCAATGGCCGTTACCTTACGGAGCATAAAGGAAGCTATGCGGCTTTTTCTTTTGAGATCACCAATTCCGTAAGGTATGGGGAAGAAAACCAGATCCTGGTCAAAACCAATAATGAGGCCCGTAAAGATGTGATACCGGTAAACCATTTTTTATTTCCGATTTACGGAGGCATTTACCGGCCGGTAAGCATGATTGTTACTAGCCCTGTAAATATAACCGTTACAGATTATGCATCGCCGGGTATTTACGTTACACAAAAGAATGTTTCGGCAAAAAATGCTGATATCCATGTGAAGGCAAAACTGGAGAATAAAGAAATGAAGGCGCAGCCGGTGATGCTGCAAACCATTGTAAAAGATGCTGCAGGGAAGACCGTGGTCCAGGTACGCAAAAATGTGTTGCTAAACCCCCAGGGGGCCACCTACGTAGAGCAGGTATTTCAGGTAAGCCGTCCGCACCTTTGGAATGGAATCAGGGATCCCTATCTGTATAGCCTGACCACCTCCCTGATCCGGGATGGGCAGGAACTGGACGCGGTTACCCAGCCGCTTGGCATTCGCCGGGTTGAACTTCGGGCCGGAGATGGCGTGTATCTGAATGGTGTTAAGTATCCGATGTACGGCGTTACAAGGCACCAGGATCGCTGGCAGTACGGGAATGCGCTTTCACATGAACAGCACGAAGAAGATATGAAGATCATCCGGGAAATGGGGGCCACTACCATCCGGTTGGCACATTATCAACAGGCGGAGGATATGTACGCGCTGGCCGATACAATGGGCCTTCTGATTTGGGCAGAGATTCCATTTGTAAATACAACTTCTTTGGGAGAAACAGAGAATGCCCGGCAGCAGATGACAGAACTGGTGCGCCAGAACCGGAATCATCCGTCCATCTATTTATGGGGACTGCATAATGAAGTATATTCCAAAACAGAAGATGAGCATGTGCCCGTACTTACAAGAGAACTTAATGATATTGCCAAGACCGATGATCCGGACCGTTACACGGTCGCAGTTTCCGGTTATGGTGAAATGGACCGCCCGGCTAATCTTGCCGCCGACGTGCAGGGCATGAACCGCTACTATGGCTGGTATGAAGGAAGGATCAGCGATCTGGAAAAATGGGCGTCTGGCCTGGAGACCCAGTACCCCGGTTATAAGGTGATGCTATCCGAATATGGTGCGGACGGCAATATGGACCAGGCTTCGGAAAGGCTTCCGGACCCTTCAAAAATCAATCCCGTAAACGGGCAGTTCTATCCCGAAAACTACCAGACGGAAACCCATATCCGGCAATGGGCCATCATTGAAAAGCATCCCTATATCCTGGCTTCCTACCTATGGAATACATTTGAATTTGCGGTGCCGCTGTGGAATCGGGGCGGCGTAAATGCGCGTAACCTGAAAGGACTGGTGAGCTTCGACCGCAAACGGAAAAAGGATGCCTTTTACTGGTATAAAGCCAATTGGAACCCGGAACCGATGATCTACTTAGCTAACCGGAGAGACAGCTTGCGTACACAGGCTACTACCAGCGTGCAGGCTTTTTCAAACCTGGCACAGGTACATCTTTTTGTAAATGGGAAGGAAGTAAAAGGCATCCATGGGGTAAATCAAAGACATTGGATATTTGAAAATATCGCGTTGAAGAAGGGGAACAATAAAATTGAAGCAACGGGTGTAAGCAATGGTAAAATATTAAAAGATGCCATGACGTGGATACTGCAATAGGAATTTGAAAATGCGGGAATATGGAAATATAGCGCCCGATGGCGATAGGGCGGGGATGCGGTAATTTAAAAAAGATAGGTAAAGGATCAGATAATGACAAAGATAAAAAAAACAGGCTTCATTTTTTTTGTAATGATCGTGGTTTTAAACCCGTTCGCAAACGCACAATGGACAGGTCCCAAAAGGAAACCGGATAGTTTAAGAACAATTCAATATGGTCCGATAACACCGGCGCACCGTAGCGACGCGGCTATGCAGGCATTCCGAAATTACGGCCTGGGCCAGTTTATTCACTGGGGCCTGTATGCCATCCCCGGCAACGAATGGAACGGGGTAAGTGCCAGAGGCGGGGCAGCTGCATCGGAATGGATCCGCTCCTGGGGAGGGCCAACGGCTCCGAAGGACTGGAAAAATATTTACGATAATTTATACAGGCAATTTAATCCCAAAAGGTTTGATGCAAAACGCTGGGCAAAACAGGCCAAAGAAATGGGCGCCCGTTATGTGATCTTTACAACCAAGCATCACGACGGTTTTGCGTTATGGCCTACAAAGTACTCTGATTATAGTATTGCCAAAACACCGTATAAGAAAGATATTGTTAAGCAGGTAGTTGATGCCTATACAGCAGAAGGCATTGATGTATACCTGTATTTTTCCGTGCTGGAGTGGAACAACCCGGATTATATCGGCGGTGTGCCAAAAACAGCAGATGAAAAAAAACGCTTTGACCGGTTTCTGACCTATACGCGCAACCAGCTTTTGGAACTGATCACAAACTACCCGCAGATCAAAGGACTTTGGTTCGACGGCACCTGGGACAACTCCTGGAAAAGCGCCTACGATTTTACCTATAAGCTGGAGAAAGAACTGCGCGAGAAACACCCGGGGCTGATCATTGGATCCAGATTCCGTAATGATGAATTTGGTGCGCGGCATTTCGACAGCAACGGCCGCTTGCTGGGCGATTATGAACAGGGATGGGAGCGGAAGATGCCCGGAAGTTTTGAATGGCTCGATGGAAACGATTGGGATTGTGTGATGACGATCCCCCCGAACGGTTGGGGATATATGAAAGACTGGTCAGGGATCTACACCAAGACAACCGATGACCTGTTGGATATGCTGATGCGCTGCCGTTCGATGAATGGCAATTTTGTAATCAATTTCGGACCGGACGGCAATGGGAATATGCGCCCGGAAGAAGACCGGATTGCCGCTGAAACCGGGGCCTGGATAAAGCATAACGCCCCGGCGGTATATGAAGGCCGGCATTCCGATTTTCCGGCTGGTCAATACGGCTACTTTACACAAAAGGATAGCACATTGTATCTTACGGTATTCAACCGGCCGGTAAACAACCGGGTGCGGATCACGGTTCCAAAGAATTTTAAACAGGTGCCGGTTTCGGCAATATTAGTGGAAACGGGTGGCAAGCTGGAGGTTGAGCCTGCGGATATGGGTCTGGACCTGGATAAAAATACCTATTATGATATCCGGCTGCCGTCATCTTTTCAGACTGAAAGAGCGTTTGTGATCCAGATACATCTGGGAGCGCCGGCAAAAAAAACCGGCAAATTAATGGATGCGAAAATGTGAGTTGCCACGGCATACAAAGCTGTTGCTTTTGTGCTCCTGTAACTTGGTTGTCCTATACCGCGGCACGATGACGGAATCTGCTAAAAATCCTATCTTTCAACCAAATACCCGACGATGAAAAAAGTGTATACTGCCTTGCTGTTTTTGACGATGGTTGTTTTGACGAATGCTCAAACCTCCTGTCCGGTGATTCCTGCGCCGAAGAAGGCAACCGTCTCCAACCGTTCATTTGTGCTTAATAAGTATACCCGCATCTATATCGCAACCACACTGCTGAAAGATGCTGCGGGGTATCTTCAACAGGAGCTCATCAAAAAAGAGTTGCTCCCGTTGGGTCTAACAACGCAATCTTCAGAAGCCAATACGATCCTGCTTACATTGAGTAAGGGCGCTATGGAAGTAGATGAAGGATATACGCTGCGCATTACAGACCGGGGCGTACATATTATGGGCAACTCGGTGGGAGGCGTGGTTAACGGGATTTCCAGCTTTTTACAATTGGTGCGCTCACAAAAGAGCCATAACAGTACCATTGCTATTGATGGATGGGAGATCTCCGACGGTCCCCGCTATCGCTGGCGCGGGTTTATGCTGGATGAATCGCGGCATTTTATGGGCAAGAAAAAAGTATTGCAACTGCTGGACTGGATGGCTTTTTACAAACTGAACCGGTTTCACTGGCACCTGACTGATGAACCTGCATGGCGGTTGGAGATCCGTAGGTATCCCCGGCTGACCCTGGTTGGCGGGGCCGGTAGTTTTACAGATCCCGAAGCGCCGGCCGCCTACTATACGCAGCAGGAGATTGCTGAGATCGTTCATTATGCAGGGCAGCGCAATATCACTGTAATCCCCGAGATTGATATGCCAGGGCATGCCACCGCAGCAAATCGTGCGTACCCGCAATACAGCGGCGGCGGCAATGAGCAGCATCCGGATTTTACCTTTGACCCAGGTAATGAGCATACCTATGGGTACCTGACTAATATGCTTCGTGAGGTGAATATGTTGTTCCCCTCCGGAATGATGCATCTGGGGGGCGATGAAGTGAGCTTTGGTACCGATCAGTGGCTGAAGAATGCGGGCATCCGGAGATTAATGGAACGTGAAGGCTTAAAGGATCTGAAAGCCGTAGAGCGTTATTTTATGGAGCGTATGGCCGACTCCGTATATGCAATGAATGCAAAATTGCTGGCCTGGGATGAGATGGCCGAGATCAACCTCCCCAATGACAAGACCGTGATTTTCTGGTGGCGGCACGACAAGCCGGCGCAGTTGAAAATGGCATTGGATAGGGGATATGACGTAGTGGTATGCCCGCGCCTGCCGTATTATTTCGATTTTGTTCAGGATAGCACGCATCGTATGGGCCGCAAATGGGGAAAGGGCTATAGTCCGTTGGAAGATGTTTATTCCTTTAACCTCTCTGCACTGATAGGTGCGCGGCACCAAAAACAGGTTCAGGGCATTCAGGCGAATTTATGGACAGAAACTGTTCCTGATTTTAACCGGATGGACTACCTTGTGTTTCCACGTATTGCTGCATTGGCAGAGGCGGCCTGGACAAAGGAGGAATTAAAAAATTATGCGGACTTTACCGGTCGTTTAAAAAAGCAGTTTGCACTTTACCGGGATGATGATATCTATTTTTACAACCCCTTTAATCCTTCCGAAATTCCCGAGCCGGTATATTTCAGGAAAGATAAGCGGAACCTGTCCGCCCAGGAGAATTAAGCGGTCAGTTACCAGTCATCAGCCATCGGCTTTTAACAACAGCTGAATGCTGATGACCTCACCTAATGCACCAACCCTGAAACAATATTGATGGTAAGGGCTACCAGGAAGGTATTCAAAGCGAAGGAAATCAGTCCGTGATACATGGTCACCATTCTCAGGTTTCGGGAAGTGGTATCTACATCCGAAACCTGGAAGGTACAGCCCATACAAAGCGCATAATATGCAAAGTCGCGGTAATCGGGTTGCTCATCTCCTGGAAAATGCAGGCCCCTTCCTTCGGCCCCATCCTGGTAATACAGGTGGGCGTAATGAAACGTATAAATGGTGTGCACCAGTAGCCAGGAGGCGATCATTGCGGATACCGACAGGGGTAACCACAAAAAATGACTGACATTGTTTCCTCGGGAATTGATCACAATGCTTAATACTGCACCCATGCACGCAAAGCAGGCCAATACAATAAATAAAAAAACAAAGGCCCTGCTGCCATCTTCTGCAGCAGCCTTTTTTATAATGTATTCCCGCGGCGTAGTGTAAATAACCTGCCAGCAAAGCACGAGATAGCAAATACAAAAAGCCAGCCAGCCGGCAAGAATGATCATCATAGTAGGAAGGCCGGACAGATACAATGCAGCAGCAGTAATACTGCCGGCAATAAACGATAGATAGACCCGGTCGATGGCGCGCAGTTTATGCGCAAACCCGGGTTTGAAAACATACGGATGCTGCATATTACAATTCCTGGTAGTTCAAATTTACTGGTTTATTCCTTTTTTTTACAGACCTTCGCAGCTTTTCATATCCTATGGGAATTCTGCGCGTCTATATCAATTCATTTAAAGGGCTGTCAAAAGAGGCCTGGATGCTTGCGGCGGTTATGTTGATCAACCGCTCAGGTTCCATGGTGCTGCCTTTTTTAGGTGTGTATATGACCGATCATCTTCATTTGGGTTTAAAGGAGTCGGGTGTTGTACTTAGTTTTTTTGGCATCGGATCGGTGGTGGGCTCCTGGCTGGGCGGCTATATTACAGACCGCATCGGTGAGTTCAGGGTGCAATGGGCCAGTTTGTTTTTAAGTGCACCTTTGTTTGCGGTGATCCCTTTTTTTACCACCTTGCAGGGGCTGGCGGCTATTATTTTTATCCAGAGCGTTATCAGCGAATCATTCCGGCCGGCCAACTCCGTGGCCATTACCAAGTATGCGGCACCGGAAAATCTTACCCGTGCTTTTTCACTAAACCGAATGGCGATCAACCTGGGTTTTTCCATTGGCCCCGCCCTGGGTGGTATTCTTGCAGCAGTGTCGTACAATTTTCTGTTCGCGGTAAATGCGCTGGCTGCATTGGCTGCCGGTATCGTATACGTACGTTTTTTCAGAAAACGTTCCATCCTGTTCCGTAAAAAGGAGCGGGAACGGAAAATGGCCATGAAAGAAACCGGAGGCTTAAGCGAACGGTCTGCTTACCGGGATGCGCCCTTTGTGTTGTATTCCGTGTTCTGCGGGATCTTTGCCCTGTGCTTTTTCCAGTTTTTTAATACGCTGCCTCTTTTTTACCGCGACGAAGCCGGGCTCAATCAAACAACCATTGGCTATGTGCTGGGGTATAGCGGCTTCGTGATTGTGGTGATGGAAATGCTGCTGGTAAACCTGGCCGAAAGAAAACTGACGCCGGCTGCCACGCTTTTGGTGGGCACGCTTGGCGCAGCAGCTTCTTATGCAATGCTGATCGCTGGTCATAGTATCTGGCTGATTCTTCTGTCCATCACAGTACTAAGTCTGGCAGAGATCCTGGTGCTTCCCTTTATGTCGGCTATAACTGCCCTGCGGTCCGGAAAGGGAAATAAAGGTTCTTATATGGGACTTAATGGCATGGCCGTGTCCATCTCATTTATCTTTACGCCTTTGCTTGGAACCAAGGTGGCGGAGGACTATGGCTTCAATACCTTATGGACGGGAACAGGCATCATCCTGCTGGTGGTTGCTGTGGCGCTTTATGTTTGTGTAAACCGGATAACACCCTCCAATACCCGCTCTGGCCACTGATACCGGTGCCTCCATCGTTTCACGAAGAATACGCTTCTTTACCGGCTACCTACTTCAGGTCGTTATTTAAAATTATAGTGGTTGATGAATTTCATAAAATAGTCGGGTATGGCGGCCGCACCGCTGTGCAGTTGTATAAACTGGAAATGCCGTTCAATGTCCATTCCCTGCACGTCCACAATGGCCAGTTCATTATTGTTAAGTTCACCCAATATGGTATGAATGGAGAGGAAGGAAACGGCCATGGAATTGGAAATATAGGATTTGATGCTTTCTGAACTGGCCAGTTGTATCTCGCGGTTGAGCTGCGAAAGCCGGATGCCTTTTGCCTTCAGGTGTTTGGTGATCACTTCCAGCGTTCCCGACCCTGGTTCTCTTAAAACCATCGGCAGCTGCTGTAGTTCTTTTAAGGAGATCCTTTGCTTTTTTGTAATGGGATTTTTCCCGGATGCCACCAGTACAATTTCATCTTTAATAAAGGGCGTATATTTGAACAGGCTGCTCTTGGGCTGTCCTTCGATCATTCCAAAATCGATCTCGCTTTTTTGTAATAACTGCTCGATATGTTCGGTGTTGCCGCTGGTGAGGATAACGGAAATGTCCTGAAACCGGCTTTTAAAAGCGGCTAAAGCGGGTGGCAGCAGGTATTCGGCAATGGTGGTGCTGGCTCCGATCCGCATCCTGCCTTTGTGCTGTGCGGCAAAAGAATGCAACTCCAGTTCCATTTTCCGGTAAATGCCAAAAAGCGCTTCCGTATAGCGCAGCAATACCTTTCCGGCTTCGGTCAACGAAATCCTGGAGCCGTTCCGTTCAAATAATTTGGTTTTAAAATGCTGCTCAATTTCCTGCACATGTTTGGTAGCTGCCGGCTGGGAAATAAACAACTCTTCGGCGGCGCGCGTAAAGTTCAGCCGCCGGGCCACGGTATGAAATACTTGTAATCTGAAATCGAACATCGGTCAAAGTTAGGATCGAAATGAGAAATAAGGACTGAGAAATAAGGATTTAAAAAAAGCAATCCGTAATTTTAAGGGCTATGCTGAAGCGAATCAATTTAGATACCTTTCGGAAATATGTAAACGCAAACTCAATTGGAGGCCTCATCCTGATTGGATGTGTATGCATTTCCCTGCTGATCGCCAATCTTCCGGCGGGCCGTTCTTTTGAAAACTGGCTGGGTACCTATATCGGCTGGGAGACCGGCAGTATCGGGTTGCGGTTCTCCATCCTGCATTGGATCAACGACGGGCTGATGGCGGTTTTTTTCCTGCTGGTAGGGCTGGAAATCAAAAGGGAGATGGTAGAAGGAGAGCTTTCTACGCCAAGTAAGGCCATGCTTCCGGTGATCGCCGCTTTCGGCGGAGCGATTCTGCCGGCGGTTATTTTCGTGTTGCTGAATAAGGGAACGACCACGGTTTCCGGCTGGGGTATTCCTATGGCTACGGATATTGCCTTTGCGCTTGCTGCAATCACTTTGCTGGGTAAAAAGGTGCCGGCCAGCCTGAAAGTGTTCCTGGCAGCATTGGCCATTGTAGATGACCTGATCGCCATCCTGGTGATTGCGCTGTTTTATTCTTCCGAGATTCATTTTAATTACCTCCTGTACGCCGGTGCGGTGATGATCCTGCTGATTATTTTTAACCGGCTCAATATGAAAAGACGTTGGTGCTACATGGTACCCGGACTCTTTGTCTGGTATTTTATTCATCATTCCGGAATACATGCCACCATTGCCGGTGTACTGGTTGCCATGACCCTGCCAACTACGCCGGATGCTACGGAGTCGCCGCTTGAAAAGCTGGAACATGCATTAACAAAGCCGGTGAATTTTTTTATCATACCGCTTTTTGCACTGGCCAATACGAATATCCGTTTTGAGCCGTCGATGGTAAAGGGCCTGACGGCCCCCCTGGGGATGGGGATCATCATCGGGCTAATTGCCGGGAAATGCGTGGGCATCTTTTTTTCTACCTGGGCCGGCGTTCGGCTGGGTATTGGTAAATTGCCGCGGCAGGCAGGCTGGATGCATATGATCGGATTGGGGCTGCTCGCGGGCATCGGGTTTACCATGTCGATCTTTATCAGTCTGCTTTCCTTTGATGATCCGTTGCTGGTGGCGGAGGCAAAGCTGGCAATCCTGGTGGCTTCTGTCTTTGCTGCCCTGCTGGGCTGCAGTGTTTTGCTGATGATCCACCGGAAAGGCACTCCGCTCAAGCAAAAAAAGCCATGACGAACTGGAACACGTTTGTCCAGTGAATGAGATCCGGAAAAGTGATCCGATCATTTAAGAGCATTTCACAAAAACGCGGATAGAAAAAAAGGAGGCCTTATTTTTACATCCCATTATTTACTTTTATTCATACGGATCTTTTGTTTCGCATAGGATATGACAATCTATAATTCCAAAGAATGGTTTAAATCGGTTTTTTATATTCACAGGTCGGATACGTTCCGGAAGCTGATCCCTTACCTGTTGCTGATGGCCTTATTGTCCTGGGGTATTGCCTACCTGGAGCTGGAATATCTGAAACTGTCTGAAAAAAGCTGGCTGCGAAATATTAATATGGTACATAACCTGCTGGGGTTTGCGCTGTCGCTTCTGCTCGTTTTTCGTACCAATACGGCCTACGACCGCTGGTGGGAGGCCCGCAGACAGTGGGGAACGCTTACCAATGTGTGTCGCTCGCTGGCGATTAAGCTGGATGCATTTCTGCCGGGCGAAGATAAGGGCAGCAGGCATTTCTTCCGTAAATCCATACCTCTGTTTTCACAAACCCTGTTCAGTTTTTTACGCTCGGATTATACCACGTTTATGCTGGATACGATGGAACATCCGGAGCTGGATCTGGAAAAAAAGCATGGCCCCAACCAGGTAGCTTCCCTGATCTTCCGGTATGTAACGGAACTTTACCAGGCGGGGAAGATATCGGGCGACCAGCTGATCGTACTCAACAATGAGCTGCAATCCCTAACCGATGTGGCCGGTGCCTGCGAGCGTATAAAAAATACCCCCATTCCTTATTCCTACAGTTCCTTTATCAAAAAATTTATCGTTGTTTATGTGCTAACGCTGCCAGTTGGCTTTGTGTTTTCTATGGGCTATTTTGTAATTGCTGCGGTACCTTTTGTATTTTATGTGCTGGCCTCGCTGGAATTGATCGCCGAATCTATTGAGAATCCTTTCGGTACAGATCCGGACGACCTGCCGCTGGAGCAGATGGTGCACAATATGAAAAAGCATATACAGGAGGTGTTGCGGGCCTGAACGGCAGTTCACAGATTCCGGTAAGCGTTATTTTAGAATGTATCGTTATGTCTTTTGAGCAAATGAATAAATTCGACCGCATTGTGGCCATCCTGATCCAGCTGCAGTCGAAACGTATTGTAAAAGCGCAGGACCTGGCCGACCGGTTTGGAGTAAGCCTGCGTACGATCTACCGGGATATCCGGACCCTGCAAACAGCCGGTGTACCCATTTCCAGTGAAGCGGGTATTGGTTATGAATTGGTGGAAGGATACCGGCTGCCGCCCGTGATGTTTACAAGGGAAGAAGCCTCCAGTTTTGTGGCGGCAGAAAAGTTGATGCAGAAGTTCATCGACAAGCGGCTGGGCGATCATTTTGCATCGGCCATTGCCAAGATGAAGGCAGTACTACGTATGGCTGATAAGGACTGGATTTCGAGTATCGAATCGCAGGTACAGGTGCGTACCGCCCAAAGCATTTTTAATGAAAAGGTTCCGGAGGCATTGTCGGTATTATTCGATAGCCTGGCCCAGAAAGTGCAGGTGGAGATCCGGTATAAAAAAATCGAATCCCGTACACCTGAGATCCGGAAAATAGAGCCGGTGGGTGTGTTTCATGAAAATGATTTCTGGTATATCATGGCATATTGCCATCTGCGCAAAGATTATCGGCGCTTTCGGACCGACCGGATCCAGGGTATTCTTAAAACGGAGGTGCCTTTTACAAAAGAACACCCGGAGCTAAAGGAATTTTTAAACCGGCGAAAGGAAGTGCCCCGCACCAAAGTGCGCATTGTAGTGGAGCCCAAGGTGGCGGCTTACCTGCAATGGAACCGGCATTATCACGGGTATACAGAAGAAAAAGAAACGCCCCAGGGCATTGAAATGACCTTTATGAGCAGCTACCCCGAAAGTGACTTTGCACGGTGGTTCCTGGGCTTCGGGGACCATGCAAAAATACTTGAGCCCGAATCTTTAAAGAAAACTGTTCATTCCATCGTAGAAAAGCAGTTGGAGAACCTCAAGGCGCAATAAAGAGCGCAACGCCAGGCCACGGATTCGCAAATGAAGGCTTGAAATCATCGGGATTTACCTTTCACCGTCAGGAAAATCTGCGAATCTGTGGCTGTTAAATAAATGCTGAATGCTCCGGTCATTTACTGCGTTGCACACGGAATCAACATTCCGCGAGGATGTGTATGTTGAAGGCTGTGGAACTGCAAACGAAAGCACTAACGGGTCTGCTTGTTACAGGAGCCTCTTCAGTGGATCCGCAAAAATAATAAAATGCGAGCCTTTAACGTTCCCAAAAGAAAGGCGGCTGAATACCTAATGCCCGGAGATAAACATAACCTTGTCCGCGGTGATGGATCTCATTGTCAATAAAATAAAAAATGTTCTGATAAATGGGAAACTCATACTGGCCAAAAAGATTAAACGTCTCGGAAAAGTCTTCCTCAGGAATCCGGGCAAAGTACGTGTTGATGGTTGCTGTTTCGGCATCCCACAATTTGAGCAGCGCTTCTTTGCTTTTGGGGGCAATGCCTTCCTCGCTGTAGGGCGTAGCCGCCCGGTCCACAATGGCTTTTAGTGCAGGTCCGCCAATCGACAGCAATTCGATGGCCAGGTCTGAAAAAGGACGCATACCCGCCACAGAGAACTCAAACAGTTCTTTCTCGGGGAACGCTTCAATGACCCGGCGGGTAAGGGAACGGTGCCCCTGCCAATGGTTTAATAATTGTTTTTTGCTGATAACGGTGGCTTGTGCGGTTGCTGTTGTTGTCATATTGTTTTGTTTTATAAGTCAAAGCTAGAACCCGGTGGTGACAGCCCTTTGTCAGTAGGGATGAAAATTTTTTGTTTTTGTCAGATTAAATTCTTCTCCGTATTTTGAAGTCTCGTTCGACGGGTGCCCGGCATTTTTTATAAAGTGCCTTCTTTTAACATTGAGGAAGAGGTCGCAGCGGCTTCTGGATGAGGGTATGTTTTCCGCTGCAGCATCGCGTTGTCCTGGTGCGCTATTGTTATTAAAAAGCTAAATGATTACTATGACGCCTTCTTCAAATACAAACCAGGCTGGCTTAAACGGGTTACGTTTCCTGTTATTCTTTTTTGTAGTATTTACCTTGTTTATGACGGCTGGTTTACCCCTGATTATACACTATGCCGGTGGGGAATGGAAGTGGACACCCCCGGGTCAATCGGCAGCGGGGGCATTTATATGGTTGGGCGTGGGCTGCTTTTTATGGGTGCTGGTACTGATTCTTTTTGTTGATAATTTTATTCTTTCGCAGTTCCGGAAAAAGCGATTACTGGAACGACTGCTGCAAAACGGGCGGCATGCCCGGGGAACCGTTGTTCAAAAACAGGTATTACAGGCGGGCGGAAGGGGCGACTTGCTGGCATTGAAAGTGGCTTTCCGGAATCTGGTGGATGCGGAAGTGGAAACGACGCTGAGTATTGTAGATGCAGCGCCTTCGCTGAATCGCTTTTCGGCGGGCAGAACCGTGTCTCTGATCCTGGATCCCGAAATGGGTGATCCGCCGGTAATGGTGGAGGGTAAAGGATTTCAGTGGAACCGGACGGTAATGACCCTGGTTGTATTGGTGCTGTTCATCTTATTAACATTGGCTCCCGGGTTGCTGGTCTATTCCTACATGCTGGAAAGCCGGGGTTATGGATGGCGTTATCTGAGTTTTGGTCATCCCTTTATCCTGATACCATTTATTATCGGCATCGAGCTGACTATTTATACCCTGATCCGGAAGCTGTCGCGTACGAAACGAAAGGCATCAAAACTGCTTTTGTACGGAAGACCTGCAACGGCTACGATTGTCAGCACCGCTCAAACAGGAGTTTATATCAATGAACAGCCACAGGTGCGGTTCACCATCGAATTCGAAGGAAGTCGCGGCCGTACACACCAGGCTTCTTTTAAGCAGGTTGTCGATTTGCTGAAGATACCGGATATAGCGCCTGGAAAAACCATTAACATTTTATATGATCCGGAGCATCCGGAACAAATTCAACCCCTTGATTAGCATGAAACCGGTTCTTTTTAAAACCATCTTTGCATATACGGCAGCCCTGCTGCTGTTTTGCTCCTGCGAACAAATAAGCAAGAGCTTTGAGGAAACCCGCAATCCCCAGCCGAAGCAAGCAGACCTGCCGGCGCATGCGACAACCGAATCGCACAGCAGCAGCACCAGCAGCACTACCACCACCATCGAATCCGGTTCCGGAACGCAGGCGGGCGCCCGGAGCATTTTTGAGGATGCGGCAACGCTGGATCGCATTCAGTCGGAACTGGAAAACCTGCCACAGTTTCGGGGTAAGAAGCTGATGCTGTACCAGTCCCTCTATTTTTACGATTTCCAGGGAGGACGGATTTCGATCAACATTCAAAACCCCGATACTACTGAAAACGTAGATCAGTACGTATATGCCAATGGAAAATGGGAGGAGCCAACACCGGTAAAGACCTTCGGGCAGGTACAGCAGGAAGTGGATTTTTTAATGCCGCTGAGCCAAATCCGTTTGGCTACCGCAAAAAAAATCAATGATATCGCCAATGAAAAGCTAAAAGAAATACCGGGGGGGAAAACAAACGGATTTATCTATTTTAATTATATGCGCATTAAACGGATCAACAAAACCAATGCGGGCTGGTACCTGCAGATCCAGGGTGCGCGCTCGGACCTTCGTCTGGATTTTGACCCGGATGGCAATTTACAGGAAATGAAGAAGCAGTAATTGCTATTTTCCTTGTCAGCTATATCTTATTATACCAGGTAGCTAAATAGGGTATTGTCCTTGTTGAGCTCAGTGAATTCGATCTGCGCTTTTTCCAGGTTTTGAATCAGAGGGTCGTAATCTTCGCGGTGCTTCAGCTCAATACCGATCAGCGCTGGTCCGCTTTCCTTATTGGTTTTTTGCATGTATTCAAAACGGGTGATATCGTCGTGCGGGCCCAGTACGTGGTTTACAAATTCCTTGAGCGCGCCCGGACGCTGGGCAAAATTTACAAGAAAGTAATGTTTCAGCCCTTCGTATTGCAGGCTTCGCTCCTTGATTTCCTGCATACGGTCAATATCGTTATTGCTACCGCTTACGATGCATACCACGTTCTTTCCTTTAATTTCCTCCCGCATAAAATCCAGCGCTGCAATGGACAATGCGCCGGCTGGTTCCGCTACTATGGCGTCTTTATTATACAATTGCAAAATGGTGCTGCAGATCTTGCCCTCGGGAACCAGGCGTATTTCATCCAGGTGCGCCTTGCAGAGCTCATAGGTGAGCTGCCCGACTTTTTTTACAGCGGCCCCGTCTACAAAACGGTCAATGGTTTTTAGTTCTATGGGGCCACCATTTTTCAGCGCCATGGTCATAGAAGGGGCGCCTTCCGGCTCCGCCCCGGTGATTTTTGTATGGGGACTCACCGATTTGATATAAGTACTGACCCCGGCACAAAGCCCGCCGCCGCCGTTAGGAATAATAATATGATCGATCTTTTTCAGATCATTCCATATTTCTACTCCTACGGTGCCCTGTCCTTCTATGATGCGCTCATGGTCGAAGGGAGGAATAAAGACCATATTGTGCTCTTCTGTATACACTTTTGCGGCAGCGGCACAATCATCAAAGGTGTCGCCCGTGAGGATAATTTCGATATTGGCTTCGCCAAACATTTTGGTCTGCTCGATCTTTTGGTTAGGTGTAATACTGGGCATAAAGATCACTCCATGAACATTGAGACGGTTGCAGCTATAGGCAACGCCCTGCGCATGGTTGCCGGCACTGGCACAAACCACGCCTTTTTGCAGCTCTTCCCGGCTAAAGCATTGCATCATATTGAATGCACCCCGGAGTTTATAAGAGCGTACCACCTGAAGGTCCTCCCGCTTCAGGTAAACATTACATTGATACTGTTTTGAAAGATTTTGGTTGTATTGCAACGGCGTTTTTGTAACAATTCCCTTTAACCGTTCCATAGCTTTTTCAAATTCAATCTGCATGTCCAAAGGTAAAAAGGAATCCACATTTTATGACTGCAACGAGCAGATTTATTATGAGTGCTTCTGTTAAAGTTTAACGCCCAGCCCCAATGTAAGGTAGAATAAGTTTTTACCGGTTTCCCCTTCCAGCAGGTTTTGCGGCATTACATAGGAGGGAATAACGGTTGCAAAGAACTTTCCAGCTACGGCCACAACGGGTGCGGAGGCTTCGTATGCCAATATATTAAAACGATCGTAGGGTTGCGTATGCTCTTTTTGTCCTACTGGTATGCCCAGGAATTTTGTACGTTCGATATAGCTCTTTGTAAATCGTTGTGTTCCGGCATATAGGTAAAAGGAAGGATCGATAGCAAATGCAACGTGGCTGTTGGGTTTGTGCAGGAGAAAAATATGGTCGGCTCCCAATGTAGCTCCGATATCTGTTTGATCTTTGGAGAATTTCAGGTCGCCGCCGGCATTGAAGGTAATTATGGGCGTTGTGATGGCTGTATTGATACCAGTCTGGCCTTTTAACGCCGATTGCGGCAGGGTACTGTTATCCTTGTACAATACCTGCATATAAAAAATATTGCCGCTGAAATGGGTTGAAGGTTTAAAGCGGAAGCCGCCTTCCAGGGTGGTTCCGGCATAGGTGGTGGAGGCTACTTTATTTTGGGTGAAAATAATGTTTCCCTGTACGTATAACCCGTTTTTGAGCTGGTATCCGATATTGGGAATAAGTGCACTGCTCTGCAGGCTGTCTGTTCTTCCAAAATAATGAAGGCGTGTCTGGAAATTCACTCCTGCTCCGAATTCATTTTTCCGGGTGCTGTCCCGTTGGCTAAAGCAGGCAAACGGTATGCACAGGACCGCCAAAAAGATATATCTCAATTTTTGTTTCATAGAACACTTTCTGGTTGTAAGGGTTAAAAAGATTGCCCTCTTATTACGGAGAGGGCAATCGATTGTATTCTTTCGGAACCGGTATTATTTTACTTTTACGCTACCGGAGGCGTTTGCATCAACGGTTGCAGACGGCTGGGCATTTTTGATTTTGCCGGCTCCTTTTTTTACACCGGACTTAACTGTTTTTGCTGCTTTTTTTGTACCATCCGCAGCGGCATCTACGCCTGCCGTTGCATCATCCTTAATGGTGGCTGCGGTTTCGCCTGAGCCAGATACGCCAATAGTTGCATTTCCGGATGCACCGGCATCAGTACCTGAGGAAACACTTCCTTGCTGTACAGCCGATTGCTCGTTGGCATTTGCTTTTGCATTTTCATTCGCATGAATGCCTGCCTGTACATCCCCATTTGTGGTAGCATTGCCAGCGGCTGCGTTTTGTGCTTTTACATCTGCCTGGGTGCCGGTGGTTACCTGAACCGAGTTGCCTGCATCGGCTGCGCTTCCAGCTGCAGCAGTGGTTTTGTCAACTGCCACGCTGGCTGCGGCCTTTGTTTTATCCACAGCTGTGGTTGCGGCCACTTTGGTTTTATTAACGGCGGTGGTTGTGGCTGCAGATACTTTGCCAACCGCATTCGTTGCTGCTGAAGCCGCCTTTGCTGCATTCACAGAAGCGCCTATGGAGCCCTTTACGGCAGTGCCTACGCCTACCTGTGCATGGGCAGCGCTGACAAGCAGTATTGAAAAAGCGGCAAGTGAGATTTTGAGATTTCTTTTCATAAAAACGGAATTTTAAATTTAGGATCGTGATGAGGTTTTTTATTTCAACGACTGTGCCAAAAATGGCACGTAAAAATGAAGAATGAATGAACGGAATGTTGTTATTGGTCTAAGGTATTTATTGCCAGCAATATTGCTGATTTGAAAGATTGCTGTTGTTTAACAAAACAGTTTAGGTACTTATGCTTTCATCAAATCTTCATGTTTATTAGCGGCGCGAATATTTTTTGTGAAACCATAAAATAATATGGCCCCGTTAACAATAGTGTTGTACAACGTAGCAATTGTTGCCCGGGCGGGTTTCATAATAAGTTACCGCAATATAAAGAAACAGGAGTAGGGAGCGGTTATAGGAGATAGGCCAGGAATAATAAGCTTCTTTATCGTATCCAACTTGTTTATATTTTTTCCTGACTTTTGGTCTATGTAATGCCGGCGGAAGCTGGTTTATTCACCCGGCGACGGGAGATCTTGCTGGGCTGCGCCAACGAAGGTGTCGTACAGCTATGCGCCGGATATGCACTCTATCCAGGGGATCCCTTTTATGTTTATTGCAGCAGATCAGCGCTGTGTAGAGCTATGATTTTCCCGTCCTGCAACACCAGTTTATGTGTAATACATGCAGGTAGTTGTGTTTCAAAGTGACCTACATAAATAATGGTAACGCCGTTTTTACTGATCTCGTCTACCAGGTTATTAAAATATTGCGTTTGTTGCCGATCCAGTCCCTGGCAAGGCTCGTCTAAAACCAATAGTTGCGGGTTTTTAATGATGGTACGTCCCAGTAAGGCCAGGCGCTGCTTACCCAGCGGCAGTGTGCTTAAAAGCTCATCCTTTACATCATAAAGGTCCAGGAAATGCAGCAGCTCGTTTAGTTGTTGTTTTTGCATATAACGTAGTTGCCGGTATAAACCATTGCTATCGAAGAAGCCGGAGGCCAGGCTTTGTAAAACAGTAGCATTTGCATCAAAATACCAGTGCAGTTCCGGAGATATCAGGCCAATCCTTCTCTTGATGTCCCAGATACTTTCCCCGCCGCCGCGTTGTACTCCAAATAATTTGATATCGTTGGCATATGCCTGGGGATGGTCGCCGGTTATTAAACTGAGCAGGGTTGATTTTCCGGAGCCATTATGTCCCTGAAGCAGCCATCGTTCACCTGCATTCACCTGCCATTGTATATCTGTTAATACCTGCTTCCCGTCATACTGTACATGCACGTCCTTCATACGGATCAGCGTTGATGTGGTGTACTGCGGCGGTTCTTTTAAAAAATCGGGAAGGGGTTTTAAAGGTTTTTCTTCAAAGGTGAGTGCGGTATCCGTCATCTCAAGATTGCCGTTCTTCATAACGGCAAATGCGTTGATGCTGGCTGGCAGCTCGGCATCGTTACTTAGCAGGAGCAGGGTGCCGCCGTTACCGGTATAATCGTTGAGCAGCTGATTAAGGCGTCCGCGTGAGTTTACATCCAGCCCGGTATAGGGTTGGTCAATGACCAGTAACTGGGGACGCAGCCAGAGCGCCTTTACCAGCTGTAGCTTTTTATGTTCACCGCTGGAAATCTCGAAAAGCTGTTCATCCAGGACTTTTGCATAATCCAGTGTATCAATCAACGCGTTTAAACGATCGTTGTTTAAAGCATGTTCTTTGCCATACAGTTCCAATTCTCTTGCAATGGTTACGGTGTCTCTTCGCTGTTGATGATTGTAGCGCTGCTGGTAATAAAAATTCCGGTCGCCTTCCAGGTTGGTAAAACGATACCAGCTTTCAACAAAAAGAACGGTTGCAGGCAAATGACTTTGCGCATCGAAGTTGATTTGGATATCGCCAGAATATTTTACGGTTCCTGCGATGGCCTTGCCCAGCGTGGTCTTGCCGCTGCCGCTTTCTCCTTTTATGACCCAGCCTTCGCCCGGGTTTATAGTAAGCGACAGGTTGTCTAAAACGGTTTTACTACCGTAGTTAACGGAGAGCTGTTGTATGTTGAGAATAGACATTGCTTGTTCGGTTTCTTTTATGCGTATGCCATGATAACGGAGTGCCGGATCTGTTTATGATTCTGATTTAAGCACAGCCGGTGTACAGGTGATGCGCAACATGCGCTTCCTTTAAATCTGGAGGAAACGCTGTTTTTGAAAATTGCGCGCCCTGAGGCGCGCAATTGTTTTTTGTTGATAAAGATACAATCCGTTCAGCAGTACAGGTGTGCGACGCAACGAAGACAATAGCAGCACATGAGCCGGCTAAATAATGATCACGCCTTACGGTATCCGCTGAACGCCTGGTATTGTTTACTGAAATCAGGCAGTTTTGATCGCTTTCATAGCGGTCATGGCCTTACGTAACACCGTGCCTACTTTCTCTACGGGATGCTGACGGATGGCTTCGTTTACTTCAACCAGCTCCTGGTTGTCAACAGCACCGTCTTTTCCTTCATTGAAGTTTTTGCCTACAAGGTCTGTATCTACAGTCTTCATGAAATCGGACAGTAAAGGCTTACATGCCTGGTCAAACAGGTAGCAACCATACTCTGCCGTATCGGAAATCACGCGGTTCATTTCGAATAGCTTTTTCCGTGCAATGGTATTGGCAATTAAAGGAGTTTCGTGCAGCGACTCATAGTATGCAGACTCCGGTTTAATGCCGGCTTCAACCATGGTTTCAAATGCCAGTTCCACGCCTGCCTTAATAAAGGCAACCATTAATGTATAGTTGTCAAAGTATTCCTGTTCGCCGATCTTTACGTCGCCGGCCGGTGTTTTTTCAAAAGCGGTTTCCCCGGTTTCTGCTCTCCATTTCAGCAGGTTGGCATCACCGTTAGCCCAGTCTTCCATCATTACACGGCTAAACTCGCCGCTCATGATATCGTCCTGGTGCTTCTGGAACAGCGGGCGCATAATCGTTTTCAGTTCTTCTGAAACCCGGAAGGCTTTGATCTTCGCAGGATTGCTTAAACGGTCCATCATACCGGTAACGCCGCCGTGTTTCAGGGCTTCGGTGATCACTTCCACACCGTATTGCACCAGTTTGGAAGCGTAGCCCGGATCGATGCCTTTTTCGATCATTTTATCGAAAGAAAGAATGGAGCCGGTTTGCAGCAAGCCGCAAAGAATGGTTTGTTCGCCCATCAGGTCGGATTTGACTTCCGCTACAAAAGAAGACCGTAACACACCGGCACGATGTCCGCCTGTTCCCACACAATATGCTTTTGCCTGTTCCAGGCCCTTGCCTTCCGGATCATTTTCGGGATGTACGGCAATAAGGGTAGGAACGCCAAAGCCCCGCAGGTATTCTGCGCGCACCTCGCTTCCGGGGCTTTTGGGAGCCACCATAATTACAGTCAGGTCTTTACGGATCTGCATGCCTTCTTCAACGATGTTGAAGCCATGAGAATAAGAAAGGGTTGCGCCTTGTTTCATCAAAGGCATAACAGCACTCACAACAGCGGTGTGCTGCTTGTCCGGGGTCAGGTTAATGACCAGGTCCGCGGTGGGAATCAGTTCCTCATAAGTGCCTACTTTGAAGTTATTATCCGTAGCGTTTTTCCAGCTGGCTCTTTTTTCATCTATTGCTTCTTTGCGCAGGGCATAAGAAACGTCCAGACCACTATCTCTCAGGTTTAAGCCCTGGTTCAGGCCTTGTGCGCCGCAACCAACGATCACGATTTTTTTTCCTTTTAGTGCATCCACGCCATCCAGGAACTCATCATTGCTCATGAATTCGCAAACGCCCAGTTGATTGAGCTGCTCTCTCAGGGGTAGTGTGTTAAAGTAATTTGCCATTGTTATTTGATATTTAGTATTTACGATTTAGTAATTGAGATTTGTTATTTGAGGCTTGAATTTTTTTATTTGACGTTTAATATTCTTGTATAATCACGCATTGCCTGCCAGTGCAGGGTGTCGTGCGCTGCCACTGTGATCAGCATTTCTTCGATGGTGGTTACCGGTACGCCAAAGGTATCGGTAGTGTACATGGTTATTTCCTGAAAGCGGTTAGCATCGAGCGCCTCTTTTACTGCCAATGTAAAGTTGCTGGCTAACGCGATGAGCTCATCGATTTCCTGCTGAGTGGCTGGTGCAGCAGGTTTGCTGCCCTTCTTGTAGCGCTCATACAGGGGAATGATAAAGCCGGGATCTACTTGCGTAACCTTGAATACCAGGCCATAGCCGCTAACCACCAGGTGGCCGAAGTTCCAGATGATGTTATTGTTGAAGCCGGCAGGCACCTGGTTAAGCGTTTCAAGAGGGGTCGCTTTTATCAATGTGATTGCTTTTTGCCGGATGCTGTCAATGATATTGAATGTGTACATTGTTTAATTTTTATTGCCGGGGATCCGTTCGTTGAAAGATATCCGGTTATTAAATGGGTCGTTAACCGTAACGCAATATGCGCCATAAAAGGTTTCTTCCAGCCCCGGACGGTTGTATTTGTACGGTTTGTTGAGGATTGTGTTGTGAAAATCTTTTAAGCCGGTGCACCATACAAAAACATGGGTGCCGGGCGTGCCGTCTCCATGATGTTCACTGAGATGCAGGGTGATGCCGTCTTTTTCCACTTCCAGGTAAACCGGTGTGTTGTCCTCAAACCGGTGCTCCCATACAATGGTAAACCCCAGCCAGTCTACGTAAAATTCAATGGCTTTTGCGTAGTCAAAGATGCGCAGTACGGGTATAGTCTTTTCTGCCGTCATTTTTTTACATGCTAAACACAGAGTCCTGCTCATTCAGGAATTCGTTCTCGATTACTTCTTCTCCCGGTTCCCGGGCTTCAAATTCCTTGATTTTCTTGTGGAAACCTTCACTGCTCTTAATAATGGCCACCCGTGCACCACGCACAAATTCGATCAGCCCGTATTCTTCAAACAGCTTTACAAGTTTGTCGGTTTCTTCCCTATGCCCCGTACATTCGAATACCGTATAGTCATTATTAATGGATACCACACGGGCGCCGTACTCCCGCAATACGCGTTCTACGATCATTTTGTCGGTTACCTGGCTGGTAGGTACTTTGTATAATGCCAGTTCCTGCCAGATGATCTCGCTGTTGAGGTGATAGTAAGCTTTCAGTACCTCCACCTGCTTTTCGATCTGCTTGCACAATTTCTTTACGACTTCTTCTGTTTCGTCAATTACAATATTGAACCGGTGAATGCCGGGGATTTCGGAAGAAGAAGTATTTAGGCTGTCGATATTGATTTTCCGCCGGGAAAAAATGATTGTAATGCGGGCCAGCAGCCCGATCTGGTCTTCCGCGTAAACGGTTATGGTATATTGTTGTTTCATTGCTGTGTTTGAAGTTTAAAGTTTGAAGTTTTTGTAACGATGATGATTCCGGTTGACCAATGCAATTTTGTAAGTACAAGATCGGTTCTTGTTTCCAGGGTGGCAATGAAGGCGGTTACTCTTTGCGCATGTCCTTCCGGCCAATTGGGTTGCGGAAGCATGTCGTCAATAAAATAAATGCCCCCGGTTTTTAACAAAGCAAATGTTTCTTCGAAAAGATCGTATTTTCCCGGCATGGCATCGGCAAAGATGAGATCAAACTGTGCGCCTTTATAAGCAGCGATCCATTCGTAGGCATCCGCACATACAAAATCAATCCGTTCGTCTTTTAGCTGCTCCTTCGCTACGCTGATCAGTAATTCGTTGTTGTCAACGGATACCAGCGAAGCGTTGTTGCTCATGCCACCCAGGATCCAGGAAGTTGCCAGTCCGGTTCCGGTGCCCAGTTCCAGGATCCTGCCTCCGGGCTTTGCGGCCACCAGGGTTTGTAACAGGCTTCCGGTTTGCAGGTCGGAGGGCATATCAAAGCCCAGCGCCTTCGTTTTGAGTGCGATGGATTGGTATTGAACCGGAATGTTTATGAGTACATGGTCTGTCATGCTGTTTGATAATGCTCCACAACCGGGAACGGGTCATAAAAATGATGCAGGAGTCTTTTCCATTCCTGATAGGCTGGGCTCTTTCTGAACCCTTCGGTATGATCTTCCAGGGTTTGCCAGCGCACGATCAGGATATATTCATTCGCTTTCTCCATGGACTTTAGCAACTCATGTTGTAAATATCCTTGAATGGAGCTGATAATGCTTTTAGCTTTCCCGAAGGCCGCTAAAAAATCATGCTCCGTCCCCGGAATAATATTCAATATTGCAATTTCAGTTACCATGTCCTTTTGCGGTCGCGTACTCACCATTGACTATTGACTATTTCAACCGGATCTCCGCCACACTGCTGCCCTGGGGAACCATCGGAAATACATTGTTTTCCTTGCCTACTTTTATTTCGAGTAAATAAGCTCCGTCGTGCTCCAGCATGGTTTTCAGAGCGGTCTTCAGCGCTGCACGCTGGTCGATCGACTGTCCTTCGACGCCATAGGATTTAGCCAGCATCACAAAATCGGGACTGGTTATGTTTACAAAGGAATAACGCCGGTCATGGAACAGCTGTTGCCACTGACGAACCATTCCCAGGAATTCATTGTTCAGGATGAGGATCTTGACCGCTGCACCAAACTGCATAATGGTTCCCAGTTCCTGAAGGGTCATTTGAAAACCTCCGTCGCCGATGATGGCCACTACGGTGCGGTCCGGTGCCCCATATTTGGCTCCGATGGCGGCTGGCAGGCCAAAGCCCATGGTGCCTAATCCGCCGGATGTAATATTGCTCCTGGTTTTGGTAAATTTTGCATAGCGACAGGCCACCATCTGGTGCTGACCTACATCGGTTACTATTACGGCATCGCCGTTGGTAAGCTCATTCAGCGCCTCCATTACCTCAGCCATCGACATTACATCGCCTTTGGGGTGCATTTCGGGCTGGATGCATTCTTTATCTTCTTCTGCTGCATATTTCGCAAATTCCTGCAGCCAGTCCGTGCGGTCGTGTTGTTCGATCAGCGCGGTCAGCAGGGGCAGGGTCTCCTTACAATCGCCCCAAACCGGTACGGTGGTTTTTACATTTTTATCTACTTCTGCAGGGTCAATATCCAGGTGAATGACCTTGGCCTGTTTGGCATATTTATCCAGGCGGCCGGTAACGCGGTCGTCGAACCGCATACCCACGGCAATCAGTACATCGCATTCATTGGTGAGTACGTTCGGGCCGTAGTTACCGTGCATACCCAGCATACCCACGCCCAACGGATGATCGGTAGGCAGGGCACTTTCACCCATGATGGTCCATGCCGCCGGCAGGTTGCCTTTTTCAATAAAAGCTTTAAACTCGTTTTCGGCTCCCCCCAGGATCACACCCTGACCAAAGATCACAAACGGTTTTTGCGCGCTGTTGATCAGCTTTGCGGCTTCTGCAATGTATTCTTTACGCACAATGGGTTTGGGGCGATAGCTGCGTACATGGTCGCATTTCTGGTAACCCGGATATTCAAATTGCTGAAGCTGTGCGTTCTTGGTGATATCTACCAGCACCGGCCCGGGGCGTCCGCTGCGGGCAATGTGGAAGGCCTTGGCCAGCACATTCGGAATCTCATGGGCATCTGTAACCTGGTAATTCCACTTGGTTACCGGCATGGTTACATTGATTACATCCGTTTCCTGGAAAGCATCTGTTCCCAGCAGATGGGCAAATACCTGCCCGGTGATACAAACCAGCGGCGTGGAGTCGATCTGGGCATCGGCCAGACCGGTCACGAGGTTGGTGGCACCCGGTCCGCTGGTGGCAAATACCACACCGGTTTTACCGCTCGTGCGGGCAAAGCCCTGGGCTGCATGAATGCCACCCTGCTCATGGCGTACCAGGATATGTTCAAGTTTATCATTATAATCATATAAGGCATCATAGATGGGCATGATCGCTCCGCCGGGATAGCCGAAAATAGTGGCTACCCCTTCCGCAATAAGGGCTTCCAATACCGCCTGACTACCAGAAATGGTGTCGCCGGGTTGAATCGTTTTATCTGCCTTCATAGCTGTGTTTTTTTGTTCTGTATCTTTTATCTGAGTCGTTTCCATACACCTGATTTTGTTTGTTATTGATTGTTGTTAAAGCCGGCTTTACGCTTATACCCGGTAAAATCCGATAAGATCGGTTGATTGTATGGCGGTAAAACCTACCCGCCGCAACAGGGTTACTAACTGGCCACGGTGGTATGTGGCGTGATTGACGACATGCGCCAGCACCTGGTAATAGCGCGATGTATATTCCTGTCCGTTAAAACGGCGGTAACGAAAAGGCGCTGTTAATTGGATTTCATCAAAGCCGGTAACCCAATCGCTGAGTTGCTGTGAGGTTTGTTCCCAAAGATCCAGCAGTTCCTGCCGGGAACCGGTAAAGGTTTGGTCTACCCGGATCACGGGTTCATGTTTCAGTCGCTGCAGCCAGGCATTTTCTGCATTTACCATGTGCAACACCGTTTCCCGGATACTTTTAAAACTGCTTATAACGGGCTGCTGCCATTGCGCATCGCTGATCTGGCGCAGCCAGGAACATACCTCGGCGGTACTTGCCCGGTTAAATGCTGCCAATTCTGTAAAGTATGTTTTATCCATGATTACGGTTCGTGGTTTGTACTGGTTTTAGGTATGCCAATTTGAAGGATACTTATATCTAATCCTCATCGGTTACACACCCTTGTGATGCGTCCTTTACCAGCTTTGCATATTTGTATAACACACCGTTCTTCGCTTTTAGCGGCGGCTGCTTCCAGCCTTCTTTACGCTTTGCAATTTCGGCATCCGGAACTTTAAGTGTAAGTGTATTGTTAACGGCATCGATTTCAATAATATCGTCGTCTTGTACGAATCCGATCAGTCCGCCTTCAAATGCTTCGGGTGTTACGTGTCCTACCACAAAGCCATGTGTACCGCCACTGAAACGTCCGTCAGTGATCAGCGCCACGCTCTTCCCTAACCCGGCACCGATGATCGCAGAAGTAGGCTTTAGCATCTCCGGCATGCCGGGTGCGCCTTTAGGACCTTCATTTTTGATCACCACCACATCGCCTGCTTTTACTTTGCCACTCGAAATGCCTGCAATCAGGTTCTTTTCTCCATCAAACACGCGGGCTGGTCCCGTGAATTTTTCGCCTTCCTTTCCACTGATCTTTGCTACGCTTCCTTTTTCTGCAAGATTGCCGTAGAGGATCTGCAGATGCCCGGTGGCTTTGAGCGGGCTTTCGAGTGGGTGGATAATGTCCTGGCTTTCAAAATCCAGATCGGGAACTTGTTCCAGGTTTTCTGCAATTGTCTTGCCGGTAACCGTTAAACAGCTGCCATCGATCAATCCTTTTTGCAGCAGGTATTTCATTACACCGGGAACGCCCCCTTTTTTATGCAGGTCCTCCATCAGGTATTTGCCGCTGGGTTTAAAGTCGGCCAGTACAGGAATGCGGTCGCTGATGGCCTGGAAGTCGTCCTGGGTAAGGGGCACATTTACACTGCGGGCCATGGCCAGTAAGTGCAGTACCGCGTTGGTACTTCCCCCCAGTACCATAATGACGATGATGGCATTTTCAAATGCCTTGCGGGTCATGATATCACTGGGTTTGATATCTTTTTCGAGCAACAGGCGGATGGCTTTTCCGGCGGCCGCACATTCCTGCTTTTTTTCTTCGCTTAGTGCCGGGTTGCTGCTGGAGTAGGGCAGGCTCATGCCCATGGCTTCAATGGCCGCGGCCATCGTATTGGCGGTATACATGCCGCCGCAGGCACCTGCTCCCGGACAGCTGTTTTTTACAATGCCCATAAAATCGGCTTCGTCCAGCTGACCGGCGATTTTTTGACCCAGGGCCTCAAAGGCGGAAACAATGTTCAGGTCCTGGCCTTTATAATGTCCGGGGGCGATGGTGCCGCCGTATACCATGATGGAAGGGCGGTTCAGCCGGCCCATGGCGATGATAGAGCCCGGCATGTTTTTATCGCATCCGGGTACCGTGATCAGTCCGTCGTAATATTGCGCACCGCATACGGTTTCGATCGAGTCGGCGATCACATCCCGGCTCACAAGCGAGTAACGCATCCCGTCCGTACCATTACTCATACCGTCGCTAACACCGATCGTATGAAAGGTTAAACCCACAAGGTCCTGTTCCCAGACCGCCTCTTTTACATGTTGGGCAAGTCCGTTCAGATGCATGTTGCAGGGATTGCCGTCATACCCCATGCTGGCGATACCTACCTGGGCTTTCTTTAAATCATCTTCGGTAAGACCCAGCGCATAAAGCTGCGCCTGTGCTGCTGGTTGCGTAGGGTCCTGGGTAATGGTCTTGGAATACTTGTTTAACTCTGTCATGCCGATTTACTTATAAGTTTAATAATTCAATAAAAAACCCGCCTTTATATGAGGCGGGTCCTGTTTAAATTCGTTTGTTTGTTTATACAATTAACCCTCCTCCGTAGCGGTAGCTAATGACAATGACGATCACCACAAGCATATTGCGGAAGAAAGAAACATTGCGATTGTTATGACCGATCATAATACGAAGGAGCTTTTTGCGAATATAAAGCCTCATTTGTTGTGATCAAAATTTTTCTTCCCGTAGGAAGAACCATTTTGCTATATAAAAGAACTACAAAGCAGGGTTATATGATCGTTGATTTTTGCAACGCCATATTTTCTCCTTTTGCAAAACCTGGAATCGTACCGCGAATAAAATCGCTGATCAGATCGCCGATCGTGCCGGTTGAATAGTTGTTTACCGCATCCAGGTCCTTTGCCACAAAACCGTGCAGCAAGGTCCAGTTAACGGCCGTCCGTATAATGAGCGCTTCCTCATGCAGGTTGAAGTAATCCATCATCATGGCTACAGAGAGGATCGCACCAACAGGATTGGAAAGATTCTTTGTACTTTCCTGCGCCTGTTCAAAGCTAAAGGCCGGACCAAAAAAAGGCATCGTACCGGCTATACGTACAGAGGGGATCATATACCGGGCGCCGGTAATGGCAGCCGCCTGGCTGAAGAGATAGTTGCCCGCGGTCCTGGCTGCGATGATCACATCAAACGCTGAGGGTTGCTGCAGCATACGATCCCAGGCCTCCTGCACGGCTATTGATTCAATCCGCATTCCTTTATATGCCGCACCAGCCTTTTCCAGGGCAGCCTTCCAGGAAACCGGCTGCGGATCTTCCGGATCTGCTATAACGGTGATCTGCTTTCTGCGGTTGGCGGCCTGTTGCAGCGCTGACTGGATGATGCGGTCCTGGTGCTGCCCGCCGGCTGTATATACCTGGTATAATAAAAAGTTGAGGCCCTCGCTATGCCTGGGCTTTAAGGGCGACAGATGTTGCAATGGTGGATATACTGTTACCGGCTGTACGCTTACCAGCACCGGCAGCCCGGTTTCAATTGCATGTTGCGTGGTATAACCGCAAAACAGGGTTGCGTCGCCCACCGGTTGCGCAATCGCATCTGTAACAGGGGTCAGGTTAAAATAATGATCATATTGTTCCGCAACGGCATTCAGTACTTTTACCGCTTGTGCAGCTACTTCCCCTGCAGCTCCTGCTTCTTCGATGATCGTGATCTCCTTTTTCATTTTATGATAGCCCGAGGGTCAATGGTTGATTCTTTGATTTAGCAATAGTGGAGGGCATCGTCTTTTTATAAAGGGTGGGGATGCCTTGTTCCAGTTCGATAACATGCCTTACACAGGCAGGAATTTCATCTTCATAATGACTAATAAAAAGGAGGGTCATTCCTGTTTCAGAATGGATCCGCTCCAGCAGCCGGATCACCATCCGCGACTGGCTGTCGTCCAGGCCCTGACAGGGCTCGTCCAGGGCCAGCATCAGCGGGTCTTTAATCAGCGCCCTTGCCATCAGTACCAGCCGCTGCTCGCCATCGGAAAGCGACCGGAAGGGGAGCTGTGCTTTATCCTGCAGCGAAAAAAAGCGCAGCCATGCAGTTACCTTTCGGGCCTGCGCTTCATCCAGCTTTCTGCATAAACCAAACGCGTCAAAAAAACCTGAACCCACTACCTGGGCGGGCGTGATGCCCGGATCAAAAAAATGTTGCAGATCCGGGGCTACAAAACCGATCCTGCGCTTGATGTCCCAGATGCTTTCGCCACTTCCTCTTCGTTTTCCAAATAAATGGATCTGCTGGGCATAGGCCTGGGGATGATCGCCGTTGATGAGGCTTAGCAAGGCCGATTTACCGGCCCCGTTGCAGCCCTTGATGAGCCAGCATTCACCGTTATTGACCTGCCAGTTAATATTATTAAGGATCGTTGTATTGCCATGACGGATACTTACCTGCTTCATGGAAATAAGGGGCCCGATATGATAGGCTTTTTTGAGTTCGGGAAGTGGGGCTTCCCTGCGTGCCGGTATTGATTGCATAAAGCCAAGCTGTTCCACCGGCGCATAATTTACCAGCGCTCCTTCAGATAATTCAGCAAAATGAGTGATGCATACCGGCAGCTCATGGCTGTCTGTGATCAGGATAATACGGGTGCCGCTGCTGGCCAGCTGGTTCAGTACAGCGTGCAGTATTTTCCGGCTTCCGGCATCCAGGCCGGTAAACACCCGGTCAAGAATGAGCACATCCGGATGGGTAAGCAGGTGACCGACCAATTGCACTTTTTTGAGCTCGCCACCTGAAAGCCGGGCCAGTGGTGTGTGACTGCGATGGGTGAGCCGGAAGGTTTCGAGCCATTGAAATACAGTAACTGCATCGCCTTTTTTTAAGAGCGTTTCGGAAACCGTTGCCGTTTCATTGGCGGAGCTGGCAAAGCGTTGCTGATAATAGCGGCCGGTGTTATGGATCTGGTTGCGGAGCGGGTACATAGCCGGCACATAGGCTACAACCGGTTGCACGGACTGCGTTCCTTTTTTAAATTCAACAGAACCGGTATAGGACAATATACCTTTGAGTACCCCGGCCAGCAGCGATTTTCCGCTGCCGCTGGCTCCAAAAACAGCAAGATGCTCATCCGCTTTTAATGTGAAGCTGATGCGGTTGAGTAAAAGCTTTCCGGCTTGTTGAACCGTTACATTTTTTAATATGATACTACAGTACGCTTCCATTGCTATGTTCCGGATAGGAATGCCCTGGCCGGGCTCCAAAGACTAAGCGGTGGTTTTTACTTTTTCCGCCATTTCTCTAAGATCATTATCGCCTACTTCCTTTTTGGCATCGGCAACATTCAGAAACTGCTGATACAATGCATCTACCTGGTTCCGGTCAAACTCATATCCGAGGTTTTTAAACCGGTAAGCCAGTGCACTGCGGCCGCTGCGTGCGGTAAGCACGATGCGGGAGGTGTCGGCGCCTACCTCATGCGGGGCGATGATTTCGTAAGTGGTGGCTTCTTTTAAAAAGCCATCCTGGTGAATGCCCGATGAGTGCGAGAAGGCATTGTCGCCGACGACCGCTTTATTCGGCTGGACGACCATCCGCATGGTTTCTGCAACCAGGTGGCTCATGGGCAGTAACTGGGTGGTATCTACATCTGTGTAAAGATCAAGCTCTGGATGTTTCTTTATAGCCATCACTACTTCTTCCAGGGAGGTGTTGCCTGCGCGTTCTCCGATACCGTTAATGGTACATTCGATCTGACGGGCTCCGGCGATGGCGCCTGCGATGGAATTGGCAGTGGCCAGCCCCAGGTCATTGTGGCAATGACAGGAGAAAATAGCCTTGTCGGCATTGGGCACATGATTCAGCAGGTAGCTGAATTTTTCTGCATACTGGTGTGGCAGGCAGGAGCCTGTAGTATCAGGAATATTCACTACCGTTGCACCGGCACCGATCACAGCCTCTACCAGCAGGGCCAGGAACTGCAGGTCGGCACGGCCGGCATCTTCTGCAAAGAACTCCACATCCGGAACCAGGTTCCGGGCCAGTTTTACAGCGGCAACGGCCCGCTCGATAATGTTTTCTCGGGTGGTATTGAATTTATATTTTATGTGATTGTCGGAGGAGCCGATACCGGTGTGGATCCGCGGACGTACAGCAGGCTTCAGCGCCGCAGCCGCCACTTCAATGTCTTTCTGTACCGCACGGGTAAGACCACATACGGTAGCAGTTTTGATCACTTTAGAGATTTCTTCCACCGATGCAAAATCGCCCGGACTGGAAATGGGAAAACCGGCTTCGATGATGTCTACGCCAAGAGCTTCCAGTTTCAGCGCCAGCTTGATTTTTTCTTCGGTATTCAGTTTACAACCCGGAACCTGCTCACCATCTCTTAAAGTAGTGTCAAAAATAAAAACCTTGTTATCCGCCATAATTCGTTTATTTAATTTAGAATTGTTATTTTCAATACTCAATCCGCAACATCGAAAGCGGTTTTTTGTATGATTCTTAAAAATAACTTCATAATATGAAACCCTGAAACCAATTTGTAGAACTACTTACATTGAATAAAGGGAATTGATGAATTATAATTAATTGATATTCAGTAATAAAAGAAGGAGTAAATTACGATGCCCAGTAGGTCGACAGACGCATTATTTCAACTGATAAAATCACTGGAAAAATCAGAAAAGCGAAATCTGAAGCTTTTTGCGGGGCGTAACTCGGGCGCAGAGTCTCTGAAAAGTATGCAGCTTTTCAACGCCCTCGACAAACTACCCGAATATGATGAAAAGCAATTGCTGAAAAAGGTGCCAACAGTCAGCAAGCAACAACTTTCCAATACCAAGGCCTTGCTGTATAAGCAGATACTGGGCAGCTTGCGGATCATACGGGAAGATAAAAATGCAGATATGCAGCTGCGGGAAATGATGGACAGCGCGCGCATTCTTTTTAATAAAGGGCTTTACCTGCAAACGCTTAAAATACTGGATAAGACCAAGGAGTTTGCCCGAACATGGCATCAGCTTACCTACCTTCAACAGGCATTGTTTTTTGAAAAAAAGATTGAGGGCCTGTATATTACCCGAAGCATCCAGAACCGGGCCGATGAACTGGCCGAAGAGGCCGATGCCATCGTGGAAAAGATCGCCCATATCAATACTTTATCCAACCTGGCCCTGCAGCTGTATAGCTGGTATATACAAAACGGGCATGCCCGCAATGAAAATGATGTAAAAACTGTAAAGCTTTTTTTTGAAAAAAGCCTGCCAAAAAATGCGGCGCAGCTGGATGGGTTTTACGAGAAGCAATATTATTATCAAAGCTATGCCTGGTATGCGTTTATTAAGCTTGACTTCCTGATGTTTTACCGGTATTGTCAGAAATGGGTGGATGCTTTTGAAGCAGAACCGCATATGATCACTATTGAAACCACGATGTACATCAAAGGCGTACATAATCTGATGAGCGCGCATTTTGACCTCATGAACCGCGACGGACTGGCTGCCTGCATCAAGAAATTTAAGCACTTTGTACAAACGCCGCTGGTACAGGATAACAACAACAACCGCATTAACGGGTACGTATACCTCTACACAGCAGTGATCAACCTGCATTTCCTGGAAGGTACTTTTCATAAAGGATTGAAGATGGTACCTTACCTCGAAGAAATGCTGGTGGAACACGGGCGGTACCTGGACCGGCACCGGGTGATGGTGTTCTACTACAAGATCGCCTGTTTGTATTTTGGCAGTGGCGATAATAAAATGGCCATTGATTATTTAAACCGAATCATTCATCAAAAAGACGATCTAAGGACCGATCTGCAATGTTATTCGCGGCTGCTGCACCTGATTGCCCATTATGAACTGGGTAATTTTGATCTGCTGGAATACCTTATAAAGTCGGTTTACCGGTATATGGCAAAAATGGAAAACCTGAGCAAGGTGGAGGAGGAAATGTTCCGGTTTCTGCGGAATGCCTTTAAGTTTAATGCAAAGACGATTCGCCCTGAATTTGAAAAACTGTTGATGAAGCTGAAAAAGTACCAGAGCAACCGCCTGGAGGCCAGAGCTTTTGCATACCTGGATGTGATCAGTTGGCTGGAAAGTAAATTGTCCGGTGTCAATGTGCAGGATCTGATCCGGAAGAAGTATTTAAGGGAATCCCGGAAATAGAGGCTGCTTTGCGGTTAAACGAACCGCAATAGGCGCAAGGGATTCGCGAGGTTCGCCTAAAAAGGAACAGGATTTTTACAGGGTGTCCTTGCGTCCATTGCGGATGCGTTGCGCACGTTGCGGTAAAATTAAGACTGCAAAGACAAGGTTCCGCCAGGTTTGCGAAGGCTGCATCAGGATCTATACAGGTTCCCTTGTGCGCATCGCGGTGCAATCTTCAGCGGCATCCAAAAAAATCGCTCCCGGCTGGGAGCGATGGAATATCTTTGGCCTGTTGGAACTATCTGTAGAGATTCCGCAGTGGTTCGTTCGGGTTAAAGGTAAACCGGTTCAGGATCACTTTCTTTTTGTAAGGAACAATATAGATATTGGTTCCTTTCTGATAAGAAATGGACGTGTTCAGGTTAATATAATTGTTGTTCGTAGTATTTGTGTTTGTCAGCACCCGATCCCCCCGGTATTGATACTCAGACCTTAGGGAAAAAGAAGAAAGTTCCTTTTCAAATTTATTCTCCGCCACATAACCGTTTTTCGGTTTGTCTTTTCCATGATCCACATCTGTAACGGTATTTTCAGTCGCAAACGAAACACCTCCTACAGCCAGGACAAACAGCACAGTAAGTAAGAAGGTTTTCAACATTTTGTTCTTTTTAAAGATTTAAACTGATACAAAGGTATAATATAATTGTAAGAATTGAAAATTTTAATTTTTTTTTAACCACTATTCCTGTTGTGTGAACAATAAATAACCCTTTTCCCTTGTTTTTAGAAAATTTCAATCCGGTTTTTGGTTTTTTAGGTGCTGATTTTCACTTGCTTAAACCAGATGCAACAAAAAGCGGGTCGGGCACCTCTTATAATAAAGTTTTACACACAGGAGGAAAACTTATTACGGGGGGAAATAGCAATATTTTGCTATATTGAAACAAATTAGTGGATTTGTGGTTTTGATAATAGACATAAATGAGCAGATATGAGAGAGTATTCGCATCAAAGCGAGGAGCGTAAGGAAGACATAGAAGAATTATTACAACGCTATGAAAACCTGAAGACTGGTCAATCCGCATCCTACCTTGAAGAAGAAGAATTTGAACGGATCATTAACTATTTTGAATCCAGGGAAGCTTTTAAGAAAGCTATGCAGGCTACCGAAACAGCAATCGAGCAATTTCCGTATTCTGCGGGTTTACTGATAAAAAAGGCAGATCTCGTTTTAAACAACCGGGCGTATGACAGCGCTCTCGAATTACTAGATAAGGCTTCGATCTTTGACGGTAACAATATTGATATCTACATCCTGAAAACGGAGGCACTGCTGGCACTGGATCGCCAGGAAGAAGCCGTGGTCCTGCTGGAGGAGGCGCTGAACCTGTTTGAAGGCGATGAAAAGATCGAACTGCTTTTTGAACTGGCAGATGTATACGACGATTATGAAAGCTTCGATAAGGTATTTGATTGCCTGAAATGGATCCTGGAACTGGAACCAGCAAATGAAGAGGCGCTTTACAAGATCTGTTTCTGGACGGATTATACCGGCCGGAACGCCGAAAGTATTGAGTTGCATCAGAAGATCATCAATGAGTTTCCTTATTCTGAACTGGCATGGTTTAACCTGGGAGCGGCCTACCAGGGTATTAAGCTTTATGAAAAAGCGATCGATGCCTATAAGTATGCGATTGTTATTGATGAAAAGTTTGATTATGCGTACCGCAATATCGGGGATGCCTATATCCGCCTTCGGAAATACAAAGATGCCATTGAATACCTCGAACGGGTACTGGAACTGGCCAAGCCGGAAGATGTGATTTACGAAGCGATCGGCTATTGTTACGAGAAGTTAAAGAACTATGCACAGGCCCGGTTTTATTTCCGCAAGGCATCGCATCTGAACGAGGACAAGGGAGCGCTGCTGTATAAAGTGGCACTTACCTATTATAAAGAAGATAAATTTGAACTGTGCATCCGGCAGCTCGAATCTGCCCTGAAGATTAAAAACAATCACCCCGAATATTTGCTGCTGATGGGGCAAAGCAAGCTGGCATTGGGATTGGATAAAGATGCATTGCAATATTTTTTGAATGTAGTACGCCTGCGTCCGAAACAGCTGATGGGGTGGGAAGCGCTGATCATCGGTCTTTATAAAGCCGAGCAGTTTGAGCAGGGACTGGAGCAGGTTCAAAATGCGATCCTCCGGATTGGTGCCGATAAACCGCTGTTTCACTATTACAGAGCCTTGTTTTGTTTTGGCTTAGGGCAGTCGAAGCAGGCGCTGATCGAGTTGGAAGAAGGCTTACGGAAAGCGCCCCGAATGTTAAAGAAAATACTGGAGATAGCGCCAGAGCTTTTACAACGGTCCTCTGTTACGGCGTTGATTGCGCAGGTGAAACGGAAGCCCTAGCCGTTGTTCCGCGTTTAAGTAAAGAACAGGCTTTCGGGTTAAGACCGCACTCTTCGCATATATCGTCGTTGTCTTCCTTTAACACCGGGTACGCCGATGCTGGATTTGATGCCTTCGAGGGAGGATTTGATCAGGAAATTGATAGGTGACTTATCTTTTAGCCGTTCAAAGAACAAGGGAGAATGCTTGCCGCGGTTGTTTTTCCGGAGGATAAGCGCATTTGCCAGCCAACTGATAAGCCGGTTTTTAAAGCTTTGCAGCGTTTGGTCGTCCCGGTTCATCAGGCGTAGTTTCAGTCCCCGGTAAAACATTTGCATCGACCCTGTTGAGTAATTTTCGCCACCGATACCTGTCATACTCAGGCTATCCAGCTGTCCTTTCAAAACCTCCGCACTCACCAGCGGAAGCAGGGCCTGGTTCCATTTTTTAAGGTCGAGCGGACCGGTTTGCAACTGCATGCGGAAACGTCCTAAACTGTCTGTATAGGATTGTTGTACCGCCAGTCTGGTGTCCAGCGCACCGATCACATGCGCCCGGGCATCGATGTAAAGGCTGTCTGATGGACCGAGGTTGTAATTGCGCACCGGGTACAGCTGCGCATTCAGATCGGATACGGGAATAATGCCCAGCCGGTTGGTAACGGGGTTGATCTCCCAGTATTCCACGTATGCCCGGGAAAGCCCCACAGTATCAATGTTTATCTTTATGGGAATATTAAGGATTTGCTGTACAGGCAGGCCTTTATACTTTTTAGCTGTATCCGGTTGTGTTTTATCCTTAAAAGATAAAAGCCGTACGGCGTCTGCGTTTAGTTTGCCGATTTTAAGTATGCTTTCGTTGCCAAAAGCATACGTGTCAAAGCGGCCTCCGCTGACAGTGCCGGTCTGCAGTTTCAGGTAATCTTCATTGAATGCCTTGGCTTTTTTATAATCTTCAATGCTTTGTACCGGGGTAAGCCTTAAGGAGTCGGTCTTAAAGTAACCATCTTTGAACTGAAAATTATACCAGCGTAGATGGTTCTTTGCTGTGGCATAGCTGCCGGTAGCGTTGCCAATATATAGCTGATCGCTTGCCTTAAGTACATCACCGATGTTCCGGAGTTCGCGGGAGTTGAGGGCTATATTGCGGATCTCTCCGGTATCCAGCCGGAGGACTGCGTTCTTTTTCCCCAAACTGTCAAATACCAGCTTATCCATAGAATGTACATTCAGCAGCGTGCTCCAATCCAGTTTACCTTCCTCGTTCTTGCCGGCTTTTAGCTGGTCCAATTCAATATTGAGTTTATTATAATTGGTGGCAAAACGTTTTCCGTTGCTGTTTAAAAATTCAAAATTGGTGAGATAGGCCTGCAGATTTTTAATCGCAAGCAGCTGCTGATTTGAGGATATCAGGTTTCGGATGCGCAGGTAACTGTTTTCGGGCACCCCGTCCCACCGGATTGTTTGGGTTTCATTTTTATTGCTCACAAACTGCAGTTCCAGTTTGGGCCGCTGTAGCAGTACTTCACCCAATTGGATCTGCGGCCGGTGTTGTGTTGCTGCGCGATTGCTGTCTTTTTTTCCAAAATGGCCGGTGATATCCGGATCTGTCAGCACGATCTTTTGCAGTTGAAGGTTACCGTTGATGATCTGGTTCATGTAAGGAACAAACGCAACCTGGGGAATCTTTATCTGAATAGAGTCAACGCCGGTTGTTTTTTCAAAAACAACGTTATGCAACAGGCTGCCCGCAGCATCATTGAGTATGATCTTTTCAACTGCGATGTGCTGTTCCGGAGTGGTCATCAGAAAATCATGACCGGAAAGGGCGAGCCCGTTTACCACGATGTCGGCACGTTTATTTTTACGGAGCTCTTTTATAATAAGCGACTCGAAATAGGCGCTTAGATCTTTGTTGCCATCCTGAAACCGCAGGGAGGTGTTTTTGCCTTCAAGGTCTTTTATCAGGAAGTGATTCAGCGCTTTTTTCGCAGGCGTTTTCCCGGACGATGAAGCGGCACGGATGCGGATGGCTGCGCTTTGCCACTGGGCGCCAAAGACGGAAAGGCGTTGGTTGGTACTGTCGAGGATCAGGTCGTCGATGCGGGCATTATTCACATCTGCATGGATACCGTTGCCCCGTACGGCAATACTGGCGGCCCTGATGCCTTGGTTATTGTCGAGCGCTGCCTGGTTGAGCGTTACGGATAGCCCGTCTTTTTGAAACAGGCCCCTGCTGAAATTGAATACTTTTATCGAATGCCGGATGTGCTTTACCTTTCGGGACGCGGTCAATTCATCCGGCATTACCGAAAGATTGGCATCGGACAGGCTCAGCGTGGCATTTTTTCCGAGATTAAGACGGATGTTCCCGTTCTGAATACCCAATGCATTCAGATTCATCACCGAGCCAATGTTGCTGAGCGTTTGAAAAATACTTTTTTCTTTTTTGCTTTTCTGCGCAGTGAGCGAATATTCGATCTCCGGGTTGAGGAATAAAGCGCTGTTGGCGCTAAAAAAATTGTCGTAGAGCAAAGCCTCCCAGGAAAGCCCCCTTAGCTCAAAACGAGGCATCTGTATGTTGTTAATGATCTTTGTGCCCTTGTATTCTTTAAAGGAAAACTTCGTAAGGTTGATGGCGTCGTTAAAGAACTGAACGCTGTCAAATGCCAGCGCGTACCTTCCGTCCTGCAGCCGGGTTTCATAGTTGTGGAGGGTCATCAGGAACTTATCTACCTTCACTACCTGCTCGTTTCCCTGCCGGATCATCAACCCCTGCAACTCAAAATTGTTGTGATTGGAGGCAAAGGTATTCACCTTGCCCTTCCGGATGGTATTGATATTGATGCCCCCGTTTTGAACAACCACGTAGTTCAGCATTACATCCCCAAACAGTTGTTGCAGCAGGTCGTCGATCTTTTGTATTTTTTTATTGTTCCGCCGCGAAACCTTTTGATCGCTGTCGATGTCCAGGAAGATATTGGGATTGGTACTGTAAACCGAATCAGCCTGTACCACTTCCTCATGATAGAGGGTATCAAAGTTGATATTGGTCAGCCGCAGTTTATCAAAATAGATTTTAAAGGCACTTTTGGAGCTATCATCTTTTGTACCCCGGATGGTGCAGCTGTCAAACTCCACGCGCTGGTTCTGCAGGGTGAATTTGAAATTTTTAAAACTCAGCATATACCGGTTTCCGGGAAAAATGATGTTCTGGTCGTGTGAGCGGATATAGATCTCGTCTGTGAACGGGATCTTTTCACCCGAATTACTGTTTTTCCTGCTGGTAGTACTGTCTACCTGCAAACCATCCAGCCGCATATCGATTTGGTTTACCACAAAGGGGGTTTCCTGGGGTCTGGTATTATCGATCAGTGAAAGGCTGCCATCGGTTAAGATGAACCGGTTAATTTTTAGTTCATTGATGGCGTCGTTGATGGAATTGGACACTTTTCCCATTTCCAGTGCCACAGAAAATTTTTCATCGGCATTGTTTCCCGGAGAACCTCTGTTCCTGTCGGCTTTCCGCAGGCGGGAGCTCAGCCGGGTAATGGTTACGGCAGGTGTATACAGATGTATGGAATCAATCAGGATCTGTTTTCTGAATAGCAGGGGCAGAAAGCCACGGGCCTTTATGGTAATGCGTTTTACGTTTACATTATAAAGAGATCTGGCGGTACTGTCTGTGGAGTAAAAAAGAGCATTTTGAAGTTCGATCTTATTCTTGATCCAGTTAAATTTAAACTTGTCGACCTTTAACTTTAGCCGGCCCCTGGACTGCCGCTCCACGATCTGTTCCAAAGCGTTTTCCGCGTGATCAATAAACCAAAAGTTAAATGCGGTAATAACAGTGGCTACAATACCAAGAACAATCAGCCAGAAGCGGTGCCGCCTTCTCCTGAACCGGAGGCTCAGGCGTGGTAGGTCTTTCAAACGAATCCTGGTCTTCAAATTGTTGTTGGTTTATACTTAAAAATAATGAAAAAACACCGAACGTGCTCACTAAATAAAAGTATAAATATCAACGCATTAACAAAGTTTTTAAGAAAAGGCAGGCGCCGCGGGTGTATGCCGCTGTTTTGAAGACGCCAAAGCAGCATTAGGGAATAGCAGGTCGGTTTTGGGTTTTAATGGCCTCAGTTGCCGGGAAGTCGGCGAAGAAGTACAAAGGCACGGCAGATCCAGTGCTGCCGCGCCTTTGTGATGTGTTATTTTTAGCTGATGGCTGCACCGTCCGGAGCCTTTTCATCGGCGGCCACAAACACCAGTTTTCCTGTGGCATCCTCTGCCATCAGGATCATACCATTACTTTCAATGCCTCTCATTTTGCGGGGAGCCAGGTTGGCAACCACCACCACTTTTTTACCAGGCAGTGTTTCCGGGGCAAAATGCAGGGCGATTCCCGAAACGATCGTCCGCTTTTCAAAACCCAGGTCGATCTCGAGTTTCAGTAATTTATCCGCTTTTTCCACCTTCTCGGCGGTGAGAATCGTACCGGTACGCAGATCGATCTTCGCAAAGTCGTCGAAAGTGATTTGCGATTTGAGCCCCGAAGCCTCGGGGGAGATTTGAGATCCGGACTCAGCTGAAGGCTGACCGCTGCCAACTGACGGCTGATCACTAACTGCAGCCTGTTCGCTGCCGGCTTTCAGTTTCAGCAATTGTGCCTCAATTTCGGCATCTTCAATCTTGCGGAACAGCAATTCCGGCGCTCTTAAGGCATAGCCCACACTCAGCAGGTTGATCTTTCCGGCGTTTTCCCAATCCAGTATGCGGTCTACTACCTTCATCATATGCAGCATTTTCTTTGCTGTTGCAGGCAGGAAGGGATTGATCAGGATGGCAAGGTTTGCGGTAAGCTGTAAGCAAAGGTGCAAACAGTTATCGATCCGCTGTTGCAGCAAGGCGCTTTCGGGATTTTCGGCCGTTAATTGCTTGGCGAGGATCCAGGGCTCTTTGTCCTGCATATATTTATTGCCTTTACGGCTCAGGTCAATCACTTCAAACAGCGCATCCCGGAACCGGAAATTTTCCAGCGCGGTTTGTACCCTGGCTTCTGCCTGTTGGATATCGGAGATCAGTGTTTTATCGGCGTCATCCAGCAGTTCCGTATGCAATTTGGGCACCTTGCCCCCGCAAAGCTTATGCATCAGCACAAAAGTGCGGTTTACAAAGTTTCCGAAAATGGATACCAGTTCATTATTAATACGGTCCTGGAAATCCTTCCAGGTAAAGTCGTTGTCTTTGGTCTCCGGTGCGTTACTGCAAAGCACATAGCGGAGGGCATCTTCGCAGCCGGGGAAATCTTTTACATATTCGTGTACCCAAACGGCCCAGTTGCGGCTGGTAGACACCTTCTGACCTTCGATGTTCAAAAATTCATTGGCCGGCACATTGTCCGGCAATACAAAATTGCCATGCGCCTTTAACATGGCGGGGAAGATGATGCAATGGAAAACGATATTGTCTTTTCCAATAAAATGGATCAGGCGGGTATCTTCCTGGCACCAGTAATCGGCCCACTGTTCCGTCAGTTCCTTAGTGGCAGAAATATACCCGATGGGCGCATCGAACCAAACATACAGTACTTTTCCTTCCGCATCGGGCAGGGGTACTTTAATGCCCCAGTTGCTGTCACGGGTCATGGCCCGGGGTTGAAGCCCGTTATCCAGCCAGCTTTTGCACTGGCCGTAGACGTTTGCTTTCCATTCTTTATGATCTTCCAGGATCCACTGTTTCAGCCATGTTTCATAGTTTTGTAGAGGGAAATACCAGTGTTTGGTTTTTTTCTTTACCGGAATGGCATCGCTCAGGGTGCTGCGCGGGTTGATCAGTTGTTCTGGCGACAGGCTGCTGCCGCATTTTTCGCATTGGTCGCCAAATGCCCCCGGATTACCACATACGGGGCAGGTACCGGTAATATAACGGTCTGCCAAAAAAGTGTTGGTCTTTTCGTCATAATACTGCTCGGTTTCCCGTTCTTCAAACAATCCCTTATCATAAAGTACCTTAAAAAAGTCGGCGGCGGTTTGGTGGTGCACCGGGTTAGAGGTGCGGGAATAGATATCGAAGGAGATCCCCATTTGCTCAAAACTTTCCTTGATCTGCGCATGGTATTTATCTACAATATCCTGCGGACTTACCCCTTCTTTCATTGCCCGGATGGTAATGGGCACGCCATGCTCGTCGCTGCCCCCGATCAGTTTTACATCTTTTTTCTGTGCTCTTAAATAGCGTGCATAAATATCAGCCGGTATATAGCATCCCGCCAGGTGTCCGATGTGCACGGGTCCGTTGGCATAAGGCAGGGCTGCTGTAATTAAGGTTCTTTTATATTCTTTCATGGATCGTACTTGCATTAGCCTGCAAAAGTACGACGAATTCAGCGATTTATATTCGTTACCAACCGGTAGGAGTTGAGCAAGGACGGAGGGAATTAGTGTTTTTGGCGGTTTCAGACAATGCATTCAGATGGTGGTTCCGATGTCCGAACGGGCGTTTGTTCATGGAGGACATATACAGGGGCCTGTTTTTAGCGGATGCCGGGAAAATAGATATGGCGCCCGGTAGGTTGGAAGGTTCAGGAAGTCCGGGTCTGCAGTTTTTCACCAAAATGTGGATAACCCAGCAGGTAAATCACTTTCGGAGGCACAGGTTTAATATATTGATTGTTAAATAAATAAGATAAATATGAACAAGGTGAAATGACTTCCTGCACAGTTTTTACAGATATTTGCAGGGGTTATTCACATTTATGCACAGTATATCCACAGGGAAAACTTCCAAACACTTGTTAAAATCGATGAAACTTAATACAGGACTGCATTTCAGCCGGTTCCAATTTGTGGATAAATGAAGTAGGGCGAAATTTGGTCAATAAGTGGGAAAAAGTGTTATTTTGTGTTAAGTTTGGTAAATATTTAAAGCATCCCGGTTTATGACAGGTTTTCTCGGCGAATTCGAGGCAACAGTAGACGCAAAAGGACGCTTCCTGCTCCCGGCTGGTTTTCGGAAACAGCTGCAGCCGGAAGACGCGGACCGGTTTGTGATTAACCGTGGGTTTGAAAAATGCTTAAGTCTTTACCCGCTCAGTACCTGGAGTCCGTTGGCAGAAAAAATAAACGGGTTGAATGATTTTGATCCGAAAGTGCGCGCGTTCAAACGCTATTTTTTAAATGGAGCTACCCTTGTGGAACCCGATACCGCCGGAAGACTGTTGTTGCCGGCGAGTTTAAAAGAATATGCAGCGCTTGAAAAAGACATTGTACTGGTGCCGGCGGGTAACCGGATGGAGATCTGGAATACTACTAAATACAAGGAGTTCTTTGATTCATTTTCACCAGATGCATTCAGCGACCTGGCCAGTGAAGTTATGGGCGGATTGTAGCAGGCAGATTTTAACGGAGCTATTTAAAAGTAAAGGTTGATCAGTTATGGCAAAGGATAAACAAAAAGAAAAACTTGTTGACCCAGAAACTGCTCAGCCGGAGGGGTACCATATACCCGTACTGCTACAGGAAACCATTGCTGCACTTCATATCAGGCCGGATGGCGTTTATGTGGATGCTACATTTGGCGGGGGCGGACATTCGGCTGCTATCTTGAGTCAGTTGGGTGAACACGGGCGGTTGGTGGCTTTTGACCAGGATGCCGATGCGGCGCAAAACCTTCCCCGGGATGAGCGGGTATTGTTTATTCCCCAGAACTTCCGGCACCTGAAACGTTTTCTTCGGCTTCATGCCATTCATAAGGTAGACGGGATCCTGGCAGATCTGGGCGTTAGCAGCCATCAGTTTGATGAAGCCGACCGCGGGTTCAGTATCCGGTTTAATGCCGATATGGATATGCGCATGGACCGCCGGCAACCGGTAACCGCTTTCGACATCCTGCAGACCTATACGGAGCAGCAGTTACACAAGTTGTTTGAAAAGTATGGTGAAGTGACCAATGCAAAAACGCTGGCGCGCACCATTGTAGAAACCAGAGACCGGGTGTCTTTGAAAACGATCGATGCCTTTAAAAATGCATTGCGGCCGGTTGTAAAAGGTAATCCAAACAAGTACTTCGCCCAGGTTTTTCAGGCACTGCGTATCGAAGTGAACCAAGAGTTGGAAGCATTGAAAGACCTGCTGGAGCAGGCAAGGGACGTAGTGCAGCCCGGCGGGCGTATTGCGATCATCACCTTCCACTCGCTGGAAGACCGGCTGGTGAAACAGTTCTTTAGAGACGGTAGTTTCGAAGAGAAGGACGATAATCCTTTTGTGCAGCATACGGCAGAAAAAGTGTTTACGGTAATAACCCGGAAACCCATCACAGCCGGTGAGGACGAATTGAAAAGGAACACAAGATCACGGAGTGCCAAATTGAGAGTGGCTGAACGGGTTTGAAAATTGAGACTTCAGAATTGAGAATTGAGGCTTATCTGAAATCTGATTTCTGGATTCTGAAGTCTCGATTCTGGATACTGACCGCTGATGCCTGACCCGGCGCTGAAGGGGGTGATCCGCCACGGCGGACAGGCTACAAGGAAGACAATAGAAGTACAAACGAAGAAAAAATAAAAGTGACAGAAAAAAAAGAAAAAGAGTTCAGGTGGAACTGGAAAAAAATACTCAATTACCAGTCCATAGTAAAACAGGTTCCCTTCTTGTTTTACCTGGCTTTTCTGGCGGTCATTTACATCTATAACGGGCATATGGCCGATAAAACCGTACGCAGAATCAATGCAACGGCTAAAGAGGTAAAAGAATTACAGTGGGAATACAAGAGCCTGAAGAGTGAAGTGATGTTCCGTAGTAAACCCAGCGAACTGGTAAAAGCATTGCAGCCCCTCGGGTTAAATGAATTGCAGGAGTCGCCGTATGTATTAAAAGACTCATTGGAACAATATATGCAAACCACACATAAATATTAAGCGGCAGTGGAGATCAAAAAAGACATATTGTGGCGGGTGTATCTCTGTTTTATAGGGATCGTGCTGCTTTGTACGCTGGTATTAGGACGGGCCACCGTTATCCAGCGGGTACAGGGTGAACACTGGAGGAGCATGGGCGACAGTATGCATCAGAAGATTGTAGAGATCAATGCCGACCGGGGAACCATCTTTAGCGAAGACGGGCAGATGCTGAGTACTTCGTTGCCACAGTTTGACGTATATATGGATTTTATGGCGGAAGGGCTGCGCCTGAAAAACGGTAAAGTGTATAAAGAGCATATCGACTCTTTTGCAACTGCGATGGCGGATTATTTTCAAGATAAAACGGCTAAACAATACCGGAAAGAGTTTGATGAGGCGTATCAAAAAGGCAGCCGTTATTATGCGTTGAAAAAGAAAATCTCGTTTGAAGATTTTAAGGCCTTGCGCGGTTTTCCGCTCATCCGTTTGGGTAAGAATAAGAGCGGTATTATTGTGGAGGAGTCCAGCAGACGTATCGCCCCCTTTGGCTTGCTGGCCAACCGCACCATTGGCCTGAGCCGTGAATATGTAAACAGTAATGGCAAGGTAAAGAAGATGAACGTGGGGCTTGAAATGAGTTATGACAGCTTGCTGAACGGGCAGAATGGACAGCGGGTGGTGCGCTATATTTCCGGCGGTGCCGTGCCGGTGGAAGGATTTCAGGTTGAGCCGGAAAACGGAAAGGATATCTATACCACGCTGGATGTAAACATGCAGGATATTACAGAAACGGCATTGCTGCGCATGCTGCAGTCGACCCGCGCTGAATATGGCACCGCCATTGTAATGGAGACCAAGACGGGTAAAATAAAAGCCATTGCCAATCTTGGCCGGAACCCGGGCGATACAACTTACTGGGAAAACGATAACTATGCGCTGCGGGTAACGGAGCCGGGGTCTACCATTAAAATGGTTACCCTGCTGGCCGCCTTGGATAAGGGCACATCAAAGCCCAACGATCTGGTGGAAGTGGGTATGGCCGGCCGGATGCAGGTAGGGCCACGTATGGTTACGGACGCCGAGCGCTCTCCAAAGCCGGTACTTACGATTGAAGAATGTGTGGCGCACAGTTCCAACGTGGGATTGGCTAAAATTGCCTTGAAAGCCTTTGGCGGCAATCCATCTGAATTTGGTGATTACCTGAGAAAATATCATATGGCCCAGCGTTCACCGATTGATCTGGCGCATGTGCCCAAGCCGCGCATGGCACCGCTTGCAAAAGATCATGGCGGATTAATGAACATGCTGACGATGAGTTTTGGCTATGCGCTGAACGTAAGCCCCTTGCAAACACTGACTTTATACAATGCGGTGGCAAACGATGGTAGAATGATGCGCCCCTACCTGGTGAGCAGTATCCGTAACCAGGGTGTGGTGGTAGAGAATATTCAGCCGGAGGTAATGGAAGAATCGATTGCCAGGCCATCTACTTTAAAAGCAGCCCGGGAAAGTCTTGAAATGGCGATTACTGAAGGTACCGGACGTGTGCCTTTTAAAGATATGCCGTTTAAAGTTGCCGGGAAAACCGGTACGGCGCACGTTTCGGATGGAGCGATCAAATATGGCAACAATGTATACCAGGCCTCTTTTGTAGGGTATTTTCCTGCAGACCGTCCTCAATACACCTGTATCGTGGTGGTAAGAACAAGTCCTGGTGCTGCATTGCATTACGGCGGCCAGATCGGAGCGCCGGTATTCCGGGAAATTGCCACCAAAATATACTCCATGTACGTGGAACGTAAAACTCCAAAAAGTTATGAAGGAGCTAAAGACAGTACCAGCTACTTTTATGCGGGTAGTGCTACGGCGATCAAGAATGTACTGGGCATGCTGAACATTCCGTTTGTGGATTCGTTGCAAACAAGCCGCTGGGCCACCATGTACGCTAAAAAATTTAAGCCGGTGATCACCGGTAATATCGTACGGAATAATGTAATGCCCAGTGTGAAAGGCATGGGGCTACGGGATGCAATCAGTTTGCTGGAGCCCATGGGGCTTCGTATAAAAGTGCAGGGAAGTGGGAAAGTGCAGGGGCAATCCATTGCACCGGGTGCTTCTTTTGCAAAAGGACAGGCAGTGATTTTAAATCTGGCATAAATCAATTAAGTGCAGTTACAGGATATTTTATATAAAACCCAATTGCTCGCGGTACAGGGAAATACGGCAATCGATATCAGTGCTGTGGCAATTGACTCCCGTAACGTAAAGCCCGGGGCGGTTTTTGTGGCGGTGAAGGGTGGGATCGACGGGCATCAGTTCATTGACAACGCGATTCAAAACGGAGCCATTGCCATCGTATGCGAAAGCCTTCCACAGAACATAGCGGAACATATTACCTATGTACAGGTGGCCAATACCGGGGCTGCGGCGGGCATCCTGGCGCACAATTTTTACGGGCAGCCTTCCGGCCGGGTAAAGCTGGTTGGAGTTACCGGTACCAACGGTAAAACCACTATTGCCACGTTGCTGTACCAGCTATTCAGTAGTCTCGGGTTTACCTGCGGTTTGATCAGTACGGTACAAAACCGTATCGGCGATGAAGCGCTGGAGGCAACTCATACCACACCAGATGCGGTTCGGTTGAATGCACTGCTGGCTCAGATGGCAGATCAAGGTTGCACATATGCGTTTATGGAAGTGAGCTCACATGCCATTCACCAGCACCGGATCGAAGGGCTGCAGTTTGCCGGAGGCATCTTCAGTAATATCACGCATGACCATCTCGATTATCATAAAACATTTGATGAATACATCCGCGTAAAGAAGGCGTTCTTTGATCATTTGCCCAAGGAAGCGTTTGCGCTCACCAACGTGGATGATAAGCGGGGAATGGTAATGGTACAGAATACCCGGGCGGCTGTAAAAACCTACTCGTTAAAGACTACCAGCGATTTTAAAGGAAAGATCCTGGACAATCATATCATGGGGCTGCACATGATGATCGACGAGCAGGAAGTGCATTTCCGCCTGATCGGAGAATTCAATGCTTACAACCTGCTGGCGGTTTACGGTGCTGCTATTTGTCTGGGTGAGGAAAAAGTGCCGGTACTACAGGCTTTGAGCGTATTAAACGGTGCCGCCGGAAGATTCGAATACCTGGTATCGGCCCATGAAAATGTGATCGGCATCGTCGATTACGCCCATACCCCGGATGCATTATTGAATGTACTGGCCACTATAAAAAAACTAAGAAAAGGATTTGAGCAGGTCATTACCGTGGTAGGTTGTGGCGGTAACCGCGATAAAACAAAACGGCCGGTGATGGCAGAAGTAGCCTGCGAATATAGTGACAAGATCATTTTTACCAGTGATAACCCGCGGAATGAGGATCCGCAGGAAATCATCAAGGAGATGGAGGCCGGCGTGCCTGCAGGGGCGCGCAGAAAATGCCTGTCGATAACAGACCGGCGTGAAGCGATCAAAACCGCGATCAGTTTAGCCAACCCGTCGGATATCGTACTGGTGGCAGGCAAGGGGCATGAAACCTACCAGGAAGTGAAAGGCGTACGGAATCATTTTGATGACCGCGAGGTATTGAAGGAAATTTTTGAATTGTTGGGAAAATAAAAAACATTGGGGTTTGGCGTTGAGTGCGGATAGATAACAGGACACTCATTTTCAAATCTTCAAATTAACACATTTTCATATTGTTTAATTATGTTGTATCATCTATTTGAGTGGTTTAAGCAAAACGGTATCAATTTTCCCGGCCGTAACCTTATGGAATTTATTACGTTTCGGGTAATGATGGCCGTATTGCTGGCGCTTACAATCACTTTGATATTTGGTAAACGACTCATCAATATGCTGCGGGCCAAACTGGTAGGCGAGTCGGTAAGGGACCTGGGCCTGGCAGGTGAGCAGGCAAAAAAAGGAACACCCACTATGGGAGGGATCATCATCATTTTGGGGATCCTGGTACCCACCCTGCTCCTGGCACGGTTGAACACCGTATACATTCTGCTGATGCTGTTTGCCACCGTTTGGCTTGGTGCCATCGGCTTCCTGGATGACTATCTGAAACTTCGCGCCAAGCGCATCGCCCGGGAAAAAGGAGAAGCGTATAAAAAGCAGGACAAGGACGGGCTGGCCGGCTGGTTTAAAATTTTCGGACAGGTTGTATTGGGCATTACGGTAGGATCCGTATTGTACTTCAACAGCAATGTGAAGATCTGGCGCGAATACATCGGTACCCCCAATTCCGCCGAAACAGAAGTGATCACCAAAACCGTAAACAACCGGACCAAGCATTTTGTAGCTACCAAGGATCCGATCACGACGATACCATTTGTAAAGAATCATGAATTCAATTACTCTAAATTATTGCCTGAATCATTAAGGCAATATTCCTGGGTGTTGTATATCTTGATCGTGGTATTTATCATTACGGCAGTGTCAAATGGGGCCAATATAACGGATGGCCTGGATGGATTGGCTACAGGTACTTCGGCGCTGATCGGGGTCATGCTGGGCATTTTTGCCTATGCCAGCGGCAACTTCAATTTTGCCGACTACCTCAATATCATGTATATCCCCAATCTGGGAGAGCTGTCTATTTTCCTGGCGGCCATGATCGGGGCCTGTGTGGGATTTCTCTGGTATAATTCGTACCCGGCCCAGGTATTTATGGGCGATACCGGAAGTCTGACGTTGGGAGGGATCATTGCCTCTATCGCCATCATTGTGCATAAAGAATTGCTGATTCCGATTTTCTGCGGTGTGTTCTTTGTGGAGTTGCTGAGTGTAACACTGCAGGTAACGTATTTTAAATACACGAAGAAAAAGTATGGTGAAGGCCGGCGGATTTTTTTAATGAGCCCGCTGCACCATCATTATCAAAAACAGGGATATCATGAGTCTAAGATCGTAACACGGTTTTGGATTGTACAGATTCTGCTGGTGGTAGTATGTATTGTAACCTTAAAGTTGAGATAAGGAATGAAAAAACGGCTGGTGATACTGGGAGGCGGTGAAAGTGGCGTGGGCGCAGCGTTGCTGGCGAAACAGCAGGGTTATTCCGTTTTCCTATCAGATGGCGGTTCTTTGAAAGAAATGTATCGTAGTGAACTACGGCAGGCCGGTATAGAATGGGAAGAGAACGGCCATACGGAGGAGAAAATACTCGATGCGGATGAGGTGGTGAAAAGCCCGGGCATTCCTGAGAAGAACGAGCTGGTAAAAAAAATAAGGGCCAGGCAGATACCGGTGATCAGTGAAATAGAGCTGGCGTACCGCTTTGCGGGCAACAGCCGGATCATTGCCATTACGGGTAGCAATGGTAAAACCACCACCACTTCTCTGATTCATCATATCTGCATGGTAGGTGGTCTGGATGCAGCACTGGTTGGTAACATCGGCACTTCCTTTGCCAAACAGGTGGCAACCGATCCCAAACCGGTGTATGTGGTGGAAGTAAGCAGTTTTCAGCTGGACGATATTGAAAGTTTCCGGCCCCATATCGCAGTGCTGACCAATATTACAGAAGATCATCTGGACCGCTACGAGTACAAATTTGAAAATTATATAAAGAGCAAGTTTCGCATTGTAATGAACCAGCAGGCATCCGATTTTTTTGTATACAATGCCGATGACCCGATAACCAAGGAATCAATAGACAAATTCAATATTCAATCAATTCAACTACCGATTAGCATGGAAAGAGAAAATAATGCGGCTTTTATCAAGGATGGCGATATGTATGTAAGGACGGGCGAAGATTTCATGAACATGAGTATTTATGACTTCACACTAAAAGGTAAACACAACCAGTATAACACTATGGCAGCGTCCGTTACAGCGGCAACAATGGACATCCGCAAGGAGAAGATCCGCGAAGCGGTTCAAACGTTTCAGAACCTGGAGCATCGTATGGAACATGTTGCCACCATCCGGGGCGTTGAGTTTATTAACGACAGCAAGGCCACCAATGTAAACTCTACCTGGTATGCACTGGAAAGTATGGAAAAGCCTACCGTGCTCATCCTTGGCGGGGTGGATAAAGGGAATGATTATTCACTGATGGAGGACCTGGTAAAGGAAAAGGTAAAAGCCATTATTTGCCTGGGTCTTGACAATACAAAAATCCATGAAGCCTTCAGGGATAGCGTATCAGTGATCATCGATACGGCCAGTGCGGCAGAGGCCGTAGGGGCGGCGTTTGCCCACGCAGAAAAAGGAGATGTGGTATTGCTGAGCCCGGCCTGTGCCAGCTTCGACCTTTTTAAAAATTATGAAGACCGCGGCGCACAGTTTAAGCGTGCAGTTATTGAATTGTAAAATGATATCCGGAAAATGGCAGCTACAGCAGAAATAGAAACAGGAGCAGAAACCGCGAAACCCAGGAGATGGAAAGGCGGACTGGATCAGCATGCCCGGGGTGATAAAGTCATCTGGGCGCTGGTGGTATTGCTGACGCTGGTATCCTTACTAACCGTTTACAGTGCTACCGGCTCTCTAGCATATAAAAAATATAAGGGGAACACGGAAGTTTACCTCTTTAAGCAGGTGATCTTTATCCTGCTGGGATTTGCGGTGGTTTATTTCGCCCATCGGGTGAACTACACAATCTATTCCAAGGTGGCGCGGATCTTATTTATACTTAGTATTCCGTTGCTGGCCTATACCCTGTTCTTTGGCGTTAAAATGAACGAAGGGAGCCGGTGGATCCGGGTGCCGCTCATCAATATGACCATGCAGACTTCGGATCTGGCAAAGCTGGCGCTGTTTATGTACCTGGCGCGCCTGCTAAGCCGGAAACAACAGGTGATTAAGAGTTTTAAGAAAGGCTTTTTGCCGGTCATGCTCCCTATCGGGGTTACCTGTTTGCTGATCGCGCCCGCCAACTTATCTACTGCACTGTTGCTGGGTGCCAGCTGCATGATGTTGTTGTTCATTGGCCGGGTAAGTGTAAAGCATCTCTTGCTGGTGGCAGGTGTGGCATTGATACCATTGATCATGCTGGTAATGGCTGCCATGGTACGGCATAAAAGCGGAAAAGATATCGATACTACGGAAACCACACTGGCGGTAAAAAAGGCAACGGGAGGATTGACCACCCGGGTGGATACCTGGATCGGGCGGGTGGAGAATTTTATCTATGGCGGCAAAGAAGCCGATAATGACGAAATGTACCAGGTGAACCAGGCAAAAATTGCAATTGCGAAAGGTGGGTTTGTGGGCGTAGGACCGGGTAACAGTACTACAAGAGATTATCTTCCGCAAGCATATAATGATTTCATTTTCGCCATTATCATCGAAGAGTACGGATTGATTGGTGGCGCCTTTATTCTTTTTATATACATCGTATTTCTCTACCGCTGTATCCGGATCTTTAAAAGATGTCCCTTTGCTTTTGGTGCATTCCTGGCGCTTGGGTTGAGTTTTACCCTGGCCATCCAGGCGGTGGCCAATATGGCGGTAACGGTGAATCTTTTCCCGGTAACGGGCGTAACCCTGCCGCTGGTAAGTATGGGAGGCTCCAGCTTTCTTTTTACCTGCCTGGCCATCGGAATTATTTTAAGCGTATCGCGGAACGTAGAAAGTATGGAGCGTCCGCAACCGGTAGCTGAAGAAGATGCGGCACCGGAGGAAGTAGTTGAAGTAGCCATTGCTGAAAAAACAGATGCATAAAAAAATAATCATAGCAGGTGGTGGAACAGGAGGGCATATCTTTCCTGCCATTGCCATTGCCCAGGCGTTGCAGCAAAAGGACTCCTCCATTGAGATTCTGTTTGTAGGAGCCCGTGGAAAAATGGAAATGGAGAAAGTGCCGCAGGCGGGTTATGAAATAAAAGGACTGGATATTGCGGGGTTTAACCGCAGCTCTTTGATAAAGAATATCGCACTTCCTTTCAAACTGGTGAAAAGCTTTTTCCAGGTGCGGAAGATTTTTCAATCATTCAGACCGGATGCCGTCATCGGAGTGGGTGGGTACTCAACATTTCCTGTGCTGAAATATGCACAATCGAAAGGCATTCCCACTTTCATTCATGAATCCAACTCCTTCGCCGGTAAGGCCAATATCATGCTGGGCAAAAAGGCCACCCGGGTATTTACGGCCACCGATGGTATGGAGCGGTTTTTTCCGGCGCAAAAGATTCTTGTAACCGGCAACCCGGTAAGGAAGGCCATTGCAACCATGAACATTGGTCGGGAGCAGGCACTGCAATATTTTTCGCTTTCGCCGGATAAGCTTACGGTACTGGTGGTGGGTGGCAGCCTGGGGGCGCGTTCCATCAATGAAGCGGTGATTGCGCACATCGGCGACCTGCTCAGATCTGGTTTGCAACTGATCTGGCAAACCGGGAAAACCCTTTCGAAGGAGGCAATGGAAATTGCGGTGGAGCACCGTGAAGTATGGGCGAATCCTTTTATTACGGAAATGCAGTTTGCCTATGCGGCTGCGGATATTATTGTGGCAAGAGCCGGGGCGATGACGGTGGCAGAGATTTGTGTAGCAAAAAAGCCGGTCATTTTTGTGCCGTATCCTTTTGCAACAGAAGATCATCAAACCGTAAACGCCCTGCAGCTGGTAAATAAGGGCGCCGCCTGGATGGTCAAAGACAGCGATGCCAAAGACCAGGTAATTGAAAAAGTGGTCGCGTTGTCAAAGGATACAGCAACGCGCCGCTACATGAGCGAAACACTGGCTGGCTTATCGGTTACAGATGCCGACGAACAGGTAGCCAGCGAAATTTTAAAAACCATATAACGTGCAGATAAAAAAAATAGGGGATTTAAAGCGGGTCTACTTGATTGGGATCGGGGGAATTGGAATGAGTGCCCTGGCGCGTTATTTTCATTCAAAAGGAATTGCCGTAAGCGGGTACGATAAAACAGAAACCGCGTTGACCAGGGCATTGGTGGCCGAGGGCATGCCCGTGCATTATGAAGAAGACCTGGCACAGGCACCCAAGGATGCAGACTGGGTCGTATATACACCCGCGGTGCCGGCGGGGCATCAGGAGCTGAACTATTATAAAGCGCAGGGGTACCCGGTGATGAAACGGAGCGAGGTGCTGCAGCAGATTACTGAAAGTTCTTTTAATATCTGTGTGGCGGGTACGCATGGCAAAACCACCACAACCACCATGATCGCTCATTTACTGCGCGATAGCGGGTATGGATGCAATGCCTTCCTGGGCGGCATCTCAGCGAATTATGATACCAATTTCTGGAGCAGTGAAAAGGATGTTTGCGTAATCGAGGCAGACGAATACGACCGTAGCTTTTTGAAACTTAGTCCCGATATGGCCGTGGTAACCGCCATTGATCCGGATCATCTGGATATTTATGGAACCGCGGAGCAGGTGCGGCAGGCCTTTGCCGACTTTGCACAACGGTTAAAAAGGGGGGGGCTGCTGATCCGGAAACTGGGCATCGGCCGGGAGCTGAAGGCAGAACGTATGTGGCAGTACAGTTTGCAGAATAACAGTGCCAATATCTATGCCGCCAATATCAAAATAAAGGACGGCGGGTATGTATTTGATGTCGTATTGCCGGCCCAGCTGATTGAAGGACTGGAATTGAATATGGGCGGTATGCACAATATCGAGAATATGGTGGCCGCCGTAGCCGTGGCAGGTGCTTTGAATATTGATGCAGAAAAAATAAAAGCAGCGGTTGCTTCATTCAAAGGTGTGAAGCGCCGGTTTGAATACATTATCAAGCAAAAAGACCTGGTGTTTATAGATGACTACGCACATCATCCGGAAGAGCTGAAAGCGTTGATAAATAGTGTAAAAACGCTGTTTCCTCAAAAGAAATGTACGTTAATTTTCCAGCCGCATTTGTACAGCCGTACAAAAGATTTTGCCCAGGATTTTGCTGCTGTTTTGAGCATGGTAAACAAGGCAGTCTTATTGCCGGTTTATCCTGCACGGGAACAACCGATACCCGGAATTGAAAGCAATACCATTGCTGAATTGATGGACGGGGCGACACCTGTATTGATGACCAGGGAAGTGTTGCTGGATTGGGTTGAGGAAGACTTTGCAAAGAACCGGGAAAAAGAATTCGGAGAGGTAATCATCACTGCAGGGGCCGGTGATATTGACAAATTAGTAGAACCGATAAAAGAGCGATTATTAAAATAAAGTGGGCAGGAAAAGAGCGATAAAAAGAATGTTGCTGACACTCATGTGGCTGGGTGTGGGAGCCGGTATGTTTACCCTGATCGTGGCCGCTATGCGGGCGCAGGATGGAAGCAGCTGTAAAGGGTATGAAATCCGTATCCGTGGAGCGCAGGGAGGGGGAAGTTTATTTACTTCTGAAGCACAGATTGTGAAATTACTGAAAGAAGCATCGGGCGGGGAGGTGAAGGGACAACGCAAAACGGTGTTCAACCTTCCGCGTATGGAAGATCTTTTGGAGCAAAGCTCCTGGGTATACAATGCCGAGTTGTATTTCGACAATAAAGATATACTCCGGGTAAACGTAACGGAGCGGAAACCGCTGGCCCGTGTGTTTACCAGTGGCGGTCAATCCTTTTACATTGATGAGGCCGGAAAGCAGATTCCGCTTTCGGATAAGATTTCGCTGGATGTGCCTGTGTTCACCGGATATCCGAATGCCCGGATCATGCATGCAGCCGACAGTGCGCTGCTGGAGAATATGATTGCTACGGCTTCATTTATCAATAGTGATTCATTCTGGGTGTCCCAGGTTTCTCAAATCGATATCCGTAAATGCGGGACCAGTTGCTGGAATATGGAGATGGTGCCGGTAGTGGGCAATCACCGGGTAGATCTGGGTGATGGCAGTGATATCGCTTCTAAATTTCACCGGCTTTACCTGTTTTACGACCAGGTATTGAAACGGACCGGTTTCGATAAGTACAAACGGATTAATGTGCAATACAACGGCCAGGTGGTAGGAATTAAGGGTGATTATTCCAAACTGGACTCGCTGCAGTTGCGGAAAAATATTGAAGAACTGTTGCAACAGTCGCGTAAGGCCAACGATCTGATCGAAGTGGCACAGGTGGTGCCCGGCGCCCAACTGGCGGTATCGGATACGGCTATGAGTGTACAACAGCCCTACGAGCGGCTGGCGGGCGAGGTGGAAATGGATACACTGGATCTGCTTCCCGCGGGTGAAAAGCCCGAGCCTGTTGCGGCTGCCGCACTTGCTGTGACGCCGGCCAAAAATGAGCCTGCAAAGCATACGGTGGTAAAGAAACCGGAAGCGAAAAAGATCGTTTCTGAAAAGCGGCCCGTCACCCGGCCGGCGACGAAAAGCGAGCCGCGTAAAAGCACGGCAGGCTCAAAACCTGTAGCAAAAACAGGTGCCAAACAGCCGGTCAAAAAGGATACGGCTAAAAAGCCGCTGACAAAACCGGCAGACAGCAAAAAGCCGGTCTCCAAAGTGAAGGCGGATGTAAAGAAAACGACATCTTCAAAAAAGACCACAGAAAAAAAAGTTGCTGCAAAGAAAACACCCATTAAAAAGAACAACTAAAAACGAAGTATATGAATCCTGAACAACCCATTATCGTAGGACTGGACATTGGAACCACCAAGATTGCTGTTATTGCCGGACGCAAAAACGAGTTCGGAAAACTGGAAATTCTTGGATTTGGCAAGGCAAACTCCAATGGAGTAAAGCATGGCCAGGTATTGAATATCGATGAAACGATCAAAGCTATTAAACTGGCGCTTGAAAACTGTTTGTCGTTAAATCCAAACCTGAACATCGGAGAAGTATATGTGGGTATTGCCGGACATCATATCAAGAGCCTGCAAACACGCGGTGATATTGTGCGGGAAAGCGAAGAAGAAGAAATCACTCAGGCCGAGGTAGACCTGCTGATCGGCAAACAATACAAAACCTATATTCCGGCGGGCGACCAGATCATTGATGTGATTCCGCAGGAGTACACCATCGATAACATGCCCAATATTGTACGACCGATCGGGTACAGCGGCGTAAAACTGGGGGCGAATTTTCACATCATCACTGGTGATAAAAATGCCATCCGCAATATCAACCGCAGCGTGGAAAAAGCCGGCTTGTATACAAAGGACCTGGTATTGCAGCCACTGGCCTCAGCCGCAGCCGTAATGGGCCAGGAAGACCTGGAAGCCGGAGTGGCCATTGTAGATATTGGCGGTGGTACTACAGACCTTGCTGTATTTGCAGACGGAGTACTCAGGCACACAGCGGTGATCCCGTTTGCCGGAGAAAATATTACCAATGATATCAAAACCGGTTTGGGTGTATTAAAAAGCCAGGCCGAGCAGATGAAAACACAGTTTGGCAGCGCCCTGGCGAATGAAGCAAAGGCCAATGCCTATATCACCATACCGGGTTTACGGGGTATGCCGGCAAAAGAGATCAGCGTAAAAAACCTGGCCAATATCATCCAGGCCCGTATGAGCGAGATCCTGGATTTTGTGACCTATCACCTGAAACAAATCGGCATGGATAACCGGCATCTCAACGGTGGCATCGTGCTTACCGGTGGAGGTTCCCAGCTGCGGCACCTGATCCAGCTGACGGAGTATGTAACCGGCTTGCCGGCCCGGATCGGCTTGCCAAACGAGCACCTGGCAGCGGGTCATATTGAAGAGCTTGCCAAACCAACCTATTCCACCTGCCTGGGATTGATCCTGAAAGGATATGATGATTTTGAAAACAATCGCAAAGTGTTTGAGAAAAGTTTCATTAACATTCCCGTACCCCAGGATCTGATCCGGCCCAATGTTGAAACCGCACAGGAAGAGGTATTGGTAGCAACAGAAACAGCCGTGGCTTCCGTGGAAAAAAGACAGCCCCTGAAAAACTTCTGGGACAAATTTAAAAACGGAATCATCGATATTTTTAAGGAAGAAGAAGACGGCCATCTGTAAGTGCCGCATTTAACAACAACTATAATTAACCCATTTACAAAACAGGTTTTCATGGAAGGGAAACCACAAATTTTTAAAAGATGATACATTTTGATCTACCTAAGGAACAATCCTCCATCATAAAAGTGATTGGAGTGGGCGGTGGCGGCGGCAACGCTGTTAATCATATGTTTAGTCAAAACATCGACGGAGTAAACTTCATTATTTGCAATACCGATGCCCAGGCGCTTTCCAACAGCCAGATTCCGAACCGCATCCAGTTGGGTCCCCAGCTGACATCCGGACTGGGCGCCGGGGCCAACCCGGAGATCGGCCGCCAGGCTACCGAAGAATCGCTGGAGGAGATCAAACGGATTGTGGAAGTAAACACCAAGATGGCATTCATTACCGCGGGTATGGGCGGTGGTACCGGAACCGGGGGGGCGCCCATCATTGCCAAGATCTGCAAGGACCTGGGCGTACTTACGGTGGGGATTGTTACCATGCCCTTTGCTTATGAAGGAAAAAAACGGCATAAGCAGGCCGAAGAAGGCATTAAGATCCTGAAACAATATGTAGATACCCTGCTGGTGATCAGCAACGATAAACTGCGTCATCAGTTTGGAAACCTGAAAATGCGGGAAGCATTTGAAAAAGCAGATAACGTGCTGGCCACAGCCGCCAAATGCATCACGGATGTGATCAACAGCACTGGCCAGATCAATGTGGACTTTGCCGATGTATGCACCGTTATGAAAAACGGCGGTGTGGCGATCCTGGGTAGTGCTACCTCTTCCGGTGAAAACCGCGCCCAGCGTGCGATTGAAGAGGCACTGAATTCGCCGTTGCTGAATGATAATGATATCCGCGGGGCTAAGTGGATCCTGATCAATATCAATTCTGCTGAAGGGGATTCGGAATTTACCATGGATGAAGTGGAAGTGATCCAGGCGCATTTATTAAGCCAGGCAGGAGAAAATACCGATGTAATCCTGGGACTGGGTTATGATAATTCACTGGGAGATGAGATTGGTATTACCCTCATCGCAACCGGGTTTGAAAACAAGGACCCGTTTGTAAAACCGGTGTTGAAAAAAGAAGAACAGGATGAGGGCAAAATTGTGATGACCCTCACGCCGCAGGAAAATACGGCACCTAAAATAGAAGCAAAGGTTGAAAAACCGGAAGTAATGGAGCATGAGCTGAAAGAAGCGGAAAAGAGTTTGGGATTGATCGATCCGATGATGCCCAAACTGATTGATGAGCCGTTGTTTATGGATGCCCCGATGCCAACACTGGCAGATATGGCGGATCTCGGCTACGGGAAAGAAACGGCAGACATCCATTACAGCTTATCTACAGAGGACAACGAAAAGATCGGTGCGCACGCAGAGCCGGAGGCTACTCCTGAAGTCATTGTGGAAGTGGTGGCTGCGGAAGAAGAAGCTTTTTATTCTCCTTCGGTGCCTGCTGAAAACCGGGTCATGGAAGAACCGGCAATCAACGAGCAGGATCTTTCTGCAGGCGTGGGCGTACGCAGCTACCTCGAAAAACCTTCCAATATCTACGCAGAGCAGAAACGAGAAGAGGTGGTAGCAAAAACTCCGGTACCGGAACAGCCGGCTGAAGAAAAAATGGAACTGGTAGAGAAGATCGAGCGGGTAAAAGAGGAGGTGAAAACACCGCTGAGCCAAATCGACCGGGAAATGCCGGTACAGCAACAACCTACGCTAAGTCAGGAAGAAGAAATGCAACTGCAGAAAAGAAAGCAGGTAGAGCGGTTGCAAAAACTGCGGAACCTTTCGTTCAATGTTAATGTAAGCGATCCCAACAGCGAATATGAAACCGTTCCTGCTTATATACGCCGGAACATGGAATTGCAGAATAATTCCAATCATATTGAAAGCTACTATAGTAAGTTTGAAATAAGCTCCGATGATAAAAATCAGGGTCAGATCAATACCATTAACACCTTCCTGGATGGTAAAAAACCAGACTGATTCCTGTGAAAATTCAATTCCCGCAGTTAGCGGGAAGGAGTTTGGGTGTATAGTTTATAGTTGTGGCCCCGGTAGTTATCTGCCGGGGCTTATTGTTTTCAGCGGTTTAGGATAACAGGAATCGAGCATAATCGCCACGGGAAACGTTTGTTTACCTGTTTTTGCTGATTCGGCACAACCGAACACCGCCCATTATTTGCATATCCAACATCTCGATCGGAATTGTAATCGCATTGAAAAATGCTGAAGGTCCGGTTACAAGTTGTTATCAACTCAATTGTAATCGAATCATACGGGTACAAAATTTTTGATAACAACAGCACCTGGCTCATGCCCGGCCGGCTAAAGAAGCATTACTTTTCGTCTGCGGAGCGATTCGGAACGGTGCTTCGGATGCCTGACCTTCTGAAGACCGGGGCGCTTTGCCCGGTGCAAAACGAAGGTTCATTGAGCAAGCCAGTCGGGGCGCCGTTTGTTATCAACATCCGGGTTGAACCCGGGCTGCGTTCTGCGGGGCTGGTATCTCTATCCCACCTTGCGGAACCGATGGTGGGTTGCTTTGCCTGCCTCAATTTTTAAACGATAACGTAAAATCTTTTCATCTTTTACCGCCTGCACGTTCCTTTAGTTCCCGTGCCACAAATTCTTCGATCGCTTCAAAAAGGGTACGGTCCCCGGGTTGTCCCTTTGTGGTTTCTTCAAATTTATCCGTCAATTCCCGTGCAAGCTGATACATGGAATCCGTGGCACTCCGGTTTAGCATTTCGTTGAAGCTTTTCTGCAGATGGGGTTCCTCAATATCGCGTAGGTAACAAAGTGCTTCAACCACTTCGAAATGTGTTTTTTGCCAGGAGTCGAACCCGTTCGGGAAAACCGTCATAGACATAAGCAAACATTAAGAATGAAAAAATTGGATGTCCTGCCAATATAACGAAAATTACGTATTTAACCAAGGCCGCAGAAAGGGTCAGATAAGGATTCCTTCAATTTTTTCGAATCCTTTTGCAGGCGGTAATCCTTCCCAAAGAATGTTGTAAATCGTTTCAGCGATGGGCATTTCCGCCTTCAGCGATTGATTGGTGTTATAGATGCACCTGGCAGCGTTGTAGCCTTCTGCTACCATCCGCAGCTCCAGCTGTGCGGCCTGCACACTGTAGCCTTTGCCGATCATGTTACCAAAGGTGCGGTTGCGGCTGTGCAGGGAATAGCAGGTTACCAGCAGGTCGCCCAGGTAAACGGATGCAGAATAATTGGCATATTTTTTCCCCGGTTCGTCCTGGTCTGTATGTTCTCCTACCACGATGTGCTCCGCTCCGAACTTTCTCAGGAAACCCGCCATTTCATCCGCGCTGTTGGCGATATACACGCTTTGAAAATTATCGCCGTAATCCAGGCCGTGCGCGATTCCGGCACCTAGTGCATAGATGTTTTTTAATACTGCGGCATACTGCACACCCAGTATGTCGGTGTTAACAATGGTGTTGATGAAGGATGACTGGAAATACGCAGCAATTTTTGCGGCCATCGGTTCATCCACTCCCGAGAAGGTAAGATAGGAAAGTTTTTCTGCGGCAACTTCTTCAGCATGGCAGGGACCCAGTACCGCAAAATAATTGTTTAGGGAAACATCAAAATGGCGCTCCAGGTATTCATTCAGTAAAATATTATCACCGGGAAGAATACCTTTAATAGCGGAGAGGACTTTTTTATTTTTAAAATCGGAAGGAGATAGTTCCTGCAGGCTTTCCGCCACGTAAGCAGAAGGCATGGCAAGGATCAGCACATCCGACCGTTCAGCAACCGCATTCAGGTTTGTGGTTAAATACAGCAGTTTGGTGTTGAGTACGGCGGCTGTTAAATGTTTGGGATTGTGATGCCGTTGTTTGATAAAACCGATCGCGGTTTCACTTCGTAAACACCAGTTTACTTTATGCCCGTTGTCGGTTAATATTTTCACCAGCGCTGTTGCCCAGCTACCGCTTCCCGCCACACCAAATTTGATTGCCAATAGAATGAATATTTATTAAGCAAAGGTACTATTTTTAGTTTCAGGTTTCAAGTTTTGGGATGTCTAAACGATGCTGAACGCTAAAGACTGATTGCTCAAATCTCCCCCGGGGCTTCGGGGCTCAAATCTCAAGTCCTACTCACGGTCGTAATAAAAACAATCCGCCTGTTGGGTACAGGTAATCACCAGGTCGTTGATGCAAACATGCGCTGGCAAGGCGGCACAATAAAAAATGGTTTCGGCAATATCTTCGGCAATGAGAGGAATTAAACCTTCATAAACCTTGTCCGCTGCAATACGGTCGCCTTTGAAGCGAACGGTTGAAAATTCTGTATTGGCGGCGCCCGGATGAATGGCAGTCACTTTTATATGAAAGGGCAGGAGATCGATCCGCATAGCCTGGGAAAGTGCATCCACTGCATGTTTGGTGGCACAGTACATATTGCCCTGTGCATACACCTGTTTTGCGGCCACAGAGCCGAGGTTGATGATATGCCCTCTTTTATGTGGAATCATCAGCCTGGAAACAGCCTGAGCCACATATGCAAACCCCTTAATATTGGTATCCACCATGGTATCCCAGTCATCCAGGCTCGCCTGGGCAAAATCATCTTTGCCTGCAGCGAGACCGGCATTGTTCACCAGTACATCAATCTGTTTCCAGGATTCCGGAAGACCGGCGATAGCTTCAGATACGTGGTCCCGGTTACGCACATCAAATACCAGCGGCAGCACTGCAACGGAATAAGTGCTTGTCAGCGTTTCAGCAAGTTGCTCCAGCCGGTCCTGTCTTCTCCCGGTAATGATCACATTGTAATGGTTCGCTGCAAATTTTTTGGCACAGGCTTCGCCAAATCCGGCGGTGGCACCTGTTATAAAAACGGTTTTATTCATCGTATTGAGTTTGTTCCGTGAAGAAACTAAAGTGCCCTTCACGATGCACCATTGACTGTTCTCTGCTATTTCAGCTCCATCAAAAATTCTTCGATTGCCGCACTTGCCTTTCCGGATTCCTCCAGCATACCCATATGGCCGGAATGATGCAATACATGAATATAGGAGATCCGCGGCATGGAGGCTTGCTTTAAAATGTCTTCAAAAGGAATGACCGTATCCTGTTCGCCAATAATAAATAGTACCGGCAGGTCGGTTTTTGAGAACAGGTCGATCCGCTCCGGCCGTTTAATCATGGCTTCATAATAGCTTTTGAGTGCGGTTTTTGAAAAAACAGGAAGACGGTCGGTAAATTGCTGAACCAGGCCGGGATTGCTTTCTTTGGTATGGGCAGAAAATAAATTGGGGATCGTTGTTTGTAAAAATTCATTGGCCCCGTGCTTTTCTATAAAGGCGATGCCCTTGCGCCGGGTTTCTTTTTTTTCTTCAGTATCAGCCGCTGCTGTGGAATGAAACAGGCCGAAACCATCCAGCAAATGCGGGTATTGCGCTGCAAAGGCCAGCGTTGCATAACCGCCCATACTATGACCGATCAGCACTATAGATTCCAGCTCTTCCGCTTCCACAATGCGGAGGATCACTGCTGCAATACCCTCCATGCTGACGTCGGCGGTCAGTTCCGACTGTCCGCTTCCCGGAATGTCTGGTACAATCACCTGGTAATTGTGCCGCAGGTATTCCACCTGGTTTTCCCATACGGAACTGTCTTCACCAAAGCCGTGCAACAGCACTACCGGGCGTCCGACACCCTCAATGGTGTAATGGATAATGCTGTTATTGATATTTATATTTTTTGTACCCATCAGGAAGGTTTTTGAGCGGATTGTCTTTTTTGAACAATCCTTTTATAAATAAGAATCAATAAAAATGCCAGTGCCAATATTGCAACGGTACGGAAAAGCCAGTCGCCATAACGGGTGTAAAAGGTCTCGGAAACAAACGCAGCAACGGTTTGTTTTAAGGTGCCTTGTTTGTTCCAGGGCAGTTGCTGCACGATATTGCCATAAGGATCAATAAAACAGCTGATCCCGGTATTGGCACTTCGGGCTACCCATTTCCGGCTTTCAATGGCCCGGAGGCGCGCATATTGCATATGCTGCCGGTATCCCTGTGTATCGCCCCACCACCCGTCGTTGGTAATGACGCAGATAAGATTGGCCCCCTTCCGGTTGAACTGCGAAAGATAATCCCCATAAATGCTTTCATAACAAACAGCAGGTGTAATGTTAAATGTATGATTGGTGGTTTGCAGTATCCGTTCCGAGGAATCGCGGGCATAACCACCCATGGTGCCCCCGAATTTTTCAAATACCGGTCCCATAAAACCAAGGAACGCCGGTAATACCTCTGGCCCGGGCACCAATTTGGATTTATGATCAATCTGTACTGATACACTGTCGAATAGCGCGGCGCTGTTATATCCTTCAACAAAACTGCCGTCTGGTAATTTTTGAGCGTACCGGCTTACCCGCGTAGAAAACAACCGGCGGCCTTCCAGCCCGGTCAGCAGGTTTACCTTCGGGTTGTTTTGCAAAAAGCCCCAGAGAGGTTTAAGAAAAAGGTTGTCCCGGAGCTGGTCTTCCAAAACGGTGTAAGGAACCGCTGTTTCCGGCCACACCACCAATGCCGTTTGGGCATCGATCTGTTTTTGCGACAGGCTGATTAACTCCTGTAACTGCATTTCCTCCTTACCTGCTGCAAACTTGGTATCCCAGGGGTCGTAGTTGGGTTGCACCACCACCACATTGTATTTATTATGCAGGAGCGTCAGCTGCTGTTTTACAAATAAGGAAAGAACAATGGGCAGGCACAGGGTAAGAACCCATGCTGCGGCCAGTTTAAAATAGCCGGTGCTTCTACCTTCCTCCCGGTAGCGGACCAATACATTGTGCACCAGTACATTGCTAAACAGGATCCAAAGGCTGCCGCCGGCTGCCCCGGTGTATTCGTACCACTGCACCCAGTTGGGATGCAAGGCAAATGCATTTCCCAGCGTGAGCCAGGGCCAGCTAAGGTCCCAGTTCAGGTGAATCCATTCAAAGATCATCCAATAAGTAATCAGGGCCAGTCCTGAAACAAACCGGCTAAAATAAGCCCGGGTAAAAAAATACGCCATCCAGGGAAGGCACATGATCAGGCTGTTGGCCAGGAATGCGCTGATGCCGCCGGGAACACTAGCCCTGGCTACCCACCAGGTAGTAAGCACATTCCACAACAACAGGGTTATATACGACAGTCCGAAAAACTTTTTCCAGGAACTGGTTGTATCAGCCAGGTGCAGAAGCGGAACCCAGGCTACAAAAAGCAGTAGGGTAAGCGGCGATGTAGGCCAGCCTGCCCACAACAATATACCGCCCAGGAGGGCCATCCACCAACCGGAATTTTTCTTTACATTCATGTACCGCGCTTAGAATCCAAATGTACCACGCTTTTGGCAAATAGCCATCAGCAGTCAGCAATCGGCCTTCAGCCTTTAGCTGATGGCCAAAAGCTGACAGCTCAATTCTAAATTCTGAAATCTGAAATCTGAATTCTGAATTCTCCATTCGCTCTCTAAAAACGAAATTGCAGCTTCCGCTCCGGGTAGGCGAGTTTGCTGCTTTTGCGGGTGCCGTTCACAATGAAATGTACAATATTCATCTGGTCCTGGAAAAGCTCATAAAGGATGGTATTTTCTACCGTAATATCCCCGGGGTTAAAAGATACTGCTTCTGCCATGGTATAGAGATATACGGCCTCATGATCGACCTCCCAGCCGAAAAGCTTCAGCCGCTGCAGCTGTCCGTTACTGCGGATACTTAAATGTGTGGTAATATATTTCGTAACCAGCGTATCTAAAGCCAGCTTCCGGGATTTATTGCTGAAGTCTACCGGGGTTTTATAAATGCGGGTAAGCACTGATTCAAAATCGTCTGTAAAAATTTTGGTGCTGATCTCCAGGCGCTGTGTTTTGCGGTTGTATTCGATTTCGGAGGCGCTCACATGGAACGGATGCCATGCCGGGCGCGAAAATCCGGTTAGTATGACAACCGTCAGTAATAATATAAATTTCCTTTTATAGTTCTTACGCACCATTAATACAAATAAAGGTATATAATATGAAGATGGTAAATTATATTTGATGGTTGGCATCATAAAATGAGCGCGTAATTATTTTTATTTAATGATCCGGAAAAGCGGGGGCCGGTTTGACCGGAGTACAGTGGTTCTTTGCTTGTAAAAGCAGCGCAAAAAAAGGAGGGGTCTGTAAAATTCTGAAGGGGCTTATGAACAGCTTTTGGTTTTATTTTGAGGAAGGATGGCGGCATATTATCAGTCCGGATGCACTGGACCACCAGTTGTTTATCCTGGCCCTGGCAGTGATCTATACATTCCGGGAATGGAAACAGGTGCTGATCCTGGTAACTGCTTTCACCATCGGGCATTCTTTAACCCTGGCGCTTAGTGTGTTCGATCTGGTACGGATCGCTTCCTCCTGGGTAGAATTCCTGATCCCGCTCACCATTGTTTGCACAGCGCTGTGGAATGTGCTGCGCCGGGGTCAGTTCCGGCAAATCCGGACGAATTATTTCCTCGCCCTGTTTTTCGGGCTGATCCATGGCCTGGGCTTTGCCAATACCATCCGGATGATGCTGGCCAGTGATGAATCCGTAGGAACCGGCCTCCTGGGTTTTAACCTGGGGCTGGAGGCGGGGCAGGTGATCGTAGTGCTGGCAATCCTGCTGGTAACAAGGCTAATGGTGGGCGGTATAAAAATTCCCCAAAGAATCTATATTTTCGTGGTATCTGCTGTAGTGTTTGTGCTTTCGTTAAAAATGGCGCTGGAGCGGATTCCTTCATTATCATAAAGCGTATTCATGAGAAAATTTTTATTTGCGGTAGCTTGTATCTGGGTGGGTTCAGGTTATGCCCAGGATATACAGAACAATCCCACCAGTAATCACGGCAATAAATTTGAACAGCTGGGTACCATTCTTCCCACGCCGAACGAATACCGCACCGCCAGCGGTGCCCCGGGACCTAAATACTGGCAGCAGCGCTGCGACTATGTGATCCGGTGCACGCTGGATGAGAACGGGCAAAAGCTTACCGGAAGTGAAACCCTGAATTATTTTAACAACTCACCGGATGTGCTCACTTATATATGGCTGCAGTTGGATGAGAATGAGCATAGTAATAAGGATAATGCCAATTATCAGGATCAGAGTGTGATGCCTGCGATGATGACCGACCGGGCCCTGGCAAAAATGGAAGACCAGAACGGGCCGGATAACGGCTATGGCCACAAGATCAGGTCCATTACCGATATGACGGGAAAAGCGTTGCCATATACCATCAACAAGACGATGATGCGCGTAGACCTGCAGACTCCGCTGAAACCCGGCCAGCGTTTCCAGTTTAAGATCGATTGGTCCTATAAGATTCCCGACCGGATTACCCTGGGAGGCAGGGGCGGCTATGAATTGTTCCCGGAAGATGGTAATAGCCTCTATACCATTACCCAGTGGTACCCCCGGGTATGCGTGTACAGCGATTTTCAGGGATGGCAAAACCACCAGTTTACCGGAAGAGGGGAATTTGCGCTGACCTTCGGCAATTTTGATGTGCAGATGACCGTGCCGGCAGATCATATTGTGGGAAGCACCGGTGAATGCCAGAACTATGCCCAGGTATTAACGTCTGCACAGCTGGCACGCTATCGGCTGGCAACCAATGCCAAAGAACCGGTAGAAATCGTTACCCTGGAAGAAGCAAAGGCTGCGGAAAAAAATAAGAGCACCAAAACAAAAACCTGGCATTTTAAGGCCGATAATGTGCGGGACTTTGCCTGGACCTCCTCCCGTAAATATATCTGGGACGGTATGCCACAGCTGATTAATGGTAAAAAAGTAATGTGTATGAGCTTTTACGGAAAAGAAGCCTATGGCTTGTACCGGAAGTTTTCGACAAGAGCGGTGGCGCATACCATTAAAACGTATTCTGCATTTACAATCCCGTATCCTTACCCGGTGGCCCAGAGCGTGGAAGCGGCCAATGGAATGGAATACCCCATGATCTGTTTTAACTACGGCCGTACAGAAAAGGACGGTACCTATAGCGAAGCGACCAAGAATGGAATGCTGGGCGTGGTGATCCACGAGGTAGGACATAACTTTTTCCCGATGATCGTAAACAGCGACGAGCGGCAATGGACCTGGATGGATGAAGGACTGAATACCTTTGTACAATATCTTACCGAGGAGTTGTGGGATAATAAATTTCCCAGTAAACGCGGACCAGCCTGGACCATTGTGGATTATATGAAACTGCCGAAAAGCCAGTTGGAGCCCATTATGACCAACTCCGAAAATATTGTACAGTTTGGTCCGAACGCCTATGCGAAACCAGCCACCGGTTTAAACATTTTAAGGGAAACCATCATGGGACGGAATCTTTTTGATTTTTCCTTTAAGGAATATGCACGCCGCTGGGCATTTAAACATCCCACACCGGCGGATCTGTTCCGTACCATGGAAGATGCCAGCGGCGAGGATTTGGATTGGTTCTGGCGGGGCTGGTTCTATGGCATCAACCCGGTAGATATCTCCCTGGACTCTGTAAATGTGGCGACGGCGGACATTGACAGTCCCATTCCTGCAGGAAAAACGGTTACAAAGAGAATGGATGCACCAATGGTGCCCGAGTTTGATGATATTTCGAAGATCCGCAACCGCGAAAACCGGAAGCTTAGCTTTTATACCGATACGGATACCGATGCACGTGATTTTTACTGGCGTTACGCCCGTGGACAGGAGCCTTATGATTCCACAAAAACGTTTACGGTAACGCTTGCGCCGGGTATAGAGCCCCTCACTCCGGGTGCCCGGCAGCAATTTGCCGGCAAGTATTTCTACCAACTGAATTTCTCAAATAAGGGCGGCATGGTGATGCCGATTATTATCGAATGGACGTTTAAAGATGGTACCCGGCAGATCGACCGCATTCCGGCCCAGATCTGGAGACACAATGAAAATACCGTAAACAAATTGTTTGTAAAAAATAAAGAAGTAGCAGGCATCCGGCTGGATCCGTTCCGCGAAACAGCGGATATTGATGAAAGCAATAATGTATGGAATCAAATGCCGGCCCCGACAAGGTTTAAAGCCTTTGCGCAAAAAACAGGGGCCGCCCGCGGACAAAGTACCGGCTCTAACCCCATGCAGCAGGCTCAGCAGAAATAACGGCAGTACGTCATAAAGTCACAGAGGCCCAAAGAAACCCGAAGGTCTTTCTATAGAACTCAGGAAAGTGCTGGGATCTGTGTGCACGGATGGCTTATCGCAGAAGAATGCTTCTTAATATTAAGCCCATTCTTGTAAATCTGTGCACGCTCTGCGCATTGATTTTGTGAAACGTTGAGTCTTGGTGTCTTTGTGGCCCAAAGTTTTTAGTCTTCTGCCAGCTGGTAAATATCCTTGTAATTCCGGCCCAGTCCATCGTAATCCAGGCCATAGCCTACCACAAATTTGTTGGGGATCACGAAGCCGGTATAATCGATCGGTACCTGGTATTTTGTCATTTCCGACTTATGCAGGAGTGCAACGATCTTTAATGAGCTGGGTTGCTGATGCTCCAGTTGTGGAAGAAAATAGTGTAGTGTTTTCCCGGTGTCGATAATGTCTTCAAGAATCACCACGTGCTTCTCATGCAGGTCTTCTTCCAGCCCGATAGCAGTTGTGACAGCGCCCGAAGATTTTAATCCTTTATAGGACGCCAGTTTAATAAAGCAGATCTCGCTGTCGATGGTCAGGTATTTGAAAAAATCGGCGGCAAACATAAACGATCCGTTCAGGATTGCCAGGAAGTATACCTTCTTTCCGGCATAATCCGCGTTGATGGCGTCTGCCAGCTCCTTAATTCTTTTTTGCAATACTGCTTCTGACAGGTAAACCGAAAAGCGTTTGTTGTGTACCGTAATGTCTGCCATATTTTAAGGATTTTGCGCCACAGAGTTCTTTCCGGCGCTCATATCCTGCAAATATAGCCTAGACCCGATTGCCGGGGAGGCAAATTTCGTAAGATTATTGTATTTCAGTAATGATTCCAGGCGTACTCCTTCTTCCTGTGCAATTTCATAAAGGGTTTCTCCCGCTTCTACTTCGTGAAAGGTTTTGGGGCTTTCGGTCCTTTTCAACTGTAAAAATACCAGGGCGTCGTTTTGGGGTAGCTGGTTTTCCTGCAGGTCGTTATACAGGAAGAGCCGGCTTATTGGAATATTGTAACGGGCAGCAATGGCTTCAAAAGCCGTGCCCTGCTTTGCAAAGATCACTTTGGTCTGGTTGATCACAAAATCACCCTGCGGATACTGTTTGATCTTTTTTACCGCGATCTCTTCGGCCTCCTCTTTTGCTACCGCAAAGGACGCTTTAAGTTCCTGCGGCATTTCTTTTTTGCCCAGGGCAATCAGTGTATAATCCTCCAGGTTGTAGCGCTCAATTAAACCGATCAAAAGTTGCGGGTATTTGGGATTGGTGGCATACCCCGCTTTCTTCAAACCGTTCGCCCATGCTTTGTAATCGGTAGGATCCAGTTGAAAAAGAAACGCATACCGGTCGCGGCCTTTCAAAAAATCAGAATGATCCTGGAAGGAAGCTTCGGGGTGCTCGTATTTGATAAACCGCTCCTGCGGACGATCGTCATCATGTAATACGTAAGGACCGGTATAGCCGGTTTTGCACTTGATGCCAAAATGATTGTTGGAGCGCAATGCCAGGTCTCCGTCGCCCGCATTGGATTCCAGTATCGCCTGCGCCAGCTTGATGGCTGCCGGCACCCCCGTCCGCTGCATTTCTTTAATTGCAATGCCCCGGTATTGTTGAATATATGCCACAACTTTATCTGATTGTTGGGCACTGGCAGTCATCGTTATTAAAAGGGCGGTTGCCAAAAACAATTTCCGTATCATCAATATCAATTACAATTTTCGCAATAAATATAGTCCGTCTCTAATGGTCAGAACCAGTTTGTCAATATCTTCTCTATGTTGAATAAAATCGTTAAACGCCTGGATGGCTTTTGCGCTTTTTCCCTTGGGATTTTCGGTAAAAACCTGCCCGTGGAAAAAAATGTTATCCGCTAAGATAAAGCCATTTTTCTTAACTGCCGGTAAAACGAGCTTAAAATAGTCCATATAACCCGGTTTGTCTGCATCAATAAAAACCAGGTCCCAGGTTTCATGCAAAGCAGGAATGATATTCAGCGCGTTACCAACATGCAGTTTTATTCTTGGATATAACGTCGATTTCTGAAAAAAATTGTGGGCGATGGCCGCAGTTTCTTCACGGAATTCGATGGTGTGTAGCTCACCGTCGTTCGTTAGTCCTTCGGCTAGACACAGGGCGCTGTATCCGGTGAAGGTGCCGATCTCCAGGATGCGCCGGGGGCGGATCATGTGACTGATCATTTCCAGTAGTTTACCCTGAACCGGGCCACTCAGCATATGCGGTTCGGCGTGTTGCTGTTGGGTAAAGGCTTCCACTTCCTGCCGCAACGGATCGGGCGGAGTGGAGAAATTAATTGCAAATTGCTCTAATTCAATGGGTAATAATTCCATTTTCGGTAACGCATTAGTGAACGGAATCCTGTTCCAGCTGCGAAAGATCTGAAACGGGCTTTGAAATGGTCAGCAGACCTATAAACGTTAATGCTGCATTAATAATAATCAGTTCCAGGCCAATCTTAAAGTCGCCGAACAGTACAGATTGGTACTTGTCGATAAAAAAACAAATAATCGGGGCAATAAAACATACATAGGGTACCAGGCGGTCTTGGGGGCGGCGCCTGGTGAAAATGCCAAAGGCAAACAACCCCAGCAGCGGACCATAGGTATACCCGGCCAGCTTCAGGATAATACCGATCATGCTATTGTCATTGATCCAGTAAAACATCAATACCAGCAGCAGGAAAGAAAGCGCCACCAGCAGGTGTACTTTCTGGCGGAACCGTTTCTTTTGGGTTTCGTTCATATCCGTACGCCGTTGCAACCCGGCGATGTCGATGCAAAAGGAAGAAGTTAGTGCCGTCATGGCTCCATCTGCACTGGGAAACAAGGCCGAGATCAGGGCTACGATAAAAATAACCGAGATATAAGGTGGCATATGGTTTACGGCCACATCCGGGAACAGGGCATCTCCTTTAGCGGTTAATTGTTCCTGGGCGGCAAACAGATGCAGCAGGCCCCCGAGGTAGAGGAACAGGCCAATTACCACTACCATGATAAATGCCAGCGACACCATATTCTTTTGCGAGTCTTTCAGGTTGGTAACCGAAATGCTTTTCTGCATCATTTCCTGGTCAATGCCCGTCATGCTCAGCGTAATAAAGGCACCGGCCAGGATCTGTTTGATAAAGAAATCGTTTTTGGAAGGATCGGTTTTAAAGATCTGCGATAAACCGCTGCTACGCATGGCTTCCAGGCTTTCGCCCACACCCATGTTCATATGGTTTAAAAGATAAATCGTACAGATGATCAACCCCAGCAGCATACAGGTCGTTTGCAGGGTGTCCGTCCACACAATGGTTTTCACACCGCCTTCAAAGGTATACAGGATGATCATGACAAGGATAATAAGCGTAGAAATCCAAAAGGGAATCCCAAAGCTATCAAGGATGGTGATTTGTAGGATATGTACTACCAGGTATAACCGGGCTGTGGCACCCACCAGGCGGGAGAGGATAAAGAACCAGGCGCCGGTCTTATAAGATAGCATGCCCATCCGGGTTTTCAGATAGCCATATATTGAGGTCAGTTTTAACCGGTAATAGAGTGGCAATAATACATAAGCGATCAGCAGGTATCCGATCATATAACCCAGTACTACCTGCATATATCCAAATCCATCCTTACCCACGGCGCCGGGTACGCTTACAAACGTAACGCCGCTCAGGGAAGTGCCGATCATCCCGAACGCTACCAGCATCCAGTTGCTGTTCCGGTTGCCGATAAAGAAGGATTCATTATTGCTGTTTTTGCTGGTTTTCCAGGCCACGGCCAGCAATAGTATAAAGTAGGCAATTACAATGGAGAACAAAAAACCTGCAGACATATTATGTATATATTAAACAATGGTTATCAAGTAAAATAATTTTTGAAGATAGGGAAAATTGAATTCCTTTTGCAATAAAAGTAGCGAATCATGAGGATAAAAGCGCTTGCGGTTTTTTGCGGGTCGAAAGCGGGCCGGGATCCACTGTTTACAATGCATACCGAGGAATTGGGAGCCATGATGGCGGCACGTGGCTTAACATTGGTTTACGGCGGTGGAAATGTGGGACTGATGGGTACGATTGCCAACGCAGTGCTGGCAGGCGGCGGAACCGCTATCGGAGTAATCCCACAATTGCTGGCCGACCGGGAGCGATCACACAAAGGGTTAACCCAGCTGGAGATCGTACCGGATATGCATACCCGTAAAAGAAAGATGTATGAGCTTTGTGATGCGGCCGTCATCCTGCCTGGAGGATATGGTACCCTGGATGAATTTTTTGAAATGATTACCTGGAACAATCTGGCCATTCATGACAAAACCCTCTTTGTACTGAATACTAATGATTATTATACACATTTGCTGATGCATATCCGGAAGATGTATGAGGAAGGATTTCTTTATGAAGACCCCTGGGAGAAGATCCGCGTGCTGGCGTCGCCGCAGGAGCTGGAACGGTATCTTTGGGGCTGAAAGCCGTTCCCGGTTCAATGGTTAAGGTTCAACGTGCAATGTTAGATCCGTTTGATACTTGATGTGCAATACGGATGACTAATTACGGATAACTGAAAGCTGACGGCTGCAAACAAGACATTTCCCGCGGCCTACGCCATCCAATGTGATAGCGTGATCTGGTAAACCCATCTTCCTTTTACTTTTTTGTATACCTGGCACCAGCCCTCCAGGGCGGTTCGTACCTCGATGATCGCATAGAGCCGGTCTTTTGAAAAAATCGGGGTGGAAATTGCAAAGTATTTTTTATCCTCCGGTCTCAGGCTGTTGGCATAACGTTCCCGCTCTTTTTGTATGGCTTCGTTTTGCTGAACTTTCGTCCAGGATTCCTTTATTTTTAAAATAACGCCCGAGCTTTTATTGTCACGTCGTTTTCGCTCCAAAACCGAATCAGGAGTACTCCATGGTAGCAATGTAACAATCCAGACCTGACTTTCATAATGCGGGATTTTTCCATAAGGGTTGATCCGGGCCCGGGGTATTTTGAATTTGCGCCAATTTATTTTCTTCGCTTTAGCATTTGCCGCTTTGAATGCTCCCGGGTCAAAATGCGGATTTTCTTTATAAAAGGTCTTAAATTCCAGCGGGTCAAAATAGGTTGTTGCGTAGCGGGAAATAAAACTGGAATCTACCAGGTGAAAATAAGAAAATTCCGGTGGCACTGCTTTTTCAACTACGGCCCCTATCAGCTGTCGGATGTCTTTTTTCTGACCGAAGATGGTGCCGGCAATAAAAGGTAGTATGATCAATATCAGGAATCGTTTTGTCATATGTTTAAAAAATGCAATCATTTACGCTGTTCGTATGGTTAAGATGCAGGATCGGCCAGAAATACATAATTAGCTCCGCATTTAGTTTAACGGCGCGTAAATTTCGCGGTTTTACAGCCAAATCGGATGCTTTGCGGCTTCATCATTCATGTCTATTCAGTGTTTCAGCAGCCCGGTGGCTTTTTTTGGAAAAACTTTTGCATTTTTGCAGGAAACCTCCTTCCTGATGAAGATGAATATTTATAGTGGCTTGGTGGAAAAGAAGTTGAATGCCCAAAAATCCTTTGCGGTATTGCTGGACCCGGATGCTGTGGCGCCTGCTTCATTGCACAGCCTGGTAAACCTTTCGGAAGCAGCCGGAGTGGATTATTTTTTTGTAGGCGGAAGCCTGGTGCTTTCCGCACATTTGGATGAAGTGATCAAAAAGATCAAAACGCTCACCCATATTCCGGTGGTATTGTTTCCCGGCAGTCCCTCACAGGTGAGCCCGTTTGCAGATGCGCTGCTGTATCTTTCACTGATTTCCGGAAGGAACCCTGAGCTGTTGATCGGGCAGCATGTGGTTTCGGCGCCCTTGGTAAAGCGGAGCGGATTGGAAGTAATACCCACAGGATATATTGTAGTAGACGGCGGAGCGCCCACTACGGTTTCCTACATCAGCAATGCGGCGCCGGTGCCCTCCGATAAAAATGATATTGCAGTTTGTACAGCCATGGCCGGGGAAATGCTGGGGATGAAGCTGATCTATATGGATGCCGGAAGCGGCGCCCGGATCCCGATTACCGAATCCATGATCCGTGCTGTATCGCAAAACGTTGAGATTCCCCTGATCGTGGGCGGAGGAATCAGCAACCCGGAAAAAGCCTACCTGAATTGCAAAGCCGGTGCCGACGTGATCGTAGTGGGCAATGCCATTGAAAAATCCACTGCGCTTATCAAGGAGATCAGCGATGCCGTACATTCCGTAAAACGGGAAGCGGTTTAGCCATCAGCCATCAGTATTCAGCAATCAGTTATCAGTTTTCAGGGGCTCTCTAGTCTACATGTCCCCCAAAAGCAAGAGCAACAATAAATAGCGGGGATAGATCATCAGGTAACAAGCGGAATCCAACCCGCCACTGCGGGCATGCCTGGAACATTGAACCTTAAACCATTTACAAACTCATCATTTCCTTAAAACGTACCGCCTGCCGCCGGCTGACCTCGATCTTTTCTCCGTCTTTTAATTCGATCAGCAACCCGTTATTGAAATACGGTTCAATTTTTTCGATCATACGCAAATTGATGATGTGTTTCCGGTTGGCCCGGAAAAAAGCCTTGGGATCCAGCCGCTCTTCCAGGGCATTGAGCGATTTTAAGATCAGCGGTTTGTTGGGGCCAAAGAACACTTTTGCATAGTTTCCCACGCTCTCAAAAAGCCGGATATCGCTGAGCTTTACAAACCAGCAACGGTCACCGTCTTTTACAAACACCTGGCTGTTTTCATTAAGCACATCGTGGTTGGTATAGGAGGCGGCTTCGCTTTCCTCGTAATCCGGCAGGTTGAGTTTTTTGATGGCGTCTTCCAGGCGCTTGGAGTCAATCGGTTTTAAGAGGTAATCCAGCGCATTCACCTGGAAGGCTTTTAATGCATATTCGTCATAGGCCGTAGTAAAAATCACCAGCGGTGTATAATCCAGCGTTTCCAGCATTTCAAAACCCGACTTTCCCGGCATCTGGATATCCAGGAAAATCAGGTCCGGCTGTTGCGCATTAATCTTTCGCATTCCTTCTTCCGCATTGCCCGCTTCATCGATGATGGCAATGCCCTGAAAGCCCTGGAGCAACTTCTTCAGTTCTGAACGGGCCAGCCGTTCGTCGTCTATAATGATGGTGCGTATATGTTTCATCCTCTTTGTTTGATCTGTTTGTTTTTAAACGGGCAATTCGATCCTGGCTTCCACGGTTTCGGCATTCAGCTGCCGGATCTCAAAATCGCTTTTGCCGGGATATAACAGTTTCAGACGGTCGCGGATGCTGTTGAGTCCAAAACCGGTTCCTCCTTTTTTCTCTGTAAGCCTGCCTGTGTTTTGTACACAAAGTTCGATCAGGTTGTTTCTTAACCGGGCGGCAATGGAAACGGTGCCTCCCTGCAGCTCCTGGCTGATGCCGTGTTTAATGGCATTTTCCACCAGCATCTGCAACATCATGGGAGGAATTTGTTTTTCCAGCGCCTGGCTGTCGATCTGGTAGCTTACCGCCAGCCGGTCCTCAAAACGTACCTGTTCCAGGGCCAGGTAGTCTTCAATAATGGCCAGTTCATTTTTCAATGCCACCGATTCGGTTTTATGCATGGTAATGCTGCTGCGCAGGATATTGCTCAATTCCGTGATGGCCTCGCGTGCCCGGCCCGGATTTTCATCTACCAGGGCCCGGATGCTGTTCAGCGCATTAAAAATAAAATGCGGGTTGATATTGGACTTAATGGTTTTAAGCTCCAGCTCGCGCACCAACGATTTTAAGCGGAGGGTATCGATCTGTTGCTGCTGGTAATCGCGGGCATAATGATAAATGATATAGATGGCATTCCAGATAAAGATATAAATGAACCAGGAGATCATATTGTTAAACGATACCAGCCAGATTCCCCTGCGTTTCAACACCTCAATTTCCCGTTGCGTAAACAGCGCAAAATGTTTATACACCTGCTGTTCAATGATACCGCAAAGGGATGCGGTAATGATGGAAAGGAGCAGGAAATTCAACAGCTGTAGTCCCCAGTTGTGTTCCAGCAGGTGCAGCCTCAATATAAACAGGCGCATCAGATGTGTCAGCAATACCCCGATCACCACAAAACTAAGGGCCCGGGTAAAAAACAGGTTCCGGTCCTCAGGCGTGTCAAACTTGCCGTAGAACCAGGCAAAGAACAAATGAATGAGGAAAAGTCCGCCCCATCCGATAAGCTGAAACCACCAGTATCGCTGCTTGCCTGAAAACATACCGCAAAACTAAATAATTAATCTGCGGTTTCTGCCGAAAATAAGCAAATGGCGATTATTGGTTATAAATGGAAAGATTGGTTTGAGAATCCAGATAAGAGAATCCAGATAAGAGAATCGAGATACGAGCATACTGATTTGAGCATTCAGATTGAGAACAGGGAAATCAGTGCCCCCCTTCAGAGTACGAAACATATCTCATATCTGAAATCTCGAATCTCGACGCTCATTCCCAAACTTCTCCTACATTTGCGGCAACTGTAGCTTACATGCAGCGATCAACCGCAACTCTTGTTTTCATACTGGCGCTTTTTGTTGGCTCCTGCAACGGTAATCGTAAACCCCGGGAAACGGAGCGGGCTTTTTATTACTGGAAAAGTGTTTTTGCTCCTACGGTATATGAAAAGCAGCAAGCCGATAGTCTGGGCGTTACTACACTTTATATCAAACTGTTTGACGTAGTATGGAACCCGTTGAAAAAAGAACCGGAACCTGCAGCTAAACTGCTGGTAAAAGACTCCGCCTGGTTACTCCAAAAACGGATCATACCCACCATTTTCATTACCAATGAATGTTTCTATGCGTTGGACAGTACACAGGCTAACCAGCTGGCCATAAATATTACCAGACTGGCCGATAAGCTTGCAACACAAAACGGTTTTGGCCGTTACGAGGAGTTGCAGATCGATTGCGATTGGTCCGGAACCACCCGCGACCGGTACTTTCAACTGCTGCGGGCTTTAAAAACTGTTAACAGCAGCCGAACGCTGTCTGCCACCATCCGGCTGCACCAGGTAAAATACAAAGGATCTGCCGGAGTACCTCCTGTAGACCGGGGCCTGCTGATGTGTTATAATATGGGAGATCTGCAACAGGTGAACGTAAGAAACTCGATCATTGATGCGCAGGAGTTCCGGCGCTATATTCAGCGGATTGCCACCTATCCGCTGCCGCTGGACGCGGGGTTGCCGCTTTTTTCCTGGGTGGTTATTTTTGATAAGGATCGGTTTGCCGGGCTCATCCGCAACACCACCTCAGCGTTGGAAAATACCTCCGCGTTTAAAAAATCCGGAGCGGGGTACCGCGTACAAAAAGATACACTGCTGGGAGGACGACCGGTAAAAGGCGGCCAGTTCCTGAGACCGGAAACCAGCGAGGCGCCGGTAGTAACAGCAGTAGGACGTTTATTGTCTGACCGCCTGCCCGGCCGCCGCTTACGGGTGGCCTTGTATCACCTGGATTCTGTAACTTTAAGTAAATATTCGTTTTATGAAATGGAGAGCATCTATAACAGCCTGTATTAGCTGTATCTTCCTTGCCATTCCCAATAATATATTCAGTTGTGCAGATGTAGAAGATGCCTATAGCTCCTTTATATCCTTCTTTAACAAGTATGCGGCGGAAACACCGGTATATGCCCCGTTCTATTTTGCCGATCTTCAGTTTTTAAGAGATGAGGAGGAGTGGCCCTCTACAGCAGAGGCCCTGGTAAAGGAATGGAGCGTGTTTACAAAAGAGCAGGCTACACAAAAAGATGCCAACGCTTTTGTGATGAAGTTCAGCCGGAAAGACCTGGTTAGTTTGTATGATCATCTTGAAAATGGAAAATCCCTGGCAGTGCCGGATTCGGTAAAGAACAACGGGATGACCCGTTTTTTTCTGGAGCATAAGGATCTGGAGGCACTGGGATACCTGATGTATGCAAAGCAGGTGGAACCATATGTTACCCGTGAATACAATAGCTGGGATGCCACACCAAGAGACAGCATTAAGATGAACGGGTTGCTCAAGAACGGGTTGCAATTATACAGAGCGGCGAAATCGCCGGTATTCCGGCTGAAATATGGTTACCAGGTGGTGCGTCTGGCGCATTACAATCACCAGTATGCAGATGCGGTACGATATTACGATGAGCTGGTAAGCGGTAATCCAACGCCGGGCGTACTGCAGTTAATGAGCCTGGGATTGAAAGCCGGCGCCCTTTACCAGCTGGACCGCAAGCCGGAAGCTGCCTATATTTTTTCACAGGCGTTTAATGCAACAAACATAAAGAAAATTGCCAATTTCAATAGCTTTGGGTGGGCTGTTCCCAGAGATGAACGGTTTCAAAAGGAATACCTGCCACTTTGTAAAAACGACCAGGAAAAGGCGGGTATGCTGGCCTTATACAGTTTGGGTAACGACGACCCGGATGTACCGGTATTGGAGGAAATCCACCAGCTCAATCCCGGGATGGATATCATGCCCACGTTGGTGGTGCGCGAAATCAATAAGATTGAAATGGCCTTTTTACATGGATTTGGGATGAGCCTGCCGCCTGCAAAGCAAAATGGGATCTTTGCCACATCGGGAGCCTTATCGGCAGAGGAGACGGCAACGTTGAATGCTTTTGTAAAAACGCTGGAAGCGCTCTCGGTCAACAAGAAGAACGGGGAGCAGGCCCTGTATCCCATCGGCGCGGCCTATATCTCCTGCATGCTGAAGGATTACAGGAACGCAAACCGTTTTTTGACAGCGGCAAAAAAAATGAAGCGCTCTCCAAGGCTGGAAGATCAGTGGATGCTGACCAACCTGCTGGTTGCGATCAACGAAAGTACCCGTATGGACGCTGTAGCTGAGCAAAAGATATTGCCTTCCCTGCAATGGCTTTGGAAAAAGGCAAACGGAGAACAGCGGCGTTCGGAAAGTGATCCGGAACAGGATCAGTGGATCAGCTTTTTTAAAAATGTGATGGTAGAAGTGTTGGCCGCACGCTATGCGGCGCAGGGCGATATAAACCGGATGGCGCTGGCATATGGTGCTGCCGACAAAACAAACTGGGTATATCCTACCGCCATTAATTATGTGCGGGATTCGTTTAGTATTCCACAGGCAACGGCTTTATACGGATTTCTTACCGGTAAACGGTTCTCGTCTTTTGAATCGTTTATCCTGGGTATTAATACGCTTGACCGCCAGGACGTGGCGGATTATATCGGTACCGCATACCTGCGTGTTTACGACTATAACAAAGCCATCGACTGGCTGAGTAAAGAAGACAACACGGTTATTGAAAAAGATCCGTTCAAGGAATTATTGTACGATCGTGAAGAGCGGCTGGCGGGTGACGCCGTAACCACCACAAAGCTGGCTTATGCCAAAAAAATGAAGTCCCTGCTGGCAAAGCAGGATGATCCGGATGCTTTATACCAGCTGGGACTTGGTTACTACAATATCACCTATTACGGCTATGCATGGGAACTGGCCACCTATTTCAGGAGCGGTTCCGACGGTTATGTAATTCCGCAGCAAGCCAGCGCATTTGAAAAAGATTACTATGGTTGCTTTAAGGCAAAAAGCTATTTTGAAAAAGCGCTGAGCCGGGCAACGAATGCAGAAATGAAAGCAAAATGCCTGTTTATGATGGCCAGGTGCAGCCAGAAAGAATTGCGGAAGCCGCAATACGAAGACTTTAATTATAATTATGACCTGTATGATCAAAAAGTTAAAGCCTACTACAAGGCCTTCAAAAAAAATCCGCTTTTTATACAGTATCAGAAGGATTATGGCGGAACCCGCTTTTATAAGGAAACCCTTACACGCTGTTCTTATCTTAGGGATTTTGTGAATAAAAAATAGATGACAATGCCACAGACGCACTGAAGCGCTGAGTGCTTTTAGAACCGCCGAAGCCGGGCAAACTGCGCTGATACAAATAATGCAACGCTCTTCAATTCAATTTTTGTGATGTTGGGCGCTGAATCTTTAAGACCCTGCCACCAGTCCTTGTTCCAGTGTCACTGTGGCTGCTGTATTTAGGTCTTCGTACCTTCCGGGTCTCCATCGCCAAAAGATCTGTGTCTCTGTCCCTCAGTGGCCACTATGTCTAGGTTTTCTTTTTTTGTCGCCCTCCACAGCTGGTCAATCAGTGTTTCATTGCCTCAGTGTCTTTTCTATACAATCGGTTGCGCAAAAAAGAACCGCAGCCGGTACGCCATTTTTTTTAGATTTGCCCGACCAAAGTCATACAAATGAAATCTTGTCTTTTAATACTGGCCGTTCTTGCTGTTCATTTACTCCCTGCTCAAACTGTTAAATATACAACCGCGGGCAGCAGTTGGAACACCGATTCCCTGGGCGATCACCGCGTGGTAGTGCAGTTTAACGGATCCGGGAAAGTGGCGAAAACAGTGGTGGAGTGGAGGCGAAGGGATCCCAACCCAGGGGCAAAAAGGATCATTGTACAGGATGCACAGACAGGTGCAAAAATAGACAATGTAAAAATAGCCGCTGTCAGTAACGAAAAAGGAACGGTTCTTTTTGAGCCGGTTTCAGGGAAGGGCCGGTATTACCTGTATTACCTGGTTTCTAAAAATTCAGGATCGCCTAATTACCCAACAGTGAACTACCTGAAACCTGAAAATACAGCAACAGAAGCCTGGCTGAACACTGTTCCGGCACAGCTTCCGGTAAATGCGCCGGTGGTAGCCATTGAATCGAGTGATGCATTTAACAGCTTTTACCCGATGGAGGTTACTGCAACAGAAGCTGAAGCCCATGCGTTGCTTGCAAAATACCAGCGCACCGATTACGTGGTTTTTCCCGAGGACCGTCAGTATCCCGTTAAGATGTTCGGGCAGCTGCCTTATCGCTGGGTACAGCGGGGCGCGGTAAAAGGATTCAACGGCAGCAGTATGCGCGGTGAAAATTATTCCTTTCAACTGGCCGTATATGCGCTGAAAGACCTGGAAAACCTTACGGTCCGTTTCTCAGATCTGGAAGATGGAAAAGGGAATCGCATTCCGGCCGCTGGCATGAGCTGTATCAATACCGGAGGGGTGGATTACACAGGAAAACCGTTTACCAAAACCATACGTGTAGCAAAGGACAGCCTCCAGCCCTTATGGTGCCTGGCAGACATTCCTGCATCGGTCAAACCGGGCGTTTACAAAGGGGAGGTAGTGGTGCGTGCTGCAGGTGCAGCAGACACCCGGGTTCCGGTTCAACTGACGGTGTTACCAACGTTGGCGAAAGAGGGCAATATTACAGCTCCCTGGAACCAGACCCGTTTAAAATGGCTGAACTCAACCATGGCCCAGGAGAATACGGTTATAGCCCCCTATCTACCGCTGGTGCTGAAAAATAATACCATCGATCTGCTGGGAAGAAGAGTAACAGTGGACCCTTCCGGTTTTCCTGCGCAGCTCCAGACTTTTTTTACAGAAGAAATGACCGGTATAAAGCCCGGGCCCAACAATATCATTACGGAGCCTATTCATTTTCATTTTACCGGGGCCGATGGTAAAGACCTGAAATTTAAAAGCGGGTCCCTGCAATATACCGAACAATCGCATGGAACCATTGCCTGGAAAACCACGAATGAGCATCCACAACTTCAGATGGAAGTAGCCGCCTCCCTGGAGTTTGACGGGTTTCTTGCTTATAAGGTAAAAGTAACCGCATTGCAGGATGTGGATTTTAAAAACATCACCCTGCACATTCCCTTTACTCCGGAAGCGGCCACATACCTGATGGGACTGGGAGAAAAAGGAAGGGCGCGCCCGGACAGCCTTTCCTGGAAATGGGATGTAGCGCATAAAAACCAGGACGGGGTTTGGGTGGGAGCGGTCAATGCCGGTTTACAATATACCCTGCGGGATGAGCATTATGTGCGCCCGCTGAATACCAATTTCTACCTGCAAAAGCCGCTGTTGCTGCCGGTGTCCTGGGGTAATGACAATAAAGGAGGGATCACGATCGCCCAAAAAGGTAAATCGATCCTGGCCGATAATTACACCGGTGCCCGCAGCATGAAAAAAGGAGATACACTTTACTTTAATTTTAACCTGCTGATCACCCCTTTTCATCAGCTCAATACCGATTTCCAGTGGGCTACGCGATTCTATCACCGGTACGACAGCATCAGCAAAATAAAAAATACCGGGGCCACAGTGGTAAACATTCATCATGGCAATGCCATCAACCCCTGGATCAATTACCCGTTTATTGAGTGGCAGCAAATGAAAAGCTATATCAACCAGGCACACCGCAGCGGGCTGAAAGTAAAAATATACAATACGGTACGGGAGCTGTCCAATCATGCATATGAGCTGTTCCCGTTGCGAAGCCTTGGACATGAAGTGTATTCACCAGGTAAGGGCGGTGGCTTCCGCTGGTTGCAGGAACATGTGGGGGCAGATTATATCGCAGCCTGGTTTGTACCACAGGTCAAAGACGCCGCCATTATCAATAGCGGTATGAGCCGTTGGCACAACTATTATGTGGAGGGCATGAACTGGCTTACAAAAAATGTGGGTATCGATGGCATTTACCTCGATGACGTGGCTTTTGACCGCATCACCATGAAGCGGATCAAACGGGTATTGACCGCTGATGGTCACCCCGGTATTATCGATCTGCATTCAGCCAACCAGTACAATAAAAGCGACGGCTTTATAAATAGCGCCAATCTTTACATGGAACATTTTCCTTACCTGAACCGCCTTTGGTTTGGCGAATATTTCGACTATGAAAATAATAGCCCGGATTTCTTTTTAACGGAAGTAAGTGGTATTCCTTTTGGCCTGATGGGCGAAATGCTGCAGGATGGGGGCAATGCCTGGAGGGGAATGGTATATGGTATGACCTGTCGCATTCCCTGGACAGAAAATGCCGATCCTACCGGTATCTGGAAGCTTTGGGACAATTTTGGAATGCAGGGTGCTCAAATGGTTGGGTATTGGGTAGGAAATAATCCCGTAAAAACCGATAATTCAAAAGTGAAAGCTACGGTGTACAAAAAGAATGGTAAAGCGCTGGTATCCGTTGCCAGCTGGAATGAAACCGATACAGAAATCGCACTGGATATCGATTGGAAACAATTGGGGATCGATCCTGCAAAGGCAACCGTAACCGCGCCGGCGGTTAAAAATTTCCAGGAAGCTCGGAACTTTAAGTTGGGGGAGAAGATACCTGTTGCCAGGAATAAGGGCTGGCTGTTAATCATTCAGCAGGTGGCTGGCCTTCAGTGATCAGTTTTCGGTAATCAGCCAATTACGCCCGGGATCGGAGATTTGGCCTTTCTCAAGGAGTGTCAAACGTAATTAAATCAGGAACGCGGAATCTTAAACCCGAAATAATTCCATAGCCCCCCGGTCTAATGGTCCCCAAAGCAAGGGCAATAAACAGTGCCAGTGCTGCTCAGCGTTGCTCCAACACTTCCCGCAGCACCACCGCCTGGTTATGCTGTTCATCCCGTGCGCCAAACAATAAAGTAATCTTCTTAATGCCTTTATGCTGCTTTAAAAATGCTTCCACTGCTGGGTTTTGCTTTAATTCCTCTTTGTACTGTTCTTGAAACGCAGCCCATTTCTTCGGATCGTGGTTGAACCACTTCCGCAGGTTGGCCGAGGGAGCCAGCGCTTTCAGCCATTCATCAACAGCCGCGGCTTCTTTTTTGATACCCCTTGGCCACAGGCGGTCTACCAACACGCGGAGCCCGTCGTTTTTGGCGGGCGCCTCATATATTCTTTTAATGGTAATAATTGGACGCATGATTTTTATTTAATGGATGGCGGATCTTTTTTGTGCAGGATAGCGCGCGTTAAAAATACAAAAAATAATAAAGGATATTTTTATCTTTTATTTAAAATGCGTATTTTTACAAACAGATGTTTTCAAAGACCTGCGAATATGCAATACGGGCCATGATCTACATTGCGCAGCAAACCCGCGACGGGAGCCGCGTGGGGATCAAACAGATCGCTGCGGGTATCGATTCCCCCGAGCATTTTATTGCCAAGATCCTGCAGGAGCTTAGCCGTAAGGGGCTGGTGGAATCCATGAAAGGTCCTACGGGAGGGTTTTACCTGGAAAAGGCATCCCTGAACCGGTCCCTGGCAGATATTGTAACAGCCGTAGATGGGGATCAGTTGTTCCAGGGATGTGGCCTGGGGCTGAAACAGTGCTCGGAAACCAATCCCTGCCCGATACATTTTAAATTCAAAAAAGTACGGAAAGAAGTGCAGACCATGCTGGAGCAAGCGAAACTGGGTGCCTTCATCGACAAGCTCGATCGCAATGAAACCTTTCTAAAGCGGAGCGATCTCTTCATGAATAAAAAGTAAAGAGGGTACAAGCATCGCCGCGCAGGGGGGGCTGCGCGGGTCAGGAAGGTTGTAACAATATTTTTGATCCGTTTCCTCAGCATCATACAACTTCCGTTGTGGATGGGAGCCGTGTTTTTGCAGTCCGCATCGCTAAGATGCGATTCCATATCTTTCAATGAACTAAAGATGGCAGAACAGAAAAATGACATTACAACAATAGCAGATATACGGTTACTGGTTGACCGCTTTTACATATCGGTTCGTGAAAACGAGCAGATAGGGCCCATATTTGATGCCGTGATCCGCGACCAGTGGCCACAGCACCTGGGAAAGATGTACCGGTTCTGGGAAACCGTGCTGCTGGGCAATCATACTTATTTTGGAAGCCCCTTTCCTCCGCATGCAAAACTTCCGGTGACGCGGGAGCATTTTGATACCTGGCTACATATCTGGCAGCAAACCATCGATACCTATTTCCAGGGAGCTAAGGCAGATGAAGCAAAATGGCGGGCAGAGAAAATGGCGGCCATGTTCCTCTCTAAAATTGAATACTACCAAAGCACTGGAAAAACGCCGCTGGTGTAGCATTTCGGGGTTGGTATTTTATGTTTGACGTTCAACGTTGGATCCGTTTTTATACTCAATGTAATGTCTCAATCCTCGATTTTCCCGGCTGAAAGCTAATGGCTGGTAGCTCAAGTTAATAGCACAAATAAAAATGGTTGTCCCAAACAGAACAACCATTTTTTATAACGCATCTATGTCAGCTTCTTAGATTCCCGGAGCCGGATTTTGCGTAGTGTCTTTGCTTTTTTCCGGGGCCTTATCGATCAGTTCCATAAACTGATCCAGCTTCGGAGTGATAATGATCTGCGTTCTGCGGTTCTTGGATTTGCCCTGTTCTGTATTGTTATCCGCTACCGGATTGTATTCGCCACGCCCACCGGCGGTAAGGCGTTTGGGGTCGATGCCGTATTGGGTTTGTAACGCCATCACCACAGATGCAGCCCTTAAGGAACTCAGGTCCCAGTTGTTACGGATATTGGGCCGGTTGATTGGTACGTTATCGGTATTGCCTTCTACCAGCACTTCGTAATCTTTATAATCCTGGATAATCTTGGCAATCTTGCTGAGGATATCGCCTGCACGATCGGAAATCTCATAGCTGCCCGATTTATACAGCATATTGTCTGCAAGCGAAATGTATACCACACCTTTCAATACTTTTACGTCCACATCCTGGAGTTCGTCCCGGCTTAAAGAACGGGTAAGGTTATTGGTTAATACGATCAGCAGGGAATCACTCTTGTTTTTGGCATTTACCAGATGCTGGATGTATTTATTGGAGGCATTGATCTCATCAACCAGTTTGGAGATGTTTACATTGCCTTGCGTATTCTGATTAATACTGTTGTCCAACGTTGCCTGCAATGCTGCCAATGCCTTTTTAAGCGAGGCATTATTGGCCCGTTCCTGCGCTAATTGTTCTTCAAGACTCTTAACACGTGTCTTGCTTTCGGCCAGATCCACCTGGCTGGCCTGATACCGGTCGTTCAGGTTCCGGTAATCGGTTTGCAGGGTGGTGAACTTTTTATTGCTCACACATCCCGAAAAAAATAATGCCATAACAACGGCCCCTATTGGCCCATAAAATACTCTATTCGTCATAATTGATTCTTTTAAATACCGGTTAGTTTAGGGTGCCTCTTTCTATAATAACAAAATGAATGCCTGAATCAGAAAATGCGCTACAATTTAAATTGTCTGAGGTCTGCACTTTAATACATCACAATGCTTGTTCAGAAAGAATGGCTGCCATCAAATTATTTGAAAATTAAGACGTTTGATGCCTCCGTTCCGTTGCAAATGAAAACAAAGTTTTGTTTACGGATTGTTAATCTGGCAGGAGACCGTTGTTGTACATAGTAGTTTTCAGCACTGTAGTTAGTAACATATCCGCCCTGCATATACACCCCCGGATAGGGCACAAGAAACGTTATAAACAGCCCCCTCCCGGAACCAGCAATAAAACGTATTCAAAAAAAAATCAGAACGGGTTGTATTGTTTTAATAATTCTTCCTTATCTTGCGGTGGTATCTAACAAAATGCAGTACAATTTTCAAAATATTCAATCTGCTGTAAGTTTCGGCCACGGAACTACCACCACCATTATTACCACAACCCCTTGAGGGTTGTACGCTGCTATATCATCCATCGGGCATGTTGCCGTTTTTCTTCCGGGTTTTATCCTTATTTCTTTTATTACTAAATCGAATTCATGCAGGTCTTTAAGTTTGGGGGCTCTTCTGTAGCCAATGCTGAAAATATAAAAAAAGTTGCGGCCATTGTTGATGCTGCCGCAAAGAAAAATTCCATTGTTGTTGTTGTTTCTGCCTTGGGCGGTATTACGGATTTGCTTTTAATGGCCGGTAAAGAAGCCGCCGAAGGCAATGAAGATTTTCGGTCAAAAGTGGCCGCCATTGAGCAGCGGCATTTTGAAACCATCAAAGAGTTGATCCCGATTGCCTCTCAAAGCTCTTTATTGAGCCTGGTAAAGAAAACGATGAATGAAATAGAGGAGGTTTGTAACGGTATTTTTTTATTGAGAGAAATTACACCCAAGAACCAGGACCGGCTGGCTGCCTACGGCGAATGGCTGTCTTCGCAGATCATTGCAGATGCATTTAAGCACCTGGGATTGTTTGTGCAATGGAAAGATGCGCGCCAGTTCATCTTTACGAACAGCGATTATACGCATGCGGAAGTATATCTGGAAGTAACGGAAAAGGAAATAAAGAAATACTTCAAAGAAAATAAAAGCAATGTATTCGTAATCCCCGGGTTTATTGGCGTGGATGAGCAGGGGGTAACGACCACATTGGGCAGGGGAGGATCGGATTATACGGCTGCGTTGATTGCCGCGGCCATCGATGCGGAATCGCTCCAGGTATGGAAGGATGTAAACGGGATGATGACGGCCGACCCGCGCCTGGCGGCGAATGCAAAGGTGATTGATCATATCTCTTACAGCGAGGCGATGGAGCTTTCGCATTTTGGCGCCAAGGTGCTGTATCCTCCAACCATACAACCGGTAATGAGTAAGAACATACCGCTGTATATAAAAAATACGTTTGCTCCGGAAATGCCCGGTACCGTTGTAGGTGGAAAGATAAAAGACACCAAGGTGGTACGGGAGCATATCGTAAGCGGTATTTCCAGTGTAAATAATATTGCATTGCTGAGCCTGGAAGGCAGCGGTATGATCGGTATCCCGGGCTTCTCCAAACGCTTGTTTGAAGCCCTGAGTAAAGAGCGGATCAATGTGGTATTGATCACTCAAAGTTCTTCCGAGCATTCTATCTGCGTGGCCATCGATCAGAAATACCTGCCGGCTGCAAGAAAAGTGGTCGACAAAACCTTTGCTGATGAAATTGCACTCAATAAAGTGGAGCCGCTAAAGGCAGAGACTCACCTTTCGATTGTTGCCCTGGTGGGCGAAAATATGAAAAGCCTTCCCGGTGTCAGCGGCCGAATGTTTGGCGCATTGGGCCGCAACGGGATCAATATCCGCGCAATCGCCCAGGGCTCATCAGAAAAGAACATCAGCACGGTCATTGCTACTGATGATGTGCGCAAAGCCATCAACGTATTGCACGAAGAGTTTTTTGAAACCATTCAGAAGCAGCTCAACCTGTTTATTGTAGGCTTGGGAAATGTAGGTGCCAAGCTGATGGAACAATTAAAACAACAACATGCCTTCCTTATCCAGCATCTGAAATTGAATGTAAGCGTGGTGGGAATCAGTAACAGCCGCAAAATGATCTTTAAGGAACGGGGCATTTCCCTCAGTGGCTGGAAGGAATCCCTGGCCGGTGGCGAGCCCGCATCCATCACCGAATTTGCAAATGAAGTGATTAAGCGAAATATGCGGAACTCTATTTTCGTGGATGTTACGGCGAATAAAGAAGTAGCCAAAGTATATGATAAAATGCTGCAGAAGAGTATCTCCGTCGTAGCTTGTAACAAAATTGCAGCAGCTTCCCCGTTTTCAGAATATAAGAAATTGAAGGAACTGGCGCATGTATTCAATGCCAAATTTTTGTTTGAAACCAATGTGGGGGCCGCGCTTCCGGTAATTGGCACCCTGAACGATTTGCGGCGCAGCGGGGATGAGATCAAACGCATTGAAGCCGTGCTGAGTGGTACCCTGAACTTTGTGTTTAATCATTACGACGGATCACGCCCCTTTGCAGCGGTGGTAAAACAAGCCCAGGAGGAGGGATATACCGAACCCGATCCCCGGCTGGACCTGAGTGGCACCGATGTGATGCGCAAGATCCTCATCCTTGCCCGGGAAGCTGGTTATGAAATGGAAATGGAGGATATTATCAACCATTCCTTTATGCCGGCATCCTGTATGGAAGGATCTGTGGATGCCTTTTACAAAGCAATGGAAAAAGAAGAAGCACATTTTAAGAGCTTGCTGAGCGCCGCACAGGCCGCAAACAGCAAACTGAAATTTGTGGCCACTTTTAACGAAGGCAAGGCCTCCGTAGGCCTGCAGCATATAAAGCCCGAAAATGATCTCTATCATTTATACGGAAAAGACAATGTGGTGCTGTTTTATACCGCCCGTTACCCAGAGCAACCCCTTGTTGTAAAGGGGGCCGGTGCCGGTGCAGATGTAACGGCCAGCGGGGTATTTGCCGATATTATGCGTGCGGTAAATGAATAAAGAACGCTACGCATAGGGATCCCGTCCCATTCACTATTGACCATTCACTTTTCACAATGAAACAAGTAACAATAAAATCGCCGGGCACTGTAGCCAACCTGGTTTGCGGGTTTGATATCTTAGGGCTTGCCTTAAACGACCCGTATGATATCATGGAATTCCGGCTGCTCAACGAGCCGCGCGTGAGTATACACAATAAAGATCATTTTGGTTTACCTACCGAACCGGAACAGAATGTAGCGGGAGTGGTATTGCTGGCGGCTATTGAAAAGGCCGGAGGCAATATTGGGTTTGAGGTAACCATTGAAAAGCGGATCAAACCAGGCAGCGGATTGGGGTCCAGTGCCGCCAGTGCTGCCGGTGCCGCAGTAGGCGCCAATCTGCTGCTCGATAACCGCTTTAATACGGAAGAACTGGTGCAGCTGGCGATGATCGGCGAAAAGCTGGCCAGCGGGGTAAAACATGCGGATAATATTACCCCTTGTATATTAGGGGGCATCACGCTGATCCGTTCCATTCATCCGATGGATATTGTACCGCTGGCAGCACCGGAATTATTTGTAACGGTGGTGCATCCCCAGATAGAAGTGCGCACAGCCGATGCCCGGCAGATCCTGAAACAAAAAGTGCTGTTGAAGGATGCCATTAAACAATGGGGAAATATTGCCGGACTGGTAGCGGGTTTTATGCGGAATGATAAGGCACTCATCAGCCGGTCGCTGGAGGATGTGATCATTGAGCCGGTAAGAAGTATTCTTATTCCTGGGTTTGATGAGGTAAAACACCAGTGTAAAGAAGCTGGAGCCCTGGGCGGGGGTATTTCCGGCTCGGGTCCATCGATCTTTATGCTCAGTGAAACCGAGACGGTGGCACAGGATGTCGCCGGTATTATGAAAGCCATTTATTCAGGGATCGGTATTGATCATTATGTGTACGTAACTACGATTAATAAGAGGGGTGTGGAAGTAGTGAATAGGGAATAGGAGTGGTCAATGGGGAGCAGGTGCTGAACAGTAACCTTATTCCGGATCTGTCAGAGCGGAACGTTTAACATCTAATATCTAGCATCTAATATCTAACGTCTAAAATCGCATGCAATACTATAGTTTAAACCGCCGGTCGCCGAACGTAAGTTTTAAAGAGGCCGCCGTTATGGGCCAGGCTCCGGATAAGGGACTGTATTTTCCCGAAAGCCTGCCACAGGTGGAACCGGATCTGATCCATTATATTGAAACGCTTCCCGAGGCAGAAATCGCATTCCGCGTAATCCGTCCTTATGTGGGGGCTGCCATTCCTGAAGAGATCTTGTTTGATATTGTATCTCAAACGGTAAATTTTCCGTTCCCCCTGCAACCGGTAACGGATACCATTGCCTCACTGGAATTGTTTCACGGGCCTACACTGGCGTTTAAGGATGTAGGTGCCCGCTTTATGAGCCGCTGCCTGGAATATTTCCTGAAAGATCAGCGAAAAGAAGTGACCGTGCTGGTGGCTACTTCCGGAGATACCGGTGGGGCCGTAGCCAGTGGCTTTTACGGTGTGGAAGGTGTAAACGTGGTGATCCTTTATCCCAAAGGGCGCGTAAGCCCGGTGCAGGAGCAGCAGCTGACCGCCATGGGAAAGAATATTACGGCGCTTGAGGTAGCCGGCAGTTTCGACGATTGCCAGCGGATGGTGAAACAGGCATTTACCGATGCCGATATACATGCCAGGCGTTTTCTTACATCGGCCAATTCCATCAATGTAGCCCGCTGGCTGCCCCAGCAGTTTTATTATTTCTTTGCCTATAAACAATGGAAGGAAAAAGCCATTGTCCCGGTTGTAGTGGTGCCCAGCGGTAATTTCGGAAATATCTGTGCCGGGCTGCTGGCCAGGGCAACGGGTTTGCCCCTGGGGCATTTTATTGCCGCCTGTAATGCCAATGATGTAGTACCCTCCTTTTTGCAAACGGAACACTGGCAACCCCAAAAGGCGGTGGCCACCCTTTCCAACGCTATGGATGTGGGCGATCCCAGCAATTTTGTTCGTATTCTGGAATTGTTTGATCAGCAGTTCCTGAAACTGAAGGAACATCTTTCTGCAGTAAGCATCTCCGATGCGGATACGATTGCCACCATCAGCAGGGTATATCGGGAAACCAGTTACACCCTGGACCCTCATGGCGCGGTAGCATATAAAGCCCTGGAAGATTACCAGCAGGCCCACCCCGGAAGCCGGGGGCTGATCCTTGAAACAGCACATCCGGTCAAATTCCCGGATGCTGTAAAAAAAGCCACCGGTACTGAAGTTGAGATTCCCGCATCATTGCTGGAGCTCATGCTGCAGCCTAAGCATACGGTGGAGATGCCGCCAGACTATGCGGCCTTCAAAGAATACCTGATGCACCGCTAGTCATTGCAGTGGCGGATGTTGTTTGTGATTGTTTCAGGTAGGTCTTTATCCGCGCTATTTCCGGCCGGGGCGACCGGCCGTTATCTGTGATGGTCAGCAGTTGTTGAAAATAAGCATGCGCTTTTTCAGTCTTTCCGCATTTCAGGGCCGCCTGTCCGGCTCCGTAAAGCGCATTAAACCGGTTGGGGTGTGTAAGCAGGTCGGCCTCATAGGCTGCCAGCGCGGCTTCCGGCCGGTTCATTTCCAGGAGCAGATCGCCCAGTAATTCACGGGCCGGCAGCACTTCTCCGGGTGTTACCGGGTGTTTCCCCGTTTTGTCTTCCATGTCTGCAGCAAGTTGCATCAACGCCAGCGCTGCCTCGCTTTTTCCTTCCTTTAAGGTGATCCACGCTTCAGCGGCTTTTGCCTGGATGGCCACCTGGTTGGACGCATACGTATCTTTTTGTGAGATGAGCCGGGCCTGCAGCCGGTTCAGGATATTCAGCTCCTCCCGGGCATTAATAGTTTGCCCTGTATGTGCGCTGCCAAGCGCGCGGGCAAAATGGACGATCGCCGCCTGCCAGGGGAAATCGCCCCAGGGAATGGTTGCGGATGCCGGTTTTAATGTGGCGGCAGCTTTCCATTGCCGGTTCTCAAGCACATAACGGGCCGGCATGGCCGCAAATGCATAAGCTACCTTAAAATTTGATGGCTCAACCTTTGTTATCTGCCTGACGTATTCGAGTTGCTTTGCAGCTGAATCATTCTGTCCTTTCTGCAGGTATCCATAAATAAGATAATCCAGCCCGTGTAGCTCCTCATCCCAATGTCCTTTTAAACCGATGGCATCGGCATAGCAAACAGCAGAGGCTACCGATGCAAGATTGGCCCGGATCATTTCATCCCATAAACCCAACCGGGTAAAGATATGCGAAGGCATATGAAGCGCATGGGCAGAGGAAGGAGCGATCGATGCATATTTCCGGGCGGCTGCCAGTCCCCGTTGTGCCAGTTGCGGGTAATCGTAAGTATGGATCAGGTAATGCACAATGCCCGGGTGTTCCGGCTGCCCGGGATAAAGGGCCTCCAGGATCTGGCCCGCTTTCAGTTGCCGGCGAAACGATTTGTCGGTGGGGTCCGCTGCTGCATTAAGTGCAAGAGCATAAAAAATAGTTGATTCCCGGTCACGGGGATAACGGTCTGCAAGTGCTTTCATTGCTGTTTCAAAGCGCTGTGCGCGGATGCGGTGGCCGGTGGTTTCCCATTCGTCATAATAAGCGCCGATGGCTGCGATATAATCTTTTTCCCTGCCGGAGGCTGTAAGTGATCGGGCAAAAGCAATGGCCCTGGCACCTTTTTTTAAGTCGTCCGGGGTTGGCGGCGCCCATAACGGATGAAAGTTCGACATGGCAATGCCCCAATAGCCCATGGCACACCCGGGCTCTTTATCAATAATACCGGCAAATACCTTCTCTGCTTCATCGTATTCAAACGAATGCAGCAATTTAATACCAAGGTTGAAATCATCTTGTACAGAGTGGCAGCTGGTTTCAAATGTGGCGATCCCCAGTTGCATGCCGGGTGGGCCGCAGGAAACGAGCGCGCCTCTTTTTAACTCCAGTAACCGGATCTGTGCAGGCGTTGGTGGCGCTTGCGTTTGTTTACAGCCCAAAAACAAACAGCATACCAGGATGCAGGCAAGGCTTATGTTCATAACAGGGGGTTTAACGGATTGTGTGGCCCATCTTCACCAGTCGGATCATTTTATGGCAGTCGGTTTGCAGCAGGTTCCTTTTGCAGCAGTGCCCTCATAAAGTTAAAATAATAATTCAGCAGATTCAAATTTTTAAAAAACAGTAATTTCGCAGGGTGCATGACATAGAACCCTATTACAACTGGCAGCATATTTACCTGAGTGAAGAAGACGAACGATCTCCTTTTTACGGGGTAGAGCATTCCCAGTTTGAATATAAGGATGCCGTTTATAACTATTATATTCATCCGCAGTGGGATTTTTTCGGAAGTCGTACCCTGTACCTGAAGGTACTGATGGCAGATTATGAAGAAGAATATGCCATTATAGAGCTGATCGGTGAATGGAATGATGCGGTAGAAAACGATATCATGACCCTGAAGCGGGATGTGCTGGAAGTATTTATGAATGAGGGAATTTTTAAATTCATCCTGATCGCCGAGAATGTGCTGAATTTTCATAGCGCCGACCGGGATTATTATGAGGAATTGCACGAAGAACTCAGCGATGCCGACGGATGGATCGTTTGTTTAAACATGCCTTCGCAAACCCAGTATGATTTTAAACAGGCCAAACTAAACCAGTTCATCGAACTCATGGACATTCATAACTGGAGAGTATATAAGCCGTATCATTTGTATAAAAAAATAAACGACCAGTTGGCGGCCCGGTTAACCTGATGCTTATGAAACAGATTCCCAATTTATTTACGCTGTTAAACCTGGTATTTGGCTGCCTGGCTATAAAGGCGATCCTGCAGCCGGAGCCGTTTTTTTTTGCTGCCGGCGATACCGGCCCCACCACGGGAATGATCGTAGGCAGTTTTTTCCTGTTGCTGGCGGCTATTGTCGACTTTCTGGATGGTTTTGTTGCCCGGCTGTTTAAAGCTACTTCGGCAATGGGAGAGCAGTTGGATTCCCTGGCCGATGCCGTAAGCTTTGGAGTGGCGCCCGGCATGATCCTGTACCGGTTGCTGGAAACGGGCTGGTCCGGCCATGCAGACTTTAGCCAGTGGTGGCTGTTGCCGGCCTTTATTTTTCCCTGCGCCGCGGTTTGGCGGCTGGCCAAGTTCAACCTGGATAAAGAACAACGCTATTATTTTAAAGGCATTCCTACACCGGCAGCCGGACTTACTGTGGCTTCATTACCGGTGGTTGCCTACTATGGAACGCCTGCGGTCAATACACTGGTATTTAACCCCGTGACCGTATATGCCGTAATTCTGGTGGTGAGCGGTCTTATGGTAAGCAACCTGCCGATTATCAGCCTGAAGTTTAAGGCATATACATTAAAAGCCAATACTGACAAGCTGTTGCTGGTATTGATCGCCGTTCTTTCGGCCCTCTTTTTTAAATGGATGGCGGTTCCGGTGGTATTTGTAGCCTATGTTATTGTATCTTTGATTTTTAAGCCAAACCGAAGGGACTGAGTTCATGCCGGAAGGATATTACCAGGCGAGCACAAGACTCCGGGAGGTTTTTGGGGCAAGCATAATATATTTTACATACTAGAGCAATAAAGAAAACGTATGAGTTATACAGTACAGGTGGTGATCATGCCGTTAAAAGAGTTATTAGATCCACAGGGTAAGGCCGTTCTGGGCGGATTGGAAAATCTGGGTCTCGGAGCCGTTACCGATGTTCGTGTTGGAAAAAACATCACCTTACAGGTGGATGCCGCTTCAAAAGAAGAGGCGCTGCGCATTGGAGAAGAAGCTGCTAAAAAACTGCTGGCCAACGCGGTTATGGAATACTTTGAGGTAACAGTGCTGTAACGGATCAGAATGCCGGCATCGGGCATCCGGAATCGGGATCCCGGAACCTGATACCCTTTCCATCTTGGATCTCTTATTTTATATTCCGCGTGGCTGTCTCAAAAGTCCGTCATTTCGAGCATAACGTAGTGAAGCCGAGAAATCTAGTATATATAATCTCTTAACGATGAGATTTCTTTGTTCCGCTTCGCTTCAGTCGAAATGACGATCGCGGATTTTTGAGACAACCACTTTACAATTTCTGAATGCTGTATCTCGTTCCCACCCCCATCGGTAATTTAAAGGACATCACGTTCCGGGCGTTGGAAGTGCTGAAGGACGTGGATGTAATCCTTGCGGAAGATACCCGCAACACGGCGCATCTCCTGAACCATTACCAGGTTAGTAAACCGCTTACGCCTTATCACCAGCACAATGAACATAAAATAACCGCCCATTTGGTAGACCAGCTGGTAGCGGGGCGAAAGATGGCCCTTGTCACCGATGCGGGGACTCCGGGTATCTCTGATCCTGCTTTTCTGCTGGTGCGGGCCTGTGTAAAAGCCGGTGTAAAAGTAGAGTCCCTGCCAGGTGCCACTGCATTTGTTCCCGCCCTGGTCAACAGCGGCCTGCCTACGAACCGGTTCTGTTTCGAAGGATTCCTTCCCCTGAAAAAAGGACGGCATAGTTTGCTGGAAAGCCTGAAAACAGAAGAACGCACCATGATCTTTTATGAATCGCCCCTCCGCCTGGTAAAAACACTAAACGACCTGGCCGGTTATTTTGGTGCCAGCCGGGAGTGCAGCGTCAGCAGGGAACTGACCAAACTATATGAAGAAACCCAACGGGGAACACTGACTGAAGTTGCAGCCTATTTTTCTCAAAAAACGGTAAAAGGCGAGATTGTGATCGTGGTGAAAGGGATGGATGATAAATAACGGAACCAGTCCATTGCTTATTTTTGCTAACAACTGTTTATTTTTAATCTTTTATTTAACCGCAAAGACATTATATGAAACAAAAACCGATCCTGGTAAGAGGAATAGCGCTGTTGTTTCTTTTATCAGCTGGCCTTGGTCTGACTGCCCAGTTAAAACTGACCGATTCCATTCCTGTAGATACAAAATTAAAAATCGGGAAATTATCCAACGGACTTACCTACTACATCCGGCAAAATAAAAAACCCGAACAAAAAGTAGAGCTGCGGCTGGTGGTGAATGCCGGTTCAATCCTGGAGGAGGATAGCCAGCAGGGGCTGGCCCATATGGCAGAACATATGGCATTTAACGGTACCCGTAATTTTAAGAAGAACGATATCGTAAGTTTCCTGCAAAGCATCGGGGTAGGATTTGGAAACGATCTGAATGCCTATACCTCCTTTGATGAAACCGTTTACATGTTGCCCATTCCTACGGATAAGCCTGGGAATCTTGAAAAAGGGTTCCAGATCCTGGAAGACTGGGCGCACAATGTAACCTACAATACGGAGGATATCAATGACGAACGCAATGTGATCCTGGAAGAAAGCCGGTTAGGCAAGGGTGCGGAAGACCGTATGTTCCGCCAGATCTATCCCCGGCTGTTTGCGGGAAGCCGCTATGCAGACCGTCTGCCCATTGGCGTGGACTCGATCATCCGGAACTATAACCCCGACCTGATCCGTAAGTTTTATAAGGACTGGTATCGTCCGGACCTGATGGCCGTGATGGTAGTGGGAGACGTGGAACCGGCCGCTGCTGAAGCGCTGATCCAAAAACATTTTAACGGTCTGGTAAACCCGGCAATACCACGAACAAGAACCTATGCCGAAGTAAAACCCTATACCAGGAACGAAGGCATGGTTGTTACGGATAAAGAAGCCACCAGTTATACGATTGGGATTGCCTACAGCGCATTTCCTTCCAGGGAGGCGCAAACAGTAGGGGAATACGGGCAGGACCTTATCAAGAATATTTTTTCCAGCATGCTGAACCAGCGGCTGCGTGATCTGACGCAACAGGCAAATCCGCCTTTTTTATATGGGTATTCCTATTTTGGAAGCTATGCCCGCAATTACGATCAGTTCAATGCCGGGGCGGGTGTGGCTACCGCACCTGATGCAAAAAAAGGTCTCGAAATCCTGGTGGAAGAAATTGAGAAAGCAAAACGCTTTGGTTTTACCCAGGCAGAGCTGGACCGCGTAAAAAGGACGATCGAAGCCGGGATGGATAAGGCGTATAATGAGCGGGAAAAAACGGAGTCTTCCAATTATGTGGATGAATACATCCGGAACTTCCTTACCAATGAGCCCATTCCCGGTATTGCAAAAGAACGGGAATATACAAAGGAGCTGTTGCCCCAGATCACCTTAAAAGAGGTAAATGCCTTTGCACAATCCCTTCAGCAGCAACCCAATTATTTTATTACGCTTACCGGCCCGGCAACTACAGACCTGCCTGCTGCGGCCGACCTGGTGGCGGTGGCAGATAAAGTGATCGCAAGAACGGATATCCGCGCCGATGAAGAAAAACTGGTAGCAACCGACTTGCTGGCCAGCCGGCCCAAACCGGGAAAGATCCTTAAAGAAACAACGAATCCCAAATTGGGAACCAAAACCTGGGAGCTCAGTAACGGAACCACTGTTACCTTTAAGAAAACGGATTTTAAAGACGACGAGATCCGGATGGGCGCGCGCCGTTACGGAGGCATCAATGGCTATAGCGTGGCCGATAAATACAATGCCTGGTATGCATTAAGCGTGGCAGGTGCCATGGGCTATGGTAGCTTTTCGCCTACCGATCTGCAAAAAGCATTAGCGGGAAAAACTGCATCGGTACAAGCTTCACTGGGTGGAATTACAGACGAATTGTCGGGCAGTTCCAGTGTGAAAGACCTGGAAACCATGCTGCAGATATTATATCTTAGAGCCACGGCTCCAAGAGTGGATACTGCTTTGTTCCGGTCCTTTATACAAAAGAGCAAAGCAGGCGTGGCGTATGCCCTTTCCGACCCGCAGACGGTTTTTGTGGATACTTTATTTAAGACGGTTTACCGCAATAACCCACTGGCACCCGTGGCTGTGCCGCGTCCCGAGTATTTCGACCAGATCGATATGAACCGGGCGCTTCAGATCTATAAAGAGCATTTTGGGGACGCCAGCGGCATGCAGTTTGTTTTTGTGGGCAGTATAGATGAAGCGGTGTTAAAGCCCCTGGTAGAAACCTACATCGGCGGGTTGCCGGCTACCAAACGGAAATTTACATTCACGGATAATGGTGTACGCCCGGTAAAAGGGAAGGTGGATCTTACAGTATATAAAGGTGAAGCGGAAAAAAGCATGATCCTCTCACTGGTAACAGGCGACCTGGTTTACAACCCGGACCTGGCATTGAACATGCGTGCCGTAAGCGAGGTGCTGAACATCCGGGTGATTGAGGAACTCCGCGAAAAGATACAGGGTATTTATGGAGGCGGTACATCTATAAACATCGACCGCTTGCCCTACGCCCATTACGTCTTTTTTACGCAGCTACCCACCGGACCTTCAAAGGTCGATACCCTGTTGAAAGCGATGAATACTGAAATAAAAAACATCGAGGCAAAGGGCCCGTCCAAAGAAAACCTGGATAAGGTAAAACAGCAGTGGCTGGAGCAGAACAAAGTGGCCATGGAGCAAAACGGCTCCTGGCTCGAGTACCTGCTTATAACAAGGCTGGAGAAAAAAGATCCGGACCGGTTCCTGAATGCGGCCAAATACATCAATGCCTTAACGCCGGCATCGGTACAGGCTGCGGCAAAGAAGATTTTTTCGAGCGGCAATGTGGTAACGGCTGTATTACAACCCGAAAAGAAATAGCGTACGATATTTTTTGAATCCTAAGAATTGTAAAGGAATGACCATAACGGTCGTTCCTTTTTTATTTTATGGCCCCGGGCATTCTCCGATCCTGTTATCCCGGCATTCCCTTGCGGTTTGTTTTTTACCGCAATGTGCGCAAAGCATCCGCAAGGACCGCAACGATTGCTAGTGGAAGCTTTGTTATTAAATCCCCTGCGTGCTTTGCGAAAAACCTTGTGCCCCTTGCGGTTTGTTATTTTACCGCAATGGTCGCAAGAAATCCACAAGGACCGCAATGATTGTCCGTGGAAGATCTGTTATTAAATCCCCTGCGTGCTTTGCGAAAAACGTTGCGTTCCTTGCGGTTCATTTTTTACCGCAATGGTCGCAAGAAATCCGCGAGGACCGCAATGATTGTCCGTGGAAGATCTGTTATTAAATCCCCTGCGTGCTTTGCGAAAAACGTTGCGTTCCTTGCGGTTCGTTTTTTACCGCAATGGTCGCAAGAAATCCGCGAGGACCGCAATGATTGTCCGTGGAAGATCTGTTATTAAATCCCCTGCGTGCTTTGCGAAAAACGTTGCGTTCCTTGCGGTTCATTTTTTACCGCAAAGACCGCAACGAAGACTATTGGATAAATATCCGCCCCCTTACGGTTCATCTTTACCACGGCCTGCACAATCGATTGCGCGATGCACCGGTTTTCCATTGCCCTGTGCTGTAATGCCCGCTGCTAAAGGGTTTTGTTCATATCCGCCTCCCCGTGAACGGCTGATCTGCCTTCTGCCGTTCATGTATAAATTGCCTCAAATAAACCCGGATATTCCCTGCTTTCTCTAAATTAGCGCCTTCGGAGATACCAATACTTGTTTATAAATATGAAGAAGCAGATACTATCATTAACGGGAAGCTTGTTGCTTGCGGGTTTTGTAAGCGGGCAAACCCTTCCCACTGAATTGCAAACGCCGGAAGTGGTTTCGGTAAACCGGATGCCCATGCGGGCCAACGCCTTTGCCTTTGAAACAAAAGACCTGGCAGAAAAAAGAGAAAAAGAACGGTCAAAGTATTTCATATCCTTAAACGGAAACTGGCGGTTCAACTGGGTACAGGACCCCAATAAACGACCGAAAGATTTTTACAAAACGGATTTCGATGATAGCAAATGGAACAACTTCCCGGTGCCGGCCAACTGGGAGGTAAATGGTTACGGACTGCCGATCTATGTAAACCATCCCTACGAGTTTACCGGCAGGGCAAAGACCGGCAGCCGGTTAAACCCGCCCTTTGATATACCGGAGGATAATAACCCCGTGGGTTCTTATCGCAAGAAGGTGACCATTCCCCAGGACTGGGATGGCCGTCAGGTGTTCATCCACCTGGGGGCGGTGAAGTCGGCTTTCTTTATCTGGGTAAACGGACAGAAAGTGGGCTACAGCGAAGACAGCAAACTTTCTGCTGAATTTGATATTACCAAATATGTAAAACCCGGTGAAAACCTGGTGGCACTGGAAGTATACCGCTGGAGCGATGGCAGTTACCTGGAGTGCCAGGATATGTGGCGGATCTCGGGCATTGAACGGGAAGTGTATCTCTACGCAACGCCGCTGCTGGATCTCCGCGATTTTAAGATCTCGTCTACATTGGAGAACAACTATAAAGACGGTGTTTTTACGTTCCAGGGAGAAGTGAACAGCTATAAAACAGACAAGAAAACGTTGCATTCAAAAAAAGATACGGCAACGGTGGAACTGGAATTGGTAGATGATAACGGGAAGTCCGTGCTCCGCGAAGCCCTGCCGGCATTTACGGTGCTGGGACGGTATAAAACGGATGTGTCGTTTAAAACAACCATACCCGGAGTAAAAGCCTGGACGGCGGAAACCCCCAACCTGTACACTCTGTTGGTGACGCTCAAAAATAAAGCCGGCGAAACACTGGAAGTAGTGCCCGTTCGGGTGGGGTTCCGGACCATCGAAATCAAAGGACGCGATTTCCTGGTAAATGGCAAACGCGTATTCTTTAAAGGCGTAAACCGGCATGAGCACAATGCCCGCACAGGTCATACATTAACCAGGGCCGATATGCGCAAGGATATGGAGATGATGAAAAAGCTCAACGTAAACGCCGTGCGGCATTCCCATTATCCGCCGGATCCCTACTGGCTGGAGCTTTGCGATGAATACGGCTTGTACGTAATTGATGAGGCCAACATTGAATCGCACGGCCGGTACTACGACCTGGAGTATACCTTTGCCAATGATAAACAATGGCGCATGCCACACCTGGCGCGGATCCAGCGCATGTATGAGCGCGATAAAAATCATCCCTCCATCATTACCTGGTCATTGGGCAATGAAGCCGGCAACGGCATCAATATGTATGAAGGATACGACTGGCTGAAAAAGAAAGACAGTCGCCCCGTGCAATACGAGCGCGCAGAATATGATTACAATACCGATGTCATTTGTCCGCAATACCCTTCGCCTTCCTATGTGGCCTGGCAAAAGAATTCAAAAGACGGCCGCCCTTATATCATGAGCGAGTATGCACATATCATGGGCAACAGTCTGGGTAATTTTAAGGAGTACTGGGATGCCATTGAATCTACCCCCGGTACCCAGGGTGGTTATATCTGGGAATGGATCGACCAGGGTATTGATACCGTAAAGAATGGCAAACGGATCCTTGCCTATGGCGGCGATTTTCCGCTGAGCGGCCCGGTAGACGAAAACTTCAGTGATAATGATTTTTGTGTAAAAGGTGTGGTGACCGCCTACCGCAACCTCACGCCCATGGCTATTGAAATCAAGAAAGTACATCAGAACATTAAAACCGTTTACAAGGGCAATAATGAAATTGAAGTGACCAACGGGTTCTTCTTTAAGGATCTTTCCAATGTGCAGCTCGACTGGGAAATTACCGAGGATGGCGCCGTAGCGGCAAAAGGCACTATTACCGGGTTAAATGTGGCACCACAATCAAAGGCGCAGCTGGTATTGCCGGTGAAGTTAAAACCCAAGGCAGGGAAAGAATACCTCCTTAATGTGTACTACCGGTTGAAAAAGGAAGAATCCTTCCTGGAGAAAAATTATGAAGTGGCTGCAGCACAGTTTGCCTATAACGGAACAACGGTGCCGTATAACTACCAGGGAACCTCCGCGGCCGTTACCGCAACAAAAGACGGCCATCACCTGATGTTGAAGGGCAGCGGCTTTACCGCTGAATTTGACCTGGAAAAAGGTACGCTGGAACAATACACGTTAAAAGGTACCCGCGTCATTGCAAAAGGCCCCCGTCCCGCATTTTACCGGGCACCAACCGATAATGATATTGGTGCCGGTTTAAACCGCTCGCTTCGTAACTGGCGCAATGCGTACGAATCGGCAACCGGTGTTCAGGCAAAAACGGAGCAGGTAAGCAGGAATGCATACCGGGTTGCTTTTACTGCTACTATATTGGGCGGAACAGCCACTACCGAGCAGATATTTACGGTATATGGTGATGGAAACATCCTGGTGAAGAATAATTACACGCTTAAGGCCGGCGATTATAAAACGGTGATGCGGATCGGGAACGACCTGGAACTGGAAAAGGAATTTTCAAAAATCCGGTGGTATGGCCGCGGGCCCTGGGAGAATTATTGGGATCGGCATACCGCCAGCAATATCGGTACCTACAGTCAAACCATCGATCAGCAATACTTTTCTTATGCCCGCCCGCAGGAAAGCGGTAATAAAACCGATGTGCGCTGGATCAGCCTGCTGAATGGTAAAGGGCTTGGTGTGCGGTTTGAACTGGCAGACAGCGTGCTTTCTGCATCGGCGTTGCCTTACAGCCTGGAGCAGCTGGATCCCGCACCGGAGAAGAAGCAGTTTCACTCCGGGGAGTTAGAAAAAGCCGGCAGGATCTTTATGCATATGGACCTGAAGCAGCTGGGGCTGCAGGGTATCGACAGCTGGGGTGCCATGCCGTTAAAGCAATACTGGATCACCCCGGGCACCTATGCCTATAGCTACTGGATACGCCCTGTCCGTTAGGGTGCATTCAAATTTTCGCAATCGTCATTTCGAGTTTTTAATTTATGTTGTAAAATCAATGTGCCTATGACACAATATTCTTTCGTCGCCCTGACCGCAGCGAAGCAGAACGGAAGGGTCTCTTAATGCCCGGGCAGTCTGACAATAGAGAGATGCCTCGGCTCCACTCTGTTACGCTCGGCATGACGAAAGTATAATTGTTGTTCAATGTATCATGTAATCTGTCATTGGCACCAAAGGGCGAGATCGTCTTCTTTAAGAGTGAGATTTCTCGTTTCGCTTCGAAAGGACGACTAAAGAAAAGGTCGTCAAAACGGAAATTTGAAATGCGCCCGTTCGTTAAGAACGGCGCTGGAGCGCTGCGCAAACGGTTGCTCTTTAAAAACAGGTACGGATCCTTTTTGATCTGTGTGATTCAGGCTATCTTAGATGCCTGGTTGCCGGATGCCGATGATTGCACCAGGCCGTATCCCGGCCGATAAAGACGCGGTATTATATAAAACCCGTTCGACTCCGCGGCAGCGGGGCGGGCATAAAAATAACATACGGATGAAACGTAAAGACTTTGTAAAAAGCGCCGGGCTGGCCATGGCTTCGGTTGCCATCTTACCATCAGAAGTGGCGTTCAAACCTACGGCGGCTTCCAAACTGAAAGTGGCGATTGTTGGTGTGGGAGCCCGTGGTATCTGGCACCTGGATCTTTTATTAAAACGCGATGATGTGGAAGTGGTAGGCGTTTGTGATATCGACCCACGTTGCATTGATGCCGCCAAAGAAAAATTTTCAAAAGCAGGTAAGAAGGCGCCGGTATATTATTCTAAAGGGCCGGATGACTGGAAAAATATGTATGCAAAGAAGGGGATCGAAGCGGTGGTGATTGCAACGCCCTGGGAACTGCATAAACCCATGATCATCGGCGCCCTGGAATCGGGTATCAAATATGTAGGTACGGAAGTGATCCTCGGTATTTCTTTGCAGGATCATTGGGATGTGGTACGTGCTGCCGAACGGTATAACGGGCATGTCATGATGCTGGAAAATGTTTGCTACCGCCGCGATGTGCTGGCGGTGCTGAACATGGTGCGTCAGAACGTATTTGGAGAGCTGATGCACCTGCAGGGCGGCTACCAGCATGATCTGCGCGGCGTAAAATTCAATGATGGTAAAACGCCTTATGGAAAAGGTGCAGAGTTCGGCCATACGGATGGGTATTCCGAAGCCCGCTGGCGTACGGATCATTCCGTGTGGCGCAACGGGGATCTTTATCCCACACATGGCGTTGGACCTGTGGCGCAGTATATCAATATCAACCGCGGCAACCGCTTTGTATCACTCAATGCATTTTCAACAAAATCACGCGGCCTGCATAATTATATCGTGGATGTTGGCGGTCCTACCCATAAGAATGCCAAAGTGAATTTTAAGCTGGGCGATATCGTAACCACGCAGATCAGCTGTGTAAACGGTGAAACGGTAATCCTGCAGCACGATACCAACCTGCCACGCCCTTACTCACTGGGCTTCCGGGTGCAGGGCACCAAGGGGCTTTGGATGGATGTAAACAGCGGTATTTATGTGGAAGGGGTATCCAAACCACATACCTGGGATAAAGCCCAGGAGTGGCTGGATAAATATGATCACCCGCTGTGGAAAAAATACGGCAAGGACGCAGAAGGCGCCGGCCATGGTGGCATGGACTTTTTTGTGATCCATTCATTCATTGAATCGGCAAAACGAAAAGAGCCTACACAGATGGATGTGTATGATGCCGCCACCTGGAGTGCTATCACACCGCTGAGCGAGCATTCGATCGCGCTGGGGCATCAGACCGTAGAATTTCCGGATTTTACCGGGGGCGACTGGATGTACCGGAAGCCGGCATTTGCGCTCAATGATGATTATTAAACGACAAACTGTTCATTTAAAAAAAATGCCCGCCATTATTGGCGGGTATTTTTTTATGGATTCCTGGTCCCCGCCTGCCACTGAAGCCCTTTAACAAAAGACGGCAACTGTGTATCCATATGATCCAGGGCGGAATAGATGTCGATCTTTTTTGTGATGCCGGATGGAAGCAACAAGGGAAGCTGGCGGCAAAGGCTATCCTGTTTTTCCAGGCCACCAAAGGTGATGTACACATTGAGACTGTCGTGCAGTACCGGAACCGCTTTTTTAAGTTCATGCAGCAGGAAGTAGTTGTTGTAATGTAAAGAAGGGCTTGCTGCAATATAATTCCGGAACCGGTGCTGTTTGCCGGCCAGCCGCTGCTGCAACGCATAACAGGTAAAATAGCCACCCAATGAGTGGCCCATCAATGTTTGTTGTAAGGTGTCGGTCCGGAATTGCCGGTCGAGGGAAGGGGCCAGTTCGTTGGTGATAAAAGACAGGAATTGAGGGGCGCCTCCGCTTACCGGCATCTCATATTCAGGAATCGCTGTAGGAAATGTATAATCCCTGTTGCGGAGCGAGTCCATTGCAGGGAAATCTTTGTAACCAATACCTGCCAGTATCACCGGAGGTGTAAGGCCCACCGCTGTATAGTTGTTGAGTATGGTGGCCATAATATCAAAGTAGAGATTGGCATCCAGCAGATACACGACCGGGAAACGGTTGCTGCTGTCTGCTGAGTAATCGGCAGGAAGATTTACATAGATGGTAAAGGAGTCCTTCACATTTTTTGAATAAAAATGCAGGGTATCTCTGGCTGAAGGCGGTTTTTTAAAATCCGGAGCGGTAGACCCCGGGGCATTACAGGCTATGACAATTAATGCCAGGGCAAGTAAAATCGTGTATCTCATACATGTGCATATTTAGGTTTTAGAATAGCAGGAACGTATGAAGTTAACAAAGATGCTGGCACTGCATGCATGCGTAATGCCGTTCGCGGATCATTTATAAACATTTTAACAGGGCGCTGCAAAAAGTAAAGAGGGGGCCTCAAAACACCGAAACCGTCATTTCGAGCGGAACGGAGAAATCTCATTATCTGGGAGTTAAATACAGGAGATTTCTTGGCTTCACTACGCCATGCTCGAAATGACGGACTTTTGAGGCACCCTCCTGGTTAAGGTAGAGTCATTACTGAGTATCAGGATGGCGTTGCAGGGGCTGATTTCCGGTTTCCCAGGTAAAGCACCAGCGCCATCATGCCAAACGTGGTTTCGATGGCAATACGGCGATCACCGAAACGCCCACACCGCCATATACGCCCCTGATGGAACTTAATGCATCGGTGTTGTTCAGTGTTATAGGGATAAGATGCCCGGCTTCCCGAAGCTTTTCGTAAGGGGTTTTACCATTCAGAGAAGAATGGGGTCTTTTGCGATTATAAAATTCCTGCTACTCTATAGCTAGCGCATTTAAATCCAGATTAATATCGAAAAGGGACCAAAACTCAACTTTATCTGTTTGCTGAGTTCTCTCTACTTTACCGTTTAAATGAGGGGATCTGGGCTTTATTGGCCTGTACTTGATAAAATGCTCATGCAATTCATATTGGAAGCCTTCGTTGAAAAATTCCGTTCCCCAGTCGGTTCGGATACGTTGAACTGGGAGATAAAAAGTGTCTAATATTTCACCCAAGAAGTGAATACTGCTTTCTGCTTTTTTATTAGGATAAACCCGAATGACCTTCATCCTGGTGCAGTCATCTATCGCCGTGAATTGATAGGCTTTACTTCTAACCTTGGTAACATCCAGTTGAACTCTTTCTCCAGGTATCTCCTTGCTATAGCGTTTGTAATCTGATTTCTTACGCCGTTTTACAATAGGCTTAACCTTGTGCTTAAACAATACTCGCCAAACCGTCATTGGGGAAAGATGTATATCCTTTCGAAGTAAGTGAATAGAAATTCAGGCCGCTCCCCGATTCTTTTTATTTCTCAAATTAAGAATCAAATGTTCAAGATCATCCGTAACCTTAGTATTAGCAAGGGTTTTAGGGTGTCTCGACTTATCTGGCAATCCTTGTTTTCCCTCTTCTTTATCCATCAATGAACGGTGGAACGAGCTATGCCACAACGCAAAGCAGTTCGCGTCACAGAATCTGATTCCGGATAGATCTTAAGCCAATTTTTGCGGGCCCTGATCTGTTGATCTTCTTTCTTCATAAAAAGATAGACCCATAAAAATAAGATATTTTTGTAGCGCATCTATTGAATATAGTACAGTCTTACGAGTCGCCCAATAAAAAGCACTATTTTCCTTTGGTCAACCGCTCAATATGATCATCAATTTCCTGTTCGGTTACGGCATCAAATATGGCTCCAAATTGGGCAAAGCTATAGCCCAGTGCGCCCAGCAGGCGATAGAGTGTAGAGCCTCTGATATCTGTTTTAGCGGTGATGGTATCAGAAATTGTGCCTTTACGGACTCCGGTGCTGCTTGATAATTTGTCATAGCTGTCATCTACCCCGGGATGCGGAGAATTACCAGACATACGATTGATTTCCTTATTTGCTGAAATAAGTTTTTGCAATGCTACCGCATATCTGCACTTAACCCGATACCATCCGTCTTCAACCATATGGAAAAAAACAGCTTTTAAAAATATTTTTTGTTACGGTGTAGCGTAACGGATAATTTTTCCCTATATTTACATCAGAAACGAAAGGCCTGTTGCTTGTAAAGTGTTAGTTGGCGTCTTAAGTTTCACTATGGCATTCCTGATGCGTTGATTAGATCTTCTTGTTATGGGCTTTCAGTTCTTGCTGCTTTTTTTGATACTCGATGAATTTTTTTTCATCGGCAGGATTAACATCATCAAAATAAGCAGCCAGTTGGCTGTATGAAATTCCTAGACCGTCGGCAATCGCAACCTGAGTTGACAATGTGAGGTTCTTTTTACCGTTAGCGATCAGCTGCATATGTGATTTTTCCATCCCGATTTCTAGGGCTAGTTTTGTGGGATTGAAATTTGTATCTTCCATTGCTTTATGTAATGCCACTGCAAACTGAAACGTGATCTCTTTTTTTTCTTTCTTATTGTGCGCTTTCATTATAAGCAAGCTGAAAGAATTTTTAAAAATTTTAGACGTATTATAATACGTCAATATGGTTTTTTATTTATATTTGTGTGAAGAATACATAAATTCGCGACTACTTCATAAAAGCATTTGAAGCATTCGCTTTGAGTCTTGAATAGAAACCTGAGAAATTTCTAATTGGAACGAGACGATAAGACGAATAGCTCACGACCCGGGCGTGGGCTCTCTTATCCGTTCCATGGCTTCTCAGGGCCTCTATTCGGTAAGTTGAGCACCACGCCTAATTTTTTGCTCACCGGCTTGCCGCTAAGAGGGGGGGAAGACTCATCTAACTGTCATTGTTATATGAGATGAGTAAACTGCTTTTATATTATTTATGCCTGCAGGCTGATGCTGTCAACTTGGGTGGCTTGCACCACGCGTTGTATAATGCACGGTTTGCCAGCAAACCAAAGAACCCGGTGTAACGTATAGCCGGGCGGGAGGCGGTATTCTCATGTTAAGCCTCCCATCACCCGGCTGCCGGGCACAAAAAATACCATTAATGCTAATCCATATCATCTGCCCATGATAACCTGAATAATATTGCTTTACGGCCTAAACACTTGTAATATGAAAAAAATAACGCTTGCCTGCGTAATGGCGATCCTATGCGCCTATAATATGGCTTTTACACAGTCATTTTCATACAATATTGCGAAGATCAATTTCCCGCTTTATGTGGGAGATTATGTAAACCGGTTGCAGTCAATAGGTAAGTCTGTTAACTATGTCTCTGACACGATTTCGCTTAATCACTTTAAAGATAAGCTGGTCATTGTGGGTTTTTGGTTTACACATTGTGGCGCCTGTATTGCCCGGTTTAAAGATGAAATGGCTTTGCAGAAAAAATACGCGAAAGATATTCAGTTGATTATGGTGACATTTGAGGATGCACCTGTTGTAAAACAATTTATAAAAGATTGGGAGCAAAAAAATAATACCCGTTTTACATTGCCAGTTATTGTTGCGGATACGGTTTTAAAAAAGGCATTCCGCTCTCTTCACAACCCATATTATGCATGGCTGTTTCCTACGGGGCGGCTGGCGGGACTAACGAGTCCGGAGCTACTTACGCCTGCAGCTATTGAAGCAATGACTACGGAGTTAAAAAGCGATCGAAAAGCTCGCGCAACCTTTGATAAAGAAGCGGAAGAAAAAAAGAAACGTTAACCACGAAAAACAATTTTTATGCGTTGTATTTATCTTATTGTCTGCGCCTTACTGGCGGCAGGCGGGGCGTGGGCACAAGCGCCTGTTTCAATGGGTGGTACTGTTATTGATGAAGCTACGGGACTGCCGGTTACAAATGTTACGCTTACGGCTCTAAACAGCAAAAGAACTGTGGCCACAGGTACTGATGGTAAATTTTCTACCACCATGCTGTTGCCGGATACATTACTTGTATCGCATCTTGGTTATACACTACAAAAAGTACCAGTAACCAATAACACCCACCTTACGATAATGCTTACGCCAATGGGCAAGGATCTGGATGCGGTAATCATTAATACTGGTTATCAGCAGTTAAAACCAAATGAGGTTAATGGCAGCTTTGCTGTGATTGACAATGAAAGACTAAATGACCAAAAAGGCGTTTCCATATTAGACAGGCTAAATGGGGTTACACCCGGCCTGTTGTTTAAGTCCGGCAAGAATACCAGCAATATTAATAATTCTTCCGTTATCTCAATAAGAGGCGAAAGTACGATCAACGGCCCTTTGGATCCTTTGATCATACTGGATAATTTTCCGTATGACGGGGATATTAATAATATAAACCCGAACGATGTTGAAAGCATTACTGTATTGAAAGATGCTGCCGCTACTTCTATATACGGTGCAAAGGGCGGAAATGGCGTTATCGTTATCACCACAAAGAAGGGACGGTACAATTCCCGTACGCAGGTGTCGGTAGCAATGAATACCATCGTACAACCCCGGCCCGATCTTAGCCTTTATCAGCAACTGAGTTCTGAAGAATTTATTGATGTAGAGGCCTTCTTGTTTAAGAACGGATATTACAACTCGGTTATTAACAATACCGCTAAAACGGCTATAACCCCTGCGGTTGAAGTTTTCCTTGAGCGCCGGCAAGGTACTATAAGTGCTTCCGATTCAGCGGCCCGCATTGCGTACTTAAAAAACGGAGATTCCCGCAATGCCTATAATAGTCTTTATAGAACAAGTAGTATAACCCTGCAAAACAGTTTCTCAATTAATGGCGGCAGCCAGAACATAGCCTGGCTATTGGGAGGTAATTATGATAGAATACAAAATTATGATCATTCAGAAAATAGCCGGATCAATATCCGGTTTAATAACAGTTTTAAGCTGGGAGACCATATTGTGATTGATGCGGGAGCCAATTATACCGGGTTCAACAGTGCCGGAGGAGCTCCCGCTTTTAACGGTATCCGGTTTGATAACCGGACTGTGCCGTACCTGCGCTTTAGAGATGAAGCAGGTAGCCCGTTGGCTGTGGCTAAGGATTACCGAAAAGATTATACCGATACAATAGGCCAGGGCCGCCTGCTTAACTGGGATTATTTTCCAGCAACAGATCACCAGTACCTAAAGGATCGGAATACGAGAAACGATATAATCGGAAGCCTGGGCATAAAAATAAATATTCTTAACGGTCTTATGCTTTCCGCCAACTATCAATACCAAACGCAAAATACCGAACAAGACAAACGGTATACTCCTGAAAGCTATTATGTACGGAATCTGGTGAACCGTTATACGCAATTGGGAATAACTCCTGCAACAGATACGTTTCGTATACCCAAGGGCGGTATCGTGTTGGGCAACTTGTCCAAACAGTTTTCCCACAACGGAAGAGCGCAGCTTTCCTATAACCGGAAATGGCCGGGGATTATAACGGCATTGTCTACTATTGCCGGCATGGAATTGCGAAGTACTACATCCGAAGGCAGCAGTTACAGCGTTTATGGGTATGCCGAAGAGCCGATAAGTAACACGCCGGTTAATTATAATATCCGCTATCCGGTAATTATAAACGGATCGAGATTTGTTATTCCTAACGCTCCCAAAATAAATGCTGTTACCAACAACCGTTATGTATCTGCTTATTGGAATATGGTTGCAACCCTATGCGGACGTTTTTTTGTGAATACCAGCCTGCGCCGTGATGCAGCTAATATTTTTGGATTGAGTACCAACGATAAATGGAACCCTTTCTGGTCAGCAGGCCTTGGCTGGGAATTGACCCGTGAGCGTTTTTTTAAAGCTCCCATTTTTAATTACCTGAAATTAAAAGCGACGTTGGGGACCAGCGGCATCGTCAATCCTAATAAAACAGCAGATGCGATCGTGCTTTTTTCCAATGATATCATCACCGATTTTTTGAGAGGCCAGGTTAGTACACTTAACAATCCTCATTTGAAATGGGAGAAGTCGCAGCAACTGAATATAGGTGTTGATTTTGAAATGAAGGGCAGCCGTTTGCAGGGTACAGTTGACTATTACAGGAAAAAGGGGACGAACCTTTATGGGCCTGCACCTTTTAATTATACAGCATGGGGCGGAGCACAGACGCTTGACATGAATGTAGCAGATATGGAAGGAACGGGTATAGATGCGGCCTTGAATTTTTGGGTTACTGATGGAGCGCTGAAATATAAGATAGGGCTCATATTTAACTACAATGAAAACAAAACCACGCGGTATTTCGGTCCGCGGGCGGAGGCAATGTCTGCTTTGCTAACAAACGGGAATGCCATTACTCCCATTATTGGCAAACCACTTTATGCCATTGCTGCTTATAGATGGGGTGGCTTAAGCGCCAAGGGCGACCCGCAGGGTTATTTAAACGGGGCGCTCAGCACCGATTATGCAGCAATGTTAAAGGAGGCGGATGCAAAAGGTGTGGCGGGCAATATTGTTTATGTTGGGCCCGCGAATCCCACATATTATGGGGCCTGGAACCATGCATTGCGTTGGAAAGGTTTTGAGATGAACTTTAACCTGCTTTTTAAGATGGGATATTATTTCCAGAAAAATGCGCTGAACTATCAGGGTTTATATGTTTCGGGGGGCGGAAATGCCGAATACGCCAACCGCTGGCAGCAACCAGGCGATGAAATGCGAACAAATGTACCGGCTATGGTGTATACCAATTATCCCCAGTTTTTAAGCAGGAATAGCTTTTACCAGGCCTCTGAAATACATGTATTACGGGGAGACCATATACGGCTGCAATATATAAATCTGTCGTATAGGTATCGATTTGAATCACATTTTATAAAAACGGCAACCATTAGTTTTAACGCTGCTAACCTGGGTATTATCTGGAAACAGAATAAATATGGCCTGGACCCGGATTATAACTATACAGCCACTGTGCCCCCAAAACCGCAATTGACCATTGGTGTGCGAGCAGAATTCTAAAACAAGATAAATAAACAACTATGAAAAGTAAAGTATATATATATGCTGTATCTGCTTTCCTCATATTGACGGCAATGATTGCATGCAGTAAGTTTCTGGATAAAAAAACGAGCAATGGACTTAGCACTCCGAACTCTTTAAAAACCTTGCAGGCACTGCTTGATAACTCGGATGTTTTTAACATCAGTGTTGCACCCTCGTATGGAGAGGCATCGGCGGATAACTATTTTATTACGGATGCAGATTACAGCAAACTTTCCGATCAGTCCAAAAATGCTTACAGGTGGGCGCCTGTCACATATAATTATTCTAATGAATGGGCTAAATGCTACACCACTGTTTATTATGCCAATTTGTGTCTGGAGGCATTGGGTAAAATTCCTGCAACGCCTGAGAACCGCTCGGATTGGGAATATATAAAGGGGGCGTCCTTATTCCACCGGGCGTATGCGTTTCTGAATCTGGCATGGACCTTTGCAAAAGCGTATGATAAAATTACGGCTGCAACGGATCTGGGTATTGATCTTCGCCTGCAATCGGATTATACGGTGCCTTCAAAGCGCAGTTCTGTAGCGGCCGTTTATTCAAGAATTCTGGAGGATCTTTCGGAAGCGATTACCTATTTGCCGGCTAATACGGCGCATGTGTTAAGACCCGGGAAGGCTGCGGGGATGGCGCTGATGGCAAGAGCCTACCTGTCGATGCGGAACTATGATAGCGCCTTTAAGTATGCAGATGAAAGTCTGAAACTGAATCCGTACCTGATCGATTATAATGCCATTAACAACGCAGTATTGCCGTTTGCGGCACTGGCTTATACACCCGAGGTTTTGTTTTATTCAACGGTTTATCCCGGAGATGTTATGCCCTCCAAAAGGGTTATGATAGACACGATTCTTTACAGGATGTATAAAACGGGGGATATGAGGAAAATCTTGTTTTTTGATCCTAACGGGATGTATTACAATTTTAAGGGTACATATAGTACAAATGTTGGATTGGTTTTCTCAGGAATAACAACCGCCGAAATGTATTTAGTAAAAGGGGAGTGCCTGGTGCGTATGGGAAAGATAAAGGAAGGATTAGACCAGCTTAATACCTTATTGAGAAAAAGAGGAAGCCCTGTAATACTTGCGCCGGAGGATGTTGGAACTGAAGCGGAGGCTTTACAGATCATTTTAGAAGAGCGCCGAAAGGAGTTAATTATGCGTGGGGTGCGTTGGAGTGATATAAAACGGCTGAATAAAGAAGGCGCCGGTATTTTATTGCAGCGACTCATTAATGGTGCATTGGTAACATTGCCGGCTAACGACAACAGGTACGCGCTTCCGCTGCCACAGGATATTTTGATTCGTACAGGAATGGAGCAAAACTAGCGGACTGCCCCGGAGAGCAGCCCGCTAAGTGCACTTTAGAATCGCCAATTACGGTGTAACCGGCTGGTTTGTTGGTGTTGCAGCATAGTCGTCATCTACTGCTTCAATTACCCGGAAGTATCCTGCATTTTTATCGTTGTCTGCAGTGATGGTAAGGTTTGAGCCGGATAAAGTTGAATTGGCTGCGTGCGCTGCATCTACAAGAATGGTACAAGCCTTTGCGGCGTCAATAGAAAGACAACTGCTGCCTGACGCGTTGTACTGCCACCTTGATAAGTCTTCGACCTGGCTTTGAATACTGGCGTCGCCGGTGAATTCATAAACGTAGGTGTTGCTAAAGGCTTTAGCTGGTGCGGCATCAGACTTGCTTTTGAAGGCAAAGGTGGTTACGGCTACAACGGTTAACGCAAGCAACGGCAAAACGAATTTTAGAGTCCGTGGACTTTTTAAAGTTGACATGATTTTCAAGTTTAATAATAGTTAAAAAATAAATGGTAGTTCGGGCTTGTTTTACTGCGCAGTAGATAAAAGCTGTTGGTTGCTGCATTCAGGTTTATGTAGCAAACCGGTTCATGGGAATATTGCCTACTATCTTCTACAGGTGTTCGGCACCGCCTGTTGAACTGTGCTGATGCGGTTAAGGGCCGCAAATCTAAGTTCTTTGATGTTTCTGTTCCAAAGATGCAATGCGGAGATGCCTGGGTTGTTATCCAATCGTGGTTTTTTATTTACGATAGTAACTGGGCGTAAAATGGTAAATTTTTTTAAAAGCCTTGGAAAAGTTGGAAACTGCGGAAAAGCCCATGTCAAGTGCAATATCTGTTAGCGGTTCGTTGGTATGTACCACCCGGGTAAATGCCTCATTCATCCGATGTTCCTGCCAGTAACTATAGGGCGGCTGATTGAACCGTTTGGCAAAGAGTTTTTTCAGATAGGTTTCATCCATTCTGGCTTGTTGTGACAATGCCCGGAAGTTAGGTTCTGCCGTCAGATTTTTGAGCAGGACGGTGCTAACGCGGTTGATTTCGCTGATCTTGCTTAGTGGGACAATGCGGCCACCCATCAGAAGATCTGTTTTGCAGGCCAGTGCAGCATACAGTAACAGCTTCACAGCAAGCTCCAGTGTTAATCCATCAACGATAGGCGCCCGGAGCAGCTGCAGAATCCAGTTGGCGAGATTTACCATGTTTTGGGTAGCAAACATGTGATGCGGAAATATTTGTGCCGGTAGGCGGCCTGCATCAATAGCATTCAGAAAAGGCTGTAGAACCTCGGGGTAATAAGGCGCCAGCCGTTGCAGGAATCCGGTCGTGCAGTGCACATCCAGCGTGGTATACCGGAGGCCCGGTTCAAATTGTACTTGGTCTTCAACAGGGGGAAGATAAAAAATATTGAACTGCGTTTCCTCGACCCAGTTATCGTAGGGTGTGTGTATCCGCTGCGCAATACTATTGTGTATAAGGAAACTGAATTCAATGACGGGGGTGTCTGCTCTGACCTTGAACCGCCGCCGCTGTTTTACATGGTAACTGCTAAACCAGATTTCAAACTCTTCCATTCGTTTGTGTTGGAACAGCATATGGCCCCAACCTCCGAGTAGGGCAAGGCTGTTCATAGAAGGGATAATAAGTGATTGATGCAGGTGGGGTACGGGACCAGACCAGAAAAATGCATCATTATCGGAGGAGGAGATTTCAAACAGGTTACTCATAGAATCAGGTAGGTTGGTTTAAAGATCAGATCTCGGAAATATAGTCTGAAAATGCATGGCATCAAATTTATATAAATATAAAAATAAATATGAATAAAGTTAATAAAAAATCAGTGGCCTCTGGCTTTACGGTAAGGCCGGGAGAATGGTTTCTTTATCGCGAGCGGCTTAGCGGAGATCAACTTGAGTTGGGTATCCGAAAAGTCGATTTACGTAAAGACCTGGCTCTCATGTATCAGTGGGTAAACCAACCCTATGCATACCGTTTCTGGGGAATGCAGGGAACGCTAAAAAAGCTTTACGAATTTTACTACCCAAAGCTTGAGGAGGGGCATCTTCAACTGTTTTTTGCGTGTATAACAGATATTCCGGTGGCGTTGATCGAAGTATACCCCGTGTTACGTTCGGAGCTGGCTGGTATGTGGAATTTTACAGAAGCAGACTATGGAATTCATTTGCTGATGGCACCATACCGTGAAATAAAAACGGTTATTTCTTCAGATATAGATGGCTTGTCGGTATGGGTGCTTAAAGCTGTACAACGGATGTTGTTTGACTTTTCTGCGGTCCAGCGTATCGTTGCCGAACCGGACGAACAAAATATCCATGCCTGTCGCCTGGCAGAAAAAGCAGGATTTCATTATTTGAAGACCTTACCCCTGGAAGGCAAAGTGGCGCGATTGTACATGATTGCCCGGCACGAAATCTAAAAATCATTCATCAAATCCTTTAAATCGATTCTATATGCTAACACCATACCAACGAAAAGGTTTTGCATTGGCCCGCGGTTTTGTCGTACTGGTGATGCCAGCCATTCACACTGTGTTGTTATATAGCACATTTGCAGTAAAACGGGGGCCTATAGGCGCGGTACTCGGCTTTCTTGCAGAAACTTCCGGGGCTCCCTTATTCATGCTTCTAATGGGAATGTTTATTGCCCTGGGGCGAGATAAGACATCCGCTTATATTTTAAAGCGGATGTTAATCCTGCTGCTGGCCGGCTACCTGCTCAATGTATTTAAACTGCTCATGCCCTACTATTGGGGATGGATTCCACCGCAGTTCTTAAGCGATAATGGAGTAACTGAGCGTGTGGCGATGCATCTGTTTTTAACCGGCGATATTCTCCAGTTTGCAGCCATTGCCTATGCCTGCTGTGCCTTAATAAAAAAAGGAATACGGAATGTAGTTGGTTTCGCCATTATATTTTTAATTGTATTACTGATCATGCCTCTTACATGGTCGATTCGGGAGGCGGGGCTATTGACCATTCCTTTGGCATTGCTGAACGGGAAACCGCCTTATACTTTCTTTCCGTTATTTCCCTGGCTGTTATATCCTTTAGCCGGATTGATTGTGGGCACACTGCTTTTAAAGCTAGAACATCTACGTTTTAATAAGCTGCTGTTGCTGCTGGTGCCAGGTCTTATGCTGATGGGGTACCTGTTATCATTAACCGAACCGGTTGGGTGGCAAGCTGAATTTTACCGGCTGGGAAGAGGAAGAACGTTATTTCACATAGGACTTGCACTGGGGTGGAGCCTGTTATTTATCTGGCTTGCAAAAAAGATCCGGGGTAATTATCTGTTTCATTTGTTGCAATGGCTGAGCGACAATATCATGCTTGCTTATATACTGCAGTGGATCGTTATTTTCTGGTGTTTTCCGCTGTTCGGGTATAACCAGCTGAAGACAATTCCGTCACTGTTGGCATTGTGCATGACAACTACTACAAGTTTTCTGATATTGGCAGCTGTATTGGCAGGCATAAAAAAAATAAAAAGTGTGAACCATGGGAGATAATCGTATTTACGATATTGCCGGTATCGGTATAGGTCCTTTCAATCTCGGTTTGGCAGCCTTGTGCTCGCCTATCCGCTCGTTACAAACAATTTTCCTGGAAGCACAGCCAGAGTTTAACTGGCACGCAGGAATGCTTTTGCCCGGCAGCACGTTGCAGGTGTCTTACCTGGCCGACCTGGTAACACTGGCGGACCCTTGCAGTTCATTTACCTATCTCAATTTTTTGAGAAAGCAGGGGCGCTTATTGCAGTTTGGCATTCATGAGAATAATGTTATCACCCGTCGCGAATACAACCGGTATTGCCGTTGGGTATGCGATCAATTGTCTAACCTGCAGTTTAACTGGCGTGTTACGGACATTTGCTACCAGGAAGATCAAAAATGTTACCTGATAATGGGCATCCATCCTCTTGCCGGTACAAAAAGAAGGATATTCGCCCGTTATGTAGTTATCGGTGTAGGAACACAGCCGGCGGTTCCTGATTTTGCGGCTCCACTGCAGGGCGATCAGATTTTGCATTCGTCACAATACCTGAAGCATAGGAACGCTTTATTAAGCTCAAGAAAAATAGTGGTAGTAGGGTCGGGACAAAGTGCCGCTGAGATTTTTTATGATCTGCTGCAAACAGGCCAGGAAACGGGTCAGCACTTATCCTGGATGACACGATCACCAAGGTTTTTTTCAATGGAACATACAAAACTGAGTTTTGAAATGGCAACACCGGCATATATCGATTATTTCTATCGTTTATCCGAAAGCCGGAAACCATTTACCATAAAGCAGCAGGACACTTTATACAAGGGTATCAATTATCAGCTTATCAATGCCATTTATGACCGGTTATACGAGTTGATGACGGAGGGGGTTACTGTCCCCGCAACCTTGATGACGAATGTGACCTTAATGGGAATTGCTTCCTCAAATGGCAAAGACTGGAGGTTGCGGTTTCATCATGAAGAGCAGGACCAGGTGTTTGAACTAGGGGCAGATCACGTAGTACTGGCGACCGGATATAAAGCAGCGCCGCCTCCCTTTTTGAAATCGCTGCGGCATTTAGTCCGTTTTGACGCTCAGGGTAAGTTTGACATTACGCGTAGATATACCATTGATGAAAATCATACGTTGTTCGTTCAAAATGCAGAAATGCATACCCATGGTTTTACTGCTCCGGAATTAGGGTTGGGCCCTTACAGGAATGCAGTGATCATTAACACTATACTAGGAACGACCTATTACCCGGTAGATGAACGAACCGTGTTTCAGCAGTTTGGCGTGCCCCCGCAGTCATAATTCCCGCCGTTAATTGTATCCCCGGCCCCCTAAAATAACCGCTGCCAACAATTGGCAAATACAGCTGTTATACCCTGTAAACCGACGGTTTAGGAGCCCTTTCGCAGGAATTATCCCCTTTGCACGGCCATACGCCGCAGTGCAGGCCCGGCGGGATTGGGGTGGGGTTATCCACAGCTTTTCCACGTTTTTACCCTGTTTTCCACCCATTGGTGTGCAAAAACAGGCTTTAGCATTGGGGCCGGAACCGTTATTTTCGCCTATACAATAAAACGGAAAAATACTGTGCGTTTAAAAAGTCTTGAAATAAAGGGGTTTAAGAGTTTTGCCGATAAAACGGTCGTTAATTTCGACGACAATATTACCGGCATTGTGGGGCCGAATGGGTGTGGAAAATCCAATATTGTGGACAGTATCCGCTGGGTGATTGGCGAACAAAAGATCAGCGCCCTCCGGAGCGAGAACCTGGACTCCCTGGTGTTTAACGGGTCAAAAACCCGCTCCGCCAGCGGCCTGGCAGAGGTAAGCCTTACCTTTGAAAATACCAAGAACCTCCTGCCCACAGAGTTTAGCACCGTACGCATTACCCGAAAGTTTTATAAAAGCGGGGAAAGCGAATACCGCCTCAATGATGTGCAGTGCCGCCTGAAGGACATCCAGAACCTGTTTATGGATACCGGGGTAAGCACCGACTCCTACGCCATTATTGCGCTGGATATGGTGGATGACCTGATTAAGGATAAGGACAATAGCCGCCGCCGCATGCTGGAGCAGGCCGCCGGTATTTCCATTTATAAAACCCGTAAAAAAGAGGCCAAGCAAAAGCTGGATGCTACAGAACAGGACCTGAACCGGATTGAAGACCTGCTGTTTGAAATAAACAACCAGCTAAAGGCCCTGGAAAGCCAGGCTAAAAAGGCGGAAAAATACCACGAAATTAAAAAAGAATACCGCGAGGTGAGCATTGAGCTGGCCAAGGCGGCACTGGAAGGGTTTAACCTTACCTATAAAGAACTGAATGAACAACAGCAGGCAGAAACCGATAAATCGGTAAAGCTGGAGGCGGAAATTGCCACAGCCGAAGCACAGATAGAGCAGGAAAAGCTGGTGTTTATTGAAAAAGAACGGGCCCTGCAAAGCATGCAGGCGGCCTACAATGAGCTGGTACAACAGGTGCGCACCAAGGAAGGCGATAAAAACCTGGCCGTACAGCGCCTGCAATACCTGAAGGAGCGGGAAACCGGGCTGCAGGAATTTCTTTCCAAGTCGGACGCCCAACTAAAAGGCATTGAAGAAAGCATTGCTTTTACCCAGCAACAGGTGGGCGATGAGGAAAAAGCACATGAAGGGCTTACGGAACAACTGGAAAACTACCGCGATGAGGTAACCCGCCGCCGCAACATACTGGATGAACAGCGCCACGGCGTGGATAGCTTGCGGATGGAATACCAGCAGGTACAGCGGGAGCAGTTTGAAGCAGAAAAGAAAGTGGCGGTAGCCGATACCTCTGTACAAAACCTGCAGCGCACCATTCAGCAAATGGAAGATGAATCGGCCCAGCGGGAAGAGCACCTACAAAAAGTGCAGGCCGATCACCAGCAGAAGGAACGCGAACTGGAGGAAAAGAACGCCTCCCTGGAGCAACTGCAGGCACACCACGACCATACCAAGGAGCAGATCCTGCAAACACAGGGTATTGTGGAGGAGCTGCGTAATCAGCTGGCAGATGAAAACCGGGTGCTGGATGCCAAGCGTAATGAGCACGACCTGCTTAAAAGCATGATTGACTCCATGGAAGGCTATCCGGAGAGTGTAAAGTTCCTGCACAATAATAAAGACTGGAATACGCAGGCGCCCATTCTTTCCGATATCCTGTATGTAAAGGAAGAATACCGTACCGCGCTGGAAAACGTGCTGGAACCCTACCTGAACTACTATGTGGTGGAAGACCTGCAGCAGGGCTTGCAGGCCGTGCATTTGCTAAGCGACCAGAAAAAAGGAAAGGCGAATTTCTTTTTGTTGAATAAAATTGGCGAAACCGCGGACAACAGCGGCCATCGCCTGGAAGGCGCCCTGCCGGCACTGGACGTAATAGAGGTGGAAGCCAAATACCGCAAACTGGCAGAGCACCTGCTGGGTAATGTATTTATTGCCGAGGGCGAAGCGGCCCTGGAGAACAGCAACGGCTCCGTGGTGATTGAAAAGAAAGGAAAGTTTGTAAAAGGCAAATTTACCCTTACCGGCGGTAGTGTGGGCATGATTGAGGGAAAGAAGATCGGCCGGGTAAAGAACTTGGAAAAACTGCAGGAGGATATTGCGGCACAGGATGAAGTGGTGCAGCAACTGCGGGCGCAGATACAGGCCCGGCACAATGAAGTGATTGCCTTTAATGAAGACCTGCGGGAAAACGCCATTAAAGAAACCCAGAAAGAAATACAGGAGCTGACCAATGCCGTTTTTGCCCTGCAGAACCGATCGGAGAACCTGCAAAGCCAGCAAAGCGCCGCCAAAAACCGGCTGGAAGAGCTGACCGAACAATTACAGCATACCCAAAGCTCCATAGCGGGCGTACGCCAGTCGCTGGAAGAGTTTACAGAAATATTGCAGCAGAATGCCAACAAACTGGCAGAGGCGGAAGATACCTTTAAACAGGCCGAAGGCAGCTACCAGGAGGCTACGGCGCAGTTTAACGAGTTTAACCTGAACGTAACCCGCCAGCAAAGCAAGGTAACCGCGCTGAAACAGGAGCTGAACTTTAAGACCAACCAGCTGGAGGAACTGAAGCGCCAGATAGCGCAAAGCACCGTGCAGCTGTCCGATACCGGGGGCGAGATCGTAAGTTCTGAAAACGCGCTGAAGGAAATTGAGGAAGCCCTGCTGGGTCTGATCCGCAGCCGCGAGCAGGACCAGCAAACGCTGAACGAGGCCGACCAGTCGTACTACAACATGCGGAATGTGCTCAATGAAAAGGAAAGCGAACTGCGGCATAAGATCCGCGAAAAGGAGCAGGTAGAGCACCTGCTGGCCGCCATAAAAGACAAGCTGAATGAGCTGAAGCTGCAGCTGGCCGGTACGCGCGAGCGGCTGAATGTGGAGTTCAAGATCCAGATTGAAGACATCCTGGATGACCCACGCAGCAGCGAAACCGCCGTGGAAGAATTGCAGGAAAAGGCCGACCGGATGAAGAAGCGACTGGAGAACCTGGGCGAGGTAAACCCCACGGCCATAGAAGCCTTTACCGAAATGAAAAAGCGCTACGAGTTTATTGTAGAACAGAAGAGCGACCTGGTCAATGCCAAGGAGAGTTTATTAAAGACCATTGAGGAAGTAGAGACTACCGCCAACCAGAAGTTCCTGGATACCTTTAACCGGGTGCGGGAAAACTTTATGAAGGTATTTAAATCGCTGTTTACGGAAGACGACCAGTGCGACCTGGTGTTGGAAAACCCGGAGAACCTGGCAGAAACGGGTATTGATGTAGTGGCCAAGCCCAAGGGCAAACGGCCCACCTCACTAACACAGCTGAGCGGGGGCGAACGTACCCTGACCGCAACGGCGCTGCTCTTTGCCATCTACCTCATTAAGCCGGCACCCTTCTGTATCCTGGATGAGGTGGATGCGCCGCTGGATGATGCCAACGTGGGCAAGTTTACCAATATGATCCGCCAGTTTAGCCAAAACTCCCAGTTCATTATTGTAACGCACAATAAAACCACCATGAGCACCGTGGATGTGATTTACGGGGTTACCATGCAGGAGCCGGGGGTGAGCAAGCTGGTCAGTGTAGACTTCCGCAGCCTGGCTGCGCAGAATTAGGTTTTTAGTTGTTATTTTAATAGGCCGCCTGTTGTACGGGTGGCTTTTTTTTGTGACCATCATACGTGTCAATGCACCTGGCAAAGGCGGCCGGGAATGTGCCTGCAAAAAATTATGCCGGTTGCTGATTTGCATCAGTGTACAATAACGGCCGGTCCGTAATTTTGCGGTTCGTAAAAATCAATCATTTATAAAACCGGGATCATGTTTAACGAACGCATACGGCTGGAGCGGTTAAAAAGTAAAATCACCACCGTGGATGAAGCGGTAAAATTATTCAGGGATGGCATGACGGTGGGGGCCAGCGGCTTTACCAAGGCGGGTGATAGTAAGGTGGTATTGCCCGCATTGGCCGCACGTGCACAAGAGGAACCGTTAAAGATCAACCTGATTACCGGCGCCTCCCTGGGGCATGGTACCGATGGAAAACTGGCGGCCGCCCATGCCCTAAAAAAGCGGATGCCCTTTCAGGTGGACAAGGTGCTAAGGGATAAGATCAACCAGGGTGAGGTCCTGTTTATTGACCAGCACCTGAGCGAAAGCGCAGAACAGATCCACAATAAGATCATCGACCCGCTGGACATGGCCGTAATTGAAGTAGCCTTTATTGAGCGCGACGGCAGCCTGGTACCCACCACCTCCGTAGGCAATTCGGTAACCTTTGCGGCCTTTGCCAAACAGGTGATCATCGAAATCAATACCACCATACCCATGGAGGTATACGGAATCCATGATATTTACCAGGCGGAAGATTACCCGCACCGGAACGTTATACCCATTGTAGCGCCCTGGAATAAGATCGGCCGTAAATCCATTCCCGTGGATCCGGATAAAATAGCCGCCATCGTATTTACAGATATCCCAGACAGCCCTGCAGATATGGCGCCGCCAGATGAAAAAACAACGGCGATGGCCGCGCATATCCTTAACTTTTTTGAGGCGGAGGTAGCCCTGGGACATCTTACCGACCGGCTCCTGCCCCTGCAGGCCGGCATCGGCCGGGTGGCTAATGCCGTATTAGCGGAGTTCCGGCAGAGCAATTTTTATGACCTGACCCTATTTTCCGAAGTACTGCAGGACAGTACGTTTGAACTGATGGATGCCGGTATTCTTTCCTTTGCTTCCGCCTCCTCCCTGGCCGTATCTGAAGTTTGGCACCGGCGGTTATTTGAAAACCTGCAGCAGTACAAGGAAAAATTTGTGTTGCGGCCGCAGAATATTTCCAATACGCCGGGCCTGATTCGCCGGCTGGGGGTGATTGCCATCAATACCGCTATCGAATTTGACCTCTATGGCAATGTAAACTCCACTCATATCGGCGGTACACAGATCATGAACGGCATTGGCGGCTCCGGCGATTTTGCCCGCAATGCCTACCTGAGCATTTTTGTAACACCGTCTGCATCGAAAGAAAATGCCATTTCCCATATTGTGCCCATGGTATCGCATGTAGACCATACGGAGCATGATGTAGACATACTGGTTACGGAGACCGGTATTGCCGACCTGAGAGGCCTGGCGCCCCGGGAAAGGGCACAGGCCATCATTGATCATTGTGTGCACCCGGATTATAAGCAGGCTTTGCAGTCGTATTTTGACCGGGCCTGCCAAAGGGGTGGCCATACCCCGCATATACTGGAAGAAGCCCTGAGCTGGCATACCCGCCTCCGGGAAACAGGATCGATGAAACCCATACCAGAACAACTTTAAACAACAACGCGTTAAGCACCGTTATGCCCGTATTCAATAAGCCGAGAGGCTATGTGGTAAAGCTGGTTATTTTATGTGTATTTGCGCTGATTGTGGCCCAGTTGGCCAACCTGCAGCTGGTAAACCGCAAGTACCTGGAGCTGGCAAAAGATAATGCCGTTTTTCAAAAGATCATATACCCGGAACGGGGGATTATTTATGACCGGAAAGGCCGTCCCGTTTTAAATAATACCATCATGTTTGACCTGGTGGTAACGCCGGCCGAAGTAAAGCACCTGGATACGGCCGCATTTTGTAAATTGATGGGTATTGATACGGCAACGCTCCGGAGCCGTATGGTTAATGCCATTGTAAAAAACACCCGGGTGCGCCCCTCGGTATTTCAGTCGCTGCTGGAGCCAGGTTTGCAGGCGCGCTTTGAGGAAAACAGCTGGCGCTTTCCTGGTTTTGCGTTGCAGCAGCGCCCGGTACGTACCTATCCGTATAACATAGGGGCCCACTTTCTGGGATATATTGGGGAGGTAGATGAAAAAGATATACAAGGATCTGGCAATTTTTACCATATGGGTGACTACAGGGGTAAGAACGGGCTGGAATACCAGTATGAAAACATATTGATGGGGCGGCGGGGCGTGCAATATATGATCAAAGACCATAGGAACCGCCTGGTAGGGCCCTATGAAAATGGCAGTTTTGATACCACGGCTATTGCGGGCAGGGGACTAAAAACCTACCTGGATGTGGACCTGCAGGTACTGGCCGAAAAGCTGATGGCCCATAAAGTGGGCGCTGTGGTGGCGCTGGATCCCCAAACCGGCGGCATCCTGGCCATGGCCTCCGCCCCGGTATTCAATCCCAATGACCTTACCGGTCCGCAAAAAAATGCCAACTACGCAAAAATGGCCTTGGATGTAAGGCGGCCTTTATTAAACCGGGGCATTAAAGGCCGGTATCCGCCGGGTTCCACCTTTAAACCGCTGGGCGGACTGGTGGCTTTGGATGAAGGAGTCATTACCCCGGCTTCCGGCTATCCCTGCAGGGGCGGCTATGATGCCTGCGGCCGGAGGGTAGGCTGCCTGGAAGCCTGGGCCGGGCATGCCGATAACCTGCGCGTGGCCATTGCCCAATCCTGCAATTCGTTTTTCGTTAATACCTACCGGCTTACGGTAGATAACCCCAAATACGGAGATGTGAAACGGGGCTATGAAAAATGGGAGGAGTATATGCACAAGCTGGGGCTGGGGGTGCGCCTGGGGGTAGACCTGCCCAGTGAAGACAAAGGCAATATACCCACTGTAGCGGTTTATGACAAGGAGTATAAGGGCCAGTGGACCTCCTGTACCAATCTGACCCTGGGTATGGGGCAGGATAAGATGCTGGCTACGCCCCTGCAGCTGGCCAATGCTGCCTGCATGATTGCCAACAGGGGTTATTACTATATTCCGCATTTTGTAAACAGCGTTGAGCGGGAAACACCGGCAGACGCCCGGCTGTTGCAAAAGTACCGGCAACGGCAGGAACCATTAACGCATATTTCAATTGCTGCTTATGATGCCATCATTAACGGGATGCAGGATGTAGTGACCCAGGGCACTGCAAAAGTGGCTGCCATCCCCGGCATTGAAGTGTGTGCCAAAACCGGCACGGCAGAAAATGCTACCATACTGGATGGCCGGCGCATACAGCTGGAGGATAATTCCATGTTCATCTGCTTTGCGCCAAAGAACAATCCTAAAATTGCGATTGCGGTGGTGGTGGAAAATGCCGGCTATGGAGGTACCTGGGCCGGGCCCATTGCCCGCATCCTGATGGAGCAATACCTGCTGGACAGTTTGACCAATAGAAGCAAGGCCGACCTGGAACGGATTGCTAATGCCAACCTGGTGCCCTGGTATTATGACCGGTTGCAATATGTGACGGACTCCATCCGGGCCGAACAATGGACTCAACTAACAAAGGACAGCACCCGGCTGCGCGGTTTCTTAAAACCTGCAGCACGGCCTGTAGCAAAGAAATCCGGCAACGTTGGTGTTGTGGTAAAGTCCACGCAGACCCCGGCTTCCGGCAGGGGAAAGCAACCTTTTAGCAACTATGAAACGATAGCACCGGCCTGGGCGGGTAACGGGAAAAGACGGTAATGTTCCCGGATGTTTTTAGGGGAAGCTGCCATTTGCAGAGGCGGCCTTCCGGGCGTTTGTACATGCGTAAAATAAATTAAAATACTGCTGACATAAGGCTGTCACCACTCCGGAATAGCTTTGTATTGTTGAATCACTTAAACCAGATGATATGACAACAATGGCTCAAAGACAGGTAAATGATCTGCAGACCGTACTCTACCGGCTGTTGGTAAAAGGAACCACCCGGCAACAGCGGGTTACCGACCATAGCGAGGGAAAGGGGCTTTTTGAAACGGCTTCCGTCGTGGATCCGTTTGGCGCTATTTTCAGGATGATGTCCGTTAAGGAAGAACAAGCTGAATTGTTTGAAAAAGATAAACCCCTTTAACCATGGAGATAAAAGATGGAAAAATGGCCGTGTATGCCAAAAACCGCCGCCAGTGGCGTACCTGGCTCCAAAAGCATGCCGGCAAACAGGAACCGGTATGGCTGATCCTTTTTCACAAGGGCTGTAAAACACCTTCGGTGGACCGCATTGAAGCTACGGAAGAGGCGCTTTGTTTTGGCTGGATCGACAGCCTTTGTAAGAAACGGGACGCGGAAAGCTATTACCTTACCTTTTCACCCCGCAACCCGAAGAAAAGCAACTGGAGCGCCCCCAATATCGAAAGGGCGAAACGGATGATCGTGGATGGAAAAATGACCGCGGCAGGGCTGCGGCTGATCGAAATTGCAAAAATCAAAGGAACCTGGCTCGAGGTGTAAACCAGCGCAGGGGCCGTTGTTGATCCCCGTTCCGGTTACCGCTTCAGCCAATTTTAACTGTGCTTCCATTTCTTCTTTTGTACTGGCCGGCGAAGCAAGGTGCAGCACCAGGTTTTCCCGGATGACATCTCCGGGGATTTGCACCTTCCGGAGAAAAACTGCGGGGCGGAGCGGTAAAATGAAGGCCACTCAAAAGCCTGATTTAAAAATTACTCTTCGACTGCATTTCGGATCGACTGAACAAAGCCGGTGCTTATGCCAGTGCAATCTCCGGTATATCACCTTTGATCACCAGCCGGCCCTCGGTTGCTTTTTTGATATCTTCAACCGATACACCGGGCGCGCGCTCCAGTAATACAAACCCTTCGTCTGTAACTTCAAGCACCGCCAGGTCGGTCACAATTTTTTTGATGCATTTTACACCGGTAAGCGGAAGGGTGCATTGTTTTAACAGTTTGGATTGCCCGTCCTTGCTCGTATGCTGCATGGCCACGATGATATTTTTGGCAGCGGCTACCAGGTCCATAGCCCCGCCCATGCCTTTTACCATTTTGCCGGGGATTTTCCAGCTGGCAATATCGCCGGTATCGCTTACTTCAAAAGCGCCCAGCACGGTAAGGTCGATATGACCACCGCGGATCATGGCAAAACTGGTGGCCGAATCAAAGAACGCTCCCCCGGGCCGGATGGTAACCGTTTGTTTACCGGCGTTGATCAGGTCCGGATCGGCCGTGCCCTTTTTCGGAAACGGACCCATGCCCAGCATGCCGTTTTCCGACTGCAGCACCACTTCAATACCTTCGGGAATATAATTGGCTACCAGGGTAGGAATGCCGATGCCTAAGTTTACATAGTACCCGTCTTTTAATTCCTGTGCGATGCGTTGTGCGATTTGTTGTTTTGTAAGGCTCATTTTGTCAATTTGAAAATTAGCAGATTTGAAGATTTGAAAATGAAAGACGCGGCATTTTCAAATTGCCACATCTTCAAATTTTCAAATTATTGCTCCGTCAGTTGCTCAATTCTTTTTTCATAATGCATGCCCTGGAAGATCCGTTGTACATATACCCCGGGTGTATGGATCTGCATAGGATTCAGTTGCCCCGCCGGTACCAGCTCTTCTACTTCAGCAATGGTGATCTTTCCTGCTGTGGCCATAGGATGATTGAAGTTGCCGGCGGTTTCTTTATAAATGAGGTTGCCATGGGTATCGCCCTTCCAGGCTTTTACAATGGCGAAATCTGCGGTCAGCGCATGCTCCAGCAAATGCGGCTTTCCGTTGAACTCCCGTATTTCTTTGCCCTCGGCTACTTCGGTGCCATAACCCGCTGGTACGTAAAAGGCGGGGATGCCCGCCCCGCCTGCACGGCAGCGCTCGGCCAGGGTGCCCTGGGGAATCAGCTCCACCTCCAGTTCTCCATGTAACAACTGCCGCTCAAACTCGGCGTTTTCTCCTACATAGGAGGAGATCATTTTTTTGATCTGTTTTTTCTGCAGCAGGAGGCCCAGGCCAAAACCATCTACACCGGCGTTGTTGGAAATACAGGTAAGCCCGTTCAGATCGGTTTCGGTAAGCGCCTGAATGCAGTTTTCCGGGATGCCGCAAAGCCCGAAGCCTCCAACCATTAATGTCATGCCGCTTTGAATACCGGCAATCGCTTCCCTTGCATTTTGTACTACTTTGTTCATGATATTTGTTTTTTGTTACCAGCCACAAAGTCACTAGCCTCCAAGTAACACTAAGACCTGGTTCGTTGTGATTACCTTTGATGGCCGTGTCCTTTTTTTTGTTACGAAGACATCAATACGCGAAGTATCAACAGGAAGCTTGTTTGCTGCTACTGAATCGCCGGAATCCCAAGGCTGTTTAACCTTTTATGCTTTGTGTTTCTTTCTGTCTTCGGGCCCCTCGTGGCTCAAGACGCTAAAATTGATAAATCATACCGACACCGTTTTCCGTAACCGCAAATTCAGGTGCGGCCTTCTTCCAGTACCGGTTTTGTTTTTGATGGCTCAGGTACATGGTTACATCAAACAACAGCAGGCCGGCGCCCTGTACGATCAGCGAATGACCGTAGCCCCTGTTTCGCGGCGGGTTTTTTGCACGATCCGCCCTTGCCTTTAAAAACGCACCCGTGCCCATATACAACAGGTCCAGCCCGCCATTGACCAGGTATAATTTTTTTACATTCCGGTAAGCCCTGTATTTGCCGGCGTCTGTAACGGACAAGCCTTTTTCTTTGTGGACGCGCATCAGCCCCAGCACGCCAATACCGGTATTAACCACGCCCCACAGTGCATTCATCGTATGAAAGGCCTTTACTTCCGTGTTGTTGGTGCTCAGCGCTCCGATGATCCCGCTGCCCATATTGACTACACCCCATCCCGAAAGCAGCCACATGCCCTTCCGGTTGGTTTCGATCCGTTGCTGATGCAGCGCCTCTGTAGTTGGCCGGCTGCCTTCCTGTGCCTGTAAACAACAGTATGCGCCACATAATAACAGGACTGATAAGTATTTCATTTTTTATCCTAAGTTACATCATCCTATTTAAGATCGCAGCCCGTCAAAGTTGGGATAAGCTGCAACGATCTGCTCCATACGGTTTTCATTCAGCCCCGTTGCAATGTTTTTATCCCGGCAGTATTGCAGCAAGGTAAGGGTATTCAGATTGCCCAGCAGCTCGTAGCCTGTAAGCGGGCAGCCACCAAAACCATTAATAACCCCGTCAAAACTGCGGCAGCCGGCCTGCCAGGCGGCATCAATCTTGCCTATAGCCTCCTGTGGTTGGGTATGCAGGTGCAGGCCCAGTTCCACCTCCGGAAACCGGGGGATCAATGTTTTAAAAAGTTTGTAAATCACTTCCCGCGTTCCCAGGCCCGTGGTGTCGGAAAGAGTGATGGTTTGAACACCCTTGCCTGCCAGTAAATAAACCGCATCCTGTACGATAAATTCAGACCATTCATCTCCATAAGGATTGCCGAAGGCCATACTGATATATACTCTTAATTCTTTTCCGTTGCTTTGACTGATATCGGCAATTTCATGGAGTGCATGCAGGACTTTGGAGGAATCTGAATGGATATTCCGTTCCAGGAAGGTATTGGAGATGGAATAGGGGAATCCCAGCACATCAACCTTTTGTTGTGCGGCGGCTTCGGTGGCGCCCCTTGGGTTGCCGATGATCGCCAGTAATTTGGTGGGCGATCCTTCTTTATGAATGCCTTCCAGCACTTTTGCCGATTCCGCCATCTGTGGTACCGCTTTGGGCGAAACAAAACTTCCGAAGTCGATCACTTCAAAGCCAACCTGCATCAGCTCGTTGATATAGGCCGCCCGTTTTTCCGGGGGGATGGTATAAGGAAGTCCCTGCTGTGCGTCGCGGGGGCATTCGGTGAGGCGAATGCGGTCTAAATTGTTCATGATGAAATGTTTTAGATGCTGTTTAATATAAGCACTGGCGCTGTTTAAGGTTCAACGTTGAACCTTAAACAGCGAACTTTAAACGCCTAACTGTTTCGCGATCACCATCCGTTGGATCTCCGATGTGCCTTCCCCGATCTGTAACAGCCGCTGGTCGCGGTAAAAACGTTCTATATTATATTCCTTCATCAGCCCGTAGCCGCCATGAAGTTGTACGGCGGCGTCTGTTACCTCTTTAGCAATTTCTGAGCAATAAAGTTTGGCCATGGCAGCCTCTTTGGTAAAGGGCTGCCCGGTATCCTTTAGCCAGCAGGCTTTATACAAAAACGTGCGTGCCAGTTCGATCTTCAATGCCATATCTGCCAACTTGAACTGGTTTACCTGGAAGGAGGCAATCGTATTGCCAAACTGCCGCCGTTCCTGCGCATAGCTTAAGGCCATTTCAAAGGCACCCTGCGCGCAGCCCAGGCCCATGGCCGCGATGCTCAGCCGGCCGGCATCGAGGGTGCGCAGCATGATCTTGGAGCCTTCACCCACCGGGCCCAGCGTATGCGATTTGGGAACGCGGCAGTCGTCAAAAAACAATTGGGCCGTATCGCTGGCCCGCCACATCATTTTGCCATGCATGGCCTGCTGCGAAAAGCCCAGTGTATCCCGCTCCACAATGATCGTGGTAAATTCTTTTTTGCCGTTTACCTCGTTGGTAACCGCTTGCACCGTGGTGCCGCGGTTTAGCGAAACTGATCCGTTGGTGATGAAGATCTTGTTGCCATTAATCACCCAATAATCGCCATCGGATTTTGCCGTGGTCTTTGAGGCGCGCGAATCACTTCCGGCGCCGGGCTCGGTCAGTCCAAACGACCACAAGGCTTTTCCCGTACAGAGTTGGGGCAGGTATTGCAGTTTTTGTTCTTCGGTACCATAGTTGTAAATAGGGCCAATACCCAGGGAATTATGTGCCGCCAGGGTGGCCGCCTGTGATCCGTCTACCCGGGCAATTTCTTCCACGGCGATGATATAGGCCAGGTAGTCCATACCGGCGCCGCCATATTTTTCCGGGAGATAGATGCCCATCAGGCCCAGTTCCCCCATTTGCCGGGTGAGTTCCGGTGAGAATTTTTCCCGTTCATCCAGTTCCTGCGCCTGCGGTTTGATATTTTTCTCCGCAAATGTCCGCACCATATTCCGGATTTCCTGGTGCTCCTCGCTTAATGAGTAGTCCATATTGAAATGATCTTTTGTCGTTATTCTGTTCTGGTTCGTGTCCTCATGAACCCGCCAGCGGATCCTCTATATGGATCAGCGTTGTCGTCGTATCTACTTTATCACCTTCGCCTACGTCAATGGCGGTTACTACGCCGTCCTTCGGACTCAGGATATTGTTCTCCATTTTCATTGCCTCTACAATCAGCAGCAGGTCGCCGGTTTTTACCGCAGATCCCGTTTCAACAGCAATCTTGATTACTTTGCCCGGCATGGGGGCACGGATATTTCCGGCTGCTGCCGTTGCGGCCGGTGGAGGAGGCAGTGCATCCGAAGTCAGCTGTAAAATATCATTGCGTGTGATCGTATAATCAAATCCATTATAACGTACTATATAGATGCCGGGAGCGATTGCAACGATATGAACAGGATATGTTTGCTGATCCAGTATTAAAGTAAACTGTTCTGAGTTTATGGGCTGCAAGGTAGCAGCGTACCATTGCTGGTGGTATTCGAAATCCAGGGTAGGAAGCACCTGTCTGCCGAGCCGGATCGTACTCTTCTCCTCGTCGACGTTCAGGGAAAGCTGATTCACCAGTCGCCAGTAACCAGTTTCCTCCCATATCGAAGCGGGTTTCTTGTCTTTTTGCGACAGGCTGAATACCAGCGCGGCTGTCATCGGGATTCGTATGTCTTCGCTTTTTTTACGACGCTCAAACTGTAGCAACAGGCTGGCCAGATGTATATCGATATATTTTGTTGAGATCTTGTTCTCCACAAAATCAGCATGGTGCAACAGTCCCAGCAGGAAGGCAATATTGTTTTTAATGCCATAGATAAAGTATTGCTGCAGGGCTTCGATCATCTTTATCCGGGCAGCTTCGCGATTGGTGCCCCAGGTAATGAGTTTTGCAATCATAGGATCAAAGTCCCCCGTAATTGCCATTCCTTGCTGCAGCATCATGCCATCGATGCGGATATTTTCGCCGTAGGGCTCTTTGTAGAAGCGGATGGTGCCTGGCGCGGGCAGGAACTGCTGTTCCGGATCTTCGGCATAAATACGGCATTCGATTGCATGCCCGCTTTGACGGATGTCCTTTTGCTGCAGGCTCAGCGCTTCTCCGCGTGCAATGCGGATCTGTTGCTCAACAATATCGATACCAGTGGTCAACTCCGTAACCGGGTGCTCCACCTGAATACGGGTGTTCATTTCAAGGAAATAAAAGCTGTGATCGGGAGCCACCAAAAATTCAAGGGTACCGGCACTCTGATAATCTATTGCTGCAGCAAGTTGCACGGCTGCCTTGCAGATTTGTTCTCTTACTTCCGGCGTTAAGGTAGGGGAGGGGGCCTCTTCGATGATTTTTTGATGCCGTCGCTGCAGGGAGCATTCCCGCTCGAAGAGGTGAATGACCGTGCCGTGTTGGTCGCCCAGCACCTGCACTTCCACGTGCCGGGGCGCTTCGATGTATTTTTCGATGTAAACGGTATCGTCATCAAAATAATTATGGGCTTCCCGCGCCGTGGCCTCCAGCGCATTCTTTAATTCATTTTCCTGCTGTACCATCCGCATGCCTTTGCCACCCCCGCCGGCTGCGGCCTTTATCAGCAGTGGAAAGCCAACAGACGGATATTGCGCTAACAATTCCGGTACGGTGCCAGTAATGCCTGGTGTAACCGGTACTCCCACTGTCAAAGCAGTGCGCCGGGCTTCGATCTTATTTCCCATGGCCTCCATCGCTTCCGGTGTGGGGCCGATAAAAATAAGGCCTTCCTTTCTGCAGGCATGCGCAAATGCAGCGTTTTCCGAAAGAAAGCCATAACCCGGATGAATGGCATCTGCCCCCACCGACTTTGCTGCGGCAATGATCTTGCTGCTATTCAGGTACGTTTCGCCGAGCGATTGCCCTTCGAGCAATACCGTTTTATCTGCTTCAAGGAGATAGGCAGCGCCGGCATCCCGGGGGGCATAAACGAGTACGGTGCTGATTTGCATTTTTTTTGCCGTCCGGATAATGCGTAAAGCGATTTCGCCGCGGTTTGCTATGAGGATCTTGTTCATTGAGTGAAAAGTGAGCTTTTGTATAATGATAAGTTTGCAGCGTGCAGGAGGCTGCTACAGTCTCCAATTGGGTTTCCGTTTTTCAAAAAATGCCTGCATACCTTCTTGTCCTTCGGCGGAACTACGCGCCTTTGCAATCGCCTCCACGGTATCCGGAATGGCTGCTTCCAGTTCTTTAGCTGACAGGTGATGTAACAGCTGTTTACTGGCGGCGATGGAGCCAGGTCCGGCCTGCAGCAATTCCTGTATCAGCTCGGCTACCTTGCTTTCCAGTTCCATAGCCTGCAATACCTGGTTGATGAGTCCGGCCTCTGCCGCTTCCTTTGCATGGAACGGACGACCGGTAAGGATGAGTTCCTTCGCCTTTGATTCCCCGATTCTTTTTAAAATATAGGGCGCAATAGTGGCAGGCACCAGGCCCAGCCGCACTTCAGAAAAAGCAAACAGGGTGTCATCCGCAGCGTAGGCAAAATCACAGGCGGCAATCAACCCATTGGCACCGCCCATTGCGGCCCCGTGTACCACGGCGATCGTGGGTTTCGATGTATGGTACACGGTTTGAAAACAACGGGCAAGTTGTGCACTTTCTTCCAGGTTTTCTTCATAACTATAGGCGGCGGTTGCTTTCATCCATTTAAGATCGGCGCCGGCACAAAACACTTTACCTTTTCCCCGCAAGGTGATGACACGCACGGCAGGGTCGGTACTCAGGGTTTTGAAAGCCTGGATGAGCTCCGTGGTCATGGTATCATTCAGCGCATTCCGTACTTCCGGCCGGTTGAGCCAGATGGTGGCGATGTGATAATGCTGTTCTGTTTCGATGGTTGTATACATGATGCTTATTTTATATGCCGCCCCTACGGGGCTACCGATAGATGGTCCCGATGGGACCGGATGGATGCTGCGTTGTTGTAATATATTTGCGATGTGTTCATGATATCCGGATGTGTTGTTGCTGCCGATAGATGGTCCCGATGGGACCGGATGGATGCTGCGTTGTTGTAATATATTTGCGATGTGTTCATGATATCCGGATGTGTTGTTGCTGCCGATAGATGGTCCCGATGGGACCGGATGGATGCTGCGTTGTTGTAATATATTTGCGATGTGTTCATGATATCCGGATGTGTTGTTGCTGCCGATAGATGGTCCCGATGGGACCGGATGGATGCTGCGTTGTTGTAATATATTTGCGATGTGTTCATGATATCCGGATGTGTTGTTGCCGCCGATAGATGGTCCCGATGGGATCGGATGGATGCTGCGTTGTTGGAATATATTTGCGATGTGTTCATGATATCCGGATGTGTTGTTGCTGCCGATAGATGGTCCCGATGGGACCGGATGGATGCTGCGTTGTTGGAATATGTTTGCGATGCGCTCATGATATCCGGATGTGTTGTTGCTGCCGATTGATGTCCTGATGAGACCGGATGGATGCTGTGTTGATGACGTATTCGGGAGTATATTTTAATTGTTACCGTAAGACCTACGTGTTTATGCGCTGTTAATTGGCCGGATCTGGTTGAAACCCTATTTGCGGCGCCGTAGGTGCCCGCTAAGGGTAGCAGGTTGTATGCGGAGTATTCGGAGCCCCGTAGGGGCGGCCTGTTAGAGCGGATCTTTAAAAACGTATCGTTCATCATAATCAATTTCAAATTGTTTTAAAAGCGCCAGATATTCTTCCATGAAAGCCTTCTTGGAATGGTGCTGCTCCTGGTTTTTAATGTAGGTAATGACATCTGGTACCTGTGATTTGCTGTATGAAAAAGCCCCGTAACCATTCTGCCATTCAAATTTTCCTTTGGTGAAGATTCTTTCATTGATCCATGTTGAAGAATCACCTTTTATGTGCTGCATAAGATCGGATAAAGATTGTGTGGGGCGCATCCCGATCAATATATGTATGTGATCTGGCATTCCGTTTATGATAAGCAGCTTGTGCGTTTGGTTTTGAATGATGGCGGTTATATATCTATACAATTCATCCTTCCATGAATGTTCAATAAGGGATTGCCGGTATTTAACAGCGAATACCAATTGGAGATGAATCTGTGTATATGTGTTTGCCATAATTCGTTCGATAGGCCGCTCCTGCGGGGTCGATGAAAGTATCTTAATACAGATGTGGCTATCTTAAAAGCCCATTATTTCGAGTGTAACGTAGTGATGCCAATAAATCTTCCAGATTTAATTTTTGATCATAATGAAATTTATCCGTTCCGCTTCGTCCCCGCAAGGAGCGGGAGCAAAAAGGCGGTTCCGAACTGTTGAGACAACCCATATCTCTGTTTTATTTTCGATTTGTTTATGACGTATTCATGATGCTGCGTTGTATGTTCTTTTGACGATTATTTAAAAACGGTTTTGCTGCTAATAGTCGTTGTCCCGGAACCTGCTTTAATTGAAGCCCCGCAAGGGCGGCCTGTTTAGTCATACACAGTGCTGAAGTGTGCGATCCTTCACGGCGGACAGGCGCAGGGAAGCTGCCACCTGCACCGCAGTCTGGTACATAAAAAATATGCCCCTCACCCGCTGCCGTTGCCTACATCCGGAAAACCCCATTTGTTGTTTCCTCCCATTTTTTGTTTAATGAAATAGCGATGCCCAACGCAATGATCTGCCGGGTATCCGCGGGGTCGATAATGCCATCGTCCCATAACCTTGCCGTGCTGTAATAGGCCGAACCCTCCGTTTCATATTTTTTTAAGATCGACTGGCGCAGGGCATCCTTTTCTGTTGCCGCAAACTCCTTGCCGGCAGCTTTTAGCTGTTCTTCTTTTACCGTGGTAAGCACGCCCGCTGCCTGCTCGCCACCCATCACGGATATTTTGGAATGCGGCCACATAAATAAAAAACGAGGATCGTATGCACGGCCGCACATGGCATAGTTGCCCGCACCAAAGGAACCCCCAAAGACCACGGTGAATTTGGGCACATTGGCGTTGGCCACGGCATGCACCATCTTGGCGCCATCGCGTGCAATGCCTTTATGCTCGTATTCCTTGCCCACAATAAAACCGGTAATATTCTGCAGAAATAAGATCGGGGTTTTGCGGGCAGTGCACAGTTCTACAAAGTGTGCGCCCTTTAAAGCAGACTCCCCAAACAATACACCATTGTTGGCGATGATGCCAATGGGGTAGCCCATGATATGTGCAAAACCCGTGACCAGGGTAGGCGCGTATGCCGCTTTGAACTCATGGAAGCGACTGCCATCTGCCAGGCGTGCGATGATCTCTTTGGCGTCTACTGATTTTTTCAAATCCGTTGATATCAGTCCGTACAGTTCCTGCGGATCATAAAAAGGCGCCTCCGGTATAACCCGCTCCAGGGGCTGCGGTTCCGGTTGCTTAAAGGTTTGTATAATGTTCCGGCATAGGGCCAGGGCATGCTGATCGTTTTCTGCAATGTGATCCGCCACCCCTGAAATGGAGGTATGTACCACGGCGCCGCCAAGTTCTTCAGCGCTTACTTCCTCACCGGTAGCAGCTTTTACCAGGGGCGGTCCGCCGATAAAGATCGTGCCCTGGTTCCGTACAATGATGGTTTCATCGCTCATAGCCGGAACATAGGCCCCGCCTGCGGTGCAGGAGCCCATCACGATAGCGATCTGTGGAATGCCCGCGGCCGACATCCGGGCCTGGTTGTAAAAGAAACGGCCAAAATCATGACGGTCCGGGAATACCTTATCCTGCTCCGGAAGAAAGGCCCCGCCGGAGTCCACCATATAAATACAGGGAAGCTGGTTCTCCAGTGCAATTTCCTGTGCCCGCACATGTTTTTTGATCGTCAGTTCCATATACGTGCCGCCCTTTACGGTAGCATCATTGGCAATGATCATTACCATGCGGCCATGCACCGTGCCAATGCCGGTAATGATCCCCGCGGCAGGAAACTGATTGTTGTACATGTCAAAAGCCGCCAGGGGTGATAGCTCCAGGAAGGGGGTATTCGGGTCAAGCAGGTTGTCTACCCGCTCCCGCGCCAGCAGCTTGCCTCTTTTTTTATGTTTCTGAACCGCCGGCGAGGCATCATCATGCTGCACGGCTTCCATCCGCTGGTTGTACTGCTCCAGCAACTGCCGGTAGGCATTTCTATTTTCGTTAAACGCATCGGAGTGCGTATCCACCGCTGATTGAATCCGGTACACAGGCGCTGTTTTTTATTCCTCTAAAGTTATACGAAGTAAAGGAATTTTCTTTACAATAACTAACAATTGTTAGTTATTGTCAGGCATTTGCATAAACGGGGCCATCAGCGGATGAATGGTTTGGTTACCGGCTACAGTACTACTATCGGCTTCCCTGCGCTTGTCCGCCGTGGTGGATCACACACTTATGCTGCAGCGCATACAACGGCATAAGGAGCAATGCAGACCCGGCCGGTTAGCGGGGCCTGACCAAAGTCTTCTGTTGTTGTGCCGCTCAGGTAGTCTTTGGAATGGTTCTGCTGTCTTAAAAGCATAGATTTTGAAACAACCCTAAACCTTCGGGGGCTGCTATAAACAAATGTTGGTCATCTTTGTGTTCATAGGTGATAATGATAAAGACAGTCGTCGGAGCTTCTCATTTTATACAACACCGCCACCGATCATCAGCCGGAAAATGCCTACCAGGATCACGATGATGCTAAGGGTTTTACCAGTAGAAGAGCCCCCGATTACGGAAACGATCAGGGATAGGATGCCGATGGGGATCACCAGCCAGTAGAGCCAGCCCAGCAAAGGAATGAATGCAACAACAGCCAGTATGCTGGCGATAAGGGCAAATAAAACGCAGATTATTTTCATCTTTTTTTTTGTTGATTAAGGATACAAAGATGAACCCTTTGCGACTCCGTTACCAGGGCCGATCGGTAAAACGAGCGAAGATGCCGGTAAAAACACGGACAGCGTCCTTTAGTAAAATTTTCCAGTATATTAGTGATTACAGGCATCAGCATTCCTGGGGTTTCCAGTACATTTATCTTCTTGTAAAAAACGGTAAAATAATGCCATTGTGAAACGGTTGTGCATTGCTTTGATTACGGGAATTTTTGGTTCATTAACTGCCGGGGCACAGGTATATGTGGCTCCGGATGGAAAGGATATCAACCCGGGTACGGTTGAGGCACCCAAGGCAACGCTGAACGCGGCGATTCGTCAGGTACGGGAGCTACGGCGGCTAAAGCAGGAGCCTGAAAGCAGGATCCTGCTCAAAAGCGGTACGTATTATTTAAGAGAGCCGGTCCGGGTTCGTTCTGAAGACAGCGGTACGCCCACATCCCCATTGGTGATTACATCCGCCCCGGGAGCAGCACCTGTAATCAGCGGCGGCATCCTGATAAAAGACTGGAAGCAAAATAGAACTGTAGTAAAAGGATTGCCGGAAGCGGCAAGGGGCCGGGTTTGGGTTGCTCATGTACCTGCTGTAGCCGGCCTTCTTGCACCGCGTCAGCTTTGGGTAAACGACCGGAAGGCAACCCGCGCGAAAAGTGCACCTGGTAATACCATGCAGCGTATATGGAATTGGGATAAAACAACAGCCACGGCAGTGATCCCATTACATCCGTTTGAGCACCTGGAGGTAACCGAAGGCCTGGAGTTCTTGATCCATCAATGGTGGGAGGTGGCCAACCTGCGTGTTCGCAAACTGGAAAAAGGAGGCGACAGTTGCCGGGTTTATTTTTACGAGCCGGAAAGCCGCATACAGAATGAGCACCCCTGGCCGGCGCCCTGGCTTTCACCCGAAACAGGGAACTCCGCTTTTTATCTGGTCAATTCGATTGCTTTTCTGGATGAGCCGGGAGAATGGTATTATGATGCGCCCGCCCGGAACCTCTATTATTATCCGCGGGTACAGGAAAACATGAAGGTGGCAAAAACCGTGATTCCCTTTTTAGAGCAGCTTTTTGTGCTCAGCGGTACTTCTGAGCATCCGGTTGAAAATGTAATCATCAGCGACATCCGCTTCCAGCACAGTGCCTGGAACCGCCCCTTCTTGCAGGGGCATGTGCCACACCAGGCAGGGCTTTATATGACCGAAGCCTATAAGCTCAAACCGGCGGGTACTCCGGAGAAACCTTCTCTGGATAACCAGGCCTGGGTAGGCCGGCCGGAAGCTGCCGTAACGGTTTCTTATGCAAGTCATATCCGTTTTGAGGGTAACCGTTTTGAGCACCTTGCGGCCACGGGTCTCGATTTTACAGTGGGGGTAAAGTCTTCCTCCGTAACAGGAAGCCTTTTTAAAGATATTGGCGGAACGGCCATCCAGGGCGGTTATTTTGGTGATGATGGCACCGAGATCCACAGGCCTTACAATCCTGCAGACCCGCGGGTGATCTGCGAAAACATTGCGATCAAAAACAACCTGGTTACCGATGCGGGCAATGAAGACTGGGGGGCTGTGGGTATCGGGATGGGATTTTCAAGGAGTATCACGATTGAGCACAACGAGATGGAGAACCTGCCCTATTCCGGCATCAGTATGGGCTGGGGTTGGACGCCTGCAAAAAATATAATGGCACAAAACTCTATCCGATATAATAAGATCCATCATTATGGACGCACCAATTATGACTGTGCCGGTATCTATACCCTAAGTGCGCAGCCGGGAACCCTGATTGAAGAGAATTACATCGACAGTATTTACAAAGCGCCCTATGCGCACCTGCCCACGCATTGGTTTTACCTGTATGCGGATGAAGGCTCATCGGGCATTGCCGTTCGGAACAACTGGACGCCTGCTCAAAAGTATTTGCAAAATAATAATGGGCCGGGTAACCGGTGGGAAAACAATGGCCCACAGGTAGCCGCGACCGTAAAAAATAACGCCGGACCCGAAAAACAATACCGTGCGCTGCTGAATGAAAAAACTTCAGGAGCCGTACACCAGGCGATCAACCGGCAGCGCAAAGAGCTCATTGAGCTGGTGAGCAAGGCCGGCGACCTGGTTGATTTAAGAAAGCTGAAGATACTGCTTCACGAAAAGGGTGTGCAGCAGGAAACCATCGGGCAATGGAAGGGGCATACCGTGGTATATGGTTTGATAACCGACGTGAACCTGTTGCGCAGTCAATTACAAAACGCATACCCGGATGCAACGATCCGGGTATATCATGATATGGTATATGAATTTGATCGTGCTGCGCGCTGCCCGGGTGCGGCTATTGCAAAAGATTGGACGGATATCATGATGACCGCCAACCTGGTAAAGGACCCTCAAAAGCAGCGGGAATACCTCGATTACCACGCCACGCAGTTTGAAAAATGGCCGGAGGTATCCAACGGGTTTTGCAAAGCAGATTTTCAGCAGTTGCGGGTATTTAAGAACGGCAGACAACTGATGTTAGTGATCAGCATCCCCAAAGGAAAAACATTGAAGGAGCTGAATCCCCTGACAACCAAAAACAACCAACGGGTGAACGAATGGAACAAGATAATGAGCGGCTACCAGGAAGGAATTGAAGGCACCGAGAAGGGAGAGACCTGGGTGGTGTTGGAGTGAGTGGTGAATAGGCAATAGCGAAGCGTGAATAGGAAATAGCGGGTAGCAAGTGGGAGTAACGGCTATATTGATACCGCCCGCTCCATAGGAAGCGCCCTATTGGTCACGCATTGTCAGATCGGTCTCCGCGCGGCCGTATTGGTGAAATAGGTTTGGCCAGCCCAGATCCCGTGCGCCATAGGAGCACCCTATTGGTAGACGGATGAATGAAAAAAAATAAATACATGTTGAATATCGGAATTGTAGGATTGGGAGAAGGCCGCAGCACGATGTCGGCGGCATTGCAGAGTAAAAAATTGCAATTAAAGATGATCTGCGATGCAAATGAGGCATTGTGTAAACAACGCAGTAAGGAGTTCCGGTTTGAGTATTATACCACGCAGTATGAGGAGCTGCTGAACAACCCGGATATCGATATCGTAGCCGTTTATACGCCGGATCATCTGCATGCGCAGCATGTAAGCCTGGCATTACAGCATGGCAAGCATGTGGTATGTACCAAACCGTTTATTGATGATCTGGCCGATGCAAAAGCATTGCTGAAGCTACAGCAGGAAACGGGAAAAAAAGTATTTGTGGGACAAAGCTCTCGTTTTTTTGAACCTTATAAACGGCAGCGGGCCGATTTTGAAAAAGGCCTGATTGGCGAGCTGATCACGGTGGAAAGTCATTATAACGCCGATCACCGCTGGTTCCTCAAAAAGAAATGGGCGCTGGAAAAATCATTTAAATGGCTATATGGCGGATTGAGCCACCCGGTTGATTTTATCCGCTGGTACCTGCCGGATATCGAAGAAGTGATGGGCTATGGCATGATCAGTGCCAATGGTAAAAAGGCCGGGTTAAAAAATGAAGATACCATGCATTTTATTTTCCGGAATAAGGACGGACGTATAGCCCGTGTAAGCGGTGCTTATACCGGCCCGGTACAACCTACCTGCCGCGAAAGCGAGATGAGCTGCATCCTTCGGGGTACGGAAGGCGCCAGCCAGGCAGACTACCACGAGCTGCGCTATGCCATTACCGATAAAAAAGGCGAGCAGCAGCTGATCACCTGGGGGGATGCGCAGCTAAATCATTATTTTCGTTTTGAAGGCCAGAGCCACCATGCCGGTGAGTACCAGAATTACCTGGAATATTTTGCTGATAGCATCGCCAACGATGCCCCTGCATACCCGGATATGCGCGAGGGCATTGGAACGGTGGCCCTGCTACAAGCCATGGATCGCAGTTTAAGAACGCGGCAGCCGGTTGGGGTGAAGGCCTTATTGAAAGAGTATGGACTGGCCAAGCTGGGGTGAATGGTAAATAGTGAATGGCGGGCAGCAAATAAAGAGCTCCGTAGGTGCTTCCTGTCGATAAAAAAAGACGAACAACCAACAGGAATAAGGAACAGCAGGTAAAACACTCCATAGGAGCGCTATCGGTGGCTCCGGTTGCACCACAGCACAAGAGTGCGACGCAACGCAGCCGATAGGAGCACAACCGCCGGGGAAAAACAAATGATAATAAGTAATGAGTCATCTGATTTCAAAATTACAACCGATCGATTATGCCATTGTGGTAGTATACCTCGTGGTATTGCTGGTTATTGGCTACCGCGCCAGCTTTGGCAAAAAGAAAAAAGATGAGACCTTGTTCTTAGCCGGCAAGTCGCTCAACTGGTACAATATCGGCTTCAATATGTGGGGTACCAATGTAGGCCCCTCGATGCTGCTGGCCTTTGCCAGTATCGGTTATGCCACGGGGATTGTGGCCGGTAATTTTGAATGGTATGCTTTTGTGTTCCTGCTATTACTGGCGATGGTGTTCGCCCCACGGTACCTGGCCAGTAATGTAACCACCATGCCGGAGTTCATGGGACAGCGGTACGGAGAAGGTACCCGCAATATTCTTGCCTGGTATGCGCTTATCAAAATATTGATATCCTGGTTATCGCTCGGTTTGTTTGCGGGCGGTTTTCTGGTGCGGCAGATATTGGGCATCCCCATGTGGCAATCAGTGATCGTGTTGGTTTTGTTCGCTGCATTGTTTGCCGTAGCGGGCGGTCTCAAAGCGATCGCACGTGTAAATGTGTTCCAGATGATCCTGCTAATCATTGTATCCTGCATTCTTTGTGTGCTGGGCGTTCAGAAAGTGGGCGGACTTTCTGCATTATTTTCAAAAACACCGGCATCCTATTGGAGCCTGGTAAAACCCGCGTCGGATCCGGGTTATCCCTGGCCGGCTATTTTGCTGGGCTATCCCGTGTCGGCTGTTGCTTTCTTTTGTACGGATCAGGCCATGGTACAATCCGTGTTGGGGGCGCGCAACCTGGAGCAGGGGCAACTGGGTGTAAGTTTTATCGGCTGGCTGAAGATCCTTTCCATACCCTTATTCATTATTCCGGGTATTGCCTGTTCGGTATTGTATCCGCAGCTGGCAAGTCCGGATGAAGCCTATATGACGATGGTTACGCACCTGTTTCCCGCCGGTTTGAACGGTTTGGTGATTGTAGTATTAATTGCGGTACTGGTTGGTACAATCGGCTCCTCATTAAATGCACTCAGCACGGTATTTACAACCGATATTTATGTAAAGAAAATAAATCCCGGGGCCACCAGCCGGCAGATCATTAAGGTAGGCCGGCTCACCGTGCTGGCGGGTTGCGGGTTTGCAATAATGATGGCCATTGCTATCGACAGTATCAAAGGGCTCAATTTATTTGATGTATTCCAGGCGGTGCTGGGCTTTATTGCGCCGCCGTTATCTGCGGTGTTCCTGCTGACCGTGTTCTGGAAAAAGACCACGCGCCGGGCGGTGAACTTTACGCTTTCCTGGGGATCGGCCATCAGCCTGGGGATCGGTGTGGTTTATTTATGGGTGTTGCCGGCAAAGGAGTACCCGTTCTGGCCGCACTACCTGCTGCTGTCGTTCTTTATTTTCCTGCTGCTGGTAGTCATTGCGGTATTGATCGCCGTTACAGACCCGCACCCGGTACGTACGGCCGTCGTTACACAGGAACTGGCGAAGCCCACCAAACGGGTAAAAATCGTTTGGGGCGCTTTGTGTACGGTAATGATCATTTTGTATTTAATATTTGGTTAATAATATGAAAGGAAATTTTATTTGGTTACGGGCTGTAGTGCAGGTGGCCGCTGCGTTGTGTCACTCACTTGTACAGCGGTGCAAGGTTCAGCGTTTGAAACCCTTCGTGTGTCTTTGTGTCTTTGCGTCTTCGTGGCTCACCGCATCCGCCCAAACCTGGATCTGGTATCCCGGCGACTATGAGATATGGTTGTCGAATGAGATGCAGAACCGGCGAACGGAACGGGGTACTTTTTACCCGGTATTCTGGAAGGTAGACAGTCACTATCCCCTGGTAGATTTTCATAAGGATTTTAACCTGGCGCAGCCGGAAACCGTAACGATCCGTGCGGAAGGAAGATACAGCGTAAAGCTGGATGGCAGGGCCTTTCCCGGAACACCGGCGGCGATTGAAGTACCGGCAGGTAAACACAAGATCAATATCAAAGTATTCAACCAGGCCACACCGCCCACGGTATTTGTAAAAGGAACAATCATCGTATCGGACAGCAGCTGGCGGGTAACCTTTGAAGATAAGGAATGGATCGATGAAACGGGCAAAGCATCGGATCTGTCGGCCACGGTATTCAAACATGCGGGCAGCTGGAATTTTAATGATGCTGCAGCAACACCATCAGCTTATAAATTGCCGGTAGCACCTGCGGCAGCCGTATCAGCAGAAAAAGCAAACGGAACCTTGCTGGTAGATTTTGGAAGGGAAATCTTTGGCTTTGTGAAGTTGCATGGGGTAAAGGGCCGGGGTACGATCTCTCTTTACTATGGTGAAAGCCGGGAAGAGGCGCTGGATACGGCTGCGTCGGAGACCTTTGATCGTATTACAATTGATCAGGTAAAGGCCGGCGATACCATCAATCCGCATTCAAAGGCATTGCGATATGTAAATATTGTAACGGATGGTGATGTGCAACTGGATCATGCCTCCCTTTTGCATGAGTATGCACGGCTGGAAGATAAAGGGGACTTCCGCTGCAATGATGAAGCGATCAACCGGATCTATGACGTATCGAAATACACATTACACCTGAGCACGCGGGAGTTTTTTGTAGACGGGATCAAGCGCGACCGCTGGATCTGGAGCGGGGATGCCTATCAGAGCTACCTGATGAACTATTACCTGATGAATGACAATGAAACCGTAAAGCGTACCACCTATGCATTGCGTGGAAAGGATCCCGTAACGGGTCATATCAACACCATTATGGATTATACCTTTTACTGGTTTATGGGGGTTTATGATTATTACCTGTATAGCGGCGATAAAGATTTCCTGGTACAGAATTACGGACGGATGAAGTCCCTGATGGATTTTGTCTGGAATCGGCGCAATAAGGATGGCCTGCTGGAGGGGTTGCCGGGCGACTGGATTTTTATCGACTGGGCGACGGGGTTGAGCAAGGAGGGAGAAGTGAGCTTTGAGCAATTACTTTTTGCACGCGGACTGGAAACCATGGCCCTTTGCGCCGAACTGGCGGGGCGCCGGGAAGATGCTATGCAATATAAAACGGCGGCGGCAGAGCTGAAGCAAAAACTGTTTTCTATTTACTGGAGCGATACTGCAAAAGCACTGGTGCACAGCCGGGTGAATGGTCAACCCACCAAAAATGTGACCCGTTATGCCAACATGTTCGCGATCTTCTTTAATTATTTTAACGAGCAGCAGAAACAGGCGGTAAAAACTTCGGTATTGCTGAATAAGAATGTGCCGGAGATCACTACCCCGTATATGCGGTTTTATGAGCTGGAAGCGCTTTGTGCATTAGGCGAACAGGGCTATGTGCTGAAAGAAATGAAAGACTACTGGGGCGGCATGCTCAGGCTGGGTGCTACCTCTTTTTGGGAGGAATATGATCCGTCCAAAAAAGGAGCGGAACATTATGCGATGTATGGAAGGAAATATGGTAAAAGTCTCTGCCATGCCTGGGGTGCCAGTCCGTTATACCTGCTGGGCAAATATTACCTGGGTATAAGCCCAACGGCCCCGGGATACACGGAGTATGAAGTAAAGCCTGCACTGGGTGGCTTAAAATGGATGGAGGGAAAAGTACCTACCCCGGCGGGTACTATAGAACTGTATTGCAGTGATAAGGAAATTAAAATTACTTCACCGGTGGGTACCGGAAAGCTGATCATTGCCAGTAAAACAAAACCGGTGTGCAAGGAAGGGGAGATAGTAAGCAAGGGGAATAATGTATACGCATTAACGATCGAAAAAGATAAGAAGTATTCGATCCGGTATCAGGCAATGTGAATGTTCTCCCGGTTCGTGAGGACACGAACCGGGTGCAGCGGACGCGAACGGGTGCAGGAGAATCCATCCCGGAGTTGCCGGGCCAGCCAGGTGATGCGGACAGTCTTGCTTCGTTTCCTGTCTCTGCAGCGATCGGGGGAGCAAGGGGAAAAAACAAAGCATCTCGGACGGGTATCCATTATATTAGAAATATGAACAGTGTCCACACTGGCCGGGAATAAAAATGAATTGGATACCGGCTCGTTATTATTTAAAATAGCAGGCAGGCTTTAAAATGATATGGATAGAAAGTACAATTGAATGAAGCTGTTAAAAATGAAGCAATATTTTTTGACAATAAGCCTGGCCTTGTGTAATATCGGCACTACTGTTTACACCCAGCAAGGCCTTGTAAATACAGGCAACAGTCCCTATGCCGCCTTGTCGACAGTGGGCCTGGGAGCGGTTCAATTTACCGATGGCTTTTGGGCGGAACGTTTTGCGGTCTGTCGCAATGAAATGGTGCCCACGCTCTGGAAAACGTATACCAGTGATACGATCTGTTATGCATTTCAGAATTTCAGGATTGCTGCGGGGCTGGATACCGGGACTTTCAGGGGGCCTTCTTTTCACGATGGTGATTTTTATAAAACGCTGGAAGCATTGTCGGCCATGTATGCGGTTACAAAAGATCCTGGATTGAATCAGCGGCTGGAACAAGCCATTGCGGTGGTCGGTAAAGCACAGCGGGCAGACGGTTATATCTATACAAAAAATATCATCACCCAGCGGCGTACCGGCGCACAAAAGATGTTTGAAGACAGGCTTAGCTTTGAAGCCTATAATTTTGGCCACCTGATGACTGCGGCCTGTGTGCATTACCGGGCAACGGGTAAAACCAACCTGCTAAACATTGCTGCGAAGGCTGCAGATTTCCTGACCGGGTTTTATAATACCGCCACGCCGGAGCAGGCACGCAACGCCATTTGTCCTTCGCACTATATGGGCCTGGCGGAATTGTACCGTACCACGCATCAAAAAAAATACCTCCAGCTGCTGGTAAAATTGATCGACCTCCGCGGTGCCGTAGAAGGTACGGATGATAACAGCGACCGTGCCCCCTTTCGCGCAATGAAAAAGATCGTAGGGCATGCTGTAAGGGCCAACTACCTGATGGCGGGGGTGGCAGACCTGTATGCAGAAAACGGGGATCAAACGTTGAAAACAACATTGGATCAGTTATGGGATAATGTCATCTTCACAAAGATGTACATCACCGGCGGTTGCGGCGCCTTGTATGACGGTGTTTCAGTAGACGGTACCTCCTATAACCCCGATACGGTACAAAAAGTACATCAGTCTTACGGGAGAGATTACCAGCTGCCCAATTTAAGCGCACACAATGAAACCTGTGCCAATATCGGTAATATGCTCTGGAACTGGCGCATGTTCTTACTGACCGGGGAGGAGCGCTATATGAATATCGTGGAACTGGCTTTGTACAATGGCGTGTTGAGTGGGGTGAGCCTGGACGGGAAGGATTATTTTTATACCAACCCGCTTGCGGCAGCAAGGGACTACCCTTACCAGCTACGGTGGAACGGTGGACGGAAGCCTTATATCAGCCTGTCGAATTGCTGTCCGCCCAACCTGGTACGAACCCTTGCGGAAGTGGGTAACTATATGTATGGTATCGGCAAAAACGGCTTGTACATCAATACCTACAGCAGCAACCAGCTCAAAACAACATGGGATGGAAATAAAATACAATTGACGCAACAAACCGCCTATCCCTGGGAGGGGAATATAACCCTTACCATTCAAAGAGCGCCGGCAGCCATGCCCCTTTACCTGCGCATCCCGGGGTGGTGCAAAAACGCTGTGGTAAAATGCAAGGGAACCACACAGAACGTAACGGGCGGACAATATATACGATTAGATAAGAACTGGAAGCCGGGCGATAAAATTGAACTAAACCTGGACATGCCGGTTCAGTTGATGGAAAGCAATCCGCTGGTGGAGGAGACCCGTAACCAGGTGTCGATAAAAAGGGGGCCGGTTGTTTATTGCCTGGAATCTCCGGATTATAAAGGAAACAATATAACAGACCTGCTGATTCCGGCAGATATAAAATTGAGCCCTGTACCGGAAGCCATTGGTAAAGCGCGATTCATAGCTCTAACCGGAACCGCAAAAGCCGTTACCGTGGAAAACAGGAAGCAGGACCTTTACCGGGAGGTAAGAAAGGAATTGCGGCCGGAACCGGTAACATTGATTCCTTATTATGCCTGGGCAAACAGGGGCGCATCGGATATGCGCGTTTGGTTACCATTAACACGCTAATGATTTTAAACGAACATCCGGAATGCGGAAAAATAAAATGAAGAAAGTGATCATATGGCAGCTGCTTTTAGGGTGGTGCTGTCTGTGCTGCGGGCAGATGGCATTCGGGCAGCATACGGCTGCTGATGTAAAGACCGCTTTTACAAATCCGCCGGAGCAGGCGCGCCCCTGGGTATTCTGGTACTGGATGCATGCCGCTGTTTCTAAAGAAGGGATCACCGCAGATCTTGAATCCATGAAGAGCGCGGGTATTGGCGGAGCGTACCTGATGCCGATTGGCGATACATCGGCGAAACTGCCGTTTGATCATCCGGTACGGCAGCTAACGCCGGAGTGGTGGGGCATGGTCAATCATGCGATGAAAGAAGCAAAACGGCTCAACTTAAAGTTGGCCATGCATTTCAGCGATGGGTTTGCACTGGGAGGTGGCCCGTGGATCACGCCGGAGCGATCCATGCAAAAAATAACCTGGAGCAAACGATACGCAAGGTCCGAAGCCAACAGTCCCATAAAGCTGGATCAGCCGGAAACGAACGAGGGCTATTACAGGGATATTGCGGTATTTGCTTACCCTGCAAAAAGCAATGCTGCGTTTACCGGTGAAAACATAGAGCCAAGGGTAACCACCAGTACCGGCGTGACGGCGGATTTCCTGGCATTGCCGGATGTGGGCGGCAAGCAAAGTTTTAAAACCGATACAGACGCATGGATCCGCTACGAGTACCCGCGGCCGTTTACGGCAAGGTCGGTGCGCATTCATATTGGCGGCAATAACTACCAGGCCCTTCGCCTCGTGGTGCAAAGCAGCAACGACGGTATCCATTTTAAAACCATTACCCAACTGGAGCCGCCCCGCCACGGCTGGCAGGATACAGATGCGGATTATACCTTTTCATTACCGGGAACTTCAGCAAAATATTTCCGGTTTGTTTATGATAAAACGGGGTCGGAGCCGGGGGCAGAAGACCTGGACGCTGCAAAATGGAAGCCTTCGTTGAAGGTTATGGGCATCTACTTGGATGATGAACCGGTGATCAACCAGTATGAGGCAAAGAACGGCAGCATCTGGCGAGTGGCCGCAAATACAGATACCGTGCAGGTTCCGGACCGGGACGCGGTGCCGTTAAAGAGTATTGTTGATCTGAGCAGTAAAATGAGCAGTGATGGAACGCTGCACTGGATACCCCCGGCAGGTAACTGGGTTATTGTCCGCATTGGTCATACCAGTACCGGGCATGTAAACGCCACCGGCGGAGCGGGAAAGGGGTTGGAATGTGATAAGTTTGATCCGGAAGCCATACAACTGCAATTCAACAACTGGTTTGCCAAAGCTTTTGAAAAAACAGACCCGGGCCTGGCAAAGGACGTGCTGAAAGTCTTTCATGTAGACAGTTGGGAATGTGGCAGCCAGAACTGGAGCCGGAATTTTCTTACCGAGTTTCAACAGCGGCGGGGCTATGACCTGCGGCCCTGGCTGCTGGTAATGACCGGTGTGCCTTTGGAAAGCGCGGTGGTTTCAGAACAGATTCTGCATGATGTACGCAATACCATTGCTGAACTGGTTCAGGATATTTTTTACAAAACATTGAAAGCGCTTGCCCATGAAAAGGGCACCGCGTTCAGCGCGGAAAGCGTGGCACCAACCATGGTGAGCGATGGCTTGATGCACTACCAGTTCGTGGATATTCCCATGGGCGAATTCTGGCTCAACAGCCCTACGCATGATAAGCCCAACGATATGCTGGATGCCATCAGCGGTGCCCACATCTATGGCAAGAACATTATACAGGCGGAAGCCTTTACCACGCTGCGGATGGACTGGAGCGAACATCCCGGAAATATTAAGGTACTGGGAGATCGCAATTTTGCAATGGGGATCAACAAAATGGTGTTGCACGTGTTTGCCCATAATCCGTTCCTGAGCAAAAAGCCAGGTGTAACGCTGGACGGGGTTGGCTTGTATTTTCAGAGAGATCAAACCTGGATGCAACCGGGCAAGGCCTGGATCGATTACCTGGCAAGGACTTCTGCCTTGTTGCAGCTGGGCAAACCGGTTTCGGATATAGCAGTGTTTACGGGAACGGAGCTGCCCCGGCGCTCTGTATTGCCGGAGCGGCTGGTTCAAACCCTGCCTGGTCTTTTTGGTGCTGCAGCTGTTGCCTATGAAAGACAGCGGATGGAGAATAAGGGAGCACCCGTAACTACCCGTCCTTCCGGAGTGCTGCATGCAGCAAATATGGCGGATCCCGGCAATTATGTAAATGCATTGCATGGCTATAAATACGATTGTTTTAACCCGGATGTATTGTTACAGATGCGCGTGGAGCGGGGCAGGGTGGTAACCCCGGGCGGCGCGTCCTATGCCGTGCTGGTAATTCCGGGCAGGCAGGCGTTGAATCCCAATAACCGCCTGCTTCCGGTTGCCATAGCCCAAAAGATACGGGAACTGGTGCACAACGGCGCTACGGTGATCATGGAAAAAGGATTTGAGGCGCCTGTTGGTTTTAAGGAAGATCCGCTGTTGCTAAGGCAGGTATTGAAAGCGTTATACGGCGCTGCACGTTCAAAAGGAAGACTGGTTACAGCGCCTTTCCGGCAGACGGATCTCAGCAGCCTGGGTTTGAAACAGGATGTGGAGGTATTGAAAGGTGGTGATACTATTGCCTGGGCACATCGCAGCCTGGCAAACGGGGATCTATACTTTATTTCGAATCCCTTTGAAAGGAAGCGTACACTGGAGATTGCATTCCGGGTAAAAGACGGTGTGCCTCAATTACTGGATGCGGTAACCGGCACAGTGACTCCTGCAACTGACTGGCGCAGGAAAGCGGGACGTACCGTTGTAAGGTTCTTGCTGGAGCCGAATGCTGCAGTGTTTGTACACTTTCAAAAACGGGAGCCGCAGCAGGCATCCATACCCCAACCTGTTCCGGTGAAAGAGCGGGTCATCATAACCGGCAACTGGGAGGTAACATTCGATCCGGTTTTTGGAGGTCCGCATGCCGTAGTAAGCATGCCGGTGCTGAAAAGCTGGGATGCCTTTGATGCGCCGGCTATCAAATATTATTCCGGAACGGCCATATATAAGAATCAATTTGACTGGAAGGAAGAGGTGACCGGTAAACCCGTTTGGCTGGAGCTGGATAGCCTGTATAACCTGGCCACCATAACCGTAAACGGAGTGAATTGTGGTACCATCTGGACCTATCCGCTCCGGATGGATATTTCAAAAGCGCTTAAAAAAGGAACCAATATGCTGGAAATAGCCGTTACCAATACCTGGGCCAACCGGCTGATTGGCGACCAGCAATTGCCGGAGGCAAAGCGGCTTACCTGGACCACCGCACCCTTCCGGCTGCAGGGAAAACCTTTGCTGCCAGCAGGTTTGAAAGGGGAAGTACGGATTGTGCAATAACGGGAATGGCGAAGCTGTAATCAAATCGTGTCCATCCGATGCATCCCCGGAACATCGTTATCGTTTGGGGCGTATGAATTCTTTGTAGCGATCGTTGATATAGACGATCATATCGGTATGGTCCAGGCTGCGGGCTAGTTTGTAGGAAGGACGGTACTGGTACATAAACTGGCGTAGTGAATCATTTTTTAAACCGGTAAGCTTGCCAACCCAAACCGGGGAAAAAACATAGTCGATATAAGCCTCTTCCTCATTTTTGAGCAGCTGCTTTCTGAATTTTCGTTGTTCGCGCGACTTTTTGGAGAAATGACTGATAGGACTTACTGAGATACCTACTCCGTCCGGGGGGCGGTTTCCCCCGGTAATCCCTGGCCCCTTTTCAAAGTACCGGCTGTACTCATTTCTCCGCCTTAGCGAGTCCAGCTGGTAATTGCTGGTTACGGTTACATTTTTTAGCGTGTACGGGTCTTCTTTAAGTCCTACATCGTAGCCGGTTTTTAACAGTTGTTCCTCTACTTTCACCGTATCGCTCGTGAGGCCCGTAAAGGAGAATACAACAATGTCTTTATTCCGGGCTTCAATCACATAGGTGCCGGCAGGCGTAGCAAGGATGGTTTTACCGGTGGTAAGATTGGTGACGGACGCCCCGGGCACCGGTGTATCATTCGAATACATGAAAATATTTCCCCGCAGAAAGGTTTGGCTAAAACTCGTCGCCGGAAGCGTCAGCAGGATGAGTGATAATATTAAAAGTCTGGATAACATGCAGATTAAAATTAAGCAGGCTTTTTCGTTCGTGGCCTGTAGTATGTCCAATGTTTTGTTAAAAGCCCTTAGCGGCCGCGCGTAACGATTACCGGGTTTTGCTGTAATCTGCGGCATTGAAGGTATAGGTTTTAAGCACGTCTCCTGAGCTTTCTTTCGTTACCGACCACAAGGATTCATTGAAAATATTGGAAGGATCTTTTCCGCAATCGGGGATCGGTTTACCGGAAGGCGTCGCGTTGCAATTGACATCTGTTTTTTGCCGGTCTCCAATGGTTATACGCGCCATGTTGAGAACGGGTGGCGAAAGATGCGGCGCACAATCCTTCAGGCAGATGGTTTCAACAACCTGGGTACTCGAATTGGCATCTACGATGATCTTTTCGCCCGAGAAAAGAATGGTGGTATCGCCTTTGGGACTGATCCGCGCTGTAAAATATTGTATGGTGACGGGTTCCGGAAGCGGGTTTTCGAAAATGGTAGTGCGGGTGTAGCCGTCAGGCGTAGAATCGCCGTTCTTCTGGCAACCGGCCATGGTTCCGGCAATACCAAGAGCAAGCAGTAATCCTATGTACCTGAAACCATTCATTTCCTGTTTTTAACAAAAGACGTATTGGCATCAAGAAATATAACAGGTAGCATTCAATCATAGCAATATAACAGCACCCGGCGGCCTGAAATCCGATAACCTACCGTCTGATACAAATTTCCGAAAAATTAAACTAATTTGGCCGGAAATTTTCAAGCATATTATCATGTTGTTGTTTATGAAGAAATATTTACTATTGACCGGGTTTCTGTATGTGGGGATAGGATTGACGGCCCAGGAAAAAAAAGTAGTCACCACAGCTGATTATGACCGGGCAGTACGCGCGATGAGTGGAGGCAGCGCTGCAAAAGCGTACAATAGCCAGGCCGTAAATCCTCAATGGCTGCCTGACGGAAAGCTTTGGTACCAGGAGCCCTCAACCAAACAGTATGTGATCATCGATCCTGCGGTTAAGAAAGGAGGGCAGGTAATCACTGGTCAATCTCCGGATGCGGGAAAGCCGGCGGCCAGAAGAAAAGCTGCTGCCCCGGGTGTGGTATCGCCCGACGGAAAGAAAGAAGTATATATAAAAAGCTGGAACCTTTGGGTAAAAGACCTTGCCTCTGGTAAAGAGCAGCCGTTGACAACGGATGGCGTAAAGGATTTTGGGTATGCTACCGATAATGCCGGGTGGACGCATTCAGACCGGCCGATTGTTTTGTGGTCGCCGGATAGTAAGAAGATTGCCACTTTTCAGCAGGACCAGCGCCATGTGAAGGATATGTACCTGGTGCGCACTAAAGTAGGGGCACCGGAGCTGGAACAGTGGAAGTATCCGCTACCGGGTGATAGCGCCATTATAAAAATACACCGTCTGGTAATTGACGTGGAAACAGCCGCTGCAACGCGGTTTAAAATGCCGCCGGATGATCGTCGCGGAACGCTTTGTGATGATATTGCCTGCGACGGAAGTTTTGGCGATAACGAATGGAGCACCGATGGGAGGCAACTGGCCTTTGTATCGGTAAGCAGGGATCATAAAATAGCGCAGTTCCGGATTGCAGATATCGGTTCCGGGGCCGTGCGTACGGTATTTGAGGAAAAGGTGCCCACCCAGTATGAATCGGGCCAGGGCATGGCGAACTGGAAATTTCTGCCGGAAACCAATGAAGCCATCTGGTATTCGGAACGGAGCGGATGGGGACATCTTTACCTGTACGACCTTGCAACCGGCGGAGTGAAACAACAAATTACCAGGGGCGATTTTGTGGTAACAAAAATGCTGGAAGTAGATACAAAGAAGCGGCAGCTCCTTTTTGAAGCCAAAGGAAAAGAGCCGGGAGAAAATCCGTATTTCAGTCATTTTTACAGAACAGATTTTAGCGGCAAAGCGGTGGTTGCGCTGACACCTGAGCCGGGAAATCATGCAATTACCCTTTCGCCGGATAAAAAATATTTCATCGATAAATATTCCACACCGGTTATACCACCAGTGACAAAGCTGAAAGATCTGTCGGGGAAAACCATCCGGGAACTGGGAACAATGGATCTCGCAAAACTGAAACAGGCAGGCTGGCTGGCACCGGAGGTCTTTACCGTAAAATCGGCCAACCAGCAGTTTGACCTTTATGGGTTGCTCTATAAACCGGGGAACCTGGATCCTTCAATGAAATATCCTGTTGTGGTATATATTTACCCCGGACCACAGGGTGGCAGCGTTGGCAGCTGGTCCTTTAATGCGGCTTCCGGAGATTTTCAGGCCCTGGCGGAACTGGGATTTATTGTAGTGCGGCTGGAAGGCAGTTGTAATCCCAACCGTTCCAAAGCCTTTCATGATGCCTGTTATGGCCATATGGGAGAAAATACCTTGCCCGATCAGATCGCGGGCCTGCGGCAACTGGCGGCCAAAAACGGCTTTATGGATCTGGATCGCGTGGGCATATGGGGACATTCTGGTGGTGGTTTTGCAACGGCGTCGGCAATGTTTAAATATCCCGAGATCTTTAAAGTGGGGATTGCTGAATCCGGGAATCATGATAACCGGAATTACGAGGACGACTGGGGCGAACGGTATATCGGTTTGCTGGAAGGCGATAATTATGAAAAACAGGCCAACCAGCTTTATGCAAAAAACCTGCAGGGAAAACTCATGCTGGTAACCGGTGGCATGGATGATAATGTGCCTCCCTATAATACCTACCTGGTGGCTGATGCGTTGATCAAGGCGAATAAATCCTTCGACCTTGTGGTAATCCCCAATGCAAGGCATGGTTACGGAACGGACGCTTATTATATGATGCGGCGCCGCTGGGATTATTTCGTGGAGCACCTGCTGGGAGCCACACCACCAAAAGACTATAAGATCAATACACAATAAATAAAAAACGGTCCGGGCAAATACGGACCGTTTTTTTGTTGGAAAAATCCGGAGCTCTAACGTTCCTTCATCTGGATGTTTGTTTCCACGGTGGCTTCCATTGGAACGTCCATTCCCTGCACCTTCATCGTGCCTTTAAGTTGCTGAACCAGGGTAGAGGTGTCGGTGATGCCGGTTACATTGTCCATCGAGATGGTGCCGCTAACCGTACCATCCAGGTTTATTTCCACTTCCATGCCTTGCTGCTCCATTTTTGTAACGCCCCCGGTGCCGACCTTACCATCGATGCTGATCAGGCTTTTACCTCCTTCAATTTTTTTGAGGGTGTAAAGATTGTGCATGGTCAGTTTGTACGGTTTTTCGAGTTGGATGGCAGATGTCCAGGTGCTTCCGGCTGATACCGCTTCTCCGGGGTACATTTTGAATCCCTGTTCCAGTAAGCTTTTTATAGTGGCTTCAGAGAATAATTCAGCTACCATTGCCTGGGATTCCTTATTGGAGCCAAGCGCATCTGTTACCAGTTCCCAGCCTTCCATCTTTTTTACAGAACCATCAGCGGCAACGAAGGCTTTAACTTTTTTGCCACGGATCGAGCGCAATGCTTTGTTGGCGGCATTGGCGGTATCCGGACTTTCACTATCGATATGCATTTCCTGCCCTGCGAAACTGATATCCGTTTTTACCGGGCCATAGGTAAGGGTCAGTGCCTTTTCAGCACCCGCATCTGCTATTTCATAGCGCATGTTGGAAATAGTACTAAAGTCCATGTTCATTACCTGACCCATAAACGTTTGTTTCATGCGGAGGCTATTGGTATTGATTACATCATACCGGCTCCCATTTGCAGGATTGAATTTCAGTGAAACGGTTTGAGCATGCAACAGGGAAACCGCCGATGCGGCAACCGCGAAGAGTGCGAGGGTAATTTTTTTCATGATGATGTTTTAGGTGTGGATGATTTACAGGGTAGCGATCAGCTTTTGATTGTTACGCACATAATCATCGTTGTTGTTTTCTTTGGCCAGCTGCATAGATGTCTCTGCTGCGGCACGTGCTTCTTTGTTCCGTCCGGCTTTTGCCAGGGCCCTTGCATACTGGTACTGGATCCAGTAAGCCTTGGGTTGGGCTGCTGCTGCTTTTGCAAACCATTCGATCGCCTTGTTCAGGTCCTTGTTGTTTTCCAGGTAATAAGTGGCTGCCTGGAAATAGGCGGGCTTATCGGATTGCATGGATGCATCAATAGATGCCATAATCCGCGCGTCGATAACGGTTTTTACCGGAACGGGCACCAGTACATTACCCCAGGAAAGCTGTAATTCCGCTGTTGTGGGTGTAATATTTGCCAGCTGGATGGTAAATGTTTCCGTACTGCTTTTTGTAGTTACCGGAACCACCGCTATCCTTACCACATCGTCTGATGCTTTATACGCGGTAGGATCACTGGTTACATCGGTTTGTTTTGTAAGAATAACCGTCCAGGATTTACGATCGGGGATCGTAAGCAATCCGTATTTGCCGGCAGGAATGGTTTTGCCTCCGATCATAACCTCATCGCTGATGGTTAGGGTAGTGGCACCGTTGGCCCCCGTGCGCCAGAGTTTTCCTGCAGGAGCGAGATCGGTGTACAGCTGGCGGCCCTTTAGACTGGGGCGGCTGTAAGACCATTCAATGGAGCCCAGCCCGAAATCCTGTTTAATGGTTTGCGCGGGGCTGGCCGCCGGGACTTTTACCTGCGCCTGTGCCGAAAATAAGGCTCCTGCCAAAAGAAAAGATAAAAAGATACGTTTCATTGATGATTGTTTTTGGTACTTGCGAAAATAGAAGAATATTATAAGTTGCCCTTGCTTATTTAGTCAGCATCCGGGAAAATTTTTTGCCGGACGGAACCGGGGTCTTCTCTTTGATCGTTGCCGGTTGACGGAAACCAGCTAATGACCCGATTTACCGTTCAGCAAACTGCGATCTGGTTATCAGGGATCTGCAGAAAAAACTTAAAGGCATCTTTAATACAAGGTGCTTGATCCGGCATCCTGCAACCTAACAATTTTCAGCTGCTTTTGTTGAAAAGCGGGTGAAACTGGTCCAGTGTTTTGCGGAGAAATTCCCGGTCCAGGTGGGTGTAAATTTCGGTGGTGGTGATACTCTCATGCCCTAGCATTTCCTGCACGGCACGGAGGTTGGCTCCGCCCTCGATCAGGTGTGTAGCAAAAGAATGACGAAAGGTGTGCGGTGAAATGGTTTTTTGAATCTGAGCTTTTGTGGCAAGGGCTTTTATCACCAGGAAGATCATTACCCGGGTAAGCAGTGTACCGCGCTTGTTTAAAAAAACAAAATCCTCATTGCCCGGTTTTACGGTCAGTTGCGGCCGGATTTCCTGCAGGTATATTTTTATATGTTTGATGGCTGTGCCTCCGATTGGTACCAGCCGCTCTTTATCGCCTTTGCCAATCACCCGGATATATCCTACATCGAGGTAGAGTTGTGAAATCCTTAGCTGTACTACTTCACTCACCCGTAACCCGCAGCTATACATTGTTTCTATGATTGCTTTATTACGGGTACCTTCGGGCTTGCTCAGATCAATGGCGGAAAGGATCTGTTCAATTTCTTCAAAGCTCAGCACATCCGGAAGCGTACGCCGGGTTTTAGGAGCTTCTACCAGCAGGGTCGGGTCCTGTTGCACGATGTTTTCCAGCAGGCAAAACCGGTAAAAAGCGCGGATCCCCGAAATCACTCTTGCCTGGGTGGTTGGTTGCATGCCCAGTTCCGCGATCCAGGCCAGGAAAGACTGCAGGTGTTTTAATGTAATATCTGCCGGTGCAAGCGCCAGCGATTGCAGTTGCAGGTAATCGGTTAGCTTGTCGATATCCCTAAGGTAAGCTTCCGTGGAATTTCCGGAAAGCGATTTCTCCAGTTTTAAATAGGCCTGGAAACTTTTTTTATAAGACTCCCACATAAAAATAAAAGACGCTGTCTTCTTTCAGGCAGCGTCTTTACGGTTTTTTATTTAATTACTTAAAAGAAAGGGGCACATCATGCACAATGTCTTTGCCCTCATATTTGATTTTAGCATACAGGTGGTCTTTCCGGATATCAACAGAATCCAGAAAGGAATGCACATTGTCGTGATCCACCCCTTTTACACCGGTATCGGTAAGCAAGGTTTTTGCCACCTTACCGGTTTGCACGTCTTCGACATACAGGAAGGTATTATCATAATAGGATACGAGGCCGTCTGCAACCCTGAATTTCGGGTCGAAACTGTTCACCGCGCTAAAATATTTCATCGGGCTAACGCCTTTGGCTGCAGGCACTTTAATAAGATAACCACGCCCGGTTGCACAGTCGTTGAATTTTAACCAGGCGGCCTGCCCTTCGCCAAATTCATATCCGAAAAGTGATTTACCCGGCTTTACGGTACGGCCCCCAAAGAAATCTGCAAAGCCGATTTTGGCATTTCCTACCTTTCCGTTGTCGAAAACAATAGAATCAATCTGGCAATCTTTAAAACTTACGGTTACGGAAGGCTTATCCGGCGTGGGGCTGCCCAGGCGGATAGGGTCTTTAATACAGGCAGAGTCGGTGCAAAAAGAAGTAGCTGTTGTTTCGGTGGTTCCTTCAGCGCCGCCGCCACAGGAGGCAAGCAGGGTGGCCAGCGCAACAGCACTTAATGAAAAGGTTTTTAGTCTCATTCCTTGTTGTTTAGATCGTTATAAAAATAAATGCAGATCGCTAATTTACAAAGAAGCATTGAGAATTGAGAAAGGAGATTTCCGACGGAACCATCTCGAATCTTAAATCTGAAGCCTCACAAGAAAAAATCCTTGATTAAAAAAAACTCGGGCTGCCCTGCGCGGAGTGTAATCGACAAAATATCGTACTGAATACGGTAATGTCCGGGATGCTGATAAAGAAATTCATCTGCGGCCTGTTGTAAATAACGGAATTTCTTTTTGGTGACACTTTCTTCGGGGTAGCCAAATTGGTTGCTGCTCCGGGTTTTTACCTCCACAAAGTGCAACTTGTTGTTTTTGGTAGCAATAATGTCAATTTCATAATGCGAATAGCGCCAGTTTTGAAACAGGATGGTATAACCGCTTTGTGTCAGGTAGGTCACTGCAAGGTCTTCACCATGTTTTCCTAATTGATTATGTGTAGCCATTCAGTTATCTTTACCCCCAAGTTAATCCAATTTTTAATATGCAAAAACTGGCGTTACTCAAAGGAGATGTAAAGCATTACGATTGGGGAGGTGTGTCGTTTATTCCAGCGCTGCTTCAGGTTGAAAATCCGCAGATGAAACCCTTTGCGGAGTACTGGATGGGTGTGCATCCTGGTGCAAATTGTACCCTCGCGCTGGATGACGGCCGGGAACTGTTGTTGCGGGATTATATCCGGATAAACCCGCAGGAGCTGCTTGGATCCGCCGTAGAAGCCGCTTTTGGGCAAATGCCTTATTTGTTAAAAGTATTGGATGTAAAGGATATGCTCTCTATTCAGGTGCATCCGTCTAAAGCACAGGCTGCATTGGATTTTGAGGCAGAGAACCGGAAAGGCATTCCTTTAAATGCGTCCGACCGGAATTACAAAGATGCCAACCACAAACCCGAGTTGATGGTGGCGTTAAGCGGGTTTTACCTGTTGCACGGCTTTAAACCGGAAAAGCAGTTGCTACAAACGCTGGAGGCGGTACCGGAATTACATGTTTTTATACCGGTGTTTAAAACCGGAGGGTATAGAGGGTTGTATAAAATGGCGATGGAGTTACCGCAGGAGGAAGTAAACGAACTGCTACAGCCGCTGATCAACCGCATCATCCCGCTGTACCAGCAGGAAAAACTGAACAAGTCTTCGGAGGATTTCTGGGCGGCTCGTGCGGCACAGACCTTTTTACAGCCTGGCTCCATCGACAGGGGGATCTTTTCGATCTATTTTTTTAATATCGTTCATCTGAAAACCGGAGAGGCCATATTCCAGGACGCCGGTGTGCCGCATGCCTACCTGGAAGGGTATAATGTAGAAATTATGGCCAGCTCAGATAATGTGCTGCGCGGCGGACTTACCTCCAAGCATATTGATACGGCGGAACTGCTGAAACATACAAAATGCGAAGCCACCTATCCGCAGGTTATTCCCGCAAAGGCCGATGAAAAAGAAAAAGTTTACCCGGCTCCGGTGCCCGATTTTGAATTGCATTCCTACGACCTGAAGACCGGTGATGAACTGGAGTTAAAGCCGGTGACCGCTGAACTGTTCCTGTTAACAGAGGGCGAGGCGGAATTGTCGGCCGGTGATACCCGTATTGTATTAAAAACCGGAGCCATTGCTGCAGCGGCTTTTCCGGGTGCAGTTGTAAAAGTACTGGCTGGTGCCTCCTCCCGGATATTCAGGGCTACAGTTCCCTTATGATTTAAGAAGATTAAATAAACGGATATAAACATGACCCGCGAACAATTAGTTGCACAGATATATGCAAAAAGATCCTATCTATGTGTAGGATTGGATACCGATATTGCAAAGATTCCCGCCCACCTGTTGGCAAATCCGGATGCGATATTCCATTTTAATAAGACCATCATTGATGCCACAAGGGAAACCTGTGTAGCCTATAAGATCAATACGGCTTTTTATGAAGCTCTGGGTACAAAAGGATGGGATGCAATGGAACGGACCGTGCATTATATTGGCGCCGGTCATTTTAAGATTGCGGATGCCAAGCGGGGTGATATCGGCAACACCAGCGATCAGTATGCCCGGGCTTTTTTTGAAACGCTTCCCTTTGATGCGGTAACGGTAGCTCCTTATATGGGAGAGGACAGCGTAAGGCCCTTCCTGGAATATGACGGAAAATGGGCCATTGTACTGGGGCTTACTTCCAATAAAGGGGCCCGGGATTTTGAATTGCAGGCCAGTGGCGGCGGACTGCTGTATGAAAAAGTTCTGACAACGGTTTCTAAATGGGGAACGGCTCAAAACCTGATGTTCGTGGTTGGCGCCACCCAGGCGGAAGCCTTTACCCGGATCCGGGAATTGGTTCCCGATCATTTCCTCCTGGTACCAGGGGTGGGCGCCCAGGGCGGAAGCCTGCAGGAAATCTCCGAAAAGGCAATGACCAAGGACTGCGGGCTTTTGGTAAATGCAAGCAGGGCCGTGATTTATGCTTCAGCACAGGAAAATTTTGCCGGCGCAGCGGCCGCCGTGGCAATACAATATCAGGAAGAAATGGGCAGGTATTTATAACAGGAGACATCGGTAACCGGTAAGCATCCTGTACAAAAACTGAATGGCCTCTGGCTTTAGAAAAACTTCGGGTTTAAAGAAGAGCTATCGGGTATAGGGATCGGCCTGTAACCAGATGCCCAGCAGCCCGTCATCCGTGCCAAGGACCGGGTCCGTATCGGGAAGCGCAACATCTGTAATGGGGCCGGAAGCTTTTGAATGGCCGGAAAATACTTTACGGATCTTTGGCACTACACCAGGAGAGGCTGCGCCAGTAATCTTAAAACCGGTACCGGACTCAAGATGCCGGAGGGCAACTCCCGCGGGCACTACTAACACGTCTCCTTTTTCAATAACCATCGTCAGCCCCAGTGTACCTCCGAACTGCCATTTCGCTTCTCCGGCGCAAACGCCCAAAACCACATGAGTGTTGGTATAATAAAAAGTAGCATCAAGAGGTGGTACACCGGGCAATGGGAACCACTTATTGATCATGAACTTCTTTTTCAACCAGTTTTCGCAGGCATCACCTGTTTTATTAAAAAAGGCTCTGTAAATAAGTAAAGGGTGGGGGCTGTTGGGGATAGAGTTTTCTTCCCTGAAGTAAAAGATATCCGGATTGATCCGTCGCTGCTCCCAGGGCACCCATTCACGGGGGTTATTTTTTTTGGGCATATTTTAGTATTGCAACTCATATGCCAGTAACCTGACTATGGTAGATTTATATCACTCTTTTGACAATTGCCTTCAGAAAAACAGCTGCAAAACATTCAAAGACCTGGCATGCACGCCATATAAATAAAAAAACCGTTTCCAGGCAGAAACGGTTTTGATTATTTGGAAGGTTAATGGTTATTGTTTTTGGAAATTATAAACAATATAAATGGTTTTTCCTTCAAAGGAAATCGGGGATTGAGCGATGAAATGATCCTGCCCGGAGGATGTTACTTCCATTGAATATCCTTCTGCCACATTTTTAGATTGATTCTTTTTCAGTCCGTCTACACGCTTGAAATTGAGATGGGTTACACCATTGATATTGCGGGTCGACCACAGGATTTGGCGTGCGCCTCCCGAGCAGTCCTGCCCGTTGATTGTATAACTGCCATAGCCATTATTGGGAAATACCCATACACTACCTTCAAAACACTTCAATGCTGCATCATCAAAGGCTTCCACTTTCAGGTTTTTTGTATCGGTACCTTCAATGCTGGTTCCGGTTACGACCCAGGTGCCTTTAAAATCCTGGCGGGGCACAGTAGTGGAGGCGCTTTTTTTGCTATTGGAACAGGCCATGCCTATAACAGAAATGGTAATCAGAAGCAGGGCGATTTGTGAAATTCTTTTCATAATCAATGTTTTTATGCTTTATGCAATTGAAATGCCAAATTTTGAGGGATAGACGGCGGACTTCAAAGAAAGGTTCGATGCCGGTTGTTAAAAAGATGCACAAAGATGTGTAGTGCCTGCATTAGTTAATCAGGATCAATCAGATCTTAAAAATGGACTGTGTCAGGATCCATTTTTCACCGGGATTGGCTGAAGGCAATGCCTGCTGGAATTTCCACATCAGCGCTTCCCATTCCTGGACCTTCGCATTTTGCGCGTCAGCCGCCTGTTTTTTCTCAAAGGAGAATTCCGGTCCGGCTTCGATGATCATAAACAAACGGTTCTCCACCCGGAATATTTCCATATGCCGGATACCAGAATCGCGGATGCTTTGCCGGATCTCCGGCCACACTTCGCGGTGATACGCCTCGTACTCGGCAATCAGCGTTGGATCATTCTTTAAATCCAGGGCCAGGCAATATCTTTTTAATGTTTCCATTTTAGAATTTGGGATTTGAAATTGGGTAACGAACAGAGAGCGATCAGATCAGTGGTCAGTTTATCAGTGGTCAGTTTATCAGTTCTCAAACATAAAACCTTAAACTTTAAACCCGGAACAAAAAAATCATTCCCGCATCATATCAATCAACGCTGCAGCAATCTCTTCTGCGTTGGGTTTGCTGAAATAGTCGCCATCGCTTCCATAACCGGGGCGGTGCTCTTTTGCGGTGATCGTGCGTGGAGCTACATCCAGGTAGCGATAGCCTCCCTGCTCCTCCATTACTTTATTAAACATATATGCAGCCGCACCTCCCGGCACATCCTCGTCAATGAAAATAATGCGGTTGGTTTTTCTGAGGGAATCTAAAATCCGGTGATGAATGTCAAACGGTAGCAGGGTCTGTACATCAATCAGCTCACAGCTGATGCCCATTGGTGCAATTTTCTGCAGCGCGTCCTGTATGATCCGAAGGGTAGACCCATAACTGACAATCGTAATATCTGTTCCTTCCTGCAATATTTCGGGTACACCCAGGGGAACGGTCATCGTCTCAAGATTCTCCGGTAGCCGTTCTTTTAGCCGGTAGCCGTTCAGGCTTTCAATGATTAGCCCAGGGTCGTTGCTTTGCAATAGCGTATTATACATGCCGGCGGCCTGCACCATATTACGGGGTACACAAACATGTATTCCTCTCAGCGAGTTGATGATCATGCCCATGGGAGATCCGCTATGCCAGATACCTTCCAGGCGGTGCCCCCGGCTCCGGATAATAATCGGGCAAAACTGCTGTCCGCCGGTGCGGTATTGCAGCGAGGCTACATCATCGGTCAGTGGTTGTAATCCGTATACAAGATAATCCAGGTACTGGATTTCGGCAATCGGTCTCAATCCCCGGAGGGCAAGTCCGATACCGCGTCCCATAATGCTCAGCTCATGAATACCGGTATCTGAGATCCGCTCTGCTCCATGCTTTTTTTGTAAGCCGGCAAATCCCTGGTTTACATCCCCGATCTGGCCAAGGTCTTCTCCAAAAGCCAATACTTTGGGATTGTTGGCAAAGAGCTGGTCAAAATAGTGGTTCAGGATCTCATATCCATTAATAAGGGGTGAGCTTTCTGTGATCACCGGAGCCACCGGTGTTACTTTTAAAGCGCTTTTGGCGCCCTCGTTATATAAATTGGAATTATAAATAGCGGCGTTTTCCCTGCATAAGGTATCATAATAAGCCTGTATGCTGCCGGCCTTGTCACCACAGATAAGGATCGCCTTGTAGAGGGTTTGTAACACATTTTTCCGGAGCGGCTCCCGGTTGGTAACCAGGTCGGGGATCAGCTTTTTTAATTCGGCGGCCTTTTCGGGCAGTTCCTGTATCTGTTGATGCAACAGGTTTTTAGTTTGCTCTACCTGGTCCTTGATCGGCTTCAGGTATGCTCTCCAGGCATTGTCGCGGCCTTCTTTTACATTATTGCGTGCATCGGCTTCCATTTTTTCAAGCGTGGCCTCGTCCGTAAGCCCGTTTTTCAGGATCCACTCCTTCATTTTTTTCAGGCAGTCCCGTTCCCGCTCCCATTCCAGGCGCTCGGTCGATTTGTACCGCTCATGACTTCCTGAAGTACTATGCCCCTGCGGTTGTGTAAGTTCATCTACATGAAACAGCACGGGTGTATGCGTTTCACGCGCCAGGGCGATGCCTTCTTCAAAAGCCTCGATCATGCCCATATAATCCCAGCCCTGCACTTTTGAAATATAAAAACCATTGGTGCCTTCTTCTTTTTCAAACCCTTTCAGGGCTGCGGAAATGGATCCTTTGGTTGTTTGCATTTCACGCGGTACGGAAATCCCGTAGCCGTCATCCCATACAAAAATCACGAGGGGCACCTGGGCCACCCCGGCCGCATTTACGGTTTCCCAAAAATGGCCTTCACTGGTAGATGCATCCCCAATGGTACAAAAACAAACCTCGTTTCCATTGTTGGATAAGTTTTTAAACTGCTGCAGTTCCGGAACCTCCCGGAAACTTTTAGATGCGTACGCCAGGCCAAAGGACCGCGGCATCTGGGCCGCAGTAGGGGCCATATCTGTAGCTGTATTTTTGATCTCTGTCAGGTTCAGCCAGTTCCCATCCGCATCCACATTACGACTGGTATAGTGGCTGTTCATTTGCCTTCCTATGCTGAATGGCTCATTGTTCGGGTCGGGATCTGCATACAGCTGGGCAAAATATTGCTGCGGGGTGCCTACACCTATTGCAAACATAAAGGTCTGGTCGCGGTAATACCCGCTGCGCCAGTCACCCGGTTTAAAAAATTTAGCCATCGCCACCTGGGCAACTTCCTTTCCGTCTCCAAAAATCCCGAATTTGGCTTTGCCGGTCAGTACCTCCCTTCGTCCCAGCAAGCTGGTTTCACGACTCAGGCAGGCAATATAATAGTCGTGTAGCACGCCGTCCTTGAACCGATCAAAAGAAAGCATTTCACCCGGGGTAGTAAGGTTGGAAGTCTGATTCTCCATAATGGCAAAAATAGGGATATCACAATATACTCATTGCTGAATAATTTTTCAAAGAAGCGTGCAACTTTTGGAAACTGTTGAACATCTATATCGTAATTTTGTTGTTTTTACATCAGTCATCACAAAAAATAGGAATATGAAGAAATTTTATCTTTTCGCGGTTTTGTTTTTGATGGGTTTTGCAGTTGCTTCTCATGCGCAGGAAGCAGTGCCGGCAGACCAGGTGATTAAAATGGCAAAAGAAGAATATCAGTTGGGAAAATTGAAATTTAAAGAGGGGACTACCTTTTTTATGGAATTTACCAATATCAGCAAAAAGCCGGTGATTGTAGAAAATGTATTGGTTGGCTGCGGTTGTACTGTAGCGGAAAAGCCATCAGCACCCATCATGCCCGGAAAGGTTGGAAAAATTAAAGTGGGATATGATGCTACAGCAGCTGCAGGAAGTGCATTTAAAAAAGATGTAACCATTAAAATAAAAGGAGCTCAGCCCAAAACGGTATATTTTACCGGTGAGATCATCTAAAGAGTTTAGTTTTTTTTAGTTTTATTGAACAGTTTCAACTTATTCCATCTGCAAAGATGGAATTTTTTTATTTTTGCCCTCTTATTTTTCAGTATGCTTAGAATTTCTCAAAGAGGAGTGGATATGCCGGCTTCACCCATCCGGAAGCTGGTTCCTTATGCCGAAGCGGCAAAGCGAAGAGGGATGACGGTTTATCATCTGAATATCGGCCAGCCCGATATCGAAACCCCTCCGGCCATCATGCAGGCGGTAAGGGAGGTGCAGATGCCGGTTCTGGAATACAGCCACAGTGCAGGAAATGAAAGTTATCGCCGTAAGCTGGTAACGTATTACCGGCGGATCGGGATCGACGTTACCCACGAACAGATCATGGTGACCACCGGGGGAAGTGAGGCCATATTATTTGCGTTTTTCAGTTGCCTGAACCCGGGTGATGAGGTGATTATTCCGGAACCATTTTATGCGAATTATAACGGGTTTGCCTGCACAGCAGGTATAAAAGTGGTACCCATTCCGTCTTCCATCGATACCGGGTTCGCATTGCCCCCGGCTTCGGAATTTGAGCGGGTAATCACCGAAAAGACCCGGGCCATTCTCATTTGTAACCCCAATAACCCTACGGGCTATCTGTACAGCCGGCAGGAGGTAGAAGCCCTGGGGGCCATTTGCCGCAAATACCAGTTATATCTTTTTTCAGACGAAGCCTATAGGGAGTTTCGCTATACAGATACCGAATATATCAGCGCGCTTCAGCTCCAGGGGTTGGATGAAAACGTAGTATTGATGGATACCATTAGCAAACGCTATAGCGCCTGTGGCGCCCGGATCGGGGCATTGGTTACGCGCAACGCTAACGTTTACAGCACGGCATTGAAATTTGCACAGGCGCGGCTCAGTCCGCCAGGATTGGCACAGATTATGGGCGAAGCTGCAGTGGATCTTCCTGAAAATTATTTTGACGCTACCAAAGAGGAATATGAACGCCGCCGCAATTTGCTGGTGCGCCGGCTGAATGCCATGGAAGGTGTGTTTTGCCCTAACCCCGGTGGTGCTTTTTATGCAATTGCCCGTTTACCCATCGATGATTGCGACCGGTTCTGCCAATGGTTACTGGAATCGTTTAGCTACAATAATCAAACGCTGATGCTGGCGCCGGCAACCGGTTTTTATGCAACACCTGGATTGGGACTTAACGAAGTACGCCTGGCCTATGTATTAAATACAGATGCTATTAACGCAGCTATGGATTGCCTGGAGCAGGCCTTGAAACAATATCCGGGCAAACGCGGATAAAAAAAGTTTAAAACAACGATAAACGGAAGCGGGCTTTTGAGACAGCCCGTTTTTTTATGCCATTTTATGTCCGAAACTAATATGAAATAAAAGTGTAATATTTCTATTTGGATGTCAAATACCTAGTAATCATGGAATAATTGTCTTTTTTAAATATTATAAATAAAATTATATGAATAAAATTTATTCATTTTTTGAATATTTTGGTTTTTGATCCATATTTTTGGTGAACAAACAGTCTGTTTTTATTTATATTCATAGTTTCTAATTGATAATTTAAAATACTAAATATATATAATATGTCAATGACTCGAAAACTAGCTATCATTCCTTTTGCCCTATTAATTCTGATTGTAATCCTCAGTTTGTTGTTTGGTCATAATCCTACCGAGATCAAGCAATTTGCAGAGATCAATTCCGGTGATACGGCCTGGATGCTGACCTCTGCTGCACTGGTATTAATCATGACGCCCGGCCTGGCTTTCTTTTACGGAGGCATGGTAAAAAAGAAGAATGTAATTTCTACGATGTTGCAAAGCTTCATCTGCATGGCGATTGTTTCGATCATTTGGGTGGTTTTCGGTTTTAGCCTGGCCTTTGGTGATTCCATTGGCGGTTTTGTCGGTAACCCGGGTACATTTTTCCTGATGAACGGGGTACTGGAGCACAAACCCTGGACGCTGGCACCAACGGTGCCCTTGGTGGTTTTTGCCTTTTTCCAGTTAAAATTTGCCATCATAACGCCGGCGTTGGTAACCGGGGCATTTTCAGAACGCATCCGTTTTACTTCCTATATATTCTTTATATGCCTGTTTATTATTTTTATTTACTGTCCGCTGGCACATGCCACCTGGCATCCGGACGGGTTCCTGTTTAAATTGGGAGTGCTTGATTTTGCGGGGGGTACAGTAGTGCACATGAGTGCAGGACTTGCAGCACTGGCAGGGGCCATTTATCTTAAGAAGCGAACCGATACTGGTGAAAACAAGCCGGCAAGAATCACCTATGTTTTATTGGGCACCGGGTTGCTTTGGTTTGGCTGGTTTGGATTCAACGGCGGATCTGCAATGGGCGCCAACGCCCTGGCTGCCTCTGCATTGGCTACAACAGCAGTGGCTTCCGGAGCTGCTGCCTTTGCCTGGGTTATTTTTGATGCGCTGCGGGGCAAAAAACCTTCTGCTATGGGTACGAGCATCGGAGCTGTTGTAGGACTGGTGGCCATTACCCCTGCAGCAGGCTTTGTAAGCCTGCCGCATGCACTGGTAATAGGTGTGGTGGCAGCCATCATTAGCAATATGATGGTAGAATGGAGAACAAAAACCGGCATCGATGATACATTGGATGTATTTCCCTGTCATGGTGTGGGAGGAATGGTAGGTATGCTGCTGACCGGCGTTTTTGCAAATAAAGCAATCAATACAGCCAACACAACCGGTAATGGTTTGTTCTTTGGCGAAACCAAATTGTTTACCACTCATGTACTGGTGTTACTGGGAGTGATTGTTTTTGTATTAGCGGCTTCATTCATTCTTTTGAAAATTACCGACCTGATCACGCCGCTGCGCGCAAGCGAAGATGAAGAGCTGGAAGGCCTGGACCGGTCTCAGCACGGAGAAAGCTTATAAACGCCATATATAAGGCTGCTGCATGCGGCAGCATTGTGGGAGACCAGCCGGTCTCCCACAATTTTTTTATACAGTGATCCGGGGAAAAAGCGAGCAGCCGGTGGTACCGGATGCATACGATCTGCGTTATTAAAGGAAGCTGATAATACCCGCGGGTATAACCCTTGTAATATTATTCATACATTTTCCCCCACTGAACCCCTGATGAATCTATAGAAACGGATTATTTTTCCTATTTTCCTGAAAATTTCTTTGCGAATGAAAAAATTGCTCCTGCTGCCAGTAAGCTGGCTGCTGACCCTGGCTGCTACCGCCCAAACTACCTTTCCGGTCAACGGTGTTGCCGACCCCCGGTCTGGCTGCTACGCTTTTATCAATGCGACGATTGTGAAAGATCCCGCAACTACATTACAAAAGGCCACATTGCTTATAAGGGAAGGGAAAGTGGTCAGCGTAGGCAACAGTGCTGTTCCGGCGGATGCGGTGATAATTGATTGTAAGGGCAAATTTATATACCCCTCGCTGATCGATATCTATAGTGATTATGGTATATCCACGCCACAGCGTCAGTCGGATCCCTTTGATTACACGGCGCCCCAGCAGTTCAACAGTGCCACAAAAGGCGCCTATAACTGGAACCAGGCTATAAGAAGCGAAGTAAATGCAGTCGACCTGTTCGGTACAGATGAGGCAAAGGCTCAGCCATTAAGGGAACTGGGATTTGGGACCGTGTTGTCGCATCAAAAAGACGGAATTGCAAGAGGAAGTGGTGTGGTGGCCACATTGTCGGCAAAAAAGGAAAACCTGACCATTTTAAAAGAAAGGGCCGCTGCGTTCTATTCATTTAACAAAGGTTCTTCCAAACAAAGCTATCCTTCCAGTACTATGGGGGCCGTGGCATTGCTACGGCAGAATTACCTGGATGCACAGTGGTATAAAACAAGACCCGGAAAAGAAGGCGTTAATAAAACGCTCGAAGCCTGGAATGAGCTTCAGACTCTTCCCCAGATCTTTGAAACAACGGATAAATGGGCGGGTTTGCGGTCAGACCAGGTTGGAGACGAGTTCGGCGTACAGTATATTATAAAAGGAGGAGGGAATGAATACCAGCGCATCGGCGAAATTGCAGCTACCAAAGCGCCATATATCCTTCCGTTAAATTTCCCGGATGCCCAAAAGGTGGAGGATCCTTCAGATTCCCGGTTTATTGCATGGAAGGATCTGGCGCACTGGGAGCTGGCGCCTACCAATCCGGCGGTTTTTGAAAGGCAAGGCATTCCTTTTGCGCTAACCGCTGCCGATCTGAAAGATCCGAAAACCTTCTGGCCGAATCTGCGGAAGGCAATCCTGGCGGGGCTTTCAGAAAAAGCAGCGCTGGAGGCGTTAACCATTACACCGGCGGCCTTTTTAAAGATAGGAGACAAAGTGGGCCGGTTGGAGCCGGGGCTCCTTGCAAATTTTTTGATCACCAATGGCAATCTTTTTGCAGAAAAAACCACCCTGTTGGAAAACTGGATCCAGGGAGAGCCTTATGATATCAATGCAAAAAGCAGCACGGAATTAAGAGGATTATATGCGTTAACCGTTACAGGCGTTGATGGCATTAAACAATATGAGCTGGAGGTAAAAAGCAATAGTCTGGCTACAGTTAAGGCAAATGAAGCCCTGACGACCAAATTCAGTTCGGATGGTAACCTCGTGTCGTTGAGCTTTTCTTTAAAACCCACCACCAAAATCATAGGAACCGGACAAAAAGATTCTGTTTTTGAAAATAAACAGTCGGGGGCATTGGTCCGGTTAAGCGGCGTAAACTATGGCAGCAGCTGGCAGGGAGTGGGCGCCAATGAGAATGGAGCGCCGGTGAGCTGGGTGGCTACCCTTACAAAAGGAATAGCGGCAGCAAAAGATTCGGTGCACTCCACCTGGGAAAAACCCGGAGCCCGCGTCGTGTTTCCGTTCAGCAGTTACGGACGTACTGCCCTGCCGCAACAGGAAACGGTTCTGATAAAAAATGCAACAGTATGGACCAATGAGGCCGGTGGCAAACAGGAGCAAACAGACGTACTGGTGAAAGGCGGCAGGATTGCACAGATTGGAAAGGGGCTTTCCATTGCCGGAGTGCGGGTGATCGATGGAACCGGTAAACATCTCACGCCGGGAATCATTGATGAGCATTCGCATATTGCGGTGTTCTCAATAAATGAGGGCGCACAGTCTGTTACTTCGGAAGTAAGGATCGGTGACAACCTGAATCCCGATGATATTAATATCTACCGGCAGCTAAGTGGTGGGGTAACAACCTCACAGATCCTGCATGGGTCTGCCAATACCATTGGCGGACAAAGCCAGCTGATTAAATTGCGCTGGGGCGCAGATGCCGAGGGACTCAAGTTTAAAGGCGCCGATTCATTTATAAAATTTGCATTGGGGGAAAATGTAAAACGCACTACAGTTACACAGGGAAACAACCGGTATCCGGATACCCGCATGGGCGTATACGAAGTGCTGAATGATGCCTTTCAGCGGGCACGCGATTATGAAAAGGCGCTGAAATCAGGAGACAAAACTGTACGGCGCGACCTGGAACTGGATGCCCTGGTGGAAATCCTGAATAAGAAACGGTTCATCACCTGCCATAGCTATGTGCAAAGTGAAATACTGGGCCTGATCCATATAGCCGAGAAATACGGTTTTAAGGTAAATACTTTCACGCATGTACTTGAAGGGTATAAAGTGGCCGACCGCATCCGCCAGCATGGAGCAAGCGTGTCAACCTTTTCAGACTGGTGGGGCTATAAGAACGAAGTACAGGATGGTATTCCTTATAATGCTGCGCTCATGCAGCAACTGGGACTGAATGTTTGCATCAACAGCGACGACGCCGAAATGGCGCGGCGGCTCAACCAGGAGGCTGCAAAAACGATTAAATATGGAGGCGTGTCCGAGGAAGACGCGCTAAAAATGGTGACCCTGAATCCTGCAAAAGCCCTGCACATTGATAACCGGGTGGGGAGTATTAAAGTAGGAAAAGACGCCGACCTGGTATTGTGGAGCGATCATCCGCTAAGCATTTATGCACGTGCATTGTATACATGGGTGGATGGCGCCATCTACTTTAACCGGGAGCAGGACCGGGAATCCCGGGTACAGGCGGCCGCCGAGCGGAACCGGTTGCTGCAAAAAATGCTCTCCGCTACAAAAAACGGAGCGCCCACAGTACCCGCCAAAGCTACCGCACAAGTGGTGCTGCATTGCGAAGCGCATGAACAAGCAGAAGGAATATTGGGCGTGGACGCCTTTGATCTTTAATTGTTAAAAAAATAGGTTATGAAATTTTTGGCATACATTTTTTCATTGTTTTTAATAATCCCGGCAATCGCACAGGACAATATTTATCCGGCAAAAAAACAAACGGGAACGATTGTTATCAATAACGGAACCATTCATACCGGCTCCGGCCAGGTAATATCCCAGGGCGCAGTGGTTATAAAGGACGGGAAAATCCAGAAAGTAGGAGACCAGCCGGAAAACATTGCCGGCGCTACGGTTATCGACGCAACGGGAAAGCATGTTTACCCCGGGTTGATACTGGCCAATACGGATCTTGGATTGCGTGAAATCCTCAGTGGTGTAAGAGGTAGTAACGATTTTTATGAGTTGGGCGACTATAACCCCGATGTGCGGTCCATAGTAGCCTACAATGCCGATTCAAAGATGATCAACACGCTCCGGTCTAACGGGATCCTGTTGGCAAATATAGTTCCCTCCGGACGGTTACTGACCGGAACATCATCCGTTGTGCAGCTTGATGCCTGGAGTTGGGAGGATGCCCTGTACACCGCCGACATCGGTATGTTTCTTAACCTGCCGGCATTGTTCCGCTCGCCGCGATCCACCGGCCCGGACCCGGTAAAAGAAGACCTGAAAAAGATCGAAACATTAAAAACTTTTTTCCGGGAAGCGAAAGCGTATTTAAAAGGAGCAGAAAAAGGAGTGACCAATCTCAAATTTGAAGCCATGCGGCCACTGTTTGAGCAAAAGCAAAAACTGTTTGTTAACGCCGATATCTCCAGGCAGATTCTAATGGCCATTGATCTTGCGAAAACCTTTGATATCCGTGTGGTAATTGTGGGCGGCAGTGAGAGTTACCTGTTGGCAGACCTGCTAAAGCAGCATCATATTCCGGTTATCCTAAACTCGATCCATGCCTTGCCAACAATGGAAGATGACGATGTGGATCAGCCATTCAAGACACCTGCTATATTGCAGAAATCCGGAGTGCTTTTTGCGCTCAATGACGACGAAGGTTCGAGCCGGTACCGCAACCTGGCATTCTTTGCCGGTACTGCCAGCGCATACGGGCTGACTAAAGAAGAGGCTTTGCAGGCCGTTACGCTGAATGCAGCGCGCATCCTGGGAATTGACAACCAGACCGGCTCGCTGGAGGCGGGCAAGGATGCCAATATCGTCATTGCTGCCGGCGATATCCTCGATATGAAAAACAGCGTGGTAACCGATGCGCTGATCCAGGGGCGGAGGATCGATCTGAATAACAAACATAAACAACTGTACGAACGGTATCGGCATAAATACCAGTTGCAATAATCCATTGTTTCGAAAGCGCAATGCATTAACAGGGACCGGGTGACACCGTTCTTCGCCGCTTCGTGTGGTTATGGGAATAATAAGGAATGCAATTGATGTTGCCGGCAGGGCGTTTTGTGGTATCAAAACTCCGGTAGCCGGCGCCGTTTTCCCCGGTTTTCAGCTGCCGTTTCGAAATTCCCGGAACCGGCAATATGCATGATCTCCAAACACCGGAGTGAAGGTATGCAGATTTGTAATTCAATTAAATAACACCAAATATACTTTTATGGCCAAGCTGTTATTGGCTTTAAATAACTGATACTTACGACTTGATGTGAGTTAATTTTTCGCCCGATTTTCAGAAAATTAAACAAGTGTTTGAATTTTTAAACAACTGTTTAATATCTTTGTAGTGGAATTTTTTAAAAGTGTCAGCAACATTTACACAAAAGCAACTGGAAATTATGGAGGCGGCGGTACAGCTCTTTGCCGGCAAAGGGTTCGATAATACCTCCGTTCGTGACATTGCAAAGGCTGCCGATGTAAATGTGGCCATGATCTCTTATTATTTTGGTTCGAAGGAAAAACTGCTGGAGGCCATATTTATAAAATATGTAACCACCATGCGGGGCAAACTGGAGGAGATTGTTTTTGCCCACGACGTAACGCCGGCCGAAAAGATCGACCGGATCATTGAAACGTATATCGATACCATTGCCGCCAACCGCCATTTCCATTTACTGATGGTTCGGGAGCAGGGGGTGATGAAGAACAAGGTAATGTACGACGGTGTAAAAAGCCTGAAGCTGAAAAATACTTCGCTGATCAAAAGTGCCATAAAAGCAGGCGCGAAGGCCGGGATCTTTAAAAAGAATGTAGACATCACCATCCTGGCATTAACAGTATTCGGTACCATCAACCAGGCCTTTAACACGCAGCGCTTCTTGTGTGAACAATATCGCATCGATCCGGATAATGAAGCCGAATTTTTGAAAGTGATCATTCCCCGGCTGAAAGTGCACCTTAAAGCGGTTGTTAGAAGTTACCTGCTGGTGGCTGATAAATAATTTGAAGAACGTATCATTTGTAAAAGCTCAATTTGTATATGAATAAAAGAATAACAGCCATTGCAGCCTTTTTGGCGTTTATGGTGTTGGGCAATCAGCTTGCTGCCCAGGAAGTGAAACGGCTTACACTTAAGGAGGCGGTGGAGCTCGGATTGCAGAGCAGCAAGCATTTAAAGATCGATCGGGCAAAAATTCTGGAGGCAACGGCAGCGCTGGAAGAAGCAAAAGACCGTCAGTTGCCCGACTTTAAAATAAGTGGGTCGTACCTGCGTTTAACAACGGCTCATATTGATTTGAAGACTGCGCAAAAACAAGATGCTTCATCCGGAAGTGGTTCCGGTGGTGATGTTCCAAAAATTTCGCAGGCAATGTATGGCATGGCCAGTTTGTCGCTGCCACTGTATGCAGGAGGTAAGATCAAATATGGCATCCAGTCTGCCAAATACCTGCTGGAAGCAGAAAAGTTGAGTGCCGGCAACGATCAGAACGCTATTGTGTATAATCTTATTGAAGCCTATACCAACCTTTTTAAAGCGGCACAAGTAATCGACGTGATCAAAGAAAACCTGGTGGCCTCCCAGAGCCGCGACTCTAACTTCATACGGCTGGAGAATAACGGATTGATGGCTCGTAACGACCGGTTAAAAGCGCAGCTGCAAACTTCTGATATTGAATTACGTTTGCTGGAAGCTCAAAGTAATTATAATATCGCCAATGTCAATATGGACCTGTTGCTGGGGTTACCCGAAAATACGCTGATTGAAGTTGATCCGGCGTTTATTAATGAGGTGCAGGAAGCACGTTCGTATACCTATTATGAGGAGCAGGCTATGGAGAACCGGAAGGATATAAAAGCCCTGGGCTATCAGCAAAAGGCCGCAGACCTGGGCATCAAAGCAGCAAAAGCGAATTACCTGCCTTCGCTGGCACTGACAGGTGGCTATGTTGCGGTAAATGTTCCTAAATTCCTGACGGTGACCAATGCCGTAAACGGAGGAGTCGGTGTGCAGTACAATTTGTCCAGCCTTTGGAAGACCGGTGCTTCCATCAAAAAAGCAAAAGCACAGGCTCAGCAATTGGCTGCTTCCCAGGAAATGCTTTCTGATAATATCCGGCTGCAGATCAACAGGGATTATCAGAATGCACTGCTGGCAAAGAAAAAGATCGAAGTGCATGATAAATCCCTTATACAGGCGGAAGAGAATTACCGAATCACCAAAAATAAATATGACAATAGCCTGGTTACCATTACCGACCTGCTGGATGCTAACGTGGCACTGTTATCTTCAAAGATCAATGTATTAAATGCAAAGGCCGATGCTGCCCTGGCCTATCAGAAATTGCTGGAAAGCTCGGGGGCATTCGCTCAGTAACTATATTAAAAAGCTTATTATAAATCGTTATACCATGGCAAACGGACAAGTTCAGGACCAACCAAACGAAACCAATCAAAAGAAAAAAAGAAGCCCTGTATTCTTTATCATACTTGCAGTACTGGTACTGGTCGGTGGTTATTTTGGAATCAAATCGTATATCTACAGCAAACATCATGAGGATACAGACGACGCCCAGGTGGCAGCCAATGTGAATCCCGTTATTTCCAAGATCTCCGGGTATATAGCTGAAGTGAGGGTAAAGGATAACCAGTTTGTACACAAAGGCGATACGCTGGTGATGTTGGATACAAGAGACCTGAAGATGGCGCTGGAGCAGGCTGAAGCAGCCCTGGCCACGGCACGAAGCAATGTGGAAGCGGCCCGGGCAGGCACAGAGGCGGCTCATAAAAGTATCAGCACGGCCAACGCTGCTGTTGCCACCGCAGATGCGCAGATCGAAGCAGCGAAAGTAAATGTATGGCGTACAACGGAAGATCTGAAACGTTATGAAAACCTGATAAAAGATCATTCCATTACCCAGCAGCAGTATGAACAGGCGCTTGCGGCCAAACAAACAGCCGACCGGCAGCTTGCTATCCTGAAGGAACAACGGGGACAGGCGACGGCGCAAACCGGGGCTGTTAGTTTTCAAACAAAAGCTACCTCCAAGGAAATAGGCGTTACATCGGCAACCGCACATCAGCGGGAAGTGGATGTGGAAAATGCAAAACTCAACCTCAGCTATGCGGCAATCGTGGCTCATGAAGATGGGGTGGTTTCCAAGGTTCCGGTACAAATCGGACAGTTCATCCAGGCCGGTGCGCAACTCTTCAGCATTATTCTGGATAATGATAAATGGGTAGTAGCAAATTTTAAAGAAACCCAGTTGTCGAGGATGGTAACCGGGCAAAAAGTGGAAATTAGCGTCGACGCATTTCCGAAGCATCCCTTTGAAGGAGTGGTAGGATCATTTGCCCCGGCTACAGGATCGGTATCTGCATTGTTACCTGCAGACAATGCCAGCGGCAACTTTGTAAAAGTGGTGCAGCGGGTTCCGGTAAGAATAGAATTCGTAAATAAAAATGACTCCCTGATTCAAAAACTTCGTGCCGGTATGAACGTGCTGGTAGATGTTCATCTTAATTAGTGAGCAGTGAATGGTGAATAGTTAATGGTGAATAGGTTCTTGTTATACGCGCATTTCTTTCTGCCCACATTTCGCATCTCGCCATTGACAATTGACTATTCATACCAGACCATACACAATAAACAGATATTGAAAATATGCAACAGGACTCCCTTGTAGAATATGGTGCGCGGCGTGTAATTGTTACCGTTACTGCGATCATTTGTGCGTTGCTCGAGATTGTAGACAGTACCATTGTGAATGTGGCGTTGAACGATATGAAGGGAAACCTTGGTGCCACTTTGTCTGAAGTAGGCTGGGTGATTACAGCTTACGCCATCGGCAACGTAATCATTGTTCCTATGACGAGCTGGCTTTCGCAGCAATTTGGCCGGAGAAATTATTTTGCCGTATCGATTGTATTGTTTACGATTTGTTCCTTTTTGTGTGGCAATGCCTCCAACATCTGGGAACTGGTAGCATTCCGTTTCCTGCAGGGAGTAGGCGGCGGTGCCCTGCTGGTAACATCCCAAACGATCATTACCGAATCCTATCCCGTAGAAAAGCGAGGGATGGCTCAGGCGATCTATGGGTTGGGCGTAATTGCCGGTCCAACACTGGGACCTCCACTTGGGGGCTATATCGTAGATAACTTCAGCTGGCCGTATATCTTTTATATCAACATCCCCCTGGGCATTATTGCCACGTTGCTGACCCTGCAATTTGTGCGCAGCCCAAGATATGCAGAAAAAAAAGCCGCGCATGAAATTGACTGGCTGGGCATCTTTCTGTTAAGTGCAACTGTCGGATCCCTGCAATATATCCTGGAACGGGGTCATGAGGATGACTGGTTTTCCAGTAAGATCATAGTAGTGCTGACCATCACGGCAGTTTTGGGATTGTTCTTTTTTATCTGGCGTGAATTAACGTATAAGAACCCGATTGTAGAGCTACGGGTATTGAAGAACGGGAATCTCAGGATCGGTACAGTAATGTCCTTTATACTGGGTTTCGGTCTGTATGGGTCCACCTTTATTGTTCCGCTGTACACCCAAAGCATCTTAGGGTGGACGGCGCTTCAGTCGGGGATGTTGATGATACCGGCTACGCTGGCCACCGCCTTCATGATGCCCTTTATCGGACGGATGATTGCAAAGGGCGTTCCACAGCAATACCTTGTAGCTACTGGGTTATTCCTCTTCTTTGTGTATAGCTTCTGGGGCTATAAGATCATTACGCCGGACACAGGGAAGGATGCGTTTTTCTGGATGCTGATTGTTCGGGGGGTAGGGTTGGGATTGTTGTTTATACCCATTACCACATTGGCATTGTCGACCCTTAAAGGGCAGGAGATTGGCCAGGGTGCTGCCTTTACGGGGATGATGCGCCAGTTGGGAGGGTCTTTCGGAGTAGCCGCCATCACTACATTTATTGCAAACCGGAACATGCTTTACCGCAATGACCTGGTATCGAAGCTGGATGTAAACGATCTTAATGTACAGCAACGTGTGAGCGCCCTGCAACATAACTTTACCGCTAAAGGCATGACGCCGGATGCGGCCCTGGCGTCGGCGCATAAGATCCTCGATTTTACCGTAACCAAACAGGCTACTGTACTTTCCTATATGGATGTATTTCTTTACCTGGGATTAATGTTCCTGATCTGTATCCCCTTTATCTTGTTTATTAAAAAGAAAAGGGGGAAGCAGGAGAAAATGGATATGGGTGAAATGATGCATTAACCAGGACCAGTTCCAGGTCCGGATCCTGCATGTGAACAATGTTTGTTCTTTAATCTGAATTGATGTATTGAACGCCTTACTTTTTAATTTGATTTTTGATATGTTACTACAGTCCTCCGGAAGCCAGATCCTGAGCCATAGAATTTAGTATCTATAATTTAATGCTTTGTCCTTTATTTGGTTCTTGTCTTTTGGTATTTGATATTTTAACTAATTATCGCGATCGTCATGCTGACTGTAATGGAGGCGTCTGCCCGACATATATGAGGCCTCTCCCCACGGTCGAGGTGACGTTCAAAAAAAATGTTTCATGCGTTAATTTGGAATGCATACTTTAGAATTTACTGCTTTCTTTACCGTATTTTTATTCCCGATGTTGCAAAAAATAATCGCTGCGTTGGGAGTTTTATTGATGCTCGTTTCTATAAACGGATGTATGGTCTCATACCGGAAGCGCCCAACACGTTTATACGAAAAAGTCCTTTCAAACGAAATGACCTTTGATGCAGGCATTGTGCCCGGTTACCCGTTTAAAGATGGAAAATGGGATACCGTAATGAAGGGTAGGGTACTCTGGGCCACCTACCTGTATGAACGGGGCATTATCCGGAACATCATCTTTTCCGGAGGGGCTATTTATTCGCCCTATTATGAAGCCCGGATCATGGGGCTTTATGCACAGCAACTCGGGGTGCCGGAAAAACATATTTTTTATGAAACAAAGGCGGAGCACAGCACGGAAAATCTTTTTTATTCTTACCAGATCGCAAGACAGCAGGGGTTTAAATCCCTGGCATTGGTTACAGATCCCTTTCAGTCGTCGATGATGAAGGGATTCACCAAGCGTAAGTTTGGCACCCGGATCATGCATATTCCCTTTATGGTAGACACGTTGAAAAAACTCAATCAGGTAGATGTGCGCATTGATCCGGCACCGGCCTATGTACAGCCCTTTCAATCGATCCTGGAGCGGGAAGGATTTTTCCGCCGGTTTTGCGGTACATTGGGCGCTTTTATTCCCTGGGAAGATAGATGGCGGAGAAGAGCCAGGCCTTTGTAGTGCAGTACCCCGCTCAATGTCCACATTCTGCCCGGGTCAGCGTCCGCACTGACCGGATGTAAACGTTAATCGACAGTTTCTTCCTGCCGGTTAAAGCTGTAAAGCAGATAGAACAGGGCCGGTAAAATAAAAACGCTTCCCGCCAGTAAGGCAACAGCCAGGGCATGGATGGTTTTGTCGGAACCCCGGTGGCTAAGCAATGATAGCCCTTCCGTATTTCTCAGGTTGATCAATACGGGGTAATGCTCATAGGTAATGGCCACGAGCAGCAAGGTGATCTGCGCTCCGGCAATAATCCGCAGCCACCGGGTCGATTTGCGGAATAGTGAAATCCACATCCAGGTTAATGAAAGCGCCGCCAGCGCCACACAGGCAATACTGACCGGATTTCCAAAAAGCCAGTGTGCCAGCGGAATACCATCCTGATGGGCGGCTACGAGAACCAATGCTGCAGCCGCAATGGCAGCCAGGCTCATATGCTGGGCTTTCTGAATAAACCGCTGGCGTTCGGTTTCCGTTTTTGTTTCGCCGATAATAAAAACAGCCGCCAGGAATCCGCAGATCGTAGCCGTAAAAATGCCTACTGAAACCGGAAAGAACCCCAGCCAGCTAAAAATATAGGCGTCCAGAAAATGGGTGGCATGTGGATCAATTTTGCCCGATACGGCGCTACCCGCGATGATGCCCAGGAACAGCGGCGTAATGACGCTGGAATACATAAAGGTTTTGGAATAGACCACCTGCATTTTATCCTGAACTGCATCATAGTTCCGGAAACTGAACGCCGTACCCCGGGCTACAATGCCCAGTAACATTACCGTAAGGGGAATATGCAGGTAAACCGATACGGTAGCATAGATTGCCGGGAATCCTACAAAGAGGATCACAATGGCAATGATCAGCCACATATGGTTGGCTTCCCAGATGGGCCCAATAGCACGGTACATGACCTTCCGTGTTTGATCCTTGCTTTTACGTGTAGAAAGGAATTCGAGGATGCCTGCACCAAAATCGGCGCCTCCCATGAGTACATACAGCAGGATCGATGCCCACAAATAAGCCATTACTACGTAAAGCATGTTTTATTTATTGTTTATTGTTTTTGGTTTGTCGTTCATTTCGGACCTCAGACGATAAACCTCCAACGTCAGATTCTACGCAACATCATACAATTTCCCCACCATCTTCACCTGCCGGTATAAAAGCAGCATTACAATAATGCTCAGTGAAACATAAACGGCGGTAAAAATATAAAAGGAATAAACAATGCCAGGCATGGGCGTAACCGCATCGCGGGTGCGCATGATGCCATAAATGATCCAGGGCTGGCGGCCCACTTCCGTTACCGTCCAGCCTGCTTCTACGGCGATAAAGCCCACGGGAATGGCAATAGTAAAAAGTTTTAATAACCATCGCTTTTCCAGCCAGTTCCTTTTCCTCCAAAGGGTAAAAAAATAAAAGAGGGCGATCAGCAACATCAGCATGCCCAGTCCTACCATTACCTGGAATGCATAATGTGTAATGGCAACGGGCGGATGCACTTCTTTTGGAAAGGCATCCAGGCCGGTTACGGGCGTTTTAAAATTGCCATGTGCCAGGAAACTCAAGGCTCCGGGGATCTTCAACGCATAATGAACGGTATCGTTTCGTTCATCGGGAATGCCGCCAAGAATGAGCGCCGCCCTTTCTTCTGTTTTAAAATGTGCTTCCATGGCGGCGAGTTTTACCGGCTGGCGTTTGGCCACATCTTTTGCAGAAATATCGCCGCTTAACGGCTGCAGGATGGCGCCCGCACAGGCAAATACGGCGGCAATGCGAAAGGCTTTTGTATGGAACAGTACATTCTTCCGTCTCAGGATCATCAGCGCATGTACACCGGCAACGGCAAAGCCCGTAGCCGTAAGCGCTGCCAGCATCATATGCAGCGCCTGCGAAAACCAGGCGTCATTAAACATGGCTGCTATGGGATCTATGTTAAGGTATTGTCCGTTTACATAATCAAAACCTGCCGGGCTGTTCATCCATGCGTTCGCAGCCACCACCAGGATTCCGGAGGCCAGTCCGCTTACGCCAACAATGACACCGGTAAACCAGTGAAACCATTTATTAAACTTATTCCACCCGTATAAATAAAAGCCCAGTGCAATGGCTTCAATAAAAAAGGCCGTGCCCTCCAGTGAAAACGGCATGCCAAAAATGGGTCCGGCATGTTTCATAAATTCCGGCCAAAGCAACCCCAGTTCAAAGGATAATACAGTGCCGGAAACCGCGCCTGTAGCAAAGAAGATCGCCACGCCTCGGCTCCATGCCCGGGTTACATTGCGATACACAATGTTGCCTGTTTTAAGCCATTTAAAATGCGAAACCGCCATGAAGAACGGCATGATCATGCCGATGCAGGAAAAGATAATGTGAAATCCTAAAGAAAGCGCCATCTGCGACCGCGCCGCAATAAAGTCATCCATAATGCATGGATTGGTTTAAAAAAGACCGCTTATCCGCGGTATATGCAAAGATAGCTTAACGGTGTGATGAAACCAATTGAACAAACGCATACAAGCGCATCTGCTGGTTTCACTTCTTCGGTCCCGCCAGAAAAGAATAGCAGCACCGCCGCTGAACGGAGCGACGCAAGTAAAGCTTGATAGTAGTGCCGGCGCCTGGCCCATAAGTCAAAAACTGTGTTTTATTAAATAGAACACGGGTTGCAGCGCCCTATTCTTGAACAATCGTTTGTGCAAGCAGCCACAAATCGGAAATAGACTGTATCTTTGCAGCCTATGACACAGGAAAAATTACAGGATATGCGGTCCCGCGTTCTCGGGATAAGGAGGTTTCTTTGACGTCGAGAACCGTCAACAGAAAATCAATGAAGATAAGCAGCTTTCGTTAAGTCCCGGTTTCTGGGACGATAATCAGCGTGCTACGGAAATTTTAAAGAACCTAAAGACTAATGAATACTGGATGAACCTGTTTCGGGAGGCCGAAACGTCAGTAGAGGATTTTGCGGTGTTGTTTGATTTTTGGAAAGCAGGGGATGCGACTGAAGCAGAAACCCAGGAGGCGTATGACCAGGCCCTGAGCATCCTGGAGGATGTGGAGTTTAAAAGCACACTGAATGAACCGGAGGACGAATTGCCGGCAGTTATGCAGATCAATTCAGGGGCCGGTGGCACAGAAAGCCAGGACTGGGCCGAGATGATTGCCCGGATGTACCGGATGTACGGCGAAAAACAGGGCTGGAAAATTACCGAACTGGACTGGCAATGGGGCGATGGCGCCGGTATAAAAACGGCTACCCTGCAGTTTGAAGGTCCGTTTGCCTACGGGTTCTTAAAAGCAGAAAGCGGTGTGCACCGCCTGGTGCGGATTTCTCCGTTCGACAGTAATGCCCGCAGGCATACATCTTTTGCATCCGTATTCGTGTACCCGCTGGTGGATGATACCATCGACATTGAGATCAAGGATGCTGATGTGAAAATGGAAACCGCGCGCAGTGGCGGAGCCGGCGGACAGAATGTAAACAAAGTGGAAACGAAAGTATTCCTGACGCATATACCCACCGGCATCGTGGTGGTTTGCCAAACCGAACGTACCCAGATGGGCAACCGGGAAAAAGCTATGCAGATGCTGAAAAGCCGGTTATATGAAGAAGAACTGCGCAAGCGTGAGGAACTGAAAAATGCGGCGAACGCCAACAAGAAAAAGATTGAGTGGGGCAGCCAGATCCGAAGTTATGTGTTCCATCCCTATAAAATGATCAAGGATCACCGAACCGAATATGAAGTGGGAAATGTGCAGCCGGTGATGGATGGCGAACTGGATGGTTTTATCAAGGCCTACCTGATGCAGCGGAAGGAAACGGTTTAAACAGGGAAAAACAACACCCGTATCAGAAAACAGCTCATCGGAGTACGGCTTGTTCGAGGTTGTAAACAACCACGAATGTTGTTTTTATATTTTCAAAATCTTCAAATTTTCAAATTGAAATAAATATGCACCAGGGATCATTTTCTTATCCTTTGCCGGCCAATGAGCCGGTGCTGAATTACGCTCCCGGAAGTAAAGAACGGGAAGCCCTGAAGGCAGCGATCGCGTTGCTGAAAGGCGAAAAGGTGGATGTGCCGATGTATATCGGGGCCGAAGAAGTACGTACATCCAAAAAAGAGGTCATCCGCCCTCCGCATGAGCACCGGTTTGTGCTGGGGCAGTTTTCCATTGGCGAAAGAAAACATGTGCAGCTGGCCGTGGACGCGGCACTGGCGGCAAAACGATCCTGGGAAATCATGAGCTGGGAAAACCGTGCGGGTATCTTTTTAAAAGCGGCCGACCTGATCGCCACCAAATACCGGGGACAGATGAATGCTGCTACCATGCTTGGACAAAGTAAAAATGCCTACCAGGCAGAAATCGACAGCGCCTGCGAACTGATCGATTTCCTGCGGTTCAATGTGCACTTTCTGAGCGAGATCTATAAGCAACAACCCATCAGTGGTGCGGGTATGCACAACCGACTGGAGTACCGGCCCCTGGAAGGCTTTGTACTGGCCATTACCCCGTTTAATTTTACTGCAATTGGCGGTAACCTGCCTACCTCTGCTGCCATGTGTGGCAATGTGGTGGTTTGGAAACCGGCGCATACGCAAATTTATTCCGCGCAGCTTTTTATGCGCATCCTGAAAGAAGCCGGGCTTCCGGATGGGGTGATCAATCTGATTTACGTAGATGGCCCTGTGGTTGGTGATGTTTGTTTCAATCACCGGGAATTTGCAGGCGTGCATTTTACCGGGTCTACCGGTGTGTTTAACCATATGTGGGAAACCATCGGAAAGAATATCCCCAAATACCGGAGCTATCCGCGTATTGTAGGCGAAACGGGGGGTAAGGACTTTGTGATGGTGCATCGAAGTGCCGATCCCGGTGTAGTGGCAACGGCCCTTTTGAGAGGTGCCTTTGAATTCCAGGGACAAAAATGTTCTGCGGCATCGCGCGCCTATATTCCTTCTAATCTTTGGAAGGATGTGAAAAAATTACTGATCGAAGGCGTTCATTCCTTTAAAATGGGGTCGGTGGAAGACTTTAGCAATTTTATCAATGCGGTGATTGATGAGCGCAGCTTTGATAAAATAAAAGGATATATTGATAAAGCAAAGAAGGATCCCAAAGCAAGTATTGTGGTGGGAGGTACCTGCGATAAAAAAGAGGGCTACTTTATTCAGCCAACTGTGATTGAAACCAAGGACCCGAAGTATGTGACCATGTGTGAAGAGATCTTTGGTCCCGTGCTGACGGTATATGTATACCCCGCCGGAAGTTTTGAAAAAACGCTGGACCTGGTAGATAGTACATCGCCCTACGCATTAACAGGGTCGATCATTGCAACCGACCGTGCCGCCATCGAAACGGCAACCAGACGTTTATCCAATGCGGCTGGTAATTTTTATATCAACGACAAGCCTACCGGTGCAGTAGTGGGCCAGCAGCCCTTTGGCGGTGCGCGCGCTTCCGGCACCAATGATAAGGCAGGTTCCATTCTGAACCTTTATCGCTGGCTGAGCGTACGCACGGTTAAAGAAACCTTTAATCCCCCGGTTGATTACCGGTACCCGTTTATGGCAGCAGAATAATTTTTTTGTTTAACGTTTAAGGTTGTGGAACATTTTGAACCTTGAGCTTTAAGCTTTAAACCTTTTTATCTTGAAACTGATTTTAAAACAGGAAGAAATCGCGATTACGATCAAGCGCCTGGCGCACCAGATCGTGGAGAATCATGAAGATTTTTCGAAAATTGCCATTATTGGTTTGCAGCCGAGGGGTATTTTTTTGTCGAACCGCATTTATGCAGAGGTACAAAAAATATCGAAAGGGCAGGCGATCGATTACGGGAAACTGGACATTACCTTTTACAGGGATGATGTGCGGAATGAACTGCATGCTGCCAATGAAACGGATATCCCGTTTTCAATAGAAGGGAAAGATGTAATCCTGATCGATGACGTATTGTACACCGGCCGTACAACCCGTGCCGCTTTTGATGCCCTGCTGGATTACGGGAGACCAAAGAAAGTGGAACTCTGCGTGCTGATCGACCGCCGGTTTACCCGGGAGTTTCCTATTCAGGCCGATTATGTGGGCAAGTACATTGACTCTTTTGAAACACAGAAAGTGCTGGTGCGTTGGAAAGAAAATAGCGATAAAGATCATGTAACGATAACGGAAGGATGAATCATTGAAGGAATACGAAAGGGTGTAAGGATGACTTACACCCTTTTTATCAAAAACTATTACAGGAATAATGCAGTAGCCTTGCGTCCCCGGGATACCAGACCGGTTGAGTACACCGTTGATCAGTTTTCCGAAAAATCAGCGTAAAAGGCAAACAGTTGCGGAGCTGCGATCCTCCCCGAACGCTTTACCCATTCAAAAATAACGTGCTGACAGCCCATTTTAGAATCAGGATACGATATCCGTCCAATAATCTACGGGTAGCGTTACATCCATATATACGAAGTGCCGCTTAAAGCGCTATTTGTTTTCCAATCGCCGTTTTTATATTCACTCCACCACTGCCGGTATCTGTTGCTGAGCATCAATATCTCTGTAGAGGTAATACCTTTATATCTTTCGTTCACTCCTTTGGATGTATCGATCAGGTAGGGGGCAAGCGAGGAAGCGCCCCGCACGCCATTCACCAACCATAACAAACATTCACCTAAAATAAAATAATTTCTGCCTTCCGGAAACGGGCTGCGCGAAGACATGGGGTTGGTCGGAAATTTTTGTATATGCGTGGTGTCTTTGGATAATGCAATGAGCGCGGCAATATGTTCCGGCCCGAACCTCGGCGTCTGCAGCCATAGGCGTTCTCCTTTTTCGTTGCGCTCGTATAGGTTAAAGGTTCCGTTTTTTAGCTGTTGTACAAACCTTTCGACATCAGGATTACCGACATCAAGACGTTCTTTTTTACAGCCCATGAGAACGATGATTATTCCGGCAAGCAGTATCCATTTTTTCATGGCGATCCTGATTTTATTACGCAAGTGTAAAATGTTCGGGTTTGATGCCATTGTTTCGCAAATGGGCGCCGGTTGTTTGTTGGTAAAGGTAGAAAAGGATCCGCGAGAAACCGGCGCTGCGTAGATCAGCGGGAGATTGCGTCTTCCATGAACAATTCAATAACGGTTTGAGCGGATGCATAGTCAAGCGATAACGGATCTATTATTCCAGTATCACGCCCCATTCTGCCACATGGAAGCCCTTCCGGCGAACGGTTTCCTTTTTTGTATAAGGGAGCAGTTGTACCGGCCTATCAAGGGCCTTTACCAGATAAAACAATCTTAACATGGCATCCGGCTGCTCCGAAAAATGCAATTGAATCAGCTTTTCAATCACCGGTTTTTCCTGGGGATAAACGGCATAGTAAGGTGCGTCCTTTAACCGGGGAATCCAGTAATCGATAAAATCGCTGATCTCATTGGGCTTAAACTGACATGCCGCCATATCCGCTTCAAAAAAATGCTGCAGACTATCGCGTGATACCACCCGGCCGGCGTGCTTTTGCCATTGATCGGGTTGCCGGCTTTCATAAAAAAGATAATCGTATTGCCCGTTGATTTTACCGGACGGCGCCACGCTTACATTCCAGCCGGTATGGTAGGCGGGTATGGACGCGATCACCGATCCGCCCTGAGGAAAACTCAAACGGACCCGGAGATCTGTTTCTTTTAACGGGTAGATGTATATATTGGGTTTGTAAACTACAGGGCAGTTTTTACAGGGCTGTGGCTCCGGCTTGTCTTTTTTGCAGCCCGCGAAAAGAACCACACTCAAAGCGACCCAAAAATGTATTTTACTCATACAAACAGTTTCTTATTCAAGACGGAGAACCCTGATAAGACGCAACATAGGACATCAAAAAGCATCGCGATCCGGCAAGGATATCCGGGAAGCAGCTTTACGAACGCAAACGGACGCTGATTCTGAGGCACATGGGTTTAACTTCGGTTTTAGCCAGGATCTGAACCTTTGAACGGCTGGGTTGTTAAAAAAGAAAACCAGGCATTCCTACAATGCGATTGCTGTGCCTCCTTTTATTCTTTCTGTTTTGTAAAGAAACACCGGGTCAGACCGGAATTCCTTACGACCGTATTTCCGCGGAGCTGGAAGCAATTTTAGGTAAAGACCAGGGACCCCGCGATACATTGAACGCTTTAGCAGCAAAATATGGTGCCGGCGCAGATACGGTAACCCATTACTGGAGGTATATTGGTAAAAAAGATTCGGCAAATACCTTGCAGGTATCCCGGATCATTGACCAATACGGCTGGCCGGATCAGCGGCTGGTTTCGCCGGGCGCCTCAAAAGCGTTATGGCTTGTTATTCAGCATGCAGACGCTCTTACCCGCGAAAAATACCTTCCTGTGCTGGAGCAGGCGGTTTCACAAGGGAAGGCTTCCAAAGTATATGCGGCTTACCTGTACGACCGCGTGCAGATGTTTCGCGGATGTTTTCAGCTTTATGGAACACAGATGGGCGGCGATTATGCCGGGAATACCAGATTATGGCCGGTGAAAGACATGCTTCGCCTGGATATACGCAGGAAAACCATAGGATTACCGCCGATAAAAGAGGTACTCAAGCGTTATGAGATTTCCTGGTCCGATCCGGCCTGTGATTCGCTAGCCGGTAAGATTGTTTTTTACGGGTTGGTCAGTAATCAGCAAGGGCGTGGGCTTTCGGGTGTCCGGCTCTATGAGCCATCCGGCAAGCTTGCTGGTAAAACTGATGCGCAGGGCTATTTTTACATTTGGGCAAACCGGCGGGTATTACGAAGAGGATTGTTTTTTAAAGCCGCCGGATACCAAACCTTTGTATATTACTTCCGGAATAAAGCGGCGGAGGTGTTTTATGACACGGTGCAGCTTTCGAAATAAGCGGCTGACGAGAAATCTTAACAGCGGTGCCGTTTATTTGGCCTGATCTTGGTGGTTTTTCAGGGATATCTGTCGGCACAGCCCGGCTTTTTCATCATTAAAAAGAATGTTATGGAAACGGGATCAAAACAGTTTGCAATTGAAGTGACCATCGATGGCAAGCGGACACAGATACAGGTAACGCCTGCGGAAACAACAGATGGCGTTACGTATTATAAATGTATGGCAGAGGGTGATGAAATTACCCAGATCCGGAATGATGAAGGTATGTGGAAACAAATCTGGGGCGATTTAAGTGAGGAAGAGGTAAGAGCCATCGGAGCCGTGATCGACTCTTATACCGAGAAAAATAAGATTACATCCTAGATTCCGGGCATGCGCGTTTACTGAGCAGGGTGTAGCCAGGCGCTCAAACGAACCAAACCGTCCTACCAAATGCTCTTTTATAGCTTGCATAAACCTTAGCCAGGTGGGCTAAATAAGTGATTCCCGTTTTTTAACACGAAAATTTCATAATCGCTGCCACTTTCCGCGAAGATATACAGCAACCAATCCCTGGCGGCTAGTTGTTATTCCCGCCGGTTTGCGGATCTCCCCAAAGTTTAAACCGGTCGGTGGGGCTGTGTTGAGAAAATCAGTGACCAATCTCCCAAAATCTTTTTACATTTGAGCGTTTCATTCCGGACGGATAAAAAAACGGAACTGAAACACAGCATTTTAAAAAGGATTTGATTCATGGCAAAAGAAATGGCAGCACCAAAGGCAGGAGTAACATATGATGAGGATAGTATTAAAAGTCTGGATTGGAAAGAGCATATCCGCCTTCGCCCGGGGATGTATATCGGAAAATTAGGAGATGGCAGTAGCCCGGATGACGGTATCTATGTGTTGGTAAAGGAGGTAATGGATAACTGTATCGATGAATACATGATGGGCTATGGCAAAACCATCGAGCTAACGATCAAAGACAATACCGTAACCGTTCGGGACTACGGGCGTGGTATTCCGCTGGGGAAAGTGGTGGATGTAGTAAGTAAGATCAATACGGGGGCAAAATATGACAGCAGGGCCTTCCAGAAATCCGTTGGGTTGAATGGGGTGGGTACCAAGGCAGTGAACGCACTGAGCAATTATTTTAAAGTGATTGCAGTACGTGATGGCAAGGATAAAACGGCTGAATTTGAGCGTGGGGTTTTAGTAAAAGAAAGCAAAGAGGGGAAAACCACGGAAGACAACGGTACCCTGGTTACGTTTATCCCGGACGATACCATCTTTAAAAATTTCAAATTCCATCCGGAGTTCCTTGAAAACCTGATCTGGAACTATTGTTTTTTGAATGCCGGGTTGAAGATCGTTTTTAACGGCAAAACCTATGTCAGCCGTAATGGCTTGCTGGACCTGTTGCAGCGAAAGACCAATGAAGATGAGATCCGCTATCCGATCATCCACCTGAAAGGTGAAGATATCGAAGTTGCGGTTACACACGGAAACGATTATGGGGAAGAATTGTACAGCTTTGTAAATGGTCAGCACACCACGCAGGGAGGAACGCACCAGCAGGCTTTCCGGGAGGCCTTTGTAAAAACGATCCGCGAGTTTTATAAAAAAGACTATGAGGCCTCAGATATCCGTGGCGCCATTGTTGGGGCTATCGCCGTAAGAGTGGTAGAGCCGGTATTTGAAAGCCAGACCAAGACCAAACTCGGATCGCAGAACGTGGATATCAATGGTCCCAGCATGAAACAGTTTGTAGGGGATTTTCTTTCCCGGGAACTGGATAATTTTCTCCACAAAAATCCTTCAACAGCAGAAGCGCTGAAGAAGCGCATCGAGCAAAGCGAGCGGGAACGCAAAGACCTTGCAGGGATTAAAAAATTAGCCAATGAACGTGCCAAAAAGGCCAACCTGCATAACCGCAAACTGCGGGATTGCCGGGTGCATTTAAACGAGGAGCCGCCGGCAAAGAACAAGGAAGAGTACATTGCCAAACAAAACGAAACCACCATTTTTATTACGGAAGGAGACAGTGCCAGTGGTTCCATTACCAAGGCCCGGAATGTAGAAACACAGGCGGTATTCAGCCTGCGGGGAAAGCCGCTGAACAGTTTCGGACTTACAAAGAAAGTGGTATATGAAAATGAAGAGTTTAACCTTTTGCAGCATGCGCTCAATATTGAAGAGGGGATGGAAGGGTTGCGGTTTAATAATATCGTCATTGCTACCGATGCGGATGTGGACGGAATGCACATCCGGCTGCTGATCATGACCTTCTTCCTGCAGTTCTTTCCCGAACTGGTAAAACAGGAAAAAGTGTATGTGCTGGAAACCCCGCTGTTTCGCGTCCGTGACAAAAAGGAAACGATTTATTGTTACAATGAAGCGGAAAAAAAGGCAGCCATCCGGAAATTGACCGGTAAGCCGGAAGTAACCCGTTTTAAAGGGCTCGGGGAGATCAGCCCCGAAGAGTTTGCCCAGTTCATTTCCGGTGATATGCGCAAACAACTAATGCGCCTGGAGCAAGGCGATCATATTCAGCAATTGCTTGAATATTATATGGGCAAAAATACCATGGACCGGCAAGAGTTTATCATCGATAACCTGGTGGTAGAAATCGATCAGGCAGAAGAAGAGGCTGCGGCCTAAAAACGGTCGTGGTTGTTTAATGATATAAAGCGTGAGCGCATGATTCGATAGAGGATACGCCCACGCTTTTTTGAAATGACTGCTCTTGCTATAGCGGCTTGCGTTCAATGCGCTCCGGCTTTTAATTACCCGCCCGTTTAAACCGGCGGGTGTTTAAGACCGTGCCGTCAGCGGCTACCGTCAGGCGCAACATTCGTATGTCTTCATATAAAACGATATCATAAACAATGCCATTGGCATCGGATGTTTCGGTGACGCCGTGTATTGCTGCATTTTCGTATCTTTTATGAATTTTGTGAAGAATAGTTGCGGGAAGGCCGTTTTTATAATAGCGGATTGTCTGGATAAGGTTGCCGTTATAGTCGAACATTGCCCGGAACCGGGCCGTTTCTGTGTGGAAGTGAGCCTCACAGAAATCGACGGAATAGGTCCATTGAGCATCTGCTGCGGTCTTAAACAACAGGGTAAAGGTCTTCCAGACTTTTTCATTCACCGGAGGGTGGAGGTTTGCAGCCGGTGTTGTAAAGGATATCAGGAACAGGGCTGTGATAATAGTACAGGATTTCATAACAGGTGATTTTAATATTTTAGATAATGGGATTAACTGCAGGGCGGCTCTCCAGGTGTTCTGGACTGGGCCACATATCAGCGTGCGGTGTGGATAGTGATATAGCATTTTTGTTATTTGTTTTTACAAAGATGCTATGGAGACAGCGCCATAAAATTGTAAAGATCGGAACAGTCAGATAGCGGCAGGCGACAGGATGATTGGGCTGTTTTCGGCCTGGAAGCCGGATGGGGTGGTTCCGGTAAAGGATTTGAAGGCTTTGATAAAATGAGCCTGGTCGAAATAGCCGCATTCATAAGCAATAGCAGTAAGCGGCAGGTTGCGTTGGGTTAGGAGTTTCAGGCTGTTTTGAAACCGGTTGATCTGTATGTAGAGCTTGGGAGAAAGGCCGGTATGCTGCACAAATAGTTTTTGAAGGTAACGCGAGGAAATCCCAAATTTTTCTGCAATATTTTGGATATTGTTCCAAAAGTCCTCGCGCTTGAATTCCCGGATTATCCCGTCCAGCAATAGGATCTGATGTTTTTGTTTAGCATGGCCCGACGCTCTTTTTATAAAAAAAGGCATCGAACGCTTCCAGGCGCTCTTTGAGCGTTGCCTTATTCAGCAATTCTTCGTACAGATATTGGATCGGGTTGCCCATTACCTGATAAAGATCGCTTACCTGGTCGTTAAACAAATTAGCTGATTCCCTTAGAAACAACGCTGCTGTATGGGGGTAAAAACGCACGCCCATCATGCATCCCGGACCATCGCAAAAATAAGTAAGCGGTTCAATGATCTGCCCCCATAACTCAATAGGCGGGTTTAACTGGATTCCTTTTTCGTTGCGTACATACCAGTTGCCTCCGCCAAGCCGGATCATGATTTCGATACAGCCGCTGGCATAGGCCTTTTTTTCAAAATACGCACTACCGTCTGTTTGAATCACATAATAGTTTTCAATAAACGGTCTTAACAGTGGTGCCGGTAAAAATTCCTGGTACATCGCTTTTGTTTGATCCATTTAAAGTAAAATTAACAAGAACCAGGGTTCTGAAATTGTAAAAAACGGAACAATACGACCAACCCCAACCCGGATTACGGGGTGTTAGAGGCAAACTGCTTCAGTTTCTGCAATGCCGCCTCGGGCGTTTGGGTAATTTTGCGTTGGGAGTAGTCAAAACAGATCATACCCGTTTTGGCAAATACAACAGGGATTTTTTTGCCATCGATTACTTTTTCAATCCGGTAATACAAATCGAAACCCACCCGCTGAAAGTCGCCGGCTGCTACCGATACCTGGAGGCTGTCTTCCATAAATACCTCATTTTTAAATTCAATGGCGGCATCGGCCATAATTAGTCCTACTCCTTCCATGGAAAGCTCGGTGTACCCCATCCGGCGCAGGAACTGAACCCGGGCTTCATGGATCATTCCCAGCAGCGCGTCGTTGCCCACATGTCCTCCATAGTTAATATCTGTAACCCTTACTGCAATAGTGCAGGTGAAAGGGAATGCTGCCGGTAATGGGACCTTTATTCTTGTCATGAGATATATTAATGCTGCAGATGTAAACGGTTATGGTTCTTCAAGGACGGAACTGCCTGCTGAGTAGTCGCCGTTGGCCCGCCGCCATGCTTCATGTAATCTTATTTTGCCACCCGGCAACATTTCAGGAGTTGAAGTGCAACGCCCGGTCATCAGCATCCCTTTATTATTTATCTGGTGATAATGCATCCGGATGCCGCCTGCTTCATCAACAAGGCCCAATAAATGGCCTTTTACAATCGGTTCTCCTGCATATGCCGCTGATACCATAGTGCCTTCCTGCGTATAATGGAAGGTGGTAGCGGGAAAAGTTTCCCTGTTGCTTGAGTTTTGAACCGGTTTGAATATTTTGTTATGATAATTGATCATTGGACAATATGACAAAGGAACTGGTTCCCGGATAAAAAAAATCTTATCCGAAGATAAGATTTAAAATGTCATTTTTATAGCGGGATAAAAGGGGCTGCGTCGTTTTGTTGATGCTGTTAAGGAATTCCTGACCTGCCTATAAACCCGCATTTTCTGTTTTAGCCAGTTCCAGCAGATCAAAAACATTGTCTGGGGTAGCGGCAACCGGCGCCTTGGCCATTTCCTTCTGCCATTGTTCAATCTGGTAGTTGCAGTCTTCACTGTTGTTTTCACCAGCCACACAGTCGGCCATACTACCCAGTTTTTTAGACATACGCACCACATTCCCATCCTCTGTCATCAGCATGATATAACGGCCCTGGATGGCTTTGTTCCGCTCCACGGTGGTTTTATAAGTATTGCCGGAGGCGGTTTTTATCTGTGATGATTTAACAGGCGTTTCGTTCAGAGCAATATTATTTCCTGTTTCCGTATGCGGTTTGATAACGGGCTTGTCTTTGGGATCTTCTAAGGCCATGGTGGGCGTACCGGAATCTTTTTCCGGGAACAGCCGCTCTACAATACCCGCTGTATCTTTATTGGATTTTTCAACCAGGTGAAAAATCCCAAAACCCAGCAGTCCCACAATGCAGGCGGCTACAGCGTATTTCGACCAGTTAAACTGGCTTTTCCGCACAGGAGTCAGCTTGGGGATGCTCCGCGTTGCATCCAGCTCCTCATCTATTTTGTCCCAGATTGCAGCAGGTGGTATCATTTCCAGGCTCCGGAGCCTTTCTGCCATATTGCTGAAGGAATGCTCTTCTTCCAGGTGATCCAGGATATTACCCCAGGCAGCTGCAGGCGGAGCCGTTTCCAGTGCCTGTAATTTCAGCCCCAGTGGTTTTAACGCCTGCAAGGTTTCCAGTTCTTCGGAAATGTTTTTCCAAGCCTCAGCCGGCGGCGTTACCTGATAGTCATATAATTTATGTTGGCTGTTCATTGCTTACTGTATCTATTTTATCTTTATTCTCAATGTATTTTTTTACCAGGTCCTGCAGGATCGCTTTTGCACGCGAAAGCTGCGACTTACTGGTTCCTTCACTAATACCCAACATGTCTCCAATCTCTTTATGCGAGTATCCTTCCACCACATACATGTTAAATACCGTCCGGTAACCGGGAGATAATTGCGTGATCAGTTGTAAAATATCCTTTTCAGCTAGTTCGTCCAATACGGAAACGTATTTCCCTTCGATGGTATTTTCTTCCTTTTCTGTTACCGGTTGCAGGTATTTTTTTCTGCGGAAATGCTCAATGGCCGTGTTTACAAAAATACGGCGCACCCAACCTTCAAACGATCCGTCACCGCGAAAACTATCCAGCTTTTTATAAACCTTAATGAACGCGTCCTGTAATATATCCTGTGCTTCTTCAGCATTGGAAGCATAACGCAGGCAAACAGCGTACATTTTGGGAGAAAAGCGCCGGTATAGTTCTTCCTGCATCCTCCGATCCCCGTCAATACATCCTTTAATTAAGTCGTTGTCCGGTATAATATGGTTGCTTTCTGTATTCAAATTTTTAAATTTTTTAAAAAGTGCCTTGAATTGCGCTGACAAATGGATCGGTTTATAGGTTAAAAGGGGAAATCCTTATCAACTTTTAAACCGGTCAACGATCTGCAAGACTTTTCAAATATACCACCAGTTTTTTAACTGCTTTCTTCCGGTGGCTAAATTCCTGTTTTTCCTCCAGGGTCATTTGGCCGAATGTTTTATTACTTCCATCGGGAATGAATACCGGATCGTAACCAAATCCACCCGTGCCCATTGGCTCCGGTGCGATAGTGCCCTCGCAAATACCTTCAAAGAGTTCTTCTTTTCCCTTGATTATTAATGAAATAACTGTTCTGAACCGGGCTTTCCGGTTCTCTTTGCCATTTAACAGCGTAAGTAATTTGTTGGTATTGGAAGCATACTGCGGTTCTCCATCAGCAAAACGGGCGCTGCGTACTCCGGGTGCTCCATCAAGGACCACGGTTTCCAGGCCGCTGTCTTCACTAAAACAATTTTTCCGGGTCAGTTCGTAAATAACGGTCGATTTTTCGGTGGCATTGGCCTCCAGGGTGGCGTGGGGTTCAGGAATATCTTTAAAGATGCCGGCTTCCTGCAAACTGATAATGGAAAAACCTTCCGGTAATGCCTGCCGGATCTCCCGCACTTTATTATCATTATTGGTGGCGAAAATGAGTTCGATCATATATTGAACATTTTTTTAAGACTGGCCCAAAGCTGGGTCTTTGCAGGTTTGTCATCTTTAAGCTCATGCAGCGCGGGAGCATGAACCACGGTTAAGCCGGCAAATGATTGTACCTGGTATGGCGGAATTTCAAAAGGGAGCCCGAAGGCGGCGGTTGTGATGCCGAATAGTAAAACCTGGGTGCTCTGAAAATGGCTGGTCATTTCCTTATAATCCAGTTCCGGATAGTTATGGCGGTTTACAATGGCCACGTCATTCGGCGTAAATTTGCAGGCATTGAGCAATTGCGAAAGGAATTGAAAGGAGGTGTCGGGCAGGTGCAGGTCTTCCGGGTAATGCACCACTACCAGAATGTTTTTCTTATTTCCGCCCAGCGATTTCCAGTCGGGAGGAGCTGCCGCCGCCGGTACTTGTTCATCGAAAGCATCTGCAGCAGGTTCCTGCGGTGCAGCAGGAGGGGCCGGGGTTGTGGAATCGATCGACAGGGATCTCGGATACAACCGCGCGACCAACTGCGGCGACAGATCAATTTTATTCAGACTCATACGTTTTACTTTTTTCCTAACAGCGCTGTTCGTACCTTCGCTATACTCCCGAAAAGGTATCGGGATCAAAAATAATATTTTATGGTGGAAGCAATGAGTATACCGGTAACGAAAACCGGTAAAAGCAATCTGGAAAAGGTGGATTTTAACCACCTGGGTTTTGGAAAGTATTTTTCTGACCACATGCTGGAAGCGGATTATGTGAATGGTCAGTGGACAAATGTCAATATCCGCCCATATCAGTCGCTCGGCTTCCTACCAGCCCTATCTGTACTCCATTATGCCCAAACGATATTTGAAGGACAAAAAGCGCATAAAGACGAAAACGGGAACATTCACATTTTCCGACCACATGAGAACTGGAAACGTATGAACCGTTCGGCAGAGCGGCTGGCGATGCCACAGATACCCGAAGAAATCTTTATTGACGGGATGAAACAACTGGTGGAGCTGGATAAGGATTTTATTCCCTCGGGTTATGATGAATCGCTCTATATCCGCCCTTTTCTTTTTGCCACAGAAGAAACACTGGGGGTAAAGGAATCTTCTTCTTATAAGTTCCTGATCATCACAGGCCCTGCGGGGTCTTATTTTTCGGCCCCTGCGCGGATTTATGTAGAGGAAAAATATACGAGGGCGGCACCCGGCGGAACGGGATTTGCAAAAACCGGTGGCAACTATGCCGCTTCCCTGTTATCATCTGCGGAGGCCAAAAAGCAGGGTTACGACCAGGTATTGTGGATGGACGCCCTGGAGCACAAATATGTACAGGAGGTAGGCGCTATGAATATTATGTTTATCATTGGTGATACGGTAGTAACCCCTGATCTTACAGATGGTACTATTTTAAGCGGTATCACCCGCCTGAGCCTGCTGGAACGGTTTCGCGACCTGGGTTTTAAAGTGGAGGAGCGCAGGGTATCGATCGATGAGTTGATCGACGCGTATAAAGCCGGCAATTTAAAAGAAGTGTTCGGATGCGGCACGGCCGCTACTATTTCTCATGTACGGGAATTAAAATATAAGGATTTTGTGATGGAGTTTGATGTTGACAGCATGACGATTTCTGCGGAGATGAAAAAGTACCTGCTGGATTATAAGGAAAACAAACACGGGGATCCTTACGGATGGCTGGAGAAAGTATAAAGGCAGATTTGACAGATTTATGAATACAGGTCCGGTTATGCCCCGGACCTGTGTCGTTTGCAGTTTTATCGGGTGTTGTTGTTAGTGAAATACGGACCGGGAGCAGTCGGCGAAATGGATAGCGGGAGCAAACAAACGGATATGGTGTTAATTTTGGTGCGGAGGTTCATAGCTTTTTGATAAACAGATGATTAGAGTTTCTGCAGCACAAGGGAGTGACACAAGGCAGCTGAGCAGGATTACCATAGCCGGCTCAAAAAATAAGGGCAAGGCAGAAAAAATGAGAATTATTTTTGTAAGTTCATCAACAAATGCTACCTTTGCCGTCCTAAATTTAAAGCATTAAAGAATGCCTACTATTAATCAATTAGTTCGTAAAGGAAGAGAAATTATAAGGGCAAAGAGCAAATCCAGAGCGCTGGATCAGTGTCCACAGCGTCGTGGTGTGTGTACCCGTGTTTATACAACCACTCCTAAAAAACCAAACTCTGCGCTGCGTAAAGTAGCTAAAGTGCGTTTGACCAATAAGGTAGAGGTGATCGCTTATATACCGGGTGAAGGCCATAACCTGCAGGAGCACTCGATCGTACTGATCAGAGGTGGTCGTGTGAAGGATCTGCCAGGTGTACGTTATCACATCGTACGCGGAAGCCTGGATACTGCCGGTGTAAAAGACCGTAAGCAGAGCCGCTCTAAGTACGGAACTAAAAAAGCTAAAAAGTAATTTAGCTGTAACAATTATCAGATTTCAGAAAAACTAGAATACAATGCGTAAAGCACAAGCCAAGAAACTTCCGTTAGCACCGGATCCTAAATTCAACGATAAACTGGTTACCCGTTTTGTGAACAACCTGATGTGGGAGGGTAAAAAAAGTGGAGCCTTCACTATTTTTTACGATGCGCTGGACAAGGTTGCAAAACAAACCAATGAAGATGGATACGAGGTTTGGAAAAAAGCTTTGGCCAATGTAACGCCTGCAGTAGAAGTACGCAGCCGTCGTATTGGTGGTGCCACCTTCCAGATTCCTTCTGAAGTACGCCCCGACCGTAAGATTTCATTGAGCATTAAATGGTTGATCCGTTACAGCCGCGACCGGAATGGCCGTAGCATGGCAGATAAACTGGCGAATGAAATCGTTGCAGCCAGCAAGGGCGAAGGTGCTGCTTTCAAAAAGAAAGAAGATACCCACCGTATGGCAGAAGCCAACAAGGCGTTTGCACACTTCCGGGTATAACCATATTTACGATGCTTTAAACAAAGGCCCGTTCCGAAAGGAGCGGGCTTTTTTGTTGGTTGAATGTAATAATATGGTACTTTTATAAACGGCCGGACGGATAACGGCAATTTAAGCAAAGGTCATAAGCATTGGAAGCAAAAAAAGAAGTATGGCTCCGCGGGGAAAAAGATCCCTTCCTGGTGCCGGAATTGCAGCCGGCAGCAGATGCCTTGTTACAGGCTGGTGAGGAACTGGACACCCTGTTAATGGATTTCCCGGATGAGGTGCTGTGGGAGCGGCCGGCGGGTGTGGCGGCTGTAGGTTTTCACCTGAAGCATATTGTGGGTGTGCTGGACCGGCTGCTGAGCTATGCCGAAGGGCAAATGCTTACACCCGGGCAACTGGAGTATCTGAAAAACGAAGCGATTGACCAGGGTCATACCACCCGGCAGCTATTACAGCAGGTACATACGGGCATTCAGCAAACGATCCGCCGGTACCGGCAATTGGATCCGGCATCGCTAAGAGCGCTCCGGAAAGTGGGGAGGGCAGGATTGCCTTCGACCGTGATCGGACTGTGTTTTCATGCAGCAGAGCATACGATGCGGCATACGGGCCAGCTCCTGGTAACGGTGGCCGTGTTACATAATGGTATGTAGCCACTAGTTGGTGATAAAAATACGGTTAGCAGCAGCCCACTGGTCTGCCTGTGCAAGCGGAACAGTGGTGCCATTTTTCCAGAACCGGGCTGTTTTTACCATCCCATTGTATTCATACCCGGTTACATATACATCCGCGCCATTTGCAACAACAGCAGATGCCCCTGCGTTTGCAACTCCGTCTGTAAGACTTGAGGAAACCCCGTTTTTCCACATCCGTGCGACCCTTTTTGATCCGGTTTGCTCTTGCCCGGCTATATATACATCCACACCCTTTACAAAAAGGGCATTGGCTTCGGCGTTAAATGTACCATCTGTAAGATGGATAGATACGCCGTTTTTCCATAGAGTGGCAATTTGTTTGGTGCCGTTGTGCTCGTAGCCGGTTACATAAACCATCTGGTTGCTTATAAATATGCCGGAGGCTACAGATTCTTTAGTGCCGTCTGTAAGATAGGTAGCCACGCCGTTTTTCCATAGAGTAGCAATTGGATGCAATCCGTTGTGCATATATCCCACAATGTATACATCGTTACCGGATACAAATATGTCTTTTGCTTCAGCGTCAAAAGCGCCGTTGGTAAGATGGACGGCACTCCCGTTTTTCCAGTATTTGGCAATATAGCCGTTATTGCCGGTTTCGTATCCGCATACATATACATCGCCTCTGTTTACAAACACCGCATGTGCTCCGGTATTGCCGGGAGCATCCGTGAGGTTGGAAACCGAGCCATTCTTCCAGAGCCGGGCTATTTGTCTGGTACCGGTATATTCATTGCCTGTAACGTATATATCGTTTCCGGATACGAATACCCCGGTGGCATAGGCATCTGTTGATCCGTTTGTAAGATAGGTGGCTGCTCCGTTTTTCCAGAGGACGGCCACATCTTTTGAGCCATTGTAAGCAGCGCCGGCTACATATACAGTTGTAGAGGACGTGTCCGGAACAGGCGGCTTGTGCGGATCTTTTTTACTGCAGGCGGTTATTGAAAATGCAAGGTATGCGATCAACGCCGGCAGTACATTCTTTCTAAAACAGTTAAACATTTCGCTTTTAAATGGCACGAAGCTAATGATTAGTAGGAGGCAGAGATACCGAAAAAGACAGAAATCCGTTTTCCAGGTATGAACTGCAGTAGAATGTGATTGAATTGATCTGTATGTGCCGGTTCAGGATTATCCGGACCTGTGATTGTAAAAGATATGGGCGGGTATATAAATTTATATTTGTCCATATCTGTATTTAAAAGTAATTTATGGATAAGTATAAAATAATAAACTTGTCCACAACTATGTCAACTACCACCATTATCGGCCGGGATGCAGAGAAGAAGATCCTCCAGGAAATGCTGGATTCCCGGGAAGCGGAGTTGATCGCCGTTCTGGGCCGCCGCCGCGTTGGCAAAACGTTTTCTTGTACGGGGTTATTACGAGCCTCAGCTTGTATTTGAGTGTACCGGACTTCATGAAGCCGGCCTTACGGATCAATTATTGAATTTCAGTAAGTCTCTTCAGCAAGCCTTGCAATCGGTGATACCGCCGGCTACTCCGGATAACTGGATGCAGGCGTTCTCCTTTTCTCAGTAATTTTCTGCAGACTAAAATTAAAAAGCAACCGGTGGTTGTGCTGTTTGATGAATTTCCATGGATCCATACGCCTAAATCGGGGCTTCTAACGGCCTTCGGGCACTGGTGGAATACCTGGGCATCGCGCCAGCCGCAACTGAAAGTGGTGATCTGCGGCTCTGCAGCTTCCTGGATGATAGAAAATGTGCTGCACAACCGGGGCGGCCTTCATAACCGGGTAAGCCGGACCATCAGGCTATTGCCCTTTAGTTTAAAAGAAACCGAGGCATATCTCATAAGTCGTGGTATCCGGTTAGACCGATACCAGGTATTGCAGCTATATATGGCAATGGGAGGTGTTCCTCAATATCTGAAACAGGTGGATAAGGGAGAAAGTGCCAACCAGGTGATCGATAAGCTTTTCTTTGAAAAGAACGGCATGTTGAAAACGGAGTTCGACGTGTTGTACCGGTCGTTATTTAATAATGCCAGTCATCATGAATCGATTGTTCGGCAGCTGGCGAAAAAGGCGGGCGGAATGAGTCGGACCGAAGTGATTACTGCGTGCGGATTGACCACTGGGGGAACCACCACCCGGTTATTTGAAGAACTTGAACAGTCGGGATTTATCGCTCAATATATCCCATTTGAAAAAACAGCACGTGATGCGGTGTACAAGTTATCTGATGAGTATTCCCTGTTTTACCTGAAATTTGCAGATCGGGCCCGTGCAATGGGAACAGGCACCTGGCATAAGATTGCAGCAGGATCCTCTTATAATAGCTGGAGCGGTTATGCATTCGAAGCCATCTGCCAAAAGCATGTGGCACAAATTAAAAGAGCTCTTGGTATTAGCGGAGTGCACACGGAAGCCTCAGGCTGGCGCTATAATTCAAAACAGGGAGCAACTGGTGCTCAGATTGATCTGCTGCTGGACCGGCAGGACCATTGCATCAATGTCTGCGAAATGAAGTTCTCCGATAAAGCGTTCGTCATTGATAAAAAGTATGCTTCCGAACTTGACCGGAAAACAGCCATTTTTAAGGAACTGACGGGCACCCGGAAAACGATTTTTCCTACAATGATCACAACCTATGGCACCCGGCAAAATATCTATTACACCGGCCGCATTACATCGGAAGTCACCATGCAGGACCTGTTTGAATGATTATCCTTTCAATTTACGAACGAGTTCAATATATGCTTCCATCGCCGCTTCCTTTTGCATTCCTTTTTGCTCCTCCCAGGCATTGTATTTCGCCTTGGCCACGAAGTCGAACGGGTTGGAAGGGGTTTCCGTATGGATATCGCCTTCTGTAGCCTGTTTGTAAAGCGCATACAATTGCAGCAGTATCTCGTTGGAGGGCTTCTCAGATAAGGTTTTGCTGTCGGCAACAGCCGCTTCAAATTGTTGCATCAGGTCCATACGATATTTTTTTAATATTGCTAAAATACAGCTTGTGGTAGGATCCTGTTCAACTGATAACATTTCTTGTTTGGTGTCAAGTGTAGTTATGTGCGACGAGAGGTCTTACATAGCTATTTTAAAACGAGTAAATAAAACCGGGGATCAGCTGATTGTGAAGGCGTACCAGGGAAAACGAAAGACTGGCCCGGTCGTTTTTATTCATGCCAATGGACTTTAACAGTTTCCGGCTTCTGTTGGCAACGGTTTTGGCGCTCAGGTAGCCCATGCCCAGTGCCAGTGGATAATCACTGGCCCAATGTACGTCATTATTGATCATCGACAAGCCCAAAAGCGCTACCAGGCTATATCCTATGGGTTTTATGAACCGGCTTTCAGGGTAGTTCTGTGCCAGGATGGTAACACTGCTCATCAGTGTAGCCAGGTGGCCCGAAGGGAAGGCGTCGTAGTTTGGCGTGTTCTTTTGATATTCTCCGAAGGATGGGAACGGGTGCCAGTTGCCTCCCGGGTTGCTGGCCATAAAGGGCGACTGACGGCCGGAAATCCGTTTCACCAGTTGGGTGCTGGCGCCCATCAGAAAAAAGGATTCGAGCAGCTGACTGGCGGTACTGCGGGAGCGGTAATCATTGGCAATTTTGCCATAGGTAAACAATCCCGCACCTACCAGCAGGCTGACATAGCCCTGTCCCAGCTGGTAAAAAGCACTGTTCAGGTTATTTGGAATGCGCAAGAGGCTGGTCTTGGAACTGCCGATTTTTACCTCCCAAACCGTCTTGTAGGAATTATCCCGGTGATAATGGATCCGGTCTGAAAAACGATGCAATTCGTCTGCGATGGGCTGGTCCAGTGCCAGCAGGACGCCTGTTGCGCCGGCGATCATAATCCAGGGTTTAATGCTTTCTTTTGCAAAGCTGTTCTTTACATATTGCCATCCGTCCCTTGGAAGATCGGTGATAAAACCAAATGGCTTGGGACGGGGATATACCAGGGTTAGTCCGTTCCGGAGATGATATACCTGTTCATCTTTTACCTGTATACCGGAGTTCACCTGCGCCGGCAGGGTATCTGTTGTTACAGGCGTAACCGAATCCGTCCGGAGCGGTGCGCCGGCGGGCGTTTCCAGGCTGTCTGTTTGTGCGTGCACTGTAATAAAAACGATGCAGCAGCAAAGTAAGAGCGTAAACTGTTTATTCATACAACCCTGCTATTGCCCAACTTCCGGAATGACACTACCAATACATCCGTTCGGACGCTGAATATGCAGCAATGCGGCAAGGGTGGGTGCAATGTCGGTCATATGTACTTCCCGTGTTAATTTTCCGGGTTTAATGCCCCAGCCAAACCAAACCAGGGGAATATGCGTATCGTGTGGATTCCAGGTTCCGTGGGTGGTTCCGGTACCTCCCGGTGAGCCGCTGAACCATGCCGGATCTAAAACGATTTGTATAGCACCGGAGCGTTTGGGGTTATACCCGTTAATGATCATCATTTTTATGGGCTCTGGTATAGCGGCATTGCCAATGTTTTCAACATCTGCTACAAACTGAACACCGTCCTGCTTTTGCAGGAATGTCATGGTTGCTTTTTTGATAGCGGTATAATCCAGCTTTTTGTCTTCGATTACAGCATAGTTGAAATGTACCTGGTAATTAGCACCGGAGCGCACCAGTTTGTCTTCACCAAATTGCGTTTTCAGCAGGTTGTTAAGCGCAGTAATGACTTTGCCGTTCTGGAAGAAATCGGCTGGCATCTGGTGCTCCTGCATAAACCCGATCGCATGAGCTGCACCATGATCTGCTGTTAAGAATACCAGGTAATTGCCTTTTCCAACTTTTTGATCAAGGTATTTGAAAAAGGTATCCAGGTCTTTATCCAGGCGGAGGTACACGTCTTCAACTTCTATGGAATTGGGGCCGTATTTATGCCCCACATAGTCAGTGGAAGCACAGTTGATGGTCAGAAAATCAGTAAATGCACCGGTTCCCAGCTGGTAGCCATCCACTGCGGCTTTTGCAAAATTGAGCGTGAGTGTATTGCCATAAGGAGAACTGCGGATCACATCCGGATCTTGCTTAAAAATATCCTTAAGGTCGTGCGGAAAGCTGGTCGTTTTTTCACCTTTAAATTTTCCTTCCCATTTTACATCGTCTGCCGTGCTTTGCGTGTATGTCGAAATAGGGTACATGGTAGTCCAGGGTGTTGACACCAGCGTTTCAGGCTCTTTTTTTCCATTAAACGTTGTTACCCAGCTAGGGAGTTCCTTCATATACCAGGTACTGGAAATGAACTGCCGGCTTTCATCATCAAACCAGAAGGCCGCTGTGGGATTATGCCCTGCGGGAAGAATGGAGGCACGATCTTTTAATGAAACCCCCACTACCTTTGAACGGAAATTGGTAGCGAGTCGCAGTTCATCGGTAATGGTTGTAGCCAGGTTATTACGGGGCGACATTTTTCCTGCTTTTGAATGACTGCCTACCCCCTGTACGGTGGAATCATCGGTACAATAAACCGATTTTCCCGTCAGCTGGTCAACCCAATCGTTGCCGGTGATACCATGTATGGCCGGAACAGATCCTGTAAATACGGTGGTGTGTCCAACGGCAGTAAACGAAGGCAGGTGACTGATAAACGTATTTTCACAGGTATACCCTTCTTTTAGCATCCGGTTAAACCCTCCGTTGCCATAACGGTCGGCGTAGCGGTACAGGTAATCCCAGCGCATCTGATCTACTACAATGCCTACCACCAGTTTTGGGCGTTTTATGGCATTTTGTGCAAAACCGGCAATAGCAATGATCAACGCAATCAGCGAAAGGTGAAATTTTTTCATCGTAATAATCAATTTGTTCAAAAATAGCAAAAGCAAGGCGATAATAAATACCGTTTATATAAAGATTGTGTGCATTTGTACTGTTTGTACTAAAAATGCTGCTGGTTTCAGGCATCGTCCCGATTATCATACCGGATGCCTAAAACAGAAATGCCGGCAGAAGCGGATGCTTCACCGGCATTCTTAAAAACAATTAAAAAACTATTTGCCGAAAATTTTTAAAATCGTTGCAACCGACATGCTTCCTTCAAAACCACTGATCAATTGTTTGTTGCTGGTGTAAAAGGCATGAAACGGAAGGTTTTTGATGCCATAATAAGCGGGTAACGCAAAGGCATAATCTTTACCTACAAGAATATTGGGATATTGCTGAAGTTTGTAATGAGCTGCAAAGGCTGCCATTTCTTTCAGGGGCAGGGGGGTAGCCATGATAATCTGGATATCTTTAAACTTATTCATGTTTTTTATCAGCTCCTCCGTTTCATGTTTGCAGTGGTCGCATTCGGGGCTGAATACCATGAGCATTACCGGTTTGTTTTTTTGCAATTTTGCCTTTAACTCCCACCCGGTACTGTCGGCAGAAAGCAGCCGTACGGCCGGAAGGGTTTTGTATTGTTTATAAGGAAGGAGGGCCTGGCTTTGGGCGTCGCTAAAACTCAGGATGGTCACCAGTAACGCAAGTAAATACTTCATCTTGTTGATTTTATAAAACTAAATGCTACCAAAGATAACAATAGGATGCGGATTCGGTTGTAAGGGTTGTCTTAAAAAAGAAAAAAAGTTTACAGTGTTACGAGTTTTTCGTAAGTTTACTCTAAAATCGTATAAGAGATGAAAAAATTAACCGCACAGGAAGAGCAGTTGATGATTGCTGTTTGGCAGGTGGGAGAAGGCAATGTTAAGGCATTTATGGAACAGCTGGAGGAACAGCCGCCTTATACCACGGTTGCGTCTACTATTAAAAACCTGGAAAAAAAAGGATATGTAAGCAGCCGGCTATTTGGCAACGTGTATGTTTACAAACCTGCGCTTTCTGAAGATGATTATAAAAAGCGTTTTATGGGAAGCGTGGTAAAGGATTATTTCAGCAATTCCTATAAAGAACTGGTAAGCTTTTTTGTAGACCAGAAGAAATTATCCGCGCAGGAGTTGAAGGATATTGTAAAAATGATAGAAAGCGGGAAGAAGAAATAGCGATGCGCTATCTGCATACAGAATAGTAGGTTCTGTTCTGAATGCAGATGCCCGGATGCCGGATTTTGTCTGCCGTTTCATGTTTAACGTTCACTGTTTCAGGTTGGTGCACCGCATATACTCCGGGCATGCCAACAAAAACCGGAGCTGTAAATATTGAATATGAAACCTGGAACTTTTAAACGTTAAACCTGGAACTTTAAACATTTGCATATGCCTGTCATTATTGACTATATTCTTAAGTTGAGTATCTGCCTGGCCGTTGTATACCTGTTTTATCAACTGTTTTTAAGAAGGCTTACTTTTTATAACTGGAACCGCTGGTACCTGCTGGGGTACGGTGTATTGAGTTTTGTGATCCCGCTGATCGATGTCATGCCGGAATTGCAGAAAAAGGAACTGGACCGCAATACACTGGTGCAGATGATACCGGTGTTTGGCTTTTCTCCGGAAGCCCAGGCAAACTCGTTGCTGGAGTCACTTTCCACCTGGGATTGGGTTCTGGTTGCAGGCGGAATCGGGTCGCTGGTCTTGCTGTTCCGTTTCGGGATCATGTATCTTTCTTTCTTGCGTATTAAAAGACGGGCACAGCTGATATCGGACGCCCGTACACGGATCTACCAGCTGGATGAGGACGTGCGTCCTTTCTCATTCGGGAATGCCATTTTTGTAAATACGGAACTGCACAGCGGTGAGGAGCTGGAAGAGATCATTCGGCATGAATTTGTGCATGTACGGCAAAAGCATACCATTGACATCATCTGGAGCGAGTTGTTATGTATCCTGCTTTGGTTTAATCCCTTTGTATGGCTGCTGCGCAAAAGCATGAAGCAGAACCTGGAGTTTCTTGCCGATAAGCAGGTGTTGCAAAGTGGTATGGATAAAAAGGAATATCAATACCTGTTATTAAAAGTGATGGGGAATAAACAGTTTGCCTTTGCCAACCATTTTAATTTCTCTTCGTTGAAGAACAGGATCGCGATGATGAATAGCATCAAATCTGCGAAAGTACATCTGACCAAATTTTTGTTTTTGCTGCCGGTGGTAGCGGTATTGCTGCTGGCGTTCCGGAAGGAAGTGATACAGCATGAGAAAGAGCCCCATCCCGCTGAGGCACCTGTTGACCAGAATCCCCCGGAAGATATTTTTGAAAAAGCCAAGCGGGTGGCCGGTAGTTCTCACAAACCGATATGGTTCATAGATGGAGAAGCCATAGTGCTTGGAGCCGGAGGTGGTGCCGCTCTCGATCAGGATGATGTAAGCAGCGCGAATGATTTTAAAATATGGGTGGATAATAAGATCCTGACCATGGATGAAGCCAATAAGAAGATCGACCGGTTTCAGATCCTGTCCGTGGGCGCTTCACCAAGGAGGACCTCGTTCGAGAGCTTCGGGGTAAGCTCTAATTTGCTGCTGGTGGCAACCAATAAAAAAATGGTAGACCTGATGCAGTTGAAAATGTGGGGAAAGATGAAGGATACCCTTCCTCAAAAACGTATCGTGGTAAAATCCGCGGAAGATTCTGAGCTGAATAAAAAAGAAGATTTTCTTGGCCAGCTCAGGGACCCCAAAACAGGCTTGCTTCCTTTACTGGTGATTGACGGTATGGTGAAACCCGGTTTTGAAAAAATCCCGGTAGAGCCGGAAGACATAGCATCGGTTTCTGTTTTGAAAGATGCATCTGCCCGGGCAATATATGGTCCGAAAGGCAAAAATGGAGTAGTGATCATTACTACAAAAAAGGGTGGGACCTTTACCAGTGATTCTTCCGGGTACCGCCTGCAACTGCATTATACCGGCGACGCACCGCCTTCGTCAAATATTCGTTTGAAAGGTAAAACAAGCGGTGTGCAAATCATTGCAGGAGGCAATGTGAATGGCATTCATACAGCCGATGGAACAGGTGTAGTAAGTTCAAAAACGGCAACTGTTGCCGTGGGTGAAAAATTTGAAGGGGTGTATGTAGTAGATGGAAAAGTACAGGAGTTGAGAGCGATGAGGGATCTTCCCGCGGAACAAATTCAAACGATTAATGTATTGAAGGGCGATAAAATAAAAGAAACCACATATGGAGAAAAAGCACGGAACGGGGTGATTGAGATCCATACGAAAGAAGCCGGAAACAAGGGGGCCTCTAAACCTGCAACGGATCTGAAGGAAGTGGTAGTAGTGGGCTATGGTGTACAGCAGGCTGGGACCATTCCTGCTAAGGCTTCTTCTTTAAGTACTGTAATGGTAAAGGGAAGGCTGTTAAAGCAGGAAACAGAAGCCGTTCAGGCGGTGACCCTACGCTCATCAGCGTCTTCCGAAAAACCGGCAAAAGATGGCCAAGTATTGAAAGGCGATGTGACTTATGCTTACACAGAAAAGCCCGCAGCCGTCCATAAAATACAATTACGTTATACGGGGGAGATTAAACAAGAACAGCCGGACAAGGTAATTGCCTTCAAGGCTCAAAACGGTATGCTCAATGCGAAAGAACATTCACTGGTGTTTGTGGCAGACAGTGTTTCTATCAGAAAAAAATAAAGGGTTCCGGAACGTGTTTGGTCCGTTTGTTTAACAGAAAATAAATTTCTATATCGAAAAGTTATGAAGGATAGCGTCATACTTGTTCTTATCTTACTTGCGCTTGTCGGTAGTGTAGGTGCCCAAAAAAAGGTTGTCATTGATGGCTGGTTAAAGGGTGTTGAAGATGGAACACCTATTTCATTAATGAAAGAAGAAGGATCGGTTGGAACGGAGGTTGCCAAAGACAGTGTTGTTAATGGCCGCTTTCATATAGAGTACGGTCCGGATAATGAAGAGATCGGACGGTATTCCTTAAGATCATTTGACAAAGGTTTCCCTTCAATGGGGCTAGAGCTTTGGGCAAAGCCGGGACATCATATGACTATTGAAGGACAAAATAAGCTTATTTATACATGGAACGTTATCAGTGATATCCCTGAGCAAAAAGAGTGGGCGTATTTTGTACAGGCGAATAAATTACTGTGGAATAATTATCAAGAGCTGTCTGCGATCAGAAACATTGTAAGATCAGCAGATCGTAGCACCGGCCTGGAAAAAAAGAACGCACAAATAACGATTGATTCCCTGGACCGGCTTTCCGATGCCTGTCTTTATAAAATTCATAAGAGGAACTTAGATCTTCTTCAGAAGGGGAGAATGACTTCTGTCCGGCTTAAAATACTGGATGCGGCTGCAAACATGATTAAATGGAATCATATTGACGCATTCAGAACGCCTGTTGCGAAACTATACAATAGTCTTGATGCCCACTTAAAAAACAGCGCTTATGGTGAACATATTGCTAATGTGCTTTACCCTCCGAGAGTCGTGAAGGTTGGGGAGCCGATGTATGATACCGTATTAACGGACCTAGACGGTAAATTGCATCGTTTAACCGAATTTAAAGGCCAATATATCCTGCTTGACTTTTGGAGCTTTGGATGCGGACCCTGCCATGCATCTGTTCCTGAGATGAAGGAAATTTTCGAGCAGCTTAAAGATCGCCTGGTTATTGTTAGCCTGAGCAGCGATAATAAAAAAATGTGGAAGCAGGCGTCTGAATATTTTAAAATGACCTGGAACAACTTTAGCGACGGCAGGGAGAACAGGGGTATTTATGCCAAATACGGCGTTGAGGGAATTCCGAATTATGTCCTGGTGGCCCCCAATGGTATCATAAAAGATAGCTGGACAGGATATGATAAAGGAAGTTTAAAAAACAAAATAAAAGCGCTTACCGGTTTTTCAGTGAATTGAGCATGCATCTGAATATTGGGGTTTTTCGGGAGGTTGATACATTCAGCTTTTACCGGGTTCAGGTATGGTTAATGGATGCTGACCATTTCAATATGCGGAATTCCATCCTCATCATAGGGAACGCCAACCGGTTCAAACCCCAGCGATGTATAAAAATTTTTTAGATATAATTGGGCGCTGATACGAATACTTTTTTGTTCAAACTGCTCCTGGCAGCGGTTTATACTACGCTTCATCAGTTCTCTTCCCAGCCCATAAGCCCGGTGCGATGGCGCGATCACTACCCGCCCGATGGATGGTTCTTTATAGGAAATGCCCGGGGGAAGGAGCCGGGTATAGGCGATCAGTTGTTCGTTGTCGGTGCCGGTAAGATGAAGTGCTTTAAAATCTTTACCATCCAGGTCCTGGTAAATACTGGCTTGTTCTACTACAAAAACAGCGGCCCGCAGTTGCAGGATGGCATACAGTTCTGTTGTAGAAAGCTGTTCAAAGGGCCGGCATGCCCATTCAATAACCGGTTGTTGCTGCATCAATACTTGTATTTATCTTTCCATAATTTTTTTAAGTGCCCTCTTAGTTCATTTTCCCGTGGGTTATTCCCCGGTTCATAAAAAGCGGCACCTGCAACGCCGTCCGGGAGGTATTCCTGCTCGCTGAAATTGTTTTCAAAGCTATGGGAATATTGATAATCTTTTCCATAGTTGAGGTTCTTCATCAGCTTGGTAGGAGCATTGCGTATATGCAGCGGCACCGGAAGATCACCCGTTTTTCGAACGGCGGCCAGGGCATTGTCAATAGCCAGGTAGGCACTGTTGCTTTTTGGGGAAGCGGCCAGGTAGATAGCACATTGCGATAAAATGATCCGCGCCTCGGGATTCCCGACCTTGTTCACTGCTTCAAATGTGGCATTGGCCAGCAATAAGGCGTTGGCATTCGCCATGCCGATGTCTTCACTGGCGGAGATGACCATGCGGCGGGCAATGAATTTAATATCTTCGCCTCCCTCAATCATCCGGGCCAGCCAGTAGACCGCACCATTAGGATCGCTGCCACGGATGGATTTGATAAATGCGGATATAATGTCATAATGCTGGTCGCCCGTTTTATCGTATATGGCCACTTTCTTTTGAGCGATACGCATCACTGCTTCATCGGTGATCACTGCCGGCGTATCCAGCGCATCGCATACAATTTCAAAAAGATTTAAAAGCTTCCGGGCATCGCCTCCCGAAATACGGATCAGTGCGCCGGTTTCCTTCAGTTGCACCTGCTTATTGTGGATCTGTGCATCCTGTTCCATGGCCAGGTGCAACAGTTTTACCAGGTCTTTTTCTTCGAGTGCTTTTAAAACATAAACCTGGCACCGGCTTAGTAAGGCGCTGTTTACCTCAAACGAGGGGTTTTCGGTGGTAGCGCCGATCAGAGTGATGATGCCTTTTTCTACAGCACCCAGCAAGGCGTCCTGCTGGCTTTTATTAAATCGGTGGATCTCATCGATAAACAAAATGGCGCCACGCGCTGCCGTGGCAGTTGCGATGGCATCGCGGATATCTTTTACGCCGGCTGAAATGGCGCTTAAGGATAAAAACGGCCGGTTTACCGTATTTGCAATAATGGTGGCGATGGTGGTTTTACCCACGCCGGGCGGTCCCCAAAGAATCATACTGGGAATATTTCCGGTAGCAATGGACTTTTGGAGAATACTACCATTGCCGGTGAGATGTTCCTGTCCTACCAGGTCTTCCAAACGATGCGGCCGTAGCCGTTCTGCCAGTGGGGTCATAATCGATCTGATTAAAAGCGTTCAAAGATAATACTAATTAATTTAGTAGAAAAGCGGGGCGGGTGCTGGTGCTGACGTTTTAGAAAACACGGACGCAGGTTTACTGCACTTTAAGTTCCTTCAGGCTTGTAAATCTTTATAGAGAACCGTAACACACCATGATTGCCAGGCCCTGGAAATACCCTTGAATAATCACAAAAAAACTACCAAAAGTTCAATCTCGCCTGGTAAAAAGGAGGGTCATTATAAAGGAAAGCAACAAGTACCCGGTCACAAGGATCCAGCCGGAGGCAAAATAAGTTTTGAGCATGAACCAATCTCCATAGTGATAAAGAACGCCCATGCCGCAGCTCACTTTCAAAGTTTCCCAGATCCATGCACCGGAACTTCCATCCATCAACTCAGCCAATGCATACACAAATAAAAAGATGAACAGACCGTAGTAAAAGATGCCGGGAGACCCGATGGCGGCAATATTACCAAACAGGAAACAGATAAAAAACAGCAGGGCGATCAGTTGTACCCAAAGCCAGGGATTGACGCGCCCAGGCAGGGAAGGATTATATTTTTCAAAATGGTAAACGTCTTCTATTTTATAAACGGGATATTTTTTCTCAACATCTGCAGGGCGCCATCCGGTGGGCATCAGCCAAATCCGGAACCGGTCGCGCCAGCTATGGGTACGCCAGGCATCCTTTATTAAAAGCCCTACGTGCTGAAAATTTATTTTTACCGGGTTCCAGGTTCGCACCGGCCGCGTGATACCGTATACCGGTGGAATATCAGGCCGCTCTTCCTGGTACGTGCCAAATAATTTGTCCCAGAAGATAAAGATCTGCGAATAGTTTTTATCCAGGTATTCAGGGTTGATGGCGTGATGCACCCGGTGGAGGGAAGGCGTTACAATCACTTTCTCCAGGAAGCCCATCTTTTTAATAAACGTGGTATGGTACCAGAACTGTGCAAAAAGATGGAGCGGTGCTACAACGGCGATCACCTTTTCCGGAACGCCCAATAATGCGGCGGGCAGCAGGAAAATGACAAAAATATTTGCGAATCCGGAAATGCTTTGCCGCAGGGCGCAGGCCAGGTTAAATTCTTCACTGCTATGGTGTATCAGGTGACCGTTCCAGAAAAAATTATATTCGTGCTGTATGCGGTGTACACAATAACCGGAAAAATCAAGTACTATAAAAGCAATCACATACGTTAGCCAGGTTGCTTCGATATGCATCAGCGCGAAATGACGTACCAGCCAGGAATAGGAATAGATGACGAAGCTCAGGCCGAGCACATCCTTGGTGATATTGGTAACACCACTCAGCAGGCTGCTGATGATATCATTGGTACGCATCTGCTTGCCTTTGTTGCGATGGGCATAAGTCATCTCCAGTAGCACCAGTATCAGAAATACAGGAATCGCAACCAGCAATATCTTTCCGTACGTTTCCATATACAATAACCAAAGCGTTATCAAATTTAATAAAAAAGAAGCGTTGTTTCATGCCTAGGCATCCGGTGTTATTTATTAGCGGAACTTTTCCGCCGCCCATTCCATAAAGTCAAAGTAGTGCATCAGCAATATTTCGTCGGCGCCTTTGCCGGCTGTATTCCGGAGCGGCTGTAGTTGTTTCCAAAGCTGTTGGTTTTTATACCGGAGATTGCGTGAGGGCGAAAGGCTTACAACCCTGAAGATGTATTTTTCGAGCGGATATAGGGCGTTTTTCCCCTTAAAAAAACGTTTGTATGATCGGATCTCGTACTCCAGGTATTCAAGATCGTTCATTTCGTAATGTAGCACAATATTAAAAAGCCTGCAGACCCGGTAATAAGGCAGTGTATAGTCCAGTGTTTTCTTTAAAAGTACCTCGTTTAAAAATTTCACAGCCTTTTTGAGATGGCGTGTGTGAAAAAAAGCCCGTGAGGCATAAAAGATTAACACGGCTTGTTTCTGTTCATGAACCAGTGCAAAGTCTCTGAAACAGGAAACCGGAGTGATGCGGATCAGATCGACAGCGTTTTCCCATTGTTCGCTATAAGCGTACTGACTGAGCTCATACAGTAGTACCGTTTTTTTTACAAGGAACCGGAAGTAATCGGGGTAATGATCCTGGTCCAGCTGATGTAGTTTTTCGATAAAATAGGGCATTTCGTCGTAGTGGCAGATCATTTTCAAACTGTCGAGTATACCGTCCAGCGTGCTGTAATAATCGATCGGCGGATTGGGCCGCAACTGCGCGTTCTTTTCAAAAAGCGTGTTCAGTACATAGAATGTTTTCAACGCAGACTGGTAGTCTCCGATACGTGTAAAGTAGAATGACTGGAAGAGCAGATGTAGTTTACGGGATTCCAGATGGTGTTTGGTTTTATTGTTTACGATGGCCAGCTCGCTCAGGACCAGGTCATCCAGCGCCCTTTTTTTTCCAGTTGCTCCTTTTTGCAACTGGTTGCCCAGCCGGTGTTTCAATATTTCATAGAGCGAATAATGTTCCTGTTCATTCCTCAGGTCCTTTAACAGGTCACGGGCATTTTGTTGTTCTGCAATAAGCGTTTTCTCGTTGATGCCTTCGAAATTGTTTTCAGAGAAATAGTTTAGCTGCGCTCTTTTTAAGAGATACCGCAACGCCAGCCTTTGGGTCTTTTCGGCTATCGGTAGTAATGACCTGATTTCGGTAAATGACTGATCTAACAGGTTCCGTTGCCGGAACAGATCCGCTTTCATTATTCCATACATAAGTTTAAATCCGTCATCCGTCTTTATTTTATTCTGGACCAGTACCTCCGTCACGGATTGAAAAAGATAGCTTGCTGCACTTTCTGCAGATGAAGCAGGGTAGCGTTTTTGGAACTGCTGCTTTATATGCTTCCAGTCTGTTTTATCCGATTGGTCAATCAGGTCAAAAAGAATCACATATGCCTTTTCTTGCTGCTGTTTTTTAGCTCTCAATTTAAACTGCCGTTTTTCTGCAGGTGAAAGAGACCGGATTAATCGCACCAATATATCTGTCATAAATATGCTTGTTCTATATTTTTAATTTTGTAAATTAATAAAAATCAGTATATTAAGATCTGTTTTTTTATTTTTTCCTGATTGTAAATATTTGTTTTATAAAAACAAGGTTTTAAAAATGCAGGGGCGCCGTATTATTTTCGAAGCTGAATACGATTGTATCCCATGCAGAAAAAACAACATTCCAATATTCCCAAAATAGCTGTGGTTGGCAGTACCAATATGGATATGGTAGTAAATGCGGAACGCATTCCCGTACCCGGCGAAACGATCCTGGCGCACAATTTTTTTATGAACCCTGGAGGCAAAGGTGCGAACCAGGCGGTAACCGTAGCCCGGTTGGGTGGGGCAACCTTGTTTATTTCCAAGGTCGGAAATGATGTCTTTGGCCGGCAATCTTCGCAGTTGTTTCACGAGGAAGGTATTGACACCCGTTTTATGTTGTCGGATGATATCCTGCCTTCCGGCGTGGCGTTGATCACCGTAGATCAAAAAGGAGAGAATAGTATTGTGGTAAGTCAGGGCGCTAACAATGCGCTGCTTCCGGAAGATTTTACGGGAGAAGTGTTACTGGAACTGGAAAAATGTAAGATGGTGTTGATGCAATTTGAAATACCCATGGAAACCATCCTTCATGTAGCCCGGTATGCCGTATCCAGGAGTATAAAAGTAGTCATCAATCCTGCGCCTGTACAGGCCATTCCTCCGCAGTTACTGGAATATACGCATATCATCACACCCAACGAAACCGAAGCCGGATTGCTTACGGGGATAAAGGTCAAAAACCTGGACACGGCCAAACAAGCAGCGAAGGCTATACAGGAAATGGGCGCATCAATTGTTATAATAACATTGGGCGCGCAGGGTGCCCTGGTTTGCGAAGACGGAAAGATGACGCTGGTTCCCACAGAAACAGTTCAGGCAGTAGATACCACCGCTGCCGGTGATGTGTTTAACGGGGCATTGGTGGTAGGGCTGTCTAATGGCATGGAATTGCCGGAGGCCACACGCTTTGCCTGCCGGGCCGCCGCCATTTCTGTAACCCGCGAAGGTGCGCAGTCTTCCATTCCATACTATAACGAAGTTATCGCACATTTTATCGGGAAAGAATAACCATTTCGCCGAACTTATAGAATACATTATTCAAGACTATTAAAACGTAACGATCATGCTGATTCAAAAACTCCTTTCTGCATTCTTCATTACCGGAACGGTGCTTTCATCGGTTCAGGCGCAGCAGGCTTCTTTACCGGCATATAAAGCCGATTATACCGTACCGGCTGCCTATGCGGTTCAATTGCCGGAAAATGACCGGCTGACCGGCTACCTGGGAATGCGTTATGATTACAATCTCAATAACCGGCTGTTAAAAATCGACGAAAAGGGCATCCTGGAAGGGTTCCAGGCACGACCCGGCAAACAACGCTGGATCGGGGAACATGTTGGGAAATACCTGGAAACGGCTGCCAATACTTGGATGATTACCCGGAATGCAGCACTGAAAACTCAGATGGATCGCATCTTTAATGAGCTGATCAAAACCCAGCTGGCGGATGGTTATCTGGGTACCTACCTGCCGGATAGCTACTGGACCTCCTGGGATGTATGGGTGCACAAGTATGACCTGTTCGGGCTTTTGGCCTATTACCGGGTAACAGGTAATCAGCGTGCACTGGATGCCGCCATAAAAGTGGGCAACCTGCTGCTGAAGAATTTCGGTGATGCTCCTGGTCAAAAAGACATCATCAAAGCGGGTTCGCATGTGGGTATGGCTGCCACTTCGGTGATTGACCCGATGGCGGACCTGTATATGTGGACCGGCGACCGGCGCTATCTCGATTTTTGCCGGTATATCATAAAGTCGTATGAACATGAGGGCGGCCCTTCCATTATTAAAACCTTGTTGAAAGAAAAGCGGGTAGACAAAGTTGCAAACGCCAAAGCCTATGAAATGATGTCGAACCTGGTGGGTGTTGTGAAATTATACCGTCTTACGGGAGATGACGAATACCTGAAAGCTGCTCAATACGCCGTTGCGGATGTAACCTCCAAACGCCTCTTTGTTACCGGAACCACCAGCGATCATGAACACTTTATACCGGATTATCTGCTGCAGGCAGACACTGCGGCGCATATGGGCGAAGGTTGTGTAACCACCACCTGGATCCAGCTGAATATGCAATTGTTTGCTATCAGCGGTGATCTGAAATATTATAATGAAATGGAAAAGGCGGTATACAATCATTTGCTGGGTGCTGAAAATCCGGAAACCGGCTGCGTGAGTTATTATACTCCGCTGATTGGTGTAAAGCCTTACCGTTGCAATATTACCTGCTGTTTGTCCAGCGTTCCACGGGGCATCGCTCTGATCCCTTATCTGAACTATGGAAAACTTAATAATCAACCCACGGTGCTGATGTATGAAGCTGCAGATATTAAGGACCAGGTTCAAACGACCAATGGGAACACAATTCCGCTGGCAATCCAGATCCGGTCAGGCTTCCCGGCAAACGGAAAAGCATCCATCCAGGTGCAGCTACAAGCCGCTGCCCGCTTTGCGTTACAGCTGCGGGTACCCGTTTGGGCCACGAAATTTAAAGCTACCGTTGGCGGAAAAACCTATACCGGTAAGGCGGATGAACTGATCACTATCGATCGTAACTGGAGCCGGGAAAATACGATCGCTGTTTCGTTTGAAATACCGGTAACTATTTTACCGGGTGGCCAGAGCTATCCCGATTTTATAGCCATCAAAAGAGGGCCGCAGGTGCTGTCGGTTGATCAGTCGCTGAACCCTTCCTTTGACATCAGAAAAGCTGCATTTCAGGCGCCTTCGGCTTTACAGCTTACTGACGCTGCTGCAAAGCTTCCCGCGCAGTGGATCGGAAGGCAGGCATATATCGCCCGATTGAAGACCGCATCGAATAAAACACAACCGGTGGTATTGGTGCCTTATGCCGAGGCTAGTCAAACCGGTGGGGATGCCAGCGTTTGGATTCCGGCCGCGAAATAACAGGTTTCTTCTAACGATCAAAAATTGCTTTATGTACATTGTAGATGATTATTTACTGGCCGTGTTCTTTTGCGTAATCACCATGTTTTGCTGGGGCTCCTGGGCCAACACGCAAAAACTGGCGGCCAAAACCTGGCGGTATGAATTTTTTTATTGGGATTATGTAGTTGGAGTGCTGCTGTTTTCATTGTTGTCTGCCTTTACGCTTGGAAGTCATGGAACAGAGGGGCGGGGTTTCCTGGAGGACCTGGCGCAGGCCGATATAAAAAATATGCTGAGTGCCTTCCTGGGCGGAGTGATTTTTAATGCAGCCAATATCCTGCTGTCCGCAGCGATCGCTTTATGTGGTATGTCGGTGGCTTTCCCGGTCGGGATCGGCATTGCCCTGGTGCTTGGCGTAGTAGTGAACTATTTTGGCGCAGCCAAGGGTAATCCCATGTTTATCTGGCTGGGAATCGGGTTAATTATGGTAGCCATTGTATGTAACGCGCTGGCGTACCGGAAAGCGCAGGTGGGTGCACAAAAAGCTTCGGCAAGGGGCATCGTGCTGTCCATTGTTGCCGGCCTGATCATGGCATTCTTCTACCGTTTTGTAGCCGCATCCATGGATCTCTCCGATTTTAAGAACCCGGCCGCCGGAAAGATGACCTCTTATACCGCTGTAGTAATCTTCGCTGCGGGAATCTTTATCAGTAATTTTCTTTTCAATACCATCGCCATGAAGAAACCGGTGCAGGGAGCACCACTGTCTATTTCAGGCTATTTTAAAGGAAACTTTAAAACGCACCTGGTAGGAGTGCTGGGCGGAATGATCTGGTGCGTAGGCCAGTCTTTCAGTCTTATTGCCTCAGGCAAGGCCGGCGCGGCCATTTCCTACGGTTTGGGCCAGGGTGCCACCCTGGTATCCGCACTTTGGGGTATCCTGATCTGGAAAGAATTTAAACAGGCACCGCCTGCTGCAGACCGGCTCAACCTGGGAATGTTTATTTTGTTTATACTCGGACTTGCTGCGCTGATCTATGCAGGAGCTTAAAGGCGTCCGCTCCTGATTGCTTTTATTTTTCCATTTTATAAAACGGTTTTTATGTCATTGAATGCATATCCCGTAAGGGCAGCCCTTTTTTTGTCCTTACTTTTCATCAGTTTTCAAGCACTCGCTCAGCAGCGTTTAAAACCGGTAACCGGTGTTGTAACGGATGATACCGGCCAACCGGTAACCAGGGCATCGGTTATCGTAAAGGGCACATCCGGTGGACAGGCTACTGACAGCCTGGGCCGGTTTGCCATAGATGTACCCGGCAATGGCGTGCTGCTCATCAGCGCTATGGGGTACCACAACCAGGAAGTGCGGATCAGTGCTCAACAGGAATACGCCGTTGTACTTGCGCAAAAAAAAGATGCACTTACAGAAGTGGTGGTGATCGGTTATGGATCTGCCCGGAAAAAAGACCTGACCGGCGCGGTGCAAACCGTAAACCTGGAGCACTCGCCGCTGGCTACCTTGCCTAATACCAATGCGCTGCAGGCCTTGTCGGGAACGGTTTCCGGGCTAGTGGTACCACCGCAGTCCAAGGCCGGGCAGGATCCGCTGGCTTCCATCAATATCCGTGGCGATCATTCCATTGATCCCTCGGGTTCCGGTTTAAACCGTCCGCTGATTGTGGTGGATGATATTATCTTTAACGGGAGCATGAATCAGATCAATATGCAGGATGTAGCATCCATTAATGTGTTAAAGGACGCCAGCTCTGCCGCGATCTACGGTTCCCGTTCGGCCAATGGGGTTATTATCATTACCACCAAAAAGGGAAGGTCTCCCAAACCGGTACTTACCCTTAATTCATCGTACGCGTTCCAGAACTGGTCGCGCAAACCGGCGATGCAAATGAACATTGATCAGTTGCTGAAGAACCGCTGGGATTATTTTGTGAATGCCGGAAGAGTCCCTGCCAATACAGAGTTTAATGCGTCGCTGATCTTAACACCGCAGGAGCTGGACGCGTATAATAAGGGCATTAAAACCAACTGGCTGAATGAAATTACGCAATACGCGCCCGTGCATAATCACAACCTGGGTGTTTCGGGAAATGCACAAAATGTAAACTATTATTTATCGGCCGGGATACTGGATCAGAAAGGCGTAATCTATAATGATCATTATAAGAAAGCCACATTTTTAGGAAAGATCGAAACAAAGATCAACCGGTATATTACATTTGGCGCAAAAGCCAACTATTACAGTGCCGATAATTCCGGTTTAACGCCGAGTATGCAGCTGGCTACCTGGATGTCGCCCCTGAGCGCTAATCAAACATTCACGCCGGGTTATGAACAGTGGATTCCTTCAAACCCCTCAGGATCCAGTGCCCGCAATCCTTTCGTGGGCTTTGAACGGCAGGTAGGGCCGGCATACGGATCAGATGAAAACAAATCGCAGAACATCGACGGGGCCGGATGGCTGGTGATACAGGCACCCTGGATCAAGGGACTGAAATATAAGCTAACAGTGAATGGTACGCAGACGCATTCGGTATATAACCTGGATGTAGGCCCCCGGCTCTTTGTAGATACGCGCAATACCGCCAATATGGATAATGTGGAAAATTTCTGGTCCATGGCCTATTCCACGGCACGTACCGCCAATACCCGCACCTGGCTCATCGACCAGATCCTGACCTATACCAATACCTTTAATAAACATAGCCTAGACGTTATGGCTGGGTATACCCGGGATGCCATGCGTTATAATGCATTGAGCACCGAGGGCAACGGGTATCGCATGCCCAATCCGCTGAAGTGGAATGGCATCAATATGGCCATTACCCAGAAGATAAACAAAACAGAATCGCGTTATCAGAACCTGGCGATGATGGTACGGGCCAACTATAACTACGATAGCAAATATTACCTCACGGCAACGTTCCGTCGCGATGGATTTTCAGGATTCGCTCCCGGAAATAAATATGGCAATTTTCCCGGTATCTCGGTGGGATGGGCCCTGTCGGAAATGGACTTTTTTCAGAAAAATACCTGGATCGAATACCTGAAGTTAAGAGCTTCCTGGGGTGCCACCGGCAATCAAAGCATTGCTCCTTATGAAACCCTGTCTACCGTAGGACTGGATTATACCGTTTTTGGAGACAATTCGGGGTTAGCCCTGTATCCGAACCGGATGAGCAATGCAAAACTGAGCTGGTCTACCACTACTACTCAAAACTTAGGGGTAGATGTTACCCTGCTTAAAGGAAGAATATCCGGCAACATTGATGTATACCGGTCGCAGACAAAGGACCAGCTGCTGACGCGGAGCCTGCCGTATATGAATGGCTTTTTAACCGTACGCACCAATGTAGGACGGGTAGACAACCAGGGTATCGAACTGGTATTGAATACGGTGCCGGTGGATGCATCAGGTACCAAAGGACTGGGTTGGGAAAGCGGGATCGTGTTTTCGCGGAACCGGAACAAGATCGTGGAACTGTATGGTACTTATGATGAACAGGGGCGTCCCAAGAACGATATTTCTGGGGCACCGGCGGGTGATGCCTATATTGTAGGCAAATCCATCCATAGTGTTTGGGATTATAAGATGATCGGCATCGTGCAAAAGGATGACCTGGAGTACATCAACCGGTATAAAGCAAAACCCGGAGATGTAAAATTCCTCGATTATAATAATGATGGCAAGATCAATACAGACGATTATCATTACCAGGGAACCCGTGATCCCCTGTTTATCCTGAATTTTAATAATACCTTCTCTTATAAAAAACTTTCTCTTTATTTCAGTCTTAAATGGGTAGCGGGTGATGATGCACATTATCTGGGGAAGGATCGTTATGGTACGATGGCTTCGATGGCCATTGCCAACGGAGCGCAGCTCAAGCGGGTTGATCCCTGGACACCGGATCATCCTACCAATATATATCCGAGAGTGGATTGGGTAAACAGTTTAAATTACTGGTTCTGGAATACGCGGTCGTTTATGAAATTAAAAGACCTGACACTTTCCTACACATTGGATGGCCGGCCGGACGCAAAGATCCGGTATCAGAACCTGAAGTTGTATGCCAGTGCCAACAACCTGTTCACGCTGACCAAATGGACGGGATTGGATCCTGAAGACGGAGGCACGATTGCCGCGAACCCCGGGAGCATCTTCTATGGCAGTTTTCCGGTGCTGCGTACCTATTCCTTCGGGCTGATATTTTCTTTTTAAATCTCAAAAATGATTGTTATGAAGTTTAGTTTAAATAGCATCAGAAAGATGGTACCTGTTTGCCTGTTTTTAGCCGTAACCGGCTGCCGGAATGATGCCTTCCTCGATGAGCCCGTGTTCCAGCTAACCACACAGACGGCCTACAAAACGCCGGCGCAAATCGATCTCGCCATTAACTACCTGCATAACCGCATGCAGTATCTGAACATTTCATCTTACCAGTATCACAATTATATGATGACCGGGCTTGGTTTGGATGAATTCTTTAGCACCAATACTGAGTTTACCACCAGCAACTGGAAGCTGATGACACCTTCGGAACCGGGCTATAACGCCTACTGGGCTACCGGCATGAGCCAGATCATCACCTATGCAAACACAATCATTGAAGCCTGCAACAATCCCGCGGTAAAGTTTGTAAGCGAGCAACAGCAAAAAGAATTAATGGGCGAGGCATTGTTTTTCCGGGCCTGGGGGCATCGCTGCCTGGTGGGCATGTTTGGCGACTGGCCCGTGATCACCAGGGTGGAGAAGACACCCAAACTGGATTACACCAGGGCGCCCAGGGTGGAGGTGTGGAAACAATGCCGGGAGGATCTGGTCATAGCTGCAGCCACGCTGCCCAAAACCACCACCCGTCCCGGACGGATCGTACGTGCGGCGGCTGATCACCTGCTGGCCGAGATCTGCATCAGCCTGGGAGATCACACAAAGGATAAGCGCTATTATGCAGAAGCCATCAACGCCGCAACCAATGTGATCGGCGGTGCCGATGGGGATTACCAGCTGATGAAGAACCGGTTTGGAAAGAGAGCAGGTGAAGCGGGCAAAGATGTGTACTGGGATCTGTTCCGTGCAGGCAACTTCAATTACCAGGATGGTAACAAAGAGTCGATCTGGACGGTTCAGTATGATTACAACAATGCGATTGGTGGAACAGGGGGGATGCCGGGCTCTGCCACCACCAATAAACTGTTGCTGGAATTTGCTTTTCAGTCCACATCCTATTTTGTAGACCGGCAGTTGAAGGATGCCAATGGAAAGTCGTATTACTTCTTTGGAGATGGGGCGGTAAAATTTCCGAACGGCAAGTCGAGCCAGGCGGGAAGTGATGAACGCGGTGTAGGAACGGCGCAGAATCGGCCCACCAATTATTTCCTCTATACCGTCTGGGAAGGTGCCGGAAATGACATCCGGAATTCGGAAGCCAATATCGAGCGGAATATTAAACAGGCTGGTGGCCGGCCCTGGAGGGAAGTATTTGACGAAATAAAAAGCAAAGGAGACTGGAATAAGATCATTCCTAATGACACCATACGCAGTATCTATCCACGGATCTGGAAGTTTTCGACGGATAAACACATTAACGGAAATCCTGAATTTTATGATGCGGATATTTACGTGATGCGGCTACCGGAAACCTATTTATTAAGGGCCGAAGCGTATATGAAAAATGATCAGCTGTCGCAGGCCAAAGATGATATCAATGAAGTACGGACAAGGGCGAATGCCCCGCTTATTACCACCGCCAGTGTAAACATGGATTATATTCTGGATGAGCGGGCGCGGGAATTGTTTGGGGAAGAGTATCGCCTGGTTACGCTGAGCCGGCTTTCTTCAAAGGAGAACCCGGTACTGGTGCAGCGTGTACTCAAATATGGATGGGACTTCCCGGATCTTCCTAAAGAAACCCGGCCCAACATACAGCCGCATCAATGGGTATACCCGATCCCGCAGGCGATCATCAACTCAAATACCGATGCCGTCTTCCGGCAAAACGAAGGATATTGATGGCGGTGCAACAAAAGGCGTGTAACATGAGCGCTTACCGTCACCTGAGCTGATGAAGCGGTTGACGGTAAGCGTGAATAGATGCTGATGCGACATCCGGATAACAACCGGTATCCGGTACAGAGCAGGATGCCGCATTGGAAGATGTTTCCTAAATTGTGGCGATATGAGAGACGGCGGTATGAAAATAATTCGGCTGAAACGGCTTCTTGCCAGAACCGGCGGTAGCAGGCATTGCAACTACATAATGAAAGGAATCGTTGGTGCCCTGTTTTTTTTGTATTCGCTGGTGCCATGTAGTGCCCAGGAAATTCCGTTGTATGAAGGCACCATTCCCAATGCAAAATCAACAAATGTAAAAGAAGTCCATCGCTTTGACCCGGTTGTAGATAGTTTAATCAGTAAGGTATCGGCGCCTACGCTCACTGTTTTCAGACCGGCCCATTTGCCACCCCGGGCCCCGGTAGTTATTATTTGTCCGGGTGGGGGATATCATACGTTACTGATCGAACGGGAAGGCCGGAAGGTGGCCGCAGCTTTTAACCAGCGGGGTGTTGCAGCTGTTGTACTGAAATACCGCCTGCCGGATGATGCCCATTTGGTGAATAAATCGATCGTGCCTTTACAGGATGCGCAGCAGGCGGTTTTACAGGTACGGAAACATGCGGCAGCCTGGGGGATTGATCCCGGCGCTGTGGGGATCATGGGCTTTTCGGCGGGAGGACATGTGGCTGCTATGGCCGGTACGCATTTCGACACGGCAGTGATACGGCATCCTGCCGGCATTAGCCTGCGTCCGGATTTTATGATATTGATCAATCCCGTGATCAGCTTTTCGGATCGTACAGGTCATCTTGGCTCCCGCGCAAATCTGCTGGGGCCACGGGTTTCAGAAGACCAGATCCGCTTTTTTTCTCCCGAAAGCAATGTACGTCCGGATACGCCCCCCGCTTTTCTGGCGCATGCGGCGGATGATAAAGTGGTGCCGCTGGCAAACAGTATCGATTTTTTTAACGAATTGAAACGCAATAAGGTTGCCGCGGAAATGCATATTTATGCGTTCGGCGACCACGGTTTTTTAAATAACCTGCCGGCTTTCGGGCAATGGTTCGGGAGCTGCATATACTGGATGCAAACCTCAGGGTGGTTAAAGCCTCTGCGATAACGGGTATCGTTCTGTGTCTCGACCTACATTAAAGGAAATGCTGCAATGGGCTCCCGTTTGTTTTTTTAATTTCAGTTATGGTTATTTTGCTATGAAAATGAAAGTAAATAAGGAAACAATATGGCTACTGATATCGGTTTTGAAATCCGGCTGATTCCCAGGAACGGATCGCTTGCAGACAAGGATATTCAGCAAGTGCGGGCAATTTGCGAACGGGCAAAAGCGCATTGTGAACTGGAGGGCCTGTATGGTAAATATAAGTTTGAACTCCGGGAACGGAACGGTTACTTATCGGTTGAACTTTACGGGTACTACCGCGGCGACCAGGAAGATGATGTTGAGGCGCTGGAGGAAGTGTTGGAGCTGACCTGGCGGGATGAAGATAATGGTCTGCTTATTGCCGAGCGTTATTTCAAATCAATAGAAGAGGACTATATGATCCGTGCCATCAGGGATTACTGGTAGAAGGTCTCTCCGGTAGCATTGGTGCCTTCAGCATAATCCTGCAGGTAGGCATAATGAGCCGTCAACATGCCGTTCTGTGCAATCGTTGCCCTTCTTAATATTTCGCTTCCTTTGTGCAGCAGGTCATCGAGTACAAATTTAATCAGCTGTTCGCCAAAATAGCGGCTGGCGTCGCGGGGTAATTCATTGGGCAGGTTGCCTACCGCCATGATATCGATCGAACTTTTCAAATAGGGTGCTGTGATGGCGCCGGTTTCCCGGTCGATGCCGTAAACAGGGTCGTCGATGGTCTGTGTTCTTTTATTGATCGGAACAGAGCCGTTTTCGTCGTCCGAAACATCGGCGATGGTTTCAATAATAAAGTCTTTTTTTTTGATATCCGCCGCTTCAAATAAGCGGGGTACACCGTCGTACCAGTACACTCCATTTAGTAAAATATCGGTTTGTCGGGTATAGGGCGCAAACCGGCTGATATATTTTTGAGGGTGCTCATGAAAATCCTGGCGGTTATAGGTTTTGTTTATCGGTTGCTCATAAAGATCGTAACCTTTTAACTGCGTATATACAGGATAGTTAAAGCGTCGTTCAAGGTATTCATCCGGCTCAACCTCATGCACGCCCATAAGATTCATGATTTCCAGCAAGCCGTGAGCAACCCGGCCGCTGCCGGTGATTGCTATCTTCAGATTGGGAAGCCGCAGACCAAAGTAGGTGTGGATCAGTTCTTTGAAGTTTTTTTGTTTGTATACCCGCTCCAGGCTGAAAAGCCCCGTCCGGTTACCATAGGCCATTAGCCCGTTATGTGCGCCTACGATGCCTGCAAAAAAACCAAAGCCAATGATCCGTTTGCCGTCTTCGTGTTCCAGGCATTCATAATCGATCAGCGTAATCTTTTTGTTGAGTATGGCCTGCAGCAGTTTTTGGTTGTGGGGCTGTTTCTTTTTTGTATGCGAAAAAAAAAGATAGGTTTTGCCGGGGATCAGGTCATTTACCGGAACCTCTTTGATGCCCAGCAGAATGTCGCAATCGGCCAGGTCTTCGCTGATACGGACTCCAGCCCGTTCATACTCTTCATCTTTGTAACAACGCAGGGGCGCCGGCTGCACTACAAACAAAAGGTTGGGGCGGTGCGCCTGCAGCCACTTGCATTGGGCCGGGGTGAGCGCCACCCGGCTGTCTGCAGGAATTTTACCCTCCCGTATCAACCCTATTTTTATCTGTTCCATGGCCGTTCCGTTTTCCGGTTAAACAATACAGCAATTTAATTGTAACTTTATTGGATCAGATAATGAAAATACTGAATAAAATATTATCCATACTCCGCAATAGCCTGCTCCCGAAAAAAAGCTGCTGCAAATAACAGGAGGCAGCGGTAAAAAATATGTTGTCGGAAATGTAGTGTTTTCCACTGAAAGGTTGTAATATTGCACCCCATTCGCCTGAATCGTCGTGCGAATGTATTTTTGACATTGTTGAAGTAATTGCCCAGATGGCGGAATTGGTAGACGCGCTAGACTCAAAATCTGGTTTCCGCAAGGGAGTGCAGGTTCGATTCCTGTTCTGGGCACTTGATTATCAATCAGTTATAAAAGACTCGCAATGCGGGTCTTTTTTATTTGCACACAAAAGTTTTCAGAGGTATTAAAGAACTTAATTGTAGCTGTAAGTATCCTGTGGACAGGGATTGACTATCTGGGAGAATCCGGCAAATGGTCATCCCGCGGTTTTTATTCCGGCTTACTGGACTTTGCAGGCTTCATCAAGCCTAGGGGGTATTTCCGGCAATCGCTTTGGAGCGGGAAACCGGCGATATATTTAGGCACGTATCCTGTGCGCGGAGGCAACCGCTCCGAAGATGTTTTATCCAGCACAGTGGGTAAAAAAGAAGAAACGCTTTCGATGGATGCCTGGCCCGAATGGAATTATAAAGATGGGCAAACCATCCGGGTGGTATGCTATACCAATGCTGCTAAAGTTCAGCTGATGCTGAACAACCGACAACTAGGAGCTATAAAAGACTATGATAATAAAACCGGCATCATTTACTGGGACGTGCCATACCAGCCAGGCGAATTAAAGGCGGAAGGGATAGATGCAGCAGGTAATGTCATATCGGTTAGCAGTATAAAAACATCGGACGATCCTTATGCAATTGAAGTGATTCCTTTATCCAATAACAATAAAGCGCAGGTTGCCCAGGTGGCCGTGCAAATAACAGATAAAAACGGGCGGCCGGTCATGCATTCAGATACGGAGATCTCCTGCAGCATAACTGGAGGTGCAACCTTACTGGGACTGGAAGCGGGTAATAACAGCGATATGGGCGACTATACGGATAATAAACAGAGAACCTTCCGTGGCCGCCTGATGGCGTATATAAGAAGAAACGGAAGAGGTACGGTCAGGTTAGTATTTAGTGCTCCGCATCTGAAAGAAGCTGTTATTGTATTATAAGATCTCTTTTAAACCAAAGAATGTAATCAACAGGTGCTTTTTGTTGGAGTATTACTGGCAACCCGGATCAATGCGTATCGTTTGGAAAATGCCTATAGGGCACCAAATTGAAGGAATGGGAAGCAGCATGTTTTGTGATCAGCTTTTTTGCGGTGCTTTAGGCCGTATTTCAGGCACCGGTATTTGGCCCCAGGCTTTTATAGCCTGATTTAAATGGTTGCGGCGGCTTATCGTATTGTCAACGGGTTGAATAACAGTATGTTTCTTTCAGGAAAATATTTTTTTAAAAAATAAATGTTAATTTGACAATTAATGATTTATTTTTTATTTTTGTGCAAACGTTTGCAAAAAAGTATTGTTCTTGCTGAAAAGTTATAAAGAGATATTCAATAAACTGGATGATTGCTTAATTAAACCAAATTAGCAAATAAACCGCTGGAAAGAGTACCGAGGTTGTTTCCGCCTCTTGAAGTATACATATGGTGTAATCAGTTGAGTGGCTTCCTTTGTGTATAGGGGAGCGGGGAAGTGTTTTTAAAAAGTAGGATATGTTTTTTCAGTTTTACTGGAAGCACTTGGCTTTTTACAATTCAAATAATTGTCAAAATTACAATTAATTGAATTGATGTACGATAAAAGCTTATCCCGACGGTTGATTGGATATGTTGTTAAATCATAAATAGTAATTGCCATAGATTATGAGAAATCAATTCCTTAAAACAGGACTGAAAGTGGTCCTCACACTGCTTGCAATCTTTCCGGCTGCAGTTTTATTTGCCCAAACAAAAGTTGTGGTAAAAGGAACGGTTGCCGATAGCCTGGGCATTGGGCTGGCCAATGCAACCATCCGGGCCATCGGAACAGGGCAGCAGGTAAATGCCGATAGCTCCGGCCATTTTCAATTATCGGTTCCGGGTAAAGAAATACTGGAATTTTCATCCGTGGGATTTAAGATCATCCAGCTGCATATGGCAGACTATCAGCCGGATGCCGGAGGTGTTGTGCAACTGAGGGCTGTTTTGACGCGCGAGAATGCGGCGATGGACGAAGTGGTGGTGGTGGGCTTTGGTACCCAGCGCAGGAAGAGTATGGTGAGCTCCGTTACTTCGGTAAACGTAGAAGAGCTGCGGGTGCCAACCGGCAATATTACCAATGCGTTGGCCGGTCGCGTGGCCGGTATGATCTCATTTCAAACGAGTGGGGAACCCGGCCTGGGTACGGATAACTCACAGTTTTTTATCAGGGGGCTTTCAACTTTTGGTACCGGCAAACAGGACCCGCTGATATTGATTGACGGTGTGGAATCAACCCCCACTGATATGGCCCGGATACAACCGGACGATATATCAGACTTTTCTGTATTAAAGGATGCGGCGGCTTCTGCGGTTTATGGGGCGCGGGGTGCAAATGGGGTGGTATTGATTAATACAAAGTCCGGCAAGTCAGGAGCCACAAAGTTTGATCTGCGTTCTGAAACGCGGCTTTCCACGAATACCCGGAACTTCAATTTTGCCGATAATATTACCTATATGAGGCTGGCTAATGAGGCTACGTTAACACGATCTCCCAATGCAAGGGAACCCTATTCGGTTAACAAAATTAATCACACCATCGATGGAGACGATCCCTACCTGTATCCCAATAACAACTGGATCGACATGCTCATAAAAAAACATACGATCAATCAAAGCTATAACCTGGGCCTTTCTGGCGGTACACCCAAAGCACGTTATTATGTGGCCGGCTGGTACCAGATCAATAACGGTAATCTGAAAGTAGATCCGGTAAATGATTTTAACAATAATATCAAGCTACAGAGCTATTCGCTGCGTTCGAATATCAATCTGAATCTGACTGCCACAACCGAATTGATCGTGCGGTTGTACGGGCAGTTTGATGACTATAAAGGTCCAATTGGCGGTGGTGCCGCAACCTATAAAAATGCTATATGGAGTAACCCGGTTATGTTCCCCGCGGTTTATCCGGCAAGTATGCTGCCGTATATCGAACATCCGTTATTCGGCTCTTCCAGAACCTATTCATCGGATGGCAATCTTACCAATACGCTATATGTAAATCCTTACGCGGAAATGGTAAAGGGCTACTCGGTTGCCAAAACATCGAACCTGATGCCTCAGTTGGAATTAAAACAGAATCTGAAATTCATCACCCCGGGGCTGGCTTTCAGGGGGATGGCCTATGTACGGCGCACTTCTGATTTTTTTGTGAACCGGAGCTATAATCCCTTCTACTATGAGCCCATAGTGAACCCTCAGGATCAGACTTACCGGTTAAAAGTTTTGAATGATGGAACTACAGGATCCGTTGGTACGGTGGGCTCAGAAACCCTCGGGTATGCAGAAGCCGGAAAGAATGTCAATTCAATGATCTGGGCACAGGGCGCTTTTGATTACAGTCAGCGCTTTGCGAAACACGATGTGGGCGGGATGCTTATCAGCTATGTGTCTAGCTACGAAACCGGCAATGGGGGCGATGTTACGGCTTCATTACCCCAAAGGAATACCGGTATCTCCGGCAGGTTCACCTATGGTTATGACGACCGGTATATGGCAGAGTTTAATTTTGGTTACAACGCTTCCGAACGGTTTGCGGCGAACAGCCGGTGGGGATTTTTCCCATCCGCAGGAGTGGCTTATCGCGTCTCCAGCGAAAAGTTTTTTAAGCCATTGCTGGAAACTGTTAATGCGCTCAAGTTCCGGTTTACTTATGGGTTGGTAGGTAATGATCAGATCGGAAATAAAAATGATCGTTTTTTCTATCTTTCGAATCTCAATTTAAACGACCCCGTCTTTGGTGCCAGCTTCGGGCGGAATGAAGGAGGAGGTGTTTATTCCAGGCCTGGTGTGGCCGTCTATCGTTATGCCAATAACAAAATAAGCTGGGAACGGTCCAAGCAAATAAACCTGGGAATGGATCTGAGTATGTTCCACGCACTGGAGCTTACGGTAGATGTATTCAAACAGTATCGTACCAATATCCTGATGCCCCGTACCTATGTAGAAAATGCAGCAGGTTTTATGGCAACACCGATATCCAACTATGGGAAAGCGGAAAGCCAGGGTATGGATATTTCGCTTTCGTTCAATAAGAATCTTACCAGTGATTTTAACATCAATACAAGAGGCACATTCACTTATGCGACCGGAAAAAGAACGGTTGTGGATGAACTGCAATATGATCAAACGATGGCTTATAAGTCCCTGGTTGGGCAGTCGCTTTCGCAGCGGTGGGGACTTATTGCAGAGCGCCTGTTCGTGGATAACAACGAAGTGGCCAATGCACCGCTGCAATACGGCGATGCCGGGTTGCTTGCGGGAGATATCAAGTACCGGGATGTAAACGGCGACGGGGTGATCAATGATGATGATATGGTGCCCATCGGTAACCCCACCGTTCCTGAAATTATCTATGGCTTTGGGTCTTCTCTCCGGTATAAGAATATCGATTTTAGTTTTTATTTCCAGGGAGCTGCCCGGTCGTCGTTCTTTATCGATCCCCAGAATATACAACCCTTCTTCCGGAACGGAGGTTTTGAAAATGGGTTGCTGAGCGCCATTTCAGAAAGCCATTGGTCGGAAGATAACCCGGATCTGTATGCCTTCTGGCCGAGGTTAAGCACCTGGAATGTAGAATCGAACAACAAGAGCTCCACCTGGTGGATGCGCAAAGGAAACTTCCTGAGGTTAAAAAGCATCGATGCCGGTTATACATTCAATAAACTGAAACGGGTCAAACTGAACAGCGCCCGTATTTATTTTGCGGCAACCAACCTGGCACTCTGGAGCAATTTCAAAATGTGGGACGTGGAAATGGGAGGCAACGGCCTGGGGTATCCCATTCAGTCGGTATACAGTTTAGGTGTGCAGGTAACCTTTTAATCCTGGCGAAATGAACAATAATTATTACAAAAATGCCAATTATGAAAATAATGCAATCACATAGAAAAGCCCGTATCGCAGTCGCCGGTATGTTTTTAATACTGGTGTTGGTATTGGGAAACTCCTGCAAGAAATTCCTGGATATTGTTCCGGACAATGTAGCAACCGTAGAAAGCGCTTTCAAGTTACGAAAGGAGGCAGAGAAGTACTTGTTTACCTGTTATGCCTACCTGCCAAAAAATGGAGACGGATGGTTTAATGCTGCACTGACAACAGCGGACGAGATCTGGTACCCGCAAAACGATCAGTCTACCTGGCATGCCGCCTTCCGCATTGCACAAGGGCAGCAGAATAAAAGTACGCCTTATTTTGATGAATGGGCCGGCGAGCGCAAAGGTGGTTCGGGCGACACAAGGGCTGTTCCGTTGAAAATCTGGCGGGGGATTAACCAGTGCAATATTTTTTTGGAGAATGTCAGGGATCTCAGCAAGGTAAGGGATATCGATCCCTTCGAGCGGGAACGGTGGATCGGAGAAGCGGAATTCCTGAAAGCCTACTATCATTATTATATGCTGCGGATGTACGGGCCCATACCTATCATGGATAAAAGCATTGATGTGGATGCAGAGAATATCTTCACGAAAAGACAACCGGTGGACGCCTGTGTGGATTATATCGCCGCGTTGCTCGATAGTGCTTACCAGAAACTTCCCATGAAGATCACCGATGAAAACAACGAGCTGGGCAGGATTACTCAAACCATTGCATTGGCGGTAAAAGCCAAGCTCTTGGTAATGGCGGCCAGTCCTCTGTTTAATGGCAACCCGGATTTTGCTTCGTTTACCGATAGAGAGGGCACCCATTTGTTTAATGCAACCTACGACCCCCAGAAATGGGTGCGGGCGCGGGAGGCATGCAAAGCGGCTATTGAACTAGCAGAAACCAACGGTCATGCTTTGTATACCTATAAAAATGATGTGTACAGCCTGAGCGATACGATGAAAATACAGATGAATATTCGCAACGCGGTTACCACCTGGTGGAATCCTGAAATTATCTGGGGTAATTCCAACAGCTATTTTAATAATGAATTTATGTGCGTGCCTCCGCTGGAAAGAGGAACAAATTTCGACCGTTTTAGCTTAAGAGGGCTTTGGGCGCCACCCATGAAAATTGTAAAGCTGTTCTATACCAGCAACGGGGTGCCTATTGAGGAAGACAAGGTATTCAATTTTACCAACTACACCGAATTAAGAACTGCCACCGCCGCCGATAAATATTATATTGAACCGAATTTTGTAACCGCCCGGTTGCACTTTGACAGGGAGCCCCGCTTTTATGCGGATATCGGTTTTGATGGCGGTATCTTTTATATGCAGGACAGCCCCAGCGGCAGTGATGAGAATACCTACTACTTAAAGGCGAAGAATGTGGAAAATGCCGGCTATGGACATTTTCAGAATTATAGTGAAACCGGCTATTTTTTAAAAAAGCTCGCAAACTGGAAAAGTACGACCCGGGGCCAAACCAATCCTACCTGGCTGGGATATCCGTGGCCTATGATACGCCTGGCCGACCTGTACCTGCTTTATGCAGAGGCATTGAACGAAACCGAGGGTGGGTCGCCAACGGCGATTCAATACCTGGATAAAGTAAGACAACGGGCGGGTTTAAAAGGCGTGGTAGAGTCCTGGACCAAGTATTCCAGTAATCCGTCGAAGTATACAACAAAAGATGGACTAAGACAGATCATCCAAAGAGAGCGGTCTATTGAAATGCTTTTTGAAGGCGAACGCCTGTGGGATCTGAAGCGTTGGAAGTTGGCAGCGGAAGTGCTCAATCAGGCAATTACGGGATGGAATATATTTGGCAAAACAACGGCCTCATTTTACCAGGAGCGTTTTGTGTTTGATCAACGGTTTATCACGCCCCGTGATTATTTCTGGCCTATTGGAAATTACGATACCCGCCGGAACCCTCAGTTGGTGGAAAACCCCGGGTGGTAACAATGCCGGTCTTTAAACAGTAGCGGATCAAACGTTCCGGCATCGGTGATTGGTGAATGTGACAAACACTTTTCCGGATCAAAAAAAACAAAAAACAAACGGATGAAAACAGTATTCAACATATTTTTCTGGAGTGCAGCGGTGGTAAGCCTGTTCTCCTGTAAACAAGACCTGGGTTGGCGGCAACCCGTTGGTGAAAGCACCGCCGTGCCACAGCCTTTGTCAGATGTACGGGTAAAGAATCTCAACGGGAAAGCGGAAATATCTTATACGCTTCCAAAGGATCCCAACGTGCTGTATGTGGCAGCGAAATATACAATGACGAACGGACAGCAGGCGGAAGTAAAGTCAGCCTACTATTCAAATACGCTTACTGTTGCAGGATTTGCAGATACCAAAGACTATCCGGTAGCGCTTTATACCGTTAGCAGGGCGGGCATAAAGTCCGATCCGGTATCCGTAACGGTAACGCCGTTAGAAGCTCCCATATGGCAGGTGTTGCGGAGTGTTAAAATGGTGAATGCTTTTGGCGGATACAATCTTACAGCAGTAAATGCAACAAGATCGGATGTTTCCATCCTGGTTTTGAAAAAAAATGAGTTCAATGAATGGGCTATTGATAACAATAAAAGTATTTACACGAATATCGATTCCGTTTTATCCAAGGTACGGGCGCTGGATACTACCGAGCATATGTTTCCTATTGTTGTAAGGGACCGCTGGGGGAATACTACGGACACCGTCTTCAATAAAGTAAAACCGATGTTTGAAGCGGAGTTTTCCAAAAATTTATTCCGCGCCTTCGTATTGCCGGGCGATGCACCGCAGGTAACCAATGGCGCCCGGTTGGAGTATGCCTGGGATAACCGGCTGGGATGGCCATACACCAGCTTTACGCTTCAGACAACCGGGGGAACAGGACCCCATACCATCAGCTTTGATATGGGCGTTACCGCCAAGTTAAGCCGCATCTGGATCAGGCCTTATCCGGAAGGCGCGCGGTATTATTTCCTTTCCACAATGAAGCGGTTTGAGATCTGGGGCTCCGCCAATCCCAGCCTTACCGGTGCCTTTGATAATACCTGGACCTTACTGGGTTCTTATGAAGTGGAGAAACCTTCCGGTTTGGCTTATGGAACCGACAATTCGCTGGATCAGGAAACGGCGGCGGCCGGGTTTAACTGGGATATTGATCTCAATGCGCCTAAAGTGCGCTATATAAGAATCCGGTGTCTTGAGAATTTTGCGGGAGGTACAGCTCAAAGCATTAATGAACTGAGCGTATTTGGTGACAATCGATAATTCATCTGAAAAAATACAAAAATGAGAACTGTTCAATCAATACTACTCCTGTTACTTGCAACCAGCCTGGTTTGCTCCTGTACAAAATGGGATGATTTTAAAAAGTACATCAAGGATGGAGAACTTCTTTATACGGGTAAGATGGATTCGGTAAAAATTTATTCAGGCAAGAACCGGGTAAGGCTTTACGGCCTGCTGAAATCGGACCCGAAGCTCAGTAAGATAGCCATATCCTGGAATAATGGTGCTGATTCCGTGGTATACGATTATGCCAAACAGTACGCCGGTATTGATACATTTGTACGAACCTTCCCTGTAAATGAAGGGGTTAAAAGCTTCAGAATATTAACCTACGACGCGGAAGGAAATAAATCCGTAGACGTTTTTGGCATCGGCACTTCCTATGGGGAAAGCTTTCGCAAACGGATATCAGACCGCCCTGTTACTTCCCTGACTTATAGCGATGGTGGAACAACCATTAACTGGGATGTAATCGATCTGAGCACTGGTCCGCAGTATGCGGAGGTTCAGTATGAAGACAACGGAGCCATTAAAACCGTGAAGGCTCCTATTACCGATGCCACCACATTGTTGCCGGGAGTAAAACTGGTGCCGCCGCTTTATTACCGGACCGTTTTCCGGCCGGATACAACCTGTATTGATACGTTTGCAACAGCGATGCAGCCTCATAATGTTATAGCAGATGTAACGCGTTTGTATTTGTCGAACACGGGTCCCGGGTTTGCGCGCAATACATTCGACGGCAGATGGGGTACACTCGCTGCGCCCTGGATTACCAACGCCGCTGCAAAAAATAAGGGCGGTGTCAATGGTGGTTATACTTCCGATTCGCGCTGGGGCTACTCCGGGCTGATTTGTTGGGAAACCTGGGGGAATACACCGGTTGTTGAAGGAAAGATCTATCAGCCTACTTCGGCACCGCTGCCGGCCGGAACCTATATCCTTAGTTTTCAATATTACTCTGAGGTACAATCCAATTCTACCGTGCATTGCATTGTTGCAGCAGGGGGTAGCGGTATTCCATCATTACCGGATCTTTCAACAGCATTGGGGTCTGTAGCCCTGTACAATGGGGTGCCCGTAGGGGCCACCGCACCCAGTATCGATGAAACAAGAAGTGTTCAGTTTACACTAACCACGCCGCAAGTGGTATCAGTTGGATTTTTGGGCAATATTGTTGGCAACGGAAACCCCGGAAGTTATCTGGTAATCAGGAACCTTTCATTGGTAAAAATGTAGCATCTGCAAAGTAATGCATAAGGCCGTGTTGATGAATTTCTATTCCCGGTATCCTGCAGTGCTGATTATAACAAAGACGAAGAACCGCCGGTTGCGCCGGGGACAGGCTTCCAGGGACAAGATAACAACAGGTCCGGCAATAAAAGTGGCGATATTATTTTAGAATAAAAAATTGGCGGATCCCAATGAGAGGTGCCCGCGATCTTTTTTTCAAAATTATCGTAAATGCCATTATAAGGAATGGCCACGCCCAGCGATGGGGTGTCCGTTGGTTGCCCAAACGAGGTTGAATAGCCAGACCCGTTTAATTGCGCGTAGCTTCCGCATGCAACAAATAAGAGAACGATCAGTAACAGCTTTTTCATACGATAAAACTACATGCATTTCAACCTGCAAAAAAGCGAAAACGCGCTGGCGGTACGAAATCTTGTGAATACAGCGATTATAGCCGGAATCTGGCAAGAAGAAAATGTAGATATCCCCCACACCTGTGATCCGGAACAATGTCATATACCATCAGGGTTTAAGTGAGACATTCAAGAGCTGCGGCTAGATCAATGCCTGATCAATGGCTGCTGCAGTAGCTTCGGTAATGTTCTTTACGCCAAGTTTGGCAAATAAGTTCTTTTTATGAAACTTGATGGTATCAATGCTTACAAAGATTTTAGATGCAATCTGCTCCATCGTAAATCCCTGAACAGAATAAACAAGAATCTCCCGTTCCCGTTTACTTAATTGAATGATGGGCATTGCTTCCCATTCATTGGTTTCAAGATTGAACTCAAAGGCCTGTTTTAATTCTTTACTTTTAAACCGGATATGGCCGGACTCTGTGTGAGAAGAAAGAGATACCAGGCAAAGCGCAACCCATGGGTTGGAATGCCGGTCTAAAAGCAGCGGCTTTAATTTATGGTTAATCAGCAGCAGGTTTCCGGTAGGCTGTTTTAAATGAAAGTCGTATGCAATGGAGAACTTAAGACGATCTTCTTTCGAAAGATTCCTGAAAAAGGCAAAACCCGCTTCATTGATTCTTAAAAGCAATTCCAGGTCTTCCTGCGGTACATGTTTCAGATAATAAAGAAACCCATCTTCCAGCACCTGCCGGGGAGTGTTCCCGCAAAGAAAAATCGGGTTATCAGAAACATAGATAAACCCCTTTTTGTAGTAATCTACCAGGTAAACGCTTTGATAGGTTACCTGGCTGATCGATTTTGCAAAGTCGATCAGGGGAAGTACTTTTTCATAATCCTCATCCGCGAGATGATCGTCAAAATGGATTGGCCTGAAAAAGTCTTGCACATTTATACTCATGGGCATAGTCTTTAGCCTGGCAAAAACGGGGCATGCCGGCTCTTTGTGGTTAGGTTTTTTTATCATGTAAGATAGTCAAAAATGCCGAAAAGGAAAGCTGCAAAGCCGCAGCTCGTTTTTTTTAAAAAAGGGGCCTTAATAAAATCCTACACATTTGAGTAGGTTTAAAGAGGCGGCTATTGATCGACACACCGGAAGCGGCAGTTTTGGACGAATCGCCACCACTTCTGTGTAGTTTTTTGAAAAATAAATCAGGTTTTAAACCGGGAAACAAGATTTCATATTAGTTTTATCATTCCTGATGAAAAATAATTGCCGGATCTGCTTTGAGGCCCCTTATTTCATTTTGTTCGGTCTTCATGATATGAAGTGGGCGATCTGTTACTAGGCGATACTCATTCCTGGTTTGTTTGAATGCCGTTGCACCTATGAAAACACCTTTTTTCCGGGAGGCAGGTCCTGCTGCCGGTTCCTCTGTTCGTTTGGGGCCTTATTCAAACCGGAGGTTAGCACAAGCGCAGTTACAAAGCGGGTGTTGCACTGCTATTGAAAACCCGGCGGGAATGAAAATATAAAGCAATAAAAATATACCAATTGGTATATTTTGTATATTTGATGCATTCTGTATATGGAGATGTTATCAAAATCAGCAAGAACCCGGCAGTTAATTATTGAAAAAACGGCTTCCGTTTTCAATACAAGAGGCTATGCGGGCACCTCTATGGCGGACCTTACGGCGGCAACCGGGCTCACGAAGGGAAGTATTTACGGGAATTTTGAAAACAAGGATGCGGTTGCTTTGGCCGTTTTTGATTATAACTACAACCGGGTTTCAGCGTATTTAAAAGAGAAAATTCAGGCTGCCGATCATGCAATCGAACGTTTGCTGGTTTATCCGGATGTATACCGTAATTATTTAAAAGTGCCGTTTTTGCGATCGGGGTGCCCGATCCTGAACACTGCGGCAGAAGCGGATGATACGCATCCCTTGTTGCGAAAGAGGGCTTCGGAAGCGCTGGAGTTCTGGAAGAAATCAATAGAAAACCAGGTAAAACGCGGCATCGCCCGTGGTGAAATAAAGCCTGATACTAATCCTGCCGAGGTAGCCGTGATCCTGATATCGTTGATCGAGGGCGCCTTTATGCAGGCCAAGGTCACCGGGCGCACTGCCGAGCTGAAGATGGCTATGAACTACCTGGAGGCCATGATCAGGAGTTTGAAAATATAATTTTTTGACCTTAAATATACTGATCGGTATATTTTTAAATTTGTTTAATAACAATGTTAAAGAAGGTGTTGGAAAGCAGGATGAAGATCCGCTTCCATGATTGTGACCCGTTCAGTCATCTGAATAATTCAAGGTATATGGATTATATTATGACCGCCCGGGGCGACCAGGTTCAGGAAGATTACGGCCTGGATATTTATAAAATGGCTAAGGAAGAAGGCCTGGGCTGGGTATCGGCTCAAACGCAGATCGCTTATATGGTTCCGGCCTATCTTATGGAAGAAGTGGTTATCCAAACGCAGCTGACGGCTTTTTCCGGACGTAGTTTGAGTGTGGAGGCATTGATGTGGAATGAGGATAAAACCGTATTGAAAGCCCTTGTGTGGATCCGGCTGGTGCATTACCAGCTGCAAATGCAAAAGAGCCATACGCATTCGGAGGCATTGATGCGGCTATTTAAGCAGGTTGTAAGCCCGCTTAAGCCGGAGATGGATTTTGAAACACGCGTGAAGGATCTGAAAGCAAAAGTTTCTGTTTTGTAGGCGAGGAATGGGATGATGATGCATTTGTAAATGGCTTTGAATAGAAGTGTTTTTATTGGAGATTTGGTAAAAACCGGCTTTTTTCAAAATGAAGCCGCGTTGCCGGGCTGATGGCCGGCGAGGCGCTTTCGGAAACCTGATGGGCCTGGCGCCGGATCTCCAGCGGATTAATGCCGAAGGTGTAATTTATGACCGGGTTAAAAACTTTTTTTATGAATTTTAGATTTTCAGAAACCATCTTCCTGGAAAACGAAGCAGTAATCCTGCAGCCGCTTGTTGCAGCCGATGCGGGCCATTTACTGGATATCGCTACGGAGGATCCTGCGTTGCTTCAGTTTTCACCCAGGCAGGTTTACACCAGCGAACTGTTAACGGCCTATATAGAGCAGGCTCTTACTCTTAGAAACAATCAGGCCCGGTATTCCTTTAGCATCTATAGTAAGTTGGCACAATGTTACGCCGGCAGCACTTCATTCCTGAATATTTCAAATGAAGACGACCGGCTGGAGATCGGTGCCACCTGGATTGGGAACCGGTTCCATGGAACCGGTTTAAACCGCCATTGCAAGTACCTGCTGCTGCAATATGCGTTCGATACAGTACAGGCGCACCGGGTAGAATTTAAAACGGATGAGCGGAACCTCCGGTCGCGGAAGGCGATAGAAAAGATCGGCGGAATATTTGAAGGATTACTTCGTGAGCATACCGTGATGTATGACGGGCACCGGAGGAATACCTGTTGTTACAGCATTTTAAAGGACGAATGGGTGAAACTGAAAGCGTCCTTTTTGCCAGACACTCCGGAAAAAACGCTTTTGTAAAACATAATTATGAACCAGCAAAATGAACTGCCGGCACATATGGTCAGGGCGATCCGGTACCGGTTTATAAAAGTAAACAAGGGGTCAGGTGCCGGTTTTGGGAGCTTCGGCATCAGCGCGCATACACGTACGCCTGCAGAAATTATCCATCATATGTTTGACCTTGCGGTTAAAACAACCAGCCTGGTCCGGGGAGGATATTTACATGCAGCTCCGTCTGAATTGCTGGATTTTAACGGGGAGCGCGACCGGCTGTTGGCAGCGCTGGAAATTTTACAGCGTGCTACGCATACTGCCATATTGGATGAAACAACATGGAAAAAGATCATTCAGGGACCACTTCTGGATATCACCACGCATATCGGGCAGATTGCCTTACTGAATGGTCTTCATGGAAATAAGATACAGGCAGCGGATTATTATAACGCAGATCTTACACAGGAAAATTGAGCAATGACGGATCGCATTTATATTATTGGTGCCGGTGCTATCGGAAAGGCATTGGCGGTGTTCCTGAAACTTGAAGGCAGGAACGTAACCCTGTTGCGTGGAAGCGTTGACGGAACGATGGATTACCGGGAATTAATTGAAGTAATCCTGCCTGATGGAACTGCCGCTCAAACAATGGTAGATGTGACTACTCCGGAGCGTGTGACGTCTTTTGATGGCCTGGTTGTTCTGGCGAATAAATCCTTCGGAAATGAACGCCTCGCTGCGTTGCTGGAGCCAAAGATCCGGGATGTGCCGGTTGTGCTGATGCAAAACGGCCTGGGTATCGAGCAGCCTTTTATCAACAGGCATTTCCCGCTGATCTTCCGATGCGTGCTCTTCGCTACAAGCCAGTCTATATCGCGGGAGCGGTTGCAGTTCCGGGCCGTTACTGCTTCCCCGGTGGGGGTGGTCAGGGGCGTTGTAGCAAACCTTTCCTGTATCATACAGCAACTAAACAACCGGTATTTTGAATTCCGTCCCGAGCAGGACATCCGGCCCCTGGTCTGGAAAAAAACGATTATTAACAGCGTTTTTAATACAGTTTGTCCGCTTCTGGAAACTGATAATGGGATCTTTTATCGAAATAAAAAAGTGGTAGAGATGGCGCGGGAAGTGGTGGACGAATGCATTAAGGTGGCTGCGTTTGACGGGATACGGCTGGATGCGGAAGACGTAATGGACGGCCTTTTGCAGATCAGCAGGTGTTCTGAAGGGATGCTGATATCCACCTACCAGGATCTCAGGAGACAACAGCCTACGGAGATCGATGCTTTGAACCTGGCAATCGTACGCGCTGCAGACCGGTTGCCGGGAAGCGGCCGGGTACCTGCAACGCGGTTGCTGGGAACACTCATACAGCTTAAATCGGAATTGCAGCGCTGAACGCCGGGAAAAATGTCTTTCCCCTGATAACTACCGGGTAAAAATCTTGTTCAGTTCCGGAGTCCTGTTTGCTCTAATCGTTTTGTTCAAAAAATACCCATTTTAGGGTATTTTTTGAACGGGTGGAGTACAATTAACTTTGCTCCATCAAAAAGCGGATTCCTGGTAAATCCTACCCGGAAAATCCGGACCATTTTCCGGTAGTTTTTTATAACGGCCATCCGACATCCTCAGTATAATATACATTGTAAATAAAATACCAAAACCCCGGTATCCCCAGGGATACCGTCGGCTTCATACCTTAAGGTTCAGAATATTCCTTCTTACACTGCAGCGCCGGCGGCAAGCCTCCCGTGTAGTGTGAAAACGATTGCATTGACCGGGCTGGGGGTTATGATAAAATCTTATGTTATATTTGACGGGAACAGAATCTAAAACGGAATCCGGCCATCCTGAAAACAGCACAACTGTAATGGAATGAAGGGACGCGTGTAAAAAAGGGATCTTCAACAGGTCCGGTTCGTTCGATTTAAACCAATATGCTTTTATGTCGCAGCAGCAGGACATTTTGTTGATCTCCCGTTTAAAAGATAACGACAGTGCTGCGTTCGATGAACTATATCTGAAATATTTTAAGGTGCTTTGTGCAAATGCCTTTTTGTTTTTAAAAAACGAAAGCGAGGCCAAGGACCTGGTGCAGACCTTATTCCTGGACATCTGGGAGAAAAAATTATATGAGCATTTTCATAAAGATGTAAAGGGCTACCTTTTTCTTGCAGTAAAAAACCGTTGCCTGAACTCTATAAAAAGCAGAAAGGTAAAAGATGCCCGGGTGGAATTATTTAACCGGTTTCAGGATGTGCAGCTCCAAAAGCCGGAAGAGCCCGATGATGGAGCCGACCACCAGGACCGGCTGGAAGCGCTGTTGTCTGATATGAAAGGACAGAAAAAGGCTGCGCTTACTATGGTGTATTTTAAGGAGAAGAAATACAGCGAAGCTGCGGAGGCGATGGGAATCGGTGTAAATTCTCTGAAAACACATTTAAAAAGTGCGTTGAAAACATTAAGATTAGGAATGAACGGAAAAAAATAATTAACCCGGTTTGGGTTTTTATTGTATTTATTAAGGATGACCAATGATTACGATAAAATAATTACGCTCTACCTGGAGCATCTGACGGGAACAATCAGCCCGGAAGATGCGCTGCTGCTGCGTCAGCAACTGCATTCGGAGGAGGCGGTAAAAAAGATCTGGGAACGGTTGGAGCAGGAGGGGCAAACTCCGGAAATGCAGCGGTTCCTGAGGGATCTGGATCCGCAGGCGGAGCTCCGGAGTTTAAAAGCACGGATGCGTCCCGTTTCAACGGCAGCGATTGGCCATGGCCGCCGGGTGCGCAGGATCCTCTCAGTGGCCGCTACGCTGCTGCTGGCGGTTGTAGCTGCCTATTTCCTGTTTAAAGAAAAAAGGATCACGAACACGGGCACCATTGCTTCCCTGATCCGGGAAAACCGGAATGCGGCCAACCTCCGGCTGGCATCAGGAGAATCGATCGATTTGAACCGGACACAGCAGGAATTAAAGCTGGGGCAAACGGTACTAAATCTGGATTCCAACAGCCTGGACTTCCGCTCTGCAGATACAGCGGCAAACCTGTTATCCATACCCAGGGGGGGCAATTATAAACTTCATTTATCCGACGGAACCGTGGTGACGCTCAATGCTGATTCGAAACTCCGGTTCCCCTTCCGTTTTTGGGGGCAAACCCGGGAAGTGTACCTGGAAGGCGAAGCCTATTTTAAAGTGGCCAAAGACCGTAAACATCCCTTTATGGTGCATACACCGCTTACAAACATAGAAGTAATAGGTACGGAATTCAATGTAAATACCTATAAGACCGGAACTGTTTCTACAGCATTGATCGAAGGAAAAGTCCTTACCGGAACGCCCGGCGGAGTCGCACAGCCTTTGCAGCCCGGCCATGCCGCGGTTTATAACACATCCCAGGGGTTTAGGATTGAAGAAGTCGATGTTAATGATGTGACGGCCTGGGTGACAGGCGTGTATTATTTTCACGACCTTCCTTTTCATGAGCTTGTTACCATGATATCGAGGTCTTATGGGGTAACCATATCTATGGATAATGCTGCGCTCTCCGGAAAATCAGTTTCCGGTATGATGGATAAGAACAATCTTCCGGAGTTACTGGAGGATCTGAAAACCACGCTGGGGATCAAATATTACTACTCCGGGCAAACGCTGCATATTTATTAGCTCCCCGGCTTCGGACATTCAACCTCCAGCCTTTAACGTTCAGCTTTTAGCCTTCCGGTCTGCGTAAGGTTCGTCAGGTGCATGCCTCACAGATTGGGCGTAGATATGGTGTCCGTATCGGAATTAGAAAATCATTTTTAAAATTCCGGTTCCTGTATTCACCCGTTTTTATTGTTTATTGTATTTACATAAAAGGGAGTGCTTGTCATCCTCCTGTTTCATTCATCGAGTTAAAATGTTTTATGGGTAAACCACACATCAAAACCAGGGTGTTGCGCAGCATAGCGTTGCGATTGCTTTGTTATTGCTGTCTTTCTTTGCCGGCTGTTTTCAACAGCTTCGCACAGACCGGTTCAGCGCAGCCCTTCATTACAGTACGATTGCAAAGTGCCTCCTTCTATCAGGTATTTCAATCGATTAAAAAACAAACCGGCTACGTTTTCTTCTACAGCAATCAGGTGCTGAATGATAAAGAAAAAGTAAGCGTTAATTTTCAGGGTGCGCGTTTGGAAACGGTACTGGACGATTTGTTTCGCAGCCGCGATATTGCTTACCAGGTACGCGGAAAGAAAATATTATTAAGCCGGAAGCCGGAACCGGCTCCGGAGAAAAAAACGGTGGTGCCGGAGCAAAAGGTCTTCCATCAAAAAGATACCGACCTGGTAAAAGGAATCGTTATTGATGTGGACGGTATACCCATTGCAGGGGCCACCGTTGCCCGGAAAGGTAATGAAGCAATGGGCACAGCAACCGATGATATGGGGGTATTCCTGGTAGATGCCCGGCCTGGTGATTTGCTGGAAGTATCGATGGTAGGCATGAATCCGCAGGAAATTGTGATCCCCAATAAAGGCATCGTAAAGGTAACGTTAACGGTAAAGACCGATGCTATGAAGGACGTAGTGGTAACGGGCTACGGAAAACAATCAAAAATAACGGTTACGGGTGCGGTTTCTTCTGTAAATATGAACGACATGCGCACGCCGGTACCCAATTTAACCAATGCCCTGGCAGGAAAAGTGGCCGGCGTCATCTCCGTGCAATCCAGTGGGGAGCCGGGGTATGATAATGCTACTTTTACCATTCGCGGTATCGGCAGCTTTACGGGGAGCGTGTCCCCACTGATCATTGTGGACGGGGTACAGCGCGATGATGTAAACGGTTCATACGGCGGGGCATTCAATAACATAGACCCCGAAGATGTGGCCAGCATCAGCTTGCTAAAGGATGCATCTGCTACCGCTATGTATGGGGCAAAAGGCGCGAACGGGGTGCTGATTATTACTACTAAAAGAGGGGTTGCGGGTAAGCCCAAAATCTCCTTAAAAGCAGAAACGGGGTTAACGGGCTTTGCCTTCCGGCCGGAGATGCTGGATGGAATCAGTTATATGGAACTTTACAATGAAGCACGGAGGAATATGGGGCTTACCGAAGTGTATACCCCGGACCAGATCCAAAAAACCGCCAGCGGGCTCGATCCGTACATGTATCCCAATGTGAACTGGATAGATGAAGTGTATAGAAAATATTCCTCGCTGACCAATGTGAACTTAAATGTAACCGGGGGCGGGGAGAATGTCCGTTACTTTGTATCCGGTTCGTTTTACGACCAGGAAGGTCCTTATAAAGTGCACACCGTTAACAATTACAACCCGAATCTTTCCTTTAAACGGTACGACTTCAGAACCAACCTGGATATCAATATCACCCGTACTACTTTAATGCAGCTAAACCTGGGAGCCATGCTCGTGAATCAGCGGTTCCCCGGTATTTCAGCGGGCAATCTCTGGTACCTTACGTTTGCCACCACACCGGTAGGGTTTCCCATCCAGTACCCGGATGGGAAATGGGCGGGCCCGAGAGATGGAAATAACCCCCTGAATGAAGTACAGAACAATGGCTATTCGAAGGAGTTTCATCCCACGGTGCAATCTGTATTTACCATTACGCAAAAGTTAGATGCCATTACCCGGGGATTAGCAGCCTACGGCCGTTTTTCCTTTGACAGTTACGGCGAGTTTGACAACCGCCGCAGGGGAACCAACGATCTGTACCAGGCCCTGGGACGGGATGAAGAGGGTAACCTGGTTTATAGCCAGAACCGGGTAGGGCAGCAGTTTCTAAACTATTCCCAGGAGGCAAAAGGTGACCGTACCATGTACCTGGAAGCGAATATCAACTACGACCGGTCATTTGGCCCACACCGTTTCGGCGGCATGGTACTCTATAATATGCGCAACCACCTGGTAAGCACTGCCGGTACGGCAATCGGTTCCATTCCTTATAAGAACCTGAGTATCGCCGGCCGCATCAATTATGGTTATCTGGACAAATACCTGCTTGAAGTGAATGCCGGGTATACCGGTTCAGAGAATTTTGAACCCGGTAAACGGTTCGGGTTCTTTCCTTCCGTATCCGGCGGCTGGGTAGTATCCAAAGAAAAATTCTTTGAAGGCGCATCGGAGATCCTATCGCTTTTGAAGTTCAGGGCTTCCTATGGTGTGGTAGGGAATGATAATATCGGCACGGGTGACCGGTTCCCGTACTTTACACAAATGGACGGCAGCCGTGGTACCGGTTTTGGATTGAACGGTGGAGCAGCTGGCGGTATTTCGGAAAGTGTGATCGGTATCCAGAACCTTACCTGGGAACGTTCTTACAAAACCAACCTGGGTATTGAACTGGGACTATTTAAAAAGATCAATATAACCGCCGATTATTTTATAGACCACCGGAAAAATATACTGGTAGAGCGGAACACGCTGGCTCATATAGCCGGGTATTATGGATCCCGGGTATTTGCAAACTTAGGAGAAGCCCGGAATAGAGGGATCGATGGTAATATTGAGTATAACGACCGGCTTGGTAAACTGGGCCTGCGCCTGTATGGCAACGTAACCTATGCTGTAAATAAAGTAATTTATGCCGATGAACCGCTCCGGCAGAATACTTACCAGGTAAGAGCCGGCCACATGTTTGAAGAATTTACAGGTTATGTTGCCGATGGTTTATTCATAGACCAAAATGATATCAAGAGCCGTCCCGTGCAGCAATTTGGCGTAGTGGCGCCGGGTGATATCCGTTATAAAGATCTGAACGGAGATAATGTGATTGATGCCAATGACTGGACCTACCTGGGTAAATCCTGGTTTCCCAAATGGTTGTATGGTGCCGGTTTTACCGTAAGCTATCACAATTTTGATCTGTCTGCCTTATTCCAGGGCATTGCAGATGTGGGCGTGTTGGCCAACGGATATGGCATCAATGGGCTTGGTGCCCCGGGTGTGGGCCCGGTCCCTTTTTCGGGCATGGGGCAGTACCCGAACAACTCTTTAAGTGTGATCAAAGACCGCTGGACGCCGGATAATCCCCGACAGGATGCGGCCTATCCGCGTCTGACCATTGCCGGCACCGGGGATAATAATTATCTCAACAGCTCCTGGTGGCTGAAGGACGGTTCCTACCTGCGTTTGAAGCAGGCTTCAATAGGGTATAATTTTTCCTCCAATAAAATGAAACAGATCGGTCTCAGCTCCCTTTATGTATATGTGGGCGGACAAAACCTGTTTACCTTCTCCAAGTTTAAAATATGGGACCCGGAGCTGGGATCCAATGGCGCCAAATACCCGATCACCAAAATGGGCACTTTTGGGATCAGGGCCTTGTTTTAAATCACGCTTAATTTGAATCTATCATGAATAAGTTTTTATATCCCTTCTTTATTTGCTGCACGGCGCTCCTGCTGGGAGGCTGTGCAAAATACTTAGATGAAAAGCCGGACAACCTGCTGACCTCTGATCTGATCTGGCAAAAAAGATCCACAACAGAATCTTACCTGAACCAGGTATACAGCCGTGTGATCCTTCAGCCGGATGACTACACCACGCTGGGAGGCAGCGATGAAACTTCCTGCAGCCTCCCCAATGTTGATATCCGGAAAATGGTAACGGGCAACTGGAGCGTGCAGAGTAATTACTGGAATTACTGGCCCACTTATTATGCAGGCATCCGCCAATCCATTGTGTTTGATCAGAACATTGATAAAGTACCTTCGGCGGAGCTGAGCGATGCTTTAAAACAACAGTATAAAAGCGAAGCGCTGTTTTTACGAGGATGGTTTTACTGGCGGCTCCTGCGTCAGTACGGCCCCTTTGTATTGCTGAGAGGTACATTGGGCCTGGATGAAAATTACAGCCAGTATACCCGTGCGCCTTTTGATTCCTGTGTGGCGGAGATCAACCGTTTAATGGACCGGGCAGCAGCAGGACTTCCTGCAGCTTGGGCCAGTACTTCCAATTATGGAAGAGCCACCAAGGGTGCCTGTTGGACTGTAAAGGCACAGCTGGCCTTACTGGCAGCAAGCCCGCTATGGAATGGCAACCCGATGTTTGCCGGCTTTAAGAACCATGACGGCACGGCTCTTGCTCCGCTGGCATATGATGCCGCCAAATGGAAAGTGGCCGCAGACGCGGCAAAAGCGGTAATTGATCTGGATACCTATAAACTATACCGGAATACAGATGACGGGGATGGCAATTTTGATCCGCTGGTTTCTTACCGCAATGTATTTGTTTCCAACTGGAACAAGGAGATTATTTTTTCATCCAACCTGGCCGGGCATGAGTGGATATGGGGAATGGAAGTGCGGTGCGCCCCGGGGCCTGCGGGCTTTAATATGCAATGCGCCACCCAAAATGTAGTAGATGCTTTTTATATGCGCAATGGCCGCACCATCGATGATCCCGGCTCCGGTTATACGGAACAGGGACTTGTTCAGCAGGACGACCCCGCTCAATGGGGCACCGCAAAAGACGGGGTGAACCGTGGTTATGTGAAAGGCAACAGCAACATGTATGCAGGTCGCGAAGCCCGGTTTTATGCATCGGTTATGTACAACGGCAAGCCGGCCGTGGCTGCGCCCACAACGGACGACCGGAACTATTTTTCTTCAACACAAAATATAGACGGGCGTGGAAGAACAGAGTTTTACTACTCGGGAAAATCGGGTGCCCCGGTTACCAACCGCCCGGATATGACCGGCTACCTGGTGCAGAAATATGTGAGTCCTGCCAGCAATATCCGTAACAGCCAGGTTTCGTACCGCCCGTATATTCATATGCGGTATGCCGAAATACTGCTGGATTATATTGAAGCACTGAACGAATACGATCCGGCCAACCCGGATATCTTAAAATACCTGAACGCCATTTGGTCGAGAGCTGGTTTGCCGGCGTTTGAAACGGTTTATCCCGGTTCTGTGGGCAACCAGGAAGCCATGCGGAAAGTGATACTGCGCGAACGGCAAATCGAATTATGTTTTGAAGGCGACCGTTATTTTACGTTGGTGCGCCGGCTGATGATGAACGATCCCAAACAACTGGCCATTTACCGGATGAATGTAAATGCCAATGACAACAACCAGGGTTTTGGGTTTACGGATTTTTATAACCGTAATTTATTTGAAACCCGGTATTGGGTCAATAAAATGTATTTGTTCCCTATTTCACAAACGGAAATGGATAATGCCAAGGGGTTGGTGCAGAACCCCGGGTGGTAACCCCGACTTTTTAATGCAGTTAAACTGTGGTCTTTAATAAAAACGATATGCAAAAAAAATATATTACTTCTATAGCAATAGCCGGGTATATAATAGTATCGGTTCTTTTTACCGCCTGTAAAAAAAATAGTACAGACGCGGGCGGCGGCTCTGTAAGTATTGAAAGCTTTACACCCACGCAGGGAGGCAGCACAACGGAAATGCTGATTAGCGGGAAGAACTTCAGTGCAGATACTTCCAGACTCGCCGTATCCATCAATGGACGGCGCCTGAAGATCATTGCGGCCAATGATCACCAGATCATGGCGATTGTTCCCAAAAAAACAGGCTCAGGCCCGGTTACGGTAACAGTGGACGGGCAAACCGCAACCAGTACAGGTGTTTTCACTTATCAATATGTGCATGTTGTTTCTACGCTGGCAGGAAGCGGAACACCGGGCTTTGCAAACGGAAATGGAACCAATGCCGAATTTCATTTCTCGGACCCGGTGAACAACTGGATCCGTGCTTCGGGTATTGTGGTAGACCGGTCTTTAAACGTATATGTGACGGATGCGGGAAATAATTGTATCCGCAAGATCGATTCCGCCGGTAATGTATCCGTATTTGCAGGATCACCGGGTAACCCGGGGCACGCCGACGGCAAAGGCACCGGTGCAAAGTTTTACTGGCCTTTTTCTTTAGGGCTCGACGCAGACGATAATGTATACTGTGTGGATGCGATTAACTGGGATATCCGTAAAATTACACCGGATGGAACCGCTACCACCATTGCCTGGACAAAGAACGAGCCCTGGAATATGACCGTAAATAAAGCAACAGGAGATATTTATTATTCAAATATATGGGCATCCCAGATATACCGGTTAAAAAAAGACCAGTCCTTTCATGATGTGATCGCGGGGGGCTTTACATGGGCCACGGGTCTTGCCTGCGACCCTGACGGAAACATTTATACGGTAGGAATGGGAAACCAGGCGGTATGGAGAATTGAGGCAAATACATGGAAGACATCCATCATCGCCGGGGCAACGAACAATGAAGCGGGGTACGTGAACGGTATTGGTACCGCTGCGCGCTTTGTTAATCCCTGGGGGTTAGCCGCTGATGATGCGGGCAATTTATACGTAGCCGGAAATGGAACGGGCGATGGCGGCGCAAACGCCGACCAGTCGATCCGGTTTATAAAAGCCGGTACCCGGGAGGTAAGTACTTTTGCCGGAAGCGGTACGCCCGGTTTTACTAACGGAGTAGGTGGGGCGGCCACGTTCTCTGGTCCCATCGGTGTGGCAGTAGATAAGAATGGTGCTGTATATGTATTGGACAAAACCAATAATGCTGTAAGGAAGATTATTTCTGAATAGACAGTGAGAATATGATGATCTTAGTTGTGCCGGCAGGCATTAGACACACGAATATTTTAGGTTTCTAAGGAGTATCTGGTTGTAACGGAATACAATGACTCATTGCGGCATCTTGTATACATTGGTATGCAAGTTGTCGCATTTTTTATGCAGTAGCGTTTTGCAGATGAACAGGTTTTCTGCTACAGTGCCATTAGTAATAATAGTGGATCGTATTGCAAAAACACATACGCTAAATCCGGATACCGGCTTCCGGAAAAAAAATAATAGACAGGAAAGAAAAATATATTTTTTTCTTAAAAATTTTTTCTATTTTGTGCATGATTCGACCTTGAACATTTGTTTTCGATTGCATAAACTAAAATTGAAAATATAAAACAACGATGTGCTGCCCGTTAAGCCGGCTGTTTTTTTGATTAGATGAAACGAAGCAGAAGCGGTAAATATAACTCTGCTTTTGTTTGGATGTGTTGCTCCTGTTTATTTAAACGAATAAACAGAAAAGGCAACGTAGATGGTTGAAAGCATCCGAAAATGGTGATACTGCCATGTCTGAAAAATGACGGGAAGTCTTGCCTGGGTATCGTATGCTCCTATAGAGAGACCTGTAATTAAACCACAAACAAAAACTTAAACCATAAATTAAAACGATTCATGGCTGGGAAACATATGCTGCGCTGAGCTGATCGCGGCGTTTTTAGGCAACTCTAATTTGTACTTCATCTTTAAGCTAATTTAACTGTGAGCAAAAAAGGTTATTATCTCATTATTGCGCTATCCTCTTTGTGTTTGGCATGTACCGCAGGGTATAGCTATGGCCAGGAGCATCCGGAAGATTCTTTGTCGGTAGCTGATAGCAGTTTGGCAACAGGCCCATCCGATTCTGCAAACTGGAGCGCTGCCTATAAAACCGGCATGCTGCCATTAAAGTATTTTAAAAACCAGCCCTATGTTTCGGTACAGCAATTGGTGAAAGGGAACGTTGCAGGCGTATATGTGCAGGAGCCATCCGGGGAGCCGGGCACCGAGCAGTATATGTTTGTCCGTGGACTACAGGCACCCCTTTTATCCAAAAAAGACCTGTATGCACAGCAACCCACCGTATTTGTAAACGGTATTCCTATGATACCGGATAACAACCTGGTATTTGATATACAGGTTACCGATTTTACCCGTATTGGACCGGCTACCAATTTCCTGTCCACCTTAGATAGCAGGAACATAGAAAGCATTAAAGTATTAAAAGATCCCGCAGATCTGGCCAAACTGGGCCCCATTGCGGCAAATGGCGCTATTTGGATTACAACAAAGGATACTAAAAAAGGAAGTAACGAATCGTTTGCAAGCACTTATTTCGGATTTGCATCTAATGAGCGCGTAACACCGGTGAACGCAGCATATGAAACGGCCTGGAGAAAGCCCTTCTATGACAAGTATGCCTCTTCCGAAAATTTGCGCGTAATCCCCACCTACCTGAGAGATGTGGCCGATGGAAACTATTACGGTCCCGCCAACTGGACGGATTTGTATTACCGGCCGGTGCCCGTCTATTCGGCAAGCGCCGGTATGTTATTGGGTAAGCACCCGCGGGCGAATGTTGCCCTCTCTGTTAATCATACTTCAGACGGATCTGGGCAGGATGATGCACAACTGAAAAGATCCGGTTTCTCGGCCCGCACGAGCTTAAAACCATTTAACTGGATGACGTTTACAGCGCTGTTTAATGGAACGCATTTAGATCGCCGTCGCAACAGAAGCTTCAGGGACCGTCTTTCCGAAGTACGCTATACGCCTTCGTTAAGCAGCCCTTTGGCGCCTAATAAGCAGGCGTACCAGCAATACCTGGATATCTTCTCTGCCGCAAGCAAAGAGCCGCTTGATGACAACCAGGTGAATGCATTACAGGCAATGGCGGAAATCAACGCCACTATCGCCCGCAGCCTGAGGTTTATTTCAACCTTCAATATCGATTATAATGAAAATAGCCGGGATGCTTTTTGGCCGCGGATTTTATTGGAAAAAAACAACTTTACATCCAACTACTTCGGGTATAACCAGCGGATACTTATCAGCAATGCGCTTCGTTATACCTACCAGCTCAATGAAGACAGCCGTTTTATAATTGAGGCCGGCCAGTCTTATCAGTCGGATGTTCAAAAATATGATTATGGATACGGGTATAATACACCGAATGATAACATTAAGGTGCGCCCCATCGACATCGATCCCAACAAAATCAACGAGCAGCCATTTCAATATTTTCTTGTTGCCAGCGACAAGCAGCGGATTGGACTGAGCGCCCTGTATGGAAGCCTGAATTTTTCATACAAAAAGACGCTCGATGTTACCGCTATCGTTCGCCGGGATGGAGGATCATTCATTCAACCCGATAAGCGATGGATTACATCACCCACGTTGAGCGCATCCTGGAACCTTAAGGAGGCCTTGCTACAAGAGCAGGCAACCATCAGCAATTTTATTGTAAAAGCATCTTACGGCGTTATTGGTATGCCCTATTCAACCGATTTTTACAGCCAGGGCCCCATTTACGTATCTACCGGTATAAGCTGGCCGAGAGATCCCGTAATTCCGTCCTATATGGGCTCTGGTGTAGCGAGCAGGCCTTATTCCCGGGGATGGGTGAGCTATGGGGTTGAATGGCAAAAGGCACATAAGGCAAGCCTCGGCATGAACATTGGTGTTCTGAACAACCGGATAAACCTTGGATTGGAGGTTTATAATAACGATAATAAGGACCTGTTGCTGTTAATGCCGGCTCCGAGAGAAACCGGATACTCGGGCGTTTATAAAAACGGTATGGCCGTTAATAACCGAGGTATTGATGCAACGATAGAAGCCGCTCTTTTAACAAATCCACGATCGCTAAACTGGGTATCTGCAGTTAACGTCAATTTTAACAAGAATAAACTCACGGCTCTTCCCGATGGAAGGCAATCAGTGGTTATCGGTAACCGGTTACTCAAGGTGGGGCAGCCCATCGACGCTTACTGGTTACTTCAGAACCAGGGGATCTATAATAACCAATCCGAAATACCGGTAAAAGATGGTAGCGTTCAAACGTACAATGGGATCGCGCTCAGCCCCGGAGATCCTAAGTGGAAAGATAACGGCGATAACATAATTGATGAGCAGGATAAGATGTTAACGGGGCATTCATTACCGGTGGTATCCGGAGGCTTTATCAACGATTTTTCCTATAAGCAATTTTCGCTAAGCATCAACCTGTTTTTTGCTGCGGGTCAAAAGCTGCTGAACCAGGAAATTTCAAACCGGTTGAATTTTGCAAATAACGACAACAGTAATGACCTGTCAACCGTAAAGGAAATTACCTATTGGCAAAAAAACTTTAACCCTTCCGATTATCCCTTATACAATCCCTGGAGCAATGTGGATCCGTTTCAGTCCGGGCAGGATTTATTTCTTCAAAATGCCTCTTTCCTGAAGCTTCGGGCGGTAACATTAAGTTATCGTTTTGGCAACGGAAACGGTCACCGGAAGGTGTTTGAGAATTTAGAAGTATATCTCTCGGGTACCAACCTGTTTACGGTTTCACCCTTTAAAAACGGCGATCCCGAGCTTGTGAACTACCAGGGCTATTATACCGGGTATGCGCAACGGCTGCCGCGTACAATTACACTCGGTGCAAGAGTGTCTTTTAAACATTAAAATGGTAGATCCATCAAATAGCAATCTTATGTATAAAAAGTTTTCAACAAACCGTTTTACGAAAATTGCATTTATAGGTTTTTTTCTGGCGCTCACTTTATCGTGTAATAAAAAGCTCAATATCGAGTCGCAACATTTATACGGTGAAACAGTTGCCTGGGATTCTTACGATGATATTAACAGTAATTTCTTTGGTGTGTATAGCCTGTTCCGAACTGCATTGGCAACCAACAATAATTATTTGTTGTGGGGTGAGCTTCGCAGCGGCGATTTCGTATCAAGCGCCCGCGCAGATCTGAAAGCAGTTATAGACGGGCAGTTGAATACACAGTTTCCGCTATTAGAGGAAATGAAAGACTGGCGCAGGTTTTATGCTGTGATTAACGCCATTAATTTATACATAGAGCGTTCGGGTGAGGCAATGGTTGATACCCGTTACACAAGGGTTATGAACAACCTTGATATTGCGCATATGCGCTGCCTGCGTGCATGGGCGTATTTTATGATGGTGCGTATCTGGGGTGACATCCCCTTTATTACCAGTTCATTTGACGGAGCATTTCCTCAAATTCCACGAACAGATCAACGGAAGATCCTTGAATTTTGTGAGGCAGAAGTATTAAAAGCCGTAGATTTCTTACCTTATATATATGGCGGATCAGATCCCCTGCAAACGGGCAGTTTTCATTTGCAGAATTCCGATCAGTTTCGGACTATGCTTTTTGGCAGATTAGCGGCCTATGGGCTGCTGGCTCATATTGCAGCATGGCAGGGTCACTATGCCGATGCAGAAGTATATGCACAGTTTGTGATCGACCGCAGAAGCAGCGGCCAGTTGGATTATGCTACAACCGGACAACTTACGGCATCCAACGGGGTTTTTTATGACCGAGGAGCTGAAAACGGCGGTCCGCGGGTATTGATGGGTTTTCCCTTATCCTGGCAGTTCGGGGAGTCCGGAACCAGTGGAGACGGGCATATCGAGAGCTGGACAATGGCAGCTCCCTTTACCTCCAAGTCCATTCCGGATCTTTATGTTCCGGCGGATGTCATTACGGCGGTATTTACCAGTCCCCTGGATCAGCGGTTCCGGTTCGACACGGTGCGGACCTCTGTAGTGGACAGCACTCTCAGAATCGTTACTGCCGGAGAGTACTTTAAAAATTTCTTTTCATCCACGCCCATTTTCAGCAAGATAAAAGTGTTCAATAATGGAAGAAGTAACGCAGACGGATCTGTTTCCTTTGCCGTATACAGCTCCAATATCACCTTTTCACGACTGGATGAAATCCGGCTTTTAAAAGCGGAAGCCAGCGCCGCCATCGGCAATACCAACGGGGCAATAGCCTCGCTGAACGAGCAGTTGATCAGCAGGGGTGCCAATACCTATTCGGCTACGAAAGACGGCGATATTCTGGAGGCCATTTTTAAGGAACGCAGAAGAGAGCTCATCGGTGAGGCCTGGCGATGGTATGATCAGGTACGGTATTATAAGTTAAGACGTAATAATGCAGGGTTTAATAAGCTTATTGATGAAGGAGGAATCTATTGCCCGGTTTCAAAAGCGGTGCTTGCCAGCAACCCTTCCATTCAACAGTATCCTTATTGGGCCAATAAATAGTTGCGTTAATCTGTAAACGAAAAATGGTTATGAAAAATCTGAAGCGATATCAAATAACAACTTTCAGCTTATTAATGCTACTGATCATCCTCCTTGCGGGCGCCGGTTGCAGCAAGAACGCAGACGGGCCGTATTATACAGCTACGCATAGTACTACATTCAATGGCAATATTTATGCATATTTACAACAGCAGCCCGCAGGACATTTTGACTCGCTCCTGCTGGTGCTCGACAGGGTGCCTTCCATCAAAGATTCACTACAACATCAAAACGACATTTCTTTTTTTGCGATCGACAATTCCAGTTTTGCCACAGCACTTAAGGGACTCAACCAGGTGCGGGCGCTTCAGAATAAGCCGTCCCTCTCCCTGTCTACCATCGATCAGAAACACCTGGACACTCTGTTGAGCAGATATGTGCTTACCAAGGCGGTGAACATCGATTCACTGACGCAGTATTTTGAAGGATTGAATTTTCCTTCGCTGCATTACGGGTATACCATGAAAGTGATCTATAATAAGAAAAGTGCCGGCGGATATGTGCAGGGCGGGCCGTTGGAGCTTTCGTTTGTGGATATCAAAAATTCAATTTTCAGCAGGTTCTGGGTTACCACATTTACGGTAGTGTCTGGTACTAATGCCACCAATGGTATTGTATTCGATCTTTCGCCCGGGCATGTATTTGGATTTGGCGAATTTTTGTCAAGATTGTTAAACACCTGATCGCAACGCCGACCAGAGACCTTTTAATACATCGATTAAAATATTTGAAATGAGAATAAAGTTTTCGACGTTGACTTTTTTACTGCTGGTCTGTTCCAGTTGTTTTATAGCATGCGTTAAAAAGTTTGTGCCGGAAGATCGTGTTCAATTCAGCAACGCGAAAGCAATGTTTAAACAAACAGTGCTGGAGCCTACGCTTGGGAGATCCTTTGTTACGCTTACTTCCGATTTTAATTTTGAAGGATCCACGCAGCCGCTTACGTTTAAAGTGTTGAACCTGCGAACCTATGATAATAAACCAGCGCCGGAACTGGAAAATGTTTTTGAGGTAAAAAGCTGGAAAGAACTTTATACCGGTAATGAAACCTCCCTCCAGGAGATAGAAAATAAACGGGTAACTACATCTAACCGGTTGTTTGAAATACGATCGCATTCCGGGCAATTTGTGATGCGGTCTGAAGCCAATTCCAATTTAATAAAATGCCAGCCCGATTCAGGATATGTTTTTGATGTGGAGGTGAGCAATGCCGGCGGTTCTAAGTTTATCTCAGGGATGCGGCTGAAGCCCTTCCGGCAGCTTCCTTACGAGCCCAACAGGTTCGACCGGCTCACCGGCCAGGTGACTTCGGGATCGATCAATCCGGGGCTGGTGAGCAATGTATTTGGTGAAAGCAGGGGAGGACGGTTAAGTGAAGGGGACGTGAACATTATCTTTTTGAAAACTGGAAACGGCAATTCCCTTACGTTTAAATTTTTAGATACCATCCAAAAGCCGATCGATCCCCGCAAATTTGATCTTACCAAATGGTCTACGCTGGTGCATGGTTTTGATATGCAGCTTTCCGACACTGCTGTTAAATACAGCGTAGCCTATCCGATACCCCTGTTAACACAGTACCCCACAAAGTATACCAATTCTGCCGGTACGATGGCGCACACCGAAATCAGCTGGGACCGGATGGGATTCGGAAACCAGCGCCTGGTAGCGCAGATTCTGTTTGATTTTGCGATCTACGAAAAAGGAGACTGGCAGATTATCTTTTGGTTTAAACGGGATAACCCGCGTTTTACAGATGGTTAATTTGGAAAGGAGAAAAGGCTTAAATATTTGTAAACTTTATTGTTGAGAGATTTATAAGAGAATTTTTGCTTATGCGATACATTTTGTTAGCAATGCTTTGCTGTTTCGTTTTTTCCGCTACTACGGTTGCTCAAAACAAAGGCAAGTATGAAGGAATGGTTATAGATAAAGCAACCGGCCAACCGGTTCAGGGTGCTTCTATCGCTCTTGCCGGCGGTGAATCAAAAGTGCTGGGTATTACCGATTCGAGCGGGCATTTTTCGGTTGCTACACCGGAAGGTGCTTCTCTTACTATTACGCATATATCGTATCAGAATAAAACGGTGAAAGCGGTATTAGGATCGCCTCAAACAATAGAAATGGAGGAGCCGGACGCTAAAAATGTGGATGAAATAGTGGTACAGGGCTATAGAAAGGTTTCCAAGGATCGTAACGTAGGATCCACGGTGAAAATCAGCGGTGAGCAGATCAAATACCAGCCTGCAGCCAGCGTGGAGTCGCTTCTGCAAGGCAGGGTGCCTGGTCTTAACGTGCAAAATATCTCTGGTAGCCCGGGTGTGCGCAGTGTGGTACAGCTCCGGGGCCTGTCATCAACCGGTATTATGGGATCGGGAACGGATGCTATTTTAACGCCTACGTCACCCTTGTTTGTAATTGACGGGGTGCCCTTTGATATGAACTCGAACTTTGAATATGCCAATGCTGCCGGTGGTCAGGGGGCCAGTCCTTTGTCCATTATTCCCCCGGATGATATAGAGGAAATAGAGGTATTGAAAGATGCGGCATCTACGGCTTTATGGGGTTCAAGAGGTGCATATGGCGTAATCCTGATCACTACAAAAAGAGGAAAGGGACCCCGGCCCGTTTTTAATTTTTCCACGAACGTGTTCTATAATTCAGTGCCCCGGCTCAGAGAAGTGATCGGTGGCAGGGGTGAAAGAGACATCCGGTTGCAGCAAATTTTGGCATATGATACTTCTTTTGCCAACCGGTTGGGACTGGCGGATATTAACCGGTATCCTTATTACTCCGATAGTTTAAACCGGTTTTACAATAACAGCGTAAACTGGCAGTCGATCTTTAAACGACCCACCACCAATTTTACCACGAACCTGAATGTGTCCGGTGGTATGAAGGAATTTAACTATAAGATCAATCTTGGCTATTACCAGGAATACGGGATCCTGCAAAATACGGGCCTCACCAGGTATAGTATCAGTTCCGGCCTGGGTTATGATAACAAAGTTTTAAATGTAAATTTTAACATCAGCTCCGGGATTACCCGGCAGCAGGTAGGCTCCGGTTCTGCCTATTCCCAGCGGGGCATAGCCGCAGCAGAAGCGGCGTCTTCATTACTGCCGCCCCCCTCTGCATTTTCCGAAAATGCCAGTGCGGTAGCCGGGATCGCTGCAAAAAATGACAATAAAGGACTGGTAGTGGCACCAAATCTGGATATCAGGCTTACTGCGCTTAAGGGCCTTGTGCTGCACACCCGTTTTAACTATTCTCTGAATTCAAATGTGTATGATAATTTCAAACCATCCCTTATTAACTCCGGGCGGCCGTCGTATATTACCAGCAACCAGAAAGACAATATGCTGAACCTGTTAAGCGATGTCAACTATGTGAAATCGCTGGTTAAAAATGAAGAAGAAATACATACGTTTAACCTTTACCTGTTTAATGAAATTACCAGATCGGTGAGCCGCGGGAATTATTACCTCATCAACAGCGCGGGTAATGACAATTTATATGGCCCCGTTACCTATGATTTTGTAAATACAAGAGATGGGGTGGTGAACAATTTATTTGACCGCAGGTCGGTGGGATATGGAGGTGTATTCACCTACGATTATCGGCGACGCTATGTATTGAACTTCCAATACCGTTCGGAAGGCTCTTCCAACAACGGGCCGAATACCGGGTTTGTTAAAACGCCGAATATTGGTTTTACCTGGAACCTGCACCGGGAAAACTGGTTTAAAAACTTTAAGTGGGCCAACGAAAGCCGTTTTAGGGTAAGCTATGGAAACACACTGATACCCACCGGCAGCATCTTTGATGTATACGGTAAGCTGGAACCCTATGCATTTACCTATGTGGGCAAGCCTACCATTGTGTATAACAGGGATGCGCTCCCCAATGTAGACTTTAAACCCATTACCAATACTACGTTTAACCTGGGCTATGATGGCGAGTTTTTTAGAAGCCGGTTATCGCTGGTGTATGATTTTTATTATACATCTATTGATAATGATATTGCTGCAATCGGACTGGCCAATACCACCGGGTTTGGCTCCATAAAAGTAAACGACCGGTCGCTGGTGAAATATGGTCATGAGCTTGCAGTGACTTATCGGTCGGGCAACCAGGGCGATTTTAGCTGGGATATCACCGTAAACGGCGCCTATAATAAAAACTATGTAGCCAAGCTGGAAGGTGGCCTTAGCCAGTTTACCACGGTTTTAAGTGAGAAAGGCATTAACTTCCCCATCCTGGTAACGGTTGGTGGTAAACCTATTACCACGCTTGCTTATAATACGGTAGGCGTGTACCCCACCGACAAAGATGTAGCGGTAGATCCCGTTACCGGCAAACCCGTAAGAGTAGGCAATGTATTTTTGAGGGGTGGGAGCCCCCGGTGGACAGATCTCAATGGAGATTATATAATTGACGTAAATGACCTGACGGCCCTGTATGATCCGTTGCCTAAAGTAAACGGGGGTATTTTTCTAAACCTGAGATACAAACAGTGGAGTATTAATGCCGATGTAACGTATACCTTGTTCAGGGATGTACTCAATACGGCTCTTGCTGACAAATTCCGTACGTTTTACAACCCCATTGGATTTGACCTGTATAAAAGCGGTGCAGCAATACCTATTGACCAGTACGATTACTGGAAATCGCCGGGAGATGTGGCCCGCTATCCGAACCCCTTTGATTACCGTACCAACGGAACCATTGACCCTTACCGGTACAATCAATCCCTGTTCCTGGAAGACGGATCGTACTGGAAATGGAACCGGATCGCGTTAAACTATCTCGTCAAGAACGAACTGCTACGCAGGATCAGGGTTAGCTCTGCGCGTATTTATGGGGTACTTCAGAATGTGTTTATTATTTCAAAATATTCAGGAGCGAATCCTGAAAACGTTTCCACATTGGGCTTTGATAACCAGGGGGCCTATCCCAACCCTAAACGATATTCGATCGGGGTTAATATTTCGTTTTAAGCAATGAAATGCTTTATAAAATCAGTGATCAAACTATGTATTCAAAAACCGGTAAGATGAATAAATTAATAGGTACAATCACCATGACATGCCTGGTCCTTGTAATGGTATGCGGCTTTGGCGGTTGCAAACGATTTTTAAATGTGAACCCGCCTCTTGCCCTCTCGGGTAACAATTTCTGGAAAACTACGGATGATTTTGACCAATATATGGCAGGCCTTTATGCCAAGTTTCGCCGGAAAACAATGGGGCAATCAGGCCCGGGCCTGGATTGTTGTGACGTTCAGTTTTTCCCGGCGGTGGGCGACTTCCGTTGTGCGCCGGTTGCAGGGGTAGACGCTACAGGCAGGCATTATATTACGCTGGCCGCCAACAATGACCTTAAAACGCTTACGGGTAGTTACAACAATAATTACTGGGTGGGCACTTTTGCGAAAATTACCGAATGGGGCCCTTTTTTCGATATTATAGCCGGTTGCAATATCATGGTAGATGCGGTAAATAAAGACAAAGACGTGTTACGGAAGGATAAGAAAGATCAGTTTCTTGGAGAAGCCGTTTTTTTACGCAACCTTATTTACTTTATGATGGCCCGCTTGTATGGCGATATTCCTTATTATACCAACGCATTTAACCGGAATCCGGAACCGCGCCAGGCAATGGTTCCGGTGCTGCAAAAATGTTTGGCAGACCTGGGTACTGTTGTAAACAATATGCCCTGGACCTATGTCGACCCGGTAGATAAAGGAGCCCGGGCTATGCGTGGAAGTGCGTTGGATCTTATGATGAATATCAATATGTGGTGTGCCGGTTTTGACAAGGAAAACAAAGAAAAGTACTGGCAGCAAACCGATTCACTGGGCGAGGTATTGCTCACACAAAACAACGGGGCCTACCAGTTAATGCCCATTACCCAAATGCATGAAGTATTTAAAGGCGGTACACCGGAAAGCCTTTTTGAAATCAGGCAAAACCTGAATACCGGCGAACGTTTTGGCCTGTTTGCTTCTTTTGCCGATAATGTGCTCACCGCTCCCTACAAGCCTAATGGGACCACCCGCACATACGCAGGCTACAACCCGGCGTTTATGCAACAATTGTTTCCGACAAATAAGAATGACCTCCGGTGGACTTTGTTTTTCTACCAGCCGCAAGGGAATACCGATCCGCACCGGCTGCAGTGCATTAAGTTCCTGAACATTTATGCAGTGCCAGGCGAGGATGTAAACCCCGATGACTGCCAGATGATTTTCCGGTTGCCGGATGCCATATTATTACAGGCAGAGGCCTGTGCGAGTTTGGGTGGTGCTAAAACGCAAAAGGCGATCACCCTCCTCGATATGGTGCGAAAAAGATCGGGTGCCGATTTATATGTAGAGGGCGAAACGCCGGGACTGGACCTGTCGGATGCAATTTATTACGAGCGTTGTAAAGAGCTGTTTGGCGAAGGATATTATTATTTTGACCTTGTAAGAACCGGTCGTATTCTCGATCCGAAATTTTGTTACCATCCGATTTCTGAAAATGATTTTGCATTGGGCGCATGGACCTGGCCCATCAGTTCATCGGCACTCACGCAAAACCCGGGTATGCAGTTGAACAATTATTGGCAATAACAGGAAAAGAAATTTTTAATCGGGACGTTAAAATGAGAACCATGAAAAGAATTCAGTTGCTTTCGATGTATATACTGGGGATTGCAGCGATGGTCTGTATGACCGGCTGCAAAAAGGATAGTTACTATGAAGACAAGGGCATCATTGATCCGAAATTCAATGGTACCGTAATCCAGTATCTGCAAAGCAATCGTTACCATCTGTTCGATTCCCTGGTAAGGATCATAAAGCTTTCGGGTATGGAAAATGTTTTTCAGAATGAGCAGATTACTTTTTTTGCACCCGCCGATCCGTCGATCATCAACTCCCTGCAAACGTTAAACAGTTATTTGCTGTCGCAGGGGAGAGATACTATTTCCAACCTGGCGCAGCTGCATCCGGACTTTTTGAAGCAACAGCTTTCCAAATATCTTTTTAAGGGGATGCGACGCTTAAGCGATTACCCGCAGCTCGATCCGAATAATTTCCGCGTTTACGGCGGGCAGTACTACACCTCCTACATGGGCAAAAATATGTTGATCGGCGCTGTGTTCTATGATGCCGGGGGAGTGCAATACGCCGGGTACCGGCAGTTATACATAGGGTATCCGGAAGGGGATACCCCGCCAGCTGGCCGGTTGCCGGATATTTTTCGCGTTGCTACCACCGATATTAATCCTACCAATGGAATTGTACATGCGCTCAATTATTCGGATGCCTTCTTTTTTGGATTTTCACCGAATGATTTTGTTGTAAGCGCACAGAACTATGGATTCGACTACTCAAAAAAATAATTTTAAAATGAATATGCTTCGTCGAATATATCTAGTACCGTTAATAGCCGCAGGAGTATTGCTGTTATCGGTAACGGCCTGTGTTAAGAAAGCTGAATTAGCCGGCGAGCCTTACCCGCCGCATCCCCAGCCTGTAATCAGCTTTTATGGCAAGCCGGGCACTGTTATCCAGGGAAGCGAAGGAGATACCATCACGCTGCAGGTAGCAGGCATAAAACAGCTTGCGGCCGGTTACCGTTTTTTATTGAATGGCATTTCGGCCACCATTGTAAGCGCTACCGACAGCCTCTTGTCTATAAAAATTCCTCCGAGCGCATCCTCCGGACCGGGAAGCATTGCCACGGCCGACGGACAGTTTTATTACGGACCCACGATCACGATTACGGGTAAGGTTTCCATCGATCGCGATTTTAATAACGCCTCCTCTACTGTGGGCGCCAATGGTTATGTAAGCAGTGTGTTTAAAAAAGCAGATAACAACTACCTGTTGATGGGCGGTTTTACCAATTATAATAACCAAAGTACTCCTTTAGGCCGTATCGCCCAAATAAACCCGGGTGGTAATTTTATGACCAGTAATGCTGGTTTGGGGGCATCGGGCGGTATAGCTACTTTGCTTCCGGTAACCATCCTGGGCCAAACGCGTTATGTGATCGGTGGTAATTTTGGTGGGTATTACTCATCGCGTTTTTCTGTTTCCAATATCACTCAAATCAATACCAACCTTTCGATCGACAGTGTTACCGTAGCTGTGCAAAACCCTGATCCGGAAAATGCACCGCAGAACAATACAGATACCGTAGCCAATTTTAATGCGCGCCTGTTTAACGGCAACGTGGTGCGTATATTCCAGGATGTGGATCCCAATAAAATAATCGCAGTGGGCAATTTTGATTCCTACTACCGTGTGGATTATGCCAACTCCATTAAGGGAAATTACTATCCCTATTTCAGACCTATCCGGAACTTTGTGCGGATGAGCCTGAGCGAGATTGAAACGGGCCGTCTTGATACGACTTATAATTACAGCTATATTCCAGCAACCGGGAAGTATGATCCCAACCTGAACGGGGATATCAATGATGCCGTTCAGCTGAGCAATAAAACGATTGTAGTGGCCGGTTCATTTACCGCACTCAATACACCGTCCAACCCGGCAGCCCCGGTTACAGCGGTTCCCGGCGTTATGGCGTTGACCAGTACCGGCGGTATCAATACCGATTTTGCATCGGCCATAGGTTCTGGTGCCAACGGTACCATTTTTAAGATTACTTACAATGCCACCACAAAAAAGATATTGCTGACGGGTAACTTTACCCAGTTTAATAACCGGCCGGCCAAAGGGGTCGTGATGCTTAACGAGGATGGTACGGCAGATCCTTCTTTTACGCTGAAATCTTATGATGGCGGCCTTGTTACGTATGCCGGCCAGCTCAGCAACGGCAAGGTTATTATTGCCGGAAGCTTTAACAAGTATGATGGTGTGGTACGGCAGGGATTTGCCATCCTAAATGCCGATGGATCCCTGGCCAGTGGTTACAACAACTCCGGAGCCTTCTCAGGAACGATTTATGGCATCTATGAAGTGGCGGCGGATAAACTGATGATCTTTGGGTCGATCAGCCTGTTCGACAACACGCGGGTGGGCAACATTGTGCAGCTGAAAATAGCGCCATAGGGCATTTTTATTCATTTTATAAGCGGTATGCTATGCAGAAGAATCAAAGAAATAAAAAGATAAGTACGGGTGTAGCCTTTGCTGTTATGGCTGCTTTTCTTTCATTGTATGCGATCATGTCCTGCAACCGGACATTTCCTGATCAGCAAAACCAGTTAAGGACCGGTTATCCCGATTCGGCACAGGGCGCTGCTCTAAACAGGAAAGTACTGTACCTGATCCTGGATGGGGCAGAAGGGAAACAAATCCAGGCATTAAACCCTCCGAATATCCGTTCCCTGCTGGCCAACGGCGTATATAGCTGGGTAGGCGTGAGCGGTGGGCTTCCTCCGGATTCTACTTTGCCCGCTACCTGGACGAATATGATGACGGGAATTCCTACCGATAAAACCAATGTGGGTGTGAATTTTCAATCGGCCAACTTTAGTCAGTATCCCACTTTTATTTCAAGAATAAAAACGATGGCCGCAGGCACCCGTATTGCCGGGTTTGCTGCATCTGCCTTGTTTAGCCAGTATTTATTAAAAGATGCCACCGTAAATACGCTTACCGAGAATAACGATGAGCAGGTAACACAAAATGTAATGAGCGAACTGGGCAAACCGGAGGCAACCATTGTGGTAGGCCAGTTTCATAGCATTGCTGCCGCAGGCGATCAATACGGATACCTGGCTGCTACGGCGGAATACTCCAATGCTGTAAATAGGGTGGATGGCTATATCGGAGCTATTATGGCTACGTTGAAAAAACGAACTGGCTATAAGCAGGAAAACTGGCTGGTAGTAGTGGCCTCCAATTTAAACGGAACTGTAAATAAATATGCCGGCACGGCGGCAGCGGCAACTTATTTCGGAGACTCGCGGCGCAACAATTTTGTTATTTTCAGCAGCCCCCGGTTTAAAGAACTCCAGGTAAATCCAAATGGGGCACCGGCTTCTACAGCAGGCTATGTCAATTATATCGACTCGGTGCTGCAGCTGCAGGGAACGGGCGCCAATCAGGTACGGGTGTATGGCAATGACGACAAACATATTTTTGACCTGATAAAAGGAACCCAGCGCACCCTTGAATTTAAATTAAAAGTGCCGGCAACCAATTATAAAACGGAAATCAATGGTCAGGGCTTTTACAACCTTTTTGGTACGCTGCGGGCACAAACCAATACCGATAACCAGGCGGCAGGCTGGCATATTATGACCTGCGCCGGCTGGTGCAACAATACCAAGCTATTCATCAACTTTGCAACTGCCGACCGGCACGATGAAGGCAATAACGGCCAATATGATGCAGAAAGGCCGGGAGACGATGGCCAATGGCACAATATTGCACTGGTCATTAACTGGCCGGCAAACAGCAACCTGATCAAGTTTAAATTTTACATGGATGGCACATTGCGTACCATCAACGACCGGCAGGGCTCCCGGGCCACCACGGAAGGGGAATATGATGCGGGAAACGCAACCAGCATTGTTTCGAAGGGAAAGTTTTATATCGGCCCGCCCACAGATGCGCTTCCTCAAATGAATATTTATTCCGATAACTGTTACATTACGGACCTGCGGTACTGGAATGTAGCGTTTACGGATGCGGACGTGGCCAAATATTCCTGTAAGTCCTACATCCCGGACGACCACCCTTACCTGAACAAACTGGTTGCCTACTACAAGCTTAACAACCTCTCCGGTAATGTGGTAAAAGATTTATCACCCACCGGGCAGGATGCCATCGTGGTTGACCCTTCAAAAAGAGCCAACTTTACAAAGTTCAATGAAACGGCAAAAGGCGTATGCCCCGATCCGAACAGCAATTTTTATAAAGCTACCATTACGGGTCTGGATGTTCCGATGCTCATTTACCAATGGATGGGCTTTGGTACGCCGGACTCCTGGGGGCTGGGTGGCAGGATATGGAGCACCGGGTATACGGATGTTGTTCCACCTCAGTAATCGGTCAAAAACGAATTATTTAATTTAAAAATAATAGAATGAAAAGGGTACATGGCTTATTAGTGGCTATCCTATCTGTATCTGTCATCCTTGTATCGGGCTGTAAGAAATATGGGTTTAATATACCGGATGGGTATAATGTAGACTCGTTAAAAACAAATGTAACGATAGATACCTCCGGTAAAAATGAGGATAACAGTTTTTTGCAGCACGTGCGGATGTTTCCGGGCCTGGTGGAACCGGGTGAGGCAAGGCTGCAGAATGCCCAGGTGGTGCTGAACCTCAATTACCTCAAGGCGCAACGAAGCTACCTGATGATGTATGTGGAGCCGGGTTACAGCACCAGCCGCATTTACAGTACAGGTATGTATGCGCCGCCAGGCGGGGAAATTACCATTACTGTTCCGGCCGGGGTTACCGGGCTTAGCTGCCAGGTGGGAATCTGGTCCAATACGGTTAGCGGCAACATGCGTTATTCTCGTATCATTACCAGGCAGGAGCTCTTCCCTGGTGTCAATAAAATCAAAAACCTGTTTGGGGGACATGTGTATATACTGCCGTCATATCCGGTCGAGAACCCGGTTGCACTCAGTTTTTCGGGCACCTGCAAAAGTCCTGATTTTGTATTGGGCACTACTGCCGCTGCAGCCTGGAAGCAGGCTATTCAAAACTCGGGAGTGCCCTGGTTTGAGCTGGCTTCGTCTACCATGGTGCTTACATTGCCCGTAGACAAAATGAAAGCTTACCTGGCCCTGCATCCGGATTTTGACCCTGTACAGGTGATGCAGCAGTGGGATAATATGATACAAACCGACTTTAATGGCTGGGCGGGGCTCACTGCAGGGTCGGTCGATCCGGCACATCGGTCGCCACAATTTCCCTGGCGTACAGCCTTGGATGCCCAGCCCTCTTACCTCACAGGAGCCTACCCGTTGTTTGCTTTAAACACCGACGAATGGATGCACAAACTGCTTGCGGTAAATGACGAAACAATAACCGGCGTCAGCCAGTCGTGGGATATGGTTACAGCGCTGGGTTTACTGTATGCCCAGCCCAAATGGATCTGGAGCGGATTATTCCAGGCTTCCGTGGGTAACCTGTTTTTGTTTGAGCGCGCCAAAAGGCTTAACATTACCGATATGACCGGGTTTAACCCGCAACTCTTTAATGCGCAAGTAGTAACTGAAGCGTTGCGCTTTTCGAATGACCCCACCATTAACCCTGCTACCAACCTTGCCAAAAGCTTTGATAATGATTCCCGGCTGAACAGTGCTATCCGGAAGACCATACCCTTCCTGCAAATCTTTGAAAAGCTTAAGAGTGCAGACAATACAAAAGATGGTTATGGTTTTATGACGTATATTTTTAAAAAGACCCGTGATACACCGCTCCGCATATTCATTAATGACGATGCCCGCAAGGATTTCTTGTATGAATCGCTTTGCGAGTATACCGGCCTGAACTGTATTTTCTTCTTCCGGGCCTGGGGGATTAATATTAGCCCCACAAAGCAATCGGAGATGGCTGCTAAGTACCCGGTGATGCTCACCAAAAATATATGGCAGTATAACCCCCTTACCAAAACGGGAGGCGATTCCACCGTACTCAATTTGCCCGGTCTGCCTTTTTCAAGGGCGCTGTGGACGGTTTCGGCAGACTCATATGAGCCCAATGGTGAAGGACCTCCCAACGGCTGGCCGATATCGGCAATTGATGGCAATGTGGGTACTTTCTGGCACACCCAATGGCAGGGCGGCGGTCCCGCATTTCCACACTGGTTCCTGATCGATATGCACGAGGCACTTCCGGTTTCCGGAATGATATTCACCCCAAGGCAGAGTGATTGTTGCAGGAATATACCAAAAGACTATAAGATTTATATTGGAAATACTACAGACGAGGCTGGTATGACCCTGGCCGCGCAAGGTGTATTCCAGAATAATAACAGTACCCAACGGGTTAATTTTACGACCCCGGTAACCGGGCGGTTTATAAAACTGGTGTTTGCGAGCGGCTATAGTAATACTTATGCTGTTATGGCGGAGATACAGGCGTTTTAATAAAATCAGTAAACAGGGATTGGTCAACTACACCAAGCCATCGAAAAAATATTGCGGATGAAACGACAATTGATTATAGGGAACTATTGCCTGGCAATGGGGATCGCTGTTGCACTGGCGGCCGGCTGTAAGAAATACCCCAATGTAGCTCCTGTTTTTGAAAAACAGGAGTTGAATGCCGACAGCGTTAAACGCAAGGTACTGGTCATTAGTATTGATGGTTTGCCGGGTAGTGAGTTAAAAGCAGCAACCGGGCTTACGAATATTGCGGCGCTTCTCAAAACGGCCAAGTTTAGTTATGCCGAGGCCAGACTTCCCAGACCCGCTACGGACGGCTCCAGCTGGGCTTCGCTGTTAACTGGCGTAACACCGGTTACCCATGGTATTACTGATAGCAGTTTTGAGTATAAGAATACAGACCCCGCGTCCAGCGGCGGCAGGGTGCCCTATGCCATGGATATTTTCAGAATCTTAAACATCAACAAACCCAGTTATACTTCGGCCCTGGTTACCCCCTGGGCTAACCTGGCCCGGTATGCCGAACGAACGGCCACTTACAGCTATGGCGTACTAAATGATGCCGTGGTAAAGGACTCGGCAGTCCGTTTGTTGAACCGCGATACAAGTCTTTCGCTGATGGTGGTCAATTTTAATGAGGTGGCACTAGCGGGCAAGGCCGCCGGCAATTATTCGCTCACCAACCCCGCATATAAAACCGCCCTTGAAAAAGCCGACGGGTATATTGGTAATATTTTGCAAGCCATGAATGCCCGGCCTGGCAAAAGCAAGGAACAATGGCTGGTGATCGTTACTTCCAACCCGGGGGCCGTTGCCAACCCCTTGCCCGGTTTTTTAATTTGTGCGTATCCCTCTTTTAGCGGGCAGGAAGTGAAAAAAGTAGGCTATTCTACGGTATTGTTTAATGACGATACCAGTACCTATGCCTATGTACCCAACCCCGAACTCTACGACCCCAAGTTACCGGACGAGTTTACGGTGCAGGTACGCACGTACAACCTGGATGGAAGGACCTATCCTGGGATTATATCCAAGTCGTCGCCTAAAATCGGAAATATTCAAAACAGTATTAAGGGATGGATGTGGCTAAATGTAAGCAATGGGGCCGTACAATATGAGGCCAATTTTGGCAGTGGCAGTCAAAAAGCTCCCCAAACTGCGGTGAGTGGCAGCGAATCAGTGAATCAATGGCATACTTATACCATGCAGGTTCGGTATACCAGCAGCACCAACAGAAGGGTTACTATGTTTGTAGACGGCAATAACAGGGGAGGTGCTTTTGATCTCAGCCTGATTGATTTCAGCAACCCGGCTGAACCCTTTAAACTGGGATTCAGAAAAGTAGATGCATCGATCCCCATGCAGTTTTATGCGGCGGACCTGGTTTATTTTAATACGGCCCTGCCGGACAGCATTATTAAGAATTATGTAAACCTGGTTGATTATAGCCGGCATCCTTATTATAAGAACCTGACTGGCTGGTGGCCGCTGGATGAAGCCAGTGGTAATGTGGCATACAATTATGCGCCTACCGGATCCGATATGGTCTTGAACGGGTCGTTCCGCTGGGTGAAACTGGATCCCAATGTGCCTCCGGGCAGAACGCCGGCCCCGCCGGATGCCACTGTTTCCATCAATGCTGCAGTAACGGATATCGCTGCGCACCTGAAATATTGGATGAACTTAAAGACGATGACCGTTGGGATTTCGAACTCATGGCTTAGCAACTTCTCGGCCGAAATTAAATAATAAGCGCGGTGGTGGAATCAGCCCCTGCTCCCTGTTTAAAGCGGTGCATAACTTCTTCGGAACAGTGGGCCAACCAAAAAATTTACCGTTCGGGCCGATGTAACAAATTGCAGCAGGTTTGATACCAGGAAAACGGGCGCCGGTAAATCATTTATACAGTTGATCCTTACAACATATTCATTAAACCTTAAAAAGCCGCCTCATATTTAAGAGACGGCTTTTGATTATTTTATTGCGGGTGGCTTTCTTATCGCATGAACAGCAGCTCCCGGTATTTCGGCAGGTACCACTCTTTATCGTCAACCAGTAATTCCAGCTTATCTACATGATAACGGATCTGGTCGAAGAATTTTGCCTTTACCTGGCTTTCGTATGCAATGGCCTTGGTACGCGTATCTTCAATAGCATTACAGATCTTACGTGCTTCGATCATTTGCTCTACCAGGTCGCTGGCTTTGTTGATGTGCTCGGAAATCTTATCCAGGATCTGTTTTTGATTGGCGTAAGCTTCTTCCGGAACACCTGCATCTTTCAGGCCACGGATATTATTGGCCAGAAGTGTTTGATAACGGATCGCCGGCGGCAGGATGATGCTGGTTGCCATTTCGCCCATGATACGACCTTCGATCTGTACTTTCTTAATGTATTTTTCGAGTTCGATCTCATGTCTTGCTTCCAGTTCAGATAGGGAGTAGATGCCGTTTTCAACAAACAGCTTTTTATTTTTTTCGGTAACCATTGCATCCAGGGCCAGCGGCGTTGTTTTCAGGTTGGGTAACCCTCTTTTTTCCGCTTCTTTTTCCCACGCTTCGCTGTAACCATCGCCTTCGAAATGTACTTTTTCGCTGGCAACAATGTATTCGCGGATTACCTGCATGATGGCGATTTCTTTTTTCTCACCTTTTTCAATCAGCGCGTCTACTTCTTTTTTAAACTGCTTCAGTGTTTGCGCCATGATGGTATTTAATACGGTCATGGGGTTTGCACAGTTTGCAGTAGAGCCAACCGCACGGAACTCAAATTTGTTTCCGGTAAAGGCAAAAGGAGAGGTCCGGTTACGATCGGTATTGTCCATAAACAATTCCGGGATCGTTTTGTGGATATCCAGCTTCAGCATGCTTTCATCCTGCTCATCCATTTTGTCAGAAACACGCTCTTTTACTTCTTCCAGTACCTGCGACAGATATTTTCCGATAAATACGGAAATGATGGCTGGAGGTGCTTCGTTGGCGCCCAAACGGTGATCGTTGGGAGCTGAAGCAATAGAAGCTCTTAAGATATCTGCATAATCGTGTACCGCCTTGATTGTATTTACAAAGAAGGTAAGGAACATTAAGTTGGTCTTGGGGGTTTTGCCCGGAGCCAGCAGGTTTACGCCGGTATCGGTTGCAAGGCTCCAGTTATTGTGTTTACCACTTCCGTTAATGCCGGCAAACGGTTTTTCGTGGAACAGTACTTTCAGACCATGGCGGGGAGCGATCCGGCTCATAGTATCCATCAATAAGGTATTGTGGTCTACCGCCAGGTTGATCTCTTCATAGATAGGAGCACATTCGAACTGGGAGGGGGCCACCTCGTTGTGACGGGTACGCAGCGGAATGCCCAGCTTGTAACACTCGTTTTCAAAATCGCGCATAAACGCATAAACACGCTCGGGAATGGCACCGAAATAATGGTCTTCCAGCTGCTGGTTTTTTGCGGAATTATGCCCGTAAACAGTTCTGCCGCACATAACCAGGTCGGGGCGCGCATTAAACAGTCCTTCATCTACCACAAAGTATTCCTGCTCCCATCCAAGGGTACCGGTTACTTTTTGAATATTGCGATCAAAATAGTTACATACATCTACTGCTGCTTTATTCAACGCCTCGATCGATTTTAATAAAGGAGCTTTGTAATCCAGCGACTCCCCGGTGTAGGAAATAAAGATCGTGGGGATGCACAGGGTTCTGCCATAACCGATCTCTACGATAAAGGGAGGGGATGACGGATCCCAGGCGGTATAACCTCTTGCTTCAAAAGTAGCTCTTAAGCCACCGTTCGGAAAGGAAGAAGCATCCGGCTCCTGCTGGATCAGCGCAGCACTGTCAAATTCTTCAATCGGCGTACCATCTCCTTTTAATGTAAAAAAGGAATCATGTTTTTCAGCCGTGGTTCCTGTCAATGGCTGAAACCAGTGTGTATAATGCGTTACACCCTTGGTTTCTGCCCAGGCACGCATGCCCGTAGCGATCTGGTTGGCCACATTGCGATCAATTTTCTGACTGGCATTGATAGAAGCCTTCAGGCTTTTATACGCTTCATCACTTAAAAACTTTCTCGCGGTTTTCAAATCAAATACATGAGAACCAAAAACCTCCGTAATCTTGGGGGTGATCTTACCTACATCTGTATTGTAGGTATGCAGCTCGGAAATTGCGTTGAATCTTAATGACATTGAAAAATAATTTTTGCAAAAATAAAAGGAAACCGGCATTTATGTGATGAAAATTTTCTATTTTTTAGATAAATTTTTGTCTTTTTGTTATTCTATGATCAATGAAACCCGGTTTTTACCTCTAAAAAAATATATTATTTTATTTTTAAATTTATTTTTTAATGAAATGCTCCCAGCGAATACCGGTTAAAATAACAGGCAGGAAAAGGGGAAAAAGAATCGACCGGTAACGAACTACGGCGCCCAGGTTGTTAACAGTATAACCAATCATCAATAATGCACTAACTGTAAATGCCAGCAGGAACAGGCTAAAGGGACTAAAACTTCTTTTTTGCCGGGGAATAATCAGAAAAAGCAGGATGCAGCTCCAGGTGAGCAGTACTTCCAGGAAAGCTGGAAATACGAGCACTTTTTTAATATCCGTTATCAATGGACGGAAAAGCACAATGCCCGCCGCCTGCGGTAGCTGGCGTATAAAGCCTGTAACATCCGGCTGCAGGGGATCTACTGTTAAACTGGATTGGCCGCCGGTCAGCGCCCGGAAAGCCCCTTGTTTACCGGCAACAATGGCGGGGAAATCGAGCGCAGGATGCAGGTATTTGGCCGAAAAAAAGAAGATAAGCCCCAAACTATAAACCCCTGCAAAGATCAGCACCCGCCGGGCCGGTAACCGCCGGGCCAGTACCCAGCATAAAAGGGCCGGCAACAGAACCAGCAATACATGATTCCGGAGTGCAAATAATAACAGCAATGCGCCCAGCAACAACAGGAATCCCTGTGCGGGTTTTTTTGAAGTGATACGGAAATAAAAAATATAAATAATGGTGCTGAGGGCCAGGAAGGTAAGCCCATCCTTATGAAGTCCGCTGGTCCAGTACAAGAAAGAGGGCGCCAGGAAGCAGCCGGTGATCAGCAACAGCTGGCTGCCGCTCAGGTGATGCCGCATGACCCGGTAAAGCGCCACTACACCAAAAAATACGCAGAAACTGTAAAAAATGACATTCACAAAGTAGCTGCCAAAACTAAAGCAGTTAAATACCGACTCGATCCGGATATAGGTGTTGTTTTTCAAATTGTTCCAGTAAGAAGCACTGGAAGTAAAAAAATTTTCAAAACCGGTGCCGGATCCATCGTAGAAAAAACTGACAAGATATTGCCTGGGGTAAGTAAGCAGGGTCTTGGTTTCTTTCAGGCTTTCGATATGAAGCATCCAGGTGTCGGTACTGCCCGAGATACCACCCGCACGCCAGTTGATCCAGCCATAAATTACTCCCGCGACCACTTTTAAAAGAAAAAGAACGGCCAGCTGAAACCCGGAGAGCCCGCTGTTGCTGAAAAAGCGGATTTTGGGAATACACCAGGTAAAAAGCAGGAGGTATGCGGCAAACAGAAAAATTTCCACAACTGTGCGTTTTAAGGATACAATGATAATTCAATAATTGCAAAGATGGCCACTAAGTACGGAAACACCGTAATGCTTTTCAGTGATTCAGCGCTTCTGTGGCTATAAACCCGGTGTGACCACCAGATGAAAAATGTTAAGCCTTCCACAGAAGGTTTCTCCTTAAGAATGACCGTAGTTTTGTAAATTCGCTGCGATTTTTTAATACTACATAAAATCAGCGATTATATATAATGGAAATTACTGTAAAAACCGCAGAACAGCTGCGTTTAACAAAAGAAGAGTTTGAACTGATCAAGGAAAAACTGGGGCGTACTCCTAATTTTAATGAGCTCTGTGCTTTTTCCGCCATGTGGAGCGAGCATTGCAGTTATAAAAATTCCATTAAATGGCTGAAAACCCTGCCGCGCGACGGGGGCCGCATGCTGGTGGCTGCGGGGGAAGAAAATGCCGGGCTGATGGATATCGGCGACGGTTTGGGTGTTGTATTTAAGATCGAATCACATAACCACCCTTCGGCGCTGGAACCCTTCCAGGGAGCTGCTACCGGCGTGGGGGGTATTCATCGCGATATTTTTACCATGGGCGCACGTCCTATTGCCGCATTGAACTCCCTGCGTTTTGGAAAACTCAACGAGGCAAAAACACAGCATCTCCTGGCAGGCGTGGTACACGGGATCGGGCACTACGGCAACTGTTTTGGTGTGCCAACGGTGGGTGGAGAAATTTATTTTGACCCCTGTTATCATACTAACCCGCTGGTAAACGCCATGAGCGTAGGGATCGTAAAAGCGGGTGAAACGGTATCGGCCACGGCAGAAGGAACCGGTAACCCGGTGATCTTTGTGGGCAGTGCTACCGGAAAGGACGGTATCGGCGGGGCGTCTTTTGCTTCTGCGGACATTACTTCCGAAAGTGTGCAGGAGCTGCCGGCCGTGCAGGTAGGTGATCCGTTCCAGGAGAAAAAGCTGCTGGAAGCCTGCTTAGAAGTGATCCAGACCGGCGCAGTTGTGGGCATGCAGGATATGGGCGCAGCGGGAATTATTTGTTCCACAGCTGAGATGAGCGCAAAAGGTGGCGTGGGCATGCGCATTGACCTGGATAAAGTACCTACCCGGCAAAAAGATATGAAGGCCTGGGAACTATTGCTGAGCGAAAGCCAGGAGCGCATGCTGCTGGTGGCTGAAAAAGGAAGAGAAGCTGACGTAAAAGCGGTGTTTGAAAAATGGGACCTGCCTGCTGCCGTGATCGGCGAAGTAACTGATGACGGCTTGCTGAATTTTTATATGCATGGCCAGCTGGAAGCTTCCGTGCCGGCAGAAGAGTTGGTGCTGGGCGGCGGTGCCCCGCAGTACGACCGGGAGTATAAAGAACCGGCCTATCTGCAAAAGATCCGGGCATTTGACGCGGCTACCGTAAAAGAGCCCGCCGATCTGAAGGCCGTGGCGGAGCAGATCGTAACCCTGCCTTCGATTGCATCCAAACGCTGGATCTATAACCAGTACGACAGTATGGTGGGAACGGTCAATACCTCTACCAATGCGCCTTCGGATGCTGCGGTGGTTACGATAAAAGGTACCAAGAAAGGCCTGGGGGTTACTACCGACTGTAACAGCCGCTATGTGTATGCGGATCCTTATAAAGGCGCCATGATTGCGGTAAGCGAAGCGGCCCGCAACCTGGTATGCAGCGGAGCGCTGCCGCTGGGTGTGACCAACTGTCTGAATTTCGGAAATCCCTATGATCCGGAAGTGTATTACCAGTTTGTAAATGCCATTAAGGGTATGGGTGATGCCTGCCGCAAATTTGATACGCCTGTGACAGGAGGCAATGTAAGCTTTTACAACCAGAACCCGGATGGTCCCGTAAACCCAACACCCACCATCGGCATGGTAGGGTTGCTGGAGGATATTGACAATAAAATGACGCTCGATTTTAAAAAGGAAGGCGATGCGATCTATGTGGTAGGAAAACAGCCGGAGGATCTGGGAAGTTCCGAATACCTTTATCATATACATGGGGTTACCCACTCGGCCGCACCGTACTTTGAGCTGGAAGAGGAATTTGCGCTGCAACAGTCGCTGGCAAAAGCCATCAGCAACAAAGCCATTGAATCGGCGCATGATATCAGCGAGGGCGGTTTATTTGTTACCTTGCTGGAAAGCGGCTTCAACCGTGAGCTGGGCTTCAACATTCAAACCAGTGCGGCGCTCCGTAAAGATGCAGCCCTGTTTGGAGAAGCACAGAGCCGCGTGGTAGTAACGGTTGCAGCCGGTAAAACAGCGGCATTCGAGCAGCAGATCGGCCTGCCGTTTGAAAAAATAGGCGTGGTAACTTCCGGAGCCGTAACCATTAACGATGAAGACTGGGGCACCATCGTTGAATGGAAGGAAAAATATGATACCGCTATTGAAGGCTACCTGGCAAAGGAAACAGCCGTAGAAGCAATGGGCGGCTTATGATTGGGTGCCTGGTGTCAGGTTTAACGTTTTGCAATAAAACATAAGGCAATGTTGGCGGATTTTTCAAGACTGACAGCTGTGTTTGTGCTGGTATTTTTGGCCCTGCATATTCCTGCATTTTCACAGCGGGATGTAACAGTGATCAAACTGCCGGAAGACAGTAACGGGGAGCATCCCTTTGCTGCATTTCCGGTTTCAGGAATTCGCGTCGTACAGGTGCTTCCCGATAGTACTTACCTGGGCTTCGCGCAAAAAGGAATGGCCAACAGAGTGGTAAAAGCAGTGCCTGAGGCGTCGATGACTGCTTGTCTTCAAACCTTTTTTGATGGCCGTTATCGATCCGCCTATACTGCGCAAGGTAAAACATTATTGCTGGTAGTGAAGGAGTTGCGGATCAATGAGCGCACTTTCGCAATGAAAGAAAAAGCCTATACCCGGCTTCAGGCAGAAACCTGGTTATCAAACGACGGATCGTTGTTTTATAAGGCCACTGATTTTGATACAGTGCTGATGCGCGGAGGTATGGATGTAACTGCATCGCATGGAAAAAGTATCGCCAAAGCCTTTCATCTCCTGCTGGCTGATCTGGTTTCCCGCGTGCAGCAAATGCCAAAGGACACGATGGCGCTATTGGCTGCAGCTGATATTACGGCGCAGGCGGTTGACCGCTTTAATCAACCTATACTTACGTCAATCACTTCCGATAACGGGCTGTGGATGTCGTACGAAGAATTCCTGCAAAACAAACCGTCCGTTACCAGCTATGAGGTGAATGTAAACAAAAAGAAAGAGGTCAGTTTTTTTGAAAAGAGGACGGACGGTACCCTGGAGGCATTAAAACCCTGGGGACTTTGCAAGGAGGGGGAATGGTACAAATGTGATGATGGTGTGTTGGTTCCGATTGAAAAAGAAGGCAATAGTATTGTGGTGTCCGGATCTTTTGAGGGAAGGGTAAAGCGCAATAAGCAACAGTTTACCAATGCATTGATCGGTGGTATTGCCGGAGGAATTGTAGGAGGCGTTATTACAACGAGTATTTCGGCAGGACAAACCGTCTTCTTCTATGTGCCGTATTATCCGCGCCAGGAAGGAGCAGTACTGTATACCCGCATAGCCGGGATGGAAAAAAACCAGCCGGAAGCATCCGTTGTGGATTTGAAGAGCGGCAACTTATTTTTCTAACTATTTTTATGACTACGAATAAACAACAATTATATACAATGGGATCCATTGCAATTATCGGCGGCGGTAATCTTGGCACAGCTATCGCCGAAGGATTAATCAAAAGTAAATTCTGTAAGCCCGAAGCCATAACCATTACAAAAAGAAACCCGGCCACCCTGAAGGAACTGGAGAAAAGAGGTGTAAACGTAAGCGCTGACAATACTGCTGCCGTAAAGCGAAGCGAGCTGGTGATCCTGGCGGTGAAACCCTTCCAGGTGGCTGCTGTAATTGAAGGATTTAAAAAACAGCTAACGACAAAGCATACGATCGTTTCGGTTATTACCGGGGTATCCTTATCCGACCTGCAGGAGATGGTAAAAAAGGACCTGCCTGTGTTCCGCGCCATGCCCAATACAGCCATTGCCATCCAGGAAAGCATTACCTGTATCAGTTATGCCAATGCCACCGAAAAAGAAGCTTCCTACGTGGTAGATATGTTCAATACACTGGGCAAGGTAGCGCTGATCGATGAAAAACTGATGGACGCGGCTACAGTGCTGGGCGCCTGCGGAACGGCTTTTGCCCTGCGTTATATACGCGCCAATATACAGGCCGGCATCGAAATCGGGTTTGATGCGAAAACCGCCAACCTTATAGCCGCACAAACGGCCAAAGGAGCTGCCGAATTGTTGTTGAAGCACGGTAGCCACCCCGAACAGGAAATTGACAAAGTAACCACGCCCAAGGGCTGTACTATTGTGGGTCTGAATGAAATGGAGCACCGCGGCTTCAGCTCCTCGCTGATCCGTGGGGTCATTGCCAGCTATAAAAAGATTGCAAAAGATTAATTACCGTCAATAAATAGCGCTGCAAAACGCAGCGCGGGCCAAAACAAAAATTTTATATCCGGGGAGATTATTTATCTTTGCATGACCTTTCAAATTTTCCACAGGATTTTATGGGTCATAGCGGGCTGATTTTGTTTTTCTAGGAGATCATGCAGGCTGGATATTGTTGAAACAGGTTGAGTTTTATTCGTGAAATGATTCTTGTTAAGGAATGATTTATTGATTTTAATATACCATTATGGCTAAGTACGTATTTGTAACCGGAGGCGTGTCCTCCTCATTAGGAAAAGGAATTATTGCCGCGTCGCTGGCAAAACTGTTACAGGCGAGGGGGCTGAGGGTTACGATACAAAAGTTCGACCCATACATCAATATCGATCCCGGTACGCTGAATCCTTACGAGCACGGGGAATGTTACGTAACGGAGGATGGTGCCGAAACTGACCTGGACCTGGGCCACTATGAACGTTTTCTGAACATCTTTACCTCCCAGGCCAACAATGTAACCACCGGGCGGATCTATCAAACAGTAATCAATAAGGAGCGGGAAGGTGCGTACCTGGGCAAAACGGTGCAGGTGGTACCCCATATTACCAACGAAATCAAGCGCAGGATGATGGAGCTGGGCACCACCGGCGAATACGATATCGTGATTACCGAAATTGGTGGTACCATCGGCGACATCGAAAGCCTGCCGTTTGTGGAAGCTATCCGCCAGTTGCAGTGGGAACTCCCTGATGAAGACACGGTGGTGATCCATCTGACATTGATTCCTTACCTGAAGGCCGCAAAAGAATTAAAAACCAAGCCTACCCAGCACAGTGTACGGATGCTGAGCCAGGAGGGCGTACGCCCCGATATCATTGTGTGCAGAACGGAAAAACCGCTTACACCCGAGCTGCGCCGAAAAATTGCCCAGTTCTGTAATGTGCGTCAGGATGCAGTGATCGAATCAGCAGATCAGTCAACCATCTATGAAGTGCCGATGGCCATGCTGCGTGAAAAACTGGATCTTACCGTTTTAAAGATCATGGGCATATCCGAATTTAAAGAGCCGGAACTGACCCGCTGGCGCGCATTCCTGGATAAATTAAAGTACCCCAAATCGGTGGTGCGCATTGGGCTTATTGGTAAATACCTGGAGCTGCAGGATGCCTATAAATCAATCCTGGAGGCCTTTGTGCATGCCGGTGCGGTAAACGAATGCCAGGTGCAGATCATAAATGTACACAGCGAATATATTACACCGGAAAATGTGGCAGAAAAGCTCAGCGGGCTCGACGGGCTGCTGGTGGCTCCGGGCTTTGGATTGAGGGGCGTGGAAGGAAAAATTACAGCGGTGCAATATGCCCGGGAGCATGGATTACCTTTCTTTGGAATTTGTTTGGGTATGCAAATGTCTGCTATTGAGTTTGCAAGGAATGTAATCGGACTAAAGGGAGCCAATTCTACCGAAATGGATGAAAATGCAGCAGACCCGGTAATCGACCTGATGGAGAGCCAGAAAAATATTACCGAAAAGGGGGGAACAATGCGCCTGGGCTCTTACGCCTGCGAGCTGAAAGAAGGTAGTCTGGCGGCCTCTATCTACGGAACCCAGCACATTACGGAGCGTCACCGTCATCGCTGGGAGTTTAACAATAAATACCTGGAAGCGTTTGAAAAGGCCGGAATGGTGGCCAGCGGTAAAAACCCGGAAAGCGGACTGGTGGAAGTGATCGAGCTGCCTTCACATCCGTTCTTCGTTGGTGTGCAGTTTCACCCCGAATTGAAAAGTACCGTGGAAAACCCGCATCCCATTTTTGTAAAGTTTGTGGAAGCTGCGGTGGAACACGCTGCGGCCAACAGCGTTGCTTCAAAAAAAGGAGAAATCGTAAATGTTGATTTATAATTACTTAGCATAGGTTTATGCGTTTGATCGCCTGGAATTCCCGGGCGATTTTTTTTTGACTACCCCGGATCCTTGGGGAAGCCATTTTGACAAACTCCAACCTGTAACAGTGAGCCCCGGGACAAAAAGAATAAAAAACAAACAGATGAAATCCTCAAAGACAAATCCCGCGCTTTGTCCTATCTTTGCCGGCTCAAAAATATACGTAAGTAATGAATTTTGACCGGAATACGATCATCGGGTTCGGACTCTTAGCCGTACTCTTTTTCTTCTATTTTTACTACAATAACCTGCAGCAGGGAGCACATCAGAAAGAGCAGGCGAGGAAGGATTCCATCGCCAATGCGCTGAGGCCGAAGCTGGACACCGCCGCACTGCGCCAGGATTCGCTCCGGGCAGATTCCCAGCGTCATGTTACCAGTGCCGGTGTGTTTTTGAATGCAGCACAGGGTGCCGAACAACTGGTGACAGCTGAAAATGAAGTGTTCAAAATTGCCTTTACCAATAAGGGCGGACAACCCAAGTTTGTAGAGCTGAAGAAGTTTAAAAATGCATTGGACAGTCAGCAGGTAAAACTGGCGGCAACGGATTTTAATAAAATCAGCTACGCCATCAACACCGCGGCCAACCAGAGTGCGCAAACCGGTGATTTGTATTTTAGTAACGGAAAGGTTACTCCAGGCCCTGACGGTAGCCAGGTGGTAACCTTTGAATTGAAGAGTGGCGACAGTACGGCTGCTTCCAGTGCCATCGTACACCAGTTTATTATTCATCCGAACCAGTATAAAATTGATTTTAACATCAGCCTGTCACAACCCGGCAGCCTTTTATCGCAGGGGGTAATGAATATGACCTGGCAGTACGATGCGGCTCAGCAGGAGTCCGATATTGAATTTGAAAAACAAAATACGCAGATCGGCTATATGGAAGATGGTAATTTCGACTATCACACCATCGGCCGTAAAGATCATGTGAACTTTGAAAAGGAGGTTAACTGGATCGGTGTACGTCAGCGGTTTTTCAATACATTCCTGGTGGCCAAGGATCATTTCAGCGGGGGAAAGATCTCCTGGACCATTCCACCGGATGCCAATAAGGAAGTTGTAAAGAGCACGGCCAATATGCAGCTGAAAGTGCCCGCAGGTAATGCCGCAACCGTTCCTATGAGCATTTACTATGGTCCGGCTGATTACAATATTTTAAAAAGCTACGATAACGGCTTCAGCAAGATGGTGAACCTGGGGCAGGGCATGTATGCCTTTGTACGGCCGCTGAACCAGTATGTGATCATACCGGTATTTAATTTCATGAAAGGATTTGTAAGCAGCTACGGGATCGTAATCGCATTGCTAACCCTGGTGATCCGGCTGCTGATTTCGCCGCTGACCTATAAAAGCTATCTGAGCGGAGCAAAAATGAAGGCCCTGCGCCCGGAAATTGCTACCCTGAAAGAAAAATTCGGTACCGATCAGCAGGCTATGAGCATGGAACAGATGAAACTGTTCCGGGAGGCTGGCGTAAACCCGCTGGGGGGATGTATTCCGGCCCTGTTCCAGATCCCGATTTTCTTTGCCCTGTATAGCTTTTTTAATTCAAGTGTAGACCTGAGAGGGGCCGACTTCCTTTGGGCCAGCGACCTTTCGGCCTTTGATGATCCGATCAAATTTGGTATCCATATCCCCCTGCTGGGCAGTCACCTGAGCCTGTTTACCATCACGGCAACCGTTACCAGTTTATTGATCTCGATCTACAGCATGAGCATGTCGCCGGATCAAAGCAACCCGATGATGAAGTACATGCCGTACATCTTCCCGGTATTCCTGTTATTCATCTTTAACCGGCTGCCATCGGCGCTGACCTGGTATTATACGGTATCGAACCTGATCACCTTGGCATTGCAGTTCGTGATTCAGAACTACATCATCGATCACGATAAGATCCTGGCACGGATACAGGAAAACCGCAAAAAGCCCAAGACCAAATCCAAATGGCAGGAGCGGCTGGAGCAGATGCAGGAGCAACAAAAGCAAATGCAGGAGCAGCGGAAGAAGAAGTAATCAATAATCAATAGTCAATAGTTAATAGTCAATGGTCAGCGGATCGTTGACTATTAACGTTTATAAGGGACAGGTTTGAGGGGTGGGTCCGTTTTACACTCGATGATCCATGGACTATTTACGATTCACTGTATTTGTTCAAAGTTTAAGATTTAAAGTTTCACGTTGTGTATTGTTTCTGCTTAGTGGGCTTCGCTTTTTCCTGTTCACTACTCGCTATTCCTTATATCCTGGAGTAAGATTATTGAGCAGGAACGGCATTTTCGTTTCCACATTTTCCATTTGAAATCAGTTATCAGTGATCAGTTCTCAGTTGATGATGCGGGGATTTGAGATTTGTCTTTTGGATTTTGTGACCTCTTCCAGGGGGAGGTTTAAAACTTCACGATTAAACGGCAACGTCAAATTGTTTTTTATGCATGATGTGTTTCGCCCCTTCCTGCTTGTTACTTGCCATTCCCCCGTAAAACATGGAGGGTAGGAAGCTCATGGAGCAGGAACGGCATCTTCATTCCCACATTCTCAAATTTCCAAATTAAACGCAGTCTTACCGGTCCAGCTCCATCTTTAATTTCTCCTTCAGTTCCTTTACCAGCGGATATTTTTCAATCATTTTCTGGTATTGCTGTACGGCGGTCAGTGGCCGGGGCTCATTGCTTTCGGGTGTTTCTACGTTTTCCCGCTTGGTGATGTAGAACTGGAGCTGCGAATTAGATAAACGTTTCTGAAGAAATTCTGAAGCCTGGGTTTTACAGGATTCAATAAACCGGTATTCGATCGCATTAGCGGTGTACACATAAAAAGAATTGTCATCCAGCACTTTTAATTGTGCCAGGTCGAAACTCTGTGCGGCGGAGTTTTTGTTTTCTTTTAAAACCTCAATGAAAGCGGCCCATGCTTCTTCCAGGGCTTCCTGCGACAGGGGCCGGTCTTCCTGTTCTACATGGGTATCTTTAAATTGTTGCCGGAGTTTTTCCAGGCTGCTGATTTTCCGGGTGGCGGTTACCGTTTCTCTGGGCGGCGGCGGAGGCGGTACCGGCCTGAGAGGCGGTTCTTCAATAATAAGTCTGCCGCCGGTAGGGGTGCTCTTTTCAGCGGGAATGGCTGCTGGTGAAGCGGTTGCCGGTTTTACCAAAACCGGTTGGATGCTCCGGAACGGGAGGGCGGTTGCTTTTTCAGTTATTCTTTTTTTATTCAGCCCTGTATCGCCGGCTGTCAGTTCCATGGCCTGTTGCAGGTAACAAAGCTTGATCAGGGTGAGCTCTACGTGCAGCCGTTTGTTCCGGGCCGAGCGGTAATTAATCTCTGATTCGTTCAGTACATTCAAGGCGCTGATAAGAAATGCTACCGGCGTTTTCTTTGCCGTTTCCAGGTATTTCTGTTTAAAACTTTCCACGGTATCCAGCAGTGCCGCTACCTTTTCATCTTTACTTACGAGCAGGTTGCGGATAAAAGCCGCAAAGCCATTCAGCACCAGGTCGCCTTCAAAGCCCTTCCGGTTGATATCATCGTACAAAAGCATCGCCCCGGAAAGATTTTGCTGCAACATATCATCCAGCAGTTTAAAATAATAATCTTCATCGAGAATATTCAGGTGTTCCAGGGTATTGGTATAGTTCAGTTCGCCGTTGGTAAAGCTGACGATCTTATCCATAATACTGAGCGCATCCCGCATACAACCTTCACTTTTTTGAGCAATGGTCTGCAGGGCAGCCTGTTCCGCCTTTACTCCTTCTTTTTCGCAGATGGCCTCCAGATGCTCCACGGTATCGTTGGTGGTAATGCGCTTGAAGTCGAAGATCTGGCAACGGCTCAGGATGGTCGGCAGGATTTTATGCTTTTCTGTGGTGGCCAGGATAAAAATAGCATAGGAAGGGGGTTCTTCCAGTGTTTTCAGAAAGGCATTAAATGCCGAAGAACTCAGCATATGCACCTCATCGATAATATACACCTTATAACGGCCGGCCTGCGGCGCAAAACGTACCTGGTCTACCAGGGTGCGGATATCATCCACCGAGTTATTGCTGGCGGCATCCAGTTCATGAATGTTTAGCGAAGTGCCCTGGTTAAATGATACACAGGAGTTACAGGTGTTACAGGCCTCTCCGTCTGCGGTAGGATGCTCACAGTTGATGGTTTTGGCCAGGATCCGGGCACAGGTAGTTTTTCCTACACCACGGGGACCGCAAAATAAAAACGCATGTGCCAGCTGGTTCTGCCGGATCGCGTTTTTTAAGGTAGTAGTAATATGAGCCTGCCCCACTACCGTATCAAAGGTCTGGGGTCTGTATTTCCGCGCTGAAACAATAAACTTATCCATTAAAACTCCTGGTATTATCCAACAAATGTAACATAATTGGGGATGGTTTTGTTGTGGGAGGTTTGGATGTGGAAAAAAGGCACGATCCGGAGGGCCCGCCGGGAAAATGACGGCAGCGTTCTCGTTTAATCGCCGGCTGCACGTTGTGACCGGTCATTTGCCTGCAATATTTCCGTCAGGTATTTGCGGTTTTTAAATGGCCCGATCCTGTGTCTAAATATGCTACAGGTGTTTTCACCGGCAGAATACGAAGACCTGATGACAAAATAGCTTATTGAAAACAGAATTGATCAGGGCATTCAGGAAGCAATGTATGAACATGCTGAAGGCGTATAAAACAAGGAGATATAAAGAAACGGCAAGTGTTTTTCCTATGTCAAATCAAGGAAAGAGGTGATTCAATAGCGCGTTGAATGCTCCTTCCGGGGTTATTGCCAAAATTGTTTAATGGTTGGTTAATTTAACGAATCATGCGGGCATATTTGCGGTTTAACATTGCATTGCCGATTGCAGATTGTCCGTTTTTGAATGCAACGTTTGATGTGTGTTTGCCGATTAAATGTTTATGAACTGATTTGAGATTAGAAAGGAGGTATATCTATTGATTGTCTTCGTAAGGGAATGCCATACTGCATAAAAGTAGCATACCAGTGTTATTTGCCATTTTCCTTATGTTACAGATTCATCAAAATATCATAAAGCTACCACATCGCTCCCTGAGGCTGATGTAGTTCAGGAGGTGGTATGCTACTTTTCGGAGAAGCGATGCCCCGCACAAGGCGGTAGGTTTGGTAAAGGTCACCGGCTGCTGTTGAAAGGTCATGCTTTCCACTGTGTTTTTATTGCCTGATAAGTCAAAAAAAGCGTGCAACGGAAGTGTCCAACATACAACTTTCTTTAGTAATAAAATAAAAGCAATACTCCATGATGAAAATGACGTTTACGTACCTGGGTATGCCCGAAAGGCTTCGATCGTTCGTTGCAATAATGGGATTCCTATTCCTGTCTCTGGCCGGGTTTTCGCAAGGGAAAATAACGGTTGTTGGTACGGTGGTAGATACCGCAGATCTTCCATTACCGAATATCAGCATTACGGTACAAGGCAATGAGAAAGTGGGAACAGCAACCGATGTAAATGGTAGGTTCGTGCTGGATGTGGTGCCTGAAAGTACATTGGTTTTTACCGCGGTGACGCACAATAATGCTACTTACAAGGTGCCGGCCATACCGGAACAGGCTCTCAGGATTACGCTAACGGCCAGGGAAGCCGCTGCCGATGAAGAAGTGATCGTAACGGCCTATGGGAAAAAAGTCCGCCGCGAATCTGTAACCGGCTCTGTCGCCACAATTAAACCCGATCAGTTAAGAACGCCGGCTTCCAACCTTACCGCTGCACTGGCCGGGCAGGTTGCGGGTGTCATCGGTTTTCAAAGCAGCGGTCAGCCCGGGTTTGATAATGCTGATTTCTTTGTTCGGGGCGTTACTACATTCGGATACCGGCAAAGTCCGCTGATATTAATTGACAATATCGAATTGACGTCGGACGATCTGGCGCGCCTGCAGGTAGATGATATTGCTGAATTCTCTATTTTAAAAGACGCCAGTGCCACGGCGCTATATGGTTCGCGCGGGGCAAACGGGGTAATACTGGTAACCACAAAGCGGGGAAAAGTTGGCAAGCCCAATTATAATGTACGTTACGACAATTCTATTTCAACACCTACACAAACGCTGAAATTTGCAGATCCGATTACGTATATGAATCTGTACAATGAAGCACAGTTAACCAGGAACCCTTACCAGATTCCGCAGTTTGATGCCGATAAAATATATTTTACCCAAAGAACGCTTGATGGCGCACCGGATGGTAATCCGTATGTGTACCCGGCGGTTGACTGGATGAACCTGATGTTCAAAAAGTATTCTTCCACAAAAAAACTCAATGCTTCAATTTCCGGAGGAAGTGAGTCTACGCAGTATATGGTATCTGGTTCATACAGTGAGGATAAAGGACTTTTAAGGGAAGGCGACCAGCGTATATTTGATGGCGGTATTAAATTCCGGAATTACCAGCTGCGGTCAAATGTAGATGTGAAGCTTACCCGTACCACCAAACTCAGTGTGGATCTATGGGGTATTTTCAATGATTATAGCGGGCCCATTACCAATGACGCCAGCGGATTTGCTACCGACCTGTATTATTGGGCCACGCACAGCAGCCCGGTGTTGTTTCCCGCCTATTTCGCTCCGGATAGCGCCAACCGGTATACACAACATATATTATTTGGTAATTTCAATGGTAATTCACCCGACCGCAGCGGGGGCAACTTTTTGCCCACCCAGGGTGTGGGATATGCCAACCCTTACGCGCAAATGATGCGGGGCTACAGAACGCGCAATAATTCGCGGATCACTGCTACTGCCCGTTTAAGCCAGAACCTGGATATGATCACCAAGGGATTAAGCTTCAGCGGGTTCTTTACTACGAACCGGTTCGCCCAGGTACAGTATACCATGACCTATAATCCTTTTTATTATACGGTAAATACGTATGACCGGGCGGCTAATCAATATACGTTGTTTTGGCTCAATAACAGGGCTGATCTGCCTTTCAACGGAAACGCCGGTTCGGGGTCCAACGGAGTGGCAACTGAATATCTTGCCATATCAGCAGGAGATCGCGGTTCCAGTTCTTTCATCCAGATGCAGGGTATTTTAAATTATGATAGAAGCTTTGGTGACCACAGTCTGAACGGATCGCTGGTAATCAACCGCCAGCAAAAGCTGGATCCGGAAAATGCAACCGATTATACAAAGATCCTGCCTACCCGGAATCTTACTTATGCAGGGAGTGCACGTTACGGGTACCAGAATAAGTACAACCTGCAATTTGATTTTGGATACAACGGATCGGAACGTTTCGATCCGGGCCATCGCTTCGGTTTTTTCCCCAGCGTATCGGGGGCATGGAATATAAGCAAGGAAAATTTCTGGAAAAATAGTAAGCTGGCCGACATTGTAACCATGTTTAAATTAAGGGCCAGTTATGGTAAGGCCGGGAATGACGATATCGGCTCCCAACGCTTTTTCTATCTGTCGAATGTAAATCTTGAGAATGCCGGTGCTGGGGCCGTTTTTGGAACCAATAATGGATATAGCAGGCCAGGGGTAACCATAATCAATTATCCCAACCCTGAGATTTCCTGGGAAATCAGCAGAATCAGTAACTATGCAGTGGAATTTACCTTATTTAATGCGCTCGATTTTATCGGCGAATACTGGACCCGGAAAACAACAGATATTTTACAGGCAAGGCTCATACCCAATAGCATGGGGCTGGAAGCCGGTTTGAGTGGTAACCTGGGTAAGGCCAGCTCCCAGGGGTTGGATCTTACATTGAATTACAAAAAAGCGTTTTCCAACGGACTGAGCCTGATTGTAATGTCGAACAGTACCTTTTCAAAGGCGAAGTATGATTATTATGAAGAAGCTGATTACGGAGCGGAGTACTGGAGGCGCAAAACCGGTCAGTATGTAGGACAACGCATGGGCTATATAGCTGAGCGGTTGTTTGTAGATGACCAGGAAGCTGCGGCCTCTCCCCGTCAGATATTTGGAACTTCCGGAAGAGGAGCACAGGGCGGTGATATTAAATACCGTGATATAAACGGGGATGGAGTGATTAACAACGCCGATATGGTGCCGATAGGATTACCGAACAGTCCACAGATTACCTATGGTTTTGGGACCAGTTTAAACTACAAACACGTTGACCTGAACTTTCGGTTTACCGGCCAGGCGCGGGCCACGCTTTACATGTATCCCAATGTGATCAGCCCGTTTGTTAGCGCTACCGGTAGTGCACCCACACAAATACTGCAGGCCTTTGCGGAAGACCACTGGTCTGAGGGCAATCAAAATCTTTATGCCTTATACCCCCGGCTGGGAACAACGGCCGACCAGATTGCCAATAATACACAGGTAAGTACCTGGTGGTTAAGAAGCGGCAGTCTGCTGCGGTTAAAATCTGCAGAAATAGGATACACGCTTCCGCAAAAACTGTTTAAAAGACTTCCGTTAAAAAATGCGCGGATTTATTTAAGCGGCATCAATCTGTTACGATTCAGCAGCTTTGATTTGTGGGAGCCGGAGCTGTCTTTTAATACCAATACTAATAATCCCAACAGTGCCTTCAACTACCCGATATTGAAGCAATATAATTTAGGTATCAACATTCAATTATAAAACCAGGATGAAATCATGAAAAAGAACAGCACTATTATTTTAGGAGCCTTTATACTTTTTGTAGGCATGACCGGCTGCAAAAAATACCTGGATATTGTTCCGCAGAATGTTGGAACGCTTGACTACGCATTCCGGAACCGGAGCGAAGCCGAAAAATATCTTTTTACCTGTTACAGCACCTTGCAACAGCGGTCAAATATGGTGAACGACCCCTGGTTTGCAACGGGAGGCGAGCTGGTATTGCCACAGGAATACCTGGGGCAGACCAATCTTACGGCGCCCGGGCTCCAGCTTGTAAAAGGAGGTGTGCAGAACAAAGACAACCCGGTGTTGAATTATTGGGATGGAAGCGGGTCGGCCCCGGGTTACTACGATGCCATAAGACGCTGCAATACCTTTCTTGAGAATGTAGATAAGCCGATTGATCTGCAGTCTTTTGAGAAAGAACGCTGGATCGCGGAAGCCAAATTTTTGAAAGCCTATTATCATTTTTTCCTGGCTAAAATGTATGGCCCTATTCCCATGGTGAAAAACAATACACCGGTAACCGCGCCAACGGAAGAAACGCGCCCCAAACGCGATCCCGTAGATTCAGTGCTTAGCTATGTGGTGCAACTGTTGGATGAGGCTGCGGATGGATTGCCCATACAAATTGATAACCCGGACCAGGAACTGGGCCGTATTACGAGGGTAATTGCGCTGTCGTTAAAAGCGGAGGTGCTGGTTGCCCAGGCCAGTCCTTTATTTAACGGAAACCCGGACTATGCCGGTTTTAAAAATAAAGATGGCTCGCCGCTTTTTTCTTCCACACCGAATAATGCCCTATGGGCAAAAGCAGCACAGGCATGCAAAGACGCCATCGATCTGGCAGAATCAGTAGGCTTGGGTTTGTATACTTATATCATGCCACCCAATATCCCCGCCAATCTTTCGGATTCTTTAGTAAAAGAAATGAATTTCAGGGCGGCGATCACCGAAACCTGGGATAAGAATAAAGAACTTGTGTGGGCGCTGAACGGCAGTTTTGGCTGGCAGCAGCAGATGTTTCCTAAGCTGGTGTCCGGAGCCGTGGTTGCCCGGGGACAGAATACCATTGCCTGTCCGTTTTCTGTTACCGATCTGTTTTATACCAGGAATGGCGTCCCGATCGAGGAGGACAATACCTGGGATTACGCCAACCGGTTTTCGGCAGCAACCGGCGATGCAAGCCGGCAGTTCTATATAAAGCAGGGGTATGAAACGATCAAAAATAATTTTGACCGGGAGGTGCGTTATTATGCCAGCTTCGGGTTCGATGGCGGTATCTGGTTCGGTAACGCCGTTTATACGCCGGCAGGGAGCCTGTTAAGCATCCAGGGAAAAGGGGCCAGCAGTATTTCGGGAGTTTCAAATGCTGAATCGGGAAATGTGTTTGGAATCTGGCCCAAAAAATTATGCAATTATCTTACGGTGAATAACGCCACTTCGTACACGGCATCTAATTACCGGTTGCCCCTGATCCGTATGGCTGATCTGTACCTGCTGTATGCAGAATGTTTGAATGAAGCAAACGGTCCTTCAGAAGAAGTGTATCATTACCTGGACATGGTACGGGCCCGTACCGGCCTGAAAGGAATTGTGGAATCCTGGGCCAGGTATTCCAACAACCCCGGCAAGCCTTTAACCCGTGATGGTTTAAGGCAGATCATTCACCGGGAGCGCCGTATAGAGCTTTGTATGGAAGGCAAAGCGGGCTGGGATCTGAGAAGATGGAAGGAATACCTGGAAGTGGCTACCCGCCCCATACAGGGATGGACGGTAAGCCAGACGACCACAGCCGGTTACTACCAGCTGACTACATTTTACGTGCCATCGCTTTCAATAAAAGATTATCTATGGCCCATCTCTTCAAGTGAATTATTGGTGAATCAGAACCTGGTTCAAAACCCTTACTGGTAGAGCGATGATGTTTTATAACAATGAGCAATCCAATTAATTTGAAGCCGGCAATAAAAAAGTATAACATGTTACAGATAAAGCGAACTAAATATATACACATTGGGTTTATGATTTCCGTTATGTTGTTATCCGCAACTTGGATTTCCTGTAGTCATAAGAATGAATTTGTAGAAATGATTTCGACGGATAAAACTAAACCTGCGCCCATACAGCAATACTCCGTGGTAGATTTTAATGGCGGATCTTATATCATTTATGATCTTCCCAAGGCGGACAATATTCTGTATGTGAAAGCAAACTATGATCTTAGCGGCGGTACTGCAAGGCCTCAGGAAACAAGATCGAGTTATTTTTCAGATACCCTTATCGTTGAAGGATTTGAGGCCGCTAAGGAATACAACGTAACACTTACTGTGGTAAGCAGGGCTAATGTAGCATCGGATCCTATAACTGTTAAAGTGCATCCCCAAACACCAGTGTACCAGCTGGTAGCAAAATCTCTAACCATGACACCCGATTTTCAAGGCGTGCGGGTTCAGGCGCAGAACGCGGATAGCAAAACGGTGGGAATCGTTTTTCTCGATAACGCCATTGGCAAGCTAAGTATTCGTCAGCAAAACTTTACAGCATTCCCAAATATTTCCTATGCAATACGGGGGTATGATACGCTTCCAAGGGTATATGCCTCCTATGTTACGGATAAATGGGGGAACCGGTCCGATACCATCTTCAGTACGGTTAAACCGTTGTATGAAAAAACGCTCGATAAAACCAAATTTTCGGCATACGCGCTGCCCAGCGAAACGCCTATTTATAGCAGTTCCTATCCGCTTAAAAATTTGTTCGATGGAAACTATTCCAATTTCTGGCATACAACACAGGCCACCAGTCAGCAGTTACCGGTGTACGGAACATTTAAACTGGGTTCTTATGTAAAACTAAGCCGGTTTAAACTCACTCCCAGAAATTCTGGCTATGAATTCCGGCATGGCTGTCCGCGGATCTTCAGTCTCTGGGGTTCGGAATCGGATAATCCCGGCGATTTTATAGTTCCCATGTTTGCCGAAGAGGGAACCAATATCAACGGATGGGTGAATCTTGGCAACTATGCCTGGCCTGATCCACCTTCAGGGGCACCGCCTACAGCGCCCACAGCGCAGGACAAGGCCTTTTTCAATGCAGGTTCGGAATTTGAAGTTCCGTTTGCAGCCCCCAAGGTTAAAGTATTGCGGCTGGTTGTAAGCGAAACCTGGACGCCGGGAAACTTTACGCATGCGGCTGAAATAGATCTTTTTGGCGATGACCGATAGGTTGCAACGGCTAATGAATCAACGACCCATGTTTGTCAATTTTAATGAGCGCCCGGTAATTTGAGCAAGCCGGCCGCAAAAAATAAATTATTTAAAATGAAATTCTTTATCAGCGTTTTTATTCTCAGCCTTATACTGGTTACCGGTTGCGAAAAAGATCAGTATGCGTACAAGAAATTTATAGGGAATAGTGAAATCGTTTATGCCGGTTTGGCGCAGGAAATTGGTACCCGAAGCGGTAATTTGCGTATTCAGATGGAATGGAAAAAAAGTATTGATCCCACAGTAGTGTCTTACACAGTTTACTGGAACAATAACCGGGATTCGGCAACCATACCTGCAACAGCCATTCATGCAGACGGCGTATACCGGTATATTGTATCGGGGCTTCCGGAATACGTCCAAAGTTTTAAAATGGTAACAACGAATGACAGGGGTGACCGGTCCATTGGGCAGGCTATTAATGGTGTAAGGGTATTTGGTCCCTATTATCGTTCATCGCTGACCAATCAAAGGCTCAGTAGCCGGAAATTTTTTGGAACAGATTCTGTACGGTTGTATTTTCTTAAAACAGATACCACAAAGATTTTTTCCCAAATCCGGTATACAAGAAAGGATGGAGTTTTAGATAGTGTTCGGTTCAAACAGGATTCAGTAACCATATCCTCCTATCTGCCTGGTTCGAAACCTGCCCTCCAATCCTATTACCTGCCCATGGCAACAGCCATTGATACCTTTAAAACCCTGGCAGCCGATAGTTTAACGGCCTTTTAAATAGCCCTCTGCTGGTATGGCAGAAGGGCTGCATGTAGATATTGAGCGTGGATTTTTGGGCCAGGCAGTGGTTTATACTACTATCTGGCTTTTTTTACGATGATCCTTGTTTGCATTCATGAACAACAGCCGGCCGTATAATGCAGAGCCTTTGTCAGTTTGCATCTTTTTCCACTGATGATACGGAATGTCACAGACGAATGCTTACAGCTATTCCTAATGTTATCGGTTGTCAATCAGCAGTGTCAGCTTTATAACTCAATCGGAAACGGATCATTGATAAGACAGGCTGAACACTGCGATCATTCTATCGTCAATCCCTCCACCTTCCGGTATCCCAGCCGTTGTCTGGTGCCGTCCGGCGTTTGAATACGGATCAGCTGTGCATGTTGAACATCATCCAGATAAAGTACATAGCGGCCATCCGGCTTTTCGGTGTAGAACCTGGAATTTTTTACCGTGAGGTTCTGGGCATGGCGTACCCAAAGGCCCCAGGAGGGTTGCACTTTCAGGTTGGAGGCATTGTATTGTCCAACCCCCAGTTCAGGAGGGCAGGCTGTTGTATCGGAAGCCGGGTGCCCGCCTTTTACCGATACCTGGATATCATTAAAAGCAATATTGCGGATATAGCCGGTATGCATACCATTGGGCAGCCGGAATGGTAACCCGCCTTCCACCTGGTCGGCTTCGGGCAGTTGGTAGCCCGCAATAATAGGGGTGGCTGCTCTTTGTGTACCATCGTATGGCATCCAGCGTGTGCCGCTCTTTCCAAAAGAACTGCCATTGTACACCTCGGCGATGTCTACCCCGTTTAAAAGAATGTTTTCCACCCGGCCGATATCAACGTTGGTCACCAGCAGTTCATCCCGCCATACACCCTGCTCGCGAAACCGGAACCGTTTGGCTGTAGCGCCCAATACGCGACCCCTGTTGGAAATGGAGATAAAAAAGGGTGTGTAGGTTCGCAGCATTTTAGAGCGGTGGTGCAGGCTTCCGGTATGCCCGCAATTGAGATGGATATTCCGGATATGTCCGCCATCATTAGTGGATATGGAAAAGCCCGCTTTATTGGCACCCAGTACATAAATGTTATCTACACAGATATCGGCAATATCATCTGCCGTTTCAGAGCCTATCTGGAACAGGTTGCAGTTGGTATCGCCAATGATATTACGCACCCTGTAATTTTTTGCGGGCCTGGTAAATCCCAGGGAGCAATCGGAACCTGGTTTTACAATGTCATCTGAACTTACCTTGGAATAGATATTCATAACCGTAACATTGTTACAACTCATAAAATCATAGATATCGCGGGCGTTGGATGTATGTTCTTTTGCAAAATAGGTGTCATGCACATGAATATTATCCGTTCCGGTGGCCAGCAATACAAAATGACCCGCGCGGTCGATACGCAGCATATTCCCGGTATCAAAATCCTTTTTCTGATCGGGCAGGATGTAATATGGCGCATCTTTTATGCTGTCGTACCAGAGGTCTTCATTGCGGTGTAAACCTCCGATTTCAACACGCGTACAAAGTTTTAGCGAAAACATTTTATCGCTACGGTTATCCGGCTCGTTGTTCATGACCTTGTCACTGGTTACCAGGTTGCCGTTACCGGTAATATAACCGTTGCCGATGATCTTAATATTATCTGCGCGCTCGCCGTGGAACATGGCATTCCTAAAAAAGGTATGCCCCACATCCTGCTTGGTAAGCCAGTTCTGCGGGTTTTCATATGGTCCCGGATCGGTAGGAGAGAGGCCGGACCGGTATTGTTTGTCGCTGTACCAGGTAGCTTCGGGCGCGTCGCCACCCTTCAGCGCTTTTATGGTAGCATCTTTATCTATATAAAGCCATACATGGCTCAGTAAATGCACGGTTCGTACCTGGTATGTTCCGCTGCTAAAGCGCAGCGTGCCGCCGCCCAGGCCGTGTATATAACGGATGGCTTCGTTAATTTGTTCCGTATTATCCTCCAGGCCGTTACCGGTAATACCCCAATCGCGGACATCTATTGCTCCGGAGTAAAATGCCACACTGTTGGATACCCCTTTATGGGGCCCCCGGGGAACCCATAGCCGGAACCAGTAAAGCCGGTTAGGCTGGAGACGGGTAAGACGGGCTTCACCTTTGTTTAACAGGAGGGTTGCTTTTGCAGGTTGCCAGGTTTTACCGGAATCAAGAGATTGTTGTATAAGCGCACCCGGAATTTGTGACCTGGACCATTGTAATACCGTGGAAGTGTATAGCGCTGGTATTGTATGGTAAGCCAAACCCGCTGCAGGAATCCGTTTCAGATCTCCGATTGTACGTGTAACAGTAACGGAAGTACTTGCATCCGCACTCGTCAATACTGCTGGTAACCGGGTTGTATAACGCGCTTTAAATATACAGGTGCCGGTTTGGGTGCATTGCACCTTGCGGAGCACGATCTTCAGGTCGGGTCCGTTGGAAGGACGGAGATCCAGGTGTTTAAAAAGCAGCAGCCGGCCGTTTTCCAGGATCTGCACCACTCCGGTTTTGGAAAAAGGATAGCCGGCACCCGTTCTGCCAACGGACTGGTGTTCGAGATCCTTTAGTAGAACATCTCCTCGGCCGATGATGTTAACGGTTGTCTGCTCCATCGACGCTTGTATTCCGGAAGGCAGCTCAATCCTAATTGTTGCATCAGGGCTGCGTTGTCCGGCGGTAAAATAAAGTGTAAGATCCGTAATTGTATTTACAGTAATACTTTTCTGCGCTGCTGCCAGTTGTCCGCCCAGCGCTTTCCGAACGCATGCGATATAATAAGTCCGGAGTTGCCCGTTTGTACAGCGCTCCGTAAGCCGATCCCCGGTTGCGATCAGGCTGCGGCCTTTTACGGAATGAAGTGTGTACTGATAAGACTGCTGCCGGATGTCTGCCAGGAAGGCCGCTACTGAAGGCGTGGTAGCGACCAGGCCGCTGTCCTCCGGGGTGTCTGCAGTAAACGCATATGTGCTGCCGGAAACAACCTCCACTGTATCTTTCTTAATGCCGGCCACATACCGGCTGTTTTGGAGTGCCGGGGACTGTGCAGTCAAACCGGCTGGCATGCAATGCAGGAATGCGGAAAAAATTAGTATTGGTAAGCACTTCATATGACAGGTTTAAAAAAATGATGACCGGCTAATTCCGGTATGTTTTCTGATAAGAAAGCGGACTTCTGCCGGTTATATTTTTGAAGCACCGGTGAAACGATGTAGCGTTGTTAAACCCGCTTTCATAGCACAGCAATTTCACGGGACTGTCTGTTTCCACCAGGCGCTTACAAACATAACCGATCCGTAACTCAGTTATAAATTGCGAATAGGTTTTTCTCGTACGCTGTTTAAAATACCGGCAAAAGGCATTGGGACTTACACTGGCCACTTTTGCGATTTCCTGCAGGGGTATTTTGCGTTTGAAATGTTTCATCGTGTATTCATAAACGGCGTTGATCCGTTGCTCCTCCAAAACACCTGCCCCGGCAGATACCTTACCGGAGGAAAGGAGCACCACCTCCGTCCATTCTGCAATCTTCGACAGCAGGGCGATCAGGGAAATGATGCGGTAAGGCCCGTTGATATGCAGGAGGTATTCAAAGGAATGAATCAGCGGCTTGATGCGGCCCTGAACGAGGATACCCCGTTGCGCCCGTTCGAGCAATTGCCGGATGCTGTTATTTTCAGGAAGACCCAGGAATTCTTTTCCCCAGAAAATTTCAAGAAAATGAATCGCAATTACATCAATGGTCATCGGCGCGTTTTCAAAATACCGGTCATCAAATCGCCAGTAGTGTGGTACATCTGCACCGATCAGACAGAGGGTGCCGGCCGAAAAATTGCGGACATGATCGCCTACAAGAAGTGTTCCTGCTCCTTGCGCAATATAGATGAGTTCCACTTCTTTATGACAATGCCAGCGATTGTTTACCGGTACCAGGTCCCTTCTGACTTCAAAGGAAATACCGGGCTGCGTTGCCATCTTTAATACATACGGTTTCATCCGGATTTGTGTTGACAAGTAATAGTAAACGAAATATACACAAGAATCCTATTGCGTTGCAGGCGGATGCCAAAATAGCTTAGTAGTTGGATAATATAGAAAGCCCTTTTGCATTAAAAACGTTTTTATTTGCAGGGTGTGCAAACGATTGAACAATTTTTAAAAATCAACTGTATGACGTATTGCTTTATGAAAAAAAAGAGAAGCGCTACGAAACTGCTGTTCCTGTTTCTATTCCTGTTTTCCTTTCCCGTTTTTTTGCTGGCACAAAAAAATGTACAGATAAAGGGAACCGTACTGGATGAAAAAGGCGACCCCATTTCGCAGGCTTCGGTAGCTCTAAAAGATTCTGATCGCGGAGCCATGACCGACTCTTCCGGCCGGTTTTCCATTCCGGTTCCTGATGGAAAAGGGACGCTGGTTTTTTCGGCTGTTGGCTTTGGGCCGTTTGAACAGGTGTTGAATGAGCAGCGGACCGTTAATGTAGTGCTCAAGCAGGCGTTGAACGACCTGGATGAAGTGATTGTTGTGGGGTACGGAACCCAGCGAAAGCGGGATGTAACCGGGGCGATCAGTTCGATCACTGCGAAAACCATTGAAGAGAAGCAGCCCGTTTCCATCTTTGATGCGATACAAGGCGCAGCTCCCGGGGTACGGGTGATGTCGAACTCAGGGGCGCCGGGCGCCTCATCTGCAATTACCGTACGGGGGCTTTCTACACTATCAGATGCCGGGGTTAGCCCGCTTTATATTGTAGACGGTGCACCGATGGACGATATTAATAATATCAACCCGAATGATGTACAATCCATTGAGATCCTGAAGGATGCGGCTTCCGCAGCCATTTACGGGGCCAGGTCGGCAAACGGAGTCGTGATCATTACCACTAAAAAAGGCGTATCAGAAAAACCCCAGATCACGGTGGGATACCTGCGCAGCTATAATAAACTTTCCAACCGCATCTCGCAGGCAAACCGTTTGGAACGGCAGATGTTCGACCGTAAAGGAAACCTGGGGCTGGATCCCAAACCGGATGATTCTACCGCGTTTTCCAAGAACTCTGATAACGATTACCAGGCGCTGATGACGCAAACCGCCGTGCGCAATCAGGTGGATGTAGGCGTGATGGGCGGTAGCAAAACCCTTAACTACTACAGCAGTTTGCAGTACCTGGATGAGACTGGTATCATGATCACCAGTTATAACAAACGGTTGTCGTTCCGTACGAATATAGATTATAAACCATCCAAGCGTTTTTCAATGGCAACCCGTGTTAATTTCGCTTACCAGAACCGGAATAACATCAGCGAAGGCAATATGCTGCAGCAGGCATTGCAACGGCCGCCGGGCATGGCCCTGTACCTTCCGGACGGAGAATATATCTATTTTAATGGAGGAAGAAGAAACCCGCTGGCAGAAGCCTATTTAAGAAAGGATGTTACACAAATTTACAGAGGGGTGATTTACCAGGGGTTTGACCTGAATGTATTGACAGGATTGAATTTGCATGCAGACGCATCTGCGGATATCCAGATTCAAAGAAGCAACTCGTTCGCTTCAAAATTACTGTCGAGCAGCAACCCGCCCATCAGCTCGGGATCAGATAACGCAACCCTGCCCATACGGTTGCAGGGAAATGTATTTGCCAACTATAAAAAGGCATTTTCCGGCGGGCATAATTTTTCGGCCATGGCGGGGATGAATATTGAGCGGGACCGGGAGGAAGAACTGAATATCCGGGGTACTTTTTTTGTAACGGAAGCGGTTCAGACCTTGAACGCTGCAGGCCAGTATGATCTTACCAATGTGTATTCTACGGCAACACAGTCCTCGCTGGTCGGTTTTGTAGGCCGTGCAAGCTACGACTACCAGGGGCGCTACCTGCTGAATATAAATTTCAGAAGGGATGGGTCTTCTGTGTTCGGCCCGGAAAACCGCTGGGGTAACTTTCCTTCGGTTTCTGTTGGCTGGCGCATCAGCGATGAAAAATTCATGGCTTCCCTGCGGGAGGTGGTTACGGATGCCAAGCTGCGCCTTAGCTACGGAGCTACCGGTAATTCCGGAATCGGGGATTATGATGCGGCACAGCAATACATCTTCGGAGGCTATTTTTATAATGGTGTAAGCGGGGTGCGTACCAATACCCGGATGGGCAATCCGTTCCTGAAATGGGAATCGACCACGCAGAAAAATATTGGTTTGGATCTTACGCTTTGGAATGGACGCTTAAGCTTTACCGGAGATTATTATATCAAACAGACATCGGACCTGCTTTACGACAGCCCGCTGCCTTTTGAAGTAGGTTTTCCGGGTAAGGCCCGTGTGAATGCAGGAGGTATTGAAAATAAGGGGATCGAGTTAATGGTTTCGGGATACCCGGTAAGAACCAAGGATTTCAACTGGCAAACAACCCTCAACTGGTCGAATGTCCGTAACCGCATCACAGATCTGCCCGTAGATTATATCGATGATATCTGGAGTGTACAAAAAGGAAAAGAAGCCGGAAACTTTTACGGTTATAAATTTTTAGGGATCTATGAGTATGATCAGTCCAATGCGTATACAGAAGATTACAAAACAAGGCTGACGCCCCAGTTTAAAAAAGATGATAAAGGCAATGTGATCATTGAAAAAAATAACCAGCCCATTCTGCTGGGATACACGCTCCCGGATGGTACCGCCTATACGGGCGATGTAAAGCAATTAACAACCAATGGAGTGATATCCAAAGGCGGGGATGTGATTTGGCAGAATCTGCCGGATGCAAACGGCCTGTATGACGGCAATATCGGTAATGAAGACCGCCAGTTCCTGGGACATGGTCAGCCCCGCTGGAGCTTGGGTTGGGCAAACAGCCTGACCTATAAGGCATTTTCGCTTTCATTTAATTTTTATGGAAATTTTGGTAACTCTATTTATAATGAGAACCGCAGGAACCTGGCGTCTTTCTCTAACAACAATACAACGCCGGATTCCTACTTTATTTTAAATATGTGGAAATACCCCGGACAAATTACCGATGCCTATATTGGTGGCGATAAAGCCGCAGATAACATGCGCAGGGGCGGAAGCCAATACCTGGAAAACGGCTCCTTCGTTCGCTTGCAAAGCCTTCGCGTAAGCTACCGGTTGCCTGCCCGGATCAGTAAAAAGGTTGCTTCAAAAAACTTTGTTGTATACGTTTATGGAAACAACCTTCTGACCTGGACCGATTACACCGGGTTTGATCCGGAGGTTTCGCAAATAAGCGTATTGAAACCCGGTAACGATCCCGGGAAATATCCGCACAAACGGGAATTTGGAATGGGAGCGAACATTACATTTTAATAAAGTTTGATTTATGAAAAAGATAAAAATAATTGTTACCACGATCTGTCTTTTCGGACTGCTGATGAGCCTCACCTATTGCAAAAAGTTTTTACAGCAGGATCCGATCTCAACGGTAGCGCCGGATAAATTCTGGAAGGATAAAAATGACGCAGCCACGTGGATGGCCGGTATCTATAACCAGATACAAACAACATTAAGCAGTGCGTTTTTCGACTGGGGAGAAGTACGCTCCGATAATGTGCGGGTAGGGGGAACAGGAAATGCGCAGCAAACCATGATCTCGAATACGCTTTCGGGCAATGATGCCGACATCAATGGCATTACTACCTGGACGAACCTGTATACCACGATTTCCCTGTGTAATTACGGTATCAAATACTTCCCGGGAATGATCGAGTCCAATGCCGACGGAGGTGCCGCAGTTTACCGCGATTACCTTGGACAATGTTATGCACTGCGTGCCCTGATGTATTTCTATGGCCTTAGGATTTGGGGAAAATTACCTTTGCTGACGGCTCCCATTGAAAACCTGAGCCAGGAAACGGAAGTAGCGCGGTCGCCTGTAGGTCAGGTACGTGCAAGGATTGAAAGCGATATTGACTCTTCGCTGCTGCTGATCAGCAGCGTTACCACGCAGCGCTTTTATATGCAAAAGGCTGCAGTATATGCCTTACAGACCGATGTAGCCATGTGGTTCCAGGATTATAACAAGGCGTTAACGGCATCACAGAATTGCATCACGGAAAGTAAATGCCAGTTGGTAACCAATATTGCAGACTGGAAGAACATATTTCTAACGCCGGCTACCTCCTCTGAAGCGATCTTTAATCTTTTCTGGTCAGTTATCGAAAGAGGAAATGGTGTGGGCGTTTGCTCAAAAGTAGGGTCTGCTTCCAATACCAACCAGTATGAGCCCCGTACCTTTATCTGGCAGCGACTCAAGGACCGCGTAGATCCGATAAGCGGGAAATCGATCGACGGTCGTTTCTGGGCCATCTTTGACACGCTTTCCTACAACACGGCGGAGGCATATGACGCTGCGGTAGCGCAGATGGGTAAATACTCTCCCTGGAAAGCCAATGCCCCCATCGGTACCGGCTTTACCTTCCAGGGGAATTCGGATTGCAGCGTGGCGATTCCAATCTATCGCTTTGCAGACGTACTCTTGCTGCGGGCGGAAGCGCTGGCGCATACCAACAAATACCAGGACGCCCTGGATATCGTAAACAATATCCGCAAACGTGTAGGGTATACCGTAACCGCCAAGCTGGCAGATTATTCAGGAGATATTACCTCCGGCATCGAACGGACCATTCTGGAAGAACGCCAGTTGGAACTGATCGGAGAGGGGAAACGTTGGTTCGATTTGTGCCGTATCGGCAAAATATATGATTATACCGATAACGGGTATGGTTATTTAAGAGAGACGATGAACCCCATACTGGCCGGCACCACCGGCGGAATTCAGTTCTCCGGTGCGAACATGGGCCGGGTTTTATTTCCGATTAATTCGGCAGCATTCAATGCCAATCATAAACTATTGGGAGATCAGAATCCTCCTTACGACGAGTAATTACTGTTTATCTTAAAAATGACATTATGCGTTATCTTAAATTATATACAGCATTTGCATTATGCACGGGAATCTTGCTGGCAGGTTGCAATAAGTTACAAAACGGCTATGACTACAAAAAATCGTTTTATAACACCAATCTGAATATGAGTGTGATGGACTTTATGAAATCGCGGCCGGATCTTTTTTCAGGTATGCTGGCGGCCATCGACTATGTAGATCAGGATCCCCGGTTTAAGGATGTAAAGGAAATGTATGCAACCAACGGGAATACCTTTTTATTGTTAAGCAATAATGCACTCATTAATCTCGAAGATGCCAATAGTTATTGGGTGATCAATACAGTGCAGCAACCTTACCCGGGAAAACCAGACAGCATTGTTACGATGCGTGGTTCGGACTGGTCACAATACAGCCGCGATACCATCGCCAATTTACTGCGATATCATGTGATTAAGGGAACTCAAACCTATTCTACCTTAAATTCAAAACCCCGCTGGGTAGAAACCCTGGCATACAGCAGTTCCAATGATTCTGCCAGGGTATACCTGTACCTCGAAAATGTACGGGAAGCCAATCTGCGTATCAATAACTACAACGGAGTTCCTACCATTTATAAGGCAACAAATATTGCGGCCAACTGGGTAAACATTGCGCCCCGTACGCCAGATCTGCATGCTACCAATGGCGTGGTGCATGTGATGAACCGCTGGCTGTTTGAGCCTACCCGTCAAGCGATAAAGGATAATTAATTTCGACAAATCTTTATTTTATGAATAAGATAATCAACTGTTTTTCTATAATCATCTGTGCTGCGTTGCTGTTCTCCTGCAAAAAAAATGCAGATATCCAGATCCAGTCGTTAAGCAAATCGGGTGAAGAATTTTATTTTGGAGAAAGAGTGCCGGTTTGGGCCGCCACTTCGGGCGATAAGGACGGCATCAGTTATCAATGGTCGGCTACCGGCGGTTCCTTTGATGGGTTCCGCACACAGAACCTTTTTGAAAACCTGTGGATCGCCCCCAATCAGCCCGGCGAATACACTATAACGGCAAAGGCAAAGAACGGAGGCGACAATTCCTCACGGTCTACCGTAATGAAAGTAACGCGTTATTATTTTGATGAATTCCAAAGTGCCTATACATTTAATGGTAATGGTTGGAGCACCAGCAATGTAGTAACGCCCATCGTACTTAAAAATGATGTAGATCCTGCAAAGTCGACAGCAGAGCTTACTGCCAGCTCCAGCAGTGCGCCCAATATCCGCAGATCCTTGAACCTGGCTGATCTGAAGATTCCGTTTTCCATTCGGACAAAAATGGGATGGAAGAGCTTTTTCAGATCCGGGCAATCGGTTTATATCGGGTTGAGTTTTGTGCAGCCCGCAAGCACTATAACCCCCTATATCCGTGAAATACGCTGGGAGCTCTGGCCTACGAATGATTATACAAAAACAAACAACTACCGGATGCGGTATGAAACCTTTATACCTGCTACCAATACCTCTCTATGGAGCGATAGCAGTGCTTTTTCCAAAACGTATGCGCTGGATTCTACCAGTGGAAAAAACCCGCTATTTTCCATGAAAGACGGCCAGTTGAAAACGTTTACGTTCTCCCTGGATAAGGACAATGTCTTTTCAGCATATGTCGATGGCACGCTTTGGTTCAGCAGCAATGGTATCAGGAACTGGCTCGCGGATATGAAGGCGAAATATCCGGGATTTGCAGATCCGCTTGCAAAGGAATACCGGATTACCTTTCCTTCAAAATCGGGGAGCACGGGAACCACGATTTTCCTGAAAAGCGTCTATATGAACGATGATGGCACGCAGTTAAATAATCCATAACAGGCACGATACGTTCATAGTGGGTTCGGCAGAAGCGTGTAACGGAATCATAAAAGAATAAAATTGCGCATTCAAATCGGTATGGTGAAACGTAAAATTGGTTTAAACTGTTTGCTGATCCTGTTTATAACGGTTCAGCAGACTTTCGGACAACAATCTATCCGGCTAAACAATCACTGGCAGTTCCTGAAACAGGACCTGGGCGGTATCTGGGAGGCCGTACGCCCCGTAAAAGAGGGGAATCCCGAAAGCGTTCCGTTGTGGACCGAGGTGACCTTGCCGCATTGTGTAAATGCCCGGGATGCCGTGGACCCCGATGAGAATTATTACCAGGGCCCGGCATGGTACCGTACGCAGCTCGCTATTAAAAATCCTTATGCAAACGGACGCACCCTGCTGCATTTTGAAGGCGCCGGGCAAAAAACCGAAGTGTATGTGTACACAACCAAAGTGGCCACGCATGTAGGCGGCTATGATGAATGGACCGCCGATATTACCGATGCGGTAAATGCGTTCCTGAAACAGGACAGCCTGGTAAAACAATTTAAGGGGAAAGTGCCGGTGTCCATTCGCTGTGATAATACACGCGACCTGGAAATGATTCCTTCCGATCTTTCGGATTTTAATCTCTATGGAGGTCTGTACCGGTATCTCAACCTCGTGTATGTACCTGCTGTATCGCTGGATAAAGTATTTGCTGAGGCGGTAACGGGTAAAGATGGAAAAACAGGTACTGTCACTGTACGCGCCCGGTTATATAATCCGGCGAACATTACCGGTGAAGCGGAAATGACCCTGCAGTTGCTGGATCCCCAAGGTAAAGAGATACAGGCGATCCAAAAGAAGTGCAGGTCCTTGAACGGCGAGCACCGCTTTGATGAACTAAAAGTAATCCGGCCCCAGTTATGGTCGCCCGAAACACCCGTGCTGTACACCCTGGTAACAACGATCCGCACTTCAGCTGGTATATACGAACAAAAAACCAAAATCGGGTTCCGGGACTTTGAATTTGTAAAGCACGGTCCCTTTCTCCTCAATGGAAAACGGCTGTTACTGAGAGGTACGCACCGCCACGAAGATCATGCCGGTGTGGCAGCTGCCATGACTGAAAACATGATGCGGGAGGAAATGATCTCCATGAAAGAAATGGGGGTGAACTTTATCCGGCTGGGACACTACCAGCAATCGCGGATTATTCTGAATTTATGCGACAGCCTGGGCATCCTGGTATGGGAAGAAATTCCCTGGTGCCGGGGCGGTTTGGGTGGAGACTTGTATAAGGAACAGGCACGGCGCATGCTCACCAACATGATCGAACAGCATTACAACCATCCTTCGGTAATCATCTGGGGGTTGGGGAATGAAAACGATTGGCCGGGCGATTTTCCGGACTTTGATAAAGAAAAGATCCGGCAGTTTATGAAGGAACTGAACGACCTTTCGCACCGGCTGGACCCCTCACGTAAAACCGCCATCAGGCGTTGTGATTTTTGTAAAGACATTGTAGATGTGTATTCTCCTTCCATCTGGGCTGGCTGGTACCGGGGCATCTATACGGAATATAAGGAAGTAACCAGGTCTGAATTTGATAAGGTGGATCACTTCCTGCATGTAGAATGGGGCGGCGATAGTCATGCCGGAAGGCATTCTGAAAACCCGGATAAATCCTTACAAAATATCAAGGCAACCGGCGCAGCGGATGAACGGGCCGGGGATGCTTCTTTGTACGGCGGTGCGGCAAGAGCCTCCAAGGACGGCGACTGGAGCGAGACCTATATCTGCAACCTGGTAGACTGGCATTTGAAAGAACAGGAAACCATGCCCTGGCTCACTGGAACAGCGCAGTGGCCCTTTAAAGATTTTTCAACCCCGGTGCGGCCGGATAATCCCATCCCGTATATGAACCAGAAAGGTGTAGTGGAACGGGACCTTACCAAAAAAGAAGCCTACTATGTGTTTCAGTCTTACTGGACGGGGAAGCCCATGGCGCATATTTACGGGCATAGCTGGCCGGTGCGCTGGGGGAATGAAGGGGAGGAAAAGATGATCAAAGTGTATTCCAATTGTGATGTTGCGGAACTGTATGTGAACGGTAAATCCCTTGGTGTTAAGAAAAGAAACAGCCAGGATTTTCCGGCTGCCGGTCTGCGTTGGAATGTGCCGTTAAAAAAAGGACAATATGAAGTGAAGGTAGTGGCCAAAAAAGGAAAGGAAACGGTTACCGATACCATTCGTTTTGAATACCAGACGGGGAAATGGGCAAAACCTGCGCGTTTGGAATTAACAAAGATAAAAGAAGAAAATGGAGTGGTTACGCTGCAGGCGCAGTTGATGGATGATAAAGGCATACGCTGCCTCGATGCAATGGACTGGATCCGTTTTGGATTAACAGGCGATGGCCGGTTGCTGGATGACCTTGGTACCTCCTCGGGATCGAGGTATGTGCAGCTATATAACGGCCGGGCACTGATCAGCGTAGCGAAAGGGAAAGACCGGGCAGTGTTAAGCGCAAGATCGGGTAAATTACCCCTGGCATTCCTGGATCTGTAAGAACCGGAGGAAACTATTAAGCAGAACCTCATAGGGGCAATATATTGATAGCATATATTTTTAACGTAACACAAAGCCCCGTAGGGGCGACGGATTCGGAGATCCGATTTTTAAAATAAAATAGAGTCCGTAGGGACGGTATATAGAAATGAAAAGATTTTTGATCCTTTTTTCAATGGCAATGCCCGGTTGGGTTTTAAATGCGCAAACCGGCGGGGCATCCAATGCGCTCAAACTCTGGTATGCACAGCCGGCTACCATCTGGGAGGAAGCCCTGCCACTGGGAAATGCAAAGACCGGCGCCATGGTATTTGGTGGTGTGGTAAAAGAGCGGTACCAGTTAAATGATAATACGCTCTGGTCGGGCGCGCCCAACCCGGGTAACCAGCCGGAAGGTCCCGCCATACTGGAAAAGGTAAGGGCGCTGGTCTTTTCGGGAAACTATGACAGTGCAGCTGTTGTATGGAAAAAGATGCATGGACCTTATTCGGCCCGTTACCTGCCGCTGGCAGATCTCTGGCTGAACTTTTCATTAAGAGATACACAGACTACCGGTTACTACCGCAACCTGGACTTAACCAATGCGACGGCTACCGTGCGCTATAAAGCCGGCGGCGTGCAGTATACAAGGGAAACCTTTATCAGCCACCCGGATAAGATCATGATGATCCGCATTACGGCCGATAAAAAGAAGGCCATCAGTTTTGCTGTGGGGCTGACCAGCAAATTAAAATACCGGGTAGCAAGCAAAGCGCAGGACTTGCTGGTATTAAAAGGCAAGGCGCCAAAATTTGTAGCCAACCGGGAATATGAACCGCAGCAGGTTGTGTATGACGACTGGAACGGGGAAGGGATGAACTTTGAGGTATACGCAAAAATTGTTACAGAAGGCGGATCGGTCAACCGTAAGGATACCGCGCTGGTGGTAACAGGGGCCAATGCGGTAACCATTTATCTTTCCGAGGCAACCAGCTTCAACGGCTTCGATAAATCGCCGGGGCGGGAAGGCAAGGACCCCGCTGTTGAAGCCATGGCCAACCTTCATAAAGCAGTACAAAAAAAATATGCAGCGTTGCGGGCAGCGCATATCAACGACTATCAGTCCCTGTTTAACCGGGTATCGATTGACCTGGGTACGGATGCCGCCCGGCTGCAACTGCCTACTGACGAGCGGTTGAAGCGCTTTGCAAAGACACCCGATGATTTCGCATTGCAAAGCCTGTACTACCAGTTTGGGCGTTATCTGATGATCGCGGCTTCCCGTCCGGGTGCGCGACCTACAAATCTCCAGGGTATCTGGAATGATCATGTACAACCGCCCTGGGGCAGTAATTATACCACCAATATCAATACGGAAATGAACTATTGGCTCGCGGAGAATACCAATCTTTCCGAATGTCACCAACCCTTGTTTGATTTTATGAAAGAACTGGCGGTAAATGGTGCGGTTACCGCAAAAACAAATTACGGTATTACAGAGGGGTGGGTAACGCATCATAACTCTGACCTCTGGGCCAAGACATCACCACCCGGAGGACAGGGATGGGATGATCCGCGGGGAATGCCGCGCTGGAGCTGCTGGCCCATGGCTGGCGGTTGGTTTTCCACTCATCTGTGGGAGCACTATCTTTTTACCGGGGATAAACAATTTCTTCAAAAAGAAGCTTACCCGCTGATGAAAGGGGCGGCCCGGTTTTTATTGCACTGGCTGGTAAAGGACCCGGCTTCAGGTTATTGGGTTACCAACCCCTCTACATCTCCCGAGAATACAATAAAGATAGATGGTAAAGAATACCAGCTGACTATGGCCAGCACTATGGATATGTCCATTATACGCGAACTGTTTACAGCAGTGATCAAATCGGCAAAGATACTGGGTACGGATGCTGCGTTTGCAAAAGAGCTGGAAGCGGTGAAGGATCAGCTATACCCTTATCACATCGGCCGGTATGGCCAGTTACAGGAATGGTTTAAAGACTGGGATGATCCCAAAGATAAGCACCGGCATTTATCGCACCTGTTCGGATTGTATCCTGGGAGCCAGATCAATGTCAAAGAAACGCCGGAACTGGCCGCAGCAGCTAAGCAGTCATTGATCTTCCGAGGAGATGTAAGCACCGGCTGGAGCATGGCCTGGAAGATTAACTGGTGGGCAAGGCTGCAGGACGGGGAACATGCGTACAAAATATTAAGCGATGCCTTTGCCTATATCGACCCCAGGGAAAAGAAAGCCGAAATGGGTGGAGGCGGTACCTATCCCAACCTCTTTGATGCGCATCCTCCGTTTCAGATCGACGGCAATTTTGGAGCCACGGCCGGCATCACCGAAATGCTGTTGCAAAGTCATAACGGGCAGATCGCGTTATTGCCGGCCTTGCCAGCTGCATGGAAAACAGGATCCATAAAAGGCATCAAGGCCCGCGGAAACTTCCACTGGAATATCGAATGGGCCGGTGGCCGCCTGGTACAAGCCACGGTGCGCTCCGGATCCGGTGGCAATTGCAGGATTCATACTGCTGTACCTGTGAAAGTGGTGGAAGTAAAAGCCAGGGAAGCAAGGAGTGAAACTTCAAATGCCCTGCTTGCTTCTTACGGCAGGCCTCCCTATGAAAAAAACAAGGATGCAAAACTGGTGCGCCTGTCCGCTGAGAAGGGGTATACCATCGATTTTAAGACAGAGAAAGGTAAACAATACACATTGATACCATTATAGAATGTTATGCTACATAGAATCATTTATCTTTTTTTTCTGATTGCCGTATGTAGCGGTATTTCAGCACAGCCAATTATATGGACCGCCGTGGCGCCAGGTGTTTGGAAAGGTGTGGTAGGCCGGCCGGAAGCCTATGATCTTTTAAAAGCAGCGGAGGCCACACCGGCTCCTGCGCTGAAAGGAATGAGCGAACAGCCATTCCCTTTTTCTAAGGAGGCTGTTTTCGGTTCGGTTACAGATGGCAAAACCTACCTGCGTTTTCCGCTGGAAAAAGAAGAACAGTTATTTGGATTCGGTTTAAATTTTCAGACGGTGCACCAGCGCGGCAAAATATTGCAGCTGCATATGGATCATTACGGAGGTAAAGATAACGGCCGTACACATGCGCCCGTTCCTTTTTATGTATCCTCCAAAGGCTATGGCGTGTTTGTAAATGCGGCGCGATACATCAATGTATACGCCGGTACGGGCGTACGTAAAGACAGTCCGCATCCCCCGGTGGAAAAAGACCGTAATACCGATAAAAGCTGGAACTCCCGGCCCTATTCGGATGCGGTAGAGCTGCTGGTACCGGCGCCGGGTACCGAAGTATATGTTTTTGCAGGTCCTACCGCGCTGGATGCAGTACGCCGCTACAACCTCTTTAATGGCGGTGGTGTATTGCCGCCAAGATGGGGACTGGGCTTTACCCAACGGGTACGGTCGCTGTTTACAGCGGATGAAGTAAAACAGGAAGCCGATTCTTTTTCTGTAAAAGGATATCCGCTCGATTTTATCGGACTGGAACCCGGCTGGCAAAGCCGTTCCTATCCGGGCACCTTTGAATGGGATAAGGGCCGGTATCCGGATCCGGCAGCCTTTGTAAAAGAAATGCTCAATAAACGGATCCGCCTGAACCTGTGGATCAATCCCTATATATCAAAATCTGCGTCTTTTTATAAAGCGATCACCCCTTATACCGGTTCGCATACCGTTTGGACCGGTGAGGTGCCGGACTTTACAATGCCCAAAGCACGTGAGCTTTTTTTTGGACAATTGAAAAAAAACCAGGTGGATGTTGGTGTAAGCGGGTATAAGATCGATGAAGTAGACGGGTATGATTACTACCTGTGGCCGGATGTAGCCACCTTCCCTTCAGGCCTCTCGGGGGAACAGATGCGCCAGACTTATGGCGTACTGGCCATGAAGAACAGCATCGATCTGTTTAAAAACAAAAACCAACGCACCTATGGCCTGGTAAGGGCTTCCAATGCCGGGGCCAATAGTTATCCTTATGTGCTGTACAATGATTATTATAATCATGAAGATTTCATCACCGCCCTGATCAACAGCGGATATATTGGCGTGTTGTGGACTCCGGAAGTCCGTGCTTCAAAAACTGCAGAAGAATGGTTACGCCGTTTTCAGACCGTGATTTTTTCGCCCATGGCCATGATCAATGCCTGGTCCAGCGGTACCAAGCCCTGGTCCTACCCGGAGGTAGCGGCCCAGGTAAAGGAGCTGTCATTGCTCCGCATGCGGATGATGCCCTACTGGTATTCAGCGTTTGCAAAGTATCATTTTGAAGGTACCCCCGTTTTTCGCGGCATGAGCCTGGAACCCGGATACCAATTAAATGCCAGCAGTTCTGTAAAAAACAACCTGGAAGACAATCCTTACCTGGAAGCGGTTGCCAAAGAAGTAAAGGATCAGTATATGGCTGGCGAATACCTGCTGGTAGCGCCTTTATTTGCAGGACAAACTTCAAGGAAAGTGGTATTGCCCAAAGGACGTTGGTATGATTTCTATACCGGGGCCTTCGCCGGTGACGGAGAAGTAATCACAGTTACGCCCGGGCTGGATAAGATCCCCGTATATGTAAAAGATGGTGGGGTGATCCCCATGATGCCGCCGTTGCTGCACGCGCCAAAGGCAGGAGAAAAAGTGGATCTTGAGATCCGTGTGTATGGCGAAAAGCCCGGCGTGTACCGGCTATATGACGATGACGGCGAAACCTTTGATTATGAAAAAGGAAATTACGACTGGAGAACCATCCGTATCGAAAAGGATGTCAAAGGCAAATTAATGGGAAGCATTGAACCTTCGCATAAAAAAGAAGTCCAATCCTATGGCAGGATCACGTGGAAGTTTATGACGAGGAAGTAGCCACGAAGACCGGAAGGTACGAAGACACACAAAGGGCAGGTAGAAAAAAAACTTCGTGTTGCTCATGCCAATGGTTCGTGTCCTCACGAACCATTAAAAAGCTGAAAATATTAATGAAAATAAGAAATATATACCTTGTTTTGCTTGTAGCTCTGTTGCAGCCGCAATGGCTTCCGGCCCAGGATATAAACGGGGTAAAATCTGTTTTAAAGAAGCAGGTACTTCAAAAAGCCGCCTGGGCCATGCAGCAGCAGCCGGAAACCGTCACAGCACAACAGGCACCCCGCAGTGCCGGAGGAAAACATGATTTTTACAGTGAAGGTGATTACTGGTGGCCGAATCCGGCCGGCGTGGACAGTCCGTATATTCAAAAAGACGGCCAGACAAACCCGGACAATTTTGTAGCGCACCGGCATGCGATGATCCGTTTCAGCCGGATCGTAGGTGCCCTGGCATCGGCATACCGGGTCCGGCCGCAGCAGCAATATGTAAAACAGGTGCTGGCCCATTGCAAAGCCTGGTTTGTTGATACCGCAACGCTGATGAACCCGAATCTCCTGTATGCGCAAGCTATAAAGGGAAGAGCTACCGGTCGCGGCATCGGTATCATTGACGCCATACAGTTGATGGAAGTGGTGCAGGGTTTGTTGGTGATGGAACAGGATGCGGCGATGGACCGGATGGTGTTGACGACAACCAAAAAGTGGTTCGCCAGCTTTTTGCAATGGCTGACCACCCATCCGTATGGTAAAGAGGAAATGAATGCAGCCAATAACCACGGTACCTGCTGGGTAATGCAGGTAGCGGTTTTTGCAAAATTTACCGGGAACAAAGAACTTCTGCAATTTTGCAGCAACCGGTATAAAAATGTTTTACTGCCCAATCAGATGGCGCCGGACGGAAGTTTTCCCAGGGAGCTGGTACGTACCAAACCCTATGGGTATTCTTTGTTTAATTTAGATGCGATGGCGACCATTTGCCAGGTGCTGTCAACAAAATCAAATGATCTCTGGAATTATCAGACCCCGGATGGGCGCTCCATAAAAAAAGGGATTGCCTTCCTTTACTCGTTTATCGCCGATAAAAATAAATGGCCATATAAACAGGATGTGATGTACTGGGAGCACTGGCCCGTGGCCCAGCCAGCGCTGGTATTTGGAGCGGTTGAATTTAAAAACAAAGAATGGTTCACTACCTGGAAAAAACTGGATCATGCGCCCGAAACGGAAGAAGTGATCCGAAACCTGCCGGTAAGAAACCCGTTGATATGGGTAGAGCGATAGAGGCATGTAAAGGTGCAAAAGAGTGCGACGCAACGCAGCTGCCATCTGTACTGTAGTTGGATTCAAAAAAAAGAAATGAAACGATTTTTTATATACTTGTTATTGAGTACCGTTACGGTGGCTTCCACCGCCCAGGTTGCGGGTGATGAGGATAAGGATATGTATAATAAAGGGCAGCAGCGTGATCAGCAGGCTGTGCTTGATGCTGTAAAAGGCTGGTGGACGCAGTCGATGAAAACACATGAGGAACGGATTGCTTGGTGGCACCAGGCTAAATTTGGCATGTTCATTCATTGGGGCATCTATTCGCTGCCCGGGGGCGAATGGAAAGGAAAGAAGGTAGGCGGGTATGCAGAGCATTTAATGCGTAAGGAAATGATACCGCGTAGCGAATACCTGGAACTGGCGCACCGGTTCAACCCCGTTTTGTTTAACGCAGATGAATGGGCAAGAGCCGCCCGCGATGCCGGCATGCGTTATATGATCATTACTGCTAAGCATCATGATGGGTTTGCGATGTATCCTTCTTCCGTTTCTGATTTCAATATTCATGCGCAAACGCCCTTTAAGCGCGACCCGCTGGCAGAACTGGCTGCTGCCTGTAAAAAATACGGTATTAAATTCGGGTTTTATTATTCCCATGCTTTCGATTGGGAGCATCCGGATGCACCGGGCAACGACTGGGAGTATAACAATCCGGGTGGTGATAAGAACCTGTTTGGCGGACGCGACTGGTATGACCAGCACCCCGAACTCCTGCCGAAAGCAGTGAAATACGTTAATGAAAAAGCAATACCTCAAATAAAAGAACTACTTACAAAATATCATCCGGATATCATCTGGTTCGATACCCCGCATAAACTGCCTTTTTCTGAGAACCTGCGGATCTTAAAAGCGATCAGGGAAACAGATCCGCAGGTGGTAGTAAATGGAAGACTGGCCAGGAGTGCTGCACGCAACTATGGTGATTATCTGAATACCGGTGACCGCCCTGCTGAGTTTGCACCGGTTACCGGCGATTGGGAGGCGATTCCCACCACCAACGAAAGCTATGGCTATTCCCGGTACGACAATAGCCATAAATCCGTTCCTTTTTTTATACAACTGCTGGCAAAGGCGGCATCGCGCGGTGGTAATCTTTTAATGAATATTGGCCCTAAGGGAGACGGCGCTATTGATGTAAAAGATCTTGCCATTTTAAAAGGCATCGGCAACTGGGTAACACAAAATAGTGAAAGCATATACAATGTTACACCAAGCCCGCTGCCGTTGCAGAACTGGGGCGTAAGTACCATGCAGGAAAATAAGATCTACCTGCATGTATTCGAATTCCCGGCCGATCGTAAATTATATATAGGCGGGTTACAATCTGCAATCAGCAATGCCTATATACTATCTGATAAAAAAGCAGTAACCGCAAAACGCATAGGACCGGATGATGTGCTGATCGACCTTTCCGGCGTTGCCGCAGATACAGCCAATACCGTAGTGGTACTGGAGTTAAAAGCACCCGCTAAAACAGATCAGACGTTCTTTATAGCTCCCAATATTCCCACCAGCCGGCTGCTGGCTTTTGATGCACAGCTGCAGGGAAAAGGGTTTGGTTTTGGCGACGGGAAGGCCGATCGCTATTATGTAGATGGCTGGAAATCGCCGGCGCAGCAATTGATATGGAAGCTGCGCACCATACAGGTGCAGTCCTATGATGTAGTAATAAAGTATGTAACCGGGAAAGAATGCGGCGGCACATATAAGTTATTGCTCAATAACGCTGTATCGGTTGAAGGAACCGTACAGCATACGAAGAGCGGAGTCGTTACAGAAAAGATTGGAAGGCTGGAACTGAAACAGGGAGTAAATACCCTGGTCCTCAGTCCCGGAATGATTTCGGGTACGGAATTGATGAAGCTGCTGGAAGTACAGCTGGTGCGGACCGGTAATAAATAAGAAATGGAAATAAATGAAATGGTCTTCGGAAGGCCGTCATTTCGAGCGAATCCGCCGCGGCGGAGAAGTTGGGAAATCTCAAATCATATACTTCCCAGATAGTATGATTTCTCCATTCCGCTTCGTTTCAGTCGAATTGTCGGTTAGGGACTTTTGAAACAACAACCTTTTTGCAAACATGAAAAAAACAGGAATCATCATCGCTATTATTGCGGGCACATTAACGAGTGCTGCACAAAATGTAAATATACCGGCAACGGTAAAAGATGCCGAAGCACAAACCGCCGTGATGCTCCGGGAGATAGCAGTAGCAAAGCAAACGGATAACAAAGGCGTGTCTCCAAGGACACTGGAAGACGGTAAGCTGAAACTGGTGGCTTCCCGCGACTGGACCAGCGGCTTCTTTCCCGGCGAGCTCTGGTACCTCTATGAGCTGTCGGGGAATAAAAAATGGGAAACAACAGCCCGGGCGTTTACCGCAGACGTTGAACAGGAAAAGACCAACGGTACCACGCACGACATGGGATTTAAAGTATATTGCAGTGTTGGGAATGGTTACCGGCTTACAAAAGATCCGCATTATAAGAACGTGATCATTCAGGCCGCCCAAACCTTAAGTAAGCGGTTCAATCCTGTTGCCGGAGTATTGAGGTCATGGGACCATAGCAAAAATAAATGGGATTTTCCGGTGATCATCGACAATATGATGAACCTTGAATTATTGTTCGAAGCCTGGAAACTTACCGGCGACCGGCATCTGTACCAGGTAGCGGTAGGTCATGCCGACCAGACGATGAAAAACCATTTCCGGCCGGATTATAGTTCTTACCATGTAGTGGATTATGATACGGTTACCGGTAAGATCAACAAAAAGACCACGCACCAGGGCTATGCCAATGAATCTGCCTGGGCGCGCGGGCAATCCTGGGGATTATATGGCTATACGATATGTTACCGGGAAACAAAGGATGCAAAATATCTGAAGATGGCCGAAAACATTGCCGGATTCATACTCCATCATCCCAACCTGCCCAAAGACGGGGTGCCTTACTGGGATTTTAATGCACCCGGTATTCCGGATGAACCCAGGGATGCTTCGGCTGCTGCGGTGATTGCATCGGCTTTATATGAATTAAGTACGTATAGTAAGCATGCAAAAACTTACCGGGCTGCGGCCAACCGGATTCTGAGCAGTCTTACAAAAACTTACCGGGCACCCATTGGCACCGCAAGCGGCTTTTTGCTGCTGCACAGTACGGGTACTAAACTCACTAATACGGAAGTAGATGAACCGCTGAGCTATGCCGACTATTATTACCTGGAGGCGTTGCTGCGTCAAAAAAGACTCCGGGCCGGGAAAAAGCTGTTCTGACAGGTTACGCTTCGGAGAGTGTGATCCTGACCATTCAACGGATTGCGCGGCCGACCTGAACGGGAATGGGTAAAATCATTGAGCATAAAGCAAATTTCATTGCATTTTTTTTGTGAAATAAATAGGTTATTTGTTAAGAAATGGATCGATGGGTCGCGCCAGAATGATCCGGTAGTTAATTAATAATGTATTTGCATATGAAAAATTTAAAGGAAACAGGCTTCCTCATTATGTCGTTGCTGCTCTTTGTTTTTGCATGTAGTACCAGGAATCCGCTCAGCGGAGCAATGGAGGCAGGTGAAAACCTGCAGGCCGGCTCACGGAACGCAGGCACCTATCAGATCCGTTTAAATACAGCCCAGGCAACAAATGACTACATCTGGACGTATACGATTACAACGCAGGATAACGCTAAAGATATCGGCTATTTTATCCTCAACCTGGGGAACCCGGAGGACGGCAGCCCCACCATTGCTAATATCCTGTCGGCACGGGTAAACGGAGTGGATTGGACCGGGAAAATTAAAAGTACAAACGGGAATACCGCCTGTGCTGTAGGTTCTTCGAATTTTGTCAAATTTGAGGAAATGGGTACTGCGGACCAATATGTGGTGGAATTAAAACTGGATACAATATATGCGCGGGTAAAGACAACGGGGTGGGTGAAGGCCGGCACTACCTGTACCATGATGGATTTACAGGGACCGGGCTACCGGGGCTACCAGCTGACGACATCCATGCAATCCGACTCAACCATGCCCGGGAAAAAATATAATGAGATCAACACCTATATGAAAGCCTATGGGTTTGATTATACGGAAAATCCACATTGCAGCGGAGGTTACGGCGGGCACCAGAACGGCGTTCATTGCGATACCGAACTGGATCCTTATTTCAATAAATATGTGTTCCGGTTTAATATACACATTGATCCGGTAATCGATGGCGACCGCTGCAGTGCAGGTACGGTAGACCGGCAGCGGAATGAAATGAAATCTGCAACCAATAACACTACCTGGGCTAAAGTACAGGGCAACTGGGATGAATGGCAGTTACTGGAGTGGAAATTTAAACTGCCCAAAGGGTTTCAGCCCACTTCCAGCTTTTGCCATATTCATCAACTGAAGGCGCAGGATGGACCCAACAACGGAAGCCCGTTAATTACCATCACTCCCCGGGCCAGCAGCAGCGGCGGTAATAAACGGATACAGATCATCCATTCAGTAGATGGGGCCAGCACCGGGAAAGGTACCATTGTTGACAATATACCCCTGGCTGATTTTGAAGACGAATGGGTACAGGTGCGGGAAGAGATCCATTACACGCACAATGGCTATTATTCCTGCAGCATCACCCGTGTAAGTGATGGTAAAGTATTGCTGGACGTTAAAGATGACAATATTGATATGTGGAGGAAGGGGAGTTCTTACATGCGTAATAAGTATGGTATTTACAGAAGTCTTGCCGGTGGCCGGCTGGACCAGACTCCCGTTGGGCAAAGTCCGTTGTTAAAAAATGAATCCCTTTGGCTGACGGATTTTAATGTATATGAAAAGAACCCCAACCCCAACCCTGGGCAGGCACATGATTAACCCTTATAAGCGGCTTAAAAAAAGTGATGAAAAAACATATAATTGCAGGCGTATTGTTATTGCTTTCGGTGCAGGTATGGGCCGGTATCGTTACTGTAACCAGCCTTGAAGATCTGCAGAAGGCCATTGAGCGGGCAGTACCCGGCGACGTGATTGTACTCAAAAATGGCGTGTACAGCGCCAGCCGCGACATTATAATCGCACAGCAGGGAACAAAACAGCAGCCGATCATCATACGGGCAGAACATACCGGGGGTGCCGAAATAAGCGGCAGTGGTGGTTTTAACATGATAAGCCCTGCGGCGTATATTGTAGTCTCCGGCTTTAAGTTTACACATGCGGCTTCAAAAGCCCGTTCGGGAACCGGAACCCGATTTTGCCGCTGGACGCATAATATTTTTGAAACGCCTGGCAAAGGTGAATACCTGACCATTGCAGGGAGTGATCATGAAATCGACTACAATACGTTCCAGAATAAAAAAGAAATGGGCCGAATCCTGGCCATCCGCGGGGAAGGGAAACAGATCGCCGAACGTCTGCACATCCATCATAATTATTTTTACAATTTTCCCGATCAGGGTGGCGCCAACGGGGCCGAAACATTTCAGTTTGGGTTAAGTGGATTCAGTTTGTCAACCAGCAACAGCATCGTGGAGTACAACCTGTTTGAAAAATGTCATGGAGAAAATGAACTCATCTCCGTAAAAGCATCGAGTGTTACCTTGCGCTACAATACCATCCGTGATTGTCCGGCGCAGTTTACATTGCGGCATGGTAATAAATGCGAAGTGTATGGCAATTATTTTTTCAACACGCCGGGGATCCGCATTTTCGGAGATGATCATTCCATTTTCAGTAACTATTTTGAAAACTGTGCGCAGGCCATAACGGTGGGCAACGGTGGCGGGGAAGTAGCAGATGGGGCCGCACTTACCGAGCATGACCGGCCAGACCGGGTGCTAATCGCTTTTAATACAATGGTGAACAATAAGAAGAATATTGAACAGCCGGGAAGGAAGAACGGATTGGGTGCCACGGCCATCAGCATTGTCAGTAATATCATTCAGGGTGGAGATGTAGCTGCATCTATTGCCGGACCTTATACCTCGCCACAATGGAAAGGGAATATTATTTTTAAAACAAAGGGCGCGGGTGATATGCCTGCAACCGGGTGCCGGGAGCTGGATCCCAGGCTGGTAAAAAGTGCAGACGGGATCTGGCATTTGGATAAAAACAGCCCGGCCATCGGTGCCGGCGAAAGTAACTACCCACTGGTAAAGGTAGATATGGACGGCCAGGCACGCAGCGGGAAATGGGATACCGGTGCCGATCAGTACAGCACGGCAAAAACGACCGCCCATGCGTTAAAGGCGGACGAAGTGGGCGCGCTGGCAAAATGAAAGAGAAGTATGCGAAGCGGGATGCTTCGCATAACAAAGGGACGCTTCGCATAATAAGGGCATAGCAAAATAACCGTGCGCTCCGTCAGGAGCGCCCCATTTGTAGAACAGGATTACCGGAGGATGAAGGGAGTGACACAACAGGCGATGATAGAAGCAGTGTAGCCGGTAACATAAAAAGGAACCACATATAAAACAGATATGAAAAGAATCGGAATTGTACTATTTATATGCCTGCTTACAGGCATGGCAAATGGCCAGTCGGCAGATAAAGATACCCGCATGAAATGGTGGCGGGAAGCCCGTTTTGGCATGTTCATCCATTGGGGCGTATATGCACAATGGGGCGGTGTGTATCACGGACATCAGCAGGCAAGAGGCGGTGCCGAATGGATCATGAACCGCAGCAAGATACCGGTAACCGAATACCAGGAACGCGCCAAATCCTTTAACCCGGTAAAATACGATCCGGATGCCTGGGTAAAAATGGCAAAGGATGCGGGGATGAAATACATCATCATCACCTCCAAGCATCATGATGGTTTTGCGTTGTTTAAATCCAATGCCAGTAAATGGAATGTGGCAGATGCTACGGTTTACGGTAAGGACCTGCTGAAACCGTTGGCGGATGCCTGTCGTAAATATGGAATGAAGCTGGGCTTTTACTATTCCCAGGCACAGGACTGGAACAATCCCGGTGGATCGGCTGCCCGCAAGGAAATGCGCGAAGGCTGGCCCAACCCCGATTCTGCAAAGATCGACGCATACACGCTGGCACACAAAGGCCATTGGGATCCGGCACAGGAAACCAAAACCTTTGATCAGTACATCAATGATGTTGCTGTGCCGCAGGTAAAAGAGATCTTGTCCAACTATGGAGATATCGCCGTGCTGTGGTGGGATACGCCCACCAATATGACCGACGAAGCGGCGCAGAAACTGCAGGATGTATTAAAGCTGCAGCCGAATATCATTACCAACGATCGCTTAAAACGGCCAAACTTCCGGGGCGATACCAAGACGCCGGAGCAAAAAATTCCTACACAGGCGGAGCTGGACGGGCAGGATTGGGAAACCTGTATGACCATGAACGGCAGCTGGGGGTATAAAAGCTGGGATCATAACTGGAAACCGACAGAGACCCTGATCCGGAACCTGGTGGATATTGCCTCCAAGGGGGGAAATTATCTCCTGAACATCGGACCGAAGGATGATGGATCGGTACCGGAAGAAAGCATAGAGCGCCTGGCCCAGATCGGTAAATGGATGAAAGTGAACAGCAGTGCGGTTTACGCCACACAGGCCAGCCCGTTGCAGGATCTTTCATGGGGAAGATGCACCATGAAACCGTCCGGGGCAAATACGGTATTGAACCTGTTTGTATTCGACTGGCCGAAAGACGGGAAGCTGGTTGTGCCCGGTCTTTCCAACAAAGTGATCAGCGCCGTGCAGCTGGACGGAAACAAGCCGGTAAAAGCCCGGAATCAAAATGGTACAGTGGTGATTGATCTGCCTGCAACCGCTCCGGATGCAATTGCTTCCGTAATCCGGTTACAGGTAAAAGGCGCGGTGGAAAATGTAAATACGAAGGGTGGTAAGAAAATGAAAACGGGGGAACTGGATTAGTGGTTTTTGTCTCACGCAGCGGCACAGCGAAGCGGCGGACGTTGATCAGGAAGAACCCCTTGCGTACTCATTATGCCCTTTGCGGTTTTATAACACAAGGAGTGTGATGAAACCGTGAGGCGTAGCTGATGATCAGGTGCATTGGAACAAATACTTGCGTTTCTTGCATCTTTCTTGCCGGTATCCGGCATTCCGCTCTTATTCATTTAAAGAAACCTGCATCAGTATGAGATCATTATTCTTAATTTTTTTATCAGGACTTTGGTTTTATACAAAGGCATCGGATGTAAACGTAATGGATTATGGTGCCAAAGGCGATGCCATCACCTTAAATACAATAGCCATTCAGAAGGCCATCGATGCCTGCAACCGTAGCGGAGGTGGAAAAGTTTTTTTTCCTGAAGGAAATTATCTGTCTGGTACCATCGAGTTAAAAGACAACGTGGTACTGCATGTTCAAAAAGGTGCTACCCTGCTGGGCAGCACCGATATGGAAGCCTACCGTAACCTGGACCCGTTTACCGAAGGCCTGGGCATTGATGTGGGCTGGGCGCTGCTGGTGGCGGTTGACCGAAGGAATATCGGCATCGAAGGGGGCGGCACGATCGACGGGCAGGGAAGCAAACTAAAGGCGGCCCATATTTTAAAAGATACCCGGCCCGAAGGGCAGCGCTGGGGCCGGCGTCCGTTCCTGCTGCGGGTGGTACGTTGTACCGGCGTACAGGTCAGTGATGTTACGCTTAAGTATGCGGGAGCCTGGACCTCGCATTATTTTCAATCCAAAGGCATCCGGATCGAGCGCCTGAAAATTGTAAGTGTGGGGGTAGCGCATAATGATGGAATCGGTATCGATGGGTGCCAGGATGTGGTGATCCGAAACTGTGATGTGGAAAGCGGCGACGACGCGCTGGTATTTAAAACCACTTCCAGTAAAATGGCCTGTAAAAACATAAAGGCAAGCGGGCTCCGGTTAAAAAGCCATCAAGCCGGCATTAAGATGGGAACCGAATCCATGGCCAATTTTGAAAATATAGAGATCAGCGGTTGTGAGATCAGGGATACCCGCAATGGCGGTATCAAACTATTATCGGTAGATGGTGCACAAATAAAGAACGTGTTGATTGCTGACATCACCATGAACCAGGTCCGTACACCCATATTGCTGCGTTTAGGATCGCGGCTCAGCGTATTCCGCAAAGGGCAGGATGTGCAGCAGCAGACCGGCAGCTTTGAAAATGTAGTACTGAAGAATATTACTGCTGTTTCGGCAGACAGCACACAATTAAAATCAGCTACCGGCATATTGATCACCGGTGTACCGGAGCACCGGATCTCAGGGATCATGCTTGAAAAGATCCGGATCACATTACCGGGCGGTGGTGCCGTCGGTGAAGCCGATGCAGTGGTGCCCGAAGCGATCAGTCAATACCCTGAAGTAAAAACCTTTGGACCGGTAATCCCGGCCTATGGACTCTGGTTGCGCCACGCACAGGATATCCGGGTGAAAGACCTCGAACTACGAACAAAAGCAGCCGATCACCGTCCGGCTGTTTTTATGGAAGATGTACAGCAGGCACAACTTACAAATTGTGCATTCCGTGCAGAAGGCAATCCCGCTGCTATTATTAAAATAAGATCATCGGATGCAATCACACTGGAAAAAATACAGGCGGTAGCTAAGGCGAACCTGTTGATAGATGCAGACACAGCAAGCAGGTCCGGGGTTCAATATAAAAGCGGTCAATAAGCAAGGCAAAAAAGTACCGAATATGCAATATGTTTTTTTCCATAAGAACGCTGTCCTACTGCTGGCGCTGATGCTGCTTACAGGTGCAGCCGTTGCACAGAAAACAAAACCGGCAGTCCTAAATGGAAACAAAAGCCGTTGGATACACCTGGATACCCGCGGGCAACTGGAGTATGCAACGACATCGAAGGGCGATCGCATTATGGATTTTTCTTATGCGGGGTATAAGGGCGGAGGGGTGAAACTGCCGGAGGTGAAAGAAGTGATCCGGGTTTATTCTATTGCCGGCGATAATACACCCCATATTCAAAAGGCCATTGATTCAGTGGCAAAGCTTCCGCTTGAAAATGGTTTCAAGGGTGCCGTGGTACTGGCTCCCGGGGATTTCCCCTGTGCGCAAACCATTATCATTCCAAACAGCGGAATTGTATTGCGTGGCAGTGGTGCTGCATCCAAGATCATCATGACCGGTGCGCCGCATGTGGCCATCCGGCTGGAGGCACCGGTTCAAACAAAGTTCATGGGAAATAAGGCGTTAATTACGGATTCATACATACCATCGGGTACCCAGGCCATGACCGTTGCCGATCCCGGTACATTAGTTGCAGGAGACCTCGTGCAGATCTCAAAACCCATCACGCCGGAATGGGTGCAGTTTATGGGGATGGACACCCTGGTGCGCGAAGGAAAAAAACAAACCTGGATCACCGGGGAGCTCACCGTGGAACGAACAATAAAAACGATAAACGGGAACAAAATAACGGTGGATGTGCCGTTTACGGATAGTTATGATGCAGCTTTTACAAAGCCGGGAGCTGCGGTGCAAAGGATCGTAAAAACCGGCGGGATTCAAAATGTTGGCGTGGAGTATTTGGTGATTGAAGCACCGGAACAATCCGTTACCATCAGCCAGGGGCATCATTCGGCCATTCGAACCCGCGGTTTAACAGATGGGTGGGTGCGCGATGTACAGATCCGGAATACGGTAAACAGCGTGGGCATCGGCGGGAAGCAGATCACGGTTACAGATCTTGATATCCGGCATACGGTACCCACCATTGGAGCGGCCAAACCGGCAGATCTGTCTGCCGACGGGGCACAGTTATTATTCAATCGCTGTACGATCCGGGGCGATAACGTATTCTTCCTGGCTACGGGAGCCAAAGTGAGCGGACCGATCGTGTTGCTGCACTGTACGTTTACCGGGAATGGCTGGATACAGCCGCACCAGCGCTGGGCAACCGCTTTGCTGGTTGATGGTTGCAATGTGCCGGATGGGGGCATTGATTTTATGAACCGGGGCGAAATGGGTTCGGGACACGGTTGGGCTATTGGCTGGGCCGTAGCGTGGAACTGCAACGCAAAATCCTATCTGAATCAGCAGCCACCCGGTGCTTACAACTGGGTGATCGGATGTGTGGGAACGCCGCAGCAACGCGCGATGCCTTTTAATAAAGAACCCATACTTCCTGAAGGGGTATATGATGCGCACGGAGCGGTCGTTGTTCCGGCGAGTTTATACCTGGCACAGCTTAAAAGCCGGCTTGGAGAAAAAGCAACCGAGGCTCTTGGAGGTGCTGGCGGGAAATGGTAATTCCGTTGGGCATTTTGCAGATAAGGCATACAATTTTTAAGTTTTTTTCGGTTCGTTTCACGCAGCGATGGGGCGGAGCGGCGATGCGCGGCGTGCGGCTTCATTCAAAACAGTAGAAAGCGCATTGGGCCCTTGCGGCCTGTCGGTTCAATTCAAAGGAAGCGGCAGAGATAGGCCGCAATTACAAACAAAGGCCTGGCACACCTTTGCGCTCTCTGCGGTTCGTTTCACGCAGCGATGGGACGGAGCGGCGATGCGCGGCGGCCGGCTTCTTAACTTGCACAGGCTTGCCTTCAAGACAATCTTTGATGCACATGGCACTGCCATTGCTTCCATATGTTTGTACTAAGCAAAGCAACTAGCGTTATCACCGGCACCGGAAGGAAATGTCAATAATGTTGAGCATTTTGCAAATAAGGCACACAATTTTTAGCGTTCTTTGTGGTTATTATAAAGGCCGGAGGCCACTGCAAATTCTTGCACAGCGGTTCCGGACAATGATCAATAGTTTGCGCATATGAACAATCGGATAAAAGAATGGTTAGAGCAAACGGCGGCAAACGACTGTCATGCGTCCTTTGAACAACTATATCTGCATTTCGCACCTGGGATGCAGGCTTTTGCCCTATCGATTGTGGGGGATAAAGAGGTAGCGCCGGATCTGGTGCAGGATCTTTTTGTAACCCTGTGGCTCAATCGCAAAAGTCTGGCCGCAATCGAACACCCGGCCAATTACCTTTATTGTGCGTTGAAAAATAATGCAGTGCATTATCTGAAATCCAGGAAACGCTTAATGCCGCTTGTGTTTGAGGAGAATGAACGTATTACGCTGTCCGGTGAAAACCCGGAAACCGATGTAATGACCAAAGAAATAAAACAACTGCTGGAAACAGTGATCAACGACCTTCCGTACAAATGCCGGCTGGTCTTCCGGCTGATCAAGGATGACGGCCTCCGGTACAAAGAAGTGGCGCATTTGCTGGACATCTCCGTCAAAACAGTGGAAGCCCATATGCGGCTGGCGTATAGCCGGATTGTAGAATGCCTGGAGCTGGTACTGCCGCAACATACGGCCACTTATAAGCCGGGGAAGCGCTCGGGTCTGTAGGCCCAATCCTTGGTTGAATAAAATACGTGTTATTATTTTAAAGGATCGCTCCTGTACCGGCATATAGGGCGCCTGCTGCCAGCCTATCCTGTATTTTTTTAAAAAAGCACTAAGGGTTTTTATCCCTGGAATCCTCTTACCTGTAAGCGCAGTCTTTATGGAAAGAAACCGGTTTATTGAATTACTAAGAAAAAAGGAAAGCGGTGAAATCACATTGCTGGAACAAAAGGAGCTGCATGAAGCCCTGGCGGCAAATGAAACCTACGCGGAAATACAGCGATCGCTGAAATTGCTTTCAGAAGCGCCCCCGCTGTTTAACCGCGATACCGCCGGGGGAAGTACTGCAGAATTAAAACGATTATGGGCGCGGATCGGCCAGGCCGAAAAGCAAAGCAGAGGCCGTTTTGCGCGGATGACGGCACGATGGATGGTGGCAGCGGCAGTGATTTTTATATTGATTACAGGCGGAGCGGTTTATTTTTTTAGAGAACGATCGCAGCCGCTGTCGGAAGCGTCCAATGTCATTGCCACCGATAAGGGCTCGCGCACCAACCTGATCCTACCCGATGGGAGCAAGGTTTGGGTAAATGCCGACACCCGGCTTACCTACGATCATACATTTGGGGCTAAAACAAGATCGGTATACCTATCGGGGGAAGCTTATTTTGAAGTGGCCAAAGATAAAGCCCATCCTTTCATTGTACACACATCATTAATGGACGTACGGGCCGTGGGAACCGCCTTCAACCTGCGTTCTTATAAAGACGAGGCCGATGCACAGGCTACATTAATGGAAGGCATCGTGGAAGTTGCATTTAAACGGAAAGAAACCGGCAAGATTATTTTGAAGCCTATGGAGAAAGTGATCGTGCGGAACAGTGCCGCCAACGCTCCGGCTGAAAAAGAGCTCCCGGAAATTGCCGTGGTGAAGATAAATTATGATACTGCCGCATCCGCCGCTCCGGAAACCCGCTGGTTAAAGAATCAGCTGGTATTTAACCAGGAGCGCCTGGGAGCGATTATAAAAACGTTGGAACGGCATTATGGCTGTACGATACGTGTAAATGATACGCTATTGCTAAACCGTAAGCTCAGCGGTACATTCCAGGATGAGAGCCTGGCGGATGTACTGGAATCCTTCCGGCTGGCATCCGGCATCCGGTATACGATGGATAAAAATAACGTATTGCTTTTTAAATAACCCTTCAAAACGATTCCATATGAAAAAGGAAACATAAAACAGAAAAAGAAAGCGGAAAATGCTCGTAACATTTTCCGCCGGATAAGGACAGAAATCATTGCCTGGACAGCAATATTCCATCACTTTAATCATTACAAAAATATGAAAATTAAAGATTGCCCTGCCATGCGCGATGGGGTGCAATTAATTATCAAATACCTGTTGATAATGAAACTTGTCGTCTTTATCGCCCTGCTCACTTCTACTCAGGCGATCGCCATCGATACGTTTTCCCAGGAACGGATCAGTTTAAAACAATCCAATATTGCCATTACTTCAGTTTTAAAAGGCATTGAGGAGCGTTATGATTACCGCTTTGTATATAGCGACAGTGTGGCGCTGAGCAAGCAACGGATAGACGTGTATGCCAAAAATGCTGCCATTGATGAGGTGATGCAGCAGCTGTTGGAAACGACCGGGTTTTCCTATAAACGGATGAATAAGGGGCTGATCGTAATCATCGGCAACGAGCCGGAGCAGGCGGCAGTACCGGTAAAGGCCACCGTAGTAGACGATGCCGGAGCGCCGGTGCCAGGAGCCAACATCGTTGAGAAAGGCACCACCAATGGTGCGGTTACAAAAGAAGACGGGAGCTTCCTGATCAATGTAAAAGATGAGCAAGCGGTACTGGTGATTTCGGTCGTTGGCTTTGTGGCAAGAGAGATACCAGTAAGCCAGCTAACAGCCACCATAGTGCTGGAACGTGCAGAGCGTAAACTGGAGGAAGTGATTGTGGTTGGTTATGGCACCCAAAAGAAAGTAAACCTCACCGGAGCCGTATCAACGATTTCGGGGCAGGAACTGGTAAAACGGCCGGCTGCCAATCCTTCTTTGTTACTGCAGGGAAAGGTACCCGGCCTGCAGGTGGTGCAGAACTCTGCACAACCCGGTTTGGAAAATCCTTCCATCCAGATCCATGGCGTGGGCACTTTTAGCTCGGCAGGCAACAATCCGCTGGTATTGATTGATGGTATACCGGGTTCCCTTACCAATGTAAACCCCAATGCCATCGAAAATATTTCTGTTTTAAAAGATGCCGCTTCGGCTGCTATTTACGGAGTACAGGCGGCCAACGGTGTGATTCTTGTAACAACAAAGACCGGCACCAGGGGGCGGCTCAACGTGGATTATTCCTACAATTGGGGATTGCAGAAGCCTTCAGGAGTACCGCAACTGATCTGGAATTCGGTGGAATTTATGGAGCTTAGCAATGAGGGGATCAACCGAACCGGGCAAAACCTGGGAAAGCTGTACACGCAGGCACAGATCGATGCTTATCGCAATGGGAATGGTTCAGCGCAATATCCCAACACAGACTGGACAAAATTAATGTTTAGAAATGCTCCGATCCAGCAGCACTATCTGAGTGTAAACGGCGGTGAGGGTAAAACCACGTACAATTTCGGGCTGGGGTATCTTGACCAGGACGGCATTCTAATAAAGACCGGCTATAAGCGCTACAATGCCCAATTCAATTTTCGCACCCAAATGAGCAAAGTGATCGGCTTTGGCAGCAACATCAGCTTTATGCAGGGCAACCGGATGGATCCTTTCAGCAATACCGAAAACCTGGTGCTCAGCATCTATGCCCAGCATCCGCTTTGGTCGCCCTACCTGCCGGATGGAAGCGGCCGGGTTACCAGTAAAGCCTATGATTTTGAAACCACCAACCAGAATGCCTATGCGGTAATGCAGACCAGTAAAGATTATAACAAAGCCTACAGTGTAATGGCCAACAGCTATGTGGATGTAAATATTGCAAAGGGGCTGAAGGCACAGGTAAAAGGTGGCGTAACCTATAATACCGACAGGCAAACAAGACAAAATATACCGCTGCCCACCTTCCTGTTTCAGCCGGATGTCAATGGCGTATATGCACCACAGCAAAATTACCTGGGTACTTATATTACGCTTACAAAAACCCAGCAGGAAGACGTTCACTACACGTTTTATTCCACGCTCACCTATGACCGGGTCTTCAATGATGTGCATCATTTTACTGCCCTGGGCGGATATAACCAGGAGAATTTCAGCTATGAACAGCTGGCCGGTTTTCGCAGGGATTTTCCTTCGGAGAACCTGCCTGCATTGAATGCCGGCGGAACGGATGCGCAGACGACCAACGGGTATGGGTATGAATGGGCTTTAAAATCATTCTTTGGAAGGTTGAATTATGCATTTGACAGCCGCTACCTGTTTGAGGTTAGTCTTAGAGAAGACGGGTCCTCCAGGTTTCGGGAGGGAAGAAGATGGGGCGCGTTTCCATCCATGTCTGCCGGTTGGCGGGTATCGCAGGAAAACTTTATGAAAGGCATCGCCTGGCTCTCCAACTTAAAGATCCGCGGTTCCTGGGGCCGGCTGGGGAATCAGAATATAGGCAACTATCCCTATCAGAACCTGCTGGATAATGGCATTTATATCTATGACAAAGTGGCTACGGGCGTATTAAACGCCAACCTTGCAGATTCAAACATTACCTGGGAAACCACAACCGCTGCGGGGATCGGGGTAGACTTTGCCCTGTTTCATAATAAGCTCTCCGGTACCTTCGACTACTTTTCCAAGCAAACGAAAAACATCCTCAGAATAGCGCAGGTGCCCGCTTTTGTAGGTATGGGCGCCCCCACCATTAATTCCGGTGCCATGGAAAACAAGGGCTTCGAATTCAGCCTGGATTATAAAGACCGTTTCGGCGAGGTCGATTTTTTTGCAGGAGCTAATTATTATACCTATAAAAATCGGGTTACCAAACTCGGCGCAGAGGAAATCCAAAGTAATAAACTAAGAAGAGAAGGCCTTCCCTGGAACTCCTGGTATATGTGGAAATGGATCGGTGTGTTTCAAAACCAGGAGCAGATCAATGCGGCACCAAAACAACAGTATGCGCCTAAGCCGGGCGATCTCATTTTTGCAGATCTGAGCGGACCCGATGGCGCTCCGGATGGCAAAGTGGATGCCTATGACCGGGTGGTGATCCCGGGTCAGTATCCGAAATTCAATTATGGATTTAACCTGGGTGCGGCCTACAAGGGATTTGATCTGACCGTATTCTTCCAGGGAGTAGCCGGCATCAAAGTGTATACGGATCAATGGGGCTACGGTGCATTCCGGCAATGGTCGCCACCGCCTACGTTCTGGAGAGACCGCTGGACTCCGGACAACCCTACCAATAAGCTGCCGGGAATGTATGTGGACCAATACATGCCCATTACCGCCGCTTCTTCTTTCTGGTTGCAGGATGCGTCCTACCTGCGTTTAAAAAACCTGGTGCTGGGTTATAATTTCAACAGCCGGTTGTTGCAACGGATGAAGATGCAACAGTTGCGGGTGTATTTCTCCGGGGATAACCTGCTTACCTTTTCAGATTTTGAAGGCGACCCCGAGCGGGTGATTACGGATAATACCAGCGGACGATTTGCCATTTATCCGCAGGCCAGCGTATATACGTTTGGTGTTAAAGTCACTTTTTAAACTTACAACTATGATGATTGATAATATAAAACAGCTCCTGTTGGGGGGAACCCTCTTCCTTTTACTGGCCGGTTGTCAGAGGGATCATTTTCTGGATAAACAACCTTTTGATAAAGTAACCAATGAAGCATTCTGGACCTCCAGGAAAGATGCAGAACTGGCCCTTACCGGTTGTTACAGTTCACTCCGGACTCCGGCATTTGCCATCGACCAGAGTTCTTTTTCTTCCCTGCAGTTTGAGGGATTAACCGACAACGCCTATTGCAATTCAACCCTTGATAATTATACCGACATTTCAAGGGGAGTGATCACACCAACCACGGGGGGCATTGTTACGCGTGTTTGGACGGATGCCTATAAAGGGATTGCCCGCTGTAACTGGTTTCTCGGAAACCTGCACCGGGTGCCGGACCTGACGGAGGCTGACAAGGCGCGTATGAAGGGAGAAGCGTATTTTCTGCGGGCATTCATGTACAATGAACTAACCATGCTGTATGGCGATGTGCCGCTGATTACGGAGTTGCTGGGATTTGGTCCGGATGTATTTAAAACCAAGAAAGCACCGCGGATGGATATTGTAAAAAAAATGATCCGGGACCTGGACAGTGCTGCCAACGGGCTTCTCAATGTATCCTATGCTGACGGGCACCCGGTACGGGCTTCTGCGCTTGCGTTGAAAGCAAGAATGTGTTTGTACAACGGATTATGGCAGGAGGCAGCCGATGCTGCAAAGAAGGTAATGGATGAAGGTAAAGCAGCGCTGGCCAAAAGTTACCAGGGCATCTTTTGGGGCGAGCAGGAAGGCAACCCGGAAATCCTGTTTTCGGTGAAGGCCAGCAGCCCCACCGCTATCCATAACCTCGATCTGTTATATGGTTCCCGGTTTTCCATGGTGCCCCTGCATACCCTGGTTGATTGTTATGAAATGAAAGATGGTACCGCCCCGGTAGCTCCCATCGTGCCTTCGTTCTATGATCCGAAGAATCGGATGCGCAATGATTTTTATCAGAACCGGGATCCGCGGCTGAAGCTCACCATCTTTACCCCTGGTGATCCATGGGCCTACAATCCAACGATCGGGTTTAACAATGAAGCCAAGTTTAAAGCAGAATCCCCTTCAGTAAATAATCTCGGCATTCGAAAGTATATTAACCTAACGGTTAATGACGGTTCCGGTGGTCCTGCCGGAAGCTCGCAGGCCATCGTAAAACTGCGTTATGCGGATGTACTGCTGATGTATGCAGAAGCAATGGTGGAGCTGGGCGGCGGCAGTACGAGTGATCCGCTGGCATTGAAGGCCATTAATGATGTGCGAGCGCGTCCGGGCGTTGCCATGCCCGCAAAAACAGCCCCTTTAACCCGTGCCGCCATAAGGAACGAACGCCGGGTGGAACTGGCATTTGAAGGATTGCGGTATTATGATATCAAACGCTGGAAAATTGCAAAAGACGTATTGAACGGCTATAAAGATCCGGGTAATGTAACCCGTGTATTTGAAGACCGCTTTTATTACTGGCCCGTTCCCCAAACAGAAGTGGATATGATGGGGATAGACTTTCAGAATCCGGATTACCGGTAGAACCCGGAAGATGCGAAAGCACGGAGAAACACAAAGGGGAGAAAATAAATAACAAAAAGTCTTTGTGTTGCTTTGTCTTAGGGCCTTCGTGGTAAAAATCCAGTAAATCTGAGAAATCTGTGAGCAATTTTCTAGCAGAACTATTCAGGTATAATAAGAGATAACTAAACGTCTTTGTGTTACTTGGTGTCTTAGCGCCTTCGTGGCATAGTCCTTCAGATACACAACAATCATTCAAAAACAAAAGTTATGATGCAACATAAAGTACAAAGCAGAAAGACTAGCTACCTGCTCTATTGCTGCTGCGTTGCGCTGGTGCTGTTAACCGGCATAGGTGTAAATGCTCAGCAGCCCGGAACCGGAGCAACAGACCTGGCGTTTGAAAATAAAGTCTTCGGCGCACCGGAGGTATCGGTGCGTAAGCACAACAATGAATGGACAATTGCGGGTAAAAAAAACACCGTTGTGCTCAAGAGGAACGATCTGTCCATGCAGGTAAAAACAGCCACCGGTAATTGGAGCTTTTTCCCGTCGCAGGACGGAGATCTTGTAGTAAAGAAGCAGGGTAAAGAAAAAACACTCCGGCTTGCCAGTGCATCCAGGAAAGAGATCAGTTACTATAACACGGGATATAAATCCGGAATCCGGATCCTACTGGAGGGCTGGGCTGGCGCTGATCTGAAATTATTCCTAACCCTGGCGCTGGAAGGACCTGCAGAAGAACTGGTATTTGATATTGCTGCGGATGAAAACCAAACATTGGTACGCAAGCTCGACTGGCCGGCGGCATTGGATGCATCGGACATCGATTATACCCTGTTGAGTAATGTACGCGGGGTGTTGTTGCCGCGCAACTGGCCCAAGCCCTATCATCCCATACGTACCTCGGAGCCGGACGGAACCATTACGCCCTCCGACCATAGCGAATTGCAGAGCAACGTGATCGAAGACTGGTCCATGTCCTGGTGGGGCTTTCAAAAAGGCATGGCGGCGATGATGCTGATTGTGGAAACCCCTGATGATGCTGCCTACCAGTTCCGTCATCCGGCCGGAGGGCCCACGTTGATCGGCCCGCGCTGGCGCCCCAGCCTGGGAAAGCTGGGCTATCCCCGCACCGTACGGATGTGCTTTTTTGAAAAAGGGAACTATGTAAACCTGGCAAAACGTTACCGGCAATATGCCATGGAGCAAGGCCGGTTTGTTTCGCTGAAAGACAAGGTGGCCGCAAAGCCGCGGGTAGCCGATCTGATCGGCACGCCCATTGTCCGCTCCGGGATTCTTACCGACTATCTTCCCGGAAGTGCACGCTGGAAGCGCGATTCCGCTACCCGGCATGCGATGGTGACCTTCGATCAGCGGGCGCAGCAATTCCGGGAATGGAAAAATAAAGGACTACCCAGCCTGATGGTGGTGCTCACCGGCTGGCCAAAGCTGGGTTACGACCGCCAACACCCGGATGTACTTCCTCCCGCCCCCGCAGCGGGTGGCTGGGAAGGAATGCTAAGGTTGAACCGGGAACTAAAAGCAATGGGCTACCTTTTTGGATTGCACGACCAGTACCGGGATTATTATGTAGATGCACCTTCTTTCAATACGGAATTCGCCATTCATGAAGAAGACAGCGCTTCGCCACCCACCATCTTCCCTGGAACCCGTTTTGGCGATTTTAAGGAAGGCAAGGTTCCCTATATGGACTACTGGGACGGAGGCAAGATGTCGTACCTGAACGGCCGGTTTATGCTGGGGCATATGAAGAAGAATTACCAGTGGCTTTTTGATCATGATATAAAACCACAGGCTTCTTATCTCGATGTGTTTGGGTATGTACCACCCGACGAAGACTTTAACCCTCAAAACCGGGTAACACGTACCGACGCAATAAATGAGCGCATCAAACTGTATCGCTGGGCTAAAGTCCACCTGGGCATTGTGGGAACGGAAACGGCCTGCGACTGGACGGTGCCCTTTGTCGATTTCTCTTCACCCCTCAAGGCCCGGAATGGCATTACGGTTCCGTTATGGGACCTGGTTTATCACGATGCCATTCTTACAACCTATAATCCCCCGGATCTTTACGGCTTACTCAATGCCGGGCTCCCGCAACTGGGCCGGGATTTTGATGCGGGGCCGGCCGCATTGTCGCTGGTAAAACGGATGAGCGCGTTAAACAAACGGCTGGCTTTTGCAGAAATGACCAATCATGAATTTTTAAATAAGGAGTTCACCAGAGAGCGCACCACGTTCTCGGATGGCACAACTGTTACTGTAGATTGGGATCAGAAAACAGTAACCATCACTCCTGAAATCAACGAATCATTATGAGGAAAATCAGTACCATTATTACCGGACTCTTTCTTGTGCTGGTAGCTCGTAGCCAGGAAGCAAATAAGAATCGTTCTTTGTTTAATGTCGATTATCAAAAGCTGGTGTCGCGGGCCGACCTCGTATACGATCGGCCGGCATCCCGGAGCGAAGCCGGACAGCCGGTGGGCAACGGGCGTATGGGAAGCCTGGTATGGACCACGCCATCCCAGGTGAGCATGCAGGTCAACCGGGTGGATGTGTTTGCCAGCAACTCGGCTTCCAATAATTTTTTTGAGCGGAACACCGACTATTGCGGTGGTACCGGCTTTGTTGATCTGGATTTCGGTGAGCCGGTATTTGAGGGTAAGGACTTCCGGCAGCAGTTGTCTTGTTACAACGCTGTATCAACCATATCGGGCAAGGCCGTGCAGGCAAAAGTGCTGGCCTGGAATGAAGCCGATGTGATGGCGGTGGCGATTAAAGATAACCGTGCCACGACAAGGCCGTTGACGGTGAATCTCCGGATGCTGCGGATGCCGGTTTCGCTGCGCGGTAATCACGCTGCTATATCTACGATCGAAACAAGGGGCGAACGCATCCTGTTGAAACAGGTATTTAAAGAAGACGATTATTACTGCAGTTCCGCGGTGGTGATCGGAGTTACGGGAGCCAAGGCCACTGCCGAAAAAACCAATGCAATGGCGGTGCGGTTGAACATCGCCGGAGGAACGACCGATGCCCATGTTTTTATAGCAAGCGCTGCTTCCTTTGACTCAACTGTGGATGTAGTATCGGCTGCCCTGCGCAAGCTGGAAGCGGCACAGCAAAAAGGTTACGACGGAATCGAAGCATCCAACCGGATGTGGTGGAGTCATTTCTGGCAGCAGTCCTTTGTGCACCTGAACAGCGCAGACGGAGTAGCGGATGAGATCGAAAAAAATTACACTTATTTTCTCTATGTAATGGGATCCAGTTCCCGCGGTGATTTCCCCACAAAATTCAATGGTATGCTGTGGACCACCGGTGGCGATGCGCGGCAATGGGGTGGCGCTTTCTGGGGAGCAAATCAAAGCTGTTATTATGAAGCCCTGTATCCCACGAACCACCTCGAATTAATGAATCCGATGTTTCAGATGTATACCAACGCATATCCCTCGTTTGAGCGGGCGGCTTTACAGCAATGGGGATCGAAGGGCATCTTTATACCGGAAACGGTTGGTTTCGACGGGGTGCCGGCATTACCGGACGACATTGCTGCAGAGATGCGCGACCTCTACCTGATCCGGAAGCCCTGGGAACAGCGTTCAAAAAGATTTATGGATTACGCTTTTGCCAAACAACCCTTTCTCAGCCGGTGGAACTGGAAACATATCGGTAAATGGAAAGATGGATTGTGGGAATATACCGAACGCGGGGATGGGCCCTATGGTCCGGTAAACCATATTTTTTCGCGTGGTGCCAAGATTGCGTATCAATACTGGCAAAAGTACGAATACACAAAGGACCTCAACTGGCTGCGGGAAAAGGCCTATCCCATGTTAAAGGGTATGGCGGAGTTCTACCGCAATTTTCCGAATGTAAAAAAAGAAAAGGATGGGAGGTATCATATCCGGCATGTAAACGATAACGAGTCCATCTGGGGTGGTCATAATACCGTGGAAGAGATATCATCGATGATGGGCATTTTCCCGGTGGTGATCAAAGCTTCAGAGCTGCTAAACACCGATGCCGCCATGCGACCGGTTTGGAAGGAATTCATGACGCATCTTTCACCGCTGACGACCACAAAAGATTATCCGGATATGGCATCGCAGCCGGAGGCCTGGGTAGGATCACTGCCACCTACCAGCCCCATCCGCGGAAACGGCAAACGCCTGCCGGATGGCAATACCATGCCGGTATGGTTCTTTGATCTTTGTAACCCCGGGGGCAACCCCGCCATGCTGCGCATTGCCCATAATACCTTTAACGGGTATTTCCGCAATACATCCTTTAAAGAAACCTTTCCGCATGTATTGTCAAAAATACCGGCAGCCGCCGCCGTACTCGGACGGGCAGATGCAGTACGCGCACTGATTCCTAACCAGCTGAAAGGGGCGGTGCGGAATCCGGTTCTCGAAAACCGGATGGATCTGAGCGAAGGTTTTTACACCACCAATATCCAGCGCATCGGGCGGGCTTCAGATGCCCTGCACCTGGCCCTGTGCCAGAGCGCTCCACCCGCGCCGGGCGGTGATCCGGTGATCCGGGTATTTCCGGCCTGGCCCAACAACTGGGATGCGCAATTCAGCCTGCTCTGCCGGGGAAATTTTCTGGCTTCCGCTTCTGTGAGAAAAGGAAGGGTTGAGTTTGTAGAATTGATATCCAATGCAGGGGAAACCTGCCGGGTTCAAAACCCATGGCCGGGCAGCAAGGTTATGGTTTACAAGAACGGCCGGCAACTGCAGCAGCTAAAAGCGGATATACTGGTAATGGACACAAAAGTACAGGATCGCATTTTGCTGGTACCCTCCAGTACAGATCCCGCAAAACTGGTCCGGAAGGTGTTATAAAAATAACGGAAAACAAAACAGATAAAGGAAAAGCCGCTTACCGGAACCATGAAAAAATAGGTTACAGGAATGCCAAAAAGGAACAATGAATTTCTGCAATGCTTACGGGTAGTGTGTAAAACTTCGTTTATTTTGTGATCCTCAATCTGGTCACGCCGGAGATAAATGCAGATGCATGGAATATAAAAAATGGTTGTTGCTATTGTTTGTTGCGGGGGCTTTAACGTATAAAAGCGGCGCACAGGTCATTACCGATCGGAAGGAAGTCGTATGGAAGGGATTTAAGCGGGTAACCTTTAAGCTGAATGGTAATGAAGCCTGGTATACAATACCTCCTGCACCAATGGAAGACAATCTCTGGGTGTGGCGCGCTTATTTCCCCGAATGGCATACCGATATGGACAGTCTCTTGTTGCGTAAAGGCCTGTATATCGCCTATATCGATGCCAGCGACCGCTTCGGGCATGCCAGTGCCATGAACCGGTGGGATGACCTGTATGTCTACCTCACTACACAACTACATTTTGCAGCACGGCCGGCACTGGAAGCCGTAAGCCGGGGCGGATTATATGCATACGGTTGGGCAAAGCGCAATCCGTCAAAAGTAAGCTGCATATATGCAGAGGCACCGGTATGTGACTTTACCAGCTGGCCTGCAGGGAAAGGAAAAGGCAAAGGCGCTCCCGCAGAATGGCAGAAATTGCTGAAGGTATACGGGCTTACGGAAATGGAGGCCCTGCAATACCCCGATCAGCCAAAGGACAATCTTGAAGCACTGGCTGCCTACAAGGTTCCTGTTGTGCACGTGATCGGACTGCAGGACCAGATCGTTCCGGCGGAAGAGAACAGCCTGGCCCTGGTTCAAAACTATATACGACATGGAGGGCCGGCAACCGTTATTCCGATGACCCGCGGAAAGCAGGACCTGGAGGGGCATCATTTTCCGATAGAAAATGTAACGTCGCTGGCGGATTTTATTTTCGAAAATGTACGGAAACAACCTCAGCCTTTGCCGGCAGATGCCTATATCCGCGCTTATGGAAAACTGGATAACCTGTTATTCCGCGTCCGGCATAAGGAAACAGTAACCGTAGCATTTCTGGGTGGCTCGATCACCAATATGACGGGCTGGCGCAATAAGGTAGAACAATATCTCGCGGAGCGGTACCCGGAAACGCATTTCCGTTTTTTAAACGCGGGCATTCCTTCCCTGGGAAGCCTGCCCCATGCCTTCCGCCTGCAAAAAGATGTGCTGGACCAGGGACGGGTAGACCTGCTCTTCCTTGAAGCTGCAGTGAATGACCGGGTAAATGGTACGCCGGAGATCCAGCAGCGGCGGGCATTGGAAGGCATCGTGCGGCACGCGCTCGGCAGCAATCCGGCGATGGATATTGTATTGATGGGCTTTGCCGATGAGTTTAAGCTAGCCGATTTCCAGGCAGGAAAAGAACCTCCGGAAATTAGCCTACATGAGGCCATAGCGCGGCATTACAGATTGCCCTTTATTAACCTTGCCGCAGAAGTAAACGCAAGAATCGCACACCAGGAATTTACCTGGGAATACGACTTTAAAAACCTGCATCCCGCGCCTTTTGGGCAGGAGTTGTATTTCAATGCTATAAAGACCTTGCTGCAAAAGCAGTTGGAAGGAGCCGTGCCGCGGGCTATTGCTGGAAGAGAAATTCCGCCGGCTATGGACCCGCTTCATTATGCGGGAGGAAAATATGCACCTGTAAAAGATGCTTCGGTTAAAACAGGGTTTGTATTGCATCCAGACTGGCAACCGGCAGACGGTGTGGGTACCCGGCCGGGGTTTGTAAAGGTGCCGGTGCTGGAGGGAGCAACAGCAGGGGCATCAACCCGTTTTTCATTCCGGGGCAGCTCCGTAGGCATTGCTGTGGTTTCGGGGCCGGATGCCGGCATGATCCGTTATTCGATCGATGGAGGGCCGGAGCAGACGGCGGATCTTTATACCCAGTGGAGCAAGGGTTTGCACCTGCCCTGGTACCTGTTGCTGAGGGATGGATTAAAAAAAGGAAGGCATCATCTGGATATAACAGTTGCTGATCAGCAGCACCCGCAATCAAAAGGCCATGCCGTTCGGATCGTGTATTTTTTAGTGAATGGAGAGTAACATACAATAAACATGAAATTACGTTCAGCAATACTTGCTTTGGGTATCTCCTGCAGTTGTTTTGCACAGCAGGGAATGGAGGAAATGTGGGATAAATCATCCGTTGTCAAAGAACACTCCAATGTTCAATGGTTCAAAGAAGCCAAGTTCGGATTATTCATTCACTGGGGACTATACTCCCAGCTGGCCGGCACCTGGGATGGAAAGAACTATTACGGCAGCGGGGAGTGGATCATGAACCAGGCAAAGATTCCGGTGAGCCGCTACCGCAAAGTAGCGGAAAGTTTTAACCCGGTAAATTTTAATGCCGATGAATGGGCGCAGCTGGCAAAGGATGCCGGCATCAAATACATGGTGATTACGGCCAAACACCATGAAGGCTTTTCCATGTTCGATTCAAAAGTAACCGACTTCGATATTGTGGATGCAACGCCTTATAAAAAAGATCCCATGAAGGCGCTGGCCATGGCAACCAGAAAAAGAGGCATACAGTTTGGATTTTATTACTCACAGTTCCAGGATTGGTATGAACCGAACGGGGGACGCAATACCTGGGATTTTGACGAATCCAAAAAAGATTATCAGCAGTACTACCGCCAAAAGGCCATACCACAGCTAAAAGAACTGCTGACCAATTACGGGCCGCTGGGCATCGTTTGGTTTGATACACCGGGCGGCATGACCAAAGAACAGACGCAGGCCTTTATTGATGAACTGCGGGTATTACAGCCGAAAAGTTTGTTCAGCAGCAGGGTAGGACAGGGCCTGGGCGACTACAAGGATTTTGGGGATTCTGAAGTGCCGCCGGTGCCCATCAAAGGCGCCTGGGAGTCGATCTATACGCATAATGATTCCTGGGGATATATTGCGCATGATATGAATTTTAAATCCGCGCATGAAATCATCCGTTTGCTTTCTAATGTAGCGTCTAAAGGCGGTAACCTGATGCTGAATGTGGGGCCCGACGGGAAAGGGAATATTCCTTACTATTCTGTAAAGTACCTGAAAGAAACCGGTGCCTGGCTGCAAAAGAACGGAGCAAGCATCTACAGCTCTGCCGCCGGCTGGATACCCGCGCAGCCCTGGGGTGTAACCACTTCCAAACCAGGTAAGCTGTTCCTGCATGTATGGGAGCGCCCTGAAAACGGGAAACTGCTGGTGCCGGGTTTTCCCAATGCTGTTATCAGGGTATCGGCTTTAACGGATAAGAAGACGCTTCCTTTCCGGAAGCAGGGAGCAGATCTTATAGTAGACATGGCCGCTCTTCCGGACACGCCTGCATCCGACAACGTACTGGTGGTGGAATACAAAGGCCAGCCGCCGGTTTATAATGCCGCGGCACCCGTTACGGTATCTGCACAGTATGCAGCCAATCATATAGAAGCCATCTTTGGCAAAACAAGCGGTGCTTCAAAAATACAGTCGCTTACCTATAGTCATTATTTTGGCGACTGGAAGCATACTACCTGTATTACCGGTATGCAGTCACCGGAGGATGTGGCTGCCTTTACCATCCGCATTACAGAGCCGGGTGATTATAAACTGGTATTGGAATATGCCTGTCCGCAGGAAAGCGCCAAACAGGAAGGATGCCTGGAAGTAGATGGTAAAAGCTATATGTTCCGTACCTTAAGGACTTCGGAGTTTGATAAATCGGCGCCCCTGTTGTTTATCAAACATCCCGTTACGATTCTTACGGTGCAAAAGGCGGGCCTGTATACCATTAAAGTGAGCCCTTACCGGCAGGGAAAGGAATTGTTTAAACTGAAGGGTATTATTGCAGAACCACTGAAGTAAGGAATGGTAAGGCTAAGATCAATGATTCTTTCGTCATGCCAGTCACAGTCGAGGCGTTTCTGCTCATTGATTTTGCAATGCAAATAAAAAGCTGCCAATGGCAGATGATATGACACATGGACAACCAATCACACTTTCGTCATGCCGAGCGCAACAAAGTGGAGCCTGGGCATCTCTGTGATACTAGGGGGCGCGGAAATAGAGAACCGCTTCCGCTCCTTCCGCCGTTTGCGGGGCAATGAAAGAATATCAGTTCACAGGCTCATTGATTTTGCAATACAAATAAAAACCTCCGCATAACAGCGGCAATTTTTTTTGATTAGCCCAATGCAGGCATTTGATCAGGATTTGGAAAATTGTACAGACACATTTAAAGACAATAACAAATGAAATGGAGAAAACTGATTTATGTATTATTCTTATGCATCAGCGTTGAAGGGCTCGCTGCTGTAAAACTCCCGGCGGTGATTGCCGATCACATGGTACTACAGCAAAAAACCACGGCGGCCTTATGGGGCTGGGCCAACCCGGGAGAGCGCATCACCATCCAATGCAGCTGGAACCGGCAGCCGGTAACGGTTACAGCCGGAGCCGACGGACGTTGGCTGACCCGTGTAAAAACCATTGCTGCAGGAGGTCCGTATACGATCCGCTTCAAGGGTACTAATACCATTGAAATTGGGGATGTATTGCTGGGCGAAGTATGGCTTTGCTCGGGTCAGTCCAATATGGAGTTCCCGTTGGCCAAACAAAAAGCCTGGCGTACGGGGGTAACAAACTATGAAGAGGAGGTGGCGAAAGCCGCGGATCCGCGCCTGCGGCTCTTTACCGTACAGCAGGAAGTGGCCGGAACGCCGCAGCCCGACGTACAGGGGAACTGGGCGCCCACCACACCGGAAACTGCGGCTACCTTTTCTGCCGTAGCTTATTATTTCGGCAAAGAGATCCGGGAAGCAACAGGTGTGCCGGTAGGATTGATCCATTCTTCCTGGGGCGGAACACCCGCAGAATCCTGGACGCGGAAGGAAGTGCTGGATACCAGCAGGGAGTTCCGGCTCATACTCGATCGTTATGAAACGGCAGTAAAAACATATCCGGATGACCTGGTAACATACCAACAGGAACTGAACCAATGGCTGAAAGATTCAGCGGCCCATCGGCAGGGGCTTCGCAAGAAACCGGCGCGTCCTGTGGAACCGGAAAAGAATTCCAAGTCGCCCACAAAGCTTTACAATGCCATGATTCATCCCCTCATCCCGTTTACACTGAAGGGGGTGATCTGGTACCAGGGTGAATCCAATGCCGGCAGGGCCTACCAGTACCGCCAGCTCTTCCCGGCGATGATCCGTAGCTGGCGGGCCGAATGGAAGGCGGATTTTCCTTTCTATTTTGTGCAGATCGCGCCCCATTACCAGCAAAGCCCGGAGATCCGCGAAGCACAGCTGCTCGCCTATAAAACGGTGCCGGGTACAGGTATGGCGGTGATCACCGATGCCGGCGATTCACTCGACATCCATCCGCGAAATAAGGCAGTGGTGGGGCATCGGCTGGCGTTGTGGGCCCTCGCAAAAACGTACGGTAAACAGCGCCTGGTCTATTCCGGTCCGCAGTATCAATCGGCGCTGCAGGAGGGCCATAAAATGCGCATTCGCTTTTCCTTTGCAGATGGCGGATTGATCGCAAAAGACGGGCTGTTGACCGGCTTTACCATTGCCGGAGCCAACCGGCAGTTTGTGCCTGCTACCGCCCGCATAGAAGGAAATTCAATTGTGGTAATGAGCAACGCCGTGCCGCAGCCGGTTGCTGTACGGTTTGGCTGGAGTGCCGTACCACATGCGGTATTGTTTAACAAAGCGGGTTTGCCGGCATCGCCGTTCCGCACCGACGACTGGCCGGGCGAAACCATCAACAATCATTAAAAAAATTAAAAAACATTTTCAATGAAATCTGTTTCTTTTTTGGCTGCAACGGCTGTTGGGCTGCTTATGAGCGCCAGCCTCTATGCACAATCGAAAAACACGGCTGCGGATCTTAAAAACTGGCCGGCAGGCAGTGGACCCAAAGACATCGGCAATATCATCGCCAACCGGTTTGTTGCCACACCGCATACCAATTTTAACCGGCCGGGTCCGCCCAAGGTAATTACCTACCCCGAAACCTGTACCTGGTATGGCGCGCTGACCTTTGCTAAGGTTACGGGAAATAAAAAGCTTACCCGGCAACTGGCTGCCCGTTTTGAGCCGCTGTTGGGAAGCCGGGATACCCTGGTACCCATACCGGATCATGTAGACTACACTGTGTTCGGTTCTGTACCGTTTGAGTTGTATATGCAAACAAAGGACGCCCGTTACCTGAAGCTGGGAAAACATTTTGCCGATAAGCAGTGGGGGCCGCCCGAAGGGAAAAGGGTAACGGCGGAATCGCACCGGTTTTATAACAAAGGGCTTACCTGGCAAACCCGCTTATGGATCGATGATATGTTTATGATTACGGCAGTACAGTCGCAGGCCTATCGCGCCACAGGGGACCGCAGGTATATCGATAAGGCGGCTAACGAGATGGTATTTTACCTGGATTCGCTGCAACAACCCAACGGATTATTTTACCATGCACCCGACGTACCGTATTTCTGGGGAAGGGGAGACGGATGGATGGCGGTAGGGATGAGCGAGCTGCTGCGCTCGCTTCCAAAAGACAATCCCAACAGACCCCGGATCATGGAAGGGTATAAAAAAATGATGGCTACCCTGCTGAAATACCAGGCGGAAGATGGTATGTGGCGGCAACTGATTGATGATCCCAAATCCTGGAAGGAAACCTCCTGCACGGGCATGTTTACCTGTGCGTTTATCACCGGTGTAAAAGAAGGATGGCTGGATCCGAAGGTATACGGACCTGCTGCCCGGAAAGCCTGGCTATCGCTCACTCAGTATATTAATGCCGATGGAGATATTACCGAGGTATGTGAAGGAACCAATAAGAAAAATGACCACCAGTATTACCTGGATCGAAAACGGATCACGGGCGACCTTCATGGCCAGGCACCGCTGCTTTGGTGCGCTACGGCGTTATTGCGCTGATCCTGCCAGGGACGGCAAAAACGGCGGTTGTCATTATATGTGTTAGGTTGAGATTGTCATCAGGCGTTGGTGCACCGCAGCGCCTTTTCTCCGCAGGATCTCTCGCAGCGGACCCTGCGTCCCTCTCCGGAGGCACCGGAGGAAGGCAGGTAATAAACCGGTATCAAATTGTTTCTATCAATTTCCTGGCCGGGGCAATGCGGACACTACCGTTAGGGTTTGTATTTTCACAAACCATTTAAGAGAACCGCCAATTTATAAAATTGACACCGGTCTGTTATAGAGCCCTTTCTTGTTGTGATAAGCCTTTTTGTAATAAGAAATTTGTGATATTTTTTTTTATCACAAATATGTTTATTACAAAAAAAGGGCAGGAACCATTGCTTTGAGTAGAACCTTTGTAATGCCGGAGCAGAGAAAACTGCCAGGTCTTTAAGACCAGCGTCGTTAGTGATGAAGCGCCCTGGCTTTGAGCTGTGCCATATAAAGCGAAGCTGGCTCGAGGCCTGCTTTGTTCTGTCCCTCCCATTCGCCATCCGGCCGCTGGGCCAGTCTTCCCGCTGATTTCTGTCCCTTTAGCCCGATGCAATAATTTTTACCGGATACCCAGGGGCTTTGTACGGTAGCACTTTTCGCGGTGCAGTTCCAAACGATCTGGTTTACACCGGCCCAGCCGTGGCCGCTGCCCCAGTTGCCGCGGTCCTGTATATTGATTTCGCCATCGGTGGTAATATTGTCGTATAAGGTGCCCATGGCCCACCGGTGGTGCGGTCCGATGTCTGCATGCGTGCGCGACGCGGTACAATTGTAAAATACATTGGGGCCGCATACCCGGGCGCCGGTTACATAATCATGGCGGCCGTCGCTGGCCGCACAGTTCATAAAAAGGTTCATCTGCCCGGTATTGTTAAACGAATAACGACGCCCTCCGGTAATGATGGATTTATGATCGGAGATGGAGCAGTTGAGTACCGAGATGTTCCTCGACAAAGCGCCCAGGTTTACGCAGGAATAAGCAAAATACCGGGCGTTTACATGTCGCACCCAGCCGTTTTCAACCCGGTTCAATGCAACGGCATCCCAGGAATGATCTTCTGCAGTGTCGGAAGTATAGGCCGATGCACAGGAAAGGTTTTCTACGCCCACGTTAGCGATCCTGCCGGGAAAATGGTATGCATAAACCTCCGCTGTATTGTACCGGGCTTCCATAGCCATTACCACGGGATTGTCGGTGAAGAGCGTGTTCCCTTCAATACGGATAATGGTTCGCTGAAATTTAAAATCATATTCTTTGGCCCGCCATTGTTTGGTACCCGGCCGTTCAACGATCTGGTTCATCTTCAGATCTTCGATCCATTGATCCCTGGCAACCCAGTGGATGATCACCGCATCGCCGGGTTTAAAGGCCGCGGCAGATTTTACGGGGATGGCTGTGGCGCCTACAGGTACATCCGCGGTAACAGGCGTGCGGGTTCCGTTTATTTCTTTGGGGTCACCGGTTCCCGTTACATCGATCAGCGCCCGTCTTTCCGTGCCTTCGGCCACCAGGAGCGTTTCATTGCCTTCGCCCCGCAGTACAATCCCGCTGGCGCTAATCTTTATATTTTTTTGGATGGAGTACCTGCCTTTCTTCAGCAGGATAGCGCCCCGGAAGCCGGTTTTATCCGGCGCTTTTTTTGCCAGAACGTCGATCGCATGCTGAATTGCGCTTTCTGCATCCGGTCCGGGGTTGATGGTTTTTATCACCGGCACATCAGGAATGGGAACATTCCCGGTGCGATAGCCTACTTTGCTGAAATCGGGAATCGTATTCCCTTTTTCATCGGCCTTATATGTCAGCGTTCCGTTGCTGTTCAGTACCACAAAGGAAGACTGCCAGCGCTGAGTGGCTGTAAAGGAAACAGCGATGAAACAAACGGCCAGTAGACCAAAGGAAGCGATGCGCACTTGCATATGAATGAATTTTATTGAAACATAAAATTCATTAAAAAATAAAGATGATAATGACAGAGGGTAAAATAACTGAGTACTTGGGTAAAAGTTGCATCTCCGGCGCCTTCGGGAATGTAAAATAAAGAATGTAAAATATGAAATGCAGAAGTAAGATGCCGTTACTGCTTCCTGATCCATCCTTCAGGCTTTATGTAGTGGAAACCGGGAGCTGTGCATCTTGTATCGAGTGCAGCACGGATCTAGCCTGAAACATTAAACCTGAAACTCTTCGCTACACGTCGTAAGAACAACCGATCTGCGGGATCAGCAAAGTTTTGCCAGCTGCTTTAAAAAGATCGACGGCTGCTGCATGGTCAATCTTAATATAGCCGAAGGTATCAAAATGCACCCCGATGATATTATTGCATTGGATAAAATCACTGGCTTTTACAGCATCGCGTGCATTCATGGTAAAATTGCCGCCGATGGGCAAGATAGCAGCGTCGATTTTTGCGTAGTGGGGTACCAGTTGCATGTCCAGCATCAGGCTGGTATCGCCGCTATAATAAAAGTTATAATGGGGCGATGCCAGGATAAAACCGCCGGCAGCACCGGCATAGCTGCCATCGGGAAAACTGCTGGAATGCAGTGCCTGCATGTAGGTCAGCGTGCCAAAATCAAAATCATAACTTCCGAAATTCATCGGGTGCACATGGGTGATGCCCTGTTGCTGCAGCCAGCTAACGATCTCAAAATTACTGATCACCAATGCGCCGGTTCGTTGGGCGATGGGGATCAGGTCTGCCGTATGATCGCCATGGCCATGGCTTACCAGGATATAATCGGCGTCGAGGGTCCGGATGTCAATATCTTTTGCCAGCTCATTGCCTGTGATAAAAGGATCGAACAGGAATTTTTTTCCGTTGATCTCAATCAGGAAACAGGACTGGCCATAAAATGTAAATTTCATTGTAGCGCTTTTGCGCAAAGCTAATCATTCTCCACCGGTGATGCAAATGGGGTGGAACTCAACGGAATGTAGTTGAAGGGAATCAGCCGGTCCACGCTTTTGGGCGGTTCTTTTTGATATAGAAAATGTTAAAACAAAATCGTATATCGATAGTTTGGCATTGTGCTTGTCTTGGTTAACGTATCATATTTTTTAACCAAATAAAATCCAAATTTCTATGAAGCAACTTTTAAAGTTCTTAAGCCTGGCACTGATTGCGGGAACGGTGGTATTGTCCTCTTGCAGTAAAAATGATAATCCTGCCGATAATGATTTGTTTGCAGGTACCTACAAAGGAAGCGTATCTTACCATGGCGACAAGGATGTGTCAAACTCCAACGGTTCTGTCTTTGTAACTAAGGTGGGTGACCGTTATGATTTTAAATTTTCAGATAATATTCCGACAATATCAAATGTGCAGATCTCAAAGGGAGATCAGGGGTATATTGGTACAGTGAACGGATATACAGGCTTTATCCGTTTTAATGCGAACAATCTTAATATCGCAGTGGGTAAGGACGGCAATACCTGGACTGCAGATTGTAACCGATAAGATGATTTTATCATCAATTTTAAAGCGGGCAATCTGCCCGCTTTTTTTATTTATAATACCGGGTGCATCTTGAATTCCTTTTCCCGGTCGAAGTTATAACGGTAGGTGGTCAGCCGCCGGCTTTTGTAAGTACCAAGGGCTTCAGCCACGTTGATCATTTTGGGATTGAACTCACCGATCCATTGCATTTCATATTGATCATAGATTGGTTTCCCAATGATATATTCTCCGTTTTTAATAGTCAGCTGCTGGATCTGTTTACAGCCTTCAATGATCATATAGGCATCGGCACCCTTTCCCTGGAATTCGGGTATAATGCCAAATACCAAACCTACAAACTTATTGCAGGGCTTTGTTTTTTTATACCAAAGGAATTTCAGTTTGTCCAGCAATCCGAATTTGCCGTTCAGCAATTTAAACCACTGGTTCAAATCGGGCAGGTTCAGCCAGATACCGATCGGTTCTTTTTTATAATAGATCAGCCAGCAAATGCGCTCATCCAGTACGGCTTTCATGCTCTGGAACATTTTGAGGGCTACTTTTTCTTCCAGTTGTTTAAGACCTCCATGCCCGGCCCAGGCTTTGTTGTAAACTATGGTAAAATCCCGGGCATATTTAGCCAGGTTGTTCTTTTTAATATTATCCGAAGCGTAATCCGGATCGGCGGCAAGTGCTGCATGCCGTTCATAAAACTTTTCCTGTACACGGTTTTTTACGCGGAGGGAAAAACAGGCCTGGTAGAAAAAAGGTTTGAAGCCATAGGTTTCAAACAGCTCTTTATAATAGGGCTGGTTATAGTTCATGCAGTATAACGGCGGTTCAAAACCTTCAGACAGCAACCCCCACCATTTGTCGCGTTCACCAAAATTGATCGGACCATCCATGGCCGTCATCCCGCGCGCTTCCAGCCATTGCTTTGCCGCATCCAGCAGCAGGTTGGCAGCTTTCTGGTTATGGATGCAGTCGAAAAAGCCCACACCGCCTACAGGTCCGTCATCGCCCTTGGTCCTGTATTTTTTATTTACAAAAGCGGCAACACGCCCGATCAGGTTGCCCTGATCGTCTTTCAGCACCCAACGGATGGCTTCGCCAAAACGGAAGGCCTTGTTCCGGGCAGGATCAAATACTTCTTCAATATCCTTATCCAGCGGCCGTATATAATTAGGGTCATTTTTATTAATGTGTACGTTAACCGCCAGGAAGGCTTTTGCCTGCGCGGCCGTAGTTACTTCTTCCAGTGTCATCCGGCAAAATTAGGGAATAGGTGAATAGTGAATAGGCAATGATTAATGGCAATAGCCGGGGGCTCCCGGGTTTGAAACGGTTTTCAGCTATCAGTGATCCGTAATCAGCTGATGAGAACCAGGAAGGAAGGGCGCTTATCAGGTATGAAACCGGGAGTCAACCCGCCACGACGGGCACGCCTGAAACCTTGAACGTTAAACCTGGAGCTAAATCTTCGCCCGTTTCAAACTGTCTTGTTTTAGTTTTTCCTTCCGTTCCAGCTCCTTTTTCTTTATGGAGTCTTTGATCTGCTGCAGGCTGTCGCGTACCGCCTTCTGGCGGCTCCAGGTAGTGCCTACACTGTTCAGGAACATTTTTTTGGCAATAATGGCATCGTGACCATAAATGTCTTCGCGGAAATTAAGCCGGTCATTATCATCCACCCAGGCGGTGAAATAAGTAATCAGCACGGGGATCGGCCGTTTTACGCGCACAAATTTTTCCTTGCCGCTGTTCATGGCTGAGTCGATCTTCAACGGGCTCCATTTAGCGGTATCGTCCAGCACGTACTGCGCAAATTTTGCGGGCTCTTTCAGCCGGATACATCCGTGGCTGAAGCTGCGTTTGTCTTTATTAAATAAACTTTTGGCAGGTGAGTCGTGAAAATAAATATCGTAGCTGTTGGGGAACAGGAATTTTACCAGGCCCAATGAATTCCAGGGACCGGGTTTCTGACGCACCTGACCGTTTACGATTTCCATGTGGTTGCGGGCTAAATAGGCCGCGCTGGGGCGACCTCCCATTTCTTTTTTCACGATGCTGGTAGGTACATTCCAATAGGGACTGAACACTACCGTTTTGAGCATACCGGTAAATACGGTGGTATTATTACTTTCTTTTCCTACCACTACATTCATATCCCAGGCAGGACGCCCGTTTTCATACACATGCATTTTATATTCGGGGATGTTTACCATAATGGCCCGGCCGGAATCCCGGGTTTCAATGGGGATCCAGCGCATCCGCTCCATATTGATCAGGATCTGCTGGATCCGCTCATCCACCGATACATTCAGGTCTTTAAGAAAAGTTTTCCCGGCCTTGCCGTCGGGTTTGTAACCGTATACTTCTTTTACGGTGTTAACTGCTTCGGCCAGTGCGGTGTCGTACACATTGGTGAATGTGCTGTCTTCCCCTTCTAGGAAGCCCTCGGTTTTCAGGCGTTTTTTTAATGCCAGCACAGCGGCATCCTTGTAGCCTGTTTTCATTTCTTCCACCTTGCTGTTTACCCGGGGCCAGCCGCCGGCATCCTTAATGGCTTTGTATTGCTGCAGTTTTTTCCGCAGGGCGGTATATTGAGGATTGCGGGGCGCAAAAGCCTCTGAAAATTGCCCCCTGGCCGCTATAACGGAATCGAGCATTGCTTCGAGGGTAAGCTTTTTCTTGGGAATATACCATTCGAGGGTCTTCATATCGAAGTTGGCATCATAGGCATATTCATGATCGGCGTATAAATGGAAGTATTTGGTAAGCGAGAGCTCCAGCTGCTGGAAGGTGGAGTCGTTTTTAACTTTTACCGATTCGCGGGAGGTGATCAATGCCTCCATCTTTGCGCTCAGCGCCTTATTGTAAACGGAAGAATCTTTCGAATAGTTCAGGTAATTCTTCAGCAGGTTCCAGAATGAAATGGTGTGCTCCGGGATTCCTTCAGGAGAAAACCAGGCATACTGGTAGTTCCGGCTGTTATAAAAGCTTTTTATACGGTTAACCAGGGTGTCGCTCAAACTACTGTCCGCCGCCAGGAAGCCGTTTACAAGGCTGCTGTCGATAAACAACTGGTTAAAGGCATTACTGGTGTCGATGGTGACATCCACCTTTGTGACCGGTTTTTCTACACGGATTACTTTTTGCCGCTCTTTTTTTTCGGCATTTTTACAGGAGAAGATACCGGCGATGGTCAGCAGCGCCAGCGGGAGCATCAGTTTTTGAACACGCATCGGATACATTCAATTAAAAATTGACAGAAAATTACGGAACTTATTGAAAATACGGCGGGTAGCGCCAGTAAAATAATGAAGGGGCCTTAGGGCGGCTCCTTTCTTTGGCCGATGTTTTTCGTCATTTTCTATAAGTTTTAAGTGTTTATGAGGACAAAAATACAGGCAAAGTCCTGATAAATGTATTTTTTCCACAGGTTATTAATAATTCTTGACCGCTGCGTTATTTATTATAGGTATAAACCTTACTTTTGCAGCCTCAAATAAAACCTTATATTTCAATATTGATATGGCAAACGTAGGTAAAGTAAAACAGGTGATCGGCGCGGTAATCGACGTTCAGTTCGACGGCACGCTCCCGGAAATTTATAACGCATTGGAACTCACGAAAGAAAATGGTGATACCCTGGTGTTAGAGGTGCAGCAGCATCTGGGAGAAGACAGCGTGCGTACCATCGCAATGGACGGTACGGAAGGCCTTGTTCGGGGTACTGAAGTACGCGATACCGGAAAAGCGATTACCATGCCTACGGGTGAGGCCATCAAAGGACGCCTGTTTAATGTAACCGGTGACGCCATCGACGGGTTGCCTGCTGTTTCCAAAGCAAATGGCCGTCCGATCCACGCCATGCCGCCGGCTTTCGAAAACCTCAGCACGGCAACCGAAGTGTTGTTTACCGGTATCAAAGTGATCGACCTGATCGAGCCCTACGCAAAGGGAGGTAAAATTGGTTTATTTGGTGGTGCCGGGGTAGGTAAAACCGTATTGATCCAGGAGCTGATCAACAATATCGCAAAAGGACACGGTGGTTTGTCGGTGTTTGCCGGTGTGGGTGAGCGTACCCGTGAGGGAAATGACCTGATGCGTGAGATGATTGAGGCAGGCATTATGAAATATGGTGAAGCATTCAAGCACAGCATGGAAGAAGGCGGCTGGGACCTGAGCAAGGTAAACCCTGAAGAGCTGGCGGATTCCAAAGCAACGTTTGTGTTCGGACAGATGAACGAACCCCCGGGTGCACGTGCACGTGTGGCGCTGAGTGGTTTGACCATCGCTGAATACTTCCGCGATGGAGATGGCGAAGGCAAAGGAAAGGACATCCTGTTCTTCGTTGATAATATCTTCCGGTTCACACAGGCCGGCTCTGAGGTATCGGCGCTGCTGGGTCGTATGCCTTCAGCGGTGGGATACCAGCCTACGCTGGCTACCGAAATGGGATTGATGCAGGAGCGAATTACTTCTACAAAGAGCGGTTCCATTACCTCGGTACAGGCGGTTTATGTACCTGCGGATGATCTTACCGATCCGGCGCCGGCAACAACCTTTGCCCACCTGGATGCCACTACCGTATTAAGCCGTAAAATTGCTGACCTTGGTATTTACCCGGCTGTGGATCCGCTGGATTCTACTTCCCGTATCCTGATGCCGCAGGTAGTAGGGGATGCCCACTACGAGTGCGCCAACCGCGTAAAACGGATCTTGCAGCGTTATAAAGAATTACAGGACATCATCGCCATCCTGGGTATGGATGAGCTGAGCGACGAAGATAAAATGACCGTGGCCCGTGCCCGTAAGGTACAACGTTTCCTTTCGCAGCCTTTCCATGTGGCAGAAGCGTTTACCGGTCTGAAGGGGGTACTGGTTCCCATCGATGAAACCATCCGCGGATTTAATATGATCATGGACGGTGAAGTGGATGAATACCCGGAAGCGGCGTTCAACCTGGTGGGTAATATTGATGACGCCATCGAGAAAGGAAAGAAATTACTGGCAGCGTCTTAGTATTTAGATGGATTGTATTTAGTATTCAGATAAAAAAGATTTTGAAGATATATATTGGCCGGAGTGTCTTAATATTGTATCAGAATCTAAACACTGAATTGCTAAACACTAAAATCTAACTACTATGGGAATGCACAATTTCAGAGAGCTGAGGATCTGGCGGCGCTCTATGGATTTTGTAGAGCGGGTTTATGAGATCAGTGAAAGTTTTCCCAATGACGAGCGGTACGGATTAAGGGCACAATTGAGAGATTGCGCAATTTCGGTTCCGAGTAATATCGCAGAAGGTGCAGGCAGAGGTACTAACAAACAGTTTAGGCGGTTCCTGGAATTTGCAATGGGTTCTATAAATGAGGTGCAAACACAACTGGAACTGGCCATTCGATTAAAATATCTTAAAGGTTTTGAAAGTGTGGGGCTGGTTGACGAAGGGTTGCAGATTTATAAAATGATCCTTGTTTTCTATAACGGTTTGAAGGAAGACTAAATAGCCTGTCTAAATACTAATGGTCTAAATACTAAATACTCTATGCAATTAGAAATATTAACTCCCGAGAAAAAGATCTACAGCGGCGATGTTTATGGTGTGCAGATGCCCGGAATTTCCGGTTCGTTTGAGATACTGGACAAACACGCGCCCCTGATCGCGGCACTGCAGGAAGGAAAGCTGAAGATCTTAAAGGACCGCAACAACGACGCCAGCTATTTTCAGATCCAAAGCGGATTTGTAGAAGTGCTGAACAACAAGGTAACCGTGCTCATCGAAGGAGCCCTTTCTTTATAAATAATCGAAAATCTTTATATGGAGCCCGTTTGAAAGAACGGGCTTTTTTATGCCCCGGATCACAGAAATCTGTAATAGTCCGCCGAAGCGATAGCCTTCATTCTCAGATAAGGCCAACCAATGGAATCGCCTTTAAAGGACTAATAATCTGGTCGTTAAAAAGTATCAGTGTTTCTTCCGGCTGGCTGTGTATACCCTATTTGGGGTATAATTCTTGCTTCTGCAACGATCTGGGGAAAAAACTTTCCATTTTTTTGGAAAAGAGGTTTAATTTGCTCGGATTCTGGCAGACATTTTGCGAATCAAAAGTTTTTAAACCTAAATCTTCCCATGAGGAATCATCTTCTTTTTTTCATTGTTGCGTCCTTGCTGTGTGTGCATTCATATTCCCAGAAAAGTGTTAGTTTAAGAAAAGTTGTAGGTAAGAAGTCCGAAATCGGTGCTACGCTGCCGATGTCGGTGGTCGAAATCCCCACCGGAACCTTTATCATGGGAAATCACGGCGACTCTACCTCGCCTACCAGTCAGGACCAGCAACGCCCGGTTTTGATCAGTGGTTTTTATATGTCGGCAACCGAGGTTACCAATGCCCAGTACCGGGAATTTGTAAACTGGGTGCGCGACTCTATTGCTGCAAAACGGCTTGGCGGACAGTATGTGACCATTGTTGGGAATGATAGCGCCGTGAACTGGAAAATGGCCTCCCGGATCAATTATTCCGACCCGGCCATCCTTTCGCAACTGGGCGACCTGGTGCTGGACCCTTCTAAAACGATCAGTCAGAAGCGCATGCTGAACCCGGATAAACTCATCTATGCACTGGAGGGATTCAATTACCAGGAAGCGGCAAAAAGAGAAAATAAAGGCCGGGACGCCAAGGATTTTGTATACCGCTACACGGTTCAGGTATACCCCGATACCCTGGCATGGATGCGGGATTTTGGATATTCCAACAATGAGCAGATGGCAGTAAACTATTTCAGCAGTCCCAAATACCAGAATTACCCGGTGGTGGGTGTAAGCTGGAAGCAGGCCAGTGCTTATTGCGACTGGATGACCAAGCACAAGATCCTGGCACAGCAATCCCGTAATAAGGGAAATGCTGGCGGCAAGGCAAGGCTTCCTACAGAAGCCGAATGGGAATATGCTGCCAGTTTGAACAGCAAAAACGAGCCTAAAAAAGAAAACGGGCCAAAGGATACCGCCAGTGACGAAATCGGTAACAATACAAACGCCGCCATACCAGGTGAAGGCAAAATTTTCCCGGTATATGTAAAGGGGGCTAAAAAAGGTAATTTCGGGTTATTCAATCTTGCGGATAACGTATCTGAATGGACGACTACGTCCTACTATGAAGGCGGGGAGAATTTCCAGAACCGGTTTAACCCCGATATTCAGTGGGGTACACCGGAATCAGAATCCAGGGCACAGCGGCGGAAAGTGATCCGCGGCGGCAGCTGGAAAGATACGCCTACATTCATGACCGCGGAGAACCGCTCGTTTGAAGACCTGGATGCATCGCATTCCTACCTCGGGTTTCGCATTGTGGTGAACCTGCCTGAATAATCAATTTGTATTTCATCAAACAATTTATCAATAAAAATTAGCGCGTATGGCTGTTGAAAAAGTTCGCCCGATAGACCGTTACTTGGAGATCTTTTATTCGTTGGGTGCGGTTCCTGTATTGCTGGGGGTGTTGTTTAAACTTACCGGTACTTCCCCGTTCGGAGACCCCAATGTGTGGCTGCAGATCGGTTTATATACCGAGGTGCTGGTATTCCTGAGCTTTGGGTTGATGTACCTGTTCAATCCTCCGCAAAAGGTAGATGAGATGGGCAACCCGGCCGGAGCCGAGGACACAGTGGTGGTGAAGAAAACAATGGCGAAGGACAGTGCCCTGGTTTCTGTTGATGAAATGCTGAAAGCCGCCGATATTACGCCCGAGAACCTGGGAAGGCTGAGCGCCGGTTTTAAAAGCCTGGAGGCCAATATCACCCGGATCAGCCATGCTTCAGAAAGCATTGTGGATACTGAAGAGTATTCCCGGCAGATCAAACAGGCCAGTGCTTCTATCAGCCAGATGAACATGTATTATAAAAAACTGGCGGAAACTTCCGATGCCCTGGTAAACAGCGCAGAAGATGCCAAGAATACGCAAAAGGAGATTGCCGACCTTTCAAAAAATCTTGCCCGGTTGAACCAGATGTATAGTGGCATGATCGCCGCCATGCAAATGAAAAACGGATAATCCGTTTATCCTGTAATTTATCAAAATCAAGTAAAGGAATTCTATTATGGCTTTACCACGAGAGCCGAGGCAGAAGATGATCAACCTGATGTATTTGGTGCTGACAGCATTGCTGGCGCTGAATGTATCATCGGAGGTATTGAATGCATTTAAGACGATCGATAAGAGCTTGACGAATGCCAATGAAACCATCGATAAGAAAAATAAGACCATCTTTGTTTCACTGGAAGAAAAAGCAAACGATCCCAAAACCCAGGAGTTGGCCCAGATCTGGATGCCAAAAGCGGAAAAAGCCCGCCAGCTTTCCGATGACCTGGTTACCTATATTGAGTCCTTAAAGACCCAGATCAAAACCGCATCCGGGCTCAATCCCAAAACAGGAGCTTACAAAGAAAGCAACCTGGATGTACCTACCCGGATCATGGTGGATAAAAAACAGGGTGAGGATCTGCTGAAAAAGCTGACGGGATATAAAACAGCCATCTTATCGATCGATCCGGAAATCAACAACGAGTTCCAGCATGCCCTGCCCCTGGATCTGAGCATGCCCGAAGTAAAGAACAGCAATAATAAAACCTGGTCCGCCGCCTATTTCAGAAGCACGCCTTCTGTTGCCGCTATTACCATTCTTTCTAAATTCCAGAACGACGTTAAGAATGCCGAATCTCAGGTAATCGAGTTTTGTCACAATAAGATCGGGGCGGTAAAAGTGGTGTACGATGAGTTTCAGGCCCTGGCAACCGCCAATGCACAGTACCTGCTGCCGGGCCAGGAGTTTAATATCACCGCGGGCGTAGGGGCGTTTAGTAAAAATGCACGTCCAACCGTAACCATCGATGGCGCGGCAGTGCCCCTCAATGCAAACGGACTGGCCGAATATAAAACCGTTGCCGGAGGCCCGGGCACCTATACCAAAAAGGTAAATATCTCTTTTGTAAAGCCCGATGGCACGACTTCAGTAATCACCCGGGATATTACCTATACGGTGGCCTCTCCAACGGGGTTAACGGTGAGTGCCGATGCGGTAAAAGTATTGTATGTAGGGCTGGATAACCCCATCTCCGTAGGTGGCGGAAGTGGTACCAGCGCCGATCAGCTGCGGGTTTCCATCAGCCAGGGCAGTATTTCCGGTTCGCGCGGAAAATATACGGCTCGTGTAACCACACCGGGCACAGCAACTGTTTCTGTAAATGATGGAAAACACACCAGTAATTTTGAGTTCCGGGTAAAATCGGTACCCTCGCCCACCGCCATGGTTGGGGCCAGCAAGGGCGGCCGGATGCGGGTGAACGATTTCAAAGCACAGGCGGGCGTAAGAGCCGAACTGGAGAACTTTGTATTTGAAGGAGTGAAGTTTACCGTGTCCAGTTATACCATGACCTTTGCCGGAGCAGGTTACCCCGAGTTTATGCACAAGGCCGTTTCCGGAAACTCATTTAATGCAGCCCGGTCGCTGATTGAACGGGCACAGCCCGGAAGCACCATCACGATTGATGAGATCAGGGCTACCGGACCAGGTGGCACAAGAACGCTGCCGCCTATTGCGTTTAACTTATATTAATGGATCGTTTTCCGGGCGCCGGCCCGGAAGAAAAAAAATATACTGATGAAATTGAACATGTTTATGGCCGCTTGTCTGACAACAGGATTGCTTTCTGTTTCAGTAAACAGCTTTGCTCAACGGAGTGCGTACGATACGCCCATTTCCTCCTCCGCTAAAAAGCCGGCGGCTCCCAAAGCCAACACGCCTAAGGACGCTGCAACGCCCGGACAGCCGGATCCGGATAAATCCCCGGTAACGGATAGCATCCAGGCAAATCTTCCCATTGAAGTGGTAGAAGAGGCGCAGGGAGGCGGTTTGTTTAGCGGATCTTCAAAATCGCTCCGTAAAGACAATGTACTGGAAGATGATATGTCCGACAGTACCGCCACTCCGCTGCCTTATACGGCCCTGTATGCCTCGGATGCCTTATACCGGGTAAGAGTATGGCGTACGATTGATGCGCGGACACAAAAGAATGCCCGCTATTTCTTTAACAAAGCGATCGATGGTGACGAAAATGCCCGGTTGATTAATATTATGCTGAAGGCGGTAAAGGACCACGGTGTACAGGCATTTAGTAATATCGACGACCGGTTTACCACACCCATCAGCTACGATGAAGTGGTGGCTTCCTTTGGTGGGGGAAAAGACACGGCTGCAAAATATGATATGGACGGGAATATCGTGGGTTACCAGGTGAGAAGCCGCATGGTGTCCGGAGATTCGGTTTATAAATTCCGGATCAAAGAAGAATGGGTGTTTAATAAAAGAGATGGTAAAACCTATATCCGTATCCTGGGGATTGCTCCGTTGTCTTCCTATACCACTTCTGATGGGTATACGGTTGCAAACAGTGAACACGCGCTGTTTTGGCTGTATTATCCGGACTTGAGAAAAACACTGGTTAGAAGCAATATCGTAAACCCGCTGGATATGGGTGGCCGCATTACCTGGGAGGAAGTATTTGAAAACCGGTTGTTCGACAGCAAGGTGATCAAATCTTCACTGGATGCAGAGAACGGATTTAATGAAAACCCGCTTACGGAGGCGCATGCAGCTGAAATTCAGCAGCAGTTGAATAACCTGAGTCGGCGTATGTGGGGCAAATAATAATAAACTATGAAAGTAAAAGATTGGATCCTTTTTGCAGGATTTGTTGGCAGCAGTTTGTGTTCGGTAGCCCAAAGTAACGGGCAGAAAGATTATATCGCCCAAAAAAGCCATGTCGGGATTACGGCTGGCGGGCTGGGCTATTCAGGTCGGTATGCCGTAAAAACCCCGCTGGGTACGCATACTTCTTATGCAGTTTCCGCCTTCTATGATCATAGCATGATCCTGCCTTCCCAGCTCTTTGTAAGAGGGGAGTTGTTATTTGGCGCATTGCGGGGAAATAATCTCGACGAAGATGTAAGCGGGCCCAAAGGAAAGTTTAATGCCAACATTCTGGAGGCTACGGTTAAAGCAGAATATGATATCCTGAATGATGCGGTTACCCGCTGGTCGCCCTATGTACTGGCTGGGGCGGGAGCTTACGGACTGTTTAATTACGCATCTACCAACGGGTTTAAAGAGCGCTCAGATAAACTGGGTTTTATTCTTCCGGTAGGGGGTGGTGTTAAATACCGGGTAAGTAACCGGGGGCGCATTTTCCTGGAGGGCAATGTACGGTTCCTTTCAAAAAACCTGGATAATCATAATCCGGATGGGAGCAATAACCCCAACAAGTATTATTCACTCGGACTTGGATTTTCCTACTCGCTGCAGAAGAGCAACCAGTTGTGGTAAAAGAATGAAATCTCAATAAAAAAGCCGGGTAGTGTCCGGCTTTTTTATTGAATACAGGAGATAGAAAAAGCGCCTGTTTATTTTTTAACGACCAGCGTGCCCGCCATTTTATCGTGCAAGGCTTGCTTTTTATCGTCCCACAACACCATCAGGAATCCGATAAACACGATGATGGCGGAGATGATTTTACCAAAATAACGACCTGTGGCATTCAGAAAACTGATACGCTGCCCATTCATACCGGTTACTTTTAATCCAAGCGCCATTTTACCCAGGGTAGCCTGTTTGGCACTGGATTCCATCAGCGCAAAATAAAGCCATTGAATGACCAGTGGCACACTGTTGCTTTTCCAGTAGGCTGCATAAATAGCCCCGGTATCGGCATTATAAAGTACTTCGCGGGAAAAGCCAAGGCCAAAAATGTTATTGAGAACAGCACCCGCCACTCCAAGGATTACCCCGTCAATCAGGACCGCGCCCAGGCGCTCCCAAAATGTGCCGTATACGGCGGGCGGCGCCTCGTTAAAGAGATTTGATTGCTGCTGACGGTTAAAGCCAGGCTGTTGGTAGTTGGGATTGTTTTCGTTCATAAGTATTGATTTAGTAGTTTAAAAACGTACCGTTTGCCGGTTGATGGCCGTATTATTGTCCGCCCCTCAGCCGCATTTGCTGGTCGGCATATCCAAATACCCGCTTTAGGAGATCGGTTTTGCGGAAGGCCAGGTTGGTGCGGATCTTTTCTTCTTCATTTCCTACATAAAGGAACATTCCATCGATTGCACGGGCTGCTATAAAATCATTGAGGTTGGGTTCCAGTTTTTTTCCGAGAAAGGGAATGGCATTGTATGCTTTGGCAACCGATTGGTAATCCCGGTCGGCACCACTGGTGCGAACAGTGTTGTCTACAATCGGGCGGAATTTGGTCATCAGCTCGGGCGACATCTGCGCTTTGAAGAATTCGGTAGCTGCATGCCGGTTGTTGGTCAGTAAAATGGAAGCCGCATCTGTAATACTCATATTTTTAACAGCGTTTACAAATACCGGTTTTGCCTCCGTAACGGCCTGGCCCATGGCATTGGTGAATTTGGAAGTCATCTGATTTACCAGCGAGCTCAGTCCCAGGTCACGCAGGGTTTTCTCAATTTTTGCAGCATCGCCGGGAAAGGCAAAACGAACCAGCGGGTTGCCCTGGTTGGGATTCGCAAAAGCTTCAAAACCGCTAAAGAGTCCCTGGGTAAGCGCTGCCCGAAGGCCATTGGCCATTTCCAGCTGCGAGAGACCACCGGCGACGGATTGCAGGGTGTCGCAGCCCGAGAAACAAACAGATAATCCTAATACGATAGAAAATAATAAGCGTTTCATGGATATGGATTGAGATTTGAGATTTGAGATTTGAGATTTGAGATTTCAACCTGTTAAGGTACGAAGAATACGTGAATACGTACCAGCGAGCCGGGTATAGGCACTCTGGTTATTTGCCGAAAACTAATTCAACCGCGGATCGATCGGCGCGTTGACGATGAGTTTATAATCGCCGCCAAGATGTGTAAGAATGTTTTTCCAAAGCGCTGTTTCATCATCGCCAAACAGGAATTCACGGGTAGCTTTTGCAACAATCCAGGTTTTTTCTTCCATTTCAAAGTCCAGCTGGCCTTCTCCCCAGCCGCTGTACCCCAGAAAGAACCGTACTTTTTGCGGTTCGATACGGCCTTCGGATAAAAGGGCTGCCAGTATTTCGAAATCGCCGCCCCAGTAAACACCTTCCAGTACTTCCTTGCCGCCGGGGATCGCATCGGGATACTGATGCAAAAAATGCAGGTTATCCAGTCCAACCGGTCCGCCTTCATATACCGGGAAATCAAAACCTTCAAAATCCGGTACCAGGTCTCCGATGGTATGACGGGTTTTCCGGTTCATCACAAACCCTACTGTTCCGGTGGCATCATGCTCGCAGAGGAACACCACGGTGCGTACAAAATTGGGGTCGTTCAAATGTGGATTGGCTATCAAAAAACTGCCGCTTTCCGGTTCCATTAGTTGCTTCGATTATATAATAATAACATTGAATGCTTCTATAAAAGCAAGTTAAAGTATAAAGGTAAACAGATTTATGGTTTTTACAGATGCGGATCGATGATTATATTTGCTTTTACCCAGTTTTTAACGTTCGTGAAAAAATTATTTGTACTCATAACCGTTCTGATCTCGCTTTCGCTTTTGGGGATTATCCTTTTCCAGGTTTCCTGGCTGAAGAACGCAGCCATTTTGAGGGAAGACCAGGTACGCCAAAGGATCGACAATGCGGTGAATGAAGTGGGGCTGGAACTGATTCAGTTTAAAACGCAATACAGTACGCCTTATAACAACGACATCCCGTTGTTCCCGCGGTCGGCGCACGACTTCTTTAAGCGTAATACCATTCATGCCAAGATGAGCCACCAGAAACTGTATGAGCGGATCCGGAAGGCATTTGATCGTGCCGGACTGGAAGACCTGGGGTTTGAGTTTATGCTTATGCTGAGAAGTGATCAACCTTTCGACCCGGTCGAAAAACAGACGCCCAACTATGTTCAGGCAAATGCAGATACCGTACATAATTATTCTGCAAAAGGGGTGGGGATCGTAGTATCAAGCGGTTCTGCGTTTGAAAACCCGGATGAGGCATTGTTTGTAGTTGCACTCGATTACAAAAAGCTGGTATTGCGGTCGCTCACCGGCAACATCCTGCTGGCCATCCTCTTTACCCTGGTCATTATTGCTGCCTTTTTTGTAACGGTATATACCATGTTGCGGCAAAAGAAACTTGGGGAGATAAAGAATGATTTTATCAATAATATGACCCACGAGTTCAAGACGCCGATCGCTACGATCTCGCTGGCCGTGGATGCACTGAAGAACGAGAAGGTAATGTCGAGCAGGGAACGGATGTCGTATTTCAGTGGTATCATCAAAGAAGAGAATCAGCGCATGAACAAGCAGGTTGAAGCCATTCTGAAAGCCTCCCAGTTTGAAAAACAGGAAGTGGAGCTGGATAAAGGCCCGGTGCATGTGCATGAAATTATAAAGCTGGTGGCCGATAAATTCCTGCTGCAGCTGCAGGAAAAAAATGGCCGCGCAGAATTGGCTTTAGGCGCTTCCAATGATCTTATCAAAGGAGATGAAGTGCATTTTACCAACCTGGTTAACAACCTCATTGACAATGCAGTAAAATATTCAAAGGAGCATGTGCCCATTCATCTGAAGATCAGCTCCTATAATTCGGGTGATAAGCTCATCCTGAAATTTGAAGACAATGGGATCGGCATGACGCGGGAAACACAGAAGCGGGTTTTTGAAAAGTTTTACCGGGCGCATACCGGTAACCTCCATAATGTAAAAGGCTTTGGCCTGGGATTGAATTACGTTAAATCCGTAACTCAATCACACAACGGATCCATAAAGGTAGAAAGCACACTGGGCCGGGGAAGTGTGTTTACCCTGGAGTTTCCGTTGGAAACAGATGCCCGCTGATATCCCGGAACCATGGTTTTAACGGCGGACACGGAGCCGATAGCAGTACATCCTAAATAAATGGAACCGGAATGAAATGCATATATATCATACTGGCCTGCTGCATTGCAGGCTGTGTTGCGGATAGCGGCAAAAGCAAACCAGGGCGGGATTCGGCAGCATATACATATACATTATCTGCGCCCCCGGATTCCGGCAAAGCGCAACATGCGGATGCCACTACGGTAGAAGGTACCTACTCCGGTCTGTTGCCCTGCGCAAGCTGTGAAGGGATCGAAACGGCAATTACGCTGTATGCGGACCGGTCGTTCCTGATGAAGGAGATTTATAAAGGGGAGCAGCCCGATTCTTTTATCAATAAGGGCAAATACGAAATTAAGGACCAGGTTCTTTATTTAAAAATAGATGGGGCCGGTGTGGAGCGGCCTGTTATGTACACTGTAACCCCCAATGCCCTTACCCAACTGGACATGAACGGAAAAGAAATACAGGGTAGCTTTGCCGGGCATTACAGGCTGATCAAAAATTAAAGCAGGGTTTGATGATCGGGGTGCCAGATGCTGCTGAAATCTCCGATAACAGCCTTGTTGTTTTTAAAAGAAAGACGTTCGATTTTTAAGAGCGCAATATCTTCCTTTCTTACCTTTCGGTAAACCGGGAAAAGGGTGCCTCCCTTGGCACCTGCCGGTTGATCCGGTTCATACTGGTATGCCGCATCCACCAATGTGCCGCGTGGGTACATAATACCCGGAATGCCTTTGCCCCGGAAGTCAAGATCCGCGGGATGTTCCAGCCCCAGCGTATGGCCATATTCATGCGCGGCAGTAGTGGAACCTTTATACAGGTTTTCCAGTTTAAAATACCCGGTATTACAACCCAGCCCATCCACAAAGGAGATATTGCCATGCGCATACGCTTCGATCCTGAAATAATTATTCCGCGGATCATCGTTGCCCAGTATTTCTTCGGGGGCAATCTCAGGTGCATAGGCTGCGGTAATACGGAACTGTACCCGCCGTTCGGTTCCCTCCAGCCAAACAGTTCCCTGCGGTTCATTCCACATGGTTTCGATCTCTTCCCTGATCTGCCCGGTAAGCGCAGTGTCGGCCGCATTGCCATATGTAATAATATGCGAAAGGACCTGCACGGTGTTGTTACTGCATTCAATAATACCCATGGAGGAAAGTTAAGGCAAATTTCCGGGATGAAGCCACTGCGGTACAGAACACAGATTCTTTTAATGCAACAACCTTGGTGGCTGTTTTTAATTTAGAAAAGCCAGAGGCTTCAGTATTTTCAATGCCTCAGTGGCAATAGGCCATATCCCCGTATTTTTGTAGGTTTGTTTGATGACAAAAAAAGAGCGCTATCAGTTTGTAGTCAATTATTTCCAGGAGCATATGCCCAACCCTGAAACCGAGCTGGTCTATGATAATCCTTACCAGCTGCTGGTAGCGGTGATCCTTTCTGCACAATGCACCGACAAGCGGGTCAATATGACTACTCCGTTTATTTTTGAAAAATATCCCGATCTGCCCAGCCTGAGCAAAGCAAGTTTTGACGAATTGTTCCCGCTGATCCGCAGTATTTCTTATCCCAATAATAAAACCAAACACCTGATCGGCATGGCTCAGAAAGTGATGCAGGATTACGGCGGGGAAATCCCCATGACAGTAAAGGAGCTCATCACGCTTCCGGGGGTGGGGCGAAAAACAGCAAACGTGATCACTTCGGTGGTGGAGCAACAACCCAATATGGCGGTAGACACGCATGTGTTTCGCGTAAGTAAGCGGCTCGGGCTCGTTCCTCAAAAGCTTACCACACCTTTGGCCGTTGAGAAGGAGCTGGTAAAGAACATTGCCCCGGAACTGATCCACAAGGCACATCACTGGCTTATTCTGCATGGCCGGTATACCTGCCTGGCAAGAAATCCCAGGTGCAGGGAATGCGGGCTACAGCAGATCTGCCTTTATTTTCATCAGCTGCTAAAACAAAATGCCTGAATTTTTTTTCAGAAAATACGATAAGTGTCTTTTTTACGTTTTGATAATGTTCCCCGGGGCAATCGCATTTCTGGTTGCGCTTCCGGACACAGCGAACCGGCAACGCCGCTATTCCGATAAAAAGAAGGAGCTTCCCTCTTCATTGGTCTTATTTGTGGATAAAAGAATACGGCTGTTTTGAATTAAAATTTTTTGTACAAATGTATTGGCATACAGATTGCTGTAATAATTGGTGATTTTTGCAATAACGTTTTAGCGAACCTTACTTGAAGCGCGAATGCATAACCTGTTGCCATGAATCAATTGTACTGGAACAAATTTTTTTGAACAGATCCATCTCTGTTTGCAGGATTGAGCCCGTCCGTGTAACCGGCCATGGATACCACAGGATTAAACAGGATGTAAATCCATTCGGTGCTGATGGATTCAATCCATGTTGAGAAGAGAAGCTTTTGAACCCCTAAAAATTGATACACTATTGCAGAACACATTGAGCCTTTAAATCATTTTTTATTATATATGAGAAATCGTAAACGCTTGCCTGGGTTTATCTCAGGAGCCTGTACAAGAGCGAGGAGATGTCTTGTTGCAACCGCTATAATGGGAGTGGCCCCTGCGGTAACAATAACGGCAACGCCTGCCATTGCATTTCAGCAAACAAAAACAACCGTAACCGGCAAGGTAACCGATGATAAGGGGGGGGCACTGCCGGGAGCAACCGTTCAGGTGAAAGGTACGCAAACAGCCGTAGTTACCAACGAAACCGGCGCGTTTTCGATCAATCTGGACAATGCCAATGCAACATTGGTATTTAGCGCTGTTGGATATGCGAACCGCGAAGAACCCGTGAACGGCAGAAGCGATCTGGGTGCCATCGTACTGCAGCCATCCAAAACAACTTCATTGGATGAGGTAGTGGTGATTGGTTATGGTACGGCAAGGAAATCGGATCTGACGGGAGCGGTGGCCACCTTAAAATCGGATAAGCTGATGGATGCGCCTGTGCCCAATATTACTCAGGCATTGCAGGGAAAGGTTGCGGGAGTTGAAGTAAGCGTGAACAATAATGCGCCGGGGGCAGGCGCTAAAGTACGCATCAGGGGGCTTGGATCCATTAATTCCAGCCTCGATCCGCTATATGTAGTGGATGGTGTGGTGGGTGTTGACGCCAATACTTTAAACCCCAATGATATTGCGTCCATGGAGATACTGAAGGATGCATCATCTACGGCTATTTATGGTGCCCGGGGAGCTAATGGTGTGGTAATGATCACAACAAAAAGAGGACGTCGCGGAGGAACGCAGGTGTCTTATGAAGGAAATGTGAATGTGTCGCAATTGTCCCGGCACCTGCGCTCGTTGAATGCCTCCGAGTTCATGAAAGTGTATAACGATGCCATGGCAAATGCCAATAAATTTAATCCGGATCCGGTAAACAGCCCCTATATACCGCCGCCCGCACTAAACCACCAAAACTATCCCAATTTGTTTGATGCAAACGATCAGCCCATTTATAATACCAACTGGGAGTCGGAAGTGTATAAACCTGCTGTTTCGACCAGCCATCAGTTGAATTTTCAGGGAGGAAATGAAAAAACGACTTTTGGACTTTCATTGGGCTATTTGAATCAGAACGGGATTATGACCCAATCCTGGTTTAAGCGCTATTCGGCGCGGTTTACTCTGGATAATGAGGTAAACAAGTGGTTAAAGGTTGGGGGAAGCATCGGTGTTGTAAAAGGATTGCAACGGATGGTATCTGATGGAAACGGAGGCCTGAACGTTCCCCGGATGGTAGCGGAGGCGCTTCCGATCCTGCCGGTTAAATATTCAAATGGCGTATGGGCCGGCAACAGTGATATAGCGGGTATGGAAGGTGGCGCCAATCCGGTGCATATAGCCTCCAACCGTTATTCCCTCAATAATACCATTCAGGCCCTGGGTAATACCTATCTGTTATTCCGGCTCGCCAAAGGACTGGAGTTCAAATCTGATTTTGGTTACAACCTCAATAACCTGAAAAATAATTTTTATTCAGCGATGGACTTACATAATCTGTCGATGGACGCAGGAGGAGAAGCAAATTTAAATACTTATCAGAACGTATACTGGCAATCGGAGAATTACCTGACCTGGAACAAAGAGTTTTCAACCGGGCACCGGATGACTGCCATGCTGGGAGCGTCCTGGCAGAAATATAACCAGGAGCGCCTGCGGGCAGATAATCAGCAATTCATCGATGATATTTTCCAGTGGCATTATTTACAGGCAGGTGCTGTAAGAAATGCTTCGGAGTCTGAAGACTACCAGTGGGCGATGAACTCTTATTATGCAAGGGTCACTTATAATATCCAGAACAAGTATTTATTTACGGCTACGGGCCGTTATGACGGTTCGTCCAAGTTCGGCAAAAACAATAAATATGCCTTCTTCCCTTCACTGGGTGTTGCCTGGCGGGCGTCTGAAGAGGATTTCCTGAAGAACAGCAATGTTGTCAGCGATCTGAAAATCAGGGCAAGCTATGGCGCTGCCGGTAATCAGGAAATTGATCCCTACACCTCACTGCAAAAAATCCAGCCCGGCTCTACCATATTGCGGGGCAGTCAGGCCACCACCCTGGTTCCTACCAATATGGGAAACCCCGATTTAAAATGGGAAGTATCCTGGCAGGGCGATGCTGGTGTTGAAATGGGACTTTGGAACAACCGCGTATACCTGACCGCAGATGTATATTCGCGTACCACAAAAGACCTGTTGTTGCAAACACCGATCCCCTGGTCGGCCGGGTTTGACCAGGCCTATGTGTACCGCAACATCGGGTCGGTAAGGAATACAGGGTTGGAGGTCAGCCTGAACACAGTGAATATTGATCGCCCCGATTTCAAATGGTCGACCAATTTTATCTTTGCCACCAACCGTAACCGGATTCTGCAATTGAATGACGGCAATGCAGATATTTTTCCGGGTCCGAACTTTTTGGGACAGACCAATATCCTGCGTGTAGGAGAAGCGATCGGCACGTTCTGGGGAAGAACCCGTTTGGGTACCTATAGTGAGGACGAGGCAGCGCTGGCTGCCACACAGGGGTTGAAACCAGGCGACCGGAAATACCTGTTAGATGCAGATGGTAAAGAGCATTACGGTGTTATCGGCAGAGCAAATCCCAAATGGACGGGAACCTTTTCAAGCACCATCAACTACAAGAATTTTGACTTTTCTTTTGATATCCGTTTTGTTCAGGGAATGAATACGGCGGCCACTTTTAAACATTCAACTGAAGACCGGCAAACAATCGCCAACAGCCTGGCAACGGTATTGGATGCCTGGACTCCCGATCATCAGAATACAATGATCTCCCAGGTGCGGCCCTATAAATTTGCCCAGGATTCCAAATTTGATACCTGGTGGGTAGAAGACGGGTCATTTATCCGCGGACAGAACTTTATATTGGGTTATTCCATTCCTAAAACAACCGTTGATCGCTGGAATATTCAAAAGTTAAGAATTTATGCAAGTGTTCAGAACCTGTTTCTAAGTACAAAATATACCGGCTATGACCCTGAAGTAGATACGTATAACACAAGAGTGGGGAGCAATGGAACCTTTTCGCAAAACCTCGATTTCTTTTCCTACCCGCGCCCGCGTGTATGGAACCTTGGGGTGAGCCTCATTTTCTAACAATAAAACATAAATAATGAAAAATAGAAAATATATAACAGGTGCGGTATTGGTGTTGCTGCTTGCGTCCTGTACCAAGTTTCTGGAAGAAAAGCCTACTTCTTTTATTACACCCGACTCCAAGCTCACCAGTGGTAAGGTGGCACGGGCTTTCGCAGACGGCTGCTATCAGAATTTGAGCAAAGCAGTGTTGGGGGGGCAGCCTTCATCTTACGGGGGCAATACCTGGAACCTGATGGAATATATGACCGGAAAATCCGGAAGCGACCTGGGACAAACAAATTATACGATGTTCCAGAACCTCACCTATAACAACACTTCGTTTTATTTTGATACCTGGTGGCAGTACTTATATAAAGGCATTGGGGCCTGCAATGAAGCCATTGTTTCGATTCCGAAAATAGTAGCCGGGGATCTAAGTGATGAGTCAAAAGCCAATATGTTGGCGGAAGCCCATACCTTAAGAGCGCTCTATTATTTTTACCTGGTTCGTATGTACGGAGCGGTTCCAAAAGTGACGGAATTGGCTACTAGTTTCGACCAGTTGAGACTACCAAGAACGCCTGCCAAGGCTATTTATGACAGTGTGATCATTCCGGATCTGCTTATTGCAGAAAAATCTACGCTGGGCTGGAGAAGCAGCACCGGAGCCATTTCCATGGGCGCCGTTAAAGCGATCCTGGCAGATGTGTATTTGACCTATGCCGGAGCGGCCATCAATGGCGGTAACGCTTATTATGCGGAATCTGCCAAGCGCTCCCTGGAGATCATTAATAATGGCGGGTATAGTCTGTTTCCGGAATATACCGATATGATTAACCCGGCCAATAAGAATACGAAAGAATTTATATTACAGGTACAGTATTCCGCTGCCGCCAATCAAAATAATCCATTAACACCCCTTACCATTCCGAACTACTCCGGCATCTCCAAGTATTCTGATGAGTATGGATCGGTTTACCCTGCAAAACAGTTCATCGCATCCTTTCCGACGGGGGATAAGCGGGCAAAGGAGCGTCAGTTTTTTTACAGCAGTTATCCCAGTGCCAAGGATGGCAAGCTCGTTACTTTTTCACATCCTTACCTGTATAAATGGTTTGATGTAAATGCGGTAACCAACACGGTTAAATCGGATCTGAACTATACCCTGTACCGGTATGCCGATGTACTGCTGATGTACGCAGAAGCGTCTAACCGGGCCGAAGGAGGACCCAATGCTGTTGCCCGGAAAGCCTTAAATGATATCCGGGCCCGGGCTCAGCTCACTCCGTTTATCGGAACCGGACAGGATGCTTTTGAAAAAGAAGTATGGCTGCAGCGCTATTTTGAACTATGCTTTGAAAATAAAATGTGGTTTGATATGCTGCGGACGAGGAAGGTGCACAATGATGTAACCGGCAACTGGGATAATTTCGTTGGCCATAAAACGGTATTCAATGCCACGTTCTCGGAAAAGCAATTATTATTCCCCGTGCCTAAACAGGAAACCGATGTGAATCCGAACCTGTTACCTAATAATACCGGGTATTAAACTGTTAAAAGCTCAATGTAAAAGCCGTTTCCTGCGTCCTGAAAAGGCCTGAAGGAAACGGCTTCTCTTTTTGAAGTATGGGTTACAAATAACGCAAATTGGTTTTCGGCGTTAATGCCAGTAAGGTTTCATACATCAGCCGGATCGTATTTTCAATATCCTTTTTGTGGATCATTTCCACAGTCGTATGCATATACCGAAGCGGCATGGAAATGAGCACGGAAGGACAGCCATCATTGGCGTAGGCAAACGAGTCCGTATCAGTACCGGTACTACGGCTCAGCGCCCGCCATTGCACCGGTATCTTGTTTTCTTCGGCAACTTGTTCCACAAAGCCCAGCAGTTTATTATGTACCGCCGGCGCATAAGCCAGGGAAGGACCATTGCCACACCATACATCACCTTCAATATTTTTATTGATCATGGGGGTATTGGTGTCATGGGTAACATCGGTTACAATCGCCACATCGGGTTTAATCCGGCGTGCGATCATCTCCGCGCCCCGTAACCCGATCTCCTCCTGTACGGCATTCACTACATACAGGCTGTACGGCAAGGTTTTTTTATTTTCTTTCAGCAACCGGGCCACCTCCGCAATCATAAACCCGCCAACGCGATTGTCAAAAGCACGGCCTACAAAATGGTCGCCCGCCAGTTCATCAAAGCCATCCTGGTAAGTAATCACGGCGCCAACATGGATACCCAGGGCTTCAATTTCTTTTTTGCTGCGTGCTCCGCAGTCCAGCCAGATGTTTTCCGTTTTGGGTTGGGTTTCATTTTCCTTGCCAATGCGGGTATGAATGGCAGGCCATCCGAACACGGCTTTTACCGCCCCCTTTTTACCATGGATCAACACCCGCTGTGCCGGGGCAATCTGGTGATCGGCGCCGCCGTTCCGTTTTACATAGATCAATCCTTTATCGGTAATATAATTCACAAACCATCCAATCTCATCCGCATGCGCCTCAATAACCACTTTAAAGGGTTGGTCGGGATTGATGATGCCCACCGCGGTGCCGTAAGGGTCTACAAAATGCGTATCAATGTACGGCTTCAGATAGTCGAGCCATAATTTCTGTCCCCAGGATTCAAATCCGACCGGGGAAGCATTGTTAATATAGTTCTTGAGAAACTGTAGTGCTTCGTCTGTCAATATCGGTTTGGAGGCCTTGCCCTTTTTTCCTTTCTCTTTTGTTGTTGATTTTGCCATAATGCTCATTTAAGATCCTCAAACGTACATAAATTTTATTAAGAATCGGCAAGGGGAGGGTGCTAACCGTTTTTGAAAGAATACGTTCGGCATTTGCTATCAGCGTTCAGCCATCAGTTGAGCGTTCAGCCGATTATGCCCGGGATCACAGGTTTGGCCGCCCGCATCGGGTGTAAGATGAAACTAACTGCCCACGGCAGGCCAGCGTGAAACGCCCGTGCCGGGAATGTGGAATAACGAATACAAAATAAGAAATGTAGAAGTGATGATACCACTACTGCTTCCTGATCTGTCCTTCGGAAAGTGATCACCAATAAGGAATATTAAATGTAAACGTGCAGTTGCCGTTCCTGCTTCGTGAATTTCCTTGGGCTGATATTCATAGACGCTAAATGGCTGATGTTGGACATCTGGTATCCAGCATCCAAAATCTGACATCAAGCATGAAAACGGATCCGACCCGTCACGGCGGGCACGCCTGAAACCTTAAACAAAAAAATTATGGTACATGAATGTACTTGTGGATCTGCAGGCTCAGTTCCCATTTCGGGTGCTGTTTGATGTAGTCAACAATCAGCGGGGTCATAACAGCGGCCTTGCTCCATTCGGGCTGCAGGTATAGTTTACAACCAGGCGCAACCTGCGCGGCAAATTGTTCTCCCCAGGCAAAATCGCTTTTGTTATACACGATGATCTTTAATTCGTTGGCCAGCGGCAGGATCTCCGGCAAAGGCTGTTTGAATTTTTTCGGAGAAAGACAGATCCAGTCCCAGATACCGGAAAGGGGGGCGGATCCCGATGTTTCGATATTGGTAGCGATACCATTTTCCCGGAGCGCCGTGGTCAACGCATCCAGCGGATGCAGGAGCGGTTCGCCGCCGGTGATTACGGCAATCGGCGTATTGGTTTTTTTTACGGCCTCCACAATAGCAGCAACCGTCTGGTGCGGGTGTATATCAAAGGACCAGCTTTCTTTCACATCACACCAGGTGCAGCCCACATCACATCCGCCAAGGCGAATAAAGTAAGCCGCTTTTCCCTGGTGATATCCCTCGCCCTGGATGGTATAAAAATGTTCCATTACGGGGTAACTGCCGTTAAATATTGCCGGGGCGGTATTTGCTGTCTGGGATTTGATAGTTGGAATTTAGAATTTGAGATTTAGGATTTAACCCGCCTTAGTTCCGGTTGTCACAGGCCTTAAATGTATTCTTCATCAATGCCGCAATGGTCATGGGGCCCACGCCACCCGGAACCGGGGTAATAAAGCTTGTTTTGGGCGCAACATCTTTAAATGCAACATCGCCCACCAACCGGTGCCCCGATTTTTTGCTGGCGTCTTTGATCCGGGTAATACCCACGTCAATGACCACGGCACCATCCTTCACCATATCGGCGGTTACAAATTCAGGAATGCCGATCGCGGCCACAATAATGTCGGCCTGCAGGCAGATCTCTTTCAGGTTGGTTGTTTTTGAATGGCAAAGTGTTACCGTGCAATTGCCGGGGTTGGAGTTATTGCTCAGCAAAATGCTCATCGGGCGGCCCACAATATGGCTCCGGCCGATTACCACCGCATGCTTGCCCCTGGTTTCGATTTTATGATGCTCCAGGAGCAGCATAATACCATAAGGCGTAGCTGAAATAAAGGCCTCTTTTTCTCCCAGGGTCATTTTCCCGATGTTCACCGGGTGAAATCCGTCCACATCCTTGCCCGGATCGATGGCTTCAATAACCTTTTTTTCAGAAATATGCTCCGGAAGCGGCAGTTGTACCAGGATTCCGTCTACATCCATATCCTCGTTAAGCTCCTCTATTTTTTCCAACAGTTTCAGTTCCGTTACATCTTCCTCGTAATGAATAAGGGTGGATATAAAGCCAATCTCATTGCAGGCCTTTACCTTGGATGCCACATAAGTTTCGCTGGCCCCGTTATTACCCACTAGGATGGCGGCCAAGTGGGGGACTTTTTTACCCGTGGCCGCGCGCTGTGCTACATCGATCTCAAGGGAATCCAGGATCAGTTTTGCTGTTTCTTTTCCGTTCAGTAGTTGCATAGGCTGCAAACCTACAGAAAGTTTAGGAGGGGTGCGAAAAATTTTAGGCAGAACACCGAATCTGCGAAAATCTTGCACAGGATTAATTTTTTTCTAAAAAACAGATTGACTTAAATCAATTTATTGGAAAATGTCTAATTTTTTAGGTAATTTATAAATTGATGAGAATCAATTTATAAGGTTGTTTATACAACTATTGCGAGCAAGAACCTTGAATATAATGGTAAGAAAAAGTTAAAAAATGGCGAATTAACTGTTAAAAAAATGTATTTTCATGCCTGAGAAATGTTGACAATCCACCAACCTAAATGATTGATCAATACTATCTGACTTTAATTCATTCTTAACAAAAAAAATTACATGAGAAAAATTGTAGTATTGCTTACAATGCTTATGTCCATTTGCATGATGGGCTACTCACAAACTAGGATTGTAACAGGAACTGTGGTTGACGAAAGTGGAAGCCCAATACCTTTTGCAACCGTAACGGTATTGGGAACTTCAAAAGCTGCCGCCGCAGATGAAAATGGAATTTTTTCAATTCAAGTATCCGGTAATCAAACATTGGAGATTTCAGCTACGGGATTCAAATCTGTTGAAAAGAAAGCTAATGAAAATTTGAAAGGGATTATCCTTTACAAAAGTGGCAAGGAAACAATAGAAGAAGTGGTTGTTACGGCATCGGGTTTACGGATGTCCAAAAACAAGGTTGGCTATGGAAGTACCGTACTTACTTCAGACAAACTGGTTCAGGCCTCTCCACAGAATGTAACTTCTGCATTAGCTGGTAAAGTGCCAGGTTTACAAATCAACGCGGTTAATGGTGGCGTAAATCCAAATTTTAGCGTGGTGCTGAGAGGGTATAGGTCTATTACTGGAAACAATCAGGCGCTTATTGTTTTGGACAATGTAATTGTTCCCAACGAAGTTGTAGGAAATATGAATCCAAATGATATTGAAAATATTTCTGTCTTAAACGGCGCTTCTGCAGCTGCACTGTATGGCTCCCGAGCTTCCAATGGAGCGTTGATTATCACTTCAAAAAAGGGATCCTATCTTAAGACGGATGTGACCCTTTCCCAGACTATATCCGCACAGAGTGTTTCTTTTTATCCAAAACTTCAGAAAAAATACGGATCCGGTTCTACGGCATATTTGAAGGAATACCTGCCTTACGAAAACCAGCAATATGGCCCTGCTTACGACGGATCGATGGTCGAAATAGGGGATTTTCCTCTGCCGAGCGGTAAAACGCAAACCGTGCCCTATTCTTGGAACAGTAAGGAAGGGAAATTGAATTTCTGGAAGCCGTCTGTGACGTCTCAAACAGATCTGTCCGTTTCAACACCAACTGGAAAAGGCCGTATTTATTTTGGTGCACAGTATATGAACGCAAATGGAGTGATTGAAGATGACAATTTTAAACGTACCACGTTCAGCCTGGGAGGCACAGAGAAGATTTATCCTAGTTTGACCCTTGACTATTCCATGAGGTATACCCAGAATGCATATAATACCGTTCAGACAGGTGTTTTGGCCGCTCTTTATGATCAAATTCTGAACACACCTGGTCATATCCCAATTACGAGGTATAAAAACTGGCAGGTAGATTCTTTTGCCATGCCTGATTTTTACTACAACGCCTTTTACAACAACCCGTATTTTATTAAGGATAATAACCGTTCCAGGACCAAGAATGAATATCTGTTAGGTAATGTGTCTTTAAAATATTCTCCTCTTAACTGGCTGGATCTAACGGGACGTTTGGGCATTACTTCCCGAAATAACAATACAAAAAACTGGACGAATATTTACCGATTTAGCCAATATGCAAAAGACCATACAAACGGATCTTATAAAAAATCGAATGTGACGGGCAGTGTTAGTGATGCAATGGGAAATGAAATTACGCTCATCGGAGATTTTCTGGCTACCTTTAAAAAGAAGGTGTCTGATTTTGATCTGCAGCTAAGTATCGCTAGTCAATTGATTCAAGAAGAAGGTAAAAGCTTGAACGCCGGTATTAACGGATTGGGCGTACCGGATGTATTTAATATCTCAAATCAGATTGCTCCACCCACAGCCGGAGAGAGTAATTATAGAACCCGCACAGTAGGGTTTTACGCTGATTTTTATGGAACTTGGAAAAACTTACTGACCCTGCACTTAACCGGAAGACGTGATGAAGTTTCTGTATTGGATCCCGGTTTTAATGTGTTTTACTATCCTGCCGGAGACCTTTCATTATTATTGCATAAGGCAATTCCGGCGATTGCCAACAGTAAAGTAATCAATTCCCTAAAAATCCGGGGGGCGATGAGTAATGTGGGGAACGTAAATCTTGGACCTTACCGTACGAAACCCACCTTTGGTCAGGGCGCTGGCTATCCCTATTCAGGTAATGTTGGCTACAGCATTGGTAATACAATTGTCCAGGAAGGCTTGAAACCTGAATTTACCTTTTCAAAAGAAGCGGGGTTCGATGTTGACCTTTTGAATAACAGGATATCGGCTTCGTTTACTGTGTATGCACAGGAAACAAAAAATCAAACAATGCCGGCGAGTATTACGCAATCATCAGGCTTTTCTACTTATATAACAAATACAGGGAACACCAAGGGAAGCGGTGTAGAAGCAAGTCTCTCAGTGACGCCGATTCAGAAAGAGGATCTTACAGTGACGGTTGGGGCAAATTACACTTATAATAATAATAAGGTAGTGGACCTGGGCTTGGGAGATCTGAAACTGTTCAGAATGCTATTCTTTGGTGATGGCACAGGTGTGTATGCAGCAACGGGAAAGGCCTTTCCCGCGTTGTATGCAACTGATTATTTAAGAGATTCTGCATCTGGGAAAGTGATTGTAGATGCGGTAACAGGGTATCCTACATTAAATCCGAATATCAAATATGCCGGTAATACCCAACCGCTTCACCGTTTAGGACTGAATCTGGATGCAAATTTTAAAGGTTTTTCATTGAGGACTCTTTTTGAATATAGAGGAGGCTACGTAATGTACAACGGATTGGGTGCTACCCTGGATTTCTCGGGGGCCGGTGTGAATACAGTAATGTATGACCGTGAACGGTTCGTATTCCCAAATTCTGTATACAAGGATCCTTCAACAGGGAAATATGTTGATAATACCAATATAACGGTAGCAGACGGTGGGGCAAACTTCTGGACTCAAAATGATCCGAGACGCGCGGTGACGATGAACTACGTCACCTCAGGTGCTTTCTGGAAACTTCGGGAACTGTCCTTAAGCTATAGCTTACCAAAAAATCTACTATATAAAACGAGATTTGTCAAAGGTGTGGTGCTTGCTGCTATTGGCCGAAATCTGTTTCTTTGGACACCCAAGTCCAACGTGTACACTGATCCTGAATTTACAGCCAATGCAAATGGAACGGGAAACAGTATTGGGTTGAATGATCTAGGCCAGATACCTCCGTCCCGATACTACGGCGGTACGTTAACCATTAAATTCTAATAAATAAGACATGAATATGAAAAAGATTTCGTTATATGTATTTATACTTTCCCTGTTGGGATCAGGAGCTTGTAAAAAATTTGTGGATATTAACGGAAATCCCAATGCTCCCACAGGAAAAATTGATGAAGAAGTACTAATGCCAAAAACGATCGTAGAATATGCCAATGGTGGTCCCGCGGCAGATATCTATGGCGGTAGCATGGTAGGGTATTTGGTAAATCCTGGGGGGGTATCTGGATTTGGGTCTGTCATTACCTACAATTACGGCCCCGGAGACTTTGCAGGTTTCTGGAATATTTATGACAACATTCAGGATCTGAATGAGATCATCAGAAGAGGAGAAACCGATCGCGATTTTCTCTATTACTCCGGAGCTGCTAAAGTATTGAAAGCGCTTAGTTATCAGCAGCTGGTCGATACCTATAATAACGTGCCGTACACCGCAGCTAATCAGGGACGCGAAAACTTGACTCCTGAGTATGACAAGGCTGAAGATATCTATAAAGCTATAGCAGATTTAATTGATGCCGCTATTAAGGATTTTACAGACGGTGCTACTAATGCTACTTCCTTGGCTTTGAGCAGCGCAAGAGATCCTCTTTTTGGAGGAGATATTATTAAGTGGAAACAGCTTGCAAATACGGTTAAACTTAGAATTATTTTAAGGGCGAAGGATAAAGTAGCATTTACAAATACCAATTTTAGCGCCGACGGCTTTTTAGCACAGGATGCTATTGTACAGCCGGGATATACCAATGTTGATGGGAAGGTTAACCCCACCTGGGGAAGAACTTATACGGTCGCAGGAGCTCAGGTAGGTGGAGGCTTGCAGCAACGAGTACCTTCCTTTTATATTGTTGGTTTTTACAATGGCAATAAGCTGAATGATAAATTTCGTGGGAATCTCTTATATCGTTCATTTCCAAATCCTGGTATGAACCAACTTGGATTTGACCCGGGTTCTGATGCAGCGGCACGCGTTAAAGCACCAAATGATTGGTTCCTTGCTTCGGGAACGCCTTCTGCCACCAATTTTCTTGGTGTTGGTATATTTAAAGGACCAGATGCTTTTCAACCTATCATGTTGGCGTCGGAAAGTTACTTTTTACAGGCTGAAGGTTCAATCAAAGGGCTTGTTAATGGCGTGAATGCTAAAACGGCTTTCGAGAATGGGATTTTGAATTCATTTTCCTATTTAAATAAGAATAAGGCTGGTATTACCGCGTCATTATTTGTAGATACAGTCAGCGGCGTTCTAGCTACAGATACATTGTCTATAGCTTCTCTTACTACTAGGCGTCGACATATTTCTCTTAACCCGCAACGGGAGTTTAATATATATAAAACAGATAATGCTGGAAGCTACCTTGTTAATTTTGATCTGGCAACGACCGACGAGCAGAGACTGGAGGCGATCATTACTCAGAAATACATTGCATTTAATATGTTGTTTGGCGGAGAAGCTTGGAATGAATACAGAAGAACCGGATATCCTAAAACGACCGCTCCTTCTGTCGCTAATAAGTTCACCAGTTTTGCATCCTTGCAATCTTTAGCTACTACGGCAGACAAACTGCCCACAAGAATTCAGTATCCGACGAATGAGTTTCAGTATAATTCTGCTAATGTAAATGCCCAAAAGGGAACGGCGCCAAACGGCGGTATTAATGTACTTGCGGATAAAATTTTCTGGGCCCGCTAATAATTATCATAAATGAAATCTATAAAAATGAAAAAAATATTTAGTGCCCTTGCTTTATCATTCGTTTTAGTTGGATTTAGTTCCTGTCTTAAGGATGATAGCGCTATTTTAAAGCCTGAACAGACGACAAGTGTTGTTGAATTAGGAACCTTTCAGGCGTTTACATCCTCGTCCTCAAATCCCATTAGACTGTATTCGTTGTCTTTTGATCTGTCTCCTTTGGATACCATTATTATTCCTGTTAATTATGCCGGTGGACGTCTAGCACAAAAAGACATACCCGTCAAAGTAGTGTATGATTCAAGCATTGTAAAAACTTTTAATGAAAAAGAATATGGTACTACAGTTGGATCATATAAAACTGCGTTGAAACCGGATGCTCTTACTGTAGGAAATGCAGTAATAAAAAAGGGGTCTAACACAACCGAGCTGGCAATAGCAATAAAGGTAAATCAAATAGCGTTTGATAAATCTTATGTTGTTCCTCTTGTTATTAGTGATGCATCCGGGGAAACTATTAGTGGAAACTTTTCAAAAATAGTTATTAATGTGTCGGTTAAAAACAGGTACGATGGACAGTTTACTGCAAACGGAACCTATTCTGACTTAACGTTAGGCGCTGCCGCAACAGCAAGGTATCCGAAAACGATAAACCTAATTACGCAATCCCCGAATTCTGTTGCATATTTTGATATTAATTTAAATGGAGGTACGTATGGTTATACCTTCTTCAATAACGGTGGAGGTAGTTTCTATGGTAATTTTGCTCCAGTATTCGTTTTCGATGACAATGGAGCTGTGTCGTCTGTCATAAATTATTATGGTCAGGGAACAAATAGCAGTGCTCGTTCGGCGGAAATTGATCCTACTGGAATTAATAGAATGACTTTTGGGTTAGATGGCAAACCTCAAAAATTGGAGGTAAGTTATTTTATGTATCAATCTGGTGCTAAACGATTAATCATAAGCGAGACGTTAACTTTTCAACATGCGAGATAGCAATTAAAAAGTACTAACTTTAGCTGAGAGAGAGACCGCGTTTAAATAAAACGCGGCCTTTTTTGTTAATCTTTCTTGGCAGAACATGGTGTTAACGAGTGTAATTGTCGTTATAGTTGTATAAAGAGGCCGTTGTTGCTTTTTGAGACTTAAAAATCTTTGAGTATTCGTTCACAATAAACAATAGTCCCATTGATGTATGTGGAAACATGGACCCATTGGATGTTGGTGGCTGTAGCAGATATTTGAGCTTCTACCTTACCCCAAGTTTAGTGGTATCAGAACAACTCTATCCTGTTGATCAATACTTATATAAAGTTCCTGGCGGAGTTGAGTATGCCTCGATATTTTTAATGAGAGAAAAGTGTTGATGCTAAACAGATAATAAATGGAAGAGGCTGCTTCATCGAAGCAGCCTCTTCCATTTTGATAAACACTGGAATATAAGACCCTGTATATTAAGTTAAACGGCTACCGGGTTTAGCTACTCAATTCCATATGAAAGTAATTGGTCATTTAGAATAAAATCAGTGCCATCTTGAAGTACTCCTCTACAGGTGACATAAAATTTGTCCTTCCCGGTAGCATTGTCTTTTTCAACCCTGAAAGTTCCGGTGGGTGTTTGGGAAAATAGCTCATAGCTAAATACATCCAGGATCGGACCATAACCCACAAGTGCATCGTTTGCGTTTCCCCGGAAAAATACATACTTGTTGATATCTCCATTTATATAATAGGATCCAAGCTCAGCGGGCGTATCATCTATTGCCTGCTGATTATAGCTAAAAATAGACATTCCTGAAGGCGAGTTGGCATCCATCAGTATCCGTCCCTTATAAATAATAATTCCATCGCTATTGGGAGAGAATATCTGCCCGGTAAGGTCGGTGCTCGTTAAGGGGATTTTGAGTTTTCCTCCTTTTGCCTTCAGCTTCGCAGAGTCAAGGGAATAGTATCGATTATTAATGAATGACCAATACAGGGAGGTGGTTTCTACAATCTTGGTCCATTGAATATTTCCAACCAACAAAATCGTTGAATCCACATCTACCTCATATCCGATGAACTTTGATACTTTCTGTACACTTGAGATCGGGCCATCGGGCATGGTGGTATTGGGATACCCGATCAGGTAGGCGGTAAACCGGTCTCCGGAAAAATCCGCAGTGATCAGGTCGCCGTTCCTGCCGGTGATGGAGGTGATCCCAACACCTGCCTGCCCGGTAATATAATTGACAGGGTGGGTAAGCGTGGTTCCAAAGTCCAGGTTGCTGGATTTATAACGTCCGTCTGCCGGATCCAGCCAGATCTGGGCGCTAAGCAGCTCTCCGTACCCAGGCAAGGTCATGACCGTTTCAGGTCTCTTTTCGGGTGTGTTGTTACCGGAAAGGGGAATTTCTTTTTTGGTGCAGCTGAAAAGCACGATCAATGGGAGGAACAAAATGCTGGTTTTCATAAACAGTAATTTTTAAAGGTTATGGAGATAATAACAAATCACTTCCTAGTTAAAATATTTAATCGATACTTAACCGGTGGGGGTAGCGCGCATCTATTTTCCGTGGTACATAGAATACAGGGCCATTGTTACGGCTTGGGAAATTTTTGATGAATAATTGGCTGCAGCGTTTTACGGGGCCTGAAATGCGGGCTGCTCAAAACGTGCGGTTGATTTGTACTCCCGTCCCGAAAAATGTGGGTCCCGATTGCAGGGACTATTCCCCCCAATTGTTATTGATGTCGGATATCATCCGGTTTTGGGATCTGCTTACTTGCCCTGCTTCGAAAATCAGCAGGCGAAAAACGGGAAAAAACGGTTCATTTTAGGCTTTTTATTAAAAAAACATTAAAAAATAGATTGATTTAGATCAATTTTATTTCATTTTTTTAACTAACGACCATTTGTAATAAGTTGTTGTAAATCATCTGGATCGGTTTTTCATTTAATGTTTAATTGCAGAAAATACCGGCAACCAATCTGCTCATCAGGTCTTTATATACTGTTGCGGCATCATCGTACACCGGCTGCAAATACCTATTCTGATTATGCACGGCCGGGCCCAAAAGTATATGCTGCCACAGGCCCGGTTGATTTTTTAGATTATGCGGAGCTTGAATTTTTGCGCGCGGAGGCCGTGGAAAGAGGCTTCAATGTTGGGGGTACGGCTGCCGAGCATTATGCAAATGCGATAAAATCGTCCATCGTCTATTGGGGGGGAACCAATGCAGAAGCTGATCTTTATTTAGCCAACCCGCAGGTAGCCTATGCTACGGCTACAGGGGGCTGGAAACAAAAGATCGGGTTCCAGAAATGGATCGCACTTTATAACCGCCCTTATGACGGTTGGCTTGAAGTACGACGGTTGGATTTTCCAAAGCTCACGCTGCCCGTTAATGCTTTTTCCGGTTTTCCCAACAGGTTCCGTTACCCTTCAAATGAGCAATTGGTAAATAAAGCCAATTATACAAGTGCCGCCTCCAAAATCGGGGGTGATGAAGTAGAATCCAAACTCTGGTTTGATAAATTTTAGGGACCAGGGTTTTAACAAATAAAACGTTACATAAGTTGCACCGGCCTGAGGGCCGGGTGTAACTTTTTTGCTTTATTGGGAAATTGCTAACAGACCTCCTGGAGAAAGATTGTTATCCGAGATTTAAGTTTTGGGTCGTTGGCTAAATTCTTCGGAATTTTTACCATGTTTTATTGCTGAATCTTCAAAATGAGGCTTGATTTGGATCAAATTTTTTAATTTTTTCAAATAACTATTTATGCAATGCAAATTATTGTAAATCAATCAAAAATGTTCGCTATGCAACTATTCTAATTCTTAATTAACGGTTGTTAGTATTTGCCAAAGGTTAAAAAAAGATCAACAATTTGTTAAAACGATGTACTTTGCATGGTTATTATGAAAAAATCATAACAACCGTTGGGCATCAAAAAATTGCTAATTATATCTTTTAACAAAAAAAAATTCATGAGAAAAATTGTATTGTTGCTTTTGGTACTAGCGACATTTTCTATTGAAGCCTTTTCCCAAACAAAGGCTGTTACAGGGACTGTTACCGGCGAGTCTGGTATCGCTGTTCCCTTTGCCACAATCACCGAAGTGAATACCAAAAACGCTGTCTCCGCAGATAGCTCTGGTAACTTCAGTATTCAAGTAAAGCGGGGTGCCACCCTGGAAATTTCTGCCACCGGGTATCAGACTTTACGGAGATTTGTTGGCAATGAATCAATTGTAAACGTCAATCTTGAGCCAAGTCAGGGCCAAACGATTTCCGAAGTAGTTGTAACTACGGCTTTGGGTATAAAGCGTCAGGCTAAAGAGTTGGGTTATGCCGCCACAACCTTGTCGAATGCAACGGTTACAAAGGCCAAGGCACCTAACGTGCAACAAGCGTTAAATGGTAAGGTGTCAGGGTTAAACGTAACAACGGTAAACAGCAGCGTTTTTGAAGACGCTAAAATTAACATCCGGGGTATTCGATCTTTAACCGGTAATAACCAGCCGATGTTAGTATTAGACGGACAGCCGACTCCGCTGAGTTTTTTAAGTACAATAGCACCCGACGACATTCAGGATTTAACAATCTCAAAAAGTTCAACATCTGCTGCTATCTATGGCCCCGACGCGGTGAATGGTGTGATTTTTATCAATACCAAACGGGGGACAAATGGCGATCGTCCTATTATCAACTTTAGCACATCTCTTCAGATGGCGAGAGTTGCATTTTTCCCGAAATTACAACATGAGTTTGGGGCCGGTGCCGGTGAAGAAGTAGACCCCTACGGAAACTATTTGTATGTACCATATGAAAATCAGATTTATGGTCCCCGCTTCGACGGCTCTATGAAAATGATTGGCCGGGTAATCGAAGATGGGAGCTTTCAGGAATTTCCCTATACGAACCAGTTTGCCAGTGATAAAAAGAAGTTTTGGAATACCGGTATGACCCTGCAAAACCAGTTCTCTTACATGGCAAAGAACTTTTATTTTGGTCTTACAGATGCCAAAATAAAGGGATTGATGCCAGATGATAAGAACCGGAGAACCACGTTTAGATTGAATGCAGGAAATGAGTTTAACCGTCTTAGTATCAATTATGGTTTGGATTACACCTTGCAAAATTGGGATATTGTAAACGAAGCTTTGATGCCCAATGTTTTTGCGAGTGGTTCTTCTTATGTAGGTAGTGTGCTTTTTGCGGTAATGCAAACGCCGGACAACGTTCCAATTACACGCTACAAAGATTGGAGGAACGATAAATGGGCACAATACGATAATTATTTTAACGATTTTGCTTTAAACCCTTATTGGATTATTGGAAACCTGAGACAAAAAGGAACACAACATTATCTGGTTGGGCATGCCGATCTGGCCTTTAAAATTACTTCATGGTTAAAAGCCAATGCGAAGTTAAGTTCAACCATTACTTCACAGGCCTACCGGAATACAACCGGACCGATTGAGGTAAGCGACTGGGCTCATGCCAACAGATCTGCAACTCAGTACACCAGCAATCCGGGTAAAGTATTTGACGGTAGTTCTTTAAACAGCCGGATTAACTTAGATTATTTCTTAAACGGTGAGAATAAGTTTGGTGATTTTAACCTGAAGTATATTTTAGGAGGAAACGTGAGGCAGGATAAATCTTCCTCTGTGGGTGCTGGTGGAAACAACCAGATTGTTAAAGGCATTTACAATGTGAATCTGCGATTGGGTGAACCGACGGTAGGAGCCAACGGAACATTCATGAATCGTATTATGTCTGCTTATGGAAGCGCATTGCTGGGTTATAAAGGGTGGGCGTTTGTTGAATTTACCGGAAGAAATGACTGGGATAGCCGTTTGTCACAGCAAAACTATTCTGTATTTTATCCAAGTGTGAACGGATCGCTGATTTTATCTGATGCTATTTCCAGCTTAAAAAACAGTTCACTTTTATCCTATCTTAAAGTTAGAGGAGGGTATTCTAAGTCAGGGAACGTGAATCTTGGTGTATACGCTTTGGAACCCACGTATTCCCAATTTAGTGGATTCCCTTATGGAACAACTCCCGGGTTTACAGCGGGGAATGTGGATGTAGATCCTAATCTGACTCCGGAATTTGTGAAAACGCTGGAAGCGGGTGTTGAAGCGGGTTTTTTCAAGAACCGAATCAATGTTGAAGCCACTTATTTCAACCAGAATAACGATAACCAAATATTGTTGGTGAATCAGTCTCCTGCTACCGGTTACAGGGGGTATTTAACCAATGCTGCCAGTTTTAAAAACTACGGGGTTGAGTTGGATCTTGGGCTGACGCCTCTTGTAAACATTGGCACCAAAGGCAAGATTGATTTAAAAATAAATGCAACGTATAACGACAACGAGGTAACAAAGACGTTAAATGGTAACACTATTTCCATTGGAGGAAATGGCGGGTTTATCCAGAATTCTGTAGGCTCTCCAAGTGTAACATTGGTGGCGCAGGAAGGATCACATGCCTTTATGTTCCAGGGGTATGATTACGCAAGAGACCCTGCTACAGGTAAAGTAATTGTTGACGCGGTTACGGGGTATCCTACACAAGCCGAATTAACTTCGAACATCGGCAGAACACTCCCGCTGTGGGTGGTAGGTGCCACACCGTCCTTTAGCTATGGTAATTTGAGTTTGAGCCTCACTTGGGATTATAAAACCGGGCATACATATTTTGCCGGAATGGGAAGCGACCTGGATTTCTCCGGTATATCAGCCAGAAGTGCTGAATACGGAAGACAACGCTTTGTATTCCCGAATTCGGTTTACTATGATGAGGCTGCCAAGAAATATGTAGATAATAAAACCATCATGGTACAGGATGGTAACTACGGCTTCTGGACTGGTGGAAAGGTGAACACATTAATTATGACCAACTATTTAAGCAGTGCGGCGGCCGTACGGCTCCGGGAACTGAATTTGTCATATATCATTCCTCAGAAATTATTAGGTAACGTTTCCAGCGTTATTAAAAAGCTTACAGTTAGTGCTATTGGAAGAAATCTCTTGATTTTTGTTCCCAAGTCGAATCAATGGGGTGATCCTGAATTTAACTATAGTTCGGACGGGAACACCTACGGGGTAAGCAGCAGTTATCAATCGCCTGCCTCAAGATTTTATGGTGGAACCATTTCTATCCAATTTTAAACACTTAAATTTTAGACTGATGAAAATAAATCTTAAACGAATTAGTTTATTGCTGGTTCCAGCATTGATGATGCTGGCATCATGCAAAAAGTTTTTGGATGTGAATCAGAATCCAAACCAGGCTACTGATAAAAATATACCCTACAGGACTTTATTTACCGGAGCGCTTGAGTCTGCAGCTGAGCAACAGGCAGGTGGGCCCACTTTTTTGATGCACTGGATGGGGTATTGGGCATCACCTGGAGACTATGCTATTGATCAATCTGAAACAACGTATAATGTTCCCAACTCGTTTACAAACGGAGTGTGGACTTCTACTTACGATTTATTATTTGATTTGTATCAGACAAAAACAAAAGCATTAGCTGAGAAGGATTCGGTAACGGCGGGATGCGCAATGATCCTTTCAGTGCGATACTTTCAGGACCTGGTGGACATTTTTGGAAATGTTCCCTATTCCCAATGTTTTAACTCTTATAGAACACCGCAGCCCGTATATGATAAAGCTGAGGATATTTATAAAGATTTGTCAAAAGTATTGGATACCGCTGTAAAGTATTTAAAGGCAAACATGAATGAATCACAAACGGCGGCATTCAATAAATCAGATATTGCCACTGGTGGAAACCTGGCGAAATGGAATAAGCTAGCCAATACCTACAGGCTAAGGCTTTGTATCCGGCAATCGGAAGTGGCCGGGTTTAATCCCGCCCCGGAGATTGCTAAGGTCAAGGCAAATGGTGGAGTACTGCTTGCCGGAGAATCGTTCTCGGTTAATCCTGGTTATACCGATGCAGATAACAAGCAATCGCCTTTCTACGGTAACTTTGCTTATACACCATTAGGAACCGGAGCAAGCGCAACCGTTCGTGCCAATAACTATATGGCGGATATTTTATTTAATTCCTCTGATTCCAGGTGGCTATATTATTACCGTCCAATTAGCGGTAATATTGTTGGATGTACTTACGGTCTTGCTAACGGTAACCCAACAGGTGCGTCAAGTTCAATCGTTGGTACCGGCACTGCCAGAAGCGCCACACAAAATGCCTGGATCTATCCATCTTTTGAATCCATGTTTTTAAGAGCGGAAGCAATTGCAAGGGGATGGTATGTTGACAACCTCACCAATGCGAAAACGGCTTATGAGCAGGCTGTAACAGAAAATTATGTATGGCTAAATGTTACAGACGCACAAGAAGATGCAGCATGGTATTTAGACGGAAGTCAAAACCCCGACGGAGCCGAAATCGCTGATTTTTCGAATGCAGGAAATACGGCAGCATCCAGGGCTAAATTTATCGCATTTCAAAAATATATAGCGCTTAACAGTATTGATGTGTTTGAAGCGTGGTTTGATTTGAACAGGTTACATATGATGCCGGATAACGGCTATATTTCTGTAAATCCTGCGAGAGTTTCAAACACATTGCCTGTTCGGTTGGTATACCCCGATATTGAACGCAGGACAAACGCTGCAAACGTTTCAGCACAAGGCAATATCAATATTTTCAACACAAAATTGTTTTGGCAACCATAAGAATCAAAAATATAAGAAATGAAAAAGTATTTTGCTGTATATATTGCCGGACTGTTATTACTGCCGGTATTGCTGATCAGTTGCTTAAAGGATGATAGTTATGATAGCGGGGCCTATCAGGCAGTTAGAGACCGGGAAGGAATCAAAGTGATCAGCCTGGGACTGGCTACGACGAGTTCGGATGATTTTGCTTCTGTGGCATTTGACAATTCGAATAATGATACAATCGTTAATCTGGTACCCGTGGAGCTCGGGGGCACTTCAAATGCACAGGAAGACATCCATGTTACAGTGGAACAGGACAATAGTCTGGTTACCAAGTATAATGAGGAGCATGAAGAAGAATACCTGGTTCCTAATAATGTGACGATTGTTAACCCGGTTGTTATCATTCCTAAAGGAGGCCGGGTTGGATTTCTCCAGGTGAAATTTAAGCCAAGCAATCTGATCGGTATTAGTTACGCTCTTGGATTCAAAATAAAAAGCGTTAGTGAAGCGGGTTATAATATTGGCAATTATAATAGTGGTGTTGCGGCGATTGTGATCAAGAACAAATACGACGGAGTTTATTTGGCTTCTGGTGTATTTACACACCCGACACTGGGTGGTAATTTCAGCAACAAGGAATGGAAAATGATCACTACAAGCGCAAATGCTTTGCAATTCCAGTTGAATACGACGGCATTATTTTCGGTTGTGGTTGATGTTGAAATTAAAGCAGATAATAAACTAGCAATCACATCATCCAGCGTTGTATTGACGCCGTATGATCCTGCGAAGAACTATTACGACCCAGCAACGAGAACGTTTCATATGGAGTTTGGGTATAGTGGTAATACCAGGTATATGGTGGCGACCGCTGTATATAATCGTCCGAGATAATATCTTTAAAATACGTTAGATTGAACCGCTCCAAAATGGAGCGGTTTTTTGTTATTTCGGAATTCCGGTTATTTTATAATGACTCAGTTTTGGGGTTTTCAAAGAACGATATGAAGGCCGTCGTGAAACGGAATAACTATGCATTGATCCGGCCAGACAATTTACTCTGATGATTACAGTTTTGCATTGGTGGACGATGGGGGGCCAAACTGGTATGGGGGTGTTGTTGGGATTGGAGATCAAAACGTATCCGGTATGACTGTTGAGTTGTATTCAAAATCCAACATTACTATAGTGGCTCTGAATGTACTTCCAAGTGACCAAACCCAGGTCAATATTAAACCAAGCACGGGTTCTGCAGTATCGAAAGTCAAGTTCACGGGCTGTAATGGCACGCTTACAAAGCTGGTTTATATAAGAGGGCCCTATGGTCCACCAGTATATATATGATTCTTGGTTAATGAACAGGATTGCTGTAGAAAATACATTAAGGGCGCCTTTTTAGAGCGGCCTTTTTTACTACCTTCGCCCAAATACAATACAATGAGCGAACAACCATCCAACCAGTTAAATATAGAAATTTCGGAAGAAGTAGCGGAAGGTACGTATGCCAACCTGGCGATCATTACTCATTCGATGGCGGAATTTGTGATCGATTTTGTAAATGTGATGCCGGGAACACCCAAGAGTAAGGTGAAATCGAGGATCGTATTTACTCCCCAGCATGCCAAGCGTTTTATGAAGGCCCTGATCGATAATATTGAGAAATTCGAGGCTACACAGGGTGTGATCAAGGACTTGGATGAAATGCAATTGCCGGTGAACTTTGGCGGACCAACGGCACAGGCCTAACCAATGCTGTTTCAGGTTTAAAAGTTTAAGGTTCCTGGTTGATGTCTTCGTTCACAGATTACGGATCGATCCGGCCTCTTAGACCAGTAATGCATTACATAGCAATCAAAATCAGAAACCGTAAACTTATCGCCTTCTTGCGCGGCGGGGAACTTCGGCCTCATATTTCGGTAGAGGGGGGTCAGGTTTTTGTTTGATCCAGATCACGATGTTGCGCGTCATTTTAGGATTGCTTTTCAAAGCCGCGGTGATAGAAACTTTTTGCGCGGCGGGTGCTTCGGGCAATACCAGGCTGTTACCTTCAAACTTTCCATAGTCGGTAGTAAACCGCAGTTCCTTGTCGGTAAGGGGTTGCCAGCTGCCGTCACTCATTTTTCCGTCTACATTAATATAATTATAGGTGCCCTTTTTCAGGCTGTCTGTATACAGATGAAAATGAATGCTTTCAATCTGCTGCGCGTTGGTGGCATTGATTACCAACATCCATAAAAGAAAAACACCGGCCTGTTTCATAATTCTTAAACAACTGGTTTCTTGTAAGACGCAGTATCGGAGCAAAAGGTTGTTATGGAAGAGCGCCGGCGGCTTTTAGTAATGCCGCTATTTTGGGATATTCCAGGCGCTGTGCATGCGCCAGAGGGGATACGCCCTTTTTATCCGGGAGGTTTACATCGCAGCCTCCGGCAATGAGCGCTGCAACAACAGGGGCATGTGTGGCGTCGCCTTCTCCCAGGATAATAGCTTCCAGCAAGGCAGTCCAGCCCAGGTTATTCACATGATCAACAGGGAAGCCAGGGGTGTTCGCCAGCAACCGTACCACGTCCAGGTGGGCTTTTTCAGCTGCCGGAATCAGCGCCGTACCACCGTAGCGGTTAAAAATCCTGAAATCGGCGCCATGTTCCAGGCAAGCTGCTACCACGGTGGTAAATCCCTGTGCACCAGCATATAAAAACGGTGTATAAAGTACCATATCCTGGGCATTCACATTGGCTCCATGTGCAATCAACAGCAGGGCCGTTTCTACCTGCTTTTTGTATAAGGCATATAGCAGCGGTGTTTGTCCTTCCGGATTGCTTCTTTCCAGGTTGGGGCTGCGGGTTAGGGCTTCTTTTATATACCCGGTGTTACCATCGTCAATGCACCGGAAAAGATCAATTGTTCCTTTCATCCTTTTTATTAAACACGTTATTATTGTTATAGCATTTTGCTGTGTTTACAATAATAAGTTGTTTTTAGAATATATACGCGAATTACTTTCGAACGTTCGTTTTCTGTTTCCGCCTGTTTTTTTAGTTTTTTATTGCGAACTTTGAACGATGCGGGTATCCAAAAAAGACGCAGAAATAATCCATAATGCCATTGACCGGTGGGAGGAAGAAAAGGTGGTTGATTCGGAAAAAGCAGACCAGTTGCGAAACGCTGTGACTGTATATAAAGACGACCTGGGATCTTTTACCTTTTATGCTTTTGTGGCAGCCGTTTCCTGCGCTATTCTTGCATTTGGAGCCATTGTACTGGATGAAAAATGGATTGAACGGCTTCGCCGGTTCTTCGCGTTTTCGGAAGTTCTGATCGGGAGCATTTTTTTGTTGCTTTCTATTTTGTTGATCTGGTTCGCCCGGAAGCGAAAACAAAAGCATCCCGACGCGGCCCTGAGCAATGAAAGCTTTAACATCCTTGCAGTGTTAAGCCTGGGAATTGCCATTACCTATTTGACCCGCGGCCTGGGGGATGGATACCGGTTTTATGGGTTGGTCGTTTTTGCACTGGCCGTCAGTTATGGTTTTGCAGCTACCTACCTGCAATCAAAACTGGTATGGGTCTGTGCCTTGCTGGCGCTTGTCGTAAGCTGGTGTATTCAAACCTGGACATGGTCGGCTCCGGCGCATTTGTATTTCCTGGGAATGAATTATCCGTTGCGGATGACGATTTTCTGCGCGGTGCTGCTGGCGGTAACCGGTTTTTCAGGCCGGCGGCTGCAAACAACCCAACTACCTTTTTACGAGATCACGATCTATTTCTTTTGGATCTTCTTCCTGCTGTCGGGTTTGTTCCTGTCTGTATCGGGAAACCTTAGTTATGATGTATGGAGCAATATCCGCCAGGGACGTCTTTTCCCTTGGGCACTCGGTTATACCCTGCTGTTGTGCGGCCTTATTGTATATGCTTATAAGTTTAAGGACGAGCTGTTCCGTGACCTGGTATTGCTGTTCTTTCTGCTGAATATCTATACCCGGTATTTTGAATATTTCTGGGATAAAACCAATAAAGGGATCTTTTTTGCCATCCTGGCGCTTTCTTTTTGGCTGATCGGCCGCAAAACGGAGCAGCTGCGCAAGCGTTTTATGAAAGGGTAGTGACAGCCGCCAGTTCCCGGCGATCGATCCTGTTACCAGTCGTGCATTACAGCTGGTGTTCCTGGTTTCATGTTTCGGCGTTAATCGATACGGATGGCGCATTTGGGTTTTAGCGGCCGCATCGGCATCAGATATGTACAGGTACCAAAAGCTAACCGTTGACAATAAACAATTAAAACATCAACCCCAACCCCAATGTTCCGCCGGCAACTGTATGATCGCCATAGCGCTGGGCTTTAAAATTCAACGAAGGAACCAGCGAAATAAGGTCGCTCAGGTAAAATTTATAGGCAGCACCCAGTTTGATGAACGGGCCGCCGTTGAAAAAAGGCTTATGGTCTTTATTGCTGGCTTGTAAGGAAGGGGCATACCCGGCATTCACAAGAAACATTGTGCCGTTGATACTGTTCCTGGGATAGTACCGGAAATCGGCAAAAATGGGAAGTGAAGTAATCCGCGCTCCATGAAATTGCAGGGTATCATCCGATACTGCAGCCGACGGATAATATTTGTAATGCGAAAACTGCAAACCTACACCAAGGCCGATCGAAAACTGAGGATTTACAAAATAACCGTTGACGGTCTGCATTTCAAACCCTGCTTTAAACCGGGCATTCCCTTCGTTCAGCATGGCAGAATCAATGGACCACATTACCTGTAATTCCGCCGGAGTGGTAATATTAAAATAGCCCTTTTCCTGTTTTGTTTTTAAGGATTGTCCCTGTGTAACGGTGCATACGCAAAGAAGCAACGGTAACACCAGCACGCGGTGGATAAATTGTAGCATGGTCGATCGTTTAATGGTTGATGAAGGTACGTAGCGGGCCGGATCCCCGGTAACAACTGTTTCCCAACCGTATCATAAATACGTGCAGGTTTATTTAAAACAGGCTGTTGATACATAAAGCGACCCGTTATTAAAATTACATTATAGTTTTCTTTAATCAAAATAATGCGACAAAAACATTGCATTTTTGTACCCCAAAAAATTCAAAACGATGTTTACCGGTTGCATAGCCCGGAAGGGTGCTTTTTTACTGTTGTTGACAATGGGCTTTTTAATGGCTGCAGCACAGGATATGGATTCGGTTCAGTTTGTAAAAGCGGCCTGGAAAAAAGAACGTTTGGGAGCCGGCGTGCAGTTGTACACCCGGCAGTTCACAGATAAAGCGCTTTTTGCTTCCAACCAGTTTATTGTTTATGCGGTAATAAAAAACAGGGGTAGAAAAAAACGGTTTCATATAGCTGCCGAAAAAAAAATGTTGAAACCGGTATCCGTTTTCGCAAGGGAGGCGAATGCGATTGTTGCCGTGAATGGCAATTTTTTTAATACAAAAGACGGTGGTTCGGTAGACTATGTGAAAACCGATGGTCGTTTGATCAGCGAAAACCTTGTGGGAGGCGGTGGAAAACTCAGCGCCCACCAGCGGTCTGCCATAGCCATAAAAAGAGGAAAATTATCCATTGTTGCCGGCAATGACAAGGCAGACTGGCCGGATGCCATTGCCGCCAGCTCGGTTATGGCCAACGGCCCTTTACTAACCCTGGATGCGGTGGACCAGGTAATGGATGCCTCGGCTTTTTCGCGGAACCGGCATCCCCGTACTGCGGTGGGCCTTACAAAAAGAGGTAAGGTGATCCTGCTGGTAGCCGATGGACGGTATACAAATGCTGCAGGCTTGAGCCTCGGTGAATTACAAAAAATCATGCGTTGGCTTAACTGTAGCTCCGCTATCAATTTCGATGGGGGCGGCTCTTCCACTTTGTGGACCCGGAAAAGGGGCGTGGTCAATCATCCTTCGGATAATAAAAAATGGGATCATGAAGGCGAGCGGCCTGTCGCTAACGTGTTGTATTACAGCAAATAATCCACTTGATATCGGAATTTATCCGACCTTTTTCCACATGGTATTCAATTTGCCGCGCTCAGATATGGAAATCTGGCAATTAGCGCGTACTTTTGCGCCTTAAAATCACGGATATTCAGCATTAAAACAGTCAGAAAACTATGGCAGGTCAGTTAAAAGAGGTTCGGAATCGCATCAGTTCGGTACAAAGCATGCAGCAGATCACCAAGGCAATGAAAATGGTAAGTGCTGCAAAATTCCGTCGTGCACAGGATGCCATCCTTCAGATGCGGCCCTATGCGCAGAAACTGCAGGAAATGCTGAGCAATATTGTAAGCAACAATGATGGTGATACCGAAATTGCACTGGCGGCGGAAAGACCCGTTGAAAATGTACTGGTGATTGCCATTACCAGCGACCGGGGACTGGCGGGCGCATTTAACGCGAATGTAATCAAACTGACCAAGTCCCTGATTCGCGAAAAATACCAGCGCCAGTTTGAGAAAGGTAATGTAACCATCTGGAACCTGGGTAAAAAAGGATACGAGGCGCTGACCAAGGCCGGGTATAAAACAAATGACACCTATAGGGACATTTTTCTGCAACTTTCATTTGAGAATGTGCAAAAGATCGCTACCGAAGCCATGAAGGCCTTTGAAGAAAAAAAATTTGATGCTGTAGAGATCGTGTACAGCCAGTTTAGAAACGCTGCCACGCAGGTTTTTACGGTGGAGCCTTTTTTGCCGATTCCCAAAGTGGAAAAGAAGGAAGGCATTGCTAAAGCCGATTTTATTTTTGATCCCAATAAGGAAGAACTGATCGCGGAGCTGATGCCCAAGATCCTGAATACCCAGTTATTCAAGGCCGTGCTGGACTCCAACGCTTCTGAGCATGGTGCCCGGATGACCTCCATGGATAAAGCTTCCGAGAATGCCAATGAAATGTTACGGAACCTGAAGCTTTCTTACAACCGGGCACGGCAGGCGGCAATTACCACAGAGCTTACCGAAATCGTAAGCGGAGCCGCGGCCTTACAGGGATAAGATACTTGTTCAATGTTTCAGGTTTAGGGTCGATGTTGTTTTACCCTTAACTTTAAACCCTGAACGTTAAACCTCGAAGTTTCTCATGGATATAACCGGATTGATCCCCCATATTGAAGCGCTGATCTTCGCAAGCGACAAGCCGCTTACCCCGCTGGAGCTGACAGACCTGCTGAACAGCGCATTTGGGTTTATGGAAGATAAGATCACACTGGACCAGGTGGAAGCGTCGATTGAAGGCGTTGTAGAAAAGTACAACTCGGAATTTTACCCGTTTGAAGTACGCGAGAGCGGTGGAGGCTGGCAATTCCTTACCAAAAAAGACTATCATAAAACCGTTGCCCAGATCAATGGTGATAAATTTATGAAACGCCTGTCGCCGGCAGCTTTGGAAACCTTATCGATCATTGCTTACAAGCAGCCAGTTACAAAGGGCGAAATCGAAGCTATCCGGGGAGTTAGTGCAGATTATGCCATTCAGAAATTGCTGGAAAAGGAACTGGTGATCATCAGTGGCCGTAACGAAAAGCTGCCCGGTCATCCTTTAGTATATTCTACATCAAAAACGTTCATGGATTATTTTGGGATCAATTCGGCTGAAGAGTTGCCCAAGATAAAGGAAGTGCTGGCAGAGCAGGAGATCTTACCAACCCCGGTTGATGAGGAAGGAAATGCCATTGCACCGGATGCCCCGGTTAATGAAGACGGCCATCCACTGGTGATTGCCGAAAACGGCGAACTGATCGAAGCCGCCGGAACGGATACCGCCGCCGATGCAGAGGCTGCAACGCTGCCGGAGACTCAGAGCGAAATAACAACTGAAGAAATAACCGAAGCGGCTGAGTCAGAAGCTCCAGTGCAGGAGAATGCCGATGATGCCGAAGCGGGATCTGAAGATCAAACAGAAGATACGAAGACGCCGGATGAAGAGTAACTGCTGCCCGGCCCATTATTTTTATGTAGCAGTAGTTTTACTGCTTTTTTTGTAAATACGATTATGAGCGAACAATTAACAAACGAACAGCTGATTCAGGTTGCGCAGGAATTCGGAACCCCTGTATATGTATACAATGCTGATAAAATTGAAGTGCAATACCAGCGTTTGCGCACTGCTTTTGAAGGCGGACGCGTTAAAATATTTTATGCGGCAAAGGCGCTGACCAACCTGAGTGTGCTTCGTTTTATTCATCAGCTGGGTGCAAATGTAGACTGTAGCTCTATCAACGAGGTAAAGCTGGCCCTGCAGGCCGGTTTTGAGCCTGCACGTGTACTCTATACCAGCAACGGTATCCATTTTTCGGAAATTGAGGAAGCGTTAAAGCTGGGCGTATTTGTAAACATAGACAGCCTGTATAATCTTCAGAAGCTGGGTGAAAAATACGGCGGCCAATATCCGGTAGGTGTACGGCTGCGCCCGAATATTATGGCTGGCGGCAATCTTAAAATATCCACAGGGCACGATCGCAGTAAATTCGGGATTCCTGTAGAGCAACTGGGGCTGTTGGAGCAGTTGGTAAAAACCTATGGTATCCGGATTCAGAATCTGCATATCCACACCGGCAGCGATATTAAAGATGCCGATGTATTTATAAAAGGAATTGATGTGTTGTTCGATATCATTCCGCATTTCCCGGATCTGAAATCGATAGACCTGGGAGGCGGATTTAAAGTGGCTTATAAGGACGAAGACCCGGTGATCAATATCGAGGATCTTTCCCAAAAGGTACTGGCAGCCTTTGACGCCCATGAAGCTGCACGCCAACTGGAAATATGGTTTGAGCCGGGTAAATTTATGGTGAGTGAGTGCGGATACCTGGTCACTTCGGTGAACTTGCTTAAGGAAACGCCCGCTACCACTTTTGTGAGCATCAACAGTGGTTTCAATCATCTGATCCGTCCCATGTTTTATGATGCGTATCACCGGATTGAGAATCTTTCAAACCCCGATGGGAACGTAAAGCCCTACTCTGTGGTGGGAAATATTTGTGAAACGGATACGTTTGCCTGGGACCGGCCGCTGCCGGAAGTGCGGGAAGGAGACCTGTTGGTGTTTTATAATGCGGGGGCTTATGGCTATGAAATGGCCTCTACCTTCAACTCAAGATTTCGCCCGGCAGAGGTCATCATCCGCAACGGCAAGGCACAACTGATTCGCAAGAGAGATACGCTGGAAGACCTGACGCGTAACCAGGTGGTGGTGGATCTCTGATCTCTGAATACAACCAAATCCGGGGCTTGATTTAACCGCGATGGACGCAACGTGTTCGCAACGGTCGCAATGGGAGGAACCTAAATATTGAGAATTCTCCTGGCTCTCCCTGCGTGGCTCTAGCCTCTTACGGTTGCATTCAATCACCAGGATGCCGGGGCATGGGATGTATAAAAGGCAGCTACTATACTTTTCGGGGTACGATCTACCGCTTTAAGGAAACGGCACTAATCTCATTCCCACATCTTCACATTTCCACGTTTTTTTAAACATTAAACCGGAAATGCATAATATCGCCGTCCTTCACCAGGTATTCCTTGCCTTCAATGCGCAGCTTGCCGGCATCACGGGCACCCGCCTCAGACTTGTACTGTACGAAATCATTGTAGGCGATCACTTCGGCTTTGATAAAGCCTTTTTCAAAATCGGTATGAATCACACCGGCACATTGCGGTGCTTTCCAGCCGTTGTGGAAGGTCCAGGCCCGTACTTCCTGCACACCGGCAGTGAAATAGGTATTTAAGCCCAGTAATTTGTACGCCGACCGGATCAGGCGATCCAGGGCGGGTTCGGTCATTTTGTATTCATCCATAAACAGGGCCTTGTCATCCGGGTCTTCCATCTCAGAAATCTGCGCTTCAATCGAATTATTCATCACGATCATCTCTGCGTTCTCACTTTTGATGGCTTCTTTCAATGCTTCGGAAAATTTATTGCCGGTATGCATGGAAGGTTCATCCACATTTGCCACATATAAAACCGGTTTGTCTGTAAGTAGGAACAGGTCGGCAATGATCTCTTTCTCCTCCTTGCTCAGGTCTAAAGAACGGATGCTTTTTCCCTGTTCCAGGTGGGTCTTGCATTGCTGCAGCACCTCCAGTTCGGCTTTCGCTTTCGGATCGGTCTTGGCCTGCTTTTCTTTTTTCTGGATCTGCTTTTCCACGCTGTCCAGGTCTTTCAGCTGCAGTTCCGTGTCGATGATCTCCTTATCACCCACGGGGTTGATGGCGCCTTCATCCCGCAAGATGTTTTCATCTTCGAAGCAGCGGATGACATGAATGACGGCATCCACTTCGCGGATATTGGCCAGAAATTTATTACCCAGTCCCTCACCCTTGCTGGCGCCCCGCACCAGGCCGGCAATGTCTACAATTTCGATTTGGGTAGGCACCACACGTTCTGGTTGCACCAGTTCTGTAAGCACGCTCAGCCGCTCATCGGGTACGTTCACTAACCCCACATTGGGCTCAATGGTACAAAAGCGGTAATTGCTTGCCTGTGCTTTTGCACTGTTACTAACCGCGTTGAATAAAGTTGATTTTCCTACATTGGGTAATCCCACGATGCCTGCCTGTAATGCCATTATTGATTAAATTACAAATTCTAAATATTAAATTCCGGATCCGGGTCTTGTATCTCTGATCTCTGATCTCTGATCTCTGATCTCTGATCTCTGATCTCTGATCTCTGATCTCTGATCTCTGATCTCTGATCTCTGATCTCTGATCTCTGATCTCAATTTTCCGGCCGCAAAGGTACAAATTCTCTGCCGCAATTCTCAAATAAAGCCTAACTTCCCGCTTTCGATTTAAAATCATAATCTGACGCATTATGGCATTGAGCAGGATCTGGTCGGCATTCATCATTATAGCGATTCTTGTTGCCGCTTTTAAGTGCTTTTTTTTGGGAGAAACGCAGCTTTTCAGCTATATGATCAGTGGTAAGGCCAGTGATCCGGCCAACCCGTTGAAACTGGATGGTGTGATTGAAACCTGCTGGGTGGCGGTGGAGATCTGTCTGAAACTGATCGGGGTACTCTGTCTTTTTATGGGCTTTATGAGCATTGCCGAGCGGGCAGGAGGAATCCGGTTTTTATCCCGGATCATCGGCCCCTTCTTTTCAAAGATCTTTCCTGATGTGCCCAAGGATCATCCGGCGATGGGACATATGGTAATGAATTTTTCTGCTAATTTCCTGGGACTGGACAATGCCGCAACTCCTTTTGGACTAAAGGCCATGGAAAGCTTGCAGGAGCTGAATCCCAACAAGGATGTGGCTTCCAATGCCCAGATCATGTTCCTGTGCTTACATGCGGCCGGGTTTAATTTAATACCGGTTAGTGTGATCGCTATCCGGGCCGCTCAGAATGCCTCTGATCCCACCGATGTTTTTATTCCCTGTATGATCGTAACCTTTGTGGGTACACTCGTAGCATTGATCATTGTGTCGCTCCGTCAGAAAGTGAACCTGTTCCAACCCGTAATCCTGGTATGGCTACTGGGTATATCTGCAGCAGTAGTGGCACTGGTCCTTTACGTGTCGTCCCTGAATGCAGCCTCCATTCAATCATTTTCCGGTGTGCTTAGCAACGGACTGATCCTGCTGGTCTTTATTCTTATTGTGCTGGGTGGGGTGTATAAGAAGATTGATGTATTCAGTGCGTTTATCGATGGTGCCCGGGGAGGCTTTGATACTGCAATAAAAATTATCCCGTATATATTGGGCATCCTGGTGGCTGTAAGTATGCTGCGTACCAGCGGTACGTTTGATATGGTCATCAATGGCATGAAATACATGTTTCATGCGTTGGGGGCCGATACGCGTTTTGTTGACGCCCTTCCAACGGCGCTCATCCGTCCGCTGAGTGGCGGCGCCGCCAGGGGCATGATGGTAAGCACCATGACCACGTTTGGTCCGGATTCTTTTGCCAGCAAGCTTTCCGGTGTTTTTCAGGGGGCTGCGGATACCACTTTTTATGTGGTGGCGGTTTATTTTGGAGCAGTGGGTATTAAAAATACGCGGTATTCCATCGGCACCATGTTATTAGCCGATCTGGCCGGTGTAATTACGGCTATCGGCATCAGTTACCTGTTTTTTACCTGAACTTTTTGCCGGTTTTCCTGTTTTGAAATTTTATGGAAACGCCTTCCCGTTACCAGGTTAATACCACATCCTTTGATTACTACTGGAAAAAAGGAGCTGGTCGTTCATTATTACAGCAATTAGGATACATACCCGATATCCGGAATGCGGATTCGTTTAAACGCTATTTAATGGAATGGGACCGGGACGGAGACACGGTTGTACAAAAGCTGTATAACCAGTTGGGGTTTGCAACGGCACATGCTGCACTGGAAGCATACCTGAACAAGGAGGAGGTAAGCGCCGAAGCTGCCGCGGTACTGGACTGCTTCTTCAGCACTTTTGAAACCAACCCTTCCTGGCTGGATCATGATAAAATAGATAAAGGGATTGAATTGAGCCAGCGCTCCGGCATTCCCGGCCTGCTGGTACTGCGGAATTATTGTTTAATGGGCGGTTATGAATCGGCGGCCATCAACAAGCCGCTGATCTATACCGGTGCATTAAAGAAAGGTGCGGCAAAACGGCTTACGGAAACCACGCTTTTCTGGATCGGCATTACCCGCACGGGAACCTTCAAAGAAGGGGGACACGGATTGTTCCAGGTGCTCAGCACCCGGCTGATTCATGCATACTCCCGGGTAAGCATCCTGGAAAAAACCGATTGGGACACCGCACAGTGGGGTGTGCCGCTGAATATCTGGGACATGCTGGCCACCCAGCTGGGCTTTTCGCTGGTTTTTCTTACCGGACTGCGGCGTATGGGGTTCCGGCCTTCTGCCGAAGAAACGGATGGCCTCTTTCACCTGTGGAAATATATTGGTTATCTTTTAGGTATTCCGTTAGAATTATTGCCGGAGAACGAACCGGAAGCGATTGAGGCGCTGTATTACTGGACGATGACGCAATCGAAAGGTGATGCTGATTCTGTGGCATTGGCTCAGGCGCTGATCAGTGAAACCGTTACATCCGGTTTCCCCAAGTCGATATGGGCAAGGAGACTAATGCAGCAGCTGCACCTGTTTTATAACTATTTCTTTTTGGGAACCTATTCCTGCCGGTTGCTGCAGATCCCCAAACCGGTGGTGGGAAACATCGCCTACTTCTTTTTATGGCGCCTGAGAAGGCTGGAACGGAAAATGAGTGAGGCCACATTTCGTGCAAAAGCCGTCCGGGACGGCGGCGCGCGCCAGGCCCGTGCGCTGGAGATATATTTGAAGTATAAACGGTTCTGACCTGGTTTAGAGTGAAAAATATAAAATATTAAATGTAACATGCAGAAGTGATTTTTCACGGGAACGGCATCTGCGGAATAAAAGGAGGGAATCGGATTCCGGTAAAGCTGCAGATCTAAAAGCGGGTAACGGGAGTCTTATACTTTTAAATTTTACATTCAATATTTCTTATTGGTTATTGCTCCTCTAAATGATCATCACCTCGCGCAGGTATAAGCAGTATAAGTAGGGGTACCGTCCTTTTGTTGCTGTTCCACTGTATATACTTTCCTGAAGTTACCATCGGTTGTTTTTTTTAACAATGCCACACCTGCATCGTATTTCTGAAGCAGATACGTCATCGCGGCTTCTTCTGTGGCCCCGTTCCAGCCTTTCAGTTGATTGACCTCATCCACCAGTGATTTTGGGAATGTAGGCTGATACTGCATCTGAGCAAGGTTATCGCGGATGCCCCGTACCCTTGGGAACCGTGTATTAAAGGCTTTAGCGGCCTCGATATTGACCAGTACGAGCGCATATTGGGTTCCGTTGGGCAACACAACAAATTTTTGGTATTCTCCGTTGCTGGCGATTGCCTGGTCAATAAACTGATAGAGGTCGCCACTTGACGGCGGGCGGTTCTCGGGGTGATTGTGCAGGTCTGCAAAACGATTAATAATAGCAGGGACGATGGCCGTATTCACAGCGCCGTTACTGACGGCAGAGTAAAGGATGCTGTCAGTGGATATGCAACCGAAGGATACGGCATGTTCCTTTTGATCAGTTGCAGCCCTGATGACGGCTGCCAGTGCATTACGGTATGGCTGCTGTTTTGAAAATAACGTGGCCTTTTCAGCGGCGGTTTTGGCGTCTGCGCAGGAACTCGATAACCGGTGTGCCGGGGATGCGGGTGGGCGAAGACAACCTGCTATAAAAGAAAACATAATCGCCGGAACAGATAAACAAATGCATCTTATTGTGCCGGTGTTATAAGCCGTCATGGCACTGCCGGTTTTTTTGCATATATGCTGCTATATAACGTGCGCTGCTATCCTGGCTTTGAGAAAGGGTATGAATGATCCTTTCCTGTTCGGCTGCGGTTTTATTCTGACTTAGTTTTTGTTTGGCCTGGATGTCCGTAGCCCGGATCTTAAATGCCACAATGCCCTGGCTCATTTTGAATTTGAAATCATTCGGAAGCTGATCGTACCGGACTTTGTAGGCCGCTTCATAATGGGCAACAGTCTGATCCAGTACCCGGAAGACTGCATCCTGTTCAGTAATGAGGCTGCCTTCGCCATACACATGAGCGGCCATATAATTCCAGGTAGGTACATTCAGTTCCTTTTCATAATGAAAGGGGGAAATATAAGCATGCGGCTCCTGGAATAGTACCAGCACCTGCTCATTATTTTCGATGTGCTTCCATTGAGGATTCGCTTTAGCAAAATGCGAAACCAACACCAGCGCATCATCATCCTGCTCTACAAGAAAGGGCAAATGTGTGGCAACGGGCAATCCATCGGTACCGGCTGTAACAATAGTTCCGAATGAAAACCGTTCTATAAAAGCGCGGATCTCATTGTTGTTGGTTATTCGATTGATCGAAGGAATATACACAGTCGTAAAAATTATTTGTTGATGAACCGATAACAGGTGCCGGAACAAAGTTAAAGGCTTTCTTTGAATATGGATCGGTTATGCATCGGGTGCCGGATAAATGATTAATTTAGCAATGCATGGAGCGGCACAGGAAATGGTCTGTCGGGATTCTTATTTCAAACGGCTTAATGATTTATTATGGAGCGTCAACATTTTTTAGAACTACATTATATTAACCGGAGCGGCTGGCTGCGCGCTGCGGTACTCGGAGCCAATGACGGCATCCTGTCGACATCGAGTCTTGTGATTGGTATTGCAGCGGCAACGGAGCTGCGTAACCCGATTGTGCTGGCAGCGCTGGCGGGTATTGTAGCGGGAGCATTTTCCATGGCGGCGGGAGAATATGTGTCAGTAAGCTCCCAGTCGGATATTGAAACAGCCGATCTGAAAAGAGAAGAAGAAGAACTAGCCACCATGCCGGAGGTGGAATTAAAAGAGCTGGCGAAAATATATGAGCGCCGCGGACTGGCTCCGGAACTGGCCATGGAAGTAGCCCAGGCGCTTACTGCGCATAATGCCCTGGAGGCGCATGCCAAGGATGAACTGGGCATTAATGAAATAACCCAGGCCCGGCCTTTCCAGGCGGCCATGGCATCCGGCGCGTCCTTTATTGCAGGCGGCTTGCTGCCCCTGCTGGTAGCCATTTTCGCTCCGGTTAAATATATGGTGGTTAGCGAATATGTTTGCGCCATCCTATTCCTGGCTCTTGCAGGGATGGTGGCCGCCCGTGCCGGCGGGTCCAGCGTCATAAAAGGGATCCTGAGGGTCTGTTTCTGGGGTACGGTAGCGATGGGCGCAACCGCGTTGGTGGGTTATTTGTTTGGAGTGCAGACGGGATAGGAGGAAGGTTTAACGTTCAAAGTTCAACGTTTCAGGTCGGATCTTGCGTTTCGCTCGGTGCTGGCGTTTAATTTCCGGGCTCTACAATATCCTGGATCGGAGGACAGACCATAAAGCAGCAACGACACCTCTACTTTCTCATTTAATATTTCACATTCCATATTTAAGTTCACCTCAGTGGGTCGGGTTAATCTTTTCTTAATTCGGCTTTGAAGGATCAAATTAAGAAACGCCTCGGTTTATTTTTGCTTATAATTAAAACGAGCAACCGCCGTCTATGAAAAAATTAACGCTTTTCCTGTTGTGGATGTTTTGTTCTACTGCATTGTTTTCACAGGTATATAAACTGGAGACGGTGTTTTCTAACAGGGGACGCAGTGCTTACCTTTCTTACTGGAAACCGCTTGAGGGCGGGGTAAACCGGGAAAAAAAGGATACGTTTTCGCTTTGGGGATATCACCTGTATCACGACAACTGGGCCACCGGTGCTTATGAAGTGGAATATTTTAAAGGAAGCGCCGCAGAGATGTATAGCCTGTTGCAGGAAATTGCGGCGTTCTCCGAAAAATACAGCCATGAGGATAAAGTGATCACCGAGATTAAAGGCATGCGTGTTAAAACTGTCAACCAGTTAGGATTCAAGTATACACTGGTATTTGATAAAGAACATAAGGTTGCATGTACGTTTACTCAAAAGCAATGGAAGGCCATCCTGGATACCTTTGAATCTTATTGCAAAACCAATCAGATCAGTTACGGCAGCAGGTAATATTTATAAACCGCAGAGGATTTCCGTGGCGGCGTACAGGATATCGTCACTTTTTGCAAAGCTCAATCGTACCTGTTTTATTCCCGGAGCTTTCCGGTAAAAGGCGCTTAACGGAATAGCCGCTACTTTATGCTCGATAGCCAGCCAGCGGGCAAAAGCTACATCATCCATATCACTGATGGCGCTATAATCGAATAGCTGGAAGTAGGTGCCTTTTGATACGGCATTGAGCCGAAACCGGGAAGGTTGCATCCTGCTTATCAGCAGATCTCTTTTGGCCTGCAGCATTACAGAGGCAGGATCCTGGTCGGGCAGTAAAAGATATTTTGCCAGGGCGTACTGGGCCGGTGTATTGACGCTGAAGCTGAGGTACTGATGGATCGATCGAAACGCTTCGGTGAGTACCGGTGCCGCAATAACAAACCCCACCTTCCAGCCGGTAATATGATACATTTTGCCGAAGGAATACACAGACAGTAGTTTACCTTCCAGGCCTCTTTGAAGAAACCCCGGCAGGTGTTGCAGGCCGTCGTATACAATCGTATCATAAACCTCATCCGATATGACATAGATTTCCCGGCCGCCAATGATCGAAGCCAGCTGGGCCCAGTCTGCCTGCGTCCATACCCTGCCGGTAGGATTATGTGGCGTGTTGATGATGATGGCCCTTGTTTGAGCCGTAATGGCATCGCTGATCTGCTGCCAGTCGATTTCAAAATTTTTCTGTGCATTAAGCCGGATACAAACCGGAATGCCGCCATTGATCTCGATGGCAGGTACATAACAATCAAAGGCTGGTTCCAGGTAAATAACTTCATCGCCTTTATTCAGCACGGTTGCCAGTGCGGTAAATATACCGTAAGTAGCGCCAGGGGTAATGGTCACTGTATCCGGGTTGCAGCAGGAATTCCGGTACCGGTTGTTAAAAACAGTGGCAATGTTTTCCCGCAGTTCCATCAGGCCGGGCATCGGGGCATACTGGTTGAACCCTTCGGTAGTGGCTTCTTTCAGCAGGTCACTCAATGCCGGGTATACCGGGAAATCGGGCAGGCCCTGCGAAAGATTATAGGCGTTTTCTTTCCGGGCAAGGGAAGACATGGTCGTAAAAATATTAAGTGCTGCAGCTGTATGTTTGGGGATGATTGCCATGTGCTTGGTTTAACAGGGTCTTGATTAGTTTAATCCGTTCCATTCCCGGTAAAATTGTTCCACAAAGGTTTCCATGAACCGGTGCCGGTCTTCTGCCATTTTTTTACCCGCTTTCGTGTTCATTTTATCCTTTAGTAAAAACAACTTTTCATAAAAATGATTGATAGTGGGCGCTTCATTGGTTTTGTATTGCTCCCTGGTGGCATATTGTACTGGTTTGATTGCAGGATCGTACAATTTCCGGTTCTTAAAGCCTCCATAGTTAAAAGCACGGGCAATGCCGATGGCGCCCAGTGCATCCAGCCGGTCAGCATCCTGTACAATATCCAGTTCAATGGTCCGGTAGCTTTCCGTGTCATAACTTCCTTTAAAGGATATATGCCGGATGATGTTTTCCACCGAGATGATAACGGGTTCGGCCACCTGTTCCCTTTCCAGGAACTCCCGGGCGATGCGCGGGCCCAGGCTTTCATCCCCATTGTGAAATTTGGCGTCTGCAATATCATGCAATAAGGCCCCCAGCTCTACGGTAAGCAGGTCGGCCTTTTCCTGCATGGCAATCTGTTTTGCGGTTTTCCAAACGCGCTCTACATGAAACCAGTCGTGCCCGGCTTCCGCTCCCTGCAATTGCTGCTGAACAAAATGAATGGTTTTTTCAATAATATCGTTGTGCATCGTCATGTTAATAAGGATTCCGGAACAAAGATATTTATTTCGGAATAAGACCGTGCAGGGCCGGAGCATCTTAATTGCTTCATTGAAATAATTGAGGATAACTTTCCCTGATGATGGCTCTGATTTCTACGTGTATTTTTGCTTGTTCTTTTAAAGGAACTATCCGGTTCTGCCCTTGATTTGGTAAATTACAGGGGCTAACATCTTTATGGGAAGAGGGGTTATTGCAGGCCTATTATTAGGGCGGGTGAACAAATTACAGCTGTTTCCCGTTGTAATTTAAGGCAGCTGTGTTAATTTTACTCCTTGCTGGTTATTGGTATACAAACGCAAATACAGGATTACAAAATGGAGCTAAAACAAAAGGTTAAGGCTGCGGCTGCGGCTCTCAAAGAGGAAGTGACCGGTTATCGGAGGCATCTGCACCAGCATCCGGAACTTTCTTTTAAAGAATTCCGTACTTCAGCATTTATAAAAGAAGCGCTGGATGAAATGGGCATTACCTGGGAGCCCATTGCAGGAACCGGTGTTCTTGCGGTCATAAAGGGGGGCGGAACTTCTGACAAGGTTATCGCGTTGCGGGCAGATATCGACGCGTTGCCCATTACCGAGGCCAACGCCGTTGACTACCGTTCCGTGAATGAAGGAGTGATGCATGCTTGCGGGCATGATGCGCACACGGCATCGCTGCTGGGCGTGGCTCGGATTCTGGAATCGATGAAGGCCGATTTTTCAGGAACGGTTAAGCTGATTTTTCAGCCGGGGGAAGAAGTGTTGCCGGGTGGAGCGAAACAGGTGATTAAAGATGGTGGCTTAACCGATCCGCAGGTGGATGTGGTGCTGGGGCAACATGTCATGCCGGCGATCCCTGCGGGGAAGATCGGTTTGCGTACCGGTTTGTTTATGGCTTCTATGGATGAAATAAAAATAGAAGTATACGGAAAGGGCGGCCATGGTGCAGAGCCACATAAAGGCGTTGATCCGGTGATGATCACCTGTTCGCTATTACAGGCATTGCAGCAGGTGGTCAGCCGCAATGCACCTCCGTTAATGCCAACCGTGCTCTCTTTTGGGAAATTGAAGGCTGATGGGGCGATCAATATCATTCCGGATATGGTGCTCATTGAAGGAACATTCCGCACGCTCGATGAATCGTGGCGTGAGCAGGCACATCGCCGTATAAAAGAGTTGGCTCATACACTGGTTACAGGCATGGGCGGCCGCTGCGAGATCGAGATCCGGAAGGGATATCCCCACCTGAAAAATGACGAAGGGCTGGGAGCACAGATGCGGGCTTTCTTTGAGGAATACGCAGGCCGGGAGCAGCTCCTTCACCAGGATATCTGGATGGCCTCAGAGGATTTTGCTTATTATAGCCAGGAGTTACCTTCTTTTTTCTATCTGCTGGGGGTAGGTAATGAAGCGCGTGAAATCCGGTCGGCATTGCATACGCCTACATTTAATATTGATGAGGATGCCCTGGAACTGGGAATGGGACTAATGGCCTATACCGCGCTCCGGTGGCTGCAAAATGCTTAGAACGGCTCATCCAGCAATAGTCCCATAAGAATATTGTCTGTAAACCGGCCGTCCGGTTCTTTTATATAGTATAGTTGCCGCCCGGCTTCCCGGAATCCCATTTTCTGATAAAGTGCAATAGCCTTTTCATTGGTGGCGTGTACATGCAACCAGATATGTTTGAGAGTGCGTTTTTGCCGGGCCCAGCTTATGGCCGTTTGGATCAGGGAGGTTCCGAGACCAACAGATTGCCATTGGTTCCGGATGGCAATCCCCAGCAGGGCATTATGACGGATCTTGCTGCGCGCCTCTCCGCGCAACTGAAGGTTCCCGATGATTTGATGATTGTATTCGGCGACCAATAACAGGCTGTTGTCGCTTTCGTTCAGCGAACGGATCCAGGCCCGTTCCTGAGGCCTGGTAAAATTAAATTCATTAATGGTGGTAATAAGGTAAGGGCTTTCCTGCAGATAACGCCAGCCTGCCTCCAGCAATCCTTCCGCATCTGTTTTTACTGCGGCTCTTATGGTAACGGTAATTTTGTTCTTTAGTGTTACAATAACCGGATCGATTTTCATACTCAAAATTAACGAGAGCCGGGGTATGATCATTCATTTAATATGATACATTTGTTTTTATGAATTGGCTGATATGGACACGTAAACACAGGACCTGGGTGCTGCTGGGCGCAGCGGCGCTTTTGATTAAGCTGGTTTCACTGTTTCCTGCTTTGGTGGAAACCTGGTACACCCGCGGCTTTTATATCCTTGTTTCAAAGGCGCTGCGGTTTCTGTTTGGGTGGATTCCTTTTAGTATCGGAGATATCCTTTATGCGGTTCTGATCTTTTTTTTGATATACCGCGGCCTTCGTGGTCTTGCCTGGCTTTTCCGCGGGCGCAAAAAAGATGTCGGATGGAGTGCCGGTTTCCGGAAGCTAGGCCTTGCGCTGTTGCTGCTTTATGTGATTTTTTATGCTGCCTGGGGCCTCAATTACAGCCGGCAGGGGATTGCCGTTCAGTTTGGTCTTCCGGATAAAAAGCCGACCACACAGGATCTGGATACCCTGGTGTGGCTGCTGCATAACCGCATCAATCATGATGTAACCTTGTTGCGGGTACAGGACCGGGATTCGCTTGCCAACCAGGCTTATCTTTTTAATCAGGCAGAGCAAGCCTACCAGCTTACCCGGAAAAAATACCCTTTTTTAGACAGCCGGCCGGTGTCGGTAAAGGCCTCGCTTTTTGGCCGGCTCATGAATTATACGGGCGTTCAGGGGTATTATAACCCATTTTCAGGAGAAGCACAGGTGAATACAACCATACCTTCCTTCCTCCTGCCTTCAGTGGTGACGCATGAAATCGGCCACCAGGCCGGTTATGGAATGGAAAGCGAGGCCAATTTCCTGAGTTTTTTAGCCAGCAGGCAACATCCTTCGATCCATTTTCAGTATGCCACCGATTTTGTAATGTATGCTTATGCACAAAGTATGCTATACATGGCCGATTCTTTAAAGATGAAACAATATGACAGCACCCTTCACCCGCAGGTGCAGCGGGATATGGCCGAGTACCGGGCGTTTTACGAAAAATACCAGGGCCGGGTAGAAACCATGATCAGCTGGTTGTATGCCAATTATCTGAAGATCAACAACCAGCCCGCAGGGAAATATGCGTACGATGAAGTGGTGATCTGGCTTATAGGCTGGTACAAGAAGTATGGAAAGACCGCTATATGATAAACCGGAATTTTATATGGGTTTGAAGCCGGGAGCGGGAAAACGCGTATACCATCCTATAAAACCCTGAACCGCTTCGTAATTCTAAAATTTCGCAAAGATTTTCAGTCCTTCTTTGATTCCGTATCCCGTTTCTTTAAATTTGGTAAAATTTCAGATCAATGGACGTATTGATTCGGGAAGAGCACAGTGCAGATATAACGGCCATTTCCGAGGTAAACGAAGAGGCTTTTGGAAGGGCAGACGAAGCGAACCTGGTAGACCTTCTCAGAAACGGCGGTGCTTTTGTTCCGGAACTTTCGCTGGTAGCGGAAATTGACGGCGTGATTGTAGGGCACGTGCTTTTTACCAAAATAAAGATTATTGACAGTTTCAATCATCACTTTGAAAGTCTGGCGCTGGCGCCGATAGCGGTCCGCAGCTCCTTTCAGCGGCAGGGTATCGGTGCAGCCCTGATAAAGGCCGGATTGAATAAGGCCCGGGAAATCGGCTATCTTTCTGTAATTGTGCTGGGACATGAAACCTACTACCCGAAATTTGGTTTTCAACCGGCTTCACGCTGGAATATTCAGGCTCCGTTTGATGTACCGGATGAGGCCTTTATGGCCGTGGAACTGGTGGAATGCGGTTTGAAAAAAGTATCGGGTATTGTGGTGTATGCAAAAGAATTCGAAGCCGTTTAAACCCCTAAAGAATGACCTTGTAAGACGGTGCTTCATGGGAAAATATTTATATGAAACGTTTGATTATCGATATGGACGGAGTACTGGCCGATGTGTACAGCCAGTTCCGGAAATATGAGCGGTTAGACCTGGGCATCGAGCAGGAAGAGGCGGCCCTTATTGGCAAAACAGAACGGGAGGCATTTAAAAATGTAAGGACGTATGTCAATTCACCGGGATTTTTCCTGGAAGCCCCGTTGATGTCGGGCTGTGTGGAAGTAGTACAGCAATTAAACCAGCAATACGATCTGTATATTGTTTCTGCCGCTATGGAATTCCCCCTCAGCCTGTATGAAAAATATCAATGGCTGCAACAGCATTTTCCGTTTTTGATCTGGGAGCAACTGGTACTTTGTGGTTCCAAGAAAATTGTTCAAGGTGATATCATGCTGGATGATCATTTTAAAAACCTGGATCATTTTAACGGGAAGACCCTGTTGTTTTCTCAACCCCATAATATGAAAAAGGATCCCGGAAAACATCAGCGCGTAGCAAACTGGCAGGAAGTACAACTGGTCTTACTATAAAGCAGGCGCTACTTCCTGGCCGAGGATCACTTTGCGCAATAATAAAAGCGCCTGCATCGTGGTGATCTCGATATTTTGTTCACGGTCGAACCGGAGTTGTAATAATTTGGTAACAACGCGGTCCTGGTTCCCTGCGGCGATCCAGATGGTGCCCACGGGCTTGGTGGGCGTGCCCCCGTCGGGGCCGGCAATACCGGAGGTTGCTACCGCATAGTCGGCGCCCAGCTGCTGTAAAGCACCCTTTACCATGGCGGTAACCGTTTCGCTGCTTACGGCGCCTTGCGTGCGCAGTGTTTCAGACGGCACACCCAGCAGGGCTTCTTTAACGAGATTGGAATAAGATACGATACTTCCGATATAATAAGCGGATGCTCCCGGTATCCGGGTGATCCAGTGCGCTATATTACCGCCGGTACAGCTTTCAGCGGTGGCTATTGTTTTTTTCTGGCGCAGCAACAAGTGGCCGATGATCTTTTCAATGGGTTCATCTTCTTTCGAAACAATAATATCATCCAGTAGTGCTGTCATCTGGTCGAACTGGAAACGGATCTGCTCGGCCAGTTGCGCTTCATGCTGGCCCTGCGCGGTAAGACGCAGTTTTACCATTCCGTAGCTGGGCAGGTATGCGAGCTTTATATGCCGGGGCAGCGCAGCTTCAAAATCCAGCAACCGCTCAGCCACCATCGACTCGCCCATACCGGCTGTAAGTGCCGTGTGGTGAATAATAAACGGGAATTTAAAATATTTCAGCAAACGGGGAATTACTTCCCCCACCAATAGTCCTTTCATCTCATGAGGTACACCGGGCAAAGAAACAAAGACTACGTTCCGGCCGTTCACATTTTTTTCGAACCACATGCCCGGTGCAGAACCGCGGGCATTGTGCAATACCTTGGCTACATCGGGCACTTCAGCCTGCTTTTTGTTGCGTTCGGCAATGGGGCCGGGCCGGCGGTACACCTCCCGGAACAGGTATTCGATATGTTGTGCCACACCGGGATCAATGACCATTTTTCCGCCGAAATAATGGTTCAAAAGCGGTTTGGTAATATCATCCGCCGTTGGACCCAGTCCACCGGTGAGGATAATGATCTGTGCCTGGTTCGATTCCTCGTTCAGCGCAAGCTCAATATCTTCTGCTGTATCACCCACGGCCACCCGTCTTTTGACCCAGATGCCTACTTTATTAAATTCCTGCGCAATAAAGGCGCTGTTGGTGTCGATGGTTTGTCCGATCAATAATTCATCCCCGATTGTAATAATAGACGCGTTCATAAATTGCTGAGCATTTAGTGCGCAAATATCCTTATTCTTCTGTTACCGGATTAAAAATTGCCTGATTGGCTCTGAGGCCTGTGTTTGGCAGCCTGCAGAGATCCCTCCGCTTCGGTCGGGATGACGGAGATGATCCTGGCGGGGATGACGAGGGGCCTGGTTGGGGATAGCACGGATGGTCTTGAACGGGGATGTCGGAGATGGTCCTGGCCCGAGATGGCGCGGATGGCCTGTCTGACCGGATCGGAACCCGGTTTTCCGGGGCTTATTTTAATTCTTTTAACCGGATATTCCTGAAATCGATGGGCTGCCCTTCGCTTTGCAAGGCAATATAACCGGAGGTAAGCGGCTTACCGTCGATTTTCTGTCCGGGCGTATAGCGGTTCACTACGGGACCACCAATCTGGGGTTTGGAATATTGCATTACGGTGTCGCCTTCGATGATGTGCGTGATCAGGGAGTCGCCATGCACGATCAGTTCGCCTTTTACCCAAACACCGGGCGGATAGGTTTTGGAAGAGGAGTTGATGCAATGCCGGGTATCCAGTTTTCCCTGGTAAAAAATATGGGTACCTGGTGAGCACATATTGCCGGTTGTCCTGGGCTGCCCGTCTGCCAGGCCTGCGAGCAGCTGCATTTCAATAGAGATGGGCCAGTCCTGTTCCTTTGGCATGGTACGCGGATCCTGGGAGTGATACATGATGCCGCTGTTTTCAATGGTGTACTCCGGCGCATCAGTTCTCCATTCCGATTGCGGCTGGAACCGGTATTCAAATTTCAGATGGTAATGGGATAACGGTGTTTTATAATACAAATGCCCGTAACGTTCATTAAAATAATCATAACCATCGTACCGCACTTTAATCATGCCGTCTTCTGCCCGGAAGGTGTTGGCGTAGTTATCACCGGTTTCATGGTGCTGGATCTTTACGATCCAGTTGTCGAGATTTTTACCATTGAACAGGCTGATCCAGCCATCTTGCTCCGCAGTGCGGCGTGCGCTGGTGCAGCCGTGGAAAAAAAACACTGCGGTAAAGGAAAAAAGAACTACGGATAAATACTGTTTGGAGCACATAAAATGGTTTGAATAAAGATAGGAAATTGTATAAAAAGCAGGGGTGGTTTTCTGTTGCGAGGGAATTTGGAAATCTGGGAATGTAAAAAGGTGGGAATGAAGCCGCCATTGCTGACAGATAAACCTTCCTTCGGAAGCGATCAGAGAGCCAAAACCTGAAAATGAAAAGACAAAAAACAAATTTCAACAGTATAAGCGCATAATGATCGTTGATAACCAACTGAAACGTAGCTGCCGGGTGATGCACCGGCGCTGAAGTGAGTGACACAAGTAAAGCTGGGCAGCGTACTGCTGGCGGGTATATAAAAATCAGTATTCAAATTTCCTGAGGGTAGGTGCTTTCAACCAGGCCGTAATCACCACAACGAGGGTCATCCCCCCGCCAAATACAACCGAGGGGATAACCCCCAACGCGCGGGACATCATACCACTTTCGAACTGACCGAGTTCGTTACTGCTGGTCACAAACATACTGCTTACACTGCTTACCCGGCCACGCATATGATCCGGCGTTAATAACTGCATTACCGTGCCCCGGACCACCACACTGATGCCGTCGAGGATGCCGGATACGAGCAGTGCAACAAATGAAAGGAGGAACCATTTGGAGAGCCCGAATAAAATGATGCAAATGCCATAACCCGCAACGGCGATCAGCATTTTTTTGCCCTGGGCCTTTTTCATGGGAAAAAAGGTAAGGGTTAGCACAATGATGATGGATCCGATGTCGGAAGCGGCATTGAGCCAGCCATAGCCCATGGGGCCGATCTTCAAAATATCGGAAGCGAACACCGGGATCATGGCAACCGCGCCTCCGAACAGCACGGCAAACATATCCAGCGCCATCGCAGCTAACAAGGCCTTGGTACGAAACACAAAACGCAGGCCTTCTTCCACGCTTTCCCAGGTTTTCTTTTCCACGTTGCCTTTAAAGGGCGGTTTGGGCTTCAGCCGTGTTAGTGTAAGCAGGGCGATAAAGATGAGCGTGGCAATGACGATAAACGTGTTGGTAATACCGGCCAGTGCAATTAAGAAACCACCCACAGCATGCCCTGTAACGGAAGCGGAAAGCCAGGTGCCCTGGCTCCAGGTAGTGGCGTTCTGAAGCAGGTGCCGGGGAACAATATTGGCGATCATTGAATTCAGGGAAGGGCCGGCAAAGGAACGTAGGATGCCGGTAAAAAAGAAGGTGCCATAGATAAACCAGGTGATGTGCCGGATATGCAGGGAATGCTGTGCCGCATTAGTAGAAAGAAATAAAAGAAAACAGGCCGCCAGGAAATAACCGGTGATCGATTGCAGCAGTAATTTTTTTTTATCGCTGATATCCACTTTATGGCCGGAATATAGGGCCAGGGATAATGCAGGGATCACTTCTGAAAGTCCGATCCACCCAATGGCTGCGGGATCCTTGGTGAGTTTATAAATCCACCAACCCACAACGGTGGTGATCATGCGCATGGCACACACAAACAAAAAACGTCCGGTCATCAGATGCCTGTATTCAGGAATGCGTACTGCCCCAAAGGGGTCATCGGTTACCTGAACCACAGGTTGTTGTTCATTTTCCATGGAGGGTGCAAAGGTAGCTACCCCTTCGGGGAATGTAAAATATCCAATAATAAATTTTAAATGTAAATGTGAAGATACCGTTACTGCTCCGTGTATGCTCTCCGATTGATAATTCTACAGATTTAGACGATCGATATTAGACAACAGGCATTTAATGTAGTGTCTAGTATCCAGCATCTCACACCAGCAGCAACGAAATCTAACCCGTCACGGCGGGCACGCATGAAACGTTGAACGTGAAACCTTAAACCAGCCCTTCCGGCTCAGGGCTCCAGCGAGACAGGGTGCAGCCCGGGAGGATAAGTTTGGTCCAGCGCATTCATAATGATGTTGAGATGCCGGTCGGTGGTAATAAAATCCGCATGAGTGGCATCTACAAATAAAATGGGCAGGGGCAGCTGCTTAATATACGGCAGGTAGGTTTCCTGGATGCGCTGCAGGTATTCGTCCGGAATTTTTTGCTCGTAGCTGCGCTGCCTTTTTTTTATGTTTTCCTGTAATTTCCGTATGGGAGCATGCAGGTAGATCAGCACCTGCGGCTGTATCAGTTGTTGCTGTATGATCTCAAACAGGCGTTGATAAAGCTTGTACTCATCATCGGAAAGGGTAACCCGGGCAAAGAGCAGGGATTTTGTAAACAGGTAGTCACTGATCGTGAGTTGCTGGAACATATTTTTTTGAGCGAGCAGTTCCTGTAATTGTTTATACCGCTCTGCCATAAAGAACAGCTCCAGCGGGAAGGCAAATTGCTGCGGATTTTCATAAAATTTCGGCAGAAAGGGGTTGTCGGCAAATGCTTCCAGCACCAGGCGTGCATTGTATGCTTTGCTCAATGCTGTTGCAAGGGTTGTTTTCCCTGCTCCAATATTTCCCTCGATGGTAATAAAATCGTACTGCATGTAACCGGCTGCAAAGTAAGCACAATTTTGAAACCTTATATTTTTTTTACGGGGGAGTCATCACTTACCGCCGCAAGCAACTGCCGGATGGTTTGGTGCAGCACCGGGTGCTGTACTTCCGGAGCGATCTCATGCAGCGGTGCCAATACAAACCGGCGTTCCTGCATCCGGGGATGGGGCAGGGTCACCAGGGGTAAGGTACAAATAAGATGATTATATAATAAAATGTCGATATCGATTACCCGCGGGCCATATCGTTCATTCCGGACCCGTCCCATTTCCGATTCGATCCTCAGGATGGTTTGCATCAGCGGCTCCGGCTGCAATGCGGTGGAAACCTCGAGGGCCTGGTTGTAAAAATCAGGTTGATGCACCATTCCCCACGCGGCGGTTTCGTAAATGGAAGAGGCCCTCCCGATAGGACCGATATACTCACGGATCAGGACACGGGCCTGTGCCAGATGGGCGGAGCGGTCGCCCAGATTGCCTCCTATCAATAAATATGCATGGTTCATCCTGGATGTACAAATGTGGAAGATGATTTTTTATGCTGCCTTTTTGCATGACCGCAAAGCTTACACAGTGCTGTGTTGCCATCACCAGCCTTAGCCTGTTTCGCCTGTTTTGCGCGGGTAATAAAAGGTTCTGCCTTCTACACGTCAAATATCTTTAATTTTGACATCTTATCAAAAGAAGACCTCATTTAAAAAATAACTAGAATGCGTTCCTTTTTTAAAATATTCCTGGCTTCCTTCCTGGCGCTCCTGGTTTTTTGTGCCATTGGTTTTTTCTTTTTTATGGGGATGGCCAGCAGTGCTGTTTCCAGTTCGATGCCGGTCATTACAGATCCATCGGTACTGAAAATTAACCTGGGGGAGGTATATACAGAGCTGCCTTCCAGGGATGTGTCTTCCATCGTACAGGCAAAGTCGCTGGAAGAGACCCCGGCTTTATATGATGTGATCCGGCTGATCAGGAAGGCTAAAACAGACGACCGGATCAAGGCCATCTATCTGGAAGCAAACGGAAATGCCAACGGTTTTGCCTCCAGCGATGAGATCCGGACCGCGTTGGCGGATTTTAAAAGCTCCGGGAAGGAAATCATTGCATTTGGGAATACCATGACCCAGAAGGCCTATGCGGTGGCCAATATTGCCAATAAGATATATGTAAGCCCTTCCGGGGATTTTGAATGGGTAGGGTACCGGGTGAGCTATCTGTTTTTGAAAGGTGCGCTGGACCGGCTGCAGATCAATCCGCAGATCTTTTACGCAGGGAAATTTAAAAGTGCCACGGAGCCGTTGCGTGCAGAGAAGATGACGGAAGCCAACCAGTTACAAACAAGCGTTTGGCTAAACGATCTCTATGCGGATTTTTTGCAAAAGACTGCAGCGGCGCGAAAACTGGATACGGCTGCTTTACACCAGTGGGCCAATGAGGGGGCAATCGTTACGCCTCAGGTAGCCATGGAACGTAAGCTGATCGATGGTGTTCGTTATGATGATGAGCTGCAGTCAGAGATCAAGCGGCAGCTGAAAATAGACAGTACGGACAAGATTAATTTTGTAAGTATCGGCCAGTATGCCCAGGTAAATAAAGACCTGGGAGGAAGCGGCGAAAAAATAGCACTGATCTATGCCACGGGTAATATTGTAGACGGAAAAGAAGATGAAGGGGTAATCAGCGACGGTGTGTATGTAGACCTGTTGCGGAAGGCCCGCTTGGACCCTTCCATTAAAGCCGTTGTGGTTCGCGTAAATTCCGGAGGCGGCAGTGCGCTGGCCAGCGATCATATCTGGCGGGAAATGAAACTGGCGAGAGCTGCAAAGCCCTTGATGGTGAGCTTTGGAGATGTAGCCGCATCCGGCGGTTATTATATGTCCTGTGCCGCAGACAGCATTTTTGCATTGCCAGGTACGCTTACCGGATCGATTGGTGTATTTGGCGTAATACCCGATATGAGCGCATTTCTCAAAAATAAGTTGGGTGTAACCTTTGATGGCGTGAGCACCGGCCCGCTGGCTAATGCAGGTTCCATTGACCACCCGATGACGGAACAGGAAAAAAAGATTGTGCAGGGCAGCATTGAACGGGTTTACGACCAGTTTAAACAACGCGTGGCGGAAGGCCGTAAAAAAGACACTGCTTATATTGAAACCATTGCCCAGGGGCGTGTATGGACGGGCTTACGGGCCCAAGAGATCGGGCTGGTAGACAGCTACGGAGGCTTGCAGGATGCAATCAATGCCGCCGCAAAAAAGGCGGGACTGAAAGAGTTTGAAGTGAAGGAGTATCCCAGGTACGGCAATTTACTGGAGCGGATCCTCGGTTTTAGTAAGAGCAACAGTGCTGAAACAATGGTGAAACAGGAGCTGGGACCTGAATCTGCAAAAGTCTACCAACAACTGAAAGCTGTAAAGCAACTGACCAACAGCGTACAGGCCCGGCTGCCATTTGAATTTTTTATCCGGTAGGCGGTTGGAATCGTGATTGGGCAATAGTGAATAGGAAAATAAAAAAAGCATCCCAAGTATTGGAGTCAATACCGGACATTAAAGAGATAAAATGAAGTATCGTCAGTCGCGGGCCCTCTGGGCCATCACAAAGGCAAGTTTTAAAGCCATATTCAGTCAGCCTTCCTCACTTTTTTTCAGTTTGCTGTTTCCCATTGTATTTATCCTGATTTTTGGCGCATTTACCGACAGGCCTCCAGCTGCAAGAAGCGTGGCGATTGATCCGCTGGGTGATACCACCGGTGTTTTTTTAGACAGCCTGATGAACAGCGGTTTTATGAGGGTAGTATCTTATAAAGATACGGTGACCCGCAACGCCGACCTTACCAGGGGGAAACTCGATGCGGTATTGCGGATCAGGAGCACCGGCAATACCGCAGGGGCGCAGGTATTGATCCGGACCAGCGAAGCAGGAGCGGCGGCCTTGCCGGCCCTGATTCGAACGATCGACTATGCAGCGCTTCGCATGCAGTTGAACGCGGCACGTATAAAAAAGGACTACACCATCCGGACGGAAATCGTGCCTGGAAAGAAATACCGTTCCATCGACTTTGTGCTGCCGGGGCAGCTGGGCTTTTCAGTATTATTTTCCACCTTATTTGGTATCGCCTTTGTCTTTTTTAACCTCAGGGAGCAACTGGTCTTAAAGCGATTCTATGCATCACCGGTAAAAAAGCTCAATATCCTGATCGGGATCGGGGTCAGCCGCCTTTCTTTCCAACTCATCAATGTGGTGGTGCTGATCCTGTTTGGCCATTTCTTCTTACGCTTCACCCTGGTACACGGGGCACTCACGTTTGTGGAGATGCTGCTGCTTTCCATAGTGATGTTATTCCTGCTGATGGGCGTGGGCCTGATCATTAGCAGCATTGCAAAAAATGATACGGTTATCCCACTAATGATCAATGTTTTTGGATTTCCCCAGATATTGCTTTCCGGAACCTTTTTTCCTGTTGATGTATTCCCGAAATGGATGCAGCAGCTTTGTGAACTGTTACCGTTGACGCAATTTAACGATGCCATGCGCAAGGTGTCTTTTGAAGGGTTGCATCTTTACGACTGCTGGAAAGAGCTGGGATACCTGGGGATCTGGATTATAGTAATTTATTTCATTGTGTCTCGAATTATGCGGTGGGAATAGGGTTTTGGAACGGTACCACGATGGGATATTATTGTATATTCGTAGCAGGAATAGTACAAAATGAAAATTACCTATATTAGTCATGCTACACTGCTTATTGAAGTAAACGGGCTAAAACTAGTTACCGATCCCTGGGTAAAAGATACGGCATATTGTAACCAGTGGCATTTATTTCCAAAGGCGACCCATCCGGAGTTAATTGCTGATGCCAATTATGTTTTGTATTCGCACGGACACGAAGATCATTTGCATGCGGGGAGCCTGCAAATGATCAATAAACAGGCTGCAATTCTTTATCCCTATTCCTGGTACGGAGGAACAAAGACCTTTTTTAATGACCTGGGATTTACACATGTAAAGGAGGCGTTTAATGAGCGGACAATTGTATTAGACGGGCAGGTAAAGGTGACCTACCTGGCCAATAATCTGGATAATGTGATGGTGATTGAAAGCGGGGATACCGTCCTGGTGAATATTAACGATGCCCTGCCTTCGGCCTCCCAATCGATGATCGGTTATTTTCTAAAAAAAATAAAACAACGATGGCCGGCACCCGATTATGTATTTTCCAGCTATGGCGGGGCCTCGTATTTTCCGAACACCGTGCACTTTGAAACGAAAGACGACGAGGAGATCGCCCAAACAAGGGAGCGCTTTTTTGTAAATAATTTTTGTAAGATTGTTGCCGGCCTCCGGCCCAGGATGGCTGTGCCGTTTGCAAGCGATTTTATTCTTTTAGATGACCATCAACGATGGATCAATCGGGCTAAATTCCCCCGTTATGAGATAGCACCCTTATTTGAGCAGGAGCATCCGGATTGCGATACAAAGATTATCGAAGCATATCCCGGTGACGTGTTTGAAGGCTGCAACTTCTTTAAACGGTCAAGATATCATGCTGTTGCCAGGCAGCTACTGGATACGGTAGATAACGATTATAAAAAAGAAATTGAGGAGAAGCGCACAAGAAAAAGCATGGCGGCCGGCCAGTCTGCGGCGCTGAAGGAAAAGCTAAAGCGCCATATTGTAGAGAAAGCATATATTATACCAACCGATATCCGGAAGCGTATCCGGTTCGCTGTTAGGGTAACGGATATGCCGGATGATCCGGTGCTTACCATCGATTTCAGAGGAGAAACTCCCACATTCAGCTGGCAGCAACAGCCTCAGGGGGATATTAATTTGCTGATTGATGTCGGTAGCCAGGTATTGAACCACTCCATGGACCATGAATGGGGAGGCGATGCCATCATCATCGGATATGGCGCCGAGATTTATGTGTATCATGCGGATGCCATACGCTATGAAATTGAAAACTATTGTGTACGCCTGCTCAGCCGGTATCCCAATACAAAAGAGTATTTAAAACGTACTCCTTTGCGGGCCGCCCGGTATTTATTGTCGGATGCCATAAAAAGAAAAAATCTGATTTATAAGGCGATGGGCAGGAGAGACAAGGTGATCGATCACTCAGATCCTGTGCTTTCTGAAAGGGATCTGTGGCTGAATAAGGGAAAATGCGCCGTTTGTAAAGCCTGTAATTTGAAATAATGCTTTTCGATAAATTGCGCCGGGTTACGAGTGCTACGCGATATTTGCCATTTATAGACGGGCTGCGTTTTTTTGCCATCCTTCCTGTAGTATTGGTACACACGGTTGATTTTTATGAAGCACATGCTTTTAAGATTTCGGATACAGCGCTTTATAAGAACATACACCTGGCAAGCATCATTGGAAATGCAGATACGTCGGTGTTGCTTTTTTTTATGATCAGCGGGTTTATTCTGGGAATGCCTTTTGCCAGGGGATATATGGGGAAAATGCCACTTCGGGGACTTAAGAATTATTACCTGAGACGCCTGACCCGTTTAGAGCCACCTTACCTTTTGTTGCTGACACTTCTGTTTATTCTGAATGTGTACCTACTGCACAATTTCAGTTTTGAAGCCCTGTTTCCCCATTATGTTGCTTCTTTTTTTTATGTGCACGATATTGTGTATAAATCGCATTCGTTTTTAAATTTTGTTTTCTGGTCGCTTGAAATCGAAGTGCAGTTTTATCTGTTGGCTCCGCTTTTGGTAGCGGTATTTAAGCTAAAACCCTTATACAGGCGCCTTATACTGCTTGCAGCCATACTGGTGTTTTCTGTGTTCAACAGCTTGTATAGGATGCCCTTTTTAAGTATTATAAATTACCTCCAATTCTTTCTGGCCGGTTTTTTTGTGCTTGATATTTATCTTACCACGCGAAGACAGGGCAGTGTTGTATTCGACCTGCTGGCAACTGTTTTCTTTTTGCTTTTCTGGACAAGCACGGTTACCCGGGAGGCGATGATCCTTCCTTTCCTGTTAATGGCCTTTTTTTTAACTGTCATCCATTCAAAAGTCTGGGTAAAAATATTGTCGGTTCCGTCCATTGCTATTATAGGGGGGATGTGTTATTCAATTTACATGATACATTACCCTGTAATGGTTTTTGTTATGAATAGATTGCGGCTGCTGACTCCTTTTTTTGATAATTTCTACGCCGATTTTTTTATAAAGCTGCTGCTTTGTTTGCTGGCGGTGGGCCTGGCAGGTGCGACTTATTTTGTTGTTGTTGAAAAGCCTTTTATGAAATGGAAACTAAAAACAGCTCAACGTGATCAACAAAAGGTTTGATTTTTTATCGCTAATATTGCCGGATAAATCTACTATTTCAGCGCATTGATTTTTAGTACATGAAATATATAAAACTTTTGATTTTCAGTGTGGCGATCCTTTTACTGGCCATTACGGGGGTAACGCTCTTATTGCCTTCGCATGTGCGGGTATCCAGGGCAGTGAACCTGTATGCGGGAGATGACGCTGTGCTGAACCAGGTGAGTGATCTGGCGAAATGGAAAAACTGGTACCCGGGGTTTGACACACTCGAACTGAAAGACACCGTGGTAGTAAACGGCAGCGTGACCGGGGCTACCGTAAAGAATGTTCAACTGCGGGTGATCAATCGTACCGATTCGCTGGTAACGGTCCTGATGAAGAAAGGAGAACAACCGGTGCGCAATAGCTGGAAACTGATCCGCTATGCGCATTCAGATTCACTGACCCTTCAGAATTATATGGAGTTTGACTTTAAATGGTATCCCTGGGAGCGCTTCTCGGGTCTGCTGCTCGATGGTTCCTATGGCCGCATCATGGAACAGGGATTAAGGCAATTAAAAGAACAGGCACACAAATAGCCGGAACCACAAAGGCCGAAGGCATAAAGTAGCATAAAGAATGGAAATAGAGTCCCTCGCGTTTCTCAGCGTCCTAGAGCCTTTGTGGCAGAAATCTTCTAGTTTTTAATAAACTCCAGGTTGCGCTGAAGACCCTTGAGCTTGGTACGTTTGATAGGAGAATGTTTGAACACCTTGCGGAATTGCTCTTCTGAAAATTGTTCCCATTCCCTGGTGGACAAATTCAGGATCTCCGGCAGCGGCATAAACGCTTCCTGCTGGTGAGGTGTACTGAACCGGTTCCAGGGGCACACATCCTGGCAGGCATCACAGCCAAATACCCAATCCTGAAACTGTCCTTTTACTTCATCCGGTATCAGCGCTTCTTTTAATTCAATGGTAAAATAGGAAATGCATTTGCTGCCATCTACCACTTTGCCGGGAAGGATGGCTCCGGTGGGGCAGGCGTCGAGGCATTTGGTACAGCTACCGCAGAAATCGTTGCTGTAAGGATCATCATATTCTAATGGAAGATCTGTAATAAGCGTAGCGATAAAATAGAAAGATCCGGCACCCTTCACCAGCAGGTTACCGTTTTTTCCAATCCATCCCAGCCCGCTTCTCCGGGCCCAGGTTCGTTCAAGCACCGGGGCAGAGTCTACAAAGCCCCGTCCGTTCACTTCACCAATCTGTTCCCGGATATATTGTAACAGGGCGTTCAGCCTTGCCCGGATCACCTCATGATAATCCTGGCCGTATGCATATTTCGAAACCCGTGGGCCGTCGGTTTGCTGTAACTGCGGCGGGTAATAATTCATCAGCAGCGTGATAACGGATTGGGCTCCAGGCACCAGCTTTGCAGGATTAACTCTCAGATCAAAATGATTTTCCATGTACTGCATCCGGCCATGCATTCCTTTTGACAGCCATTGTTCCAGCTTGCGGGCATCCTCGTCCAGCTGTACCGCTTTTGCGATACCGCAGTAGTCAAAGCCCAGTTTCCTGCTGTATTGTTTAATAAGCTGTGTATGCTGTACGATCGGATTCACCGGGGTAAAATTATTAAATTAACCGTTAAATTTGTTTGGTTAAAACAGGTTTATGAAGAGGACGCAGATGTTTGTGCTGCTGGCTGTGTGTTTCCTGTGTGCGGCAGGCGGGCAGCTGGTAAATGGCCAGGAGTTATTGAACCAGGGCCGGTATGTGCTGCTGATTCACGGCGGGGCCGGCACCATCCTGCGTGAAAAAATGTCGCCGGCGAAAGAAAAAAACTATCGGCTGGCGCTGGAGAAGGCCCTGAAGGCAGGATATACAGCAATAAAGTCGGGTCGGCCGGCGCCGGAGGCCGTGCAGGCTGCAATCCGCGTGCTGGAAGATGATTCGTTGTTCAACGCCGGAAGGGGCGCCGTATTTACCCACGATGGCAAAAATGAACTGGATGCTTCCATTATGGATGGTAAAACAGGAAAGGCCGGCGCCGTGGCAGGCGTAACCGTCATCAAAAATCCTATTGACGCGGCAAAAGCGGTAATGGAGCGGTCGGAACACGTAATGATGGCTGGAAGGGGAGCCGAACTTTTTGCAAGAGAATGCGGATTAACGATCGTAGATCCCCGGTATTTTTATACAGAGGAACGCTGGCAGGGATTACAGAGAGCGATCCGGGAAGATGCCCGGAAGAGCAAACCGGATCATAGTTACCAGGGTACCGGCTACCCCGATTATAAATTGGGAACAGTAGGTGCTGTAGCTTTGGATCAGGAAGGGAACCTGGCGGCAGGCACTTCCACCGGCGGTATGACCAATAAAAAATTTGGAAGGATTGGTGACAGCCCGGTGATTGGCGCCGGCACCTATGCAAAGAACCAGACGGCTGCTGTTTCCTGTACCGGCTGGGGTGAGTATTTTATACGCAGCGTTGCTGCCTACGATCTGTCGGCCCTGATGGAGTATCAAAACATGCCGGTTGCAGCAGCAGGCGAAGCCGTCATGAAAAAGATTGGCGCATTGGGCGGAGATGGCGGTTTAATTGCCCTGGACCAGAACGGGAATGCGGCGATGCCTTTTAATACAGCCGGTATGTACCGTGCGGCCATTACAAACGATGGTAAAACAGAAATCTATATTTATAAGGACTAAAATTTTAAATAGGCGGTATCAAAAACGGCGGCGGTAGCCGACCTGTGAGATTCCTGCTAAAATTTCATAAAACATTTATTTTGACTGCATTATAGTCAGTTTGAAAGTTGTTTTCCTGACAAAATTTCCATAAAAAACGGCTTGGATTTTGATTTGCTATCTTAATACCGGTCACAAGAGCTGATCCTGGGTGCGCGGCATTCAGAATCCAAAATCAGCAATTTGTGATCACTAACAATACAAATTATGAATCTGGGAAATTTTACAATTAAAGCAGCAGAGGCATTTCAACAGGCCCAACAGTTGGCCTTTAATGCTAAAAATCCGAATATAGAAGTAGAGCATATTTTAAAGGCATTGCTGGAACAGGAAGATTCGCCGGTGGAGTTTCTGTTGAAGAAAAACAACGTAACCCTGAACTTGGTACATAACAAGCTGGATGAGCTCATCAAAAAATTGCCGGTTACCAATGGCGAGCCGGCGCAGCAGATCAGCCGCGACGCCAATAATGTGGTGTTAAGGGCCGGAGCCTCTTTAAAACAATTCAACGACGAATTTATTACTCCAGAGCACCTGTTACTGGCCATCGTACAGGGCAGCGATGCTACGGCAAAACTGCTGAAAGACGCCGGCCTGACGGAGAAGGGCCTCGTCATCGCAATCAAGGATCTGCGAAAGGGGGAAACTGTTTCGTCTCAAACACAGTCGCAGGAATTCAATGCATTGAATAAATATGCAAAGAACCTGAATGAGTTGGCCCGCCAGGGAAAGCTGGACCCTGTTATTGGTCGTGACGAAGAAATCCGTCGTACCCTCCATATTTTAAGCCGTCGTACCAAGAATAATCCGATCCTTGTAGGAGAACCGGGTGTAGGTAAAACTGCAATTGTGGAAGGATTGGCACACCGGATCATCAATGGCGATGTGCCGGAAAACCTGAAATCAAAAGTGATTTATGCACTGGATATGGGGTTGCTGATTGCCGGGGCTAAGTACAAGGGCGAATTTGAAGAGCGGTTGAAAGGAGTGGTAAAAGAAGTGAGCGGAAGCGACGGGGAGATTATTTTGTTTATTGATGAGATTCACACCCTTGTGGGCGCCGGTGGCGGGGAAGGAGCGATGGATGCTGCCAATATCCTGAAACCGGCCCTGGCACGTGGAGAGCTGAGAGCCGTGGGCGCTACTACATTAAACGAATATCAAAAGTTTTTTGAGAAAGATAAGGCACTGGAACGGCGTTTTCAAAAGGTCATTGTAGATGAGCCATCCGTAGATGATGCCATTTCTATTTTACGCGGGTTAAAAGACAAATATGAAACCCACCACCACGTACGCATTAAAGATGAGGCCATCATTGCGGCTGTGGAATTGTCGCACCGGTATATTACCGATCGTTACCTGCCGGATAAGGCCATTGACCTGGTGGATGAGAGTGCCGCCAAACTGCGCCTGGAAATGAACTCCATGCCGGAGGAGCTGGACCGGTTGAACCGGCATATCCGCCAGCTGGAGATAGAACGGGAGGCGATTAAGCGTGAAAATGACGATGAAAAATTAAAGCAACTCAATACAGATATTGCCAACCTGTCTGTAGAACGAGATACGCTCAAAGCTAAATGGCAGGAAGAAAAAGAACTGGTGGAAAAGATACAGGCCGGTAAAGCGAAGATTGAAGACTATAAGGTGGAAGCGGAAAAAGCAGAACGCAACGGCGATTACGGCCGGGTGGCGGAGATCCGGTATGGCAAAATAAAGGAAGAAGAGGCCAATATTGTTCGGTTTACCAAAGAACTAAATGATACTGCGGAAAGCCGTTTGCTGAAAGAAGAAGTGGATGCGGAGGATATTGCGGAAAGCATTGCCAAGGCTACCGGCATCCCGGTAACCAAGATGATGCAGAGTGATAAAGAACGGCTGCTGAACCTGGAAGCGCACCTGCATCAGCGGGTGGTAGGCCAGGATGAAGCGATTATTGCAGTAGCCGATGCCGTACGCAGAAGCCGGGCCGGTTTACAGGACCCGCGCAAACCGATCGGTTCTTTTATTTTCCTGGGGACCACCGGTGTGGGGAAAACAGAACTGGCAAAAGCGCTGGCGGAATTTCTTTTTGATGATGAAAGTATGATGACCCGCATCGATATGAGCGAGTACCAGGAAAAACATACGGTTAGCCGTTTGGTGGGAGCACCTCCCGGTTATGTAGGATATGATGAAGGGGGGCAGCTAACCGAAGCGGTGCGGCGGAAACCGTACAGCGTGGTGCTGCTGGATGAGATTGAAAAAGCACATCCGGATGTGTGGAATGTATTGCTGCAGGTATTGGACGACGGGCGCCTGACCGACAACAAGGGGCGCGTGGTGAACTTTAAGAATACCATCATCATTATGACCAGCAATATCGGTAGTCATATTATACAGCATGCATTTGACGATGTAAGCGAGAAGAATATAGATGAAGCAACCGAAAAAGCAAAAACGGAGGTGATGAGTTTATTAAGAGAAACCATCCGCCCCGAGTTCCTGAACCGGGTTGATGAGATTATCATGTTCCACCCGTTGCTGAAAAAAGACATTGTGGATATTGTAAAGATACAGCTGGAAGCGTTGAAGAAACTGGTGGCTCAGAATGGCATTCAGCTGGAATTTAGCAATTATGCGCTGGAATTTTTGGCAGATCAGGGGTACGATCCACAGTTTGGAGCGCGGCCGCTGAAACGGCTGATCCAAAAGGAAATCGTCAATCAGTTGAGCAAACGGATCCTGCAGGGTGATCTTGACCGGACCAAACCGGTATTGGTAGATGTATTTGATAATACCGTGGTTTTTAGGAATGAAAAATAAATTCTAACAGGAAGAAGAACAGATGAGGGTGTCTCAAAACTCCAAAACCGTCATTTCGACTGAAGCAAAGCGGTCCCGATTGCTATCGGGAGGAGAAATCTCATTAGGAAATTAAATATAGGAGATTTCTCGGCTTCACTACGTTACGCTCGAAATGACGGACTTTTGAGACACCTTCATTTTTTTTAGACAACTGCCGGAGCCCGGCTGCGAACGAACGATTGGTCGCGCCTGCGCGTGGTTGTTTATATTGCTTTTAGGGAATGGCCCGCGGCCGGAAAACAGTGCTGAAAAAAATGAATTCGATCTGAGTTTTTATGTGTTGATAATCATATTGTTGTGTATGGTTATTTCTTCCCTCAAAGAAAAAGTTTGTAACCAGAAAAAAAAAATTATCTTCAACCGCTTTTTTGAGATATTTGTTGTATTTATGTATTGATTTTTAAAAGTTTAAAAATCACGCCGCCCTTCCAAACCAGAAAAATTTTAAAATTGTATGAGTCTGAAGAAAGAATCTGAAGAAATTATTGAGCCGAAGGACATATTTGTGGGCAAGAAAGAAGCGCCTGTAGTATTGATGGAATTTGGAGAATATGAAAGTGAGGAGTGTGCCCGGGCCAATGAAATCGTAAAACAGATTTTAGAAAATTACGAAGGCAAAGTAAAACTTAATTTTCGTCACTTTCCTCAAACAAGAATTCATCAGAGAAGTTTGAAAGCAGCCGAGTCTGCAATTGCCGCCGCGCAGGAAGGTAAGTTTTGGGAAATGCACAATGTGCTGTTTCAAAATAGAAGAAACCTGGGCACCACCAGTTTAAAATTACATTCCAAAGAAGCGGGTGTAAACAATAAAAATTTTTTAGAAGAGCTGGTAAACGGCACCTATGGATGGCAGGTTCAGGATGATCTGAAATATGGCATCGACCTGGGCGTAAAAGAAGTGCCTACTTTTTTTGTAAACGGTCAAATGGTAAAAGGAAAAGCAACCTATGCACTCCTTAGCCAGGCCATTGATGAGGCCCTTAAAGGGGCTAAGAAAAAGCCTGTTGATAAAGCCAAGGCAAAGCCCAAGTCAGAGCCTAAAGCAGAGTCGAATACAGCGCCCAAAGCACCTGCGAAAACGGTTGCAAAAGCGCCCGTAAAAACAAAGACGAAAGCTAAATAATTTTTTTGCTGTATTCAGCGCTTTGCTGTCCTTCAATGCCGGTACCGGTATAGAGCTTCCAGGGAGAGCGGAATAGTGAAAAAGAACATTAAAAGGCTGAAACCCTTTACAGTAAAGGGTTTCAGCCTTTTTGGCAGTTGCTGCTGCAGCTTAATTGTTAAGCAAGCCATGGGTGCCTGTTCCGTTTTATCGAAGCGGGGTTATTTATATTTTTAGTGGTTTAATTGAAAAAAATTCAAGAAACAATCGGAAAAAATCTTTTTTGTGCGATACGTAAAAAAAATAGAAGATTAAATTTTTTTTATGTTGAATAAATGTGGATATTCGCTGTCCCGCGAAACTTTTTTTATCGTTATGAGAAGATGGTTTTTTGCTGGACTTTTAGGAGAAACATTATCGTAAATGCATCAATAAACTTGGTAACTTCTGATGGAGAAAAATGTCGAAAAAATCTGGTCGAATTGTTTAAAGATTATTAAAGACATTGTGGAGTGGCAGCACTATAAAACCTGGTTTGAACCGATTAAAGCAATTTCATTAAAAAATAATGTGCTGGTGATCCAGGTCCCCAGCCAATTCTTTTTTGAGTATCTTGAAGAACATTACGTAAATTTATTGGCAAAGACATTGAAGCGTGAGTTGGGGAAAGAAGCCCGCCTTGAATATCGCATCATGGTCGACAGCGGAAACAGTAAGAATAAACCGCTGACGATGGATGTTACAGGAACGGGGTATAAAACCTATTCCAATAACGAAATGGATTTTCCGCTCGTGATCAATAATCCTGTAAAGAATCCTTTTGTCATCCCCGGCATTAAAAAAATGCAGATTGACCCCCAGTTGAACGTCAACTATACGTTTGATGCTTATATTGAGGGCGACTGTAACCGTGTGGCCCGCCGCGCCGGTAAAACGGTGGCAGAAAAACCCGGGGCCAACTCGTTCAATCCGCTGGTGGTATATGGGGGGGTAGGACTGGGAAAAACCCATCTGGTGCAGGCCATTGGCAATGAGGTAAAGAAAACGCATCCCAATAAGATCGTTCTGTATGTAAGTTCCGAAAAATTTATTAACCAGTTTATGGATCATAGCCGGAACAATGCGATCAATGATTTTATTCATTTTTATCAGCTGATCGACGTGCTGATCGTGGATGATGTACAGTTCTTTAGCAAGGCCGAAAAATCACAGGATGCATTTTTTGCCATCTTCAATCACCTGCATCAGTCAGGAAAACAGCTGATCCTTACTTCTGATAAGTCGCCCAAGGACCTGGAAGGGGTACAGGAACGCCTGCTGAGCCGCTTCAGGTGGGGGCTGAGCGCAGATCTCCAGATTCCTGATTATGAAACCCGTATCGAGATCCTGGAACGGAAGATGAAGGCCGATGGGCTGGAAATGCCCAAGGAAGTGGTGAAATACATTGCCTATAATATTAACAGTAATGTACGGGAGCTGGAGGGCGCGCTGATCTCATTGCTGGCCCAATCTTCTCTCAACCGGAGGGAAATAGACCTGGATCTGGCCAAAAAGGTATTGCGCAACTTCATCAAATCTTCCAGTAAGGAAATTACCATCGATACCATTCAGAAAATGGTTTGCGATTATTTTAACGTGCCCTACGACAAATTGCTGCAAAAAACCCGTAAACGGGAAATTGTACAGGCCCGCCAGATCACGATGTACCTTGCCAAGTCGTTTACCAAGAATAGTCTGAAAACCATTGGGGAGCATTTTGGAGGAAGGGATCATACAACGGTGATTCACTCCTGTCAGACAGTAAAAGACCTGATGGATACTGACGCCGTTTTTCGTGAAAATGTATTGGAATTGCACCAGAAAGTGCAACTGGCTGCCATGTAAGCTGTCAGATTTTTTTTGAGATATTTTTCATGAATTTGCGCACAATTTTTAGTTTATATAGTTGAGTTTCTATATTTTTGCAACCCCTGAAAGGGGATTCAGCCCGGTGAGGTGGATGAGTGGCTGAAATCAGTAGTTTGCTAAACTGCCGTACGGGTTAAACTGTACCGCGGGTTCGAATCCCGCCCTCACCGCAAAAAACAGGTGCTCCCTTCGGGGAGCATTTTTTTTATCAAGGATCCGAGCGAAAAAGACCAATCATATAAAGCCTCACTTCTTTAGTAATGCTTCCACTACCGGCCGGAATCATTAGGTGCGCCTTCCCAGGTGCTGGTGTCGTGGGCTTCGTGTTGCTGCGTGCCTGGTGTGGTGGTGTTGGTATCCGGACTTGTAACCATTCCATTTATGCTGTCTGTTTGACCAGAAGCGTCTTTTGACGGTGTGTTGCAGCTTCCCAGCAGGACTGTTGCAATCATCAGTATCAGAATCTTCATATAAAATATTTTAAGGTGCTTTGATGAATCTGCCAAATACCATACCGGGAAACTTGTAATCGTTTTGTTGCAGACGATGCCCGGTATGGCGATTCCTATTTCTTGGCGTTATGCTGAATGGCTAACTGCTTTAAAAAATAAGCATTGGTATACCCGCTTTCAAAAGTGGTATTGTTGAAGAATATAAATGCGTCTTTTCCTGCGGGTAGTTCCTGATATAGCTGTACCAGTTCTTTTTCAGAATAGGACGACTGAAACAAATCGGGTACACCATGCATCCGGCGGTACAAAAAGTTACCGGTAATCATATTGCCGGCGGGAAGGCCCGGATAGCTGACACTGCAGAAATTGATGCGGTGTTTGCAAAGAAGATCAAATACTTCCTGCCGCCACCAGGAAACATGGCGGAACTCAATTACATTCCGGTTATCCAGAGATAATTGTTCCGCCACATTTGTTAATCGTTCTTCCGAAAATGTATAGGAAGGAGGCATTTGGTACAGCACACTGCTTAGTTTGTTGCCCAGCGCCGCTTGTATAACCTCCATGAATTCCTGTATCGTATCCGCAACACCCGTCAGTCGCTTTATATGTGTAATAACCTTAGGTGCTTTTACAGAAAACAGAAAATCAGGTGGTGTCAGGTTCGCCGATTTTATTAAGGACGCTACGGTTGGAAACCGGTAGAAAGTATGATTTAGTTCGAGTGTGTTAAATTGAGTTGCATAGTATTGCAGCCATTTAGACGCCGGCAGTTGATCCGGATAAAACCTGCCTTTCCAATAAGGATAACTATAGCCTGATGTTCCAATGTAATACATCTTTACATAAATGGAAAACTGTGTGGTGATGAAAAATATTGCGCATGGTTTAAAATGCCGCGGATGCTTTGTTTCTTTATAGTAACAGGGTTACGGGACATTTCTTTTTCCCATAAAAAAGGACAGTATAAAAAGAATCAGGAAAATAACGAATAGCACTTTTGCAATGCCTGCAAAAGCCGCGGCCACTCCTGTAAAGCCCAATATTGCTGCAATAACCGCAATAACTAAAAATGTGATGGTCCAACGTAACATAAAAAATGTATTTAAGTAAGAAAAAATGCTATACAAAGCAAACTTCGAACAAGCCCCGTTTAATGAAAAACAAGAACTATACCAACAGGGGATGACTGCAGCACCCTTAATGGCGTTGTAATCATCATCATCTAAAGGAGTGCTCTTCGTTAATATGCGCATACATGGGGAATTTTTAACGCAATGGGGAAGAACTTCAACACGTAAGGCAAGGCCGCCTCAGCGTTCAATTGCTGCATCATTAATCTGTTTGAGGCATTGGAGAGTTGACAACAAACTGTATTAGGTTATTTGTTTTTAAAGTGTTTGGGAGAGATTCCCATGATTTTTTTGAAAACCCTCGAAAAATGATATTGGTCTTCATAGCCGAGGCTATAGGAGATGGTTTTGATGTTGTGCGAGTTATCCATCAACATCTGGCAAGCCTTCTGTATTTTCAGGGAGGTGAATAAATGGATTGGACTGGATTTGACCTGTTTTTTAAACAAAGCGGAGAGATGGGAAGATGAAAGTCCAACCTCAGTGCTGATCTCATCCAAACGCAGGGGCTTGTCAAGGTTTTGTTTCATAAAGGTGATGCACTGCTGGATGATGTCGTTCTCATTGGCGGATAATTTTATCTGCGTATTCTGGAACGAGGAAAGGTAGGCATGCACGGAGCTGCAACTGTAAATAATATTATCAGCATTGTTCATTAATTCCAGATGTTGGATAATGTCGTAGAAAATAAGCTGTCGTGAAGTGCTGACCACAGCGCTTACCGGAACCCTTCCCTGTGTTTTTGTAAGTAGCCGGTAATAGAAGTCTGCATCTGCGCCGGAGAAGTGGAGCCAGTAAATGCTCCAGGGATCTTTTTCATGGGCGCCATAGTGATGGGCGGTGCCCGCCGGTATAATAAAGAATTCGTTGGATTTTACTTCGTATAATTTATCCTCAATGGAATACCAGCCCCGTCCTTTTACACAATAAATTAAAATATACTGGGAACAACCTTTTGGACGCTCGCGGTCATGGTGTGCGGCATTGGGATAGTAACCGATATCGGTGATGTAAAGTTTTTTGCAAAAAATATGCTGCGCACAGAACTGGACTTTAGCCTGCGGCAGAATACAGGTCAGCTGGCCGGCAAAGCCTTCCATTTTTTTCAACGTGCTGCTGCTTGTATTGACTGGCTTCATGGAACAAACCGTTTTTTTATTGCGGAACCAACCGCCCGGGTAATAGGAATGTAAATGTATCTATATTTTTTTTATAGCTGTTGCTTCTGTGTAAAAATGATCGGGGCTTTCCTTGTTATTCCGATAGTAGTTGTACGCAATTGATGCGCCCGGCTTTCGGGATTTGATGAGTGCAGACGGGGTGGAGGGAACGGTGGTTACACGAAGCGTAGGCGGCAGGCCTTGTCTTTCACCTGGTGATTTACCAGGATGCAGGCGCGGTGGTCAATTAATAAATGACAAAGATGGCAGCGTAAAAAAATCCATTATTTTCCCTGGAATGTCTATTTCCTTGGCCCTCGTTTTATTAGAATTTTACACCATTATGTGAAAGAGAAGGGGAAGCGTGAAAACAGGTCGTCTGCAACGCTGCTGCTATGTGTTCACTAACGAGGTTGCCTGAACCGGTTTTAGATGGGATGCGTATTAAATCCGTTAACGAATTTGCTTAATACGCGTCGGGAGGCATCGAGTATCGATTTTCCGCTTTTTTAGATAACGGTTGGTCTTTTATCCAGATAAAACGTATGCTCCCGGCAGGAAGCCCGATAATTCCGGGCAACAGCTCCTGCTTTTATTATTAAAATGGCTATTATGTTATTAAGATTGTTATTTGCCACTTTTCTGGTTGTTTCGTTTGGTGTGCAGGCTGCCTTTGCCGGTTCCGGTATTGAGTATTATAAAATGCGGCAGGTTTCCGGTATCGTAACCGATCAGCAAACCGGAGCGCCGCTGCGGGGCGTTAACGTTACCGTTAAAGAAACTGGAGTGGGAACTTCGTCGGATCAGGAGGGGCGTTATTCATTGGTGATTCCGGATGGTGTTTCCAATGCAATACTTGTTTTTTCACTGGTCGGCTATCATACGCTGGAACAGCCGGTGGGCCAGCAATCAGCGCTCAATGTAATGCTGACCGCCGAACAAAAAGAGATGGATGCAGTGGTGGTAGTGGGGTATGGAGAACAAAAGAAGTTAACGGTTACCGGAGCGATTGCCACCGTATCGGGAAGCGACCTGGTAAAAGCGCCAGTTGCGGGAATCAGTAACGCGTTGATTGGGATGGCCCCGGGGTTGCAGGCTATCCAGACATCGGGCGAGTTTGGCAACGACAAGGCTACAATTCTGATCCGGGGTATGGCTACCCTGAATTCGGGTGGCCGAAGTCCGTTGATACTTATCGACGGTGTGCAGCGTGATACCTACAATAACCTTGATCCGAATGAAATCGAATCCATCAGCATCCTGAAAGATGCTTCCTCAACAGCCGTTTACGGGGTGCGTGGTGCCAACGGGGTAATTCTTATAACTACCAAACAGGGAAAAGCCGGCCGGCCGCAGGTAAATATTACCGCCAATGCCGCGGCCATTCAACCCACGATCCTTCCCAAATACCTTAATTCCTACGATTATGCCGTACTGCGCAACGAAGCCGAACGCAACGGGGGGATCGCCGCAGATAAATTAACCTTTACGCCGGAAGACCTTGAGCTTTACAAATCCGGTGCGGATCCTGTTTTTCACCCGAGCAAGAACTGGATCGAAGCGTTGATCAAACCTTATTCCTTCCAGCAATCCTATAATGCCAATATCTCCGGAGGAACGGAAAAGGTACGCTATTACACTTCACTGGGATATTTCAATCAGAGCGGAGGTTATCAGCAGCCCGAACAAAGCCTGGGTTTTCCCTATAAACAAAAGTATGATAAGTACAATGTACGGATGAACTTTGATTTTAAACTGAGCCAGGATCTGCTGATTCAGGTAAAGCTGGGCAACCAGATCACGGACAATAGTATCCCCAACGGCGGTGCCTGGGCGACCTTTGATAAAGCGGCCAATCGTCCGCCGATGACCAGTCCTTTGTTTATCGATGGCAAATACATCGAACGTGTGATCGGCTTACCGGGGGCCGTGCCCAACTTTAACCCCTGGGGAGACGCAGGGCCCACAAGTGCTTCCGGCGCCTTCCTGACGGAGCAATATTCCAGCACACTCAATACCAATCTCCAGATCACCTATAAGCTGGATCGTATCACGAGAGGACTGAGTGTACGGGCTATGGGTGCCTATGACAGCTATTACCTGAAGAATAAAACCCAGAGTAAAAATTTTCCTAAATGGACGGTTATAAAGGATGCAGAGGCTCCCGGGGGTTACCGGCTGTATCAAAGCGCGGATGATGGCCCGTTTACCGGTATCTCCGAGGCTGTAGGTGACGCCAATAAATGGCGGAAAGTTTATACCGAAGCGGCGATAGAATACAAACGTGGTTTTAACGGGCACAACGTTTCGGGGCTGGTACTGGGTAATTTTTCCCGCGAAGTAAGGCCCAGCCTGCTTTATAAATTACCGCATGTATACCTCGGCATGGTATCAAGGGTTACGTACGATTATAAGAACCGGTATCTCACCGAGCTGAATATGGGTTATAACGGTTCGGAGAATTTTCCCGAAGGTAAACGCTACGGCTTTTTCCCTTCCGTTTCCCTTGGCTGGGTACTTTCTAATGAAGCTTTTTTCCCAAAAAACAGCTGGCTCAGCTTTGTAAAATTCCGGGGTTCTTACGGAGTGGTGGGGAATGACGAAATTGGCGGGCAACGCTACCTGTACCTGGATCCGCCGTTTAGTTTGAATAACGGAGGCAACCAGGCTGTTGTATTTGGAAACCCCGGTGTGGATTTTGCCCGGTACAATGTTTATAATGAAGGTGCCATCGGGAACCCGGATGTGACCTGGGAAAAGTCGAAGAAGTTGGATATCGGTGCAGAGGTGAAATTCCTGGATGACCGCCTTTCTTTTACCGGGGATTATTTTGAAGAAAAAAGGAACAATATCCTCTGGTACCTGTCTACCGTTCCGGAACTGGTTGCTGCTACATTGCCGCCTGCCAATATCGGCAAGGTGAATAATCACGGGTATGAGCTGGAACTCAGCTATACCGGGCAAACCGCCCAGCTGCAATACTGGGCAAAAGCCAGTTATGCATTTGCCCGCAATGAAATTATTTTCCAGGATGAACCCGACCGTAAATACGATTATTTAAGACGTACCGGCAAACCCATGCAGCAATATTTCGGACTGACCTTCGAAGGGTTTTATAACTCCTGGGAGGAAATCAATGATCCGAACCGGCCTAAATCTAAATGGGAAGGTGCCGGTCTGCAACCCGGAGATATGAAATATAAAGACCTGGATGGAAACGGCGTCATTGATGAAGACGATATGGGGCCGGTAGGCAATTCCGACTGGCCGGAAGTTACCTATAGTCTGTCAGGTGGCTTCTCGTGGAAAGGGCTTGATCTGAGTATCCTGGTACAGAGCACGGATCACGTATCGGCCAGCTTTGCTTCTGCCGCGGCTTATCCGTTCGTGTCTTCCTGGGGTAGTGCACAGCAATGGCACCTGGAGCGCTGGACGCCGGAACGGTATGCCAACGGAGAACCCATCTCCTTTCCACGGGTAGAGGTTTCCCCGGACCGGCAGCACAATTACCAGGCCTCCAGCTTTTGGGTGCAGGATGCGTCGTATATCCGCCTGAAAAACATGGAACTAGGTTACCGCTTTACGTCGCAGGCCCTGAAGCGTATGGGCATGAGCAGCCTGCGTATCTATGTAAGCGGCAATAACCTGCTTACCCGGAGCCATTTCAAATACAGCAAGGACCCGGATGCGCGCGAGCTTTGGGGCCGTACCTATCCTCCCATGCGGGTGTTTAACGGCGGCATCAATCTATCATTCTAAGGTAACAGTCTTCATATGAAACGAAGCATAATAAATATACTAATGAAACCAATCGTTTTCAATACATTGATTTTATGGAGCATTGCATGCCTGCTGCTCAGCTCCTGTAACAAGTACCTGGAAAAGCCGGAGAGCAGCGATATCAAACTGGAAGATGTGTTTGCTTCAAAGGACCGCACCGAACAATTCCTCTGGAGTGTGTACCGGACCTGTTCTATTTTTGAATTCCCTTATTACTGGGCTTCCGGGGAGAATGGTTATTATCATTATGGTGCTACTTACACCATAGTCGCGGCGGCGGATGATGAGGCCGATGCCTATTCCAATATCACCGGTGCAGAGGCCTTTAATAAAGGCAACTGGGGCTCCAGTGATATTTACTGGTATGAATTCCGGAGTGAGTTTTGTTACAAGGGCATCCGCAACGCCAATATTTTTATTGAGAATATTGACAAATCGCCTTTCTCCAACACCGAGAAGGCCTCCATGAAGGCAGAAGCCATTTTTTTAAGGGCATTGATGCATTTCGATCTGATGCAGCGGCTGGGCGGTATTGCCATTGTGGACAAAGTATTAAAAGTAAGCAGTGCGGCGGATATCCCCGAAGTGCGGATACCCCGGAGCACTTATGCAGAAACCGTAAACTTTATAGTGAACAGCTGCGATGAAGCGGCAAAAAATCTGCCCAGCAGCTATGAAAGCAAATATCGGGGACGTATTGTCAAAGGCGCCGCACTGGCATTAAAAGCACGGGTGCTGTTATATGCTGCCAGCCCCCTGTTTAATACGGCACAGTCCTATATACCGGTGGGCGACCCCAAACTGCGCGAACTGATCGGGTATACCAGCTATGATCCCAACCGCTGGAAACTGGCAGCAGATGCCAGTAAAGCTGTGCTGGACTGGGCTGCCAATGAAAGCGGCTGGTGCGAACTGTATAAAGGCAAGAGCAATCCTGTTGACCGTTATGAAGAGATCTTTATCAACCCCAGTGTGAACGAAACCATTCTGGATGCAGGATTGATGGGTACCAGCACCAATAACTACTATGTCCGGTTTATGACACCGGGAACAGTTGTATACACCGGATCGGATCCGATCAATATCGGGGTTACATTAAATTTTACAAAGTTTTATCAGAAGGCAGACGGTACGGATCAGGTTTGGAATGAGCAGGAAGGTGTAGACTATCCTTATGCGCAGTACCGGCAGAAATTAAAGGAACTCGATCCGCGGTTCCAGGCTTCAGTATTTTATTCCGGTGAAGAATGGACAAGAGGTACCGGAACGGTATATCATTTCTATGAGCAGCATGGCAAGTTGCTGGATGCCTACAACGGCGTGGGGTTCCTGAGAAAGTTTGCCAAGGGCGTCAGTAACGGTTCCAATCCGCCCCCTAAATGGATCACGTTCCGCCTGGCGGAGTTTTACCTCAACTATGCGGAAGCACTGAACGAACAAAACGGAGATGCCGGTCAGATCACCTGGGCATTGAATGAAGTGCGCCGTCGGGTAAATATGCCGGATTATAGTTACACCAACCAGGAAGATATGCGCAGGAAGATACGCCGGGAGCGGGGTGTGGAACTCGCTTTTGAGGAACACCGCTATTTTGATGTACGGCGGTGGATGATTGCCGGAGATGAAGGTGTGATGCGGGGTGGAATGTACGGATTGCGTTTAAAGGGGGGCGCCAATCCCACCTACCGCCTGGAAAAATTTGAAGACCGGGTATGGAATGACAAGATGTACCTGTACCCGTTCCGCGTCAGTGAGATCAACCTGGGATATATCCAGCAAAATCCCGGTTGGTAACGGTTATAAATGTACACGCATAAAAGAATGCAATGAAAATGAAATCAGGAATAGATCGGGCAGGCTGCATGATTGCGACATCTGGCCTCAGAATTGGATTGCTGTTGTTTGGTGGCTTCTTCTGGAATGCAGCGCAGGCACAATCGGTTCAGTATGATGTAAATCCCGATTCTTCGGTGAGAGTAGCCTATGGCACGCTTTCCAAAGATCAGAGCAATGCTGCTATATCAAGCGTTACCGGCTCAGCATTGAAGAAAATGCAGACCGCAACGTTAACCAATGCACTGGCGGGAAAACTTACCGGGCTAACGGTTATGAACACCGGAGCTGCACCGGGCTTTGATGATCCTTCTATTTTGATCCGCGGTCAGCATACCAGCCTGAACAACGGGATTTTGCTGATTGTTGACGGCATCCAGGTAAATAGCATCAGCTTCTTATCGCCAGATGAAATTGAAAGTGTATCTGTATTGAAAGATGCTGCTGCTGTGGCCATGTACGGAGCAAGGGGTGGGAACGGAGTACTGCTGGTAACGACAAAAAGAGGTGCCATTTCAGACAAACCGCAGATTGCACTGAGCCTGCGGTATGGTGTACAGTCGCCAACCCAATTGCCCCAAATGGCGTCCTCCTATGATTTTGCACGCCTGTACAATGAAGCCCTGCAAAACGACGGTATACCCGCTTTATATACCGATGCACAATTGGAGGGCTACCGCCTGAAACGAGATCCCTACCGGCACCCGGATGTAAACTGGTTGGATGAGATTCTGCGGAAGCAGGCGCCCATCCAGGATTATACAGTCAGCTTTAACGGCGGAAACCAGACGGCAAAATATTTTGTGATGCTCGGATACCTGAACAACCAGGGATTGTATGCGCATACAGACGGTGAGCACAATGCCAATATCGGATACAACCAATTAAACCTGCGCGCTAACCTGGATGTGAACCTTACTAAAACACTTTCTGCACAAGTGGGGATCGGTGGTAATATACAGGACCGGAAATTTCCTCCTGTTGCTACGGCTACGTTCTGGCAAAATATGCTCACCTATGCGCCCAACCTGTACCCGGCCATGACACCAGAAGGAAACATTACGGGAACAGCCGCCTTCCCTTCCAATCCCCTGGGCGATCTGTTAAAAAGGGGATACCAGTCGCGGCACGACCGGAACATCCAGATGAATGTTCGTGTTACACAAAAGCTGGATTTTATCACCAGCGGCCTGAACGTGTTTGGCGCCGTTTTATTTGATAACCTGTTGCAGAACCGGTATGATAAGACCCGTACCTATGCTTATTACGAGCCCATTTGGACAACGGGGGCTGGTGGCCAGGATTCTATGTATTACCTGCAGCGGAGTCTGGATACGGATCTTACCGTTGTTACCGGTGGCGATTATGAAAACAACCGGCTGATCTTTCAGGGAGGACTGGACTACGGACGCCGGTTCGGGAAGCACCAGCTGGGAGGAATGCTGTTCTTCCAGCAGGACAAATATACCGTGCTGGGTAACGCTTCTCCCTTTGCCATGCAGAACCTGGCGGGACGCCTGATGTATAGTTATAAGGACAAATATTTTGTCGAGGGGGTATTCTCTTACAGTGGTCTGGAGAATTATGCACCGGGCAGGCGCTTTGGCTTTTTTCCAGCATTATCGGCAGGATGGCTGCTGCATAAAGAATCGTTCCTGCAAAATACCGCCTGGATCAACTACCTGAAATTACGCGCCTCCGCAGGAGGTGTAGGAAACGACAGGGGCGCACCACGGTTTAATTACAACCAGTACTGGGGCGTTGCCAGCAGCCAGGGTTATTATTTCGGAACGGGACAAAGCTGGTACAACGGACTGGTGCAGCTCGCCATGGCCAATCCGGATATTACCTGGGAGCGGGCCATGATCTATAACCTGGGTATGGATGCTTCCCTGTTCAACAACCGGCTAAACCTTACTGCAGATGTATTTAAAGAAAACAGGAAGGATATACTGGTAGATCTGTCTGCTACCGGTTCTGCATTGGCGGGATATACTTCGGGCCGGATGGCTAATTTAGCGCGGGTGGACAATGCAGGAGCCGAAATAGCAGCTGCTTACCGGAAAGACGCCGGGCCCTTAAATTATTACTTTGGAGGACAGTTCTCCTATGCCCGCAATACCATTAAAGAAAGCTGGGAAGCACCCAAAAAGGAGGCCTACAGTTACCGGCAGGGACATCCGGTAGGTCAGTATTTCGGTCTTGAGGCCATCGGCTATTTTAAAGATGAAAGCGATATTGCTTCAAGCCCTTTACAAACATTTTCGATTGTTGCTCCTGGCGACCTGAAGTATAAGGACCAGAACAATGACGGTATTATTGATGCTAACGATCAGATAGCCATCGGGAAACAAAATTATCCGGAGATTAACTACGGGTTTCAAACCGGCATATCGTATAAAAATATTTACGTGGATCTGTTCTTCCAGGGCGTAGCCGATAAAAGCGTATACCTGAACGGTTACTTATTTCAGCCGTTTATAAATAATACCAATATCCTCGACTGGGCGGTTGAAGGGCACTGGACACCGCAAACGCATACTACGGCCACTTATCCGCGGCTGACCACTCAGGCTAATCCCAATAACTACCAGGCATCTACCTTCTGGGTTCGCCGTGCTGATTTCATCCGGTTAAGGAATGCGGAACTGAGTTACAGGTTACCGGTAAGCCTGGTGAAGCAGGTTGGAATGGAACAGGCCAAAATATTTGTAAGCGGAATGAACCTGGTTACCTGGGATAACCTGGCGGTGGATGTGGATCCGGAAATGCTAGGGCAAGGGTATCCCGTACTAAAATCCTGGTCGGCAGGTATTATGGTCAAATTTTAAAACGGACAACGAATGAAAGCAATAACAATAAAACCCGTTTGGATCAGCTGCCTGGTGCTGCTGGTGATCATGGTAAACAGCAGCTGTAAAAAGTTTTTAGACCGTGAGATAGAATCTAATTACAAGGAAGATGAGGTGTTTGTGAATTATGACCGGATGCAGCAGGCAGGCATTGGCGTATATGCATTCCTGTATAATCGCTTTGGTTTTCAGCGGATCGATAATGCGATGTTGGCTGCTGCCTGCGATGAGGCAGATCATGCGATACCTGCATCCGCCATCCAAAAATACAATACCGGCACCTGGACGGCCGTTTCCAACCCCGAAGATTGCTGGAGTTTTTTTTACCAGGGTATCCGCAGGGCCAACCTGTTCTTGGAGCAGTCGGTAAACTATAAACAGATTATCTACCGCGATACGCTGGATCCTGCCAACAAAAGCAGTTATGAGGCCAATGTAAAAGACATTGCCTGGTTGCGGGCAGAAGTGCGCTTGTTACGCGCCCTGTATTATTTCGAGCTTATCAAACGGTATGGTGGTGTGCCGCTGGTAGATAAGTCTACTTATACTGATGCGCAACTGAAACTGTTTAAACGGAAAACATTTGAAGAGTGTACCGAATTTATAAAGGCTGAATGTGATAGTGTCTATCCACAGTTAAAGGATACCTGGGTCGGTTTCTCCTCCGAGAAATGGCGGGGAAGGATCACCCAGGGGGTGGCGCTGGCATTAAAGGCCCGCCTGTTATTGTATGCCGCCAGTCCATTAAATAATCCTTCAGGTGATCTTGCAAAATGGATTGCCGCAGCAAAGGCTGCGCATGATGTAATTGCCCTGGGTAAATATGGCTTGCATAACAGCTATAGCGGGCTGTTTCGTCTGGGCAATGGTGCTGATGGCAATACAGAAGTGATCTTTGCCATACAGGGCTGGGCCCGCAACGATTTTGAGCGGATGAACTACCCGGTGGGCTACAGCCAGGGCGGCCAGGGCAGTACCTGCCCGTCTCAAAACCTGGTAGACGCCTATGAAATGAAGGCCACCGGTATGATGATCGGCGAACCCGGATCTGGTTATGACCCGACCAATCCTTATGCCGGAAGAGACCCACGTTTGGGTATGTCGATCCTTACCAATAATACTGCTTTTAAAGGACGCCCCGTTGAAGCCTGGGCAGGTGGACTGGACGGTTTGGGGAAACTGAATGCTACAACAACGGGATATTACTTACGGAAGTTCATAGACGAAGGCCTGGATCTGGAGAAAAATACCAGTAGCGTTCATACCTGGATCCTGTTCCGGTATGCAGAAATATTGTTGGATTATGCCGAGGCTATGAATGAAGCCTATGGTCCGGAAGCTGCCAGTGGTTATTCCATGACAGCAAAGGCGGCGGTGGATCGTGTGCGGCAACGACCCGGTGTTGGCCTGCCCCTGCTGCCTCCCGGTCTTTCCAAAGAAGAGATGCGGGCACGTATCCGTAACGAGCGCAGGGTAGAGCTGGCATTTGAAGAGCATCGCTTTTTTGATGTACGCAGATGGAAGATTGCGGAGCTGACGGAGAACCTGCCGCTGATGGCTATGCAGGTTATAAAGACACCGGAAGGTACATTCAACTACCTGGTACGGAAAGCAGAAGACCGGGTCTTTCAGCCGCGTATGTACTGGTATCCCATCCCGGAACAGGAAGTACTAAAGAGCGAAGGAAATCTTGCACAAAGTCCCGGCTGGTAACTTCATTTTCAAAATATCCTGTTTTTGAAATAACCACTAAAAATGCTGCATACTCAAAAGAATGATTATTCAATCTGTTCCATGTGGCTGAAAACAATAAAAAGTAATACATGAAAAGAATATATCTTATACTCTTTCTTGGTTTGAACCTGGTATGGTTGGTTATGGCCTGCAATAAGGCGCTTACATTTCCTGAAGGCGGTAGCTTGCCCTTACCGGAACTGGAAGGTGCTACCGCCCGGTTGCATTGGGTAGGCCCCCGCTATAAGGTAGCAGTGCAGGCCGCTATAAAGGATGGGGAGGGCATACAGAAAGTGCGCATGCGGAATGGCGAATGGTTGCTTGATACCGTTTTCGATGTAAGCAACCAGCAGGTATTTTCGATAAGGGATAGTTTCCTGGTGCCAAAAGATGTGAACCCTACACAACATGTTTTGGAGTTCCAGATCACAAATAGCAGGGGAGGTCTGATCAAAAAATATGTAACGGTGGAAGATCTTTCTTCGGAAAATCTTATTCCGGGTTATAATCCAGACGAGTTGCCGCCGGATATCCAGGTGGTAAAACCGACCGTAACCAAATTTCTCGGCTTTTCAACTGCTCCCATTAAAGTAGATGTTGAAGCCACTATCAAAGACCTGGAAATTGACAATATAGAGCTCAAGCTATGGGGCGAGACGGCAGATGGCCAGCCGGTGGAGTTCTATGAAAAGATTGTACCTGCTGACGATGCTGCAAAAAAACAATATACATTGATAAAGACCTTCGAGTTGCCGGCTGGTAAGCCCGGGTTGTACCAATACGTCATCCGTTCCACCGATGCGAGCGGCAACAAAAAAACGGTGGGAGGTGAGGTGAGTGTAGGATATATAGATCGCCTTTATTTATCCGATGCGCAGCATGCAGGGGAAGTAACAGCACAGGGATACGATCAGGCTGGAGGTTGCAGGGGAATCGGAACCATCTACTCGATGAAAAAACAGGGCACCAACACCTTTCTTATCGATTACTATTATCCCGCTTCAGGTGCAGAAAATATCCGGTTCATCGCATTCATGGGCAACGATAAGCCGTTTAACAATACGGGCGGCACCCAGGCCGGGATCAATTATACCCTGGATGGAGGAAATGTGATCGGCTCAAGCTCGGCTACACCGGGCACGCTTACCGTTAACCTGCAGGAGGCCGGCTTTAAGCTTCCGGCAACACAGAAGGGTTATTATCATATTAGTGTTGATATGACAAAGCGTACAATAACCGCCACACCGTATACACCCACATTGCCGGTAGATGCCGTAAAGTACCCGGGATGGTCCGATGCCAGCCCCTGGCCGTATCTTGCTGTAACGGGACCCACTGTAGCAGGTAGTGCGGGCGGCTGGACGGAAGCGACTACGTCGCCGAAGTTAATAAGGGATCCTGATAATAAATATCTATTCAGCGGCAGCTTTCAAACCACCGGTGGTTCTTCAAACATGAGTCTGAATGCGCCCTTGGCGGCCTTGAGCGGGGATGTATGGGGCAAGGGATGGTTCCGGCTGGCGGCAGCCCGTGCGGCTATGAAAGATGATTATAGTGATCTGATTACCACGGTGGGCGCGGTAGGTGCCAGCTCCGGCGGCGCCAACTGGGGTTTTTCCACCAGTCCCGCCGGTACCTATAAAGCTTCGTATGATCTGGTATTGCAGCGGTTCCGGATTGTTAGAACCGGGAATTAAAAGGGGCAATGGTGGTTCCTGCTGATGCGCCTGCGCTCGTGCGGCCGGAAACGAGTTTCGCTGATATAAATGCAGATAAAGGCGGAAGAGCCATCGGGGAGAGCCATATGTTTGATGACGATGGTGTGCCGCGCAATCCTAAACAATGTGATTACCTGAATGTATAATCGATGAAATATTTTAAGAACCGATCAATATTCAAACAAGCAATAAAAACAATCGTAAAAAAAGCCGGATGTGCCTTTGTACTGACCCATATGTTATCATTGCTATGGGCCTGTGATAAAAAACCTCCGGGGACCACGCCCGTCGCTGCTCCTCCGGGAAAAATAATTGTAACGCTTTATCCCTCACAGGAGCAACAAACGATACACAGCTTTGGCGCTTCCGATTGCTGGACGGCAAAATTTGTGGGCAACTGGCAGGATGAACAGAAGAAGAACAAAATAGCCGACCTGCTTTTCAGCATGGATACCTTAAAAGATGGAAGTCCCGAAGGTATTGCTCTTTCCCTGTGGCGCTTCAACATCGGCGGCGGAAGTTTTGAACAGGGTGCTGCAAGCAATATAAAGGACGAATGGCGGAGGGAGGAATGTTTTATGAATGCCGATGGCTCTTATGATTGGAGCAGGCAACAGGGGCAGCAGTGGTTTTTGGAAGCAGCAAAAAAAAGGGGTGTTGCCTATACGCTGGGTTTCTCGCTGACGCCCCCTGTTTTTATGACACAGAACGGAAAAGCGTATAATGCTACCGGTGGTACGCGGATGAACATAAAAGAAGGAATGATGGATGCTTATGCCGATTTTTTAGTAAAGGTAGCGGGTCATTTCAATTTCGATTTTCTGAGCCCGGTAAATGAGCCCCAATGGAAATGGGGGAAGGCCGACGGCGCCAGCCAGGAAGGTACACAGGCCGTCAATACAGAGATCGCTGCGCTGGTAAAGGCCACCGCACCAAAGATGGGAAATACGAATGCAAAGATCGTGGTGGGTGAAGCAGGGCAGTGGGATTATATATTTGGTAAAAATGAAGAAGGCTGCGGCGATCAGGCCCGCCAGTTTTTTAAACCGGGAACACCGATCTATATCGGCGATCTGCCGCAGGTGGCCGGCATTATTTCAGCGCACAGCTATTTCACCACCTGTCCTGACGCGGCAGCCATTGCAACCCGGCAACAGGTGCGCGCTGTGGCCGAAGAACTGAAGCCTTTGCAAATATGGCAAACGGAGTTTGGTATCCTGGGTAATATCTGCAATCAGTACAGTGGTGCACCGCGTAATACGGGAATCGATTATGGCCTCTATGTGGCCAAAGTGATCCATCAGGACCTCACCGTTGCCAATGCCACATCCTGGCAGTGGTGGCTGGCCATGAGCCCCTATGATTACAGTGATGCGCTGGTATATATCAATACGCCCTCGGGTAAAACAGATGTGCCGGGTTGTAAAACAGACGGCATTGTTTCGGACTCAAAGCAACTTTGGGCTTTCGGTAATTTTGCGCGTTTTGTGCGGCCGGGAATGAAACGGATCGCAACGGCGCAATCCGGAAAACAGGGGAGCGAAAATATCCTGGTATCGGCCTATAAAGATAGCAATGTAAAGAAGATGGTGGTGGTATTGATTAACCCGCAGGACCGGGAAGAGGTGGTGCAACTGAATGGTATGGCGGATCAGCTGCTTGACATCTATACGACAAACCATACACAGAATCTGAAACATTCGGTGTCAAAGCCGCGTGAACTGCGGCTCGCGTCAAAGTCAGTAACAACTGTAACCGGAATCTACAGGTAATAATATAAAAGTTTCTGAGCAGATGATGAAGAAAAGAATGGTACTTTATTGGATAACCGTCCTGTTACTGGGTATCGTATCTGAAACACGGGCACAGCAGCCACAACCTGCTCCCCGTAAAACATTAGGGCTGGAAGGCGTCTGGAAATTTAAATTGGATCCCTTTGAGACCGGCGTAAACAGTAACGGGGTACAACTGCTGCCGCCGCTGGCAGAAACGATCACATTACCAGGTTCTACAGATCAGGCGGGAAAGGGATACAAGACGCAGGGCATGACCTCGCTGCGTTTGACGCGTGCTTTTGAATATAAGGGTATTGCCTGGTATGAAAAAGAGATCGAAGTGCCGGAGCAATGGAAAGACAAAGAGGTGGAGCTTTTTCTGGAGCGGGCACACTGGCAAACCGATCTATGGATCAACGACCGGCCGGCCGGTAAGCGGGAAAGCCTTTCCGTGCCCCACCAGTATAGGGTAACACCGCTGATAAAACCCGGTAAGAAAAATAAAATACGGATCCGGGTCAACAATGATAAGATCTATGATATTGAATATGCGCACGCCGTCAGCGCGGAAACGCAAACCAACTGGAATGGCATTATCGGTAAACTGGAACTGCGCGCATTTGATAAAGTGCATATTGCCGGCATACAGGCCTATCCGGATGCAGCAAAAGGAACGGTTACGTTGAAGATCGATATTCAAAACAGCAATCGTAAACCCGTCGAAGGCACCATACGGTGTAACGGTGCTGTGGAGCATACCACAACACCGCAACAGGTTCCGGAACGGAGCTTCCGTTTCTCCGGAGCGGATTCCCTGATCACCATTAGGGCGGAAGTGCCGCTGGGCACACCGGTTCAGCTATGGGATGAGTTTAATCCTGCATTGTACCGGTTGCAGCTGACATTGAATGCCACAGGAAATACACAGCAGTATAATGATGCGGCGGAAGTGACATTTGGTGTGCGTGAACTGGCGACACGGGGTACCCGTTTTATATTTAATGGAAGACCTGCATTTATCAGGGGGACGGTGAATTCTTCGGAGTTTCCGCTGACCGGCTATCCGCCGGCGGATAAAAAGGAATGGATCCGGATCTTTACCACCTGTAAGAATTATGGGTTAAATGCGATGCGCTTTCATACCTGGTGCCCGCCGGAAGCAGCCTTTGAGGCCGCGGATGAACTGGGCTTTTACCTGCAGGTAGAAAACCCCGACTGGCGGTTTACCATTGGCAAGGACAGTGCCGTAAATGATTTTTTGCGCCGGGAAGGCGAAGCGATCTTAAACGCTTATGGCAATCATCCTTCATTTATCATGTTCTGTGAAGGCAATGAGCTGGTAGGTCCGGCCGTGAAGGAATTCCTGACGGCGCAGGTTACGCACTGGAAACAGCTGGATCCGCGCAGGCTTTATACCGGGAGTGCTGCGTATCCCCTCATTGATGCCAATGATTATCATGTATTGTATGGCGCCCGGCCGCATCGCTGGAAAGAAGGGCTGAAGAGCCGGTTCAATGTTAAGGCGCTGGATACCCGTTATGATTATTCGGATTATGTGGTCAAGAACAACGTACCGATGATCACGCATGAAATCGGTCAGTGGTGTGTGTATCCCGATTTTAAGGAGATCCCCAAGTATACCGGTGTACTGAAACCGTATAACTACGAATTGTTCCGCGAGCTGCTGCGGGAGCGCAATATGCTGGACCAGGCAGCAGATTTTATGATGGCCTCCGGCAAATTCCAGGTCATCCAGAAAAAAGAAGAAGTGGAATCCTACCTGCGTACACCCGGACTGGGCGGCTATCATATGCTGCAGTTAAATGATTTTCCCGGTCAGGGTACCGCCCCGGTAGGTGTAGTGGATATTTTCTGGAATCCCAAGCCCTATACAACGGCAGCTGACTTCCGGAAATTTCAGAATACGCGGGTGCCTTTATTACGGACCGCAGCTTTTACCTGGACCAATGCACAGATCTTTACAGCCACAGCGCAGTTCGCCAATTTCGATAGTGCCGCATTGAAAGGCGCTATAGCTGAGTGGTCGCTCCGTTTTCCGGATGGTACCGTATATGCATCAGGTAGTTTCGCCCCGGCGGATATTCCGGTGGGCAGTCCGTTCACGCTGGGGGAGATCAAAGTTCCGCTGGATAAGATCAAAACGGCTGTACAATTAAAACTTACGATCCGCATTGAGGGCACAACCTGCAACAATGACTGGAATATATGGGTATATCCGGAAAAACAGCCGGGAGTGGATCCGGGTAAAGTATTGGTAGCAGATAGCTGGAATGCACGAGTGGCAACAGTTTTGGAGAAAGGCGGGAGTGTATTGCTGCTGGCTGATACGGCAAAAATAAACTCCGATGCCGCGCCCGGGTTCTCGGGTATTTCCTGGAACACGGTCTGGTCCGGTATGCCGCCCAACCTGTTGGGGATCCTTTGTGATCCGGCGCATCCGGCATTGCAGTTCTTTCCCACAGCATTTCATTCCGACTGGCAGTGGTGGGATCTTGTTGCCCATTCAAGGCCCATGGTGCTGGAACATTTTCCGTTTGGATTTAAACCCCTGGTACAGATGATCCCCGATTGGAACAATCCCCGCAAGATCAGCCTGCTGTTTGAGGCACGGGTAGGCAAAGGCCGGTTACTGGTATCTGCCATCGATCTGAAACACCAGCTCGATCAGCGTCCTGTGGCACAACAATTATTGTACAGTCTGAAAAAATACATCAGCAGCGAGGCCTTTGCGCCAACGGAACAGTTAGCTCCGGCATTGTTGCAGCAGTTGTTTAAAAAATAAATCGGCACAAATTTTAAGGAGGATATGAAGTGTTGTTTTAAGAAAATTTTATTCAGTAGCTGCCTGTTGTTAGGGATAATACGATTACCGGTTCATGCTCAAAAACAACACCGGTTGCAATCGCGCGCGGAGGTACAGGCGATGGTGACAGAAAGCTTACAGGCTTCCGTGCAGCAGTATAACTATTTAAAACAACAGCTGCAGCCGGATCAATGGCCGCGGACCTTTGAGAACCGGAAGCTGCAAACAGTAACACCAGCTGCCTGGACCAGCGGCTTTTACCCGGGCGGGTTACTGTACCTCTATGAATTTTCACGCGATACTAACTTATTGAACGAAGCCAATACCAAATTAAAGAAGATGGAGCTGTTGAAAACATTAACGGCCCATCACGATCTTGGTTTTATGATGTATTGCAGTTTCGGCAATGCCTACCGCCTGTTTGGCCGGCCGGAAGATAAGGCCATCCTGGTGCGTTCCGCACAATCGCTGGCCCGGCGTTTTGATCCGCGGGTAGGCTGCATTCAGTCCTGGGACCAGGTAAAGTCGCTGGACGGGAAACGGCTCCTGAAATTCCCGGTAATCATCGATAATATGATGAACCTGGAGCTGTTGTTCTTTGCCTCAAAAGCAACCGGGGAGCCGCTTTATAAGGACATGGCGATAAAACATGCAGTAATGACCATGAAGAACCAGGTGCGTCCTGATTTTAGTTGTTATCATGTGGTGGACTATGATGTGGAAACAGGCGTGGTAAAGAGCCGGGAAACCCAGCAGGGGTTCTCCGATAACTCTGCCTGGTCACGTGGTCAGGCCTGGGGGATCTATGGATTCACCATGGTATACCGCGAAACAAAGGATATCCGCTTTTTACAAACGGCGAAGGGTATGGCGGATTTTTTCCTTGGCCATCCGAACCTGCCAGAGGATAAGATCCCTTACTGGGACTTTAACGTGGGGCAGGCGGGCTTTGATCCGCCCTGGAATTATGACCCATCAAAATATCAGCCGGTTCCCCGCGATGCTTCAGCTGCTGCTATTACGGCGTCGGCATTGCTGGAGCTGGCAGAGTATGTGGATGCGAAGACCAGCGGCCGCTATCAGCGCGCGGCAGAAAGCATGCTGCAATCGCTGTCCTCACCGGCCTATCGTGCTGCAACAGGGGAGAACGGTGGGTTTATCCTGAAGCATGCGTCGGGAGGCGTACCTGGGAATATTGAGGTAGATGTGCCCCTGATTTACGCAGACTATTATTATCTTGAAGCCTTGATGCGCTACCGCGCACTGAAAAAATAACGAACAATCCTTTTTAAGATCACATAAAATAAATATGCGCAGGCTCGGATTAAATATTGTGTTTCATTTTTTGTTTGCTTTGGTTGCCAGAGCGCAGGCAGATACCATACTGGACCGGTATAGCCGCTACCTGTTACGCACCAGTGTGCTACCTGTGAAGCATACAGCTAACTGGATCCGTACCCTGCAACCGGATGGGCGCTGGCCGGATATCGACTATAATGATAAGGAACCGGCCGCATGGAAGGTGCCGGACCACCTGAAACGCATCCGCGATATGGCTCTATGCTGGGCTGCTTCCGGATCGCCGGAGCGCAATAGTATTCCATTGCTGCATGCGATGGAGCAGGCGCTCGATCACTGGCTGCTGGAACGGTACCGGAGCACCAACTGGTGGCACAATGAAATTGGCATTCCCCGTTATATGCGCGATATCATCATCCTGCTCCGCAAACAATTAAATCCGCAACGGATGAATGCGGCGCTGGAAGTGCTGAACCAGCTCCGGGTGCATGAAGATTATCTTGCGGGCAACCTGGTATGGTGCGCCGACCTGGGATTGCATTACGGGGCGCTTACCGGCGATGATGCACTGGTGCAACGCTGTCGTAACCTGATCGTAAAGGAGATTAAAGTAGATACGGGAGAAGGCATTCAGCCGGATTACAGCTTTCAGCAGCACGGGCACCGCTTACAAATGTACCAGTATGGAAAGGCATTTTTGTTGGAGAGCCTCCGGGTGGCCTGGCAGTTAAAAGGTACGGAGCTTGCTTTTCCGGAAGATAAGGTAGCATTGCTTACGGGTATGATGCTGAACGGCTGGCAATGGATGGCCCGGGGGATATATACGGTGCCGGGAACCATGGACCGGTCGGCATCCCGAAAGGGAGAACTGGAAAGTGCAGATGTACGGGCATTGATCCCGTTTATGAAAGAATTACAACCTTCCGGAACTGCAGACTGGGACCGGTTAAGCGCTGTTCAGAATGGTAAAACGAGCTTGCTAGGATTCCGTTATTATCCCTATTCTGATTTTGCCGCCTATCACCGGAAAGCGTTTAGTTTTTTTCTGAAAACGATTTCCACCCGCACGCTGGCCACCGAATCGATCAATCATGAAAATTTAAAAGGACGGCTGCTCAACAGCGGTGATGCTTATCTTATCAGGGATGGTAAAGAATATACAGACCTCATGTCGGTCTGGGACTGGTCGCACCTGCCGGGCGTAACGGCTTTTAAAGGTGCTTACCAGGCAAACCGTCAGGCTTTTGCCGGCAGCGCGGGCGATTCATTATGCGGTGTAACCGCTATGCACGTGATCATTGCAGATACAACGGGAAAGCAAACGTTAGCGGCGCATAAGTTCTGGGCTTGTTATGGGGATAAGGTAGTATGCCTGGTTGGGGATTTAAAAACAGATAAGGTCCCTGACCCGGTTTACACCGCATTGGATCAATGCCGCCTGCGTGGCCCGGTGACGGTGAATCATCCCAAACAGGTATTACGGAACGGGACAAAGCGGCTGGACCAAGTGCGCTGGATCCATCATGCAGGGTTTGCCTATATTCCGCTGCAGCCGGCTGTTATGGAGGTGCATGCAGAAAATATGTCTGGTACCTGGTATGCGATCAACAATGCGGAATCAAAAAACACGGTGCGCGCCGATGTTTTTATGCCGGTGCTGTGGCAACAACAGGGATCTTCCTTTGGTTATGTATTAAGCGCTGCGACAACCGCAGAACAAGCGGCAAAACTCGCTTCAAAACCGGATTGGAAGGTGTTGCAGAATGATAAAGATGTACAGGCCGTGCGTTTTGCGGATGGCGTGGTAATGGCGGCATTTTATGAGCCCGGTAAGCTGCTGTTAGAGCAGGGACGGTACCTGCAAACGGACCGCTTTTGCCTGGTGGTGATCAAAAAAGGAAAGCTCTATGTCAGTGATCCGCTGCATAAAGGCGGAATGGTAACATTACAGATTGGTAATAAAGAACAACAGTTACAGCTACAGGCGGATGGTACTACCGCAACTGTCGTTTTTAATTGAATAAAAAATAAAGCATGAAAAAAAGGATGGCTCGTTTATTATTGTTCTTCCTTGTATTGCATATAGTGGTAGCGGGGATGGCGCAGGCAGATCCGCAAACCTACCTGGAGGAGCTGAAGACCGAATTGAAAAAGAAATGGCCCGCCAACCGTACCATCAACCTGGTGTTTCACGGGCATTCTGTGCCCAGCGGATACTTTCAGACCCCGGCGGTGCATACGCTGGAAGCCTATCCGCACCAGGTGCTGCAGCAGTTGAAGGAGCAATATCCCAATGCGGTCATCAACGTAATCACCACATCTATCGGAGGCGAAAATTCTGTACAGGGACAGAAACGATTTGAGAAGGACGTACTGCCGCATCGCCCGGACGTATTGTTTATTGACTATGCGCTGAACGACCGGTCAGTCGGACTGGAAGCATCCCGAGCGGCGATGGAAAAGATGATCCGTCGGGCATTAAGGAAGCATATAAAGATCATCCTGATGACGCCTTCCCCGGATCTTGCCGTGGACATTCTTAAACAGGATAATATATTAAGCCAGTTCAGTCGGCAACTGGTAGAGCTGGCAGCTAAATATCAGATCGGCCTTGCCGACAGCTATGCCGCCTTTTATGAGCAGGTCCGAAACGGAAAGCAGCTGCGCGATTATATGGCGCAAAGCAATCATCCCAATGGAAAAGGCCACCGGCTGATCGCAGACCGGATTATGAAATGGTTTTAAAACATTAAGAAATTAAGTGCCATTAAGCCTTTGATAAACTCAATACCTTAATGGTTCCAATACCTTGTTGAAGTTAAAACAGCATAACATGAATAAGAGGATGGGGTGGTTGCTTTTCTGCTGCTTTTTATTAAGCGGATTAAACGCACAGCACCCGGTAAAGACCCGGAAAAGGCTGCAACGGGAAGTGATACGTTGCATCAATGCATCAGCGCAGCAGTACAAGGTAATGATGCAGCGGCTGGATGCTGACCGCTTTCCGGTTACCTGGTACGCTAAAGATGATAAGCTGGTGACCAGCGGCTCCGAACCCTGGGTGGGTGGATTTTACCCCGGTGCGTTGTTGTATCTTTTTGAGTACACAAAGGATAGTAGTTTATACAAAGAAGCATTGCGAAAAATGCAGGTACTGGAAAAAGAACAATACAATAAAACGACGCATGACCTGGGTTTTATGATGTATTGCTCCTTTGGCAATGCGGAACGGCTGGAGCCAAAGCCGGGGTATAAAGAGGTACTGGTCAATAGCGCACGGTCGCTGGCAAGCCGCTTTAATGAGAAAGTAGGGTGCATCCGTTCCTGGGATTCGGATCCCGGCCGGTTTATGGTGATTATTGATAATATGATGAACCTGGAATTGCTGTTTGAAGCCACAAAAATGACAGGCGACTCTTCTTTTTACCGTATTGCGGTGACCCATGCCAATACCACTATGCAACATCATTACCGTCCAGACTACAGCTCCCACCACCTGGTGATCTATAATCCTAAAGACGGCAATGTATTAAAAAAGCAAACGGTGCAGGGTGCCGCCGACAGCTCTGCCTGGGCCCGGGGTCAGGCCTGGGGGTTATACGGGTACACGATGTGTTATCGCGAAACGCGTAACCCCCAATACCTGGAACAGGCCCGGCACATTGCACAGTTCCTGTTAGCTCATCCACGCCTTCCGGCGGACAAGATACCATATTGGGATTTTGATGCGCCGAGGATCCCCAATGCACCAAGGGATGTCTCGGCGGGTGCGGTTATCTGTTCGGCCCTGCTGGAACTGGCTACGTATACATCCGGAAAAGAAAGCAGGGGTTATTTAAGGGCGGCAGAAAAAATGCTGCAAAGCCTTTGCTCCCCGGCCTACCGCGCCGCTATCGGAGAAAATGGTGGTTTTCTTTTGAAGCATGGTGTAGGTAACTATCCGAAAAATGCCGACATTGATGTGCCGCTGATCTATGCCGATTACTATTATACGGAAGCATTGCAGCGGTATTGGAAGCTGGGTACAAAAGGCCGGTTGTGATAAACAGCGCAGCTCCTGTTGCACAGTCGCCGCGTTTCACCACCAGCTGACCTATATTGGGGTGTTGAAGAGGGCGACGCAAGACCGCAGCCATAAGCACTGGAGCTGGGGCAATAAAAAGAGCGATAAACGCACATGCAACATTAAAAAATCCATCTTCTTCTAACGAATAGCCATTGAAACCACGGTCCGCAGGCTCTATGTTTAAATATTCAAATACGAATGATGCTTACAGGAGGCAGTCATATTTTAGGATGCTGATTTTTTTTAAAATACGGATAACCGGGATTGTTTTGTTGAACGTATGGTGCTTGTGTGCGCATGCCCAGCCATCCGCCCGCGAACGTATTTTTCTCAATGGCACCTGGGGTTTCTGCATGGATCCGCAAAATATAGGCATTGCACAACGCTGGATGGATCGTTTGTTTACAGAAACGGTGATCCTGCCTGGCTCCATGGCACAATGGCATAAAGGCATCCGGAATACGCAGCCCACCACGCAGCACCTGAATACAACCTGGTCTTATGCCGGCAAAGCCTGGTACCAGAAGCGGGTATGCATACCTGTATCCTGGAAGAACAGGAGCGCCATACTTTGCCTCGAACGTACCAAGGCAACTACCGTATGGATGGACGGAATACCTGTAGGTAAAAGTACCCTGTTGTCGGCCGCGCAGGTCATTGAACTCGGCTACCCGGAGCCCGGGTGGCATACGCTGACGATCTGCGTGGATAATACGCCTTCACTTTTCCCGGTGGGTGGTTCGCATGCGCTGAGCGTGCATACACAAACCAACTGGAACGGCATCATCGGTAATATTTTCCTGGAGCGCCGAAGTGATTTTCAACTGGCGCAGATTCGGGTAAAACCGGATGCCAACAAGCGGTTGTTCCAGCTCGGCATCCGGTTGCGGAATGCGTATAAGGGAAAAAAAACGGCCCGTATCAAAATAGAGGCGTTGGCATGGAATACCGGCAAAAAGCATATAGCAAAAACACAGTGGTACAATATCATTGCTGATAGCGTGGAGTTGGATTATCGGTTGGGCCGGGATGCCCTGTTTTGGGATGAATATCACCCGGCACTTTACCGTCTTACGGTAACATTGTATGATAAGCGAGGCATTGCAGACCGGATGGTGCTAAACGCCGGTTTGCGTAGTTTCTTCCCCCAGGGCACACAGTTCCGCATTAACAACCGGGTCACTTTTTTACGAGGGAAGAACGAAAGCTGTGTGTTTCCCTTAACAGGATTTCCGCCTGCGACCGTTTCAGCATGGAGGCGGCTGTACCGGATCGCAAAACAATATGGCATCAATCATTACCGGTTTCATTCCTATACACCGCCCGAAGCTGCCTTTGAGGCGGCGGATATCGAAGGGATCTATATCCAGGCAGAATTACCTAACTGGTCGAACTTTAATAGTAAAAACAGCTTTCAGAATCGCTTTCTTTATAAGGAAGGGGAAGCCATTCTTGATGCCTATGGGAACCATCCGTCGTTTGTACTGTTATCACTGGGCAATGAACCGGCGGGGGATGAAACAGTGCCGGATAAAATGATCAAAGAACTGCGGGCTTACGATAATAACCGCCGGCTATATACGGCTGGTACCAATGCATTTTATAATGATCCGCACCCCAGGGCAGGTGAAGATTTTTGGGTAACCATGCGGACGGGTAAAGAAACGGCTGATGGTGGGTTCGATGTGCGGGGTGGTTTTGCCACAACCGAAGACCGAACTAACGGAATTTTAAATAGCATGCAGCCGAATACGCGGCGCAATTACGCCGGGGCTATCCGCACTTTGGATTTACCGGTGGTCGGGCATGAGATTGGACAATACCAGTTGTATCCGGATTATACGGAGCTTCCGCAATATACCGGCGTGCTTCAGCCGGCGAACCTGCAGATCTTTCGCGAGCGGTTGCAAAAGGCAGGAATGGGCGACCAGGCGGCGGACTTTTGTAGGGCATCGGGCATGCTGGCCGTTCAACTTTACCGTAGGGAGATTGAAATGGCGTTGGGTACACCTGGTTTCGGCGGCTTTCAGTTGCTGGACCTGCAGGATTTTCCCGGGCAGGGCACGGCACTGGTAGGGTTGCTGAATGCCTTTATGCGCAGTAAAGGACTGGTCTCTCCACAAACCTTCCGGCAGTTTTGTAATGATCGTACCATTCAGGTATTGATGGATACATATACCTGGACAAACGATGAGTCGTTCACCGCAGACGTTCAGTTAGTAAATTACAATCCGGAACATGTTTCGGGGAAGACCGTGCACTGGAGAATAACCAACCCGAAGGGACAGGTGCTGGGCAGCGGAAAATGGAGGATCGGAAAAGAGTCTAAAGCGATTATACCTGTGGGGAACATCCGTTTTCCGTTATCCGGTATTGCTGCAGCTACAAAACTAAACCTGCAGGTAATACTTGAGGGCACTGCGTGCAGGAATAGTTATCCCGTTTGGGTGTACCCATTCAAAGAGGAGTTGGCCGTTCCTGCGGGGGCAATAATTGCCCGAACGCTGGATGATAAAACGATAAATGCATTACAGACGGGAGCGAACGTATTGCTGTTCCCGGATCTTGAAAGCATAAAGGAGAAATCAGTGGGCGGACAGTTTATTACGGAGTTCTGGAACTGGAAGGTGTTTAAAGAGGCCGCAGCAAAACAACAGCGGCCGCAGTCTGCGGGTACATTAGGGATCCTCACCTGGCCCGAATTGCCGTTGTTTGATCATTTTCCCACGGAATTTTACACCAGCTGGCAATGGTGGCCCATTGTCAAAAATGCGCGTCCGCTGATACTGGATGCCCTGCCTGCCGCTTACCGGCCCTTGGTGCAGGTGATTGATAATGTCGACCGCAATCATAAGCTGGGTCTTATTTTTGAATGCCGTGTAGGCCAGGGAAAACTGCTGGTGTGCATGACGCCGCTGGATCAGCTGAAAGCATACCCGGCTGCAAGACAGCTCTACTACAGCATGTTGCAGTATATGGCATCTGAGCATTTCCGCCCGGCAACAGTTTTGAGTGCTGGTCAATTAAAAGAAATTTTGTAGCGGGTGAAGGAACCCAGCTCCATCAGTCGCCCGAATTTTCCTAACTTCCGGCATCAGAAAATCTATCTTTTTCCGAAGATTAGCTATTGAAAATACAGCAGGCAGGCGCTATGTTTGAACCTGAAATACGGAATATGCTTGCCCGGAGGCGGCCCCGTATCCGGAACAATTAAACAAAACTTTGTAGTGCGATGATCAGATCAACAAACAGGATAGTGCCAGTAATGATGCGGACATTTTTGGGATGTCTTTTTCTTTTTTTTACAGCGCAGGTTTACGCGCAGCAGGACATTTCCCTGGCCGGAACCTGGCAGGTACGGTTGGATAAAGAAGATCGTGGAATAGAAGAGCAATGGTTCGGAAAAGATGAGGGCCGTACGGTCAAATTGCCCGGTACATTGGATGATGCCGGTATCGGAGATCCGACAAAGCTAGACACCAATGTAATGAATAAGGAGGTAATGCTGATGCTTTCCCGTAAACATTCGTATATCGGGGCTGCCTGGTACAGCAAGCGGGTAGTGATCCCCGCAGGATGGAATAATAAAATGATCCGTTTATACCTGGAGCGTGTGATCTGGAGCACACGGGTTTGGGTAGACGGTAAGGAGGCCGGAACGGAAGAAAGCCTGAGCACCCCCCATGTGTTTGAGCTGGGCAGTTATCTTACACCCGGCGCACATCTGTTAACGATTCGCATCGACAACCGCAAACAACATGATATCTCTGTAAGGGATATGGCCCATGCCTATACGGATGGAACACAGATTATCTGGAACGGTGTTATCGGTGCCATAAAGCTAAGCGCCCGTGACCGGTTATCGGTTGGAACGGTGCAAACCTACCCGGATGCTTTGCAAAAACGTGTAGCGCTAAAAATAACATTAAAGAATCATCATGCCGGCACGCAAAAGGCCCTTTTAAAGGCAGCCGTATTCCAGGGGAACAAACAGGTGGTTACCCGTAATATGCCGGTTACGATAGTACCCGGGGCATCTGTAAATGAAATAGAGTTATTCCTGGGTAATACTGCCAAACTCTGGGATGAGTTTGATCCGCAACTGTACCGCGTAGCTGTTACGTTACAAACAACAGGTGGGAAATTGCTGGACCGTAACGAAACCCGTTTTGGATTAAGGACCATCGCCGGTGATCAGCAAACCCTGCGCATCAACGGGCGTCCTGCGTTTTTAAGAGGCACACTCGAATGCAATATCTTTCCGTTAACCGGCCATCCGCCCATGACGAGGGAAGGCTGGTTGAAAGTGTTCTGCGCTGCTAAAAGTTATGGACTCAATCACCTGCGTTTTCACTCCTGGTGCCCGCCGGAGGCAGCATTTGAAGTGGCCGATTCCATGGGCTTTTACCTGCAGGTGGAGCTGCCCTTCTGGAACCTGCATGCCGGTGAGGATGCGGCTGCGAATCAGTTCCTCGAAAAAGAAGCGGAACGGATCAGCGAGGCCTATGGTAACCACCCTTCATTTTGTCTATGGTCGCTGGGCAACGAATTGCAGGGCGATTTTAACTGGTTGCATCGGTTATTGACCCAATTGAAACAAAAGGACAAACGGCATTTATATACCACCACAACTTTTACCTTTCAAAAAGACCACGGCCGCTGGCCGGAACCTGGAGATGACTTCTTCATTACGCAGTATACCAAAAAAGGATGGGTACGCGGACAGGGTGTGTTTAATGATCATAAGCCGGATTTTTCTACAGATTATACCGAAGCGGTAGAGGGAGCCTCAGTGCCGCTGATTACCCATGAAATCGGACAGTACTCCGTGTATCCCAATCTCAGGGAGATCCGTAAATATACCGGTGTACTGGATCCGCTGAATTTTAAAGCTGTTCGCAACGATCTCCGGAAGAAAAATATGTTGCAGCTTGCAGATTCGTTTACACTGGCCAGCGGCATTTTTGCAGCGCAGCTATACAAGGAGGAAATGGAGCGGGCATTAAAAACAAAGGGGATCAGCGGTTACCAGTTGCTGGACCTGCACGATTTTCCCGGGCAGGGTACGGCGTTGGTAGGAATCCTGGACGCGTTCTGGGACAGTAAGCAGTTGGTCCGCCCGGAAGCGCACCGGATGTACAGCTCAGCTGTAGTGCCGCTGATTCGCTTTAACAAGGCGGCTTATAAGAATGACGAAGTCTTTAGCCTGACGGCAGCGGTTGCCAATTTCAGCGGAGGTACGTTGAAACGGGCATGGCCGCAGCTGCTTATTAAAGATCGTTCCGGAAAAATCCTGTTTAAAAAAGATTGGCCCGCAGCAGATTTGCCTGTTGGAAATGGCAGTTACATTGGGGAAGCACGGTTTGCATTAAATGCGATCCGGGAAGCCGGAATGCTTACCATCGAATTGTCGCTGAGGGGCACCCCGTATAAGAACGAATGGCGGATATGGGTATATCCCGCAACGATTGAGGAACATGCAGGCAATGTGCGCTTTACCCGTTCGTTTGCAGAGGCGCTGCGCTTACTGGAGGAAGGCAGGAACGTATTGTTTAATCCGGATACGGCTGAATTGAAGGGGGTGAACGGTCGCTTTGCCCCTGTGTTCTGGAGCCCCGTGCATTTCCCGGATCAGCCCGGTACCATGGGCATTCTTTGTAATCCGCGGCATCCTGCACTGCAGCATTTTCCTACAGCCTTCCACAGCGATTGGCAGTGGTGGGATCTGATCACTTATTCCAAAACAATGATCATTGACTCGTTGCCAGCCATGACGCCGGTGGTGCGCGTGATTGATAATTTTTTTAAGAACCGGAAAATGGCGAATGTACTCGAAGCGCGCGTGGGAAAAGGAAAGTTACTGATGACCTCTGTCAATATTACCAACGCGTTGGATCAGCGGCCTGAAGCGCGCCAGCTGCGCTACAGCTTTATCCGGTACATGAATAGCGCGCAGTTTATGCCGGAAACCGTGTTGACGCGGGAGCAACTGCTGCTGCTGAAAAAATAATAACGAGGCGGCTGTTTTTTAAGCGTAGAGGAACCGGCCGCCTATGGAATGCGCCTGGATGCCGGATCCAACACCGCGGGATTGTAAGGCCTTCATAAGATCATCCTTTTTTTAATAAGGATATCCATTCTATATACCTTTTTATGTGCGCATCTTTGTGTTTCTAAAATCGCTTCAGTATGAAAAGTCAGTATCCGTTTAATACTTTCTATATCGTGGGTATTTCATTCATCTCCGCATTGGGCGGTTACTTGTTTGGATTCGATTTTGCAGTGATTGCGGGAGCGCTGCCGTTTCTGAAAGAGCAGTTCGGATTTAATGAAGTACAGGAGGGGTTCGCCACGGCTTCACTGGCGCTGGGATGTATTGCCGGATGTTTGCTGGCCGGCAGGATCTCTGATCGCTGGGGGCGCCGGAAAGGGCTGATGCTGGCCGCTGCTGTATTTTTTGTTTCTTCCCTGGCAATGGCAGGTGCACACAACAGTGCTGTATTTATTGCAGCGCGTTTTGCCGCCGGCATCGGGGTTGGCATGGCTTCGGTACTATCGCCTATGTACATTGCGGAAGTGGCTCCCGCCAATATGCGCGGCCGCATGGTAGCCATCAACCAGCTCACCATTGTGATCGGGATTTTTGTGACCAACCTGGTAAACTATAGTTTGCGGAATGAGGGCGCAGATGCCTGGCGCTGGATGGTAGGGTTGGGGGCTGTACCCGCAGCGCTTTTTTTACTTGGAGTTTGCTGGTTGCCGGAAAGCCCGCGCTGGCTGGCCAAGACGGGTAACCCTGCTCTTGCAGAAAGAATATTAAATAAAATCGGAGGCGTTGATTATGCTGCCGATTCCCTGGGCGCCATCTGCAAATCGGTTGTCGGCGATACCGCAGTACGCTATAAGGATGTATTCAGGGGGGCTGTTTTCCCTGTAGTACTGATCGGCATCGGACTCGCCGTATTTCAGCAGCTTTGCGGCATCAATGTGGTATTTAATTACACGGCGAATATTTTTGAAAGTGTAGGCTTCAGCCAGGATGATCAGTTGAAACAAACTGTTTTTATCGGGCTGGTAAATATGATCTGCACCCTGGTGGCCATGTGGCAGGTAGATAAGCTGGGCCGCAGGCCGCTGATGCTGCTGGGGGCCATCGGCTTAACCCTCCTGTATTTGGTCAGCGCCACCTTGCTGAAACAACGATCAGCCGCAGCCTCCTGGTCGCTCCTGGCAGCCATCGGCTTATATGCCATGACGCTTGCACCGGTTACCTGGGTGCTCATTTCGGAGATCTTTCCCAATAAGATAAGAGGGGCTGCTACTTCCATCGCTGTGCTGGCCCTTTGGGGGTCTTATGCACTGCTCACTTTTACTTTTCCCATACTGGCAAAAAAGCTTGGGACCTATACGCCCTTTTATATCTACGCGGGTGTATGCTTACTGGGTTTCCTGTTCCTGAAATTCCGCGTCAGGGAAACCAAGGGGAAATCGCTGGAAGAAATGGAAGCGGTTTTCTCCGGACATTGATCTGACAATTAAATTATTTTTCTACCATTATAAAAAGAAGATTATGGAAGTGCATGCATGGCAGGAAGTGGTGAAGATTCCTACCTACAAAACCGGGCTGCCAGACAAGAACCCGATGTTCCTGGAAAAACGGGTATACCAGGGGAGCAGCGGCGTGGTGTATCCCTACCAGGTGATCGACAAAGTATACGATGAAAAGGAGGAGAAAGAGTGGACTGCTTTATACCTGGAGAACGATTATCTGAAGGTGATGATTCTTCCGGAACTGGGCGGACGGATCCAGATGGCCTATGATAAAACCAATGATTATCATTTTGTGTATCATAACCGGGTGATTAAACCCGCATTGGTGGGCCTGCTGGGCCCCTGGATCAGCGGCGGCATCGAATTCAACTGGCCGCAGCACCACCGTCCTACCACGTTTGATGCAACCGATTTCCAGATCCTTGAAAATAAAGACGGCAGCAAAACCGTATGGGTAAATGAGTATGAGCAGATGTTCGGCACCAAGTGTGCCCTGGGTTTTACCTTGTATCCGGATAGGGCCTACATTGAGCTGGAAGCGAAGTTGTATAACCGCACGCCGTTCCCGCAAACTTTTTTGTGGTGGGCCAACCCGGCGGTTGCAGTAGATGAACATTATCAAAGTGTATTCCCGCCGGATGTAAATGCTGTTTTTGATCACGGTAAGCGTGATGTAAGTTCCTTTCCGATCGCAACCGGCACCTATTATAAAGTGGATTACTCGCCGGGAACCGATATTTCAATTTACACCAATATTCCTGTGCCTACTTCTTATATGGCTGTTAACAGCGCATTCAATTTTGTAGGGGGATACCATCATCAGAAAAAAGCGGGCATCATGCATGTGGCCGATCACCATGTAAGTCCCGGTAAAAAACAGTGGACCTGGGGTTGTGGGGCATTTGGCCAGGCCTGGGACCGGCAGCTTACCGATGAAGACGGTCCTTATTTTGAGCTGATGTGCGGGGTGTATACCGATAATCAGCCTGATTTCAGCTGGATCATGCCAAATGAAGTGCGCACCTTTAAACAGTACTTTATGCCCTACAAGAACATTGGGTATGTAAAGAATGCTTCCATTGATGCCATGGTGAACCTGGAAACCACTTTCGATACGGCAACGGTACAGGTATACGTAACAAAGGAGCAATCGGTAACAGTTCGGCTGATGCAGGCAGGGAATACACTTTTTTCAGAAACGGTGCCGTTGTCTCCCCGGAAAAGTTTTGAAAAACGGGTGGTTGTTGACCACACGGCTGAGGCGGGGCAACTGACGGCTGAAGTACTGGACGCCGGTGGAAATCTGTTGATCGCGTATACTCCGGTAGATCGTAACACGGAAGCAATACCGGATCCGGCAAAACCCATATTGCAACCGGAATTGCTTGCTACCAATGAAGAGCTGTACCTGGCCGGTTTACACCTGGAGCAGTACCGGCATGCAACGTATTCGCCGCTGGATTATTATCGCGAAGCCCTGAGACGGGATGCTACAGATGTACGGTGCAACAATGCAATGGGGCTCTGGTACCTGCGCCGCGGCCAGTTTGAGACCGCGGAACCCTTCCTCCGCGCAGCGGTAGAAAAACTCACCTCCAGGAATCCCAATCCCTATGACGGAGAGCCGTTGTATAACCTGGGGCTCTGCCTGCGGTACCGGAAGCGTTTAAAAGGGGCCACGGACTGGTTGTATAAAAGTACGTGGAACGCTGCCATGCAGGATAATGCATACCTGCAGCTGGCGTACATCAGTGCGCTTCAGAACAACTGGGACGCCTGTGCCGGGTTTGCCAAGAAATCTGTTTTACGGAATTATAACAGCCTGAGAGCACGGCATATAAAAGCGGTGGCATTGCGGCAGCTGCAACGCTGGGAAGAGGCTGCTGCAGTGCTTCAGGAAACATTAACGATTGATGGATTTGATTTTGCCGCCCGGTTTGAATGGTGCCGGCACCTGCAACGGCAGGGCAACCGTGAAGCTGCTGAAAAGGAGTTGCAGTTGCTTCAACAACAGATGCGCAACCGTTCTTATTCGTTCATCGAAATGGCCCTGCAATATGCCGCGGCCGGTTTGTATAAAGATGCAACCGCTTTTTTATCCAGGGTAGCTGATCATACAACGGATCCGCTGGTGCACTATTACATGGGATATTTTGACCATCTGTCCGGCGATCATAACCAGGCTGCAGCCTGGTTCGGGAAAGCGTTTGAAATGAGCCCGGACGGCGTATTTCCCAATCGCATTGAAGACATTGCGGTGCTGACCACTGCAGTAGAACAGAATCCCGGTGATTATAAAGCCCTGTATTACCTGGGTAATTATTATTATGGAAAGCGCTTGTATGACCAGGCGCGGAGTTGCTGGGAACAATCGCTGGCTATAAATCCGGGGTTTGCCACGGTTAACCGGAATCTTGGAATCGCCTACTACAATAAGTTTGATAAAAAAGAAGCGGCCCTCCGTTTATTTCAAAAGGCGTTTGAGGCCGATCCATCAGACGCAAGAGTATTATTTGAGCTGGATCAGTTAAAGAAACGGTTTAATATACATCCGGAGCTGCGGCTTTCCTACCTCAATCAGTATCCCGAACAGGTGCGGGAACGCGACGATCTTTATATCGAATACGTTGGATTATACTCCCTGCTGGGCCGGTTTGAGGAAGCTGGCCAGCTGCTGCAGTCCCGTAATTTTCATCCATGGGAAGGAGGGGAAGGCCGGACCTCCGGTCAGCATGTGCTGATTCACGTAGAACTGGCCAAGCAGGCACTGGCAAAAAAAGACCTGGATGAAGCAGGGCGTTTATTGCATAAGGCGGAGGAATACCCGGCCAACCTGGGAGAAGGAAAACTGTATGGTGCACAGGAGAACGATATTAATTATTGGCTGGGATGTGTGGAAGAAGCCGGTGGCCATAACCAGGCCGCAACAATTTACTGGGAGAAAGCAGCCGTAGGTCTTTCAGAGCCGGCGCCCGCCATTTACTACAACGATCAGCAACCGGATAAGATCTTTTATCAGGGAATGGCGCTGCTGAAATTAGGCAGACCGGAAGAAGCGGCACAGCGGTTCCGCAACCTGATCAGCTACGGGGAAAAGCATTTGAATGACCCGGTCACGATCGATTTTTTTGCAGTGTCGCTGCCAGACCTGATGATTTTTGATGATGATCTGGACCTGCGTAACCGGATCCATTGCTGGTACCTGATGGGGCTGGGATACCTGGGATTGGGCAATATGACAGCGGCTGATCAATACCTGGGTCAGGTGCTGGAGCTGGATCCGGCACATACTGGTGCGGTGCTGCACCGGAACCTGCTGCCCGTTGCATAACGGCCCTTTACGAAAAATTTTCGCCCGGTTTTGTTAATAAAACCGGGCTTTTTATTGCAGTTTGTTCATTTTTCCGGGTACCTACCCGGAAAAATGAACAAAGAATGACTTTTTTTAAGGTAAAGTACTTATTTTGCGTATAAGCTAATGGCCGGCCTGCTGCTGGTGCAACTAAAAAACGGATACTGGCAGGTGTTTGGTATTTACGGCAAATACCATCAAAGACCGCAACATGTGAACAGAATCATCAGCAGCTGTCCCTGAACACTTATGGCGGAATACAGCTAAAGTGGTACTACTTTTTCCGAGGCTGTGTTAAAACGTCTTCGGGTATTGCGCAAAATGAAAACCTACGAAAATGTTTTTGAGATAGAGATCAGTGCACGTGCTATAAAAGAAAGATAACGAATTTGCGCGCTGACAGATCACCTGTTTGTTGGAGCTGGAACAGGAACGCGTGCCTGGCAATGATCGGGCGACCAAGATGTTGTGGCTGTAGCGTCTGCCCATATTTTATGAAGGGTTATATCCTGAGCTTCCCTTTAACCTTGAAAACACGGTTATTGAATAATGAATGGGGCTAACGCTTTTTCATGTGCTGTTGTCAAGCGTATTGATGTCATCAACCTTTAAATAATACAGATTATGAATGCCGCAACACTTAACAAATTGAAGGAAATGAAACTTTTGGGCATGCACCGGGCATTAAAAGCCTGCCTGGAGGCGGGAAAATCAGGTACAGGCACGCCCGATGAACTGATTGCCCAGCTCGTGGAGGCCGAATGGGCCGACCGTCAAAACCGCAATATCGGTCAGCGCATCAAACACGCCCGGTTCCGCTACAAGGCCGATATAGATGATCTTTATTATCATAACGATCGCAATCTCGACCGCAACCAGATTATGAAGTTTGAAGACTGCAGTTATATAGACCGGGCCGAATGCATACTGATTACCGGGTCCGCCGGTATCGGCAAGAGTTATATTGCCTCCGCGCTGGGTCACCATGCCTGCAGCCGGGGATACAGGGTGATGTACCATAATGCTTCGCGGCTGTTTTCTACGCTTAAGATGAGCAGGATCAATGATTCCTACAATAAAGAGATCGGCCGCATCGAACGGCAGCAATTGCTGATACTGGATGATTTCGGCCTGCAGCCGCTCGATGCGCAAAGCCGTACAGCACTTATGGAAGTGATTGAGGACCGGCATGGTAAAAGTGCATTGATCATTACTTCACAGGTACCTGTAAGCAAATGGTATGATATTATCGGAGAGCCCACCATCGCCGATGCCATTCTCGACCGCATTATACACCAGGCGCACCGGATGGAACTCACCGGCACGTCCTTGCGGAAGAGCCGGAGTGCTGAATGTGTGATGATCGCCTAGGTTGTGCAGGAAACCAATACCGGTTGCCGGATAGCAAGCTTCAGGCTTTGTGCTTCTGGTGCCGGACCATACCGGGCTGCGATTACTGCCCGCAGCCAACTGCTTCTTGTGGCAATACTGTCTATGGATAACGAATCGACAAAAAGCTCATAGGCTTTCTGAATTGTTGGATCGGCCATTTGGATCAAACCAAAATACAGTGATCTTTAAAGCGGTTCTGGAAATAGCTGGTGTTTTTGTTGGCCGGGTCGGCCTGTCGGGTAGCGAAGGCTGTAAGAAGAATAGTAAAGCGTATCAATTGTTGTTGGCTTAATAAGCTCCGGAACGCCCGGAAAATGGCAGGGTGCTGCAACGAAGCAGCAAAGACAAACGTTTGCATAAAGGTCTCCGGTAAAGATTCGATAAATTCGACAAAAAGATACATGAAAAGAAGCTGCTTCTGTATGACGATCCTGGTTTGTTTTTTCCTGCCCGCAGTGGCCCAGCAAAAAGCAACCATTACCGAACTAAAAAGAAAATATGTTACCTATCCGTTCTCGGATCCAAACCCCATACCTTCTTTTGGCAAAATCTATCCTTATTTCCGCTTTGATGGTTTTGCCGCCGCGCCCATTCAGAAGGAGTGGAAAGTAGTACAGCTGGAAAATGATTTCATACGGGTGGAAGTATTTCCCGAAATCGGGGGCAAAATATGGTCTGCCTACGATAAAATACACCAACGCTATTTTTTATACAATAACAACGTGGTAAAGTTCCGCGATATTGCTATGCGTGGGCCCTGGACCAGCGGCGGCGTGGAATTTAACTATGGGGTGATCGGGCATACACCCAATACGGCTACACCGGTGGATTACCGGTTGAGTACCGGTAAAGACGGAAGCGTAAGCTGTACGATCGGGTACCTCGAGTTGCTTACCCGCACACGGTGGAACGTAGAAATAAAGCTGGAAAAGGATATGGCTTTTTTTACAACCCGTTCTTACTGGTTCAACCCTACAGCCACCGAACAACCCTATTATCAGTGGTCCAATGCCGCCGTGGCAGCAAAAGCAGATCTGCAACTGGTTTATCCCGGAACCGCGGCCATCGGCCATTCGGGAGAGCACATTCAATGGCCCTATGATTCCATAGCAGGCAAAGCCATTGCGCAATGGAAAGAAAATGATTACGGCGGTTCCAAATCGCTACACATCATTAATAGCGGTAAGCCCTATTTTGGCGCACATTGGGAAGCCGATGATTTTGGAATGTTGCACTATACCGCCAGTGATGAAAAACTGGGCCGCAAAATGTTCTCCTGGGCATTGAGCGATCAGGGCGATATCTGGAAAGAATTGCTGACCGACAACGACGGACAGTATGTGGAAATGCAAAGCGGACGCCTGTTTAACCAGAACTCCATCCCCAGCAGCTTAACGCCGTTTAAGCAAACGCAGTTTATTCCTTACGGCACGGACCAATGGACCGAATACTGGTACCCGTTTGCCGGTACGGGTGGGGTTACCGATGCCAATGAAATGGGAGTGGTGCATGTCAGCGGCGGGTCGCTAACGATCTCTCCCCTGAGAACTGTTCGGGATACCCTGTACGTAAGGGACCAGAACGGAACCCCTTTGTATACGGCATGGGTGGACCTGAAACCACTGGCCGTAAAAAAGCTGGAAACGGAATTGTTGCCACAGCAATGGAAGGCTGCTACCATCCATCTGGGTGTCTACTCCTGGTCCGTGGATGATCAACCGCTGCAGCGGCCGCTTGTCGCACCAGTTGATTTTAACTGGGAGGATGCATATGGGTGTTACATATATGCAAGAGACCTGGCAGGATTGCGGAATTATACGGAAGCAGAACGGAAAGTGCGCCAGGCATTAAGTAAAAATAAAAATTATGTGCCGGCGCTTGCCCTGCTTTCGCGCCTGCTTTATAACCGGATGCAATACGATTCGGCGTTTAATATCGCAAAACAGGCGCTGAGCGTGGACACCTATGATGGGGCTGCCAATTATTATTATGCACGGGCGGCCCTAAAGACCGGCAGGATTAATGACGCTATAGACGGGCTGAATGTAGCCGCCCTTACCACGGAGTTCCGGAGTGCTGCTTATACGGAGATGAGCAAGATCTGCCTGCTCCGAAAAGATCCTGAGCGGGCGATGCAATATGCTGTAAAAGCACTGTATCAAAATCAGTATAATGTAGAAGCGCTGCAATTACAATATCTTTTAAACCGGCTCACGGGGAGGAGCAATGAGGAGGTAGAAAAAGGGATCCGGGAAGCAGAACCGCTGAACCATTTCCTGTTGTTTGAAAAGTTTCTTGAAAAGCAGACTCCCGAAAGTGAGAAGAATTTTACCGGCAGTGTTCAGAATGAACTTCCTTATCAAACCTATCTCGAACTGGCCGCCTGGTATATGCAGCTGGAGCGTTTTGAAGAGGCCCGGAAATTGTTGCTGCGGGCTCCTAAAAACAATGAGCTTCTTTACTGGCTGGCCTATCTGAACCGGGGAACGGCAGCTGGCACCACCTATCTGCAGGAAGCCGTGGTCGCAGAACCGGATTTTGCATTCCCGTTCCGCGAGGAAGCAAAGCCGGTGTTGGACTGGGCTGTTTCACAAACGAAGAGCTGGAAGCCGGTTTACCTGCTGGCCTTATTACAACTGGCAAAGGATAATAAGATAGAAGCGTGCCGGTTGCTGAATCGGATCGACGATTCCGTTAGCTTTGCACCCCTCTATGTTGTAAGAGCATCGCAGCATGAAAGCGCTGCATTGCAGCTTCGTGACCTGCAACGTGCCAGCCTGGTGGATACGGGTTGGCGGTATAAGCATTACCTTACACGGTTTTATCTTTCCCGGGGCTCGTACAAAGCCGCTTTGCAGGTAATAGAACCTTATTGGCAGCAGCATCCCCGGGATTATATAAACGGCATGTTATACGTACGGTCCCTGATGCGGAATGACCGGTACCGGCAGGCAAACGAGGTATTGCAGCGGTTACAGATATTGCCCTTTGAGGGCGCCGGGGAAGGCAGACGGCTGTATGAAGAAACCAAGTTAATACTGGCATTGGAAATGCTTTCGCGGAAACGATATGCAGCGGCCCTGAAGTATATAACTGAAGCTGGTTCGTGGCCGCGGAACATGGGCTCGGGAAAGCCTTATGAGGAGCTGATCGACAACCGCCTGGAACAATTTTTTGAGGGACTTACAAAAATAGCAATGAGTGACGAGCGGGGAGGACGCCGGCTGCTGCAACGGGTTGCGGATTCAGACAAATCCACAGGATCGGTTAACACCCTGGTACAGGTGGCTGCGCTTGGATGGCTAAACCGGAAAGAAGCGGCGGAACAACTTTTCGGCCAATGGGCCTCCGGTCAAAAAGAGCCCGGCCCGGTTGAATGGGGAAAACGGTTTCTGGATGAACCGTTGAATACAGGCCAGCCGGATCTGGCCCTCTACCGGCAGCTGGTTAAAAAGATTACGGAAACAGAAGATAGAAGGCTGTTTTAAGAGCAGGATAATGCCCGGAGCAAACACATTTTTCACTGGCTCACTGAAGGATGATTCCGTAGATTGCCGCGATCTTTTTGTTGGTTTGTCTGCCGAACCGGCAATTGTGCCAGTGTTATCTGCTGGCAAGAGGCAGTGTCTACAAAAGCGACTGGACAGGTGAGGAGGGTCAGGCAGCTATTTGTGGAACCGTTGTGAAAAGAAATGATGGTTTCAATACATAAACGTGTTAAATTAAAGATTATGATTCGGAAATTACTATTCCTGGCGGCTATGGGCATATCTTTAAATGGGTTGGGCCAAACCAGTGCCGGTCTTTACCAGGTAGATGCACTGGAAAAAGTGTTTAAGGAGCGGGCCTATTTTCCCCCGCTAACGGACGATACCATTCGCGCAGCCGCTGGTGAAACCGCTTCTATACAACTGGTCCTAAGGGCCAACGGTCCCCTGCGAAATTTATCGGCCAGCGCGGTTTGTTTGCAGGGCACAGCTTCTGGACTCACTGTAAAAACAGGTTGGGTAACCTACGTTCCGGTAGGACGGAGCTATACCCCGGCTTCTAAAGACCTGCTGCGCTCTATCTCAGGTTATTTCCCCGATCCGATCGTAGATGATACACTGCTGAATTTATCACAGGGAGCGATCAACCCGTTGTGGGTGTCGGTTTCCATTCCCGCAAACATTGCTGCCGGTATTTACAGGATACAGGTAAGCGTGAGCGGGCTGGCAAATGGGCGAAAGGAACAGTTCCGTCATACAGTGCCGGTTAAAGTATATCCGGTAAAAGTACCGGAAACCTCTTTGTGGATCAGCAACTGGTCATCTCATTTTAATCCTGCATCGCTGGAACTACTGAACAAGGGGCATAAGGTTACATTGTATTCACCGCTGTATTGGGAGCTCCTGAAAGTACATGCGGATATAATGGCTGCGCATAACCAGAATGTGCATCGTATTTACGCGGCATGGAACACCAGGTATACACTGCAGCATGGGAAATATACTTTCGACTTTTCCAACTTTGATAAAGAAGCCGGGTTGTTTGAAAAAGCCGGAGCGCTCAAAAGAATCGAGGGCGGTCACCTGGCCTGGAGGTCCGGTGCCTGGGACGATCCGTTTTTTGTGGAAGTACCGCTGGAGGATAATGAGGAATCAAAAAAGCTGAAACAGGCGCCCAATCCTTCCATCAGTCTTTCCGGCATGCGCTCGGTATTGCTGCCGGTGAGTGATAGCCGCGCACAGAATTTTCTGAACCAGTTCCTGCCGGCATTAAAAGCGCACCTTGAAAAAAAAGGATGGCTTGGGAAATATATGCAACACATTTCGGATGAGCCAACGGCAAAAAATGCGCCTTCCTATATAGCCATCAGCGATTATGTACGGAAATACCTGCCGGGTGTAAAGATCATGGATGCCGTGCTCACCTCCAAAGAATTAAAAGATGGTATTGATGTTTGGATACCGGTACTGGATGTGTATCATAAGGATTATACGTTTTACCAGGAACTGAAAAAGAACGGCAGGGAAATATGGTTTTATACCTGCGTGGGCCCGAGAGGTAATTATGCCAACCGGTTTATTGAGCAGCCGCTGATACAGACACGCTACCTGCACTGGATCAACTATAAATACGGAGCTACCGGTTATTTACACTGGGGACTGAACTATTGGGGCGGACGGGATCCGCTAAGGGATGATGCTTCCCGCGACCGGGGTAAACTGCCGGCAGGAGACGCCAACATCGTTTATCCCGGGTATAAAAAATTATATACTTCCATCCGTTTTGAGGCGATGCGCGATGGGATTTACGACTATGAGCTGCTGAAGATGCTGGAACGGAAAGACCCGGCAAAAGCAAAAAGCATCGTGAACGAACTGATTCTGAACTTTAATGATTATGATAATAGTATCCGTTACTTCCGGAAAATAAGGAAACAGTTGCTGGAAGCGCTGGAGTGAGTTTTGGAAATCCAGAATTCAGATTTGAGAACCGCGGTTGCACGGCTGCCGGTTTCAGCAGGACCCGGTCTCAGGCAATACCGCGCCGGTATCCGCCGGAAACGATCTCTCAAAGTCACAGGGATAGCTGCCTGTTTCATCAGCAGCCATCCATCCCAATTCCAAAATCTCAAATCTCAAATCTGTATGCTCACACCTTATACATCCTGTTCGCAGAGTTAATATACTCCAGCGGGTCAAAGGTTTTGTCGAAGGATTCCTGTAGCTCTTTCATTTTAATTTCAAGATCCTTGATCCGGCTTCCGAGCTGCGGGTCGGTCCGGTATTTGTCAAAAAGCTCTTTATACTTTAAAAGATTCTGGCTGATCCGGAAGGTAACCTGGCCAAACCGCTGTTTTAACGACTGTACGTCATTCATCTGGATGTATGCAGCCTGGCGCCATTCCTTGGGGTTGTTCTTTTTTTCGTTGGCTACAAACCGGGCGGCTTCATCCCTTACCCGTGTAAGGTATTGATAACGTTTTTCGGCATCATTTTGCCGGGAGAAATTATTATCAAAATCCGCCTGTGATACTTTGATGATGCCCAGGTTTTCCTTCAGCGATTTATCATATTTCTTTTGCAGATCCTGCAGTTCTGCGGTAATGGCTTCCCACTCATTTTCGATCTGGCTGTTATCAAAATTAAACTGGCTGATCTTCATGGTAAGGGTAAGCATTTCCTCACTCTGGGCTTTCAGTGCTTTTTCCTTTTTGCCGATATTGTCAATATAGGTGGTCATACTGGAAAAGAGCGCTGAAGTTATAGGGCCTGTAACGGGAACTCCTTTTGCAAAACCACTGGCAAAATTGAGCAGGTTGCTGGTCACATTCAGCACCGGGCTTTCCGCTTTTTTTTCTTTTACAAAGGCCGCGTAGGAATTATACCATTTGGTATAGCCTTCATAGTTCATCGGGTTGCCTGTTTCGCTCAGGGAATTAAAAAAAGCCTTGGTGGAATTAAAAAGCACCAATGGTTTGATCTCCCGTTCCATAGAAATAAGATTGACCATTGCAGATTGGTAGTTGGCCTGGAAAATATTTAGCTCATTCTGTTCAATGGCTTTTTGTTTTTCTTCCACTGCCTGAACCCGCAGTACCAGCTTATCTGCTTTGTCCCTCACGTCTTTTGACTCGTTGATAGATTTATCAAGCGCCGACATCCTTTGGTCCAGCTGCGATACTGTGGAATCAAAAGTTTTCGTCTTTAATGTAAAATTCTTCTGTATATCATCCAGTACCTTATCCCTCAACGACTGGGCGCCGGCGGGGTCCTGTGCATGGGCGGAGAGGAGAGCATACAGAAAAGCAGACAGCAACACGTATTTTTTCATCATGTACATTTATAGTTTCAAAATAGCATTCATGAGCGGATTCCCTTGATCAACATCGCCAAACAACAACCATTTCCTGTTATGTGTGAAAACACAAATAACCAGCCAAAATTGGCTTTCAGGGCAAAAACAGGTGGGGTGGCCTGGTATACTTAAATTGGGAATCAGCGGTTTAGGGGTAAAAGTACTAAAAACTCAGGAAAGAAGCGATTGTCTTAATAAGAATTCCATTTGTTTATTGTTCTCTTCCAGCTCTTCGGTGAGCTTTTTATTAGCGCGGTTGAGGGCGTAAAGTTCCAGACCTTCCTGGATGGTTGTTCTTAAAAGGGCTTCTTCCCAGGGTTTCTGGATATATTTGAACACCCGGCCTTTATTGATGGCATCCACCACGGCATCGATATCTGCATAACCGGTAAGCAACATGCGGATGGCATCGGGGTAGTCTTTTATAATAGACTCCAGGAACTCGATACCCGTGGTTTCCGGCATGCGTTGGTCGGTGACGATCAAATGGATCTCCTGTTCCTTCAGAATCCGCAGGGCTTCGTCAACTGTTTGCGCAGTGAAAACAGAAAAGTCACGCCTAAAACACGCTTTAAAAGAATTCAGGTTATGCAATTCGTCATCAACATACAAAACGTTTGAATACTGAAGACTTTGTTCCATACTTTCTTTGGAATTAATATTTGTGTAAGTTTGTGTTTATGTTTATATGTGTGTAACTTCAAAATTACTTAATATTTATGGAAAAAAACGCAACGGCTAGAGAATCAGCCTTGTTGCAGGTATTATCGGATCCCGGTAAAACCTACAGACCCCTGTTTTTCAGGATATACAACCAAGAGGATCAAAAATTGTTCCAGCAACTGCGAAAAAACGTAAAAGACCTGGAAGTATACGACCAGATTTTAAGCCAACTCCAGGAATATATAAAGATTTCTTATTTTACGAAGTTAAAGCCGGGGGAGGATCCTGCGCCATTTATAGCGGAAACCCTGGGCACACATACATTGGAAACATATGGGGTATGGGTATACTACCCCTGGTCGAAAAAACTGATACACCTGCTGGATGAGGAAGCATTTGTGGCATTGAGAACCAGCCGGAACACGTACAAGATTACACCGGAAGAGCGGGAGCTGCTGCGGTCGAAAAAGATTGGTGTAATCGGACTGTCTGTGGGACAGACCATTGCCCAGACGCTGGCCATGGAACGGGTGTGCGGAGCACTGCATCTGGCCGATTTTGACTCCATCGAACTAAGCAATATGAACCGGCTGAACGTTGGGGTGCAGGATATAGGGCTCAACAAGGCCGTTCTGGCTGCACGGAAAATAGCTGAACTCGACCCCTTTCTGGATGTATTGTGCTTTACCGAAGGAATTACGGAGCACAACCTGGATGCATTTTTTTTAGAAAATGGCAAAATCGATATTCTTGTAGAGGAGTGCGACGGTATTGATGTAAAAATTTCGAGCCGTTTAAAAGCACGGTCCCTGGGCATTCCGGTAGTAATGGATACCAACGACCGGGGGATGCTCGATGTGGAACGGTTTGACCTGGAGCCGGATAGAGCCATATTTCATGGCAGCATTGACGAAGGAATCGATACGGCGAAATTAAAGGGATTAACAAATGAAGAAAAAATTGTTATTCTGGGCAAGATATTTGACCTTTCAAAAATTTCCGACAGAATGAAGATGTCACTGGGTGAAATGCAAAAAACGATCAATGCTTGGCCACAGCTCGCTTCTTCCGTTGCATTAGGCGGAGCCATGGTAACGGACACCTGTAGACGGATTTTACTATCGGAGATCCACAATTCCGGTCGGTATTATATTGATTTTAATGATTTAATAAAATAAGAAACGGACCATTGGAAATTGTAATAAGAGCATTCAGAGCTACTACAGACTCCGTTACGTGTCTGAACTTTATCGAAGGTCACCGCCGGCTGCTTGAATTACATTTTGGTATTGTTGCAATTACTTCAAGCAACCAGGACTGGATGTATCATGATAATACATTTGTGATCGTTGCTGAAGATAAAGAACGAACCAAAGTATACGGCGGGGCAAGGGTACAGGTGGCAGACGGAAAAATGCCGCTGCCCATCGAAACGGCGATCAGCAAGTATGATCCGTCGATCCATACAATGGCCCGGCAACCCGGTGTTTCAGAGATCTGCGGTCTATGGAACTCAACGGAAGTGGTCGGCTGGGGGATCGGTAGCTTTTTTATGAGCCGCGCCGGGGTAGCGGTTGCCTGTATGCTGAAGTCTACAAAAGTGCTGTTTTTGGCCGCGCCCATTACGGTGCGAATGGGGAAAAGAATGGGCGCAGAAATAGAAACATCATTGGGGAACCAGGGAAATTTCTTTTATCCGAAAGATGATTTTATTGCTACAGCCATGGCCATTAATGACTGCCCGGTGCTTTCAAAGGCAGATGAAAAAGAGCGGAACCGGATCCGTAGTATACTGGAGCGCCCGGTGCAGCAAACACCGGAAGATGGCCCCAAAGGACAACTGATGATCGACTATCAACTGGATATAACCGGCTAATAGAATGTATAAGCTGATAACTATATTTTTCTTCTCTCTTCTTTTGATCCGTGCACAGGGGCAGCAATTAACCAGCATCGACGACAGTAAAAAAACATACCTGGTTACCCATGCACAGATTGAATACCTGGAGGATCCCAAAGGCCAGTATCGTTTTCCCGGGGTTACCGGGCGGCCTTTTCAGTCCTATAAAGGCCAGGTGCCTAATTTTTTTGTCAGTCACTCTGTATTTTGGTTACGCATCAGGATCAGGAATAATACGGAGCTTCCCCGTTTGATGGTGGCGCTTAACCATCCTACCCTGGACGAGGTCGTTTTTTATACGGTAAAAAAAGATGGTACATTCCTCGACTCGGTCATCATTTCCGAGGAGGCGCCGTTCAGCAGCCGGGTCAATAAGAATCAAAACTATCTGTTTAATGTTACTATGGAGAAGGGAGACGAACGGATTGTTTATATTAAACTGTACGCGTCTGAACAGATACTGGTGCCCATAGAAGTGGGTACGATTAAATCTGTGCAGGAAGATCTTGCCCTGAAAGACCTTGTTTTCGGATTGTACACCGGGTTGATTTTAGCCATGTTTCTTTATAACTTTTTCCTGCTATTCTCCACAAACGACAAAAGTTACTTTTATTATATCCTTTATGTTCTTTTCGTAGGTTTAAGTCAGGCCATGCTACAGGGATACTCCTTCCGGTTTTTATGGCCCAACGCTCCGGGTATTAATGCTTATGCCAATGTATGGATCCCGTTCTTCAACGGCATTGCCGCGGCAGAGTTCATCCGGCATTTTCTGAACCTTAAGCAGCTGTCTGCAAAGCTAAACCGGCGGATGCGCATCATCGAGCTGGCATACTGTATCGCTTTTGTGCTTTCTGTTTTGAAATTCCGGCAGGAAGCACAGATCGTTGTACAATTTGTTGCAGCGGCGGGGTCTGCCTACGTATTGGTAATGTTGAGCAACCTCAGCTACCGGAAAATAAGGGTTGCAAAATTCCTGTTATTGGCATGGACGGTCTTCTTGTGCAGCGTCATTATTTTCGTATTGAGAAATGCCGGTTTACTTCCCTACAATGACCTTACCTATTACGCCCTGCAAATTGGGTCGGCAGCAGAAGCCATATTACTTTCTCTGGCCCTGGCCGATAAAATCAATACCTACCGCAGGGAGGAAGAACTGGCCCGTAAGGAGGCGCTGAGGGTTTCCAGGGAAAATGAGCAATTAATAAAAGAACAGAACATCATCCTCGAAAAGGAAGTGAGAATCCGTACAGAAGAGTTGCAACATACCAACGAAGAACTAAAAGCGGCAATGCTTCAGATACAGCATACCCAGGCCAAACTGGTGGAAAATGAGAAAATGGCATCATTGGGCCAGCTCACTGCAGGAATTGCCCATGAGATCAACAATCCGATTAATTTCGTAACTTCAAATATCCGTCCCCTTGAAGCAGATGTAACGGATCTGCAAAAGGTGATCCGCCGGTACGAAACGCTGGATCTCACAAAAGAGATACCGCCCCAATTGCTCGATATCGAAAAGTATAAAAAAGAAATCGACCTGGAGTATGTATATGAGGAAATTGCCATCCTGCTTTCGGGTATAAAGGAAGGCGCAAGCCGTACTTCTGAAATTGTAAAGGGATTAAAAAGTTTTGCAAGAGTAGATGAAGCCAACTGGAAACGCGTGGATATTAATGAAGGCATTGATTCTACCCTGTTGCTGGTAAAAAATACTTTCCCGCAGAATTTTCAGCTGATAAAAGAATTGGGAACCATCCCAAGGATCGAATGCGAGCCGGGAAAGATTAACCAGGTAATTATGAATATTGTTACCAATGCGATTCAGGCTATACAGGAACGCATTCATGAAGACGGCAAGCAGGGAGTATTAACCATAAAAACCTGGGAAGAGGATCAGATGGTAAAAATGAGTATCGGTGATAACGGAATGGGGATGACGGAGGACGTGAAAAATAAAATATTTGATCCGTTTTTTACCACAAAAGATGTGGGTGCCGGTACCGGGCTGGGCCTGGCCATTGTGCAGGGTATTATTGAACGGCACAATGGCACGATTCAGGTATTTACGGAAAGAGGAAGAGGCACTACCTTTGTAATTAGTTTACCCGTTCGTTAAAATACAGATGCCCCATGACTCCCGAAATTAACGTACTCTATGTAGATGATGAACAGCAAAACCTGAACTCCTTTAAAGCCGCATTCCGTACCCGGTACAAGGTCTTTACAGCGCTTTCTGTACCCGTTGCACTGGAAATTCTGGAACGGGAGGAAATTCATGTGCTGATATCCGACCAGCGCATGCCGGAGATTTCCGGGGTTGAATTTTTTAAGATCACAAAAGAACGTTATCCGCATATCCCAAGGGTATTGTTAACCGGGTATACCGATATTGAAGTGCTGGCCGAGGCTGTTAACCAGGGAGATATTTACCGCTACATTACCAAGCCCTGGGATGACCTGGAACTCCACAACAGTGTATTGAATGCTTATGACCACTATAAAGCCAATAAAGATCTTCAGGAAAAGATATCCGAGCTGGAAAAAGCCAATGCCGGTTTGAACCGGTTTGTATACAGTCTTTCGCACGAGCTGAGAGCACCCATTGCTTCAGCCACTGGCATCCTTGATCTGGTAAAAATGGAAGGAAGGATCGGAGATTCCGGAGGTTACTGGAAATTAATGGATGCCTGTATTCAGAAACTGGATTATTATGTATCGCAAACCGTTCAGTTCTATAAAACCGCCCGGTTTAAAGTGGTACAGGAACAAATTCATTTTGAAACATTGGTGCGCTCATTGATTGACCTGTATCGCACTTCCAACGATACCAAGGATATTACTTTTGAGATTGCCGTGGATGAAGCGCAGCATTTTTACGGAGACCTGTTCCGGGTAGAGATCGTTATTGCCAACCTGCTTTCCAATGCGATAAAATGCCAGCGGCCGGAAGAACCGCATAAAAAGATCAATATCCGTATCGACACGAGTGTCGAAGAAGCCCGCATCCTTATTGCTGATAATGGCATTGGCATGGAAGCGGAAGAAGCCACAAAGATTTTTGACCCCTTCTTTAAGGGGGCGCAACCCGGAAGTTTGGGCCTGGGACTCTTTATCCTGAGAGAGGCGCTTGAAAAGATGAACGGTATAGTAACGGTAAATTCTCAAAGAGGTGTCGGGAGCACCTTTGAAGTAGTTATTCCCAACACTCCCGAGCAAAAGGATTAGTACAGCATTTTATTGTAGGCCCGCCGTTTTTATTTAAAACAAAATTTATGAAGCAGCACTTATTTGTATTTTGCATTTTTTTAATTGTAAGTTCCTGTAATATGCCTGGTAAAGCCCCCGACAAAACTTCAAGCGCCGGAAATCCGCTATTTGAAGAAAGCACCCTGCCGTACCATACCATTCCATTTGATAAAATAAAGGAAAGTGATTTTGAACCGGCTTTCGAAAAAGGCATGCGGGAGGAAATGGAAGCGGTAGACCATATTGCCGGGAATCCGGCGGCTCCAACTTTTGAAAATACGCTGGTTGCCCTTGAAAAATCGGGATTGCTGCTGCGGCGGGTCAACAGTGCCTTCAACGCCCTTACCGGTGCCAATACCAATGACCGGCTGCAGAAAATCCAGGAGGCAATGGCGCCCCGGCTCTCGGCTCATTCAGACTCCATTTATATGAATACCCGTTTGTATGAACGGATTGATACCATTTACCAAAAGCGGAACCAGCTTCAGTTAGATCCTGAATCCAGGCGGTTGGTGGAATACTACCATCAGAAATTTGTGCTGAGCGGTGCTGCGCTTCCGGATTCCGGCAAGGTGCAGTTAAAAAAACTGAACGAAGAAGAAGCAACACTCAGCACAAAGTTCAGCAACCAATTGCTGGCTGCAGCTAAAGCCGGAGCTCTGGTGGTAAAAAGTCCTCAGGAACTGGCTGGTTTATCGGATGCCGAGATCCAGGCAGCCGGCGAAGCGGCAAAAAAGGCCAATCAGGAAGGGCAATACCTCGTTGCACTTTCCAATACCACCCAGCAGCCTGCATTACAATCGCTTCGCAACCGCGATACCCGTAAAAGTCTTTTTGAAGCTTCCTGGACCCGGGCAGAGCGGGGCGATTCGAACGATACGCGTAAAAATATTTTGCGGATCGCCGCCATCCGCCGGGAAAAGGCAAGAATCCTCGGTTTTAATGATTACGCATCCTGGAAACTGCAGGACCAGATGGCAAAAACACCCGGTGCGGTAAATGCATTTTTAGGTAAACTGGTGCCGGCGGCACTTGCCAAAGCAGCCGCAGAAGCAGCGGATATTAAAGCTATGAAGCTCCGGGAAAAGGATACCACCGGATTGGAGCCTTATGACTGGGATTTTTATGCAGAGAAGGTACGTAAGGAAAAGTACGACCTCGACGAATCGGCCATTAAACCCTATTTTGTACTGGATAGTGTATTAAAAAACGGCGTATTTTATGCAGCCACTCAATTATATGGCATTACGTTTAAAGAACGGACCGACCTGCCTGTATACCAGGAAGATGTGAAGGTCTACGAGGTGTTTGACCACGATGGCACTGCGATGGCTTTGTTTTATTGCGATTACTTTAAGCGGGATAACAAAAACGGCGGCGCCTGGATGGATAATTTTGTAACCCAGTCGAAGTTGCTTAATACAAAGCCGGTGATCGTAAACGTGTGCAATTTTGCCAAACCGGTAAAAGGGCAGCCGGCGTTGCTGAGCTTTGACGATGTTACCACGATGTTCCATGAGTTTGGGCATGCCCTTCATGGGCTGTTCGCCAATCAAACCTATCCTTCTTTATCCGGAACCAGTGTTGCCCGTGATTTTGTAGAAATGCCTTCCCAGTTCAATGAGCATTGGGCATTGGATTCAGCAGTGCTAAAAAATTATGCCCGCAATTATAAAACAGGTGAAACGATTCCGCAGGCGCTGGTAGATAAGATCCGCAATGCAGCAACTTTTAACCAGGGGTATGCCATGACCGAACTGCTGGCAGCAGCAAAACTCGATATGCAGTGGCACCTGCTTGCTCCCCGCGACAGTGCTGTTATGGACGTGGATGCATTTGAGCAGGCAGCACTTCAAAAGAACGGTCTGCTGATTTCTTACATTCCTCCACGCTATCGCTCTTCATATTTTTTACACATATGGGCCAACGGTTATTCGGCAGGGTATTATGCATACAGCTGGGCGGAAATGCTGGATCATGACGCCTATGCCTGGTTTAAGGAAAACGGGGGGCTAAAACGGGAGAACGGACAACGTTTCCGGGAAATGATCCTTTCCCGTGGTAATTCGGAAGATCTTGCAGCTTTGTACAAAGCATTCAGGGGAAAGGACCCGGATATCGCGCCGCTATTGCAAAACAGAGGGCTGATTCCTGGGATGTGAAATGTAGAATATTAAATATTAAATTTTAAATGTAAAAGGAGAATTCGTTTTGTAACCCTGGGGTTTGCATCAATGAAAAAGTATTCCGCGCTTACTTTTACATTTTAAATTGGGTATTCTACATTTTACATTTATCTGGGTAAGGTGCCGGGGACACAAAATCAATTACCTTTGAGCGTATCAAACGTTTTGTATGTCTGTAAAAGCCGATTTATTTCAAAGCCCCGATTATTTTGATGTGGATGCGCTTTTTACTGATGAGCACCGCATGATCCGTGATGCGGTACGCGCCTACGTAAAAAAAGAAATTTCACCCATCATTGAAAACTATGCGCAGGAAGCCCGGTTTCCGGAGCATATTGTAAAACAGTTAGGGGCGTTGGGATGCTTTGGTCCAACCGTACCGGTTCAATATGGAGGCGGAGGATTAGACTATATCAGTTACGGCCTGATGATGCAGGAACTGGAACGCGGCGATAGCGGTGTACGTTCCACCGCATCTGTTCAGGGATCGCTGGTTATGTTTCCCATCTTCGCCTATGGCAGCGAAGAACAGAAAATCAAATACCTGCCGCTACTGGCCAGCGGGGAATGGCTGGGCTGTTTCGGGCTCACGGAGCCGGACCACGGAAGCGATCCTTCCAGTATGGTGACCCGCTATACGGAGGATGGAGATGATATCATTCTCAACGGGGCCAAAATGTGGATCAGCAATGCGCCCTTTTCGCAGCTGGCTGTGGTTTGGGCAAAGGACCCTTCCGGTATCGTACATGGTGTGATTGTAGAACGGGGAATGGAAGGATTTTCTACGCCAACAACCCATAATAAATGGAGCCTGAGAGCCTCGGCTACAGGGGAACTTGTTTTTGACAATGTAAGGATTCCCAAAGCCAATATCCTTCCCGGAGTAACCGGTATGAAAGGGCCGCTGAGCTGCCTGAATAAAGCACGGTATGGCATTGCATGGGGCGTAATCGGCGCCGCCATGGATTGTTATGATACGGCACTGCGTTATGCAAAAGAACGCATCCAGTTCGACAAGCCCATTGCGGCATTCCAGTTGCAGCAAAAAAAGCTAGCGGAAATGATCACGGAAATCACGAAAGCACAGTTACTCAACTGGCGGTTGGGCGTATTGATGAACGAAGGGAAGGCTTCTCCCCAACAGGTAAGTATGGCCAAACGGAATTCCTGTGCTATTGCCACCCAGATCTGCAGGGACGCCCGCCAGATCCTGGGCGGAATGGGCATTACCGGCGAATACCCGGTGATGCGGCATATGATGAACCTGGAAAGCGTTATTACCTATGAAGGCACACACGATGTCCATTTACTGATTACAGGAATGGATATTACGGGATTCAATGCGTTTAAATAAAGAAGTTCAAGGTTGGCAGCTGTCCGCAATCAGCAATCAACTGTTAGTGGGCGTGAGGTCTTGATGGTTGATCTTTGGATCTTGTTTTTTAGTGTTTAGCGGACGGGGGCAACAAATAGGGCACATATTTTACACCAGGTTTTGAAATTGGTGCTTTGCCTTTTTGTGCTTGCTCTTTAAAATCAATCACCAGGTCGCGTGAGACCTGATGTTTGGCGGTCGGATCTTGTTTTTAGAATCTGGTATTTTGAATTTATTCCGGCATCACCAACCACTCACTATAAACATTTTACTATTAATCTCTTTAACATCTCCTCCCAAAATATTTCACGATCCCCCCCGAATACCGGATATTTGCAGTTTGAATATAAAATTCGGAGCTTAGAATCTAGGGCTTAGGATTTAGAACTTGGAATTTGGTATTTAGAATTTAAGACTTAGAATTTATTCCGTTATGCGTATTTATCTGATCGGTTTTATGGGTGCGGGGAAAACACATTGGGGAAAGATCCTGAGTAAAAAACTGGAATTGCCGTTTTATGATCTGGATGAACTGATTGTTGCATCCGAAGGGCGGCCCATCACCCGGATCTTTGAAGAAGAAGGAGAGGAGTACTTCAGAATGAAAGAAAAAGAAGTGCTGTATATGATCACCGACAGTCACCCCAGCCTGCTGCTTTCCTGCGGCGGTGGAGCTCCCTGTTATTTTAATAACATTGATTATATGAACCAGCACGGGACCACCGTGTGGCTCAATACCCCCTTTGAAATTCTGCTGGGCAGACTGCGTCAACAAAAAGCGCACCGTCCGCTTTTAAAGGATCTGGATGACGAACAATTGCAGGCGTATATTGTTAAGAAAAATAACGACCGGCGCATTTATTATGATCAGGCAAAACTAAAGGTAGACGATTGCCATATACGGCCGGAAGAATTTATAAAAAAGATTATCGATGCATAGAGCCTTTCTCTCGCTGGGTGCAGCACTGTCCGGACTGGGTGTAATACTCGGTGCCTTCGGGGCACATAAACTAAAACAAATTGCACCAGATTCGGTACCTACGTTTCAAACCGGCGTACAATACCAGATGTACCATGCCATTGCGTTGATCCTTGTGGCCATTCTTTTTGAAAAGTACCCGGTAAAATTAATGTCCTGGGCCGGTATCGCCTTCCTGGTGGGAATCCTTCTGTTCTCCGGCTCTCTTTATGCCTTGGCGGCCCTGAAAGCAACAGGAAAAGTGGGCCTCGGCGGATTGGGTATAGTCACACCCATTGGTGGGCTTTTCTTTATTGCCGGTTGGTTGTTTTTTACGCTTAGTGTGCTCAACAGCAAATAGTTGAAGCTTGTCGGAACAGAAACGGCATCTCACTTCTACATTTCATATTTTTTATTCGATATTTTACATTCCTGGGGAAAGTTTCATGCTGAGGCTCGTTTCTGCTTAATGAGGGATGCCCAATTCCCGGATCCTGTGATCTTTTCAGAAGTATGATTATTGAACAGGAACGGCATCTTCATTCCTACATTTTCAAATCTTCGAATTTCCAAATTTCCCGCCCGCCTAAATTTCCCGCCCGATTGCGGTTTGAGCACTTGATGCTTCATTCTTTAAACAGTAATAGTATCTTTGCTTTTATGGCGACTAAGAGTAAACCGAAGAATAAAAAACCAATAGCGCGGAATCATCATACGACTGGAACCTGGAAAGTTGAAAAAGAAGAAAAAGTTCAGCTAAGGGCGTTGGCTAAAGACGAACGTACCTGGAAAATTGCCGGAACCACCTTTCTCCTGGTCTCCGTTTTCCTCATCATTTCCTTCATCTCCTATTTTTTTACATGGCGACAGGATTTTACCCAGATCTCCCGGGGCAGCGAGATCCTTTGGGACCCGGATGTAAAGATTCTTAACCTGCTGGGAAAACTGGGAGCACTAACGGCTCATTATTTTATTTACCGGTTATTTGGAGTTGCTGCCGTTTTGATCTGCACGTTCTTTTTTGTAGTAGGCGTAAATCTTTTATGGAGGCGCCGGGTATTTTCGGTTTGGAGAAACCTGAAATATGTAACCCTGGGCATGCTGGTGGTGTCGGCGATATTGGCATTCCTGTTGCCCGATGAAGAGTTTCGTTGGGGTGGCGGTGTAGGTAATATGATTGCTGGCTGGTTGCGGAGCTCGTTGGGTACCATCGGTGCAGGGGCGGTGCTCGGATTGATCGTGATTGCTTATTTTATCTGGCAGTTTAACCCTGCGTTTAGCTTCCCTAAAAAGCTGAAACGGCCGCAACCGGAAGAAGAGGCCGCCGCTCCGGAAGAAAAGACGGCTCCTGAAGCAATGACGACTGAGGCTAAAACGACCGGTACTACAGAAACAAAAGGGGCCCGGCTGGTGATCGACGCCGAGGTCGAAAAGCCAAAATATGATATTAAACTGATCAATAAAGAACCGGTTATACAGGCCAAGGAAGAAGAGGAGGGCTACGAACGCATTACGGTATTAAAACCGGAAACCCGGAAAACAACATCTGTAGCAGCCGAAGAAAAAACCTCCGAAGTCGATCCGCCTCCCGCACAGGAGCTCGAAATACCGGCTTTGGAAAAAACGGTGAAGCCTGCAAAACCCATTTCGGATGAAGACCTGAAACTGGAAATCAACTCAGGCCCCATCGCTCCTCCGCCTGCCGCTGCGGTAACCGCGCCGGCAGAAAAAACAAAAGCATACGAACCTGCACTGGATCTAAAACATTATAAAAAACCGTCTCCCGATTTGCTGGAATCACACGGAAGCGAAAAAGTGGTACAGGATCCGCAGGAGCTGGAGAATAATAAGAACCAGATCATAAAAACCCTGGCCAATTACGATATCGAAATCCAGAAAATCAGTGCCACGGTAGGACCAACGGTTACTCTGTATGAGATCGTTCCAGCGGCGGGGGTGCGGATCTCCAAGATCAAAAATCTGGAAGACGATATCGCCTTGAGTTTATCAGCGCTGGGGATCCGGATCATTGCACCTATTCCCGGGCGTGGTACCATTGGTATCGAAGTGCCCAATGCGCGTAAAACGATCGTAAGCATGAAAACCCTGCTGGCATCTGATAAATTCCGGAACAGCAGTTTCTCATTGCCCATCGCTTTGGGAAAGCGGATCGATAACGAAAATTTTATTGTTGACCTAGCCACCATGCCGCACCTGCTGATGGCGGGGGCAACGGGGCAGGGGAAATCCGTTGGGATCAATGCCATTCTGGTATCGCTCCTGTACAGTAAACATCCTTCGCAATTAAAGTTTGTGCTGGTGGATCCAAAGAAAGTGGAGTTAAGTGTTTACAGCCAGATCGTAAATCATTTCCTGGCCCGCCTGCCCAATGAGGAGGATGCCATTATCACGGATACTAAAAAAGTAATCAATACACTAAATGCCCTGTGTATTGAAATGGATAACCGGTACGATCTGTTAAAGGATGCCGGTTGCCGGAACATTAAAGAATATAACGCCAAGTTTACCGCACGCAAGCTGAACCCTGAGAAAGGGCACCAGTTTCTTCCTTTTATTGTATTGGTGGTGGATGAGTTTGCCGACCTGATCATGACGGCCGGCAAAGAAGTGGAGATGCCCATTGCACGCCTGGCGCAGTTGGCACGGGCCATTGGCATACACCTGATCATTGCCACGCAGCGGCCTTCGGTGAACATCATCACGGGTATCATTAAGGCCAACTTCCCGGCCCGTATTGCCTTTAAGGTAAGTAGTAAGATCGATAGCCGCACCATCCTGGATGCCGGCGGAGCGGATCAGCTGATCGGGAAGGGAGATATGTTGATTAGTCTGAATGGGGAAATCTCGAGGTTGCAATGTGCTTTTGTAGATACACCGGAAGTAGATAAGGTTGTGGATTTTATTGCTTATCAGGAAGGATACCCGCAACCCTTCCTGCTGCCCGAATACATTGATGAAAAAGAACTGGAGAGCGGCGATTTTGACCTGGATGACCGGGATTCATTGTTTGAAGATGCGGCCCGGCTCATCGTGGCGAACCAGATCGGATCTACCTCTTTGCTGCAGCGCCGGATGAAGCTGGGATATAACCGTGCCGGACGCCTGATGGATCAGTTGGAGCAGGCCGGCATTGTAGGCCCCAACCAGGGAAGCAAGGCCCGGGAGGTGCTTATAAAAACGGAGGCAGAGCTGCAGCAACACCTGGATATGCTAGGTTAAAATCTGTTAAAAACTGTTAAACGCCGCAACCCGGTATAAATCTTGACGTCTAAGGAGTATAAAATTATCAAAACCAATTTAAAAAAGAATATGAAGAAAGCATATGTAAGTGCCGTTTTTTTATTAATGACTGTATGTTCGTTTGCGCAACAAAGAGATCCGAAAGCAAAAGCGATCCTGGATGAGGCCAGTGCAAAATTCAAAACCTATAAAACAGTGGTAGCTACTTTTGGATACCAGATTCAGAACGCCGTGGGGAAAGTGCTGACAAAGAAAACCGGTACTGTAAACATGAAGGGCGATAAATTTAATATCACTTTTGGAAGTAATAAAATCATTAGTGATGGCGCCACCGTGTGGAACTACGACCCTTCCACTAAAGAAGTAACCGTTAATAATGCCAATAAATCGGAAAGTACGATTACCCCGCAGAAATTATTTACCGATTTCTACAACAAGGATTTTATGTATACCATGGCGCCAGACAGTAAGGTGAATGGCAAACCGGTATCGGTAGTGCTGATGCAGCCGATCGACAGAAACAAACCGTTTAGTCGTTTATACCTGGCCATCGATAAAACCAGCAAGACCGTGGTAAGTGCTACCGTTATTGAGAAGAGCGGTAATAAATATGTATACAGCATCGGAAGTCTGAAGCCCAATATAGCGCTGGCGGATGCACAGTTTGCCTTTAATAAGGCCAGCTATCCCGGTGTGGAAATGGTGGACCTCCGGTAAACAGAATTTGGTCTCATATAATTAACTGAATGCTCCGTTGCGGGGCATTTTTTATGGATGGTGAATGATGAGTTTACAGGGAATGCGGAGAGTGGAAACCGGAAGGGAAGCTCCTTCCGTATTTTCAATATGCTTCAACAGTAATTCAGCAGCAGCAATCCCCATGTCAAAGGAATTTTCATCGATGGAGGCGCTCGGCTTATGATCCAGGTACTGGATTAGCGGAAGGTTTCCAAAACCTACAATGTCCACATACTGTAACCGCTCCGGGTATTTATGTTTTAGAAACCGTAATGCATCAAGACTTACATAACTTTTGAAGGTAAAAAATGCGGTAGGCGGATCGGGAAGTGCACACAGCGCCGCCATCATTTTGTCGGTCTGCGTGGTGGTAAAGTCGATTTCCTTTACCAGGTCAGGATCGTAAGGAATGCCCCGTTTCTCAAGGGCTTTCCGGTAGCCTTCAAGCCGGAGATGGCTGGTGCCGAGGGCTTTGGGGCCCATCAGGTGTGCAATGCGGCGGTGTTGCTTTTTGAAAAGATAATCGATGGCCAGTTCCGCAGCATGCGCATTATCGGTAACTACGGCATCAAAGCCGGGATCGTTTAATGAGCGCGACAGAAACACAACCGGAATGCCGGTCTGCTCCAGCCGTTGAAAAAGCGAAGTCTTCTCGGTGTTTTTTGAAATGGCAATAATTACGCCGTCTACCCGGTTGCTGATCAGGTTCTGAATGATCTGTTCTTCCTTTGCGGTATCTTCATGAGATTGGGCCACAATTACCTGGTATTTATTGGCGCCAGCAACGGCTTCTACACCATTAATGGCCAGCACATAAAACTGGTCCAGCAGATCGGGGATGACCAGCCCGAGGGTGAAGGATTTGCTTTGTTTAAAATGCCGGGCTGCTTCATTGGGAACATAATTCCATTCGTTGGCTAGTTTCACAACCCGCTCTTTTGTCATGGCACTGATGCTGGAATTGTCGTTTAAAGCCTTTGAAACCGTAGAAACGGACATATTCAGTTTTGCAGCAATGTCTTTTATGGTAACGCCCTTTTTCACAATAAATCTGCCCTGTTAATTTCCAAAAGTTCTGAAAAAAAATGTGATTTTCAAAAAAAACTCAAAATCTTCAAACGTTGTAATATGGCATCGCCAGGCTTTTAACATTTTGGCTATTGAAATCAGGCAGTATAAATAATATATTCGCGCCGTTGATAAAAGCTGCGCATTAGAAAAAAACGCGGTTTTGCTTGTCCTTAGATTTAAAAAAGAAATATGACTGCATTTGATCTTGCCGGTAAAGTTGTTGTAATTACAGGTGCTACAGGTGTTTTGGGGAAGGCCTTTGTTGAGGGGGTTGCTGCCGCAGGCGGAACGGTGGTGATTACCGGCCGGAACGAAAAAGTAGCGCGAGAACGGGAGATGCAGGTAACGGCGCAGGGCGGGCGTGCACTTTCAGTGATCGCCGACGTTACAAAGGAACAGGACCTGGTAGCAGCCCGTGACCGGGTTCTAAACACATTCGGACGAATCGATGGCCTGGTAAACGGCGCGGGAGGCAATATGAAGAATGCCATCATCCAAAAAAATATGGGTCTTTTCGACCTGGATATGGCAGCCCTGCGTGCGGTGATGGATCTGAATTTAATGGGAACCGTGCTCCCTACCCAGGTATTTGGAAAAGTGATCGCCGAAAATGGTGGTGGAAGTATTGTTAATATATCTTCCATGGCTTCGCAGCGGGCCATCACAAGGGTATTGGGGTATAGCCTTGCCAAAAGCGCTATTGATGCCTATACCAAATGGTTTGCGATGGAGCTGGGAAACCGCTATGGCGATGCCGTGCGGATGAATGCGATTGCCCCGGGGTTCTTTTTAACCGAACAAAACCGCGAGCTGCTGACAACGCAGGAGGGCGGAATGACCGAGCGGGGAGCTGCTGTAGTTCACCATACCCCTTTTAAGCGGTTTGGAGATCCGCAGGAGCTGACCGGTGCACTGGTTTGGCTGCTGAGTGATGCATCCCGGTTTGTAACCGGAACAGTGATTAATGTGGATGGTGGATTCTCTATTTTTAGCGGCGTGTAGGAAGCAGCATCGGGGCGCCGGAGAGGCCTCTTTTTTGACAATGTAAAATCCGGTATATGCAGCATATCCGCTCACTCCTTTTTTATGTATTATTGTTGGGGGGCATACCTGCTCCGGCAATGGGCCAGCAAAAGCCGGTTGTAAAAGCCTATAACATTCTTTTTATTGCAATCGATGATCTGCGGCCGGAGCTGGGTGCATATGGCAAAAGTTATATGCGAACGCCGCATATGGACCGGTTGGCCCGGACAGGGCGTGTATTCCTGAATCATTATGTAAATGTGCCAACCTGTGGCGCCTCCCGTTATGCGATGCTTACCGGCCGTTTGCCGCAAATACCGGCGGCGCTGACAAATGAAGCGTTTGAAATTTTTACCGCGGGTGAGCCGCGTAAGCCACAACCGGAATCTTTTGTAGAGCTGTTCCGGCGTAACGGGTATACAACGATTGGAATCGGAAAGATCAGTCATGCGCCCGATGGAAGGGTGTATGGTTATAATGCTTCTGCATCAGATAAGCAGGAGCTTCCCAACAGCTGGGATGCCTTTTATTTGGATGCCGGTAAATGGGGAACCGGCTGGAACGCTTTTTTTGGTTATGCAGGAGGAGCGAACCGCCAGGGGATGAAAAACGAGGTATTCCCTTACGAGGACAAAGACGTACCAGATACCGCATACCCTGATGGCCTGACGGCCCGGCTGGCAGCAGCACAGCTAGCGGCGTTAAAAAAGCAGAGTACACCCTTCCTGCTTGCCGTAGGGTTTTTTAAGCCCCATCTGCCGTTTAATGCGCCTAAAAAATACTGGGACCAATATGATGAACAAACGCTGCCATTGTCTGCTGCGCCGGATATGCCGGCATCTGTTAACAGTAAGAGCCTGCACAACAGCAATGAATTTAACCAGTATAAAAAGGGAATAGAAAAACCTGCTTTAAAAACACCGGTATCGGATGCGTATGCACGGAAACTGCGGCATGCCTATTTTGCTGCGGTCAGTTATGTAGACGCCCAGGTGGGGAAGGTACTGGATGCGCTGGCGGAAACCGGCCTGGATAAAAATACCATCGTGGTATTATGGGGCGATCATGGCTGGCATCTTGGAGATGAGCGGGTATGGGGAAAACACACGTTGTCTGAATATGCGCTGCGCAGTCCCCTGATGATCCGTGTTCCGGGGATGCCTGCCGCAGGAGTTCCATCCGGCAAGATCGTACAGTCGGTGGATATTTACCCTACCTTGCTGGAGCTGGCGGGGGTGGTAGCTGCTGATACATTGGATGGCCGGTCATTGTACGCTGAACTTGTACACAGGCCCGGAAAGCCGGAACCCTCCATTGCCTATAGTTATTTTAACCGGGGGATCAGTATCCGTACCAGCCGGTATCGCCTCACAAAATATTACCGAAAAGAGATGCCCGTCATTGAGTTGTATGATTATACAACCGATCCCCATGAAACCCGAAACCAGGCAGCGCAATTTCCATCGGTTGTAAACCGGCTATTACCGTTGATCGAAAGCAAAAAAACATCCATAGAACAATACTGGCGGGAAAAATAATCCGCAGCTGGCGCAGCTGCCCGCAGATAGCCGGCCGGTGTTTGATGTTGAAAAGTTACCGTTGTTTTACAAACCAGTAAAAATGATTGCCACAGAAGCACAGATGGCAGGTCGATGATCCATCCGCGAAAACCAGCAAAAAAAATGCGTAAATCAGTGAAAAAGATCAGTGTTGATCTGTGGGAACCATTGCCACAAAAGCACAAATGGGAGTGCGTGATTCATTCGCGTTGATCAGCTGTATACCGGGCTCTGATCCGGATCGGCCTGCCTTATTTTCTTGTTGCAAACAGATTTGTAATAAGAAAAAATGCAACAAAATTTTTATTACAAATTTGTGATAAGGATTTTGTGATAAAAAAAATATCACAAAAATTTTATTACAACCAGGGCGGGCTATGAGGGCATCCGGGACCCGATGGTGCCGGAGCTATGGAAAAATCGTCAGGAATAAATAAGCCGCAAAAATAACCAGCAGCACCACTCCGTAAAGGATATTGGTTTTCCCGGTTACCAGCGACAGCATTACTGTAAAAATAGAAAGGATGAGCAACACCACGGAAGTGGTATCAATGCCCAGCAATACAGGAGTATGACTGAATAGGGTATAAATGGCCACGGCCGGGATTGTAAGTCCGATACTGGCCAGCGCCGAGCCCAGGGCCAGGTTCATGCTGGTTTGCAGCCGGTTTCTGCGGGCCGCCTGTATCGCGGCAATACATTCCGGCAGCAACACCACCATCGCAATGATAATCCCTACCAGCGAAGCCGGTGCTCCAATAGAAGCCACTCCCGCTTCAATAGCAGGAGACAGCATTTTTGCCAGTAATACAACCGCGCCCAGGCAGGCAATGAGTAAAACCAGGCTGGTAAACATCGTCCGGTTGGAAGGCGGTGCTGCATGCACTTCTTCATTTTCCTTTCCTTCTGGGTCGGCCGGCAAAAAGTAGTCGCGGTGGCGGATGGATTGGATCATGATAAAGCTGGCATAAATGATGAGGCTGACCACGGCGGCAAACACCAGCTGCGGCTGGGTATATTGAGGGCCGGGCTGGCTAACCGTATAATTGGGCAGCACCAGGGTTAATACCAGGATGGCCGTAAGCGCTACCAACGCCGATGTGGTAGAATGTTTCGTTACAAACTGTTCCCGGAACTTAGCCCCGCCGATAAGAATACAAATACCAATGATGAAGGTAAGGATGATCATAATGGCCGCAAAAACCGTATCCCGGGCCAGTGTGGCGGTATTGGCACCGCCGGAAGACATCAGCGATACGAGTAATGAAACCTCGATAACGGTTACAGCTAATGCAAGAATAATGGTTCCAAAGGGTTCGCCTACGCGGTGGGCCACTACCTCGGCATGGTGCACGGCGGCCAGTACGCCGGCTATAAGTACAATACAAAGAATGACCAGGGGAAGGGTCCCTGTCATCGAGCCCATGGTAAAATAGGCGATCCATGCAATAACGGGCGTAATTAACGTCCAGGCGGGTAATGACAGGTTCAACTTCATAAAGAATGGTTTAAGTAGAAAGAACAGCCTTCCGGATCCGGATCAGTTGCTCCAGCAGGGGTTCCAGGTAATCCAGTTTCAGCATATTGGCTCCGTCGCTTTTAGCTACAGCCGGGTTGGGGTGCGTTTCTATAAAGAGACCATCGGCCCCGGTAGCGATCGCCGCCTTGGCAATGGTGCCGATCAGTTCCGGGTTACCGCCGGTAACACCGCTGGTTTGATTGGGTTGCTGCAGGCTATGCGTACAATCCATCGCCACCGGTACCTGGTGTTCCTTCATCCAGGGAATATTCCGGAAGTCAACAACCAGGTCCTGGTACCCGAATGTATTGCCCCGTTCGGTAAGGATCACTTTTTCATTGCCGGCATGCGTTACCTTATCCACCGCAAATTTCATGGAAGGCCCGCTTAGGAACTGGCCTTTTTTTATATTTACCACTTTTCCTGTTTTGGCCGCTGCCTCCAGCAGATCGGTCTGACGGCTCAGGAAGGCGGGTATCTGCAGCATGTCTACGTATTCCGCTGCAACAGCCGCCTCTTCGTGCGCGTGGATATCGCTGACGGTAGGAATATGAAAACGCTCTTTTACCTGTCGGAGCAATTGAAGGGCCGCTTCATCGCCAATACCGGTAAAGGAAGTGATACTGGTACGGTTGGCCTTCCGGTAGGAAGATTTAAACACATAGGGGATGCCCAGGTTTCTACAGATGCGGGAGACTTTTTCGGCCACTTCCATCACCAGTGGTTCGCTTTCGGCCACACAGGGCCCCGCCAGCAGGAAAAAATGATCCGCATCGTATTGCTGTCCGGCAAAAAGATCCGTTAAGAATTGATTCATAATTGCAAATATAGCCTCTAAGGGAGTGTTCGGCCAAAACCGGTTTTTGTCCTCAATAAAGCCCTTCGGTCGTTGCACAATTAAATTTGCACAAAAAAAATAAGATTTCAATCGATTGCGCAGGAATTGCATCCTGAAGGATCTGCCAGTATATTTGCATTTTTAAATATTGCGGCATGACAAAAGAAAAGATCCTGGTGATTGGCGCCTCCGGTCAGATCGGTGTGGAACTGACCCTGGCTTTAAGGGAAATTTACGGAAACAATAATGTGGTGGCTTCGGATCTGAGAGAGGAAAATCCGCTGCTGAAAGGTTCCGGTCCTTACGTTAGCCTGGATGTGATGAATAAGGAAATGCTGCATGTGCAGGTGATCCGGCAGAATATTACACAAATCTATCTCCTGGCAGCCATTTTATCCGCCACCGGCGAAAAGAACCCCGGACTGGCCTGGCACCTGAATATGCAGGGGCTGTTAAACGTGCTGGATATTGCCCGCGAAGAGCATATCAGTAAAGTATACTGGCCCTCATCGATTGCCGTATTTGGTCCTACATCACCCAAGCAAAACTGTCCGCAGCAAACCATTATTGAGCCCACAACGGTTTATGGTATCAGCAAATATGCCGGCGAGTTCTGGTGTAATTATTACAATATGAAATACGGGGTGGATGTGCGAAGCATCCGGTATCCCGGTCTGATCTCTTATAAATCGGCCCCGGGAGGTGGCACTACCGATTACGCCGTTGAAATTTTTCATGAAGCACTGGAGGAAAAAAAATATACCAGCTTCTTAACTGAAGATACTTACCTGCCGATGATGTATATGCCGGACGCGATCCGGGCAACCATCGAATTGATGGAGGCACCGGCCGACCGGATTTCTATCCGTACTTCCTACAATGTAGCCGGTATCAGCTTTTCTCCAAAAGAGATTGGCGCAGAAATCAAAAAGCATATCCCGGAGTTTGAAATGACCTATGCACCCGATTACCGCCAGGAAATAGCCAACAGCTGGCCCCAAAGCATCGATGATACCGTTGCCCGCAACGACTGGGGATGGAAACATGAATACAGTCTGGCCACCATGACGGAAGATATGCTGAAAAACCTGCCGGAAGCGGAAGCGTTTAAAGGATGAGATTTTAAATCTTAAGTTCTGAATTCCAATCTCAACACTCCAATCTCAAATCTCTGTTCCCGTTGATCTGTGCAAGGTCATTTTCCGGAACCATGAATCCTGAAACGGCGTATCATTGCTGCCACCAGAGTCGGGTGCCCTTGGTATCGCCGCCGATGGCTTTTGCGGCAGCCTCCTTGTTGGCCTTATTGGTATTGTCTTCCCCGGTAGGATAGGTGATCCGGTTGGGAACCATTTTGACGGTAGGATCCAGTGAACCCGCTACGGGTGCTATAAACAAGGGATTCCCGTTGGTTTTTGTAAAGTTCAACCGAACGCGCTCATGCCAGGCTTGCATGCCCTGCATATAAAAAGCGATCCATTTTTGCGTGCCGATGCAGTTTTTCCAGTTGGAGGCGCTGTAGGGAACGGAGCGGATATAGGTGGCGGTTTCACCTGCCGGCACGCCCCAGAACTCCATATTCAGGCGGATGCCGTTCTCATAAAAGGTTGGTGCATTGCCCCCGGTTTGCAGGCCCCGTGCGGCTGCTTCTGCCAGGAGGAACTGAGCCTCTGCAGCTGTAAAAAGGATGCCGGGAAAATCTGGCGCGTACACTTTCGATGAGGGCAGGGAATACACCAGTGCGTCTGATGCGTTGTTTTCGCCCGAACCGTAGGGCGATCCTTTATACACACCGTTTACGGTTCTTGCGAAAAGCGGCAGCCGGGGGTCCTTTAGTTCCACCAGGTAGTCGATCAGTGTTTTGCTGACTACAAACTGTACCGGGTCGCGGTCGAGATTATTAAACGGAAACGCATCGGCAGCATTCTTTGTATAAGGAAACAGGGCATTGTCTGCATTCGTAAGCATCACGCCGCGCTGTATGGCCGCTTCGATAGCGGTTTTAGCCTCGGCCGGCTTTGCCGCGCTCATACGCATGGCGATGCGAAGGACCAGAGAATTCGCAAGTTTTTTCCATTTGGACACATCGCCGTTGTACAGCACATCACCGGATGTAAATGAAGGTGCTGCTGTATTAAGCTGGGCTTCAAAGTGCTTCAGTTTGGCCAGCAGATCCGTATAGATGCTAGCAGCATCATCATATGCGGGAAGGGGCGCTTCCGAAACCGCCTGTGTGTAGGGAATATTTCCAAAAGCATCTGTAAGCATATGATAGATCCATACCTGCAGGATGCCGGCAATGGCATTTTGATTTTGAGCCGCGGCCGGTTCAGCGGGTTCCTGGTTGACCTTCTCAATTTCTTTTAATGCCGGAAGGGCCACTGAATAGAGGGTCCATAAATTGGTAGATCCACCATCGGATGAACTGTACCGGCTGTCGGCCTTGTTGTCGGTACCACACCAGTACTGAGCATAATGCATACCTACCCGGTTATTGGTGATGGTATTGTACAGGATGTCTGTAGCTTTCTTTTCGGCAAACAGCAGCAATTGGGCGGGTGAGGCGGTGGAAGGTTTGGTAGGATCCGTATTCAATGTGTCAAACTTGCTGCAGGACCAAACAACCACGGAAAGAAGCACGGGAGTCAATAACTTTAAACGCATAGTGCAAATGATTAAAATCCGATATTTAAATTCAAACCAAAGGAACGTACAGAGGGAAGCGCCCCGCCTTCCAGCCCCTGGATATTTCCGGAACCATTGGCAATATTGGAAGGATCTACATTGGGAGCATTGGATTTGATCAGCCAGAGATTACGGCCGTAAAGCGACAGGGTGATATTACTGGAATTGATTTTCTCTGCCCACCTGTCCGGCAGTTTATATCCAAGCGTAACCTCCCTCAGGTAAATATAGCTGGCGTCATATACATTGGCGCTGTGTACATTGTTATTGCGCCCAAAGTTATTCTGGAAATAATCCTTTGCTGGTACGTTTACCGTATAGGGCGTAAAACTGCCATCTTCGTTTTGCAATACACCCGATACATCAATGCCTTTCTCCCGGATACCATTTTCTACGGTTTCTTCCAGCAGCCCGGAATATTTGCCATACATATTGGTATAAGAGAAGAACCTGCCGCCCTTACTGAAGTCAATAAGCGCTCTTAAGGAAACGTTCTTATAGGAAAAGGAATTGGAAACGCCGCCTACAAAATCGGGATATACGCTCCCCAACGGAACACTGGAACCGGTTAACCGGTAGGTGCCCGCCGAGTCAATGATCTTGCGGCCCTGGTTATCGTAGGCATAATCGAACCCGTACAACATGCCCAGGGGCTGTCCTTTTACAGCTACCAGGGAAACGGCAGGTGTAAGCCGCCGCTCGGCCCCGATCACGACCCGGTCCGTAATTTCTGTTCCGTTCTGCGCCAGGTCCAGTACTTTGTTTTTGTTTTTTGAAAAGTTTACGGCAATGTTCCAGGTAAAACCGCCCTTTGTCTGTAAGGGCGTCCCTTCCACACGTAGTTCGATCCCTTTGTTATTGATCTTTCCCAGATTGATTATTGAATACCCGAAACCAGTGGTGGGCGATACGGGTATCGACAGGATCTGGTTCCGGGTGGTGCGGTCGTAATAAGTAAAATCGACCCCCAACCGGTTATTCAGCATTTTGAGCTCGATACCGGCTTCTGCTTCCGTACTTTTTTCCGGAAGCAGGTTGGGGTTCCGTTTGGTGGGGTCCACGCCAATCATCGACTGGCCGTTAAACTGAACAGGGGCCTGGTATACGGTAAATAGCGCGTAGGGATCAGTATCATTGCCCACCTGGGCAACCCCGGCCCGGAACTTACCAAAGTTCAGCCATGGTGCATTCCGGATCCAGTCTGAAAAAATAAAGGATGCCGAAGCTGAAGGATAAAAGTACGGGCGCGGGCGGGAACCGGAGAGTAAGGCCGAAGACCAGTCATTGCGCCCGGTTAATTCCAGGAAGATGCTGTTATTATACCCGATGGTGGCTGTTCCAAACAGGGAATTGATCTGCTTGCGCGGATAGGCATCTGAAGTAATAATGGGACCTACGCTATTGGACAGGGTATACACGCCGGCAGCTGCAAGCCCGGATTGGGTGGCCCCGGTAAAGAGCTTGGTCTCCTGCCGCATAATATTGCCGCCTACGGTTACATCCAGGTTCAGCCTGGTGCCCAGGTCTTTTTTGGCATTTGCCGTGGCGAGGTAATTCATCTCCCGGAAATCAATGGTATTGCGGAGATAAGACCCCGGCTGGTAGCCCTTTGCTGTACGCTCTTCCTGGAGTGTGTTAAAAGCATCCATAAAAACCTTGGTGCTGAACGTAAGCCAGTCGAGTGCTTTATAATCCAGCCCGATGGAACCAAATACCCGGCTCCGGCGATCGCTTTCGTATTCCTCGTACCGGGTCCAGTAAGGGTTATTGGCAAAGGCAACCGAGGGATCACTGAAAGACCGCCGGTTCCAGGTAATCTGGCTGCCGTCGGCATATTTATAATGCTTCATGCGTTCCATATCCCATTGCCGCTGCCCGTATTCGCTGAACAGCAGCATCATGTTCTGACCCGTGAAACCGGTTCCGGGACGGCCTTTAGCCTCTGTATAAGCATAGCGGACGCCCGCATTTGCGATTAACTTTTCGGATATCTTATAGGTTCCGTTGATGCCGGCATTGGTGCGCGACAGCTTCGAATTGGGTAGCACAAACCGCTGACGGGTATCTGCCAGCGAAATGCGGATGGAGCCCCGGTCGTTACTACCGCCCATGCTGATGCTGTTGGTGATGGTAAGACCGGGTTTAAAAAAATCACGGACATTATCCGGCTGTGGCGCCCAGGGAGCGGTGCGACCAAAATCAGGGTTGCCTTTCGCTTTATCAAACGACCAGTAATGCCGTACCGGGCGGCCGTCCAGTGCCGGCCCCCAGGATTCATCCACCGAAAATTCCGGGTAAAGGTCGTACCCGCCCTGTACCGGATCCTGGTAGGCAGGGGCTGAGCTGTTTAAGAATTGTTCCGGGTTCTTGTTATAGAACAGGGTATCAAAACTGCCCTTGCTTCCGCCGCCATACTGGTTCTGATAGTTGGGTAATATATAAACGCGGTCGCTTTGAATATTCAGGCTGTAGTTGACACCAAATTTTTTATGATCGCTTTTTTTAGTGGTGATCAGTACTACACCATTCTGACCACGGCTGCCATACAATGCTGTTGCAGCAGCGCCTTTTAATACCGATATCTGGTCGATATCGTCGGGGTTTACGTCCTGTACCGGGTTCCCGTAGTCGAAGCCGCCGCCCCCGATCTGCTGGCTGTAGGAGTTGGTATTGAGGTTGCTGAAAGGAATGCCGTCTACAATAAATAAAGCATTGTTATCGCCCTGTATGGATTTGGGCCCCCGGATATTCACCTTGCTGGAGCCGCCCATGGAGCCACTGTTGGTGGTAATGTTAACACCGGCCACCCGCCCGGAAAGACTGTTCACAAAATTCATTTCCTTGGCCGTCTGGATTTCAGAACCTTTCACCTCTGAGACCGCATAGCCCACCGACCGGCTTTTTTTGGAGATGCCCATGGCCGTTACCGTTACCTGTTCCAGTTCTTCTGAAGATCTTTTGCCGCCCAAACGCACGGACAGCGGTTTTCCGGGGTCGGTTAACGTTACTTGAAGGTCGGGATTACCTACATTGGAGAACACCACTTTAACGCCTTGCCGGTAGGGGATGGAAAAACTGCCGTCTTCGCCGGCGGTATAGATTTTTCCATCGGGGTAGGTGATACTGGCATTGGCAAGGGGCTGACCGCTGGTGTTGGTTACCCGTCCTTTTATAAATACGGTATCACCTGCCGCTGCGGTGCCTGTTACGGGAATAGTATCTGCCGCAGCAGTGGTTACTTCAGTGATCGTATCCTTCAGGCTCCCGGACTGGCTGCTCCATCGTCCCGCCTGGATCCGGGAACCTTCAATGCGGATCAGTACGCTGTCGTAACCTGGAACGGCAATGGTATAGGGCTGCGGAAACAGGGCGTTTTCAATCCGCAAAGAATCACCCTTTTTGGCCTTTATTGAAAACCGTCCATCGGCATCTGATTGTACGGAATCCCCGGAAGCAATGAGCCTGAGCATTGTGTTTGGAAGGCCCAGTCCCGACCGGCCAATGATCTTGCCATGGATGCCGGAAACTGTTTGTGCCTGCAAATGAACCGTTGTGTTTACTAAAATGAAGGTGATGAATAGCCATACAGGTTTGCAAAACATAATCGAATTTCAGGTTTAGTAGCGTAATAGATCAGGTCCGGGTTAGAGAACGGATCCTGACGGAGGTTATTCTTTGTTTAACGTACCGTTACCCGAAAGATTGTCTGCTCAATCGTTAAAGTTGGCTTAATTTGAGGGAGAAAGAATCGAGATTTGAGATTTGAGAATCAGGAACGGGCGTTCAGCGTTTGGCGTTTAGCGTTCAGAGACACGGAATTCAGATTTCCCGATTTTGCATTTCAGTGTTGAGCATAAGACCGGAATGATGAATCCCCGTATGCCCCACGCTTGCATCTGGGCCCCAATCCCGGACCTCGATTCTGATTCTCAAATCTCAATTCTCGAATCTCTCTCTACTACCTCCCATAAAAAAACGGTCACTTCTAAAAGTAACCGCTCTCATTAATTGTAAATAAAATCAAACTATGCTACGGCCTTTTTCACAAGGTCTGCTGCTTCACTCAACAAGATGGCGGATTGTACCTTCAGTCCGCTCTCATCAATGAGCTTTTTTGCTTCTTCTGCATTGGTGCCTTGTAAACGCACAATGATCGGAATGTTAATATTTCCCAGGTTCTTGTAGGCATCGATAACGCCGGCAGCCACACGGTCGCAACGCACAATGCCTCCAAAAATATTGATCAGGATCGCTTTTACCGCGGGGTCTTTCATAATGATTTTAAAACCGGCTTCTACGGTTTGGGCATTTGCGGTACCGCCCACATCCAGGAAGTTGGCGGGCTCACCACCGCTCAGTTTGATCATATCCATAGTGGCCATGGCCAAACCGGCGCCGTTTACCATGCAACCTACGTTGCCATCCAGTTTTACGAAGTTCAGGTTGTATTTTCCGGCTTCAACTTCTGTGGGATCTTCTTCGGTGATATCTCTCAGCGAAGCCAGGTCTGCATGACGCATCATGGCATTATCATCCAGGTTCATCTTACAATCAACAGCGATGATTTTATCATCGGCGGCTTTAAACAGCGGATTGATCTCCAGCATGCTGCAATCCAGTCCAACGTATGCGTCGTACAGGTTGGTTACAAACTTTACACAGTTTTTAAAAGCAGCACCGGTCAGCCCCAGGTTAAAGGCAATTTTGCGTGCCTGGAATCCCAGTAAACGGCCGGAGGGATGTACCCATTCTTTAAAGATCTTTTCAGGAGTTTCATGTGCTACATCTTCAATGCTCATACCGCCTTCCGTACTGTACATGATCACATTCTGCCCTTTGCTCCGGTCCAGGAGAATGGACAGGTAAAACTCCTGTCTTTCAGAAGGGCCATCATAGTACATGTCCTGTCCTACAAAAATTTTGTTGACCACTTTCCCGGCAGGTCCGGTTTGAACCGTTACCAGGGTTCCGCCCAGGATGCCTTTTGCATATTCCTCCACGTCTTCCAGGGATTTGGCCACTTTAACTCCATTGATACCGGTTTCTTTAATGGTGCCTTTCCCGCGTCCGCCGGCGTGGATCTGTGCTTTAACCACCGCAAATTTGCTGCCGGTATCGGTTTTAATCTTCCGGTATGCTTCTTCAGCCTCCTGTACGGAGCTGCATGCATAACCTTCCTGTACGGGAACGTTGTATTTTTTTAATAATTCCTTGGCCTGATATTCGTGAAGATTCATCTGTAAATAATTTTTTTGTTTATGGATGATCGTATGATAATATGCCCCTCCGTCTTCATGCCGGAATGATGAAGTCGTTAGGACCCATTTCATTAAAAGAACTTTGGCACGAAGATAAGGATTCAACGGAAACGGGCATCATTCAAATTTTCAGCATGCCGTATCGGCCCGTATTTGATTTCCGGGGGGGCGCCGGCAAGGATGCCACGGGTGGATAAAGTTGATCTTTGGGCTATTGCAACCTCCGGAAGATTGGCACGTCTCCTATAAAACCGTATCTTTAATACGCACCCCGAAGCAGCGATAACTGATATAGATAACGCTGCTCTGCTGACAAAGCGGAGTTCCGGGAGCATATCGTTAACAAAATAGAAGAGAGCAATGAAAAAAAACACACCTGGGCTGCTTTTAATGCTGGCCCTATTGCTGACAGCCACCACATTTACACAGGCACAATCCGTTTCCGCAGATTCCATTAAAACCTTAAAACTGCACAAGGAGATCCTGAAACAAACCACGGAGCTGAATAAGCAGAAACTAAACCTGGCGGACTATCAGAACAAACTGGTAAAACTCCAGACCGATCTTGAGAAGGCGAACAAGGACGCCGCAAAATCGGCAGCAGAGAGTAAAGACTATGCCCAGAAAATGGCAAAGAACCCAGGGGATGAAAAGCTGGCCCGGAAGGCAAAAAAAGCGGCTAAAAACTCTTCGTCCAGTCACAATAAAGCAGAAAAACTGACCTCCAGTGTTGTCAGTATGCAACGGAACATTACAAAGACCAGCGATAAGATAACGGACCTCGAAAAAAAGATCGCCACCCTGCGCGGCAAGGGCTAGTGCTTCAGCAGGCTGTAAATACAGCTAAGGGTTTGAATGTTAAGAGTTTTAAAAGAAACACGGGATTCTTACGAGGCGCGTGCGTGTAGCTGTTAGTTTCATTATATTTGCCCACACTTAATGCAGGATTTATGTCAGAATCAATTGTGGAGCAGGTACAGGAAACTGTTGCCTTTTTAAAGGCACAATACCCGGTGGCCCCGGAGGTAGGGATCGTGCTGGGCAGCGGACTTGGAAATTTTGCTGCGGCTATTACTGTGGAAAAAGAAGTGCCTTATACGGACATTCCTAATTTTCCCGTTTCAACAGTAAAAGGGCACTCCGGTAAATTGATCTTCGGCACGCTTGCAGGGAAGAAAGTAGTGGCCATGGCCGGCCGGTTTCATTTTTATGAAGGGTATACGCCCCAGGAAGTTGTTTTCCCTGTTCGTGTAATGAAGCTGCTGGGCATACGGCAGCTGCTGCTGAGCAATGCTGCAGGCGGTGTGAATCCGGGTTTTTCGGTGGGTGATATTATGATCATTACCGATCATATCAGTTTTGGCACCCCCAATCCACTGGTGGGAAAAAATATCGAAGAATGGGGTACGCGTTTTCCGGATATGAGCGAACCTTATAAAAAAAGCCTTATTGCAAGGGCAAAAGAAATCTGCGGGGAAGCTGGTATTTCCGTCAGGGAGGGGGTTTACTACGCGGTTACCGGTCCAACATTCGAAACACGTGCCGAATACAAAATGATCCATACACTGGGGGCAGATGCGGTGGGAATGAGCACGGTTCAGGAAACCATCGTAGCCAACCATATGGGACTGGAGGTTTTTGCCGTAAGCATTATTACCGATCTGGGTATCCGCGAGGAGGAAAATGTGATCACGCATGAGGAGGTACTGGAAGCAGCCAGGGCGGCGGAGCCCAAACTGGCTCATTTATTTACGGAAATGGTGGCCCGCGCATAAATTCAATAAATGAAGTTCTATTTTCTTTTGTTTCTTATCGTGACGGGAATCTACGCACAGGCGCAGGATCCATTGGGCGGTATTGGCAACCGGTTCCGGGGAATCAAAAATGCAGGGTCTGGTAACGACAGCCTGGCCCGGAGAAATAAATACGAAGATTCCGTGACCATTACTTACCGCTATCTGGATACCCTGCGGGCATATAAGATGGATTCTTCGATCAATGATTTTACAAAGTATTATCCCATTCCGGCTGAATATAATTACCTTGGGAACTTTGGGAATGCGGCACAGTCCTATATCTTTAAGCCAAGAATGCAGGCTGGCTGGGACCCCGGCTTTCATGCTTTTGATATTTACAAATATACCGTTGAGAAAGCCCGGTTCTTTACGGCTACCCGGCCTTATTCAGAGCTGAACTACCTGTTGGGAACCCGTTCCGAGCAATTCATCGAGCTGATGCATACGCAAAACATCCGCCCCAACTGGAACGTGCATTTTTCGTATCGCCTCGTAAACTCACCGGGGATATTCCAAAACCAAAAATCCGCCCACAACAGCTACTACGTTACCAACTGGGTACAGTCTACCAATAAGCGCTATAACAACTACTTTATTCTTGCCGCCAATAAACTTCAGAACACGGAAAGCGGAGGTATTGTAAACAGCAGTTACATCGACAGCGTAGATTATGCCCGAAGAGACTACATCCCCGTTCGGCTGGGGGGCAGCACCCGCTATTCTGCGGATTTTTTCAACACTAATATCAGCACCGGTAACCGGTATGCCGATTTCAATGTGCTCATGCGCCAGCAATATGACCTGGGCAGGAAAGATTCGCTGGTGACAGACAGTTCTGTGGTGCCATTGTTTTTTCCGCGGATACGTTTAGAGCATACGATCCGGTACAGCAAATATACCTTCGAGTTTACGGATGCCGCTCCGGATGTGGCATATTACCAGACATATTATGCATTGTCGGGGGGGAGCGCGAACAACGGTTTTTTAAAGCGTGACGACTGGAAGGAAATGGTAAATGATTTTTCCATTTACACGTTTCCGGATTCCAAGAATACCCAGCAATTTATAAAACTGGGCGCTGCCGTTCAGAACCTGTCGGGGGTGTTTGATACCTTACAACGTGAAAGCCCGCTGGAGCTGATCCGTGACCGTGAGAAAAAGAATTTTTATAACATTTTCGGGCACGGAGAATACCGCAATCGAACCAAGAACCAGAAATGGGATATGATGCTCAATGGAAAGCTTTATTTTACAGGCATGAACGCCGGTGATTATGAAGCCGGAGCCAGCATCCAGAGCCTGCTGGGGAAAAAGATCGGTAGCCTGATGCTGGGCGCCCAAAACGTGAACCGGACGCCTTCCTTCATCATGCAGAACCCCATCAGCAGTTTTTACCTGATGCAGGGCGGCAACCCGGGTTTGAAAAAAGAGAACATCACTCATTTGTATGCCAGCATTTATCAGCCCCTGATCAAACTGGGTCTTGTGGGGCATTATTACCTGATGACTAATTATACCTACTACACCGATTATTATAAGGTGAACCAATACAATTCCCTGTTTAATATATTGCAGATCGGGGTCAATAAAGTGTTTGAAGCCGGTAAAACCAAGCAGTGGAAATGGCGTACCGAAGTGTATTTTCAACAGGTAGTAGGGGGGGCGCCCCTGCATATTCCCACGATCTATACGCGGAACCGGATCGGCTATGAAGGGAAACTGGGGTATCCCCGGTTGAATATCGCCATGGGACTGGAGGCAAAATACCGTACCAACTACAAGGGCGATGGCTATTCGCCGGTGCTGGGGCAATTCTTTTACCAGGATGACCAGACCGTGCAATACAAATTACCCAATATTGCAGCTTACCTGAATTTTCGCATCAATTCCTTCAAGGCATTTGTACGGGCAGAGAATCTGAATACCTTCCGCAATCTTGATGGCAGCTGGGGTTTTACCAATAATAATTTCGCAGCAACAGATTATCCATACCCCGGACTGCTGATCCGCCTGGGCGTTTTCTGGGGATTTGTGAATTAAGACCTGATGGATTGAACAAGGACGCATACAACCTGTTCAAAGCCAGTACAGTCTTATAAGGGCAGGTTTATTTAAAACAGATTATATATGAAAACAATGGGATCGCTGCTCCTTGCTATGGTTATGTTACTGACAGCCTATGGAGCCGGGGCGCAAACAAAGACCGAAAAGATCGCCGTTTCCGGCAATTGCGGTATGTGCAAAAAAACGATTGAAAAAGCTGCGAAGACGGCCGGGGCACGCGAGGCTGTTTGGGATATTCCCTCAAAAACGCTCGATGTAAAATACAATGCAAAAAATACCAGCAGCAGCAAAATTCAGCAGGCCGTGGCCGATGCCGGGTACGATACCCAGGAGATCAGGGGCAGCGACGCGGCCTACGAGAAGCTACATGCCTGTTGCCGGTATGAACGTACCAAAACGTATGCGGCTAAGCCGTAATAGCCCCATTGTTATCCGATGGCAAAACGGGTCGTCTGCATAGGACTGTTGTTGCTACTGGTGATGGTCGCCATGGCCCAAACGATGGTTGCTCCAACGCCGGCAATTCATTTTACATTAAACAGCCGGCAGGGAACGCCGGTTTCATTAAACGATTATAGGGGAAAAACCGTGCTCGTGGTTTTTTGGGCGTCCTGGTGTGTACCCTGCAGGGTGGAGAACCGCAAGCTGGTACAGCGGTACCCACGGTTAAAAGCGCTGCCTTTTGAAATCATCAGTATTTCAGTGGATACCGACCGTGAAAAATGGGAGCGTGCGATTGCTGCAGACAAAATGGGCTGGCCGCAGCTGATCGATACAATGGATGAAGAAAAAAGGGTGGCCCGCAGGTGGAATGCAAGTGCCCTGCCCGCCTCGTTCCTGGTAGATCCACAGGGAACTATTCGCGCGGTGGATGCAGCAGCGCTTCCGCTGGCTGATCCCCGGGGATTCCGGAGTCTTCTTAAAAAACTGGCCGGTATGGAATAAACGAGCGCTGTGTAAAAAAATTCCCGATTTCGTAAATGCCGTAGAATTACCCCCGATAATTTTGCGGCTTATGCAACGGGGAAAATTCAGGAAATTCTTTAACGACATCCATCTCTGGCTTGGACTGGCCAGCGGAATCGTACTTTTTTTGGTATGCCTTTCGGGTACCATTTATACGTTCCGCACTGAAATAGAAGAGCGTGTTAATAAAGACGTATATTTTGTAAACTATAGAGCGGGCATGCAGGCACAGCCGTTAACCGCGCTGGTCGCCATTGTTGAAAAAGTACAGGGAAGCCCGGTTGCCGGTGTTACCATTCCTGGTCAGCCGGAAAAAGCCTGGTCCTTCTCCCTGAAGCCTAAGGGCAAGGAAAAGGGAAGGGGAAAAACGGTATTGGTAAACCCCTATACCGGTACCATTACAGGCGATACGGAAACCGGAAGCAGCAGGTTTTTTATGATTATGATGAAACTGCACCGCTGGCTCCTGATGGAGCAGTCAACCGGGCGCGTCGTGGTAGGTGTTGCCACCCTCATTTTTGTGGTGCTCCTGCTTTCGGGGATCATTTTATGGCTGCCCCGGCGGCTGCGTTACTGGAGGCAGGGTTTTGTAATCCTGTTTTCCGGAAAATGGAAACGCATCAATCATGACCTGCACAATGTACTGGGATTTTATTCCTTTATTTTTTTACTGATCATGTCGCTTACCGGTTTGTGCTGGTCGTTTGACTGGTACAAAAAGGGCGCTTCATCCGTACTGGGTGCAGAAGTATTTGGCGGAAAGAAAGAAAAGCCGCTTCAATCGATGGCTTCGGGGGCTGCAATGCTTTCTGCCGATGAAGTATTAAAAGTGGCCGGCAGCCAGCTTAGCTATGCCGGCACCACACGTTTGAGTTTCCCGGCAGACAGTTCAGGTGCCTTCAGTGTTTCAAAAAATAATGCCGCTTCCTGGAATAGTGCGGCAACGGACCGGGTTATGATCGACGCTTACAGCGGTGCGGTGCTGAAAAAAGAGCTTTTCGCCTCCAAAACAACGGGACAGAAAATAGCGGCCAGTATCCGGCCGATACATACCGGTGAGATCTATGGACTTTTTTCAAAGATCATTTATTGTATCTGCTGTTTGATTGCCACCAGTTTGCCGGTAACCGGCACCATTATCTGGCTGAACAAACTGAAAAAGAAAAAGCCCGGGAGCAGGCCCGTAAAACTGAAGGCAAAAGCACAGCCGGTAGCGGCTGCGGTTTGAAAATTTGAAACTGTGGAGATGCGAGCATGTGCATGCCAGGAAGCAGGGCTTAAACATGGTGTACTGCTTTGAGACCGGTTCTTGTTTTGAATTCTGGTTCTCTTGCGGCTGCTGTTTAAGTATTTAGCACTTTACTGCTGGCTTCCGGCAACGATTCCGTAATTATTGGATGAGCGGCGACGCAGAGCGGCGTTTACCATTATTAATTTCTTATCTTCATCCCTGAAAAGGATTTATAAAAAAGGGGGTAGGGATGAATACGGAACCGATCAATTTAAAAAAACTGGCTTCTCTTTTACATCTTTCTATAAGCACTGTTTCAAAAGCGCTGCGCGACAGTCATGAGATCAGTGCCGATACAAAAAAACGGGTAATGGATCTGGCCCGTGAGTTGAATTATGAACCCAATCCTTATGCCGGCAGCCTGCGGAAGTTTAAAAGCAAAACGATCGCGGTCATTGTGCCCGACATTATCAATAACTTTTTCATTTTTGCCATCAAGGGGATACAGGAAACGGCGCATGCCCGCGGGTATCATGTGCTGATCTATATTACCAATGAAAACCCGGAATATGAAAAGGACGTGGTGCGGCATATGACCAATGGCCGGGTAGATGGAGTGGTGATCTCGCTTACAAGTCCGATTGATGATACCGAACACTTACTGGCCCTGCAGGAAAAAGGACTGCCGCTTGTATTTTTCGACCGGGTGGCTGACGGATTTAGCAACAGCAGCATTATTGCTACCAATAATTATGAAAGTGCCTATAATGGTACCCGTTACCTGATAGAGCAGGGCTGTAAACGCATTGCCCATTGCCAGGTTTCTGACAAAATTTCCATTGGCATTGACCGGTTGCAGGGGTACAAAAAGGCCCTGGAAGATGCAGGAATTGCGGTACGCCCGGAATGGATTCTCACCAGCCGGAAGGATTACGCACATGATACCACACTGATTGAACAGACCCTCCTGCAGAAAAACGCGCCGGACGCCTTATTTACCTCTGTGGAAACTCACGCGCTAATCGCTTATGATATTTGCCGGAAGCACCGGATTGATATGCCGGGGAAGCTGAAATTACTGAGTTTTAGCAATATGCCTACGGCACACTTGCTGAAGCCTTCGCTGTCTACGATTACCCAGCCGGCTTTTGAAATAGGGCAGGCGGCTGTACAACAACTGATCCTCGCCCTCGAAAAACCCGCCCGGTATGTTCCGGAACGTATCAATATGGATTCGGTGCTGGTAAAGCGGGAAACCACCGGAAAATAAACTATCGGTAAAAAGTACCATAAATACCCCTTTTTGGTCCGGGCCGCGGGAAAACCGTTCTGTACCTTTGCATCGTGGTGCAAAAGGAGAAAATACCTGTTTATTCCATCCGGAACATGATCCCTGAGCCTTTACAGCAAACGGAATTGCAGGCCGAGCACTTTTCTAGATATCTGGAAAAGCATTACGAACACCTGCACCGGCCACACCGGCATTCCTTTTATCATATGGTACTTTTTACTTCCGGAAAAGGATCGCATACGATCGATTTTGACCGGTTTGAAGTGCGGCCTTTCCAGGTATACTGTATGGTTCCGGGACAGGTACACAGCTGGCATTTTACCTCCGCAGTTAATGGTTATGTAGTCAATTTCCCCGATCATTTTTTCAGGGATTTTTTATACAACCCCTACTACCTGGAACGGTTCCCTTTTTTTAGCGGCATCAGTGCAGAAAGTGTGTTTCAACTGCCGGCACCGCTCCATGAAAAGATACCGGCTCTTTTTGAAGAACTGATTGGTTCGGCGCTGGATGCACAGTCGCCTGCTGATATGAACCGGGTGCTTTTATTGCAGATCCTGCTATTAATGAGCACTGAAATGGCAGGTCATCCGGCCAAAGCGATTCCTGAACAAAAGAAAATGATTTTACATAACTTGCGGCGGTTAATTGATGTACATTACAAATCCATCCGGCTGCCGAAAGAATATGCCGATCTGTTGTACATCACGCCCAATCATCTGAATGCGCTTTGTAAAGATCTTTTGGGGCAAACAGCAGGGGAGTTGATCCGCAACCGGGTGTTGCTGGAGGCGAAGCGCCTGCTGATCAATGTTAATAAAACAGTAGCTGAAATCGCTTATGAGCTTAATTTTCAGGATAACTCCTATTTCAACCGCTTTTTTAAGAAATATGAAGGGTTAACCCCCGACGAATTCCGGAGACAATTTTTAAAGTAACGTAATAAATAGATATATGGAACCCGTACCTACAATAAATGCAGCTACTGATAAGGAAAAAGATAAAGTACCCAGTTATTTAAACGTGGTAGCTTCCAAATGCCCGCGGTGCCGCCGGCACAGTATGTTTGAGGTAAAAAACCCGTACAAGTTAAAAACGACCATGCGCATGTACCAGGCGTGCCCGGTATGTAAACAACCCTTCGAGCTGGAAACGGGTTTTTACTTCGGTGCCGGTTATGTAAGCTATGCACTGGCTGTGGCGTTGAGTGTGTCTACCCTGGTGGCCTGGTGGGTATTTATCGGGTTAAGTATTTATGACGACCGGTGGATCTACTGGCTGATTTTTAATGCCGTTTTTCTTATTTGTATGCAGCCCGTGCTGATGCGCATGGCACGAAGTATCTGGCTTTCTTTTTTTGTACGCTATGACCGTAAATGGTATGCGAATGCCCCGTCGAGGGTGAAGAAACAAGGTACTTAAGGATAACTTCCTTACCGGTTTCCGGAAGGAGATCCGGTAAGATGTGCTACTGCAGCCTCGCTGCGGAGGATGTTACGGAGCAGCGAAAGCACACCGGGGAAGGAATCTTGCCGTCAGGCATTAAACTGTTTTAGATGATGATCGGAATGTTTGTAAATAAACTGTCCCAGCTGCTCTTTTGTTAGCATACCAAAAAACCAGTGCAGGAACTGTTCCTGGTCAAATGTACTGTAACGTTCTACCTGGGTTTTCCATTTCAGCTTTTCGCTTTCGAGATCATGAAGCGGTTGTGTTACTCTAAATGCCGGTGGGGTGGGAGCATTTTTTTTGAAGGTTGAATCTTCATCCTTCAAGATGGAGTTGATCGCCTGCTTGCCGAAGATGCGCCCGATAAAAGACCGGCTGATTTTTATTTTACCGTAATAATATTCTTCACAAAGTGCGCAATGCCTTACCATTTGTGTAACGGTCATTTTTCCCCATTGCGGGTTGTCGTTTTCTGTAAGAGAATCAATTCTGCGAATGATTTCCTGTCTTGTTTCCGGATCGAATATTGACTTCATTTTTATGGGTTGTTTGTACTGCAAAAATGCAGCCGATGGCATTTTTCAGCTTCTCCAAAATTGCTGTTTTTCCCGGGCATCCCCGAAAGGACCCGGTAAGCCGTCCTCCAGGTATTTTTGGGGCCGGTCAAAGGTTATGTCAACATTCAGTTTGGGGCTAATGACCGGGCAAATGCCCGGATGTCATTTGCCAGAAGTGCAGGTTGCTCCCATGCTGCAAAGTGCCCGCCTTCGGGCATTTCGGTCCATCTTTGAATATTAAAAAAACGTTCGGCAAACTCCCTGGGAGCGGGGATCATGTCTTTGGGGAAAATGGCTGCAGCCGCAGGAACCGGTATTTTTTGGAAGCTGTAAGGTGAATTCGGCGTTGCCGGAATTGCGGTTTTCATGGTTTCGTAATACAACCGCATTGCGGAAGTGATGGTTTGGGTAGCCCAGTATAGGGTGAGATTAGCAAGCAGTTCATCTTTTGTATATGCGTTTTCAAGATCGCCTTTTATATCGCTCCAGGTGTAAAACTTTTCGATGATCCATGCTGCCAGCCCCGCCGGGGAATCGTTCAGGGCATACCCCAGGGTTTGGGGTTTTGTACTTTGCAGCAGGGCATATCCGCCTTCTGTTTGTTGCCATTGTTTTCCCGCTTCGAGGTATTTTTTTTCTGCCTGGCTTAATTCGCCGCCAGGGATGGTTAAGATCCTTGTAAACGGTATATCTGTAAGATGCAGCGCCAGCAGGCTGTTTGTGTGGTGTAAGGCCAGCTGTTCGGCAATGGTGCTGCCCCAGTCGCCGCCATGTACAAAAAAATTTTTATAGCCCAATTCATTTGACATGAGGGATGCAAACAGCCCCGCTATTTTTTGCGGGTTCATTCCGTTAGCCATAGCTGGCCTGGAAAAGCCATAACCGGGGATGGAAGGCACTACCACATCAAAGGAGTTCCCATTTGCATCTGCCTGCGTTAAAAGGGGAATGAGTTTTACAAAGCGGAGGAAGCTATCCGGAAAGCCGTGTATCAATAGCAGAGGTGTAGAAACCTGTCCTTTCCCTCTTTCATGAATGAAATGAATTTCAGAACCATCTATTGTTGTTGTAAATTGCTGAAAGGTGTTTAGATAAGACTCCTGTTTTTTCCAGTCAAAATCGTTCTGCCAATACCGGCAAAGTTCCTGCAGGTACAATTTATTGGTGCCGGTATCCCATCCTGCATCGTTCATCGCCCCGGCCCAGCGCGTGGCGGCCAGGCGGTTACGCAAATCGTCCAATACAGATTGCGGAACATCAATTTTAAATGGCTGTTTCATAAATTAAGAATGATATGGTTAGATGTAAATGCCGGTCGGCTGCCCCAGGACCGTACCGCAACTGATCAGCGGTATAAAGGTACGCTATAAAGTTAACAAGGAACGCAGGCCTGCCGATCAGCAACAATCGTGCAGCACACGGTCATGCACAATTACGAATGCCATCCACACTACAACCAGGATCAACAGCAAATTAACGACGGTGAGTGATGTGTAGTAGTGCTGCTGAAAATGATGAGGTCTGCCGTTAATCTTTTTTGCGAAAAACCTGGAGGCAATGGGAATGAGAGTCACAAACAATAACACCAAGATGCCCGGGTAAAGACCGGTGAAGGCGATGCCGATCACACTAAGTAATGCTGCCGACAGGGTTATTACCGTTGAAAGCGCAGTTACAGTGCTGAATGCTTTTGTTTTCATTTCGACAATATTAAATTTAAGAATATTTGACAACCTAAAGTTATTGAAAGTGCTTTGGATTGCAAAGTTAAAAGCTCCGCTTCCGCCGGTTTGTTTTGTCTGTAAATAGTGCGCTAAAACCGTGTTTTATTGTTGGCGGAGGAGGGGATCAATTGCTTGTCTCCGGGTTTGGGTTTTTTTGCCACGCCCATCCTGTTATCGACAATCCTCCTTGTTTTTAACGCTCCATTTCGTCGAAATAATGCATCACTTTCACTTCTGTTTGATTTTGAAGCCGTACATTGTTACCGTAAAGATCTGTCCGCAATTGTTTGTATAGTAAGACTGCATTTCTTAAACTATTTAACAAGGATTGTTTGTTGTAGGCCGGAATAGTAAGTTTTAGCAGGTTGAGGTCGGCGGTACATAATTCGGTTTCGACTTTTCTCACACCTCGGGGCAGGGTCTTATTTTTAACATGCAATAGAGGACCAAGCACCGCCATTCTTAAAAAACCGGAAAAGTCGTAGGCTTCCAGGTACTCACCCCGGCCTATTTTCAATAAGGCGTAATGTATCCAGATCCAGAAGCGGTCTTCAATCCATTGATAGTCGGGGTATGGAAACCTTGCCTCGGAGTTGTTAATTGCGTACTCAAGTTGTCTGTTCTTGTCGAGCAATACCATTGGTGTTTCAATACGATGGTGAAATTCCTCAAGCGTTACAAATTTCAGATCAACGTGCAGGAGCGGGTTGTCATAGAGGCAAATCAGGACCCTGGGTTCGCCCACATGCTCCCCTGTAAACCCGGATAAAAGATTGCCGAGCTTTTTTGCATAGTCAAGCATCTGGTCTTTGTTGTCCGTAATTTTTTGCTTCGTTACCAGAATCAGATCAAGATCGGAGTATTCATCCAGTTCATTTGTGAGCCAGGACCCGGCAACCGCCAGTCCAATAATATGGTCATCGGTTTTTAATATCTCCGTTGCATTGTTTGCAAAAACCTGCTGTTTCATTTTTCTGTTTTTGGGTTGTCTGTATCGGTTCAGGATCGTTCGCTGATGCTTATTTTATCGCAGCTACTCCGTCCATTTTTTCAACTCGGGATTGTTTCCTGATATATCTTACGATCGGGTTGGTTCAATTATTTGCCATGCGTTTTTTTTTAAAGAATTCCTTGTAGATGGAGTCCGATCGTTCAGGAAGCCGCCCGGAGTAGCGTTTTTATGGTCCTTTCAGCTCATTGATAATCGTTTCAATTCGCTGGTTGTAATAATCGATACTGTCCTTATATCTATCGGTGTCCTGGTCCACGGCTTTGTAAATGAATTGATAGCTTTTTATTCGCAACGCACAGTAATCTAACAGTTTTTTATTTCTGTCATGAATAGCATCCGGTAGCTTTAATTGCTCCAGTTCATTGATCAGTTTGATGTTCTCCTGCCAGTAATAAATACCGCTGTCCTTGATCTGTAGAAGCAGTTTGTTCTTTGGTGTATGCTGCGGCAGGCTGTAAATTCCCAGTGCGGCTGTTTCTCTCAAAACAAATGTCTTCATTTTCGCATCATAATTGCCAATGTCGTTTGGTAGCTTTTTATAAATGTAAAAGGAAACTGAAAGTACCAAGACAGCAAGAATGCCGGTTGTTTTGTATTCCTGGTTCTTGTTGCCGGTATGTTTAAGCCCCGGGAAATAGGCATAGCCAATAAGGAGGCCGCTGATAAGCCCGCCAATATGTGCGGCGTTATCAATGCCGCCTTTGAGACCATTGAGTAAATTGTAGCCTACGAAGACCCCGATACTGGTGAGGAAGGCTTTCCTGGCTGATTTTTCAATATGGTTTGTTGTCAGCAATGCGAGAAAAACGCCATACAACCCAAAGATTGCACCGGATGCGCCTGCGCTGACCGTCAGATCGTGCCACCACAAACTTGTTACACTGGCCGCAATACCGGTTAATAAATAGGCGGCTGCAAACCTGGTTGTGCCCAGCAGGGGCTCTAAAAGCAAACCGATGTAAAGGAGGGCATACAGGTTCATGAACAAATGGAAGATCCCAATATGGATAAAACAGCTGGTGACCAGGCGCCACCATTCGCCGCTTAATGTTATTGGCCGGAAATTTGCACCCCAGCTGATCAGACTTCCGCTATCCGGTACTAGAATATTGACGCCGGATGCAATCATGAGGAGGAAGATGACAATATTGAGGTCGATTAAGATCGGTGTAATGAAATAGCCCTTTGTGGGTTTGAAGAAGGAAAGAAAACCTGCGAAATTTGTCTTTGTCACTGGCGGCGGCCCGCCAGCTGGGCTGGTTCCGGTCAGGGCTGGTTGCAGCTCTTCATATCGCTGAGCCAGCATTTGGGGAGTGAAATCGTTTTTTATTTCGTTAACTGTAGATAACAGGTTTTCAATGTTCTCTTTGTTTTTGCCCCAGTCAACAACCTGGTTTCCGGTGCATTCGCTTTTCAACCGGGCTTCCCGGTTTTCAATGGTCAGCTCAATTGCTTCACTCCAGGACTTCGCGGAAAATTTGGTATAGGCAACAAAACCCGTTTCACTTATGTTGCCGATATTCCAGTTCAGTTTTTTTGCAGCTTCTAATGCGATAACGAGAAATTGTTCTCTTGAAAAATTGTCAAGTGAAACATCCTGTGTGTATTTTGGGGAAAGGCTCATTGCCATAGCCGATTTGTTTATAGCGGTTTAATGAATAGAAGGCGGTTTTATTTGCCATCATGATTTTAATGCTTTGTATAGAAATGCTTTCTAAGGGTTGTCGTTTTTTTGCCAACTTTTTCCGTCATTCGAAACAGCGTCCCATCAATATTATATTCAAATTCTTGTGTTCTTGGAATTATTTTGATTTCTCGCTTTGATACACCAATTTCATTGATATAAACGATTGGCTGGATCGCATACCCGTTTAACCGGATACAACGGTTTGATCCGTCAAAAATAAATTCTTCTTTTCTTTTGTTGTTGCTTAGTTCCTGATGGTAGGCTATTTCATAATTGTTATTTGTGTTGACGATATACGAAAAGATTGACTTTACTTGGGGCATTGATTGGTATATTTCAATTTTAGTTAGTATGTCGGCTTCATTGTAATAGTAAATCTTTTCTAACCTAAAACTGTCATAGCCTTTTTTTGTGTAGTATCTTGAGATCTGATTTTTACTGTTGTACAGTTTTACATTTGTAACCAGAGAGGTGGTGTCCCGGTTGTAAATATATTCTTTTACCTCATTTCCCAGGCTATCATACTCGTATTCAAAGATCCGCTGGTCTTCTGAAGGATAAGAATCTATTATTATTTGGTGGAGTTTTTTGTCGGCAGTATATACATAGCGTTCATTTACTGAAAGCATATTGTTATAAAAATCCTGTTTGTTAAGGATATTGCCTTCTTTGTCATAGGTAATTGTGCAGGCTTTTGTTGAGTCTAATTTTTTCTTTTGTGAATTGTATTCATAAATTGTTTCCATAGCTATATTGTTTTTCGCTAAGTCAGATTTTGAGTTTCTGAATTTGTCTGGATAAATAATCTCACTCAGGTCCTGACCTGCCACCGGAAAGCTGAAGAGGAGCGGAAGGATAAAAAAGGATAGTTGTTTCATTTTGGTTTTATTCTGATTGTTAATGAGCGGTAACTATTACCGGAATCAGATAGGCATCTGTTTCTAAGTTCACAATGGGTGTAAGCTTTGCTGCTATTAAGAGTGTGAGCAGTAATAAATATTTCGTGGTCGCATTATATTGTTTAACTGGTTGCTGCTGTCAAATATACATCTAGGGTTTTGGGTAATGTTAATTTTTTCATATATAATTTTTATTAATGGATGCGGTGTCCGACCGGTTTGCGGTAGCCACGGTTCCTTAAAGCCGCCACATGCACGGCAGTACAAAGGTGCGACGCAAGGAAGTTGAGCATAGTACTGAAGCTTATCAAATGAAAATCAATGAATTATCTATTTGAGAGTGATTAGGTGAATCCCCCGGAATTTCGTAACTTTGCAGTCCGAATTTAAAAACCTTCGGATTTATTTATGTTTCAATTATTTTTTAAACAATTAAACGCTGATGCACAGGAGAATGCGGGCGCTGCCGGAGAACCGGTAGAAGAAGCATCTACAGCGACAACCACTGCACCTGTAGAAGCCGCTAAACCGGCGGAAGCACCCGCTGCGGTAGAAACTGCGCACGACGACTTCGATTGGAGCGTGGACAAACGCAATGTTTCTTCTTACTCCAAAGAAGAAAAAGAAAAGTACGACAAAGTGTATGAAAACACCTTCGTGCAATTAAACGACGGTGAACTGATCAACGGTACCGTTGTAGGTATTACCAACACAGATGTGGTATTGAATATCGGTTTTAAAAGCGATGGTTTGATCTCTCTGAATGAATTCCGCGATCTTCAGGGTTTGAAAGTAGGTGATGAAGTAGAAGTGATGATCGTTGAGAAAGAAGACCGGGATGGTCATCTGAACCTGAGCCGTAAGCAAGCCCGCACTACCCGCGCATGGGAGCGTATTGTGGAAGTAAACAAAACAGGTGAAGTAGTTACCGGACAGGTTACTTCAAAAACAAAAGGTGGTTTGATTGTAGATGTATTTGGTATGGAAACCTTCCTGCCAGGTTCTCAGATCGATGTGAAGCCCGTTACCGATTACGACCAGTTTGTGGGTAAAACCATGGAATTTAAAGTGGTTAAGATCAACGAAACCATTAAGAATGCCGTGGTATCGCACAAAGCGCTTATCGAGAGCGATATTGAAGCACAACGTGCTGAGATCATCGGTAAACTGGAAAAAGGTCAGGTACTGGAAGGTACTGTTAAGAACATCACCGACTTTGGTGCGTTTATGGACCTGGGTGGACTGGATGGTTTACTGTATATCACCGATATTTCATGGGGACGCATTTCTCATCCGAACGAAGTACTGAAGATCGATCAGAAAGTGAACGTGGTGGTACTGGATTTCGACGACGAGAAAAAACGCATCAGCCTGGGTCTGAAACAACTGACTCCGCACCCATGGGATGTGCTGCCTGAAGGCATTGTTGAAGGCAATACTGTGAAAGGTAAAGTGGTGAATATTGAAGACTACGGTGCATTCCTGGAAATCACTCCGGGTGTGGAAGGTCTGGTTCACGTAAGTGAAATTACATGGGCGAACACGCCTGTGAATGCGAAAGACTTCTTCAAGCTGGGTGATGAGCACGAAGCGAAGATTGTAACGCTGGATAAAGATACCCGCAAAATGAGCCTGTCTATTAAACAACTGACAGAAGACCCATGGAGCGATATCGAAACCCGTTTTGCAGAAGGTACCAAACATACCGGCGAAGTGAAGAACATCACCAACTACGGTGTGTTTGTAGAACTGGCACAGGGTATCGGTGGTATGATCCATATCAGCGACCTGAGCTGGCTGAAACGCTTCAACCATCCGGGTGAGTATACGAAAGTGGGCGAGAATATTGACGTGATCATCCTGGGAATCGACAAAGAAAACCGCAAACTACAGCTGGGACACAAACAGCTGGAGGAAGATCCCTGGAATACCCTTCAGGACACTTTTGCCATCGGCAGTGTGCATGAAGGAACCATCGTTCGCAGAGATGATAAAGGTGCTACCGTTCAGCTGCCTTACGGCCTGGAAGGTTTTGCTCCCAACCGTCACCTGGCTACACAGGATGGTAAGTCTGTAAGCTTAGACGAAACCGCTCCGTTCATGGTGATCGAATTCGATCGCAATGAAAAGCGCATTGTATTGTCTCATACCCGCGTTTGGGAACAATCCGCATACGAAGAAAGAGAATCTGTGAAGAAAGATGCACGCGCTGAAGCGGAAAAAACCAAAAAAGCGGTGAAGAATATCCAGAGCAAGGTTGAAAAAGCAACCCTGGGTGACCTGAGCGCTTTAGCGGATATCCGTAAAAAACTGGATCAGGAAAATTCTGGTAAATCAGAATAATCCGGCTCGTTTTGATATTGAAAAGCTGCCGCGCGAAAGCCGGCAGCTTTTTTTATGCCCTTTAGCGGTTAAATTTTTTTTGATAAATCTGTAAGATTTCGGCCCAATAAACAACCTATATAATGTATGGCAGGATTTTTAAAGAATCATACTACTGATTAAAAATAAGGATCGCATGGAAACAGAAATCTTAAAGGCAATCCATGAGCATCAGAAAATTATTTATAAAATTTGCAATCTGTACAGGGATAACCGGGAGGATCAGGAAGACCTATTCCAGGAAATCGTTTATCAGCTCTGGAAATCGTATCCTTCATTCAAAGGAGCTTCAAAAGTAAGCTCATGGATCTACCGGGTTGCACTGAATACGGCGCTTACCATCTACCGGAAACCATCGGTAGTAATTGACTATTACCGGGACCTGCCCGAAGGCATCCATCCGTCCGAAGAAAAGATTCCGGAGTATTCCGAACGGTTGTTTTTGGCCTTACGTACTTTGAATGACTCAGAAAAAGCCATAATAGCGCTGTACCTTGAGGATTTTAGCTATAAAGAAATTGCGACAATAACCGGTTTGAGCACCAATAATATAGGGGTGCGCTTAAACAGGATAAAAAATAAACTGAAAGAACTACTAAAATAAATATTATGGATCTGAAAGAACTGAAATCGGGATGGCAACAGGCGGGGGGAGCATTCAAAAGCGAAACAGACCTGCTGCGAATGACGAAAATGATCAATCATCCGTCAATGAAAAAGATACGAACCCGGCTGATTATTGAGGTGATTGCCCTGCTGTTTATTTTATTTGTTTATTATGATTGGTTTGATGGGGGCCAAAAACCATTTTATGCAAACCTGGCGCTGATCACCGGCTTGCTTTTATATATAGCCAACGATGTTATTGGCTTTGTTTCCATAATGAAGCCAATACAAAAAACAAATTTGAAAGATGGTATTCAGGAATACCTTATGCGTTTAAAACGCCTGTCTGTTTTTTCTGTAATCATTGCCGTTTTATACACCGTTTCCATCATTATCTTTTTTATGTCCACCATCAATTTGACAAAAGAAAAGGGGCTGATACTTGTATTTAGTTCTGTGATTATGGTTCAGTTGATCCTGTTATCCTTTAATGTGTGGAAGAAACGGATTCATAATTTGGAAAAGCAGGCGATGGATTTTATTACTGATGAAACCACTTTGATTTGATGACCGGATACGCTTTGGGGCCGGTTGTTCGGGTAAATATACTGAATGCTGAGCGGGGCCAGGAATTTTTGATCCGTTCAGGTCTGATTTAACGGGGAAGGTTTTCGCCACGGAACCGCCCATATGGAAAGCGGTACGGTTTTAACGATATTGCTTTTTGCGGCGCGGCAAAGGAACCGGGAAATAGTTTAATTTAGTTGCTTTTACGTACAATCTTTAGGGATGCAGCTTACACAAATACTGGATCAGGTATATCCGTTACCTCAGGAGACCCGTGAAAAGGTCATCGGTCAGGTGCAGGAGGTGAGGTTCGAAAAGCATCATTTACTAATGCGTGCGGGAAGGGTGGAACCGTATCTCTACTTTATCAAGAGCGGTATTGTAAGAGCCTATGCCGATACCGGTGGCCATGAAATCACTTTTTGGTTTGGCAGCGAGGGCGAAACCATTGTATCGATGAACAGTTATGTGGCGGGCAAACCAGGGTATGAACATATTGAGCTGATGGAGCCCTGTATTTTGTATGAACTGCGGACAGCAGCGCTGCAACAGCTATACCAGCAAGACCTGCAGATTGCTAACTGGGGGCGGAAATTTGCGGAAAGGGAACTGATCAAAACAGAAGAGCGGCTGATCTCCCGGCAGTTTAAAACGGCTGCACAACGATACAGGGAGCTGCTGACGGATAGTCCGGATCTGTTGCAACGGATTCCCTTATGTCATATTGCTTCTTACCTGGGCATTACGCAGGTAAGCCTGAGCCGGATCCGGTCGGAGATCCGTTGAGCGAGATTTTCTGGAGGTGTTTTTCCCCGCAGATCTGCGCGTGATTAGCGGGCATTAGTGCATCCATTATTTATCATTTGTAAAATTTTAATCCGGCCAGACGCCGGAACTTTGCCGTAAATAAAAATATATGAACTGGATTATTCTGATCATCGCGGGTTTGTGTGAAGTGGCGTTTACTTCCTGCCTGGGCAAGGCAAAGGAAACAACAGGGGCCGCTATGTACTGGTGGTACGCCGGTTTTTTTATTGCGCTTACCGCAAGCATGTTATTGCTGATGAAAGCCATTCAGGGACTTCCGATTGGAACGGCTTATGCGGTGTGGACGGGTATTGGGGCGGTGGGCGCTGCATTAATGGGCATCCTGGTGTTTAAGGAGCCGGCTACCTTCTGGAGATTGTTTTTTATCACCACCCTGATTGCTTCGATTGTGGGATTGAAGGTGGTTTCATCGCATTAGTACTTTACAGGCCATGGCCCATGATGTGCGGCCGATCCTGTAAATACAAAACATCCGATCGAACGATCGGATGTTAAAGCGGGAAGATTTATTATAAATAAAACAGTGGCTCAAAAGATGCTTCACACTTACCGCCACGCATTATCATAGGCTTTACCGGTTATGCCCATTGGATCTCCGATATCGGTTTGGATAGAATTGGTATGCCATGCAATTTGCACATTGTTGGGAAAGTGCATGATTACTGTAAAAATGCCGCGCTTTTGATCATCGTACCAGTAACCGTTCTTCCAGTGGTAATCGCCCCGTTCGCCGGTAACAAAGCCATCGTAGCCCATCAGCAGATCTTTCATCTTATCCAGCATCAGGCCCGATACGTATTTTCCGGCCTCGGCTGTCAGCAATACCTGCGCCATTTCCGGGGTGTTGATGAACCAGCCGCCTGCACCGGCATCCTTGTAGGTAGTATACGCCATGATGCCCGGGAGCAAGGGCTGGGAATAGTTATAATACATCGTCATCTGGCGGTCGGGTGCGGCTTCAGTAATGGATCCGTTGGCGTTCCAGGGGCCGATATTGATTTTTTGCCAGTCCGGCAGCCCTGCTACTTTGAAGATCTTTTCGCGCACATAATCACGATGGGCCTGGGATACCGCTTCATCGGCCTGCTCATCGGTCATGTTCGCGTAACTCTCTTTGCCGTTTACTACGCATGGAATTAAAACACGGCACAGGAGGTAATTGACGTTATCGTATTTCTTCTGGGTCAGATAACCGAAGCCGGTGGTAGGTGTTTTCATCGTTTTACGCAGCGATGCATAGTCGTTGCCGAAGTATGTAAGACCCGCTTTATGCGTAAGCATGTCCATCACCCTGATCTTCCGGTTTTCCAGGGCAATGTCCCATGATGAAGGCAGCAGGTCTGCAAGATAAGTATACTCATCAAGATGTTTCGCTTCCAGCGCGCCCAGGAGCGCCAGCGCCGAGATGGTTTTGCTGCAGCTGCCAATGGCCTGGCGGGTGGTATAGGTGTACTTTACTTCCGGGTTGTTCGTGCTGAGGCGTGCATAACCGTCTGCATCATATTGAACGATTTTCCCGTTCTGGGAAATGGCAAACGACCATCCAACTGTTTTTCCATTGAGTCTTTCCCGCATGTTCTTCGCAAAAAGCGCGGCGTCAAATCCTTTGTTCACAATACTGCCGGGCTTTTGGCAGGCTGTAAATGTCATTGTTGTAAGTCCCAGGACCACCCAGGCTTTTTTTAGTACATTTTTCATTTTACTTGATTTTTAAGTTTAGTCCTGTAAAGATGTATTACCGGAAGAAGATGCAACCGGAGGACTTAACAAATAGATCTTCGGGATTAACGAAACAGAAGGTTGATGCTACAAGGCCTGTTGCGTTTGTGTCTAAAATATACAGGAAGTACTATGGAATGAAAGTTCGCCAGCTGATGTGGCGGCGTGTGAAAGGGCATGCCAGCCGGTGCATTTGATCTGTCTGTTTTTTGCTATCCCTGGTAAACTTTGAAAAGGCTAAACGATAATGTTTCTGTCCGTGTTTTATCACCGGAGCGCACAACAAGCCGGCTTGTTTAACCGGCAGATCTGCTTTATTAACTCAAACAGCTATTTCGTTAAAGCCCATTAGCAACCTGCATTGTATGGTTATAATTTGCACCCATTCTGTAACAGGGACATCATTGAAAACGGTATTCCCGGATACATAAACTATAAAATCCTTAAACGATGATCTTTAAAAAACAACTATTCATCACACTAAGCTTTGTGTTAATTGCGGCAGCCATATCCTGTAAAAGAGATCATGTAACTTCCCCTGATGCTCTTGCCAACAGTACCTGGTCGGGAACATTTATTGTTAAGAACAATGGTCCCGATCCGCTTGCCATTAAATTTAGCGAAGACAAAAAAGTTACTTTGTTTTTTGGCGATTTATCGGCGCCCGCTGAACACCAGTGTAAAGGCAATTATAGTCTTACCAATGACCAGGTATCATTCAGCGTAACCGATTATTACAATGAAAAGATGTCATTTGCCGGAACGTTGAGTAATCATACAATTACCGGCACATGGGGGCACGGGGATGCAGCTAATGGAGGGGGATCTTTTAGTACTACCAAAAAATAGAACGGAAGTAACCGTGGGTTTTCATTATCAGAGATTACCGGAATAGAAAAGAGGCTGCTTATTTGAAGACAGCCTCTTTTTAATATTGGGGGTAGTTAGCGGTGGAAAAGGTTCGGGGTTAAATTGTCTGCCGGTTTTAAGAAGGCGTATGCAGATCGCTATATTCCTTGATTACCCGGCTTTGGTTGACAGTTTTTCGTTACAAACTTTTCACTGCGCCGTGAAAATATCTGACCGCAGCCTTTCACCGCAAATAGTTATCTGCCTATTTCTTCGCGGCCTTCAGGTTGAACCCAACCTCAACGTCTTTGCTGATCATCCAGTTTTCGGGGCTGCCGTCTGTTTTATAGCTGATTCCCCATGCGCTACGGTCGATGGTGAATTTTGCAGTTGCATTTACTTCTGTATCGGTTACGGTTACCTGGGCCGGGAAGGTGATGTTCAGGGTGCTGTCTTTTAAGGTAAGGTTACCGCTGATCAGGTTGGTAGCACCTGGTAACAGGCTTTTTTGCTGGGCACTGTCATATGGGGCTACTTTTGTAATCACGAATTTTGCGGTGGGATATTTGGCCACATCAAAAAAATCGGGACTTTTCAGGTGTGCTTCAAGATCCGTTGCCTTTTTACCGGGTTCGGTAACTGATGCCGTGTCTACCTTTAATCCTCCCAGGTTAATGGTAAAATTGCCGGCAGTGATGGCGCCATTTTCAACGGAAAGCGATCCGTCGTTTACACTGATTATACCAAAACGGGGTGCAAATCCACCCTTGTGGGTTGCCCGCCAATCTACGGTAGTAGCCAGGGTATCAATTGCATAGGAACTACCTGCAGCTACAGCAGCTTCCTGTTTTTCGTTGGTTTTGGCTTGGTCGCTTGAAGCGCCCCCACAGGCGGCCAGTGTGAGCGCCAGTGCAAAAATGGAGATTGTTTGTTTCATATTTACGTGTTATTTTAAAAAACTGGGAACAAAATTAAAAGGTTCTTTCTAAAAACAATGTTTAAACATCAAATATGGCAATTTCATAACAATTGCCAAGTTTCAAGATGGTTGTTTATTGATTCTGCGCAAGTTTTTTGTAGGTGTCTGCACTTTCAAAATAAGAAACCTCGCCATTATCGCCGGTGATCACAATATAAGCGGCTGCTTTATCCACTACTTTTCCTGTTGCAGGATCGGTTGCCTTGCGTACGGCGGCATCCTGTGGGATCCGGTTTTTGCACATTTCGCAACAGCCATAATAGGTTTTGCCATTAAACGGTACAGCAATTTGTTCTTTATTCATAAAGGCATTGTTGACCATACATACCAGGTTGGAAGGCACCGGGTCTCCTTTTTTATAGTTGGCAGTTCCCGGTTGCGGCAAGGCCTGCGCTGTTGCAGCCGCCGGGGACTGCCTTGTTGTTTCCTGCTTTTTAGATGTGCTATTGCAGGCTGCCAGGGCAAGAACTATACAAATAATGAGATTGGTTTTTGTAAAGCGATTCATATTATAATGGTATTTATTTTTAAAAAAATGATAGGGTGTGCTCCATAGGTTTGTGCGCACCGATTTCTTAGAATTGCGCAGAAGTAGTATGATATTAGGTTGATCTGTGGAAACCCGCGTAATCCGTGAGTGGCCTTTTGCATTCCGGCAGGTGCTAGTAAGTTAACACCAATCCCCCTCCAAAACCATATTCGGTATTATAGTTGGCAGACACGCTAAAATTCCTGTAACGATGTAACGCAGCCCGCTCATGTATTCCCTGCGACTGTCGAGGGAAAAGGCACCTTGTAAACGTTTGGAAAGCGGGATATCTTCCCGGCCCAGCTCGACGCGCACCTGTCCTTTTGTATCAATCTGTGTTTGCAGGAGCACCAGCCAGGGAAGGATATAGGCGAAGGCGGCTGTGTAGCGGAGCTTACCGTCATGTTTGAATTTTTGTCCAAACAGGTCCCGCTCTTCGTGGCGGTCTTTCTGATACCTCCATTCAATGCCCACAAATGGGTGGAACCATTGCATCTGCCCCAGGAAGCGGCCAAAATTGGCTTCGATCTCATGATCCCTTTGAGCCTGTATCCCAGCTTCCATTCGGCATTCAATGCCCACCGGGGCCGTTGGCTCTTTCACCGGTTGTGTACCACAATCTCTGCAGTATCACCTTCCGTAAACTTAAGGGTGGGCATAGGAGTCTGACTGTTAACCGCAATCGCCATTTTGTGTTTCCCGGAATAGTTGACCATGGTATCTGTTACATACAGATCGTACCGCTTTACGCGTTGGGCGTGTATATTGAATGTAAACAGGAATACTGAAAAAAAAGCAGCTCCCGCCTTAAACCTATAATACATTTATAAGAAATTGATTGTTGGGGAATGGATTGGATACTGGCAGTACTGAACTGCTGATCAGACACCTGCCGGCATCCTAACCCGTTACGGGATTGTTTCTTTTGTGGAACCGCAGGTCAGCATCTTTGCACCGTAATAAGGATTTTTGATTCCCTGTTCACTGCTGAGCCAGTTGGCACTGCCCTTATACATGGGGCAATGATTGTAGTATATTTTATATGGTACTGAAGAGGCCTTTACAAGCTTGTAAATGGTTTCAGTAAGTGAAGCAAATACGGCGCGTTGTTTTTCGATGCCACCGGCCGATTGCAATGCGGCTGTTTGCTTTTGCAGATCACCCATCACCGCCATCCATACCTGGTGTTCGTTGCTGCTTAATGCTCCCATTTTTACCGACTTAACCGCTGTATTCAATTCGCCGGCTTTTTGCGTAACGACCGTTGCATCCGACTGGACCAGGGCATTGTTGATGGCAAAGTAGGCTTTGTACACGGAGTCTAATACAGATACGGCGGCCGCATCACGCGTTGCTCCGGAAGGGGAATGGCTCTTGTGTTCCTGTTGAGTCATCGTTCCCTTATACTGGCAGGTCTCCGGCAGTATCTGGTAGGTTTCAACAGGTGCATTGTAGCTTTCATTGTCGAACCCAGCCAGGGTCACCCGTCTTAACACGGCATCTTTTGTGGTGGCATGTTGGTTGTAAACCAGGGTCGCTTTTTGGGTAGCTGGGTCCCAGGTTAATAAGGCCTGTTTTTTTTGTGTGCCCGCCTTTTCGATGAGCGTTTTACAAGCCGTTGCATTTCCCCGGATGGTTACAGTTACAGTCTTCGAATGGCTGATTTGTCCGTGTGCATAGGAGAACGTGGCGGCCAGCCCCATCATCAGGGCCAGCGATATATTTTTTATCGATTGCATAATTGTATGATTAATCAGTGTAAGAATGGTATGCAGCGAAACCGCATACAGAATGAATAGCTGTTGAAGCCGAGGTGTCATCTACCTCTGAAAACTGATTAACACAATCGGGGCGGCTGCCATATAGCATAGGCATAAAAAGACAGTTTCAGCCGGTTGCGCCCAACGCAGTGGTGGGCTATTATGGGCGGAATCGAGGTGATTCCGACCTGGCTAACTGCATGCAAACTATAAATGGAAACGGGATGACAACTATTGTCGGTGCAATTGTCATGCGTGCAGTGTTTTTTCTGCTGATGCGCAGCGGAGGAATGATCGCAACAGGCGGTCTTCTGCCGGGTATCGTGTTTCTTAATATGTGAAGATTCTGCAGTTACAGGTTGCTTTACTTGCGGCATTTCACAAGCGTATGCAGTGATTGCCGGTGCCATAAAGAAGGCGACCAGAAGCAATATGAATCCTATGAAACGCGTTTGCAACACATAGCAAAGTTACATTCTATTGTTTTCTGTACAAAAAAAACAGCCCCGAAATGCGATTCTAACAGAACGCTAACAATTGACACTCATTTACTTACCAATTCTGTAAATGATGTAACAAATCTGCGGAATTTTGTAAACACCAATTCAAATGCATTTTGTATTGCGGTGGTGTCAGCGGGCGATTTTTTTTACGTAACCGGTAGAAGTAGCTTCAAATCCCATCTTTGGGTAGAACCGGTGTGCGGCATTTCTTTCGGGCCGGTTGCCGGAATTCAGCAACAGGTCATTGGCGCCAATAGTAAGGGCATGCTGTGCAGCTGCTTCCAGTAACTGTTTTCCGATACCTGCTTTCCGGTGATCCTGATGCACGACCAGTGTCTGGATCCTGAGAAAGCTTTCGTTTTTTTCCCAGTACCATCCCTTTGTCAGCCCGGCATATCCAACCACCCGGTGATCCATTACTGCTACCAGGGTCCGGTGTTGCGCATGCTCCGAGATGGCATTCATACGAAGTTGCATTTCTGCTGTTGTGGTAGGATAGCCCAGCTGATTGGTGAGCCCGGTTACCGCAGCGAGGTCCTTTTGCTCATAGTCGCGAATGATAAGTGTCGTCATTACGTTACGAGTTTACAAAGTTTACAATGGCTGCCGCAGAAGGATCATGTCTTTTAGCTGAACGCCGTTTTCAAAAATGGGCTGGGGGTACTGTTCAATAAAAAAGTTTTTCCGGAGCGCGTACTTTTTGAAACCATTGCGTTCATAAAACCGGATTTGCCGCAATCCTGTATCGGCAGTTCCTACGATAAGGGTCTTGTATTGTTGTTTACGGGCGATCTCAAGGATTTGTTGAATCAAAACGGAACCAACGCCCCTGTTTTGATGCGATGCCGCTACTGCGATATTTTTTATTTCCAGTTCATCGGCTGATAAGGGATATAAGGCAGCAACGCCTACCACCTCCGTTGCATCCGCCAGCACATATACGGCTGAATCATAGATGTATTTTTCTATGGCTGCTACTGTTTCATCCGCCAGCAATAATAAACCAAAGGGGAGTGCATCTGCGGATTGCAGTTTTCTTAGCCGGAGTGGCTGCATTGCGGGTATAACAGGTACATGGTCCATTACAGGTAAAGCAAAATAACAAAATCCGAATGAAAATTAGACGATAATGGTACGTCCTGTTGGCCGTTCTGATGCTGAAACCGGTCATCTTGAAGAAACGGATGTGCTCTGGTGTGAAATATTATTAAAATGGCAAAATTCAGCAGCGCTATACCTGCAGGAGCGCTGTGTTCTAAATGCTGGAACCGGAAATTATGGCTTATTGAGTTTAAAACAGAATTAGAACGTCGTAAATACGGGTGCTGGTAAAGAATCTGCCGGAATAGTGTATTTTAGTGTGCAGATGGAACCTCATTTTTACAAAGAAATGGAATCGCCCACGGGTCTGATACGCCTGGTGGCTACTGCCACTCACCTCGTAGGGGTGCAATGGCGGATCAGTGAAACATACGTCAGCGAAGCGCATTTTTTTAAGGATGCCGCGCACCCACTGCTGCTGGAGGCGGAGCACCAGCTAAATGCATACTTCCTGGGAAAACAAAAGGCATTTGCGGTACCTGTAAAATTGGAGGGCAGCGATTTCCAGAAAAAGGTTTGGGCATTGCTGACTGATATCCCGTATGGGAAAACCATCAGTTATGGAGAAATGGCCCGGCGGACGGGAGATATAAAGAATGTCAGGGCTGTTGGCGGTGCGTTGAATAAAAACCCGGTTCCGGTTATTGTACCTTGTCACCGCGTCATTGGTGCCAACGGTAAGATGATCGGCTTCGGTGGAGGCCTGCCACGTAAAATTTATCTGTTAAATCTTGAAAATCCAAAACCGCAGCTAAACCTGTGGTAATGTTTCCGGTTTATGATCCGATCTTTTTCTGAAAGAACATTTAAGCGTATCTGCAATCAGCTTGCCCAAAAGGATGTGCATCTGGCGGGTGTTCTGGAAACCTACGGGCATCCGCCGATGTGGACCCGGTCCAATAGTTTTGAATCGCTGGTGCATATTATCCTGGAGCAGCAGGTGTCACTGGCCTCAGCGTTGGCTGCTTTAAAAAAATTACAGGAGCATACGGGGCATATCAGTCCCGAATCTATATTAAAGTTGAATGATGAAGCGCTGCGCGCCTGCTACGTCAGTCGTCAAAAAGCCGGCTATATCCGTGGGCTTGCGGAGGCCATTACCAACGGCACGATCGACCTTGCCGGCATGCACCGGTTGCCGGATGTCGTGATCCGCGAGAAGCTGACCGCTTTAAAAGGAATCGGCAACTGGACGGTTGATGTATACCTGATGTTTGTATTGCAACGTGCAGATATCTTCCCGGTAGGAGATCTTGCAGCGGTAAACGCTCTGAAACGGTTGAAGTCCCTGGACAAGGATACGCCTAAAGAAACGCTGCTTGCGGTTGCCGCAACATGGGCGCCGCATCGTACCATTGCTACGATGATCCTGTGGCATCACTATTTATCGGAGAAAATTGTTTAAAGTTTCAGGCTGGATCCGTTTTATGCTTGATGTGTCTATTTGTTTAATGTTGAGGTTGGATCCACAGACTGTTGCCCGTTCGCCGGTTCAAGTGGGGTTCTGATTTTCGATCCTGGATTCCTTCGGGATAACTGAAGCTGAAGACTGCTTTTGTGGCAGAAAAACTTTTTCGCGTTAACATCAAATGTCAAACGGCTAATGTTTGGGAGATATCGAACATAGGGCGGATCCAGGAGCAGGAACGGCATCTTCATTCTCACATTTTCCAATTTTCAAATTCTCACATTCCCAAATTTTCAAATTCCCGCATTTTCACCTGATACCCACTCCGTTTTTATATTTCAGGTTCCCTAGTAAAGCTCCCCGCATTAAATAGTAACCACCCGTTTGGAAGTAATGATACTGGTCAACAGGTTGATCTTGTTTTTATATTCTTGGGTAATCTCCTGGTAATCCGGTGCCATGAACAGGGCATTGCGCACAATGGGAACACTAAATGGCACGGGCCAGGCTCTTAATGATTTAGCCACCGCATCCATCGCATTGATGCCCTGCATGGCCTGTCCTCCATCAGCCCAGCAGATCAGCCCGATAAGCTTGTCGATCAGGTAGGGGCGCTCTTCCTTGGAGCTCAGCTCCAGCCAGTCGAGACAGTTCTTCATTACACCGGTCATACTGCCGTGATAAAGCGGGGTGAGCCAGATATGTGCATCGGCATTCCGGAACAGGTTGAGCATTACCTGAACACCGTTGGGAATCTTTTGCAAGGTATAATCAAATAAAGGAATGCCGGATTCAACAAGGTTGAAAATGGAAACCGTAGCGCCCTGGGCTTCGAGATGTTGTTTCAGGTAGGCAGAAAGCTTTGTGGGGGTCGATCCTTCCCGTTGATCCAATGATCCGTTTAATACTAATATATTCATGATGTTGCTTCTGTTGTTGATTTCCGTAACTTATAAATAACTTTTGGCAGCCCGGGCTCGCCGTACATAAGCGTTGGTACCAGGGGCATTAATTTTTCTGTAGCCTTCATATACACGGCTTCCGGCACAGCTGGGTTTGCACGAAGGGTTGTTTTCTTCCCCTTCAGACTGCTGAAATCCGCAGCTTCAATGTTTGCAATCCAGCGTTCCGTTCTGTGCACTTCCGTGCTTCCAAATATAATGCTTTTTGCGAATGGCTGTAATTTTGCAGCTATGAGCATCCATACCCACTGTGGAAGAATGGCACCGGAAGAACAGTAAACCGATACACAACTTCCCATATATTGAGCCCAGTTAACCGCCTCCATTTCCGTTTTGAATTCCTTTTCTTTAAGCATCAAACCCCGGTAACAAAAAGGCGTGATGTCAAAATCCAGAAACTGGTCGTCTGGAGCATAATCCAGCAGATTGACTCCTGTGATGCCCGAAAGAGCTACTTTATTTGGTATGATGTTCCGGAAATCCTGCATATCCGTTTCCTTGTGTTTCAAGTCCGGCAAAAGTACTAAATTTGCATTTAAATAAATAATTACTTTGTTTATTATGCATAATAATCTTCCTGATAATGAAAAAGCGCTGGGGATCATCAAAACCCGGGGGCCACAAACCTTGCTGGACCTGGCAGCGGAGATGGATATTACGGTGGAAGGGGCAAGGTTCCACTTGCTCAAGCTTGCCAAAGAGGGACTGGTAACCGCTACAACCGAATCGAAAGGCCGGGGAAGACCACAGCAGAGATGGGCGCTGACGGATCTGGGGCATGCCCGTTTTCCGGATATGCATGCGGAATTAACGGTAAGACTGATAGAATCGATCCGGGCGACGCTGGGACAGCCGGCGCTGGACAAAGTCATTGCAACCAATGGAAAAGCCGGGCTGGAGCGATACCTGAAGGAGCTGGAAGGCAGGGCCGGTTTGAAGGAACGGCTGAAGGGGCTGGCGGCGATCCGCAGCAGGGAGGGATATATGGCAGATGTCAAAAAGGAAGGGGATGGCTTCCTGTTGGTGGAAAATCATTGCCCGATCTGCGCCGCCGCAGCCAGTTGCCAGGGGTTTTGTGCGTCAGAATTAAAAACCTTTAAAACGATACTGGGTAAAACCGCCGAAGTAGAACGGGTGGATCATATTTTGAAAGGTGCCCGGAGATGTGCCTATAAAATAACACCGGTGGTAGGATGAGCGCCGGAAGGGTTTGTGCAATATCGGGCTTTTTTCTGTTAAATATAATGAACGATTTCATGATAACTGCCTGGCTGCTCCCCGAATAGTACGTTATATTAAAACTAACAGACTGTTTTGTCCGGCGGAACTAATGAATGATATCGGTATCTACCGGTGCATAACCCATAAGGCGGCTGATGGTAAGGATCTGCCCCTTGTGATGGAATTCATGGGTAACCACATGGGTAAAGATCCGGAACAGGGAAGTGAAGCGTTGCTCCTGGTTGAGTGAAAACGGGATCTGTTCATTTATGAGTGTTTTTTTCCGCAGTAGTTCATTTACGAGGGGATCAATAGTGCTATAAAGTGAGCGGATCCGGGCGATGGTGGTGCATTGCTCATATGCCGCATAAGGGATCTCTTTGTTCAGGGCGATGGTGCCGGCCCAGTGTTGGTATACATTGGCCACATGCACCAGCAGGTTGCGGATGCTGCCGCTGTTGCTGAAACCAGGTACTTCCCGGAGCAGTATTTCGGCAGGCAGGGTTTCCAGATAAGTGAATAGTCGGTCGCGGGATTCGAGAACCCATTGGTATTGCCGGGCACAGGATTGATTTAACTGCATACACTCTAATGTTCGTTCATGTATTTTATTGTTGCCGGCGGTAATAATGGCGGGTGATAAAGGCCAGCGGAAGACCGATTGCAAGGATCAGTATCGAGGCGCTGATAAGAATGCCGGAGGCCGTATTGGGAAATCTGCCAATCCTTGATAAAGGCACAATAATGATATTCATAACGCTCCAGATAAAAAGTCCATAGAAGATGCCCGTAGCAACCGGGTTTTTTCTGAGGACGGCTAACCGGGGATACAGCCAGAAAAAAAACAGAGTGAAGCTTAATGCAACCAGGTAGTGAAGCAGGAACCCGGCTATATACATTTCTGTGCCTCCAGAAAAGGCGGCAGGTCCCAGCAGGGCGCTGGCAATATACCGGAATATAAAAAGCGGGTTTTTCCCGGTTGCCAAATAATAGTGGAGGAATGCGGCAAGAATGTCCAGCGTACCAACAAGCATGCCTGCTTTCAGCGCAGGGAGGAGGATCTTCTTCATAAAGAACCGGTTTGATGTTTACAAGAATCGGTCTTCGATCCGGTGTGCGTCTAGCAGATTCCCGCCGATGCGAACATGTAAGGAGCCAGGGGAACCGGCATAGTGTATCAGAACGGATAACCGATACCAATATTAAATATAAGATTTTTTTTGCGCCATTCCGGATCACCAAAGCGGATCTGATCAAACACCCATCGCTCACCCGGCGGCAGCCAGGGCTTCCGGAAAGGCATGGCCAGGTCGAAGCGCACCACAAAGATTGAAGCGTCAACCCTGAGACCGACACCACCACCAACGGCTGTTTGGCTCAACACATTTCCAAACCGGAATTGTCCGCCCGGACGGCTGGTATCTTTTTTTGCCAGCCAGATATTGCCGGCATCTATAAATACAGCCCCCTGGATCACACTGAAGAGTTTGGCTCTTAATTCGGTGTTCAGCATCAGTTTTACATCGCCCCCCTGGTCTGCAAAAAGATCCAGGCTGTCAGTATTGATATAAAATGTGCCCGGGCCCAGGGAGCGCGAACGGAATGCCCGGATATCATTACTTCCCCCGGCAAAGAACTGGCGTACGTAGGGCAGTACCGAGCTGTTGCCATAGGGGATTCCGTAACCCAGGTTCAGACGGTTGGCCCAGATGAGGCTGGAGTTGATCTTGTAATAGTCCCGGAAATCAGCTTCGAGGCGTACAAACTGGTTGGTAACCGTTTGAAACAGTCGTTTACGGCCGTCTTCATCTTTGCGGAGAAAAGCATTGATCAGATTGCCCGCCGATTCTACCGATCCCATAAACAGGAAATTGTTGCGCAGCTCATTTTTTACCTGGTTGCTGTATGTGTATGTATAGTTGGTTCCGATGATGAACTGGTTCTCGAAATTGTTTTTTAATGTAGGCACTTTTTCCAGCATCCGGTTAAAGCTGTCGGTGGTATTGGCTGTGCGGATATAACTTACAGAAAGCGGATTGAACTGGTGTTCATTGTATTCGTTGCCCTTCCACAAATAACCAAATTCTCCTTTGCCTGAAAGCAGGGTATAATAATTGGCGCGGTTTAACAGCTGCGACCCAATGGTGATATGGGTTTTGGGTACATAGGCATTGTGTGTTGTAAACCCGGCAACCGGGATCAGGAAGCGAGGAAACAATAACCGGGCCTCAGCACCCAGCGAGTAGGAGGTGAGGTTTTTCTGCTGTCCGCTGAACTGCTTTTCAAACCCTCCTGAAAGGCTCAGGTTGAGTTGTTCTGCACCCCTGAATGCGTTCTTGTTGGTATGGGTTACTTTTATTTCGGACCCGATAAAATTATTAGACTTGCTGGTTCCGGTTACGGAAAGCGACAGTGCATTTTTCTTGGAAGAAGTGAGCAGGAAGTCGACATCCATATTGTTACTGGAAGCAGTATCGATAGGATTGAATTCTGCTTTTACAAACCGAAAGGTGCCGATGTTTACCAAGCGGTTCAGGCTTAGTGAATGATCGGTGCGGTTATACCGCTCGCCTTTCTGAAAAAAGATCAGGTGTTCAAAAAGGCGGGGCTTATACTTGTGGTTGGGATCATAGATGGTAAAATCTTTGAACTGTACCGGTTCTGAAGCGCGGGTAAATGAATCACGCCGTAAACTGTAGTCCGGATAAATATGGATGTTGCGGATGAAATAGGGTTGGAGGGCGGCCCTGGGAGCATCGTTTTTAAGCTTCAGGTCAATGTCTACCTGGTTCCCGCCAATGGTGCTGTCGGCCTGTATTAGCAGGAAATTCGGGTTGAAATAGAAGTAGCCCTTTTCTTTGAGCTGTATATCAATGCGCTCACGCTCGGCTTTAAAAACGTCCAGGTCGTAATAATGACCCTGTTTCAGCAATGTTTTATTTTGAGAGGCACGGATCAGTGCAGAAATCTCATTGCTGTCGGCGGGAAAGCTGATGGCGTTCATCGTGTAACGGGGCCCGGAATAGATCCGATAAAAAGCCTTGCCCGTTTTTCCTTTAATGACCGTGTCGCCGGTACCGGAGGATTGTAAAAAGCCTTTGCTGGCGAGATAGCTGCTCATTACGTTTACATTATTCTGCAGCCGTACCTGGCTCATTAACACCGGCGGTTCTCCCAGTTTGTATTTTATCCAGTATTTAAACCCTTTTTGTTTTTTAGGTTCGCTGACAAGATTGTAAAAAAATAATTTATACCGCCAGCCGAGTATTTTTTTATTGGGTACGGGACGCACTTTTTCTTCCAGGTCGTTTTGGAAGTTTTTTTGATCTTTAACCGCCGGAGTATCCGGATTTAATTTTATTGTGGCACCGGTATATAATATCTCACCGGGTTTTAACTTTCTGGTACCGGAGCAGGATGCGGTCAACAGTGCAAGGATCAGCAAGGTGAAGTGATAAATGGATTTGAGATCTGAGATTGGAGATTTAAGATTTGAGACGTCTGTTGTCTGTTGTCCGGTAGCTGAGATTCCATGCCTGATATCTGATATCTGATCTGTTGATTTACTCATTTCCCCTGTTTTGTCGGTTATTGCTGAAGTTGCCGGTTCCGCGTCGCTGATCCCGTTTCCTGAAACTCCGGAACACTTCCCTGAACTTATTGTAATCCACAACAATGATAAAGCCCACGCCGGTTTCAATGATCTGCCCTTCAATGATGCCCTCAGTCTGGTTGCGGCGATAGGCCCTCAGGCGATAACGCCCGTCCCGTGAAAGCAGGTACTCGATGTTTACATTGCTGGCCAGCTGGGCCGCGCTCTGGTTGGTATTGGCACCTTCCAATGCAAAATTATTTCCTACAGTAACACTAAGACGGTCGTTCAACAGCCGTTTGGTAAAGGCCACATTCAGATCGGTCTTGGTCTTTTCCTGCCCTGTAGAATAATCTTCCTGGGAGGTAAGATCAAAATTAATGTCTACGCCTTTGATAAGGTCGGACGCAAGGTTGTTGAGTTGTTCGGTAAGCAGCTTGCTTACGCTCTGCCGTGCCAGTGCGCTCGCAGAGGTACCGCCGGCGAGGCTTTCAAACGGGTTGTCGGAGATGAAGCGGTTGAGGGCCAGGAGCGCAAATACCTGTTTGTTCAGTTCGCTTTCATTGGCATTGATCTGTTGCAACCGGGTATACACAATGCCGTTAAAGGCGTTGCGCTCACTTTCACGCATATCGATCTGGAAACTGATGCGGGGTTTTAATAATTCGCCGTTCATTTTAAGGTATACATAAAAGGGAAGCTTTTGCCGGTACATGGTGCGGTTGGTATTACTCTCCGACTCAATCTGCGCCGCTACCAGGTCGATGGGCGAAGTGTTCACTTCGTAAATAGCCGTGATGTCTGCGTTGGCTTCCGTGGGGGCGCCGGTCCACTGTATAGAACTTCCCTGCTGGATTTTAAATTCCCGTTTGGCCAGTCCGCCGATGGTCAGATTGTATCCTCCTTCGGTGATCTCGTACCGGCCGGTTAAAGTGGTGCGGCCGCTGGGATCCATTTGGAGACTGAGATCGGCTTCTCCTTTAACGCGCAATGCATCCCCATTCTGCGGATCTACCACAATCGTGATCTCAGCTTCTTTGTCGATGGTTACATCTCCTGCAATATCCAGGCCGGTAATCGGCGAGCGGGTCAAACTATCTACATTGACCGGCTGCCTGCCGTTGAACGGGGGCGCATCCTTGTCGATAAATTCCACGATGCCTTCCTGGCTGGCCACCAGGGGATCTTCATTGGGTACTACAAAATTAAATTTGGTTCCTTTATTAATGCGCGTCTGCATGTTTACCTTGGGTTTGTTCAGGTCGCCGGTGATCCGTGCGTTTAAGGTGACGAGCACTGTACCGTAGAAGAGCTCATTGTCGGCCGCGGTGGAGTTCATTACCTTGAAGTTGTTGGCGCGAAGCGTAAGGTTGAAGCCGGGGTTGGAAAAGTTGGGCAACGTAATCATGCCATCCAGGGTTAGTGGCTGGTTAGCAGAATCCCGTATGGTGAAGTTACTAAAGGAAACGCCGGACGCTACAAAACGTACGGTTTCATTTTTGAGCTGGTAATACCCGTTGAGTTGTGCAATATTGAACCCCGCGTCTTTAAAGGCAAGGGCACCCAGGATAGCCGGTTTGTTTACAGGCCCTTTTGCAGTAAGTTTTCCGGTAAGGATTCCCTTGCCGTTCCTTATCTGGCCGCCACTGATACTTTCAATGTGCCTCAGATCGATCTTGTTAACAGCAATATCCAAATCCAGCGAACCTGTGGGCGCGGTATAGTAGAAACCGGTTACGGCCAGATCGTGCAGACCGGATAAGCGGATATCGGCCTGGTAGGCGTTAGCTGTATTGTTGTTTATTTTTATGGCGGCATCACCCAGTGCATCTTTCTGGTACCGGAGTTGGTTAATGGTAAGATCTGCCTCAAACTTCGGACTGGTGGCAATATCGGTGACATCGACCACGCCATTGAGTTTTCCGCCTACCATTGCGGTATCCTGATCTGCATACCGGGTAAGGGTTTCCAGCATAAAGTTGGTGAACTTCACATTTACGGGCGCGTTGGGCTGGGTCGACCGGCTGTTGATTGCCAGTGATTGCCCGTTATTGCTGATCTCAAAGTTGCGCACATAAACGCCGGCCTTGCCATACTGGATCAGGTTGTCGGGAGCTACCTTCCAGGGATCGTAATTCAACAGGAGCTTTTGCGGGTCCAATGTGAACTGGTAGGTTTCATTCATGGATTTAAAGTGACCGGCAATCCGGTACTTGTCTTTATTACTATGGTCTCTTAAAAATACATTTACATCCAGCAGGTTATTAAGCGCGGCTCCGCTTACTTCCGCATTGTATAAATTAACAGAAGGGCTTTGGATCTCTTTTATGTTCAGTGCGTAATCCAGTCTTGCCGAGTCGGTATTGCCAGCCTTCAGTACGATATTCTTTATATCAAAACTATCATATACCACACGCGGGAAAAAGGCATTCAGCCGGAGAATGTCGCTTGCCGTATTAATGGTCCCGCTGATGGTGGCCGGATCAAGCGTGGTTAGCGCCGGTACAAACTTTTGGATCAGTTTTGGGTCGGTGATGGCGATCTGAAACTGCATTTGCTGCGGTGTTATCTTTTTTGCAGGCGCAAAGGCGTAATACTTATTGATCTGGTTAATAAAGGCCTGCCCTATCTGGGTGAGCTGGTATTTACCATTGAATTGCGCGGTAATAAAGTCCGATTGCAGGGATAGCGCGTTGTGTTCTTTGGTAGAAACTGCATGGAGCGTTAATGTGTCGATATTATAAACCGATTCATTAAAACCAATCTGAACACTTTTAAGGATCGCAGTACCATTCAGGTAATCCGGGTCTACTGAGCTGAAGTCTATATCTGCCAGGCCGGCCAGCTTTAACGGATCGGAATAGAAATGGAGTTTTTGAAGATCGATATATTTCAGGTCGGCCGTTCCTTTGATTGCCGGTGTTTTTTTATTAAGATCTATTCTAGTATCCAGGGTGAAATGCGCATTGCTGTCGTTGCTGATGGCATTAAGGGTTGCAATATTTCCGGCATAGCTGCCTTCCAGCTTGATGTCCTTATAATCATATTTGTTATAACGGGCATGATAGATGGTGCCGTTTAGTTTGGCGCGCATTTTCTTGGGATCCAGGCTTTGTCCGCTGATATTGGCCAGGAGCGATACAGTTCCCAGCTGATCCTCTTGTTTTAATAGACGACCCAGGTTAAAGTTGTTCAGCTGCACCTTGGCCCGATAGGTTTCCCTGTTTTTGGGGCCGCCCATGGCTGCCTGCAGGTTGGCACCACCCATATCGGTTTTTAATTGCAGTGCTGTAGTGAAATTGGTCAGGCCTCCGTTGAATGTTCCGTTTGCCGAAAGATAGCTGGGCAGTGCGATGCTTTGGGGTATCGAGCTGGGTGGTATCAGGGCAAACAGGTCGCTCCTGGAGGTTTGCAGCTTGCGCAGGTTGAGGTTAAAGATGGCTTTGTTCATATCCGGCAATCCCCGGATCCCGCCGGCAATATCAATACTGGTGCTGGTTAACCCCTGTATTTGCAGCTTTTCAATATCAAGATCGTTCAGATAGCCTGTAAAGGCCGCCGCAAGACGGATCTGCCGGCTCCGGTAACTGGCAGGCACTGATGGCATCAGGTAGTAAAGGTCCTGCATGCCTATAATGGTATTGCGGAACTGTACCTCCATTTTGACCTTCTCCGGGTGTTTGCTCAGATCCTCCTGTGCCGTATAAGTCAGCAGGCTGTTGTTGTCGATCTGGGTATATGGTGTTTTTAAGATAAACCCGTCTACCTTCAACTGCTGGTCATCGTATACAACAACACCTTTCAGATCATTGAGGACGAAACCGCTGGTGTCCTTCAGCTTTCCGCCCAGTAAGGCGGCCCTGATGCCGCTGCTGTCGATTGCAACCTTGTTACCGGTAAGGCCCAGTTCTTTTATATTAAGGTGATTAAAATCCAGGTGTCCGGGTGTAGACTTCTCTGACAGGTTATCATATTTTACCTGGTTGTTGGCCAGGATCACTTTGTTCAGCAGTAAACGGAAAGGAGAACCGGATGTGCTGTCGGCAGCAGTTTGAATAGCTTTTTCATTGGATGGGGTTGGGCGATAAGCAAAATTGACCACCGAGTTTTGCAACAATACGTCCGAAGAACGATAGCCTCCATTTGTAAGGTCGAGTGCCAGGTCTTCCAGGTGAAACGTATGCAGGTTGGCCATGGCACGGGTATCGGACAGGCCGTCGTTGTAATGAAGCAATACATTGTCCAGCGCCAACTTGCCGAATTCGATCAGCGGTAGCCGGCCTTTTTTCGCCGCTGTTTGATCAATACTGGAATCGGCCTGCTGTTGCAATACAGTAAGTGGTTTGTTCTGGAAATAATATAACCGGGTATTTTTGAGCGCTAATTTACTAAGCGCATAATGCATTTGATCCAGGTCGAATGTTTTTACCCGGGCATCCAGGTTGGCCAGTATAATGCCCGCATCATTTCCAACCACATCATCTTTGAAACGGATGCGGATATCATTGAAGGTTATTTTGTTAAGACGGAATTTTAAGGTGGAGGTTGAGTCTTTTTTTTCGTCCTCTGCAGGTTTCTTTTCGTTGGAGATAAGGGAGTCTACCAGGAACTGATAGTTGAAAACAGTATCCGGATGGAGGCGATAGATGTTGGCGCGCACCGTATCGAGCTCAATATTGTTGACTTCCACACGATTGGAGAGCAGGGCCAGCATATCCAGATCCACGCCCAGCTTTTCAGCATAAAGCAGGGTGTCCTTTTTTTTATCGGCTACATACAGTTTGTTCAGTTCAAGATCTTTTGGAAACCCGATGCGGATGCGCTCAAGGCGGATCTCTGTATCCGTCTTCTTCTTGAGATAGGCAATCACCTTGTTCTTGATAAGATTCTGGACAAAGGGCAGGTTCAGCGACAGGATGAGCAGGATGATCAGCACAAGAATGCTTGCAAGTATTTTTACAACGATCTTTAAGCCTTTTTTTACTGCTTTATTCAAGTGCGCAATGGGTTAATAGGGTAAATGAAATGATTCTGCTCTGTTTCTGCAAACCTAACAGATTTCTTAGTTTTTGCCTGCTTTTTAAATGGAATTCTCCAAATATTAAACCAAAATCCCCCGATCCATACATTCCTGAGGTGAACGCCTAAAAAGTGCGCCGGAATCAGCGGTTTGGCCTGAAATTCGTAGTGTTATCGTAACGGATAATAACTGGTATATCGGTTTGCCGGTCCCTCTTTACCAGCTATACGGAACCTCTAAAAAATAACAATATGAAAAATCTTCAGTTTTATGCGCTTGCCGGTATGTTATTGCTTCAAAGCTGCAGTGCGGTGGAGGCCGTTTTTAAAGCAGGTATGTGGTGGGCTTTTTTCCTGGTAGGAATAGCGCTGTTGGGTGTATTCCTGTTATTGCGACGGAAGTAGATAGCTGTTGTGAAGGGAGGATGGCAGCAATTTTATTATTGGTGTGTATCATAGCATTCCTTTTTTGCCAAAAACCATGCGGAAACAGGCTGAGGGGAATCAGCGTAACAACCTGAACAATCAGCAGGAAAGACCGTTGCCGGTTATTTAGCCGGTAATCTGTAAAAGTGTTTGCTCGTGTGATCAAAAGGACAAAGCTGCAGCACTGTAAAAGTTACGTATCTTAGCCGCAATCAGTTTACATACATATGAAATTAAAGATCGGATTTCTTTTGGGGATGGTAGTGGCCGCTATTGCCGTTCACGCTCAACCAGAGCCCGCTGCTGCAAAAACTAAATGGTTTACGGATGCCCGTTTCGGGATGTTTATTCACTGGGGACTGTATAGTGCCGCAGAGGGCACGTGGAAGGGGGAGCGCCTCCGGTACGGGAATAATTATGCGGAATGGATCCGTTACCGCAACCGTATTTCCAAAGAAGAATATGGAACGCTGGCAAAGCGCTTCGACTGGAAGCGGATCAACCCCGAAGAATGGGTATTGCTGGCCAAAAAGGCCGGCATGAAATATATCACCATTACCTCTAAACATCACGACGGCGTAGCGCTTTGGAATAGCAAGGTGAGCGACTATAATCTTACCAAGTTGAGCGGTACCAACCGGGATGTGATCAAAGAGCTGGCGGCCGCCTGTAAGAAACATGGTATCAAACTGGGTTTTTATTATTCCCACTGGGTAGATTGGGATCATCCTTACGGGTGGGATCATAATAAGGAACTGACCGGTATAAAGGACGAAGATTATGACCGGTACTGGCAGGAGAAAGTAATTCCACAATTGAGGGAATTATTGACCAATTATGGCGACATTTCTATGTTCTGGTTTGATATGTGGCTGAATTATAAGCAGACGGTGGTGAAGAAAGAGCAACTGGACCAGGTAGTGCGGCTGATAAGGGAATTGCAGCCCAATTGCCTGATCAATTCCCGGATTGGCCTGCCCGCTGATGATCCTGGTGTAGATTTTGAATCGAAGGGAGATAACGAGTTCGGGTCGGCATATACAGCCCATCCCTGGGAAACCTCCGGCACCATTGCGCATTCCTGGGGATATTATGGCCAGGAAAATGAATGGAAATCGACCAGCCAGTTATTGCAATCATTAATTGGTAATGTAAGTCTCAATGGCGACTTTACGCTGAACGTAGGACCACGGGCAGACGGATCGATCCCTTATGAAGGCGTGCGCCGCCTGGAGGATATGGGTAAATGGCTGGCAAAAAACGGGGAAGCTATTTATGGATGTACAGGCCTGGGACTGCGTGCCGATCAGCATGACTGGGGAAGGATCACTACAAAAAAAATAAAGAACAAACAACTGGTTTACCTGCATGTATACAACTGGCCACTGGATAAAGTGCTGCGTCTTTCAGGGATCCTGTCCAAACCCGAAAAGGCAGAACTCATTACTGCTTCTGGTAAAAAGCCCCTGCGGTTTACTCAAAATGGACCGTTAACACATATACAGTTGCCGGAACAGGCGGCTGATCCGTTTGTATCGGTGGTGGCATTGCAGTACCCGGCACCGGTAACGCTGGACGGTGAAATGGTGCCGGAATCGACCTTTGGTGGTTTTGCGCTTACGGCTTCCAATGTGTGGGAGCGTTCTTCAAACTTCAAGCTGATGCGTTACGACGGCCTCCGTCCCACACACCTCGTACTAGATAAAGAAGGAACACTTACCTGGGAAGTATATATACCCGAGGCAGGGAATTATCGGGTTGGTCTTTCCTATCATAATCATTCAAAAAATGCAACGGATGTTATGATCCGGGTGACGGATCAGCACCTGGAACAACAATTAAAGCCGTCTGGTACCATTGTAGCAGAGCCGCATTCCAGCTATACCGATGAATTTGCAGATACTTCCCTGGGGCAATTGCATTTTCCGAAGGCCGGGTTTTACCAGCTGTCGTTTAAGGCCGCACCGGGAGCCGCGGGCCTCCTGTATTTTAATGGGATCTGGATCGATAAGCCTGTACAGTAAAGCGGCTATTGTGTTTTCCGGTAATTCCAGATGGCCAGGGCATTGAGCCCTATGGCAAAGAGGAGCTCGATCATAAAGACAGGCAATACATCTTTAAAGCCACTTCCTTTCAGGATGATCATGCGGACGGCTTTCATAAAATGCGTGATGGGCAGGCTGGCAGCGATAGACCGTGCCCAAACCGGCATACTGTCTACAGACGTAAACAGGCCACTCATTAAAACAAAGATCATGATGAAAAAGAATGCGATGAACATGGCTTGTAATTGGCTATTGCTGATGGTGGATATGAGCAGGCCAAATCCCAGGAGGGCTACCAGGTAAACAGCTGCCAGCAGGTACAGAACAAAAAGATTACCCAACGGGATGATCCCGTAAAAAAGCCGCGCCACCAGCAATCCAATCGTCAACACGATCATCCCCACCACCCAGAAGGGAATCATTTTTCCTAATATAAACTGCCATTTTTTTATGGGAGTTACATTAATCTGTTCAATCGTGCCGATTTCTTTTTCCCGTACAATATTCAGGGCAGAAAGAAATCCCCCAACCAGGGTTAGCAGCAGTACTAAAATACCCGGAACGATATACCAGGTGAATTTTTCATAAGGATTGAACCAGGCGGAGGATGCCATATCGATCGTTGCCGGGGCAGTAGCCGGTTGGCCATTGCTCATAACACGGATCTCCTGGTTGAAATCGTGGATGACGGCGAGCAGGTAAGCCGAACCGATCCCGGATTTGGTTCCGTTAATGGCATCAACGGTAATATTTAACGGCTGACGGCCTTCCCTGATCAGATTACGCTCAAATGATGCCGGTATTTCGAGAATGACATCGGCCTTGCCGTTCTCCAGTGTAATCAGTGCCTGCTGATAGGCCGGGGCCGTTGCCACGATCTTAAAATAACCGGATGCGCCTATTTTGGAAATGAGTTTTTGTGTATAAGTGCTGTGATCTTTATCAACGATGGTGAGATTTATATTTTTTACATCCAGGTTCATGGCAAGTGGTAAGATTCCCAGCTGAATGAGCGGAAGCATAAACATCATCGCCAGGATGGTCCGGTCGCGGAACATTTGACGGAATTCTTTCTGTAATATGAAGCGAAGCCTTTTCATGCCAATCTGATCTTAAACCGGTTTACAGTAATGATGAGCAACAGGATTGTCATGATGCAGAGTACACCCATTTCTTTCCATACATAGGTAATTCCCAGACCCTTTAGCATGACCGATTTTACCGCGGCATAATACCATTTGGCCGGCACCAGGTTTGAGATCCATTGAAACGGCAGCGGCATATTTTCCAGGGGAAAAATGAACCCGGTAAAGATGATGGTTGGTAGCATCAGGCCCATCATGGAAATAAGCAGGGCTACCTGCTGGGAATTGGTGGTATTGGAGATCAACAATCCGAAGGACAGGCTGGTAGCGATGAACAGCAGGGTAATCACAAATAACAATACAAGACTCCCGGCGATAGGGACATTTAAAACATAAACCGCCAGCAGGAGGATAAATGCGAAATTAACGAGCGAGAGGATCAGGAAAGGAATGGCCTTGGCTACCAATACCATCATTGGTTTGAATGGAGATACCAGCAAAATTTCCATGGTGCCGGTTTCTTTCTCCCGAACCACAGCTACGGAGGTGAGTGCCGTACAAACGATCATCAATATGAGCGCCAGTACCCCCGGCACATAGTTAATGGAGCCATTCCCTTCCTCGTTGTATAGCATCCGGAATCCGGGCGTAATGCTGAGAGGGATGGAGGTGATGGATTGTTCTTCGCGTTGAAAGTCTTGTACAATAGCGCCGATATATTGCTGCACGGTTTTTGAAGTATTGGGCTCGCTGCCGTCTGTAAGCACCTGGAGTGTGGCACGTCCTGCCTTGATAAAATCGCTGCTGAAACCAGGAGGGACGATCAGCGCCGCTTTGATATGTCCCTTCCTGAATGCGCTTTCGATTTCAGTGGGTGATAATGGTTGCTCCTGTACGTTGAAGAATGCAGAGGACCGGAGTTTGTAGGTAAGGCGCTGCCCAAGCACGTCATTGGAAACATTGGTAACAACGAGGTCTACATTTTTTACTTCACTGGTTAGTGCATAACCAAACAACAGGATCTGTACCAGTGGGAGCCCAAACAGAATAAGGAGCGTCCGCCGGTCCCGGAAGACATGATAGAATTCTTTGCGGATAAAAACGAATAACTGTTTCATCTTTTAACGGATTATCGATCATTGGTATGCCAGTAACCGGTAACGGATCCGAATATCTTAAGTATCACTACGCCGGGCGGTTCTGGCCAGTCTGTAAAATACTTCATCCATATGGTCGCAGCCAAACTGCTGCTTCAGGTTGGCCGGTGTATCCAGCGCTTCTATTTTACCGTCAACCATAATGGTTACCCTGTCGCAGTATTCTGATTCGTCCATATAATGTGTGGTTACAAAAATGGTGACACCCTTTTCGGCTGCTTCGTAGATCATATCCCAGAACTGCCGGCGGGTTACCGGATCTACTCCGCCGGTAGGCTCGTCCAGAAAAACGATTCGGGGCTGATGAAACAGCGCTACAGCAAATGCCAGTTTTTGTTTCCAGCCCAGGGGAAGAGCGCCTACCAGTTTGTTTGCCTCATTTTCGAGGCCCAGTGACCGGACCAGTGCGTGGCTCCGCTGCCTGATCACTTTTTCTGCAACGCCATAAACACCACCAAAGAATCTTATATTTTCCAGAGGAGTAAGGTCATCGTACAGGGAAAATTTCTGGCTCATGTACCCGATATGCTGTTTAATCTTTTCCTGTTGCCGGTATACATCAAATCCTGCTACAGTAGCATGACCGGAGCTTGGATACGAGAGTCCGCATAGCATGCGCATGGCGGTGGTTTTTCCCGCACCATTTGCACCCAGAAATCCAAAGATTTCGCCGGACTTCACGCTGAAACTGATCCGGTCCACTGCTGTGAAATCGCCGAATTTTTTGGAAAGTTCCTGGCATTCAATAGCGATTCCGGCGACCGGTGCTTGCGGCTGATGGTTAATTTCCGGGTCCATATGATAATGCATTTGAGGTTGCGAGTCGTATAAAACTGTCTTCAATTGTAGGTGCGATGGGTTGAATAACCACCTGCTCATGCGCTCTGGCTGCTGTATATTGCCGGATCAGTGCAAGACCATCCCCGCTGTCCTGCCGGAGCGTTACATGCAGCCATTCTCCAAAGGCATAGCAACTTTCCACCTGTTCCCAGGATCTAAGATCCTTTAGCAGCATATATATTGATGCGGCTTTAACGGCGTATAGTTTTGCAGGATAGGCATGTGTAATCCCAGCAGGTGTATCTACGTGGAGAATGCGACCGTTCTGGATCAGGGCAATACGATCGCAACGGACGGCCTCTTCCATATAAGGGGTGGATACCAACATGCTGATGCCCTGCTGTTTCAGTTTTCGCAGCATCTCCCAAAACTCTCTCCGGGAAACCACGTCTACACCCGTGGTGGGCTCGTCCAGGAATAATACCTCCGGCTTATGGATCAGCGCACAGCATAGGGCCAGTTTCTGTTTCATTCCACCGGAGAGTTTTCCTGCCCGTCGGGTACTGAACGGTTTGATCTGGTCGTAAATATCTTTTATCAGTTCGTAGTTTGCGGTTACAGTGGTGCCAAAAAGCGTGGCAAAAAAGGTGAGATTTTCCTCAACGGTCAGGTCCTGGTATAGCGAAAATTTCCCGGGCATATACCCAACGGTTCTGCGGATCTGCTGAAAGTCTTTTACCACATCGTACCCGGATACCCGCGCTTGTCCCTGGTCTGCCAACAGAAGAGTAGTAAGGATGCGGAAAAGGGTTGTTTTACCGGCACCATCCGGTCCGATCAGTCCGAACAGCTCACCCTTCTTAACTTCGAATGATACATCAGACAGGGCCTGCACGGCTCCTTTGTTATAGCTTTTGCTGATGTGGTCTGCTATAATGGGCGCAGCTGCAACCGGGGCGGTATGTGCATTATTTTTTTTCATTGAATAGCACTTCACCATACATGCCGATTTTTAGATAGCCGTCATTTTTGACCCGTATTTTTACAGCATATACGAGGTTGGCACGTTCATTTTTGGTCTGGATCGTTTTGGGAGTGAATTCTGCTTTGTCGCTGATCCAGCTTATAATACCCCTGTAGTTTTTATAAGACTGGTTGCCATGGTCGATACGTACCGTAACCGGTTGTTGAAGTTTAAGGAGGGGTAACTGATCGCCGGTTATATAAGCTCTTAGTGTGAGCGTGTCCAGGTTGGCAATTTTATACAAGGGCCTGCCGATCGTGGTCATTTCGCCCTGCAGTGCATATTTGGTCAGCACAATGCCGGCTACAGGATTGATGATCTGCCCCTTCTCAACCTGTAGTTGGGTCTGTGCTTTTGCTTTTTCCAAGGGAGCGCGTTCGCTGAGCAGGGCCCTGTTCCTTGTGGCGGCATTAGAGCGGTACAGGCTGATCTGCTGCCGGGTAACGGCCATTTGTTTCTCTGTTTGTATGATCTGTGCATCCATATCATCCAGTTGTTTTTGCGGTGCGGCCGCCGCAGCAACAAGGTTTTGCAGCCGCAGGCGCTCTTTTTTCTGATTTTGTAAAAGTGATTCCTGGGTGGCCAGTTGTCGTTGGGCTACCCGGATCTCTTCGAGCGGTGATACGACCTGCTGCTGAAGTGCGCCGATCGTTGCCTGGGTTTGTTCCCGCTGAAGTTGCTGCAGGCTTACATCAATCTGGCCGGCCACCTGGCGGTACTGCAGCGCGTCCCCTTCCTGGATGGAAAACCGCAGGATTGTGCCGTTCTGCTCGGCCGATACAATGACCTCATCTGCCTCAAAATTGCCGGCCGCATCAAATTTTTTTTTGTTCCCGTTACAGGCCAGGAGTATTAAAAACAAGCCGCTGAGAAAATTTAATTTCATGTTCGTACGGTTTAATGTCCGGAAATGGTTTGGTAAGTGACCTGCGCATTCAGTAATTGCACCTGATGCAGGTTCTTGATTTGTTTGGCCAGGTGCTCTGTGTTGAGTTGGGTAATGTATTCGTGCGTAGTGATAACACCATTTTCCAGCTGCGCCAGGGCCGACCGGGTAATCTGTGTACGCAATGCAATGAGTGCATCATCCTGCTGCAGGAGTTGTGCATATTTTTCTATGGCATTGGCCTCTTTTGCTAATGCGGTCTTTGTGTTTAAGATAAAGGTTTCTTTGTCCGCGTCCAGTTCGCTGCGGTTGAGTTCCAGTATCTTTTTATTGTTCTGGTAGGTATATAAACTGCCCAGCGGAAAGCTGAGCCGGATGCCACCTACTGCAAATGCATCAAAGGCATTGTTCAATACGTTCAGTGCCGGGCGGCCATAACCGGCTTGTACGAAGGCGGCAATCTTAGGCGTCCATCCTGTTATGAGCGCTTTTTCCTGTAGCCCCACATTTTTTTTCTGCAGTTCAAAAAGTTGCAGCTCCGGGCGGTGAAGGTCTGGAACTGCAGTTTGAGGTGCCGGAGGTATCAGCGCACCGGTTACCGGCGCTCCGATAACGAGGGCCAGTATTTCCCGTACAGCCTTTTGATCGGAACGGATCTCGGCAGTGCTCATATCTGCTTTTATCAGCTCTGCTTTCAGTTCGGTTACGCTGCTTTGTGCCACTGTTCCGTTTTTTTCGGCCGCTGTTGCTTTTTCCAGGGATGACGCAATACTGGCAGTATAAATTTCCTGTTGTTTTAATTGGGCATCCAGCAGCAGGATGGAAAAGAATAATTGCGCTACACGTTCCTTGACGGATTGAAAGCTGACTTCAATTTGCTGTAATTGCAGGGCTTCGCCGGTTTTTAAAAGCGCTTTTTGATTTTTTGAAATTCCTCCGTCATAAAGCGTTTGTGTTACTTCGCCCTGCAGACGGTACTGGTCCTTACTTAATTCAGGTACGCCGGGCATGGCTATCGGGATCCGGGTAACATCTGTTTGATAGGTCGCCTGCCCGCTGACGGATAATTGCGGTAACCAGGACCGGCCTGCATTTTCAATGGAATACCGGGCGCTTTGCCGGAGCAACTCCTGCTTTTTTATTGTTGGAAAATTTTTTCTTGCCAGCTGATAACAGTCATCCAGGCTGAGCGACTGCCCGGTACACCAAAAAGGCAGGAGTAGCAGAAGGCAGGATGCGAACCGTTTCATATTTTATATTTATTGTTTGATGGAATCATTTGATTCATGCCGGGCTAAAAACTATTTTACCTTCAGCATGGCGCGCATCCATTTTGGCACCAGCTTTTTGCGCTCTTCCATCAACACATGGAATTTTGCCCCGATTTCAGGCGAGATTGCTTCCAGGCCCGGGCGCATGGCAAAAGGAAAAATACAGAGCGACATAATATTTATGAAGAGCTGCTCAGGTGCCACATCCGGATTCCGTTCTTTTAATTGTTGGGCAAATGCCGATTGCAGTAAGTGGTCGGCGCCTTTCAGCAGTGCCACAAATTTCTTGGGCGCATTACGCATGGCATTTAGCACAAACAGGGGCAGATCAGGGTTGGCGGTCAGCATGCTGATGTACCGGTCTGCAATGATCCGGATTTTATCGTCCAGGGAAGAGGCCGGGTCCTGGAGCACGGGAAGCATCAGCCCAAAAAAGCTACTCAGTTTCTCCTGCATCACCAGTTCAAATAATTTCTCCTTACTGCGGAAATAATAATTCAGCAGCGCCAGGTTCATACCGGCCGCTTCTGCAATATCCCTGGTACGGGTTGCTGCATAACCCTTTTCCATGAATACTTTCCGGGCTGCTTCTTTTATCTTCTCTTCGGAAGACAGGGTTTTCTCTTGTTTCTTTTTTGCCATAGCAGGACAAAGTTCTGGAGAAAATAAGTTTTAAACAAATTTTTTAATCAAATGATTAATTTTTTTTGAAAATCATCCTGGATGCAGCGAGGCGTTTACTTTAAAAAGCAATACAGCTACAGATACAAATGGAAAATTGGCAACAATTTTGTTTCAGATTTTGCGGCTGTTGCCCTGTGCGCAGCCCTGCATTATTCACCTAAAATCTATGTTATGAAACCCGTACGCTATGCATTTTTACGTTTCTTTTCAAAGATCTTCCTGTTATTATACGCTGCAGCCGTCCAGGCACAGGAAGATAAAGTGACAACTACCACCACCACAAAAACGCATGTTCAAATCCAGCCCTGGATGTGGGCGGTAGGAGCTGCGGTATTCATTCTTATTTTGGTGGCCATTCTGAAAAGCGGCAATAAAAAGCAGGAGTAGCACTGGCGAAGCCTGGTTGCCGCTATGACAGAGGCCTGCTTAATATGTTTTTAAAGCGGCTGATATCTACTTCCGGCAGTAACGGGTGTTGATGAAGCAGGTGCTCCACCAGTTGGTGCGCAAAATACGGTGCCAGCGAACAGCCTTTGGTGCCCATACCGTTGAGGATGCCTATGTTGGTATGAACCGGATGAAAACCGGCAAAGGGGCGTCGCTCTACTGTAGCGGGTCGCACAGAGGCTTTGTGATCAACGATCTTAAAAGGAACCTTCAGCCATTGTTTCAATGTCTGCACTGCAGACTCCCGGAAGCCTGCTGTAGGATTTTCATCTTCAAAATCCCATATATAGTTGGTACCGGCCCAGAAAATTCCTGGTTCGGTCATTGGGGCCAGCAGCATGGATTTTTTATACAGTTGCCCGGCGGGGAGTTCCGGTGCTTCAATGATTAATGCCTCTCCTTTATTCAGCGCAAAGGGCAATAATGAGAAATAAGGGTTGGCCGCTCCTGCAGTACCATCGCAAAAGACCAGCATATCTGCGAGATGACCTTTGTAACGAACAGCGGATGTTTCCATCCGGAGCTGCGAAAAGTCGAAGGGTTCTTCTCGCAATCGTTGTTGCCGGCCTAAAAAATCGCGCCAGGCTGGTAACAGTTGCTGCAGGTGCACCACATAGGCGGGTTGTATCATTCCGATGCCAAATTCATAATTGAAATAGGAGGCGTAAGGCGTTTCATTTTCCAGGATGGAGATATAGTGTTCCTTCTGAGCCAGTTTTTTCATAAAACTTTCCTTCATAAAAGGATTGGGAAAGAAGTCGACGATGGTGGTTTGAGTAATAGCAGTCTCGTTAAGGAAGGAGCCTATTGCCTGGTAAGCAGCTTCAGCAAAAGGAATAATGAGGTCATCCAGCCATACTTTCACTACCCGCCGTCCTGTTACAGGATTGATGATGCCGGCTGCCACCCGGGAAGGGGTATTGGACCTGGGTTCGTCGATAACAACAAAATCAATGCCTGCCTGGTAGCAAAACCAGGAAAGAAAGGTGCCGCTGATGCCCTGGCCTACAATGATGATTTTTGGATGATCCATGAGCGAATGTATTTAAATATAAAAAACCGGCAAATAGTTTTATTTAGATGCGTTAGCCATTGTTGCGCGGAGCCTCGTCTGTTGCCAGAAAAATAGAAAGGTTTCCTGATGCAAGGCCCGAACGGTATAACCCTGCTTGTTTAAAGATAAAGGTATAAAGCTTACACTCTTGGATGAAAACGGCATTTTATCGCCGTGGGAAGCCGCATCTTTGAATACAGCAATGCGGTGTTTGGGGTATCCGTTGCTGTGCAGGTTATGGCCGGTACCAATGGCTCCCGGTTTCTGTTGTGATCTCTAGAATAAACTCCTGTTTGCTCCAGAGATATTTAGCAGCGGGGTGGTTACCTGTAAGCGCTGATCTTTACCGAATATTCTCCATCTTTGCATATGCCGAATCCATATTTCCGTTTTAAGCAGTTTACCATTCACCAGGACCGTTGTGCGATGAAAGTGACTACAGATGCCTGTTTGTTTGGGGCCTGGGTGGCAGCCCGAATACCAGAGAAAGCGTCAAGTGTACTGGATGTTGGGGCCGGAACAGGATTGCTGACCTTAATGATTGCACAAACGGGAAACCGGTTGATCGATGCTGTTGAGATCCAGGAGGCCGATTATCAGCAGGCTGCAGAAAATATTGGGCAAACAGCATGGCATGCGTCGATCCGGCTGATGCGGGGGGATGTGCTGGATGTGGTTTTTCAAAAAAAATATGATGTGATCGTAAGTAACCCTCCGTTCTATGAGCGGGATCTGAAGGGCGGAGAACAGCCTAAAAATATCGCCCATCACAGTGAAGCGCTGTCCTTAGGGGAACTGCTTTCCTTTATCCGGAAGCAACTGGTTAGCGGTGGTTCATTCTTCCTGTTGCTGCCGGCCAGGAGGGAAGCGGAGCTGTTGCGGCTGCTGGAACCTTTGGGGCTGCACATCCATCATTGCTGCTATGTTCAGCAAACAGAAAAGCATGCACCATTCCGCATAATGGTAGCAGGGGCCTTTGAAAAGAAAGAACATAAAGAAGAAGGGAGGATCCTGATCCGTAACAGGAACGAATATACTCCGGAGTTTAAAACCTTGCTACAGCCGTATTACCTGCATCTCTGATCAGGGAAGCTGTTCGGCCAGGGTCTTAAGGTCTGGCAACTGGAGGTCAATATCGGGATGTGGCAATACCTCGGATGCATTGGTGGTGGTTAAGTAAACCGTACGCATACCGGCACTGCGCCCAAACTTCATATCGGAAATATTATTACCCACCATTACCGAACGGGTTAGGTCAATGTCCGGGAGATCTGCTGCTGCCTGCAAGGCCATACCAGGGTTGGGTTTCCGGAAAAAATCACGGGAGTCCACAGCAGTGGCAAAATAAATGGCAGGGATATGTCCGCCGGTTTTTCTGACTTTGTCGCTTAGCAACTGATGAATACCTTGCAATGCTGCTTCATCCATCAGTCCCTTGCCAATGCCGCGTTGGTTGGTAACCACGATCACATGCCGGAAGTAATGGGTGAATGTATGAATGGCCTCCGGAACACCGGGATAGAACCGGAACTCATCTTTATGAAATACATAACTGTCCGGCTTTTCTTCATTAATAACCCCATCCCGGTCCAGGAATAAGGTCCAGTCATGCGTTAATGCAGTAAGAGCAAAAGGAGTGGCCTGAAAATCGTTCTGGGCGCGGCTATAATCCTCGGGAATACCAATGTCGATAAAATATCCATCCGCAACTGCCCCCGAAAATCTTCCTGCGTTTACAAATTGTTCCAGGTAGTCTTTTTCAAAGGAGAATTTCGAAGGAAAGTCTTTTTGAAGAAAGGCTGTTTTTCGAACCAGGTATATACCCGCGTTGATCAGCCCGCTTTCATAATATTGTTTTTCCCGGAAACTTAAAATACGCTGCTGTTCATCTGTTGTTACCACGCCGTACCGGTTGAACTGTTGCATGGGCTTTAATGCCAGGGTGCAATCGGCTTGTGTAAGGCTGTGCAGGGTTAGCAGCTGAGGGGCGTTAAAGGCAAAAAAACTGTCTCCGTTCACTACAAAGACATCCGTGCCGGAGGCTTTTTGCAAGGCGAGTTGTATCGCACCTCCGGTTCCCAATGGTTCATCTTCAATACAGCAATCGTATTGCAGGGTTGAAAATTCTTTTGCCAGGTAATCTTCAATTACTTCATGCTTATAACCCAGGCTGAAAATAATGCGCTGGATACCCTGCCGGCGCAGGTAGTTGATTACATAGTAGAGAAAGGGGTGTCCTGCAACAGGAGCCATGCATTTAGGCAGATCGGGCACTGCTTCGCGTAACCGCGTACCAAGGCCGCCCGCCAGTATAATGGCTTCCTGTGCATTGTTCCAGTTGCCCTCTAAACGTTTTTGAAGCATGACTAAGTTTGATATTTGATATTTGAGGTTCGAAGCTCTGCCTCAAACCGTTATCCAAAATATTGTGCTTCTACCAACTGGCAGATGCTATGTCCAAGCAGCATATGGCATTCCTGAATACGGGGCGTATCCGTAGACGGGATATTGATCAGCAAATCCGAACTTGTTTTCAGAAGTCCGCCGCTGGCACCAGTGAATCCAATAGTGATCATACCCTTGGCCCTGGCTTGTTCAAACGCCCGTACAATGTTTTTTGAATTGCCGGAGGTGCTGAGCCCAATCAATACGTCTCCGCTTTTGCCGATACCATCGATAATGCGTGAGTAGATCACATCAAAACTGTAGTCGTTGGCAACTGCTGTCAGGTAGGAAGTGTTGCAATGCAGCGCTTCAGCCGGCAGGGCTTTACGGTCTTTATAAAACCGCCCGCTGAATTCTGCTGCCAGGTGCTGGGCATCGGCGGCGCTTCCGCCATTTCCACAAAAATATACGCTGTTGCCGTTTTGAAAAGCTGTTACAACGGTGCGGATAACCGCTGCTACTATCTGTAGCAACTGTTCATCTTCCAGTACCTGTTTTTTTACATCTATTGAAGCCTGTACAAGCGATTTGAGTTGATGATTCATAACTAAACTGTCCATGTTTTTAAACCGTGTTTTACAAATTGATAGTTGCGATACTGACCGCCAAACTGTTCCAGGCTGGCCCGCACCTTATATTTCGTATTGCCGGGGCAATAAAAGATCATAAAACCACCTCCGCCCGCGCCGCTGATTTTTCCGCCTGAAGCGCCGTTCTTTTTGGCTGTTTCATAAATCGTATCGATCTGCGCATTGTTAATGCCGGCTGCCATACGGCGCTTCTGCTCAAAACCTATATCCAGAATCCGGCCAATTTCATCCAGTTGGCCTTTTAGCAACGCTTCTTTCATCATCTGTGCCTGATGTTTTAATTGATGCATGGCTTCAATGGACTGGCTTTTCTTTTCGGTTACGTTCCGGCTTTGTTCAATGATGATCTTGGCAGACTCTCTGCTGGTGGATGTATAATACAGGAGCAGGTTATTTTCCAGTTCATCCAGATATCGTTGCCGGATGCGCAATGGGTTTACGATTACCTTATCGTTGCTATAAAACTCCATATAGTTTACTCCTCCAAAGGTGGCGGCGTATTGATCCTGCCGGCCTCCGGCGAGCTGCAAATCGCTGCGTTCGATTTCGTAAGCATAATGCGCAATATCATATTCGCCCAGGGGAAGCTGCAACATTTCTACAAATGCCCCAACGATGGCTACTACAAGGGTAGAGGACGTGCCCAAGCCGGATCCGGCGGGCGCATCTACGTAAGTGCTCAAACGGAAGCCTTCATTGGAAAACGGGTAATCTTTTTGTATGCGGTTGTAAACGCCTTTTAACAGGTCCAGGTGCCCGTTCAGGGGAAGCGCATCAGACCAGTCAAACTCTTCCGATTCACCGCGGTCCAATGCTTCGAATGCGATCTTCCCATCGGTGGTCCGTTCAATGGTGGCGTTGGCGTTTAAAGAAATTGTGGCATTGAGGATAGCGCCACCAAATTCATCGCAATAAGGGCTTACATCTGTGCCACCGCCCGCCAGCCCGATCCTTAAAGGCGCTTTACTTCTGTGAATCATCTTTTCTTGATTTGTCAGCCAGGTCAGCAATGGCATTGACCAGATGATCCCAGCTGTATTTTTCTTTTTCGCTGCGAAGATGTGGAATAAAGTGCGTTTCTCCTAATCGGAAATATTCGTTGATAGCGTTGGCAATGGCGGCCGGGTCGGACTCTGCAACCAATCCGCTTTTCATATGGGGCACCAGTGCCGGTAAACCGCCTACATTGGTTACCACCATCGGTTTTTCGAAGTAATAAGCCAGGGGCGTCACTCCGCTTTGCGTAGCGTTCCGGTAGGGTTGTACCAGCAGGTCTGCGGCACATAAATAATATTTTACCTCGCTGTCGGGAATAAAGTCGGTTCGCAGAATCAGCAGATCGCGGATGCCCAGCTTGTCGATCAGCGTCTGATAGTCTGCCTCATCTTCGTAAAATTCCCCGGCGATTAATAGTTTGAGATTTGTAATCTGAGATCTGGGGTCTGAGATCCGTGGTTTCAGTGCTGCAACGGCTTCCAGTAACAGGTCCAATCCTTTATACTTCCGGATAAATCCGAAAAATAAAAGGATCTTTTCTTCCGCAGGAAGCTGTAAATGCCGGCGCGCTTCGGTTCTGGAAACCGGCGTGCCAAAATTGTCGTACAGCGGATGGAGTACCTGCAGGGCTGGCTTTTGTGTAAAAGTCCGGAGGTCGGAAAATACCTTTTCACTCATGGTGATAAAGCCATCGCAGGCTTTTATAAAGTATTTGGTAAAAGGTGTGTCGCCCGGCCTTTTTTCGTGGGGGATAATATTGTCGGCAATACAGATGATCCTTGTTTTGTTATTTTTCCGGACCTTTCTGAGAATAGTGCCCAGCGCAGGGCCCATAAAAGGAAGCCAGTATCGTACTACTACAATATCGGCCGCTTCTTTGGCTATTTCGTTGCCAACCTGCACCCAGTTAAGCGGATTGATGGAATTGATGCGGGTATGGATGCTGATATGTTCCGGAGCGGGATCGTCGGTATATTGCGACTTTCCAGGGAATAAAAAGGAGGGATATTGTAAAGAAAAGGACCAGATCGAACAATCGTAGCCGCAATTTGCAAATGCCTTTGCCAGCCGGTGATTGAAGGTGGCCAATCCGCCCCGGAGGGGATGTGCAGGTCCTATAATGATTACTTTTGGCATAAACACATATTCAACTTTTGCCCGACCCACGACCAAGGCTAAGGATCAATATTCAACCACATGCTAAACGACTAAAACACGAGATCCGCAACAGATTAATCCAGTCCTGTTTTTGCTTCAACTAAATAGGTGTTGCGGCCCGGCGCATTCCGGGAGATCAGTTCCCCGATAAAGCCTGCCATGAACAGCTGTACCCCAATGATGATGGCCACCAGGGAAATATAAAAAAACGGACGGTTGGTAATTGAAAAGTCGCTGCTAAATATTTTTAAGATGAGCAGGTAGAATGCCGACAAAATTCCGATCATGAAAAAGACCATTCCCCAAACTCCAAAAAAGTGCATGGGCCGCTTGGAGAATTTTCCCACAAAAGTGATGGAAAGAAGGTCCAGGAACCCGTTGATAAACCGATCCCAGCCAAACTTGCTTACGCCGTATTTGCGCTTCCGGTGCTCCACCACTTTTTCTCCAATCTTTTTAAAACCCGCCCACTTGGCCAGTACGGGTATGTAGCGGTGCATCTCTCCGTACACTTCAATACTTTTTACCACCTTCCGGTTGTAGGCTTTCAGACCGCAATTAAAGTCGTTGAGCTTTATTTTAGAAACCCTGCGGGTAACTGCGTTGAAAAACTTGGAAGGAATATTTTTAGTAACGGTATTGTCGTACCGTACTTTCTTCCAACCGCTTACCAGGTCGTACCGGTCTTCCCGGATCATTCTGAACAGTTCGGGTATTTCGTCCGGACTGTCCTGCAGATCTGCATCCATGGTTATGATCACATCGCCCTGGGCAGCACGAAAGGCTTCATTCAGCGCGGCAGATTTGCCATAGTTGCGCTGGAATTTAATTCCGCGGATATTGGAATTTTTTTCACGCAGGGAACAAATAACCTGCCAGGAATCATCGGTGCTGCCATCGTCTACAAAAAGGATCTCGTAACTGAAATGGTTTTCCTGCATTACCCGCTCGATCCAGGTGGCCAGCTCGGGTAACGATTCCTCTTCATTTAATAAAGGTATAACTACAGAAATGTCCATTTTTAGTTTTTCTTTGACAAAGATAAGGTGCCTGCTGTGGCAACGGTAACAATTACACCAATCAGCAGGTATTGGAAAATGGTTTGGGACACCATGATAGGAACATAGTACTTGCGCGTCGTCTTTGCTTCCTGTTCTATTTCGTCTGGTGTACGGTTATATTCTTTAGCGGTCTTCAGGCGTTCCTGTTTGGTTGCCGCTATTTCGCGGTCGATCATCGGTCCGTTGGCCTGAAAATAGATAAAGGTATAAAGCGCCATGATCAGGGTCACCACAACAAAACAGCGAAACCCCTGGTTGAACAGTACGCCGAATGCCGCACCTTTCTGACCGTATACGGCCCAAACAATACCGGCTCCATAAATTAAAAATACGAAGTATTGCAAAACCGAGTTGGTAGGTACCTGCTGCCAAAGCAGCAAGAGTCCCAGCAATACCATCAGTATGCCTGTTATCAATCCCTTCCTCGTTGCGTTTAAAATCATGCGTTGTATACTAAAATGAAAGATTTGTCTGATTGTTATGAATGATGCCCAGCGGCTTCCCTGTTAAGGGATTCCCGATGAAAGCGGAATTCCGGCTTTGCGACAGGATCGCGTCTGTATTCAATACCCATTGCCGGGCAGGATCAAAAACGGTCAATGAGGCAACGGCTCCTTCTTCAATGGAAGGCACCGGCAATCCCAGGATCTTCCGGGGGTTAATGGACAGCAGCTCCACCCATCGATCCTGCGGCATCTCCGGCAATACGGTGTTGAGTACCGCGTAAGCGGTCTGTAAGCCCAGCATCCCGTTTTTGGCATATTCAAACTCTACCATTTTATGATCGGTATCATAAGGAATATGATGAGAGGCTATACAATCGATGGTGCCGTCTGTAATTCCTTTCAGCAGCGCTTTCCGGTCGTTAACCGTGCGCAACGGCGGGTTCAGCTTCAGGTTGGTATCGTAACCCTGCAGGTCTTCTTCGGTAAAATATAAATGTGCGGGCGTTATAGAAACCGTTACATTGGTTTTTTTCTGCCGGGCTTCTTTGATCAGCTTCAGCGAGGCAGCGGTAGTAACACCGGTAAGGTGCAAGCGCGAACCGGCATATTCGGCCAGTTTCAGATCCCGGGTAATCAACAGCTCTTCTGCAATGGCCGGCTTTGCCTGGAGACCTAACCGTGTAGATACCACTCCTTCATTCATCAGGCCATTGGGCTGTATATCCTTATTGTCCGGCAACTGGATCAATACCCCGTTAAAGGGTTTGATGTATTGCAGGGCCTTTACCATGATATCGGAAGACTGGATCGCGTTTTTCCCATCGGTGAAGGCCACGGCACCGGATTGCCGCATGTCATAGATCTCGGCCAGTTCCTTCCCGTCTGTATTTTTAGTAACCGCACCTAACGGGTGAATGTTCACCGGCAACAGCGCAGCCTTTGCGCAGATATATTCCACCACCGACTTTTGATCGATGGCTGGTTTGGTATTGGGAACAATACACACATCGGTAAAACCACCGGCGGCTGCAGCCGCACTGCCGCTGGCCAGGGTCTCGCGGTATTCAAATCCCGGGTCGGCAAAGTCAGCAAACAGATCAACCCAGCCCGGGCTTACATGTAGCCCTTTAGCGTCCAGTATTTTGGCGCCTTTTTGAACCAGGTTTTTGCCAATAGACTGAATGATTCCATTTACGATAAGGATATCTGCGGTGCGACCATTAAAAGAGGAGGTGGGGTCGATGATCTTGGATTGCTTAATGAGAATTTTCATTAAGGTGCGAAGATAAGCGCAATTTCTGATTTTTAAAGGAATATGCAGGGAGATCCTGCCATATCGGGGTAGAAATTGCTGTGTTATGAGAGGGGAAACGCAAAAGATACAGCACGACTGGGATCCCCGGAGGCGTTTGCTGTAAAAAAAGCCGTTTCTTTTGATCGAAAAGGAAAATGTATTATATTTGCACCCCCTCCCAATAACGTCTGTATTTATTTACAGATATGGGATCCGGTTCGGGACGTGGCGCAGCCCGGTAGCGCACTTGCATGGGGTGCAAGGGGTCGCTAGTTCGAATCTAGTCGTCCCGACTGAAAGAAGCTCAGCAGTAATGCTGGGCTTTTTAATTTTTATACCGGTGCGCATCCCGCTTTGGCGGGAGGGTCGCTGGTTCGGATCCAGTCGTCCCGACTGAAAGAAGCTCAGCAGTAATGCTGGGCTTTTTGATTTTTATACCGGTGCGCATCCCGCTTTGGCGGGAGGGTCGCTAGTTCGGATCCAGTCGTCCCGACTTAGCATCAAAGAGCTGTAAGAAACCTTGCAACTCTTTTTTTGCAATTCTTTTTTTTAAGACTTTTTTAGGATCAGGTTGAAAATTTGGGGGATAAAGAGCTTAAGCATAAATATTAGCGAGCCGAAATAGAAAAAAGGAGCCATCTCTTACTCCTCGTGCAGCGGCTCTAAAGGCCTTGATTTTAGCATTAAAAGATTCGGCAGCAGCATTGGACTATATGGATCAAGTAATTTCATTTTTCTTGTCTGACATCTTCATCGTTGCTTTTGGAATATATTGTGAACAAAGCAATGACAACCGAACAAATGAAATAATTGAGTTATTCAAGTACAATACAAATAGTAAAGAGCATATACTTTTTTGTTGCGATACGGTTTTTCACCTGCAATGATCAAAGATATAGCAGCCAGTATTCAGACAATTGGCGAGAATGAAATTACGTTCCTTCCTACAATTGCGAACGTACCTGTTATTCTCTAAAGAATGGTTGATTGGTACTAACCAACAGCACAAGTATTTCGTTCAAAAGGCTTTATAGTTAAGCCGAAACCTGATCTTAGATGAGGCGGTGATTTTTTGTAAGCCCACAATTTCTAGCAGTTGCTGTTATAACTCCAACTAATCAACTTGAGTCTTATAATATTTACGGCCCGGTAAATGCTTGCCCGGCATTAATACCAAATATACTTATTGCCACGGCTACGACTAGTTCAAAATTATTTTCCGCAGCAGTGAGCGATAGTGCTGCGTTTTGCGAATAATCTGCGTCAGGCCTTTTTCTGCAAACGAAGGTGATCAGGAACATAATCACCAAATAAATGATAAGTGGAATCGCAATCCTGATTACATCCACAGGAATTTGAACGATTCGTTCACCTTTCAGGCTAAACATAATGACAATTGTGAGGAGCTACGCAATTAAAGTTATCGGACTTATAGCCGGAATGAAACGGTTGCAGGCAGTTGACAGACAATGGTTGACAGGAAGACGTGTGTTCGATAGTGGAATGTACAATGTTCAATGTGCGGCAGATTCTAATAGACTGGCATCCTTGCGCGGTTAGAGCGTGTACATCGGACATCCAACACTGAACATCCTGCATCATACCTCCTCCATCATCGTTTCAACAACAAAAAGCCCACCCGGTTACCCGGGCAGGCCTTCTTTATAATCGAGGTGTACGGTTTAATTGTTCACCACTTTTACAATTTTTGAGTAGGATTTGCTTCCATCTGCATCAATTTGTGCAACACGGATATAGGCGCTCTTACCATCAGGAACAGGCTCTGAGCCGTTTTTCTGGCAACCCATAACACCTGCAAATATGCCCGTCAATAGTAAGCTTGCAAATGCGAGTTTTCTTTTGCGTGGCAATCCTATGGCCAGGCTACCCAAAGCTAACAGCACTAGTGCAATACCTGACGTAGCAAGGGCTAAGCCCGACATATTAGTTGAAAACTCGTAGCTTAAAGCACTGTCGGAGTTGCCATTTGGGGCTTTGGAATCCATAGAACCAATGGTGGTAAAATGAATGCCATCTGCAGAAGCTTCAATTTCGAAGCGCTTGTTGTTCTTTTCAGAAACAGTTGTCCAGTTTACAAATAATACACCACCTTTTATAATGGCTGATACATCAGCAAATTGTACAGGCAATGCTAACGGATCGTTGCTGATACCAAAGTTTACCGGTGCTGTAGCAGTACCACCTGCAACGCCACTCAGGTTGCCAATGGTTAGCTTACCGGTACGGTTGGTTTTGTCTACACCTGTGCTGCCACGGTTTACACCGGTATAGCCGTAACCGCCGGTTGGTATATCTGCAGTAGCTAAAGGATCACCTACCTGTTTAGCGCTATTGGTAAGCACCACTGAATAGTTGCCGCTGTTGGCCAGGTAGCTGGTAGCTATCTGGAAGGAATAAGTGCCGTCAGTATTTACTCTCACAGATGCAATTACGTTACCATCGGGACCTACTAAATTTGCCCATAAACCATTGGCAATACCGGCTTCGCCGCCATCGATTACTGCATCACCATCAGCATCATTCCAGATGGTACCGGGTATCGTAACTTTGGCGCCGCAGTCTTCCACATTAAATACTTTTACAATAGTGACAGAGCCACAGGAGCCTGCGCTTACGGTGTAGTTTACTCTTAAGGTACCTGCGCCGGTAAAAGTAAGCGTAGTGCCGGACAGGGTAGCCGTAGCCGTACTGCCTGCCATATCGATCGCATAAGTACCGCCCGATGGGTTACCTATCAACTGTACATTATTACCAATACAATAAGGACCGTTATACGAAGCATCGAGCGTTGCGTTTACGGTTTGGCTGCCGCAAACCTGTACGGCATTTGTATTAAAATGATAAGTGGGGTCGAAAAGATCAGCAGAACTGTTATCACCCATACTGCCGTTTATCCTGTGACCAACATAGCCAAAAGTGCTGGTGCACTCGCGCAGGATCATGGTCGTATGCCCGCCGCTTTCAACGGAAATAATATTGGTATTGGAATAGCCAGCTTGGAAATTGGTGGGTACACCTGGGTTGGTAGCTAAAGGCTGCCCGGCATTACCGCCACGTCCAAGCATATTACCACCTTCAGCACCCCAGTTGTATATCATTTTATCATTGGTTAATACATTAATACCCGCTATGCCACGGTCATGTTCATTGGGCGATATCCATTTAACATCATTAATTACCGGACCACCTGCTGATGTGTACCGCGGTTGCACCCAGGTGTTTGAGTTGGTGGTAGTCCAGTCACCTAACTGGCCATACTGGTTATCCCCCAGGGCATATACGCTTCCACTGGTGTACAGCAGGTAGTAGCTGGTTGATTGTGTGCCGTAGGCGGTGTGATTGGCGCCGATCATTTTTATAGATCCGCTGGCGCCAGCAGGAGCAGCCAACGCGGTAGCTCTGCTATGGGAAGCCCTACTGCCTATACCGTCCCAACTCTCCGGACCCCAGCTCCAGAGCCCGCCGGATGCATCCAATGCAATAAGACTGGTAGCAGTTCCTCTGGTGGCTACAATACCGTTCAGGAAACTGCCATCTGTTTTTATTACCCTGGACCATGTGTCAGGGCTTCCAGCGCCACCCGCACCACGTACAGAAGAATTGTTGGTTAATACATATACACTACCATCGCAGGTAGTAATTACCAGTGTATTCGTAGTACCAAAAAACATCTTTACATCGGCAGCGGTTACGCCTGCCGGTAAGCCCAGGCTTAATTGGTGAAAAGCGGTGTTTCCGGCCGGGACAACGGTTAAATCAAACAATACACCCGGCAATCCCCAGGCCCATATTTTATTGTCGCTGGTGAGCAGGGCGAACTGTACAGTGTTAATACCGTTGCTGCCAATGGCTACTTTTAAAGGTGTACCTGTAAGTCCCGGGTAATTACCCGCATTAATAGTCGTTGGCACCAGCCAGCTGCTAACTCCATCAGCCTTGGTCTTTTCTCCCCATATTTTTAAAGAACCGTCCAGGTCTCTTACCGCTGTAGAGTGAAAGCCGGATACATAGTTGTCATACTCCAGGGTAGCGGCTGTGGTGGAATTATAACCAAAATTGGCAAAATCCTGGCAGCCGCCTGCGCCGTAGCAGGCCTGCCCATATGAGTAAGTGATAGTCCAAAGACTGACAACCAAGGTCAATACAAGAACTTTAATAGTGCGCATTTTTGTCATTGTTGTTTAAGTTTAAATGTTAGGTGATGAATAATAGTTAATGGTATGGTTTTATAGATATTATTTCGGATTGTCAAAAGGCAGGTAGCACAACACAAAACTCAGCAGGCCATTTTTATTTACACCAGTGAATAACCACAAAAAAGAGTGCGCCCTTTGAGACACCCTCTTTTTTGATCAATTCTTAAAACAACAGGCCGCTAAACGCCTGCGAAGTACAGAAGACGTTGTATCAGGCCTGAGTCGTACTCCTGATCTTTAAAACGGTGCGGGACTCAGATCCAAAAGGAGACTGCACCGTCAGAAGATTACTCTTCAACCAGGTCTTTGGTTACCACTTTTTTAACTTTTAGTGCTTCTAATTGCTGTACTAATACCGGCAGGCTGCTTTTTGAAATGCGACCGTTCAACATCACCACACTGTCGCTGATAATAGCACTTATTCTTTCGTAGGGACGGATCACATTTCGCACTGCTGCGCCAAGCTGCTCCTGTTCAGCAGGGTTTATGCCTATCGCCAGTTCGCTCACCACCTCCTGTATGCCTTCCACCTCCAGGGCTACGGCTTCTGCAGCTGATGCCATTGCTGGCTCCTTAACCCATCCGGAAAGCGTAGCCACTCCTTCATGAGCCGTAACGGTTATATGAGCCAGGTCCTTGTTTTTATGTAGCGCTGCGGTTACGGACCCGCCTATTTCGGCCTCCGTTTTTTTCCCCCCACAACTGGCCCCCATCATTATCCCGGGCAGTACCAGTACAAAAAGGGTACATTTGATTCTGTTGCTTTGCATTTTCTTTTTTTAATAACGGCGCCGATCTATTCCTTCACCACTTTTATTACTTTGGAGTATGCTCTATTACCATCTTTATCCACAGTTACAATGCGTATGTAAAGATTCCCGTCAGAAGTAGTTACAGGCAGATCAGTTGCCTTGTTACAGGCTATAATGCTGGTTGCCAACAGTACGATGGCGATGCCTGAGACCATCAGCTTTCTGCGGATGGCCGAAACGCCCAACAGGAAAATACTTGCAACCACGCCCATCGTACCCATGGCTTGAGCGGCCAGTATTTCGAAGCTGTAATCCTGGGCCACACCGGAATTACCCGTTTCTGCCCGACTTTTTATTTCGCCTATTTTATGGAAATGAGCGCCATCTGACGAGGCCTCTATTTCAAACCATGCATTGTCTTTTTCAGTAAGGCTGGTCCAGTTTACCTGCAGGTGATCTCCTTTTAAGATCGCGCTGATATTGCCGAAACTTACCAACAGCGGGCTACCGCAGTAGGTACTGTTAACCGTAACGGTTTCTGTACGGGTAATACAATTATTAATGGTTACCGTGCACGTATACATACCATCGTTATTGGCCTGGTAGCTCGACCACTCTAATTTGTTGGACGTGGATATCTGTGCGCCGTCCTCTCTTTTCCATGAGTAAGTAGCTCCGGGTATCTTCTCCAGTTCTAATACATATGGCTGGTTAATGCAAGGCTGCTGCGTTGTTACCCTGTTTATTTTGGTAAGCGGTGCAATAGTTACCGTAGTAATAGCGGTTTTGCTGCATTGATCTGTAATACGGAAATCGTAAGTGGCATTTGGAGTAAGGCCGGTTACCAGCAGTTCGTTGGGTGCCGAAGCATTAATGGTTGTAAAAGCCGATTCTGGATCGGTGCTTAATTTTTGTTCCAGCTTAAATGGCCCGGTGCCCGTAAATGCCAGCCCTGCCAGGCCAGTATTGCTGTTATCGCATACAATGCCTATCTTTTTTTCAATTACCGGGTTTTGTCCTGCGGGTTTTATGGTATATTCTTTGGTTGAAGTTAACGGTGGCAAAGTGAAACACATCGCCAACTCGGCTACCACTTTATATGTACCTGCGGCAAGGCCAACGAATGTGCCGGTACCATTGGTGGCCGTTGGGCTGGAGCCCCCGTCTTTATACAATTTATAGATAACAGGTACGGTATAATTGGTAGCGATTGTGGAAGTAATGGTGCCGGTGCCATCACAGGTTTGCGTGGAAGTGCCGCCTAAAGTAAAGTCAGATAACGGCGCTGCGCTGTTGGGTGTCACTTTAAAAGGAATGTCTGTGGTGCAGCCGTTTGCCGAAGTGAATCTTAACACATAATTGTCACCGGGGGGTATATTGGGAAAGCTCATGGAATTGGCCCATGTTATATTTGGATCAGGCGTCCACTCCTGGTTGGTTACCGTATTCACAATTCTCATATTGCCGGGAGCTCCGGTTCCCCAACCTGGTACATTACCCGAAACACTGCCAAAAGAAAAAAGAACCCTTCCTGTACCAATTACACTGGTACAATCTCCCATGTAGCTAAATAAAAGGGACGGAGTGCCTGCTTCAACCAGTATACTTTTCGATGCCGTTGATCCGCAGGCATCTGTAATTTTAACGGTATAGTGATCCGCAGCGCCTATCCCGGTAACAAGGAGTTGCAGGGCGTTATTAACGGTACGTGTAATTGTGGGAACCACTATTGAGTTATTGGCTGCATACCCCGTAACTTCCAACGTTAAAGGCCATGCGGATGTATTAGTTTGAGTAGCTATACTAACACCGCTCGCGCCACAAGCGGGGTATGCTTTTGGGGATAAGCTCAATTGCAGGTCCGGCACCTGAACATTTCCGGTTGTTTCCTCGCCGCAGCCGGTGGTTATTTTCCAGGCAATGGAGCGGGTGCCAATAGTAAGGGGAATACCGGTCAGGTCATTCGTAGATTTAAAATCTTTTTCCCATGCCGGAGTACCGGAGATGGCGGGCGGTGTGGTAGTGCTACTTTCCCATACGGCTATCCGGTACTGGGTGGTGGCGCTGGGCGTTACGGGAGTCCCCTGCAGATAATCTGCTAACCGAAAAACAGTAATCACTTTTCCGCAGTTAACGCTGGCACCGCCAAAGAGGGCGTTTACTTGCCCCTGCAGGATCTGAGGAATAACCTGTGTGATCTTTGCTTTAGGTGTATTCGGTATCAGCTCTACTGTTTGAGGCACAATATTTCCGCAGGCATCTCTTACCCTCACTTGATAAGTACCCCAGGGATCTGCACCCACCAGGTCAAAAGTATTAGAACTGCCAAAAGTAAAATTTTCAACAGGTTCTGACCCGTTGGCACTTTTAAGTATGGCGTACTCCAGCGGAGCTTTGCCACCGCTGGTATTAACGGTGATTTTACCGCCGGGTACAAAATTGGTACACACGCCCGTAGTCGTAACGGTTACCGCCAGGTTAACATAATTTTTTCCAATAGTGAAGTTTTTAGTGCTGCTTATGTTGAGATCATCTTTACAAATCGCTTTTACTGTGTAATCGCCAGGGGGCAGGGCTGTAAATTCAGGGCTATCCTGCTGGCCGGTAGGCCACCCCCCACCTTGGGGACCTTGTGTTAACTGGTATTGTACGGCATTCGTTCCGCCGCCGTTGCTGTTCACCGTGGCTTTGCCATTGGAAGGACAGTCTGCGTTTACAACGTCTACGCTGGTAATAGTTACAGAAGCCGGGCATTGCGCCCGTAACATCGCGGGAATAGCCGCTGCCAGCAGCAGGAAAAATTTTGCTTTTTTCATTTGTTTGGTCTTACATGATTTAAAAATGGAGTATGGTTGATGTTCATGGAAAATGAAACAACTCTTGCTCTCAAATCATAAATATTTCTTCAGCGGTATATTTTGTGACAAAAATCAACATGCTTTATAACCTTTACACCCTCATAGCTCTAAAAAGAATGGCTGTAACGAATCGAACAACGCATGCCCGTAGGTTACGGCTTACTGATGCGAATGGACTCCTCAAAACTGACACTATTCTATTCCCAGGTTTTGCGGAAACAGGAGGAGCGTGGTAAATATCATGGGGAGAACCGGGCAGGCACCAGCCCTGGCAGCAGGCAACAAAAGCAATGCAAAAAAACTCCATAAGCCTAAATAGTCTTTGTTTGGCGTGAAAACTCAGAATTCATCGATTTAGAATTTGAATTTCAAGGATCAGGATTTTTGCTCTTAAATTAAGGATAGCGGTTTACGATAATTCCCATAACAATTTTGTATTTAATAAAATATTTGCCATCACAATTTACAGTTGGCAAAAAAGGGGGCAAAAAAGAGCCGTATAACTTGAGTATGTTTTAAGGAAAAGTACGATTGTGTGTTCCTATACAAAATCAAAAGGAGGGGCTCCTCAAAAGTTGCTCTTTGTTACAATGCAAATAAAAGGGGGCGCACCAAAGGCATTCATTAAAACCAAAACGGAAAAGATAGCGTAGTGGTTGAAAGATTTGTGAAATTATGCTTAATCAATAGTGGCTGAGTCATTAAAAGATAAAAATGTCTGTCTAGCTTCGCACTTACCGACCCTGGAAGAAACTACAGGGCCAAAGCTTCGAAATCAATATTAATGGAGCCGTTGTTATTTCACTTCCTTACTTTTTGCCCCGATACGCGGCAGCTCACCAACGGGCTCCGGGAACTGTTTGGTCTCATAGCTATAAAAGCTCTATACTTCCGACACATCGGCCGCACCGCGTTCCATGGTTTGATTTTATTAACTTTGCGGAATGACAGGTGAAATTCCCGGCGTGAATATGGAAGATCTGCGGCTGAAAGGCTTCCGGGTGCATGCCTTGCAGCCTTCGCAGGAACTCCCGCACCACCAGGGCCGCCGGGACTTTTATAAAATGGGCCTCATCAACGGCGATCTGACCGTGCAATATGGCGGGGAGTTGCTGGAGCTCAAAGGCACGGTGCTCTTCTTCGTGAACCCGAAAGTGCCCCATTCGGTGGTCAGCCGCGTGAACCGGACCAATGGCTACGCCTGCCTGTTCACTGAAGCTTTTATGAACGGCCGCGAACTGCGCGATTCGCCACTGTTCCGCGCGGGCGACAACCCGGTTATTCCGCTCAATAGTGCGCAGGCGGCTTTTATGGACAGCATCTTCCGGGAAATGCTGGTGGTCTACCAGGAAGACTATCCTTATAAAAGCGACCTGATCCGGAACTGTATCTCACTGGTCCTTCATGAAGCCCTACGCATACAGCCGCCGAAACAGGCTATGGCATTTCAAAACGGCGCCGGAAGGGTGACACATTTGTTCCTGGACCTTCTGGAAAAGCAGTTCCCCATCGAGCGGCTGAATGAGCCGCTACAGTTGCGAAACCCACAGCAATTTGCGGACAGACTGTTTCTGCACGTCAATTACCTAAACCGGGCTGTCAAATCGGTGACCGGTCAGCCGACCTCAACCCACATCGCCGCCCGCATCACTGCCGAAGCCAAGGCGCTTTTGCAGCATACAGACTGGAGTGTGGCCGACATCGCCTATGCGTTGGGTTTCGAATACCCGGCCTATTTCAATAATTATTTCAAGCGGCTAACCGGTACCACGCCGAATACGTTCCGCAAGGTTTGAAATTCATAGTTTTTCGTTTGATTATCGATTGCTTAGAAGTGCTGTTTCAGGCAACTTTGTGCCATGAAAATATTAGTAACAGGGGCAACAGGAAAAGTCGGCAGCCGTTTGGTGCCGCGCCTCTTAGCCAAAGGCTATAACGTCACCATTTTAGTACGTGATGCGGCCAAAGCAATACCGGGCACCCGGGTAGTGGTTGGCGATCTTTATGAACCGGCTTCGCTACCCACCGCAGTGGCCGGCATGGATGCCGTGATCCACCTGGCTGCCTTGTTCCGGACCTTTACGGACAATGAGGGTATTGTTAAAACCAACCATTCGGGTACCGTTGCGCTGGCTGAAGCCGCGCTGGCCGCAGGTGTGAAACGTTTCGTCTTTACCAGCACCAGCAATGTTTACCATGCAGGTTACGGTCATCCGGCTAAAGAAACTGACCCGGTGGATATGAACGATCCACGCCCATACGCAGCCAGCAAGATCGCTGCCGAGCAGGAACTGCTGCGATTGCACCCGGATGTACGGGTACTTCGCCTGGGATTTGTTTACGGCGACCGGGACCCACATATCGAAGAGATCATGCCCATCCTCAAACAGTGGAAACGTCATCCCGGGTACCGCATGCATATGGTACACCACCTGGACGTCGCCCAGGCGCTCGTGCTGCTGCTGCGGCATGAGGGACTGAACGGCGAGATATTCAACGTAGCCGATGATGCGCCTATTAGTCTATACGAACTGGCCGATTCGGTCGGAAAAGCAGCGGAAACTTTCGAGGCAGCGCCAGGCCCGTTAAACGATCCCTTCGATGGCGTGCTGGACAGTTCCAAGCTGCGTCACCGGACCGGCTTCCGGCCGTTGGTACCGAGCTACTATGTAGCGCGGGATATGGATCTGCTTTAAGGTTTAGCTGACGGCCTGGTCCTTATATCCGGCTACAACAAACGTGGATTCGGTTAGATCGATCTGCTCCTTCCCAGGGACCTTTGTGGTATTAAAACAATAGTTATGAAGGTCATTGTTACAGGCTCATTGGGCCATATCAGTAAGCCGCTTGCGCAGGAACTTATTACAAAAGGTCACGAGGTGACCATCATCAGCCGGAATGCCGGTAACCAGGAAGAAATCATTCGACTGGGCGCCAAAACTGCTATCGGCTCGGTCGAAGATGCGGCATTTCTGAAGGAGGCATTCATCAGTGCCGATGCTGTTTATGCCATGACGCCGCCCAACTTTGCGGCAACCGATATAATTGCTTACTACCGCAATACGGCAATGGCCTATGCCGAAGCTGTTCGAAACGCGGGGGTTAAACGTGTCGTTTACCTGAGCAGTTATGGCGCAGACCTAGACCAAGGCACGGGTATCATCGTTGGTTCGCACCAGGCCGAGGGTATATTGAATGCACTGCAAAACGTTATGGTTACGTGTCTGCGCCCTGGTTATTTTTATTATAACCTGTACCATTTCCTGGATATGATCAAAAATCAGGGGATCATCGGTACCAATTTCGGTGGCGACGATAAATTGGTGATGGTATCTCCGCTGGACATCGCGGCCGCGGCGGCGGAAGAACTGACCACAGAAAACCTGCAAAATAAAATCCGCTACATCGCCAGCGATGAGCGCACCTGTAGCGAGGTAGCCCGGCTTATTGGCGAAGTCATCGGTAAACCCTACCTGGAATGGCTCACCTTTCCTGATGAGCAGGTTAGACATTTCATGCTGGAAATGGGCAGGCCACCGGTTGTCACCGACCTGCTGGTCGAACTGGGCGCCGCCATCCACAGCGGTTTGCTGAAAAGCGACTATGAAAGAAATAAACCAGCCTTGGGTAAAGTTAAACTGCCGGAATTCGTTCAGGAATTTGCCGCGGTTTACCGGTCAAAAGCGTAATTTTAAACGGCTATGGAACCGTACCGTATCAAGACCATCAGTCAATTTCACCAGTTCATGCAGCTGCCCAGCCCGCCGCATCCGCTGGTCAGCGTCGTGCGCTTCGAGGATTTCAACCGCGAGTGCCTGGCGCCGTTCAGGCGCGTAATGGATTTTTATTCCATCGCGGTGAAGCGGAATTTCCATGTCAAAATGAAATACGGCCAGAAGCCTTATGATTTCAACGAAGGAATATTGTTCTGTATGTCGCCAGGCCAGGTGCTCCGAGTAGAGACGGACCACCATCAGGAAAGCAGCCCCGCGGGCTGGAACCTGCTGATTCATCCCGACCTGCTCTGGCATAGGCCGCTGGCCAAAACCATAAAAAAATATGCTTATTTTGATTACGCGGTCAATGAGGCGCTTTTTCTTTCACCCAAAGAAGAAGCGCTCTTAATTGAAATTATGCAGCGGATCGATGAAGAATGCCGGGCGAACATCGACCAGTTCAGTCAGGACGTCATCATCGCCCAGATCGAATTGTTGCTGACCTATACGGAGCGGTTCTACCACAGGCAATTCCTGACCAGGAAGATCGATAATCACCAGGTGCTGGACCGGTTGGAACAGGTGCTGTCCGCCTATTTCAGTGATGAAGCGCTGCTGGAGAAAGGCTTGCCGACCGTTACTTACGTCGCCGAGCAGCTCCACATTTCGCCCAATTATCTCAGTGGCCTGCTCAAAATACTGACGGGGCAAAGTACCCAGCAACACATTCATGAAAAGATGATCGAAAAGGCGAAAGAACAGTTATCCACCACCACCTTATCGGTCAGCGAGATCGCTTACTGCTTAGGGTTCGAGCATCCGCAGTCCTTCAGCAAATTTTTCAAAGCCAAAACCGCCCTTTCGCCGCTGGAATTCCGGCAGGCATTCAACTAGGGGCGACGGTTGTTATATGTTTCAATGACTAGAGAAATTGCAATACATTTATGTTACTGCGGCTGTGAAAATGAAGTGGTGACACCGCCTTCCTTTAATGGTTGGAGGTTGTTATTTTACGAGGTTACTGTTTATTCGCTTTTTCAGTTAAACGATTTCCCAGACTTCAAAGGGGAAATATTGGTCTTTGTGTTAAACAGTTTGCTGAACGATTGTGAATGTTCAAAGCCCAATTCATAAGCAATTTCGCTCACTGAAAGGTTTGTAGGAGACAGTTTTTCTCTGGCTTTTTTTATCAGTTTGTCGTGTATCTGTTGCTGGGTACTTTGACCGGTTACTGTTCGCAGCAATCTGCCTAAATAACTTGGCGAAATATTCAGTTGTTCCGAAACATATTGAACAGATGGTAAGCCTCTTATTGCCAGATCGTTGCTATTAAAGTAATCGGTCAACAGTTTACTGATAACGGTCACCGAATGTCCTTTTGCAATTAATTCCGTTGCAAGTGGCTTGCCAATATAGCCCAATGAGCCTGTTAAAACGATTTTTATTTTTTTTTATTTTATTTATACAAAGGTGCGGCTTCCTTAAAAGGGCGATGTATCCAAAACGACTGTTATTGCAGTCTAAATGAAATGTCTTTGAGTAGGGGAGAATAATTGGAATAACGGATGGGATTGGCTTTGTCGTATCGGCAGCGTAATATAGAGACCATGGTATCCACGATGTTTGCCACCTGTTTAAGAGCAATCGTACTTACCACTGTTTGAGACAATTTCAGCGAGGTGCTATAAGATATTGATATATAAAATGACTACAGAGGGGGCGAATCTAGTCGTTCCAACTTAAAGAAGCGCAGCAGCCATGCAGGGCTTTTTGATTTTTATACCGGCAGCGCACGGTGCCTTCAAAATACTTTTGATCCATGCGTCCTTTGTTATTTCAATAATTCGCCGGTAAGAGAAACTACCCGGCTTCGGGAAGGTTCTTCTTAAGCGCTAATTTCAAGCTTATATCCTTTTCCCCGTATCACCACAATTTTTACATTCGGATCTGGTTCCAATTTTTTCCTGAGTTTTGAAATGAACATATCCAGACTTCGACCTACAATAACGCCTTCATCTTCCCATATCTCTTTTTGTAGCCGGCTGCGCTCTATAGGTTCGTTTGGAGACGACGCGAAAATGCGTAATACACGCGTTTCGGTTCCGGTCAGGTCTATGGTCTTTTCATGTATCATGAGCCTTTGAGCCACTGCATCGAATGATATCGATCCCAACATGAACATACCTGCCTGTTGATTGTGTGGTAAGGCCCTCCGCGGCCTGGCTGACCTCAAAAAAATAAACCCAACGAATGCTAAAACCGACAGGCTGCCAAGAAGGGATACCTTCTTTACGGTAATTATGTTCGTTGGTTTAAACTTAATGTCCATCATATAACACGCTGTGGGTTGTATTCTCCCTCTACATGCTACAATATCATCTTTTTTATGGGAGGAAATAGCAAATCCATAGGCTACACTGGCGTTCCTACAGTTAAGCATGTTAACAACATAATCACCTGCGAGCGGGTCTTTTGCTAACAAACGCTGTGTAGTATTTACCAGCGAATCTGGTTGGAAAGTAAGAGCATTCTCAAAACTGATCCGGTAATCATTTTCCCCGGTCTTTTTTACGGGGAGCACCCGTGATACACTGTCGCCCGACTGTAAAAGCAGTTCATGCCCGATCCGGCGAAGCAAAACCTCCCTTCTGGCAATGTCAAAGTCATAACTGCCCGTTATGCCGAACGCCACGCAGATTACAACGGTAAGCAAGAGTAATATCACCCCAAACAGGTATTTATGTTTCGCGAAGCGAAGATTTGGGCGATCAGACATACGATTTACAATTTATTTACAAAGGTTACATTTTTATTTACAATCCTGATTTCCAGGCTGAAAAACTGGAAGGTAATTTCGCTGAATCAATTAAAGATGTAACATGAAAAGCGTTTTAGTGTTCAATAAACATTGAAAAAAGGCGCTGGATTCTTCAATACTGGAAGTCGTAATCTTTTACCAAAAAAATAAAAATGATGAAAAAAACTATTTATGCGCTGATCTTACCGCTGGCTGTGGTAGGTGGACTGGTATTTGCCAATGGCGAAATCAAAAATGAAACTTCTAAAAAATCAACCCCCAGGCCACTCTCTGCTGCTGAAACGAAAGCCGAAAGAGAAAAATGGGAGGCTACCCCTGAAGGTATAAAGTACAAAAAATGGGAAGCCTCTCCCGAAGGTAAAAAAGTGCTTGCCAGTGCTGCTAAAATAGGGAAGCCTATAAGTGCTTTTACTAGTATGGAGGCTGTTGTAACCGCTCTTTCTCTTCCGCCAGGCTCAAGATTAGGTTTCGGAGTGATGGTGCGTATTAATGGTGACGACTATATTCTTGGTTTTGGGACGGAAACGTCCAAAGAATATCAGCAATTGCAGAGCCTGAAAGTTAACGACAAAATAATTATCAGAAGCCATAGTGTGTCGTGGGCGCCCAAGTATTCATATCCAATCGTATCGGGCGACTATGTGGAACGAGACCGTAAAATAATGTATAAGCGTGTTCCTCACAAAGGCGGTTGCTGAGTAAATGAATGATAAAACAGGTTACTGTCTACGCGTTGTTCCTGAGGCTTTTTTCACAGGAACTGTGAAAAAATAATATCAATTACAAGATCAAGACACCGTTACTTTCGAAGGGCCTGATATCATGTTTGCCGAAAAAATTACTTATGGCTGCGGCGTAGCAGGTCCTTTTTTACCGATGACTCACGGATGACCAGGGCGCTGGGAATGGTAATGCTTTTATGTCCGCCGGTTGTTTTGCTGTTCTTTTTTGTTTTGATCTTCTCTATTAAGGTTTGCGCAGCCGTTTCGCCCATAAGCATGCCTGGATAATCGATGGTAGAAAGCTTGGGGCTGATCAGGCTTCCGAGGATATCATTATTAAAACCGATAACCCCGATATCCTCGGGAATACGGATGCCTCTTCGCTGTAATTCATCCATACAAACCGCTGCAGCAAAGTCGTTGGTAATAAAAAAGGCATCGGGCTTTTGTTCCAGCAGTTGATGCATCACTTCTAAAGTGTCTTCGCGGTTCAGACTGCAGCTTTCTACCAGTGCCGGATCAAAGCGGATCTTGTGATCAGCCAGCGCTTTTTTATAGCCCTTGAACCGGTCTTCGTACACATTGCGCTGCAGGCTGGCGGTAATATGTGCAATGCGCCGGTAGCCCTGGTGTAGTAAATGGGCGGTGGCCTCATAGCCGGCTTTAAAATTATCGATCACAATTTTATTGCAGGGCATTGCTTTCGCAACCCGGTCAAAAAACACTACCGGGATGCCTTGTTCCAAAAACGGGTTGAAATGATCGGTGGTTGTGGTGGTCATTGCCAGGGATACAATCAACCCGTCTACTCTTTTATTGAAAAGGTTGCGGGTGTTGGCCATTTCCCGCGCTCCGTCTTCACCCGAATGGGCGATCAGGATATCATATTTTTCTTTAGTGGTAATTTTTTCAATACCGGCCAGTACTGAAGTGGAAAAATAACTGTTAACCTCGTGCAGCAGTACGCCGATGGTACGTGATTGCTGTTTGCGCAGGTTGCTGGCAATTAAGTTTTGACGGTAACCCATTTTGTCGGCCATGGCCCGGATCTTTTCCCGGGTTTTGGGTTTCACCAGCGGACTATCATCCAGTGCCCGGCTGATGGTGGCAGTTGAAAGATTGAGCGCACGCGCAAGGTCATAAATGGTTACCTGTTTCTCCATAAAGGCAAATGTACCCTTTTTTCACCCATTTTATTCCAATAATGAAATCGATTACATTTCAAAAAGCAGTATATTGCAGCCGGTTCCGGGATAAGGAGCTGAAAAAAAATAGATTCATGATTGCTAAAAGAAATAATCGCTTTTTATTGGGGATCGACATCGGGACCTCTGCCGTGAAAGCTGCCCTCGTAAACACTGCCACAAGGGCAATAGTCGCTACAGCATCCAGTCCGGATACAGCAGAACGTGGTATTAAATCCCTGCAACCTGGCTGGGCCGAGCAGGATCCCGAACAATGGTGGACAGATGTAAAAGCGGCGATCCGTAAACTGGGGGAGTGGCCCGGCTGTGATCTGCAGGCTGTTGATGCAATCGGTATTACTTACCAGATGCACGGGCTGGTGGTTTCGGATACAGAAAATAAGGTACTGCGCGATGCGATTATCTGGTGCGACAGCCGGGCGATATCAGAGGGGGAGCGGGCATTGCAGGCTATCGGAGAAGACAAATGCCTGCATCATTTGCTGAACTATCCTGGTAATTTTACTGCTGCTAAACTGGCCTGGGTAAAGGAGCAGGAACCGGCCATTTATAAAAAGATACACAAAGTGATGTTGCCGGGCGATTATATTGCGCTCCGGCTAAGCAATACGGTTACCAGTACGGTGTCGATGTTTTCGGAGGGCACTTTCTGGGATTTTCGCAGCCACACGGTTTCAGAGGATATGCTGAACTTTTTTGGATTTGATCCCCTTTTTTTTGGGGAACTTCAACCGGTGTTCTCGGTTCATGGCAGGTTGAGCGCGGCCATGGCGTCAGAACTGGGGATGAAAGCCGGCACGCCCATTACTTATAAGGCCGGTGATCAATTGAACAATGCGCTTTCATTAAATGTGTTAAAGCCCGGCGAAATAGCAACCACTGCAGGTACCAGCGGGGTAATCTATGCCGTAACGGACCAGCTGGTTTATGATCCGCAATCAAGGATTAACAGTTTTGCACATGTAAATCATCTTCCCGAACAGCCTCGTATCGGGCTGCTGCTCTGCATCAATGGCGCGGGCATCAGCAACCGCTGGATCAGGGATTGTACGGGTGGCGTGCATTCTTATACACAGATGAACGAAATGGCCGGGGGGATAGCGCCTGGTGCCTCCGGCCTGCGTTATTATCCTTTTGGAAACGGTGCAGAGCGCATGCTGGAACATACGGCGGTGCAGGCAGGTTTTTCCGGCATCGATCTGAACCTGCATACACCGGCGCATCTGTATCGGGCGGTGCAGGAAGGCATTGCTTTTGCCTTTCGCTACGGACTGGATATTATGCGGGAAAACGGGCTACAGGCAACCGTTGTGAAGGCGGGCAAAGCCAATCTTTTTTTAAGTGAAGTGTTTGCCCGCGCATTTGTAAATGTAACAGGACTGACGCTGGAGCTGTATCATACGGATGCGAGCGTGGGCGCTGCCGTTGGCGCCGGTATCGGGTTGGGAATCTATACCGAGGCCAATGCTTTTGAAAACCTGGAGCAGGTGGCAGTGATTACACCGGATGAACCAACGCGGGAAGTTTATGAGAGCATATACCAGGAATGGCGTATACAACTGGAGCAACAAATTCATCAAAATAAATAAAGATTATGCAGGTACTTACAGGAACTACTGAATATTTTAAAGGAATCGGCCCGGTAAGATTTGAAGGATTGGAATCGGATAATCCCATGGCTTTCCGTTGGTACGATGAAACAAAAGTGGTGGCAGGCCGGTCATTAAAAGAATGGCTGCGTTTTGCCTGCTCATACTGGCATTCTTTTAATGGGAACGGGGCAGATCCTTTTGGCGGGCCCACTCATTTTTTTGCCTGGGATCAGCGAAGCGGCGTACTGGACCGTGCCAGGGATAAAATGGATGCGGCTTTTGAGTTTTTTACAAAAATGTCGCTGCCGTTTTATTGTTTTCATGATGTAGATCTGGTGGATTATGGAAACGATGTTGCGGAGAACGAACGGCGGCTGCAGGCCATTACAGATTATGCGCTTGAGAAACAGGCCGCTACCGGTGTGCAATTATTATGGGGTACCGCTAACCTGTTTTCACATGTACGCTATATGAATGGGGCGGCTACGAACCCTGATTTCAGGGTTGTGGCGCATGCAGGTGCTCAGGTAAAAGCAGCATTAGATGCCACGCTGAAACTGGGGGGTGAAAACTATGTGTTCTGGGGCGGCCGTGAAGGCTATATGAGCCTGCTGAATACCAACATGAAGAAGGAGCAGGAACATATGGCTCGGTTTTTACATATGGCAAAGGATTATGCCCGGCAACAGGGTTTTAAAGGTAACTTTTTTATAGAGCCTAAGCCCTGTGAGCCTACCAAGCATCAGTATGATTACGATGCGGCTACCGTGATCAGCTTCCTGCGGCAATACGATCTTCTCGGGGATTTTAAATTGAATATTGAAGTGAACCATGCCACCCTGGCTGGGCATACATTCCAGCATGAATTGCAGGTGGCAGCGGATGCGGGACTTCTGGGGTCCATGGATGCCAACCGGGGCGATTACCAGAACGGATGGGATACGGATCAGTTCCCCAACAATCTGAACGAACTGACCGAGGCGATGCTGATCATCCTTGAAGCCGGCGGGTTCAGCGGCGGCGGGATCAATTTTGACGCAAAGATCCGGCGGAACTCAACGGACGCTGCAGATCTTTTTTATGCCCATATCGGCGGGATGGATGCCTTTGCCCGGGCCCTGATCATAGCCGATAATATCCTGCAAAAATCTGAATACCGGAAACTGCGTGCTGACCGGTATCAATCTTTTGGAGAAGGACCGGGACGGGATTTTGAAGAGGGAAAGTTAAACCTGGAGGCACTGCGCGACCTGGCCGCTCAGAACGGGGAGCCGGAACAGATCAGCGGTAAACAGGAATACTACGAGAATATGATCAACCGGTTTATTTGATCTTCCGGAACTTTTTATAAACGGAGGTCGTCGCTGCTTAGGGAGCGGCGGCCTCTGTTTTCTTCGCGATCAGGCGTGCAAGATTGAAGCAAAGCTGATCGATCCGGTCTTTCTGGGGGTGGAATGCAGAAACATTGGAAAGCAGGATCACAGCATTTCCGGATGAGGCATTGATAGCCATGGAAGAAGAGTATCCCCCGGTGCCACCGTTATGCCAGTACAGTTGACGGCCATAATTGGTGCTGATGATATGCCAGCCCAGTCCCATCTGCATCCGGTCGCTGACCGTAAAAGTAGGCACCCTTGTAAGCGCCAGCTCTTTATTGGAAGCGTCGAATTGCGCCATTGCAAAAAGGGCCAGATCCTTTGTACAGGACAGAAGACCACCTCCGCCGAACAACGCGTCAAATTCCCAGTTGGGAACTTCATCACCTTTTTCGTTGAGCCCTTTTACCAGTTGCGGCCCCGCCTGTTCCGGACGGATATAGGAATGACGCATCTGGTATTTATCCAAAACAGTTTTCTTCAGCAGGTCCGGAAATGTAGTTTTTTGCGATCGCCCTAATGTATAGCCCAGCAAGCCTGCGCCAAGGTTGGAGTACTCGTATCGCGCTCCGGTGGGCTGCTGCAGACTCAGTTCATTCTTCAGATAGTCTTCGAGCTGCCGGGCGCCATAATTTTTGTAAGGGTTCAGTGGTGCCGTTTTTGCTGCGGCAAAATTGGCAGGAAGCCGGGGCAGGCCGGAGGTATGATTGCTCAGGCTTTTAAAATTGAGTTGGATATTTTGGTGGAACGGGAACGGGTAATAAGTATTGATGAAGTCTTCAAGCTTTATTTTTTTCCTTATTACCAGGTCGGCCAGAACCGCCGCTGTAAATACTTTGGTGATGGAGCCGATCTCAAAAATCGCGGTGCTGTTGTTAATCTCAAGGATGCTATCTTTTTCCTTTAACAGGCCAAAGAAAGATATTTTTCCGCTTTGAATAACGGCAATGGAAAACTGTGTCTTTTCAGGGAAATTTTTAAGTTGTTGTATGGCCATCTCCGGGATCCGCCGGTCTTTGATGCTATCCGCAGCGGGAATGATCTTTTCACCGGGTATGGAATATACTTGCTGCGCCAGCAGGGCATGCGGGGGAGACAGGTGGTAGGCTGATAAAAAAAAGCCTGCAAGCAGGGGCAGGATAAAATACAGTGATCGGTTCATGTTACAGTGTTAACCTATGGACTTGACAATAGGCGGTTTAAAAGTAGTTAAATTCTAAATTTTAAATACCATATTCTAAGATCCAAAAGACAAAGATCAAATGACAAAAAATCAAAAGTCAAGGGCAATGAAAAATACCTGTCGGAACACTATATTGAAGGCTAACCGCAACGAGCGTTGAATACCTACCACTGAAACCTGATCGCTCAATAGCTGTATTCTGACAGCTGAACGTTGAAATCTCCAAAAAATCCTATCTTCGCGTTTCAAAATCTACTTTGATGAAAATCATTGCCGCTCCGATCGTTGTACTGCTCCACTAAGTACCTTTAACGATCTCCGTTGTAACTATTTGTAAGTGGTATTCCGCTATTGCGGGATTGCGTTCTATTTTCATTCAATTTAATAAAATTATTTATGTCTTTTGATCATAAAGATACCCGTAAGGTATCGTCTGCGCTGTTATTTTTAAAACAGGCATTTAAGGGCACAGAAACGGACTACACCAGCATCAGCATTCGCAGAGCCGTATTAATGCTGGCCATTCCCATGATGCTGGAGATGAGTATGGAATCCGTTTTTGCGTTGGTAGACCTGTATTTTGTGGGGCATTTAAAGGAAAGCAGTTTTGCGATACAAACGGTAGGCCTTACCGAATCGGTATTAACGGTTATGTATTCCATCGCCATTGGCATGAGCATGGCGGCTACAGCTGTGGTGGCGCGCCGCATTGGCGAAAAGAATCCTGAGGGCGCTGCACATGCCGGCGCACAGGCATTATTGATTGCAGCGGTGGTAACGGTTTTACTGAGCATGGTGGGAATGTTCTATGCCAAAGAGATCCTGTTGCTGATGGGGGCGTCGGAGCCCGCAGCAGCACATGGGAAACATTTTACCGCTATTATGATGGGCAGCAGTATTTCCATTATGTTGTTGTTTCTTATTAATGGTATTTTCAGAGGAGCCGGTAATGCAGCCATCGCCATGAAGAGCCTGTGGATTGCCAATATCTGTAATATTGTTCTGTGTCCGGTACTGATCAATGGCTGGGGTGGAATACCGGCCTTTGGATTAACGGGTGCTGCCATGGCTACTGCCACTGGAAGATCGATCGGAGTGCTGTACCAGCTGTACCACCTGTTTCGCGGCAAGGGCGCATTCAGGATGCGTTCCGTTCATTTTCAGCCGGATCTGCCGGTGATCCGTTCCATGGTGAAAATTGCAGTGCCCGGTATCTTTCAGTTTGTGATCGCATCCTGCAGCTGGATCGTGCTGGCGCGCCTTGTAGCAGTAACCGGAGGTGATGAAGGTTCCGCTGGCTATCAAACGGCGTTACGGTTGATGATGTTCTTTATGTTGCCGGCCTGGGGCATGAGTAATGCTGCGTCTACACTGGTAGGACAGAACCTGGGCGCCAACGCTCCAAAGCGGGCGGAGGCTTCGGTGATGACCACCGTAAAATACAATGTATTGTTCATGCTGCTGGTGAGTGCCGTATTCTTTTTGCTGGCCCATTGGCTGGTTTCTTTTTTCACTACCGAGCAACACGTACAAACCATCGCTCAAACAGCCATGTATACGATGGCCTGCGGCTTTGTGTTTTACGGGGTGGGCATGGTAATGATCAACGCTTTTAACGGATCGGGCGATACCTGGACACCAACCTGGGTGAATTTTTTTGGATTCTGGTTGTTCCAGATACCACTGGCCTATTTGCTGGCGGTGTATTTTGATCTGAATGAACGGGGCGTATTTATTGCTATACCGGTATCTGAGGCGGCCATCACTGTAGTTTCATTCATTTTGTTTAAGCGTGGCCGCTGGAAGCTGAAGAAAGTATAGGAGCTGTTGTAATGCAGCATGGAAGGAGGCGGTCCTGAACGTACTGTAGTGGTTAATCATAGAACGCCTGCAGGCTTAAGCAATCGATGCATTGCGTATTTGAGCCCGGACGTTTTTGAATTGAATCTGCTCGGGAAAGGTCCGCCTCTTTTTAACAGCGTTTAAAAAAAATAAAAAAAATTTGTCAGTTTAATAGAAAGTTTTATCTTAGTTTTTGAATACGTATTCATAAATGAAATTCGCAGGCAAATCAAATCCGGAAAAACGAAATGCCACCTCGGAAGATGTGGCGCAACTGGCAGGTGTATCGCAAGCCACCGTGTCCCGGGTATTTGCCGGAGGCGCCAATGTATCGGAAAAAAAACGGAAGAAGATCCTGGATGCTGCTGCACAACTCGAATACAATCCCAATGCACAGGCCAGAAGCCTCATTACCCGGAAAACGATGATGGTGGGTATCATTATGCGTAATATAAAGGACCCGTTTTATTCTGCCGTACTGGAAATTTTTCATACCCGTCTATCGCCGCTTGGCTACCAGCTGATATTTAATAATTCGGAAAATGAGATCATTGAAGAATGGGAGATCGCCAAGCTGCTCGAATTTAATGTAGAAGGCATTATTGTAACCGATGCGCTGCTTTCCGAAGGTGCCACCCGTAAATTAAAACGGAGCGGAATTGTGTCCATCCTGTTTAACCGCTATACCGAAGGACTGGATTGCAGTGCTGTTTATTGCGATAATTACCTGGCAGCACAGCAAATTGCCACCTACCTGGTAGAAATGGGGCACCGCAGCTTTGCCTTTATATCCGGTCCGCGGAATACGTCAACCACGGTAGATCGCCTGAAAGGGTTTCGGGAAGTGCTGGAGGAGCGGAATATCAAAGATCTTACGATCATTCCCGGAACCTATACCTATGAAAGCGGGTTTAAATCGGCACAGGAACTGTTAACCCGAAACAAGGAGATTGACTGCATTTTTTGTGGTAGTGATATCATTGCCCTTGGCGTAATGGATGCTGCACGACTGGTGGGCTTCCGCATTCCGGAAGATTTATCAGTCGTTGGGTTTGATAATATCCGGATGCTGGGATGGACGCCTTATCCCTTAACTACCTGGGAGCAGCCGCTGGAAGAAATGGTGACCAGCACGGTGGAATTACTGTTGAAAGAAATAGACGATAAAAATGCCGCGCCCCGGATTGTTGCCATGAAGGGTCGCCTGGTAATACGCAATACTGTAAGAAGGAAAAAATAGTTTTTTTTCATCTATTTTGAATACGTATTCAAAATGGATGAACGCAGCCATTGACCCGTGCGGGGCGATGCAGGGGCTTTTTGTTGCCAGGAAAAGGGCTGCCAGACAAACCATAAAAAAATTGCCTCAAATATGAAACGAGTAATGATTCCACTGCTTTGCAGCATCCCGGCCGCCAAAAAAATACCGGCCCCGGATGCGCCCGCACGGCGGATTGCCAAACGCTGTTTAACCCTTTTTGTGTTCAGCCTGATCCTGAACATGGCGCATGCAGCTGGTTCCGGCCGACCCGGCAGGTCGCCGTCCTTAACCTTTGTACAGGATACCCTGCCTTCCTATGTACTAAATGGGCTGGTACAGGATGAGAATAAAAACCCGGTACCCAATGCTTCGGTACAGATCAAGGGAACACCACGCAGTGCTGTAACAAATCTCGACGGGAAGTTTATTATTGAAGCGCGGAGGGGTGACTCCCTGGTAGTGACTTCAGTGGGTTATCTGGAACAGGCGCTGTTGCTGGATCGAAATCCAACCCTGGTAATCCAGCTGGTACAGGATCTGGAAGGGCAGAAGCTGAATGAAGTACAGGTAGTCGGCTACGGATCGCAGAAGAAAACGACCATGGTCGGCGCCGTTTCAACGGTGAGTGTGGCCGAGATTCAGAAATATTCCACGCCACAGCTTACCAATGCCATTGGTGGAAAACTGGCCGGTGTATTGACCCGGCAAACTTCAGGCGAACCGGGCTATGATGCTGCGAAGATCTATATACGCGGACTGGTTTCACAAAGTGGCGTGAACAAGCCATTGATCATCGTAGACGGGGTGGAGCGGGAACTGAACGATTACTGGACCAATATGAATATCCAGGACATTGAGAGTTTCTCTGTTCTGAAAGACGCTTCCGCAACGGCTGTATATGGTAACAGAGGTGCCAATGGTGTAATCCTGATCGTAACCAAGAAGGGAGTGATTGGCCGGCCACGTGTGATCTTCCGTACGGAAACGGCGGTAGCCACACCAATGCGGATCGAAGATAATATCAATGCCTATGAATATGCGTCGCTGGTAAATGAGTCCCGTGCCAATGTGGGGGAAGCGCCGAAGTATTCGGCGGCAGAGTTGCAGAAATTTAAAGACCACTCGGACCCGTATCTCTACCCGGATGTAGACTGGTACCGGACCATCTTCCGGAAGAATACCATGCAGAGCATTAACAACCTGGGTATTACCGGCGGTACGGAGATCGTACGGTATTACGTAAACCTGGGCTATACGCTGCAACAGGGAATGTATGTGGAAGATCCTAAGGTAGAATACAAGACCAACGCCATGATGCGCCAGTATAACTTCCGATCCAGGGTGGATGTAAAGCTGAACAAACGGCTGACCGTAGACCTGGGGCTGGCGGGGATCTCAAAGGCCGCCAATTTCCCCGGCAGGGCCCGATCTACGATTTTTGATGTACTCAAGCTCACCAACCCACTGATGTACCCGGTAAAGAACCCGGACGGATCCAACCCCGGAGCTTCCGGCGACTCAAGGATCAATCCCTATACACTGGTTACACAAACCGGTTATACCACGCAGTTTTATAATACCATCACCAGTAACCTGAATGTGCGCTGGGATATGGGCGGCCTGGTGCGGGGCCTGTCGTTAAATGGGCTGGCGGCGTTTGATGTGGTAGACATTACCCAGAATGTGCGTTCGAAGGACCCGGCCACTTTTTATTATAAAAAAGATCCCATCACAGGCAAGGAAAGCTACACGCCCATTGTTACGGAAACAGCACTGGGGTTGTATAATCTTAATGAGAATTACCGAACCGTATATGAAGAATTACGGCTGGATTATGTACGCAGTTTCGGAAAACACAATATCACCGCATTGCTGGGTGCAAACAGACGGCAATACAACAACGTAAATGCCGGCAACTCCATCGATAATATACCGGAACGCAGGCAGGGCCTGATCGGCCGGATTACCTATAACTATGATACCCGCTACCTGCTGGAAGTAAATGCAGGATATACCGGCTCCGAGCAGTTTCCGAAAGGAAAACGGTATGGCCTGTTCCCGTCTGTAGGACCGGGCTGGATTGTATCCAATGAAAAGTTTTGGAACTCCGGTTTTATCAATCTTTTAAAATTCAGAGGATCCTATGGCCTGGTAGGTAATGACCGCATAGGTGGTGGCCGGTTTTTATTCCAGACCCGCTTTGATAAAAATGCTCCAGGTTATGTGTTTGGCCAGGACCAGAACATTAATCCCGGTGGCAAGCGGGAAAACTTTATCGGTAACCCGGATGTAACTTGGGAACATGCATATAAATCGAATATAGGGATGGACCTGGAGCTCTTGCAGGGAATGATTACGCTCACAACGGATGTATTCCGCGAGCGGCGGGAAGATCAGTTGCTCAGCCGGCGGATCATTCCGATCTATGCAGGATATCCCGATTTTATTATTCCCTTCGGGAACGTGGGCATCACGGAAAACAAAGGGATCGACGGAAGTTTCCAGTTCCGGAATACGACCAAGGGGGGCTTCTATTATTCCGTGAACGGAAACCTCACATTTGCTAAGAACAAAATCATTGAAAACGATTATCCCAAGCTTCAGTACCCCTGGCAGGACCTGCGCGGTTATCCCATCGGTTCCAACCTGGGATATATTGCCGAAGGCTTTTTTAAAGATGAGGCCGATATCGCAAACAGTCCAAGCCAAACCTATTTCCAGTCGGTGATCCGTCCCGGGGATGTAAAGTATAAGGACATCAACGGCGATAATAAGATCGATAATGCAGACATGACCGTGATCGGCAAATACGGGTCTGAGCCGCAGATGATGTATGGCCTGGGGATCGTACTGTCCTATAAAGGATTTGATGCCTCCATTTTCTTTACAGGTGCGGCCCGGCGCGATTTCTTCTTTACACAGCAATGGACGGCCATGCCGTTTGCTTCCGGCGAGAGCATGTATAATGTGATGCAGATGGTATATGATCAGCGGTGGATACCCGGCGCCGATAACAGCGAAGCAAAATTTCCCGCGGTACGCTCATTGAGCAAAAACAATTATGTGGGTTCTACGGTATACCTGCGCAGCGGCGATTACCTGCGGATCAAGAACGCAGAAATCGGTTATAATTTTCCCGATGCACTCATGAAACGCTTGAAACTCAATGGCGCAAGGCTTTTTGTACAGGGCACCAACCTGGCCACCTGGGATCATATCAAGGCCATTGATCCCGAGTCGGATTTTGGCACGGGAAGTTATCCCATCAGCCGCAATTTCAATTTTGGTCTTGAAGTGAGGTTTTAACGAAAAAAAAATTCATCATGAAAAAGTTGATACAAATAATAGCTGTATTGCTGGTGTTCGCGTCCCTGTCCGGCTGCAAAAAAGGGTACCTGGATAAAACTCCGGATGGCGACCTTACACTGGATCAGATCTTTACCAATTCCGGGTTTACCGAACAGTTCCTTACCAATATTTATTCACAGCTGCCGCAAGAACTGCGTATGGTAGACAACCCGGGTTCTGGATTACCCAATAATCCCTTCAATGGGGCATCCGATGATATGGAGATGAGTTACGAAGGCAATTTCGCCACCAATATGAACCTGGGGAACTGGAACCCCGTGACCTATACCTTGGATTTCTGGTCGAATTGTTATTATGCGATCCGGAAAGCTAATCTGTTCCTGGAGAATATTGATAAACTCGCGCCTTCCGACCTGGCACCGGTTACAAAGATCAACCGCTGGAAAGGCGAGGCGATTTTTTTACGGGCCTTTTATCATTTCCTGCTGATCCGGGTGTATGGCCCGGTACCCATCATTGATCGCACCTATAACCTGAATGAGGATTTTACCACGGTAAAAAGACAGCCCATCGATCAGTGTGTAAATTTTATTGTATCGGAATGTGATAAATCGGCAGGATTGCTGGAGCCCAAGGTTAGTTCCACCAGTGATTACGGACGCCCTTCCAAAGCAGCTGCATTGGCGCTCAAGGCCCGTACATTGTTGTATATGGCCAGCCCGTTGTGGAATGGCAACCCGGATTATGCCAGCTTTAAAGACAAGGAAGGTACGCGCTTGTTTCCCGACTTTGACGGCGGGCGTTGGCAGGTGGCGGCCAACGCTGCAAAACAGTGCATTGATGAAGCAACTGCTGCCGGCTACGGCCTGTACCGTGCCGCGGATAACAACCCGGTAAAAAATTACCAGGAGCTTTTTTATATGAACTTCAACAACGAGGTGTTTTTTACCTGTAATGATCCGGACTATCAGAATATCGACGCCTACAGTGAGCCCAGGGGCATGACGGGTGCCAACTGGCCGTTGCAGTCACCTACACAGGACCTGGTGGATGATTATGAAATGGCCAACGGCATCCGGCCGATCACCGGCTATAATGCAGACATGACGCCCATCATCGATCCACTGTCGGGGTATACCGAAAATGCACAGGCTGCAACGGAAACGGATTATTATTATGCGGGCACCCGTACTATGTATGTGAACCGCGAGCCGCGCTTTTATGCCACCATCAATTTTACCGGGGCAAAATATAAAACAGGGACGCCGCAGCTGCGTAAAACACCCTTGCAATTCTGGAAGCTGGGGCTGGATGGGCGCACAAATGTAAGCACTGATTTTTACAGTAAAACAGGGTACCTGCTGAAAAAACTAACCCACCCGGCATTTGTAATGTCGCCAAAATCAGATCCCAAACGCACCTGGATCTTTTTCCGGCTGGGCGAACAATATCTCAACTACGCGGAGGCATTAAATGAAGCGCAGGGGCCCATTGCCGATGTATACAAATATGTGAATCTGATCCGTGAACGCGCAGGACTGCCGGGCCTTACAGCCGGTCTTTCAAAAGATGCCATGCGGGAAGCCATCCGGCATGAGCGGCGTATAGAACTGGCATTTGAAACCCACCGCTATTTTGATTGCCACCGCTGGAAGATTGCAGAAGTTACAGATAACCGGAATATATACGGCTTAAATGTAAATGGGTTAACCAGCGAAAGTCCTATTGTGCCGTATACGATCGCCAGTGACGCTTTTTATAAACGTACGGTGATTGAGAAACGGATTTTTGATAAAAAACATTACCTGTGGCCGATACAGCAGCGGGATATCGATAAAAATCACAACCTGGTACAGAATCCGTTTTGGTAATGAATAAGCATTTTTTATGAGCATGTATTGTAACGATTTCAGCAACGTAAGTAAGGCATTGTTTAAGGTGGTTTTATTAGGGTGGTTATTGAGCTATAGCGGAACCGTGCAGGCGCAGCAATTATATGAGCTGCCGGCTGCGGGTACGGAATCGCGGTGGATCAGTTTCGAGAACATCCGTGGAGAAAAAGGCAGCGCAGCAACAGAGAACAAAGGTGCGAAAGGCCATTCTTCCGAGTGGATTGCGCCGGGTGCCAGCAAAGTGCTGATGGATTATTCCGGCGCGGGCATTATTCACCGGATCTGGATGACGGTCATCGACCGGAGCCCGGCAGCGTTGCGTTCCATCCGTATTGAAATGTACTGGGACGATGCGGCAAAACCCGCCGTATCTGCACCGCTGGGCGATTTCTTCGGGATCAGTCTTGGTTTGAAAACAACCTTTCAGAGTGCTGCTTTTTCAGATCCGGAAGGACGGTCGTTTAATTGTTATATTCCCATGCCGTTTAAAAAGCATGCGAAGATCGTTTTCATCAACGAGTCGAACGTGAAGCAGTTGCTTTTTTACGACATTAATTTCTCTGCGCTGAAACGGCCGGTGTTGCAAGCCGGGTATTTCCATGCATACTGGAGTACCAACAATGGCTCAAAGCTTGGGGACGATTTTGCAATTCTTCCGCAGATACACGGAAAGGGCCGCTTTCTGGGTACCAATATCGGCATTGTAACAGATAAAGTGTATGGCAGTACCTGGTTTGGCGAAGGGGAAGTAAAAATATACCTGGATGGAGATCAGCAATATCCCACCCTGGCAGGAACGGGTACAGAGGATTATATCGGCTCTGCATGGAACCTGGGACCCTTCTCAAATTTATACCAGGGGGCGCCCATTGTGGATAAGGTAAAGGGCCGCTTTTCATTTTACCGGTATCATATTCCCGACCCGGTTTTTTTTAACAGCAGCTGTAAGGTTACCATCCAGCAAATGGGCGGCGGTGGAAGGGATTCCATACGGGCCATCATTAAAGCAGGCGGGCGTGCCCGCCCGGTGTCGGTAATGACTTCCACGGGGCTGATCAAAATTCTGGAGCAGCGGAATTATCCGGACTTGTTTGATGAACGCTTCCCGAAAGATGAATGGGTGAATTTTTACCGGGTAGACGATTATGCGGCCACAGCTTATTTTTACCTTGACCGACCCGAAAATGAATTGCCGCCGCTGCCGCCGGTAGCCGAACGGATAAGGGGATTGTAAAATTGCTGTTTGGCTACCCGTATCAGAACCTTTAATTATTGAATAAAAATAAATGCGCATGCAATGTAATATTAAACGAATCACTTCCCGGTACCGGATGCTGTTCCTGTGTGCGGGGCTGGTCGCATTTTTTAATGTTGCAGGCCAGGAAAGGGTTGTTTCGCTAAAGGGAGTGGTTACGAATGAAAAGAACGAGCCATTGTCCGGAGCAACCGTTGCTTCAAAGAGCGGCAGGCATTCGGTTGCCACCGGTGCAAACGGCAGTTTTTTCATTGAAGTACAAGGCGGCGCCGATTCATTGGTGGTTTCATACCTGGGGTACCAAACCCGGGTGTTGCCGGCAACGGATGATGTGGCCCGTAACATTCGCCTGGTACCCGATGCGGAAGGCCAGCAATTGAATGATGTAGTGGTGGTGGGATTCGGAACACAGAAGAAAATCAATCTCACGGGCGCGGTGTCGCAGATCAGTGGGAGGGAACTTCAGAACCGTCCCATTGCCAACCTGGGTCAGGCCCTGCAGGGAAAAGTGGCCAACCTCAATGTAACCACCACGGGTGATCCCGGCGGGCCCGGAACCAATGCTTCGTTCAACATCCGTGGCAATACTTCGTTATCCGGCGGCGGACCGCTGTTTGTTGTAGACGGTATTCCGGTGGCGGATATCAATGATATCAATGCGCAGGATATTGAGTCCGTTTCGGTGTTGAAAGATGCGGCTTCTTCCGCAATCTATGGCGCGCGGGCACCTTACGGGGTAATACTGGTAACTACAAAGCGGGGGAAGAAAGGGGAACAGGTGCATGTGGGAATGAATTCCATGGTGGCACAAAGCACCTATACGCGCCTGCCGCGGCTGGCTAATTCCCTGCAATTTGCCTATGCGCTGAATGATGCTTCGGTAAACAGCGGACAGGGGATCCTCTTCTCCGATGAGATCATTAAAAAGATACAGGATAATATCAACCGGCCGGGCACCTGGCCAGTAAGTACGCCGGACCCGGCCAACCCGAACCGGTATACCTATGCCTCTCCGCTGAATACCGATAACGTGGATTGGTACCGGGAGTATTTTAAACCCTGGTCCCTGAGTCATAAACACGACCTGAACATCAGTGGCGGATCGGATAACACAACCTACTATGTTGGTGTGGGGTATTATGATCAGGGCGGGCAATTGCGCTATGCCGATGAAAAATTTAAACGGTATAATATCACGGGTAATATCCGCACCGAGCCTACAAAATGGTTGCGGCTGGGATTGATCACACGGTTCTCCCGCCGGTATACCGATCTGCCCCATCCTTATGCTAATCAGCTGGGGAACTGGATCCATATGGCATCCACCCGCTGGCCCAACTGGGCATTGCGGAACCCGGACGGGCAGTTTAGCACGGCATCAAATGTCGAGTTCCTCACCAGCGGCGGCCGGGATACCCGCTACCTCAATGATCTTTCATTAACGGGTTCTATTGAAGCCGAGCCGGTAAAGAACTGGAAGATCAACCTGGATTATTCGTATAATAACCAGGCCACCCAATACCAGGAGCATAGCGCCTATGTGTACTCCTGGAATGTGGATGGTACGCGGTACAATATCGGCCCTTCGGTAAATTCAGTAGCAGAAGGAGGCGTGGCCGATAATTACAATACGCTCAACCTGTATTCTTCCTGGTTTAAAAATTTAGGGGCACACCATTTTAAGATCCTTGCCGGTACTCAGGTCCAAACATTCAGAGGGTTTGATGTGAGCGGCAGCCGTTCGGATCTGATCACGGATAAGATCCCTGCCATCAGAACTGCAACCGGTATACAAAATGCGTTTGACCTGCTGGGCCAGTATGCAACAGTGGGTACATTCGGACGGCTTAATTATGATTACCGGGAAACCTACATGATTGAATTGAACGGCCGTTATGACGGGTCTTCGAGATTTAGTGAAGGCCACCGCTTTGGATTTTTCCCTTCTGTTTCTGCAGGCTATAATCTTGCCCGTGAAAAATATTGGGGCAATCTTAAGCATGTGATCAACGAATTCAAGATCCGCGCCGGTTATGGTTCGCTGGGTAACCAGAATGTACCCAATTATCAATACCTCGCGCTCATTCCCATTGGTACCAACCTGGGATATATTTTAAACGGCGAGCGCCCGGGTTTTATCAACCCGCCGGGATTGATCAGTCCGGATCTTACCTGGGAAACTTCACGCACACTGGATGTAGGGCTGGATGCAGCGTTCCTTAAGAACCGCCTTACCCTGAATTTCAGCATGTACACCCGTACCACTTTAAATATGCTGGGTCCGGCATCGGTATTGCCGGCTACGTTAGGGGCAGCCGTTCCCTATCAGAATAATGCGGATATGCGCACGCGCGGATTTGACCTCACGCTGGGATGGAAGGACCGGATCGGTGAAGATTTTGCTTATAATATCGGCATACTGCTGTCCGATTACCGATCCCGCATTGTCAACTATTATAACCCCAGTAAGCTGCTGTCCGGTTACTATCCTGGTGCAGTGGTTGGCGATATATGGGGGTATGAAACCGCTGGTATTATTCAAACAGAACAGGACCTGGCCAATATGCCCAATCAGTCGTATCTGTTTGGCCAGTGGAACAAAGGCGATGTGCTGTATACAGATCTGAACGGGGATCATAAGATTGATATCGGCGACAATACGCTGGATAAACATGGGGATCTGAAGGTGATTGGCAACAATACGCCGCGTTATAGTTACAGTGTAAACCTTGGTGCTAGCTGGAAGCAATTGGATCTGTCGCTGTTCCTGCAGGGCGTAGGTAAACGCGATCTCTGGCTGGGCGGTGCACCCGGTAATAATTCCGGAAGTCTTTTCTGGGGCTTTGTTCCCAACTTCGGTAATAATATTTATGCAACCACATTGGATTACTGGACGCCCGAGCGAACCGGTGCTTACTGGCCCAGGCCCTATACCTCTTCTGAAGCAGCCAAGAACCACCAGGTACAAACCCGTTACCTGCAGAACGGTGCTTATATGCGTGTGAAAAATGTACAATTGGGGTATGACTTTTCAAAGCTGCTCCGGCTGAAGGGAATGGCGCGGGTACGGTTGTACTTCAGCGGAGAGAATATTCTTACGTTTTCGCGTATCAACAAAAATTATGACCCGGAAGTGGTGAACGGCGGATGGGGAACGGGGAAGATTTACCCGTTACTAAAGACGTATTCTCTGGGGGCAAATATCAATTTTTAACTTCTAAAACACAGGAATCATGAATGTGTACAGGCGTTTTTATTACGGGGTTGTTGCCGGCATACTGCTGTGGAGTTCCTGCAGTAAGATACTGGACAAACCGCCGCTGGACCAGATACCGGATACCGAACTGAGTTTTACGGCCACTGAAATGAAATTGTATTCGAACCAGTTTTACCCGGCATTTCCGGGATGGTTTCCCAACGCCTATACCGGTGGTATTTTCTGGCTGGATAATGCATCTGATAACCTGGTACATGGCAATTACAATTACAGTGCGCAGTTGTCTGGTACCGGTACCGTGCCTCCGTCGGGTGGAGGCTGGGATTGGGGAAATATCCGTGCAGTCAATTATTTTCTGGCCAACTATCACAAGTCGGCCGACGATCCGGCGCAAACCAATACCTATGTGGGGGAAATGTATTTCTGGCGGGCATGGTTTTATTTTAGTATGCTGAAGCAGTTCGGAGATCTTCCCTGGTACAACCAACCATTGACCACGGCCGATATGGAAGCCCTGCAGGCGCCCCGGTTAAAGCGGAATATCATTGCAGACTCCATTTTGAAAGATCTCGATAAAGCAGTACAATTGCTGGCGGCACCCGGAAAAGCAGAACCCCTACGGATCAATCGCGGCGCGGCACTGGCCTTTCAATCGCGGGTAGCCCTCTATGAAGGAGCGTGGGAAAAATATCACGCTGGCACCAGCTTTGGTGTAAGCGGAGCCGACTATAACAAATATTTCAGGAAGGCCGCAGACGCCGCATTAACGCTGATGATTGCAGGCTATTACAGCATCACTTCCATTACCGATGATCCGCAGTTTGGGTACTGGCGTCTCTTTAATCAGAAGGATCTTTCTAATAACACGGAAATGATCCTGTGGAAGAAATTTGACAAGGCGCTTGGTCTTACGCATTTCGGACAGAACATGATGGCTTATGGCGGGGGAAATACGGGATTATCAAAACCGCTGGTAGATGCATATTTATGTACGGATGGCAAACCCATATCCATCAGCACCCGCTACCAGGGCGATCAAACCATCGGGCAGCAGGTGCGCCAGCGGGATCCGAGGCTGGCACAAACGATATTGCTGCCCGGATATCCCCGGATTATTGCTAACGGAGATACAACAGGAAGATTCCTACTCCCGGATATCAACCTGTTGGGCGACGGGCGCTGTACCACCGGTTTTGAGATCTTTAAAGGGATTGCACCGGATGATGCGGATGGTACCGGAAGCGTTACGGCCAGTATTATATTCCGGTATGCAGAAGTGTTGCTGAATTACGCAGAGGCTAAGGCAGAACTGGGCGAAGGTAGCCAGGAGGTACTGGACAAAACCATTAATGTATTAAGAGACCGCGTACAGCTTCCGCATTTAACCGTAGGTGTAGGCTTTACAGATCCTCAATGGGAATTTACCAACATTACGCCCCTGCTGAATGAAATAAGGCGCGAGCGAAGGGTAGAGCTGGCGTTGGAAGGATACCGCTTTGATGACCTGATGCGCTGGAGTGCGGCACACCTCATCAAACGCCCCTTGTACGGTGCCAGATACCAGCAGTTTGCAGGCAAGCCGTTTGATCCGCCTTTAAACAATATTCCGGTTGCTGATAATGGATATATATTTCCGTTAAAGAATACCCCGGCTGCTAATGGCTGGCAGTTCAATCCCAACCGCGATTACCTGCAGCCATTACCTTCCAATGAGCTGGTGCTGAATAAAAACCTGAAACAAAACCCCGGTTGGCAATAATGTATCTTTCCTGTAATAAAGTATATAAAATGAGGATTTGGAATCACCTGGATATTTGGATTGTGATCGGGTACCTGCTGTTAATGCTCGGAATCGGTTTCTGGCACCGGCGCTTTGCCAATAAGAGTATGGATAATTTTTTCCTGGGTGGACGAAAGATCCCGGGATGGCTGAATGGCGTTTCCTATACGGCAGCACTGGTGAGCCCGGATGCCGCCACCGGTTACGGCGGTTTGGCTGTGGCTACCGGGGGCTTTATCTGCTGGTGGTACTTAAGCCGTTTTGGGCTGGCATTGTTCCTGGGCGGCGTGCTCTTTGCCTTTTTCTGGAGGCGGCTCAACCTGTTTACATCGCTTGAGTTCTATGATCTGCGGTTCCCCAAAAGGGCTGCCGGTATCATGCGGTTATGGATTGCCCTGCGTACCTCCCTCATTGCAATGCCCGCCTGGACCGGCATTACGTTGCTGGCTGCTTATAAAATAATGGGACCGGCCTTTGATCTTACAAAGTTTGAAACACTTTGCCTGGTGGTGCCTGTATCCCTGCTGTTTGTATTTTCATCCGGGTACAAAGGCGTGGTGATCTCCAATTTTATCCAGATGCTGATCTTCCTGGCGGGTACCCTGCTGCTGTTGTTCCTGACCCTGCAACATTTTGGCGGAGCAACCGCCATGGTGCAGACGATCCAACATGCTTTCGGTCCGAAGAGTGCAGAAATCTTGGGAAGCATACCGCCTGAAAAGCAGGAAGTGTTTCCGCTGGCCGCAGCTTTTGGCTGGCTCATCGGGCAGAGCATCGGCTACGGCGGGGATGCTGCACCGATGGGCGGTGCCATGGAAGGGCAACGCATTCTTTCTACGCGTACACCATCAGAAGCACTGACGATGTATGTAGTGGCGGCCATCTCCATGTTTGTATTGTTACTGCTGGTAACCCTACCCAGTATCAGCGCCGCCGTGTTGTGGCCGGAGCTGCGGCAAACGGGGGCCGACAGGGAGCTGGTATACGGCAGGCTTATGAAGATGTTGTTGCCATCCGGTGCTATGGGGCTAATGGTGGCGGCGATGCTGGCGGCAACGATGTCAACCGTGGGGGACAACCTCAACTTCGGCAGCCAGATACTGGTAAGTGATATCTACCGCCGCTGGTTTGTTCCCCGGCGTTCTGAAAAGCATTACCTGTTTATTGGCAAGATCTCCATGCTGGTTATACTTGCCGTTTCCATTGCGGTTGTGTACAACGTACGCATCATTACGGATGTGGCCATTTTTATGCTGTCTTTAAGTGCGGCTGAACTGCCGGCCAACTGGGCGCAATGGTGGTGGTGGCGGTTTAACGGCCCGGCAAGGATTGCTGCATCCTTCGGAGGTGCGACCATATTCTGTATCGTAGTACTGGGCCCGCGCTTGCTGATGTACCTGGGAGTGGGCGGCGCAGAACGCCTGGTGGTTGCCTGGTACTGGCAAACCCTGCTGGTAATGGGGCTTACCACACTGCTCTGGATCGTTGTGGCATTACTTACCAGGCCCGATCCGCAGCCTCTGTTACAGGATTTTTATAAGCGCGCACGGCCACTGGGTTTTTGGAAACCCTTCCGGAATAACGCGGAACCCGGTGTGTACAGGCCGCTGCGTCCCATTCTGAAGGGGATCTTTATTGCCATCATTGGAACGGTATCTGTTTCATTATTCATACTCGGCCTTACCCATGCCTGGTTTGCGCGGTATGGTATCGGTTTGCTTACACTGCTGGTAGCCATAGTGCTTTTTATCGTCTTTCGCAAAATGGCTTCCCGCTACCTCACCGAACTGGAAATAAGTACGGGTGATCGTAAAACCGATACGGTCCATTATCACGAACAATCTTAAAACGATCCATATCGGATTCATAAAACATATATAAAAGTTATGAGAGCAAAACAAGTAGTACGAACAAAAGAAGAGCATGTGCTGTATCTGGGAGACTGGGTCTTTCATGTGGGGCCCACATTTATTGAAACACCTTTTGGTACGGAGACAAAAGACGCCGATCTGCATTTTTACGGAGAACGGCTGACCGAGGCGCTGGAACAACAGGCCGATGTAACACCGTTGTCCAACTGGGAACTGTACCGGTTGGAACCGGGCAAGCTGGAGGAATACCTGCAACAATCCGAAGCGCTGATCATCAGTGATGTGGAGGCAAAATGCTTTCACCTGTATCCCAGTTTTTTTGACAGGGCACGCCGCGAGCAGAAGATCGTTACGTTCCCGGACCGTATAGAGGCCATTAAAGAATGGATCCACAGGGGTGGGGGCATGATGATGCTGGGTGGATGGTTGTCATTCAGCGGTGTGCAAAGCCGGTCGGGTTGGGGCCGGAGCACGCTGCAGGAGGCGCTTCCGGTGAATTGCCTGCTGATCGAAGACCTGGTAGAGTCATCGGCCGGGTTCACTGCAGAGGTGGTGAAACCCGATCATCCGGTTGTAAAGGAACTGGCATGGGATACGTTTCCGCCGATATTTGGTTATAATGAAGTGACCGTTAAAAACGAAGACGACGTGATCGTTCGCGTAAAAGAAACCGGGCATCCATTGGTAGTAGCCGGCGCATACGGTCAGGGCCGCGTGTTTACCTATATGTCGGATCCGGCACCGCATTGGGGCATCAATTTTGAGTTGTGGGAAAGCTACAACGACTTCTGGCTGCAGGCCTACAACTGGATAAAAGGAACGCTATGAGTCAGTCTGAACTATATGCGGGCGCCGCAGTAACCGATATTACACCACCGCTGGAAGTAGGGTTGCTTACTTCATCTGTAAAGGCGGAATATGCTTCCTTTGAATCGATACATACACCATTGAAAGCACGCGTGCTGGTCTTGCAATCCGGAAGAGAAAAACTGGCGGTGGTAGCACTGGATCTGTTGTCGCTTACCGATACTTCGGTTGGGGGATGGGAACACTTTAAAGCGGAAATGGCAGATGTGGTTCCGGCTGCAAATATTGTGATCTGTTGTACCCACACTCACAGTGCACCGGAGTCGGGCGGGCTTACTGGGCTTTACCAAACACCTGCCTTTATTGCATGGTTAAAAAAAATGCAGCAGGATATCCGGGCTGCGATCCGTACAGCGGCGGCCCGGCTTCAGCCTTGTACGCTATCGGTGGCAACGGCCATACTGGAAGGGTATTCGTTGCAACGGCGGATCCGTTTGCCCGAAGGTATGGTGATCTCCGACTCGCTGCAGCCCGTATCTGAAGCACTGATGAACGGGGAACCGGTAGACCGGCGGGTGAAGACGGTCCGCCTCACTGGTAAAGACGGGCAGGGCATCGCAACGGTGGTGCAGGCGGTTTGCCACCCGGTACACGAGATGTGCATCCCTGCGGTGTCTGCCGATTTCCCGGGAGAACTGTGTACGGTATTAGAACAATCGGAACAGAATGGTACGGCATTGTTCCTGAACGGAGCCGCTGGTGATATCAATCCGCCTACGGTATCCATGGGGGCCGCTTATGCAAAAGCACACGGCGAAGCAATGGCGGAACGGGTAGCAACGCAGAAGCCGTTGCCAATAGCGGATACTGCATTTTCTTTTCAACGCAGCACGATCCCTTTTACGGTCAGGGACGGATCCGGTATCACGAATCCGCTGGATGCCCTGGCGCGGATCAGCCTGCTGCATTTTAGCTCCCTGGCCGTTCTGTTCCTGCCAGGTGAGATCTTTGTGGAGACAGCCCTGGAGATTGAGCAGGCGTCACCTTTTGAACATACCATCATTGCGGGGTTTTCTGAAAATAATGTCGGGTACGTACCAACACCCCGTGCATTTGAAGAAGGCGGTTATGAAACCGGTCCCGGTAAATGGTCCTTTCTTGAAAAAGGTGCCGCCGGGCGGATAAAAGCGGCGGCAATCGATCTGCTGCAGCAACAATTTTATAAACGGAATACGCACCTGATAAAATCATAAGCATATGTTTTGGCGATATAAAATAGCAGGCCTTCTGCTTGTATGGTGTATCACTGTTACAGCAACGGCCCAGTCTTTGAAAAAGAGCATTTCCTATTACGGAGGCGATAAAAATGATCTGTACCTGCTGCTGAAAACACAGGGCTATACAATAAAACGTTATAACAGCCCGGAAGCGGCCATACAGGCGGCTCCTGTGGGCTCAGGTGTTTTTATCACGGCAGCGCAATACCCGGTGCCGGATCCAAAGAACCGCATCAGCGAAGGACTGGTACAAACCGCTGCTTCCCGCAGGTTGCGGTTATATGTGGAATATCCTTCGGCTTATCCCGGACTGGATATTCCATCGCAACCACTGGAAACGCATTTGGAGCGGGGTGTGGTTACTACCGATCTGTTTGGTGCCCGGCTGCCACAACTGGCATTGCTGGGCATTCATAACTGTTATGTATGGCCGGTTAGTGCCGCTGATCCGTTGGTGGCGCTGGCCAAAGTTGTTGGCGTGGATAAAGCGGAATTGGGGCTGGACAGTACCAAGACCTATCCGTTATTATTCCGGAAGAATGGTGTGCTCATCAGCACCACTGCCCTGAGTAATTTTAAAACAGGCCGCTATGGTCCGGTACAACCGGTTAAAACGCTGTTGTCGTACATCATAAAGGAGCTTACAGGTAGCGCTGAAGTTGCCATTAACAACTGGCCCCAGGATGTGCGGCCCATGTACGGCAGGAACGCACCCCTGCCCGCGAATGCCCTGCGAAACAGTGTACAAAAAGGAGTGGAATGGTTTGCGAATGGCCGGTTCTATGTACATCCCAGCTGGAAGGCAGACTGGATGAAATATGGTGGTGTGGACGGACTGAAACCGGTAGGCCCCCCGGTACCGCAGGACAAGCCCAATGGCGACGGATCGCTGGGGATCATTGAAGGGCATACCTCCACCATCTATTACGACGGCAGTCAGCAATACCGTTACTGGATGCGTGCCGATGTACAGGGAGAAGCCAGCATGGCACTGGCTGCTGCCGGCCAGCTGCTGAACAATGCGGAGTATAAAGCAAGAGCAGCAAATATCATTGACTTCCTTTTTAAAACCTCCAACCTGCGGGCCGGGCCCAAAAACGATCCGGGTAGTCCGGCTTACGGATTGATCGGCTGGGCAACCACTAATGCCGGTACTTTTTATGGAGATGATAATGCCCGTGCGATACTCGGGGCGTTGGGCGCCGCGGGATATCTGAAAACGGATCAATGGGATAAGGAACTGGCGGAAGCCATCATGGCCAACTTCAGAACCACCGGCAAACAGGGGTTCCGGGGCGAACGGCTGGAGGAAAATGATATCATCAAAAACGGATGGCCCTATTATTATAACCGCAATCTGGAACATCCCTCACCCCATTTTGAGTCCTGGATGTGGGCGCTTTATTTATGGCTCTATGATAAAACACACTATGCGCCATTGCTGGAGCGTACAAAGGAAGCCATCGCCATTACGATGAAAGATTACCCGGATAAATGGAAATGGGGCAGCAGCCTGCAAACCCAGCGCGCCCGGCTCATTCTGCCGCTGGCCTGGCTGGTGCGGGTGGAAGATACACCGCTGCACCGGCGCTGGCTGGATGAAATGGTTCATGAGATGCTGAAATACCAGGATGAAAGTGGTGCCATCCGGGAGGAGCTGGGAAAAGGAAAGGGTATGTTCCGGGAACTGAAGTCAAACAGCGACTACGGCTCGGATGAGGGGTCGCTGATTTCACAGAACGGGCAAAAAATATCCTGCATGCTGTACACAAATAATTTCGCGGTGTTCAGTCTGCATGAGGCGGCATTGGCCACCGGCAATAAGAGGTATATACAGGCGGTAAAAAAGTTGTCTGATTTTTTAACCCGTATACAGGTACAAAGCAGCAAACACAAGGATCTGGATGGGGCCTGGTTCCGCGCTTTCGACTACGGCAAGTGGGAATACTGGGCCTCCAATTCCGATGCGGGATGGGGCGCCTGGTGTACGCTTACGGGCTGGATCCAAAGCTGGATCGTGACCACACAGGCTGAGATCCTGCAGCAGCAAAGCTTCTGGGATGTTACAAAGAATTCCGGCATGCGTACCACCGGTGCGGCCGTTATTGATCAGATGATGAAAAAAACTGAATGATGAAAAAAATTGCAATTGTATTATTAATGGGGATATGGATGGCCGGCACTGTTTGCGGCCAAACAACGGCCAATGACCTGGCCGCGCTTTCGATGATGCAGGACGGCGTGATCTCAAAGCGGGTAAGCAGCCATGATACGGCCGGCGCCGGTAATGATTTTATACGGATCGCTGATAAAGAAACAAGAACCATCTTTGATGTAAAGGGAGCCGGTATGATCAATCATATCTGGATCACGATGGCGCCGGGGCCGGAAGCCCTGAGCCGTAATGATGTGATCCTGAAAATGTACTGGGACGGAAATACATCGCCTTCGGTGATGGCGCCCATCGGGCCTTTCTTCGGACAGGGATGGAATGAATCGTATACCTATAGCTCGCTGCCCTTATCGGCCAGCCCGGTAAACGGCAAGGGAATGGTCTGTTATTTTTCGATGCCTTTTGCAAAAGGGGCCCGCATTGAGATCGAGAACCAGGCCGGCAAGGAGATCAGTCATTTTTACTATTATGTAGATTATGTGGAAATGGACCGGTTGCCTGCAAAAGCCGGGCGGTTTCATGCCTGGTACAATAAGCAGCTGACCGAAACCTCGAAAACCGAAGGTGAAAACGAATGGGCCATTTTTGGAAAGCCGGGAAACAATACGACCGGTAAAGACAATTACCTGATCGCCGATATCAAAGGCAAAGGGCATTTTGTGGGGGTGAATTATTATGTGCATGCGCCCACACCGATGTGGTACGGCGAAGGGAACGACCGCATCGAGATCGATGGGGCAAAGGGTACAGTGCTTAAAGGCACGGGAACGGAAGACTATTTTAATACCGCCTGGTGTCCGAAATCCATTTATGAACATCCGTATTACGGGTATGCAAGGGTGAATAATGATATTGGCTGGATGGGCCGGACGCACCTGTACCGGTTCAATATCACTGATCCTTTCTATTTTAATACGTCCTTCCGTTTTTCGATCGAACACGGGCATAACAATGTATTGACGTTGGATCTGGCCAGCGTGGCTTACTGGTATCAGCCGGAGGCGCATGCGGTTCCTGCCATTCCTTCAAAAGAGGCCCGGCAGCCGATGCCGATGATCGATATTGGTGACATTCACCGCTGGCGCAACGAGTGGCGCAAAAGCAAGGGTAATGATCCGAAATTATGGGGGAATGAGCGTTGATGTTTGGTCCGGGTCTACATTGTATGGCATTATTGGGAAGCGTACGCTGTGTCGCACCTGTCCCACTTGTCACTGATAACAATCATCATCGCTCTAGTTGAATTAAAAAAGGCTCATGAAAAAAAATCTCATCCTGCTCATCCTGCTGGCCGGTGCGCTGCAATTGGCCGCACAGGACCTGATGGGCCTGACCGCCATAAAGCAGGGCGTAAAAACGAAGCGGGTCAGCAGTTACGACCGGTCTGGAGATAATCATGATAACCTGAAGGATATAAAGCCCGGGGAAAAACGGACGATCTTTAATGTGGAAGGCGCTGGGATCATTGATCATATCTGGATGACGCTTTCGCCGGAGCCAAATGTGCTCAGCCGGAATGATGTGCTCCTCCGGATGTACTGGGATGGTAATACATATCCGTCTGTGGAAGCGCCGGTTGGGCCATTCTTCGGGCAGGGGTGGAACGAAGCGTACCTGTTTACATCGGCAGCGCTGGCCGCTACACCTACGAATGGAAACGGGCTGGTAAGTTATTTTGCCATGCCCTTTGCAAAGGGCGCCCGTATCGAAATTGAAAACCAGACCGGCCGCAATATCAGTGCCCTGTATTTTTACATCGATTACCAGGAAATGAAAGCCTTACCTCCGCAAACGGGCCGGTTTCATGCCTGGTATAATAAGCAGCTGACCGTGCCGGTGGATAGCGTGGAAAATGAACACTGGATGTTTGGTGGCAACCCGCCTAATAAAAACGGTGAGGAAAATTATATGATTGCGGATATAAAAGGCAGGGGGCATTTTGTGGGCGTTAATTATTATGTGCAGGCGCCCACGCCTTACTGGTACGGTGAGGGCGATGATATGTGGTTTATAGACGGCGATACCTTGCCAACGATGAATGGTACCGGTACTGAAGATTATTTTAATACTTCGTGGGGAGCACCGAAAGCGCCCTATTCCTCGCCTTATTTTGGCTATGCAAAAGTGAATGAGGATATCGGGTTCCTGGGCCGCACCCATATCTACCGGTTTCATATCGCCGACCCGGTTTACTTCGACCAGTCGTTGCGGTTTTCCATCGAGCATGGGAGCAATAATGTGCTAACGCTGGACCTGGCCAGTGTGGCTTACTGGTACCAGGATGTGGCCGCCCGTATACCGCCCATACCGGATGCGGCAGCACGCCGGCCGATGCCGCTGATCGGTCCTGTTGATATCCACCGCTGGCGGAATGAATGGCGGAAAAGCAAGGGGAATGATACCCGCCTATGGCGGTAAACGAGTGCCGATTTTAATAATAACAGGATTAAATCAAAGAACTAAAAAAGGAAAACAATTATGGCGCGTTTTATCAAACAGGGGAAGGCTGTAACCGAATTGCAGCAGGAGCATTCGAACGTAAAAGGAACCGTGGAAGCGATGATCCGGAGTATTGAATCCGGTGGGGATGAGGCCGTACGTGCGTATGCGGAGCGGCTGGATCAATGGACACCGGCATCCTTCCGGCTTTCAGCTGACCAGATACAAGCCATTGTAGACCGCACACCGCAGCAGGTAAAGGACGATATCCTTTTTGCGCAGCAGCAGATCCGTTTTTTTGCAATGCAGCAGCGCAATACGTTGCTGGACCTGGAAGTGGAAACGCTTCCGGGTGTATTTTTAGGACATAAGAACATTCCCGTGAACAGTGTGGGATGTTATGTTCCGGGTGGCCGGTATCCGATGGTGGCCTCGGCACATATGAGTGTGCTGACCGCCAAAGTAGCGGGTGTACAAAGGGTGATTGCCTGCACGCCACCCATACTGGGAAAGATACCGGAGGCTACGGTTTGTGCCATGCATTTTGCCGGCGCAGATGAGATTTATATACTGGGAGGAGTACAGGCACTTTGTGCGATGGCCATTGGTACGGATTCCATCCCGGGTGTGGACATGATCGTTGGGCCGGGCAATGCCTATGTGGCAGAGGCTAAGCGGCAACTTTTCGGAAGGGTAGGGATCGATCTGCTGGCGGGTCCAACGGAAGTGCTGGTGATTGCGGATGAAACAGCGGATGCCGAGATGGTTGCCTGCGACCTGCTGGGACAGGCAGAGCATGGTCCTACTTCCCCGGCGGCGCTGATCACTACCTCCGAAAGCCTGGCACAGGAAACCCTCGTTGAAATAGAACGCCAACTGAAAACCTTGTCCACAGCAGATCTTGCGGGAGCGGCCTGGAGGGACTACGGATCGGTGATCATAGTGAGCGATATCGCGGAGGCGGTTGCGGAAGCAGACAAGCTGGCCTATGAACATGTAGAGGTGCTTACGGCCGATCCTTCTTATTTCCTGGAACACATGACTAATTATGGTGCCCTGTTCCTGGGTCCCGAAACCAATGTGGCGTATGGCGACAAGGTCATCGGCACCAATCATACCCTGCCTACCATGAAGGCAGCACGCTATACCGGCGGACTGTGGGTAGGTAAATTTATAAAAACCTGTACCTATCAGCGTTGCACCCCGGAGGCCAGCGCCAAAATAGGTATGTATGCCGAACGTCTTTGTGAACTGGAAGGTTTTGCCGGGCATAAACGGCAGGCCAACCTGCGGGTAAAGCGCTATTACCAAAAATGATGGTTAATTAAAATAAAATTTCGCAACTTTGAAGGAGTGCTTAAACGATAAAGTAAGGCACTTTCCTTTAAACAGAAAATCATGAACAGACTTGCACAACGATTGTTGATTCTTTTTGCCGGTGCTTTGTTGAGCACCGCCGGCGGAGCCCGAACATCGAACCCGCCTATGAGTATTTGGCTGACCACTTCACTGCAACGGGTATTTCCGCAATCACCTGCTCAAACCACTACCCAACTGGAGTTGCTGGCCGCCCGGAACAGCCGTGTTTCATTCCAGGTTGCTTTCCGCAGCAACATGAAAGATCAAACGCATATATCCTGTAACATGGAGGGCGCGGAAGCGGTGCATCCGCAGGTACGTTTTGTAGGACTGGTGCCGATGCACCATTTTAATACGGATGTCAGCGCAGAGGAGCTGGATGGAAGGGGATACCTGCCCGGCTGGCTGCCCGATCCGCTGTACCCGGTAACCAAAACCGAAGCCAATCCTTTTGAAAGCCGTTCGTTCTGGATCACGCTGCAGATCCCGGCTGCGCTGTCGCCCGGGATACACCGTTACAAAGTACGGATGCGCTGGCAGGAAGGGAAGGAAGAAAAGGATACGGCATTAACGGTTAACCTAAACGTAAGTACGTTGACCCTGCAACCCCGGAAAAACTTCTACGTCACCCACTGGTGGCGGGGTGAGGCCATTGCCCTCCAGTACAAAACAAAAATGTTTGACGAACGGTGGTGGAAGCTGACGCGGGCCTGCATGAAAAACCTGATCGAGCATGGCAATGATGTGGCATTTATCCAGAACTTCTTCGAGCTGCGGGCGGTGTTCAAAGAACCTTGTCAGATGCTGATCGTAAATGAACCAAGTCCCGGAAAATATGAATTTGACTGGTCGCGGATCAAACGCTTTGTAGACCTGTGCCGGGAGCTGGGCTATAAAAAATTTGAATGGGCACATCTCTGGCTGTACTGGGGTGTGCAGGACGCCATGCATGTGTATAAAAAAGAAGGTGATGCGTATAAATTGTTATGGGCAGAAAATCTTTCGGGCACATCCGATACCTATATCAATTTTTTAAAACAATGTCTGCCGGAACTGCATCGCTTCCTCATAAAGGAAAAGCTGCTGGAGGATTCGTATTTTCATCTCTCGGATGAGCCCTGGTCCGAGCACGTGGAAAACTATAAAAAAGCACGCGATATACTTCGCCGGCTGGCTCCCTGGATGAAAGTAATGGATGCCTTAAGCGATGTGCGGTATGGCCGGGAGCACCTTACTGATATCCCGGTGCCGATTATTAGCTCAGATGAAGCATACCGGAAGGAAAACATTCCGCACTGGGTTTATTTCTGCACGGGTCCGCGTAATAAATGGCTCAACCGTTTATATGATACGCCGCTGCCCAAATTACGGATGAGCGGGTGGCTGTTTTATAAGCTGAAAGCCCAGGGCTTCCTGCATTGGGGATATAATTTCTGGTATAAGCTGGACAAAGAGGAAGCAGGAGACCCCTTTACCGAAGGTGCTGCTTATGCCTATCCGGGCATCGCGTCCGGTGATCCGTTTACGGTATATCCCGGTCCGGACGGGCCCTATGACTCAGTCCGGTGGGAGGTCTTTTCAGAATCGTTGCAGGACTATGCTGTTTTACAATCAGCGGGCATACAGCCGGAAGACGCCCTGTTGTCGCCGCTGCATACCTATGAAGATTTTCCCAGGAGCGAGCAATGGATCCGGGAAACCCTGAAAAAAGTTTTAGTCAAAAATTAAATGGATTCACAGGCGCCGGTGTGTAACCGGTTCCATAAAACAGCTGCAGTGCATAAGGAAAAATGGATAATAGGCCTCTTTTTATTAAGCTTTCACCTGATGAAGGCACAGGCCCAAAAGATAGAAGTGCCGCAGATTGCAGGGGCATGGGTACATATTTTTGATCCGGCAGAGACCCGGGCAAAAGACAGCTCCTGGTATACCAATGATCATTGTTTTGTAAAAGCGGCTGATGGCTCCTGGCATGCTTTCGGGATTATACATCATCTGCCCATTGCTCCCTGGAAGGAGACCCGTTTCTTTCATATTACAGCGCGCTCTTTGAAGCAGGCGCATTGGGAAGATAAAGGGTATGCCATGACGGCCGAACCCGGTGTGGAACGTGTATTATGGGCGCCACATATTGTTAAAGAGAAAAGGCGCTATCACCTGTTTTACAATACGGGTAATCTGCAGGAAAATGCACCCAACTATGCTTCCTGGGGACAACTGCGCCTGGCTACCGGTACCGACCTGTATCAATGGGAGCGGCATGCGCTGAATCCCTTGTTTAGTGATGCCGGCCATGCCCGGGATTCGTACATCATGAAGCATAAAGGTGTTTATTATTACTACTATACACGCACGTTCAGCGAAACCGATCTCCGTTCGGTGGTAGCCGTACGTACCGGGCCGGATCTGTATCATTGGAGCGGTCCGCAGATCGCCCATACACAGCCCTACCGGGTAGATTGGGGCGGGGATGCGGAAAGTCCATTTGTGGTAAAAAAAGGCGGACTGTTCTATCTTTTTATCTGCCGGGCGATGACGGAGTATAATCGTACCGATGTATACTGGTCTGCAAACCCGCTGCATTTTCCCAATGAAAATTTTGTAGGCACATTGCCGGTGCATGCTGCGGAGATTATTTATGATAAAAAGGATGGCTGGTTTATTTCCAATACCGGCTGGGATAAAAAAGGGCTTTACCTGGCGCCGCTGAAATGGGGATCAAAAGGAAAATAAAATGAACATAAGGAATTTAAAACCGTGGTTGTTTTTGGGGCTGATAGGGCCGCTTTGCGCAACCGCACAATCAAACAAAGAGGCCTTGTTGCCTGCACAGCCTTCCGGCTATGATGCCTATCAGCTGTGGAGCAACCTTCCGCAGCAGCGGATAGGGGTAAGGGCCTATATGCGCAGCACCTATGACCGCGGCGGCGGTGGATACGATGCTTCCAATTTCCTGTTTATGAAAAAGGAAGATGAAAATGTAACGCTCGATGTAAAGGGGAACGGTACGCTGTGGTTCTTTCGGGCCAATCACTGGCATGGCAGTCCCTGGCATTTTGTGGTGGATGGAACGGATAATATCGTTAAAGAAACCGCAACCGCAGATCCGGTGGATGCCGTTAAAAAATACAAGACCACCACCTATATTCCGGCAAATGCGCTTCCGGAACCCTTTGCATGGACCTGGGGTACCACCAAGGGCGCCAATCTTTCCTGGGTGCCGATGCGGTTCAATGATTCGTTGCAGATCGCCTATTCCAGAACCTTCTATGGCACGGGCTATTATATCTATCATCTTTATGCAGGGAATAAGCTCTTGTTGAACAAGGTTGCTCCCTGGAGCCTGCAACAGGTGCCACCCGCGGATGCTGTTGCCTTTGTGAACCGTGCGGGCACGGATATCGCCCCGGCGGATATTCGGAAAATAACAGGAACCGTACGACGCAACCGGGAGAACGCCGTTCTTGCCACCCTGAAACCCGGGCCGGCCACGCTCCGTGCGCTGAAGCTTACGCTGCCATTGGATCAGGCGGAACAACTGGAACGCGTACGGTTGAAAGTATACTGGGACAGGGCAAAGCAGCCTTCCATCGATGCGCCGCTCTGCCTGTTTTTTGGAGCTGGCACCTTATTTAACCGGGAGAAAAAAGAATACCTGGTAAAAGGGTTGCCGATAAATATACGGTACGATTATACAAAAGGAATTGTGGAACTGGCCTGTTATTATCCCATGCCGTTCTTCCACTCTGCACAGATCGAACTGGCAGGTATTCCTTCCGGAGAAGGCGCCATAGCGTATGAACTGCGTTATGAAAAACGGGTGGCGGGAATACCGGCGCTCAGCAGTTATTTTCATGCTACGTATCGCGATTTTCCAAAGCCGGCACTCGGGCAGGATATGGTTTGGCTGGATACAAAGGGCCTGGAAGGACAACAGGAGTGGTCCGGAAGTTTCCTGGGCAACTCGTTTATTTTTTCACACAATGCCAACCTGAATACGCTGGAAGGCGATCCCCGTTTCTTTTTTGACGACAGTCAGACGCCGCAGGCCTATGGTACCGGCACCGAAGAATGGGCCGGTGGAGGTGATTACTGGGGTGGAGAGAACATGACGCTGCCGTTAGCCGGGCATCCCTGTGGTGCCATTGAAAAGAAAAAAGCGGTGAATGAAAAAGACCTGATCCAATCGGCCTACCGGTTTCTCTGGGCAGATCTGATGCCCTTTGGAAGAAGAGCTGTGATCCGCTTTGAGCACAACGAGAATGTTTCGCAGGAGCATTATGAATCGGTTTGCTACTGGTACGGATTACCCTCGGCTTCGCTGGTGGAAACGGACCATCTGGACATCGGCAATGAAACAGATGAGCGCCTGCATAATTATCATTCATCCCAGGCATCTGCGGTTCAAACCATCGAGTCAAGGTATGAATGGGGGCCGGATGCATATCCTGCGCATGCATGGGGCTATGATCTTCCCAACCGGCCGGGGTATAAGGAATACATCGGTAAGGAGATCTATCCGGCTCAAAAGGAGGACGGGCGTACTACTGAAGGTACCACCGAATTTGACATCCGATTGCGGAAAGATAACCAGGGGGTATTGTTGCGTAGAACACTGGATTATGGCTATCCGAATCAAACAGCTGAAGTATATATTGCCGTGTCATCCGGTAAAAAGAACATCAATGAAAGCAATTGGAAGAAGGCAGGGGTATGGTACCTGGCCGGTTCCAACGTGTCGATGACCTCCCGTCCGAAAGATGAGTTGGGTAAGCGGGTATACGAAGTGCGCACTTCCAACCGGCGCCTGCGCGATGATGAATTCCTGGTTCCTGCGGCACTTACAAGGAACCAAACAACGGTGCGCGTACGGATCAAAAACATTCCCAACCGGCAGGAACTCTATCCCGGCCGTTCCTTTCCCCTGGCAAATAAATGGAGCGAGCTGCGGTATCAGGTTTTCAGTTATATCATTCCTTCATTTAAAGTTCCCGTAAAATGAATCGGAAAAAGTTATGGATGATGGGATTGCTTGCCGTGGCAATGATGCATGCGAAGGCCAATATCCGTTTGCCGGATATCATTGGCAATAATATGGTACTGCAACAGCAAAGCAAGGTAAAGCTTTGGGGCTGGGCCGATCCTAATGAAAAGATCAGCATTAAGGCCTCCTGGGATAACATAGTATATGAGACCACTGGTTCCCGCGATGCCAAATGGGTGATGGAGCTGCAAACACCCGCTGCGGGCGGTCCCTATTCCATTTCGTTGCAGGGAAAGAACCGCTTGTTGCTGGAGAATGTACTGATCGGCGAAGTATGGCTCTGTGCCGGGCAAAGCAATATGGAAATGAGCGGCAGCTGGGGATTACAGGATATTCAAAAGGAATTGCCGCAGGCGCATCAGCAGGAGCTTCGTTTTTTTCATATACCCAAAACAACGGCCGCTTTCCCGCAGGAACAGGTAAAAGGAGCGTGGGTGGTATGCGATAGCACAACATTAAACACATTTAGTGCAGTGGCCTACTTTTTTGGTAAGCACCTCCATCAGCAATTGCGCAGGCCTGTGGGGCTGATTGAAGCCGCCTGGGGCGGTACGGCAGCAGAGGTGTGGACACCGGACAGTATCGTGAACAGCAACCCCGTTCTCAAAAAGGCGGCCGGATTGATACAGCCCAGCGGTATGTGCCCCTATATCCCGGGGAGTGCTTATAACGGCATGATTGCTCCCATCGTTCCGTATGCCATTGCGGGTGTTAACTGGTACCAGGGCGAAAATAATACGGAAGCGGCCACTACATACCGGCCGTTATTTACGGCCATGATCCATGCCTGGCGCCGTGCATGGAACCAGCCCTTGCCTTTTTATTATGTGCAGGTGGCACCGTTCCGTTATCGGAAAGTAAATGCAGGCGCCCTGCTCCGGGAAGCGCAATGGCAATGCCGGGTGATTCCGCATACCGGCATGGTGGCCACCAACGATATTACAGGCAATGTAAATGACGTGCACCCGCAGAACAAGCACGATGTGGGGCTAAGACTGGCTAACTGGGCGCTGGCAGATCATTATGGTATAAAAGGTGTCGCCTATAAAAGCCCGGAATACCAACACATGCAGGTGAAAGGAGGGCGGGCGTATATAAAAATTTCCGGTGCTGAAGGCGGACTGAAATTGCGGGGAGATACCCTGTCTTCCCTGCAGATCTCCGGTGCTGATAAGGTCTTCTACCCTGCGGAAGCGATCATACAGGATGATACTATCGTGGTTTGGAGCAGCCATGTAAAAAAGCCAATGGCCGTGCGGTATTGTTTTACCGATACGGCCATTGGAAATGTATGCAGCAATGCGGGACTTCCGTTGTTACCTTTTCGTACCGACCAATGGACATTCCCCGGGTTTTGATACGCGGCAACGCAGCGCTGCTGTTACTTTAAAAATAACTCGATCACAGGGATCTCGTAAGGTGGCTTTTGTTTGGGCAATTCCAGGATCACATCTCCGTTTTCTGTTTTGTAAAGGATCTCCGATGCATCATGCAGAAATTGCGCGTAGTTGATTTTATCTGCATAGCCCGGTAATACCAGTTTTCCGTAATTAGATGGATATGTAAACAGATGCAGGTATAGTTTTTTTGTTCCCGGGTTGTAGGTTTGTTTGATATCCAGCGCTTCCGGCAGTTTGTAGGTATCCGGGGGATACGTGCAATTGTAAATGGATTTGTTATTGGCATGCATCCAGTAGCCGATACTGTCGAGCGCATTGTTGGCGCGATAGTCAAACTCACCGCGCGCAGTAGGACCTACATTCAGGATCAGGTTGCCACCGTTGGCGGCAGAAGTGATCAGCAGGTCCAACAACTGCCGGTGCGTTTTCCAGGTATTTTCATCCCGGTAGTATCCCCAGGAGCCGGAAAAGGTTTGGCAGGTTTCCCAATACTTGCCTTTGTACTTTAACAACTCGGAAGGCTTTACCTGCTCCGGTGTTTCAAAATCATAGCCGTCTGAATAATCATTCAGGTCTAAACGGTTATCTACGATGATGCCGGGCTGCAGCTTCCGGATCAGTTTCAACAGTTCCGCTGAGCCCCAGTCCCCATGGCCTTTTCCGTTCTTTCCGGGATAGGAGAAATCGAGCCACATAATATCGATTTTACCGTAGTTGGTCAGCAGCTCTTTGATCTGGTTTTGCATATACTGCCGGTACTTGCTCATATCCTTGCCTTTGTTTAGCGGCGCATAATCCGCTTCTGAAGCATCGCCGCCCAGCCGTTGGGGATGGGTACGGTCGATGGTGAAATCCGGGTGGTGCCAGTCGATAAGGGAATAATAAAACCCGATCTTAATGCCTTCTGCACGGAAGGCGTCCACAAATTCTTTTACCAGGTCGCGCTTGGCCTGGGTGTTGGTTGCCTTATAGTCGGTGTATTTGGAATCGAACAAACAGAAGCCCTCATGATGTTTGGTGGTAAGTACCGCGTACTTCATGCCTGCAGCTTTCGCTTCCTTTGCCCATTTCTTCGGATCAAATTCATCGGGGTTGAAATGATCAAAGTACTTCTGATAGTTTTCGGTGGTAATACGTTCCCGTTGCTTTACCCATTCGTGTCTTGCTGCCTGCGCATACAATCCCCAGTGGATAAACATACCAAAGCGGGCATCGGTCCACCATTCCATCCGTTTGGCTTTTTCGCCTGGAGTTTCTTTAAATAGTTGTTTGGGTTGTGCATGTAGCAGGCTGCCTGTTGTCAGTGCTATCACCAGAAGGATCTTTTTCATTGTTCTTACTGTAAATTTAATCGTGTTGAATCGTTAGCAGTAAAAATACAAAAGAAACCTCTCGGGAAAAGGCCGGTTCCTGTTTGCGGCGCTAAATGGGTAATATATTTTATGAAAAAGGTAATTTAATAGATCGGCCATTGCCTGAAGAAAGCGGAATACTGGCATGCAGAAGTGGCGCTGAAGCAATAAAAGACGATCAATCCGGGATGACAGCTTGTAGCTGCTGCATTTCATTGCCGGCGAACCAGCTTGACCTGATTGCCAAAGCTATTTTTTGAATGGATCTATAAGCGCATAAAAAAAGGCCGTATCAATTGCTGATACAGCCTTAAGGTGTAATATAACCATGGATTACGGGGTAAGCGTAGCGGCACCGTTACCGATCACTTTGCCAACGCCACGTATCTGTTGTGAATATTGAACGGGCCCTTACAGTCTTGTTTCTGAGATAGGCCGTTCCGATCATGAATTTACCAGTTATTGATGCAGGGTTACTTTGGGAACATCTGTAGTTTTACCGGCATCTACCATTATATTGGCTACTGTTGAATCTTTGTAGTTTGTGGAATCCACGGCATTGAACGATAAAGAATAAGTTCCGGTTCCCAGGTTTATGAATTTATAGTACCCTTCACCATACGTGGAACCTGCTTTTTCAGGAATGGCACTGCCCACGGTATCGGCACCTTTGAGCAGATAAACAGTCGTTCCCGCTACAGAAGGCAAAACAGTTCCTTTTATAGCGCCAAATGTAGCGGCTTCCATTTTTGCATAAAGCACGGGCTTCAGGTTGAATATACCGCTGTTACCTGCTTTTACCACTGACCGGGCTGCATCAAAATCCAGCCATATTTTATAGATGCCATTGGGCTCCAGGGTTTGATTGAATTTGATCTTCAGGCCACTTTGTTGCGCTGAAGGAGTAGACAGGTTGTAGCTTTGTCCGTTTACTACTACCGTATTGCCATCACCCAGCACCAGGCGGATCTGAGAAATAGTACCGGCAGGCAGCGATAAAGGCTCACCCATGTACATATAATCCCCGTTTCTGAGATCCAAAAGATTAACGGGTTTTGCAAGATCAGGACTTAGCGGATAGCTTACCCAATTACTGTCGGTTCCTTCGCCGCCCATGTTGATCTTAACTTCTTTGATGTTGATGTTTACGGCATCATAGAGCGCAGGTGCATCGGTGAGTACAAACTGTACCTTGGAATTTCCGTTTTCAGGGGCGTTGCTGTTACTGTCGTTTTTTGAGCAGGAAGCGAACATTAACAGGCCAGCTGCTCCCATTGCAAGGAATAATGATTTCATATCTGAGGTTTTTAACATTGTAAAGCACAAAGCTAAAACCGGAACATGAAAAGAAGATGAACGTTGGCGGCATTACGGCGCAAGATGTGCTGCCGAAAAATGCAGCTCAAACTGCGAACCCCGGCCGGCATCGGAATTTAAGCTGATGCGGATACGCTGATAATCAGCGATCGATTTTACAATGGAGAGGCCAAGTCCGAACCCTTCCCGCTGGGCAGTGCTTTTTTTAAAGCGGTCAAAAATCCGTTCGTGTTGTGGTTCTTCAATGCCAATACCGGTATCTTCAATACACAATACATATTCACCGTTCACATACCGGTCGCTGAGCGTGATGCGTCCGTTGGGCCGGTTGTACCGGATGGCATTGTGAATAAGGTTGTAAAACAGTTGGAACAGCAGGTCACGGTTTACATGATGGAGTTGCACTCCATCGGTTAAGCGTTCTTCTACTACAAGTGTTTTTTCGTCGGCCCGGTGCTGCAACTCTTCCAGTACTTCGCGGATCATGGGTTTTGCGATTACTGTATCATTCCGGTTATATTGTTCGTTTTCAATGCGTGAGATCAGCAACAGAGCATTGACGATCTTTTTCAGCCGTTTCATGATGCGCATGGTATCTTCCAGTTTAAGCACTACGCCGGCAGGAAGCTCGGGGTCCGTCAGCATATTTTCAATTTTGCTTTGCATAATGCTGATGGGGGTCATTAATTCATGCGATGCGTTGGAAGTAAACTCTTTTTCTTTTTCAAAAGCGTGGTTTACCTGCTGCATCAGTTGCGATATGGATTGATCCAGGTATCTAAAATCATAGGTGGATGTAAGAAGCGGGGGTTGGGAATCGGGGAAGGGGAACGTTTTTTTGATCAGCCGGTTGCGGATGATCGATCCGAGCGGTTTCAGCAGGTGACGGGTATAAAACAGCTGAACCAGGGCCATAATAAGGGTAAGTACAATCAATACGCCGATCGTGGCTCTTTGCAGGGCCACGCTTTCTTCCTGGATAGAAGTGATCTTTTTCCCGATCTCCAGCAGGTAGGTATGCGCTTGTATGGTGAATGTGTCTATCAGGATCCGGTAATTGATCGTGTCGCCATCGATAATACGCTCAGCCGTTTGCAGCCGGGTGAGGTCGGCGCCGCTGTAATAAGACTCCAGTGAAATATATTCATCTTTTAGCATCGAATAGCTGCCATAGGCGGAATCGCCTTGAAAATAATAGCCGATGCCATTTTCCCGGATAGCATTCAATACCTTTTCCCGCTGCTGGGCAAGATTTTTATTGGTATTTCCTGAAGCGATTTTTTGCATGAGGAAGGGGAGCTGCCATACAAAAAGGCCCAGCACCACAATGGTTGTGGCAACAGCAAATAAGGTAAGCTTGGTATACAGCCTCATGCGTCTGTTCTTATTTTATATCCTATTCCCCGTATGGTTTCCAGCCACTCGGTATCGGCATAGACATTGAGCTTTTTCCGGATATTTTTAATATGTACATCAATATAGTTTGAGTCATATTCGTCATCGGCATTGTCGCCCCATAGATGGTCGCTCAACTGCATCCTGGAGAGCGGCCGGTTTTTGTGAAGAAGGAGGTAATTCAACAGGTCAAATTCTTTCCTGGAGAGGGAGATCTCTATGTCCTCGTAATGAATGGTGCGGTTCTTAACATGAATAGTGAAGGCACCCAGCTTCAGCTGTTGGTCATGCAGCTTGAACTTTCGGCGAATGATGGCCTGCATACGGGATTGCAGCTCCAGCAGGGAAAAGGGCTTGGCCAGGTAGTCGTCGGCTCCCATGTCCAGCCCTCTTATCCGGTCTTCTACTTCCCCGCGGGCCGTCAGCATAATGATCACCGTTTCGGTATGGTCTTTCCGGATCTCCTGTAACAGCCAGAAGCCATCTTTATCAGGCAGACCGATATCCAGTAAAATAAAGTCATAACTGCCGGTATCCGTACGGTCCAGGGCTTCCTTTGCGGTGTGCGCCCTATCGCAAAGAAAATGGCTTTTTTGAAGCGCAGCCTCAATTTCTGTTGCCAGGGAATGTTCGTCTTCTACGATCAGTACACGCATAAGGATGGATTAAAACTGGTAATAGGCACTTAGCGTAAAAAAAGAGTTGATACTGCCTTTGCTGGCTGTATTATTGCCCAGCAGCGATAGCTTTAAAGCGGCTTCTATAAGATAAGATGCCCGGTTGTACGACAGGGGTAACTTCAGATTATAAGAAAGTAACCCGTATTTTTTATAATTGATCGTTGTTTCGGTGGTTTGCCCGGGTGGATTACTTCCGTTGCCTTTCCCTTTGCCATTACCTTTCCCCTGGTTTGTTTTTTCTATAAGATAGGTTTCATAATATTGTTGGGTGCCGGCTGTAAGTGCCAGCTCCGGTGTGAAATTGAGAATGGCCCGGCCGCCGGATAGATTAAAATCAAATGATTTTGAATTGGACAATGTGGTGAAATAATCGGTTTGTTCGCCAAAAGCCACATCTCCTTCCAGGGCGGTTTTAAGAAAATACGCGTAGCCAAGGGATGCACTGGCCATGTTTGGACTTGAGGCTTGCAGGAAGGGCGATTTTGAAGGGAAGAAGGTATGCGTAAAACTTACATCACCCGATAGTTTAGAACTGATCTTAAACCCATAACCCGCGCTCAATGCGGCGGCAGACATCAGCAGGCTATCAGAAAACAGATGAAAACCGGTGGCCGAAAGATAAAGTCCTGCCGGAATTCTTACTGTTGCGTTTAAAGCCAGGTAGGGCAGGCGTTGCTCAGTAGTTTGACCATAGTAATCGATACCCGTTCCATAAAGGGCGGCAATGGTTAAAGTCGTTTTTTCTTTGACTGAATCGACCGGTTGTTGCACACTGTTACGCAACGTGTCCTGGGCAAACAGCTGTGTAATGCTCATGTAGCATAATAACGCAACGAATAATTTTTTCACAATATCCTTTCCTTTATCTTCCTAATCCTTTCCCGCTAATTTTGGGTTTAATAATTTTTACCGGTCTCATTTTGATCGGAGCTGGAGTTACCATTTGGGGCTTTGCCTGGTTTTTGGCCCTGGGCACTTCCTTAATGGGCTTGCCTTTTGCCAACGGCTGCCGGGCAATCTCCTTTTCATCGGCCGGAATTTCCTGTTGTTGCTGGGGAATGGTGTCAGCAACCTCTGTCCATCTTTCTTTTTTGTCTTTATGCAGTGAGGCTGTGCCAGCGTAAACCGGTACAGCTGCTGTGCTTATAAATAAAAAAAGAAAAAACGTTTTCATGATAGAAAATATCAGATAGCCATACAGCTATCTGATATAAAGGTACTGATTAAAAAGAAATCGGGCTGTTAGTTCCCGCTGTCTTAGGGTACAAACTTTGTTGCTTTTTTTGGAGCAACAGGATATTTTCTTTTATAATGAATCTTATTATAGTTCTTTTTTCCATTGGATTTGGACGAGGCTACCCGGCTCACCAGCCGGCCATCGTGGGTGGTATGCGCAACAGTGCGCACAACAGTACCGTGATTGAGGATGACTGGCTTTACCGGCCTTACTTTAACCAACGCCTTTCCGGATTGGGCGATCAATGCATTTGCGGCAAAAAGCAGGGCAATAAATACAGAAGTCATTTTCATCACTCGTAGTTTATAAACAGGATATTCAAAACCTGTAATACAAACCTAGACCTCAATTATGAAGATTTTATGAAAGCCGGGAGCGCTGGAACGGCTTTTTCGCCGGCAACGGGTTAATGAGCCGGTAGTTTAAGGGAAGTTGGATTGTCTTGATCAAGGGCCTGTTTAAGCTGTTCTTTGTTCAGCTGTTTTTCCCAATTGGCTACCACTACCGTTGCTACACCATTACCAATAAGGTTGGTAAGGGCCCGGCATTCCGACATAAAACGGTCGATACCCAGGATCAATGTCATTCCGGCAATGGGTACTTCCGGCACAATGGCCAGCGTAGCAGCCAGGGTAATAAACCCGGCACCCGAAACGCCTGCGGCTCCCTTGGAACTCAGCATGGCTACCAGTAATAATAATATTTGGTGCTCCCAGGTAAGGGGGATATTGCAGGCTTGTGCAATGAAAAGCGCAGCCAGGGTCATATAAATATTAGTACCATCCAGGTTAAAGGAATAACCGGTAGGAATCACCAGTCCTACCACGGGCTTGGCGCAACCGGCTTTCTCCAGTTTTTGCATGAGTGTGGGCAGGGCTGCTTCCGAAGAACTGGTGCCCAGCACTAGCAGCAGCTCATCTTTGATATAGCGCATGAATTTAAAAATGGAAAAACCGTTATAACGCGCCACGGCGCCTAACACCAGGATCACAAATAAGATAGATGTCAGGTAAAAAGTAGCCACCAGCAGTCCCAGGTTCATGACCGACCGGATGCCGTACTGGCCGATGGTAAAGGCCATAGCGCCCAGCGCCCCAACCGGGGCCAGCTTCATCAGAATTTCCACTACCTTGAAAACGGGGTGGGTGAGCGCTTTTAAGAAATCGATCACAACCTTGCTTTTTTCGGCGGTCAATGCCAGTCCTACCCCAAATAGAATGGCCGCAAACAATACCTGCAGGATATTGTTTCCGGAAAGCGGGCTCATGAGTGTTTGCGGAATGATGTCAAAGATAAAATGCTCCAGCGTTTGATCTTTTGCCTGTGATATATATTTGGCAATACTGCTGGCATCAAGGGTGCGGTGGTCAATATTCATGCCGGCGCCCGGGCGTATAGTGTTACTTACAATAAGACCAACGATCAGAGCAAGTGTTGAAAACGTGATGAAGTAGATAAAGGCTTTACCTGCAACCCGGCCTACTTTTTTCAGGTCATTCATGCCGGCAATGCCCGTGCTTACGGTAAGAAAAATAACCGGTGCAATGATCATTTTTATGAGCATGATAAAACCATCGCCCAGGGGCTTTAAATTTTTACCGGTATCCGGGAAAAAATGTCCCAACGTAATGCCAATGATGATGGCCACAATTACCTGGAAATAGAGTACCTGGTACAGCTTCTTTTTTTTCACCGGCTTTTGCTGGTCAAGATCCGCAACAATCATTCGTTTTTACCCAACAAGATAAATAAAATAGAAATGAGAAGGGTAATTTTTAAGGACATACGAATGATTGTTATGTGTTGGGGTGTTAAACTTTATAATAACAGGTAGGTACCTCGCTGCTTCTGATTCACAGGAACATCGATTGAACGGCGCTTTTAAAATAGCCTCCCGTAATACGTATGATTAAAAAACTGGTATTGTTTTTTCTTATGTTATACAGGCCCTGCAGTAAAACTTGATCCGGATCCAGTGTTTTCTAAAACCTGCAGCGTTCTTTTTTGTTATTCATGTAGATTAAATCTTATAGTTATGAAAAAGGTATTTTTAGCAGCAGTGATGGGTGTTTTATCCGTCAGTTTTGTACAGGCGCAAAGTATGAAGAACACCCTTAAAGTGGGTGTAATGGGAGGTGCAGCCGTGCCCAATGAAAATGCTGCCGCCAACCTGGGTGTAGATGTATCGTATCAGAACCTGGTTACACCGCATGTAGGCCTTGGTATTGCAACCGGGTACAATCATTTTTTTGGTAAAGACAATGACCTGGGCAATACCACTCTTAAGAACAATAGTTTTGGAGTGGTACCGGTAGCTGCATTGGTGCGTTATTATCCGCAGGCAAAAGGTATTTATGTAGGTACTGACCTGGGATATGGTTTTATTACCGGTGATGAAAAAGTGGCCAGCAACAGTAATGTAAACCGTCCGGATGGCGGGTTTTACCTGAAACCTGAATTGGGATGGCATAACCGGAACTGGAATGTGTTTGCCCATTACACCAAGGTATTTACCGGGGAGGATGGTAAAATCAGCCTCGGTAATGCCACCCAAAAATACAATGCCGGAAGCATTGGGGTAGGGGTGGCCTACAATATTGGTTTAGGCAGATAGTTTGTTTTTTTGAGTGAATTAACTGGATAAGCAGGCAAGATTTGCCTGCTTTTTTTATTGCGGGATTGATGGGTGTTTGCTTGGGGACCGGGAGGACTGGTGGCATGGAACTAATTAACTGGAGTAGATGTCCCATCAGTCTCCCAGTCCCCTGAAGTTGCGAAGCAGATGCTTGTGCCTGCTCAGCGTTGTACCGCAGCACAAGTGTGCGATGCAAGACCGCCGATAGCAGCACTGCCGGCCGGCCCATAAAAAAAGTCCCGCCAGAAGGCGGGACCTTAAAACCCATCTGTAAATATTATAAGTGAATGGCTTCACCGTAGGCCACCTCAATCGCATCTTTTACGCTTTCGCTAATGGTGGGGTGCGGGTGAATGCTGTTCAATACTTCGTGGTAGGTAGTCTCCAGTTTACGGCCTACAACGGTTTCCGCAATAATCTCGGTTACATTGTAGCCGATCATATGGGTACCCAGCCATTCGCCGTATTTGGCATCAAAGATCACTTTTACAAAACCTTCGGGATGCCCGGCGGCACTGGCTTTTCCACTGGCGCTTAAAGGGAACTTGCCCACTTTTATTTCATAGCCGGCATCTTTTGCTTGTTTTTCGGTAAAGCCTACGCTGGCTACTTCCGGGTAGCAGTAGGTACAACCGGGCACGTTTCCATAATCCAGGGTTTCCGGCTGATGCTTGTATTTCTTTTCTCCAAAGGCAATGTTCTCTACGCAGATAATGCCTTCTTTGGATGCTACGTGTGCCAGGGCCTGACCGGGAACACAGTCTCCGATGGCATAAACACCGTCAACATTGGTTTTGTAATATTTGTCAACAACGATCTTTCCTTTATCGGTTTTCACACCCAGGGTTTCCAGCCCGATGCCTTCAATATTGGCAGCCACACCCACGGCGCTCAGCAATACATCTGCTTCAAGAATCGCTTCACCCGTAGCGGTTTTTACTTTTGCTTTTACGCCGTTGCCGGAGGTATCCACAGAAGTTACCTCGCTGCTGGTCATTACCGTAATGCCCTGTTTTTTGAGGTTCTTTTCCAGTTCTTTTGAAATATCTTCATCTTCCACCGGAACAATGCGAGGTAAAAATTCAACGATGGTCACCTTAGTGCCCAGGCTGTTGTAGAAGTAACCGAATTCCACACCAATGGCGCCGCTGCCTACCACGATAATGCTCTTGGGTTGCTGGGGCAGTACCATGGCTTCGCGGTAACCGATGATCTTTTTGCCATCCTGCTTCAGGGCGGGCAATTCACGGCTTCGGCCGCCGGTAGCCAGGATGATGTGTTTACCCTCTACAAGGGTGGTTTTCCCATCTGCTCCCTTTACCTCCACCTGGCCTTTGGCTTTCAACGTGCCAAATCCCATGATCACATCAATTTTATTTTTCTTCATCAGGAACTGAACGCCCTTGCTCATTTTATCAGCCACACCGCGGCTGCGTTTTACAATGGCTTCAAAATTGGGCGTTCCGGAGGCTTCAATACCATATTCCTGTGCGTGCTGGATATCGTTAAAAACCTGTGCGCTTTTTAATAAGGCTTTGGTAGGGATACATCCCCAGTTCAAACAAATTCCCCCCAGGCTCTCTTTTTCAATAATTGCGGTTTTCAAACCCAGTTGGGAAGCGCGTATAGCGGCTACATATCCGCCCGGGCCACTACCTACAACTATTACGTCATATGCCATAAAATGTGTTGTTTAAAAATTAAAAGATCAGTGAGAGTGCGAATTTAGTTGAATTACGGTAACGGACAAAATGCCGGTTCAACCAACTACGCAATCGTTTTTGTACGCCAATTGTCGGAAATACAACAAATAAGAAGCGGCTTTGTTGCTGCGCTGCAATGGAGTGTTCTTAATTGATTTGAGGAATGTATTTGGATCCGGTGGTTGAACAGGAACAGGCAATGCTATGTCATATTGTAATCCCCGGGAAAAAGGAATGAAAACCGGAAAAGCAAACGGTCCAGAGCTAAGAAGCTGATAATCATTTTGTAAAGTGAATTTAACGGTTCTTTTACCAATGTGCACTATTTTTGCAGCGGAGTTAAGGGATTTGTAGGTGGCAGGAATTGGTTTGAAAATACCAGGGTTTCAAGTTTTTTAAAAAATAATTGGCATTTTGTTGCTAAATGCCATGTGGAATACTTACCTTTGCACTCCTAAATTTTTATTCATTATGGCAAGAGTATGTCAGGTTACAGGTAAAACCCCCATTGGAGGCCACAAGGTTTCTCACTCCAATATTAAGACAAAGCGCCGTTTTTTGCCTAATTTGCAAAAGAAGAAATTTTACCTGGTAGAGGAAGACAAATGGATCACTTTGAAATTATCTACAGATGCCCTGCGCACCATCAACAAAAATGGTCTGTATGCTGTAGTGAAAGAATTGCGTGCGAAAGGCGAAAAAATCTAACTAAAGCAGTTTAAAGCATTATACAATGGCGAAGAAAGCAAAAGGAAACAGGGTACAGGTAATTCTGGAGTGCACCGAGCACAAGACCAGCGGTCAGCCCGGAACCAGTCGTTACATTACCGTAAAGAATAAGAAGAACAACCCTGAACGTTTAGAGTTGAAGAAATACAACCCTATTCTGAAGAAAGTAACTGTTCACAAAGAAATTAAATAATTTAAATGTGAAAATGTGTAAATGTGAAAATGTGTAAATGAGCTTTATTTCACATTCCCACATCTCCACATTTCCCACATTTCCCACATTTTCAAATTAATATAAGATGGCAAAAGCAGCTTCAAAGAACGCGAAGGTAAAAGATGCTAAAGCAGCAGCAGAGTCTAAAAACTGGACGAAGGTGATCCGTGCGATCCGCAGCCCCAAAACAGGTGCCTATACCTTTAAGGAGCAGATCGTGCACAAAGAGAAAGTTAAAGATTTTTTAGCTCAGAAATAAGCCCCTGCTTTCATTACAATATTAAAAAGCTGTTCGTTTTTAAAACGGATGGCTTTTGTTTTTTGTTTGATGTTTGACGTTTTATATTTGATGTTGCATCTTTGCCGGAGCAATAACATCAAACCATAAACCAAAAACGATAAACGTTTCAATAATGAGTTTTTTTGGAAAATTATTTGGAAAGAAAGAAAAGGAATCGCTGGACCAGGGATTGCAAAAAACCAAGGAAGGCTTTCTTTCAAAAATAGGTAAGGCGATTGCCGGGAAGAGCACTGTAGATGAAGAGGTGCTAGATAGCCTGGAAGAAGCCCTGGTAGGTGCCGATGTGGGTATTGAAACCACAGTACGGATCATTGAACGGGTAGAGCAGCGGGTGGCTAAGGACAAATATATGGGCACCAGTGAGCTGAACCGGATCCTGCAGGAAGAAATTGAGGGCGTACTGGTGGATGCTCCTTCCGGATCGAGCTATACCTTTGAAAGTGAACTACCGGCCAAACCGTATATTATCCTTGTAGTAGGCGTAAATGGGGTGGGCAAAACCACTACCATTGGCAAACTGGCCTATAATTTTAAAAAAGCAGGCAAGAATGTACTGCTGGGGGCCGCGGATACCTTCCGCGCAGCAGCGGTAGATCAGCTCACTATCTGGAGCGACCGGGTTGGGGTGCCGATCGTAAAACAGGCCATGGGCAGCGATCCGGCTGCTGTGGCTTTTGACACCGCGCAAAGCGCGGTAAGCAGGGGCAGCGATGTGGTGATTATTGATACCGCCGGCCGGCTGCACAATAAAGCACACCTGATGGATGAGCTGAATAAGATCAAACGGGTGATCCAGAAATTTATTCCTTCAGCGCCGCAGGAAGTGCTACTGGTGCTGGATGGTTCTACCGGGCAGAACGCACTGGAGCAGGCCAAACATTTTACGGCCGCTACCGATGTAACCGCGCTGGCCATTACCAAGCTGGATGGTACGGCAAAAGGCGGCGTGGTACTGGCCATTGCCGATCAGTTTAAAATACCAGTGAAGTTTATTGGTGTGGGTGAAAAAATGGAAGACCTGCTGGTATTTGATAAACACGAATTTGTAGATAGTTTGTTTAGCCTGGATAAGTAAGGCTGAAGCTATTGCGTTCACAGATTACACGGATTGTCACAGACGGTATACCCTGCCAAAGTATTCTGTGCGAGCAGAGGAATCTGTGAGCAGTTTTATTTTGGTTTAGTGGCTACCGATCCGCTCTTTTACCGCCGCTACCAGCGGTTGATTCTTCAGTTTTTGAAATTCAGGAATGCCGATATGCGTGATCAGTAACACCTCATTTGGAGTAGTTGTAAAATAGCAGGCAATGGGTGCTTCCGTTTTTGCCATCTTTCGTACATAGCCATTGTTGGCTGTATCTAAACGGGTAATCAACTGTTGCAGCGCTCCTGTATTTTCTGTTTTAATAAGGTAATACGTTGTTTTTAAGGAATCGCGACCCGCATTGTTCAGTAAGGCAGTACCCTTGTAAATGGTTGCCTCCAGTTGTGTTGTCTTATAAGTAGGGTCTGCCAGTTGCAGCGCGGAAGTAATGAAATCCATATCCGATCTGCAGTTTTTTTCCGTGGTGGCGCATTGGGTTATTGCATTGTTCTTAAATACGACGCTGTTGTACTGCTGTACGTTTTCGAGCCGGATGTGTACGGTATCCTCATGAGCCGCTACCGGTACGCGATGTAGCCTGTTTTTTTCCGTTTGACCGGCACAGGCATAAAGCCGGGTAACGGCCGTAAGCGTTAGTATGATTACTATATAGCTTCTAATATTCGCCATAAAATGCTGATTTAATATCCGGAGGAGCGGCATAATCTACCTGCACGTATAACAGGCCGGCTTTTACGAGTGCCTGTATTGCCGCATCGGAGGTTTTTGAAGCAATCCCGGAAAGGGTTTGTATATCCGATTTAAATTTATCGAATCCGCCAATGATCTCCACACATCCGGCGGCGCCCCAGCCATATTCTGAAAGCGAGTTCGGACCGGCGTGAATGAGGAACGAATCCTCAATCTGGATGGCGCCGTCGTAGGGAGAATAGGTATTGTGTATCTTGTAATTCGGATTGTAGTAGGCAACCCTTTTCCTGCTTACCTTATGTTTGCCGGAGTTAATCCAGCCTCTGTGGCGATATCGCTTGTCTGGCTGTTTGGGATCGTTCCAATAAGGCATAAAGCGCAGGGCCTTCCATTTCAGCGTTATCTTTTTATTACTGTTATCCGCTCCTTCAAGATGCACATAGTAGACCGGGATCTTGTAATACTCAGTTTTGCCATTATTATTAAAGTCGCTGTCCGGGTACGACCTTCCAATATAATGGTCGCCGGTAGTGTTATTGGTAACGATTATGTTGACTGTTCGGGGCATTTTTCAGAAATATTGGGTCAAATCTACTGAATTTTTACATTTTTCAGTCATTGGGGAGCGCACACCCGGAATACTCGTCGGATTGTAAAGTCCGCCAGGTAACACCTTTATAAGTCCATCAGGGCGCTCATACCAGAAGTTGGTATCGCTTAAATTAGGGATGTCTGAAATTTGGAAACAGGCAGGCGGATATATTAACTTTACTTTGTATGTTTTTACATAACCCCTAACAACTGCAGTAATGGTACGGGTAAACAGTTTCACATTCTTTACTTCTAAATTTTTTAAACAATGAAAAAAACAAGCATTTTTCTGGTGGGAATACTCGCCGTAATTACGCTGCTCGTGAGTTGGAAAGTTGCCGACAACCGGGCTGTGATCACTGACGGTTTATGCAACTTTATTGATGGCAATGGGGTTTGGCATCCCGGTGCGGGAGCGGCCCAAATGGTAGCGACCAGCAGCGGACAGGTCAGTTATGTTTGCAAAGCCACCGGTCTTCCGAATGACACCGGCAAGACGGTTCATTGGGACAATGAAAACACCGGCGCAACCTGCCTGGGGGGCGCAAACTGGAAAATGATTATTTCTCCCAATGGTAACGGAAGTGTTGTTTGTCATATGGAGCATGAATAAAAAAGAATGGTGAATGCTCTGCTATTTTAAGGCGTCGCTAGCAAAATAGTGACGCCTTCTTTTACTTAAAATTGCAATAAGCCTGTTACATCTCGCGGGGGCTGAACAATGCATGGATGCTGTATGATTTTATGGATCATGGCTACTTGTTGATGCCGGAGTAAAAGCGTTGGCGAATGGCATCTGGGTGTAAACCTGCCGTCTGGTATACATCCGCATATAGCGGTAACAAGGGATATTCTCACACAAATTCTTCACTTTAAATCTTCAAAAAATGAAAAAAGTAAGCATTCTTTTTGCGGCAGCATTTGCCGTTGTAGGGCTGTTGGCCAGCTGGAAAACAATGAACAACAGTGCGATTGTAATCCAGGACGGAGGGTGTTGGTTTGGGCTTAACGGCTATTCGGGCGTAACGGATAATGGCAATTTTGTAGTTACAAACAGCGGTAACGGCATGGTTAGTTGTAAGTTTTCGGGTGTTGAAAACAATACAGGAAAAGCCCTGGTCTTTAATTCAAAAGACTTTCCGGGTGCGCTTTGTGGTACTATGGCCGGCCCTACTGATGACTGGAGCATTGTCATTACGCCCAGCGGGCAGGCGAGTTTTACCTGCAAAGTGAACGGTGCGGGTAATCATTAAAAAATGTGTAAACAATCGTACAGGAAAGGCGAAGCCTGACCTTTTTCTGTGATTTTTCAAGCGGCTGTCTCAAAAGTCCGTCATTTCGAGCGTAATGTAGTGAAGCCGGGAAATCTCCAATACATCATTTCCAGGCAATAAGATTTCTCCTCCCTATAGCAATCGGGACCGCTTCGTCCCGCAAGGGCGGGATCGAAATGACGGTTTCGGACTTTTGAGACAGTTTCTTTATCGGAACCGTTCAAGGATCAATGACACTCTTAGCTATTCTTTTCATCCAGCCAAGCCGTACATCTAAAAGTTCCAGCCCGCTTTAAATCCCACAAACCCTTTGGTCCCGTCTTTCATCCAGGCTTCATACTTTGCCTGCAGATCAAAGCCCAATACCCGTAGTCCGATACCGGGCGACAGGATAAAGGCGGAGCCATCATAATGGCTGCCACTATAATTGGCACTGCCGGCTTCCAGTTTTACATACAACAGCGGTATCAGGCGGTATTTCAACCCAACACGGATAGGAACCGCTTTGAGGTCATACACCCGGTAAGGATTACCCGCATCATCAGTACGGTCAGCTCCCCTGAAATACATGTATCCTACAGAACCCGTAAGGGCCAGCTTTTTAATCAGCCGGATATCGGCTGTGCCACCCACACCCACACCCCAGTTAAAATTTTCTCCAAATGTGCCCTGGGGGATGGCATATTCGCCGTAAGGACCGAGGCTAAAACCTTTCCACTGTGCCGACAATTGCAACGTGCAACTGGAAATGAACAATGTAAGCAGCAGGAAGCGAAATCTGTTCATGAGTGAGGATTTGTTGACTAAATAGAGGGTACTTTAAGGGAGCGCAATTATTGTACCTTTTTTGCCGGGGCTGTTCCTTTATAAGCGATTTTGAGACAATTTTAGGAACACCATTTTGCCTTATTAGAGAAACTCTTCTTAAAGTAGCAGGTTGAGGCTTACTTCTTTCAATAGACTATATGCGCTGTAAATTGAAGTGAGGGCTATGAAAAAAGGTGTATCAATTACTTTTGATACACCTTCCATAAAATTAGTTGTAGTTTACTCCGGATGTACAGAGGGTACAATTTACAAGGCCGCCAGACTTTCCTCGATTGCTTTTATCTTTTCTTCCGCATCTGCCTTCTTGCGGCGTTCAATTTCTACGACCTCCGGTTTGGCATTTTGTACAAAACGCTCGTTGCCGAGTTTCTTTTCTACCGATGCAAGGAAGCCCTGCAGGTAGGCCAGGTCTTTTTCCAGTTGCTCTTTCTGGATGCTTGTATCCAGTTCGGTAGCAGGCAAAATGAATAGTTTGTCTTTACCCACCAATACGTTGATGCATTTATCAACCGCTTCTGTTGTAATGGCCACCGCTTCTACATTGGCCTGGCGTTCCAGGATGGATGCCAGACTGGTATAGCTATCCGGCTGTGCGGTTTGTACAAACAGCTTCACCGGTTCTTTGCTCTTAATATTATTCTTCACCCGTGCATCGCGGATGGCGGTGATGGTCTGTTTCAACAGTTCGCCCTGTGCCAGGATATTGTTGTCCGTATCCTGCGTGGGTGCGTATTGCTTTATGGAAAGATCATCGCTTTGTTCGCGTAGCAGGTGATAGATCTCTTCCGTTATAAATGGCATATAGGGATGTAGTAATTGCAGCAGCTCCTCAAAGAATGCAATGGTGGCCTGTAATTTGGCCGCGCTGGTAGGAGCACCCTGCGCAGGCTTCTGCCATTCCAGGTACCAGGAACAGAAATCGTCCCAGATCAGGGAATACAACGTTTTCAACCCTTCGCTGAGGCGGAATTCTTTAAACAGATTTGCCATTTCTGCTTTTGCCTGTTCAATGCGGTTGCGCATCCAGGCAGCAGCCATATCCCGCTCGTTGCCGGCCGTTTCGGTAATGCCGTTGGGGTTGTTCTGCCACATGCGCACCAGCTTCAGCGCATTCCAGATCTTATTATTAAAATTACGGCCCTGTTCCAGCGAGCTTTCGTCAAACAACAGATCATTACCTGCAGGAGCGGAGATCATGATGCCAAAACGTACCGCGTCGGCGCCATAGGTATCAATCAGTTTCAGCAGATCCGGTGAGTTGCCCAGCTGCTTGCTCATTTTGCGGCCCAGCTTATCGCGTACCATGCCGGTAAAATAAACGTCTTTAAACGGAATTTCTTTTTCATATTCCAGTCCGGCCATTACCATCCGCGCCACCCAGAAGAAAATGATATCCTGCCCGGTTACCAATACAGAAGTGGGATAGTAGTAATTGATATCAGGATTACCGGGGTTGGTAATACCATGGAATACCTCACTGGGCCAGAGCCAGGAGGAGAACCAGGTGTCCAGTACGTCGCTGTCTTGCGACAGCTCCTCAATTTTGAATTTTGAATTTTGAATTTTGAATTTTTCAAACGCCGCTTCTTTATTTTCTGCCACCACAAAAGTGCCATCGGGCGCATACCAGGCCGGTATCTGCTGTCCCCACCAAAGTTGCCGGCTGATGCACCAGTCCTTTACATTCTCCAGCCAGTATTTATAGGTGGCCAGGAAACGGTCGCCGGGATGTATTTTAATATCGCCGTCTACTACCGCTTTTAAAGCAGGCTCGGCCAGCTCTTTCATTTTTACAAACCACTGGGTGGAGATACGGGGCTCTACCACGGCATTGCTGCGCTGGGAGAAGCCGTTCTTATTAACGATGTCTTCCGTCTTAACCAGGTTGCCTGCTTGTTCCAGGTCCACCACGATCTTTTTCCGCACGGCAAAGCGGTCTTCACCCACGTACAGTTGTGCAGCTTCACTCAGGGTGCCATCTTCATTCAGCGTATCGATCACTTCCAGGTTATGTTTCAATCCCAGGTTATAGTCGTTGATATCATGTGCCGGGGTAATCTTGAGGGCACCGGTACCAAACTCCATATCTACATATTCATCAAAAATAACGGGGATACGGCGGTTGAGCAGGGGCACCAGAGCATAGGCACCTTTCAGGTGCTGGTAACGTTCATCATTGGGGTTTACGCAGATGGCAGTATCGCCCAAAATGGTTTCCGGGCGGGTGGTGGCAATGGTGATATAGCCTTCCTGCCCGTCCAGCTTGTATTGCACATAATACAGTTTGCTCTGTACTTCGCGGTATTCCACTTCTTCATCGCTGAGGGCCGTTTTGGCCGCCGGGTCCCAGTTAATCATGCGGGCCCCGCGGTAGATCAATCCTTTATTATAAAGGTCTACAAAAACTTTTATAACCGCGTTGTAATAGTGGTCGTCCATGGTAAAGTTCACCCGGTTCCAGTCTACACTGCAACCCAGGCGCTCGATCTGGTTATAGATGATACCACCGTATTTTTCTTTCCATTCAAACGCGTATTTCAGGAATTCTTCGCGGGAGAGGCTGTTTTTATCAATGCCTTTTTCCTCCTTCAGCATCTGTACCACTTTGGCCTCCGTGGCAATGGACGCGTGGTCGCTGCCGGGCACCCAGCAGGCATTATAGCCGCTCATGCGGGCGCGGCGCACCAGTATATCCTGCACGGTTTCATTGAGCGTATGTCCCATATGCAACACACCGGTAACATTGGGGGGCGGGATGACCACGGTATACGCCGGGCGTTCATCCGGAGTACTGTTAAAATACCCTTTTTCCTTCCAATGCCCCGTCCACCGGGTCTCAATAGCTGCTGGCTCAAAATTCTTTGTTAATTCCATAAGGCGGCAAATTTACTGCATTTTTTGCATCGAAATAAAATGTTGGAAGGGAAGGTTTTGGAGGAGAATTTCCCACGGATGGCGCTAGTCGGCCAAAAAAATGGGTATTGACAGGGTTTGGGCGCCGGGCTGCTGTGGAACGTGGTGCGACGCGCCGTGCAGTGCCGGCACGAGAAGACTACGTTCCAACGATTCTTCCGGTCTCAACAAGGCAGCAGCTTTAAGAGTCTGTTACAGAATTCCTTCTAACTGTTAAAAAGTCTTATTTTAGTGGAGTATTTATTTTATAGCATCTAACAAAAATCGCAAACAACTGCTAAATATGAACAATGCAAATCCGGAAATATCTGAAAATGCTCTTTATCGCATCTTCATTCAAGTAAGCTCCTGTTGTCATTTTGTGAAAGCAACTATTATAGTGGCGCTCGTAATGTCAGGGTGTGCAAATGCAAATAATATGAATATGGAAGACAAATCATTTGGAGACAAAAAAGCGGCTGAACAGCAAGCCCGGCCAATCGGATCTTTTGATTCAACACAATTGGTAAAAACAGCAGAAATGCTGGATGAGGATCTGTACTGGTCCATTATAGACAAATCACTAAAAAACACAGACGATCAGGAGACGCAGGAGCAATTCCTGATAAAAGAGATCGGCAAATTAACACCCAAGCAAATGATTGGCTTTCGTCTGCGGACGGATCAGTTGCTTTATGATACCTATAGTTCGGAAATGTGGTGTGCCGGATATATTATGAACGGGGGATGCTCCGATGACGGGTTCGAGTATTTTAGAAACTGGGTCATTTCCAGAGGGAGGGATACCTATCTTAAAGCGAAACAAAACCCGGATAATCTGATCACGCAGGTTCATCGGGATGCCGAATATTACGAATTTGAAGCCTTTTGGTATGTGGCACTTGAAGCGTTCAAGCAAAAAACCGGGAAGGATTTATACAATTATATCGATTACGACCATTTCAAAACCAGGGAAGGGAATTATCCGAGCTTTAAATTTACATGGAAAGAAGAGGACCCGGAAAGTATGAAGAAGATTTGCCCCCGGCTTTTTGAAGAATTCGAGCATAACTGATACCTTGTCCGTATGACATAAATACAACCAAAAATGAGCAATGAAAAACAACTTTTAACGGTTAGCAAATTCTTAAGTCTCGTATTACGGCATAAGCCGGAAACCATTGGCATCCGGTTAGATGAACATGGCTGGACGGATGTAGATGTGTTAATTGAAAAGGCTGGCCTGTATGGTGTATCTTTTGACAAGGCGCTATTAAATGAAGTGGTTGCCACCAATTCCAAAAAACGGTTTGCGTTTAACGATTCAATGAAAAAGATACGGGCAAGCCAGGGACATTCTGTTGCCATTGACCTGGGCTATCATCACCAAAAACCGCCGGAAATGCTGTATCACGGCACGGGTGAGCAATCCGTTCCTTCCATCTTAAGTTCCGGGCTTGAAAAACGCAGCAGGCAACACGTGCACCTGAGCAGTGATGTAGAAACAGCGATCAAAGTAGGACAACGACATGGAACGCCCGTTGTGTTAAAAGTAGCCGCCGGGCAAATGTATGCGAATGACTTTACATTTTATCTTTCAGACAATGGTGTTTGGTTAACGGATCATGTTCCGGCAAAATACCTGGAACAGTAGCACGATTACCGAAGGACCGGTTCTGTTCTTTTATTGCAAATAAGCAATCAGCGCCATGTGTATAACCAGGGGCTGCTGATGAAGTGAGATAGTACCTTAATTTTATTTTCCAACTTTTGCCTTGATGCAAAAGCAATCCCGATGCGTCGCATGTGCGTTAGGTTAAGCGCAACAGTCAATCTGCCCGGAACTGCAGTTACGCCAGCATTTGAGCCCATTCCGCTCCGTTAGGAGCGCTGTGTTTATGGCAATCGGAAGGGCATTTGTGCGGGCTCCGTAGGATGCCCCGTGTTTACGCGGCACCTGACGCAGCCGATGGGTTATGTCGTTGATCATGAATACTATAAACATGCGGCGCCTACAGCGCCTGGATCGGGTTTCTTAACCTGACGCACATGCGATGCGTCGGAACTAGTTCGCTACAAGGCGAATTCCGCACGATAAAAATTTGGAAGGTTTAAATATTTATGGTCGGGCGGAGCCGATAAAATCTGCGTTGCAGGCCTTGCGGCGGACGAATGCCCTTGCGAAGCAATAACCATTTCGCTAGCGTATTCCTCGTGATTTACACAGATTTGCACAGGAAATCAGCGCTCATCCGCGAAAATGATCCGCGTAAATCTGCGAGAATGAAAAGACCAGCGTTCCTCTGCGGGAAACCACTTACTCGGTTCTCAAACTCTTCACCGGGTTAATCACTGCCGCTTTTATGGCCCGGTAGCCCACCGTAAGCCAGGCAATGAGCTCGGCAATCAGGATCGTTGCTAAAAATATACCGGCGCCAATATCCACCCGGTACGCATAGTTTTGCAGCCACCGGTGCATTACATACCAGGCAATGGGCATCGCAATCAAAAAAGCGATCCCGATCAGCAGGGTAAATTCCTTTGAAAACAGGTAAATAATGCTGCCCGTAGAAGCACCCAATACCTTGCGGACGCCCACTTCCTTGGTGCGCTGCACCGCCATAAAAGATACAAAGCCATACAGGCCCAGGCAGGAAATAAAGATCGCAATGCCCGCAAATAGCTGGTAGAGCTGGGATATCTGGCGTTCCTGTTTGTAAAAGCCAGCAATCTTTTCATCTAGGAATTGGTATTCATACATAAAATCCGGGTAGGTATGGTTCCAGAGCTGCTCAATGGTGGCCAGGGTTTGCTTCGCGTTTTGGGGTTGTATTTTTATATTAAAGATGCGGTAGAACATTTTGTTGGAGCTCAGCACCATCGGCTTCATCGCTTCCTTCAGCGAGTAGCCGTTAAAGTCTTTCACCACGCCCACAACCGGCGCCACAATCTTTCCATCCCAGAAACTGATCTTTTTCCCGAGGATGCCTTCGGGATTTTTGAACCCTAATTTTTTGGTCATCATTTCATTCACTACAAACCCGTTTATGGAATCGGCCGGGCGGTAGGGCGCACCGGCAATAAAGCGGATATTGTAGGTGTTGAAATAGTCGGCATCGGCCCATTTAAAGTCGGTTTTAAAACCCGCTTTTTTAGTAGCATTGTCAAATATAAAATCATCATCCCAGCCGGCCTGGTCCATCGGGCTAAAGGCACTCTGGCTTACGTCCTTGATGCCGGCCTGTTGCTGCAGTTGGATTTTTAAGGCATCCGCTTTGGTGCGACCTGCCGTATCGTTGGCCATCGGCACCGTAATGATGGCCTCCTTATCAAAACCCACGGCCGCATTTTGAAAAAAGTCCATCTGCTTTACAATAATAAGCGTGCCGATGATTAAAACCTGGGCAATGGCAAACTGGAACACCACCAGCACCCGGCGCATCGAAAACCCGCCCACCGTTTTGCTGCTCAGTTTGTTTTTAAGCACTGCAATGGGATTAAAGCCCGATAAAACAATGGCAGGGTAGAGGCCCGATAAAAAGGTAACACTCACCATCAGAACGCCCAGGAAGGCCATTAACGGAAGATCCGGCCGGAGCTTCACGGACACTTGCAGCAACTGGTTCAGCAAGGGCAATGCCAGCCACGCAACGCCCAGGGCAATGATCACCGAAGCCAGCGTGATCAGGAAGGTTTCGCTCAGGAACTGGAGGATCAGTTGCTTTTTACTGCTGCCCAGCACCTTGCGGATGCCCACTTCTTTGGAGCGGTTTACGGCTTGTGCGGTAGCCAGGTTGATGAAGTTGATGCAGGCAATAATCAGCAGGAAAAACCCGATCAAACTCAATGCGGTGATCAGTTCCCTGCTGAAGGTTTTACCGCTAAAGGTGCCAAACGCCCGCTCAAAATGTACACTGCCCAGGGGCTGTAACTGGTAACCCTGGTTGGCATACTCAGCCGGTGTATGTCTTTTTACAAAGGCGTTGAGATCGCTGTCAAACTGCCGGGCCGGCATATTTTCCGGGAGCAGCACAAAAGTGTTTAAGGAACCGTCCACGGCCGCCCAGTCGGTGGAAATATCTTCCTGTGTAACGGACTTAAACGAAAAAACCACCTGCAGCGGAAAATCGGTATGGGCGGGTGCATTTTGCAGGATGCCGGTTACTTTAAAGACCTGGTCGTTATCATATTTAATCAGTTTGCCAATGGCCGTATGCCAGTCGCCAAAATATTTTTCTGCAATGGCCTGTGAAAGCACCACGGTATGGGTTGCAGACAACGCCGTTTTAGGATCGCCCGCAAGCAGGGGAAAGTTGAAGATGTCGAAGAACGCCGGCTCAGCATAAAACACCTGTTCTTTAAATTTTGGGGGTGCCGCGTTGGCAGCATCGTTGAGTACGGTGATCTGCTTGTCCTTCCGGGCATAGATGCGGGCCACACCTTCCAGCTGCGGAAAATCAAGCCGCAGCGCTTCCGCTACCGGGTAGGCACTGCCCTGCGAATAATTCATCCCCTCCGGGGTTTTGGTTGCGGATACGATCCTGTAAATACGATCCTTGTTTTTATGAAAATCATCAAAGCCTGTTTCATACCGGATCAGTAAAAAAACAAGCAGGCAGGCGGCAATGCCCACGGCCAGCCCGATGGCGTTAATGGTTACATAAGCTTTATGACTGCGTACATTTTGCCATGCGGTTTTAAAGTAGTTCTTCGGCATTGTGGATGTATATTTTTTGTAGCGTAAGCGCCATCAATTAACGCACCAATAAAAATGCCATTTATCTATTGGCCTGAAAAGCAAAATAATGCAAACTTACAGCTATAAAAGATTGTACGTTTTTGATACAATGGTTGTTCATTTATAGGATGGTTGAGCTGATTATTTTGAAGAGCCGGCGATTGAAGGGACTGGGCGGGACCACGCAATCATTGTTCTGGAAGCTGCTTCAAGCGAATGTCACTTTTTAAAATATAGGCAGCTCCCAAGGCTTAAAAATTAAGAGATGTGTCGTTCGTTGTAGTCTCATAAAAAAGCCTATTTTAGCAAGGCAATCAGCTTCAGCTGGATAAAACATCAATTGAAAACATTGAAGGCAGCAAATGGGAAAAAGCAACAGAGGTGATTTTGCGGGCATTGATAATTGACTGCAAATGATTTGAATGCATTCTTATGGTAGTTGTGCTCAAAAACAAACCATTTCGATCAAATGAAAGGACTTTCAGACAAACTGCGGATTATTTACAAACCATTTTTACTTATCGGCGTCGGGTTTATTTTAATATATACCCTTTTAAACTGGCTGTTGTTTATAAAAGCAGCTATACCGCTGAAGGAGGATATTATTGAATTCTGGTTACCCTTTGGTCTGCCCTGGATACCCATTTTAATTTGGTTAAGACCAAGGATCAAGCTCCTGAATTTTAAAAATGATAACGCTGGCTTTGGTTATCAGTTCCTTGCTTCAATCGTAATTGCGATTCCAACCATAATTGCACAGCAGTACCTGGTTACAGCAACCGGTAAACTGACGCAACTTGATAATATTGGTCAGATCGAAAAGTTTGAAAAGACCAAGTATTATGCGCTTAAGAATTACTATATCGATAAAGATCATATTGCTATTCAAAATACAGCTACGGTAACGGGGAAGCATAATGAGAATTTTAACATGCTGATCTACGTTGCAATGCCGGTTTTGATAACCGGTTCGGATACTCTAAAAACCGAGAATCTCTATTGGCTTGGGAAAAGGTATTTTGAACGCATTAGTAACCGGCTGAGCGAGCAGGAGAAGGATGATAAATACAAGGCTTTTGCGGAAAAGGCAGAAAATGATTTTGAACGGGAAGACTTTAGTAAGTTTGCTTATTTGGAAGTGATCGGCAATACCGATGATCATAACGAATATAATAACGCTTTAAAGAAATTAAATCCCAATGCTTCAGAAAATAATGTTTTTTTTGAAGCAAAGGCCGGATCTTTTGCGTCCAGGAACGGCAAAAAGCTTTCCTGGGTTTTAGGCTCCTTTATTATTGGAGCAATCGTCTGGTTGCTATTGCTGTTGTTCCCCAAGTTCAATAACCGGCGGTTAAAACAATTTAAAAGCGGCGCCCCAGGTAAAGACAGCGATCTGAAAGATGTACTTGCGTTGATGATTCCGAAACAAGATTTTTTTATAACGCCCCTCATTATTGACCTGAATATCCTGATTTACTTGGTAATGGTTTTTTCCGGGCTTGGATTTATTTCTTTCAAAACTGAGGATTTGATCCATTGGGGAGCTAACTTTAGACCGCTGACAACAGACGGACAGTGGTGGCGGTTACTTACCTGTACTTTTTTGCATGGCGGACTGCTGCATATATTGGCGAATATGTACGGGTTATTGTTTGTCGGAATTTTGTTGGAGCCGCTTTTAGGTCGGTGGAAGTTTTTGTTCATTTATCTGGTAACAGGTATTTTAGGTAGTATAGCCAGCATCTGGTGGTATGATGCTACCGTTAGTGTAGGTGCATCCGGCGCTATTTTTGGACTTTACGGCTGCTTCCTGGCTTGTTTGCTTTTAAAAGTATTTCCGCCTGATTTTGGGAGAACATTTTTGACAAGCACACTGGTATTTGTAGGGTTTAATTTATTGATGGGTGTTACCGGAGGCATTGACAATGCCGCACATATTGGCGGCCTGCTGAGCGGGTTTTTGCTCGGATGCATACTGGCAGGATCTGTAAAGCGTAAAGCAGTGGTCCTCGTTGCGAATGAAACCAATGAGGGTAAAGATAATGCTGCTTAAAGTAAGGCAGACGCCAGTTTCCCTGATGCAGGTCCCTTTTCTCGCCCAGGTCTCCCATCTGTACCTGCCTGTTACCTGACGCTGTATGCCACCACAGCATTACACCTGCGAGTAAGCCGTTGGTACCAAAAAAGTATTTATGATCTTAGAAACGGTATTTGCATACTGGGGGGCTGCGATTAACCGCTTCCAATCCGCGTCGGCCACAAAAGCGCCCCATCCCTTATCGCGCTCCTCCATATTATTACAGGTAAGCATGTAGGTAATACGCGGCAGCTTATCGCCCGCAATCACTTCTCCAAAAAATACCGGGTTCAGTTTAGCCCGCTTAAAAATATCAAACTCCCCGTCGTGGAACATCTTTACCTTTCTTCTCACCGCGTCTTCACTATAGCCTTCATAGGTTCGCAATTCAAAGATGCGGGGCGCACCCGGTGGCACGGCAATCACCGGCCAGCCCTCAAAGGCCGTCATAAGGGAAGCGGTAAAGCGATTGTAAACCGGCTTATCCGCCGGAATGCTGTTATACGCGGCGCTGTTTTTAATATAGTCCGCGTCCGCTTTTACTTTTGTGTTAACAGATAAATAGCTGTCGATAGACGCATAAGGAATCAGTACGTACCATTTAGCCGGCTCCGTTTCCTTCCATGCTTTAAAAACGCCCACTGTTTTAACACCGTATTTGTTCAATGCCGGTATCAGCGCTGTTTTAAAATATTGCTCCAGCAGACCTCTGTCTACTCCAAAGCGCATATCATATTCGCGCCATTCGTATATTTCTTTTTGTGTGGCGGGCCGCTCACCGGCCGATGCGGATGAGCCCAGTGTTGCCATACCAGCGGTAGCTGCCAGCGAAGCGTGGAGGAATTTTCTGCGTTTCATAAAGATGATTTTTTGTACAACCCTGTTCAGTAAGGTATTTAAAAATAATACATCTTTTTGGTATAATGACAGCAATTACTGTTTTTACCGAGGTATATTAAGTGCTTCAGTGTTGCGGAATAAGGATGTATGATTCATCTTTGTTGCCCCAGCCCGGTGCCGGTGACAGCTTCCTTGTACGTGTCCGCCGTGGCGGATCACTCACTTCTGCTGCAGTGCATAGGGCAGTTGGCTACTGTGGGACCTGGGCGACAGGCCGAACATGGAGCGCTTGTAAGTATACTATCTCACGATCGGCCCGGCAGATCATTGCAACTCAGGAATTGATTCCGGGAGCCAAAACAGACTATGAAGCTGGAGTGCCGTAGGAACGGCCTATAACGGAGACTACCCATCCCCTAAAGAAAGATATATTCCATCTCCGTCAAATTTTACCGACCTCCAAAAAACGCCTATATTAGCATAACAACCTTTTGGGAAAAGTGAAGCAATCAATGCACAAATGCCAGAACGGTTACAGATGAGTGATTTTTTTTAAACTGCAAAGCTGTCACGTAGCCGCATTTAGGTATTTGCAAACGATTATACATGTTTGGTAATTGCGGCAGTTGATGAGTTGCTGGCAACTATAACGAAGCAACCTTACATAAATAATGATGGAGATAAATTACATAAAGGGAGACGCTACAAACCCGACAGGCAGCGGAAATAAAATTATTGTTCACGTTTGCAATGATATGGGCGGCTGGGGGAAAGGTTTTGTAATGGCGGTTTCTAAACGATGGAAACAACCTGAGCAACAATATAGGCAATGGTTTAAGACAAAAGACAATTTTAAACTTGGAGAAGTTCAATTTGTACAGGTTAAGGACGAACTTTGGGTTGCTAATATTATTGGGCAACATAAAATTAATAAAGACGAAAACGGAAACCCTCCAATTCGTTATGAGGCTATCCTGTTGGGACTTGAAAAGGTGGGGCAATTTGCTATTGACAAAAGTGCATCGGTTCATATGCCGAGAATTGGTTGCGGACTTGCGGGCGGAGCCTGGGATAAAATAGAGCCTTTAATAAATGCAACATTGACGACGAAAAATATTCAAATAACTGTTTATGACTTTTAATAAGTGGACGCCAGTTAAACAAAGCAAAATAGAAAAGGATATTGAATATTGCGGTGATATTTTATTTGACAAGCCTAGCTGTTTGAAATTTTGGGAGTATATAAAAATTGTACCTGAGAAATGGCAGGAGAAAACCATGAGTGAAGAGGGATGTGGCTTTTGGGTTGTAGCAATACTTGGAAAATCAGTAATCTATTATAATGATATTGAGGATGGGTACAACTTGTCGACTTTCACGAGTTACGGAGAAATAGATAACTACTATTGCAATCAGATGGAACTACACGAAATGATTGAAAGCTTATTTTATGAAATTGAACGGCTAAAAGTAACTATCACCAACATATTTTGGCAAACTTGTTTGCGGCCTTTAGACAACTGGCGGCGGTGCAACCTACCTGCGCCAACGCGTTCCCGCATCAAGTTCCCTTTACAAGCCTGCAGGCCTTCAACGCCGCCTGTTCCACCGCTATGCAGGCCGCCCGCTTGTAGGCTACCCATGCCTGCCGGGCAGGAGAGCATCGATCCATGGCATCCATTAGTTTTGACTCCATATAAAGCAGCGCCGTTTTTTGCAATGAGCCCGGTACGGCGGTGGGCAGCGCGGCTTGTACCAGCAGCATCTTTTGGGACAGCTGTTCGTAGCGTTGCTGCATGTTATCCAGCACGCGGGCAGCGCGGGCTGCTTCCATTGCTGCTTTGCCGGCCCGGTCGTTCAGCAGCTTTGCTGTTTTTGTTTGCTGCTCCAGCTGGCGTTGTTGCAGGGCGGTGGAGTGCAGCTTGCTTGTGGACGGTTGTTGCAGCAGCAGGTACAGTTCTGCCAGCCTTATGCTGGCCGGGGTAGGCAGCTGGCGGCGGCCACTTTCATACATCGATAACAGGCCGCGGGTAACGCCGATCAATGCAGCCAGTTCTTCCTGGGTAAGTCCCCATTGGCTTCTAAGGGTTTTCATATCAGTAAGTTATTGTAGCTATAAAAATAGTATTTTATAATGGCAGACAGTTTTGTTGCAATCTTACGTGCCGGAAAATATTTTGCAACCAGCGGGAGTGGGGGCAGTTGGGGCGTGTGATAGGGGTACTCCCCATGATCGCATAACAAGCCCGTGCAGTCACTCTGACCGCAGCGAAGCGTCTCTCAATTTTCGAACAGCTTGTTATTACAGGGATGCTTCGGCTTCGCTCAGCATGACGGAAGCGTGATTGTTGTCCGTTACTATAATTGCATAACGCAAACCCCGTTGCGTCACCCTGAGTGCAATGAAGTGGAGCCGAAGGGTCTCTAAATTTTCGGACAGTTCGATATTACAGGGATGCTTCAGCTGCGCTCCGCTCAGTATGACGCCAACTCTGTTTCGTTACCCTGAGCGGAATGCAATGAAGCCGAAGGGTCTCACGAATATCGGCCAGCTTGTTGTTACGGGGATGCTTCGGCTGCGCTTCGCTTCACTCAGCATGACGGAAGTGTGTTGTAATAAAACAAACCAGCAGGCACAAGGCCCGCTGGTTGCACAGATACACTCAAAAAACAAATCTGCTCTCTATACTTACTAATTATGCAATAATGCAAATTTCTTCTTCCTCTTGCGCTGTTGCCGCTTCTGTAGTAGCTTCCGCCTCCGCCGCAGGCATTTGCTTCACCTTTCTTTGTCCCACCAATAATATTACCAGTGCCAGCAACCCGCTGGCGGCAATAATGATGGCTATCGGGGTGGGCGTTTTATTGTCAAACACACCGGTAAGTGCAGCGGCCAACGCACCCAGGCCCATTTGCAGCGCACCCAGCAATGCCGAAGCACTGCCTGCTTCCTTGCTAAACGGCAGGATGCTCAATGCCGCGGTGTTGGGAGAACTGATGCCCAGGGTGCAGAAAAGGAGAAAGATAACGACGATAGTTCCGTACAGTCCTAAAATGCCGGTGGTAATACCCGCCAGCAGTACAAACCCGATAATGGTTTGCAGGAGGATGGACGCTGTTACCAGCTGCTCACTGGAATATTTTTTTAGCAGCACGGCGTTTAACTGGCTGCTGCCGATAAGCCCGGCTGCAATGACAGCGAAGATGGTACCATAGGCTGTTTTTGAAACGCCAAAGTATTCCATAAACAAAAACGGCGACCCGGATAGGTAGGCAAATAATCCCGCAAAGGATACCCCGCCCGCAAAGGCATAGGTAAAGAACTGCGGGTTTTTTAGCACACCACCAAAGGCATTGAGGATGGGCCGCGGCTTTAAGGATACGGAGGTATCCGGTGCCTTGCTCTCCTTAAATTGGAAGATGACTGCGGCCAGCGTAGCAGCGGCAATGAGCGCCAGGATGATAAATACATCCTGCCATTTGTAATAGGCTACCACATAGCTGCCAAAGGTAGGCGCCAGGATGGGGGATACACCTAATAACAAAATGAGCAGGGACAATACCTTGGCATTATCCTCCAACGGAAACAGGTCCCGCGTAATGGCGCGGGGCGCTACCATGGATACGCAACAACCCAATGCCTGTATAAAGCGCAACGCGATGAGCCCCTCCGGTGTACGCACCAGCACACAACCAATGGAGGCGGCAATGTATAATACCAGTCCAATGATCAACGGGCGTTTTCTGCCATAACGATCCAGCAACGGCCCGCTGATGAGCTGACCCACGCACAACCCTATAAAGAAACTGGATAAGGAATAGGCAATGGTATTGATGGAGGTATGCAGGTCCTTTGCCATAGCCGGGAAGCCGGGCAGGTACATATCTATGGAAAACGGACCAATAGCGGTGAGTAAGCCAAGGATGGCAATGAGCACCACCCTTGTTCTTTTATTATTGATATCAGTTGTTTGCATAACGATAGTTGCTTTTTTACCGCGAAGACGCAAGGGCGCGATGAAATCTTGTACCCGGTATGGTAAAGAAAACCGCTGCGTCACCGCCTCTTTGCGACGTTGCGTGAAATTTTAGCTGCTGCGTCACTGCCTCTGTGGCATTATTTCCATCCGCCGCCAAGGGAGCGGTACAGATCTACCGCAGCGCTCAGCTGCAAACGGTGAATATTGGCCAGGTTAAGCTCCGACTGCAATACATTGGATTGTGCGGTGAGCACTTCAATATAATTGGCCATACCGCTTTTAAACAGCAGGCGCGCATTTTTAATGGCCAGTTGTAACGTATCTGCCTGATCCGTGGCAATGGTCTTTTGCTCCTTTAATTTTTCAGTAGCCACCAGTGCGTCCGATACTTCACCAATGGCATTGAGTACCGATTGACGGAACTCCAATACCGATTGCTCCCGCTGGATCTTTGCCGTTTCCAGCTGTGTTTTTAACTGGCGCTGCTGAAAGATGGGCTGGGTAACATTGCCCAATAAGGTACCAAACAGCGATGCCGGTATATTAAACCAGTTATTGGCCAGGTAGGAGTTTAGGCCCCCCTGTGCGGTGATGGACAGGCTGGGGTACATATTGGCCTGGGCAATGCCGGCCCGGGCGTTGGCGGCGATCAGCTCCATTTCCTTGGCCCGTACATCCGGCCTGCGGCTGAGTACGGCAGAAGGAATACCGGGTGTTAACCACTGCGGCACATTAGAGTTAAAAAGTCCCTTGCTGCGCTCTACGGGCCCGGGCAAACTGCCGGTTAAAATGCTCAGTGCATTTTCCTGTATGGCAATGTTCTGCTCCAGCTGCGGAATGAGCAGGGCCGTGGATTGCTTCTGTGCCTCTACCTGTTGTACCGCCAGGGTGGTAACCTCACCCGCGTTGCGTTGCAGGCGGGTAAAGTTGAGTGTACTGTCTATTAATGCCAGGTTCTTTTTTGCAATGTTCAGTTGCTCATCCAGCATCAGCAGGTTATAATAACCTTGTGCAATACCGGCTACGATCTGCGTCTGTACGGCTTTTGAAGCCTCGTAGGTTTGCAGGTAACCGGCCATGGTGGCTTCCTGCTGGCGGCGGATCTTTCCCCAGATATCGGCCTCCCAGGTAAGGGTGAGCGCGGCATTAAAATCTTCTATATGATCCTTCTTTATAAAGGTGTTCATGCTCAACCCGTTTAAACTGTTGTTGGACGGATTGGTGGTTTGCCCTGTAACGCTGAAGCTAAGCTGCGGCAGTTGCAACAATTTGGCCTGCTTTAGGGTTTGCTCCGAAGCGGCCACGCGCTTGAGGGCAATCTGCAGGTCGTAGTTATAACCGATGCCTTTGGTGATGAGCGCCTGCAGGGCAGGGTCCGTAAAAAACTGGTTCCATTGCACATCGGCAATGCTGCTGGTATCGGCCGTGGCCACCGCGCGAAATTCCTGCGGCAGCGCCACTTCCGGGCGCTTGTAGGCTTGTCCTACCTTGCAGGATGCTGCCGTAACAAGTATTGCCATCACCGGCAGCAGGTATTGTAAGGCGTATCTTTTTTTCATACTTAAATAATTCATAGTTGATTTGATCCTTTTGAAGTGTTTCTGTTTTGTCGTCATGCTGTCCGGTATTCGGGAGACCCTTCGGCTTCATTTCATTTCGCTCAGGGTGACGAGACAATGTTGGCGTCATGTTGAGCGGAGCAAAGCGGAGTCGAAACATCTCTTCGCGTAGGGGAGACCCTTCGGCTCCACTCCGTTGCGCTCAGGGTGACGCCCGTAATTATACTTCCGTCATGCTGAGCGCAGCCGAAGCATCCCTGTATTATCAGGCTGTTCGCCATTCGTGGGACCCTTCGGCTTCATTGCATTCCGCTCAGGGTGACGAAACAATGTTGTCGTCATGTTGAGCGAAGCGGAGCGTAGCCGAAACATCTCTGTATTATCAGGCCGTCCAACATTCGCGAGACCCTTCGGCTTCATTTCATTTCGCTCAGGGTGACGAAAGTGGGGTAGGTCAGGGGTGACCATACATGTGTTTGCGATGACTACCCCATCTCCCAATCCTCATCATCATGCACCCGGTTTGCTACAATTTTTTCCTGCAAGTACTGGAAGATGATGTACAGCACCGGGATAATGAATACACCCAGTAACACACCGGTAAGCATACCACCTACGGTACTGTAACCAATCGAGTGGTTACCGATGGCGGAAGCGCCTTTGGCAAATACCAGCGGCAACATACCCACGATGAAGGCAAAGGAGGTCATCAATATCGGGCGCAGGCGCAGCCTGGAGGCTTCCAGCGCCGAGGCCACCAGGCTCATGCCTTTCTTGCGCCGCTGTACCGCGTACTCCACAATCAGGATGGCGTTCTTGGCCAACAGCCCGATGAGCATGATGAGCCCGATCTGTACATAAATATTATTTTCAAGCCCTGCAAAGCCGATGAATAGAAATACACCCAGTATACCCGCCGGTACGGTAAGGATTACCGCCAGGGGCAGCACATAACTTTCGTACTGTGCCGCCAGCAGGAAGTATACAAAGATGATGCTGAGCAGGAAGATGTATACCTGCTGACTGCCGGCACTCCGTTCCTCGCGGGTAATACCCGTCCACTCATACGAGTAGCCTCTCGGCAGGGCCGTCTTCGCCGTTTCTTCAATAGCGCGAATGGCATCTCCCGTACTAAAGCCCGGTTTGGGCACCCCGTTAATGGTAACCGCATTGAAGAGGTTGTTACGGGTTACGGTTTCCGGACCAAATACGCGTTTGAGTGTAACCAGTGTTTTAACCGGCACCATTTCGCCCAGGTTGTTCTTTACAAAAATACCATCCAGGGAAGCCGGGTCTTTCCGGTAGGGGATATCCGCCTGCGCCATTACGCGGTAGTATTTACCAAAGCGGTTAAAGTCGGATACAAAACTACTACCAAAATAGATCTGCATGGTCTGCATCAGCTCGCTTACGGATACGCCTAATTGTTTGGCTTTTATAAAATCGGTCTCGATGGTGTACTGCGGGTTGCCGGCGGCAAAGGTGGTAAAGGCATACGCGATTTCTTTACGCTGCATCAGCGCGCCAATAAAGGCACCGGCTGTATTGCCCAATTTGTCCAGCGGACCATTGGTACGGTCCTGCAACATAAACTCAAAACCACTTACGTTACCAAAACCCTGTACGGTAGGGAAGTTGAAGAAGAAGGTATTGGCATCCTTTACGGAAGTAACCTTGCCGGTAAGGGTGGCCGCGATCTCGTCCGGGTTCTTCAGCTTGCCCCGTTTGTCTACATCCTTCAGCCGGATAAAACCTGCGGCATAAGGAGAGGCGCTGGCGCTGCTGATAAAGTTCAGCCCGTCAATCACCCAAAGATTATTGGTCGATTCTTCCTGTTTGATGATCTTATCAATCTCTGCCGTGGCTTTATGGGTGCGGTGCAGGGAACTACCCGGAGGCGTGTTTACAGCATACAGCACAAAGCCCTGGTCTTCCGTTGGAATAAAGCCGGAAGGCGTTCTTTTGATGAGCCAGTAACTGGTTCCGGCAATAAGCACCAGCGCACCGATGGCGATCCATTTCCTGCGAATAAGGAATTTTAAACTGCCGATATACCGGTTCGTCAATGTACGGAAACCGGCGTTGAATGCGGTAAAGAAGCGGGCCATAAACCCTTTCTTTTCGTGCGGATGTCCTTTTTCGCCCGGTGTATGCGGGTTTTTAAGGAACAGCGCACAAAGGGCCGGACTCAGCGTTAACGCGTTTACCGCGGAAATAAGGATGGCGATGGCCAGGGTAAAGGCAAACTGCCGGTAGAATACACCGGCCGGACCCTGCATAAAGCCCACGGGTACAAACACCGCCGCCATTACCAGGGTGATGGAAATGATGGCCCCGGAGATCTCATTCATAGACTGCACGGTGGCCTTACGCACCGGCATGTCCTTATGTTCCATTTTTGCGTGCACAGCTTCCACTACCACGATGGCGTCATCCACCACAATACCAATGGCCAGTACCAGCGCAAAGAGGGTTAACAGATTGATGGTAAACCCAAAGAGCTGCAGGAAGAAGAAGGTACCCACAATGGCTACCGGCACGGCAATGGCCGGTATGAGGGTAGAACGGAAATCCTGCAGGAAGATGAATACCACAATAAATACGAGTATGAATGCAATAATCAATGTTTCCCTTACCTGGTGGATGGAGGCATCCAGGAACTCCTTGGAGTTGTACATGGTAATGGGTTTGATGCCCTTGGGCATGGTCGTGTACAGTTCCTTCAACTGCCGGTCTACCTCGGTAAGGATCTCGTTGGCATTGGAACCTGCGGTCTGCAAAATAGCGAAACCCGCCACCGGCTTGCCATTCAGCCGGCTATTGGCGTTGTAGGTAAATGCACCAAACTCCACACGGGCCAGGTCTTTGAGCTTTAACACGGAACCATTGGGGTTTGCTTTTACCACGATGTTTTCATAATCCTCATTTTTGTTCAGCTTACCCTTGTACTTCAATACATATTCAAATACCTCATCGCTGTTCTGTCCGAGCCTGCCGGGGGCGGCTTCCAGGCTCTGGTCCCGGATGGCACCCAATACATCCTGGGGGGAAAGATTGTTGGCCGCCAGGCGGTCCGGTTTCAGCCAGATCCGCATAGAGTAGTCCTTGGCTCCAAATACCTGTGCCTGGGCCACACCGGGGATCCGCTGTATCTGGGGGATCACGTTGATCTTCAAATAGTTTTCCAGGAACAGTTCATCATACTGGGCGCTGTCTTCACTATAAAGCCCGGTGAACATGATAAAACTGTTCTGCACCTTTTGGGTGGAGATGCCCGACTGTACTACCTCCTGGGGGATCTGGTTCACGGCTTTGGAAACGCGGTTCTGTACGTTTACCGAAGCAATATCGGGGTCGGTACCCTGTTTAAAAAACACGGTCAGGGTCATGGTACCGTCGTTGCTGGAGTTGGAGGTCATGTAGGTCATGTTCTCCACACCGTTAATGGCTTCCTCCAGCGGAGTGGCCACGGAACGTGCCACTACCTCACCGTTGGCACCGGGGTAGGTAGCGGTTACCTGTACGCTGGGCGGCGCAATATCCGGGAACAGCGTTACCGGAAGCGCAAAGAGGGAGAGAATACCCAGCAAGAGTAGAATGATGGAAATAACCGTAGATAATACGGGTCGTTGTATAAATTTCTTTAGCATGATATGGAGTTGTAAGTATGCTGTGCGTAAATAGTTAGGGTAAAAGATCCCTGGGCGGCAGGGGCTGCTGCTTTATCAGGGTATTGCTTTTACAGCGGATGCTGGTCCGCTAAGAAAAAAGTGTTGTTGAGTTCCCCTAGCTGCATCAAAAGCGCTTTTATAACGTATTGTCATTCTGAACTTGTTTCAGAATCTATTAGTGAGCGACCATTTTTAGATGCCGAAACAAGTTCGGCATGACAGGATGGGCGCTTTTGATGCTGCTCAGGAAATAAACCCCTTAAATCGGATTCGCCTTTAGCACGCTGTCGGCTGAAACCACCTGCGGCTGTATCGGCGTTCCGTCTTTTAAATTACCGGTTCCGGAAAGCACGATCTTTTCGCCTTTGGAAAGTCCTTTGTTTACAAAGTAGTAGTAGGCGGTTTTACCAGAAACGGCAATGGGTTTGCTGGTTACCTTGTTGCTGCTGTCTACTGTAAATACAAATACTTTATCCTGGATTTCAAACGTGGCTTCCTGTGGCACCACCAATACTTCATTAAAAAGCTGCGGCAGACGGATCTTACCGGTGTTACCGCTTCTTAGTGTTTTATTGGGGTTGGGAAAGGCTGCGCGGAAGTTGATAGCGCCGATGGTTTTGTCGAACTGCCCCTGAACCAGTTCAATCTTTCCTTGCTGCGGATAAACGGTATTATCGGCCAGCAGCAATTCAACGGAAGGAACGTTTTTCAGTTTTTGCTCAATGGTTTCGCCCGGGTATTTATTTTTAAAGGCAATGAAGTCGGGCTCACTCATAGAGAAATAGGCGTACATCGTGTTCACCTCGCTGAGCACGGTAAGGGGTTGTGTTTCCCCACGGCCTACCAGGCTACCGGTTTTAAACGGAATGCTGCCGATATAACCGCTCACCGGTGCTTTGATCAGTGTATAACCTACATTGATCTGCGCGTTGCCTACCATGGCCCTGGCCTGTGCCAGTGCGGCGGTGGCGGCGTTGTAGTTGGCTTTTGCGGTCTTCAGCTGTACGTCGGAAATCACAGCGTTGTCTACCAGTGGTTTCAGGCGGTCCAGGTCTACCTGGGCCTTTTGTACATTGGCCTGTGCTGCCAGTACATTGGCGCGTGCGTTGTTCAGTGCTTCGTTGTATAACTGAGCACTGATCTTAAATAAGGGTTGTCCTGCGGTTACGTAAGCACCTTCGTCTACGTAAATCTTTTCCAGGTAGCCGTCTACCTGGGGGCGTACTTCTACGTTTACCTTTCCTTCCAGTGAGGCGGAAAATTCCTGGTAAACGGTTACGGGGGATGCCGGGGTAGCCATTACGGGCAACGCCGGAGCCGGTGGCTGCTGGCTGGGATTTGCTGAGCCATTGACGCAGCTTTGCAGCGATATAGAAAGCGCAATAAGCGCAGGTACAAGAATGCTTGTGTGGATGGTATGGTTGTTTGCTTTCATCTGTAGAGTTGTTTTTTGAGTCAAAGAAATACATGTCCTGCCGGGGTACATACCGGAGAAAGGCGCCCAGGGTATTGCCGGGGCCAGTGATCCTGTTTATACGCGCAGTTCCCGCGTATTACGGAATGGCAACCATTGCCCGTTGTCATCCCGCGGGGGAATGCACTAAAAAATAGTTACTATTTGAATTGTCGTCTTTTTTGGCTTAAAGATTTTCTATAATGTTCACTACCATTTGATCGAGTACCGACACGTTCATTGTTTGCGGAACATCAGCACTCCTTGCGATCATGATTGAAGTAAAACCATGTATTGCCGACCAAAATGCGTGCGTTTTATAACACGCGGATTCAATATTGGTTTTCTTTTCAACGATTATTTTTTTTATGATTTCATAAATTATATCCTGTAAGGCTCCAAATTCTGTTTTCATCTTTCCTTCTCCGCAACAGGGCATGCCCACACCAAACATGAGTTTAAAATAACTCCGGTTCTTGAGTGCAAACTTCCAGTAGGTATCTACCAACGCTTTCAGCTCCTCCTGCGGCGACCCTTTTTTTGAGATGGCTTTGTGAATATTTGACAGCAGCAGTTTAAAACCGTCCTGCGAAATCTCAAAAAGAATGGCCTCCTTGTTGGCAAAATGATCATAGATCACGGGGGCGCTGTATTCGATGGCGTCTGCGATCTTGCGGATGGATAACGACTCCCAGCCTTCATTTTTTACCAGCTGCAACGCTGCGTCGATGATCTTCTTCCGGATCATTTCTTTTTCTCTCAATTTGCGCTCTGCTACACTCATAAAAAATAAATTTACCTAACAGTGTTAGCAAAGTTAACGGTGTTTTGAAGCTACTTCCAAATTTTTTTTCTGAAGGATTTGTTGCTCAAACGTTTGTTAGTGCTGCACTGTGGAAACCGTTTTTCTTAAAGTGTTGTAGTTGTTGACAAAGCGCCTGTGCCTGATTAATACAATTCCTGAAAAAAGGTAACCTGATTTTTTTGCTCCGGCTCAAAAGTAATTCAAAAAACTAATAAACCAAATATTTGCTTTGTTTAATTTGTGTAAAATAATTGTTATGAAACGCCGCTCTTTTATTTGGAGGACCGAAGCTAAAACGGGAGAGTGACAACTGTATGTCAGGATATGTTTTAATTATTTGGCAAAGACTGATGTTTGGGTTCTATAATAATTTTTTCAGCGCAGCGGCATCCGGCAATATTTTTTTTAACCGGGAGGGAAGTTGTTTACTGGTTTTATACGTAGCAACGCCCATCGCTTTATGCATACTCTTAAAGGCATACTCCACCACTTTATTGTTTTTTTCCTTACAAAGAATGATACCAATGCTGTTGTGTTCGTGAGGAAGTTTTACCTGATCGTCGAGCAGGTTCAGGTAAAAATTAAGTTTGCCGGCATATTCGGGTTTAAACCTGCCTCGTTTCAATTCAATCGCTACCAGGCATTGCAGTACGCGGTTGAAGAAAAGCAGGTCGGTAAAAAACTCTTCCTCATCTACTACCAGCCGGTACTGTGTGCCCATAAAAGAGAAGCCTGTACCTAAGGAAAGAATGAATTGTCGTATGTTATTAATGATCTTGTTTTCAAACACGCGTTCATCGTCATCCGGTGTGATATTGATAAAATCCAGCAGGTATTCATCTTTAAAAGTGTTTAATGCATGTGCTGCTATTGTTTTGGGTAGCGCTTTCCGGAAGTTATTGGGAAGTTTTCCTTTCTTGTGATAAAGATTGCTTTCGATATGATGTTGCAGCAGGTGCACCGTCCAATGATTGCTTGCAGCCTGATGCATATAGTAAATGCGCTCCTCCATTTCCTTACACTTATTTATAAGCAGGATATGATGGGTAAAGCTAAGTGCCGTAAAAACAGTATTGATGAATGAAGAATCTAATTGGGCAGTTAACGACTGCCCAATTTTCTTTTTTGAAAAAGCAGAACGGCGCTTTCCGGTGGAATGGTTCGGCAATTGGGCAGTTACTGACTGCCCAATTATGGGCATCTGATAGCAGTCATAAAACTGCCGCATATTTTTCAGGCTTCTGTAAGAAAAGCCGCGCAGCCCCGGCAATTCTTTTTGCAGATCGACCGCAATTTGCTGTAGTACTTTATCTCCCCAGCTGGCAGCGGTCATTTTCTCGTGCAGACTATGGCCAATGTTATAGTATAATAAAAGTAACTCATTATTCACCAGTTTTGCGGCCTGGTAACGGCTTTGCAATATTTGCTTTTTTACAGTTTGTACAAATTGCAGGTAGGTTTTTTCAGGTTTCATGTCAGCATTTTTTAGGTAAGCTTTTTGCGGCTGATCTGGAACTCAGCTTTTTCATAGTTAATGGTGAATATATGAAAAAAACGGTATATAACAGTGCTGTTTTTTTCTTTATGGCATGTTATCGCTATATTCCATGGATTGGGGCAATACTATGTTTCACCAGCGTTGCCGGAGGCGGCAAGTGTTATATGTTTTGATCTATTATTATGGAATGCAGCAACGCATATCAGGGATAAAACGTATAAGTTAACTCCAGTACCCGGTCTTCAAAATAATCTGCCGCTTTAGCGGATGCCGATTTGCGCTGGATGGACTTTAAAAAACCTTTGCTGTCATAGGTCATGATTAACGCACTTACGATCTGGCCGCCCCATTGATTTTCCATTTGTACCAGGTTCTGATGTTTGTCGTAACGGTATTGTTCGTTGCGGGGATCCGGCCGGTGCGGATTTTCCCGTATCCCTGTCAGTAATCCTTTTTCGTAGCTATAGAATTCGTCCGGTGTTTTTTTTTCATCGCAGTTGCTATGTATGAAACGTATTGTTGGACGCTCATCTTTGTAATAATAGGTTTGACGGCCGCTGCAGGTATCATCAGCCTGGTACTTTTTTTTGAAATCGAAGTGTTCGGTTTGTTCCTCGGCGGTAAAACCGTTCTCTATATAATAGCGATAGTGCCGGGAGGTAAAATTATGTTCTGCAATCAGCTTTTCATAATACAGGTCATCCGGAACGTTGCCTTTTAAAAAGGCCGTATAGGTTCCGGGGATGGTTTCGTAATTCATGATGCTGCTTTTTTGAGACCGGCCCGGCAGATCTGCATCCAGCGTAAAATTCCGGACTACGGCGTGCTTCCCGTTTTCGTTGTAAACATATTTTTTAACCCGCACCAGCCCGTCGTGATAATCGATTTGGGCGATGTAGTCTGTATTGCCGGACGCTGTATAGCCATAAATCGTATAAAATACCGTATCGGCTTTTATATCCTCACGTTGAAAGGTTATAAAATGGACTGTTCGCCCGTTTGGGTCAAAAGCGTAATGATAATCGCGTCCTGTCTTTTCCCTGTCGCGCAACACCACGGTATTGACTTTTTTTGCTTTTATAAATTCCGGGTTAAACGTGAAAACGGTTTTGGAAAAATAGCCCTCTTCCTCAAAAGGCGTTACCTTGTAAAATGGCGGCGCTTGAGCAATACCGGAGCAAACGGTCAGGATAAAAATGCTGGTTAAGAAAAGGTGGTTTATGCGTAGGTACTTCATGCAGCAAAAATAGTGAATAGTTTTTCGCTATTTTATGAAAGCTGTTTATATTAGCAGTGTAAACAATACTTATGAGGGCATTAATTTTCTTATTCTTTATTGGGTGCTTCACACTGATCGCATGTAATCATCACCGGGTACAGCAACAGCCGGTGGTGAACATACCAAAGGCCCTGGAAGATCATAGCGCTTCTCATAAACTGGTTTCAAAAAGAGGCCCTGATGAACTGGTGGAAAGCCTCTACAGTGAACTTGCCGAGCATGACGCCGGGTTGAAACAACTGGAGGCCGCATTGGATGCGTTGGATCAGAGTAAAGAAGAAGCTGCCGGGTCATTTCAACAGTTTGATGCGAAAAGCCAGTCGTATTATAAGGCAGCGGATCAGCATATGAATACGATCAGCGATTCCCTTTTAAAAGATAAGATCAGAAAGCTGGTGGAGGAGCACCTTGCAAAATACAAGGCAATCACAGAAAAGCACCAGGAGCTGTTGAAGGCGATTGATGTAAAGACCACGAAGCTGGCGGACCTTCACACGGTATTAAAAGTGGTGAAAACCCTTCCGGTGATCGAAACGTATCAGAAGGACAACCGGCCCGGAACAGCGTCGCTTGAAAGTTATAGCAAAAAGCAGGATGGCGCGATTGAAGATATAAATAAAATGACGCATTAATAATGACTGGTGGCTAGACTTTTAGAACAAAATCCCAATGGAAAAAGTATTTATTATAAAAGAGCTAATGCAAATACCAGGAGTCGGCAAATCGATCGCTACCTATCTGTACAACATCGGGATACGCCGCATTGAAGATTTAAAAGGCCGGGATCCGGAGCAGCTTTACAATGCATCGAACCACTTTGTTGGCTGCGTGCAGGACCGGTGCCTGCTATATGTGTTCCGGTGTGCGGTTTGTTTTGCAGACACCCCTCCGCATATGCGGGAGGCGGATAAACTGAAATGGTGGAACTGGAAGAATGGAAAGTGATGCCTGTTATTGCTCAATATCGGTATTAGGTGTAATATGGAGTGCATCCCATTTTTCGGATTGTTTTAACGCAACGTGCACAAAGAATCCGCAAAGCCCGCAATGAAGGGATGCGCTATTGAATGACTTTGCGCCCCTTGCGTGGTCTTAGCGGACCTTGCGGTTGAAATCAAACTGCAAAAGCAGCTTATAGAAAAGGTGATACATCCTTGTTTTCCGATATCATTTGGAAGTTGATGGGGAAGTGGTAATTTTACCAAAACAGTACATCGTTTTTATGAAACATCCCTACCTGATCCTGGCCATCATCTTGATGATTACCTTGCTGCTGATCTTTGACCGGCTGGAGTTGAGGACCCGGCGCATGCGGGATAGGGCAGAGAAAGGAGAACCCTCTGACGGGATGTTGCCTAAAGATAAAGTAGCCAATGATAAACTGATCGTTGTGGAGGGGGGGCATGAAGACCTCATAAAACGAATCATCCGGGATTTTTGCGGGTGGCACAACCGGGAAATGCTGCAAGTGATACCCGTGGTGACAAAAATAACGGATCAGCAGTTTGCGATAATCTTTCCGTATGATGTTTCGTTTGACATCTTTTGCTCTTTTATAAATTATCTGAATTATCCCAAAGGATATGGCCGGCGCTTTTATGCCATAGGCTGGACCACCACCCGGCTAACGGATATGTGGATAACAGCAGAAAGCGCCGGTAAACAGGTATTCTTGTTTGTTTCGGATGCTGATCGGGAATATGATTATGTTTTTATGACTACCATTGATCAGCTGGGGTATCAACTTAACTTTTCAATAGAAAAAGCGCAGCTGTTGGAGCATACTGCTAAAACCTATCACATGCCTCCGTTTACTACCGGTGATCTGGCGGGCAGTGAAACGGTTGCGGTTTCGTTTAGTGAAAACTGATCCAGGTATGGGGTGTTGGACGGGGTGTGCGGCGCTTGTTTAATTGGTATTCTTTTTTGTGTTCAGCCGGTATCGGATCTTTGTATCCACCCGCAGCACGGCCTGCTGGTGGAAGCGGCGGATATACGCCTGTGTGATCTGATTGAGCTGTCCGTTCCTTTTGGCACTGCGTTTACCAATTACGGTGATCCGTTTTGTGTCTTCGGCGATCGTTTCCCGGCTTTCGGTATCCATCCATTTACCTTGTGCATCGGATTCGGTATATCCTTCGGGGAAGGCCGGTGTAATGATGCTATCGCTGAATGCTTTCCATTGTTGCTCCGTTACCTGGCCGCCACCGGGAATATTCCGTCCGAAGTAAAGATCCGTCTGTTGCATAGTCACGCAACCGGTGATGGTTGTACCGGCGAATGCAATAAGAAGTATTTGTTTGATTAGGATCATCTTTGCTAAGGCATGTTCCACTATGCCTTAGCAAATTTAGCGCTTAAAAAGGTATGAGCTAATTGATTAATGGGTTTAGGCGTAGTTGGCGGGACCATGGCGATTGGTGGGACAAGGATGTTATAGCTGATTTGTCGCACAAGTCACCCTTGTCATGACATGAGCCGGTTAATTTTACTTCTTCTCCAGCTTCAGCAGCATCACCGCACAGGGAAGCAACCTTGTCGTATAAGCACCTTTCCTTCTGTTTATCAGCCGGGTTTTAGGAACCAGTACATCCCGGTTCTCCGGACTATTGAAAGCGTTGATGTTGGTCTGTTGCAGCTCCCACACTTCAACGGCACGGTAACCTGCGGGAAGGACCACTGCTACTTCACGGCTGCTGTTGAAGGAGCGATTGACCAGTGATACATATACAGTTTCTTCTGTGGATTGCACGGCTGCTGCATCGATATAGGCAAGCTGCTCACTGTCCATCTGTACTTCCTTGCAATCGCCGTCAATCGTTGGTGCTGCTGCTGCACCGGTGATGCCCGGTCCGTTTACGGTTACATCCAGCTTTGTACCAGTCATCCATTGGCGGTATTGCTTAAAGAGATAGAACAGCGGGGTTTTTAACGCATCGTCGGTGCCAATCGTACGGATTAACCCATGCCCGTTTACCGGGAAAATATAGTTGGCCATGCCTACCACAGGGCTTTGGCGGATGAATACATTGAGCATGCCCGCAGCTACCGCTGCATCAAACTGGCGGCGGGGCGACTGGCGGGTGAATTTGTATTCGTTGTTTTGTAAAACGGAATGCCGGTTGTTCCACTCATCAATGGATAAGCGTATGGGGTTGTTGGTCCTGTCTTTATTATAATTGGCCAGCAGGTTGCCCAGCGAGCGCAGGTGTGCTTCCATCTTTGCCGGGGCAAAAAGCGTGTGGTCCGGGTTCTGAATGCTGCCATCCTTTAATTTGCTTACCACATAATAATGCTGGGTAAGGAAGTCGATGTCTTTCCCGCTTTTTTCCAGTACGGTTCTGTTCCAGTCCAGTGTATGACCTACACCCAGCAGCCGCAGTCCGGGATATTTATTGCGGATGGTGCTAGCCCACAGCGCCAGCCGGCTGCCATATTCGGCCGCTGTTTCTACATTGTGGCGCCCCCAGGGTCCATAGTTTTCATTACCGATACCCCAGTACTGTACATTATAAGGTGCTTTATGCCCATAAGCCGCACGCAGCCGTCCGCCATTGGTGGTGTCTGCACTACCGTTTACATATTCGATCCAGTCCAGGGCCTCCCACAATGTGCCGCCGTACAGCGGATGATTGGCCATATTGAAGTTGATATAAGCTGCGGTGTTTACATCTTTACACCAGTTCAGGAATTCATCGGTGCCGAACTGGTAGTTCTCCGTTCCCTTCCAGGCATAGGTGTTCACCACGGGGCGCAGTTGGCGCGGACCAATTCCTTCGCGCCAGCGGTATTCATGAATAACGGTGCCCCCGGGCCAGCGCATAACGGGAATGTCCAGCTCTTTTAACAGTTTTGTGATATGCGGTTGTACATTGCCGTTGCCGTCCGTGACGCCGCCATAGATCACGCTATCGTTTACATTTTCCAGCATCTGACCGTAGATCATCGGGTCGATCGGTATGCGTTGCTCCGGAATGGTGACCGTTACCCGGGTTGTTTGTGCGATTACCGTTACAACGCCGCTCATCCATATTAGTAAGGCGATGCATACCGCCGTTTTTGTTTTTTGCATGATTCGTTTCTTTACAATTTATTCGCTATTGGTTTCTTTCTGTTTTTCTTCAGAAAGCAAAAACCGATGTTATTCTGCTACCAGCTGCAACAGGGCAAAGGCGCAGGGAAGCAGCCGGACGCTGATGCCGGTGCCTTTTTGTTTTACCGTTCTGGTCCGGGGCACCACTTCAAAGCGCTTGCCGGGCTCGTTAGATGCATTAATATTTCTATGCGCCAGTTCCCAGATACCTACGGCCTTATAACCGGAAGGAACGGTAATGATGGCTTCCTGGGTGTTATCCGCCGAACGGTTCACCAGCGCGATATGGATCTGCCCTTCTTTATTCAGGACTGCGGTTGCATCTACAAAAGTCAATGGTGCATCGGGCAGGGTTACTTCATCACAATCGCCCGTAATGTTAAACGGAGTTGTTTTTGCATCAATACCCGGACCTTTTAAAGTTACATCTATTTTATGCCCGGTCATTTTTTCGCGGTATTGTTTAAAAAGGTAGTAAAGCGGCGTACGAAATGCATCATCGGTACCAACCGTACGTATCAAACCATGCGCATTCACCGGGAAGATGTAGTTGGCCATACCTACCACCGGACTTTGCCGTATGAACACGTTCAGCATACCGGCGGCTACCGTTACATCAAATTGTTTTCTTACCGATTGGCGGGAAAACTGGTAACTGTTGCCGTTGTATACGCCATGCCGGTCATTCCATTCATCTACCGAAAGCCGGATAGGGTGCTGCGTACGTTGCAGCGTTCGATTCATTTCAGTCAGCTGTGCACTCAACAGCTTTAAATGAGCTTCCATTTTTGCCGGTGCAAACAAGGTGGCGGCCGGATCCTGTAATCGTCCGTCTTTTACTTTGGCATTTACATAATAGTGCTGTGTTAAAAAATCGATATAAGGCCCGGCGCGTTCCAGTACGGTATGGTTCCAGCCGGAAGTGTGTCCTACACCGAGCAGGCTCAGATCGGGGAACTGCGCTTTGATGGTAGATGCCCAAAGGCGGAGCCGCTCTGCGTACACGGTATCCGGATCCTGTACCCGTGCCGCCCGGCCAGGGAGGTAATTTTCATTACCGATGCCCCAGTACTTTACACCATAAGGATCTTTATGCCCATGGTATGCGCGCAATTTCCCCATATCGGAATCCTCCGGACCGTTTACATACCCGATCCATTCCAGTGCTTCCCGGAGGGTACTGCCATAAAGCGGATGCGTACCCATATTGAGATTGATATAAGGAGTGGTACCGATCTTCCGGCACCATTGCAGGAACTCGTCGGTACCGAACTGGTAGTTTTCTTTTCCCTGCCAGGCAAGGGTAGACACCACGGGCCGTAATGAACGGGGCCCGATCCCGTTGCGCCAATGGTATTCATAAACAACGGTTCCGCCGGGCCACCGGAGCACCGGCACCTGCAGATCTTTTAATAGGGGAATGACCTGCTTTTGCTCGTTCCCCTGCATGTCCGTAACGCCGCCATAGATCATGCTGTCGTTCACATTTTCCAGCATTTGTCCGTAGATCATCGGATCTACCGGGGCCGGATTTTGTGGTATGGTAATCGTGACTGATGTTTTTTCCTGCCCGTGACCGGATAGCTGTGCCGCTGTAAAAAGTAGCACCAGCAGCGGCCTCCGGAAAAGTAAGCACAAGATTGTTTTATGGATTCCTTGCATGATCTGATAAGTATAATGGCAGCATAAATAAAATTAATACCCGGGATTCTGCGTGAGTTTTTTGTTGGTCTGTATTTCAATATCCGGTATGGGCCATAGATAATTGGCCGGATTGATGAACGTACGTACCTGTATTACCCGCATTTTATCCTTATCCGGCACATTGGTATAATCCGGTGTGCCGTTGGCATCAATGGCCGGAGCCGCCGACAGGAACCCCCTGGGATTGCGGCCATAGCAAGGACCGTTCAGCACACGATCGGCGATTTTCCAGCGGATGATGTCGAAATAACGCAATCCTTCTCCTGCCAGTTCCACCTTGCGTTCCTTGCGAATGATCGAGCGCAGTTCAGCAGTGTTTTTACCTGTAGTGATATCCGGCATGCCCGCCCGTTTACGGATCTTGTTGATGGCCGTGTAGATCGATTCATCGGTTTGCCCGGCTTCTATTTTTGCCTCTGCGTAATTGAGCAGCACTTCTGCATAACGGATGATGATCGGGTTGATCTCGGACCTGGTAGCATGCGCTTCGGTCGGGTCTGCATATTTCCGCCAGCAATAGCCGGAAAAACTGGCGAAGGTATGGGTGGCATCCAGGTTATCGACCCGTACCGCCGGCGATACATTGTAGTTCCAGCATTTCAGGCTGTCTTTATGCGTTTCAAACTGGTAGCCGTAGTACACCGAACCGGGCAGGGCAATGGTCTTGGCCAGCCGCGGATCCCGGTTGTCGAATGGATGTGCGGGATCATATTTGGGTGATTTATCGATCGGCAAGCCATCTGTACAATCATAAGCGTCAACCAGGGTCTGCACCGGTATGCGGTTGCAGAAGCCGCTGGCCATGCGTGAACGGAAGGAGACCGGCGTTTCGTGAAAGATATCGTTATAGTTAAACTGTATAGCCCAGATGATCTCTTTGGAGGTTTTGCCTGCGCGCAGCGCGATCGTGGCGTAGTCGGCATTTAATACAAATTCTGTTCCTTCCAGGGCCATCACTTTTTGGGCCGCTTCAATCGCATCTGTCCAACGCTCATTGTACAGGGCTACGCGGGATGCCAGTGCCCAGGCCGCTCCGGAAGATACATTCATGGTATTGGGCTGGTTGGTGGCCGGAAGCAATGCCGCGGCTTCTTTAAACTCTGTAAGGATAAAATCCACAACGTCCTTCTTTGCCGAGCGCCCGATATATGCCTCCTCCAGGCTTAGTGTTTTGGTCGCCAACGGTACATCACCATACAGCTGGGAAAGAATGCTGTAACAATAAGCCCGCAGGAACCGTGCCGTGCCGGTTACTTTTGCTTTTGACTGATCCGTAGCCCCCACTACACGGTCGATATGATCCAGCAGGAAATTACAACGGGAGATCACGGTATACATCGTGTTCCAGATGGTATTTACATCGCCGGCGGTGGGTGTGCCCCAGGAGGCATTGGGGGTAACATCGCGGTTGGCGGCAATGTCGGAATACATTTCAAACCAGATGGCGTATGGGTTTTCGCCAAACCGTAAATTCAACGGACTAAAACATCCCACCAGTGCCGCCTGCATTTCAGACTCTGTGGCCGGGAAGGTTTCTGTAGACGGGGCATCCAGGGGAAGCCGGTCCAGCTGCCGGGTGCAGGCCGTTATCAGGAGGATGATATATAAAAAACAAATCTTTTTCATCTGTATCATTTTAATTTTTTAATAGCTGCCGGTTGCTTCATTTGAAGCATGCGGCTATCAGAATTTAAGATTGATGCCCAGGTTATAGGTTTTTACCTGTGGATAGTAGGCCCCGTTACTGGCTGCATCTATTTCCGGATCCCAGCCGGGCCAGAATTTATCGGCGGTAAACAGGTTCTCTCCGGAAAGGTAGATCCGCAGCTGGCTGATGCCGGCTTTCTGCAACAGCTGTTTGGGGATCATATAACCCAGCTGTACATTTTTTATCCGCAGGTAAGCAGCGCTTTTCATCCAGAAATCGGAGAGTTGGGTATTATTGGTTTCGCCAAATGCAAATCTTGGAAAGATCGCATTGGGATCGGGATTGTCTTTGGTCCAGCGGTTTTTCTGGTATTCGTATGCCGTACCTCCTGCCAGGAAGGGCGTGATGGCATTACCGGTGAGGTAACCATCCCGCTTGCCCACCCCTTGCAGAAAGATCGAAAAGTCGATGCCTTTATAATCTGCATTCAGGTTGAGACTATATGTAAATCGGGGAATGGTGCTGCCCAGTACCTGGCGGTCGTTGCCATTAATGATGCCATCTGCTACCACATCCGTATAGCGGATATCGCCGGGCCCCAGCTTGCCAAACTGTTGTGCATACAGGTATTTTCCATTGGCATCAAAATCGGCTGAAGACAACAGTCCCATCGATTTTAACAGGTACAGTGAGTTAATGGAATAGCCTTCGCGGTTTACGATGGTTCCGGTTTGCTGGATGCCTTTAATGTCGAGTATTTTATTCTTTACATCCGATAAGGTAAAAGTGGCCCCGTATTTAAATGCATGCGCGGAGTTGGAATAGTTCAGCTGGAAGTCCCAGCCTTTGTTTTCCACCACACCTGCATTCTGGAAGGGCGCCGCCACACCCATGGTTTTGGGGATGCTAAGCTCCAGCAGGATGCCGTTTGTCTTTTTGTAATAATAGTCAAAAGATACGGACAGGTTACGGAAGAGGCGGGCATCCAGGCCGATATTGCTCATCTCCGTGGTTTCCCAGGAAATATTGGTATTGGCCAGGTTCAGGATCGCAGCACCATTCTGGATCTGTCCGTTCGAAATATATTTGGGATCGAGGGATACAGTGGGCGCGAAGGGATAGTTGTTCCCGATCTCCTGGTTGCCCAGTCTTCCCCAGGAGGCTCTTAATTTGAGTTCACTTAATACGTCTCGGGTGGCAGCCATAAACGGTTCTTCAGAAATACGCCAGCCTGCGGAGAAGGAGGGGAAGGTACCCCATTTGTTGCCGGCAGCAAAACGAGAGGACCCATCATACCGGAGGTTGGCCTCCAGCAGATACCGGTTGTCATAGGCATAATTGATCCTGCCGAAATAGGAGATCAGTGCCCATTCTGTGGCGTACCCGCCGTTCTTCATATTGGCAGAAGAACCACCGGAAAGCACGGGATAATCAGGAAATAAAAAGTTATCGCGGAATGCGCTGAAGCCGCTGTTGGAACCGGTATAATACTGGTAACCGGCCAGTGCACCCAGGGAATGTTTGCCGATATTTTTGGAGAAGGTCAGCGTGGCTTCCAGCTGGTTGGTTTTATCCTGCGCCGTGCTTTGATCCATCGTGTTTACGCCGGGAACGGTAAAACGCAATGTGCCGTTGGGATCATAGGTCTTTACCATATTTACAAAGGAACGCACATTGGGCTGCGAATACGTGGGTGCAAAGCTGATCTTACCGGTTAAGAACTCAAAGGGTTTATAGCTTAAGGAAAAATTGCCGGATATGGGATAGCTGGTCTCCCGCCAGAAGCCACCGTTGCGGATAATGGCAACGGGGTTCACCCCATTCTGTCCTTCTGCCCATTGCCCGTTCGAATATTTCACCGCTTGTATAGCCGGCAGTTTGTTCATCAGTGCGAAGATCAATGCCGTACCCGTGGTGCTGCCCAATGCAGCGCCGGAGCCCCCGGGAAACTGGGATACCGATTTGCGGTCGTTGTTCACCAGGAATACATCAAAAGATCCGCTGAGCTTTGGAGAGATCTGCACGTTGGTATTTAACCGGGCATAGTAACGCCGGAAGCTGACGTCGTCGATCAGTCCGCCCTGGTTCAGGTAACCAAAGCTGCCGAAGAACTGTACCCGTTCGGTACCACCGGAAAGTGCAATGACATGATTGGTCTGTATACCGCTGCCGGAAAGTACTTCCTTTTGCCAGTCGGTATCGGGATACAGATCCGGCTTGCTGTCTTTATTGGCTTTGTAATTATTAAAGTATTCTTCGGAATACAGCGGACTAAGCCCCACATTGGTATGTGCTTCATTGATCAGCAGCATATGGTCCAGTCCGTTTACCATTTCGGGCCGGTCGGTAGCGCTTTGTTTACCTACATACCCGTCATAGGAAAATGAAAATTTTCCTTTCTTTCCTCTTTTGGTGGTGATGAGGATCACACCGTTGGCAGCACGCGATCCGTAGATGGCAGCTGAAGCGGCGTCTTTTAATACGGAGATCGATTCAATGGAAGATACATCCACTGCATTCATCGACATCACAATACCATCAACGAGTACCAGTGGATTGGAATTGTTGAGCGTACCGATACCGCGGATGCGGATGGTGCCGCCGTCTACACCGGGCTGACCGGTACTTTGTGTTACGGTAACACCCGGTGCCACGCCCTGCAGGGCCATGGAAGTTTGTCCTACCTGGCGTTTGGCCATATCTTCACCGGAAACGGCCGATACCGCACCCGTAAGGTTCACCTTCCTGGTGGTGCCGTAACCAATCACCACCACTTCTTCCATCCCCTTGGTGTCCGGCTCCAGGCTAAGGTTCAGTGCGGTGCGGCCATCCAGCGACTGCTCCTGTGTAAGATAGCCGATGGCAGAAATAATAAGTACGGCATCGGGAGCGGTTTCCAGCCGGAAATTTCCCTGCTCGTCGGTGGTGGTGCCCTGGAGCGGGTTGTTCTTTACCGTAACAGATACCCCTTGCAGCGGGCGCCCGCAGCGGCAGTAACGTTTCCGCTCACTGCTTTTTTTTGCTGGGCGTTTGCTGCCAGTGAAGTGAAAAGGAATGCCAGTAAGCAGCCCAGTATCGGGCTCCGGGCATGATGCAGGATCTTTTTTATCATATGGACATAATTTTGGTGATCAATGTTAATGTTGCAATCGTTAGACCTGTAAGGCTAAAAGACCTTACAGCTTTTTATAATTTGATGATCTGGCCCAGTTTGCCTATCAGCAGTTGTACGCCAAAAAAAGTGAGCAGGTACATCAGTCCTACCGCAATAAAAACCGGTGTGTACGAAACGTTCTGAACCGTCCACCCGATCGCAAATTGCGTAAGGATCGATGCGCATCCGCCCAGTGTGCCACCCAGCCCGGTAAGGGTTCCCTGTACCGATTTTGGAAAGACTTCTGCAGGAATGGTAATATTTCCCCATAACCCATGCCCGAACATCACGCCGGTAATCGCCAGTATGGCAATAGTCAGGCTGTGCGATGTAAACAGCAGCACACAGCAAAGAGGGATCAGCAGGGAGGCCGTCAGCATCACGGTTTTGCGGGAACGGTTCAATGACCAGCCGTTGTTGATGAGCCGTCGCGGAATGATGCCCCCGGCAATGGTGCCAATGGCCAGTGCCAGGTAGGGGATCCAGGCAAAATAACCCACCAGGTTCAGCGTCATGCCCTGTTCTTCCTGTAAATACTTCGGAATCCAGAAGATCAGGAAATAGGTGCAGGGATCAATAAAGATGCGCGCTACAAAACAACCCCAGGATTGCCGCATGCGCAACAACTGACCAATGCTGATCTTTTTTTTCGTGGCTTCCGGTTCTGCATCGCTTTCGATGTATGCCAGCTCCTGTGTTGAGATGCGCGGATGCGTTTGCGGCGTGTAATAATATTTCCACCAGCAATACACCCATATAAAACCAATAAGACCGGTTACTACAAAAGCCGACTGCCAGCCCCAGGCGATGGTAATAAAACTTACCAGCGGAGCGGCTACCGCGGCACCGGCCGATGAACCCGCGTTCAGCAGCCCGATGGCCAGTGCACGCTCTTTTAAAGGGAACCATTCTGCCGCCGCTTTTACCCCGGCGGGAAAGTTGCCGCTTTCCGCCGCGCCAAGTAAAAAACGGGCGCCACAAAACTGTGCCACGGTTTTTGCAAAGCCGTGCAATACATTGGCCACGGACCAGCTGCCGGCAAACCAAAGCAGGCTTTTACGGGTACCCCATTTGTCTACCAGCCGGCCGCTGATGGCATACATAATGGTATAACTGAGCAAGAAGGAAGAGGTGATATAGGAATAGTCGATATCCGACAGCCGCAGCTCCTTCTGGATGGAAGGAGCCAGTACCGACAATACCTGGCGGTCAAGATAATTGAGTGCTGATACAAAGAACAGCAATGCGCCGATGCCCCACCTTAAGTTCCCGTTGCTTTTATCCATGTTCAATATCTTTAAAAGGATTAAAATGACTTGCCGTGGCGCCGGAGCCTTCGCCCTTATTAAGGACCAGGCCTGGATCCGCATCCATGGTATCATCCATACCGATCAGGTATTGTCCCTGTTCGATCAGCGCCGCCCTTAAGGCGTTTGTATCCACCTGCCGGCTGGTTAGTTTTGCTTTAACCATCGCGGCTGCCGCCACACCGGCACCCTGGCCAATACCCATGCAGGTAGCCATCACCCGTGCAGAGCCAAAGGCGGTATGCGTAGCTGAAATACTCCGGCCGGCCACCAGCACATTGTCGAGACCGGTTGGTAATAAACTCCGGTAGGGGATCTCATAAACAGCTTTTCCGGATCCAGTAAAGATCTGTTGTTCGCCTTCCGGCGGATGAATATCGATGGCAAAAGTACCACAGGCAATGCCATCTTCAAAGGCCCGGTTGGAAAGCACATCCTGTTCGGTAAGTTTGTAATCGCCTTTGATATGTCTTGTTTCCCGCACGCCTACCTGCACACCGGTATCAAGGATATAGGATTGTTCAAATCCGCCGACATGTTTTTTTAAAAAATTGTGGATCTGCCAGGCCTGGGACCGGGTCTCTATTTCAGCCCGGGTAAGATCTGCCGCATTGGTGCCGTCGATACCCTGCAGTCTTGTCGCATTCACGGCGATCTGGCCTTCCATCGGTAATTGATAAAATAAGATCCTTGGAGCGGCATCTTTAGGAAACTCACCGCTTTCCATGCCTTTTTTTACCAGTTCCTTCAACCCCAGGAAGGCTATCGCTTCGCTGGAATCGATCTCGTCATCGGTGGGGGCGTCTTTCAGGAGATCGCGGTTTTGCTTCATCCAGCTCCTGAGCGCCGCCATGTTAATGCCGCCGATGCGGTAGAATAATGTTACCGGCTGCATGGCGCCGTCCTCTTCACGGCCTTTTACAAAGGGGGCTCCGGCCATGGCGGCAACATCTGCATCGGCAGAACAGTCGATGATCACCTGCGGGCAAATAGCCTGGCGGCCTGATTTGTTTTCAATAATCACTGCGGTTACGTTGCCGTTTTCTTTTTGTACGCCAACCGCCCAGGTGTGCAACAGCAATTCCACACCGGCCTCAAGCGCCATCTGGAATAAAAGATATTTCATTCCCTCCGGGTCAAAGGGGGTCATGGAGGCATTGTCAAAAGTGAGATCGGTAATGTGTCCTTGTGAGGATTTTAGTGCTACCAGGCGGTTCACCAGTTCGCCCGCAATACCGCGGATCACCTGTTTGCCTTTTACATCATGGAATGTAAACATCGGGTTTACCATGGCAATAGTCAGGTTACCGCCCAGGAAACCATAACGTTCCAGCAGCATAACCTTGGCACCATTTCTTGCAGCGGCAATGGCGGCGCCAATGCCTGCAGGACCCGCACCCACCACGAGCACTTCCGGACGGGCATACACCGGCAGCTCCCGTTTTTCTTCTTCGATAGAGTTCATATGACAAATAATTTTCTGCTAATCTATTGCCCCGTTCCGGATAAAACAATGAATGGCCCGGCAAATTTCGCGGGAACATTCCCGCAACCGTTCCCGCAATTCCGTATCTTTAAAGAGGATGCGGAGATTTTGTTTTTAACGATCAAAATACTTGTTTTGTTGGATGCTGCTCATTTACAGGATTACTGCATATGCAATTTGGGCGGCACCACTGGTGCGGTGGTAACATATAAAAAATGAACGATGAAAAATCATCAGGTAACGATTGTTGATATTGCCCGGGAGCTGGGCATTTCCAAATCTACGGTTTCCCGTGCGCTGACGAACAGTACAAACATCCTTCCGGAAACGAGGGAGGCCGTCTTGAAAAAGGCAAAGGAGCTGGATTACCAGCCCAACATGCTGGCACTGGGGCTCATCCGCAACGAGTCGCGCACGCTGGGAGTGGTAATACCGGATATTCAAAAGCCCTTTTTTGCAGCCATTGTAAGCGGCATCCAGCACACGGTAAGCAGGATCGGGTACCGGATCGTGATTGCGCAATCGGACGAATCGCCGCTGGAAGAGAAGGAAAATATAAAGGCCTTGATGCTAAGCCGGGTGGATGGCTTTATTGTTTGTCATACCCGAGATACAAAAGACTTTGAGCACATCAAGCTCCTGCATGGCAAAGGCTATCCATTGGTTTCCTTTGCCCGGATCTGCCCGGAACTGCCCATACCAAAAGTGGTGGAAGATGATTTTAACGGGCTTTATACCACCACACAGCACCTGATCGAGCAAGGGAAAAAAAGGATCGCGCTATTGGCCGGTCCGCGGCAATTGCTGGCCAGTAAACTGCGGGTTAACGGATATAAGGTGGCCTTGCAGCAGCACGGTATTCCGTTTGATAAGGAACTGGTGGTGCATACAAAGTTCCTGCACGACCAGGTGGCGGCGGCACTGGAGCGCTGGCTCAGCCTGGAGAACCCGCCGGACGGCATTTGCACCATATACGATGCCGGCGCAGTAAAGCTGATCGAATTGCTGAAACGGAAAGGAATAAAGATCCCCCAGGAAATGGCTGTGGCCGGTTTTGGGGATGACCCGGCGGCATCGATCATTGAACCGGGGTTGACTTCCTATGCACAAAAACCCTATGAAATCGGCGTGATCGCGGGAAAATATATGCTGGACCTGCTGAACAAAAAATACCCGGTGCATCATTCGGATATGACCATTTGTAAAGGAGCTTTAGTGGTAAGAGGCAGCAGCAGGTAGAAGTGTACTGTTTTATTGAGGCGATATTATGGACCCGGTTGCATCACTTCTATAAGCCTGTTGGCGTCGCACATTTGTGCAGCAGTGCTAACCCCGGCATCGGATATAATGTTTCTTTTTTTTTCAAAAGAATAAATAAACTATTTTAGTGCCGGCACCAAACACAAACAGTAATCCAATAATATCATATACACTTATGGTAAAACACATAATGTCATACGCCTTCCGTGGCTCGCAATACTAGTGCTCCTCCCATTAACAACAATCGCTCAAAAAATATGAAACCAATTAAAGAATTGATCAATACCTCCGATCCTGTCTGGCCCCTGGTGCAGGACTGGATTAAAAATGCAAAAAACAAAGTGGCGGTTTTACCGGCGGATATAGCCCAGGCAAAGGACGCATTGCTGAAACTGCAGGTGACCACCCGGTCGCCAATGGGTGCCCTTGTTTATGAGACCGGTGGCTTGCTGATCGACGATGGCTGGATCCGGATCCTGGGATCGGGCAACGAAAAGCTAGATCGCAGCCTGTCCGGCTGGAATAAAGGAAAGTCCTTTAAGGATTACGGGGAACCACCCGCATTTTTACTGATCGCCGATGATGCCATTGGTGGATTTTTCCTGTTGAACGGCGGGGCGCTGGGTAAAGATGCTGGTAAAATATATTATTTCTCTCCAGACAACCTGGAGTATGAACCATTGGGTATCGGCTATACCGATTTCCTGCATTTTTGTTTTAACAGCGACCTTGAGAAATTTTATCAGGGAAACCGGTGGACCGGCTGGCGAAGGGAGGTAGCGAAGCTGAGTGGCGACAACGTGTTTAATTTTTATCCGTTCCTGTGGACAAAAGAGGGGAGGGATATCAACAAGAACTCAAGAAAGATCATTTCGATAGAGGAACAGTACCAGCTGAACATTGATTTCCGGAAACAATTGAAACTTGATCAATAGGACGGCTAACTATTCCAAGGTATATAGCGCCTAAAATTCTTAGGAAGAAGATCAACATAAGGTATTTACTGTGATCATTGAAATAAAAATGAATGAACGCTCACTTATTAATTTTGTTTTCCTATTTTTGCTCCCGTAATGAGGGGACGCGATTTAAATAAGGAACGCCTGGTGCGGGATACCGCCATTCAAATGCTGGTAGAACAGGGGCTCCAGGGCTTTAGCATGAACAAACTGGCCAGCGCCTGTAGTATATCGGTGGCAACACTCTACATCTATTACAAGGATAAGGACGATCTGATCCGGAAACTGGGAGCTGATATAGGCAGCCGGCATATGGATGCGCTGTTAAACGGGTTTTCACCGGATATGCGGTTCCGCGAGGGGATCCGGAAACAGTGGGAAAACCGATCACAGTTTTATCTGAAGTACCCGCTGGAGGCGATGTGTGCCGAAATCATCCGCTACTCACCTTACGGTGAATGCATGGATAAAAAAAAGCTCCGAGCCTTTAAAGATGCCATGAGTGCTTTTGTTCAAAACGCTATCGACAGGGGCGAGTTGAAACCCATGCCGGTGGAAGCTTTTTGGAGTATTGTATATGGCCCGCTCTATACATTGCTGCGTTTTCACAGCCAGGGCAGCTCCTTGGCTGGAAGAAAATTTGTATTTACAAAAGAGCTGATGCTTCAGACGCTGGAAATCGTATTGGATGCATTGAGCCCAGCAACCGGAAAATAATAAAGCCTATGTACAGCGATGGCAGTAACATACTTATTTTCAAAACCAATATTAAGACCTTCCGCAGCAAAAACCGTGTGCAACGGTTGCTCGAAAGCAAGGGAGGTATTTTGGCTTTTAATGTAGATCAGCAGGATACAGATTGTGTGCTTCGCGTGGTAGCGCCTGGCATAGCGGCAACAGAGATTATAGCGCTGATACAGGAGGCTGGCTTTGAATGTGCTGAGTTGGACTAAGACCTGTCCGTTCATAATAAAAAATAAAACAAATGCAACAACATGCAGCGGAGTTAGTGCCGCTTTCAGGTTACCAGAAACTGGTTATTTTTATTCTGGCGATGACGCAATTTACCGTTGTGCTCGACTTTATGGTGATGTCGCCCATGGGTGATATTTTAATGAAGTCGATGAGGCTCACTACTTCCCAGTTTGGCGTTGCGGTTTCTTCTTATGCGTTCAGTGCAGGGCTTTCGGGGCTGCTGGCGGCAGGTTATGCAGACCGGTTCGATCGGAAGAAAATCTTCCTGTTTTTTTACACGGGGTTTATTGCAGGTACTTTTTTATGTGGTATGGCCACCTCTTACCCCATGCTGATTGCAGCACGCATCATAACCGGGCTTTTTGGCGGAGTGATCGGCTCTATTTCCATGGCCATCATTACCGATATTTTTATGCTGCAGCAAAGAGGACGAGTGATGGGATTTGTGCAAATGGGATTTGGCGCCAGTCAGGTATTGGGCATCCCGTTGGATTGTTCCTGGCCAACAGCTGGGGCTGGCACAGTGCTTTTTTGTGGATTGCAGGTATGGCCGTACTCATTCTAGCACTTATTGCATGGAAGTTAAAACCCATTAATAAGCATCTGGCTTTGCAGCATGAGCATTCGGCGTTCAGGCATTTATGGAATACGTTTTCAAAAAGACAATACCGGATCGGTTTTGGTACCACGGCGTTGTTGTCCATTGGCGGGTTTATGATGATGCCTTTCGGCAGCGCCTTTGCTATAAATAATCAGGGTGTGACGGAGCACCAGCTGCCGTTGCTTTTTATGATCTCCGGTGTCAGCTCCCTGCTGATCATGCCATTTATTGGAAAACTCAGCGACAGGAAAGATAAGTTTAGCATTTTTGCGACAGCTACTGTTGGCATGATGTTGATTGTGGTGGTGTACACGAATCTGGGGGTGATTCCTTTTTGGTTGGTGGTGCTTATCAATATCCTGATGATGGCAGGTATATTGGGCCGGATGACGCCATCAACCGCGCTGATAACGGCCGTGCCTGAAATGCAGGACAGGGGCGCTTTTATGAGCATCAATGCTTCCCTCCAACAGCTGGCAGGCGGTATCGCCGCTGCTGTTGCAGGAATGATCGTGGTGCAGAAAACAAAAACCAGCCCCCTTGAACATTACAATTTTGTAGGTTATGTAGTGGTTGCCATTTCCTTGCTGGCCATTTGGATGATGTTTCGGCTAAGCAATATGATCAAGCAACGGATGCTGAAGCAGCAGCCTGGGGCGATGGCTCCCAGAATATAACAACTACCTGCCGGGATATAAACTGCTTATAATAGACTGGTATCAATTTTTATTAAAATGTTTACCAATCAAAAGGTTTGTGGAGACACAAACCTTTGCCTGCGCACCGGACAGTGTCCTCACTGTCCAGCCGGGGAATTGATAAAAATAATTTAGATACCATTATGATAAGCCGGATGATGCAAACAGTATTAGAAACGGAAAGTGATCTCGTAAACCAAATGCCTCATTAGCATCCGACCGCCCTTTTAAAAGATATACGCCAGTTTTAATCCCAAATTGTGCTCATTCACATTCGCAGGACGGTCTTTTTTATCAAACCGGGAGCGGCCAACCTTTATTGCTACATCAACATGTTTGGCAAATTCATACCCCAGGGAAAAATAATAGGTAAAACCACCCGGCACCTTTTCCCCGTTATTGCGGTAATGCACATCCGTAGCAAAGGTGTAACCCATGGCATCCTGTCCGTACAAATTTTTGATAAGGGGCAGCGGATATTTGATCACCGCCAGTACCGGGATGGCGTTATAGGTGACCGTGCCTGTGGGGATGAGGGGAGTGGTACTGGAAAATTTCAAAAAGCCGGTGTTTAAACCCAGGCCCAGCCGCTCTTTTACCCATACTTCACCCTGTACAGAACCGCCGATGCCCCAAAAGCCCGGGTTGTGGTTAAAGGAGTGGAGTATTTCCGGACCAACATTGACTTTTACCGTTTGCGAGGTTGCTCCATAAACGAGGCCCAGAACGATGATCAGTATACAAAAAAAGCGTATATGCATATGATTTATTTTAAATAGCATGATCAATAAAGGTACAATCCGTTTTACTGTGGCAGCTCCCGCGAACCTCTTTTTCGCGCAGTATAATACATCAGGTATTCTCCCAGCTTTCTTTGCTTGCCGGATTCTTTTTCAAAAACGGCGGATAACTCCGGGTCGTTTTTTAGCAGCTCGTTTAATCGCCCTTTTGTCAATTCGGTGATGTTGCCGGTTCTCAGGTCCAGTAAATTACCCCGTATGTACAACGAAGGGTTTGCGCCTCCGTACATTGTACCGTAGGGACCTGCGACTAAGGGAGCGCCGGCGGGTGCTGTCGCACCTAAATCTTCAAAATAGCTGATGGTATCCAATATCAGTAATTTGGCGAAGCGGGCATTGGGACCAACAGGACCTTCAGAAAATAGCGGGAAAGCGTCCTTTTTATAGGAGCGTGACCAAATATAGATATACTTGCCATCGCAAAAACCGAATACCGGGCCGATCTTACGGCCTTCTTTCTTTCTGATTTCCAGTTCATAAAGACGCTGTACCCGTTTATCAAAAAGAGAGGGCTTGGAGTCTTCCGAAAAGATCTGATAGGTAAGCGGCAGCGAAGGATTGTTGTTTTTGAATTCTTCAAAACTCCGGTATATCCCCCGCTCGTAACTTGTTGGCTCCAGGATGGGGTATTGCGCATTTGTGACCGTTGCAATGAACAACAGCCATATGGTCCATTCTTTTCTCATAAGGATTTATGTTGTAAGGCAAAGATAACAGGAACTTTAGGATCTATTGTTCATATAACTCGATTGGCAATCCGTCAGGATCCCTGAAAAAAGTAAATTTTTTACCAGTGTATTCATCCACACGAAAAGCTTCCACCTCAATATCGCTTTCCTGTAGTTGCCGAATAGCTGCTTCCACATTGGCTACTTCAAATGCCAGATGCCTTAGTCCTGTGGCTTCGGGGTTGGTAAGGCGCGCCGGGGGATCCGGAAAAGAGAACAATTCAATAAGGTATTGATCGTTCAGGGCAAGATCCAGCTTATAAGAATCCCGTTCGCTGCGGTACACTTCCTGCAGGATCGTAAATCCCAAGATCTCCGTATAGAATTTTTTCGAACGCGTATAGTCGCTGCAGATAATGGCGATATGATGGATCTTTTTTAGATCAAGCATAATTTGTATTCGTTGTCTAAGCGTTCCGGTTTTATAAAACCGGTATCAATTTTATAAAAATACATCATCAAAATGGTTTGCGTTAATACAAACTTTCTTTTACCGGCCAGGGCGGACACTGGCCCTGGTCCTGGTTCGTGTTCCAACTGGCAATAAGTGCATCACTTATTTTGCGGCGCAACTGTAATCCGTACTCCCTCGCTATGCGCAGTAAACTCCGGCGCGTACATACACTGGATGCTGGTGATGCCATTGCTGAAATTACCGGCTACTGTGGCAAACAGGCTGTATTCAAAAACATAGGTGCCTTTGGGCAGGTAGCCAAAGAAGAAATTGGTACTGGCATCCTTTGTGGTTTCATAATATCCCAGTCCGCCCTGCCATTTATAGGAGCTGAGCACATTGGTGGGTTCAAAACTGCTGGCCCGCATATCCTTCATATGCACATATTCCATATCCGGTCTGCCCGCAATTCAATACGCACTTTGATCTTATCGCCTACTTTTACAGTGGCACCTTCCGCTATAGGCGTTAACACCGGTCCCCGGCCGCTGTTGGTTTCTATAAACAACTTTTTGCTGAGTTTTAAAGGGGTTTCCGCAAATGTGATCTTGTCCAGGTCTTCAAAATATTGCCAGTACAAACTTCCCCAGGTGGGCAGTTTGCCCTGCTGTTTGCCGGATACCGGGTCCGTTACGGAAACGGTGATGTTTCCCATCTCCGGGCGTACTTTTTCCCCAGGAATGGTTTTTTTAAGATAGCCGGTGCCGGCTTCTGTTTTTTTCCAGTGCCGATTCTATTTTTAGTCCGCCCAGGTCGATGGTTACTTCGGGTGCAACGGTTAACCATTGGGTACCCTGCAATAATAACGCATAGCAGGCTTCGGCCGTAGCCTTGGTGCTTTCCCAGTTATTGGTTTGTTTATTTTTTAGCAGCCAGGTGCGTAGATCATTGGCTGTAGACGGTCTTTTGCGATTTCCTCAAAGGCCTCAATGATCAACGCCTGCCGCTCAATGGGCGCCTCATACCACCACCAGCTGCGGGCGGCATCCTTATAATACATACCCAATTCTTCGTTATTAATGGATGTTTCTTTCAGGGATTTTAAAATGGCTTTTGGAGTTACTGCGTCGCCTTTGCGATGCAGTGCCAGTGCCGTCATGCCCTGCATATACTTATTCGCTTTTACCCATGTTTTGCTGCACGGTCGGTGAAATAGGCCACCGCTTTTTGGGCGTTCGGAGTGATGTTGATCTGGCTAAAGAAGCTTCGCATATATAAATACTGGATCACATAGTAAGAAGGAACATATTCGCCCAGCTTTGTTTTGCTGCGGATGAGTTCATCGTATTCTTCCTTTATTTTCCCGTCGAGATAGGGATGGCTTTGCTGATCATATTGTCCAGTTTTTGCACCTGTGATTTTTCGATGGCATTGATCTTTTTCAGGTGGCCAATGCCGGTGACAATATACTGCGTCATAAAGCGGTCATCGCGTCCACCCTTGAACCATACAAAGCCACCGTTGGGGCTTTGCAGCTGGCTCAGTTTATCGTAGGCCTTGTTCAGCTCTCCGCTCATGCGCACCAGGTCAAATAAAAGGGCAACATTCTTTTTTTGCTGTGTTTCATTCTGCGCCTGTAGTACCCAGGGCGTTTCCTCCAGTAACACGGCCTTTAACTCCTGGTTTTTCTGCAGGTTGCTCAGGAGTGCCGCTGTATCCTGTGTGCTCCAGGTATCGAAGATTTTTTGATCTTTGGGGAACTGTTGGCGATCAGGGTCGCCAGTGAGTTGGCATAATAACGGTTCCAGGTTTGCTCCGCACATTCATAAGGATACCCCATCATGTAGGGCAATGCCTGCACGGCATACCAAGCGGGGTTGGAAGTGTATTCAACCGTTAAGGCCTGGGTCCTTAGGGTTTCACTATTGCCGCTTTTGAGTAGTTTATCGAAGCTGAATTTTTTTGAACCGAAGCCGCGTAATTGCAGGGGCAGGGTTTCGGTAACCAGCATCCGGTTGGTGAGTACCGGAAGCATATTTTCTTCGCCGTCGCTCAGGGCAGCAGCATCATTGCTGCCGGTTACTTTTGCTACGATACGCCAGGTAACCGGTTTGCTGAACTGGTAAGGTACTTCGATGGGGAAAAGAACAGCCTGGCTTTGCCCTGCGGCAATGGTGAAATATTGCTGTGGAATGGCATTTTTAAACCAGCCATCCACGGGCTCATTGGTGGCAGCATCAAATAATTGTAGTGTGGCAATACCGGTTACTTCTTTTGAAGACAGGTTTACGATTTTGCTGCTGAGCTCCAGCTTGTCGCCTTCTCTCAAGAACCGGGGTACATTTGGTTGTACCATCAGCTCTTTTTGGGTGACAATTTCTTTGGATGAATAGCCGAATGCCAGCTCCTTTGTATGTGCCAGGGCCTGGAATTTCCAGCGTGTCAGCGCCTCAGGCATGGTAAAGGAAAACCGGATGTTACCTTTTGCATCGGTCTTCAGGTCGGGGAAGAAGAAAGCGGTTTCATTCAGGTTTTTACGGATTTGCGTTTGCAAGTCTTGCACAGTGCTGGCTATTGCCGCCACTGTTTCTGAATCTTTCGTTTCCACAATGCCTTTGCCGTCCATCATCGCCGGTGCAGGAGCTGCTTCGCTTTGCATCGCACTTACAGATCCGGCCAGGGCCTTTCGTTTGACCCCCATCGCAGTAACCACTACTTCATCTGCAACCACACCCCTGGCCCGTAGTCCGATAGGCCCGCCCCATCCATAAAGTTCCGGAAGTTCGGCACCAAAGATCTGGTCGTAGCGTTTATCAATGCTCTGGTGGTCGTAAACAAGGGTGGTATGAACCATCGAGCGCATACTGCTGAAATTGGCCGCTGCATTCCAGTTTGTATAATTTGAATAGCCGGGCCATATACCCGGCATACTCCACCGATGCGGGTAAAACTGGTCAAGCGAGGCATCATACATGCCGGCCAGCATTTCTGCGGCTACCTGGTCACCCTTATAACCGCTGAGCTGCATACTCCATTTTTCTTCTGCGCCGGGCAGGGTTTTGTCGCGGAAGGTTTCATAAGTGATCTTCAGGTCCTTGTTGCTCCAGGGAACAGAAATGATGTTGTTGCTGGTATAAAGCCGGTTATTCTTCACAAACATATAGTCAACACCAAAACCACCGCGGTCTGCTTCAGTGGCCACAAAATCAACTGTTTTTATTTCATCGTTCAGGGACGCGTAGCTATAACTGGTTTTTGTTTTATTCAATGCCTGTACCAGGAACACATTCCGGGCACTGCTCCCGATTTTTACCACAGCCTTTGCTCCGGGTTCGATCGGATCTGGGGTTTGGGTCCATAGGTATTGTGGAACGACAAGGTGTTCTTGACGCTCCCGGTAGATCTCGGTATACTTCAGGTCTTTTACCGGATTGCCATCCTTGTCCTTGGTTACTATTTCAATGGCATAATAACCAGGTTCAGTAATAGGCTTCAACAGGGTAACGAGCCCTGTGGAGTCGGTGGTGCCGGACTGACTCAGCACCTCTTTTTCTTTTGGCCAGGCGGCCGGCTCGTTCTCGTTTTTATAAATATCATTCGGGAAGTTTTGAACGTATGTTTCTTTGCTCATTACAAACTGGTCCGGCTGTTCCCAATACCGGTTTCGTAACAGGCGCTGTTCCGGCAACAACCGGCTGATGCTGATCTGGATGCCGGATTTTTCAAATGCGCCGGCCATATTCTCCGTGCGGATCGTTAATTTTTTTGCCTGTTCCACACTGATCCGCTGGGGAATATCGGCACTTAACAACAAGGATTTGTAGCCTACGGAAACAGACCGTTCTCCGCTTCTGACTTCTCCGTTTATATCGGTAATATCCGCGTATACGCTGTAATCAAACACGGGGTCCATTTTGGGGTCGATGGTATGGTCTGGGATCGCATTGAATACTATGCGGAACCGACCGTCGGCATCAGTTAGGGTTTCTCCTTGTGTGATCTCCATCTGCTCCTGGTTGATGGGGAACCAGTAACGGGCAAAGATCCAGGGGTAGGGAAACCGGGCCTTGCGCACGACCCTGTATTTGACACGGGCTCCGTCGATGTTATTGCCGGCGTAGGCTTTTGCGGTACCGGTAACCGTAATGTTTTCATTGAGTTTATACGTGCCTTTTTGTTTTTCAAAGTCCACAAAGAATTTAGGGCGCTTGTATTCCTCCATCTTAAAGCCAATACTGCCCTGCGGCGTTGAAATACTGAAATTACCATTCAATCCGCTTTCCGGTAGTTTAAAGCTTCCGGAGAAAGAGCCAAAGTCGTTTGTAACCAGGTCTGTTGAGTTTACTTTCTGATGATTGGCGTCGTAAAGGGTTACGGTCGTTTTAAAAGCCGCCAACACCGTTGATTTTTTTTCCTTTGGCTCATGACTCATAGCAATGCCCTTGTAATAAACCGTTTGCCCGGGCCGGTAAATGCTCCGGTCAGTAAACAATACAATGGAAGTGCTTTTTTTGGTGGGAGCAGCCGCCTCATAGCTGTTGTAGTAATAGTAACCATAGTCATTATCATCCATAAAAAAACGTTCCTCTTTATAGGTGATATCCAGCAGGTAATTATTTCCTGCATTGCGTTTTCCTTTGCCAGAACTGCTGGTATTCATTTGAAAGGAACCATTTTTGTCGGTAACTGCTTGTCCGGCCTCGGCGTTTTGGTAGGAACTGGTTTTATAATCATATTGTTTTTGCCAGATGGTAACTTTCGCCATAGCAAGCGGCTGGCCGCTGTTGCGGTCCAACACAAAGAAATCATTTTTTTGGTTTACATAACTGATATTGGAACTATAGGTAAGCTGAAAGGCCAGGATGTTCTGATCCTGGGTAAATGCCTTATTTAGGGAGGCGAAAATAAAATACTCCCCGGCGGGCAATCCTTCCGCCTTAATCTCTGCACTATGTGAACGATAGTCGCCTGATGCCGGCAATGCCTGCTCCCAGGACTGTACCGGTGTTGCTGCAGCCAGTAGAGTCCAGTGTTTTTCTTTTCCGGTGCGGTCTTTGATGGCCTCTTTGAGCGATGCAGTGGCCTTTATGACGCGCAGATAAACCGTTGGTACGTTTTTATAAGCAATCAGTATACGGAACGGCGCGCCGGGCAGGTTTACTTTTTCAAGTTGAAAACTGAAGACTGGTTGTTTGATCTGCTGTAGCAGGTTATGGGCATTAACGCTGCCTTCACTGTTTTCTTTTTTGGCGGCGATCTGTTCCAGGATGTTTTTTGCGGCTAGAAGATCCTTGTTTTCAGGGTTTTTTATATTGTTGGGTAACTGTGCCTGATTATGATGCCATTCAGCCATCAGGAACCTGGCTTGTGTAGCACCTGGATTTGTCTTATGTTGTTGGACAATTTTTTCAAGCGCGGCATAATAGCGGGTATCTTTATCCGGGTTTACAGCATGCTGGTATACAAATTGTATCCGGCTGATGTCAGCATCGATGAGGGCATCGGGTTTGGAATCGCTTAAATGAAACTGAATCAGTTTCTGATACAGTTGCAGCGCTTTAAATGACAGGGACAGTGTGTCCCTGGTTTCAAAACGGGTGGCGGCAAAATCGGGGGCCGATGCAAAGGCTGCCGGCTGATTGATCTCAAATTTATATGCGGGTTGTGTTACCGAACGTTCAGGGTTTTTGAAATAATTGAGTGCCCGGGAGGCCAGCAGATCGTATAGGGTGGGGCGCAGGTTACGCGTGTTGCCCTTTTCAATGAGCGCATCATAGTCTTCCAGCCGTACACGGCGCAGCTGTGCTTCATCTGTTAAAGATAGCTGGTAAAGGTTGCTGATTTTTTGAATAAAATCGTCAATGGCCCAGGTAGCCGGATCGGACTTCTGAAAACCGGTGGTATTGGTGCGGTTATAAAGATTATACCGGTTGCGGTTAAAATAGGATTGATAAATGCCTGCCAGGTAGCTGTTGAGCAGCGCTCTTACTGCGCCTTTACTGCCTGAGATCTCTTTTTCCAGCTCCGCAATACTGCTCAGTTCATTGTTTTCACGGTTTTCGTCCTGGAGCCGGTTCATATAGATCAGGCTTTTACCTGTTGTGCATCCTGGTGATCGGCTTTCGCTTTGGTGTAGATTTCTTTTACGACAGTAAGTGCGGAGGCTGGCAAGCCTTTGTCGATATGCCCTGTTACTTTTTTCCACTCGGGTTCATAATTTTTGATGGTTTGTGCGTTCGGTTTCATACAGGTAAACAGGATGATCAGTATTAAAAGGATGCCGCTGCTCAGTACTTTCATATAAAAAGGTTTATTAATAGATGCGCGTGCCTGTAAAATTACATAAACCCTGCGCATTTTACAGTAGTAACGGGATGCAGGTGAAGAACGCAACAGGAATACGCTTTCAGCGAACGATGGGGATAAGATTTGACGGATATATGTAGTAAATAGCCCCGGCTTTTTTACATTTGCACTTTTATGAGGAGGACGTTAGAAGATACATACAGGCATAAGGGGTTAAGAAAAAAACTGGTAGAAGTAATAAAAGAAAAAGGAATAACAGATGAAACGGTGCTGGACGCTATGAATGCGATTCCCCGCCACTTCTTTTTAGACTCCGCCTTTGATGATGTGGCCTATGAGGACCGGGCTTTTCCTATAGGAGAGGGGCAAACCATTTCACAGCCATATACCGTGGCCTATCAATCGCAGTTGCTGGAAACGGTGCCCGGACAAAAAGTACTGGAGATCGGCACCGGGAGCGCCTACCAGGCCGTGGTGCTGGCAAAAATGGGGTTAAAAGTATTTACGATCGAACGCCAGAAAAAGCTGTTTGAGGAAAACAAAAAATTTACCTATCTTAAACAATTTCCGTTTATAAAGTTCTTTTATGGAGATGGTTACCAGGGGCTGCCCACCTACGGGCCTTTTGACCGGGTGCTCATCACCGCTGCAGCGCCGGCGATTCCGCCCAAACTGCTGGAACAATTGAAGCCCGGTGGAATGATGGTTATACCGGTAGGTGCCGGGGATGTACAACAGATGAAGCGGATCATAAAGCAAACAGACGGAACGATAAAGGAAGAACTGTTCGATAATTTTTCTTTTGTGCCCATGCTTGCGGGCAAAAACTAAATGATAAATTGTGAGTGATCAACAGGCGGGAGGCTTGATGAAGATTTTTTTTACGGGAATGCTGGTGAGCTTTCTTGGATCGTTGCCCCTGGGTACGCTCAATATTGCGGCGATGCAGATTGCGATCAGCCAATCTGTTAAAAACGCGTTGTTGTTTTCCCTGGGCTCGCTTACTGCGGAGATGGTATATGTACGTCTTTCCCTGGTAGCGATGGACTGGGTGCGCAAGCAGGAAAAGATCTTCCGTTTGCTGGAATGGCTGACCCTGCTGATCATTGTGGCGCTGGCTGTTTCCAGCCTTTATGCGGCCATGCACCCCTCGGGCGGAAAGAATGTGATCTTAAACAATAATCTTCCATCTTATTTGCTGGGCCTTACCATGAGTGCGGTTAACCCGGTGCAGATCCCGTTCTGGTTCGGATGGAGCACCGTGCTGTTTACAAAAAATGTACTGAAACCCAAGGCTTCTTATTACAACTTTTACATTATTGGCATTGGCCTGGGCACCCTGCTAGGCAACTGTGTGTTTATTTTTGGCGGACGGCTCATTGCCGGCAAGATACAGAACAACCAGTCGTTGATGAACTATATCATCGGTGGTGTATTTGTCATAACAGCGCTCATTCAGGCCTGGCGGATGTTTATAAAAAAGAAAGATATCAGCGCCAAGCTCCATGAAACGGAACCGGAAAAGGATCAATGATTGTACACTCCTGGTTTTAATGTACTAGGGACAACATGCAGCCAGTTCCTTTTGCATGCGTTTCTTCAAGCCCCTGCCATTTCTTTTATTCAGAATAATCCGCAGCTAGCTGTTCGTAGTATGTATCTGCTTTTTCCCAATCAGACTAAGCACACAATAAAAACTGGTGCAGATGTCATACCTGGCCTGTATACAAATTTTTTTAGGCCGGTTGAATCATATATTGGAAGGCCATAGGATATAAAAGTGACGGAATCTCTTTTAATGTCGTTATCTGCTGTTTTCATCCGGTAATAGATACAGGCCGGTTGCCAAAAAAGAGTATCCGCTATACCTGCAATCCAGTTCAGGTGATAGCGGATAATAGATACGGAATGTTAAAGAGGGTGGTTTGAATAGCATAATCAGCTATGTCATTGGAGGATGTACGGCCTCCGGACCGAGGAGCTTAAAAGTGAAACATGAATTTACATCGTTTGTGTCCAGGCATCCCGGTCGTCCGGGCTGAACTTCCAGGGAGCAAAGTTATTTTCTACATTGCTGAACATAGTATTCCATTCCTGAGGTGCATTACTCTCTTCCATAACAAGGTAGCGGCGCAGCTGGAGAATGATATCCAGCGGGTTGATGCTTACCGGGCATTCCTGTACACAGGCATTGCAAGTGGTACAGGCGCGGAGTTCCTCCACTGAAATATAATCATGCAGCAGGCTTTTGCCGTCGTCTTTCCATTCTTTATTTTGGTTGATGTTTTTGCCCACTTCTTCAGCACGATCGCGGGTATCCATCATGATTTTGCGGGGCGATAGCATTTTTCCGGTGATATTGGCCGGACAGGCAGTACTGCAACGTCCGCATTCCGTACAACTGTAGGCGTCCAGCAGGTTCTTCCAGCTAAGATCGGTCACATCCTTTGCTCCAAAGCGCGAAGGGGGGGCGGCGTCTGCCGGAGCCAGTTCCGGTTGCATGGCGTATAATACTTCATTCTGTACTGCCGGCATATTCTCCATTTCACCCATCGGTTTTAGCCGGGCATAATAAGCATTGGGAAATGCCAGCAGGATGTGCAGATGCTTGGAGTAGGGGAGGTAGTTTAAAAACGCCAGGATACCGATGATATGCAGCCACCAGCAGGCCCGTTCCAGCAATTGCAGGGATCCGTCGGAAAGCCCGCTGATCAGCGGCTGCAGATGTTGGGAAATGATAAAATTACCGGTGAAATGTGCGGCATAATGTTCCACACCACGCGCCTGGAGCAGGGTGTCGCTGGCATTCATGGTAAGAAATAATGCCATCAGCACAATTTCTGTAATGAGAATATAATTGGCATCACTACGGGGCCAGCCATCGAGATCTTTGCTTAAAAAGCGCCGGATCTTTAGTATATTTCTCCGGATCAGGAAAATGGCACAGAAGGCCAATACGGCCAGGGCCAGCAACTCAAACGCATTGATCAGGAAGGTATAAAACCCTCCAAGCACTCCGGCAAACAACCGGTGTGTACTCAGCACCCCGTCCAGGATGATTTCGAGCACCTCGATATTAATGATGATAAAGCCTGCATATACAAAGAAGTGAAGCACACCCACCAGTGGATTGCGGAACATCTTTTTTTGCCCAAAAGCCAGCAGCAACACATTCCTCCAGCGTTGGTCCGGGTGGTCATTGATCGTTTCATCCCTTCCCAGGTTGATGTTCCGGCGGATCTGCGTTATTTTTTTTGAAAAAAAGACAACGGCAATAGTAAATAATAATACAAATAAAATTTGTTGAGCAATTTGCATGAGCATTCAGTTACAAAGTGCTAATTTACGGCTTCCTTTACAAGTAGAGGCATTTTGAAGGCAATTTAAACGCATCGCAGGTGAAAAAATATCTATTGAATACAGAAACCGTAGAGAAGAAATTGCAGCGGCTGGCGCTGGAACTGATTGAAAACAATCTGGATGTGCCGGAGCTGATCCTGGTAGGTATTGAAGAACATGGTGTGGTGCTGGCAAAGAATATTCAGCGGCTGATCCAGAAAAACAGTAAGATCGCCACGCAATTGCTCACTCTGCAATTAAACAAAAAAAAGCCCGAGGCCGTCACACTCAGCCGGGAAATGGATTTTTCGGATAAAGTGATTGTGCTGATCGATGATGTGACCAACAGCGGTAAAACACTGCTCTATGCATTAAAACCATTTCTGAACGCACATCCTGCCCGGATCCAGACGATGGTACTGGTGGAACGCACCCATACCTTGTTTCCCATTACACCGGATTATAAGGGAATTTCACTGGCAACCACACTGCAGGATCATATTTATGTGGAGGTAGAAGGAGATAAGGTAACCGGCGCATACCTGGCTTAATTTTCGTTGCGACCTTTGCGGATGCTTTGCGTGCCTCGCGGTTAAATCAAATCGCAAAGAGCGCAAGGGCCGCGCAAGGTGCGCCAGGATAGCTGCCATAACGATTTTCGCTGCGATCTTAGCGGATGCCTTGCGTCCGTTGCGGTAAATCAAACCGCCAGGAGCGCAAGGGTCGCGCAAGGTGCTCCAGGATAGCTGTTATAACGATTTTCGCTGCGACCTTTGCGGATGCTTTGCGTGCCTCGCGGTAAATCAAACCGCTGGGAGCGCAAGGTTCGCCAGGCTAACTGTTATAACGATTTTTATTGCGGCCTTCGCGGATGCTTTGCGTCCATAGCGGTTAAATGAAAACGCAGTGGAACAGCATTGATTTACTATTGGCCATATCCAGGCCCGATTTCAGGTTCCAGATCTGGCTCAGGAAAATATTTTGGCCAGGAATTTTTTCATTTCTTCCCAGGATGCTTTATCAGCAGCCTCGTCATATTTTATATCCAATTTAAATTTCTCGCCAATGGCTGTTGCTCCCGGGTTGGTAAACGCATGTTTGGCGTTGGGATAGCCGATAAATTGCATATTGGCATTTGCTGCTTCCATTTCTTTTTTAAAATCATTCACCGCGCTTACCGGCACAAATGAATCGGCATCGCCGTTTAAAACAAGGATAGAAGGAATAATACCACCTTTTCTTGCGGTGATCCCATAGCTTTCTAAACCACCATGGAAGCTCACCACCCCTTTCAGCGGTTCGCCCAGGCGCGCCATATTTAAGGCCATGGTGCCGCCAAAACAGTAACCGATGGCTGCAATTTTAGTGGTATCTGCCTGCGGATAAGATTTTGCAATAGAGAGAGCATTGTCAAACCGCTCCTGTGCCAGTTGCGCATTTTTATAGTACTTCATGGCTTCATTCCCCGCATCTTTCGGGTTATTCAGTACTTTGCCGCCTCCATACATGTCTACTACCAGGGCAAAATAACCCAGTTCTGCGATTTGTTTCGCACGATCTTTTACGTAATCCGTAACTCCCCACCATTCAGGAATGATCAGTACAATAGGTTTTCTGCCGGCATTGGCACTATCGTATGCCATAATGCTGTTAAAGGTCTTGATTCCGTCTTCGTATTCCACCGGCTCTGTTTTCACATGAGGCAATTCGCGTACCACAGCCGTGTTGCTGATACTGGCAGTATCCTTGTCCGCTTGCGTATCCGGGGTTTTGTCGGAACCACCATTGCAGGCGATCAGGAAGAACAATACACCAGCTGAAAATAAAGAAGCGATTTGCTTTAGGATCATAGTCGAAGGTTTGTCTGAATATACGAATAAGATTTTAAATGAAGTACCGGTTGCAAATTTATTCTAAAAGCCACAATTTTCCCTTAATAAAATTGTATCTTGCCTCAGATTCCGGGTAACGGTATCCGTGGTTTTAAGAGGAGTGTTGATAAAATGAAACAGATTATTGTTGCGATAGATGGCTGGTCCAGTTGTGGAAAAAGTACCCTGGCCAAACAGATGGCTAAGGTACTGGGATATATTTACGTGGACAGCGGGGCGATGTACCGGGCGATAACGCTTTATTTTCTGAGGAATCATATCGATTGGGACAAGGAAAAGGAAGTAAAGGAGGCGCTGAAGGATATTGAGCTGGACTTCCGCACCAATGATCAAAACGGTACCGTTGAAATTTACCTGAATGATGAAAATGTAGAGTACCTGATCCGCGATCTGATTGTTGCTGAAAAAGTGAGCGAAGTGGCGGCAGTAAAAGCCGTGCGGGAGTTCGCCGTAGCACAACAGCAAAAACTGGGAAAGAAAAAAGGCATCGTGATGGATGGCCGTGATATCGGCACCGTGGTATTCCCCAAAGCGGAGCTGAAATTGTTTATGACGGCGGATAATGCAGTCCGTGTAGAACGGAGATTTAAGGAGTTGGTTGAAAAAAATCCGAATATAACGATTGAAGAAGTTGCGGAAAATATCCAAATGCGGGACTATATTGATTCTAACCGTGAAGTAAGCCCGCTGCGTCAGGCAAAGGATGCCATAGTGATCGATAACACGAACCTGACTCCGGAGGAGCAGCTGAAGAAAGCATTAAAATTGGTAAAGAATATTTCGGGATAACCAGCCGTTTTTCCTGGTTCATTTTATGGATCTCCGCGCGCTGGCCCTTTGAACTCTAAACATCAGTCATATGCGTACACGCCGGAATTTTATCCAGAAGATGGGACTTTCTGCCCTTGGTCTTTATACGATTCAGGGGTTAAATGCAAACAGTATTTTACGGTTACAGCCAAAAGTAGCGGATGGTCCTGTACTGCGGGTAGCATTAATGGGATTGGGAGGGTATGCCACCCGTGTTGCCGAATCTATGCAGCAGTCCAAACGGGCAAAGATTACCGGCCTGATCAGTGGTACACCGGAGAAACTAAAAACCTGGGGTGCTAAATACAATGTACCGGAAAACAGCCGTTATAATTATGAAAACTTTGATGCCATTCGCAACAACCCCGATATTGATGCGGTGTATGTAATTACACCCAATGCCCTGCATCACAACCAGGTGATCCGCAGCGCCCGGGCAGGAAAACACGTGATCTGCGAAAAGCCGATGGGGCTGAATGCCAAAGAAGGACGGGAAATGGTGGATGTCTGCAAAAAGGCGGGTAAAAAATTACTGGTGGGATACCGGATGCATTTTGAACCACTCACGCTGGAAATTCACCGGATGCGTACGGCAGGAGAGCTGGGAGCTATTAAATTTTTTCAGGGACTTTCAGGATTCCGGCTTGGTGACCCTACTCAATGGCGGGTAAATAAAGCCCTGGCCGGTGGCGGTGCCTTGATGGATATTGGTATTTATGCATTGAATGGCTGCCGGTATATGGTGGGCGAGGAGCCGGTTTGGGTTACCGCCCAGGAAACCAAAACAGATTCGGTGAAGTTTAAAGAGGGGGTGGACGAAACCATTACATTTCAGCTGGGATTTCCCAGTGGGGCCACGGCCTCCTGTCTTTCTTCGTATAATATGAACAATCTCGACCGCTTTTTCCTGAATGGCGATAAGGGATTTGCAGAACTGCAACCGGCTTCCAGTTACGGGCCTATTAAAGGGCGCACTCATAAAGGCCCGCTGGATATTGCCAACGACCGCCCCCAGCAGGCCACTCAAATGGATGAGATGGCGGCGATCATCCTGGATGATAAGAAGCCGGTAATACCCGTTGATGGCGAAGAAGGGCTTCGGGATCTGGTGATCATCGATGCCATCTATAAGGCCGTAAAGACAGGAGGAAAGATAAAACTTGGATGAGTGGAGCTGTGAATTACGAAATGCCAATATTTAAATTCTAAATACCAAAGGTTAGGTACCAAATTTTAAATTTCAAATTCCAAAAAACCAAATAGCAAAAGTTAAGACCCAAATCTCAAAAATTTCAGAAAATGATGGTGGTCACTGATCGCGGTCCGCTGAAAGTTGAAGACTGCCTGCTAAATTTCTGCTGCTTATTTCCCAACTCCATATTATTTTTATACAAAAATTAATCTATGCCTATCAGAATGACGGATGATCCCAATAGCGGGGATAACGACTTTAATGATGACCGTGGCGGCGGAGGCTCCGGCCCGGGCGGCGGCGGAAGCGGACTTTTTGGATTGCTGCCTTTGTTGCTGGGACTGTTCCGCGGAAAAGGAATTATTGTATTAGTGATTATTGCCGCTGCTGTTTATTTTTTGGGCGGACGTGGCGGTTGCAGTAATATCGGTGGTTTAAGCGACGCCGCGCAGCAACTGTTTTCTCAAAGCGGGTATAGCTATAATCCCAATGAATTTAATAAGGCCAAGATTTATGAAGGCCTGGAGGAAAATAACAATAAAAACCCCTTGCCGGAAGCCGTTTCCCTACTGCGTTTTGCGCCTCAAAGAGGCGATCAGGGACAGCAGGGAAGTTGCGTGGCCTGGAGCAGTGCCTATGCCGCGCAAACGATTTTAACCGCGGCAGCAACCGGTCAGGATCCGAACACCATTGCATTTAGCCCCTCATATTTATACAACCAGATCCGCCTGGGGAATGATTGTCAGGGGTCCTATATACAACGGGCCATGGAAGCGATGAAAGCCAATGGTGGTGTTCCGTTACGCGCCTATCCGTATGATGACCAGGATTGCAGCCGGACGCCGGATGGAGCAGCACTTCAGGCCGGGCGCCAGCACACCATTCATGGGTTCACCCGCCTTACCCAGGGGGATAACCTGAACCAGATCAGCGTAAGGGCACTCAAAGAACATTTGGCCAAGGACGCGCCGGTAGTGATCGGAATGTTGGTGGGCCAGAGTTTTATGCAGGATATGATGGGAAAAGACCTCTGGCAACCGCAGGGAATGGATCAGTCGCAGGTGGGTATGGGCGGGCATGCCATGTGCGTGATCGGATACGACGACCGAAAATATGGCGGCGCCTTCCAGATTATGAACAGTTGGACCCCCCAATGGGGAACCAACGGCGTAGCCTGGGTGCGCTATGGCGATTTTAAAAATTACGTACGGGAGGCGTACGGTATTGATCCGCTGCCCAAGGCGGCCAATATAGCGGCCATGCCGCTGGAGTGCAATGTGGGATTGGTAGATAATAGTACTAAAAAGTACATCCGGCTGAAGTCAACAGGGAACAATAGCTTCCAGACGGTGACACCAATAAAAGTAGGCACCCGCTTTAAAATGGAGGTAAAGAATACGACCGAATGTTATATCTATATTTTCGGTCAGGAAACAACCGGCAGCAGTTATGTACTGTTTCCTTACCTGAAGCCCGGGCAAGCGGTTTCCAAGCATTCTCCTTATTGTGGAATCACCGGTTACCGTTTATTCCCCCGGTCAGAATCCATGGAGGCCGATAATCAGGGAACCCGTGATCAGATCGCCATTGTGGCCAGCAAAAAAGAGCTGGATTATAATCAGCTCAATGACGCCATTACTGCCAATACACAGCCTACTTATACCGGTAAAGTTAATGAAGCATTGAGAAGTCTGCTGGCTCCGGGTGCTGTTTATAATAGCACACCTGATGGCCGCATTTATCTGAAAGCTACAGCCAATGCCGGTCAGGCTGCGGTTACCATTGTAGCCTTTGATAAAGTGCCCTGATTGGAATCCGACTTTAATGAAAACCGGTTTGTGCACGGCAGTTGGGTGCAAACCGGTTATTTTATCTAGTTGATCGGAATGCCAAACCAGCTGAGTTTTCGCTCATAAAACATAGCCCTTCGTTTCGATTTGGACTTAGAAAGATACTCATCCGGCCAATCTTTTTGTTCTTTTAGCTGCGGTTCGAGCGAGCGGATCGATTTTTGTAGGGAGGCCTTGGCTGAAGCAACATTCGAAAAGCGGGTATCCACTTTCGATAACCGTTCCGTGATGCCGGTAAAAATCCGCGCTGCGGCACCGAACATTTCTTTAATTGCCTCATCCGGTTTAGCCGGGGTAAACTGATGATTGCGGTTGTCGATGTACCGGTTTACCAAAATAATGGCCTCGTTGTCGTCGTCTGTGATCTGGTTAATTGTATCCACAGCAACCTGTTGTTTTTCGTTCTGTTTCTTTATACGGAGATTTTCCAGCTGCATTTTCAAATGATGGAGCCGGTCAAAGATCATTGAATTGCGCACGCCGTTTTTTTCAATGCGGTAGATAGCGCCCGTGTTTTTGAGGGGAGTTGGGCAGCTGCTTTTTTTATGCTGTTTGGTAAGAAAATATACCTGTTTGAACATTCCTGATGAGTGGATTGAATACAGCAAATGTTAAAAAAGTAGTACTTACTACTATTTTACTACCTGTTTTTTTAGAAATATTGACCTAACTTCGCATTAGTTAAAAGCCGTATATAACGCGCAGGCGGTATGCAGGTTTATGATCGGGCTTTTAATAGATGACTATCGCCCTCAATACCATGTAGCTGAACCCATAGAAAGATGCATAAAATTGAAAGCGTGTTTAGAAATGATCTTCTGAATACGGGTTCATATTTTAATCCATAGTTTACGCTGAGGTTGATCTGCGTGGGAGTAAAGGGCAGGTTATTTTTAAGATGATTTACGTAGTTAAAGGAACGCTTTAAGCACGACCTGTTCGGAATCAAATTGCCGGGTTTTATGAGACATGTATATTCTGGCAGCCGTGCGCATATAAGCGATGATAAAAATAAATAAATGCAACCAAAATATGCGTATGGGTAAAACTAGCTGCCGCAGGGGATCAGTATTCATACATTATTCATCCGGATTTGTAGCATCGCCGGAAGGCCGGAACGGGAACTGCTTTGGAGTACTGTACAAGGATTGTCGGGACTCATTTAAATAAGTTCAGGTTACCAGGCAACAGTGGCAGGCGCGAGGGCCTTTTGAGCAATATTCTTAAATGAAAATGTAGCGCGTGCGTGAGTTTACATTTATACTTAACAGGAGGCATCATGATATTTCATCTGTATAATAGAGATTTCATATGTATAAAATAAAAGTAGCCATTTTAGCAGATGAGGAACTGTCGGGAAATGCGCTTATTGCTATATTAAACCAGCAGGCGGAGATAGAAGTGGTGTGTGTGTTCAGGGATGGCGAATCGACACTTTCCGGTATTGACGGGAAGCTGGTTGATGTATTGCTTTTTGATATCCATTTGCCGGGTATTTCCGGAATAGAAGTGGTAGGACAGCTAAAACTATGGTATCCAAAATTGGAATGCCTGGCGCTGACATGCGATGATGCTGATAGCATTGTTTTTGGTGCGCTGAATGCAGGCGCTTCCGGCTACCTTCTCCGGAACTCCGGCAATGCGGCAATAATCGAAGCGATAAAAGATGTGTACAATGGCGGGTTTCCTATGAGTAGTATGATTGCCCGGAAAGTGATCAACCGGTTCTTTATTGCGCCGGCGCCCGGCCTGCAATCTGAAAAACTTTCCCAGCGGGAGAATGAAATATTACTGCAGCTTTCAAAGGGACACCGGTATAAGGAAATAGCGGCTCACTTTTTTATCAGCGTGGAAACCGTGCGTACACATATCCGGAATATATACGAAAAGCTACAGGTAAACTCGAGGGCCGAGGCGATCCGGAAAGTAAAGAACAGCATGACTTCCTCATTTCAAAATACCTGACCGCGGGCCCATCAGGGAAAAAAGGGAGTATAAATACTACTCTTTTACCATTTTTTGTTATTCCCGGGCCGTTTATATTTGCATTGTATTCGGATCAATATTAAATGAATACTGCTGTGTAGCGGGAATTAAGCCCTCACTGCTACAAACTATGATCCGGATGAAAAAATAAGGAGATATTGACGTTACCAGATAGACCCAAAGGTCTATACGTTTAAGAGTATTTAAGGAGCTCTGGTAATTTGCGCTTTTGTATTTTGAATAGCCCTCAAAAACCGGTGCAGATTTACAGCCAGGATTTTTATGATTTCTGGAGCCGATTCCGGGTGGCAGCATACCTTTTTTTGCTGTACATTATGGAAGATATGCGAAAGGCGTAACCATGGGACTTATTGTGCTCATAAGAGTGCCGTGTTTGATCCGGTTGAACGGCCGGCCGGTGTATTGCCTGTTGACAGGCCATTTGAAGTATGCCTTTTAATAACCGCTTAAGTAATGCTGATAAAATGATACGTTTAGATTTACCATTTGTGAAGCGGGTCACAAAGTTTATGATCGTACTGGATGTGATCGTACTGGGTATTTACCTCCTGGTAAAAATGATGTCCATAAATATTGGGCTTCAGGTAATCGTATCTACCTTATTGCTTCAGGCCATCACCTGGTGCGGTATTACCGATTATTTTAATTGTTACAACAATCTTTTTTTCAAAGAATCCACTGTTGTGTTTTCCGACACCCTTAAGGTGTTTGTGTATTATTCCGTTTGCTCCTGTTGCGTGTGTTTGTGTACGCTTTTTAATGCATTGGCGCCTAAGGAAATTGTATTGTTTATCCTAAATTACCTGCTGTTCTTTATTAGTTATATCATTCTCAGCCGGCTATGCTTTTTTTCGATACGTAAGTACTGCAGGGAAAAAGGAGGCATCGTACAGCATGTAGTGTTTATTGGGGGGTCAAACTCCCTACAGGAAGTGATGCGCCAGATGAATGAAGATCGTTACCTGGGGTATCATTGTGTGGGGTATTATCATACCCATCAGCTGGAATGTCTTCCACTCACATACCTGGGCAATTACAGGCAACTTGAAGCCACGGGAAACGCGCATGCACAGTCCGAGGCAGTAATTAGTTTATCGGCGCTTGAGGTCGACGAAGTAAAGCGCTTTTGTGAGCGGGCTGAAAACTTTCTGATACGTACCCGTTTTTTGCCCGAGTTTTTAAGCGTCGGTAAATCCGTTGTAATGCGTAATATGGGTAGTTTTCCGGTTTTGAGCGTGCGGAATGAACCATTGGAAAAGGAAGGCAGTTCCCTGGTGAAGGATATTTTTGATTTTGCATTTTCCTTTCTGGTTTGTGTTTTTGTTTTATCCTGGCTGATACCCATTGTGGCGTTGCTGATAAAACTGGAATCGCGGGGGCCTGTATTTTTCGTACAGGATCGGTCCGGCCGCGGTGGTTCGGTATTCAAATGCTTTAAGTTCCGTACAATGCGGGTCAACGCAGCTGCAGATAGCCTGCAGGCAACCAAAGGAGATGCCCGTATTACCAGGGTGGGTGCCTTTTTACGAAAAACCAGTTTGGATGAGCTTCCTCAGTTTATAAATGTGTTAAAGGGCGATATGTCCATTGTAGGCCCAAGGCCACATATGCTTTCCCATACTAAAAAGTTTACCGAAGTGATCAGCACATTTATGGTCCGGCACTATATCAAACCAGGAATTACGGGCCTTGCGCAGGTAAGTGGTTTCAGAGGAGAAACCAATGAATTGTGGCAGCTGGAAAAGCGTGTGGAACATGATATTACCTATGTGGAGAACTGGAATTTCCTGTTGGACCTCAAGATTATATTTCTAACGGTATGGAATATGGTACGGGGTGAAAAAAATGCGTATTAAGAAATTGGAAACATTCAAACCTACATTCTTTAAAAGCAAATAACAAATGAAGCAACTGTTAATTTTTTCTTTTTCAATGCTGAGTACTGTGATGATTTATGCGCAAAATAGAAACGATGCGGCTAGTGGTAAGGAGCGGCGCTTTTCTGCGGGCATCCATGCGGGTACTCAGGGGGTCGGTGTTGATGCGGGTTATCAGCTCCATCGCCGCTGGATGGCCGGGCTGGCTGTCAGCTACGCACCTTACGGGTATACGGCTACGCGTACACTGGGAAAGAATGCATATGATATAAAAATGAAAGAGCGGCTGGGAAATGTACAGGCCCTGATCGGGTGGAAACCTTTTGCCGGTGAACAGGCCGGTCGTTTCCTGCACCAGCTGTACATCATCGGAGGGGGTGCTGTCTTTTATAAGCAGGAAGCGAATGCCACGGCAACACCAAAGAATGATTATCACTATGGTGATATCATCATAAAAAAAGAGGACCTGGGAACGGTAAAAGCTGCGGTTCAATGGAAAAAAATAGCGCCGTATGGCGGGTTTGCCCTGCGCAACCTGAAATTGGGCGGACGTGTTGTTTTTAATGCGGACCTCGGCACCTTCTATCTCTCCAAGCCCGTAGTAGATATAACTGCAGATAATCTTTTGTCTGAAAATACCTCACAGGAGGTGGCTGTTCAAAAAAACCTGGATGATTACCGCTGGTTGCCTGTTTTGCAGGTAGGGGTGGGGTACAAATTTTAAAAGAATATTAAAAGCACAAACAATGATAAAAAATCGTATTTCGTTTATTGCGTTGATGTTCCTGGCGGTGGTTGGAATGATTGTGGCCTGTACCAATCCTTTTAAAGACCTGGAGATTTCAGTGAGTAGTAACGTTTTTAAAAATGTGGTAAACCTGGAGGTGGGCAGCACTGCCGGAGTTTCCCTCGATAATGCCACCGTAGCAATTACCGGTCCGGATGCGGAAAAAATTTATAATGCTGAGGGCAAGAAAATATTCAGGGTTATCGGTGGATTTTTGTTTTTAGCCGTAGATCCCAACGTGGTAGTGAGCGAACAGGCGCCGCTGAATATCAATGTAGCCATTGCTGCGACCAACCACCTGGGCGTGCAGATACCTGTTAAAATAACCGGCGGCGAGAAAATTGCCATGCGGAAGGTTGTATTGTTAAATACGGCAGCTGCGTCTTCTGAAATGGCTGTAAAGAACACTTCCGTGGCATTAGCAGCCAATGGGACGCCCGCAGCGGATGTTACCGTAAATATTCCGCCTCCGACCGGCTCTTCCGAGTCTGCCACGATTAAGATTCCGGCGGGAACGCAGTTCAGAGATGCAAATAATAATGTGGTTTCGGGAACAGATCTGAAAGTGAGCATGATTGTTCCGAAAACCGGTGCAGAAAGCCTTGCCGAAGTATTTCCTGGTGGAACGGGCTTAACGCAGCCAGTCGTTCATACGGCCAGCGGAGCCAGTTCCGGTACTTTGTTGCCGGGGGGCATGTCGGAGGTTAGCTTTTCCCTGAATGGTACAACAATAACAAATTTTTCAAAACCGGTTGATCTGGGCATCAGCCTCGATCCGGATTTTGTGAATCCTGAAACGGGGCAAAAGGTGAAAGCCGGCGATAAGCTCAGCATATTTAGTTTTTCCAGCAACAACCCGGTTTGGAAACATGAACAGGAAGCCACTGTTCAGTCTTCTGGAGGTAAACTTTCCGTAAACTTTTCCAGTACACACGCTACCTGGTTCCTGGCCGGGAATCTTATTAAGTCTTGTGGTAGCGCCGTGAAATTAAAGCTGACCGCAGACTGGCTAAAGAACGGGGTGACCCATCCGATAACTGTAAAAGTATTTTCAAATATGGGCGATGATGCCGGTAAATTGCTGGTAAAAAAAAACATAACGGCAACTGATGGTTCAGAACTGGGTTTTGACAACCTGCCCCAGGCTCCGGTTATTATAAGAGCCTTTGACGCAGATGGGAATAAGCTGTCGGAAACAACTGTCGCTGATCCCTGCAGTACTGCATTACAACACATCGCGTTGGCTGCATCACCGGTTGCCGGTAATCCCAAAACGACCATGCAGCTATATGTCCGCTGTCCTAACCAGGCGCAACCGGTAAATGTATTGCCTACGTTTTATCTGTACTATAAGATCCATGGGCAAACCGGTTACAAATTGCTGGGAATTGTAACAAACGGGTATATATCCACCACCTTACTGGATCCGGGGAAAAAATATGATTTCAGGGCGGTATGGGGCTCCACCGTAAAGGATGTTAATGATATTACGGTAAAGGCAGATAACACGGCTACAGTAGGAGATAACGCAACAGGCGGAGAAATATTGGGTACAAAAGCCGGAGCCACCAACCTGGAATTGCTGAAGGAAAAATGCAAAGAGGCAGGTTTGTAAGCATGCGACGAGAAAAGATAAGAACGTCTAAATAAACAACACAAGGGAGATGATTGCTTCAGGCAACATCTCCCTGATTTGCTTCGGTATCTGGAAAGAATGTTGGTAGTGTTGTTTGAAGTGATTACTTTTGACACGTTAAAAAACTAATGCCCTCCAAACACTGCTTTGTTTTCGATTTTAGCACGTGTTATTTTAGAGATTAAGCTTCTGCAAAGAAGCTGATAGAAGACTGTTCGAGACTACGGATCACCAGTTGGCGGCTGCCGGGCGTTCCGGCCCCATGGCTGTTCCGGTCCGGCAACTGAATGCGCAACGGAATATTGACTGTATTTATGTATAAAATCAGAAGAACAAATGCCATACTGGTTGGTGCACTTGTGCTGGCACTGACTGCTTGTAAAACGTATCAGAAAGTTCCCTACTTCAGGAATATTCCGGCAGACAGTTCGGCATATTCAAGCGGGCGCCTGATTCAGACGGTAGATTACCGGGCGCTTAAAGTTAAACCGGATGATCTCCTCGGAATTACCATCAGTACGTTGGATAACAGCGCTGCGATGTTAACAGAAACCGCCACCAGGTTGCAGGGGGCAACCGGTGCAATAGCATCCCAGGCTGGCAACGGTTTTCTGGTAAGTGAGGCCGGCACCATCGAACTGCCGCTTCTTGGCACATTGCAGGTAGAAGGGCTTACCACAGCGCAAATAAAAACACAGATACAAGCCAAAGCGGCTATGTATTATAAGAACCCGGTAGTTAGTGTAAGGTTGCTGAATTTTAAAATAACGGTGCTGGGTGAAGTAAGCCGGCCCGGAACATATTTTGTAACCGGTGAAAAGGCTACCCTATTGGATGCGCTCGGTCTTGCCGGAGATCTTACGATTTACGGCAACCGGCAGAATGTACTGTTGCTGCGCGATGTTGATGGAAAACAGAGAACCATACGGTTTGATCTGAATAGCGGACAGGCACTTACATCGCCCTATTTATATCTTCAGCAAAATGATGTGGTGTATGTGGAGCCTGGTAAGGCGAAGGCGGCTGCAAATAACGCAGCACGTACCCAAACCTTTGCGATTATCGGTTCCATTGTGTCGGTGTTGATTGTGGCACTATCGAGAGTGCGGTAGCATCCGGTGAATGCTGTTAAATTATTTTTAGGATTATTAGTAGAATATGCAAAAAGAGTTTAATTGGGAAGATGAACTTGAACCAGGAACGCAACAAGGCGGCAATAAGACCTTATTGCGTTTAATAAGCCGTATACGCGCTAACTGGTATTGGTTTTTACTATGCGGGATCCTCGGTTTTTCGGGAGCCTACATCTATCTTCGCTATACCCTGCCGAATTATAAGATCCACGCAAAACTGCTGGTGTCAGACGATAAAAAAGGAGGGAGTTTATTGCAGAATGCAGCCCTGAGCGAGCTCTCGGGTCTTATGGGAGCAAAGAGTTCTGTGGATAATGAAGTGGAAGTTTTAAAAACGGCCGATCTGATGCGGGAAATGGTGCTGGCGGAAAAAGCGTATATTTCGTATTTTAAAGCGGGTACCGTACATAGTGTTCCGGTTATGGAAGCACCGTATCTTGTTACGGTGGAAACGGCTCCGGACTCCATTCTGAAGACAAACGCTTTTGATATTGTTGCAGACAAGAGCGGTGTAAGTCTTCAGAACGCAGATACAACACTTCATATTATATTGGGGAAGACATTCTTTTTGCCGGGTACAGGAATGGTTAAGGTAAGCCGGAACCAGGCAAAGCAGTATGGTTTGGAGCGCTATGGGTTTTCTGTATTGCCGGTGCGTAAAGTTGTAGAGGGGCTGAGAGGTGCACTAACAGCCGAGGTGACGAATAAGCAGGTTTCCACCATCGACCTTACCCTGCAGCACAACCTTCCCAGAAAAGGCGAGCAGTTTTTGCGTACCCTTATTAACAAGTACGTGGAGCGTAATCTTACTGACAAAAATGAGATCGCTGATTCCACACTGGCTTTTATAAACGCCCGTCTTGAAAAAGTTACCGGCGAACTGGCTGAGGTAGAAGACCGGATCTCTGGTTATAAGAAAGAAACAAAGCTGGCCGATATCTCGCAGCAAAGCCGGATTTTGCTCGAAGGCGCTGCCGCTTTTACCAGGGACCTTGCGCAGGCTGATGGCCAGCTGGCTTCACTGGATGTGGTTTCAGATTATTTAAAAGACAAGAACCGGCCTCGCGTGGTTCCCTCTGCCTTGCTGCCCCAGGACGCAACGTTTAGTGGCCTTTCGGCACGGTATAATGATCTTATCCTGCAGCGGGAACGGATGCTTTTATCCAATACCGACAATAACCCGCTGGTGAAAAATATTGACGGGCAGATTGCAGGGCTGCGACAGGATATGATTAACAATCTGGCCAATACCCGCAACCAGCTGGAGCAGGCACGCCGGAGTCAGCAGCAGCTGGCCAGCCGGTTTAATGGCCAACTAAATGAAGTGCCGGTGATTGAAAGAGGCTATATCGACCTGGCACGCTTACAACAGATCAAACAGGCACAGTATGTGTTCCTGCAGGAAAAATGGGAGGAAACAGCGATCGGTCGCACAGCCAATGTTGCCAACTCAAAAGTGATCGACGTTCCTAAAGCAGAAGAGTTGCCTTTTGCACCCAGAAAAAAAATGATTTACGCATTGGGGCTCATATTCGGATTGGCATTGCCGCTTGTAATCGGATACTTCCGGGATTTGTTGAATGTAAAAGTTCGCGGTGCTGAGGATGTGCGAATGATAACTACATTGCCGGTACTGGGTGTTGTAGCACATTCAGAAAAGGAGCATTCGGTAGTCGTTACTCCGGGGTCGCGTTCTGCCATTGCAGAGCAGTTCCGTGCCATGCGTACCAACCTGGAATTTTCGCTCAATGGTGGCAATACGATCCTGTTTACTTCCTCGATGTCCAGTGAAGGGAAATCTTTCGTTGCATTAAACCTGGCATTGAGTCTTGCGCTGCTGGATAAAAAAGTATTGCTCATGGAACTCGATCTGCGCAAGCCCGGTATTACAACAAAACTGGGATTAACTCGTGGCAAAGGGTTCTCTCATTATGTAGTGCGGCCGGAGCTAACTGTTTCCGATATTGTGATGCCTTCAGGGATCCATGAAAATCTGTTTCTCATACAGGCCGGGGCCCTGCCACCCAATCCTGCTGAGCTGCTGGTAAATACACGTACAGCGCAATTATTTAAACAGGTAAAACAGCAATTCGACTATGTGCTGATGGATACACCTCCGGTAGGCATGGTAACGGATGCGCAGCTTTTATCGCGCTATAGTGACCTGTGCCTGTACCTGGTACGCCAGGGCCATACCTACAAAGAGCAGTTAAGGTTGCCAAATGACCTGGTGGCGCAGGAAAAGATCAGGCCCCTACAATTGATCATAAATGATGTGCGGGTCAGGGGCGGCGTTTATAGCAGGTATGGTTACGGGTATGGTTATGGGTACGGATATGGCAATTACGCGGAAGAAACTGAAGGGCGCCGGCGCGGGTGGCGGCTTCGGAAGCCGGAAAAAATAAACACCGGGTGAGCTAAAGGTGTTTATGATTAAATGATTTTAATGGCTTATGTACCTGATGCGGATATGACATATGCCAGTGTCTCAACGGGAAGTTTTTTTTAGCGGATCAATTATTTATACGTTTGGAAAATAATAACAGGAAGATAGCAAAGAACACGTTGCTGCTTTATTTGAGAATGTTTTTAACAATGGGGGTTAGTTTGTATACCTCCAGAGTGGTGCTGAATGTTCTGGGCGTAACAGATTATGGCATTTATAGCATAATAGGTGGTGTGGTCGTACTTTTTGCCTTTTTAAACGGAGCTATGTCGTCGGCTACGCAACGATTCCTGGCAGTTGATATTGGCCGAAAGGATTGGCATAAGTTGCATACAACTTTTAATGCGGCGTTGATCATTCATATCGGTATTGCCCTTATTGTTTTGATCGTTGCAGAAAGCCTGGGACTTTGGTTTCTAAACCACAGGCTGGTGATACCTGGTAACAGGATAGCGGAAGCTAATGTTGTTTATCAGTTTTCAGTATTGTCAAGTATTATTACGATAACGCAGGTGCCTTTTAATGCAATGATTATCGTTAGAGAACGGATGGGCGTTTTCGCTTTTATCAGTATTCTTGAGGTACTGTTAAAATTGTGTGCGGTTTATCTGCTTTGGATTTCTCCATTCGATAAGTTAAAAACCTATGCGGTGCTTTTAGTGCTGGTGGCCTTATTGGTCTCTACCATCTATAAGGTTTACTGTCTCCGGAATTTTAAAGAAACCAGGTTTACGTTCTTTAGAGACGCAGGAGCGTATAGAACGCTTTTAGCGTATTCGGGTTGGAACCTTTTTGGAAATGTGGCAGCTGTCGCCAAGGGCCAGGGAACAAATATATTGCTGAATCTGTTTTTTGGAACGGCTGTCAATGCGTCCTATGGCATTATGGTGCAGGTGCAGGGCACTATTGGCGGGTTTGTCCAAAGCTTTCAAACGGCTATCAATCCACAGATATATAAAAGCTACGGGCGTGGCGATATGCAAACCCTGCGGGAGGTAATGTTCAGAGGTTCCAGGCTCTCCTTTTTTTTGGTGACCCTGCTGGTAACTCCAGTAATATTAAATGTTCATTTTATACTAATCTGGTGGCTTAAAACGCCGCCTCCGTCCACTGATGTCTTCGTAGTACTGGTGCTGCTGAACCTCGCAATTGAAAGTATTTCATCTCCCTTAATTACAGGGGCTTTGGCCACCGGCAATATAAAGTGGTACCAGATCGTTGTTGGAACCACGCTTATGTTAAACCTGCCCGTTAATTATCTGGTATTAAGGGCCTATCACAACCCTGTGTATTTTTTGTATGTGGCCATCGCGTTGTCGCTGATAACATTAGGCATCAGGATGTTGTTTCTGAGGAAGATGATTGGCTTGGATATCGGCACATACGTCAAAGAAGTTCTTTTCCCTGTAATACGGGTTTCCGTTTTATCCCTGGGGGGGCTGTACCTGATGCATTCATTAACGGGTGGGGCTACAGGTATTATGGAGTTGCTTTACCAGAGCCTGATTCTGGTATGTAGTACGGGCGTAGCGATTTTTTTTGGTGGGTTGTCTTCACAGGAGCGGGTATTCATTGTAAAGCTGGTTAGGGGGCGAATAAATAGAAAAATAAAGTATGAATCTTTTTAAAGGCGAATTCTGCACCGGTTGTGGTGTATGTGTGTCGGAATCGGAACAGGTGATAAAAATGGATTGGGATGAATATGGATTTCTGAAGCCGGTTACCATTGATGGAGCGATTCCCCGTGCGGCAATGAAGGTTTGTCCGTTTAACCCGGAACCTGAAGCAGTGGTGGCAGATGAGGATCAGCTGGCTGCTATCTTTTTAGGGCAGGCGACAAAGCGGGATGCTGAAATAGGTTGTTTTGAAGGCACATATATCGGGTATAGCCGTCAGTTTCGCAACTCCTCTTCCTCCGGAGGCATCGCCACTTATCTTTTTAAGCAACTTCTGCAGGAAAAGATTGTGGATCATTTATATGTTGTGAGGGAGGTGAAAGGGGGATACGAATATCAATTGTTTTCGAATGTGGAGGACATAAAGAGAACTTCAAAAACACGGTATATACCCATTACGCTCGAAAAGCTATTTACAGAGATCAATAAAATTGAGGGAAGAATAGCGGTATCCGGTGTGGCCTGCTTTATAAAGGCAATACGGTTAAAACAATATTATTACCCGGATTTGAAGAATAAAATACCGTTTTTGATAGGAATTATTTGCGGAGGCTGGAAAAGCCGTTTTTTTACCGACTTCCTGGCTCAGCATGCAGGAATCAGCGGGAGTTATCACAATCAGCAATACCGGATCAAGGACGCGAATAGTATGGCTTCTGACTATTCCTTTGGTGCCTATGATGAAATGGATGTCTTTTATCAAATGAAAATGTCAACTGTTGGAGACATGTGGGGTTCGGGTTTGTTTAAATCAAAAGCCTGCGACTTTTGTACGGATGTGTTGACGGAGTTGGCGGATGTTTCATTGGGTGACGCCTGGTTGCCGGAATACCGGACAGATGGATTGGGTAACAGCGTAATCGTTACGCGGACATCGCTGGCAGATCAGTTGATTAAGAAGGGGATTTTGAATGGCGATCTTGAACTAAACATGGTAAATAAAGATAAAATTATTGAGTCTCAGCGGCCAAGTTTTTTACATAGACAGAATGGTTTAAAGCTGCGAATGCGGCATGCAAAATCGCGGGGTTATGTTTTGCCATATGTGCGGAAACGGATGCTGAAATCAATTTCGATTGTGTATAGCATCGTCCAGTTGCAAAGACAGGTTACCAGAGAGAAAAGTTTAAGATACTGGCGAAGCACCCCATCGCTGGAGGCGTTTCATTATAAGATGTATAAAGAATTAAAAAGACTGAGACTTGTTACAAGAATTTATCATAAAATGAGAAAATTAAAAATGTTATGAGGATCGGAGTATTAACGCTTCCCCTGCATACCAATTATGGTGGAAATCTGCAGGCGTATGCTCTAATGTGTATTTTGAGAGATATGGGGCATGAGGTCTGCCTGATAAATAAGCGGGCTGCCGGTATTCCCAGGTGGAAGCTGCCATTGGCCATTTCAAAGCGGCTCCTGCTAAAATATGGCTTTGGTAAAACGGATACAGCCGTTTTTGTAGAAGCCAAAAAGAAACGGGAATATCCCGTCATCAGTCAATATACTCAGCCGTTTATAGATAAATATATTCAACCGCAGACAAAGGCCGTGTATACAACAAAGCGTTTGTCTGCTTTGGCAGCGGAGCACCGGTTTGATGCCATCATAGTGGGTAGCGACCAGGTTTGGAGAACGGCATATACCTCAAATATTGAAGATTATTTCCTGGGATTTTTGAAGGGCAGCCACACCCGGCGCATTGCTTATGCTGCTTCTTTCGGTACAGAAGAATGGGAATACTCCGTCGTACAACAAAAAAATTGCGCGAAACATTTGGAACGATTCGACGCTGTTTCTGTTCGGGAGACCAGGGGTGTTGAGTTTTGTAAAAAGTACTTTCATGTTAAAGCGCAACATGTCGTGGACCCCACAATGCTGTTGGACGCTACCCGGTACCTAGAGTTGACCGGCCCGTCTCAAAAGCAGGAAGGTGTGCTTGTATATATACTAGATGAAACGGCAGATAAAACAGCGGTGGTTGAATATGTGAGCCTGGCGTTGGACCGTCCTGTTTTCCGGGTGAATGCAAAAACAGGTGATGTAAAAGCTGCATTGGCAGATCGGATTGCGCCGCCAACCGAAAATTGGATCAAAGGATTTTATGAGGCTGATTTTATCATCACGGATTCATTTCATGCCTGTGTCTTCGCCATTCTTTTCAAAAAACCTTTTTTGGTATACGGCAACCGGCGCCGGGGCACAGCCCGGTTCGAATCGCTGCTGTCCATGTTTTGCCTGAGGGAACGACTGATCTTTTCTTCAAAAGAGATACCAGGCGCTGAGATTTTCAAAGCCATCAATTGGCAGCAGGTGGATCAGATCCTGGAAGAAAAAAGGACTTTTTCCCGGGAGTTTTTAAAAAAGGCCCTGGAGCTGCGCTGACAATCGAAATGGTAATAGAAATAATGGTAGGCTCAGGTTTTAAAAAAGGAATTGGAAAAAATGGACAGAACCAAAGCTAAAGTTATTGCATAATGGCGTTATATATAATCATAACACTTTGTTTTATTACATATGCCTTCCTGAATTACAGAGATGCACTGTTCCTTTGGGCGGCATTCTCTATATTCTTCAATTTAGCCACCTGTCTAAAATTTTCGGCTCCGTCTTTAACGATCACTTTTGCATTAAATGTTTTTTTTATCGCCCTTTATTGTATAAAATTTCCGATTAAACGATTGGTGAACCCATTTACGAATCCATGCCTGGTTTTACTGGGCTCCTATTTATTTGCGGCTTTTTTTCCTGTAAACAACTTTAATGAATCGTTTCTCAAAATCCTTCAGTTTGCCGTTAACGATCTGCTGATTGTTCTTGTTGTTTTTGCTGTTATCCGAACGCCGAAAGATCTAAAAACAGTGGTCGGTTACCTGTCTGTGGCGGTTACGATAGCCCTTTTGTATGGTCTGTTCTCTTATGTTACCGCTTCCAACCCGATCGTAGATGTTGAAATAGCCTTGGCGGCCTCTCAGACGGAGGAAATGAAAATGTTGTCTTATCTGAATTCAGAACGGGGAATCCGGTTGCAGTCGTTATTTATGAGCCCGTTTATTTTTTCGCTGACGATTGTTTCCTACCTGTATTTGATCTTAATCATTCATTATTATTTCAAATCGATATTGAAAAAGTATGGCCGCTATGTGCCATACCTGATCCTATTGGTTGCGATTTCGGTTTTTCTTTCCAATTCAAGATCTGCCATTGTGCCGTTTGTGATGGTGACTCCGTTATTGTTGTTGAAGATGCCTGAACGGTATCGCACGAGCATAACGGTTGGTGCTGTGTTGGCTGTGGTTGTATTGCCCCTGGTTGTTGACAAGCTGACGATCCTTACATCCGTTTTTGATGCGCAGTCCAGGGATGTAGCCGGAAGTTCCTTGTCGATGCGGGAAACCCAATACACCATTGCATTAAACAGTTTTTTTGAATCACCGGTTTTCGGACATGGGTTGGGGTATACAAGAACGCTGAGAGATAGCAATTATGATCTCTACGGTGCAGAAAGTGTGTGGATCCCTATTTTGGTGGAGCAGGGGGTTGTAGGCGTTGTGCTGTATGTTCTGTTTTTTGCGGGGCTGGTTTTTGCAGACAAATTCAAGGGGAAGCGACTGGTTGTGATGGCCATTCCGGTTTATTATCTTTTGCTGGTGACCATGAATGGCGCGGTTACGATCAGCCTGTATATCGTGTTTCTTGCGTTGGTAATACTTTACAAACTGTTTTTTTATTATGATGTGTGGCGAAAGTACAAATGCAGTTCCTGAACTGGTTTCTGTTATTGTTCCGGTATATAACGCCTCCCGCTATCTGGGCAGGTGTCTTGGTAGTTTGTTGCGGCAATCGTATACCTGCTATGAGGTGTTACTTATCAACGATGGCAGTACAGATGATTCCGGGAAGATATGCGATACATACGCAGACCGGTATAGCCGGGTTGAGGTATATCACATGAAAAATGGGGGAGTGAGCGCCGCGCGGAATATGGGTTTAGAGAAAGCGAAAGGGAGCTATATAACATTTGTTGATGCCGATGATTATGTTGATGAAAATTATTTAAGTCTGCTGCTGCCTCATGGTGACGAAGACTTTTCGGTTTGCGGGGTTAAAATTCTTTCACCAAACGGAACGGTGGCTGTTGAAGGTATATCAGCGGCAAGCTGTGGAACTGAAGCCCGGCAGCGTGTGGTTAATCATCATCTTGTCCGTGCTGTTTGGGGAAAAATGTTTAAAAGGTCGGTAATCGATTGCCATGGGATAAGATTCGATACCGCAGCCCGGGTGGGGGAGGATACCTTGTTCGTTCTGGAGTATCTAAGCGTGGTGAGTTCGGTATTTATTACTGATAAAGCCGGGTATGTTTATATTAGTCCTGGATATAAGATTGATAAATACCGGACCACGCCGGATGACCTTGTGGCACTTTACGCCTCACTTTGTGAATGTGAATCGAAGTTAAGAAAAAAAGGGCTCGATGTTTTTGAACTGGAAAAACGCAACAGAAATGTGGTCGGATTTAACCTGCTGACTGCGCTCTACCTGGTTAAAAAATACCCGGTGAACATCAGGAGTAAATATATCGGTGCATTTAAGAATGCTAGGAAGCTGGCTTTGGAAGATATGGGATTGCCCCGGATGGTTGCAAAAGGGATGCGTTTTGTTGAGCGAACCGGATCAGCGGTATTGACAGATCGTTGCCTGTTGTTTTTTATGAAGTTGATTTGGCTTAAGGCAAAGATGTTGAAGCACTAAAAACTACGTACTGCATGCGAATCATAGAAATCATTCATTCTTTAAACCTGGGAGGCGCAGAGCGGCTGCTGGTAGATTTGAGCAACCGGCTTGCATTGGAGAAAGGCGTAGAAGTTTTTGTTGTGGTGTTAAAAAACAGGGAGGCACTGAACGAAAATCTTTTGGTGAGCGAATTGTCTGAAAGGATTCATTTTGTCCCCATGGGATTTGGAGATGGTCCCAAACTGAAATATCTCATAAAGGTATATAAAAAGATCCGGGAGATTCGGCCGGATATTGTACATATTCATTGCCAGATGCATTATCTGTTATGGGCACTTTCTTTTTATTCAGAGTGCCGGTATGTATACACCTTGCATAGTAAGCCGGAGGCGTATCTCTATGGTTACAGGAAGTTCGTTGTAGCTTATTTGGCAAGAAAAAGAAACCTAGTTCTGATTTCGATTTCTGAATCAAACAGGATTGCGTTACGCCGGTTTCTGAAAATTAACAATGACATACTGATTTATAATGGAAGGTCGAAGCCGTCTCGTACTTCAGAATATACCCGAGTGGCTGCCTTTATTAATGAAATAAAACGCACAAAAGATGATATGGTGTTATTATCCGTGGCGAGGTGTACGGAGCTGAAGAATTTGCAATTACTGATTCAATCTGTTAATGGATTAGTGAGAGCAGGGGTGTGTTTGCAACTTGTGATTGTGGGGAATAATTATTTTGACACTTCATTGGGGGAAGAATTGAGGAAAGCAGCGGGCGAATGGGTGCATTTTGTCGGACCGAAAAAGAACGTCGGAGACTACTTTTTATGCTGTGATGCATTTTGTCTGTCTTCTTTATATGAAGGGATGCCTATAACCTTACTGGAGGCGTTCGCCTGTGGTTGCATACCGGTGAGCACACCGGTGAGCGGGGCCGTGGATATTATAGAAGATGGTAAAACTGGTTTTTTAGCGGCTGATTTTTCTGTTGAGGCTTATGCCCTTGTATTAAAAAGAATGATTCAAAGCAGGGAGATCTTAAAAAAGGAGAACATGGTTGATTTTTACGAAAAGAATTTTTCCATCGAAAAATGTAGCCGGGAATACCTGATGGTTTTTAATCGGTTGTTTAGAGACGGGCAGTAAAAAACGAGTAAAGTGACGGGAGGTCGTACAAAAGATTTAAATATTTCAATGGTTATATACCTCAGCACTTTAAAAAACAGCGAAAGCTTTCACCGTGCCGGCGGTAAATTGAGTGGTATGAGATTTTGCACAAAATATTATGGAATAATTAATGATTGAGCAATGAAGTTAAAGAAGTTAATTTTAATCCCTTTGAAATATATCCGGCCCGTTCTCTGGGCCAGACTTTTAGGTGTAAAAGTTGGTGAAAACTGTCGTTTCTATAAAATATCATTTAGTACGGAGCCATATCTGGTAACAATTGGCAATCATGTGTCGGCAACGAAAGTTCATTTTGAAACACATGATGGAGGTGTTTGGGTTTTTAGGGAACAACATCCCAGCTGGGACATCATTCGGCGAATTTGTATCGGAGATAATGTCTATATTGGATATGATACTATAATTATGCCGGGAGTTAACATTGGCGACAACGTCATTATCGGTGCCAAATCGCTTGTGACAAAAAGCTTTCCCTCAAATGTTGTGATTGGCGGTGTGCCGGCAAAGATTATAAAAACGAAGGATCAGTACTACGAAAAAGTGATGCGTGAAGCGCTTTCAACCAAGACGATGAACCCGGTGGAAAAAAAGCAATTCCTTGAACAATATTTTCAATATGAATAGGAAGGTAGTCATAGTTGTTGTGAAAAATCTTACTAGCGGCGGTGCCGAAAAGCAATCCGTTTTGTTGGCAAGGGCGCTTGCCGATGACTATAGCGTGCATTATATAATTTTGAATGCGCGGTATCAGGAACCCCGGTATTTGAGTCTCCTGCAGGAAGTGCCGTCCATTGTGGTAAAGGCGTTTAAGGGACATCCTGGTTCCCGGTTCGCGCAGTTCTGCAGGTATCTCAAACAGCAGGAGGCGGAGGTGGTTTTTAGCTATTTAACGGGTGCTAATTTCTTATCGGTTATAGCGGCTAAATGCACCGGGGTTCGCAATATATATACCGGTATCCGGAGCGCCTATCTTCCTCCGGCAAAAGCCTTGATTGACCGGTGGCTTTGCAATGCCTGGGCCACAAAGGCTGTTCTAAACTGCTATTCGGGCCGGAACTATTTTTCGTCCCGGGGATTTGCCGAAGATAAAATGGTGGTCATTCCCAATTGCTTCGATGCCATCCGTTCATATCGAAACAAGGACCGGCAGCATGCACCACTTCGTATTATAACGGTGGGGCGCTTCGTGGCCGAGAAGGATTATTATACGGCTCTGGATGTGATTCTTAAGCTGAGCCTGATGCATCCCGGCATAAAATACCAGATTGTCGGACATGGGGCGTTGGAAGCAGCAATCCGTGGCCGGATAAAAGAATTGCAGCTGAACCATATTGTGGAGGTTTGGATTAATCCGGCAGATATTGCATCGATGCTGGATCATGCTGATATTTATTTATCGACCTCCGTATTTGAAGGTACCAGTAATGCGATTATGGAAGCTTTGAATGCAGACCTTCCTGTTGTGGCCACCAATGTTGGGGATAATGATAAGTTGGTAGCGCAGGGAAAAAACGGTTTTTTAGTAGATGTAAAAGATGTGGACGGGATGGTTTCCTGTTTAGATAAATTACTATCGAATCAAAGACTGCGGTTAGAAATGGGGCAGAGAGGAAAGCAGCTGCTTATGGAGAACTATTCAATAACCCGGTTGGTAAAAAGTTACAGATTATTAATTGAAGGAGGCCGGTTATGAGAATTATTGTGCTGGGTACCCGTGGGATCCCCAATATACCAGGTGGTGTGGAAACGCATTGCGAGGAATTATATCCCGTTCTGGTAAGAGACTTTAAGCACGAGATTACTGTGGTCGGACGCTCCGGCTATGTTCGCAACGGAACCGGTACCCTGTTCCGGGGGGTGCGGCTAAAGCAGATCTACGCCCCCAGAAGTAAGGCTTTTGAGGCCATTGTGCATTCCGTGCTGGCTGTATTTTATGCCGCGGTGAAACGACCCGATTTGATCCATGTTCATGCTGTTGGACCCGCGCTGGTTGTTCCGATCGCCCGCTTGCTGGGGCTTAAGGTGGTAATGACGCACCATGGTCCCGATTATGAACGAAAGAAATGGGGGCGGATGGCGCGGCTTTTTTTAAAGGTGGGAGAACGGGTGGGGGTTGGTTGTTCCAATGAAGTGGTGGTAATATCAGAGGCGATCGGGGAAAGTGTGGTAAAAAAATATGGACGCAGGAATGTTGTGCGGATTCCGAATGGTGTATCCGTTAAAGGGCGGCCGCTCTTTAAGCCTGAAGTGCTGCAGCAATTCGCCTTGCAGCGGAAACAGTATATTTTTACATTGGGACGTTTTGTGCCAGAGAAAGGATTCGATTACCTCATTAGAGCGTTTATGGAATCGGGGCTTTCCGATCGGTTCCGGTTGGTGATAGCCGGCGATGCAGACCATGCATCAGCCTATTCTGAAACATTAAAAGCACAGGCAAGGCAGGCCGGCGTATTGTTGCCGGGGTTTCTTAAGGGAGCAGAGCTGGCGCAGTTGTTTTCCTGCTGTGCTTTGTTTGTGTTGCCTTCCTTTTATGAAGGCCTGCCGATTGCCCTGCTGGAAGCGATGGCCTATCAGCTGCCCATTATTGCATCCGATATCCCCGCCAATACACAGGTGCACCTGGATCCTGAAAATTATTTTCCGGCTGGTGATGTCCGGGCATTGTCGGAAAAACTGCGGCAATTTGCGGACAATGGGAAGATAAACAACCCTGCCGTTTACGATATGGAGGCCTATGACTGGAAAAATATCGCCCAAAAAACCCATCAGGTATACAACCGTATGGTATAATGGTTAGATTTGCCGCCATATTGTTCTCTCCGCCCGGGATCTGTTCCGGCAATCGGGGAGCGAATAACTGTAATGAACCCGGTGACCGCATGATTGATTCTACCCGGAACTTTGATGTAAGCAGCGGGGCAATGATCATTTTTTAAGTGTATATAGTATATGGAAAAAATTCTGATTACGGGAGGAGCCGGCTTTATAGGATCCAACCTTACTGCCTATTTCCTTGAAAAAGGATATAAGGTAGTGGTCCTGGACAATTTTTCTACCGGGTACAGACATAATATTGAACCTTATTTCGGCCAAGCCCATTTTGAGCTCATAGAAGGCGATATCCGTAGCCCGGAGGATTGCCAGAGGGCGGTGAAGGGGGTGGATTATGTGTTGCACCAGGCAGCGCTGGGATCTGTTCCGCGTTCTATAAAGGACCCGATTACTTCAAACGCAGTAAATATTTCGGGGTTCTTAAATATGCTCGTAGCGGCCCGGGATGCAGGCGTAAAACGCTTTGTATATGCGGCGTCTTCCTCCACTTATGGCGACTCTGAAAGTCTTCCGAAAGTTGAGGATGTGATCGGGAAACCCCTGTCTCCCTATGCCATTACCAAATATGTCAACGAACTGTATGCAGAAATCTTTTCGAGAACTTATGGTATCGAAACGATCGGGCTGCGGTATTTTAATGTGTTTGGCCGCCGCCAGGATCCTAACGGAGCCTATGCCGCTGTGATACCCCTCTTTGTAAAGAAGTTGATGCAGCATGAAAGCCCCGTAATAAACGGCGACGGAAACTTTTCGCGTGATTTTACCTATATCGACAATGTGATCCAGATGAATGAACTGGCGATGTTAACCCGGCGCCCGGAAGCGGTGAATACCGTTTATAATACGGCAGTGGGGGATAGAACCACGTTGAATGACCTGGTGAGATATCTTAAAGAATATTTAAGCGGATATGATGCAGAAATTGCCGGAATTCCTATTATCTACGGACCCAATCGTATGGGCGATATCCCGCACTCTTTAGCTTCAGTGGAAAAAGCAAAAACCCTGCTGGGATACCAGCCTACACATACGATCGATAAGGGTTTAAAAGAGGCCGTTAAATGGTATTGGGAAAATTTAAAATAAGACAACTATAAATATAAAGAGGTATACATGAAAAAAATCGCAGTAATTGGTTTGGGTTATGTTGGGCTGCCACTCGCCCGCTTGTTCGCTACCAGGTACCCGGTGATCGGTTTTGATATCAACCAGAAGCGTATTGATGAGTTGCAGGCTGGGAAGGATTTGACACTGGAAGTAGAAGAGGCGGTGCTGCAAGGGGTTTTAACTCCGAATCATCCGTTCCGCTCGGGCGATAAGGGATTGTATGTATCCAATCAACTGGCTGATATTGAGGATGCCGATTTTTATGTGGTAACAGTGCCTACACCTGTTGATAAGCACAACCGGCCGGATCTGACGCCTCTTTACAAGGCTTCGGAAACCGTGGGCAAGGTGTTGAAGAAAGGGGATATTGTTGTATATGAGTCCACCGTTTATCCTGGTGTTACTGAAGAAGAGTGCATCCCGGTACTGGAGAAAACATCGGGACTGAAATTTAATGAAGATTTTTTTGCCGGATACTCACCGGAGCGAATCAACCCTGGAGATAAAGAGCACACCGTTGAAAAAATTTTGAAAGTAACATCGGGTTCCACGCCTGAAACTGGTCGTGAAGTAGATGCAATCTACAGGTCTGTAATCACTGCAGGTACACATCTTGCGCCAACAATTAAAGTGGCGGAAGCTGCCAAAGTCATTGAGAATTCACAACGGGATATCAACATCGCTTTTGTAAACGAGCTGGCTAAGATCTTTAATATCCTAGGGATTAATACACAGGATGTATTGAAAGCGGCCGGTACCAAATGGAATTTTTTACCCTTTAAACCGGGGTTGGTGGGAGGACACTGTATTGGTGTGGATCCTTATTACCTGGCACAGAAAGCGCAGGAACACGGCTATCATCCGGAAATCATTCTGGCCGGACGCCGTCTGAATGATTCCATGGGCGAGTATGTAGCCGCCCAGGTGGTAAAAACGATGATCAAAAAAGGAATCAGTGTTAATGGTGCGGCAATACTGATGCTGGGCATTACTTTTAAGGAGAATTGTCCCGATGTCAGAAATACAAAAATCGTAGACGTTATTTCAGCATTAAAGGATTACGGGGTGGAGGTAACCACGTTTGATCCCAAGGCAAATCCGTCGGAGGTACTCCATGAATATGGTATTGAAAGTACGACTAGTCTGCCAGAAACTAAATTTGATGCGATCGTTTTGGGAGTAGCACACAACGAATTTTTAAATATTGACCTGCAGGGGCTAAAAAAAGATCGGGCAATTGTATATGATGTAAAAGGGGTGCTGGTCGATTGCGATAATAAATTATAGGGATATTTACGGAATAGATAAAAGGGAATGAAAGGACACCTTCCATTCCCTTTTTATATTTAATGGGGAGTATCCCGAAAAGTGTGTAAGTTAAAATCGAGGTAAAATAATCGTAGAGCTATACCTTCAATCTATCACCAAAAATAATTAAGAACTGATTAAGGACAATGCCCCAATTTTTCCCTGAGTGCCAGGTAAACAGACTTCAGTACAGCATCATCGTTGGGAAAAGAAAGCTTATTCTTTGTGTATTTTCTGATCTTGCCATTGAGGTTTTCGATCAGGTTGGTGGTGTAAATGATTTGCCGGATATCAATGGGGAAGTCGAAAAATACGGTCAGTTCCTCCCAATTATCCTTCCAACTTCGGATGGCATAAGCATATTTACCAGCCCATTTTTGCTCAAAACCATCCAGAGCAGCTGCCGCAGCCTCCCTGGTAGGAGCGCCGTAAATATCCTTCATGTCCCGGGTAAACTCTTTGCGGTCCTTCCAGACCACATAACGCATGCTGTTGCGGATCTGGTGCACCACACAGATCTGAGTGGAGGATTCAGGGAATACCGTTCTGATGGTAGTGGTAAAACCATTGAGGTTGTCGGTGGCAGTGATCAGAATATCCTGCAGACCACGGGATTTTAGATCAGTGAGCACGCTGAGCCAATAGGCCGAAGTTTCATTCTTGCCCAGCCACATGCCCAACACTTCCTTATAACCGTCTGTGCGCAGCCCTACAGCGATATAAACGGTTTTATTGATCACTTTGCTGTTCTCCCGGACTTTGAAAACAATTCCATCCATCCAGACGATCAGATATACCGTTTCTAAAGGACGGTTTTGCCAGGCGATAATGTCCTCTGCTACACGAGAAGTGATCCGGCTGATGGTACTGGAGGAAACATCAAATTTGTAAACATCTTTTACATGCTCCTGAATGTCCGATACGCTCATTCCTTTGGCGTACATGGAAACCATGACCTCCTCCAACCCCTCAACCATGCTCTCCCGCTTGGGTACCAGTATCGGGTTAAAACTGGCTTCCCGGTCACGTGGAACCTCAATTTCCATTTGCCCGTAACCGGTTTTTATTTTCTTTTTGCCATGACCATTGCGCGCATTGGGGTTGTCACTTTGCTGATGCTTTTCGTAGCCCAGGTGATCATCCAGCTCACCCTCAAGCATTTTTTCAATAGCCCGTTTTTGAATGCTGCTTAAGAACTCATTGAGTTGCTCCCCTGTTTTGAACTGCTTCAGAAAGTCGTCCGATAAGAAATCTTCCGTTTTCATTTGTTCATATTGTGTTTAAAGTTAAAAAATCGAACCCGTTATGACTCGATTTTAACTTACACACTTTATGAAACAGTGTCCCAATTTTTGATGGGCATTGTCCATTTTTTTGACACTTCTCTGAGTGCCAGGTAAACTGATTTCAACACCGCATCATCATTGGGAAAGGAAAGTTTATTCTTTGTGTATTTTCTGATCTTTCCGTTGAGGTTCTCGATGAGATTGGTCGTATAAATGATCTGTCGGATATCAATGGGGAAGTCAAAAAACACGGTCAGTTCCTCCCAGTTTTCCTTCCAGCTACGGATGGCATAAGCATATTTACCGGCCCATTTTTGTTCAAAGCCGTTCAGCGCTGCGGCTGCAGCCTCCCTGGTGGGGGCACCATAAATATCCTTCATGTCCCGGGTAAATTCTTTTCGGTCCTTCCATACTACATAGCGCATGCTGTTGCGGATTTGATGTACCACACAAATCTGAGTGGAGGACTCGGGGAATACTGTCCTGATCGTGGTCGTAAAGCCATTGAGATTGTCGGTGGCAGTGATCAGGATATCCTGCAGACCACGGGATTTTAGATCGGTGAGCACACTCAGCCAATAGGCCGAAGTCTCATTCTTACCCAGCCACATGCCTAATACTTCCTTATATCCGTCTGTACGAAGCCCTACGGCGATGTAAACAGTTTTGTTGACCACTTTGCTGTTCTCCCTGACTTTGAAAACAATCCCATCCATCCAAACAATCAGGTATACTGTTTCCAAAGGACGGTTTTGCCAGGCGATAATGTCTTCTGCTACACGGGAAGTGATCCGGCTGATGGTACTGGAGGAAACATCAAATTTGTAAACATCTTTTACATGCTCCTGGATATCCGATACGCTCATGCCTTTGGCGTACATGGGCACCATGACCTCTTCCAGCCCTTCAACCATATTCTCTCGTTTGGGCACCAGTATCGGGTTAAAACTGGCCTCCCGGTCGCGTGGAACCTCGATGTCCATTTGCCCGTAACCTGTTTTTATTTTCTTTCTGCCATGACCATTGCGGGCATTGGGATTATCACTCTGCTGATGCTTGTCGTAACCCAGGTATCATCCAGTTCGCCTTCCAGCATCTTTTCAATGGCCCGTTTCTGAATGCTGGCTAAAAAATCATTGAGCTGCTCGCCTGTTTTGAACTGCTTCAAAAAGTCGTCTGATAAAAAGTCTTCCGGTTTCATCTTTTCATATTGTGTTTAAAGTTAAAAAATCGATTCTGTTAAGACTCGATTTTAACTTACACACTTTATGAAATAGTGTCATTTAATGAGACCGGGCTATTCCTCCTCTTCATAGCCAAGTAAATTCAGGTCTACCGACTCCAGGCCGCTGATGCCGTCAATGGAACCGCGGATATGGGTGGCATTGAGCAATACTTTTTCCAGCTGCTTTTCACGCGCTTTCCATAAACGTTCCATCGCATCGCGCTCTCTTTGAATCGAGATCTTCATGCTTAAAAAGCCTTCCCGGATGGCCTTCCACTGTTCGGCAAACTCCGGACTGGTAAGATAGGCGTAGAGCAGGTTCATCTTGTCTCCTTTATTTTCCTGGCTTTTGGACGCATTGAATATTTTAATAATGCCATCTCTTAATACGCTGGCCAGGGCCTTTGCTTCATTGAAATTGCAGATCCATACGCCTTCTTTTTCGCCAAAGCGTTCCATGTCTTTGGGATAGCGCCGGGTAACCAGCACAGCCACATCGGCACCCTGGCTGCGCATATCGGCCTTGAGCTTTTCGATCCAGTCGCCGCCAAAGTTTTCAGCCCGTTTGCTTTCCCAGATGATCTTGCCACAGGCAACGCCCAGGTTATTGCGAACGGTTTGAATGGAGTCGGCCCCGCGCACACCCTTGCCTACTTCTTCGATGAGATCGAAGGGGAAGGCCGTTGTAAGCATTTCTTCCAGTGCCAGTTCCTGGCTTTCGCCCTGTAACTGCATAGAGCCTTGTTCGGCTTTTCGCTGCATTTCTGCAGCCAGTTTTTTTTGTTGCTCCAACTGGGTTTCCAGCTCCTTAAGCTTCAGGTTGTACTCATTTTCTTTTAATGCCGCTTTTTCGTTTTCGATCCGGCGCAGCTCATCGGCTATTTTTTCACGCTCTGTATTCAGTTTTTTCTGTACGGTAATTTCAAGCTCTGCCTCCCGGGTTTTAAACTCCTGTTCTTTGCGCAAAAATTCGGCTTCTTTTTGACGGGCCAGTTTTAGCTTCTCCTCGCTCTCTTCATTGGCTTTTTGCAAGGATCCGATGCGGGTTTCGAAATCGGTGCTGATGCTTTTGCGTAGTTGAGCCTCCAGTTGCTGCTGCAGCGCCTGCTTTTCTGCGTTTAATTTCTGCTGCCACTGTTCATTGGCCCTGGATGCTTCCAGTTCCGCGGTTTTTTTTAACTGCGCAATCTCCTCGTCTTTGTTCTTTTTATAATCCTGCATCTGTTTGCGCAGGCCCTCTTTCTCTTTTTCAATAGCGTTTTTCAGCTCATCGGTAAGCGCGGCTTCAATCGGAAATTCATGCTGGCAGTTCGGGCACTTTATTTTTGTAGACATAATCTTCTCATTCTTCTGCCAAACTTACAAAAAAAAACCACGCTGGTTTCCCAGTGTGGTTTTAATAAACCGGATTCCATAAAATCAGGCCTCTTGCTTTTCTGCTTCGATTGCTATTTTCTTGTTGCCCAGCAGTTCCCTGTTGGTAGCAACCCAAACATAAGTATTGTTCTTTACCGAAGGAGCTACAGAAGCCTGTGGTGGTGTAGGAGTAGCTGTGGAGTCCTCCTTAGACTTTTCTTTATCGTCTTTTTTGTCTGTTTGCGTAGAATCCGTAGACACGACGGTTGAATCTGTTTTTGTACTGTCTACCTGAGCAAATGCACTTCCGGTGATCACGGTTGCAGCCAACGCCATCATTACTGTTTTTGTAGTTCTTTTCATGATTAAAATTTTAATAAAAAATATAAATAATAAAGGTTTACATACTTTCTAAACGCAGAGAAAAGATTTAGTGTTATATAGGAATTGTTAATAAATAACATAAAAAATATTAAAACATTTCCGGCTGTAAGCCAGTACTGTAAACGGTTTAAAGGCTTATATCAAACGATATAAAGAGCTTTTCTAAGTATCTTTCTCTGTTATTGAAATACAAATACAATACCACGAAGGCCAGGAAATAAAAAGAAAATGTTAATGTAAAAGCAGTAATTGCTAACTGGTTGTGCTCAACAAAAATAAATATAGGAATAAAGTAGCAAGAGTAAAATAAACTTTCTCTTACAGGGTCCAGTCGATGATCTGGTGCTCCCATTCTTTTCGGTAAGGAGTGGCAATACGGATGTAGTTATCCGTATATCCTTCTATCATGCCGTTCTTATTATGGTTTTCGAACAAGACTTTCCGGGTTTGCCCTGCATGCTGTTGTTCAAAATACTGCATTTTCATATAGGAAAGGTTCCGGAGCGTTTTATTACGCTCGTTACGTACGGATACCGGTACCACCGGCTGAAGCGTAAGTGCATGGGTGTTGGCTCGCTCGGAGTAGGTGAAAACATGAAGGTAGGAGATCTCCAGTTCGTGTAAGAAATCGTAGGTTTCTTTAAAGTAAGCATCGGTTTCGCCCGGAAAACCAACAATTACATCTACTCCGATGCAGCAATGAGGCATCAGGGTTTTGATGCGGCCCACCCGGTCTGCGTACAGTTCGCGCTTATATCTTCTGCGCATAGCCCCCAGGATGGTGTTACTGCCGCTCTGCAGGGGAATATGAAAATGGGGCATAAATCTTTTGCTGTTGGCAACAAATTCAATAATCTCATTTCCCAGGAGGTTGGGCTCAATAGAAGAGATCCGGAAGCGCTCGATGCCCTCTAGCTGGTCCAGTTCCTGTATTAGTTTAAAGAAGGTTTCGCTTCTGCCATTAATGGCTGCGGCAGCATTGCCATCAGGGCCTTTTCCAAAATCTCCCAGGTTAATACCCGTAAGCACGATCTCTTTCGCGCCGGAGGCTGCCAATGCCGCTGCATCTTTCAATACCGCATCAATGGAAGCACTGCGGCTTTTGCCACGGGCCATGGGAATGGTGCAAAAAGAACAGGTATAATCGCAGCCGTCCTGCACTTTTAAAAAGGTGCGGGTACGTTCGTTAATGGAGTAAGAACTGTGAAAACCGGTTACGTCCTCAATATCGCAGCTGCATATTTTGGCGGCGTCGTTTTTTGAAAGTTCTTTAATATGTTTTACAATATTGAACTTTTCGGCAGCGCCCAATACCAGGTCTACGCCGGGTATATCAGCGATTTCTTTCGGCTTTAACTGGGCGTAACAGCCGGTAATGACTACAACACTTTCCGGAGCCTTGCGCTGGATACGGCGTACCAGCTGCCTGCATTCTTTGTCGGCATTGTCGGTTACCGAGCAGGTATTGATCACATATACATCCGCAACATCTGTAAACTCCTTTTTTTCAAACCCTTCCTGTTCCATCAGCCGGGAAAGGGAAGAGGTTTCTGAATAGTTGAGTTTACACCCAAGTGTATGAAATGCTACTGTTTTTGTACCGTGCATAAAGGCTGCAAAATTACGGAAAAATAGCCGATACGGTAGTTTTTGGGAGCTGTTGACAAATATCCATACACTATTTTACCATAACCGTTTATTTTTGAGGGACTAAGCACTATGTTTCGATTTTTTTATATGATTTACGCGGCGGTAATCTTCCTGGTGGTGATGCTGCTCATTTTTCCATTTTGTATTCTTGCAGCATTTTTGGGCAGGATAAAAGGGGGGAATGTTATTTATGCGCTTTGCACCTTTTGGGCTGATATCTGGTTTACATTGATTGGTATCCGGGTGCAAAAATCGTATACCATGCCTTTCGACCGGAATAAGAAATATATCCTTATCGCTAATCATATATCGTACCTTGATATTCCGGTTATGGTGAAAGTTTTCCGGAAACCGATGCGTGCCTTGGGAAAGGCGGAGATGGGTAAATTGCCTATTTTCGGGTTTATTTACAAAAGGGCAATTGTAACTGTTGATCGTAAATCGGCGGAGGGCAGGGCCCGCAGCATCCGAATCCTGCGTTCGGTGATTAACAAAGGGATCTCTATTTTTGTTTTCCCGGAGGGTACATTTAATGAAACCGACCGGCCTTTGAAGGATTTTTACAACGGAGCTTTTAAGCTGGCACTGGAAACCAATACGCCGGTACGGCCGGTACTGTTCCTGGATACCTATAACCGGATGCCGTATTCAAGACGGTTCCCACTAAATCCGGGCAGATGCCGTGTGGTGTTTTTAGATGAGGTGCCGGTTGAGGGCTGGGCAGTAAAAGATCATGAGCGGTTAAAACAGCAGGTTTATGCGCTGATGGAGCAAAAACTGCTGGAGTATCGTGTAACCTGGGTAAAGCACCCGGATAAAGTAGGGAACGAATGAAGAATGAATTGCCTTATCAATCATCCGCGGCAACTGATTTTGCCGAAGTGATCATACCACTGGCATTGCCGCTGAATTATACCTGGGCGATTCCGGAGCATCTGAAGGAGGCCGCGCTGGTGGGGTGCAGGGTAGAAGTGAATCTTGGTAAAACCAAAAAATATGCGGGTGTTATCAAACGGGTTCACCAGACGCCTCCTGAGTTTTTCGAGGCAAAGGAGCTGGTCAGCGTGCTGGATGCCGCGCCGGTGGTATATGAATCGCAGCTGCAGCTTTGGGAATGGATGGCCCGGTATTATATGTGTACAGAAGGGGAAGTGATGGCAGCTGCCCTGCCCGCACATTTTAAACTCAGCAGTGAAACCATATTGGTTTTTAACGAAGAAGCCGGCGACGATTTTAACGAACTGGATCATGAGGCCTTCCTGGTGGCGGAAGCGTTGCTGTTGCGAAAGGAATTAAAACTCACTGAAGTGCAACTGATCCTGGATAACAGTCACGTGTACCCGGTGGTAAACCGGCTGATACAGGGAAAGATCTGCTATGTCTGGGAATCGTTAAAGGATAGTTACAGTCCCAAAAAAGAAACGTATGTGCTGCTACATCCGGATTATGACAACGAGGCGGCGTTGGAGCGGCTATTGAACACCGATACCAAGTTGCAGCGGGCCGAAAAGCAGCTGGAGTTGTTGCTTGGATATCTGCATTTCCAGAAAACGGAAGGAGCCATTACAAAACAGGCGCTGTTAAAGAAAACCGGCGCCAGCGAGGCTCAGTTAAAAGGACTTGCAGATAAAGGAATCCTGGTATTGGAGAAAAGGTCGGTGGATCGCATTCGCAGTTTACCTAAGGATATCCAAATCAATTTTGAACTGTCTGGGGCGCAATCTGCAGCGCTTCAACAGATCCGGACGGTCTTCAGGGAGAAAGACGTGTGTTTGCTGCATGGGGTTACTTCAAGCGGAAAAACGGAGCTCTATATTCACCTGATTGAGGAGCAGGTGCGCCAGGGCCGGCAGGTATTGTATATGCTGCCGGAAATTGCCCTGACCTCGCAAACCATCCGGCGCCTGCAACGGCATTTTGGAGGGCATATCGGTGTATATCATTCCAGGTTTTCACAAAATGAGCGGGTGGAGATCTGGAATAAAGTGAAAGACGGATCGCTGAAAATCGTATTGGGGGCCCGTTCTTCCCTGTTCCTGCCTTTCCGTGATCTGGGATTGATCGTTTGCGATGAGGAGCACGATCCATCCTATAAGCAAATGGAGCCTGCGCCCAGGTATCATGCCCGGGATGCTGCCATTTATTTTTCCTCGTTGTTTGAAGGCTGCAAGGTACTCCTGGGAAGTGCTACACCGTCCTTTGAATCGTACAACAATGCGCTGGCTGGAAAATATGGGCTGGTGCAGCTGACGGAACGGTTTGGGAACATCAGGCTTCCGGAAATCGAATTGGTAGATACCCGTCGCTTCCGGACCAAGGAGTTTGCGGATACCATTATTTTCCCGCCGCTTGCTGAAAACATCCGTAATGCACTGGAACGGAACAAGCAGGTGATCCTTTTCCAGAACCGAAGGGGATATACGCCTTATCAACGCTGTAATACCTGTGGTTGGGTACCACAGTGTAAGTACTGCGACGTATCACTCAATTACCATAAAGTATACAATAAACTGGTCTGTCATTATTGTGGTACCAGCTATCCGCTGATGGTTACCTGTCCCAGTTGCGGCAGCCATGATTTTATTCAAAAACAATTCGGCACGGAGCGGGTGGAAGAGGCCTTGCAGGAGCTGCTTCCCCATGCACATATCGGAAGGATGGATATCGACACGGTACGCGGAAAGCATGCGCACGATCAGTTGATTCAGACCTTTGAGCAACAAAAACTTAATATCCTGGTTGGTACTCAAATGGTGGTAAAGGGACTGGATTTTGAACATGTGGAGCTCGTGGGTATTGTAGATGCAGACGGAATCCTTTCATTTGCGGATTTCAGGGTGAATGAACGGGCATTTCAATTGATGGAGCAGGTAAGTGGCCGGGCCGGAAGAAAGCACGGGGTGGGAAAGGTAATGGTTCAAACCACGCAACCCGGGCACCCTGTGTTATTGCAGGTACAGCAGCATAATTACCGGGCACTCTTTGACGATGAACTGCCCAAACGAGAACAATTTGGTTATCCTCCCTTCACCCGGTTGATCCGGCTTCTCCTTAAAAATAAAATCAAAGACGTGGTGCAGGATGCCGCCGCCTGGTTTGCAGCAGCATTGCAGGACAAATACAGCCGGTTTATTATGGGCCCCTCCGAACCGATCATCAATAAGGTTCGCAATCAATACCTGATGGAATTGCTGATAAAGCTGCCACGGAACACCCGCTTGATCACACAGTGTAAAGAGGATGTCCTTTTTATGATCGCGCAGCTTCACCAGGAAAAACGGTATAAATCAGTGGTAGTGGTACCGGACGTGGATCCTTTATGATTCTGTATTGACAACAAGGAATTTTGGAGCAAATAAAAGAGGGTGCCGCTGACTAGGGCACCCTCTTTGGTCTTGGTTAATGACAAAAAAAAATTAATTGACTTTTACAACAAATACATAGTCCTGAATCTTTTTCGTTTGCTGCGTGCGATTCAGCGTGGCTATGGATGATTTGGTATTCAGTTTTACATTCTGAATGGTAGAATCATTTTTTTCCTTGTTTTTTACTTCATTCAGGATATTGTAAAGATTTTTAGACCGGATGAAGAATGCCACGCCTTCCTGATCTTTCTGGCGGCCGTTTAAAACCCCGATCACTTCTCCCTCGCTGTTCAATATGGGGCTTCCGGAATTGCCGCGGTTTGCTGAAATTTGTATCTGGCAGCTCAGCGTATCACCGTTAAAACCCGTCCGGGCGCTCAGGTAGCCCTGGTTGTAAACAATATTTTCGTCTTCCCGGGGGTAGCCCAGGGTAAACACCGGCTCTGCCAGGTCGGCCATTTTTCGGGAGAACCCGTATGGAACCGGCGGCAGGGGTTTAAAATCCTTGTCGGTAATCTTCAGGAGGGCAATATCTCTTACCGGATCAGTATATACTACTTCAGCAAAGTATTCAACCCCGGTATTGCTGGCTACCGCCACATTTTGCGCATTCTGGATCACATGGGCATTGGTTACCAGTAATCCCTTGTTATCAATCATAAAGCTGGTACCGCTGGAGCTATAAGTGATCTCCGGTGTTTTGGGATCAGTACTGCGGTTTTTGAGGTCATTGATCTCTTCGGCCTGCTTCCGCGATTTATTTTCGAGCGAATTGAATTTCTTGCTCAGGTTTTCGATCTGGGCATTATGGGCTTTTGGGGTTACCGACCAAAGAATGGCAGACACCATCAGGGCTGTAAGTCCGGCAATCGACGCCGCAATAGAAGCCACCCGTTTATACCGGTTATACAGGTAAGCCAGCTTGGCCTTTCCTTTAAGCGCCGGAGAGTCGATTTTTCCCTGGGCCGTCAGATCCGTATGGATCTCGTTTAGGGAAGCATGGAATTTCTGCCACTCATTATAGCGGTTCATGCGCTGCATAAACAGCGTATGGGTTACTACCATTTGGTCGATCTCGCTGTCGGCCTTTCTTAAATTTTCAAAATGTAAACGTTCATCAGGAGTCATTTCCCCGGAAATATACCGTTCCACCGCTTCGGTTAACAATATATTGTCGTGCTCATGCATTATCCTACTACTTTTTATATTGAGAAAAGAATATTTTTTTCAACCGCATCAGGCATTTATATTTCTGAGTTTTAGCATTTTCTGCATTCGTATAGCCAAATGTTTCGGCGATCTCCAGCATGCTCTTCTTCTTAAAATAAAATGCCTCCAATAAACTTTTACAAGGCTCGCCCAGGTGCTGGATCGAATGATGCATCAGGTCATATTCCTGGTCTTTTTGTTCATGCACCTCCAGATCTTCATCAACTTTTACCTGGCTTCCGGAATCATTCCACTCCTCAGTGAAGCGGCTTTGTTGCTGTAATCTTTTCAACCACAGTCGTTTAGCCACGGAGTATAAATATGTTTTGATCTGGCAGTTAAGCTCAAATGTTCCTGACCGCGCCTTTTCAAAGAGAACCACCATCGCTTCCTGGAAAATATCCCGGGCATCGTCGGCAGTACCACTATTATTGACTACCAAAGCCTGAATGAGGTTGTAATGCTGTTTGTATATTTCTTCGGTTGATTTCTTATCATTGCGCGCTAAACCCTTCAGTAGCAATATTTCCTGTTCTAAGATCGTCTCTTTCACGCTTTGTTCAGTTTATAATACTTTTTTTTAAAAATAGTAACCCTTTCCCACTAAGAAAAACTTTTTTACAGGCAGGCGGGTCACCTTTCCTTAAAAGTTGTATTAACCTTAAATCTCTAATCTAAAAATTTAAAGTAATGAAAAAAATATTTACTATCCTGGCAATCAGCTCTGTAGGTTTTATTGCATGTAATAATGCTGCAGAAGGCGACAAATCGGGTGATTCTACAGCCGTTGCACCAACAGATACCACCAGCATTACCCCGGCACCTCCTGCAAATACCGATACGGTGATCAATCTCGACACCAATCATGCACCTGCAGTTGATACTACAGTTAAAAAATAAGTCATTCATATTCGGCAAATAAAAGGCCATCCCCGAACAGGCAGGATGGCTTTTTTATTGCGGTTTACTGTTCCGGACATCAAGTCTTGAACTGTAAACCGGGCAGCAAATAAAAATATCGTACCTTTGCGGGTTCATTTTATAAAAATATTTTAGTGGTTACATTTGAATCGTTGGGAATTGAAGAAGGATTACTTCAGTCATTACAGCAAATCGGGTTCCAAACACCTACTCCGATCCAGGAACAAGCAATACCGGTTTTATTACAAGGAACAAAAGATTTTATAGGGCTGGCGCAGACCGGAACCGGTAAAACGGCAGCTTTTGGCTTGCCATTGCTGCAACTGATTGACCGATCGTTTCCTTCACCCCAGGCGCTGATCATTTGCCCTACCCGTGAATTATGTCTGCAGATTGCAAACGACCTGCAATCCTTCCGTCAAAAGAACGCGAATATCGGAGTTACTGCTGTATACGGGGGAACGGCCATCAGTCAGCAGATCCGCGAAATAAAAAGGGGAACGCATATTGTGGTAGCCACCCCGGGACGGTTAATTGATTTAATAGAACGTAAGGCAATCAATCTCGAAGACATCCATTACGTAGTACTGGATGAGGCCGATGAAATGCTGAACATGGGCTTTAAGGATGATATTGAATTCATTCTTAAGGAAACACCCAACCGCCAGAGCACCTGGCTGTTTAGTGCCACCATGCCCAAAGAAATCCGCCAGGTGAGCAAGCGCTATATGGAAAATCCGTTTGAAATTACCGTAGGGAAAGCTAATTCTGCCAACACCAATATTGCGCACCAATATTATCAGACACAGCATGTGAACCGTTACGAAACCTTAAAACGTATTATTGATTTTAACCCTGGGATGTATGGCATTGTATTTACAAGAACCAAGGCCGATGCCCAGCAGATAACGGAACAGCTGATTCGTGAAGGATACGATATAGAGGCACTGCATGGAGATCTTACCCAGGCACAACGGGATAAGGTGATGGCCCGTTTCCGTGAAAAATCATTGGAGCTATTGATTGCAACCGATGTAGCCGCCCGTGGAATCGATGTGCAGGGGATTACCCATGTGATCAACTACGAATTGCCGGATGACACTGAAGTTTATACCCACCGAAGCGGAAGAACCGGCCGAGCAGGATTGAGTGGTATTTCCATTTCTATTGTAACGCCAAAGGAGGTTTATCGCTTAAGGCAGATTGAAAAACTGATCAATACAAAGTTTAACAAGCTTGATATCCCATCCGGTAAGGATGTTTGCCGCAAGCAGTTCTTCCATTTTATCGATAAAATGTTAAAGGCTGATATCAGCCACGGGGAATACGAGGCCTATGTACCGGTGCTGGAGGAAAAGTTTGAAAACATCAGCAAGGAAGAGGTATTGCAGCGTGTTGCAGCCCTGGAGTTCGACCGGTTCTTAAAATATTATGAGAACTCCGTTGACCTGAACCTGAGGAATGACCGTGGCGGAGATGATAGGAAGGGTGCGCGTGGACAAGAGCGGGGAGGGCGCGGAGGACGTGGCTCCGGCAACGGACAATACCAGCGCCTGTTTGTAAACCTGGGAACAAAAGACGGGTTTTACAAAGCCAGTTTCCTGCAGTTTATCCTGGACATGAGCCGCCTGAGCAAAGATAACCTGGGCCGGATCGACATGAAAGAAATGAACAGCTGGGTGGAAGTAGATACCGATTCCGCGCGCATTATGATTAAGGCGCTGGATGGAAAAAATTACAGGGGTAGAAGAATCCGCATGAACGATGCTGAAAGCGGCGGCGGACGCAGAAAAGGATAGGACTTAAAGTAATGTATTAATGCAAAAGTGAGATGTACTGCGTCTCACTTTTTACGTTTTAGTTAACCACACATTCCAGGTTTACCGTGATACTGGCGGTTTTGTTTTTGGAAGAAGTATTAAACGTGCCGCCGTAGCTGTAATCCTCGTTGCTGTTTTGTCCCGTAATCTGGAAGATTCCCATATTGGCCTTAACCACGTTGCCTAAAGACCCCCCGGTGTTCCGGGCAATGGTTTCGGCCCGTTTGCGTGCATCTTCCGCCGCTTTGGCAAGCAGGTCCAGTTTAAGATCTGCGAGCTTGGTATAGAAATATAAGGGTTCGGGAGAATTAAGCTCAATCCCGGTTTCAATCAGCTCGGTAATTTCCCTTGAAAGCGCTTCTACTTTTGCAATATCGCCCGACTCTACTTTTACGTTTTGAGTGAGGTTATAACCGCCGAAAGTTGTGGTAGTCGATTTGGTTTCTTCACTATAGTTTGACCGGAAGATCTTGTCGATTTTCACCGACGAAAAGATCATTTGCTGGGGGGTGATGCCTTTACGCGTGAGATAATTCCGCACATTGGTTTCATCCTGCTTTAACAGGGCGTATGCGGCTTTCAGGTCAAAGTCGGTGCGGTTATAGCTGCCATTCCAGGCAATCAGGTCGCTCGTAAAATCTTTCTCCGCGCTGCCGGTTACCCGGATGGTCTGGCGGGTCTTAAATTTATATTTATAGGCACCGGCTACAATCAGTCCGGCCAGCACGATGCAGATTCCAATAATAACAAGTCCGATAAAACTGCGGTCACCGGCAGGGGCATTCATTCCTGTGTTTGCTGTGTTACTCATATAACTAAATTAGGCAAAAGCGTACAGCCGGCAAAATTCAGAGCGATTATACAAAAATCCGGGTGATAAAGGCCCATTGCATTGACCGGAATAGTAGTTTATTGATCGCTGGTGCAACGCCCGGCAGCATCAGTTTGGTTACAATTCTGTTGCAGCTGCGCAGGCCCGGTTATGGAGTTCGCTGAAGCAATTTTCTGCCGTATAAACCCCGGCCGATTAGAAAGGCTGGCCGTCGATAATACAGCCGCCGATTTCTTCCTGCAACGGAATTTACTGCCGATGCATACGACAAAAACGTTGCGTTGGAAAACAACGCTTTTACGCGAATCCGGAATTTCAAGACCCGCTGCGCAGAAACAAGACCCCGACAAAGAACGAATTAAAACAGCATGCCTGTAGAAAAATAGCTTAGCCACTGAATGTGAATGCATTTGCGATCCGGTGTTTTTTCACAAATAATTTACAACCCTGCTGTTATCTATTTACTGGTTTCGGCGTCTTACTTATAGAAAAACAAAAAGAAAATGAAAAGCCGTTTAATAAAATTTCTGGGTGTAGCGGCAGTTATTCTGGTGCTGGCGGGCTGTGGTCCTTCGGCGCATGTTGAAACCTCCCGCAATGCCAATTTGGACCGGTACCGCACATTTGCATGGGCCGAGAAAAAAGACCGGAGAGGTCGTATGGGTAACAGTACAATGATGGAAAGCCAGGTTAAAACCGCCATTTCGGATCGTTTGCAATCCCGCATGGGGTGGCAGCAGGTATCGCGCAATCCGGATGTAATCTTAAGTTATGATGTATTGGTGGAACGCGGGTCAAGAGTTGAGTCTGATCCCCGGTATAGCTGGGGTGGCTTCCGCACGTTTTATAATCCTTACAGCCGTCGCTTTTATAATGTATATTATCCTTCCATGTTTATGGGGTATGATAATTATGAGGTGCCTACAAAAGAAGGTACGATTACAGTTACTATGGTGGATGCGCGCACCGATGAAACGGTGATGCAGGGCTGGGCTACGGATGAAGTGAACAGCCGCAGGATTTCCGGAAGAGAAATCGACCGGATTGTGGATGCGATCTTTAGGAAATGGGAATCGGGTTCGAGAAATAACCGGTATGACAACCGGGGAAGAAGTTCCCGCTCCAACGGGCGTTACTGAGAAAGATATGTTGAAGACAGTAGTTTGGTTTGGTAGTTACAACGGGGCCTCTGTTATTTTTAGCGGAGGCCCATTTTTTGGATTTGAGATTTCAGTGTTTAGTGAAAGGCATGACGAAGCTCCTGGTTCAATGCTCCCGTTCCTGCAGCAACTGATCCAGATCCAGCTCGCGGGTATACATTTCAAGGCTGCCGTCCGCATGCAGGGGCCAGGCTTCTTTCGGGCGATCCCAATAAAGTTCCACGCCATTTTCATCCGGGTCATTCAGGTACAGTGCTTCTGAAACTCCATGGTCTGCTGCCCCCGTGAGGGGATAATTTTTTTGCATCAACCGGTATAAAATACCGGCCAGGTCTTTTCGGGTAGGGTACAGGATGGCCGTATGGAAAAGGCCGGGCGCTTTTACCGGCGCAGGAGGCGTGTTCCTGCTGTACCAGGTATTCAGACCAATATGGTGATGGTAACCACCGGCGGATATAAAAGCTGCCTGACTGCCATACATCGTTGTGATCTCAAATCCCAGCAGACCGCAATAAAAATCAATCGACCGCTGCAGGTCGGAAACTTTTAAATGTACGTGCCCAATTCTGGTAGCCGGAGGAACTTTGTATGCCATCATTTTTTGTTTCAGGTTGCATATTTCAGGTTTCGTTCCAACCGGAACATGCAACCTGAATTTTTAACATTAAGCCTCCCACGCAAGCGCACTGGCACCCAGGATCGCCGCATCAGCTTCTTTTAGTTCACTGAAGACCAGTTTTACCTTGTTTTGAAAAATAGGTAGGAGGTTTTTCTCCATATGCTCCTTTGTCGGTTTCATAATATAGTCACCTGCTTTTATCACCCCGCCAAAAAGGATGATGGCTTCCGGTGAAGAGAACATGATAAAATTAGCCAGCGCTTCTCCCAGTATCTGGCCAGTGTACCGGAACACTTCCATTGCCGTTTCATCACCTTTTTCAGCCAGCTCAAATACAGCGCGGGAATCCAGGTTTTCTTCCGGAACTTCATTTAACGCAGAGTGAATATTTTCGGCTCTCAATTTTTTTGCAGTAATGGCAATGCCGGTTGCAGAACAATAAGCTTCCAGGGAACCGTGCGCGCCTGTGCTCCAATGCTTGCGTCCGCCCGGGCGTACAATCGTATGCCCCAGTTCGCCGGCAAACCCGTCATGACCGTAAAGCATTAGCCCGTTGGCAACAATTCCGCTGCCTACGCCCGTGCCAAGGGTGATCATGATAAAATCCTTCATACCTCTTGCCGCGCCATACATCATTTCGCCCATAGCCGCTGCATTGGCGTCGTTGGTAAGGGTACAGGGGATGCCAAATTTATCGCTCACCATTTTAGCGATCGGGATCACACCCCTCCAGGGAAGATTTGGCGCGTATTCGATGGTTCCTGTATAATAATTTCCATTGGGAGCACCCATTCCTATCCCCTTTATGCCAACAGAACTGTTTTTTTCAATGATCGGCTTCATTGCTTCATAAAGCCCTTCAATAAACGATTCAATCGTTGGGTAGGCATCCGTTTTTATGTCGCCCTTATCCAAAATTTCACCCCTGTGATTTACAATGCCGTATTTGGTATTTGTACCGCCGATATCAATCCCAATCGCTAATTCACTTGACAAGTCTAAAATTCCCATTTCATTATCCATTTAATACATTTTAATGTCCGCCACCGGAAGTTTTTACATCATAGTCGATGCCTTGCTGCTTCAGAGCGGCCTTTGCCCTTATGGCATAAAAGGCAAGATACGCAAAGCAAGCCACACCAACAAAGTAAGAATACTGAATACCGAGGTGTTCGGGAGCGGCCAGCCAGCCCTGGAGCAGGCTCACAAATCCGCCACCCATAATCATGAGGATGAGCAGGCTGGAACCTTTGTTGGTGAATTTGCCTAAACCAGCGATGGACAAAGTGAAGATACAGGGCCAAAGGGTAGAGCAGAACAATCCTACGCAAATAAAGGCGTAAACGCTGATCATTTTATCGGCAAAGATCCCGATGAGCAGGGCCACCATGGCCATACAACTAAAAATCAGCAATTGTCTTGCAGGGTTTCCTTTACTTAAAACATCACAAACGATAAGGCCTATAATCAGGAGGGCGTAAATATAAAAAGGCGTAATATCGTGATTGGCGATCCTGTTGACCAACAGGAAAACCGCAAAAGCTATATAAGGCATGAGAAACCGCAAAATGCTTTTTGCACCTTTTGAAAGGTCAAAGGCTCCAACAGATCCGGTCCATCGCCCGATCATCAGACTGGCCCAATACAGCGATACAAAGGGCGCGATTTTATCGGTAGGAGTTTGCAGGTGCTCCTTCATAAACTCCGGCAAATTGGCGGCAGTGCTTACTTCTACTCCCACATAAACAAATATGGCGATCATGCCCAGTACCAGTTGTGGGTAGGCAAAAACAGAACGCCGCGCCGGAACAGCGGTATTAGTGTCCGCTTCCAGCGATTGTTTGCTGCCTTCAACTTCCACATTATCGGAGGGATCCACCGCTTCTAGATCAATTTTATTGGGAACGGATGAAAACCGGAAAATGATGGCAACGATCACAAAGGCCAGTCCCAGTACCAGGTATGGCACTTTGATGCTCTGGATATCGGCACTGGCGCTGGACGCTGTAACCGATCCGAAAATGGCAAAGCTTACCACGAGCGGACCAATAGTGGTTCCAAAATTATTGATACCGCCGGCAAGACTTAAACGCTGCGAACCCAGCTTGGGATCACCCATAATAATAGCCAGCGGATTGGCGGCGGTTTGCTGCAGTGAAAAGCCAAGGCCAACAATAAACAGCCCTACGATAAATAAGGAAAAGGATTCCTGCTGCGCAGCCGGATAAAACATCAGCGTACCCAGGGCTGAAATGATCAGCCCCAGTGAAATGCCATTTTTATATCCGATCTTTTGCAAAAGATCTTTGCCAATAGCACTGCTGATCAAAAGAAAGATCAGCGAGCCTACAGTATACGCTACATAAAATGCAAAGGAAACCATCTGGGATTGAACCTGGGTCAGGTGAAGCTTTTCTTTAAATACGGGTATCAGGATATCATTACTGGCAGCAACGAAGCCCCAAAAAAAGAACACGATAATTAACGTTCCAAATTGGGACCACTTTGTCGTTTGATTTGTCATGTCAATCGTTTATTTTTTACAGGAAGTAAATGTAAATAGTTATCATCTAAATAAAAATTTTAATTCTTTCAATAGCAATTTCTATTCATTTATAAATAATGCTTACATTAGTAACGGAAGAAATCAGTATTATGGAAATAATTCATGTATCAGCAGAGTGTTATCCGATGGCGAAGGCCGGCGGATTAGGAGACGTGGTGGGAGCCTTGCCTAAGTATCAGCATGAACTTGGGCATATCGCTAAAGTAGTGATGCCGATGTACCGGACAAAATTCTTATACCAGAATGAATGGGAACTGGTACACGAAGGTGGTCAGGCCCTGGGCAGCGAATGGTTTAAATATAGTGTTATAAAAGAAAAGACCAATAAACTGGGGTTTGATCTGTACCTGGTAGACATTAACGGTAAGCTTGACCGCGAGCGGATCTACGGATACGAAGATGATACCGAGCGTTTCATCGCCTTTCAACTGGCGGTTTGCGACTGGATCGGGCGCTGGCAGCACCGGCCGGATGTGATCCACTGTCATGACCACCATACAGGCCTGATCCCGTTCATGGCGCGGCATGCTTATGCATTCCGCTACCAGCTGGGAAATGTGCCTACTGTGTTTACCATACATAACGGAGAGTACCAGGGCCAGTTTGGCTGGGATAAATATCATTACCTGCCGGCTTACGACACCTGGAACTGGGGATTGCTGGACTGGAACAACGCCATCAACCCCATGGCCTCGGCTATCAAATGCGCCTGGAAAGTGACTACGGTAAGTCCCAGTTATATGAACGAACTGAAACATTCGGCAAACGGGTTGCAGCATCTGTTCGAATACGAAAAAGGAAAATGCCTGGGAATTATCAACGGCATTGATACCGAAGTATGGAATCCGCAAACAGACGGATTTATTGCGAAAAACTACGATACTGAAGCCGTAACACCCGGCAAGGAAAAAAATAAAAGAGAATTGACGGCGCAGTTCGGGTTGGATCCGGAAAAACCGCTGATCACCTTCATCGGTCGACTGGTAGGGGAAAAGGCGGCCGACCTGCTGCCAGATGCCATTAGCCAATCGATTTACCAGTACCATGGAAAAGCCAACTTCCTGATCCTGGGTTCCGGGGAACCGGAAATTGAACATCAGCTGGATGCGATGAAAAACCGGTTCAAAGGCTATTTCAATGCATATATCGGTTACAATGAGGGGTTGAGTCATTTGTTATATGCCGGCTCCGACTTTCTGCTGATGCCCAGCCGCATAGAGCCTTGCGGACTAAACCAGTTATATGCCCTGCGCTACGGAACCGTGCCTATGGTACGCAATATTGGCGGACTTAAAGATACCGTTGTGGACTTTGGTGATCAGGGCGGTTTTGGTATCAAAATGGAACAGTCCAGTGTTGGGGATATTGCCTATTCTGTAGGTCGCGCCATTGACCTTTATTCCAACAGACGGGATTTGTATACATCTATGCGGGGCCGGATGATGACCATCGATCATGGATGGGATATGTCGGCAAAACAGTATCTCCAGGTATACGAATCGCTACAGCCAGGTCAATAAAATAATAATAATACGGGGTTTACCGATTCCTGTCTATATTTATAACACCAAGCAATTTTAAAATCTTCTATATGTCCATTTCAAATCAGATTATTGCCATGATCCTGGGCGGGGGAGCAGGATCAAGGCTGGCTCCGTTAACCAGCACCCGCTCCAAACCCGCGGTACCCATTGCGGGAAAGTACAGGCTGGTAGATATTCCCATTTCCAATTGCATTAACTCAGATATACACCGTATGTTTGTATTAACGCAGTTCAATTCAGCCTCTCTGAACCGGCATATTAAAAACACGTACCGGTTCAGTGCCTTCAGCACTGCGTTCGTGGACATTCTTGCAGCAGAGCAAACACCGGATAATCCTACCTGGTTCCAGGGCACGGCAGATGCCGTGCGGCAGAGTCTGAGACACCTCGGGCCGTTTCCCAGCGATTATGTGCTGATCCTTTCCGGCGATCAGTTGTACCAGATGGATTTTAATAAAATGCTGGAGCATCATAAGGAATGCGGGGCTGAAATTTCGATCGCTACCATACCGGTTGGCGATCGTGAAGCGCCCGAATTCGGAATCCTAAAAACGGATGAGAATAATTTTATCACCTCCTTTATTGAAAAGCCTTCGAAAGACATACTGGGCGATTGGGAAAGCGACACCGGTCCGGCCATGCAGCAAAAGGGAAGGAATTACCTGGCTTCCATGGGTATCTATATTTTTAACCGGAAATTGCTGGAATCCCTGTTATTAAAGAAACATCCGGAAGCTACCGATTTTGGTAAAGAGATCATTCCCGCATCGATCAGCGAGTATAAAGTAACCAGTTTTCAGTACGAAGGCTACTGGACGGATATCGGGAATATTTATTCTTTTTTTGAAGCCAACCTGGAGTTGACTTCAGACATACCGGAGTTCAACCTGTTTGACAATACCAAGGCGATCTTTACCCGTCCCCGTATGTTGCCGCCTGCAAAAATCAGCGGCACCACACTGGAAAAAACAGTGATTGCCGAAGGCTGCATCATCAATGCCTCCCGGATCGAACATAGTGTGATCGGTATCCGGTCGCGGATCGGCTACGGTTCCACAATTGTGAGCTGTTATATTATGGGAAGTGATTTTTATGAAACGATTGAAGACCTGAGCCGCGATCAGAATAAAGGCATTCCACCCATCGGTATCGGGAAACGTTGTTACCTCCGTAATTGCATCATTGACAAAAACTGCCGCATCGGGGACGATGTACGGTTAAATGGAGGTACACACCTGGAGAACACGGATCATGAGTTGTATACCGTAAAAGATGGCATTATAGTGGTGAAAAAAGGAGCGGTATTGCCCAGTGGCTTTGTAATTTAAGCCGTAGTCCGCATCAATCCTGGTTGCTTCAGCGAGTAGGATTGTTTTAAAGGAATGATTATAAAAGGAATTGGGGAAACAATTCCTTTTATTAAAAATAATTTTTAATGTGTATTAAATACATATTAAATTTGCTGTTTAAACACGGTTGCCATGTCTGTAACATTAAACGATTCCAGGCCGAAATTATCCCTGGCAGCGATCATCAACATGAGTGTCGGCTTCTTCGGGATCCAGTTTGGCTGGGATCTGCAGCGAGCCAATATGGGGCGCATTTATGAAAACCTGGGCGCCAACCCAGACCAGGTTCCGCTTTTATTCCTGGCTGCTCCGCTTACCGGTTTGTTGGTGCAGCCCGTTATCGGGTACCTGAGTGATAAGACCTGGCATCCGCGCTGGGGCCGGAGACGGCCCTATTTTATGATTGGTGCGCTGATCAGTTCCGTTGCCCTGCTCTTTATGCCCCACAGCAGTGCACTTTGGATGGCGGCTGGGCTGCTTTGGGTGCTGGATGTATTTGGCAATGTAGCCATGGAGCCATTCAGGGCCTTTGTAACCGATAAGCTGCCCGATAGCCAGGTAAACCGGGGCTTTATCATGCAGAGCTTTATGATCGGGCTTGGAGGGAGTATCGCCTCGGCCCTGCCCTGGCTGATGAAGAACGTATTTCACTTTCAGAATACGGCGCTAAGGGGTGAAATTCCGGAAAACGTAAGATGGTCGTTTTACCTGGGGGCCTTCTTCTTCCTGGCTTCCGTTTTATATACCGTGTTCACATCAAAAGAGTACCCTCCGCAGGACCTGGGTTATAAAGAAAAAGTACGGGAATCACATAAAGGATTTGGCGGTGGATTCCGGGAAATTATACATGCATTGGTAACCATGCCTCCAAAAATGCGGATCATTTCGCTGGTGCAGTTCTTTACCTGGCCGGGCCTGTTCCTGATGTGGTTTTATTATACCACGGCGGTTGCCGTAAACGTATTTGGCGGTAAAGATGCCAATGACCCGGTATATGCAGCAGGAGCAGATTTTGGCAGTTTGACACTGGCCTACTATAGTGTGGTTACCTTTTTGTTTGCGCTGGTGTTGCCGGCTATAGCAGACCGGTTGGGGAGGAAGGCAACCCATGCTTTATGCCTGCTGGCAGGCGCACTGGGGCTCATCAGCGTAGCCTGGGTTACGGATAAATACATGTTGTATGTGTGCATGACCGGTGTTGGCATTGCCTGGGCCAGTATTCTCAGTATGCCGTATGCGATGTTGAGCGGTGTACTGCCCAAAGACAAGGTAGGGATCTATATGGGCATTTTTAATTTTTTTATCGTGCTGCCGGAAATCATTGCTTCCCTGGGTTTTGGTTGGCTGATGCGGAATGTACTGCACAATGACCGTTTGCTGGCTGTACAGGTAGGCGGCGGTTTGATGATCGTGGCGGCGGTTATTTGCTTTTGGTTCGTGAAAGAGCGGAGGGAGGAAGGTTCCAGGTTTAAGGTTTAATGTTTCAGGTTGGATTCGTTTGTTGCTTGATGTTTGATGCTGGATGCTCAATTCTCAATTTCATTACATAGCAAGCTGATCACTGATGACTAAAAGCTGCCAACTGAAAGTTGGAAACTGATCACGAAAATAAATAACAATGAAAAGAATTGTTTTATCGCTTTGCGTTTTGCTGATGTTTCGAATGGCATACGCACAGTATGAACTTTATCCAACCAACTGGTGGGTGCATATGAAATGGAACAAGGTTCAGGTGCTGGTGCGGGCTACGGGTAAAGATCTGAAAGCACAAACGGCTTCCGTTCAATATCCCGGCGTAAAACTGGAGAAGATTTCGAAGTTCCGGAACCCGCACTACATGGTCCTGCACCTGGCCATTGGGGCAGAAGCCCGCCCGGGGATTGTGCATATAAAGATCGGCAAGGATATGGTGCAATGGCCACTGGGAAGCCGGCGGCCGGGCAATGGCACAGCCTTTGCAAACGGGGCTACTTCAGCAGATCTTATCTACCTGATCATGCCGGATCGTTTCAGCAATGGCGATCCTTCTAACGACCGCGTGCCCGGTATGCGGGATCAATCGCTGAACCGGGATTCGGTATTCGAACGGCATGGAGGCGACCTGGAAGGAGTGGAGCATCATCTGGACTATTTAAAGGATCTGGGTGTGACTGCTATTTGGCTGAACCCGGTAATCGAAAATGATATGCCCAACCGTACTGAGCATGGCTATGCTTTTACCAATCATTATAAAATCGATCCCCGGATCGGCGGTGCAGCCGCATATAAAAAACTGATTGATGCGGTACATGCAAAAGGGATGAAAATGATCCAGGATGCGGTGTACAATCATACCGGGCTGGAACATGTACTGTTTCGCGACCAACCGGACAGCAGTTGGTTTCACCGCTGGCCGAAGTTTACCCAAACCAACTACAAAGACCAGGCGGTATTTGATCCATACGGTTCAAAGATCGACCGGAGGATTATGGAAGACGGGTGGTTTGTTCCCTCCATGCCGGATTGGGACCAAAGCAACCCGTTTGTGCAGACTTTTTTAATACAACACGCGCTATGGAGCGTAGAAGCGTTTGGTATTGACGGCTGGCGGATTGATACCTATGCATACAATGATCTTCCATTCATGAACCGGTGTAACCAGGCGCTGTATGATGAGTATCCCCGCATCAGCATCTTTGGAGAAACCTGGGTGCACGGGGTGCCCAACCAAAGCTATTTTTGCCAGAATCATTATTCCGTTCCTTTTAAGAGTAATCTGCAGGCTACGACCGATTTCCAGACTTTGTTTTACGGAATTATCCCGGCAGTAACCCAGCCGTTTGGATGGACGGATGGGGTGAATAAACTATATACCACGCTGGCGCAGGATTTCGTATACAAAGATCCGATGCGCCAGGTGATCTTCCTGGACAATCATGACCTGGCCCGCTTTTATTCCGTGGTGAATGAGGATACTGCAAAGTATAAGCTGGCCTTTGCCTGGTTGCTTACCGGAAGAGGCATTCCGCAAATGTACTATGGCAGCGAGATTCTCATGAAGGGCACAACCTTGCCCAATGACGGGTATGTACGGCTTGATTTTCCGGGTGGATGGAAGGGCGATGCACAGGATAAATTCACGGCATCTGGACGTACCGAAAAGGAAAACGCTGTGTTCAACTATATCCGTTTCCTGGCCAATTACCGGAAGCGTTCTTCTGCACTTACCAGCGGGAAGCTGTTGCAGTTTGCGCCTTATGACGGCGTATACATATATTTCCGGTATAATGATAAGCAAACGGTTATGTGTGCAATGAATACCAATAGCAAACCGGTAACCATTGCCACGGACCGGTTCGGGGAAGTACTGCAAAAGTTTACTTCCGGCATTGATGTAATCAGCGGAAGCCGGATCCCTTTAAAGGATTCGCTAATCCTCGAACCTATGTCGAACCGGGTGCTGGAGCTGAAATGATTACAGGTTGAGGAAACTTTAATTCTAAGGTCAAAACTCAGGAGTCAAAAGGCAAGGCCCAAATTTTAAAAATCAAAAATCCGGAGCAACGATCCAAGCAGTAGCATCAAACATCAAGCAACAAACGAATCCAAGGTGTAACCTTAAACGGGAACATTATTTTCCCCACGCAACCGGCTGAAAACTGTCCGCTAAAGAAAGGTCTGCCAGATGGTAGGCTGCAGGTATTTGGCACCATCCTTTCCCCAGGATTTACTCAGATCTGCCAGGGCCTGCATAATTTCGGCATCTGTTTTCTTTTTGCCTTTTGAAGGTGGCGCGATTGTGCCGGCATTCAAGGCGAGCGAAGTGGCAACCCAGCTGGTATACAAACGGGGTATGGTAACGCCCAGAATCATGCCCGGCAGGCCATGTAATCCCATCGGTCCGCCGCTTACGGTTATTTCGTCGGTGTAATATGCAAATACATAAACACTGTCGAAAAGCACAGCTGTTGCTTTCCGGCAATTAAAGCCGGCAATAATGCGTTGATCATTAGGACTGATCTTCCAGTTGATAGCTTTCAGGGGGCCGGATATAAGGTAATTGTCATCGATGACCTTTAAATTGGTAAACGTATTGCCGGCATAATTATTATACCAGATATTATCTTCCTGTCCGCGTGAAAACCACATGGGAATTTTCTGTTTATCAGCGGTGCGGGTAAATTTATAAAGACCCGCTTCTTCATTAAACTGGTAGGTGTAATAGTTTAAACTGAATTGAGGAATTTTATCTTTTATCTGTGCCCAGAAACCGTTGTCATCCTCGTCCGTATCAAAACGACTCATTTCTTTTTTCTGATTCTTGCGTACTTCATATTCAATGGTACCGCTGGTAATGAATTTTTGAGCTGCGGCGTCCAGCACCATCACCAGGGAGCAAAGTAATAATAGCTTTTTCATTTTTTCTCTTTATAATTATTTAGAAGCCGGCGCAGGAGTGCTGCCCGATTTGGTAATGTTCCAGACAAATGACAGCATCCAGAACCGTTTTAACACGGTGCGGTACGATTCGGTAAAACTGGAGGAGGAGAAATTCCGGTTGTAACTCCTGTTCTGATTCAGGATATCATACACCGCGGCCCTTGCTTCAAATTTGTTTTTAGCGAACTTCTTTGTAAGGCTGGCATTCCATTTTACATAGTCATAGTTACCCGGGTATTTGGGATCTTTTTGCTGGAAGTAAAGGTCTACATCACTGGATAAATCGAGGTTTTTTGCAATCGTCCATCGCCCTGAAACGTCACCTCCGCTTGTCCAGTAACGGATATCAGATGCCTTGTTTGCCGAACTGACCGATATATTGTAGCCTACCCGGGGGGTGATACGGAAATCATATTTGTCATCTTTATTCTTAGAAACAGAAAAATCAAAATTATAGGCCTGAGTCTTGGTTTTGATCTTGGTAGGATCACCGCTTATACCGGCCGCTGCAAAGTCGATGTTTTGTGCAAACGCGATCTGCGGACCAAAGCCGATAAAGATATTGGGGCCTTTCAGCTTAATGTTATAATTCACGTTGGCGCTGAAATCATACATACCATTGGCATTTACAGTTTGATAAGTGCGTATAGAGTCTTTAAACCGGCTCAGGTTTACAAAGGCATTCCGGGTGAAATTGTAACGTGCGCTTGCCCATATGCCGCGTTCCTTCAGCATTTTCCAGGAATTATACCAGAGGCTGAACCCGTGACGGAAGGAGGGATTCAGATCGGGGTTCCCGATCCGCTGATTCAGGGGATCGCTGTTGTCTCTTACCGGCTGTAGCTGCTCTAAAGTAGGCGCATTGGTAGCTCCGTAATAGTTGAAATAAATATTCTCTGAAGGCCGGATTTTATAATTGAAACTGGCCCGGGGGTAGTAGTTTACAAAATGGTATTTCCGCTCCGTATTCAGGGTACGGTCCAGCTGCTCATAATTACTAAAACCGGTAGAGGTTCCAAAAGAGAAATTATATTTCTTTTTAGCGAGCCGGAAACTCAGTCCCGGGCTATTGGAAAATGTGTTATAAACAAAATCATTACTGAGCGAATCAATGGTATTGTTATAGGTTCCGGATGGGTTCCGGGCGTTTACAACGCGGTTGTTTGTACGGTTATTAATGCCCACAGCATAACTCAGTTCCAGGTAGGCGTCTTTCATCAGGGGTTCTGTGTAGGCAATTTTGGCATTCAGGTTGTTGGATTCATTGTTATTCAGGGTATGCTGGTCGATGGTGCGCTCCCCGGTGGAGTCACCATTGGTAAAGTAATCCACATCTGAATATTGAAATCCATCTGCCTTTAATTTATTATAATCGAAAGAGGCGTTGATAGACAGCGTGCGCGAGGGCTTTTTAAATTTATGCATCCAGAGCAAACTGGTGTTGAAATTGTTCCGGTCGCTTTCCGAGGAGCCGTGGCTTTTATTGGTATTCAAAAACCGGCCCAGTGTATCCGTGTATTCTGTATGGCCGGTATAATCGGAATAGGTATGGTTCTGGTTGCCGCGTGCAATCCATTTTAACGTATTGGAAGAGTCCAGTTTTATTTCGTAGGTAAGATTGATGTTGTGCTTAAAGGACGAGCTGTAGGAATTGCGCTCATTATTCATCAGCCAGGTCGAATCACGCCCGTCCAGCTTGATAAAGTTGCGGCTGAAGCTGCGATTATAGGCGGGGGCGTTGATTTTGGTGAATTTATAACCGGTATTCAGGCTCTGTTTGTCCTGGTTGAATTTGTTGCTGTAATGGATGCCCCCGTTCCAGTTGGTAGGAATGCCATCGCTGGAGTTATAGTCATCGCCACCGGAGAAAATCATGATCGAGCCATCACCGCCCATCTCTATATTATCACTGCTGCCGCCATATTTATTCCGGTCGTCCCAGTTCAGATTCAAAGTGCCGGTATTACTCATAATTCCATAAGCTGCAATTTTCCGTTTGCCTTTAAAAGCGTTGATCATTGCTGCATTATTGAATTTGTTCTGTGTGCCGGCATCATCATTTTTCCCGAGACCGCCCCCGGCTTCAATTTTCCCGAAGTATCCTTTCTTTTTATCCTCTTTAAGTTTTAAGTTGATCGTTTTTTCGCGCACTCCGTCGTCGATACCGGTGAACGTGGCCTGGTCACTTTTTTTATCATACACCTCAACTTCTTTTACAATATCGGCCCGCAGGTTTTTAGTGGCGATACCCGGATCGTTTCCAAAAAATTCCTCTCCGTCCACCAGTACATTTTTTACGGTTTCTCCCATCGCTTTTATCGTTCCGTTCCGGTCAACCTGGATCCCCGGCAGTTTACGCAGGAGCTCTTCCACATTCGCACCTTCCCGTACTTTAAAACTGTCGGCGGTATATACGGTTGTGTCGCCCTTTATACGGATGGCAGACCCGCTTTTCACCACCACATTCTCCAGCATCTTCAATTTGGAGAATAACTGGATACTGCCCAGGTCCAGCGGTATATTAGGTTTCAGGGTGATATTGTCGAAATAATCTGCAAAGTAGGGATGGGTGATCATAACGATGTAGTTGCCCGTATCAACGTTGGCCAGTTGAAAATTGCCCTGTTTGGAAGTTCTGGCAAATTTAATAAGCGTGGAATCTTTCTGGCTAAGGAGTGATACCAGGGCGTTGGTAAGATCTCTGTGCTCTGCTGTATCCGCCAGCTGCCCCTTAATGGTTCCGGTTGACTGTGCCGTTACCATATGACCGGTACAAAGGGCCAAGGCGAGCAAAGCGATCAATTTTAATCTCATGGTTTGTTTAATGGTGGGTTATATGTGTAAAACGCGCCCAATGACTTTTTGTTACAAAACGCGGTGTAAAACTACGAAAAAAACGTAATAAAACTAATTTGATAGTTTGTAGTTGCGAGAAAAAATAGTTTTTTACGAAGAAGGGTACTGTGATACCGGTTTTCCCGGGCATGGCGGATCCGGCTCAACTTAACGGCTGGTTCACATTCATCGTGGTAGTGTGTGGCTGTATGCGCATCTTCCGGCGTATTCGCGTGCGGTTGTGGTTTTGTCAGCAATAAGGAAAGCTCCGTTTTTTTTCTTCTCATTGGTTAATTGTTGGAGTTTGTTTGAATTGATCAATAAGCTAAAACGCAAAAATGATGGTTTTCCACAAAATTCAATTAGAAGGAAGTCTGTCAATACGTTAAAGTATACAAAAAGTCTGGAAAGTGCTACCTGTTAGGGGAGTAAATCGCACCGGTGAATTCCTGAAAAATGTTGTACATTGCCTGAACAACTGTTCATATGCCAATAGATATAAAAAAACTCCAGGAAACATTTGAAATGGCTAATTATATCGATACTTCCAAAACGGTATGGAACTATTCGCTGCTGACGGAGGAGGATGTCCGGAACTTTCAAAATGGCACGAATTATTCGTTGTATGAAAAATTCGGATCGCATTCCATACAGGTAAACGGCGAATGGGGCATGTATTTTTGTGTGTGGGCGCCTAATGCACAGTTTGTGTTTGTAACCGGAAATTTTAACGACTGGGACAAGATCACGCATCCGTTAGCAGCCCGCTGGGATCATAGCGGTATCTGGGAAGGCTTTATACCCGGCTTTGGAATGGGAGAGTTATATAAATATCATATCGTAGGTGCGCAAAATACGGTAACCGATAAAGGGGACCCCTTTGCACACTACTGGGAGCTGCGGCCGATGACGGCTTCCATTTCCTGGGATCTGTTTTACGAGTGGAACGATGTGGAATGGATGGCAAACCGGAAGAAGAAGAATGCACTCGATGCGCCCTGGAGTGTGTATGAAGTGCACTTGGGCAGCTGGCAGCGCCCGGATGCTTCAGACGAACATTCCTATAATTCGTACGATCAGCTCATCACAAGCCTGGTGCCCTATGTAAAGGGAATGGGCTTTACGCATGTGGAACTCATGCCGGTAACCGAATATCCGTTTGACGGAAGCTGGGGGTACCAGACCACGGGTTATTTTGCGCCAACTTCCCGGTTTGGAGATCCGCAGGGATTTATGCGGCTGGTGGATGCTTTTCACCAGGCCGGCATCGGTGTGATCCTGGATTGGGTACCATCGCATTTTCCATATGATGCGCACGGGTTGTATTTATTTGACGGCGAACACACCTACGAATACGCTGATATGCGGAAAGGATACCATCCCGACTGGAATTCATATATCTTCAACTACAAAAGAGGAGAGGTAAAATCTTTTCTGATCAGTAGTGCCCGTTTCTGGTTAGAGCGGTTCCATATCGATGGATTACGCGTGGATGCGGTAAGCTCGATGCTCAAGCTCAACTATTCAAGGAATGAAGGAGCGTGGGAACCTAATGAATTCGGAGGAGACGGGAATCTGGAGGCGATTACATTCATCAAACACCTGAATGAAGCCATCTATCGCGATTTTCCGGATGTGCAAACCATCGCCGAAGAGGCAACGGACTGGCCAGGGGTTTCCCGGCCTACCTTTGAAGACGGGCTTGGTTTTGGTATGAAATGGATGATGGGTTGGATGCATGATTCACTGGATTATTTTAAACTGGACCCGGTACACCGTAAATATCATCAGAACGACTTTACGTTTAGCATGATGTATTATTACGACGAGAACTTTATGTTGCCCATCAGTCATGACGAGGTGGTGCATGGTAAAAGTCCGCTGATCTATAAGATGCCCGGCGATCTCTGGCAGAAGTTTGCCAATCTCCGCCTGTTCTTTACCTATATGTGGACGCATCCCGGAGCCAAGTTATTGTTCATGGGTTCGGAGTTTGGGCAAACCTCCGAGTGGAATTATAAATCAGAGCTCGACTGGTCCCTGTTACAGCATAACAGTCATAAGGGCGTACAGCAATGTTTGCGCGCCCTGAACGCGGTGCTGGTGCAGGAACCAGCCATGTATGCAAACCAGTTTAATAAAGACGGATTTGAATGGGTAGACCTGAATCATCGCACCGAAACGGTGATCGTATATAAACGGAAAGGCCTAAAGGCGGAAGACGATCTGCTGATCCTGTTGAACATGACGCCCGAAGTACGTTATGATTGGGTAGTAACGGTTTCGGGCAAGGCATATACGGAGGAGCTGTTTAACTCGGATGGAAAAGTGTATGACGGAACGGGCGACGTGTTTAATAAAGACATTCGTTGCGAACGGATTGACGAAGGAATGCAGCAGTACCGGATCACCATTAACCTGCCGCCGCTGGCAGGAATCATTTTGAAATAGCAGCACCCCTTCGGGAATTAAAAATACCGAATAAAAAATATTGAATGTAAAAGGGGCGGCCATTCCTGCCTGGTATTACTGATTCTGCGGGGCATTATTATTTCAACATTCTAAATTGGAGATTCTATATTTTACATTTCCCAAGCGCTCCGGGGGACCTGTTGCCTGGCGGTTGTTAATGTGTGTTATCCACACATTTATTAACGTGCTTGTATTTTATAGTGATTTCTTGGTATAAATCACTTATTTTGCTAGCCGTTAAATAAAGTGTATGAGTTTTGAAAATTTTAAGGTACCCTACGAGGTGGATAAGAATTATGAGAAAAAGGTCGCTTATTTCTCTATGGAGTTTGCCATTCATCAGCCATTAAAGATTTATAGCGGTGGCTTGGGCTTTTTGTCGGGCTCGCATTTTCGCAGTGCATATGAATTGCGGCAGAACATGATTGGTATTGGTATTTTGTGGAAATACGGATATTACGACCAGGAGCGGAACCAGGACCAGACACTGGATGTGGCCTGGAATGAGAAGTTATACAGCTTCCTGGAAGATACGGGGATCAAGTTTCAGATCATGGTGCATGATGCCCCGGTTTGGGTAAAAGCCTGGTACCTGAACCCGGAAACATTTAAAACAGCACCCCTGTTTTTGTTGAGTACGGATCTCCCGGAAAACGATTATGTATCTCAAACCATTTCCCATAAGCTTTATGATGCGAATGTTGCTACAAAAGTAGCACAGTTTATATTGCTGGGAGTAGGGGGCGCCAAGCTGATCGATCTGCTGGGATTCAATCCGGAGCTTTATCATCTGAATGAAGCCCATGGCCTTTCTTCCGCATTTTACCTGTACCGGAAGTTTAACAATAACCTGGAGGAGGTTAAAAAACGTTTGGTATTTACAACACATACGCCGGAAGAGGCGGGTAATGAAAAACATGATATTTATCTCTGCCATAAGATGAGTTATTTCTGTGGATTGAGTGTAGAGGAGGTAAAGACGTTGACCCGCGATTACAGCGATCAGTTTAACCATTCGCTGGTAGCATTGCGCTTTGCGCATGTGGCCAACGGAGTATCCAGACTGCATGGTGAGGTTTCTCGGGAAATGTGGGGGAAATACGAGGGCGTCTGTCCCATTGTTTCCATCACAAATGCGCAGAACTGGAATTATTGGGCCGACAAGCAGATGTATAAGTTTAAAGATGTGGGCGATGATTATGGCTTCGACGATCGCAAATGGTTTTTGAAAAAAAGAGCCTTTGAAATCGTAGCCGATCAAACCGGTAAATTGTTCAATCCGAAAGTGCTGACGATTGTTTGGGCCAGAAGATTTGCCGGATATAAACGGGCAGGCCTTATCGCTTCGGATTTGCAGCGGTTTAACCAGCTGCTGAACAATCCGCAGTTTCCGGTTCAGATCATCTGGGCCGGTAAGCCTTATCCGATGGACTTCCCGGCTATATCAGAATTTAATGAACTGGTACATCTGAGCAAGAATTACAAGAATGTAGCGGTGCTTACCGGTTACGAACTGGGTTTGTCGAAGCGGCTGAAGCAGGCGGCAGATGTATGGCTTAACAATCCAAGGGTTCCGAGAGAGGCTTCCGGTACCAGCGGCATGACTGCCGCAATGAATGGAGCGGTAAATTTTTCTACAGACGATGGCTGGATACCGGAATTCATCAATCACGGGCATAACGGATTTGTGATTCCCAAAGCTGATTACAGGAATATGAATACCCATGAGCAGGATGAATATGACCTGAATAAGCTTTACGAGATCCTTACCGGCCAGGTAATTCCCTTGTATTACCAGGATTATAATACCTGGCGCCAGATTATGAAAAATGGAATGCAGGATGTGCGCTGGCAATTCGAAAGCAATCGTATGGCGCATGAGTATTATGCGCTGATGTATAACGCCAATTATTAAGACGCAGTTGTTATACGTTTTTATGCCGCTTTCATTAAGGAAGCGGTTTTTTTATTCCATTGCAAGGGCGCAATGTGTGGATGATCGTAAAATAAAACGATTCCGTTGAAAACATGAAGAACCATTTTATCAATACTGCGCTCGCGGTTACTTAGGTAAATATCCAGGTTTACAAGATTATGCTCGGGCCAGGTATGAATGGAGACATAGCTTTCGCTCAGACATATCACGGCTGTAAACCCCTGGGGCAAAAATTGTGATACACTTCTCCCTGTTTGTTAAGGGAAAAGCTTGTAATCAGCTTATCGGCAAGCCTTTTAAAGCCGGCGTAGTGTTTGGTTTTGACCTGGTTGCTTGTTTTTAAGGTCGCAATAATGTGCGTTTCTGGTTGGTACATGGATTTCAATGGATGAATTTACAAAAAATGTTCAATCATGTCATCCAATGGACTGTTTTCTTTGAAAAAGCCGACCAGTTTTTCGATAACCTGCTCTACCAACGCATCCGGGCAGGAGGCCCCGCTGGTCATCAGGATCTTTAAGGGAGCATGTACGGGAAGAAACTCCTTTTTAAGGAGTTCCTGTTTTGTGTGAAAGTTATAATGGAGAATCTCGTTCCGGCTCAGTATTTTTTCGGCATTATTTATAAAATAGGTAGGGAGCCTCTCTTCGCAAAGCTCTACCAGGTGCGAGGTGTTGGATGAGTTATATCCACCCACTACAATCGCAAAATCGGCCGGAATCTGCAGCATCTCACTTACAGAAGTCTGATTGTCATTGGTGGCATAGCACAGGGTGTCTCTGGTGTCAGCAAACCGCTCGGCCAAATTCTCTTTGGTAAGCCCGTATTTTTTGATCATCACTTGTTTGAGATAGTCTGCAATGGCTTGTGTGTCACTTGCCAGCATCGTGGTTTGGTTCACCACTCCGATGCGTGCCAGGTCCCTGCTAATGTTGAACCCCTCACTGTACTGACCATTGAACGCCGTGTAAAAATCTTCCGCGGGTTTTTCACCAGTAATATATTTTGATAGCTCGATGGTTTGCGCCATATTCTTCACCACCACGGACGGCGCATTGAATGCCGCATGTGAAAAAGTTGCCCGGGTTTCCTCGTGAGTAGGTTTGCCGTGAATGATAATGGAGTATTCTTTTTTGGCGATCACCTCGCTCCGGTTCCATACTTTTTCTACAAAAGGACAGGTGGTATTGTATTTTTCGGTATGAATGCCGATCTTGTTTAATTTTTGCTCGATTTCCAGCGTAGTGCCAAAAGCAGGAATCAGCACGATATCCTCTGGGGTAAGTTCTTCAAAAGCAATGATCTGCCGGCCATGGGTGTCTTGAAGAAAATGGACGCCTCTTGAAAGAAGGTCCCTATTCACCTGGGGATTATGGATCATTTCGCTGAGCAAAAAGATCCGTTTTCCCGGGTTTTCATCGATGGTTCTAAAGGCGATTTCAATAGCGTTCTCCACGCCGTAGCAAAACCCAAAATGCCGGGCCAGGTAAATCTGCACCGGCCCAAAGTCCAGGAACGTAGGCGAGAAGTCTTTTTTGAGCTTGTCTCTTTCCTTACGTTTTCTTTTTATTGCGGAAATCAACGGGCTTCTGTAAAAAACAGGTACATCAAACTGCTTCATCTGGCAAAATTACTTGATATCTTTTAAAGCACCACAATCAGCTTTCAGCAATTAGCTATCAGAATTGAGATTTGAGAGACTTCAGAATCGAGATCCGTTTAGCTGAAAGCCGGTAGCTGATGCCTGAAATCTCAATTTTGAACGCTCGATGCTCGGTTCTGAAATCTGAAATCTCAAAAAAACAATTATCTTCAGGCAAAAGACGCAACATGAGCAAATGGTATTTACTTGCAACGTTGCTTTTGATAACGGGGGCTTGTAAACTGATGCCCAGGGAGGGTCATAAAAAAGAACGCGAAGGAAAATCAAAAACGGCAACAATGACAACGGAAACAACAGACTGGAAACATACGACCAATATATACGAAGTAAACCTGCGGCAGTATACACCGGAGGGCACCTTTAACGCATTTGCGGCGGCCCTGCCCCGGTTGAAGGACATGGGGGTAGAAACCCTTTGGTTCATGCCCATTACACCCATCGCAAAGAAAAAAATGAAGGGCACCCTGGGAAGTTATTATGCCTGTTCAGACTATACGGCGATAAATCCCGAGTTTGGTACGCTGCAGGACTTCCAAAACCTGGTTAAACAGGCACATGAAATGGGTTTTAAGGTCATCATCGACTGGGTAGCTAACCATACCGGATGGGATCATGTATGGACGCGCAGTCATCCGGACTACTATTTAAAAGACAGCGTTACCGGTACCTTTAAGATGGCCAGCGGAATGGATGACATCATTGAGTTAAACTATGGAAACCCAGACTTGCGTAAAGCGATGATCGACGCGATGAAATTCTGGGTACAACAGGCAGGAATCGATGGCTTCCGTTGCGATCTGGCATCCTGGGTAGAACTGGATTTCTGGAAAGAGGCCCGCCCGCAACTGGACGCGGTAAAGCCCTTATTCTGGCTGGGTGAATATGATGAGTTGGAGAACCCGGATTATGGAAAGGTATTTGATGCCAGCTATTCCTGGAAATGGATGCATAAAACCGAAGACTTTTTTAAAAAGCAGCAGCCGTTAACCGAACTAAATGACTTGCTGCTGCAGTATAATGCCATCGGTGATTCCAGCATGCGCGCCTGGTTCACCTCCAACCATGATGAAAATAGCTGGAACGGAACGGAATATGAAAAATATGGAGCGCTGGCCATACCATTGGCGGTATTCAGCTGCACCTGGAACGGTATTCCGCTAATGTACAGTGGCCAGGAAATTCCTTTAAAGGAAAAACGTTTGAAGTTTTTTGACCGGGATCCCATTCCCTGGCCGGGCAATAACGCTGTGCAAACAGAAGGGCTGGGCCTGCATCATTTTTACAAAACCTTGCTGAACCTGCGCTCTTCCAATCCTGCACTAAGGGGCGGAGACCCGGCCGTAACCACTTTTAAGTTAAGCACTACGGCCGATGACCAGGTATTGGCTTATCTGCGTAAGAACGGCGTGCATGAAGTGCTGGTGGTATTGAATTTTTCCAACGCTTCAAACCTGCATTTTGACATAACCGATGCTCATTTAACTGGTTCATTCAGGGATATTTTTTCCGGAACTGCCCGCAATTTTTCGAATGCAAAAAGCATTGAAATGCCGCCCTATGGGTTCCTGGTTTATGAAAAGCATTAGGACAAGGTTCAGGTTCCTGGTTTCAAGTCTCATCCGGTTTTATACTTGATGTGCGATGCTGAAAACTGATGACTGAAAGGTTTCAGGTTCGCTCCGGAAGGGGGCAATCATGGCTGTTGTGTGCAGATTAGCGTAAAATGGGTTTCGCATAAATGGGTTGAAGCGATTGAAATTTGGGAAAGCAGGCAGACGATCCCGGAAAGCGTAGCTTGCACTCATTGCAAGTGGACTTACCCATGCATGGTAGCAGTCTGAAAGCTGATAGCTAAAAGCCGCAAGCTACAAACGGATAAACTCGTCTACCCGTTGCTATGAATATAATCCTGTAAATGATTAATGGTTTCCTTTTGCAGAAGAATGGTTTCTTTTACCACATCGCTGATGGAAATAATACCGGCTAGTTGTGCATTGATAAACACCGGCAGGTACCGGATATTCTTATCGCTCATCAGCTCCATACAGTGTTCCACCGAATCCTCGGGAGCGATGCGTGGCAGATCGGTTGACATGATCTCTTCCACCGTAGTATCAGAAGAATGTTTCCCTTTCAGGATCACCTTCCGGGAATAATCGCGCTCGGTGATAATGCCCAGGTAGTTTTCTCCCTTCCGCACTACAAGCGCACCAATATTTTTTTCGGCCATTAATTCCAGTGCCTGGTAAACAGAAGTAGACGGCGCAATGCTGATTGTATCGTGCCCTTTACGGGCAAGAATATTGGAAACCTTAGCCATGGTAGCAATGATTTAGAACAGCAATATATCAAAAATAGCGCAGAAAACCTAATTGGATTATCGGTTAGCGGCGATAGGCTGGCGGCTGACCTCTAAATGCTTCTCATCAAACGAGCACCTCTGCGCTGTAATCTTTAATCACATTATAGAGGGTGCCTCTTTCCACCGGTTTGCGGTGCGCCTGCTGAATCAGTACTACCAGATCCTGCGTAGACATCGAGGGTGTCTGTTCCTCGGCGCCGGCCATGGAGTAGATCTTCGTCGTATCATCAATGGTTCCGTCAAGATCATTTACGCCAAAGGAAAGTGCCAGTTGGGCGTTTTGCCTTCCCAGCATGGGCCAGTAGGCCTTCAGGTGCGGAAAATTATCCAGGTAAATACGCGCAATGGCATAAAGCCGCATGTCTTCCACAAGCGTAGATTCGGATACATGGCTCATATCATTGTCTTTGTTACGGAATTTTAACGGGATAAACGTATTAAAGCCCCGGGTACGGTCCTGTAGTTCGCGAAGCCGGCGCATATGGTCTACCCGGTCTTCAAAGCTTTCAATATGCCCGTAAAGCATGGTGGCATTGGTATGCATCCCCAGCTCATGGGCGGTACCATGGATGTTTAACCAGCCGTCGGCATCCACCTTGTCCGGGCAGATCTGCGCGCGTATTTCCGGGGCAAAGATCTCGGCACCACCACCGGGAAGACTTTCCAATCCGGCTTCTTTGAGATATTCCAGTCCTTCTTTTACGGTTTTTTTGGCCTTGCGGAACATATAATCCAGCTCTACGGCGGTAAACCCTTTTATATGAAGATCGGGCCGGTGAGCCTTGATTTTCCGGAGCAACTCGGCAAAAAATTCCAGGTTCATTTTGGGGTGCACGCCTCCTACAATATGTACCTCCGTTACCGGTTCATTGTCGTATTTTTTTACAATATCCAGCATCTGCTCCAGCCCCAGTTCCCAGGCCTCGTCGCGGTGGGCGTATAAACGGCTATAGCTGCAAAAGTTGCAGGTATAAATACAGGCATTGGTGGGCTCAATATGGAAATTCCGGTTAAAATAAGTAATGTCCCCATGTAACCGCTCACGTACGAAATTGGCCAGCGACCCCACAAAACCCAGGCTGCCTTTTTCAAAAAGGAGCAGGGCTTCTGCATCCGTAATGCGTTGATTATCGTAAACTTTTTGAGCGATGTTTTTCAGATCGGTATCTTCCGTTAAAATAGATGTCTCTAACACTGCTGCCATGCTGCTGATTTTTTGCAAATTTAATACATTCAGTTTTAAGTTAGGGATTTCGGGCCTTTGAGCGGGATCAGGTATCAATTGCTAAAATACAGAGAACAAACACCAAAAAACAAGGACCAAGAACCAAAGGCGAGGGACCAAAGATTTCAAGAGATAAGGGCCCAAAAAAAAGTCGGGGCAGGATCATGGATGCCTGTTCTCAGTATTTTTGTTCAAACCACGGAGCCTTTAAGGATTCTCCTGAAGATTTAATAAAACTTCGGGTTTAATAGTTACCTTCAGTGGTTGTATTCCAAGAGGGACAAACTAAAGTTTACTATGAGTTTAAAATTCAGATTGACAATCCTGAGCTTCCTGCAATTTTTTATCTGGGGTGCTTGGCTGATCACCATCGGGGCCTATTGGTTTCAGACAAAAAAGTGGTCGGGCGGCGAATTCGGGGCTATCTTTTCCACCATGGGTATTTCGGCGCTCTTTATGCCTACCGTAATGGGGATGCTTGCAGACCGCGTAATCAATGCCGAAAAATTGCTGGGGCTTTCGCACCTGATGGGCGGACTGGTTCTGATGCTGGTGCCGTTGGTAGACAGCCCGGTAACCATGTTTCCTGTAATGTTGATCAATATGATTTTTTATATGCCTACAATTTCGTTGGCTAACAGCGTGTCTTATACATCTTTAAAAAATGCCGGGAAGGACGTGGTAAAGGACTTTCCACCCATACGGGTATGGGGCACCGTAGGTTTTATAGCTGCTATGTGGACGGTAAGCTTGTTGCAACTGGAGAAAACAGCCGGACAGTTTTATGTGGCCGCGGGAGCATCCTTTTTGCTGGCGCTTTACTCCTTTACATTGCCTAAATGCCCACCGCCTTTGAAAGGACAGTCGAACAGGGAGGCCGGTGCCCGGATGGGAAAGGATATGTTTTCACTGTTTCGTAACCGCAAGATGGCCCTGTTCTTTATTTTTTCAATGTTGCTGGGAGCAGCACTACAGCTGACCAATGCATACGGAGATACCTTTCTACATGATTTTGCAAAAATCGATCTGTACAAAGATGCTGTTGCCGTAAAATATCCGGCTATTATCATGTCGATATCGCAGATCTCCGAAACCCTGTTCATCCTGGCGATTCCTTTTTTTCTGAAGAAATTCGGGATCAAGCAGGTGATGCTGATCAGTATGATTGCCTGGGTGTTACGCTTTGGCCTTTTTGCCTATGGCAACCCAGCGGAAGGGCTTTGGATGATTATTTTGTCTTGTATCATTTATGGTATGGCCTTCGACTTTTTCAATATTTCCGGTTCTTTGTTTGTGGAAACGCAAAGCAGTCCTTCCATCCGGGCAAGCGCCCAGGGCATTTTTATGATGATGACCAATGGAATCGGTGCCGTGCTGGGAAGTGTGATCAGCGGTATTGTAATCCAGAAGTTTTTTACCGCACCGGGCGGAGTAATGAACTGGCATGAGATCTGGCTGAGTTTTGCGGCGTATTCATTGGTGGTGGCCATTTTATTTGCCGCGCTGTTCAAGCATAAACATAACCCAGAGGTGGTAGAAAGGGTTGGCAGACACTAAATGAACGGCTGTTAGCGGTCATTTGTCAGGCAGTTTACCTGTATTGACATTTTCTGCACAACTTTTTGTCAATATTACCTGTTATTAAAATGGGAACTAAATTTGTAATTCTTTATCAACAATTAATCAATTAAAATATTCGAAATGGCAAAAGAATTTAATGATTCCAACTTTCAAACAGAGGTTTTGGACTCTGATAAATTAACGGTGGTGGATTTTTGGGCAGAATGGTGTGGTCCCTGCCGTGCGATCGGGCCGGTAATTGAAGAATTATCCAAAGAATATGAAGGGAAGGTAAATATCGGTAAGGTGAATGTGGATGTGAACCCCCAGGTTTCCATGAACTATGGGATTACTTCTATCCCTGCTATCCTGTTTATAAAAAATGGACAGGTAGTGGATAAGCTGGTAGGTGCGCAACCCAAAGGAAACTTTGTAAAGAAGATCGAATCGCACCTGAATTGATCTGGACTAATATCTTAATTTTTTAAAGCCCCGTGGAGTTTTTCACGGGGCTTTTTTCATCATAGACACCGGCATATGCTGGATTTCGAAACGGGGAGAAACAGAGGTGAAACATTTGCAGATTTCGGAAAAGCGTAGCAGCCGCGCTGGGAAATCGATTGCGCAAAAAAGAAGGGCGTTGAAAGTACTATGCTTTTTCGCATCAAACCCTTGCTGGTATTGTATTTAGAGGCTTTTGAGGTGCGTGTGGGTACTATATAATTACAGAAACCAATATGGAAAAAAATCAGCCTTCCTGTTCGAAATAACAAAAACCTGCTAATTTTATTCTATCCGGATCCACAGGAAACAGATACTAAACGTCAAAATTTTTGATTATTTGTAGTGAAACATTTATCCATTAAAGACATTGCGCGGCTTGCAGGAGTTGCGCCATCTACTGTTTCGTTTGTTGTAAACGGAAAGCACCAGGAGATGCGCATCAGCGAAGAAATGGTCAAACACATCCAGGCCATTATAAAAAAAACCGGTTATATCCCCAACCGCGCCGCTGCAAGCCTTCGCACCGGGAGAACGCATGTTATCGGGCTGATCGTGGAGGATATTGCCAATGCTTTTTTTGCATCCCTTGCCAAGTCGGTTGAGTCGGTGGCTGCCCGGGTGGGATACCGGGTCGTTTACGGAAGCACCGAAAACGACGATGGAAAGGGCAACGATCTGATACAGCTGTTGGCGAAACAGGTAGATGGTTTTTTGATTACGCCTTCTACAGGCATGAAAACCGGCGTTCAGGCCTTAAAAAAGACCCGTAAACCGCTGGTGCTGATCGACCGCTATTTTCCGGATGAGGATATTCCCTTTGCCCTTGTTGATAACTATGGCGGTGTAAGTCAGGCCACGGAGTATCTTATAGGCAAGAACAGGAAGCATATCGCTTTTGTGAATGTGGCCATGGACCAGGTACAAATGCAGGAGCGGGAGCGGGCCTATATTGACGTGATGAACAGCCGCGGGTTATTTCAAAAAAAGCTATTGTTGCGGCTACCGTATTATCAGGATAAAACGCAATATGAAGCAAGAATCCGCAGCTTTCTTCAAAAGCGGCCGGAGATGGATGCCATTATTTTCGCAACCAATTACCTCGGAATGTTCGGGATTAAGGCGCTAAAGGACTTGGACATAGCGATACCCGGCCAGGTGGCAGTACTGAGCTTCGATGACACGGATCTCTTCCGGTTTTCGTCACCTGCCATTTCGGTGATCAGTCAGCCGGTACAGGAAATTGCCGCGCAGGCCATGCGGCTGCTGCTGGAACAAATGAATGCTGGGCAAAAGAAAAAAGATTCCGACGAGGGGGTGTTGGTTCCCCCCGAACTTATCTTAAGAAATTCCGTATAAAAAATTTTGTTAATTAAAATTATCCGTTTAATTTTAGTTTTGCAAAAACGATTTTGTTATATAAACGATGCTTGATAATGTTTAGTTTAAAAAATACTTTGATTAGGAAGAGGATGTAGAAGTTAATCTGTGCCTGGCTTTTTTGTAGACGGCTGCTGTGAATGAAAGATACATGACACCAGCGTTATTGAAATTCTCTGATTTAAAAATGTAAAAAGGAAAATAGTTTAAGAAATCATGTAGTTATAAGGCAAAATAGGTATGCTGGCTTCTTCTGATTTTTAAACGATTAAGCTTGAAAGATAAATATACAGGTAAAATCATTGGCCTGTATTGCAGTGATAATAGTTAACGGTATTAAAAACCAATAATTGTATTTCTATGAGTGTACACAAAACTTTGATACTCAGGGTTCTCATTCTTTTTTTAGGAGCTACACCCAATATGGTTGTGGCGCAGGATTCAGAAGCTATTGCTATTACCGGTACAGTAAAAGACAAACTGGACGCGGCTATGGAGGGGGTAACGATCGAAAACCTACGTTCGAGAGAAGTGGTAGCAACAAATGCGCAGGGGCAGTTTTCTATTCGTGCAAACAAGGGTGATTCTTTAACAGCTTCGTATATAGGTTTTCAAACGTTTCGGTGGGTATTTCGGGAGCGGATTGTTGAAAATATTTCATTGGAAGCAATTGCCGGGAGCATGAACGACGTGGTGGTAGTGGGTTATGGACGTCAAAAAAAGGTGAGCCTGGTTGGCGCTCAATCTACGATAAAGGCCGAAGAGCTTCAGCATCCTGTTGCAAATCTAAGTACTATGCTAGCCGGGCGTATAGCGGGATTGGTGGGAGTACAGCGCTCGGGGTTGCCAGGAAGTAATTCTGCTGATGTTTGGATACGAGGTATACAAACATTTGGGGGAAGCCAGAGCGGAGCCTTAATCATTATTGATGGAATACAGGGACGTGATTTAAACAGCATTGATCCGGAAGATATAGCTTCTTTCACGGTATTAAAAGATGCAGCATCTACAGCTGTTTACGGATCATTGGGAGCCAATGGTGTGGTGCTGATCACCACAAAAAAAGGCAAGACAGGCAAAATTAACCTGATGGTTAACTATAATGAAGGAATTACAACCTTTACCAAGGTGCAGGAAATGGCTGATGCAAAAACCTATATGAATATTAAAAATGAAGCCCTCATCGCATCGGGTCTTCAACCCCAGTTTTCCCAGGCATATATAGACAGTACGTTATCTGGGACAGCAAACCCCTACGTGTACCCGAATATTGACTGGATCGATTATTTATTTAAAAACTATTCGTCAAACAGGAGGTTTAATTTCAGTGCCTCGGGTGGGTCTGAAAATACAAAGTTTTATACCTCCGTAGCATATTATAATGAAGCATCGCTTTTAAAAACAGACCCGGATGTAGACTATGATGCCGGAACCCGCTACCAACGATATAATTTCACATCGAATATCGATATGAACTGGACAAAGACTACCAAGTTTAGCTTGGGTATTACAGGGTATATTACCAACTTTAATGAGCCGGGCAGCGGCGCCACGCAGGCCTTTGCACAGGCCATGAATGCGAGCCCCGTGTTCTACCCGCCAATGTATCCTGGTAACCTTGTTTCAGGAATTGCATATGGTTCAACTCCTTCTCCAAACCCCTGGGCCGCCGTTACGCAAACGGGGTACGTAAAAAGATTTCAGTCGAAAGTACAAAGCAATGCGCGGTTGGAGCAGGATTTGAGTTTCTGGTTGAAGGGATTGTCCGTTAATGGAACGTATTCATTTGATGTATTCAACGAGTCTTTCCAGTATCGGCGAAGAAATAGAAGTATCTATTACCTCAACCAGGCACAGCATTATAAGGAAGACGGATCGTTGAACTTGGAGCAAATGATTAATGGGTCTGATGATCTTGGCTTTGGTATTGGTAATGGGGGCGTGCGGCAGTTTACAGCAGAAGGACAGATTTTGTATGACCGTACATTTGGAGCCCATCATGTTACTTCTACCTTGGTATATAATCAACTCAGCCAGGTATATCCCTTTCAGGGAGATTTAAAACAATTTATTCCGCACCGGCAGCAAAACTATGCAGGAAGAGCAACCTATTCTTATAAAGACAAATACTTTACAGAGGTGAACATCGGATATAATGGCTCTGAGGATTATGCACCTTCCCGCCGGTTTGGATTTTTTCCGTCTTTTGGGGTAGGCTGGGTATTATCAAACGAGAAATTTTTTGAACCGCTGTCCAATGTGTTCCAGTTTTTCAAATTGCGGTATTCCAATGGTATTGCAGGTGCACCTGGAACAGGATTACGTTTTGGATATCTGACCCTGATTACTACAGGAGCAAGAGGAATTAACTTTGGTTTGCCCGGTAACAGTACCGGTATTTCTGGAATCAATATTTCTCAATATGGTGCAGATGTTTCCTGGGCTACAGCACATACACAAGATCTTGGCTTAGAGTTTAATGTTTTTAATAATAAGCTGTCCTTTGTGTTGGATTATTTTAAATCCTATCGTACCGGTGTATTCCTTACCCGTGCTGATTTCCCCAGTTATGCCGGACTTCAGTACAATCCGGTTGGGAACTATGGTACAGTAGATGCCTCGGGTTTTGACGGAACAGTGGAGTTAAAAGCTATTCCTCTTGGTCTGAAATCCAATATTTCATTCAGAGGAACATTTACTTATAATACAGATGTATTGGTTGAAAACAAGCAGGCTCCTTTTGCTGATCCTTATCAAGAGCGACGTGGACAAAATATTCTGGCACAGTTTGGTTATGTAGCAGAAGGGTTGTTTCAAAGTCAGGCAGAAATTGACAACAGCCCAGATCAAAGCGCATTGGGAAATCCGCGCGTTGGAGATATAAAATATAAAGACCTGAATGGTGATGGCGTAATCAATGTTTATGACCAGACAAAGATCAGCCGAGGCGACGTGCCTAATCTGGTGTACGGGTTTGGCTTCAATGTAAATGTTGGTCAATTTTATCTGAGTGCTTTCTTTCAGGGACTTTCGGGCGCTTATCGGACCATTGGTGGTGTAGCGCGGGTACCATTTAGCGGTGGGGGAAATGATGGTAACGTTTATGCAAATATTGTGGATCGTTGGACCGAGGATAACCACGCCGAGCATCCGTTTTACCCCAGACTGGGCTTTAGCAGCAATGCCACAGCAAATAATAACCAAGCGAGTACCTGGTGGGTAAAGGATATCAGCTTTATTCGCTTTAAAACACTGGATTTGGGCTATAATTTGCCGAAAGGAAGTTTTAAGCGGATCGGAATGCAAAATGCAAGAATCTATTTTTCGGGAGTGAACCTGCTTTACTGGAGCCCCTTTAAGCTTTGGGATCCGGAAATGAATACCGGTGATGGTAACACATATCCTAATACAAGGAATCTGTCGATAGGAATTCAAGCTAATTTTTAACTTAATGTAAATTCTGAATACAATGAAAAGTAGAATTATTATTATCGTCATTGTTTTGAGTGCGTTGTCAATATCCTGTAAACGGTTCCTGGATCAGATTCCGGATAACATTTTAAAGGAGGAAGATATTTTCAAGTCACTTGTAAACACCAGGGCTTATCTGGCGCAGGTGTATACAAATATGCCGGATGATTTTAGTGCGCGGTTCGCTCCAAGCAACTATGCCGGGCCGTGGACAGGAGCTTCCGACGAAGCCAATTATTGGTCGCTTTCATGGGTTATGTCCAATTCGCTTAACCAAAGCACATGGGATAATAACGTTGGGGGAACGTATTGGATTAACTGGTATAAACCGGTACGAACGGCTACGGATTTTATCAATAAAGTTGATGGCGCAAATCCTAACGAAGTAAATCCAATGATTAGGATGCACTATAAGGGCGAAGCACGTGCAATGAGGGCTTTATTTTACTTTTGGATGCTGCGTTTATACGGTCCGCTGATCATCCTTCCCAAAGAGGTGCCGGTAAATGGAACTGGGGATGAGATCTTTTTCAAACGTTCCACTTTTGATGAATGTGTAAACTACATAGTAGGACAATTGGATTCGGCCTACAGCGAAATAAAGCAATCGGTAGCAGGTAGCCCGCAGGCTGCTGATCAGCCACTTACCTATGGAACTACAAAAGAGTGGGGCCGTGTTACCACAGGCGTTTGTAAAGCATATAAGTTTCAGGTACTCATGCTGGCTGCAAGCCCGTTGTTTAATGGAAATAAAGAGCTGGCATCCTTAAAGAATCAGGATGGCACACAGCTGATTAATCAAACCTATGATCCAAATAAGTGGAAACTGGCGATAGATGCGGCAAAAGATTTTCTAAATGAATTTGATAATAAGACATATTCGCTTTACCGGGAATCTGATAGTGATCCCTGGGTAGCGGCCTATAAGTCTTGCAAAAATGTTATGATAAAAGATTGGAACTCGGAATGGATATTTGGAAAATCCATGGCCAGTGCAGGGGATTATTGGTACGACATCACCCCAAAATTGGTGGGATATGGAAATACTGTGGGTAAAGGTGCTGGTTTCCTTTCTGTAAATCAATCAATGGTAGACGCTTATAATATGAAGAATGGGTATCCGATCACACACCCTGAATCTGGATATGTGAATAGCGGATTTTCTGATTTTAAATCGCCCTATGACGTTAAGGCTAGGTCCACATTCAACCAGTGGGTAAACAGGGAGGCACGGTTCTACGTTGGAGTTACTTACAATAGAAGCTACTGGCAAAACCAGGGAGGTAGTTCTACAGAAGTGATACCTGTTTTTGAGTTAAGTGGTAATTCTGGCAAAACGCAGAGCTCCTGGGATGTGACTTCCACCGGGTATGTGGTACGGAAACAACTTGCAAGTAGCGGCGATAGCAGGGGATGGGTGCATCTCCGGCTGGCTCAGATTTATCTGGATTATGCTGAGGCATTGAATGAAGGAGATCCAGGCAATCCTGATATTCTGAAATACCTGAACCTGATCCGTGACCGGGCGGGGGTGGCACCGTACGGAGCCGGTGTAAATGCGATTCCGACACCTACAGGGCAAGATGAAATGCGGGAGGCAATCCGGCATGAGCGAATGGTGGAACTGGCATTTGAAAACGTCCGTTACTTCGACATACGCAGGTGGAAGATTGCGCCGCAAACCATGGGTGCAGATGTATATGGCATGAATGTATATGCAGATGGGAATGATTTTTACAAAAAAACGCTAGTCCAAAAGCGGCGATTTTTGCCCAGAGACTACTTGTGGCCGATACCCAATGATGAAGTTTTAAAAGATAAATATCTGGTGCAAAATCCCGGATGGTAAATAACAATAGGTTTACATTGATACTCTATTACAATTAAAGCAATAACATGAAGTGTTTTAATAAAAATATGTTCTTTACACGAATGCTGTTTTGGGCAGTTTCTGCAGGCTGTGGCAGTATCCTTATGATGGGCTGTGCCAAGTCAAAGGACCTCTATTCACCCGAAGAAGGAAAAATATATATGCCTCAGGCATACCAGGATCGGTCCGTAATGACCCTGTATAAAATGGACTCTATACAGCGGGTTGCTTTTGGGGCTTATTATTCTGGATTTAGTGGTCCTAGTTCGGATGTGACCGTCAACTTCGAAGTTGCGCCCTCTTTGGTGAATCAATATAATATAGCGAATGCTTATTTGGGATATACCTATTACCCTCTTCCGGATAGTGTTTATTCACTCTCATCTACCACGGGTACCATCAAAGCCGGTAAACAGAGCTCAGATCCGTTATTTATCTTGGTGAGCGGTAAAAAGATATCTTTTGGATATCACTATCTGTTGCCTATTAGAATAACTAGTGTTTCAGTGGGCAATAAAGACTCCTCATTATCGGTTGCTTATTTTAAACTTGATTCGTTGCTTACAAGGGTAAAAGATTTGACCTCATTAGGTACCTTAACCGTTAGCGATGAAAACCGTGATGGACCCAACGCAAAGGAGGGGTCCTCAAAGCTGGTGGATAACGATTATTCAACAAAATTTCTGAGTTTTAATTACAATCCGAATTTCTGGACACAGCTTAAATTGAGCACGCCGCAAAAGTTGGACGCCTATGAACTCACCTCAGGGAATGATGCTCCCGAAAGGGACCCCCGTAACTGGTTATTTCAAGGGTCGAATAATGGCACTGACTGGACAACCCTGGATACAAGAACAGGTGAAATATTTCTTGGACGGCAATTAACACGCCGTTTTAACCTGAGTACTCCAGACGCCTACACCTATTACCGGTTGCTGATAACGGCTAATGGAGGTGCCAGCCTGATACAGATCACAGAGTGGAAACTTGTTCAGTTTTATTAACATCGGAAAAGCGCCGGAAGCGCACTGCATGGCCTTTTACTAGCGGCTGAGGGGCAAATCATAAAAAGCATTTTTCACTTTCTGAAAGTTAGATGATAATCAATGAATGTAAGAGATTTTTTGGGTTTGGTCCTCCTCTTGGTCCTACTGCAATCAAACGTAGCGGCAGCCCAGGAAAAGACCGCCTTCCAGATCGCTGCTCCGTGGAATGAAGCTTATGATGTACGATCGGATATTGCCATCGTATATGGAATAAATGACGCGGGAGGAAAATTTGAAGAACGCGTTAAAGGATGGCGTGATAAGGGATACCAGGTGCATTTTATGACGGGCATTGCCTGGGGACAGTACCAGGATTATTTTAAAGGCGCTTTTGATGGGAAACCGCACTTTGATGAAGGCCAGGTACAGCGGAATGGCGATACCATCTGGCATGGTAAGGATGTGCCTTACATAGTACCATCTGGAAATTATCTCCGCTATATAAAAACTCACCTGAAGCGGGCCATTGATGCAGGCGTTTCAGCCATTCATCTGGAAGAACCGGAATTCTGGGCCAGGGCAGGTTACAGTGCTGCATTTAAAAAAGAATGGCAGCAGTATTACGGATCGGCCTGGCGACCGCAGCATGAGTCTCCGGAAGCTACCTATCTCTCGTCCAAGCTTAAATATCATTTATACCTTCGGGCACTTCAGGAAGCCTTTTCCTACGTAAAAACCTACGCTAAAAGCCAGGGGAAAGTGGTGCACTGTTATGTGCCCACGCATTCACTTTTAAATTATTCCTCCTGGCGAATTGTAAGCCCGGAAGCAAGCCTGGCCTCCCTGAAAGACGTGGATGGTTATATCGCGCAGGTTTGGACAGGCACTTCAAGAGAACCGGTTTACTACAATGGAATAAAAAAGGAACGAGTATTTGAAAATGCCTTCCTCGAATATGGATCCATGGTTTCCATGACCGCGCCTACCGGTAAAAAAATGTTCTTCCTTACCGATCCTATTGAAGACTGGCCACGTACCTGGGATGATTATAAAAAGAACTACGAGGCTACGTTTACTGCACAATTACTGTATCCAATGGTTGCGGATTATGAAGTAATGCCCTGGCCGAACCGTATTTACCTGGGACGGTTTAAATTGGAAAATGATACCATACGTTATCCCATTTCCAAAGCCTATGCCACCCAGATGCAGGTAATGGTCAATGCATTAAATACGATGCCACAATCGTCCAATAGGATCAGCGGGAGTCATGGAATTGGTGTGCTGGTGTCCAACTCGATGATGTTCCAGCGTTTTCCAACACATGCGCGATATGAAGATCCGCAGCTTTCTAATTTTTACGGAATGGCCCTGCCGTTGCTAAAGAACGGTATTCCCGTGGAAACTGTACATATGGAGAATCTCGAGCATCCCAATACGCTAAAGAATATCCGGGTGTTAATTATGAGTTATGCCAATATGAAACCTCTGTCGCAACAGTATCACCAGGCGCTGAACCGGTGGGTGCGCGCTGGTGGCATATTGCTTTACTACGGGCGGGATAGCGATCCGTTTCAATCTGTAAAAGAATGGTGGAACAGCAACGGGCTTGGTTATAAAACGCCATCGCAGGACCTGTTCCGGTTGTTCGGTTTCAAAGAAGGGCGGCAGGGATTTGTAAAAACCGGTAAAGGTCGAGTGCTTGTAAACCGTAAGGATCCTAAGGAACTGGTGCTGGAAGCGGGACAGGACGCAGCATTCCTGGCGTTGGTTGAAAAAGCCTATATGCTTTCGGGCAGTGGAATCTTGAAAAAGAAGAATCATTTTTTATTGAGAAGGGGGCCTTATATTGTCGCAGCGGCCCTGGATGAAAATGCAGATAAGATGCCGTTACGGATAAACGGCCCGGTGGTGGATCTTTTTGATCCGGAGTTACCGGTGCTGACTCAAAAGGAGGTGCAGCCCGGGCAGCAGGCTTTTCTATACGATCTGAAGACGATACAGGGAAAAAGACCGGTAATCCTGGCCGCGGCCGGGCGTGCCTATGATGAACAGTATCGACCGGGACAGTATTCATTCCTGCTTAAAAGTCCAACCGGCACGACCAACGCCATGCGTATTTATCTGCCGGCAGCGCCCAGGGAGGTACAGCTTGCCGTAAATGGGGCGAATTCCCGGTTGTTGCGAAACGATTGGGACGCCCACTCAAATACCCTGTTGCTGCAGTTTGAAAACGATAGCAGAGGCGTGCGGGTTGTAATAACGCTGTAAAAGTATACTTGTTGGAGATAGTTCGCCTGCAGGGACCAACTGTCCGGAATTGTTTGGTGAATACAAGAGTTGTATTTATTTTTGCTTTAACGATTAAGTTAAGCATATGAAACATACAGCTTGTTATTTGCTGATACTGTTATCAGGGGTTGCCATGAGCCTGGGTGCGCAGACACCGGTCACCTTTGCAACAGAGTCGGCACGCCTTTCCGATCTGAAAGCACTGCCCCGTTATCTGGAGGGTACTCTCGTAAATCAGGTGTCTTCCTATGATACTACGGGAGGAAACGACGACGGCTTTGGCGGTAAATATTCCTACCTGCGAAAAGAACCAGGCGGCCTGGTGATTTTTGATCAAAAGGGACAGGGAGTGATCGAACGGATCTGGACGCCCACACCTACGGATGATACGCTCGACTTTTATTTTGACGGCAATACCCGGCCGGGTTTATCCGTTAAATTCCGCGACCTGTTCAATAATACGACCCGGCCCTTCCTGAAACCATTAGCTGATCATAAAGTCGGAGGCTTTTACAGTTATATTCCCATTCCTTACAACAAAAGCTGTAAGATTGTATTCCGGGGAGAGAAGATCCTGTTTCACCAGATCCAGTATCGTAGTTATGATGCGCGTTATCGGGTGCATACCTTTCGCCGGAAAGACATAGAAGAAAGTGCCGGGTGGCTCCGGAAAGCAGCCGCATTATGGAGCGATGCCGATTATGATATCCGGAACTTTTATACCCGAACACCTGCTTCGGTTTCAAAAACAGTTTCCCTTGCGCCCGGCGTCGGCGTTGTTATAGCTAAACTGCAACAGGGAGGAAGGATCCTGGGCATTGAGCTGAAGCCCGCAGCCGCGCTTAAGGGTATCTGGAAACAACTGGATCTGAAGATTCATTGGGACGGAGACCCGGAACCGGCGGTATGGGTTCCGGCAGCGGATTTTTTTGGGTTTGCCTATGGTTCGCGGTCAATGGAGAGTTTGCTTCTGGGCGCCACCAGTGCAAAAGCATATAGTTATATTCCCATGCCCTTCGACCGGGAAGCTACGATAGAGCTGGTTTGCCGGGGCGGGCCCGCTGATTTGCCATCCCTTGACCTCTCCGTTACCGTATATTATTCGCGCGAAAAGCGCAATGCGGCAAAAGAAGGCCGGTTCTATGCATGCTGGAAAAATGAGCGTCCATTGTTGGGTGCTCCTTATGTTTTTTTAGAAGGAAGTGGGAAAGGACACTATGTAGGCACCCTGCTACAAGGCCAGGCTACCGACTTTACGAACTTTACAGAATTTTTCGAAGGCGATGATTACACCGCTGTCGATGGAAGGATGACGGCTCATGGCACGGGCTCCGAAGACTATTTTAACGGCGGCTGGTACGCTCAGCCGGGCGGTTGGGTAGAGCGACTGGGTGCACCGCTGAGCGGTTGCCTGGATTATTCGCTGCCCCTGGGTCGCACAGGCGGATACCGGTTCTTTTTAACTGATAAAATGCCGTTCAATAAAAGCTTCTTCCATTCCATAGAGCATGGTCCGGTTAATAATAACAGGTTGGTACAATACACTTCTGTGGCACTGTATTATGCCAACCGGCCCATTGCCCGTTCTCAAGCTTTAACCAATGAGGCTACTCAGGTATATGTACCGGACACCGTTACGTTCTATACCCGTTTGATGCGGCACCTGACCTATAATGGCAGCCTCCAGCTCCGGCGGGATGTTGCTACCTTGACGGGAAACGATAATGCCAGTCTGAACATAAATGTGGCGGAAGTGCCGCCCGGAAAATACAGCGTCTTCCTGCACCTGGTGAATTCGGAAGTCGATTATCTCGAGGTACGTCTTGCAGACGGGGTACGGAGCCAGGAATGGAAACCGGTGCCCGTTAATAAGGGACGAGCGCCTTTCGATGTGTTAATCGGAGAAATAGAGGTGGGCAATGGCTCCATCCCGGTGAACCTGCTCTTCCGGAGCAGGGACCCGCAGCCCAAACTGGAATTTGATCGGGTAACGCTGGCGAAGGAAAACTAGGGTATGGACCTGCTCTTTCGTTGGTATATACAACCAATAAGTGCCGGGAAGCGGGAGATCAATAACAGAATGTTGAACCAGGCTGAGTACGCCCGGATAAAAAAAAGAAAAGAAACAGCACAGAAAATATTTTATTCAATCAATAATCGCAATTTTTGTAATTTAGGTAATAATCGGTTGTTCTTATGAGAATGCGGCTACGGAACATCGGGAAATGATCATTCAATAAAAAAGGTTCATGATAAAGAAACGTGTATCACTAAAAGATATCGCGCAAAAAGTAGGGGTATCCACAGCTTTGGTGTCTTATGTGCTCAATGGTAAGGAGAAGGAGGCCCGGGTAGGAGAGGCAGCGGCAAAGCGGATAAAAAAAGTAGCGGCGGAAATGAACTATCAGCCGAACCTGATCGCCCGGGGATTGAAATTTGGAAAAACACATACACTGGGTCTTATTGTAGCCGACATATCCAACCCGTTTTTCGCAATGCTTGCCCGGATCATTGAACTGGAAGCCCAGAAGCGGGGCTATACCGTCCTGTTTGGCAGTAGCGATGAACAGTTGGAAAAATCACAAAACCTGATCAATACCTTTCTGAACCGCCAGGTAGATGGCCTGATCATTACTCCGGTGGCGGGTTCGCAGGCGCAGATTGAAGAACTACGAAATAAAGGCGTTCCGTTTGTGCTGATGGACCGGGGCTTTAGTGAGGTAGAAACCAATACTGTCGTTACGGATAATCATGATGCCATGTACAATGCAGTTAAGCTGCTGATCCGGAACGGGTATAAAAAGCCCGGAATGATTGCGTATGACACTACATTAACGCATATGACAGACCGTATTGCCGGCTACAGGGATGCCCTGAAAGACAGCGGCATTAAGTTCAACCTCAAATGGCTGGCCAAGGTTCCCTATGGCAACTATAAAGATCATGTTACCGCAGCGCTGGACCGTTTCCTCGATGCAAAAAACCGGGGGGTGGATTCCCTGGTTTTTGCAACCAACAGCATTTCGGTACAATCATTAAAAGTGATTCATGCACGGGGAATAAAAGTACCGCAGGATCTGGGAGTAATCAGTTTCGATGAAAGCGATGTGTTTGATTTTTTCTATTCCTCTATAACCTATATCAAGCAAAACCTCCAATCCATCAGCGAAAATGCAGTTCAGTCGCTGATGCAGGCCATTGATTCCCGTAGCAAAAAATACGTCAAAATTACCGTGCCATCGGTGATCGTGAAAGGAGAAAGCAGCAGCCGGCGTGCAACGCGGGGCGAATAAATCCTTCTTCTTTTTAAGAACTGCAGGCGATTTGTATTCCAGCGGAGAATAAAATTTGTGATTATGTGGAAACTTATTATTTTTGCTTAAACGTATAAGCGTTTCGATTTACGATTGTTCATCAAAAAATGTCTGTATGAAAAAAATTGGACTTCTGTTCTTGTCTGTAATTGCATTTTGCTGTGGCTTTGCCCAGCAGGAAAAATTTAACGGCCTTGATATGAGCCTGGGAAACCTGTCACGTCTCTCCGATGCCAAAACCCGTTCCATCAGTCCGGAGAACTTTACCGGTGAAAAAGGAAAGGGAGGAATGGCAGACCCGGTAAGGGATAAAGGAAAGCGCAATGTGGCCAATGCTGCTAATGAAGCGCGCGATCTCGGAAAGGGCTGGAAGGTAAATCCCTTTATTATTATCGAGCCAGGTGAAACCTTTACCATGGCAGATATTGCCGGTCCGGGAGCTATACAACATATCTGGATGACTCCAACCGGAAACTTTAATTTTTCAATTTTCCGTGTTTATTATGATGGAGAATCAGATCCTTCTATAGAGAGCCCGGTAGGGCCCTTCTTTGGCATCGGCTGGAATGAATTCTCTCCGTTGAACTCCCTGGCCATGACCGTAAATCCCGGCAGCGCGTTCAATAGTTACTGGAAAATGCCCTTCCGGAAGAATTGTAAAATTACGATGCAGAACCTCGATGCACAGCCTATGCGCCTGTATTACCAGGTAGATTATACGCTTACCGATGTCGGGCCCGATGAAGGTTATTTTCACGCGCAGTACCGCCGCAGCAAACCGAACATGAACGCATTGCATACCATCCTGGATGGCGTTAAGGGGAAAGGCCAGTATGTGGGCACGTATATGGGAATAGGTGTTACTAATAATGGCTGGTGGGGCGAAGGTGAGATTAAGTTCTTTATGGATGGCGATGATGATTATGCAACCATTGTGGGGACCGGCACGGAAGACTATTTCTGTGGTTCGTATAACTTCGAAAATAAACGGACCCGGCAGTACCAGGAGTTTTCAACAGCATATACAGGTTTGCACCAGGTGCTCCGGCCAGACGGCTTATACGGCTCGCAGATGCGCTTTGGCATGTATCGCTGGCATATTATGGACCCTATCCGGTTCGACAAGGAACTAAAGGTAACCATACAGGACCTGGGCTGGAAATCCGGAGGCCGCTACCTGCCCCAGCACTCCGATATTATTACGGTGGCTTACTGGTACCAGACTGAACCACATAAAAAGTTCCCTAAACTACCGGAGATGGATGTACTTGAAGTGAATTAGTGGAGATTGTTATGCGTGATGCACCGGCATCGGTAATAACATTGCCAGGTAACGTGTCATTTACACTCAGCGTTTCATTCTCGGCATCCGCCCCACAACAAAAAACAAACACATGAAGATAAAGAATACACTTTCTGTAATAGCTGCTGCTGCTGTTTGGGTGTCTTGTAATAGTGATACAAAAGCGCCAGGGGCTTCAGCAGATTCAACAAAAACGGATACAGTTATGGAAAACCATGCCCCCGGGAGTTTTGGTTATGATGCGCAGTTCCTGCGGCAAAAAGACAGCGGACTGATCGTGCTGAAAAGCAGTGATGGCGCGAGCCAGGTCATTGTTTCGCCGCGTTATCAGGCCAAAGTGTTTACCTCTACTGCCGACGGGCAGGCAGGCAGAAGTTTCGGATGGGTGAATTATAAAGCATTTGAAGGTCCCGAGGATGCACATATGAATGCGTATGGCGGCGAAGACCGGCTTTGGCTGGGACCGGAAGGGGGTGTGTTTTCGCTTTACTTTAAGCCGGGAGCAAAAATGGAATTTGCAAACTGGAAAACACCGGCACCCATTGATACGGAATCCTGGACACTCGATGCCTCAGATGCGGCGTCGGTTTCCATGAGCAAAGTAATGAACCTTCAAAATTATGCCGGCACTTCCCTGCAATTAAAAGCCGTACGGAAGGTATCGTTGATCGGGGCTGAAGCTATTGCTGCAGACCTGGGCTTGTCTCTTGCTTCCGGTATTAAATCGGTGGCCTTTAAAACGGTAAACAGTATTACCAACAACGGAATCACCGCCTGGGACGAAAAGACCGGAGCGCCCTGTATGTGGAACCTGGATATGTTTATGCCCTCCGAGGCCTGTACGATTGTAATTCCCTACAAGGACAACGCAACCGGAAAAGTAGCCACCACGGATTATTTTGGAGAGATTGCAAAAGACCGCATACAATATAACAACGGCTTGTTGTATTTTAAAGCAGATGGTAAATCACGTGGTAAACTGGGTATTCCTCCCGCAAGAGTAAAAGATGTAGCCGGTAGCTACGATGCCATCGGCAACGTGCTTACGATTGTTAAATACGATATCGATCCCGCAGGAAAATATTTAAACCAGGAGTGGCGTACAGACCGGGCACCGTTTAGCGGCGATGCCATGAATGCGTATAACGATGGGCCGCTGGCCGACGGAAAGCAGATGGGACCGTTTTATGAAATTGAAAGTGTGTCCCCGGCAGCCTTTCTCGAACCAGGGGCTACACAAACCCATAGGCACAGTGTGTATCATTTTACCGGCGATAAAGCAGCATTGAATGCCATCGCGCAGAAAGTGTTGGGTGTATCTGTAGACGTGATTGAAAAAGTATTTAGCAAGTAATCATGCTCGGATGATTGCCGGTTGATAGCCGGTAGCCGATAAGATCAACCTGTTGTACCGGTGCCCTCCGAAACCTGGGATCTAACAAAGCGTATAAAGTTTAATAGCTATAAAAAATGGCAGTAAAAAGAAAATCACAAAAAAATCAATATCCCAAGATCGGCATCCGGCCCATTATTGACGGGCGCCTGGGTGGTATACGGGAATCTTTGGAAGCAACAACGATGGGAATGGCAAAGGCTGTTGCAGCACTTTATGCCCGGGAGTTGCGTTACCCTGATGGATCACCGGTAGAATGTGTGATCGCCGATACCTGTATTGGCGGAGTGGCGGAGGCCGCGGCATGCGCCGAGAAATTTGCGGTCAGCAACGTCGGCGTTTCCTTATCCGTTACACCCTGCTGGTGCTACGGATCGGAAACCATGGATATGAACCCGGCAATACCCAAAGCGATCTGGGGATTTAATGGAACCGAACGGCCCGGCGCTGTATACCTGGCTGCCACACTGGCTGCGCATAATCAGAAGGGGCTGCCATGCTTTGGAATTTATGGCCGTGATGTACAGGATATGGGCGATGCTTCTATCCCCGCAGATGTACAGGAGAAGTTACTTGGTTTTGCCCGGGCTGGCATGGCTGTAGCGTTAATGAAAGGCCAGTCTTATCTGGCCATCGGTTCGGTATCGATGGGTATTGCCGGTTCCATTGTAGATCCCGCATTTTTTCAGGAGTACCTGGGAATGCGCAATGAATATGTCGATTCATCAGAAATCCTGCGAAGGATCCAGCTAAATATTTTTGATCCTGCAGAATTTAAAAAAGCCATTACATGGGTGAAGAAATCCTGTAAGGAAGGAAAGGATTATAACCGCAGAGAGAAGATTAAATCAAGAAAGGAAAAAGATAAAGATTGGGAGTTTGTGGTAAAGATGACCATGATCATCCGGGATCTGATGATTGGCAATCCTCGTTTAAAGGAGATGGGGTTTTCGGAAGAAGCACTCGGGCATCATGCACTGGTAGCGGGCTTCCAGGGGCAGCGGCAATGGACCGATTTTTTACCGGATGGTGATTTTTCGGAGGCGATGCTCAATTCTTCGTTCGATTGGAATGGCATTCGAAATCCGTATATGGTGGCAACGGAAAATGATTGTTACAATGGGGTGTCCATGTTATTCAATTACCTGCTTACCAATACTGCGCAGATTTTTGCAGATGTCCGCACTTACTGGAGTCCGGAAGCAACGGAGCGGGTGTCCGGATGGAAGCCGGAAGGCCGGGCACAGGATGGGTTTATCCACCTGATTAATTCCGGTTCTGCTACGCTGGATGGTACAGGACAACAATCCCGTAACGGAAAGCCTGCCATGAAACCCTTTTGGGAGATCCGAGAAGCGGAAGCCGCCGCCTGCCTGGCCGCAACCACGTGGAGCCCTTCCAACCGGGACTATATGCGGGGGGGAGGGTACTCTTCTACTTTTCTTACAAAGGGTGAAATGCCCGTAACCATGTGCCGGTTGAACCTGGTAAGAGGGCAGGGACCTGTATTACAGATTGCTGAAGGGTATACCATCGACCTGCCCGGCAGGGTTCATGATATCTTAAATGAACGTACCGACCGGATTTGGCCTACTACATGGTTTGTGCCGAACCTTACAGGGACCGGACCGTTTAAAGATGTTTATTCTGTAATGGCAAACTGGGGAGCCAACCATGGTGCCATTAGCTATGGGCATATCGGGGATCAGTTGATCACGCTCGCTTCCATGCTGCGCATACCGGTAGCCATGCACAATGTCTCGGACGAAAAGATATTCCGCCCCTCGGCCTGGGGGGCCTTTGGTATGGATAAAGAGGGTGCTGATTACAGGGCCTGCTCGGTCTATGGTCCGTTGTACCGGTGAGACGGAGCGTCGCCGGTGAATAGTGTATGGTCAGGAGGCAATGGTGGATAGGCAATAGAATTAATTGCTGATAACAGGACACTGACAGCTAATGGCTGACAGTTGGGCCTGCTGTAAACAAAATTCACATTTTTATAGCCTATATTAACAGGGGTAAACAGGATTCTGCAAAAAAGCCGTATTTTACCGCCTCATTTAGTTTAAAAAACGATCAGCGATGTCGATGAAAAAAAGCAAAACCTTCTTACTGCGTATACCGTTGAAAAGCCGGTTTGCTTTGAAGAAAGCAGCATTCATTGGCGTAGATGACAACGTGAATACGCTTCGCAACATCTTTTTATCTAACTTATAAAATTGACATGAGCAAAAAGAAATCACTTTTTATCCGGGACGGAGTGAACTATGCCGGGCCATTTGCAGCGATCAGTGCATTGTTTTTTCTTTGGGGAGTGGCACACGGAATGCTAGATACGCTGGATAAGAATTTCCAGGAGATGCTGCATTTGAAAAAGTGGCAATCCAGTTTTATCCAGTTCTCTTTATATGGCGCCTATTTTTGTATGGCCATGCCGGCGGCGATTTTTATGAAAAAATACGGCTATAAGAAAGGCGTGATATTTGGATTGCTGCTTTTCTCCGGCGGCGCTCTACTGGCGGCTGCCACGGCTCCGCTGGAATCCTTCGTGTGTTTTTTATGCTGTCTGCTGATCATTGGAGCGGGTTTAACTACGCTGGAAACTGCGGCCAATCCCTATACCACGAAATTAGGTCCACCTGAAACTGCGGAGCGCCGGATCAATTTTTCCCAGTCGTTCAACGGCCTGGCCTGGGTGGTGGGTCCCCTTATCGCTTTGTATGTATACGGCAATCAAAGCCATGTGGAAGGCGAGAAAATGATTTCGATCGTATTGCCCTTTGCCATTATTGGTCTTGCAGTACTGGCTGTTGCATTTATTTTCATGCGCCTGAAGCTGCCTGAAATAACCGAGGAGGATGAAAATGCAGCACACGGGCATGGAGCATCTGCCACACCCGGCGATGATCCGGAAATCTTATCTGTTGACGCCAGTGAACCGGCCGGTACCACATCCGTATGGAAAAAGCGGCACTTTGCCTTGGGCGTTGCGGCGCAGGCTTGTTATGTGGCAGCACAAACGGGCGTATTTAGCTACCTGATCAATTTTGTAACCGATCATGATATGTCGCCCCGCTGGGATACAAAATACGGACCGTATTTCTTGTCGATCGGTTTTGCATTGTTTATGCTGGGAAGAATCACCGGAAGCGTATTGATGAAGTATTTTAAGCCAACCCGGCTGCTGGCTCTTTATGCACTCGCTGTTTGCTTGTTATTGCCCATGGTTTCGGCAGAAAAAGGATGGCCCTCGCTCATTGCCTTATATGGCGTATTCTTCTTTATGTCGATTATGTTCCCTACCATATTTGCACTTGCTATAAAGGGGATGGGGACCAGTACCAAACAAGCGGCCGCTTATCTGGTGATGTCGGTTGCAGGCGGAGCTGTTTTTCCGCCGATCATGGGAGCGATCTCCGATACCTATGGAATGGCAAAGGGATTCCTGGTGCCGATTCCCCTGTTCCTGTTTATCCTGTACTATGCCACCAATGGTTATAAAATGAAAAAAGCATAATCAATATCCATTAAGAATCCTGAAGGCGCGGGTAATTTACCCGCGCTTTTTTTATTATAGCTTTTAGTAGGCATGTAAGATATCGGTCAGCAGCCCGGGCTTTAGCAACGCCAGCCGGATCTTAATGCAGCAGGTGAATGAACAAATGGAGGAACCGATTTTTTGAAATCGGGGCTGCTTTTTTTGTTGGATTTGAAAAAAATCTTATTTTTACTTAAACGATTAAGCTTTGAAGAAAATCCGGAAGACCCGGTAGTATAATCAGGTATTTAAGAAGAAGGGCCGATTGATTGCTTGTAGAGATGTCTTTTTAAATAATATAATTTAAACGATTAAGCAAATAGTTGTCATTTTTTATTAACAGGGCTTCCTGTATTCTTTTTAATAATCTATAGTTATGAACCAAAAACGAACCCTTTCTCTTCACCGCTCTTTGCTGCGGTATTCCCTGGTGGTTTTATGGGCCGTTTGCTTGCTGGCGGTATGCGGGCAGGCGAGGGGCGGAAATAACCGGCTGCATGGCCATCTCAACTGTATGCAGGATACCGTTCCTGAAAAAAGCTGGGTATTGCACGGATTCATTACTGATCCTGCCAAGAAGCCAGTGCCCGGTGCTTCCGTAACGGTACTCAAGCCGGGAGCTCGCGGCACGCTCACCGATGTTAACGGAAACTTTATGATCGAAATGAGCAGCGAAAGCGATACGATACTGATAACCTTTGTGGGATATCATGACCAACGGGTGGTGCCCGGAGATCGCAGGAATATTACTGTGGTGCTTTACCCGGATGAAAACCAGCAGAAGCTGAACGAAGTGGTAGTAGTGGGCTATGGTACGCAGAAGAAGCTGACCGTTACCGGGGCGGTTTCAGAATTGTCTGTATCGCAGTTACAGCAGGTGCCGGCGCCATCGCTTTCCAATGCGATCGGCGGAAAGCTGCCTGGCATTATTACCCGGCAAAGTAGTGGTGAACCGGGTTATGACCAGGCCCAGGTGTTCATTCGCGGAGTGGCAACTTTTGCAGGAAATCAGGCCCCGCTGATTCTTGTAGACGGTGTTGAGCGCGATATGAACAATATCACCACGCAGGAAATCGAAAGCTTTACCATACTTAAGGATGCTTCGGCTACGGCGGTTTATGGTGTCCGGGGGGCAAATGGCGTCATCCTCATCAATACAAAAAAGGGAAAGGTTGGGAAGCCGGCCATTACATTCAGAACAGAGGGAGCTCAGTTGACTTCACTTCGAATGCCGGAATACATTGATGGGGCGGCTTATGCCGGGCTTTTAAATGAAGCGTTGCAACACGTGGGGCTACCTCCCCAATATACCCAGGCGGATCTTCAAAAGTATGCCGATGGCAGCGATCCCTATTTCCATCCAAATATAGACTGGACCAATACGATCTTGAAAAAACATACCTGGCAAACCATCAACAATCTGAGCGTTTCGGGCGGATCTGAAATGGTACGTTATTATACCAATGTTGGCTTCCTGTTGCAATCGGGCATCTATAATACAGATGGGTTGAATAAGTATAATACCAATGCCAATGTAAAGCGGTATAACTTCAGGACCAACATTGATGCGAACCTTTCCAGGTCTCTAAGCATTACAGTTGGCTTGGGTGCTATTATTCAAAACGGGCATTACCCGGGTTCCAGTGCACCAGATATTTTCAGTGCGCTGTCGGTGATCTCACCCATCCAGTATCCCATTACCAATCCCGATGGTTCAGTAGCCGGTGGGGCTTCATACCTGGGAAGAAATCCCTGGGCACTGGTAACACAACGGGGTTATTCGGATCAGGCCCGTCATACCCTTCAGGGAACTTTTGGCGCCAAGTGGGATTTGTCAAAACTAATTACGCGGGGCTTATCTGTTAATGGAAAATTTGCATACGATTATTATAATTTCAGCGGCATTAACCGGATAAGGGATTATGAGATCAAACAATATCTGGGAAAAGATCCCGTGAGCGGAGAAGACCGGTATAGCGTAGTTCGTGAAGGCGGAACCCTGGGATACAGCCCCTTTACGGCCAATAACAACCGCAATTCTTATATTGAGGGTTCATTAAATTACCAGCGCAGCTTCGCGGGCAAACATGATGTAAACGGGCTGCTGTTGTTTAATCAGAACGAGTTTACCAACCTCGTTGCAGATAATTCCATCAATGGGCTGCCCTACCGGAGAAGGGGCTATGCGGGACGTGCTACCTATGCCTATAGCAGCCGCTACCTGGTTGAGTTTAATTTTGGCGTAAATGGTTCCGAGAACTTTCCTCCCGGAAAGCGTTTTGGATTTTTCCCTTCAGTTGCTGCAGGCTGGATTGTTTCCAGCGAAAAATTCTGGAATGTGGATTTTATCAACCAGTTAAAGATCCGCGGATCTTTTGGTAAAGTAGGGAATGATCAGATCGGCGGCGCCCGTTTTCTCTATCTGACCCAGATAAAAAAGAATGCCAACACCTACTGGTTCGGTTCCAGCCAGCAGGAGTTCCCTGGTTACGATGAAGGACAGATCGGCTACGAGGACGTGACCTGGGAGTCGTCGCTGAAGAAGAACGTCGGGCTGGATCTCGGCCTGCTGAACAACCTGGTCCAATTACAGATGGATGCCTTTCATGAACGGCGGACCGGTATCTTAATGCAGCGTCAAACCATTCCTTTTGTATCGGGTTTTTTCCCGTGGATCGTGCCTTATGGAAATCTGGGAGAAGTAGAAAACAAAGGGCTGGATGCCAGTCTTAAGATACAGAATAAACCTACAGACGGCGGTGTATATTATTCACTGATGGGCAATTTTACTTACGCGCACAATGAGATTATCGAGAATGACGAGCCGGTAAAGCACGTGCCCTATCAATCCGGGAAGGGGCATTCGATTGGTGCACCCTACGGGTTGTTGGCTATTGGCTTGTTCCGCAACCAGGAGGAGATCGATCAAAGTCCGCTGCAGCAATTTACCAGCACGGTTTATCCGGGTGATATCCGGTTTGCAGATGTAAATGGAGACGGTGTGGTGAATGCCGATGATTATATGTTCCTGAAAGGCTATCCCCGTACACCGGAGATCGTATATGGTTTTGGCGGAACAGTGGCCTGGAAGGGAGTAGATGTAAGTGTGTTCTTCTCCGGTGCAACACGTACCAGCATCTTTACCGTAGGCCCTTCTATTTATCCGTTTTTGAGAGGCCCCGGCAGTTATAACATTCTGCGGGAATACTATGATAACCGCTGGACTCCGGACAACCCTGATGCCCGCTATCCCGCCGCCACTCCGGCTAATAATTCAAACAATTTCCAGTATTCTTCTCAGTATTTGCGGAACGCATCCTACCTGCGGCTAAAAAATGCGGAGATCGGCTACAGCCTGTCTCAGGCGCTGATCCGGCGGTATAAACTGAGCGCTTTCCGGGTCTTTATCAATGGAACCAACCTGCTCACATTTGACCGGTTGAAATTCCTTGATCCCGAAGCCAACAATGGAACCAACAGAGGACTGGATGGCGATAACCTGGGAATGTACCCATTGCAGCGTGCATTGAATTTCGGGCTGCAAATCAATTTTAATTAACGCATTAAACCTAGAGCAATGAAAATAAGATTATTCCTAGCGGTCATTACAACAATGATCCTGTTTTCCTGCAAAAAGTATCTGGATAAGACGCCGGATGAAGACCTTACCTTAAAGGATGTTTTTGCCAGCCGGCTGCATACCCAGGCCTTTCTTACATCAATGTATGCGGGACAAACCTGGGAGATCAACCCGGTGGATCCCTGGGCCCGTAGCCCGTGGACCGGAGCTTCCGATGAAATGGAAATTACTTTTCCAGGTAGTTATGTGCACAATATGAACAGGGGTGGATGGAATGCCCAGAACATCCTGGATAACTGGCAGTTTGCCTATCAAACCATTCGTAAGGCCGATCTTTTCCTGGAGCATATTGATGAGTTACCGCTGCAGGATGGCTATACACAGGAGAACAAAAATAACTGGATCGGGGAGGCTCATTTTTTAAGGGCATATGACCATTTTATGGTTTTCCGGCTGTATGGCCCGATGCCCATTATGGACAAATCGAAGAACCCGGATGATGATTTTAAACAGATCAAACGGTCGCCGGTTGATTCCTGCGTGGATTTTATTGTAAAGGAATGTGAGACTGCAGCAGGACTGTTGCCCATTACCCGTACCAGCGACCAGCTGGGGCGGGCTACCCGTGCATCTGCATTGGCGCTGAAGGCGAGGGTGCTGTTATATGCCGCCAGTCCGCTGTTTAACGGCAATCCGGATTTCAGAAATTTCCGTAATACAGATGGTCGTACTCTTTTTCCGCAAGCCTACGATGCGGCCAAATGGAAACGGGCGGCCGATGCGGCTAAAGAATGCATCGATGCCTGTGAAGCCGCGGGATATGCGTTGTATACAGCGCCCAGCAACGACCCCCTGGAGAATTATACGAACCTGTTTCTTCAGAATAACAATAAAGAAGTGCTTTGGGCTTCTAATCATCAGGCGTATCAACACCTGGAGCGTTGTTCCAGTCCCTTAAGCTATGGCGGTTTTTCCATCATGTCCGTATCCCAGCAACTGGTAGATGCTTACCGGGATACGCTGGGACGTGCGGTGATCGCCGGGTATAATTCCGATGGTTCCCCGGTAATCAATAGTGAAACCGGTTATACAGAAAATGGTTTTGCAGCCAAGGCGTATAAATACTGGCCGGCAGGTGTAAGTAACATGTACGTGGCACGGGAACCTCGTTTTTATGCGAGTGTGCATTACTCGGGGGCTTTGTGGAAAGGGGCGGCCATCCAAACCTATTTCAGCGGCAAGGATGGCGCTTCAAAAAATACCACTGACTTTTCTAAAACGGGATACGTGCTGCGGAAGTTTGCCAACCCGCTCATCAACATTCAAACCAATACAGGATGGGATCTGAAGACCTTTATCCTGTTTCGGCTGGGCGAGCAATACCTGAATTATGCAGAGGCACTTAACGAAAGCCAGGGGCCGGTGGCAGATGTATACACCTATGTAAATGCCATCCGGAAGCGTGGGGGGATACCAGATCTGCCTCAGGGCTTATCGAAGGAAGAAATGCGGAAACAGATCTGGCAGGAGCGCAGGATTGAACTGGCATTTGAGGGGCATCGTTATTTTGATAGTCGCCGGTGGAAAATTGCAGCGCAAACCAATAACGGCAATTTATATGGGCTTAATATCGGTAGTGGGTCCGGCCCCCAGGATGCGGCATTTTATAAACGTACGGTAGCCGACAAACGCATTTTTGTGGCGCCCAGGGATTATTTCTGGCCCGTGCCGCAGCCGGAACTGGATAAAGATCCCAACCTGCTGCAAAGCATGTACTGGTAATATTATTCTAACTGTAAAACAGGTATCATGAAATCAATAGTTTATTTGCTGACAGGATGTATATTAAGCATCCTGGTTTCCTGTGATAAATATAACAGCGGTATCACAGAGCCGGCTGCCTATGGCAATGTATACATGCCCAGGGCGGTGGTAAAGAATCCTTATATTACGGGACTGCCGCTTTCCGATACTACGTATGCCTTTTCTTATAACGCGTTCCTGGGCGGTATTTCCGCTGCCGGTTCTAACCTGAACATCCGGTTTGATGTAAGTAAAAGTCGGGTAGATAGTTTCAACAGCCGGAATAATACGGCTTATGAATTATTACCGGCGGGGAGCTACCAGTTTGTACAAAATGCGACGATTCCCTCGGGACAGCGCTCAACTCCTATACTTACGCTTGGTATTCAAACTGCCAACATCAAGCCCTTTAAGGCATACATGCTGCCGTTGAGCATTGCTGATGCCGGCGGGCAGCAGGTCAGCAGTGTAAATGGCACTACCTATTATATTTTTACCCGTTCCTATATGGCCGATGTGGAAAAAAGGCAGAAAGTATTATCGCTGGGTGCTGCGTTGGACTGGAGCAACAAAGCCCGGATTATTATTGCGAGAGGAAGGCAGAATACCCTGGTGGTGCGGCATAAGAACAATGACCTTCATTTATATACGCCGCAGGCCGATGGTACTTATAATCCACAGTCGAAGGTGATTGGTGTAAACTGGGCCGATTCCGAAGCCTGGTATTATATCAATGAAACCGACCTGGTGGTTCGCAACTATCCTTACTGGGCAGGGTTATTTTATTTTAAATGGGAGCCGGATCTGAACATGCACCAGGCCAGTCCGGTTTGGGACGAATGGTGGCTGGGCGATTTCTGGGATAAATATACTACCATCATTCCCTTTAAAAATTATTTTTTGCTGATAGATAAAAACAATGGCGACCTGCTCCGGCAACCGCTGCTATCAAGAGTAACCGCGGATAAAGCAGTGGTGGGGGCCGGATTTTCGGGTTACCGCCAGGTACTGACCTGGGATAACTGCTTACTGGCATTGGGAGCCGATGGAAATCTATGGCTGTATAAAATGGCAGCCGATGCTACTCCAGGCGAGCGAATCCTGGTAGGCACCGGGTGGAACCGGTATGAAAAGCTGGTAGTGGTGGGCAAGGATATACTGGCCCTGGATACAAACGGGGATGTATACCGTTACCAGTTTGATCCGGTTCCGTATCTTCAGTAAGCATTACTGACAGGAGGCCTGCTAAAGGTTATTTTGAATACCGGTTCTAAAATAAACATATGCATATATCACTCCAAGCATTGTGTGGCTTTTGGCTGTTGCTTTATTGTTCCTGCGGAAAAAAAGCACCGGGAGATACAAGCCGGAGCCCGGATCCTCCGGTTCCGGCAGGACAGCCGGTTTACCAGGCAGACCCCACCATTTTTTCCTACCAGGGCAAATACTACCTCTATGGTACCGATGGGGCGGTTCCCGATCAGGGGATCCGGGTATTTATTTCCACTGATAAAAAGCAATGGAAACTTTCTTCAAAATCGGCGGATGGGTTTGCCGTAAGAGCACTTGAGTCTTTTGGTACCCGGGGCTTTTGGGCGCCCCAGGTTTGGGGCGCCAACGGAAGGTTCTATATGGCCTATGTGGCCAATGAACAGATCGCTATTGCGGCTGCCGATAGTCCGGAAGGCCCGTTCTATGTACGGGATCCGTTGGCTTTTGAGAAGAATATCGACCCTTATGTGTTTTCCGATGAGGATGGTAAAAAATATCTTTACCATGTAGATATTACCAATGGCAATAAGATTTATGTAGCGGCCATCAATGATGGCTTTACAGCGATTGACAAGCAGAGCCGGAAACTGTGCATTACGGCCACGGATCCCTGGGAACTGGTGCAGGCAAGCGTGGTGGAGGGACCAACTGTTATAAAGCACAAGAGCATTTATTACCTGGTGTATTCGGCCAATCATTTTGAGAGTCAGCAATACGCTGTTGGATATGCGACGGCTCCTTCACCCTGGGGGCCGTGGACAAAGGCCGCCGGCAATCCGGTGCTGAGTATGACCAATACTGGCAAGCCGGGAAGCGGGCATGGCGACCTGTTTACCGATCCGGACGGTACTATGTATTACGTATTTCACACCCATAACTCGCTGAACAGCGTACAGCCCCGGCGTACGGCGCTGGTAAAGGCATCATTTGTACCAACCCCCGGTGGGGCGGACCGGCTGGTTATGGACGTAAACAGCCTTTTTTTCCTCAAGATGGAATAACCGGCGCCTTGCAGCGGGTCGCGCGTTACGGAGGAAGAAATAAACAACTTCCAGATTTTTTTTGAAACTGAAAAAAAGTAATTACCTTTAATTAAACGATTAAGCTTTTGGGCGCCGATCGGCGATAGCGGGTTCTGAAAAAGGTGTTACAATAGCGGTTGGATGTGTCTGTATGGAGATCCTGCATTGTTGCCATTATTGCTTAAACGATTAAGCTTTTTTAAAATAAGATTGTTTCCCATCCACATTAATATTTATTTTATGAGCCAACGACATCGCATTTCCTCGAGCCGCTATTTATTGCGGTATTGCCTTATGCTTGTATGGGGCATTTGCATAGGTGCAGTATATGAGCCGGCATTTTGTAACAGCAAGTTCATTAACCTGAAATTAAACGGAATCTACGATACCATTCCCGGTAAAAGCTGGGTGTTGCACGGTTCCGTTAAGGATGAGGCCGGCAAGCCCGTTCCTGGAGCAACGGTAACGGTGTTGCGATCGGGTGCTAAAAGCAGTGTGACCGACCGGAGCGGAAATTTTATCATTGAGATGAATGATGCGCGGGATAGCCTGGAAGTATCCTTTATCGGGTATCAGACACAGCGGCTGGTTCCCGGAGCACAGCGCACGGTGACCATTATATTACTGCCGGATGAAGCCGGCCGGCAACTGGAGGAGGTGGTGGTAAATACCGGGTATATGACGCAACGGAAGGCGGATCTTACAGGGGCTGTATCCGTCGTTACTTCCAAAGAATTGACCAAGGGACAGGGTGTTACCAATGTACTGCAGTCATTGCAGGGAGTGGTTCCGGGACTACACATCACTACAGATGGCAATCCCACGGGAAATGTAGGGGTCGAGTTGAGGGGCCTGACGTCCGTGAGAGGGGGAGCCCCGTTGATTGTAATAGATGGTATGCCCAGCTATATGAATTTAAGGGATATTAATCCCAATAATATCGCCTCTATACAGGTGCTGAAAGATGCTTACTCTGCCAGCATCTACGGAACCCAGGGCGGGGCAGGGGTTATTTTAATTGAAACCAAAAAAGGCAAGGCGGGCAGAACAAAAATAGACTATAGCACGACAATGGGTTTTGCCGAGTTTAATAATAAACCCGAAATGCTGAATACCCAGCAATATGGGCAGGCCATCTGGCAGGCGTTTGTAAATACCAATCCTGCTGCCAACGAGGAGGAAGTTAGAAAAGCAATCCGGTTTTATGATTATGAATGGCACCGCGATGCCAATGGCTTTCCGGTTTTAGACAAGATAACACCCATCAAATACCTGAATGCAGATTCTACCATGCTTTCAGCCAATACGAATTGGTTAGATGCTATTTCACAGCGGGGGCTTCAGCAGGAACATCAGCTTACGGTTTCCAGTGGCAGTGAAAAAGCAACTTCCTTGTTTTCGCTGAATTATACCGAAAATCAGGGAACACAGATCCATACAGGATTTAAGCGGTTTACAGCCCGTGTAAATACCGACTATAAGTTGTTTAACAACCGTGTTACTATTGGAGAAAATCTGGAAGCATCCCACCTGATAGAACGCAATATGAATGTAATGCACCAGGCACTGGTAGAGCCGCCAATTGTTCCGGTATATACGACCAATGGCGGATGGGGAGGGTCGGCGGTAGCGTTGGGAATGGATGACTACTGGAATCCCGTGCGCGATCTAACCCTTAATAAGGATAATGGTAATAATTACAATAAACTGTTTGGAGATGTACATGCCAGCATCCGGTTTCTTAAAGACCTGGTGTTCCGTACCCAGTTAGGGCTGATTTATACTGACGGCTATCACCGGAATATTCAGTTTACCTTTAAGGAAGGGGGCGGCAAGGTCAATAATATAAACAGTGTGGATCAATGGTACTGGAGGGAGGCGGCGTTTGATTGGACCAATACGCTCACCTACAGTCTTAAAAGGGATCGGCATAGTCTTGATGTTTTGGCCGGTATGGAAGCCAACAAATATACCTCAGAAAGTATGAGCGGGAACCGCCAGGGATTGGCTTTTGAAACCTACGATTTTGCATACCTGAAGTCGGCAACCGGTAATATGACTGTTGACGGCGGCGGGGATAAATATAACCTGTTATCTTATTTTGGAAAATTCAACTATTCATTTCATTCCCGGTATTTATTGTCGGGTTCGGTACGTTATGATGGGTCGTCTAAGTTTGGTGCCAATAACCGGTTTGCCTTGTTCCCGGCTATCTCGGCCGGATGGCGCATCAGCCAGGAAGATTTTTTAAAGGATAACGAACTGCTGTCGGATCTGAAGTTGAGAGCCAGCTGGGGAAGGAACGGTAGCCTCGCCAATATCAACTCGCTCAATGCACAAACATATTTCCGCCCGGATTATAATTACACTTCCTATGCCATCGGTGGAAACGAAACCGGCAACCTGCCCTCAGGATTTTTCAAAATTCAAACGGGCAACCCCAATTTGAGATGGGAGGCCACAACCCAAGCCAATATCGGCCTCGATTTTGGATTTTTGCAACAACGGTTATCTGGTACATTGGATTTTTACCGGAAGTATACCGACGGAATGTTGATTCAGCCTCCTTACCTGGGCACCATTGGAGAAGGCGGATATCAATTTATTAATGCCGCTAATATGACCAACAAAGGCGTGGAATTAACCCTTGCTTATGGCAGCAGCGCGGGTAAAGATTTTAGTTACCGGTTCCAGGGGAATGTTTCTTATAATAAAAATGTAGTAAATGACCTGCCGTCTACGGTTACCTATTCATGGGGTGGAACGGTACAGAAACAGGACGGAATAGCCGGGCATCCCTGGGGTTCGGTATATGGCTTTATAGCAGATGGTCTTTTTCAGAATCAGGCAGAGGTGGATCAATCGGCAGATCAGCCGGGCAAGGGCATTGGCCGGATAAGATATAAAGATATTTCAGGGCCAGATGGAAAACCGGATGGAAAAATTGACGATAACTATGACCGCGTTTGGATCAGTGATGGAGGAAGACCGAAGTTCGAATACGGACTCAATACCAGCCTGGCATACAAAAACTTCGACTTTTCCATGTTCTGGCAGGGCGTAGCGGGCGTGAAAGTATATAACGGCTGGAAAAGCTATAGCGATTTTTGGAATGTTTGGATCCAGAACGGGTTTAATCATCCTACCCGTGTGCTGGATGCCTGGACGCCCACCAATACCAGTTCAACGATTCCGGCTTTGTCGTGGAATAATGCCAATGGCGAACTGAGATCCTCTACGTATTTTATAGAGCCCGGCCAGTATGTAAAACTGAGGAATCTTCAATTGGGCTACAGCTTGCCGCAAGCATTGATTTCCGGAATCGGTATAGAGCGTATATATGTGTTTGTGATGGGGCAAAACCTGGTGATCCTGAAAAGTAAGAAATATACAGGACTCGATCCGGAAAATCCCGATGGTAATGATTATGCCAATCCATATGTTATCCCGAGAATTTTTAAAGCAGGTATTCAAGTATCTTTTTAAATAAAAATGAAACTGATGAAAAAGCATTTAGTACACATATTATTGATCGTATTGGTCGCAACAGCAGGATGCAAAAAGTTCCTGGACGTGACACCGCAGGGCGTTGTAACAGTAGAAAACGTGAGCACACCCGACAAGGTGGACGGGCTGGTTATTGCAGCTTATGCCTGGCTGCCGCATGAAGGTACCATCAATGCCCGCATGAGTCCCTGGCTGGCCGATATTAAATCGGACGATTCCTATAAAGGTGGTGGTGGTATCGGCGACCAGCTGCCCTGGTACCAATGGGAGGTGTTTACCTTAAATAATGCCAACACCGGTAATAATGATGGCATCTGGTATGCAGAATATCAGGGCGTGTCCCGGTGCAATACTGCTATTAAAGCGCTGAACAATGTTAATGAATCGGAATATCCCTTAAAGCAACAACGCATTGCCGAAATGAAATTTTTACGGGGTTATTTTTTCCTGAACCTGAAACGCTGGTACAAATGGATTCCCTATTTTGATGAAACGCTGCCGATAGATTCCATCAAAACGGTTCCTAACAGGCCCGCTGGTGTCACCAATGATCTCGCTATCTGGCAGCATATTTACAATGATTTTGATGCGGCCGCCAAGGTTTTACCGGCAGATCAGAGCGAGCCTGGCCGTCCAACAAAATACGCGGCACAGGCATTAATGCTGGAAGCCCTGATGTGGATGGCTTATGAACAGGATATGAGCAATAAGGTGATCAATATCAACAAAGAAACGCTGGCCAAAGCATTGCCTATTGCCGATGGCATCATCAGCAGCGGAAAGTATAGCCTGGCACCGGATTATGCGATCAACTTTCTTTTTGATTATGATAACAAGTCTCCTGAATCTATTTTTGAATGGCAATATTCACACAGTGATGGTACTCCAAATGGTAATTTGAATGGCGGTACTCCCCTGAATGCACCCTGGTGGCCGCCCAGCTTTAGTTGCTGTGATTTTCATAAAGCATCCTATAATGTGGTGAATGCCTTTAAAACAGATGCAAAAGGTATCCCTATGTTTGATGATTATAATGACCAGGACATTACCCCGGCAAACAGAAGCACTTACTTTACGGGTAACAAATGGGATCCGCGCATTGGCCATACCGTAGCTATACCGGGTTTGCCCTGGAAATACCAGCAGAATTTATTGTTTGACAGCAGCGGGTCAAGAGACCCGGCTACCTTTGGCTATTTTAACTCACTTAAGGAAAATGTGGAATCCAATTCGCCGGGCTTGGTAAACCTGTTCTGGATGTGGAATTCCAAGAATGAAATTGCCATAAGATATGATCGTATCCTGCTTCAGAAAGCAGAGATCCTCATTCGGTTGGGAAGGGAACAGGAGGCATTGCCTATTATTAATTCTATCCGTCAGCGGGCCGCTAACAGCACCGGGAGGTTGAAATTTGTAAATGGTACACCCACCTTGCCCTATAACATCGCCTTATATGTAAACGGTGTCAATTGCAACTGGACCAATGCATTTGCCTGGAAGGCGCTGATGTTTGAGAACCGGCTGGAATTTGCTATGGAGGGCGTACGATGGTATGATCTAGTGCGGTGGGGAATAGCGGCCTCCACGATGAATGCTTATTTTGCCAAGGAATTGCCCCGTGGCAGGTCCTGGTTGAAGGACGGTAAATTTACCGCCGGACGTGATGAATTTATGCCGATTCCACAACCGCAAATCAATTATGCATTTGGAATGTACCAGCAAAACCCCGGGTATTAAGGAAGTGTTTGGAAAAGGGCAGGTCAGCACAGTCTCAGGCCTTGGTCTTGTTTTTGCCAATCACCTTCCGGAATCGTAAACATCATCAAAATGAAGTGTTTTCTTTGTTTGTTTTTCTTACTTTGTTGTGCGGGTGTGGCCTTTTCTCAGAAAGACAGGGCCGCTATCCCGCCGTTTAAGATCCGGTTAACGAATGGCGACGGGTTTACTTATGAGCAGGTGGATAAAAACAAGCCGCTGATGCTTATTTATTTTTCGCCTTCCTGTGAGCATTGTAAGGCTTTTACAGAAGCCTTGCTGAAACAAAAAACGAAATGGGCCAACAAACAAATCGTGATGATCTCTTATGTTCATATAAGGGAAGTGCAGGCATTCGACCGGATGTATCATTTGTCTGAACATCCGGATATCAAAATAGGATCAGAAGGACAAACCTTTATAGTACAGCAATATTACCAGATACAGCAGTTTCCTTTTGTAGTGCTGTTTAATAAACAGGGAAGGTTAACGAAGATGATAAGAGGCCCGTTAACACCGGAAGCAATGATGCGGCTGCTGTAGGTATCCCTGGAATAGCAGGTTGAAGCAAAAGATTTGTTCGGCGAGACATTTGAATAAAAGCATTTGCGAATAAAAACGTCCGTGTATGCCGCCACATGCCAATGCAGTGCGCCGCATTTTAACGATGAACTTGTTTTTTTATATGTGGAATTTATTTAAAGAATTTCTTGGAGAGACGGTGGGTACATTTATCGTTGTATTTTTGGGATGTGGGGCGGTCGCTGTTTCCCTTTTGTTTCACCGGCTTCCGCTTACGGTTATTGCAGCTGTGTGGGGCATGGCCGTTGTGATTGCGGTATATAGCTTTCGCTCCGTATGCAGCGCACACTTCAATCCGGCTGTAAGTATTGCAATGGTCATTGTAGGCAGGTTTCAGAAGCATAAGCTGGTCCTGTATTTCGTAGCCCAGGTGTTTGGAGCCATACTGGCAGCTGCTGTTTTGTATCTTGCGTTGCATGACTTCATCAGCGGTTATGAGAAAACGCATCGTATTTTGAGGGGCGCGGATTCGTCTGTAGCTACAGCCCGGATGTTTGGCGAGTTCTATGCCCCTTTTTCTGTTTTACCTGCAGTTGCTGCCGAATTTGCCGGTACCTTCCTGTTAACTGCAACAATTTTTGTGGTAACCCAGCCCGGAAAAAAAAAGATAATAAAACATGCACCGGTATTTATTGGCTCCATGCTGGCCCTGCTTATCTGCGTTTTTGCTCCTATTACACAGGCCGGGCTAAATCCTGCCCGGGATCTGGGCCCAAGACTGGTGGCCTGGTTTGCAGGTTGGGGAGCGGCTGCATTTCCAGATACAAGAGGCGGCTTTTTCTGGGTATATATCCTGGCTCCGTTTACGGGAGCGGCGATGGCTGCAGTGTGCTGGAATTATTACCGGAAGCGGGCTGCGGGCACCGTATTAAAAATGAAATATGAAAACAAATAAGACAAAGCTGATCTTTACCGGTGGTTTTTTGGGATCCGGCAAAACGACATTGCTGCAATATGTTTCGGGCCTGCTGGCCGCTCAAGGGCAAACGGTTGGATTGATAACCAATGATCAGGCTGAAGGATTAGTCGATACGCGGCTTTTAACCAGGAGCAACGGCATCGTTAAGGAAGTTAGCGGCAGTTGTTTTTGTTGTAATTATACAGGATTTAAGGACATTGTCCAGGAACTGCTTTACCATCCGGGGGGAATGGATGTGATCATTGCCGAGCCTGTAGGAAGCTGTACGGATATTTCTGCCACCGTTTTGCAGCCGCTGAAAGATCAACTGTTACCAGTAGTGGAAATGGCGCCTTTTACGGTACTGGCAGATCCTCAAAAACTGGAGCAGATCCTGGATGGAAAGGACGCCGGTATGCATCCTTCGGCCGCCTATATTTACAGGAAGCAACTGGAAGAAAGTGATGTGATCCTGATTTCAAAAACCGATACCTTAACGCGGGAACGGCTGCAGCTGCTGGCAGAAAAAGTAAGCCTGGTGTACCCGGAGCAACAACTGCTGTATACAAGTGCCTATAGCGGAGATGGCGTACAGCCCTGGCTGGATCATGTTATGACGAGTCCGGTCGCCGGCAGCCGGATTGTAGCCGTGGACTACGATGTCTATGCCGAAGGGGAAGCTGTTTTGGGATGGCTCAATGCTTCGGTTTTAGTACAAGGGCATGCGGTGGACTGGGATGCTTTTCTGGAATCCTATTTCAAACGTCTGAATGCCGTATTGGGAGCTGCAGCATCGGTGGGGCATATTAAGATCCTGATCGAGTGCATGGGCAACCGGTTCCGGATCGGGAACCAGACGGGGCCTGCTGATACCCTGCAGTACAGAGGTGCTGCCGGCATCAGCAATATTGCCCAGATGAATATTAATGCACGGGTAGAATCGGATCCCGGGGTATTGGAACAGCAGGTGTTTGAGGCATTGGCACAGACGGTAACTGACGAGATGTTTTACGAGGTCGGTGCCTGCCGGTCGTTAAGCCCCGGCTATCCGCAGCCAGCCTATAAATACGATTATGTGGTAACCTAAACAGATAACATTTTTAAAAGAAATGGATTTTTATGAGCAATTCTACTGGAAGAAGAACATTTATTAAAAAAGTTGGCCTGGGAAGTTTTGCAGCTGTTGCATCAGGCGTTACAGGAGCGGTGGCCGCAGAAAGCGCCCGTGCACCCGGTTTAACGCCGGAGCCCGATGCCCCTGGTATGGAAAGAGCATACAACGGCGTGTATACCGGTGCGTATCTGAATCGCGTAGCCTTTCCTGTCGGAGGATTGGGGGCGGGTATGTTTTGCCTGGAGGGAACGGGCGCTGTTTCGCATATGTCGATCAATCACCGGCCGGAGGTGTTTTTTGAGCCCAATATATTTGCGGCCCTTTGTGTTAAAGGCCATCAGCCCATCGCAAAAGTGCTGGAAGGGCCGGTACCGGAGTGGAAGATCTTTGGTCAGCGGGGAACCGGTAACGGCGCCAGCGGTACGAGCTATGGGTTGCCCCGGTTTGGCAGCGCTTCTTTCCGGGCGCGGTTCCCTTTTGCTACGATTGAACTGGAAGATCCTGAAATGCCGCTCAAGGTAACCCTTACAGGCTGGAGTCCCTTTATTCCCGGCGATGAGGATAATTCCGGTTTGCCGGCAGGGGCATTGGAATATACGTTCACCAACCGTTCTTCAAAAACGGTGGAAGCCGTGTTCTCTTACAATGCCCGGAATTTTGTGGCCAGGGGCGAGCGGGGGCGTATCCGGAAAACGGATAACGGGTTTGTTCTGTCGCAGGAACCGGGTAAGGAGAAGCCCTTTACAAAAGCAGACTTTGCCGTGTATACAACAGCCGATCTGCAGCCTGTGATTGATTATTGCTGGTTCAGGGGCGGCTGGTTCGACCCGCTGACCATGATCTGGAATACCATTGAATCCGGAGCAATGAAGGACAATCCGCCGGCAGATTGGGATGCGCCCGGAGCATCCTTGTTTGTGCCGCTTACATTGGCGCCCGGTGCACAGAAAACGGTTCGGGTAATGATGGCCTGGTACGTTCCGGATTCGGACCTGCGTATACAGGATAAAGGACCTGATGGGAAAGAACATTGCAATAGTACGGAATGCTGTATCTCACCAGCCGACTCGGGCCTGGAATCTTATACGAAATTTACCGGTGATAAATACAAGCCCTGGTATGCTTCTAAGTTTAATGATGTGCAGGCGGTTGCTGCTTACTGGACGCAACAGTATGCAATGCTGAAACGGAATTCAGCCTTATTCAGTGATGCGTTTTACAGCAGTACGCTGCCGGCCGAAGTTATAGAAGCAGTGGCGGCGAATCTTACCATACTGAAATCACCCACGGTATTGCGGCAGTACGACGGGCGCATGTGGGCTTGGGAAGGGTGCGGGGATGATAACGGTTGCTGCCATGGGTCCTGTACGCACGTGTGGAATTATGCCCAGGCTGTTTGTCATTTGTTCCCAAGGCTGGAGATTGGACTGCGGAATACCGAATTTTGCGAAGATCAAAGTGCAACGGGGCACCAGACCTTCCGTGCCAATATGCCCATCAGCCCCGTAAAACACGATTTTCATGCGGCGGCCGACGGGCAGCTGGGCGGTATCATGAAGGTGCACCGGGAATGGCGTATCCATGGCAACACCACCTGGCTGAAGAAAATATACCCGCTGGTAAAACGCAGTCTCGATTATTGCATCGAAACCTGGGATCCGCTGCACAAGGGCGTTCTGGAGGAGCCACATCACAATACCTATGACATTGAATTTTGGGGGCCGGATGCCATGTGTACGACTTTTTACCTGGGGGCGTTACAGTCGGTCATCGCTATGGGAAATTTTTTAAAAGAAAATATAACGTTCTATGAAACCCTGTTGAAAAAGGGCAAGGTCTTTCTTGAAGAACAGTTATATAATGGCGAGTTTTTTTTCCAGAAGATTCAATGGGAGGGGCTAAAGGCAAAGAACCCTGCGGAGGCCCAATCTTTTGGAGGCGCTTATTCCAAAGAAGCGGTGGAAATCCTGAAAAAAGAAGGTCCCAAATATCAATACGGCCGCGGATGTTTGTCGGATGGCGTCCTGGGTAGCTGGATCGCTGCCGTTTGCGGACTGGAAGACCCGGTGGATCCGCAAAAGATCAGCAGCCACCTGCTTTCCGTACACCGGTACAATTTAAAGAAGAGCCTCAGAGGCCATGTAAATCCGCAACGGCCGGCCTATGCTTTGGGAAGCGAAGGCGGACTGCTGTTATGCACCTGGCCCAAGGGCGGTAAATTATCGCTGCCCTTTGTGTACAGCAACGAAGTGTGGACGGGGATCGAATACCAGGTGGCGGCGCACTTAATGATGATGAGTAAGGTGAAGGAGGGGCTTGATATTGTAAGGGCCTGCAGGGACCGCTATAATGGAAGGGTTCGGAATCCTTTTAATGAGTATGAGTGCGGGCATTGGTATGCCCGGGCTATGTCGAGCTATGGTATGCTGCAGGGACTTACCGGCTTACGGTACGATGCCGTGGATAAAACACTGTATGTCCGCTCGCGGGTGGGTGATTTTACCAGTTTTCTTTCTACTGCTTCCGGGTTTGGTACTGTAACGTATAAGAATAAGAAGGCTACACTTAAAGTAGTGCATGGCCGGATTGATGTAAACGAAATCAGGATACTGGTTTGACGCGGTTGGCGATAATGGCCGTGGAACCGGTTTTCATACAACGCGGTATCCATGTCATTATCAAAACTGAAATAATTCGATTTGTATAAACAGGCGCTCAGGTGCAACGGTTGATATTTATTTTATTGCTGCAGATGATCCCGGTGAGGCCGGAACATAAAGACGACGGACCGCCAGGGGAGGTGGTGCCGTATCATGTGGAACAGATCGCGCGTGTTACTGGCGCCACGGGTATGCATGAAACCCTGCCCAATCCGAACCAGACCCATCTGCGTTATAATATCGGCGGTACGGACCTGGGAATTGCATGGCGTATGGAAAATGGAACCGTAGGCCTGTTTTTTGGGGATACTTATGGCCGCGACTTCCGGCCGGGAATGGGCGGGCCCGGAATGGCTGGCGACTGGCGCTCCAATGTGCTGGCATTCTCCGGAGATAAAGACCTGTCGGACGGGCTAACCATCGATGCCGTGCTGCCAGACGCGCACGGCAATGCCAAAGAAGTGATCACCAGCCGGCATGATCCGGATTGCAAAGGCGAGCATACAATGATCCCTACGGCGGCCATTCACGCTGGCAGAATGGATTATGTGCATTGCATGAACATTCATTGCTGGGAGGAGCCGGGAAAATGGACGACCAATTATTCGGCGTTATTCAAATCGTCCGACAATGGAAAAACCTGGCATCGTTGCCCGGGTGTGCAGTTTGCCGCCAAAAGTAAATTTGCGCAAGCAGCTTTTGCAAAGCGAAACGGCATCGTCTATATGTTTGGAACACCTGCCGGCCGTCAGGGCGCGCTGTATCTGGCGCGGGTAAGAGAAGCGGATCTTTGCTCCGGAAACCGGTATGAATATTGGAACGAGGGAAGGGGTTGGGTAAAGGCGGATGAAGGAAAGGCAACACCCGTGATAGCGGCACCGGCAGGAGAGGTGTCGGTTACTTATAATGAAATCGTTCAGCGGTGGATGATGGTATACCTGGATGTCAGCCGGAAGGCGCTGGTGCTGCGGGATTCAAAAGCGGTTGAGAAAGGATGGAGCCGGCCAAAGATTCTGGTGCGAAGTGCCGACTACCCGGGATTATACGGATCGTTTATCTATCCGTCGGAGACCGGGACCCGGCTTTATTTTCTGATGTCTGTATGGAAGGATTATAATGTGTTTTTGATGAAGGCGGATCTGAGGCTGGAAGGCAGTTAGCGCCAGCTTCAACTTGAAGCATTGAATACACTTTCTTTTCTCCAACGAATTTTAAACAGGCAGGCTATGTTTGTTATAAAGCAAAAAATCCGGCTCGGAAGTCAGAGCCGGATTTTTGATTTGTTTAATGCGTTTTTTTTAGAATGATTTATTGACTACATCCCACCTGAGACGGGTGGCTCCATTATCCGGTCCGCCGAGCTTGGAAGCTGCATCTTTGGCACCGCCGGAGTTTGTATTGTATTCCGCTAAGGGAATAGGAATTCTGCGAACGCCTGGTATCGTGGGGATTACACCACCGCTATTGTTTGCTACAACAGGGAATAAAAGGGGGTATCCGGTTCTGCGGTATTCTGCCCATGCTTCTTCACCATCGGGGAAAATAGCAATCCATTTTTGAGTAACGATCCGTTCCAGCTTACGGTTATTGTTATCCGCATCGTTCCATTTAATGGTAATGGTGCTTAGATAGGGCGAGCCGTCCAACACATCGTTTTGCCCCGGAGTGACCGACTTCGGATCCATATAGGGTTTGGGTTTACTGGTGGCGTCGCTTTTATAAGCTGCGGAGCTAAGGCCATACATTTCGAACGAGCGGTCGATTCCTGTTTCATAATTGGTTTTCGCATCTCCTGCGTTCGCCCAACCTCTCAGTGCTGCCTCAGCTTTTAAAAACCAGGATTCTGCAGCGACCATCAACTGAATTTTATTTGAACCAAAAAAATCGAGCTTCGAGTATGAATCATATCTGGCCTTTGAGTCGATATTTATACCGCTCCTGATGCCTTTATATTGCCCTGCAACCACCGGGTCTGTAGCGGGCTCAAAATACTTTGGCAATCTGGGATCATTATATCCGCCAAGGATCGATTCCATTGGAGCTCCCATCCGGGTATCGCTCCATTCATAACCGATAATATTTAATGGATGCGGCACATTGGGCGTGACATAGCAGTTCTGGCTATTTTCAGATAAAAGGCCGCCATTGGCTGGGTCCATTGCCGCCTCCCCCTGAGTTTTTGCCAGTGCAGCATCGATATAGGCGATGCGTAATGCCAGCCTCAGACGTAAAGTATTGGCGTAGCGTAGCCAGTTTTCATAGTTGTTAGCTGTATAGGCCAGGTCTGCCTTTTTCATTTGGGCAGATATGGCGGAGCTCTTGATCCCTTTTAAGGTATTGATGGCTGTTTCCAGGTCCTTGAAAAACAGGGGATAGATGTCTTTCTGTTCATCGTAAGCGATGAAATTATCAGCATTCAGTGTGTTGTATTGGCTATAAATAATGGGGCCGATTTTTTCGCTCACACGGGCCATTGCCGAAACACGGACGATGCGGGCAAATGCATCCATATCTTTATAGTCCGGATTTTTTGCCGCTGCCGCGATTACTTTGTAGGTCGGATTCATGACGTTTGTATACCGATAGGTCCAGATGGTTGCGTTCCATCCATCGACCAGGTTATAGGTCAGGTTATTGGAGTTGGAACGAAAAGGGGCCTCCGCTGCCATATAGCCACTATAAGAATCACTAGTGAGATTTTCCGATAGCTGATATGTGCCTACGTCTTGCGGAATAATGGCACGCTGAGCCTGCTGCATAAACGCCCCAACCAATGTAAAGTCGGCATCAATTTGTTCCTGTGTTAAATTGACCGGATTGGTATTGTACTCTTTGAAGTTTTTTGTGCAACCTGTGAGAATTGCCAGCATTGCAAGGGCGATACCGGCAGGCTGTATATATTGTATACGTTTCATTTTCTAAATAGTTTTAATATTCAATAACTCCGGGTTAAAAACTAAGTTTTACATTTAAGCCATAACTGCGCGTAGTGGGAAGACCGAAACTATCAAAGCCCTGGCCCACCACCCCGGTGCTTGTATTGAGTTCAGGATCGAAGGGGGCATTATTCTTAAAAAAGAATAAATTTCTTCCAATGAGGCTTACATTCGCTTGTTTTACAAATGATGATTTCACAGGGATGTTATAGGCAATTGAAAGTTCTCTTAAACGGATATTGGTCGCGCTGTAAACCTCGCCTTCTATAATCCCATCACGGTTTCCAATGCCTGAATACCATTTCTGAGCATCTACCTTTGTTACCGGGGTGCCGTCCTGCTTAACCGCATCTACAACGACGCCACCGGCATCTCTTGCGTCTGCACTTTCCTTGCTGTAGCCGAATGAATTGAGGTAGCCCTGGGTAATGCTGATCACCTGGCCGCCAAACCTTCCGTCAACGTTCATTGATAATGCAAAGCGTTTATAGCTGAAACTGTTATTCCATCCAATCATGGCCTTAGGGTTTGAACTGCCGATATAGCCATCTACATCACCCATTGGAGTTCCGTCGTCGGCCACCACAATTTTCCCCTGGTCGTTTCTTTTAAAGGTCTTAGCCCAGTAATCACCAAAAGAGCCACCCAGTCGGAGTACATTAAAATTGCCAATGGGATACCTGTTCCCAAGTTGCGGATGCAATTCCAGTACTTTATTACGGTTGGCCGTATAATTAACGCCGGAGGTCCAGTTGAAGCCTTCTCCTTTTATTACATCATAGTTTACTGCAATTTCAATCCCTTTGTTTTCTACATTCCCCGCATTCATATAAAGGGTGGAATATAGCAGGGCGGGCGGGCCGTTAAAGGATACATATTGATTAACGGTGTTGGATTTGTACAACGCAATATCCAGTCCCAACCGGCTGTTTAGAAACCGTCCCTCATAGCCGGCTTCAAAACTGGTGCTGATCTCAGGCTTTAGAAAGTCGTCATTAAGTACACCTGAGCTATTGGGGAGGATTGCGCCATTATTAATTCTTCCCTGGGGCGTAACTGAAACAAACTGAGCGATGTCATTACCAACCTTGGCATACGTGAACCTTAACTTGCTCAGGTTATTCCAGGTAGGTAGTTTAAACATTTCTGAAAGAACCAAGGAGAGCCCTGCAGAATAATAAAAGTATCCCGATTTTTCATTGGGAGTATAAGCCAACGAGGAAGACCAGTCATTACGTGCGGTAAGATCCAGGTAGGCCATTTCTTTGAATCCGAGGTTGGCAGAGCCAAAAACGCCTTGTTTTTGTACCCTGCTATAGTTTTCTGTCAGGCTGGCGATACTGTTTTTCTCGCCCCTGAATATGCCGTCCATGAGAAATGCATTTGCTGCTACTAATTTACGGGCGTCCAGCGACCATCCGTTATTGGTGAGGTCGTTGATAGAGGCACCGGCGGTGAAGTTAAGTGTTAGATTCTCATTAAGATCTTTGTTTCCGATGAGGAGGATATCACCGTATTTGTTAACCCCATTGCTTTCATCTCGCAGGTACCGGCCGTTGTCCACGGGAAGATCTACCGAGGTCTGACCTGAAATAACACCCTGCGTTCCGGCGTACACTTTTCTCTCAAACTTATTCCAGATCCTGTTCATTGTTCCCCTTGCGCTTAAGCTGAGCCAATCATTAATTGCATATTTCAGGTTGACAGCAGCAATAATATTGTGCCTGCTTTGGAAAGTGGGATTTTTATAAAGGGCCCAGAATGGATTTTGTTCGTGGTGTGTGCCGCTTAGTCCTTTGTCAAAATTGATCTCATACCAGTTCTGTAGCATTAGGTTCCTGGTAGGAGAAAGATATTGATAGTTCTCTTTATAGTAGTCAAAATCCAGCCCCCTTGGGAACATATATAAGCCGCTTAGAACGTTAAAATACAGTCCAGAGGTTGGTCTGTTTTCAATGTTCTGGCTGGAATACATGATGTTCCCGTCAAAAGTAAGCTTGTCGTTAAAAAGCTTCATCGTATTCCGGAATGATAATGTATGCTGGTTGAATTTATTGGTGGGCAAAATGCCTTTGTTTGCTGTATTGGCATAAGAAAAATAATTTTGGGCTTTAGCATTTCCTCCGCTTATAGCAACACTGTTGATCAAGGTGGTACCTGTACGGAAGAATCCATCTACATGATTTTTAAAATTGCCTTTGGCGCCCCAGCTTTCTTCCGCGTCGCCTTTTTCTGAGGCCGACTGCCCATAACTGTATTGCAGTTTAGGTAAATAGAATGGTTGATCGAATGTGGCACTGCTGGAGATGTCAACCCTGGTGCTTCCTGCGGCACCTTTTTTTGTGGTGATCATTATCGCGCCATTTGCGCCTTCACTACCATAAAGGGCTGATGCGGATGCTCCTTTCAATACGTTAATACTAAGGATGTCATCGGAATTTAAGGTACTTAAAATATCGCCGCGGTCAGTGCTTCCGCCAAACGGGCCCTCTGATCCGCTTCCAGCTACATTAATTATCGGCAAACCGTCTACCACATAGAGCGGTTGGTTGTTTCTTAACGACTTTAATCCTCTTAGAGTAATATTGACAGAACCTCCTATACCGGAAGAACTCCGGTTGATCTGCAGACCGGAAACCTTTCCAATCAGGTTGTTCATTGGATTCGCATCCTTTGCCTTGGTAAGATCATCTCCTTTAACGATTTGGGTTGAATACGTCAGGCTTTTGGCTTTCCGTTGAATACCTAAGGCTGTTACAACCACAGTACTCAGCTCGGTATCAGACGACTGTAACGTAATGTTTAGAGCTTCCCCGCTTTGAACGGTGGCCTCCCGGGCTGCATAACCCACGTAGGAAAAAAGCAGGACAGATCCTGGAGCTGCAGCAATGCTATAATCTCCGTTCTCATCCGTGATGACGGCCTTGTTTGATTTTTTAACGGAAACGGTCACGCCGTACAACGGCGCACCGTCTGCTCCGGTAACACGACCGTGTACCGCTTTGTCCTGAGCCTGCACCGCGAAAGCGCAAAGCAGGAACAGACAGAAGGCAATGAATTGTTTTGCTTTCATTTTTGTTGATAGTTTTGCTTTAGTGAATAATAAAATTCTTATTAAGGAGATGCCGGGTCTGCCGTTCCGGGTCTAATCCGGTACGGAACAGGCAATATTTTCCCTCGTCCACATACAGTGGTCGTTTTTTGTTGATGCATAATAAGCGAAAACAGCCCCGTGGTCCAACTGATAACGGGTATCCCTGTGAGTCAGGATGCTGTTATTATAGCATATACAGATTTATACGCCGGGCAACAAACAAAGTGCAATGGATCGTTTCTCTCTCATGTATTTGGGATCTTTTTGCATTGATGAGTAATAAAATTTCATGCCAGGGGTCCGGAAGAAAGGGATTCTTTCAGCTTTTTTTCAGTACGTGCCGGGCACATATGCCCAGCAGCGGACGAAGTGCAATGGATTGTTTTAATTTCATGTGCGTAATCGTGCTGTTTTCGTGAACAAAAGGGGTTTATATCAGGGGGCGGCTTCTACTGTGCGCCCCGGTTCATTTATGGCTTCCCGTTTGGCAGCAGACAGGCTGTTTACAACCAGTGCTGCTGCGCCCATTGAATATGCGTTGTACTTGAGCGTTGATACGTCCAGTTCCACACCCTCCATTAGCCGGGGTATGCTATAAGTATTGAGCGCCTGCTGGATCGGGGCCATCAGTAACCGGCCTACTTCTGAGGCCCGTCCGCTCAGCAATACCAGTTCCGGGTTAATGATGTGCACCAGGATCGCAAGCGCTTTCCCGATCTTATACGCCATATCCGACAGCAGTTCAATGCAAAGCTGATCGCCCTGTGCGGCCAGTTTCATAACCGCATAGGCGGCTTCTTCTATGGAATGCGTTGAGATTTTTAAATGTTCCAGCTTACCCTCCCTGATCAGTTGCAAAGCTTTTAGCGCTACGACTCTCAAAGACGCCTCGGTTTCGAGGCAACCTCTTTTACCACATTCACATAAGATATTATTGTCGGAAATAGGAATATGACTGAGTTCTCCGGCATAGCCGGCATGCCCGCGGAACAGCTTACCATCTACAATCATGCCCAGACCTACACCCCAGCTGATGTTCACGACCATTACATCCGTTTTGCCGCGGGCAATGCCAAATTTAGACTCGCCCAGGGCAATGGTGCTGGAGTCGTTATCAATAAAAACGGGCATTTGAAACACCTGTTCCAGATGATCCCGGAGGCTGAGTGTACTGTTTGTGAAAACATAGGACTGGTTGACCCCTTTTTTTATATTAATGAACCCCGGCATGCCCAACCCCATCCCCAGGAACTGATCGCGCCGGATGCCTGAATGTTCCAGGGTAGAGGTAATGGCGGAAATCAATGCTGAAAGCGCTTCATCGTTGTTGAGCAGTTTTAATTCAAAACGCTGCATAAAGACGGCATGGTTCTGACTGGCATCCATTACCGAAAGCGTTGTATACAACTGATCCATAGCCACTGAAAGGATATACGTCATTCCCGGTTTTAATTTGTAAAGGAGGGCTTTCCGTCCGCCGGTTGAATCGGCGTGCCCGTCGATAACCACGATTTCATCCTGCTTCAGTTCAGCAAGGGCCTTTGCCACCAATGGAATGCTCTTGTCCAGCAGGGCGCTCAGATCGCTGCAGGTTAATGCTTTTTCGTAATATAGTTTTTCAAAAATATTACGTTTTAATTTACTATATATGGCGACCTTATGCAAGTAATCGGTTTGTCAATCCTAAGATAATAAATAGAAATTAAAACTTAAAAAAAAGTTTTAAGAAGTTTTCGTTCCCGGATGGGTAACTTAACATAACATTTTAAAGAAGGCTTCATTAAGACAGGTAACTCGTTTACTAACAATTGGCTACATTTGTAGATAGAACCGATTTTTTTATGACAGAAGATTTTAAAACGGAAGAAAAAAAGAGCCTGAATTTCCTGGAAGAGATCGTGGAAGCTGATCTGGCTTCCGGAAAATATAAAACGATCATGACCCGGTTTCCCCCGGAGCCGAACGGATATCTGCATATCGGCCATGCCAGCAGTATTTGCCTGAATTTTGGATTGAGCCTGAAATACGGGGGCGGAACCAATCTCCGGTTCGATGATACCAACCCGGTAACAGAGGATACTGAATATGTAGATGGTATTAAGAAAGATATTCAATGGCTGGGTTTTGAATGGGCCAATGAATTGTATGCTTCCGATTATTTCGAGCAATTGTATGAATATGCTGTATCTCTTATAAAAAAGGGACTGGCCTATGTAGACGACAGCACCAGCGAGGAAATAGCCGAGCAGAAGGGCACACCTACACAGCCCGGCCGGCGAAATGTATATGCAGACCGGACCGTTGAAGAAAACCTGCGGCTGTTTGAAGAAATGCGGCAGGGCGTATACAAGGATGGGGAAAAAGTGTTGCGTGCAAAGATCGATATGAGCTCGCCCAACATGATCATGCGCGATCCCATTTTATACCGGATCAAACATGCCCATCATCACCGCACCGGCGACCGGTGGGCCATTTACCCGATGTATGATTTTGCGCACGGACAAAGTGATTCAATTGAGCATATTACCCATTCAATATGTACGATGGAGTTTGTTCCGCACCGCGAGGTTTATAACTGGCTTATTGAAAAACTGGAGATCTACCCATCTCACCAGTACGAATTTGCCCGCAGGAACCTGAGCCATACGCTCACCAGCAAACGGAAGCTGCTGCAACTGGTAACTGAAAAGTATGTTTCGGGCTGGGATGACCCGCGGATGCCCACTATTGCCGGTCTGCGGAGGCGGGGATATACGCCTGAAAGTATCCGGGACTATTGCGAGCGGATCGGGGTAGGAAAAAGAGATAACCTGGTAGACGCCGGCGTGCTGGAGTTTTGTGCCCGCGAACATCTTAATAAAATTGCCCTGCGCCGGATGGTGGTATTTGATCCGCTGAAAGTGGTGATCACCAATTATGAAGGTGAAGGCGAATGGCTGCATTCTGAAAATAATCCTGAAGACCCTGAGGGAGGATCCCGTAAGCTCTCCTTTAGCAAGGAATTGTTTATTGAGCGCGACGATTTTATGGAGGATGCACCGAAGAAATATTTCCGCCTGGCTCCGGGTAAACAGGTGCGGCTGAAAAGCGCCTACATCATCCAGTGCGATGAAGTGGTAAAGGATGCGGATGGAAATATCATCCAGTTGAATTGTTCGTATTTTGCCAATAGCAAAAGCGGGGAGGATACTTCCGGCATTCATGTAAAGGGAACGCTTCATTGGGTAAATGCCCGGGATTGTTTTCCGGTACGGGTACGCGAATACGACCGCCTGTTTACGGTAGAGGATCCTGGAAATGCGGAGGGGAATTTTACCGATTATATCAATCACCAGTCATTGCAGGTTGTTGAAAATGCACTGGCGGAAGCGGCGCTAAAAGAAGCAACGGTTAACGAGCGGTTCCAGTTTCTGCGGAAGGGGTATTTTACCCTTGATCCGGACAGCACACCGGAGCAGCTGATCTTTAACCGGACGGTTACCTTAAAAGACAGCTGGGCCAAGGCAAAATAACAACGCCTTCAGCGGCCTGTTTCCCGTCTTCAGTTATCGGTAAGCAGCTTTTGGCTTTAGCTGATTGCTGGTAGCTGAATGCTGATAGCTAGTGAATCACGTTGAACACAAACAAAAGCGTAATAACGAATAACAGTCCAAGTCCCGTAAGAAACACATAATCAGCATAGGATTCCAGCTTATTGCTTTTGGAGCCGGATGATCGCATGGAAAGGAAAGAAAGGATGCAGCTGGTCATAAAAAACAGGATGGCAACGGCCGCCGCTTCATCCATAACCGTACGTTCTCCTTTGTTGCTGAAAATCCGCAGCGAGGTGATCAGGATAAAACAAATACCGGTGAGATTGGATGCGGCGTTTAGGATGTGCGGCGATTTTTGATCCTGCTTCATTTTATTTCAGATAAGAAGCCGTTAAGATACTTAAAAAACAGTGCCAGCGTATGAAAGGCGCCGCCTTGCATCCTGTTTTATAAAAAAATTAAACTTCCGGCCGGTGCTGCCGGTTTAATCAGCAGCAGGTATTAATGAACTATTAAATTTACCAGCGAAGCGGGTCGTTTGGGAAAATTTTCCTAACTTACTTTAGTAAACGATTTCTAAACTTCTTAAACTTTAATTATGGAACTGAACGAATTTTTGTTAAACGAAGATGAGCTGCAGGTAACACGTGCTACGGAGCAGGAATACTCGGAAATGGATGGTGACGGGGCAGATGGCGATGGCAGCGATGGGGATGGTTCAGATGCTTCGGACGGCGACGGTGGTGCAGACGGTGATGGTGGCGCAGATGGCGATGGCAGTGATGCGGACGGGTCCGATAACGCCTGATAAAAATGAATTGATTGAAAAGCTGCGGCATCCGGTATGCTGCGGCTTTTTTTATTATCTTGTAGTGTAAAATCGTTTCAATATATGACCGCTTTTTTTGATAAGATCATAGCCCCCTGTTCTGTAGACGCATTCTTTAACACCTATCATGAAAAAAAACTCCTGCATATACCCCGGAATGATGCCTCTTATTATGAGCCGGTACTGACCAGCCGGGAATTGTCGGACTTTCTGGACCGGCAGGATATTTTTTATCCCTCATTACGCGTTGTAAAAAACGGAAAGGAGCTCCCTTCCGGTGAGTATACGTTGAAAGGAGTGCCTATCGGGCATCATAAAAAGGACGGGATCATTCATACTGAAAAGGCTTTTGCCTTATTTAACGACGGCGCTACATTAGTGGTACAAGCGGGGCAACGGTATTTTGATCATTTGTCCGCCTGCTGCATGGAATTATCCCGGAAGTTTAATGCGCCGGTGCAGGCCAACCTGTACATTACACCTAACCGTTCCCAGGGTTTTAATCCGCATTGGGATACACATGATGTATTTGTGTTGCAGATTGCAGGTACAAAAACATGGCACCTGTATGGTTTTGAAAAAGAGCTGCCTACGAAGAACCAGGGCTTTGTAAGCAAGGGATACGATAAGGAACCCGAACAAACATTGCAGTTAAGTCCGGGTGATTTTCTATACGTACCAAGGGGATATGTACATGATGCTGTAGCCGATGACGGCATCTCGGCACATATCACCGTGGGTATTCTTTCCTTTACCTGGGTACGGTATTTTTCAGAACTGCTTATGCAGCTCGAAGATGAAAAGGCATTTCGCGAGGCCATTCCCTTCTGGCGCGGCGACCTGGATGCAGTGATCGGAGAAAAGACCGGGTTGCTAAAAGAATTACTGGAGCGGCTGTCGGGAGAAAAAGCGTTGGAAAAACTGAACAACCAGTATCAGAAAATGCAGCCGCAGCAGGTACATGGATATTTTGACGGGCTGCTCAGGCTGAATCAACTGCAGCCGGATACCGTATTGAAGGTTAACCGCAATGTGTTCTATGAAAGGGGTGGTGCAGAGGGTCAATGTTTCATAAAATGTTTTGGTAAAACCATTTCATTTCCGGATGCTTTAAAGCCGGTAATTGATCATATATTTGATACCGAAAAGTTTACCGTGGCAACACTGCCCGGCAACCAGCCGGAAGCTGCAAAGCAGGCGGCGGTTGCCCGGTTGATAAAAGAAGGGGTGGTTTACCGCGATATTTTGTAAACATTATAAATGTAATCATTGAGCAAGACAGGCACCCGGCACGTATTTTTTTGCAGCGCTGCATCGCGGTATTTTAAGGAAGATATTCATGGCTCCGCTGCAAATTATAACGGGTTTATCCTGCTGGAGCACAGCGATCCGTTTCCTGAAAAAGTAAACCAGGCACATTTCGATCCGCTTTTTATTACAGGGCTCCAGGAGCTGGCCAAACAGAAAAAATCAAAATTGTTGCTGATCCGTAACAAAAAAACAGGATTCAAAACCTGCCGGCTGATTTATGTGGATTGTATTCGGCGCCGGTACCTGACCCTCCATTCAACACCCGCCGATGTGGCTGCCATCCGGCTGGAGTATTATATGAATAACCCGGATGCCATCTGGGAAACCGAGCCCTTTTATATAGTATGTACCAACGGTAAGAAAGATAAATGCTGTGCAAAATTTGGATTCCCGGTATTTAAATTTATCGAGAACCATGATAAGGCCGTTACCGTTTTTGAAAGCACCCATGTGGGGGGCGACCGTTTTGCTGCCAATGCAGTTTGTTTGCCGCGAGGGATCTATTATGGACGGGTGATGGTGGAAGATGTAGATGCGATCCTTGAGGCAACGGAACAGGGGCGTATTCATTATCCCAATTACCGCGGTCTTTCCACACGGTCTTTTTTGTACCAGTCGGTTGAATGCTACCTGCGTGAACAGTTGAATGATTTTTCTGCAGACTTTGATTTTGCCATTGTAGCACAGGAAGAGGCCGACTCGTATATCCGTGTTGAGGTCATTGTGTCTGCCACACAACGGTACCGGCTATCTCTTCTGAAGAAAACGATTCCCTATCCCTATTATCTTACCTGCAAATCCTCAAAGCCCGGTGCCATTACCAAGTACCTGCTGGAAGCGTTTGAGGAATTGCCGGCAAGCCGGTAACAGGAATGAATGATCTGTATGCAACATCCATTGATTTTTGTGAACCGATTCTCTGTGAACAAAAAAAAAGTTCACAAAACCTTTGTTCACAAATTAACGCATCCTGAAAAAGGTTAACACACAGGGGCAATCCTGTAACGGGGTGAGAAAATGACAGGTGATCGATCTTTTGGATTATTCCATTTAAGACGCGCAAAGCGTAAACCATTCTTGGCAGCCCTGTGAACCCGTTTAATGCGCTTTCAGATCCAGCGCCATTTGAATATTGGCCCGCTTATAGGGACTGGGACGGTTATGGATCTTTTTAAATCCCAGTTTGTAGTAAAGATTGATGGCGGGTTTTAAACGGGTATTGCTCTCCAGGTATAATCTGGATGCTCCCAGCTCCTTTGCTTTGTTGATGATTGCATCTGCCAATAGCTTCCCGATATTTTTTCCCTGTGCTTCCGGTGCAACGGCCATTTTCGCCATTTCGTAATCATAATCAGGATCATCCATCTTAATGAGTGCACAAACGCCAACCGGTTGTTTTTCGTAAAGCGCTACGAGGATAAAGCCACCCTTGCCTAGAATGTATTTATCGGGGTGATTCAGCGCCTGTATATCGGCCTCTTCCAGTTCAAAGTACTGTGAGATCCAGGCCTCGTTTAAACTGCGGAATACCGTTTTGTATTTCGGCTCATAATTAACAATGCGTACCTGGCTGCTTTCCCTGATCTTTTTTTGTTTCAGTACGCGGCTGGAAAGAGGCTGCCGCTCCAGCAGGAACTCCCATTCTTCAATGGCCTCCCAAAGATCGTGCGTGGCGTCGCGGATCAGCTCCTCTACAGCATTGTGTACGTCTGTGCACTGATCAAGCACCCGGGGTACAAGTGTTTTTCCTTTGGCAGATAAGGCTACGCGGTTTTGACGCTTGTCGCCCGATTTTTTATTTTCAGTGATGAGGCCCTTCGCGGTCATCTCGCGGATGATGCGGCTTACGGAAGGCTGCGAATGACCGATTTCCTGGGCGATCTCTGTAATCGTTTTTTCTTCGTTTTGCGAAAGCATATAAAAAACCGGGAACCATTTGGCTCGGACTGGAATCCGGTTTTGCTCGTAGATCTTTTCAGCTTCCTCGGTAAACAGGGTAGATAACATCCGGAGCCGGCTTCCCAGGGCCATTTTACCGGTACGGGTATAAAATATTTTTTCCATACTTAATTACATAACTGGTTATGCAAATATATGAAGAATTCAGAAATGAACAACCGACCCAACCATTTGAATGCGTATGAGATTGCCTGTCATGTATGCTGCCCGTTCGATGGTCCGAAGTGAAGATATTATCGCATGATCATTGCAAGAATAACGGACAGGAGGTAAAAGCCAGCAATTTCCATCCGTTATTTAAGGGAATAGCGGCCCGGACCTGGATCGCTTGCTGATGAGCTTCATTGGCATCTTTTAATGCAATATAAGCACTTTCAGAAAGGTTGCGGTTGCTGAATTCGGCCCTGGCTGCCTGCAGTGCTTCCGGCTGGTACTGGTCTTCCGGCGCCGACAGGATGCGTATCAGTTCTGCATCGGTCTGTTGGGCCATTACTGCTTTAAAATCATCTTTTTTCATCATTGTTATTTTGGATGCCATGCTTGAATTTATAGATAAACGTATATGGAAAAATAGACGGGAGCGGGACCTGCGTGAAATCATTTAACCATCAGGCCCTGCGGATCCCGTGCAAACAGGTAGGCATCGTATTCAATAAAGTCTGTCGCTTTAATCTGTACCGTTTCCGCCTTGCCTTCCTTAAGAGTAAAAACGGCCGGGAAAACACCAAAGCCGATATTGGAATAGGTGAGGCGGAAAGCATTATTGTCCATATATTCGAGGGTTGCAGAAAGATCCGGGTGATGCTGAAACGTACAACGGAGCTGGTTGTTGCCCGCCTTTGAAATATGGATCTTTCCGTAAACGGTATTGTAATAATCGCCGGTATAAGCTTCCAGCGGTACAGGGGTGCTGTTACGGGCATTCACCCGGTCTTGCATGTGTTTCAGATCAGCTTCCATCTGCCGGTTGTTTTTTGCGGCGATGCCCTGCAGAAACCGGCTCCGGTCTTTATAGGGCACTCCCAGGTAGGCATCCAGTATCTGGTAGCGCAAGGCTTCAAAAAAGCTTTGATTGTCGTTGTTGGTCAAAATGACGATACCCAGTTTTTCTTCGGGGACAAAGCAGAGGTTGGTTACAAAGCCAAAAGCGCCGCCGGTATGCCAGTACACCTGCCGGCCATTGTAGTCAGCCGCGTAAACGCCCAGTCCGTAGGTTACAAAATGAATGGGGTATTGATTGTTTTTGCGGTTGCTTACTGTAATATTCGCATCCCGCGTTTTTTGCAGTACTTCCCAGGGCAGGATCCGGTTGCCTTCAAAGCGACCACTGTCCAGCTGCAGCCGTAACCAGCGTGTGAGATCTTTTACATTACTGACCATGCTGGCAGCCGGGCCCAGGTTATCGATCTGGTCAAACGGCAACACGGTAAGGGTGCTGAACATATTTGTATGCGGCGATGCTACGTTGGCCCGTTGCGCCATACCTGCGGTGTTCATATATGTGTTACGCATGCCCAGGGGCGTGAGGACCTGCGCCTGAACATATTGTTCCCAGGTTTGTCCGGTTACCCGCTGCAAAATCTGACCCGCGGTTAAGAACCCCGCGTTGCAGTAGCCATAATCCTGCCGGAACTGGCCGGATGGTTTCAGGTAGCGCAATTTCCACAGGATAGAGTCTTTTGAAAGGTTCGAATCCCAAAAGGTAAAGTCGCCCTGGAAGGTGCGGGTGCCCAGCCGGTGACACAGCACATCCCGGATCGTGATCAGCCGGGTAGTAGTACTGTCCCACATCCGGAACCAGGGTAGGTAACGGGTTACGTTATCATTGAGTGAAAGTTTTTTTTCATAATCCAACTTTGCAATGGCCGTTCCGGTAAACAGTTTGGAATTCGACGCAATCATAAAAAGCGTGTTTTCATCTACTTTTTCCGGCTGATCCACCCGTCGTACGCCATACCCTTTTTGCAGCAGCACCTGGCCGTCCTTTACAATGGCAACCGCCAGTCCCGGAACCTGCCATTCCTTTATCCCTCGTTGAATATAGCTGTCCAGGCTATCGCTGATAAAAGAAGGTGTCTGAGCAGACAGGATATTGATGCCGCCGGCTAAAAAAGCAGTGAGTCCTATTTTTTTCATACCGCTGAATTGAGTGATCGATTGTTTGGTAAATATAGCTAAAGGTGTTAAACAATCCGGGGAAACGGCTTATTTGCCGATAGTTATTGCCGTTTGAGCCATTGTTAAAGCAAAGGGCTCCCCGGGAAATTATCTTTATATGGTTATTTGAATACCTGATTTTAATCCGTACGAACATGAAACGTCTTTTACTGGTTCTTTTGTTAAGTGGCGGTCTTTGCGCAGCATCATTTGCACAGGTTGCTCCTGCAACTCCCGCCGCCGTCAAAGAACATAAAAAATCAACCGGTGTTACCAAATCGGGAAAACCGGATATGCGATTGAAAGCAAACCGGGATGCCGCCAAAGCGCAGGTACAGCCTGCTGCGCCGGCTCCTGCTCCTTCACCCCGGCCGGTTGTAGCCAGGAATGCTCCCCGCGTAGCACCGGCTCCGGCGCCACGTCCGGCAATGGTTCAAAAAGTACAGCCCGCTGTGGTTTCGGCAGATCCGGTGGCAGGCACAGACGCAAAGGGCAGAACGATCTACCGGGGAAAGAGAGGCGGCACCTACTATATCAATAAAAACGGGCATAAAGAATATGTAAAGCAATAGGCAAAACTTGGAGGCAAAGACAGGCGTTCTGGTATTTACCAGGGCGCTTTTTTGTCGCCGGGGCGCGAACAGGAGAGATCCGGCGTTCTTACAATCGGTCAGCGGTGCATCGGTTTTGCTTGACGCTGTTTCTCCAAAAGATAGGGCTTTGCAATCGGATATTTAGTACATTTATCCGGATGAATGACCCGGTTATAAAGCGCCTCAGGATTGCAGCCATTATAGAGGAAACGGCTGATGCAAAAACTTTTGTTGTTGAACCGCTGGATGGCTGGCAGCCGGTGTACCGTTCGGGGCAGTTTCTTACCCTCATTTTTCAAAACCACCTGGGAGCGCAGCGCCGTTCGTTTTCCATTTCGTCGAGTCCGGTTACCGACCCGCGCCTGGCTTTTACGGTCAAAAAGCTGGATAACGGTGAATTCAGCCGCTACCTGGTTTACAAGGCCAAAGCCGGGGATGTGTTAAAAACTTCCGGTATCAGCGGTTTTTTTGTACTGCCGGACGACACCCGGGGAAAGCAGTTTTGTTTCCTGGCAGCGGGAAGCGGCATCACCCCTTGCTTTTCATTGATTAAAACGCTTTTAAAAACAACCGAAGCGCCCATCATCCTGTTGTACAGCAACCGTTCAGAAGCCGACACGATTTTTTACGGGGAGCTGAAGTTGCTCCAGGATGCCTATGCCGGCCGCCTGCTGATTCACTTTATGTTCAGCAATCACCCGGAGATATTGCAAAAACGGCTTAGTCATTGGGTGCTGACCCACCTGGTGGAACAGCATTTGCCGGTACAGATCCGGAAGGATACGCTTTTTTATATATGCGGCCCTTATGAATATATGTTGATGGCTGATATCTCCTTAAAGAGCAACGGGGTAAAAGGAAAGCAGATCTTTAAGGAAGATTTTTATCCCCTACCGCGACTGGTAAAACCCAGGCCGCCGGATCTGGAAGCGCATAAAGTGACCATTCATATCGGGTCCGTGGTGCGGGAACTATCGGTGCAATATCCCCATTCAATAACGGCTGCCGGCAAACGGGCAGGGTTAACACTGCCCTACAGCTGTGAGTCGGGGCAGTGCGGCAGCTGCGTGGCTACCTGTACCTCGGGAAAAATCTGGATGGCTTATAATGAAGTACTGACAGATGAGGAAATTGCCAGGGGGCGCGTGCTTACCTGCCAGGGTTACCCCATCGGAGGAGATGCAACCATTGTATTTGAGTAGCAGATTTGTTGGTTTGGCGAAAAAAATCCGGCGTTTATCGTAAAAAAACGGCAACTCGTCGAATTTTTTTAATTAACATTTTTTTAGCGAATAACTTTATCATAGCTAAGAGAGAAACATTGACTATTTCTAAAAAATTACATGCAACCACAGCTAACTGCTTTTGATTCTGAAAAACAATCACCACTTCTTTAAAAAGCAATCACGTATCTGAACAGGGGTTTTACCGTGCAGCTACCGATGCCGTCTGTAATACCGAATCCCGCCGTTGCTGCTTTTTCATGATCTCGGGAAGCCAGGCAGATAAATGGTGCTGTAAACTATCCGGGGCGATGGTAAGTGCCGCAGGATCTTGGGCAAGTTTCAACCAGGGGCGTGGCTGTCCAAAGGGATATTGCCCAAATACAACAACCGGGGTGCCGGTTGCAATCTGCTGGTTGTTTTTGAGGATCCACTGCTCGGCCCAGCTGTAAAGAAACCGGGCATCACGTTCCTGGAGGCGCATACAGCTGTGCGAAGCCGGGTAGCCGGGAAGGGCATATTCGTGAAACCCGATACCCCAGGTATTGTGCACATTAAAATTCCATTTCAATACCCATTCATCGTTAACGGTACTGTTGGTTTTGCGTGCTTTCCAGTTTGCAAAGTAGAGATGGGCCGGTGTGGGCTTGCTTTTGCGACCGGTATTGGTTTGTCCGGTGCGTACCAGTTTGCCGTTTGCGTAAGCCGCAAAGGCCTGTGCGTTGAGCGAAAAAACGAGGATCTTGGGAATGTCTTTTAAAAAGGAAGCCTCCTCGGGGAAGGGCATGTAGGCGGCCAGCGGCAGTGAAAAATCGCTGGGCACCAGGATGCTGTCGAGCCTCCGGATATGGCTGGAATCAGTGCGGTTGATAGCGGTTAAAAGGTCGAGGTGCCGGGCGCCTTCAAAACTGTCTTTTAATGACTGCCATTCCTTTTTTTTCATAAAACGGTAGGTGATCCGTGGCAATTCCGGAGCCGGCGGCGCTTTTACAACGGAGTCCTTTACAGTTGGCTGGGGAATGGTAGCGGTTTGTTTTTCAGCCTGCCTGCAGGCGAAAAGCAGGATACAGATAGCTGCAGCAGTTAAAAAGTTGGCGTTCATTTTTTAGTAATTGCTCCGCAATATCGGTAAAAAAAATTACAGATGTACAAAGCCGGGCTTAAATCTTGCCCCCTAATTCCGGCTAGAAAAAGAGCCGGAGAAAGGAGGCCGCGGATCATTGCTGCGCCGCATATCCAACCCCTTTTTCAAACAGAAAGATGTATATTCGTAACCATTCACGTTAAATAAATATTACTATATGAAAAGAGAAAAATTGCGCGTTGGTATGATCGGTGGGGGAAAGGATGCTTTTATCGGAGCGGTCCACCGCCTGGCGTTAAATATGGACGGACTGATCCAGTTAAGCTGCGGTGCGCTGAGCGTACATCCGGACGTGGCCCGGGAATCGGGCGAGTTGCTTTTTTTACCCGAAGACCGTATTTATCTGAGTTATGAAGAAATGATCCGCAGGGAAAGCGAACTTCCGGAAGACAAGCGCATTCATTTTGTATCGATCGTAACACCCAATTTTGTGCATTTTGCTCCTGCCATGATGGCGCTGGAACATGGATTTCATGTGGTGATCGAAAAGCCGATGGTATTCAGCCTTGAGGAAGCCAAACAGTTGCAACAAAAAGTAAAGGAGACCGGGCTGATGCTTTGCCTCACCCATACCTATACCGGCTATCCGATGGTAAAGCAGGCCCGTCAGATGGTGGCGGAAGGTGCGTTTGGAAAAATAAGAAAAGTATATGTAGAATACCCGCAGGGTTGGCTGAGCCGTTTATCCGAGCGTGAAGGTAATGCCCAGGCCGCCTGGCGTACGGACCCTAAAAAGAGCGGAAAAAGCGGTTGTATGGGGGATATCGGTACCCATGCGGCCAACCTGGCTGAATATATTACCGGCCAAAAAATTTCCAAACTTTGTGCAGATCTGAACACGATTGTGGAAGGCCGCAATCTGGATGATGACGGCGCGGTATTGTTGAAATTTGACCAGGGCGCGTCCGGTGTGCTGATCGCCAGCCAGGTAGCTGCCGGGGAAGAAAATGCCTTAAAGATTAAGATTTATGGGGAAAAGGGCGGACTGGAATGGCACCAACAGGAACCCAATACCTTATTGGTGAAATGGCTGGATGCTCCGGCGCAGGTATACCGCGCGGGCAACGGGTACCTGGGCGACTATGCAAAGCATAACTGCCGCACTCCGGGAGGGCATCCCGAAGGATACCTGGAAGCATTTGCCAACCATTACCGGAATTTTGCTACCGCATTACAGGCAAAGATTCACAACGAAACCCCTTCAAAAGAAAGCCTTGATTTTCCTTCTGTGGATGATGGTGTGCGGGGCATGGCGTTTATTGATAATGTGGTTGCATCCGCACAATCCGATAAGAAATGGTGGGATTTTGAGGTGTAACTTCGAGTATCCGGATTGAGATATTGACCGTCAGTTGTCAGTTTTAGTTATCAGCCATTAGTAATCAGTTTCCTGCTGACTGCTAATGGCTGACTGCTGTTATCGCAATCTTTGGATCCGGCGCCTGACTGATGGATTCTCAAGTCTGGTATCTCAAATCTCATTTCACCAAAGCCCCCTTCAGCCGCATCAGCTCCGTTTCGGAAAGCTTGGTGTTGTACCGGGCTTCAATCAGCCGGTCGTAGGCCTGGGCCAGGCTGAGCTGTGCTTCGCGCAATTGTACCAGCGTAGCCATTCCCAGTTTGTAGGTCTGGAAAACAATGTCTACATTTTCCCGGGCCAATTCAATGTTTTCTTCTTCCAGCTTGAGCGCACGTTTTTGCTGGTCATAATTTTTATAGGAATTGAGCACGTTCAGGTTGATCAGTGAGCGCTGGCTCTCGTAATTCAATTCCTCCATTTTTAAACCCCATTGACTTTGGCGGATTGCTCTCCGTGCCGATAACTGGTTAAAGATGGGAATGGCCGCCGTTAACCCATAGTTGTATCCATGGCTTTGATTGAACAATGTGGAGAAGGGGTTGATGACCTTTTTGTTTTCTGTGCGTGTAAAGTTGTACATGGAGTTAAAAGAAAGCGTGGGGTACAGCCCGGCCCTGCTCTCTTTTAATGCATATTGTGCAATCTGGATCCGGGTTCTTGCCAGTTGCAGTGAAGGGTTGTGCTGTTCAATTCCTTCAAGAACGTTTCCAAGGGCGAGGTCGTAATTAAGCGGAATAGTATCCGGGATGTCAAAGGCTGCGCCGCTGATCTGGCTGTTCATCGCCTGGGCCAGCTGCTCTTTCAATTGCGCCACCTGTACCTCCTGCTGCATCCGCAGCGATTTCTGGCTGTTTAGGTCCACCTTGCTTTGCAGTACATCCGGTTTGGCCCCGGTACCAATGTCCAGTTTATTCTGAGCCAGCTTTGCCCGCTCTTCATTCAGCTTTATCTGCACATCGGTGGCTTCAATTTGCTGTTTACTTCTTGCAATAGCATAATAATTGGCAATCACCGATGCGATGGTGTTAACAATCTGTTCCTTGATCGTGTAGGTTCCGGCCTCCAGCAGGGCCGCGGCTTTATCGCGCGTGGCAAACATCTTCAACCCGTCGAACAGGACCCAGTTAAGCGAAACATTTGCCTGCACATTGTTGCTCCGGATATTATTGGATTTCCGTTCCGTACCATCGGCCAGGGTTTGTTTCTGATTGTTGTTGGTATTAGTGAGACCCGCATTGCCGTTTACACTGGGCAGGAATACCATGTTGCGGTAACTGTAATCGATGGCCGCAATGGTTGAATCATTTTTCGATAATTGTATCTGGTAGTTATTGAGCAGGGCAGTTGCGATGGCTTCTTCCAGCGTTAAAAGACGCTGCGCCTGAACCGGTGCCGCACACGCCAGTACCAGCAGAAGGATCAATAGTTGCCGTAGTTTATAAAAATAGTTGACCATTTATTTAAGCATTTTATCATTATGCGAAGCGCGAGGCTTTGCATAACTGTCATGAAGCATGAGCATCTTCCAGCCGGAGCATTTCATCAAATTCTTTATTTTTTTTATTGGAAGAAAGATAGCTGTAAATAGCCGGAATGACGTATAAGGTAAGAATCAGTGAAAAAATGATACCGCCCACAATCACAATTCCCAGCGGTATGCGGCTGGTGGCAGCAGCTCCCAGCGACAGGGCAATGGGCAGTGCGCCCAGGGCCATGGTCATACTCGTCATCAGGATGGGACGCAAACGCTGGCCCGCTGCAAAAATCACGGCTTCGGTTTTGCCCATATTTTTCTTCCGGCTCTGGTTGGCGAACTCCACGATCAGGATCCCGTTCTTGGTTACCAGCCCGATGAGCATGATCATCCCGATCTCTGAGAAGATATTGAGGGTATGACCAAACATCCAAAGCGACAGCAGTGCGCCGGCCAGGGCCAGGGGTACGGTGATCATGATGATAAACGGATCGATAAAACTTTCGAACTGGGCGGCCAGGATCAGGAAAATGAGCCCCAGTGCCAGTAAAAAGGCAAAACTGGTATTGCTGCTGCTTTCTGCAAAGTCGCGGGCAGAGCCGCTCAGTGAACTGGTAAAGGATTCGTCCAGCACTTTTTGAGCGATGCGATTCATCTCCTTTACCCCGTCACCCACGGTATGGCCTTCGGTTAAACCGGCGGATATGGTTGCCGATTTATAGCGATTGAAGTGATAAATGGTAGGCGGGGTGGTGGATTCTATTGCATTGGTGATATTATCCAGGCTGATCAGCTGTCCCTGGTTGTTGCGCACAAATATTTTTTTCAGGTCATTCGGGTCGTCCCTGTTAATGCGGTCTACCTGCGCCATTACCTGGTATTGCTTTCCGCTCCGGGTAAAATAGCCCAGCCGCTGGTTGCTGTATGCGGTTTGCAATGCCTGCGACACGTCGCTGACCGTAACGCCTAACTGTGCTGCTTTTAAGCGGTCTACGTGTATCCGCAATTCCGGCTTATTAAATTTGAGATCGGCATCTACCTGTTGCAGGATATCGCTTTTATTACATTCCTCCAGGAATTTCGGCAATATTTCAGAAAGCTTTTCAAAGTCGTTATTCTGGATCACAAACTGCACATCCTGTCCGCCGCGACGGTTTACCTGGATGGTTTGATCCTGTATGGCAAAGGCGCGGGCCTCGGTGTATTTGGAAACATGGCGGTTTACATAATCCACGATCTCTTTTTGAGAGCGGCTCCGTTCATTGGGTGGTACCAGTCGCACCCGTACCATTCCTGAATTGGCATTGCCGCTCATCCGCGATCCGGTGATGGACAATACGATCTCTTTTTCCTGAATTGAATCGATCAGGAACTGCGATACCTTATCCACATATTTGTCCATGGCATCAAAGGAGGTGCCCTCCGGTGCGGTAAGGCTCAGGCGAAACTGGCTCTTGTCTTCCATGGGCGCCAGTTCTGATTGGATATTGCTGCCAATAAAGCCAATGATCGCAAAACAGCAGCCAACGATGAGCCAGGATATCCATCGCACTTTCATAAATGCTTTTAGCGACCGCTCATAGTATTGTTCCATTCCCCGGAAAAAAGGTTCGGTTTTATTATAGAACCAGGAATGCTTGTGCACATTCTTTTTGGAAAGGAATACGTTTAAAACCGGGGTAAGGGTAAGCGATACGAAGGCAGAGATCAATACGGCGCCGGCCACCACAATTCCAAACTCACGGAACAGGCTACCTACAAATCCCTGGAGAAATATGATGGGAAGAAAAACCACGGCCAGTGTAATGGAGGTGGCAATTACGGCAAAATAGATCTCTTTGGAGCCCTCCAGCGCGGCTTTCCGTTTGCTCATGCCTTGTTCCAGCTTCTTAAAAATGTTTTCAGTAACCACAATTCCGTCATCCACCACCAGCCCTGTTGCCAGTACAATGGCCAGCAGCGACAATACATTGATGGTATAACCCATTACATACATAATAAAGAAAGCTCCGATCAGAGATACCGGGATATCGATCAGCGGCCGTATCGACAGGATCCAGTCGCGGAAAAAAAGATAGATGATGATCACCACCAGCCCGATGGCAATGAATAAGGTTTCTTCAACCTCGGTGATCGACTTTTTGATGTATTGGGTCTGATCCAGTGCTATGTTAAGTTTAATGTCTTCCGGCACTTCTTTTTTAATGGTCTCCAGACGTTTGTAAAATTCGTTGGAGATGGATACATAGTTGGCTCCTGGTTGGGGGATAATGGCCAGCGCAATCATAGGAATGGCACTTTCCTTTAACGCCGATTCCTCGTTTTCGGGGCCCAGCACCACGTTGGCTACATCTTTAACCCGGATGTCGGCTCCCCCCACATTTTTAACAATGATATTTGCAAATTCTTCTTCCGTATCAAGCCGCCCAAAAGTGCGGATCGTGAGTTCGGTATTTTCACCCGTCAGTTTGCCGGAGGGTAGCTCGATATTTTCCCGTTGCAGGGCCGATTGAATATCTGCAGCTGTAATGTTGAACGCCGCCATTTTATTGGGATCGAGCCAGAGCCGCATGGCAAATCGCTTTTCTCCCCAGGTATCGATGCTGCTGACGCCGGGAATGGTTTGCAGCCGGTCTACAAGATTGTTAGTGGCGTATTCTGTAAGCTCCAGCGGGTTCCTGGTATTGCTTTGTACGGTCATGGAAAGGATGGGCTCTGCACTGGCATCGGCCTTTGTTACTGCAGAAGGTTCTTCCAGGTCGGGCGGAAGTTGGCGTTGGGCCGCAGAAACCTTATCCCGTACATCGTTGGCCGCGGCCTCCAGATTGGCACCTACTTCAAACTCTACGTTGATATTGCTGCTCCCATTGCTGCTGCTGGAGGTAATATTGCGGATGCCGGCAATACCGTTGATGGCATCTTCGAGCGGCTCGGTGATCTGGCTTTCGATGATGTCTGCGTTGGCGCCGGGGTAGGTGGTACGCACACTGATATTGGGTGGGTCGATGGCCGGATAATCCCGTACGCCCAGGAATTTGAAACCGATAAAACCAAAAACGATGATCACCACGTTCATCACAATGGCCAATACCGGCCGTCTCAAACTTAACTCAGAAATATTCATCGATAAAATATTGCAAGATGTGCCATCATCTTTTTCAGTTAACGATTTTATTTATGCTCACCTTTGCATTGGGCTTGGTTGCCATTACCCCGGTTACAAGGATCGTATCACCCGGTTTAAGCCCTTTGATGATTTCCACGCGTGCAGAATCCCTGCTGCCGGTTTCCACATCCGAAAAAATGGCTTTGCTGTTGCTTACCAGGATCACCTGTTTGCCGCGGGCTGTAGGCAGTATGGACTGGGTGGGTATAAACAGGGCATCGCTTTTAGGAGCAAAGCCGATCTTAACCTTGGCAAAAGCTCCGGGTATCAGGCCCTGTGTGCTACCGGTTACGACGCCTCTTACGGTCAGGCTCCGGTTGGCAATTGCTACATTGGACTCGGTAGCCGTCACTCTTGCGGTGTAGTTTGTCTGATTGCCTTCCACCGTGAAATTAACCATCTGTCCCGGCGCTATTTTCGACGTGTATTTTTCAGGCACCGGAAAGTCAATCTTCAGGGTACTGGTCTGGTTAATAGTAGCAATAACGGTGGCCGGTGTTACATAGGCACCGATGCTGATGGCCTTTAATCCTATTTTACCATTAAAGGGTGCCCGGATCACCGTTCGGGAAATTTCAGTGCGAATCAATGCAATATCCGCCTGGATATTCTGCACGGTAAGCAGGCTATTATCATAATCCTGCTTGCTGATCCCCTGTATGTTCACCAGTTGCCGGGCGCGGTCTTCGTTTACTTTGGCAATATTAAGCTGTGCCTCCAGTTTTTTTAATTGTGCCTGCAGGTCGCCATCATAAATCTTGGCCAATACGATGCCCTGCGATACCAATTGTCCCTCGCGGATATTGAGTTGGGTGATCCGGCCGGATACCTCGGGATGAATTTCCGTTACTTCGTTGGCAACGATGGTTCCCGGGGTTTCGATGTTTTCGGCGAAGGATTCTGTTTTAACTATAAATGCATCCACTTTAGCCGGGCCTTTTTTCTGACCCGCGGGAGCGGCCTTTTTCTTTTCATTGCAGGCCAGGGTGCCTAATAGCATCAGCAGCAGGAGTAAGGGCGATGGAATCCGGTTCAAATGAATGTTTTTAATTGTATGACGAATAATCGATATAAATAATTATAAGACTCTTTTACGGTGAAAATCTTGCGTAAAATTGCAGCTTTTTCAGGTCTGACGGCACTAATCAGCTACCAGGATACCCGAAACATTCCAGGCACTGAAACTGGATCCCTCCGGCTTTCCCTGCGGAATTTTTACCTGCAGGGTATAATCACCGGCTTCCAGATGGCCGAGTTCGATACGGAAGGGGTTGGTTACCGTGCCGGGGCACCAGTTGGAGCGGCTCAGGTCTGAAGAGGAAAGACCGTTGTTGAAATTACCCGATGCCGGATTGTACAGGCGGTAAGAGCCGCAGTCCTGCCGCCAGGGCACCAGGTCGAAAACAACCTTTTGATTGAGCAGAATGGTATTCTTCTTTGGAACAAACTCATCGCCGTTTCCCCAGCCACCATGCCCGGTTGTGGTATAAAGAAGATGCGCATTTTCCAGGGGATGATCGATCCGGAAATGTACAGTAAGCCCGTTTTCGTTGTCAAACATTGTTGCATAGTCCTGTCCCGCCATTTCCATGATATTGAGGGTATTGAAAAGGGGCCGGATGGTTTGCTGCGGTTTGTCAGGACCGCCCTTGTGGACGGTAAGATTAGCGGTTATCTTGTGCCCGCCCTTATCATAATTACCAATGAATACGCCGATATACACTTCTTTATTATTAAGTGCAGCTGCAAAATCGGTAATGTCCTGCCGGTAAGGAACTGCTTCCTGCCATTGTTTTCCTTTGAGCTGGATATGGTTGAACTGTTTTACTCCAAAAGGCGTAAAAAAACGCATGAGTTCCAGCGGCGGCGTGTAATCCGGGGTGGCTACCACACCCTGGTAGGTTTTGCCGTTACCATTGGTGTAGCGGGGAAGGGTTTTTGCTCCGTTTTTCAATCCGTCGAGAAAGGATTGCCTGGTGTCGGTTGGGATAAGAAATACAGTGCCGGTACGGTCGTAGGCATCGCCATTCGATTGCTCGCGGAGGTCCAGAAAAATAGTACTGCCGCTGTCCAGTGCCGGTATTTTTACTTTTTTTACCACAATGGTACCGTTGGCAAAACGCAGGACATCGCCGCTGGATTTGCTGCTGTCGGAGAAATTGATCACCTGGTTTGTAAACAGCGGGATCGTTGTAAACCGGCTGTTCCAGATCGCATCGCGATAGCTCAGCAGATCGGTTTGCAAGGTTGGCCGCGCCATAAAAGAGGGACGGGGCATTTTTTGCTTTTCGATTTTTTCGGCCCGGATGATGTTGTTGCCATTACGGATCTGCTCCAGTACCAGGCCCAGATTTTGGCCGAGTATGGAAGGCGCGCCTTTTACCGGAAGCTGATCGGTATACCATAGTTCAATGGTATTGGAGTTGACACTGGTTTTGGCCTTTTTACAGCGGTAACCCAATATTTCTTTGGTTTCATCCAAAAAATCGAAATGCTGGGAGCGCCATGCAGTGTCGGAGGAAGCAATCGTTTCATGGTCATTAAGGAATGCAAAAAGCTCCTGCCGGTTGTTCAGCCTGTTGACTACCGAAAGCTCAAAAGGATAAGAGGCCTTCCCGCTGAAATCTTTTTCCGTAGTAAGCAGGGTTTGGTGGGGACCCGCAAATACCCAGATCTTATTTTGCCGCTCCGGGGTTTTCCCATTAAAGCTGGATCCGTAGGTGATCTTGTATACCGGGTTGTTTGTAAAGGCTACCTGTGTATTTGCACGCATATGCGCACCTGCCAATACGGCAACCAGCAGAAAGAGATTCATTTTCATCATAATGTTATTCAGTGGTGCAAAGATAACCACCCGGGAGGTTTAAACCTTAACCGTAAAGTGCGCAACGTGTCCGCAAAGGTCAGGAGCATTTGTTGTTTGATCATTTGCAAGCCTTGTGAAACCCTTGCATTCTTTGCGTTAAATTTTAACCGCGAAGGTCGCAAAGCATCCGCAAGGTTCTCGCGAGGATCGCCATGAGCCTTTGCGAACATTGCGAAAAAAAACGGGCGTACTTTGCGGTTGAGTGTTAACCTCGATGTATGCGAAGCCCCTTGCGTTTAAACATAACCGCAAAAGCCGCCTTTTAAAATACGGGATACTACTTGTTATAGGTTTTTGTTTTAACCGATTGCCCGTTCCGGATGGTGTACTCCGTATAAAAAACCTTTGGGCTGTCTTCATAGGTGCGCACTTCCCGAACCAAATAGAATTTGTTGCCCGTCCATTTATAGTAGGCATCGCCTTCATTGCCCCTTCCATCGGCATCGGATTTCCGGAATTCTTTTGTTTGAGCATTAAAGTCGAGGTAACCTAATTCATTCAGGGCCTTATTAAGTACAAACTGCCGGTTTTTTGGATAATAGATAAAATAAAGATACGCCCCGTCATTTTTTATAGCCTGCGGAAAATAGATCGGAATCTTTAGATCGGGGTACCCATCAAAGTTGAGGTCTTCCAGTTCTGCTTCCCCGTAATTATTGTACATTACTTCATCAAAACCGTTCAGCGTCCGGGTGGTTTTTTTTACCGGGTCGTAAATGACGAGTTTATTCGCCTTTGTATAGGTTTGCAGGGAGCCGCCGGCATTTTCTACTTTCCCCTCATAAAGCTGCAACCGAAAGTCCCATTGCTGCAGCTCCTGCACAAAATCGTTTTCGATCCGGGTGAGGCGTACGGTGAGTGATGGCCCTTTAATGCCGGTCCAGGTTCCGGTAAGCTCCCTGCCGCCGATGGGATTCAGTGTAAACGTTCCGGTTTGTTCGTGCCTTTGTAACTGCCGGTTATAGGCCTCTTCAATAACCTGTGTACCATTGGCACCCGTTGTTCCGTTGAGATAGATGGAAGCTGCACTTCCCTTACGGGTATAATAATATTCGCCCCAGATGGAATCGGTATGGTTGGTGCACCTTATTTTTACCGCTACCGGATAGCTGCCAATAGTGCCACTGTAGTGCATCCAGGTATAAACCGTTGTTTTTTGGGCATGGAGTAAATGCCCCGTAATAAATAGCAGGGGCAACAGTGCGTATCTTTTCATTTTTCCAATCATTAAAAGCTGGCTTTGATCACCCTGAGTATATTCCCACCTAATATTTTCCGGATCGATTTCTTTGAATAGCCCCGCTTCAGCAATTCCGCCGTAATACGGGGATAGCAGCTCACATCTTCAAGTCCAACCGGCACAGAGCCGATCCCATCAAAGTCGGAGCCGATCCCTACATAATCATCTCCCACCAGTTTTACAATATAATCGATGTGATCCACAACATCCGAAACGGTGGGCCGTGCCTGCTCCAGCTCCTGTTTTTGATATGCATGCCACTGTTTACGGGCCTGTTGTATATCTCCGGATGTTTTCAGAACAGAGTCGGTGAACCGTTGTTCCATGGCTGTATTCAGCGAAGCCAGTTTTTCATCAAATTTTCTACTGATAAAACCGGAATAAAAGTTAATGCAGATGACTCCTCCATTTTTTGCAACGGCTCTTATCTGGTCGTCTTTTACATTACGGAACACAGGACAGAGATTGTAAACGGAGCTATGTGATAAAATGACCGGCCGGGCGCTGGTGGCAATGGCATCATAAAAGGTTTGCTCGCCGGTATGGGACAGATCTACCAATACGCCCAATTCATTTAACCGTTTTACTACGGACCTGCCGAATTCCGTAAGGCCCTTGTGTGTTAAGCTGTCGGGATGCAGCGTTTCATCCATGGCGCTGGAGGCCCAGGAATGGCTGTTGTTCCAGGTGAGCGTCAGGTAGCGCATGCCCCGTTGCTGCAGGGCCTCCAGTTTACGGAGATCATCTTCAATCATATGTCCGCCTTCAACACCAATGAGACTTACCAGCTTTTTTTGCTTTATTCCTTTTTTTATCTCCCGGTAGCTGCGGGCCAGCAGGAACTGTTGCGAATGGCGGCTTATCAGTGCCTCCAGAGAGTCGATTTGATCAATGGCATCGGCATATACGCCTTTGGGATTGCGGGCAACCGGTCCTGTAAACACGGAAAAAAATTGTACATCCAATCCACCTTTTTTCCACCGGATAAGATCCGTATGCCGGTCGGGTTGCGGTTGGGCTATGTCCCGCCCCTGAACAATGGATGCGGAGGTGACGTCGTTATGTCCGTCTATAAGTACGGCTTTGTTATGGATCCTTGCTGCCTTTTGCGCGGTCGCGGAAAAAGCGCCAAGCAGCAGGCATAAAAGCCCTATTGTTTTTAAACCGGATCGATTCATGTCTGTAATGATTGATATAATGCCACTGTAGCACAGATTCCTTTAATGTAGAAAAGCTCAACGTCTTCAGGGCCTCAGCGCTTCTGTGGTAAACAGAGTAGGCGCTAAGGTACGGAAGGTGGGCGAAGTTTTTTGGGTTGGGGCGTAATGTTTCTATTGCCACTGAAACACCCAGCTTTTTGGGTATTCCTGCTTTTAATGGCCATTGAAATCAAATCAAAAAATCAGCGTTTCAGTGCCACTGTGGTCACCCTTATATCCGTTCCCGCTCCTCCTGGTTACTGTTGGTATGCTCTGTAGCCGGCAGCTCTTTTTTACCAAATTTAAATATCAGGGTTACCGAAAAATTGCGGTTCAGCTGCAGGTTGGCATATTTCTGCCGGATGCCATTGATTACCGTGGTATAGGAAGCACCGCTGGTTCCGAATACATCCTGGATATTGGCATTGAGCGATAACTTGTCTTTTAACAACTGTGCGTTTACACCAAGGTCTATGTTATAATAGGCATCGGATTGGTTTACGAGCGTTACTTCCCGGAACTGATACCAGAAGTTTACAGCAGCCGACAGGGTTTTGCTACTGTTTAAATAAACATTGTTGCTGCTGGAAACGTAGGCACCCCAACCTTTCCGGCCCTCCACGTAATCCAGTTTAGAACGCCCGTTGGTGTAATAAATATTTAGCAGGTTATTGCTTTCCCACCAGCGGACGGCCGAGAACGTATACGTTTCAGAAATGCCCAGGCGGGTACTATTGACAAAGTTCTTGGGGGTACGCATTACAAAATTCGTATCCACATGAGCAATGGTGATGTCATCAAAGCCGTTGTTGGTAAGCGCTACAAAAAAGGCACTGGTCAGTTTGTTTTTATAATTGTGCTGCAGTTGGAAATTGCTGTTGTATTCCGGTTGCAGGAAGGGGTTGCCCTCATAATAACTATATGCTGTAAGTATTGAAATATAAGGGTTCAGGTTCCAGAAAGTGGGCCGGCGTACCCGCTTGTTATAACTGAGAGCAAAACTGTTCTGATCGTCCCTTTTGTAATTGATTAAGGCGTTCGGGAATAATTTTACATAGTTGTTTTTATTACCCTGTTTACGGATGTAAGAGTAACCGCTGGTTTGGGTGAGCTCTCCCCGTAATCCCGCCTGGAAGGACCAGTTTCCGGCTTCCCGGCTACCGTTCAAATAGAGGGCCTGGGTGTTTTCCGTGTATTTGTATTCGTTGCTCAATTGCCCGTCGTAATCGTTGCCGGATCCTGTAATGCGGTAATAACGCATATTGTTATAGGTTTCGATAAAATTTACTTTTCCACCCCATTGCAGCTTTGCGATGCTGGTAGGAAACTCCATATCTGTTTTTAGTGCATAGATATTGATATTCTGCAGGGTATTGTTGTAAAAGCGGGCCGTTGAAGGTGCAATCAGCACGCCTTCCGGTGTAAAGGTTTTTGCTGTTACATCCGATGCATCGGTGCGGTAAAAGGTAAGGTAGCTGCCATCTATCGAAAGCGCCTTCCCGGAAGTATCCAGCTTTGTTTTGTAATACAGGTTATAAGATTGTGTTCTGGCTACCGGTATGTACGTGGCATAGGTTGTCAATACCGAATCTGTTTGCCCCAGCCCGTTGTAAAAATGATTGCGCACATAATCCGCTCCACCTTCAAAATACCGGGAGAAACCGGCATTAAAACCAAGTACGGAGCGTTTGGATAACTGGTAATCTGCACCGGCGTTGAGCACCAGGTTGTGCTGTTTGTAGTCGCCGGTATCACTCATGATCCAGGATCGGTCCGGGTAATATTCTTCCCATCGGAAGCCATATTTATGACGGATCCGGAACAGGTTGGCGTTAGCATATACATTCCATTTGCCGGAATTGTAATTGATGTTGCCGGTAACATCCATACCCGGGTAGTGCTGCCACTGTTTGTAGCCGGCCTGGATGCTGCCGTTATAGCCCTGTTGTTTGCTGCGTTTGGTAATGATATTGATCAAGCCCGCATTGCCTGCCGCCTCGTAGGCTGCGGAGGGATTGGTAATGATCTCTATTTTGGAAACATTTCCGGCAGGAATGGATTTTAAATAACTGACCAGGTCTTTTTGAGAAAGCTGGATCAGGCGTCCGTCCTGCATCAGCTGTACTTCGCCTTTGCCCGGGATAGCGACCCGGTCGCCGTTCACCAGCAAACCCGGTATCTTTCCGAGTGCTTCCGCAATGCTGTTGCCAACAATGGCAGGATTGTCTGCCAGGTTCACGATTGTCCGGTCAGGTTTTACCTCAATCAGCCGTGCTTTTCCTGTTACGACCACATCCTTTAACACGGTATTTTTTTGTATTAAAACAACCTGCAACAGGGTGTCGTTTTGTAACTGAAGCGATACCGCCTGTTCCTGGTGGCCTACTGCGGAAATCTGTAACAGGTATTTGTCCCCCGGTTTCAGCGCTTCTATGCGAAAGGCACCTGATGCATCCGTTGTAAATGTTTTCGCAGCCTGGCCGCTGCTGTAAAATTCGATGGTTGCGCCTGTAAGCGGGGCAGTGGTTTCATCATGAACAGTTCCGTTGATCGCAAGCTGGGCAAAAACAGCAGAACTAAAAAAAACAAAAAACAAGAACGCGGTGATCTTCCTCATCCTTCAAAAATAATGAAATAGGCGGTTTAAATATCAATTAGTTACGTTCAGCCGGACGCAGGAGTCGCGGATTTATAAAGGCTGAACAACCGGTTGCGCTATTGTAATCATAATTTTTTATTTACTTTAGCACCAATGTTGATGAAAGGGTGATAAGCGCTTGCCAGGTGCTAAAATAACGGACGGGAATGGTCTTGTTCGGTGCAGGTCCCGGTTTTTTAAGGGTACTTTTAGCATGTCGGCTCCCCTCATTTGCAGACCGTACCGGCAAAGCCGTAATTATACATTGAGAAGTAATAACGAAATACTATTTCTACAAAATAGGGTTGCCTATTTGCAGGATGAAGCAGCGTATAAAAAACTGTTTTTTCACTTTCATCCTGTGCTTTTAAAATTTGCTCGTGCGATTTTAAATAACCGTGCTGACGCTGAAGAGGTCGTGTCGGAAGTATTGCTAAAAGTGTGGACAATGGGACGGGAGCTCAATTACGTAGAGCATCTTCCCCTTTTTTTGTATAAATCTACCCGTAACAAAGCTTTTGATTACCTGAGAAAGCGCAATAGCGGCCTGCCGGTGACTGCTATTTCCGGTGCAGAAGAGCAATTGGCAGATCCTTCGCATACCGAATATAAACTGATAACAAACGAGCTTGACCGGCGTTTTCAACATGCGGTCAGCAATCTTCCCAAGCAATGCCAGCTGGTCTTTCGCCTGGTGAAAGAGCAGGGGTTTACTTATAAACAGGTGACCGAAATACTTGAGATTTCCCTGAATACTGCTGAGACTCATATGCGGCTGGCACTTAAGAAGATACGGGTAGCCCTGGACGATTATCTGATGCCTCAAAAATAATTTTATTTTTTTTCACGGTAACGCCTTTTCCTTTCGTCTTTTTTATAAGACGATGATATGCATTTTTCAGAGAACCGATTTTATGAATTGTTATACGGCAAACTGACCGGAGAAGCCGGTATTGATGATCTGAAAGAACTGGAACAGTTACTTCAGGAAGATCCCCGGTTGGGATTGCTATATGATCAGTTGCTGAAGCCAGACCCGGTTATGCCGGTGGCTGAAACCGAAGCGGCTTATATGGCCCATTATGTAAAAATGATGCAGGCGGTGCCAGTTGGAAGAAAAGCGACACCGGTTGATTCAAAGGGCGCAGCGCGGCAGCTCCGGATCAGGAGCGCGCTTCGCTTTGCGGCTGCAGCATTGGTGGTACTAACCGTTGGAACCATGTTATGGATGTTGAACCAGAAAACAAACGGATTGGCTGCTTTAAAGACGGTTGCTGCTACTGAACACGGCTCAAAGTCCAAACTGACGTTGCCGGATGGGTCTGTTGTGCATATGAACACCAATAGTAACTTAAGTTACGGTGCGGGTTTTGGTCAGCGCACACGTGAAGTATACCTGACCGGTGAAGCTTTTTTCGAAGTGGCGCACAACCCCGATATCCCGTTTATTGTACATACTTCAGAAGCCGATATCAAAGTGCTTGGAACTGTTTTTAATGTACGGGATTATGTTGATGAATCAAGTATGGAAACTTCCTTATTAAAGGGAAGTATAGAGCTGGCGCTGACAACCAACAAGGACCGAAAAATCCGGCTAAGTCCCTCGGATAAGGTGGTTATTGAGAAGCTTCCGGGCACAGGTGCAGGTCCAAGGACCGTTCGCTTAACAAATATCAATGTGACCGATAGCGTTGTGCTGGAGACTTCCTGGTTGCAGAATAAGCTGGCTTTTTCCGATAAGTCGTTTCCTGAAATAGCGCTGAATCTGAAACGCCGGTTTGGATTAACAGTGGTGTTTAGAAACCCGGAGGTAGAGCAGTACCGGTATACGGGTGTTTTTGATGATTCCAACGTGGTGGATGTTTTGAATGTATTACAGATGATCAAACCGTTTCAATATAAAATAAAAGATACCCAGGTTATTATTTTTTAACGATTAAATATTTTTTAATGAACAGATCTACCGGATAAATCAATAAAAAAATGGAGAATGTTGCAGCATCCTCCACTTGCAAGTTTTAAACTCGAATCTTAATTGGCTAAAACTCAACACAAATTTATGGAAAAAAGCGCTTGTCTTTTTTCTGCGAGGGCACGTATGCACTTGCGGAGAACTATTCTGATTATGAAATTATCTATTTTCCTCTTTCTGATAGCGTTGCAGGTGTCTGCCGTAAACCATGCACAGGAAACAATCAACCTGAAGGCAGACAATCTGAGTATCGGAGAGATTTTTAAACAAATTGAAAATCAAACAAAATACAGGTTTTATTACAGCAGTAACGATCTGCCGGTAGATCAAAAGTTCTCGATCAATATCATTAATGCCGGCATCAACCAGACATTAACAAATTTACTGAACGGAACATCCATTAAATGGGAGGTGATCCGGAACAACCGGGTAATTTTATCCCTGTCGGATAAACTCGTGGTCAACCCTCAACAATATAAACAGGTCTCCGGAGTCGTGCAAAATGAAATGGGGCAGCCGGTGGGAGGAGCTTCTGTAAGGATCAAAGGAACGGCACGCGGAGTGGCTACTAACCAGGAGGGCGCATTTACAATTGAAGCCTCAGAGGGAGATGTACTGGAAGTTTCTGCAATCGGGTATGCATCTGTTGAGGTAACCATTGGTGCTGCCGCCAGTGTCGCAATTACACTGAAAACCGAAGCCCGGCAGATAGAAGAGGTTGTAGTAGTGGGTTATGGAACACAGAAAAAAGTAAACCTGACGGGCGCTGTGGCGCAGGTAGGTGCAAAGCAAATAGAAAACAGACCCATTACCAACACGGTAAATGCTCTTCAGGGCGTTTTGCCAGGCGTGGTGGTCATTCAAAATAATGGTCAGCCCGGCAAGGATGCCGGCTCGATCCGGATCAGGGGTATTGGTACCTTAAACAACAGCAATCCGCTGGTAGTGGTAGATGGGGCCATCTCTTCCATGAACGCTGTTAATCCCAGCGATATAGAAAGTATCTCGGTGTTGAAAGATGCAGCATCCTCTGCCATTTACGGATCTACGGCGGCAAATGGTGTGGTGCTGATCACCACCAAAAAAGGCAGGAAAGGCCAGTCGGCCATTACCTATGATGCGTATGTGGGTAAACAAAAGGCAACTGCCTTGCCCGATTTCCTGCCTTCCTGGCAGGCGGCAACGTTGTATAACCAGGCAAGGGTAAATCAGGGACTTACGAAAACCTATACCGATGAGCAGATTCAGAAATTTAAGGATGGTTCCGATCCGTATAATTATCCCAATACCGACTGGCTGGATCTTTTTTACAGGGGAAATGGGTTGCAACACAACCATTACCTTTCGGTTTCCGGAGGGAGTGAAGGCACCCAGTATATGTTTTCTATGGGATATTTTGATCAGAACGGGATCGTGGAAAAAACAAATGCCAAACGCTATACTTCGCGCTTAAACCTTAATTCAAAAATTAATAAATGGTTTACGCTGAATGCGAATCTTTCCTATACCTACGCACCGCTAACGGAGCCAAGCAATCCTTACACCGGAGATTTTTCACAATTCTTCAGACAAATCAACCGAATATCGCCGATCATTCCGTACAAGTATGAAAACGGAAATTACGGCTATATTTCTGATGGCAGCCCGATGGCCTGGCTGGATCGGGGAGGATTTAACAAACAGCTGAATACCGCATTTTTGGGGATTACCAGCATTACGTATGAGCCGGTAGAAAACCTGCACATTAAACCACAGCTGGTATACCGTGCCATACAGAATCAAAATAAAAAGCGGATTTATGAGGTCCAGTATTATAATGCGGCAGGAGACGCAACGTTTAAACAGGGCCCCAGCAGTCTTACAGACCATTTTGACAACACAACCTTCCTGAGTCCCCAGTTAACGGTTGATTACAGCAGAAAAATGAACCTGCATAATGTTGGGGTGCTGGCGGGAGCAGTTAGCGAGTATACCAAATACTCAGATCTCGAAGCCTACCGGAAAGATTTTCTGAACAATGTACTGAGTGAAATCAATGTAGGAGCAGATGAGGGGCAAACTGGTAAAGGGTTTGCAAATGAAATTGCCAAGCAGTCCTTTTTTGGAAGGGTTAACTACGATTTCGACAGCAGGTATCTGCTGGAAGCCAATATCCGGTACGACGGTTCTTCGAGGTTCAGGAAAGCGCATCGGTGGGGCACATTTCCTTCTTTTTCTGCGGGATGGAACGTATCCAAAGAGCAGTTCTTTAGCGGGCTGCTAAATGTGGTTTCCAATCTTAAATTGCGCGGATCCTGGGGTAGGCTGGGGAACGATCTGGTGGGAAATTATCCGGCTATTCAAACCGTCAGTTCCGGTCAGGATTACAATTTCGGAGGAACATCGGTGAGCGGTGTTGCTCCCGTAGATGGTGCCAATACTGATATTACCTGGGAGAAGGTAACCGAAACCAATATCGGTCTTGATGCGGGGTTTTTTAAAAACCGGCTTAACCTTACCGTTGATTATTTTGTAAAGAAAACCAGTGATATTTTGCTGGCGCTTCCTGTAAGTCCGATCTACGGGCTAAAGCCGCCTACGGTGAACGCGGGTAAAGTACAGAATAAAGGACTGGAGCTTGGTGTCGATTATAAAGCGCATATCAGGGACTTTTTACTGGGAGTGAATGCGAATGCTACGTTCCTCAAGAATGAAGTGCTGGATCTGTATGGAGCAGGGCCTGTTTACCCCAATGGATATACCATTAACCGGGAAGGCTCGCCGCTGAATTCTTTCTTCGGATATCAGGCGCTGGGAATTTTTCAAACACAGGAAGCAGTGGAAGCCAGTGCCAAACTGGCTAATACCAAACCCGGGGATCTGAAATATGCTGACCTGAGCGGGCCGGCCGGCAAACCGGACGGCGTTATTAATGCATACGACCGGGTATGGCTGGGTAGTTATTTTCCCAAAATATCATACGGGTTTACATTAACCGGGGAATGGAAGGGTATCGATGTTTCGGCCTTCTTCCAGGGCACAGGCGGTGTAAAAGGTTTTGTACAGGGGGAAGTGCTGGGCCAAATTTCTAACAGTACCGGGAAGCCTACTTCGGTTTGGCTGGATAGCTGGACCACTGAAAATACCGGTGCAGCGTATCCCCGGGTGCTGATCAACCAGCGGCAGAATTCGGCTATTGATAACCCTTCTTCTTTCTGGGTTCGTAAGTCTGATTATCTGCGCCTGAAAAATTTACAAATTGGTTATGCTTTTAATAACCGGCTATTAAGCAAAGCCAATATTAAACGGTTGAGGGTTTATTACAGCGGACAGAATATCGCCACATTTACCAGCTTCTACAAATGGATTGATCCGGAAGCTCCTGCCGGCGAACGCGGGTATACCTATCCGCAGGTGAAGGTGCACACGATAGGATTAAACCTTACTTTCTAAAACCCAAAATGAAATCAACATGAAAAAGTTTCTTATATACCTTTCTTTATTGTTATTGGTCAGTGCCTGTAAAAAAGGCTTTTTAGACAGGCAGCCGCTGGACGCTTACAGCAACACATCGCTTTGGACCTCCGAAAAAGACATCGTAACGGCTTTAAATGGCTGTTATAAAGATTGGGAAGATGCATACAATATCTATTATATGGATTGCGCATCCGATAACGCGTATAATCAATATCCCTGGGAAGGCTATACTGAGCTGGGAAACGGCACGGTTTCTCCATCCAGCAGTAACGCGGCGAACCGGTGGAGTTTTACCGTGGTTCAAAAATGCAACTGGTTCCTGGAGAATATCGATAAGTTTACAGGAAAGCTTGACCTGAAAGACCGGTATAAGGCAGAAGCCCGGTTTTTACGAGCATATCAGTTCTTTATCATGAGCCAGCTGTACGGCGATGTTCCTCTTGTGTTGAAAAATGTATCAACGGAAGAAGCCAATAAAATGAAGCGCAATAAAAAGGAAGAGGTTGTTGCATTTATATTGAAAGAGCTGGGTGAAATGGCAGAAAACCTGCCGAACGCATATGCAAGTTCCGATGTGGGAAGAATTACAAAAGGCGCTGCATTGGCACTGAAGGGACGGATTGAACTATATAAAGGCGATTACCAGCAGGCGATTGGCGATTATCAGAAAGTAATGGCGCTTGGGTATACGCTTTATCCGGATTATGCAGATCTTTTCCGGATCGGCAATGAGGATAACAGTGAAGTGATACTGGACATACAGTACATTGAAAACAAATACAGCAATGGGAATGTGGGCGTAATGCCCTCCAATGGAGCTGGTGGATGGAGTTCTATTGATCCGTTGCAGGAGTTGGTGGATGCCTACGAGATGCAAAATGGAAAAACCATTTCGGAGGCCGGCTCCGGGTATAACGCCGATGATCCTTATCATAACAGGGACCCCCGGCTTACGGCTACCATTCAATGCTCCGGCCAGCCTTCATACGGAGGGGGAATTTTTAACAGCCTGGATGCAAAGATCGGAAAGGATGCCAATGCCGATTATTTTATGGCCAATAACAATACCTCACCCACCGGTTATATCGTTAAGAAATACATATCGCATCTCGAAGATTTCCCGGATATGTGGAATACCGGCCTCAATGCCATCGTGATCCGGTATGCTGAAGTACTGTTGAGCTATGCCGAGGCTAAAATTGAATTGAACCAGGTCGATAATTCTGTTTATGACGCGATTGATCTGGTACGCCAGAGAGCCGGTATGCCCAAAGTAAACCGCGCCGTTTATAACAGCCAATCGGCTATGCGTACCCTGGTAAGAAGAGAGCGCCGGGTGGAGCTGGCCATGGAAGGCCTTCGTTTCTTTGACGTTCAGCGATGGAAGATCGGGGCGCAGGTGATGAATCAGGATGTGTTTGGTACCCGCCCGGGTTCGGTAAACATGACAACCGGTGCGCTTACATTTTCATCACCCAACCATGCGAAGATCGAATCACGCATTTTTGCAGATAAAAACTATTTATGGCCGATACCACAAAAAGATGTAGATGTGCATCATGATCCCGGTTATCAGAACCCCGGGTATTAAGAAAGATAGAAAAGAGACGGCTAACACAGCCGTCTCTTTTCTGATTGCAGTTGGCCGTTTTTCTATCGCTATTGATATTCTCCAAATACTTCCACCAGGGTTCCCGCAATTTCACCGAGGGTGCATTTGGCCTCCACCGCTTCAATGACTGAAGGCATGATGTTCTCCGTTCCGGATGCTTTTGAGCGGAGTCCGGAAAGGATGCGGTCGCAGGCTGCCTGATCGCGGTTATCACGCAGCTGTTCCAGCTTTTGCTTTTGCAGGATACCGATGCTGTCGTCTATCTTTAAGATGGGAGTGGTATTGACTTCCTCCGTTTGAAAACGGTTTACGCCCACAATGATCTTTTGGTGGGTTTCAATTTTTTGCTGGTATTCGTAAGCACTGCGTGCGATGGCCTCCTGCATAAAACCCTCTTCGATGGAAGCAATGCTGCCGCCCATACTATCGATCTGATCAATCAACTCCTGGGCTTTCTGCTCCATTTCGCTGGTCAGGGTTTCTACAAAATAAGATCCGGCCAGTGGGTCTACGGTGTCTGTAACACCGCTTTCAAAGGCCACGATCTGCTGGGTCCGCAGGGCAATGCGGGCCGCTTCTTCAGTAGGCAAGCTTAGTGCTTCGTCAAAGCCATTGGTATGCAGCGATTGAGTGCCCCCCAGCACAGCCGCTAATGTTTGTATCGTAACCCGGGAAATATTGTTTTGCGGCTGCTGCGCCGTTAAGGTGCTGCCGCCGGTTTGCGTATGAAAACGCAGCATCTGAGCCTTGGGATCTGTAGCGCCCAGGTCCTTCATGATCTGCGCCCACATCCGGCGCGCCGCACGAAACTTGGCCACTTCTTCAAACAGGTTATTATGCGCATTGAAAAAGAAGGAAAGCCGTTTCCCAAACACGTTGATGTCGAGGCCTTTTTCCAGTGCGGCCTTAACATAGGCTTTGCCGTTGCTTAGGGTAAAGGCAATTTCCTGTGCAGCCGTGCTGCCCGCTTCGCGGATATGATAACCGCTGATAGAGATTGTATTCCATTTGGGCAGTTCTTTTGCGCACCAGTCAAAAATATCGGTGATGATGCGCATGGAGGGTTTGGGCGGGTAGCGATAAGTACCTCTGGCCGCATATTCCTTTAGAATATCATTCTGGATGGTGCCGGAAATCTTAGAGAGATCCGCGCCCTGGCTCTTTGCCTGTGCTACGTACAATGCCAATAAAATAAAAGCCGTAGCATTAATGGTCATGCTGGTAGAAACTTCCTCCAGCCGGATACCGTTAAACAGCTCCGCCATATCTTCGATACTATCAATGGCCACACCCACCTTACCCACTTCACCTTCTGCCAGGGGATGATCGCTGTCGTAACCGATCTGAGTGGGCAGGTCAAAGGCAACACTCAAACCCATTACGCCCTGCGATAATAAATAGTGATAGCGTTTATTGCTTTCTGCGGCAGTGCTGAACCCGGCGTATTGCCGCATGGTCCAAAGCCGGCCACGGTACATATCCGGCTGTATACCCCGGGTAAAGGGAAACTTTCCCGGCAGTTCCTGCTCCGCCGGCGGCAGATCCGCATCGGTGTACAGGGTTTTTACCGGTATGTTACTGTCTGTATAAATTTTTTTTTCTTCCATGTTTTGTTTTTAGCAATTCACAGCGTACGGCTAAATCCTATCAGCCATTAGCTATCAGCTCTCAGATGTACAGTTGCCCAAGTGTGCGACGCAAGACCGATGCCATCTGTTCTGCCGCCAGGGCCATAAATAATCTGATTCAACCCCGGCGAAGTATTGTTTCGCATCAATTTCGGGGTGGTAAATATATGAACACTTGTTCGTTTAAGAAAACAGTCTTTTATATTTGTGGAAACAAAACGATGCACGCATGGATTTTCAATTGTCGGAAGAACAGCAAATGATTCAGCAGGCGGCCCGGGATTTTGCCATCCAGGAGTGCCTGCCCGGAGTGATTGAACGCGATGAGCAGCAAAAATTTCCCAGGGAGCAGATCGAAAAACTGGCAGACCTCGGCTTTATGGGCATGATGGTAAAGCCGGAATATGGTGGTGCCGGACTGGATACGGTCAGCTATGTACTGGCAATGGAAGAGATCTCGAAAGTGGATGCCAGCGTTAGCGTGTGCATGAGCGTGAACAATAGCCTGGTTTGTTATGGACTACAGGAATACGGATCTGAAGCGCAGAAGCAACAATACCTGGTGCCACTGGCGCAGGGCAAAAAGGAAGGGCAGCTATACATCGGTGCATTTTTACTGAGTGAGCCGGAAGCTGGTAGTGATGCTACCTCGCAGCAAACAACAGCGGAAGATAAAGGGGATCATTACCTGTTGAACGGAACCAAGAACTGGATTACCAATGGCAGCAGTGCTTCGGTGTACCTGGTGATTGCGCAAACCGACCGGTCGAAGGGCTCGAAGGGGATCAATGCATTTATCGTGGAGAAAAGCTGGCCCGGTGTAACGGTAGCGGCTAAAGAAAATAAAATGGGTATCCGGGGCAGTGATACGCATACGATCCTTTTTTCGGATGTGAAAGTGCCCAGGGAGAATCGGATCGGGGAAGATGGGTTCGGGTTTAAATTTGCCATGAAAACACTGGCGGGGGGGCGTATCGGTATTGCTTCCCAGGCCCTGGGTATTGCCGGCGGGGCCTTTGAACGGGCAAGGGAATACGCCAAAACAAGAAAGGCTTTTGGTACGGAGATTATGCACCACCAGGCAATTGCTTTTAAACTGGCGGATATGGCCTTGAAGATCGAAGCCGCGCGCTTGCTCTGTTTAAAGGCGGCCTGGGAAAAGGACCAGCATCTGAATTATGATATAAGCTCTTCAATGGCGAAGCTGTATGCTTCAGAAACCGCCATGTGGGCAGCTGTGGAAGCGGTGCAGGTGCATGGCGGGTACGGCTTTGTAAAAGAATATCACGTAGAGCGGCTGATGCGGGACGCCAAGATCACCCAGATCTATGAAGGTACCAGCGAAGTACAGCGGATCGTGATCAGCCGGGGAATATTGAAATAGTTTAAGGTTTGATGTTTAAAGTTTCAGGTTAGATCCTGTTTGTTACTTGATGAACGATGCTCAATTGCTTGTTCTTTTTCGGCATATGATGTCAGGTCTTCGATCCCGTATGTAATCTGCTGAAAACTGATGGCTGAAAGCTAAGCGCATGTTTCACGTTTAAAGTTCCAGGTTGGATTCGTTCTTATGCCTGATGTACTTAACTGCTCGCTACTTGCTATTCACTATTTCCTGTACAATATCGCTCAGAGGAAGTTCACGAAACAGGAACGACATCTTCATTTCTACATTTTCATATTTCCAGATTTTCAAATCTTATTTAAACCTGCACAACCGTTTGCGCATTTTTGAGCGGCACATATTCTGTATTTTACCGCATCATCAAATTACATGAATATGAGAATCGGGCTGCTTACGGCTTGCTTATTGGGCTGGCTGATTGCGGGGGCACAAACTCCGGACATCGCACAGATCGAAAAAGATCTGGCCGTTTTTAAAACTCCTATGGCGTTGGAGTTAAAAAAGCGGGTAAAGAAAAAAGACATTGAAAAAATAAGCGATCCCCAGTTAAAGGCGGTGGCTTTATCAATGGCCGATAAAAAATACCAAACCGATTACCGGGTAGCCGATTACCGGGCCTGGCTGAAGCCCACCACATTGGGCCGGCAACTGATGATCGGGGATGGCTACAGCAAGTATGAAGGTATTACGGGGATCTATCTTCCTGTAGGCCGTCAGACTGTATTGGTTGAGGGCATCGGCGCAGGGAAAGAAGTGCGCTTACTGGTGCCCAACTGGAACCGCCGGGCGCCTGAGGGTATTGAACCCACAAAAGACCCCGCGGGCTGGGGGATTAAACGGCAGGAATTTCTGTTAAAGAACGGGGTTAATATTATTGAACTTCAGAAATACGATGGACTGGCCTATATCGATTATTATTCCGATGAACCGGAGAAGGAACAGCCCATCCGTGTGCATTTTGTAAACGGAAAAGTGAACGGTTATTTTGATATTACCCGGAACAACGATGCTGACTGGAACCGGCTCATTGATCATGCGGTATATCCCATCATCGATGCCAGGGGCCGCCATATTCAGATCGCCTATCCGGCTGAGGACTGCAAAAAATACGCCTACGGCAGGGGCGTGGAGCTCATCAGCAACTATGACTCCCTGGTATACCGGCAGCACCGCATCCTTGGCCTGATCAAATACAATAAAGTACCCAAGAATCATATACTGGCGCGGGTGAACTACAATTACTATATGTTCCGCGATGGCGATGGGGTGGCCTATATGGGCACCAAGCCGGGCAATGCCATGCCATTGGTTATTGACCCCGCCCGGGTGATCAAGGGGGATCCCTGCTGGGGTTTTAGTCATGAAGTAGGGCATGTACACCAGTTGCGGCCTTATCTGAACTGGGGTGGGCTCGGGGAAGTAAGCAACAATATTTTCTCGCTGTATGGCACTACATCTTTTGGAAATAAGAGCCGCATCTCTGAACAAAAGAACTATCAGAAAGCACGCGACAGTATCATTGCCCGCAACATCTGCTACCTTCAGGATAAAGATGTGTTTAACCGGCTGATCCCTTTCTGGCAGCTGCAGTTATATTTTACAGGTCCGGGCGGATATGCCGATTTTTACCCCGATCTGTTTGAAGCGTTCCGTTTACAGGGTGCCGAAGAAAACAATAAGGAACATCGTTCAGGGGGATGGGGCAATCGTGGCCGCAACCCGGCCGTGTACCAGCTGAACTTTGTAAAAACCGTTTGTCAAGTGGGGAAAACAGATCTCACCGACTTCTTTGAAAAATACGGGTTCTTTCATGTAGGTAAATTCGAATTTGGGGATTATGGCAGCTATAATTACGAAATGACGCAGGAGATGGCGAATGCCTGCAAGAGGGAGATCGCGGCCTTGAACTTGCCCAAGCCTAAAGTAGATCCGGCGACACTGGAAGATTAACCGGCGGCGGCGGCCTTTGGCTATTCACTTTCAGCGGTCAGAGTTGGAGCCCCGGAGCTTCGGAAGGGATTTAAGGTTCGAGGTTTGAGATTTGAGTTTTGTAATTTGAGTTTTGAGATTCGAATCAGGAATCTTTTAAAATATTGCTGATGAAAAAGCAGATCATGCTCTGGTTCGTATGGCTGATGGTGCCGGGTGTGTACGCGCAATCCGGGAAACCGGTGCAGGGACATCAAACGCCGATGATGGGTTGGGCCAGCTGGAATCATTTTCGCGTGCATATCAGTGAACAGATCATCCGGGCACAAACAGATGCACTGGTAGCCAGCGGCATGAAGGCAGCGGGTTATACATTTATTAATATCGATGATGGTTTTTACGGGGGCAGGGATGGAAATGGTGCCATAAAAAGTCACCCGGTACGTTTTCCTGCGGGAATGGGCGCGCTGGCGGCTTACATTCACTCAAAAGGGTTAAAGGCGGGTACGTATAGCGATGCCGGCATCAATACCTGCGGGTCCTACTGGGACAAGGATTCTATCGGTGTGGGTATGGGACTGTACGGACACGAACGGCAGGACCTGGAGCTGATGTTGAAGCAATGGGGATTTGATTTTATAAAGGTAGACTGGTGTGGCGGAGAGTGGCTGGGACTGGATGAACAAACAAGATATACGGAGATCGGACGACTGGTCCATGCCATCAAACCGGCGGCACTATATAATGTATGCCGCTGGAAATTTCCCGGTAAATGGGTGGTAAATGTGGCCAATTCCTGGAGAGTGTCCGGGGATATAAGCGAGCGGTTCGATGCTATCGCAACGATCATCGACCTGAATGCCGGTCTGTGGCCTTATTGCGGACCGGGTCATGTCAATGATATGGATATGCTGCAGGTGGGCCGCGGGATGAGTTATGAAGAAGATAAGACCCATTTTTCGATGTGGTGTATGCTGAACTCGCCCCTGCTGGCGGGAAATGACCTTACAAAAATGTCGAAAGAAACGCTTGGCATACTTACCAATAAGGACATGATTGCTATTAACCAGGATCCGCTGGTATACCAGGCCCGCAGGTTGCGAGACGATGGTGACCAGGAAGTGTGGGCCCGCCCGTTAAGGCATACCATGAGCGGAGAAATTGCGGTAGCGCTGTTTAACCGGGCAAAAGAAAAAGTGGAGATCCGGTTCCAGCCCGATTCCCTAGGCATTGAAGCGGGAAAAGGGTATACAATGCGGGATGTATGGAGTAAAAAGGCGTATGCCCGTTCTACCCGTAAAGAACAGTCGTTTGAAGTGCCGGCGCATGGGGTAGTGGTATTGCGGATAAAAGGAACGTCCATTCCGTATAATGTATTTCAGTATAAATAGGGAGTAGCGACTTGAGATTTGGAATTTAGGATTTGATATTTGGGATTTAGAATTTGATTACTTTTACCCCATGTCGGTAAATGAACAGAACTATAAAACGATCCTCGAAAAAACAAAAGCCACCGGGGCCAGTCTGGTTGCGGTTTCCAAGATAAAGCCGGTAAGCGATATAAAGGCTCTGTATGACCTGGGGCAGCGGGATTTTGGCGAAAACTATGTACAGGAGCTGGTAGAAAAACAACCGCAGCTGCCGGGCGATATCCGCTGGCATTTTATAGGTCATCTGCAATCCAATAAGGTAAAATATATTGCACCGTTTGTATACCTGATTCATGGTGTAGACAGTGAGAAGTTACTACTGGAGATCGACAAACAGGCACGAAAAAATGGCCGGATCATCGACTGCCTCTTGCAGGTGCATATAGCGCAGGAGGAAACAAAATTCGGTTTTGACGGGGAAGAAGTTGCGGCATTGATCGACCGGATCAGCTCCGGCGCATTGGTACTGTCTAATGTTCGGGTAAAGGGATTGATGGCCATGGGAAGTTTTACGGAGGATACCGATAAGTTGAAGCAGGAGTTTACGGCGATGAAGACCCTTTTTGCAAGGAACGCAAAACCTGAAACCTCAAACCTGAAACTTGAAACATTATCCATGGGTATGAGCGGCGATTATGAGCTGGCGCTGGAATACGGAAGCACAATGATACGGGTAGGAAGCCTGTTGTTTGGAGCGCGAGGGTATTAGCCACGAAGCCTCAAACGCAAAGACCCGCGATGAGAAGGTGTGAGGGTCCTGGTGTTTTCTGATGCCTTAGTGGCCCCATGTCTTCTAAAACCGAGTATACGCCGCTACCTGTATCACGCTGTTCATGGTATTGGTGGCAGCGCCCTTCACAGCCTGGTTCAGGTAACCGGCTTCAATGTCAAATTTTGGTGAGGTACGGTACCCCAGCGCAATATAGGCCCGGTTTTGATCAAAAAAGGAGCCATTTAACCGGTCTTTGTTCTGAAGGTTAAAGAACAGTTCATTCTGCAGGGCGATAAACGGCCCTTTTTTGAACCCCTGTTCTGTTTTAACCAGGGGCTGCACATCGCGGAAAAAATACCGCAGCCGCTGCGAGAAAATATCTTCGTCCGTTCTGCCGATAAACCGCTGCTCCAGCCGGAATCGGTGACTGAGGGTACCGGTAAATACGGGATGGCTAACGGTATATTGCTCCCAGATCCGGTGTTCGGTCAGGGTTTTCCCGTTGGTAATATCCGGTGCGGGAAAGGTGGGTGTGTACAGATATCCCACCGTAGCGGTTTGGTTGGGTTTAATATAATAGTTTATACCGGGCCGTAATAATACATTGCGGATGCCGTTCCAGTTGTCATGTGTGCGCACCTGTATGTCGAAATACAATCCCCATTTACTATTCAGCTTAGCATTATTGAACCAGGCCGCCCAGCCGGTTTGCTCATATCGCGTTTGACAAAATACCATCGCTGGCACCAAAAAAAAGAGCAGGGAAACAATCAATCTGGCAATCATATTTTATCGGGTTATGCAGGTTAAAACAATGAAATTTTTTTCTAAAACAGAAAAAGGCAAAAATTGTTTAAATTTGGTATCAGAAATAATAACTTATGAAACACCTGTTATCGGCATTACTGCTGCTGGCCACTTGCTGGTCCTGCTCAAAAGATCATTCCCCAAACCGGAAAGGTTCTGAAGACACAACACAATTTAAAAACTATTACAAGGATCTGATCATTGTAAACTGGAACATTGAATGGTTTGGCTCCGCCCGGTTCCCGGGGAGTCTTGCTGCCCAGGAGTCGAACGCAGGTAAGATCCTGCGCTATCTGGATGCGGATCTTTATGGGATCTGTGAGGTGGTGGATACCGCCCGGTTTGGACGGATGATCCGGAATTACATGGGTTCCGAATTTAACTATATCATCAGCCCTTACCCGAAGATCGATCAGAAACTGGCCTTTGTGTATAACCGCCATATTTTCCGGAATGTACGGGCGAGACCTTTTATGAGTCAGAGCGCAACGGCCGCTGTCAGCTTTGCCTCGGGGCGGTTTCCTTTTTTGTTATCTGCGGATATGGTCGTGAATGGGAAATGGCATCCGGTGCATTTCATATTGCTGCACGCCAAGGCCGACGCAGCTGCCGACGCATATGCCCGAAGGAAAGAGGGGAGTGTGGAATTAAAGGATAGCCTGGATGTTTATTTCAACGGACAACACTGTATGGTATTTGGTGATTTTAATGATCAGCTGAATGGCAGCATTTTGAATGGGTATCTTTCACCATATAAAAATTTCCTGGAGGATGGCGGGCGCTATCAGGCGCTGACGCTGCCCTTGAATACTACCGGTTATCAGTCCACGCTTTCTTTTAGCAATTCTGTTATTGATCAGCAGTTGGTTTCAGGCAATTTGCGCTACTGGTATAAAGATCAGTCGGTCAGCATCCGGACCGATGTAAAAAACGTTGTGCCGGATTATGAGCAACGGACCACTTCAGATCATTATCCGGTAACCTCCGCGTATGCGGTAACCGATTGAGCAAAACGGGTAGCAGAACGATGCTGTTGCCGGTAACGTTTTTGGGCTGTACAGGAGTCCGATACCAGGCTTTGTACCTGAAGTGATTGATTGACTGTAACTTAAATTTTTAGGGTTGGTCTTTAGAAGTTGTAACTTTGCAGTGGTTCTTTGCTTATAAATGATTCACCTTAAAATACAGCGCTATGACACTGATTCAACGTATTGAGTTCTGGGGTGAAAGACATCACCCTGCATGGATGGATATCGTTCGCATGGCATTGGGACTTTTTTTGATCGCAAAAGGAATCCAGTTCATCAATAACTACAACGTGCTGATGGACCTTATGCCCAAGTGGATGTCGTTCAGTTCCTTCATGATGATCCTTGTGGGGCATTATATTGTGGGTGCACACATCCTGGGCGGTGTGCTCATTACATTGGGATTGCTGACCAGGGCAGCCTGTCTGATGCAGATCCCCATCCTGTTGGGCGCGGTATTCTTTGCCAGCCAATCCGGCAATGTGCTGCATCCTTTTTCCAACCTCTTGCTGGCTATCGTAGTATTGTTGTTACTGGTCTATTTCCTGATCGCCAGCAATGGCCCCTGGTCATTGGATGCGATCCATGCTGGGGAGGAGGAGAAGAAGAAGTAACGGATAGGCAAAGGTACATTATTACCGAGCGTAATACGCCGTCCGCAGGCGTACAAGGAGTGTATTCACCACCTGCGGATCCGGAGCATCGGGCAAACGACTCTCCTGATACAATGATTTGAGCCGGTGTATGATCGTTTCAGCCTTAGCCACCAGTTCTTCATATGCATATATGCCTTCTTTAATTTGTAATAATAATAAACGATCGGTTCTTCTGACATTGACCCGGTTGTCCGTAACGATTTCTTCGGCCATTTTCAGTAAGCGGAAAACATGCATCATGTTTTTGCTGTCGTAATTTTTTCCATGACGCATGGTGCCTTCAAAACGCGTTTCATTCCGTTGTGTTACCCAATCCCAATATTCCCTGTATTTTTTGCAATACACGGTATAGCCGTCTCTGTTAAAATAAAGAAGTCCCACCGGGACGGCATCCTTGCGGATATGGCTGGTACAAACGTCATTGGATCCTTCCTTCCGCAAAATCCCTGTGTATTCGTTCCGGGGCGAATGATATAATTGATAACAATCCCTGAAATGCGGTAGCGCCGCCAGTCCCATGGATTCCTGTGAAAAAGACCGTTGCCGCAGGTACTCATCCAGGGGCATGCTGTTGCGGCCATCATAAACATGACAAAAATCTATCGGAGATTTCCGGTCCCTGCTCATTGGGTTCACAATTTTTTTCTCCAGGCCACAGGCTTTTTTGATCTGGCTCCAGGCATAGTTTGCAAACGTTTGCTCACAAAGCCGGGATAGAAAGTCGGCAGGTTTTATAAAGTCCATTAGGGGATCTCGCAATAAGATACAGTCATCGGGTGTGGCCAGCAGCTCCAGTATGTTGGGATTGTTACGGGACAGAAGTTCCATAAACCGTTTTAACTCATAATATACGATATCATTGTTTTCATTGGAAACCTGCGGTACATATTCCATGGAATAATACCAGTCCCGCGGAAGTACAAACACGCCTTTGATGTCTGTATCCGAAGTCGGAGTGTCCAGTCCATAAGCCCTGCTGCCGGAAATACATTCAAATATCAGCCAGCCGCTGCTCTTTATCGTATCAATTGTCAGGTGAGTCATTGAGCTTTTTTATAAAATAGTGATTCAATGTGTCGATATTGTTAGGGTTGATCTTCAATGCGCCTTTGGAAGCCTCCAGCTGTTCAAACAGACCATCCAGCCAGTTAAAAAGGAGCGTTTCACCTTTATGATCATAGCTTTCAGGCTTCGTAGCCTTTAACGCAATAAGTCGGAGGATGCACCTGCTCAGCCGGGGATTGGTGTACTTAAGTAGTTTTACCAGTTCCATGGGAGGTACTGCATCATCATGCAGGATCCAGTTACAGGAAAGCACGGAACGCAGCATATAGAAAAAACCTTTTAGCTTAAAGGGAACACCAGGTGGGCATTCTGCCCTGAATTTTTGCGCCAGCGAATAGTGATGAAAGAAAACAGCGACGGGAGAATAGTATTCCCGGATCAGTTGCCGGAACTCCCGTTTGAATTCCGGAGCCGTGTAGTAAACGATGGGCGACTGGAACCGTTCTATTAATGGTACATTCGATTTTTTGAGTAACAGTAACGATTTTCTCAGGTCCCAGCCGGTGATGTCCAGCTCTTCTTTCATCCAACTGATTGCATCCTTTTGGGCAGCCAGGGAAAGGTACCAGTTACGGTTGTGCCGGTATATAAAACGTATGTCATAATCACTGTCCGGAGACGGGAAGCCCCAGGCCCTGCTACCGGTTTCACAGGCATAAAGCAAGTTGATGCCCTTTTCAGCTTCCAGCTCTTTTAATGTTTTCAGTATGTTTTTGTGCATTGGTTGATGATTTAATTCAAAGATATGCGGGCACTGTGCAGTCTTTTTGCATGGCTCGAAAAGGGTTCAAAAAATATGCTGTAACCATTACGGGGATAAATGTAACGTGAGACCTTGTATAAAAAAGACCTGCAAGATTAGGGCCTTGCAGGTCTGTGCAGTCATTTATCAGGAACAAAAAGTTGCTTTAACTGATCGATCAATACGCCGTTCCCGCTGACGCTGATATTGCTGATCTTTTCTGCGATCTTTTCCACGTATTCCATCTCTTTCAGCTTCCAAAGCATGGCATTTTCTTCCATCAGTTTGGCCGTGTTCAGCAGGCTCCGGGTGCTGGCCGTTTCTTCCCGCCGCGTAATGGTATTGGCCTGGGCTTTTTTTTCGGCAACCAGCACCTGGTTCATGATCTCCCGGATATCGCCCGGCAGAATGATATCCCGGATCCCCAGTCCGGTAACCTCAACCCCAAGTGTTGCGGCAGCCGCTGCTACCTGTTGCAATATACTGGTGGAAATGCTTTCCTTTTTTTCCAGGAGTTCATCAAAAGCAAAGCCGGCTACATATTCCCGCAGGCTCTGCTGAATGGCCACGTACAACTGCCGGTCATAACCCGCATTGTCCAGTAATGCAATTGCTGCATTGGCAACCCGGTATTGCGCCCAGGCATTAACCCGGAGGTTCGCCTTATCCTTTGTGAGGATTTCCTGCCCGTTGATCTCGAGTTGCTGCTGCCGTACATCCGCTTTTGCCACATGTATTGTAATCGCATTCTTCCACCAGTAGTGCGTACCCGAATCCAGTTCACCCTGTGCTTTGCCGTCTACAAAGAGCAAGGCCTTCTCATAACTTTCAACTTTATAGGTGCGCACATAGGGGGCCACCAGCTTATGTTCGAGTAGGTCCCGGTGGATGTTTTCAGTGATGGCTATTTTGGTCATATCTCCCTTTATAAAATCATGCCGGATCGCGGATTTCCAGAAAGCGTACCGTCCGGCGGTAAGCACTTTTTGAAACAGGCCGTTCTGGAATTGCAGGGCTATTTCATGATCTGCTACTTCAATTACCTCTAGCGCATTTGCCAGTTCCGTGTCCTGCAATAGCAGGTTCAGTTCAACCGGGGGCTGAAATGGCTGGGTGATATCGTAGATAGTGACGTTTTGTTGCCACAACCAATAGGACCCCTCCCGAAGCATTTTCTGATAAGCGCCTCTTTTAAATACCAATGCCACCTGTTGTGCATTTACATTTACTTTTTTCATGATCTTATGGTTTTTAATAGTTGTGTTTTAAAGTATCCTCCTTTATAAAAGGAATAAATGAAAAATGCCGGCCGGCTGCCACCTGTCTGCTACGGAGGCAGGTTTCAGCCCGGTTATGAAAACCGGTTTGGTTTTGAAGTGCTGCAGCTGGTGCAGTATTCCCTTGCAAAGCGGTATCCGTTGCCGGCCATTTACATCTGCCCGCAAGTGCTTCGGGGTTGCTGTCCGGTAACAAGGCCAGGGCATTGAACTGGAACAGCCGGTACCGGCCGTCATTTTTCGGGTGCATCTTTTTATAGAAGGAATGCGCTTCTTTAGGCTACATTAACGGTGTAGTGTTCTGCCATTGAACGGTCACGTACGATGCGTGGCGGGATTCGAACCCGCAATTGTCTGTTGCTCTTCCACTGAGCTATTCCGTTTCACAACGGAAGAGGGATTCGAACCCCCGACGCACAGGTTGTGGTGCTATGCCGTGTTCCTAATAAGAGCATACAGTACGTTACAACGCCTGCACTGCGGTGCCTGAAATACACCCGCCTGGCTTTTAAGAAACGGTCAACAGCGCGTTTTACCTTACGGCAATATGTTTGATCAAAGAACTTGTTTCATTTATAATACAAAGCTGAAATACAACTGTGCAATCTTTTTGCATAGTTGAGAAAATAATTTATTTTTCCTCAAATTTTTCCTATGCCTGTTAATCGCAATGCGCTGATCCGCTACCGCACCATTGATAGATGCCTGCAAAACCGCCGCCGCAAATGGACCATTGAGGATTTGATCGACGCCTGTAACGATGCGCTTTACGAGTATGAGGACATCGAGAAAGGTGTAAGCCTGCGTACCATACGGATGGACCTGAATGCCATGCGCAGTGATAAGCTTGGGTACAACGCTCCGATCATCGTAACTGATAGGAAATATTATACCTATGAAGATCCGGCGTACAGTATTTCGAAGATTCCGTTGTCACATCAGGACCTGGACGTGCTACAGGATGTATCTTTTCTCCTGCAACAGTTCAAGGGATTTAGCCATTTTAACGACCTGGATGAGTTGTTGCAGCGTTTGGAGGATAAGATTTACACAGAACGGGGACAGGAATCGCCGGTAATCGACTTTGAAAAAAACGATCTACTGGCTGGTATTCACTGGCTGGATCCGCTGCACAAGGCGATTATCAAAAAACGGTCCCTGCAGGTAACCTACCAAAGCTTTTCTGCACGCCAGCCGGCAGACATGGTGGTATATCCGTACCTGCTAAAGGAGTTCCGTAACCGATGGTTTCTTTTGTGCATGCACCGGAAAGGCAAAGTGTTGCTAACACTTGCACTGGACCGCATAGCTGCGATAAAAGAATTGCCCGGTGAAGCCTACCTGGTGCATAAGGGTTTTAATGCGGCTACCTATTTCAGTGATATTATCGGTGTAACAAAAAATGTGGCCGACCAGCCCACGCGCATTACTTTTATGGCCAATGCAAAACATGCACCCTATATCCGAACCAAGCCCATTCATGCATCACAACAAATTGTTTCCACCGCAAACGGCTGGACTACGTTTACCATTGAAGTGATCCCGAATTTTGAATTGGAACGGGAGTTGCTCGGTTTCGGCGAAGGATTGCGTGTGACGGCACCAGCTTCGGTGGTACGTATCTTCAAACAACGTATCCGGAAAATGCAGGAGTTCTATACAATTGGTCAGGACTGAAGCAAACATGATATCGAAGGTGATGATGATGCCGGCTTTTAATTTGCAGTGTAATATCCTGCGGAGGTATTGTTGCTTTGCCACAGCAGCTCAGATAAGGCTCAGACCGTATTTTCCATCGCTGCCAGCTGAAAACCGATTGAAGCCGGTTTTGTCCGTTTGCCGGCTACCGGTTCAGCATTGCAGATCTCTGCCAGGGTGCAAGGCTCGGTAATGTTTTGTGCATATCCCAGATGGTTTGCCAGGATCCTTGCTTTCTCCACGCCTAATTTTCCAAATTCATATTTGGCGATCAGCCGGCCTTCCCGTAACAATGCCTCATCAATAGGTGTCAGTGCACTGTTAAACGTACAAATCAGTTGAATATTTAGAAAATCGGCCAGTGGTCCATCGGATATATTTAGCAGGTTCGATACGGATGAGTCGGCACTATAACGGCGGTCCATAATGATGTTTTCCGCATCCTCAATAATCAGCACCGTGTCCGGGTTGTTGATCAGCAGCTGGATAAAATCAGGACTGGTTAAATTGCCGGCAATGGAAGGAGAGAGGAAGAGTACCCGCTTCCGTATCTTTCCCACCAGGTAGCGGAGGTAAGAAGTTTTGCCGGTACCGGGTAATCCGTGCAACAATACGATACCCTTATCCTTTTTCCGGTTCAGGCGTTGCCGGATACGGGCATCCACCGCCTTGAAATCTGCTTCATAAAAAAGATCCAGGTTGAGTTTGTTCCTTTTTATCTCCATGGATCGCAGCAGCAGCCGGCTCCCGTCACGTACGATCAGGTTGATCTCCAACGGCTCCTTTTTCTTCTTCTCCTGGAATGGCTGCAGCAGGGCTACAATGCCTTCCGTTAACGAAGCCTGATCACCATCGTGCAGGATCTCGCACCAGCATTCATCCAGTTCTACAATACATCCGTTTTCTAAAAGAAAGATTGCCGTTTCGTACTGGAATTTTTTTTGTTTCCGCTTGAACCACTGATGCTGGAAAATATGCCGGGTATGCGCCGCCAGCAATTGCTTTAAAGGTCCGAATGCTTTACTGCCATCCAGCTGGCCAATAAAGAGCGTGCTGGGTAGTTTTCCAAACTCATGAGGTATAATACTTTTGCATTGATGAAGGAATTACTGAATAGTTCATTCGTATTGATGACTCTTTGTATAGATTCTTGTTCCATTTTTTTTAAGTTAAACTTTATGACCTCACAGAACGGAGGTCATAAAGTATTTGGTTTGGGTGTTTTTGGCAACGGCCTTATTGTACGATTTTATTGGCACAGCTGGAGCTTGCAAATGCAAAAGGTTTTGCCCTGCAGATCCAGCCCATGCCGGAAACATAGCCCATGGCTTCGCTGAGCGCGGCATTACTTTTATACGCGGCATCCGTGTTAATATCCACATGCAACTCAGGCGCAATGCTGTGTTTGTTAAAAACAGCACTCAGTTGCAATGTTAGCTGCACGGTTTTGTCCACTTCCATTAACATCCGTTCCCGGATGCTCATTTTCCTGTGCAGCAATTCTTTTCGCAGAAACAGAAAGGCTCCCTTTCCTTTTCGTACAAAAACGATCACGGTCGCAAACTCGATAACGGCGCCTTTTACCTGGCTGTCCGTACCCAGGCATACCTGTATAGTATGTCCGGCTTTCCGTTCCGCTATCAATGTCTTGTTTACTTCTTCGGCCACCGGTTCGCTCAGGGATGTTCCTCCAAACCGCCGCCATTGCTGTTGTTCCATTGGTTTTAATTTTGATCTTCAATCAGTTCGTTTTTTATTTCATCTAACCATTGTGCTACGCTTTTCTTTCCAGAGAAAATGAGTTCTTTTGACTTTTTATTTTTAGCATGGGCTACAGGAATTGAACCTGTACCGGTGATTTTGGAGATCATCATAATACCATTATACCAAACCCATATGTTTGCGGTGCTCAAACCTTTTTCGTACCGTCTTCAGCGGGAATGCATAGATCTGCGCTGCCGAAGCACCTTTTGACGGCATGACCGGATTGGAACCGGCAACCTGTTGCATACAGGGCAATGGCAAAAGCCGTTGCGCCACATACTATTGACTTGCTGGTTTAACAGGATTCGAACCCGCATCTCCTCATTCGTAGTGAGGTGTTCTGTTCCATTGAACTATAAACCAGTATCTGAAATCATACGGCTTTCAGATTTGAACTGAAAACGATCATCCGCTATTTGCCTTCGAAAGAGGAATGATCATGTTACCCTTACACCAGGCCGTATTGGTTGACCCCGGGTCCGATTGTTATCGGGAGAACCCTGTTCTCCACAGTCACTATGTGGTGTTTTACCTGTTAAACCAGGGCCAACATAAACACCCCGCTGCATCTTGCGGGTGTGTTTTCTCCTTTGCTGCAACTAATACGTTATCGCAATCTTACAGAGGCCGGATCGTCGATCTTTGGGGATGCGGCTTCCGTTGTGTTGTTGGTTGTTGTTCTGCTGCCGGCAATTTTTTCTACAATGAATACCAGCAGTATGATGATAAAAATGATGTTCATGGTTCACCTCCTTCGTGTAATAAAAAACCCGGCCTTCCAGGACCGGGTTTGCTACGTCATCATGTTTTCTTTATACATGAAGCCCTGTAAAAAACTCCGGTTTCCTTTTTCCCGATTTGCGAATACGCAGATGCATAGCTCCGCCATTAGACCGGTTGGAGGCTGGTATCATCATTGTAAATCGAGGAAATGGGGTTGTTCGATTCATTATTTCATATAAATAAAAACCCCGCAATTTCTTGCGGGGCCTGGATTTTATTAAAAAATTATTTTTTAACTTTCTACAGCAAATGCCCCGCAACGCGTATTCAGTCCTATCGGGCTGAACCACGCTTTTGTTTCAATATGTAGATTCTTACGTTGCATTTTATATTTTTTTATTTGCGTATGCAAAGGTGTATATCCTTTTTAATATAGCAAAATTTTTGAACTATTTTTTTTAAAAAATACACGAGCGGATTATTTCCATCTCCAATTCAATGCTTCAATGAATTCAATCTGCAATCTGCTGCTGAGTTGCTTCAGTTCCTGTTTTAATGCAAGTGGATCATTGATTCCTGTTTTGGGAAGGATTAAATATTCGCCGATTTTAAACTTTAAATAAAAGTAATCACCGGTTTCTGTTATATGATTCATCTCTGATAATTTGATGGTTGAGATGCTGCCGGGATCACTGGCCTCGATTGTTGTATCCGTCAGTTTTATTGTTACGGGTTTTCTCATCCGGTCTTTATAGCTGTCTTCAATAAATTTCTTATAGTGCTGTTTGTATTGCGCCCTTTGATAAAGCGGAAAGAAAACGAAACTGACAATACTAAAGATAAAAAAGTAGTAAGCAAGAAACATGTTGCTACTTTGATAGAACAGAAGGCCCAGCAGCGTCATCACAGCGGTAACTGTTAGCCAGGACCTTATGCGCTTTTTTTTTATTCTGGGTGTTTGGGAGGCAACAAAAAGATGATATTGAAGGAAGTCGTTCCGGTTGAGTTGATAGGTCAATGTCATTTAATGATCATTCTTTGATTTGTAAAAAACGGCTGTAAATGTATCAAAAAAATGAAAGTGCAGGCTGCCGGCGGCTCGTTTTTTTTATTTTTGATATTAAAAAAAACAGCGCATGATCGGAATTGAGCAAATAGAAATGAGCCACCCGCTTTATAAACAGGAGCAGGACCTGAGGAACCGTATCCTGTTGCGGCCGATCGGTTTGCCGGATCATGGTTGGGAAATGGACGATCATAGGGCCTGGCATTTTGTGGCCGTTGAAGCAGATAACGTAATCGGATGTGTGATCCTCGTACCGCTTAACAAAGGGCAGGCCCAGCTAAAGCAAATGGCTGTCGAAACGGCCTGCCAGTCAAAAGGAACGGGGCGGTTGCTGATAGGAGCATTACTTGCCTTTGCAAGGACGCAACAATTCTTGGAGGTTGTGTGTCATGCACAGGACAGGGCGATTCCCTTTTATATAAAAAACGGGTTTGAAATTTATGATGAGCCCTTTGTGGAAGTAGGCGTGCCGCATCATCATATGCGGATCAGGCTGTAAAGAGGTGGCTTCCGGAAATTCATTAGTGAATCCGGTCTCCACGCAGTTCCATTTCCTGCATGATCACTGCTTCATGGGCCAGCCATTGGGCCCAGCGCTTCCGCACCTTTTCTTTCGGAAGATAGGTTTCGGCCAACTCGATAAAGAGGGTGTAATGACCGGCTTCGCTTTCCATAAAGCGCCGGTAAAACTTGCTCATATAGGCATCGTTCAATCCTTCGCTGAGCCGCTTGAACCGTTCACAACTCCGGGCTTCGATCATGGCCATGGTCAGCAATTTGTCGAGAAAAAACTCATCCGGACTTGCGCCCTTTGCCTGGAATTGTAATAATGCATTTACATATGCATCCTTTCGCTGGCGCCCTAATTTCAATCCTCTTTTTTCAAGTTCCTGCAATACCAGGCGGAAATGGCCCCATTCTTCGGTAACGATAGGGGCGAGCGCCTTTACCAGTTGCTCTTTATCGCTGTAGCGCTGAATGAGTGAGATACAGCTGGTAGCTGCTTTCTGCTCACAATAGGCATGATCGGTCAGAATCGCTTCCAATGAGATTTCCGCAAGGTTCACCCAGCGCGGATCCGTGGGCAGTTGTAAGCCTAAAATGTTTTTTGTGTCCTGTGAAAGTTCCATATGCAGCGAAATTAAAGAAATTATATCCAGAACGACCGGACGAAGACAGGGCGGCCATTGGTTTTTTTGTAAAGTTTAAAATATAAAAGCGTGGCTTTCGGCGGTTGCTTTGTCCATGTCGATAGTTGGGTACAGCGGTTCAGTTGCGGGCATAAAAAAAAGTCCCCGGTTGGAGACTTTGAAAATTGTATATCCGGAGTTGTTATCAGTAGCCCGGATTTTGCTTTAAGTTGGGGTTTACAGCAATCTGCTGACTGGGAATAGCGAAAACAAGATATTTGGGATCTGAGGTCCCGGGTTTTTCCTGGAAAGGTTGCAGGAATTTCCCGAAGCGGATGAGGTCTTGCCGGCGCCATCCTTCCCAGTACAGTTCGCGTGCGCGTTCATCCAGTACATTATCGAGCGTCAGCGAACCCAATGCACCAATACCCCGGTTGCCGCGGATCTTATTGATCAGGGCCAGCACTTCCCCGGCAGTGCTGCCGGTGCCGCCTCTTAGAACAGCTTCTGCCTGCATTAGCAATACATCCGAATAACGAAACACCACCCAGTCGTTATTTTTTTGCCCGGAGCTTGAATAATCATAGGCATATTTCATAGGACGGATGCCGGCTGTTTCCAGGGTGGCGCCTGAAGTACGGATCGTTACAGCCCTGGTAAACACCAATGGTGTGTTGGCAGGGTTTCTTGCCATCAGGGGCTTGTCGGTTGTGAGATTGTACATTTGTCCGATATAAAATCCTACATTCTGACGCTTGCCCGGGTTGCTCATCGTATCTGCCGGATATTTGTAATAGATGCCTCTTCTTTCGTCGGAGGCGGCGAATTTGTCGTAATAATCAGAAAGGGTACACCAGCCATTCCAGCCACCAGGCGTCATGTTGTAATGCGCAATCGTATTCCAGGTGCGGTCTACTGATCCGCCTCTTTTCCCGTTTTGATTGTATAGTGTGAAAATATTTTCGGTGGACTTTACGTCGTTATCCGGGGCAAAGTTGTCGAAGTATTTTCCTGCTTCGGAAACCTTGTACGTACCTGTGTTTGTGATGGCTTTGGCCAGGGTTATTACCTGGTTCATATCTGCTGCATCAAAGGAAGGTGATTGCCGGTTCAAAAAGGCTCCCTTATTCAGGTATACTTTCATTAACAATGCCCGCGCTGCATCCTTGCTGGCTACATAGGCAGCCGTCAGCTGTCCATTGGGAAGTGCAGGCAGGATTTCATTCAGTTCCTTAATGATATAATCGAGCCCTTCGCCGGCCTGCAGCACTTTGGGCGCAATTCTGAAATCATCGAGTGCTTCGCCTTCCCGGATGGTTACAACCCCGTAGAGGTCGATCATATCAAACATGGCCAGTGCGCGTAAAAAACGTGCTTCTGCTTCTTGTTGTTTACTCGGATTAAAGCGCAAGACATTCGTAGCATTGTAAACTGTAGTGCCCAGGCTTACGAAGGTGCTATTCATAAAACCATTATCGGCGTTCCAGCGGTGCTGGTGTATAGCCCGGTAAATACCGTTATCATCCCAGTCGCCACCGCGTGTAGGGGCTATGGCGGCATCCGTTGATATTTCCTGCAATACCCAGCGCTGATCCTGCTGATAGGGCACCAGCAGCGATGAATAGGCGGTAATCAAAAGCCCGTCGGCGCTCACATTTGAGGTGCCTTCTTCCAGCTCGCCTCTGAACTCTTCATTAAGTTTGGTACAGGAAGCCGCTGAAAAAAGTATCGCACCGGCGCATAATAAGTAAAATGTGTATATCGATTTCATAAGATTCATTATTTAGAGCGAAAAGTTTATTCCAAGAAGAATGGTCTTAGCCGGGGGGTAGGGCAGGTATTCGATGCCCAGTGATGGAATTCCGTTGGTAGATCCATCGGTATTGACTTCCGGGTCAAATCCCGTGTATTTGGTAAGGATAAACAGGTTCTGGCCGGTAAGCGAAATGTTGAAGTTCTTTAATGTATTGCCGATATCCCCTAGCTTGTAACTCAATGTTAAATTGGCCATTTTGAGATAGTTGCCCTTTTCCAGATAGCGGGTGGAGGGGGAAGCGGAATTGGAAGTGGATTCTTTAACACTGGTATTAAAGAAACTGGTTCCGATATTTCTTGTGGAAAGATTGCTGATCCCTAAGGATGTAGCTGCGGTATTATTAAATAAGTAGTGTCCCATAGCCCCGTTCATATTGGCTCCGAATGTAAACTTCTTATAAGTAAGATTGGTGGAGATTCCCAGGAGTGTAGTGGGGTTGGGGCTGGCTGCATAAAATTTATTCACGGAAGGGTCGTTATCCGAACTGATGCTGCCGTCAAGACCGCGATACATGCTCATGCCTGTGTTTGGGTCGATTCCAGCAAACTCTGCAAGGTACCATACATTAAGCGGTTGCCCGTTCACCATTCGTTGACCTAAAACACCGGAAAAACCCTGGCCTCTTAAGGCCCCGGTTTCATAGTAGCCTACTAAACCGCTCACGCTATTTTTAAGGAATGTGGCATTCCCAGTCAGATCCCAGTTCCAGCCATTTTTACGGATAATATTGCCGGTTAGCGAAATCTCGACCCCTTTGTTTACGATTTCCCCATCCAGATTTACCCAGATACGGCCGGCCGGTGCAGGTTGTGCCAGGGTTTGCTCAAACAATGCATCCGTGGTTTTCTTATTGAAGTAGTCAACCGATCCGAAAATGCGGTTGTTGAAAAGTGCAAAGTCGATACCAGCATTGATTGTTGCGGAAGTCTCCCACTTTAAATCGGGATTGCCATAGTTTGCCTGGCTGATGCTTTGGCTGGCAAAAACAAGACGGTCTTTTGATGCTCCCGAAGGAAACTCCTGGTTGCCGGTTTTTCCCCATCCCAGGCGTAACTTTAGCTGGTTAATATTGCTGTTGCCTTTAAGAAAGCCTTCCTCGTTGATATTCCAGGCAAAGGCAACAGACGGGAATATGGCATATTTATTATTGGTGCCAAATTTTGTGGAACCGTCCCGACGTACCGTGGCTGTTAACAGATACCGGTCGAGATAGTTGAACGCGCCTCTCAGGAACAGGGACTGCAATTGATTCGTAGGACTTCTGTACGACGTAACCTCCCTGGTATTGATAGTTGAATATTGCAGATAATCAAAATAATCCAGCCCGAGGTAGGTAAACCCGTTTCCATACATCATGCTTTGTCTGTAATCATAATCCAGGTATTCATAGCCGGCCACTGCATTAATATTAAAGTCTGAAGAAACATTCTTGTTATAGGACAGGGTGTGCGTCATCTGCTGATCAGTCTCGGAATATTTTCCCAGGAATGCCTGTTCCTGGTCATTTGCTGCCGTGGGGTTAATGATCTTTCCCCGTACCATTGCATTGCGATCTCCTGTAAGCCGGGTTACGCTGTAAACAAATTTATACTCGAGGTTATCAGTTATTTTATAGGAGGGAGCGATCATGGCCAGGATGGTGTTGTTCGTTCCCAGGTCCTTATAAGCTGCGAGGCTGGCCAGCGGGTTTCTTTGGTTACCACTTACGAAGGTATAGTCGCCGTTCTGGTCTCTGAACGGCTGGGTAGGATTCCATTGCAATGCCTGTGAAATAATATTGCCCTCTGCACCTACACCTACGTCAATCGGTGCAAATTGCTGATCAGTTTGTGTTACAAACATTCCAAAGTCCAGGCCGAGTCTCCGGTTTTCCAGGAACCTGAAGTTGCCGCTGAAATTGGCAGTATATTTTTTCATTTGAGATCCTACAATAATGCCCTGCTGATTGAGATAACCGCCGGAGAGCCGGTATTTCCCATGTTCGGTACCGCCGGTGATATCTGCATAGTAGTTCTGTGTAGACGCAACCCTTGTAATTTCTTTAAACGCATTCACGTTGCTTCCAAAGTCGGAGTTGGCGGCTTCGTTTGGCGTATAGTACTTCAGCGCTTCCCTGAATTTTCCGGCGTCCAGCACTTCCGGCTGTTTTCGTAAACTGGAAATACCGGTGGACGCAATGATGGAGATCACCGGCTGACCAACCTTTCCTTTTTTTGTATTGATCAGTACAACACCGTTGGCACCCCGCGACCCATAGATTGCAGTTGCCGATGCATCCTTTAAAATATCCATACTGGCAATATCACTGGGATTGAGATAGTTTAAAGGGTTTCCCCGGTCTGAAGAAAAGCCCCCTCTACCCGGAGGCAGCGCTGTATTGCCGGATAAAGGAATTCCATCCAGTACAAATAATGGGTTGTTACTGGCACGTATGGACGAATTACCACGGATCCTTACCGTAGTAGCGCCTCCCGGTTGCCCGGTGTTGTTAATGACCATTACACCGGGCGTTTTCCCCTGGATCAGCTGATCGGGGTTGGTCATCACGCCTTTGTTGAAGTTTTTTTCACTGATGGTTACCATAGATCCCGTAAGGTCTTTTTTACGGGCCGTGCCATAACCGATCACCACAACCTCGTCCAGGGCCTGTTGCGAAGGCTTCAGACTGACGGATACGTCGGTTCCGGTAATGGCTACCTCCTGTGTGTCATACCCAATAAAAGAAACCTGCAACGTTTTGGCATCTGCCGGTGCATTCAGGATAAAACTGCCATCGTCTTTTGAGAGCGTGGCTACCTGACTGCCTTTAATTTCAATAGTGGCCCCAGCCACAGGCTGGTTTTTTTCGTCTGTTACTTTTCCCTGTATGGATTTTGTCTGGGCCACTGCTGCGATGGAGGCAAGCAAAAAGACAAAAGCCATCAGGCTTTGTGCAAGCGAGTTGATTTTCATACGCATTCCTTGTTAATTCGTTACCGATTTAGAGTTTAGAATTCCTCATATATTTCATCATGTACTTGATACACGATATTTATTAAAACTATGTAAAAGGATTGGAATAAAAAAATATAAAACAGGTTAATTTATTGTATCGGGTTTAAAAAAACGCATCGATTTCTTTTTTAGCAAAAAAAATGCCGGAGGAACGGAAACGTTCCATTTGGTTTGCAGGCAGGAAAGGCTAAATCGTTCGCCGGGGCATTTTTCACCATGCTGTTTAAGCGTTGTAATAAACAGGAACCGTGTGTCTGTGTTATCTTGAAGCGCGCATAGCCTTAACGAGCTTGAGAGATTTGTCTTTTAGGAACTGCGCATACTCTTTTGTTTCAACCCCGTAAATGGCGATCTTACCCTCCGCATTGCTGTGCACCCCCCATCCATACCGTTTTGTAAGGGGAGAAGCCCTCAAACAGGGTTGCCCTTTTGAAAAGAATGCGGTGCGTGCTGCCTGATACCCGGCTTTTGTCAGATCATTTTTTCTGGCATATACTTCAAAGATTACATCGTCCGATGTGAACCGGTAAGGGTTTTTCCGGATCATCTCAAACTGGATGTTGGCTGCTGTTGGCTGTCCTTTTACCGGGGGCACTTCACCGGAACCGGCGGGGCAATCGTCTGCTACCTGTATAAAGGCATTGGTGTAATTAGTGGTATGCTGGTTCATTGCTGAATGTTTTTTGTAAAAATAAAAGTGAAAGCTGACAGCTATATGTCAGCAGTATATAAACCGGTGGTGCGTTTTATTGGGATGCCTTCTTCTATATATAATTATGCAATGTTCAGGAGCCGCTGTCAAAAGTCTTGCTATTCCCGGGGAATGGTATTGCTCCCGTTGATCAATGACTACGTAACAGGCCGTTTGGGCAGTTTCCTGTCCTGGGCCTGGAAACCGCTCAGTAGTGGAGGTCAGCACGGCACATTGTTTCTTAAACGTAAAAATTGAGGATTGATCTTACTGCTGCTGCAATTCCCGGATTTCTATATAGCCTCCAAATTCAAAAATGGGGCAGGATTGCATCATTGCCGCTGCTGCATCCAGGTCTGTTGCTGTGATCAATAAAAAGCCGCCAACAATTTCTGTTCCGTTTTTATAAACATCATGGATTACTTCAGCCTGCGGGGCTTTTAACATCCGGCCGTCCAGGGTGAGCCCACTGCCTCCGTTGATCTGCTGCTGCCAGCGTTTCATCCACGCAGCCCAGTTTTCCCGGTGTGCTTTTATGGCGTTTTCTGTGTGTTGATCTGCTCTTCCGTCGGGTTCCCGGAATAAGGCGATGAATTTTTTCATTTTAAAGAGCGATTATTGAATGGTATAAAAACAGGTGGGGTGATTTTCCTGCAAAATAGGACAAACCGCGCATCCGCAGAAAAACAGGTGCTTTAAAGTTGCAACAGATTTCTTCACCAGGCATGTTGCGCTGTACAAAACAGGACCGTTATACTAGCAAATGACTGAGTATGATAAAAAGGAGCTGCCTTGCCCTGATCGGTATTATTTTGTTTTTGAGTTGTTCAAAAAAACTGGAAGTAAACGAGAACATCGTCTTTAGGCAGATAAACGGCGGTGGATATGGCGAATATTCGGGGCCCATGCATATTGAACTAAGACCGGATGGCCGTGCATTCTTTTATCGTGGAAGCGGAGACATCGTATGGAGCGGATACTATAAGATTAGAGGAAAAAAACTAAAGTACGAGGATGATGGTTCTGAAACCCGTTATACCTTTGAAATTGTTTCCGGAACGGAATTAAAAGGCGAAAACGGGGAAGTACTTAAAAAGGAGTCCTCCGGACAATGAGGGCTGCCGGGTAATCCTTGTTTGATGTAAAGATCTTCCGGATTATGCTGCTTTCCGGCGTGCGCGGTACCGGGCTTTTGTATTTGTACAAAGCGATTAAGATCAATTAATTAGAGGATAGAAGCGTTCCCCAAACGATAGTTAATATTTTATTGGTGATTTCCGCTTTATGCATTACCTTTGCAGCCGAAATATTGAATAGAAAAAAATCGGATGATCCTTTAAAAGTTTAAAGATGCCAATTACAAAAGAAAGAAACGCAGCAATTTTTACCGAATTTGGCGGTAAAGCTACTAACACCGGTTCTATTGAAGGACAGGTTGCTCAAGTGACTGAGCGTATTGCACAGATCAGTGCCCATTTAAAAGAAAACAAAAAAGATTTCTCCACCCACCGCGGATTGATGCAACTGGTTGGTAAACGTAAGCGTTTGCTGACTTACCTGCAGAAACACAACCTGGCAGGCTACCGTGCATTAATCGAAAAACTGGGTCTGAGAAAATAATTCGCCACCCAAAGGGTATTGGTGAATGTTTTATCCGGTTTTTGATTGCAACAATCAATGCTATTATAATATCTATTCCCAATATCCGGCGGATGTTGGGAATAACTTTTTTTATCCCAAAGCCGTTTGAAACAAGCGGTCAATTGCCAAATTAGAAAATCACAGTCCTAGTACAGGACAACACAACGGACCCATATAAGTGCCCGGCTCTGTACCGGAAGCACAAGCGAGCGTGGCAAGAAGGCTGATAGAAGCGCTGCTGCCGGGTTCATTAGTTAATTACAATTTCAAAATTATTTTATGTTACAACAACCTATAAGAAAGGTATTTGATATAGGAGATGGCAGGGAAGTGACCCTCGAAACCGGTCGCCTCGCCCGCCAGGCCGATGGTTCGGTAACCGTAACCATGGGTAAATGCATCCTCCTGGCTACCGTAGTGGCCAATAAGGAGCCTAAAGAGGGGCAAAGTTTTTTCCCGTTAACAGTAGATTACCAGGAAAAATTTGCTTCTGCCGGACGTATCCCTGGTTCATTCTTCAAAAGAGAAGGGCGTTTGAGCGATTACGAAGTATTGGTGTCGCGTCTGATTGACCGGGCACTGCGCCCCCTGTTCCCCGATGATTATCTCTGCGATGTGCAGGTACTGGTAACCCTGGTGAGCAGCGACCCTGAAATTATGCCGGATGCACTGGCCTGTTTGGCGGCTTCTGCTGCGCTGGCGGTTTCCGACGTGCCTATTAAAGAAATCATCAGCGAAGTACGTGTAGGGCGCGTAAATGGTCAGTTCAAGATCAACCCGACCCGTTCTGAAATGGAACAATCCGATATGGACTTTATCATCGCTGCTACCGAAAAGAACCTGATGATGGTGGAAGGTGAGTCTGAAGAATGCAGTGAAGATGACCTGGTGGCGGCCTTAGGTGTAGCACATGACGCCATCCGGATCCAGATCAAGGCCCAGGAAGAACTGCGTGCTTTAAAAGGAGTGACTGGTAAGCGGGATTATACCAAACCTGCTCAGGATGAGGCGCTTCGTGAGAAAGTGTACAGTTTTGCAAAAGATAAAGTATATGCTGTTGCAAAGGGTAAGCTGAGCAAGCATGCGCGTACAGACCAGTTTGACGCGATCCAGGAAGAGCTGTTGAAAAGTCTCGGGGAGGCCGGTACTGAAGAAGCACCGTTTACTGACGAGCAAAAGAAGATGGCCAAAGGGTATTATCATGACCTGCAGTACGACGTGGTACGGGATATGATTCTCGATGAACGCGTACGACTGGACGGCCGGGCGCTCACAGAGATCCGCCCGCTGGACATGGAGGTAGATGTACTGCCTTCTCCGCACGGTTCTGCATTGTTTACTCGCGGTGAAACTCAATCGCTTACAACTGTAACCCTGGGTACTGCTTTAGATGAACTGCTGATTGAATCTGCCGCTAAATCCATGTATTCTAAATTTATCCTGCACTATAATTTCCCTCCGTTCTCAACCGGTGAAGTGAAAATGATGCGCGGCCCGGGTCGTCGTGAAGTAGGACACGGAAACCTGGCCATGCGTTCTTTGAAGCAAATGATGCCAAAAGACGGTGAGGATTTTGGATACACTGTTCGGGTAGTAAGTGATATCCTCGAATCGAACGGCTCCAGTTCCATGGCTACGGTTTGTGCCGGTTCTCTGGCACTGATGGACGCCGGCGTACCTCTGCCAAAACATGTGTCTGGTATTGCTATGGGATTGATTACCAAAGAAGACAAGTTTGCTATCTTAAGTGATATCCTGGGTGATGAAGATCACCTGGGCGATATGGACTTTAAAGTAACCGGCACCCGTGATGGGATCTGCGGTGTGCAGATGGATATTAAGGTAGACGGCTTACCAATGGAAGTAATGAAACAGGCCCTGGAACAAGCCAAGGCTGGCCGTTTGCACATCCTGGAAGCGATGTATGCCGCCATTCCCGAAGCACGTGAAGAAGTGAAATCACATGCACCACGGGTGGTGAAAATGTTTATCGATAAAGAATTTATCGGAGCCGTGATCGGGCCTGGTGGTAAAGTGATCCAGGAAATGCAGCGGGAAACCGGTACTACCATCAATATCGAAGAAGTGAACAATCGCGGTGAGATCAGCATCTTTGGTGTAGAGAAAGCTGCGGTTGAAAAAGCGGAGAACTGGATTAAGGGCATCGTTGCCGTGCCGGTGGTAGGCGAAACCTATGATGCCGTAGTAAAAGGTATCAAAGAGTTTGGTGCGTTTGTAGAATTCCTGCCGGGTAAACAAGGGTTGGTGCATATCAGTGAAATCAGCTGGAAACGCCTGGAAACACTGGAAGGCGTGGTTAAAGAAGGCGATTCCATGAAGGTAAAACTGATCGGAACCGATCCTAAATCAGGAAAGTTCAAATTGTCGCGCAAGGCGCTGATCCCTCGTCCTGAAAAGAAAGAGGGTCCTGCTCCTGAGAACAATTAAACAATAAAGAAAATGATCTTAGAAGACCTTCGCGAAGCGAAGGTCTTTTTTTGGGCAGGGACATTTCAACGGCCCCCCGTTAAACGATCGTTTTTCCCTGCCTTTAATTATATATAGTGGTGACACCGGGCTGTAACTGTAAAGAAACGGATGGGATGAATGTAATTAAGACTGCTATCCCCAGATTAGGCGCCTCTTATAATCAGCGCATCTGCGGCTCCTGCTTAAACAACAGTACCCCATTTTTTCAATCCATTCAAGGCCGCAAATACCCGCCTTTTCCGTGCAGGCGCTGGTTGCGCCTTTGGCGCAATATTTTTTGAGTACGATTAAAGCCGGTGCGAATCTGTTGGTGTAAGGAAACGATATAATCTATAGCTGGCAAACTTTGGCCGGGGCGGAGACTTTTTATGCTGAAATCTTTGTTAAAAGAATGCGGGCTGCTTTTTATGAATAAAAGGTAGGTTAATTTTAGAAGACCAAAATCACCGGATATGTCTATTGCAAAACATCGGGTTTCCTTATTCAATGGAATGCTGCCCTTATTCTTTTTGTGTATAACTGCAGGCTGCAGTAAAGATTTTTTTAAGTCATATGAAAAGCGGATCATCGGGCAGTGGTACCTGTATGATATCGACAAGGCAGGATTCGGCAGTTCGAAGGCCGTATACTCGGAAGGGACTTTTCAGTTTGAAAGCGATGGTTCTTTTTTCTATGCCCGGCAATCCGGGGCAAGGTACGCGGGCACCTGGAGGCTTAAAAAGTATACCGTTACCGTAACTAATAGTGACGGGCAACAAAGTTCGGAGCAAAAACACAGCCTGTTGCTTTCAGCAACAAATGTGGAGGATCTGCAAATACTTGCCGAAAATTTTGATGATCTCAATTTTACCAACACCGACCGGTTCAGGGCGATAGTCACTAACAACTTTAATACGGTCACCTATAAATTTAAACGAAACTGATCCCGTTCTTTAATCTGACTAAAACCCCCGTTTTTCAATAACCGCAACGGTTAGCCGGCTCACACAGGTAAGTTGGCCGGCTTCATTATAAATACGGATATCCCACACATGGGTTTTGTTACCCAAGTGGAGCGGACTGCAAACCGCCCGCAGCATACCGGAAGCTACCGGTTTCAGGTGATTGGCATTTACTTCCATGCCTACTACCATAAACTGATGGGTGTCTACTACCAGGCTGCTGGCATAAGAACCCACTGTTTCCGCCAGCGCAACCGAAGCCCCGCCATGAAGAATGCCATAGGGCTGGTGCACTTTGGGTGTGACCGGCATGGTGGCTGTAAGTGTATGATCCGTTACTTCCGTAAACCGGATATCCAGGTAGGTGCCCAGGTATTCGGGGGTATGGTTCAGTTGTTCCAGGTCAACAGGTTTGTTCCAGATCATTGTCTTTTTTGTTAAATATAAAGAATTCTTATTTTCTACAAAGGATCGGCGGTTGCACGCAAAGGGTCAACGGTTTCACCGATGACGCAATGGGGCGGCGGGCGCGGCGGTTGATCGTTCTTTGTGTTTCTCGGTGTCTTGGGTCTTCGTGGCAATACCGCTCTTGTCAAAAAAAATGCCATCCACATGTCCCCGTTCCGCATGCTTATTTGTCAATACAATGTCAATAATTTTATTAACTTCAAAAAAACAACATTATGAAGGAGTTTTTATTGCTCATCCGTGAAAATCCGGACTACGGTACTGACATGAGTTCCCAGGAAATGCAGGATTGCATTAATGAGCATATTGCCTGGGTGCAGGAGCTGACGGAAAAAGGGCATTATAAGGATGCAAATCCCCTCGAGGCCAGCGGTGCGGTTATTAAAAATAATATCGTTACAGACGGTCCGTACATTGAAAGTAAAGAATGCGTAAGCGGCATTTATTTTTTGAAAGCAGATTCCCTGGAAGCGGTTATCGAAATTGTGAAAGGATGTCCGGATGTAAAGCGGGGTAATACGATTGAAGTACGCGAAATCATGCAGCTGGAGGTATAGCGTATGCCGGAATACATGGTTACACATACATTGGCCGACCGGCTCTTCAGGGAACAATCCGGAATCATAACCGCTGTATTGGTGAACCGGTTTGGTGCCGCACACCTGGATACGGTACTGGATGCGGTGCAGGATGCTTTTGAAGCAGCGCTGAGGCGGTGGCGGTTTTCGGGTATCCCTGATAACCCCGCCGCCTGGCTCATGACCGTGGCCCGGAACAATGCGATTAACCGGATCAACCGTGATAAAAAACAGTGCTCCGATCATCAATTAATCAGCACGCAGGAATATGTGATGGCGGATCCGGCGTTGCCGGATGTGTTTGTGCAAGACAGCCAGTTGCGATTATTATTGATCTGTTGTCACCCGGAACTTTCGGAGAAAAGCCGGGTCATGATCACCCTTGCAGTATTATGTGGCTTTGGTACCGTGGAAATTGCCGGAGCCCTGCTGATGCAAAAGGAAGCGGTTAAAAAATCGTTGACGCGGGCAAAAGCAGTACTGCGGAATGCCGGCCGGCTTTTTGAAATGCCGCTGGTGGAAAGTTTCGTGGCACACCGCAGTACCATACATACGGTTTTATACCTTCTTTTTAATGAGGGATACAAAACCACCAGGGGAACGAGCGGCATCAGTAAGGAATTTTGTTTTGAAGCCATGCGGCTGACAAAGATCGTTTATGACCATGATACGGGAAACAAGGAGGCTGCGGCATTGCTGGCATTGCAATTCTTTAATGCGGCGCGATTTCCGGCCCGCATTAGTCCGGATGGTGAATGGATGACCCTGGAAGAACAGGACCGGAGCGTGTGGAACGAGGTGTTGATCAGAGAAGGGTTTCACTACCTGCACAAACAACAACGGTCACTAAACCGGTATTATCTTGAGGCGCTGATCGCATCCATTCATTGCACCGCCCGCTTTTTTTCTGAAACCAACTGGCCACAGATCGCGGTGCTGTACCAGGCCCTGGAACAGCTGGTTCCCGGATCGAATGTCATCGCGCTCAACCAGATCATCGCTGAAAGTTATGCGGGTGCAGCCACGCAGGAACTGCTGGATCGTCTTGAAACACTGCGTCCGCTGATGGCAGATGGAAAAGGCTTTGAATGGAACATGGCCCGGGCCCATCTTCTTTGCAAGATGGGAGCTGGTGATGCTCGTAATGATGCACTTCAGCAGGCGCTGGAATATGTACGGACAACAGCCGACCGGCAGCTCGTACTCCGGAAGCTGGAGGAAAGGTGCCCGCCTTTTTAAGCGCTGTTTTCTAAATTCCTTTTATTAAGCCGCGTCACTTTCAAAAAATAACAAATGAGTGTTTGTTATTGCAAAGGACCAGGCTTTTTCCTGAAATAAAATAAAAAGTATAACGTTTTCGAAAGTCATATTTTCTCCAGTTCTTTTTAATTTTGCACCACATTTAAGGACTAAAAATCGCTGAACGTGGCTAAAAGAAAAGAAATAGAGACCGACGTCGTATTGATTGGTGCAGGGATCATGAGCGCAACATTAGGTGCTTTTATCAATGAGCTGGAACCCGGACATTCCATTCATATTTTTGAACGCCTGGGCCGGGTGGCCGGAGAAAGTTCAGATGCCTGGAACAATGCAGGTACCGGTCATGCCGCTTTATGCGAGTTGAATTACACACCCGAAAGGGAAGACGGGAGTATTGAAACCAAAAAAGCGCTGGATATTATTGAACAGTTTGAGCAATCCAAGCAGTTTTGGTCGTACCTGGTTAAGGACGGGCAGATCAATGATCCGAAAGATTTTATCCGTACAGTGCCGCATATGAGTTTTGTACGCGGCGAAAATGATGTGAATTATCTCCGCAAGCGGTATAAAGCCCTGCAACAATTCAAATTGTTTAAGGGGATGGAATATTCGGAAGACCCGGAAGTGATTAAGAACTGGATACCACTGGTTGTGGAAGGGCGCGACCGTTCGGAGAAAATTGCAACAACCTACACGGAGTTGGGAACAGATGTGGATTACGGCGCATTAACCAAGATCTTTATTGACAATATGGTAGCAAGGGGCAATACGGAACTGCACTTGCTGCATGAAGTATATGACCTCATCCGGCAGGACGACGGACGATGGAAAGTAAAAGTAAAAAATCTTTCTACCGGTGAGAAAATGATCTACTACTCCCGGTTTGTATTCATTGGCGCCGGCGGCGGATCATTGCACCTGCTGCAGGATAGCGATATTCCCGAAAGCAAACTCTATGGCGGTTTCCCTGTTGGCGGGCAGTGGCTGGTATGCAGCAATCCCGAAGTAGTAAATAAACACAATGCAAAAGTATACGGACAGGCTTCAGTGGGTGCACCACCTATGAGCGTGCCGCACCTGGATACCCGCGTAATGGGCGAAGAAACCTCCATCCTGTTTGGCCCCTTTGCTACTTTCTCCACCAAATTCCTCAAAGAAGGCTCTTATTGGGATCTGTTTGAGTCCATCAAATACTGGAACATAGTTTCGCTGATGCGGGTGGGGCTCAAAAATTACGAACTTGAAAAATACCTGATCCAGCAGTTGAGTCTTTCTTTCGAAGATCGCATTGAGGCATTGCGGGTCTTTTATCCCGAAGCAAAAGCAGAAGACTGGAAACTGGAAGAAGCCGGTCAGCGGGTGCAGATCATTTATAAAGATGCGGAGAAAGGAGCATCGTTACAATTTGGAACGGAGATCGTAACCAGCGAAGACGGCACCATCGGGGCCCTGTTAGGCGCATCTCCCGGTGCTTCCACATCGGTTTCCATTATGTTAACATTGCTGGAACGGTGTTTTCCCGATCATTTTAACGGGAAATGGAGTGAAAAATTAAAAGCAATGATCCCCTCCTTAGGACAGAACCTGGAAGAAAACGAGGCATTGTGCTACCAGGTACGTACCGAAACCTGCGAGCTGCTGCAACTGGATTGGAAAGAGCCAGTGCCGGCAGGAATAACAGTAGAAGCAAACGTCGGTTAAAATACGGAATAACAATCTTATAAGCCTTCGCAGCGCGGAGGCTTTTTTTGTGCTCGCCTGTCTGTATTGCCACCGAAGCTTTTTGAGCTGAAGAGAGGGATGTGTTTGTCTCTTACCTGACGGCGGTTCAACGGGAAATAAGCAGCAGTAACCGCATCGGCAAAAAGGAAAAAGATCAGTGTTTCAGTGACGGAGATAAAAGAAAATTGGTTCGTTCTGATTTTTATTCTACATTTGTAGAATAAAATCTATATTTGTAGAATGATTAAGTTGTCAAAATCAGAAGAGCAATTAATGGAATATATCTGGAAAGCAGAAAAGGCCTTTATGAAAGACCTGATCGAAGCCTTTCCAGATCCCAAACCCGCCAGCACAACGGTAGCCACGTTGTTAAAGCGCATGACCGATAAAGGAGTGATCGGTTATACCCAGTATGGAAATTCCCGGGAATATTATCCTTTAATAAAAAAGGCCGACTATTTTTCGAAACATGTGACCAGTATGATCAAAAATTATTTTGATGATTCTGTGCTGCAATTCGCTTCCTTTTTTACAAAAGAAGCAAAGCTGAGCCGGGAGCAACTCGAGGAGTTAAAGAAGATTGTAGACGGGCAGATTCAATCTCTATCCGATCAAAAAAAGAAAAAATAATGCTTTACCTTTTAAAAGTCATTGCCTGCAGCGGATTGCTATATGTCTTTTATTATTGCTTTCTGCAAAAGGAAAAAATGCTGGTATTTAACCGGTTTTACCTGTTGGGCAGCCTGCTGCTTTCTTTTCTGATTCCGCTTTCGATCATACAGGTCCGGCTAAAACCGGCCGTGCTGCCTTCAGATACAGGAGCTGTTGTTGCTGTAACGGCCGCTCCCGCAGGGGCAACTTTTGCGGAATTGATGGCCCCATTTGTATATTGGGTAATAGGTATTATCAGTAGTGTATTGCTGCTACGTTTCACCATCCATTTAATCCAGATCCGCCAGAAGATAAACGCGAATGAGCAACGCGCTTTTGAAGGTGCGCGGCTGGTGCTTTTACAGGAGGCCGTAACGCCGCATTCCTTCTTTAAATATATTTTTCTGAATAAGGCAGATTTTGAGCGGAACCGGATCGATACGGCGATCCTTGTTCATGAACTTACACATGCACGTCAGAAACATACCTGGGACATCGTATTGGCAGAATTTACCGGGGCGCTGATTTGGTTCAACCCGTTCATGGTATTATACCGTCGTGCCATCCGTCTCAATCATGAGTTCCTTGCGGATCAGTCGGCCGGCGGAAAGCCCGAACAAAGGGCCGCCTACCAGCAACTCTTACTAAAAAGTATTTACGTAAATCAATCCATACCGCTTGCAAGCAGTTTCTATTTTTTAACCACAAAAAAAAGGTTACTTATGTTACAGCAAGAACCCCGCCTGTTCAGAACAGGAATTAAAGCAGCATTGATATTACCGATGCTGGCCCTGCTTGTTTTTATATTTGCAGAACGGGTATATACCCAGGAACCGCCGCCGCCACCTCCAAAGGCGGAAGTACAAAAAATACCGGATGAAATTGAAAAGATCAGTGTGCTTACACCCAATGGAAAGCCTGTTGCCGTTCTAACCTATAAAAATGGCAAAAAGGTCAGAGCAGATATCAGCAGTGCGGAAAAACAGGCCGCATTTGAAAAAAAATATGGGGTAGAAATTCCACCACCACCACCTGCTCCTCCTGCTCCGGAAAAACAACCGGCTGGTGAAAAAGGAATGAGTACTGGTGAGATAGATACCTACCGTATATTGTACAAGGCAACGTTGAAACCATCGGGGAATGCAAAACCCGGATCTCCAAACGACGGAGATAAACTCCAGCGGATGGCAACGCTCTATTTTAAAATGAGCGAATCGCAAAAGGCTTCCGTGCCACCGCCACCGGTAATGGCGCCGGCACAGGAAGCGCCGGCTGCATCGGCACATTCGGCCATATTCGCTGCTGCGGGTAGGGAAATCTCAGCCCGGGATCCGGAACCGCCACGAGCGTTTGCCGGGGAACCGCTTTCCGCTCCCGTAGAAGAAAGAGTGGCGCCGATAAAACGGGTACAAACACTGGAACCACTGGCCCCGGTACGGGCAGAAAATATCCGGATCATAGAAGTGCAAAGGGCTGGGAATGCCCGGGCTCCTGTGCAGGCAAAAATACCCCCGGTAGCCATGGTGGAAGGAGCTACTGTAAACTAAAGAAAACAGACGCGATCCCAATCACAGCCAATAGAATATCAGGCACAAAGAAAAGGTGCGGAGCAACCCAGGAGCCGAAACGGAATTTTTGGAACTACAGATCAACGTAATGTTGATCTTTTTTGTTTGGTGCTTTAAAAAATTATGAAAACATTTACTTTGCAGGCCGCGAAATGCAAAGGAATGTTTAAAAAGCTGCAAGCTGCTTATATTGGCGCAGCTATTGTTTAATAATTAGTGTCTTAAGATCTGTATCTGGTAATTATTTTGATAAAATTTTTATTTATGAAACGAAGTAAACTTGTTCTTAAATCCTTTTTGCTTGCTGCTGCCATCGCGGTGTCCGGTGCTGCTATGGCACAGGTGGAAGTAGGGGTGCGCGCCGGTGTTAACCTTTCCAATCTTACGATAAAAGATGCAGACGGAAAAACAGTAGACGGAGCTAAACTGACGCCCGGTTTTAATGCAGGGCTCACCTTTGACATCCCGGTGGCGGATGAATTTTATATCCAGCCGGGTGCATTGTTCAGTATGAAAGGAGCCAGGCTGGAAAAGAATGCACATGAATATTTTAATGCGGACGCTTATTCCGCTGCCGACGCGGGTGATTATACCCGGCTGAACACCTATAACCTCGAAGTGCCGGTAAATTTTATCTTTAAGCCTGCTGCGGGGAACGGAAACCTGTTGATTGGGGCCGGTCCTTATTTTTCATATGCGCTGGGCGGAAAATTTAAAAGAGTGACCAACCGCTTTGGAACCGAATCCGGAAAGCTGGAATTTGCAAATGACTATAACGACTTTAGCTCCG